>CBDDIR010000003.1:0-4521622 GCA_965229115.1 Hyphomonadaceae bacterium | reverse complement strand
GAACGGCCAGCCGCTCAGCTTCGACACCGGCTCCACGATGGACATCGCGAACGCTGCACTCAAAGGCCTGACGGACCTGATTAATCAATACGCCGATCCTGCGCAGCCCTACTATTCCAAACCGCGCGTCGAATTCGCTTGGTCAGTCTCCGACTATGACCGCCTAGCTCGCCGCGCCGAATGGACCACCGATGAAGGAGGCGACGAGTGACGCCGCCTGATACAACTCACGAATGGCCCGAGTACCACGCCGCCAGCGAAGGCCAGCGCAAGGCTGCGCTTCCCGATCACTCCGCGTGGGTCGAAGCCAATGCCGGTTCGGGCAAAACGAAAGTCCTGATCGACCGCGTCGCGCGTATCCTGCTCACCGGCGTCGATCCGGATTCGATCCTCTGCGTCACCTACACCAAGGCCGCCGCCAGCGAGATGCAGTCGCGCCTGTTCGAACGCCTCGGCTCGTGGTGCGTCATGGAGGAAGAGACGCTGAAACAGGCGCTCTCCAAACTCGAAAACCGTCCGATCGAAAGCTACACCCACAAGAACGTGGACCGCGCCCGGCAGCTCTTTGCGGACGCGCTCGAGACGCCGGGCGGTCTGCGCATCGAGACCATTCACGCCTTCGCTGGCCGTGTCCTGCGCCGCTTCCCGCTTGAGGCCGGCATCGCACCGGGCTTCTCCGAACTCGACGATGACGACGCCTCCGATCTCTGGAACGCCGCCTTCCGCGAACTCGGCCGCCGCGTTCTCGAAGGCGACGAGAAGTTGATCGAAGCCGCACGCTGCGCTGCTGAAGCCGGCGGAGGCAAAGGCTTCGACGCCGTGCGCGCTCTGCTCCCGCGCCGCGCCGCGATCGAGCGATATATTGAAGAGTCCGGCGACATCGAAGCCGCCATCGCGCGCCTCGCCACGACGCTTAAGGCGCCCGCTCTCGGCCCCGCCGCCCTGCTTGAGCGCGCGATGGGCGCAGACCTTCCGCGTCAAGCGCTCAAAGATCTGCTCGGAGCCCTGCCGACTGCCAAGAAGTCAGACGCCGAACTCGCAGCGACGCTTGCCACCGTCCTATCGGACGCCCCCGCAGAGGATCGCTTCGCCGCCTACGCCTCGGTCGCCTTCACCAAGTCAGGTGACCAGCGTAAGTCGAATCCTTACACCGCCGAAGCGCTGAAGGTCGCGCCCGCCTGCGCCCTGTTCTTTCAGATCAAGGAGATCCCGCAGGGTTCGGAAATCCAGCGCATCTACGCTCTCGCCGAAGCGATCAACGCCGCGCGCATGTTCGAACGCTCCGCAGCCCTGCTCCGCCTCGCCGTCACGCTGTTCGATGAATTCGGCGACCGCAAACGCGCCCGCGCCGGCCTTGATTTCGACGACCTGATCGAAACCACCTCACATCTTCTCAACCACCAGCACGCCGCCGAATGGGTGCTGTGGAAGCTCGACGGCGGCATCACCCACATCCTGCTCGACGAAGCGCAGGACACCAGCCCCGCCCAGTGGAACATCCTCCGCGCTCTCACGGCTGACATCTTCGCGGGCGCCGGCGCCGTGCGCGAGGAACAGCGCACGCTGTTCGTCGTCGGCGATCGCAAGCAGTCGATCTATTCCTTCCAGGGCGCCGACCCGGAATACTTCCTCACGCAAAAGCAGGGCTTCATCGCCGACGCTGAAGCAGCAAAGATCGACCACGAGATCCCCAGTCTCGCCATGTCGTTCCGCTCATCGCCCGAGGTGCTCGACTATGTCGACGCCGTCTTCGACACGGACGTGTTCACGCCCGACGCCCCCTTCACCATCGCGCCGCCTGACGCAGCCGACGTGATGCGCCACACTGCTTTCCGGCGTGACCAGCCGGGCGCCGTCGAACTCTGGCCGCTCGAGCCGAAGTCCGATGTCGAGCCCGCCGAACCGTGGGATGCTCCGCGCGAGATGCAATCGGCAGCTAGTCCCAAGGCCAAGCTCGCCAACCGCATCGCCGACTTCATCCGCCGCGAACTCGATACCGGCGCCGCCGTCTGGGACAACAAAAAGCAACGCCCCGCCCGCCCCGGCGACTTCCTCATCCTCGTGCGCGGCCGCACCGGTGGCTTGTTTGACGGCATCCTGCAGGCGCTCAAGCGCCGCAACATCCCTGTCGCCGGCGCAGACCGCATCCAACTGCTCGACGCGCTGCCCGTGCAAGATTTGCTGAACCTCGTCCGCTTCGCCCTCTGCCCGGAAGACGACCTCACGCTGGCCGAAATCCTCAAGGGACCATTCGCCGTCATCGCCGAAGGCGACGGCCTCAAATGGATGAACGACGACGCCCTCTTCGACATCGCCAACCCTCGCAAGGGCAGTCTCTGGTCCTCCGTGCAGTCAGCTGGCTTGCCCGTCACGGCTTTCCTCGAAGACGTGCTGGCCCGCCGCCATCACGCACCGTTCGAATTCATCACACATGCGCTCGAGCGCGGCCATGGCCTCGCCCGTCCGGGCTGGGAGCTGATCCTCTCCCGCTTCGGGGGCCCGGCCCGCGAGCCTGTTACTGCCCTGATAGACCGCGCTGCCGCTTTCGATGCCGGAGAAGCGCCCAGCCTGCAGATTTTCCTCGACGCGGTGGAACGGCGCGGCGGCGAAGTGAAGCGCGAACTTTCCGGCCCGCAGGACGAAGTCCGCGTCATGACCGTCCATGGCGCCAAGGGCCTCGAAGCGCCCATCGTGATCCTGCCCGACACCTGCTCCGCCCATCGCAACGACCGCGATGGCGTTTTCATCACGGAAGACGGCGCGCCGATCTGGGCCGGTCCCAAGACGAACGACGTTGCTCTCAGCGCCGAACTCCGCGTCATGTCGGAAGCCCGCGCGCTACGCGAACATCGCCGCTTGCTCTATGTCGCGCTCACCCGCGCCCAGGATCGACTCATCGTCTGCGGCGCGTTTGCAGGTGCCCCCAAAGGCGCAGGCCATACCGAAACGTCGTGGTACACTGTCTGCCAGTCCGCCATGGTTCGCCTCGCCGAAACCGGACGCGTTGAAGAAATCGAAGACGGCGACCGCACCATCCGCCGCTTCGGCACAGCGCCCACCGCGCTGGGTCGCGCCAGCAATGCAGATATCACCGCTGACGCGCTCCCCGCCTGGCTCACCACGCCCGCGCCGATCGTCACCGCCAACCGCATCCTCTCGCCCTCGCGGCTCGTCCAGCAATCCGAGCCGCCGGTCATCTCGCCCTTCGGGCCCGGCCGCGCCGAACGCCTGCGCCGCGGCAGCCTGATCCACCTCCTGTTCGAAGTCCTGCCCGAACTCCCGCAACGCTCTCGCCGCAAGGCGGCAGAAGCGTTCCTGAAGAAGCAGCCGGACCTCACATCCGATCAGCGCAAGGAAATGCTCGCGTCCACAATGGACGTGCTCGACGACAAGCAATTCAGCGCCGTCTTCTCCCCCGGCGGCCGCGCCGAAGCGCCGGTCATCGGCGCCCTGAAAGGCGCCACCATCAATGGCCGCGTCGACCGCCTGGTTGTTACCGATACCGAAATCCTGGTCGTTGATTACAAGACCGACCGCCCGTCCCCGCCCACGGTTGAGGGCGTCGGCGAGGCGTATATCGCCCAGATGGCCGCTTACCGCTCCGTTCTGGGCCAACGCTGGCCAAACCGTCCCATCCGGTGCCTTCTCGTCTGGACAGATGGCCCCAGACTCATGGAAATACCCCCTTCCGCCCTCGACAGCGCGCTTCAGGCTATAAAGGCCTGAAACCGTCCGTTTAGCGGCGCTCTGTTGATGTAGGCTGGGCCCTCCCCACCTAGAGGATCCGACTTACGTCAGGTCCGAAGGGCCAGGGCCAAAAGGAAAGATTGCCATGTCCGCCGTTTCCGCCGTCTCTGATGACAGCTTCGACAGCGATGTCCTCGCCGCCGGCAAGCCGGTGATCGTCGACTTCTGGGCCGAATGGTGCGGCCCCTGCAAACAGGTCTCCTCGCACTTTGAGGCCCTCGCGGAAGAACTCGGCGACAAGGTTCGCGTCGTGAAGATCAACATCGACGACAACCCGCTCACCGCCGGCCGCTTCGGCGTTCGCGGCCTGCCAACCTTCATGATCTTCCAGGACGGCAAGGTCACCGCTACGCACCTCGGCGCGATGAGCAAATCGCGCATGGTCGAATGGCTCAAGGAATCCGCGCCTGCTCTGGCGCAATAACTCTCACACGAACAGGACGACACAACATGGCCCTCCAGGAAGTCACCGACGACAACTTTGAAACCGAAGTCCTCGGCGCGACGGGACCCGTCGTCGTCGACCTGTGGGCCGAATGGTGCGGCTCGTGCAAACAGATGATGCCCGCCTTCGAACAACTCGCAGGCGAACTCGACGGCAAGGCCAAGCTGGTCAAGTTCAACGCCGACGAGAACCCGATGACCCCGGGGCGCTTCGGCGTTCGAGGCCTGCCCACCCTGCTCATCTTCGAGAACGGCAAGCTGCTCTCGATGAAGACCGGCGCAATGACCAAGGCCAAGCTGGCCGAGTGGATCCGCGAAACCGCGCCCGCCGCCAGCTAACCTGCTGCTGGCTGATCTTTAGCCAGCATCACGTGGCTGTCCCGTCCGACAGCATTCGTAAGTAGAGCTTTCAGAATTGGCGCTGTATCTGGCTATCGGGTCAGGAACAGCGCCATGAAAGCTATTCTCGCAGGTCTCGTGCTCCTTTGCGCGCAGCCAGCCTTTGCACAGCCAACGCTGGCTGCATCACCCAACCTGCCCCACACCGCCGCCGGCAAGCCCGACTTCCAGGGCTTATGGTACGCCGCATCGCTCACTGGCCTGCAGCGCAACAAGGCGATCCACGGCCTCGTCATCGCGCCCGAGAAAGCTGCAGATGCTATCAAGGCCATGTCCCGCCCTGGCCCGGACGGCGTCTATGATCCCGACATAGACTACTTCAATCCTGACCAACTGCTCTCGATCCGCGGCGAACTACGTTCCTCCTGGCTCACCGCGCCGGACAATGGCCGCATCCCCTACACGCGCCTTGCCGTCTCGACCCTGCAGCGCATCGACGAACTCGAGACCTACGGCTTCGATAACCCCGAAGAGCGCCCCCCGTGGGAGCGCTGCGTTTCCAGCTTCGCCCACCCGCCGCTAACGGCGAACAGCTATGTCATTCCGCATCAGATCGTGCAGACGTCGGACGCTATCGTCATCGCCACCGAAGACACGGATGGCGGCCGGATCATCCATCTCAGCGGCGCCGCGCCGCCTGTAAACATCCGCACGCGCGGCGGCTACTCCGCTGGCCGCTGGGAGGGTGAGACGCTGGTCGTCGAGACCACACACATCTCCGCGCCCGACATTACCGGCGTCGTCTATCGCGGCCCCATCCCCATCACCGAAGGTAGTCGCACCATCGAGCGCTTCACGCAGATTGGCGCAGACGAAATCCTCTATCAGTTCACGGTCGAAGACCCCGCCGTTTTCACGGCTCCGTGGAGCGCGGAATACGTGCTGAAACGCCACCCCGACCGCTTCCACGAGTATGCCTGCCACGAGGGCAACCACGCGATCACCAACACCCTGACCGCCGCCCGCCTCGGCCGCCAATCGACCAAGGAGCAGGACGAGGCAAAGCAAGCGGAAGCCGAGAAAAAGCAAGCCGCCAAAAAGGCTGCAGCACCCCAGACCGCAGCCAAGTGATTGCGCCTCGTGCGATCGGACCTATCTTCTGCCCATGGCGCGCGCGAAAACCTTCTTCACCGTCGGCTATGAACATACCACGCTGCCCGGCCTGATTGCAGGGCTTCAAAGCGCCGGCGTCAAACGCATCATCGACACGCGCGACGTCGCCAACTCACGCCGCGCGGGCTTTTCCAAGAAGCTGCTCGCCGCTTCGCTCGACGAGGAAGGCATCGGCTACATCCATCTCCGTCTGCTCGGCACGCCCAAGGCTGGCCGTGAGGCTAATCGTGCCGGACGCCTCGATGAATTCTGGCGCATCTACGAAAACAGCTTCATGCGCCCCGAAGCGCAGCTCGCCTTGCTCGAAGCCGAAGAGCTGATCCGCGACCAACCCACCGCCCTTCTCTGTTTCTGCGGCGAAGCCAAGAAGTGCCACCGCCATCGCATCGCGACAGCGCTGGAGCAAAAAGGCCTCAAGCGGAAGGAGATCCTCTTCCGCTAACTCCAAACGAAAATGGGGAGGCCGAAGCCTCCCCATTCCTCGTTCGCCAACTCCAAGAAGCCTCAACCCGGCTTCTTGAATTTCAGGATGAACTGGTTGGTCGTGCCGCGCACCGACGGATCGAACACCGTCTTCGTGCCGTCGTCAGCCGGGTTCTTGAGCACGGTCGATGCGCCAACATACTCGAAGCCAGCTGCCAGCACTTCAGCTTTCACCTTCGCTTCGTCGATGCGGTGCAGGTCCGCGCTGAAATCCACGCCCTTCGCCGACTGGTGATCGAGCACGATGTAGATGCCGCCCGGCTTCAGCGCATTGTAGATCGCCTTGTTCGCCGCGTTGATGTCGAGGTTGCGGCCGGGGTTGTGCATGTCGTGATAGTTCTGAGAGGTCCACACCAGGTCCAGCGGCTCCGGGTTCGCGATCGTCGCGAAGTTCGAGATCACAACCTGCACGTTGCCATAGTTCGCGGTGTCAGCGGTGATTGCAGCAACCGGCGCTGCTGGCGGCGGCTGACCTTCGCGGGCAACCGGCTGGCTGGCAAACACATAGACCTTGCCGGTCGGGCCGACGGCCTTCGACAGGATGCGGGTCATGTAGCCGGCGCCGGGGATCAGCTCGCCAACTTTGTCGCCGGGGCGCACTTCGCCGAATGCGACCATCTCGGCCGGCTTGCGGTTCACATCGCGATCCTTGTCGGCCTGCGGACGGGCCGCATCGTTCACGGCTGCGACGATATTTTCAGACATGGCCGTCACCGGCGCTTCGCCGCCCATCGTTGCGCAGGCCGAAGTTGCAAGCAGGGCTGCGATCGCAAGCGACCGCATCAGGTTCGTACGCATGAGGTGTCCTCCCAAGACTCATCCGCGCCCGTCCGGCCGGATTGCTGGACACAAGACCTAGCCTGAGAGGCGAACGCCGACAATCAGCGCACAGGACTGTGACGCCGGAGGATCAATCGTCGAACGAAGGCAGCGTCTGGGCCAGGCGTCCGCCCACGCGGATAGGGGCGACGCGCACGGCAAGGCCGCTGTTATCGTCGGATTCCACCACCACGCCGCACATTGTGGCCGGGCCTTCCGCGGGCGATTTCCGTTCCGTCGGCAGACGGGTCGAAGCCCGCTGAACAAGCGGCCCCTTCTTCATGCCGATCACGCTGTCATAGTCGCCACACATACCCGCGTCCGTCATGTAAGCCGTGCCGTTCGCGAGGATATGCGCATCACCCGTCGGCACATGGGTATGGGCGCCGACCACCAGCGTTGCGCGGCCATCACAGAAGTGGCCCATGATGTATTTCTCGGCGGTGGCTTCCGCATGCATCTCGACGATCACCGCATCCGCCACCTGCCTAAGCGGCGCTTCATCGAGCGCGCGCTGCACGCCCTGGATCGGATCGTCCAGCGACTCCATGAAAGCCGAGCCGTGGATCTGGATCACGAACACGCGCTGGCCGTTCGGCGTCGTGAACAGCTGCGCGCCACGCCCGGGAATATTCAGCGTCTGCGGATAGTTGAACGGGCGCAGCAGCCGCGTCTCGCGTTCGATGAAGGTGAGCGCTTCAGCCTGATCCCAGGAATGATTGCCCAGCGTGATGCAGTCCGCGCCCGCATCGAAGAGCTCGTTTGCCGTCGACGACGTGATGCCGAACCCGCCCGCGGCGTTCTCGCCATTCACCACGACGAAGTCGAGCTTCAGCTGCTTGCGCACGCGGGGCAGATGCTCGGCGACCGCTGCGCGTCCTGCGCGCCCGACCACATCGCCGAAAAACCCAAGTCGCATGCGCACTCCCTGCTACGGACCCCCGGCCCGGACATCTGGGGTTCCTCTACAGGAGCGATGCCTCAAGGGCAAATCCGGCAGATCGACGCGATATCTCGCGTCTCAATAGACTTTCTCGATCCTGTCGATCGCGTACACCTCGCCGCCGCGGCAGAAGAAGCTGATCTTCTTGTACATGGGGTTCGGAACCGGCTCGCGATAGGCCAGTCGTCCAGGCACAGGCGCATTCGGCGATGTCCTGATTTCCAGCACCAGCGTATCCCCGGTCGATGCCGCGGACCTCAGAACCACGGCCGTATCCGTCGCCTCGACCAGACGGACATCAACGTTCAGCTCGCGCGCCGGTCGCGCTGGTCCCGGCATATGGTTCACCCACGCTGTCGCCTCCGCGATCCTGTGCGGACAGGCCAGCTGCGCCAGCGCCTGCCCCGTCGTCTTCGGCTTCAGCGGGTCATTCGCCGGAGCCTCCGGCGCGGCAGCACAACCGGCCGCGAGCAGGATCAATAGTGAAGCTGCAAGGCGCATGAGCCCTCCGAATCAACCCTGAGAGGCTGGGACCAGTTTACGCGCCACGCAACGCCTCCGGCATCGGGATCGACTTGCGCGTCCGCAGGAGCGTCCATCCGGCGTGAAGCGCCAGCACGATCGCCAGAAGCGCAAGGATTCCGCGCGTTGTATCGTCAGCCGCCTGCTGCACGAACACGGGGCCAGCCAGAGCGATCCACGCGAGCATCGCCACGCACACGATGTTCAGCGCCATCTCGATCCGCCGTGTCAGGGCGCGCCACCTGCCCTCGACAAACACAGTCATCAGAAGCGCAATCGTGAGCGCCCAGTAGATCAGGACAACCGGCGCTTTGAGCGCGAGGAAGTCCGCATCGAACTGGAAGACGCGCGCCAGCGGGCTCGTTCCGGCATCGGTGATCGACCACCACGCCACCGCAACCCAAATCGCAACGCCCAGCAACGCCAGCGCCAGACCTGCGCCGAACAGCGGCCGGTTCACATGATCGCGGTCGATCACGCGGGGCGACCATGTTTCCAGTGGCGCAGGCCAGCCCCGCCGCACGAAGGCTGCGATCATCATTATCGTGATGAGGAAACCCGGCCACCAGAAAGCGCCAAGGCCATAGCTTGTCCACCACACACCGATCCAGTTCGCCGCGCCCGTGCTCATCGCTGCCGGAAGGGTCGCCGACCATTGCAGCGCAATGCCGATCGCAGTCGCCCAGGCAAAGGCGTGCGTATGTTGCGGCGGAATGATCGGCACGCCCGGCGGATGATAGCGTTGCGCCACATCATCGGGCTGGCCGAAGCTGCGCAGCAGGTCCAGCGTCATCGCCTGATCCGGCAACCGGCCCGCATCGCCTGCACGGCCACGCAGTTCGTCCTGCAGCAGCGCCTGCAGTTCGAACGCCACATCATTGCGCATCCTGCGCGGCAAGCGCTTCACGACGTCAGCGACATACGCTTCGATCAGCGCGCCAGTGGGGATGGGATGAGCGCTCATTGTGCGGCCTTCCTCTTCGTTGATCTGTCTTCGCCGATGAGCCCATCGACGATGCCGGTGAGATTGCGCCAGCTCTGCGTGAGGCTGGCGAACAGAGCTTCGCCCTGCGGGCTCAGCGTGTAGTAGCGGCGTGGCGGGCCATCCTCGATGCGCCACTCGCTGGCGAGCAGGCCCTGCCCCTCCATCCTGCGGAGCAATGGATAGAGCGTGCCTTCCTCGATCGTCATGCCGCGTGTCGCCAGCGCCTGACGCAGCGAGTAGCCGTATTGCGGCTCACGCAATTGCGACAGCGTCGCCAGAACGATCACGCCACGGCGAAGCTCCTGCTCCAGCTTGGCGCTGACATCCTCGGCGCTTTCGGCGTGCTTGTCGGCCATCCCGTAAAAAGTCCGCCCTTTCAGAAGGCTTGTCCGGCCAACTGCAGCCATCCTACCTTGTATGGCACTATACATAGGTTCACACAGTATATAGGTCAAGCGCCGTGCCCGGGCGCTGCAAAAGAACGCGTCGCAATGCCGTGAGAATGTTTCGATCTTCCAATCCCCGGCGTTAGATAAGGCGTAGAGAAAGCGTTCTAAACATCGGCCGTGCGCCCACAGCAGTTTGAGGAGTGCGAGATGGAGCTGAAGTTCCGCCGCAACGAGGACTACCAGTCGCTCCGCGAAGAGATGACGCCTGAGGGCGTGTTCATGGACCGTCGACGCATCCTGACTGCGGCCGGCTTCCTTGGCGCCGGATCGATCCTCGGCCCGTTGCCGGCCTGTGCCGAAGAACAGCAGACCCCTGTCGCCGCCGCTCCGAAAAACGCCGCTGCCCATGCAGCGCCGGGCGCCGCGCTCAAAGCGAAGAAAGCCGCCTACGCTGTCGCCGACCAGACCACGATCGAGGACGCGTTTACGGGGTACTGCAACTATTACGAATTCGGCACCAGCAAGGACGACCCGCCGCGCTATGCCAGCATGATGACCGTCTCGCCGTGGACCGTGACCGTCGAAGGCGAAACTGATGCGCCGGGCGTCTACGCCCTTTCCGACCTCATCGATTATTCGAAGCTCGAGGAACGCCTCTATCGCCATCGCTGCGTCGAGGCCTGGTCGATGGTCGTGCCGTGGATCGGCGTGCCGATGGCTGACGTGATGAAGAAGCTGAAGCCGAAGGCTACGGCCAAGTATGTTCAGTTCGAAACCTATCTGAACAAGAAAGAGATGCCGGGCGTAAATCGTCCCAGCCTGCGCTGGCCCTACACCGAGGGCCTGCGCCTCGACGAAGCCATGAACGAACTGCCGCTCTTTGCGGTCGGCGCTTACGGCAAGGCGCTCCAAAAACAGAACGGCGCGCCGCTGCGCACCGTCATCCCCTGGAAGTACGGCTTCAAGGCGACGAAGTCCGTCGTGAAGATCCGCTTCATTACCGCTCAGCCCACCACCGCCTGGAACAAGGCGAACGCGGCCGAATACGGCTTCTATTCCAACGTGAACCCGAACGCGCCACATCCGCGCTGGAGCCAGGCGTCTGAGCGCGTCATCGGCGGCAAGGGCGGCTTCAACGAGAAGCGCAACACCGACATGTTCAACGGTTATGAAAAGCAGGTGGCCGCGCTCTACACCGGCATGGACCTGAAGAAGAACTACTAGCCCATGGCCGGCAACGCCTTCCTGCGCACCTTCGCCAAGACGTGGATGAAGCCGCTGACGCTCATCGCGCTGATTGCGCCGTTTGCGTATCTGGCTGTGCTCTGGACGTTGATGCTCACGAATACCGAGCCCTATGTCATGGGCTTCAATCCGGTGCAGTGGACCCACCGCTATCTTGGCGACACAGCCATTCGCGTGCTGCTCGTCACGCTCGCGATCTCGCCTATTCGCGACATTACCGGCTGGGTGCCGATCGTGCTCATTCGTCGTCGCGTTGGCCTTGCGGCGTTCTTCTACGCCTTCCTGCACATGCTGGCCTATCTCGGCCTCGACCGTAACTGGTCGCTTCAGCTTCTGTGGGAAGACGTGATGATCCGCACCTACATCATGCTGGGCATGGCGGCTCTTGTCCTGATGATCCCGCTCGCCATCACCTCGACCAACGGCATGATCCGCCGCCTTGGCCGCAAGACGTGGGATCGTCTGCACTGGCTGATCTATCCGCTGGCGATCCTTGCCGTGGCGCACAACCTTCTCATGGTAAAGATCATCGACGGCGACCCGACGATCCACGCCGTGATCCTCGCCGTACTGCTCCTCTGGCGCGTCGGCCGCTGGGGTCTCAAACGCCTCCGCCCGGCCCAAGCCGCGGCCTGACGGGCAATCGCCCGCGCCTTGCTTTAGCAGCGGATCGGACCCGTCTGACGCGAACCCGCTCGCCGTCAACCATAAGGCGTAATAACCGGTACAGCGCTTGCATCCCCCGAGGCGAAGCGCATCGCACACACGCTTTCCGGCGCAGCAAGCGACAATCAACGGCGGGGAACCGGCCAAATGACATCGACCACCTCGGATCTGGGTCCAGCCAAGACCAGCCGCGTTCGCTGGTCCTGGTTGTGGAGTTCGCGACAGGATCTTGCGTTCAACCTGCTGCCGTTCTGGCTCGGCTATGCCCTGCTCGCGGCGCTGTTCCTGACCCGCTCGGGCGGTTCGGGCGTTGACCCACAATGGACCGCTTCGTTCGGGGGCCGGACCTTCGACATCATGATTATCGCGGCCATGCTTTACGGCCCGATCGTCGATGGTCCGCATCTCTGGGCCACGATCGCGCGCACCTATACCGACAACAAGGAGTGGGCGGTTCGGCGCTGGCTGTTTATCTCGTCCTTCCTCGCCTTCCTGATCGGGCCGGTGGTGATCCTTCTGCCCTACCTGCTCAACATGGTCGTCCCCCTTCCCAAGGCCGCGCTCGACTGGGGCTGGATCGCCTGGACGCTGGGCTTCAGCCTTTATGCGATGCACCACATCAACAAACAGCATTGGGGCTTTGTGAGCCTCTACAAGCGCAAGAATGGCGATACCGATCCGCGGCATCAGCGCATCGACAATATCTACTTCATGACCGCGCTGTGGACGCCCTACATCGCGATGCTGACTGCGCCCTGGAGCACGCCTGAGCGCGCCGGTACGGGCATCTCGCTTACCAGCGAGATCGTGTTCGACATCTGCCACGTGGTCTTCATCGCTTCGACCATCGCCTATGTGATCCACCAGGTTCAGCTCTGGCGGAAAGGCGAGACGCTCAACGGACCGAAGCTGCTCTACATCGCGACGGTTGTTCCGCTTTACTATCTGACCTTCGCCATCGATCCGCGCTTTGCCGCCTTCTGGGTGTTCATCACCGCGACCGGTCATTGCGCGCAATATCACGGCGTCGTCTGGGCCTATGGCGAGAAGCGTTACGCCAAAGCCGAGCCGACAGAGAAGCGCGGCCTGCCGCACCTGATCTTCTCGAATGCCTGGCTTTACATCGTCCTCGGCCTCGTCTTCGCACTCGTCACGCTCCAGGGCCCGGGTGCAGCCTTTGTCGAGAGAAACGTTGGCAACTGGCTGCAGAGCTCGGTGTTCTCGAACATGTTCTCGTTCATCGACGCCGAGAAAGGCTCGTGGCTTGGCTTCCAGCTGATCGCGGCGATGGTTTCAGGCGTTCGGCTTCACCACTTCTATGTGGACTCGAAGATCTGGAAAGTTTCGAAGAACAAGGCGCTGGCGAAGAACCTGAACGTCGGGGGCTAATTCCCCGCTTCAACAGCAGACGTGAGTTCGCGATCCCGCTGGCGCCGCCGGCGGGATCGTTGGTTTCTGGGTTGAGAGTCTGTCAGCTCGTGTCGACAATGCGCGCGTGACAGCGCGGCGCGAAGTCTTCGCGATAAAAGTATCGGTCGATGTCGCGCGCGCGGCGGGGCGTGCGCAGGTTCGGCGTGCGCGGAAGAGCGTGAGCGAGCGTTGCCTCGCGCCTTGCGTGGATGCGGCGCGCGGTGTGGGTGATCAGCGCCTGCGGATTGGCGATGGCGCGGGAGAGCGCTTCAAGGCGCGCGGCAAAATCCGGCGCGGGGACGGGATCATTCCACGCGGCATGGCAGCGGCGCCAATCCCAGAGACTGTCGGGCAGGCCTGCACTGGTTTGGGGTTCGCTGCGCTTGCGGCGCCGCTTTGTTTCGTCATCGCTTTCGATCCTCGGGCGTGGCGAACGATAGGAAGGTTCGGGCGGACGCCAATCCGGATCGCGGCGCGAGAGGCGCACCCAGCGGTCGAGCGGATTGCGCAGCGGGATCGCGAAGATGCGGCCGATGCTGTGCTTTCGCCGCGGCGGGAGGCTGAGCAGCGGATCGCAGGGGAACGGCATGTGGCCATAGGGTTTCGGCGCCGGCGGGCGACGCATGGCGGCGAGCTGGCTGGGGATGGCGGGCGTCGACTCGGTGGATGGCAGGCGGATGATGCAGAGGCCGGCGCGGTGTTTCCTCGCGACTGGCTTCGCGCGCGGCGGCTGCGTGCGAGCTGCGCGTGGCTGTGGCGCGGGCGGCGTGAACACGAGCGCGGCGGCGAGGATGAGGCGGCGGATGCCGGCTTCGATGTTGGCGAGGTAGATCGACAGCTGTGCGCCACGTTCGCGATTGATGCCTGTGTCGCGCAGATGATCGGGGCTGAACAGTTCGAGCAGGAAGGCGACGAACGCACCCGCTTCCTTCCACAGTGCGCCGAGCACGGGCTTGCGCAGGGCGGCCGGGATGGCCGCGTCGTCTTCAGTATGTGCGCCGCGCGTGTTCATGCGCCAAAGATAAGCGCGGTTCAGCGGGGTTTGGGTTGGCGTGCCCGCATCCTACAGCGAGGGCCTTGATTGTGTGACGATTGGCGTCGCGGGAGCATGGCTGGATTCCGCGGAATCCAGCGAGGCGTCAATCGTTCGGCCGCCAGTGATCGCCCTTGCGCCAGTTGCAGTCTGCATGGGCGAGCTGGAGGTTTTCGGGCTCATCTCCCCCGCCCTTCACGCGCGGACGGATGTGATCGAAGGTCGGCCGCTTCTTCTTCCAGACAGTGGCGTGCGGCACGTCGAAACGCGTCTGCGGCATCGGCTTGCCGCAGATAGCGCAGAAGCCGGATTGGGAGGCCCAGAGGGAATTGAACAGGCTCATCGGATGACATCAATCGTGGACGCGCAAAGTGTCCAGATCCAGGGTAGCCGATGATTCAACGAATGTCTGTTGTTCGCCGATAGCGGACATTCGAAATGGTATCACCCCGTAAGGTGTACTGGATCAGTCTCGAGGCTTCTCTCGCCACTGAAATCTCTCAACGTCTTCGCCTGTGATCCAGTCAAACACCTTCTCCGGCGGAGCCATGGCCTTCTCAGAAGCGGGTAGCTCTGACACGCTGACGGCACGAGCCCAGAGAACGGATTGCCCCCAGCTCGATTCGCCCAAAGAAAGGGTAATGCCGTCGACGGTCCTGCACTCTCCACTTCCTGCATCCGTCAGATCCGGCGCCATATTGTAGTTGCGACAGCTCAGTCCAAGGATCGTCTGCGGAGCCGACGTTTCATTGAGAACAGGTTCGCGCGCCAACCGCCCCCAGTCGGCCGGAACGCGGTAGAAGGTCAGGCGTCTCAGGTCGGTCTCATCGACAAAGGTCAGTCTGGCTCGCGGATGCTCGAGACCGAAATTGTAGCCTTCCGGCAGCTCACGCTCCGTCAGCTGCCAGTCTCCTCGCTGACGCTTGAGAATGCTGACGCGGCTACTACCGAAAATTCTCGACTGGCTGTCTCCGGCCAACGTGACCTCGTGTCCGGAGCTGACATCGCCAAGGGACATCTGGGCCGACCATAGCCGCCAATCAAATGCTGTCGGCGGCAGACGCGCCGCATCGATCGGAACGCTGCCGCGCCGGAGTGTCATGACGTGAAAGTTCTCGCGAAACGTGCCATCTGCCCGCCGATCACCCTCCCAGAGGACTATGCCATCCGTCGTGACGCATGTGTGCCTGCTAAGTGGTTCTGGCTTGTCCTCGTAGCGCCATGACCACATCTTACAGCTCTCGCCGGCCCAGCGCTGAACTTCACCCGTCAGTGTCCCTACCAGCGGCTCCCACGATCCAGGTGAGTTCTGGTTGGCGTTGATCCACTCTTCGCCGCTGAATTGCCGCCGCCAGACGAAAGAGATCCCACGTTCGTAGTCGGAGAAGAATCGGACGTTGCCGGTTTTGTCTGTCCACTCCTCTCGCTGCCAGCGACCGGAGCGGAAAACCGTCACCAGATAACTGCCGTGGGGATAGTTAGTCTGTCGCACGACGCGCACAGCGACATGGCTTGCCGCGTCGCGTGGCGCAAAATTGTCGTTAGGAGGACGAAAGCCTTCAAGGCGAACTTGCGCCACTTGCGCCACTTGCGCCTCGGCGACGCTCGCCACGAGCGCCATTGACGTCATCAGGCTGAAGGCGACCAGTTTCACGGCTTTCGTCGAACACCTTCGCGCCGACCTGAAACCGCGCATTGCTTCCCCCCGGCTGGCAATGAACCCAAACACCATTATGCGGATAAGGGTCAGTAAATGTCGGAAGCAAATCTTCGAGCATCAAGAGGATTTGCTGGGTTCGAATGTCCGTTTTGGGCCGAGGCCGTGTAAAAACTCTGGCCTGCTCGCGGGGCAGGTAAGTTAGAGCGATCTCCGGCCGATCAGGCGGCCATCGCCCGGATTAGCGGGCCGATGCCGAACAACGCCATCATGCGCTTCAGATTGTAGGCGAGCACCTGCAGGCTCATCTCGGTCTTCACCTTCGGAAGCGTCCGCGTCAGGAAGTGAGTTGCGCCCATCCATGCCTTGATCGTGCCGAACGGGTGTTCAGCTGTGCGGCGGCGCACGCTCATGGCCTTCGGCATTCGTTCAAGGCGCTGTTGCATTGCATCGAGCACATCGGAGTGCTTCCACCTTCTGATCTGCTGGACGGGCTCGTCCGTGCACCTGGATTTGAGTTCGCAGGCTCTGCAAGCGTCCCGGTTACGGTAGCGAACATAGTCGGGATCAGGTCCACGTGTGGAGCGCTTTGGCGCTTGCGTTAGGCGATGGCCAGCGGGGCACGTGTAGTGATCGTGGTCGCGGTCATAGAAGAAGTCCTGGATCGTAAAGCGCCCGCGCAGTGAGCCACCGGAGGTGTCGGTCTTTGGGACGATAGGATCGACGCCCTTGCCCTCGCAGGCGACGATCTGATCGCCGCTGTAATAGCCCCGGTCAGCAAGCACGGTTATCGCCGCTTGTCCGCTCGCCTCGAGCGCCTTTTCCCCCATGGACGCGAGCTGGGCGCGATCGCTCCCGATATTGTTGACGTCGTGCGCCACGATGAGGTGATGCTCGGCGTCGACAGCGATCTGGACGTTGTAACCAACCACATCAGTGCCTTTGCCGTGGCTCGACATGGCGCGCGCATCAGGATCGGCGAGCGACACCTGCCCACCCGGACTCGTCTCCAGCTTCGCGCCCATCGCCTTGAGGTCTTCGATCCGCTGGCGCAGGCGCTCGATCTTGTCCTTCAGTCGTGGCGTTTTTTCTTCTGCGACTTCGCCACCCTGGCGATCGGCCCGCTCCAAAGCCGTCAGATAACGGGCGATATGGATCTCGGCCTGCTCGA
The DNA here is from genome assembly GCA_965229115.1 of Hyphomonadaceae bacterium. GTDB lineage: Bacteria > Pseudomonadota > Alphaproteobacteria > Caulobacterales > Hyphomonadaceae > UBA7672. Next base: position 4,504,596 of record CBDDIR010000003.1, on the reverse strand, counting down.
TGCGCTTAGCCACCTTGTTGACCGTGAAGTTGTTGTCGCGGCTGTTCACCGCTTTGAACTTGCTGCCGTCGAGCGCCACGATCGCCTTGGAGAACAGGCCCAACCCCCGGCACAGGCCGACGAACTGCGCGCACGTTTGCTGAATGGCGCGGCCGTGGTCCTTGCGGAAGTCGGCGATCGTCTTGTGATCGGGGGCCAGACGCCCGGTAAGCCACATCAGCTCGACATTGCGTCCCGCCTCGCGTTCGAGCCGACGGCTGGATGGAATGGCGTTGAGATAGCCATAGACATAGAGCTTCAGAAGTATCGCCGGATGATAGCTCGGACGTCCGGTCGTCTTCGGATCTACGCTCGAAAAGCCGAGCTTGCGCAAATCCAGCATCTCGACAAAGGCGTCGACTGCGCGGACCGGATTGTCTTCCCCGACAAAATCCTCGAGATGCGCTGGAAACAATCCGCCCTGATCGCGAGCTTCACCCTCGACGAACCGTTTCATTGCAGACCTCCCGCGCCAACACGGAAAGTGTGAACTGCTTCGGCGTTTTCACACAGCCTCGGCCAATAGCGGACGTTCGCGTGTTGGCCTTTCGGCCTAAGCCTCCAGCTCCTTCGGCACGGTCCAGCCGCGGCGGGTGCAGGCGGCGAGGACAGTGTTGCGGAGGAGGCAGGCGACGGTCATCAGGCCGACGCCGCCGGGGACCGGGGTGATGTGGCCGGCGACTGCGGCGCATTCGGCGAAGTGCGCGTCGCCGACGACGCGGGTTTTGCCCTCACCTTTTTCCGGCGCGGGAATGCGGTTGATGCCGACATCGATGACGACGGCGCCGGGCTTCACCCAGTCGCCGCGCACCATCTCGGGGCGGCCGACGGCGGGGACGAGGATGTCTGCCGTGCGGCAGAGCGCGGGGAGATCGGCCGTCTTCGAATGCGCGATGGTGACCGTGCAGCTTTCGGCGAGGAAGAGCATGGCGGCCGGCTTGCCCACGAGGATGGAGCGGCCGATGACGACGACGTTCTTGCCGGAGAGATCATTGCCCAGCGCGTGCTTGGCCATGATCACGCAGCCGACGGGCGTGCACGGGCGCAGGCCCGGCTTGCCGAGCAGGAGGCGGCCGGCCGAGAGTTCGGTGAGGCCGTCGACATCCTTCAGCGGGTCGATGCAGGCGAGCGCTTCGGACTCGTTGAGATGTTTGGGGAGCGGAAGCTGGAGCAGGATGCCGTCGACTTCGGGATCGGCGCTGAGCGCTTTCAGTTCGGCTTCGATTTCGGATTGGGTGGCGGTGGCGGGATAGCGCCTGGTGATCGAGCGCATGCCGGCGGCTTCGGTCTTCTCGCCTTTGGATTTCACGTAGAGGGCGGAGGCGGGATCGTCGCCGACCAGCACGACGGCGAGGCAGGGCTTGCCCGGCAGCCTGGCGACGGCTGCAGCGGCGGCCGCCCTCACCTTTTCCGAGACGATCTTTCCGTCGATCAGTTCAGCCGTCATCGCGCGCATCCAACAAAGCCCGAATGGCCGCTGCTATAGACGCATCGGACGAGATTCGCACGGTCTTGATGCGCTGGGTTTCGCCCTTTTCTATCGTGACGGCCGATGCGGGCACGCCCAGGGCCTTGGCCAGCAGCTTTTCGATGGCGGCGTTGGCCTTTCCCTTCTCAGGGACAGCGCGGACGCGGACTTTCAGGAAAGCCTGGCCGGAGGCGTCTGCGCCCTGCCCCTCGATCGCGTCTTTCGAGGCGTTGGGCTGCGCTCTCACGCGCAGTTCCGCCCCGCCCGGCACTAGCCGCCAGCAGGGCGTTGTCATGCGGTCAGATCACGTTCGGGTAGATGTAGCGCCACATCACGTCGCGCAGCAGGAAGATCAGGATGATGAGGACGAGGCCCGAGAGGTCGATGCCGTTGAAGGGGCGGATCACGCTGCGGATCGGCTTGAGCAGCGGCTCGGTGACGGCGGTGAGGAAATTCCAGATCTGCCAGACGAACTGGTTGCGCCGGTTGATGACGTTGAAGGCCAGCAGCCACGACATCACGGCCTGGATGATGAGGACCCAGACCACGAGGTTCAGGATCAGGTCGATGACGAGGATTACCGACTTCATGGTCACTCCGCAGGCGGCCAGAGGGTCTGGCCTTGCTGGCATGTGGGGGCCAGTCAGCCGATGTCATATGCTTCGGGTTTAGATTTGGGAAAGACGGGAAAGCGGCCGGGCGGTCACTTTCCCAAGCGTCGGCGCGAACAAGGGCCGGAAAAGCATGGCCGGGGCGTGTAATCGCGATTGCGATTGGGGGCGATTTGCCTGGATGGGGCGGGTTTGGACGGGGCTGCGTCTCTCAAGAGGTGCGGTGATTGCGTTTTACTAGCTCGCTGAGCGAATCCGGCTGCGTACCCGTTTGAGACACTTATAAATTTTACTCACAAGCCTACTCACAGGCGGCCGGACGGGGGAATCGTAAGGTGGCATCGAAGCGCAACGCTCCGTTCCGGGGTGGCCGGGGGATCGTGTCTGGCGCTGGGCTGCTTTTCGGGCTGCTGGGCGCGTCGCGTGCGGATGCGCAGACGCAGACGCAGACGCAGGATGGATCGGGCAATTCGTTCGTCAGCATCGACGCGCTTGAGGGCGTGCGCAGCTATGAAGTTCAGGCTGATGGGACGCTGAGGGTCACGCTCGAGGACGGGCGGACGATCATGCTGCCGGCGGATGCGTTTGTTTCGACCGAGGCTGGGGTGTTTCTGGACCTGCCGGTGTTGACGGACGCGATGGTTGCGACTGCCGGGGTGGTCGGCGTTGCGGGGAGCCCGTTGCTGCTGCCGTTCCTTGCTGTTGGTGGCGCGGGTGCGGCTGCAGCCGCCGCTGCGGGCGGTGGCGGTGGGAGTGATGGGGGAGCGGGCGTTAGTCCGCCGCCGCCTCCCCCGCCCTCTCCTCCGCCGCCTTCGCCTCCACCGCCAGCGCCTCCACCGCCAGCGCCGCCGCCTCCTGCTCCGCCACCGCCTTCTCCGCCTCCGCCACCAGCGAACCAGGCGCCGGTGTTTACGTCTGGCGGGAGCGTGAGCGTTGCGGAGAACGCGGCGGGGGTCGTTTACACGGCTGCTGCGAGCGATGCGGACGGCAACGCGATTACGTATGCGATCTCTGGCGCCGATGCGGCGCACTTCATGATTGATGGTTCGACGGGCGCGGTGACGTTCCGGTCGCCTCCGGATTTCGAAGCGCCGGCGGATGCGGGCAGCGACAATGTCTATGATGTTGTGGTGTCGGCGTCAGACGGCACGGCGTCGGTCGCGCAGTCGGTTGCGATCAGCGTCACCAATGTGAATGACAATGCGCCGGTGTTTGTGTCAGGCGGCGCGGCTGCGGTGCAGGAGAACGCGACCGGGGCTGTTTATACGGCTGTGGCGACGGATGCGGATGGCAGCGCGCTTACCTATTCGCTCTCCGGCGCGGACGCGGCGCTGTTCAACATCGATCCGGTGACGGGCGTTGTGACGTTCAAGGCGGCGCCGGACTTTGAAGCGCCTGCGGATGTGGGCGGCAACAATGTGTACGACATTGTGGTGTCGGCATCGGATGGCGTTGCGACGACGAGCCGGGCGGTGGCGGTCAGCGTTGGCAATGCGAACGACAATGCGCCGGTGATCACGGCGGCGGATGCGGCTGGAGCAGCGGTGGATACTGCGCCTTCGGCGAGCGGCGTGATTGCTTTTGGCGATGCTGATCTGGGCGGCGCGCATACGGTTTCGGTTGTTGCGGGCGGCTCTGGATATGCCGGCGTATTCAGCGCTGTGATTGCGGATCCGGCCGGGGCCGATGGGGCTGGGCTGGTCAACTGGAGCTATGCGGCGGGTAGCCATGCCCTGCTCTATCTCGCGGCAGGCGAGACGTTGGTGCAGAGCTATACGGTGACGCTGTCGGATGGCGTTCAGTCGGTGACGCAATCGGTTGTCGTGACGATTACGGGCACGAACGAGGGGCCTGTGATCGCGGGGGCGCCGCAGAGCGCCGGTGTTGATCAGACGCATGCGGATGCTTCGGGCGTGATTGCGTTCAGCGATCGCGATCTGTCGGACAGTCATACTGTTGGCGTGGCGCCGGGCGCGACGGGTTATCTTGGGGTGTTCAACGCCTTTTTCGGAAACTCGGCAACGGGCGATGGCGCGGGGCGTGTGGATTGGGCGTTCTCCGTTGACAGCGGTGCGCTGCAATATCTGCCGGCTGGTGAGACGCTGACGCAGACATACGTGATCACGGTTGCGGACGGGCATGGCGGCACGGCCACGCAGACTGTCACGGTGTTTCTGAACGGGCAGAATGATGCGCCGATGATTACATCTGCGGTGACGGCGGGCGCTATCGTCGAAGACGGGGTCGTGACGGCCAGCGGGATCATTGCGTTTGCCGATCCGGACGCGGGGAGCGTGCATACAGCGAGCTTCGAGGCGCTGGGCGCGGGCTATATCGGCACGTTCGCGGCGAGCGTGACGGATGCGAGTGCTGCGGATGGCGCGGGCGAGCTGACGTGGACGTTTGCGGTCGACAACGCGCTGTTGCAATGGCTGGGCGCGGGCGAGGTTCTGACGCAGACCTATGCGGTGCGGCTGCATGATGGCGCGGCGGTGCTGACGCGGAATGTGGTGGTGACGATCACGGGCGCGAACGATGCGCCGGTTGTTGCGAGCAGCGTGGTTGCGACGAACCAGGATTTGGCGATCAGTGGCAGACTGGCGGCCAGCGATGTCGATGGCGACGCCCTCGCCTTCTCGGTGCAGACCGGGCCGCAACATGGCGTCGTGATGCTGCAGACGGATGGGGCTTACGTTTATACGCCCGCCGCCGGTTATAGCGGGGCGGACAGCTTCACCTTCTCCGTCAGCGATGGGCTGACCGTGACGACGGGCACGGTGAACATTGATGTGGCGCGCGGGGAGTTCCGCGTCGACTACCAGTTCGATCATGCCGATGTGGTGAGCGCGGGTGTGGCGGCCACGCATGACAATCCCGAAGTCGCGGCGCTGGTCGGTGGCGGCCATGTCGTGATGTGGGTCGCGACTGTCGAGGTGCCGGACGGGTTCGCACGACAGGTCTATGCGCAGATCTACGATGCCGCCGGCGCGAAGGCTGGCAGCGCCATTCTGGTCGATCCGCTCGGCCTGACGGAGCAGATGATGCCGTCGGCGGCGGGGCTGGCGGATGGCGGGTTTGTGGTTGTCTGGCAGGCTTTCGGTTCGGACGGGCTGGGGATTTTCGCGCAGCGCTATACGGCGGGCGGCGCGCCTAGCGGCGATGCATTCAACGTCAACTCCGTTCCGTTCTCGGATGCGAATGATCCGACGGTGACGGCGCTGGCGGGCGGCGGATATGCGGTGAGCTGGACGGGCAATGATATCGATGATGGCTCGCTGACCGTCTATGCGCGTGTGTTCGATGAGACTGGCGCGGCGCTATCGCCCGATCTGGTCGTCAACACGAACCTTGCCGGCGCGCAGTTCACGCGCGGCTCGATAACCGAGAACATTGTCGGGCTCGCGGGCGGGCGGTTTGCGGTGGTGTTCACGGATGCGGACGGCGCCGATGGCGACGGGCTGGGCGTGTTTGCGCGCGTATTCGAGGCGAACGGAGCCGCGGTGAATGCGGAGCAGGTTCGGGTCAACACGCATGTCGCGGGCACGCAGCATCTTGCCTCGGTCAGCGCGCTGGTCGGCGGCGGGTTTGTCGTCACGTGGACGGATGAGAGCGGCCATGATGGTTCGGGCAGCGGCGTGTTCGCGCAGCGGTTCGATGCTGACGGAGCGAAGGTCGGCGGCGAGATACAGGTGAATACGGAGGTCGATTCCAGCCAGCTGAACTCCAAGGTGGAGCAGCTGGGGGATGGCGGCTTCGTGGTGGTTTGGCAGGGCCATAGCGCGGGCGAGTATGACATTCACGGCCAGCGCTTTGATGCGGCTGGCGCCAAGGTCGGCGCGGAGTTCGTCGTGCCATCAGCGGCGGGCTCCGTGGAGGACCAGCCGTCGATTGCGTTGCGCGATGATGGGACGCTGGCGCTGGCCTGGCGTGGACAGGGCGGGACGATTGATCAGACGATCATCACCGCCACGGCCGGGCTGCAGAACGACGCGAAGGCGCTGGTTGGCGGGGCCGGGCCGGACAGCTTGTTCGGGTGGGACAAGGCTGACGTCATCCATGGCGGAGACGGAGACGATCGGATCGCAGGGCTTGGCGACGCGGATACACTGACCGGTGGCGCCGGGCGCGATCACTTCGTTTATGGCGCGGCGTCTGAAGGCGGCGACACGATTACCGACTTCACGCCGGGCCAGGACAAGATCGAGGTTTCTGCGGCGGGCTTTGGCGGCGGGCTGAGCGTGGGCGCGGCGGTTGCGCTTGTTTCGAACAGTGCGCCCGTAGCGGCGGGAAGCGCGGGAACGTTCCTGTACAATACTGACACCGGCGAGCTGTTCTGGGACCGCGATGGCGCGGGCGCGGCGCCGCGCGAGCTGATCGCGACGCTTGTCGGGAAGCCGGCGATTACGGCGAGCGACATCAGCGTCAGCGATGCGAGCGTGGGCAGCTCCGGTTTTACCGACCTTGGAGTCATCACGTCCGGAATGCGCATGGCGCCGGTCGTCGAGACGCTTGGGGCGGATGGGCACTTCGCTCAGAGCCATCCGGTCGCGATGGAATTGCTGACGCACGTGATGGATGAGCCGCTGCCGCCATCCGATGACGCAGACCTTATGCAGCCGCACCTGCAGGATGAGCACGGATGGCAGTGATTTCGTACAAGCCGGGCAGCGGTCGTCGGCGGGCGACATTCCGCGCGCAGGTGCGCGGGATGATGCGGCCTTATCTGGCGGCGTCGTTTGGCTTCAGCCTGATGTCGAACCTGCTGTTGATGGTGTCGCCCATCTACATGATGCAGGTCTATGATCGCGTGATGGTTTCGGGCTCGCTGGACACGCTGTTCTGGCTGAGCGCGATTGCTGTGTTCCTGCTTGCGATCTATGCGGCGGCGGAGAGCGGGCGGCGGCGCGTGCTGAACCTGGCCGGTGCGCGGCTTGAGGCGGATCTGACGCGGCGGGTGTTTGCCAAGTACGAAGCTAGTGGGAACTTTTCGAGCATTGATGCCGATCTCGCGAAGGTCGGGCGCGTGACGCAGCTTTATAGCAGCAATGCGCTCTCCCCTCTTTTCGACCTTCCGTTTGTTCCGCTGTTTGTCGGCGTGCTGTTCGTTGTGCATCCGTTGCTGGGATGGGTCGGCGTGGCGGGGGCCGCGATTGTGCTTGCGGTGGCGCTGATTGCGGAGACGACGACGCGGGAGCCGAGCGAGCATGCGGCGGATGCTCGTCAACAGGCGCAATTGCTGACGGCGTCGATGCAGCGGCAGCGGCCGGCTGTTGTGGCGATGGGCATGATCGGCGGGTTGCGGGCGCGCTATGACGCGATGCGTGGCGAGGCCGATGTTCTGGCGCTGAAGACTTCGGGGCAGGAGGGCGGGTTTTCGGCCTTCATCAAGTCGTTCCGGCAAATCCTGCAGATGTCGATGCTGGGGCTCGGCGCGGCGCTGGCGCTGTCTCAGGAGATTTCGGCGGGAACGATTGTCGCCGGATCGATCGTGCTGGCGCGGGCGCTGGGGCCGATCGACCAGATCGTTGGCGGTTGGCGCAACCTGACGCGCGGGCGTGAGGCGTGGCGGGCGCTGAAGCAGGAACTGGAAACGCTGGCTGGCTCGGCGGCGCAGTTCACGCCGTTGCCGCGGCCTGCCCCTGCTCTGACGATCGACCGGCTGGCTGTTGCGGCGCCGGCATCCGAGAAGCCGCTGGTTCATCCGTTCTCGCTGAAGGTTGAGGGCGGCGCGCTGGTCAGCGTGGTCGGGACGATTGGTTGCGGGAAGACGACGCTGTTGCAGACGCTGGGCGGGGCGCTGTCGCCGCGCGAGGGGTCGGTGTCGTTGGGCGCGAGCGATCTGCACGCCTGGGCGCAGGCGGATCGGGGTCGCTTCGTTGGTTATGTGCCGCAGTATGCGGAGATGTTTCCCGGGACGGTGAAGGACAATATCGCGCGCTTCGGGCTGGTTCCGGATCGGGTTGTGTTTGAGGCGCTGGAAGTCGCAGGGGCGACGGACCTCGTTTTCTCCCTGCCGAATGGGCTGGACACGAAGGTGGGCATTGGCGGGGTTCAGCTATCGTCTGGCCAGGCGCAGATGATTGCGGTGGCGCGGGCGGTGTTGGGGCAGCCGGTGTTGCTGCTGCTGGATGAACCGACCGCGAATCTCGATCCGGCGACGGCGGCGCGATTGATCAACAGCCTGCGGGCGATTGCGACGCAGGGCTGTATCGTGATTGCGGCGACGCACGACAATCGGCTGCTGCAGGCGAGCGACAGCATCCTGCGTATCCATGAAGGCAGCGTATCGCGCACGACGCCGTCGGATTTTCTCGCCAGCATTCGTGGGGGTCAGCTTCGGGTTGCAGCTTCCAGCGGGGAGCTGCGGTCATGAGCGAGCGCGATTTCAATCCGTTTCTTGATCGCACGGTGTTGTTGAGCGGCGCGGTGTGCGTGCTGGGGTTTGGCGGGTTTGCGGCTTGGGCCGGACTTGCGCCTCTGGATGAGGGCGTGACGGCTGGCGGGGCGGTGGTTGTCGAGGATCGCAGGCAGGTTGTGCAGCACCTTGAAGGCGGGGTGATTACCAATCTTGCGGTGCACGAGGGCGATCATGTGCAGCGTGGGCAGACGCTGGTTGTGCTGAGCAATGCCGCATCGGGCGCGGGGCGCGATCAGCTGCTCTCGCAGCTTGGGCATTTCGAGGCGACGACGGCGCGGCTAACGGCTTTGCGGGAGGGATCGGCTGCGATCGATTTCTCGCGAGTTTCCGCGCTGGGGCTTTCGGCCGGGGTAGCGGATGAGATCGCCGACAAGGAGACAGATCTGTTCGAACAGGCCCGGGATGGGCTTGAGGCAGAGCTGGCGATACTGGCGGCGCGGAAGGCCTCTGCGCAAGCGACGGCTCAGGCGCGTGCGAAGCAGATTGCATCTTCGAAGCGCGGGCTGGAGGCGACGCAGCGCCAGTTGACCAGCGCGCGGGATCAACTGGCCAAGCGGATGATCCGGATCGATCAGGTCGAGACGCTGGAGCGTTCAGCTGCGGATCTGGAATCGGATCTGGCGCGGCTGGAGAGCGAGCGGCTGGAGGCGGTGGCGAGCGCGGCGGACCATGCGGCGCAGATCGAGAAGAAGCGGATCGAATGGCAACAGGGCATTGCCGCGGAGCTGGTTGAGGCGAATGCGGAGCTGAACAGCAGGCGGCAGGCGCTGGGGGCGGCGGAAGATGTTCTGGCGCGGACGGTCATCACGGCGCCGATGGATGGCGAGGTGCTGAACCTGTCGGTGGCGACGGTGGGCGGCGTGGTGCGGCCGGGCGAGACGATGATGGAGATCGTGCCGGATAGTTCGGGTCTGATAGCGGCGGTTCGCATTCCGCCGAATGAGCGGGCGTCGATACGGATCGGGCAGTCCGTGCGGACGCAGTTGATTGCCTACAAGGGCTGGCAGGCGCCGCGGCTGACCGGACAGGTGACGGGGGTGAGCGCGGACCTGAAGGTCGATCCGGCGACCAATGCTTCCTATTATGAAGCGCGCATCCTGATACCCGGCGACGAGACGGCGAAGCTGGGCGAGGCAAAGTCGCTGCCGGGGATGCCGGTGCAAGCCTTCATCTTCTCCGGCGCGCGGCGGACCTTGTTCGAGCAGATCGGCGAGCCGATCTTTGAATCATGGTTCCGCGGGATGCGGCAATCATGAGGGCGCTTGCGGCTGTCGTGTCTGCGTTGGTGCTGACGGCGCCCGCAGTTGCGCAGACGCAGGAGGCCGGGTGCATTCCGTTCACGACGGCGCTGTCGATGGCGGCGGCGTTCTCGCCGGATGCGCAGGTGGAGCTGGCGCAGCGGGACGAGGCGTTGGCGCGGCTGGATGAACTGCGTGCGACTGCATGGCCGCAGGTGTCGCTGTTTGGTCGATCGCTGGCGGGTGATGCGGATCTTTCGGACGTGCGACTGGCGAACCAGGTTGGCGTGCGGCTGACGCAAGACGTGTTCGATTTCTCCAAGCGGCAGCTTCGCGAGGAAGCAGCGCAGTATGATCTGCAGAGTGCGCGGCTGCTGGTTGAGACTTCGCGAGATATCACTGCGCTGGAGGCGGGTTCGGCTTATCTCGACGCGTTGAAGGCGCGCGAGCAGAAGGCTGCACTGGCCGACGAGCTGACCTTCCTTGGCATGCTTGCGAGCGCGCTGCAGGACATGTCGACCAAGGGCGAGGCGACGACGGACGAAGTGCTGGAGGCGAATGCACGGCTGGCCGCGATGCAGTCTCAGGTTTCGCAACTGACGCTGGTGGAGACGCAAGCAGTTGTGACGTCTCGGTTGCTGACGGGACTGGCGACACTGGCGCCCTGCCCTTCGCCGAACCTAGATGGAGAGCTTGCGGTCTCGCATGCACGGCTGACGGCTTCGGATGGCGCGTTTCATCAGGCCATCTCCGATCATCCCCGTGTTCGGGCGGCGGCGAGTGCCGTGTCGGCGCGATCGGCGGATGCAAACTTCGAGAAGCGCGCGTGGCTGCCGACTGTGCGCGGCGTGGGGACGTTGGGCTATGCGCAGGACAATGGCCTGAGCGACTGGCGCGATCGCAGCAGCGTGGGGCTGGAGTTCTCGATGCCCATCTTCTCTGGCGGTGGACAGACCGCGCGTGAGGGGGCCGCTGCGGCGCGGGCGCGGCAGGCGCAGAAGATCAGGAATGTGGCGGCGCTTGAAGTGGAGCAGGATCTTCGGAGGGCTGTGCAGGCATTCGAGTTCGGGCGTGTGCAGCTGGATAGCCGGCGATCGGCCGCGGATTTCAAACGGGATCAGTTAAAGCTGCTGCGGCAGGCGTTTGATGAGCGTGCACGAACTTTGCGGGAGCTGGTTGAAGTGCAGAGCGAGTTCACGACGAACGAGCTTTCGGCGATTGCCAGTCGCTACGATTTTCTCGCTGCGGGCCTGAAGCTCTACGTGCTGTCAGGTGATTCGCGCACCCGGCAGGGGCGCTGACTTACTCACTGGATAGCGGCTTGCGGACCCGCCTTCAGCGGTGTGCGGCGGGCCGACTCATAGAAACGTGTTTCCATTCGGGAACACGCCATGCAGCTGCGCATCGACAGACTTGCCGGATTGGCCGTTCTGGTTGGCGCCAGCGCGGCTTGTTCGACGCTGCGCGGGATCGAGCCGGTTCTGTCGCCGCCTTCGCAATTCCAGCATGATGGCTCGGTCGCGGTGGAGTTCGTCGAGAGCGATGCTGTTGGACAGCGATGCGCGCAGCGGGGCGTTACCTATCTGGGCCTGCCTGGCTTCAATTCGGGCGCGTGTGGATCGCGTGAGCTGATCACGATGCCTGACCCATGCGCCATGCCCGACGATGGCTATGCGCGGGCGCTGTGTGCTGGCGTGGGGCGGCGGGAGCGTGTCGCGATTAAGTTCGTTCATCCCGATCTTGCTGTTGAGCATTGCCGGTCGCGTAATGCCGATAAGCGTCGAACCGGCGCTGTCGTGTGTGCAGTCGCCAGCTCCCTCGTTGTGGTGAACCCGTGCGTTGCTGATACGCGCGGATGGTATGCAGAGACGCTCTGCCACGAGCTAGCCCACGTGAATGGTTGGGCAGCAAACCATGCCGGGGGCGCGTATGCGCGTCAGCCCTCGTTCGTGAAGGCGCAGCTGGCCGCTGAAGATTTGCTGTCGCCGGAGGCGGTGCGGGTGGCGTTGCTGGCGAAGGCTGAGAAACGCCAATAGCCGCTTCTAGCCGCGGATGTTTTCCGGGAGCGTGCAGACGGAGGTTCTTGGAACCGTGACGCCTGCAGCGCGCGCTTCGGCGGCGCCGGCTGCGAGGACGCGGCAATCGAACGCGCGTGGCGATGGCGTAGATGTGTCGACGATGAAGCCTGCTGCCTTGTTGCAGGCGACTTCAACTAGCAGGTTGTCGCCGCGGGTGTAGCCGATGAAACGTGCGCTGGTGACGTCGCAATTGATGCGTTCGCCACTGACGACCGAGCGCGCGTCGCGCGCGGCAGTTTCGGCGCGGTTTCGCAGCGAGCCTTCATTGACGGCATTGAGCCTCTGCATGCGCGTTAAGTCCTGCCCCGTCTGGCGGGGCGACTGGGCGTAGGCGGAGCCAGCAGTTGCACCGATCGTCAGGACAGCGAGGAGAGCCAGAGCTGCAGCGCTTGAGCGTTTCATGGCTGGGCCTCCAGACGCGGACGATGTTCGCAGGCAAGGCTCTCGCGGAGTTACGCGCGAGTAAAGCGCTAACTCTTTAATGAGCCTCAGATTTCGGAGAGGGATGGTGGAGCCGAGGGGAATCGAACCCCTGACCTCGTCATTGCGAACGACGCGCTCTCCCAACTGAGCTACGGCCCCGTTTCCGGAATAACCGGCGCGAACCGGCTATTTGGGAGCCGGTTTGCTAATCCTTGGCCGGGCGGGCGTCAAGGAGAGGCGCCGTGTGTAGCAGTCTCTAAAGCAGGCGTTAAACCTTGGGGTTCAGTCTGCCGCGCATGCGCAAGGCACTCGCCCTCCTCCTCGCTTCTTCCCTGGCCGCAGGCCGCGCCGAGGCTGCCCCGCCGCCGGCCGCGCCGGTGAAGCCGGAGATGGACCCGCAGGCCAAGCGCATCACAGGCTCCGAGAAATACATTCCGACCTTCGGCCTGCGCGCTTCGATCTCGCGCGGCTTCAAGGTGTATGGCGTGCTCGCGGTGGATGCCGGGATCGACGCGCCGGAAGAGGCGACCCGCAAGATGGCGGATTCGATCCGGCCGCGCCTTATCAGCGCGATGCGGGATGCAGTGCTGGGCTATGCCTCGCTATCGTACGTCGTCGGCGAGAAGCCTGATGCGGACATGCTGCGCGGCAAGCTTCAGAAGGCGGTTGACCAGACGCTGGGCGCCGGCAAGGCGCGTGTGGCGCTGGCCAGCGTGATCGTGTTCCAGCAATAGGCTGACTCAGCCTGCTGCCTCATCCATGAACTTGGCCAGTTCGACATCCTTGGCGGTGACGCCGTTGGCGTCGTGCGTGGTAAGGACGACTTCGACCTTGTTATAGACGTTCGACCATTCGGGGTGGTGATCCATCTTGTCGGCCTTGAGGGCGACGCGCGTCATGAAGCCGAAGGCGGCGTTGAAGTCTGCGAACTTATAGGTCTTGGCGATGGCGTCGCGGCCGGGGGTTTCGGTCCAGCCCTTGAGCTGGTCGAGGGCAGCCTTTGCGCCGATGGCTTTGGTCATGTGCAGGCTCCTTACCGATTTCTTACCGCGTTTTGGGCCCACGGCGGGGCGTTAACAGGAACTTAGTGCGAAACCGCGCGGCGCCACGCAACAGTCCGTCAGCTAATTTCGGTCATGGTACGGAACGACAGGGAGAATTGTCCGTGACCCATTTTCTGCGTTCCGACAAGAAGCCGGAAGGCCACAAGCTTGAAGACCTGCTGATGCAGCTGCGCGCTGACATCCTGCACCGCTGTGAAGTGATCGAGTCGGACACGCGGCCGGAAGCGCTGCATGTCATGGCGAACAACATGAAGATCCTCTCGCACCTGAGCGACTCGATTGCTCTCGCGCTGGATTCGACCCGCGTGCTGGATCGCGCCTTTGGCCCGTCGCAGGCAGCCCAGGGCGGACCGCCGCGCATCGGCAAGTCCGAAGCGGCCTAACCGCTAGAACCTGACACGAAGTAGAGCCATGTGCCGTCTTCGGCGATGCCGAGGACGTAGCCGGGCCATGGCCGGCCGCGACGCAGGGCTTCGGCCTGCCCTTCTCCCAGGAGAGCGGCGATGTCGCGCTCGGCCACCGGCGTGATCTCGTGCGGCTTCAGGGCCGCGACCCACGGCCAGATGAAGACCTTGCCGCGTTCGGTGTCGGCGACGCTGTAGGCATAACCGAGCAATCTTTCGACCTGCGCCATCGGCCAGTCGCCGGCGCGCATCTTGAGATACCAATAGTCCTTGTGGCTGATTGATCCGCTGTTGGAGCGGAAGCCTTCGGTCTTGTCGGCGAACCTTGCCATGTCGCGATAGCTGCCGTGGGCGCCGATCTCGCGCAGTTTCTCGACGGTTGCTTCGACGGCTTCGGGCAGCGGCTCGCGTATCGGTGGAAGATCGATGATGGCCGCGCCGACGGGTTCAGCGGATGGCGGGGCATCGCAGGCGGCTGCGCACAGGGGCGCAAGCAGAACGACCATCCATGCGCGCAGGTACATGCGCACCAGCCCTGGATCAGCAACGTCGCCCCCGACATGCGATCACATCATGCAATCACATGGGGGCGGGAGTGCAATATCCTTCGTGGGCCGCTTTGGCGAAACCGTGCGCCTAGAAGGCGAGGCCGACCGCTTTAGACAGGTCGTCGAGGAGCTGGCCCTCGGAGGTAACCTTGATGGTGTACATGCCCATTTCGCGGGCAGGCTTCAGGTTGATGCCCAGATCGTCGAGGTAAACGCAGGTGGCGGGTTTCACGCCGAGGGCGTCGCACATCATCTGGTAGATGCGCGGATCGGGCTTGCGCACGCCTGCCTTGGAACTTTCTATCACATGGTCGAACTGGGCGAAGACTTCGGCGACCTGCTTGGCCTTGTCGCTCGAGGATGACATGCCGGCGCCCTTCCCCGTGGGCGCGTTGTTGGTGATGCAGCCGACCTTGAAGCGCGCCTTGCAGGCGAAGAAGGCGGCGACCACGGCGGGGCGCAGATCGCCCGAGAGCAGCGCCAGCACGTCTGCGCCGCGGATGTCGTAGCCGAGCGACCTGGCCTCTTCCGCGAACAGGGCGTCAAAGGTGGCGGCATCGACTTCGGAACGTTCGATCTTCGCCCAGGCGTTGGTGTCGGGATTGATCGAGTTGATCTTGCGGATCACGTCGACCGGCAGGCCGCGCTCACGCTCGTAGCGGTTGAAGGCATCGAAGGGCGAGGTCGTGAAGACGCCGCCGAAATCCCAGATGACTGCTTCAACGCCCATGCCGCGCACTCCCGCTAAGTCAGGCGGGGATAGCAGCCTCGTAACCCAGCGCAATGGTTTCAAGGCAACGGCCCCAAAAGCAACGGCGCTCCCTTTTGGGGAGCGCCGCCGATTCTCCAGCCTTGCAGATAGACCCGGGGCTCAGCCCTGCGGGTTTTTCGGATCAGGCGTTTCGAATTCCTGCGGACCCGGCTCGTGACCACGGACGATGACGCCCTTGGCCAGGTTGGAGTTCCACATGCCGTAGGCGAAATAGACCACCACGGAGCCTGCCATGAACCAGGCGAAGAACATCAGCACGCGTGCTTCCACGGTGGTGATGAGCCAGATGCACGACACGATGCCGAGGATCGGCAGCACCGGATAGAGCGGAACCTTGAAGCCGCGCGGCAGGTTCGGCTGCGTCTTGCGCAGGAACATGACCGTCAGGCAGACCACCGCGAAGGCGGCCAGGGTTCCGACCGAGGTGAGGTCGCCCAGGGTGTTGATGTCGAAGATCGCAGCGGCGCCGGCGACAAGAATGCCGACCAGCAGCGTGTTGATCCACGGCGTCTTGAACGTGGGGTGCACTTTCGAGAACGGCTTGGGCAGCAGGCCGTCGCGCGCCATCGTGTAGAAGATGCGGGTCTGACCATACATGAGCACGAGGATCACCGAGGTGAGACCCGTGATGGCGCCGACCTTCACGATCTTTGCGAAGATGCCCCACTCCGGCCCGAGAGCGTTGACCGCCACGGCGACCGGATCCGGCACGTTCAGCTCCTTGTAGTTGACCATCATGGTCAGAACCCAGGAGACGAGCATGTAGAGGACGGTGCAGACCACCAGCGAACCGATGATGCCGATCGGCAGGTCGCGCTTGGGGTTCTTGGCTTCCTGGCCGGCGGTCGAGACCGCCTCGAAGCCGATGTAAGCGAAGAACACGATCGATGCGGCGCGCGCCACACCATCGAAGCCATATTTACCCGGACCTTCATTTTCCGGGATGAACGGCACCCAGTTCTGCGACGTTTCGGAGAAGTGGGTCAGCACGTAGAAGCCGCCGATGAGGATAACCGCGATGATCGTGGTCATCTTGATGGCGACGATGACGTTGTTGAACTTCGCCGATTCCGAGATGCCGACGACGAGCAGGACGGTGAGCGCAAGGACGACAAGCGCAGCCGGCAGGTTCATGACAGCAGTCGCCGTCGATCCGTCAGGCAGCGCCACCGGGTGGCCGAACGGGGCCGATAATGTTGCTGGAATGACTATCCCGAAGTCCGCCAGAAGACTGACGACATAGCCCGCCCAACCCACGGCCACGACCGAAGCCGCAAGGCCGTATTCAAGGAGCAGCAGCGCCCCCATCAGCCAGGCAGCGCCTTCGCCGAGGGTCGCGTAGGAATAGGTATAGGCCGAACCGGAAACCGGCAGGGCGGAGGCGAGCTCGGCGTAGCACAGACCTGCAAGTGCGCAGATCACGCCGGCGATGACGAAGGACAGGATAACGGCCGGGCCCGCGTGGAGCGCTGCAGCCGAACCCGTCCGCACGAAGATACCAGCGCCGATGATGCAGCCGATACCGAGCAAGACCAGGTTGAGAGCGCCCAGCGTCTTTTTCAGCTCGCTCGCACCGTATTCGGTCTGAATCTGCTCGACTGACTTACGGGCAAACAGCTGCCCTATTCCTTTAGCCATACAAATCCCTCCGCCGCGATGTCCGCAGACCCGCCGATTGTGGACGGGACGTTAGCCAGACATGCTCAACGCCGCAACAGTTCCTATTTGGCCCGCCGTTCGGCAAGGTTTGGCGGCCGCCTAGGCGGCTTCGGGCAGGTTCGTGCTTAGATATCAATCGTGCCGGGGTCGTTTGCGCGCCGCCAGGGACCCTGATGCCGCGGATCGTCACGGCGGCGGCGGTCAGGGCCGAAATAGCCCCTCGCCTCGATAAAGGTGCGGCGGCGCTCGATAACGGCGTTGACCCGGTTGGCCACGTCGACCGCCCGGATGGGTTTGACGAGAAACTCGTCCACGCCGGCATTGATAGCGTCGATCACGCGCTTTCGCTCGGAATAAGCGGTGATCATGATGATCGGCAGGTAGCGGTTGGGGCTGTGGGGGTCGAGCCGGATACGCTTGCAGAAGTCGAGACCGTCAAGGCCGCTGAGCTTGAAGTCGACAAAGGCGATATCGATGTCGCCGCCAGCGACATGGCCGATCGCCTGGTTGGTGTCGGAGGCTTCCTCGATGCGGCGCATGCCGAAGCTGGCGAGGATGACCCGCACCAGTCCGCGCATATGCGCATTGTCGTCCAGGATCAGCGCGGAAACGCTTTCCAGTGCCATTAGACATTGTCCCTGGCCTGTCTCGACGAGACGGCCAATCCTGCCCACGCTAAATCAATAACCCCCAGAACAGGCAGGGTTTTCCCTGCTCTATTGCTGGCTATCGCTCTAGACTGTTCGTTATCCAAGACAAGCGCAATTCCTGGCAATCGGACCCAAGTTGAGTGCGCATCTGCGGCAAGACAGATCGGTATCATATCTTGGGACAACTTCGGACTGTTTGCCCGGGCGGCCTATCAGAAAGACCTGACGCGCTTGTCGGGTTTGGCTAGAGAGACAGCTTGGAAGCCGGCTGATGGCTGGCGACACGGAAAGACCGCGTGAGCCCGACACACGACCAGATCGCCCAACTTGCCCGTGGCCGCGTGCTGGTCGTGGGCGATGTGATGGTGGACCATTACGTCTCCGGGCGCGTCAGCCGTGTGTCGGATGAAGCGCCCGTGCCGATCATCCAGGTGAGTGATGAACGCTGGACCGCGGGGGGCGCGGCCAACGTGGCGGCAAACGTCGCCGCACTCGGCGGTAAGGCGATGCTGATCGGTGTTACGGGAGCAGATGCAGCGGCATCGACCCTGGCCGGTACGCTGTCTGCCCTTTCGAGCTCGATCGAGACGCATCTGGTGACCGAGCCGTCGCGGCCGACCACGATCAAGACGCGCTATATGGGCAGCCAGCACCAGATCGTGCGCGTGGATCGGGAGAACCCGGGCGCTATCGAGCGGGCAACCGAGGATCGGCTGATTGCGGCGGTCGACCTGCTGGCGGACGATTGCGACGTCATCATGATCTCGGATTACGCCAAGGGCGCGCTGACCGACCGCGTACTCGCAGCCATCATGGCGGCGGGCAAAAAGGCTGGCGTGCCGATCATTGTCGATCCCAAGCGTAATGACTGGAGCGCCTATAGCGGCGCGACGATCATCACGCCGAACCGCAAGGAGCTTCAGCTCGCAACCCACGCGGCGTGCGGGTCGGATGCGGAGTGTGGCGCGGCCAGTGATATCGCGATTGCCACGACGGGCGCCGCGATCCTGCTGACGCGATCAGAACACGGGATGTCGTTGTTCCGGACAGATACTGCGCCGGTGCATCTGGGCGCCAAGGCGCGCGAAGTCTTCGATGTGTCTGGTGCGGGCGACACGGTCGCGGCGGCGGTTGCGCTGGGCGTGGCGAGCGGCCTGCCGGCGGAAGCTGCGATGCAGATCGCGAATGTCGCAGCAGGGATTGTCGTGGCCAAGCGCGGTACGGCTACGGCGACGCCCGCCGAACTGCTGGCCGAGATCGGTGCAGGACAGCGTGGCCTTGGCGGCGCGCCGGGCGCCCTGCCCTTGAGCGATGCGAAACGCCTGCGCGAAACGTGGGGTCGCGAGGGGCTGTCTGTCGGCTTCACCAATGGCTGTTTCGACATCCTGCATGCGGGTCATATCTCGCTCCTGCGGCAGGCGGCGGCGGCTTGCGATCGATTGATCGTGGCGCTGAATACGGATGCGTCAGTGCGGGTTCTCAAAGGGCCTGAGCGCCCGGTTCAATCTGAAGACGTCCGGGCGGCTGTCATGGCAGCGGTCAAAGGCGTTGATGCGGTTATCCTGTTTGGCGATGAAACGCCGCTTGAGGTGATTACCGAGCTGCAACCGGATGTACTGATCAAGGGCGCCGACTACGCCGAGGATCAGATCGTTGGCGCTGACATCGTTAAGGCGCGCGGCGGGAAGATCGTGCGAGCGGCGCTGGTTGATGGCCAATCGACGACAAAAGTTATCGAAAAATCGCGCCGGCCTTCGAACGATTAACGTGGACTGCACGACTGTGTTTTAGGGCTGGTCCAAACCGTGCATACCTTGCGGCATTCGCCGTATTTCAAGCGCCGCCGGCGCCGGTAACCATGCCGGACGGACTTTGCGCTCAGACTTGAGAGGACTACGCTATGCGGGTGACGATGATCGGGGCTGGTTATGTTGGCCTGGTGTCTGGGGCCTGCTTTGCCGATTTCGGCCACACGGTCGTGTGCGTGGACAAGGATCCGAGCAAGATCGAGCGCCTCGAGAAGGGCGTGATGCCGATCTACGAGCCGGGTCTGGCCGAGCTGGTTGCGTCCAACGTCAAGGAAGGCCGCCTGTCCTTCTCGCTCGATGCCCGTGAAGCCATCAAGCAGGCAGATGCGGTGTTCATCGCTGTGGGCACGCCGTCGCGTCGTGGCGATGGCCATGCGGACCTGTCCTACGTCTATGCAGCCGCCAAAGAGATCGCCGAGCACATGGACGGCTTCACCGTTGTGGTGACGAAATCGACTGTGCCGGTTGGTACGGGCGATGAGGTCGAGGAGATCATCCGCAAGACCAATCCGAATGCCAAGTTCGCCGTGGTCTCTAACCCGGAATTCCTGCGCGAAGGCGCGGCCATCTCGGACTTCAAGCGCCCGGATCGCGTCGTCGTCGGCACCGACAATGAGGACGCCCGCGAGCGCATGCGCGAACTCTATCGCCCGCTCTTCATCAACGAGACGCCGATCCTATTCACCGAGCGTCGCACGTCCGAGCTGATCAAGTACGCCGCCAACGCCTTCCTCGCTGTGAAGATCACCTTCATCAACGAGATGGCGGACCTTTGCGAGAAGGTCGGCGCGAACGTCCAGGACGTTTCCAAAGGCATCGGTCTCGACAACCGGATCGGGAAGAAGTTCCTGCATGCCGGTCCGGGCTATGGCGGCTCGTGCTTCCCGAAAGACACGCTGGCGCTCACCAAGACCGCCAATGACAATGGCAGCCCGGTGCGTATCGTGGATACGGTCGTGCAGGTCAACGAAGCTCGCAAGAAGGCCATGGCCGACCGCGTCATCAAGGCGGCTGGCGGCGACGTGAAGGGCAAGACGATCGGCGTGCTCGGTCTCGCCTTCAAGCCGAACACCGACGACATGCGCGATGCGCCCTCGCTCGACATCATCCCTGCCCTGCAGGCGGCCGGCGCACGCGTCAAAGCATATGATCCAGAAAGCATGCACGAGGCTGGCAAGCTCTTCACCGATGTCGACTTCTGCGATGGCCCGTACCATGCCATCGACGGCGCGGACGCCATGGTGCTGATCACCGAGTGGGATCAGTTCCGCGCGCTCGACATGGATCGCGCCAAGAAACTGCTGAAGACGCCGACCATCGTCGATCTGCGCAACGTCTATCAACCCGCAGACATGAAACGGCGCGGGTTCAATTACACCAGCGTTGGCCGGCCGTAAGGCCTCTGCGAAACGCGCAACAAGACACACGGGGACATCATGGCCAAATCCAGCTCACTTCTCGAGAACCGCGCGCTTGTAACGGGTGGCTCCGGCTTCCTCGGCTCGCACCTCTCGGACCGTCTGATCGCTCGCGGACAGGACGTGTTGTGCGTCGACAACCTCTTCACGGGTCAGAAGCGCAACGTGGCCCA
The DNA here is from genome assembly GCA_965229115.1 of Hyphomonadaceae bacterium. Taxonomy (GTDB): domain Bacteria; phylum Pseudomonadota; class Alphaproteobacteria; order Caulobacterales; family Hyphomonadaceae; genus UBA7672. Next base: position 4,483,825 of record CBDDIR010000003.1, on the reverse strand, counting down.
CCTGCATGGCAATCCGAAATTTGAATTCCTGCGCCATGACGTGACGCTTCCACTGTTTGTGGAAGTGGACCAGATCTGGAACCTCGCCTGCCCGGCCTCGCCCATCCACTACCAGCACGATCCGGTGCAGACGACGAAGACGTCGGTCCATGGTGCGATCAACATGCTGGGTCTCGCCAAACGCGTTGGCGCGAAGATCCTCCAGGCCTCGACCTCCGAAGTTTATGGCGATCCGTCCGTGCACCCGCAGCCGGAAGAATACTGGGGCAACGTCAACCCGATCGGCACGCGTTCCTGCTATGACGAGGGCAAACGCTGCGCCGAGACGCTGTTCTTTGATTATCACCGCCAGCACAAGCTGCGCATCAAGGTCATGCGCATCTTCAATACCTACGGGCCGCGCATGCACCCGAATGACGGGCGCGTGGTTTCGAACTTCATCGTCCAGGCGCTGCAGGGCAAGGACATCACGATCTATGGCGATGGCCTGCAGACGCGCTCGTTCTGCTATGTCGACGATCTGGTCGAAGGCATGATCCGCCTGATGGACACGGGCGACGATGTCACCGGTCCGATCAATATCGGCAATCCGGGCGAGTTCACGATGATCGAACTGGCCGAAGCCGTGCTCAAGCTCGCCGGATCGAACTCCAAGCTGGTCCGCATGCCGCTGCCCTCCGACGACCCCAAGCAGCGCAAGCCCGACATCACCAAAGCCAAGAATGTGCTCGGCTGGGAGCCGAAAGTTCAGCTTGAGGATGGTCTCAAGGAAACTATCAGCTATTTCCGGAAGCTCCTGAACGAGTAGACGGAGACCGGCGTGGCGCTGCCTTATCGCGAGACCATCCATAAATGGATGCTCGACACGACCCTCCCCTGGTGGGCTGAACACGGTGTCGATCGCGAGCTTGGCGGTTATGTCGAACAGATCACGCCGGATGGCCGCGATGCACAGATCGCGTTCAAGCGGACGCGCGTCACCGCCCGCCAGATCTATGTGTTCTCGCACGGCTATCTGCTGGGTTTCAAACCCGGGCTGGAGCTTGCCCAGCACGGCGTCGACTATCTGATCAACAGGACGTGGAACGGCCCGGACAAGGGCTTCGCTCGCAGGCTGACCCGCGATGGCGCGCCGCTCGACCCAACGCCAGACCTCTACGACCACGCATTTGTCCTGTTCGCCCTGTCCTGGCACTACAAAGCCAGCGGCGACCCCACCTCGAAAGAGTGGATGCACCGCACGCTCGACTACACCGAGAGCCATCTGCGCGTTAAAGGCGGCGAAGGCTTCTGGCACGAACTGCCGCCCAAGGGCTGGCGCCAGCAGAACCCGCACATGCACCTCACCGAAGCCTGCCTCGCCGCCTTCGAGGCCACCGGCGAGGACCGCTTCGCAAAGCTGGCCAAGGAGATCGTAGGCGTCTTCACCTCGCGCTTCTTCGACACGAAATCCCAGACGCTCGCGGAATACTTCACCGAAGACCTCGCCCGCGCGCCCGGCGATGAAGGCCGGATCATCGAGCCGGGCCATCAGCTCGAATGGTCGTGGATCCTCAACTCCTGCCGCAAGCAGCTCGGCCTGCAACTCGCCCCACAGATCCGTGCGCTTGCAAACTTCGCCGAGACGCATGGCGTCGACCCGTCCAGCAAGATCACCTTCAACAGCGTGCGCGATGATGGCGCGCCCATCGATCGCGCCTCACGCACCTGGCCGAACACCGAGCGCATGAAAGCAGCGATCGCGCTGTACGAGCTGGATGGCGTTGATCCATCCGCAGCGATCGAATCCTCAGCCGCCCTGCTCTTCGACCGCTATCTCGGCCGCACGCTTCCGGCCACGTGGATCGACCTCGTTGATGCCGATGGAAAGCCTGTTCCCGGCAACGCGCCCGCGTCGACCTTGTACCACGTCTTCCTGGCGTTTGCGGAAGTCCTGCGGGTCAGCGACCAGAGCTAGTTGGCAAGACGCCTGCGAACGTCTTCGGCTATCGCCAGCGAACTGGTGAGGCCCGGCGATTCAATGCCGAACAGGTTCACGAGACCCGCATGCCCATGCAGCTCTGGACCATCAATGCGGAAGTCCTGAGCAGGCTCGCCCGGGCCGGACAGCTTCGGACGGCAACCAGAATAGTCCGGCGTGATCGCGTCGTCAGGCAGCCCCGGCCAATAGCGGCGGATCGCATCGTAGAAGGAAGCCGAACGGCCGGGATCAACGCGATAGTCGACCTCTGCGGGATCGGTGGTCGATAGCCACTCCACATCAGGTCCGAAACGCATCCGGCCTGCGAGATCGAGCGTCACGTGCACGCCAAGACCGCCATCGACGGGCGCTGGATAGATGAGGCGGCTGAAGGCAGGCCTCGTCGCGCAGCCGAAGTAATTGCCCTTGGCCAGCACCAGCTTCGGGATCAGCGCCTCATCATAGCCTTCGATGCTATGCGCGATGCTCTGGGCATAGAGCCCCGCGCTATTGACCAGTCGCCTGCACGTGATGATGCCCGGCTCCGCGCCACCCGTCACGACCGTGTATCCGCCAGACTTCGATGGTTCGATCCGGTTGACGGGCGTATTGAACGCGATCACGCCGCCATGATCCTCGATCTCGCCTTGCAGCGCGAGCATGTAGCCATGGCTGTCGACAACACCGGTCTCGGGCGACCACAGCGCGGCCGTGCAGCGCAGCTCAGGCTCCCACGCCATCGCCTGTGCGCCTGAAATCAGTTCGAGATTTTCGACACCGTTCTGAAGGCCAGTTGCATGGATCGCTTCGATCTTCTTCGTCTCGACGTCCGACGTTGCGACGATCAGCTTCCCGCGCTTCTGGTAAGGCGCCCCACGCGCATCGAGATATGCGTAGAGCTTGCGCCTGCCAGCCACGCACAAGCGATGACGCAGGCTGCCGGTGGGATAGTACATGCCGGCGTGGATCACCTCGGAATTGCGCGAAGACGTCTGCGTGCCGATCCCGCTGGCGGCTTCCAGCACGACCACATCATGGCCCAAGCGCGCGAACTCCGCCGCGACGGCCAGGCCAACGGCGCCCGCTCCTATGATGATAACGTCGACGTCCATTAACCTTTGACCCCTGCAGCCTTCGCTTTTCAGGCAAAGTTGCGCACCTTTTCACATACGCTGGAAAGGCGGTTTCCGGATAATTACCTGTATCATCGTATAGCCTGCATTGAGACGCGATGACGGCGATGATAGGCGCTAGGGACGATGGCCGAGTTCAATAACATCTACGCGCACGGCTTTGTCCGGGCGGCTGCGGCCAGCCCGCGGGTTCACCTTGCCGATCCCGCATCGAACGCGCGCGAGACGATCGAGTTGATGCGCAAGGCCGACAAGGCCGGCGCCGCTCTGGTTGTTTTCCCCGAGCTGGGCCTGTCCGGCTACACGATCGACGATCTGCACCTGCAATCCACCCTGCTCGCCTCCGTGCTGGAGGCGATCGCCAGGGTGAAGGATGCCAGCAAATCTCTGGCGCCGGTTGTTGTGGTTGGCGCGCCGATCCAGGTTGGTTCGTCCGTGCATGGCTGCGCGGTGGTGATCCATCGCGGCGCGATCCTTGGCGTCGTGCCGAAGACCTACCTGCCGAACTATCGTGAGTTCTACGAAAAGCGTCAGTTCGCAATGTCGACTGATGCGGTTGTCGACCAGATTACGCTCGCGGGCGAAACCGTGCCGTTCGGCGCCGACCTGTCGTTCGAAGCGAGCGACGTCGATGGCTTCACGCTGGCGGTCGAAATCTGCGAGGACATGTGGGCGCCCGTGCCGCCCTCGACCTTCGCGGCCCTCGCCGGTGCCAACATCATCGCCAACCTGTCCGCGTCCAACATCACGATCGGCAAGGCGGCAGAGCGCGACATGCTCTGCATCTCGCAATCCGCACGCGCCGCATGCGGCTACGTCTACTCGGCCGCCGGCTATGGCGAGTCCACGACGGATACGGCCTGGGATGGTCAGCTCGCGGTTTATGAGCTGGGCAGCAAGATCGCGGAGTCCGATCGTTTTGCCGATCAGTCCGCCCTGCTCGTTGCCGACATCGACGTCGCCAGGATCGGGCAGGACCGCATTCGCAACGGCACGTTCCGCGACACAGCCCGCAATCACAAGGCAAGCCTGAAGCGCCGCCGCATCAGCTTCGCCGCAGCGCCCGATCGCAGCGCGAAGCTGGCATTGACGCGCAAGGTCGACCGCTTCCCGTTCGTGCCGGATGACGAAGCCCTGCTCGATCAGGATTGCTTCGAAGCCTACAACATCCAGGTTCAGGGCCTGCGCCGCAGGCTTGAAGCGTCGGGTACAAAGAAGGCCGTGATCGGCGTTTCGGGCGGCCTCGATTCAACGCAGGCGCTGCTCGTGACCGTGCGCGCCTTCGACCTGATGGGCGCCAAACGCACCGACATCATCGGCGTCACCATGCCGGGCTTTGCGACGACGGACGGCACCAAGTCCAAGGCGCATGCGCTGATGAATGAGCTGGGCATAGACGCCCGCGAGGTCGACATCAAGCCGATGGCGAACCAGATGCTCGCCGACCTCGACCATCCCTTCGCCAAGGGCAAGAAGGTTTACGACATCACCTTCGAGAATGTGCAGGCCGGCCTGCGCACCGACTATCTCTTCCGCCTCGCCAACAAGGAAGGCGGAATGGTTGTCGGCACGGGCGACCTGTCAGAGCTTGCGCTCGGCTGGTGCACCTACGGCGTCGGCGATCACATGAGCCACTACAACGTCAACGGCGCCGTGGCGAAGACGCTGATCCAGCACCTGATCCGCTGGAGCGCTGCGAGCGAATTGTATTCGGCGAGCGCATCCGACGTGATGCGCGCGATCCTCGATCAGGAAATTTCGCCGGAGCTCGTTCCGGCCGGCGCGGATGGCAAAATCCAGTCGACCGAAGACACGATCGGTCCTTACAATCTGCACGACTTCTTCCTGAACCAGACGATCCGCTGGGGCGCATCGCCGTCGCGTATCGCGTTCCTCGCCCACGCCGCATGGGGCGATGCCAAAACGGGCGACTGGCCTGCGCATACGGCCGGGAAAGATCGCGTCGCTTACGACATGCCCACGATCGTCAAATGGCTCGAGGTGTTCGCGAAACGCTTCTTCCAGACCAGCCAGTTCAAGCGCTCGGCAGTTCCCAACGGTCCGAAAGTCACCTCCGGCGGCGCCCTCTCCCCGCGCGGAGACTGGCGCATGCCCAGCGATTCCAGCCCGGCCCCCTGGCTCGAAGACATCGCCAAACTCAAGACACAGCTGGGTTTGAAGGGCTGACAGGCCGGAACCTTGCCTTTTCGGCCCCCCTGATACATGAGGGGCCAGCTTGCACTCGTAGCTCAGCTGGATAGAGCGCTGCCCTCCGAAGGCAGAGGTCACAGGTTCGACTCCTGTCGAGTGCGCCAGCCCTTTCAAATGCTTATGGATTTGACGGCGTGACGGCATCCCCGCGATCTGCGAGGTATGGCGCGACGCGCCTGCGGGCGACCGATTGGATTGCGCCATGATGTTCTGGAAAGCCGCTGTTCTCGCCCTCGCGACGCTGACGGCCTGCAGCGACGAAAAGCCGGTGGTCCAGACCGTGGCAGCCGAGCCTGCCGCCGAAGCGCCGCCCAAGCCTGCGATCTGGAAGATTTCGGACGCCGACACGACCGTCTATCTGTTCGGGACGGTGCACGTGCTTCCGCCGACGCTGACCTGGCATTCGCCCGCGCTCGACAAGGCGCTCGAAGAAGCCAAGGCCGTCTATTTCGAAACCGATGTCGAAATCGGCCCGATGGTGTTCCGCGAGATCATCCAGCGGCTCGGCGTGTACCAGCCGTCGGAAAAGCTCTCGGATCGCCTCGCTCCGAAAGACTTCGATCTGCTGAAGGAGGCGCTCGCCAAGCTCGAGCTGCCGCTCATCGCGATTGAATCGATGCGGCCCTGGTATGCGGGCGTCGTGATCAGCGAGGCTGTCGTGCGCCGCGCAGGTTACGACGTGACGGCCGGCGTCGAGAGCGTCATGCGGCCGGCGGCGTCTGCTGCCGGCAAGCAGATCCGGTTCCTCGAAACGATCGAACAACAGATGGCGTCTTTCGCCACCCTGCCCGAGCCTGTGCAGATCAAATTCCTCACCAGCGGCCTCGCCGAGATCGACACAGCGGCCGATGATCTGGGCGCGCTGGTTAATGCCTGGAAGGCCGGCGACACGGACGAGCTGAACAAGCTGCTGATCGAGGACGATCTCGGACATATCCCGGAAGTGTACGACGCGCTGCTCAAGAACAGGAACGCCAACTGGGCGCCGGAACTCGACAAGCTGATGAAGTCCGAGACCGGAACCTTCCTGGTCGCCGTCGGCGCTGCCCACCTGATCGGTCAAGACAGCGTGATCGAAATGCTCAAGCCAATGGGTTACACGGCCGAGCGGGTTCAGTAACCGCACGCTGGCGTGGCGGACACGGTCTTCCAATCTTCCTGACTGGTACTTGCCGTTAAGATAGACACCTGTATTGGTCCGTCCGCGACAGGTTCCTTGAAAGAGGATTCAAAGGGAACCGGGTTAACGCCCGGGCTGCCCCCGCAACTGTAAGCGGTTAGCTGTGCACCAGCAGCCACTGGGACGGTCCCCTCGGGACTTACCGGGAAGGCGGTGCGCCAAGCGATGACCCGCGAGCCAGGAGACCTGCCTGTCGCAGTCGTCTTTCGACGGTCCGGGGATGGGCCGCTCGAACGGAGTATTCCGGTTGGCGACGTCCTTGGACCGTGCTTCGGCGCGGCGGCGACGCCGTGTTCGATGGACGGTCTCCAACATTGTGGAGACGTCTTATGAGACTGCATTCGAAATCATCCTGGATCGCGCTGGCGACATGCCTCGCAGCTGCGCCATCCGCCCTCGCCCAGACCGGCCCTGCCGTAGAAGAGACGGGTCGCGACAGCGTCGTGATCACCGGATCGGCTACCCCGGTTGAATACGAGAAACTTGGCCAGACGCTGACTGTGATCAGCGGCGAAGTTATCGAGGATCAGGGCTACACCTACATCGCCGATGCGCTGCGCCAGGTTCCGGGCGTTGCCGTCAACCAGTCCGGCTCGGCTGGTTCGCTGACGCAGGTCCGCACGCGCGGCTCGGAAGGCAACCACACGCTGGCGCTGCTGGACGGCATCGACATTTCCAGCCCGGACACCGGCGAGACCGATTTCGCAACGCTGCTGTCGGGCGATCTGGCGCGCGTTGAAGTTCTGCGCGGACCGCAGTCGGGTCTTTATGGCTCGAACGCCCTTGCTGGCGTGGTCAACCTGATCTCGCGACGCGATGTGAACGGCCACTATGTCGGCCTCAGCGCTGAAGGCGGCTCGTTCAACACGCAGCAGGTTCAGGGCAATGCCGGCTTCGGCAACGGCACTGACTATGCGTCGATCGGCTTCCACGTTCTGCGCAGCGATGGCTACGACATCTCGCCCAGCACGACGGCGCAAGGCGTTCCGGCGGTCGGCATCGGTGGTCAGGCTGGCGATAAGGAAGGCAACGAAGTCCAGACCCTTTACGTGCGTGGCGGCGGCGCCCTCAACGATGCATTCCGCGTCGATGGCATCATGCGCTACCTGAAGAAGGACACGGATTTCGACGGTCAGGCCTATAACGCACCGATCCCGGGCAAGACCTATGATGACGCATCCAGCGGCACGCACAACCAGCTGCTCCTCGGCGCTTCGGCGACCCTGAACCTGCTGGATGACAAGTGGATCACGAAGGCCTCAGTGTCGTATCTCGACGAAGAGCGCCGTTCGAAAACCACCAGCTTCCCGTTCTATCTGACGGGTCAGGTCCCGAGCGCGGCAAGCCTTGCTGTTCCGCTGTCGAGCAGCGGCGCAGACGCAACGCGCGCAAAACTGACGCTGGAATCGACCTACGAGTTCGGCGGCCCTGGCTTCGTCAGCTACATCACGGGCTTCGCCGAGAACAAGAAAGAGACCTACGAGAACCCGTTCAACACGCGCCATGAATCGCGCGAGCTGACTGGCATCGGCGCGCAATATCGCGGCGAGATCGCGGAACAATTCTACGTCTTCGCAACCCTGCGTCACGACGACAACGACGCGTTCGACGATGCGGACACCTACAGCGTCGCGGCTTCGTGGGTCATCCCGGGCATCGGCACGCGCCCGCACGCCAGCTATGGCACGGGCGTCACCAATCCGACCTTCTTCGAGCAGTACGGCTTCACGCCGGGCAGCTATGTCGGCAACCCGAACCTGCTGCCGGAAGAATCGAAAGGCTGGGACGTCGGCATCGAACAAACGCTGTTCGATGGCGCAGCCGTGATCGACGTGACTTACTTCAAGGCTGATCTCGAGCATGAGATCTACACGGCGTTCGGCCCTGCCCCGACCTTCCTTTCGACGCCGGCGAACCGTACGACCAAGTCGGACCGCAAGGGTTGGGAGGCAAGCTTCGCCATCAACCCGATCGCCGATATCGGCATCACCGGGTCCTACACCCGGCTCGACGCAACCGAGCCAGCCGGCATCGAGATCCGCCGTCCGAAAAACCAGGCTGCGCTCGACGCAAGCTGGCGCATTGGCGGCGGCCCGGTTCAGCTGAACCTTGGCGTGACGCATAATGGCAAGATGCTGGATACCGACTTCGGCGCGTTCCTGCGCACCGGCGTCGACGCTTACACGCTGGTCCGCTTCGGCGCGGCCTGGCAGGTTACCGACACGGTCGAACTTTACGGCCGCGTGGAAAACGCGACGGATGAGGACTATCAGGAAGTGATCGGCTTCCGGGGCGCCCCGCAGGCCGCCTATATCGGCATCCGGTTCCGCGAGGAAACGAAGCGATGATCAACTGGCGTCACACGCGCCGCCGCTCCGCCTCACCGGCTGATGCGATGGCGCGTGTGTTCGCCAGGACGATTGCCTGCCTTGGGCTTTTCATTAGCCCGGCTCTGACAAACGCTGCGGACGCCGAGACGCGTCCGCAGCGGATTGTCTCGATGAACCTCTGCACGGACGAGTTGCTGATGCGGATCGTCGATCCGTCACGGATCGCGTCTGTCACCTATCTCTCGCAACAGCCGATCAATGCGCCGCTGGGTCTTGGCGCGATCGCTTCCAAATTGAAGGTCAATCACGGCCTTGCCGAAGAAGTGCTGATGCAGGAGCCGGATCTCATTCTGGCTGGCCGATTCACAGCTACGACAGCCGTGAGCCTGCTGCGCAGGCTCGGCTACACCATTATCGTGTTCGACCCCGAACTCACGCTCGACGACATGCGCACCAACATTCGAAAGCTAGGCGAGGCTGTCGGTGAAAGCGCGCGCGCCGAGCAGGTGATCACAGATTTCGACCGCCGCCTGTCGGAGCTGCAAGCGCAGATCCCCCCCGGCGAGAAGCCGGTTTTTGCCGAGGTCGGCGTCAATAACTTCATCGCCGGCGAAAACACGCTCTACACGCATATAGTCAATGCGGGCGGTTATCGCACGCTGGGACAGGCGCTTGGCTTTGACGGCTTCCGCAATGTGCCGCTTGAAGAAGTGCTGTCGGTGAAGCCTGCGCTGATGTCGACAACGACGCCGTGGACGAATCCGCCTTCCATGTCGACGCTTGCACTTGGCCACCCGGCGCTGCGCGCAATGGTGCGCGAGATACCGCAGGTCGCAATCCCCGAACGCTACACGACGTGCGGCGCGCCGAGCGCGCTGGGCGCCGTCGAGATACTGGTCAATGCACGCAAGGCTGCAGAGGCGAAACAGTGAAGCAGCCTCTGCCCTACCCCGTTCTGATCATCGCACTCGCTGCGTTGATGGTGTTGCTGGCGTTTGCATCAATGCTCGTCGGGCCGGCGACTGCGGGCACGTTTGAACTCTTCGACATGATGAACAACGGCAAGGCCGACACGGCCTGGATGATCATGCGCGAAGTTCGCTTCCCACGCACGGCTCTGGCCATGCTGGTGGGCATGACGCTGGGCATGGCAGGCGCTGCGCTGCAGGGCTTCCTGCGCAATCCGCTGGCGGACCCGGGCGTGATTGGCGTGTCGCCTGCGGCCTCGCTGGGCGCGGTGCTTGCGCTCTATACGGGACTGTCGACAGTGATGCCGCTGGCCTTGCCGCTGATGGGCATTGTCGGCGCGCTGCTTTGCGCGCTTGTGCTTCAAGGCCTCGCGCGGCGCGGCGGCGTGCTGACGCTTGTTCTGGCGGGCGTTGCAGTTTCCAGCCTGTGCGCAGCGCTGATGTCGATGGCGCTCAACCTGTCGCCGAACCCTTACGCTGCCGCTGAGATCATGTTCTGGCTCATGGGGTCAGTGACTGATCGCAGCATGGACCACCTTCTTCTTGCGGGCCCGCTGATGCTGATCGGCTGGATTATGCTTGCGGTGTCGGCGCGCTCGCTTGATGCGCTGAGCCTGGGAGAGGAAGCGGCTGCAGGCCTTGGTCTCAACATCGCACGTACACGTACGCTGGTGATTACCGGAACAGCTATCAGCGTTGGCGCGGGAACAGCTGTTACGGGCGGCATCGGCTTTATTGGCCTTGTCGTCCCTCACCTGCTTCGCCCGCTGGTTGGTCACACGCCTAGCCGCCTCCTGTTTGCCAGCGCGCTTGGCGGAGGCGCCTTGCTGTTGGCTGCCGACATTCTCGTGCGTGTGCTGATGCTGGGTTCGGAACTGAAGCTCGGCGTTCTCACAGCGCTGATTGGCGCACCGTTCTTCCTGTGGCTGATCTTCCGCGCGCGCACGGAGCTCGAGTCATGAAGCTCGAAGCCAGAAACCTCAGTGTGGCGATCCGCGAGCGCCAGCTCGTTGGGAGCGCTTCGATCCATGTGGAAAGCGGCGAACTTGTCGGCCTGATCGGACCTAACGGCGCGGGCAAATCCACGCTCCTCCGCGCTTTGCTTGGTATCCAGCAGCGGACTGGCGGCGACGTCCTTCTGGATGGGAAGGACTTCCTCGCTCAGCCCTCTCGCGAGCGCGCGCGTGCGGTGGCCTTCCTTCCGCAAGAGCGGCGGGTGGAATGGCGGTTGCCCGGCTATGACATCGTCATGCTGGGGCGATACCCGCACCAGGCCGGGTTTGGCGGGCCGACGCCGGAAGATCGCGCGGCTGTCGATCGAGCGCTGGACGCCGTCGATGGGCGCGGGCTGATCGATCGGCCGGTCGCCGTCCTGTCGGGGGGCGAGCGCACCCGCATCCTTTTGGCCCGAGCGCTGGCCGTTGAGGCGCCCCTGCTCCTTGTCGATGAGCCCATCGCGGCGCTGGACCCCTACCATCAGCTCCACGTCATGGAGATCCTGCGCGAACGAACGCGTCAGGGCGTTGGCGTCCTTGCCATCATCCACGATCTGGCGCTGGCAGCACGTTTTATGGACAGGCTGATTTTGATGGATGGCGGGCGGATCGTCGCCGACGGGCCGCCGAGCAGCGTGCTGACGCCGGAGCGTGTTGCCGCGGTTTACCGGATCCAGGGCTCCCCTCCGACCCGCATTCCGTAGCGTCACATAGCAAAAACGTTATCTAGCACCCGTTAAAAGCGATTAGCAGAAATGCGCGTTATCGTTGAAAACTACCGGTAAATCGGCTAGTAATTCCGATTACAGGCTGATCAAGCGCCTTCCCTGGGAGACATATAATGAAACGTGCCCTGCTGGCCTCGACAATGGCGCTCGCCGTTGCGGCCGTAATCGGCGTGTCCGCGATCGCGGCGCCCGCTCCTTCGGTCACCGTTTCGGTGCCGGAACGGGCTGATAACTTCCAGCTGACCGATCAAACCCGCCTGTCGCACGAGCTCCACTACTTCAAGGATGCCAAAGCGATCGTCCTCATGAGCCAGATCAATGGCTCGGACACCTCGCGCAAGGCGGCTGCCGAACTCGAGAAGCTCAAGGCGACGTACAAGGACCAGGGCGTCCTGTTCTACATGATCAACTCGAAGGACAATCGCGACGCCGCGGCTGCTGAAGCCAAGTCGCAGGGCTTCGACATCCCGATCCTGGTCGACGAACTGCAGCTCGTCGGCGAGTCGCTCGGCGTTCAGCGCGAAGGCGAGATCTTCGTCGTCGATCCGAAGAACAGCTTCAAGATCGCCTATCACGGCCCGCTCAAGGAAACCGCTGCAGCGCTCGACGCTGTTGTCGCCGGCAAGGCCGTCGCCAATGCGCGCGTCGAAGTGAAATCGGGCGCGACCATCGCCTTCCCGGAACGCGCCAAGTCGGCCGAGTTCAAGAACATCTCGTACTCGAAAGACATCGCGCCGATCATCCAGGACAAGTGCGTGACCTGCCACCAGAAGGGCGGCATCGCTCCCTTCGCCATGGACAGCTATGATGTCGTCAAGACGATGGCGCCGATGATCCGCGAGTCGGTTCGCGCTTCGCGGATGCCTCCCTACTTCGCCGATCCGCATATCGGTCACTTCCAGAACGACCAGGGCATGACGGCTTCGCAGAAGAAGACGCTGATCCACTGGATCGAAGGCGGCGCACCGCGCGGCACGGGCGAAGACTTCCTGAAAACCAAGGCTGGCGTTGCGCCGGAATGGCCGACCTATCTCGGCAAACCGGACGTGATCGTCGACCTGCCGGCTTATGACGTTCCGGCCACGGGCATCGTCGAGTACCAGAACCAGAAGGTCGACAACCCCTTCAAGGACGACACCTGGCTGCGCGCGATCTCGATCAAGCCGGGCGACCGCACTGTTCTGCACCACGTCGTGTCGAACCACGTGCCGGATCCGAAACTGCCGAAGGCGAAAATCCCGGGCGGTTCGGTCGGCTCGTACACGCCGGGCGCTGAAGCCCAGGTCATCGCCAAGGATGCAGGCGCTCCGGTCCCGGGCGGCGGCAAGCTGAACTTCCAGATGCACTACACGACGACGGGCAAAGCCTCGACGGACCGCACGCAAGTCGGCTTCTACACGCTGAAAGCCCCGCCGAAGTTCATCAAGCGCTCGACCGTGATCTTCGACTTCGGTCTGCAGATCCCGGCCGGCGAAGGCCGTCACAAGGAAGTGGCTTACATCACGGTTCCGGCCGACATGTACGTCTACACGCTCTACCCGCACGCTCACTACCGCGGCTACCATGTCGAGCTGATGCAGAAGGCTGCTGACGGCAAGGAAGAGATGATGCTCTCGCTGCCGAAGTACGACTTCAACTGGCAGCGCGACTACGATCCGATCGAGCCGATCCTGATCAAGAAAGGCACGAAGCTGATCGCGACCTGGGTGTTCGACAACTCGACGAACAACAAGAAGCTGAACGCTTCGAACAAGGACGCGGAAGGTTCGCCGATCGCCTCCTACAACGACGTCGTCCGCACGGGCGAGCAGTCGCACCAGGAGATGATGTACTTCCGCATCAACTACCGTTGGGCTGACGAGACCGTCGACAACGTCCGCAGCGACCTGCAGCAGCAGCTGATGGCGTCGGCCGCGTTCGGCATGATAGACGACAACTATGACGGCCTGATCCAGGAGAGCGAACTGAAGGGCATGATGGCTTCGCTGAAGCCGCGCTTCAAAGCGCTCGACACCGACAACTCTGGCGCACTCGACCCGGCAGAGCTGAAGGCTTCCGGCTTCAAGCTGGGCATCCCGGACGACGCTCAGATCGATCTCTAACGATCAGCTGAAGTTACAAACACGAAAGGCCGGAGCATCGCTCCGGCCTTTTTCTTTTGCGTCGCGCGGTACTCCCCTTCACTCGCCTGCACGTCCACTCGCCTCACACGCTCGCAAGCTCGCACGATTGCTCATAACGCGCGTGCTCGATCGCGCGCACTCGATTACAATCCAGCAAGACGAGAGCGACGTTCGACGTCGTTTCTTTCGCGCGAGTCATAAACCCGCTCGTTCCTGCAGCACTGATGCGTGCTTCGCGACGGTTTCAGCGTCGCGCCGATTAAATCTCAGAAAGACAACGGTGTTTTCTGCAATCGCTTAAGGCGCGCGTCTCAAAGCACACTAAGTAGCCCTGAGGTCAGTTGCCCAACACGACAAGAGGCAGCGACGGGAAGAAACACCAGAAAGGCAGCGAAGGCTGCGCGAGCCGGGATTCACGTCCGGCTGCGCGTGAGAGGTTGTGCGAATGTTCGGGTCGAGGGCCGTTTCCCTCTCGTGTGGAGTAGCAGCGTTGCTGGCGTCAGGCCTCACCGCAGCGCCTGCACTTGCACAGCCCGCAGCTCAATCGATCTCGACGACCGCCGCCGCCAAATCGATCCATCACGCTGACGACGTTTTTGCCGAAGCCTCGCGCCGCGCCGCTGAGCTGGCTGGCAAGCCGTACGTCGAGCCCGACAAGACGCTGCCGGCGTCATTCGCCAAGCTGGACTATGACGGCTATCGCAAGCTGCGCCCGCGTCCGGAGTCGGCGATCTGGGGCCAGGTCGGCAATCCGTTCGCTGTGTTGTCGCTGCCGCGCGGTTTCTTCTACGGCGAGACCGTTGGCATCAACTTCATCAATCATGATGGCTCGCGTCGTCAGCATCCCACCGCCGGCGCTGTCGACTTCGTCGACTACCCGTTCGCCACCGATGCTGAGCGCATGGCGCTTGGCGCCTCGGGCTGGCGCGCGATCTCCAAGCCGGGGGTCGCAGGCGTCGGCTATGAGTTCGCTGTCTTCCAGGGCGGCACTTATTTCCGGTCTGTCAGCGAAGGCCAGGTGTATGGCGTGTCCGCTCGCGCACTTGCGATCGGCACAGGCTCGTCGAAGCCTGAAGAGTTCCCGCGCTTCACCGAGTTCTGGGTCTTCGAGCCGGAAGCCAACGACACCACTCTCACCTTCGTGGCCCTGGTGGACTCGCCCAGCGTGGCCGCCGCCTATCGCTTCACGCTGCGCCCTGGCACAGACGCCACCATCGACGTCGCCGGCGACATCCATCCGCGCACCGACATCACCGAGGCGGGCCTTGCCCCCATGTCGAGCATGTATCTGCACGGCACGCTGAAGCCGCGCAAAGGCGACGATGTGCGCCCGCAGGTTCACGACAGCGATGGCCTGGCCATCCAGACCAAATCTGGCGAGCGCATCTGGCGCCCGCTGGCAAACCCCCGCCACCTGCAGATGTCGTCCTTCGACAGCCCGCTGGCTGGTTTCGGTCTTGAGCAGCGCAACCGCGTGCCCGCCGCCTATGCCGACGACGAAGCCAAGTACGTGCTTCGCCCCAGCATCTGGATCGAGCCGCAAGGCGATTGGGGCCCGGGCGCGGTCTATCTGCTCGAGAACCCCACGCCCAACGAATACGCCGACAACGTCGCCGCCTTCTGGCGTCCGGCCCAGCCCTGGCTCGCGGGCTCGACCCAGAAGATCGCCTACCGCGTTCACTGGCAGCGCGATGCGCCGGTCAACACCGCCAAGGTGGTCGAGAGCCGCATCATGACGTCCCTGCAGGACAGGAGCCTGCAGAACATCGCCATCAACTTCGCCGGCGACGATGCGTTCGCCACCAAGCCGCTGACGCCCGATGTCTGGGCCAATGGCGGCGTGATCTCGAACGTCCAGATCGCGCCGATCTCGGGCGGCCGCCGCCTTTCCTTCGACCTCGCTCCTGGCGCCTCGCCGGTAGTCGAGCTGCACGCAGCCCTCGCCGACTCCACCTCCCAACAAACAGAAACGTGGTTGTACAGATGGACGCCAGAGTAAGACTCGACGCCCCCACGCTTGTCGCTCGACTTGCCAAGCCGGAGACGCCGCCCGAAGCGCCACTGCTGATGCCTCAGCAGCCGATGTCGGACAAACGCGTCCGCGTTCGCGGAGAGACGGATGGCCGCTGGCGCCTTGGCATCATGCTGGTTGCGGCCCTTGGCATCACCGGGCTCGCCACCACCCATGCTTGGAGCATGATGAACACCGATGGCGTTTCGCTGCTCGAGTGGATCGGCCTCGCCTTGCTCGCAGCGAACCTTGCCTGGATCTCGCTGGCTGGCGCGACGGCTGTCGCCGGCGCTGCGATCCTGATGAACCGCGAGCCCAACGAGCGCCGCCCGGCGCTCGCCCCGCTCGACACCAACTCGCTGACCGCCATCGTCTTCCCGATCCGCAACGAGGACACATCGCGCGTTACCGCCGGCGCGCAGGCCATCCATGACCAGCTGATGTCGGCAGGCGCGGCTAGCGCGTTCGAATTCTTCTTCCTCAGCGACACGACCGATCCGGAGCTCGCCCGCGACGAAGAGAACGCCATCAATCGCTTCCGCGCTGCGCGTCCGCACGCCACGGTCTTCTATCGCCGCCGTACGCTCAACCACGGCCGCAAGGCCGGCAACGTTTCGGAATTCGTGCGCCGCTGGGGCGGCCGCTACGAATACATGGCCGTGTTCGACGCCGACAGCCTGATGACGTCGGATGCGCTGATCGAACTGGTGCAGCGTATGGATGCGCAACCGGGCACCGCCCTGATTCAGACCGTGCCGTCGCTGGTGAACGCACAGACGCTGATGGCCCGCTCGCAGCAGTTCGCCATGCGCGCTTACGGCCAGATCTTCGGCGCAGGCCTCGCCTGGTGGTCCGGCGGCGCCGGCAACTTCTGGGGCCATAACGCCATCATCCGCGTGTCGGCGTTCGCAGCTCACGCCGGCCTTCCCGATCTGCCGGGCAAAGGTCCGCTCGGCGGGCACATCCTCAGCCATGACTTCGTCGAGGCCGCCCTGCTCCGTCGCGCCGGCTGGCGCGTCGAGATCGCGCCTGAAATCGAAGGCAGCTACGAAGAATCCCCGCCGACGCTCGACGATCTCGTCGCGCGCGACCGCCGCTGGGCGCAGGGCAACCTGCAGCACCTCAAGCTGATGGGCGCACGTGGTTTCGATCCGGTCAGCCGCGCCCACATCCTTTCGGGCGTGATGGGCTATGCCTCGGCGCTGTTGTGGTTCTCGCTGATCCTGGTCAGCGCCACGCTCGCCATCCTGATCCCGCCTGTTGCCTCCAACGGCGTTGGCGGAACGGACTTCTCGCTGCTCGCGCTTACCGCTCTGATCGTGCTCTCGCCCAAATGGCTGGCGCTGATCCTGTGGGCGTTCAACCGCCTGCCGGGCTGGAACCGCAAGCCGGCCTTCCTCATGGGCCTCTTCACCGAAGCCGCCATCTCGGCAGCAACCGCGCCGATCATGATGATCAGCCAGGCCCAGGCCGTGGTGATGCCCTTCCTCGGCCGCGACTGTGGCTGGCGCCCACAAGCCCGCGTGGCTGTCGCTGGCGCGTCGAACGGCAACCGCTTCATGCCGCAGATGATCGCGGGCATCGCCCTGATCGCCACGATGCTGGTGAATGCCGGCTTCGCCGTCTGGACGCTGCCGGTCACCATCAGCCTGCTTCTGGCTGCGCCGATCGCCTCCGCTCTCTCCTTCGCGCCAAACCGCCGTAGCTGGCTGTGGCGCGCGATGGCGACGCCGGAAGACCTGCGCCCGCCGTCCGTGGTCAGCGCTGCCCAGCGCAATGCCAGCCGCATCAACTGGCAGCTGACCGTGGAGCAACAACGCGCAGTCCTGCCGACACCGGCTGTCGCCGCGGCTATTGCTGCTACAAAGATCGTGAAACCGAGCGAAGCCCGGGTCTAAGGATCCGGGTGAGGGCTCTAGAGGCTGGTGGGCGGTACAGGGATCGAACCTGTGACCCCTACCATGTCAAAGTTGAGACCCTAGCTCTCAGTCGGTGCTGAGCGATCCCAGACCGCATCCAGGCTTATCATCCTCGAAGCGCTGACTATCTGCATCGTATCAAGGCTTCTTATCGAGTGCTGCTCGCGAGGTACCCATGAGGTACCCAGACCAGTCCCCCCGATACGCAGGTACCATCTTGAGCCGAGGCGGGGTCATGACACCGGTTGTAACGTTTCATTAAACGCCGACTGAACGATCGCTGAGGCTTTCATCACGTCCCATTTAGAAAGTTGGACGCCGTCAAAGTTTTGATAGGATCTTCCCAGCCAGACTCTTTCGGAGTATCAACCTCCAAACACTCCGGGGGACACGTCTCAATGGCTACGCGCACACTTCGTGCAATCGACCTCTATTCCGGCGTCGGCGGCTGGGCGCTGGGCATGAAGCTGGCAGGAATCTCAATAGTCCAATCGTTCGATAGATGGGACGTCGCGAACACCACGAATAGAACTAACAACAGGCATGTCGTTAGCCAGGCCGACGTGCGGGCTCTCGATAGCACAGACCTCCCAAAATCGATCGACATTGTGATTGGAAGTCCTCCGTGTACGGAGTTTTCTTTTTCCAATCGGGGAGGCAATGGTGACCTTTCAGACGGACTCAAGGACATCATCAAATTCTTGGAAGTTGTCGAATGGCTAAAACCACGTTGGTGGGCGATGGAAAATGTGCCCCGCGCCGCCAAGATCATTGAGAAAGAGCTGGGCCCCAGGGGAAAGCTGGCGAGATTTCGACACTTGGGCATCGCGACAACCGTAGTGAATCTTGAGGAGTTTGGCTTACCTCAAAGACGTCGCCGCTGCATCGCCGGGAATATCGATTTTGCTCTTCTGCAGCAGTACGCAACTTCGATACCGCGGCATACGCTTGGCGATGTGGTCGATGCATTGAGATCGAGCTCGGTGGTGGATCCAATTTGGGGAATAAAGCTGGATCGGAGCGAGCTGGTTGATCATGAGCTAGAGAGCCCATTGAACTCCGAAGAAGAGAGAATCAATGCTGCGAACAAAACCCTGCATCCGGTCTATAACTCGATGCCGTTTCCTGACCGGCTTGACCGCTCATCACGCACAGTGACGGCTACCTGCACACGGGTGTCGCGAGAAAGCATCATCATAAAACGACAAAATGGCGCAGGATATCGCCGCCTCACGGTGCGCGAGCGGGCGACGCTCCAAGGGTTTCCGATCAACTTCCAATTCTTCGGAGAAACGTACTCGCAGAAACAAAAGATGGCAGGGAATGCGCTGCCGCCGTTGTTTTCATTCTATGTCGCTCAAGCAATTCAAGGCATCAAGCCAGAGCAGCTTGTGAAGCCGAGTGAAGCGGCCGCCAGATTTTCCGCGCCAGATACACGGCCGACCGTCACAAAGCCCGATGCGCCGGGCTGGCAGTATCCACAACATCGGACATTTAGATTCGCCATTCCAACGTTGCGCCTTAAAAGTGGGGTGCGCTTTGAACTCGTGAATGAGTTCGAAGAGGAAATCGCTCAGTGGCGGGTGCGATTCCATTTTGGAAGCTCCAAAAGTATCCACACTCTCTCGCTTGAGCCATCGCTGTCGGACCATCTTCAGAGCAAGCTTTCAAAAAAGGTGCGCGATGCGATCGGACCTAAGCTTACCGAACTTCGTACCTACCTTCTCGCCGCTGATATCTCTCGAATGCAAGATGTCTGGAGTCACAGAGGCCCAGGTGGTACGCGCCCATTTTCGGTTCTCGACGAACTTACGAGAACTGGAGGGAATGTTTGTGAGATGCTCGAGAATGAAAAGAGCGAACATCGGGAGATACTGATAGCCGACGCCCTGGCACGCGAGCTGGGGAATGCGGCAAAATCAGTTGTTGGCACTGCCAAGCTCATCAGAAACGACAAGCTCGTTCTCGCCGGATTGCTCGTGGGTGCCGTTGCAAACGGTAGTCTCGCTCAACGTAAAGCGCCCTCGCGCCCCACCGCTCGCATTGCGGCAGCGGGGCGACGGTAACGCCTATTCTTCTTCGCCGCTCATCAGGCGCTTCAAGCGCGCGTAGCTTTCCTCTGGTAGTTGTCGCAAGACTTTCACCAACTTGGCATCGCCACTGGTAAGCACGAGATTACGAACAGCCGCCGCCATGCCCTCGGCTTCAACTACTTCGCTTTCGTCGATATCCATTCCTCGAACGATGGCACCTGAGCGTAGCGCTTCATCTAGCGACAGCACAAAGTTTGCCCCGAACTTCTCACCGCAATGCTGGCACGTCTTAGCTGCCATCGTGTTGAGACCATTGCATTTCCCGCAAGGCTTGAACCGAGGAGGTGCTTGCGGAAACTCGAAGCCGCACGTCTCGCAGAATTTGTCGCCCAACTTGCACTCTGTAGCGCAACTGGGGCAGCGCTTGGTCTTTGGCGGACCGGCATCGCTGCGAGCTTGTTGAGACATTTCTTCTTCGACGCGTCGCGCGAAGTCCTCCAAAATCTGGAAGGACGGCATTACAACATAAGCGCGTGTGTCATCTTCTGGGCCGGCCGTTCGAACCACACGGCCAATGGCTTGCCTAAATGCCAGTTCAGTCAGAGCGCTCGGCAGATAGATGAGTACGCGAAGCCTAGGAATGTCCACGCCTTCAGAAATCATGGCCACGGACACCAACCATCTGCGTTCTGTATATCTGAACGCCTCAATCTTCTGATCAGCATTCTGCATTTGGCTGTGCACGATGACCGGGGCCTCGCCTTCAACGAGCTCGATCAGCTTCACAAAGTAGTTCGCGACTTCGATGGTCGGGGCTATGACGAGACCGCCCGCATTCGGCATCCTTAGACGAAGGTCATCTAGCTTCGCGCTGGCCCACTCCAGCATTGTACCTTGGTATCCATCGACCTTCGGAGTTTTGTTGTCAGCTTCGTACTGGGGAGTACGAGCAAGATTGAAAAACTCTAGCGCACGTTGAAGCCCAGGGATTCGCTTGAGCGTAGGAGTAAGGTCTGCGGCCGACTTGCCTGAGACGTGGACCTGCTCCCCGTCTTCGAGATCGACGGTGAACTTTCCCTCGTGACGGTGAAACGTTGTCGGGCGGCAATAAAGGAGATCGACAGCCTCTCCGTAGCTCAGTGAGTAGGTACCCTCTTCAGGATGGTTGATCTCGCCGGCGTCGTCATACGCCACCCAGATTGATTTCTTACCGTCGGATCTAATCGGTGTGCCTGTCAGAACAAGGACGTAGCGTGCATCGCTGAACGCTGCGTCTGCGCTGTTACCCCAAGCTGCCTGAACCGCAGCGTGATGGTGTTCATCGCAGATCACCAACACCCGCTCTTCCCTGCAGAGCGCCTGGAAGCCGTCTTGTAGTCCTTGTACGGCCGCCCACGTCGCGCACAGATCCGTGTCAAATGAGGAAGCATCCTCGCTCGTGACTTTTGCCATGAACTTGTTCGTGACAAACTTGAAGTCACGCGCCCACTGCTTCACCACCTCAGATCGCGGCGCGATGACGACCACGCGGTCAATGTATCCGCCGTCAAAGAGTCTTTGCGCAATGACACACGCGGCGATTGTTTTGCCGGCTCCGGGGGCAGCATTGATAAGGAAATGCTTGTCCTCACCTTTGTCTATCAGCCACTTCGCCGCCTTATCCAAAGCAGCCTGTTGCCACGGCCTGAGTGTCAGCATCTTAGCCCCCTTCTTGAAATTGCACGCTGGACACAGCGCTTGGCCGTTCACGAGCGTCGTCGCGCCTGATCGCGAGAATGGTCGAACATGATCGGCGTGGTAGTCAGGCGAGAGGCGTTTGTCGCAATCACGGCACCGCCCTCCCGATATCAAAGCCAGAATCAAACGCTGACGCTTCGAGAACGAGCGCCTCATTTGCTTACCCAATACTCCGTCAACTGAATTTCTCGGATCGGCAAGTTGGGTGGCGGAATCAACGTAGCGTGTTGATTCACGCGAACCATCGCCGCAGCATAACTAACCTTCCGACTCTTCACGATGTATTTGAGTTGATGGCGAAGCTCATAAACTAGCTCTGGCAAATTCGAGACGCCAAACAGCACGATAGCTTCGAGCCGTGTCAGTGGTTTGCCCGACACCATGTGTTCTTTGGCGGCTAAAGCTGAGCCGGAGGAGAATTCTGATGCTGCCATGTCTCGCCTAGATACTTCTCGATGAAAGGTCGAAGCCGCCGCAATCCCCCGATATCGAGCTCGTCCACGGTAGCACGCCGTGAAATTTCGAAATCTAGTACACGCCAGCCACCATCGCTCATCGCAACGTCCACTGGCAACGTACAGAAGGCCCTGCTTTCGCCGGGCCGTCCAAAATCAGGAATCGAGTTAGCTTCTTCGAGATAAGCCCTCAAAATGACGTGAGCAAGGCGCAGCGCGTCCCCTGCCGACACCTCCGGCCCGAGACTGCTCCTGAGTTCAGCGAAGATCGCCCTAACAAGGGCGGGCTTGCGCATCGACGTCTCCCCAACGTGTCAGAACCGATGAACTTCTGACTCCTGCACGATCAGCCGCTATGATTAACTCGGCATTAAGCCCGCGTTCGTGCTCCGAATACTTGACCACGTTGCACGAGCATTCAAGTCACCCACGAACTCGCCCGCGGAGGGACAATAGCCTGCGCGGTGTCAGTTCCTCTACGGCAACCCATGTTGTTGTGTTTTGTGGCTAGATGCCCGTCGTTCTTGCTGGGACGAGCTAAATGGCGTGCGGTCGTTCACGCATCGACTCCGATACCTCGCAAAATTCTGACTGCGAGCAACTCTGGAAATTGAGTGTCTGACCAGCCTGAAATCCACTTTGAGTGAGCGCAGGTTCTCATCACTCGTATCCGCGCCGAAGGCGAAGAGTTTCCAAGACTCTTTCGGCTCGAAGTGGCAACGGCGACAAAAAAAGCCACGACACGCCACGCCACGCCCCACAGAACGCAAAAACATTATTGATATCAATGCGTCATCAGGTGGGATTAACGCTCCAAATTTGTGTTCTTTCCGACCCCGAGTGTTACATCTGACCTGAGTAACAAACGCCCAGGAACGATGCCGAAGATAACCAAGAAGCTCATCGACTCGATCACGCCCACTGCGCACGATCTTATATGCTTCGATACAGAAATTCGCGGCTTCGCAATCAAAACCGCCCCGTCAGGAAAGAAGACGTTCTTCCTGAAATACCGGAACGCCAACGGTAGGCAGCGCAAGCCAACGATCGGGACGTATGGCGACTTGACCGTCGATCAAGCGCGAAAAATCGCTATCGAATGGAAGGTCCGAATCGCACAGGGCGGTGATCCATCGGCTGAGAAGCAATCTGCAAGAGTTCGCCAAACGCTGAACGACTTCTGGATCGTTTACGGTTGTTCCGCGAAAAAGAAACAGAGCACAAAGGACATGGAGCGCTCCTATTACGACACCCATGTCCGTCCTACCCTGGGTAAGCTGCCACTCACCGACATTCGGCAGTCCGACGTGCAGGCGTGGATAAACACCAGGGCGAAAACTCCTGGAGCAGCAAATCGAACAGTGAGCCTGTTGGCAGCGGTCTTCAACGAGGCCGAACGTCAGCAGCAGCGTGATCCACACACCAACCCCTGCAAAGGCGTTCGGAAGTATGCTGGAAAAGCCCGCGAGCGCTTTCTATCGCGGGATGAGTTCGAGCGACTTGATTCAGTCCTAGATCAGATCGAGCAGGACGGCTCGATGAATTTTATCGTCGCTCCGGCCATTCGTTTCGCTCTACTGACTGGAGCTCGGCGAGAGGAGTTTCTGTCGATGAAATGGGAGTACATCCATTTCGCGACCAAGACCGTGCATCTACCTGACAGCAAAACTGGGCCGCGGAAATTGTTCTTGTCGCAACCAGCGCTGGAACTTCTTCGGAAGATGCCTCGCATGCACGGCAACCCGTTCGTGTTTCCAGGTCTAAAGCCGGGCGATCATTTCCACAATCTGAAGAAGCCGTTCAAAAAGGTTCTGGCTCTGGCCGGCATCAGCGATTTCCGAATTCACGATCTGAGACACACGCACGCGTCATGGGGTGTCCTGGCTGGACTCTCAACGCATCTGATTGCGAAAACGCTCGGCCATGCTCAAGCAAGGACGGCCGAGCGTTATGCACACATTGGCGACGAGACCGCTTTGAAAGCAGCTGAGCTTGTCGGACGAGAAATGGAAATGGAGATGTCGAAGAGACGCTCCACTACACTTAAGAGAGAAATTGCCCTGGTTCCGGAACCTGTAGAACAAATCAGTCTAGGTTCGCGATCAGACGCATGATCCGCCCCCTTTGAAGTGGTCCGCACTTAGATATGTTTTTGGAGCGGATGGAGTAGGTGGATGGCAAGGAAGCGTTACAAGCCGGAGGAGATTGTTGCGAAGCTCCGGCAGGTTGATGTGCTGGTCTCGCAGGGCCAGTCAGTGACCGATGCGGTGCGGTCGATCGGGGTCACGGACGTCACCTACTATCGATGGCGATCTGAGTTTGGCGGCCTGAAGACCGATCAGGTCAAGCGCATGAAGGATCTTGAGCTGGAGAACCAGCGGCTGCGCAAGGCGGTGTCGGATCTGACGCTGGACAAGCTGATCCTGTCGGAAGCCGCCAAGGGAAACTTCTGAGCCCCGCGCGTCGCCGCGCCTGCATCGACCATGTCAGGTCGGAGCTGAGACTGTCCGAGCGCCGGGTCTGCCGTGTGCTCGGACAACATCGCTCCACGCAGCGCAAGCGGCCGCGGGGCCATGACGACGAGGAACGACTGACCGCCGACATTGTCGAGCTGGCCAGGCAGTACGGCCGCTATGGCTACCGGAAGATCGCAGCCCTGCTGCGATCCACGGCGGGCTGGGTCGTGAACGACAAGCGGGTCGAGCGGATCTGGCGGCAGGAGGGACTGAAGGTTCCTCAGAAACAGCCAAAACGCAGCCGTTTATGGCTCAGCGATGGATCGTGCATCCGCCTCCGGGCGGAGCGCCGCAACCATGTCTGGTCTTACGACTTCGTCGAAGACCGCACCCATGAGGGGAGGAAGTACCGGATGCTCAATGTCGTCGATGAGTTCACGCATGAATGCATCGCCATCCGCATCGAACGAAAGCTGAAGTCGATCGACGTCATCGACGTGTTGTCTGATCTCTTCATCACGCGTGGCGTGCCCGAACATGTTCGTTCAGACAACGGGCCCGAATTTATCGCCCAGGCAGTGCAGGAGTGGATCGCGGCAGTAGGCGCCAGGACCGCCTACATCGCGCCCGGCAGTCCGTGGGAGAACGGCTTCGTCGAGTCCTTCAATGCGCGATTGCGCGATGAACTTCTCAATGGCGAGATCTTCTACTCACTCGCTGAAGCCCGTGTCGTGATCGAGAGCTGGCGTCGTCACTTCAACGCCGTGCGTCCTCATGCATCGCTTGGATATCGCGCCCCGGCCCCGGAGGTCTTCATGCCGACGCTAGCCGGAGCATGGCCGGCTCCGCGTCGCGCAAGCGCTCCGCCAGCCATGCTCCGGCTAGCATCAGAGCGAGCAATGAACTAACAATCGACTTGGACCACTCGGTGGGGGCCGATCACGAAGCCCTGCTGGAAAGCCGACCGGCGAGGATTGGACCCCTGGGACCTCGTTACCGCTAGAGCCGAGTCCTCGCCATTTGTGTATCTATCTAGAAGTTGGCGAACCACCTTTCGGTTTTGTTGCCATCAAACTCCTTCAGCATGTATCTGCACCACCGTACGCCGTCGTCTGGCTGAAGCGGTGTCGCAGCTACCTCCTTGTAGCCCCAGTGACTGGCGCGCCATCGAGACTCAAGTGCGTCGACCACTGAGTCCCACATCGAGCCCTGCGGAATTCCAGACACAGCCAGATGAACGTGCATCCGTTTATCTGTTCTCGGATCTCCCTCAACACATCCGCAGTACCGCAATCGTTCGCCTTGTCGCACTGCTCGCCGTCCGAGAAGATCGCGGGACACTCTTTCCATCACCAACGCCGTGTTGATCGAAAGCGCTTCGACGGAGACAAGCTGCGGATGCCCTAACAGCGACGAACGTCCTTGCTTGGCGGTTCCCGTAAACGCCACCTCTGGCTTTACTCGGTTGAACCAGTCGAGGTAGGCACCTTTCAGTTTCTGGCCAATCATGGTGTCGTCCCACGCTGGTACTGGCTCGTGGAACTAAACGCATGGCGCTGTACCCAGCCCTCCACCTCGACAACTTGATACATCACCCGCCGACCGATCTTGTGAAAGGTCGGCCCTTCGCCGGTCACTCGCCATCTCGCGAGCGTAGATGTGGACACGCCCAACGAGCGGGAACACTCGTGAACGTCGTAGCAGACAAACATCAGAGACTTCCTCAAATGGAGGCGTCTCAGAGATCGGGTTCATGATGAAAAATTCGCGGTCCCGTCTCCGGAGACCCTGTTGCACAAACGCGGCTTGTAAAGTCGCCGCGGACATCGAGCACTACGGGGTGCACTCCCGAGGTGCGCTCGATACGAACCTTATAACTCAACGCGTTTCGCGCGTACATAAAAACGGACGGTTGATCCACGTCCTCGGACCATTGATTTCGTTGTTCGTTTTACAACTGGTCCAAACGCACCGATCCAGTGCACTCTTTCCGATCCATTAGCGCTCGAAAGCGATCACGTTGTTGCTCACGTGTCGCCGTTTGGTGCTGCGCGGGATCATTGAGGAAGGCATTCAATCCATCGGTCGGATAAAGGATGCGTCCAGACACTTTGATCCAACGCGGGCCATGATGTTCGAACAGCTCCACTACGACTGTCTGACGTGCAGCCCGGTCCCAGATATACTTCTTATGGACACGCGGCCTGCGCATTCCAGCCAGCTTGTCTTTCGTGATGCCCAAAACCTCGGCAACTTCGTCCGTGGTCAGATGATCGTCGTAGTGCATCCGCAATCTCCTTCGGGCGTGCGACCGCCAGTTGATCATTTCGAAGGAGCGTTGAGCTCAACCCGGCGAGTGTCGGGTTCACAAGACGGGATATGTAGCGTTGAAGATTTTGTACGGTGCCGTGTTTCCGAGATTTAATCTGAACGGTCGCCAGCAGCCGAAATCTCACTCTCGGGTACCTATTTGGTACCTGAGACGCGGGGCTCACCGCTAAGCCGGCGGGCGGGCACCAATAAGTTATTGGGCGGGTTTCGAAAAGGCTGGTGGGCGGTACAGGGATCGAACCTGTGACCCCTACCATGTCAAGGTAGTGCTCTACCGCTGAGCTAACCGCCCGAACCAGCCTTTAGACCTACGCCCTGCCGGGCGAGGGGCGTGTAATGCCTCCTAGGACCCTTGTCGTCAATGCTGTGAATCGCAAGGAAACGGGGCGACGAAACAGCGCCCCTCCAGCCGACTGTTAAGCCGCCATCACCCGCTCGACCTCGTCCACCAGCTCGCGCAGGTGGAAAGGCTTGGACAGGACTTTCGCGCCAGCCGGGGTCGGGCCGCCTGCAGACAGGGCGACGCCAGCAAAGCCGGTGATGAAAACGATCTTCATGGCGGGGTCGAGTTCTGCCCCGCGGCGGGCGAGTTCGATCCCATCCAGACCCGGCATGACGATGTCGGTCAGAAGCAGGTCGAACACTTCGCGTTCGAGCGCCTTGAGCGCCGTGCGGCCCTCGTCGAAGTCCTTCACGACGTGACCAGCACGCTTGAGCGCGTTTACGAGGAAGCCGCGAAGGCTGTCATCGTCTTCCGCCAGGAGAATCTTGGCCATACCCATCCTCGACCTTCGACCAGCAGGTGAATCGTACGATTTGTGATGCGTCGCGGTAAAGCAGGTATGAACAACAGCTTGACCCTGACGCAACGTCCGAAAATATGGGCGGAATGTTTCCCGGGCTGATGATCTTCTCCGATCCGGCGTCCTCCGACCCGAAAACCCGTTCCCCAGATGCGGAACGGACGGGGTTTTCCTTTTCCATCGACGAGCCAGTTTCGATCGTTTCGCCTGCGGTTTTCGCCTCCCCTCACTCCGGACGCCTTTATCCAAAGGGGTTTTTGGAAACCTGCGCCGCATCCACGCTGGATCTGCGCCGGATCGAGGACGCCTATGTCGACCGCCTGCTGACCGATGTTCATGAGTCAGGCTCGCCTGTGATCTGCGGTCTGGTCGCGCGGGGATATGTCGATCTCAACCGGGCGGAATCCGAGATGGATCCGCACATGTTCGAGGACCCGTCCCCGTCCTGGTACGCTCAGCGGTCGCCGCGGGTGGATGCCGGGCTCGGCTGTATTCCCCGCGTCGCGCACAACGGCACGCCGATCTATCGCCGCAAGCTGCGCCGGGAGGAAGCCGACCGGCGGATGGAGCAGGTCTATAGGCCCTATCACCGCGCGCTGGAGGCCCTGCTGAAGCGTGCCCAGGCCATGTTTGGCCAGGGTTGGCTGATCGATTGCCACTCCATGCCGACCGAAGCGGACACGACCCGTGCGCCGGACATCGTTATCGGCGATCGTTTTGGCGCATCCTGCTGCCACGGCCTGTCGGACTTCGTGGAAAGCCTGTTCCGGGACCGCGGCTACACCACCGCCCGCAACACACCCTATGCCGGGGGTTACGCCACGTTAGCTCACGGCCAGCCGTCGCTTGGCCGGCACGCCCTGCAGATCGAAATCCGCCGCCGGCTTTACCTGGATGAAGCCAATGTCGAGCCCCATGAGGGCTTCCTGACGTTGCGTCGCCACATGAGCGAGATCGCAGGCGAGATTTGCGCCTATACGCGTGCCGAAGTCGGACTAAATGCTGAAAATACAAAGAAGAAGGCCGCGCTGGATGCCAGCGCGGCCAAAGGTTTAGGGAGGAAACGCCCATAAGGGCAGCGGCTCCGAAGAGCCACGAGTTGAATTTACGCTGCAGTGCGAAAAGCTCAACCCCGAATCCCGCCGCTGCGTCGAATTTGCGCAGTTTGCTGGGAAAAAGCATATGCTGGCGAGTTCTAAGGCAGCGGCGCCCTGTAATTAAACAGTCACATTCTGCTGCGTTGCACAAAGTACACGCCAAGCGTGTGGCAAGCGCCTTGCTCTCTCCTACCTGACGGTTCCGGATTGGTACGGGCCGGCGTAGTGGGAGTATGCGTAATGGCCACTGATGTGGATATCTATGTCGGCAAACGGCTTCGTCGCCGCCGCCGCCTGCTGGGTCTGACCCAGCAAGACCTGGCTGGTCAGGTTGGAGTTCGTTTCCAACAGATCCAGAAATATGAGTGCGGTGCGAACCGCATCACGGCGAGCCGGCTCTTCAGCCTCGGCACCGCCCTGAACGTGAACATCAACTACTTCTTCGACGGCCTCGCGCCGGACGGGAAACAGGCTCCGGCCAACGACCAGGCTGACCGTCTGTCGGGTGACATTCTCTCGCAGAAAGAAACCCTGGAACTCGTGCGGGCTTACTATCGCCTCGGCGAGCGTCCGCGTCGTCGCCTGCTCGACCTCGCCAAAGCCCTCGAGGGTGATGGCGGCTCGGAATCAGTTGCTTCGTAAGTAATAGCCCCCCTACGCCAAGCGCCCGGCCAGGAGATAAACTCCGGCCGGGCGACAGGCGGTCCTCAGGACTTTGTCTTGCAGGATCAGGGCTTGAGAGGCAAAGGTCCGACCATGCCGGACCCCGCTCTCGCCCGCTCTCTTCTGCCTCTGGCCGCCCGTCTCGCCGACGCTGCGCGCGAGGCGATTCTTCCTATCTTCCGCTCGGCTGAAGCCAGCAATCCGATCAACAAGGACGCCAACGGTTTTGATCCGGTCACGGAAGCCGATCGTGCGTCCGAACGCGTTATGCGCGAGATCATTTCCGCCGAACGACCAGACGACGCGATCGAAGGAGAAGAATACGGTTCGACGGCCGGCACGTCCGGTCTCACCTGGTATCTCGATCCGATAGACGGCACCCGCGCCTTTGTCGCCGGCCTGCCCAGCTGGTGCGTGCTGATCGGCCTCGTGAAGGAAGGCCGCCCGATCCTCGGCGTGATCGACCAGCCCTGGATGGATGAACGGTATGTCGGCGTGGGCGATGAAGCCTGGATGGACGCGCGGGGCCAACGCACCAGGCTCAAGACGCGCGATTGCCCGCAACTTACGCAGGCCGTGCTGTCGACGACTGACCCCTTCATCCTCACCCCGCCTGAACGCGGCGCCTTCGAGCATATCCGCGCAACCGCGCGCCTGACCCGCTATGGCCTTGATGCATACGCGTACGCACGCCTGGCGGCGGGCACGATCGACATGGTGGCGGAGAGCGGGCTCAAGGCGCATGACGTCGCCGCCCTCTTCCCGGTTATCGAGGGCGCGGGCGGTGTTGTTACCGACTGGCGCGGAAACCCGGCGCAGCTGGGCGGACAAATTGTGGCCGCATCGAACCGCAAGATCCTCGATGAGGCGTTGATCTCTCTGAGGCGCTCAGCCCTCTAGCTTTCGGCCACCAGCAACAGGACGTAAGCCATGACCCCGGTTCTTCTCAATGCCGCCCGCGCCTTCGCGATGGTGTCGTTCTCCGATGGGCGTCTGTCGCCAATCGAGGCCCAGCACTTCGCCAGCTTTGCGAACAAGGAGCCGGAGCTCAACCATTCTGGCCATACGGAGATCGCGGAAGCCTGGGAGCAGGCTGCGCGCGAGGTTCATGCAGCCCAGAGCTTTGGAACGGCGCTGGTGACCATCCGCACCGAGATTACCAGCGCGGCTGACAAGGCCTTGCTGATGCGGGTCGCACAGGCCGCCTTGCTGGCTGACGGCAAGCTGGAGCCTCAGGAAAACCAGGCGATCTTCTCGCTGGCTGAGGCGCTTGGGCTCGATCCCGCCAACTACTGATACAAAAAGTCTTCGTCAGGTTCGGAACGAACTGCCTGCTTCGCGAGTTTTCTCTGCGATTGACCTGTGATGCGTCGCGCCTTGTGCCCAACGCCCTGCAGGGAGGAAGGCCGGGGAGTTCACATGAGACCGCGCGCAGGCACTCTGCCCGTTACGTTGGAGCCGCAGCTCGTCGTGGAGGTGCTGAGCCTCGCCCGTCAGCACGACGAAATGCTGAAGGAAGCTCGGCAGGACCTGTTCCGCGCAGAAACCAAGCTGCACGTTGAGCGCCGCTGGAAATGGCCGATCCGGCTGGGCTGCGTGGCGGTCGGCGTTGCCGGCGTTTTTGCCTTCCAGAATGAAGCGCTCATGGCGGCAACCGTCAGTTTCTTCCGTTCGCTTGGCACCACGATCGCCAGCGCAGGTTATGCGGGCCTGATTGGGCTCGTCGTCACGTGCGCCTTGATCTACGGCGCATACTGGCTGACCCGCCGCCTCATGGCCGGACCGACGCCTGAGCAGACCGCGCGGAAGCTCATGGAACAGTTCGCCGAGAAGGATGGCGTTGCCGCCTACGTGTTCGCCGGCGAAGATACGGCCGAGGACGAAGCTGCTTCGATCGGGGCTCTCACGCGGCCCGAGAACAAGACCTTCCGCCAGCGTCGCCTGAACCAATCCAACCGCACGCTGTCGTCGTCGCTGACCCGCCTGCTAAACCGTGCGCCGGCTGAAGAGCAATCGTCGCTGCTGCACTAGGCCGGCGTTCTCGTCCCGCCGATCCTAGTTGGCCTGCGTGCTGGTTGGCGGCCGTCGGCAATTGAACTCGCGCTCCATGAAACTCGGCCGTGGACCGCTTGTTACGATGACAACGTCTCGCGTGGCTGGTTCAACGTCGCAGAAGGCCTGCATTAGCCGCCACATTCGCGCGTACAAGGTCGGGCCGTCGAGATTTTCATCGTTCCGGTAGTACACCTTGAACTGCCCCGGCTTTTCGGTGTTCGTGATTTCAAACGCCACTTCAACCTTGTCCAAAGGAATGGTCTGCGGGCATCCATGCCGACCGCAATTTTCATCACGCGCTAACTGCCTGCCCATGCTCGCGGCGTTGATATCTTCGACGGTGAAGGGCGGAACATCCAGCATGGGGATTTCCCAGCTCGGTTCGGCGGTGCTGCAGGCGGCCAGAAAAGTCGACGCTGCAACAAGCGCAGAGCTGGCCCGCAAGCGAACGACACGTGATTTCATGATTGCTGCTCCCCCCGAAGTAGCGACGCAAACTTTGGACCAGCGTGAATCTACACGCGAGCGCGTTTGCACATCTCTTCGAACGCTTTCCAGAACTGGTCGCGGCGTTCGTCGGTTTCCATCAGGATTTCGTGGCCAGCGCCCTGCACGTTGATGATCTTCGCCGACTTGAGGCGGTTGCCGAGTTTGCGCTGGGCCGACTTCTTCACGATCGTTTCTTCCGACGCGATGGCGACCAGGATCGGCAGGTCCAGAAGCGGAGCGACCGCGTTGGGCGCGAAGAGATCGCGGAAGGCATTCAACGACGCGACGACCCATGCAATCGTGGGCTCGCCGAGCGCCAGCTTGGGCTCGGCTTCGATCAGACGACGGAAGAGTTGCCAGCGCGGCTCGTAATGCGTGAGCTGGTTGTTCTCGAAAGTCTCATCAGGTTGGGGCGGGCGCGCCTGCATCGCGCCGGCGCCGAAGAAACGCATCGACCGGCCATACCAGCGCTGGAAGAACCAGATCGGGATGCCCCACATCGGCGCGGAAAAGGCGGCAGCTGCGACCGTGAGCTTGCGCTCCATCAGCGCCCTCATCGCGATGGCGCCGCCCATCGAATGCGCGACGACGACCCAGGTTTTCGGCGCGCGGCGTTCGACTTTTGCGAGGCCGCGCATCAGCGCGTCGACATACCAGTCGAAACTCTTGATGTGGCCCGCGAGCGGATTTTTCAGGGGACGTTGTGAGAGGCCCTGACCGGGCCAGTCGAAGATCACGACGGCGAAGCCGCGATCCTGGAGATCGCGTGCGACCTCGAAATACTTTTCGATGAATTCGGAGCGGCCCGGACAGACGATGGCGAGACCACGCGTCTTGACGCCATTGTCCTTCGGCTCGGGCGCATAGACCAGTCGCAGGCGTTGGCCGCCCCTGCCCTCGTACCAGATGACTTCCGCGCCTTGCGGCGGCGGGTTGTCCGGTAGGAGGACAAGGTCGGCCTGACTCTGCGAGCCGTCGCCCATCGGCTTACTTGATCTTCGAGAACAGCGACTGGAGCTTCATCGCGACGCCCATGTCGCCGGCGACTTTCAGCTTGCCCTGCATGAAAGCCATGGTCGGGTCGAGCGCGCCCTGGGCGAGCTTGATGAAGTCGTCGAAGCCGACGGTGACCGTGGCGTCAGCCGGGCCATCTTCGTTCGTGGCTTTGCCGGCCACGCCGTCGATCAGCAGCTTGCCGACTGAACCGAAGTCGAACTTGACCTTCTTGTCGAAGCCCGTGCCTCCAGCGAGGGCGGCCTGCACTTTTGCGGTGACGTCGTTGAGATCCATGGTGGGCTCCTTGGGAGAAAAGGTTGGCCCTTTCTCGCGCGTTGCGGGCCCGGGTGCAACCATGGCCCTTGAGTTGAAAGTTCAGGGCGAATTGCCCCTCGCGAAGAGTTGGTCATCCCGCTAGGGTTTCTCAAGCGGGAGGCCCCATGAGCTGGAAAAGCCATATCGAAGAACTGCGCGCGCGCGAGCGGCTGGCCGAGGAGATGGGCGGCTCGGAACGTGTTGAGCGGCAGCGGTCGCAGGGCAAGCTGACCGTACGTGAGCGTGTGGCGTTCCTGGCTGATCCGGGGAGCTTCCACGAGGTCGGCAAGATTTCCGGCAAGGCCGGCTATGGGCCGGATGATCAGATTGCGGAGTTCCTGCCGGCGACCATGGTGTTTGGCCGGGCGACGCTGGATGGCCGGCCGGCGGTGATCCTGGGCGACGATTTCACGGTGCGGGGCGGCGCATCGGATGCATCGATCGCGGGCAAGATGCTGATGGCCGAGCAGATGGCCAATGAATACGGGATGCCGATCGTTCGCATGATCGATGGCACGGGCGGCGGCGGCTCGGTGAAGTCGATGGAGCAGAACCCGCGGACCTATATTCCCACGACGCCTGCGTGGGAGTGGCTGGTGGCGAACATGCAGCGCGCGCCGGTGGTGTCGCTGGCGCTGGGGCCTTGCGCGGGGCTGGGCGCGGGGCGCGTGGCGGCGAGCCATTTCTCGGTGATGGTGAAGGGACTGTCTCAGGTCTTCGTCGCGGGCCCGCCGGTTGCGAAGGCGATCGGCGAGAATGTCGACAAGGAGGGACTGGGCGGCTGGGAGATCAACGGGCGGAACGGCGTTGTCGATAACGTTGTGAACTCGGAGCACGAAGCGTTCGCGCAGGCGCGGCGGTTCCTGTCCTATATGCCTGCAAATTCGGACGAGCTGCCGCCGGTCATCAAGAGCGACGATGACCCGAAACGCAAAGAGGAGTTCCTGCTCGATATCGTGCCGAAGGACGGCAAGACGCCCTATATGCCGCGAAAGATCATCGAGGCGGTTTGCGATAAAGGTAGCTTCTTCGAGATCGGCGCGCTGTGGGGGCGGCAGGTTGTGACGGGGTTGGCCCGGATCGATGGGCATCCGGTGGCGATCCTCGCGGGCGATCCGTTCTTCCTCGATGGCGCGTGGACGGCGGATGCTTGCGAGAAGGTCGTGAGGCATCTCGATCTGGCGGACACGTTCCACCTGCCGATCATTCACCTCGTTGACTGCCCCGGGTTTGCGGTGGGCGTGAAGCACGAAAAGTCTGGCGTGACGCGCAAGGGCGTGCGGGCGATGGCGGCGGTCTATCAGGTGCAGACGCCGATCCTGCCTGTGGTGATCCGCAAGGCGTATGGGCTTGCCGGAAGCGCGATGTTCAACCCGACGCGGACGCGGTGGCGGTATTGCTGGCCGTCTGGAGATTGGGGGAGCTTGCCGATGGCTGGGGGGATCGAGGCGGCTTACAAGCGGCAGCTTGAAGGTTCGGCTGATCCGGAGGCGGAGCTGAAGGAGCTCTATCGCAAGTTCGAGGCGATGCGTTCGCCGTTCCGGACGGCGGAGGCCTTCATTGCCGAGGAGATCATCGATCCGCGCGACACGCGTCCGCTGGTGGTGGACTTCGTGCACCATGCCTATCGTGTGCTGAAGACGGGCCCACGCAGTTTCGGGATGCGGCCCTAGCGGCCGCTATTGCTTCAGCATCCAGTCGTGCGCGGCGTCCAGGATTTCGGCGAGGACTTCGGGATCCTTGCGGCCGGACTTGGCGGGAGCGTGGAAGGAGTGGTCGGCGTATTGGGCCAGCACGAGCTTTCCGCGCTTGCCTAGCTTCTTCACTGTGGATTGCAGCAGATCGAGGTCTGCGAACTCGTCGTTTGTTCCTTGCAGGAAGAGCATCGGCACTTTGACTGCAGCGAGGTGATCGGCGCGGTCTGTGCCGGGTTTGCCGGGCGGGTGGAGCGGGAACGCGAAGAAGACGAGGCCCTTCACTTTTGTAAGTGGGTCGGTGGATTGCGCCTGGCTGGTCATTCTTGCGCCGAAGGAACGGCCGCCCGCAAAGAGCGGTAGATCACCGGCGAGTTTGGCGGCGTCGGTGATTGCAGCTCTCGTAGCGGCTTGCGCGACAGGTGGATTGTCCGGGCGTTTGGAGCCGCGTTCCATGTAGGGGAAGTTGTAGCGGAGCGTGGCGATGCCGCGTTCCGCCAGGCCATCAGAGGTGGCCGCCATATGCTTGTGCGTCATGCCGGCCCCTGCCCCGTGAGCTAGCACAAGCACGGCTTTCGCATCTTTCGGTTTCTGCCAGAGCGCGGAGACGGTTGTGCCGTCTGCGAGCTTCAGCGTGCGCTCTTTGGCGGCGGTCATTGTACGGCCCTTACTGAGCGGGTGGCGCTGCTGGAGCGGGTGCGGCCGGATCAGCGGGAGCTGCAGGCGCAACCGGCGCTGCAGGCTTGCGGAAGCGGAGCGTCATGCGGTCGCTTTCGCCGATCGCTTCGAACTTTGCCTTGTCATAGCCCTCGGCTTCAGGCGTGCCCGGTTGCGGCGCGCGCAGATTGGGCGGGAGTTGCCAGACGCCGAGCGGATGGTCGGCATTGTCCTTCGGATTGGCGTTGATCTCCGACGCTTCCTCGAACTTGAAGCCGGCATTCTCCGCGAGCTGCACGACGTAGCTTTCGAGTACGTAGCCGGTTGAGGCGGTGAGATCCTGATCGCGTGCGGACGGGAGGCGATGCTCCTCGACGCCGAGCACGCCGCCGGGCTTCAGGGCGCGATAGGCATCAGCGAAGATCTTGTCGGCGTAACCGCCGGCCATCCAGTTGTGGACATTGCGGAAGGTGAGCACGGCGTCCGCCGTGCCATCGGGCGCGAGGCCGGGACTGGTGCGCGAGCCAACCGTGAGCGTGATGTCGCCATAGGTTTCGGGATGCGCGACGAAGGCCGCGGCATAGGCATCGACTTGCGCCTTCGCGTTGGCGGACATCGCAGGATCGACATGGGCCGCATAGAGCTTGCCGCCACCGGACTTGAGCCAGGGGCCAAGGATGGCCGTGTACCAGCCGCCGCCGGGGGCGATTTCGACGACCGTGTCTGTCGGCTTCACACCGAAGAAGGTGAGCGTTTCGACCGGATGGCGCCAGGCATCGCGGGCCTTCTCCGCATCGGTGCGCCACTTGCCAGCAACGGCGCCTTCAAGCCCCCCGGGCGGGGGACTTTCAGCGGTGGGGGCGGCCCCCGGCGCGGCCGCAGAAGTTCCCGCGCTGTTATCGCCACAGCTCGCCAGCAGGGCGAACGCGGCAGCGGCGAGGAGCATCTGGCCAGTTTTCATCAGTTGGGTCCCGTGTGCAGAAGCCTGATTTCAGGGCGTATTCCTGCCCCGTTTTCGGAAGTGACTTTATCCAATCGGGATCACTTGACCACCACCGAGTGCATTCCCAACTCGAATGCCGAGGCGCTGCACATGCGGGCCTTGGAGGCCGAGGCGTTGGCCATGAGGCAACGCCGCGAAAGGTCTTCGAAATGAAAGCGGTGGTTCTCGAAAAGGGGCCGCCCTGTTGCTTGAACAAGGACAGACCATGAGCACGTTCGACTTTTCCCCCCTTTACCGCACCGTCGTTGGTTTTGACCGGTTGGCCAGCATGATCGACACTGCTGCACGGCTTGACGGCGCACAGGGCTATCCGCCCTACAACATCGAACAATCCATCGAAGACGAGAACGCCTACTCGATCGAGCTCGCAGTTGCGGGCTTTGCCGAAGGCGACCTCGACCTTGAAGTGAAGGAAGGCCAGCTGATCGTCGTCGGCAAGAAAGACGGTGGTGATGCGAGCCGGAAATTCCTGCACCGCGGCATTGCGGAGCGTGGCTTCATCCGTCGCTTCCAGCTTGCCGATCACGTTGTTGTCACCGGCGCGGCGCTGAAGAACGGCCTGCTGCGCATCGAACTGAAGCGCGAACTTCCCGAGGCAATGAAGCCCCGCAAGATCGCGATCGGTGACGCGACGTCGACGCAAGTGATCGATGGCGCGGCGACCAAGATCCGCTCTGCATCTGCTGCTTAACGAGGTCTTGAAAATGCGACCGGGCATTACGATCTGAATGTCTGGTCAATGACCTGCTGGTGAGCCGGCCGCCCTTCTCTCCCCCCGGTGGGGCTGGCCTGGATCCCGCAAACGAGAGCGGCGCATCTTCTCCCCGGAGATGCGCCGCTTTTCTTTTGTGCTCTTGATCGCTGCTAGAGAGATTTCGCCTAAAGCGAAGTGGGCAGCGTAGCCATGAACTGCTCGAGCGCGCGCTGCGGATATTGCGGCCAGAAGATGCAGACGATCGCGATGCCCATGAGCGCGCCGCCAAGGTGAGCCGCATGGCCGATGCCGTCGCGAACATTGGCGCGCGAGGCCCACGCCGAGTAGCCGATATAGCAGATGGCGAAGAGGCCGAGCGGCATCGGTATCGCGAAGAACAGGTAGATCTGCGCGAAGGGCGCGAAGACGGCCGCGGCTGTCGTCACGCCTGAGACAGCGCCCGATGCGCCGAGCGCGCGGTAATTCGAGTCGCGGAAGTGCTCCATGTAGGTCCACAGCGAACCGCCGATCAGTGACGCGAAGTAGATCACCAGGAAGCCGACCGTGCCGGAGACGTATTCAACGAACGGCCCCATGAAGTAGAGCGCGAGCATGTTCATGAACAGGTGAAACGGGTCGCCATGAATGAAGCCGGACGTGATGCCCCGGTAGTATTCCTTCGACCGGCGGATGCGGTTCATGTCGAACAGCATGCGGTCGACTAGCTGCGTATTACCGAAGGCTGCGATGGACAGCCCGATATTCGCAATCAGCAGCGCAAGCGTCGCAGGCGAAGCTAGCAGAACCTCGATCTCGTGCATGGCGCGCTCTCCGGTGCGTCAGTCGCGAGGCGGGACTTCCTCGTCGCCTTCGGTAGCGGAGACGGCTTCGGGAGCATCTGCTTCAGCAACGGCTTCCGGTGCGGCGGCGGCTTCGGCGTGAACCTCGGGCGCTGCATCATCGTCCGAGGCTGCGTCGTCGGCGGATGACTCGTCAGAGCTGTCGTCGCCATCATTGCCGTTGGCGGCTTCGGTCGTGCCCTCTTCGCCGCGATTGCGGCCGCCACGACGACGACGACGGCGCTTGCGCTTGCGGGCGGCATCACCCTCGCCAGCTTCGCCATCGCGCGGCTGGGCGGTATCAGCTTCAGCCGTTTCAGCGGCTTCGCCATCGGCGCCTGCATCTTCTGCATCAGTGGGGACGGGCTGCGGACGCTGGTCCTGACGCTGCGGGCGCAGGAGGAAGGCGGTCGAGCCGGTCTCGTCGGTGAAGGCCTTGAGGGCTTCGATCGCCTGGCCGGTCACGAACTTGCGGCGCAGTTCGCGGAACGAGCGGGCCGCGGAACGCAGCGGTGCAAGCGTGATCGCATCCTTGCCGAGCGTGACTTCGAACGTCTCGTTGCCCGACAGCGAGTTCTCGAGGTTCTCGGCAGCCCAGGGCAGGAAGAAGGCGGCGAGATCATCCGCGAAGATCGGAGCGAGCGTTTCCTTCAGGTCCTCAAGCGCAGCGAACGGGCCGGACGCGGTCGGCGCGGACATGAACTCGCACCATTTGGCGACGAACTCTCCGTCCTTCTCGATGATCTTGGCGGGGGTCGGGTCTTTCATCATCTGGATCAGCTGACCAGCGATCGCGAAGTCGGCGATCGAGGGGCGGTCGCCAAAGATGAAGAGGTGTTTCTTGAGGTGCTCGTCGAGAAGCTTGATCAGCTTCTTGAACGACTTCTCGACAGCCGAGCCGAGCTCGCCTTCGAGCTGCATGGTCTTGAGCTGACCAGTCATCGTTTCGATAGCGCGCTCTTCGGTGGCTTTCTTGTCGCCCGGGATTCCGGTCGGATAGTATTCCTCGATCGAACGCTGGGCGGCGAGGCGCTGATCCCTCTTGCGGGTCCAGCGATAGTGGAACGCAGCCTTGGCGAGCCAGACGTCGGCGTACTCTTCCAGCACGCAGGCGAGGAAGGCGGTCGCCGGATCGGCAGGCGTGGCGGAGGGTTCGGGGCTGTCCGCCTCGAGTGCTTCCATCATCGGGGTGGTGTCGTGGACGGCAAAGCCCGACGCCGTCACCAGAACGGGCAGCGTGCCGAAGCGCGACAGACGTTTCAGTTCATCCTCGGTTTCCGACGTGCGCGGCACCCAGTCGAAGGCGAAAGCCTTGTACTTGAGATAGGACCGCATCTTGGTCGAATAGGCCGAGGTCTCGGCGCCGAACAGGCGATAGGACATTCAAGTCTCCGGAAAGCGCGCGGAAACTACGCGGGATGCGTAACAGCTTCAACCGCTGTTTCTGCGGCATCTGGGGTAAGAATCCCTTGAAAATCCACGATTTGGCGGGGCGTGACGACGCAGCCCGACCCGCTTCAGGTTGATCGCCCCAATTCGCCCGACCGATTTAATCGGTCTGCTACCCGGCTTTGGCAGTCTGGAGCCCGGAGAAGGGGTCGGCAGGAGACTGCCGCATGACGTGCATGGACGCTGAATTCGACAGCGAAGGCGGGCCGAATCTCGCCGAGCGCATCCGCCGTCTCGCAAACGGCCGGAATACGCTGGACGTCGCGCAGTTCCAGTTCATCGGACTGGAGGCGATCCGCTTTGGCTATGCCGAGCGCTGGAACGAGAAACGCGAGCGTGTCTTCCACATCGCCAGGCAGTTCATCGCCAAGCGCGTCGCGCCCGAGGACGTGCTGATCTCGAGCGCGGAAGGCTTCCTTCTGATCTTCGGCGCTTTCTCGGGCTTCCTGGCCGATGCGGCCGCCCAGCGGCTTTCGAAGGAACTGAACGCGTTCTTCCTCGGCACGCCCGACATGGACGACGTGCAGCTCGAGGCGAAGCACCAGTCGATGAGCGTCGATGATTTCGCGACGGCGTACGGTGATCTGGTCGCCGAGGCGCACGACCTCGCGCCGCCGCCTGCCCCCGCTGAATTTCCGATGGGCTTCACGCCGGTGTGGGACGCCAAGCGCGGCGCGTTGTCGACCTTCTTCATCTCGCCGCTGGATGCGACGGGCGCGCCGATGGACTGGAACCTCGCCAGCCATCGTCACACCGACATGG
The DNA here is from genome assembly GCA_965229115.1 of Hyphomonadaceae bacterium. Lineage (GTDB taxonomy): Bacteria > Pseudomonadota > Alphaproteobacteria > Caulobacterales > Hyphomonadaceae > UBA7672. The sequence goes on along the minus strand of CBDDIR010000003.1, from coordinate 4,443,739 downwards.
ACGAGATGAAACTCAAGGCCTCCGAGGAGGCGATGAAGAAGCTGTTCGCCACCGGCCGCAAGGCGCTGGTGGGCGTTGCTGTGCATGTGTCCAGCCTGAACAACCAGCAGAGCCTTGCGCGGCTGATGGCGGTGATCTCGACGTTCGATCCCGCACTCGCGCGCTATCGCGTGATCCGGGTGAGCTGCGTCGAGCCGGGCTATCCGCGAATCTACCTGCAGGACATCCTGCGAAACCTGAAGCCGCGCATTCCGCATGTGGCGATCGGCATGCACTGGAGCGAGCCGGATGTGGCGTCCGTTCTGAAACTCCAGCCTGCCGCCATCGGCTTCACGCTGCCGCCCGGCGCGCTGAGCCTGCATGGCAACAAGATCGAGGCGTTCACGCGGATGCGCGCCGCAATCGAGCTGGCGCATAATCACAACGTTTCGGTTGGCATCGAGGGCGACCTGCATCTGGAACATGCGCGCAGGCTGGCGCAGGACGGCGCCAACCACATCTGCTCGCCGCGCATATGGCCGACACGCGCCGTCCTACCCGCGGCAGAGATCTGGCCGGCTGCCAACCTGGGCGTCGACGCCCCTGCTGCTGCTTAGGCCAACGCTGGCTGGGACGGGCGACAGGCGACGCCAATCAGGGCATCCTCCTCGCCATGGAGGCAGCTCGCGTGAGCAGAAGGGTGTCGCTTGCAATCGGATCGGTGCTGGGCGCGGCTTCGCTGAGCAGCTGCTTCGTCATGCCCAAGCCCGAGCCTTTCCAACTGGCCATCGCTGCGCGCCCGCTTGATCCGTCCGCGCTGGAGGCGGCGCCGATCGCGCCCTTGCCCGATACGCCAGATGCGCCGGCCGAGCCTGTTCGCACGGATGTGGCGGGAGCCGGCGATGGCTCAATGGCGCTGGATCGTGTGGTGATCCGCGCCAGCACAATCTCGCAACGCGCGCCGAACTTTTCATCCGAACAAGCGGCGGCGTTGATCTGCGGGTCGATCAAGGGCGGCTACAATGTTGAAGCTGCCCGACGCATGCACGCAGCGACCGTGAAGGCCGAACAGGCACGGCTCGACTTCGATGCGCAGAAGATCACCGGCAAGCAGCTCGATGGAATCGAGAAGGCGCGGCAGGACGCCGTGATCAACTACCTGCTGCCCGTGCCGGTGTTGAACTGGATGGTTGTGCCCGTCGAAAAGAAGAGCGACCTGCCCGCGCCGAAATCCGGCAATCTCTCCCTGCTGGACACGGACGCGTTCACATTCAGCGAGAATGGGCGCAGCGTCACGGCTGTATCCGGCACGATCCGCAATTCCGGCGCCAGTGTTGCTGACATCCCGCCGCTGACGCTGCGCGCAATCGACGAGTGGGACTACACGATTGCGGGGCAGACCTCGCTGATACCGATTGAGCGTCTGCAGGGCGGCGAGGAGCAACGCTTCGAGGTGCGGTTCCTGAACCCGCCCGCGAACACGGCTGAAGTCTATGTGCATTTCGCCCCGCCCTTCCTCTATCGCACGCGGCGCGATTGCGAGTTCTTCGATCCTGCACGGTTCGATGCGAGCGCAGCTGTGGCAGCGCCAGCCGTGGAGCAGGCCACGCGCTTCGCAGGAGATTATACGGCAGGCGAGTTGAACCAGATGACGCTGTTCTTCCGGCGCGAGTCCGAGATGGCGTGGCGTTGCCAGGCCTTGCGCAAGTGCGACGCGGCGCAGGCTGCAGATCGTATAGGCTGGCGCGACCTGTTCCGTCTGGCGGAAGCAGCGGATGAAGCCTGGGTGGCGCTGTCGGCAGCGGAGGCGGCACGTGTGCGCGGCGCCATCGAAACGACAAGCGCGAAGGCGGCGCAGCAGGGAGCCTTGCAACGCCTGCGTGGACTTGGCGCGCAGGCGCTGGCGCGCGCGGGAACGAGCGTGCCCGATGTGACGGTGTCGGTCTCGCACGCGAACTATGGCCGCGATGAAGTCGGGCTGTTCGTTGATGTCGCAGGCACGATTGCAAATACCGGAACGGTCGAGCGCCGTGTCGATGCGTTGATGGTGGCGTTTGTCGATCGGCTGGAGCTACCGCTCTCGACCGTTGCGATTGGCGATGGCGGCGTGCTGGCGCCCGGAGAAGTGCGTGCATTCCAGCGCCGGCTCGATGCGGGAACTACGCGCGACGCAGCGCCTGCGCGGATACCGCCGCGCGATATTCCGTGGGGTGTGCGGGTGGGCGCGATGGCGCGACCCGAATGACAGTTCGTCTGTACGCGCGCAGTTGATCGGACCAAAGAAACTGGTAGGTTTCCGGCGCTGCGATGGGTTGGCTTCGCGGCGAATAACAAGAGGACGGAGACCTCCCCCATGAAGAACGCAATGATTCTCGCGGCTGCAGCCGTCGTGCTCGCTGCGCCGGCTTTTGCGCAGGACAAGACCACGCTGGAATACGTGACGACCAAGGGCACGGTCGTGCACGCGAACATGCAGGGCCAGGAACTGGAACTGCCGATGACCTACAAGACTGACGGCACCTATGTGACCAGCGCGATGGGCCAGGAAGTGACCGGCAAATGGCGCGTCGACGGCGACAAGCTGTGCACGATCAGCGCAATGGGCGGCGGCAACGAGAACTGCATCGCCTACCCGGCCGGCAAGAAACCGGGCGACGAGTTCAAGGTGACTAACCCGATGCTGGGTGAAGTCACCATCAAGATCAACAAGTAGAGGCGCGCCTCACATGAAACGCATCATTGCTTGCCTTGCTCTCGCTGCCCTCGCCGTTCCGGCGTTTGCGCAAACGCAATCGACCCTGCAGGTGCTGACCACCAAAGGCATGGTGATGGAAGCCGGCGGCATGGAAATCGAAGTGACCTACAAGCCGGATGGCACGTTCACCGCGATGGACGATCAGGTGACGGGCAAGTGGCGCATTGACGGTGACAAGCTGTGCACGTCGTCGAACTTCTCGCCCGCGGAAGAGTGCGTCGTGTATCCGACCGGCAAGAAATCCGGCGACTCGTTCGAAGTGACGGGCGCGCAGGGCACGGCGACGATCAAGATCAAGTAGGGCCGCTAAAGAGCCCGGGCGCACAGGCCAGAAGAACGCCTCGCATCTTTTTGATGCGGGGCGTTTTTGTTTTCAGGCTTGCCGGGGCCTTCGTGGCCAGTCGGTAAGTTGCCGCCTGCTCCCTAGGCGCGCTAGGCTCGCTTCCATAAGAAGACTGCAAACGACTTTTACCGGGAGAGAAACAATGAAGATCACAACGCCCTTACTGGGCGCCGTATTCGCTTTGTCCGCCTGCAACGCAGAAGCGCCAACGCCCGCGTCAACTGAAACAACAGCAGCAACAACACCAGCCGCCATCGGCGAAGTCGTGCAGACCAAGCTTGGCGCCGTCAAAGGCGCAAGCGTGACTGACATCGGCGTCACAGCTTTCATCTATAAGGCTATTCCGTATGCGGCGCCGCCGGTCGGCGATCTGCGCTGGAAAGCGCCTGCGCCAGCCGCCGCCTGGCAGGGAGAGCGCGATGCAACCCAATGGCCGAACCGCTGCCCGCAGGGCGAAAGCACGATGGGCATGAACACGGCGCTGAGCGAGGACTGCCTCTATCTCAACGTGGTGACGGCGGCGAAGTCGGCTGACGAGAAACGCCCTGTGATGGTGTTCTTCCACGGCGGCGGCCTGACCACGGGCACCAGCTCGTCCACGACGTACAACCACCCCACGCTGCCGAACAAAGGCGTGGTGACTGTGACGGTGAACAGCCGGCTCGGGCCGCTGGGCTATCTGGCTCACCCTGCTCTCTCGGCCGAGAGCGGCAAGGGCTCGGGCAATTACGGCACGATGGATCTGAAGGCGTCGCTGGAATGGATCCGCGACAACATCGCGGCGTTTGGCGGCGATCCGGAGAACGTGACGATCTTTGGCGAGTCCGGCGGCGGATCGAAGGTGATCTCGCAAATGGCCTATCCGGAAGCGGCGGGCCTGTTCGATCGCGCGATCGTGGAGAGCGGTTCGGCGCTGGTGTCTTCGGAACGGGTGAAGCTGCTGAAGGATGCCGAAGCCACAGGCCAGAAGTTGGCTGGTGCGCTGGGCGTCAAGGAAGATGCGGGCACGCTGGCGGCGATGCGCGCGCTGCCGTGGGAGAAGGTGATCGAAGCGGGCGCGAAGAAGGAAGTCGGCTTCAGCGCCAGTGTTGTGGTCGACGGCCATGTGATCCCTGAGCCGATCTCGACCATCTTCGAGACGGGCAAACAGGCGAAAGTGCCGCTGATCGTCGGCGCAAACGCCGGCGAGGCGATGCTGCAGACCTCCGTGCCGCTGATGGCGAACCTGCATTCGAAGGCAGGCAATCCCACCTGGGTCTATAACTTCACGCAACTGCCGAAAGGCTGGCGTGAGGAAAAAGGCTGCGTCGCGTTCCACGGCCTTGAGCTGACCTATGTGTTCGGCGCCGTGCCGCTGGGCCTGTCTTCGCCGACGACGCTTTACCTCGCGGGCGGCGGCGGCTGCTCGAACAAGGTTCCGGCGACGGACGAGAGCGACACAAAGGTGGCCGATGATGCGGCAACCGTCTGGGCGCAGTTCGCCAAGACCGGCAATCCGAGTGTTGCAGGCCTGATCGAATGGCCGGCCTATACGGAAGCGAACAACAACTACCTCGACATCGGCGCGCCTCTGACGGCGAAGACCAATATCCAGGCCTCGTTCACGGCCCCGCCGAAAAACGCAGCCCGCGCTGCGCCCTGATCGTTTGTTGACCTGAGCAAGACGCCTCGCATCGCAAGATGCGGGGCGTTTTTGTTTTGGGGATGTGGTTGCCGGAGACTCGGCCCCAGAAACGGCGACCCCGGCCGCTGCTTGCGCAGGGCCGGGGCGACACCATGGTTGTCCGCCAGTTCGTCCTTCGAGCTGCGGCCATCACAGCCTAGTCCTGATCAGGGACCGCTCGTTCGACGCCATCCGGCGAAGCTGAGCCTTGAGCGTCTTGGTTCGGCGTCCACATGACTCCGGGACATCACATCCCGCTTCCATGTTTCCGCGCGGCTGAGACCACGCTCGTGTCCGTTTCTATCCCCTCTCGAGGACTCCAGCGGTTTTGGATCCCGCCTGAGTGCGACTTCGTCTCTTGCAGAGCGCGATGCCGCTTCCGGTGCTCGTTGCTCCCCGTGTTCAGCGCCCGTCCAATCGGGCTTACCAGTGGGGACATTCAGCTGCTTGACCCGCGACGGTCTCCTCTCTGAACACAAACAGGCTCTCACAAATCCCGTATGGAGAGAATGGCCCGTGCCTGTGGAAACTGTTGACGGCGCTGTTGATAAAATCGTGCTGCGTGTGCGAGAGGAAAACCCTCAACCGGGAGACACGACATGGCGCTCGATCTGGAAACGCGGCAGCAGCTCATCGAGACTGTACGGCGCTTTGTCAACGAGGTTTGCCGCCCGAACGAGCAGCTCGTCTCCGAGACCAACGCCATACCTGAGAAAATCGTCCAGGAGATGAAGGACCTCGGCCTGTTCGGCCTGTCGATCTCCGAAGAGTTCGGCGGCCTTGGCCTCACCATGGAAGAAGAGGCGCTGGTGATCCTCGAAATGGGTCGCACCTCCCCTGCCTTCCGTTCAACCTTCGGCACCAATGTCGGCATCGGCAGCCAGGGCATCGTGATGTTCGGCAATAACGACCAGAAGAATGAATGGCTGCCCAAGCTGGCGACCGGTGAAGCAATCGCCAGCTTCGCGCTGACCGAGCCGGATTCAGGCTCGGACGCAGGCTCGGTGAAAACCAAGGCCGTGCGCGATGGCAATCACTACGTCCTCAACGGCTCCAAGCGCTTCATCACCAATGCCGACAAGGCGCACATCTTCACCGTGATGGCGCGCACCGATGCCAACACGCCGGGGCCGAAAGGCCTGTCCGCTTTCATCGTCGAGCGCTCGACGCCGGGCGTCACCATCGGCAAGCCCGAGAAGAAGATGGGCCAGCAGGGCGCAAACGTCTGCGACGTGACGTTCGACAATGCGCGCGTGCCGATCACCTCGCGCCTCGGCGAAGAAGGCGAAGGCATGAAAGTCGCGATGTCCGTGCTCGATCGCGGCCGCCTGCACATCTCGGCGCTGAGCGTCGGCATTGCCGAGCGCCTGGTCGAGGAAATGACGCGCTATGCCTCGGAGCGGAAGCAGTTCGGCAAGCCGATCATCGAGCATCAGCTGGTCATGGGCATGATCGCGGAGAGCTATGCAGAAGCCGCCGCCGGCCGCGCCATGGTTCTCGATGCGGTGAAGAAGTACGACGCCAAGGAGAAAGTGACGCTTCTGGCAGCCGCGACCAAGATGTGGTGCACGGAAATGGTCGGCCGCGTGGCGGATCGCGCTGTTCAGGTGCATGGCGGCGCAGGCTATATTGCCGACTACGCTGTCGAGCGCTTCTATCGCGACGTACGCATCCTGCGCCTCTACGAAGGCACAACGCAGATCCAGCAAATGGTCATCGGCCGCGAACTGCAGCGCATGGCGAAAGCGGGCGAGATCTAGCGATCCGTTTGAACCGTGTGGAACAGCTGCGCGCGCAGGTCGGGAAGATCCTTCAGATCAATCTCCGTCTCCTGCCCGTTCAGCCGCACGATACGTGACGGCGCATCGGGTTTCGTCAGGCTGATCGCCTTGTCATATTGCGCCAGCGCGTCGTGGCGGAGCTTCACGCGCTCTGCCCTGTCCTGCGAGCTATCGGACAGCGACACACGCGAGAGAGCCGCCAGCTTCAGCACATAGGGATCGTTCGGAGCAGACGCGACCTGCGCATCGAGTTGCGCGGAGGACTCCGCGATATCGACGCCATCGCCATGCTGGGTGATGGAGGCCATGAGGCTGGCGGTTTCCTGCAATGTTGCGTCGCTGGCCACAGCGCTCACGCTTGCCCCGTCGCCCGCGGTCGTTGCGCAGGCTGCAGGCAGCGCAAGCACGCCTGCAATAAGCACAAGATGACGAAGCTTCATGGCTGGCTCCCGATAAGTCCCGCTGGTTGAAGTAGGTCGCTGCTTTGCGGCGCAAACGCGGCGGGATGATAAGCCCTGTGCAGGAAGAACTGCCAAAGGTCGACAGGGGCGCTCTCCCCCGCTTAGATCAGGCCCAGACAGCAGGGGTCTTCATGAATAGTGACGGCGATATTGCGCGGGCAGCAACGCTGATGCCGATTGCGGCGATCGGCGAAAAACTGGGCATTCCGGGCGACGCGCTGATTCCCTACGGCCATACCAAAGCGAAGATCGCTGGCGGTTATCTCAAATCGCTGAAGGATCGTCCCGATGGCGATCTGGTGCTGGTGACGGCGATGAACCCGACGCCTGCGGGCGAAGGAAAGACCACGACGACCGTGGGGCTCGGCGACGCCCTCACACGCCTCGGCAAGAAGACGGTGATCGCCCTGCGCGAGCCATCGCTGGGCCCGTGCTTTGGCCAGAAGGGTGGCGCGACGGGCGGCGGCTATAGCCAGGTCGTGCCCATGGACGACATCAACCTGCACTTCACCGGCGACTTCCACGCCATCACCGCCGCACACAACCTGCTCGCGGCGATGGTCGACAACCACATTCATTGGGGCAATGCGCTGGGCATCGACCAGCGCCGCATCCGCTGGCGTCGTGCGTTGGATGTGAACGACCGCAGCCTGCGCGGCATCGTCACCGGCCTCGGCGGCGTCGCGAACGGCACGCCGACGGAAGCGGGCTTCGACATCACCGTGGCATCCGAAGTGATGGCAATCCTCTGCCTCGCCGAAGATCTCGCCGATCTGAAAGCACGGCTGGCGCGCATCATCGTGGCGGAGACGCGCGACCGTAAGCCGATCACGGCAGGCGACATCAAGGCGGATGGCGCCATGGCCGTCCTGCTGAAAGACGCGATCCAGCCAAACCTCGTGCAGACAATCGAGAACACGCCCGCGATCGTTCACCTCGGCCCGTTCGCCAACATCGCGCATGGCTGCAATTCGGTGATCGCAACGCGGGCTGCACTGAAGCTTGGCGACATTGTCGTCACCGAGGCAGGCTTTGGCGCAGACCTCGGCGCTCAGAAATTCTTCGACATCAAGTGCAGGCTTTCGGGACTGAAGCCGAAGGCCGCCGTGCTGGTCGCGACCATCCGCTCGCTGAAAATGAACGGTGGCGTGGCGAAGGCTGATCTGGGCGCAGAGAATGTTGACGCGCTCACGCGCGGTGCCGTGAACATCCAGCGTCATATCGAGAACCTTCGCGGCTATGGCATTCCCGTTCTCGTCGCGCTGAACCACTTCACCAGCGACACGCCAGCGGAAGTCGAGACTGTAAAGGGCATCGTGAAAGCCATGGGCGCAGAGGCGTTCGTGTGCCGCCACTGGGCCGAAGGCGGGCGCGGCGCAGAGGATCTGGCGCGCGCGGTGATCGCGACGCTGGAGAAGAAGCAGTCGGATTTCCGCGTGCTCTACAGCGACGAACTTCCCCTGCTCGCCAAGATCGAGGCAACGGCCAAGCGTATCTATCGCGCCGAGCGCGTCGAAGCCTCGCAGAAGATCATCGCGCAGCTGCAGCGCTGGGAAGAAGCGGGCTTTGGTCGCCTGCCCGTCTGCATCGCGAAGACGCAATATTCCTTCTCGACCGACCCAACGAAACTCGGCGCCCCCGAAGGCCATGTGCTCGACGTGCGCGAAGTGCGGCTTTCGGCTGGCGCCGGCTTCATCGTGGCGATCTGCGGCGACCTGATGACCATGCCCGGCCTGCCCCGCTCGCCCGCAGCTGAACTCATGTCGGTCGATGTCGACGGCGCCATTCACGGCCTGTCTTGAGAATGGTGGCCTGATGCAGATCGCAAAACTTGCCCTCGTCGTTCGCGACTATGACGAAGCGATCGACTGGTTCACGCGCTGCCTCGGCTTCGAGCTCGCTGAAGATATCGACATGGGTAAGGGCAAGCGCTGGGTCGTGGTCGAACCGCCGGGCACGCGCGGCGCGGCGCTGCTGCTGGCGAAGGCCGCGAACGCAGAGCAAGAGAAAGCGATCGGCAATCAAGCCGGCGGTCGCGTCTTCCTGTTTCTCGAGACCGACGATTTCGATCGCGATCACGCGCGCATGCTTAGCGAGGGCGTGCACTTCCGCGAGACGCCGCGCAGCGAAGCCTATGGCAAAGTCGCGGTGTTCGAAGATCTCTACGGCAATGGCTGGGATCTGATCGGGCCTGCCTGATCATTCCAGTCTGACTTGTTGGCGTGACGCGCCGCAGCACGTCATCCACGAGCACGCACAATTCCTTTTCTCTGACCTAGCGGCGCCGCTTGCGCCTGACGGCGTCAACTGCGATTGATTCGCAGATAAGACGACACAGAAACTAGGGATGGATACGATGCGCCTGACAAGACGGACTCTCCTTGCGACCGTTTACGGCACGGGCCTCGCGGCCTGTGCGCCCATGCCAATGCCAAGCGGCAAAGGACATTCAGCCGGCGATCTCGATGCAACCGCGATGGCGTCGATGATCCGCAATGGCGAGATGTCCGCCGTTGAAGCCACCGAAGCCGCGATCAAACGCAGCGAGGCTGCAAACCCGCAGATCGGCTTCATGGTCAATGACACGTACGCGATGGCGCGCGCCCGCGCGAAGACCAATCTGACCGGCCCGTTCGCCGGCGTGCCGTATCTCATCAAGGACCTCAACGGTGTGAAAGGCGCGATCACGCGCCAGGGTTCGCGCGCCACGGCGGGCCGGCCGCCGGCGACGAAGCAGGACACCTACATCGACGCCACCTTCGCGACGGGCATCGTCTGCATCGGCAAGTCGGCGGCGCCCGAGGGCGGCTACCTGCCAACGACCGAACCGCTCGGCTTCCCGCCGACGCGCAATCCCTGGAACACGGGCTATTCGACGGCGGGATCATCCGGCGGCGCAGCTGCAGCTGTTGCTGCGGGCGTTGTGCCAATGGCGCACGCGAACGATGGCGGCGGCTCGATCCGCTTCCCGGCCGCAAACTGCGGGCTTGTGGGCCTGAAGCCTTCGCGCGGACGACTGGTGCACGAGCGCCCCGGCGCACGACCGCTGGATATCGCCGTGCAGGGCGTCGTCTCGCACACGGTGCGCGATACCGCCGCGATGACGGCGGCGACCGAACAAACGGGCAGCGCGGCCGTCTATGCGCCGATCGGTCTGGTGACAGGCAAGAACGCCAGGCGCCTGAAAGTGGGCGTGCTGACCAAGGGCTTTGCGGGCTTCGAGGCTGATCCGGAAGTCGCATCCGTCATCAACGCAACCGCCAAACTGCTGGAAGCCCAAGGCCACATCATCACCGGCACGACCACCTGGCCGACCGGCGAGACCTTCATGGACGACTTCCTTGCCTTCTGGTCGCTCGGCGCGCTGAACGACATCACGGAGATGTCCAAGGAGATCAACAAGACGCCGGACGACACGCTGTTCGAGCCCTTCTCGCTGCAGATGGCGGAGAACGGCAAGAAGATGACGCCTGCCGAGATCGGCGCGGTGCAGCAGCGCCTGCTCGCAGCAGCAAGCGCGTACGACACCTGGATCAAGGGCTTCGACGTGGTGATCTCGCCGGTCTTCCGCTCCCCGCCCTCGCCCCTCGGCTATCTGCGCGGCGACGTGCCGTTCGCCACGCTGCGCGAGCGCCTGATCAACCAGGTCGGCTACACGCTGATCCACAACGTCTCGGGCGCGCCGGCGATGAGCCTGCCGCTAGGCTGGTCGTCGAACGGCCTGCCGATCGGCGTGCAGTTCTCCGGCGCCAATGGCTCGGAGAAAATGCTGCTCGAACTCGCCTACGAGATCGAAGCGGCGCAGCCGTGGGTCGGCAAGCGCCCGAAAGTCTGGGTCGGCTAACGAGGTGAAGACGTCTGGTTTCCGAAGGCTCAGGCCTTCGGAACCACGCGCACCATCATCTTCGTGTAGCCCTTCACGAAGGAATTCGGCAGCAGCTCGGGCTCTTCAAGCACTTCGATCTTCTCGAAGCGCTTGAGGATTTCCTCCCACAGCACCTGCAGCTGCAGCTCCGCCAGGCGGTTGCCCACGCAACGGTGAATGCCGAAGCCGAACGACAGGTGACGGCGCACCATCGGCCGCTCGATCCAGAGATCGTTAGGCCGCGTGTACTGCGTCTCGTCGCGGTTGCCCGAGACATACCACATCAGCACTTTCTCGCCCTTGCGGATCGTCTTGCCGCCAAGCTCATAGTCCTGCAGCGCCGTGCGGCGCATATGCGCCAGCGGCGTCTGCCAGCGGATGATTTCCGACACGGCCGACTGCAGCAGCTCAGGCTTGGCCTTCAGCGTCTCCCACTGTTCCGGGAACTGCTTCATCATCGCATAGACGCCGCCCGTCATCGAATTGCGGGTCGTGTCGTTGCCGCCGACGATGAGCAGCAGCAGGTTGCCGAGATATTCCTGCGGCGTCATGTTCCGCGTGTGCTCGCCATGCGCGAGCATCGAGATCAGGTCGCCCTTCGAGTCCACATTCACGCGCTCATTCCACAGCCGCGTGAAATAGCCGAGGCATTCCAGCAGCTCGCCGCGCCATTGTTCCTCGCTCGTCACAATGTCCGGATTGTTGCGGCCCGTCGCCACGTCCGACCAGCGCGTCAGCTTGCGACGATCCTCGAACGGGAAGTCGAACAGCGTCGCGAGCATCATGGTCGTCAGCTCGATCGACACCTTGTCGACCCAGTCGAACGGCTTGCTCACATCCAGCGAGTCGAAAATCTCCGCCGTGCGCGAACGGATCAGCGTCTCGAAGCTCTTGAGGTTCTCCGGCCCGACGATCGACTGCACCGTCTTGCGCTGCAGGTCGTGCTTGGGCGGGTCCATCGCGATGAACATCGGAAGCTGGAAGTCAGCGTCCTGGTCGACAACCGTAATGCCGCCTTCCGACGAGAAGACACCGTGCGAGGTGTCGACTGTCATAATGTCCTTGTAGGTGGTGACGCTCCAGTACGGGCCATACGGGCTATCCGGGCACCAGTTGACCGGATCGTCCTTTCGCATCCGGGCGAAATAGTCCCAGAACTCGCCACGCCGCCAATATTCCGGGTCGGTGATGTCGAAATTCGACAGGTCGATTTCGGACGCCGCCGGTCGCCGTGCGTCCCGCGTAAGCCCGTTCTTGCGGAAGGCCTCTGCGCCGGCCTTCGTAACTTCGGGCGCCGTTGCCGTATCGGCCATCGCGCGTCTCCTGAACCCTCAAGCGGCCAGTTTCTTCCGGCCTGCCCTGACACAGTCTAGCAGACGCACGCGTCAAGGGCAGTCCTGTCCTAAGGGCAATCACAGCTGGAAGTTTGCAATCAGGGCCACCCCGCAAAACCACCCGCGACAGTTGGGATTTCCGCCCCGCCTTCCGGCGCTCTGCGGATATGCTAGACCTCCTCGCCTTCCGCTCCGGCGCCTGACGCGCCAACAATGGGGACTGTGGCCTTGGGATCTGACCTGACCACCCAGACGCTGCCCCAGGCGACACGCCGCGCGATCAGCGTGCTGATCCCGTTTTTCAACGAGGCCGGCAACATCCAGCCCCTGATCGACGAGGTTCACACCGCCCTGAACGGCGTCGATTACGAGATCGTCTGCGTCAACGACTGCTCCAGCGACACCACCGCCGCCGAACTGGCCACAGCCCGCTCCGCCAGCCCGGACCGCATCAAGATTCTGACCCATGTCAAACGCCGCGGGAAATCCGCCGCCCTGATGACCGGCCTTCGCAGCTGCGTCGGCGACTGGGTCCAGTTGCTCGATGGCGACGGCCAGAACGATCCCGCCGATTCCCGCCGTCTCTGGGATATGATCGCCGCCAAGGACGAAAACCCCGCGCTGGGCATCATCTGCGGCCGCCGCACCAGCCGGAACGATAGCGGCTTCAAATGGCTGCAGTCGCGCGTCGCCAACGGCATCCGCCGCTTCTGCCTGCGCGATGATGCCACTGACACAGGCTGCGGCTTCAAGCTGATCCGCCGCCGCGCTTTCCAGGACCTGCCCTTCTTTGCGGCGATGCACCGATTCCTGCCCGCGCTCGTCAAACGCGCTGGCTGGGATGTGCGCGAGGAGCCGGTCGCTGACCGCCTGCGCCAGCACGGTGTTTCCAAATACGGCTTTCTGGGTCGTTTCGGCGCCGGGCTTGTGGACCTCTTCGGCATGATGTGGCTTGTGCGGCGTGGGGGCTATGGCATCGCTGCCGAATGGAACGATCCGCGCGGTTCGCGCTGACCGTATCATCGGTTTTTGGCCCCGGCCTTTGGCGTAGTTGAGTGGAATTAGACGCGTGAAGCAGCCGGTTCGGCAGCCCAACCAGTCAAAGAAGCCGGCCAAGTCCGCCGCCAAGTCGGTCCGGACCGCTGCGGCCAAGCCGTCGCGCCGCAAGCCGCCGCGCGAGCAAGGCTCGCCCCTGTTTGAGTCTTTCCTGCGGCTGGACAAGTCGGCGATCATCTTCGCCATCTTCCTGTTCTGCCTGATCCACTGGGTCATCCGCGTGACGATCGCGCCGGTGTTCACGGTGGAAGAAGCCGACCAGCTGCTGCTGTCGCAATCGTTGCAGGTTGGCTACGAAGCCCGCCAGCCGCCCCTGCTATCCTGGCTGCACGCGCTTGCGACCATGACCGGCACGGTGTCGCCCGCGATCATCTTCGCCCTGAAATACGTCCTGCTCTTCATCGCGCTGACCTTCTACTACCTCGCCGCGCGCAACGTTCTGATCCGGCCCGGCGTATCCGCCGCCGCGATTGCGGCCTGGGCCCTCACCTTCCAGGTCGGCTGGTCGATGCACGAGGACCTGCTCGGCGCCGTCGCTCTGATGGCCTGCCTGTCGCTCTGTTTCCACGCGATCACGCGCATCCTCACATGGCGACGCTATCGCGACTGGGTCTATCTGGGCGTCGCCATCGGCATCGGCCTGCTGACGCATCACCTCTTCATCGTCTTCCCCATCACCCTGATCCTCGCGATCATGCTGTCGCCCTTCTTCCGCGATGCGATGAGCCTGCCGCGGATCGGCATCACGCTGCTGATCGCGGGCCTGATCTATGCGCCGTACGCGATCTGGGTCTCTACCCATATCGGCTCGGTCGAGACGATCTTGAACGAGTACGCCGCGTCCTGGGAAATCGATTCCGGCTGGATCGAGCGTGCCGGAAACGCCGCCGCCCAGCTCGGCCGGGCGCTGCTGGAATTCAGCCTGCCGCTCTCGCTGTTCTGGATGATGCTGTTCTGGACGCTGTGGCTGCCGATCATCTACCCGATCTTCCCGCGCCGGAACACGGACGAGGAACCGCACGAGAATGCCTGGCGCAGCCTGTTCATGCGCTCGACGCTGTTTGCGGCGCTGGCCTATCTGATCAGCGTTCCCGTGGGCGTGCAGGCGTTCAAGGCGCACTGGATGATGCCGGTCCTGTTCACGGCGCCGGTCTGGCTGTTCCTGCATGTGAAGCGTGGCGGCGACTTCCCCGTGGCCATCCGCGCCTTCGGCGGCGTCGCGATCGCCTTCGCCCTGCTGGTGGCCGGCGGCCGCTTCGTCGAATGGCAACTCGAGATCACCACCTGCCGCGAAGGCGGCTGTCGCCCCTATACGCCGGTCAAGGAATGGGCGGCCGAGCTGCGGCGCGCCGGGTTCGACGAGGGCACGATTGTCGGCGCGGACGTCCACCTCACCGGAAACATGCGCGCCGCCTTCCCACGCACCCGCGTGCTGGACGCCTCGATCCCGCCCGAGGCCTTCCCGCCGACAAAGACCAATGGCGCGTGCCTGGTGGTCTGGCGCGACACGGAATTCGACACCAAGCGCAACATCGCGCTCATGCCGCCGGAACTGGTGAAATACCTGTCGGAACAGCTCTACGCCTATCCGCGCAATCAGGGGGCCGAAGGCGCGATCCGGCGCAACCTGCACCAGTCGAACGAGAAAGCCTCAACGCTCTACTATACGTTCGTGCGGCCGTCAGACTTCTGCCGCTGAAGGTCTTCCGGCAGGTAGCTGTCGTCGGGATCTGCACGCAGCACACGCGCTGCGGTGTCGATCTCCGGGAACAGCTCTTCGGTGAACGGTAGCAGGAAAGTCGCGCCCGTTTCCGGCTGCACTTCGATCAGGTCGCCTGCGCCGAAATCATGCGCCGCCTTCACCGTGCCCAGCGTGCCGCCGTCCACATGCACCACGCTCATGCCGATCAGGTCGGCGACATAGATCTCGCCCTCTTCCGCGTCGGCTTCCGGCATCGCCTCGCGCGCCGCATGAAGCAGCGTGCCGCGCATCGCTTCCCACTCTTCGCGCTGGCGCTTTTCCTGCGTGGTGACGCCAAAGCCCTCGCTCAGCGGCCGGTGCCGCGTCGGCGTCATCACCACGGAGCCGCTTTCATCCAGCAGCGGCCCGTAGGCAAAACAGTCTTCCGGATTGTCCGTGAACGAGCGCACACGCGCCTCGCCCTTCACGCCAAACGCGCCGGCGATCTGCGCCACGACGATCAGCTTGGGCTTATCACTCAAAGCGGTCGCTCCAGCATGGCCACGACCTTGCCCGAGCCCGACATGCGCGACAGCAGATGCCGGAAGCCCAGTCGCTCGTGGAAAGCCATGCTCTGCGGGTTCGGCGGCTCTTCATTCACTTCAGCCGTCAGCCGCAGCTGACCCAGCTCCGCCGCCAACTTCAGCGCTTCCTCGTAAAGCGCACGGCCAACGCCCTGCCCCTTGGCGCGCTCAGAGATGGCGATGCGATCGATATAGAGATGCCGGTCGAACTGCTGCTCGAACCAGCCGTAATTGTCGCTCGGATAGGCTGATCCGGGCAGCAGCAGAATGAGAAAGCCGGCGGGTTCACCGCCGGCTTCCGCGATCAGCACGCGATACGCCTGCGCGGCGATATCGCGGTAGTTCTGGGCTTCCATCTCGCCAACTTCAGGCGTCGATGCGGCGTTGAGAGCGAGGATGAAATCCTCGTCCGCCTGCGCCGCATCTCTGATGGTGACGCCTGCCACCGACTACTCGGCGGCGGCTTCTTCAGCCGGTGCGTTCTTGGCTTCTTCAGCCGCTGCGCGACGGGCTTCTTCGCGCTCTTCACGCTCCTTGACGCGCTCTTTGGCTTTTTCGCCCGGCTCGCCACGGTTCGGGTTGTTGCCGGCTTCCCACTTCACGAGGCCAGCCTTGGCCAGGTAACGGGCGACGCGATCCGTCGGGGTCGCGCCCTTCTTGAGCCATTCAGCGGCTTTCTCGAGGTTCACCGAGAAGCGCTTCTCGTCTTCCTTGCCGAGCAGCGGGTTGTACGCGCCGAGCTTCTCGATGAAGCGGCCGTCACGGGCAAAGCGCGAGTCGGCGACGACGACGTTGTAGTACGGGCGATGCTTCGAGCCGCCACGGGCAAGACGGATTTTCAGGGACATAGTGTAACTCTCTTCTTTCGTTTGGTCGTTTGGTTGGTGTGTTCGTATGCGTTGATCTGGTTCAGCAGGTCGGGCTCAGCCCTTGCCCTGCAGTTTCTCGTGATGGCGGATCACTTCCGTCACGATGAAGGCGAGGAATTTTTCGGCGAAGTCCGGATCGAGATCGGCGTCATTGGCCAGCTTGCGCAGCCGCGCGATCTGCTCGGCCTCACGCGTCTTGTCCGCCGGCGGCAGAGCATTGGCAGCCTTCAGCTCGCCCACAGCCTTCGTCGCCTTGAAGCGCTCGGCCAGCATGTGCACGACGGCTGCATCGATATTGTCGATCGAGGCGCGCAGGCGTTTGAGTTCGTCAGCGGGAGACAGGCTCATTTCTTCTTGTCCCCTCCGCCCAGGCCCGGAAGACCGCCGCCGCCAAGGCCCGGCAATTTCGGACCGCCCATGCCGCCGCCCATCGCGCCGCCGCCAAGATTCTTCAGCGCGTTGATCTGCTGCTGATTGATCTGCGGGCCCTGACCCGGCTGGCCGCCCATGCCGCCCAGCATCCCTGCCAGACCTTTCATGCCGCCCTTGCCGAGCTTCTTCATCATGTCGGCCATATTGCGGTGCTCTTTCAGCACCTTGTTCACTTCGGCCACGTCCACGCCCGCGCCGGCCGCGATACGGCGCTTGCGCGAAGCTGCGAGAATTTCCGGCTTGCGACGCTCCTGAGGCGTCATCGACATGATGATCGCTTCCTTGCGCTTCATCACGCGGTCATCAATGCCCGCAGCGGCCATCTGCGCCTTGGCGTTCTTCACGCCCGGCATCAGGTCCATCAGTCCGCCGAGGCCGCCCATGCGCTGCATCTGGCGCAGCTGACCGGCATAGTCCTCAAGATCGAACTGGCCCTTGGCCATCTTCTTGGCGACGCGCTCGGCTTCCGCCTGATCGAGCTCCGCCTTGGCCTTCTCGACGAGGCTGACAATGTCGCCCTGCCCGAGAATACGGCCGGCGATCCGGCGAGCATCGAACACGTCGAGCCCGTC
This sequence comes from Hyphomonadaceae bacterium, assembly GCA_965229115.1. GTDB lineage: Bacteria > Pseudomonadota > Alphaproteobacteria > Caulobacterales > Hyphomonadaceae > UBA7672. Next base: position 4,426,364 of record CBDDIR010000003.1, on the reverse strand, counting down.
GACCTTCTCGCCCATGCCGATGAAGCGGATCGGCAGGCCGGTGACAGCGCGCATCGACAGCGCTGCGCCGCCGCGGCCATCGCCATCCATACGCGTCAGCACCAGACCGGTCAGCGGCAGGCGCTCATGGAAGCGCTTGGCCGTCTCGACCGCGTCCTGACCCGTCAGTGCGTCAGCAACCAGCAGTGTTTCCTGCGGCTTCGCGATCTCCGCGATCTGCGCCGCTTCGTTCATCATCTGGTCGTCGAGCGTCGTGCGACCCGCCGTATCCAGGATGATCACGTCATAGCCGCCGAACTTCGCCGCCTGGATCGCACGCCGCGCAATATCCGGCGGCAGCTGTCCCTCGACGATCGGCAGCGCATCGACGCCAACCTGCTGCGCCAGAATCCGCAGCTGCTCCATCGCGGCCGGACGGCGCACGTCGAGCGAGGCGACGAGCACCTTCTTGCGCTCGGTGTCCTTCAGGCGCTTGGCCAGCTTGCCGGTGGTGGTGGTCTTACCCGAGCCCTGCAGGCCGGCCATCATGATCACGGCGGGCGGGCTATCGATCTTCAGCGGCGGCTGTTCTTCGTCCCCGCCCAGCGTCTCGACCAGTGCATCGTGCACGATCTTGATGACCAGCTGGCCCGGCTTGATCGACTTGATGACGTTCTCGCCAATCGCCTGCGGGCGAACGTCATCGATGAATTTCTTGACGACCGGCAGGGCGACGTCCGCCTCGAGCAGCGCCACGCGGATCTCGCGCAGGGCCTCGTTGACGTCCTTCTCGGAAAGCGCACCGCGGCCCGTGAGGCCGTCGAATACCTTCCCAAGCCTGTCTGTCAGCGCGTCGAACATCGCCATTCCTTTGCATGCCGGACCATCCGACATGGGGACCTGTTCTTCCGCGGTCAAACCCTGCTCGAACCGACAGCAAACCAGAAGGCAAACGACGAGAACCCCGCTGAGCGCAACGCGCCGGGCGGGGGACCTCGCCAGCCTCGTCTGTCTGCCTGAAACCAGGAAACAGGGTCGTGCCGGTCAAAGCACAGAAACGGGTTCTGCGCGGAAGGCCGGTTCCCTACGCCGGGGTGTGGAAAAGGTCAAGGCAAACGCCAGCCCGGCCCGGCCAAACCGTGCTAACCATGGAACCCCGGGTTCCAGCGCACGTTGCTGGCCGATTCCCTGATTCACGAGCGCCCATGCCCGCCTTCCAGCTCCGCCACGCGACGACCTATGCCTTTTCCTCGCCGGTAAGCCTGTCGCCGCATTCGCTCTATCTGCGCCCCCGCGGCGACCACAAGCTGAAGGTCCAAGCTTCCACCCTCTCCCTCTCGCCCAACGCGGAAGTGGTCTGGCGCAATGACCTCTACGGCAATTCCGTCGCCGTCGCCTACTTCCAGGGCACGACCACCCGGCTCGACATCATCAGCGAGCTTTCGGTCGAAACCTTCCCCCGCTCGGAAAGCCAGCGCCGCCTCCTCCTCCAAACGGGTGAGACGCAATACTCGCCGACGGAAGCCCGCATCCTCGCGCCCTACATCGAACAGCCCGCAGACACCGGCAAAGCCGCAACCGACTGGATCCGCAGCGGCGCTGCCACCGTGAAGAAGGGCCCCTACGAGCGCCTGCTCGAATGCGCCGCCCGCATCCGCTACGAGTTCGACTATCGCATCCGCTATGAGCAGGGCCTGCAGACGCCCATCGAAACGCTCCAGCTCCACTCCGGCACCTGCCGCGACTTCGCCGAGCTGATGATGGCCGCCGCCCGCAGCCTCGGCTACGCCGCACGCTTCGTCACCGGCTATGTCTTCACGCCCAACGCAGCTCCCGGCTCGTCCTCGCCCCATGCCTGGGCCGAGGTCTATATTCCCGCCATGGGCTGGATCGAGCTCGACGCCACCAACGGTCTGGTCGACGATGGCGACCTCATCCCCGTCGCCACAGCCGCCACCGGCGCCGAATTGACCCCTATTCTGGGCGCTTTTACAGGCTTTGGCGCGACTTCGACCCTGTCGGTCGGCGTCGACGTCATGAAAACCAGCTAACTGTACCCGCTACCCGCCCAGTGCTAACCCGCGCGCAGATCGGGAACTCGATATGCGCACCATCGGCCTCATCGGCGGCATGAGCTGGCAAAGCTCGCGGCTCTATTACGACCGCATCAACAGCCACGTCGCCGAACGTCTCGGCGGCGCGCATTCCGCGCAGATCATCCTCAACTCGCTGGACTTCGCGCCCATCGCGAAGCTGCAGACCGAGGGCAACTGGAAGGAAGCCGGTGCCATCCTCGCCAACGCCGCCCAGTCGCTTGAGCGCGCAGGCGCAGACGTCATCGCGATCGGCGCCAACACGATGCACAAGGTGGCGGCCCAGGTGATGGCCTCCGTCCGCCTGCCGATCATCCATATCGGCGACACGCTGGTGACGGCCCTTCGCAGCGACGCGCGCTCGCGCCCTCTCCTGCTCGGCACGCGCTACACGATGGAAGATCCCTTCATGATCGACCATCTGGGCAACAAAGGCATCGGCGCGCTGACGCCCGACCGCACCGACCGCGAAGCCCTGCACGCCATCATCTACGACGAACTCATCAAGGGCATCGTCACCGAGAGGTCGCGTGAAACCGTGCGCGCCATCATCGACCGCTCCTCCGCGCGCGAGGCTGACAGCGTGATCTTCGCCTGCACCGAGATTGGCATGCTGTTCCCACCCGCCGAAGTGGGCCTGCCCGGCTACGACACGCTCGAACTTCACGCCGAAGCGCTCGTCGATTTCGCTCTGGCGTAAGCGCGCGAGCCCCGCTCGGGGCACTTCCTTCCCCTACGTGACTTTACGGCAACATTGCGGCTTTGCGCGCTGGTAACACGTTTCGCGACGCGTTGAGTTGCCGTAACGGCAACTCTGAATTCAGGGAAAAAACCTAAAGAGTAACGTAGGTTACGTTATCACCGATAGATAACGCTAGGTAACGCGAGCGTGGCTCATACTTTACGTAGCGGCCCGCGACGTAAAAACCGGCCAACCGGCTTGCAAACTAAAGTTGACCCTAGGGTCAACCCGCGAATAAAGCGCGCGAGAGGGCCGTTAGGACAGGCCCACATCGGGAGGAAAACTTATGAGACTCACGCTCCGCGGCGCGTCCAGCGCTGCGATTATCGTTGGCCTGTTCGGCTCGACCGCTTTCGCTCAGGAAGTCACGCAACCGCCGGCCGATGCGCCTGCCGCTGTTGAAGCCCCTGCAGACGCTGTGGACACCATCCAGGAGCCGGAACCCGCTTCGGCCGCTTCCGGCGGCGGCGACCGCGTTGTCGTCACCGGCACGCTCGTCCGCGGCGCTTCGGAAGACGCCCCCCTCCCGGTTCAAACCTTCTCGCTGGAAGACCTGGCCCAGCAAGGCGCCCCGACGGCCGCCGAATTCCTCCGCTCGCTGTCGATCTCGTCGGAATCCTTCGGTGAAGCCGACTCGGCCATCGCCGGCGCTTCGGCTGGCTTCGCCAACGTCAACCTTCGCGGCCTCGGCGCTTCGCGTACGCTCGTCCTGCTCAACGGCAAGCGCTTCGCCTCGAGCGACGGCGTCAACGGCGCCGACATCAACACCCTGCCGATGATGGCCGTCGGCCGCGTCGACGTCCTGAAGGACGGCGCGTCGGTGACCTACGGCGCCGGCGCCGTCGGCGGCGTCATCAACTACATCACCCGCCGCGACGTTGACGGCTTCGAAGTCTCCGCCAGCAAGAAGTTCTTCGCTGACTCCGACGGTGAAGACTCCGTCGACATCCTCTGGGGCGCACAATCCGACACCGGCAACCTGCTCGTCGCCGGTTCGTGGGGCAAGCGTTACGCCCTGAGCTCGGCCGACCGCAGCTTCTCGACCATGGATTACCAGCAGCAGCCCGCTGGCTGGACCGTGTTCGACTCGAACCCGGGCTCCTACTACACCGCCGCCACCGGCCTCGCCGCGCTGCGCGACTACACCCCGACTTCGTGCCGCGCCATCGGCGGCCAGATCGTGTCGTCGCTGAACAACGCCGCGACCGCCACGAGCGCCAATGACTGCGCCGTCCCGCTGCCGAACTACTTCAACCTGATCGACGAAGAAGAATATCTGCGCGGTCACATCGAGTACAACGCCGACTTCTCGAACACGCAGGAATTCCACTTCGAGCTGTCCTACGCGAAGACGACGAACGCCAACATCAACACGGGCAACTCGCTGCCGAACGGCGGCAAGCGTGCGACCGCGACGAACACCTTCGCCGCGTTCCCGAACGGCGCCTTCACGGTTCCGTACACGCAGAACATCTACACCGCTGGCGGCGCCGTCGCCGGCACGTCGGCCGCCAACCCGTACGCCGTCGAGTTCTTCAACCGCCTGAACGCCAACCGCGCTCTGTCGGGCCTCGCTCCGGTCGCCGCCGCGAACCTGCTGACGCACAACCAGTGGCGTCCGCTGATGTTCGGCCCGAACAACCTGTTCGAGGACGGCCACCGCACCGAGCGTCAGGAACGCGAGCGCTTCGGCGGCTCGGTCTCGCTCCGTGGCGATTTCACCAAGGACGGCATCTTCGGCTGGCTGCCGGAAGGCACGACCTACGAGTACTCGGGCACTTACAGCGAATACACCAACCGCTCGCAGCGCCCGGACTGGATCATCTCCCGCATGCAGGACGCCCTGAACGGTTATGGCGGCGCCGGTTGCGCAGCCATCGACCGCGTCGCGACGGACTACTCCAGCGCCGCTGCCTACGACCGCACGGTCGGCATCCAGTCGGACACGGCGCCGGGCACGAACGGTTGCCAATACTACAACCCGTTCGCCTCCTCCTTCGCCAACAGCTTCGTCAACGGCGCAGCCAACCCGTCCTACGCCGGCGCCGGCTTCGAGAACTCGGCTGCGCTTCTGCGCTGGATGACCAGCGATCGCGTCTTCGAGATCCAGAACCGCGCGCTGACCATCGACGCCACCTTCACCGGCGTCATCCCCGGCTTCCAACTGCCGGGCGGCGAAATCGGCTGGGCGCTCGGCTCGCAATGGCGCCAGACTGAAAACCGCGAAGGTCCGCAGAACGGCGACGAAGAGCTGAACCGCATCGCTCAGCTCGACTGCCCGTATGGCGACCAGGGCCTGCCGGCCACGTTCCCGAACCAGGGCGCCTGTATCGCCCAGTCGGGTCCGTACTTCGGCTCGGGCATCAATCGCCAGATCCCGCAATACGAAGATCGCCAGACGATCTCCTACTTCGGCGAACTCCAGCTCCCGATCCTCGACAACCTGAACGTCCAGATTGCCGGCCGTCGTGAAGAGTTCGGCGACATCCAGGGCGACATCTGGAAGGTCGCAGGCAAGTACGACATGTTCGACTGGCTGTCGTTCCGCGGTTCGTACTCGACGAACTTCCAGGCGCCGGTCCCGGGTCTCTCGACCCGCGGCGTCGAGCAGAATACCGTCTATATCTCCTCGCTGCTCCGCGGCCTCAACACCACCGTCACGGCTCTCCCGGGCATCACCCCGGAAGACGCGACGGGCCAGAACTTCGGCGTGATCTTCGCGCCGGAAGTCCTCGGCGGCCAGCTGCGCGCCAGCGCCGACTTCTGGAAGTTCACGATCGACGGCGAGATCGCCTCCACGGCTGTCGGCACCGTCCTGCGTGAAGTCTTCGGCACCGGCGCTCCCTCGCAAACGACGCTCGCCAACTGCTCGTCGGCCTTCATCGGCTTCTTCGACTTCTCGACCGGCCCGTGCGCCCAAGGCACGACCAACGCGTCGCAGATCTCGAACGTCGACCAGTACACGCTGAACACGGGCGGCTTCGACACGTCGGGCATCGACTACAACATCGACTACACCTACCCGATCGGCCCGGGCGACCTGATCGCCGGCGCGTCGTTCACGCAGGTCACGACCTATGACGTCAAAGGCTACGGCGTTCCGGGCGTGATCGCCCAGTACGCTCCGAACTTCGACGGTCTCGGCCTCGCCAACCTCGGCACGGCCGGCACGATCATGCCGGAATGGCGCGGCAACTACTCGCTGCGTTATTCGATGGACGAGCACAACTTCGGCCTGCGCGCCAACTTCACGTCGGGCTTCACGGACGACACCCCCGCAGTGCGCACCGGCCTCGGCCCGGACAACCTGCTCAACACGGCTGACGACGTTTACGCTCGCTTCGGCCTCGACGCGAACGACCTCTGGACGGTGGACTTCAACTATCTCTGGACGCCGGAAGCCTTCCCGGGCCTCCAGGTCCGCCTGTCGGTCCTCAACCTCTTCGACGAGGATCCGATGCCGGCCCAGAACACCAACGCAGGCGGCGCTCCGTCGGCCACGCGCACGGGTTACTACCCGGGCTATGGCGACCCGCGCCTCCGTCAGATCGAGCTCGGCGCCTCGGTCAAGTTCTAGAACTGATCCTCCCCAAAACGATCAGCTATCTGCCGGGCAGCTTCACAGCTGCCCGGCATTTTCTTTTGGGGAATGACGATCACCCATAGCTCTTCTTCGGCCGCCACCCGTCCGCGCCCTCGGGCAACAGATCCAGCAACCGCCAGACCGGGCAGAACTCGTCCGAGTCGTTGAAGTTGCCCGCCGACACGCGAACGATCTTCCCGTCCTGCATCTGGAAAGCCGACACGCCCGGCATCGGCTTGCCCGACGCAGTGGTGAAGCCCATGTCCGCCGCGAACGTGTTGCCCTGCCCGCTCACCATCGGAAAAACCCAGCCGCGCGACGCAGCAAACGCCGCCTGCACTTCCGGCGCCTCCGGGCTCGCCACCACGAACGATGCGCGATCCGCGATATGCGGATACAGCCCGTTGAACCCATCCGCCCACATCGTGCAGCTGTTGCAGCCCTGCCCCATATTATGGATCACGAACAGGTCGCGCTTGCCCGCAAACAGCTCCGACAGTTTCACCGGACCCTTCGGCGTACCGAACACATAATCCTTCACCTCGCCGCGCGCGTCCTCCGCGATCGCCTTCTGCAGCTCGGCCCGCGCCTCATGGAATTTCGTGCGCAGCTCGACCACGCGCGGATTGTCATAGCCAAGGCTCATCTGCTCTTCCTCTTCGTGGTGCGCTTTTTCGCTTTGGATTTCGCGGCCGCCTTTGCAGGCTCCGCAGGCGGCAACGCCTTCACAAACGCGGCCAGCTCGTCGAACGACTGCTGCCAGTATTTCGTATAGTGGTTGATCCACACCGCGGCGTCATAGAGCGGCGCCGCATCCAGATTGCAGCGCGCAATCCGCCCCGTCCGCTCCTGCGCCACAAGGCCTGAGCGCACCAGCACCTGGATGTGCCGCGACACCGCCTGCAGCGACATCTCGAACGGCGCAGCCAGTTCCGACACAAGCGCCGGGCCTTCATCCAGCCGCCGCAATATCTGCCGCCGCACAGGATCGCTCAGCGCGAAGAACACGCGATCCAATGCTTCCTCCTGTGCCGCGGCCTCGCCGCCATCCTTCACAAGCGCCAATGTCATCGTGTCGCCTCACCAGAACACAGCGGCTGCGCGAGAAGCTCCTCGAGCACAGAGCGATGGTTCGCCTCCGCCCGCGCCGCATAATGCCCGGCATGCTGGGCGACCGCCGGCGCAACCGCAATCCCGGGAACAGCCGCGATCAACAGGACAGCGCCCGCCGCCAGCGCTGTCACGCGCCCGGGTGCACGCATCAGGCGCCAGCCTGCCCCGCCCGCTGCAGCCGCATTCCCAGCCGCCACCATCGTCACAAGGCAGCAAATCATTTTGCCTCTCGCCTCTTGCCACCCCGCTTGACTATCAACACTTGTGTTGACTATCAACCTATTTGTTGAATGACAGGAGAGAGCAAAATGATGGGACGCATTTCAACACGCGAAGACTGGCTGGCCGAACGCCGCAAACTGCTCGCCGCCGAAAAGGAATTCACGAAACAGCGTGACGCGCTCAGCGCCCGCCGCCGTTCAATGCCATGGGTGAAGATCGACAAGGATTACGTGTTCGACGCACCCACCGGCCCCGTCAGCCTCAGCGACCTCTTCGCCGGCCGCAGCCAGCTCGTCGTCTATCACTTCATGTTTGCGCCGGATAACGAGTGGGGCTGCAAGTCCTGCTCATTCTGGGCCGACCATTTCGACGGCGAGATCCCGCACCTCAACGCGCGCGATACCAGCTTCGTCGCCATCTCGCGCGCGCCGCTGGAGAAGCTGCAACGCCAGGCCAAACGCCTCGGCTGGAAATTCCCCTGGGTGTCGTCCGGCAAGACCAGCTTCAATTACGACTTCGCCGTCTCGTTCGACGATCCGTCCGATCCTTCGAACGAATACAACTACACGAAATCAAAACTCCCCCACCCCGACCTCCCCGGCTACTCCGTCTTCGCCCGCGGCCAGGACGGCGAAATCTACCACACCTACTCAACCTTCTCGCGCGGCATCGACCTCAACAACGGGACGTACAACGTGTTGGACATGACGCCGAAGGGTCGCGACGAAGGCCCGCAGATCATGAGCTGGGTAAAATTCCACGACGAGTATCGGACCTAGTCTCGCTCACCGCTGTCGAAGCTCTTCCCCCGCAAAGCGGGGGAAGTGGATCGCGGCAAAGCCGCGAGACGATGGGGGCGAGTCTCAAGGGGATTGAAGGCTCATTGTTCCGCTCATCCCGGCCAAAGCCGGGAGCCAGGGCAACAAACACCAGCGCTCGTAACCCGCCCCCATCCCGGCTTCGCCGTACTTCCCCCGTTTCACGGGGGAAGAGCTCAACACCCAGCGCCGTGGCGCCAAAGCGCTCACCGCACCACCCTACTCCTCATTCGCCTGTTCCAGCGGCAACCCCTTGGCCTCGCGCACGCGCGCGCCCTTGAGGATGCCCTCCATCGCGTAATTGCCCTCATGGCAGGCGTACTCGTAAACAGCCTCGCCCTCGCTGCGCCAGGTGATCTCGCCCTTCCACGGCTGGGTGTAGAACACCGGATCGTCCACGGTGAACTCATACAGCAGGTCCGTAGCCGACACGCGCGTGAAGCGCTCCGTCACCTTCGCGCTCTCCGACAGGTTTGTCGGCACGCCCTGCATCGCGCGCACGGGCGCAAAGCCCGTCGTCTCCACCACCAGCGTGTCGCCCTCCCATTGTCCCACCGCGTCGCCGAACAGCGGGTGGATCGCAGCCGGGCTATGCGGCTGGTCCATCCGGATGATGCGCGCCCAGGTGATCATCTCCGACATGATCATCACCGCGTCGCTCGTCTGCACGATCTGGTAGTGGTTGTTGTACAGCCCGTTGATCATCGGCGGCCCGGTCCGCCCGCCGGTTGCAAGGCAACGGTCAGCCAGCGGCCGCGCCTCCGGATCGGAATAGCCCAGCTTCGCGCGCCCCTCCGCCGCCAGCTTCCGCCCCTTCTCCGACCATGGGATCTTCCCGTTGGGCGGATCGACGATCCACGATGTCCGCGTCTCGCCCTTCACCACGCCGAACCGCGTGCCGGGGTCGATCCAGAACGCGTTATAGCCCCGCCCCTGCGCCAGGTCCTTGCCGTTCAGCAGGCCGTCGCTCGTCTTCTGGTTGTCGTCAGTCGCCTGCCGCACGACTTGCGGGTGCGCCCGGGTCAGCGTCTCGACCTGCTCAGGCGGGATCACCAGCGTCTTGTAGCGGTCCGCCCGTTCCAGCGTGGTGATCGAATCCGTCGACCACACGCCCTGAAGGTCCGGATGGCCGTCAGCGGCTTTGGGCGCAACATAAGGCGCTTGCGCTGAAGCAGGCCCAACATGAACAGCAAACATTACAGCGGCGCACGCGCCGGCGTTCAGCAGTTTCATCTGTCTCCTCCCAACCCGAACGCCGCCCTGTCTTCATGCAAGGTCGTGAGTTCGTGATGTTCCCCAGCTTGCCTGCCGCGGCCTTGGCCTGCAAGCTGGCCTCTCGGACCGGAGCGGGTGATGAACATCAAGTCGAGTTTCCGGGGGCTGGCCGCCCTCACCATCGCCGCTGTCGCCGGCCTTGCCGCGCCCGTAACCGCCCAGCAGGGCCAGGCCGTCCGCGTCGACCTCGAACTCCTCCTCGCCGTCGACATCTCGCAATCGATGGATTTCGACGAGCACACCATCCAGCGTAACGGCTATGTCGAGGCGTTCCGCCACAAGGACGTCATCAACGCGCTGGTGTCCGGCCCCGAGGGCAAGATCGCCGTCATGTACATGGAATGGGCGGGCGACTTCGACCCGATCCCCACCATCCCATGGACCATCATCGACAGCGCCAAGGCCGCGCACGATTTCGCTGACCGTCTCGAGAAGGAGCCGATCTTCGGCGAACAGCGCACCTCGATCTCGACGGCCCTCTATGCCGCCAAGGACTACATCCTCAACAACAACATCTCGTCCCACCGCCAGGTGATCGACGTCTCGGGCGACGGCGCCAACAATGCCGGCCGTCTGGTCGAGGAAGCGCGCGACGAGGTGGTGAAGGCCGGCATTGTCATCAACGGCCTGCCGATCATGCTCAACAAGCCGCGCGAGTTCTACGACATCGACCATCTCGACCGGTACTACAAACACTGCGTCATCGGCGGCGCCGCAGCCTTCATCGCGCCCGTGTTCGACCTGCGCCACCTCTCCTCCACCATCCGCAAGAAGCTGGTGATGGAGATCGCGAGCCTCGACATCGAGCCGAACATGGCGCCGATCCAGTATGCCGACGCACCGGGCATCGTGCGCGCCCAGCTCAAGCTGCCGACCGAAAAGACCGATTGCACGATTGGCGAGAAAGTCTGGGGCGGCCGCGGCTATTACGGCGGCGGCGGCCGTCGCCGCTAAGTCGAAGGCCTAAGCCTGCGCCCGACGGTGCAGCGCCTTGTCCGCGTACATAGCCTCATCCGCCCGCGCGAGCGCCATCTCAGCCGTATCGCTCGCCGTCATGTGCGCAATGCCAAACGCCGCCGACACATAGTGCGCTTGGCCCTCATGCAGCACCTTCTCGGTGCACAGCGCCGCCGCCAGCGCCTCGGCCTTCACCTGCGCCGCCTCGGCGCCGATATGCGTCAGCACCACCGCGAACTCATCCCCGCCAATGCGCCCGACAATATCCGTCTCGCGCGTCTGCCGGATCAGCAGCTCGCCGATCGACCGGATCACGGCGTCCCCCGCCGCATGCCCATGCGCGTCGTTGATCGCTTTAAAATTGTTCAGGTCGAAATAGATCAGGCTCGCCTCGACCTCGTGCCGCTTCACCATCGCGACCACGCGCTGCGCCTCGCGCACGAACGCCCGGCGGTTATAAACCGGCGCCAGCGCATCATGGTCCGCAGAAGCCTCCGCCTCCGCCAGCGACAGCTTCAGCTGCTCGACATCCAGCCGCAGCGAATCCACCTCATTGATCATCATCATGAAGGCGGTCCGCACCTGCGGCGTCAGCTGGTATTCCGGCACGCCAAAGATATCCGCCACGCGCCTGGCCAGATCCACGGGCTTCTCGACCGGCGCGACATCGCCGGGGCGGCTTCTGGAGCCGAAGATCGAAAAAATCTTCATGGGGCGAACAATCTGAACGCAACTGGCCGTCTAATCCGGCCAATCTCACTCAAGGGTGTTATTGCCTGATTAACCAACCTTTACCGTCCCGTTGCGGAAATGAGGCGGAACCTTGTAGAACCCGGCTTTCCGGGCGGAGAGCCTTATGAGCGCGTCGTCAAAATCCTCATCAGGACAAGCTGTTGTCGGGCCAATAGTGGGCATTGTCATGGGCAGCCGGTCCGACTGGCCGACCATGACAAAGGCGGCCGAGATACTCACAGAACTAGGCGTACCGTTTGAAGCGAAGGTGGTTTCGGCCCACCGCACGCCCGATCGCCTGGTCGAATACGCCAAATCCGCCCGCACCCGCGGACTGAAGATCATCATCGCCGGGGCCGGCGGCGCCGCCCACCTGCCCGGCATGGTCGCCTCGATGACCTCGCTCCCCGTGCTCGGCGTACCAGTGAAATCCTCGACCCTGTCGGGCTGGGATAGCCTGCTCTCGATCGTGCAGATGCCGAAGGGCATCCCCGTCGGCACGCTGGCCATCGGCGAGGCGGGCGCAGCCAACGCCGGCATCCTCGCCGCCTCGATCCTCGCCGGGAATGACGAAGCTCTCCTCAAGCGCCTCGACGCCTTCCGCAAGGCGCAGACGGATGCAGTCGCTGACACTGTGGAAGACGTAAAATGACAAAGCCAAAGGCCACAGGCGTGATCGCCCGGCCGGGCGATACGATCGGCATTCTCGGCGGCGGACAGCTCGGCCGCATGCTCGCCATCGCCGCTGCTGATCTCGGCCTCGACGTCCACATCTTCACGCCCGAACAGGACAGCCCCGCTTCGCGCGTCGCGAAGAAAACCTGGGTCGCCCCGTTCGAGGATCGCGACGCCCTGCGCGAGTTCGCCGCCAGCATCACCGTCGCCACCATCGAGTTTGAAAACGTCCCCGTCGACGCGGTTGATCTCATCGAAGACGAAGGCGTCCCCGTCCGCCCCAATGGCGAAACGCTCTCGCGCGCCCAGGATCGCCTCGCCGAAAAATCCTTCTTCCGCGACATCGGCATCGAGCCCGCCAACTTCGCGCGCATCGACCACCCCGACCAGATCCAGCCCGAGCTCTCCCGCCTCGGCGGCTCAGGCGTGCTCAAGTCCCGCTTCGCCGGCTATGACGGCAAGGGCCAGGTCCGCCTCAAGGGCGCGATCCAGCCCTACCCCGCCTGGGCCGAAGTCGGCGGCAAGATGGCGATCCTCGAAGCCTGGGTCGAACACGACCGCGAAATCTCCGTCATCGCCGCGCGCTCGGCGACCGGCGAATTCGTCCCCTACGATCCGCCCGAGAACGACCACTCCGGCGGCATCCTGCGCAAATCGACTTTCCCCTCGTCGCTCTCGCCCGCAATCCTCGAGGAAGCCAAACGTCTCGCAAAGAAACTCGCCGACGAACTCGACTATGTCGGCGTCCTCGCCCTCGAACTCTTCGTGACGAAAGACGGCAAACTCCTCGCCAACGAGTTCGCCCCCCGCGTCCACAACTCCGGTCACTGGACGCAGGACGCCTGCTTCACCGGCCAGTTCGAACAACACATCCGCGCCGTCTGCGGCTGGCCCCTGGGCAACCCCGCGCGCCACAGCGACGGTGAAATGCTCAACCTCCTCGGCGAAGAAGCCCACGCCTGGGAACAGCACCTGACCGAAGGCGCCAAACTCCACCTCTACGGAAAACGCCGCGCCGTAACCGGCCGCAAGATGGGCCACATCACCAAGCTGAAGCCGCGGTCGTAGCTCTTCCCCCGTGAAACGGGGGAAGTACGGCGAAGCCGGGATGGGGGCGGGTCTCAAGGAGACTCTCACTCGCTGTCCCGCTCATCCCGACGAAAGTCGGGACCCAGGACAAAGCACACCACCCTCGTAACTCGCCCCCATCCCCCCTCCGGGGTACTTCCCCCGCTGTGCGGGGGAAGAGCTACCGCGCGGCCCCACCCCAAACTCCACCGAATCCACCACCCTCCCCAACCCCAAACCCCAATCCCATCAACCCCCTACCTGTAGGAAACGCACCACCAAACCCACACCCCTCCCCACCCCGCCTACACTCCGCGCCATGAACCCACGCGCGCCAAAACCGCATCACATGCCGACCGCCCTGCGCAAGCTGTGGCGCGAAGCGTGCGGCCTCATCGCGTGGCTCGTCACAGCCATAGATCGCCCCGCCCTCCCCACCACCGGCATCAGCCGCGAGAGCGGAGCAAAGGTCTCGATCTGGCTGATGAACATCGAAGCCGCCGTGCGCCGTCTCATCTTCGCCGCCGCGCTCCAATTCACTCTGCCCACACCGCGCACCATCGCCTGCGCCCGCGCGCCCGTCGCCCGCAAGCAACCCGAAACGCGTCGCCCCGGCTTCCGCGTCTTCCGCCTCGCCGCGTCCGGCGCCGCGCCGCCCGCGATCCCCACACAACTCGCGCAACCAGCACCGCCGCAACCAATCAAACGCTACGGCCACGTCCCCTTCCCGTCCGATCCGCTGCTCAGCCTCGGCCAGCCCTCGCACGCCACCACACCGCAAACGCCGCCCATCACGGGCCCGCGCCCGCTCAACCCGCTCGACCGCTGGGTCCGCCCCTCGCGCCGCGATCCCGACTGGCGCCCGACCAAAGATCCGGACGCCATGTTCGTCGATCCCGCAGACAGGCCGCCTACGCCCGAGCGCCAGCGCACAAGACGCGCCCGCCCCGAACGCACGCCGCACGATCCCAACGCCCTGGACATCAGCCTCTACGACTGGCGCCGCCGTCACGACGAATGGCAGAAGCTCATCCCCGCGCCCGATCTCGCCGCGCGCCTCGATGCCCTCGAACGCATCACCCAAGACCCGCGCAGCGCCATCACCAGCGCCGCCCGCCGCCTCGCCCGCTCACGCGCAGCAACAACACACCTCGCCCGCAGCGCCACGCCGCGCATCCGCATCCCCCGCCGCGCCGCCCACCTCGACACGCCCCACCGCCGCCTCAACCTCCCCGGCCGCTGCCACGCGCAGATCCTCCACGCCGACACCAGCTAACGCCCACACATCGCAGATGCGACCAACCTCGCGCTGCCGCGAGATCGCGGACGCGTGTCCGAAAGCCAACCACGCTCGATTAGATCAGGCTCGCAACCGGAGCCCGGAGATTATAGGTCAGATGACGATCCTCGATCACCAAACTCGCCTCGCCGCCAAGATCGCGCGGCACGATCCGCGTCAGAAGGCTGGAACCGAAACCCTTGCGACCTGCTGGCGGCGGCGCCACGCGATCGGCCGCTTCCCGCCATGTCAGACTGAACAAGTCGCCTACGTGCGTCCAGGTCAGCGAGATATTGCCCGTCTCTCCCCCCAGCGCGCCATGCTTCAGCGAATTGACCGCAAGTTCGGAAAGCGCCAGCGAGATCGACATCGCCGCCCTGGCGCTCACGTCCATATGAGCGCCGGAAAGTTCGAGGCGATCCTTGTGCCCGCCAATGATCGGCAGGATGGCCGCAAGGATCAGCTCGCGCAGGTCGCCAGCCACCCAGTCGCGCTTGGCAAGCTGCCGGTTGAGTTCGTTGAGCGAGTCAACGCGGCTCCGAAGGTCGTTGATGTATTGCTCGCGTGTCTGTTCGCCGGAAACCGACAGCGCCATCAGGCCGGCCATCTGGCCGAACATGTTGCTGATGCGATGCTGAAGCTCGCTGATCGCAGTCTCGCGGTTCTTGGCTTCGCCATCGGCTTCCACCTCACGCACGACAAGGTGAGCCAGGTCGATCAGGCTTTCGCGTTGAGCATCGCTGAGGTCGTGGCGCGGCACGGTGTCGATCACGCACAGCGTGCCGATAGCAAAACCGTTCGACAGGATCAGCGGCGCCCCGGCGTAGAACCGGATGTGCGGCTCGCCTGTGACGAGCGGGTTGTCAGCAAAGCGGGCGTCAGCGGTGGCATCCGGAATGACGAACAGGCCGGTCTGGCGAATGGCGTGATCGCAGAACGCATACTCGCGCGGCGTTTCCTTCGCGCCGAGCCCGATACAGGATTTGAACCATTGACGGTTCGCGTCGATCAGCGAAATCAGGGTGATGGGCGCGCCGGTGACAGCGCTCGCCAACCGCGTGAATCGATCAAAACGCGAATCCGGCGCGCTATCCAGAAGTCCGGTTTCTTGCAACGCCCGCAGCCGGGCTTCTTCGTCAGTCGCGTCCGACATTCCCACTCAGTCTATAAAAACTCAGTCCGTCTTTCCCCAATACGCGGGCTTTTATCATATGGATTTTACACAGCCAAACGGCTCAAGTTAACCCTCCAGCGGCGGAGCTCCAGAGGCTGGTTGTCGCCCCTACTTCCGCGCCGTCTGGCGGTTGACGCGCGCCGCCAGCAGCACGTTGGCCAGCGCGTAGTTCGCTTCATGGCAGGCGAACTCATAAACCGGGCCCTTGCCCCGCTTCAGGATCGTCTCCGCGATCCATGGCGAGCTGTAGAGCGCCGGATCTTCGATCGTGAAGCGATACAGCATCGCGTCAGCGGAGATCAGCTGGAAGCGCTCGATGATCCGGCTTCCGCCACTCACCGGCGTGCCGCCACGGATCTGGATGCCATGGGGATCGTCGACCGCGATGTGATCCGTAGTCACCACCAGCGTATCGCCCTCCCAGCGGCCGGCCGAGTAGCCATCGCGCGAACGCACGGCCTGCGGCGGGGCATGCCCCGTCATGTCGATGATGCGCCCGCCATGAACCGCCTCGGTCGCAATCGCGATGCTGCCCGGCGTCTGCACGATGTGGTTGGGATAATGGTCGCCCTGATACAGCGACGGCGGATCGCCCGGCCCGCCAATGCAACGCTCGCCCACCGGCCGCTCTTCCGGATTGTCATAGCCCGCCTTATAGAATTGCGAGCCCTGCCGCCGCGCCGTTTTCGCGAGAGCCGTCAGCGGCAGCTTGCCATCCGCTGGCGCAACAACGAGCGAAGACCGGAACTGCCCATCGATCTCGAGCAGATGCGTGCTGTGCAGGATTTCGAGATCGTCTTCCGGATCGCGAACATTGCCCTCGCCTTCGTTGGACTCGTCGATCAGCCGCTTCGCAACCGCTTCATCGGCAACGATCAGGCCGGCAATGCCCGCCGGCCGCTCCAGTGTGGTGGCCGCGTTCGAAGACCAGTAGCCCTGCAGGTCGGGATGGCCGTCAGCCAGGCGCGACGGCGAGAAGGCTGTCTGAGCGAAGGCCGGAGACGCCAAAATCGCTGCGAGCGCGAAACCAATCTGAATACGCATGAACGCCCTTTCGGTCGGCATTTCTTGAACCTGACCATACGGAAAGTCATTGCGTCAGATCGCCTGCGGACGTCTCAGCCTTCCCTCACGGTCTGGAGATCGAAGCCGGTAAAGCCTTTTGAACCGTCCGGATTTGAACTAGCTTCCTTTCATCGCAGGTCTGGCAAATTGGGGTTGCTTATGATCGGTACGCGGACGCTTCTCGCTCTCGCCGCAGCGTGCGGCCTTGCACTTCCCGCTGGCGCTGACGGTCCTCAGCGCGGGCCTTCACCACCCACAGCAATGACGGAAGCTTCGCAGGCAACCATGCCCTGCCCGTTGCCGGATGTGCTGGCCGAACACGAGCTGGCGCTCGGATGCAACAAGGATATCCCGGCCTTCCTTGCGCGACTGAAGGCCGACACGGCTTGCGGATCGCAGCATAAGTACACCGTCGATGATGCCTGCGCCGTCATCATCTATTCGATCGATCCGAAATTCCGCGGCGAGTTGAACCTTCCCTCGACCGTCACCGTCCGCATCGGCAAGGTCACGGGCGGTGCAACGCCGGCGGAGACTGTCATCACGGTCATCAAGAACAATGGCGTCGAAGAACGCTACGGGCCAAATCGGCTGTATGAACTGCTGATCCCGATCCGCGTCGACGAACGTGTCATCCGCTACAGCGAAGCAGGCCTCGGCCGTAAGCCGGACCAGAAGGTCGGCCTTCTCGATCAAGGCATCCGCTACTATCCGGCGCTCATGGTCGGTCGCGGCGAAGCCTCCAAGGCGATGACCAAGGAAGCGACCAAGGTGCACTTCACCATGCCGCGGCACGTGATGCAGAATGTGGAACGTCTGGCGTCAGTCCAGTGCCAGAGATTCTCGCGTTGCGACGGAAACTGAGCAGCTACGCGAACGTCGCAAACCAGATCGTATGGCGCGGACCCTTGCCATTGCTCCGCGCTCGAACGGTCACCATCTCGGCCTTGAAGCCCGCATCGCGCAGCCGCTTCGTGAACCGCTCGTCCGGCGCCGCTGACCAGATGGCGAGAACCCCACCCGGCCGCAAAGCCGCCCGCGCCTTCGCCAATCCGTTCATCGAATACAGGCTGTTATTATCCGGCCTCACCAGCCCCGAAGGCCCATTATCAACGTCGAGCAAAATCGCATCATACTTCTTCGAGGCCGACTTGATCGCTTCAGCCACATCACCCTGAATCAGCTCCACCCGCGGATCATCCAGACACCCATCCGTCAGCTTCGCCATCGGACCCTTCGCCCAGTCGATGATCTCCGGCACCAGCTCCGCCACCGTCGCCTTGCCCTGCTCGCCAATTACCTTCAGCGCAGCCCGCAACGTAAAGCCCATGCCATAGCCGCCGATCAGCAATCGCGGCGCAATGCCCTTCTTCAAACGCTGGCAAGCCATCACCGCCAACGCCTCTTCCGATCCGCCAAGCCGGCTGCTCATCAGTTCATTGGCATCGACCATGATCACATGATCCTCGCCATGGCGGATGAGCTTCAGCTCAACACCGCCCGGGACTTTCGCCGTGCCGATAAGTTCGCGTGGGATCATGGCGGCTCCGTTAGCGCGTCCGCTTCCGGGAGGCCATTGTTAATGTGGCGGCCTTATTCCCGGCTGAATGTTCCCGCTAGGTGCGGCGCAAAGATAATAATGATCCGGGGGAAACGGATGGGTTGGTCGACGCGGGCTGCAGCGGCAGGAATGCTGGCGTGCGTGATTGCGCCACTCGCCATAGGCCAGGAAGCCCCCGCGCCCGTCGTCGAAGGCATCCGCAAGTTCGAGCCAGCCTACTTCGCCCAGTTCAGCCCCGTAACGGCGCAGGACATGGTGCGGCAGTTGCCGGGCTTCTTCATCGACAATGGCGACTCAGTCCGCGGCTTCGGCGCGACAGCAGGCAACGTCCTCATCGATGGCCAGCGACCCACCAGCAAGACAGCCGTATCCGACGAACTCGCCCGCATCCCTGCCCGCGATATCGAACGCATCGAACTGATCCGTGCATCCGCAGCCGGCAATATCGATGTACGCGGCTATACCGAACTCGCCAACGTGGTGCTGAAGCCATCGCAGCAAGTCAAGGAAAGCACGACCTACACCGGCCAAGCCGTCCTGAACGCCAACAAGGCCGGCTGGCTCGCGGGCGCAACCCGCAACTGGAAAGCCAGTGATTTCACTGCACGCTTCAACGCCCGCGTACTCCGCGCAACCCCGCGCGCCGAGCTGGACATCGAAACGACCAACCCGTCAGGCGCGCCGATAAGTTCGCGCGATGAGTTCAATGCCCAGGTGCTGGACGAACTACTGCTCAACGGATCAATCAGCTGGTCGCCCACAGCACGCGATACGGTCGGCATCACCGGCCGCGCAATGGGCCGCGCCTTCTCGCGCAAGTTCGGCTCATTCAACTACGATGCAACAGGCGCCCTCACCGGCCTGCAGACGGATGACTATGTCGAGAAGGACATCGGCCACTTCGATCTCGGCGGCGACTGGGAACACAAATTCTCGCCGGAGAGCTCGCTGAAGCTGGTCGCCGTGAACCAGCTGATTACCTGGCGGCCCAAGGAACTGTTCGAGTCCTTCAACCCGGCCGGCATGCAGATCGGCGCGACGCGACTGAACAACAACCTCAAGCGCGGCGAACACGTCCTGCGCGGGGTGTGGACGCAAAAGCTGGGCGCCGACCTGACTGTCGAGACCGGCCTTGAAGGCGCCTACAACTATCGAGATCAGGTGCGCAGCATTCTCGACAGCGTGAATGGCGGGCCGTTCACCACCCGCGCCCTGCCTATCACGTCCACAAAGGTGGAGGAGGATCGCTACGAGGCTTTCATCAACTCAACCTGGCGCGCGAACCCGCAGCTGACGCTCGAAGCAGGCTTCAACTACGAAATCTCGACCATCCGTCAGACAGGTGATGCGCAGCAGGAACGTGACTTCGAATATCCCAAGCCGCACGTTGTCGGCACATGGACGCCGACCAAGGAAGACCAGCTGCGCCTGTCCTTCGAACGCAGCGTGGCGCAGCTCGACTTCGGCCAGTTCGCCAGCAACGTGCAGCTCACGCAGGGCCAGCTAAACATCGGCAACCCCAACCTGGAGCCGGAGCAGATTTGGGCCACCGCCCTGCAATGGAAGCGATCCATCGGCCAGCGCGGCTCTGTAGCCGTGACAGTGAACTACAACCAGATCGACGACTCGCAGGACCTCATCCCCATCCGTCCGGCGCCGAACAGCGCCGCGTGCCAAAGCAATTTCAACGGCCCGGGATGCGTGTTCACTGCATCAGGAAATATCGGCGAAGCCGAGATGTGGGGCCTGAAGCTGGAAGCAACGCTGCCGCTGGACGATATCGGCGTGAAAGGCGGGCAGCTGAAGTTCAACGGCAATTGGGGCGACAGCCGCGTCACCGATCCAATCACCGGAGAGCAACGCCGCGTCGACGATGCCGGCACCTATGACTGGAACATCGACTTCCGTCAGGATCTGCCTGAGCTGAAGCTAGCATGGGGGGGAGATTATTCGGCGGCTGGCGAGTATCCGTATTTCCGCCTCGATGAAGAACAGACCTTCAGCTACGGCCCCGGCGATCTCGACCTGTTCGTCGAGACGACCTATTTCGACGGCGTCACCGTGCGTCTCGCTGGAGACAATCTCGGCGTCCAGGAACAGCGCCTCGACCGCCGTTTCTTCACCCCCAACCGCTTCCCCGGCGGCGTATTCTCATCGCGAGAATACCAACGCCTCACCAACGTCTCGCCAACCTACACGCTGACAGTATCGGGATCGTTCTGATGGCTTACGCGTAGCTGCCGTTCTCGTGGGGGATATTCTCCGCCGCGCATAGCTTGCGGAGTTCGTCGACGGCTTGTTCACGGTTGGCGTAGAGCTGCTTCAGGAGGACGTAGGCGAGCTTCGCTGCGCCCTCCGGCGGAATGCGGCACCAGAACTCGTAGTCGCTGTCGCCCCAGACCTGCTTGACCAGCGGACCCATGTCCTGCGCATCGAGCATCAGCCCGCCATCCTCGCTGAGCGTGACGCGGATCGAGCGGAAGTTGTCGCCTTCCTGGCGGTAGAGTTCTTCGGAGGTGCGTTCGGTCATTTGCGTTGGCCGAAGAAGTCCATCGGGTTGGGCGCCTTGGCCATGGCGTCTTTCACCTGACCTTTCAGCTTCTCGAACTGCATGACGTTTTCGATGCGGCGATCGAGGAAGGCGTCGATCTCGGCTTCGCCATCCGTGCCCATCCAGGCGGCGAGTGTTGAGCCGAGCACGGCCGAGAGCGTGGTGCGTTTGGTGTACCAGTTGAAGTCGGTCGACTTGTCGCCCAGCGCAGACCAGATCGCGTCGGAAGCAGCCCACAGACCCTTGGGGCCGGTGAAGAGATTGGCAGGCGTGCCGCCCGCGCGCTTAACGGCGGCCTTGTGAGGCTGTAGGGCGGCAAGCCAGCCCTTTACCCCTGCCCGCACCCGCTCGCGCACTTTGAGACCCGGAATGTCGTCGGCCCGCAGACGCTCTCCCGCAGCCTTGGCTGCGCGCTGGCCAAGGGCGTCCAGAAGATCGGTGACGCCGTGGGGGGTGGCGAGAAGGACCTGCCCCTCTGACAGGCCAGCCTTCTGGGCGGCCCGGTCCATGGCGGCCATCGTCCACCCTGATTCAGCGGCGATTTCCAGCATGGCGTCGAGCAGACGCTCCCGGAACTGATCGCTGGGGGCGGTTTCTGTCTGGTCTTGAGTGTTGGCGTCTTGCGGCTTTGTCATGGGGCTTATTGTGCGCCAAATCTGGCTCCGGGGGCAGTAGGCAGGGCCGATTTCGTATGATATCGACCCGCCGCCTGACCAACTGGGGTGCCTGCACGGTAACTGGGGGCCAGGAAAAAATCACCCGTCGAGGGGTCCGGGCGTATCCTTAAAGGGAGCGTTTGCGGCCGTTTCGGCGTTTCAGACGTTCGAAAACTTCACCCGGCGCCGGTCCGGGAAACCGATGGAGAGTTTCCAATAGTTCAGATCGTGGTCCGCGATAACAACGTCGATCAGGCGTTGAAGGCGCTGAAAAAGAAGATGCAACGCGAAGGCATCTTCCGGGAAATGAAGGCCCGCACCGCCTTCGAGAAGCCGTCCGAAGCAAAGGCTCGCCGCAAGGCTGAAGCCGTCCGCCGCGCGCGGAAACTGGCTCGCAAACGCGCCCAGCGTGAAGGCCTCATTCCGAAGACCTAGACCAGGGTTTACGGAACTACCGGCAAAGATTTCGGGCCGAAGGTGCAACCCGCCTTCGGCCCGCTTGCGTTTGAATTGCCGCTCTGCCCTGAGAAGCGGCATTGCGGGGGCGCTTGGCCTGCAGGGCCGCGGTCAGCATTGTGCCGTCACAGGCGCGGGCTATCTTCGCCGGACGACCTGCAAGGGAGACAGCGATGCCGCGGATCGGGCTGGTGCTGGGCATGATGGCGGCGATGCTCGCCGCGGGCTGCGAGACGTTCGACGACGAATACTATGAGTACGAACGCGCCGGGCCGGACGAGATCATTGCACCCGGCTTCTATGAGCGCCTGCCGACGGCCGATCAGCTCTATGCCGCCTATCCCAGCGAGGCGTTGACCCAGGGCGTGAAAGCCCGCGTGATCCTGCTGTGCACCGTGCAGGCCTCGCGAGCGCTGGCGTGCACAGTCGAGAATGAAGGCACGCCCGGCTGGGGCTTCGGCGCGGCGGCGCTGAAAGTCTCGCAGCTGTTCCTGGTCAAACAGGGCGCCGCCCAACCCGGCCAACGCGTGCGCGTGCCGATCCGGTTTGAATTGGCGGATGTTAACTAAGGACCGAGCGGGTACTCTGCGGTACAGGGCTTGCAGCTAACCGACTGTGCGCCGTTAACCCAAGGCATCTGACCTTGTCTCTTTCGCCGGCCCTTGCTGCCAATGCCAAGGCTACGACGCTTGATCGCGTCGAAGCCGGTGGCTTCGATGCGATCGTCGTCGGCGCAGGCGCGGCTGGCGGACTTGCTGCACTGCTGCTGACTGAGGCTGGCCTCAAGACGTTGGTTCTCGATGCAGGCGTTGCAGGTGGCGCTCGGCGGCCGTTCACCTCGCCACTCAGCACCGTGGTGCGCAATATTGCTACACCCGAAATGTTCGCCGCACTTCCGGCCGCAATCTCCGGTCTTGGTCAGAAGGGGCTGCGCGCAGCGGGCCTTTTGCGCCAACCCATGCAATCGCGCTGCTTTGCCTGGCAGATGGATCCTTCCCAGTTCGTGGATGATCGCGACAATCCGTATGCGTCGGAAGGCAGTGAATTTACCTGGTTCCGCGTTCGCCAGCCTGGCGGCCGCATGATCGTGCCCGGCCATGGCCGGCAGTATTACCGACTGGCGCAAACGGACTTCCGGGCCAATGACGGTCTCAGCCCAGACTGGCCGATCAAGCCAGGCGAGCTCGACGACTGGTATGGGCAGGTCGAACGGCGACTGAAACTTTCCGGGCAACGCGATGGCGTCGCCGCAGCGCCCGACAGCGAGATCGCCGATACAATCGCGCCGACTAAGGCTGAGCAGGATCTGATGGATCTGATCGCAGCGCGCTGGCCGAAGGCCAACAAGGTGATGGGGCGATTTGCGAAACCGTTGGACGCGCTGGATCAGGCGGCAGCCACCGGTAGACTGCATTTACGGCGCGGAGCAATCGCGCGCGAGATCATAACCGACAAAGGCCGCGCTACGGGCGTTGCTTTCGTTGATGATGCAACGGGAACAACGCGCGTAGTTTCGGCGCCGCTAGTGTTTCTGTGTGCGTCCACGCTGGAATCGACGCGCATTCTAATGCTGTCGAACCTCGGCAAAGCGTCTGATGCATTGGGCCGAAACCTGATGGATCACATCGTCATGAGCGGACACGGGCGCGGTGAGCCGCTGCCCGGCGGCAAAGTCGTTCTCGAGAGCGGTCGCAGTGTTTTCCTGCCTCGCTTTGATCAGCGTGATGGCGACGTGGGCGAAGGCCAGCGTGGCTACGGCGTACAACTGTATCGGTCGACGCAGGGCGCAGCGTCGTTCTTCCAGGCGGTCTCCTTCTCCGAGATGACGCCGAGGGCGGATAATCGCGCCGAACTGGACATGAACCGCAAGGATAGATGGGGCATCCCGACGCTTCGTATCGCCTGCGCTGCGAATGATGCCGAACTGACGCGCGCAGGCCGTCAGGCGGACGCCATTCGCGAGATCGCGGATGCAGTGAAAGTGAAACTCGACGGCGTCAACGTTCGTCCATCCCCGCCGGGGATGGCTATACATGAATGCGGCACGGCGCGCATGGGCAATGCGCCAGAAAACTCCGTGCTCGATCCGTTCAACGAATGCTGGGACGCGCGCGGGCTTTATGTGACCGACGCGTCGGCCTTCCCTTCGCAAGGCACGGCAAATCCCACGCTCACGCTGATGGCGCTGACCGCGCGCGCCGTAAGCGCCGCCGTCAGTGGACGTACAATCGCCGCAATGCAGACGAAAGTCAGCGCTGATGCGTGAAGCGCATGACATCATCGCAAAGGCGTTTGCCGATGGCCGACCACGGATCGGCTTCGGCACAGGCGATCTTTTCTATGGCGACCGCGGCGATCGCGAACGCCTGATCCGCGAAGCTTTCGAAACTGGATTCCGTTACTTCGACACAGCAAGGCTCTATGGCGATGGCCAGGCCGAGCATATTCTGGGCGAAGCTATCTCGGGCCACCGCGACGAGGTTGTAATCGCCAGCAAGGCCGGAATCATTCCCTGGAGCATGCAGACCCGCCGGCGTATCGCCGCCAAGGCGGGCAGCTTCATCGGTCGCAATGCAAACGCATCAGAACGCAAAGGCGCCTTCTCGGCCAAGGACATCACGTCGAGCGTCGAGGCCAGCTTGCGGGCGCTGCGCACGGATTATCTCGACATCTTGCTGATGCACGAGTGCACGCTTGCCGATTGCGTTTCAGATGAAATGAACCTGACGCTCGGGCGGCTTGTTAGGGACGGCAAGATACTCGCGCACGGCATCGCAGCCCGGCATGACGAGACCTTGTTGATATTGCGCGATGATCGCATGAAGCCGGCTATTGTGCAGGGGCCGAGCGACATCTTAGCCCGACAGATTCGCGATTATGAAATCGCTGGCGATCATCTGATCATCACGCATTCTGCCATCAGGCCAGTTCTCGCGGCGTTGCAGGCGGATCCAGCGCTCGTGGCGCGAGTGCATGAAGCGGGGATAGATCCCGCTGACACGACAATGCTCGCGTCGCTCCTCGTCGCTCACGCCACGGCACGCAACCCGCGGGGTGTGGTCCTGGCGTCGACACTAAAGCCTGAACGGTTGAGCGCGATCTTGTTTGCGCCGGAAACTGCCAGTGGCAGGTTGAGCCAGCTCGAGGCGGCATTGAGTCCGCTGGCCATGCAGGACATCTAGTTCTCGCGGCTGCTGACTTCGTTGCACGCATCCCCATTTCGTCCCATGCTTCCGAACATTTTACGTTCAGGAGCCTGCGATGACCGATAGCCGTGAGATTCATCTGGTGAGACGTCCGAAGGGCGTGCCGGTGCAGGCGGACTTTGCGGTTGTGCCGGTGGATGTGGCGGCCACGGGCGATGGCGAGGTGAAGATCCAGAACCTCATCATGTCGGTCGATCCGTATATGCGGCCGCGGCTGAATGCGGATCAGGCGCTGGATGCGCCGCTGCTGGGCGGCGGGATTGGGCGGATTGTTGAATCGCGCAATCCGAAACTGAAGGAAGGCCAGCTGGTGAAGCACTGGGCGGGCTTCCGTGAGACGTTCGTGAGCAATGGTCAGGGGCTAGCCCCGCTGGAGCGTGACCCTGCCCTGCCGCTGTCGGTTTACATGCACGCGCTCGGCGGCACGGGCATCACGGCGTATGGCGGGCTGCTGGATATCGGCAAGCTGAAGGATGGCGAGCAGGTGTTCGTCTCGACCGCAGGCGGCGCGGTGGGCTCTGTCGTGGCCCAGATCGCAAAGCTCAAGGGCTGCTATGTCGTCGGCACGACGGGCGCGGACGACAAGGCGCAGTGGCTGCGCGACGAAGCGGGCCTCGATGCCGTCATCAACTACAAGACGCAGGATCTGGCGAAAGCGCTCGAGGCGGCAACGCCCAAGGGCATCGACGTTTACTTCGAGAACGTTGGTGGGGCGCATCTGGATGCCGCGCTGCCGCGCATGAATGTGCATGGGCGCATTCCGGTGTGTGGCATGATCTCGACCTACAATGGCGGCGGCGATGGCGTGACCGGCCTGTTCAACATGATCTACAAGCGCATCCGCATGGAAGGGTTTGTCGCGACAGATTTCGCGCACCTCAATGCGCAGTTCGTCTCGGACATGACCGGTTGGCTGAAGAGCGGAAAGATCAAATACCAGGAGACGATCCTGAACGGCTTCGAGCGCGCGCCGGAAGGACTGATCGGCCTGTTCGAAGGCCGCAACAGCGGGAAGATGCTGATCCACGTTGCGGATTAGGGGGACGCTCATTGCGGAAGGCAGGCGGCCATGAGCGCCGAGGACGCGGACTACCAGCCGGATGACAACCAGTGGTGCGCAGATCAGCGCGCGCGAGTAACCGGCTATCTGGAACGTGAGGGCATCGTTCATGGACAAGTGGGTGACTGGCCTGCTTGGCACACGTCTCCCTATGTAGCGGTCTGGGCGATTGAGAGCGTCAAGTGGCCCGGCTCAGTCGGGTGGTGGGTGATTTCGGGTGATCTACCAACCGACTACTGCACATCGGATGATTGTCGACATCCGAGGCTTGCAATGAAGCGCATAGCGGAGAGCTGGCTTCAGGCCATTGCTTCAACTGACAAGGACGATGACGAGATTCATGGGCTCACTTTGTCGACGTCTGTGATGCCGTTGCTGAAGACGCGAGCCGAACTGCTGCTTGAGATCGCCGCAGAGGACGAGAACTGGGGCGATTGAACCTACCGCGACGAAAAACAAAAATGGCGAGCGGATGAACCGCTCGCCATTCGTGTTTCTGGTAGCTGGAATTATCAGCCGACCTGGTCGAGGTCTTCGCCGTCGCGCACCTTGAGGTCGTACTCGCGGACCTTGCGGTAGAGCGTCGAGCGGCCGATGCCGAGGCGGCGGGCGACTTCCGACATGTGACCCGAATAGTGGTCGATGGCGAACTGGATGAGATCGCGTTCGATGGCTTCGAGCGTGCGGAGTTCGCCGGTGGTGTCAGTGATCAGCACGGGCTGGTCAGGCTGGTCGTTCGCAGCCGCCGGCGTGGCGATGTGCGTGACAGCGCCCGACGCAGCCGGCAGGTTGCCGACATGGCCGGCGATCTGCGGGAAGTCTTCCAGCTTCAACGGGCCGCCGTCGGAGAGGACGACTGCGCGGAACACGGCGTTCTCGAGCTGACGGACGTTGCCCGGCCAGTCATAGGTCTGGATCATGGACATGGCTTCGGTCGAGAGACCCGGGATGTTCTTGCCCTCTTCCGCGTTGAAGCGACCGACGAAATGGTCGACCAACGCAGGGAGATCTTCGCGACGCTCGCGCAGCGACGGGATCTCGATGGGGAACACGTTGAGGCGATAATAGAGGTCTTCGCGGAAGCGGCCTTCCTTGACCTGCGTAGCGAGGTCGCGGTTGGTGGCCGAGATGATGCGGACATCGATCTTGGTGGGACGGCGCGAGCCGACAGCATCGACTTCGCCTTCCTGAAGGACGCGGAGCAGCTTGACCTGCATGTCGAGCGGAAGTTCGCCGACTTCGTCGAGGAAGAGCGTGCCGCCGTCAGCTTCGACGAACTTGCCGAGCTTCTTCTCGTGAGCGCCCGTGAACGAGCCCTTCTCGTGGCCGAACAGGATCGACTCGACGAGGTTTTCCGGAATGGCGCCGCAGTTGACCGAAATGAATGGCTTGCCGGCGCGATCGGATGCGCCCTGGATGCAGCGAGCGATGACTTCCTTGCCGACGCCGCTCTCACCGAGGATGAGGATCGGGATCGAGGAGGCAGCCGCGCGTTGGCCGAGACGAACGACGCCGCGCATGGAAGGCGCGCCGGCGATCATGTCTTCGAAGCCCATCTTGCCTTCGCTCTTCTTGGAGAGGCGTTTCACCTCGCCGCGAAGATCCGACAGTTTGAGCGCGTTGCGAATGGAGATGGCGATACGTTCGGGCGAGGCCGGCTTCACGAAGAAGTCGACGGCGCCGGCGCGCATGGCTTGCACGACCGTGTCGATGCCGCCGGTGGCGGTGAGCACGATCACGGGAAGGTCGGGGCGGCGCTCCATGAGACGCTCGAGCGTTTCCATGCCCGAGAGACCCGGCATGACCAGATCGAGGAGCACGACATCGACGCCGTTCTTTGCGTCGGAAGCTTCTTCGAGGGCTTTCTCACCATTCTCGGCGAGACGCGCGCGGAAGCCTTGCTTCTCTGCGGCAGCCTGCATGAGGCGACGTTGGGTAGGATCGTCATCGACGACCAGAACAGTCTTAGCCATGTCACCACACCATCACTGCCGGGAGGCTCTTCAAGCGGCTTCCCTGTTCCGCATCAAACTGGCACGCAGCGTTGAAAATCGGTTTAATCGGGTCCGTTGAATTTCACGCAATCGACTGTTTTCAGGGGTTTTTGGCTCAATCTGGCGCGAAAAACGCCCCTGAAGTGAGCTCAAAGGAAAATACTAGGTAAACCCGCAACGGCGCCTGCCCTGCTTTGTCTTTCCCGACTGCTCCCTCGCGAAAAGGGCACGCAGATGGGAGTTCAGCGATGATGTGGCGGCGCATATCCGGCGCATGTCTGGTAGTGACCGGCGCGAGCGCGGCAGCAGGCATGATCATTGTCGGCTTCGCGATCCTGGCGCGGTATCTGAAGCTGCCGGATGCGGCGGATACGCTGGGCGGCGCATCTTCCATGGCGATGCCGGTGATCGTGACCGGCGGGCTCATACTCCTGATCGGGCGCTGGTTTTACGGCGCGTGGAATGATCGCGCGTCGATCCTGAATGCAGTCGCCTTCGGCATTCGCACGGCGGGGACTTTTGTGGCGATGGCGCTGGGTGGCGTGTTGATCCTGATGCTGGCGACAGGGATCGAGCCGGGCGATGCAACCGCTGCAGTTGTGCTGGCTGCGGGCGCGGCGACGGGGCTGGCGCTGATCGCGCTCAGCATTCATATGCGCAGCGGCGATATCTACTCGACCTGATCCGAACCGCCGGCATGAACCGGGCGTGCGGGCCAGCCGCCCATGGAGAGCGTGCGGTCGTACATCACCAGAGCGCCGGCCAGCGAAACGTTGATGCAGAAGCGCGTGGGGATCTTCACGATGAAGCTGCACTTCGCCTGCATCTCCGGCGACAAGTCTCTCGCCTCCCCGCCCATCACATAGGCCGCGCGCAGCGGATGGCGGAAGGCCGGCAGGTCGACCGCATCATCCGTCAGTTCGATGCCGACGAGCTGGCAGCCGCGCGGCATCTGCATGTCGTCGATCGTATCCCAGAGATACCAGGGCACGTGCAGGTCTGACTTCGACGTGTCGGCGTGGTGGAGCACGCGGATCTTCGGCGCGGGCGAGACGGTGAAGGTGAAGGCTGCGCCGAACGCATGCGCCGTGCGCTGGAGAGCGCCAAGGTTCATAGGCTTGGACAGCGATTCAACGCCGATGCCGAAATAGCCGCGCAGGTGTTTCATGACGCGACGGTGAAAAGCTTTGCGAGCCCGATGTCAACGGGCGCGCTATTTCAAACCCTTCAGGAATTGCAGCAGAAGCGCATTCACCTCATCCGCCTTCTCCTGCTGGATCCAGTGTCCAGCGCCCGGGATAACGGTGACGCCGCGCAGATCCTTGACCGTTGGCTTCATCATCGTGGTCAGGCTGTCGACCGTCGCGCCGCGGATGACCGGGTCGTCCTTGCCGGCGATGAAGATGACGGGGGCATTGGTGGTCGCGCCGGTGAGCTGGGGCGTGATCTCCCAGTTGCGGTTCGAGTTGCGGTAATAGTTGATGCCGCCCCGGAAGCCCGATTCTTTGAACTCGCTGACGTAATAGTCGAGGTCCTTTTGCGGCAGCCAGGCGGGCAGTTGTTTCACCTTGCCCATGCGCGGGATCCAGCCGCCGGCGGAGCGGCGCGGGTCTGTGATCTGCGGCGGCTCGGTAGGCGTCTGGCCTTCATAGAGCAGATAGGCGCGGCTCAGGAATTCATACGGCTGCGCGTCGAACTCCTTCTCGGCGACGCCCGGCTCTTGAAAATAGACCGTGTACCAGAAGTTCTCGCCATAGGCCGCGCGCGTAGCGTCCATCGGGCGCACGTCGGGGTTTCGGCCGCGATAGGGAACGCTCATCGCGGCGTAGGCGGTGAAGCGATCCGGATGCAGCAGCAGCGCATTCCACGAAACGTTCGCGCCCCAGTCATGCCCGACGAGAATCGCGGTCTTCTCGCCCATCGCATCGACGATGGAGACGAGATCATCCGTCAGATGCTTGATGTCATAGTCTTCCACCGGGCCAGGACGATCGGACTTGCCATAGCCGCGCATGTCTGGCGCGACGACGTGATAGCCGGCCTCCGCCAGAGCGGGGATCTGGTGGCGCCAGGAATACCAGCTCTCCGGAAAGCCATGCACGAGGATGACCAGCGGGCCTTTGCCAGCTTCGGCGACGCGGAGCTTCACGCCGTGGGAATCCACCGTGCGGAAGTGGATGCCCGGGATGGGGCTGGGCGTTGTTTCCGGCTGTGTGGCGCAGGCGGCGAGGAGGCCAGCGCTGATCGTTGCGGCGGCGAACAGCCTGCGTGTCATCTTAGAGAACATCAGCGTCTCTCCCTTGGTCGCCACGTCTGATGCGGGCGATCTTGAGACGAGCGTCGCAGAGCGGTTTGCGGACGGCAAGCGGGTGGCGCTAGGCCAACCTTGCGGCATGCGATAACAATCGCGCGCGAATGGCGTGCCTTTGATATTGGCGTGGATGATGGGTGGTCGATGAAGCGCGTGCTTGGGGCTATGTCTGTGGCGCTGCTGTCGGGGTGTGCGGCGATACCGGCGGCCACGCCGCCCATGCCGCCATCGGCTACGATTGATGCCCAGGTTGAGCGCATGATGGCGTCGACCGGCGCGAAGGGCTTTGCACTGGCTGTGATCGACGATGGCAAGGTCACGAAGGTGAGCGTCTATGGCGCGCGCAACGCGGCCGGAGACGCGCTCAAGACCAACAGCATCATGTATGCGGCATCGCTGACCAAGATGACGTTCGGCTATATGGTGGCGCAGCTGGCGGATGAAGGCGTCATCGATCTCGACAAATCGATTGCAGACTACCTGCCGCAACCCCTGCCCTCCTACACCGACGAGAAGATTGCGGATGCTTACGCGGCGTGGGCCGGGCTGGCGGGCGATGAGCGCTGGAAGAAGCTGACGCCGCGCATCCTGCTCAACCACGGATCGGGCTTTGCCAATTTCGGATTCCTCGAGCCGGACGAGAAGCTGCGCTTCCATTTCGATCCGGGCACGCAATACGGCTATTCGGGCGACGGGATCATCCTGCTTCAGTTCGTGCTGGAGAAGGGGCTCGGACTCGATGTCGGCCGCGAGATGCAAAAGCGCATGTTCGATCCGCTGGGTATGCCCGACACCAGCGTGATGTGGCGCGACGACTTCAAAGGCCGCGAGGCAGATGGCTGGATGATCGACGGCAAGGTTGAACCGCATGACGAGCGTGGGCGCGTGCGCGTTGCGGGGTCGATGGATTCAACGATCGCAGATATGGCGAAACTGACGGCAGCGCTGGTGCGTGGCGACCGGCTGTCGAAGGCGGCGTATGCAGACTTCCTGCGGCCGCAGCTGCACATCACCACGAAGTCGCAATTCCCGACGCCGCAGAAGCCGCTGCCCGCCGCTGAGCAACGTGCTGATCTTTACGCCGCGCTGAGCCCAATCGTGTTCGACGGGCCGCAGGGTCGCGGCTTCGTTCGCGGCGGACACAACGATTCCACCGGCAACATGATCACCTGCCTGGAGCGCGGGAAGCGCTGCGTCGTGATCCTCGGCAATGATCTGCGCGCCGAAGCCTCGATCCCCTATCTCACCGACTTCATTCTCGGCGAGGCGCGCGTGCCGTGGGACTTCCTGTACGGCGATCTTCAATTCTGGAAGCCAGCATGACAATCACGTTCGAGCCGGCAGACGCCCAGCGCGACCGTGAAGCGCTGCTGGATCTCAACACCCAGTACTTCGCATGGATGGAGACATGCATACGCCGCGATTTTGGGATCGAGATTTCGGACCTGCTCGGCGGCTCGATCGAGACGTATGTCGCCTCTGCGCTCGACAAGCTTTGCGGGGCGATGCCGCCTGAGGGCGTGTTCTACATTGTCCGCAGCAACGGTCAGCCGGCAGGCATGGGCGGCTTGCGGAAACTGGTGGATGGCGTATCTGAAATGAAGCGCGTCTTCGTGGCGCCGGATCAGCGTGGTGGCGGACTAGGCGCCATCATCGTCAAGCGACTGATCGCCGATTCCGATGCGTTTGGATATCCGGTCATGCGGCTGGATACCGGGCCGTTTATGGCCTCGGCCCACGGGTTGTACGAGGTCGACGGCTTCAGGGACTGTGCCGTCTATGACGGCGCTGAAGTGCCCGCGGAATTGCGCCACAACTGGCGCTTCATGGAACGCTCGCACTAAGGGCAGCTATGTTCGTTGTAGATCTGAGGATCGCCCGCCCCAGTGACGTAGCGATTTACTGGCATCAAAAGCGCGCTGATTTCGCTGGCGGGTAGCGATATCTCTCCC
Source organism: Hyphomonadaceae bacterium (assembly GCA_965229115.1). GTDB lineage: Bacteria > Pseudomonadota > Alphaproteobacteria > Caulobacterales > Hyphomonadaceae > UBA7672. The sequence goes on along the minus strand of CBDDIR010000003.1, from coordinate 4,393,842 downwards.
CCACCCTCGGCCGAATGGGGCACATGCGTTCCGTGCACGGCGCCATCAACCAGTCGGGGATCGGCAATCACCCACCACCCGCCCCGGCCGCGCATACACAAAGTTATGGCGTCTTCGATTTCGCCGCCGATGGGTGTTGCCCGTGCCTGTTCCAACGCCTCAGCACTGAACGGCCGTAACTCGAAACTGGTCTCCTGGTGGCAGGCGCTGTCGCGCGTTTCGACAGTACATGACGGGTCATCAGTCGTGTCGCTGGCGACTGAATCTGGCTTCGGCCCGCCGCACGCGGCGGCGACAAACGCCAGAGGCAGGACGGACAAAACGACGGCTTTCACTCAGAACTCGCAGGACGCCTCAAGAGCCCACTTTATGAGGCAAATAGGGCCTTCTGAAAGGGGCGCGGGGTGACATCGCGGAATGGCTCCGCTAAGGCACAAACAACAACTTGCCGGAGCATAGATCGATGAAAGCCGTCCTCTCCAAGGCCCCTGGCCTGCCCGATACGCTGGTGCTGGAGGACGTGCCCTCGCCCACCCCGGGCAAGGGTGAAATCGTTGTGACGGTGAAAGCAGTCGGGGTGAACTTTCCCGACTTCCTGATCATCCAGGATATGTACCAGTACAAACCTGCACGTCCTTTCTCGCCGGGCGGCGAGATTTCGGGCGTGGTGAAGGCGGTCGGCGAAGGCGTCACGCAGTTCAAGGTCGGCGACAAGGTGTTCGGCTCGACCGGCGCTGGCGGCATGGCCGAGGAAATCCTGATTGCGGCGAACCGCATGAACGCGCTTCCGGATTTCATGCCGTTCGATGAAGCGGCTGCCTTCCTGATGACCTACGGAACGTCGCACTACGCGCTGAAGGATCGCGGCCACATCAAGCCGGGCGAAACGCTGCTGGTGCTGGGCGCTGCAGGCGGCGTTGGCCTCGCCGCTGTCGAACTGGGCGTTGCGATGGGCGCGACCGTGATCGCGGCGGCCTCAAGCCAGGAGAAGGTGGACTTCTGCATCTCCAAGGGCGCTCACAAGGGCCTCGTCTATCCCGAAAACCCGCTGAGCCGCGAGCAGCAGAAAGAGTTCTCCGACAAGATCAAGGAATTGGGCGGCGGCGGCGTTGACGTGATCTATGACGGCGTCGGCGGCGACTATGCCGAACCGGCCGTGCGGGCGCTGAACTGGGAAGGCCGCTTCCTTGTGATCGGCTTCCCGGCCGGCATCCCGAAACTGCCGCTCAACCTTACGCTTTTGAAATCATGCCAGATCGTGGGCGTGTTCTGGGGCGCTTTCGTTGCGCGCGACCCTAAAGGCCATCAGGAAAACCTCGCCGACCTGTTCAGGCTGTATCAGGAAGGCAAAATTCGGCCACATGTGTCGAACAGGTATCCGCTTGAGCGTGCGGCCGAAGCCATCAAGGAGCTTTCGGAACGGCGCGCAAAAGGCAAAGTCGTCATCACGATCTGAATCGCAGACCAGTTCTGGCCACAGCAGACCAATAAGGGGATCTTCCATGTTCCATCGCATTGCCCTCCTCGCGGCAGTCGGCACGCTGGCGGCGGCGTGCGCTTCCAATCCGTCGGCCGGCTCGAGCATGTCGGCCGACACGGGAGGCGCAGTTTCGCTGACCGGCGCCGCTTCCGGCACGACCGTCGTGCAGAACCTCGCCGGAAACACGGCCTGGATGGCGGAAGACAATCTGATCCCGCAGGATCCGGTGCTCGCCCTCGTCAACGCGATCGGCGGCAACACGGATAACCCGCAGGGCGTCGTCATCACCTGCAACGCCGCAAATGGCGGCACCACGGTGAAGCTCGGCAAGCAGCCGGCCAACCGCGTTGGCCAGAGCGCGACCTACAAGATCCGCACGGGCGCAAGCATGCTGGACGTCGACGGCAAGTTCGCCGCCAACAAGTCGGGCGATGCGGACTTCGTATTCCCGATCAAGCAGGCAGACCTGATCGCGCTCAGCAAGCTCGACGCAGTGTCAGTGCTGTCCGACACGGGCGAAGTGCAGTGGGCATTCGTGAAGGATCCGGCCGCGCAGGTTCAGGCGAAGTATATCGGCTCGCTGAAGAACATGCCGAAGCAGACGGAAGACTTCATGGTGTTCTGCAACCCGAAATAGGGTCGCAAGCAACGTAGAAATAAGAAGGCCCGGATCGATGATCCGGGCCTTTTGTTTTGGCTGTTCGGGGAGGAAGAAATCTAGCCACGCACCCAGGCCACGCTCAGCTCTTCCTTGAAGGCGAAGCGCTTGAGGTGGCGGTCGACAACGTCTTCCAGCGTGGCGAGCTTGTCGGCGCTGCCTGCGGAGACAGCGAGGACCAGCGCGTTTTCATCGTCCGCATTCAGCTCGCAGACGCCGCTGTCGAATTCGATGCGGCCTTTGTTGTCTGCGAACGTGGCGGGGATCTTGTGCGCGAAGTGCTTGCACAGCTGGATCAGGTAGTTGCGGGCTTTGGGCGTCGATACGCGTGCTTGCGACGCGATGGGAAGGGACGCTGTGTCTGCCATTGTATCAGTCCTTCTTAGTGGCAACGTTTTGTCGTCAGTCCTTGCCGAAGATGTCGCGCGCAGCCTTGGAGAGAATGCCGACGACGCGGTCGGTTTCTTCCTTGGTCCAGGTGGTGCGTTTCATGTTCATCGCCTGGCGCAGGGTCTTCCACGCTTCGTGCACTTCATCAGGAGCCATGTGGCGAGCGAAGGCTGCAGCCGCAAGATTGATGCGGGCGAGAATGCCTTCGACCAGGGCCGCATTCTCTTCGAGGAACGCCTTGCCGGCTTCCGTGATGGCGTAGAGGCGCTTCGAGCCTTCGGCCGCTTCGGCTTTGATGAGGTCCTGCTCCTCGAGCATGGTGAGCGTCGGATAGACGGCTCCCGGGCTCGGGGCGTAGGCGCCATTGAAGCGCTCTTCGACGGCCCGGATTAGGTCGTAGCCATGGCTGGGCTTCTCGCCGATCAGCGCGAGCAGGAGCAGGCGCAGGTCGCCGTGTCCGAGCAGGCGTCCGCCGCCGCGCCCGCCAGGTCCGCCGAATCCGCGTCCGAAACCCTCGCCGTCATCGTCAGGTCCGCCGCCCCGCCTGCCCCAGCCACCGCCGCGGGGACCGCGACCCATGGCGAGCTTCTCAGCGAAGATCGCGAACATTTCCGAGCGGTCGTGATGGCCGTGCCCGTGACGGCCGTGGTCATGGCCATGAGGGTGGCCGTGTCTTGAATGATGTCTCAATCGATACTCCTTTTCGATCATCTATTCGATGCTGTATTTAGATATATCGAAATAAGCATGCAAGACCCAAGGCGCAAAGAAAAAGGGCGACCCCGATGGAGCCGCCCCTCTGATCGATCCTGGCTTTGAAAAAATTAGACTTTTGGCTGGGATATGTCCGCGTTTGGCGTCTCGACCTCGGGCACAGCCTCAACTGGGGCATCGGACGGGCCGTCGAAGAAGGCGGTCGCAGAACGCTGTTCTGCCTTTTTCGCCAGCTTGGCTTTCTTGGGCGTCAGGAAATTGCGGATCGCAGTGATGCCGCCGCCGACCAGCGCAATCCCGACGAACCAGAACTTCTTCAGCAACACCAGAAGCGTGGCGAATATGCCGGTGTTCTTGGCCAGCGCTGCCGCCGCAGCGCCGCCTGCGATCAGACCTGTGACGCCATAGTCGGCCTTCTGGTCAGTCGCGGCGTTGAAGTCCTCGTAGCGTGAGCCGGCATCGAAGTGGGGGATGGCAAGAATGCCCGGCCCCGCCCGCTCCACATCGCCGAGCTGAGCCATGTCGGCGACGAAATTGAGGGACAGGACGCCTGGACGGCCAAGTACGCGCATGTCGTAGTTGAGCGTGTGGGTGGGTTCACCTTCGAAGGCGAGCTCCTTGGCCCAGTAGAGCTTGTGCGAGGCAGCCTCGTAGCGCGGCTGGGCTGCCCAACCGACAAAGGTAATGGCGGGGAAGCCAGCCTTCTTGCGCCCGGCGTTCTCGGCGGTTTCGCCGTCGCGCATGACGTCCGCCAGCATGTCGTAGTCGATCGAGGACGCGTCTTCGTCAGAGACATAGCCGGTGTCTTCATAGCGCAGCACGACGCCCCACGCGCCATCATCAAGAGGCGACATGCCAGCGGGGAAGATCATTCCGTCGATGTCTGCATCGGGCGGATTGCCCCACGCATCTTCAAGAACCTTGCGGGTGTTGACGACGTCGAGAAAGTAATAGCCGTCAGGCACATTCAGCGTGACGTTCGCGCGGGCGACCTTGATCTCGCCGATCTGGCGCTGAAGCGAACCGTCGAACTCCGTCTTGAAGGCCGCGAATTCTTCTTCCGACAGCGGGGTGAACGCGTCTTCCGCCGGAGACTCAGCGCTGGCCTGCGGACCCGTGGGATCCTGCGCCAAAGCAGGTTGCGTCAGCGCCAGGCACGCAGCGACAGCGACGTAAAAAAACTGTTTCATGAACTCCCCCTGATGCGCAGACGCTAGCCGCCCACCGGACGGCTAGCAACGCGAAACAAGGAGCGCGCGATTATTGCTGAGGCGCTGCCGCCGCCAGGGCTTTTGCGTCTTCATTTGCACGATTGATGATGTACGCGCGGACGGATTCGACATCGTCCGGCGTCAGCACCTTGGCGAAGCTGGCCATGCCGGCGGTGGCGTATTTCCCGCCGATGACGACTTCAGCGAACGTCTCCTTCGTCGCCGGAGCCGGCGCCCAGCGCAGATCCGTCACGATGCCGCCCGACTGAACGCTGTCGCCATGACAGACCATGCAGTTGTTGAAGAAAATCTCCTTCCCATGCTCGATCTGGGCGAGCGAGCCGAAGTCGTCGGCTGTCGGTGTCGGATCCGGCGCGAAGGACTCGTCGGTTTCGAGCACGCCTTTGCCGCCGATCTTGAAGACGACGACCTTGCCCATGGCAGGCGACGCAAGACGCGGCGCGCCATCACGCGAACCAACGCCGCCGGCGAGCGGAAGCGCGGAGCCCCACCCTGCCGTCACGGCGATGTATTGCTCACCGTCGATCTCGTAGCTGACCGGACCCGACTGGGCCGGATAGCCCGTATCGGTTTCCCACTTGGCCTGACCTGTCGCCGCATCGAACGCGCGGAACTTGCCATCCAGCGAGCCCTGGAAGACGAGGCCGCCCGCAGTCGCCAGCACGCCGCCATTCCATGCGTTGGGATAGTCGTGCACCCAGCGCGCTTTCTTGGCGATCGGATCCCACGCAACGAGTTGGCCTTTGGAGGCGGCAGCCGCCGCCATGCGCGCAGCGCCTTCAGTCGGCAAAGCAGCAGCCGAGAAGTCCGTGCCCGTGTTCCAGGCGCCGGGGCGATAGCGGAAATTGTCCATCGCCGCATAGACCGTCGGCAGCGTGTGCGCCGGGATATAGACGAGACCCGTGTCCGGGCTGAACGCCATCGGATGCCAGTTGTGACTTCCGAGCGGACCGGGGATCTGCAGCTCTGTCTGCGTCTCTTCATAACGCGCATTCTTCGCTTCGACCGGACGACCAGTGGTGAGATCGACGCCCGAAGCCCAGTTGACGTTGTCCTGATATTTGTCGGCCGAGATCAGCTTACCCGTGGCGCGATCGAGCACGTAGAAGAAGCCGTTCTTCGGCGCCTGCATCAGCACCTTTTTCGTCTCGCTGCCGATCTTCAGGTCGGCCAGCATAATCGGCTGCGTGGCGGTGTAGTCCCAGGTTTCGCCGGGAGTGGTCTGGTAGTGCCAGACATATTCGCCGGTGTCGGGCTTGATCGCGAGGATTGAAGACAGCAGCAGGTTGTCCTTGCCTGACGGGTCGCGCAGGCGCTGGTTCCACGGCGAGCCATTGCCGACGCCGACATAGAAGATGTCGAGCTCGGGATCATAGGCCATGCCGTCCCACGACGTGCCGCCACCACCGGTTTCGGTCCATTCGCCATTGTCGCCCCATGAGGCGTTGCCGACTTCGGCGAAGAACTTGTCGGAGGCTGCGTTGTCGGGCTGCTTGTTCGGGTTCGGCGTCATATAGAAGCGCCAGGCCATGTCGCCGGTCTTCGCGTCATAGGCGGAGATGTAGCCGCGCACGCCGAGTTCGGCGCCGCCATTGCCGATGATGACCTTGCCTTTCACGACGCGCGGCGCGCCGGTGATCGTGTAGGGCTTGGACTGGTCGACAGTCACCTGCTCCCACTTCTTCTCGCCGGTCTTGGCGTCGATGGCGATCAAGCGGCCATCGATGGTGCCGAGGTAAATCATGCCTTCCCAGATGGCGACGCCGCGGTTCACGACATCGCAGCAGGCGGAGACGCCGCGCGCCTTGTCGACTGCAGGATCGAACTTCCAGAGACGCTCGCCGGTCTTGGCGTTGTAGGCGTAAGCGACCGACCAGGCGGAGGTGAGATACATCACGCCATCGACGACGATTGGCGTCGCTTCCATGCCGCGGTTCGTGTCGAGGTCAGACGTCCAGGCGAGGCCGAGGCTGGTGACGTTCTCGGTCGTGATCTGCTTCAGCGGCGAGAAGCGCTGTTCGGAATAGGTGCGGCCGTGAGAGAGCCAGACGCCGGGGCGTTGGTCGGCGGCGATGATCGCCTCGCCATTCACTTCGGCTGCCGTGATCCCGGGAAGGGCTGGCTTGGTGGCTTCTCCGCACGAGGCAATCGCCAGCAAGGCGACGCCGGCAGCCAAGGCTATGCCGAACTTCATGTAACTCTCCCTCAGTCCTGTCCCACCTGGATCTTCGCCCGGGCATACCGGATTTTCAGCACCTTCGGGAAGGTTTGGCAAAGGCGAGTTTTTTGCCGCGCGGCGGCAATTCGGTGTCAGCCGCGGGCGGCTTCGACAAGTTCGGCTTGCGCGGCGATGATAGCGAGATCGATGGCGCGCTCCCAGTCCTTCACCGACGTCGCGCCCTTGGCGCTGTCGGGCATGGCGACCGATCGTGACGCGTTGACGACGCCACCTTCAAGACCACCAGGCCGTTTGACGAAGCCAGCCAGCGCATCACGCGCGCCGGCACCTTGTGCGCCATAGCCGGGCACGAGGAACAGCGCATCGCCGGATGTTGCACGCAGACGGGCTGCCTCTGCCGGGCCGGTGGCGCCGGCGACCATCATAAGGCCTGACCAGCTTGTATTGGCGCCGCGTAGGCGGTCGATCATCGGGGCAAGCGAACGGGCTACGTGGAGATAGAGCGGCTCGCCATCAATCAGCTTCTGCTGGAAGTCTTTCGAGCCGGGATTGGAAGTGCGGGCGAGAACGACGACGCCCTTCCCTTCACGCTCGGCCACCGAGACGAAAGGCTCGAGCGTATCGACGCCCATATAGGGGTTTACGGTAATGGCGTCGCACGGGCAGGACGAGTCCGCGCCGAGATAGCCTTCGGCATAGCCTTCAGCGGTGGAGCCGATATCGCCACGCTTGGCGTCGAGGATAACGATGAGACCGGCCTTCGTTGCGGCCTGGCAGACTTCCTCCAGCGCTGCGAGACCTTTGGAGCCCCAGCGTTCGAACAAGCCCGCTTGCGGCTTCACCACGGCGGCGCGGCCGACTGTACGCTCGACCAGAGCTACGCCCCATTTGGCGGCTGCTTCAGGCCCCGGTGAGCCGAAGAGCGCCGGCATCATCGCGGCGTGCGGATCGATGCCTACGCAGAGCGGGCCCTTGTCGTGGACGCCCGCCATTAGCCTGTCGGCAAAACGTGTCTTCACCTGTCTTCACCCACCCGGCACAGAACCTTCACAACCGCCCGTTCGGCGCGGAGGCGATCAGCTTCCTGCGTGTACGATTGGGCGCTGAGTGCATGCGCTTCGCCGCCCGGCGCGACAAGCCCCTGCTCTTCAAGGAAGTTGCGGATGGAATCGGGCGAGGCCGTGTAGATGCGGTTGCGGCGGGGGCTTTCGGCGACCGTGACGCCAATCACCGCCCCGTCCTTGTCGAACACAGGGCCGCCGCTCATGCCCGATAATGTGCCTTCAATGCCATCGGAGCGTTCCGTCTCGGACCAGGCGAGGACCGGCTCTTCCATCGCATAGCGGCCGCGCGTGACGAGGTTGGAGCGGGATTCGAGGACGGAGACCGCCTCGCCCGAGCGGCCCTGCGGGAAGCCCACATGGTAGCCCGGCTCGCCGATGCGCAACTCGCGGTCGAGCGCGAGAGGAAGCGAGGTCGGCGCACGGTCTGTCAGGAGTAGCGCGAGGTCCGTGTTGGGAGAGGTACGGACCGCATCGACGCGGACCATGCGGCCCCCGCCGACAGCGAGACCGACACGCGAGCAGCCATCGACGACGTGGCGAGCGGTCAGCCAGGCGCCGGACTGGTTGATAGCGAAAGCGGTACCGATCCCGTCTTCAGCGTCGCCGACCTGCACGAGCACGCGCTCGTCGAATGGATCGGAATCGGGAAGGGGCATGCCGTCGTCGTCTTCCGACGATCTCGGGCTGAGACTGTCGCCGTCAGTTGCAGCGGGCGTGCGGCCACGCGCAGAGAATTCGGGTTCCGTCTGCTCAACCTCGTCGCGAAAACCCCACGACTTGGCCTTGTCCCCGGAACCGCTGGAAAACAGGGTCCCGACGATGACAACCAACACGACTGCATAGACCACCCAATCGGGGATTCTCATGCACGTCTCCGCATCCCTCAATATTCGGGTGCGCCTCTCAACTCACAAGGCCGCGGCCATTACCAAAGCAGCAGCCAGTTTCACGGCGGCAAGCAGGAGCGCTGCCCCGATCTCATCACGCTCGATACGATGCGGCAGGTCCCGCAGGATCAGGTCGACCACCCGAAACGCCAGCAATTGCAACAGGATGGCGACCACGCCCCAGATCAGCAGGTCGTAGATCGAATTGGCGGTGGCAAGACACGCCGTCATCGGAATGGCGAGGCCGACGATCACCGCTGCGACACTGATGCCTGCCGAAATATTGCCGGCCTTGATGAGCTGCAGCTCTTTCATCGGCGTCAGCAGGATGTGGACGATGCATCCCGCCATGAGCATGGCGAGCGTGACGCCGCCCTGGATCATGAATTCCGGGAAGCCGTTCACGAACGACCGGATGGCTATGTCCATTGCAGGCTCCGTCCTTTGCATCGGGATACACGCTTTGCTCCATGTTGCGAAAGCGCCGTGCCTCCCCAAACGTCATGCCGCAGGGGCCAATTGGTCAGAGGCGAATAATTTCAAACTTCGTTTGACAACAAGCAGATGGAGGCGCGTCATTTTGAATTGCGGGCAATGACACCGCGAAAACTATGGGGAGTTTAGATGAAACGTCCGGTTTCACTTGTAGCGTCCCTGCTTCTGACAATTGGGGTCGCCGGCGCCTGCAGTGCGGCTGCGGCTGGCAAACCCCAGATGGCGGAAGCTTGCAGTTCGAAGATGGGCTCGGCCAAGGGCTGCGCCTGCTTCGCTGACAACCTCGAAAAGGCGCTGTCGCCCGAAGAGTTCGGCCAGGTTGCGCAGGCCATGTACGACAACAAGAAGTCGTCGAACATGATGCCCAGCAATATCGGCTCGAACGACAAAATCTCCGGTGCGTTCAGCCAGGCAACGATGGCCTGCTTCGCCGCCTAGACGCCTGACAGCTGGGCGTACGCGGATGTGCGCCTAGTCAGACGCCGATGGCTGCCATGATAGCGGCAGCGAACGCGACCAACGTCATCATGAGTGTCAGAGCGACAGCGACGACACGCGCGGTAGAGTTTTTCTTCTTGAGACCCTCGGGCGCCCTGTCGCGCCGTGGGGCGAGGGTCCACACGTTCGACAGGAAGCCGAGCGCGGATACGCCCGCCACGATCGCTGCGGCGCGTGCATTGGAGAGCAAGGCTGCGCCCGTGGCGATGCCGAGGAGCGCCGCTTGGAAGCCTGCGGTCGCAGACAGCACTTTGCGCAGCATCCGGTCCGCGCGGCCGTGGTCGAGGCCGTCGAAGGCCGAATTCGCCACGATGACAGCCGCGGTCCAGCCGGACGCAGCAGCGCCGCCGGCGCACATCGCCGCCACAGCGTGCATAATGGAAAGCATGTCCATATCGTCCATCCCCGGCAGTCGTCGCGAAGGCGCGGTATGGAGGGATTCGGAGGCAACTGGCAAAAACCCCGATTTTACTGGCGTTTCACTCTTGCAAGCGACCGGCGCCGGGCGGAGAAGTGAGCCACGGGACGTTTTTATCGGGGACCATCATGAATATCAGGGCGATCGCCGCCTGCGCCGGACTCGGCCTTATCGCTGCTGCCTGCTCGCAACCTGCGCCGCCGGCCCCGGTCGAGCCGACGCCGCAGCCGGTAGCGGACAAACCCGCCGACGATGCATTTGCCTACGCCGTGAACTACGAATGCGAAGGCGGCGGCATGGTGGACGTGGTCTTCGGCGGCAATGGCGGCGCCGTGGCGCGTCTCGATGGCGGCGCGGCAGAAACGCTGCCGATGAACCCGGACGCCCAGAACGGCATTGAATACAAGAACGCGACAACCACGCTGAAGTCGGACGGGTCTTCGGTGACCTGGGTCGCGGGCGCAACCACGAAGACATGCATGATCAAGACGCGCGAACTACCTGCCCCGAAGGTCGAGGGCGTCGTGCGCGCGCTTGAGGAAAAGGATGCTGGCGCGAGCGTCGAGATGAAGGTGGGCGAGAAGATCTCAGTGGCGCTGGTTGGCATTCCGACCGCTGGCTACGTCTGGGGCGCGGCCTCGCCGCCTGCCTTCATCAAGGCGAGCGACGGCCCGGGAGGCGCGACTTCGACGTCTCAGTTCACGCCGGGCTTTGCCGGTGGCAGCCATTGGGAAGTCGTCATCGTGGAAGCCGTGGCCGCTGGCGAAGGCGAGATCACGCTGGCTCAGCGCCGCCCGTGGGAAACCACGGCGGAGCCGGATTCAAAGACATTCAAATTCAAACTGAAAGTCAGCTGACCGTAGCGATTGCCGGGGCGTCCGCCATGGCGATCAGCAGGTCTTCGGACAGGCGCAGGCTGACCAGCTTCTGGTGAGCGTCGAGATCGGCGCGAAAGGACGCGACACGCGCTTCTCCGCCCGCATCGAGGCCGATATTCAGCCAGCGGGTATGCCCAGCTCCGTCGGTTTCTATGCGGCTGATCTGACCAACGCGCGCGCCCGTCATGTCGAGAACTTCATAGCCGGAAAGGTCCGATACTTTCAGGCCCGACATCCGAACCGGGCCGTCGGGCGTGCCCATCGCCATTCCGCCAGTCGCGAGAATGGCGGCTGTAATGACGGCGCCCCATGCTTTTTGCGACTTCGAGAACGTCACGACTGGCTCCCTCACCGCTTTCATGTGCCGGTTCAATCGCGTCAGAAACGGAGAGAAGGGTTCGGGGTTCCTTTTGGTTAGCATGTCGGCGTAGTTTTTGTTGTGATTTCAGGAGGGCCGATGTCGGGGCGCCACAGTCGGCTGAGTTGGATCGTGTTCGCGCTTGGCGTAGCGGCCTGCGAACCGCGTCCGGAGCAGCCTTCGGAGGCTGATATCCAGGCCGCACGCAAAGCTGCTGTCACATTCGACATTCGCATGAAGCGCGAGATCACCGACCGGCTCGAGCGCGGCGAGGATCCAGTGGCGGTTTATCTGGCCTATGCCGACAATGTGCCGGGCTGGGGTCTGGAAATCAGCAACGCCGGGAAATTCGACTTCAGCCGGACCGCGATCACCGTGCGCAACCCGGCCAATGCTCCAGATGCGTGGGAGACGCGGCAGATGGAGCTGTTCAATCTGCTGGCCGATGGCGGGCAGGATCCCGAGGCGTTCGAGGTGGCCGAGATCGTTCAGGAGGGCAACGAGAAGGTTTTCCGCTGGATGCGCCCGACCGTGATGGGCGAGGCCTGCATGGCCTGCCATGGCGAAGGGGTGAGCGAGCGGATCAAGCTGCTGCTGGGACAGGAGTACCCACTTGATGATGCGCTGGGATATTCCGAGGGACAGCTCGGCGGGGCGTACTCGGTGCGGAAAGTGCTGGCGGTGGATGGCAAAGAGCCGCCGGCTTATGTGCCCAAGCCGATGCCGCCGCGCTTACCCGCCGATCAACGCACGCCGGATGACGCGCCGTTGGTTCAGCCGGTAACGCCCGTCGAGGCTCAACCCCTGCCCTGATGACCGAGCGCAACCAGCGCCTGTTCAGCCGCGTCGACGCCGGTCTGGTAAGCGCCGTGAGCAGTCGAGAAGCTGACCTCTGAGCAGGCTTCGCCCGCAAAAAACAAGCGGTTGTCGACAGGAGCGCCGAGAATGGCGCGGTCGCCGTGGTGACCGGGCATGGCGTAGGAATAGGAGCCGAGCGCAAACTCGTCCTTCCGCCATTGCGACAGACGGACCGGCCTCAAGCGAGATGAGAAGCTGGAGCCAAGCAAACCATTGAGCTCGTATTCGGCGAAGTCGACGAACGCGCGGCCGCCCTCCCGCTCCAGATCATCCGCAAGACCGCCGCCGAAATAGGCCTCGATCAGCGGGCGACCGAATGGGCGAATGTGATAGGCGGCGGTGCCGACTTCACGCGCATGACCGAAGACGCGGCTGTCGGCTTCGAACTCTTCCCAGCCTTCCAGTGAGAAGAACAGCTTGTTGGCGAGGCCGAGCGGCAGACCGGCGGCGGCTGCGACCTTGTCCGGCAGAGCCGGCGTGAAGCGGATATGCTCTTCGGCAAGCAGTGCGCTGGAGACCGTCACGATGACCGCGCGCGCAGTGAGAACGCCGCGAGATGTGTGGACCGTGATGTGCTGGCCGGAATGGTCGATTAGGCTGACGGGGCAATCGAGCAGCGTGCGCAGGTTTGAGCCCGCGGAAGCGATCATCGCGCCATAGCCCTCCTTGATACGCCAGTTCACTTCCGTGTCGTGATACAGCGCAAAGTCATGCATCGAGACACGATCCAGCTCTGTGCCGTTGATGTAAGTGCTGATGGCGTTGATCAGCGTGTTCCAACGGCTGCCGGGAACGAGCAGCGATGAAGCGGGGCGATCAGGCTCATCTTTCGCGGCGTGCAGGCGATCGTAGAAGTCGCCCATCTCGCGGCCGAAGTCGGCCTGCTCTTCCAGCGGCATATCGATGGTTGTGGACGGACGTGTCCACGGCGGCGGCGTGCGGTCGATGGTGCGGCCCTGGGCTGCAGCGATATCCGTCCAGGGGTTTTCGTCGGCCGAGTGTAGCCAGCCGCAGCCCATGTCGAGCGAATGATTATCTTCGATCGTCCAGCCACGTCCGCCAAGCCGTGGCCGCGCTTCGACGATAAGGCAATCGACACCCGCCGACGCAAGCCGGAGGCCTGCGCCAATACCAGCCGCTCCCCCGCCAATTATGAGGACGTCCACCGTATCGGTCATGGCTTCTAACTTAAGCCTTCGCGCCCTTCTTGCCAGCACCATAAACGGGCGTGGCGGATGCGGAGGCCTCATCCAGCGGCCAGCGGGCGCGCGCGGGCGTATCGAGCGGGTCGGTGTGGCCGCGAGCCAGACGCTCTGCCCCGGCCAGTGCGATCATGGCGCCGTTGTCGGTGCACCAGCGCAGCGGCGGGGCGAAGAAGCGGAATCCCGCGCGGTGGCACTCGGCCTCGAGGCGCGCCCGAAGCATCTTGTTGGCGGCGACACCACCCGCGACCACGAACGTCCGGCGGTCGGTATAGTCGGCTACCATGCCCATGGCGCGGGCCGAGCGCTTCGACAAAATGTCGGCGACGGCCGCCTGGAAGCTGGCGCAGATATCGGCGCGGCGTTTCGATGTCAGCGGTTCTTCTTCGGCGGCGCGCCGGACAGCGGTCTTGAGGCCGGAGAAGCTCATGTCGAGACCGGGGCGATCCAGCAGCGGGCGCGGCAGATCGACGGCCGAGGCGTCGCCCAACAGAGCTTCGCGTTCGACGGCGGGTCCGCCTGCGCCCGACAGGCCGAGGAGTTTGGCGGTCTTGTCGAACGCCTCCCCGGCTGCGTCATCGATCGTCGAGCCGAGGCGGCGGTATTTCCCGATGCCCTCGACATAGACGAACTGGCAGTGGCCGCCTGAGACGAGCAGCAGCAAATAGGGGAACGGCACATCGTCCGCCAGGCGCGGGCTGAGGGCGTGGCCTTCGAGGTGGTTCACAGCGATCAGTGGCAGGCCGCGAGCCAGCGAGATCGCCTTGGCCGTCGACAGGCCCGTCATCACCCCGCCGATCAGGCCGGGGCCGGCCGTGGCGGCGATGCCCGACAGCCCCTCCCAACCGACGCCGGCCTCGTCCATGGCCATCTTCACAAGCGAATCCAGCCGCTCGACATGCGCGCGGGCGGCGATCTCGGGCACCACGCCGCCATAAAGCGCGTGTTCCTCAGTCTGGCTGGCGACCCGCTCGGACAGCACTTCGGCCTTGCCATCGGTCAGGCGCACGACCGCAGCCGCGGTTTCATCGCAGCTGGTCTCGATCCCCAGGACGGTGACTGTGCCTTGCATCATTGCGGCGGCGCTTGTACGCCGCGAACCAAGGTTACGCAAAGAGACGCATGTCAGAAGCGAAAACAGTCCGAATTGGCACGCGCGGCTCTCCCCTCGCCCTCGCGCAGGCTCATTATTTCGCCGACCGCATCACGAAAGCGGCCGGTGGAGCCATTGCGACCTCGATCCATCCGTTCACGACCACGGGTGACAAGATCCTCGACAAGCCGCTGCAGGATGCCGGCGGCAAGGGCCTGTTCACCAAAGAGCTCGACCGCGCGCAGGAGCTGGGCGAGATCGATGTGGCGGTTCACTCGTTGAAGGACGTGACCGTTACGCTGGCCGAGCATCTGGTGCTGGCCGCCTATCTTCCGCGCGAAGATGCTCGCGACTGCCTGATCGGACCGTCCGCCACGATTGCGGACCTGCCGCAAGGCGCGGTCGTCGGCACGTCGAGCCTGCGCCGCAGGACGCAATTGCTGGCCTCGCGCCCTGACCTGAAGGTCGTGACCTTCCGCGGAAACGTCCAGACGCGTCTGCGCAAGCTGGCCGAGGGCGAAGCGCAAGCAACGATCCTCGCCGCTGCCGGACTGCGCCGTCTTGGCATGATCGACAAGGCTGCGGGCATTCTGTCGATCGACGAGATGCTGCCAGCAGGCGGCCAAGGCATTATCGGCGTGACGCTGCATGTCGATGCACCGCAATGGCTGAAGGATGCTGTGGCAAAGACCGACGACATGGATGCGCGCTTGGCTGCAGTCGCCGAGCGCGCCTTCCTGCGCCGTCTCGATGGCTCGTGCCGCACGCCGATCGCTGCGCATTTCCAGCTGACGGAAACCGGCGCGGAAATGGCTGGTGAAGTTCTCTCCGACGAAGGCGACCAGCGCTGGCGCGCCGAGGGCGTGATCGAGGGACAGCCGACCGAGTTCGATGCTGAAGTGCTGGGCAACGCCCTCGCCGAAGATGTTGCCGCAGAGCGTGCGTATGACCTTGGCGAAGCTCCGGCCTACGGGCCTGAGGACGAGGTTTGAGCGGCCCACGCATTCTCGTAACCCGCAGCGAGCCGGGCGCATCGCAGACTGCCGAACGACTGAGAGCTGCCGGCTATGCGGCAATCGTCGAGCCCGTATTCGCGATCGAGCCCATTCCCGTCGAACTTCCTGACTTCGATGCCCTCGCCTTCACCAGCGCCAATGGCGTGCGCGAGTTTTCGAAGCTGTCATTGCGGCGTGACATTCCCGTCTTCTGCGTCGGCGCACGCACGGCCGATGAAGCGCTGTATGTCGGCTTCGGCAATGTCGCGTCAGCCGATGGCGATGTCGAAGCGCTGGGCGCACTGATCGAAGACCGGCTGCCCGGATCGAGCCGCATACTTCACACCGGAAATGAGGAGGCGCGCGGCGACTTGACTGGGCGATTGCGCGCCGCCGGCTATGCTGCAGAGTTTGTCGCAATCTTCCGCGCTGTTGCAGTGTCATCGCCCGGCCCGATTCTGCGCGCGCACCTTTCCGGCAAGCCGGAATTCGACGCTGTGCTGATCCATTCGCCTCGCGGGGCCGCCATTCTTGCAGGCTTCGCGAACGGCTCGCAGGCTGCGCTGAATGTCGCAGCTATCTCCGCCGCGGCGGTCGCGCCGCTCGCAGCCGTTGCAGGACGCACGGAAATCGCATCCCGACCTGACGAACAATCTCTTCTTTCCGCCCTCGCCCGTCTCGTTTCCAGTTGAGAATAACCCCGACGCTCGCCTATGCTGTGCAACGGGGAAGCGGGCATGCGAACGCCATGAGGGCGGTGGTCGATGAAGAAGCGGCCGACACCGGACGAGCCTGAACCCATTGATGCCGAATTCGAACCGGCAAGCGGCCCCGAACCACGGCGTCCGCAACGCGGAGCCGCGCGCCCGATGCGCAGCCGTTCTGTCACCCTGAACCAGCTGCTGATCGCCAGCGTGCTGGCGTGCGTGCTTGGCTCGGTCGTGGCGATCATTGTCAGCAACGCCAACTCCGGCGCGCCTAATGGCACGCTCGCGCGAGAGATCGACAAGCTGGCGCGTGCGCAGGCGGACCTCATCACCCGCGCTGATACTGCGGCGGCAGATGTTGTTGGTCTGCGTTCGCGTCTCGATGCGCAGGCTTCGCGACTGGATCAGCAGAACGCGACGGAGGCGTTGCTGCGCAACGATCTGACAGCGCTGACCAGCCAGCTCTCGGCAGTCAGCGGCGCGGGCGATGGATCGACCCCGCTGGAATCCACGGCGTCGAAATCACCGCTTGGTATTCTCCTCGGACGGATCAACCGGCTTGAAGGCATTGTCGAGGACGACAAGACCGCGCCGGAAACCACGCGCGAAGTCCAGCGCGCTATCTCGGACCTGTCGAACCAGGTGGCCGCGCTGGATCTCGCCAACAACACGCTGGTTGCCGCTTTCGACCGACGCGAGGCAGCGTTAGCCGCGCTTGAGACAGGCATGCAGACCATGGCGGCCGATGTCTCGTCCATGCGCGGCGGACGGCCGCTTCCCCCACGCACCGACGTTGTCGCACAAGCGCCTCCGCCGGTTCTGGCGGCGACTGCGCGCTCGCAGGCGATACGGGCGCTCTCGCAGCTGGAAGCCGCTGCTCGCAGCGACAAACCGTTCGGGCGTGAGCATCAGGCGCTTGCCGACTTGCTGCCCGGCGAGACGGATCTGCAAAATCTTGTCGAGACAGCGCGCACGGGCGCAGCAACGGTTGTGCAGTTGCGAGCTGACTTTGCGTCATCTGCAGAGAGCGCCGAGCGGATCGCGATGGATGAGAGCGATGATGGCTGGAACTGGATGCGTGCGGCATTCACCGGCGTTGTCGATTTCGAGCCCAGCCCGGCCGTTGCAACAACACGCGACATTATCCGCAATGCGCGACGTCAGCTTGATCTTGGAGACGTGCGTGGCGCGCTTGAAGCGATCACCGGCATCCATGGAAATCCGGGCGTCGCATTCAACGCGTGGCAGGTCCGCGCCGAAAAACGCGCTGTGCTGAACGACAAGCTTGAAGAGCTGAATGCACGTCTGTTGCAGAGTGCAAGTGCGAGCGGCAGCACGGGCTGATCGCATCTCCCGCTGAACGAAACCATCGTTACATACGCCGTTGTCATCGCGCTGGCGTTCTTGTGTCCGCGCGTGTGCTTGTCGCGACTTGCTGGGCTGATAGCTCCGTAGATACGCGCCCCGGACGGGGGCCGCATCCATGGAGGACATCCTTGAAACGCAACGCTGCGCTTGCCGCTATCTGTTCCGCCGCCCTGCTCGCGAGCGCCGCTGTCGGCGCGGTTGCGATTGCACAGACGCCCGGCGCTACGGCCCAAGCCGATGCCGGCCTCAAGACCGCTGTCGCGAACACGGCGCGTGCTGACGCGCACAAGGTTCGTGATGCGCATCGTCATCCGGGCGAGACGCTGGCCTTCTTCGGCATCAAGCCGAACATGACCGTGATCGAGATCTCGCCGGGCTCGGGCTACTACGCCGAGATCCTGTCGCCCTATCTGAAGTCGGGCGGCGGCAAATACATCGCGACGGGCAATGCGATCGCCGGCATGGCCGATCAGGCGAAGTGGGGCACGCAGACTTATGTGCCGTTCAACGCCACGTCGGGTCCGCTCGCCCCGGCAGGTTCGGCCGACATGGTCGTGACCTTCCGCAACATCCATAACTGGATGTGGCAGCCGAATATGCTCGACAAGGCTATGACCGACTTCGCCGCTGCCCTGAAGCCGGGCGGCGTGCTGGGCGTCGAGGAACACCGCGCCGATCCGCGGGCCGAAAAGGTCGAAGGCACGCGTTCGGCCAGCGACGGCTATGTCTCGGAAGCCACCATCGTGGCCGCCGCCAAAAAGGCCGGCCTGGTCCTGGAAGCCAAATCGGAAATCAACGCCAACCCGAAGGACACGAAAGACCACCCGTTTGGCGTGTGGACCCTGCCGCCCAACTCGACCTCCGCCCCGCGCGGTGGCGAGACCCCGGCGGGCTTTGATGCGGCCAAATACAAGGCGATAGGCGAGAGCGACCGCCACACCCTGCGCTTCCGTAAACCGGCCTAAAACCGCTCTACCGGCCCTCCCCGGGCCAGCCCAAATCGGCCGCTGCCTTAGGGCGGCGGCCGAACTTGCTTTCTTCACCACCTTCGGGTTATAGCCCCGCCTCTGGCCGAAACGCCGGACGCTGCCTTAGCTCAGCTGGTAGAGCACCGCATTCGTAATGCGGGGGTCAGGTGTTCAAGTCACCTAGGCAGCACCATTTTCAAGAGCAAAAACAGATACTTAGCCGGGCCTCTTGGTCATCATCTCCCGGGTTTAGCGTATCCGGTAGCACCCCGGTAGCACCGTGAAGCTAAACGATCCACAAGAAAGCCCGCGTGCGACGGCGTAAGACCGCATCGCTTGGTGTTGCCGAAATCGGAAAATCTGAGGTTCAGCGACGCGAGCCCGAGAGGACTTCGCAGGAGGTAGAACGACGGCGACGCTCTGACTTGAAGGCCCATAAGTCGACTGGGTCGTATCGGACCGCGCGCTCTGTAGCACGCACGAAGGGCGGCCCCTTCCCCGTGCAACGCATCTTGTCCAAGGTCGATTTCGACAGACCCAATATGCGGGCGGCGGCACGGACATCGACTAAATCGGGAGAGGACCCCGCTACCTCGTTGCCATCTTCTTCGAGGACCTTTTCCGGACGTCCCCGTCGACGGCCCGTAAGAACGAACTCTACCAGTGGATCTGACGGGGAACTGCACTCGAGCGCAGATGCGGCCTGCGGTGGCTGTACGACGACCGCCTCGGGAGGCGCTTCTTCTCGTAACGTGTTTGACTGATCGGACGCGGGCGTCGGTTGGGAAAACAGGTCAAGCTGTGCATGCCGCGTGATTAACGGGCGCGCCCTGCTCTTTCTGGCTTTCATTTTTGCCTCCACGTCGATGATATTTGATCGACGTGCGAAGCACCCCTCAACTGTTTGAAACCAATGCGGGTTTTTGCGGTGGAACCACGGTGCAAAGTTCTGCCGAGGCGCGAACGCCGCTCAACACGCTGCAATGGTTGTTAGGTCTCATGCCCGCGCAACAACATCGTCTCACGGTTCAGCGCCTCCAGTGCTGCGAGGTCCGCGTGGAGAGACCTCAGTTTCGGTCGCACTCTTCAAGCTTCAAGAGATACCTATCCCTCGTCCACGTGAGAGGCTCCACGCGATTGTTTGCCCCCGCATCGAGCCTTGCACTTCGCGACCGGCGAACCTTTCAAGCGCCGCACGCCAAGGAACGAGATGAGCTTCGCGATCTCCGAGGATAAGCGCCATTCTGCCTTGGGCAAGATCAATGCGGCGCGCGTACAAGCCAGATATCCGATGCTGCCTATGGGTCAACACCCTTACGCCAAACTCTTCGGACAGTGCCCTTGCCTGACCAGATAACTCAGCGTCCGCCATGCGTGCTATCGTCAGGCGAGACGGCCCGATCTCCTCAGGTCGCATCCACCCCTGTTCAATAAGGAACATCCGTCTCTGTTGCAGGGCATGCTCGTAGTCGCGAACCACCCTTCCCTCCCCTCCGGGACCGACCGCATCGCCGGCCAGCTTACGATCAAGATGAGTGGGGCCAAGCGCAGTGACTTGTTCATGTAAGGCCCAGTAACTGTCGACCCGGATCGAGAAAGGCGCGCGATGCACCAGACGCACCTCGAACGCCAACGCGGTCTTGAGATGGTTCTCGCCGACGATGAACTCGCCGGCGCCGAAGCGCTGCACCAACCCGACCCGGCGCATATTCTCGAGCCGGCGAATGTTTGAACTGATCAGCGTCCGGTCAACATGCGGTTCGAGATCCAAATGGGCCTTCTGGGAATAGATCC
Organism: Hyphomonadaceae bacterium; assembly: GCA_965229115.1. GTDB lineage: Bacteria > Pseudomonadota > Alphaproteobacteria > Caulobacterales > Hyphomonadaceae > UBA7672. Next base: position 4,373,606 of record CBDDIR010000003.1, on the reverse strand, counting down.
CGCCGTTTCTCGCTGCGATCCGTGCAACGGCCTCGTCGGACGGACGGATCGTCGGCTTGTTTGGTTCGAACGCCACGATCGCACCGGTCTCCAGGCTCGCGAGCATGGCGATATCGTGCGGGCGTTCGAAGTAGGCGTATCTGAATTCTCCGGATCCGGTTTCAACGACCGCGAGAAACGTGCCGCCGAATTCGTCGGCAGGTCCCACGTGTACCAGTTCGCCATTGACGGGAACGCCATCACACGCCTGCAGCAGCAGCCCTGGCTCAATGCCCGGCCTGCTGACGGAGATCTCCCGCGCGACCATGTCGTGGACTGCCATGGCCTTCAGCTGCTCCGGCAGGCGGTCGGCCAGACGCCAGCCACCCGTCTCGCGCTCCGCCAGTCCCCAGGCTTCAAGACGCTCCAGCCTCGCGATGAGATCCGCTTGGGACGGGAGAAGGACGCGCCCGTCCTGGCTCAATCCAATAATTTCGCGATCGAGGGCTGTTATACCGACCTGCCCGATATCCCGAACACGCTCGCGAGCAAGATCGGCCTCCAGTCGCGGCCCCAGCACGCGTGTGACGATGTCCTGAGCGTGCTCCCGGATGCCGGACGATATAAGCCGGGACGGTATGAACAGGTCCTGCCCGTCTGGACGCCGGCCGCGGATCAGGATGTGGCTATGCGGATTGTCGGTGTCGTGATGGTTGACTGCGAGCCATTCGAGTCCGGTTCCAAGCCGAGACTCGAGGCCAGCCATCAACTCGCGAACGAACGGTTTGAGATCGCCTAACGCTGACCCATCTTCGGCACTGACGATCATTCTGAAGTGCCGCGGATCATCCGCCCAACTCGAAGTGATGGCTCTCGGATCCACGGTGGAACTCTCGCGATCGTAGAATGAGACGCGCTGCGCCCCGGCGGCTTCCTCGCGTGTCAGATAGTCAACCGTCCGGGTTGGGTCCTCACGCCGACGTTCAGGATCATCGTCTCCGCCGACACCGCCATGTTTGTTCTGCGCACTCTCGCGGGCTAGATACTTCACATGCGCCTGCAGCGGCACCGCCCTTCCTCCACCATTGGCAACGTAGCGGACCTTCACCACCACCCTACGGTTGGTGTTGCTCATCGGGCGTGTACGCGTGGCCGAGCCCTTAGCGAAATGCGCGCGCACACCTGCCTGTCGGGCTTTCGGTCCAGAGGACCTTGGCGTGTGACTCGCCTGGCGGACGGCGTTGCGAACGCCTCTGAGCTTCGGCGCTGTGTCAGCCGGCGGCCTGCCTAGCCTGACTTCAAAATTGTTCTCGTGCGCAGCCATGATGATGAAGAAGAAGATCATCAGCAGCAGCATGACCGCCAGCGCTTGCACCCAAATCATGACGGCGACCAACATCGCCGCAAGCGTGGAGCGTATCCACGGTGCGAGAACCTATGTGCAGACAGGGCCTTGTGGCCCGACGCACGGTACGTGCTTTATCTTGCAATCCACCTCTATCCTAGTAACCGTCCGGTCCCTGCACCTCGATCATCAGCATCGGGACGATCAGGATGCGGTATGCCTCTGGCGACAGAGGCGCGCGATGGCATCAGCAAAACTCAACGACCCGGCGCGGCGAGATGAGTGGGTCCGGCACGTCGAAGCCTGGCGCCCGACGGGTCAATCGATGCGTGGCTACTGCCGCGATCATCATCTCTCCATCGCCATCTTCCGACGCTGGGTGCTGGCGCTGGAAAGCACTGACAGTGTTGAGGCTGCAGCCCGGCAGGCGCTGAAACGGCGCAAGAAATCCCGCGGGATCCGTCTCAACCGCTCGACCCGCAATCGCGCCGCACAAGCCTTCTGGGCGATGCATGTCGAGGCGCTGACGTGGAGCGGGATGAGCGTCCGAAGGTATGCAGCTGCGCTCAACCTGTCAGAGGACGCGTTGAGCAGCTGGCGTCTTCTGATCGAGGCGGGGACGGTCGACAAAGACTGGCGCGCCCTGCTCCATCCAGCGGCCAGACCGGCCCTTAGCATTAGTGCTAATGATAGGACTAAGACCGATGAGGGCTTGACGGACCTTGCGGAACCTCGCTCTCGCCGATCGTTCACGCACGCGGAAAAGGCCGCCATTGTCCGCGAGACGCTGCGACGCGGCGCTACCGTTTCTGCTGTTGCAAGGCGTCACCACATCGCTCCCAGCATTGTCTTCCGCTGGCGGGTGGAAACGGGTCTTGCTGGCCCCAAGCCAGCCGACCTCGCCCTTGTGACGGGGACACGCGGCGCGCTGATCCTCGAAGGGCTGATGCCGCAGCCTGCAGGGACGATCCGCATGCAGCTGGATGATGGCCGGTGCGTCTTCGTCAGCGCTGGCGCGGACAGCCAAGAGGTGGAGCGCCTGCTCGCGTCGCAGGAGAGCCAGACATGATGATCGTCCCGGCCGGCGTGAAGGTGCATCTGGCGGTGGGCGTCACCGACATGCGCAAGGGCATGGATGGGCTTGCCGCCCTGGTCCAGGAGACGCTGCACAAGGACCCGTTCTCCGGGCATCTCTTCTGCTTCCGCGGACGCAAGGCCTCGATGCTGAAGATCCTGTTCTGGGATGGGACCGGACTCTGTCTCTTCTCCAAGCGGATCGACCAGGGCGGGTTTACCTGGCCACGCCTCACCGAACCGGACAAGACGATCGCGCTCTCGCCGGGACAGCTCGCCATGCTGATCGAGGGTATCGACTGGCGCGCGCCGGAACGAATCTGGCGGCCGGCGAAGGCTGGATGATCACGTCTGCGCGAATCCCGCGCGCGCGTCTGCTTATGATCTTGGGCCGAGACGCGAATGCGGCGAATCTTGCCTCATGCGGCTCGATCTCGACAATCTTCCGTCGGATGTGGCCCAGCTCCAGCAGCTGGTACGCGACATGGCCAATGCGGTCTCCAGCCGCGAAGGCGAGATCAACCGGCTCAGACACCTGATCAAGCAACTCCAGCGCATGCAGTTCGGCAAGCGCTCCGAGCGGCTGGATCCCGACCAGCTGGCGCTGGCGCTTGAAGATCTCGGCGCCGATATCGGCCGCGTCGAGGAAAGCGCGTCGGCGCCCTCATCCACGCCGGATACGCAGCCAAAGCGCAGGCCTTTGCCCGACCATCTCCCGCGCGAGCACGTGGTGATCGATGTGGACGGACCCGCCTGCCCCTGCTGTGGCGGGACGCTGCACGCGATCGGGGAGAGCGTCAGCGAGATGCTCGACTGGGTCCCCGCCCAGCTGAAGGTGATCCGTATCAGCCGCCCCAAATACGCTTGCCGGTCCTGCCAGCGCATCGCTCAGGCGCCCGCGCCCGAGCGACCGATCGCCGGCGGCCTCGCAACACCGGGGCTCCTCGCCCACGTCCTGGTCGCCAAATACTGCGATCACCTCCCGCTCTACCGGCAATCGAAGATCTTCGCCCGTCATGGCGTCGTGCTCGACCGCTCCACTCTTGCCGGCTGGGTGGGCGGCGCGGCCTGGTGGCTGGAAGCACTGCATCGTCGTCTCGCTGAGCATGTGACGGGCTCGGATATCCTCTTCGCCGACGACACGCCCGTGCCGGTGCTGGATCCTGGACGTGGGCGGACGAAAACCGGGCGCTTGTGGGCCTATGTGCGCGACCAGCGCAGCTGGGGCGGGCCTGAACCGCCAGCCGCCCTCTACATCTACGCGCCTGATCGCAAGGCCGAGCGGCCGGAGGCGCACCTCTCACGCTTCAAAGGCATCGTCCACGTCGATGGGTACGCCGGCTTCGACCGGCTGACAGCGACGGGCGACATCACGCTCGCAGCCTGCTGGGCGCACACCCGCCGCAAGTTTTACGACGTCGCAGAAGCTGAGAACACGCCGCTTGCGCATGAAGCGCTGCGCCGGATCGCTTCTCTCTACACCATCGAGACGGAGGTGCGCGGCCAATCTTCTGCCCATCGTCTCGCCGCCCGGCGCGCACGATCCAGGCCCGTAATCGACGCCATGCACGCCTGGCTCGGATCAGAGCTACCAAAGCTCCCTGCACGCGGCGCGCTCGCCGAGGCCATGCGCTACGCCCTCACCCGCTGGGATGGACTGACCCGCTTCCTCACCGACGGGCGTGTGGACCTCGACACCAACCCGGTGGAGCGGGCCATCCGCCCGATCACGCTCGGGCGCAAGAACCACCTCTTCGCCGGCAGCGACGGCGGCGGCGAGCGCTGGGCGGTGATCGCCTCGATGATCGAAACAGCCAGGCTCAACGGCGTGGAGCCTTACGCCTGGCTCAAAGACACCCTCACCCGCATGGTGGCGGGGCATCCCGTAAACCGGATCGACGAACTGCTGCCATGGGCGTGGACACCTCAGACAGGCGTCAACAGCTGATCAACGTGCAGCTACCGAACGGATACCTATCCTACCAGCAGACTCAGACCGCTGGACTCCGCGCCGCATTCACCGCGTCCTCAATCTCCTTGCAGCGGGTCATGAGCCTGGTGAATGTGAGCGGGTTCTCCGGCAGCAGACCATCGGCCTGCATCGCAGCATAGTCTGCTCGCAGTTCGGCCAGACGGTCGCCTTCGGGAACCAGCTGCAAGCCACCGCCAACCGCAGCGTGATAGTCAATCCACGTCCCACCGGTGTCGCGCTCGCGGAAGAATGCGGACTTATGGCGCGCGACCTGCGAAGCGAGATCTCCATCCGCCATTGCAGCGGCGGCGACAGCGCGCGCGTCCAGTCTTTCAAGATCGTACCAGTGACGCGCTTTGTGCTCGGCTACCCTGTCCCCGCTCCGGCAGAAGACATGCACGGCAGTCGCCTTCTCCCAGAAGGTCCGCTCCGCTTTCATGACGCGCGGCCTGGCCGTCGGCAGGTCGATGCCGAGGTCTGCCGCAGCGCTATCGCAAACGATGTCGTGGTGGTCCGCGGGCTCACCGGTCGCGCGAGCACCAAACTCCAGAAGCACGGCGGATTTGACTTGACCATGATCCTCGTCAGCATACCGGATGCTGAGATTGCAGCCATCGATCTCGAGGTCTGCTGCGGCACCGTCCCGGATCAACCTGGCCCCGATGATAGGCGCCACGGTATCCCTGACCCAAGCCGGCAGTCGCTCGTTTCGGACGGCGTCGGACACCCTCCGGATCCGGGCTCGGGTTTCAGGGATATCCTGTAGCTCGTTGTCGTTCCCGCGAGGCAGAAGGTCGCCCGCCAGCTCCCGGATGTCGTAGGTCAGATCTAGATCTTCCGAGAACCGCTCAATAACGCGGTGAGCTTTCGAGAGCGAGGTGCCGCCCTTGAAGACGAGGTGGGCGCCAACGGGGTCCTCGAAGAGGGCTCGCAGCGCCCACACCACCCATACGTCCTTTTCCAAGAGGATCGCGTTCCGACCAACCTGCACCGCTGCAGCCTGAAAGAACTGTGCCCGTTCACGTGCGCTGAGGCTGAAGATGCTTTCCGGCATGAGCTGCTTCGCTTACTGCGGCGGCCATCCAACCCGGCATGCGCGCGGCGCGCCGGGCCAGTGTCCGCCGTTCGGCAGGCTTGAGCGTGAAGAGCATCGCTCTGGCTTGTTCAATACCCTCTGGCCCCAACCATTCGATCGCACGCAGCAATCTCTCATGACGCGAACTCTCCGCCAATGGCGGCGCGTGGCGCAGCTCGATTGTTTCGCCTGATACCTTAAGCGTCCGAGTCCGTCCCGTTGTCACGTAGGTCCTGCGCAACGGCACCTGTGTCGTGAGGCCCAACGCGTTCGCGACAGCAGCGCCTGCCGGCGCAATCTGTTCGCCCTTGATGCGGGCGATGGCTTTAATCGCCTCCCCTGCATTTGGCGGGAGAGGACCGAACCGGCTTTCCGTCGGAACGGCGTAGAAACCCCGCGACACGCGCACGAGTTTTTTCCGCCGGACAAGCCTTGCAAGCGCCTGGTCGACGGCGGCGCGGGCTCCGAGGTGAAGCAGCTGTTTGGCGCACACGGGCTCGGCCCGCTTACGCGGCTTCATGAAGGCCAGAATTGCTTGCGACACCGTCATCTGACGTCTCCTGAGTGTCAGATATTTAGTTCAACTTCTGACACTCTGCCAACAAAAACTGTATAATTCGCCAAGGAACCAGCGGCTTCGCTGGAAGCCACTGATTCATTCCGATTTTTTGGGGGCGTTGTGTCAGATTACCGATACTGCTGGGCGACCCATGACGTAATCGGCAGCTTTTGAAGCCTTGGAGGCGGCCTGGAAGATCGCCCGATTGTCGCCTTTAAGGACCTCAAGCCATGCTCCAAGATAATCGGCATGGCGGACGGTCGGCGCGACTCTCAACTCGGCACACAGGAACGCTGCGCAAAGCTCGGCGACAAGCTCCTCGCGAGCGTACGCGTCCTTCCCCCATTTGCCGGAAAAGTCGCGATCGAGACGCGAACGATGGCCGGTCCAGTGGCCCAGCTCGTGGAGCTTCGTCCGATACCAGTTGATCGGCTCGAAATACGCTTCTTGCGGCGGCACCTGGATGAAGTCGTGCAACGGCGAATAGAACGCCATGTCACCCCCAACGCGGAACTCCGCCCCGGTCGCTGCGATCACCGCCTCGACCTGGGGCAGGATCTCAGTCCGGCCAGTGATCCGCCCCCTTTGAAGTGGTCCGCACTTAGATATGTTTTTGGAGCGGATGGAGTAGGTGGATGGCAAGGAAGCGTTACAAGCCGGAGGAGATTGTTGCGAAGCTCCGGCAGGTTGATGTGCTGGTCTCGCAGGGCCAGTCAGTGACCGATGCGGTGCGGTCGATCGGGGTCACGGACGTCACCTACTATCGATGGCGATCTGAGTTTGGCGGCCTGAAGACCGATCAGGTCAAGCGCATGAAGGATCTTGAGCTGGAGAACCAGCGGCTGCGCAAGGCGGTGTCGGATCTGACGCTGGACAAGCTGATCCTGTCGGAAGCCGCCAAGGGAAACTTCTGAGCCCCGCGCGTCGCCGCGCCTGCATCGACCATGTCAGGTCGGAGCTGAGACTGTCCGAGCGCCGGGTCTGCCGTGTGCTCGGACAACATCGCTCCACGCAGCGCAAGCGGCCGCGGGGCCATGACGACGAGGAACGACTGACCGCCGACATTGTCGAGCTGGCCAGGCAGTACGGCCGCTATGGCTACCGGAAGATCGCAGCCCTGCTGCGATCCACGGCGGGCTGGGTCGTGAACGACAAGCGGGTCGAGCGGATCTGGCGGCAGGAGGGACTGAAGGTTCCTCAGAAACAGCCAAAACGCAGCCGTTTATGGCTCAGCGATGGATCGTGCATCCGCCTCCGGGCGGAGCGCCGCAACCATGTCTGGTCTTACGACTTCGTCGAAGACCGCACCCATGAGGGGAGGAAGTACCGGATGCTCAATGTCGTCGATGAGTTCACGCATGAATGCATCGCCATCCGCATCGAACGAAAGCTGAAGTCGATCGACGTCATCGACGTGTTGTCTGATCTCTTCATCACGCGTGGCGTGCCCGAACATGTTCGTTCAGACAACGGGCCCGAATTTATCGCCCAGGCAGTGCAGGAGTGGATCGCGGCAGTAGGCGCCAGGACCGCCTACATCGCGCCCGGCAGTCCGTGGGAGAACGGCTTCGTCGAGTCCTTCAATGCGCGATTGCGCGATGAACTTCTCAATGGCGAGATCTTCTACTCACTCGCTGAAGCCCGTGTCGTGATCGAGAGCTGGCGTCGTCACTTCAACGCCGTGCGTCCTCATGCATCGCTTGGATATCGCGCCCCGGCCCCGGAGGTCTTCATGCCGACGCTAGCCGGAGCATGGCCGGCTCCGCGTCGCGCAAGCGCTCCGCCAGCCATGCTCCGGCTAGCATCAGAGCGAGCAATGAACTAACAATCGACTTGGACCACTCGGTGGGGGCCGATCAATGCCATCGCAGACAAAGCTTTTGCCCATCGATCAGCTCGTCATTATCGGAACCGGCTGATGCCATTTGTGCCTGACAACGACAACCCCGAAATCATATGTGGCGCTCCGCCGTGACTCTGGGTCCGATGCTCCAGAGTATGGTTCGCGGCAGTCCACCCCGACTTGAATGAGGTCGTGGGGCGCATATGATCGGGCGGAAGCCCCTCTGAAGCTTCCCAAACATAGGGCTTGCGAAGAATAGAGCCGCCATCTTCGCCGACGGCTCCTTTCACTTCCTGATGTCGTTTTCCTTGATGTCTTGCCAATGCGACCCCGCTGACCTTCTGCGACAGGCTCAGAGCGCCCAGCCGCGGCCAATCTGCGATAACGGTACGCACCCGTGAAACGCCCCAGGTATAGGGTCCCACTTCAGCGCCTTCACCGCACCTAGCTCGGAGGTGAAATATCCTGCCGTAACGATGTCCTTCAGGATCGGGAAGAATGGCTTTCCGTCTACCCCGGCCGGAGCCCGTGCATCTTCTGCACCATCAAAGCGGGCGATGAGCGCATTCTGCTGGTCAAGCGGGAGTACGGCGAAAGACGCTCCGTAATCCGCTACTGCATCTTGCTCAATGCGATCCAGCCCGCTGCGGATCGCCAGCGCATTGGCCGGCGCGCACCAACCGCCAACCGCTCGGTCGACAAACTGCGGGACACCCGCTTCCCGTGCGCCAGGTGTATCCGTGGCAGGGATGATCAATTCGGCTACCACATCGAGCGTTCTGGCTTGCGAGGGCGTTAGCGAGACCGGTGTCCAAGACAGGTTGGCGGCTTGTTGTCCCCTGGCTGGGGGAATAGCGAGCGTAACCCCGAGAGACACAAGCCCGAGCGTCGCAAAACGGCGGCTTACTTTATGATCCATGATCATCACAAATCTCCCCGCTTTCCGGCCTTGACCGCGTGATCGACGGCTCGCGCCGTCAGCGCCATGTAGGTTAGCGATGGATTCACGCAGGAAGAAGACGTCATGGCGGCGCCATCCGTGACGAATACATTTTTGCAGGCATGCACCTGGTTGTACGCATTCAGCACGGACGTTCTGGGATCTCGGCCCATCCGGGCGGTGCCCATTTCATGGATGCCGAGGCCTGGACCGTAGTCGCCATCGACCTCGCGCACATTCTTGAAACCGGCTGCGTCCAGCATCTCCGCCGCTGCTGTCTTCATGTCCTTTCGCATGGCGATTTCGTTTTCGCCGATGCCTACATCGAACGTGATTGTGGGAAGGCCGTGCTTGTCCTTGATCTCATGGTTCAATGTCATCCGATTGTTTGGGTTGGGCAGCATCTCGCCAAAGCCGGCCAAGCGGGCGATCCATGGGCCTGGCTGGCTCAAGGCTCCTTTCCGCGACGGACCAAAGCCTGAAACGGGGCGGTCCCATCCTCTTCGCCCTGCCCCACCTTGATACCCGAAACCGCGGATGTAATCGGCGCGCTTGCTGGCCGCGTCGCCAAGATTGCGGAAGCGTGGAATGTAGATGCCGTTCGGCCGGCGACCCGAATAATACATGTCCTCAAAACCGTCGACATCGGCGCCCGCCCCAACTCCGAGGTGATGATCCATGATGTTGCGGCCGACCTGGTCGCTCTCATTTCCAAAGCCGTTCGGAAAGCGGCTGGAAACGGAGTTGAGCATGATCCACGCCGAGTTGATCGCCGACGCACAGAGGAAAATCACGTTGGCGTAATATTCGGTCTCGACACCGGTCTCGCTGTCGATGACGCGCACGCCCGAAGCCCTGCTGCGTTTTTCGTCATAGATAAGCGACGTCACGGTGGTGTTTGGCTTGAGAGTCATCCTGCCGGTCTTCTCCGCTGCGACCAGAGTCACTGCGTTCGACGAGAAGTAGGCTCCAAACGGACAACCGCGACTGCACATGTTGCGGTGCTGACACTGGCCCCGACCCAAGGCGAGCTGCTCGGCTGTCGGCTTCGTAATATGAGCAACCCGGCCGATGCTGATGCGACGATCCGGGAATTTTGCTTCCGATTTTGCCTTAAGCTCCTTCTCAACGCAGTTCATTTCCATCGGCGGCTGGTACACGCCATCCGGAAAGTGAGTCAGTCCTTCATTCTGCCCGCTGACGCCGATGTAGCGCTCGACGTAGTCATACCAGGGCGCGATGTCTGCATAACGGATGGGCCAGTCGACGCCGACGCCTTCCTTGCCATTGGCCTCGAAATCAATTGAACTGTGCCGATAAGTCTGCCGCGCCCAAAGCAACGAGCGGCCGCCCACATGGTAGCCCCGAATCCAGTCGAACCGCTGTGTCTCCTGGTAGGGGTTTTCGTCATCACGCACGAAGAAGTGCTGGGTGTATTCAGTCAACGCGTAGCCTGTGCGTTTCTGTTTGGGATAAATGCTGTCCATGGTGACGTCTGGCAGGTTGCCGCGCGGGTACTTCGTCTCCCATGGGGGCATCATCGCTGTCGGATAGTCCTTGACGTGGCGAACCATGCGCCCGCGCTCAAGAACCAGGGTTTTCAACCCCTTTTCAGCCAACTCCTTCGCCGCCCATCCGCCGGACATGCCGCTGCCAACGACGATGGCGTCGTAAGTATTCGCGGCTCTTGCACGCCCATTCTGATTGACCATCGTCAGTGCTCCAGAAATTCCCGGACACGCGTCCCATCCGGGTTGGTCGTTGACCCTCAAGCTAGAAACCGTCGCAGATCAGCCCTTATTCAAGCGCGACTGCGCGATCATTTCACTGCATCCGGCGCCGGGCGGCGGCCTTCCTTCGCCCACGTCACCATCGCCCTGAACGCGTCGATGTTTTGCTCGTTTGAAAAGCCACAATGCGTGAAACCTTCGAGCCCGCCTGGGACGGGCATGCGTGTGGCGGCGACCGCATACTGGGCGAGATGCGTCTGATTGCCGGCTGCGGCGACACGACGGCCGAACGCTTCTGATTGTGAATACGGGACCAGCGCGTCAAATCGCTGATGCACCGTCACGAGAGGAATGGAAAAACGTCCCGTGGCTTCGTGCCACGTCTCGGCGTAGGCGACGGCCGCTGGCGTGGCCACAAATCGCTGTATCCGGGCGTTGAACAGTTCCCGCTCCGCCTCGCTCATGCCAGCAGGCATATAAATCTTACCTGCATTTCCGGCTGGCAATCCCCCCATCGTTGCGACGATATCATCCATTCCCAGCGCCGCTGAATAGAGCGGTGCTGCGATAGCGGCAGGATCAACGGCGAAACCGCCAACCTCGGCGACCTGGTTGGCAATCTTAGCTTCAGGACCGTCCGGATTGGCCTTTGCAGCCTGAAAAAGCTTCACAACCGGCATGATGATACGCATCGTCTGAGCGTTGCGGAACGCGTTGCCATCCCGCGTGTCGCCAGCCGGCGGCGTGCTCGAAAGAGCAGAGCGCGTGACGTCCTTTTCGCCGGGAAGTTCGTAAGGGGTATCTTTCGTGAGGACATTATAGGCGGCGCGCATCTCCATCATGTTGCCGACAAGACTGGTCCAGCCTTGAGTGACGCCGCACATCGATACTGCACCTTCAAACGCGTCAGGATGCTGCTCGATCAACGCGATCACGATGTTCCCGCCCATCGATCCACCGAGCATGTAGAAATGCTGCCCGCCAAGCTTCTGAGCGAAAGCACGCAGCCGCAGCGTGTTTGCGACACCGCTTTGCGTCGCCACACCAGACTTGTCGAAGGCGGCTATGCCGACCGCAAACCCCTGCTCGTAAGCATACCGCAACGTCCCGCCGCCCGGGTCCTTGGCAATTGGATCAGCGGGCACGCCGGGTGTGGCGCCGGGTGTGGAATATCCCTGCCCGAAGAGGACGACGTCGCGGGTCCAGTTTGCCGGAACGGCTAACACGAAGTCACGACCGGCGAGCGTCCCCAGCAGTATCGCGCCTCCGCCCGGCGCTTCGCGCCACTCCACAGCGTCCGCTCCGGCGTGAGTTGCTCGGTCCGCGAGCTCAGCGGGCGTGTAAACCACCGGCAAGGTTGAACATGCAGCACCGCTAGCGAGCGCGACGAGCGAAATCGTGATCGCTCGCAAGACGGACGATTTTGTAGCGGGTTTGGACATGATGAACCTGCGACGGTGGATTAGTCGTTGATGAGGGCTGTTGATGGGCGCTTGCCCGTCGTGACCCACGACCGCAACGCTTGCCAGGAGGCCTTGGTCTGTTCAGGTGTGAAGCCGCAATGAGTAAATCCTTCGATCCCGCCGACCGGCAATGCCGCGCGCGAAGGAGGAACACCGTACTGGACAAGCAATTTCGAGCGTCCGGCTTTCGCCACGGCGTCTGCGAAATCGGCTTCCTGAGAATAAGGGACCAGCGAGTCGATTGTGTTATGCAGCGTCACAAGCGGATCAGCGATCAGACCCGTCGCCTGATGCCACTTTCTGAGATAATCGAGGGCTGCGGGATCCGCCGCTACGCGCTGTATGCCCGCATTGAGAGCTGCCGCTTCCTGCAATGTGATCGCGGGATCCGCGTAGACCTTGCCCACATTGCCGAAGGGGACCCCACCTGCTGTTTGCGCAATATCATCAGCGCCCAGCGCCGCCGTCACAATGGGAAATGCCACCGCGCCCGGATCCATCTCAAATCCACCAATTGCCGCGACCTGCCGCATGATCGCGGCTTCGGCCCCCCCCGGATTTTTCGCGGCCGCTGCGAACAGATCCAGCATCGGCTTGGCGACGCGCATCAACTGCGTCCAGCCATACGCGGTCGAAGCGGCTGTCCCTGGCGGAGGAACTGACGAGATCGCAGATTGGCGAATGTCCGGGTTACCGGGCAAGGCATAAGACGTGCCCGCTGTCAGGAAATTATAGGCTGCGCGCATGTCGTAGATGCGTTGAATGAGCGACGTCCAGCTGTCCACGACGCCACACCGGGCAATCCCGCCGGCGAATGCGTGCGGGTACATTTCCAGCAAGGTGACGACGATGCCGCCACCCATCGAATCGCCTGCTGCGTAAACTTTCGTGGCTCCGAGATTCATCATGAAGTCACGCAGGCGTTTTGTGTTGGTGACGCCTGTCATGACGCCCAGACCGTCCTTGTCGTAGGCGCTGTGTCCGACCGCCACTCCATCAAGATAGGCAAAGCGCATCAGGCCTCCCCCCGGGCCTGATTTCACGGGATCCTCGGATACCGCTATCGGTGTTCCAGGCGTCGAATACCCGTGCGCGTACACCATCCCCTCCCCGCGCCAGCCCGCAGGAAATGCGATAGCAAACTGATCACCTTCGAGGGCGCCGTTGAGAGTGAAACCACCCTCTGGCGCCGGTTGGGTTCTGATCTCCGCTGCGCCAAGACTCCGCGCACGTTCTACGATCGCGGCCTCCGTTTGCGGCAGCACAATTTCGGGAGGACCGCCGACGCAGGCGGCCAATGCCAGCGCGGCGCAAAGGGAAACGGTGCGGAGCAGTCTTTGCATGTGTGTACCTCAGACGTTACCTTCGGAGATGTCGGGAAAGGGTTGGCCGCCGGCGAGCTGCGCCAGCAATTCCAATGTGACGCCATTGGTCCAACCGAAGCCCGCAACGGGAGCGTACTCGCCTCCCTGGCCAGGCTCCTGTCTGACCACGTCGTACTTTTCGAAGAAGTGCCCGGTCGAGCGATAGCAGGCGTCAACCATGTCGACCCAGCAGCGCGCCACGCGCTCGGCCAACTCTGAAAGTCCATAATACGCGCACCCTGTTGCAGCGACCCACTGCAGCGGGGCCCAGCCGTTCGGCGCATCCCATTGCTCGCCGGAAACGTTCTGTGTTGTCATGAGGCCGCCAGGCCTCATCAGAGACTCGAGTGCAGCCGCCGTGCGATGAGCTCGCTGCGGCTCCGCCACTTTGCAGAGCAACGCGAACGCCATTGCTGCCGTGCGTTTGCCAGTGGGCCGACCGAGATCGATATCAAGATCGGCGTAGCAGCCCTCCTCTTCACTCCAAAGATGGGAATTGATTGCAGCGCCGCGACGCTGGGCACGCTGCGCGAACATCTCCGATAGATTGCTCTCGTCCAGCGCCATAGCTTCTGAAGCTATGCAATGCTCCAGGCTGTAAAGCAGCGAATTCAGATCAATCGGGGCCAGGCGCGTGGTGCGGATATCACGCAGGGATCCTGCAGCGCCAAACCAGCGTGAACTGAAATCCCAGCCGCTTTCAGCGGCTGCCCGGATATCGCGCCATACATCCGTCGCAAGCCGCGTGGGAACCGCGGCTGCCAGGTCAACATCTTCGCGCCAGGATTCATCACGTGGCCGGTCGCTGTCATCCCAATACCGATTAAGCAGCGCACCATCCTGGAGCCGCAAGACGCGTCCATTCTGGTGTCCGGGAAGGACGCTCTGCTCACCACGCATCCAGAAGGCGTGCTCAATGCACATCCAGCGCAACCGGCGTCGCCGCCCGTGTTCCGTTTGGTCGGCGGAAAGCGTAGCCATGAGGTGGAAGACGGGTGGCTGAGACCGTGTCAGATAGTATGTCCGCGTCCCGTTGGGAATGAATCCAAATCGATCGAGAAGGTCGCCAAAATTGGCGATCATGTCTTCTATCAAAGCCTGCTGCCCTGAACGCGCCAGGCCCAGCATCGTGAAGAAGCTGTCCCAATAGTAGAGCTCGCGAAAACGGCCGCCTGGCACAACGTGGCGGTGCGGCAGATGAAGCAGTGAACCGAAGGAAGGCGGCGCGACAGCATCTCGCGTTAATTTGGGCCACAGCGCATGGATATTGTCTGCAAGCATGGCGCGTTGGGAAGGTAGCGAAATCGCTAGTTCGTCCGGTAGATCAAAATTATTCCGGACAAACTCGCGCAGTCCTTGGGCGTCGACAGGCTGCACACTGCGCCAGTCTGCCATGATCGTTTGAGGATCGCGCCGTGGCGAAGCGTCGGCAAAGGTCTTCGAATCCGAAAACAACCGCGCTTCCTGTACGGCTTCGAACAATGATCCAAACTGCTGTGCAGGTGATTGAGGCATCATGGAGCCGCCACCGACGATTGCCGGCGCAGGAGAACAAGTGCGAGCGCCATCAGCGCCAGCGGCACGAGTGTAAAGTAGAACGCGGTTGATCCCGGCATATGCTGGAAGAGCTGTCCGGTCATGTAGGATCCGAGTGTTCCGCCCAGGGCGGAGAACACGACGATCAATCCTATCAGGGCGGCATGCCGATGGCGCGGCAGGCTGCTGAGCGCAATCGAGCAGATGGTGGGGTAGATCGGCGCCAGAAAGAATCCCAGCAGCGGAAAAACGTAAGCAGCCAAAGGCGCATCTGACCAGCTTGTGGGAGGCGTCGGAGCAGCCTGAGCAGCCAGCGGCATTGCGATAATGATCAGTATCGCCACACCGGCAAGACACCCGAGCAATGTCGGCAACCAGCCGAGGCGCCGCAATACGACGCCGGAGACAAGCCGCCCTGCAGCCAGCGCGGCAATGAAAATACTCGACATCTGGACGCTCATCGCGGCGGGAATATGCAGCACTTCATTGTTGAACGTCGGCAACCAGGTACCGACGCCCTGCTCGATGAGCACGTAGAGAAACAGTCCCATCAATGCCGCAACGGTTGCCGGCAGGGCGATCATTCCAAACATTTCTCGGAAGCCAGGTTGAATATCGGCGTCGACCTGTCCGTCGCGATAATCATCGATCTTCACGGCAAACCAGAACAGCGCTGCCATGGCAGAGGCCACACTCAAGACCCAGTAGACCCGAAGCCATTCTGCGCCTGTTGGATCAGCGTGGATGAAACCTCCAAACAGCCATATCCCCAGCAGCACACCGACCATGAAAATGCCTTCGATGAAGCCGGTGATGCTTGCATGATCCCGCTGGTCGCGCGCAAGAACGCCAATTATTCCATAGGTGGCTACTTTTGCAGTGCCGAAACTCAAGCCCGTGACGACGAACAGGACCTGCATCGCCACGAACGCGCTCGCAAATGAAGCAAGGAGGCATGCGATGGTCATCACACACATGACGACCGCCAGGGTGTGACGATAGCCGAAACGCGGAATTCTGGTTGCCAGTAAAAAGGAAGCGGCAATAACGGACAGATCCTTGCAAGCCTCGAGGGTCGAAGCGAGCCCGTTGGATGTTTTCCAATTCTGGATGGCCTGCAGGATGACGACCCCAACGCTGTTCATCAGTATGCCCAGCACGGCGTATGTCAGAGCCAGCATGGCTATCGTGCGCACTCGCATCAGTGAGCCATGTTACCAAGATGAAGATCAAAGAAAGTTGCAATGATCCGGAAGGCTTCCATCGACTCCGGCATGTCAGGCCACATGAAGAAAGCGTGTGGCAGTCCATCGAAGAGATAAAGGTCACTCGCAACGCCGGCCGCCGCAAGCTTCCGGTGCGCCAAGGTCAGCGCGCTAACGGCAAAATCGCGCCCGCCCGCAAGCAACAACGTCGGCGGCATTTCCCGCGTCTCATCATCAGAGAGCAGCGGGTATGCAAGAGCGTCCGTGGCGGGCACGCCCTGCATGTAGACTGTCGGAAGAATCTTCGCGCGTGGAGATGGCGATCCTGTTACCGCAGACGAAATCTCGGGACTGTCCCCGCTGTAAGGCGCGCCTGTCCCACAGAAAGTCCCGATCGCCCCCGGACGCGGCATGCCATTGGCTCGCAGCCAGGCCACAGTTTGCGCCGTGATGATACCGCCGGCGGAGCAACCGTATATGCCAATGTTCTCGGGCCGATAGCGTTTGAGCAATTCGTGATAGACCGCGCCAACATCCTCAGAGGCGGCAGGATATCGATGCTCCGGCGCGAGGCGATAGTCGACGGCAATGACGGTAATCCCCATTGTCGCCGCCACAGGGATTGCCTCGACCAACGCCCCGCTCCCGGCTCCCCACATGAAGGCGCCGCCATGAATGTTGATCAGCACACGCTCCTTGTTGCCAGAGCGCGGACCGCGTTTCGGCGTCACCACATCCACCGGGACGCCGCCTAAAATTTCGCGCTCTTCGAATGTCTCAAAATGGCGGCGCATTTCGGCAAGCCGATCGTCGTTCCAGGTCTGGTAGAAAGCGCGCTGCCGCGTCAGGTCACCGCCAAGATCAGGCGCCGTGGCCGCTTTCATGCGAAGAAGGACACTCTTCGCCTCATCGCTGAGTTGATCAGAGGGCGGCAGCACGAATGCCGCGACGGCGGTCGCGGGCGGCGGTGTCAATTGCGCGGTGATCGGCGTCTGGACGCAGCCGGCCGATAAAACCGCTACGGCAAGGGCCGCCGCCCAGCCGACCCGCTTGCGCGGACTGGCTGGGCGGCATGATGCCAAGCTAGAAGTGAACACGCGCGGAGATGCCATATTGTTCAGGCTCGCCATAGATCGCTCCTGTCCAGCCCGATGTGTTGTAGGCGGGGTTGGCCGTCACCTGGTACACCTCGTCAGTCACGTTGGCGCCGAACAGCGCAAGATCGATCGGCTGGCCCGCGACTTCATTCCATTCGATCCGGAAACCAAGCAGACCGTAGGCGGGTATCGTGTCGAAGGGCTGGGCATCGGGCGCCACGCGCTGTTCGTCCTGCCAAGACCACATCGCCTTGAAAGCGAGATCGCCCATATTCCCCGTCAGCGGCACGCTGTAAGTCGCGTCGATGCTGTACTTGTTCTTGGGAACATAGAGGAACGGCGTGCTGCTGAAATCCTGACTTGGGGTCGTGGAGGTCGGCAGCGTATTCCACTCATCATACTTCGCTTCATTGTAGGAATAGGTCGCTCCGATCGTCAGAGCGTCCCATAGGTGAAGCTGCCCTGAGAATTCCAGTCCGAGGACGTGCGCTTTCTCAGCGTTGGTCGCGGCGTCCGAACCGATGAATACCTGACGTTGAACCACCTGGATGTCGTTATACCAGCTGTAGAAAGCTGCGAGATTTGTGGTCAGATCGACATCATTTGCGAGCGACCACGCACGCTTCACACCGACCTCGAGGTCCGTCACTTTTTCCGGCTTGAACGGAAAGAGTGGATCATTCTCACCGAGCGGGGACAGGATAAGCACGACGGGATTGATCCCGCCGCTCTTGTATCCGCGACGGCTGACTGCGTAGAGCAGCAGATCGTCCGAAGGCTTCCAGTCCAGACCCAGCTGCCATGTCGAACCATCGCTTTTGCCATCGAAACCGGGATAGCTGCAGTTCGGATATTTCAGCGTCGGAAGCTGACCGTTGGTGACCGCGATAAAGGCGTCATACACACAAAGACCGCTTGCCAGCGCCTGGGTCTGCAAAGCAACGCCCTGAAGAGCGGGCGGCGCTTGAGCGACAAAGTTGGCAAACGATGCCGCCGGCAGGTACGAACTGATATGTCCGCCATATGTGTCCCACGTCCACCGGAAGCCGGCAGTCGCCGTGAGTTCGGGTGTGATCGCGAATTCGGCCTGCGCATATGCAGCCTTGCTGTCACCGTGCACCTCCGCCTTGTCCTGAACGCTTTCAACCGGGAAAATGTAGGGCGATACCGGCAAGACTATGGGCGTGGCCGCAATACCGAATGGCGCCTGCATGACGTTGGTCGTGCGGAAAGTCAGGGAGTCGTTCGGCGTCGAGTCCTTGAGGTAGAACAGTCCGGTCTGCAGGTTGAGCCAATCATGCTCGTAACGGAGCTGGATTTCCTCCGTGAAAGTTCGAAGGTTGACGTTGTACTGTCCGGGGAAGGCGCCATGCAGGTCGCTGATGGCAAGGCGCGAAGAGTCGCTGTCGGAAGCAGTGCTGGATTTTCGCTCGCCATAGCTGATGATGTTCTTGAGTGTGACCTCGTCGTTGATGTTCCATTCGGTCGAGTTGAGCACGAGTAACGATCGCCCGATGTCAAACGTGTTCACGCTCAACGACACGTCGCGAACGCTGCGGGCTTGTTGCTCTGCGAGCAGAGGCGCCAAGAGGGGTCCGTAGGTCTTCGTGGGATTAACGGCGATGAGCGTAGTGCCGCCGCCGTTTTCATCGATCGCCTTGTAGCTTACGGCCGTGTAGTTCTTGAAACTGTCGGAAGGTTGCCATTCGAGACCAACCCTTGCGCTCCAGTTATCGCGGTTGAGATACTCCCGCCCCGTTACGGCGTCGCGCGCGTATCCGTCGCGCTTGTCGAATTGACCTGCGATGCGCAAAGCCAGTTCGCCCGGGATAATGGGGATGTTGACGGCGCCATTTGCGCTGTTGCGGTTGAGGCTACCCAGCGTGTGCTCGTAGTAGCCTGAGAACTCGTCCAGGTCGGGATGTTTTGGTTCGATCAGGACCGCGCCGCCGGTGGAGTTGCGGCCAAAGAGTGTTCCCTGGGGCCCCTTCAGCACCTGAAGCGATTGAAGATCATAAAAGATGCCAGGGCCGCTTGCCGTGTTCGGCACCTCGGCAAAGTAGGCAACCACACCCGGACCGCTGCCTGTGCCCGCTCCGCCATTTCCGCCCATCCCCCTGAGCGTAAAATCTTCCTGGTTGCGACTGACATGGCCAAGGACGGTGAGTGACGGTGTGAAATTCTGTAGGTCGGTCGCGCTGCCGATGCCCTTCTCGCGCAAATCCTCCTGACCAAACGCGGTCAGCGAGATTGGCACATCTTCAGCCCGTTCCTCGACGCGGCGCGCCGTGACGATCACGACATCGCGGCTGTCGTCTGGCGACCGTTCAGGTGAAGAGCTGTCGCGCCCCGCCGGAGCAACTTGTGCTTCAGCAGCCCCTAGTCCGAGCAGTGGAAAAAGTGACGTAGACCCCAGCAGCAATGCCGAGGCAATCGGACGAATCCGGTTCATCATGACCTCCCTGATGCGGGTTTTTCACCCCGCTTGAGCGCATGATACATATTTATGAAATGCATTTCAATGTTTGTTTCATCGCGCGTCACGGCATTGCTACAGACATGACTGGGCATTACAGAGCCGCATGACATCGCGAAAAAAGCGCCCCCGCACTGTTGGCACTCCGGGACGCCCCACAATGGATGACATCGCGCGCATAGCGAACGTGTCGAAACCGACGGTTTCCCGCGTTTTGAACAACAGCCCATTGGTCAATGCAGAAACCCGTGATCGGGTCCTGGCGGCCGCGCGGGACCAAGGTTATGCGGTCAACCGGAACGCTCAGAAGCTGCGCAATTCGCACGCAAACGCGGTCGCCGTCGTTCTTGATTTTGCGTCTTATCGCCGGGGAGCGATCGGCGACCCGTTCATATTCGAATTGCTTGCGGGCATTTCCGAGGCGTTATCCGTCCGCAATATCGATCTGCTGCTCTCTCCGCCGGGGTTGGATTCCGCCGCCGCATTCATCGATTTGCATCGCTCACGTAGCGCCGATGGCTTCATTGTTCTCGGACAAGGCGCGCGTGATGCTCTTTTGCGCGATGTTGCGCGGCGAAAAGTTCCCATGGTCGTTTGGGGCGCCGTTCGGGAAGATGCCGGATACTGCACTGTAGGAAGCGACAACTATCGCGGCGGCCGACTGGCTGGCGAGCGCTTCCTGAAGCTTGGACGCAAGCGCTGGCTCTTTGTCGGGAATACCCGGCACGAGGAAATTCGTCTGAGGCTCGAGGGGCTTCGCGCAGCAGCGGCTGACGCATCTTCGGTCCAGATCGAAACGCTTGAGGTCGAGTCGATGGCGCTTTCAGCTGTCCGCGACAGCGCTGCCGCCTACCTGAAAAGCTCTGCGCGCCCGGACGCTGTCTTTGCTTTCTCCGATACAGCCGCCATGGCCATTCTGGGTGTTTTCGCCGAGCACAACTACAGGTCGCCCGAGCACTTCTCGCTTGTGGGCTACAACAACATACCGGCTGCTGCACATTTCACACCCGCGATCTCCACTGTGGAGCAGCAGACAGACGTCGCAGGCGCCATCATGGTCGAGAAGCTGATGCAGATGATCGAGGGAGCCCTGCCCCGCTCAGCCATGCTGGCGACCCGCCTCGTTGAACGGCAGACCTGATATGGCAGAGCACAACGACGTCCCAAAACGCGAGGATGGCCAAAGCTTGTTGGTTACAGCGCGCGATGTCGCCATTGAGCGCGAACGTGGAGCATCGCGTGAGCGGACAAAAGCCCGGTGCAAATTTTCGAGATTGGACCAGTCTCACAAACGCTGAGTTCTGTTACTTTTGCGCGACCGCGCTGCGCGCTGCGCGCTGACACTCGCGTTGCAGAAATGGCAAAAATAAAAGGCGTAGAAGGCAGCTTTCAAAGACCTAGTTATTTGGCATTGGGGGCCGCAATTTGTATTGGATCAACGCTTAGCTACACCGCCATGATAGGGCAGCGCGTTCGGCGCAGCAGTTCTCGGCACGCTCATCTGCCGTTGCCTATAGCGTCCAGCGTATGGCCAGCGCCGTCACCAATCGCGTCGTAGTTCGCAGCCTCGCGATCCTCCCTACTATCCGCGTCGAGGTTCATGCCCAAAAACGCTCGCCCGATCCGCTGATGCCGTCGCCTTTCGGTCGAGATGGCGAAAAAGCGTGGATCCGACAGGATTAGAAAAAGCTTTTGTTTACAATCACATTTCGCCCTTTGCCACGCAATAAAAATAACGCGTGGCAACTCTTGCGCACAAGCGTGCCACGCGTTATTTTTATTGCGTGGCAAGGAGGGGTGCATGGTCAGTTTCAATCGACATTCTCCCATTGCCCAAGCGGCTTACTCCGATCTGCTTTCGCTTCTGCTCGATGAGGCCGTGACCGGGATACGGGGATCTCCAACGCTCCGCACACGAGGCGCGCGCAAGTACTGGTATGATCGCTATCGCATTGGAGACGAGACCAAGGAGCACTATCTCGGCGAGGACTCCGAAGCCCTGCGTACGCGCATTGAGAAGCACGTCGAACTCGCGGCCGGTGCAGCGCAACGCAGACGTGAAAGAAGCCGGCTCGTGCGTTTGCTTAGAAGTGAACGCTTCATGGGGGCTGACGGGGCGACGGGGAGCCTCATGGCGGCTTTATCCAAGAGCGGTGCATTCAGGCTTGGCGGAGTGATCGTCGGTACGTCCGCCTTCCGGCTGTATGAGGGTGAACTCGGGCTCAAGCTCCAGCTTGATCACACCGCCCAGACGCGTGATATCGATATAGCCAGCTTCGAACGCCTGTCGCTTGCGCTCGCAACTGAAGATACGGTTGGGACCGAGCTATCGACCGTGTTTGCGGATTTCGATTTCTCGCCTGTTCAATCACTTCATGCTGGGCAGGTCTGGCGATGGCGGCAATCTCCTTCGCAGACGCTGATTGAGTTTTTGACACCGTCCTTCAGCGAGGACGAGGGGATACGCCCCCTCGCTGCTCTTGGCGTCAGCGCCCAGGCGCTTCATCATCTCAACTATCTGATTGCCGCGCCCATTGATGCCGCGATTGTCTATCGCGAGGGTGTACTCGTGAAGGCGCCCCGGCCCGAGCGTTTCGCAATACACAAGCTCATCGTCGCAGATAGGAGACGCGAGGGTGCAGACAGCCAGAAAGCCCGGAAAGATTTGATGCAGGCGGAGCTTGTGATGACCATCCTTGCCGAGGACCGCCCTACAGAATTGATAAACGCGTATAATGACGCAAAGCAACGCGGCCCGCGCTGGCGCGAACGGCTTGATCGTAGCCTCGCAAGATCGCGCGTCGCGCAGTACGCGCTGGAGAAAGCCAGCTGAGATCTAAGCGCGGTGAACCCGTGCGCCTGCCCGATGCATGCAGGCGGATGGCAGGTCCATGGGGCAACTGCGCACAGCGTGACACAACCGATTGCTGTCCGTTTAGACCGCGAGCTCTGCCTCTCCCACGACCGCAGCGTTCGCTATTGATCCGCTCGGGTTCGGCTATACTGACCAGAAGCTTTGACACGTCCTGTAGCAGGGTACGGGGCTGCCCTTTGATGAGACTGGCAGCAGCCATCTCGATGACCGCCATCACGCTGTCCGTATCAATCTTGCCCGCGTGAATCAGCTCCAAAAGTGCAAGCTCGACAATATCGCCAATGTTTCCCAGAGCGCTCGCATGCGCCTTCAGGCTCAATACTCATTCTCATTCCGCAAGGCAGCGCAGCCTGATCTTAACTGCAAAAGTCGGAATGGTTCCAGTATGACCGCCGGCACCACAAGTCTGGCTTCACGACATCCAACGCGTAATGCCTTCTGCGCAACTTGCATGGGAATTTATGTCGAAGACCGCACAAACTTACGAGCAGCGCTTCAGCGTCTCACTTGCAGATTGGGCGCAGTCTTACCTGCGAGCTTGCACGCGGTTCCGTCAGGCCGCCGCGTCACGTTTGACCGTGATGTTCGCGAATTCCGCGATCATGGCGTCGAGACTATCGTGAACGGCCGCAAACGCACCTTCACTGGAGGGGGGTGATTGCGCTTGGCCAAGTACAGGACTGTGTGTCGAGGTCTCCTCCACTATGGACGGCACGCCGGGCGCCTGGCGCGCGATCGCTGCCAACAAGGTGTCCATATCTATGGGCTTCGAAACATAATCCGTCATGCCAGCTGCGATGTAGGCCTCCCGATCGCCGGCCATTGCATTCGCAGTCAGTGCAATTATCGGAATTCGGGCTGGTGCGCCTTGAAGTTTGCGGATTTCTCCCGCCGCTGTCGGACCATCCATGACTGGCATCGACACGTCCATTAAAACGAGATCGAAGGCGCCTTCGCGCACGGCGTTGACAGCAAGAAGGCCGTTCTCGACAAAGTGCAGATCATGGCCCTGCCCTGCAAGAAGTGTCCGTAAGACTTTCTGGTTGATTGGATTGTCTTCGGCCACAAGGATACGGAGCCGGGCGCCATTGGCGATGCGAGACCGTCCGGTCGCCTTCACTTCCGGCTCAACGCCTACGTCGGCGGGAATCTCGAGCCAGAATGTGCTTCCTGCTCCGGGAACAGAGGTAACGCCGATCTCGCCGCTCATGCACGCCACGAGTTCGCGGCATATAGCCAATCCCAGACCCGTACCGCCAAAACGTCGAGTCGTTGAAGCGTCCGCTTGGCTGAAGCGGTTGAACAGGCGCGTGCGCGCTTCTTCCGAAATGCCGATACCAGTATCCTGGATTTCGATGCGCATAATGTGAGGCCGTTCGCTTGCGTCGTAGCTGACGCGAAGAGAGACAGTTCCCACTTCTGTAAATTTCACGGCATTCGAGACAAGATTGAGGATGATCTGCCGGATACGTGTAGGGTCTCCGAGGAGCCATACCGGCACTGACTCCTGAATATCGATCTTGAGCGTCAGCTTCTTCTGGGCGACAGCCGTTGACAGCATTGACGACACATCGTCCGCCATCTGCCGGATACTGAAGGAGAGCCGCTCCAAGGTAAGTTGTCCGGCTTCGAGCTTCGAATAGTCCAGAATGTCGTTCAGGATCGTAAGAAGACTGACGGCTGAATCTCGGGCAGTCGTGAGATGGTCGCGCACGCGCTCGTCGATCATACCGCGCAGTGTAACTTCAAGCATCCCGAGCACGCCGTTCATTGGCGTGCGGATCTCGTGGCTCATTGTGGCGAGGAAAGCAGACTTGGCGCGGTTTGCCGCCTCAGCTTCCTGCTTTGCCTGAGCAAGGTCGGCATTGATCTCACGCAAACGGTTGGCTTCAAGCAATGTGCGCGCTTCAAGCCGGCGGTCTATGAACGCGAGAACGAGCGCAACGAGTACGAAGCATCCCGTGACGCAGGCGACGATGGCCGCGAGCATGCCCTTCGTCACCAGTATGTCGGCTGTGTCGAAAACGGGTTGTGCAATCAGTACAGTTCCCGCCATGCCGGTATAGTGCATGCCGCAAATAGCAACCGCCATGACGATAGCTGCTACAGCACGATGTAACAGGTGAGACAGGTTTGCAGCCAGCCACAGCGCAACAGTTGCTGCCGTAAGCGCGATCAGCACAGACAGTGCGAACAGGTCTGGCCGGTACGCAACACTCCCCTGTATTTGTAAGGCCGCCATCCCCATGTAGTGCATCAGAACGACGCCCATGCCGACGATGACGCCGGCCGAAATCAGCCGCAGCCATCCCGGCTTGCGACCGAGCGATGCGAGGCCAACCAGCACTGCTCCGATGGCGATTAGACCCGAGGCGATCGTGAGCCCGGGATCATACCCCTGCTCGATCGGCGTGTTGAAAGCCGTCATGGCTATGAAGTGCATCGACCATATGCCGCCGCCGAGGGTGATGCTCGCCATCGTCAGCCAGAACATGCGCGTCTTGCCCTCCGATATTCGGAGGCGCTCCGCCATATCCAGGGAACAGAAGGACGCCAGAGCGGCGATCAGGAAGGATAGGAGCACCAGCCCGTTATCATGGTGATACGGCGAACTGGGTGATGACGCGTCGAAACATATGCCGAGGATTGTCATTCAGCATTCGCTAGACTTCGTCAGTTAACGGAAATGTACCTCGTGCTAGTAAGAAAATTTATCGGCGCGTCGACTTGTCTGTAGTGGCGCGCCTCGACACCGCCGGACGAAAAACCTCAGTTCGTCTGTGGAAATCGCCCTTGGCCTGTAGCAAAGTTGCTCTCCCTGATCCGCCCCCTTTGAAGTGGTCCGCACTTAGATATGTTTTTGGAGCGGATGGAGTAGGTGGATGGCAAGGAAGCGTTACAAGCCGGAGGAGATTGTTGCGAAGCTCCGGCAGGTTGATGTGCTGGTCTCGCAGGGCCAGTCAGTGACCGATGCGGTGCGGTCGATCGGGGTCACGGACGTCACCTACTATCGATGGCGATCTGAGTTTGGCGGCCTGAAGACCGATCAGGTCAAGCGCATGAAGGATCTTGAGCTGGAGAACCAGCGGCTGCGCAAGGCGGTGTCGGATCTGACGCTGGACAAGCTGATCCTGTCGGAAGCCGCCAAGGGAAACTTCTGAGCCCCGCGCGTCGCCGCGCCTGCATCGACCATGTCAGGTCGGAGCTGAGACTGTCCGAGCGCCGGGTCTGCCGTGTGCTCGGACAACATCGCTCCACGCAGCGCAAGCGGCCGCGGGGCCATGACGACGAGGAACGACTGACCGCCGACATTGTCGAGCTGGCCAGGCAGTACGGCCGCTATGGCTACCGGAAGATCGCAGCCCTGCTGCGATCCACGGCGGGCTGGGTCGTGAACGACAAGCGGGTCGAGCGGATCTGGCGGCAGGAGGGACTGAAGGTTCCTCAGAAACAGCCAAAACGCAGCCGTTTATGGCTCAGCGATGGATCGTGCATCCGCCTCCGGGCGGAGCGCCGCAACCATGTCTGGTCTTACGACTTCGTCGAAGACCGCACCCATGAGGGGAGGAAGTACCGGATGCTCAATGTCGTCGATGAGTTCACGCATGAATGCATCGCCATCCGCATCGAACGAAAGCTGAAGTCGATCGACGTCATCGACGTGTTGTCTGATCTCTTCATCACGCGTGGCGTGCCCGAACATGTTCGTTCAGACAACGGGCCCGAATTTATCGCCCAGGCAGTGCAGGAGTGGATCGCGGCAGTAGGCGCCAGGACCGCCTACATCGCGCCCGGCAGTCCGTGGGAGAACGGCTTCGTCGAGTCCTTCAATGCGCGATTGCGCGATGAACTTCTCAATGGCGAGATCTTCTACTCACTCGCTGAAGCCCGTGTCGTGATCGAGAGCTGGCGTCGTCACTTCAACGCCGTGCGTCCTCATGCATCGCTTGGATATCGCGCCCCGGCCCCGGAGGTCTTCATGCCGACGCTAGCCGGAGCATGGCCGGCTCCGCGTCGCGCAAGCGCTCCGCCAGCCATGCTCCGGCTAGCATCAGAGCGAGCAATGAACTAACAATCGACTTGGACCACTCGGTGGGGGCCGATCACAGACGCCATCGTCAGGATTTCTGAGCTTCCGCGGTGAGAGAACAGACGTCTTCTGCAAGTTAGTTTCCGTTCGCCTTATCGAAATAGTTTGGCTGTTGAGAACGCCATCAAAGACTTTCACATAAACGCGTGAAGCTGCTTCTCCAACATCGTCTCGCTTGGCTTTCAGCACGCAGTTCAAGTGAGGCTGGCGCCTGTCATCTCGCATTCCGTTCGGGTCATTTTGAACGTCGGGACAATCCGTCCACGAGAGAGCAAACATAGGCACAACAAGGCCGGGCGTGCGCATTTCCGAAGCTTCCACACGCTCTTCGGATGTGTTGTCAGATGAGCGCATTGAGCGACTTAGAAAACCCGCTAGAGTGAGCAAACGCGACGATCGCAGCTCGCTGACCCTGTGAGTGGCCGATGGCAGGAATTGATGATTATCTGGCCGAAGGGAAGCGTCTTGCCGAGGCTGAGAAGTCGCGAACGCGAGCAAATTCAGCGCCAAGGATGGACGGCAAGAGTCCTTGGGCCAGATTGCTCAATCGCTGGATTCTACTCGCCATCATCGTTGGTTTTCCACTCGGGTTTGTGATCGAAACCACGCCTGAGGGCGCATTCGCTGGCGCGATCATGCTCGGCGGCGCAGCGTTTGCCGTGACAATATTCTCCATACTTTTTCGCGTCTCTCTGGGGTCGGTCGTATCGGATGGCGGGGAGACACGCCGGCGCTCGGATAGTTGGCTGGGCGGCGTCCCTCAGTGGACGATACTTGGCTGCGTTCTTGGCGCAGCGGCTGGTGCGGGCATCGCCATCTGGCTTGACGGCGTCGATGCGAACTTTACAGCGCCCGCTCTCCAGCTTGCGCCGATCGGCGCAGGCATCGGCTTCGCTTTGCGTGTTATCGCGCTGGCCGTAGGACGCCTCCGAGGAAAGCGTTAGGTAAAGAATTGGAGCCGAAGCGCTTTAAGGCGCAAACCATGGCGACCCTGCGCCTTCCGTCAGGGTACTGAAGAATCTCGGAAAACCCCTGTCCCCTTTTCCGGCCAGTTTCCGCTTTCAAGCAGGAATACGTCGAAGGGGGACTTAAATGCTCACCAGCCATCGCCACGCCCGCGCCTCGAGCACGAATGTCTCCGCCCGGCTCGCGAGCGTAGCGGCCATCGCTCTCCTCGCCGGCCTCGCAGCACCCTCCGCCATGGCACAGACCGCCTGCGGCAACCCGGCAGGCTGCATCACCAGCTCCACATCGCACCACACCACAACCACGGTCAACACGACGACAACGACGGTCAACGTCACCAACAATTCCACCCAGATCATCGGACGCCTGCAAGGCGGCACAGCGCTCTACGACCAGACCGTACCGGTCGCCTTTGCTGCTCCCGCCGCGCAAGCCAGCGTCACGGCAGCGCGCGCTGCCATAACCACTGCAGGCGGCGCCGGCGTGATCATCGGCGCACCAACGCTCACCGCCTCGTCCAGCGCCACGACCTCGTCCAGCGCCACACGCGAAGTCTCGCGTCAGTCTGTCGATCAGGTGCAGGCTGGCGTCGTCACGTTTGGTCCCGCAACCCTGCGCGTGGGAGACCTCGACAATGGCGGCGTCGTCTTTGTGCTCGGGTCGAACGACACCAACGTCAACGTCCACACCGAAACCTTCCTCACCATCAACAACCTGACCACGACCACCAACACCACCACCCTGTTCGAGCAGTACACCCTCACCGGCGTCGTGCAGGCTGTCGGTTCGGTCCACACCGCCGCGCAGTCCGGCGCGCTCGATGCAGGCGGCCACTTCCTGCGCCGCCTCGGCGAAGAATCCAGCCGCGGCGGCCAGACGCCGATCCGCGCATGGGCCGAAGGCTATGGCGTCTCGGCGCGTCAGAAAGCCAGGGGCGGCGTCCCCGGCGACGACCGCGACAGCCAGGGCTTCGCCGCAGGCCTCCAGGCCAACCTTTCGCCCACCGTCTCCATCGGCGGCGCCATCGACTTCGGCAAGACCGACATCGACCTCGACGCAGCCTTCGCCGAAACCGGCGACATCGACCTCACACAGATGGGCCTCACTGCCGGCTTCGGCTCCGGCCCGTGGTTCGCCAACCTCGCCGCCAGCTATGGCGTCGGCGATGTTTACACCACCCACGCCGTCGGCGGCGTCTCGACAGCCAAGTACGACATCTACACCACCGGCGCGCTCGCCGAAGCCGGCTATCGCTTCGCCTTCGCCGGCCTCGACGTCTCGCCCTCCATCGGCGCGGACTACACCTCCGTCCGCTCGTCCAGCTTCAGCGAAACCGGCGGCCTCGCCCTCACCGCCAGCGGCCACACCGCAGACCGCACGCGCCTCTGGGCCGGCGTAGAGCTCGGCCAAGGCGCAGGCCCGCTCGCCTGGTCGATCTACGGCCGCGCTGTAGGAACTGTGTCCGGCGAAGATCGCGTCCTGCCCGCCAGCTTCTTCGGCGCACCCGTCAGCATCGCTGGCCAGTCGGAAGACGATCTCGGCGCCGACGCTGGCGCCCGCATCGCCTTCCAGCTCTTCCCCGGCGCAGATCTCTTCGCCCGCTACGACGCCCGCTTCCGCGACGGCTTCAAGGCACAGGCCGCAACCGCAGGCGTCACCGTCCGCTTCTAACTAAGACGCCCTACACACGACCCCATCCAGCACGATCCGGCGGCCAGTCTCCTCGCGCACCAGCGCGCAGGCCTTGCCGTCGGACTCGAGCCGGAAAAATGCCGCCCAACCGGTTTGGTAGAGCAGCGCCTGCGCGCTCCTTGTACTAGCGACAGGGATCGAGATCTGTTTCCTGGAAATCCGCCTCCGATCGGATCACCACGGAAAGCGCTGCGCCCGGATTGCAGTCGTCGACCATCGATCCTTCAGCCCTCAGCGTCACCCCTTATTTTACCGATCGGGAATATTGCGTCGCTATTGTCGTGATTTCTTTCAAAAAATCCCGATCGGGAATATTTTAGGGCATAGCAGTCAAAACATCCAAAATTTTACCGATCGGGAATTATTTTCTTGATAATAAGAGAAACCAGCACGATATTCCCGATCGGGACATTGAAATGACGCCAGTTCAAATTGGACAAATTGTACGGACAACGCGGACCAGCACGGGGCTTCGTCAAGAGCAGCTGGCTGGCGCGGCCGGGGTGGGCCTCCGCTTCATTGTCGATCTGGAAGCGGGAAAGCCAACGGTGAGGCTCGGCCTTGTTCTCCAGGTGCTGGAAGCCCTCGGGTGCGAAATTCGCATCAGCCCGCCCGGTTTGCCGGAAACCTCGCCATGAGAACCAATCTTTCGATCTGGTGGGATGAAGCGAGGGTTGGCACGCTCGGCATTGATGACCATGGTGATATGGGATTTGCGTACGACCCGGACTGGTTGAAGGCATCAAGACCACCCCTATCGCAGTCGCTGCCCACGCGCGCACAGCCGTTCAACCGAGCAGAAACACGTCCCTTCTTCGCCGGCCTTCTTCCTGAAGAAGCACAACGCGACGGCGTTGCACGCATCCTGGGACTGTCTCGCAACAACGACTTTGCGCTCCTTGAAGCGCTGGGAGGCGATGTTGCGGGCGCACTGACCATCTGGCCTGCAGACGCGAAGGCGCCTTCTCAAATCTTACCGCCAGCAGCCACTGCATTGACCGATGATGAGCTTGAAGACGTGCTGGCTCAGCTCCCGACCCGGCCTCTGCTCGCTGGTGAAGATGGTTTGCGCGTTTCGCTTGCTGGAGCGCAGGCCAAACTGCCGGTCATCCTCGTGGGAGACGCCATCGCCCTTCCCTCTCCGGGGCAACCGTCCACTCACATCATCAAGCCAGCTATTTCACATCTGCCGTATGCGACCGAAAATGAAGCGTACGGCATGCGGCTCGCATCGGCGGTGGGCCTCAACGTTGCCGAGGTAGCGCCACGGAAGGCGGGAGCGCAAACGTTTCTGCTCGTCACGCGCTATGACCGCGTTCCGACTGCGGACGGTTGGGTCAAGCGGCTTCATCAGGAAGACTTCTGCCAGGCCCTGGGCATCGCACCTGAGAAGAAATATGCGCGCGAGGGAGGCCCAACCTTCAAGCACAGCTTCAGGCTACTGACGTCGGCATGCACCCGGCCCGCGATCAACCGACTAAGGCTCATTGATGCAGCCATCTTCAATCTGGTGATCGGCAATGCTGATGCGCATGGCAAGAACTACAGCCTGCTCTACAGAGACGGCGAAACCGTGCTTGCTCCGCTCTACGATCTGATGTGCACGATCGCCTATCCCAATGTTGCTGTCCGCATGGCCATGAAGATTGGCGAGGCGCGCACCATCGACGAACTGCGTCCGGACACCTGGAAAAAGTTTGCTGAAGACGCTGTACTCGGGACTGCCTACTTACGGCGCCGGGTTCATTTTCTGACTGAACGTGCAGCGAGTCTTGCATATGAAACCGCGGCCAAGCTCGCGACTGAAGGCTGCGACGCAGGAGAGCTGAACCGGTTGGCAGGAATTGTCCTGTCGCGATGCAAGGCCATTCTCGCCAACTTGGAGCGACCTCCCTCCAGCTCCACGGAGCGGGCCGCTTCAACCTAGCTGCCCGCCTCAACAAGTGGGCACGTCGTATCCCAACGCATCATTGCGCTAAGTGACGCCCCCGAAGCGTATGATCAGTCGCATGGAAGTCATGCTAATCGATCTCCAGCCTGTAGCGACGGTTTGTCTGAAAATATCCGGCAGTCGAGCTATGACAGACTGACCGACAGCCCCGCCCTTCCCTCAACCTCTCTGGCGCACTTCACAGCGATCGAACTCAGACCGCCATGGCTTACTTCGGATCGAGCAAGCCATTGGCAGGCCTGCGGAACGACAGAACTCGATTCCGACTAGACGCACCTGTCCCATGTGAGACACTGATAATGGGCGCGTGAAGGCGTTCGGCTTCAAAGGGGTAATCGGGTGTTCAAGGAATTTCGCGAGTTCGCGATGCGCGGAAACGTCGTCGACCTCGCAGTCGGCGTGATCATCGGTGCAGCGTTCGGCGCCATCGTCACCTCGCTGGTGACGGACATCATCATGCCGGTGATCGGCCTGGTCACGGGCGGCATGGACTTCTCGAAGCTGGCCTACGAACTGAAGCCCGCCACGATCGGCGCGGACGGCAAGGAGATCGCCGCCGTCACGATCAACTACGGCAAGTTCATCAACTTCTGCATCACGTTCCTGATCGTCGCCTTCTCCATGTTCATGGTCGTCAAAGGCATGAACACGCTGAAGCGGAAACAGGAAGCCGCCCCGGCTCCGCCGCCGGAAACCCCGGCCGACGTGAAGCTGCTGGCCGAGATCCGCGACTTGCTCGCCAAAGGCAGGTAAGACGTTTCGAGCGCCGAAGAAGCGGGCGAGTTCAGAGCGCCCCGCATAGTCGTGCGACTTGGGAAACTGGGCACGCATTGCCTATGGCTTGAATATCAGCGTCAACTGCCGGGCCTTCAGCGAGCATGTCTCACGTTCGTGCAGGATCATCCTAGCATTGGGTATCAGCCAGTATGCCCATCGGACTGTGTCATGCATCCCAGCAAGACTTTGATCGGCTGCGTTTTCCACAAACAGCGGAGCCCCGATCATCGAGCCGATATTGTAGAGGACTCCGGTGAACTTGGCGCCAGGGCACCGTTCCCCGGCGGGATCAATCGGTATCTCCTCGATACCAATTTCGACGTCGCAAACGACACCATCAGCATGATGAACGGTCCACACATGGCCGTTCGGATCGCGGAACGCACTGTGTCCTGCCAGCGGAGAGAGGCCTGCGCGTCGTGCCGAGTTTAGAAACTCCTCGAATTGCCAGTTCCATTCGAACGTTCGCACCGTTCTTACAAGGGAACTCAATGCAACCGTCACTCCGCACCACCTTTTTTGCGGCTCAAGGGGTCGCTGACGCACTGCACGACTGGACCAAACTTGTTGCGCAATTCGCATTCAGGTGCAGTCAATTGTCGATGGTAGACGAGCGGCGCAAAGAACGCGAATGCGCCCAGGTGCGCGCCTGCGAGTCCGCAGCCAATCCAGCGGATCCGGCTTCTTAGTATCGGAAATCGCGAGCACAGTTCTGTCGCGGCAATAGGCACGATCGCCCAGCTCATTATCAACGCGGGGAAGTAATGGTAGAGATACATAACGCGGCTTTCGCCTATGACGGCATGCGCGAAATAGAAAACCGCGAAGAGTGTCAAAATGCTGATTGCAAGATCACGCCTTAGTTCGTCGCGCCATCTATAGAGGCCGGACAGCGCTAGCATCACCACCGTGGCAACCACCGCGACGGTTCCAATCCACCAGCCGATAAAGTTTGGAACGAGTTGGATATAGGAGGTCCGTACCCCGTCCGAATCCCAGCGGTAGTTTATTGCCCCGAACCCGATCGGCCACATCCAGGGGCTCGAGCCGTTGGAATCGGTTTTAGTGATACCTTTGAGATCTGCGGCCATGAAACGCTGATAATCGCTGGCGGCGCTTGCTACACCTGCAAGTGTTAGATCGCCGCTCTCAAGGTAGGCTCGATAATCATCTGAAATAAAGGCCGCGTCTTTCTGGCCAGCCGACGTCGTGGTGTCGGGAGGAAGATGTGCAACCGCGAGGAAGCAAAGGAAGGCGGAAGCTACCGCATAGATAAAGCCGACTGTCATGGCGGCCGGACCATGCAACCTGACGGACAATCGGCCTTCTCCCAGGTTCTTTGCGAGCGTTGATCGCCTGATCAGAACCAATGGGGCAACGACGAGCAGCAGCGCCGCATTCGCCTTCGTCATGACAGCAAGTCCGCAAAAGACGCCAAAGCCCAGATCCGCCCAAGCCGCTTTGCCCGCGCCACTTTTGAGGCCTGAAACCAGACACACAAGCGCCAGACAAATGAATGCAACGAGAAAACTGTCCAGTTGGGCGGCCCGAAACTGAGTGACGAAGGCAGTCTCGAAAACGAAAAGATTGGCGAGCGCGAGGGCAGCTAACGTTTGCCCGCTGAGTTGGAGCATCAAGATGTAGAATGCCACGGCGCCGATAACCGCCGCCAATGCGGATCCGATCCGCACACCGGTGAAGTCGAACCCCATGGGGATCGCCTCCCCCGACACGCTCCGATCGATGGCAAGCGTGTGGGTGTCGCGGCCAGCGTTTGCCCCGGTGATGTGTTCGCCAGCGGCGATCAGCATAAGAGCCAGCGGCGGGTGCGAGGCAAACTGCGCCCGCCCTTCAAGGTATCGCTGGGTCGAGGTAAGGTAGTAGCTTTCGTCCCAGATGGGCGCGCGCGGTTCGCCGAGATTTAGCAGGTAGACGAGCCCCGCCACGATCGCGACTACGCCGCCGCCTGCGGCGCGTCTCCACGTCTCATTCATGATCGGCCGGGCCATGTGTAACGCGCGGTCACGGCGTAGTTCCAGACGGCTCCCGCTGCGATGCCGGCCAGGGCGGCCAGCGACCATTGCGCGCCTTCATTGAAGAGGAGTGATGCGATGCCGATGTTTCCCAACGCACCGACGCCACAAACCGCAGCAAAGGAACCGAGGCCAGTCAGCCACCGCCAGCCGCGCCGCATCCTGTCACGGTAAGTCAGCGCATTGTTGACCGTGTAGTTGGCGACAATCGCCATCAACGTAGCCGACGCCTGAGCGAGCGTGAACGGAACACCCGCGACCTGAAGCAGCACGCTCAGAATCAGAAAATGCAGAACCACGCCACTCGCGCCAACTGCACCAAAAGCGAGGAAGCGCACTGGAATGCGCCGCCCCACGGCCTTGTCCACGAGCAGCAGACCAAAATCGACGGCTGACCTCAAGGAAAACTTGCTATTGCCGTCAGCGCGTGGACCAAAGGCATAGGGAGTCTCGACGATACGTAGACCCCTGCTGTCCGTCAGCACGATGTCGAGCAAAATCTTGAAGCCTATCCCGGACAGGTCGTGGACGCGCTCGTCGATGACCTCGCGCCTTACGGCAAAGAAGCCACTCATCGGGTCTGTGAGCTGCGTCGGCGTCACCTTGTTCGTCAGCCAGGTAGCGAACCGGCTGGCTGCGGCCCGTTCACCATCCCACGCGCCGACGCTTCCGCCCTCCACATATCGGCTCGCGACGACAACGTCGGCGCGGTTGAGGCGCAAGGCGCGCCACATTCGCGACAACACCGCAGGGTCATGCTGAAGATCGCCATCCATCACAGCAACAAATGGCGCCGACGTCGCAAGCATGCCCTCGATGCACGCAGAGGCAAGACCGCGACGGCCAACCCGCTGAATGACACGGACGCGCGGATCAGCCAGGTGCATGTTACGCGCGCACCGAGCTGTTCCATCCGGCGAATCGTCATCGACGATGATGATTTCCCAGGCAAGCTCGCCGAGCGCGCAGCGAATGGCGTCCACCAATACAGGCAAATTTCCGCACTCGTTGAATGTCGGGATGACAACGCAGAACTCGGCAGACTTCGTGGAGGGGCCGTGAGGAAGCGGCGTGGCCGCTCCCTCTTCTTCCACATACTCAAACAGCGGCTGCGCGGGAGACGCCATGGCGCTTACCGCGCAATGCCAACGGTCACGGTCCCGGTGTATCCGGCGGAGACGCTTCCGGTGAACACAGGCTGCATCGCCGCGATCTGCGCCGCCGTGTTGTCGCCAAACACGTTATCCGTCGCAAGCGTAACCTTTGCGAGGTTCGTCACGCTGCTCGAATAGCCTGTCGCGTTGGGATAGATTGCGTTGCAGGTCGCCAGCGGCATTGCGAGTTGCGAGGTGAGGATCTTGTTCGTGTAGCTCGTGGCAACCGGCAGACTTGGGTACACCTCGAAGTGCATATGTGGCCAGCGACCGTCATAACATCCCGGAAAGATCGTGATGAATGTAACCTGGCCATTGGAGTCTGTTACCCCGACGCCGCGGAGATAGTTTTCCGCAGGAACCGTATAGAGGGAATATAGTCCCTCGCGCGTGCAGTGCCAAAGATAGATGGCGTAGCCAGCAAGCGGCGCACATGCATTGTTCGTGTTTACGAGTGTGAGCGTCAGCGTGGTTTGAACGCCGGCAGCAACGTTGGATGAAACACCCGCGAAGCTGGGCCGGATGTCTGACCTGACAACGCCCGACGTCGACAACACGTTGCGGATGACGCCGCTCGACGAGTTTGAGCCGTCGGCGGGATACGGCCCTTGCGTCTCCTCGGGATCGGCCACGCAGGATCCGGAACTCGAGCTGGAACTGCTCGAACTGGAGGAAGACGATGACGAAGAGGAAGACGAGGAGGAGCTCGATGATGAAGAACTCGAGCTGGTTCCACCCGAGGAACTTCCCCCACCGCCGCCGCAGGCTGCGGCAAGGGCGCCAACGCCCGAAAGGCCGATTAGACCCAGAACGCTGCGCCGTCCGCGCATCTGAGTCCCGATTTTGATTAGATCGGCCTGGAGGCCGGCGTCGTGATCATCGTCATGTTTGTCGTGCGACATTGAACCCTCTTTGTCCCACAAAGCGTCATCTTGGCGCTTTGACAGGGCGACGTTGAAACATCGCGCGAGGGCAAAAATTCGATCTGTTTGTCTCAGCAGTTTTTCAAACCGGCCATCGTTTTAACGAGGTGACGGGTGAGACAGCGGACATGGCGAATGGGAACGAGGCCAACCGAAAATGCTGCTCGAAACGTCAATCTGGAAACGCGGCCGGCCCGCTGCAAGTGCCGCATGTGTTGCCGCGGCGCTACTGGTTGCAACCCTGCAGGCAGCATCGGCTGACGTCCTGGAGATTGGCGTCAAGGGCGTGCGCCGTCTTGGGGTTGCGACGAACGAACAGGCCCCTCTTCCCAAGGATTCTCCAAAGGCTGGTTCGCCTGACAGGACTGTTGCGAAGGCGATTGTCGATGCGGCGGCGGCCTATGACCTTAGCCCCGCCCTTGTCTCGAGCGTCGCCCAGGTCGAATCCAACTTCGTTGTCGATGCCCGTTCCCCTGTCGGCGCGATCGGCGTGATGCAGCTCATGCCGGACACGGCAGCGGACCTTGGCGTCGATCCAAACGACCCCGTCGCGAACGTGTTTGGAGGCGCCGCCTATCTGCGTCAGCAACTCGACCGCTTCGATGGCCGTCTCGACCTCGCGTTGGCGGCCTACAACGCCGGCCCCCACGCAGTGGCGCGACACAAGGGCGTCCCGCCTTTCGCCGAGACGCAGACGTATGTCGGCAAAGCGCTCGACGTTCTTGCCGCTGCCAGCGATGGGCCGGAGAGCCGACAATGATCGGACTTGCGCGACGCATCTTCCCAGCAATCAAGGCGTCTCGTGGCATGGCAGCGACGTCCGGCGCACGACATGAATTCAGAGAGATCATCGCCGGGTGGACGCTTGTTGGCGGCGTCGACGATCTGGCCGAGCGCATCGACCGAGTTGCAGCCTGGAGCACGATCAACGGCCCGCTTCTGGCAGATGAGAACCGCGTGCTTGAGCGTCTCACCACCGCGCTCGCTGCACGCAGGAAATACTGCACCGATGAGGAAAATTAGCATGAGACACATTCTTCCCGCCGCCCGTCTTTCGCTTGCCGGGATCACGGTCTCCCTGATGACCGCCAGCGCCCAAGCGCAGGCTGCAGGACCGGCTGGCTCGGGTCCGATCACCGCAGCTGTCGCCTGGGTTCAGGGCACCATGCTCGGCAATGTTGCAACGACCGTCGCCGTGATCGCGGTCGCAGTTGTTGGCTTCATGATGCTCACGGGACGTATCAACTGGAAGATGGGCGGCACGGTCATCCTCGGATGTTTCGTGCTGTTCGGCGCCACGACGATCGTTGCCGGCATCCAGGCGAGTGCGGGGCAAGGATGAGCGATCTCACCCGTCCGCAGATATTCCGCGCCCTTACCCAGCCGCAAATGTTTGCTGGTGTGACCTACAGCTTTTTCATCCTGAACGGCGTCATCACAACCGAAGCCTTCCTGATAACACGCAACTTCTGGACGCTGCTTCTCGCGGTCGGAATTCATGCCGTGGGATACCTCGCCTGCCTCAACGAGCCGCGCATCTTCGATCTCTGGATCGCGCGCGTCAGCCGCTGCCCGCGCACACCGACCTGGCAGCTATGGCGCTGCAATAGCTACACACCCTGAGGGCGCTTATGAACAAGTGGTTTGGATTTGCGGACTGGGCCAGGCGCGACAGCCGCGCGGGAGACCGCCTTCCCTACGCAGGGCTGGTCAACGAGCACACTCTTATGCTGCGTGACGGCTCGTTGATGCAATCGCTGCATGTGACTGGCTTCGCCTTCGAAACCGCTGAGACTGCAGAACTCAACCACCGCCATCTCGCGCGGGAGGCGGCGCTGCGCGCGATCGCGAATTCACGCTATGTGGTTCACCACCATATCCTGCGCCGACGCATCCCGGTTGCGCTCGAAGGTGATTTCATTGAACCGGTCTGCGCATTGATCGACCAGCGCTGGCGGGACCGGCTGTCGTCCCGCAGCGTCTTTGTAAATGATCTCTTCGTTTCCATCGTTCGCCGCCCCCGCAAAGGGAAAGCAGGCGCCGCAGATCGCGGCCAGCGGATGTTCGCGCGGCGCAATGACTCTCTGCGCAGAGCGGGTCTTGCTCGCGATCTGCGCGAACTGGACAGCGCACGCGAAGCGCTTGCTGCGGGTCTGCAGCCCTATGGCGCCAGACTTCTTGCGGGCTATGACGGATCTGGCGGCCGCTATTCCGAGCCGCTCGAACTCGTGTCAGCGCTCTACAATGGCGAACTCAGGCCCATGCTGGCGCCTGAGTGCAGCACGCGCGACGCGGGGCATCACATCCCCTACCGCAGGATCAGCTTCGGCCTCGACGCGATCGAGCGCCGTGGCGCGGGCGCGGAACGGGACTATTCGGCCGTCGTGTCATTGAAGGAATATCCGCCAAGCGCCGCTCCGGGTATGCTCGACGCCCTGCTACGCCTTCCCTACGAGATGACGATCTCAGAGAGCTTCGGCTTCGTTGACCGGCAGGTTGCGCAGGAGCGCATTTCCCTTGCCCTCAGGCGCTCGCGCGCAGCCGACGATGACTCCCAGACCCTGCGCCGCGGGCTTTTCGAAGCCAAGGACGATGTGGCCTCAGGTAAGTCCTGCTTTGGCGAACACGCGTTCAGCCTTCTTGTGCGTACGCCAACCCTCGAAGGCCTAGATGGATCTGTCGCAGAGGTTTCCTCCGCGCTGGCGGATCTGGGCGCGGTGCCTGTGCGCGAAGACCTAGCGCTTGAGCCAGCCTACTGGGGTCAGTTTCCGGGCAATGAAGGATATGTCGCGCGCAAGGCTCTCATATCATCCGGCGCGTTTGCGGGCTTCGCCTCGCTTCATGGCTTTCCGATCGGAGAGGCAAGCGGCAATCACTGGGGACCGGCGGTCACCGTCTTCGAGACTACGTCTGCGACGCCCTACTTCTTCAATTTCCACGAAGGCGACCTTGGCAATTTCACGATCATTGGGCCTTCGGGTTCGGGCAAGACCGTGGTGCTGAACTTCCTCGCGGCGCAAGCTCAGAAGTTCGCCCCTCGAACCGTGATCTTTGACAAGGACAGAGGCTCTGAGATCTTCGTGCGGGCGATCGGCGGGCATTATGCGACCATCCGTGCGGGCGAACGCACTGGCTTCAACCCGCTCCAACTTCCCGATACGCCTGCCAACCGCGCCTTCTTGCGCACTTTCATCGCACGTCTCGTCTCCCGGCCCGGCCAGACCCTTTCAACGTCAGATGAAGCTGTGATTGCGGCGGCGATTGACGCCAGCTTCGACCAGGACGTCGCTTTCCGCCGCTTGCGTTTCCTGTCCGAGTTGCTGGGAGGCGGCCGCCGTCCGTCTGCCGACGATCTGCCATCGCGTCTCGCACCATGGATTGGCAATGGGAGCCACGCCTGGCTGTTCGACAATGATGCTGATCGTCTGGATGTCTTGCAACCCATTCTTGGCTTTGACATGACGGAGTTGCTCGATGATGCGGTACTTCGCACGCCTGCGATGATGTACCTCTTCCATCGCATAGAGCAGCGCCTCGACGGCTCTCCGACAATGATCCTGATCGACGAAGGCTGGAAGGCGCTCGACGATCCGATCTTTGCCGCGCGTATCCGCGATTGGATGAAGACGCTGCGCAAGCGCAATGCGATCCTGGGTTTCGGGACGCAGAGCGCGCGTGACGCGCTCGATAGCAGTGTCTCGGCTGCAATCATCGAGCAGGCGGCCACCAACATCTTCATGCCAAATGCCCGGGCGACCCATGCAGACTATTGCGAGGGATTCGGACTCACAGAACACGAGCTGGGGCTTATCCAGGGGCTGCCAGCCCAGTCGCGCTGCTTCCTCGTGAAGCACGGCGCGCACAGCGTCATTGCCAGACTTGATCTCTCTGACGCGCCCGATCTGGTCAGTATGTTCTCGGGCCGTGAAGCCAGTGTCAGGCGACTGGATGACCTCCGTCGCCGCCAGGGGGATCACCCGTTCTACTGGTGGTCGGATCTACTGGGCACACCCTATCCGGGCGCTGCTCCAGAAACACCTCGTCCGACACTTCGGAGTGTCGCGGGATGAACTGCCCAAGCATCCTCTCAGGCGATAGCGCCAACCTGTCCACGGCCTTGCTGTCGCTGGACTGCCAGATCAGTACGGTGGTGGAGACGGCCTACACCCGTCTGTTTGGGTCAGGCGGATCATTTGGCGTCGTCCTTACCGCTCTCCTGACTATCTTCATCGCCCTGATCGCGTTTGGGTTCCTCACGGGACGGACAAGGCTCACACTCGGGGCCATGGCCCCCAAAGTGCTGGCGCTCGGTCTCGTTCTTACCTTTGCAACATCCTGGCCCGCCTATCAGATCGTCGTCTACGGCCTGCTCACGGGCGGTCCGGATCAGATCGCTTCAGCAGTTCTGGGGGGGAAAGGGGGCGCGAGCGCAGCGTTTGCGTTTCGTCTCGACCAGTTGTTCGCAAGCGTTGTCGAGATCGCCCAGAGCATCACACCCGCCGGTGACAAGTCGCCGCCATCGCAGGAACTGGCCGCCCAGCTTGTCTGGAGCAGCGCGATCATCCTGCTGATCGCCACGATGGGGTTGCTTGTCGTTGCCCGCGTCGTGCTTACCTTCATGCTGGCGCTGGGGCCTATCTTCATCGTGTTTGCGATGTTCCGGTCCACACGCGGCCTGTTCGAAGGCTGGCTCCGGACCACTATCGCTTTCTCGCTTGCGCCGATGCTCGTTGTGCTGGGCGGCAGTGGCGCGATTGCCATGCTTTCCCCATTGATCAACCAGATCGCTCAAGATCCTGCGGCGGCGCTCGTCGAGATGCAGCCCATCCTGATGCTTTTCCTAGGCGTGATCATCTATGCGCTGCTGCTGCTCGTGATGGCGTGGACGGCGGTCAATCTTACGCGCAGCCTCGGCCTGCCCAAAGGGGGCTTTGCGCAAGACCGTTCGGCTGGCGCCCCGCACCTCAACGAACGTAGAGCCGCAAGCGGGACGGTCAACGCGAGCACCGCCGCTTCAGCTGCGACCGTCACGACGGGTGATCGCACTGCCGCAATCATAGCGGCGGTTTCCCGGGAAGACGCCTCACGGGCGCCCCGTATCGTGGCAAACGTCCAGGTTGAGAACGAGCGACGTGGCGCCGGCAACCGTACGCGCCGTGATGGAATTGGGCAGGCATTCCGGTCGCGCACTTCGAAGTCCGCCGGCCCACGGCTTTCAGGAAGGATTGGATCATGAGGCCTGCCCTGCTGACGCAAGCACTCATCGCGGCGGCCATCAGTATGCCTGCGCACGCTGATGAGCGCATTCGCGAGATCGCCTACGATCCGTCAAACGTCATCCGACTCGACGCCTGCCTTGGCTATCAGACCATGATCGAGTTTGGCGCCGACGAGAAGATCGAGAATGTCGGCGTTGGCGATTCCTCCCAATGGCTCGTGGTGCCGAATGCACGCGCGAACATGCTGTTTATCCGGCCTGCCTTCGCCTCAACGCACAGCAATATGACGGTGGCCACCGATCGCCGGCGCTACGCCTTCGATCTCAACGCCAATCCCACGCAGGACTGCACGCGTGGCAAGGTCGTCTACTACATCCACTTCACGTACGAGGATGCCATCAAGGATGAGCCTCGCGACGCTCCCGCCGCCCCCACGCCTCCGCCGCCCGACCCGCTGCCCCCGGTTGACGCCCGGAATGCGCTTTACTCGTTCAGCGGATCGCAAGACAATGTGCCACTGCGCGTGTTCGATGACGGCATCGCAACCTTCTTTTCGTGGTCTGCAGGCATGCCGACCCCTGCCGTCTACGCGGTGGCGCGGGACCAGTCTGAAACGCTCGTGAGCTTCTCCGCGCGCGGCGAGTATCTGATGGCGAACGTCGTGGCGCCGCAATTCCGTCTGCGCAGCGGACAGACCGACACGACGCTCTTCAACGATGGATATACCGCGCCCAAGCTTGATGCTCTGTCGCCGAAACTGCGGCCCGAGCCCAAGCGCGAAAAATTCCTTGGCATCTTTTAGAGGCGCACCATGCCGCTCGACACCCGTTCAACCGCAA
This sequence comes from Hyphomonadaceae bacterium, assembly GCA_965229115.1. Classification (GTDB taxonomy): domain Bacteria; phylum Pseudomonadota; class Alphaproteobacteria; order Caulobacterales; family Hyphomonadaceae; genus UBA7672. The sequence goes on along the minus strand of CBDDIR010000003.1, from coordinate 4,331,429 downwards.
GGGATCCCCGCCTCGGTCTTGCGCCCCAGGATCTCGACGCCGCGTCCGTCCGTGCAGCGCCGCGCATCCAGCGCGCTTCAGGCTCAGGGGGTGCGACGCTGGCCATCGGCATCGCGGGCGCGTTAGCGCTAGGCGCTTTCACGCTGACAAGTCTCTCCGAGGCGCGCGAGAAAAAGACACTCTTCCCGGCCGCCAACCTAGCCCCACCCAGTGCGCCCGCGGAAGAGACGGCGTCGGCAGCTACCCCCATGGCGCCGGCGCCGTCGACCTCCGCAGCCGCAGCCGCAACAGACGGGCCGCCACCCGGTGATTCAAGCCTGGCGATCCCTGCAGAAGCCATACAATCGCGCGCGATGCCAATGATCATCGACAATACTGTGCGTCCAGTCGTTGAGATCGCAGCCGGGCCGAAAGCCGGCGCACCTGGTGAGGCCGTTGGCCTGAGCGGCGAGGAGTTGTTCGCTGCTCGCGCAAGCTCGGATACGCCACCCGTCGTGCGAGCGGTGAACATTGGCGACCAGAGCGCCATGATCGTTCAGGGGACGGTTATTCCAGCTGTCCTCGAAACCGCCGTGAACTCAGACCTGCCCGGGTTTGCGCGCGCAATCGTCTCGGCGGATGTCCGGAGTTTCGACGGCTCGCGCATACTTGTTCCGCGCGGCAGCCGCCTGATCGGTCAATACAAAAGTGCAGTCTCGACCGGGCAGACCCGTGCTTTCGTCATATGGTCGCGTCTGATCCGCCCGGATGGGATCTCCATCCAGCTGGGCTCCCCCGCCGTCGATCAGTCAGGCGCCGCCGGCTTGTCGGGCAGTGTCGATACGCACTTCTGGGACCGGTTCGGATCATCGATTCTTCTGTCCGTTGTCTCAGGCCTCGCAGGATCGCTGGGCGGCGACAGCAGCACGGTCGTGATCGGAACCGCGTCGGACGCGCAAAGCGCTGCGTCGATCGCTCTCCAGACGGATGGCAAGATCCCTCCAACGATCAAGGTGCCGCAGGGAACTCCGATCCAGGTCTTCACGGCGAAGGATCTGGACTTTTCAGGGACATGACCATGGTCGATCCCACACCACTCGAAGGCGTTTACCTCCGATCCTATCTCCGGCCTCTCGCCGTCTGGCTCGCGCGCAGCGACGTTACCGAAATCCTGGTAAACCGCCCCGGAGAGGTCTGGATCGAGATTGCGGGACAGGCCCGCATGGAGCGGTTTGAGCAACCGGAGATGACGGACGTACTGCTTGAGCGGCTGGCGGGACAACTGGCCCGCATCACCCATCAAGGCGTCAACCGTGAGAGCCCCTTGTTGGCGGCAAGCCTGCCGGACGGCTCACGCGTACAGATGATTGGACCGCCTGCCGCGCGCCATTGGGCGCTTGCGATAAGGCGCCATGTTGTGAGTGATCTCGACCTCGCCGCATTTGACCGAGGTCCGCTGCAATCACGCGCCGCAGCAACACCCGCAACGTTGCTCGACGCTCAAGTCGAACCGATCCGCTTCCTTCGTGACGCCGTTACGCGCCGCAAAACAATTCTGATCTCGGGCGGCACCTCATCCGGCAAGACTACCTTTCTCAACAGCCTCCTGCGCATTGTTCCAGAGACCGAGCGCATCATTCTCGTCGAGGACACGCCTGAGGTGGTGGCCCGGCAACCGAATTGCCTGGGCCTCGTGGCGGTCAAAGGCGATATGGGCGAGGCGCGTGTGACGATCGACGACCTGCTTCAGGCTTCACTTCGCCTGCGGCCAGATCGCATCATTGTCGGCGAGGTACGCGGCCGCGAAGCAACAACTTTCCTGCGTGCAATCAACACAGGCCATCCGGGGTCGTTCACGACCGTGCATGCGAGTTCTCCGGAAGGCGCGCTTGAGCAGATTGCACTGATGGTAACGCAGTCTGGTCTTGCCTTGTCCCGCGCGGAGACCATTGCCTATGTGTCTTCGCTTGTTGACGTCGTTGTTCAACTGGCGCGGGTCGGCGGCGAGCGGCGCATTACGGATATCCGCGTCCTGAGCACGTAGGCAGCCCTCTACAGGTTCGCGCCGCTCGAATGAGCGCCGTCTTCATTTCCTAGGCAGTCGCGATAATCCCCCTCTGCTCGGCGATCGGCAGGATAAGTTCGGCGCGCAAGCCGCGCTCCGTATTGCGCAGGATCACATCGCCGCCGTGTGCGCGCGCGATGGTTCGCGCGATCGAAAGGCCAAGCCCGATACCGTTAGAATCTGCCCTGACGCGACCGCTGCGGTAGAAGGGCGCGAAGACCTTTTCGATTTCATCAGCCGGCAGACCTGGGCCTTCATCGGCCACCGTGACAATGGCGTCCCTGCCGTCCTTTTTGATCGAGATTTGCGCCCTCCCCCCATATTTCACCGCATTGTCCACTAGGTTGGTTAGAAGGCGTTCGATTGCGATTGGATCAGCATCGACGAGGAGCGGCTCGTCAATCGCAGCCTCAACGTCTGCGCCCTTGACCGCCGCTTCGTCGGCCACGACAGCCACAAGTGAGGCGAGATCGATGCGCTCACGCCGCGCTGTTGCGGCGGCGTCGCGCAGGAAGGCAAGCACAGCGCCGACCATCTGCTCCATCTTCTCGATGTCCGCTAGAACGGCGCCTTTCACCTTAGGATCCGCATCTTCAAGTTTGAAGCGCATACGGGTCAGAGGGGTTCGCAAATCGTGCGAGATTGCTGCGACCATGCCGACACGGTCGCGTACATAACGCTGCAGGCGTTGCTGCATGTCGTTGAAAGCATCTGCCGCCACGCCGATCTCGGCAGGACCCGCAATCGTCATGGGCGGCGCTTCGGGATCCTTGCCCAGAGTGTCTGCGGCTTTCGCAAATTCCCGGACCGGCTTTGAAATGCGGCGCGCGAACCAGAAACCGATCGGACCAACTACGAGCAGCCCGCCCGCGACCCACAGAGCGATGCGCCGCAAACCTTCCAGTTCAGGAGGCTGGTCAATAACGAACCAGGATCCGTCCGGTTGGCGCCAAGCCATCGTGAACTCGCCTTGATAGCCGCCTCCCGCGGTCGCTGTCGGCCCCCGCTGCCGCGGCAGTTGCTCCCCAGCAGGCCCACGTCCTCCAGGATCGGGTGGAGGCGGCCCGTCATCGTTATCGCCAGGCGGCGACCCATCGTCGGACGCGTGAGGCAGAGGCGGAGGTCCACCACTATCGCGCCCAGGCGGAGGGCCGCCTTGTGGTGTACCCGCACCGGCCGGCCGATTCCCGGGACGCCCGATCGGCGGCTTCTTGCCGGACGTCAGCAGTGTCAGCCAAGGCGCTTCAAGGGCTTGGAACCTCAGATCATCAACAGATGTATCGAGAAGATCGGCAATGCGCTTCATCGTGTTGGTGTTTCCCGCGCCTTCATCGTTGATGAAGACGTCAGGGAGCGTATCGACGTGCCGCCATTGCAGCGGCCGCCCGGTTTCTTCCCCGCCTCGCTCGCCCCTCAACGCTGCAACGATGTCTTCGGTTGAGTATCGCGGCGGCTCGATGACAGGCATCACCATGATGGCGACGATCGTCATAGCTTGTGCAAGAAGGATAGTGGCGATCAGCAGCACGAAAATCTGATACGTAATCGTCAGCGCGGGCTTCGCGTTCCGCTTGCTCATAACCGCTGCACTCTAGCGTCGAGGATATAGCCAAGACCGCGCTGGGTCTTCACGAGATCGGCTCCACCGTGCAGTTCGAGTTTGCGGCGAAGACGGCCGACGGATTGATCGATCGCCCGGCCCGCCTCGGAAGGCGCCACCCCCTCCGGCGTAAGTTCATCTCGCGTGACGCTTTGAAGGGGATTGGCCGCGAGGATGGCAAGTATTGACGCCTCTCCTTCAGTTAGCAGGAGAACAGCGCCGGCATCTGCACGCAGCTGCCGGCGAACCACGTCGAACACGAATCCCGCAAACCTGTAGTGTCGCGCCGGACGTTCTCCTGGATCGGGTTCCACGCCGCGGCGGCGAAGAACCGCTTTGACGCGTGCGAGCAGTTCGCGAGGTGAGAAAGGTTTGGACAAGTAGTCGTCGGCGCCGAGTTCGAGCCCTATGATCCGGTCGGACTCGGCGCCCTGGGCCGAAGCCATGATAACGCATGGCCCCCCCGGCCGTGCGATCCGCCTGCAGATCGATAGTCCATCCTCGCCTGGGAGGCCGATATCGAGGATCGCAAGGTCAAACCTTTTAGCCTGCATAGCGGCATCGGCTTGCGCAGCATCGCCTACGATTTGAACCTCGTAGAAATGCTGGCGCAGATAATCTGCGACGTAGCCTGCGAGTTCGGGATCATCGTCTACAAGCAGGATCTGTTTCTGGCCTGATGTCATTTCGCCCGATAGAACTGTCACGTTAACTAGGCAAGAGTTTGCTAGGTTTTCAGAGATCCGTCAGGTAAACTTGGCGAGTTGTTCTGGACTTTTGCAGCGGTCAAGCCGCCGAGACGCTCCATACAAATTCCGAGCGCGTAGCGAGCACACGCATCGCGTCACGGCTCAACAGATGCCGCCGGATGTTTGATCGGCCCCCACCGAGTGGTCCAAGTCGATTGTTAGTTCATTGCTCGCTCTGATGCTAGCCGGAGCATGGCTGGCGGAGCGCTTGCGCGACGCGGAGCCGGCCATGCTCCGGCTAGCGTCGGCATGAAGACCTCCGGGGCCGGGGCGCGATATCCAAGCGATGCATGAGGACGCACGGCGTTGAAGTGACGACGCCAGCTCTCGATCACGACACGGGCTTCAGCGAGTGAGTAGAAGATCTCGCCATTGAGAAGTTCATCGCGCAATCGCGCATTGAAGGACTCGACGAAGCCGTTCTCCCACGGACTGCCGGGCGCGATGTAGGCGGTCCTGGCGCCTACTGCCGCGATCCACTCCTGCACTGCCTGGGCGATAAATTCGGGCCCGTTGTCTGAACGAACATGTTCGGGCACGCCACGCGTGATGAAGAGATCAGACAACACGTCGATGACGTCGATCGACTTCAGCTTTCGTTCGATGCGGATGGCGATGCATTCATGCGTGAACTCATCGACGACATTGAGCATCCGGTACTTCCTCCCCTCATGGGTGCGGTCTTCGACGAAGTCGTAAGACCAGACATGGTTGCGGCGCTCCGCCCGGAGGCGGATGCACGATCCATCGCTGAGCCATAAACGGCTGCGTTTTGGCTGTTTCTGAGGAACCTTCAGTCCCTCCTGCCGCCAGATCCGCTCGACCCGCTTGTCGTTCACGACCCAGCCCGCCGTGGATCGCAGCAGGGCTGCGATCTTCCGGTAGCCATAGCGGCCGTACTGCCTGGCCAGCTCGACAATGTCGGCGGTCAGTCGTTCCTCGTCGTCATGGCCCCGCGGCCGCTTGCGCTGCGTGGAGCGATGTTGTCCGAGCACACGGCAGACCCGGCGCTCGGACAGTCTCAGCTCCGACCTGACATGGTCGATGCAGGCGCGGCGACGCGCGGGGCTCAGAAGTTTCCCTTGGCGGCTTCCGACAGGATCAGCTTGTCCAGCGTCAGATCCGACACCGCCTTGCGCAGCCGCTGGTTCTCCAGCTCAAGATCCTTCATGCGCTTGACCTGATCGGTCTTCAGGCCGCCAAACTCAGATCGCCATCGATAGTAGGTGACGTCCGTGACCCCGATCGACCGCACCGCATCGGTCACTGACTGGCCCTGCGAGACCAGCACATCAACCTGCCGGAGCTTCGCAACAATCTCCTCCGGCTTGTAACGCTTCCTTGCCATCCACCTACTCCATCCGCTCCAAAAACATATCTAAGTGCGGACCACTTCAAAGGGGGCGGATCACAGCAGACCGCTGCAACGCGGACCTGCAATTCCCGTGTAGAGGCCAGCGCAAAACATCGGCAGCGAATTTCTAGTTGCGAATTATTCGCAACTGGGTCAGGGTCAGCGAATGACCGACGCCATCGCCGACCCAATTGCCACTGTCGACCAGCTCGAAGCCACCATCGGCGCACCGCCGCTGGGCGTGAAGATGAAGATCATCGACCATCTCGATGACGCCGCAGCAGACTGGATCGCGCAATCCACCCTCGCCTTCGTCGGCATCGGCAAGCCAGACGGCCCGCGCGTCACACTCGCAGGCGGCGCCCCCGGCTTCGCCCGCCGCGCCGACGAGCACACGCTCACCATTCCGCTCGAAGCGCTCGACGATCCCGATCTCGCTCAGCCCAGCGAAGGCGCCGGCGTCCTCTGCCTCGTGCCCGGCATCGGCGAAACACTCCGCGCCAACGGCCGCGTGAAATCGCGCAGCAACGCCGCGATCGAAATCTCCGTGGAAGAATGTTTCATCCACTGCGCCAAGGCGCTTATCCGCTCCGCCTTCTGGGAAGCGCAGCCCACGCAATCGCCCGCCGATCCAATCGCCTTCGTCAACGCCAGCCGCTTCCTCGCGCTCGCGACGATGGACAAGCGCGGCCTCATCGACATCAGCCCCAAGGGCGACCCCGCCGGTCTGCTCATCCGCCTAGACGGCACGACAGCCACGCTCGCTGAACGCCCCGGCAACAAGCTCGCCTTCGGCTATCGCAACATCATCGAACAGCAGCGCGCCGCCATGCTCGCAATCATCCCTGGCGCAGACGTAACAGCCCACCTCACCGGCCGCGCCCACCTCACCACCAACGAAGCGACCCGCGCCGCCTTTACCGTCGAAGAGAAAATGCCCAAGCTCGCCACGGTCCTGAAAGACGCACAACCCGACCTCCGCCCCAGCCCCGCCCTCGCCCGCGCTGCGCCCTGGTCCGGCGCCAATCCCGAGCCAAAGCTCGACCCGGCCGCCGCATTCGTCGCACACGTGAAGCTCAACAAGGAGAAAGGCGTCGCCGCCACCATGATGCGGCTCGCCGTCAATCGCGGCCTCGTCGAGAGCGGCCTCAAGACCAACTACAAGAACGACCTTTACTAGGGTGGCGCTTTAGGACAGGCGAAGCGGCGTGCTGGATATGAGCCGCCGGAAATGCCGGACATCGCATCGGCAAATCCAGCATCGATTTTGTAAGTCGCGCTCGTGGGAACCTGCTCGCTGCAATCTTCTGCAACTCGGCGCGGAAGTACAAGCAGTAGCAATCATGCAACGTTGATGCGACCGCAGCAGACGGCGCCAATTGGTCACCACCACCCGCATGTACGGGTAAAGTTCGGCCACAGACCATCGTCTAGGTGGCAAGTTTTCAAGGATCGAGTTCCGCCCGGGGAAAAGGAAGACAATTCCACTTACCCGAATGAGCCAAAGCGTCGAACCCTCGCAGTAATCAACAGCCGCAGCCTTCGTCACCCCAATCCTCATAAGCGCCAGGCGCGGAGCTGCCATCGCCAAACCATTCTTCCTCGGTAAGGCATCCGGACAACAGCAATGCCGCTAGAGCCGCCGCCAGAACCCGATTCATGATGCTCTCCGAGATCGTTGAGAGAGGACGCCATAAACTCTGCAGAGTGCATTTGTCGAATAGGAAAAGCGCGCAGTTAATCTCTTCTCCACTGGCGTTTGGACTTGGCGCGCCCGAGCCTGACCTTCAGTTGTGCTTCGTCCATCTGATCAAGCCGACGTCATAGCCAAGGCGCGAGGCTTTCTCCGTGAGGAGCTTTTGCACATCAGCGCCGGGCTTCGGCGATCGGGTGAGGATCCAGAGGTATTTGCCCGATGGCTCGCCGACGATTGACCAGCTGTAGTCGTCGGAGCGCTCGAGCACCCAGTAATCACCGAAATAGAACGGTCCGAAGAAAGAGACCTTCAGCTTGGCGTTCGTGGCAGTGTCCACAATCCGAGCTCTCCCATCTGCCACTTTCACCTTGCCGGCCGGGCTATCCTGCCTGCACGTGTTGCGCACGCTGACTTCACCGTTATCAAGAAGGCCGTACTCGGCTGTCACGCCTTCGCAGTCTTTCTCGAACGAGTTTTCGTAGCGCCCAAGCTCGAACCATTTGCCGAGATATCGCGCCGTCTCAACCGGCTTGCTCGGTTGCGGCACGGCTATGTTTCCAACGGGTCCACTTGCGCACCCTGCAACGATGGCGAGGGCAACAATCGCAAAGGTGGTTCTACCAAACATTACAATCTCCGGATCAGCCTGACGGCTTTTACGGCGTCCGCCGGCCTCGCGGATCACCCCCCGATGAAATGCTCTGGCTGAGCACGATCCATCCTCCTAAGCTCTTGGCAGGACGGAACAGAAGTCTCCGCGCATCGTTGGGAAGCGATTGGAGACACATCATGCGCACTGAAACCGAGATCGTCGATAAGCTCTGGAAAGCCATCAAGTCTGACCGCACGCTGATGCTTGGCCTGGCAGGTGACAAAGGCGGCGACGCCCAACCCATGACAGCGATGTTCGAGGACGAGCCGGGCGTTGGCCCGCTCTGGATCTTCAGCTCCTCGGATGTGGATCTCGTGCAGGCCGTTGGCGAATATTTGTCATCGAGCCCTGCCAAGGCGCAATTTGTCTCTAAAGGCCACGATGTGTTCGGTGCGCTGAGCGGCAAGCTTTCGATCAACACCGATCGTGCGATCGTCGACCGTCTGTGGAATCCCTTCGTCGCCGCCTGGTATCCGGGCGGCAAGGAAGATCCCAAACTCAGACTGCTTCGGTTTGACCTAGACCACGCTCATGTGTGGTTGAACGAGAACAGCGTCTTCGCTCTGATCAAAGTCATGCTCGGCTCTGACCCGAAAAAGGACTACAAGGACAAGGTCGCGGACGTGCCTCTCTAGCCCGTCTGTCAGATCGTTAGGATGGAAGCTCCGGGGTGTTTCCAGGCCCCGGAATTTCCAGCTCCGGGCGATCGATCAGATCACAAAACCGTATGGCGTGACCCAGATGCGATCCGCCTTGAGCCAGCCCGCGTAAGCCCTCCCATTCGAGGAGGGATTTTATGCGTTTCGCAGTTGCACTGGCTATTATTGTATCCGCTACGCCTGCCCTTGCGCAGGAAAGGCCGGTCAACGACGGATGGAGCGTCATGGTTGGCGCCGGTTCGCTAATATCGCCGACCTATGAAGGTGACGACGACTACCGCATTTCCGTCCTGCCGAATGTCCAGGTGAGCTACGGCGACGTTTTCTTTGCATCGGTGCAGGAAGGTGTCGGCTATCGCATCATCAACACGGACGCCCTGCGCGCGGGACCGATTGCCCGCATACGTTTCTCTAGGGATGAGGATGGCGACCAACCTTTTGCGGTGTCGGGCGATGACACAAACGACCTCGTGGGGCTTGGCGATGTCGGGACGTCGATCGAACTCGGTGGCTTTGTCGACTACGAGCTTGGCGACATAACGCTCAGTGCAGAGGTGCGTCAGGCTGCATCCGGACATGAAGGCCTGGTAGCGGACATAGGCGCACGCTGGAGTGGCCGGTCCATGGCCTTTGGACCGCCCGTGATCTGGTCGATCGGGCCGCGCGTGCGCCTGGTGGATGAGACCTTCAACGCCGCCTATTTCGGTGTGACCCCCACACAGTCAGCTTCTTCCGGATTGCCCGTATACAACGCAGACGGAGGGCTGCATTCGTATGGGCTGGGGGCGACTGCTATCCTCCCGCTCGACAGTGACGGCCGCTGGACTGCGGTCGGTTTCGCCGGATACGACCGCCTGATGGACGATGCAGCCGACAGTCCGCTGGTCCAGCTGCGCGGAGACGAAGGCCAGGCGACGATCGGCCTGTTTGTGAGTTACCGACTTCTTTAGCGACCCCTTTCACAACAGGGCGGGTCCGTGCGGCTCTAAGCATGAGCCGCACGACCAGCCGCAATGCGCAAACCGTATCAGGCCAGATCCCTCACCTCTGGCTCGCGATCCCAGAAGCGCATGCTGGCAGCCTTGATGAAATCGGGGCCGGTTCCTGTAATGCCCTTGCCCGGTTTGACCCCTGCCCTGTCGAGCAGTGCCTTCGCGCCTTCCGAGGCGCCAATTGCCTTGAGATGGCCGAAAGCATCCATCACGAACTGAACGGCTGCTGCGTCCTTTGCCAGAAGCTCTGCAGCTGCTGGCGCGAGCACCAGCGCAATTGCATCGACCGTAACGGAGGGTGTGCCGGCCAGCTGGCCATCGGCAGCCAGCACCTTCCCGCCCTTCAGTTTTGCCCCACCGACCTTGGGTGCGATCAGAACCGCTTTGCCTTTGGCCGCGATGACCGCAGCTTTGACGGCATCGATCTCGGCCGGATCGGAGCCGTCCGCATAAAGGATGCCCACGCAACGTCCCTCCAACGTCTTGCGTTGGCGCGGTCCTTCGATAATGCGCAAGGCAGGCGAGGGGTCGAGATCTGTCGGCAAGACGGCCGTATCAGCAGCCTTGGGCAGATTCATGCCGAGACCATCGGCCACGCGCTCGGCAAGATCGGGATCAACATGGATGAGATTGCTCATCATGCGGTTGCGGACATGCGGGAGCGCCACTTTCGAGAGTTCGAAGACGAGCGCCGATGCCAGATGCGCTTGCTCCGCAGTATGGAGCGAGCGGAAGAAGAGCCGCGCCTGGCTGTAGTGATCCGCGAAGCTTTCGGACCGTACGCGCAGTTTCGATCCGTCCGCGTCGCGCTCGGCGGTTTCCACCGTGTTGAACCCGGTGACCGGGCACTCGCGCGGCCCAGCGATCTCGCCAGCTTCGTTGAGACTGTTGGGCTCATAATTGGCACGACCCTTTGGCTGCAGCATCTGCATCATGCCGTCGCGCTGGAAGTTCATGACCGGGCATTTCGGCGCGTTGATGGGGATCTGGTGAAAATTGACTGTGCCAAGTCGGCTCTTCTGCGTGTCGAGGTAGGAGAACAGACGGCCCTGCAGCAGCGGGTCATTGGTAAAATCGATTCCCGGTACGATGTTGGCCGGGCAGTAGGCGACCTGTTCTGTCTCTGCGAAGAAGTTGTCGGGAGAGCGATCGAGCACCATGCGGCCGATCATCTTCACCGGCACGAGCTCTTCGGGAATGATCTTGGTTGGATCGAGCACGTCAAAATCGAAGCTTTCCGCAAACTCCTCATCAAATGCCTGGATACCCAGCTCCCATTCCGGGAAGTCGCCGCTGGCGATCCGCTCGTAGAGATCCCGGCGGTGGAAGTCCGGATCGGCGCCCGCGATCTTGACTGCTTCGTCCCAGAGCGTCGACTGCAGGCCGAGCTTGGGTTTCCAGTGAAACTTCACGAAGGTCGACTTGCCCTTCGCATTGACCAGCCGGAAGGTGTGGATGCCGAAGCCCTCCATCGTCGCCAGTGAGCGCGGTAGCGTCCGATCGGACATCGCCCACATCACCATGTGCGTGGATTCGGGCATCAGCGAGATGAAGTCCCAGAACGTGTCATGGGCGCTGGCGGCCTGCGGATAGCCCTTGTCGGCTTCCATTTTCACCGAATGGATCAGATCGGGGAATTTGATCGCATCCTGGATGAAGAAGACCGGGATGTTATTGCCTACCAGATCCCAGTTGCCTTCCTGCGTATAGAACTTGACCGCAAAGCCGCGCACATCGCGCGGCGTGTCGACAGACCCTGCTCCACCCGCGACCGTCGAGAAGCGCACGAATACAGGTGTCCGCTCGCCAGCGCGCTGGAAAAGGTCAGCCTTGGAGAGGCTGGTCAGTGGTTTGTAGAGCTCGAAATAGCCGTGGGCGGCCGAGCCGCGCGCATGGACGATGCGCTCGGGAATGCGCTCATGGTCGAAGTGGAAGATCTTCTCACGCAGGATGAAGTCTTCCAGCAGGACAGCCCCGCGCGGACCTGACTTGAGCTGGTTCTGGTTGTCGGCAACGCGGATGCCCTGATTAGTGGTCAGATAGTCTTCATCGCTGTGGGCGCCCGCCCCTGTCTCGATCGCCTGCTGGTGAAGCTCGTCGCCTTGCCCCCTGCCCGCCTTGAAGGCTTTGTTCGCTGACTGGTTCTTCTTGCTCACGGGTGCGGGCTTCTTGCTGGGCATTGGCGTCCTCCGACATGCGACAAGCGCCCCAGCCATAACTGGAGCGCTTCGCGACAGCGTTCGATCCATCAACGCGCCAAAGGCCGCGATGTTACAGGCAAGGATAGCTTATCGCTCGCAGCCTAGGAGGGCCTGCTTCGGCACTTCGGCGAAGTCCTCGCCGTCATTCAGCCTTAGTGTCTCGCGCATCAGAGACTTTCACCTGACCTTGGCTTGCGGCGGATGAGCGAGGTGGTGAACCCGTAATGGTTTGATAGAATTGTCACCCGCGCGCAACACCAGGAATTTTGCGTTACCTGCGAGGAAACCAATGCGATGGTCCGCGTTTGTCACCAATGCTCTCGAACGCGATCCGTGATTTCCAGTACAACGACGCGCGCAATCGCCTAGATGTCGTCTTCAAATCGGGTTGGCTTCATCGCTATTTCAATGTGCCCGCTGGCGTTGCTTCGGATCTGGATGAAGCGCCTGACAAGGAACAGTTCTTCAGTAAGCGAATCCGGCACCGATACGCTGTGCGCCGCCTACCACACGGCCAGCCCGACTACTGTGACTGACACCATCGCGTATTCCTGAGCTTTCCGCCGATAGCTCCGGGGTGGAGAACCGCCACAGTCCAAATTTTTCAAAGAAATATGTCCTAGGTGCAGGTTTGCTACGAACCTTTGAAAACCCGATGCAGGAGCTAATGTTCTGATCGCTGACGGGTCAGAGCGCACAGGCTCCCGCCGGCCGTATACACCGCCTCCAAATCCGCAGAAGCGTAAATCCACTCGTGATTGTTGGCGCTATGTTGGCGCCTGTGACGCCGTCGTTATTTCGGCAATGCCAATGTGGCATAGACAATAGCGCGATCTCCCGAGCTTGCGCCGATCCATGCTTACACGGTCGCGCACGCTTGCAGACCGGTCGCGCGTACCTTGGCCAAGATCAGGAACGTTGCAGTAAACGCCCGCCATATAGCGCCGTTGTGATCTCCGGTAGTTTTTAGGCGCGAGTAACTTCCACGACTTGGGCCAGGAAGTCGCATGGGAGCGAGGTGGAGAGAAAAGCGATATCAGCCGCATCCCGTCCGACACCAACGCGGACAAGCCCGTCGATCGGCGCCAGCCGCGTTGGATCGACCAGCCACCAGCTGCCGCCAACATAAACTTCGAAAATCGCGTGGAAGTCCGCGGGAGCGAGATCGAGTGCGTAGGCGCTCACCGCGCGGGCGGGAAAATTGAGCGCTCGGGCCAAGGTAATAGCCAGATGAGAAAAGTCTCGGCACACCCCTGCCCGCTCGACGAATGTCCGCTCAGCCGTTGTCTCGGAGTTACTGACCCCCGGCCTGTAATCGACATGCCTATGTATCCAGTCGATCGCCGCCAGAATTCTGTCGCTGCCCTCCAAATGCCCGAACTCACGCGTGGCAAAGCTGACAAACAGATCGGATGGGCAATAGCGGCTGCCGGTCAGGTATTGCAATGTTTCCGCAGGGAGTTCGCTCCACCTGTGTTGCCGCAAGCCCGGCGCCAGGGATACGCGCAATCCGTTCTCGACGACCGCCTCGTAGGTGATGGTCACCTCTTTGCTGACACGCGCGCGAAATCGCCTTTCGCCGCGCGGGTCGGCCATATCTTGCACGATCGGAGTGTCAGGTTCGATTGTGAGGCGCTCGGACAGGATCGTTTGATCCGGAGATGAAGCGGCCTGCACAGATACGATGATCTCGGTGTCGGGCTGATAGGCGTAGGTGATCTCTGAGCGGACGTTGAGTTTCATCGGCTTTGTGTCCTCGCGGTGGACAGGAATGCTTTCCTCCCCGGTTCAGTTCCCCACGCGCGTGAAGGGCGCTCGCAAAGCGAGCGCCCTTCCAAGCCGTCCGTCGAAGAGACGACTTGTTACCTGTCTACATGCGCGTTTGCGGCCGCCAGGCCGCCGTGCGTGCGCGCTCGGCTTCGATCTGTCCCGGATCGTACTCGGCGCCGGCCGGATCATAGCCCGTCCACCCGCTGTCACGATAGTAGTCACCGCGGACGCCTGTATCCTGAGAGTTGTAATCAGAGAGCGCCGCTTCAATCTCTGCACGACGCTTGTTCTCATTGCGGACAACGACGACGGCTCCCCCGCGACGAATGCTTTCTGCGTAAATCTCGGCATCGCGCTTGTCGACGCCTTCATGGGTCAGCGCGCCTACGACGCCGCCAAGGACGCCTCCACCTACAGCGCCAACCGCTGCGCCCGCAGCGGTTGAGGCAAGCCAACCTGCGGCAACGACCGGACCCAGGCCAGGGACAGCCAGCATGCCAAGACCGGCCAGCAGTCCGACGCCACCGCCAATCAACCCCCCCGTCGTTGCACCGCCCGCAGCGCCTTCCGCACGGTCGTCCTTGCCGTTGAGATTTTCGTCCTTGATCAGGTGATGGTGGTGGTGAAGTTTGTCGTGGCGGATGCCTTCCTCACCATACCATTCCTCGCGATTATTCGCGACGAGACTGATATGGTCCGGCTTCACGCCCATAGCTTCGAGGCGGTCGATTGCGCGAACGGCATCTGCAGGTTGATCGAAGAGACGAACGATTGTGTCGGCCATTTTGTAACTCCTACTGAGGGGGCGTTGGGGTGGGCGTCGTTGACGACGGCGCGGGTGTTGCAGGTGGTACAGTCATGGGAGCCGTCGCCGGATTGACAGGCGCGCTACCTGATTGCGTGATGACGTTGCCTTGATAGTCGACGACGACGGTGACGCTTGCACCGTCCTTCATCGCAGCGCCCTGCCACGTTCCGTCAGCAGCCTGCGTCAACGCCCCAACATCGGCATAACCTGCCGCCGTCGCGCGCTCGCGCGCCTGTTCCTGCGTAAACGAATTTGCACCCATCGCCGGCGCTGTCGCCGCGCGTTCAGCAGCCGTTTTTTGCGTAGCGACTGCGGGATTGGTCTTGTCGGATTCCGGCGCGCAGCCTGCAACGATCACAGCCATGGCTGCGCCCGCGAAGAGTATTCGCATGTTTGCTCCCTCAGAATTTGCGTCTGCTTTTGCCAACGCGTTACCTAAGAGAGAGCGAAAGACCCCGGCGGCAAGAGGACAACGGAAGAAACTTCGTAAAGATCTCCACCAACCATCGCGAACGCCAAACATAGGTTTCGTTCGCATCACCGCTCCGACAATGTACCTGGCGCCACGTTATCGGATTGAACCTGTGAGAGACGCCGTCGCGGCCCAAACCGAGGACCGTTATTCGACGCAGCGCGCGTTATTGCGGTGACCCCGCGCGCCGGCCGATCTGCGAGCCTCAGGCTCGGTTCGAACCGCCCTGCACGCTCGCAGCCGTCTGTGACACGCCACCACCAGATCCTGCGGTCTCGCAAAATCGCCTACCCTACAATGCCGCGCCGTTCCGCCCATTGTCAGGGGTCAGACGTGGCTTACCTTTCGCACCATGACAGCATCGGACCCGCAGGACACATTCACGTCCGATTGGCGGGACCGCTTTCCTCGTCTCATTGCGCCTGACGATTTTCCGCTACGTCGGCAATCGGCGTCTGCTCTATGATGGCTGCGCGCACACCACAGTGAGGGCGCGCGGTGCGACAACACACCCCGCCAATCAACTGCGTCAGGCTAGATCAGAGTGTCGTACGGCGCCGTAGAGAGATCGCGTCAATTGTACGGTACGTCTGTGGCCAGCTCCGATCAAAAAGCGCTCAATCTGCACGGTCTCAGCGTACTTGTGGTCGCGGCAGACTTCCTGATTGGTCTGAGCATAACGGTTTATGTCAAGCAGATGGGCGCTTCGGCGCACGGACCTATCGAGAGACCGATTGAGCTGACCAACTTCCTAACGCGGTTTGATAGGCCAGATGCTGTGGTGGTTCAGGTCGATCCCGGCCAACGCGTGGCCTCGTCCGTCCAGCACGCGCTGGCTGCTAATGCCATTCCGCTGATACTGATTGATGAGCCGATGCAGTGGGAACGATCGCTTCTCACTCAACTATCCGCACTCAAGGCTCCGCGCTGACACTCCCGCTCACTGAGGCGATCGAGGATTGCGCAGCTCAGAATGGCGCGAACGTCGCGCTGCAACTCGATGCACATGTCCGGGATAAAAATTGCCTGACGCGCGTTAGGCGCGTGAACGTGAGAACGTAACTTGTTTCGCCCGGGAGCGATTCGATGACTGTTGGAGAGCTGATCGGAAGGCTCAGCAGATTTCCAGACGAATGTCCGATTGTCACCGACTGTATCGGCTCGAGCAATTTTCAGCACGCGTGCGAACCTGAAGCAGCCCATGCGGTTCTGAGCCATGATGGTTTCTATTCCGGATGCCGCCACGATGCATCTGGCGCCGTTATGGTCGTCTATATTCCGCTTATAAGCGTCTAGACTGGTCAAACAGCTACGCCAAAACCGGGATGTGTGATCGTTTATCTCTATGCTCCGATCCTGACTTGGGGAGTCTTCGAGTCCGTCAGTGGACAGGTGTAACCGTGATAGAATTCAGCATAGGCACAGAGCTGTTAGACGACCATGCAGTGGGGAATGGTTGTTTGCCGTACAAGACCCTGTGGAACTTTTGACCCGGCCCCCTGAAATCCGGCCAGGGAATTGCAGAGTCCTCGATAAGGAGGATGCGATATGCGCAAGAGCCGGTTCTCAGAGGAACAGATCATCGGGATGTTGCGGGAGCACGAGGCGGGGGTGGCGACGGCCGACCTGTGCCGGAAGTATGGGCTCTCGTCGGCGACCTTCTACAAGTACAAGGCGAAGTTCGGCGGCATGACCGTGTCGGACGCGCAGCGGCTGCGGACGTTGGAGGGGGAGAACGGCAAGCTGAAGAAGCTGCTGGCCGAGGCGATGCTCGACAACGCGGTGTTGAAGGACTTGGCCTCAAAAAACTTCTGACGCCCGACGCCAAGCGGAAGGCCGTGCGGCACGCAATGGCGCAGCACGGCGTGAGCGAGCGGCGGGCGTGCAGCCTGGCGGAGCTGGACCGGTCCACGTTCCAGTACGAGAAGCGCGAGGGCGGAGACGAGGCCTTGCGCAAGCGCCTGCGGGAACTGGCGACGGAGCGCCGCCGGTTCGGCTACCGGCGTCTGGGCATCATGCTGGCGCGAGAAGGTCTCCAAGCCAACCATAAGAAGCTCTATCGGATCTACTCTGAGGAGCGGTTGACGGTGCGCCGCCGGCGGGGCCGCAAACGGGCCATGGGCACACGCCGGCCGATGCTTCTGCCCTCACGTGCCAACGAGCGCTGGAGCCTCGACTTCGTCTCGGACGCGCTGGCCGACAGTCGGCGCTTCAGGATGCTGTGCGTGGTCGACGACTACACGCGGGAAGCGCTGGCGGTGGTGGTCGATCTCTCTATCTCCGGGGTGCGGGTCGCGCGTGAGCTCGACCGCATCATCGCCCAGCGCGGCAAGCCCAGGATGGTCGTCTCCGACAATGGGACGGAGCTGACCAGTCATGCGATCTTCCGCTGGGCGCAGGAGCGGCAGATCGAATGGCACTACATCGCACCGGGCAAGCCGATGCAGAACGCCTTCGTCGAGAGCTTCAACGGCCGCCTGCGCGACGAATGCCTGAGCGAACATCTCTTCAACGGACTCGGCGAAGCCCGCCGGCTCATCGAAACATGGAGGCAGGACTACAACACGACACGCCCACACACATCGTTAGGCGGGCTGGCGCCGGCCGTCTTCGCACGCTGCGCCAGGCCCGCTTCGCTTGAGCTACGCCAGGGCTCCGCTCAGCGGGCCTTGAACACCGAACAACAACAGGAAAGAAAGGCGAACGGACTCTCGTAATCAACGGCCCGGATCAGGGGGCTGGGTCACTTTGGGCAAAGGGGTGATCACAGCTGCTCCGTGTCGAACATGGATGCCTGGGTGATGCGACCTGCTTTTTTTGCTGGGCATTATTGGTCTCCGACACGAGAGGTGCGCCGGCTGCGGTTGAAGCGTCGAGCAGACAATTGGTCTAACGTGAGGGATCACGAGGCTACACAGCCAAACCGGCTCACTTGCTGGATGTCCGCTCTCGGGCAGTAAAGCAGCGCGCTTGCAGCAGAGCGGGCGCATCTGGCGGTTCGCATTCTGCACGCGCGCAGGAGCGATTTGCGGTGCGAACATCAAGGAGCTTACAGAGTCGTTGTGTAGGCTCGGCGCGGGAGCTACCGACGAGAAATGCACCGACCTTGCCCCTGGTCACGGGAGGCCAGGCGCTCGAGGCCGAGCGCGCCTAAAAAAAATACCATGGCGTGCAATGATGGGGTTGCCGACGGCGTTATAGCGCACACATTTGAACGCCTGTCTGCTCTGACAGGGGTGATACGCGAATGGACTGGCATGTAAGACAAATTGAGACCTTGAAGAAGGAAATTGTCGAGGCCGAGCAGGATGGAGAAGCGGAGTTAGCCGTCGCTCTGCTGCGTGAGCGATTACAGGTCCTTATGGGCACGGTTGCCCAACTCGGTACTCCGGAAACTGTTCAGCCGACGGACGACAACCTGCTCGAATGATCGCCGGGAAGGGCCGACAGTTGCCCTTGCCGGTTGCGGGACAGCTCATCGGGTACAAGCAGATAAATAGCGCGATAGCATAGGCTGGAAACCTGCGATGCGTAATTGCAAGACGCCCAGTCTATCCGCAACCTTACGACGGAAAGTCGCGTCAATAAGCGATGCCAATCTGCGCGCGATGGCGAGTCGGGGTCTCGATCTCGTCAAGCACAGCGCGAGCATAATCGACGCCGCTGATCGCCGACTTGCCGTTCTCGTCGAACAGCGCCACCTCGTCACCGATGCGATAACGACCGAGGTCATCGCCCGGCGTCCAGGCCGAGAATTCCAGCCCCGGCGAGACGTAAAGCCAGTCGACACCGGTCGTATCTGCCAGAAGATTTTTCAGTACGTTGAGATTTTCATTCGCCTCGACCAGGATTTCCGTCGGCGTACCTTCGGGGAACCCCTCGACCTCAAGCATCGGCGGAGCGCCCGCCGTGCGTCGCAAGGTGGAGAAACCGCCAACTAGCACGAGTCGTGCGCCAGCCTTGGCGGCCTCTTCTGTGAGCTGGCCATAGGTTGTTGTCAGCGTGCCGACATTGTCGCCGCGTGGCGACAAAGCGCCGACGACGACATCGGCGCCGACAATCGTAGAGCCTGCGTCAGTCACGCTTGACGCGACATAGGCCACACCGTCGATCGGCTCGGCTGGGGCCTTTCGGCTCACGACGGTGACAGCATGCCCGCGCCTGGCGGCCTCGCGCGCGATGGCGGAGCCGGCATACCCGGTGCCGCCTATGACGGTGATCTTCCGCGTCGTGGTCATGGGAATGTCTTTCTTGTTCGTGCCGCGTCTCGCCCTCCCTCTTTTTGGGAGCGATCGAGAGGCTTAGGTTACAATTGCTGTCTTGGTCTCTAGTTGTTACCAAGTCTGGACGACGTCCCAGAAGCCCGCAAGGAATCACAATTTTCCAACCAGGTCAGTCAGATGTGACCTTGATCAGGGAGCCACGATGACCCGATCCCGAGGATTGCTGCCGCCAGAAGGCACCGATCTCAGCCAGCCCTGCGTGGTGCGCGATGTCGTGGACCGGGTCGGCGACCGCTGGAGCCTGCTGGCGCTGGCGCATCTGGCCGATGCGCCGCGCCGCTTCAATGCCTTGCACCGCGCTATTGGCGACATCTCCAAACAGGTTCTGTCACGGACGCTGCGGCGGCTGGAGGAAGACGGATTTATCAGCCGCACCGTTCACACGGGCACGCCACCGCAGGTCGAATACGCCCTAACTGAAATGGGAGCATCCTTTCTCGATCCTCTGCAGGCGCTGATCGGCTGGGCCGAGGCGCATCAGCATGCCATTGCCGAGTCGCGGGCGATCTTCCGTCAGGCGCACAGGGTTGGAAGTGCAAGCCTATGAGCGGCGGCAGGTCAGAAAGCGCCTTCATCTGGAAAATCACCTCGGTCGCGGTGCTGGGGTCATTTCTGGCGCAGATCGATGCGACCATGATGGCAACCGCTCTGCCGGTGCTCGCCGAAGATATGAAGAGCAGCATTGCCACCGTGCAGTGGGTGGTAACGGGCTACCTGCTGGCCATGGTGCTGGCGCTGCCGATGGCCGGAGCGCTTGTGGAGCGGATTGGATCGCGCCAGCTCTATCTCACCTGCTATGCCGGGTTCGGCGCCTCGGCGATGCTGTGTGCTTTCGCCTGGTCCCCCGGATCGCTGATCGCCTTTCGGGTATTGCACGGGCTGATCGGCGGACTGATGGCGCCGCTTGCGCAGATGATGATCGCGCAGGCGGCAGGAGCGAGGTTGGCGCGGGTCGCGGGCTTAGCCGCCATCCCGATCCTGCTAGGCCCGGTGCTGGGACCGATTGTCGCCGGGCTGGTACTGTCGCATCTCAGCTGGCCCTGGCTGTTCGCGGTCACGGCTGCCGTCTCCGGCATCGGCTTTTGTTTCGCCGCCCTTTTCCTGCCCTCCGATCGGCCGGAAGCCGGTCACCTCCGAAAGGCCGTGGACTGGATCGGACTGCTGTTGCTATCGCCGGGTCTCGTGTTGCTGCTGTCGTCGCTGGATCGCATTGCCTCTCTTGAGGGCATCGCAATGCTGGTGGTTGCCATCGTGCTGCTTGCAGGCTTCGTCCGGCATTCGCTTCGCAGAGGCAGCGCAGCGTTGATCGACCCCGGCCTGCTACGCGAGATGGGCGTGCGGGCGGCGGCGCTGACGCAGTTCCTCACCTATGGCGTCAATATGGCCTGCCAAATTCTACTGCCGATGTTTCTCGTGACCGGACTCGGACGGCCGGTGGCTGAGGCCGGCCTGTTCATGGCGCCGCTCGGGCTCGGGCTGCTCTGCGCCTATCCCGTCATGAGCCGCGCTATCGAGCGGTTCGGGGCACGCCGGATCGCGCAGGCGGGCAACGTAGCCTCGCTCGCGGCCGTTGCGCTCGTCATCGCGGTCGCGGGCGGTGTGATCGATCCGCTGCTGTTGCCCGCCTCATTGTTTTTTCTGGGCGTCGGACAGGGCGCCACGGGTATCGCCGCCGTCACGGCGGGCTATGGGTCGGCGCCCAAGACAGCGCTGGCCAGCACCGCCACGGTACTGAATATCGCACAGCGGCTCGGCGGGCCGGTATTGGCTACCCTGTGCGGGACGCTGCTGGGCTGGCTCCTGCAAGGCCAAGATACCGCCATCGCTCATCCCCATGCATTCACGGCAGTCTTCGTCCTCGTATGGGCCACACTTGTCGTCTGTGCCGCCACAATACGCGGCCTGCCAGAGGCGACACAACAAGATCGCACTTGAAAGATGCGACCTGACCTTGCCGAAGACAAATCGCACCTCAGGCGACGCGTCTTGCCGATGCATCGTAGCTTCGATAAAAGTGTCGCGTCGGAAAAGGCAGGTTTGGTGTGGTCTAGCCCAAACCCTTCTGGAAACAGAAGCTCTGTCCATGCTTCGCGCATGAGTCCCACGACGAACAAAGGACGCTGTCAAAGCGCCCGGCGTTCGTCCGTGTGGTTCTCGAACCGACGAACCGCTCCGGTCGAATGCAGACAATGGAGTCACTCGTGCCCGCACATCCCACGCCCTACGACGTCATCATTGCCGGCGCTGGCCCGGTTGGCTTGTTCCTTGCCAGCGAGTTACGCCTTGCTGAGCTTTCCGTGCTGGTGCTTGAGCAAGCCGAAGACCCACCTTCCCCGCTGAAGCAATTTCCGTTCGGAATGCGCGGCCTCTCCTCGCCCACCATCGAAGCCTTCTATCGCCGCGGCATGCTCGACAGGTTGGTTATGCCACAACCTGCGAAGGCTGGCGCCGGCGCCAACAGCGCGCCCGGTGCAGCGCACTGGATGCAGCAGACGCGGCGACCAGGCGGGCATTTCGCCGGTATCCAGTTCTATCTCGACGCCGTCGACACTTCGAAATGGCGACATCGCCTGCCGACTCCTGCGCCCACGAACATGGCGGTCACGATGGAGCACATCGAAACTATGCTCGCCGCGCGCGTGAGCGCGATGGGCGTCGAGATCAGGCGCGGTTTCGCCGTCGAGGATTTTACCCAGTTGGAAGATGGCGTCGTCATCCAGGCTGGCGGTGAGGCCTTTCGTGGACGCTGGCTTGTCGGTTGCGACGGCGGCCGCAGCACCATTCGCAAGGCTGGCGGCTTCGCATTCACCGGCACAGACCCGGAATTCACGGGCTACTCCGTCGAAGTCGAATTGGGCGACACAGACAAGCTCCGTCCCGGCCGGCACTACACGCCAACAGGGATGTACACCTACGCACAGCCAGGCACGATCGCGATGGTTGATTTTGATGGCGGCGTCTTCCACCGCACCCAGCAAATCACGCCTGAGCATGTGCAGACCGTCTTGCGCCGCGTCACGGGTGTGGACGTCACCGTGACCGCGCTCAAACTCGCGACTACATGGACAGACCGGGCCCATCAGGCGACCGCCTACCGCAACGGACGCGTGCTGCTCGCCGGAGATGCTGCACACATCCACTCGCCCTTGGGCGGTCAGGGGCTCAATCTCGGTTTGGGCGATGCGATGAACCTGGGATGGAAGCTCGCATCGACGGTTCGCGGCGACACGCCTGTCAGCATGCTCGACAGCTATTTCATCGAACGGCATCCGGTGGGGGCAGACGTGCTCGACTGGTCGCGCGCGCAAGTGAGCCTCATGCGGCCGAGCCGCAGCTCGCGCGCAATGGAGGCGATCGTCCGTGATCTCATCGACACCAAAGACGGCACGACATATTTCGCTGAGCGTGTATGGGGCGTTTCGCTTCGCTATGATTTAGGCAGCGACCATCCCCTCGTCGGCGCGAGCATGCCCGACTTTACGTTGGCGGATGGTAGGAAGGCCGGCGCACTTCTCGAAGCCGGCAGAGGGTTGCTGCTCGACTTCAATTCAAACGCGACGCTTGCGACGCTCGTCAGGCGCTGGAACGGTCGAATTTCTTATGTTGCGATCGGCGCCAAGGATCAGCTGGGTCTGAGCGCTGCTCTTGTCCGTCCCGATGGCGTGATCGCTTGGGTCAGTGTTTCAAAGCCGGATTGCGAGAAGGTCTATCAAGTCGCATCGCGATGGTTTGGCGATCCCGAACGGACCGGCACATTTGCCCACAGCGAATGACCCTTTCCGGCGAATAACGGGCATTCGGAGGAGCGGTTGTGATCTTTTGCATGTGCAGTTCTTGGCAATCGGGTTCGGACAGCGCGCTGCCGGCGAATTGATAACAGCGCTCACAGCCGCATTCACCCTACTCGCTGACATCAACCGGCGCGGTCGTCACACCCAGACGCTCGTCTCTCCGTGCGCCTTGGAGGATACCGGGCAGCGAGTAGTTGCCTTCATGACAGGCATACTCAAACAGATCGTTGTTCGACCTATTCATGACCATCTCGGCACGCCAGGGCTGCCGGTAAATTTTCGGGTCCTCGACGGTGAATTCATAGATGATCTGGTCCTCAGACCAGCGTGTGAACTTCTCGGTGACCTTGGCGTCGGGCGAAATGTAGAAATTGCTCGTGAAGTAGGGCCTCAGACTTTCTTCGCGCCGAAAGCCCGTCGTTTCCACGACTAGTGTATCCCCCTCCCAACGCCCATTTGATGCGCCAAGCCATTGCGACGGCCGCTCGCCGGCTTCAGCAGCCAGGGGTATGATCCTGGCATCGTGGTTCATCTCAACGAGGATGACCACGTGATTGTCGGTCTGAACAATCCGATAGTTGTTGTTGTAGATAACGTTGATCATGGGCGGTCCACCGGTTGAACCGAAGCCAACCAGGCATCTTTCTGAAACGAGGCGCGCCTCTGGATCGGTGAAGGTGTTACGTACTTTGAACAGTTCGGCATCAAGAAGCGTGCGGCCATTAGGCGTGTAGGGAATCCGGCCGTCTGCAGGATCCACAATCCAGGATGAGCGAGCCTCACCCCGTATGCGTCCATATTGCGAGCCGGGATCCATCCAGAACTGGTTGTAGGCCCCGACATCCTGCCCTGCTTTTGGCGGTGGGGCGTTGGGATCAGTCGGGCGCGACCCTGCTTCTGCAGCTGCAGCGCGGCGCGCTTCCAGGGCTTTCGCCTGACTATCGCTCAGGACGAGCGGCAATTGCGCATTTCTTTCAAGGCTGGACAGGGAAGCGTTTGTCCAAACGCCCTGCAAGTCAGGCTTGCCGGATGCAACGCGTGGAATGCTGGTGTTCGGGGCCTGAGCGTGCGCAGGGACAGCGACGGCTGAAAAAAACATAGCCGCGGTCGTAAGCATGAGACGCATCGACATACTCCTGATGAATTACTTGCTACGTCCAAACGTCCCGATGAGCGCTTCTTAGCATGCAGTCTGCGCGGACTGTCAACCGAAGCACAGAGCGTTGAGCGGCCGATCGCTCCGCGGACCGCTTAATAAAATTCGCTGCGTTAGCGACCGCCCCACACCGCTTTGTCGGGCCGCACGGACAATCCATCGAAAGCCGCCAGTAGAGAGATGTTTGACAAAATCACCCGTCGCTCCGACACATACGGTCTACTTAGACGGCTGATAAGTCGATGTGCAGGAGACATGCTTGAACCTCAATCGCCGTACAATGTTGGCTACTGGCGGCGCTGCGATTCTGAGCGCCTGCGCGACGTCGGCGTCTACGCCCTTTTCTGGCGACCCTGTCGTCGAGACAGCTCAGGGCCGTTATCGCGGGCTGCATTCTGACGGGGCATATTCGTTCAAAGGCATGCGCTATGGCGCTTCGACGGCGGGGCAAGGGAGGTTCATGCCGCCCCGCGCTGCCGAAACCTTCGCTGGGATCCGCGAAGCTTTCGAGTATGGCGATCAAACGCCACAAGCAGCGGGCGGGCTCGCGGCCGCTACGGCGATGAGCGAGGACTGCCTGCGCATCAATGTGTGGACGCCCGAGCCGCGGCGCGGGAAACGTCGTCCCGTCCTGCTCTGGTTCCACGGCGGCGGTTTCGAGGCCGGCAGCGGTTCGAGCCGCCTCTACGACGGCGCCAACATGGTGAAGCGCGGCGATGTAGTGGTTTGCACCATCAACCACCGGCTCAATGTGTTCGGCTTCTGCGATCTGTCGGGCTTCCTCGGCAACGAGTTCGCACAGTCAGGCAATGTCGGCTATCTCGACCTTGTCGCCTCGATGAAATGGGTCAGAGAGAACATCGAAGCGTTCGGTGGAGATCCGAAAAACGTCATGATCTACGGCCAGTCCGGCGGCGGGCGGAAGGTCAGCGTGTGCTTTGCCGGCAAAGAAGCTAATGGCCTGTTCGCCAAGGGTGTCGTGCAATCGGGCTCACATAACATCGTTCAGACCAAGGAACAGTCGCGCGCCCTGACGACCGCCCTGCTCGCCTCGCTTGGTATCTCAGAAGACGATGCACGCAAGCTCCAGTCCGTGCCGCAGCAGCAGCTCTCGGAGGTGCAGCGCGCCGTTATCGCCAAGGCCGGCTATCGTTTCGAGCCCGTGATGGACGGCATCAGCTTCGAAGCGCATCCGTTCCTGCCCAATTCACCCAAACGTACTGCGCAGGTTCCGATGATGCTTGGTACGACCCGCACTGAGCTGTCGAACCAGCTTGGCCGTGACCCAAGCATCTACACGATCGACGACGCCGGACTCCGTACCCGGATCGGCCGGTACTATCCCGCAGAAGATCTTGATGAGGCGCTGCGCGTCTTCAAGGCTTCAAACCCAGCTGCTTCACCCACTGAGCTGTTCTTCATCATGACGAGCTGGCGCTCCTATATCCGGAACGCGACGTGGATGGCTGAAAAGCGCGCCGAACTGAATGGTGCGCGTAATCCAACCTGGATGTACCAGGTGACATGGCGCTCGCCAGCCGAGGGCGGACGCCGGTACAGCCAGCACACGCTCGACCTGCCCTTCATGTTCGACAATGTCGACAAGGCGGAGAATCTGACCGGGCCGGCGTCAGATGAAACGCGCGCCATGGCGGACGCGATGGCAGGGGCATGGCTCGCTTTCGCGCACAAGGGCGATCCGAACCATTCCGCGATCCCGCATTGGCCGACCTACGACCTCACATTGCGGTCCGAGATGCTGTTCGAGACACCGGCAAAGGTTGTGAGAGACCCGTTCGCGTCGGAGCGCCGCTTCATGGACCGCTATGATGTCGCGCGCACGACCTCAAGCGACTGAACCCGCAGGGATCAGCTGGCGATCATTGGAATAATGTCGGACGCCTTCGGAAGGCGCTCGATATTCATAACGGTGTCGATCACCTGCCCCGCGCGGTTACGACCAAGAACCGGATGCATGAGCTCCATCGCCTTGTCCATAACGTCCTTGCGAGTCATTGGATGAGATGGGAACCCGCGCACAAAAGGTACAAAGAGCTCGCTGCGCCCTGTACGCTTGTCGATGAGGCTGACGCGCGCCGGCTCGGTTCGCACTTGCCCGGCCGCAACTTCCAGGTCAGGCGCGTGCTTCACGTCCATCTTCTTCATCAGTTCGCGGACACGCGCGTCATTGTTGAAGCGATCACGGTCTTGGGCGGAAACAAGATCAAGCCGGCCATCGATCAGGATGATCGATGCGAGATAGCGGAGGTTGAGCGCGGGCATCTCTGCATTGCGGAACGCTTCCCAGCGACCGGGCATTTCCATAACGATGCTTTCGACCGTCTCGGGCGACGTTTTCGGGAGGAGCTCAAGGACGGCCTGCACGGCAGGCTGGGTCGGGCCGCCAACCGGATAGCGCTTGTAGGCGGTGTTCGTGAGTTCCGAACGCGTGTCCAGATCCTCGATCAGGTAATAGGGGTCGTGGTCCGCTCCCTCGCGGAACATCTTGTGGTTCATATAGCCCTCCGGATTGTCAAAGCAGTCCAGAACGCCGGTGTAGCCAGCCTCGACGAGAAGCGCAGCTTCGATCCCATTACGGGCGCCAACACCTGCAAAAACGAATGTCTTCTCGACGTGATCGTCGTCAAGCAGCCATTGCCACGAGCCCGACGCCTGCTGCGCCGCGTAGGACATGACCAGCGGAATTTTCCCGGCGGGCAGGCGCAGCATCGACGCCGCAGTCGCGGCCGCGCCGAAACATGGTCCGAGACCATGGTTGGCGAGGCCAGATGCATACAGCGTCTGCACGCCCAGAGCCTTGGGCACGCGGCCGCAAAGCTCGTAGCCGGCAACGCAGGCACGCAGGAGATCGCTGCCCGAACCGCCGCGGTTCTCTGCCAGCGCAAAGGCGACGCCCACAACAGCGGGACCCGGCTGCACAAAAGCTGATGGAATGAAATCGTTGATTTCGGACCCGTGCACGATCATCGCACTGCCGTAAGCCGCATCGACGAGTCCGGCTCGCTCTTTCGTGGCTAGCATCGTGGCGCCGTTCTTCGCGTCGCCTGATTTCGAGACGGCGTAGGACCGACCCAGTCTGGCCGGCTCCAGATCCTTGCAGGCGACTGCAGCCGCCAGCGTGTCCAGGATGTGGCGCTTTCCGAGCTCGAGAAACTCCGGATCCACGTTTGCCGTCCGGATGTTGGCGATGTAGGCGCTGATTGTCGGCGTAAGCAGACGGCCATCGCCACGCGGTGCTTTCTTTTCTGGCGCGGGAGTGGGCTGTGGCTGCTGCGCCTCTGCAGTCTGAGCAACTCCTGAAACGCCGCTCACGCAGCCGCCGAGCACGGCCCCAAACCCGAGCGCGCCAACGCCGAGCGCCTGACGGCGTGTTGCATCCGATTGGCCTGACGTGCGCGTCATTTTTATCTCCCCAAACCCGGCGCCTGATTTCGGCTGTACCAATATTTTGCCGTTCTTCCAGACTGTAAATTGAACTGAACGTGATTTACGGTGCCGCGCAGTCGAAGAACGTACGCCAGCACTTACAAGTTGAAGCGTCACATCATCCGGGGGAACAATGAGCAGACTCTCCATCAGCCTTCTCGCATTGGCCGGCGCACTTTCCATCGCTCCGGCGATCGCCCAGCAGACGCCAACGGGCCCCCGACCTGCTACAACTGCGGCGGCGGACGAGGGATCGTCGTCGGTCAGCCCACGGCACGCTGCGGCGCAGGCTGCTGGCTATCGTGCGCTTCATCTTTGCACGGCGACATTCTCGTCTGGCCTTCCCAGGGATCTCATCGATCGTACCGGCAGCGGACAGAGCGCAAAGGCAAACGAGACGAACATCGACGACGCCAAACGCATCGTCACTGTTAAGTTTGCGGACGACATGGAGCCGCGCATCGCAGCCTGGCGGCCCGGACTTGGATGCACGCAACTCCCTATAGGCGCGACCCTCGACATGGCGCCGCTGCTCCCGCGCATGCCTGATGCAGTTAAAACACCGGATCTGGATGCGCAGAGCTGGCCCATGGGCGACGCCGACGCCACTGCAAAATTACCGCCCGCGCGCGCGAGGGCAGTCTCTGCGGTGTTCGATGACGCATTTCGCGACCAGGCCGGCACATACAAAGGCAACACATGGGGCATTCTCGTCATCAAGGACGGCAAGATTGTCGCCGAGCGTTACGCTCCCGGCTGGGACGTTCATACCGCCTCGCGCACCAATTCCATGTGCAAGAGCCTGAGCGTTTCTTTGGTCGGCATCGGCGTCAGACAAGGCCTGCTCGATATTCACAAAAAGGCGCCGCTGAAGGCCTGGCAGACACCTGGTGATCCGCGCGGTCAGATCACGCTCAACAACATTCTTCATATGGGCAGCGGGCTTTACACGGAGAGCGGCCGCAATCCGCAAGGCGAGATTTATGGGTCAGGCGCGCCTGCGTCTGAGGTATCGTTGCAGAACGTGCTCGATGCGAAACCTGGCGAGCGATTTGTCTATGCAGGTTCGGATACCATTCTCGCAACCCGCGCCGTCCGCGAAGTCGTGAATGACGATGCAAGCTGGGTGAGCTGGCCGCATCGCGAACTTCTCTGGAAGCTGGGCATGACGCGCACGATCGTGGAGACCGACTGGCGCGGCGACTTCATAACGTCGGGCCAATGCTGGAGCACGGCGCGCGACTTCGGACGGTTCGGCCTGCTCTATCTCAATGACGGCGTTTGGAACGGCGAGCGCATTCTGCCGACTGGCTGGTCGGACTATGTTTCGACGCTGGCGCCTGCGCAGCCGGCTTCGCGGGCGCGCGGCGGCGCGGGGTATGGCGCGCAGTTCTGGATTTATGGCGGCATGGAGGGCCTGCCGGACGTGGCCTATTCTCCGGGCGGCGCGCTTGGCCAGTACGCGATGATCATACCCTCCAAGAACGTGATCATCGTGCGACGCGGCCTCGACCAAGGAGAAGGCTTTAAGCTCGCCAAATTCTCCGCAGACGTACTGAAGGCGCTGGGGCTGTGATGCACCTGACACGCCGCTCCCTGATTACATCCTCTGGTGCTGCAACCGTTCTGGCCGGCTGCGCCAGCCTTCCTCATGGCGCATCGACAGCCGGGCCGGGTCTAGGTCCCTGGAAACATTCCTCGCCGGAAGCGCACGGACTTTCGCAAGATGATCTCCTGAAGGCAGCCGATGCGATCGGCGCTGCGGGTGAGAGACAGGGCATCGTCGTCATCCGCCATGGCGAACTCGTGTTCGAAAAGTACTGGGCGAACGACTGGGCCAGAGCAACGCCGGACTGGACGAATGTTTCCTTCTCTTCCGGCAAGTCCTGGGGCTCCACTATGATCGGCCGCGCGCTGACGCTGGGCAGGCTGGGGATCGACGACCTCGCCAGCAAGTATCACCCCTCAGACGTATCTGGCCTCAAGCCGCACACGCGCATCCGCCACCTCCTGACCATGACCACCGGCGGCACGATGAACATGAAACCGTCTTCCAGGCCGCCAAAGAAGCTGAGCGATCCGACGCCGGCCGGACCCGGCGTCGAATACGAATGGTACAAGGAAGCCGAGCGCGGCACGCCGCCGGGTTATGGCGTGTCGATCCTGCCAGGCGAGCAGTTTTTCTATGACGGGGCGCCCGCAGATCACCTCGCCGACATTGTCTCCGCCGCTGTCGGCAAGTCGAGCCACCGTTTCATGATGGAGGACGTTGTCGCGCAACTCGGTTGCGAGCATTTTCGTTACCAGCCCGAAGGCATCGATCATAACGACAATATCCGCATCGGCGGTTCAGTTCTCATCTCATGCCGCGACATGGCGCGTCTCGGCCAGCTCTATCTCAACGAGGGCAGATGGAATGGTCAGCAGCTTGTGGATGCGGATTACATCCGCGATGCAACTCTGCCTTCCGCGCATAACCCGGCATACGGCTATCTGTGGTGGCTCAATGCGTCGGGCCGGACGCCGAACGCGCCTCGGTCGATGTTCTTTGCCGCAGGCGCGCGCGGACAATTCTGCTTCACCCTGCCCGAACATGACATGGTGATCGCAACCATGGGCTTTGGCGAAGCCCAACTCTCAGCGACCGATGCCTGGACTGCGCTCCGCCCTATCCTGCCCCCGGTCTAGGACACGCCCATGATCCGAATGTTTATCGCCAGTGTTATCGGCGTTGTGTTGGCAGCTGGCTGCCAGAGCCTGACGCCTGCGCCGGGACTGCGCATTGCAACGAGCACGGGTCAGCTCGGCGGTGTCGAGGCAGATGGCATCCTCGCTTTCAAAGGTGTGCCCTATGCGAAGCCGCCTGTGGGCTCGCGGCGCTGGGCGCCGCCGCAGCCGATAACTTGGGAGGGCGTCCGCGCCGCGGACACGTTCGGGGCGCCCTGTCTCCAGCCGACGCCAGCAGACGGCATCACCGTCAATGGCGGCGGCGTCTCCGGCGCGACCAGCGAGGACTGTCTCTATCTCAACATCTGGACGTCTGCGGATGCGCGCAAGGCGCCGGTGATGCTGTGGCTATATGGCGGCGGCGGCACGATGGGGGCTGGCAGCGTTTCAACCTATGACGGCAGCAGCTTTGCGCGGGACGGCGTTGTGCTGGTGACCATCAACTATCGGCACGGCGTACTTGGCGGCTTTGCGCACCCTGCTATCGCCGCAGCGAATGGGTCGCCTGACGCCAACTTCCATCTTCTCGACGCCATCGCCGCGCTCGCCTGGGTAAAGGCCAATGCCGCGGCCTTTGGCGGCGACCCGGAGAATGTCACCCTGTTCGGCGAGTCGGCCGGGGCCACCATGGTCGCAAATCTACTGACTTCGCCACAGGCAAAGGGCCTGTTCCAGAAAGCCATCATCGAATCGACCGGATCGTTGCCGACGCCGGGAACACCCCTGCCCCGCGCCCAGGAGCTCGGCGCAACATTCGCAACGGCGCACGGCCTGCCAGGCAAGGACGCAAGTGCCGATCAGCTGCGAGCAATACCGGCAGAGGCCATCATGTCTCATGTTGGAACCCGCGGCGGGCTGCGAACAGTGATCGACGGCGCAGCTAAAACACAATCCATCATGGATGGGTTTGCGGCAGACGCAGCCATCGACATCCCGACCATCATAGGCACCAACAGCGATGAAGGTCGTCTAAGCGGGACGCAGCGCGTCGCGACCTACGCCATGAACGGAGCGCCGGTGTGGCAGTATTTCTTCGATTACGTTCCCGAGGTTCGCCGCGCCGACAATCCGAATGGCGCGCCTCATGCTGCAGAAATCCCCTTTGTATTCGACACGCTCGGCAAAGATCGGAGGACTTCAAGCCGGATTACGCCTCAGGATCAAGGAGTCGCGGACCTTGTCCACGGATGTTGGGTCGCTTTCGCAAAGCAGGACTCTTCAGCACGGTCCATCGCCTGCCCCGGCTTCGACTGGCCAGCGCGCAGCGAAGGGAATGGCCAGACAATCGCACTCTTCCAGAGCGGACCGTCGCTTGCAAAGGCGCAGGATCTGAAATCACCACCGAACGGCGCGCCGCCGGGCCCGACTAGCCGTGACGAAGAGTAGATCGCGCCAACTAACGTCAATCTCTGTTATCGCGGTGGGCTCCACGGATCGACACAATACGCGCGATGAATCTTTCCGCTAGCGAGCGGAGGTCCAGCGTTTTCCTCGATCGCACGTTGAGTTGGCGCGCCACCATGTTCAGTTCCGTCTGGGAGACGCGGCTCGGACCACGGGCGTCGTTTGTCAGGACTGCACTTCGCTTATGATAGCCGAGAGAACAGCACCCACTTCTCGAGCCATCTCGGCTGGCGGCTTTGCGGCACGTTCCGTTTGCAGCCACCTGATCACCAGCCACATTAATCCGCCCCCCAGAACGACACCGACTTGTTCGTGTGTTTCGGGTGCGTGGCGTCTGCGCCCTGCCCCGTAGATCATGATACGATCGGAGACGAAGGCGACCAGTTCGTCAAAGAGAGCAGTGCTGGCGCTCGTTGCGAGCACTCGCCGATAAAACGATCGCTCTTTCCAAAGATGCTCCAGGACAGGTCGCGCGCGTTCCTCGATTTTCTTGCGCAGGCCCGCTTTTGTAAGTTCTGTTGCGGGATCCGAGTTCACGGGAAATGCGCGCGCCAGGCGTCGTAAAGCCGCCGCTCCGGCCGCCCCAGGCAAATCCTCGAAATGTTGATAGAATGTGGGTCGGCTAACGCCAGCTTTTTCGACGACGCGTGTGATTGAAATGCTCGCAAGCGCCTCTCCATCGATCAACGCCGTTACGGCGTCGACAATGAGGTCCCGGCTGCGCAGGAATCGCGGATCGGCTGCCTTGGTGGTGCTCACACTTGCCCCTGATCTTTACTTCACATCGAATCTATTTTACTTTCGTAAAATAGTCAAATGTGATCCGCCGTTATTTGCGAGAGTGTGCGCCATGGTTGTCAGCAACACTGTGCCTCAGCCGCCCCTGAAGCCTGTCATCGGTCACCTGACCGAAGTGGATGCCGATGCGCCTATTCAAAGCTTGATGCGTCTGGCCAAAACCTACGGCCCGTTTTTCCATCTGAAGATCTTCGATCGCGAGATGTATGTCGCGAGTTCGCAAGCGTTGGTGAACGAACTCTGCGATGAAACGCGTTTCCGCAAAAGCGTTCACGCTCCCCTCAAGGAAATCCGAGCGTTCGCGGGAGACGGCTTGTTCACGGCTCACAACAGCGAGCCGAACTGGGGTAAAGCGCACCGCATCCTGATGCCGGCATTCGGCCCAATCGGCGTACGCAGCATGTTCGACAAGATGGTGGATATCGCCGATCAGATGTTCGTGCGTTGGGAGCGCTTCGGACCAAACGCCACCATCGACGTTCCCGACAACATGACACGGCTAACGCTCGACACGATTGCGTTGTGCGCTTTCGACTACCGCTTCAACAGCTTCTACCAGACCGACATGCATCCATTTGTGGCGGCAATGGTTGGCGCGCTTGGAGAAGCGGGACAACGCGCCCGCCGTCCCAAGGTCGTGAGCAACCTCCTCCTGCCAAAAGTCCGCCAGTTCCAGTCGGACGTTGGTCTCATGCGATCTGTTGCGCAGGATCTCATCGCAGAACGCCGCCGTGATCCGGATGGGGCCTCCAAGAAGGATCTTCTAAACCTGATGCTGAACGGCGTTGACCCAGTTACGGGTGAGAAGCTCGACGACGACAATATCGCCCACCAGATGATTACCTTTCTGATCGCTGGCCACGAAACCACAAGCGGACTTCTGTCCTTCGCGCTCTACCTGCTTCTGAAGAACCCGGAGAAGCTTCAAAAAGCCCGCGCAGATGTTGACCGTGTGATGGGATCCGAAGGGCCCAGCATCGCCCACCTCGCTGACCTGCGCTATATCGAGTACATCCTCATGGAATCCTTGCGCATTTGGCCCACTGCGGCAGCCTTCGCCGTTCACCCGGTGGAAGCAACGCTTCTCGCAGACAAGTACCAGCTTGGTCCGGACGATACGATCCTGGTGCTTGAGCCGATGCTT
The DNA here is from genome assembly GCA_965229115.1 of Hyphomonadaceae bacterium. Classification (GTDB taxonomy): domain Bacteria; phylum Pseudomonadota; class Alphaproteobacteria; order Caulobacterales; family Hyphomonadaceae; genus UBA7672. The sequence goes on along the minus strand of CBDDIR010000003.1, from coordinate 4,297,682 downwards.
CACCGCGACCCGGCCGCGTGGGGAGATGATGTAGAGCGCTTCGTTCCCGAGCGGTTCTCGCCGGGCAGCGCGGAACAAATTCCTCCCAATGCGTGGAAGCCCTTCGGCAATGGAGCGCGCGCGTGCATCGGCCGGCCATTTGCGATGCAGGAAGCGCAGCTTGTCCTCGCCATGATGCTGCAGAAATTCGAATTCGTGCTGGATGATCCATCCTACCAACTCAAGATACACGAGACGCTGACGATCAAACCGGAAGGTCTACGCATTCGCGCGCGCCTGCGTCGCCATGACAAGCCTGTGCCGCGAGCGTTTGCGCCGATTGCAGATGTGGCGCCGTCTACGCCAGCTACTTTGACATCAAGCGCGTCCGCTGCCATCGACCTTCTCGTGCTTTATGGGGGCAATACGGGATCTTCCGAAGCCTTTGCCAGCCGTATTGCCAATGACGCTGCCAGCCGCGGCTTCAGATCGACACTTGCACCGATGGACGACTACGCTGACGGGTTGCCGAAAACTGGCGCGCTTGTCATCGTCACCGCCTCATACGAGGGCGAACCGCCTGACAACGCACGGCAGTTCGTTGCCTTCGCCAAGAAGTTGACATCAGGCGATCTTGCTAGCCTGCGCTATGCCATCTTCGGATGTGGCAACCGCCAATGGGCGCGGACATACCAGGCCATCCCCAAGCGCGTCGACGCCGCTCTAGAGACTGCTGGCGCGACCCGTATTGTCCCGCGCGGCGAGGCAGATTCCGGCGGCGATTTCTTCGGCGCCTTCGATGCCTGGTACGCCTCATTGTGGCCTGCCCTTGCAAATGCTTTCGACGTTCCTCTCTCCACCGACGAGCCTGGGGTTGGGATCGACCTCCAGTTCGTTGCATCAGGACGAGAAAGCGAACTCCGCCTTACAGAACACAGGCCCGCCGTGGTCGTCGAGAACCGCGAACTGGTTGACATGCGTGCATCAGGGGCGCGGTCCAAGCGACACATTTCATTCAACCTGCCAGATGGCATGACCTATCAGGCTGGCGATTATCTCGCTGTGCTCGCACGCAACCCGTCGGGTGCTGTTGAGCGCGTGTTGCGGCGGTTTGGACTGAGCGTGGACCGCCTTGTAATTGTCGGCAATTCGCCCGCCTCAACCGCATTGCCGGCAGGCCGGCCCATCAGCTGCGGCGACCTGCTCGCCAACTATGTTGAACTCTCCCAGCCCGCCACACGCGCGCAAGTTGCTACACTCGCTGCTTTCACACGTTGTCCTCCGGAACAAGCTGAACTCACGCGACTATCCAAAGACGACTACGAAGCGCAGGTCCTGACGCCCAGGGCCAGCGTCATCGACCTTCTCGATCGCTTCCACGCCTGCGACCTCCCTTTCCATCGCTATCTGGAAATGCTCCCGCCCATGAAAGCGAGGCAGTATTCAATTTCGTCTTCTCCGTTGCGACTCGCGGATCACGCGACGCTCACGGTCGCCGTAGTGGACGCGCCCGCGCGATCCGGCATGGGGCGTTTCCAGGGTGTCGCGTCAAGCTATCTTGCGGCGTTGAAACCAGGAGACAGAGTTTCGCTCGCCGTCCGCCCCTCGCATGCGCGTTTCCATCCGCCATCGGATCCCGCGACCCCTATCGTCATGATTTGTGCTGGATCGGGCCTCGCGCCATTCCGCGGTTTCCTGGAGGATCGCGCGGCCCAGAAGGACGCGGGACGCGATGTCGGGCCCGCCCTGCTCTTCTTTGGCGCCGATCATCCTGATATCGACTTCCTGTATCGTGATGAACTGGCTGCTTGGGAACATGCAGGCGTCGTTGAGGTCCTCCCCGCCTTTTCCGGAAAGCCGGACGGGGACGTCAGGTTTGTGCAGCATAGAGTGTGGAAAGAACGCGAGAAGGTTGAAGCTTTGTTCCGCAACGGAGCAACTGTCTATGTTTGCGGCGACGGACAACACATGGCGCCGGCCGTACGCGAAACGCTGATACAAATTTACCGTGAAGCTATGCGAGCAAATCAGGCGGAAGCCGAAGCCTGGGCCGATGTCATTGAGCGAGAGCACGGCCGCTACGTCGCGGACATCTTCATCTGAACATAGACAAAGCATGCGCAGAAGGTGGGTTTGTCGCCCTAAGCGCTTGGCTGGAGGCTTTCGCCGGTTTGTAGAATCGATAACCTCGAACACATTGTTTGGACCGCCCCCAAAAAGCGGCCCTGCCGAAAGCAGGGCCGCTATTAGGCTGCCGATCTTCCTACTTCTTGGTCTTCTTCAGCGCATCCTTGGCCTTCCCGACGACCTCCTTCGCCGCTCCCACGGCCTTGTCAGCCTTACCTTCGGCCTTCAGCTTATTATTGCCGGTCAGTTTTCCAGCAGCTTCCTTGGCTGCACCAATTCCTTTTTGGGCAGCTCCCTGCACACGTTCTCTGCTCATACCGCTTCTCCTTGTTTCGCATTTAGGACGAACGGTGCGCGCACCCCTCTGTTCCTCTCCTAGAAGCTAGCGAATGTGGATTCTCTGCCGACTGACACCACGTGCCGTGTCTCGCCGTGTGTGACGGTTACCGGCCGCGGTCGAAGCTTGGCGTCGGCAAGACTGAAAACCGGAAGCAGCGGTGCGCGTTCCGTTGAAGAACGTTTTATGCCGCAATAGCTGTCGCAAGGTTGGCGTCAGACTGCGTCGACAGCAGCGATGGACGCTGCGCCGATTGTACGATCACCTACCAGGTGATCGAAGCTATTGCGCTTGGACGCACCACGAACTTGGGGACGCAGACCGTGAATAGATCCAGCCTGAACGGTAAAAAGATACTGGTCGGGCTGCTCGACTATGACGAACGCATGCAAGTCTACAAGCATCTGAGAGCGCGTGGCGCCGGCATTGTCGGGCCGGTCGCATCCCGGGAACAAGTCGTCTGGAGCCTGAAATTGGCGCCAGAAGGTGCGATCCTGGATGCTGAACTCTCAGATGGATCATCTCTGTGCCTGATCGATAAGTTGCACCGTCAATGCGTAAAAACCATTGTGGTCGGCCGGAGCGCAAAGCCACTGTCTGAAGATTTCAAGAAGTATCCGCACATCGACGTTGGCGATCTGGTCGATGGGTCGTGGGACGCGTTCGAAAAATTGTTTGCGACCACCGACTGGAAATGAGCCTGGCGCGGGACAAGAACGTATAGCGATGGCGCGGCGGCGATGTCGGATCTGCCGCGTGATCTGGTATCGGCTTGATCCAACATTGTCCCCCGCCCGACGGAGTGTCAGGATCAAGGGGTGGGTGCGGAGATTGCTCTGCGAAACGCGGATAGCCTGAACCGCAAAAACATCCTGGGCTGTCTTTAGTGCGACACCAGTATCGGCACCGACGCGTAAGTGAGCATATCGCGGCTCACGCCACCCATCACATACTCCCTCAGCCGGGAATGTCCGAACAGTCCCATGACGACCATGTCCGCTCCCAGCATGTTGATATGGCGTCGAATGATCTCGCTGGTCGGCATGTGGGTGTCGCGATCGATTATGAGCCGCGACGTCTTGCAACCATGTTCGTGCAGATGGCGCTCCAGACTCTCATCCAGAGCGCGCTCGCCATCACGTATCGCCGTCAGGACATGGACCTCCTCGGCGCTAGTGAGAAACGGCCAAGAATCCCGCAGGGCGCGCGCAGCTTCCCGCGAGTCCTTCCAGGCAACGAGAATCTTCCGGCCGAAAGAGAGGGGGCAGCCCACGTTCGGAAACACGAGAACCGGGCCGCCACTTCCCATACTTACCTGATCGGCAAGAATATCCTTGCCCTCTGGCGCAATCTTGAGCTTGTGCGGCATGATCGTGAGGTCAAACCTGCGCGCCAAGTTGACAAGGGCGTCAGGCGTATCACCGTTCAATGCCTGCCATACCCCTTTGCAGCCGCTGGCTGCCAACCCGCGCTCAAAGGTGGATTTCGCGGCCTCGTAACTCCTGGCGGTTTTTGCCTCACTCTCCCGGAAGAAAGCTTCTACCGCTTCTGCGGACGTCACGATCCCTTCGGAGACGAAATACCCAGGCATGAGTTCCGATCTGAGGAAAACACCGGTGAGGCTTGCATCGTGCTCAAGGGCTAGGTTGGCTGCTGCGACGACCCGAGCCTCGCTACCGTGAGCGCCGTTAACTGGAACAAGAATACTGCGATAGGGCATGGCAAACTCTCCAGACCGGAGTTTGAGCACAAGTGACGCTGGATAGCTTGATCGCGATCAACTGATCTACCAGCTAAGTAGGGAAGCTGGCGCCGTCATTCACCAAAGTATCAAGCGACGGGTAGCGACAGGCGGAATGAGCCCCAATACAGGCAATGGGCTCAGGCTCCACACGATACGATGTGTGCAGCGTTGAAACTGCTCATAGTCTAAGTAGCGGACGAAACACTCTTAACGAGCATCATCGCCGCATCCTGCGGACCACTTCACCAGGCGTGAAACTCGACGTATGTGTGAGCTCCGCCGTGAAAACGTGAGCCGGGTCACGCACCATGCGCGCAGGATAGAGTGATACCTGGAAGGTTAAAAATAGAGGAGGAGCAACCCGAAGGCTGCTCCTCCCAAAAAAGTTCGGTTCCTACTGCGAGGAGAGCAGTAGCCCGGGGACTGCCATCGTAGCCGACGCGCTTTCGCACGCAATGGGCATCACAACGGTATCAGCGATTTAACCACGGGTGCGTGAGGCTTCTTCGGCGAGTCTGCAATCGCATCAGCCCTGGCTCATTACGTCGATGCCGGCAGGGATAACTTCAAAGGCCTGCCTGTCACAGATGCGATTGCCGCACCCCGGTCACCACACATTGAAGATATTACCGGTCTGCGCGCGCCTGTCTTCACCGGCAAACTTTTCGTTTCGACGCCGACGATCCGGGCCTGAATACTCGCCTGCCCTCACGAACGCCCTCGGCGTGTTCACCACAGCGCATATTTTCCGGTAGAGTTCTTTTGGGGTTACCGGTTTCGAGCAGAACTCCGTCACGCCTGAATCGCGAGCGTCTTCCACACGCCTTTTTTCTGCGTACGCCGTCAGCATGATGATGGGTATCAGCGGATTGCTGCTGTCCGGGCTGGTCCGAACCCATTTTGTCAGCTCGCAACCCGTGATGGGCGACATTTGATGATCTATGAATGCGATGTCGATCGGCGTTGATTGAAGAATACGAAAGGCAGTGTCCGCGTCGGTGGCATCGTGAATGTCCTTGACGCCAAATCCGCGCACGATCGCTTTCACAATGCTGATCATCTGGAGGCTGTCATCGACAATCAGAAGTTTAATGCGTTCGAACGACATGCCTGACCATGCATATAAGACGGCGGCCACTTCTTACGCAGCCGCCGCCCTATTGCGCTCAATCCAGCGAGTGGTTGAGCGTTCCCTCCCCGAGCCCGATGCATACGGGAACGTGTGCAGAGCGAAATCAGCCAGCAGCAATGTCAGGCGCCCACTTTGGGTCAGGCGGGCAACGATTACGCTACGGCCGCTTGCGTTTCTTGTTGTGCATTTCGGCAGAGGCAACTTTGCCGCACCCGCTTCGGTTCCCATGGCAAAGAACCCGAAAAGTCATGCGTGTGTCTACGTGGGTTGACAGGTTGTGGTGACGAGACAGCGAGCGGGGCCACGCCACCACCGTCAGCCAAGCCTCGAAAAGCAGCGACGCACTCGAGGCCTCAGACGATCGTCTTCAGATTGAAGATCGAATTGGCGAAATGCGCAGGTGAACACAACAGCCCTGCCCGCCCCGGGCATGAGCAATAGGGATCGAGGCGGCTCGGTACTCGATTGCCGATAATACCCGTCATAACCTGAACCAGATCGCCTGCAGCCTGAGCCTTACGGTCAAGGGCCCAGAGCGAATGCGGCCCCCCTTGACCGCAAGGCGCGGCAGGCGACGCGTTATTGCGCGCACGTGCGAGCCCTCCCGAAAGGCTGATCCAGCGTTAAAAGCCCAGGCAGCCGCGGCTATCGTTGACGGATCGAAGTCGCCAACCCCAATCCGGACACGCTCCAAGGTCGAAGCACTTGGCGCCTCGGTACGTATGTTTGTACCTGATCATCTTACGTGTTGATCACAGGAGGCCGGAGTCGCCTCACCGCTTCTCGACATCTATGCACGCTCCCAGAACGCCATCCACTGGCGGGACGCTTCTGCTTTCGGTCGGTTCGATCCGCCGCGCTCAAGCGGCAGGAGACCTATCAAATGGGACAGAGACTATCGACGAACGAGTGGCTCGCCCCTGTACCTCTCGAGATTGCATCCGACCGAGGTCGCCAACCTTCTTAAAGAGGCGATGGAATACTTTGCCGATATCGGTGACCGCAAGATCATCGCGGGAGCAAGGCCTTCTTCAAACGGATCACGCGCTAGGGGACGTGCATGTCTCTGGGGGACGCTCCACAAGGAGCGCTCTTTCTGATCTCTATGTCTATCTTTCTATCAGATGTCAGTCGCGAGCGCGCTGTCGGAAGCCTTCCTTCCAAACACACGACCACTAAAGGGCATCGGGCGGTGATCCGACATCTGCCCTCTTCCAAACGCTCCGCTCAAGCAGGCCTGTATGAATTTGACCGTTGGCGCGCATGCATTGGCGCTAGGCGATGCGCCAAAGTTTCTCGGCAGTCGGCGCGAGTTGCAGCCCAGCTGGCGGTGGAAGGTTAGGTGGCGGGCGGCGCACAGCCATATCCAGAAACTTGAGCGCCGCCATCATGGCGCTCTGGCTGTATGGCTTGCCAATGACGCCCCAGCCGCCGGCGAAATCGGCCGGCACGCGTGCAGCATTAGCTGTCAGAAACATGTATGGTATCCCCGCTTCTGCGAGTTTACGGCCAACCTCAAGACCGGTTGGACCATCGTTAAGATGAATATCTACCAGTGCGATGTCGATAGAGGCATGCTCAATGGCGCTCTCCGCTTCCGCGCGCGACGCAGCCGCAGCCGCCACCTTATGCCCAGCGTCTTCCAGCAGGAATTCAAGCTGCATTTGAAGAAGAACCTCGTCCTCGACGATGAGGAATGCCAAGCCGCTCACTTCAATTCCCTCCTGTCAGGCAAGCGGCCGACATATCGATACAAATGCAATCCGGCTGCACATCGGATGGCCAGTGGACAGTCGCTCTTACCTGGGTTGCCAGCAGTTCTACAAACTCGCGAGAACTGGGACCCGCAGCTGGCTGTAGTTTGACGTTCGAAGATGTATCGAGACAGAACCGGAAATTCCGGTCTGCAGTTTGTTTCAGCGTGAGCCTAACGCCAGCTTTGGGGTTCAATCCGGTCAGGCCTTCGCCGATGTGCAAGAGCTCACTTGCAATCAGTGAAATCGGAGCCGCATAGCTGCTATGAACCACCGCAGTGACGATATCGCCTTTCTCCAGCGTGATCTTCTCCGGTCCATCGCTCCGGTCAGCCAACTCCTGCAGAAAAACTGCCAGATCAAAGCCCCCGCTGCTGCCTTCCCGGTAGAGTTTCTGATGAACAGTTGCGAGCGCTTCTATCCGTCGCTGCAGAGCGTGAAGACCGTCGAGGTCGTGTCCAGCTCGTGATGCAGCGCGGATTTCCATGACGATGAGTGCAAGGATGAGTTGCAGATTGTTTTTTACGCGATGATCGATTTCATGGACGAGCTCGGTCTGCTCGTTCAAAGCCTTGTTAAGCTGGCGGGTTCGCTGCATCACCGCTTGTTCGATGCGATCTCTTTCTTCGCGTACGGCCTGTTCCGCGGCTTTTCGCTCGCTGACATCAACCTGGCTGGCAAAAAAGAACAGAAGGTCTCCCGTCTCATCGACGACCGGAGACATATACAGAGCATTCCAGAACGGCGTTCCGTCTTTTCGGTAGTTGAGGATATCGATTGCTATGTCTTCCAGCTTCACGATTGCCTCACGGATCTTCGCCACCGCCCCGGGATCTGTGTCTGGCCCCTGTAGAAAGCGACAATTGCGCGACATCACATCATCCCGGTCATAGCCGGTCATCCGCAGGAAAGCATCGTTCACGAATACGATCGGATTATCTTCGACGCGTGGATCCGTGATCAGCATGGGCATGCGCGTTGCACGCACCGCCGCCGCGAAAGGATCGCCCTTCCCAACCGGCGCGTGCAGCCTATCCGTCAGCTTCCAGTCGTCGCGTGACGTCACCTGATTACCTGTGAGATCGAAGAACTTTTCAAATAGGCCATAGCTATAAATGGACCAGCGCCAACTGCTTAAAGTCTATCTGTCCGGCCTTCAGCTTCGTGTGTGGATGCCGCGCATCTGCTTCATCATGGAAGCCAAATGAACCACCGGCGCGAACAGCAGCCGCACGATGCGATAGAAGAACCAGTTGTTCATGAGGCTTCGTTTCAGACATGCCGGATCGCCCCCCCCGCGCTTTATGTCGGTTTGATCGCTTACCGCCTGACGCTTCGCGCCAACTCGAATGCCTGCAGGCTGCGCGAATGGAATTTGATCAAAGTGCGCAGAGCATCGGCAAAGAAATCGTCGGGAGAGCCAGCCAACTGGTGCTCGTAATTGGCGATCTCCCGACGGTACCATGCAATATCTCGGTCGATTTCCGTGTCCTCGCCCGCCACTTCAAAACAATCAGGCGAGCAGAGGCTTTGCCGCGTTGCAGGTAGGGTCACGGGTATAATGTGAGCTGGCTTTCAAGGGGGCGACCTCCCGAACGCCCCGGCCACAGGCGAGTTCCTTACCGAGCGTCAGTTGCTTTAGGTCAGTGTCCCGATCTGTCTTGCTCAATCCTCATGCCTGCCATGTCGCTTATAACGCGGGTCAATGGGTCCTTCACGCTACCCTTCCCAAATCATTCCACCGAAAAGCGAAGAAGTAGCCTCCCCAATCCGTATGATCTATATGACGTGGAGATGATCCAGCTCGGCTGGCTGGCCGAGAGAACAAGCGTGGGAACACCCTTAAACATCGCAGAGCAGTCGCGGGACAAGGGCGTTCTCACAGCCCTGCTTGAGACATCTGCTGATTGCATCAAGGTCGTGGAGCTTGATGGTCGCTTGTCCTATGTAAACCGCAACGGCCTCGACCTACTTGAGGTTGATGATCCCGCCGACGTCGTTGGCCGCTTCTGGTGGGAGCTTTGGCCGGCCGAGTCGGAGTATGCCATCAAACAGGCGATGGCCACGGTTGCCGCCATTGGGTCTGCACGGTTCGAAGGCTTCTGCCCAACTCGCACGGGTGGAGCGAGATGGTGGGACGTTGCTGTGTCTGCGGTGCGCGACGACGACGGCAGGATTATGCGCCTGCTTGCAGTTTCACGTGACGTAACGTCCAGCCGTGCGACCCAGGAACAGCTGCGCGACAGCGAAGCCAAGTTCCATGCCATCGTAAACTCTATCGACCAGATGATCTGGTCTACCCGGCCGGACGGCTTCCACGATTTCTACAATGATCGTTGGTATCAGTATACGGGTGTGCCGCTCGGCACCACTGACGGTGAGGCATGGAATGGCATGTTCCACCCCGACGACCAGCCTCGCGCTTGGGAAGTTTGGCGCCGTAGCCTTGCCACCGGTGAACCCTACCACATTGAGTATCGTCTGCGTCATCACTCTGGGGAGTACCGGTGGGTCATTGGACGGGCGCAGTGCGTGCGTAATGAAGCAGGCGAAATTGTGCGATGGTATGGCACATGCACCGATATCAATGATCTGAAGGTCGCCGAAGCAACGCGCGACCTCATTACGCACGAGCTTTCCCACCGCATCAAAAACCTCTTCGGCGTGCTATCCGGGCTTGTTGCGTTGTCTGCTCGCGGACGAAGCGACGAGGTGCGAAGTTTTGCAGGGGCCTTACGCAACCGAGTTTCTGCACTCGCACGCGCGCATGCCCACGTCCAACCGGGCAATACGGACATCGCCGACACACAACCCGCGGCTGCGCTACTGGCCAACCTTTTAGCGCCATATCAGGCGGATGGCGAAAGCCGCGTCGTCATCGATTGTGTAGATGTCGAGTTGGATCGCAACGCTGCAACAACGCTGGCGCTTATTGTCCATGAGCTTGCAACTAACGCAGTAAAGCATGGCTCGCTCTCGGGACACGGCGGGAAGGTCACCCTGCGCGGCGATTTTGTAGGGGCCACGTTTGTACTGCGCTGGATCGAGCGAGGCGGACCACGCGTTGATGTGCCTCCGGAGCGCGTCGGATTTGGAACTTCGATGCTGCAATCGCTTATCGAGGCTCAACTGGGCGCCCGCTTCGAACGCACGTGGAATACGGAAGGGCTTGTCGCTACACTGACCATTCCGAAACACTCCCTGGTGGACGAAACAACGGCAGGCCAATCCTGACGCGGTGCAATGGCCTGATCACCGTAACCGTCGGATGACGAGGGCGGTTGTTTAACCTTCTGTACGCTCACAATTCCGCACACGGCAGCGCCGCGGAGGCGACCTTGCTCAACACATTCTGATTCCAAGACGAGACGACAGGCTCGTCGGCGTGATCGCGATTGCCCGAATACCACGCGCCGAATTTGCGATCGCCTCGAACCTAAGGGCCCACATGTGTCAACAAATGAGAATGCGCGCGTCGGACGCGCTTGCCACAGGTGTTGGGCGTGCAAAACCGCCCCAAACGCTGTAACGTAGCACACACTATAGGTCGGCGCCGGATTCTGTCTGGAATTCGAAGTCCGGACATTTTTCGATATGCTGACGCGACATGAGAGAAATTGATTTTCGCACGAGTTATTTTGGTCACGTGCGGGTGCTGGAACGCCTGATTGACGGCGCGCGTCTCTACTGCGTTGGCGACAAGATTCAGACAAAAGTCGATTGCGACGGCACCAGTCTGTGCGGTTACATTCATGCCAGTCACCTTCTGATGCAGTCTTGCAGCAAAGTACTCATGATTGGGGGCGCTGGCGGTAGTCTTGCCACCCTGCTCGCTCGCTGCGGCGTTGACGTAGTCGTCGTCGATATTGATCCGGTGGCTGAAGATCTGGCGCGCAGACACTTCTACCTCCCTCCGAACGTGAAATGGCTGAACGGCGATGGGCTAGACTACATCAGGAATGCGGGAGCCTTTGATGGCATCATGATCGACGCGTGCGATGCCGAAGGCGCTGTAATGTCGTTCGCAACGGCGCACCTGCTGTGCAACGCGCTGCTTGATCGCTCCACCCCTGCCTCCATCGTGGTCAATCTTGGCGGCGAAGGCAAACCCAGGACTGAGGTCTGGCGTCTCGCGCGCGATATTGCGCGGCGGGGTTTCGCGTCGACGCTTTATCGTCCCAAGCTGGGGGACGAGACAAACGAGCTTCTGCACATTACCGGCGCAAAGCGATCGGCAGCGTTGAGTGTTGGAAGCTTGGCTAACTGTCCGGTAGAGACTTGGCCCTATCTCAGATCGCTTGTGGCATACCAACCGGACGTTACCGGCCCTGCTGGTGGAGCTGCATCACCCTGATAAAGCCGTTGCTGATGGGATTGAGTTTCCGTAGCCTCTGTCGCATAGCGACCTCGACGCAGATGTTTTGGATAAAGACGCCGTTGTGCGTTCGGACCTGCAGCTATGAGCTTCTTGAACAAAATCTGCGCCGCCGCGGTGCTGGCAGTCTGCTCGATCCCAGCCGTCGCTCAAACGTCCTCGCCCTTCCCGCGCGCGCATGATGGCCATCCGGACTTCCAGGGGACGTGGGCAAGCCGGTGGATCACGCCGCTGGAACGCATGCGGGGCGCACAGGCTGTGTCTGTTGACGCCGATACAGCCGAAAAGCTGATCGCCGCCTATTTCGATGGTCTCGGTCGCCGTCCCGGAAACGCAAATCCGGATTCGGATTTCGACCTTGAGGGCCTTGTGCCTGTCGATGGCGCATACCGTACATCACTCGTTACCATCCCTGATACGGGTCTTGTCCCATTTTCGAAGCCAGCGCAGGCACGGCTTGACGCCTTCTTCAACGTGGAAGGTCTCGATAATCCCGAGGAGCGAGACGTGTCAGAGCGCTGCATCGCGGGCGGCGGACGTGCGCCGATGCTGACACCGCCCTCGAATGGCTACATTCAGATCGTGCAGACCGACGATTACCTGGTCCTTCTGTCAGAAGGTTTGAACGACATTCGCGTTCTGTCGGCTGATCACCCTGGATCCAACGCTGTGCGAGGAAGCTTTCAAGGCGTGTCGACGGCGCGATGGGAGGGCGACGTCTATGTCGTTCGCACCACGGACTTTCGCACCGACGATGTGTTTCGGATTGCACCGCCCTTTGGCGTTGCGATGCTTTCACCGAAGTCAGTTGTGCTTGAACGATTCACGCCGATCTCGAAGAACGAGTTCCGCTACAGCTTCAGCGTGACAGACGACACGCTTTACACTCAGTCATGGACAGCTGAAACCACCTATGTGCGAACGGAAGCAAAACTGTTCGAGTATGCTTGCCATGAAGCGAACTATTCGATGACCAATATGCTGCAAGGTGGTCGCAAGTTGGATGCGCTGAAGATCAAGAAATAGCCAACATGTTATCGTCGGCCCCTGCTAGTAGCGTGTCGGATTATTCCGATTGACGACCAAAGCGATTGGCGCGACGAGAAGCACGCTCTTCGTCCGACCCCCAACCTTGGGCTTGGAGCTAGGGGCGCCGGCTCGCCGGCGCCCCGAACTTTCCAGTCGCCCGACACATGTTAGCGCGTGAAGTAGTCGATGACGGTGTCGGCCGCAGTCGCGCCGAGCGCGCGGGCTTCGGCGGCGGGGATCTGGTCCCACAACTCCACGGTGAGGCCTGGCGTCTTGAGCTGCTCAAGAGCCCAGCCCTTGGACGTGCCGCCATTGGGGTTGTGGTTGTAGCTCCACGTCGGCGGGTTCTGCAGCTTCGTGTCGAAGGCGGTTTTCAGCACCGGCAGGAAGCCAATCGCGGATGAAGGCGAATCCAGCGGCGGCGCGTAGATCACTGTCTTGTCGGTCGAGTGGAAGTCCATCATCGACATCACGCGGCGGTCGCCGGCCTGCTCCTTGATCCATGTCGCGAGGAAGCGGGTTTCGGGCTGCGTCTGGTTGGTCCAGTCGCGATTGAGGTCCATGCCGCCGCCATTGAGACGCCAGTAGCCGCCATCGACGCCATCCGGGTTCGGCATGGGCGCGATGATGATGCGTGTGCGGACGCGGAACTTGTTGGCCGTGTCATCCTTGCGGGTCATCAAGCGCTCCAGGAAACCGCGATACGCCTCCTGCCCGCTCGTTTCCGGCGGATGCTGGCGCGTCATGATGACGAGCACTTCGATGCCGCCGCCGCCGACGAAGCCGACCAGCGGCTTGCCTTGCAGCGACGTGCCGTACTTCTTCTCCTCGAAGCCGGCGCCCGAGAGCGTGCGGCGCGTCCAGTCGATATTGTCGGACGATGGCGATAGAGGCTGGCCTGCGACCCAGGTTGCCCCCTTGGGCAGGTCGAGCAGCAGCGTGGCGCGCGTCTTCTTCTCGTTCAGCTTGACGCGATCGGCAGGTAGCTGAGTCCAGTCCTTGCCGTTGGCGCTGGTCCATGGCGCGTAGCGGTGATTGTAGTCGGTGTAGTCGAGCGTGAAGGTGGCGGTTCGCGCTTCCTCTGCGTTGACCTTGAAGGCAAACCACGGGCTCGGGTTGATGCCTTCGACCAGCGCCGGCTCGTGATCGACCGAGACGACGACATTGCCCTCTGGCGTCATGACGCACTGGTGGCGACCCGCGGACGGGAAGCCGATTTCGACGTTCAGCCGCGCGCCTTCGCAGATTTTCTCGCCATTCGACGACAACAGCGGCAAAGATGGCATAGCGGGAAGCGTCGGCATCGAGACGCCGCCGCACCCTGCAGCGCCAAGCGCGGCAGCCCCCAGCAACAGACCTCGAACAGATTTCACCCGCGCCTCCCAGACTCAGGAGCCGGGAGTGTGGCAGCAACTGGCGGCCGGCGCTACCGCCAGAACGTCTGCGGCAGCGCTCTGAAAGACGTACGTCAGAAAAGGGAGTGAACTATGAACTCCCCGCAGCATTGACTCGGTGGAGCGCATAAGCAGGACGCCGTCAATCTTCCTTGGCATGAGCGAGCGGAGCTATGCGTCGAGCATCTTGCGTACTCTGTTGGCAAGGTCGGCAACCGGAAATGGCTTTGTTAAAACCTGCATACCGGGGCCTAGCAATCCATTCCCCAACGCGGCGTTTTCGGCGTAGCCCGTTATGAACAGAACCTTCAGTTCGGGACGCTTTTCCCGGGCAGCATCAGCAACCTGACGGCCATTGAGGCCACCTGGGAGTCCGACATCGGTAATAAGGAGATCTATGCGTTGACCTGATTCCAGCAGACGAAGGCCGCTGGCTCCATCTTGCGCTTCGAGCGCGCGATATCCGTTTTCGTTCAGGACATCCATAATCAGCATACGAAGGATAGGCTCATCATCGATGACTAGGACCGTTTCGCCATCACCAGGGTCGACGTCCGATATACGCTGCACGTCTTGCGCTGGCTCGACAGACCCAACGTAGCGCGGCAAATAAATGCAAATCGTCGTGCCCTGGCCCATTTCCGAATAGATTCGCACTTGCCCGCCCGATTGTCTTACGAAGCCGTAGACCATCGAAAGTCCAAGTCCCGTCCCCTGCCCGATAGGCTTGGTCGTGAAGAACGGATCGAACGCGCGCTCGATAATCTCAGCTGGCATGCCAGTTCCGGTATCCGTCACACATATAGAGATATACTGCCCTGGGGTCAGATCGCGCTGCCTAGCCGCCGGTTCATCCATCCAGCGGTTGGCGGTCTCAATCGTCAGAGTTCCGCCGTCAGGCGACATGGCGTCGCGCGCATTGATACATAGGTTCAACAACGCGTTCTCAAGTTGTGACGGATCGATGCGCGTGGGCCACACACCGACAACGCCAACAACTTCAACCGAAATCGTAGGCCCGACTGACCGCCGAATCAGGTCGGCCATGTCTGCTATCAACCTGTTGGGATCGATAGCTTTGGGGTCGAGAGTCTGGCGCCGCGAAAACGCAAGAAGTCTTTGAGTGAGCGACGCCGCCCGCTGCGAGGAATCCTGCGCTGCGGCGATGTACCGGCGCGCCCCATCCAGGTTGCCCTTCGCGATCCGCTTCTCGAGTAATTCGAGGCTTCCGCTGATGCCGCCAAGGAGGTTGTTGAAATCATGAGCGATGCCTCCGGTTAATTGCCCAATAGCTTCCATCTTCTGCGCTTGGCGCAGAGCCTCTTCCACACGCGCGCGCTTCTCCATCTCGTCCGCGACGCGTTGTTCGAGAGTTTCGTTGGACAATTGAAGCGCCTGATAGAGCCGCGCATTGTCAATCGCAACAGCGGCCTGCCCTGCTAAGCCGGTCAGAAGGGCCTCATGGCGTTCAGTAAACGCGTCGGCGCGAGCGTGACCGAAAAACAGCCCTCCAATGACCTCACCGGAGCGGGATACGACGGGAACAGCTAGGTAACTGACAACTGGAAGATGGTCTGGTGGCACGCCCTTATGCGGGGAATTGAGTCCATATCGCGAATCCATGCGTATATCGTTCGATCTGACGACACCCTTGCCTTCGAATGTCGGCCGGAACACATCTGTCGCGCGCGGCATGCCCAAAGTTTCGAACATGCTACGATCCGCGCCGCTCAATGCATACAGCATGTAGCTCGCGCCATGCTCGTCGAGGACGTTATAAAAGAACGCGCCGAACTCTGCGTTCGTCATTTCGGTCCCGGCGTCAGTTACCATCTGCACAAGCCGTTGCAGGTCGAGTTCGCCAGCTATTGCTGCTCCCGTACGATTGAGCGTTGAAAGCAGGCGCGCTTCTTCAGCCAAAGCTTCCGAGGATTGATGAAGGTCGGTAACGTCAAACCCCTGGCAAAAGACTCCGGTGATTCGACCAGCGCCATCACGCACCGGTGCATAAATGAAGGTCAGCCGGCGCGTTTCCTGAGGTGCATCTGACGTGCGCCGGTATCGGACAAGCACGCCTTCAGCTTCGTATATCGCACCAGTCGCATAGACGCGATCGAGTTCCTCGACGAAGCCCTGCTCCACAATACTGGGGAAGGCGTCGCGCATGGCTTGGCCGGGCCAGCGCTGACTATCAAAAAGCCGCCTATGTGCATCGTTGACAAAGTGAACAATGTGATCGGGGCCATGCATTGTAACAACGAAGCCCGGCGCCTGCTCGAAAAGCCGGTTCAGTCGCTCACTTTCGCTGGCTCGCTCTTCTGCCTCCGCACGCGCAGCCGCGAACGCATCCGCGTTGGCGAGACCGGACGCGATCTGCCCAGCAAGTAACTGAACAAACGCCACGAAGTCTTCGTCGCGTCGCCTATACGGATTCTTCCCAGCGACCAGCATTCCTGCCGGCCGGTCAGAACCAGGCGTTGCGATCGGGGCGACGATCGCCTGAAGGGGCGATTTGTCCCAAGCGCCGGTCGGCCCATCGGGGCCAGCGGGCATATCGAGTGTAAGCGTTCCAGCGCCGATGAATATCTTTGCGGCTTGCCATGTCGATGCGTCCCCTGCAGCAATAGACACGGGCGTGACATCTCCCGCGACCGGCCCGCCCGTAAATGCAACCCTCTCTGCCGAGCCGTCCTCCCTGAAGAGGTATGTCGCCGTAAACGGAAGATCCTTCTGGTTCGCCCCCAGATTGGCGTTTATCGCAGCGACGACGTGTTCGCGCTTGTCTGCAGACGCCAAAGCCGAAGCCAACTCGCCAAGCGTCTTAAGGCGACGCTCAGAGATAACGCGTTCCGTTTCCTCGGTGACGGCGCAGAACAATCCTTCTATTTTGCCAGTGTCGCCAAAAAGCGGACTGTAAGAGAAGGTATGGTAGGTTTCTTCAAGCGCGCCCAACCGATTGATGAGAAGAAGCATGGCGCGGTTCCACGTAGCCTCTCCATTTTCCACAACGCGCCGCATGAGCGGACCGATATCGTCCCAGATTTCCGACCAGAGTTCGGCTGTAGGCGCGCCGAGAGATCCAGGATGCTTGTCGGTTAGCGTAGGCCTGTAGGCGTCGTTGTAGAAAAAGTGCAGCTTCGGTCCCCATCCAAGCCACATCTCAAATTTTGATGTCAGCAGGAGACGGATCGCCATCTTCAGGCCTTGGGGCCAACCTTCAGGCGGGCCGAGCGGGGTGGTCGACCAATCATGCGATCGCATGAGTTTCGCCATCTCGCTGTCGCCAACGAAGACGTCTGCGGTCGATCTGTCTTCAGGATATGTCATGTTACTCCGGGCGGCCGGTGCAGCCGAGCAAGTGACAGCAACTGTCTCGGGCGGCAAGCGCGTAATGGACTACCCAGTACCCGCTTTGGCCACTGCCGATCTAGTCTTCCCGATCGAATCTGCCGGTGAAAAGCTGTCGTGCTTGGAGGCCGTACGCCCCTTATCTCTATTTGCATCTGAAGAGGCAAAAGGGAGTGGTGGGGACCGGCTTCAGGTCACCGACCACACAGCAGAACAAATTCCCAATCATTCTTGCCGATCATCCGGTCAGAGACCGGCTGGCATCTCGGTTCGCAGTTGAATGAAGCGCCGACGCGCTCTCAGTTCGCCTTGTCGATCACGTCCTCAGCCTTGTCTGCAGCTTTCTCAATTGGATTTTTCTCCTCGCAGGCTGCTGCGGAAAAACCGGCGATCATAACGAGCGTCAACAGGAGGGTTTTCAATGTAAAATCTGCCTTTTAATCGAACCAAAATCGATAACGCACTCACTCCCGTATCGTTCCCATATCAGGCGTATCTCTTGATGCTTGATCATCTAACCTCCCGCAACCATCCACAGAGCGTAGCTCGATCTCTCCATTGCAGCGGGCATATTGAAATAGGACATACGCTCGCTCCTTATCGCTGCACGCGCGTCAAGCACTGCTCGATGACGGCCTCGTTTTCCCAACATCTTCCTGCAGCAACGATCGGCAAGCGCGTGCGTTCGTCACACGCATGCAGGAGATACATTTGACGGAAGAAACGCCGAAAATCGATGCGGAAGTATTGGCGGACCTAGCGCACAAACTTGTCGATCAAGTTGCGCTTTACGGCACAGCAGCGGGCCAGATCGCAGCGCCCGCCCTGAAGAAGGCCGTACAGGATGCCAAAGATGATCGCGCTCGCCTGCTGCAGAACGTGACCGCAAAAATGTGGCTGAGCGATATGTCTCTCATCGATCAGGCCACGCGACTTGGAACAGCGCGCAATGCGTTTGAGCGTCTGCACGCCTCCAAAGACGACGCGGCAGTCCTGTTGGAGGTTCTGCAAAGCGAAGACTATTTGTGCCGTAGGATCGTCAGCTCAATAGAAGAGCTCTCCTTGTCGTCTCATATGAAGAATTACCTTCAAACCCTTTTGATCCGGGTCGAGACGACACTTCAGAGTCTGAAGTCGTTCAAGAATTAAGCGTTCGTTCTGCTCGATGAAGTTGAGGGCGCGCCTGGCGACACGTTCGTCAGCTGCACTTGTTACACGGGCGGGTCGGAGGGACGGCTTACGAGCTCACCTTCAGTCAGAGCACAGCCTCAAAAGACGCTCGCGTCCGTGGAGAGAAGATATTCACGCTGGGGCAAAAGGCTACGCTCAGTTGTAATTTTCGGCTGCGAAGTGCTGTCTTCGATCAGTTCGATGGCGATGGGGTCCAGGCCCTTGATAAAGGCATCCCGCCATTCTGATCCACCTGATACCGCGCGCTGAAAACGGCGATGACATATTTCTATTGCGAGCGCCGCATCGATAGCCAGAACCGAAATGCCGATGCGATCTTCCACGTAGCCCGCCGTGGAGGTTGTGTCGCCTTCCCCTGCTTCGATGAAGAACAGCTGAAATGTCCCGACCGTTGCGTCCCAGCATGTGGTCGGGACGAACGCAGCGAGACTGTCAGGCAAGAAATCCGCCGGTGCACGAGCACGACGGCGCCGTCCTCAACCTTGAGTCGAGACATGGCGCGGCATGCCGTCGGCTTTTAGCCAAGCCGACGCCACCCCCGCTGCCAAGGAACGAGTTATCATACGTGGTTGAAGACACACAGTCAGTAGTGTTATTCTGCGGGCAAGTTGGATATCTACGTAATGCCCACTCTGTACAGGCGAATAGAGCGCTTCCTGATAGATCGTCGCCTAAACGCGAGCGGTCAGATAACCGTTCGCCTTGGAAGACAGATCCACAAGACTTTTGTTGACACTCTTCCAATCGACATGCGCGCTGCAGCAATGCTGGGAAGCAAAGGTTTCTCGCATGATGGGATTTTCTATATCTTTGATGACGATGCCGACCATTCCCAAGCCGTTGTGGCTGCACTTGACCAAGAGCTGGCCCGGATTGATCCACCAAGCGATGCGCAGGATGCGGGACCGTATCGCTAATTGTCCGGTGGACAGTAATTCTAATCCCCTCTTTCTCTTTCCCAGTCGGATGCACCCGTACGGATACGCATTACAATAGCTCCGCTCCCTGCCGGCATTATCTGGGATTTCAGGTGATGAAAGCGCGCCCTCAAATATGAAGGAAGATGCATTGTTGCATTCTTCCGACGACAAGCATCTCCATCGAGATCAATTGTGCCGGCGGGATGTTGCCCGATAAAGCCACAGGATAGGTTTTTCAGGATGACGCCACGTCGGACGCGCTTCCACAGCGGCTGGCGCGCACACGCCCTGCCGCTAAGCTGCGGCACGGCAGGAGGCCTACCTGAAAAGGGGCGCTCGTTGCCAAGCGCCCCTCCAGGGCGGCCTCCGCGGTGGGGGGTGGGAGGACGCGCCGCATTCCGTATTGCATTATTTGGGCCGCGCCAGCTTCACAGCCGGATGCGATATTGGATGGTTTCAACCTTTGCCGCCCGGGAACTGATCCGGACGATCGGCCGTCGCGTAGCAAAATAATGAGTCCGCTGAGCTCGCATGGCGCACCTTTGACAAACGAGGAGGCCGAGAGCCTGTCTCGGGTTCTTGCAGTTGGGGTAGCCGAAGCGAATGCTAATGGTACAGGTCTACTGCTGATACGTCTCGGTTACGCGGGCGCATCGAGCTGGAAGTGTGCGTATCCGCCCGGTGACCTTGCGATTGAATCTGCGGCTGAATGGGCACGGCGCCATCATTACTTTTTGTCAGACGGCGACCGTTACTTCACTAGAGTGCAGATTGCTGCGATGGCGATCAAGCGGTGATAAGCCACTAGAGATGTCTCACGGAAAATGGGTGGGACATGCGCCCAAACTTCAGATGGCTGCGTTGCTCGCCCGAGCTAACTCACCGAGGCCCGCGTGCGTAGAAAGCGACGCATGCCATGACGCCTAGGAAAACGGTCATGACGGTGATGACGCCTGGGACGAAATACGGCTCGAGGTTCATGGCTGGATTCCTTGTGATGGTAGATCATGTGGCGGGTGTGCATTGCGGGAGACGCATCCGGTCGTCGGCATCACAGATGTAGGCCTTGCCGGCGGCACTGACTTTCCACGTCCATTTCGACGGTAAACGAACAGCGTCCGAAATCTGGATCGCCGTGGCATCGGCGCCGGGGAGGGCCTCAAGTGTAGCCTGATGAAGACCTGCCTGGTCGTCAGCCGCAGTGGGCGCCGCGCAGGCGACAAGTATGAGCTGTGCGGCCAGCAGGAGGCAGGATTTCGCACGAATGCGATCCGCTTGGGACATGGATGTTTCTCCTTTGTCCAAACGGTCTACGCTCATTGCAGGATGGGGCGTCTGATCCACGTCAAATGCGGTGCGACGGCGATGTATTTCAGTGGTTGCAAGCTACCGGGGCGTCTGCCCGAATCGTGAATGAAGGCGCGGACTGCACGAATGGCTCCACCAATTGTAGACACGGGCGCATCGGGTGTGCTGCATGGCGCCTTCCAGTTGCCGGGCGCCACCTTGAAAGATCTCATCGGGGACAATCGTTTTCTTGTCGTGCCGGAGACGATGGTCGACGGGCTGATCGTCATCGATGAGGCCGGCATCATTCACTACGTAAATCCCGCCTGTACCGTGTTGTTCAAATACAAGCGCGAGCAACTGATTGGGCAGAACGTGAAGATGCTGATGCCCTCTCCTTTTCGCGAGCATCACGATGCTTATCTGACGCGACATCGCGAGACAGGCGTGAAGCGTATCATAGGCATCGGACGCGAGCTGCAAGGGCTGAAATCGGACGGCGCGATCTTCCCGATGTATCTCTCGGTCGGTCAGGCAAAGACGGGTGATCAGGGGATTTTCGTCGGCATCATCTATGATCTGACGGAGAAGAAGCGCGCCGAGGAAACGATCCTGCACCATCAGAAGTTAGACGCGATCGGGCAACTCTCGGGCGGCATCGCGCACGACTTCAATAACATCCTCAATGTCATCGGCGGCAACCTGGAGATGATCGCGGCGGGCGACCTGCCCCCGGCGGGCCGGCGCGCAGTGGCGCGGGCGCAGGAGGCTGCAGCTCGCGCGGCGCGGATCACGCAGCGGTTGCTCGCCTTTGCACGCAAGCAGCCGCTGAACCAGCAGGTGATCGACATCAACAGAGCGCTGGAAGATATGGAGGACATGCTCCAGCGCGCCATCGGCCAGACGGTGACGGTGGAGATGCACCTCGCCCCGGAGGCGGGACAGGTCAACACCGATATCGACCAGTTCGAGACAGCGATCCTGAATCTTGCCGTGAACGGGCGTGATGCAATGCCGTCCGGTGGACGGCTGTTGATCGAGGCAGAGCACGTCTCGATCGACGGACCAGCTCGCGACGAGGAAGAGACGCCACCGGGCGAGTACACGCGCGTCTCGATTTCCGACAATGGTTCGGGCATGACGCCAGAGGTCCGGGCGCGGGCGATCGAGCCATTCTTCACGACCAAGGATGTCGGCTCAGGGACCGGGCTGGGGCTCAGCATGGTCTATGGGTTCATGAAGCAGATCGGCGGCCATGCGCGCCTCTACAGCGAAGTCGGCCGTGGCACGCGCGTAAGCCTGTTCTTCCCGCGCATTGCGTCGGACCCGGCGATGGAACGCGATGCGCAGGATATCTCGACACCTGCCGGCCATGGCGAGACGATACTGGTGGTCGAGGATGATCCAGATGTGCGGCAGATCACGGTCTCGCGGCTAGAGAGCCTTGGCTACCGCGTGCGGATTGCCGTGGATGGGCCAAGCGCACTGCAGGTTGTTCGCGAGGGCGGCAATATCAGGCTGGCGCTGATCGATATCGTGATGCCGGGCGGGATGGATGGGCATGCGGTGGCCGACGAGATCGAGAAGCTGGCGCCGCGGATCAAGCTGATCCTGACCTCGGGCTACTCGCCGCGCATGGCGGCCAGCGGCTCACTGCAAACACGGCCGTTCCTGCCCAAGCCAGCCACACGGACCCAGATGGCGCGGATTGTCCGGTCGGTTCTCGACGCCTAGGCGCCGGTCCATTTGACATCGGCGGCGAGAACGTAGCCTTCTCCGCGAACGGTCTGGATCAGCTGGGATGCGTCGGCGTGAGCTCCGAGCTTGCGACGCAGGCGGCTGACGAGCGTATCGATGCTGCGATCAAACGCGTCCCAATCGTCCTTGCGCGTCAGGTCGGCAATAGCATCGCGCGAGAGCACGCGATTGGAGCGGTCTATGAAAGCGGCCATGAGGTTGTACTCGGCCCCGGTGAGATCGATGGAGACGCCGTCGGGGCCAAGAAGCGCACGCTGATCTGGTTTGAACACGAAGGCTGAGAAGCGAGCAGATTTCTGGGCGGAGGTGTCCACGACTGGCTGAACCGCAACGGGCTTGGCGCGACGCAGGACGGCGCGGACGCGAGCCAGCAGCTCGCGGAGTTCGAACGGCTTGGCGAGATAATCGTCTGCGCCAACTTCGAGGCCGACGACGCGGTCGACCATCGCCCCCTTGCCCGACAGGATGATGATCGGGATGGCGGAGCGGGAGCGCACCTCGACCGCGAATGTGAGCCCATCTCCGCCCGGCATGTTGATGTCGAGCAGCATGAGGTCCGGTTCGGCAGCGGCAAGATGCGTTCTCGCCTCTCCGACATTCGCGGCTTGAGCGACGGCATAGCCTTCGATCTCGAAGAAATCAGCCAGCGTTTCGCGCAAACCCTTGTCGTCGTCGACGACGAGAAGTCTTTGCTGAATGCTGGTTTCCGGCACGGCGATGCTTCCTGCTGCTATGCGCGCAGGTTAGCGTCCGAGTTATGACGACGCCAGCGCCAGCCGGTCGCACCTTTTCGTCAGGCGGGGCGGTCATCGTCGCTAAGAATGCGGGCTGCCGCCCCTTCGGGATCCTCGAATTGGCCGGAGCGAAGCGCCCAGCGGAATGCGGCAAGACCTGCAAGCGCGAGACCGGCGATGCCCGGCAGCATGAGAAGAAAGACGTTCATGCCGCCTCTCCCTTCGGCGCACGTGCGAGACGCAGCGCGTTGAACGTGACCACAGCTGACGATGCCGACATGGCGATGGCCGCGACCAGGGGCGTGACCCATCCCCCGAGCGCGACCGGAATGACGATGACATTGTAAGCTGCGGCAAGCGCGAAGTTCTCGCGCATGCGGGCCCGAGCCGTGCGGGCCGTGGCGATGATGTGCGTGATGGCGCGGAGGCTGTCGCCCGAGAAGACGCAGTCACTGGCGAGGCGTGACACGTCAACCGCGCCACCGGGGGTGATGGATGCGTGCGCGCCGGCAAGCGCCCCCGCATCGTTCAGACCATCGCCTACCATGAGAACATGTCTGCCAGCGGCTTCCAGTTCGCGAACGCGGGCGGCTTTGGACTGCGGCGTCACGCTGGCGGCCCAGCGCTCGATACCAGCGGCGGCAGCGGCGCGCGCAACCCGCTCGGCGCCATCGCCAGAGAGCAGTTCAACGCCGATGCCCATGGCGCGAAGTGTGGCGATTGTTTCGCTGGCGTCGGGGCGAATTGCGTCTTCGAACTGGAAGGCTACGGGCGTTTCACCTTCGAACACGAACCAGAGTTCCGAACCCGTGCCGGGCTTGGCGCCAACGAAGGACGCAGAGCCCAGACGCGCCGTGCGTCCGTCAATCATTCCCACAACGCCTCGCCCCGGCGTCTCGCGGACATTGGCGGCTGCAGGTCCGGCGCCCGCACGTTTCGCGAGGGCACGCGAAAAGGGGTGATGGCTGGCGCGGGCGAGCATGGCGGCCGGAGCCAGAGCACTCTGAGCTTCCGGGGAAAGGACAGTTGGAACAGGATCGCCGAGCGTCAGCGTGCCGGTTTTATCGAGGATGACATGATCTACAGTCGCAAGGCGCTCAAGCGCATCTCCGGAGGACAGATAGATGCCCTTCCGGAACAGTCGCCCTGCCGCAACAACCTGCACCAGCGGCGCAGCAAGCGCGAGCGCACAGGGACAGGTGATAATGAGTACGGTGACTGCGACGAACGCCGCTTTAGCAACTGTCGCGCCGAAGGCCAGCCAAGCGACGAAGCCAAGAAGCGCCGTAAGATGAACCTGCGGCACATAGAGTTCGGCGGCTTTGTCCGCGAGGCGGCGATAGGAAGACTTCTTCTGCTCCCCAGCCTCCAGAAGACGCGCGATGTCGGCCATAAGCGAGTCATTCGCCGCGGCGAGCGCGCGCACATGGATCGGCGCTGACAGGTTCACCGCGCCAGCATGAAGCGTCTGGCCTACACGGATTGCAACAGGTTCGACCTCGCCTGTCACCATACGCAGATCGGCATCGCTGTCCCCGGAAACAACTTCAGCATCCACTGGCAAACGCTCGCCGGTGGCGATGAGCAACATATCACCCGGACGGATATCAGCCGCGCGAACGGCTTCGACATTGCCACGATCAGCGAAGCGCGTGGCAGTCGCCGTCTGAAGAGATGCTAGCTGGTTAGCAGCAGCATACGCACGGCGACGCAAGCGCGCGTCCAGCACCCGCCCGATGAGCAGGAAGAACAGCAACATCACCGATGCATCGAAAAAGGCGTGCTGGCCGCCGGCAATTGTCTCGTGAAGACTAAGCGCTAGCGCAAGGATCACAGCCAGCGAGACAGGGACATCCATATTGAGACGACGTGCGCGTATCGAGGCGATGGCCGAAGAGAAGAAGGGCTGTCCGGCGACAAGGGCGACCGGCAACGCCACAGCAGCAGAAACCCACCGCAGGATGTTGCGCACGTCTGCCGGAAGATCGCTGCCGAACCATAGCGGCTCCGACAGGAACATGATCGCAGCGGTTCCAACACCCGCAACAACCAGCGCGGTGACAAGGCGACGCTCGGCGCGAGCGCCCTCGATATCGGATACACCGGGATCAAAGGCTGTAGCTTCATAGCCGAGACTGCAAACCTCCTCGATAATTGAACGAGGCTTGAGCCCTCCGGTCCATTCAACACGCAAGCGGCCGGTCGAAAGATTGAGACGCGCGAGGCGAATGCCGGGGAGCTTTGTAACAGCCGACTCAATCTTGGCGAGGCAACCTCCGCAGCTTGCGCCTTTGACAATCAGGTCAAGCGATTTGACGTCGTCCTTCTGTGTAACAAAGGCGGATGGATCCTGCGCTGGGGACCGAGTAATCGGCGTGGCGCGCCCGCTCGGACAGGCAGAGACGAGTGCGGTCATGGGATCACCGCAGTCTTGACGGCCTGGAAGATGACAGGTTCGCCCTCAGCGATGCTGGCGCTGATGCGGAACTCGGCGCGGCCCGATTCAGAAGCGGGAAGGCCTGCCAAGTATTCACCCGCAGCACCTTCGACAAGAACGAGCTTGTGCTCTTCGCGGCCCCCGCCAGCAACGAAGTAGGTTGCAGTCATGTTCAGCCCGGTCACTGGGGAGCGGGTGGCATCGACGAGGCGAACGACGAGCCTGGTTTCACCCTCCCGCACCAGACCGGCTTCGGCCGTCCAGCCGAGCTCGGCCTGCTTTGCGCGCTCTTCGACTTCGCGATTGTAGTCCAGGCCGAGAACGTAGGAGTTGCGAATCTGCTCGCCGGGGAACGAGTTCACAGCACGGACGATGAAGTAGGTATCCGCCGCGATTATTAGCGCGAAGAAGCCCACCGTCATCCAGAGCACATGAACGCCACGAAGACCCTTGCTAGCTTGCATTGGAAACCTCCGGTTCGAGGAAGGTGGCGGCCGCAGCCGAAACGGGCTTGCCCGACTCAGTGAGTACGATACGGATATCGGCGCTGGCGCCTGCCGCAGCATTCGGCGCGGCTGTGAGCAGAAGACGATAGCGCTCAACGCCATCCGGCCCTGCGGAAACAGCGGGGTGGTCGCTATCGCCTTCGCCGATGATCTCGATGGCGACGCCGGGAAGACCTTCGACATGAACATCGAAGGTGCGATGATGGCGCTGCTTGTTGACCAGCTTCAGGGTGTAGCCGTTGCGAACAGCGCCATTGGCGAGCTGAACGAAGGGTAGCGAACGATCCTTCAGCACCGACAGTTCAACATCGGCGCGACTGCTGAGACCGAATGCCATCAAGGCAGCCGTGAGTGCAAAGACGAGCGCATAGACAATGATGCGCGGCCGGAAGGGCGAGAAGTTGCGTGCAGGAAAACCCTTCCAGCGGCGCAGGACATTCTCGTCGGTGTCGTAGGCGATCAGGGCGGTCGGGCGCCCCACCTTCTTCATCACGCCATCACAGGCATCAATGCAGAGGCCGCACTGGATGCATTCGAGCTGCGGTCCCTGGCGGATGTCGATGCCCATCGGACAGACCACCACGCATTGCTTGCAATCGACGCAATCACCTCGCCCTTCCCAGGTCGCGCCCTTCTTGTGCGGGCCGCGCGGATCGCCGCGCTCGGAGCGATAGGTGATCATCAGCGTGTCGCGATCGACAAGTGCGGACTGGATACGCGGCCAGGGGCACATATAGGTGCAAACCTGCTCGCGCATGGTTCCGGCGAGCGCATACGTGGTGGCAGTCAACAGGGCTGCGAAGATATAGGCCGTCATCGGCGCCTGACCGATGAAGAAAGTCTCTGCGAGCGCGCGGGCGTCGTGCCAGTAGAGGACGAAGGCCCCGCCTGTCGCGAACGCGATCAGGAGCCAGACGGCGTGCTTGCCGCCCTTGCGCCACAGCTTGTTGAACGACCACGGCGCCTTGTCGAGCTTCATGCGCGCATTGCGATCGCCCTCGAAGAAGCGTTCGACGACGAGAAACAGGTCTGTCCAGACGGTTTGCGGGCAGAAGTAACCGCACCAGACCCGACCCAGCAGCGCGGTGACAAGGAACAGCCCGACAGCGGCGAGGATCAGCAGGCCGGTGATATAGTAGACTTCCTGCGGCCAGATCTCGATACCGAAGAAGTAGAAGCGGCCGCCTGCAAAGTCTGCGAGAACAGCCTGATCCGGCGCGCCCGGCCCTCTATCCCAGCGCAACCACGGCAAGATGTAATAGACGGCAAGCGTCAGGCCGAGCAGCGCCCATTTGATGTTGCGGAACAGGCCGAAGACGAGCTGCGGATAGATCTGCTTGCGCCGCGCATAGAGCACCACGGGCTCGTCGCCCGGTGGCGGCGCATCGCCGCTGCCCGAAAGCGGGCGGCCCTTGCGCGTGTCTATGAGGGTGGCGCTGCCCATTACTCTCCGCCACCGAGAGAGTGGACATAGATCGCCAGTGCCCGAATGGTTGCTGGATCGAGACGGTCGACCCAGGCGGGCATCACCCCATTGCGTGGGCCATAGATCGTCCGGCGGATCGAGGCGACATCACCGCCATAGATCCAGTCCTTGTCCGTAAGATTAGGCGCGCCCTTCTCGCGACTCCCATGCAGATCGACACCGTGACAGCTGGCGCAGTTGGTCTCGAACACAGGGAGCGCGCGAAAGGCCGCCTCTGCATCGGCCTTCTGGCCGGATTTCTGGCGGACCAGCTGCACAAGATCATCGATCTGCGCGGCAGTGAGGAATTCATCCCGGCCGAACGCAGGCATCTCGCTAGTCCGCGTCTCGGCGTGGCCAGACCGGATTCCATAGCGGATGGTTCGCTCGATATCTTCGAGCTTGCCGCCCCATAGCCAGACGTCATCGGCCAGACGCGGGAACCCCTTGGCGCCGCGTCCCCCTGCGCCATGGCAGGTGGCGCAGTTATCGCCGAAGGCGCTCTCGCCGAGCGACATGGCCAGCTGGCTGAGATCGTGGTCACGCAGGATGCTTGAAGCATCGACCGCAGCGAGACGCGCGCTCAACGCGCTGCGTTCGCGGCGCATGGCAGCCGTTTCGACAGCTACTTCAGATCTGTCGGACTGCTGCAGCACGCCGCTGGTATAGCCCTGCAACCCAGGCAAGGCCGGCCAAGCCGGCATCAGCACCCAATAGCCCACAGCGACAACGACGCTGGCCCAGAAGACGAACAGCCACCAGCGCGGAAGCGGATTGTTCAGCTCCTTGATGCCGTCCCATTGGTGCCCGGTGGTTTCAACGCCGGTATGCGGATCGATTTCAGGTGAGTGGCCGGTCATCGCCCTGCTCCTGCTCATTGATGGGAAGGTGCGCCGCGCGCTTGAAGTCGCCGGCGTTGCGGGGCCAGAGCGCGTACACGACGGCGACAAGGAAGATCGCCACGAAGTACACCGTCCCCCAATCCTGCGCGAAACGAGACCAGTTCTCGTAAGTCATGGGATCACCGCCGGTTCGAGAGGTCTTCGGCTTCGTAGGTCGAGAAATCGACCATCGTGCCGAGCACCTGCAGGTAGGCGATAAGCGCATCCATCTCAGATGGGGCGCCGCGAACAGCATCGAAGTCGCGAACGTTCACGGTGTTGTCGCGACCCGCAGCCTTGGCGTAGTCCTGCTTCAGCGCTTCAACGTCATAGTCCTCGCCTGCCTGCGCGTTGGCGTCGTCAGTCGCGCGGGCAATCATCGCGTCGGTGTATGGCACGCCCTCAATCTTCAGCGTCTTCATCTGATTGGCGATGACGGATAGATCGAGCGGTCGATCCTCCAGGAATGCGTAAGGCGGCATGATTGATTCCGGCACGAGCGATCGTGGATCAATCAGGTGCTGCTTCTGCCAGTCGTCGGAGTATTTGCCGCCAACGCGTGCGAGGTCCGGGCCGGTACGCTTGGAGCCCCAGAGGAAAGGGTGATCGTACATGCTCTCGGCCGCGAGCGAGTAATGGCCATAGCGCTCCACCTCGTCACGCAGAGGCCGGATCATTTGCGAGTGGCAGACATGGCAGCCCTCGCGGACATAGATGTTCTGACCAGCCAGCTCGAGCGGCGTGTAGGGACGGATACCCTGCACTTTCTCGATCGTGCTCTTGAGATAGAAGAGAGGGACGATCTCGATGATGCCGCCGATCGCTACGACGATCAGGATGCCGATCAGGAGAATGTAGCTGTTTTTCTCGAACAGCTTGTGCTTGTGGAACAGCCAGCTTGGGCGCGTTGCCATATCGTTTTCCTATTCTGCTGGCTGGAGGCTAGGCGTGGCTGAGCCGCGTTTGCGGTCTTCGACCGGAACATCGCCGCGCGCCGTGCGCACCAGATTGTAGGCCATGATGATCGCGCCCAGCAGGTAAAGTCCGCCACCGGCAGAGCGGATGATGTATTCGATGTGCTTGGCGCTGACGGTCTCGATGAACGAGTATTCAAGGAAGCCGTATTCGTTGTAGGCGCGCCACATCAGGCCTTCCATGATGCCCGACACCCACATCGCGCAGATATAAAGAACGATGCCGAGCGTCGCGATCCAGAAGTGCCATTCTACGAGCGCATTGGAGTAGAGCTTCGGGCGCTTCCATAGCCATTGCGTCAGGCAATACATCGCGCCGAAAGTGATGAAGCCAACCCAACCAAGCGCGCCGGAATGCACGTGACCAATACCCCAGTCGGTGTAGTGGGACAGCGCGTTGACTTCGCGCACCGACATGACCGGACCTTCGAAAGTCGCCATGCCGTAGAAGGCGACTGCGACGATCAGCATGCGCAGCACCGGGTCCGTGCGCAGTTTGTCCCATGCGCCCGAGAGCGTCATCATGCCGTTGATCATGCCGCCCCAGCTGGGCATCCACAGCATGATCGAGAACGTCATGCCAAGCGTCTGCGCCCATTGCGGCAACGCGGTGTAATGAAGATGGTGCGGCCCAGCCCAGATGTAGATGAAGATCAGCGACCAGAAGTGGACGATGGATAGCCGGTACGACCAGACCGGACGCTCAACACGCTTCGGAATGAAGTAATAGACGATCGCCAGGAAGCCGGCCGTCAGGAAGAAGCCCACGGCGTTGTGGCCATACCACCACTGGATCAGCGCGCTCTGCACGCCGCTGAACAGCGCGAAGGACTTGGCGCCCGCGATGTCAGCCGGCAGCGACAGGTTGTTGACGATGTGCAGCAGCGCAATCGTGACGATGAAGGCGAGATAGAACCAGTTCGCCACATAGATGTGCGGCTCCTTACGCCGCAGGATCGTGGCCATGAACACGCCGAGATAGGCGACCCAAACAATGGTAAGCCAGATATCGGCATACCATTCCGGCTCGGCATATTCCTTGGACTGGGTGATGCCCATCAGGTAGCCGGTCGCGGCTACAACGATGAAAAGCTGGTAGCCCCAGAACACGAACCACGGCCACATCCCGCCGGCCAGGCGCGTGCGGCATGTCCGTTGGACCACATAGAAGGATGTTGAGATCAAGGCGTTGCCGCCAAACGCGAATATCACGGCCGATGTATGCAGCGGACGCAAGCGACCAAAATTGGTCCAGCCGAGATCGGGGAAATAGAAAAGGTTCGGCCAAGTCAGCTGCAGCGCGATAACAAGGCCAGCAAGAAAGCCTGCGATGCCCCAGAACATCGTGGCGATGACGCCAGCCTTAACGACGCCCTCTTCGTAAAACTTAGGATCGAAGCGCGGCGCCGACGCCTTTTCTTCATGCCAGAGAGCCAGGCCGAAAAGGCCAGCAGCTGCGGCAACGACGAACGTCCATGCTTGCGCGGCAAATGGCTTGTCCACCGCACCAGCGGCGCCGCCAAAGCCGAGCACCAGCATAGCCAGCAGGATCAGGCCGATGAGAGCCGTGCTGGGATCCAATCGCTGTTCGCGGGAAATGTCGGTTGTCATTAACACGTCCTTGTGTGGGGGGCATGGGAAACGCGCCATCCATGCGACCTCACTGCCCGAAGCATTCGAGCGCAGGCTTGATCCAGCTCAAGCGCTCCATGCCTGCGACGATTTAGAAGGCCCCGGCTGGCTCGCTCTCGTTACTCGCCAGCGTCGGAGCCGCTCATGACAGCAGCAATCATGTTCTTCTCGGGACTATCTACCGCGATCGGAGGCGCCCTGCTCCGCGCGTGCGGTTCTGGCTCTGAAGTCGAGGTCGCGCGCTACTGGTGCGGTCCACAGTCACCCGCGATGCTCGTACCGAGCCACGCGCACTGTGCGGGTTGCGCTGCGCTGGCGAGCGGGCTCGTCTTGATGATTGTGGCTATTATCACAGCTAGCCTGCCGCGCCGTCGTATTGCACGGGAGCGCGCGTGATGTCGGTCACCAGCTTCCGCTCATCCAAACGCAGATGGGAGTACTTCCCACAATTCGCGCTGGCGCAGACCCCGCGATACACTAGCTATCCGCCGGCCACGCGGTTCAGCCCAGATGTAGATGCTGTGAAAGCAACGACGGCGCTCGCCAGTTTGCCGGCAAAGGCATCCCTCTCGCTCTATCTACACATACCGTTCTGCCAAAAGCTATGCTGGTATTGCGGCTGCCACACCAGCGTGCCGACAGTGGCCGACCCGGTTGAGCCATATGTTCGGGCGCTGATCCGCGAGATCGAGCTGGTTGGCCCTTTGGCGCCCGCAGATGCCAAAGTCGATCACATCCACTTTGGCGGCGGCTCGCCGGACATTCTTACGCCGGATCAGATCATGCGCCTGTTCAGCGCATTGCGTGCATCGTTCCATATTGGGCGCTTCGCGGAGGTCGCCGTTGAACTGGATCCACGCGGAGCTTCGCCGGAAGTGATTGACGCCTTTGCAACAGGCGGCCTCAGCCGGGCTAGTCTTGGCGTTCAGGTTCTGGATGGCGGCGTCCAAAAGCGCATCAACCGCATCCAGACCGAGGACCAGATTTCTTCGGCAGTACGCAGGTTGCGTACAGCAGGTGTAACCGGTCTGAACCTCGACATGATGTATGGCCTGCCAGGTCAGACGCTTGAACATGTGATCGAAACAGCGCTGTTCATCGCAACGCAGGATGCAGATCGCGTGGCGACTTTTGGTTACGCGCATGTGCCATGGATGAAGAAACACCAGAACGCCATCGAGACAAGTGAACTTGCATCCGGCGAAGAACGCTTCCGGCAAGCAGAAATAGCTGCAAGCACGCTCGAGGCCGCAGGCTACCTGCCGATTGGCTTTGACCACTTTGCCGCACCAGGCGACTCTCTCGTCTCGGCTGACCGACAAGGTCGGTTGCGGCGCAACTTCCAAGGCTATACCGACGACAATGCAATGGCTCTTATCGGGTTTGGCGCATCGGCCATCTCGTCCTTGCCGGGGCTGACTTACCAGAACGCAAACGTCAGTGCCGTATACAAGTCTGAAATTGGCGCGGGACGATTGCCGATTGTACGCGGCGTTGAACATAGCCCGGAAGACCTTCGCACGGGCAGCCTGATCGAGCGCATTCTCTGCGATTTCGAAGCGGATGTTCCCGGAGACCTGCTGATCGCCGCCTGCCCACGGCTGATACCGTTGACTGACGCCGGCTTGGTTCAGCTAAAGGGCACACACCTCGTCGTAGCCGACAGCGGTCGACCCTATGTGCGCAATGTCGCGGCCTGCTTCGATCCCCAATTTGTCCAATCGCTGGGACGCCATAGCCTCGCCATTTGAAACCTGCGGCAAAGCGTACATCGGCGCGGGATGGCGGGACTTTTGCTGCGGTTGCAGCACCCAGACACGTTTCGTCACACAGCGAGACACACTTCGGCAAACGCCCGGCAGGTAAGCCTGCAACACCGGCTCCAGACACAGGAGACGGATATGTGCATCGCAGGCGGCAGCGTCCAGGAACTTCAAGGCGCGGGCTTCAACGCGGCCGGAACGTCATCGCCGAACACGCCACTGCATCATGTCGATGCCCACGAGCATCTGTTCTTCGAAGGTGACACCCGCGACCGTGTCTACATCGTCGAGTCCGGCTGGGTGAAACTCTACCGCACGCTGATCGATGGCCAACGGCAAGTCGTCGGCTTCGCCAACGCAGGATCGGTGCTCGGACTGGAATCCGAGAAACTGCACGCCAACAGCTGCGAAGCCATTACCCGTGTGGTAGTCCGCGCAATCCCTGCGAGCCGCCTCAATGGTCTATGCAGAAGCGAGCCAGCATTGGCAAACCAGATCCTTCGGCAGATTTCGCGACAGCTCGGCGCGGCTCAGGCGCAGCTTGCAATCATCGGCGCACAATCCGCCGAACAAAAGCTCGCGGCCTTTCTGCTATCGGTCTCTGCGCTTTGTGATGAAAGACATGATTCCGATTTCGAACTACCGATGCGACGTAGAGATATGGCTGAGTTCCTTGGACTGCGTCTGGAAACTGTCTCCCGCAAAATGGCAGACTTTCAGCGTCGGAGATGGATACGCATTTCCGAGGTTTACCGCTGTCATATACTCGACCGGTCAATACTTGAAGCGTTAGCACAAGGCGGATCCATCACAGTCAACGTCGCGCCCAAATCCGCTCCGAAGAAGCGCGTAGAGCTGCTGCATGACAGCGCCGCGGATGACGTTGCGCCTACTTGCGGCGTGAATGTTACCGATGCGGCTATGATCCCGAATGCGCCCCGCCGGTCGAGAGAGCATTCGTTAGCTGCATAATTCTGCAAAGACGCCGTGATCGGCCCCCACCGAGTGGTCCAAGTCGATTGTTAGTTCATTGCTCGCTCTGATGCTAGCCGGAGCATGGCTGGCGGAGCGCTTGCGCGACGCGGAGCCGGCCATGCTCCGGCTAGCGTCGGCATGAAGACCTCCGGGGCCGGGGCGCGATATCCAAGCGATGCATGAGGACGCACGGCGTTGAAGTGACGACGCCAGCTCTCGATCACGACACGGGCTTCAGCGAGTGAGTAGAAGATCTCGCCATTGAGAAGTTCATCGCGCAATCGCGCATTGAAGGACTCGACGAAGCCGTTCTCCCACGGACTGCCGGGCGCGATGTAGGCGGTCCTGGCGCCTACTGCCGCGATCCACTCCTGCACTGCCTGGGCGATAAATTCGGGCCCGTTGTCTGAACGAACATGTTCGGGCACGCCACGCGTGATGAAGAGATCAGACAACACGTCGATGACGTCGATCGACTTCAGCTTTCGTTCGATGCGGATGGCGATGCATTCATGCGTGAACTCATCGACGACATTGAGCATCCGGTACTTCCTCCCCTCATGGGTGCGGTCTTCGACGAAGTCGTAAGACCAGACATGGTTGCGGCGCTCCGCCCGGAGGCGGATGCACGATCCATCGCTGAGCCATAAACGGCTGCGTTTTGGCTGTTTCTGAGGAACCTTCAGTCCCTCCTGCCGCCAGATCCGCTCGACCCGCTTGTCGTTCACGACCCAGCCCGCCGTGGATCGCAGCAGGGCTGCGATCTTCCGGTAGCCATAGCGGCCGTACTGCCTGGCCAGCTCGACAATGTCGGCGGTCAGTCGTTCCTCGTCGTCATGGCCCCGCGGCCGCTTGCGCTGCGTGGAGCGATGTTGTCCGAGCACACGGCAGACCCGGCGCTCGGACAGTCTCAGCTCCGACCTGACATGGTCGATGCAGGCGCGGCGACGCGCGGGGCTCAGAAGTTTCCCTTGGCGGCTTCCGACAGGATCAGCTTGTCCAGCGTCAGATCCGACACCGCCTTGCGCAGCCGCTGGTTCTCCAGCTCAAGATCCTTCATGCGCTTGACCTGATCGGTCTTCAGGCCGCCAAACTCAGATCGCCATCGATAGTAGGTGACGTCCGTGACCCCGATCGACCGCACCGCATCGGTCACTGACTGGCCCTGCGAGACCAGCACATCAACCTGCCGGAGCTTCGCAACAATCTCCTCCGGCTTGTAACGCTTCCTTGCCATCCACCTACTCCATCCGCTCCAAAAACATATCTAAGTGCGGACCACTTCAAAGGGGGCGGATCAGCACCATTTTCCTCGACAATCCGGTCCGGTCGCGCGGTTGCCGCCATCAAACGTGGTGGTTGAGCGCCCAGCGTCCCAACTCGACGTATTTGGTTTTGCCCTGCCAGCTTTCGATGAGCTGGAATTCGCGGGCTTCCCACATGAACGGGTCCACTGCGATGCGTGGGGCGCGGCGGTACGAATAGGCGAGTGTCATGTGTGGGCTGTACCTTCGGGGTGGGGCGCCGATGATGTCCCTGACTTGCAGGGCGGTGATGATTGCCAGGCGGAGCGCGTAGAGGCCTGCGGCCTCGTGCCCATCCAGCACGAAGGGCGCTTCGGGCTTTCTGCTCTTGAAGCTCCCGGCTCGGTTGAACATGACCACGACAGGCGCGTGTCTGATCTTGCTGAGCGCGCGATCGATCTCTTCCAAAAGCTCCCGCGGCAGCCGGCCGTTATACTCGGCGACTAGAAGCATGGTGACGTGCAGGACGGAGGCTGGGCGCTGGGCGCCGGCAAGCTCGACTTGCGAGCATAGCTTCCCCGCCTTCCCGTAAAACTGCTTGGCCAACGATGCAGGCGGACGGAGGGCGAAGAAGGTTTTCGTCGGCTGTCCGATCGAAGGTACGTCGTGATCCACTCCCAGAAGCATGGCTGACCGTTCCAACTTGGCGTGACCACATACTAGAACAAAATAGGAACGCGTCGAGTCGTTTCCAATCTTTCCGGCTCATTTTGAGCTCTACTCGATGGGCGCGCGGCAAATTTTACGGGCGGGGAAACCGGTGGGTTAACTCATTTCGGTTAGGGATGAGGGCTCGTGCGCGGGAGTTTGCCGATGAATTCGTTCGCTATGCTGGTCGACCTGGCGAAGGAAAAATCCAGCGAGAAGCGTCGTGAGCTGATGCGTCAGGTGACGGACAGCTTCCTGACGACGGCTGAGCCGCGGACGGAACGCGAAGCCGAGCTGTTTGATGAAATCGTGGGTGCGCTGACCGCCGATCTGGAAACGCAGGTGCGTGTCGACCTCGCGAAGAAGGTGGCTGCGTCGCGCCTGTCCATTCGCCGGACGGCGCTGCGCCTTGCCAACGACGTGATCGATGTTGCGCGTCCGGTTCTGGAATCGTCGCGTGCGCTGTCGCAGTCGGACCTTGTCGAGGTTGTGCGCGCGCAGTCGCAGGAACACATGATGGCGGTCACCAAGCGTGACGACATCGGCGAGCAGGTGTCGAGCGCGCTGGTCGCCAAGGGTAGCGATCCGGTTGTGGCATCGCTGCTGAATAACCAGACCGCCAAGATCAGCCGTGAGACCTATGAGCGCGTGGCCGAGCGTGCGCAGACGAGCGTTGCGCTGCAATCGCCGCTGGTGAAGCGCCAGAGCGTTCCGCTGGAAGTGCTGAACACGGTTTATGCGAAGGTGAGTGCTGACCTGCGCAAAGAGATCCTTTCGAAATTCCAGAACGCCAGCGAAGAGCAGATACAGAGCGCGCTGCAATCGGCCAAGGATCAGGTGGCTGAGGCCTATGGCGCGCTGCCGCGCGATTATCAGCTCGCCAAAGAGCATGTGGACGACATGGTGAAGCGCAACGCGCTGCAGCCGGCGTCGCTTGAGGCGTTGCTGCGTTCCAACAATCGCACGGCCTTCCTGATCGCGTTTGCGCGCCTGGTCGGCGTGGACTTCGATCTGGCGACACGCCATTGGGACGCGAAGGATGTGGATGCGGTTGCCCTGCTCTGCCGCGCGGCGAACTTCCCGCGTCCGGTGTTCGTGACGCTTTGCATGATGATGCTGGGCGGTTCGGGCGGCCTGCAGAAGGCCGAGGCGCATGGCCGGATGTTCGAGCAGGTGCCGGTGGAATCGGCGCAGCGCGCGATCCGGTTCTGGAAGATCCGCGCCCAGGGCGGCATGAACCAGGCTGCGGCCTGATCGACTGCGCGTGACAAACGGGCGGAAGGCGGGGATAGGTGACCTGCCCCGCTTCGTGCGCCCATCTTTGAATTGAGAATTCCATGAACCGCAGCCCCGATGTTCTTGTCATCGGCGCTGGCGCGGCTGGGCTGTTCTGCGCGATCGAGGCGGGGCGGCGGGGACGGTCGGTTCTGGTGATCGACCATGCCGCGAAGCCGGCGGAGAAGATCCGCATCTCGGGCGGGGGGCGGTGCAATTTCACCAACCTGCATGCGAGCCCGAAGCAGTTCCTTTCGGAGAACCCGCACTTCTGCAAGTCGGCACTGAAGCGATACACGCAGCGAGACTTCATTGCGCGGATCGAAACGCGCGGGATTGCGTATCACGAGAAGACGTTGGGCCAGTTGTTCTGCGACGGCTCGGCGAAAGAGATCATCGACATGCTGCTTGATGATCTGAAGGCTGCCGGTGGCGAGCTGGAGCTTGGGATCGAGCCGGGCGCGATTGCGCGATCGGCGGATGGGTTCGTTGTCGAGACGCAGGTTGGCGCGATGGAAGCGAAGTCGGTTGTGATTGCGACGGGCGGCAAGTCGATCCCGAAGATGGGATCGAGCGGGTATGCTTACGAGGTCGCGAAGCAGTTCGGGTTGAAGATCATCCATCCGCGCCCTGCCCTTGTGCCGTTCACGCTGGAAGATGCGAAGCTTGAGCCGGTGAAGGAGCTGGCGGGGGTTTCGGTTGAGGCGCGCGTGACGAGCGGCAAGACGCATTTCGACGAGGGGATGCTGTTCACGCATCGCGGGCTTTCGGGGCCGTCGATCCTGCAGATCTCGAGTTACTGGCGCGAGGGCGAGGAGATCGTGATTGATCTTGCGCGTGGGCGCGATGTGTTTGCGGAGCTGAAGGCCGAGCGGAGCGCGCGGCCGAAATTGCAGCTCGATAATGCGCTGACGCATTTCCTGCCGAAGCGGTTGGCGGATCAGA
This sequence comes from Hyphomonadaceae bacterium, assembly GCA_965229115.1. Lineage (GTDB taxonomy): Bacteria > Pseudomonadota > Alphaproteobacteria > Caulobacterales > Hyphomonadaceae > UBA7672. The sequence continues at coordinate 4,259,768 of CBDDIR010000003.1, read as the reverse complement.
TTGCGGCGCGGACGTTTGGGATTTCGCGGTTGGCGGATCTGTCGGATGCGAAGCTGCGCGAGGTCGCGGCGGCGGTGAATGCCTGGCGGGTGGCGCCGGATGGGACGGAGGGCTGGCGCACGGCGGAGGTGACGCTCGGCGGCGTTGATACGGATGGGCTGTCGTCTCAGACGATGGAGGCGAAGGGCGCGCCGGGCCTGTATTTCATCGGGGAGTGTGTGGACGTCACCGGATGGCTGGGCGGGTATAATTTCCAATGGGCGTGGAGTTCGGGGTGGGCCGCTGGGCAGGTGGCGTGAGGGTGCGTTCCCGCTGGTGGGCGGGGTGTGGCGGGCTTTGATTTGAGCGCGGCTGCTTAGGCGGCCGCGTTTTTGTTTGGAGTTGGGGCAAGCGCCCCCTCCGTCTTGCGCGCAAGGGCGCGCAATCCACCTCCCCCACTCTTCGAGTGGTGGAGGCAATTCCCCTTCGTCGCGCGCATCGGAGCGCGGGTTGCCTCCATCAGTGCGGAGCACTGGGGGAGGTGGATCGCTTGGCGTGAGCCAAGCGAGACGGAGGGGGTGGTGAGCACGCGCTCGTGCTTCGACGGACGGCTCGCGAAGCGAGCCTGCTCAGCATGAGCGCTTTGGGGAGGGCTGCGGTGTTGGACAGCCGGAGTTGGTTCCTGTTGTTGGGTGTCGGTCTTCGCTCTGGGCAGATCGGTCGGCATGGGCTGTGTGGCATTCACAGCTTCACGGCGGTCTTTCATCTGGAGCGTCGAGGCGACGTGGAGCACGAGCATCGCAAATGCGCGCAGCACAGCTGTCAGCAAGAGCTGAGGAAGCTGCGGGATCCCTAGTCCAGTTTGCGCGTGTTTGTGTCGTGTCATGCGGGGTAGAATACCCCGGCCCGCGGCCACGTAGATTCTGAGAGGCTCTATCCCACAATCTCTCGCGCTAACGCGCTGAGATTATTCGCGCGATTATTTCGCTGTCCCACAGTTTGGTCCCGCTCCATCCCCCAATCGCGGTGTCATTCTTGGGCTTGTCCCAAGAATCCCGGTTGTTGCAGCGTGAGGTTCGGCTGCTTGTCCCGCTGTTGATCCAACCGAGATCCTCGGCACAGGGCCGAGGATGACTCCCCTTGTTGATGCAGGCGTGCTCGTGGCGCGGTGCATCGTTGATGCACCCTACGTGGCAACGAGCGTTAGCTGGCTTCGTCGACGCGGCGGGAGAGCATTTCGATTCTGGCGGCGGCGTCGGTCAGGAGAGTCGCGGCGCGGTTTTCCAGGTTGCGGATGCGGTCGTCGAGGGCTTTGGCGCCGGTGCCTGCGGCTTGCGCGTCGAGTTCGTCGAGGATGGAGAGGCCGGCGGCGAGGAAGAGGCGTTCGGCGCCGAGGTCGCCCAAGGCTTCGATGAGTTCTTTGACGCGCTGGTCGAAGCGGGCGCCGAGTTCTTCGAGACGCGCTTCCTGGCCGGGGGCGCAGCTGAGCGCGTAGCGCTTTCCGGCGATCTGGAGTTCTGCCTTGGCCACGACTTCGATCCTTCTCGTGCGCCGGATTATGAACCGTTTTCGGCTGTTACCCTAGACCCTGCGTACCTATAAGCGCCAGAGGGGGCTGACTTAGACCTTGCCGAGAGCTTCCCGGACTTCGGAAATTGCAGCGCCCAAGGCCTCTGACGCTTCGTCAGCCAGTCGTTGCAGTTCACGTTCGCGGGCCTTGGCGGCATCCAGATCGCCAGCGAGACGAGCGCGGTCGATGCGGAGGGCGTCGGCTTCGCGTTCGCGGCCGCGATGCGTCTCCAGACGGTCGAAAAGGCCATCAAGACGGCCTTCCAGACGGTCGATGGCCGCCTCCAGTTGCTGGAGCGCGCTGTCGATTTCCGGCGTTTCTTCAGGCGCCTGCGTCATTCCCCCGCCTATAGGCCCCGTCCAATCTGGGTCCAATTCATTTTGAGGGTTGTGAGCAAGTGACGCAATGGCGTGCTGCGGCTGTGAATCCTCTTTGAGGCGAGGCGCATCGCAGTTAATCAGCCCCCGAAACCAGCTGGAGCGCCCCCGATGCCGCAACTTCCGCTCGCGAATGCGATCCGTGCTCTCAGCGTGGATGCCGTTGAAAAAGCACAGAGCGGACATTGCGGCCTGCCGCTTGGCTTCGCGGACTGCGCCACCCTGCTCTACCAGGAATTCCTGAAGTTCGACGCGGCCAACCCGGAATGGCCGGACCGCGACCGCCTGATCCTGTCGGCGGGCCATGGTTCGATGCTGCTGTATTCGCTGCTTTATCTGACCGGCTATCCGGAGCTGGACATCGAGGACATCAAGAACTTCCGCCAGCTTGGCTCCAAGACGCCGGGCCACCCGGAATATGGCCACACGCGCGGCGTCGAGACGACGACCGGTCCGCTGGGCCAGGGCATCGCCAACGCGGTTGGCTTCGCAATGGCTGAGCGTCACCTCAACTCGCGCTTCGGCGACGAGCTGGTGAACCACAAGACCTACGTCATCGCGGGCGATGGCTGCCTGATGGAAGGCATCAGCCAGGAAGCGATCACGCTGGCGGGGCATCTGCGCCTCAAGAACCTGATCGTGCTGTTCGACGATAACGCCGTGACCATCGATGGCTCGACCGGGCTGTCGGACGATACAGACCAGGTGAAGCGCTTCAAGGCATCGGGCTGGAATGTGGCGCGCGTGGACGGCCACAACATGGATGCGGTGCGCGGCGCGCTGCTGGCGGCGCAGACGTCGGATCGTCCGTCGCTGATCGCGTGCAAGACCATCATCGGTTATGGCGCGCCGAAGATCGCGGGCACGGGCCCGGCGCATGGCGGACCCTATGGCGCCGAAGAAGTGGCTGGCGTGAAGAAGTCGATCGACTGGCCGCACGCGGCGTTCGAGATTCCGGACGAGATCCTGAAAGAGTGGCGCAAGATCGGCGCGCAGGGCGCACGCCATCGCGAGGCGTGGGAGAAGCGTCTGGCGGCTTCGGACAAGCGCGGCGCGTTCGAGGCTTCGCTGTCGGGCAAGGTTCCCGAAGGCCTGAAAGGCGCGATCAACGCGCACAAGAAGAAGATCGTTGAAGCGCCGAAGGCCGATGCGACGCGCAAATGGTCTGGCGCTGCGCTGGAAGTGGCGACCGAGCTGATGCCGGAACTGATCGGCGGCTCGGCTGACCTCACGGGTTCGAACAACACGCGCACGGCCGCCAACAAGGCGCCGTTCACGCCGGAGAATTATGGCGGGCGTTATGTCCACTGGGGCATTCGCGAGCACGCGATGGCGGCGGCGATGAACGGCATGGCGCTGCATGGCGGCATCATCCCGTATTCGGGCACCTTCCTGGTGTTCTCGGATTACTCGCGCCCGTCGATCCGTCTTGGCGCGCTGATGAACCAGCGCGTGATCCACGTGATGACGCACGACTCGATCGGCGTGGGCGAAGATGGCCCGACGCACCAGCCGGTGGAGCATGTTGCGTCGCTGCGCAACATTCCGAACCTGCTGGTCTTCCGCCCGGCGGATGGCGTCGAGACGGCCGAAGCGTGGGAAGTGGCGCTGAATGCAACGGAGCAACCCTCGCTGATCGCCCTCACCCGCCAGAACCTCGTGCCGGCCCGCAAGGAGCACACGGACGACAACCTGGTCGCCAAGGGCGGCTATGTGCTCTCCCCGGCGACCAAGCCGGAGAAGGTTGTGCTGCTGGCGACGGGTTCGGAAGTCGAGATCGCGCTGGAAGCCCAGAAGACGCTGGAAGCCGAAGGGATTGGCGCGCGCGTCGTTTCGATGCCGTGCTTCAGCCTGTTCGCGCAGCAGGACGCGAAATACCGCGCCGACACGCTGGGCGGGAAACTGCCGAAAGTGGCGGTGGAAGCGGGCATTCGCGACGGCTGGGACCGCTGGATCGGGCCGGAAGGCGGCTTTGTCGGCATGACCGGCTTTGGCGCGTCTGCCCCGTACAAGGCGCTGTACAAGCACTTTGGCATTACGGCAGAGGCCGTGGTGAAAGCCGCGAAAGAGCGCGTCTAGCCTTCTAAACAGGCTTAACTGCCCTCATCACGAAGTGCTGCATTGGATTGCGCGATTTTCACCGCGCAAACCTCTCGCATGTGCGGAAAAATCCGCTATGACCCCGCGCATGAAGACCGTGTGACGGCCGGTCCCGTTCCTGCATCCGGGGCCGTACTTGGATGATAGAGGATTCCCGATGGCTGTTCGTGTTGCGATCAACGGTTTTGGCCGGATTGGTCGACTGGTTCTCCGTTCCATTCTGGAACACAAGCGCACGGACATTCAGGTCGTCGCCGTTAACGATCTCGGCCCGGTGGACACCAACGTTCACCTGCTGAAGTACGATAGCGTCCACGGCCCGCTGAACATGGACGTGAAGGTTGAGGGTGACCAGGTCACCGTGGGCAACCAGTCGTTCAAGGTGACGGCGATCAAGAACCCGGCCGAGCTGCCGCACAAGGACCTGAACGTCGACATCGCGTTCGAGTGCACCGGCATCTTCACGGCGAAAGACAAGGCGGCTCTCCACCTTCAGGCCGGCGCCAAGCGCGTGCTGATCTCGGCCCCGGGCGAGAATGCCGACCTCACCGTCGTTTACGGCGTGAACCATCAGAAGCTCACCAAAGAGCACATGATCGTCTCGAACGCTTCGTGCACGACCAACTGCCTCGCGCCGGTCGCCCACGTGCTGAACGACGCCATCGGCATCGAACGCGGCATGATGACGACGATCCACTCCTACACCGGCGACCAGCCGACGCTGGATACGATGCACAAGGATCTGTATCGCGGCCGCGCTGCTGCGCTGTCGATGATCCCGACCTCGACGGGCGCGGCGAAGGCCGTGGGCCTCGTGCTGCCGGACCTGAACGGCAAGCTGGACGGCGTTTCGGTGCGCGTGCCGACGCCGAACGTTTCGCTGGTCGACCTGAAGTTCGTCGCCAAGCGTGCGACGAGCGCGAAAGAGATCAACGACCTGATCCGTGCAGCCGCCAATGGCCCGCTGAAAGGCGTGCTGGGCTACACCGACGAGAAGCTGGTTTCGTCGGATTTCAACCACAACCCGCACTCGTCGATCTTCCACACCGACCAGACCAAGGTCATGGACGGCACGTTTGTGTCGATCATGAGCTGGTATGACAACGAGTGGGGCTTCTCGACCCGCATGAGCGACACCGCTGTCGCCTGGGCGAAGCTGATCTAGTGGCCGACAAGAAAAAAGACGTTACGGGGGCGGCGACCGATGAGGTCGCCGTTCACGCATCTGCGTCCCCGCCCTACCATGTGAAGGGTGAGGTTGTTGAAGCGGCGCCGAAGGCGCCTGCGACGACGGACGAGAAGCCTTATGATCCGGCGGCCTGGATGCACCAGCGACTGGTGCATCAGGTGATGGAGTTCGAGAAGAACCTTGGACCCGACCACGAGGTTGGCGGCCGGTTCGTTGAAGGCCCGAGCGGCGAGCCGCTGCACCTGTCGAATGTCGCCAGCTGGGGCCCGGACATGATCCTGTTCATGGGCGAATTTCCGGACGGCCGGAAATGGGAGCTGGTGCAGCACTACAGCCAGGTCTCGATGCTGCTTGTGGCGGTGCGCAAGATCAACGCTGAGCCGCGCCGTATCGGCTTCGAACTGCTGAAGACGGTCAAGGAACAGGACACGCCCTGGGAAGACCCGATTAGCTGACGCCCACGCAGCTGGCGGCCCGAAGGCTGCAAGCTCTGACACAGACCAACGATTTACCATCACGATCCGGGACGAACGACATGACCTTCCGCACGCTTCAGGGCGCTGACCTCTCCGGCAAGACGGCGCTGGTGCGCGTCGACTTCAACGTGCCGATGGAGGATGGCCGGATCACGGACGATACGCGCCTCAAGGCTGCGCTGCCGACGATCGAGCTGCTGTCGAAAGCCGGCGCCAAGGTTGTGCTGCTCGCGCACTTCGACCGCCCGAAGGGCAAGCGCATTCCGGAGATGAGCCTCAAGCCGATCCTCCCCGCCCTGTCGAAGCTGGTGGGCCAGGATGTGGCGTGGGCCGATGACTGCATTGGCACGGACGCCAAAGCTGTGGTCGACGGGCTGAAGGCTGGCGGCGTCGCTCTGCTGGAGAACCTGCGCTACCACGCGGGCGAAGAGAAGAACGACGAAGCCTTTGCCGGCGAACTCGCCAAGCTCGGCGATATCTATGTCAACGACGCCTTCTCGGCTGCGCACCGCGCGCACGCCTCGACCGAAGGCCTCGCCAAGAAACTGCCGGCCTATCCGGGCCTGTCGATGGAGCGCGAGCTCAACGCGCTGGATGCGGCGCTCGGCAATCCGCAACGCCCTGTGATCGGCATTGTCGGCGGCTCGAAAGTTTCGACCAAGCTCGACCTGCTCAAGAACCTCGTCACCAAGCTCGACAAGCTGGCGATCGGCGGCGGCATGGCGAACACCTTCCTCTATGCGATGGGCCATGACGTTGGTGCATCGTACTGCGAGAAAGACCTCGCCGACACGGCGCGCGAAATCATCGGTCTCGCTGGCCGCAACAACTGCAAGCTGTTCCTGCCGCTCGACATCGTTGTCGCCGAGCGTATGGAGCCGGGCGCTGCTGCACGCGTGCGTACGCTGGGCAATATCGACGAGCAGGAACGCATTCTCGACGCCGGCCCGGAAACGGTCGAGCGCCTGAAGCGCGCCATGGGCAATTCGAAAACGCTGATCTGGAACGGCCCGCTGGGTGTCTTCGAAATCCCGCCCTTCGACAAGGCGACCGTGGAAGCCGCCAAGGAAGCCGCGAAGCTGGCCAAGGAAGGCAAGCTGGTGGCAGTCGCCGGCGGCGGCGATACCGTCTCCGCCATGAACCACGCCGGCGTTGCGAACGATCTGACGTTCGTCTCCACCGCAGGCGGCGCGTTCCTGGAGTGGATGGAAGGCAAAGTGCTGCCGGGCGTGGAAGCGCTTAAAGTCTGATAAATCAGCGCTATCGATCGAATTACGGAACAAAACACCGCATACTTCGCTTGTCCGCGAGATGTGGCGATTAACCGTTTACGAACCAGCGCTGCGCCACCCTGCTGCGAATCATGCGGTGTGCGAATGTCTAAAGAGCTGAAAGCTTCTGCGAACAACGTGATCGCATTTGTCAGGCGCGCGCCTGAGCTTCAGGGCGTTGCGCAAACTGTGCAGTCAGCACCGCCGCGGCATACTTCCCTAGTCGAGATAAGCTCTGAGGCAGCAACGCTATCCAGCGAGCTGGCTGATTTGCGCGCTCGTATCCGACGTGTTCTGGCTTAGCTTCCGATCGCCAAGCTCAGACTGAAGAGCCTCGGCAGCGCGACCGAGCGCAATCGGACCCGTAAGGAAGTCGTCGATCTTCGCGAAGAATTTCTCGGCATCGGCAAGAGTCGATTTTGTAAGCTCTAAGCGTGCTTGCATGTCAGCGTGCATCGCGCGCGCACCTCGAAGCTCTCCTTGAGCATCTTCAAATCGCGATTGCAGATCGCCAAAAGAAAGTCGGCTTGCCTCAAGCTCGCTCTCGAGAACTGCAACTTGGTCCTTGAGCTTGAGACAGAGATTCTCCATTCGGCGAGCACGCCGCTTCATGCTTTCGTCGGCCAATTTTCGCAGCTGAACAAAGTCACTCCGTCCTAGGCGGCGGCCAGCTGACTCCTCTTTGAACATTGCCAACAAACGGCCGATCTCCGCCTTCACACTGTCGAGGTGCTCGACATCCGTATGAATGTGCGTGTGATCTTGGTGAATATTATGCGGGCCAAAGACATCGCCGCCGTTCGTATTGGCGTTACTCACGATTCCGTTGTTCACGCTGATGCTCAAATACTTGATCGCGTAGGCGGATGCCCCGGCGACAGCACCACCTATCAGACTCGTCGCGAGGAGGTTCGCAAGCGCGATCCATTTGGACCAGTCTAAGTCCGCAAGCGATTTCGCTGTGGCCAGCTCGGCAAAAGGATCCCAACTGTTGTCGATTATGAACTTCGCAACTTGCAACGCGAGCAGAACAACAAAACCTAGTACCGCCCACAGCCAAAACTTGCTGCGGAAGTTTCCGATCTCTTGAGGATGCCCTTGTCGGTCATCCAGCGCATCGCTGATTGTCATTTTTAGCTCGCCCAACCCTTGCCCGTGCTTATGGTAAACACCGCAATTCGACAATGCAACGGTGAGGCGAGCTAGGTTTTCAATAGTGCCTCTTGTCATGCTTGCTGCACTGCGCCATCCGACATTCCGTTGAGCTCAAAGGACCCCACATGACCATTCGATTTGACGGCAAGGTTGCGATCGTTACGGGCGGCGGGAATGGCCTGGGGCGGCATCACAGCCTGCAGCTGGCGGCGCGCGGCGCGAAGGTTGTCGTGAACGACCTTGGCGGATCGGTGGATGGTTCGGGCGGTTCGGTTTCGGCGGCTGAGGCTGTTGCGAAGGAAATCCGCGACGGCGGCGGCGAGGCCATCGGCAATGGCGCGGACATCACCAAGCTCGACCAGGTCGAGGCGATGGTGGCCGAAGCGAAAGCCAAGTGGGGTCGCGTCGACATCCTGATCAACAATGCCGGCATCCTGCGCGACAAGACGTTCTCGAAGATGACGATGGACGACTTCAAGAAGGTTGTGGACGTGCACCTGTTCGGCACCGCGAACTGCACCAAGGCGGTGTGGGACACGATGCGCGAGCAGAACTATGGCCGCATCATGCTGACGTCTTCGGCTTCGGGCATCTACGGCAATTTCGGCCAGTCGAACTATGGCGCGGCGAAAGCGGCGATGGTCGGCTTCATGAACGTGCTTCACCATGAGGGTGCGAAGAACAACATCCGCGTCAACACGCTGGCGCCAACGGCGGCGACGCGCATGCTCGAGGGCCTGATCCCCGAGCAGGTGGCGAACCTGATGCAGCCGGAACTGGTGACGCCGGGCGTGCTGTATCTCGTTTCCGAGAATGCGCCGTCGAAGACGATCCTTGGCGCGGGCGCGGGCTGCTTCTCTGTCGTCCACATCTATGAGACGCCGGCCGTGTTCCTCGGCGGCGCGAATGCGAGCGTCGATGATGTCGCCGCCAACTGGGACAAGATAGCCAACCCGGCGGGCGAGCAGCCGCTGGAGGCAGCCTTCGCGCAGACGAACAAGTTCGTCGCGGCGGCGGCTGAAGCGCTTGGCGTGAAGCTGGGCGGCTAAGGCCGGATCATGGGGCAGATCAGCGTGGCGCGGTTCAATCCGATCTGGATCAATCTCGCGTTCGCGCTGCTGTTTCCGCTGCTGGCTGTGTTCATCATTGGCGGCGCGCATGCCGGCGAGGTTTGTGCGCGCGTGATGGGCGGCGCGGATGCGACGGCGAAATTCTGGTACGAGATCCCGTGCAGCCCCGACATGCGCGATCGCAGCGGCTTTGGCGGCTATGCCTGGGCTTATCTTGGGATGTTCGTGGTGACGGGGATGTATTCCGCCATCCTGTTCCCTGCGATCACCGGATTGACCGGGGTTATCCTCGAGCGGTTTGCGCCGCGGTGGGTCAACAAGGTGGACTGGGCCGTAACGGCTGTTCTGGCGATCATACCGGTGGTGGCGCTGTTCCTGGCGTTCAGCTGACAGGCCGCGAACTCATTGATTTCATGAGGTGAGATTTCACGTGCGGCGAGAGGCCGTGCGTGGGGCGATCACCTGCGCAGATTCGTCCCACAGACCTTGCGGGGCCCGCTTCTTGAAAGAGGAGCGGGAAACGCTATGCCGTGTCCCGAAGCGGGTTCGCTTCTGGCCGGGGTTGGCTGGGCGGTTCAGACAGATTGAGGGACATTCATGATTAACGCGTCGATGGCGGAACAGGCTGCGAAAAAGGACGGTTTCATCGCCGCTCTGGATCAATCGGGCGGTTCGACCCCGAAGGCGCTGCGCCTGTATGGCATTGCGGAGAACACCTATTCGGGCGACGCGGATATGTATCGCCTGGTTCACGAGATGCGCGCGCGGATCATCAAGTCGCCTGCCTTCACCGGCGAGAAGGTGATGGGCGCGATCCTGTTCGAGCGCACCATGGATGGCGACATCGATGGCACGCCGACGGCTGAATACCTCTGGCAGAAACGCGGCGTTGTTCCGTTCCTGAAGATCGACAAAGGCCTGGCCGATGAAGTCGACGGCACGCAGCTGATGAAGGACAACCCGGACCTCGACAAGCTGCTGACGCGCGCTGTCGCGAAGGGCATTTTCGGCACCAAGATGCGCTCGGTCATCAACGCCGCGAACCCGAAGGGCATCGCCGCCGTGGTGGCGCAGCAGTTCGAAGTCGGCAAACAGATCCTGTCGCATGGCCTGATGCCGATCATCGAGCCGGAAGTGACGATCTCAATCGCCGACAAGGCGCAGGCTGAAGAGATCCTGCTGGCCGAGATCACCAAGCAGCTCGACGCCCTGCCCGCTGACAAGCAGGTGATGCTGAAGCTGACGCTGCCGACCAAGACGAACCTGTATCACTCGCTGGTCAAGCATCCGCGCGTGATGCGCGTTGTGGCGCTGTCGGGCGGCTATAGCCGTGAAGACGCGAACCGCATGCTCAAGCTGAACGACGGCATCATCGCTTCGTTCTCGCGCGCGTTGACCGAGGGTCTTTCGGCGCAGCAGTCGGACGCCGAGTTCGATGCCGCGCTGGGCAATGCAATCAACGACATCTTTGACGCTTCGAAAGCCGCCTAGGCTTTCAGGCTGACGTGAATTGCAAGCGGCGCGGTCCTGATGAGACCGCGCCGTTTTCGTTTGGGCGGCTGGTTTCGAGGGGTCTTTGGCGGTTGCTGACGTTGCAGGGCCGTGCGCTGGCGCTAGGCTGGCGCATGCTTGAGATGCGCCCGAACTGCGAATGCTGTGACAAGGATCTGGATCCGTCGGGGACGGAAGCGCGGATCTGTTCGTTCGAGTGCACGTATTGCGCGGGCTGTGCGGACGGGACGCTGAAGGGCAAGTGCCCGAATTGCGGGGGTGGGCTTACGCAGCGCCCTGCCCGCGCGGTGGAGAAGCTGGCGAAGTATCCGGCGTCGACCAGGCGCGTGGTTAAGCCGAACGGGTGTGCGGCGGCCTGACTTGCTCCGCCCCGCGCGTGGGCGTAGGTGACGGCCATGTCTCGTCGTTGCCGCCTTTACCTGATCACGCCGCCGGAAGTTGCCGATGTCGCCGCGTTTGCGCGTGAGCTGGATGCGGCCCTGGATGGCGGCGATGTGGCGTCGCTGCAGATCCGGCTGAAGTCTCGCGCTGGGGTTGCGGCGCCTGATAGCCAGATCATGGAGCTGGGGCGCTACATCATTCCGCGGGCGCAGGATCGTGGCGTGGCGGTGCTGATCAATGACCGGCCGGATCTGGCGGTCGAGCTGGGCGCGGATGGCGTGCATATCGGGCAGCAGGACATGCCGTATGCGAAGGCCCGCAAGTTGATCGGCGAGGATGGGATTGTGGGCGTCACCTGCCATGACAGCCGCCATCTTGCGATGGAGGCCGGAGAGGCCGGCGCGGACTATGTGGCGTTCGGCGCTTTCTATCCGACCGAGACCAAGGACCCGAAGGCGAAGGCCGAGCTGGAGCTGCTGACCTGGTGGCAGGAAATGATGGAATTGCCGTGCGTGGCGATCGGCGGGATCACGGCGGAAAACGCCCGGCCGTTGGTTACTGCGGGTGCGGATTTCCTCGCGGTTTCAGCGGGCGTCTGGAAGGCTTCGGGCGGCCCGGGCGCTGCGGTTAAGGCTTTCAACACCTTGTTCGACGAACTGGCGACGTAAGCCCGCACCCCGGACACGCGAACAAAGCTTGCGCTTTGGGCTCTGGGAGCTATCTGACGCGGCATATTGAAGGCTGTTTGACATGTCCCGTCCCTCCCCCACCGTCACCGTGATGATGGATGCTGCGCGCGCCGCTGGCCGCCGGCTGATCCGTGATTTTGGCGAAGTCGAGAATCTGCAGGTCTCCCGCAAGGGCCCGGCGGACTTCGTTTCGGCTGCCGACAAGAAAGCGGAAGAGATCATCCGCAAGGCGCTGGAAAAGGCGCGACCGGGATATGGCTTCCTGCTTGAAGAAGGCGGCGAAGTTCAGGGATCGGACAAGACGCACCGTTTCATCGTCGACCCGCTCGATGGCACGCTGAACTTCCTGCACGGCATTCCGCACTTCGCGATTTCGATCGGCCTCGAGCGCGATGGCAAGCTGCGTTCGGGCGTGGTGTTCGATCCGATGCGCAACGAGATGTTCTGGGCGGAAGACGGCGAAGGCGCGTGGCTTGAAAACAAGCGTCTGCGTGTTGGCGCGCGCCGTAAGCTCAACGAAGCGGTTGTGACAACCGGCATTCCGCAGCTTGGCGTGAATGGCGGCGAGAAATTCCTCGACGAGCTGGCGCGCGTGCGCACGGAAGTTGCGGCTGTGCGCCGCTTTGGATCGGCTGCGCTGGATCTGGCGTGGGTTGCGGCTGGGCGCTTTGACGGCTTCTGGGAGCGCGGACTTTCGCCGTGGGATATCGCGGCTGGCTTCGTGCTGATGCAGGAAGCGGGCGGCATGGTGATCGGCCTCGACAAGACCGATGCGTTCAAGGGCTCGTTCGTGGCGGCGAACACCAGCCTTGCGCAGAAGCTCTCCGAGACGATCGAAGGCAAGATCAAGAAGCCGGCGGCGCCGATTTCGAAGCTGAAGAAGATCTAGCGCCTCAGCCTTTGGCGGCTGCCGCGCCGGCGTCGATCTGGGCGACGAGTCCTGCGTCGAGTTTCAGGGCCGTGGCGAGATCGGACAGGAATGCCTTTTCCTGCGCGCTGACGGAATCGATTGCGATCCTTGCAGCCGTATAGGCCTGCGCCGCGAGCGCGGGCGTGTTCGCAGCAGCTGCGAGTTCGGCGATCGAAGCAGGCTTGGCAAATTCGGCATCCAGGAATTTCGCGGCGTGGACATCGAGGCCGGCGCCTTCGAGCGCGCCGATAATGCGTGAGCGCTCTTCATTGTCGACTACGCCATCGCAGGCGGCCGCAGCGATCATCGCGCGCAGCACCAGCATGGCGGCGGCGTTGTCCTGATCGACGTTCCCCGTTTCACCGAACGGGCTGGCTTCGGGTGCGGCTTCGATCTGGGCGGGCGGTTTTGGTGCTTGCCCGGCCTGATGGTTTTGCCAGGCCTTGTAGGCAAGGCCGCCGATCATCGCGAGGCCGCCGAGCGTTGCCGCATTGCCAACCAGGCCGCGGCCGCCCTTGGTGCCGAGCAGGAGCACGCCCAGACCGCCGAGGGCTGCGCCCGTGGCCATCTTGTTTTCGGAGGCGAAGGTCTTGGCCTGCTCGATGAAGTCGCCGCCGGATTTGCCGGTTGCGCCCTTCAGCGCCGCATCTGCCTTGGCGCCGATGCCGGTCTTCTGTTCGATCGCGGCTGCGCCGTCCTTCATGCCGGATACGCTGTCATTGAGGAGGCCGCCTAGCACGCCGCCGATCTGGCTGAGAGGATTGTTGGCGCCGCCCGATCCGAACATCTGGTTGAGCAGTTTGGTTGCGTCGAACATTCCGGCTCTCCGTCGCTGATTGCGCTTCTTACACCCGTGACCTTAGCGGCCAAAGCGAAACTGTTGTCATACTGATCAACGCAACTTCAGCCTTCCGTCTTCGACGCAGCTTGCGTGGATGACCAGCGCATCGTGATCGCGCATCACGGGCTTGAGCGGCAATTCGGGCTCGTAGGCGATCCATGCGCCGTTTTCCGGGCGCAGCCATTTGTAGCCGAGCTTCTGGCTGATGCCGATGACGGGCGTTGAATCCCATGGCGTTTCGAAGCCCGGCGGCAGGAGCAGCGCGCCAACCTCCCCTTTCCAGAGCCGCGCAAACCAGGCGCCAATGGACGAGCCCATGATCTCGTAGTTGAGGAAGCCTTCGACCAGCTGCTGCGTCTGTTCGGAATAGGCCGAGGGCGGATCGCGCAGCAGGCCGAAGACTTCGCCGATATTCTTCGGGCATGTCTCGCGCGGCATCAGCGTTTCGAACGTGTCGAGGTGGGTGATGCGGTGGACGCGGGTGGAGCCCGGGCGGTAGCCGTAAACCTCGTCCGACGAGATGTCGCCGATGTAGGCGGAGATGACTTCGCCGCCATCGACCAGCGCGACCATGGTTGTGATGCCGTGGCTCTGGCGGCGGATGAAGGCGCGCGTGCCGTCGATCGGATCGACGGTGAAGTAGGCGGTGATTGGCTTCACGGCGGGAAGCGAGAGCGAGTCTTCCTCGCCGAGGACGCCGCAGCCGGGGAAGCATTCGGTGAAGGTGCGTAAGTAAACTTCCTGCGCGGCCTTGTCGGCCGAGGTGAACACGTCGTCCATCGTGCCGGCGTAGCTGAGCTTGGTCTGCGCTTCGAAGGTTGAGCGTTGGGCGCGGATGACAGTTGCAGCGCGGCGCACCGCTTCCTTCAGGATGCGGCCGACGCTGTGGCCGTTGAGTGATCCAAGATTGACGTCGTCGGACATGAGCTACCTCCACTTTGAATATAGGTGGAGGAAGCTGCATGTCCTCCAGATCAGTCGATGGGCCAGAAGGGCCGCAATTCGATGCGGCCGGCGCGGGCCATTGGGTGTTTGGCGGCGATCTCGATCGCCTCGTCCATGCTGGCGCATTCGAGGATGTCGAAGCCGAGGATGGTTTCCTTGGTTTCCGCGAAGGGGCCGTCGGTGATCATGCGGCGGCCGCCGCGCATGCGGACGGTTTTGGCATCGCTCACGGGGCGCAGGCGATCGCCGATGATGCGCTTGTCGCCGGCATCGGCGAGCCAGTCGTAGATCTCGCCTTCTGCTTCTGGTTGCGGATCGGGATCAGCGTCCGAGCAGACGAACATCATGAATTGCATAGGGTTTCCTCCGATTAGGCCCTGAGGACGTGGGCGGATGCGCAAACCCTACGTTTGCGGCGGCATATTTTCTACGGCTTCCGCAGGCGCATCATCAGGAAGGCCGGGCGGCGCATAAGTTCGGCGTGGCGGCGCGGATCGGCGTCGCGGAAATCCTGTGTCGGCAGCGGCTCCAGCAGCTTGTCGAGCACGAGGCCGGCGCGCAGGGGCGCGTTGATGAACTCGGCCATTGGGCGGCGATAGCTGTTCATCACGAAAGTCTCGCCGAAACCCTTCCACGGACCGCTCACCGCCTCGATCTCGAAATAGCGTTCGGAGCGGTAATACTCGGCGTCGAATGAGGGGTGCATTGCGGACATAACGACGTAGCCGCCGCGTTTCAAGACGCGGCTGAACTCGGCGAACGCGTGGTCCCAGTCGCGGATGTAGTCGAGGCAGAGCGGCGCGTTGACGACATCGAAGGCGGCGTCTTCGAAGGGCAGGCGTTCGGAGAGATCGAGCTCGACGACGCGGGCGGTATTGCCGAGGCGCTGCTTCGCTATCTCGCGCATGCGCGGAGCGATGTCGCCGGCCGTGACGCGCGCCCCGCGCTTCACCAGCTCTTCGGCATAGACGCCGGGGCCGCAGCCGGCGTCGAGGACTTCGCGGTTGGTCAGGTCGTGCCAGAGCGAGATGACGGCGGGGCGGTCATAGTAGGCGTTGTGCGGCTTGGTATCGATCAGCGCAGCATACGCGTCTGCTACGCGGTGATAGGTGGCTGCCGCCGCGCGTTCGGTCTTGCGGTCGTCAGACATTGCGTCCCCCTCGATCTTGTCCTGTCAGGCGCTGGTGAATTGCATCTCGGCGAGCTTGGCATAAAGGCCGCCCGCGCGGACGAGGCTTTCGTGGTCGCCCTGCTCCGCGATGCGGCCCTGGTCGAGCACGATGATGCGGTTGGCGCGGCGCACGGTGGCGAGGCGGTGAGCGATGACCAGCGTGGTGCAGCCCTGGCTGGCCTGATCGAGCGCTTTCTGGACGAGGCGTTCGTTGGCGGCGTCGAGGGCGCTGGTGGCTTCATCGAGCAGCATGACTGGCGCGCCACGCACGAGGGCGCGGGCGATGGCGATGCGCTGGCGTTCGCCGCCGGAGAGCTGGCGGCCTTTGGCGCCGACTTCGGCTGCGAGACCGCCGCGGCCTTCGAGGAAGGCGAAGGCTTCGGCCTTGCGCAAGGCTTCGCGGACGTCTTCGTCGCTGGCGCCGGTGCGGCCGAAGCGCACGTTGCCGGCGGCGTCGCCGGAGAAGATCGGGGCTTCCTGCGGGACGTAGGCGAAGCGGGCGCGCCATTCGGCGGGATCGACCTCGCGGGCGTCCAAGCCATCGAGCGTGACGGCGCCGGTCTGCGGGTCGAAGAAGCGCAGAAGCATGCGGAAGACGGTCGACTTGCCCGCGCCCGAGGGGCCGACGAGTGCGATCATCTCGCCGGGTCTGGCTTCGAACGAGACGTTGTTGAGCGACGGGCCTTGCGCGGTTGGGTAAGAGAACGAGACGTTGTCGAGCTTCACATGGCCGGCGAGTTTGGCGGGCATGGGCTTAGCCGATGGCGGCGCGGCGATGTCTGGCTTGTGTTCCAGGATCTCGATGGCGCGGACGGCGGCGCCGGAGGCGCGCATGGCGTCGCCCATGACTTCGGCCACGGTGGCGAAACCGCCGACGCCGAAGACGGCGAGCAGGACGAACTGCATGAAGGCGCCGACTGTCATCGCGCCGGACTGGACTTCCAGCGCGCCGATCCAGATGACGCCGGTGACCCCTGCGAACATCAGGGCGATGATGATGCCGGTGAGCCAGGCGCGCGCGCCGATGCGAGCGAGCGCTGCCTTGAAGGCCAGTTCGATGGCGGAGCGGAAGCGCGTCTCGCGTTCCTTCTCCATGCCGTAGGCCTGCACGAGGTCGATCGCGTCGATGGTTTCGGTGGCTTCGGAGGCAGCGTCTGCGATGCGGTCCTGGGCGTTGACCGAGAGTTTGCGCACGCGGCGGCCCATGCCGAGGATTGGCAGGATCAGGACGGGGGCGAGCACGAACAGGATCGCGGTGAGCTTCCACGAGGTGATGAACATCAGGATCAACGCGCCGACCGATGTGACGGTCGAGCGGACGGCCATCGAGAAGGTGGAGCCGAAGAAGGTCTCGATCAGCGTGACGTCTGCGGTGAGGCGCGAGACAGCCTCGCCTGTCTTGAGCTTCGAGAAGTAGGCGGGCGAGAGCGACATCAGGCGGGCATAGACATCGCCGCGCAGGTCAGCGGCCAACCGCTCGCCGAAGCGGGAGAAGAAGTAGAAGCGCACGGCGGAGGCGACGCCCAGCGCCAGCGCGATGCCGAGCATCGCCATGAAGCCGGCGTTGATCAGGCCGGGATCGAAACTCTGGAAGGCGTTGTTGCCGAGCCATTGCACCGGGAAGGTGATGGCGAGGTTCAGGATCGCGGCGATGAACAGGAAGATCACGCCCATGATCGCCGTGGTGCGCTGGCGCTTCATGTAGGGGGCGAGCTTCAGAAGGGGGCCCAGGGAGCGGGACTTGGCGCGCTCGGGGCCACCTTCGCCCCAGCGCTGGGCGCCGGCCGTCCGGTCGAACCCGGCGCTGCCTGCCCCGGTTGACGTTCCGCTGGATTGGCTGTTTCCGTCGCTCATTCCGCCCTCAAATGCCCCGGTTTCCGGGTGTCTGGCGGCCAAGCTTGCCAGCCCGGCCAGCTTCGGGTATGAGCCCCGCTCCCGAATTCAGCAAGGCTCGAGGCGTTAACGCTTTTGGGACCTTACGACAGCCGCGACAGAGACTTCCGATGAAAAAAGAAGGCCATCCCGATTACCACTTCATCACGGTCGTGATGACGGACGGTACCGAGTATCAGACGCGCTCGTGCATGGGCAAAGCCGGCGACAAGCTGTCGCTCGACATCGACCCGAAATCGCACCCGGCCTGGACCGGCGGCGCAGCCCAAGTGCTCGACCGCGGCGGCCGCCTGTCGCGCTTCAAGGACAAGTTCAAAGGCTTCGTCAAAACCACGGCGTAGGTTTTCGACCTTCAGAGACACTGGGAAGGCCCGCTGGAAACAGCGGGCTTTCTGCTTTTCGGGCCCCTGATTGCGCGTTAGCGTCCGGTTTCGGGGACGCGGATGGGCGAAGGACAGGCAACATCTGGCAAGCGGCTGCTTCTGGCTTATGCCGGCAGCAGCGCCGAGCTTGTGAAGCCGCTGCACCGCGCCTTCGAGGCGGCGGGGTTCGTGGTCGATACAGCGCCCGATGACCAGCCGCGCAGCGATCATCCGATCGACAATGCCCATGCCGTGATCGTGTGCTGGACGCCTGCGGCGGTCGCCAGCGACGGTGTGAACCTGCAGGCGGCGCGGGCGCAGAAGGCGCGGAAGCTGATGCCTATCCTGCTTGCGCCCTGCTCTCCGCCCGGCAGCCTCGGCGGGTTTCGCGCGACCGATCTCTCGGGCTGGCGTGGCGATCCAACGGACAGGGAGTTTCGCGAGCTTGTGCAGGCGCTGCATGGGCGGCTTTCCGGCGGTGCGCTTGGGAGCCTTTTGAGCGCGAACATCTTCCGGTCGCGCTATTTCACGTGGGGCAGCGCGGGAGCTGCAGCGCTGGGCGCGATCGCCATCATCACCAATTTCGGCGACCTGCGGCAGACGATTGATGGCTTCACCAATCCCGGTGCGTCCGAGGCGGCGCTGGTCGCCACGGATGCGAAGGTCGAAGAAGTGCTGACGCTGCTAAAGCAGAAGTCGCCCCAGCCGCTTTCCGCAGATGCCGAAGCGGCGTTGCGGCAGAGCATACAGAGTTTGCTCTCCGCACAGTCGGGTGCGCGCGGGACCGCGGCGGACAAGCTGGCGATGGGCGACATCGATGGGGCGTTGGCTGATCTGCAGTCGGCGGCTGACGAGGGCGAGAAGGCTGCGCAGGCGCTGGCTGAAACCTGGAAGGAGATCGGGGCGCTGTCGTTTGCGGCGGATACGCAGGCGTCGATCAATGCTTACAGGCGTGCGACCGAGCTAGCGCCGAATGACTCGGATGCGCACAATCTGCTGGGGTCGCTGTATCTGCGAACTGGCGACTATGAAGAGGCGCTACGCACGCTGG
Organism: Hyphomonadaceae bacterium; assembly: GCA_965229115.1. GTDB lineage: Bacteria > Pseudomonadota > Alphaproteobacteria > Caulobacterales > Hyphomonadaceae > UBA7672. The sequence goes on along the minus strand of CBDDIR010000003.1, from coordinate 4,240,826 downwards.
AGCAGGTGTCGTGGTTCGAGGATGACGAGGCCAAGCGCGCTGTGGCGCTGGGCAATCTCGGCGTCGTTGCGCTGGCTACAGGCGATAACGCGGAGGCTGAGCGGCTCTTCCGCGAGTCGCTGGAGATCAACGAGAGGCTTGGCCTCAAGGACGGTCAAGCCGCCGATCTGGCGGATCTCTCAGACGTGGTGCGCGCGCAAAACAAGCTGACGCAGGCAAAGGACATGCTGCAACGCGCTCTGAAGCTTTATAACGAAACGGGCAATCTCATCGGCCAGGCCAACGCGAACGGGCGGCTTGGCGCGTTGTCTCTGTTGCAGAGCCGGTTTGCGGCGGCGCGCGCGTCTTACGCAAAGGCGTTGGAGTTGGCGGACGGCAGCGGGGATGTCGTATCCCAGATCGCGGTCAGGATCGGTATGGGCGACGTCGCCCTGGCCGAGAACAAACTTGCGGAAGCCAAGGAGCGCTACGAAGCCGCGCTTTTGCTTGCCGGCCCGATCAACGCCCGCAAAAATTCAGCGGAGGCGATGTCGGGCCTTGGCGATGTCGCGCGCAAGCAGAACGATACGACAACAGCCATTGAACACTATCGCGACGCGATGATGATCTATCGCGATATAGGCGCCGAGGAGAAAGTCAGCGAGCTCAACAAGGCGATGACGGAGCTGGGAGCTACGCCCTCACCCGAGGGACCGGAAAACTAGCGACGCCAGACAGACAGCGGATCGAAGGCGCCGCCTTCGGCTGCGGCGCGCAGACGGTCGATCTGCTTCATCACCGGGTTCTCGGCCGGCGGAGGGCTTTCCGAGAACAGGTTGGAATCGAAGCGCCAGACGCGTTCGTAGAGGGCGCGGCTGCGATCGACGAGCGACATTAGCGGGGCCGGCATCACGGCGCGGTCGACCGGGTGAGGTTCACCCGGTTTCGAGATGCGGTATTTCTCGTCGCCTGCTTCTTCGACCTTCATGTCCTTTTCGCGGATCGCGCGCTGCACGACCAGCCAGGAGGCGGCCTGCATAAGGCGCGTCGTGACTTCCATGCTTTCGGCGGCGTAAACGAGCGCGAGTTCACGGTTGAGCTTGCGCGAATCCGTGCGGCCGGGACCGTCGAGATAGGTGGCGGCTTCCTCAACGAGGGACATGCCCTCCTTGAACAGGCGGTCGAACATTTCCGAACCGGCAAACTCGGTAACCCGGCGCTTCCAGTCGTCGCGCAGTGGGTCGCCAGAGTGCATCGCGTCGAGCATCATAACCTCAATATACACCAAGCTCGCGAACCAGTCTCGTCCCGAGACCTTGAGCAAGCCTTGATAACGGCCGTGGTTTGTTTCCAGACGGTACTACGCAAAACCCTTGCCGCAGGATGGTCCCCGGATTTTGCAGGGAATTTTGTCGCGGTTATGTCCCTCAGCCAGCCTTACGACTTGAAGAAGGCCGCTTCAGCCGCCTTCTTGGTCGCTTCCTTCTTCACGATCATCGCCTCGCAGGCTGTAATCTCGGCCTTGAGCCCTTCGATCCGATCCTTGAGGTCCTGGATCGACATTTCGTCCAGGGGCCTTGGTTTCGTCGATCTCACGGGTTCTTCGTCGAAATTCATGGCCGTGCCTCCTCGGTCCTTGTCGTCCCCCGCCCTTGTCAGGCGCACCTTGACCGAACGCCTTGCGCACGCCCAAGAGTCCGCAGCCCTGTTCATGATTAAAACCCGGGATGCCTAAAATGTCCAAACAGATGATGACCGCTGTCAAATCCGTTGTGGGACAGCCCCTCACCCTGCACGAGATCGAGAAGCCCGTGGCCGGCCCTGGCCAGGTGCTGATCCGTGTACGCGCGGCTGGGGTAAACCGTCCCGACCTTGTGCAGCGTGCGGGCAAGTATCCGCCGCCTCCGGGCGCGCCCGAGACGCTGGGTCTGGAAGTGGCCGGCGATATCGAGGCGGTTGGACCGGGCGTGACGTTGTGGAAGGGCGGCGAGAAGGTCTGCGCGCTGGTGCCGGGCGGCGGCTATGCCGAATACGCGGTGGCGCATGAGGCCTCGACCCTGCCGATCCCCGAGCCGCTGACCTATGTCGAGGCGGCCGGCCTGCCCGAGACAGTGCTGACGGTCTGGAACAATGTGTTCGAGATCTCGAAGCTGAAAAAGGGCGAGAGCCTGCTGATCCATGGCGGGGCGAGCGGCATCGGCACGACGGCGATCCAGATCGCCAAGGCCTGGGGCGCAACGGTTTATGCAACGGCTGGCACGGAAGAGAAGCGCGCGCTCTGCGAGAAGCTGGGGGCTGTGCGCGGCATCAACTACAAGACCGAGGATTTCGAGCAGGTGATGCGGGACGCCGGCGGCGTGGATGTGATCCTCGACATGGTCGGCAAGCCGTATTTCGACAAGAACCTGATCATCCTGAAGGACCTCGGGCGGCTGTGCTACATCGCCTTCCTGCAGGGCTCGAAGATCGAGGGCGACCTTACGCGCCTGATGATGAAGCGCATCACGGTGACCGGCTCGACGCTGCGTATCCGCACGGATGAGTACAAGGCGATGCTGGTGCGCGGCGTGGTCGAGAATGTGTGGCCGATGATCAAGGATGGCCGCTTCCGTCCGCTGGTGAGCAGCGTGCATGCGCTGGCCGAGGCCGATGCGGCTCATGCTGCGATGGATGCGGCGGATCATTCCGGGAAGATCATTCTGCAGGTGGGATGAGGCTGCGCGCTGGGTAGTCGGGAATGGGCAATCGGCAATCGAGTGCTGATTTCAAACATCGTGTCGTGAGCCACGCGCTCGTGCTTCGACGGACGGCCCTGCGGGCCTGCTCAGCATGAGCGCTTCTCTGGCTTCAGTGCCGATCTCACGAAGCGCTCATCCTGAGCAGCACGCGTGAGCGTGCGTCCGTCGAAGGACGAGCGCGGGCTCACGATGGGTCGTTCGGACCAGCGCTGCTGTCCGGGATGCTTGTTGTCGTTCCTCCCAAGAGGGAGCGGGGCGCATGAAGTCACGCCGTGGGTAGTGCCTGTGCTGCATCGCTGCAGCTGATGCGCGTCTTCACGCGCCCCGTGTCTGGCCGTTTGTCCCGGTTCAGCCGCATGAGGAGTTGTCTCGGTCTTCCAGGGTACGTCGTTGCCCCTGGCGCCTTAGCTCCGTGCCTGTTCACCCGGTTCAGCGTGTCAGGGGGCCTAACCGACCGTCCCCCTGGCCCCTCCGGTTTCACATCCCCCGGAGGCCATGCCGTTCGAAGTTCGTTTCGCCCCACGGGACGCTACCCGCAGGACTTCCTCGCTGTGCTGTCCAAAGAGAGATCCTCACCCCTCTCCGCGCTGACGCCTCGATAGCCACGCCGGCCAACGCACCCACATCCAGAGTTTCGGACGTCTCCTGGACCTCCCTCATGTGCGTGCACGGGGAATATCTCATGGGTGGGAGGGGTGTAGGACAGAGGTGATCCGTGTTTTTCTCTAGTTTTCGGAAACTATTGTGAAAATTCGCAAAAATACGCCTCGAATTCCGCGGAATTGAGCGGGGGGCGGCAATGGCGCCGAAAGTAGTTTCCACGATAGCTGACGGCCACACTGGGTAGGCTGAAACGGTCATACAGCACGGGAAATCAGGCGGCGCATTAACGGCAAAATGCCAGTTATAATAGACGATCGCCTGTGCGGCTGGCCCTTCAGGCCATCGTCGGTAGCGCGTCTGGTGCTTGGCACGCTTCTGGCACGCTTCGGCCAATCTGCATTAAGGGCTCAACATGGCGACCATCGGTCCCGATAATCTCGTTCTGCTTTTCTACGATGGGCATGAGCGTCAAGCGTCGCCGGACAGCCTGACCGCGCTGGGCACCTTCGGGCGGCGCTATGTGCGCTATGCCTACAAGTTCATCCGCAAGCAGCAGATGCGTAGCGGTTTCTACACCTGGTTCCTGATGCTGCGCGATGCGCTGACCGCGCAGGGCTATGATGTGCGGGTCAACGACTTTGCTACCGCCCGCCGCTATCCGGATCATCCGATCAGCGCGAGCGGATATCCGACCATTTTCGAGAAACTCAAAGGCCTGCGCAATCCGCGCGTTGTGGGACCGGGCATCTACGCGTCTCCGCTCGAAGGGCCGGACCTGTTCGACGACTCGCGCAACGTCTCGTTTATTTCGACCTGCAAATGGTTCGAAGACATCTTCCGTCCGTATTATGGCGACCGGATGCGCGACTGGTTCGGCGGCTTCGACATCACCAAGTTCCCTGACGCGAAATCGCACGAGAAGAAATTCGACGTGCTGATCTACGACAAGATCTATTTCAATCGCGAGGAAATGTACGCCAAGACGATCGCCCCGCTCATCGAGCAGTTGAAGAAAGAGGGGCTGACCTGGACGATCATTCGTTACGGCAATTACTCGATCGAGGACTACATCGAGGCCGTGAAACAAAGCCGCGCTATGGCGTTCATTGCAGCGACCGAAACGCAGGGCATGGCGTATCATGAGTGCCTTGCCCTCAACACGCCGATCTTCGCGTGGGATGAAGGCTACTGGCAGGATCCTCGCGCGCTCAATCTGACCAAAGAGCGTATTCCCGCTACATCCGTTCCGTTCTTCGACGAGCGTTGCGGCGTCACGTTCCAGTCGACCAATCTTCTGGAGCGCTGGGAGCAATTCAAGACAAACTGGACCAGCTTCGAGCCGCGGGCTTTCATTGCCGATCGGATGAACTTCAAGCGTTCGGCGGAGGCGTATATGGCTGCCTACAACGAGGCGAAGGCCCGCCTCCCCTCGATCACCTGAGCCGAAATCAGAAAAATCTTCAGATCGTCAGAATTCAAGGACACGTTAAGCTTTGAATTCTGACGATTTTTCATAGATCGTTTGTGCTGATTCGAGGTTCACATTTCTGAAAACCTGAACTATATCAGCCTCGCTCAGGACTTTTTCTTCTTCTCGACAATTCCGAGAAACCCGGCCCTAGCGCCGGGTTTTTCGTTTTCAGGAACTACCCCTCTTTTCGGACTTACAGGGCGCACCATGGCCAAGATCCTCATGCCTAAAGCGACGGCCGTCTGGCTGATCGACAACACCACGCTCACCTTCGAGCAGATCGCCGAGTTCTGCGAACTGCACCCGCTCGAAGTCAAAGGCATCGCCGATGGCGAAGTTGCCGAGAACATGCGCGGCGCTGATCCGGTCGCCTCGGGCGAGCTGACGCGCGAAGAGATCGCCAAAGGCGAAGCCGACAAGACGTACTCGCTGCAGATGCCGCCGCTGAAGCATGCGAGCGTGCCGGAGCCCAAGAAGAAGGGCGCCCGCTTCACGCCGGTGTCGCGCCGCAAGGATCGCCCGGATGCGATCTACTGGTTCATCAAGCACCACCCGGAAATCACCGACGCGCAGATCTCGCGCCTGATCGGCACGACGAAATCGACCATCGAGTCGGTGCGTTCGCGCCAGCACTGGAATGCGACGAACCTGAAGCCGGTTGACCCGGTGACGCTGGGCCTGACCACGCAGATCGAGCTCGACGCTGTCGTGTCGAAGGCCGCCGCCAAGCGCACGCAGTCGCGTGAAGAAAACGATGCGCGTCTTTCGGGCCCGACGCTGCGCAAGGTTGTGACCCCTGCCCCGGCCGATCCGGCCGTGGAAACGGGCGCAGAGGGCGAAGAGCCCAAGCGCGGCAACATCACGGCCGAGCAGCTGTTCGCCAACTTCGGCAAGAACAAGCCTGCTGAAGAGTAGGCTACCGGCCTACTGTAATCAGTCTTCCGCCGGATAGGTTGGGCCGTCATCGCTGGCGCGCTCGGCCGCCGGCGTGTCTGGCACGTGGCGGGGCGGCGGGGGGATACGGCCGGTGAGCGCATCCTCGATGCCTTCGAGGCGATCGCGTGAACGGTTCAGCACCACCAGGATATCGGCCAGCATCTTGAGCCCGAGCCAGACAGAGAACGGCACGGCGATGCCGAACGCGATCTGCAGCGCGGCGACCATGTAGAATTTCGCGAACAGGCTGGCGATGGCGAGGGCGAGCATCGCGACGGATATCAGCGCCAGGAAGCCGCCGGCGAGCGCGAGCGCTGATCGCAACAAGGCTGGAGATGTGGGCTGTTCGTTGTCCCAGAGGCCTCGCATCGTCTCTCCTGATCCGTCCTACGCACGCGCCCCTTGGGCTGCACATTTCGTGCGCCGGGGCAGGACGTCAATCAGGAGTTGGATGAAGGTTGGGGCTCAGGGCCGGATATGCGCGCACGCGGCTAGCTGCTGTTGAGCAAGCTCGAGCCTGCATGCGCGCGAAATCAGGTGGAGGAAATCCGCGCAGCCCTCGCGGTACGGAGCGATCAGTTACGGAGCTGGGACAGCTCGTCTTTTATTCGAAGTTTCTTGCGCTTGAGTTCGTGGATTCGGAGCTCGTTGCCGGAGGGGTGTTTCATCTCTGCGGCGATCGCCGCATCCAGCCGTTTGTGCTTCTCGCTCAACTCCCGAGCGCGTGCTTCCAGACTCATATAGGGCATCTCCTTTTCAAGAGGCCGCCGGCTTTGTCCGCAAGGGATTTCAGCCGTAACGACCTACCCCGACCGCGAGCGGACGGGCGGCGAGCCACGGCCCAAGGAGAAGCCGTTGCGGCTCGCTGACCAGCCGCAGATGAAAATGAACCACGAGAAAATTCGCGCGTCACGACTTGAAAGACGCAAAAACGTCACTCGCATGAAAAAAGATCAATGCACGTCCGACACGAGGGCCGGAGCCCATGCGGAAGGCGCCTCAAAGCTGGACATGGCTAACCGCCGCTTCCCGGAGTCCCCGGGATTTGATATGCCGTGCCCCGGCGGGAGGGCGGACAGGCGACAGGCTTGTCCAATGGGTCTCCCGCGTTCCAGCGCCTTGAATCGCAGCCGGATTCCGGATGCGGCGCGGCGTCGGCAGCATCGGAGTCGGCCAGGTTGACTGATATCGTCTTCGATCCAACCGACATGGAAGGCATGGTTGCCCGCCTTGAAGAACTGAAAGCCCGCCATCGCGAGCTCGATCGCATGATCGAGCAGCTTGAGACGGAAGGCGGGGATGACATCAAGGTGATGGGGCTGAAGCGCGAGAAGCTGCGCGTGAAGGACCGCATCGTGTGGCTGACGTCGAAGCTGACGCCGGACATCATCGCCTAGCGGCAGGCTTGCCACTCACTGATTGGGCGATCGCTGATTGACCAATCGCTGGGCGGAATTTCGCCCGGTGAGCGAGCGCAAACGGGTCGGTCCGCCGCCTTTCGTGACAGTTTTGCATCGTGGGCGGGCAATCCAAGCGCCGCACAGGATTTCGCGCTACAAGCGCAAGACATGCGAAACCCGTTCAGGTGATGTGCGGCCCAGAATTTCACCCCGGGGAGCCCACCGTATGTCCCACCGAACACTCTCGAAATCGAAACTGATTGCGAGCCTGATGGCCGCAGCTTCGGCCGTCGCGCTGATGGCGGCGCCGGCTGTCGCCCAGCAGGCGCAAGACACCAGCCGCCTCGACACCGTGATCATCACGGCGACGCAACGTGAAGAGAACCTGCAGGACGTCGCCGTCTCGGCCGTCGCCATGCCGGAAGAACAGGTCGCCGCCGTGTTCTCGTCGGGCGAAGACGTGATCGCCCTCGCCGCCCGCGTGCCGGCGCTCTACGCCGAAAGCTCGAACGGCCGTGTCGCGCCGCGCTTCTACATCCGCGGCCTCGGCAACACCGACTTCGACCTCGCCGCTTCGCAGCCCGTCTCGATCATCATGGACGACGTCGTGATGGAGAACGTGGTTCTGAAATCCTTCCCGATCTTCGACATGGATCGCGTCGAGGTTTATCGCGGCCCGCAGGGCACGCTGTTCGGCCGCAACACCACCGCCGGCATCGTGCGCTTCACCTCGAAGAAGCCGACGAAGGATTTCGACTACAACGCGCAGGCTTCTTACGGCTCGTACGGCACCAAGACGTTTGACGGCGGCATTGGCGGCGAGATCGTCGAGGGCGTGCAGGTTCGCGGCTCGATGCTGTACCAGCACCGTGACGACTGGATCGACAACACGACCGTGCCGGGCGACGACAATCTTGGCGGCTTCGACGAGCTGGCCGGACGCCTGCAGGTTGCGCTCAAGCCGACCGAAGCGCTGGACGTGTTGCTGAACGTGCATGGCCGCGATCTCGACGGCACGGCCGCCGTGTTCCGCGCCAACGTGCTGGGCGTGAACGGCCTGAACGCAAACTATGACCGCGACCGCGTGAGCTACAACCAGGGCGGCGGCAACCCGCAGTCCTACAATGCGTGGGGCGGTTCGGCGAATGTCGGCTATGATTTCGGCGACATCAAGCTGACCTCGATCACCGGCTATGAGAGCGCGAACGGCTATAGCCGTGGCGACATCGATGGCGGCGTCGCCGGCGTTGGTCCGGGCTTCATCCCGTTCGACTCGGACACGCAGGACTCGATCGACAAGCTCGGCCAGTTCACGCAGGAAGTGCGCTTCGCCAGCGATGTGGCGGGGCCGCTGCAATGGCAGACCGGCGTTTATTACTTCGACAGCGCCTTCACCGTCACCACGGTTGGACCGTCGGGCTTCCCGCCGCCGGCCACGCTGAAGCATTCCAACACGTCGTGGGCTGTGTTCGGTCAGGTCAGCTATGACCTGACGGACGCCCTCACCCTCACCGGCGGCGTGCGCTACACGGATGACGAGAAGGAGCTGACGGTTGCGGCCGCTCCGGTCAACAACCGCAAGATCTCGGATGACCATGTCAGCTGGGACCTGAGCGCGATGTACGACATCACGCCGGACTTCGCCGTGTTCGCACGCGTTGCCGATGGCTTCCGTGGCCCGTCGATCCAGGGCCGCGACATTGCCTTCTTCAACCCGCCGTCGCTGGCGCAGTCGGAGACGGTCATGTCGTATGAGGCTGGCTTCAAGTCGACGCTGTTCGACTCGCTGCGCCTGAACGCTGCGGCCTTCACGTATGAAGTGTCCGACATCCAGCTGACCGCGGTCGGCGGTGGCGGCAACCTTGTGCAGCTGGTCAACGCCAACAAGGGCAAGGCTTCGGGCTTCGAAGTCGATGCCGAGTGGGCGCCGATCGACAACCTCGTCTTCACGGCCGGCTACTCGTATGTGGACTCGGAGATCGACGACAGCGCGCTCGCCGTCGGCATCTGCGCGCAGTGCACGGTCACCGATCCGCTGGTTACCATCAACGGCTCGCAACGCGCGCTCGTGGACGGCAACCCGTTCCCGAACGCTCCGGAATCGATTGCGAACTTCACGGCGCGCTACTCGATCCCGCTGGGCAATGGCGGCGAACTCTTCGCCTTCACCGACTGGGCGTATCAGGGCAAGACCAACCTGTTCATCTACGAGTCGCGTGAATTCCAGACCAAGGACCAGTTCGAAGGCGGCCTGAAAGCTGGCTGGACCAACACGGAAGGCACGCTCGAGATTGCAGCCTTCGCCCGTAACATCACGGACGAGGACAACGTCAAAGGCGCGATCGACTTCAACAACAACACGGCGTTCGTGAACGAGCCGCGGATCATCGGTATCTCGGCGCGGATTTCGAACTAGGGTTTGTTGGGTATTGAATGAGAGGGCCGCTCCGGTGACGGGGCGGCCTTTTTGTTTTTGGGGTTTTGCTTGCAGCTCTGTCGCTCGTCATTCCTGCGAACGCAGGAACCCAAGAGCTGCGAGCGCTGGTGTGTGTAGCCCCTGGGTTCCCGCTCTCCGCTTCGCTTCGGCGGGAATGACGAGTGTGGAGACGGCTTGCGATTATGGGTGGGTCTGGCCGACCCCCGCCTGTCCTCCCCCTTTTAGGGGGAGGGACCCTGTAGCGGGATCGCTTTCAGTTGATGGGTAAGTACGTGCAACGTGGTTCCTCCCCCTAAAAGGGGGAGGTCAGGTGGGGGTCGGGTTCAGCGCCTACACAACCCGCGTGGACGCCACGTCGTGGATTTCCACGCCGCTGTTGCTCACTGCCAGCTTGCGGATCACGGCGACGGTTTCCTTGCTGTAGTCCTTGGCGAAGTGTTCCTGCACGGCGGCCATGTCGCGCCAGCGTTCGACGAAGACGAAGGTGCCGGGGGACATGACGTCTTCGTGGAAGGCGTGGCTGATGCAGCCGGGTTCGGTGCGGGACAGGGTTACGTGGTGGGTTGCGGCCGCGATGAAGGCCTCGCGGTTTTCCGGCGCCACCACGACTGTGCCTGTGATCAGGATCATCTGTCCGCTCCCTCTTGTGCCGCCACCCTGCTCTCGCGCTGGGCCCAAAAGCAAGACGCCGCCCCCGTGAGGGAGCGGCGCCAAGCTGAGTAGTGTAGTCTGGAGTTTGTTACGACGACTGTTGCGGGGTCGTCGGAGCGGTCGGCTGTTCCGTGACCGGAGCAGCAGCTTCGGTCGGCTCCGGCTTCGGACCGGTCGTGCAGCAACGAATCTGCATTTCGAGGACCTGGTCGTTGAAGCGGCAGCCTTCGTCGCTGATCTCACGCAGGATCGACGGAGCGCCGGCGCGGTAGGTGAAGCGGGTCTGGACGCACGACTGGACTTTGTAGCCCGTGCCGCAGGCGCCGACTTTCGACTTCTGAACCGTTTTGGTTTCGCAGTTGAAGGCAGCTTGCGTCATCGCAGCATCAGCAGCGGCTTTGGCGGCGTCGGCCGAAGCCTGGGCCGAGTTGGCGCGCGAAAGAGCGTTGTCAGCGATTGCGCGAGCCTGGCTGAGGCTCATGTTCGTTTCGGAGAGCGCGCGCTTCTGACCGTCGACTTCGACGTTCACCTTGCACACGTCCTTGTTGAGGTTGTCCGGGTTCGAGCAGTACTCGACGACCGTCATGTCTTCGGGAATTTGCTGACACGCGGCGGCGGAAATCGCCATGGCAACCGCGGCAAGCATCACTTTAAAATTCATTCTGATTATCCTCCATCACCTCGCAAACACATGAACCAGCGTGATGAAGCGGCAAGTGAAACAACTGCAAGGCTTCGCGTAATCAGAGACTTACGCTGATAGACGCGCGTGATGCGCGCCCGCGATAAACCACAATTGCGATTACGCGCAGTTCATCCGCCATCGGACGATTTTGATTCAATTGCGATTCCGGATTCGTGCTCGATCAAATGACTGGCGCGTATTGCGGCGCCGTCGAAAAACAATCGGCCGCATGAACTTTTGCTCACGCGGCCGAGTTTCTATCGATTGTCGCTATGGCCGCCTATTCGCGCGCCAGTGCTTCGATCGGATCGAGCTTGGAGGCGCTGCGTGCGGGCAGGAAACCGAACGCAACACCGATGGCTGTCGAGCAGGCAAACGCCATGATGATCGAGGCCATCGAGTAGTCGAGCACGAAGGACGAGTTGAACAGCGGGAAGATGACCCCGAAGCTCAAGGCGAGCGCCACGCCCAGCGCGCCGCCGATCATGCACACCAGCACAGCCTCGATGAGGAATTGTTGCATGATGTCGCCCTGGCGGGCGCCGACGGCCATGCGAACGCCGATTTCCTTCACCCGCTCGGTCACGGACACCAGCATGATGTTCATGACGCCGATGCCGCCGACGATGAGCGAGATGACCGCGATGGAGGCGATCAGGAGGGTGAGCGTGCCGGTGGTCTGTTCGATCGACTGGCGGATCTCGTCCGTGTTGTTGAGGTAGAAGTCGACCGTGCCGTGGCGGCTGGTCAGCAGGGCGGTGATGCCCGACTGGGCGGCGTCCATCGAGGCGTTGTCGCTGACGCGCACGGTGATGCCACGCAGGTAGGACTGGCCGAGAAGGCGGCGCATCACGGAGGTGTAGGGCGCATAGACGTTCAGCTGGTCGGCGCCGAAGCCGCCGCTGGACGCCTGCTTGGCGACGCCGACGACGCGGGCGGGCATCTGGCCGACCAGGATGACCTGGCCGATCGGGTCCGTCCCGTCGGCAAAGAGCGTGCTTTGCGTGTTGGGGTCGATGATGATGTCCTGCGAGAGATTGCTGACGCTCTCGGCGGACAGGAGGCTGCCCTCCACCAGCTGCATGCCGCGGACGCGGAAGTACTGGTCGCCGACGCCGTTGACGGTGGCGGAGGATTCAACGTTGCCGCGGCGGAGCGTGACGCTGGTCTGGACCGTGGGCGTGACGCTGTCGACGTAAGGCTGCTGCGCGATGGCTTCCGCATCCGCCACGGTGAGCGTGCGCGTGGCGGAGGCGCGGCGGTCGCCGAAGCCTGTGCCGGGGCGCACGTCGATCGTGTTGGTGCCGAGAGCCGAGATGTTCTGCAGCACCTGCTTGCGGGAGCCTTCGCCGAGCGCGACGACGGAGACGACGGCCGCAATGCCGATGATGATGCCGAGCATGGTGAGGAAGGTGCGCAGCTTGTGGGCGCGCATCGCCCGCAGCGCCATGCGGAAGGCTTCGTTGAAGCGATCGCGCCAGCTTTCTGCGCCGTGGGTGCGGTGGGCGTTGGCGTGTTCCGGCGGCGGGGTGGGCGTCGTGCCTACCTTGCGCGTGTCGGAGACGATGTTGCCGTCCGTGATTTCGATGATGCGGTCTGCGTGCTCGGCCACCTTCTTGTCGTGGGTGACGATGATGATGGTGCGGCCTTCGGAATTGAGCTGACGCAGGATGCGCATCACCTCTTCGCCGGTGACTGTATCCAGCGCCCCGGTGGGTTCGTCCGCCAGGATGACGTCGCCGCCATTGATCAGGGCGCGTGCGATGGAGACGCGCTGTTGCTGGCCGCCGGATAGCTGGTTGGGCGTGTGCCCTGCCCGCTCCTTCAGGCCGAGACGTGCGAGCAGTTGCTTGGCTTCGGCGCGGCGCTCTTCGGGCGGCTTTCCGAGATAGATGGCGGGGGTTTCGACGTTGCCCGCGGCGGTGAGGTCCGGCAGCAGGTGGTAGCGCTGGAAGATGAAGCCGAAGTGCTCGCGGCGCAGGCCGGCGAGGTCGTCCGGCTGCATGTCGCGTGTATCGCGGCCAAGCACCTTGTAGGTGCCCGATGTTGCGCGATCGAGGCAGCCGAGGATGTTCATCAGGGTCGACTTGCCCGAACCGGACGAGCCGACGATGGCGACCATCTCACCGGATTCGATGGTGAGGCTGACGTCTTTCAATGCAACGACGACTTCGTCACCCGCCGGGAACTCGCGGCGCACTTTTTTTAGTTCGATCAGCGGCGGCGAGGTGCGCTTGGCCGGGCGCGCGGGACGCTCGTAGAAGGTGGATTGATCGGCGGCCATTAGCGCGGCCCTCCCCCGCCCATGCGGCGCTGTCCGCCGCCGGCGAGCGGGTTGCTGTTGTTGCCTTGCTGGCGCGAGGCGCGTTGTTCAGCGGAGACTTCGGCGACGACGACCTTCTCGCCTTCGTTGAGGCCTTCGGTGATCTGCGCCGTAACGTTGGTGTTGATGCCGACCTTCACGGCGCGCTGTTCGACTTCGCCTTTCGCGTTCACGACCTTGACGAAGTAGCCTTCGCGGCCGCGACGCTCGAGCGCGCCCGAGGGGACGGTGATGGCGTTCTTGGCGGAGGCCTGCACGATATAGACCTGCGCGGTCATGCCGGTTTTCAGCTTGCCGTCGGCGTTATCGACGTCGAACAGGCCGTTGTAATAGACGGCGCTGGCCGTGCTGGACGAGGTGGAGCTGGAGGTCGATTCAATCGACTCCGGCGCCGGCGCGATGGTGCGCAGCTTGGCGTAGTGGCGTTTCGTGGCATCGCCCAGGGTGGTGAAGTACACGTCCTGGCCGGCTTCGACTTTCTCGACGTCGGCTTCGGAGATCTCGGCGCTAACGGTCATGGTTTCGAGCTGGGCGAGCATGACGATGGTCGGCGCGGACTGGTTGGCGTTCACCGTCTGGCCTTCTTCGGTGACGATGGCGACGATGGTACCGTCCATCGGGGCGACGATCTTGGTGTAGCCGAGGTTGGTCTCTGCCGTGTTCAGGGTGAGGTTCGCCTGTTTGATCTGGGCGTCCGAGGCAGCGAGGCTGGCGCGGGCGTTTGCCAGGGTGGATTCAGCGGCTTCGTAGTCGGACTTTGCGGAGGCGCCCTGTTCGTAGAGGCGCTTCTGGCGGTCGTAGTTGAGTTGGGCGTTTGTCAGGTCGGCGGCCGCCGCCGAGCGTTGGGCGCGGACGTTGGAGAGGCCGGCTTCGGCGTTGCTGACGGTGTTGAGCTGGGTGCGCGAGTCGATCTCTGCGATCGGGTCGCCGGCTTTCACCGTGTCGCCGAGCTGGACGTAGAGCTTCTTCACCTGACCGGAGGCCTGGGCGCCGACATTGATGAGCTTGGCGGGTTCGAGGACGCCGGTGGCGAGCACTGATTGCTCGACATCGCCCCGACCGACCGTGGCCGTCACGAAGTCAGGCTTGGCCGACTTGAAGGGGTTGAAGAAGAAGGCGGCCGCAGCAATCGCGACAATGGCGGCGCCGATCAGCCATTTGCGCTTCCTGATGACGGAGATGGTCGACCCCACCACGCCCTTTTTCTCAGGGGCATTTGTTTCGATCGTGTCGGCGTCGTCTGCGATCAGCTCTTTGGTCGTCAGGGAGGGCATTGGGAGGCCTCGTGCGTTGTGTCTGTGTCTCAACGCAGATGTGGGGCCGATATTTCCCTCAATGATGCCTGACTTCGTAACATTGCGTCGCCGGCGTCGCCCTGGGGACACGCCGTTACAACTCTCGCGAACATGTGTCTGCTGAAGCCTGAACGCCTGTTCAGACGCGGTTACCGGCACGTAAAACGCGCTTCCCGCATCCACGCAACCGCCGAACTGCAGATGCCTGTCACCTCGCCGTGAGGTGTGTCGCAGGATGTAGCAGACCCCCCGCCCCACGGGCCCTTCGCGACAAACTGCGACAGCGATGAACGTAACAATACGACGCTCATAACGAGCATTCATGTGCTCAGGCGTTCTCTAGGCATCGACCAACGGCGCCAATCCTTCCCGGCGCCAGCGGATAGAAGGAGACTGTCATGAAACGCCTTATGCTCGCCGCCACCGCCGTGATGACGCTGGCTGCTTCGGTCGCCGCTCCCGCCGCCATGGCGCAGCCGCGCGGATACGACCGTTCCTACAATGACCATCGTGACTACCGTAATGACCGCCGCGATGATCGCCGTGTCGTGGTCCACAAAGAGACACGCATCTATCGTGACCGCCCGAACCAGTGGCGCGCCGGCGACCGCTTCGGCTCGTATCGCGACTATCGCGAAGTGAGCTACCGCGACTATCGCCTGAAACAGCCGCCGCGCGGTTACCACTACATTCGCGACAACAACACCGGTGAGATCATCCTTGCCGCCATCGCGACCGGCCTGATCGCATCGATCATCCTTAACTGATCGTTGCCACAGCAATTCGGGCCTGAGGCACGTCTCGAAACCCCAGCCACCCCGGAGGAAACTCCGGGGTGGTTTTGTTTCTACGGGCACGCTCTAATCGGATAAAATACCGCACACGGACAATTGCGTGTGGTTACCCAAATAGGCCGGTTATTTAACCAAGCTCGGTTAGTGACGCAGGATGACCATTCTCGGCATCTGTTTCGATTCCACCTCAGCCGGCGTGATGCACCATCACGACCTTGGCCTGGTCATCCTGTCATTCGTCATCGCGGCGCTCGCTTCGTTCTGCTCGCTCGACATGGCCGAGCGCATGCGCGCATCCGAAGGCCGCACGCGCAATTTCTGGCTGGTCATGGCCGGCATCACGCTGGGCGGCGGCATCTGGTCGATGCACTTCATCGCCATGACCGCGTTCCGTTCGCCGATCGAGGAAGGCTACAATGCCGGCCTCACCATGCTGTCCGGGCTTATCGCTGTTGTAGCGGTGACTGCCGGCCTCGCCTTCCTTGGGCGCAAGCCGAGCCTGGTTCGTCTCGCAGCCGCGGGCGTGTTCGTCGGACTGGGCGTCGTCGTCATGCACTATATGGGCATGAGCGCGATGCGCGTCGAAGGCACGGTCGCCTATCGCCCTGAGCTCTTCTCCGCCTCGATCGTCATCGCCCTCACTGCCGCGACCGTGGCGCTGTGGCTGGCGTTCAACCTCAACCAGTTGTGGCAGCGCGCGGCAGCGGCTGGCGTCATGGCTGTTGCGATCTGCGGGATGCACTATACCGGCATGATGGGCACGGTGCTGATCGCAGCGCCCGTATTCACGCCGGAAGACGCGCTTGTTTCGAAGGGCGTGCTGGCCGCCTTCGTCGCCATCGGCACCGGCTGCTTTGTCGCCATCGCGCTGGTGCTCGCCTTCATCGACCGCCGGCTTGAGGCGCGTTCGGTTATCGAGGCGCAGCGCCTGCGCGATCTCAACGCCGACCTTGAGCATGCGCGCAAGGAAGCCGAGGCCGCCAACCGCGCCAAGTCTGCCTTCCTCGCCACGATGAGCCATGAGATCCGCACGCCGATGAACGGCGTGCTCGGCATGCTGGAAGTGACGCTGCGCCGCCGTATCGACGAGACGATGCGCGATCACCTGACGCTGGCCCGCGACAGCGCGGTGAACCTGCTGACGATCCTGAACGACATTCTCGATTATTCGAAACTTGAGGCTGGCCAGCTGCAGCTTGAGCGCATGTCGTTCAACGCGCGGCAGGTGGCTGACGAGGTTTCGTCCATGCTCGCTGCAAGCGTGGCGCAGAAGAAGATCTGGATCGATGTTCTGGTGGACCCGGATGTGCCGACGTGGATCGTGGGCGACCCGACGCGCTTCCGCCAGATCCTGCTCAACCTTGCATCGAACGCCGTGAAGTTCACCGAGTCCGGCTGGATCTCGATCCGCATGGGCTATATGGACGGAGAGATGCCGCATATCCTGCGCGTCGAAGTCACCGATACGGGCATCGGCATTCCAGAATCCATTCGCTCGAAACTGTTCAACCGCTTCAGCCAGGCCGATGCGTCGACTACGCGCCGCTTTGGCGGCACTGGCCTTGGCCTTGCGATCAGCCGCGAGCTGGTCGCGTGCATGGGCGGCGAGATCGGCGTCAATTCGGTTGTCGGCAAGGGCAGCACGTTCTGGTTCGAAGTTCCGACCGAGCCGGGCGCAGAACCTGTGATCAAGGCGACGGGTCGTTCGGTCGCCACGGCTGGCGTGCGCCTGCGTATCCTTGTGGCTGAAGACAATCCGGTGAACCAGAAAGTGCTGCGCACGCTTCTGGCGGGTCAGGGTCACGATCTGCACTTTGTCGGCGATGGCATGCAGGCGGTTGAGGCTGCGCGTGATGGCGCGTTCGATCTGGTGCTGATGGATATTTCCATGCCGATCATGGATGGCCCGACCGCCACTGGCCTGATCCGCGCCCTGCCCGGCGCCGCGTCGCGCCTGCCGATCATCGCGCTGACCGCCAACGCGATGGCGGGTGATCGCGAGATGTATCTTGCGGCAGGCATGAACGACTATGTGTCGAAGCCGGTGGATCTTGATCTGTTGCTGCAGGCTATCGCGCGGCAGGCGCCTGGCTCTGCGGGGCCGATGGCGGCTGAACCTTCGGCACCCGTATTGCCGACTGCGGCGACGGCAGATCAGGAAGTGGCCGCACTGGCCGCGGCTGACGCGAGCCTCGATGATCTGCTGGCGGCGTTCGATTCGCCGACGAAGGACGCGGCGGCTTAGGGCCGATACATTCTTCACATGCGCGCGAAATCTGTCGCGTGATGTCTCGGTGCACGGCGACCGTCACGCTGCGCGACGATCCACGACAATTGAATACAACTCCATCGGGCGCCGTTCAGCGGCGCCGGCGTTAGTTCAGTCTGACAGGCGCGACACCCTCCCCACGATCGCGGCTGGAATGGAGATTGATATGAAACGCGCGCTCTTTGCTGCTGCTTCTTCTCTGCTGATGATCGCGCCGATTGCGGCGCCTGCCTTCGCCCAGCCCGGGCCGGATCGTCACGACAGTCGTGGCGACGACAGGAATGACAATCGGGGCGGCCCGTCGCACGACCACCGCAAGGACTGGCGGGATGCGCGCAAGGATGCGCGTTGGGACGCCAAGGTTCACAACGGCTACTACATCAAGAACACCTGGCATGCGGGCCAGCCTTCGGCGGCGGCTTACAAGCAGGCCGGGTTCCAGCTTGGCTACAAGCCGTGGAAGAAGGGCGACCGTCTGGGCGACTTCCAGAAGCGCTATGTCGAGGTCGACTATCGCCAGCGCAACCTGCCTGCCCCGCCCAAGGGCCAGCATTATGTGCGCGACGACAACACGGGCGACATCATCCTCGCCGCCATCGCGACGGGCGTGATCGTCTCTATCCTGTCGAACTGATCAGCTGACGACGTTCGCCTGCTCCGGCATGACGCTGGGGCGGGCGGATCGACGCAAGTTAAGCGGAAGAATTCGGTCCGGCTTTGACGGCTAGGGGGCGGAACTATATGGAGTGCGCAGCTCCATCCGACGCCTCCGGACGCCCATTTGCAATCGCCATCAGAAACGCAAGTAAACCGCTCCGTTTCTCTGTTCAGCAGCGGAGGCGAGATGGGCGCGCTTATTCGCGCGTTCGATTGGGCGAAGACGCCGCTTGGGCCGCTTGAGAGCTGGCCGCAGAGCCTGAAGACAACTGTCGGCATGATGATCTCCGCGCCCAATCCCATGGTGCTGCTGTGGGGATTCGAGGGCGTGCTGATCTACAATGATGGCTATGCCCGGTTTGCTGGCCGCCGCCATCCGGAACTGCTGGGGATGGGCGCGCGCGAAGGCTGGCCCGAGATCGCCGACTTCAACGACAACGTCATCAAGACGGTGCTGCGCGGCGAGAGCATGACGCTGCGCGATCAGGAGCTGGTGCTTGATCGCGCCGGATCACCCGAGCCGGTGTGGATGGATCTCGATTACGCGCCTGTGCCGGATGAGACGGGTGCGCCGGCCGGCGTGCTGGTTTTCGTGACGGAGACGACCGATCGCGTGCTGGCCGAGCGCCGGACGGCGGAGGAAGCAGCACGGCAGCGACGGATGCTGCAGCAGATGCCGGGCTTTGCCGCGGTGCTGACCGGGCCGGAGCATCGGGTCGACTACGTCAACGATGCGTATGTCGAGATTGCGGGACGGCACGATCTGGTCGGCCGCACGATCCGCGAGATTTTCCCGGAGCTTGCCGATCAGGGCTTCTTCGAGCTGCTCGATGGCGTCTATTCCAAGGGCGAGCGCTTCATCGCCCGCGCCCTGCCCATCTCGCTCGACCGCGAGGACGGCCAGCGCTTCATCGACCTGCTGTATGAACCGATCCGTGATGAGGATGGCGCAGTCACCGGCATCTTCGTTGGCGGCTATGACGTAACCGCGGCCAATCGGACAGCGAGCGCGCTGGAAGAGAGCGAAGTGCGCTATCGCACCGTGTTCGACGCGGCGACCACGGGTCTTTGCATCGTGCAGATGAAGTTCGACGCGGACATGGTTCCGGTCGACTACATGATTGTCGACGGCAATGCGGCTTTCGCGGAATTGACCGGCCTGCGCAATGCGAATGGCAAATGGGTGTCCGAGATTGCGCCGGGGCTGGAGCGTCACTGGTTCGAACTCTATGGCCGGGTCGCGCTCACGGGCGAGCCTGCGCGATTCGAACAGCCTGCGGAGATTTTCGGGCGCTGGTATGATGTGCAGGCTCTGCGCCTTGGCGATGCGGCTGACCAGCGGGTCGCCATTCTGTTCGAGAACATCACCGAGCGGCGTTATGCCGATATTCGCCAGAAGGCGCTGATCGATCTCAACGATGCGCTGCGCGATATTCGCGACGTTCGCGAGATCGCGTTCGCAGCCTCGCGCATTCTCAATGCAGCCGTCGGCGGCAACCGCGCCGTGTATTCGTCTGTGGGCGACGATCAGGAGACGATCGTCACCGATCGCGACTGGACGGCCGAAGGCGTCGATAGCCTGGAAGGCGCGCTGAACCTGCGCGACTATGGCTCGTTCGTGGACGATCTGAAGGCGGGGACGCCTGTCAGCATTGCGGACGTGACCACCGATCCGCGCACGCAGGCGTATGCTGCTGCACATGGCGCACGCCAGGTTGCAGCTTTCGCCATCGTGCCGGTGATCGAGCAGAACCAGTTGGTCGCCATCATGTCGGTGTCGAGCAATGTTCCGCGCGACTGGAAGCCGGAAGAGATCGAGTTCCTGCAGGAAGTCGCGGCGCGCACACGCATCACGACGGAGCGGGCGCGATCGGCCAACGCCGTGCTTGAGAGCGAGACGCGCTACAAGGCGCTGTTCAGCGCGATGGACGAAGGCTTCTGCATCATCGAGTTCATCGATGGACCGGAAGGCCCGCTGTCGGACTATGTCCACGTCGAAGCCAACGCCGCCTACGCCAAGAACGCCGGCATTCCCGATGTCGTCGGGCAGAAGGTGCGCCAGATGGTGGGGCGCGAGGCACAGGAATGGGTGGATCTCTACAAGGGTGTGCTCGATACCGGCACGCCGATCCGCTTCGAGAAGGAGCTTGAGGCGACTGGCCGCTGGCTGGAGCTTTCGGCATTCCGCGTGGAGCCGATCAGCCGCAAGCAGGTCGCCGTGCTGTTCAACGATCTCACGGAACGCAAGCGCGCTGAGCTCGCGCTGCGCGAGTTGAACGCCACGCTTGAGAAGCGCGTGAATGAAGCCGTGTCCGATCGCATGCAGATCGAGGAAGCGCTGCGCCAGTCGCAGAAGATGGAGGCCGTGGGCCAGCTGACGGGCGGCATCGCGCACGACTTCAACAACCTGCTTGGCGGGATCAGCGGCAGTCTTGAACTGCTTGAGAAACGCATCTCAGCCGGGCGGCTGGAGGGCGTTCAGCGCTATATCACGTCTGCGCAGGAAGCCTCGCGCCGCGCGGCGTCGCTTACGCAACGCCTGCTCGCCTTCTCGCGTCGCCAGACGCTGGACCCCAAGCCGCTCGACGCGAACAAGCTGATCAGCGGCATGGAAGATCTCGTGCGCCGCACGGTGGGGCCGACGATTGATGTTGAGGTTGTGGGCGCGGGCGGCCTGTGGCCGACGAAGGTCGACGCGTCGCAGCTTGAGAATGCGTTGCTCAACCTCTGCATCAATGCGCGCGACGCCATGGCGCCGAAGGGCGGCAAGCTGACGATCGAGACGGCCAACAAGTGGCTGGATGATCGCGCTGCGCGTGATCGCGAGCTTCCGCCCGGCCAGTACATCTCGATCTGCGTGACCGATAATGGCGCGGGCATGGAGCCGGATGTGATCGCGCGCGCGTTCGATCCGTTCTTCACGACGAAACCGATTGGCCAGGGCACGGGGCTTGGCCTGTCGATGGTCTATGGCTTTGTGCGGCAGTCGAACGGACAGGTGCGCATCTACTCAGAGGTCGGCACCGGCACGACCATGTGCCTCTACCTGCCCCGCCACATGGGCAGCGTCGAGGAAGCGGAACCGGACGTGCCGGATGCTGCGGTCGAGAAAGGCGCGGGCGAAACCGTTCTGGTCATCGATGACGAAGCGATCCTGCGCATGCTCGTGCTCGATGTGCTGGAAGAGAATGGCTACAACGCGCTTGAAGCGCATGACGGGCCGAGCGGCCTGAAGATCCTGCAGTCGGATGCACGCATCGACCTGCTGATCACCGATGTTGGCCTGCCCGGCGGCATGAATGGTCGGCAAGTTGCAGACGCTGCACGGCAGCTTCGGCCGGGGCTCAAGATCCTGTTCATCACCGGCTATGCCGAGAACGCGATCATCAACCACGGCCACCTGCAGCCCGGCATGGAAGTGCTGACCAAGCCCTTCCCTGTCGCCACGCTGGGCCAACGGATTCGCGATCTGCTGGAACGCTAGGCGACCGCTATCGGCGTCACCACGAATGGCATGCGCTCGGCGAGGTCGTTGATCCTCGCGAAGTAGTTCTTGAAGTGCGACGTCTCGCGATGCGCCGCAATGGCGTCGAGATCGACATAGAGTTCGTCGAGCACGAAGCGCGTAGGCTCGGCCGTATCCTGCCAGATATCCCAACGCAGATTTCCGGGCTCGGCGCGGCTGGGCGCGACCATGCCATCGAGAAGCGCCCGAAGTTCGTTTGCTTTTCCGGGGCGTGCGGTTAGCACAGCGACGATTTTTGCGGGCGATGTCATGGCGAGGTCTCCTGCGCGAGGTTTAGCCGATGCGGTGTTGCGTGGCGAGCATGGCCGCGCGCGACCCTCTTCAAGCTGATTTCCCCCCGCCCCTTGCGCATGTGAGCGTTTGCTCACATATGCTGCTGGACACGTCGACGGCTCATCAGCTCCGCAAGAGGCCTTCCACTCATGACAAGCAAATTCAATTTCGAATCCACAACGGACGACGTCCTCGAGAACGTTGACCTGCGAGGCAAGCGTATCCTCGTCACGGGCGTATCCGCTGGGCTCGGCGTCGAGACTGCTCGCGCACTGGCGGCTCATGGCGCAGATGTCGTCGGCGCAGCGCGCGATCTCGACAAGGCAAACCGTGCAACCGCATCGGTTCGCGAAGCAGCCGCCAAGAGTGGCGGTAGTTTCAGCGTTGTGGAACTCGACCTCGCTTCGCTGAAGAGCGTGCGCGCGTGTGCTGATGCGCTCAACGCGGATGACCGGCCGTTCGACATTATCATCGCCAATGCCGGCGTTATGGCCTGCCCCAAGAGTACGACTGCCGATGGTTTCGAGACGCAGTTCGGCACCAACCATCTCGGGCATTTCGTTCTGATCAATCGCATCGCCAACCTATTGAAGCCGGGTGGCCGCCTGGTGAACCTGTCTTCGGCCGGGCATCGCTTTGCGAACGTTGATCTCGAAGATCCGAATTTCGAACACACGCCTTACACCGAGTTTGGCGCCTATGGCCGGTCCAAGACGGCCAACATTCTCTTCGCAGTCGAGTTCGATCGTCGTCACAAGGCGCGTGGCGTTCGTGCGGCGGCCGTGCATCCGGGCGGCATCCAGACCGAGCTGTCGCGTCACATGACGCAGGAAGCGCTCGACGCGTTGCGCGAACGCATGATCGCGGCTCAGCCCGCTGACACGCCCCCATTCCAGTGGAAAACCATTCCGCAGGGCGCCGCTACATCCGTATGGGCAGCGGCTGTCGCGCCGGCCGACGAAGTTGGCGGCCTCTATTGCGAGGACTGCAACGTCGCCGTGCCCGAAGAGCGCCCCGATGCACGCATTGGCGTGCGCAGCTATGCGCTCGACCCAGAGAACGCGCGCGCTCTCTGGGCGCTTAGCGAGCGGATGGTGGGGGAGAGCTTCTAGCTCTACTTCCCGTCCATCAGCTTGCGCGCCAGATAGGTGAACTCCAGCGCGGCGCGTTTGGCCGCTTCGCGCTGGTTGGCGGCCGCAGAGTGGCCGCCGTCGATGTTCTCGTAATAGAGGAAGGGCTTGCCGGTCTCCTCAAGGCGCTTGGCAAGCTTGCGGGCATGCGCGGGGTGAACGCGATCGTCCTTGGTCGACGTTTCGAAGTAGATTTCAGGATACGTCTTCGCCGGATCGACATTGTGGTAGGGCGACAGCTTTTCGAGGAAGGCGCGTTCTTCGGGCACATCGGGATCGCCGTATTCGTCCATCCACGACGCGCCGGCGAGCAGCAGGTGGTAGCGCAGCATGTCGAGCAGCGGGACCTGGCAGACGATGGCGTGGAAGAGATCGGGGCGTTGCGTGAACATGACGCCCATCAAGAGGCCGCCATTGGAGCCACCCATGGCGCCGAGTTTTTCCTTGGACGTGATCTTCTTGGCGATGACATCTTCGGCCACAGCGATGAAGTCGTCATAGACGACCTGGCGTTTGGTCTTGAGCCCGGCCTGGTGCCAGGCGGGGCCAAACTCGCCGCCGCCGCGGATGTTGGCCATCACATAGACGCCGCCCTGCTCCAGCCAGAGCTTGCCCACGGTGCCGGAATAGCCCGGCGTCTGGCTGACCTGGAAGCCGCCATAGCCATAGACCAGTGTGGGGTTGGAGCCGTCGTATTTGATGTCCTTTTTGCGCACGACGAAGTACGGCACTTTCGTTCCATCCTTCGAGGTCGCTTCGAACTGGTCGACCACCATGCTGGATGCGTCGAACCAGGCGGGCAGCGATTTGATCTGCGAGAGGGCGCCGCTGGCGGTGTCGTAGGTGAAGAGGGAGTCGGGCGAGAGATAGCCGTCGAAGCCGAGGAAGGCGGTGGCTTCTTCATTGTCGGCGAAGATCACGCCGGCTGATCCGTTCGGCGGCAGCGGGACTTCCTTCGCTGTCCAGCCGCTGGCGCCTTTGCGATAGGCCATGACTTTCACGACGACATTGTCGGAGATGTTGATCAGCAGTTCGTTCTTCGTGATGCCGACGCCTTGCAGGGCCTGCTTGGGCGTGGGGTGGAAGATCGCTTCGACTTTCGGGAGTTTGCCCGCTGCGACGAACTCGCTCCACTTGAAGCCGATGAGGTCGCCGGACTTGAACTGCTCTTGTCCCTCCGGTTGCCAGTCTTCCTCGATGGTGGCGATCAGGGTGTCGGCGAAGATGCCTTGCGGGCTCGCCTTCTCCGGCAGCGGGATTTTCACCCTCTCGCCATTGTCGCGGAAGAGGACATAGCTCGACGTGAAGAATGTTTCCGCGCGCGAGGCGCCGAACCAGCGCTGGCCGTGTTCATCTTCGAGCGAGAAGGCGGAGGCGGCCACGTCTTTCACGTCGCCACGATAGATCTCTACGGCCTGCCCCAGGGCCTGGCCGCGCTTCAGGCGTTTGATGACGAAGGGATAGCCGCTGTCGGTGAGCGAAGGCGTGTCGCCGCCCCAGTCGGTGGCGATGAGGAGCGTGTCCTTGTCCTGCCAGGTGATCGAGCTTTTAGCTTCGGGGATATCGAAGCCGCCGGGGACGAAGGCGGCTTTCGCTGCGCCATCGGCGATCGAGTATTCGCGCACGCGCACCGCATCCTTGCCGCCGTCGGACAGCGAGACGAGGCAATCGACATTCGCGGGCGGCAAGCAGCTGACGCCTTTATAGACCCAGTTGGCGCCCTCGGCCTTCGACAGCGCATCCAAATCGAGCAGAGTTTCCCATTTGGGCGAGGGCTTGGCGTATTCGGCAACCGGCGTGCGGCGCCAGAGGCCGCGCTCGTTCGCGGCGTCCTGCCAGAAGTTGTAAACGTATCCACCGCGGATGGCGCCGTAGGGGATGCGTTCCGCCGACGTCGCGATCTTCAGCGCGGCGTCGTAATAGCCCTGGAAGCGCGCATCGCCCTCCAGCACTTTCAGCGACCGTTCGTTCTGCGCGCGCACCCAGTCCAGCGCCTGCGCCCCCTCCACCTCTTCCAGATAGAGGTGAGCTTGCGAATTGGGGTCGAGGGCATTGGTCACTTTGGCTTCCTCCTGCGGGCTGCACGCCGCCAGTGCTGCGGCCGCGACGCCTGCGATGATGCTGCGCATGTAGGGCTCCTGTCGCCGGGGTGAAACCGTTACCGCCCTGACGGCAGGGCGCAAGGGAGTAGAGAATTGGGAATAGGGAGTAGTTTCGGGCCCTTAACTACTCCCCGCTGCCTATTCCCTACTCCCCATCTACCCCTTACATCTCCCCCCATGAAATTCTGGAAGATGAATGGGGCCGGCAATTCGTTCGTCATCTTTGACGACCGGAAAGGTGCGCTCAATCTCCGCCCCGACCAGGTCAAATCCATCGCCGACCCGGACAAGGGCGTGGGCGCCGACCAGGTCATCGCGCTCGAGACCACGCTGCGCGGCGACGTCTTCATGCGCATCTGGAACAAGGACGGCTCCAGCGCGGAAGCGTGCGGCAACGCCACCCGCTGCGTCGCCTGGCTCGTCATGGAGGAGACGCAGAAGGACAAGATCATTGTCGAGACCGTCGCCGGGCGCCTCAAGGCGGACCGCATCGGCCCGACGCAGATCTCCGTCGACATGGGCTCGCCCCTGCTCAAGTGGGAAGAGATCCCGCTGGCCGAGCGGATGGACACGCGCGGCATCGATCTCAAAATTGGCCCGATCGACCAGCCCTACCTGCAGCTTCCCGGCGCGGTGAACATGGGCAACCCGCACATCATCTTCTTCGTGCCCGAGCTCGACAAGGTGGACGTGAAGGCGGTGGGCTCGCTGTGCGAATGGCACCCGCTGTTCCCGCAGGGCGTCAACACGGGCTTCCTCGAAATCATCTCGCGCACCGAGACGCGCCTGCGCACATGGGAGCGCAATGCCGGCCAGACGCTGGCGTGCGGCTCGAACAACTGCGCCGCCATCGTCGCCGCCGCCCGCCGCAACCTCACCGACCGCAAAGCCCTCGTCCACAATGACGGCGGCGACATCACGATCGAGTGGAGCGAAGCCACCGACCACGTCATCATGACGGGTCCGGTGGAGCTGGAGTATGTGAGCGGGTGAAGCCGGAGAAGCACGCTGCCCACTACGCCGGCTTCGAGTATGACGGCGAAGGCATTGTGCTCCGCTTCGTGGAAACCTTCCCCGAATTTCTACCGCTGCTCGATGAGCATCTGGACGACAACGGAGAAGTGCTCTTTCACGTTTTCATGTACCCGGCGATCGAGACGCTGGGCCTCGGCATGAACCCGCCCAATCCCGAGCGCCTGAACGCGATCATCACATTCTTCGAACACGAAGCCGCCGCAAGCGCCGGCGCCCGCAACGAGATCGCCGTCGTGTTCGAACATCATCCGCCGTGCAGCGAAGAACTGACGAAGAGGCTGACGTTTGGATTGGAGGCTGAGACCTCACCGCTGGGTGGGACAATACGACGAAGCACTTGATTACGGCGGGTTCGAGGGAGCTAGAGTATATGAGTGAGGAATAGACGGTGCGATTCTAACGTTACATCTTGCGACGATCACGTTTTAGCATCATCGTTCCGGTCATCATCTGCCTATAGGTTGATGAGCAAGGAGGGGGAAGTCGGCACTGTCGGCTAAAACTGGTACCGACCTCCCTCTCCAGTCGCCTCACCCAGCCGCACAATGCCAGCTAAGCGCGGTCTTTGACTTTAGGAACTAGTTCTTCTTAGGCTCAGACACTGTTCCGCGTGGATTACGGACGGCTGTTTGCGTCGTCACGTAGCGTCCTGTGGTCGCGGAACGGTGCGGTCCCTTCGGGGGCGACTTGGCCATCCGAATTCTCCGGCGTTCTATTGTGCGGCCAGGCTCCGCACTGCCTCCGCGCTCGTGCGCGAAACGCTTTGCATCAACTCGCGAACACATTGCTGCGTTTAGCTTTCAAGATGCATTGAGCTGAAAATCGATAACGCGGGCCCCTTGGACCTCGTTGGCTTCTACGAGAATCCATCCGTGTTTGTTACGGACGTACACTTGCGTTTTTCGTTCGAACCAAAACCGTCGGATGACCGCTCGAGTTGAATCAGCGATGTCACTGTCACCAATCTGCATGATGCTGCGTGCTGATTGCATCAAGAACCATTGAGACAGATCTAGAACCAGCTTCCATGCAGCTGGTAACTTCAATTCAGCTTCCTTCGCTGGGTTCAAATCGATTTCAAAATCGGCAAGTACGCTTACTACTTCAGGTTGTGCGGATGGCATCCCAGACGTCTCCCTTTGAGATCTCGGCACCCCGGCCGACCGCCCCCCCATGAATCCCAGACTGGAAACGACCGTGTATCGAAACGTATCAGATGTCAAGTCATGGCGAATTTTCGCTGGAATAAAGGTTTATATATTGCGCCTTGACGCTGGATACCGGCTGGAATATACACAGCCAAGTCGGCGGGTTGATTCGGCTCAAGGGTCAACTCAGAGGTCTCTGGATGGAGACCACCGGCTTTGAGAAAGGGAACCCGCAATGACTCTGACCAATGATCGACGGAGGTTCACCGTCGAGTTGAGTGATCGACTCGATAAGGAACTCGATGACCTTGCGACTGATCTTGGTAAGAAGAAATCTGATCTGCTGCGACTGGCTATCGAGTATCTTCTTGCCGCCAACGAAGCTCGAAGCGAAGGCTACAAGGTCGGTGCTTGGATGAAAGGCACTGACGGAGAGATTAAAAACACCCGCGAATTTGTCGGCTTGAAGTCGTAAGGTGCGATGAGCGAGCCCGTTTCCGAAACGAGTATCGATTTAGGTGAACGGGTTCGCGATCGCCACGACGATTTGCGGATCGACAACGCTATGAAAGATGCTTCGGCATCGTGGTCGATCCGTCTAATGATTACGTGGGTCTATCTTGCCGTAATCACGTTGTTTGCTCTGGCGTCACTTTTTCTGATCATTTGGAACCCGACAAATCAGCACGCGACGATCATGATCAATATCATGTTCTTCGTGATTGGGTCGGGGATTGAAAATATCAGACAAAGAATTTTGGAGCCGGGCCGCAATAGCGCCTAGGCTTTTCCACCCACCGCCACATCCACCATGATCTCGCCGGAGATCGCTTCCAGCGTGTCCTGCACGGCGGACGCCTTCAGGCCTTCGGGCAATCTCAGGTGAGCGGCCATGTGGAAGAGTTGGGCGCCGGAGTGGGCTTCGGGGCTTAGCCAGGTTTCGAAGGTTTCGATGTTGGCGCCGAGCTGGCTGACGGCGGCGGTCACCTGGTTGACGATGCCGGGGCGGTCCTGGCCGACGAGGGAGAATTCCAGCGTCTCGCCAGAGGGCACGGTCTCGTCCGCCGGGGCGATGCGCACTTCGAGGCCGGCCGCATCGACGGCGGACACGGCGGCGCGGAGGGCTTCGACCTTGGTCTGGTCAAGCTCGACCAGCACTGAGCCGACATAGAGGCCGCCCAGGCGCGAGAGGTGGCTCTGCAGCCAGTTGCCGCCAGCCGACAGCACAGCCGCCGCCAGCGCCTTCGTGAGGCCGGGCCGGTCGCTTCCCGCAACGCTCAACACCAACAGAGCCATGGTTCACCTCGTGAAACTGCCGAGGCGCCTTGTTAGGCCAAGCCGTTCAATTTTCCTACCGCTCCCCGATCACCTTTGAGGCGGCAGCTTCTCGAACTCGTGCACGCCGGGCGGTACGACGTGGAAGGGCTGCTTGTCCTCGGTGAAGATGGCGATCGCCGGGCCGCCATAGTCTGCCGGATGATCCAGCGTGCCGATCTTGAGGATCACCGCCTCGAGGCCGGGGCGGCGCGTTGTCATGTGCGTGCCACATGTGGCGCAGAAGAAGCGCGTGACGGCGTTGTCGAGATCGGGACGGGAGAAGGATTTCGGCTCGCCCTTGGTCCATCGGAAACCGGGCACGGGCATCAGCATGAAGTAGTTCGGCGCGCCGCCGGTGATGTGCTGGCATGCCCTGCAATGACATTGTGCTTTCAGGATGGGGTCGCCCTGCGCCTCATAGCGCACCGCGCCGCAATAGCATCCGCCTTCGAGCTTCATGGCCTGATCTCCCTGCCGACCGCTCTTGTCCCCGAAGCGCAACAAACACCCGCGCGCGGCGCGCTGCAATCCCGCGAAATCTGCCATGGCGGATCGGGCATGGTTTGGCGCCCTTGCCATACCGTGCGGACCCCACCATCAAGGTCGCGCATTCCTAGTGGCAGTGCGGGGGAGTTACCGATGCAGGCAGTGAAGCGTTTCCTGGCCATGGCTGTGGCCGTGTTGTTCCTGGCTGCCCCTGCGCTTGCGCAAGATCCAGTTGCGCCTGCTCCCATCGCCCCTGCCCCGACGCCTGTGACTGCGCCTTCTGCGCCGGCCGAGGTGAAGGTCGGCATGTACATCAACGACATCCAGCAGATCGACTTGCACGACTATTCGTTCGTGGCGGACGTCTATTTGTGGTTCCGCGATACCGATCCGCAGATCGTGCCGGGGTCGACGTTCGAATGGATGAACATGTTCGCGCCGGACGATCACGTGCAGACCGACATCTACCCC
The DNA here is from genome assembly GCA_965229115.1 of Hyphomonadaceae bacterium. GTDB lineage: Bacteria > Pseudomonadota > Alphaproteobacteria > Caulobacterales > Hyphomonadaceae > UBA7672. The sequence goes on along the minus strand of CBDDIR010000003.1, from coordinate 4,211,100 downwards.
GAGCCCGTGAACCAGCCGGATGGCACGCAGTATCAGGTGTTCCGCCATCAGGGTCCGTTCGCGGCGAAGTTCTCGGTTCGCAACTATCCGTTCGATGCACACAACCTGACGATCGAGATCGAGGATCAGGAATACAACGCCTCGCGCCTTGTCTATTCGGTTGACCAGGTGACGATGAACCCGGCGATCGAACTGCCGGGCTTCGTGCTCGGCGCGCCGAAGATCGAAGTACGCAATCGTCCGTACCCGACCAATTTCGGCGACACGACGATGAGCGAGCCGGAGACGTATTCGCGCGCCATCATCTCGATCCCGATCTCGCGGCCAGTAATCTCCGGCATCACGAAGTCTCTGCTGCCGGTGTTCATCGTTGTGCTGGTTGCGGCGGCGGCGCTGCTTCTGAAGCCGGAGCACACGGAGGCCCGCATCGGCCTTGCGATTACCGCGCTGCTGACGCTGGTCGCGTTGCAGTTCAGCGCGCAGGGCGCTCTGCCGGATGTCGGCTACCTGCTGATGCTCGATCAGATTTATCTGGCGTCCTATGGCTTCGTACTGCTGGTCGTCGGCCTGCTGGTGATGACGACGGGCAATGCGGAGGAGGAGAAGAACCTCGCCGCGGCGCACTCTCTGGCCAAGGGCGGGGTGTGGACGGCGTTCCTGTCGCTGCTGCTCTACACCGCTGTGATTGCTCTGGTTCTCTGGCTGAACCTCACGACGCCGGATGGCGCGCCCATGGCGGCCTAGAACGGCCCCGACGCAAAAGCATCGCCACTAAACCCCGTTTCGCCCCAATTCGCGCCGTTCGGCGGCCATGATCGGGTGCGACAACCTGTACATCGCGGGACAAACAGCCTGAGCCCCGCGGGAAAGGGGACCGGCTATGCGAACGTCTATCCGCCTTATGCTCATGTCGCTGCTGGTCTGCGGCATCACCTTCGCCGCATTCGGCGCACCCCTTCCCTTCCAGTCTGAGCCAGGCCCGATCGCAGCAAGCCACGGCGTTGAAATCGCCGCGAGCGTCATCCCGCACTAATCATCACCACGTTGGGGACTCACATGAAAACGCGCACCGCACTCGCCGCCATTCTCGCCCTCGCCGCCGTTGCAAGCGTTGGCGCCACCACCGCGCTCGCCAAGCCGACGCGCGCGCCGGAAGTGCATTCCTACATCCTGCTCGATCGCACCGGCTCGATGGAGCCGATCTGGGCGGAAGCGCTCTCCTCGGTGAACGCCTATGCCGATGGCCTCGCCACGCTGGATGGCGGCCCGCGCGTGAATGCTGACATCACGCTCGCCGCGTTCGATGCGCAGGATGGCCTGCAGTTCGATGTGCTGCGGAAGGACATCAACGCCAGCAACTGGAATGATGTGACCAGCAAAGAGATTTCTCCGCGCGGCATGACGCCCCTGTACGACGCGATCGGCCGCATGGTCTCGCTCGCCGAGAAGGACAAGCCGGAGAAAGCCGTGATCGTCATCATGACGGATGGCGAGGAAAACTCGTCGAAGGAAATGACCAAGGCTTCGGCGAAAGCTGCACTTGATCGCGTGCGCGCCAAGGGCTGGGAAGTCGTGTTCCTCGGCACGGAGTTCTCGAACTTCGATGACGCCACGGGTGTCGGCCAGACGGCGTCGCGCAACATGGCTGTATCGAAGGATCAGCTATCGGACTCGATGAACCGCCTTGCGCAGAAATCGCGCGACTACGCCACCGGCGCCGCGCCGTCGGTGGAATGGAACGCTGAGGACCGCGCCGCTGCGAAGGAAGAAGAAGTGAAGCAGCGCAACAACGGTTCGAGCGGTTCGACGCAACGCACCAACCGCTAGGGCTAACGGCGCCCGGGGGACGCCCGGATCCGCTGGCAGGGACTAGCAAGGCGAGATCCACAACCGGCCAGTGGCGACCTTCTCCCCGCCACTGGCCGGATTGCGTTCGAGCCTATTGAGTTTGTGCACGGATTGCCGACCTATGCCGGACAAGCGGGGAACGCTTCCGGGGAGCTAGAGAGATGATCCACCAGAAAACATCGACGTCAGCCGGTCTGGCCATCGCCAGCGCATTCTTCCTGTTGACCGCCTGCCAGCCGCAAACGCCGCCCGCAGCCACCGCGCCCGCGACTGAAACCGCCGCTGCGGCTGCCGCCGCCGATGGCTGTGCCGCAAGGGTCGAGAAGGCCTGGGGCGCCAATGGCTATCGCGTCAAAGCCTGGACCTCGGGCGACACGTGCGAAGCGGCTGTCGTGACGCTTGCCGTCTACGGCAGCGACAACCTGCCGATCTATGCGTGGGCGGGCTCCACGCAATTCCTCTTCTCGCTCAACGACGCGAAGACGCCGGAGATGATGCAGACCGGGCTCAACGAATGGGCGGGTCCGAATAATCTTCCCGCTGATCTCACCGGCACGCTGCCGCCCTGGGAAGAAACCGAAGGCCAGCCCAAGCGTGCGGAATTCCCCTTCATGCCGAACATGGAGAAGGACGCCTACGAGGCGCTGCGCAAGGAGAACATCAACATGTTCTGTTATCCGCAGGGCATGGAGAGCCAGCTCTGCCTCGCACTCCATCCGAGTGAAGGCGGTGCGCCGGGCATGGTGGAAGAGATCGGCCTGCAGCTCTTCCCGGGCTAGCGCTGGAAATCAGCGCATGTCGAACGATCGGTGCGCAGCACCGCATCTTGTTCGAACGCTTTGACGTAGGCGTTGCGGATCGCTTCGATGCCGGCGGAAGCAGCAGCGCTGCCATCATGGATACGAACCAGCACGCGCGAAGGTTCGCGTTCGGTGATGTTGCGCTGCTCGGACAGCCACATTCCCTGCCCCTCGAGGATGGTGAAGCCTTCCTTCCAGCGCGGCGCGACTTCGCGCTCGACGAACGAGTTGAACTCGAAGCGCGATACTAATCCACCCGGACGCGCGAGACCGAGGAACAGCATCGTCTCGACCATCGGCTCGCCGACTTGGCAGGCAGGTGCTGCGGGCCGCGTTGTCTCCGAAACGCTTACGCATCCCGGTGTAAGACCGAGCAGCGCTATTGCAAGCAGATGGCGCATCGCATTCCCCCGCGAGTTCAATGCGAATTTACGGCCAGTCCCGGCGGATCAGCAACTAGTGCGGATGTCGGCGCTCCTCATGCCGCTCGGCTTTCAGGCGGCGCTTGCGCTCGCCACGCGTCTCGTTCACCGGCGCCGGCGGCGCAACTTGCTCCACCACGACCGGCTGAACTTCGGCGCGCATACGCGCTTCCTCGATCGCGGCGCGGAAGCGGTTGGGGTGCGCCATGCTGGGGAAGTCCAGCACGGTCTCGCCCCGCCCTTTCAGCTTCAGCTTCCCGAAGCCGAAAATGCGCCCGATGATCGACTGGTCGACTTCCGCCCCTTCGATGGACGGCAGGGTCAGTTCATCGACATGCACATTCCAGAACCCGCGCTTCAGCAGCACCCGCCGGTTGGTCACCGCCCAGCGCGTCGTCGCCATCCGCGTCAGCGCCACTGCCCAGATGATGATGCCGATCCCGATGATCCCGAGCACCAGAAGCGCCAGCCACGGCCAGGTTTTCTGGAACCAGTGATACTCCCCCTCGGCGACGATTTCCTCTTCGGGGGCCAGCCGCCGGGTAATGTAGCTCATGGGGTAGCCTCCTCGCGCAACGCAGGTCCCAGCCACCCGGCGAGCTAACGTGCCGGTTGAATGAGCGTTCCGTAACGGTCGGTTGACGGCTTTTTCCCTTAAAAACAGGCATTTTCAGGCAGTAACCCTATCCAGCTGTCATGCGGCGCCCGGGATGCTCGCTTTCTTCACAAAACCCCTGTATTGCGGCGCACAATTCAGACCTCCCCGGCAAAGAACCCGACCATGCAACTGCGCAACATCGCCATCATCGCCCACGTCGACCACGGCAAGACGACGCTCGTCGACTGCCTGCTGAAGCAGTCCGGCCTCTTCCGGGAGAACGAGAAGACGTCCGAACGGATGATGGACTCGAACGATCAGGAGCGTGAGCGCGGCATCACCATCCTGGCGAAAGCCACCTCGGTCGTCTGGGGCGATTATCGCATCAACATCGTCGACACGCCCGGACACGCCGACTTCGGCGGCGAAGTGGAGCGCATCCTGAACATGGTCGATGGCGCAATCGTGCTGGTCGACGCCGCTGAAGGCCCGATGCCGCAAACCAAGTTCGTGGTGTCGAAGGCGCTGAAACTCGGCCTCCGCCCGATCGTCTGCGTCAACAAGATCGACAAGCCGGAAGAGCGCCACAACGAGGTGATCAACGAGGTCTTCGACCTGTTCGCCAACCTCGACGCCACCGACGAACAGCTCGATTTCCCGATCATCTACGGTTCAGCCAAGAACGGCTGGATGAGCAAGGACCCGACGGTCAAGACCGACAACATGACCGCGCTGTTCGAGACCGTGCTGGCTCACGTTCCGCCGCCGACCGTTGAGCCGGGCCCGTTCCGCCTGCTCGGCACCACGATCGGCTCCGACCCGTTCCTCGGCCGCATCCTGACCGGCCGCGTCGTCGCCGGCTCGGTGAAGCCGAACCAGGCCGTGAAGGTCCTCGCGCGTGACGGCTCGCTGATCGAGAACGCCCGCGTCTCCAAAATTCTCGCCTTCCGCGGCCTCACCCGCGCGCCGATCGATGAAGGTGTTGCAGGCGACATCGTCTCGATCGCCGGCCTGACCAAAGCCACCGTCGCCGACACCGTCTGCGATCCGTCGGTCGACACCGCGATGGAAGCCCAGCCGATCGATCCGCCGACCCTGGCGATGACCTTCCGCGTCAACGACTCGCCGCTCGCCGGCACCGAAGGCAAGAAAGTCACCAGCCGCGTGATCTGGGACCGCCTGCAGCGTGAAGCCGAAGGCAACGTCGCGCTGAAGATCTCGCGCGCTGCCGACACCGACGCGTTCGAAGTCGCCGGCCGCGGCGAACTCCAGCTCGCCGTGCTGATCGAAACCATGCGCCGCGAAGGCTTCGAGCTTGGCGTGTCGCGTCCGAAGGTCGTGATGCAGAAAGACCCGGCGACCGGCGAAACGCTTGAGCCGATCGAGGAAGTCGTGATCGACGTTGATGACGAGCATTCAGGCGTCGTCGTGCAGAAGCTCTCCGAGCGCCGCGCTGACCTGCTCGAAATGCGCCCGTCCAGCGCCGGCCGTACCCGCCTGGTGTTCCACGCGCCGACGCGCGGCCTGATCGGCTATCAGGGCGAACTTCTGTCGGATACGCGCGGCACGGCCGTGATGAACCGCCTGTTCCACTCCTACGCCCCGCACAAGGGCGAGATCAAAGGCCGTCACACCGGCGTGCTGATCTCGAACGGCGCGGGCGAATCCGTCGCCTTCGCGATGTGGAACCTCGAAGACCGCGGCCCGATGATGATCGAGGTTGGCATCAAGGTCTATGAAGGCATGATCATCGGCGAGCACACGCGCGGCAACGACCTCGAAGTGAACGTGCTGAAGGGCAAGAAGCTCACCAACGTCCGCGCCTCGGGCACGGATGAAGCGGTGCGCCTCACCACGCCGATCCGCATGACGCTGGAAAAAGCCCTCGCCTACATCCAGGACGACGAGCTGGTTGAAGTGACGCCGGAGAACATCCGTCTCCGCAAGGTCCACCTCGACCCGAACGACCGCAAGCGCTTCTCGCGCGCATCGGTCGACGCGTAGGCTTATTGAGCGAACTGCCGCCCTGCCCGAGCTGTCAGTCCGTCCTCACCTATGAGGACGGCGCGACACTCGTTTGCCCGGAATGCGCACATGAATGGTCGGCCGCAGCGCCCGCTGGCGAGACGGCGCGCATCTACAAGGATGCGAACGGCAATGTCCTGCAGGACGGCGATACGGTCAGCGTCATCAAGGACCTGAAGCTCAAGGGCGGCTCCGGCGTCGTGAAGCAGGGCACCAAGGTCAAGAACATCCGCCTCGTCGATGAAGACCACGACATCGACTGCAAGATCGATGGCTTCGGCGCGATGAAGCTCAAATCCGAGTATGTGAAGAAGCTGGCCTAGCCGCCTGTCTGTCACGACAGCACAAACAAAAAGGGCTCCGGTTTGCGCCGGAGCCCTTTTCGATTTTCAGTCTAGCTTAGGACTAGCGCGTGAACGTCCAGCTGATCTTCAGCGTGGCCTTGCGGCCGAGCAGTTCGTCCGGGATGTCCCGGGTGATCACACCGCTGGCGGATTTGCATGCGCCGCACTTGGCTTCGAGGCGGACCTTGTCGATACCGCCCTGCCAGGAGACCGCGCGCCGCACTTCGCTAACCTGCGGGCCGCCCTTCTGGGTCGTCGCCGTCTTGGTCGCCTTGGCGAAGCCCGGCATCGGCAGGAGGAGGACGAGATCGCCAGCCTGGTGATCGATTTCACCCATCAGCAGGTTCTCGATCGTCGGCTTGCCGCTGGCGTCGAGCAGCGGGCCCTTGCCCTTCACGGTCGTGTCGATCGCGCAGGTCGCTTCATTCTTGAAGCTGCAGGCGGCGTCGAAATAGGCTTCGTGGGATTGCTCGTCGATCGTGAACGTTCCCGTCACCGACTTGCCCTCGAAGATCTGGTAACGCGGGCCGGGCATTACGGACGCCGCACCGATGTTTGCCTTGGCCGACTTCATCTGCGCGGAGTTCATGTCCACGCCCTGCGCCATCTTCATCGCAGCTTTCATCATGCAGTCTTCGTCGTCGCCGCACTGCTCCATGATCTTGGCAGCCTGATCCATCATAGGCGCCATGTCCTTCTGCGCCTGACCGGCCGCGGCCATGCGTTTGTCGTCAGCGGCGACGCCGGCTGCGTCCTTGGCGAGCAAGGCCGGGAAGCCGGTAGCTTCCTTGGCCGTGAGCTTGCCCGACACTTCGAACTTGTTCTTCACCGTCCAGGTGACGTTCTTCTCTTTGGACGACGGACGATCAACGCCCGTGCCTGAAATCTCGTAGGTGACCGTCAGCGTTCCCGCCGAACCTTTTGCAGCGGGTTGCGCGCTTGCCGACGGCAGCACTGCGAGCGCAGCGGCTGAGACGAGGCCAAGGCCAAGCTTGGCCAGAGCAGTTGCGTATTTCATGTTGATTGTTCCCCATAACGTCGTCGCAGAATAAGCAATCACGCCGCTCCGCGCAAAGCGGAGATGGCGCCTTTAGCTGCGATCTGTCCGGCTCTCGCGTTGCAGCCCCGTGAAGATCCGCCCGCAACTTCCACCGATGCGCGTGTGCTGCACGCACGGAAACGCGAGCGTGTCGAATGATGCATGGCGTGACGGTGCGGAAGGTTACGCCCGCTCGTCTTTCGGCGAGCCCATCACGATGTAGCTCGTGATCGACGCCACCTCCGGCACCTGCCCCAGCACTTCGGTATGGAAGTGCTTGTAGGCGACCAGATCCTCGACCTCGACGCGCAGGATGTATTCGATCGCGCCCGTCACGTTGTGGCATTCGCGGACTTGCGGCGCCGCCGCCATCGCCTTCTCGAAATTGCGCTGGTTGCGCTTGTGATGCTCCGACAACCCAACCGCCACATAGGCGATGAAGCCAGAGCCCATCGCCGTACGGTTCACCACGGCGCGGTAGCCGGCGATCACCCCGCCCTTCTCCAGCTCCTGGACGCGACGCAGGCATGCCGACGCCGATAGCCCCACCTTCTGCGCCAGCTCCGCATTGGTGATGCGGCCATCCAGCGACAGCTCGCGCAATATTCTGCGGTTTATCTCGTCCATCTTCGTCATCAGTTGTGAAAATGGCGCGCCCAAGCCGCACAACGCAAGCACATTCGGTGCAAAACCGCGCAATCTTGCGGAATGTTGACCGCAGAACTCTTCACGGCGCTTATCGCCTTCGCCTTCGTGTCCTCGATCACGCCGGGGCCGAACAACCTGATGCTCATGACGTCGGGCACGAATTTCGGCTTCGTGCGCTCGATCCCGCATATGCTGGGCGTGTCGGTCGGCTTCACGCTGATGATCGTGCTGGTGGGCGCAGGTCTCGCGAAGATCTTCGAACTCTACCCGGTCGCGCACCTGATCCTGAAATATGCGAGCTGCGCCTATCTGCTGTGGCTAGCCTGGAAGATTGCGACCTCGCCGCCCCCCGGCTCCAAGGCCGGCGTCGAGGCGAGCGCCAAGCCGATGACCTTCATCCAGGCAGCGCTGTTCCAGTGGGTGAACCCCAAGGCGTGGACGATGGCGCTGACCGCCGTCTCCGCCTACACGCTGCCCGCCGATCCGTTCGTGAGCCTGCTTATCGTCGCCGGCGTGTTCGGCGCAATCAACCTGCCCACCGTCAGCTCATGGACGCTGCTGGGCATGCAGCTGCGCCGCTTCCTGAGCGACCCGCTCAAACTGCGCATCTTCAACGTGACGATGGCCGTGACGCTCGTGGCGACGCTGTACCCGGTCATATTCGCCGGGCACTGACGCCTACTTGCCGCTCGACTTCGCGCGCTCGATCGATTCGAGGATCAGCTCGCGTGCGCGCTCGGGGCCGTGCAGGCCTTCGATCTTCACCCACTTGCCGGGCTCGAGATCCTTGTAGTGCTCGAAGAAGTGCACGATGCGCTCGACCACGATCTCGGGCAGATCGTTATAGTGCTTCACCTTCTCGTAGTAGCGCGTCAGCTTCGGATGCGGCACGGCGAGGATCTTCTCGTCCTGGCCCTTGTCGTCCGTCATCATCAGCACGCCAACCGGCGCCACGCGGATAACGCAGCCCGGAACCAGCGCGCGGTTGCCGACAACCATCACGTCGATCGGATCGCCATCCAGCGACAGCGTGTGCGGAATGAAACCGTAGTTACACGGATAGCGCATCGGCGTGTACAGGAAGCGGTCGACGAACATCGCGCCCGAATCCTTGTCGATCTCGTACTTGATCGGCTCGCCGCCCAGCGGGACTTCGACGACGACGTGCACGTCGTTCGGCGGGTTGGGTCCGATGGAGATCTTTGAGAGGTCCATATGTCGTCCTTGAGTCCAGGCTGGTGTGCAGGGCTGGGAGCGTCCCGTTCTTACCCTGCGGCGCTTGCATTATCGGGGCCGGAAACAATCGCAAGGTTAACCAGCAGCCCCGCGCCTAAATCACGCGGCTTTGGGCGTCCCGCGGGTTAATTGCGCTTCACGCCGCCGCCGAAACGGCCTGCAGCATGGCCCTTGGATCGATGGGCTTGGCCAGAACCCCCACCGTACCGGCCAGACGGTAGCTGGCCACCTGATCCGGCAGCACATTCGCCGTGCAGGCAATCACCGGGGTCTGGGAATTGAGCCCGCCTCCTGTCCGAAGACGGGACAGCGTTTCCAGCCCGTCCATCTCGGGCATGACCATGTCCAGCATGATCACGTCGAACTTCCGCTTGGCCAGGATATCCAGCGCCTCGGCGCCCGAGGCGCATTCCGTGGCGCTGTGACCGGCCGCCCGCAGCATGGCGCCGATGACGAACAGGTTGCGCGGATTGTCGTCGACGCACAGCACATCGCGCGGGCCGGCGGCCTCCATCGCGTTATTCTCGGTCGCCAGGGCCGCCTGCGCCGTTGCCTGATCGACCAGCGGCGCCTCGACCCGGACGGTGAAGCGCGATCCCTCACCCTGCTCGGTCTCGAGCGTAATGTCGCCGCCCATCGCATTGGCCAACCTGCGCGCAACATGCAGGCCCAGTCCCAGGCCGCCATGGCGCCGCCGCGTCGACACATCGACCTGCTCGAACGCCGAGAAGATCCGCTCGACCGCTTCGAGCGGCACGCCCGGCCCCGTATCCTCGACTTCGATCGCGATGCGGTCCGCCCCGCCCTTCACCCGCTCCGGCCAGGCCTGGATGGTGATGCCGCCTTCAGACGTGAACTTGATCGCATTCGCCATCAGGTTGCCGATGATCTGCAGCAGCCGCGCCGAGTCGGCCATGCGCAACGCGCGCAGCGCGGGGTCGATCATCACCGACAGCGTCAGGCCTTTGGCCCGCACGTCCGATGACCAGATGACCGCCGCATCCTCGATCAGCCGCACAAGCTGAACGGGCTGCGGATCAATGCGAACCTTGTCGGCATTCAGGCTCGAAAGGTCGAGCAGATCGTTGAGCAACGCCAGCATCTGGCGGCCTGCATCTTCCAGCACGCCAAGCGTGCGCCTCTGCATCGGATCGAGGCGCGATTGCGTCAGCAGGTTTGCGCAACTCAGGACGGCGTTCATCGGCGTGCGCAACTCGTGGCTCATCACGCCCATGAAGTCCGTCTTCACGCGGTTGGCCTTCTCGGCCTCCTCCAGCGCCATCGCCAGTTCCATGTTCTTGGCGTTGAGCCGCAGCTCGGCCTGATGCTGCGCCGTGATGTCCTTCATCGTCACCACGGCGTGCTCGACTTCGCCTGTCTCGCTATTGTGCAGCGGTACGGAGTTTATCGTGATCCAGCGGACCTCGCCGGATGGCAGCTCGATGCCCATCGGCACGTTCTGCAGCGACACTCCGGTCTTCAGCGTGATGTTGACGGGATACTCTTCCCAGCCAAAGGACGTGCCGTCGCCCTTGAAGGTGCGCCAGCGTGGATCGGTGAAAGCCCTGCCCTGCAACTCATCGCGCGTGAGCCCGAGAATACGCAGGCAGGCCGCATTCATCTCTACGACTTCACCCGCAGGCGTATGAACATTCACGCCTTCCTGGATGGCTTCGAAGATCAGCTCGTAGAGGTTCTGCCGCTGCCGCTCTGCGCCCGTCTTTTCCGCCGCGCGCGTGGCGCGGATCGCCGTGCGCCTCTGCAGGAGAAACGCATTGAGCAGTTCCGCCACCTTCTCCAATCGAATGACATCGCGCTGGCTGAAGCGGCCCGGCTCTGTGTCGCCCACTGCGAGCACGCCGATAGGACGATCCGCCTCTGCGCCTACGGGGACGCTGATAAAGCTGCGCACGTGGGGCGCTTGCGTCACGAAACGCGTTTTCGCCAACCGCTCGTCGACCCGTGCATCCGGCGTGTGGATTGTGGTGTTGGTCTCGAGCGCGGGCGAGCACATGCACTCGGCCTTCAGGATGGTGTCGGACTCACCCCAGCTTGTCGAAATCTGATAGGCGTAGCGGGCGTCATGAACCGTGAAGGCGGCAAGGTTCCCGCCGCAGATTTCGACCGCCAGGTTCACAAGCCGGTCAATGTCGACGAATGGACCGCCATCAAGAAGGTCCAGCTCCAGCAGCGCTTCGAGCCGCTGCTGTTCGCTTGCGTCAATGCCCTTAGTCATTCCCCGACCAATACTCAGATGCGGATCTGATCCGACCGCCGCTGTTGCCTCTCCCGCACGGGCGCCCGCGCCACAGCGAGAATAAGGTTCGCTGTATCGATAGGCTTCCCGATAATGGCCGTCACCCCCTTAACGTCGGCAAGTTGCCGGCGCGCGATTGTCATGTTCGCCGTGCAGACGATCACCGGCGTGTGCTTGTTCAGCATCATCGTGCGGATCTGTTGGGCAACCACGAGCCCGTTCACTTCCGGCATGACGAGATCCAGCACCACCACGTCGTAGTGGCGCATGTCGAGCCGGCGCAGCGCTTCGGCGCCCGAGCCGCAGGTTTCGACGTCATGGCCGACGCTGGTCAGGATGGTGCTGAGAATGTCGAGGTGGCGGTCATTGTCGTCGACGATCAGCACGTTGCGAGCAGCCGCAACGCAGATCCAGTCGGCGGCAGGCTTCAGAGCGGGAGATGCATCGGAAGACGACGTAACATCAGGGTTGGCCCCGGACATCGCCGGACCTTCGCCGTTTTCCCGGGGGATCGGAGGCGTCTCCATCACCGCAACCCAAAAGCCCTGCGAGGGTCAGCCCTCGCCCCAATAGGGAATCACTAGCACAGATGTGCCGATAGCATGATTAACTTTTGGGCCCTGCCTGCCAACCCCGGGCATACACCTGGGCCGATCACAATTTTGGTTCTTTTCCGGGTATTACACCGCGGAAAGGTCAAATGATCGGGGTTTGCCCTAGCGAGCCTTGTTCTGGCCGAGCAGGCGCAGGCGGAGCGCGTTCAGGCGAATAAAGCCTTCGGCGTCCTTCTGATCGTACGCGCCGGCATCGTCCTCGAAGGTGACGTGCGCGGCAGAGTACAGCGAGTTCGGCGAGGCCCGGCCCGTCACGATGACGTTGCCCTTGTAGAGCTTGAGCGTGACCGTGCCGGTGACGTTCTCCTGGCTCTTGTCGATCGCAGCCTGCAGCATCTCGCGCTCCGGCGCGAACCAGAATCCGTTATAGATGAGCTCCGCATAGCGCGGCATCAACTCGTCCTTGAGGTGGCCTGCGCCGCGATCCAGCGTGATCGACTCGATCGCGCGGTGAGCCTGCAGCAGGATCGTGCCGCCCGGCGTCTCGTACACGCCGCGCGACTTCATGCCGACGAAGCGGTTCTCGACCAGGTCAAGACGGCCAATGCCGTTGTCACGGCCGAGATCGTTCAGCTGGGCGAGCAGCGTCGCGCCCGACAGCTTCTTGCCATTGATCGACACCGCGTCGCCGCGCTCGAAACCGATCTCGATCTCGGTCGGCGTATCGGGCGCTTCCATCGGCGAAATCGTGCGCATGAACACGTAGGGCGGCGGCTCGACAGCCGGATCTTCCAGCACTTTGCCTTCCGAGGACGAGTGCAGCAGGTTGGCGTCAACCGAGAACGGGGCCTCGCCACGCTTGTCCTTGGCGACCGGAATCTGGTGCTTCTCGGCGAATTCGATCAGGTCGGTGCGCGACTTGAAATCCCAAGTCCGCCACGGCGCGATCACCTTGATGTTCGGGTTCAGGGCGTAGGCGGACAGTTCGAAACGAACCTGGTCGTTGCCCTTGCCGGTGGCGCCGTGCGCGATCGCATCCGCGCCGGTTTCCCGTGCGATCTCGACCAGACGCTTGGCGATCAGCGGGCGCGCGATCGACGTGCCGAGCAGGTACAGGCCTTCATACTGGGCGTTGGCGCGGAACATCGGGAAGACGAAGTCGCGCACGAATTCCTCGCGCACATCCTCGATGTAGATGTTCTCGGGCTTGATCCCCATCAGCTGCGCCTTCTTGCGCGCAGGCTCCAGCTCCTCGCCCTGGCCGAGGTCAGCCGTGAATGTGACGACTTCGCAACCGTATTCCGTCTGCAGCCATTTCAGGATGATCGAGGTGTCGAGACCGCCAGAATAGGCGAGGACAACCTTTTTCGGCGCGGTTTTGGGGGCGGCCATGGTCAACTCCCGGGCAGGACGAGCAGCGGATGGCGCGCTTATAGCCCCACGCCGCTGGCTCGCAAGCGATCCTGCTGCCGCGCACGCTGGCGCACTCCCCTCCGCGTGCTAGTTTGGACCTCAAGGGGAATGGGGATCCCGCCTGTTGGGGAGTTAGCAATGACCTGGTTCGCCAGCATCGGACATCTTTGCGCCAGACCAGTCGTGGCCCTGGCCGCCCTTGTTCTGGCAGCCTCCGGCGCGCCCGCCTTCGCCCAACCCGCCTTCTGGGTCGTGCGCGACGCTGACTCGACCATCTACCTGCTCGGCACCATCCACCTGCTGAAGCCGGAGACGGAATGGCGCACCGAAAAGCTCGACGCCGCCATCGCCGAATCCAGCGAAGTCTGGCTCGAACTGCCCACCACGAACGCCGCCGCCATGCAGTCCGAAATGATGGTGCTGGTCTCGCGCTACGGCCTCGCCCCGGCCGAAAAGCTCTCCCGCAAGCTGACCAAGGACGAGCTCAAGACGCTCGACGACGCCGCCCGCCTCGCCGGCCTCTCCGCCAGCCAGCTCGAAGTCTTCCGCCCGTGGTTCGCCGCCCTCACCATCTCCACCGCCGCCATGACCCGCGCCGGCTACGACCCCTCCTCCGGCGTCGACAGCAAGATCGAAGCGATCTTCCGTGAGCGGAACATCACGCCCAAGGGCCTCGAGACAGCCGAGCAGCAGATCAAGGTCTTCGCCGGCATGACCCCTGACCAGGAGCTCCGCTATCTCCGCGAGACGATGGAGGAATACCAGGACGCCTCGACCGAGCTCGACAAGATGGTCCAGCAATGGTCAACCGCCGATCTCGCCGGCATGGAAGACCTCTTCGTCACCGAGATGAAGACCGAAGAGCCCGACCTCTACGACGCCCTGCTCGTCAGCCGCAACGCCAACTGGGTGGCGCAGATCGAACAGATGCTGCAGGGCTCAGGCACCACCTTCATCGCCGTCGGCGCCGGCCACCTGATCGGCCCCGAAAGCGTCATCGCCATGCTCGCCGCCAAAGGCGTCACGGCCGAGCGGGTGCAGTAGCCGCTAGACCACCCCCGGCATCCCCGCGAACACGGCCAGCACCAGGCTCGCCACCACGATCCCGATCGCGGCCAGACGCGGCCCGTGCAGGCGGCTCCACAACAGCGCGCCCGTCAGCGCCATCGCGATCAGCCCGCCCGCCATCGTGTCGATGAACAATATCCACGCCCAGCTCATGCCCGAGCCCTTGTGCATGTTCTTCATCACGCCAAAGAAATTCTGCTCCGTCTTCGTCGCCTTTACCGCCGCCGAGCCCGGCGTGTATTCGACATTCAGCACGCCATTCGTTCCGTTGAACGACTGCTTCCAGACGACGGCTTCCTCGATATTCTTGCCCATCAGCTCGACGCGTCCCGGCGGCGGCGCTTCGACACGCGGCGCGCGCGGCTCCAGCGACGTGCCGAATTCCGCCTGAGCCCACTTGCCCAGATCCTCCGGCGACTTGATCAGCGCAGGATCAACCGCAACGCTCGCCTCCATCACCTCGCGCGGCGCGCCTGTGTCGATCTTCAGCACGGAGCGGTGATTGAGCAGCAGCCCGCTGGTCCCAAGCACCAGAAACGCCAGCGCGCCCCAGAAGCCCGTCCACGCATGAATGCGCTTCAGCCACTGGACGACCTCCGTCCGGTTCGCAAAGCGAGGCAGGAACAGCAACACGCCCGGCGGCCGCTTGCGCACCGGCTTCACCGCGGCCGCGCGGCCCGCATCAACTTGCATATCCATGGCGACAGACCCCGAAACAAACGCAGTTTCGGCGACCCATAACCTGCAAATGCAACACAGTCGCGCATAACAACACAAATATCCGAGCATTTTGGCCGCGTGATAAAGCCACGTGCGCCCTGCACGCCCTTTGATCGCTTTACGGTCGAGCCGACGAGATCAGACCTCCGCCCACTTCCGCAGGAGGTTGTGATAGACCGCCGTCAGCCCAAGCACCGCGTCGTGCTTGTCGCCCAGCTCCGTGCGCGTCTTTATGATCGACTGGTCGAGTTGATAGAGCAGCGCCCGCCCGCCATCATCCTTCACCATCGACTGGATCCAGAAGAACGACGCCCAGCGCGACCCGCGCGTGATCTCCTCGACGCGATGCAAGCTGGTCGCCGGATAAAGCACCATGTCGCCAGCAGCGAACTTGATGCTCTGCGAGCCATACGTGTCTTCGATCACCAGCTCGCCGCCATCATAGTCTTCAGGCTCAGTCAGGAAGAGTGTCGCCGACAAGTCGGTGCGCACGCGAATATTCGGCCCAGCGATAAAGCGGATCGCATTGTCGACATGGGCGCCAAACTTCATGCCCACGTCATAGCGATTGAACAGCGGCGGAAACACACGGAACGGCACAGCCGCCGAATTGAAGCCCTGGCTCCGGCCGAGCGCACGCAGGATCACATCCTGCAGCGCCCTCGCCTGCGGAGCATCTTCTGGCACCTGCAGATTGTGCTTGGCCAACGCTGACTGCGCGCCGGCGGTGATCTTGCCGTCCACCCACTGCGTGCCTTCGAGCACGGCGCGGCACTGCGCCACCTCGGCCTTCGACAACACGTTTTCGATCTTCACCAGCATTCGCGGTACCTAACAGGCGCTCCTATAAAAAAGAAGGGACGGACCGGAAGGCCCGTCCCCTGGCATTTTTGCAGATGGGTCGATCAGTAAACGACGCTGAGGCTCGCGATGAAGGTGCGGCCCTGTCCCGGCGTGACCCGGTTGCCGTGCACCTGCGCGTAGTAGGTTTCATCGCTCAGGTTGTAGCCGTTCAGCGCCACGCGGAAGCGATCCCACGAGTACGAGATCAGGCCGTCGAGCGTGGTGTAGCCCGGGGCAACAGCCGTGTTTGCCGTGTTGAGGAATACGTCGTCCTGATAGGTGACGCCGCCGCCAACTTCGAGACCCAACAGGGCGCCCGTGAAGTTGTAGGTGGTCCACAAGCTGGCTGCGGTTTCCGGCACAAAGTTCGTCTTGTTGCCGATGTTCGCGGTTGTCGTGCTGTCGGTGATCTCCGCGTCGACATAGGTGAAGTTGGCGTTGACCGACCATTGGTCCGTGATCGCGCCAGCCACGCCGAGTTCGATACCGGTCAGCTCAAGCGCGTCGCCAGAAGAGACGATCGCGTTGGTGATCGAGTCGATCTCTTTCGCGTTGTCTTTCTTGGTCTGGAACACCGCGCCCTGCAGTTGCAGGCGGTTGTCGAACAGGGCGATACGCGCGCCTGCTTCGATATTCGTGTTTTCTTCCGGATCGAGATCCTGCGTGCCAATGCCGCCGGGCGAGCCCGAGCCTGCAATCGTGTCGCCGTTGGCGACCGACACGCCCGGCGGGCGCGCCGATGAAGAGTACGAAACGTAATAGCTCTGCCCTTCAACCGGCTCGAAGATCACGCCTACTTGCGGTGTGAGGAAGTCTGTTTTCGAGCCCGTGCGGCAACCGACGCCGGCCACGATCGTCGCGCCGTTGCAGGTGGCCGTTCCGTTGAGCGTGGTCGCAGTCTGGTCGACCTCGTAATAGGCCTGACGAACGCCGGCGGTGATCGACCACTGGTCGTTCAGCCACAGACGGTCGCTGACGAACACCGACACATCCTTCGCCACCGTGTAACGCAGGCTGGTCGGCGCGACGCCGACAATCGGCCGCGTGCCGAGTTGCGGATTCAACAGGTCCTTGGTGGTTTCGCGGGAGGCGAAGGCAAAACCGTTGCGGTCATTGTCCTGCCACGACACGTCCGAGCCGATCATGAACTCGTTGCGCAGGCCACCCAGCGGCGCCGTCAGCGACAGCGTCGAGATGTTTTGCACGCCTTGCGTATCCTGCTCGTACGGGCCCGGACCGCCAACCGATGCGAGCGGTATCGTCGCCGCATTGCCGTCCTGAAGCGCCGTACCGCAGGCAGCGTTGCAGGTCGTCGCGCTGTATTGCGAGTATCGCTGATAATAGCCGTACTTGGTGTCGCTGGTCAGCGTCGCCCAGCTGTTGATCTCGTGACGCAGGCGAACCGTGAACGTGTCCACCACGGTGTTATCGACGTCGGCATCGAAGCCGTAATAGTTCTTCGGATCAACGCCCAGCTCGGAAACCGGAACGCTGGTCGTCGAACCATTGCGGATAGCGGTCGGGATGCCGTAGTCCGGAAGCTTCTCTTCGTCCTGGTGCAGATAAGCTGCAGTGATCGTGGTCGGCGTGCCGAGGCCGAAGGCGATCGACGGAGCAACGCCCCAACGCTCCGAATAGATCTGGTTGCGCCCGGTATTCTCGTTTTCGTGGATCATGCCGGCGATGCGAACCGCGACGCCGTCGCCAATGTTCTGGTTCCAGTCGCCAGTGACGCGCATGTACTGGCCTTCGCCGATCGCAACCGATGCGTTGCCCGCCGTGTCGGCGAACGGTGTCTTGGACGTCGTGTTGATGCCGCCGCCGGCAGCGCCTCGGCCGAACGCCGAAGCAGACGGGCCCTTGAACACTTCAACCTGGCCGTAATTGAACGAGTCGCGCGTGAACACGCCGAAATCGCGCAGGCCGTCGGTGAACACGTCGTTCTTCGCCGACAGGCCGCGAATGAAGAACTGGTCTCCGCTCATGACGCCGCCTTCACCGATCTGCGTGGTGATGCCCGGCACATTGCGCAGCGCCTGTTCGAGCGATGCGACGCCCTGCTCCATCAGCGTCTCGCCATCGATGACGTTCACGACTTGCGGCACGTCTTCGGCGTTGACCGTGGCGACCGACGAAACAACGCGGCGGCCGAGGACATAGACGCGATCCCGCTCGCCTTCATTTGCGGACTGTGAGGCGCGGGTCTGCGGCTCGTCATTGTCATCCGCCGGCGTGGAAGCCGTTTCCGAAACGGGGCCGGATTGCGCATGGGCCGGCAGCGCGCCAGCGGCCATCGCCATCACGAGGGCGAGCGCTGCGCCTGTTCGCATGCTGCCGAGCCCGGCCGACTGGCCGGATTTGAATTGGTCTGACATCCCGAGTCCCCGGAGTGAAAGTTGACACAAACTTGCGAACAACTCGCAGTTGCAGGCGGCGATCTACGTTGGGGAAACTGAGATTGCAAGTAGTTCTTAGAAACAATCGTTACATTTGTCAGGCTGAGAATGTAATCGTGGTTCCGCGATCACTATCGCTGCTCATCGGGCGCCCGGCGCCTCGACCCCTGACCCTGACCCCAAAAAAATTGGGACGGTTCCTGTTTGGAACCGTCCCAAGGTATTGGGCGCAATCCGGGGAGGATTAATGGACCGCGCCGAGGGTTCTGTGTGGGCATCCCGCCCGAAACTCACCGCAACCGCCCCTCGCCTCGCATCGGCGCAGTCAGCTGCTGCAACGCGACGAGAGCTACGCGCTCACCCGACTAATTGCAAGTGCTTCTCAAGTGCAAGAAGGTCGCAACCCGCTTCTTGAGCACAAAAAAGCGCCGGCCTCTGAAGAGACCGGCGCCAGTAAGCGTCTAGAACGATTGGGGAGGAGAGAGATCGTTCCGCGCGAGGGGGCCTTTCGGCCCCGAGAGAAAATCGTGACGGGAAGCGGCGCCGTAGAGGGCCTGGGGAGGAGGATAGAGGTCCTCCGGCGGCCTGCTTCCCGATTTGTGCCTACCTAGGCGACGACGCGCGACGCGCCATCGAGGAGGTAGAAGAAGAATGCCGTGCCGAGCAGCGAGCCCGGGATGGCGATGAGAAGGGTCAGGAGTTCCTGGCGCGCTTCAGCGAACTTGGGGAGGAAGGTCATGTGCAGCTCCGTTTGTATCCGGGGTCTCTAACGGCCCCTGGGGGAAGGTTTGGCAGGCGGGGCTCTTTGTCCCCGTCCGTGGATTGTATGTAGCCTAGGTCTGATCGGAATGCAATGAACAAAACTCTAAATGTTCAATATTTCTGCTGCACGTGCGATCACAGGCTCGCGATTTCTTGTTGCGCTTGCTAACGCATTGCGCCTAAGGGGCGATTAAAATCGTGATTACACTTCTGTAGGCCAGAAAGCCTACATGTGAGCAGAACTCAGCGACGCGCAGAAAGTCCCGTGAAAATAAGGTTCAACAGGCCATCCAGCTCCGGACGCAGCGCATCGAGCTGTTCCGTCGTCCACAATTGAGGGATCCGGAACTTCATCATTGCGCACTGAACCAGGTCCGCCGTGATGTTCAGATCGGCCGGCAGGGCGAAATCCCCCGAAATCCGGCCTTCCTCGAGAATCCGCTCGATCTGCTTGCGCTCCTGGGCGGCTTCCTCGGCCAGATACTCCGGCCGCTCACGCACCATGATCTCGGACAATTCCATCAGCTTGGGATGTTCAGAGAAGACGCGGAACGTCCGCTCCAGCCTTGCTACGAAAAAGTCCCGCATTTTCCGGGTCGCAGACCGCGCCGCATCGCGAATGACTTCCTCATAGATCGCCCGCGAGTTCTTCGCGAACTCACGCGTCATCGCCTCGGCGATATCGATCTTGGAGGGATAGAATCGATAGATATTCCCAGCAGACATGCCGCAGTCGGCTGCGATCTCCGACATCGTGGTCTTGTTGTATCCATAGTGCAGGATACGTTCTGCCGCCGCCTTCAGGATGGCTTCGCGCGGATCCTGCTTCGGATCGGCTTTGTCGCTCGAGATTGACGTCATGCGATCTATTTATACCGGAACATTGAACGTTCAATGAAATCTTCAGAAGACATATCCCGACCCGAAACGACTTTCCAGCGGGTCGGTGTCGCAGGAGCCGGTGCGTGGGGGACAGCGCTCGCAATTTGCGCACGTGCAGCCGGTCGTGACGTCAAAATCTGGGCGCGCGAGCCAGAGATCGCCGACGCGCTCACCAAGGGCGACGGCAATCCAACGTTCCTGCCCAACGTCCCCATCCCCGCCATCGCGTCATCGACCGACATGGCGCATCTCGCCGACTGCGACGCGATCCTTCTTGTCGCTCCGGCTCAACACCTCCGCGCCACGCTCAAATCCCTCGCGCCCCATCTCCAGCCCGGCACGCCCATCGCGCTCTGCTCGAAAGGCTTCGAGCGCGGCTCGCTCAAGATGATGACCGACGTCCTCGCCGAGGAAGCGCCCGCCGCCTCCCCCGCCGTTCTCTCCGGCCCCTCCTTCGCCATAGACGTCGCGCGCGGCCTGCCCACCGCCGTCACCCTCGCCTGCGCCGACCGCGCCATGGGCGACGCATGGATGCGCTCGATCGGCCGGCCGCACTTCCGCACCTACTGGAGCGACGATCTCATCGGCGCCGAAGCCGGCGGCGCGATCAAGAACGTGCTCGCCATCGCCTGCGGCGTCTGTGAAGGCCTCGGCCTCGGCCGCTCCGCCCACGCCGCCCTCATCGCGCGCGGCTTCGCAGAGATGACCCGCCTCGGCGTCAAACTCGGCGGCCGCGCCGAAACCCTCGCCGGCCTCTGCGGCCTGGGCGACCTCGTCCTCACCTGCTCATCCCCGCAATCGCGCAACATGAGCTTCGGTATGGAGCTCGGCCGTGGAAAAACCGCGAGCGAAGTCCTCGCCTCACGCAAGGCCGTGACCGAAGGCGCAGAGACCGCGCCCGCCGTCGTCGAACTCGCCGAACGCCTCGGCGTCGACCTGCCGATCTGCAAAACGGTGCTCGCCCTCATCCAGGGCGAACTCGACGCCCGCTCCGCCGTCGACCAACTCCTCAACCGCCCTCTCAAGCAAGAATAGACAAGGCCCGCCCATGCCCCTCTTCGTCCTCTACGGTCAGGATAAGCCGAACGCGGTCGAGATCCGCAAAGCCACGCGCGAAACCCATCTCGCCTGGATCGAAGCCATGAGCCCGCGCGTGAAGATCGCCGGCCCGATGTTCGCCGACGATGGCGTAACGCCCATCGGCTCCGTCATGGTCATCGAAGCCGACAGCCTCGAAGCCGCCAAAGCCGACTACGCAAAAGACCCCTACGCCTCCGCCGGCCTCTGGGCCTCGACCAGCATCCGCCAGTTCAACTGGGTCGTGAAGCAATGATCCGCCCGGGCATCCAAGCAGCGCTGTTCGCTCTCTCGCTCACGCTGGCCGCTCCCGCCCTCGCGCAGGAAACGCCGACGCCCCGCACCGATATCGAACAGCTCCGCAAGGAAGCCCGCGCCGAACGCCCTATCCGCGCGGCAGTCGCCGCCGCAGACCGCTCGCTCAGCGAACGCCTGCGCGATGAAACGCGCGACATCGAAATCATCCTGAAAGCCTCGAAGGCCAAGGCCGGCGACAACATCCTCGATGTCGCCTCAGGCGGCGGCTATCTCGCAGTCGTCTTCTCCTATCTCGCGGGCCCCAAAGGCCATGTCGACCTGCACAACACGCCCGGCTGGATCGCGCAGTTCCCGACCATGGAGCCGGACGTCCAGAAGAAGGTGCTGAAACAGCCGAACATCTCCTGGGTCACGGTCCCGTGGAATGATCTCACAGCGCCCGACAACACCTACGACGTCATCCTGCTCGGCCGCGTCTATCACGACGTCATCTATGAAGGCGGCGACTTCATCGGCATGACCAACCGCTTCTACAAGATGCTGAAACCCGGCGGCCACGTCATGGTCGAAGACCACGACGCCGACGAAAACATGCACCTGCTGGAGCAAGCCACCCTCCACCGCGTCAGCCACGGCGACACAATCGCCCACTTCACCAAGGCCGGCTTCAAAGCCACCGACCTCATCCTCATCGACAGCAAATACGACGACCGCCGCTGGAACGTCTTCCGCCCCGGCGTGAAGGGCCGAACGGACCACTACATCGCCGTGTTCGAGAAGCCGAAGGGCTGAACCTACGCGCCCGTCCTTCGACGGACGCACGCTATCGCGTGCTGCTCAGGATGAGCGCTAAACCACCAACGTACCTTGAGCGCTCATCCTGAGCAGCGCGAAGCGCGTCCGTCGAAGGACGAGCGCGTGCTCACCGCCGCAAGTTACACCCGCACAAAATCCAGAAACACCGGCTCGCAATTCCCGAGCCGTTTCTCCTGATAGCGCGTCGTCACGTGATCGGCCGGCGCCACGCGCCAGTCATCCGCGCGCTCGGCGCCCCAGACAAACCGACCATCGCGCAACACATCGGCCAGCGCACGATCCGCATAATCCGCCCAGTCGGTCGCAAACCGCAAAGGCGCGCCCGGCTTCATCACGCGCGCCAGCTCCGCCACGAATGGCGATTGCACCAGCCGCCGCTTGCGATGCCGCGTCTTCGGCCACGGATCGGGGAAGAGGATGAAAGCGCGATCCACCGAAGCATCCGCAAACGTCGCCACCAGATCGCGCGCATCGCCACGACGCAGCTTCACGTTCGACAGCTTCTTCTCGTCGATCGCCGTCAGCAGTTTCGCAACGCCATCCACAAACGGCTCGGCCCCGATGAAGCCGACATCGCCATGCCGCTCCGCCTGCCCCGCCAGATGCTCGCCCCCGCCAAACCCGATCTCGAGCCAGACTTCCCGCGAACTCGGAAACAGCTCCTTGAGTTGCAACGTCCCCGGCTCAACCACAGGCACGCCAATCGCCGGCAGAAGCTCATCCACCAACGCCTGCTGCCGCTTCGACAACGGCTTCCCCGCCGCCCGCCCATAAAGCCGATGCTTCTGCTGCTCACTCATGCGCGCGTAAAATCACGCCAGAGCCCAGGCCACAAGCCCAATCCCTGTCCGCCACTCCCACCCCGTCATTCCCGACGACGCACAGCGTCGAGCGGGAACCCAGGCGCTCCCTTCATCACCGCCAGCACAAAGCACCGTCATCCTCGGCCCTGTGCCGAGGATCTCGGTTGGATCAACAGCGGGACAAACCCGAGAATGACCTCGTGATTGGGGGATGGAGCGGGACGAAACTGTAGGACAGCCGAAAATCATCCCGAACAAACTCAGCGCGTTAGCGCGAGAGATTGTGGGATGAAGCCGCGCAGAATCTACGTCCCCGCGGGCCGGGATATACTCCCACCCATGACACCAACGCAGACACGCGCAAACGGATTAGGCACCCCACGACTTCCTCAGTTTTGGCTGACGGTCGCGCTGCGCCTGTTTGTCGAGTTGGTGCTGAACGTCGCTTCAACCTTCCGGATGAAAGCGCGCCGTAGCCCGGTGATTGGCACACCGACTACGCCGCCCAATCTGCCCGAAAGGACGACCGACACCCAATCCAAGGAAACACAAACCGCTGTCCAACCCGACAGCCTCAATAGCGCTCATGCTGAGCAGCGCAGCTCTGCTGCGCGTCCATCGAAGCACGAGCGCGTCCTCACCACCCCCTCCGTCTCGCTCGGCTCACGCCAAGCGAGCCACCTCCCCCAGTGCTCCGCACTGATGGAGGCAACACAGCGCACTGTCGCGACGAAGGGGAATTGCCTCCACCAGTTGAAAACTGGGGGAGGTGGATCGCCGCGTCTTCGCGGCGAGACGGAGGGGGCGCTTGCAATCAGCACCACCCTCGCGCGCGTGTCCAAACACGCAAACAAAAACGCGCCCGCCTAAGCGAGCGCGTTTCCAATTCAATCCCAACAACCCCGCCTCACAGCGGGATCGCGAACTTATGCCAGATCCTTGAGCTGGGCAGCGATGTCCGTCTTCTCCCACGAGAAGCCGCCATCCGCATCCGGCTCGCGGCCGAAGTGGCCGTAGGCAGCGGTGCGCGCGTAGATCGGCTTGTTGAGGCCGAGGTGCGTGCGGATGCCGCGCGGGCGCAGGTCCATCACTTCGCCAAGGCGCTTCTCGAGCTTGGCGAGATCAACCTTCTCCGTGCCATCGCAGTTCGCATAGATCGACAGCGGCTCCGGCACGCCGATGGCGTAGGACAGCTGGATCACGCAACGCTCGGCAAGGCCCGCCGCAACAACGTTCTTCGCCAGATAGCGCGCAGCATAAGCCGCCGAGCGGTCAACCTTCGTCGGGTCCTTGCCCGAGAAAGCGCCGCCGCCATGCGGAGCCGCACCGCCGTATGTGTCGACGATGATCTTGCGGCCCGTCAGGCCGCAATCGCCATCGGGTCCACCGATCACGAACTTGCCGGTCGGGTTGATATGCCAGACGCAGTTCTTGGCGATCGGCAGCGTGTCGCCCAGCGCCTGACGAATGTACGGCTCAACGATCTTGCGAATGTCATCCGACGTCTGCTTCTCGTCGGTGTGCTGGGTCGAGAGGACGATCGACACGGCTTCCTTCGGCTTGCCGTTCTCATAGCGAACGGTGACCTGGGATTTCGCATCCGGAGCCAGCGTCTTCTCTTTGCCCGAATGGCGCGCATCGGCCAGCAGCTTCAGGATGCGGTGCGAGAACTGGATCGGGGCCGGCATCAGCTCCGGCGTCTCGTTCGTCGCGTAGCCAAACATGATGCCCTGGTCGCCCGCACCCTCTTCCTTGTTGCCCGAAGCATCGACGCCCTGCGCGATGTGTTCGGACTGGCCGTGCAGCAGGACTTCAATGTCCGCATCGCGCCAGGAGAAACCCTCTTGGTCGTAACCAATATCCTTGATCGCCATCCGCGCGCGGTGAGCGATCAGTTCCTTGGTCACGGCGTCCGTGCCGCGGAACTCGCCCGCGATGACAACCTTGTTCGTGGTGGCCAGCGTCTCGGCTGCGCAACGCAGCGACCAGACGTCGAGGCCCTGCTCGATCGTGGTCTTGTAATAGAGGTCGACAACCTCGTCCGAGATCCGGTCGCACACCTTGTCGGGGTGCCCCTCAGACACGCTTTCGGACGTGAAAAGATAGTTGGAACGCGCCACGCAGAGCTCCCATTGATTGGTCAGCTCCCGGATAACCCAATCAACCATATAAAGAAAGCTTTATACGATTTAGCGCAGCCAAACCCTGTGATCAGACAGGCGAAAGGCCAGATTTTACTTCTGTTTTCGCGCGGCCCAGGCCTGCTTTTTCACTTCGACAATCAGGGCAGCCCGCACCTCTTCGTCCTGGATGCGGTCAAAAGCGACGGCGAGCTCATGCGCCTGCCCGCTCGGCTGGCCGCCGAAGTCAGCCGCTTCCTCCGCCAACCCTTTGCGGGCGCGCGCCGGAACCGGATCGATGCCTTCGTAGAAATAGACAATCGTGGTGCGCAGGACCTTGGCGATTTCCCAGAGCCGACCGGCCGAAACGCGATTGTCCCCCGTCTCGTATTTCTGGAACTGCTGGTAGGTCACGCCCAGCTGGCTCGCGAGATCCTTCTGGGAGATATCGCGCAGTTCGCGCAGGCCCCTGATCCGCGCGCCTACGGCGACATCAATGGGCGAAGGCGCCCGGCTCTCAGCGGTCATCGGTCAGTCCCCCAATCCAACGGATGGATAGAAGCACGAAACCTAGCGGCGTGGCAGCACCAACAACCCGAGGTTGAGCCCGACCAGGATGATCCAGAACATCCCGTCGCGCCAGTTGCTGTAAGGGGTCGGCTCCGCCGCCGGGGGAATGTGCGTATCGAGCACGCTCGACTTCCAACCCTCAGGGTCAGCCCCGTAAATTGCCGGGTCAGCCGGAGCGGCCTTGGCGAACCAGCGACCATAAGCGTCGATCATGCCCGTCTCGCCACGGCTGGCGACGCGAGCCATGGGCAAGCCCTCTTCGATCGCGCGATAGCGGGCCTGCGCCGCATGCTGGCCCGGGCCCATCAACTCGCCGAACCAGGCGTCGATGGTGATGTTGACCAGCCATTCCGGCCGGTCCGCCCCGTGCGGAGACAGACCCGGGAAAATCGCCTCGTAGCAGATCAACGGCCCGAAAGCGGGAATGCCAGCCACGCTGATGGTCGACGGCGGCGGTCCCGGCTCGAACCCGCCCGGCGCGAGATCCTGCAGGGTCTTGAGACCGATCGACTTCAGGATACCGGCGAACGGCATGAACTCGCCAAACGGCACCAGCATGTGCTTGTCGTAGATATCCAGCGGCCCGCGGAACGCGCTGTCGCCGCTGAGCACGGCCAGCGAGTTATAGACCTTCTCGTCGTCAGTACCGATGTTCTCGCGGCGCGGCAGGCCGATGATCAACCGGCGATTGCCGATGGCGCGGGTCACGACATCCAGCGCTTCAGGCCATTCGAACAGGAGGTAAGGCAATGCGCCTTCCGGCCAGATGACGATCGGCGGCGTTTTCGCAGTGTCAGGCCCGCTGAGCGCGATGAAGCGCAGCACGATCTTTTCGGCCACGCCCGGCTTGTGCTTTTCAGCCTGCGGCACGCCAGCTTCGACCAGGCGCACAACCGGACCAGACGGCGGCGTAACCGGGATCTCGCCAATGCGACGCGCGCCCCACCCCCAGATCGCGCCGAACACGATCGCAGCAACGATCACCGGCACAGCCCGCGAGCCCGTCGTGCCACGCGCGCGACCGTCAGCCAGCGTTGCTGGCGCGGCCATCGCCACGACCGTCAGTGCGGACAAGCCGTAGATGCCCCAGATCGCGGCAGACTGCGAAACAGCTTCGCCCGGCGACCAGATCATGCCCGGCAGGTTCCACGGCAAGCCGCCGATACCGAAGAGCGAGGAGCGGAACCACTCTGCGAACATGAAGGTGACCGCAAACACGATCAGCCGCGCTGGACCTGCATTCCAGAAGCGGAAGCCGACATTCATGAAGGCGCCAAGCAGCATCGCCAATCCGCCGGGCAGAGCCACGAGCGGCAGCCAGATGAAAATCAGATACGCATCGGGTTCGACGAGGAAGGCCCACGCGATCCAGTGCATGCCGACCAGATAGTAGGTGAACCCGAATGCGAACACGCGCCAGAACGCAGCCCGCTTGGGCTTCGGCGCCAGACGCGCGGCATCGAGCATCCAGACGAGGCCTGACAGCGCTATCGCAAAGGTCGGCCAGATGAAGAAAGGCGGGAATGCCAGGTTGGCGACCGCGCCAAGCGCCGCACAGAACGCAAGCGCGCGCCACCCCTTGAGGCCAGCGACCCAGAGGTAGATCGGCGCCAGAAAGTTTCCGCGTGTCGCCTGAGGCGATTGAGCAGCAGCTCGGCTGTCGTTCATGGCCCCTCCCCGGGGCGCCTTCGTGGGCGCGTTACCGGTCTATAGCCGCCGTCTTGTCCTCCGCAAGCGCTGCTGGCGCCGGCCTGGCGGCACGGATGCGCAAACGGATGACGCGGCGCGGATCTGCCGTGAGAACTTCGATTACTGGCCCACGCGGATGCTCGATCGATTCGCCGGCCTGCAGCACGCGTCCGCCGAGGGCCGCCACGAGGCCGCCCATGGTTTCGACCTCTGATTCGAACTCGTCGACATAGAGCGGCAGCCCGGTCTCACGCTCGACATGCTCGATCGTGGCAAGGCCATCGACATCCCAGATCGAACGGCCACGGCGCGCGACCTTCGGACGGGCGTCGTCGTGCTCATCCTCGATGTCGCCAACAATGCCTTCGACCAGATCCTCAAGGCACACCATCCCGCCCGTGCCGCCGTATTCGTCGACGACGATGGCGATGTGGATGCGGCTGGCCTGCATCTGAATCAGAAGATCGGTCAGCAGGATCGATTCCGGCACGAACATGATATCGCGCACCAGCTTCTCGATCGGGCTGGCAAGAAGATCCGGGCTCCAGCCGCGACGCACGCCTTCTGCGACCACATCCTTGATGTGAATGAAGCCAAGCGGTTCGTCGATCGAGTCGCGGAACACCGGCATGCGGGAGTGCGCTTCGGTGGCGAACTCGCTGAGCACTTCGCCGATGGTCGAGGTGACTTCAACGGCGGCGATATCGACACGCGACGTCATCACATCGCGGACGCTCGACGTTTCGAACTCCTTCAGGCGCAGGCGAATGGCTGTCGGCGATGCAGCGGGATCATTGACCTGCGGCCGCGTATCAGGCTCGGGCCCGCCGGCGATCAGGCGTGCGAGACGCGTACGAAGCGTCTCTTTCTGCGGAGGCTCTCCATCATTCGGCATGTTCAGCCCTCCCCCGTTCCATCATTACGATCACCGCCGGCATAGGGTCCGGTGGCATAAGGATCAGGCCAGCCGAGGCCGGCGAGAAGTTTCGCTTCGAGCGGTTCCATGACCTTCGCATCTTCCATATCGATGTGATCATAGCCAAGCAGGTGAAGAAAGCCGTGAATCAACAGGTGGCTGATATGCCCATCAAACGGGCGGCCCATTGATTCGGCATCTTTCAGCGCGGTTTCATAGCCGATGGCGATGTCGCCCAGATGATCCGGTTCGCCTGCGATTTCAGGGCCATCGGAGGGGAAAGACAGCACATCCGTAGGTTTGTCGAAGCCACGCCACTGCTTGTTGAGGGCGTGCATTTCGGCGTCGTTGGTCATCAGGATCGACACTTCGCCGAACGCGTCCATGACGGTTGCGGCATGGACCAGCACGCGCGTAGCCAACGCCTCGACATCGCCGAGCGCTTCCCAGCGCGGGTCTGCGATCCGGAGATCGGCTGACAGATCGCCAATGGCGGCGGGCGTGCTCACTTGCGCGCAGCGCCTTTCGCTGCGTCGTTGTCGTAAGCCTCGATGATACGGCCGACGAGTTCGTGACG
Organism: Hyphomonadaceae bacterium; assembly: GCA_965229115.1. Taxonomy (GTDB): domain Bacteria; phylum Pseudomonadota; class Alphaproteobacteria; order Caulobacterales; family Hyphomonadaceae; genus UBA7672. Next base: position 4,182,419 of record CBDDIR010000003.1, on the reverse strand, counting down.
CACCACGTCTGCGCGCGTCAACTGTTCGAGCGCAACGCCTTTGACGCCATCCAGGATCTTGATCGCGTGGCCAAGGCCGGACTTGAGATTGTTCGGCAGGTCGGTCTGCGAAGGATCGCCGGTGACGACCATGCGCGAGCCGCGACCAAGGCGGGTGAGCACCATCTTCATCTGCGGCACGGTTGCGTTCTGCGCTTCGTCGATGATGACGAAGGCGTTTTTCAGCGTGCGCCCGCGCATGAAGGCCAGCGGCGCCACTTCGATCTCGCGACGTTCCTTGCGGCGATCGACTTCCTGCGCGCCGAGACACTCGTTGAGCGCATCCCAGATCGGCAGCATGTAGGGATCGACTTTTTCTTCCAGCGCACCGGGAAGGAAGCCAAGCTTCTCCCCCGCTTCGACGGCAGGCCGCGCCACGATCAGGCGCTCGCGCTTGCCGGCTTTAAGTTCGGCGGCGCCAACAGCGACGGCGAGATATGTCTTGCCGGTGCCGGCGGGACCAACGCCAAAGATCAGACCGAGATCATCGCGGCGGAGCTTCTCTAGGTAGGAACGCTGGCCCGGCGTCTGCGCCATGACCGGCTTGCGCAGGCCCATGATCGCATCGCCCGACGCAGCCGCAACGCCATCAGCCGCAGAGAGACGGATCGCGGCTTCGAGCTCGGAAACGCTGGCTTCGGCGCCATTGGAAATGCGGCGTGCGAACGCCTGCAGCGCATCAGCCGCCTTGCGCGCGCCTTCGCCATTGCCGGTCACGACGATCTCGCCGCTCTGGCCCTGACTGTCGACACGCACATCGTCTTCCGCGAATGCCTGTTCCAGGAGCTGCAGATGCGTGTGCGCTGGCCCGCAGATATCGCGCAGCATCTTGGGATCAGACACCGGCACGGTAATGCGATTGGCGCGCGTGGATTTGGGCTTGATGCTCAAGCGTGGACCTCTGCTGTGACGAGCCGCCCCGACAGGCTCGACATTGTAGCCCCCATGATTTCGACTTCCGCGATGCGGTTTGCCAGATGCGCCCCGTTATCGACGTGCACCGGCTGCATGTAGGGCGAATAGCCCAGCACCTGCCCCTTGTGCTTGCCCTGACGCGCAAACAGCACGTTCACCTTCCGGCCAACCGTCGCGAGATTGAACGCACGCGCCTGTTCGGAGAGCAGATCCAGCAAGCGCGCCAGACGCTCTTCCTTTACATGCTCCTCGACCTGCAGATGCATGCCAGCCGCCGGCGTGCCCATGCGGGGCGAATACTTGAACGAGAAGTTCTGCGCGAAGCCGACTTCACGCACGAGCTGCAGCGTCGCCTCGAAATCGGCATCGCTCTCACCCGGGAAGCCAACGATGAAGTCAGAGGCGAACGCAATATCCGGCCGCGCCGCGCGCACACGCTCGACGATGCGGAGATAATCCGCCGCGGTGTGCTGGCGGTTCATCGCCTTCAGAATGCGGTCCGATCCCGATTGCACCGGCAGGTGCAGGAAGGGCGACAGCGTTTCGACATCGCGATGCGCTTCGATCAGGTCGTCCGCCATGTCACGCGGATGCGAGGTCGTGTAGCGGATGCGCTCGACGCCGCCGATCTTCGCGACGTGGCGGATCAGGTCGCCCAGCCCCCACTCCCCGCCCCGCACGTCATGTGAAGGCGCAGCGCCATGCCAGGCATTTACGTTCTGGCCGATCAGCACGATCTCCTTGACGCCCTGACGCGCCAGCTCGCGCGCCTCGGCGATGATCGCATCCGTTCCGCGTGAATACTCAGCGCCGCGCGTGTACGGCACTACGCAGAACGTACAGAACTTGTCGCAACCTTCCTGCACGGCGAGGAAAGCAGACGGACCCGACACGTCGCGCGTCTTCGGCAGCGCGTCGAACTTTTCCTCGGCCGCGAAATCCGTCTCCAGCACGTCGCCCGTCTTGCGCGACAGCCGCGCGATCATCTCCGGCAGGCGATGATACGATTGCGGGCCGACCACCATGTCGACCGAAGGCTCGCGGCGCATGATCTCTTCGCCCTCGGCCTGCGCCACGCAGCCGGCAACGGCAACACGCAACACGCCGCCGGTCTGTTCTTTCAAAACGCGCAGACGGCCGAGTTCGGAGAAGACCTTCTCCGTCGCCTTCTCGCGGATGTGGCAGGTGTTGAGCACAACCAGCTCGGCCGCCTCCGGCGAATCCACCGGCGCATAGCCAAGCGGCTTCAGCACGTCGCGCATTCTCTCGGAGTCGTAGACGTTCGCCTGACAACCATACGTCTTGATGTAGAGGCCCTTGGTGTTGGGCTTCTGGGCGGTATCAGCCATGCGGCTTACTTCTTCTCATCCTCGTTCAGAGGAATGCCGTAGAGCTCCAGGCGGTGATCGACGAGGCGATAGCCGAGCTTGCGGGCGATCTCGATCTGCAGCTTCTCGATTTCGTCCGAGTGGAATTCGACAACCTTGCCCGACTTGGCGTCGATGAGGTGGTCATGATGCTCTTCCGGAGCTTCTTCATAGCGCGACCGGCCATCGCGGAAATCGTGACGCTCGATAATGCCCGAGTCCTCGAACAGCTTCACCGTGCGATAGACCGTGGCCAGCGAGATGTTGGAATCGACCGCGGATGCACGGCGGTGCAGTTCCTCGGCATCGGGGTGATCGGCCGCCGTTGACAGCACGCGCGCGATTACGCGGCGCTGCTCGGTCATGCGCAGACCTTTCTCGATACACCGTTGCTCGATCACCAGGACCTCCTTCGCGTGACGTCCCGGCGTGAACGGGATCGTCGGGCACATATGCGGGTCAGGCGTCGTCATGTCCACTGACGGGCCCAACCTTCCGGGACATGACCAGCGCATCCACTCGCCCGTCCCGCGTACGATAATAAGCCTTCCTGACGCCGATTTCCACGAATCCCGATGATTTGTAGAGACCAATCGCTGGAAGATTGTTGCGGGCAACCTCGAGAACCCAGCGCTCAAGCCCACGATTCAGCGCTTCTGCGTCGAGAGCCTGGAAAATTCGCCTCCCCAGGCCCGTTTGCCGGCTGGCCGGGTCGGTTGCGATGGTGAGCAATTCTGCGTCAGCGCCAGCTTCCAGGGCAAGTCCGAAGGCGATTGGCAGGGTGTTTCCGGCAACCATCGCGATGGCTTCCGGGCGCGCCAGCCAGGTTTCGAAGTCGGCCGTCGTCCATCCGTCATCAAATGACTGGCCGTGGATAGCCGAGAGGGCGGCCGCATCTGCGTGGACCGCGCGGCGGACGCTCATTGCTCAATCAGGCCGGCGGGCGGACGCATCGGCGTGGCGTCCGGCTCACGGACATAGACAGGCCGGGGCGGCGGCAGATCGCCGGTCAGCCGGGCTGCAAACAGGGCGGCAGCACGGGCCGAGGGCCTGGTGTCCATGCCGGGCAGTTCAAGCGACGCCACGGCCCCATAGGCAGCGCCGGTTTCAGCAACCATCTCGCGGATTTTGGCCTCGTCGGCCTCACCCGGTTCGTCGACGCCCCTGCCCGCTTCGATACGCTGGAACCACCATGTCCGCTCGGGCGGCCGGCGCTTGGCGGCGAGCACGCCGAGGACACGGCCCTCGGGCACGAGCCAATCCAGCGCTTCGAGGCTGGTGACACCGACCGCGGGCTTGTCGAGCGACAGGGCCAGACCCCGCGCAAAGGCGACGCCCACGCGCACGCCGGTAAAGGAGCCGGGGCCGACAACGATGGCGATGCGATCAAGATCGGTGAATTGCGTCGCGCTTTCGCGCATCAGTTTCTCGACCACGGGCGCAAGCCGCGCGTCATGCCCCTGCTGCATCGGCTCGCTGAGTTCGGCCACAACCACGCCATCACGCACGAGAGCAGCCTCGCAGGCGTCGGCGACAGTGTTGATGCCAAGGATCAGCATGGGATCAGAGGATGCGACAGGCTTCGTCGAAATCGAGTCGCGGCGCACGCGGGCGGACCCGCGTTTCGTCGCCATGGCCGATATTGACGAGGAAATTGGAGCGCCAGGATTTCATCGCCGGATCGCTGGCGAAAAATTCCCTGTCGACGCCATCGCGCCGGAAGCCATTCATGGGGCCACAATCGAGGCCAAGCGAGCGCGCCGCGAGGATCAGGTAAGCGCCCTGCAGCGTGCCGCTCTGGATCGCATTCCATTCGGCGTTGGCTGGATCGGCGAACCAGTCTTTCGCATTCGGCGCATGCGGGATCAGCTTGGCCAGATGATCTGCAAACGCGAGATCGTAAGCCACGATCGCCGTATAGGGCGCTTCCATGGTCTGCTTGCGATTGCCCTCGTCTAGGTGCGGCTCAAGCCGCGCCTTGGCTTCAGGCGTGTGCACGAACAAAAAACGCGCCGGCGTGATGTTGGAGGCCGTCGGGCAGAGCTTCAGAAGGTCATAGGTCGCGCGGATCAGCACTTCCGGCGTCTCTTCGTCGGTCCAGCCGCGGCGCGTGCGAGCGGTGCGGAACACCTGGTCCAGCGAAGCATCCGAGAGCGGCTTGCCCATCAGGCCGCTGCCTCGACCGCCGTGACTTCCGGCACGTAGTGGCGCAGCAGGTTCTCGACACCCTGCTTCAGCGTCAGCGTCGACGACGGGCAGCCCGAGCAGGCGCCGCGCATCGACAGGTGCACGATGCCGGTATCAACGTCGAAGCGGCGGAAGATGATGTCGCCGCCATCGTTCGCCACGGCAGGGCGAACGCGCGTTGCGATCAGTTCCTTGATCTCGGCGACGATCTCGGCGGTTTCACCTTCGTAGGCGACCTCGTCCTCATCAACCGGAGTTTCGGCTTTGGCGGTGTCTGCAATCACCGGCGCGCCGGAGACGAAGTGGTCCATGATCGCGGCCAGAGCTTGCGGCTTCAGCACAGCCCAATCGGCCTCGTCCGTCTTGGTGATCGAGACGAAGTCAGATCCGAGGAATACGCCCTTCACGCCGTTGATGCCGAACAGCGCGCTGGCCAGCGGCGATGCTGCCGATTCCTCGATCGAGATAAACTCGTAGGGCGTGACGGGCGACACGTCTTCGCCGGGCAGGAATTTGAGCGTGGCCGGGTTGGGGGTCGACTGGGTCTGGATGAACATTGCTACCACCGTGGCGGGAAACCGCCTGTTTCTGAGCGCTAGATGGGCCTAACGGACCCGTCATGCAATGCGGTGTCAGCCCGCAAGGCCGCCAATCTCGTCCAATTGCGCATCCGTCAGGTCGCCGGGGATCACGGTTACCGCGATCGGGCGAGCGGCCAGCCGTTTACCCTTGGCGAGGCGCGAAACCAGCGGTCCGGGGCCCCGCCCTGTGCCCGCAGCCAGAACCAGAACCTTGATGGCTGTGTCCTTGTCGATCAGCTTCCGGATGGCGTCGACCGGGTCTTCCTCGCTGACCACAAGCTCAGCCTTGACCCCGACCCTCTGCTCGACCGCGTCGGCATGCTTGGTGGCCTTGAGGCGGGCGGAATCGAGCGCGTCCTGGCTGATGTCCTTGTCGAGGCCGATCCAGCCGCCGAGGCCGGGCGTCTCTGCGCTGCGCAGGATCACCAGTCCCGAACCCACGGCCTTCGCGCGCATGCCGGCGAAGACCAGCGCTTTCAGGCACTCCTCGGTCTCGTCGGAGACCGCCAGGAATTTTCGTGAAATATCGGTCATGTTGACATCAGGCGCTGTCGCGGGCGTCCGGTCAAGCCGTGCCTACTTGGCAGCGCCGGAAGCGGCCGGGCTTGCCGTAGCGACCGGGACAACCGGAGCAGCGACAGCGACCGACGCCGGAGCCGGAGCGAACGACGCGCGGAAATTCTCCGTCGCCTTTTGCGCTTGGCCGACCAGGAAGCCCATCGACGTGGCGTGGTTGCCGAACAGCGAGCCATCCGGATCGCCATTGAGCACGATCAGCGGGTGGAATTGCGCCGCCGACTTCCAGGCAGCCAGAGCCTCCTCGCGCGCCTTCGCCGCGGCCGGCGTTTCCGGCCATTGCAGCGAGTTGAGCACGGTGAAGGCGACGGCCGCCCTGCCCTTGGCCGCATAAACGGCGCGGGTGGCGTCTTCGTCGAACGGGTTGCCGCCAACGCTCTTGGCCGAAGCGGCGATCTCTTGCTGGCTGATATCGCCCCATGACGAGAGCAGGCCGAGTTGTTCGAACACCTGAGCGGGCGTCGAAACGCTTGATACATCGCGGCGACGCAGGCGACGGTCGTAATTGGTCAGGGCATCGCGAGCGGCGAGCAGCTGAACTGCGCTCGAGCCCGACGAGATAAGGCGGGACGCGGCTTCCAGATCCGGATCACCGCGACCAGACGCAGTGGCTTGCGCGCTCGAAAGCTTGATGAAATCGCCCAGGCTTTCAGCCATGGCGGTCTGGTAGGCCGGCTTGGCCGTCAGGCGGGCCATCGGCGACCAGGCGGGCGCATCGCTGGCCCAGCCGAGATCGTTGAAATGTTTTTCCATCAGCGACGCGGCGCCGCCAACCCAGGGGGCCGTCGAGTCCGAGCGTGCTGCGGTCTTGCCGATATCGCCATCGCCCACATCGCTCGAAGCGATGACCATGGCGGGATAGGCGCTGATGCCGGCCATGATGACGGCCGCGTTGAACCAGAAGCGCACGTGCTGGAACAGCGTCTTGCCGTGATGTTCTTCGCCAGCCTCATCTTCGGCGGCGTCTTCGTTCACTTCGCCTTCGATGATGTCTTCGTCGGCGTTTTCGGGCTCGATTTTGCGAAGCGGGAACGGCTTGTCGTTCTCGCCGGCCTTGGCGGCCGCCGCTTCTTCATCGACCACGACCATGTCGCGGCGCAGCTTCAGTACTGACATCGCCCAGCCCCGGCTTCCGGCCCACGCAGACCGTGAATCGGTCCGCCGTTAACCACAACCCAATATTCGCTAATGTGAAGTTACCAACGCCCTACCGGCTACCTTAACGCAGGATGCAAGGAGACGGTTTCAACACGTCCGGATTCTAACTCGATTTGAATCGGAAATGTGGCGCCCTCAGCCAAAGGCTTGGGGCCGAACACCATCAGATGCATGCCGTTAGGCGCAAATTCCACGGCTTTGCCAGCCGGAAGCTCGACTTGATGCAGCTGTTTCATGGACACCTGATCACCCGTTCTCACGGAGGTGTGCATCTCCACCCGGTCAGCCTGAGGCGAAGAGACGCCGGTAATGCGATCGGCCACGGGCGATGTGACCGAAAAATAGGCGACGCCAATTCCTGTGGAGCCAAGCGGCGGCCGGTACTGGTCGCCTGAGATCTGGAGAGGCGTTGCCGCCTGCCCGCAGGCGGCGACTACAAGCGCGATGACGGCGATCAGTCGCTTCAATGCTGCCTCCCTGGCGCCCACAGAGATAGGCAGGGCTGACCGCCAAAGGAATGCGCTAGACGGTCACTGGTCTGTTGTAAGCCCAGTTACGGCCGCCAGAACCCGATCACGCGGCGAACTTCGTCCATCACAGGCGCGGCAATCGCGTTGGCCCGCTCGCCGCCATCCTTGAGGATTGCGTCGACCTCCGCCGGATCGTTCATCAGCCGGCGCATGTTGTCGGCCACCGGCCCGAGCTTGCTGACCGCGAGGTCCGCCAGCGCCGGCTTGAACTTGCCAAAGCCATGCCCCCCAAACTCCGCCAGCACGTCCGCTTCCGTCTTCCCGGCCAGCACAGCGTAAATGCCGACCAGATTCGCAGCCTCATTGCGGCCTTCCAGCCCCTTCACTTCCGACGGCAGAGCATCGGAATCAGACGTCGCGCGCTTGATCTTCTTGGCGATGTCGTCCGGCGTATCGAGCAGGTTGATGCGCGACGCATCGGACGGATCCGACTTCGACATCTTCTTCGAGCCGTCCTTGAGCGACATGATCCGCGCGCCCGGACCCTGATACATCGGCTCCGGCAGCGGGAAGAAGCCCGGCGCATTGAAGTCGCGATTGAACTTGCCCGCGATGTCGCGGCTCAGCTCGAGATGCTGCTTCTGGTCTTCACCAACCGGAACGTGCGTCGCCTTATAAGCCAGAATGTCGGCCGCCTGCAGAACCGGATAGTCGAACAGGCCGACGGAGATGTTCTCCGCATCCTTGCCCGACGACTTGTCCTTGAACTGCGTCATGCGCTCGACCCAGCCCATGCGGGCGACACAGTTGAAGATCCAGCCAAGTTCCGAATGCGCCAGCACGGACGACTGCGCGAACACGATCGACTTCTTCGGATCGATCCCAGACGCGATATAAGCGGCTGCAATCTCACGCGTCTGCGCCGCGAGCAGCTTCGGATCCTGCGGAACGGTGATGGCGTGCAAGTCCACCACGCAGAAGATGCAAGGCATCTCGTCCTGCATCTTCACGAACTTCACCAGCGCGCCGAGATAGTTGCCAAGATGCAGGCTTCCCGAAGGCTGGACGCCCGAGAAAACGCGCTTGGGGCCGGTGTAGGCGGTGGGGGTTTGGTCAGCCATGTTCTTGTCCTCGAGGCCGGGGCTTTATCAGCCCTCGCCTCCGCCCGGCAAGGCGACGCCAGCGGCGCCCTTCTCACGACGCAGCGAACCCTTGATCTCGGCCAGAGATACAGCCCGGAAGGCGAGCGCGGCCGCGCCATAGATCACGACGCCCAGCGCGATGACGACAAGCACCGCGATTTCCTTGTGCAGCAACACGCGCGACAGCAGCGGATACTGCCAGGCGCACACGCCGATGAATGCGCCCATCAAGGCGGTGGCAAGGCTCAGCCTGAACATCCGCGACCAGACCCGGCCGCCCATCTTGTACGCCCCGTCCCGCGCCAGGGTGATCGCCAGCATGAAGACGTTGATCCAGGCAGAGGCGCTGGTGGCGATGCCAAGGCCAATTGCTCCATCGACGCCTATCGTCGGCAACCAGAACCAGAGCGTCGATCCGATCACAATGGTGACGACAACCGAGATCAGCGAGAACTGCATCGGAACCTTGGTCTTCTGCCGCGCGAAGAATGGCGGCGTGAAAACCTTGAGCAGCACGAAGGCCGGAACGCCCCAGGCGAACTGGCGCAACACCTCAGCCGTGCGGTGCGCGTCCGCGCTGGTGAAAGCGCCGCGCGTAACGGTCGCATCGATGATGAAGAACGGCATCACCAGCAACGCGATCGCTGCCGGCAGGGTGAACGCCATGGAGAGGCCGATGCCGTCATCCATCGTGCGATCCGCGCCAGCCTGGTCGTTTTCAGTGAAATGGCGCGTCAGGCGCGGCACCAGCGCGAGGCCAACGGCCACGCCGATCAGGCCGAGCGGAAGCTGATAAAGCCGGTCCGAGTTGTAGAGCACCGACCGCGCGCCTTCGTCGGATCCCGACAGCATCTGCGTGACCAGCGAGTTGACCTGCAACGCGCCGCCCGCGATGGCGCCGGGCACGGCGATCGCCAGCATGCGCTGCACGCCTTTGCTGACCACCGGGAAACCGATGCGCAGGTCGACGCCGAGCTTCCGCGCGCCCCACCACAGAAGCGCACATTGCAGCACGCCCGAGACGGTCACCGCGCTTGCAGTCGCCAACGCCGCCATGTCGCGATCCTGCACCAGAAGCAGAGGAATCAGCGTGCAGACGTTGAGAAGGATCGGCGCACCCGCGGTCAACGCGAAGCGGCCAAGCGTATTAAGAACGCCGGAGAGCAACGAGGCGAGCGTCATGCACACGAGATACGGCATGGTCAGCTGCGCCATCAGCGTCGCGATCGCCAGCGTGCCTTTGTCATCGATATAGGCGGAGAGCAGCGCCGGCATCAGATACGGCATCGCGACTTCAAACGCGATGCAGACCAGCGCTACCACGGTGATGATGAAAGCCATGGCTTGCGAGGCGACTTTATCGGCCTCCACCGGGCCATCAGTCGCGCGCGACTTGGCAAATACCGGCACGAAGGCCTGCGCGAACGCGCCTTCGGCAAACAGGCGGCGGAACAGGTTGGGCAGCATCTGGGCCGTGGCCCAGCAATCCATCAACGGCCCCTGCCCGCCAAAGCGTGCGTTCAGCGCGAGGTCGCGCGCGAACCCCAACACCCGGCTTCCGAGCGTGAAGAAGGTCTGCACGAAGACGTTGCGGGCAAGCGACATGAGCTGTTCCGGCTATCGGTCGAACGACGCAGGCGCTCGCGCAAGAGTATGAGCAGGGATGCGCGGGGCCGTTGGTGAGTGGGAGCGCAGAATCTCCTCAAGACGCTTACTAAGTGTTTCATCCATCTCGGCCGGCATGACGCCGCCGTTCAGGGGTTCCACATAGAAGACGTCGTGAACGCGCTCGCCATAAGCTCCAACGTGGGCGGAGCGGATCGAGAGGTTTGCATCCACCAGCTCACGCGCGATGTCGTAAAGCAGCCCCTGACGATCGCGACCCGAAACTTCGATGACGGTGGAGGTGGCTGACGCTGTCCTGTCGATAAGGACCGTGGGCGAAATGATGAAGGCAGCGTGGCGACGGCTGGCGGCCGGGGCCTTGCCGGGCTTTTTGACGCCCTCGCCTCCAGCAGCGGCCGCACGCAGATCTGCGATGAGGCGTTCGAGTGCGTTGGGGTGGTCAGAGCCAAGCGGTTGGCCGCGAGAGTCCTGGACCTCGAACACGTCGAGCACTCGATTCTCGCCTGACGCATAGAGGTGAGCCGCCACGATGTTCGCGCCGGCTGCGCTGAGCGCGCCGCAAAGGTCGGCGAACAGGCCGGGGCGATCAGGCGCGGCAACGAGGATTTCCGTGGTCGAGCGGCCGGCGTCCACGTTCGAGCCAACAACAATCGACTGCGCGCCGCCATTCGCCAGCGCGGCTGCGTGGCGCGCCTGCGTTTCGGGTGTGAAGCTCGTCCAGTAAGCGGCTTCGATGGCGGCAAGCTGCGGCGTGGGACCAATGCGGTCGGCCAACAGATTGCGGGCGGCCTCGGCGCGATCCGTGATCTGCGCGCGAACGCTGTGTTCATCGGTGCGGCCGCCGCGCAGGGCGGCTTCGGTCGCGTAATAAAGATCGCGCAGGAGCTGGCCCTTCCAGCCATTCCATACGCCGGGACCGACAGCGCGAATGTCCGCCACGGTGAGAATCAACAGCAGGCGCAGGCGCTCGAGGTTGCCGACGCGCTCGGTGAATTTTGCAATCGTCTGCGGATCGGAGATGTCGCGTCGTTGCGCCGTGTCGCTCATCTCGAGATGGTTGCCGACGAGCCACGCGACAAGCTCGGCCTCATCCTCCGGCAAACCAAGACGCAGGGCAGCGGCCCGCGCCTGCTTGGCGCCTTCGATCTGCTGATCGCCTTTACCCTTGCCGGTATCGTGCAGGAGCATCGCCATATACAGCGCGCGACGGTTCTGGATCTTCGGGAACAGTTCCGTCGACAGCGGGTGGAGATCCTTCTCCGTACCACGCTCGATGTCGTGGATCGTCTCGACGGCCTTCAGCGTGTGCTCGTCCACGGTGAAGTGGTGATACATGTTGAATTGCGTCTGCCCGACGATGCGGCCGAACTCCGGCAGGAAGCGGCCCAGCACGCCAGCCTCGTTCATCAGTGGCAGGATGAGGCTTGAGTGGGTCTTGCCCGTGACGATGTCGAGGAACATCGCGCGCGATGCATCATCAGTGCGTGCCTGACGCGTGACAGCCCAGAGCGAGCGACGCGCCGCCGTCATGGCTTCAGGGTGGATGTCGACGTCGCGCTCGTTCGCCAGCCAGAACAGCCGCAGCAGCTTGCTGGTGTCGGTGACGAACATTTCCGGATCGGTGATCGTCAGGCGCCCGCCATCCATGGCGAAGCCCTGCTCCTTGAGCGGCTTTGCGGCAGCGCCACCCAAGAAGCGCGGACGTCCGCCCGGCCGCTTCTTTTCATCAACTTCGAGCTTGGCGCAGAGAATACGTGTCAACGCGCCGACTTCCTTGGCCGCAAGGAAGTAGCGCTTCATGAAGCGCTCGACCGCGTTGACGTTCTGGCGCGCGGTATAGCCCATGCGCGTCGCCATCTCTGGCTGCAGATCGAACGACAGGCGTTCTTCGCCACGACCTGTCAGGAAGTGCAGATGGCAACGCACAGTCCAAAGGAAGCGCGCCTCACGCAGGAAGATCGCCTTGTCCGCCGGCGTGAAGGCAGAGTTGTCGAGCACTTCCTGCAACGTTTTGCCGCCGTGAATATATTTCGCCAGCCAGAAGAGCGTCTGCAGATCGCGCAGCCCGCCCTTGCCGTCTTTGACATTCGGTTCGACGCGATAACGCGAGTCACCTTCGCGCGCGTGACGGTCGGCGCGTTCCTGCAGCTTCGCCGCAACGAACTCCGCGCCGCGGCCCTGGATCACGTCTTTCTGGAACCGCTCTTCCAGCTTGTCGTAAACACCGCGGTCGCCGAACAGGAAACGCTTGTCGAGGATCGACGTGCGAATCGTCACGTCTTCCTTCGACAGCTTCACGCACTCGTCGATCGTGCGGAACGAGTGGCCGACCTTCAGGCCGATATCCCAGAGCGCATAGAGCATGTACTCGATGACGCTCTCGGCCCAGGCCGTTTGCTTGTAGTTGCGCACGAAGAGAATATCGACGTCCGACGACGGCGCGAGCACAGAGCGGCCATAGCCGCCGACCGCCACCACAGCCATCCGCTCCGCCTCAGTCGGGTTGTGGGCGCGGAAGATGTGCACGACCGTGAAATCGTAAAGCGCCGACAGCGCCTCATCCATGACAGCCGATAGCAGCGCTGCGGTATCGAGGCCGTCTGCCCCCTCCTCCAGCCGCTCCTGCGCGATCATGCGACCGCGGAACAGCGCGGCATGGATCAGGTCGAGCGCGCGCTTGCGCTGGGCGATTGGATCGGAGCCATTGTCGAGCGCCGCCGCCGTCAGCTGGATGCGCAGCTTCCGCCCGTCGACGATGTCGGCGATGCGCCACGGGCCCGGCTTGGGCTGGCCGGGGCGTTGGGAGGTCGGCTGGTCGTGAGCCGGTTCGGCGTCGAGCATACCTGTGTATCTAGCCCTGTTTGATGCGGCGCAACAGGCCATCCGTGAGCGGCCAAGAAACGCAGATTATCCAAACGTCTGGTGAAAATCCCAGTCTCCGAAACAGTTGCCGGAATGGTTGCGGGGCGGCCCGGCGCGCGGCAGGGTCCGCGCCGGGGAAAGCCGGGGCTGACATTGGACGTAAATCCACTCGAACTTGCCGCCACGCTCGTCACGCTGGCCTGCGTCATCCTCGCGGTGAAACGCAGCCTGTGGCAGTTCCCGGTCGGGATCGTTGGCACGGCAATCTTCTTCGTCGTGGTGCTGCAAGGCCAGCTCTACGCCAACGCCGCGCTGCAGGTGTTCTTCGTCCTCGTGCAGATCTATGGCTGGTGGTACTGGCTGCGGGGCGACAAGGGCAAACGCCCGCTCATCCGCCGCGCGAATACCGTGCATGTGGCCATCTCCGTGGTGATCGGCCTGATCCTCGCCGCAGTAGGCTCATGGGCATTGACGGAATGGAGCGAGCACGACCTGTCGTTCACCGACGCCGCCACCCTCTCCGTCAGCGTCGTCGCGCAATACCTGCTCGACCGGAAATACCTCGAAACCTGGCCGGTGTGGGTGATCGTCAACGTCGCTTCCGTCTGGCTCTACGCCAACGCCCACATGTGGCTGTTCACCGCGCTCTACGTGTTCTTCTTCTTCAACGCGTTCTGGGGCTGGTATGAGTGGCGCAAGGCATTGCGCGAACAACAGGCCCCCGCCGCATGAGCTTTCTTACCAAACCCACCTTCCTCAGCAAACCCAGACGCGGCTTCGTGCTCGGCAAGTTCATGCCGCCCCATGCCGGTCACGTCTATCTCTGTGACTTCGGCCGCGCCTATGTCGACGAACTGACGATCCTCGTCTGCTCGCTCCCCGACGATCCCATCCCAGGCAAACTCCGCTTCCAGTGGATGAAGGAGATGTTCCCGACCGCCCGCGTCGTCCATTGCGAGGAAGTCGTCCCACAGGAACCCGCCGACGATCCGGACAATTTCTGGCCGATCTGGCGTGACATCGTAAAGCGCTACCACCCCGAACCCATCGACATGGTGTTCGCCTCCGAGCCCTACGGCCATCGCCTCGCCAAGGAAGCCGGCGCCCGCTTCGTGCCGGTCGATGAAGCCCGCACCGCCTTCCCCATCTCCGGCCGCGCCATTCGCGAAAACCCTTATGCCAATTGGCGTTTCCTGCCCGGCCCGGTCCGCCCCTACTACATGAAACGCGTCACCCTCTTCGGCGCAGAATCCACCGGCAAGACCACGCTCTCCGCTCAGCTCGCCCGCCATTTCGACACCGTCGTCGCGCCCGAATACGGCCGCTTCCACACCGAAGCCTTCGGCGCCGACGCCACCACGCCCGAAGACATGCGCCAGATCGTGATGGGCCACCTCGCCGGCGTTTCCGCCGCCTCGCTGCGCGCCAACCGCGTGCTGATCGAGGACACCGACCCCGTCCTTACTGCCGTCTGGTCAGACACGCTCGCCGGATCGCGCGATCCCTGGTTCGACGCCTATCGCGACTATCCCGACCTCTATCTCTTCTGTGACATCGACCTGCCCTGGGTCGACGATGGAACGCGCTACTTCCACGACCCTGCCGTGCGCCGGAATTTCCATCTCGCCTGCGAACGCGAACTCGTCTCGCGCGGGGTGAATTTCGTCCGCATCCAGGGCACGCCGGAACAGCGCCGCGCCAAGGCGGTCGAGGCCGTCGAAGCCCTGCTCCGCTAAAAACAAAACCGGCCAGCCGGGGGAGCGGCTGGCCGGTCGTTGGCTGGATCGTTTCAGCTTGGGAGTGGGTTCAGGCCACTCCGCCGCCGGTGAAGGCCGTCGCCAACACGTAGAGCACAGCCGAAATACTGAAGAGGGCGATGGCGAGACTTCCAATGTCATTGGCGATGTCGTTGGCGCCATCAAGCTTCGGGCGTTTGATCAGACCGTTCATTGCAGTTCTCCGTTTCTTGTTTCCGGCAGCGCCTTCTGTGTGCCCGCCGGTCTTCTTCTTGTTTGGTGGGATGGCCCTTAGGCGATCCCGGAGCCGAGGCCCGTGGTCATCACGTAGAGCATCAGGACGACGCCCGAGATGCCGATGACGAACGAGGCGAAGGAGTTCACGCTTTCAAGCGGGGTTTGTTTGATCAGACGGTTCATGGTGGTTCTCCGTTTCTTGTTTCCGGCGGGGCCTTCTGCGTGCCCGCCGGTAGTCCTCTGGGTGGGAAGGAAGCTCGTTAAGCGATGCCGCCGCCGAAGCCGCTGACCAGCACGTAGAGCATCAGCGCGACGCCCGAGATGCCGATGACGAACGAACCGAAGGAGTTCACGTTCTCGAGCGAGGATTGTTTGATCAGACCGTTCATTTTCTTGTCTCCGTTTCTTGTTTTTCAGCTGCGCCCTCTGTCGGGGCCTCGCCGTTGAAGACTTGTTTGCAACCCCCGTGCCAGAATTTCTTAACCCTCTGGATCATTGTTTTTATTGCATTTTGTTCGGGATGATGCCTGATCCCTCACACAATCACGGCGGCTTTCGCCGCGTGATTGGCGTGTTTCGCCATCGATGTGGCGAACTGCGCTAGGTTAGCTTCTTGAGTTTATAGACCAGCTCCAGAGCCTCGCGGGGCGTCAGGGAGTCAGGGTCCAGCTCGGTCAGAAGCCGGTCGGCTTCAGACGGTTTGCGCTCTTCCACGGGCGGCGGAGCGAAGGCCGCAAACAGCGGCAACTCCTCCAGGCGTTTGGCGCCGCCTTCCTTGGCCTCGAGCTTCTTGAGCACCGCCTCGGCCCGCCGCACGGCGGCGGCGGGAAGCCCGGCCAGCTTGGCGACCTGAACGCCATAGGAGCGGTCGGCCGGCCCGGACTTCACTTCATGCAGGAACACCAGGTCCCCGCCCCACTCCTGCGCGCGGAGGCTGGCGTTGGCGCAGGCCGCGAGGGTGTCCGCGAGACCGGTCAGCTCATGATAGTGCGTGGCGAAGAGAGCCCGGCACTTGTTGACCTCATGCAGATGCTCGACCGCCGCCCACGCGATCGCGAGACCATCCCAGGTCGACGTGCCGCGCCCGACTTCATCGAGGATGACGATCGAATCCGGCGTCGCCTGATTGAGGATTGCCGCCGTCTCGATCATCTCGACCATGAAGGTCGATCGCCCGCGCGAAAGATCGTCCGACGCGCCGACACGCGAGAAGACCCGGTCAGCAATGCCAAGCCGCAGCTTGCGCGCCGGCACGTAGCATCCGGCCTGCGCAAGAATGGCGAGCAACACGTTCTGGCGAAGGAAGGTCGATTTACCGGCCATGTTCGGCCCGGTGATCAGCATGAGGCGCGGGCCAACATTGCCGTCTGCATCGAGCCTGCAGTCATTGGCCGTGAAGCCCTGCCCCGTCGCGCGCAGCGCAGCTTCGACAACCGGGTGACGCGCGCCTTCAGCATCGAACACCGGTGTATCGGCAATCTCGGGGCGCACGGCTGACGCTTCAGCCGCCCACTCAGCATTGCCCGACGCGACATCGAGACGGGCAAGGCCGTCGGCGACAAGCGTCAGCTCGGGGCCCAACGCATCAGCTTCCGCTATAAAACGATTGAAGATGTCCATCTCGCGGGCCAGCGCCTCGCCATCGGCGCGGCTGATCTTGGCTTCGAGTTCGTTGAGTTGCGTGGTCGAGAAACGCATAGCGTTCGCCATCGTCTGGCGGTGGATATATGTGCCCGCCAGTGGTGGCTTCATCAGCGCATCGCCATGCTTGGCGTTCACTTCGATGAAGAAGCCCAGCACGTTGTTATGCTTGATGCGCAGGCCGGAAATGCCTGTCTCGCTTGCGTATTCCGCTTCCAGTCGCGCGATCACGCCGCGCGCATCTTCCTTCAACGACCGCGTTTCATCGAGCGCCGGATCATAACCCTGCGCAACGAAGCCGCCGTCTCGCGCCTGCACCGGAAGCTCGCGCGCCAGCGCCGCCGTCACCTGCTGCGCGAACGCAGCCAGCTTCGGCTTGTCTGCCAGCGTCATAGCCGCACAGGCAGATGCAATCTCTGCCGGCGGCGCATCCTGGCTGGAAAGATCGGCGCAGATCTGCTCGCCCACCGACAAGCATGCCGCCAAAGCCGCCAGATCGCGCGGACCGCCCCGGCGCAGCGACAGACGCATGCGCGAACGCTCCAGATCGCTCGCCCGCTTCAGCGCGTCGCGCGTGAACTCCCGCCGCTCGGACGCGTCGAGGAAGAACGCTACCGCATCCAGGCGCCGCTCGATCTCTGGCCGGTCGCGCGATGGCCGGCCGAGCCGGAAAGCAAGAAGCCGCGCGCCTGCGGCGGTGACCGTGCGATCAATGGCGGCCACCAGCGAGCCCTGCCGCTGGCCGCGCGATGACTTCTCAATTTCGAGGCTGGCGCGCGTTGCTGGATCAATCGCGAGAAACGCATCCGGAGCGGATCGCACCGGCGGATCAAGTCGCGCCTGCCCGCCCGCCTGCGTCAGCGCGAGATAGTCGAACAGCAGTCCGCAAGCGATCAACTCGGCGCGCGAGAACGCTCCGAACCCATCGAGCGTGGATACGCCGAAAGCAGTCTTGAACAGGCGCTCGCCCAGCTTTGCGTCGGCGCGCGCATCCGGGCGCGGCGTCAGCGTCAGGCCCTGCGTGGCGCGCGAGACATCGGCGTGCGCCATCACGCTGTCAGCGACAAGAACCTCGCGCGGGCCAACGGCGGACAGCACATCTTCCAGCACCGCAGGCGCCAGATTGAACACTTCGAACTTGCCGGTCGAAACATCCGCCAGCGCCAGCGCCGCCTCGCGCCCTCCTCCGGCGATGCCGATAGCCGCCAGGCAGTTGGCCGAGCGGGCTTCCAGCAATGACTCTTCCGTAATGGTGCCGGGTGTCACGACGCGCACGATCTCGCGCCGGACGACAGCTTTCGAGCCGCGCTTCTTGGCTTCGGCTGGATCTTCCGTCTGTTCGCACACTGCCACGCGATGGCCGGCCTTGATCAGCCGCGCGAGATAGCCCTCAGCCGCATGATAGGGCACGCCCGCCATCGGGATTGGCTGGCCATTGTGATTGCCGCGGAAGGTCTGCGTGATGCCCAGCGCTTGCCCGGCGAGGATCGCGTCGTCGAAGAAAAGCTCGTAGAAATCGCCCATCCGGAAGAAAAGCATCGCGTCGGGATGATTGCGCTTCATCTCGAGGTATTGCGCCATGAATGGCGTCGCACCCTCGATTGAAGGGGGTGTCGTGGAAACTTCTTGCCCTGAGGCGGTGGATTCCGGCCCCTTCACGCTTGATTCGAACCCCATTTACGGCTGAATGCCCGCCTGCCTAACTCGCCCGTCAGGGCTGGCGCGGCCCCTTGCCTAAAGTCCCTAGCGTTCGCCCTCAAGTGCAAAAGCCGTAGTCGATTAGATGACCTCCAAACGCCCCAACATTACCGACGATGAAGCGCTGGCCTTCCATCGCTATCCACAGCCCGGAAAGCTGTCGGTAACGCCGACCAAGCCGATGGCGACACAGAAGGACCTGTCGCTGGCTTATTCGCCGGGCGTGGCGATCCCCGTGCTCGCGATCGCGAAGAACGCGGAGCTTGCCTACGACTACACGTCCAAGGGCAACATGGTGGCCGTTATTTCGAACGGCACGGCGATCCTCGGTCTGGGTGATCTCGGGCCGATGGCGTCCAAGCCGGTCATGGAGGGCAAGTCGGTGCTCTTCAAACGCTTTGCAGATGTCGACTCGATCGACATCGAGGTCGACGAGAAGGATCCGCAGAAGTTCATCGATTGCGTGCGCGCGATCGGCGAGACGTTCGGCGGCATCAACCTGGAGGACATCAAGGCTCCGGAATGCTTCATCATCGAAAGCGAGCTGCGCGAGAAGCTCAACATTCCGGTGTTCCACGACGACCAGCACGGCACGGCGATCATCGCCACCGCCGGCCTGATCAATGCGTGCGAGATCACTGGCCGCAAGCTGTCAGATTGCAAGGTTGTCATCTCGGGCGCCGGCGCGGCCGGCCTGTCGGTCGCCGGCCTGATCCGTCACCTCGGCGTGAAACGCGAGAACATCCTGATGGTCGACCGTCAGGGCGTCATCTACGAGGGCCGCACGGAAGGCATGGACCAGTTCAAATCCGCCTTCGCCGTGAAAACCAAAAAGCGCACCCTCGCTGAGGCATTTGAGGGTGCTGACGTATTCATGGGCCTTTCGGCCAAGGGGACGGTCAGCAAGGACATGGTGAAATCCATGGCCAAGAACCCGATGATCTTCCCGATGGCCAATCCGGACCCGGAGATCACGCCGGAGGAAATCCAGGAAGTCCGCTCCGACGCCATTATCGCGACGGGCCGTTCGGATTATCCGAACCAGATCAACAACGTGCTGGGCTTCCCCTACATCTTCCGCGGCGCCCTCGATGTGCGCGCGCGCACGATCAACGAAGAGATGAAGGTTGCAGCTGCGAAAGCTTTGGCGCAGCTGGCTCGCGAAGACGTGCCGGATGAAGTTGCCGCCGCCTATGCCGGCGCACGCCCGAGCTTCGGCCCCGGCTACATCATCCCCGCCCCGTTCGATCCGCGTCTCATCTGGTACGTTCCGCCCTTCGTGGCGCAGGCTGCCATGGATACCGGCGTCGCGCGCAAGCCGATCGCCGACATGGACGCGTACCGCGACAGCCTCGCCCAGCGCCTGAACCCTGCCGCGTCGTTCCTGCAGCGCATCTACGGAACCGTCCGCCGCGAAGACAAACGCAAGCGCATCGTGTTTGCCGAGGGCGAAGAGCCGGCCGTGATCCGCGCAGCCTGGCAGTTCAAGACGCAGGACCTCGGCGAGCCGATCCTGGTCGGCCGCGACGAGCAGGTCACGCGCAACATGCAGCTGCTGGGCATTCCCGCTGGCGAGATCCAGATCGTGAACGCCCGCGTCTCCGACCAGAATGAAGCGATGACGGCCTATCTCTACAGCCGCCTCCAGCGTCGTGGTTATCTGCAACGCGATGCGCAGCGCATGATCAATCAGGATCGCAACGTGTTCGCCGCGACCATGGTCGCGCTTGGCCAGGCCGACGGCATGGTCACGGGCGTTACGCGCAACTACGCAACCTCGATCTCCGACGTTCTGATGGCGATCGACGAGCGCGAAGACGTGCGTTCGATCGGCGTGTCTGTCGTCATCGGCAAATCCGGCCCGATGCTGATCGCCGACACCAGCGTCACCGAAATGCCTGACGCGAAGGATCTGGCCGAGATCGCCCTGTCCGCCGCAAAGGCTGCGCAGAAGCTCGGCTTTACACCGCGCCTCGCTTTCCTTTCCTACTCGACCTTCGGCAACCCGCCGGGCGAGCGTATGGCGAAGGTGCGCGACGCGGTCGCCCTGCTCGATGCAAAAGGCGATGTCGGCTTCGAGTATGACGGCGAGATGGCCGTCGATGTCGCTCTCAACCCGGAAGCGCGTCGTCTCTATCCGTTCTGCCGACTGACTGGTCCGGCAAACGTGCTGGTAATGCCGGCCATTCACTCGGCCGCGATCTCGACACGGCTTGCAGCTGCGCTTGGCGGCGCAACAGTCATTGGCCCGTTGCTCGTGGGACTTAAGTCATCTGTTCAGATCGCGCAGCTGGATGCGACGGCGCAGGATATCGTGAACCTCGCAGCATTCGCGGCGTACAACACGAACGGATAACGGAGTGGCGGAATGTTTGGAAAGCTGTTCGGGAGAAAGAATAAATCCGGCAGCGAACCAAACGACCCCAAACCGAACGAGCCGACGCCCGGCATGATCAATGACGACGACCCTCGCATCAACGAGGGCTACGCGCGCATGAAAGCCGCCTGGGACGAAGTCGGGCCCAGCGATGCAGACGTCATCACCTATCTGATTAATCCGCAGTTCCAGGGCAAACCGGCCTGGCCGAATACGCGGCAGGCTTATCGCGTTGTGCGGCCAGCGGGCTCACTGATCATCGCGTCAGACGGCCTGTCCGATCCGTTCGTCGGCACTGACATGGCGGATACGCAAGGCTTTGGTTGCGAGGTTTATATTGAGGCGCCCGAGTTTGCGGGCGCAGACTTCCAGGGCCTGCGCGACAGCTGGGCTTTTTCGCTGATCGAAAACTTCGCAATGAACGTTGCGAACTGGGGCGGGATCTCGCGGCAACTCGAACAGAACGGTGTGCTGTCGATGGAGCTGCCGGCACAGGGACAATTGCCTGATGCGTGGCTGACGCCGGAAGGCAATGCGGGCTTCCTGATCGGCGCACCCGCGCAGAACCGGCCGAAGCGTATCGATATGCCGTTTGGACCAGTCGATCTGATCGCGCTGACTTTGATAACGCCAGACGAGCTTCAGCGGATTGTCTCGGGCGGCGCAAACGGCCGCAAGGAGATCGCCGCCGAACTGGCCGCGAAGGGCGTCGGCAACACGTCGCGGGTTGATCGTCTCTAGGCTGCGCCCTACTCGGCAGCGAGCGGTGCTGCTGCTTCGGTCTTGGGCAGGCGCGACTGACGCCACCATTCCAGCGCCGACAGCGCCACAGGCACCATGCCTATGCCGGCCGTGAGAATGAAGACGTAAGCAAAGCCATCGCTTTCGATCAAAGCGCCGAGCCACGGACGGCCAAGCTGGCCGACCAGCATGGTGAGCGAGCCTAGCAGCGCCGCCTGCACGGCTGCGTACTTTGGATTGATCATCGACGTGAGGTAAGCGAGGTAAACCACGCTGGCGAAACCGACGGCGAGGTTTTCGCCGAGAATGGCGATCGTCAGGCGCGCCATGCGCAGCTGGTTTTCACCGAACGCTCCGAACAGCGCATCGAGATGTGTGAAGCCAAGGAATGCGTCCATACCGGCGGCGCCGTTGGCCAGATCGGCAAACAGCAGGTTGGTTGCAGCGGCGAGCGCGGCGGCGACAACCAGCGCCGGCATGCGGCCCATGAATTTCAGCAGGAGCCCGCCGCCCGCAATGCCCGCGATGATGGCGATGACGCCGATCATCTTGGAAGCGAAAGCGACTTCCGTCGCCGTGTGACCGAGCGCGCCGTTTTCCGTGCCCATGTAGAAGGGATAGGCGAACGAGCCCCAGATGTTGTCTGCGAAGCGATAGGACAGGATGATCGCCAAAGCGAGCAGCGCGACCCATTTCAAGCGCTCGATCAGATCAATCATCGGCTCGATGACGGAGCCGAACAGACCATCGGACATGCCCTGAAGCCAGCCCGGGAGCGGCTTAGCCGGAGCGGCATTGGCGACAGGCTTGCGGAACCAGATCAGCCACACGGCGCCAAGCGCCGGGCCGAGCACGGTCGCAGCAACGATCAACGGCCCCATGGTGAGCGTGAACGGGCCCGCCTTGGTCGTTTCCGGATGCATCAGCGAGTCGACCATGAAGGAGCCGAGCGTCCAGAACGCCCAGAGCCAGCCCAGCGACACGAGCCCGACCACGATATTGCGACCCGTCTGGTCGAAGCGGAGATTGGTTTCGGCTTTCGCAGCCAGTGCGGAGACGCCGGCGTATTTCGGCTCGGGCGCAATGATGGAGCCGACCAGCGTCAGCGCCATGATCACCGCAAGCACCATGATCACGACGTTCCAGCTCATGTGATCGGAAAGGATCAGCGCTCCTGCCCCACCGACGAAGGCCGCGCTGCGATAGCCAGCCTGCACGAGCGTGGAGAGTGCGTTGACGTCATCCTTGTCGCGCGCCGTCTCGATGCGCCAGGCATCGAGCACGATGTCGAAGGTCGCCGAGATGAAGGACGCGAGAACGGCAATGCCCGCGATGGCTAGCAGATTGGTTGTCGGGTCCAGCGTTGCGAAACCGAACAGCAGGACGACCTGTATCGCCTGTAGCGGCAGGAACCAGCCGCGGCGCAGGCCGTAGCGCGCGAAGAAGGGCGCAGCTGTTCTATGCAGCGCGGGGGACCAGAGGAATTTGAACGAGTAAGCCAGAGCTGACCAGGACAGGATGCCGATGGTGGCGGTGGAGATGCCCTTGGCCGTGAACCAGGCAGCGAGCGTTCCCCCGACGATCGTGAATGGCAGGCCGGAGGCAAAACCCAGCATCAGCATCGCAAGACGACGGCGATCGTTGAAGATCGACGGCTTGCGCGGCCGTGCCGTTGTCGCGTCTCCAGCAGCCAGATCGGTCATTCCGCAGCCCGTCTCATCTGTGACCAGCGCAGCGCAAGCTCGCGCAGACTTAGCGGATCAATCGGTTTGGCCGCGAGCTGCGAGACGCCCGCCTCCCTCGCCTTGACCTCAAGATCCGGGTCGATATCCGCTGTAAGCGCAATAATCGGCGTTTCCGAGGCAGGACCTGGCAGGCGGCGGATGCGCCGCGTCGCCTCAAGGCCGTCCATGACCGGCATCCGGATATCCATGAAGATGAGGGAATAAGCCGTTTCCCCTGCCCTTTCCAGCGCTTCGGCGCCGGTTCCGGCGGTGTCCACGCGGAAACCAGCTGCCGTGAGCGCGCTGCGAGCAAGGAGCGCGTTGACGGCATTGTCGTCTGCAATGAGCACAGACCCGGCTTCGCCCGGCTTGTGCGCCTCGTCCTTGAGATCGGACTGAACGGCGCCGGCAAGCGTCAAGCCGACGCGCTCAACGATCGACGATGCGCGCAAGGGACGGATGAGATAGCCCGCGGTTCCCATCTCACGGAACGTTTCGAGGCGGGAGCGATCTCCGGGACGCAGGACGACGAGCGTTCTCTTCTTGCGAGCGATTGCCTCGATGTGAGCCGGCGACATGGCGGCATCAAGAATGACGAGATCTGCCTCAGCCGGTTCGTCGACCACGACGGCACTGACGTCGGCCAGAGCCGCTATGATGGCGAGTTGTGAGGCCGGCGGCAGCTTGATCGCGACACGCAGAGGCAGCGTTCTGACGCGTCTGGTTTTCGCGAGTTGCGGGACGGCTTCGATCGGCAGTTCGACAACGAACATCGCGCCATGACCGTATGATGAGTACAGGTTGACCGTGCCCTTCATGGCGGCGACCAGGCGCGCAACGATGGCAAGGCCGAGGCCAACGCCGCCATCGCGGCGCGCGTCTGCAGCGCTGACCTGGCTGAAAGCGTCGAACAGGCGCGCCTTGGCGTGTTCGGGAACGCCGGTTCCGGTGTCGCTCACGACGAGATCGAGTCCTGCGCCATTGCGGCCGGGTCGCGCCTCGATCAGGACCGAGCCGGTCTCGGTGAACTTCACCGCATTGCCGGCGAGGTTGAAAAGGATCTGACGCAGGCGACCAGCGTCGCCGATCAATCGACGCGGCAGGTCTGGATGGACGACGGCCGCGATATCGAGGCCGGCGGCATGCGCGCGCGGAGCGAGTAATTCGGCGACGTCCTGCACCAGATCGGATGGATCGAACGGCGCGGACTCGAGCGGTATGTCGCCCGCTTCCATGCGCGAGAAATCGAGCACGTTGTTGAGCAGGTCGAGCAGGCGCGAACCTGACTTCCGGATCGCACTTGTATAATCGAGCTGCGCGGGCGTGAGCTCGCTCTCTTCAAGCAGCGCGGCCATTCCGAGAATGCCGTTCAGGGGCGTGCGGATTTCGTGGCTGACGGCCGCGGTAAAGCGATGAGCCGCATCTGGCTCTTCGCGCAGATCTGCAGTGGCGAGGCGGATGCCAGCGACGGGCGCAGACAGGCGCCAGCAGCGGCCCGCGCGATCTACGATCTGCGAGGCGACGGAGACGGCCGGCAATTCGAACGGCGCTTTCATGCCATCGGTCAGCCCTGACAGGGCGCTTGCCGCGATGACCTTCCCGCTTGCATTTATTGCCAGGGCAGCGCCCGGCCAGCTGCGCGCAGTCGCCGACAGAACATCGCCTGCCGCGATCTCCGACACGTCTGGCTTGTTGGTGTTTGCCGCCTGATTCATCGGGACGACAGTGTAGGCGCCTCGCTGACCAGAGAATTAACAAGCACTAACGTAATGCCCCTAACGTCAGGCGGTCAGGCCTGAAAACGGCGAGGAACGCCGGGTTGGCATATCGGGAACTGCCGGTCTGAAGCGATAAGTCAGGGCTTCTGCGACATGGACGCGGGCGACCCGGCCGGAACCGTCCAGATCCGCGATTGTCCGGGCAACCTTCAACACTCGGTGATAGGCGCGCGCTGACAGGGACAATTGCTCCGCCGCCTTTGCGATCAAGGCGCGCGCATTGTCATCCAGCGCACAGATTGCATCGACCTCGTTGGACGGAGCATCCGCATTGAGCGGACGGCGCACGCCGCCGGGTTCGCCAAAGCGTTCGGCCTGATGATCCCGCGCTTGCGCTACACGTGCAGCAGCCTCAGCTGTGCCTTCGCTTGGCGGAGGCAAGGTCAGGTCTGCGGCCGTTACCGGGGCGACATCGACGAAGAGATCGACGCGATCGAGGAAGGGCCCGGAGATTCGCGAGAAGTAATTGGCCTGGCAGGCAGGACCTTTGCGGCAGGCATAGACGCCCGGCCCTCCCCCGCACTTGCAAGGATTGGCTGCGGCGATGAGCTGGAAGCGTGAGGGGTAGCGGACATGACGGTTGGCGCGGGAGATGACCGCCTCACCATTCTCAAGTGGCTGACGCAGACCATCGAGAACCTGCGCGGTGAACTCGGGAAGCTCATCGAGGAACAGCACGCCATGATGCGCCATGGACGCTTCGCCCGGCTTGGCCTTGATGCCGCCGCCAACCATTGCAGCCATGGATGCTGAGTGATGCGGCGCACGGAAAGGCCGCGTGCGCGACAGCCGACCACGTTCAAGAAGGCCTGCAATTGAATGGATCTGGCTGACTTCCAGAAGCTCTCGCGCCGATAGCGGCGGCAACAAACCCGGCAGACGCTGCGCCAGCATCGACTTGCCCGAGCCCGGAGGTCCGATCATCAATAGATTGTGGCCACCTGCCGCGGCGATCTCCAGTGCGCGCTTGGCGCCTTCCTGCCCTTTCACGTCGCGCAGATCAGGAACCGGTCCGCTTTCCGCCAGAGGCCCCGTCTTCGCCGGCATTATCGGACGCGTGCCGTTGAAGTGGTTGACCAGCGAGATCAGCGTCGGCGCTGCCAGCACCGTCCCGCCTGACCACGCGGCTTCTGCTCCACACACAGCGGGGCAGATAAGCGCGAGTTCCATCCCCTCTGCCGCCATCGCCGCAGGCAATGCGCCAACCGTACTGGCCAGCGCGCCATCAAGTGCGAGTTCGCCGATAGCTGCGACATCCTCAAGACTGTCGCGCGGGATCACGCCAATGGCGGCAAGGATGGCGAGCGCGATTGCGAGATCATAATGGCTGCCTTCCTTCGGAAGGTCGGCCGGCGCGAGGTTCACAGTCGTCCGCTCAGGCGGCAGCGACAGACCAAGCGCCGTGAATGCTGCCCTCACCCGCTCGCGGCTTTCTCCCACCGCCTTGTCCGGCAATCCCACGATGTTGAACGCATTGGAGCCGCCCGAGAGCTGCACCTGCACATCGATCGGACGTGCATCAACGCCTTCAAACGCAAACGTCGTGATGCGGCTAATCATGACCCGCCCCCGCCTGACTTCTTCAGGACCCAACAATCCAGAAGCTAGCAACACGCGCGAACATTTCAAGAACATTCTTTGCCGTACACGGACAAACGAAAACGGCGCGACCTTTTGATGGGTCGCGCCGTCTTCATCATCGGAGGGTGTGAAGGCTGCTTACTTCTTGTTCTTGGCAGCGGTCACGCGGGCCGGCTTCTTCACGGAAGCGGCGGCCATCTTCTTCGGAGCAGCCTTGGCGACCGGCTTCTTCGCCAGGCGCTTGGCGACGGCCTTGGCGACAACCTTGCGCGCCTTCTTGGCGGCGGCTTTCTTGACGGCGTGCTTCGCCGGCATTGCCTTCGGGCGGCTCGGCATGACGATGACGTTGGCGGACGGCGCAGGCATCGGGGCGGTGGCCATCGGCGCGGTCACGATCGGCATCGGGATCACCTTGGCCGAGGTCGTCTTCTTGGTCGTCTTTTTCGAGGTAGGCATTCTGCACTCCTGCATGTTTGAGCCGGCGAGCATCAGGCCCGCTGTGATTTGATGCGTGCAAACTGCCCCGAGAACCTGAACGCGAAGTTTCCAAAATCGCGTTCGTCACTCTCGATGAGAAATTTTTCGAAGAAAATTTGTAGCGCGCGATGCGTCGATCAGAAGAGATCCATCTGCGGTTTCGTCTTCGGCTTTGCAGCCTTGGATGACGCTTGCTCCGTGAGATCCCAACTGCCTTCATCATCGAACGTGCGCAGCAACGCCTTCACGTCCGTAAGCGGAGCATCGGCCTCGCCAAGCCAGAGCGGCCAGTCTTCCTGGCGCAGTATCGCAGGCATTCGATCGGTGATTTTCGAGATCAGTGGATTTGCCGGAACAGTGAGCTGGATGAAGCACGGAACAACGCCAGCATCTCCCTCCCACTCCTCCCAGATCACGGCCAAAGCAACGGGCTTGCGATCTTTCGGACGGATAACCCATTGCTTCGTCTTGCCGTTGCGCTGCTCTTCCCCTTCGTTGAAAGTATCGACCATCAGAATGCCGCGGCGCTCGGCAAACGATTCCGCAAAGGTCGGCCGGGTGTCGACCGTCTCGCTGCGCGCGTGCATGTGATCGGGCTTGAAGGAAGCTACGCCAGGCTTCGAGAAGCCCCACCGCATCTGGACACTCTCGCGCTTGCCAGCCTCATCCAGGCGGATGATCCGAGCCGAACGCATCGGCGTCGCAAAGACGACGGGCGCTTCGTCAGGCGTCGGCTCGGCCAGTTGCGAGAAGAAGATGAAAGCATCTTCCCAGGCCAAAAGCTGAGTGAACTTCCCGCACATGAGGCGCTAGCGCTTCCTGTTCCCGAACATGCCGCGGAACACGAACTTGGTGAGTTCGCGCGTAGCCGTACGCATGAAGGTGCTGGTGGCGGCTTCGGCCGGCGTCTGCCGCGTTGATTTGCGTGCGGCGGTCGTTCTCGGCGCCGCTGTCGTGCGCGTCGGCGCTTTCGGGGCTGGTGCAGGCTTGGGAGCAGCTTTTGCTGCCTCCTTGCGGGCCTTCGCCGCCTCGGCTTCCGCCTTCTGAAGAGCGGCCATGTCAGCCTTTTCCTTGGCCGCTTTTTCTTCTCGCCCAGTCAGGATTTCGTACGCCGACTCCCGGTCGATAACGGTGTCGTACTTCATGGCGACGGGGCTCTGCGCCTGCACCACCGCCCTCTCCTCGTCGGTCGAGGGGCCTAGGCGGGAGGCGGGCGGGCGGATCAACGTGCGTTCCACCATGGTCGGCGCACCCTTGGCGTCGAGTGTCGAGACAAGCGCCTCGCCCGTGCCAAGTTCGGTGATCGCCGCTTCGGTATCCACGTTGGGGTTTGGCCGGAAGCTCTGGGCGGCCGCCTTCACGCCCTTGCGCTCCGTTGGCGTGTAAGCGCGCAACGCATGCTGGATGCGGCAACCAAGCTGGGCCAGCACGTTCTCCGGCAGGTCGCGCGGGTTCTGCGTAACAAAGTAAACGCCCACGCCCTTGGATCGGATCAGGCGAACCACCTGTTCGATCTTGTCGACCAGCGCTTTCGGCGCGTCGTTGAAGAGAAGGTGTGCTTCGTCGAAGAAGAAGACGAGCTTCGGCTTGTCCGGGTCACCCACCTCGGGAAGCCGCTCGAACAGCTCCGCCAGAAGCCAGAGGAGGAAGGTGGAATACAGACGCGGCGAGTTGATCAGCGTGGTTGCGTCAAGCACGTTGATGTAGCCACGGCCATCCGTTGCCACGCGCATGAAGTCGGTCAGTTCCAGCGCGGGTTCGCCAAAGAACTGCTCCGCCCCTTCCCGCTCCAGCAGCAAAAGCTGACGCTGGACAGCACCGATCGAGGCCGGCGCGACGTTGCCGTAGGTGCGCTGGATATCGGACGCGATGGTCGAGATGTGGGCCAGCAGGCTGCGCAGATCCTTGAAGTCGAGCAGCAGCAGGTCGTTGTCATCTGCATACTGGAAGGCGATCGTGACGACGCCTTCCTGCGTGTCGTTCAGCTGCAGCAGGCGCGAGAGAAGCTGCGGCCCCATTTCCGAGACAGTTGCCCGGATCGGATGGCCGCGCTTGCCATAGATGTCCCAGAAGATGCACGGGGCTGCTTTATACTCGATCGGCTCCATGCCGAGCTGGGCGACGCGCTCGTTGATTTTTTCCAGACCTTTCCCTGTCGGCGTTGCCGCCATGCAGATGCCAGACAGGTCGCCTTTCACATCGGCGCAGAAGACCGGGACGCCTGCTGCCGAGAACTGCTCGGCCATAACCTGAAGCGTGACGGTTTTACCCGTACCCGTGGCTCCCGCGACCAATCCATGACGGTTTGCGCGCGCCAGCAGGAGGCCCTGAGGCGTCTTGTGGTCGGGTCCGCCGCCGCCGAGATAGATGTTGTCGGTCATGTCGATCTCCGGGAAGAGCCCCATAGCTAGCAGAGGCGATGCTGGCTGCAAGACAATCGCTGATTAGTCCGGGGCCGCACTTTTCAGGCGTAGCGGGGCATTCTACACACTTACCATGCAGCAAACCCGCGGAATGACGAACCGGACGTGGATGACCGCCGGTGTGTGGATCATCGCAACCGTCGCCATCGGGATGGTGCTGTCCCAGGGCGCCCGGATCCTCGCCCCGTTCGCCATGGCGATTTTCGTGTGGCTGGTGATGGAGGGGCTCGCCCGCGCCATTCGCCGCCCCTTCCCCAAGCTTCCCGACTGGCTGGCCCACGCTTTCTCGATCGCTGTGGTCGCCGTCAGCATTATTGCGTTCGCCAGTATCCTGCGCGGCGCGATTGGCGAGTTCACGGAGAGGGCCGGCGAATATGAGAGCCGGATCAATTCGCTGATCGAACGCACCTACAACACGCTCGGCCTGACTGGCGAAAAAGCGGCGGACGTCCCGATCCAGACACCGGTCGAGGCGAACCCAACCGCGCCTGCGGTGGATCAGACGCCAGCACGTTCTCCCGCAATAGATGCCGAAGCGGCGCGCAATACGGTCGCGGCCAGCAAGCCGCCGACGCTTAGCGATCTGTTTTACTCCGATACGACCATTGGTCTGGCGCAGGCTGCGGCAAACGCCGTGTCGGGGCTGGTCGGCGACATGGTCATCATCATGATCTATGTCGGCTTCCTGTTCGTAACGGCGAATACGTTTACGCGAAAATTCGACTTTATCTTCTCTCACCCCCAGGACCGCGAGCGCGCCCGGCTGATCGGCAACGATGTGCGCCGCACGATGGAACAGTATCTGTGGGTGCAGACGTCGCTTTCAATCATCAACACGTCTCTCACTTATGTGACGCTGCTGGCGCTTGGCCTGCATAACGCCCTGTTCTGGGCGTTCGTGATCTTTGTGCTGAACTACATTCCGACGATCGGCTCGATCGTTGCCGGCATCCTGCCCGCGCTTTTCGCATTCGTTCAGGACGACTGGCCGCCCTGGATGCCGCAGGACGAACTCTGGAGCGCTGTGGCTGTCTTCTTCGGGGTATCGATCTGGCAGTTCCTGATCGGCAACTTCCTTGGTCCGCGCATGACGTCGAACAGTCTCAACCTGTCGGCATTGGTGGTGCTGCTCTCCCTTGCCGTTTGGGGAGCGTTATGGGGATTGCCCGGCATGTTCCTGTCGGCGCCGCTCACCGTGCTGGTAATGATTGTGCTGGCACAGATCCCCGGCGCGCGATGGATCGCTGTGCTCATGTCCGCTGACGGAAATCCCGGCGACTATGCCGTGGAGCACGAAGAGCCAGTCGAAACCGCACAGACATCGGACATATGAAGCGATCTGCTGTGCGTCATCGCATTGCAGCATAACTATGCCCCTATCGATGACTTGCTAGGCTGGCCTATGCGGGTCTAGCTCTCGCCTCTGCGGAGATTCTCCTTACATCCGCTGTTGCATTTAAGATGAGCCATTCGAGCGCTTCTGGAGGCGGTTTGACCCAGTCCAATGATCTGGCTTTTTCGCGTGAGAGCCTCTTTTCAGCGGCTGACCGACTGAAGGCCAAGCGCGGTATCAAAGCTGACGCAGCTCAGCTCGAGAACTTTCTGGACCAGTACCGCGCGGATGCGTTCGTCGAGGACTTCCTGTCGCTGACAGTCGAAGACGCAGCGACGCTGGCGCTCGACCTGTGGGAATACAACCGCGAAACGGAGATGCTGACTAGCCGCTCCATCCGGACGCGGCGGGCAACAGGCGCTAGCGGGCGTCCGCTGAAGCTCGATGTTGCCGAGATCGCCGGGTCGGACGTCGCTTTCCTTGTCGATAGCGCCATCGGCGCTTGCCAGGAGGCGAAAGTCGAAATTCTCGCCGTGCTGCACCCGATCATCCAGGGACCCAAGGGGAAACGGTCGACAATCCAGATCCATCTGCCGCCGCTGGATGACGCAACCCGGGCCGATCTGCAGAAGAAGCTCGAAGACGCGTTCATGGACGTGGCTGTCGTCAACGCCGACTTCCTCGCCATGCGCGCAAAGATGGAAGAGGCATCCTCGCGCCTTGGCAGCCTGAAAGCCACGCAAGGCCGCACGTCTGGCGAAGTCACCGAAGCCCGCGCCTTCCTCTCGTGGCTGGCTGACGAGAACTTCACGTATCTTGGCGCGCGCGATTACACATTCGCCATCGATGCCGACGGCCGCCTCGCCAACGAAGAACCGATTGTCGATGAAGCGTCCGGTCTCGGCATCCTGCGTGATCCATCTCGCAACGTGCTGTCGCGCGGCGCCGAACCCACCATGATGATGTCGACGATCCAGGGCTTCATCAATGAGCCCTCGCCGATCATCGTCGCGAAGGCGAGCTTCATCTCGCGCGTCCACCGCCGCAACTACGCCGACTATGTCGGCGTGAAGCGGTATGACGAGCGTGGCGACGTTATCGGCGAGACCCGCTTCGTCGGCATGTTCACGTCAGAGGCCTACACCCGCGCTGCGGACGAAGTACCGCTCATCCGTCGCAAGATCGAGAACGTGAAAGCTGCAGCCCCGCAGGGCTCGCGCTTCTCCCTGAAGCAGCTCGATACGGTTCTGAAAACCTACCCGCGCGATGAACTGTTCCAGATTTCCGAAGCCGATCTCGAGCGCATTTCGGCCGGCGTCGTCCGCCTCCTCCTGCGCCCGCGCACCACGATCTTCATCCGGCGCGACCGTTACGACCGTTATGTTTCGGCGCTGATCTACGTGCCGCGGGACAGCTACAACTCCGATCTGCGCACGCGCGCACACAAGCTACTGGCTGAAGCCTATGGCGGCCGCCCCACGGCATTCTATCCGTCCTTCGGCGATGGCCCCCTCGCCCGCGTCCACCTGATCATCGGCGTTGATCGCGGGCACCCCGAGCCTGACGAAGACAGCCTTGACCTGCAGATGCGCCAACTGTTCGAGACCTGGGAAGATGCTCTCGAACGCGTAGCGCGATCCACCAATACTGATACGACGATTTCAACACGTGCGCGCTTTACCGCCGCCTACAAGGAAACGTTCCAGCCTGAAGAAGGCTTGTCCGACATTCTCGCCATCGCGGGTTTGCAGGCCGGCAAAGCCCTGCGTGTGCGCGTGTGGGGACCAGAATTCGAAGCCGGCATCAGTCACGTCAAAATCTATCACCGCGACGAACCGCTCGACCTCGCCGAGATCGTGCCAGTC
Source organism: Hyphomonadaceae bacterium (assembly GCA_965229115.1). Taxonomy (GTDB): domain Bacteria; phylum Pseudomonadota; class Alphaproteobacteria; order Caulobacterales; family Hyphomonadaceae; genus UBA7672. The sequence goes on along the minus strand of CBDDIR010000003.1, from coordinate 4,149,885 downwards.
CTGGAGCGCATGGGCCTGCGCGTACGCGCCGAGGTCGGCTATCCGATCCGCCTTGCCGCCGATGACGATCACGAAGCCGGGCTGGTCTATGTCCACGACCTCACGATTGATCGTCCTGCCGGCCAGAACAGACTAGATGCCCGCTTCGAACAGGCTTTCGAAGCCATCTGGGCTCGCGAAACGGAGAATGACAGGTTCAACAGCCTAGTCGTCGCCCTCGGCGCGGATTGGCGTTCCGCCGCCCTGCTTCGCACGCTGTCGCGCTATCGCAGCCAGTCCGGCCTTGATCCCTCCGAGCCAGTGCAGGTGCGCGCGCTCACGGATCACCCGGAGATCGCCAACAACCTGCTTTCGCTGTTCGCGATCAAGTTTGATCCGTCCGCCAAGGGCGACATTGAACAGCGCCGCAAGGAAGCCGCCCCGGTCATCGCCTCGATCCAGAAGCAGCTTGAAAGCGTCGCCACCCTCGATGCCGACCGGGCGCTGCGCCGCCTGCTTGCGCTGATCAACGCAACGCAGCGGACCAACTTCTATCTCAGGGACTCAGCTGGCAAACCGTTCCGCCATATCGCGGTGAAGATCGCGAGCCGCGAGGCGGATCCGCTTCCCGCCCCCCGCCCCTATCGCGAGATCTTCGTCTGGTCGCCCGATGTCGAAGGCGTCCACCTGCGTTTCGGCCCGGTCGCCCGCGGCGGCCTGCGCTGGTCGGATCGCCGCGACGATTTCCGCACGGAAGTGCTTGGCCTGGTCAAAGCGCAACAGGTGAAGAACGCCGTCATCGTGCCGGTCGGGTCGAAGGGCGGGTTCTATCCGAAGACGCTGCCCGCCAAAGGCACGCGCGAAGAAATCCAGGCGGCGGGCGTTGCCGCCTATAAAACGTTCGTCGGCGCGCTGCTGCAGATCACCGACAACATCGTCGGTGGCAAGACCGTGCATCCGGCCGGCGTCGTGAACTGGGACGGCGAAGACCCTTATCTCGTCGTCGCGGCCGACAAGGGCACGGCTACGTTCTCCGACATCGCAAACGGACTGGCGGCTGACTATAAGTTCTGGCTCGGCGATGCATTCGCGTCAGGCGGATCGGTCGGCTACGACCACAAGAAGATGGGCATCACGGCGCGTGGCGCATGGGAGGCCGTGAAGCGACACTTCCGCGAGATGGGCCGTGACACGCAAAGCCAGCCCTTCTCCGTCATCGGCATCGGCGACATGTCGGGCGACGTGTTCGGAAACGGCATGCTGTTGTCGAAATTCATTCAGTTGAAGGCGGCGTTCGATCACCGCCACATCTTCCTCGATCCAGATCCGACAGACCTTGAAGCGACGTTCAATGAACGCGCGCGCATGTTCGACCTGCCGCGTTCCTCGTGGGCCGACTACGACAAGAAACTGATCTCCAAGGGTGGCGGAATCTTTGAGCGCACCGCCAAGTCGATCACGCTGACACCGGAGATAAAAGCGCTGTCCGGCCTGACTGAAGACGCCGTCACGCCTGATGCACTGATCAAAGCGCTGCTGACCGCGCAGATCGACCTGCTCTGGTTCGGCGGCATCGGCGCCTACATCAAGGCATCGACCCAAAGCCATGCGGATGTTGGCGACAAGACCAACGACATCCTGCGCGTCGACGCGAAAGATGTCCGCGCGAAAGTCATCGCTGAGGGTGCCAACCTTGGCGTGACACAAGCCGGCCGCATCGAATTCGCGCGCAGCGGCGGCCGGATTAACACCGATGCCATCGACAACTCGGCCGGCGTCGACTCGTCCGACCACGAGGTGAACATCAAGATCCTCACAGCCGAGGCGATCAATGAAGGCGCACTGAAGGAAGGCGACCGCAACGCCCTGCTCGCCTCGATGACCGACGAGGTTGGCCTGCTGGTTCTGGAAAACAACTACGACCAGACCGGCGCCCTCTCCGTCATGCAGGCAACAGCTGCTGCCGACCTCGACAGCCACGAAGGCATGATCGAAACGCTCGAACGTCAGGGCAAACTCGACCGCGTTGTCGAGGGGCTGCCCTCCACCGAAGCGTTCCGCAAACTGCGTGAGGATCATCTGGGCCTTACCCGCCCGGAACTCGCCGTCGTCATGGCGTACGCCAAGCTCGACTTCTTCTCATCGCTCATCGCCTCGAAGGCGCCGGATGACCCGGCGTTCGAAAAGCTGCTGATCGGCTATTTCCCGAAGGAGCTCGAAAAGTTCGGCGAAGCGCGCAAGCGTCACCGGTTGCGCCGCGAAATCATCGCCACGCGTCTGGCCAACCGCATCGTCAACATGACAGGCCCCAGCTTCCCGATCCAGAAACGCGACGCGGAAGGCGTCGATGCTGGCCACATCGCTCAGGCGTTTGAAGCCGCCTTCTCGGCATTCCACATCGACGATCTTGTCGATCGCACCAATGCACTGGATGGCAAGGCATCGGCCGACGCCCAGAACATGATGTCGGTCGAAACATCGGCCAACCTGCGCATGCTCGCCAGCACCTTCACGGCCGAGCCGGAGCTGCTGCGATCCGGATCGATCGCCAAAATGGTTGAGCGTTACCGCACTGCCGTCACCCAGCTGAAGGCGATCCTGCCGTCCGCCCTCTCCCCGCTCGTCATGGGGCGCGTGAATGCGCGCGCTGAGAAATACCGGGCGGCCGGAGCGCCGGCCGATCTCGCGCAGGACGTCGCCCTGATCCGCGCCCTGGCCTCCGCCCGCGAGACCGTCGAGATCGCCGACCAGACCAAATGGCCGCTGGCCTCTGCCCTGTTCGTCCAGCACCAGCTTGGCGAACAGCTCGGCTTCGACCGGATGCGCGCCGCGGTTCGCGATCTCGATCCGCGCGAACACTGGGATCGTCTGGCCCTGCAGCGGATTTCCGATGACCTGCCTCGCCGCCAGAGCGAGCTGACGATTGCCGCCATCCGTGTTGCAGAGAAAGCCGGCGCCGATCCGGCGAAAATCGACCGGGAAGCTGCACGCAAGATCGTGAGCGACTGGATTGCACCTAGACAAGCGCTGGCCGACCGGTTCATGCAACCTATGCGGGCATTCGACAGTCAGGGCGGGTGGTCGCTCGCCAAATTGGTGCTGCTTGGCGACGCGGTTCGTGAATTCATCTATGCGTACCGAACTGAAGCCGGCGCCTGACATATTCGGGCCAGTGATTTTCTGGCCAAACGTTTCTGGAGTGACCCTTGGACCGCGACCTGACCTTCCGCGACGCCCAATCGAAGGACGCCGCCGGGCTCGCGGAAATCGGACGCGAGACGTTCGCGGAAACGTTCGGCGATCTCTATCCGCCCGGCGATCTGCGCCAGTTTCTCGATGAGACCTATTCCATCGACAAGATGGAAAGCGACCTCAAAGACCCCGAAGTCGAAACGCGGATTGCGTATTCCGGCCGGAAGATGGTGGCCTACTGCAAGATCGGTCCGTGCAAGCTGCCGATCGACACCGGCCCTGAACCGGCTCTCGAACTCCACCGCGTTTACGTCTACCAGCATGGCCAGGGCGTCGGCGTCGGCCGGATCCTGCTGGCTTGGGCGATCGAACGCGCCCGGCAGCGGGGCGCGAAGAACCTCTATCTCGGCGTCTGGGAATCGAACGAGCGGGCGATCGCACTTTATGAAAGCCGGGGCTTCGAGAAGGTCGGCGGCTACAAGTTCAAGGTCGGCGACACCTTAGATGACGAATTTATCATGCGACTTCGCCTCGCGTAACGATGGTTCCACGCTTACCCGGCGTCGGCAATCAGCCTAGATAGTGGGCCAGCCCGGTTCTCGGGCCGAGGGAGCCCTGTTCCAAAATGGATTTCGATCTCACGCCGCTTCTCAATGATCCGGCCGCGTGGGCTGCGCTCATCTCCCTGGTGGTGATGGAGATCGTGCTCGGCATCGACAACCTGATCTTCATCTCGATCCTGACGAACAAGCTTCCTGAAGAACAACGCGCCCGGGCCCGCAATATCGGCATCTCGCTGGCGCTGATCATGCGCCTTGCCCTGCTCGGCTCGATCGCCTGGCTGGTTAGCCTCGACCAGACTGTCATCAGCCTCGGCATCCATGGCGCCATCGATCCCGTAACCGGCCACCCGAGCTTTGAGACCGACTATTCGTGGCGCGACATCATCCTGATCGCCGGCGGCCTGTTCCTGGTCTGGAAGGCCACCACCGAAATCCACCACACGATGGATCCGCATGTCGACCATAAGGAAGGCGCGCCGGTTGCCGGCAAGGCCGTCATGAACTTCGGCACGGCCATCGTGCAGATTCTCATGCTCGACCTCGTCTTCTCGATCGACTCGATCCTGACCGCTGTCGGCATGACGGACCACATCGCCATCATGTTCATCGCCGTGATTGCTGCCGTGACGGTGATGTTGCTGGCTGCAGGCCCGCTGTCGCGCTTCATCAATGCGAATCCCACCGTCGTCATGCTGGCGTTGGGCTTCCTTCTGATGATCGGCATGGTGCTGATCGCGGATGGCTTCGGCGTTCACGTGCCCAAGGGCTACATCTACGCTGCGATGGCCTTCTCAGCCTTCGTTGAAGTGCTCAATCTGATGTCGCGCAAACGCCGGGCGAAGAACGCGGCGGAGAGCCCGACCAAGCACTAAGCGGCCTAACTGCGAGTCGTTCGCGAAGATAATTGCGCAGGCGTTGTAGTCAGCCGCAAATATCGCTTTCGCGTCACACCATACTACCATTGCGTTTTTCGCATGCGCAGTGGGTGAGCGTACGCTCACATTCAAGTATTGTTGGCGCACGCGCGCACTGAAACAATGGCGCAAACCATCAAAGCTCGCGGCGGAGGGTGCCAATGAAGCTGACCATCAACGGCAAGGATCAGGAGTACACGGGGGAAGAAGACCGCCCGCTGCTCTGGTATCTGCGTGAAGACCTGAAAATGACTGGCACCAAGTTCGGCTGCGGCGTTGCTGCCTGCGGCGCGTGCACCGTGCTTGTCGACGGCCAGCCGACGCGCGCCTGCATCACGCCGGCCGCCTCGCTCGAGGGCAAGAAGATCACGACGATCGAAGGGCTCAACACGCCCGCCGGTCAGGCCGTGCAGAAGGCCTGGTCCGAGCTGGACGTCGTCCAGTGCGGCTGGTGCCAGTCGGGCCAGATGATGGCCGCAACTGCCCTGCTCGAGCAGACGCCCAAGCCCACCGAGCAGCAGATCACCGACGGCATGACCTCGAACATCTGCCGCTGCGCCACCTATCACCGCATCCGGGGCGCTGTCGCACGCGCCTCCGAGATCATGGGGTAATGACCATGGCTGACACAGCAACCTTCTCCCCCTCCCGCCGCTTCGTCCTGGGCGCCATGAGCCTTGGCGCCGCCGGCTTCGCAGTCGGCTGCGACTTCCGCAGCGCAGACGCCGCCGGTCCACTCGTTGAAAATATGCTCGGGCCATATGTCCGCGTCGGCTCGGACAACACCGTTACCGTCTTCCTGCGCCACCTCGAAATGGGCCAGGGCGTGTCCACCGGTCTGACCACGATCGTGGCCGAAGAGATCGACGCCGACTGGAGCCAGATGCGCTTCGAGCATTCGCCAGCCAACGACAAGCTCTACGGCAACCCGGCCTTCGGCGGCATGATGGGAACCGGCGGTTCGACCGCTATCTTCTCATCGTGGGAACAGCTCCGTGCCGCTGGCGCGTCTGCCCGCGAAATGCTGCGCCAGGCTGCGGCCAAGAAGTGGGGCGTAGAAGCTTCGACCGTCTCCATCGCCAAAGGCCAGGTGACGTCAGGCAATCACAAGGCAAGCTTCGGCGAACTCGCGGCAGATGCCTCGGCCATCACGCCGCCCGACCCGAAGTCGCTGAAGTACAAGGAGGCTTCGGCCTACGAGTTCATCGGCAAGGAACGCGACCCCGCCAAATCGCTCGGGCGTCTCGACACGCCGGGCAAGGTGCACGCCACCGCGCAATACGCCCTCGACTATCATCCCGAAGGGATGCTCACCGCCGTCATCGCGCGTAGCCCGAAGTTCGGCGGCAAGGTCGCCAGCTTCGACGATACCGGCGCCAAGGCCGTGGCCGGCGTCACCGACGTCGTGCAGGTGCCGAACGGTGTCGCCGTCGTCGCCACCAACTTCTGGGCTGCTCGCAAGGGCCGCGAAGCGCTGAAAGTCACATGGGATGACAGCGCCGCCGAGAAGCGTTCGAGCGATGCGATGTTCGAAGATTATCGCAAGCTCCTCGCCAAGCCGGGCCTTGAGGCCCGCAAGGAAGGCAAAGGCGCAGCCGGTCTTCAGGGCGCGGGTCAGGTCATCTCGGCCGACTTCGAGTTCCCGTTCCTGGTGCACGCACCGATGGAACCGCTCAACTGCGTGATCGACTACAAGCCGGGTGAATCCTGCTCGTATCACTCTGGTTCGCAAATGCCGACCAATGACCAGCGCGCCATCTTCACCGTTCTCGGTCTCAAGCCTGAGCAGGTGACCGTGACCACACACGTCGCTGGTGGCTCGTTCGGCCGCCGCGCAACGCCGGACGCTGATCTTGCGAGCGAAGCAGCTCACCTTGCCAAAGCCCTCAACGGCAAGGCTCCGGTGAAACTGATGTGGACGCGCGAGGACGACATCCGCACGGGTAAATACCGTCCGATGAACATCCACCGCATGACAGCGCGCGTGAACAATGGCGCGATCGAAGCCTGGGGCGACCGCACGGCAATCCAGTCGATCATGGAGGGTACGCCCTTCCTGCCGCCGGGCACGCCGGACTTCTCGTCCATCGAAGGCTCGAGCGACATCGCCTACACGATCCCGAACATCTCGGTGGACGTGCACCTGGTGAAGAACCCTGTGCCGATTCTCTGGTGGCGCTCGGTCGGTCACACGCACACGGCCTATGCGAAGGAGCACTTCTTCGACGTGGCGGCGCGCAAGGCCGGCAAGGATCCGATCGCTCTGCGCAAGGAACTGCTCGCCAAAGAGCCGCGCCAGCTTGGCGTGCTGAACCTCGCCGTCGAAAAGGCAGGCGCCCTGCCCGCCGGCCAGACGCGCGGCGTGGCCGTCCATCACAGCTTCTCGTCCTACGTGGCCGAAGTGGCTGACGTGACGGTGAATGCCGATGGCACGTTCAAGGTTGAGCGCGTGGTTTGCGCGGTCGATTGCGGCACTGTCATCAACCCGGACGTTGTGCGTGCGCAGATGGAAGGCGGCATCGGCTACGGCCTTTCCGCCATTCTCGGCGAAGCGCTGACGATCAAGGACGGCGCGCCGGTTCAATCGAACTTCTATGACTATGCCCCGCTACGCATGGCGCAGATGCCGAAAGTCGAAGTCTATATGGTCGCCTCGACCGAACCGCCGACCGGTGTCGGCGAGCCGGGCGTGCCGCCGATCGGACCCGCAGTTGCCAACGCGCTGCTGGCATCCACCGGCAAGACCTACAACAAACTGCCGCTGGGCACGAAAGCCTGATCCAGGCGCCAAGCGCAGACAAGAAGAAGGGCCAGCCTGTGAAGGCTGGCCCTTTCAGTTTGACCTCCGCCTCCTCAGGCGGCTTGGGAGAGCTTTTCAGCCAACTTATTTCGCGACGGGAGCCGTCTTCTCGATCCAGTCGGCGAACGTCTGGCCGAACTGGGCGAGGAATTGTTTCGTCTCTTCCTTCTCGATGACGCCGGCATCGTTGAACCAGGAGCCAACGCCCGACAGGTACATTTCGGGCTGTTGCAGCGTGGGCATGTTCAGGAAGGCCAGCATCTGGCGCAGGTGATGGTGGGCGCCGAAGCCGCCGATATTGCCCGGCGAATTCGAGATCACGGCCGCCGGCTTCGCGTTGAACGCGCTGTGGCCATAGGGGCGCGAGAGAATATCGATCGCATTCTTGAGCACGCCCGGCACCGAGCGGTTGTATTCTGGGGTCACGAACAGGACGGCGTCGGCCGCTTTGACCTTGTCGCGCAGCTCCTGCCATTCGGCCGGAGGCGTCGCGGTGTCGAGGTCCTGATTGTAGTGACCGACTTTCGAGATATCGATTTCCTCAAACGTCAGGCCTTTGGGGGCCAGCGCTTCGACGTTCTTGGCGATCTTGCGGCTGAAGCTTTCCTTGCGGAGCGAGCCAACCAGAACTGCGATCTTGCGGGTCATATGAGGAGATCCTTGGGTGATGAGGAGGAGGAAAGTCTGCTATTGGCCTTGACGAACGGCCTGTTCGTCACCTTGTTGCATATGCAACATCTAGGAGGTTTCGTTGCGATTGCAACAATCTCAGCTAAAGACCCCTTCGAAAATTCCTTCAGACCCGATCCAGCGGGCTTGGGTGGCGTTGGGCAGGGTGTCGCAGGCGATCCAGTGCCATGTGGAAACCGCCTTGAAAGACGCCGGTTTTCCCGAGCTTTCCTGGTACACCGTGCTGTGGGAATTGGAGCGCGCGGGCAAGCCGACCAGGCCCAAAGACCTTGCCATCCCGCTGTTCATTCTCCCCTACCAGCTTTCGCGGCTGGTGGACCGGATGGCGACGGAAGGCCTCGTCAAACGCATTGAGTGCAAGGAAGACAAGCGCGGCCACATGCTGGAGCCGACGCCCAAGGGCTTCGCTCTCCGCAAGGCGATGTGGGCCGTTTACGCTCCCGCCATGGATGAAGCCATGAAGCGCATCGACGACAAGGAAGCTCTGAAGCTGGCCGAATTGCTCAACAAGCTGGGCGGGATCGAGCACACGGATTGCTCGGACAAAGGCTAGCGCGGATCAGGCGCCATTAACGGTGACATTTCCGGCCCAAAGGCCTATGTCCCCGCCATGGCCGATGGCGCGCCCTCCTCAAAATCCTCAGTCGACATCCTGACCTTGGGATGCCGGCTGAATTCGTATGAGTCCGAGGTGATGCGGGGGCATGCCGAGGCGGCGGGGCTGCAGGATGCGGTTATCGTAAATACCTGCGCGGTGACGGCCGAAGCCGTACGGCAGGCGCGGCAGACGATCCGCCGGGCGCGACGTGAACGGCCTACCGCTTCCATCATTGTGACCGGATGCGCGGCGCAGATCGACCCTGGGAGCTTTGCCGAGATGCCGGAAGTCTCGCGCGTGATCGGCAATGCCGAGAAGATGAAAGCCGAGACGTTCAAGCCTGTCGATTTTGTCGGCGAGGTGGAACGGGTTCAGGTCAACGACATCATGACGGTGCGTGATGTGGCGGCGCATCTGGTGGACGGGCTGGATGGCCGGGCTCGTGCATTCGTACAGGTGCAGACCGGGTGCGATCACCGCTGCACGTTCTGTATCATTCCGTATGGCCGCGGTAACTCGCGCTCCGTTCCTGCGGGCGAGGTCGTCGATCAGGTGAAGCGGCTAGTGGCGACGGGGCACTATGAGATCGTTCTGACTGGTGTTGACCTCACCTCGTGGGGCGCGGACCTGCCGAATGCGCCGAAGCTCGGCAATCTGGTGGCGCGCATCCTCACGCTCGTGCCGGACCTGAAGCAACTCCGCCTATCCTCCATCGACGCCATCGAGATCGACGAGCCGCTGTTCGAAGCGCTCGCGCATGAGCCGCGTATCGCGCCGCATATGCATCTCAGCTTCCAGTCGGGCGACGACATGATCCTGAAGCGCATGAAGCGCCGCCACTCGCGCGCCGATGCGATTGATCTGTGCAACCGGCTGCGCGAAGCGCGTCCGGAGATGGCGTTTGGCGCGGATCTGATCGCGGGTTTCCCGACCGAGACGGACGAGATGTTCGCCAACACGCTGCGTTCAGTTGATGAGTGCGGCATCGATTATCTGCACGTCTTCCCCTACTCGCCGCGCCCCGGCACGCCGGCCGCGAAGATGCCGCAAGTTGCACGCGACGTGGTGAAAGCCCGCGCTGCAGCATTGCGTGAGAAAGGCGCCGAGCGCCTGAACCTGCGCCTTGATCGCCATGTCGGCCGCACCACCATGGCGTTGGTCGAAGCGGGCAATCGCGCGCGCTTGCCGGACTTTGCGCCAGTGCGGATAGAGGGCGTATCGCCCGAGGCGGGCCGCCCCGCCCTCTTCAACCTTGTCTCGCGCAGCGCGACCGAACTCGTCGGACAACTTGCATGATCCTCTGGTGGGGCAAGAAGAAACAGCCGGATCCCAAGACCGGCGAAACGCCCATTGAGCCACTGAAGCCAGGCGAGACGCCTGCGTCTTCGCTCAATGCGCCTGCGGCAAAGCCCGTTGCGAGCCTCGACCAGCAGATTTTCGGCAACCAACCGATCGCGCAGCCCGAGCCGGAGCTGGACGATGATCCAATCGGCCTGCGCAAGGCAGCCGAACGCATCGCCGCTGAACGCGCCGCCGAGGCAGCCGCCCGCGAAGCCTCCGTTCTGCACAAGCTCAGCGAAGGCCTGAAGCGCTCGTCCTCGCGCCTTGCGGAAGGCCTTGCCGGCTTCTCGAAGCGCAAGATCGACTCCGACGCGCTCGACGAACTCGAAGAGTTGCTGATTACCTCCGACATGGGCGCAAAGGTCGCCGCCCGCATCACCAAGGCGTTTTCGAAGGACCGCTTTGACCGTGAAGTTACGGGCGATGAAATCAAGGCGGCCCTAGCCTCAGAAATCTCCGCTATCCTCAAGCCACGGGAGCAGATCGTCGATTTCAGCGTCGGTCCCAAGCCGCGGATCGTGTTGTTCGTTGGCGTGAATGGCTCGGGCAAGACGACCACGATCGGCAAGATCGCAGCCAAGCTTTCGGCGCAAGGCGCAGACATCGTGCTGGCAGCGGGCGACACGTTCCGCGCTGCGGCTGTCGAGCAGTTGAAAGTCTGGGCTGAGCGCGCCAATGCGCGCTTTATCTCCAAGCCCAATGGCGCTGATGCTGCAGGCCTTGCCTATGAAGCCGTCGAACTGGCGAAGGCCGAGAACCGCGATCTCGTGCTGATCGACACCGCTGGCCGACTGCAGAACAAGACGCAGCTGATGGATGAGCTGGCCAAGGTCGTTCGCGCCATTCGCAAGATCGATCCGACCGCGCCGCACGATGTCATTCTCGTGCTGGACGCCACGGTGGGGCAGAACGCGCTCGGCCAGGTCGAAGCCTTCCGCAACACGGCGGGCGTCACCGGGCTCGTCATGACCAAGCTCGATGGCACGGCGAAAGGCGGCGTTCTTGTCGCCATCGCCGAACAGCACCCGATCCCGATCCACTTCGTCGGCGTTGGCGAGAAGGCCGAAGACCTGCACCCGTTCAGCGCAGATACCTTCGCGCGCGCCCTGGTGGGGTTGGACGACTAGGGTGGATCCCACAGTCTTCGCTTTCCTGCTCGGCCTCGGATCGGCGGTGACGCTGGCGGGGGCCAACACGTTCGTGAAGGCAGCGAAAGACATTCTCGGCGGTCGCGCCGTGATGGCTTTTACTTCCGCGATCCTGATGCTGCCCTTCGTGTTCGTGGCGCCGCTGCCGAACCCGCAAACGTGGATGATCCTCGGCCTCTCCCTGCCCGCGCACTGGCTCTATCAGACTGCACTGGTGCGGGCGCTTTCGCGTGGCGATCTTTCACTGGTCTTCCCTGTCATGCGCGGCAGCGCACCGTTGCTTACCGCCATCGCGGCGTCGCTGGTTCTTGGCGAGCACCTTTCCCCGCTATCGATTGCGGGGCTTCTAATCGCCAGCCTCGCGACCATCGTCTTCGCCCTGCCCGAGAAGAATTTCGGCGGCTCGCGCAAGGTGCGTAACTCGGCGCTGCTGTGGGCGCTGGCGACTGGCGCGTGCGTTGCGATCTACAACGTCATCGACGCGCAGGGCGTTCGTGCCGGGCCGTCGCAATGGAGCTTTATCGTCTGGCTGTTCGTGCTCGACTGGATCGGCATCAACGTCATCGCCTACATCACGCGCGGCCGTAAGCAGTTCGTTGCCGGCGCCCGCGCAGCGCTCTGGCCAGGCATCGGCGCAGGCATATGCTCGCTGTTCTCGTTCTCGATGGCGCTCTATGGCTTCTCCATCGCACCCGTCGCCTACATCTCCGCGATGCGCGAGACAGCAGTGGTGATTGCCGCCGTGATGGGCTGGTGGTTCCTGAAGGAGGGCTTCGGCGCGCGCCGCACGTTCGCAGCCGTCGTGCTGGCAAGCGGCCTTGCGCTGCTGCAGTTCGGCTAGTTGCGGCCGCGCAGGCCGGCTCCGGGCCGCAGTGTGTTTTTCGTCCAAGCCGATTTCAGCGCGGCGATCGCGACGCTTGTCGCGTCGCCATCCTTTGGTCCCCACAACACGTTGAACATGTCGTCGGATTTCTCATAGGCCGCATCGCCTGTTGGCCAGCGGAACGACGCCCAGCCTATACCGCGCGCTTCGCAAGCGGCGATGCGCGCTTTGTAATAGGCGTCCACATCGCGATTCCAGCGCGATGCACCGAACTCGCCGAGGAAGATCGGAACGCCTGTCTGGCGCACGGCATCGATCCGGGCGGCGAAGCTGTCTGCGTCACGTTCCCCAAAATAGAGAATGCCCGCGGCGTCGCGCGGATAGTGCGTGTAGCCCCGTGGCTCGTAGTCGTGCACGCACCACACCACGCCGGACACCGGCGGCTTGCCCATGACAGACAACATCTCTGTATGCGCAAAGGATGGCGGCGAAATCAGGATCGGCAGATCGGACGACGTTTGCCTCACCCTGCTTGCAATGCTGGATGATATGCGCCGCCAGTCGGATACGCGGCTCACATCAGCAAGATATTGGTTCGGCTCCCAGGCGCCGAGACGCTGGCCTTGTCTGTTCGTGCCGCTGACATTCGGCTCCGGCTCTACCATCAGGTTGAGCCCCGCGACCTCGCTACGCCCGCGCAATAGCTTCGCTACGTCGACGCACATTTCGCCCCATGCCGCCTGTTCGTCTATGTTCGTCCAGATCGACTCGACGATGAGGCTTGCTGGAAACCAGGTGTCGCGGGCATCGCGATGGAAGATGAAATCCGACCGGCCGGGGCCCGAGCGAAGGGCGACGATCGCATAGAGCCCCGCCGCCTTCGCGGCATCGAGTTGCTGACCGAGAATGTCCGCCATCGCATTGTCGCGCCGATACGGCCGCTTCACTGTCCAGAATTCCGGGAAGGACATCACCACAAGATTGGCGCCGGCTTCGGCCAGCGCGTTGAAGTCTGACGAGCGGTATGACGGCAGGACCGCGCCGCCCCCGCCGAACGTGTCGCCATCCACCTCGAGCCGCCTGCGCCGCTGAGCGATTACCGCGCCACGCAGCACGGGCGGACCTTCAGTCGGCCACAGCGGATGGGCTTTCGGTTGCGCGGAGGCAGAGCCAGATGCGCCGGCAACGACGCTCGCCGCGGCGGCGATGGCGCCCCGGCGGGTCCAGTTTTCATGAGGATTTTCCGGGCGGAAACGCTTCATGAACGGCAATCTGCTTTACTGGGATGAATAATCGGTCCCCGCGCAATCATGATCTGGCGACGACTATTTGGCTACTTGCCGGCGAACCTTGCCGGCGGCCTCGCCAGCTTTGGCGCGGTGTTCGCGCTCACGCGCCTGCTCTCCCCCGCTGACTACGGTTTCTATGCGCTCGCGCTGACGACGATGGGCATCATCTACACGCTGTCCATCACATGGGCCGAGGCGGCGGCTTATCGCTTTGCGGGCGAAGCGGATGCGAAGGGCAAGACGGCCGATCATATCCGCACTGTGCTGGCATTGCTCGCGGCCTCTGCTGCGCTTGGGATTGCGCTGATGTCGGGCGCGATCCTGCTTGCGACGGATCCGATGTTGCGGATGGCGCTGATTGCAGCGATGGCGGCGATGGTGCTGACGCCGCTGGTCAATGCGGCGCAGGAGATGAACCGCGCGCAGCAGCGTGTGTCGCGTTATTCCGTATTGCGTATCTGCCAGGATGTTGGCGCGTTTGTGCTGGGTACTTTTCTGGCCTGGCGCACGGGGCTCGGTTCGGCTTCGCCGTTTGTGGGGCTTGCCTGCGTGCTCGGCGTGCTTGCGGTTGTCGAAGGCTCGCGGCTGTGGCGCGAGTCGAAGGGCGGTCAGTTTCGGCGCGAGCGCGTGAAGCCATATCTGGCTTACGGCATTCCCGTCGCCATGGCGCTGGCGCTCAACATTGCGCTGGATGCTGGCGATCGGTTCCTGATTGCGCTGTTCCTCGGGCCTGAGGCTGTGGGCGTCTATGCCGCCGGCTATGGCATCGCGGACAAATCCGTTGGCCTGTTGTGCGCTTGGGCTGCGGCGGCGGGCGCGCCGATGATGATGGCGGCGTGGGAGCGCGAGGGGCCTGAAGCTGTGCGCGAAGTTTCACGCCATCTGGCGCGTACGTTGTTGCTGGTCGCAGCGCCGGCGGCCGCTGGTCTGGCGCTGGTAGCCGAGCCGCTGTCTCAGGTCATGATCGGCGAGGAGATGCGCGCGCAGGCCGCATCCATCATGCCGTGGATTGCACTCTCGGGCCTGCTCAACGGTTTCGTGCTGCACTATGTGTCCGAAGCCTACCAGCTGTCGCGCCGCACGGATCTGCGCGCCTGGCTGATGGTGATTCCGGCGGTGGCCAACATGGCGCTGAACGCCATCCTGCTGCCGTGGATCGGCCTCATGGGGGCGGTTTATGCGACGGTTGCATGCTACGCCCTCGCCCTCATCCTGCTCGCCGCCGTCGCCAGGCGTCTCGCGCCGCTGAGCTGGCCCTGGGAGGATTTCCTCAAGGTGGCCGGGGCATGTTCGGCCATGGCGATCGCCGTGCGCCTTGTGCCGGAGCTTGGCGGCATGACGGAATTGCTACTGAAAGCCTGCGTTGGGGCGGTCGCATATGTAATGGCCGCTCTTATCTTTGATGCTGCAGAAGCCCGCGTGGCCCTGCAGCAATTCGCATCACGTCGTGCGCGCCGCGTTTGACCCCGACCAGTCCTGACCGCTAAGTGACCCTGATGACCGAAACAGCCCCTTCCCCCGAGACCCGCAAGTCGATCCCGAAAGGGGCCGGCAACGTCTGGACGGACATCGGGCCCGTTCTCGCGTTCGTGATCGTCTTCAACGTGATGCAGAACTTCACGGACGAGACGGGGCCGTTCTCGAAGCAGACAGCGATCTTCTGGGCAACGGGCGTGTTCATGGCCTCGGTCGCCGCTGCGATCGGTTACACCCTGCTCAAGGGCCGCAAGCTGCCGCCCATGCTGGTTATCACCGGCGTTGTGGTGATGACCTTCGGTGGCCTCACACTATGGCTGCAGGACGAGACATTCGCTTTCATCAAGCCGACGATCATCAACGTGCTGTTCGCTGTGACCATTCTCGGCAGTCTCGCGATCGGGCGTAACATCTGGAAGACGGCGTTCGAACACGCGTTCCAGATGCCGGATCATGCGTGGAAGATCTTCGCCCTGCGCTGGGCCGCTTTCTATATCGTGCTGGCGATCCTCAACGAAGTTCTGTGGCGGAACTTCTCGAAAGAGTTCTGGGTCAACTCGAAGCTGTTCCTGTCGATCCCGCTGGCAATCGCGTTCATGGCGGCCAACCTGCCCTTCCTGATGAAGCACAATATCGAGCAGCCGGAAGAGGCCGAAGCCGACAAGAAGGCCGACGCGGCTTAAGCTCAGCGTATCGCTGCGAACTCACGCAGCATCTGCGCCCACGACGCTTCCATCGCAGGTGACCACTTGCTGCCCAGCAGGTCACGGAAGGTATCGCGCATCGCCACGAAGAAATCGTCGAAGCGCTCTGCCGGCACATTGTAGCCGTCATGATGGATGCGCGATGACGCGATGATCTGCGGCGCCACCAGTCGCGGCCCAACATAATCAATGATGCATTCGAAGCCCTGCTGAACCATCGACGCGCGCACGCCGCCGCCGCGGTCCATCAGGAACAGCGCTTCCAGCTCGGGATGCGCGCCAAACAGGCGCTGGTAGATTGCGGCCGTTGGATCGCCGTGCCGCTCCGCGACCAGTTCCAATGTCTCGAGAATGACCTTGCCATCGACCATGGCTTCACCGCGTCAATTGATCGGTACCCGGTGGATTTCCAAAGGGCGCGAAGGCCGCCTTGCCTTCGGTCTCGCGGTAATGATCGAGCGCCCATTTCACGGTCGGAAACGCGAGCTCCTTCCAGGGAATTTCGCCCCAGGCAAACAGCCCAACTTCTAGGCTTTCCGGTCCGGGTGACGGATCGTTCATGAGACGTGCACGGAAGAATATCTGTACCTGTCCAATTCGTGGGATCGAATACAGTCCCAACAGCGTTTCGAGTTCGAGTTCTGCGCGTGCTTCCTCATAGGACTCGCGCTTCGCCCCCTCCTCGACGCTCTCGCCGAGCTCGAGAAAACCAGCTGGCAGCGTCCAGAACCCCTTCCTGGGTTCAATGGCGCGCCGGCAGAGCAGGATGCGACCGTCCTTATGCGCCACCACGCCGGTCACGATTCGGGGGTTCGCGTAGTCGATGAAACCGCATGTGTCGCAAATGCGACGCTCGCGATCCTCACCGGGAGGTACGCCAATTGAGAATGAGATGGGAAATTGCGGGTCGCTCACGGTGGCAACATGACCTTTTGCTGTGCACAGTGGAAGCGGTAGTCCTACATTCTCTACTTCAGGGGGTGGAATCCAACGGCGTTGGGGCCCCAATGACTGATCAGTATTTCCAAGGGTGCAGAACATGACAGTCCGAGCAGATGCCACGCGGCGGCCGGACCGGAAGTCTGCCCGCCCGACCAAGGCTGCAAAGCGCGGACCTGTGTTCCGCCTGTCGGAATCTCCCTCGCATCTGTTGCGCCGCGCAGAACAGTTCGCTGCCGAGATATTCCTGAAGGCCGAAATTCCCGATGGCGTCACCCTACGGCAGTCGGTCCTGCTCGCCGCCATCGCCGAAGCTGACGGCGCCAGCCAGTCTGATCTCGTGGGTGCTACGGGCGTCGATCGCTCCACGCTCGCCGAGATGATGGCGCGCATGGAGCAGAAGGGCTTCATCGTTCGTGCTGCAGCCGAAGATGATGGCCGCGCAAAATCCGTGAGCCTCACTGCCGAAGGTCGCCGCCGCCTCGAAGGCGCTGTGCCGGCGATGCGCGAAGTCGACAAGGCGCTGTTGGCCGCTCTCCCCGCGAGCCGTCGCTCAGCTTTCAAGGCGACGTTGCTGGCGCTTGCTGATGCAGCTGATGCCATGCATGCGGAAGCGGCCGAAGCTCCCAAGCCGGTGAAGAAGGCGGCGAAGGCCAAGCCTGCGAAGAAGGCCCGCGCCAAGAAGCGCTAGTTGGCCGGAACAGGCGCGGACGACTTCGCGACCTCGTCGCGATATGCCTTCACATACACGGGCAAGTCTTCTTCCGTGAAGTAGTTGCGCTTGGTCTTGATGATCTGACCGTTGGCATCGATCAGGAAGCTTTCCGGCACGCCCGAGATCCCGATGTCGATGCCGAGATCGCCCAGCGGGTCGAGGCCAATATGCTTGAACGGATCGCCATCCTGCGCGAGCAGTTCGTGCGCCGCCTCGATACCCTTCGGATCCTTGTAGAGGATGCCAATGATCTCGACGCCCTGCCCGGCCATTTCGACCAGCAGCGGATGCTCGAGCTTGCACGGCCCGCACCACGTCGCCCAGAAATTCACGAGCACCGGACGGCCTTTGAAGTCCGCCAGCCTCACCTGACCGCCATCCATCCCCGGCACATCGAACTGCGGCGCGGGACGCACTGGCGACGCAAAGGATGCGGGCGCGGGATCACCACCCGTCAGGCGCTGGAAGCCGACAACCACCAGCCCGAGAAACAGCGCCAGCGGCAGGATGGCCCACCAGCGCTTCATGGCGCGGCATCCTTCTTGGTCGGCTCGATCGCTTCGAGCTTCTTCTTCGCGTTGGTGACGCGCACCACCGACCACACGATGAGTCCGATGATCACCACGGCGGCGATGCCATAGGACGAGAGCACGTAGGGCGTGTATCTGCCGTATTCGAACATTGGATCAGCCCGTCGTCACTTGTCTGCGCTGCGCCAGCATTTCGGCGCGCGTATTCATGATCTCGGCTCGCATGTTGAGCAGCGTCAGCCCGCCGAACAGCGCGAGATAGCCAAGCGCCACGACATACATCGGATATTTGAATTCGTTCGACGCCTTCATCTGCACCTGATGCAGCGTTGCGAACCATTCGACCGAGAAGTGGATGATCGGCAGGTTGACGGCGCCTGCAAGGCAGAGGATGGCGGCGGCGCGCGCGGCTTTCTGTGGCGTTTCCATCGCCTGCCAGATCGCCATGTAGCCGAGGTAGATGAAGAACAGCACGAGCACCGAGACGAGGCGCGCATCGCCCCACTCCCACCACGTGCCCCAGGTCGGGTAGCCCCAGATCGATCCCGTCGCGAGGCCGAGCGCCGTAACGCCCGCGCCGATCGGCGCCGCAGACTTCGCGGCCACGTCGGCGAGCGCGTGGCGCCACACGATCGAAACAAGGCTGGCGCCGACCATGAAGGCGTAAGCGAACAGGCACAGCCACATCGCGGGCACGTGCACGAACATGATGCGGGCGCTATCGCCCTGCACCGCATCCGGCGGCACGACAAACAGGCCGAGATAGACGCCGATCAGGATCACAACACTGCCCAGCGCCGTGAAGCCCCAGGCAAACCACTTCGACGCCGCCATGAAGCGGTGCGGATTGGCGAAGAAAGACATCACGGCCATGGCCTTGGGGCTCCCGAGAGGCGCTCAGTCTAGTCGGTCGGCGCGCGTTGGCCCTTCACAAATTGAGGATCAGCGCGAGGGAAATATCTAGTCGATTGCGGTCCTTAGCGCCATCGCGGCCGCAAAGGGCGATGTTGCAACGCCGAAGAGCGCAGCCGCGGCGGTGAGCATTAACGAAGATGAGCCGCCTTCGCCCGTCGCAGCCGCATAAAGCCCTGCCGCGCCAAAGATCATGGTCGGCACGTAGAGCGGCAAGGTGATCAGCGCGATCAGCAGCCCTCCCCGCCGCATGCCGGCGGCCAGGGCGGCCCCGATGGAGCCGAAGAAGAAAAACGCCGCAGAGCCAATCAACGACGCGCCGATCACGAAGAACGAAGCCTCTGGCGGTCCCTGCAACATGATCCAGAGCACGGGCGAGATGATGGCCAGCGGGATGCCCGTGGCGATCCAGTGGGCGAAGGTCTTGGCGAACGCGATGCCCTCCATGCCGATGCCGGATCCGGCGTAGGCGTCCAGCGTCCCGTCTTCGAGGTCGGCCTGGAACAGGCGCTCCATGGGCAGAAGGCTCGACAGGGCGAGCGCGATCCACATGACGCCTGGCCCGGCAATCTTGAGGTTCTCGGCAGCATTGCCGACCGCAAACGGCGTGATGCTGCAGGCAGCCGCGAAGAAGCCGACCGGCAGGGCAGCGCCGCCGCCGCCCGACCAGGCGAGCTTCAGCTCGCGTACGAAAACCGAAACCGATCCGCTCAAGTCATCGCTCCCACCGGAAGCGCCGACACGTCGAGCGTCCGCGAACCTTCAAAGCCCTCGCCGTGAATGGCGGCGATCACCATGCCGCCGCGTGCGCGGTGCTCAGCCACAAGCTGGGCGACCAGAGCCCTACCCTCGACATCCAGAGCAGCAGTCGGCTCGTCCAGCAGCCAGACCGGCCGCGGCTCGACCAGCAGGCGGACCAGCGCCAGCCGGCGCTTCTGCCCGGCGGACAGGCCCCTGCCCGGAACCTGCTCGCGACCGGCAAGGCCGACGCGCTTCATGGCGTCTTTCGCCAACGCTGGGTCGCGACCGAAATAGCTGGCCCAGAAAGCGGCCTGTTCGGCAGCCGTTTCAGAGGGTTTCACCGCGTCGAGGTGGCCGAGAAAGTGCCGTTCAGCGCCCCTATCGTCGTCAGAACCTGCGCCCGAATAGCGCACCTCGCCGGCATGAGGGCGGGTCAAACCTGCGAGAATGCGAAGCAATGTCGACTTTCCCGAGCCGTTATGGCCACGCAACTCCAGCGATTCCCCCGCAGAAAGCCGAAAATTGAGGCCTTCGAACAGGATGCGCAGTCCGCGCGCCGCTGCGAGGTTTTCGACCTCAAGAACCAGTGATGAGGCAGTCGAGCCAGACAATTATTTTACCCCTTATGGCTCAATTGCTTCCCATAACGGCGTCCTGTAGGAACGCCGCCATAGCGGGGGGCCCGCAGCTCTCCAGAAAACAATTTCCAGATACCCCGAAAGGGTGATCCCGACATGGCGTCCCTCGACAGTTTCAAAGCTCGTAAAACCCTCAAGGTCGGCGCCAAGTCCTACGTCTATTACAGCCTTGAAGCAGCAGCGCAAAATGGCCTGGGCGACATTTCGCGCCTGCCGGTGTCGCTGAAGGTTCTGCTGGAGAACCTGCTCCGCTTCGAAGACGGCAAGACCGTCACCCAGGCCGACATCCGCGCGTTCGCTGACTGGATCAAGGACAAGGGCAAGGCCGAAGTCGAGATCGCCTACCGCCCGGCCCGCGTGCTGATGCAGGACTTCACCGGCGTTCCGGCCGTGGTCGACCTCGCCGCCATGCGCGACGCCGCCGCCAAGCTCGGCGCTGATCCCAAAGCCATCAACCCGCTGGTTCCGGTCGACCTCGTGATCGACCACTCGGTCATGGTCGACTATTTCGGCAAGGCTGACTCGGCCAACCAGAACGTGAAGCGCGAATACGAGCGCAACATGGAGCGCTACGAGTTCCTGAAATGGGGCCAGACCGCGTTCGACAACTTCCGCGTCGTTCCCCCGGGCACCGGCATCTGCCACCAGGTGAACCTCGAATACCTCGCCCAGACCGTGTGGACGAAAGAGGAAGATGGCGAGACCGTCGCCTTCCCCGACACCTGCGTCGGCACCGACTCGCACACCACCATGATCAACGGCCTTGCCGTTCTCGGCTGGGGCGTGGGCGGCATCGAAGCTGAAGCGGCCATGCTGGGCCAGCCGGTTTCCATGCTGATCCCGGAAGTCGTCGGCTTCAAGCTGACCGGCAAGCTGCCGGAAGGCGCGACCGCCACCGACCTCGTGCTCACCGTCACCCAGATGCTGCGCAAGCGCGGCGTCGTCGGCAAGTTCGTGGAATTCTACGGCCCGGGCATCGACAACCTGTCGCTCGAAGACCAGGCCACGATCGCCAACATGGCGCCGGAATACGGCGCCACCTGCGGCTTCTTCCCGATCTCGAAAGAGACGATCAACTTCCTGTCGTCGACCGGCCGTCTGGCCGAGCGCGTTGCGCTGGTCGAAGCCTACGCGAAAGCCCAGGGCTTCTGGCGCGCCGACATGAAAGACCCGGTGTTCACCGACACGCTGGAACTCGAGCTGTCGGGCGTCGAAAGCTCGATCGCAGGCCCGAAACGCCCGCAGGACCGGATCATCCTGCGCGATGCGGCCGACAACTTCGCCAACGCGCTCGACAAGGAATTCAACCGTCTCGACAAGGCGCATGTCCGCGCCAAGGTTGAAGGCGAGCAGTACACGATCGGCCATGGCGACGTCGTCATCGCGGCCATCACGAGCTGCACCAACACCTCGAACCCGAACGTGCTGATCGCCGCCGGCCTGCTGGCGCGCAACGCCCGCGCCCGCAAGATCTCGACGCAGCCTTGGGTGAAAACCTCGCTGGCCCCGGGCTCGCAGGTTGTCACCGACTACCTGAACAAGGCCGGCCTGACCGAAGACCTCGACGCGCTTGGCTTCAACCTCGTCGGTTACGGCTGCACGACCTGCATCGGCAACTCGGGCCCCCTGCCCGAGAACGTCTCGAAAGCCATCGCTGAAGGCGACCTGGTCGCCACGTCGGTTCTTTCGGGCAACCGCAACTTCGAAGGCCGCGTGAACCCGGACGTGCGCGCGAACTACCTCGCCTCGCCGCCGCTGGTTGTCGCCTACGCGCTGGCAGGTTCGATGAACGTCGACATCACCAAGGACCCGATCGGCTACGACGACGAGAACGAGCCGGTCTATCTTTCGGAAATCTGGCCGACGACGCAGGAAATCTCGGAGACGGTGCGCAAGGTCGTCACCGCCGAGATGTTTGCCGCGCGCTATTCGGACGTCTTCAAGGGCGACGAGCAGTGGCAGAAGATCAAGGTCGAGGGTGGCGACACCTATGGCTGGCCGATGGCTTCCACCTACGTCCAGAACCCGCCCTACTTCGAGGGCATGACGATGACGCCGGAGCCCGTGACCGACGTGAACAACGCGAAAGTGCTCGCGCTGTTTGGCGACTCGATCACGACCGACCACATCTCGCCCGCCGGCGACATCTCGGCCAAGGGCCCGGCCGGCAAATACCTGCGCGAACACCAAGTGCCGGTCACCGAGTTCAACTCGTACGGCGCGCGTCGCGGCAACCATGAAGTCATGATGCGCGGCACCTTCGCCAACATCCGGATCAAGAACCACATGATCCCGGGCGTCGAAGGCGGCATCACGCTGAAGAACGGCAAGCAGGAAGCGATCTACGACGCGGCGATGGAATACATCACCGAGAAGACGCCGCTCGTGATCTTCGCCGGCAAGGAATACGGCACCGGCTCGTCGCGTGACTGGGCCGCCAAGGGCACCCGTCTGCTCGGCGTTCGCGCCGTCATCGCCGAGAGCTTCGAGCGTATCCACCGCTCGAACCTGATCGGCATGGGCGTGCTTCCGCTGCAATTCGCCGACGGCGACAGCTGGCGCGGGCTTAACCTTACGGGCGCCGAAACCGTCACGATCGGCGGCATCGCTGGCCTGCTTCCGCGTCAGGTTGTCTCGGTCGACATCACCTACCCCGATGGCGCGAAGCGCACGATCGAGGCCAAGGTGCGGATCGATACCGAGAACGAGCTGGATTACTTCCGCAATGGCGGCATCCTGCACTACGTTCTGCGGGAACTCGCCCGGGCGGCCGCCTGATCGTAAGGCGGCCTCCTGATAAGGTGAGAGCTTCGTAACGGAGGGTCACGCCCTCTTGATTCGGAGTTTTGTGCGACTGCGAGATACTCCGCCTCGAATGACGAAGTTCTTTGCACGTATCTTCTGCGCCGTGGCGGCGCTTGTCCTCGCGCCGGGCGCTCTTGCCCAGCGCGGCGGCATGAACGTGCCCGAGCATGCCGCACGCCCCGTGGTCATGGAGCTGTTCTCCAGCCAGGGCTGCGGTAACTGCCCGAAGGCCAACGCCACGATCCAGAAGCTGGCCGAACGTTCGGACGTCATCGCCCTGACCTACCCGGTGAACATCTGGGACTATCTCGGTTGGGACGACACGTTCGCGAAGCCGGAATTCACCGATCGCCAGAAGCGCTACAATCGCGCGCTCGGTTATCGTGGCCCGTACACGCCGCAGGTCGTTTACTCGGGCTATCTGCATGGCCCCGGCACCAGCGTCTCCAGCATCGAGCCGAAATTCTCGACGCGCGATATCTCGCCCTATCCGGCCTCGGTCGCCTTCTCGGGCGACAAGGTGCAGATCTCCGGCGCCCTGCCCGCCAACGTGACCAATGCCTCGGTTGTCCTCGTGAAGTTCCGCGCAGGCCAGACGCAGGTCGCGGTCGCCTGCGGCGCCAACAAGGGCAAGTCGATGACCTACTGGAACCTCGTCACCGGCTACGAAAAGCTGGGCGAGTGGAAGGGCGGCATCCAGAAGTTCAACGCCAAGTGCGAGAGCGGCTGCGTCGTGCTGGTCCAGAAGGACAGCACTGAAGGCCCGATCATCGGCGTTGCGCAGAAAAAATAGCGGCTAGTCCGCTATCGCCGCCAGCGGCGTAGAGAACGTTCCCCAATCCAGCTCGGTCAGCGCGAACGCCCAGGGCGCGGCACGCATGTTGATGGCGTTCGCCTGCTCGGTCGCCTGGGGCGTGGCGGCGTCGGTGGTCGCGGCGCTGATCGTGACCCAGCCGCGATCATCTTTCTTCCAGCTGCGCGTGACGATGAACACGCCCGATTTCGTGCGCGTGATGTGCTCGGCCACGGGAGCGCCGATGGCGATGTCCATGGATCGCGCCACATCGGTCGGCGAGAGGCGCGTGAGCGCTTCGGCGGCGACATTGGGGGCGAGCGCGGCCACGAGAGGGCGCGTGTTGTAAGGCGGCGCGAGGCTGAACCCGCCATCGGCGTTAGCCGTGAGGCTGTAGGCCGGGCCCTGCGCGGGGCGGATGTCGACGCCTGCAATGTCCTCTGCCTTGAGAGGCGCAACGTCGAGATCAAGCCACCGCACGGCGCGCTGCAGCGGGGGCAGCACGCCATTGCCGACAACCCACGCCTGCAGGTCGTCGGGGCGGCGCAGGTAGGAGCGGCCATCGCGATAGCCGGCGAGCAGCTTGGCGAAGTTCGTGCCTGAACCGTCGCCCACTTCGAGCAGCGCGCCGGTGCCGCCGGTTGTCGGGTCGCCGAGGCCGATGCGGTCGAACTTCTTTTCGTCGTGCGTCATCGGGCGCGCATAGGTCATGAAGGACAGCGCGTCGGTGAGTTCGCGGATGCGGGCGGGATTGACCGGGTAGTTGCCCTTCTCCGGCATGACCCAGCCATCATCGTTTTTGACGAGGTGATAGGCTTCCTCGTTCGTCGTCACCATGATGAGCGAGACGAGCGACGCCTTGCTTTCGAACGCGGGCAGCACGCGCTGGCCGACTTCGGAGCGCGGCAGTTCTTCGCCCGGCGGGATGAAGCTGGCGGCGCCCAGCAGAGCAGAGGCGCCTGCGGCGATGCCGAGGATGATGAGGGTGCGGCGGCGCATGGCGCCTGCGACCTTGCTCATGCCTTGCCTCCCCTGCGCCGCGAACGCCAGACGAACATGCCGATGCCGATCAGGCCGACGATGATGGGCCCGAGCCAGACGTTGATGAACTGCAGCTGGCCGGCGAGCGCATCAATGTCCTGCCGGAATTCACGCTCGACGCCGCGGAGTTGCTTGCGGATGTCGGAGGCTTGCGTGCGGTAGCTGTCGATTTCGGACAGCTCTTCTGCGCTGAGCGTTGCACCGCTCTTGCGGCGGCCTTCAAGCAGGTTGAGGCGGCCTTCGGCGTCGGCGAGGAGTTTCTCGAGGCGTTGCTGTTCGTTGTAGAGCCGGTCGCGGGCTGCGGCACGCAGGGCGTCGACGCGGTCCATCGGGCGTGCGGCGGGGGCGCGGGAGCGCAGTGCGGTGAGCGCTTCGTCGCCGCCGAGATTGTCGAGCGCGTTGAGGATGAAGGCCGCGTTGTCTGAGATCGGCGTGTTGGTTTGCGGGTTGACGTAGAAGCCGTCGTCGAAGGCGTCGGCGTCGGCGACGAAGATCACTTCGGCGGGCACGGCGGAGCGCGAGGTGAAGGGCGGGACTTTTGCCATCTCCTGGCGCTGGCGTTCGGCGATGACAGGATCAGCCTGCGGCGATGCGGTGGGCGGGACGGAGAAGGACGAGCGGAGATTGCCCGACAGGCGGCCGGCGAGGATCTGCGGCGCCTCGGACGGCGTGTAGGCTTCGAGGACGGCGCGCGGGGTTGGGTCGCTGCGGGCGATGTCGGCGGAAATGAGGGCCGCTTGGGGGGTGGTCTCGACGAGCATCGAGAACTCGGTCCCGGTCGGCGGCTTGGCGATGAGGTGGCCGGGCGCGCCGAAGTTGATGGGGCGCGAGAGGTCTGCGGTGATGACGTCTGTCTTGGACATCAGCGCGGGCGGTACGGCGGGGAAGAGCGGCTGGCCGACAACCTGGCGGCGGCCCTGGCCTGCATCGACATTCACCGGAAGCGCGAGGGCGCGATCGGCCACCGTGTCAGGGCCGATGCCGACGCCGAGCGTTTCGCCGAGACGGCCGAGGCTGGACGATGCGATCGCCTGTGAGCCCGGCTGGATCATCGAGACGCGCGAGACCGGGTCGAGCGCGATCAGCGCCCTGCCCTTGTGCATCATGAACTGGTCGACGACGTATTGCTGCCACTCGTCCATCGGGCCGGGATGGATGAGCATCAGCACATCGGTGTCGGCGGGGAGCGAGCGGAAGTCGGGCGGTACGATTTCGATGTCGAAGGCGCGTCTTGCTTCGCGGAGCACGAAGGCGGCGCCGGGTTCGGACGGATCGGCCTGATAGGCCAGCAAAGACGAGATCACCGCGACCTTGGGCGGGGCGGGATCGTCAAGTTGCGAGATCAGGCGGACGAGTTCGTACTCCAGCAGCGCATCGCGCTCGGGCGCGAGGAACGGGATCGCGATGTTGTCGTCGACGGTGTTGTGACCGATGACGCCGAAATAGATGGGGTCTGCGCCATTGGTGGGGGCTGGCGTGAGGCCGGCGGCGACGACGCGATCTTCCTCGTCGGAGAAGGGTTCGGGTTCCGTCTCGCGGATCTTCACCTTGCCGCCGCTCTGGGCGGCGATCTCGTTCATCAGCTGGCGGACGCGATCGGCGTGAGCACGTATGGCGGGGAATTCGGCGCCGACGCTGCGCGAATAGACCAGTTCGAGCTCGACCGGTTCAGCGAGGCGCTGCACCACGCGACGGGCGGACGAGGACATGGTGTAGAGGCCGTTGGCGGTGAAGTCGGCGCGCGCGGGGGCCAGCCATTTCCACGAGGCCAGGTTGAGGCCAATGAAGACGACGGCGACGAGGATGCTGGCGAGGATGGCGTACTGGCTTCTGCGCATCAGCCGCCCTTCCGTGCGCTGACCCAGATGGCGTTGAACGCCAACCAGACGGCGATGAAGCCGATGTAGAACACTAGCGCCCGCATCTCGAGCACGCCGCGCTGGGCGGCTTCGAAGTGGGTCAGCAGCGAGAATGCGGCCATTGTCTCGGCCAGACCGGGCCCGAAGGCGGAGGCAACGACGGGCAATCCGGCCGCCGTGAAGATGAAGCCGACGGCGACGGAGAGGACGAAGGCGACGACCTGATTGCCGGCAGCGGCCGACATGGCGCAGGCGATGGCGAGGTAGCCGCCGGCCATCAGGAAGGAGATCACATAGGTGAGGAAGATCGCCGTGTTATCCGGCGCGCCCAGCCAGTTGACCGACATCCACATCGGCGTGGTGAGCAACAGCGCTGCGGCGGCGACGGTCCATGCGGCGAGGAATTTGCCGAGCACCAGCGACCATGTTGGCGCGGGAAGCGTCAGCAGCAGTTCCAGCGTCCCTCCCCTCGCCTCGTCGGCCCACAACCGCATTGCGATGGCGGGGAGGAAAACGAGATAGAGCCAAGGGTGGAACAGGAAGAATGGCGCGAGGTCGGCCTGATTGGTGTCGAAGAATTTTCCGATCTCGAAAGTGAAGGAGCCGAGCGCGATGAGGAAGATCGCGATGAACACATAGGCGAGCGGCGTCAGGAAGTAAGCCGCGAGTTCGCGGATATAGACGGCGCGCAATGCGTTGCCGGCCTGCCGCATGTTGAGGGCGAAGGTCTCGTTCAAGCCGCCTTCTCCCCGCGTGTCAGCAGATGGAAGGCATCTTCGAGTTTTCCGCTGGGTGTGCGGGCGGCGATTTCCGCTGGCGTGCCGTCGGCCTTGATGTCTCCCCGGTCGATCAGCACGGCGCGGGTGCACATGGCTTCGACTTCGTCGAGCTGGTGCGTCGAGATCAGGATAGCCTTGTGCTTCGACATGCGGGCGATGAGGGCGCGCATGGCGATCTTCTGGTTCGGATCCAGGCCATCTGTCGGTTCATCGAGGATCAGCACTGGCGGATCGTGGACGATGGACCCTGCAAGCGCGACGCGGCGGCGATAGCCCTTCGACAGCGTATCGATCGGACGGGCGAGCACATCCTTGATGGCGGCGTCTTCGGCGACGCGGGCGATGGCATCCTTCGCGGCGGTGCGCGTGAGCCCATGGGTGCGGGCGAGGAAGCCGAGGAAGTTGCGCACCGACAGGTCGGTATAGAGCGGCGCGCCTTCGGCGAGATAGCCGAGCGCGAGCTGGGCCTTGGTGCGATCCGAGAGAATCGAGACGCCGTTGATGAGAGCGTCGCCCGCGTCGGGTTCGAGGAAGCCGGCGATCATGCGGAGCGTCGTCGACTTGCCGGCGCCGTTGGGGCCGAGGAAGGCGACCGTCTCGCCCGTTTCCACGGCAAAGCTGACAGCCCGCACCGCCTGGCGCGAACCGAATGACTTGCTCAGGGCATCAACCTTCAGCGCGGGCATGCAATCCAAGGCCAGTGGATGGGCTTTTTGAGCCCGGGAATCAGGGGGCAGCTTACCGGCCGGTTTTAACGAATCAGCCGAAAAGCGCTGGAATGAGTTAATTCCGGATGCGCCAAAGGCCAGAGCGAATACGGCTTCGCCCCGGAGGGAAATCTATCTGATTTTCAGGAGATTAGGTGTCGGACGGACCGTTGCAGTCGCAACCCTGGGGGGCTGGGGGGCTGTTGGGTCCAAGGTCGGCGTCTTAACCATCCGCCCGACGTTGTTAACTTCGCCTGAGTTGGTGGCGTTGGCTAGTCCTAATTGCGGTCATATTGCGAAATCTCTGTAATGATCCCAGCTTGGGTGATCGGCGTTTGTTTCTTCAACCGAGGAGCGCTCATGACGGATCAACCACAGGCCGGGATTCATTCTGCTCAGGCAGGGCCTGTTTCAGCGCAAAAGCGTGTGTGGTTTGACCGGAAAGAGCTCGATCTGATCCTTCGCGTGTATGGCCGCATGGTCGCGGAGGGCGAATGCCGCGACTACGCGATCGGCGCTTTTGGCGACCACGCGCTGTTCCACATGTTCCGCCGGGCCTCCGAAGCGCCGACCTATGTTGTGGAAAAACGTCCGGAGCTGGCGCGACGTCAGGGCGCTTTCTCCGTCAGCAACAGCACGGGACAGATTCTGAAGCGTGGCCAGGAGCTGGCGCAGGTGCTTCGCGTGCTGGAGAAGAAGCGCTTCAACGTCGTCGATTGATTGGGTGGACTGAGTTATCCCCTGCCCGTCCACAGCAGGTTATCCACAGCCGTTGGATATCCGAAATGAAAAAGCCCCGACCGCGAGGTCGGGGCTTTCCATTTTAGCTTGCCAGTCCGGCGCTTATTCGCGCGAGGAGAGGAACATCAGCACGATGCGGAACATGTTGATGAACGAGATGAAGAAGTTCAGGGCACCCCAGTTCGTCATGACCGCCAGCGAGCGGGCGTCGCCGTCGAAGGCGTAGTAGCCATTCTTCAGCTGCTGCGTTTCTACGGCGATCAGGACCGCCGAGAGCGCGAACACGGCGCCCATGATGATCCATTCCATCATCGACGAGGCCGGCAGGATGAAGTTCAGGAGCGACAGGGCGAGGACGCCCCACAGCGCCATGATGGCGAACGAGCCGATGCCCGACATGTCGCGCTTCGTGGTGTAGCCGAACAGCGAGAGAGCGCCGAAGGCCGAAGCGGTGATCAGGAAGGCTTTGGCGATCGTCACGTAGGTGAGCGACAGACCGATGCCGCCGCGCGTGGCAGCGCCAGCGCCGCTTTCAGCCATCAGCACCCAGGTGCCAAGGCCGAGGCCCATCAGCGTGACGATGGTCCAGTACATGATGCCCGTGCCGAGCGGCGACGGGTTCTTCATGAAGAACATCGAGCCGAGCAGAAGAACCACCGGGCCCCACTGAACGACGTAAAGCAGCGGCGTGCCGAACACGAGCGCGGTGACCGGCTCAACCGTACCGGCGACGTAAGCCAGCACGCCTGCGAGCAGGATGCCGAGTCCGAGCTTGTTATAGACGCCCAGCATAAACTTGCGGAGGCCGGCGTCCCTGGCCATATCGCCTGTGCCGGCTTGCGGCGAGGCGTACTGGAAGTCAGCCATGGTGTTTGTCTCAACCTTCTTGTCGACGCTGCGGTAAAGGCAGCCGATTGCCTGAAATAATGGCCACTCGCATGCGGCAAATCAAGTAAATCCGAGGTTTATACGGCCCAGTTGGCGCGTCTGTGATGACTCTGAACACGCGCGAAACCTTGATTCCGCGAGGAGTCCTGCCCAAGCGATGGGCGTAAGCTGCATTACGTACTTCCGAACTATTTTCGCAGTCGCCTTGCACGGTTAATCGAGCAGCCATGACGCTTCGTCTGTTCATCGCCATTCCTGTGCCGGAACACATCTCCGAGCGGCTGATGATGCTGGAGGCTGACGTGCCTGGCGCTGTGTGGCGTCTGCCCGAACACCACCATCTGACGTTGCGCTTCATCGGCGACGTCGATGAGGCGATGGCGCGCGATGTCGATCATGAGCTGGGGCAGATCGTGGCGGCGCCGTTCGAGATCGCGCTGGCGGGCGCAGGCAGCTTTGGCGGCAAGGAGCCCAGCGCGCTGTGGGCGGGCGTCGATGCGCCGCCGGATCTGGCGCGTCTGGCGTCTGCGTGCGAGCGCGCGGTGCAGCGTGCGGGGCTTGTCCCTGAGTCACGCAAATACAAGCCGCACGTCACCCTCGCCTACTGCCACGGCACGCTTGATTTCGACGTCGCAAACTTCCTGCAGGACGCATCTGAGTTCCGGACCGACAAATTCTGGGTCGATCATTTCTGCATGTACTCGTCGCGCGCGACGAAGGCCGGTAGTCGCTATGTGGAGGAAGCGGTTTATCCGCTGGTGGGGAGTGGCGGGTTGGCCACGTAGCGGCGTCCGCTGAAGGACGGGCGCTGGCTCATGGACGGTGCATCTTCGATGCACCTTACCGATTACGCGTTGAACAGTTTCTGGAGCGCGCCGAGGAGGCCTTCGAAGCGGAGGCCGTCGTCGGTTACGGCGAGCGCGTAGGCGGGGGCGTTTGCGGCGGCGACCGGTTGGTGGCGGGTTGTGCCGTCATAGACGGAGAAGTCGCCGGGGCCATAGACGGCGTTGTGATCCGAGAATTCGCCGGCAATGCAGAGGGTGAGTTCCTGGCCCTTGTGGGTGTGCCACGGCACTTTCGTGCCGGCGCCGATGCGGATGATTTCGAGCTTAGCTGCGCCCTTCGATTTATCGCCGGGCATGTCGATGGCGAGGCGCTTGATGCCGGGGCCGCCATAGGCCCAGCCGCGCCGCTCTTCGGCCTGGAGGATGACGTCCTGCAGGAAGGCGGGCGTCTGGTTGAGTTCTTCGTAGACGAGTTTCGGCTTCGGCCTGGATGCGCCGCGTTCGATTGCGGCCCAGACCATGTCGAGCGCGTGGGGCGAGAGGTCGGAGATGATCTCGGCTTCGAGGATCGTGCCGGCGATGACTTCGCCTTCACGCTCGTCGATGCCGCGCATGGCCATCAGCGTGTCGATGAAGAGGCCCAGCGACGGCTCCGCCCTGCCAGACGCCAGAGCGGCGCGGGTGGCTTCGTCGATACGCGGGGCCGAAATAACCTTCATCATTTCCATACAGCCGGGACGGGAATTAGGCCGTCGATACCTTTTCAACGCACAGTGCTACGCAGCCCGTCGCCAGCGGGATCACTCAAAAACGACGTTGCGGCATTCAGTCATTTTCGAGCCTCGACTTCATTTTCCCGAACGCGAGACGGATGCGGGACTTAACCGTGCCGAGCGGCACATCCAGCTTGTCGGCGATCTCGCGGTGGGACAGGCCCTCGTAGAAGGCCATGCGCAGCAGAAGCAGTTGTTCTTCGGGCAGATCTTTCATGGCCGCGCGGACGCGGGTTTCGGTTTCCATGATCTCGATGCGGGCATCGGGCGCCTCGGCGGCGGCCGGCAGGATCATGGGTTCTTCGGGATCCAGATCGGGCTTCTTGGTGCGCCTGAAAACATCGATGCGACGATTACGCGCGATCCGGAAAATCCAGGTCGAGACGGAAGCCTGCGCGCGATCGAACAGCTGGGCCTTGCGCCAGACGGTGACCATGACGTCCTGCGTGATCTCTTCGGCCTGCGCGTTATCGGCGCCGAGACGCAGCAGGTAGGACTTCACGCGCGGGGCGTAATAGCCGAACAGCTCGGCATAGGCGGTGCGGTCCTGGCGGGCGGCAACGAGGACGAGGAGATCGGCAAAGCGGGCGCGATCGGTCTCGGCCAGCGTTTCGCCGGCCGGCTTTCCCTGTCCGCCTGATCCAGCGCCATCCGATCGCATCGATCACTTGTACGCACAGCGACACGATTTGGGCGAGACGATTTGATGTTGGCCGTCAGGCGTTTCCGGTACTGCCGGGTTTACGCATTGTCCCCGGGAGGCTTGTCCATGGGAGGCTTGGGGCCTTCATCGCCGAACAGATCGAGCTGGTTCGGGTCTGGCAGCTTCTTCCGCTTCTTCGCAGCGGCTGCTTCCTTGGCGCCGGGCTTGTTGAAGTAGAGATCGTCGGTGTGGTCTTCCGCAGGGGCGGGAGGCGTGGGCGCCGCGGCGGGGACAGGCCTTGCTTTGGGTTTACCAGTGTAGGGCTTCCAGTAGGACACAGCGATGACGGGGTTGCCCTTCGCGTCCTCGTAGAGCTGCACAAAGCCGCGGGCGATGCCGCGCTCTGCCTTGGCCTGCATCTCCTCGCGCTCGGCGGGCGTGGGGCGAACGAAATCGGCGATGAGTTCGACCGGGCCGCTGCTGAGTTCGCGCGCCTCCGCAATGGTGCGGGCCGTCACCTCGCTGTCGAGCGCGGCGCGGGCATTGGGGGCGAGCGGATATTGCAGCGTCATGTAGAACAGTAACCCTAGGCGATCGAAGGCTCGGCGGAAGTCGGCGCAGGCTCGCCCGCTCGCATGAGACGTGCCGCAGCCAGACGCGCGAAGGACAAGGTCACCGACTTGCGCCGGGAAGCGTTAAGAGGTGATGGCGTGCACTCGCGAAGAATGGCGCCGCCGAAGCTGTCGCAGACGATCAGGCCGGCGTGTTCGGGGATACGGTCCTTCGGGAAATCGCAGTCAACGGCGAAGTAGAAGCGGTCGCAGTAAGGGGCGTATTCGGGCCATTTCTGGTCGGTCTGGAAATCCTGCAGGCAGGACTTCACTTCGAGGATGACGATCTCACCCTTCGGAGCAATCGCCATGACATCGGCGCGGCGGCCGTTGGCGAGTGTGACTTCCGTCAGAGATGCTAGGCCCAGTTCGGCCAGCATGCGCTGGGCGCCGCGCACGATCTCGGCGGCGCGGCCCGTAGGCACGGGATCGCCAAAGGCTTGTGAGACGGGCGACGGCGCCAGCAGGGCCATGAGCAAAGAGTTCCTGTTAGGTTCTCTTTATCGCGCGTGAGGTCGCCGAGGGCAACCGCCCTTCCCTCAGCATGCTGACAGAAGCCAGCGGATCTGGCCGTGAGATCAGGCTGGGGCGCGGACTTCGCGGACGTTGGCGGCGATGTGTTCGAGGTGCTTGTCCCAGGTGCCGCAGCAACCGCCCCACATGTCGACGTCAGGATGGTTACGGGCGAGCATGCCCATCAGCGCGCCGAGCGAGACGGGGTCGCCCTCTTCCAGGTGGCCGAGGGTGCACAGGGACTGTTTGTCCATCATCGCAGCGTTCGGGCGCAGGCTGCGGATACGGCGGATCCATGCGCCGGGCTCCAGCGCAGGCGAGAATTCCAGCGGATGCGAGCAGTTGATGCCGTAGAAATCCGGCCGGTCCTCGCCGGCGAGGAAGTCCACGGTTTCAATGGCCGACTTGAGCGACGGGCCGGACTTCAGGCGATGGTTGCTGTCGAGGGTGAAGGAGATTTCCAGCGGCAGGTTGGCGCGCGCGGCGGCGCGGGCGACGCCGACCGCTTCGGGCACGTTGTTGAAGGTCATCGCCATGGCGAGATCGACGCCCGCTGCCTTGAGGCCGGCGAGCTGGAAGCTGTGATACTCCTCGGCCTCTGTCTCGGTGATCGTCTGGTTAAGCGAATAGGCGTCGCCGCGTGGACCGATGCAGCCGACGAACATTATGCCCGGCAGCTGGCCGGCAGAAGGCGCGGCGACTTCGCGAAGAAAGGCGATCGAGCGCTGCTGATAGTCGGCAAGCTGCTGGTCGGTGAGACCGATCTTGCGGCCCCAGTCGGGGCTGGCGCGGTAATCGAGACCGCCCATCAGTGCGACGCAGCCATGCCTAGCAGCGACATCAAGATAGTTGCGGTACATCGTCCGCATCACCTCGAGCGCTGCGGGATTATCGAGCAGTGGGAACATCGCGAATTCGGGAAGCTCGAAACCGTGGCGGTACATCACCTCGGTCTCCTGCCCGCCTTCGGTCAGGTAGATCGTTCCGGCTTTCTGGGCGGGAAAGCGATTGCGCATGCGAAGCCCCCCATGGCGTCGCATGCATACTAGCAATCAATTGGCCCTGGGACTAGGCGGCCCGGCGATCAGGCCGCGAAGGCTTTCTTGAACATGCCTTCGGGCAAGCTCTTGGCGCGGCTGGGGTGGATCAGGAAGTAGTCCTTCCAGCGGCGCTTGGGATCGATCTGGGTCGATTCGAACATGTGGGAGTTGTCGTCGTTAAGCTGCCACATGCGGTAGCCGAGGCTGAGGAAGTAGTCGCGCACGGCTTCGCCCGAGGAGGCGAAGTTACGCTGCAGCGAGAACGGGTGGATCTCGATCAGCAGGCTCGGCAGATCGCGCTCGATGGTTTTCTTGCCGCCTTCGATGAAGCGGATCTCGGCGCCTTCGACATCGCAGCGGATGAAATCGACGCGCGGCAGCTTTTCCTTTTCGACTAGGCTGTCGAGCGAGACGACGGCGGTGGGCTGGTCGATGAATTCGGTGCGGTTGCCCGTGGCGAGAAGCTCGTCGGAGGCCGTGCCGCCGCGATCGGTGACGACGCCATAGGCGCGGCCGATATGGCCCGTGGTCTTCTTCGGAACGGAGAGAAGCATCGTGCCGTCAGCCGAACCGATGGCTGCGTTGTGCGGAATGACGTTCTTGAGTTTGTGCCAGCGCAGGAGGCGCGTCATGATCTTGTACGAGTAGTTCGACGGCTCGTAGATGTGCACGACGCCCTTGGGGCCGATCTGGTGCGACAGCAGATAGGAGTGGCGGCCATCGGAGCCGCCGAAGTGCAGGCACACATCGCCTGTCTTCACGACTTCCTTCATGTACGGAGCCTCTGGCTCCCACTTACGATCCTGGATGTTACGCTGGTAGATGCGCAAGCTGGTGGACAGATTGCGCAGGCCTTCGAAAGACATGGACGACAAGGCGGAACTCCAGACAGTCAGGACGGCTAGAAACCCTGTCGCGCGCCAAAATGGAACCCCCCCTTATGTATGGGACGCAGGGTTAGGCCTTTCGGTCGCAGGCAGCCCCATATTACACAGGTTGAGGCACAGGGATTCGAGATGACCGAAACGACGCAAGCGCGCACGGAATGGGGCGAGGCGCCGAGCCTCGATGACATCGCAGCGATGGCGCGCGAAGCACTCGATACGCTCGAAGAGCCTTTTAAAACGCATGCGAAAGCCGTGGCCATCAAGGTCGAGGACTTTGCAGACGATGAAACTCTCGCTGCCATGAAGATCGAGAATCCATACGAGCTGACGGGCCTCTACTCCGGCGTTGCTCTGACCCTCGAACAACATTCCGCACCCTCGACGATTCCGCCGATGGTCTGGCTTTATCGTATGCCGATAATCGACGAGTGGGCGGCGACGCCCGGCATCGCGCTGGAAGAGCTCGTGGCGCATGTGGTGATCCACGAGCTGGGCCATCACTTCGGCTGGTCGGACGAAGAAATGGACGTGATGAACGAGGACTAAGGTCCGCGCTTCATGCCCGCATTTGATTCCAAGGAGTTTCATGTCGCCTGACCAGATCTCGGCACGGCTGCGCGAAAGCCTCGAAGCGCGGCTGGGTGATGCTCAGGGCCGCGTGCACGTGGAGACGATTCTGTCGGCGTTGGGCGCGATGGCGGGGTTCGGTTGCCAGATCGCGGTGCGCGAAGCGGTGAAGGCAGGACAGATCAGCCCCGAAGGCGCATTGGTCGAGGTCACGACCAAGGATGGCGGGACCTACTATTTCGGCGACCAGCTGAACCAGCCGCTGCTGGAGGCGCCGATCAATGTCTGGAAGCTGATTGCAGGCGGCGCGCAACATGCCGGCGCCACGGAGCTGCATGACGTCATCGAGATCGTGAAACATGTGTCGGCGACGGTGGGCGGGCCTGAGTTCGGCGTGCTGCGTGTCGATGCAAAACACCAGCCGCATGAGGCGCCGATCGAGGCGCTGAAAAAATACTGGCAGCCGTCCTGGACGCTGATCAGATCGCTGGGCGCCGATCCGATCATGACCGGCTGGTATTTTGCGGGCGCTGCGCAGACGGTCATCATCGACGCGAAAGAGGTGATCGACCCTGCCCTGTCCTATCGCATCGTGATGGAAGCGGCGGTTGCGATGGCGAAGGTTGATCCGCGCGTGATCGGCGCAGAGATCTAGGCGTTGGAGTCTAGACGTCGATCTTGCGGATCAGGTTGGTGACCCACTCGTCGACGACCTGCGTTGCGGGGCCGTAGCGACCCTCGCCGAAGTCGCGGTGATTGGACGAGGGTTCGAGATTGAGCTCGACCGTGTGGGCGCCGGACAGGCGCGCTTCATGCACGAAGCCGGCGGCAGGATAGACTTCGCCCGACGTGCCAATCGAGGCGAAGAGATCGCAGGCGCCGAGACGGCCATAGATGTCGTCCATGCCGTAGGGCATCTCGCCAAACCAGACGACGTCGGGGCGGAGGCCGCGCGTGCCTGCACTGCCGCATTCCCAGCATTCGGTGTCGGTGAAGAGGTCTTCGTCCCATGCGCCTTTTGCGCCGCATGAGGCGCACATCACGCGCGCCAGTTCGCCGTGCATATGAAGCAGTGAGCGAGAGCCTGCCTTCTCGTGCAGGTCGTCGACATTCTGGGTGACGAGCATCAGCTCGCCGCCGGCGCGCTTCATCGCGGTTTCGAGTTTTGCCAGGGCGTAGTGCGCGGTGTTGGGGCGCGCCTCGCGCAGCGAGCGGCGGCGGGCGTTATAGAAATCATGCACGAGACGGGGGTTACGCTCGAACCCTTCGGGCGTCGCAACATCTTCCAGCCGGTGACGGGTCCAGATTCCGTCCTTGTCGCGGAACGTCCCCATGCCGCTTTCGGCGGAGACTCCTGCACCGGTCAGGACAACGATTCGCCTGAGGCTCATGACGCCCTCCCCGCGCAGGGATTACCAGAGTTGGGCGCGGCCGGGCAACGTCATGACGACGATGATTGGCGTGGGTATGACAGTGGGAAGGCTGGAGGCGAGATTACTGCACAGCCGAAATGGGCGGCGGTTGATCGCCATAGAGCGATTTTTCGCTGTTCATGAACATGAACGCGCATCCAGCGAAGGTGAGCCCAACGAAGGCTACCGCGATGAAACGGGTGACGAACTTGCTGTTTGCGCTGCCGGTCATGTTCGTCCGTCTTCCCTTTGGTCAGCCGTCTTTGGCCTAGTGCAGGTCTCAAGCCTGCTGTCCGGTGCATGTGCACCAACTGCTCTCTGAACGAATGACAACAGTCCTGGTTGCGCTTGCATGGGGCGCGTATGGGGCTGTTTCTCGACGAAATGGGGCTCGTTGCCTCATTCCGGGCCAGAAAACGGGGGTTTGGGCGATGATCACCCAAATGACCAGCCCGCTGTGGTTTTGGCGCCGCATGCGTTCAAAGCATTCGCCATGACGATTCGTCATGGTAAACGTGCATTAAAGATACGAGACGCGTGAGGTGGGGTGATGACCGGTAAACCGACAATGCTTGGTCGTGGGCGTTGGCTTGTGCTCGGCGTGGCGCTGACGGCGCTCGCGGGTTGCGATCGGCTCGACCAGCTGGGTCAGCTTGCGGGCGATGCGCTGAACCAGATCACCGGCGGCGGCACGGAACAGGCGGAAACGACAGTCGATCCGCTGGAAGCAGCCCCCGTGGAAGCGCGCGCCCTGTTTGGCGTGATGCAGGCCCCGATGGAGCTGACGCCGATCAGCCTGGAAGAACAGCTGCAGACGCAGAGCTTCTTTGCCGTCGGCTCCGTCATCGCGATGCCGAAGGAGCAGATCGTCGAGCCGGTGCTGGAGCCGGAATCGTTCGACCTGGCGGCGGCGAATGCGCCGGCTCCCGCGCCGGATTCGAATACGCTGAACACCAATGATGCGCCTGCCGCTGCTTCGACCGAAGCGGCCATCGGCGCGCCGATCGTTGAAGCTGCCCCTCCCCCGCCGACGGCTGCGCCGGAAGCGAGCCGCGCGACGGCCGATGGCGCGCCGCAGATCGTGCGCCCCCGCGCCGGCATCAAGGCGACCGCGCCGCCGCAAGTGAAACTGCCGCCCGCCGCCGTGCTGCGTGAGCAGGCGCAGATCGCGGCGCCGAAAGCGCTTCAGGAAGCCATGCGCAGCAGTCGCGTCGAGCTGAAGCAGGAGACGCTGCGTTCGGCGCGCGCCTCCGCCGAGCAGACGATGAATGCGACGAGCCAGAACGCGCAATCGATCGGCGACCAGATCACGCTCAAGGCGCAGGACAAGGCGGCGCCTGTGCCCAAGCCGCTGATCGTGCGCAACCGTCTCGACGTCGACAAGGCCGTGCAGGTTCGTGACAAGGCCGGGCGCCAACTTGAAGCGCTGGGCCTGTCGGGCGTGGTGACGCCGAGCGAAGGCGGCCAGATGCGCATCACCATCGGCGTGAACCCGACGCAGTATCGCGAAGGCAAGCTCGACCTGTCGAAGGTCAACCAGATGCGTGCGCTGTTCGCCGAGAAGAAGGCGTCGCCCGCTGCTGAGTGCGCGACGCCGGACGTCGAGAAGATCAAGGAAGATCCGGTGCTGGCGACCGAATGCGTCGTCAAAGTGCTGCAGGACAGCGGCGATTATCAGTATGTGGAGAAGGACTATATCTTCACCAACCAGATGCTGAAGAAGCCGACGCAGTCGAAGGCCGTTACGGCAATTCCGGGTGCGCCGAACGATCCGCTGTTCGGCCTGCAATGGCACTTCAAGGACAATGGCGGCGCGGCTGGCCAATCGGCGGGCGGCGCAGGCTTCAGCGGCTTCTGGAACAAGACGAAGGACAATGGCTCGCGCGATGTCGTGGTCGCTGTGGTCGATACCGGCCTGCAGATGAACCACCCGGACATCAAGGGCTCGCCCAACCTCGCGCCGGGATACGACATGGTGTCTGACCCGATGATGGGGAATGACGGCGATGGTCGCGATAACGATCCCAACGATCCGGGCGACAAGTGCGAGCCGAACGATCCGAACACGTCGGATACTTTCCACGGCACGCACGTGGCGGGCACCATCGGCGTTGCTTCAACCAACAACCTGACGGGCGTGGCTGGCGGCAACTGGAATGTGACCATCGTTCCGGTGCGGGCGCTGGGCCGTTGCGGCGGCAAGCTGTCGGACATCAACGACGCGATCCGCTGGGCGGCAGGCACGGTGCCGGCGCGTGGCGCGGGCGGCGTGGAGATCTGGAACTCGAACCCGGCCGACATCATCAACCTGTCGATCGGCCTGTTCGAACCCTGCCCTGCCTCGATGCAGGCGGCGATCAACGATGCGACGGCGGCCGGCGCGATCGTGGTGGCGGCGGCGGGCAATGCGCGCGTCGACGTGAAGTACTTCGCGCCCGGCGGATGCGACAACGTCATCTCGGTTGCGGCGAACGATGCGCGCGGCGTACTGACGCCCTACTCCAACTATGGCGCGAAGGTTTCGATCATGGCGCCGGGCGGCGACATGAGTCGCGACGACGACAAGGACGGACGCCCTGACGGCGTGCTCTCGACCAAGTTCTCCAAGAACTGCGTCGACCCGGCCAAGCCGGGCGCGAGCGTGGCGCAGTGCTACTATTCCTACGAGAACGGGACTTCGATGGCGGCGCCGCACGTATCGGCGGCGCTGGCTCTGCTGAAGGCGAAGTATCCGGCGGCGGTGCCGTCTGACCTGCGCGCGAAGCTGCTGTCGTCGTCGATGCCGCGGACGGAAATGCAGTGTTCGGGGAAATGTTCGGCCTATCCTGGGGGCACGCCTATCGCCGGGTCGCCGGACATGTGTTTCCGGCCTTGCGGGGGCAAGATGTTGAATCTTGCGAACGCACCGGCTCAGTAGGCGTTTAGACGGACGGGGGGACTTGCTGTAGGATGTGTTAGCGCTTTGAAAAGGCGCAATTTCTGCATCCATGGCGCGTCCTGAGGAGAGGGAGAATGGCTGTGTCAGACGTACAAGCCGGTCCGGGCGCGCCCATTGTTGGCGCTCCGGTGCAGGCGACCCCGGATGGGGAAAACAAGTTCAAGGGCGCAGCCCCGATTGCGGCTGGCGCCCTTGGCGTCGTCGCGGCGGTGATTGCGGCCGTGTCGTTTACCGGCCCTGAGACGCCGACGGCGTCAGCTCCGACGATGGAAGCGCCGCTCAGCAGCGAGGCGCCGACTGCAGCGCCCGAACCGGGCACGAGCCTGCCGGGCGTTCAGTTCGACCAGGCGCCGGGTGGGTCCGCCGCGATGGGCATGGAGATCGTGGTCAAGTTCAAGAACGATGGCCCGGTGAAGGACATCATCGACTCGTTCTGGAAGGACCAGAATTCGGCGCGCGCCAAGTTTGAAGCGTGGAAAGCAGGCAAGGCAGACTTCGCCAGCCTGAAACTGGACCGCGTGACCTATTCGAACGAGCTGGTGCTGGTGCACACGGGTGCGAGCGCTGCCGATACGCGGCTGCCGGCCATGCGCGAGATTGCCAAGAAGCTGGCGGGCAACGCCGACATTTCATATGCCGAGCCGAACATGACGGCTCACCCCGGAGGTCAATGATGAGACTTGTGATCCTCGCCAGCGTGGCAGCGCTTGCTGCGGCCTGCACGGCCGAGACGCCTGCTGATCCGGCAGCGGAGAATAAGCCGGCGACCGAGGAACAGGCAGTGCAGACGGCCTCTGCGCCCTCGCAGGAGAGCCAGATCGACTGGACCAAGGCGCAGGCTGATTTCACCGCCAAGCGCCCGGCCGATGCGCCAGTGCTGCCGCAGTCGGTTCAGGACAAGCCATCGCCGGTGCCGATGCTGCTGCCTTCGGGCATCGTGCAGACCGCCAGCGATCGCCCGACACCGCCGGTCGTCACCAAGGATGGCTATTTCGCAACCTACCACCTGCCCCGCTACGACGCGATCGTGAACGGCTCGATGAAGGCCTACACCGGCACGGGTCAGGCGGCGCAAGGCGACAAGGAAGCAATGAAGTTCACGATGGGCGAAGCAGTCGCCTCTCTGGCTTTCTCGCGTTACGGCGCGGACTATCTGATCGACTTCGAGTGCCGTGAAATCGACGGACCGCAGGGCTGCATCACCGAGGCGGAAGCCAAGGAGTTCGCGGAGAGCCTGTTTGTAGCCCAGACGCGCTAGGCGCAGGGCGGACGCCACCCGCCGCAGGCGGCCGGGTGAAATGTGAGTGGGGAGTGGCGGGATGCAACGGTCTTCATTGCGTATGATCGGCGTATCGATGCTGGCGGTGATGACACTGTCGGCGTGCGATGCTGGCAATGTGTTGCTGTGGCCATGGGTGGACATTGCGGCCAAGGAAGAGACGGTTCCGGTCGATCCCAACGCGCCGCCGCCGCCTCCCCCGCTTGATGCCGTCGACCCGCTCGATCCGAA
The DNA here is from genome assembly GCA_965229115.1 of Hyphomonadaceae bacterium. Lineage (GTDB taxonomy): Bacteria > Pseudomonadota > Alphaproteobacteria > Caulobacterales > Hyphomonadaceae > UBA7672. The sequence goes on along the minus strand of CBDDIR010000003.1, from coordinate 4,108,601 downwards.
TGCAGGGGTGGTCCCCGGCGGCGTGCCCAACCCCAACGCCAACACGGGCGCGCCGGAGAACGGCACGCCGTTCGAAGACGGCAAGCCCGAGAACCCGGCGATCGACACAGGCGACAGCAAGCCGCCGGTGAGCGCGGAAACCGGCGAGACGCTTCCGCCGCTTCCGGTGCCGACTGAAACCGCTGAAACACCGACGACGCCGGAACAGCCGCCCGTTACGCCCCCAGTCACGCCGCCCGTGACGGAGCCAACACCGACACCTACCCCTGAGACGCCGACCACCACCCCTCCGGTTACGACGCCCACGCCGACGCCGACCCCGGTTGTGCCGGCATCGTTCTATTATTTCCGGCCGGGCAATCTCGCGCCGAGCAGCGGCACGGGCGCGCTTGAGCCGGCGACGCTGGTTCCGGACATGCTGTTCCCGATCAAGAGCGCGCCGGCTGTGGCGCAGACGCAGGTCTATCGCTGGGGCGGCGGCGTCAAAGGCGGCGACCAGTGCGACACGCGCAACTTCGTCGCTCCGTGGCGCGACAACTATTGCGAAACGCGCTCGAGCGGCTCGACGCCGTGGTGCTCGAAATCGGGCGTCCACCTCGGCCAGGACATTCGCGTCGGCACGCCGGAAGGCTGCAAGGCCGAGCGCGCCACCAAGGCCGCCGACCGCACGCGCTATGAAGTCGTCGCTGTCGAAGACGGTGTGATCTCGAACGTGGGCAGCTATTCGATCTCGCTGCGCGCGGATTCGGGCGGCCGCATCTATCGCTATCTCCACCTCAACATGGCGAAGCTGAAGGTCGCCACGAACCAGACGGTGAAGAAGGGCGATGTGCTCGGCTACGTGTCCAACGATTTCGGCGGCACGCCGACGACGCTGCACCTGCACTTCGAGATCCGCCTCAACACGGCGGAGAATGGCTGGCAATACGCCCCGCCCTACTCCTCGCTGCTCGAGGCCTACAAACGCCGCGAGAATAACCAGGGCGAGCGCGTGGCTGACGACTTCCTCGTGGCCTCCACGCCGCGTTGATTGGGCCGCGCTAGATCGCGGAGCCGCTGCGATGGACATCAAGCTCGATCCCGCGCGCAAGCAGCGCGTGGCGGTGCAGCTTCAGCAATTGTTCTCGAAAGAGTTTGACGAGAAGCTGAGCGACTTTCGCGCGGAGAAAGTCGTCGACCTGATGCTGCGCGCGCTCGGCCCCGCCCTCTACAATCAGGGCGTGCAGGACGCCCGAACGCATCTGCAGGGCAAGCTCGATGATCTCGAGGGCGAGGTTTACGCCGACGGAGATGCGTGACGCATCTTGCCGGATGAGTGCTATCGGCGTCTGATGCCGCCAGCGCCGGAGTTCGGCGCGGGTTGGAGGAAGGCAGATGATACGTTCGTGCCTTGTTGCCCTGACTTTGTGCGCGGCTGGATGCGCGTCGCCGACACTGGCGCAGAACCAGCCAACGCGGGACCAGCAGGTCCTGCTTGATGCCCAGAAGCGAATGAACGGCCCGGCAGATCCGAGCCTGCAAGCGGTCAACACGCTGACCTGCGATCAGATGCTCGCCGAGATGCACGCGGCCGGCGTGAAGATGCGCGCGCAGATGGATCCCAGCTTCGCCGCCAACGCCCAGTCGCAATACGACAAGATGCGGAGCGGAGCGGCCGGGCCCGCCACCGCAGAAGCCGCCGCCGCCAATCGCGCGCAACGCGATCAGATGGGCGCGCAGGTGGTCGGCTCGATGCAGGGGATCGACATGCAGCGGATGCAGGCCATAAACACCCGCTTCTCGGCCCAGAAATGCCCGACACCTACGGGTCCGCCGCCGCAACACTAGTTTACCAAACCTGATTATACGCACGTGCTTGCCGCGCGCCTCCGAACCTGCTTGGAAGCGCTGAGGCAGTGATTGCGGAGGCTATCGATGGCGCAACTGGCGCTGGTGCGGCACGGACAAAGCCAGTGGAACCTGGAGGACAGGTTCACCGGCTGGTGGGATGTCGACCTGACGCCGGTGGGCGAGGAAGAAGCCCGCGCCTCGGGAACGCTGCTGAAGGAAACCGGCGTCGACTTCTCGCGCGCCTATACCTCGGTGCAGCGCCGTGCGATCCGCACGCTCTATCTCGCGCTCGACAAGATGGACCGTCTCTGGCTTCCGGTGACGAAGGACTATCACCTGAACGAGCGCCACTATGGCGGCCTCACCGGGCTGAACAAGAAAGAGACAGCGGCCAAGCACGGCGATGACCAGGTGAAGATCTGGCGCCGCTCGTTCGACATTCCGCCGCCGGACATGGTGGCAGGCGGCGAGTTCGACCTGTCGAAGGACCGCCGTTATCAGGGCCTCAACATTCCGAACACCGAGAGCCTGAAGACGACGCTGGATCGCGTCCTGCCCTATTGGGATAGCGAGATCGCGCCGAAGCTGAAGGCTGGCGAGAACATCGTCGTCGCGGCGCACGGCAACTCGCTGCGCGCGATCGTGAAGCACCTGTTCAAGGTTCCGGACTCGGAGATCACCGAGGTGGAAATCCCGACGGGCAATCCGCTGCTCATCGATCTCGATGCGTCGCTGAATGTGAAGTCGGCGCGCTACCTCAATGCCGAGCGGGCAAAACCGCTGCCAGCGGTATGACGACAGGCGCTCAACCTCATTCAAGCGAGGATGAGCGCTTCATGGCGCGCGCGCTGGAAGTAGCGCGCACGCATCTTGGCAAGACAGCGCCCAATCCTTCCGTCGGCTGCGTGATCGTGGCCGACGGCGAGATTGTGGGCGAAGGCGTGACGGGCATTGGCGGCAGGCCCCACGCGGAAGAGATCGCGCTGAAGGCCGCCGGCGATAAAGCCCATGGCGCAACAGCGTATGTGACGTTGGAACCGTGCAATGCACGCTCGGGCGGTTCTCTGTCGTGCTCGCAGCTGCTGGTGCAAGCAGGGATCACGCGCGTCGTCGTGGCGTGCGAGGATCCGCACCCGCTGGCGGCCCACGGCGTCTCACGCATGGGCGCTGCGGGCGTTGAGGTGATGCTCGGCGTTGGGCGCAGGCAAGCCGAGGCGCTGAACGCCGGCTTCTTCAAGGTGATCGCAACAGGCCGTCCGTGGCTCGCGATCGACGATGATGCCTCCAGCTATGACGGCGAGTTCGACCTGAAGCGCGAAGAGACTTACGAGGCCGCGCTTGAACGTCTGGCGAAGTCCGGCTTCACGCGCATCTTCATACGCCCCGGCACGCCCCTCGCCGCGCAACTGAGCGCGCGTGGATTGGTGGACGAGACCGTCGCCTCAAAATGAACCCCACCCCAAAATGAAAAACGGGCCGACCGTGAGGTCGACCCGTTCCGAAGTCTTGTGCTTGGGACAGCGCCCCGTCGGGCGATGTCCGTGGCGCTTAGAGAGGTTGGATCTGCGTCGCGGCCATTTTGCCCGAACGCTTGTCCTTCTCGAGCTCGAAGCTCACCCGTTGGCCTTCGTTGAGGCCGGCGAGACCTGCGCGTTGAACGGCCGAGATGTGAACGAACACATCTGCGCCGCCGGACTCAGGCTGGATGAAGCCGAAGCCTTTTTGCTCGTTGAACCACTTTACGGTGCCGGTAGCCATGTAGATCTAGTCTTTCGATAGGCGTCTCACGAGACCGGGGTGGCCCGTGAAACATAAAAAGGCGCATGCAGCCGCGCCCGGGAGCCGTCAAACCAGAATGTTCGGAAGGCCAGATCCGGAGCTCGATCAAATGGGGAAACCCCGTAGGCGAGCAAGGAGAGCAACCGAACCTGTTCAAAATTCGACCCGGCACCTATTGCATACCAGCCACACCTTGAAAAGCGGGCCACTGGCGCGTGACATAGAGTTTAGACGGATCACCGTCGCTATCCGGACCTCAAAGGTCTTACCGCGGCGCACAATGTTGCTTAACTGAGCACGATGCACACGCCCGTATTCCTCGCCCATCGTTCGATTGTTTCGGTTAGCGGCGCAGACGCGGAAACCTTCCTGAACAACATCGTGACGGTGTCTACGCTGGGCGTGGAACCCGGCGCTTTACGTTATGGCGCGCTGCTGACTCCGCAGGGAAAAATCATCGCCGACCTGCTGGTCGCGCGTGATGGCGACGCCTTGCTGCTCGACTGCGCAAGCTCTGCTGCACCTGCTCTCATCAAGCGTCTCACGCTGATGAAACTGCGCGCCGCAGTTAACATAGAGGAGCGGCCAGAGCTTGGCGTTACCGCATTTGAGGGATCGCCCGACCCGCGCAGTGAGACGGCGCCAAGGCGCCTGATCGTTGAGCGAGCGGCATCGTCAGATACCTCAACGTATCATGCCGCGCGAATTGCGGCGGGTCTGGCGGAACAGGATTTCGACTTCGGCGCCGACGAAGTCTTCCCCGCAGACATCAACATGGATCTCGATAGCGGCGTCGATTTCAGGAAGGGATGCTTCGTCGGGCAGGAAGTCGTTTCGCGGATGAAGCGGCGCGGCACGGCGCGCCGGCGCACGCTGAAAGTCAGCGTTGCAGCAAACATAAGCGCCCCTGCCCCCATCCTCGCGAACGGCTTCGAGATCGGAATGCTGACGTCGATTTCCGGCGGCGCCGGGCTCGCCCGTGTGCGTATCGATCGCCTGGCTGAAGCGCAGGCGAAAGGCGAGACGCTTACCGCAGGCGATGCAGGGGTGACGTTCGATAATCCGCCCTGGCTGGCTGGCGAGCTCGCTGCCATGGCCGAGGCGAAAAAAGCGAAGACATGAAGAAGCTGGACGACATTCCCTGCGGCTGGGCGCCGCTGAACGACGAACTCTATCGTCGCTATCACGACGAGGAATGGGGCGTGCCCGAGCGCGACAGCCGCGCGCTGTGGGAGAAGTTCCAGCTTGATGGTCACCAGGCAGGCCTGTCGTGGATCACCATTTTGCGCAAGCGGGAGACGATGCGTGAGGAGTTCGACGGCTTCGAGCCGGAGAAGATCGCACGCTGGACGCAAAAGCGCATCGACAAGGCGATGAAGAACCCCGGCATCATCCGCTCGCCGATCAAGATCGCCGCAACGATCAAGAACGCGCAGGTCTATCTCGACATGGCGGACAAGGGCGAAGGCTTTTCGGACTATGTCTGGGGCTTCGTCGACAACAAGCCGCTGGTGAACCAGCTCGAGCACTGGAAAAAGGTTCAGGCCAAGACGCCGCTGTCCGAAGTGATCGCCAAGGACATGAAGAAGCGCGGCTTCAAGTTCTGCGGGCCGGTGATCGTCTATGCGTGCATGCAGGCGATGGGCATGGTCAACGACCATGAGGTGCGCTGCCCGCGTCATAAGGAAATCCAGAAGCAGGAAAAGGCGCGCAAGCGCGCCTGAACGTCTGCGACGTGATCTTCAATAGGACGGATCGAGCTTCGGCTGCGCGAAGTGCGCCTTCACGGCCTTGCGGTGCCCGGAATACTGCATGCGCCAGAAGAGCTGATAGGCAAGAGCGGCAATGAATGCGGGCACGCGCCCAGCGACTGCAATCACCCCGATGAGCGCGATCAGCACCAGCCACGCCAGCAGCCACACCGTCCATCCGAACGCACCATTGTCGCGCCGCCAGTAGCGGAAGCGCACATGGGTTCGCAGCAATCCGTAGCGGTTGGGATCGGTCAGCAGATAGAGCGACAGCGCGCTCTCGTCATTGGCGTCGCGGATCAGGACAGCGCCGAGAAGATCGCGCGCCTTCTCCAGCTTGCCGCGCAGCAGCGCCACCTGCCCTGCAGTCGCCAGCACGTAGCGATCATCGGGAGACAGCCGCAGCGCCTCGTCCGCAAACGGTTCAGCGGCTTTTGATCCCTTCAGCTCGAGCAGCACCAGTGCCTTTTGCGCCGCCAGCACGCCATACCAGGGCGCAACCTCCCGCCCCTTCTCGATGACCTTGAGCGCGTCGCGGTACTTCTTGAGGTCATACAGGATGACCGCGAGGAAGTGGTAGCTGACCGGATCATCCGGATCGAGCCGCACGGCTTCCTGCGCGTATTTCTGCGCTTCTTTCCGCTTGCGGCGCTGACGCAGCAGCTCCGCCTTGATGCGGTGCGATTGCGGCATGTTCGGCGCGACCGCCATCAGCGTCGCCGCCACTGCATCGCCAGCGGCGAACTCGCCACGATTGATATGGCACTGGCTGATGCCGATCAGGCTGTCGACATGCTCGGGATTGATCGCCAGCGCGGCGCGGAATTCCCGCATCGCCCCAGCGATGTTGCCGGCCCGGAAAAACGCCCAGCCATTGGTCGACAGCTGATCCGCCTGTTCGGCGCCCATGCCCAAATCCTTGATCCTCGATGCGCAGTATGTCCTGCAGCTTCAAGGGTCAACGCGGCCGCTGCCAGCCAAGACAAACTATTACTTCGGCTAAATCACCGCCGGTGCTAGCCTCGTCGCACGGGTCAATTCCGGGGACGACATGACAGATTTCGCTTCCATCATGCGCCGCGTTATCACCGGCGACGACGCCAACGGCGACAGCGTGGTGATCATTGATGGGCCGCCCTCGGCCATCAATGGCGAGCCCAATATCGGTGGGCTGTTTGACATCTGGCATGATGACGCCAGCGGCCCGCTCGATCCGAAAGTCACCGCCGATCTCGGGCCGGAGCGCTGCGTGCTCTCGCCTGCAGAGGGCAAGGTGAAGGTGCGCTGGTTCGTCATTCCGCCCATGCAGCAAGGCGTTCCCCGCGAGGCTCTGAATGCCGCCACGCGCGAGCGCTTTGCGTCCTTCGATGCCGCCGATCACCTTACCGACCAATCCAAGAGCCCTGCCATGCACAAGACCGCGTCGATCGACGTGATCTGCCTGCTGCAGGGTGAAGTCGACTTGATCCTCGACAACTCGCGCACGCGCATCAAGCCGGGCCAGATTGTCATCCAGCGCGGAACCAGCCATGGCTGGGAGGCGCAAGGCGGCCCTGCCCTGCTTCTCGCCGTTTTGATCGACCGGGCGCTCGTGGGCGGCGCCCACTAATCCATCTCGTGCGTAGTTAGAGTGACAAGCGGAGTACCGACATGAAGCACCTCATCCTTGCCCTGCCGGTTCTGGCGATCGGTCTGGCCGCCTCTGCGTGCAGCTCCAGCGGCCGCCCGGAGAACGAGCTGACGGACCAACAGGTCTGCCTCGCGCACAACGAAAACGATCCGGTCCAGCGCGACCGTTGCCGCCAGGACGCCTCCGTGCGCAGCGACACCCCGCCGGATGTTTCCCCGCGTGAGCTTCCGCTCCGCACGGGCCAGCTCGGCGACTAGTCCAGCTTCGCGTCCGCGCGGGCGAGTACGAAACCACCGCGGTGGTGATGGAGCACGAGAGGCAGACCGGTGGTGTTGGTGAGGCGAAACTGCCTCAACGCTTCACCGACGGTCCTTGCTGCCGCGATTTGTTCGCCAATGTCTTCGCTCCAGGCGAATACAGGGCAAGCAATGTCCGAGACGTCGCGTATCGGCGCCCGAGATGCTTCCAGCGGCCTTAGCGTTCCTTTCAGGTAGTAAGCAAAGGCTGGCTCAAACGGCCAGAATGTTTCTGTTCGGATTTCTCCCTCCGGACAGTGTGGGGCTGCACGCAGGACCACCGGAGAACCAACCCAATCGTGGCGCAACGCGAATCTTTCCCTGGCTACAGGATTGCCCTGCATGACCGGAAACACCAGAAAAAGGCATCCAAGCATGCCAAGCGCCTGACGCCGCGAAGGTGATCCTTCGTTTGCCAGCATATGCGCGCGGATCAAGAACACGATCATGACCAGAAACGCCGGAAAGCCGGTGAGAAGATAGCGGCCTAGAAAGACTGGAAACTTCAGCGACACCAACGCCGGTATGAAGAAGTAGAGCACACCTGTGATCGCAATCACGAGCGCGATCGGTCGGCTGTGCCGTGGGATCAGTGACAGGCCGATGAAGCCAGCGGCGACCAACACGCCAGCGATTGGCCCAAACACGTACGTTTGCAGCTCCAGGAACGCTTTAAGAATCCATTCCCGGTTGAAATAGATCCAGGACGTGGTGCCCGTGAACAGCGGGAACGCAAAGACAAGCCAGACCAGCAACGCTGCTGATGTCGCGACGCCGGCAACAATACCCCAAACGACTACGTCCCGCCGGCGCAAATGGAATGCGCCGACAACAATTAGCGCTGTCGCAAGCGAGCCTACCAGCAACGCGCCGAACACGTGCATCCACGCAGCCAGCACGCCAAACACGGCCGCCAATACCATGTCAGACTTTGTCGCCCTGTCGCCCACTAAGAGGCGCCCAGCCTCAAAAGCGAACACAGCGCAAAGCGTCATCACGATGCCGTACACGCGCCCCTCCGCGCCATAGGCTAGAAGCGGCGCGGTCGTCAGCAGGAGTGCGGTAGCCGATAGCGCAGTTGCCATAAGACCATGCTTCCATCCCCGCTTCAGTAAGAAAGCCAAGAGAGTAGAGATGATCGAGAAATTGATAACCAGGAACGCAGCCCGGTCGATCAGGCCGGCCGATTGAACAATCCAGACCAGCGAGAAATAGATCGGCCCGTTTGTATCCGGCAGGATCCGCTTCGCGAACGCTTCACCGAATGAGATTGTCGGATCACCCGCCCACACCGAAAACAATTCATCGTACCACATCCCGAGTTGTGGGACGACTTGCATGTTGAACGCGACGTAGGCGCAAAGCGCGACAACAAAAAACCCACCACTCCAGATCAGCGGCTTTTCGCGTAGCCAGCCATATGCGTCACGCGCAATGGCGAGTGCTCGATTCCATGCACCGTTCGCAGAACCGCTGGTCATGCTTACTTCTTCCAGGTGTAGAGAGAGCTGGCGGCGTAGTTCCACACCGCGCCGACGAGGATACCGGCGATACCCGAGAGCCACCACGCATAATTCTCGCTGAACAGGTAACCAGCGATGCCCACGTTTGCGACCGCGCCGATGGAGCACACGGCGTAGAAGCTGAGCAGACCGGTGAGCATGCCCCAGCCTTTGCGGCGCTTGTCGCGATAGGTCAGGAAGTTGTTGACGAAGAAGTTGAATGTCATTGCGATCGCAGCAGCCACGCCCTGCGAGACGGCAAAGCCCTGATGCCCAAGCTCGAACATCGCAGCCAGCACCGACATGTGCACGACGACGCCTGCGCCGCCGACGGCCATGAACATCAGAAAGCGGATGGGGATGAACCGGCCGATCAGCTTGTCGGCGACCAGCATCAGGTATTCCCAGGTCACCGCGCTATCGAGCTTGCTGTCGCCGTGCTTGCGGTTGCGGAAGGTGTACGGCACCTCGGCGATCTTCAACGGCGGCTTCGCCGACGCGACGATGTCGAGCAGGATCTTGTAGCCCTGCCCCGACAGGTTGCGCACGGCATTGTCGAACGCCTTGCGGCGGATCAGGAAGAAGCCGCTCATCGGGTCGGTCAGCTCCGTCTTGACCACAAGCCGGGAAATCCTGGTTGCGATGCGCGAGATCGTCTGGCGCTTGCTGTCCCAGTCGCCAACGCCGCCGCCATTCACATGCCGCGAGCCGATGACGAGATCGACATTGTCCTGCTTCATACGGGCGATCATGTCGGGGATCACACGTTCATCGTGCTGCATGTCGGCGTCGATCACCGCAACCATCGGCGCGGTCGTCGACAAGATGCCTTCGACCACAGCGGTCGCGAGACCGCGGCGGCCTACCCGGCGAATGATCCGCACGCGCGGATCACGGCGCGATTCCGCAGCGACCACATCGAAGGTGCCATCGGTCGAGTCATCGTCGACGAAGATCAGCTCCCAGGACTGGCCCTTGAGCGCATCCGCGATCAGGTTCTTGAGCGCAATGACATTGTCCCGCTCGTTGAAAGTCGGCGCAATAATCGCAATTTCCGGCGAAACGATGCGCAGATCTTCGAGCGTGTCGTTGGCGACGTAGCCCGTCTTGAACACTTCAACCTGCACGTTAATCCCCGTTTGATGTAACGGGTGCGCTGCAAGCGCTGAGCCGCGGAGGCTCGATTTTAAAGGTTATCGCCCAAAAAAGTCGGCGACCGCTTTGACAACATGCCTAATGCCCCGTCGCGATCCACGTCAGATAAACCGCGAACAGCGCGGAAATAACCATGGCGAGCGCGGCGATGCGGAAGAACCAGTGCGCAAACGTCGGCGACTGGAAGCGACGGGCCAACGCATCGGAGCCGGCGGCGTAAACCATCAGACCGAACATCTCGCAGACCGTAACCGTCGCCATGCTGATCAGCACTTGCGGGATCAGGTCATGGTCCGGGTTGAAATAGGTCGGCAGCAGGCCGCCGAAATAGACCAGCGCATTAGGGTTAGCGAGCTGCAGCCCGATCCCGTTCACGAACAGCTTGCGGCGGGGCGGCGGCTCGCGACGCAACAGATCCACCGGCGCCCCGAAGGCCGTTCGCCAGGCCAGCCAGATGATGAAGGCGACCCCGGCCATCTTCACGACCATGAACGCCTCGGGGAAGGCCTTGGCCAGCACGGCGACGCCCGAGGCAGCTAGCGCGATCCAGACCAGATTGGCGACGCAAATACCGATCGCAGGCACGATCGACGGCCAGAACCCGTACCGGATCGAGGCGGTCGTCACGAGCATGACAGCCGGGCCCGGCGTCAGTCCGCCAGCCAGGAACAACAAGGTGAAATTGACCCAGACCCAGACTTCCATGGCCCCGACATCTCCATGGCGCGGGTATAGGCTCATTCGCGCGGTGTTGAAGACAGGTGTGCGTCCCGGCAGTTGCCGCTGCCGCGTGCTGCGGTATCAACGGGCAAAATACCGGAGAAACGCCCTAATGGCCGCCCAACTGATGTCCGTTCGCCTTGCCTGTGCCGCCGCTGCGGCCGCCGCGTTGATGTCCGCCTGCAGCGGACCGGCCGCCGCACCGCAGACCACGGACGCCCAGCTGGCCGGCCCCTCTCCCGAAGCCCCGCAGACGCGCCCGAACGTGCCGCCGCCGCCTGCTGATCCGCTGGCCGTCGGCTCGCAGGAGGCCAAGGACGATCTCTATTGCTCCTCGCTGATCTATATCGAGAACCCGGACGTGTCAGACGCGCTGGCGCCCGTCGAGGAGGCCATTCTGCGCAAGGCGCAAACCCTGGGCTTCCTGATCGGCGAAGCCGGCATCAACAAGCTGGTGGACGAGAAAGCCGTTCACGCCACGCATGCGCGCATCGTCGCCGACGCCTATAATGAGCAGGTGGCCAAGGACGTGAAGGCGAAAAAGCTGCGCATCTCGCTGGACGAGTGCAACAAGCGCGCAACCGCGCTACCCATGCCGGAATAGACGTTCAGGCCAGACCGGGGGACGGGCATGAAAATCAGGCGCACGCAGATGATCGGCGCGGTGGCGATCATCGTGTTTGGCGGCGGCATGATCTTCCGCATGATGCAGCCAAGCGAACGCGAGATCATGGAAAAGCGTCTCGCCAGCCTGCCGCGCATCGAGGTTCCAGCGCCCGAATTTCCCATGCCGGATCTGTCGTCGGTCAACACCACCGTGACGGCCCCCGTGACCGCGCTCGGCGCCGGTGTTTCGATGCCGGCGCCTTCCGAGCCCGAGAAAGACTACACGGTTCTCGGTTCGCAAGATGCGCGTGACGACCTGTATTGCGGTGGCGTGGTCAGCGCGGAATTCGATGCCAAGATCAAGACGGATCATCCGGACAAGGTCGCGCCGCTGATCGAGCTGCAGAAGAACCTCGAGAGCGCAGGCATCAAGAAGCTGCGCGCCGAAGGCGTCAGCAAGGATGGCGACTGGGCGTACTTCACCAATGCGTTCGGCGACAAGGCCAAGGCGGACTATGCCGCCAACGCCCTGCGCATCCAGGTGGCAACCTGCGTTGCGCGCGCCGCACCGCTGCCGCCCGGCGATCTCTATTAAGGTCCTGGCAACGCAACTTCTTCGTCCGCCCCCGTTTCCGCCACAGTGAGGGCGCGATCGGACGGCGTTATCCGCCGCAATCACGGCGCGGGGACAGGCGATGTGGAAGACAATCGGAAAGTACGCGCTGTGGACGCTTGGCGCCCTCGCCGTATTCGTCGTTGGCGCCGTCCTCTACAACGCCTCCTGGTTCGAAGCGCCACACGGCGACGGACATATCAAGCTGCTCAGCCATCGCGGCGTGCACCAGACCTTCATCCGCGAGGGCGTCGAGAACGACACCTGCACGGCCGAGCGCATCTATCCGCCGACACACGACTTCATCGAGAACACCCTGCCCTCGATGGAAGCCGCCTTCGCCGCTGGCGCTGACATCGTCGAACTCGACGTACACCTGACGCCGGAAAAAACCTTCGCCGTCATGCACGACTGGACAGTCGACTGCCGCACCGAAGGCAAAGGCGCAACGCAGGACCTGAGCATCGCTTATCTGAAAGCGCTTGACCTCGGCTATGGCTACACCGCCGATGGCGGCAAGACTTTCCCGCTGCGAGGCAAAGGCGTCGGCATGATGCCCACGCTGGAGGAAGTGCTGACGCGCTTCCCCGACAAGCACTTCCTGATCAACTTCAAGAGCCGCCGCACCGAAGAAGGCGAAGCCCTCGCCGCCTTCGTGAAGGCGCATCCCCAATGGCGCAACGCCATCTGGGCCAGCTATGGCGGCGCCGAACCCACCAACAAAAGCATCGAACTCATCGAGGGCCTGCGTGGCTACACCGGCAAGTCGATGATGAAATGCCTCGTCGATTACGAACTCACCGGCTGGACCGGCGCCGTCCCCGGCTCATGCCGCAACACCATTGTCGTTGTGCCGTCCAACTTCGCCTGGGCCGTCTGGGGCTGGCCGCACAAGTTCACGCGGCGCATGGAGGAAGCAGGCTCCACCGTCATCATGCTCGGCCCCTTCGCCACCGGCGACGCAGGCTCTACCGGCATTGACCGCATCGAGGACATTGGCGAAATTCCGGAAGGCTTCGCTGGCTATGTCTGGACCAACAGGATCGAATTGATCGGGCCTGAACTGCGCAAGCTCGGCCGCTAACGACGCAGCTCTGGCGGCCGTGGATCGCAAACCAGCAGCGCCGGCGTCACATCCGCCAGCTTCCAGAATTCGTCCTTCTCGGACGCAAAGCGCGTGCACCGCTCGATGATCGGCTTGGCGATCTCCGGATCAGCCAGCGCATCCGTTCCCTGCTTCAGCGCGCCCGCATAGCCATGTGCATATAGCGCATCGACCAGCAGCAGATCGCCATTCGCCGCCAGCAGCTTCACCGACAATGTCTCGCCAGCATTCAGCGCGGCCATCAATTGCGGCAGCGGCTCGTCCCGCAGATTGCGCGACACGAAGAACGTCACCGCAACCGGCGGCTTCACGCGCCCATTCACCGGCTCTTTCTTCACCGGCATCGCGCCCGCTTCAGCCTCGTACAACAAGCCGGCCTGCCCCGTGATCTGCAGCTTCGCTTCCTCAAGCGGCGTCGTCATCGTGATGTAGGGCGAGATGAACTGCAGCCCGTAAGCCTCTGGCGCATTGCCGCCCGGCGTGCGGTATTCAATCGCCAGCGTAGCGCGCTTGGCCTTAGGCCCGTTGAACGTGTCGGGCAGCTCATCGATCGTCAGCGGACGCCCAGCCGGCCCGCCCTGCCCACGCGTGCCGTAAGCGCTGAGCGTGAGCGCCGCGCCGTAATCAGCGCCGCCCTCCTTCACCACATCCTTCGTCTCGGCAAACCAGGCCGCTGATCCGGAAACGCCAGACGCCTGCCCCGCACCCTGCCCGTAATCCGTCGTCGGATCACACGCGGGCGAGCGCAGGCAGTGCTGGCGCATGAAGGCCGCCGCCACCGTCTGGTTCTGAGCCTTCTCGACGACTTTTACGGAATCCGAAATCGCCGGCATCTCCGGCTCGCAGGCCGCCAGCGAGGAAGCAGAGAGTACAAGAACAGCAAGACCAATCAGTGCGCGCATGGCGTGATCCTACACCACAACCTTCCGCACATCGTAGCCATAAATCCAGTCCTGCCGCGAGCGGATGAACTGCGGGAACAGCATGTCCGCCACCTTCATCGGCCCATAGGTTGCCGCCTGCGACCATGCATTCGAACGGTGGAACACACCCATGTTCGAGCGCGCACTGTTGAGCACGCGCGACGTCCGCGGCTTGCGCAGCTTCTCGTATTTCAGCAGCGACCCGGGCGAGACGCCCTCCGCCTGCAGGCACTTCGCCAGCACGATCGCATCTTCAATCGCCATCGCCGCGCCCTGCGCCTGGAAGGGCGGCATCGCGTGGCACGCATCGCCCAGCAACGTCACGCGATCATCCGACCAGCGCGACAGCGGATCACGATCAAACAGCGCCCACACATGCGCGCCATCAGCCGCTGCGATGATATCCGGTATCGGCGGCGCCCACCCGCCAAAGTCCGCCGCGAGTTCGGTCAGATCGCCGGGCTGCGTCCAGCTCTCTTCCCGCCAGCGCTCTGTCTCCACCACGCCGACAAAATTGATCAGCTCGCCGCGCCGCACGCGATATGTCACCGCATGCTTGCCCGGCCCCGCCCACACGATGGCTGAATGCGGAAGATCCGGCGCGACATCCGCCGGCACAGTCAGCCGCCACGCCACCGCGCCGGTGTAGCGCGCCTGATCCTCGCCCAGCATCTGCTTGCGCACGGTCGAGCGCGATCCATCCGCACCCACCAACAGATCGGCAGAAACAATCGTCCCGTTATCGAGCCCGATCTTCAGCCCTGTATCCTCGCGCACATACGCCGACACGCGCGCATTCATCCGCAGCTGCACGCCGGCAAATTCCGCCGCGCGTTTCAATATCTCGATCAGGTCCGCCCGATGCACATGGATGTACGGCGCCTCGTAACGCTTGCGCGCATCCTTCGCGATCGGAATGGAGAACACCTTCTCCCCCGTCTTGCCGATCCGCATCTCCAGCGTCAGCGGCTGCGACGCCACCGCCAACACGGCCTCCGCCACGCCCAGGCCCGCAAGCCCCTTCACCGCATTCGGCGACAGCTGGATCCCCGCGCCAACTTCCGTCAGCGCCGGCGCCCGCTCGATAACCTCGACCTCGAATCCGACTTTGGTGAGTGCGATGGCTGCGCACAGCCCGCCTATCCCTGCCCCGGCAACGACAACCTTCATGACCAAGCGAAATAGACCGCCGCCCGGCCCGCGTCACGCGCAACGGCCTGATCCCGCAAAACGAAATGGTGCAGCACCGCGGGAAGCGGAGCCGAAACCATTCGTTGTCGTGGAAAAACCACTGGAGCGGGCGAGGCGATTCGAACGCCCGACCCCGACCTTGGCAAAATGCGATCTGTAAGTTGGCCTAAAGTCGGATGCGTGTCGATGCGTTCGTACATAAGCCTTGTGCCGCAAATCTCGGATCGGCTTTTGCGTGCAGATGCGGTCTTTTGTTTTTCTAATCGGTTCTGGTCGGTGCACCCCTATTGTGTGCCCCAATTTCACCCCTGTAGACCACTGACTTGAACGCGTTTTGGTGTCGCGTTCCTACACCGCCTGTAGAACTCGGATGTGCCCCAATGCTGACCGATGCAAAGCTGAAGTCCCTCTACTCCAACCCGCCCGCCGAACGGACTGAAATCAACGACGGCACAATTTCAGGACTGCTCCTGCGTGTCGGTCCCCGCGGTCGCCCGACATGGACGCTTCGCTACACCGTGAAGGGGCGTGGCGGCGTCACGGAGCGGGGCAAGAAGCTGGCGGGACGTAAGTTCTACCGGATCACATTGGGCGAGTACCCCGCCCTCTCCCTGCTCAAGGCCCGCGCTCAGGCGGCGAACATGCTGGCGGATGCCGACAACGGGATTAACCCGATCGAGCGCCTGGAGAGCGTCGCTACCGTCAAACGGGGGACGGTCGCCGAGCTATCCGAAATGTTCCTGGAGCATCACTGCCGGGGGCGGCTGCGCAGCGCGGACAAGGCAGAATGGATCATGCGCGACTACGTTGTTCCCAAATTCGGGGACCACGCACCCAAGCAAGTCACCCGCCGGGACATCATCACCTACCTCGACGAGCTCAAAAAGCGGGCCAGCAAGACAGCCACAATGGATACCCGGAAGTGGATGTCCGTGTTCTTCAACTGGGCCATGGAACGGGAATATGTCGACTTCAACCCGGTCAGCGGTGTCCGCTCTCCCGTCAAATCCAAGCCCCGCGAGCGCGTTCTCAGCGTGGAGGAAGCACGGGCGGTCTGGAAAGCTGCCAAGGCGGAGCCCTTCCCGTCCGGCTCGCTCATCTGCCTCCTGATGCTGACGGGTGCCCGGCTGCGCGAGATCGGTCATGCGCAACTGTCCTGGCTGAACAGGACGACCGCGTGTCTGGATATCCCTGGTGACTCTTACAAAACAGGCGATCCCACGATCGTCCCGCTGATCCCAGAGGCGATGAAGATCTTCGAAGCCATCCCGAAGCCGCCCAAGGGTCCGTACCTGATCAGTTCGAACGGTGGCGTACGGCCCGTATGGACCGCGACGCCCGAAGCGCTCACGCGCATCCGGGAGGGGGCGGAGGTCGAACTCGGCCGCAAGATCGACCGCTGGACCATCCACGATCTCCGCCGCACAGCCGCCACGCACATGGCGCGCCTCGGGGTGGACGAGATTGTCGTTGAGCGTGTGCTGGGCCACCGCATCGGCGGGGTGAAAGCGGTCTACAATCGCTACCGCTATATCGATGAGAAGCGCGCGGCCCTGCAGCTCTGGGCCAACGAGTTGCTCGGTAGGAAAGATGCGGCCGAAGCCACGCCGCCTAAAAGAGCCCGAGCTGGCGCTCGTCCGAAGCCGTTTGTTTCTTCCGCTGAACCGGTTTCTTAGACGGGGCGATCGTCACAGCGATCGGGACAACCTCAGGCGTCGGCGCCGCGACGACCTGAGGCTTGGGCGGTGCCATTATGGCTGACTCTGGCGCCGGCTGTGGCGGAGGCAGCTGCGTGGGCCTGCGCTTGGTCACCCAGATCCGCACATCTTCGGCACGGAAGAGATTGACCTTTCCGCCTGGCTTCACTGCAGCAGGAAACGCTTTGGCGGGATCGCGACGGATGTCCCACAACGCGCGACGTTTCAGTTTGAGGTACGAGCAGACCATCGCGGTGGTCCACCATTCGTCATCCAGCGGACGGATTGTAATGCTCGACATCGCTGTTCCCTGCACATGAACAGGGGGGACAATTTCACGGCCAAACACGTTTTCCACATCGGACAATTCTTGAGTGTATTTACCGTGGATACACTGTGCGGCGATCACGCCATACGAGAAGCCTTGAGCTTGGCGAAACATGGTCAGGCGGCCCATAGTGCTCTTATGGCGACACCAACCGAGATCTTAGCCTTCTACGATAGCCACTATGACACCATAGGCGATTGGCGTCTTACTCCGCGTGATAAGGTTGTCCTGGGGGATATGCAGAACCGGCGGTGTCGATTCTGCGGTGGAACACCACCAGACGCTACCTTCCGCAAAGTAGCCCATGCGATCCCGGAAGCTCTTGGAAATAAGAGCATAGAGACCGCCTACGAATGCGATGACTGCAACGGAGCGTTCGGTAGAAGCATCGAGAACGATCTAGGAAACTGGTCCAAGCCACTCCGAACGCTTTCGCGGATAAGAGGCAAGACCGGCGTCCCGACATTGAAGAAAGGTGGCGACACACCAGGTTGGCGTATCGAATTTCAGGAAGGCATGTTCAAAGTGAAGTCGTACGAAGAGTCACCGGTCTTTGAATTGGATGAAAATCTCAAGCAGATAACATTCACCTTGAAGCGGGACGCTTACACTCCGGTTGCAGTGTTGAAGGCTCTGTCGAAGATCGGGCTAACGCTTCTCCCCGATGAAGAAGTCGGCAACTTCGTAGATTTGATGGCATGGGTAAACGACAAGGATCACAGCCGCGTTTTTGCGGACAAACTTCCCGTATTTTATGCTTTTCAGCCCGGTCCAATGCCGAACGACATCATCTCGGCGCGCATGCTGAGGCGTAAATCCGGAGTAGTCGGTTACCCCTACGCGTATCTGGTGCTCGGCTACGGCAACGAAGTTTTCCAAGTTCAGCTTCCCTCCGCACAACATGATGCTGCGCTGAACGGCAAGCCCTATTCTATCCATCCTTATCCGGCTCTCGGGTCGCCTGATCCCGCTCGTTACGGGTCGGCACGATATGGTCGTCTGGATTTCACCGGTAGGGACGTTGTGCGTGGTGAAACGACATCAGTCGTGATGAGTTACGAAGCGGCGACAACAACCTCCGCAAAATGATCAACCGGCGTTCTTCCGAAGCCCCGTCAGCTGACCAGGACTGACTTGTGTGGCCTGCCCTACGTCCGGCGGCGTTCTGCGATGCGGGTCTGACGGTCTGCTTCCCATGCGTCCCGACGCTCGCGCGCCATCGCTTCCTCAAGTGCAGTTAGCGGACGCGAGTTCTGCATATTGAATTCATACACCATGTGCGCGGAGGTCTCTCGGGTAATCCCGAAGGTGCGAACATTGCTTTCCAGCCTCGTCTGAACGGGCTGAAGGACCTCATCGTTTCTAGTCATTATCCAGAGCAGCAGGTCTACCGCCTGAAGTCCGAAAACATCGGCAGAAGACGGCAAGGATAATCTTGGCAAGTCATAGTCTGCGAGATCAACCTCAGCGATACCCCGACGTTCGTGACGCCTGATCCGGCCAAACACTTCTGCCCATTCACGCATTGTCGGGCCGAACTCGCTTTGTTGGTCGTGAACAAATCCAATCGGCCTGGAACCAGTTCGATCGACGAACTCGTGGATCGCGTCAAAAATTCCGATGAACCCAATAATGTTGGGAGTGTGACCTTGGTATGCGCGCCGACCGCGCGAGGCTGACAAGGTGAAGTCGGAAGGGTGGCGGAGGACATAGTCAAAGGCGTCACGAACTATCTCACGCAGCCGCCGGTCTGGATGCCTCATGCGAATGAAGTGGCCAACCTTTCGCACCACTTCACCGATCGCTTCAATGTCATCATCGAGATATGCGCTCCAGAAAGCGCGTCGATGACGATCCCCCATTGCCTCGTCCATCGCCAAACAAAGCACATGGCGAAAACCTCGAACGTTGTACCACATCGCTGGGACAGCTTGATTTTCGCCCGAGTCAAAAATGGTGTCGACGAACTTCGTGGTCGCGATGTAGTCCTTCTCCATCTCTTCGAAAAAGAACGTCCATGTTCCAGCGGCGTCCAACGCGTCAAGAATAGACGGTGCCAAGGCAGCGGCAGCGTGCGGCCCAAGCTCGTTCGCGTGGAGACGATTGCGACCGGCCGCGATGTTGCTTGGCTCAATGACGGCTCGAACTCCCTCTTCGATATCTTGAACCGACAAAAGCGCGCCCACTCGATAACGAGAGGGTGCGTTGAAAATATAGCGACCCGTATGCCCACTCTCGTCGGCGTAAACAAACATCCTGCCCCCCACCGTCGTCGCTACTAACTCACGCCGGAGATAACCCGATTCCGAGCCCTCTCTCCAGCTGCCACGAAAGCGTTTGTCCGCGCATCACGCCCTCAACCTGCCTGCCAGCGAACCGTTCCAGCGCCGGCCGCCAAGGCACGAGCACGGCTTGTCGTTCACCGACGATCAGCGCCATGCGGCCATGCGCCAGATCTATGCGGCGGGCGTAGACCCCGACGACGCGATTCGGAATGTGGGTCATGACGTGAAGGCCCAGGTCCCCCGACAACTCTTTCGCCCTGGTCGATAGTTCAAGTACCGCCATGCGCTGTAGCGCCTGCTGGGACAGCCTGTGCTGATGTTCGCCCATCCATCCCTGCTCGATCAGGAAGAGCCTGCGCTGTTGAAGTGAGGTTTCGAACCGCTGCGCAAATCTGCTGTCACCTTCCGGACCGGAAACTTCACCGCCAAGCACACGATCGAGATAGCTCTTGCCCAGCACGTCGATCTGTTCGTCCAGCGACCAGTAACTCTGAACTTTAGCGGCGAAGGGTGCGCGCCGCGCAAGACGCTCTTCAAAGCGCATGGCTGTCGAAAGGTGGTCTTGACCAACTTCGAACTCGCCGCTCGACCGACGCTCGACCAAGCCAAGCCTGCGCATGGCTTCCAGCCGTCTGACGTTGGCCGCCATGACCCCTGCCCCGACGTCCGCTTCGAGCGCGTTGTGCAAGGCTGGCGAGTAGACCCCGCCCGTCTCCGCCGCCACCGTCGCCACCGCCATGTCCGAGGGCCGCACAGCCGGAATGTTGGGCTCGAAGCCGACGATGGCGCCCGGCTGGATGTCCGCCAGCACTGCCAGGTCCTCGCCGCGCTCGAACCGCGCGTACCGGAGTTCCCCCTGCCCCGTTTCCATGATCGCGAGGAAGCGGTCGCCAAAATCGTCGGCCGGTCCGATATGCACCAGCTCGCCAACCATGAAGTTTGACCGGTCAGCTTCGAGCAGAGGCTGTGGTGTTCCCGCGGCACGCAGAGGTGCAACAGCCCGCTCAAGGTCATCGTCATCCGACAGGGCCTTCAGATTCCCGATCAAGCCATGAGCCACGCGCCAGGCGCCCTGCTGACGGTAGGCCAGATCCCAGCGCTCCAGATGCTCAAGGCGGCGAGCAAGCTCCGGACGATCGGGCCAGATCGGTCCCCGCCCTGCGGCTGCCGCCAATTCACGGTCGAGCGCGGTCGGCGCCCTGAGCGCAACTTCCGCCGCGAGCTCTTTGGCCCGGTCGAGGTCGATGCGGGGCCCGAGCGCGCGGGTGACGATTTCCTGCGCGTGCTCGCGGATGCCGGTCGAGATCAGGCGTGAGGGAATGAACAGCTCCTGGCCATCCGGCCGGCGCCCGCGGATAAGGACGTGCGTGTGCGGGTTGTCCGTGTCGTGATGATCGACCGCCAGCCATTCCAGCTTCGTCCCGAGCTTGGCTTCCAGCCCTGCAATTGTCTCCCGGATGAAGGGCTTGAGATCGCCCAGCGCGTCGCCGTCTTCAGCGCTGACGATCAGCCTGAAATGGCGAGGGTCGTCGGCCCAGGCGGCGGTCACGATCTTCGGATCAATGCCAATGTCCGCCCGATCATAGAACTGGAATTTCGCCTCGCCGGCGACGTCAGCGCGAGACAGGTAGTCGACGGATCGGTCGATTTCGGAAGGCTTGTCTGTCGTCAGATTCGGCTGCCGGCTCTGCCCGCGCGCTTCACGCGCAAGGTAGGCCACGTGCGCTCTCAGCGGCGCGCCCTTCCCGCCGGAGTTCGAGGCGTAGCGCACCTTCACCACGACGCGGCGACTGGTTGTTAAGACAGGTCTCACCCGCGCCGCCGTGCCCTTAGCGAAGTGCGCCCGCACCGACGATTGCTTGGCCTTGGGTCCGCGCGCTGTGCTTGGCTTGCCGGCCCGTCGCACGGCTGCCCGAAGGCTACGCAGTTGCCGCGGCCGCACATCGCGTCCGGGCTTTCCCAGCCTCAGCTCGAACTCGTTTTCGGCCTGCGTCATGCGCTGAAGACTGCGCGATCACTGGCGTAAATCCATCGCTTGCACCCTCGCGATGATGCGCGGTGCAAGCACTGCACCCAGCGCGCGTATCCACTGTGGATTTTCCTATGTGCAGACAGGGCCTTGAGGCCCGGCGCACGGTACGTGCTTTATCTTGCACTCCACCTCTTCCTCGGTAACCGTCCGGTCCCTGCACCTCGATCATCAGCATCGGGACGATCAGGATGCGGTATGCCTCTGGCGACAGAGGCGCGCGATGGCATCAGCAAAACTCAACGACCCGGCGCGGCGAGATGAGTGGGTCCGGCACGTCGAAGCCTGGCGCCCGACGGGTCAATCGATGCGTGGCTACTGCCGCGATCATCATCTCTCCATCGCCATCTTCCGACGCTGGGTGCTGGCGCTGGAAAGCACTGACAGTGTTGAGGCTGCAGCCCGGCAGGCGCTGAAACGGCGCAAGAAATCCCGCGGGATCCGTCTCAACCGCTCGACCCGCAATCGCGCCGCACAAGCCTTCTGGGCGATGCATGTCGAGGCGCTGACGTGGAGCGGGATGAGCGTCCGAAGGTATGCAGCTGCGCTCAACCTGTCAGAGGACGCGTTGAGCAGCTGGCGTCTTCTGATCGAGGCGGGGACGGTCGACAAAGACTGGCGCGCCCTGCTCCATCCAGCGGCCAGACCGGCCCTTAGCATTAGTGCTAATGATAGGACTAAGACCGATGAGGGCTTGACGGACCTTGCGGAACCTCGCTCTCGCCGATCGTTCACGCACGCGGAAAAGGCCGCCATTGTCCGCGAGACGCTGCGACGCGGCGCTACCGTTTCTGCTGTTGCAAGGCGTCACCACATCGCTCCCAGCATTGTCTTCCGCTGGCGGGTGGAAACGGGTCTTGCTGGCCCCAAGCCAGCCGACCTCGCCCTTGTGACGGGGACACGCGGCGCGCTGATCCTCGAAGGGCTGATGCCGCAGCCTGCAGGGACGATCCGCATGCAGCTGGATGATGGCCGGTGCGTCTTCGTCAGCGCTGGCGCGGACAGCCAAGAGGTGGAGCGCCTGCTCGCGTCGCAGGAGAGCCAGACATGATGATCGTCCCGGCCGGCGTGAAGGTGCATCTGGCGGTGGGCGTCACCGACATGCGCAAGGGCATGGA
Source organism: Hyphomonadaceae bacterium (assembly GCA_965229115.1). Taxonomy (GTDB): domain Bacteria; phylum Pseudomonadota; class Alphaproteobacteria; order Caulobacterales; family Hyphomonadaceae; genus UBA7672. Next base: position 4,086,043 of record CBDDIR010000003.1, on the reverse strand, counting down.
TGGGCTTGCCGCCCTGGTCCAGGAGACGCTGCACAAGGACCCGTTCTCCGGGCATCTCTTCTGCTTCCGCGGACGCAAGGCCTCGATGCTGAAGATCCTGTTCTGGGATGGGACCGGACTCTGTCTCTTCTCCAAGCGGATCGACCAGGGCGGGTTTACCTGGCCACGCCTCACCGAACCGGACAAGACGATCGCGCTCTCGCCGGGACAGCTCGCCATGCTGATCGAGGGTATCGACTGGCGCGCGCCGGAACGAATCTGGCGGCCGGCGAAGGCTGGATGATCACGTCTGCGCGAATCCCGCGCGCGCGTCTGCTTATGATCTTGGGCCGAGACGCGAATGCGGCGAATCTTGCCTCATGCGGCTCGATCTCGACAATCTTCCGTCGGATGTGGCCCAGCTCCAGCAGCTGGTACGCGACATGGCCAATGCGGTCTCCAGCCGCGAAGGCGAGATCAACCGGCTCAGACACCTGATCAAGCAACTCCAGCGCATGCAGTTCGGCAAGCGCTCCGAGCGGCTGGATCCCGACCAGCTGGCGCTGGCGCTTGAAGATCTCGGCGCCGATATCGGCCGCGTCGAGGAAAGCGCGTCGGCGCCCTCATCCACGCCGGATACGCAGCCAAAGCGCAGGCCTTTGCCCGACCATCTCCCGCGCGAGCACGTGGTGATCGATGTGGACGGACCCGCCTGCCCCTGCTGTGGCGGGACGCTGCACGCGATCGGGGAGAGCGTCAGCGAGATGCTCGACTGGGTCCCCGCCCAGCTGAAGGTGATCCGTATCAGCCGCCCCAAATACGCTTGCCGGTCCTGCCAGCGCATCGCTCAGGCGCCCGCGCCCGAGCGACCGATCGCCGGCGGCCTCGCAACACCGGGGCTCCTCGCCCACGTCCTGGTCGCCAAATACTGCGATCACCTCCCGCTCTACCGGCAATCGAAGATCTTCGCCCGTCATGGCGTCGTGCTCGACCGCTCCACTCTTGCCGGCTGGGTGGGCGGCGCGGCCTGGTGGCTGGAAGCACTGCATCGTCGTCTCGCTGAGCATGTGACGGGCTCGGATATCCTCTTCGCCGACGACACGCCCGTGCCGGTGCTGGATCCTGGACGTGGGCGGACGAAAACCGGGCGCTTGTGGGCCTATGTGCGCGACCAGCGCAGCTGGGGCGGGCCTGAACCGCCAGCCGCCCTCTACATCTACGCGCCTGATCGCAAGGCCGAGCGGCCGGAGGCGCACCTCTCACGCTTCAAAGGCATCGTCCACGTCGATGGGTACGCCGGCTTCGACCGGCTGACAGCGACGGGCGACATCACGCTCGCAGCCTGCTGGGCGCACACCCGCCGCAAGTTTTACGACGTCGCAGAAGCTGAGAACACGCCGCTTGCGCATGAAGCGCTGCGCCGGATCGCTTCTCTCTACACCATCGAGACGGAGGTGCGCGGCCAATCTTCTGCCCATCGTCTCGCCGCCCGGCGCGCACGATCCAGGCCCGTAATCGACGCCATGCACGCCTGGCTCGGATCAGAGCTACCAAAGCTCCCTGCACGCGGCGCGCTCGCCGAGGCCATGCGCTACGCCCTCACCCGCTGGGATGGACTGACCCGCTTCCTCACCGACGGGCGTGTGGACCTCGACACCAACCCGGTGGAGCGGGCCATCCGCCCGATCACGCTCGGGCGCAAGAACCACCTCTTCGCCGGCAGCGACGGCGGCGGCGAGCGCTGGGCGGTGATCGCCTCGATGATCGAAACAGCCAGGCTCAACGGCGTGGAGCCTTACGCCTGGCTCAAAGACACCCTCACCCGCATGGTGGCGGGGCATCCCGTAAACCGGATCGACGAACTGCTGCCATGGGCGTGGACACCTCAGACAGGCGTCAACAGCTGATCAACGTGCAGCTACCGAACGGATACCTTCCTCACCGCACTCACGACTCACGAGCGGGAAAAAGCCAGCAGAGGTCCGATGTCGTGACGGTCCGCTGCGCGCAAGGCGTCGATGTAGGCGCGCCGCATTGCGTCGTCATCAAGCAGGCGGCTGTTGCCCCAGCTGAAGGCGGGCTGGCCAAGCCGGCGCGCAAGTGTGTCGCCCATCATGCGGGACCATCGCCCATTGCCGTTCGCGAAGGGATGGATCGCGACCAGGCGGTGGTGAAACCGGACAGCGATCTCGTCTGCCGGATAGGACGAGAACTCCACCCAGGTGCGGGTGTCGTCGAGAACGCCCCGCAGCTGGAGGTCGATCTCCCAGCAGTCGCAGCCGATGTTCTTGTTGGATTCCCGATTGGCGCCTGCCCACCGCCAGACCTTGCCGAACATCCGGCGGTGGAGGTTGCGGGCGAAGGCTTCGGAGACGGGATCGTGGCGACGCCGGGTCACAAAGAGACTCGCCTCCAGGATGTTTTGCTCTTCGATCTCGTTGAGCTCCCGGCGGAGCGTGACCTGCGCCGGAATCAGCCCCTCTCGCTCCTCTGGCGTGAGGGCTGTTGCACCCTCCGGCTCCTCGTCATGGAGGTCCGTCACGGAAGCTGCCAAAGCCGCGCCGGACGCTCCAGCAAGTCGGCGACGATCTTCTTTTTCAAGGCGTCGCGGCGCTGCCGGTCGTTCACGCCCTGCTTCTCCAGACGCATGGTGTGATCGACGGCTGACAGGTGTAATTCGGCGACCGCTTCAGCGCGCGCATTGATCCGGTCTTCCAGCGGGCTGTTAGGCACAAGAATGTAGACGACCCGGCAATCGAGAGCTTCGGCCGCACGTTCCAGGCTTTGCAGTGTGACGACGCGGGCAGCCTCCCGTTTCTCCAGTTCGACGATCCGCGGCTGGGCTACGCCCATGCGCTTCGCCAGCTGGGCGGTTGTCATGCCCAGAGCTTCCCGAATGGCCTTGATCCATCCCCGCGCAGGCCGTTCGGCGCCGCGCAAGGTGTCACGGATTTCGGAAAACCGGCGATCGAGTTGTTGGGCTGCAAGCGTCATCGATACGATTTATCGTATCAAAATCCTGTCCGTCAATACGATTTTTCGTATCAAATCCGAGATTTTGTATCAGATATTTCTGATGGAAACGACAACTGCCGATACGCTTATTCTTATAGAATTGACCTTGGCTCAATTACTTTCGCTTGAGTTGCTCGTCCTGCATACGCTCAATACCGCTGATCCAGTCTGGTGGCATCTGCTCCTTCAACACGATACCGCAATCCACACGTATGTGCGCGACGGCGCGATCTGGCTTTGCCAGCCAATAGGCCCAGTACTTCAAGACGTGAGGGACGGGATTCGGCGCGCCTTTGACCTGGTATCGGTTCATCCCGGCGATGGCTGTGACAGGTGGGATTAGACACCGGATAACGACAGGCGATCCATCGGTCTGAAGCAGATCGATGCCGGCCTCACCCAGGACGTGGTTGGCCAGATGCTTATCAACCTCCGCCCCGTGCGTGATATAGTGGTTGAATGATTTGAGCATGCCTGCGCGCGACAAGGTCAGATGAACCTGCCCTTCCCTCCTGCCTGCTCGCTGTTTCGTTCCAAACAGCTCTATCGCTTCATCGAGCCGATGCTGGTTGGCGGGCCAGTCTGCATGCCGGGAGAGTGTCCGCACCAGGCGGGCACGCCTGTCCTCGATATTCAGCGGCTTGAGCCCGCTCAGCTGTATGGCGGCGATGTCCGGCTCAGCGAGCCGTGAGCCGTGATAGGCAGCTATGGGCCGCTCACCTACCCATTGCGCGATTGCTGCATGCAGACTGTCAGGATCGACTTGGCGGAGCAGCACGGCGAGGGCGTCTTCGATCAGATCAGGATCGCTTTCGGCAACGCGTTGCATTGCTGCTGCAGGGACAACTCCCCGAAGCCGCTCGGTCAGCTCGGGACCCCAGATTTCAATCCGGTCGAAGTCAAAGTGGTCACTCACGCCGTAGTCCCCAGCCCCAAAAAATAATTTCGGAAAAGCGACACTCTTAGTCGATTAGAGGACGAAAGCCGCGTCGGACTTTGCCAGCATGCACCCATGCTTTTGGGGAGCAGATCATGAGTCGTATTTCACGCCGTACCGTAATTTCCACCGCCCTGGCCCTGCCGCTGGTAGCGCCAGCGGCGACCGCAGCGTCGGGAAGCGTGCTGCAGCCGACCGACCAGCTTGTTGAGGCGGCCGCAGCCTGGATTGCCGAACACGAGCGCCGCGAAGCCAACATCAGACGCTGGCAAACGCTGGAAAACAGTCTCTTCAACAAGGCGCGCCGCCTGAAGATGGATTGCGAACTCGCATGTCGCAGCAATATGCCAGAGGCGCGCGCCATGCGTGCGCTCGACCCTGAAATCGATGAAGCCTTCCACCGGCTGATCGCTGCCGCAGGTCGCGCCAGCAGGATGAAGGCAAGAACCATCGCAGGGGCCATTGCCAAGATCGAACTCGGTCTGGCTGTTCAAGGCCCCTACGACTGGCAGGATCACGCGCTGGAGTTGGCGCAGGGCGGGCTCGCCGAACTCAGAACACTCGCATCAAGGTAAGGTTGGGGCTTGCGACCCATCACATAGTCCGCTGCTTTGGACGCCAGCGAGGCAGCCTGGAACACGGCGCGATTGTCGCCCTTCAGCACGTCCAGCCAGGCGCCGAGATAGTCGGCATGGCGGACGGTTGGAGAGACGCCAAGTTCAGCGCAGAGAAATGCGGAGCAGAGTTCCGCAACCAACTCTTCACGCGCATAGCCCTCTCCGCCCCGTTTCCCGGAGAAGTCACGGTTCAACCGGGAGGGGTGGCCAGTCCAGTGACCCAGTTCATGCAGCTTCGTGCGGTACCAGTTGATCGGCTCGAAATAGGCTTCCTGCGCCGGGAGCTGGATGAAATCCGGGCCCGGCGCGTAGAACGCCATGTCTCCGCCGATCCGTATATCGGCGCCCGTCGCCGCTATCACGGCTTCAACGGCAGGTATCACTTCCGAGCGACCCAGCGCCGGAACGGCGTCCGGCTCGGGCGGCAGGCCATCGCACTGGCTGACGTGGAAGACCGTGAAACGTTTCAGGAACCCCACGCGACGCGGGTCCTCACCCGAGGCTGCAGCTTTCTCGCGCTCTGACGTCGGCACGAAGCTGTCGGCGTAGACAACCATCGTTCCCTTTTCGCCTTTACGGACATTACCGCCGAGAGCGAGCGCCTGCTTGAAGGTCAGCCAGCGCTGCGATGGCCTGCCCTGCTCCATGGCGGCGAACCAGAGCAGCAGGATGTTGATGCCGGAGTAGGTCCGGCCGGTTGACGCGTTCTGGGGCAGGCCGAGTGGCGTCGGCATAGCTGCAGCCCAAGGCTGAACCCATGGGAAGCGGCCTGCTTCGAGTTCCTTGATGATGCGATTGGTGACGGTGTCGTGCAGCGACGCAATCGTGCTGGCGGCGGTCATGCTGACCTCCCTGATGAGTTTGACGATGTTGAAAACGAAGTGGCCGGCGGCTCGCGCCGCCGGCCGGACCGTCAGGCGGCCTTTTTGCGCCTGGACGCCTTCGCGTCGTCGTTGGCGGGTGCGTCGCTTGTCTCAGCCTTCGGCTTTCCGCGCGCGAGGATTTCGACCTCGCCCATGCCGCTGACGATGAACTCGACGGTGTAGCGGGTCTGGCCGCGCTCATCTTCCCAGGAACCGGGACGGATCTGGCCGACCAGGCGGAGGCGCGTGCCCTTCTGAACGGCGCTTTCGATCAGCGCGACCTTGTTGGGAGCGAATACCGCCACGCGGTGCCAGTAAGTCTTCTCAACCTTCTCTTCGCCTTCAGTCTTCCAGCGCTCGGACGTGGCGAGGGAGATGACGGCCATTTTCTTTCCGTCCTTGATGGGTTTGATTTCGAGTTTGCCGACATTGCCGATGAGCTCGAATGAAGCGCGGTCCATGACGATGGTCCTTCTGATCCCTGCGGGATCAGCCCCGCCGGGGTCGCGTCTGCGACGCCCCTCGAAAGCGGCCGGAAAGCAAGCGCAGCGTTGAACGCGCAAGGGGTTGGTGCGGCCTGCAGGGCGAAGCCCGAAGCCTCGGCCCCTTGAGCGTTCATGCGCCGGCTGCTCGATGGGCGTCACAAGCAGACGTGTCCCCGGCGGCTATCTGCGGAACAGTCTGAGCATCGTCTTAGGCCCCCTGCGATTCTGCCAAAACGCCCGCGATGTGCGGCGCTTGAATCATCAAAATCCTTCGACGGAACAGTCGATTAGACCCAATCGGCCTCCTCCTTATCCCCGGCCCCGTGGCGTCAGGCAGACTGATTCGGAAGTTGGCCCCCGAGCTAAGCGGCGCCTGTGCGACTCACCTGCACCCTCGGTGCGTGGCGACTTGCAGCGTGTGGGTCGACTCTCAATCCGCGTCCCTCTGAACGGAGGGAAACTGAGGCTGATGCCCGACGAATCATTTGCTCGTCCGGGCCTTGGGAACGACATCGATGCGACGGCGAAAGAAGCCTTCGAAGCAGAGCGGAAAGCCGGCGCTGACCAACGCTGGCGCAACCGTGAAAGCGGCCTGGATCAACTTTTTCGCTGTTGTCCTTGCAGCGGGCATCGGGGCTGCCGGGGTGATAGCGGTGGCTCTTATCAGCACAGGACGCATCTGATGAAGGCGCGGCTTGCGACAGGGATTGTCACCCGACGGGCCGAGACCTCCTGGCTCGTGGCGAAGCCTAAAGCCCGGCCCGCGGAGCGGGGTCGCCTTCTTCCTGTTCCTCGACATCTCGACTCCCGGTACAGGCTTCTTTTCGGGTGTGGGGAGGGACGGGTCACATGCTGCGCGCGCTCAAGCGGATCCATGAGCGTATCGGCGTCCGGAAATTCGAGAACCTCGACGAGCGCAACCGGCGCCTCGCGCCGATGAAAAAGGCGCGGATTGCGATCATCACATTGGCCTTCTCCGTCGGAACGCTCGTCACGACGATGCTGTTCATGACCCCGCGGACCGCGGACCATCAATTCTACTTGTCCGTTGTGTTGAGCGCCTTTGTTGCCGCCGCCCTGGGAGCACACCTCCTTTACTGGTCTAACCGAGCCGGCCCCGCGCAGGACAAGGTCGTGCTCATCGACGGCATGATCGCGCATCGTCCACGACCATTCGGGGCTGTGCTCGGGACAGTCTGCGCGCTTGGCCTGCGCGTCATAGCGGCATTGCTCCTGACCGCATGGGTCGCGGCAACGATCTGGGTCGTTTGGTCGGCTCTGAAAATGCCGGAGCCGATGCCCCGGCCGGTCGCTGTCATCCCTGCCCCGCAACCGGCGGCGCCCGACCCACCTGTTTCTCCAGAACAAATGGTTCTGTCCGGCGCGCTCAGCGAGGATGACATTGTCGATGGCGATACGTTTGATCTCGCGGGATCACGTATCCGCCCGCTCGGTTATGACGCCCCTGAGAGCGGCAAAAAATGTGAGTCACCCGCGGGTCCGGTGGACGTCTACCAGGCAGCGACGCAAGCCTTGATCTCTTTCGCGTCCAACAAGAAAATAACGTGCAGTGATACAGGCGGACGCGACCGCGACGGACGTGTGGTGGCGACATGCGCCATCGACGGGATCGATCTAGGCAACCACATGGTGGCCTCCGGCTGGGCCAGGGACTGGCCACGTTACAGCCACGGCACATACTGCGAGGCCGAGCGCGAAGCGCGCGCTGCCAAACGCGGCATCTGGGGCCTTGCCTGCCCTGATACGGTCTGGAGCGGACGCGACTTCGTCGATGCAGCGACGGACCAGGAATGCTAGTCGACCGTCGACCAGCTACTGACGGCGCCAGCGCCACGCGCCAACATGCGCCCTTCCCGCTCTGACCCAACCATGCGCCGGATCAGGAACCGCTCGAGCGTTTCACCATCCTGTTCGGCTCGTTCGATCACGGTCAGGTAGCCCTGACCAGCGGGCTTTCTCTGGAAGATTGCAATCAGAGATCGTTCAGACATTCGGCGCTCCATGTTGTGACTCGTCAAAGAGTATCACACCGGACACGCTCGTATTCCGGACCGGCAATGCACTGCGTCACCTCTGATAAAGGAGGGTCACCCAGATATGCCACTGACAGCGCAAGCACATCACGCTCCCACCCCGAACTTCCGTTACTGGCCCAAAACGGACATCCGCCCCCCAACGGACTGCCGGTGGATTTTATGGCGAAAAGATTCCGGTATCAGCCGACGCCGTGCAGCAATTCGGCCACCAACCGGCGTCGGCATGCACCCGCTTTTTTTGTCTCACTTCCTTCCCCACATATGCGATTGGGCGACCAGGAAACGATCCCATGAGCGACGACGAGGCCACGCCGACTCTTGGACGACGGCTTGAAGGGGCGGAATGGCGCAAGGCGCTTGCCGACCTACGACAATGGATGACCCCGACCGACATGGAGGCGCGGTTCGACGCGCTATCGGCCATCACCGGGGACCTGCTTTTTGAACACGGCGAGAACGGCTTTATCCGCGACGCTTATATCGCCTCCGAGATTGCTAAAGCCCGCGGCGCGAGCCTTGTGCGACTTGCTGCGGACGCGCCTGATTTTGAAATTGAGCTTGATGGCCTCACCTGCACGTATGAGGCAACCGAGGCAGACATTCCGGGCCGCAGGCGCGGCAAGGAATACCAGGAAGCGCGAGGCAAACCGCCCGAGATGCGCCTAGTCGGTCAGGATGTCATAAACGCAGGTATCGCTGCCGTCCCGGTTGCCTTGAAAGCGGCTGCGGAGGGGAAAGTTGCGAAAGCGCGCAGAAACCCGGTTTACGATCCGTCTTGGGGGCTCGTCATTCTCCAAAATTGCGCGACCTACGGCTGTGGGCGCGATGAGGTCGAGGCTTTGATTGATCAAGCCACGGAGCCGGCTCGTGCTGCGTTCGCGGAAGTGTGGGTACTGTGGGGGCGAGACGCTTATCGGACATGGCCGCCCGGCGGGCCTCGTCCTGCAAAGCAACCGACTGAACCGCCTAATTTCGATCTGTCCGAGATCTTCCCTGGACGATGAACCCACAATGCTCGCGGAGAGCAGGCTATGAACAGGCATGAGAGGCGGGCGGATGCCGTCTCGTTGAAACAGCGGGTGCGGGCTGAAAAGCGATATGCAGCCGAGACGGTCAAGCAATTCCCGGTTGACCTTGGATCGGATCGCCTCGCGCGCTCGGTCGCACGCGTCGCGGCGAAAGTGAAGCGTGAGGGCGACACGATCAACACGTACTATCCGGCGGTTGCCGAGTTGGTCATCGCGGAATGTATACGAATTGCGCCTAGCTCGCCTGCATCGGACGCATTCTTTGAAAGACCCGCGCCCGGCGCTATCGTCAATTGGCAGTATTTGTCTCGCGTCCTAGCCGTAGGCGACACGCTGTTCGCTCTTAAAGACAGCGTGGGTTTCGATGTGTTTTGCCAGCGCCTTCGCCAGCAGCAAGCTCGCCCTACATTTTTCGAGGCATTCGCGGCGCGGATGTTCACCGACCTCGACTTTAGCGTCACGTTCAAACCCGAAACCGGCGTGAAAGGTCAAGACTTCGATTTTCTTGCCACTCGTGGCGAGGTGAACGTCAACGTCGAGGCGACGACTGTTTCCGGCCCTGAATACTCGTCGACCACGGTGCGGAACGCTATCGAGCAAAAGCGCAAACAGCTTTCACCTGATGCGCCCGGTGTCGTTTTCGTGGTTGTGCCCGAGGCATGGTTCGTCGGTCGCAATGAAGAGATGATGAACTTGCTGCGCACAGACGCTGGCGAGAGCTTCCTCAAATCCAAGCGCATAAACGCAATCATCTACCTCAACGAGCAGCATGAGGATTTCGGCCTGCCGGATCGGGGCCACCTCGGCTACGCGTTTGACCCTTGCTTGCACGCCGAGCCTCGACACCCGGTGCTTGAGTTGATCCCATTCCTCGACGGTACATTGCATCGTCCGGATACCGCCCCCCACCAAGGAAGGCTCGCCGCGATGCAAACCGTTCGCCAAGACTCACCGTTCTTCCGGTGGGCAGACATGTTCTGGAATGCGTAACCCGACGCAGCTTTCGGGATGCCAATCGCGCACGCGGAAAATGCCCGCAGAATGCGGCTAGTTGTGTGGGTCGCTGGCACGGCGCTGCCAATTTCCGTTTTCAGCGAACAGCGGACATTCGGCTGTGCCGCGCTCTACTCCGCAGGAACGATTGATGGAGCCCTTGTCGTCGTTCCCATCTCGGTCCTGGCTTGCTGGACAATGGTCCAGCCGCCCGTGATCGCGAGCGTCGCCATGACACCGGCCACGATCACATCCGGCCACAGCGTACCCGTTCCAAAGACGCCAAGCGCCGCCAGCATGACGGCGACATTTCCGATGGCGTCGTTGCGCGAGCATATCCACACCGACCGCATATCCGCGTCGCCCTGGCGGAAGCGAAACAGCAGCAGCGCAACAGCGACATTGGCGACGAGGGCGGCAAAGCCGACCATGCCCATGACTTCAGCCTGAGGAACATCGCCGCCCGTGACGGCGCGCCAGCCCGCGCTTCCGACGACCCATGCGCCGAGCAGCAGCAGGGTCGCGCCTTTGAAGAGAGCCGTGCGCGAGCGGATCGCCAGGCCCATCCCGGCAACGCCAAGGCTGATGGCGTAATTGGCGCTGTCGCCGAGGAAGTCGAGCGCATCTGCCTGCAGGGCGGATGAGTCTGCGGCGAAGCCCGCTGCAATTTCTGCCGCGAACATCGTAGCGTTCACGATCAACGCGATCCACAGCGCGCGCCGCCAGACCGGATCGACCTTCGTCGCTACATTGCTCGCGCAGGCATCGTGTTCGCAGCAGCCGGCCATGATTTCAGCCCTCGACAAATCATCCAGTCGAGCCAATCTTCACCCTGTAGTCACTACAGGGTCAAGCAATGCCGGACAGCTATTCCATCGGGGCTTTGGCTGAGGCCACGGACACGAAAGTGGAGACAGTGCGCTATTACGAGCGCATCGGCCTGTTGCCCGAGCCGGGACGTACGGCGGGAAATTATCGCGCCTACACGGGCGATCATCTGGCTCGATTGAGTTTCATCCGGCGGGCGCGCGATCTGGGGTTCTCGCTGGATCAGGTCCGCGCCCTGCTGGGGCTGGCGGATCACACCGACAGTGACTGCTGCGGCGTCGACGCCATGGCGCGCGATCATGTGGCGGACATCGACCGCAAGATTTCCGATTTGAAGGCGCTGCGTCGCGAACTGAACGATCTGCTCGGCCAATGCCAGCGCGGCACAATCGCCCACTGCCGCATCATAGGTGCGCTGTCGCCGCGGCAGTGAAAGCGATATGTGTGACGGCGCTAAGCTAGTCGAGCCAAGGATCGTCATCCTCGGACTCTGCTTCGCGTGCTTCATGCGTCAGCGCGAGATCTCCCAGCTCACCCGCAGTGAAGGTTGATGGCGCTCCCCCCACGGTCTCTCCTCTGGGGCTGGCAATACGCTCAGATCCTGAATGGCATTCTCCCCTCGCCCAACTTCATGCGCGTGCAGAAGAACGCCGATCTTCAATCCTGCGCTCAAGATGCAATCCTTCAGGGGCATCGTCAGGAAGCGATCAAAAAGGTGCGGATCGGCATAGGTTGAGACCGTCACTCGCGGCGTATCACCATAAATTCCGTCAAACTGCAGAAGCGTATCCCAGCGTTCGGCAAATTTTCGTGCGCGATCGTCCTCGAACGCCTCGGTGAAGGGATAGAGGTCTCGCCCTTTCGACATTTCAGCGATGGCTTCTTCGCGTGTCTGGCGGATTACCCAAGCCTCGACCCTGGGATGCTGAACGGATTTCTCCGCCCCGATGAAGCGCCAGGTCGTCAGGTGCTCCATACCGGCGAAACAGAGAACGTCGGTCACCTCGCCTGTTTTTACGGGCCCGAACCGTGAACTCACGATCCGCCTGACAAACCTCATGCCGGGAAGATGGATGGCGGACGGAAACCACAAGCGGCCGCCATGCGCCGAAGCGTCCGCTGCAGTTACCTTCTTGTTCATCACCTCACCCAACCCTCATGCAGTATGGCAAGCACGCCCGCAAAAGCTGAGCCCGCTAGTCGCCGTTGTCTTCCCCGAAACGGAAACCGATACGCCGGGCTTCCTGCTCGGGATGAGCTTTTTTGAGGGCGAGCAGCATCACGTTTGCCTGTGTGTGGTGCTTGAAGATGCGGACACGTTCCCCGGCGTCTGTTGTGGCGATGAAGACCACGTGCTCCGGCGGCTGCGTCACGATTTCTGATAGCCAGAAAGTACCGTCCGAAAGCCGGATGCCAACTTCCTCTTCAGCGTCCAGCGTGGCTTCAAAGTTGGCGATTTCATCGCTCAACTTCAGTCTGAAATGCTCCGCCGGATTGGCTCTGTGCAAGGGAATTGGAATAGCTATCGGACCCATGTCGTAGTGGGGCCCTGAAAAAGGTCGATCCAGGGATCTGGCCAGCTTGTTCACTTGCGCGAGTAGCCGGTTCTCTCTGTCACCAGGTACGACACCGTCCAGGAAACGGTGCTGGTTCTCGACATCCTCAAACATGCTGGCCAAGGGTCCCTTCTTCAGACTCGCAAATTGCTCGTCCGCATCCCGCAGTATCTTCGCGGCCTGTGGATCAATCGCTTCAAGCTCACGCCTGATGGTTTCGATCCGCGAACCGGTCAGGCGCGGCGCCTCATTCATTCTTTCTCGATGCGCCGCCATCGCCTGTCGCGTGGCTTCGAGTTTTGCTGAGTCCAGCCTGATTGCGAATTCCTGCACGGGTCGCTCCTTCCAATGGAAAGAGAGGGGATCACGATTCGTTCCGAGTGCGGAGTCTGGCGACCGCCAATCTACAGAGCGCTTGCGCGCCAGTATTTGTGGCGATTAAGTCCAGCGTGATGACGCCACTGGCTGTCACCTGAGTGCATGGGGGACGATATGTTCGGCGGCGTCGGCAAGACGGGCGAAATCATTCATCAGCTTTGCCATGCGGCGTTTCACGCCGATGAGACCATGGGCGCCCCCAGTGCGCGTAACCTTCTGATCAACCATCCATTCCTGGTGAAGCACGTGGCCCCAACCGGCCGGGCTCGTGATCTGGACTCAGATCAGTTCTGGTTCAGCGGCGCGCTCAGTGGCTTCTGGTTTCTCATGCCCAGTGACAGGCTGTCCGTACAATTCCACGGCAGCGACCCGAGCTTCAGGGGCTTCACGGGCATAGCCACAGGTAAGGGCCGATACATCGTCACCCTGACAACGCCACTCTCCGGGCGCCTGGGAGCAAATGCCAAGCCGCTGGCCCAATGGTTCGTACGCAAGTTCGATGCTGCCGACACAAGCAGTTCGAGTGCACGCTGAAACCGAAGCCAAAGCGCGTAGAGATCGGCCGAATTGGAACGCATCCCCGCATGTCAAAAGTCTCTGACGCCTCCAGTCCAAACGGCAAAAAGTCCCGGAAGCGGGCGACCGCGAAGGCGCCTCCCTCCCCCACACCTCTGGACGAACTTGTCGCCAATGCCATCGACTTCCTGGCCTTGGCGACCGAGGAATTCGAAAAACGGCTCAAGCACTCCGTGATCGCTTTTTACACTGCGGTCGAGCTGGTGCTTAAAGCCCGCCTGATGGCGGAGCACTGGAGCCTCGTTGTTACAAAGGACGCCGACCTGGTCGCCTTCAAGAAGGGTGACTTTGTTTCTGTCGGCTTCGAGGAAGCCTGCAAGCGGCTGCACCGTGTAGTCGGCTCGCCGGTTCCAGACCGCACAAAGCAGAGCTTCGACGACATCCGCAAACACCGGAACAAGCTTGTGCACTTCTACCAGCATATCGACACGCATGAGGCGCGTGAGACGATTGCAATTGAGCAGCTAAAGGCCTGGCACGGCCTCCTAGGTCTGGTGCGCGTTCAGTGGGCGGGTGTCTTCTCGAAATATGAAAAGTTCTTCGCCGACCTCGACAAGGAGTTTGCACAGCATCGCGAATATCTTCGCACGCGGTTTGAAAGTCTCACCGACGAAATTGCGAAACAGAAGTCGGAGGGCGCCACGTTTGTTGGATGCACATTATGCTCGTTCGACGCCGCTAGGTTGGAAACCCTTGTAGGTTCGCTGTTCGAGTGCAAATGCCTGGTTTGCCACGGCACATCGCGATGGATCGAAATCGATTGCACCTACTGCCAGACGAAGATGACCTGTGAAGGCGACGACGGCGTCACCTGTCCGCACTGCCAGTCAAAATTCTCGCAAGAGGAAGTTGCTGATATAATCGATGATGATCCAGCCACGCCCGACAACTACGTCGACATGCAGACGCCGGCGAACTGTTCATTCTGCGACGGATATCACACCGTCGTTTCGTACCGGGAGAAGTTCCTGTGCGCTTCCTGCTTGCACCTTAGCGATTATCTCGAAGCCTGCGGTTGGTGCAACGACTTCAACAATGGCGACATGGAGGACAGCAGCTGGAGGGGCTGCAACCATTGTGATGGTCGCGGGGGATGGGATCGCGACTAGGACACAAAAACTGACTCAGCCGCGAGTTCGACGCGGCCGCAGTGCTTTCGGCTTCAGTTGTCTGCGCGCCTACGACCACGGCATGACATGCTGATGTACAATTCCGGGCAACATGGCGATTGTGATGCTTGCGCACGCGACACTCAAACAGTGCCTCAAAACAGCGGCTTGGGCTTTGAGCACTTGCCAGTGAACATCCACCTCACCTTGTTCTCGTCGGCCGGCCTGTCGGAAATCGAAATCTCTCCGCTGTACCGATAAAGATTGCCCAGCAATGGCGGCTTGGAGAATACTAGGACGCTTTCATTTTCGAGTGCGATCGGGAATTCACCGGACAGGATATCGCCGACAACCCTGACGCTCTGCTCCTCAATTCGCACATAGATGTCGTTCGCGGGTCGCGTGAGTTCGGGTTGGGCGAAGTTCTGGATTTCGCCTGCGCAGGCGAGTTCCACAGGTTGAGAGCGGGACAGGTTTTGCGCCACGGCTGGCGACACCAAGACAAGCAGTACCCCTGCCGCAAACGATCTCATGTCAGCTCCCCCTCCAATCAAGAATATCATACGCGAGCGATACCGTGTAGCTGCTCAGTCTCGTTCCCTTCAGGGCTGGCAAGCCTGTAAATGCTAGCGGTGCGTGTCCGGGGGCGCTTTCACTCTTTGACATACTCCAGCGGTCGCCTAAATTGTCTGCGGGGTCATCATGTGCGGCCGCATTCTGCAGGTATCGAGCCCAGCCGAGATTGCGGCTTACTTTGGCTGCGAGCCAAACATTCCCAATGCAGAACTGCGGTACAATGGTTTCGCCCTCCCAGCAGTTCATGGTCATTCGCAGGAATCCGGAAACAGGCAAGCGCGAGATCGACATGCTTGGGTGGGGAATACTGCCGTCATGGGAGAAGGATCCCAAGTCTGCTTACAAGCCGATCAACGCGAAGGCGGAGACAGTTGATAAGCTTCCAAGCTTTCGCGCGGCTTTTCGGGATCGGCGCTGTCTCGTTCCGATCGACGCCTTCTATGAGTGGAAGGGCGACAAGCCTGGACACAAACAGCCGCATGCTCTGGCGCGACGTGACCGGCGGCCCTTTGCAGTAGCTGGCCTTTGGGAAAACTGGAAAGACCAGGCAACGGGACTTTGGCGCCGAACCTTGTGCGTTATCACCTGCCCTGCGAATGCATTGGTCGCGCTCATCCACGATCGAATGCCGGTCATTCTCGACGAGTCAGGATACTCAGCCTGGCTCGGCGAGACCCCCGCGTCGGCTGGGGATTTGAAGGCATTGCTGCAGCCCTACCCGCCCGAGCTGATGACGATGTGGCCAGTCGATCGCGAGATGAGCAACTCACGCTATCAGGAACCGGATTCGGCAAGTCCCGTCGGCGAGGAAGAGTTCCTAGATGAGTAATGCGAGACTCAACAGGCTTGGCTTGGCACTAGGCATCTGGCGAACCTTTTGCGCGATGCGCTGGACGGTTGGCAGCGATGACCTTCAGCGTGGACGCGACGACAGTGCCTTGATGATTTGCGTGTCCAAGACTTCGCCCTGATCGCACTTTGCGATGAGGTCATTCAGACCTCGTCGCAAAGCGTTGAGATGCGTGATCCGCTGATTGACATCGGCCAGCTGATCGCGCGCGCTGGCGCTTAGCGCGTTAGGATCATTGCCCTCACCGTCTGCCAGTTGAAGTAGAATGCGCACCTGTTCCAGCGAAAAGCCGAGGTCTCGCGCACGCCGTATGAACTTGATGCGCGCGACGTCCCGCGTGGTGTAGGCGCGATAGTTTCCGCTCGTGCGAGGCGGCTTTGGCAAAAGCCCGATCCGCTCATAATAAACGACCGCCTTGCCCTGGATGCCGATGGCGTCTGCTAAAGTGCCGATCGTATATTGACACTGACTTTGCTGATCAGGTGTTGGCGCGAGTTGAGGAATATCTACGCAACCCTCTTTCGCATCGGCCGACTGCGTTAGCGATTTCGCTCGTTGCTTTCGCGATAGCCATTCTGACAGACCCCATAGCCGCGTCATCGCAATCTTCAGTCGAAAAAATCCATCAAGCTGAACCTTTTCTTTCGTCCAGGGCGACCGTGGTGGTCGTCGCCTTCGTCGTCCCCATCGTAACGATACCGCTTCTTGTCATGATCGTACTTATGGCTCTTCTTCCATCCATCTGGATCGCGACCGAAACTTTGGACTTCGTCCTGGAAGCGGTCCTCAGCCTTGGCTGACTCGCTTGCATCCTCCTTCTCGGCCGCAAGCAGCTTGTTGAGTTCACCGCGGTCGAGCCAGACGCCATTGCAGGTCGGACAGATGTCAATCTCGACCCCGCTCCGCTCAATTTTGAGCATCTGGTTATTATCGTTGGGGCAGAGAAGCAGAGGCATATGTGGCTCCAGTTCGTTTGTCCAAGTTGGTGGATATTGTCTAACGACAGCCAGGACAGGTCCCATGGACTTCCACCACGGCCTCGCGAGCTTTGAAGTCGACATCTGCCGCTTCGCCCGTCAGCGTGGTCATGAGATCCTGAGCATCTAATTCGGTTATCGCCCCGCACCCATTACAAACCAGCAGAGCCGCAGTATGTGCGTGCCTCCAATGCTGACACGGCACGTAGGCATGCAGGCTGGCGACGCGGTGGACCAGGCCAATCCCGACGAGAAAATCGATAGCGCGATAAATCGTCTGTGGCTTGGCGGTCTTTTCATCCTTCAATTGGCTGAGCATGTCGTAGGCTTTGACAGCCCCTGTCGCCTGCAACAGAATCGACAAGACTTTCTTGCGATGAGGCGACAGATAGCCTCCGCGCTTCTCGCAAAGATCAGCGGCCTCGATGAGAGCCTCTTTTAACTCGGCGGCCCCTTTGGCTGCATTTTTCTGGATCATGGCAACTTCCCCAATGCCGCCAACCACTGCGTTAGATGGCTCATCTGTCGCCCTGTGCTTCACGACGACGGCGCGCATGACGGTTGCCAGACGGGTTTCTGAGGCGGCGTCCGAGCAGGCGATCGGTAAGCGCCTTACCAAAGGCATCGTAGTAGTTGCGGAGCTGACGCACCTTGCCTTCGGTCGAATGCCGCTTTCCAGCCAACGCGCCCGTGAATCGGACGCCATGGCGCAGGAGCGTCCGATCCTCGACAGGCGACAGTTTGAAAAAGCGGACGGACTCTGTCAGGAACGGGATACCGTTGCGCAGCTCAAGTTCGCTCATCGGAACGAGCTTGGAAATCGCAGCGTAAGTAGTCGTCGATGATTTGCCCGCGACCGCGACCGAAGCAATTTTGACGCGACCGTTGCTGACTGGCTGCCCTTCCATGGACAGGTAGGGATTCCAGGAGCTGTAATCATCAAAGTTCGTGAGCACTTTCCAGACCTGATCGACGGGTGCAGGCAAAATGATCTCGACACTCAGCTCTTTCATGCGAAGCCCCTCCTCTCGAGTGGGGTGTCAGATAATGCGTCTCGGGGGAGGCTCGACACAGCCTCCCCCATGTCCTCGATGGGCGGATAGGATCGAGGACATACGCCGGCCGAGGACCGCGGGGGGACGGAGCCTGGAGCCGACGCGAGTTGGATAGAACGGGGAATGGAAGGAGACGCCGCACGAGCGGCGTCTCCCCAGAGTCCTGCATGGGTTGGGGGTACATTGCAGGACATCTGACTTGCGGCGCTTGCGTTTAACCACGCTTGCGCATTCTTGGGGGTGCGTGTCATCCGCTGACCCCGGCAGGTCTTGTGCGGTCACGGTAGGCTAGCAGGCGCAGGGCGTTCGCAACCACGATCAGGGTTGACCCCTCGTGGAAGATGATCGCGGCGCCGATCTGAAGTCCAAGCAGGGTCGATGGGATCAGGACGGCCACGACGCCGAGGCTGACCCAAAGGTTCTGCTTGATAATGGCGCTGGTCTTCCGGCTCAGCCCAACAGCGAACGGAAGATGGGCCAGGTCGTCGGCCATAAGAGCGACATCCGCCGTCTCAAGCGCCACGTCCGATCCAGCAGCGCCCATTGCTATACCAACAGTTGCGTTTGCCAGCGCGGGAGCGTCGTTGACGCCGTCTCCCAGCATGGCGACTTTCCCGTGCTGCTTCACGAGGTCCTTGATCGCGGAAACCTTATCCTCCGGCATCAAGCCACCCTTGGCGTCGGTCAACCCGACATCCTTGGCGATGGCGTCACCGACGCTTTGGTTGTCGCCAGTGAGCATGATCATGCGTTCTATGCCCAGCGCCTTCAGGCGAGCCACGACATCGCGTGCAGAGGCTCGTGGCGTATCCATCAGGCCAAGAAGGCCGAGGAACGCGTCACCCCGTCTGACGACCATTACCGTCCGCCCGCTGCTCTCCAAGGCAAACGCCTGCTGGCGGATATCGTCGGGCATCGCGGGGCCATTGCTGCCGTCGAACATGCCGGGCTTGCCGATCCAGACGGCTTGGCCGTTGACGTTGCCTTTCACGCCCTTGCCGGTAATGCCTTCGACGCCTTCTGCTTTAAGCCTGTCGCTAAGTGGAATACGTTCCAGACCATCCCGGACAACCGCTGCCGCAAGCGGGTGATCACTCAACTCCTCAATCGCGATGGCGTAGCTCAGGAGCTCCACCTCGCTGACGCCATTGAGAGGTACAACATCAGTTAGACGCGGCTTGCCTTCGGTCAGCGTGCCGGTCTTGTCGAAAGCGATGGCTTTAAGGGTGCCGAGGTTTTCGAGCGGCCCGCCGCCCTTGATGAGAACGCCGCCTCGACCCGCCCGCGCGATGCCGCTCAGCACAGCGCTGGGCACTGAAATAGCCAGCGCACACGGGCTCGCCGCTACCAACACGGCCATGGCGCGATAAAAGCTTTGCTGGAACGTCTCATCAAGGACCAGCCAGGCAAGCATCAGCAGGGCCACGCCGATAAGCACGCACGGAACAAAGATCCGTTCGAGCTTGTCGGTGAATTGCTGGGTTGGCGAACGTTGCGACTCAGCTTCCGCCACAAGCTTTACGACACGCGCGAGCGTCGATTCCTGCGCCAGGCGTGAAACATGCACCTCGATGGCGCCGGGACCGTTGATTGTCCCAGCAAATACCTTCGAGTCGGCGCTTGCCTTGGCAAATGCGTCCGCAGCCGATGCATCGCCTTTGAAGGGACGCTTGTCCACCGGCACACTTTCGCCTGTGACAGGCGACTGATCGACACTTGTCTCCCCCGTCGTCACCAGGCCGTCGGCGGGCAGACGCTCATTCGGTTTGACAATCACGATGTCGCCGACAACCAAGGCCTCGATCGCAACCTGCTCCGGCCCTCGCTCGCGCTTCACCAATGCGAATTTGGGAGCCAGCTTGCCAAGCGCTTCGATCGCGCGCTTGGCGCGGCCCATCGCGTAGCCTTCGAGGGCGTGACCGATACTGAAGAGCGCCAGCAACAGCGCGCCTTCAGACCAGTGGCCGAGAATGGCCGCGCCGATGGCCGCCGCAATCATCAGCGTATCAATCTGGAACTTGCCGCGCTTGAGGTTTTCGAGGGCCTCGCGAACCGCAAAGCTGCCACCGAAGAAGTAGGCGGCAACATAGGAGACAATGGCCGCTTCCTTCGACCACTGGGATTCAACGATCCAGCCAATAGCGAGGGCGACCACTGACAGGATGGCGAAGATCAATTCACTTCGTTCGCCAAACGGACCGCCATGATTGTGACTGCCGTCCTCTGCATGCGGCTTGGCTTCATGGTTGTGGGATTTGTGATCATCCATTGGATGGCTCGCTTTCACGTTTTGCATCGCGAAGAATTTCAAAGCCGCCAAAGACTGCGACGGCAGCCACGACCAACCCGACGACAACGTCGGGAATCCAAGAGCCGGTCCACATCACGAGTGCGCCCGCGATGAGGATGCCTCCGTTCGAGAAGAAGTCGTTGACGCTGAATGTTTGCGCGGCACGCAGGTTTACGTCATCCGTCTTGAGTGGCTTCAGCAGCCACAGGCAGATCAGGTTTACGACAGCGGCAAACGTCGCCATCGCCATCATTGTCACGCCGACTGGTTCGGGACCGAAGAATGGTCGACGGAGTGCATCAACAAGAACACCGATCGCAAAGACCACGAGCATGACGCCGGAGAGCCTTGCCGCGCCTCGCTTCAGCTGACCGGATCCGCCAACGGCCAGCCAACTGATCGCGTACACGATCGTATCCGATAGGTTGTCGACCGCATTGGCAATCAGAGCGCTGGAGTCTGCGACCAGGCCAGCGATGCCCAAGGTAATGAACAGCAGGAGGTTCAACGCGAAGACGATCAGAAGCGTGCGCTTCTGTCTTTCCGTCTCCGCGCTTTTGCCTCCTGCTCTCATGACTCTTCCCTACTCCGCGTGCTGCAGGGCAGGTTCGACGGCAGGATCTGCTGACGGCTTTGGCTTGCGCTTGAGCACGAGCTTGCAGATCGCCGGCAGAACGAACAGCGTCAGGGCGGTTGCGGTAATCAAGCCCCCGATGACGACGGTCGCTAGTGGCCGTTGCACCTCGGCCCCCGTCTCGGTCGCCAACGCCATGGGCACGAAGCCGATAGCGGCGACCAGCGCCGTCATAAGCACGGGCCGATAGCGCTCGATGGCGCCCTCGGTGATGGCGTCATCCAGCGGCATGCCGGCATCCAGACGTTTGCGGATGCTCGTCATCATCACCAGGCCGTTGAGGACGGCCACGCCCGAGAGCGCGATGAAGCCAACAGCAGCCGAGATCGAGAACGGCAAACCACGCAGGACGAGAGCAAAGACACCCCCTGCCAAAGCCAGCGGCACCGCCGAGAACACGGCAAGCGCGGGCGCAATGCCGCCTAGAGCCATGTAGAGTAGCACAAGGATCAGGGCGAAGCAGATCGGAACCACGATCGACAGGCGTGCTGTCGCAGCCTGCAGGTTTTCGAACTGGCCGCCCCACTGAATGTAGGCGCCCGACGGGAGCTTCACCTGAGCAACCTTTGCCTGAGCCTCGGTGACGAAGCTGCCGAGATCGCGGCCACGGATGTTGGCCTGGATCACGACACGCCGCTTGCCATTCTCACGGCTGATCTGGTTGAGGCCCTCGGTGAACGAGAACTCAGCCAGTGCCCGGAGCGGCACGCTGAGGCGCGGTTGTCCGTCAACGGCCGGGAGCATGACCGGAAGTGCTCCGATCGCGTCGACATTGTTGCGCAGGATATCAGACACCCGCACCACGATCTCGAACCGTCGATCGCCTTCGAACACCAGGCCAGCCTCACGGCCGCCCAGCGCCGAAGCCACGGCATCCGCCACTTCCTCGATTGTGAGGCCGTAGCGAGCGATGGCATCGCGGTTGAACCGAACGTCGAGGACCGGGAAGCCCTGAGTTTGCTCAACCTTCACGTCGGCAGAACCGCTGATCGACTGCAACGTCGTCGCGATCTGGCCGGCGACCGGGCCAAGAGCGTCGAGGTCATCGCCATAAAGCTTGACCGCAACGTCCGAGCGAACGCCAGAGATCAGTTCATTGAAGCGAAGCTCGATCGGCTGGCTGAACTCGAACTGGTTACCTACCTCGCCCGAGATTGCCTTCTCGATCTTTGCAACGAGCTGCTCCTTGGTCATGGACTTGTCTGGCCACTCCTCCTTCGGCTTCACGATGACGAAGCCGTCGGAGATGTTGACCGGCATTGGATCGGCAGCGACTTCGGCGGTACCCGTCTTGGACATGACCCGCTCGACTTCGGGCAGCGCTTTGACGGCGTGCTCGACGCGTTTCTGCATGTCGATCGACTGGTCGAGCGAGGTCGAGGGGATACGCAGAGCCTGGACTGCCAGATCCTTCTCATCCAGCTGGGGCGTGAATTCCTGCCCCAGCGTGGTGAAGAGGAAAGCGGCGACAGCGAAGATGGCCGCTCCAACGCCGATGACAGGAATCGGCGCTTTGACAGCTGCACGCAGCAGCGGTGCATAGCGCGCCTTGGTAATACGCACCATCGGCACCTCCTTCTCGGAGACCTTGCCGCTGATCAGGATCGCCACCATCGCAGGAACGAAGGTCAGCGAGAGAATGAAGGCGCCGGCCAGCGCCAGCATGACCGTGATGGCCATAGGCGAGAACAGCTTGCCTTCAACGCCCGTGAACGCGAGTAGCGGTGCGTAGACGAGGAAGATGATCGCCTGGCCGAAGACGGTCGGTTGGATCATCTCCTTGGAGGCCTCCGTCACTTCGAAGAGACGCTCCTGCAGAGTGAGCAGCCTGCCCTCGTGATGCTGCCGCTCGGACAGCCTGCGCAGGCAGTTCTCGACGATGATGACGGCTCCATCGACGATGAGGCCGAAGTCGAGCGCGCCAAGGCTCATCAAGTTGCCCGACACGTGGAGTTCATTCATGCCGATGGCTGTCATCAGCATGGACAAGGGAATGACCATCCCGGTGATCATCGCTGCGCGGAAGTTGCCGAGCATGACGAAGAGGATGACGATCACGAACAACGCGCCTTCGGCGAGGTTCTTTTCAACGGTTGTGATGGTCGCGCCGACCAGCTTGGCCCGGTCGTAGGCAACATTCGCCTGCACGCCTTCTGGCAGCGATTTGGCCACCTGATCGAGACGTGCGCCGACGTCTGATGCGACAGTCCGGCTGTTGGCGCCGGTCAGCATGAAGGCTGTTCCGATGACAACTTCTTCGCCGTTCTTGGTGGCTGCGCCGGTACGGAGACCGCCGCCGACTTTCACCTCTGCAAGGTCCTGAACAGCCACGGGGACGCCCTGACGGTTCGCCACAACGGCGCGGCGGATTTCGTCCAATGTGCGGACGCGAGCATCTGCACGGATGAGGAAGGACTCCCCGCCTCGCTGGAGGAAGTTGGCGCCGACGGACAAGTTGGCGCTTTCCAGCGCTGTCGCCAATTCCGAGAACGAGACGCCGAACGCGGCCAGCTTGGCCGGGTCTGGCTCAACGACGAACTGCTTCTCGTAGCCGCCGATCGAGTCGATCCCTGCGACGTTCGCAATCGCACGCATCTGCGGACGAATGATCCAGTCCTGAACCGTCCGGAGATAGGCGCCGCGAGACACGTCGTCCGTGAGCCGCTCGCCCTCGCTGGTGAGGAAGCTGCCATCGCTCTGCCAGCCTGGTTTGCCATCATTGGTCGATCCAGCCTTGGGATCACGCGGCGCGTATTCCACGGTCCACATGAAGATGTCGCCGAGGCCGGTCGTGATCGGCCCGATCATGGGCTGCACGCCGTCCGGTAGCGAATCCCGCGATTGCGCAAGTCGTTCGGTGACCTGCTGGCGTGCGAAGTAGATATCGGTGTTCTCGGCGAACACCGCCGTTACCTGGCTGAAGCCATTGCGTGACAGCGAGCGTGTACTCTGCAGTCCGGGAATGCCGGACAGTGCTGTCTCTACTGGGAACGTCACACGCTTCTCGATTTCGAGCGGCGCCAACTCAGGGGCAGTCGTATTGATCTGAACCTGCTTGTTGGTGATGTCCGGAACGGCATCGATCGGCAGCTTGATGAGGTTGAACACGCCAAAGGCGGCCACCAACAGCGTCGCAAAGACGATGAGGTAGCGGGCGCGCACGGAGAGGGAGAGGATCCTGGCAATCATGGCTGGGTGCTCTGTATCTGTTTGATTGCTGGACTAGTGATCATGACCGGCGTCGCCCTTGCCGAGTTCGGCCTTCAGGACGAATGCCTTGCGACCAGCGACGATCGAGCCGGGCTCGAGGCCCTCAACGATCTCGATGCGGCCGCCGCCACGTTGGCCGGTCTTCACCGGCGTCGCCATGAAACCATCAGCGGTACGGACGAAGACAACATCGCGGCCTTCGACGTTCTGGACCGCTTCTTCGGGAAGAACGAAGCCAGACGTCCCTGCGCCCCGTGTCGACGCCGGACGGATCAAAGCGCGCGCGAATTGACCCGGTTGAAGCGTCTCGCTTTTCTCCATGACATCCAGCACGACGGTGGCCGCGCGGCTCGCCGCATCGACCGACGGCGTTACGGATCGCACCTTGGCGGCCAGGAGCTGGCCGTTGCTTTCGATCGAGGCTTGATCGCCTGGACGCACGCGCTGTGCGTCGAGAACGGGAACGGCCGCTTCGATCTGGATCTTGGAGGGATCAGCAATGCGGAAGAGTTCCGTTTCCGGCGATACGTAGGCGCCGAGCTTGGCGGCTGCCGTCACCGATGTGATCCGGCCGTTGATCTGGCTCGCAATGGCGACCGACTGGCCGTCACTGGTGACCCGCGCAGCACGGGCCGACGATTCGCTGCGGCGGAACTCCGCTTCGGCCTGCGCCAATTCGGATTGAGCTCGCTCCAAGTCCTGGCGTGACGTGATCTTCGAGTCAAAGAGCGTCTTCTCCCGCTCGAAACTGGTGCGTGCGAGATCGAGACGTGATTTAGCACTGGTGAGTGAGGCTGATAGCGCTGAAGCATCAGGGCTCAATACGACCGCAACAGTCTCACCGCGGCTGACCGGGTCACCGAGACGCTTGCGAATATCCGTGATCGCGCCAGACGCGCGTGCAGTCAGGATCGCTTCACCACTTGGGGATGCAGCAACTGTCGCCTGAGCCGTGATCTCTGCGCCCAGGCTTCCCGGAGCGATGGTGATCAAACCGATGCCAGCCGTCTCGATGGCTTTCTCGTCGATATCGACTTCGCCTTCGGCGTGCTCTTCTCCACCCTCTTCGGCGTGACCGCCCTCTTCACCAGCGTGCTCGTCGTGATCTGCAACCTGCGTCGCCGTTGCGCCGATTTCGGATGCATGCTGCTCGGGGGTTTCGCCGACATGGCTGGGATGTCCGCCGCCAAGCAGCAAACCGGCGGTGAGACCTACGCCCGCGAGGACGATGGCTGCGCCGCCTATCATCAGTTGTTTCTTAGAGAACGTCATTGTTGTGGCTTTCTTGAGAGAGCGCGGCCTGCACGGCGCGGAATGCATGTTGGGGAAGGAACGAGTTGGCTTTGCTTGTCATTTGGCGTTCGCCCGGATGAGAGCCGCGGCAGCCTTTGCGCGCGCGAGACGCGCTTCGATCGATGCAGTCCGGATGCTCGCAAAGGCGTCTTCCGCATCGAGAACGTCGATCAGCTGGAAGCGGCCAGCCTCGTAGCCGATCTGGGCCAGGTTCAATGCCTCTTCCGCTTGACGTACTGCCTGGTTCTCCAGAGCGGCGGCCCGTGCGTCTGCAGCTTCGAAGGCCGATCGCGCGTCGTTGAGTTTGCGAACCGCATCGATCAGCGTGACATTGAGCTGAAGCTCGGATGCACGGTCATCGGCGCGCGCCGCGGCGATTGCGCCGCCATTCATGTTCTGGATCGGGATCGGAACGCTGACGCCGGCAACCCAGGCGCTTTCTTTGGTCGCTTCAAACCGCCGGTAGCCGGCGTTCACCGTGACATCGACCCAGGCGTTTGCTTTCTGAAGCCGCAGAGCAGCTTCCGCAGCTTCGTGTTCGGCAACTGCCACCTGATAGTCGAGCGTATCAGTTGGAGCAGTGTTGAGTGCTTCGTTCTCGCGGCGGAATTCCCAAGGCCCCATCGCGTCGACCAGATCCTGCGAACCGCCCCAGAGGGCGGCCAGCGCGCGTTGTGCGGCCCCCAATTCAGCAGTTGCGATGTTGAGCTGGGCTTGAGCCTCTGCCTGCTGAGCCTGGGCGCGGAGCAAGCGCAGCGGCGGCTCGCGGCCAGCATCGACAAGCGACTGGGCTACGCTCGAAAGGCGGTTCGCGCGATCCGCCGACGTCCGCGCCAATTCAAGACGCTCTTCAGCCGCGGACAGTTCCGCGAACCTGTCGCGCACGGCGAGATCGAGATCGGCGCGCGTGATACGCGAGCGTACAACGACTGCGTCCGCTTCGCGGCCGGCCGTGTCGCGCCGGGCCTCGCGTTTGCCGCCAAGCTCAATCTGCTGGGACAGGCCGATAGTTGATTCGGAGCCATCCATCCCGCGCAAAGCGCCTTTGCCCGAGAAGTTCTCGACATTGTAGCTGAGCTCCGGGTTGATCCCCGCCCCTGCCTGTTTCTGCCGGCCGCGGGCCGCATCGACCTGCGCGTCAGCAATACCTACAGACGGCGAAGTCGCGCTGGCCAGCTCCAGCGCTTCCGCCAGAGTCATTGGTTTTGGCGCTACCTGCGCCCACGCGGCC
Organism: Hyphomonadaceae bacterium; assembly: GCA_965229115.1. Classification (GTDB taxonomy): domain Bacteria; phylum Pseudomonadota; class Alphaproteobacteria; order Caulobacterales; family Hyphomonadaceae; genus UBA7672. The sequence continues at coordinate 4,059,506 of CBDDIR010000003.1, read as the reverse complement.
CCGGCCGGAAGCATTGCCGCCAGCGCCCACGCGAGCGCCATGCGTCCGCAGACGCGATTGATCGAAGACATAGGGAGTCCCTGAAATCAGAGTGTCAGAACTGCGCGCACGAAAGCGCGCACGGTTTCACTTTGACTCAGGCTTTGGGGGGGCGTTCGAGACTCCCCGAGACGTGCGTGAGCACGACGGAAGTCATGGCGAGCTTCATACCAGAAGACGCCTCGATGACGACAGGCGAAGCCGTATCGTCAGCCTTGAACGGCGTTGAATGGTGGCAATGACCGTGAATGCAGTGTTGTGCGTCGCCGCCAGATTTCGAATCGTGGGCAGAACCATCCGCAACCTGCACTTTTGGTACGTCTGCTGCGGTGTCGACCGTTCCAACGACGACCGCAGTTTCACCGCCACACGTTGCAGCTTCCGCGAGCGGCACGCCAACAAGCAGGATCGCGGCAAGCGCGACGCGCGCCAGCCCCAACACCGCTTGCATGATCGATCCGAATGCCATCGCTATGTCAGGTAGTGAGTGATGATGCCTCGATCTACCCCGGGGACCTTAAGCGCGCCATAAGAAAGAATGACGCGGTAGATCAAATCCGCGAAATGATTCAAGCTCCTAGGGTGATGTTATATCAGAACCCTCCGCACCCGAAACCCGGTCGGCGAAGAGCTGAAGTCGCAGCCGCCGTGGCGCTTGTCAGTTCTTCCCCTGAAGCGGGCGACGAATGCGTATACGAATGTTCAGTTGTAGAGTCGGAGACGCTGCAAGGATGTGCCGGTTGGCACGAACGAGAAGCACCACGATGTCGAGAGACGAAGCGCTTTCACTTTGTTGAGCTCCCCCCGGGACCCACAAGCCCCAAGCGGAAGTGTCCTTCCTTACGTTTCGCTACGGTTGCGCCTCGCCGCTTCTTCCGGCCATTCAGGATGATGTTCATCAATGACGAAGGGGTGGTCGTGATTGGCGCCTCCCTCCCGTCGATGAGGATGGTCAGCCGGTAGGTTGTTATGTTTGTGCGGGATGTTGTCCGGATCGGTTGATGGCCAGATGAGATAGGCAGCAATTGTAGCGGTCGCGCAGAGCCCCGCGAGAAGAATAAAAGCCAGGTTCACGTCAGCCTTCGCGCCGACGAGTCCAGCCAACGGATAAGCAAGAAGCCAACAGGCGTGCGAGAGCGCAAAATGCGCGGCGAACAGAGCCGGGCGGTCTGTCGCCGACGACGAGCGCCTCAGGGCGCGCCCTGCTGGTGTGATGGTAAGCGAGTACCCCACACCCATCGTGAACCACAGGAAGAGAAGCGCGATATAACCATGTCCCGTCACTGAGCCGGCTATCAGCACGACGGTCATGATGGCGGCGCCCATGACCATGGCCAACCGGTCCGGGACCGAGTCGAGAACGAGCGGGAGGAGAAGCGCTGCGGACATCGATCCGGCCCCGAACACGGCCAACGCCCAGGCCGTTTCCTGCGGTCCTAGCCGTAGTTCGGACTGGACGATCCCGACGGTGTTGACGAACACCATGGCTCCGCCTGCCGCCGTTGCGAGACTTACGGCAAGCAGTCCACGAAGCCTCGGTGTCCGGACAAACTGTCGGAATCCGATCGTGAGTCTTTGAAGAAATGGTTTGGGTTTGGTCACCGGCTTTGCGGGAAGCGCCACCAAGACAACGAGAATTGCCGACGCGACGAAGCCGATCGCCGTACCGACGAACAGGTTGTTGAATGTCATGAAGCCAAGCAGGACCGCCGCAATGACGGGACTCGCGACGCTTTCGAGGTCGGAGGCAAGACGCGAAAGTGAGAGTGCCTTTGTGTACTCGCGTTCATCCCCGATAATGTCGGGGATCATGGACTGGAACGCCGGCGTGAAGGCCGCCGAGGCTATGTAGAGAACGGTCATAAGGCCATAGACCTGCCAGGCCCCGGTGACGAATGGCAGAGAGATGGCCACGCCGGCGCGCACCACATCGAGCGATACCAGCAGTGTCTTTCGGGGCACTTTTGCTGCTAGCGCGCTCGCGAACGGCGCCACGGCGATATAGGCGATCATCTTGATAGCGAGCGCCACACCGAGTACTTCGCCGCTGTTGGCGCCTGCGATTTTGAAAGCGAGCAAACCCAAGGCGACCGTCGCCATGCCTGTACCGAGCAGCGCCATGACCTGTGCAATGAACAGGTTGCGGTAAACGTGGTTGCTGAGCGGAGAAAACATGACGACGGACCCTGATCAGTCGAGTTGCTTGACTTCGGTGTATTGGCCGGACGTGCGAAGCGTGATCGTCACCGGCTCACCGCTGCGATTGCGCCAGAACCAGCCGTGCGCACCGGTGAAGGCTGCCGTGATTTCTCCGGCCTGACGGTCGACGCCATTGCCCTTGCCGTAGCCGTGATAGTTGATGCCCGGCGCGTCGGCGTGGGTGTCGTAGTTCACCTTGGGACCGTTGGTGGACCATTCGAAGCGCGCGACCGCGCCCTTCTCCATCACCAGCTTCACCTCCGAGCCCTCGTCGGGCGCGAGATTGATCGTGGTCGTGTCGGTCCAGCCATCCGCCGCCTGTTCGGCAACGGCGCCTGGAGCCGCCTCGTCTGCTCGCGGACGCATTTCAGGTGTGGGTGTTGCACTCTGCTGCGATGCCTCAGCAGGCGCTGCACCATTGGCTGCTGCAAGATCGGCGGCTGCGTCCGCCTTGGCTTCTTCTGCCAGCTGCAGCTTGATGCGGCCCATCTCGGTCAAGCCAAGCAGGGAGCCGGCGCCGGTGGGATCCACGCCGTACTCGGCGGGCAGAACAACAAGAACCAGCAATGCGCTTGCCACGACAGCTGCGATGCCAGTCGACTTCAGCAACTGATTGGTGGATGGGAGGTCGGCGACGTCAGGTTTGTTTGCGTTATACATGGAGGAATCCCGTTCAAGCGACGAAGTAACCGACGAGCTGATAGCCCGTCAGAACGAAACCGAGCGTCATGAGGACGACGTTGGCGAGATAGGCGTGTTTCCAGAAGCTGGCCGTCTTGCGCCAAAATCCCATCAGGATGAGGATTGCGCCGAGCGCCAGCAGCTGACCGATCTCGACGCCAATGTTGAAGGCGATGAGGTTCACGAACAGGCCGTCCGGCGACATCTGGAAGTCCTGCAACTTGGTCGCGAGACCAAAGCCGTGGAACAGGCCGAAGATGAGCGTCGCCGCCTTCGTGTTCGGTTGATATCCGAACCAGCGCTTGTAGGCGCCCATGTTGTCGAGCGCCTTGTAGACAACCGACAGGCCAATGATCGCATCGACGATGTAGGAGCTGACGCTGATATTGCTCAGCACGCCGAACAATAGGGTAACGGAGTGTCCGACAGCGAACATCGTCACATACGTGCCGACATCCTTCATCTTGTAGAGGAAGAAGATGACGCCGAACAGGAACAGCAGGTGATCGTAACCCGTCACCATGTGCTTCGCGCCGAGGTAGAGCCATGGCAGGAAAACCACGCCAGACGTTTCCTGAATGTATCCCTTGTCGCCCGCTTCAACGCCGTGCGCGAAGGCTTCAGCGCCGATAAGCCAGAGAAGACACATCGCAAAGGCTGTCGCCCAAGCGATGTTCTCGCGTGACCATCGTGGTCGCATTATACTTGTAGCTTTCATTTCCCATCCTTTTCCGAGTAGCGCACCACGGGGGACGTCCCGTGGTGCGCGTTAGTCGTGTGGTCCTGACGTCAGCCCGCCCCCTGCTCTGCCAGGGTCGTGTTGCGTGTAGAGGCAAGCGGCTCGCGGCTTCTGCGATGCACAAGCCGGTAGAGCGCGGGCAGAACGAGTAGTGTGAGCGCTGTCGACGAAATGATCCCGCCGATCACAACCGTCGCGAGCGGTCGCTGGACTTCTGCGCCGGCTCCGACGTTGAAGGCCATCGGGATGAAGCCGAGGCTCGCCACCAGCGCCGTCATGAGAACGGGCCGGAGACGGGTCAGCGCCCCTTCAACGATGGCGTCGTCGAGAAGCCGCCCTTCCTGCCGCAGGGAGCGGATGAAGGTGAGCATCACGACGCCGTTGAGCACCGCCACGCCCGAGAGCGCGATGAAGCCAACGCCCGCCGAGATCGACAGCGGAAGGTCGCGGATCAGAAGAGCGGCAATGCCGCCCGTCATCGCCAGGGGAACGCCCGAGAACACGATGAGCGCGTCCTTTGCGGACCTGAACAAGGCGTAGAGAAGTCCCAGGATCAGCAGCAGAGCGACGGGGACGACCAGCGCAAGACGCTGTGCGCCCGAGATCAGCTGCTGGAAGGTGCCGCCATATTCCACCCAATAACCGGGCAGGATTGTGATCTCCTGAGCAACCTTGCGCTGCACTTCCGTGACGAACGAGCCGAGATCGCGATCACGGACGTTCGAGGTAACGACAACCCGACGCTTGCCGTTTTCACGGCTGATCTGGTTGGCGCCGATCGAAAGCTCGATCGTCGCGACCTCTTGCAGCGGCACGAAGCCACGCATGGTCTCGCCATCACGCTGACGAAGCGGGATGCGGAGCTGGCCGATGGCATCGACGTCCCTGCGCAGCGATTCCGGAAGCCGGACCACCACGTCGAAACGCCGATCCCCCTCGAAGATCGCACCCGCGTCGGCGCCGCCAAAGGAGGCGCCAAGCACGGACTGTAGATCGGACACGTTCAAGCCAAGGCGCGCGAGAGCTGGCCTGTTCGGCGTGACTTGCAGGACCGGGAGGCCGGTGACCTGTTCGACCTTGGGATCCTGGGCACCTTCGATGCCGTTGACCAGCGTCTCGATCTGGTCACCCAGCGCGAGCAGCTGTTCGGGATCGTCGCCGAAGACCTTGATGGCGACGTCCGAACGGACGCCCGAGATAAGCTCGTTGAAGCGCATCTGGATCGGCTGCGTGAACTCGTAATTGTTGCCGGGGACGCGGCGAACGATAGCTTCGAGTTCAGAGACGACCTGGGCCTTGGGCTTGTTCGGGTCTGGCCATTCCTTGCGGTCCTTCAGGAGAACGAAGGTGTCGGCCACGCTTGGGGGCATCGGGTCGGTTGCGATGTCCGCCGTCCCGATTTTCGCCACAACGCGTTCAACCTCCGGCATGTCGCGAATCTTGCTTTCCAGGGCCGTTTGCATGGCAAGCGCCTGCGTCAGGCTGGTTCCCGGAATGCGAAGCGCGTGAAGAGCGATGTCGCCCTCGTCGAGATTCGGAATGAACTCCGAACCCATACGAGAAGCTGCAAAGCCTGCCAGCGCCACCAGCGCCACGGCGCCGGCGACGATGAACCCGCGGAACCGCAGGGCGGCGTTGAGCATGGGCTCGTAGGCCGAACGCGCGCCGCGCATGATCGCACTTTCTTTCTCGGAGACCTTGCCCGTCACGAACAGGGCGATGGCGGCCGGAACGAATGTGAGGGACAGAAGGAGCGCCGCCGTCAGTGCGAGCACAACCGTGAACGCCATCGGGTGGAACATCTTCCCTTCGACGCCCGAGAGCGCGAAGATCGGCACGTAAACCAGCGTGATGATAAGCACGCCGAAGATGGACGGCTTGATCACTTCCACGGTTGCGTCTTCCGCGAGCGCAAAACGTTCCTCGCGCGTCAGAAGACGGCCAAGGCCATGCTGGGCTTCCCCGAAGCGTCGCAGGCAGTTCTCGACGATAATGACGGCCCCGTCGACGATCAGACCGAAGTCGAGCGCCCCGAGGCTCATCAGATTGCCCGACACCTTGTTCGCGACCATGCCTGTAATGGTCATGAGCATGGCGAGCGGAATGACGAACGCGGTGATCAGCGCCGCACGGAAGTTGCCGAGCAGGAGGAAGAGGATAACGATGACGAGCAGCGCGCCCTCGACGAGGTTCTTCTCGACGGTTTCGACCGTGCGGTTGACGAGTTCCGTCCGGTCGTAAATCGGCTTGGCGCTGACGCCAGCCGGAAGCGCTCGAGCTGCGATCTCCAGCTTCTCTGCTGTGGCCTGCGCCACAGCCTTGCTGTTTTCACCCATGAGCATGAAGACCGTGCCGAGAACGATTTCCTTGCCATTCTCGGTCGCGGCGCCCGTACGAAGCTCCTCACCCATGATGACATCGGCGACGTCAGCCACCCGGATGGGAACGCCGTTCCGTTCAGCGACGACGATCCCGTTCAGGTCCTCGATGCCGGCAGCCTGACCGGGCGAACGCAGCAACAATTGCTCGCCATAGCGCTCGACATAGCCAGCGCCGAGGTTGGCGTTGTTCGTCTCAAGCGCATCGATGACATCATCGAGCGTCAGGCCCAGCGCCGTGAGGCGCGAGGGCCAAGGCGTCACATGATACTGGCGGACGAAGCCGCCGATCGTGTTGACTTCGGTCACGCCCTTCGTCGAGCGAAGCTGCGGCCGGATGACCCAGTCCTGAAGCGTGCGGAGATCCTCAGGCGTGTAGGCAGAACCGTCTGGCTTGCGCGCGCCCTCTTCCGCCTCGACGACGTACATGAAGATTTCGCCGAGCCCGGTCGCAATCGGGCCGAGTTGCGGCTCAACGCCGGGTGGCAGCTGGCTGCGCACCGACTGCAGACGCTCGTTGACCTGCTGTCGGGCGAAGTAGATGTCCGTCCCGTCCTCGAAAACGACAGTCACCTGCGACAGGCCATAGCGCGACACAGAACGGGTGAAGTCGAGCCCCGGAATGCCGGCGATTGCCGTTTCAACCGGATAGGTAACCCGTTGCTCTGCTTCGAGTGGCGAGTAGCCACGCGCCTCGGTGTTGATTTGCACCTGGACGTTGGTGATGTCCGGTGTGGCGTCGATCGGCAGGCGCTGGAAACTCCAGACGCCAAGGCCAATCAGGCAAACCACGATGGCCAGAACGGCCCATCGGAATTTGATTGAGAGGTGGATGATGCTCTTAAGCATGGCGGTCCTCAGTGATCGTGGCTGGCGCCGGACTTTTCAATGTCCGCGCGGATGAGGAAGGCATTGTCGCTTACATAGACTTCACCAGGTGCGAGGCCGCCGAGCACTTCGGTCCATTCGGAGGACCGACGGCCAAGCTCAAGCATCCGCACTTCGTAGGTCTCTCCCACGCGCGCGAAGACAACTGTGAAGTCGCGGAAGCGCTGCAGGGCGCGTGTGCGAACGGCCAGTGGCACGTTGTCAGCGGCAACGGTCACCTGCCCTTCAACGGCCTGCCCCGGTCGCCACGTGCGGCCGTCCGGGTTGGGAAGTTCGACGTGCGCGACTACGGTTTGGGTCAGGAGATCGGAGGTCGGCAGGACGACTTCGATCTTGCCCTTGTAGCTTTCTGTACCGCCGAGGTTCTTGACCTCGATCGGCTGCCCCGCCCGCAGACGCTCGGCGTCGCGCGGGTAGATGTAGAACTCCGCGTGCAGCTTCCGGGCATCGGCAATGACGTAAAGCGGGCTCGAGGAGGCGACATCACCGGCTGACACGCCGCGCTCAAGGATGATTCCGCTGATCGGCGCCGGGATCGCATAGGTCTGAAGGCTTTCACTGGATGTAACGGTCGCGAGCGTCTCGCCCTTCTGGACGCGGTCACCGATGGATCGGGTCATCGTGACAACCCGTCCTGGATACCAAGCCCGAACTTCGGCGCGACCTTCCGGTTGAAGCTCGACGCGGCCGGTAAGCGAGATCGACTGGTCGATGCTGGCCGGACCTGCTGGCTCGACTTTTACGCCGGCCTCGTCCGCCGCATCCTTCGCAAAGGTCGTGCGGCCTTCATATGAGGCGTATGTCCATTCCGACGCCTTGCCCCCGCGGGTTGCATAAACCTTCACATCGAAGGAGTGCGGCTCGGTGACGACGCCACTGCCGAGGAGATAGTCCTCACGCGGCGTGAACGTGAAACGGTCTATCTTGTTTCCGAGGCGGGTGAGTTCGACTGTGAGTGCGACCTCTCCCGGCGGGATCAGCTTGTCATTCTGATAGGCATAAACGTGGAATTCGGGATCGACGCCATCTTCGAAGATGGTCATCTCGATGGCGAGATCGCCGTCCCGCAACATCCGGCCCCGATGTGGTCCGCGCTCATACTCACCCGATGCCGTAGCAGCGGCTTCGCTGCCCTCGGCCACAGATGTCTTCTCACCGCATGAGGACGCTGCCAAGGCAGCAGCGAAGGCGGCAGCGGTCAGAAGTCCCGTCTTGAAGTTTATCATGTTCATTCTCACTGGGGGGATTGGACGGCGTAGCCGCCCATCAAACGGATCAGCGCCAGGCGGGCGCGGTGATAGGCTGAGAGGGCGGAAACGCGTTGGACCTGCGCATTTGCGAGGACACGCTGGGCGTCGAGAACATCGAGGTAGGAGAACCCACCCTGCTCGTAACCTTGGCGCGCACGCGTCACTGCATCCTGCGCGGCCGGCAGAAGGCGTGCATCGAGTGACGCGATTTCCGACGACGCGATGGACATCTGGGAACGCGCGCTGGCGGTCTGGCGATCTAGCGATCGCCGCAATGCCTCGCCTTCGTACTGAGCGCGAAGCCGATCGGCCGATGCTCGGTCGATAGCGCCGCCGTTGTTGTCGTTGATCCCGAGAGGGATCGAGAAGCCGACTACAAAAGCTGCCTCGTTGTTGTCGCTGAAATAGCGAACCCCTGCCGACACAGTCGGATCGAGTTTCGCACGCGCACGTTCAACAGCGATCCTTGCGTCAGCTTCTCGTTCGGCGGCGCGAGCCGCCACGATTTCAGGGGCCTCATGGCTCCTGAGAAGCCCGTCATCGTCGACGTCCGAGAACGAAGCCGTTTCCACATGGAAATCAGGGCGGCCGAGCCAGAACGTGGCCAGGTTTGCCAACGCCGCACTCTCCGCACGCCTGGCGTTTTCCAACGCTATCTCGGCTTCAGCTACCACCGTCAGCGAACGTGCTGAGGCAAGCAGCGGATCGCGGGCCGCCTCGACACGCCGTTGGACGGTGGTCAACGTCTCCCGAGCAATCGCGAGGCGCGCCTCGGCAATCTGCCGCTCGGATGCAGCACGCTGCGCGCCGACATAGGCCGTGGCAACTTCGAACGCGAGGTCCTGGCGTGCGATGTCGCCCTCGACCTTGATCCGCTCGCCTTGGCGCACAGCGAGCTGCGTGCGGGCCTGCCGATCACCGCCACGCTCGATTGTCTGATTGAACGTGAGCGTACTCTCGGCCCTTTTCAGGCTGCTGTAGTAGCCCGTGCCGAGGCCATTTTCGACCAAGACGTCGATACTCGGATTCAGCGCGCGATCCGCTTGCCTGATGGAAGCATCAGCGGCGCGGCTGGCGGCATCGCTTACCCTCAGGATTGGCGTGTCCTGTAACGCGCGATTGATCGCCTCGCCCATAGATAGGAGATCGGCTGACTCAGCCACCTGTGCGAGCGCTTGGCCTGAAGTCAGGCTCGCGGCGCACACGGCCCCCAATAGGGCCGTATACTTGTGAAAGGACACGTAAAACTCCTCGGATGCAAACAGTCGGTCGCCGCGTCAAACGCGGGCGCGGGTTTGGATCAGAGGAAGGTGCGCGGGGGCTTCAGCAACGGCGAGAACAGCCCCGAAACGGGGACTGTCGAACGCGGAATATCCCGCTTGAGGGGGACAAGGAAGAGCTGCCTCAGTACGAGTGGCTCGGCAACGGTCGTGAAGGCAGCAACCGCGTGGGCGTGGAATACAACGGCCTGCTCTTGTTCGCCAGATTGAGGCGTGGCGCCGGACGCCGTGACGGTTTCGTGCTCCATGTCATTTGAATGCGCGTGCGCATTGCCTTCATCGCCGTGATTGTCATCAGCGACGAAGTCCTGGGCGAGGCTATGCAAAATGTTGTGGTGGTGATCGGAGGCGGCGTGGGCATGAACCGTCGCACTTGCAACGGCGCCGTAGCTTGCGAACGCAAGCGCTAGGAAGGCGCTCAAGAGCCGACGGAGGAGAAACATAATCAGCGTTTTCTGCAACCAAACCATTGAGTTTGGATGAACGTCACGTCTGTGGGATAGCCCACATCGGAAGCTAAATAAATACTATTGCCCTGCAATACGCCCGTCGCGCTTTCGAGACGCATGCTCCTTGGAACCCGGTTCGGGTCTTGCTTCGGCGCTCCCATGAGCGCGCCACCGCGTTAAAGCTCTGCTTGCCAATGCTTTAGCGGCCTAATCCTAAACCCAATGCCGTCGAACTGCCGCTCAAGCGGCGGCGCGGACCTGGCACCTGTCTCAGTCCAACGTGAACGCTGATGGCCGTCGAAAAGCGAGCGCGCCCGTCGCCCGTTCGCCCACGAGATGAGAGGTGAGCTCCCAAGAGCGAGGTTTATGTGCTGGGTAGCTCTTCCGTCGGTGAGGAGACATCGAGGTTCGCGGTAGCCTGTGAAACATGGAATGGCTGGCATGGCACTCTCCAAACCGAACTTAAGATTAGCTTTGACGCACAGTCCGGCTGCGCTTGGCTTGCATATTGAGCGCCATGAAGGCCGCGCCAGACTCACCACGAACTGCGCTCTCCAGTTAGCGCGCCAACAAGGCCTGCATTTCTGCAATCTCTCGGTGCTGCGCGTCGATAATCGTCCGGCAGAGCGACTGCACCTGCGGGTCCGAAAGATCAGCTTGCTCGCACATCAGGATCGCACCGGAATGGTGCGGGATCATCGCCCGCATGAGTTCGTCATCCCCGATCGGCGTCTGCGTACGAATGCCGAGCAACGCCCCCACAAACATGATGGCGCTGACAGCGAGAACGATAACATTCATGCGTTTGTCTTTGTACATGTCCCGCATGAAGAGCAACATGATGACGGCCATCGGCGCGACCATCAGTAGCGTCATATAGATCATGTTGAGATTGACGACGAAGTGCTCAAGCGATGCGATCATCGCATACATCGCTATGAACATCGCAATCGCGCTGAGGCCGAGCTGTATGAAGTAGTTCTTGTACATGGGGCGCTCCTCTGGGTTGCCGCCCCTACGACCTAAGCTCCGCGCAGCCGAAACCCAGCCGGCGGCAGCGCGAATTCGCAATGCGAGAGCCGGTCGACGAATAAATCGCCAACCTCTGAGGGATCAGCCGTCACCTTGCGTATCCCAGGAGAGCGCTGCGCGCTTGGGGTGTCAGCGCCTGAAAACGCCGACCAGCTCCTCGATGACTTTTTCCTGTTCGGCCGCGTTCTTTGATTTCATAGCGCGCTGCACGCAATGACCTAGGTGCTGCCGCAACAGATCGCTTTCGATACGCGCCAGCGCGGCGCGCGCGGCTTCGATCTGCGTCACCACATCGATGCAGTAACGATCCGCTTGGACCATCTGGGCGATGCCGCGCACCTGCCCTTCAACCCTGTTAAGGTTTTTCAGAACCTTCTGCGAAACCGCCGTGTCCATATATACCCCTCCCGGGTACTTGAGTGATACCCCCATAGGGTATATATAAATCGTGTGAGATGCAAGCCCGGAGGGCGCCATGAACCCTGATCTTTCCGAAAAACCTGCGCTGACAGATCCGGTCTGCGGGATGACCGCGAAGGTCGACACGCCGCATCGCACGACCCTTGAAGGCCGTGACGTCTTGTTCTGTAGCGCCGGCTGCAAGGCCAAGTTCGCGGCCGACCCGGCACGCTACTCCAGGCCCACCGCCAATGCTGGCCATAGCTGCTGCTCAAGCGGGCCAGCCAACACAGGGGGCGGCGGTGAACAAGATCACCACCATCATCATCACGCGGCCGCCACACCAACAGCGGCTGCAGCGACGGTCGCAGCGCCAGCAGGCAGCAAATGGACCTGCCCGATGCACCCCGAGATTGTCCGGGATGGCCCGGGCTCATGCCCGATCTGCGGCATGGCGCTAGAGCCAATAATGCCGAAGGCGGACGCCGGGCCGAACATTGAGCTGCGCGACATGTCGCGCCGTTTCTGGATTGGTCTCGCGCTCGCGCTGCCCGTGCTTGTGCTCGAAATGGGCCGCCACATCTTCAATGTCGACGCGCTTTTGCCGCCGCACATCAACGCGTGGATACAATTCGCCCTCGCAACGCCAGTCGTCCTTTGGGCCGGGTGGCCGTTCTTCGAGCGGGGCTATGCCTCGCTCGTCAATCGCAACCTCAACATGTTCACGCTGATCGCCCTGGGCACGGGCGTTGCGTGGACGTACAGCGTTGTCGCCCTGCTCTTTCCGACCGCCTTCCCGCCGGAGTTCCGCGGCCCCCATGGCGACGTCTCGGTCTATTTCGAAGCGGCCGCCGTCATCACGGTTCTGGTGCTTCTCGGTCAGGTTCTGGAACTCGGCGCGCGCGAGCGCACTGGCGGAGCGATCCGCGCGCTGCTTGACCTTGCCCCGAAGACCGCCCGGCGTATCAGCAATGGCGAGGAAGCCGAAGTGCCGCTCGATGCAATCGTCGTCGGCGACAAGTTGCGCGTCCGGCCCGGCGAGAAAACGCCAGTCGATGGCGTTGTGCTCGACGGGCGTTCGACGCTCGATGAATCCATGGTCACGGGCGAATCCATGCCGGTGACTCGCAACGTTGGGGACAACGTCATCGCGGGCACGCTCAATCAGACGGGCGCGCTTGTCATCGAAGCCAAGCGCGTCGGCCGTGACACCATGCTCTCCCAGATCGTTCAGCTGGTTGCGGACGCGCAGCGCAGCCGCGCGCCCATCCAGCGTCTGGCTGACAAGGTCTCCGGCTGGTTCGTGCCTGCGGTCATCGCGATCGCCATTCTCGCCTTCATCGGCTGGTGGGCGTTCGGGCCGCAACCGTCCTTTACCTACGGTCTTATTGCCGCCGTCTCGGTCCTGATCATCGCCTGTCCGTGTGCGCTTGGCCTGGCGACACCCATGTCGATCATGGCGGGCGTCGGCCGCGCCGCCCGCCAGGGCGTCCTGATCCGCAACGCCGAAGCGCTGGAGCGGTTTGAGAAGGTCAACACGCTGGTGCTGGACAAGACAGGCACGCTGACCGAAGGCAAGCCGGGCGTCGTCGCGATCGAAACCGTTGCGGGCGTGAGTGAGCCTGACCTGCTACGAGCCGCCGCCAGCCTTGAGCAACGCAGCGAACATCCGCTGGCGCTCGCCATCGTCGCGGCCGCCAAGGAGCGCAGCATTGCAATCGTCGAGCCTTCCGAGTTTGACTCTCCGACGGGCAAAGGTGTGGTCGGCAAGGTCGAAGGCCGTGCTGTCGCGCTTGGAGCCGAGCGCTACATGGACGAACTCGATATTGCCACGTCCCAGCTGGGTTCCGGAGCCGAGCGCCTGCGCGCCGAAGGCATTACGGCAATCTTTGTAGCGATCGACGGTCAACTCGCTGGCGTTCTCGGCATTGCCGATCGCATCAAGACGTCGACGCCGGAGTCGCTGAAGGCCCTACGCGCCCAGGGCATCGATCTGGTGATGCTGACGGGCGACAACCGCACGACGGCGGAAGCGGTCGGCCGGACCCTCGGCATCACCAACGTCGAAGCCGAGGTTCTGCCAGAGGATAAATCACGGATTGTCGAACGCCTGAAACGCGAAGGCCGCGTCGTGGCGATGGCGGGCGATGGCGTCAACGACGCGCCCGCCCTCGCCGCAGCGGATGTCGGGATCGCCATGGGCACCGGAACGGACGTCGCGATCGAGAGCGCGGGCGTCACGTTGTTGAAGGGCGACCTGTCGGGCGTCGTCAAAGGCCGGGCGGTGTCGCGGGCGACGATGGCGAACATCCGGCAGAACCTCGTCTTTGCCTTCGGCTATAACGCACTGGGGATACCGGTTGCCGCTGGCCTTCTCTACCCACTGACGGGCCAGCTGCTATCGCCGATGATTGCGGCGCTGGCGATGGCGCTGTCTTCGGTCTCCGTCATCGTGAACTCGCTGCGGCTTGGCGCTGCACAGCCCGATGAGGCGGCCAGCCCGCGGCCGCTTCTCCCGCCGCCGAAAAAGAGCCGTTCGGGGAGCGGCTGCCATTAGCGATTCAAAGGGCAGCCCCCGCCTGAGGGGTCCGGCCCGGAGCCGCGTATCAATATTGCCCTCCGCCGTAACGGACAAGCGGGCCAACTGAGGAGTAGGACATGAGAAACAAGCTTCTGACGGCCGTGCTCGCGGCGGCGCTTCTGGGCGCATCGCCCGCCTTCGCACACGGCGGAATGGTGGAAACCAGCATCCATGACAAAGCCAGCTTCGCGCAGGCGCCGGCTGACTTCAAAGTGACGTTCGAGAAAGAGAGCGCCATCACCAACTTTATGCTGATGACAGCCGACAAGAAGATGATCGCGGTAGATTTCAAGCCATCGAAGACGTCCGCCAAGGAGTTTACAATACCGCTGCCGCAGCTTTCCAAAGGGTCTTATACGCTATCGTGGAAGTCGATGGGCAAGGACGGGCATGCAATGCCAGGCGCTGTCACTTTCGTGGTGACGGGCCAATAGGATCATGACCGGGGAGCTGTCATTGTTGCAGTTCGCCGACCGGATCGGCTTCAATCTATTTGCCCTTCTGACAATTGGTTTCGCGCTCCATGCCGCTTCCGGCGTCTTGGAGCGCGAGGCGTTCAAGAGCCTCCGTTTGCGCATTGCGGTCGCGAGCCTGGGCCTCGGGGTCTTCGCCGCCGTCCGCCTCGGTATCCTGATCGCGCAAATGGGGGATGGTTCAAATCCCTTAGACACAGAGTTGATGCCGCTGGCGTGGATGGCGCTTGGCGACGCGACCCTCCTGGTCGTTTTGGGTGCATTCGCCGCGACGTTTGGCGTTTGGTTCGGGTCACGGGCCGTGGCGGCGCTTGGCGCGATCATGTTGAGCGCCGGCTTTGGTCTCACCGGTCATTCGCAAGGCTTGGCTGATCCCGGCCTCGCGCCGGCCATGGTCGCGGCGCACGTCCTTATTGCAGGCTTCTGGATTGCGGCGCCCCTTAGCCTTTATCCCTCCAAGGCGCTGTCGGACGAGCAGCTTCTTGCGCGGCTCAACCGGTTCAGCCTGATCGCGATCGCGGCGATCCCGGTCCTGGTGGGCCTTGGCGTTTGGCTTGCCTGGATTATGACTGGCGGGCCAGAAAAACTCTTCGGCACCACCTATGGTCTTCTCCTCCTTGGCAAGCTTGCGGTCGGCGTTATCGCGATGGGTCTCGGGGCGCTCAACAAGCAGATCATCACGGCCAAGGTCGCAGCTGAACCGGCGACTGGCCGCGGATGGCTACGCACAACGCTGGGCCTTGAAGCGGCGCTGTTTGCGACGGCGATCGTCGCGGTGTCCGCAGCAACGACGATCGGCGCCCCGGTCGAATAGATGTCGGGCGGATTTGAGCAGCCTCAGGGCATATCCGTCGATTGGAACCCTCCTTGAGATTGACGCTGGTTTTTCGCGGCTCAGCACTCTCTGCGTGAATTCCGACGCGATTGCGTATACACTCGCAGGGACGGACTTAACGGGAGATCGGCATGTCGCCTGCCCTTGAACATATGCTCGCCAAGCTTCGGCACCAGCCGCTCGACCACGGACTTGACGAGGTCACGGCAGGAATCACCGAGCGGCTTTCGGAGCGCGCCGCGCTCAACGGTCAGACGTGGCGGCTGCGGGCGGCGGCTGTCGCTCTCCTCGTCACCGGCGGCGCATTCGTAAGCGCTTCGACCGCTTCGGCTGTCGCCCCAACGAAATCGCCCTTCGCGGTCTGGTCTGAGCTTGCGCCCTCGACTTTGCTTGGACATTCGGGGTGAAGGTCTCTCTTCGAAGCGCGATTGTCACGATCGTTCTCGCTTTTACAGCGGGCATTTGCGGCATGTGGCTCGGTCACCAGCTTCTGACGACCCCGGTTCACGATCACTCCCTGCACTCCGTGGTCCATGAACAACTTTCGCTAACGGCCGACCAGGAACGTGATCTGGAAGCCCTGGAGGCGGCTTTTGCGACGCGCCAGAAGGCGCTTGAAGGGGAGATGCGGCAAGCCAACGCGGAGCTGGCCGCCGCTATCCGCGAGAGTGAGACTGCTGGTCCCGCTGTCGAGGCGGCGGTCCACCATTTCCACGACGCCATGGGCGCGCTGCAAACGGAAACTATCGAACACGTTTTCGCCATGCGAAAGGTCCTGACGCCCGATCAACGCCGGCTCTTTGATGACAAGATTGGCCAGGCGCTGACCGCCGATCCCGAATGAACGCGACACGCCCCGACGACAGCGACGCTGCGCTTGCTGCACGCGCCGTCAAAGGCAACCGTTCCGCCTTCAACATCATTGTTCAGCGTTACCAAGAGCCGCTTTACCGCTTCATCCGTCGGTATGTCGGCGATGCCGATGAAGCCTACGACCTGCTTCAGGAAACATTCGTCTCGGCCTGGCAGGCGCTTGGCCGTTACGATCCTTCGCGTCCGGCCGCGACATGGCTGCGTCGGATCGCCCTCAATAAGTGCCGCGACTGGGGCCGGCGTCGCACTGTACGCCGTTTCTTCTACGGCGCGACATCACTCGATAGCGCGCAGGCGCAGGATGCTGCGGCTTCGGCAAATGTCGATGATGGCGATGAGACCGCGCTGACGAACCTCGATCGCGCCATCGCCACGCTGCCCAGCCAGCTGAAGGAACCCCTTCTCCTGACTGCCTTCGAGGGTCTGTCGCAGATTGCAGCTGGGGAAGCGCTCGGTATCTCGGCAAAGGCGGTCGAAACCCGCGTCTACCGCGCGCGCAAGCTGCTCGCGGAGGCGCTACGGGCGGACGGCGTCGATGTCTACGAACCTTGACCGGACCTAGGTCGCACCGCGGGATAACCAATCGATCTGCGTGATGCGCCAGCCCTCGGCAGTCTTGCGCAGGATCATAGTCTGTGTTGTAAGAATATCGCCCGAGTTGATCCTATTGCAGTGGTGACGCTTGACCCGGTAGCTTCTGCCCGACGCAATCTAAAATCTCTCAGCACGGCTTCCCCGCGGCTTGAGCCGCTTACCAGTAGAGACGTCGATCGGCGCGACGTCGGCGGGAGTGTGAGATAACGATAACGATCAAGAGTATGTCGCTGTTCAAGGCGAGCGTTGTTCATGCAGGAGAGTGCTGAGAGCAGCGGTGTCAATAATTATGGCCAACGCTCACCCCCCCCCGCTGCCGAGACGCGCGCAAGAGTTTTTCTAGAGGCATTCATCATTTCCTTGTGGCCTTCGCCGCCCTCCGTGCATGCCGATTTGCGCTGCGCCCGGTTGCGCTTCCTCCGCTGACAAGCCTACGAGTCAATCCTGCTTCGAAAGCGTCCAAATACATCTCGAGGCCACTCAGGCTTTCAGGCTTAGAAAATGCCCGCCTGCCGAAAATTCCGTCGACGCGAATCCCCTGCGTGATCGACGTCCCGTCCAATCTTGGTGTTAGCTCGAAGAACCGACGAGTCGAAAAGAGCAACGGCCTGCCGGTAAAAAACTGCAATTTACGACATCGGTCGAAGGTGATTATCACCCCTCGCGCACTCTCCATTATCTCGTCGGTTTCGAGCGACCGCGTCTGTATTTGGATCGAGCCAAAAAGTTCAGCCTTGCCGCTGATTGTTTGATATGGATGCCACTCCGCGTACCGATCAAATTCGGTAAGCACGCCCCAAACCTGCTCGGGCGCGGCATCCGTTACTATCTGCGATGTGAGTTGGACCATAACGGAATACACCAACGTTTTAGCGCCAGACAGCGCATCGAAGGTTATTGATAGCCGGCATGTTTAAGCAAGCGCATGGATGCGTTTGCTTGTGTTCGCTTCTTATAGCGCTTCTGTCCCAAGCTGATAACTTGCGAAAGAATCCGAAGATCTTTGGGGGTGGGCGTGCCAGATCGACTTCGAGCGGTAATCGAGCAGTGGCGTAACGATCCTTCCGCAACTTATCAAACTTGGTTCTTATGGGACGAACGGCTGAAGAACTTTCGATCGATCCGCCGGGGCATCAACCAAGTCGTCGAGGAAATCGCTGCAGGCGAATTCGGCGTCACCTATCGAGGCTCGTCACTGGAAACGATTGTTCATTCAATTGCCGAACAGCGCCAGATTTTTAGAGGAGCTGACCATGCCTTTCTTTGGAAGCCCAAACTTCGCATTCCGGATATTTACGAGAACGCAGCTAACCAGCGCGCGTTCGGCCGCCTGTTGCATCACTGCAGCTGCTGTTCAAGCGCCGCCGAAGTTCTCGCCGGGATCCGAACGATTGACCAACTGAAGATAAAAGGGCTGGGCCCGGCCGTGGCGAATTTGATCTACTTCCTGCACCCCACATATGCGCCTCCGTTCAACACGGCCATTGTCAACGGGTACAACGCGATCAGCGGCGCGAAAGTTAAGCTGGGCAGCTGGAGTCACTATCTTGCCATGCGGGAAGATCTTCTTGTTTTGAACGCTAGATACCGAGACCTTCTGTCGAACGACCTGGGCGCAGTTGCAGGATTTCTTTTCGATGTCGGATGCGGACGATACCCTGCGCCGCCACCTGATAGCGACATGCTGTCTCAACAGGAGTGGGAGGAGCGGCTCGCACAAGCCCGCCTTGAAGCGGCGAGATTCGAGAAGGCGGCGGCGCACCAGCGTGAGACGGACCGGACTCACACTGAAATACAGTGTTGGCTTCGAGATCTAGGGCTCGCGCTTGGCTATCGCGTGTGGATCGCAGCGAACGACCGCAATCGGCTGCATGAAGGCGCACGTCTGGGCGAAGGCTGTCTCGATAACCTGCCGCCAGCGCTTGCAAGCGGGGCGGGCGCGGAGTCGATCCGTTTGATCGACGTCCTCTGGTTGGACCCCGTCACCGATCGCGTGACTGCGGCCTTCGAGGTCGAACACTCCACAACCATCTATTCCGGCGTGGTGCGCATGCTGGACCTCGCTCTATCAGGTGAGTTTCATCCGTCCTTGGCATTGTTTCTTGTGGCCCCGGACAGCCGGGAGGGGGATGTCCGGGCGCAACTGCAACGACCAGCCTTTAGTCGGATCGCGGACCTCAACGTACGTTACCTTCCTTACAGTGAACTCGAACAGCACCGCGTTGCAATTGCGCGATTTGCGAAGGATCTCAGCGCGCTTACCGAGATTTCACATCGGCTGATCTAATTGTTCCAGCTAGACTAGGAGCGCCGCTATCAAGTTCTCGCGCCACACGTGATGTGGTCGAGACCTTTGGGCGATCAGGCTGCTAGGCTGTGCGCACTCTGAAGCGCTAAGATCGCAGAAAAGTCCCAGCTTCACGGGCCATGCACGGGTTGATCTCCGAGGGGTTTTGGCAGCTGCAAGGCCAGACTGCAGAACAAGGGAGCTTCCGCAAATGTCCATGATGGCAATGAGGCCCCGCAGGGTAAATATGATCGCGCCATCGTCGCTCTGCTCTGCCAACGTATTCGAATTAGCATCTACTCCAATCTATCAAGGGCTTGTCCACGATCGCTGCCGCAGAAGCGCTTGGCGTCAGCAAAGGCGTCCAAGACCTGCGTGTACCGCAAACTCGAGCTGCTTGCAGAACGCTCAAGGCCAATGGCGTGAATGGAAACGATTCAAGTCGCAGATCACGCTGCGGCGCGCGACGACCAATGGACATGCGTAATGCGCCAGCCTTCGGCCGTCTTGCGCAGGATCATGGTCTCGGTTGTCACACGATCGACCGGCTTGTCTTTGTACATTCCGGTCGTCCGGCTTTCGCTGGCGATCCAAGCAAGGCCTCCGTCGGCAACACCGCGGCGCTGCGTGAGCTTTGACGGGACAGCCGCCGCATAGGCTGCATCCGCACTGGCGTGGTGAGAGACATACTCGGCTCTGGATCGCTCTGCACGACCGCCTTCATAGATGAGCGCATCCTCCGCCAAGAGCGCTGCCGCCGCCGCGCCATCGCCTGCGGCGAGTGCTGCATGAAACGCATCAACCGCCTTCGCAGCCTCCTGCGCCTCGGGTGGCACAGCCGCGATGACGGAGGCGCTCTTGGTCTGGGCAGAGACGATAGGAGGCGTGATCGCCATAAGCAATGCGGGCGCCAGCAGGCGGAGGCCTCTGCAGATCATTTACGTTTCTCCAGCCCTCTGCGCAAAGGATCAATACCACGCCCGCAGACCCACGACGAAACTCGTCGTCTCGGCGCGCTCGCCGCCGACGCGCGCATATTCGGCCGTGTCGCCGAATTTACGCTCCCACGAGAGGCCGATGTAGGGCGCAAATTCGCGTTGGATCTCGTAGCGCAGACGCAAGCCAATTTCCGCGTCAGACAGACCAGATCCGAGCCCAATCGAGCTATCGTCCTTGGCCGCGAAATTGATCTCGGCGCGCGGCTGCAGGACAAACCGCTGCGTCAGGTGGAAGTCATAGTTTCCGCCCAGACGCCCAAGCACTTGGCCGCGCGCACCGATAAAGACACTCCCTTCCGCTTCGAACCAAGATGGCAGCAGCGTCTGAAAACCCAGCGCAAGGTAGGTGCGCGATGGGTTGGGCTCGATATCCTGGCGGATGCCGATCTGCAGGTCAGTCACATGATCCCAGGCCCGGGAATAGAGCACCTGTACCTCGGCATCGTCTATCTTGTTGCCGCTCCCTTGGCCTTCCGTCTTGACAACCACACGGTTGATGTCGCCGCCAAACCAGGCTTGGCCATCCCACCGGTAGCCGTCCTCCCCGTTCCGGCTTTGATACTCGAGCAGATTGCTCATGATCTTGTAGGTTAGAGAGCCGCCATGCTCGTCGCGGAGAATGCCGCGTGCCCGGTTCATGTCTCCTGGCAAGAAGAAACGATCGGCGGCGAACTCAGTGGGGGCATCCGGGGGCGCATCGCTGCCGACTTCGGGCGGATCAATTGCATCATCGGCCATCATATTGCCTGCATGTTGGTCGGGCGCAGAAGCGGGCGTCCCTGGCATAGCGTGCCCGCCGTGCTGATCTGCAGGCGCAGCTGGCTGCTGGAGCGGAGCCGACGCCGAGGGAGCGCGCGTTTGGGGCGCCGGAGCCGGAGGCATGGGCATAGTGTGCCCGCCCTGCTGATCGGCAGGCGCAGGGGGCCGGGGCTGTGGCGCTGGCGTCTGGGGAGCCGGCGTCTGCGGCGCGCCGTGGCCTTGGTGTTGAGCAAAGGCTGGAGCAGCAACGCCAAGCGAGAGGGCGGCAAGAACGAGATACCGGTTCATACGGCGGCTCCATCAAGCGGGCGGACGCTGAACACCTGAAACATCCCCGCGTGCATGTGATAGAGCATATGGCAGTGGAACGCCCAGTCACCCGGCTCTCCGGTAAAGTCGAACTTCACAATGCCGCCGGGAGCGACGATCACAGTATGTTTGCGCGGCATGTGGCCGAGCGGCGCCTTGTGGGCCAGCTCGAAGAAGTGTCCGTGCAGGTGGATCGGATGCGCCATCATCGTGTCGTTGACGAGGCTGATGCGAACGCGCTCGTTTTTTCGGACCGCATAGGGCGGTGGCTTGTCGGAGAATTTCTTTCCGTCAAAGCTCCACATAAACCTCTCCATGTTTCCGGTGAGGCGGATTTCCTGCTCGCGTGAAGGCGCGCGCGTATCGGCATTGGGCTCAAGCGCGATGAGATCCTTGTAGACAAGAACGCGGTGGCCCACGCTCTCAAGCCCCTGCCCGGTCTCGCCGGTGCGATCCATCGGCATCGGGGCGATCGTTTGCACACCGGGGCCCATCTCGACCTGCGGCGCGTTCATCCAGTTCCGCATGGACATGTCCATGCCTTCCATTCCGGCCATGTCGCCCATGACATCTGAGCCGCGCACGCGCGGCGCAGCCATACCGGGCATGGCCATCGCCGCCATGTCGCTATCATTCATGGCGGCATGATCACCACCGCTCATATCCATTCCGCTCATGGAGCTCATGTCCATGCCCATGTCTTTCATCGTGGTGAGTGGACGCTCGCGAAGCGGCGGCACTTCAGCTGTCATGCCCAAACGCGGCGCAAGCGTCGCGCGCCCCATACCTGAACGATCCATTGCTTCGGAGACGAGCGTAAATGCCCGATCTTCAGTTGGCGTGACAATGACGTCGTAGGTTTCGGCGTTGCCGATCTGGAACTCATCGACCAGGACCGGTCGAATATTTTGGCCATCTGCTGCAACTACGGTCAGCTTCAACCCTGGAATACGCACATTGAAAATTGTCTGCGCGGCGGCGTTGATGAAGCGCAAACGCACGCGCTCGCCTGGCGTGAAGAGCGCGGTCCAGTTGTCGGCGGGACCGCGGCCATTGATGAGGAAGGTGTAGACCGCACCGGTTATGTCCGCGATATCAGACGGATCCATCAGCTCCTGCCCCCAGGTCAGGCGCTCGCCCAGCGTCTGGTCCTTGCCAGCAAGGAGACCTGCGACGGTCTGCTTCTGGTAGTTGAAGACGCCGGCTTGCTGCTTCAGCTTTTGAAACAGGCGGTGCGGATGGATGAAGCTGTAGTCCGACAGGACGACGACGTGCTCGCGGTCGAAGGCGACAGGGTCAGGGCCAGCGGGATCGATGATAATCGGGGCGTAGTGGCCTTCCTGCTCCTGCAGGCCGGAATGGCTATGATACCAATAGGTGCCCGATTGCTTGACAGGGAACTCATAAATGAAGGTTTCCCCGGCTTTGATGCCGGGGAAGCTGACGCCGGGCACGCCGTCCATCTCGAATGGCACCAGCAGACCGTGCCAGTGGATCGACGTGTCTTCGTCCAGCGTGTTGGTGACGCTGAGGCGCACGGTCGTCCCTTCTTTGAGGCGGATGAGCGGGCCCGGGACCATGCCGTTGATGGCCACCGCATGGCCCTCGCGGCCATCAACGGTGATCGCCGTGTGCCCAATGGTGAGTTTGATATCGGTTCCCGATAGCTCGGCCGACCCGGGCGACATTCCGGCCGAATGCGCCTGCGCCCAGGCTGGGAGGAGCGCACCTACAGCTAAGCTTCCGCCGGCGAGCGCAGTCGTGCGAAGAAAAGTGCGGCGATCGAGGGCGATTGTGTCACGTTGGCTCATGAATCACCGGGGGAGTTGGGAGGGTGGTTGGGTCGGCGTTTGCTGTATCTCACATCATACGCACCGCCGCCCCCGAACCCTCGCAACGGGAAGCGAAAAAGTCATTCATTCCGCAAAGGCAATGCTTCCGCAGGAGTGACTACTCATGGCGGGCAAACACATACGAGCTGCCGTCGGCTCGGAACGCGATGACATCATAGGGGTCAGTCGCACCATTGGGCTGTTCCATGCCCGGAGAGCCGCGCGGCATGCCAGGCACGGCGATGCCGCGAACGCCAGCAGGACGCTCGTCAAGAAGTCGCAGAATATCTTCGGCCGGAACATGCCCCTCGATGACATAGCCATCAACCACGGCCGTATGGCATGAGCCGAGATCCGGTGGCACGCCAAGGCGCTGCTTCAACGCTGGCAGGTCATCGTTTTCCTTCAGCGTCACGGTGAAGCGTGTCGAGGCTTTCATAAGGTCAGCCCAGGCGTGACAGCACATGCAGCCGACATCGCGGCTGACCTCCATGGCGTAGATGCGCGGTGTCGGCGTGCAGGCGCTGATCAGGAGCGGCGCAGCGAACGCAAGCGGCAGCAAACGCAAGAGCTGGCGGCGTGAAGCGTCGTGATGTGAGTGTGTCATAGGCCTTCCTTCCGTCGGGACGTGACGGCCGCCGCATAGAGCGGCGGCGTCAAGGTTATTGTTTGTCGATTTTGACGATCTGTGTCGGTTCGGATGCGCTCCTGAGCTCAAAGGATACGGCATCGCCAACCTTGAGATCGGCTAAATTGGCCGGATCGGCATTGAACTGCATCGACATGGCGTCCCACTTCACGGCGGGAATGGCCTCATGATCGAGCGTCAGCGTGCCAGCCTTGGCGTCAATGGCTGTGATCTTGCCAGTGGCCGTGATGGGCCCAGCAGCCGCGGCAGGCGGTGTTGCCATATTCATCCCGGCCATCGGCGTGGGTTCGGCGGGCGCAGCGGGAGTAGCGGTCGGCTCCGCGGCTTGTGGTGAGCAGGCGATAAGGGTGAGCGCCAACGCGCTGATGCCCGTGACCATCAATCGGGGTTTAGTCATGGAGAGCTCCTGTTTGTTGTTGCTGGTCCGGAGAATGCCTGCGCGCAGGCGCAGTCTCGCGGCGTCGGATCAGCAGATACGCCGCGGGAATGAGAAAGAGGGAGAGCAAAGGAGCCGTCAGCATGCCCCCGACGAGCGGCGCTGCGATGCGGCGCATGACCTCGCCGCCCGTACCGCCGGTGAAAAGGATCGGTAGCAGGCCAGCCAGGACAACGGCGACCGTCATCGCCTTCGGCCGCAAACGCAGCAGCGCTCCTTCGCGCACGGCGGCGGCAACCATGGCAGGCGTCAATGTCTCGCCGCGGCTGACGTGCTCGGCCAGCGCGTTCTTCAGATAGATGAGCATGACAACGCCGAACTCTGCCGCGAGTCCCGCAAGCGCGATGAACCCGACCGCAACCGCGACCGACATGTCGTACCCAAGCAGGTAAACCAGCCACACGCCGCCGGTCAGGGCGAATGGGAGGCTGGCCATGACGATCAGGGCCTCGTCCATGCGCCGGAACGTCAGATACAGCAGGAGCAGAACAATGAGCAGCGTTGCGGGGCCGATCAGCAACAGTCGCTCGCCCGCCCGCTCCAGATATTCGAACTGGCCGGAATAGGCGACGGTGACGCCGGATGGCAGCCGCAGGTCGGCCACCAGGCGCTTGAGGTCGCCGACAATTCCCCCGATGTCGCGGCCTCTCACATCGACGTAGACGAAGGCCGCGAGCCGTCCGTTCTCGCTGCGGATCATGGCGGGGCCGTCCGCGACGGCGACCTTGGCGACCTCGCCGAGGGTCAGAAGCACGCCGTCATTGGTGATGATCGGAAGGGCCGCAATCTTCTCCGGGCTGTCGCGGAGTTCGCGTGGATAACGCAGACTGATCGGATAGCGCGCGCGGCCGTCAACGAACTCGCCGATCGCGTCCCCGCCAATCGCTCCAGCGACGACGTCCTGAACGTCGCCGATATTCAGCCCGTATCGGCTGGCTGCAAACCGATCGATGGTGATGTCGATGTAACGCCCGGCCGATAGCCGCTCGGCAGCGGCGGAAGACACGCCCGGGACGGTGCGCGCGATTTGCTCAACGGCGGTGGCGGCGCTGGTGATGCTGGCGAGATCGGGGCCCGACACCTTGACGCCGATCGGGCTTTTGACACCCGTCGCCAGCATGTCGATGCGATTGCGGATTGGGGGGACCCAGACGTTCGTGAGCCCCGGCACGCGGACAGTCCGGTCAAGCTCGGCGATGAGATCGTCAGGCGTGAGACCCGGACGCCATTGATCGCGCGGTTTCAGGCGGACGGTCGTCTCCAGCATCTCAAGGGGGGCCGGATCGGTTGCGGTTTCGGCCCGTCCTGCCTTGCCGAACACGCTTGCAACTTCCGGCACGGTTCGGATCATGCGGTCGGTCTGCTGCAGCAGCTCGCTCGCTTTGGCCGCAGACAAGCCCGGCAGGGCCGTTGGCATATAGAGGAGATCGCCTTCGTCCATCGCGGGCATGAATTCCGCGCCGAGGCGAGAGGCCGGCCAGGCCGCCGACGCCAGCAACACCACAGCGAGCGCGATGACCATGCGAGGTCGCCTGAGCGTGGCGTCGAGCGCGGGCCGATAAAGGGCCGCCAGCGCCCGGTTGAGCGGATTGGCGTCTTCCTTCGGAATGCGCCCGCGTATCCAGTACCCCATGAGAACCGGCGTCAACGTGATGGCGAGACCGGCTGCAGCCGCCATGGCGTAGGTCTTGGTGAAGGCGAGCGGGGCGAACAACCGTCCTTCCTGCGCCTGCAGGGTGAAGACCGGCAGGAAGGACAGCGTGATGATGATGAGGGAGAAGAAGAGCGCTGGCCCGACTTCGAGCGATGCGTCGGTGATGATCCGCCAGTGATCGGGGCCCGCTGCGGGTGCGCCATGCTTCTCCTGCCACCGCTCCAGTTTCTTGTGAGCGTTCTCGACCATGACGATGGCGGCATCGACCATGGCGCCGATGGCGATCGCGATGCCGGCCAGCGACATGATGTTTGCCTCGATCCCCTGCCCGCGCATGATGAGGAAGGCGCCAAGAATGCCGAGCGGCAGCGTGATGATCGCGACCAGCGCTGATCGGAGGTGAAAGAGAAAGAGCGCCGTCACGAGCGCGACAACGATGAATTCTTCGATCAGCTTTGACGTCAAGTTTTCGACCGCGCGGTCGATCAGGTGCGACCGGTCATAGGTCGTAACGATCTCGACGCCCGCTGGCAGACGTGGCCGGAGTTGCTCGATCTTGGCTTCGACGGCGGCGATGACAGCCCGGGCGTTGGCCCCGGCGCGCATGACAATGACGCCGCCGGCGACTTCGCCCTCACCGTTGAGTTCGGCGATGCCGCGGCGCATCTGTGGACCTTCTTCGATCCAGGCGACATCACCCAAGGTCACTGGCGCGCCGCCCGCGAGTTTGAGCGGGATGGCGCGGAAGTCATCCTGGGTTCTGAGATAGCCGCTCGCGCGTACAACATGCTCGGCTTCGCCGATTTCAACCGACGCGCCGCCGGCCTCCTGATTGGCGCGCCGAACGGCGTCCGCCACCATTGCTTGCGAGACGCCGTAGGAAGCCATGCGCTGGGGATCGAGAACGATCTGATGCTGCCTGACCATGCCGCCGACCGACGCGACCTCGGCAACGCCGGGTGTTGCTTTCAATTCGAAGGCGACCAGCCAGTCTTGCAGACTGCGCAGCTGGGCAAGGTCATGGCCGCCCGTGCGATCGACGAGAGCATACTGATAAACCCAGCCAACGCCGGTTGCATCGGGGCCGAGAGCGGCGCGAGCGCCTTGTGGGAGTCTCCCCTGCGCTTGCGTCAGATATTCCAGCACGCGCGAGCGCGCCCAGTAGAGATCGACGCCGTCCTCGAAAATCACATAGACGAAACTGTCGCCAAAGAACGAGTAACCGCGGACGGTCCGCGCGCCGGGCACGGACAGCATCGTGGTGGTCAAGGGATAGGTGACCTGGTCCTCGACGATCTGCGGGGCCTGCCCTGGATACGTCGTCCGGATCACGACCTGCGTGTCGGAGAGATCAGGGAGCGCATCGACGGGGGTCGCCCTGACCACCAGCGCGCCAGCGACCGCAAGTGCGAGCGCGGCGAGGATGACGAGGAATCGGTTGGCGATGGACCAGCGGATGATGGCGGCGATCATGGCTTGGCCTCCACCGGTCGGATCGTATCAATCACATAGTCCGCGCCCTTCTTGTGGAAGCTGAAGGCGACCTCATCGCCGACCGCCAGTGATTGCCGTTCGCCTTGGCCCCAGCGGAACGCCATCGTCATGGCGGGCCAGTTCAGGCGTGCGACGGGTCCGTGCGCCAGCGTGACGCCTGTGTCGTCGAGCGTGGTGATGCGCCCCCGCCCTTCAAAGGGTGTGGCGTCATCTGCGGCTCCACCCGAAAGCCGGGCAACGACGCCGGCAAGGCTGGCCTCGGAGTCGATCAGAAACTGGCCGGATGCGACGACCTTCTGGCCTGCACCAAGACCCGAGACGATTTCTGTCTGCTCGCCGCTGCGTGCGCCGGCGATAATCTCGACCGGCTCGTAGCGGCCGGCGTCGTCAGCCACGAGGACGAGTGTACGTTGACCGGTCCTGATCACCGCTTCGGATGGGACGAGGAGCGCCTCGCGTTGCTGCGCTTCGGTGAGCTCCACATCGCCGGTCATGCCGGGACGCAGGCGTCCCGACGGATTGGCCAGCGCGATGCGCACCTCGACCGCTCGCGAGGCTGCATTGGCGGCCGGGAGCACCGCTTCGATGCGGCCTTCGAATGTCTCGCCCGGGAATGCGGATAATCGGGCGGTCGCACGCCCGCCCGGTTGCACGGGCCCGGCTGCGCCTTGTGGGACCGCCACGGTAAGCCAGACGGGCGATAGGCCGTTGATCGTGGCGATGGCCGCGCCCGGCGCGACTGACATCCCTTCGCGGACGTCGAGCGCCGTAATCGCGCCAGAGATCGGCGCGCGCACCGTGAACGTATCGGGCGCTCGGCTGTCTGGCGTGGCCGCCGCAATCGCCGCCTCGGGCACGCCGAGAAGCGTCAGGCGCTGACGCGCGGCAGTCGCGATGCCGGAATCGCCTTTGCGGAGCGCGAGGTATTCGGCCAAGGCGGCCGTCCATTCGGGGATACGCAAATCGACGATCGGATCGCCAGCCGCCACGATGTCGCCCGGAGCCCGGCGGTAGGTTTTCGCAACGAAGCCGCCCTGGCGCGCCTGAACGACGGCAATGTCGCGGCCGTTGTAGTCGATGACCCCGGCGGCCCTCACCGCGCCAGCGAGAGGCCCCTTCTCGATCGTGACAAGACGAACGCCGAGATTCTGCGTCATGGTCGGATCGATCTGCACCCCGCCCGCCGCCGCCTCATCGGCATAACGCGGCACCAGCTGCATATCCATGAACGGGGACTTGCCGGGCGCATCGAAGTGCTGATCGGGAACCATCGGATCGTACCAGTAAAGGATCGCGCGGCCGCCCATGTCCGGCGTTGGCGCCGGACCATGCGGGATGAGCCAAACGCCGATGGCAACGCCGGCAATCAGGACCGCAAGGCCGGCCAAGACGCGGCGCGTGTTCGCGCCCCTGATGTTCATCATGACCGCCCCTCCCCGTACTCAAGTGTTAGCTGCGCATCGGTCAGCGCCAGCGCGCGCTCAAGATCGATACGCTCAAGCTGGACCTCGCGGTTAGCGCGCCGCGCGGCGATAAGGTCGCTGACCGGGAGCGTGCCTGCGGCGTTCGCCGCTGCCGCGAGATCTTCGCGTTGCTGCGCGAGCGGCAGGACCGAGCTCTTCATGCGCGCAAGGCGGTCCGTGAGCGCGCGGTGCCGAGCAAGGCCCGCTCCCAGCTCGGCTTCATGCTTGCGCTTGAGAGCCTCTCGCTCCGCACTCGCCCTGGTGACATCGGCGCGCTTGCTATCGATCATGGGCGATTGGCGGCTGGCTTGGAACAGCGGCAGGCTGAACTTCACGCCCAATGAGACCATGTCGCCGAAATCATCGTCGCGATGGCCATACATCAGCGACCAGGACCAGTCAGGTTGCGTGCCGGCGCGAGCCAGTTCCATGCCTGCGCGTGCTCGCTCAAGGCTCGCGCCCGCTCCGGCGAGCACGAGATGATGGTCGAGGTCGCGCTCGAGGCCTGCCGGATCAATCGTAAAGACCGGCAGGTCAGGACCGACCCCGTCATTTCCAAACGGGCCAATCCAGCGCGCGAGTTCGGCGCGGGCGGCATCGGCCTCCGCTTCGGCGGTCGCGATCTGATCGGCGATGCGCGCGGCGTCCATCTTGGCGGCGAGCGCCGCATCTGCGGATCCTGATGCCGAGGCAAGCCGCGCGCTCGTGGCGCGCTCAAGCTCGGCAATGTCACCCGCGATCGCCGTTAGTATTTTGATCTTCTCCTGCGCCGCATAGAGTTCAATCCAGGCAGCGGCGGTCGATAGCCGCGCCTCCAGCCGGGCAACAGCGAGGTCCGCGTCTGCCTGTTTTGCGTCGGCGGCGGCAATGCCGGTACGCGCTTGCCGCAGCGCATCGCTCGGCATGTCTTGCATGATGCCCGCTGTCATCATGGTCATCTCTTCGCGACCGGGACGGAAGCTGGCTGGGCCTGTGACCGGAAAATTGTCGACGCCTAGCGCCAGTTGCGGATCGGGCAGCTGGCCAGCCGGCCCGATGGCGAGGTGCGCTGATTCCGCAGCGGCTGCGCGAGCTTCAATCGACGGAGCGCCGGTAGCCGCGCGGGCCAACGCTTCGCTATAGGTCACAGGATCGGCCCACGCCGCGGGCGCAAAGCCAGCGACGCAGCACAAGAGCCATGCTTTCCGCATGTCGGGCTCCAAGTCTGCAATGGAGAGAAACGGCGCAGCAATGCGCCAACACGTCTTTCAGATGCGCCTTAGACGCGCGGCGGTCGCCAGAGCGAGAAGACCGGTCCGCCCTCGACGGCCTTGTCATTGTCGACAAGCCGGACAGGCAGCGGGATCGTATGCGGGAGCAAAACTGGAATTGCGAGCGGCGTCACCATCGGCGTTGTGCGGCACGCCTGGCCCAGCTTGCACTGGGGAGCCTTCTCGCTGTCATCGCCATGGTCCGACGGCATGTTCGCCGCGTCGTCAGGGCAACAGCTATGCTCACTCGCAACCGCATTCTTTAGGTAGGGGCATTCGCCGGCCGCCCAAGCGTTCGCCACGCCGCTCGAAACGAGCGACAAGGCGAGCAGCAATGAAAGCCAAAAACGGCGCATGTTGAAAGTGTGCGCCCGTCGCCGAAAGCCGTCAACGCGCAATCGCGTGACGGACTTTCGGCTTGGTTAAGATTCGCCGGATTATCGCCCTACGACTTCGGCATCCGCCCGCCATGACGGTCGAGCCACCCCTGGAGATCGGCAATATCCTTCTTCTGCATGTCGATTGTCATCTGGGCCATCTTCTTGGCCTCGGCATCATCGCCGTGCTTGAGGAGCGCCTCGCTCATCGCGATAGCGCCCTTGTGATGTTCGATCATCTTGAGGGCGAAAGCGCGGTCGGGATCCGCATCGTTTGCGGCCATCATCGCCTTCTGCATGTCCTGCATGGCCTTCCGATAATCATCCGTGGCCATCATTTTGTGGTCGGCCGATTTTCCGGGCTGCGGTGTTTGAGCTGACATCGGCGCAGCCGCGAGCGCGAGCAGCGCGGCAGTAAGGGCGAGGCGTTTCATGGGAATCTCCGGTCGGGGGCTGTACGGGCTCAACCGATAGCAACCACCCGCGTTCCGACCGGGATGCAAATTCCGATGCGCACCTGCTCTACGACACAGCGCGAGAGTGATGCCTATTTAACGTATACGCACCAGCACCACGCAACCCTTGGGCCGTATCGAAAAATAAATCACGGCGACATCGGCACCGCGAGGTTGCTGCGTGGCGCGGGATTTGAGTTGATGGGGCGTCATCGGCCCGTCCCCCCAACCCAGGGCCAGTGATGCGAGAGGCGTCGGCAATCCCGACGCCTCTTTGCGTTTCCTGATGCGTCCCGTAGATCGCGATTTCGAGGAAATAGACCCGCCGCGCTGCCGACTTGTGGAGCTAAGGCTTCACCACGCTTGTCGCGGGGATTAAATCAGGCACACGGGGAGCATGGCCGCTGGAGCGAACCTTTGAGCCGCACAGCATGGCTTCGTTCCAACAAACGTCGAGGTGAGCGGACGTTGCTACTTCGACAATTGTAGAAATAGCTCTTGACGTTCCATCCAATCGCAACCACTTTATTTCGATGAAACTCGAAAAAGCATCTGCGCAGTTAGAGGCGCTTGGCAATCCCGTCCGACTCCAGATCTATCGGCTCCTTGTGCGCGCCGGCGTCGAAGGCCTTTCGGTCGGAGCCATTCAGGACAAGCTCGGCGTCCCCGCCTCAACGCTTTCCCATCATGTGCGCAAGCTGGTGGACACTGGGCTGGTCACGCAGGAGCGCCAGGCAACAACCCTTATCTGCCGTGCTCACTATCCCGCGATGGTATCGCTCATCGGATATCTGTCCGACGAGTGCTGCGCCGACGGCAGCTGCCCTCCCCGCAGTGCCGCAAAGACCAAGGCGCAGGAGATTGCTAGGTGAAGGTGCTGACCGATCTCCCAGCGGTGAAGGAGTCTGCACTTCAGCTCCCTAAGCCCGCTGCGCTGCAGACGCCATTCTCGACGCACAAGCCGCGCATTCTGATGCTCTATGGCTCTTTGCGCGAGCGATCATACAGCCGCTTCCTGACGCAAGAAGCAGCTCGCCTGCTCGAGCACTTTGGTGCGGAGGTGAAAATCTACGACCCCACTGGCCTGGCCCTGCCCGATGGGGGACCGACGAGTCATCCCAAAGTTGAAGAACTGCGGGAACTAAGCCTGTGGTCTGAAGGCCAGGTCTGGACGAGCCCAGAGCGCCACGGCGCGATGACGGGCGTGATGAAATCACAGATCGACTGGATACCGCTTTCTGTCGGATCAGTCCGGCCGACGCAGGGGCGGACGCTCGCCGTCATGCAGGTTTCTGGCGGGTCGCAGTCCTTCAACGCCGTCAACCAGATGCGCGTGCTCGGCCGGTGGATGCGGATGATCACCATTCCCAATCAGTCGTCGGTCGCCAAAGCCTTCCAGGAGTTCGACGAGGCCGGACGCATGAAGCCCTCTTCTTACTACGACCGCGTGGTCGACGTGATGGAAGAGTTGATGAAGTTCACGCTGCTCACGCGCGACATCTCGGACTACCTCACCGATCGCTACAGCGAGCGGAAGGAAAGCGCCGAGAAGCTCGAAAAGCGGGTCGCCCTTGCCTCGATCTGAAGAGCGCCCTGCCTTAAGCGGACGTTTTTTCATCTCCGCGTTGGGCGTTGCCCAGATCTGTTCGTGGGGCTCGCTCTACTACGCCTTTCCACTGATCGCCGAGCAGATCGAGCGGGAGACCGGCTGGACGCGGACGTCACTGTATGGCGCCGCCAGCGTTGGCCTACTTCTGACGGCGCTTGCTTCCTTCCCGATTGGCCGCGCAATCGATCGTGGCAAGGGACGCCTGATCATGACGGGTGGATCAGTGCTGGCGGGATGCCTCCTGGTAGCCTGGTCGCAGGTAAATGACCTTCTTGGCTTCTACGCCATCGTTGGCCTATTGGGCGCGCTCCAGGCAGCTACGCTCTACGAACCTGCCTTTGCCGTCATCGCGCGCCGATTTGGAGCTGCGCAGGCGCGTAGCGGCATCACCGCACTGACATTGTGGGGCGGCTTCGCATCAACGGTGTTCATCCCCCTGATCCAGCTTCTCGTCGACACATCCGGCTGGCGCGGCGCACTGGTGACGCTTGGCTCCATCAATCTCACCGTTTGCGCTGGGCTCTACTGGGCCGTGATCCAGCCACATGCAGATGTCGTGCACACAGACACGGCTCCGGACGGTCAACCACCTCCGCGACACGTCTGGACCGCTATGCAGTCGCCTGTGTTCTGGACACTGGCTTTGGCTTTCACTGCGCACGCCGCCGCCTTCACCGCTTTCACCTTCCACCTCTACCCTCTGCTTGTTGAGCGCGGCTTCGAGCCTTCGGCCATCGTTGTAGCGATGGCGCTGATCGGACCCGCTCAGGTCGGTGGACGCGTTGCGATCACGATGCTCGCCGGCAAAGCCTCAATGCGACGCATTGGATCCTTTGTCGTAGTCGGCTTCCCGCTGGGCTTTGCCGCGCTGGTTTTCCTGCCGCCGAGCTACGCCCTCATTCTCGTTGTCACGGTTCTCTACGGCGCAGCGAACGGCATTCTGACGATTGTACGCGGTGCGGCCGTGCCGGAAATGCTGACGCGCAACAGCTATGGGGCTGTCATGGGCGCCATGAACATCCCAGCAACAATCGCCAGAGCCCTCGCTCCCGTGGGCGCGGCCGCTCTCTGGTCAGTCTCACACTCGTACGACCCTGTACTGGTCGCGATTCTAGTCGGCGCTGTCGTACTGGCCGTCGGCTTCTGGGCCGCGGCTCTTCTGTCAGCGCGCCGCATCGAGGCTACTTCCTAGCGTCACAAAACTGTATCTTGTTTGGCGCACGACATTTCTATATTTCCCGAATAATGAAATCGAAACAGGCCGTCTCGGCACTTTCGGCGCTTGCACACGAAGGGCGTCTTGCCGCCTTCCGTCTTCTCGTGAAGGCGGGACCGGAGGGCCTTGCAGCAGGCGACCTGGCTCAGAAGTTGAAGACACCGCCCTCGTCGCTGTCGACCAATCTGATGTTGCTCTCGCATGCCGAACTGGTGAGTTCACGCCGCGATGGCAGGTCGATCATCTACTCTGCGAACTTCGACGCCATGGGCGATCTTCTCAGCTTCCTGATCGAGGACTGCTGCAACGGATCACCGGAAGTTTGCGCGCCGCTGGCTGAAGTTCTGGAATCCTGCAGTTCAGGAAAGTGCTGCTGATGGCTGACGATCGCGTCTACAATGTCCTCTTCCTGTGCACTGGCAATTCAGCGCGTTCCATCATTGCGGAAGCGCTTTTGAACAAGGCTGGAAGGGGAAGGTTCCGCGCCTATTCCGCAGGTTCTTACCCCAAGGGAGCGGTGAACCCTGGCGCAATCCGATTGATCGAGAACATCGGCCTGCCGACAGATGGCCTGCGCTCGAAGTCATGGGATGAGTTCGCGATGCCGGGCGTCCCGATGGATTTCGTAATCACCGTTTGCGACAATGCGGCCGGCGAAGTCTGCCCGATCTGGCCGGGCATGCCGATCACGGCTCATTGGGGGATTCCCGATCCTGCCGCGGTCGAAGGAAGTGATGCTCAGATCGGTGCTGCATTTGCGCTAGCGGCGCGCCAACTGCGAACCCGTATCGACCTTTTCCTCAGCCTGCCGCTCGCCTCGATTGATGCCATGACTACGCAGTCTCGCCTTCGGGAAATTCAGGCGCGAGCAACCAAGACCGATCAGGACCAGTCATGACGGCTGGTCTTGTGCGGCGCCTAAGCGCCGAGGCTCTTGGTTCGCTGATGCTGACCGGCGTTGTGATAGGGTCAGGAATCCTCGCCTCGCGCTTGTCTGCCGGGAACGACGGTGTTGCTTTACTGGGCAACACCGCGGCTACCGCCGCCATCTTGTTCGTCCTCATCACCGCCTTGGGGCCAATCAGCGGGGCCCATTTCAATCCGGCCGTCACCCTGGTGATGGTTATGCGGCGCGCTCTCTCCCCTTCCGAAGCAATCGGCTATGCCGTTGTGCAGATCGTGGGGTGCATTCTCGGCGCCTGGCTTGCGCACGCGATGTTCGAACTACCGATCATCCAGACGTCTATGCACGCGCGGGCCGGCTTCGCGCAGGGCCTAAGCGAGGCTATTGCGACTTTCACGTTGATAACAACAATCCTCCTTGTTTCACGCTGGCGCGCTGAGGCCGTCGCTGCCGCTGTCGCGCTCGCCATCACGGCCGGCTACTGGTGGACTGCGAGCACGTCCTTCGCCAATCCAGCAATCTCGATTGCTCGGTCAATGTCGGACACGTTTTCGGGTGTTCGACCTGAAGATGTTCCAGTCTTCATCACGGGCCAGACTGCCGGCGCTTTGGCGGCATGGCTCGTTTGCGAATTTCTCGTTCCGAAAGACAAAACATCATGAGCACGGACTTTAGGGTCGTGATCCACCACAACCCAGAATGCGGCACCTCCCGCAACGTCCACGATCTCATTTGGGCGGCTGGCTACGAGCCCACTATTGTCGTATATCTCGAAACGGGTTGGACCAAGCCGCAACTACAGGCTTTGTTCGCGGCGGCAGGCCTGACGGCGCGAGACGCACTCCGTACAACGAAATCACCCGCAGCAGATCTTGGTCTGCTGGACACATCAGTCGATGACGCTGCGCTGTTGGACGCGATGGTCGCTCACCCGGTCCTTGTGAACCGTCCAATTGTCGCCACTCCAAAAGGTGTCCGCCTTTGCCGCCCGAGTGAAGTGGTGCTCGATATTCTTGAGAAGTGGCCACTTGGCCCGTTCGCCAAGGAAGACGGGCAACTTATCATCGACAGTGAAGGCAATCGCGTTGCATGATCTACCAAGCCTGAATTCGCGGTCGTGCGCGCACCTTGAGCTCAAGCGTTTGGATTTGGCCAGCGACATTGAGCGCTGGAAAGTCGGCCTTCTTAGACAACATCGCTCTGCGAGCATTGAAGCAAAGCCTCACCTGCTCATCACAGGTGAGGCCGGATACTTTATTCTGCCGCGATGTGCGTCCTTTGGCATGTAGCTAGCGAACCAGCGGCCAAAGGTGTGATTAGTAGCTCTGGCAAATAGCCCTGTCCGCGCCACGCCTCATTGGTACGTTCGGCTAGTGCACCCTTCTTCATCTTAGCTGCTGCGGTCAGCTTCTCCGCGCGTGACCGATCAGTGAGCTTCTGCATACCGGGTGACTGCTCATACTCTTCGAGCAGCCTCGCCTTTGGCAAGCGAAGCCAGAATTCGACGTCTGGAGCCCAGCAGGATGTCATGTCGAGCGACACAGCAGATGCTAGCAAGTCAGCAATAGTCTGACGCTCCTGGTCGATCGGGGTAGCATCTTCATGCGTCAAATCTATCTGTCTAGCTACAAGACCCGCGAGAAGCCTGAGAAGTTTGCTGGCGTCCTGTTGTAGACACCATGCGAGAGGTCCTCTCGGCTCATCTGCAACGATTGCTTCAAGCTCTTCCAGAGAAGCCCTTTCTTCGTCCGTTTGGCCGAACGTATCGGTCCCGCTGATGCTGATCCCCGCCAAGCTGGTATGGCGGACCAAACGACACGCGAACGCCGCGACACAGACCGCAAGAGCAGTCTCCGGAGCGCCTGCAATTTCAGTTCGTATCGCTCGCGTCCGTATAGAGGTTATTTCGCGCGACAGTGATTTCGGCAGAGAGGAACATGGCTTTGCTGCCTCCATACTTTCGCCGTTGTCTTTGCCGACCAACTCTCGTTCTCGACGGCGCATCACTTCAATTTGCTTCTGGTCGTCCTTGCGGATCAACCCTTCGGTTGCAAACAGCGAGCCGCTGTGATCGACACCCACCAGAACACCTGCGTATTTCATCAGCTCCGGATTCCAGCTGCGAGCGGATTGACGGATCGTCTCATATGCGGCTTCGAGATCATCCCGGTCTGACCAACGCGGGTCGTCGTCCACGCTTGACGTTTCGAGTGCTGTGTCCAGCGCATCGATCTGCTCCTGAAGCTGCTGCATCTTTACCTCTTCGTCGGGCGTAGGATCGCGCCACTCAGGCTGCAGCCGGCCAGGCGCGATGCCTTCTAGGCGTCCGCCGTCCAGGTTGGACTCGACCCAGCCCCACCCCTTGCCCACCCATTCCGCAGCAGCAGCAGCAATTTTTGCTGCAGCGAGCTCGGCGACAAGGGCGGGGTTCTCGATGAACACGCTTTCTAAGTCGAAGAGATCGCGCCTGACACACCCGCCGGATGTCTCGTAGGTGTCGAGACCGACAAAGCGAACGAGGCGATCTGAGGCGCGCATCTGACCTTCCATCAACCGCGCACGTACCGACCCTGCATGCGTTACCGGCTTTCCCATGGACTTGAACACGGCCTCCTGACGCACGTGATCTGGCACCAGACAGAATGCGCGTGCGGCATCGAGCGAAAGGTCCTTCCGCTTCCAGGCCGCTTTCAAACGTGGTGAGAGGTCTGCCAGAGCAAGTCGTTGTTCGACGTGCCGGACAGTCACACCAAACCGACGCGCGATATCGTCGGCTTCTATGTTCTGCGCTCTGAGGGCGCTAAACGCTTCGCACTCTTCGAGCGGGTCCATCGCAACCCGATGAATGTTCTCTGCAAGCGATGTTTCTACCGCCTGTCCTTCAGCGACGACATTGCACGGCACGGGATAGTCTTTGGCAATCGACCCACTCTTGGCCAGCATCTTAAGCGCGGCCAGCCGGCGGCCTCCGGCGACCACGGTGAACTTGCCCTCGTTAGTCGGGACAACCGACAGATTCTGCAGAAGACCGAGCGAGGTGATTGACGCCGCGAGTGCGGGGATGTCCGCCTTGCGATCAGTCTTCCGAACATTGACC
The DNA here is from genome assembly GCA_965229115.1 of Hyphomonadaceae bacterium. Lineage (GTDB taxonomy): Bacteria > Pseudomonadota > Alphaproteobacteria > Caulobacterales > Hyphomonadaceae > UBA7672. The sequence continues at coordinate 4,022,027 of CBDDIR010000003.1, read as the reverse complement.
GTCGAGACGACGAGCATGTTCAGCGGGATTGTTTGAAGGTTGGTCGAAGACATGGAAGGCTCCTTGAGCTTTCCCGGCGCGCATGATGCGCGGCAGGGGCCGCTTTGACGGCCCGGCGTCAGGCGCACGCCGGAGAGGCGCGGCCGTCAAGGGCGAAGAGCGCAGCGTCCCTTGACGGCGCGCCGCGGCGCGCGACTGCAAAGGGACGTCGAAGCGGCCTTGCAACGCATTCGACGGTTGCGGACACGAAGGGGCAGTCGATGCGATCAGGGCGCGATAGGGCAGCTGCATGTTAAACGCCGCACGCGCTCCTCAACGCCGCGGAATCCGAAGCAGACGCCTACCATTGGGAAAACCGGAACATCGAGCTGAACTTATGGAGCGCTACATGATCGATCGCGGACTCGGGTTCCGTAAAGCGATGGCGGGGTTGAGGCGAATGCACCGGACCACGCGCCGCGTCGGGCCCGTCGCTTATTACGATCAAAGCGTCGACGCTAGTTCGGCTCCTGCGGTGGCAGGAAAGGAAATCACCAGCGAAACAACTCCGACGATGTCCGCTCCGTCAGTTACCCCGAAATAACGGCCATCGTAGGAATTAGGCGTATCGCCCAGGAGGAACACATCATCAGGCGATAAGGTGCGGCAACCCTGCCAGGTCGGCAGTGGCTTACCCGCACTGGTCGTGGACTTTGCTGAAACGACCCACTCCCCATTTATCGAGATTGCCAGGCCCTCTCGGCAAACACGGTCCCCTTCTCCCGCTGCGGCTCGTTTGATCAGCAACCGCCCCCGCTGAAGAATACCGTCTTGATCGAGCGTTGTAGCTAGCTCTTCAGACATGCCGATTGCTACCCTCTCGCCCACGCGCCATTCCCGGTGATCGATAACGTACAAACCTGCCGGCGCGCTCGCCGACGTGTTCCATACCAAACGTGCGGAAGCGGGGGCCTTTGGGGCGTATAGGCTCAAGCTGACGCCGATGACCGTCAGCACCATCCAGACGACAGTGGGCATCTGGCTTCGAGAGAAGAATTTTTGTTGGCCGGTCATGGCGATCCAGTGGAGGAACGGCGGGGCTTCAGCTCACAGCATCGCGCGACCTGATAGATCGGCGCCTCGCGCGGGAGGAAGGTACACCTCCCGGAAACAGGCGTGTTGCTTCAGGTCGAAGCACGCTCTGATCCAATCAAGAACGACTTCGCTGTCCTTGTGAGTGCGCGCCCGATCCGAAAAGGCCAACCAGAACTGTACGCTCGCCAGCGGTTTGATCTCCGTGAGCGCCGAAAGGCGCGGCTCGCATTCAGATACAAAACTTGGCATTACGGCGACGCCTCCTCCTGATGCGCAGGCTTCGACAAGCACAGAGCTTGTATCGGTCTCAACAGTGTTGGGGAGAATGGCGCGAAAAGCTGACGCGGCTGGCTGCCACCGCTCAACTTGATACTCCTCGCCGGACAGTCGCAGGCACTGGTGGTTGTGAAGGTCCGGAAGGGCCTTGGGCTCGCCGTTATGCGCGATGTAATCGGGTGACGCGTAGAGAATGTAGTGAAGCCAGCCGAGCTGCTTTGCTATGACGTTGGGCGCGGACGGTGCCTCGTACTGGATCGCTATATCTGCGTCGCCATCGATGAGATTAGGTGTTGTCGGAAGGACTTTGAGGAAGATACGGACGTTCGGATGCGCCTTCAGCAACGTGGGCAGCTGGCGCGCGAGCCAGTAAGTCGCCATGCCATCCCGCGCGCAAATGACAAGATGGTCCGGATTGCGGTCATTGGCCCGCTGTATGATGGAGCGCACCGAGTCCGACATGTTGCGTGCGGTCTTCAGTATGTCCTCACCCACAATAGTTGGCACGAGGCCTCGCTTGGATCGATCGAAAAGCTGATGCCCCAGAGTTCGCTCCAACTCCTCTAGGTCCTTTGACACCTTGCCATAGCTTAGGCACAGGGTCCGTGCGGCCGCGTTGATGCTGCCCTCTTCGGCCACGGTCTGAAAGACCTTGAGCCGATCCCAATCCAGTTTCATCCCACCCACGTTCGTCCCTTTTCGACTACCCTTGTCGATTTTTTGCGGAAGCGGGCCCCATGCACGATCGCCTACACATAGTCAGTCCACTGACTGAGTGTGTGTGATGTGCCTGCGCCGTCCCCGCGTTAAGGAATTAGCCAAGCAAGGCCCGAGCCATGCAGGCTTTTTTTTGGGTTACCCCCGAAGACTTAACGGCCACATTCGACAAGCCAGCATTCTTTTCGGCGCTCATTGCTCGCGTGTCTGTCAGAGGGGCGCGCCCGCAAAAGCCGTTTGCGTGATCGCACCAGTAGCAACGGCGCATGTGTTGCGAGCGCTCCCATGAGCGCGGGCCGTGTTTACTGGGGCCAGCTGATCTGCGTGTTGCTGGCCTTTGTCGCAAGCCTGGCGATCGCAACACAGTGGACTGCCGAGGCGCTTGGTCATCAGCCGCAACTGGGAGCGCCCGACGCAACTCTCTTCAGCATCCGGCTGTACGCGCCGTGGAAATTCCTCCTGTGGTGGTACTATTACGATGTCTATGCGCGCGACATCTTCGAAGCCGCCGGACTCATCTGCCTGATCGGCACCGCCGGCTCCGTACTTCTGGCCTTCGCTTTCTCGCTGTGGCGCGCGCGCGAGTCCAACAACGCGGACACCTATGGAACAGCGCGCTGGGCGACACAGCGTGACATCACCAAGCTAAATCTGCTCTCCGGCGATGGCGTTATCCTCGGAGCATGGGGGGATAAGCTCCTGCGCCACGATGGCGATGAGCATGTTCTCGTGGTGGCGCCGACCAACGCGGGTAAGAGCGTCGGCGTATCCCTGCCAACAGGTCTTGTGTGGCGCCACTCTTATATCGCCCTCGATCTCAAGGGCGAGGGCTGGAGTGTCACCTCCGGACTGCGTGCGGCGTTCGGGCCGGTCTTCCGTTTTGCACCCACGGAAGGCTGCGCACACCGCTACAACCCCCTAACCGAAATCCGCCGTGGCGAGGCCGAGGTACGCGACACGCAAGTCCTTGCGGATATGCTCGTTGATCCCGAGGGCGCCCTGCAGGCACGCAGCCATTGGCAACTCCGCGCTTTCGAGCTCCTTGTCTCCGTCATTCTCTGGACGCTTTATGCCGAGGAAAGGAAGACGCTCGCACGGGTCGCCGAGCTTCTGGCCGATCCCCATCGCCCGGTCTCCGACCTCTTCGAGCAGATGCTGCGCCGCCCGATCAAGGATGGCCTGCCCCACCCTGTCGTGGCGGCCGGCGCCCGCCAGCTGACCGACATGGCGGAGGCAGAACGCTCCGGCGTTGTGTCCACCGCGCTGGGATTCCTGACCCTTTATCGCGATCCTGTCCTTGCCGCTGCTACAGAGGTTTCTGACTTCTCGATCGCAGAGATCATTACCGGCGAACGGCCGGTCTCGCTCTACCTTGTCATCCCTCCTGAACAACTCTCCCGCCTCAAACCGCTACTGCGTCTGGTCCTTAACCAGATCCTCAAGCGCCTGACCGAGATCGCCTCGCACAACCCCAATGGTCGGCGCGTGCTTTTAATGCTGGATGAGTTTCCGCAGCTGGGACGTCTAGATTTTTTCGAGCACGCCCTCGCCTACATCCGCGGCTACCGCATCAAGGCCTGTCTGGTCGCACAATCGCTGAACCAGATTGCACAGGCTTACGGCGAACACTCGTCTATTCTCGACAACGCCCATGTGCGCGTTGCCTTTGCCTGCAACGACGAACGGACAGCCAAGCGCATCTCCGACATGCTCGGCGTGACGACCGAAACCCGCGCCCAGATGAACTATGCGGGATCGCGCATGGCGCCATGGCTGGGTCACACGATGGTTTCGCGCCAGGAAGTGCCGCGTGCCCTCCTCACGCCCGGCGAGATCATGCAGCTCCCGCCCTCTGATGCGCTGGTGATGACAGGCGGCGCGCCGCCCATACGGGCGAAGAAGATCCGCTACTTCAGCGAGCCCGTCTTCAAAGCGCGCGTGCGGCCGGCGGTCGAGATCGATCTCCCGCGTGGACCTGGCATCGCAACCTCGTGGGATGGCCTTGTTGCACCGCCATCCCCGGCGGAGAAGCCGCAACCCCGGCCGCTCGTGCAGTCCACACGTCCCGCACCGGCCAAGTCGACCCGGCGCAGCGCTGATGCCCACCAGAAGGCGTTCGACTTCTCCGCCCAGTCTGCTGCGAACCCTGCAGCACAAACGCCGGTGCAGACGCCGACCGAACCTGCGCCTGATCTCGACACGTTGACCCTCGCTGATCCGATCCGGGTTCAGTTCGGCCTCGACCCCGATGCATTTGAATCGGGACACTGACCGCCATGGCCCGCATCAAGATCAGCGTCTATGTGACCCCCGACACGGCTGACACGCTGAAGCGTTATGCCGCCGCCGAAAACCGCAGCATGTCCGACATCATCGAGGACGCTGTCACCAGGCGCCTGTCGGACCACGGCCGCGAGGTTGAACATGCAGCGATCATGCGCAGGTTCGAACAGATCATGCGCCGTCTCGGGGTCATCGAGAAAGGCGTCGAGAGCCATTTCGAGCTCACTGCGCACGCAACCCGCTTTGCAATGAGCGTTGCGCCTGAAATCCCAGAAACTCAGCTCACTGCCATCAACGCCCGTGGCGCCGATCGCTTCCGCAACATCCTGAAAGCCATCACGACGCGTCTTGCCGATGGCCGAAGCTTCTGGCGGGAGACGCTTGCTGGCGCTCATGCCGCCGATGCCACTCAGTCTGCATCCTCCCAGTCCAAGACATCCCAGTCGACAGGAGTGGCGGCCGAATGAGCGCATCCGCCGCCTTCGCGCACGATCCTGCACGTGGCCTTGCCATGCTGGCGACCGCGCTGGGACCGTCCGTAGCGGCCATGCTCGACGCCGCTGACACGATCGAGGTTATCGCGAACCCGGATGGCCGCCTCTGGGTCGAGCAGGTCGGCAAGGGACGCCTCCCCACCGAGCATCACCTCGATGCTGTTGAAATCGAACGCGTCATACGCTTGGTGGCGACACTTACCGGCGCAGAAGCTACCCGCGACAAACCCATAGTATCGGCTGAACTCCCGCCGCGTGGCGAGCGCTTCGAGGGCATCCTGCCGCCGGTTGTGCGCGGACCCTGCTTCGCGATCCGGAAGCCGGCGGGGCGCGTGTTCACGCTGAGCGAGTACGTTACGGCCGGCGTCGTCACAGAAGAGCAAGCCGCTGCGCTACGCCACGCAATCTCGGCCCATGCTAACATCATTGTTGCGGGCGGGACGGGATCGGGAAAGACAACGTTGACCAACGCCCTCCTCCACGAGGTGGCAGGCCTTGGAGAACGTGTCGTCATCCTGGAGGACACGCGCGAACTCCAGTGCGCGGCGGAAGATGTGGTCGCCCTCCGGACACAGCCTGGCAGCGTGTCCCTGTCCGACCTCGTGCGATCGACACTTCGCCTTCGGCCCGACCGCATCATCGTTGGCGAAGTCCGGGGGGCCGAAGCCCTCGATCTCCTGAAGGCGTGGAACACCGGCCATCCTGGCGGGATCGCGACGCTGCATGCCAATTCGGCGCGTGCTGCTCTTGGACGCCTCGAACAACTGACGATGGAAGTCTGCGAGACGCCACCGACCGCCCTGATCTCCGAGGCTGTCGACCTTGTCGTCTTCATCGAGCGCGGCGGCCCCGCAGGCCGCCGCATCACCGAAATCTACGCTCCGAAATCACCGGACGCGCAGAACCCCAAGGCGCGAGGGGGGAACGCGCATCGATCTTCAACTGGAGTTGAACCATGAAGCCATCATCTGCACTTCGCTCAGGCGTCCGTCTATCGCTTGCGCTTACCCTCGCCCTGCTGGCCACGGGAGCTGCCCATGCCGCTGTCGGTGGTGGCGCTGGCGGCGCCATGCCGTGGGAGGGACCCCTCACCGCGGTTGCAGATTCCATCACGGGACCTGTCGCACGGGTCATCTCGATCCTGATCATCGTCGCGACCGGACTGACGCTCGCCTTCGGCGATGTCGGCCAAGGGTTCAAGAAGCTCCTCCAGATCCTTTTCGGGCTCGCGATCGCCTTTGCGGCTGCCAGCTTCTTCCTGCCGCTCGTTGGCGGCGGCGGCGCGGTCATCGACTAGGGGGGCGGCCAGATGCGTGATCCTCACGACGTTCCGGGATTCTACGCGCCTGTTCGCCAGGCGCTGACTCAACCCTTGCTTATGGGGGGAGCGCCCCGGCCTTACGCGATCCTCAACGGCACGCTGGCGGCGGTGGTTGCCTTCGCTGGCGCGCCGATCGCGGGGGTGATCCTGGGCGTCGTGGGACACGTCATCGGCGTCCTCCTCGCCCGCAGAGATGCCGACGTCATGGACGTGCTGAAGCGCGCGATGCGCGTTCCGAACCGACTGGAAATCTGAACTGGACGCGCCTAATGCTGAGCTTTGCCCCTTACACCCATGTCCCCAACCGGCTGGAAGACTTCCTGCCATGGGCGATTCTCGTTGGACCGGGGATCATCCTCAACAAGGATGGCTCCTTCCAGGCGACAGCGCGCTTCCGCGGTCCGGATGTCAGATCATCCACGCCCGAAGAGCTGGTCTCGTTCACGGCCCGCGCCAACAATGTGTTCCGCAGGCTCGGACGCGGCTGGGCGATCTACATTGAAGCTGATCGCCGTGAGCTGAACGACTATCCCGATGGCGCTTTCGAAGACGATCTCTCGCGCCTGATCGACTCGGAGCGCGCCGCTGCCTTCGAGCAGGCCGGCACACAGTTCGAGACGGTCCACCATCTGACCTTGCAATGGACCCCTGCCCCAGACTCGAGCCGCAAGGCGTCCGCATTTTTCTTCAATGTCGATGCGAAGGCGACGTCAAAACCGCAGAAGCCCACCAGGCGGACGCTCAAGGACAAGGCCGCGCTGGATGGCCAGGTTGCGCGCGATGCGCTTGAAACTTTCCAGCGGAGTATCGACCAGGCTTTTGGTCTGTTCGCCGGCCTCGTCGCCGATTTCCACAAGCTCGATGATGACGAGACGCTAACCTACCTCAAGGGACTCGTCTCGCCGCGCCGGACTGAGGTTCGTGCGCCCGCCAGCTCTGCCTTTCTCGACAGCTTGCTGTGTGACGCCCCCCTGGTCGGCGGCGTCGCGCCGATGCTGGGACACCACCACCTGCGGCTCCTGACCATCAAGGGCTTCCCGCCCTTCACGCATCCGGGGGTCCTCGACGACCTCAATGCCTGCGCGATGACCTATCGCTGGATGACGCGGTTCCTCTGCCTCGACCGCGACGAGTCGGAGCGCGAGCTCACCAAATGGCGGCGTCTCTGGTTCTCGAAACACAAATCGCTGGGCGCGCTGGTCAAGGAGATGTTGACCAAGGAGCAAGCCACCTTCTCCAACCCGGATGCCATCGCCAAGACCGAGGAAGTTGACGCGGCGCTTCAGGAGGTCGGGTCCGAACTGATCGGGTTTGGTTTCCTGACGTCCACGCTCGTTGTCATGGGGGCAACATCCGAAGAGGCTGACGAGAAGCTACGACACGTCGAACGCCTGATCGCGGCCCGCGGCTTTGTCACCGTCGCTGAAACGCTGAATGCAGTCGAAGCCTGGCTGTCCAGTCTTGCGGGCCATGCGTGGGCCAATGTTCGCCACCCGATGGTGTCGACGCTCAACCTCGCCCATATCGCCCCGCTCTCGACGGCCTGGGCGGGAGAGCCGTGGAACCGGCATCTCGACGCGCCGCCTTTGTCGGTGGCGCGCACGAACGGGTCGACGCCGTTCCGGCTCGATCTGCATGTCGGTGATGTCGGCCACACAATGGTCGTCGGTCCGACCGGGGCGGGCAAATCCGTATTGCTGTCCTTCCTCGCCCTGCAGTGGCGCCGCTTTCCGGACGCGCAGGTATTCGTCTTCGACAAGGGCGGTTCCTCGCGCGCAGCTATTCTCGGCATGGGCGGGACAACAATCGATCTCGGATCGCCAAGCGTCGCGCCTTTCCAGCCTCTGGCCGATATTGACGTCCCCGCTGCCCGCTCGCGCGCGCTCGACTGGATCATGGCGCTGATTGCTCAGGAGGGCGTAACGCCTTCGCCGGAGATCCAGGACCTCTTGTGGTCAGCGCTTGGGAGTCTTGCCTCTGCGCCGCGAGGTCAGCACCACATGACGGGCCTGCGCTATCTGGTGCAGGATGCCGCGCTGCAGTCAGCACTCCTGCCTTACTGCCAGGACGGCGCCTATGGCGCGATCTTCGATGGCGATCAGGACAAGCTAAGCCTTGGCGATGCGGTTCTCTTCGAAATGGAAGAGATCATGAGCCGGCCCAAGGCGGCCGCACCTGCCCTGCTGCATCTGTTCGACAGGTTGGAGGCCCGTTTCGATGGGCGGCCGACGCTGCTGGTGCTGGATGAGGCCTGGCTGTTCCTTGACTCGCCCCTGTTTGCAGCACGCATCCGCGACTGGCTCAAGACCCTGCGCAAGAAGAACGTTGCTGTGGTTTTCGCCACGCAGTCGCTGGCCGACATCGCCGACAGCGATATTGCGCCGACCCTGATCGAATCCTGCCCGACGCGGATCTACCTGCCGAACGAGCGCGCTTTCGAGCCACAACAACGCACCGCCTATGAGCGCTTCGGTCTCAATGAGACAGAGATCGACCTCATCGCCACTGCCCAGCGCAAGCGCGACTATTATTATGCCAGCCCGCTGGGTCGTCGTCTCTTTGAACTGGCGCTTGGTCCCGTCGCCCTGGCTGTCTGCGCAGCTTCGGATCCAGCGACGCGCGATCTCATCTCACGTCTCGAAAACCAATCTAACGTCCAGCCTTTCTGGCGTCGCCTTCTCCGCGCCCGTCAGCTCGCCTGGGTGCTCGACGCGCTCGACCGGCCCGAACCGCCTTCCTACGCCAAGACCCGCGCACTGGAGACTGTCTGATGTCCCGCCGCCATTCAGCCCTGTTCTTCATCCTGCTCGGCTTTACCGCGGTCGGACCCGTCACCCCGCTATCTCTCGCACAGATGACGGTGATCGACCCCACCAACCTAATCCACAACGCGAACACAGCCGCCCGCGCGCTCCAGCAGGTCAACAACCAGGTGACACAGATCACCAACCAGATCCGCCAGCTCGAGAACGACGCGCGCAACCTGACCCGGCTCGGCGACACGTTCGCGCCCGAGATCATGGCGCAGCTGCGTGAGATGGATACGCTTATCAATGAGGCGCGCGGTCTGGCGCTCAGTGTCAACGCAACACGTGATGCCCTGACCTCGCTCTATTCCGGCGAATACCGGGGGACAACCCTGGCCGCGCGTGCGGCCAGCGCCGCCAACCAGATCGACGCTGCACGCTCCGCCCTGCAGACGTCACTGGTCGTCCAGGCGCGGGTAACCGAACAGTTGCGCGCCGAAGCCGGCATCCTGCAATCGCTCAGCGAGGCAAGCGCCAGCGCGACCGGCGCCCTCGCCGCTCAGCAGGCAACCAACGAGCTGCTCTCCTTCCAGGCTCAGCAGGCGATGCGCCTGCAATCGCTTCTGGTCGCAGAGTCGCGCGCTGACGCACTTGAGCGGGCGCGCGAGATGGAGGTGCGCGCACAGGCCCGCGCCCAGCACGACCACTTCTTCGGAAACGCCCGCACCGCGCACAGCGGCGCGCGGCCCTGGCAATAGTCAGCAGGGCCGAGGGGGACCGCAAGCATGAACGACTTTTCCGCCATTGACGGGTTTCTCGCGACTTTCATCACCTACATCGATTCTGGCTTCGGCCTCATTGCCGGCGATGTAACCTCCCTCGTCGCCATCCTGATCGTCATCGACGTGACGCTGGCTGCTCTGTTCTGGGCCTGGGGCGCAAACACCGACATCCTCCAGAGCCTGGTCAAGAAGACGCTCTATGTCGGCGCGTTCGCTTTCATCTTCGGCAACTTCGCCATGCTGTCGACGATTGTCTTCGACAGTTTCGCGCGTCTTGGCCTCAACGCGTCGGCCGCAGGCTTCGGGCCCGAAACGCTCATGCAGCCAGGCTTCGTTGCCGCCGAAGGTCTGTCAGCTTCCCAGCCCATCTTCGATCATATCGGGGAGATTGCGCCGGGCCCGATCGAGTTCTTCGCGAACATCTCGGAGATCATTCTCCTTACGATTGGCGGCATCATCGTCATCGCCTCGTTCTTCGTGCTCGCGATCCAGCTGTTCGTCCTGATCGTCGAGTTCAAGCTGACGACGCTGGCGGGCTTCGTGCTTGTTCCCTTCGCCTTCTGGCGCCAGACCACCTTTCTCGCCGAGCGTGTTCTCGGGAACGTCATCTCGTCCGGCATCAAGGTGCTGGTGATTGCGATCGTGATCGGCATCGGATCGACCATGTTCCAGACGCTGCGTGAGGCGCTGGACCCGACCGACATAACCATCGAGCAGGCTTTTGCCGTGGTACTCGGCGCGCTCACCCTGATGGGTCTTGCGATCTTCTGCCCCCGCATCGCTGCCGGCCTCGTCTCCGGCGCACCCCAGCTCTCGGCTGGCGCTGCGGTTGGCACGACGATGGGCGTCGGGGCAGCGGGCGCCGGCGCACTGGTCGCGGGCCGCGCCGTAGGTGGTGCCCTGATTGGCGCCGGCCGCGCTGCCGCCAACAGCGCCGCGTCTTCGGGTGGCGGTTTGCGTGCCGCCACGACCATCGGCGCGATGCGCACCAGCCTGTCAGGACCTGCTGCTGCCCCGCTCAATGCAGCTGTCGGACTGGGCACGGCTGCCGCGGGCGGTGTCCGTCAGGCTGCAGGCCGCGTCAGTAGCCACTTCCGCGCCCAGGCCTCGTCGGGCGCAAGAGCCGTGTCGTTGTCAGCCGGCGCCGTATCGACGTCAGCCCCCGCCGCCGGTGCATCTACATCTCCAGGCAGCCAGTCCGCTACGGAACAGCCGCCATGGGCCAAGCGCTTCCGCCAGACGCAGGCGGTGCGTGAGGGCGTGATGGTCGCCGCCCACGCGATCGGTTCGGGCGATGGCGGCGGCGCGTCCGAAGGCCCCAATCTCAAGCAGAAGGACTGAGCCCTTGTTCTCCGTGTCATCCTGGGGCGGGCGGTCCTCGCGCCTCTCCCGAACGCCTGAACCCGAAACACCCTATCGCGAAGCTCAGCAGCTCTGGGACCATCGGATGGGCTCGGCGCAGGCCCATGCCAAAACCTGGCGCACGGCTGCGTTCTGCGCGCTGGGATTGTCCGCAGCCCTGACCGCTGGTGTCATCGCACTTGCCCTTCGCCCAGCTGCCGTCCCGTTTGTGATTGAAGCCAACGATAATGGCGAAGCGCGGCTCGTAGGCCCCGCCACGTCGGCCTACGAGCCGAGCGACGCCCAGCTCTCCTGGCATCTGGCCCGCTTCATCGAAATGGTTCGCGGCCTTCCATCTGATCCGATTGTCGTCCGGCAGAACTGGCTGCGCGCGTATGACTGGGCGACGCAGGGCGGCGCGCAGGTCCTCAACACGATCGCCGTCGATGACGATCCGTTCTCCAAGATCGGCTCAAGAACGGTCTCGGTCGAGGTGCTGTCCGTTGTTCGCGCCAGCCCGACCTCGTTCCAGCTACGCTGGCGCGAGTCGACCTACGCCAATGGCTCGCTGATCGATGTCGAGCGCTACACCGGCGTTGCGACCATTGTCATCGATCCACCCTCAACACCCGAGCGGCTCTCCAAGAACCCGCTCGGCCTCTATGTACATGGCTTCACCTGGTCTCGGGATCTTCAACAATGAAATGCTCTACTCTTCTCGCTGCCAGCCTGCTGGCCCTCCCCTTCGCCACGCCTGCCACAGCGCAAAAGGCAAAGAACGTCGCGCAAACCAATGAGTCCGCGATCCGTGGTCCTGCAGACGCCAGCCTCGTCGGGGCGCTGCATGAGTTTGCTTATGAGCGCGGCGCACTCTACGCGATCCAGGCGGCGCCGCAGCGCATCACCGACATAGCGCTTGAACCCGGCGAAGCACTACTCTCGGTATCTGCCGGCGACACGACGCGCTGGATCGTAGGCGACGCGCAATCCGGTGCAGGTCCAACCGGACAGGCCCATGTGCTCGTCAAACCAAACGCAGCCGCGCTTGCAACCAATCTTGTCATCATGACGGACCGCCGCGTGTACCATGTCGAGTTGAAGAGTGTGACTGGGCCTTCAATGGCGTCTGTATCGTGGCGCTATCCGAAGGATATGATGCTGGCGAACAATCCGGCTCCTGCGCCAGCGTCCACGGCAGCCACCGCGCCAGCCTTCACGCCCGAGAAGCTGAACCTGCGCTACCGCATTGATGGCGACAAGCCGGACTGGCGTCCACTATCGGCTTTCGACGACGGCCAACAGGTCTTCATCGAGATGCCCGAGAAGATCCGGACCATGGAAGCTCCGCCGCTCTTCGTAATCGGCGACCAGGGCCTCGAAGTCGTCAACTACCGGCTTCAAGGCAATTACTACGTCGTCGATCGGCTCTTCACGAAAGCGGAGCTGAAACTCGGAACCGGCTGGAATGCCAAGACGGTCCGCATCGAACGCCAGACGCCTGTCGCGAAGGGAGGCGCGCGTGGCTGATGGCACTCCACCGATTCAGGGGGCCGATCAGGAGGAACCTGTTCCTCCGAAGCCTCCCATTGCGCCGCCTACCCTGACGGAGATCCGTATCAAGGGACCGGGCGCCAAGGGGCTCAATAAACCAGCCATCTTGATTGCAGCTGGCGGTGGCGTCGCCACCATACTCGTTCTGGCGACGGGCAGCCTGTCGCCAGATCCCTCTCGCAAGCCTGCAGATGCGAAGCCAATGATGTCTGCACCAGCTCGGTCCGAAATCGGCCAGGGCGCCGTCCGAAACTTGCCTGTCTCCTATGAAGAGGCAGCAATGCAGCAAGCCACGCGCAGTCCAGCACAGCCGCCGGTTCTGGGGCCACCCCTCGCCGGCGATGTAGCCGCCTTTGCGTCAACATCGGCTCCAATCACGGAACCGATCGCTGATGATTGGTCGAAAACGCCGTCCTACTCACCTGAACCGTCAGCCGATCCCGGCATCGCGGAAGCACAACTCGCCGAACGCTCGCAGTTATTCTTCTCTCTTCGCCAAGAACCGAAAGCGGCGCCTGCTCCCGCTGCGCAACCGCCTACCGCCGCTCTCGATCAAATGACGCGCATCCGGCAAGCGCCCGAAGCACCTCAACCGCCAGACACGTACGCGCAGCGCGCCCTCTTCCCCGGCGCTGTCATCGCGGCCAGTCTCGTTACCGAGCTCAATTCGGAAATGCCCGGCCCTGTGATCGCGCAGATCACCCAGGCAGTTTACGATAGCGCCACTGGCCGCATCCTGCTGATCCCGCAAGGCGCCCGTCTTATTGGCGACTACAAATCCAGCACACGCTATGGTCAGAGCCGCTTAGCGATTTTGTGGTCGCGGATCATCATGCCCAATGGCGACGAAATCGCACTCGACGAAGCCGCCCTCGACCCGTCGGGCGCGGCCGGCGTCGCAGGCAAAGTGGACAACCATTGGTGGGACGTGTTCGGCGCTGCCGCGCTTGGGACCATGATCAACATAGGCGTTGCCTCAACCGAGGACCCGCAGCTGACTTACGGCGGCGTTGGCGTCTTCGCGCGCGACCCGATCGAGCAAGCAATCAACGACGGTGTTCAACGTACCGCCAGTATCGTCACGAATCGCGTGGTGGATCGGAGCTTAACGATCGCCCCGACTATCAAGGTTGAGTCGGGCAAGAGGATCACTGTGATTGTTGCCCGACGCGCACAATTCTAGAGCGGCCAATACTCCCGGCGCATCAGCGCAACTGTGCTTTCCGCTCAGGATGGCCGCGCCGGGGAACACTGACGCCGCTGAGCGCGTTGCAGCGCGCTATGCGTAGCGTTCAGCATTTTCTTGGCAGTGCGCTCGCACCCGATCCATCCACGGCTCAAACCACTCCCACGAACCCTTGTGAAGCCCGGCCTTGCCAAAGGGTTTGTCCGGCTTTTTCGCGTCGAGAGCCTTCCACAGAGCGGTATGCGCGTTCTTGGTGAAGCGCGGGAATCCCTCAGCCTTCATGGTATCGACGAGATGGGTTGTGGTGAAACGCGGCTTGTCGACCTGCTTCAGCAGAACCTTCGAGATTTCCACCCCTTCTGCAGAATCCGGCTTCACAAACTCAATCGCAACCAGCATTCGACGCCCTGCTTCCAAGTTTGGGAATAAACGCAACGCGATAGGCAAAGGCAGGGTCCGCTTGCTGTTCCGGCGTCATCCCTTTGTGAAACTCGGTCATCATGGTTTCGATGTTGGCAGGAAGCGAACTCGCCTTCTTCAATAGGGCCCGCTGATCCGAGCCGAACGTCACAAACTGAAGCGCGATCGGCAGTCGCTTCTCTAGCCCATACTGCAACCCGAAGTGCTGCTTGATCGCTTCATTGAAATTGATGCAGCAAGCCTGCAGCTTGGCGCTGAGTGCGTCGTCGATGCGACTGGTCGACCTGTGTTCGATCTCGTGCCGAATCTCGAGAAGAAATTCGAGATTTCGAACGGCCCCATCATCGATCGGGCACTTGTTGTGTTTCAGGCAATAGCCGAGTTCCCAGTATTTATCAGCGCCCTGTGGTGTCGTCAGGACCGCGCCATTTTTCTTGTAACGGTAGTCAATGCCTTCACGCCGGAACCAAGCATGTAACAGGTAGGTCCATGCGATCATGGCCGTACAAATGAAAATCTCAGACCGAAACGTCAAACCTGCGCCGTTGAACGAGTGGACCGCGCCGATCATGGCCTCCCGCGCCTTGATCAGAAGTTCGTCGCCGCGAAGGCTCAATCCGGTCTGCGGATCGACGTCAGGCCAAGTTGACAGAAAGGCCTCAAGCTCACCATCGGACGCCGGCTTGATGGTCTTGTGCTTCTTGCCTGTCCGAATTTCGCCGATGGCTCGGTGGTTGACCGACCGCGTTGGACGCGTGAAGTGTGCGAGAATGTCCTGGTCATTGTAGCTCGTGCTGGCCAGCATGGCCTTCACAACGGCTACTTCCCACTTCTCCAGAGTGTTGCCCTTTTTCCCCTTTGCCACGTGCAGCCTCCCCGCTTGAACCTGGTGCGCAGTGTGGCTGATGACCCAGCCCCCTGATCCGGGCCGTTGATTACGAGAGTCCGTTCGCCTTTCTTTCCTGTTGTTGTTCGGTGTTCAAGGCCCGCTGAGCGGAGCCCTGGCGTAGCTCAAGCGAAGCGGGCCTGGCGCAGCGTGCGAAGACGGCCGGCGCCAGCCCGCCTAACGATGTGTGTGGGCGTGTCGTGTTGTAGTCCTGCCTCCATGTTTCGATGAGCCGGCGGGCTTCGCCGAGTCCGTTGAAGAGATGTTCGCTCAGGCATTCGTCGCGCAGGCGGCCGTTGAAGCTCTCGACGAAGGCGTTCTGCATCGGCTTGCCCGGTGCGATGTAGTGCCATTCGATCTGCCGCTCCTGCGCCCAGCGGAAGATCGCATGACTGGTCAGCTCCGTCCCATTGTCGGAGACGACCATCCTGGGCTTGCCGCGCTGGGCGATGATGCGGTCGAGCTCACGCGCGACCCGCACCCCGGAGATAGAGAGATCGACCACCACCGCCAGCGCTTCCCGCGTGTAGTCGTCGACCACGCACAGCATCCTGAAGCGCCGACTGTCGGCCAGCGCGTCCGAGACGAAGTCGAGGCTCCAGCGCTCGTTGGCACGTGAGGGCAGAAGCATCGGCCGGCGTGTGCCCATGGCCCGTTTGCGGCCCCGCCGGCGGCGCACCGTCAACCGCTCCTCAGAGTAGATCCGATAGAGCTTCTTATGGTTGGCTTGGAGACCTTCTCGCGCCAGCATGATGCCCAGACGCCGGTAGCCGAACCGGCGGCGCTCCGTCGCCAGTTCCCGCAGGCGCTTGCGCAAGGCCTCGTCTCCGCCCTCGCGCTTCTCGTACTGGAACGTGGACCGGTCCAGCTCCGCCAGGCTGCACGCCCGCCGCTCGCTCACGCCGTGCTGCGCCATTGCGTGCCGCACGGCCTTCCGCTTGGCGTCGGGCGTCAGAAGTTTTTTGAGGCCAAGTCCTTCAACACCGCGTTGTCGAGCATCGCCTCGGCCAGCAGCTTCTTCAGCTTGCCGTTCTCCCCCTCCAACGTCCGCAGCCGCTGCGCGTCCGACACGGTCATGCCGCCGAACTTCGCCTTGTACTTGTAGAAGGTCGCCGACGAGAGCCCATACTTCCGGCACAGGTCGGCCGTCGCCACCCCCGCCTCGTGCTCCCGCAACATCCCGATGATCTGTTCCTCTGAGAACCGGCTCTTGCGCATATCGCATCCTCCTTATCGAGGACTCTGCAATTCCCTGGCCGGATTTCAGGGGGCCGGGTCACTGACATAAGTAAAGAGTCTGACGATGTCGTCCCAATGGGTGACCGATGCTCAACCCGCGTATCTGCCATTCATCACGTAGGTGAAGATCAAGCTGATCTGATCTGGGCAATCACGTCTGACAAAAGGTAGCCCTCGCGGACATAGACAATGCGGACGCCGTTGCGCGAGCATTTCATCTTCTTGGAACGGTCTCGCTTTTGATTCTTTGTGAAGGCGTCCGCGCCTCCAAAGAAAGCGACCGGCTGATCGTGTTGCAGTCCCTGATACTCAACCCCAACAGACAGCTCGGGAAAGAACACATCGAGATGTTGTCGACCAAGCCATGCGGGTGATGCATGGCGCTGCACCTGAACATCCGGGAATGCGTCCTTGAGCTGGTAGTAGAGTGTCGTCTCGGAAACCCAACCCTCCCCTACTCGAGGCACACCCAGCTCCTCGCGACAGGCATTCTCGGCCTCGCGTATCAGGGCAACGCCCTCAGCTTGGTTCGTCGGTGACAAATCGAATGTCAGGCCCCGAGGCGGCTTGCAAGAGACGCCCCGGCGTCCATGGAAAAGCGAGTAGCCTTGAACCAGCTCGTGACTGGAGTCTGCCCATTCCAACAACAGGCCGGGTCTCTCGTGCGCTTGCAAAGCTTTCAACCGAACATCGAGAAACGTCCTTATAGCCTCAATGTTTTCGCGGCCAAACTTCGTAACACGCGGCCCATAAAGTGCGAGAAGGTCTGCCCCATCAACCGTTAGGCCGATCGCCAACTTCATCGACAGGATTTTGGAAGCTGCCATGGATCGACGCGCCAGTGTCGCCGCTCTCGGGTACACGGCCAGCGCTCGATCCAGCTCTCCAGCGCCTAGGGCAGCATCGCTGGCCCACATTCTAATCAAGGTCGATTTCTCGCGGGCGACCGCTTCGGACAGTTCTTCAATTCTTCCCGATGCGCTCAACCAAGCTTGTCGTTTTGCCGGAGTTGAAGCATCCGCCATCGTATGGATGTAGCCAGCGATGGTACTCTGACGCGTCGGCAGTCGATCGACGATCCTTCCCGCTCGCTCGTATTTGTCTTCAAAAGGTTGACCTGAAGCGTTCATCTCTTCAGCGCGCCTACCGGACCAAGTTTTCCATCAAACTAGAAATTGATACGAGAACAGCCTCGCCATTATAAATGCAGCTGGCTCGGTCTCATGCTAGATCAGCCATACAGGGCTTTGGACTTCCGTAACGGTACTTGCCCGAGGCCGCATATTTGTTTCCACGACTCACTATAAGTGTTGAGAGGGACATCAGGCGGGTCTGTCTTACATGCGCGTGGTTGGACAAACGCTAGACGACATTTTACGTAAGACCTATCCTCGCATAATCCGCAGCCGCAATCGTCCCGTGGCATCGCGTGGACACACGCGAGAAATTTTGGGGGCGCTAATTGAGCTAACGCACCCGAGATCGCGCGTTAGCCGCAGCGAGACGCGCTCGTGTTTGTATACCGGGCTGGGCGAACTGCTTTGGTACCTTTCACGCAGCAATCAATTGGATTTCATACAGCACTATCTACCTCGTTACGTTCAAGAAAGTGACGACGGTGTCACCGTTCACGGAGGTTATGGCGCTAGACTATTTAATCACCGCGGCGTGAACCAAATCCAGAATGTGATTGAAAAGCTCAAGGCCAACGGAAACTCTCGGCGTGCTGTGATTCAGCTATTCGACGCAGCTGATTTGGTTGGTTCTTACAAGGAAATTCCCTGCACCACGACGCTGCAGTTCTTTGTCAGAAGCAGGCGCCTGAACCTGATCGTCACCATGCGTTCCAATGATGCCTGGTATGGCCTGCCGCATGACATATTCTGCTTTACTATGCTGCAAGAGATCGTCGCTCGCACCCTTGGCGTAGGGCTAGGTCGCTATCGCCATTTTGCCGGCAGCCTCCACCTTTACGAGGAGTATGTTGAGCAAGCCGAGCAGTATTTGGCCGAAGGCGTGCAGGCAATTGTTTCGATGCCAAAGATGCCTCAAGGCAACCCTTGGAAGCAGCTGGCGATCGTGCAGGATGCCGAGCGGCGCATCCGCAATGGCTTGAGCCTTCCCGCGAGCGTCAGTGGCCTAGATCCGTACTGGGGCGATATTGTCCGCCTGCTGAGGATATTCGCATCAACCGGCAACAAGACCGAGATTTCAAACATCGGCAGGCAAATTGCGAACGTCGAGTACGCGATGTATGTCGACTCACAGAAGCGGAAGAAGCCTCGTCAAGTGGCAGCGCCCGCTCAATACGAATTGCCATTCGACTGAGGACGCACGCATTGTGGCCAACCCGCTCCTTACGCGCCAAAGAGCTTAAACTCGCCTTGGCTGCCTTCTCTTCGAAGAGGCGACCATTGCCTGGGATTTCTAGACCCGAGACCGTTGATGCCTTGGCCTGGCAGATGATCGCGAGCCTGAGGCGGCTTGACTATACCCGTATTCTGAAGTCTCGGCCGATCTCACAAAGACGAACTGACCCCGGCGACTCCATGTTCGATCCAGAGCTCGCCGCGCTGTGGCATGCTCAGTCGGGAGACATCGACGAGGCATTTTGGATTCTCTTTCTTTCGATCCACTTCGGTAAACATGGAAAGACCGGATGGACGAGGCTCCGGGATGTATACTCAGGTTTGGGGGTGCAGCTTTGGACCTGGGATCGAACAAGCTCCGACCCTGACGCGTTTGCCGCGTGGTTGGTCAAGCATGAGAGCCTAGTGGGCGGCGCTTTTGGAAACCATCGCAAATACGAAACACTGAAAGACAGTCCGGGCAAAGGGACAGCTTCGGTTGTGGCAAGTTACATTAGCTGGATTGGTCCGACACGATCGCATCGCCAATTAGTGAATTCGCTTGTTGCCGCCGGTGGCAACGACCCGCACAACATTTTTGACCAGTTCTATCGGTCTATGAACGTTGCGAGATTTGGTCGTTTGGCGAAGTTCGATTTTTTGGCCTTGGTTGGGCGACTTGATCTGGCTCCGATTGAACCGGGATCGGCTTATCTTGTCGATGCAACCGGACCGAAGCGCGGCGCTCGCCTGCTCTTCCTCGGCAACGCGGAAAACCGCGCGAGTGATAAATTGATCGACGGATGGGTGTTGGATTTGGGGACTGATTTGGGCGTCGGTATGCAAGTCATGGAAGACTCGCTCTGCAACTGGCAGAAGAGTCCAACGAAGTTTGTGCACTTCACTGGGTAGCAAGTACCTCCGCAATGCGATCCCAAGAATAGCGTCGCTTAAGTCCGTTCATCTGCTGAGAAGTGAGCCGCTTGCGATGTTGCATTTGGCCCACCACCACTCCTGGCGACGTGCCGATCGACAACGCAAAACGTATGATAGTGTTACTGCGAGCCGGCAGCTCCATCAGCGCCCCCATGTAATCGTTGGGGATCAATATGTTGCTTGAAAACTCGTTTGCTTCGTCTTCACGCGGATCGCTGTCGAATTCTTCTCCATCCACGAATGTGTCTTGCGCAGGATGCAGGATGAGATGCCCCGCTTCATGAAACAACGTGAACCAGAAATGGTCGTCCGAAAGGTAACGGAAACTGAGAACGATCATAGCCTTGTCGGCGTCGAGCTTTCTGCTTGCGCCGCTCGCGCGACAGCCAACGGGTGGCCGCACGAACACTACAGCGACACCGTGCAAAGCACACATCGCCTGTAGTTTTGGTATGAAGTTTTCGGGCGATTTCGATCGCGTCAACTTTCTAAGCTCAGGCATGATCGCCTTGAAGCCTTCCGCATCGAAGGGCGCACAGGAAACCAGCCGCGCCTCGGCCTCTCCCCGCCTCAGCCAGGCAGCTAGCGCTCCGATCTTGGATTCGAATGTCGGCGACGTCCTAAAGGCATAAGCTTGGGTAAGATGAGAATATTGGCTCTGCCATTCTGCGGGGCCGGACACATTGAAAAAGCCCATCGCCGCTCGGACATTTTCTTCGGTGTTCGAACCAGACTTGATCCAACCCTCTTCCATCATCTGTTTCAGCGGCAGTGATTTGAGCCAAGCCGCTGCCTCAACTCGGTCGATATCGGCAGCAAGCAACTCCAGCTGTTCGCGGTACTGCTTTTCTCTAGCCAGCCAAAATTGATCCGATCCGCCCAGGCACTTCGAGAGTAACGCCGCCTTCTCGCGATCGATCGGCAGAACGCCCAATAGAAGCTTCCGCATCGTCTCACGGTCGACATCCATTTCACCGGCTAGCTGCTTTGCAGTAGTTCTTTTTCGCTCCATCAACGTCGTGATGGTATCGGACGGATTCGAAAGCCAGTCAGGTCGATGGTCTGATCTAAGCAACGTCCGCCCCCACGAAAACGATTCTGACTCGCGCGATTTCTGACCAGTCATGTTGACCATTTTCCAAGCGACGCGGCTTCACGTGCCCAGGCTTAAATCGCAGTAGCAGTTCTGGCTGCACTCGCATCGTCACCACGTCGTCACACACGGCGAGATCTTCGGGAAACAGCTCGAACAGATCAGCAAGCGATGGGCAGGCAGCGATATCCGCCAAGCGAGCAAACACAGCTGCGGCTGCCGCTTCGCCGAATGCTTTCACCGCCGCCTGCTTTCGCAGGCAGAGCGCACGGAGGTCCGTTGTCTCGTAAGTAAAGTCCACGGCGCCCCTACCACCGCGAGTCAGCTTTCCGACTCAGAGCCTCAGCATAGCTCGATGCATCACCTGCGGGATACACACGCGCAAATTCAACGACACGGATTTGCGTCCTGATCTTCGTGCGCGCCAGCATTGGGGCACAACCCCCATCTGCACACATCCACACACATCGAAAGAAATCTGCAGCGAATAGGCTCGGTGCCCCAATCCCACCCCAACGCCAACCACACGGCTTCACCTCGCACCGAAGTGCGAAGCTAACCGTTTGTTTTTGCAGGAATTACCTGGAGCGGGCGAGGCGATTCGAACGCCCGACCCCGACCTTGGCAAGGTCGTGCTCTACCCCTGAGCTACGCCCGCTCGCTGGGTAAATGGGGCCGGAGCCCTCGGGAGGGCGGTCTATAAGCCGAAAGCCGGGCGGCGCGCAAGGGGCGTCCTGCTTCCTCGGCAACTTAGCTGAAATTACTCGCCCAAGCCCGTTTTTAGCCGCCCAGCCCCGGCAGCGGCGGTTTCGGCGGCATCGGGGTTTTCAGCTTGCGCTTGGTGACGTGGCTGTCGGACTGGCCGCCCGAGACTTTCTCGCCCTTCATGTAGTGGCGCTGCCATTTTTCCTTCATCGCCTCGGCCTCGCGGCTCTGCAGGCGCTTGTTGAAGTCGCCCCGGCTCTCCGCCCAGACCTTGAACTCTTCGTTCAGCGTCGGATTGTCGGCCAGCAGCCGCAGGGTGGGCTGGATCTCTTCCAGCTTCTTGTCCTGCACCAGCGTGAGGAAGCAGAACGGCTCGCCCTTCTCGAAGCGCACCTTGCCCGGCCGCGTCATCTGCCAGTTCATCGTGAACGGGAAAGGCAGCCATTCCGTCTCCACCACGCCCTGCAGCGGATAGATGCCGTCCTTCGGCTCGTTCGGCGGACCCATCGTCCAGACCGACCAGCCCGGCTCCGTGCGGAACAGGTGGCCGGTGTGGAAGGTCACGATCCCGCGCCGGAAATGGCTGTCGGCGACATTCTTCACCGGCGGCCAGGCCTCATCGCCCGTGATCTTGATGTTCTCTTCCATCAGCCCGCCATCCCATTCGATGGTCAGGCCTACCGGGCACAGGATCTCCCAGCCCGAGCAGTTCGCCATGGTCAGCGGCAGGCAGCGATAGGGGTGGCGGTCCTGGAACGCGTCCATCCATTCCCGGCGGCCCTGCCCCGGCACGATGGCCGGCGCCCATTCGTGGATCTTGTAGCAATCGAGCCGCATGAAATGTCCTTCCCGGGCAAGCGCCCGACATTTAGACCAGCCCGCATGACAGAGCAAAGCGCCCCCTCGAATGATCCTGAGACTGGCCAGCGCGGCCCCATGCCCGCGCCGGACGATTTCAGCCGCGAGCCGGAAAAGCCCCTGTTCGCCTATCTCGACCGGCTGGGCATCAAGACGAAAACACTGACCCACCCGATGGTCTTCACCGTGGCCGAAAGCTCCAAGGTGAAAGCCGACATGCCGGGCGGTCACACCAAGAACCTCTTCATGAAGGACAAGACCGGCCAGCTCGTCCTGATCTCGGCCCTGGGCTCCAGCCAGCTCGCCCTCAACCAGGTCCACCGGGTGCTGGGAACCCAGCGCCTGTCCTTCACCGACGCCCCCCTGCTCTGGGACGCGCTGGGTGTTACCGCCGGGTCCGTCACCGGCTTCTCGGTGCTCAATGACACGGCAAAACGGGTGCGTTTCGTGCTGGAAGAGGCCCTTCTGGCCCACGAAACGCTCAATTTTCACCCGCTCCGCAACGACATGACCACCGCGATTTCGCGGGAGGACTTCCTTTCCTTTGCCGAAGCGACGGGCCATACGGTGACCCGCATAGACTTCACGAAACTGGGTACGGCCTGAGGACGTTGCTGTTTCAGGGGGCCGGGCCCATCTAGTGGTCCAACCGGGCCGGATCGTCGGCCCACCCATGTTTCAGGAGCTGTTTCCGTGGACATCATCGGCGCTGGCGCAGGTCGTCCCCCCGCTGGAGGCTCGAAGAGCCCGCACGTGACCGACGGCACGGACCAGACCTTCATGGCTGACGTGATCGAGCCGTCGAAGGAAGTTCCGGTCATCGTCGACTTCTGGGCCACCTGGTGCGGCCCCTGCCGCTCGCTTGGGCCCACGCTCGAGAAAGTCGTCGGCGAGAACAACGGCGCCGTGAAAATGGTCAAGATCGACGTCGACAAGAACCCGGGCGTCTTCAGCCAGATCGCCAAGATGACCGGCTCGCAGTCGATCCCGACCGTCGTCGCCTTCAAGAACGGCCAACCGGTCGACGCCTTCATGGGCGCCCTGCCCGAAAGCCAGGTCCGCGCCTTCATCGACAAGCTGAAGGGTGACGGCAGCGCAGCCGATGGCCCGAGCGTCGCCGAACTTCTCGCTGCCGCCGAAGACGCCGCCGACGCTGGCGACTTCACCGCCGCCGCCGAAATCTACTCCGCCGTCCTCGCGCAGGAGCCGGACAATATCGAAGCCCTCGCCGGCCTCTCGCGCTGCTACATCAAGGCAGGCGATGTCGACCGCGCCCGCCAGATCGCCGAGATGATCCCGGAAGCCAACCGCAAGCATCCCTCAGCCGTCGGCGTCTTCGCAACGCTCGACCTCTACAGCCACACGTCCAAGCCGGACGAGACGCTGGAGCTCAAGACGCGGGTCAACAACACGCCGACCGACTGGGACGCCCGCTTCGAACTCGCCGGCATTCTCGCAGGTCAGGACAAACACGAGGAAGCCGTCGACCAGCTCCTCGCCATCCTCGACAAGAACTTCGAATGGAAAGAAGGCGCCGCCAAAGAGCAGCTCTTCAAAATCTTCGAAGCCCTCGGCCCGAAATCCGACATCGTGAAGGAAGGCCGCCGCCGCCTCTCGGCGTTGCGCTTCCGCTAAACCGTCCTTCCCCGTTTACGGGGAAGGTGGACGCGAAGCGGACGGATGGGGGACGCCGGAAGGGGGCTGGCGTTCAGCTTCCCGCAAGGCCGAAATCTGCTGCTGAAGCAGGGCAACTATGGTGTCGCGCACAGCATCACGGTTCCGAACAACTTCGTCATTCCAGAACCGCGCAACTCGCCAACCCTGGGCATTCAGGAAACGTGTGCGCCTTTCATCGTGGGCGATGTCTTCGGGGGAAGAGTGGGTAGCGCCATCGATCTCGATCACCAGCCGGGCTTCGATACATGCGAAGTCTGCGATGTATGGGCCCACAGGATGCTGTCGCCGGAAGCGCCAGTCTCCATAGTCGCGGCGCAACCGCCACCACATCAGTGCTTTGGCTGACGTGAGCTTCTTGCGAAGCCTCCGCGCCATCGCCTTCTTCTCGATTTTCCGCATCACCCCCTGACACCGGCAAACTTACCGCTGCCTCCCCCTCCGTCGCTGCGCGCCACCTCCCCCGCTTCGCAGGGGAGGACGGGCCTCCGCTGACCCCATCCTAGCCGAACGCAAAGCGATCGTCTCGAAGGATGGGTTCAACGCACCCAGCCAGCCCACACCGCTCAAGCCGCCTTCTCGGCCAGCTTCTTCTCCAGCTCCGCAATCTTCGCCCGCAGCGAACTCACCGCCGGCTCAATCTCCGCCAGCGTGAAGCGCTGCGTTATGTGTTGCGGGCAATTCCAGTCGAATGCCTCGACCTTGATCACCAGCGCACGCTCAACCTTGGCCCTGTAGCCCGGCATCGCCAGCGCCTCAGCCAGCTCCGGCTTGTCGGCCAGATCCACGGCCTGCATCCGCCCGAGAATCTTCAACCTGCCCTGACGCGGATAATCCATCAGGAACAACGACACCCTGTCGTCGTGCTTGATGTTGCCGACGCTGATGTACTGCCGGTTGCCGCGAAAATCGGCAAAGGCCAGCGTCTTGGCATCCAGCACTTTCAGGAAGCCCGCCGGCCCGCCGCGATGCTGGATATACGGCCAGCCATTCTCCGAAACCGTCGCCATGTAGAAGCTGTCGCGCACCGCGATGAAGTCGGCTTCAGCTTCCGTCAGCTCATCCGCCTCCGCTGGCCCGTCAAAGCGCGCATAACCAGTCCGGCTGCCGTTCTCGGCCTGCGCGGCCTTCACATCATCCGTAAAAAGCGTGGAGAGATATTTGTGCGTCATGACGCCTTCACTCCTTCAGCAACTCTCCCGGCAACGCCTTCAGCGCCAGCCGGAACGGTTCAACCGACCCAAGCCCCCGCGACAACACCAGCCCGCCCTGCACCAGCATCAGCGCCCGCGCTCCCCTCTCCCGCGCCAGACGCGCCCCAAGCCCTGCGTCGCGCGCGAGCTTCGCGAACCCATCCACCAACTGTTCAATCGCAGCCTTGATCGCAGGAGAAAAAGGTCCGCTCTCAACACGCGGCGAGGCCAGCACGTTCAGCAGACACGCCTGTCGCCCGCCCTCATAGAAAGTGCTCAGGCTCTTCGTGACCTCCGCCAATCGCCGCTCCGGCGCCCCCTCACCATTGAGATGCGCCACCACATGTTCGCCGAACCACGCCATCGCGGCCGACAGCACGTGCTCGGCCATCTCCTGCTTCCCGCCGGGATAGCGGTGATAAAGGCTCGCCTTCTGCAGCCCCGTCGCCTCCGACAGCACCGCAACCGAAGCGCCCTCATAGCCAACGTCGCGAAACACCCGCCCCAGCCGCGAGAGTAATTCTTCCTCATCTATCGACTGCGGACGCGCCATCAGCTTTTCCTCTTGACGCCTATATATACCGAACGTTCGGTAATTACAAGATGCAGATCATTCAGCGCTACGAACACATCCTTCGAGACGATCGCTTCGCGATCCCTCAGGATGAGGTCAGTGGGCGGTATCTTGGTGCATCAAAGGCAACCAGCCTCATCCTGAGGGATCGACGCAAAGCGTCGATCGTCTCGAAGGATGCGTGAGTAGCTAGCCACTAGGCCCGACGCGGCGAACTCAGTTCCCCGCCGTATCCGTCGCAGGCTGCGCGATCCGTCTCGAGCGCCTCGCCTTGAACCAGTTCGTGATCGGCTTCTCGACGAACTCATAAATAATGATGCCGCCGATGACAGAAGCGATAACGCCGACAACCGAGAACAAAGGCAGGCTGAAGGGCAACGCATCCAGATGCGCCACCCGCCAGCAGACCAGCAACCCCGACAGTATGATGCCGTGCACCAGGTAGAGCGTGTACGACGCATCGCCGAGCAATCGCAGGAACGGGATTTCGACGCCGTCGAGCAGCAACGCCCCGATCAGCACCAAGGCCGCTGGCACGCCCGCGCGCCATGCCTGATCGAGGCCGGGAGCGACTACCGTCAATACGCCAAAAGCAATGATCCCGGCCGCAAGCCAGATGCGGCCCAGCAATTTCTGTCGGCTCCCGCCCTCTGCAACACGCTTGCGCCGCGCGAGCCACCACACGCCGACGAGGATGCCGAACCCGAATTCGAGCACGATCTGGTTTGCGTAGAAGCCAAGCCAGGATTGCGGATCAAGGCCCTCCAGGCTCAGCAGAGCGAAGCCCGACAGCACGCCCAGAACCACGAAGAGCCGCGACCGCACCGGCAGGAACAGCGCCACGGCGAACAGCACATAGAACGCCATCTCGAGATTCAGCGTCCATCCTTGCGGCAGCAACGGCTCCATATGTCCGTTGCCCGGATCAGCCACCGGAATGAACAGGAACGAGCCCTCGATGAATTCGGCGCTGACGCCGCCGCTCGAAATGGCCTGCGGAGCAATGAAGACGATCGCGAGGATGAAGGCCGTGACGATCCAGTACATTGGCACGATGCGCTGAACCCTGCGCACGAAGAAGTCCAACGGCGCCGTCTTCGCTTCAGCCGTCGTCACCCACATCAGGAAGCCGGAGAGGACAAAGAACAGATCTACGCCAGACGCAAAGAAGCCCGGCCAGTAGCCTTCATACCCCAATCCCAACAGGCGCGGCTGGAGGTGGAACACGACGACAGAAAGCGCCGCGATGCCGCGGAGATATTGAATACTGCTGAGCATGAGCCAGTCCCCTGAGCCCACGCTTAACTGATGGTCATGACTCCACAAGCACGCCACAGGCGAGAAGCGATAAGCGCGCCGCTACGCTCAACCCTGGCGGGAAGCCTTGAGGAATTCCATCCGGATCATCGCCGGCGTCATGCCAAGCGCGGGCGGCTTCGCAGGCGCCGGCGCCACATCCGCGACGATCATCGCCGGCCGCGCAATGCCCGCCCAACGCTCCGCCGTCAGATCGGACAGTCGCACACACTGCCCTTCCCCGAAGAACGCACGCCCCACAGCCAGCCAGTCCATATCCCGCGTCGGCGTCGGCACGCTCGCCGTGAACTCGTACACGCGATTGTCCACCAGCAGGATCGACAGGTTCTTCGGCTTGGCCCCCACGATCGTCGCCAGCGACGTCAGATTCATGGCCAGCGCGCCATCGCCCGCAATCGCCAGCACCTGATCATCCGGCCGCACAGCAGCCAGCCCCAGCGCCACCGACGTCGCCAGACCCATCGGCCCCGACACATACAGATTGCGCGGATCATGCCCCGCGCCCTTCAGCCAGCCCGACTGCGAGCCGATATCACTCACCGCAAACGGCCGGCTCGGATACAGCGCCAGCGCCGCCGCAATCGCATCCTGCTGGGAGGGAAGATTGCTCATGCCGCAGCTCCGCCGCCAGACCCCAGCCGCTTCTCCAGCGCAATGATCACCGGCTTGCGCGCCGCCTCCGCCCACTTGAACGCAGCCGGGATCAGGTCATCGGGAAAATCCGCGGCGTCGAAATCGAACACCCGCGCCATCGGCCGCACGCCCGCATCGAACGCCTCGCGCTTCTCGATGTCATAGCCATTGGGATCAGCCAGCGCCCCGCGATTGGTCACGATCACCACGAACGGCAAGCCATAGCGCAGCCCCATCGTCGCCAGCGCCCCCAGCGAATTGAGCAGCCCCGCATTCTGCACCATCACGACAGCCCGCTCGCCCGCCATCGCAGCGCCCGAGGCAACCCCGATGCACTCCTCTTCCCGCGCGCAGGCGATGTAGGGAAAATCATCGGACGCAGCGCACAACATGATCGTCTGCGCCAGCATCCCGTCCGGCACGCCCGTCACCAGCTTCGGCTTCGCCGCCGCGATCGACCGATAAAGCCTGTCGTCCGTAGCCATGGAACACTCCCGTGCTACTGCCGGTCTAGGTCGCCAAGCCACGCCACGCAACAAAAACGGCCCAAACAAAAACGGGTGGAGCCGAAGCTCCACCCGCCAGAGGCTGTCCCGGGGAGGGATCTCGCTAAACCTCTCTCATCGCGGCCCTACTTCGCCGCCGATATATTCTCCGCGTACTTCGCGCCGTCCTTCATGCTCCAGTGTACCTTGACCTTCTCGCCCGCCTTGAACGCGGCCGTACTCAGTCCGGGCCTCAACTTGAACGTATCGCCATTGGCGAGCTTCACTTCGCTCGCATTCACCACCGAGATCGCGCCGGTGGTGGAGTTGATCTGTTGTTTCGTCGACGCCGCCGCGGCAGGGGGCGCCTTGGGCGCCGCAAGCGCGCTCATGGGCATGGCGGCCGACAGCGCCAGCAGGGAACCAGTCACAATGAATTTCATCGAGCGTTTCATCGGAGACACGTCCTTTTCGTCCCGCGGCTTCATTCCTGTTGGAAGCCGGACCGGAACATCTTCACGGGCAGTCATGGGCCGCGTCGGGTCGCGAAATCTTTCTCATTTCGCCGGCGGGTCCCTGCCCGTGCTGAAGACCTAGTCCCGCAATTTCGCGCCGCGAAGGGGGGCGCAATCGATATAATCTGGCTGCAATGATCGCGTCATGTTGGGCCGCGATGGTGAAGGCGTGGAGGATGCCTCTCGACCCCCCTCCAGCGACGAGGCTTCCTCCCCGGAGCCATCTGCTCTTTTGCAAATGTCCCCAGTTCGCCCCATTGTTCTCCCCCCGACGGAGGACAATGGGGCCTACGGCGTTGGGGTTCGGGAGGACACCGTGGACATATTCACCAGCATGGCGCCGCTGCACGCGGCCGCGCTTTACGTCGGGCTGCTCGCCTTCGTGATGATGGGCCTGAAATTCTATGTCGGGTATCGCCGCGGCGTCCTGAAAGTTCCCTCGGGCGAGACCACGCCGGAGTTCGGCCGCGTCACGCGGGTCCAGCTCAACGCGGTCGAGGATGTGCCGATCCTGGCTGTCGGCATCATCGGCCTGGGCCTGCTCGGCATGCCCGCCTGGTACATCCACGCCGTCGGCGCCCTGCTGGTGATCTCGCGCGTCCTGCACGCGACCGGCCTTGCCTCATCCGGCGGCACGTCTTTTGGCCGTCTCGTGGGAACCCTCGGCACCATGCTGGTCTATGTTGCGGTTGCGGGCGCCCTCGTCGTCCACGCCTTCACGCCATAACAAAAATTCACGTACGCGCTGGCGGCAGACCCGCGGGGCTACCCCACTGGACTCGGGTGTGTCCCAAGCCATTTCATGCTAGGGTCTGCCTCGTCGTGGGGTCGTCTTGTCGAGTAGAGGGCCATGGCATTGCCGCGCGTCTATCGTAAACCGTCCGAACTGCCCGTCGCCATTCCCGTGTTCCCGCTCGGCGGCGCGCTGCTCTTCCCCAAGGCCGTCCTTCCCCTGAACATCTTCGAGCCGCGCTACCTCTCGATGGTGGATGCCGCCCTCGTGGGACACCGCCTGATCGGCATGATCCAGCCCGCCGGCATCGTCTCCCCCGCCACCCCGTCGGACACTGATTCGCCTAGTCTCGCAGAGGTTGGCTGCGCTGGCCGCATCACCGGCTTCCAGGAAACCGAGGATGGCCGCTACCTCATCGCCCTCACCGGCATCACCCGGTTCCGCGTCCGCGAAGAGATCAAGCATGACGGCGCCTACCGCATCGTCCGCGCCGACTGGGAAGCCTTCGGCAGCGACCTCGAGCGCCAACCTGCACTCGATGATTCCGCCCGTCTGCGCCTGATCGATGCGCTCAAGACCTATCTCGAGCGCGGCGCGATGAAGGCCGACTGGGGCGCCGTCGACGAGGCGCCTGTGGATACCCTCATCAACTCACTCTCGGCGGGCTGCCCCTTCACGAATCCGGAGAAGCAGGCGCTGCTCGAAGCGCGCACGCTCGAGGACAGGTGCGCAGCGCTCATATCTCTGCTACAGATGGAGCGACCGGGACAGGGCGGCGGATACGTACAATGACGTCAGCAGCGAAGACTGCACCAGAATCGAACATCGGCGCTGGCCATGAAGCCGCGAACGATCCCGGCGTTGATCCGCGCCTGCTCGAAGTTCTCGTGTGCCCCGTCTCCCGCTCCGCCCTCGTCTATGATCGCGAAGCCAACGAGCTGATCAGCCGCGCCGCCGGCCTCGCCTTCCCCATCCGCAACGGCGTCCCCGTCATGCTCCGCGACGAAGCCCGCGACATCGGCGCGAAGTAGTGAGACAGCGTCTGCCGACCTCTTCCCCTGCGCAGCGGGGGAAGTACCCCGAAGGGCGGGGTCAACGCCCAGCGTTGACGGGCGAGTTGCGAGGGGACTACCTGATGTCTTCCCCCACCTGGCCCTCCGAACTCCGCTTCCAGAAAGAAGCCGCCCAGCTCTTCATCCGCTTCGATGACGGCCACGAAGCCACAATCCCCTACGAACTCCTGCGCGTCGAAAGCCCCAGCGCCGAAACCAAGGGCCATGGCGGCCAGGCCCCGCCTCCCCCCACCCGCAAGCGCACCGTCGGCGTCACCGCCGCCGAACCCGTCGGCCGCTACGCCCTCCGCATCACCTTCACCGACGGCCACAACACCGGCCTCTACACCTGGTCCTACCTCCGCGAACTCGGCGACCAGAAGGAAGCGAAGATGGCCGCCTACGAAAAACGCCTGGCCGACCACGGCCTGAAGCGGGATTGATCCGTAGGGTGCATCACCGATGCACCGCGCACCCACCCGCACCGCCCTCGCTAAACCCGACTCCCTCCTGTCCTGCCCTTTCAGGTGGAGGAACCGTGTTGCGTGATCTTACCCAACAGTGGAGGCCGGCGAGGCCGCAGGGTCCCTCCCCCTAAAAGGGGGAGGACAGGAGGGGGTCGCCCCGCCCCATCGCGCAAGCCCGCTATAAGCCCCCACCCTTGCCCCCACCCCCAACCCGCAGTTCAATGCCCGCCGGTTGATTGGGGGAAACAATGACCATCAAAACACTGATCTTGGCCGCACTCGCCTGCACGCTCACCGGCTGCGTGCTGTCGTCAAAGACGTCCACGCAGACAGCCTCATTGAACTACCAGCAGGTGACGATGCGCTTCACCACCGAACAGCCAATCCAGGCCGACGGCGTTGCGGCCAAAGGCGTACGTTGCCCTGATGGTTTTATGGTCTCCGGCGGCGGCTTCGAAATCGACAGCACCACCCTCGCCGTCGAAAACTCCGGCCCTGCCGGCGACAACCACTTCGCTGTTTACGTCCGAAATATCACCAACGCGCCTCTCGCAGCCACCTTCGAAGTCACCGCCATCTGCATCCGCCTGACCTGAGCCTGTAGGGTGCATTGAAAATGCACCACCCCCCGAGCACGCCTGCATCAACAAAGCGCCGTCATCCTCGGCCCTGTGCCGAGGATCCCGGTTGGATCAACATCGGGACAAGCAGCCGAACCCTACGCCGCCAGAACCGGGATTATCGAGACAAGCCCGAGAATGACGCCGCGACTGTGGGATGGAGCGATCCCAAACTGTAGCACAGCCAAAAATCATCCCGCATGATTTCAACAACCTGCGCGGGCAAGTTGGGGGACGGACCCGCGCAGAATCTACGGCGCCCTGGGCCGGGGTATTCTACCCCGCATGACACGACACAAACACGCGCAAACTGGGCTGGTAACCCCGTCGCCTCTCGATCACTGGATCGATGCGACGCTGCACGTGCTTGCGATGCTCGTGCTCTACGTCGTCTCAACCTTCCGGATGAAAGCGCGCCGTAGTTCGGTGAATGCCACACCGACCATGCCGCTCGATCTGCCCGAAAGCACGACCGACACCCAACAAAAGGAAACACAAACCGCTGTCCAACACGACAGCCTCAATAGCGCTCATGCTGAGCAGCGCAGCTTCGCTGCGCGTCCGTCGAAGCACGAGCGCGTGCTCACCGCCCCCTCCGTCTCGCTTGGCTCACGCCAAGCGATCCACCTCCCCCAGTGCTCCGCACTGATGGAGGCAACACAGCGCACAGTCGCAACGAAGGGGAATTGCCTCCACCAATTGAAAACTGGGGGAGGTGGATTGCGCGCCCTTGCGCGCAAGACGGAGGGGGCCGCTCCACGCGCCCCAACTCCAAACAAAAACGCGGCCGCCTAAGCAGCCGCGCTCAAATCAAAACCCACCACACCCCGCCCAACAGCGGGAACGCCTCAGCGCGCCATCAGCGTCGGCAGCTCCCCAAGATCTCCACCCGCCTCGCGCGCAAACACCTTCCGCGCCTCGCGCAGCGATCCCGCCACCGACATCGCCGCTCCAGCCGCCAGCCTCACCGGCAACGGCGCCGAGAACACCCGCGCAAACGCCTCCATCGCCCCAGCCGTCGCCGCAACATCCGACCGCCGCCACCGCGTGTAAGGCTCAAGCGCACTCGCCGCCCCGATATCGAGACCCGCCTTGCCCGCCGTCGCGATCACATCGACCAGCGCCGCGACATCCTTCAGCCCGAGATTCAGCCCCTGCCCGCCCAGCGGATGGATCACATGCGCCGCATCTCCAGCCAGGGCTACCCGCTGCGCATCGAACCGCTCAGCCACATAAAGCCCGATCGGAAACGCATGCCGCGCTCCGGCCAGCGTCGCGCCGGGAAGAAAATCGCCCGCCTTCTTCGCCAGCTCCAGCTCGAACCCGCGATCGTCCAGCTCGACCAGCGCCTGCGCGATCGCCGATTTCTCCGTCCAGATCAGGTTCGCCCGATCGCCGGTCAGCGGCAGAACCGCCATCGGACCATTCGGCAGGAACACCTGTCGCGCCGCCCCATTGTGCGGCTGACCCAGCTTCACAGTCGTCGAGATCGCGGTCGCGTCGTAGTCATGCCCCTCGAAGCGCAGCCCCGCCGCCTTCCGCACGATCGACCGCGCTCCATCGCAACCCACCACCAGCGGCGCCTGAACCTCAACACTGCCCGCCAGCTTCAGCACCGCGCAAGGATCGACCAGCTCCACGCCCTCGATCCGCGCCCGCGAGAGAAGCTGGACCCCCTTCTCCGCCGCAACCGCCGCGTGAAGCACCTCGCCCAGAACACTGGCCTCGACCATGTAGCCCAGCACTGGCTCGGCGCAGTCCTCGGCGATGAAGTTGATGCCCCCCACCCGGCCCTCGGCCTCGACTTGCGTCACAGGTTCCGCGCCAGCCAGCAGCGCCTCTTCCAGCCCCAGCGCCTTGAAGATCCGCCAGCACCCGTAAGCGATGAAATACGCCCGGCTATCCTTCGGCCCATCTTTGGCCGGCGGCGCACCCGCATCGGCCACCACCGTCTCATACCCGCGCCGCGCGAGCGCCAGCGCCAGGGTCAGCCCAACCGGACCCCCTCCGGCCACAGCCACGTCACAGCGATAGGTCTTCGGATCGGTCTTGGGTTCCTGGGCCATGCCCGAGACATAGACCCGCCAGACCCAAAAGAAAAAGGGGCGCGGCGATGAAGCCGCGCCCCCTCTTCCCTCTCCCGCCCTGGCGCCGCGCCGGCAGCGCCGGACTGGGCAAGGGGGAAACGATCAGACCTAGTGGTAAGCCACCTCGCCGTGCTCGTTCAGGTCGAGACCTTCTTCTTCGATCTCGTCCTTCACGCGGCCGCCGGTAACCACTTTCACGATGAACCAGACGATCGCCGAACCAACGCCCGACACCACCAGGGTGACGCCGACGCCTTTGGCCTGAGCGATGACCTGCTCAAGGATGCCCGGGTAGATCGTCGCGCCGCCATTGGCGTAGTCGACGATGCCCGCGCCGCCCAGGAACGGGGCGACGACGATGCCGGTGCCGATAGCGCCGACGATGCCGCCAACGCCGTGGATGCCGAACACGTCGAGCGAGTCATCGTAGCCGATCATGTTCTTCAGGCCCGAGCAGGCGAAGAGGCAGATCGGACCAACGACCAGGCCGAGGACGATCGCGCCGAGCGGGCCAGCAAAGCCGGCAGCCGGGGTGATCGCAACAAGGCCGGCAACTGCGCCCGAAGCCATGCCGAGCAGGCTCGGCTTCTTCTTGAAGATCGCTTCCGCGAGACCCCAGGAGATGGCGCCAGCCGCCGTGGCGACGAACGTGTTGAGCAGGGCAAGACCGGCGTAGCCGTTCGACTCGAGGTTCGAACCAGCGTTGAAGCCAACCCAGCCAACCCACAGCAGACCGGTGCCGATCAGCGTGAAGGTCAGGTTGTGCGGACGCATCGGCTCTTGCTTGTAGCCTTTACGCGGCCCGAGGATCAGCGCGCCGACGAGGGCTGCGATACCCGAGTTGATGTGGACAACGGTGCCGCCTGCGAAGTCGAGCGCGCCGAAGGACCAGATCAGGCCAGCGCCTTCAACGAGGGCGTCAGCGTTTGCCGGATCCGATGCCATGATCGGACCACCCCACCACCAGACCATGTGGGCCATCGGGTAGTACACAAGGATCGGCCAGAGGACGGCGAACAGGACGACGCCCCAGAATTTCGCACGTTCAGCAACGCCGCCGAGCACGAGCGCGGTGGTGATGCAGGCGAAGGTCATCTGGAAGGCGACGAAGACGATCTCGGGGATGGCGACGCCAACCGAGAAGCTTTCGACCATGGTGGCCGTATCAACGCCCGCGAGGCCGACTTTCGAGAAGCCGCCCACGAACTTGTTGAGCGCGCCGCCATCGGTGAAGGCCATCGAATAGCCCCAGCCGACCCAGGCGATCATGCCGATCGCCGTAACGATCAGGACCTGGGAGAGCAACGAGATCATGTTCTTGGCGCGCACGAGGCCGCCGTAGAACAGTGCGAGGCCCGGGATGATCATGAGCAGGACCAGCACGGTCGAGACCAGCATCCAGGTGGTGTCGCCCTTGTCGACCGTCAGTTCGACGGCGGCAGGAGCAGCTTCTTCGGCAACCGGAGCAGCCTCAGGCGCAGCCGCTTCCGGAGCGGGTGCAACAGCTTCCGGCGCAACGGCCGGTGCTTCGACGGCGGGCGGAGCTTCAGCCGGGGGCTGAGCCGTAGCGGTCGATAACGTCGTGAAAAGGAACCCTGCTGCGATCGCAGCCAGACCAGCCTTCAGGCCAGTCCCCCACAGTGAAAGTCGATCCAATCGACTGGTTTTATTAGACATTTGTCTCCCCTGAGGTTGACTGGCAACCGGCGCTAAGAATTACGCACCCACCACAGCGACGTGATCGCCCCCGGACGATGCGACCCAGATAGGGGCGTCCGGCTGCCTATTTCACAAGCAGTCGCCCCCTGCGGCCTTCTCGACTCGCTCCAAAATGCACAAACTTTAGGCGCCTGCCCGAGCGGCCGCCGCTGAACAGGGCAAGCCTGTGATGATGCGCCCGACCCGAGCCGCTTCCCCGTGCGCCAACCGGAAAGGCGTCTAACTCTTCTCGGGTGAACCGCCGCAAGGCTGGATCATGGGGATAGGCCCCGGATGCCTTCAGTGGCGTCCGGGGCCCTTTTTTTGGCCAGGCCCAATCGTTAACGACCGCGCAATAACAACGGAAACGTAACGATATTTTCCCCGTCAGGGCCTGTGGAAAACCCGATTTGGTAGCGCCCCGTTAAGGCTGATCACGCCAGTGTCGGCTCTCTTCAGTAACCCTGTTTTTGTCGAGCGAGGACGAAGGCATGCCGCAAGCGCGAGCGCCCCATTCCGAGGACGCCTACGAGCCGCAAGGTTCGAGCGCCCTCACCCGCTTCCTCAGCGGGCTGATGGCGTTCTCCGTCGGTGTTTTCATCTGCGGCTCATGCTCGTCGTACAATTCGGCGGATCCGTCCTTCAACATGGCGGTCTCCCGCACGCAGGACCCGATCACCAACGCGATCATCGAAGCGGCGCCCGAAAACATGTTCGGCCACTTCGGCGCGTTCTTCGGCGACCTGCTGATGCAGGGCTTTGGCTGGACCGCCATCCTGCTCGGCTTTGCACTGATGATCGGCGGCGTCCGTCGCGCCTTCGGCATCGGCCAGCAAGACCCGGCGTCGTGGATGTGGGGCCTTGCCGCGATCCTGTTCGCGGCTTGCTGCCTGGCTGAATGGCCGATCCCGAAATCCTGGACCATGTCGGCCGGCCTCGGTGGCGTGACCGGCGAGCTGATGCTCGCCATCGTCTCGACGCCGTTCGCCGCGCTCAAGATTCCTGATCCGCAAGTCTGGGCCTCCGCCTTCGCCGGTCTCGGCGCGATCCTGTTCGCTGCAATGGCGATGGGCCTTGGCGCTTCCGACGCCTCCTCGCTGTGGCGCGCGCTCACCCACAAGCCGCAACGCGATGCGGAACAGCCGATCGTCGGCGTGCCCGCCCTGCCCTCGCGCGCCGCTACTTCGGGTGGCCTGATGGATGGCGTGATGCGCCTGCTCGGCAAGAAGCCGCAGGAAGTCATCGAGCCGATCGTTTACACGGAAGAAGATGGTTTCGAGGAAGGCGATCGCGGCTTCTTCTCGGCCGTCGAGAAAGCCGAAGGCGCCGACGGCAAGACGCGCCCGATCGTTCCGCGCGTTCTCGAAAGCCGCCCGATCCCGGATGCAGCGCCCGCTCCTGTGGCCGTCGCGCCTGCCGGCCCGTCGGTCGCCCCGCGCACCGTCAACAAGCCGCAGCCCGCACAACCGGCGCAACAGCAAGCAGCGCCGCGCGCCCCGCAACAGCAAGCGATCCGCGGCCGCGATGCGTCCAACGCAATCCCGCCGCTCGACCTGCTCGACGTTCCGCCGCCGCGCTCGTCGGATGTCGATGAAGCCCGCCTGCTCGAAATGGCTGACCGTCTCGGCGGCGTGCTCACCGAGTTCGGCGTCAAAGGCCGCATCACCGAAGTGCGCCCCGGCCCCGTCGTCACGCTATTCGAACTCGAGCCCGCGCCGGGCGTGCGCTCGTCGAAAGTCATCGCGCTCGCCGAAGACATCGCACGCGCCATGTCCGCCACCTCGGCCCGCGTCGCCGTTATCCCCGGCCGCAACGCCATCGGTATCGAATTGCCGAACCCGACGCGCGAGACCGTCTATCTCCGCGACCTGCTCAACGCACAGGAATTCTCGCGCTCGCGCATGGCCCTCCCCCTCGCGCTCGGCGAGAGCATCGAAGGCCAGCCGATGATCGGCGACCTCGGCAAGATGCCTCACCTGCTGATCGCAGGCACCACCGGTTCGGGTAAGTCGGTCGGCATCAACGCGATGATCCTGTCGCTGATGTTCAAGCTGCCGCCCGAGAAGTGCCGCTTCATCATGATCGACCCGAAAATGCTCGAACTGTCGATCTACGAGGGCATCCCTCACCTGCTGGCGCCGGTCGTCACCGACCCGCAGAAGGCCGTGCTCGCCCTCAAATGGGTCGTGCGCGAGATGGAGAGCCGCTACGAGATCATGTCCAAGATGGGCGTGCGCAACATTGCGGGCTTCAACCAGAAGGCCGAAGACGCCGCCGCCAAGGGCGAGCACCTCACCCGTCAGGTCCAGACCGGCTGGAACAAGTCGACCGGCGAGGCGATCTGGGAAAACGAACTCATCAAGCCCGAGCCGATGCCGCACATCGTGGTCATCATCGACGAGATGGCCGACCTCATGCTCGTCGCGGGCAAGGACATCGAAAGCGCCGTTCAGCGTATCGCCCAAATGGCGCGCGCCGCCGGCATCCACCTCATCACCGCCACGCAGCGTCCGTCGGTCGACGTCATCACCGGCACGATCAAGGCCAACTTCCCGACCCGTATCTCCTACATGGTCACCACCAAGATCGACTCGCGCACCATCCTCGGTGAGCAAGGCGCCGAACAGCTGCTCGGCATGGGCGACCTTCTCTGGATGGCCTCGGGCGGCAAGATCTCGCGCGTCCACGGCCCGTTCGTGAAGGACGAGGAAGTCGAGCGCGTGGTGAACTGGCTCAAGGACCAGGGCACGCCGCAATACGTCGAAGGCATCACCGACGAAGTGGAAGAAGAAGCGTCTGTCTCGGACAACGCCTTCGGCACGTCGTCCGGCGATCCGGAAGAAGACATGTACCGCGAAGCCGTGGCGGCCGTCGTGCGCGACAAGCGCCCGACCACCTCCTACGTCCAGCGCGTTCTCCGCATCGGTTACAACCGTGCAGCCTCGATGATCGAGCGCATGGAGCGCGAAGGCATCATCAGCGGCGCAGACCATGCCGGCAAACGCCAGATCATCCCGCAGGATGTTCGCCGCGGCGGTGGCGGCGGGGCCAGCAGCGATGGCGGCGACGAAGAAGCCGCCTGATCGCGGCGCCCTGCTCCGACAACAAAAAGGCCGGCTCGAGGGAGCCGGCCTTTTTAATTCGCGGATCCACGCGATACCTATTCCTCGTCGTCATCGTCCGGACGGGCAGCCGCTTCGGCTTCAGCCTTTTTCGTCGCCGCCCGGCGTACGCGTGCATCAGCCAGATCCTTGGCCCGCGCGACCTTCTTTTCGGCGAGTTCCGTGGTGCGCGCCACTTTGCGGGCGGCAATGGCTTCGGCGATCATGGGAAGGAGGCGCGTCGCTTCCGCCTGCTGCTTGGCGGAACCCGCCTTAACCAAGCGCTCCGCATTGGCCTGCAGGTTCTCCAGTTCCTTCTCGTTCATCTCGGGAATGCGCGCTTCCAAGCTCATCGGGGTCTCCTGCCGGCCCCGCGTGGCGGTAGCCAACGCTTTTCCAAGAACGACAATAACCTGAGATGCGCTCACCCGGCATGACAATCAAGCAAAAGCGCAATGAAAGGGCAATTTGCCCGCTGACCACAGCTTTTGCGTAGCCGCTCATATTGAGGTATAAGCCCCCCTATCGAGTTTCGGCCGACGACTTGGCCGCGCTACCCTGCGCACGCTGACGACATCCACCTACACTTGATGCAATCAGGCGGATCGCGTTCTCGCGCCCCGTCGTCACGTACGTAAGGAAGACTGAACTATGGCTACCGGAACAGTGAAGTGGTTCAACACCACCAAGGGCTACGGCTTCATCCAGCCGGATGGCGGCTCGAAGGATGTGTTCGTCCACATCAGCGCGGTGGAAGCCGCTGGTCTTCGCGGCCTGAATGACGGCCAGAAAGTCTCGTTCGATGAGCAAGCTGACAAGCGCTCGGGCAAGATGGCTGCCGTCAACCTGAAGACCCTCTAGGACTAGCTGTCCGGCGGCGCGTGCAGCCGCGCCCTGGATAGAAAGAAAAAGGCCGGCTCCCCAGGAGCTGGCCTTTTTTGCTTTCTGGGGTCCGGCTCTAGTCCGGCGACGAGCAGAACGTCACGCGATAGGCGCCGATGCAGTAGAAGGCGAGTTCGCCTGCCCTCACGAAGTGAGACACCGCGACAAGCCAGTCATTTGAATCCGTCGAGGTAATCGCCGGCGCCGTCTCGCCAGCCGCCACCCTCGCCTGCGCGTAGCGCGACAGCTCGCCATCGACACTCTCGCGCATCTTCTGCAGCGGCGGCTTCAGCCACATGCCAAGCGCCACCACTACCGCGAGGATGATGCCAACGACGGTGAAGTACCGCTTGATCATGTCGTCGGCGTCGCCACGAGCGGCGGCTGCGGACCGCCAGCCGGGCCCACGCACAGGAAGCGCGTGAAGATGCCCCAGCACTGCAGCACGTCGCGATCGCCTGCACTCATGCGTGACAGTGTGACGACATAGAAATCATCGAACGCATAGCGGCCGGTCGCTTGATCCGGCCGCTCGACCTTGCCCTGCTTCATCAGCGCGCTCGCAACACCACGATGCAGACCCTCTGTTGGACGCGTCACATAAGCGCCCGCGCCTGCGATCAGCAGAAGAAACAGAAGCACGACGATCGTCCGCATGGATGTCTCCTGCGCCCCACCCCGTTGGCTTATGCGCTATTTCGCGTCCGGCTTCGAGCAGAAGAACTGCGCATAGGCGCCAAGGCATTCCAGCACGGTCTTGTCGCCAGACGTCACCGTGTACTTGGTCGCGACCAGCAGATCCTCATACTTGGCCTGGCGCGTGATGCCGCCGACCACGGTGTCGATCAGCCCGCCAATGCCGTCGCTTCCATTGACCTTGGCAATCTCGGCATCGGCATTCTTCTTCTGCGCATCTTCGTTCGGCCGCGTCAGGAAGCCCCCGAACCCAAGCGCGCCCAAAAGCACAAGTATCAGCAGCATTCGCATCTATCGTTTCCTCGACCCGGTCTTGCGTTTCGCCTTTGCGGGAGCCTTTTCGGCCGCCGCAGGCGTCTGTCCCTCGTCCCAAACCTTCAGCCACTTCTTGGGCGCATTATGGCGCCACTTGCGCGTCAGATACCCGCGCAGCGTTTTCGCATCGAGCTGTTTCAATCGCGCCAGCACATAGGTCGAGCAGCGGTAGTGCTCGGTGAAGTGGAATGTCTCCGGGTCCGCCTCGCACAGCATCTCGCGCTCGTCATAACTCACCGGCCCCAGCACCACGCTGTCGTCCTCTTCACGCAGACGCGTCAGGAATTTCCCGAATGATTTGTAGGAGGCATGGCCATACGACGTGCCGGTTTCCGTCTCGGGAAACGACATGACCACGTCGTGAAACTGTTTTGGGCCCATTGCGTTAGCTACCCCTGTGACCGCACCCGATACTATCCGTGATTTCAGACAGGACTGAACCGATGTTCATGAAAACAGGGCAAAAAAACCTTGGAGGCGACTTGTTTTCGCCGAGCCCGAGGACGAGGTTCAGCTCCATGAGCATTCTGTCCGCACTCCTCCCTATCGCCCTCTCGGTCAGCCCGGAGGCGCTTGCCGCCCCGGCTCCCTTCACGCCGGAGCCTGTGGCCCTGCCCGTTGTCACAGCGCCCGCGCCCAAGCTGGTCGATGTGAAGTACGCGCCGGCCAAGCCGGTCGCGAAGCCCGTCCCGGCTGTCGCCAAGCAGGGCGATGCCGAACTCATCAAGATCCAGGCGCCCGTCGCCGCGATGGACCGCAACGCCATCATCGATCGCGTCGCCAAAGCCATGACCGACACCAAGACCGTGCAAGGCCGCTTCACGCAGGTCGACCCTGCCGGCTCGCCGTCTTCGGGTTCGTTCTACATCAACCGCCCGGGCAAGGTTCGCTTCGAATACACCTCGCCGGAGCCCATTTTCATTGTGTCGGATGGCACGACCGTCTCGATCGAAGAGCCCAAGCGCAAGGCGTATGACGCGATCCCCCTCGCCTCCACGCCGCTGCATCTCTTCCTGCGTTCGAACATCGACCTGCGTAAGGACGGCAGCGTCACCGACGTCACCACGTCGAACGGCGCGCACTTCGTCACGCTGGTCGACAAGAGCGGCGAAGCCGAAGGCAAGATGGTCCTGCAATTCCGCGCGACCGACTTCGAACTTCTCGGCTGGCGCCAGATCGACGGCTCAGGCGCCGAGACCCGCGTGCAGCTCGCCGACATGAAGACGAACGTGCAGCTCAAGCCGTCGCTCTTCGTCGTCAAAGACCCGAGCGATAACGGCGACTCGCGCCGCTAGGTCCGAAAACGGAAGCCGGGGTGATCCCCGGCTTCTTCGTTTCCGGAACATCGGAAGCCGTAACGGCAACGACACATCAAATTTTTAACCATGTTTTGGATGACAAAACCGGGCGCTTGTGGCTTTATTGCCACGTGGATCGAAGCCGCTCGCGCCTGAGCTTCCCCCCGCAGGTGCTCGGAGCGGTTTTGAACGCCGGAGCTATCCCCCGGCCCCATCACGCCCCCGGGGCGTAAAGCGCGCCTGGCTGTCCCCGCGGCCGGGCGCGTTTGTTGTAACTGCATCAATCAGCCAGAAAACCCTCGCTCCACAGGTGCTTTTCCTTGATCTGAGGGGCGGCGCACCCGATTGTCTGGGTCTGCCCGCAGCCCCCAGCATGATGGCTTCCCCTACGACATGAACCGCCTCTCCCTGGCGACCTGGAACATCAATTCGGTTCGCCTCCGCATTGATCGCGTCATTGCCTTCCTCAAGCGGGAGAAGCCGGATGTCCTGTGTCTGCAGGAGATCAAATGCTTGGATGACCAGTTCCCCCGGAAGGCGTTCGAGGCAGCCGGCTACAAACACATCCACCTCTCGGGCCAGAAAGGCATGCATGGCGTCGCCATCGTGTCGAAGCTGCCGATCAAGGCGCTCGAGACGCCCGGCCTCTGCCGCCACGGCCATGCCCGCTGCGCTTCCGTCGAAGTCGCGGGCTTCGAGGTTCAGAACCTCTACGTGCCCGCCGGCGCCGACATTCCCGATCCCGAACTGAACGAGAAGTTCGCCCACAAGCTCGATTTCGTCGAACGCATGCGCGACTTCTACGCGACGCGCGCCGCCAAGCGTTCCGCCCTGCCCCTGCTGGTCGCCGGCGACATCAACATCGCGCCCGAAGAGAACGACGTCTGGTCCCATCGCCAGCTGCTCAACGTCGTCAGCCACACGCCTGTCGAAACCGATGGCCTCAAGCGCATCCTCGCCGACGGCAAGCTGACCGACATCGCGCGCGCCAAGCACAAGCCGGAAGAGAAGCTCTACACCTGGTGGAGCTATCGCGCCGCCGACTGGAAACTCTCCAACCGCGGGCGCCGTCTCGATCACTGGTGGGCAGACAAGCGCGCCACGCCGCTGGTGGACGTCGAAAGCTACCGCATCATCACCGACGAACGCGGCGGCGAAAAACCCAGCGACCACGTTCCCGTGCTGATCTCGGTCAACGCTGCGGCCTGACCTGAGAACTAGAGTCTTACACGACAGCAACGTGGCTCGACCGTCCGTTCGTCACGCCTATATGCAGGGGCAGACACGAATGGAACCGCGCCATGAAACGCCTCGCCCTTCTCTCTGCAGTCGCCGCCCTCACCTTCGCCGCGTGCTCGCCCGCGCAGGAGCCGCCGCCAGTTCCCGCGCCTGAAGTCCCGCCGCCCGCTGCCGAGACTGCGCCGCCCGCCGCTGCGGTAACGCTCGACGTCCTGACGGCTGACGGCATCGGGCCGCTCACCATCGGCATGACGAAGGAACAGGTCGTCGCCGCTGTCGGCCCCACACGCACGCCGAACGCAGTCGGCGGCGCCGAGCCTGAAGCCTGCGAGGAATTCCGCCCCGAGCGCGCACCCGACGGCGTGCTGGTGATGCTAGTCGACGGCAAGCTCTCGCGCATCTCGCTCGTCGACATGTCGACCGTCAAAACCGACAAGGGCCTCGGCCTTGGCGACACGGCTGATGCGGTGAAGACCGGCTATGGCGATCAGGCGAAAGCGACGCCGCACAAGTATCAGGACAAGCCCGCCGAATACGTCACCTGGTGGAAGGGCGGCCCGCGCACCGAGCCCTATGTCGAAGACCAGGCCGCACGCGGCATCGTCTATGAAATCGACGGCACGGGTAAGGTCGGCGCCATCCATGCCGGCGGCCCGAGTATCCAGCTGGTTGAAGGCTGCTCGTAACTACTCTTCGCGCTCCGCCCCGGCCTTCACGGAAATACCCTTGAGATCATTCTGCCGCCCGCCGGACAGGATGTTCTCAAGCCCGTAGTTTCCTTCATGGCAGGCGTACTCGAAGATGCTGTCGTCCAGACGGTTCATCGCCGTCTCGCCACGCCACACATCGGCATAGACCGCAGGATCATTGATCTCGAACTGGTAGAGGATCTGCCGGTCCGAGATGCGCGTGAAGCGCTCGGTGATCTTGCCCGCGATACTCATCGGCGTGCGCTCGCTGCGCTGGTCGGGATGGATGTTCGTCGTCTCCATCACCAGCGTATCGCCATCCCAGCGCGCAATCGCATCGCCCATCCAGGTGTCGATCCCATCCTTGCGATGCTGATCGGCAAAGCGCGCGATGCGAACATCATGCACCATCTCCACCATCATCATGACGTTCTCGGGCGTCTGCACGATCTGGACGTTGTTGTTATAGAGCCCCGACCGGAAAGGCGGTCCGCCCGACATCAGGATGCAGCGCTCGCCCAATCCCCTCTCCTCGGGATTGTCATAGCCAGAGCCGATTCTGCGCGGCGTCGCATCCGCGATCCGCTTGCCCTCTTTCGTAAGCGCGGGGATCTTCCCGTTCTCCGGATAGACGATCCATGATGAGCGCAACTCGCCGCCGATCGAAATCACGCGCGAGCCGGGATCTGTGTACGCCACATCGTAATTGCCAACCGGCGGAAGTGGCTTGCCCTTCTCCGGCGCGCCTTCCTTGGGATCGACGTAAGAGGCCTGCGTCTTCATGCGCTGGTTGAACAGCGTGCCGCCCTCGATCGCATCCGCCTGCTCGCGCGAGATCACCAGCGGATACCCAGCCGG
Source organism: Hyphomonadaceae bacterium (assembly GCA_965229115.1). GTDB lineage: Bacteria > Pseudomonadota > Alphaproteobacteria > Caulobacterales > Hyphomonadaceae > UBA7672. The sequence goes on along the minus strand of CBDDIR010000003.1, from coordinate 3,977,644 downwards.
CCGCTCCATCGCGGTCGCAGTCGCGGTGCTCCACACGCCCTGCAGGTCTGGCTTTCCAGAAGCCGTTCGCGGCGGCTCATACTTCGCAGCCGCCTGCCCCCAAGCCGCGCTGCTACTCATCAGAACAGCAAGCACGGCCGCACAGCCCGCGAGACGCAGCGCCATGGTCCTCTCCTCCCTGTCAGCGGTGTGTCCCGCTTTTATGGAGAGGAGTGTCGCTCAACGCGTGCCAGATGCAACAGCCTCACGCGCCCCGTGAGCCGCTAGCCCTTGCGCGCAGCGTCGATCTTCGCGACGTCAATCTTCTGCATCGTCATCATCGCAGCGAACGCACGCTTGGCTTCATCCCCGCCCGCCGCCATCGCTTCCGTCAGCGTGCGCGGCGTGATCTGCCACGAGATGCCCCAGCGATCCTTGCACCAGCCACACTCGCTCTCCTTCCCGCCATTGCCGACAATGGCGTTCCAGTAGCGGTCGGTCTCTTCCTGATCCTCGGTCGCGATCTGGAACGAGAAGGCTTCGTTGTGCTTGAAGTTCACCGGCCCGCCATTGAGCCCCATGCAGGGAATGCCGCACACGGTGAAATCCACCGTCAGCACATTGCCTTCCTTCCCCGAAGGATAATCCCCCGGCGCATGGTGCACTGCGGTGACTTTGCTGTCCGGGAACGTCTCGGCGTAGAACTTCGCCGCCGCTTCCGCGTCCTTGTCATACCAGAGACAGATCGTGTTCTTCGCAACCATGGGCGTTCTCCGCGCAAGGGACCTGATGCTTCTTACATCAGGTTATAGCGCAGACGCTCACCCGGCACAGCGAAACGAACTCAGGCCTGCAGACGATACCCGCCGCTCTCCGTCAGCAGCAGCCGCGCATTCGCTGGATCGGGCTCAATCTTCTGGCGCAGGCGATAGATGTGCGTCTCCAGCGTGTGCGTGGTGACGTTGGCGTTGTAGCCCCACACTTCGCTCAGCAGCTCCTCGCGGCCAACCGGCTTGCCGCCCGCACGATAGAGATACTTCAGGATGTTCGTCTCTTTCTCGGTGAGACGGATCTTGCGGTCCTTGTCGTCGACCAGCAGCTTCGCTGCCGGACGGAATTCATACGGGCCCAGCCGGAAGATCGCATCCTCGCTCTGCTCGAACGTCCGCAGGTGCGCACGCACGCGGGCCAGCAGGACGGAGAACTTGAACGGCTTGGTGACATAATCATTGGCGCCCGAGTCCAGACCCAGGATCGCATCCGCATCCGTCACCTGCCCCGTCAGCATGACGATCGGCGCGGCAATGCCGTGCTTGCGCATCAGGCGGCAGGCATCGCGCCCGTCCATGTCCGGCAGCTCGACGTCCAGAATGATCAGATCCGCCCGCTGCTCTTCGGCCTTCTTGATGCCCTCCCCGGCAGAGGAGGCATGCTCGATCCGGAATCCCTCATGCAGCTCGAATTGCTCGGCCAGCGCCTCACGCAGTTCCTGATCGTCGTCGACCAGCAGGATAGTTTTGGCGGTAGTCATATTCAGGCGTCTCCCGGCCGCGCATCTTCTGTGCGGGACAAGCAAAGTCTAGGGAGTATGTTGCCCGCACGGAAGCCGTCACAGCGCGGATAAGCCCATGGATAACGCCGCTTTTATCGCAGAAGCCTCGGGTCAGCTCCGATGGCGGGGCCACACGGTCCGCTGTGCGCTTGGGAGAAGCGGCGTTACGCCTGCCAATATCAAGCGCGAAGGCGACGGCGCGAGCCCGATCGGAATCTGGCCCATGCGCCAGGTGTTGTGGCGTTCCGACAGGATTGCCGCGCCTGCGACTGACCTGCCGACGGTTGCACTGATCCCCCAGGCCGGCTGGTGCGACGACCCCGCCGACCCGTTCTACAACCGCCCCATCCTCCTGCCCTACGCCGCCAGCCACGAGAAACTCTGGCGCGAGGATCACCTCTACGACCTCATCGTCGAGCTCGGTTACAACGACGACCCGGTCATCCCCGGCAAAGGCAGCGCCATCTTCCTGCACGTCGCGCAACCGGACTACTCGCCCACCGAGGGCTGCGTCGCGTGCGCCCTGCCAGACCTGCTGGCGCTGCTGGCGGATGCAAAGCCGGGAGATGCAATCGAGATCCGGGGCTAAAGCTTCCCCCACGACAAATCGACAGCCGCCCCGCCCAGCGCTACCCAACCCTCATGACCGACACCACCACCCGCTCGCCCACCAACATCCTCTTCCTTGCCGGCGCCCTCCTTGCCGCGAGCCACCTCGCGAACGAATGGGTGAAGCTCGATCTGCCGCTCGGCCCGGTCTGGAAATGCTCCGGCATCGTTGTGCTCGGCCTCTATGCGCTCAGCCAGCGCGCCATCCTCGTCGGCCTCGGCCTGCTGCTCTCCGCAGTCGGCGACGTCCTGCTTGAACTCGACGGATTGTTCGTCGGCGGCATGGCAGCCTTCGGCCTCGCCCATGTCTGCTACACCGCAGCCTTCGTCACGATCATCCGCCGCGATGGCCTCAATAAACCCGGCTGGCCCATCGCCGTCGCCATCATCGCAGCCACCGTCGCGCTCGCCATCTGGTTCGCGCCCGGCCAGGCAGAGATGGGTCTCACCATCCCGGCAACCGCCTACTCGATCATCATCTCGATCATGGCCGTCTCGGCCGTCATGTCGAAGGCGCCGCTGCTGGCCAAGCTCGGCGCGATCATCTTCATGCTGTCCGACACGCTGATCGCTACCGGCATGTTCGCCAAACAGCCCGTGCCGATCGGCAGCGTCTGGATCACCTACGCCGCCGCGCAGATCATGCTGGCGTGGAGCCTGTCACGCCGCGCCTAGGCGGCCGGATAATCCCGCGCTCCAAACAGCGCCGAGCCCACGCGCACACTGGTCGCGCCGAACAGCACGGCGATATCGTAATCCGCGCTCATCCCCATCGACAGTTTCGCGACGCCATTGCGCGCCGCGATCTTCGCCAGCAGCGCAAAATGCGGTCCCGCAGGCTCTTCAGCAGGCGGAATGCACATCAGGCCTTCGATCGCGAAGCCATAGTCGCGCCGCATCGAGGCAATGAACGCATCAGCATCCGCTGGCGCAACGCCCGCCTTCTGCTCTTCCTCGCCCGTATTCACCTGAACGAAGAGCTTCGGCGTACGCCCAACCTTAGCGAACGCATCCGACAATGCCGCCGCCAGCTTGGTGCGGTCCAGCGTTTCGATCACATCGAACAGCGCAACCGCATCTTCTGCCTTGTTCGACTGCAGCGGCCCGATCAGGCGCAGCTCGAGATCCAGCCCCGCCTCACGACGCGGCTTCCAGCGCCCCTGCGCTTCCTGCACCCGGTTCTCGCCGAACACGCGCTGGCCCGCCGCCAGCATCGCGTCGATGCGATCATCCGGCTGCACTTTCGACACCGCGACCAGCTCAACGCCGGCAGCATCGCGCCCCGCGCTCTTGGCGGCGGCGGCAATGCGCGCAAGAACATCGGCACGCGCCGCAGTGATTTCCTGAAGTACTTTCTGGTCCATGCCTCTGTCTCAACCCCAAGCCGCGATCCGCCGCAAGCTCCTCGCGTCCACGCGGATAGCGAAACCTGCGCACGCTCGCTCATTTGCGAACGGCAGGGGCCGCACCCTCCCCCGCGCCTGGTTCATGACCGATCCGAAGCGCACGCCCGATCCCGCCGCCACAGCAGCACAGCTCCCGAAAGGCTGGGGCGTCGTCTATCGCCACTTCGGCGCAAGCGACCGCTACACCACCGGCGCGAAACTCGCCCGCATCTGCAAACAGCGCGGCCTGATCCTGCTCGTCTCCGCTGACCCAGCCCTCGCCGCCGCCATAAGCGCAGACGGCGTTCACTGGCCCGAAGCCCGCCTCCGCGGCGTTCGCAAACGAAGCCCCAACTTCATCGAGACAGCCTCGGCCCATTCCCGCGCCGGCCTCGCCCGCGCCCACGCGCTCAAGCTCGACGCGGCATTTCTCTCGGCGGTTTTCCCCAGCAACAGCCCCAGCGCCGGCAAAGCCATCGGCGCCCTGCGCTTTCGCCAGATCGCCCGCAACGCGCCGCTGCCAATCTACGCCCTCGGCGGCATCAACGCCGAAAACGCCGCGCGCATAGCGAAGCATTCAGCCGGATGGGCCGCGATCGAAGCTGTCATGTCTGGATGGCCCGGTAAGGCCTAGAACGAGCCGGACTAGAAGGAGAAAGCGGACTCGATGCGAACCGTGGCGTCCGCGCCGTCCTTGCTGTTCGTGAAGTTCGTGCCCGGGGTCGACAGCGACTGGGCGAGCGAGTCGCCACGCACCGTCACGCCGCCGCCAAAGCGGAAGCGCGGCGTGACCTGATAGGTGACGCCAGCGGTAACCTCTTCCTGCGGGAAGATCTCGTTAGGCGCACGGCTCGTCAGGTCGAGGGTCAGGCCCCACTTGCTGGCAGGCTGCCAGGTCAGGGCAAGCTCGTCCTTCTGAACCGGTGCGATCGGAAGCAGCGTGCGTTCCGTACCGCCCTTGCTCAGGCCGAGGTTCAGCGTCGGAGCAGCTTCTTCAGCTTGCTTGGACGATTGCGACAGGGAGCGCGGCGCAGACACAGTGCCGCCTTCCTTCCCGGTTTGCGCAAAAGCGGGCGCAGCAACCAGAGAGGCGGCGAGACAGAATAGATGTGCTGAAAAACGCATGCCCTGCCCTCCTTCCTGCCGATACTACGCACGACTCGCGTCGCAAAAGTTAACGAGAATTAAGTCGACCCCAAAACCCGAACTTTATCTGCGGGGTGTCACTAATTCCGCACAGTCAGCTCAAGTACTAGCCCGTCATTACTGGCATTTCTGTGACTAGCACTGGGACTCAACCGCACAGGGATATCCGCGTCAGCTGCACTCCAGCCGGCGCCAATATCCACATTGTCACTAAGTTTATAGCCAGCCCCAACCAGCCAGGATGTGCCTTCTATGCCCGTTAGGCGGTCTTTGGCCCGACCGCCTTCAATTCCCAAACGCCACTCGCCGACGGTTTTAACTAAGCCGGCCTCCCACGCCTCATAGTCGGCGCTACCGGATTCCCAGGCGTTGTTGCTGGAAAGCCACCGGATGCCGCCCGTCCAGCCGTCATGCTCCAGCTCCAGCCCCGCCCCCCAGGCTTCATACTGGCCGAACGCCGCCAGCCCGGACTTGGAGTCGGCATTACTATACGTCACCGCCGCCCGGACCCGCAGGTCCTGCTCGGCGAACTGGCGGGCGAACGACACCGCGCCCTCCCACACATTCTCCAGCTTGGCCGAGGCATACCCGGCCATCTCGAAACCCGGATCGAAGTCGGCCGTCTTCTGGTTGGCCTCGGGCGTGTAGCTCGCCCCGACCCGGAAACCGATCCAGCGCGGGCTCAGATAAGAAGCCTTCAGGGATGACCCCGTGACGTCATTGCGGGCGCGGGTCACGCCAAGCCCGGTCGGATCCAGCCCCGGCGAGAACGCCGACACCCGGTTCAGAACCGTCGGCGCTCGTGCGTCGAGACGCGCCGCAGCCCCTGAATCAAGGCCAAACACGCCCTCGCCCCATGGGCCCGTCACCGAAAGCGACGCCGCCTCGATCGTGGCGGACCCTTCCCTGTCGAGCACGCCGCCGCCGGCCGCGAGCCCCGTCGCAGGCGAAATCGGCGACAGGAATACCGAACCGCTCGCCACCCGCGGGCACGTCACGTCGGTTGCCGGGCAAGCGCCCAGAACGCCTGCAAATGAAGGCCGCGACGGCGCATCCCGCTCCAGCCGCACCTCCCCGCGCCAGCTCAGCGTCAGCCCGTTCTCGAGCGTATCCGCCCGCGTCACAGTGGCCTTGGCCCCGCCAATAACGCTGGCCGAAGGCGCCAGCGGCGTCTCTTCATCAATGATCGCCCCGGCGGCCGTAGCCTCCAGATCGAACTGCCATTCCCCGTCCGCAGCCTGCGCAAAAGCCGGCAAAGCCGTCCCGAAAGCCGTACCCGCTCCCAGAATTGCCAGCGTGAATGATCGCCGCATGACAGAATTCCTCCGCAATCTCAGTTCAATGCACGATCTATATGAGGCGGTCTCAAGACCAGGCTAACGGCTACCGGCCCTTGCCTGTGGGATGCGCTCGAAGCTAAGGAAGCGGCTGCTAGGGCTTCCGGGGGCGCAAGTCGCGCCGGGCATACGGAGTTACGACGTGATGTTTTCCCGCGTGGCCGCAGCGGCCGTTCTTGCTTCCGCCCTTATGGGGCTCGGTGGCTGCTCCATCTTCGGCTCATCCACGGCCAACACGTCGACCGCCTCCAGCGCCGACATCGGACCGGAAGAAAACGGCGCCCTGGGCGTGAACGCCTATCTCTGGCGCGCCTCGCTCGACACCCTGTCCTTCCTGCCGCTCGTTTCGGCGGACCCGTATGGCGGCGTCATCATCACCGACTGGTACGCCAACCCGGACAAGAAAGATGAGCGCATGAAAGCGACCATCTACATCCTCGACACGCGCCTGCGCGCCGACGGCGTCTCCGCCGCCGTGTTCCGCGAGACGCTGGCCAATGGCGTCTGGACCACCGCCGCGGTGAGCCCGGACACCAACGTCGCCCTCGAGAACGCCATTCTGGCAAAAGCCCGCCAGCTGCGACTTAGCAGCCTGCAGTAGTCTCGGCGTCGCCTTCCGCTCGACGCCGGGATATGTCAGTTCCGGCGAATAAAACGAGCAGACGAGCGACTTGATGGCGACGCGTTACAACCCGAAAGAAACCGAGCCGAAATGGCGCGCCGCGTGGGAACACGCGCAGGTCTTCCGTGCGAAGTCCGCCAAGGAAGCCGGCTCCATGCCGAAGGCGTACATCCTCGAGATGTTCCCCTACCCGTCGGGCCGCCTCCATATGGGCCACGTCCGCAACTATGCGATGGGCGACGTCGTCGCGCGCTATCGCATCGCCAACGGCTATAACGTCCTGCACCCCATGGGCTGGGATGCGTTCGGCCTGCCCGCCGAGAACGCCGCTATCGAGAAGAAGGCGCAGCCGCGCAAATGGACGCTCGAAAACATCCAGGCGATGAAAGACCAGTTCGCACCGCTGGGCCTCTCATTCGACTGGTCGAAGGAAGTCACCACATGCGAGCCTGACTATTACGAGCAGCAGCAGCGCATCTTCCTGAAGATGCTCGCCAACGATCTCGTCTATCGCCGCTCCGCCAAGGTGAACTGGGACCCTGTCGAGAACACCGTCCTCGCCAACGAGCAGGTCGTCGATGGCCGCGGCTGGCGCTCCGGCGCCGTCGTCGAACAGCGCGAGCTGGAACAATGGTTCTTCCGCATCACCCGCTATGGCGATGATCTGCTCGCCGCGCTCGATACGCTCGACCGCTGGCCGGACAAGGTCCGCACCATGCAGGGCAACTGGATCGGCAAATCGCAAGGCGCGAAGATCTGGTGGGAAATCGCCAACGCCCCCGCCGCCCTGTCGCGCGACAAGGACGAACACGGCCGCAACCACGCGACCGATCCGATCGAAGTCTTCACCACGCGCCCCGACACGCTGTTCGGCGCCAGCTTCCTCGCGCTCGCGCCTGACCATCCGCTGACGAAGGAGATCGCGAAGTCGCGTCCCGACGTCGCGAAGTTCATGGCCGACGCTGCCTCCAAAGGCACATCCGAAGCCGACATCGAGAAAGCCGAGAAAGTCGGCATCGACCTCGGCATCACCGTGAAACACCCGTTCGACCCGTCATGGGAGCTGCCCGTCTGGGCCGCGAACTTCGTCCTGTCGACCTACGGCTCGGGCGCGATCTTCGGCTCGCCCGCCGGCGACCAGCGCGACATCGAGTTCGCAGAAAAATACGGCCTGCCCTTCAAGCCCGTCGTGCTGCCGCCCGGCGCCGATGCTGCCACCTACACGGTCAGCGGCGAGGCTTATTCCGGCGACGGCGTCATCTACAACTCGGACTTCCTCAACGGTCTCACCACCAAGGAAGCCATCACGGCCGCCATCAAGAAGCTGGTCGCGCAAGGCTCGGGCGAAGCCACCACGCAGTATCGCCTGCGTGACTGGGGCGTCTCGCGTCAGCGCTATTGGGGCTGCCCGATCCCGGTCATCAAATGCGCGTCCTGCGGCACCGTCCCCGTGCCGGACGATCAGCTGCCGGTCCTGCTGCCCGACAACGCGGACTTCTCAGCACCCGGCAACCCGCTCGTTCGCCACCCGACGTGGAAGCACACCACCTGCCCGAAATGCTCCGGCAAGGCCGAGCGTGAAACCGACACGATGGATACGTTCGTCGACTCGTCCTGGTACTTCGCGCGCTTCTGCGATCCGAAATCCAAAGAGCCGATCAACAAGGAAGAAGCCGCCTACTGGCTGCCCGTCGATCAATACATCGGCGGCGTCGAGCACGCGGTGCTCCACCTGCTCTACTCGCGCTTCTTCACCCGCGCCCTGCGCGATTGCGGCCTGCTCGACCTGCCCACCGGCGAGCCATTCGCCGGCCTCTTCACGCAAGGCATGGTCACGCACGAAACCTACAAGTCGGAGGCCGGCGCCTGGCTGCTGCCGGAAGAGATCGACAAGCGTGACGGCAAGCTGATCGAGATCGCAACGCTGAAACCGGTCACGGTCGGCGGCGTCGAGAAGATGTCGAAGTCGAAGAAGAACGTCGTCGATCCGATCCAGATCATCGCCGACTACGGCGCCGACGTCGCCCGCTGGTTCGTGCTGTCGGACTCGCCGCCCGAGCGCGACTTCGAATGGACCGACGCAGGCGTCCGCGGCGCCTGGGGCTCGATCCAGAAACTCTGGGCGCTCGTCGAAGCCGTTCCCGCCGCCGATGATGGCGCAGCTGATACCGGTGAAGCGCTCGACCTGCGCCGCCTCGCGCATCGCACGGTGCGCGATGTCACCCAGGGCATCGAGAAGTTCCACTTCAACGTCGGCATCGCCCGCATGAACGAGCTGGCCAACGCCCTGCGCAAGGCCGAAACCTCGACCGCGCCCGGCATGGCCACCGCCCGCCGTGAATGCCTGTCGCTGTTCTCACAGATCGCCGCCCCCTTCGCGCCCCACCTGGCCGAAGAATGCTGGTCCGTGCTCGGCGGCAAAGGTCTCATCACCGTTGCAAAATGGCCGACGCCCGACCCCGCCCTGCTGGTCTCGGACACGGTCACCCTGCCAGTGCAGATCAACGGCAAGAAACGCGCGGAAATCACGGTATCGGCCACCGCCGATGCCGCCGCCGTGGAAGCCGTCGCCAAGGCTGATGAAAATGTAATCCAGCACCTCACGGGTCTCACCGTGAGAAAGGTGATTGTCGTCCCCGGCCGTATCGTGAATATCGTCGCATCATGATCAGAGCCCCACTCTTCAAGATTGGTGTTATCGCTGTCTGCCTCGCCCCGCTGGCCGCCTGCGGCTTCACGCCGGTCTATGGCGGACAGGGCGCGGCTTTCCAGAACTCCGGACCGATCACCATTCCGGAAATCCAGGGCCGCACCGGTCACTACCTGCGCAACGAACTCGCCCGCGAGATCGGCCAGGGCGTGCCGGGCTTCCCCGCTGGCAGCCTCGAGATCGACCTGAGCTCCGGCATCGAACGCCTCGCCTTCGCGCCCGACCAGGCCGCCTCGCGCTCCGACTATGTCGGCACCGCCTCGTGGAAGATGAAGTCCGCCGCCGGCATCACGCTCGCCGAAGGTTCGGTGCGCGAACGCGCCTCATTCAACTTCGCTGACTTCGCCTATGCCGACCTCGCCGCCCAGACTGCAGCGCAGGAACGTCTCGCCACCCTGCTCGCCCGCTCGATCCGCGCCGAAGTGCTGATCGCCGCCGGCCGCAAGAAGGAAGCGGCCGCCGCGCCGGCAACGCCGCCCGCCACCCCGTGAAGCAGGCCGGCGCCCGCGCTCTCTCCTTCTGCGAAAAGCCGACGGGCTCGACCAGGATCGCGCTCATCTTCGGCGGCGACCCCGGCCTCGTTTCAACGTCGGCTGATACGCTCGCCAAAAACTGGCTGCCCAATCCCGACCCGTTCAACATCATCAAGCTTCACGACGAAGACCTAAAGCGCGACCCGCAGATGCTGGGCGATGAACTCGTCGCCCGCTCCCTCATGGGCGGCGACCGCCTCATCCGCGTCCGCGTCGAGAAAGACGCCTCGTCCAAATACCTGCTCGAAGTCCTCGCCGACATCGACAAGGGCACGCTCACGCCCGAGGCCTACCTCATCATCGAAGGCGGCGAGCTCAACAAGACCAACAAGCTCCGCGTCGGCTTCGAGGCCGCCCAGAAAGCCATCGCCCTCCAGCTCTACGCCGACGACGAAGCCAGCGTCGCCGACCTCGTCACCAAACGCTTCGCCGCCGCCGGCGTGGTCATCGATGACGACGCGCTCGCGGTCTTCGTGAGCGATCTGCCCGGCGACCGCCGCCTTGCCCTATCGGAAATCGAGAAGCTGGAGCTCTACGCCATCGGTCTGGGCCGAAGCATTTCTCAAGCAGATGTGAGCCTGCTCGCGTCCGCCGAACAGCCGCGCGGCGCCGATGACGCGGCCGACGCCGCCATTCTGGGTGACGCACCGCAAGCCACGCTCTCGATCAATCGCTATCTCGACGCCGGTGGAAATCCGATTTCCGCCCTGCGCACGCTCCACTTCCGCATGCTTCGCGTGTCGGATGCCGTAGCGTCCAACGCAGGAACTGGCATGCGCCTGCGTCCCCCCATCTTCGACAAGGAGTGGCCGCCCTTCTCCCGCGCCATGCGCGAGTGGAACGCCTCGGCCATCCACCGCACCTTCACGCGCCTGTACGAAGCGGAGAAATCCTGCAAGCAGGCCGGCGCCCCGTCGGAGGCAATCGTGCGCAACCTCATCCATAAGATCGCGACCCGCACACTATAACGTGTCGCTCTCCTTCGGCGCCGCAGCGTGACTGATAGCGCGTTCGTGATCTCCTCTCACGGCCCACAGCCGTCGGGGATTTCTGATGAAACGCCTGCTCTCTCTTCTCACCGCCACAGCGCTCGCCGCGTGCACCTCCGCCGCGCCAACACCCGACACCGCGGGCACACCCGCACGCCTGCAGACCGCCGCCGCGACGCCAGCGGCAGCACCCCCGGCCGACCCCGTCGAAGTCGCAGCAGGCCGCAAGGTGTACGACACCTTCTGCTCCGTCTGTCATTCCGGCGCAGACGACACGGCCCCCGAACTCGCCACCCTCCACTCCTTCAACCGCGAGCGCGTCTCCACCGCCCTCAGCGAAAAAGGCCTGATGGCGCTCCAGTCGAAAATGCTGAACCCCGAACAGCGCGCGCAGGTCATCTCCTTCATCACCACGCCCGAAGATCTCGGCGGCAACGGCATGCGCACGGTGATGACCGCGAAGGAAGAATACCGCGAAGGCTTCGCCTACCCCGTCCGCAGCGCCCGCGATCCGCGCGACTCATCCGAAGTCCCACGCGCCCCCGCCTGGGCCGCCCCCAAACTCGGCGACGGACCCTTCGACTCTGAATCCTGGGAACAGCGCCACCTGCGCACCTCGATCGTTACCCGCGGCCTCGAAGCCCCGCGCGCCATCGAGTTCATGCCCGACGGCAACATCTTCATCGTCGAGCGCGCCGGCACGCTCCGCATCATCCGCAATGGCAAGCTCGACCCGACGCCCATCGCCGGCACGCCCAAGGTCGCAGCCAATCTCGGCATCGCCACCGGCTTCATGGATCTCGTCCTGCACCCGGACTTCAAGACCAACGGCCTCGTCTATATGTCCTACCACAAGCCCCGCGGCGATCTCGGACAGAACGCCATCTATCGCGGCAAGTGGAACGGCAAGGCGATCGTCGACGGCAAGGACATCTTCGTCTCCGACGACGTCGACACCTTCTACTCGCGCATGGCCTTCGGCGCAGACGGCAAGCTCTACGCCTCCATCGGCGGCCCCGCCCTCGGCACCGACGCCTCGATGATGCGCGCGCAGAAAGCTGACGATTACGGCGGCAAGACCCTGCGCCTCAACGACGATGGCACCGCGCCGAAGGACAATCCCTTCTACGGCCGCAAGGACGCCAACCCAGAAGTCTTCACCATGGGCCACCGCATCCAGCTCGGCATGGCGATGAACCCCTGGACGAAGGAAATCTGGGCCAGCGAGAACGCGCCCTATGGCGGCGATGAAGTGAACATCCTCCGCGCCGGCGGCAATTATGGCTGGCCCATCCTCAGCGACGGCCGCTTCTACGGCGGCAAGCTGATCGCCGCAGACCCGGTGAAGGAAGGCATCACCCGCCCTCACCTCTCCTACGTCCCGTCGATCGCCCCCGCCGGCATGGCCTTCTACACCGGCGACAAATTCCCGGCGTGGAAAGGCAATCTCTTCATCGCCGGCATGCGCATGGGAGAGACCCCCCGCACTGGCCACATCCAGCGCGTCGTCTTCAACGACAAGTGGGAATCCGTCCGCAACGAAATGCTGCTCCTCGACCTCCACCAACGCATCCGCGACGTCGCCCAAGGCCCCGACGGCTACCTCTACGCCATCACGGATGAGGGCGCAGACTCGGTGCTGCTCAAGATCGAACCGGGACCGGAGAAGTAGGGACGCGGTGCAGCTCTTCCCCCGTGAAACGGGGGAAGTGGATCGGCGCGAAGCGACGAGACGATGGGGGCGAGTCTCAATGGGACTCGCCCTTCTTTGTCCCGCTCATCCCGACGAAAGTCGGGACCCAGGACCACACACACCACCCTCGTAACTCGCCCCCATCCCGGCTTCGCCGTACTTCCCCCGCACGCGGGGGAAGAGTTTCCCAACAAACCCTACGTCATCCCTACCGCACCGCAGCGTGACTCACTCCGCATTCCCCGCTTCCATGGCGAAAACAAAACACCGGGGGAAACATCCATGAAACGCCACCTGCTCGCCGCGTCCGCGCTGGCCCTCGCCGCCTGCACCTCCGCGCCGCCCGCGACCGACACCGCCAGCCGCGCAACACCAACATCGCCCGCAGCAACCACCCAACCCACCAACGTCATGGCCGCCGTCTCCGGCGGAAAGCACGTCTATGAAACCTTCTGCGCCGCCTGCCATTCCGGCGGCGACGAAACCGCGCCCGAACTCAAGACGCTGCACACCTTCAACCGCGACCGCGTCTCTACCGCCCTCAGCGACAAGGGCCTCATGGCGCTCCAATCGAAGATGATCAACGCCGATCAACGCGAGCAGGTGATCTCCTTCCTCACCGCCCCACCCGCCACGCTCGCCGCACTCGACGCCGCCAACAACAGCGCCGATCCCGGCGGCCTCAAGCGCGACGCCTACCGCCCGGAATACTCCTACCCCGTCCGCCGCGTCCGCGATGAACGCGACAGCCCCGACAGCGAACGTCCGCCCGCCTGGAACGCGCCGCCGCTCGGCGAAGGCCCGTTCCGCTCCGAGTCATGGGAACAGCGCGAGCTCAAAACCTCCATCGTCACGCGCGGCATCACCTCGCCCCGCGCCCTCGAATTCCTGCCCGATGGCGCCGTCCTCATCACCGAACGCGCCGGCACGCTGCGCATCGTCCGCGATGGCAAGCTCGATCCGAAACCCATCGTCGGCGGCCCGGATAAAGTCGCTGTCCTAGGCACGGCCACCGGCTTCATGGACATCGCCCTGCACCCGGACTTCAAGACCAACGGCCTGATCTATCTGTCGTACCACAAGCCACGCGGCGACCTCGGCTCCAACGCCATCTGGCGCGGACGCTGGGACGGCACAAAGATCGTCGACGGCAAAGACATCTTCCTCTCGGATGATGTCGACGCGCTCTACTCCCGCATGGCCTTCGGCGCAGACGGCAAACTCTACGTCACCATCGGCTGCCCCGGCGTCGGCACGGACGACTCCATCGGCCGCGCGCAGAACCCGGACGACTTCGCCGGCAAGACGCTGCGCCTCAACGACGACGGCACGGTCCCGAAGGACAATCCGTTCGTCGGCAAGAAGGGCTACAACCCCGAAATCTTCACCCTCGGCCACCGCGTAAATCTCGGCCTCACCATGAACCCATGGACGAAGGAGTTCTGGGTCTCCGAACACGGTCCCAATGGCGGCGATGAAGTGAACATCCTCCGCCCGGCGCAGAACTATGGCTGGCCCGTCGTCAGCGATGGCCGCTACTACGCCGGCCAGAAAGTCTCCGGCGAAATGCCCGTCCACGCAGGCATGACCCGCCCGCACATTTCGTATGTCCCCTCCATCGCCCCCGGCGGCATGGTCTTCTACACCGGCGACAAATTCCCCAACTGGAAACGCAACCTCTTCCTCGGCGCCATGCGCATGAGCAACTCGCCCCGCACCGGCCACATCGAGCGCATCGTCTTCAACGACAACTGGGAAGTCATCCGGAGTGAGATGCTGCTCCTCGACCTCCACCAACGCATCCGCGACGTCGACCAAAGCCCCGACGGCTACCTCTATGCGATTACAGACGAGGGCGCGGACTCAGTGCTGCTGAAAATCGAGCCGGGGAAATAACCTGTACTTGTCATCCCGGAAGCGCGGAGCGCTGTCCGGGACCTACTTCGCACCTAGTCGACGCGGTCTAGCAATTTCCGGCTTTCCGCTGCGGCCGGGATGACAAGCTGCACATCGTGAGCAAACATCACCTCATGGTTGGGGACCATATCTACTTCACGTACATGCTCGCATCGCGTCCGCACGGTACGCTTTACACCGGCGTGACCAATGATTTGATCTTGCGTTCTTACGATCATCGCGAAGGGACGCTGCCCGGCTTCACAAAAAAAATACGGTGTCCACCTGCTCGTCTGGTTTGAGCAGCACGAAGACATCAATTTCGCCATCCTTCGCGAGAAGCGGATCAAACGCTGGCGTCGGACTTGGAAAATCAATTTGATCGAAGAGACCAATCCGCATTGGGAAGACTATTATCCCAAACTTATCGCGGCTGGCTGGCGCGTCGAACGAACCAGCTTCCGCAAATAATTCGACCGCCTGTCATCCCGGAAGCGCGGAGCGCTGTCCGGGACCCACTTCTCACCTAGTCGACGCGGATAGATGGGTCCCGGCTCTACGCTGCGCTCCGGCCGGGATGACAACTTCAGGTTGTTTCGAGACCCAACCCCAAAAACAAAAACAGCCCGCGCTCATCACGCGGGCTGTTCCAATTCTCACACCGGAGAAAACCTACTCCGCCGGCGCAACCCGTGCGCGCGACAGCAAGCGGCAGATCTCATCCAGCTGCTCGAGCTGCGCATACTTGATGCGCACTTCGCCGCCCTTGCCGTTCACATGGCGGATGTCGACATCCAGGCCGAGCGTACGTTGCAGGTCGAGTTCCAGCGCCTTCGTGTCGACGTCCTTGTCGAGCTCCAGCGTCGTCTTGCCGTCCGACTTTCCAGCCTTGGCCGCTTTCGACAGCGCCTCGGTGTCACGCACCGAAAGACCCTTCGCGATCACGGTCGCCGCAAACGCCGACGGGTCGGACGTCTTCATCAGCGCGCGCGCGTGACCAGCCGAGAGGCGGCCTTCGCGCACATGCTCACGCACATCTTCCGGAAGGTTCAGCAGGCGCAGCGTGTTCGAAACGTGCTCGCGCGATTTACCAACCTGCTGCGCTACCGACTCCTGAGTCCGGCCGAACCGGTCGATCAGCGACTTGTACGCCTCGGCTTCCTCGACCGCGTTGAGGTCAGACCGCTGGACGTTCTCGATGATGGCGATCTCGAGCATCTCGCGATCGTCCATTTCCCGCACGACTGCCGGTATGGCGGTAAGACCGGCCCGGCGGGAGGCGCGCCAGCGGCGTTCGCCGGCGATGATCTCGAACATTTCGGCATTTGCCGGGTCCGGTCGTACCAGGATCGGCTGAATCACGCCCTTGGTGCGGATCGATTCCGACAGCTCTTCCAGCTCGGCCTCGATGAAGGTCCGGCGCGGCTGTTTCGGATTCGGAACGATTCTGTCGATCGCGATTTCCATGGCGCCAGCATCCTCAGACGGCGCGCCTTCGACGGCAACCGGGTTCGGGTTCTCGGCCACGTTACGGGCGCCGGCATAGTCTCCCAGCAGCGCCGAAAGACCACGACCCAGCTTGGCCTGTTTCAACGGTTGGTTCACGCCGCAGCCCTCTCGCGTTCGCGTTGCATCAGTTCCTGGGCGAGCATGATGTAGGCTTCGCTACCAGAACATTTATGGTCGTAGAGAATTGCCGGGACGCCGAACGAGGGCGCTTCCGACAATTTGACGTTCCGCGGGATCACGGTCTGATAAACCTTGGTGCCGAAGAAGGAGCGCACTTCGCCCGCCACCTGGTCCGACAGGTTGTTGCGCTTGTCGTACATGGTCAGCACCACGCCCTGGATCTCCAGATCCGGGTTCAGCGCGCCGCGCACGAGGTCCACCGTCCGCAGAAGCTGCGACAGACCTTCGAGCGCCAGGAACTCACACTGCAGCGGAACCAGCACAGCGTTCGCCGCCGTCATAGCGTTGATCGTCACGGCCGAAAGCGACGGCGGGCAATCGATCAGCACGGTGTCGTAATGCTTGCCGCTCTTCACCAGCGCATCGAACGCTTCGCGCAGCTTGAAATTCTTGCGCGGGTCGCTGTGGAGGATCGTCTCCACGCCCGCGAGGTTTTCGTCCCCCGGCACCAGATCAAGGTTCGGGACTTTCGTGGGGAGGATGGCTTCGGCCAGCGTACCTTCGCCGACCAGCACATCATACGAAGTCTTGCGCCGCGCCACCGGCTCCACGCCGAGGCCGGTCGATGCGTTGCCCTGGGCATCGCAATCGAGCACCAGCACGCGCCGGCCGATAGCAGCCAGGGCCGTGCCGAGATTGATGGCGGTGGTGGTTTTTCCCACCCCGCCTTTCTGGTTGGCGACCGCGATAACGCGCATCAGGCCCTCCGGGCGACTAACGACGAAACTTTCAGAACACGCCCTTCTGGGCTTGAGAGGCTGTCGAGCGTGGACAGATCGAAGGTCCAGGCTTCCCGCGCCTCGGCCAGTTCAGCGGCCGTGTCCCTACCTTTCATCAGCAGGGCCTTACCGGAAGGTTTAAGCCAGTCGCTCGCGTACCCCAGAAGTTTGGGCAAAGGGGCCAAAGCGCGGGCCGTCACAACGTCAAAACGCGTGCCCGGATAATCCTCCAGGCGGATGGTCAGCACGGACACGGGCAGGCCGAGTTCCTTGCCCACAGCCCTCAGGAACTCGGATTTCCGGGGACTTTTTTCCACCAGCGTCACCGACGCCCCCGGCTTCTCCGCCATCGCGCACGCCAGGATCAGACCCGGGAACCCCGCCCCGGACCCGAGGTCCGCGACCGATTTGTCCCCCTCAGAAATATATTCCAGCAGCTGCAGGCTATCAAGCACATGGCGCCGCCAAAGGTGGCGTCCTTCGCCCGGCCCGATCAGATTGATTCGCTCCCGCCACTCCGCCAGCAGTCGCAGATACCCCTGCACCCGCCCGAAAGTCTCAGCCGAGATCCCGGTGATGCGAACCGCATCCTCCGGCCCGAACCCATCCTCATCCGTCGCCGGCCACCCCACGACCGCGCTCAAGCCTGAGCCGCCTTCTGCTCGGTGGCTTTCTTCTTCGCCTTGGCTTCCCGCCGCAGATACCCCAGCACCGCCGTGATCGCGCCCGGCGTCATGCCCTCGATCCGCGCCGCCTGGCCCAGTGTCGCCGGCCGCACATTCGACAGCTTGTCCTTCGCCTCGTTCGAAAGACCGCCGATCGCGCGATAGTCGATGTCGACCGGCAGCCGCATGTCCTCGTCCTTCCGGAACGCGACAATGTCCGCTTCCTGCCGATCGAGGTAACCTGCGTACTGCGCCTCGATCTCCATCTGCTCGGCGACCTGCGGCGTCACATCGGCGAGCTCCGGCCACACGCCGCGCAGCTTCGCGAAGTCGACGCCGTCATAGGCGAGGATCTCGAGACCGTTCCGACGCTTGCCATCGAGATTGATGTTGATGCCCTGATCGCGCGCTTCGTTCGGCGTCAGCGTCAGCGCTTCCATCCGCTCGCGCGCCGCATCGATCGACTGCCGTTTCACGTGAAACGCATTTTGCCGAACCGAGCCGACAACACCCGCCGCGATGCCAACTTCCGTCAGCCGCTGATCCGCATTGTCCGCGCGAAGCGTCAGACGATATTCGGCGCGCGACGTGAACATGCGATACGGCTCGGAGACGCCACGCGTCACCAGATCATCGATCATCACGCCGATATACGCGCGGCTGCGATCGAGGATGAAAGCATCGCTCCCCGCCGCAAAGCGCGCCGCGTTGAGACCAGCCACAAGCCCTTGTCCCGCAGCCTCTTCATAGCCTGTCGTGCCGTTGATCTGTCCCGCCAGATAAAGCCCCGGCAGACGTTTCACGCCCAGCGTCGGATCAAGCTCGCGCGGATCGACATAGTCGTATTCGATCGCATAGCCGAAGCGCTTGATCTCGACATTCTCGAGCCCGGCAATCTTCCGGATGAAAGCTTCCTGCACATCCTCCGGCAGCGACGTCGAGATCCCGTTCGGATAGATCGTGTCGCCATCCTCCGTACCCGGAAGACCTTCCGGCTCGAGGAAGACCTGGTGCTTCTCGCGATCCGCAAACCGCTTCACCTTGTCTTCGATCGACGGGCAATAGCGCGGACCACGTCCCGCGATCGCGCCGGAATACACCGCCGACTTGTGCAGGTTGTCGCCGATCACCGCGTGCACTTCGGCCGACGTCCAGGTGATGCCGCACGCAATCTGCGGAACCGTGATCCGGTCATTCAGGAACGAGAACGGGATCGGCTCATCATCCGCCGCCTGCATCTCGAGACCCGACCAGTCGATCGACGACGCACGAAGCCGGGCAGGCGTTCCGGTCTTCAACCGGCCCATCTGCAGACCCAGACCATAGAGACGATCCGACAAACCGATCGCGGGTTGTTCGCCGACCCTGCCCGCCGGAATCCGTTTCTCGCCGATGTGGATCAGACCTTTGAGGAACGTCCCCGTCGTCACCACCACGGCGCCGGCTTTCCACGCCCGGCCCGACTGGCCGACAACACCGGCGACCCGGCCTTTGCCATCCGCCGTCGGCTCGACGATCAGATCCTCAACCCCGTCCTCGATGAGAGACAGGTTCGGATACTCCCGCAGGATGTCCTGCACCGCTTCCCGATAGAGCTTCCGGTCGGCCTGTGTACGCGGCCCCCGCACCGCCGGCCCCTTGGACCGGTTCAGCATCCGGAACTGGATACCCCCGCGATCGGCGGCCCGGCCCATCACGCCATCCAGCGCATCGACTTCCCGAACCAGATGCCCCTTGCCCAACCCGCCAATGGCGGGATTGCACGACATCTCCCCGATGGTCGAAAGCTTGTGGGTGACCAGAGCCGTCCTGGCCCCGAACCGGGCGGCGGCCGCGGCGGCTTCAGCGCCCGCATGCCCCCCGCCAATGACGATAACGTCGAATGTCTCTGATTGAATCTGCATACGGCGGCTGCCTGTGGATTGGTCCGCTCACATAGTGGAAGACCCCCCAAACGTCGAGGTGGTGTTTCACGTGAAACCCCCTTCGCCGCAGCAAGTGGTTAGCGGCGCCTTGAGCCCGCGATTGCCGTCTTCCCCCGTGAAACGGGGGAAGTACCCGAAGGGGGATGGGGGCGAGTCACGCCCACAAACGTCAACCCGATGTCCCGCGTCCGACGCTTCGCGTCGAACCCCAGGCAATAGCCGGGACCCAGAGCAAAACACACCGCCCCCGTAACTCGCCCCCATCCCGGCTTCGCCGTACTTCCCCCGCAAGCGGGGGAAGATGCGCCGCACCACCGGCGCCAGATTCCGCGGAATCCAAGACGCGACGTGTAGGACCGCGCTGCCCGAAAACCTGCATTTCCAACGGCATTCCAGCAATCTGCTGTAGGATGGCCGGTCACACCAACTCTCACCCACCCACCCCCATGCGATAACCCACGCATCACCCCCGCAAGGCGGGCAGTCGCGATGTTCAACGGCGCGGGGGTGATGTGATCGAGCGGTGTAGCCCTTCGGAATGCAGCTTCGCGCAGCCAACGAGGGAGAGAGAACGGCGAGGTGCTCCGGCCTTCGCCGTCACAGGGGACCGGGTGCGTAACAGCCCGACCCTGCCGCCGGCGGCCAAGGCTCCAAGAGGTGGAACACCTCCGTGATCCGGCTGACGAACAACGATCACGGGGACGCGGGAAAACCGCTTTCTCTCCACCGGTAGCCGTTCTCACGAACGGCCCGCCAATCAAGCGGGGCAGTCCCGCGTCCCCAGCCCTCCGTCTTACCGGAGGCCCCGCATCCCGGACGGCTTTGCCGGTCCGACCGCGGCCTCATGCGCCACCATCACCAAGGACCCATCCATGTTTGCCCCTCGCCACGACTTCTTCCGCACCATCGGCAATGCCCGCCGCGCCACTCGCCGGGGCGACTACGCCGAGGCCGAGCGCTGGACCCGCTTGGCGGAACGCCATCTCGCCATCGCCGAACGGATGACGGCCCTGAGCGCCGCTGAGAAAGCCGCTGCCAAACCACCCGAGACCCGCACAGGGCCCGTCATGCTCGACCCTAAAGGCTTCTCGCCCAGCGGCATTCCCAACTGGGCTCTCAACCGGGACCGCCTCGCCCGCGCCGGGATCAGGCCCCCGCAGCCCTGGCTCGCCACGTCCGCAACCCCAACGCCCGACGCGGATGGCTAATCCCGGTTCACCAACTCCAGCCCGTGAAATGTTTCACGTGAAACATCGGCCAGAGCCCGAAACTCGCGGCCACACCCGCAAACTGTCATCCCGGAAGCCCAAAGGGCTATCCGGGACCCATTGTGAGGATGCGACGGCCTATCGATGGGTCCCGGGTCTCGCTGCGCTCGCCCGGGATGACAACCGGTGCACCAGCCCCAAACCCACCCCCGGAATGTTTCACGTGAAACATCCCGACCCACCGAACCTACTTCCCAACGCAGAACTGCGAGAAAATCCGGTCCAGCAGGTCCTCGGCGTCAATCGACCCCGTAATCCGCCCCAGCGCCCGGGCCGCCAGCCGCAGGTCCTCGGACACCAGCTCAGCTCCCATCCCGATCCGCGCGCCCTCAAGCCCGCGCTCGACAGCCGCCAGGGCTTCCTCGACCAGCTCCCGATGCCTGGCCCGCGTCACCAGAGGCGGCTCATCCGCATCCAGTCGCTCCCGGACCAGCTGCGCCAGACGCCGCTCAAACCCGTCAAACCCGGCCCCGGTCACCGCCGAGACCACAAAAACGTCCTCAGACCCGGCTTCCGGCGGCGCGGAGCCCATCAGATCGGCCTTGTTGAGCACCTTCAGGTCCCCAGGCCGCACTTCGGTCCACCTCGAACGCTCGAGAGCGGGCGATGTTTCACGTGAAACACTCGCGTGGCTGGAGTCCGAGGCATCCGAGACCCAGATTCGCAGGTCCGCTTCCTCGGCGCGGGCCAAAGCGCGTTTCACGCCCTCAGCCTCAATGGCGTCCGAAGCCTCCCGCAGGCCCGCCGTATCAGCCACCCAGACCGGATACCCCGCCAAAACCAGCCGAACCTCGACCACATCCCGCGTCGTACCCGCCACCGGAGACACGATCGCGGCCTCCCGCCGGGCCAGCCGATTCATCAAACTCGACTTTCCGGCATTCGGCGGACCCAGAATGGCCACCCGGAACCCCTCGCGCACCGACCGCAGCCGCCCGGCATCGCCCAGCGCCGCCTCCAGATCAGCCGCCAGTGCCTCGATCGGCTCCAGCGCGCTAAGGTTAACCTCGCCGGGGATGTCCGCCTCGTCCGGAAAGTCGATGGATGCCTCCAGGGCGGCCATGGCCGACACCAGAAGACCCCGCCAGCCCTCGAAAGTCCGGGCCGCTTCGCCCTGGTAAAGCCGTCCAGCCTGCCGCCTTTGACCCTCGGTCTCGGCATCGATCAGGTCCCCGATGGCCTCCGCCTGGGTCAGGTCCATCCGGCCAGCGTCGAAAGCCCGCCGCGTGAACTCGCCCGGCTCGGCAATGCGGCAGAGACGGGATTTCACCGCCGAGGCGAGCACCGCTTCGATGATCGCAGGGCCCCCATGGACGTGAAATTCGACCACATCCTCGCCCGTATAGGAGTTCGGGCCGGGCATACTCAGGACTACCGCCTCGTCGAGGAACTCATCGCCGTCAAAAAGCTCGCGAAGCGTCGCTACCCGGGCTTCCGGAGCCCTACGTGTGGAAAAATGGGACAGTAGTCCCAGCGCTCCCGGCCCGGATGCCCGTATGACCGCAACGCCGGCCCTACCAGAGCCCGAGGCGAGCGCGATGATCGTGTCGGAGGTTGTCCGCTGAGCGGTCATGTATGCCTTCGGTAGTGCGGCCTACTTTTGCTTGTTCGGCCTCCGCCGAGCACTACAACCCAGCCAGCGAACAATCCAGAACGCCAATTCGACAGGAGCTCACGACATGGGTCGCAAGGTCACGATTCAGGGCAAGGACGGATCCTTCAACGCCTACGTGGCCGATGGAAAGTCGAAGGACGGACCGGCCATCGTCGTCATCCAGGAGATATTCGGCGTCAATAAAGTGATGCGCGACATCGCCGATAGCCTCGCCGAAGAAGGCTACACCGCCATCGTCCCGGACCTGTTCTGGCGCATCGAACCCGGCATCGACATCACCGACCAGACCGACGCCGAATGGGAGAAAGCGTTCAGCTACTTCAAGGCGTTCAACGTCGACAAAGGCATTGAAGACATTGCCGCCACCATCGATTGGGTCCGCGCCCACGGCCACAAGAAAGTCGGCGCAGTCGGCTACTGCCTCGGCGGACTGCTGGCATACCTCACCGGTACGCGCACCACGATCGACGCCACGGTCGGCTATTACGGCGTCGGCATCGACAACTACCTGGCCGAAGCCGGCAAGGCGACGAAGCCCGTCATGCTTCACGTCGCCGAGGAGGACGGCTTCGTCTCGAAGGACAGCCAGGCCAAGATGAAGGCCAGTCTCACCGCGTATAACTACCAGCTCTACTGGTATCCCGGCCGCGATCACGCCTTCGCCCGCGATGGCGGCAAACACTACCACGCAGGCGACGCGAAACTGGCGAACGACCGGACGCTCGACCACTTCCGCAAGCACCTCGGCTAGGGTCGACCGGTCAAAATCGGCGCGCGAAGCGCGGTAGTGCCGCTCCGGATTTAACTTCCGGGAAAGAACGGCACTACCGCTCGGCTCCGGCGCCGCCGAGTACATTCCTGAACCGCCGTGTCGTCGGAACAGGGATATTCCGCATGCTGAGCAGATTCTGGGAAACGGCGCGAAGATCGCTCGGCAGCCATACCGCGCTCGCGTCCCGCGCAAACCGCCTCGGCTTCAACAACCGCTTGCGCGCCTTGACCAGCTCGCCCGCATCAAAGCCGGTGATCGCCTCGAGCGCGAAGGCCCAGTCATCGCAATCCGGATCCATCAGTTCGGAATAGTCGATCACCGTCCCGCCATAACGCTCCAGCGCATAGAGCGCATCGAGGTATGTCCGCGTGATCGACTCCATGAAAGTCGACGGCACATTCTTGAGCTGACCCATGTCGCTCAAAGCCACCTCGGCCGGATGGCGATACGACACGATCACCACCGGATCATAATCCAGCTGCTCGGCCAGCGGCAGCACGACCGAGCTCCAGCGATTTTTTGAAAACACCGCATCATCAAGGCCAGCGCCCAGCATCGTCTTGGATCGCGACCGCCAGTAGCGGTAGGCCATCTTTCCAAGCCCAGCCATCGCCGGCGAGAAGAACCGGTTCGCCGTATGCGCACACCGGATCGCCCGATCGATCCGGCGATTTTCCCAGTGGTCGCGCTCGGTATCCTGATCGTTGAGACAGCTCGCTCCGAACTGCGCGCCGCACGAACTCAGGATGGCGGACAGCAGCGAACTGCCGGACCTACCGTGGGTGAGGATGAAGTAGCGCTTCCGCGCAACTCGCCGGAAAGCGAGAGACGGCTCGGTGCGACGCACTTCGGGCGGGCTGTAGTTGAGCCGTATTTCTGTTCGCGCCTGGTGCTGCATCGGGCCGTCTCCACCTCGGGATCAGGCCGCACCCTTCACAAGCAACGTCCCGGAGATTTGCCGGGTCTGTCCCAAACCGTCGCGGACTTGGGGCAAAATTCAGACACGATAGTTGAAGCTCACGCTCACCCGCGCCGAGGTAGCGCGGTTCGGCGGCACCTCATGACGCAGCCAGCTTTCCCACAACAGCAGCTCGCCAGCCTTCGGCGCGACATAGACAAACCGCCGGTGAGCCTCGTCAGCATTCTCGCGCGGGGCCGGCGCCGACATCATCATCGGTAGTCGCGGGTCCTCGAACTTCAGCGACGATGCGCCATCGGGCACGCGCACATAGTATGTCCCCGACAGCACGCAGTGCGGGTGGATATGCCCAGTGTGCGAGCCGCCGGGCTCGAGCACATTGACCCAGATATTGTCGAGCTTCAGCCGCTTGCCCCGCAGATCCATCTGCAGCGTCGCAGCGAACGCCTCCACATGCGGCTTCATCAGCCGCACCAGCTGGTCGAAGCACGTCGCGCGTTGGGGCAGGTCATCCAGCGACGCGTAGGAGGTATAACCCTGATAGCCATGCTCACGGCACCAGGCACGACCAGCCTTGTCCTCCTTCGCGAGCATCTTGGCTGCATCCAGAAGGTCAGCATTGAGGTCCGCCGAGCCGATGGCGTCGCGGAAAACTTCGGTGACGAAGAGGCGTGAGAGGGTCATGTCCGCTTGGTAGGGCTGGATCGCGCCGGAGGGAAGCGCGCACGACCACGGCGCGAAAAGCCAAGCGCATAGCGGTAGTCCGCGTGCATAGTCAGCGGAACAGGGGGACGACGCATGGCCCAGATCGCAGCCTATGTTTTCGCCGGCGTCATGGCGGCGCTATGCGTGTTCCAGATCGCACTGGCCGCCGGCGCACCGCTCGGCCGCTTCGCCTGGGGCGGCGCGACCGAAAGACTCCCAATGCCGCTACGCGTCGGCAGTCTGGTGTCGCTCCTCATATACGGCGCGTGCACGACGATGGTGCTCGACCGGGCAAAGCTGATCGACGTGGTCGCAGACAACATAAGTCATGTCGGTGCGTGGGTGGTCGCCGGCTTCCTGTCACTGGGTGTCGCGATGAACGCGATCTCGCGCTCGAAACCCGAACGCTTCACGATGACGCCTGTGGCGCTTGTGCTCGCGGCATCTGCCTATGTTGTCGCGCTCAGCTGAGCGCAGAATTTCTGCGCGCCGAAAAAGTCTTCACGGTTGGTTTCAATCACACGCGCGACACGCGAAAGATTCCCGCGAAAGTTTTTTCGCGAAATCCGCGTCGGCGGCGCGCTGTTGATATCGTGGAAACCTCGTCAGACGAACCTTGCTCCGTGGACGGAAGAAAAGGGACAGCGATCAATCAGAGACAGAGGATCACCGACAGCGTGACTAACGAGCAGGCGTACAACCCGGTTTGGCGGCCGGATAACGGGAGTTCTAGAATGCGTAGCGGGCGAGCAGTGACGGTCAGCGAGTTGCGGGAAAGACTGGGAGTGGCGGAAGCGGAACCGCCCATCCCGAAGAAGGCTCCACCGATGGAGCCAGGCCACAGGCCGCGGATTGTGTGGCGGCGCGAAGAGAGCGCTCAGCAATCCGAACTGATGATGGAATGATCTGAGAAACAAAAACCCCGCCCTCGAGAAGAGGGCGGGGTTTTCAATTTGGACTTCAGCGTAGAGCGTTCGCCCTAGTTGTTCATCGCCGCGAAGAACTCGCTGTTCGTTTTGGTCTGCTTGATCTTGTCGAGCAGGAACTCGATCGCATCTTGCGCGCCCATCGGGTTGAGGATGCGGCGCAGGACGTAGATCTTCTGCAGCTCCTTCGGATCCGTGAGCAGTTCTTCTTTCCGCGTGCCCGACTTGAGAATGTCGATCGCCGGGAAGATGCGTTTGTCGGAGACCTTGCGGTCGAGGATGATCTCGGAGTTACCCGTACCTTTGAATTCCTCGAAGATGACTTCGTCCATCCGCGAGCCCGTTTCGATCAGGGCCGTCGCGATGATGGTCAGCGAGCCGCCTTCTTCCAGGTTACGCGCGGCGCCGAAGAAGCGCTTCGGCTTCTGCAGGGCGTTGGCATCGACACCGCCGGTGAGCACTTTACCGGAGGAGGGGACGACCGTGTTGTAGGCGCGGCCAAGGCGCGTGATCGAGTCGAGCAGGATCACGACATCGCGGCCATGCTCGGCCAGGCGCTTGGCTTTCTCGATCACCATCTCGGCGACCGCAACGTGGCGCGTCGCAGGTTCATCGAAGGTGGACGAGATAACCTCGCCACGTACCGAGCGCTGCATGTCGGTGACTTCCTCGGGACGTTCGTCGATGAGGAGCACGATCAGATAGCACTCAGGGTGATTTTCAGCGACCGACTGCGCGATGTTCTGCAGCAGGACGGTTTTACCCGTACGCGGCGGCGCGACGATCAGAGCGCGCTGGCCCTTGCCGATCGGCGAGACGATGTCGATCACGCGGCCCGAACGATCCTTCTTGGTCGGATCCTTGGGCTCCATGTGGAGACGTTCGTCAGGGTAGAGCGGGGTGAGGTTGTCGAACGGAACCTTGTGGCGGGCGCGTTCCGGGTCCTCGAAGTTGACGGTCGAGACGCGGACGAGGGCGAAGTAACGCTCGCCATCGCGCGGACCGCGGATCGTGCCTTCAACGGTGTCGCCGGTGCGCAGACCCATTTTGCGGATCTGCTGGGGCGAGACGTAGATGTCGTCGGGGCCGGCCAGGTAGTTCGACTGCGGCGAGCGCATGAAGCCGAAACCGTCGGGCAGAACTTCGATCACGCCGAGACCGACAATCTCGACTTCGCGTTCGGACAGCTCCTTGAGCACGCCGAACATCAATTCCTGTTTGGAGAGAAGCGAGGCGCCTTCGACCTCAAGCTCTTCGGCCATCGCCAGCAGTTCAGCAGGCGTCTTTTTCTTGAGATCGTTCAGGAACACGCGCTCGTGCTCCTGCACTTCACTGACGTCTTCAGTCATTGGTCAGATGCATTTCAGTTGGATTTTGCCCGGGAGATGGCGCGAGGCGCGGGTCTGCTGAGCAAAGATGGGAAGGGATGTCGACCGGACGGCCGACAGCGGTTTTAGAGCGCCAAACGCCTGATTGGTCAAGCAGAAAGGGCTGTTTTGGGCTCAGCCGAAGGGCTGAACGACGACCAGAATGACCGCAAAAATCGCGATAACCATCGGAATTTCGTTGAGCATCCGGAGCTTCTTGGGCTCGATCGGACGCTGGCCAGCCATCACCTTGCGGCCCAGTCCTGCCAGATAGCCATGGAAGCCGGACAATCCAACCACCAGGGCAATTTTCCCCCAGAACCAGGGCTGGGTGATGTAAAACTGCCAGTTGTTGCCGAACATCGCGAGGCCCATCAGCCAGACTACGATCATGGTCGGCGTCAGGATGACCTTCTGGGTAGAAGCCGCCGCCTTATCCATTGCGGCTTCGAAACGTTCATCGCCCTGAGCTTCAAGTCGATAGACGAGAAGTCTCGGATATATCAGCAATCCCGCCATCCAGGCGATGACCGCGATAATGTGGATAGCCCGAAACCATTCGTACACAGCGAAGCTCCCTCAGGCCGCCTTGGTAGCGGGAGAGCGATGGTTGGGACAGTCCTTCCAGTTCGCAGGGCAGATCCGGCCGCCACACGATGACCTGATCGGCCCACCGGCGTCAGCCAGCGTTTCCTCAACCAGATCCGCCAGAGTCTCGATGAAGCCAGTATCGACGCCTAGGGCAGGGGCGCGGATGTAGTGCTTCACGCCTTTGGCTTTGGCGAGATGTTTGTACTCGATATCGAGTTCAACCAGCGTCTCGATGTGTTCGGAAATGAAGGCGATCGGCGAGAGCAGGATCGCCTTGCCATCGTCCGCCGCTTTCTCGATCGACGCATCCGTCGGCGGTCCGATCCACTTCAGCGGACCAACACGCGACTGGTAGCAGATCTCGACTTCCCACTCGGCCGGCAGCAACGGCTTCAGCGCAGCAGCCGTGCGCTCGACTTGCCACTGATACGGATCGCCGGACTTCACGACGATTTCCGGCAAACCATGCGCTGACAGCAAGCAACGCACGTTGGATGGTTTGCCAGCTTGCTCCCACGCGCCAATCAATTTGCGCGCATGCGCTTCGATGAATTTCGGCGTGTCGGGATAGCAGCACACGGCAACGCCATTCGGACCGCCTGCCTGCTTCCACGATTTCAGCGACGACGCCGTCGTGGTTGTGGAGAACTGTGGATAGAGCGGCAGCAGCACGACCTTCGTCGCGCCCCACGCGAGAACTTCGCTCACGGCGTCAGCGGCATACGGCTTCCAGTAGCGCATCGCGATAAAGCTCTTCGCGCCACGCCCACGTTTCACCAGTTCTGCGTCGAGCGCAGCCGCCTGCTTCTTCGTTTCAGGGAGCAGGGGAGAACCTCCACCCATGCGCGCATAATTCTCCCGCGCACTCGGCGCGCGCGATTTCGAGATCATGCGCGAGACGATGAAACGCACAGGCAGCGGCGAACGGATGATCGCCTTGTCGCTGAACAGGTTCTTGAGGAAGGGCTGAACATCGTCAGGACCATCCGGCCCGCCGAGGTTGAACAGCACAACCGCGATTTTCTCAGCAGAGTTCACAGAGCTCACGCCATGCTCCGGATCGTACGCAACACCGATTCTACATGGGGAATCGGCACTTCCGGCGTTACGCCATGGCCCAGATTGAAGATATGCGGCCGGCCTTTCAGCGCCGTGATGATCTCGCGCACACGCGCTTCCATGCCTGGGCCACCAGCAACCAGTCGCATCGGATCGAGATTGCCCTGCACAGGCATGCCCTTGGGAAGCATCGCATCAATGCGCTTCAGCGGGATCGCCGTATCGAGACCCACCGCGTTCACGCCCGTACGTTCCGCATAATCGACCACCAGACTACCTGCGCCGCGCGGGAAACCGAGGATCGGTTGCTTCACGCCAAGTTCCCGCACGCGTTTTACGAGCTTGGCCGTTGGTCCGATCACCCAGCGCTCGAAAGCATCTTCGGGAAGACCTTCAGCCCAGCTTTCAAACAGCATCAGCGCATCGGCGCCGGCATCAGCCTGCATCTTCAGATAATGCGCGCTGGCTTCAACGAGCTGTTCGAGCATTCCGTCCAGATCTTCGGGGTGTTCATAACCGAACAGGCGCGAGTCCGCCTTGTCCGTGCCGCCACGCCCTTCGATCGCATAAACGCCCACAGTCCACGGTGAGCCGGCAAAGCCGATCAGGGTGGTGGAGCTATCAAGAGACGCGCGAACGCGCTCCACGGTCTCTCCAACGGGCGCCAGGTGCGCGAGGATCTTCTCCATCGGCACTTTCGAAAGATCGGATGCCTTCGTCGCGGGATCGACACGCGGACCTTCGCCTTCGAGGAAGCGAACATTTCGCCCCATGGCGTCAAGGATCAGCAGGATGTCCGCAAACAGGATCGCGCCGTCCATGCCATAGCGACGAACCGGCTGCAGCGTCGCTTCCGCTGCAAGGGCAGGTGTGTAGCAGAAATCGAGGAAGTCACGCGCCTTGGCTCGTGTCTCCCGATATTCGGGAAGATGCCTTCCGGCTTGCCGCATCATCCATACGGGAACGGTGTCGACCCGTTCACCCTGAAGCACTCTAAGCAATCTTCTATCGGTCAAGCATCACCCGGCGTCGGAGAGGAGAGAGAAGAAGACTCTTCTCTTATATTGAATCTGAATCTTAGATTCTTTGGTGGTGTTTAGTCGGTTCATAAGTGCGTGCAACGCGCTGTCCCCAAACCATACACACAGCCGCTCACCGAGAATCCCCCTACGTTCCGACAGGGCGGGGCAGGTTAACCTCTCGTTAAGACCTTGGTTAACAATGTCTTAAAGAGAGTCGAGTCCCGAAGCCGTGACTCATGGGCGCCAAAATCATGAGTCTTCTTCAGGCTCTCCACCTGTGACTCGTCGTGTTAGCGAGTCGTGTGGGCTTTGGCGGCTTCAGCTTGTCCACAATCCACTCCCAGCGGTATGGGATAACACGTTCAAAACTCGCACGGATGCACAAAGCCCAGCGAATGACCCTAGAGACCTACTTCAACGTGCATCTGGTCTCGGATTCGACCGGCGAAACTCTCAACGCAGTGATGCGCGCCGCCTGTGCGCAATTCGACGGGATCGCCCCGCTCGAACACAACTACTATCTCGTGCGCTCGCCCAAACAGCTCGAGCGCGTACTCAAGGAAATCGAGAACGCACCAGGGGTCGTGCTTTATACGATCTCGGATGAAGGCCTGCGCGCGAAGCTTGAAGAACGTTGCCGCGAACTCGGCTCGCCCATTCTTCCAGTGATAGACGCGGCGGTGAACATGCTGTCGCGCTATCTCAATCTGCCGTCGGCTCACAAGGTCGCGGGCCAGTATCACCTCGATGCAGAATATTTCGCGCGGATCGAGACGATCAACTTCGCGCTCCAGCACGATGACGGCCAGCAAACCGATCGCCTGCGCGAAGCCGACGTCGTTCTTGTTGGCGTTTCGCGCACATCGAAGACGCCAACCTGCGTCTATCTCGGCAACCGCGGCATCAAGGCTGCGAACGTGCCACTCGTTCCCGGCGTCGAGATTCCGGAGATTCTCACAGGCCCCGATGCGCCACTCGTCGTGGGGTTGAAGATTTCACCTGACCGGCTGGTGCAGATCCGCCGTCACCGCCTGCTGTCGCTCAACGAAACGCCTGACACGTCTTATGCAGACGAGGAAACAGTGCGTTCGGAGATCATCGAAGCAAACCGCCTCTACGTGCGGATGAAGTGGCCGACCATCGACGTCAGCCGCAGATCTGTTGAGGAAACCGCCGCTGCGATCCTCAACATCATCCAGGAACACGGTCGCTAGTCATGACGCTCCACCCCGACGACAAGAGCCACCGGCTCATTCTCGCATCCAAGAGCAAATCGCGCGCGACTGTGCTGAAAGCCGCCGGTTTGCAGTTCGAACAGATCGGCTCCGGCGTCGATGAAGACGCGCTGAAAGAAGCCCTGCGCGCTGAAAACGCGACTGTTGCAAAGCAGGCAGATCTACTGGCCGAGACAAAAGCACTGAAAGTCTCGATCTCCCACGCCGGCGTCGTGCTCGGCTGCGATCAGATGCTCGATCTCGACGGCGTCGGCCTCGACAAGGTCGATACGCGCGACGCCGCACGCGATGTGTTGAAACGCCTGCGCGGCAAGACGCACATCCTGCAATCGGCGATCGTCGCCTGTGTGGATGGCGCGCCGGTCTGGCGACACCTTTCGCAACCACGCCTGCGTGTGCGCAACTTCTCCGATCAGTTCCTTGAGGATTATCTCGATGCCATCGGCGACGCCGCGTTCGAAGGCGTCGGCTGCTATCAGGTCGAGGGCAGGGGCGCGCTCCTGTTTGATCGCATCGAAGGCGATTATTTCTCCATTCTGGGAATGCCGCTGCTGCCGCTGCTCCAATGGCTGCGCGATCGCGGGACGATCCCGGCATGAGCAGGAAGCTCTTCGCCGTCGTCGGTGATCCCGTCTCGCACTCGCTGTCGCCGCTGATCCACAATCGCTGGATCGCGGAAGCCAGCCTCGACGCGCACTACGCCGCGATCCACCTGCAGTCCGACAACGCCGCCGTCGATATCCGCGCGCTGGCCAATGACTATGCCGGCCTTAACGTGACCCTGCCGCACAAGCTGGCCGCGCTCGAAGCTGCGGTTAATGCAACGCCCGAGGCGCGTGCGATCGGCGCGGCCAACACGCTGGCGCGTGAAAACGGTTCCAACTGGACCGCCTACAACACGGATGTTGCAGGATTTTCAGATGCGCTCACCGCTGCCTTGGGCTCCAATCGCGCTAGTTTGAAAGTGGTGATGATCGGAGCCGGCGGCGCAGCGCGCGCCGCAATCGCAAGTCTCGCCGCATCCGGCGCCAGCCTTGCGATCGTCAACCGGTCGGTCGCAAACGCGCAAGCGCTGGCGGCCGATCTCGCGCCTGGAGCGGAGACGGGGGAATTGAGCCAGCTTGCAGCCTTTGCCGAAACGGCGGACGTGGTGGTGAACTCCGCCAGCCTCGGCCACGCCGGCGGCAGCCTGCCTGATCTGCCCGCGGGCAGGGGGCGGCCCTTCCTCGATTTGTCCTACGGCAAGGCAACTGTTCAAACACTCGAAGCCGCTGCCAAGGCCGGCTGGACGCCGCACGATGGCTTACCCATGTTAGTCGGACAGGCCGCAGCGGCCTTCCGCATCTGGTTCGGAATTTCCCCGGACGAGGCGGGCGCGCTGAAAGCCTGCCGGGAAGCAGTCGCGGCGCGCACATGATCAAGCTCGCACTCACAGGCTCAATCGGAATGGGCAAATCGGCGACGGCGGCGCTGTTCGCTGCGCGCGGCATCCCCGTGTACGACGCAGATGCCGCCGTTCACGCAGCCTACGCTCCAGGCGGTGAAGCCATCGCCCCGATCGAATGGGCGTTTCCGGGCGTCATCGGAGACGATGGCGGCATCGACCGCGCCAAGCTGCGCGACAAGGTCGCCCAGAACCCCGACGCGATGAAAAAGCTCGAGAGCATCGTGCACCCGATTGTCGGCGGCGCGCAGCGGGCCTTCCTCGCCAAGGCCGAGGCGGAAGGCCACGACATCATCGTCCTAGACATCCCGCTGTTGTTCGAAACCGGCGGCGACAAGCGCGCCGATGTAATAGCTGTGGTTACAGCCCCTCCGGAGGTGCAAAGGCAGCGCGTCCTGGCCCGCGGCCAGATGACGGAGGAGCAGTTCGAGGCGATATTGGCCCGACAGACGCCCGATTCGGTCAAGCGGGCGCGCGCGGATTTCGTCATCAATACGGGCTTTGGCTTCCCCTATGCCGAGGCGCAGATCGACGAGATCATCGAAACGCTGCGCACACGGATCCGGTTGGCTACGGAACAGGACGAGACATGCGGGAAATCGTCTTCGATACTGAAACCACCGGGCTCAACCCCGATCACCCCGACCCCAAGCAGGCCGATCGCATCGTAGAGGTCGGCTGCATCGAGCTGGTGAACTACCTGCCGACGGGCCGTGAATTCCAGATCTACATCAATCCCGGCCGCCCGGTGTCGGACGCCACCGTCCGCATCACCGGCATCACCAACGAAACCCTGCGCGACAAGACGCCGTTCGAGCACCCGAGCGTGGTCGATGCGCTGATGGCTTTCTTCGGCGATGACCCGATCGTCGCCCACAACGCAGAGTTTGACCGCGGCTTCCTCAACGCCGAACTCCGCCGCCTCGGCAGGGCAGAGCTGCCGAAAGAGCGCTTCATCGACACGCTCGTCCTGGCGCGCGAACACCGGCCAGGCTCACCCGCATCGCTCGATGCGGTGTGCAAACGCTTCAACATCTCGATCGAGAACCGCGTCCTCCACGGCGCGCTGCTCGATGCCCAGCTTCTGGCGATGGCGTATCTGGAATTGCGCGGCGGGCGCGAACGCGCTTTCGACTTCGCATCCGGCGGCCCGGGTGGCGCCGGAGCCGTTCAGGCGCCGCGCCGCCAACGGCCAAAGCCGCTGCCGCCCAGCATCACGCCGGAAGAACTGGCTGCACACGAAGCCCACATCGCCGGCATGGGCGATGTCGCGATCTGGAAGAAATACGCCTAGCGGAAACTACGCCTGCGGCTGCTGGCCGGCCGCAGCTTCCGCCTCGGCGCGCTGGCGCTGCTGGCGATACAGGCCGACGAAATCGATCGGATCGATCATCAGCGGCGGGTGGCCGCCTTCACGCGTGATATCGGCAATGATCCGGCGCGCGAACGGGAAGAGCAGGCGCGGGCACTCGATCAGCAGCATCGGCTCGATGTCTTCGCGGCGCGCGTCCAGCAGCTGCACGACGCCGGAATAAACCAGCTCGCAGATGAAAACGACGTTCTCCTGGCGCTTGGCGCGGGCCGAAAGACGCAGCTCAACCGAGAAAATAGCTTCAGCCGGCGGGCCCGGCTCGACCTTCACATCGATCCCGAGTTCGATTTCGGGAGCCGAATTGCCCTGCTGG
Organism: Hyphomonadaceae bacterium; assembly: GCA_965229115.1. Lineage (GTDB taxonomy): Bacteria > Pseudomonadota > Alphaproteobacteria > Caulobacterales > Hyphomonadaceae > UBA7672. Next base: position 3,943,587 of record CBDDIR010000003.1, on the reverse strand, counting down.
CCGTTGAACAGGCCCGGGTTTTCGAACGAAAGGTCCTTAACGTACTGGGCCAGAACGCGAATGGAGGGCGGTCCGGCGGCCTGTGTCGGCTGGTTCTGATCCTGAGGGGCGGCGTCGGTCATGTGAATTCAGGTCCGGAACTGGCATACAAGTAAGGCAGCGCGGCTATCACGCTCCCGCGACGCCCGCAACAACGGGCTGACTTGGAGACTTTTGTGTCTATATTGATCAGTGAGGAGCAAGGCGTGTGCCTTTTTCCCACGAACTACCTGAAGGTTACTAGTGCAGATTGATCTGATCATCCTCGCGGCAATCGCGGTTTTCGTGATTTCCCGGCTTTACGCTGTCCTTGGGCAGAAAAACGGGGCCGAACCGCCTGCGCGCCGCTATCGCGAAGCGCCCGCCCGCGCGCCCGAGCGTGAGGAAGACACCGCCATCGAGGACGAAGACCGTCCCCGCATCCGCCCCGCCTTCACCGGCCCGGCCGCTGCCGGCATGGAAGCCATCGCCGCGGTCGATACGACCTTCGCCCCGGATGATTTCACCAAGGGCGCTCGTCGCGCTTACGAGATGATTGTCGGCGCCTTCGCCGATGGCGACCGCGACACCCTCAAAACCCTCGTCGATGACGACGTCATGGAAGTTTACGCCGCCGCGATTGCCGAGCGTGAGAAGGCCGGAACCGAGCCGATGCGCTTGGTCCGCCTGCGTCAGGCCCGCATCGTCGAGGCTTCGGTCGATGACGTTAAGATGGCCCGCGTCATGGTCTCGTTCGAGAGCGAGCTCAGCGATGGCGAAAATCTGCGCCAGGCCAAGGAAATCTGGACGTTCAAGCGCTCGCTGAACAGCCAGGATCCGAACTGGCTCCTCGATGAGGTCGAGACCGCGAGCTGATTTAGCCGCGGCGTGTTATTCAGCGCCCATGACTCGCCGGCTCACTCCTGACGAACGCAAACTCTGGTCGCGCGTCGCGCGCACCGTGCGCCTGTCGCCGGGCCGCGTCGTCGAAGCCGAACCAGAGCCGGAACCCCAGGCGCACTACACCCCAACGCCTGCCGACCCGCCGCCACGCGCAGGGCAGGTTGCCAAGCCAGCACCCCGCCGGCCCAGCCCACCTGAAGATCTGTCCGGCCAGCGCCGCATTCGCCGCGGCCACAATGAGATCGACGCCCGCATCGACCTGCACGGCCACACGCAGGACACCGCCCATCGCGAAGTCGTGGACTTCATCTTCCGGCAAGCCGCCCTCGGCGCGCGTTGCGTGCTGATCATCACCGGCAAGGGCAGGCTCGGCACAGGCGTGCTCCGCGCCCGCCTGTTCGACTGGATCGCAGACCCGGATCTCCGCCCCTTCATCGCAGGCTACGCAACCGCGCATCCGAAGCATGGCGGGGCAGGCGCGGTCTATCTGTTCCTCAGGTCGAAACGGTAGCGGCCTTCGCCTCAGCGGCAGCCACGAACTCGTCATAGGCGCGCAACGCATCGGCCGAATGCACCATGCTCGGCCCGCCGCCCATCTGCACGGCAACCGCAAGCGTCTCCGCCACTTCCTGACGCGTGGCTCCAGCCCGCAGAGAATTCCGCGCATGATACGCAATGCAGCCATCGCAACGCATGGCGACGCCAATCGCCAGTGCAATCAGCTCTTTCGTCTTGTGATCCACCGCGCCAGCCTTCTGGGCCTCGCGGCTCAGCGAACCAAACGCCTTGATCGAGTCCGGCGCCAGAAGCGCCAGTTCCCGCGAATGCTTGTCCAGCTCCGCAATGCGATCGGAAAACTCGCCCATTGTCCCGCTCCCAGATTGAAGCCCGGCGGCACTCAGCCGCGCGAGGCTTTCTCGTCGATGCCCGATTTGCCCTGACGCGCTTCCAGCGCCTTCGCCACAGTATCCAGCGGCACGCCGCGCGACCGCAGCGCGACCAGCAGGTGATAGACAAGATCAGCCGCTTCCGCCGCTACCGCCTTGTCGTCCTGCGAAGCGACGGCGAGCGCCGCCTCCACGCCTTCTTCGCCCAGCTTCTTCGCGGTGAGGGCAGGCCCGCCCATCAGCAGCTTCGCTGTCCACGACGAAGATGGATCAGCGCCCGCGCGATCATCGATCGTCTTGGCAAGCTCGCCCAGCACTTCGCCGAGGAAAGCCGCAGAGCCCAGCGGATCATGCTGCATGATGCGTCTCCTTCAGGCCGGTTCGATCATGCGCACAGGCGCGCCCGCATCTGCGATCGCACGCTTCGCATCAGCAACGGTGGCTTCGCCGAAGTGGAAGATGGACGCCGCCAGCACAGCATCCGCGCCACCCTTGATCACCGCATCGGCCATGTGCTGCACATTGCCAGCCCCGCCAGACGCGACGATCGGCACGCGCACCACATCGCGCACCGCGCGCAACAGCTCGATGTCATAACCCGTCTTCGCGCCATCGCGATCCATCGACGTCAGCAGGATCTCGCCCGCGCCAAGTTCCGCCGCGCGCTTGGCGAACTGGATCGCATCCAGCCCGGTCGAGTTGCGTCCGCCATGTGTGAACACACCCCAGCCGTCGCCTTCACGCTTCACGTCCAGCGCCATCACGACAGCCTGCGCGCCAACCTTCCGCGCACACGCCTTGATGATGCTGGGGTCGAGAACGGCCGCCGTATTGATCGCCACCTTGTCGGCGCCCGCCTTCAGCATGGCCACCATATCGTCCGGCGTCCGCACGCCGCCGCCCACGGTCAGCGGCATGAAGCAGGCATCCGCCGTGCGCTCCACCACGTCGATCATCGTGCCGCGTTTCTCAACGCTGGCCGTAATGTCGAGGAAGGTCAGCTCGTCTGCGCCCTGCGCGTCATACGCTCGGGCCAGCACCACCGGATCGCCCGCATCGCGCAGGTCAACGAAGTTGACGCCCTTCACGGTACGCCCGTCCTTCACGTCCAGACACGGTATGACGCGGATTTTCAACATACGCCTCTACTCGCGCGCGCACGCCCGAAGGTCAATCTTCGGCCGGGCAAAGGCAGCAAACAGGGGCAGGTGGTCTGACCCAACATCCGGACCAACGCGGTAATCCTGCAACATCAGTCCGCCACCGAACTTTATATGGTCGATCGGCAGGCCCAGGGGACCCGCGAACGCGGGAAATGTTCCCTCGAAGATAGGATCACCCGCACGCGTACCGGGAACGCTGGAAAAGATACTCCCCCAAGGCGTCGTGTTCATGTCACCCATGATGATGAAAGGCTGCTTCGTATCCAGTCCATCCGCCGTCTGCGGCAGCTGCCGGTTACGGTCATAGGCAAATCGCGGCGTGCCGGGTGAGGGCGGATGCGTCGACACGATCTGCACACCCTCGAACGGCAGCCGCAGGATCACGCCGTTGCTGTTATCGAAATAGGTGACGCCGACCTGATCGCGCGTGCCCGCACCCGCGACGATCAGCGAGCGCTTGGAAAGTTTGTGTCCTAGATCGGTGGTGGAAGGCAGCGCGGTAAGCGGCATGCCCGGAAACAGCGCGCCGAGCTCATCCTGCCGCAGATCTTCCGGCGCTTCGTAGATGGAGACGATATCGGCGCCGTATTCCCGCGCCAGCTTCGCCACTTTCTCTAGCGCGGATCGCGAGAGGTGAACGTTCGCGCTCACCACACGCAACGGGTCTCGGTCCTGTACCGACAGGTCAGTCGGAGCCCAGCCGCCAACCGTTACGAGGATCACTGCATTAAAGACTGCAACACCAGCACCCAGCATCGCCGGCCACAGCAATCGCGCGATGCCTGCCGCCACTGCGATTACAAGCGCCGCAATCGCCAGCTGCTTCGGCCAGTGCGCAAACAGGTCGAACACCCAGCCCGGCCAACCCTGAAGGCCGAGACGGTCCAGCTGTCCGAGAAGCGTTGCACCCGCAACGCCTCCCGCCAACAGCCAACATGCAATCGCCGCCCGCCTCATCGTGCGGACGATGTCAGTAAGCGCGTCGCGACGCCAGACGGCGACTACCCATCATCTGCGCCGATATCCCGGCGCAGGTGAGGGGGCAGCCGTGTGGCTAGCGAGCGTTTCGCACGTCGGCGATCGCGCTGGGCATCAACGGTGGAAGTGTTGCTGTCTGGAAGTCGATCCGCCTTGCGGCGCAATCGGTCGGCAAGGCTAGCGGCGCGCGCCAGCCATCTTGCTATGGTCATGTGATCCTGAAGCCTGGAATTGGAGACGAGCTGTCGCGCAACAAGCGTGATGCATAAGCGTCTCCCTTTCTGGCCTCAGGCCGCGAGCGTACCGCGGCGATTGAACATGACGATGCCCCGCGCATAGCACGCCGCACGTCTCAAAACAATGGAAGTGGCCGGGGGAACAGCTAGCGCGCAGCCAGCAGCGCGTCGGTCGGATCGATGTCGCCATCGTACAGCGCGCGTCCCAGGATCGCGCCCGCAATCGGCGTGCCCGCGCGCTGCCGCAACGCAGAGATATCGCCCACGCTTTTCAGCCCGCCCGATGCAATGATCGGGATCGATACCGCATCGGCTAGCGCGCCGGTGAGATCGATGTTCACGCCGGTCTTCAGTCCGTCGCGCGCAATGTCGGTGACGATGATCGCCGCCACGCCGCAACCCTCGAACGCTTTAGCGAGCTCAACGGCCTGCATGTCCGTCGTCTCCGCCCAGCCTTGCACAGCCACCTTGCCATCGCGCGCATCGATGCCGACGGCGACATGGTTCGGGAATGTCTTCGCAGCTTCTTTCACGAACTCCGGATTGCGCACCGCAGCTGTGCCAAGGATCACGCGGCTGATGCCTGCATCCAGCCAGCGCTCCACGCCCGCCATGTCGCGAATGCCGCCGCCGAGCTGAACAGGTGCGCGCATCACGTCGAGAATCGACGACACCGCATTGTGGTTCACCGAATGGCCCTCGAACGCGCCGTTCAGATCGACAACGTGCAGCGCCTCGAACCCCATCGCGGAGAAGCGCAGAGCCTGATCCGCCGGATCATCATTGAACGAGGTCGCGGTCGTCATCTCGCCGCGCAGCAGACGGACACACACGCCGTCCTTGAGGTCGATAGCAGGATAGAGCTTCATTGTTCTTTCGCCGTGCAGGGCGTTTGGGGGAAGGCCGCCCTTGGACCCATGAACACTAGTCTTGTCAACGCGACCCGGCATCCAACGATTGCGTCAGCCGGCAGGCCTCAGGGCTTCCAGCGCAGGAAGTTCGCCAGGATGGTCTGCCCCGCCTGCTGGCTCTTCTCCGGGTGGAACTGCGTGCCGAACAGATTGTCCCGCGCCACCGCCGCCACGAACTTTCCGCCGTAATCACAACGCGCTGCCACGTGCGAGCTATGCTCGGCATTGATCGCATAGGAGTGCACGAAATAGACGTGCGGGTCCGGCTTCAGCCCGTTCAGAACCGGGTGGGGCTTCAGGTCCGTCAGCACGTTCCAGCCCATGTGCGGCACCGGCAGATCAGCGCCGTCAGCACCCTTCGGCCGGATACGCTCCGCCGCGCCGGGGATCCATCCCAACCCGCGCGTCTCCGCATCTTCCCGGCCAACATCCGCCATCAGCTGCATGCCCACGCACACGCCAAGGAAGGGCCGGCGACTGCGGAACACCGCCTCGTTCAGCGCCTCGGTCACGCCCGCCCGTGCAGCAAGCCCTGCCGCGCAATCGGCAAAGTGCCCCACGCCCGGCAGCACAATGCGATCCGCCTGCCGTATCCGGTCCGGATCATCGGTCAGCGTGACGGTGAGGGGGATTTCAAAATGGTTCGCCGCCGCTTCCAGCGCGCGCTGAACCGACCGGACATTGCCCGAGCCGTAATCGATGATGGCGAGACGGGTCATGCCCGGGGGTCTATCGCGACAGGCTCGCCCTGTCATCCCGTCGCCCAGCTATGCTTGCTCGACAGCTCTCTCATCAGGCGATAAGCCCAACCCCGTTTTCAGAGCCACAGCGGGGCAGCCCAGTGACGACTTCTATCTTCGCCACGCCACGCGAAGTCTCCAGCATCGACGATTGCTATTTTTACCACACGATGGACGTGCCCGGTCACGGCACGGTCAAGGGCGAGTGGGACCTGCGTCCCAACCTCGACGCCTATATCGGCGGCTATGATCTGGCCGGCAAACGCTTGCTCGATGTCGGCGCCGCCAATGGCATCATGACCTTCCACGCCGAACGCAAAGGTGCAGACGTCGTGTCGTTCGACCTGTCAGACGATTATTCCTGGGACATCGTTCCCTATCGCGACAGCAACAAGGACCAGATCGACCAGGAACGCCGCGGCCACATGCGCCGCATCAACAATGGCTACTGGTATTGCCACCGCCTGATGAACTCCAAGGCGAAGGCCGTCTATAGCAACGTCTATAACATCCCGGTCGAGATCGGCCCGGTGGATGTCGCCTTCTACGGCAGCATCCTGCTCCATCTGCGCGACCCGTTCCTCGCCATGCAGAACGGCGCGCGTCTGGCGACATCAGCACTGATCGTCGCCGACCTGCCGCCCTATGGCGAACTCGGCCCGAAGATCTCGCGCTTCCTCAAGAAGCCGGTCTTCCTCCCCGATCCCGTCAAGAAGGAGCCGTGGGATGCGTGGTGGAACCTGCCGCCGCGCCTGATCGAGAAATACATGGCCGTGCTCGGTTTCCCGAACACGACGGTCACCTGGCACAAGCAGCTCTATCAGGGCAATTTGCGCACGCTCTACACCGTCATCGGACGGCGCTAGAGGCGAGGGCGGCCTACAGCGAACCCTTGGTGCTCGCGACCTGGCCTTTCAGCCGGTCGTCCACCACAGCCGCAGCCCTCAACGCACGCGCCAGCGACTTGAAGCTGGCTTCCGCGATGTGGTGCGAGTTCTCGCCGTAAAGCAGCTCGAGGTGGAGGCACACGCCGGCATTCATGGCGAAGGCGTGGAAGAACTCCTTGAACAGCTCGGTATCGACAACGCCGACCTTGTCCCGCGTGAAGCTCACCTTCCAGATCAGGTACGGCCGGTTGCACAGGTCGACGGAGGCGCGGACCAGCGTCTCATCCATCGGCACATAGGCGTGGCCGAACCGGATCACGCTCGAATAGCTGCCCACGGCTTCCTTGAAGGCCTGGCCCAGCACGATGCCCACGTCTTCCATGGTGTGGTGCTGGTCGATGTGGAGGTCGCCCTTGGCCTCCACGTTAATGTCCATGGCGGAGTGCTTGGCGAAGCTTTCCAGCATGTGGTCGAAGAAACCCACGCCGGTAGAAATCTTCGATTTTCCAGAGCCATCCACGTCCACGGAGACCTTGATCGAGGTCTCCTTGGTCTCGCGGACCACTTCGGCTTTGCGTGCTCTGTCCGCCATGGGCGGGCCTCCGGTGTTAACCATACGTTCGCTTCCCAAACCTAGCTTTGCCACGGAACGGTCGAGGAATCCTGAATGCGTGGGGGCATTTAGTCCGAGGCCGGCACGAACGCCACCGGATTCCGCCCCAGATAGCAGGCAAATGCCCGTGAAAACGGCAAAATCGACCAAGGAGCCCAAGATCAGGGAAGGCAAGGCGAAGCGCCCTGCCAAGCGTCGATTCGGCCTCGCCGGCCGCGTCGTCTTCATCGCTATCGGCGCAGCCATCGTCGCGACCCTTGCCCAATGGGTCGCCACCCCGATCATGGCGCAGAACGAAGTCCGCCTGCAGCAATCCATCGCCGTCACCAGCGGCGTGAACCTTCTGGGCGATGTCGCCGGCCTCCATGCGAAAGCCGGCCACTGGGATGAAATCGACGAGCTGGTCGATGCGCTGTCCAATGGTCTGCCCGGCGGCCAGTCGGCCGTGTTCGACGCCAACTGGCGACTTGTTGCGCGCGATGGCGTCACCGATGCGCTCCCGGCCGTCGCCGCCCTCAAGGATCTGGCCGCCGAGCCCAACGGCATTCTCAATCTCGGCAAGCGCGTCTATGCCGCGCGCCCGATCGGCGGCGATCAGGTGCTCGGCTATGCCGTGTTCTCGTTCGCGCCGCGTCCGGTCCTCAATATCTGGCTCGCCATCGTCGCCCTCAACGCGATCGTCCTTGTGCTGGCGCTCGCCGTGATCGGTCCCTTCCTGCTGCCGATCGCCCGCCGCGCCCTGAAGCCTGTCACCGATCTCGAGCGCTCCATTCGCGGCCGCGATCCCAAAGACAAATCCAAGCTGGCGGATTCGTCCGACGACCGCCTGCTCAAGCCGCTGCTGTCGGCAATCGATGGCGTGCACGAACATTCCGAAACCGCGATGCGCCGCGCGTTGACGATGGCCTACACCGATCCGGTCACGCGCCTTCCCAATCGACTGCGCTTCATGTCGAAACTTGAAGCCGTCGTTGCGGGCGGCGAGGCGATGTCGCTCGTCGTCTGCGATCTCGATCGCTTCCGGCAGGTCAACGTCACCTACGGCCCACGCGCGGCCGATATGGCGCTCGCAGCCGTCGCCGAACGCCTGCGCGCCTCCGCCTCGCAGTCGCCGATCACCTCCTTCTTCGTCGGCCGCATCGGCGCTGATCAGTTCGGCGTCATCCTGCTCGGCGCGGATCAGGCCGTCGTCACGGAATTCCTGCTGATGGCGGAAAAGGCCGTCGCCGAGCCGATGGCCATCGAAGACAATGCGAATGTCCGCGTCACCGCTTCGTTCGGCGTGTCGCGCGCCCCCGATGATGCGCAGACCGGCGCCGACCTGCTCAAGCAGGCCGAGGTCGCACTGAAGGAAGCCAAGAGCGGCACAGGTCCACGCCGCGCCTTCTTCAGCCAGGCCTTGCTCTCGCGCGCGCACAGCAAGTCGCGCATGGAAGAAGAAATCCGCGAAGGCCTCGAGCGCGGCGAGTTTGTCGCCGTGTTCCAGCCCAAGGTGAAACTCGAAACCGGCGAACTCGTTGGGGCAGAGGCGCTCGCGCGCTGGCGGCGTCCTGACGGCACGATCGTCTCGCCGGGCCAGTTCATCCCGATCGCCGAAGAAATGGGCGTCATTCACACGCTCGGCAAAAGCGTCATGCGCGATGCTTGCTTCGCTGCCGCCGGCTGGAACCGCAAGGGCATCGTCTCATCGGTTGCGGTCAACGTCTCGCCGCACCAGTTCGACGATCCCGACTTCGTCACCTCGGTCTATCAGGCGCTCGACGACAGCGGCCTGTCGCCAGACCTTCTCGAACTCGAAATCACCGAAAGCGCCGCCGTCGCCGATGCTGATCGCGTTGCGCGCATCATGTGGCCGCTCCGCAATCGCGGCGTCCGCCTTGCCATCGACGACTTCGGCACAGGCCACTCGAACTTCGCCGCCATCACGCGCCTGCCGTTCGACGTGTTCAAGATCGACCAGCAATTCGTCCGCGCGCTCTCAACCGATCCGCACGCCCCCGCCATCGTCGAGATGATTTTGGCGATGGCCGAAGCGCTCGGCCAGGAAACCGTCGCCGAAGGCGTGGAAACGAAAGAGCAGGCCGACTTCCTGCTGCGCCGCGCCTGCACAATCGGGCAGGGCTACTACTACTCACCCCCGCTCCCCGCCGACGAGTTCGACGCGTTCGTGCGCTCGTACCGTCCGCGCCCTGCAGATCGCTTCGCGGCCTAACACCCGCCCGCCACAGCATCCGGTATCCGCCCGGAATTCTGCACCAGCACGCCATCCTTCATCTGCCAGGTCACGGTCGTATCGACCGGCACGCTCGAAGCATTCCCCGTGTAGTTCACCGCGAAGTCCGCATCCGCCGTGAACGGCTTGATGATCTTGCCGCCGATATCCGTCGCATCCATCGAATAAGACAGCGGCGCACGATCGAGAATTTCCTTCGGCCCCGCCTCATCGAACCGGTAAGCCGACACATTCACCACGGTGCAGCCCTGCGCCGTATAACCGGACTCATCCGTCATCCCGATCCCTCCATTGCGGGGAAGGGCAAGCGCCGCGATCTCGCCCGGCTGTCCCCATCCGCCTGACTCATAGAGATCAGGATGCTTCGCCGTCACCGACAGCTTGTCGCCCAGACCTTGCAGATAGAACACCGAGATCGACGCCGAACACACATGGCACGTCTCTACATGCTCTTTCGCCGTCACCAGATAGCTCGCGCCTTTGTCACCCGCGATCACCGCCACCGGCCGCTCCACCCGCGCAGGCTGATCGCCCGCAGCCGGGATCGGCACTTCGCCCTTCGCATCCGCCTCCGGGAAAACCACCTTCATCGCGGCCACCGCATCCGGCGCTGAAGCCGCCGCCACGGCGGGCGTTTCCCCCGCTTTCGGCGCATCGCCAGGCTCCCCACACGCGGGAAGAAGCAGCGCCAGACCCATCACCCCGGCAATCCAGCCCGCCTGTCCATTCACCCGCATCTCGCACCAGTCTCCTGACTTTCCTCGACAATTTAGCCCGCCGCTGCTGCCGGACCAGCACTTTCCCTGCAAGTCACATATCGAAAGTCGATAAATTTGCTTGTTGGCGCGGACCACACGACATAGACTGCTCAACGGTCAGGAAGTTACCCACATGTCGTCCGAACCCACTTGGCACTCCACCACCATTCTCGCCGTGAAGAAGGGGCGCAAGCTCGTCATCATGGGCGATGGTCAGGTGTCGATGGGACAGACCGTCATGAAGGGCAACGCCCGCAAGGTCCGGCGCATCGGCGAGAAGGGTGAGATCCTCGCAGGCTTCGCTGGAGCAACCGCAGACGCCTTCACGCTCTTCGAGCGTCTTGAGCAAAAGCTCGAACGTTTCCCCGGCAATCTTCAGCGCGCCGCCGTGGAACTCGCGAAGGACTGGCGCACTGACAAATACCTCCGCAACCTCGAGGCGCTCATCATCGTGGGCGACGCGACTTCTCTGCTCGTCATCACGGGCAGGGGCGACGTGCTCGAGCCGGAGTATCCTATCGCGGCCATTGGTTCAGGGGGCAACTACGCGCTGTCCGCCGCACGAGCGCTGTATGAGTACGAAGACGACGCCGAAAAGATCGCACGCAAAGCGATGACGATCGCGGCCGAAGTCTGCGTCTACACAAACAGCAACTTCGTCCTGGAGACACTGGATGTTTGACAAGACAGACATACGCGCAGCCATAGAAGCTGGCGCGTTGAGTGATGAGAGCGCCAAGCGCTTCGAAGCCTTCCTGAAAGCCCGCAACGATCCGGATCGCATGCTCGATCCGGAAAACCTGCGCTTCCTTTCCAACTTCAACGACGTCTTCCTCACCATCGGCATCGCCATCCTTATGGTGGGCCTCGGCGCGCTTTCGGGCATCGCCGTCACCAACATCCTCGGCTTCTCCGCAATGATGGAGCCCGGCTCGCTCGCTGCAGCACAGGCCATGGCAGACAAGGTCCGCCTCGCCACCATCCTCGCGCCCATCCCGGTCGTCGTCGGCGCCTGGCTGCTGGCCGAATACTTCTGCGGCAAGCGACGTCTGCTGCTGCCATCCATGATGCTCTCCATCGCCATCGTCTGGGGCTCCGCAATCATCGCTGCAGGCCTCTCCAGCTTCCTGATCGATCCGATCTCCAGCGCCATGCGCAATAACGAGGTCGATTTCTGGAGCTCCCTGTTCGGCGTCGGCTATGCCGGCTTCGCAGGCGCAGCCCTCGCGGCCGCCGCCATCTTCTGGCGCTTCCGCCTGCCGTTCTCGCTCTTCCTGCTCGCAGGCATGATCGCAGGCCTGTTCTACACCGCCGTCGCCCAGCTCGCCGGCATCGGCGAAGTCGGCTCAGGCCTCGCCATGGTCGCAGCCGGCCTCGGCACGCTCGCCGCCGCCATCATGTTCGACATGAAGGACCCGACGCGCTCCACCCGCAGTTCAGATTGCGCCTTCTGGCTCCACATGGCCGCCGCCCCGCAGATCATCCTCGGCATGCGCGGCCTGCTCATCGGCTCGGGCTTCGCCCCCGCCAGCATGACGGACGCCACCGTGATGCTCCTTGTGCTGATCGCCTTCGCCGCGCTCTCGCTCGCCCTCAACCGGCGCGCGCTGATCGTCTCCGGCCTTGTCACCTTCGCCACCTCGCTGTGGTTCCTGGTGAACGAGCTGGGGGGAGGCGGCGTCAACACGCTGATGCTGACAGCCCTCATCATCGGCGGCGCCATCGTCCTCCTCGGCGGCGGCTGGCGCACGGCCCGCCGCGCCATCCTGAAAGTCTTCCCCCAACAGGGAACTCTCGGCCGCATCTTCCCGCCCGAACCCGCATAACTGCTCGCTTGTCTCACCCCCTCTCCCCCTCGTGGGGAGAGGGTAGGGTGTGGGGGGCTGTAGAGCGGTAAGTTCTGTCTTGCTGACATATCCACGCATGAGCTAGCGAAACTCATCCAGCATCCCTAGCTCTAGGCGATCATGTCCGAATTCACCCCCCGCGAAATCGTTTCAGAACTCGACCGCTTCATCGTCGGCCAGCTCGACGCCAAGCGCGCCGTAGCGCTCGCCCTGCGCAATCGCTGGCGCCGCAAGCAGCTCTCCGAAGCTCTGCGCGAGGAAGTGACGCCCAAGAATATCCTGATGATCGGCCCCACCGGCGTCGGCAAAACCGAAATCTCCCGTCGTCTTGCCAAGTTGGCGAAAGCGCCTTTCCTCAAGGTCGAAGCCACCAAGTTCACCGAAGTCGGCTATGTCGGCCGCGACGTCGAACAGATCATCCGCGACCTCGTCGAGATCTCGATCTCCATGGTCCGCGAACGCCGCCGCAAGGATGTGATGGGCAAGGCCGAAGCCGCCGCTGAAGAGCGCGTGCTCAACGCCCTCGTTGGCGCCACCGCACAAGCCAGCACCCGCGAAAGCTTCCGCGTGAAACTCCGGGCAGGGCAGCTCGACGACAAGGAAATCGAAGTCGACGTCGCCGACAACGCCTCGCCCCTCGGCGGCTTCGACATACCGGGCCAGCCCGGCGGCATCGGCATGGTCAACCTGTCGGACCTGCTCTCCAAATCCTTCGGCGGCCGCACCAAGCGCGTGCGCACCACGGTGAAGGAAGCGCACAAGCCGCTCGTCCAGGAAGAAGCCGACAAGCTCCTGGATAACGACGCCATCACGCGCGAGGCCCTGCGCGTCACCGAAGAAGATGGCATCGTCTTCCTCGACGAGATCGACAAGATCGCCTCGCGCTCCGAACGCGCCGGCGCAGATGTATCCCGCGAAGGCGTGCAGCGCGATCTGCTCCCGCTCATCGAAGGCACCACCGTTTCGACGAAACACGGCCCGGTGAAGACGGACTACATCCTCTTCATCGCCTCGGGCGCCTTTCACGTTTCCAAACCGTCGGACCTGCTGCCCGAACTGCAGGGCCGCCTGCCGATCCGCGTCGAACTGAAAGCCCTCTCGCGCGACGATTTCCGCCGCATCCTGACAGAGCCGGAAGCCAACCTCATCACGCAATACATCGCGCTGATGAAAACCGAAGGCGTCGATCTCACCTTCGCGCCAGACGCCATCGAAGCCATCGCCGACATCGCCGTGCAGGTGAATGACAGCGTCGAAAACATCGGCGCCCGCCGCCTCCACACCGTCATCGAACGCGTCCTCGACGAAATCAGCTTCACCGCCTCAGACCGAAACGGCGAAACCTTCTCGATCACCGGCGACTACGTCCGCGACAAGATCGGCAAAATGGCCGGCGACAAAGACCTGTCGAAATACATCCTTTAGCCACCGCCGCTCTGGAAGCGTGAACCCGTTCACGCGTTCCCGGCGAAGGCCGGGATCCAGTCGCCTCACCACCATCGCCAACTCTTCGTCCCGCTCATCCCGACGTAAGTCGGGACCCAAGGGCGGCTTGTTCCGGTATGCGTCGCCCTGGATCCCGGCTTATGCCGGGACGAGCGGTTGAAAGACGGTGCAAGCAACAAGGAGGAGTCATTCTCGGCCTTGTGCCGAGAATCCCGGTTGGATCATCAGCGGGACACGCAGCTGATCCCCACGATGCAAGAACCAGGATTCTCGGGACAAGCCCGAGAATGACGTCCGTGAGTTCCATCAGATTCCGCGGAATCCAACACGCCCACTGTAGGATGGCGGTAGTCCAAAACCCGCATTCACAACGGCATTCCAACAATCTGCTGGGGGATGGCCGGAACCACAAATCCTCACCCATCCCCCACCTGCTACAACACCCCCGCACTCACATGAGGGAGGTCCAGGAGACGTCCGAAACTCTGGATGTGGGTGCGTTGGCCGGCGTGGCTATCGAGGCGTCAGCGCGGAGAGGGGTGAGGATCTCTCTTCGGACAGCACAGCGAGGAAGTCCTGCGGGTAGCGTCCCGTGGGACGAAACGAACTTCGACGGCACGGCCTCCGGGGGATGTGAAACCGGAGGGACCAGGGGGACGGTCGGTTAGGCCCCCTGACACGCTGAACCGGGTGAACAGGCACGGAGCTAAGGCGCCAGGGGCAACGACGTACCCTGGAAGACCGAGACAACTCCCCATGCGGCTGAACCGGGACAAACGGCCAGACACGGGGCGCGTGAAGACGCGCAACAGCTGATCGCGAGATCAGCACAGGCACTACCCACGGCGTGACTTCATGCGCCCCGCTCCCTCAAAGGGGAGAGACGACAACAAGCATCCCGGACAGCGCGCGCTGGTCCGAACGAGATTTGCTGTTTGAAATTTCGCGCGCGTTCCCGAAAGGAACCTAAGCCGCAGCCGGCTTCCGGATCGGCATGTGCTTTTTGCCCCAGTCCTTCAGCCCAACCAGCGCAGGCGCAAAGTCCCGGCCCTTGTCGGAGAGCTTGTAGTCATACCGGACAGGCCGCTCCGAATAAGCGTTCCTTTCCAGAACCCCCGCATCGACCAGCTTCTTCAGCCGGTTCGACAACACATGCCGGGTTACGCCAAGGCTCTTCTGGAACTCATCAAACTTGGACTTTCCAAGGAAGCAGTCGCGCACGATCAGCAGGGTCCAGCGATCCCCGATCACCGACATGGCCCGCGCTACCGGGCACCAGTCGGTCGCCAGATCATCCCACTTGTTGGCTGCCAGCTTTGTCCGTTCCATTTTGATACCCTGCACGGATTGCCTCGGTCTGCAAAGAAGGTAGGTTCCTTTTCTGAACGGAGAGTTGCCAATGCCAGACAAGCGCGCAGTCCTCGTCATCGGCGCAGGCGACGCCACCGGCGGGGCCATTGCCCGCCGCTTCGCCCGCGAAGGCTACGCCGTCGTCTGCACCCGCCGCGAGGTCGCTAGCCTCGACCCGCTCCTGCAGCAGATCCGCGCAGATGGCGGCGAAGCCCACGGCTTCGGCTCCGATGCCCGCGAGGAGGAAGAGGTCACGGCCCTGTTCGAAAAGATCGAAACCGAGATCGCTCCGCTCGAGGCCGTCATCTTCAACATCGGCGCAAACGTCCACTTCCCGATCCGCGAAACCACCGCCCGTGTGTACCGGAAAGTGTGGGAGATGGCGGCCTTCGCCGGCTTCCTCGCCGGCCGCGAAGCCGCAAAGGTCATGGTCCCACGCGGCAAGGGCACGATCATCTTCACCGGCGCCACCGCCTCCATCCGCGGCCGCGAAGGCTTCTCCGCCTTCTCCGGCGCCAAGTTCGCCCTCCGCGCCCTCGCCCAATCGATGGCCCGCGAACTTGGGCCGCAAGGCATCCACGTCGCGCACACCATCATCGACGGCGCGATCGACACGGAATGGATCGCGAAGAACTTCCCGCAGCGCTACGCGCTGAAGGATCAGGACGGCATCCTCAATCCCGATCACATCGCCGACGCCTACTGGATGCTCCACGCCCAGCCACGCGATACCTGGACGCACGAACTCGACCTGCGCCCCTGGATGGAAAAGATGGCGTAGGCTGCAGGCAGCCACATCTCGAGCCACGCGGGACGGCGCTGGCTCGGGCTAGAAAACAAAAGGGAAGAGGACGCCCTATGACCAAGACTGTCGAATTCTTCTACGACTTCACCAGCCCCACCGCCTATCTCGCCTGGGCCAGGCTGCCCGCCATCATCGAACGCACCGGCGCGAAGCTGGTCTATCGCCCGATGTTCCTCGGCGGCGTGATGCAGACCACCGGCAACCGCCCGCCCGGCACCGTCGCGGCGAAAGCAAAGTGGATGGCCGCCGACCTGCAACGCTGGGCCAAACGCGCCGGCGTCACCTACAACATGAACCCGCACTTCCCGATGATGACCCTCATGGTCCAGCGCGCCGCGCAGGAGTGGATCAACCGTCCCGACTTCGACAAATACCTCGCCACGATCTTCAACGCCGCCTGGCGCGATTCCAGGAACATCGCCGACAAGGCCGTCCTCACCGAGATCCTGTCCACCGCCGGCTTCTCGCCCGATGAATTCTTCGCCGCCGCCGAAAACCCGGCCAACAAGGAAAAGCTGAAAGCCGTCACCGACGAAGCCGTCGAACGCGGCGTCTTCGGCGCCCCCACCTTCTTCGTCGGCGACGAAATGCACTTCGGCCAGGACCGGTTGGATTTCGTGGAGGAAGCCCTCAAGCGAGGCTGATTTCCTAGCCTTCCGGCCCGTGCTAATCGTGAGCCGGGGAGAGCGAGGGGCAGATGAGCGACAACCACACCACGCCGCCTACTGGCGAACAGAAGCCGTACAAGCGCCGGCTCAACAAGGTCGTCGTCTTCATTGCCGGCTTCTTCATGTCTCTCGCCATCGGCTGGCTGGTCGAACACGTCACCGACCGCGAGTTTCTGGAAGGCGCGAAGGAAGCGCAGGATGGCTGGATCACGGCGGTTTCGGAAACCTCGCCCATCGCCGTTGGCACAACCTATGTCGACGAACTGCAGGCTGCCTTCAGCGGCCACCGCACCGACAAGAACAGCTACACGTTCAACGGCGACATGAGCGGCGGCCAGGGCATAGCCTCGCCCCTCGTCGCGCTCGTGATCACCGCCACCAGCTTCTTCGCCCTCGGCGGCGTCTCCGCCATCGTCCAGCTGGTCCTCGGCGCACTCGCCGTCGCAGTGTTCAACTTCGTCCGCACCAAGGGCGAGAACATCTTCTTCGATGAACTCTGGACCAACCTCTTCCTTGGCCCGGTCCTGATCATCATCGCCGCCAGCCTGATCGGCCTGATCCTCCAGGGCGCGATGCTAGGTTCGCTCTATGCGTTGAGCTGGGTCACAGGTCTTGCCGCAGCAGCAGCAGGCGCAACCGGCGTTGTCGGCTTCTGCTGGTTCTGCTTGACCAAGCTAGGCGAGAAGGGCGTCGAACACGTCGCAACGCCCAAAGGGCTGCACTAGACTTTCAGCCCAGCCGCCACCGCCAGCTCGCGCAGGTTCACAGCCGGCCGTGGTCCGATGTGCGAGATGACTTCGCCCGCGCACAGATTGCCCAGCTTCGCCGACTCCTGCAGCGACAGGCCGTGCGTGATCCCGTACAGCACGCCCGCTGCATATTGATCACCCGCACCCGTCGCATCCACCACAGGCGCGCTCGTCACCGGCGCGACCCACGTGTCCGACCCCGACACGATCACCGATCCCTTGGACGAACGCGTGATCGCCGCGATCTGGCTGTCATTGCGGATCTGGTTCAGCGCGTCATCGAAGCTGTCGGTCTGATAGATCGCCATCAGCTCCGCCTCGTTGGCGAACACCAGATCGCAGTGCGTGCGGATCAGCTGCACGAAGCTGTCGCGATGGCGGTCCACGCAGAACACGTCCGACATGGTGATAGCCACCTTGCGGCCGGCCGACTTCGCCACTTCCGATGCATGAATGAACGCCGTCTTCGCCGCCGGTTTGTCGAACAGATAGCCTTCCAGATACAGCCACTCGCCCGCCGCAACCGCGCGCGAATCCACATCGTTGGCTGCAAACTCGGTTGATGCGCCCAGGAAAGTATTCATCGAACGCTCGCCATCCGGCGTCACTGCGATCATCGAGCGCGCCGTCGTCAGCCCGCCCTTCAGCGGCGAGCCGAAGAAGTCCGCGCCAATCGTCTGCATGTCCGCGACATAGGCCGAGCCGATCGCGTCATCCGCCACCTTGCCCATGAACGCCGCCTTGCCGCCCAGGCTCATCAGGCCCGCAATCGTATTGCCGGCCGAACCGCCGCTGGTTTCCACGCGGCTCGCAGGCAGTGCGTTGTAGAGATAGTCGCACCGCTCCGGCGTGATCAGGTTCGTCCGCGCCTTCGGGATGTCGTGCTTCACCAGGAAGTCGTCATCGACCTGCGCGATAACATCCATGATGGCGTTGCCGAGCGCGACGACGTCATACTTCACTGGCATGAGATAAATTCCGTGGCCTCGCGAGAGATCCACGATGGAAACCCCGCCCGGACGGTCTTAAAGACCGGGGGAGGGGTCAACGCAAGTGACCTGCCGTATGGACCGCCCGCAATGACCGAGATCGCCCTCCTCATCGCTGAAAATCTGGCCTCAACCGCGCCGGATCGCCGCTCTGACGCCGATCGTTTCGACTTTCAGCTGGATATCCTGAAGGCGGGCTTTTCGCCGCACGGCCTCAAGCTCGACGCCTACCGCTGGACCGACCCTGCCATCGACTGGAGCGCCTTCGCCGCCGTCATGGTCAACTGCGCCTGGGATTATCAGGACGACCACGAGAGATTCCTGAGCAAGCTGGACGAGATCACGGCGCTGGGCGTGCCGGTGTTCAACCCGCCCGAAATGGTCCGCTGGAACATCCGCAAGACTTACCTGCGCGAACTCGAACAGCGCGGCGTGCCCGTCATCCCGACGCTCTGGCCCGAAGCGCCCACCGCGCCGGATATCCGCGACGCCATGGCCGCCTTCGGAACCGACGACGTCATCCTCAAGCGGCAGGTCGGCGCCGGCGCGCGCAGCCAGGTCCGCTTCAACAAGGACAACATTCCCGAGGCCGGCCGTGTGCTCGATCGCCCCGGCATGATCCAGCCCTTCGTCCCGTCGATCGCGACCGAAGGCGAATACTCCTTCCTGTTCGTAGATGACGAATTCAGCCACGCGCTGGTAAAGCGCGCGGCCGAAGGCGACTATCGCATCCAGGCCAGCTATGGCGGTCGCTCGCACACGATCGAACCCACCCCGGAAGATCTGCGTCAGGCCAGCGCCGTTCTCGAAGCCATAGATGAACCCCCACTCTATGCGCGCGTCGATATGGTGCGCGGGCTTGATGGGTCGCTGATGCTGATGGAACTCGAAATCATCGAGCCGGACCTTTATGTCCGTGACGGGCAACATATCGGCGGCCTGCTCGGCAAGGCGCTCGCCAAACGCCTCGGCTGAGCCGGTTCACAACTGCATCCCGCCTCTTCCGGTGCATCGCCCGCGCTCCTACCTTGGCTGCGGGAGGTCACGCATGAAGTATGTCTGCGAAGCATCGAAGGGCCGCACCTGGTTCCGCATCGAAACCGATGCAGAGGCTGAAGCCGAAACCAAGATGATGCGCCACGCCGTCGAAAAGCATTTCCGGCGCGAGCAGGATCGCGCGCGAAAATCCTATGTGCCGGGGCAGGGCCTTGAGCGTGACATCCAGCTCAAAGCCCACCTTGCGCGCACCACGCCGCTTTTCCTCACTCTGCGCGCCGATGACGGCGCAGGCCTCGCCACCGCTATGCTGCCGCCCGGCGGCACGGAGAATGCGGACTTCCCGCTGATCATCGTCGGCCCCGAAAACGCCGACCCTTACGCCGACCACGGCGACGCCATCGAAGCGCTCGGCCGCCACTACAAGCTCAGCCTGCCAAGGTCGCGCTGCTACCCCTACGCGGGGCGGGGCTGAGCCTATTCCCCCGTCTTCGCCTCGTACTCGCACAGATCCCGGATCACGCATTCCGGACATCCCGGCTTGCGCGCCAGACAGGTATAGCGACCGTGCAGGATCAGCCAGTGGTGCGCCCCGCGCTTGTACTTGTCAGGCGTCACTTCCAGCAGAAGCTTCTCGACCTTCTCCGGCGTCGTCTCCGGCGCCAGCCCGGTCCGGTTCGACACGCGGAACACATGCGTATCCACCGCGATAGTCGCCTCGCCATAAACCTCGTTCAGCACCACGCTCGCCGTCTTGTGGCCCACGCCCGGCAGCGCTTCCAGATCCTCCCGCGTCCGCGGCGTCTCCCCGCCGAACCGATCGATGATCATGTGCGACAGCGCGATCACGTTCTTCGCCTTGTTGCGCCACAACCCGATCGTCCGGATATGCTCGGCCACGCCTTGCTCGCCCAGCTTGATCATCTTGGCCGGCGTGTTGGCCGCCTTGAACAATCCCTTGGTCGCCTTGTTGACGGACACATCCGTCGCCTGCGCCGACAGCGCGACAGCCACCACCAGCGTATAGGGGTCGGTGTACTCAAGCTCGGTCTTGGGATCCGGCCGCTCCCTGGCCAGCCGCTTGTAAAGCTCCGCAGCCTTCTCGGGCGGAAAGCCCTTGATCCGGTTTGCCGATTTCTTCGCCTTGGCCATCGCCAACCTATCGCTTTGCTCACCGCATAATGACAAGCGCGGAAGATGTGGGCGCTACACTTGCGAACCCATCGCACCGGCCTAAGATTTACCCCATGCCGACGGTCTATCTCGATGCCGTGCTCGAACCCCCGCGCTCGCTCAGCCCGCGCGGTTTCAACCGCGTCATGATGATCCTCGGCGGCATGAGCCTCCTTTCAAGCCTCCTGTTCCTGTCGCTCGGCGCCTGGCCGGTGATGGGCTTCATGGGGCTGGAATTCCTCGTGCTCTGGCTGGTCTTCCGCTTCTCCTTCCGCGCCCAGCGCGCCCGCACCTATGTCCGCGTCACCGCAGACGCCATCGACGTGCGCAAGGTCGATGGCTGGGGCAGGGAGCGCCGTGCCAGCCTCGCATCCCACTTCGCCCGTGTGGAGTTCGACCGCGCCGAGGATGGCCCCAACGCGCTCCGCGTCGCCGCCTCGCAGCGCGCCTACGTCGTCGGCGAATTCCTCACCCCGCGCGAAAGGGCCACGTTCGCACGCCGCCTCGCGCAGGCTATCAGCGACGCGCGCCGCGAGCGCCATTCCGGAGACCAGTGATGAGCGTTGAATTCCTGCACGCTATGATCCGCGTCGGCGATATCGATGCCGCCAAGAAGTTTTTCTGCGACGGCCTCGGCCTTACCGAAGTCCGCCGCAACGATTATCCGGAAGGCAAATACACGCTCGTTTTCCTAGCGGCTCCGGAAGACGTCGCGCGCTCGGGCTGGAATGGCGAAGGCAAGCTTCCCGTCGGCCTGCCCATGGTCGAGCTCACCCACAACTGGGGCGAAGCTGACTACGTCGGCGGCCGCAATTTCGGTCACCTCGCCTACCGCGTCGATGACATCTATGCCGCCTGCGAGCGCTTCCAGAAAATTGGCGTCACCATCAACCGCCCACCCCGCGACGGCCACATGGCCTTCGTCAGATCACCAGACGGCATCTCGATCGAGCTGCTGCAGAAGGGCAATGCACTTGCTCCTGCTGAGCCATGGGCAAGCGCGAAGAACATCGGAAGCTGGTAGGCGCTATCTACGCCCCTTGGCAGGCTTCACAGGCTTGGGCGGCTTCACCTTTGGCGCCGGCTTGGGCTTCACGATCTTCGCCGGCTTAACCGGCTTCTCCTTGATCGGCTTCACCGGTTTCGGCTTGGGCGCAGGCTTCACCGGCTTGCCCTTCACGCGCGCCGGCAACGGCGCCAGCAGCACGGCTTCCTTCGGCCGCTGGAAGCCGCCCATCTGCGACTCGAGCGCTTCGGCAATCGCCAGCACATCCAGATCGCCGCCCTCTGGCCCGATGATCTGCACGCCGCACGGCAGCTCGCCCGCACGACGCGGCACCGGGATCACAACCGAAGGCAGGTGGCACACGGTCGCCAGCGCGATCCACGCATGGAACATGTGATACGGCACCGGCTTGCCATCGACCTTCATCAGCCGCGTGACCGCGTCGCCGCTCTCGACATGCTCGAACGCCGTTGTCGGCGCGACCGGCGTTATGATCGCGTGCCAGCGCGAGAAGAACTCGGACATGGTGCGCTTCAGCCTGCGGCGCGTCTCATCCGCCTTCAGCCAGTCATGGTGCGTCGCTGCCGAATAGAGCGCCCACTTGCCGATCGAGAACGGCTCGCCGCGCGCCATCAGCTTCGCAATCGGCCGCCCCGCTTCCAGCGCCTTCACCAGCGGCGCGGGCATGTCGCTCGCAAGGATCGGCAGCAGGAGCTGGAGATAGAGATCGATCAGCGCATTGCCGTCGATCTCCGGCTTGGCGACCAGAACCTGCGCGCCCGCTTCGGCCGCTGCCTGTGCTGCGATCTCGACGCCGTCCTTGCACTCGGCCGACACGGCGAATGCCTTGTCATCCGCCCAGATGCCGATCCGCCGCGCCTTCAGACCCGTCTTGCGCGGCTGCATCGTCACCGGCTGATCCGTCAGCACCTGGAACATCAGGCGCAGGTCGGCGACATCGCGCGCCATCGGCCCCGCCACATTGAGGTCGCGCACGGCCAGCGATCCAGGCGCAGGCGGCACATGCCCCATGATCGGCGTCCGCCCGAATGTCGGCTTCAGCGCCGCCACGCCACAGAAGTGCGCCGGCAGCCGCAGGCTGCCGCCAATGTCCGAGCCCAGCTCCAGCGAGGTGATCCCCGTCGCCAGCGCCGCAGCCGCGCCGCCAGAACTGCCGCCCGGCGTCCGGCTCAGATCCCACGGGTTCGATGTCCGTCCATGCACGGGATTGTAGGTCTGGTTGTCGCCCGCCAGATACGGCGTGTTGGTCTTGCCCCAGATCACCGCGCCAGCCGCGCGTAGCCGCGCAACGGCGGCGGCATCAGCAGTCCGGGCAGGGCGGTTGGCGTATTCCGGCGCGCCGGATGTCGCCGGCATCCCCTCGACGTCGAACGTATCCTTGATCGTGATCGGCAGCCCGTGCAGCGGGCCCGCCGGCACGCCTGACATCAACAGCCGGTCCAGCTCCAGCGCGCGGCTCCGCGCTTCCTCGATACTGGTCCGCACCACCGCATTGATCGCGGGGTTCACCACGCCCGACCGCTCGATATGCTCTTCCAGCAGCTCGGCCGCGCTCACCTGTCCGAGCGCAAGCTGATCCAGCTGCGTCCGTGCAGATTGGAAAATATGAGGCGCCTGCGCCATCTGCGCGCCAAGTCCCCGTTGCCGCGTTTCCACCCGGCCGCCTCATGACGGCTCTATGACCGTCTATGCGCCGCTGGCGCCACAATCAAAGTGAAAGCCGGGAAATGTTCTGAAACAGAGCGCGAGCTAGAGCCCGAGAACGTCGCGCATCTTGTAGAGGCCCGGCGCCTGTCCAGCGGCCCACTTCGCAGCGATCAGCGCACCCTTGGCGAAGATCGCCCGGTCCAGCGCGCGATGGCTGATCGACAGCACTTCCTCGTCGGAAATGAACGCCGCTTCGTGGTCGCCGATAATGCCGCCACCGCGAATAACCGAGAAGGCGAGTGAGCCCGCCTTGCGCGGTCCGGTGATGCCATCATGCGGCGGTACGCGGATCTCACTCAGCGGCTTACCACGCCCGGTCGCCGCCGCTTCGCCGATCATCAGGGCAGTCCCCGAGGGCGCATCCACCTTGCGGCGGTGATGGCCTTCGGTGATCTCGATATCCCAGTCCTCGCCCAGCCGCGCCGCCGCCTGCTCGACCAGCCCGATCATCAGGTTGACGCCCAGCGAGAAGTTCCGGTCGCGCACGATGGCGATCCGCTTGGCATGCTCCGCCACCATGGCTTCCTGCTCGGCAGAGAGGCCCGTCGTGCCGATCACCGCTGCCTTGATCTTCGTCTGTGTCAGCTGCTCCAGCGCCGCGACCGTTGCATCCGGCGTCGTGAAATCGATCCAGACATCCGCATTCGCTGCAGCCTTGGCTGCGCTATCGCTCAGCACCCAGCCGCCCTGGTCAGCGCCAAGCCCAGCCGCGCCCGGCCGCTCGCTGCCGCCCGCCACCTGGAACCCGTCGCCGGCACATCGGACCAGCGCCTGGCCCATGCGTCCTGCAGCCCCTGCAATTGCGATCCTGATGCTCATTTGCCCGCTTATACCGGGATTTCATGTTCAGGCGAGGGGAACTCGACCCCATGCGAATTGACCCATCCGGCCGATGGGGCGAGCTTCCGCGCCATGAAACACCCAGCGATTCTCACCCTCGGTCTGGCCCTGTTTGCCTGTGCGCCTGACACAGGTCCGGAAGTCATGGTCGCTGCCGAAACGGAAACCGCAAAGTCGCCCTACAGTTTCGACGTGAACCTGACGCTCACCCCCCGCGCCGCCGAAATGCTCGCCAGCACGGACGAGGCCGTCAACGTCGCGGCGATGTATTATGGCGAGCCCGTCAGCGAGACGTCTCCCGGCGTCGATGAGCATGGCGAAGAAGTCGGCCTCGGCCGCGACGATATCGAAGTCGCCCCCAAGAGCGCGCTGGTGAAGGCGCCCGGCACGGGCTTCGACGCGACCAACATCGCCAGCGTGAAGGGCGAGCCGGAAGTCCTCATCAACGTCTATTCAGCCCGCAAGACGCACCAGAATAACCTGCTCGATTGCGGCATCTATCAGGGCCCGATCTCGATGGCGCAGAAGAAGCCGATCGACATCAAGTGCGACCTCATCAACGGCCTCAACGAAGACGGCGACGTTGTCGTGGAAACCGGAACGCCGGGGCAGTAGCCAGCGCTACTTTGCCTTGAGCCCCAGCACCTTCTCGAAGAACAGCGTCTCGGCTTCCAGCTGAGCTTCCTGGTTGGCTTTCTTCGCAAAGCCATGGCCTTCGTCATTGGCCGTCATCAGCCAGGTCTCAAGCCCGTTCTTGCGGAACTGGGTCACCATCGCCTTGGCTTCCGACACCGGCACGCGCGGATCGTTGTCGCCATGGATGATGAACATCGGGCGCTTGATCTTGTCTGCATTGTTGAAGGCGGCGGTCTCTTCCATCCATTTCCGCACGACCGGATCACGCTCGTCGCCATACTCCGCGCGGCGCAGGTCGCGGCGATAGGCCGAGGTGTTCTCAAGGAAGGTGCGCAGGTTGCCGATGCCGACAATGTCCACGCCTGCCACGAAGCGTTCGGGGAACATGATCATGGCGGCATAGACCATGTAGCCGCCATAGGACCCGCCGTACGGGATCACCTTCGCCATGTCGAAACGCCCACTCGACTGCATCCAGTCCAGCGTCGCGCCGATATCCTTCACACTGTCGAGGCGCTTGGTTGAATCATCCAGCGAGACGAATACCTTGCCGTATCCCGTCGAGCCGCGAACGTTCGGCACCACAACCGAGATGCCCATCTCGTTGACCCAGTATTGCCGGCGCGCGGAGAAGGTCGGGCGCGACTGGCCTTCCGGCCCGCCATGGATCTCGATGATCGCCGGATGCGGCCCCGGCGTCTTCGGCTCGAACACCCAGGCCGAGATCTCCGAAGGTCCGCCGGTCGCGCTGTCGAACGTCTTGTAGCGCACCAGCTTCGGCTCAACGAAGGCCGAGGCATCCAGCCCGCCGATTTCCGACTGCGTCCATCGCACCAGCGATTTGCTCTTCAGCGTATAGACATACACATCCGCCGGCGACGTTCCGGAAACAAGCGTCAGCCCAAACCGCTCGCCCTTCTCATCCCAGCCAAACCCGCCGATCACGCCCGGCGGCAGGGCAGGCGAAGCCAGCGGCTTGTTGGTGCGCAGGTCGAACAGCTTCAGCGCGGACGCGCCATCGACGTTCATCGCATAGGCAACCGTGCCGCCATCGGGCGAAATGTCGAACGCCTCGACATCCCATTTCGGCTCGGGGCTCAGAACGGTGCGCTTGTTTGTGGCGAGATCGATGCGCGTCAGGCGCAGGAAGTCTGAACCCTCGTCTGACACAGTGACGATGGATTTGCCATCCGCCGTGAACTCTCCGCCGGAATAGGAAACGCTCAGGTCCGGCGTCAGCTCGGTCAGCTTCGCGCTGGCAATGTCGAGCACGAACATCCGCGACTTGGTGATGGATATATATTGCTGAAGCAGCAGCCGATCGCTCGTGGGCGACCAGTCGGTGATCTGCAGCGCGCCTTCGCCCTTCAGCACGACCTTGCGCGTCTCCGGCTTGCCGGTGTCGCCGATCAGGATGTCGTAATTGCCGCTGTCC
Source organism: Hyphomonadaceae bacterium (assembly GCA_965229115.1). Lineage (GTDB taxonomy): Bacteria > Pseudomonadota > Alphaproteobacteria > Caulobacterales > Hyphomonadaceae > UBA7672. The sequence goes on along the minus strand of CBDDIR010000003.1, from coordinate 3,917,592 downwards.
TTGGCCGCCCGCGCCCAAGCGACTTTCGAACCATCACGGCTGAAGCTGATGCCTTCATTGCGCGTGCCCGCTTCCGTCACTGCGGAGGACAAGCCCGTTTTCGGATCGAGGATGAAGCCCTGATAGTTCTCGTCGCCGCCCTTGTCCTGCGAGAACAGGATCTGGCCGGAAGCGCCGGGGCGAACCTCTGCGCCCGTGATGCGATCGTCGAAGAACGTGATCTGCCGCCGGTCTGCGCCGGGGGAGGCGACGGTGTGAAGTTGCGGCGTGTCGCCAAACCGCGTGGCGATAAGCACGCCGCCGCCGGGCAGGAAGTCGAGGAAGCTGGCCGAACGCGAGTTGGCGTACTGGATCAGGCGTGCGCGCACAGATGGCGGCGTCGCCGGCACATTCTCCATCGTCAGCGCGCCGCGCTTGGTGACAGTCACTTCCTGCGCCATCGCAGGTGCGCCTGTAGCAGCGGTTACAGCTACGGCCACGGCAAACGCCAAGCTCTTGCGCATCTGGTCGATCCTCCCGCCAAGCAGACGAGGAACGCTAGATGAGGATTTCAGTCAGTGGAAGTCGTGTCGGCCGGAACCGGTCGAACTGAACGCTAGGCGCCCTGTTCGAAGCGCTTCTTCACTTTCTTGAAGAAGCCCTGGCTTTCAGGGTGGCACTTCTCGCTGCACTCCGAAGCAAACTGCTTGAGCAGTTCCTTCTGCTTCGAGGACAGGTGCGTCGGCGTTTCGACGAACAGCTCGATCACCATGTCGCCATTGCTGCCGCCGCGCAGCGTCGGCATGCCCTTGCCTTTGAGGCGCATACGCTTACCGGTCTGCGCGCCTTCCGGGATCGACACGCGCGTCTTGCCGCCATCGATCGTCGGCATCTCGATCTCGCCGCCCAGCGCCGCCGTGCACATCGGCACGGGCGTGCGTGCGAACAGCGTCTGGCCGTCGCGCTCGAAGATGTCGTGCTCTTTCACGGCGACGAAGATGTAGAGGTCGCCCTTCGGGCCGTTCTTCATCCCCGGCTCGCCTTCGCCGCCGAGGCGGATGCGCTGGCCGTCTTCAATGCCCGCCGGAATGGTGATCGACAGCGTGCGTTCCTTGCGGATCGCGCCACGCCCGCCGCACTGGCGGCACGGCGTCTTGATCACATTGCCCGAACCCTGGCAGCGGCCGCATGTCCGCTCCATGGTGAAGAAGCCCTGCTGCACGCGAACGCGGCCATGACCCTGGCATTGCGAGCAGGTTTCCGGATGCGTGCCCGGCTCTGCGCCCGAGCCATGACACGGCTCGCACTTCTCGGTTGCCGGCACGACGATCTCGGCCTGCTTGCCGTTGAAGGCCTCTTCCAGCGAAATCTCGTAGTCATAGCGCAGGTCCGCGCCGCGCGCGGGTCCGCCACGCTGCTGGCGTTGCTGGCCAAAGAATTCTGAAAACACATCGCCGAACACATCGCGGAAGACGTCTTCCGGACGTCCTTGGCCGCCGCCGCCCGGTCCGCCTGCGCCGTTGAGGCCGGCCTTGCCGAAGCGATCATAGATCGCGCGCTTCTGGGGATCGTTCAGCGTCTCATACGCTTCGGACAGTTCCTTGAACTTGCCCTCGGAGACGGTGCAACCCGGATTGCGATCGGGGTGATATTCCATCGCCTTCTTGCGGAAGGCGGATTTCAGCGCCTTCTCGTCAGCGTCCTTCTCGACGCCGAGGATTTCATAAAAAGAGCGCTCGCTCATCGTGAGGACCGAACCGAAAACATAACTACCCTATCCCGATCCCATTCATCCCGCCCGGCAGCCCGGGGAAGGGAGCGTTCCCTCTGGGCCAGTCGTCCTATCGCAGGTGAACATTAGCAACCGTTGAAACTAGATGGGCCATGACTTCCGGGGATTAAAGCCCCCATCAGCCATGGCCCATCTGATTCATCACCTCATCTGGACTTCACTCAGCCCAAAAATCAGGCGCTTTTCTTGTCGTCTTTGACTTCTTCGAAGTCGGCATCGACCACGTCGTCGCTGCCGCCGGCCCCTGCGGCGTCCGTTGCGTCAGGGGCACCCTCGGGAGCCTGACCCTTGGCGTAGATTTCCTCGCCCATTTTCATGGCCGCGGCAGCCAGAGCTTGGCTCTTCTCCTTGATGGCAGCGGTATCGTCTTTCTCGAGAGCCGCTTTCAGGTCCTTGATTGCGTTCTCGATAGCGCCTTTCACGTCCGCGCTGATGGCCGAGCCATGTTCGGCCAGCTGCTTCTCGGTCGCATGAACAAGGCCTTCGCCCTGGTTCTTGGTTTCCACAGACTCGCGACGCTGCTTGTCCACCGCGGCATTCGCCTCGGCGTCCTTCACCATCTGCTTGATTTCGTCTTCGGTCAGACCGCCCGACGATTGAATGGTGATCTTCTGTTCCTTGTTCGTCGCCTTGTCCTTGGCGGACACGTTGACGATGCCGTTCGCGTCGATGTCGAAGGTCACTTCGACCTGCGGCACGCCACGCGGAGCAGGCGGGATGCCTTCGAGGTTGAAGTTGCCCATCAGCTTGTTGTCGGCAGCCATCTCACGCTCGCCCTGAAGCACGCGGATCGTCACGGCCGACTGGTTGTCGTCAGCGGTCGAGAAGACCTGGCTCTTCTTGGTCGGGATCGTGGTGTTGCGATCGATCAGGCGCGTGAACACGCCGCCCAGCGTTTCGATGCCGAGCGACAGCGGGGTGACGTCCAGCAGCACGACGTCTTTCACGTCGCCTTGCAGAACGCCGCCCTGAATAGCCGCGCCAACGGCGACGACTTCATCCGGGTTGACGCCTTTGTGCGGCTCCTTGCCGAAGAAGGCCTTCACCGCTTCCTGCACTTTCGGCATGCGGGTCATGCCGCCGACGAGCACGACTTCATCGATCTGGCCGATCGACTTGCCGGCGTCCGACAGGGCTTTCTTGCAAGGCTCGATCGTGCGCTTCACGAGATCCTCGACGAGGGCCTCGAGCTTCGCGCGCGTCAGCTTCATGTTGAGGTGGACCGGGCCCGACGGGCCGGCCGTGATGTACGGCTCGGTGATGTCGACCTGTTGCACGGTCGACAGTTCCTTCTTCACTTCCTCGGCCTTGGAGCGCACGCGCTGCAGCGCCATCAGGTCCTTGCGAAGGTCAACGCCGTTCTGTTTCTGGAACTCGTCGCAGATGTAGTCGACGAGGCGGTTGTCGAAGTCTTCGCCGCCGAGGAACGTGTCGCCGTTGGTCGAGAGAACTTCAAACACGCCGTCGCCGATCTCGAGGATCGAGACGTCGAACGTGCCGCCGCCCAGGTCGTACACCGCGATGATCTTGCCATCGTGTTTCTTGTCGAGACCGTAGGCGAGCGCTGCCGCCGTCGGCTCGTTGATGATGCGAAGCACGTCGAGGCCCGCGACGCGTCCTGCGTCCTTGGTCGCCTGACGCTGCGCGTCGTTGAAGTAAGCCGGCACGGTGATGACAGCCTGCGTTACCTTCTCACCGAGGTAAGCTTCCGCCGTCTCTTTCATCTTGCCGAGAATGAACGCCGAGATTTCCTGCGGCGAATAATCCTTGTCGCGGCCTTTGATCCAGGCGTCGCCGTTCGGACCTTTGACGATCTCGTAGGGGACGAGATCCTTGTCCTTCTTCACCATCGGATCTTCGAAATTGCGCCCGATCAGGCGCTTGATGGCGGAGTAGGTGAAGCGGGGATTCACAGTCGCCTGGCGCTTGGCGATGACGCCGACGAGGCGCTGCCCGCTATCCTGGAAAGCGACGACAGAGGGCGTGGTTCGCGCGCCTTCCGTATTTTCGATCACCCGTGCGCTTCCGCCGTCCATGACGGCCACGCAGGAGTTGGTCGTCCCGAGGTCGATGCCGATGATCTTGGCCATTCTACAAAGTCCTTTCTGCGGCGGCCGCCCTCGCCCCGTGTTGGCCCGCTCTGCGGCGCCTGGCGTGCTGCGACCCCTATGGTCCTTAATTCAGTACAACGCGTCCGGCCCGTATCAGGGCGATTCAGCGATGCGGCTCATATGGGATCAGGCAAGGCAGGCTCAATAGGGCAGGTACACCCATCCGCAAGTCCGAACTGCTAGTTAAGCAGAGATACGGGTCCCGAGGATACGTGCAGCGTCTTCATGTGTCGGATGGCGGCCGCGTTCAAGCAGTTCCAGGCGATATTCAGCGTAAGAAAGGCCCAATTCTTCCGCCTTTCGCGCCCAACGGATGCCCGTTTCGGTGTTCGGTGGCGCAAAAGCCTCTTCCCGGACGCGGGTCCAGCGCCACTGCTTGAAGAGCAAGCTTTCCAGAATGTCAGGTCCGTTATTGTGGCCCAGCCACTCCGACAGCGGGATCACGACGCCCATTTGTATCAGGTCGTTCTCGCGCTGTTCTCGTTGGGTGGCTCGCCAGCTGGACGCGGCCTGCTTCACCTCGACGCGCGTATCGCGTGCAACCGATCGCCTCTGCGCCTTCGCTGCAGACACCGCAAAGTTTACGGCCACGGCCAAGTCTCCTGTTCTGGCGCTTCAGATGAAACACCGACTGTATGCGGATGAGAAGCGCCCGAGCTAAAGTCTCCGGCAAGGGAGACAGCCATGCGATCCACCACCGTCGAACTGCGCAATATCGGGGGCACTGAAGCCGCTGCGGGCTGGGCCGGCGGCCACACCCTCGTTGTCGACCGTCCGGAAGGCAAAGCCGGCGGGCAGGGCCTCGGCTTCAATGGCGGCCAGCTTCTGTCGCTCGCCCTCGGCGGCTGCTTCTGCAACGACCTGCGCTACACGGCGGAAACCATGGGCGTGAAGATCGGCACGATCGCCGTCACCGTGAAACTCGACATGGATGGCGAACCGCTGCTCTCGCAGGCCGCCACCATGACCGTCCACGTCGAGATGCTCGACGGGTCCGACCCCACGGCCCTAATCGAGGCGTCCAAGAAGAAGTGCATGGTCTCCAACTCCCTCCGCCGCGGCTTCCCGGTGGAGATCAGCCAGGTCTGAGCGCTGCCATTGCTGTCGCATTCCCGGCGACGCCATCGGCGTCAGCCCTTACATTGAGCCCATGATCGAGGGCTTCCGCTTCCTGCCGGAGTATTTCCCGCCTGCTGCCCAGAAGGCGCTGGTGGCTGAGATCCTGACAATCCTCGAAACAAACCCGCTCTACCGCGGCGCCATGCCCCGCACAGGCAAGCCGCTCTCCGTCCGCAACACCAATCTCGGCCCTCTCGGCTGGGTGTCGGACATCAAGGGCTATCGCTACCAGCCCACGCACCCGGAAACGTACGAGCCGTGGACGCCCATCCCCCAAACCCTGCTCGACCTGTGGGAAGCGGTCTCGGGTTATCCCGCGCCGCCGCAGGCCTGTCTGGTCAACTGGTACGCGGCCGACAGTCGCCTCGGCCTCCACATCGACGCCGACGAAACCGCCAAGGATGCCCCGGTTGTCTCCGTATCCCTCGGCTCCCGCGCGCTGTTCCGGCTCGGCGGTCTGGAGCGTTCCAGCCCGACGAGCTCGATGCGCCTCGCCTCGGGCGACGTCGTCGTTCTCGGCGGCCAGTCCCGCCGCGCCTATCACGGCGTCGATCGGATCTATCCGGACAGCTCCACGCTGATCCCCGGAGGAGGCAGGATGAACCTCACCCTCCGCCGGGTCACGGCCCCGTGACCCCGGACTTGCCGTAGAGCAGGAATCGAAACGCCCCGGACCATCGATCCGGGGCGCGACAAATCTGTTCAGTTAACGGACGAGCTCAGCTCGCGCGTGCGCCAGCGCCGTCCCAGTGCAGGTTCAGCACAGGCGAGGCATGACGGTTGTCCGTGGATTTTTCTTCGAGAATCCGGCCTAGCGGGTGCTTGCCGATCTTCCGGCGCAGCTCGTCGTCAGCGGACTCCTGACCCATGCGATAAACGCGGTTTTTCGGGTCGCGCTCGTCGATGATCAAAACATCGGCTTCGCCGCGGAAATACGCGCCTTTCGCGAGGCCATTCTGGTCGATGTGGAACACCACTACCGCTTTTTTCCGGCGCGATTCAAAAGGCCACATGTCTTTCAGCCCCTAAGGATAACTTGATCTGGAGCAGCCCAGCGCCGCCCACCCGACGACCAACGGGTTAGCCCTGAGCGTGTTCCCGGCCGAAACGAAAATCTTGCGTGATTGGTGCCAGACCCACAGCGTTAACGCCCGGCTCCGTCCTGACGCCCCAGGTTAAGCGGGAGTTAATCACGCTCAGGCACACTGAAGCCTATGAGCATGAATATCACCTCGGCCATGGCCAGCATGCTGTTCACGAACACGTCGAGCTCGACGAGTTCGGTCGATTTCTCGTTCCTGACCCAAAGTTCCTCCGGCACGACCGCGACCGCCAATGTCGGCTCGGTCAAATCCGCGCTGGTCAACGCCGAGAAAAATGAAGCCCAACAACTAGCCCAGGCCGCCAAGGACCCGCAGGTCCAGAAGGATCTCGCCCGGTACGAGAAAGTCGTGAAGAACGCCAAGTCGATCGACGACGTGCTGAACGATCCGATCGCGCGCAAGGTCCTGATGACCGCCAACGGCCTCAAGGCCGACATCGACAATATCGCCCTCGCCAAGAAGGCCATGACGTCCGACCCGACTGACGCGAAGTCCGTCGCCTCGCGCATGTCCTCGATCAACGGCGCCTGGCTCGATTTCGCCAAGACCTACAACCTCGACGAATATGGCCTCGACGCCTTGTCACCGCAGAACAATGGCGTCGCCGGCCGCTGGAAGATCCAGTTCGAGCGCGCGGGTGAATCCGTTGAAGCCATGCTCGAAGTCACCAAGGGCAGGGGCGGAACCTACACCGCCGCAGTCGACGGCGTGGCGGTGCCTGTCATCGTCGATGGAAACAACATCACCATCAACACGCTCTGGCGCGATGCGGCCGACGAGCTGCGCACCAGCAACTTCACCGGCACGCTGACCAAGGACGGCCTCTCCGGCACGTTCACGAACGATGGCGAGACCGGCTCGGCCAAATGGACCGCACCTGCCTACTTCGCAGACAGCGTGCAGAAGGTTCGCGACAACTACATCGCGGAAAAGCGCCTCGACCTGCTGGACTCGCAGATGTCTGGCCTCGGCTCGGCCGTCCTGTTCAAACAGGTCGCCAAGAACATGAAGAACGCCGTCGACATCCTCGGTTCGGCTCTTGGCCGCGAAGTGGTGACGACCGCTTTCAACATCCCCAAGCAGATAGCCGTGCAGTCGATGGTCGCGCAGGAAAAGGCGATCACCCAGCGGATGGATCCCGCCAAACTCCAGAACACCCACTTCGTTGACCAGATCGCCCAGCGCTATCTGATCATGCTCAATGGCGGCACCGGCGGCGTCACGGCGTAGGCCGTATCCACTTCGAAAAACTGTACTCGAAATTACGTCGCAATACTCGCGCGCTCGTGTGTTTACGCGCGCGATAAGCGTCCCTATCTGTGACTCTTCTCGGGGAGTAGCCGTTCGCATTTCCCAGCGAAGTCTGCGTCAACATACTTGGCCCTGACCCGTACTTAAGGTCAGCCATGGCGCAGACGGCGGAGCTGACAAGCTCCACTTGGCGAGACCGACGATGCAGACCTTCGGCTAGGGCCGCGAGGGTTGCGCATCGTCGTGTCAGAACGCGCCCCCGGACTACTCCATGTTTTCAGCCACACGCAGTCGCGCTGCCGTCGCAAGGCACACGCAGCGCGTAGTCGTGTGCGCTCTCCCAAGATCGAGCAGCACGCGCTGCCGATACCTCTCCACTCAACCGAAGCAAGGAAACTGACATGATCAAACCCGTCATGCTGTCTGGCGCTGTCGCAGCGCTCGCGCTCACGGCATCGGCCTGTGCACAAACGCGAACGCCCGCCGCCAACACACCTGCGTTCGCGCTGCCGGATCTGCCCTACGCAGCAGACGCGCTCGCCAGCGCGATCGATACAGAGACGATGCAGATCCACCACGGCCGTCACCACAAGGCCTATGTCGACAATCTCAACGCTGCCGTCGCCGCAACGCCCGCGCTTGCTGGCGTGTCGATGGACAAGCTGCTCGCGCAAGCCGGAACGCTCGCACCCGCCGTGCGCAACAATGCAGGCGGCCACTACAACCACTCGCTGTTCTGGAAGCTCATGGCGCCCACGGGCCAAGGCGGCGCGCCCTCCGCCACGCTGCAAGCCGCCATCACGCGCGACTTCGGAACGATGGATGCCTTCAAAGCCGCCTTCAACCAGGCCGCCACGGGCCGCTTCGGTTCAGGCTGGGCCTGGCTCGTCGTCACCGACGGCAAGCTGAAAATCACGTCCACGCCCAATCAGGATAACCCGCTGATGGACGTCGCCGATGTGAAGGGCGCGCCCGTTCTCGCCGTCGATGTTTGGGAACACGCATACTATCTGAAGTACCAGAACAAGCGCGCCGACTATCTCAACGCCTGGTGGACGGTCGTGAACTGGGATGAGGTCAACCGCCTCTACGCCGAAGCCGCTGCCTGACACCCGTAAGGGCTCCGCGTAGCCCTCATCCGCGCATCGGCTGGGCCCCAGAAAGCCGGGGCCCAGCAAGCCGCACCAATCCCATCCGAAATTCAGTCGACGAACACTTGAATTGCGACTAAGTCGCATGTACATGTATCCCAGATCAGGGATATCCCACGTGCACAAGCACTTTCACACCGGCGCCGGGCCTAGCCCGACTGACAGGGGAGGCGGGTCCGACACCCCTTCTCACTCCAGCGGAGAGGCCCGGCGTCGGCTGAAAGGGCTACCCCGCATCGCCAGGCCGAAGCTCGGCATCCGCGCTCTCAAACCCGTCACCTACTCGTTGATGCACCTCACCGTCGCCATTGCGGTCGCCTACGCGCTCACCCGCGACTGGCGTATCGCGCTCGGCGTCGGCGTTATCGAGCCGATGGTGCAGACAGTCGCCTACATGCTGCATGAAAAGGCCTGGGGTGGTGGCGGGAAGTCCAAGGCCGCATCCAAGACAGAAACCTCCAGCGAGGCTTCATTCGAGACGCCTTGCCTCCGCCAGTTCGCCCCTGAGCGACATCGCGGCTCTTGTCGTTGACTTACAGTGTAAATAAAAAGGCGTGATCCGCTTCCGGAGCCGTCTTGCCCAAAGTCCTGTCGCCACAAGACATCGAAGCCTTCCGCGAACGCCTCTGCGACATCGCAGAAGAGAAGTTCGCGGCTCACGGCATCGATGGCGTCACGCTGCGCGATCTGGCGACCGCGATGGGCGTCTCCCCGATGACGCCTTACCGCTATTTCAAGGACAAGGACGCGATCCTCGCCGCCGTCCGCTCGCGCGCCTACAACCGCTTCGCCGAAACCATGGAAAAGTCCGAAGGCGCCATGCGCAAGAAGGGCGGGGGGCAGCCCGGCGAAACCTACATCGAATGGGCGCTGAAGAATCCCGCCGCCTACCGCATGATCTTCGACACCAACCAGCCGACTGCTTTCGACTATCCCGAGCTCGTCGCCGCCATGAAACGCGCGCGCGAGACGATGACCGGCGGCTGGAAGATCCTGCGCGATCAGGGGCGCTTCAAGGGTGATGTCGATCTCGCCGGCCATCTGCATTGGTCAGCCATGCACGGCGCCGTGATGCTGGAACTCACCGGCTTGCTGAAGAAGCCCTACGATGCCCGCGCCATCGCCCGCCGCGCCTTCACCACGTTGCTCCGCGATCTTGAGGTGAAGCAGAAGGATTGATCGGCGGACGATCCGATCCAGATAACCCGCATGGATCAGATCATCTTCCGCCCTCGCGACGTCGATTTGTCCCGCTCTCCCTTGCGCGGCCAGGTCGATGACGAAACCTTCGTGCTGGGCGCATTCAATCCCGGCTTCACGCGCCTGCCCAATGGCAACCTGCTTCTGCTGGTCCGCGTCGCTGAAGCGCTTCGCAATCCGGTGCGCGACGATCACGTCGCCATTCTCCGCTGGGCTGACGGCCGCTTCAAACTCGATCGCCATTCGAAGGAAAACATCGACACGCGTGACCCTCGCGAACTCCGCATCAAGGGCGGCATTCATAAGACGATCATCCTCACATCGATCTCGTGGCTGCTGCCGGTCGAGCTCTCGCCAGACGGCACACGCATCATCGCCACCCACTATGATCGCGCCATCACGCCGCGCGCGTCCTATCAGGAATACGGCGTTGAAGACGCACGCATCAGCCGCGTCGATGGCCGCTATCTGATGACATGCTGCTCGGTCAGCGCCGAACGCCTCTGCACCAGCCTCTACACGTCGAGCAATGCACTCGACTGGAAACTCGAAGGCGTCGTCCTCGACCACCAGAACAAGGACATGCTCATCTTCGAAGGCAAGGTGGGCGGCAAATTCATGGCGCTCACGCGACCAGCGGGCGAGGTCTATCTGATCCCGCCGCCAGACGCGGATTTCTCGCCCGGCCCAGCCATACAGCTCGCGCAATCACCCGATGCGATTCACTGGAAGCCGCTCGATTTCGGCGCCATTCGTCCGCGCAAGGATAGCGCCTCATCCATGAAAGTCGGCGGCGGCACGCCTCCGATCCTTACGCCAGATGGCTGGCTCGAACTCTATCACGGCGTCGAAACAGGGGAGGTCGTCGGCAAGTACCGCACCTTCTGGGCCTTGCTCGATCGCGACGACCCCTCGCGCATCCTCCGTATCGAAGACGACGAACCGCTTCTGGAAGCCAATCCATCGCTCTGCATGGATCTCACAGACGCGCGCTATCTCAACGACATCGTCTTCACGACCGGCATTATCGACGACGGCGATGCCTACATAATCGCATCCGGCGAGGACGACATGGCCTGCCGCCTCACGCGCATTCCGAAATCGCGCTTTGCCTAGAAGCCGTATTGCCGACGCCAGGAAATCTGCTGCCGGCAGAGCGTGATCGCATCGCCTGTCTCGGAATAATAAGCGTCCTGTTGCAACAAGCGCTCAAGCAATGTCCGGTGCACTTCCTCGCTCAGACGCCCATGGTCACGAGCATCATTCCACGCGACCAGGAACTGCTTATAGACCGTCATCCAGCCATTCCTGACGTCGCATGACGCAGGATCGCGTGCGTCGACATCCGGAAGATCAGCCTCGGTTATCTTTCCCGCGATCGAGATTTCCTGCGCGGAAGCTGCCGGGGCCAAGGCCAGCCCCATACAAACCGCCATAGCCAGAAAAATCCGCTTCATCCGCAAGTCTCCCGCAACCCACCTGCAAAGGTAGGCGCAAAGCCGCGGAGAAACGGGACAGATCTAGTTCGGCTTTCCGCCGCCAGCGCTGACAGCCACCATCGCGGCTCGCAGCGTGCGGTCGCCTATGCGCCAGCCCGACTGGAACAGCTGCGCCACCGAACCCGCCGGATGCTCCGACGGAATCTGCGTCACGGCCTGGTGCAGGGCAGGGTCGAACGCCGCGCCCGGCGTTGCGTCGACGGCGGTCACGCCATGGCGCGCCAGAACGGAGACAAGCTCCTTCTGCGTCAGCTCGACGCCTTCCAGAGCCGTCTTCACGGCATCGGTCATAATGCCCCGGCTCTCCGGCGGCACAGCCTCAACCGAACGCGCGAGATTGTCGGAAACGTTCAGAAGATCGCGCGCGAATTTCTCGACCGCATACAGGCGCGCCTCATCGATCTGACGGTTCGCCCGCTTGCGGACGTTGTCCGTCTCGGCCAGCGCGCGCAGCATGTTGTTCTTCAGCTCGTCGCGCTCCTTCTCCAGCGCAGCGACCTGCTCCGCGAGAATGTTCACGGCGCCCGCAGCCGGATTGTTGGCGTTGGTATGACCCACCGCCTCGTCCATGCCCTCGTTCTCAGCCGACAGGATGGCGTTGTCGTCCGATCCGCCGTTGTTGCCGTTCATCACGCTTTACTCTCTCTTTGTACCCGCTCGACCTTCACCGAGGATCCGGCCGACGACCTGTGCGGTATAATCCACCATCGGAATAACGCGGGCGTAATTCAGCCGCGTCGGACCGATTACGCCCAGCGCCCCTACAATCTTCCGCTCGGCATTCATATAGGGAGCGACAATCATCGCGGAACCCGACAGCGAAAACAGCGGGTTTTCCGAGCCAATGAACAGCCTGACGCCTTCGGCATTCCGTGCAGTATCAAGGACGTTCAGCAGGTTTTCCGACTTCTCCAGCTCCGAAAACAGGTCCCGAACCCGGTTCAGGTCCTCCGCCGCACTCGTATCTTCCAGCAGGTTGGCGCGCCCCCGCACGATCAGCGAGCGTCCCCGCGCCGGGTCCTCGCCCGACCATTGCGCCAGCCCGTCCTCAACCAGCCGCGCCGCGGTCTGGTCCAGCAAGGCCTTGCGCGAGCGCACCTCTTCCAGAACCGCTTCACGCGCCTCAGCCAGCGTCCGGCCCTTCATGCGCGCGTTGAGGTAGTTCCCCGCCTCGATCAGCGAGGAGGCCGGCAAGCCAGCGGGCAGGGCCAGCACACGGTTTTCCACCTCGCCGGATTCCGCGACGATCACCGCCAGCGCCTGTTCGGCCGAAATCCGCACGAACTCGATATGCCGGATCGGCGCATCCGCCACCGGAGTCGACACCAGCCCCGCGCCGCCCACCAGGCCCGACAGCAGGTCAGAGGCCTCCGACAGCACGTTTTCCATCCGCCGGCCCGATCCAGCCAACCGGCTCTCGATCGCCCGTTTGTCAGCCTCGCCCGGCTCGCCGAGCTGCATCAGCGAGTCCACGAACATGCGCAGGCCCGCATGTGTCGGCACGCGCCCGGCCGAGGTATGCGGGCTGTCGATCAGCCCCATCTCCGCCAGATCCGACATGATGTTCCGGATCGACGCGGGCGACAGCTGCACGCCCCGGCGCGAAATCGTCCGTGATCCGACCGGTTCGCCCGTATCCAGATAGGACTGCACGATCTCCCGGAAGATATCACGGCTCCGCTTGTCCATGGCCGCAAAGGCGGACAGGGCGGTCGAGCTTCCAAGGGGATTACGCGGGCCGGTGGTCATTGCGGGGGGAAGGTATGGGGCTGACGGTAAGGGTTCAACCCGCTTGTGTGCTGGCCGAAAAGGGGAAATCAGCCGCCAGGCGAGCTTGCGATACAGCAAGCGCTCCCAAACTCACCGGCATCGAGGGGCGGGGTTAAGCATGAAGTTCGCGATTGCAGGCACAATTGCCGCTATCTGACTGGTGGCCGCATCATGGACGTCTTCAGTATCGAACGCGTTCCTGAGCTCCGCACACTGGCGGCGCTGATTGCGGAGCGACACCCCGAGCAGCCAATCAGTCAGCCAGATACAGCTCCATGCGCTGTGTCCGGTTTGCTATCATGGCGGTGGAAATATCCGCGATACGCACCAAGATGATGCGGCCCTGTCCTCCGCCATTCGACTCCTGACGATTGTAAACAGGTAGAGCGATCAGGCTGGAGCCAGGAAACGCAACCGGCGGCCCAGCTGTCATATCGCCCGTATTGATGACACCCGTGAATGCCCGGGTCAGCACCTGGAACAGCCCGGTAGAACTCGCGGCGTTGTACGCGGAATTCGACAGCGCATCGCGAATGCGCGAAGCGCGGAAGACCGTAAGGTTCGCCGTTAGCCCGCCGCCCGCGAACAGGTCCTCGAACCCGTCATTGTCGAGATCGAGTCCGTTGGAGACCTGCCAGATGCCGGCGTAAATCAAAGCGCTCCTCGGACCGAAAATCGGGGCAGGACTTGCGCCGTAGGGGTTTTGTGAAAGCGGTGTCAGCGCACCGAAATCATGGCCATCAATGGCGTACACACCCGTCGCGGTTCCGAACGCCAGCGTCCGATATCCGTCATTATCAAGGTCGCTGATTTCAGCCACCGTGGTGACTTCGCCGCCAATGATCCTGAAACCCTGGCTGGATGTCAGCGCGTCGAGATTGAGCGAGACGTTGCTCGTGCTGCGCAGCACCGCGCTCTTGATCAGCCAGACGGCGCCCTTGTTTTCTTCCCGCTGATTGGCCTGGTAGTCGGGCGAGATGATGATCAGATCACGGAATCCATCGCCATCGACATCCGAAACAAGACGCGCCTCGAAACGGATCTTGTGGTCATAGATCGAGTAATCGCCTGGCTGCAGCCACGTATAGCTCATCGAAATATTCGGCGTCGTTGTACGTTGCCGGTCGGCGTCAGATGCAACCGCTCGTCCAAAGACCAGGTTGATCCTGCCGGAGGTCGGCGCCGTTCGGGAGGTTGATCGCGTCAGGATATCGGCGACGCCATCTCCGTTCGCGTCGCCGATCAGGCGCGCTTCTTCCTGGCCGCTGTGAAATGAATAGGTGACCCTGTCCGCAACCGTTGCCGGGTCGATCCGGCCGCGCAGCGTGTCGTAATTGGCAGACGTCAGAGCGGGGAAGAGATAGTGCTTCTGATCGCCGGCATCCGATATCATGACTGCGACGCCGCCAGCTGTAGGGCTGGCAGATACGTAGTTCTGCTCGACTGCGTTCCCGATTGTCCTGTCGGCAAACACTGTTCCTGCATTTTGAAGGTTGCCGATTGGCGTTACGGCGGCTGTCCGGCCATCAACGAACTGGCTCGGGATGATAAAGCCCGTCGCACCGCCAATATTGTCGAGCACGCTTAACGCCAGCTCGTCCCGACCATCGCCCGTGATGTCGGGGATGGATATCAATGGATGGCTGAAGCGGGGCATGTTTGTCGGGCCCATGATCAGCGTTGCTGGCGCTTCGGCCTGATCATTGACGTCAGTGACGTTGAGCGTGAACGCCGTACCGATGGTTATGCCGTGAAACACCCCGCTTGCGGTGAAGTTGTAGATGTTGTCGCGGTTGGCATCCTGCGGGCGCTCATAGTTGAGCGTGAAGAGCGGGATCACCCGGACAGTCACAGAGCGATAGCCATCGGCGCTCGGCGGGTCGGTTACGAGCAGCTGGATATTGAAGAGATGCGCTTCAGGGCCAGTCAGCGCGAGGTTGGTTGGTGGTTCGTCATCCGGCGCGAAGACCTGCACACCGAACGTGTTCCAGGGGCCCTGGACGTTTTCAGGGCGATTGAACGTGAACGATTTCGGAAACGGGTTCGTCGTCGCGCCGCCGGCGCCACCGCCGGTTCCTGTTCCTCCTCCGGTCCCGCCACCATTATCGGCGCCAGTGCCAGTGCCAGTGCCAGTGCCAGTGCCTGTGCCGGTCCCACTCCCATTGTCGGTTCCAGTGCCGGCGCCCGTGCCGGTCCCGCCACCATTGTCGGCGCCAGTGCCAGTCCCAGTCCCAGTCCCAGTCCCAGTCCCAGTCCCAGTCCCAGTCCCAGCACCCGTATCGTTGCCGCCGGTCGTTGTTCCGGTTCCGCCGCCCGCGCCACCGGCGTTACCAGAGCCTGTGCCGCCGCCCACGACGACACCTGTTCCTTCGCTGCCGCCACCGCCGCCGCCGCCGCCACAGGCCGTCATGATAAGGGGGAGCGCGAGCATAAACGCGCGCGAAAACTTCCAGCGGCCCTGGGCGCGCAAACGCGCGTCAGCCGAACAACCCATGCGATTGAACAAGAATTCCCACCCCAACGCTGTTCACAGGGCGACCTAACCGTTCATGGACGGCGCTGCCAAGGCAGCGCGCGTGAAGCGCGAATACGGCCAACCCAACGTTGCCTATCAAAGCAGGGCTTATGAAAGCTGGCGGTGGACGCTGACGATGGTTATTGGATTGCAGATCGCCTCAACCGGCGTGACTTGAACCCGTTACACTCGCGAAAGTTTCACCATGCGTCCGTCCGGCCGTCAGCCAAATCAGCTTCGTTCCATTTCGCTGGAGGCGGGTGTTACGCGCTATGCAGAGGGGTCCTGTCTCGCCAAGTTTGGCCACACGCATGTTCTCTGCACGGCCTCTTGGGCGGGCGAAGTTCCGCGGTGGAAGAAGGGCAAGGGCGAGGGCTGGGTGACCGGCGAATACGGCATGCTCCCGCGCGCCACGCACACGCGGGGCCGTCGCGAAGCCACTGAAGGCAAGCAGTCTGGGCGCACGCAGGAAATCCAGCGTCTGATCGGCCGCGCGCTCCGCTCGGTCACCGATCTGAAGGCGTTGGGCGAAAACACCATCACGCTCGATTGCGACGTGCTGCAGGCCGATGGGGGCACGCGCACCGCCGCGATCACGGGCGCCTATGTCGCCCTCGCCATGGCGATGCGCTATCTGAAGGACGAAGGCGTCATCAAGACCGACCCACTCTCGGCTCAAGTCGCGGCAGTTTCGTGCGGCATCTTCAATGACGTTCCTGTCCTCGACCTCGACTATCCCGAAGACTCGGCAGCCCAGGTCGACGCCAACTTCGTCATGGCCTCCGGCGGCAAGCTGATCGAGATCCAGGGCACGGGCGAACAACGCGCCTTCAGCCGTGACGAGTTCAACTCGCTCATCGATCTCGCCGTCATCGGTACGGACGAACTGTTTGCGGCTCAACGCAAGGCGCTCGGCCTCTGATGCAAACCCGCCGGGGGATCATTGCGGGCGGGGCAGGGCTGGTGCTTGCCGGCTGTGCGGGCGGCGCTTCGCCCAACGCACAGCCGACGCGTGAGAAGGCCAGCGCGGTCGCTCGTATCGCTGCGATCGAAGCCCGTATCGGAGGACGCATCGGCGTCAGCGCCATCGACACGGGTTCCAATGCCGAGATCAACCATCGCGCGCAGGAACGCTTTGCGATGGCTTCGACGTTCAAATGGCTCCTCGCCGCCGGCGCGCTGAAGCGTTGCGAGGAGGGGCTGAACCTCGATGCGGTGATGTATTACACGCCGTCCGACCTTGTCGCGACTTCGCCCATCACCAGCGCGCAGATCAGCGCAACGACCGGCATGGGCGCGCTCAGCGTCGAACAGCTTTGCGAGGCAATCGTCACGGTCAGCGACAACACCGCGGCCAACCTGCTGCTCGTGCCGATGTTCGGCCCCGAAGGCTTCACCCGCTTCCTGCGCGAGAGCGGCGATCCGCATACGCGGCTGGATCGTGTCGAGCCCGAGCTCAACGAGAACCGCCCCGGCGACGAGCGCGACACGACCGTACCGCACGCCATGGCCCGCACGCTGCGCCGCATCCTCACCACGGATGAAGTGCTGAATGCAGACAACCGCGCGCGCCTGATCGGCTGGATGGAAAAAGCTTCCACCGGCCTCGACCGTCTGCGCGCAGGTCTCCCCGAAAGCTGGCGCGCTGGCGACAAGACTGGCACCGGCGGCAATGGCTCGCACAATGATTGCGCCATCGTCCGGCCGCCCGGCCGCTCGCCCATCGTGATCGCGAGCTACCTGTCGGAAAGCACGGCAACCAACATCGACAAAGCCGCGGCCCACGCGGAAATCGCCCGCATCATCGTCGAGGAATTCGCCTGATGGCCACGAAGAAACGCACCGTCGACATCAAGTCGCGCAAGACCGTGTTCAAGGGGCGCTACAAGATCGACGAATACGTGTTCGGCTATGACCGCGTCGCCGGCAAAGGCCGTCTCGAGGATGTGCAACGGCTGGTGTTCGAGCGCGGTGATAGCGCCGCCGCCCTGATCCACGATGTCGAGCGCGATGTGATCGTGCTGGCCGAACAGTTCCGTATCGCCACGCACGACAAGGGCCCCGGCTATATCGTCGAAGCCATGGCTGGTTCGGTGGAAGAAGACGAAGAGCCCGAAGACTGCATCCGTCGCGAGATGATGGAGGAGGTGGGCTATCAGGCCAACAAGCTGACGCTTGTCTCCAACGGTTATGTCTCGCCCGGCTCAAGCTCGGAGCGGATCTTCCTCTACTACGCGCCCGTGATCACGTCCGATCTGGTCAACCCGAAAGCCTCGGGCCTTGCGGCCGAGAAGGAAGACATCAAGCGCGTTGAGTTCACCCGCGAGGATTTCCTCGACCGGGTGGATGCTGCCTTCTTCGACGACGCCAAGGTCATGGCGCTCGGCTTCTGGCTCAAGGCGCAGCCGGATCAGGGCAAGCCGCAGAAGAGCAGCTACGCTCCGGCAAAGGCGAAACCCGCCGCCAAGCCGGTCGCGAAGAGGGCGCCGGTTCGGAAGAAGTAGGCGATCACGAAAATCCGACGGGCTTCCCGGCTGGATCGGACGAAAAGCCGGAAAGCCCGCCGTCAGGCGTGTTGGCGAGAGGATCGCCAGGGAAGACCGTCAGCGGGCAGCGAACTGCTCGCCAACGGGCTCGTCTTTGGACAGCGGCGCGCCCGTGTGCAGGGCGACAACCAGCGGCGCATTCACATCGGCCACGGCCTTGTCGGCGGCTTGCTCGATGCAGCGGTCGTAGCGGGTCGGTGCGGCCGGGGTGAGCGGGCTCATCACCGGATCAGGGCCGCAGGCTTCTTTCGCGGCCGAATTGATCCGCTTCAGCAGCGCGCGGGCGCCGTCATGGGTCGAGAGGTCGAGGTCGGCATAGGAGACCTGCGCGGTGATCTGCTTGGGAGCAGTCTGCGCCTGGGCGACGCCGGTCATCGAACCGACAGCCAGGGCGACAGCGCTCACCGCGAGGGCGGCCGAGAAGACGTTGGTGAGAACGCCAGTCTGTTTTGCGTAAGAACGTTTCGAGCCGGCAAGTTTCGAGGAGGAGAGGTTCGTATCCATGTGGTTTTTCCTTCTTTGGATGAACCAAGGATGGTGAGGCTCGCGCGCCTTCGCTCGCCGTTTTCGGGAAACGGCGGGGCTTCGCAAAAATCGATCAGGCTTTTTGGAAAACAGAGATTCACGATGATCGCGAACGGGCTCGCCGATTCATCACGCTGAAAGAAAAGCGCTTTTCAGAAATCGATCAGACTTCTTCAGGAATCGGCGAAGGCAGGTCGAGCGCCTTGCGGCGCCATTCGGAAGGCGAAACGCCTGCTTCTTCCTTGAATGCGCGATTGAACGGCCCGAGCGAGGCGAAGCCGATATCGTAGGCGATGGTCGAGATAGAAACCCGCGCCTCGGTCGGGTTCGCCAGCCGGCTCTTGGCCGCCGCGATCCGGTGCGCGTTCACATAGGACGGGAAGTTGCGATAGCCGAGGCAGTCATTGATCAGCCGGCGCAGCTGCGTCTCGGGGATGCCGGCGCGCAGGGCGAGGCTGGCAATCGTCAGCCCTTCTTCCTTCCAGACCTCGTCCTTGCTCATCAGGCATTCGAGCCGTTCGAGATCCGCCTTGGCGGCGCGGTCGATGGCGAAGGCTTCGCTGGCGGCTGCCTGCGCTGCATGGCCGTTCACGGCTGCAACTGGCGTAATAGTGCGTAGGGCCGGTTCCGGCTGGCGGATGGGGGCCGGCTCGGCGTCCTCGCCGAACATCTCCCCGCGCGCTTCGATGAAGGTGAAAGCCCCCGCAAGGACGCACAATGTCAGCATCGCGGCGTTGAACATGGGATACCAGTCGGGAACCGCGCCGAAGAACACTTCCCAAATATTGAATCCGCTGATCGACAGGATGTAGAGCGCGACCCCCGCCATGAACGGCCCGCGAACCCGCCTGCGGGATTCGATCAGGTCGTCCTTCCAGCTTCGCACCACGATTATCAGCGCGGCGATGGCAAAGCCCGCCTGCGCCATGGTCGATACCGTCCAGATCACCGGCATCATGGAGTCGCCGGGCAGCTGATGCGCGATTGCCAGCAGGGCCAGCGACCCAGGCGCCGCAAACATGATCGGCTTGTATTCGTCGCAGTCGTTGAACAGCGCCATCACCATCAGCCAGAACCAGCCAACGGACGACATCGCCACGATCCCGACGACCACGCGCGCTTCGTAGGAAAGCGCATGCGTCTGATCGCACCACAGCTTCAGGGCGAAGAAAGCGGACGTGAAGAAGAAGGCAAAACCCGACCAGCGCACAGCCTTGCGGGGCGCACGAAGCATCGCTGCGGCCATGGCGAGCATTATGCCCGCGCACAGCCCCAGCATCAGCTGGGTAAAATCGCCGGTCGTTTCGCCGGTCATTCTTTGTCCCCGGGCTCGAAAGCTCGTGATCAGATCCGAGTATTGGACATCAAGATGACAGTGTCATCCGTCAAGGCTTCCGCGCAGGGGAGGCCCCAAACAATTCGGCCGTGCCTATTCCGCGGCGACCGCTCGCCCGTCTTCTTCGTCGTCGGACTCCGCAGCCTCATCCGGGTCCCACACAAGGATATCGCCCGGCTGGCAGCCAAGCTCGCGGCAGAGCGCTTCGAGGGTCGAGAAACGGATGGCCTTGGCCTTGCCGGTCTTCAGAATCGACAGGTTCGCAAGCGTAATACCGACGCGATCGCCCAGCTCGGTGAGCGACATGCGTCGGTCCAGAAGGACCCGATCGAGGGTGACGCGGATCGCCATAGGCGGCGCTGTCGTCCTTTGCTCATACCCGCGGACCATCCGCCGGCCTGTCGTCTGCGCTAAACCGGGGCAGCGCTTCGCCCTTAACTAGAACCCGTAAAGTCGAACTTTGCGGGAGTGCAATGACTGAACCATCACAGTTAAGTGGGGGCTCAGATCGTCATCTTCTGCTCTTCGCGCATCGCAGCGCCCTCTCGGAACACCTGCGCGAGCACAAGTAACGTCAATACGGCCAGCCATACCGGCCAGTTTATGTTGGGAAACCTGAATGCCACCCCATCACCAGTTGGGGCGAATACGCCAAAGGCCAAGCTGACGATGGTCGCCACGAACATCCCGGCCGCTTCCATCAGGGCCAGGACGATGCCGATCGCGGTAAACCGCTTGGCGTTTTCGGGCACGAACGGGTCACGGGCGACCAGCGTCTCGAAAACCCCGCGCAGATAGGCGCAGATGATCATCACGCCGATGCAAAGGATCGAACCGATGGCGATCCAGATGGTCAGGTCCCGCGGCGTATTCAGGCGATACTGGCCCAGATCCAGGAAAGTCGGGTTCCCCGTCACCAGCGCGTAGATCGCAAAGGCGGCGATAATCCAGATAAAGCCGAGCAGGGCGCACGCGATCACCCAGACCACGTCCACCGCGACTTTCAGGAATGACGAGATCGACCCACGGCCGGTCGCGCGCATCAGCATAGAAAACTGGGCTCCAATCGACCCGTACCGCGACCCACGCGGCAAATACCCCATCAGTTCCGGGACTTGTCATGCCCGGAGCTAACTTGCCAGACAACAACTTGTCTGGCGGGATGGATTCGGACCATATCGAAAAACAATAAGCCCGTCCACCCGGGCTGACGAAAGGACGCAGAAAGCCATGAGCGCCAGCCGCAAGCTACCGCCCGGCCGCCTGATCGCCGCCACGCACAACAAGGGCAAGGTCAAGGAACTGACCGAGCTGTTCAGCGACATCGGGTTTACCGCGATTTCCGCGGGCGAACTGGGCCTTCCCGAACCTGAAGAGACCGCCGACACCTTCCGTGGCAATGCCGAGCTCAAGGCGCTGGCCGCAGCCCAGGCCTCGGGCGAACCCGCCCTGGCAGATGACTCAGGGTTGGCTTGCGACGGCCTCTCGGGCGCTCCGGGCATCTATTCGGCTCGCTGGGCCGGTCCCGAGAAGGACTTCCGCGCCGCCATGCAGAAGGTCGAGGATGGTCTGAAGTCCGAAACCTCCGAGGACGGAGAAGTCGACAAGCGCGCCAGCTTCATATGCGTCCTGTCGCTGGCCTGGCCCGACGGCCATGTCGAAAGCTTCGAGGGAATCCTGCGCGGACAGCTCGTCTTCCCACCGCGCGGCGACAGGGGCTTTGGCTACGATCCTATCTTCGTGCCCGAAGGCGAGACCGAAACCTTCGGCGAGATGGATCCCGAAAAGAAGCACGCCATGAGCCATCGCGCGCTGGCGTTCGCAAAATTGAAATCCTTTCTGGCAAGCTAGAGGAGATTAACGCCTACGAATGCGTGATTGGGGCTATTCCCGGGTTCACAGCCGGACTCGAACGAGTAGACTCACCTCAACATAGACCCGAGGGGGGTTGTTATGTCGAAGCTCGCAAGCGTCCTGATCGTGGATGACAATCCACGCTGTCTGGAATTCATGACCCTGGCTTTCTCGGCGCAGGGCGGTGTCCACGTCGCCAGCGAAACCAAGCCGATGACGGCCCTTGATCGCATCCGCGCAGAAAAGCCCGATCTCGTCGTGCTCGATGTGAAGATGCCCGAGCTCGACGGTTTCGGCGTGCTCCAGCTGCTCCGCTCGGAAGGCAATCCGGTTCCCGTCGTGATGTGCTCGGGCTCGGCGCTGCAGAAGGACATTGATCGCGCCTACGCAGGCGGCTGCAGCGGCTATCTCGAAAAGCCGACCACGCTGGAAGACTATCGCACCATGGCCGGCGCCATCGTCGATTACTGGAGCAGGGGCGAACTGCCCCGGCACTGATCCGCTCAATCTGATTGCTCGCTAACGTTTTAATCCTGATCGACAGGCGATAGAGTCCGCGCATGTCGCAACAAACGACAGTTGAGAATTATCTCCGCCTTCCGCGCCGCCGCTATTTCTCGGCGCTCGAATGGCACGCGCTCGCTATCGGCTCGATCGCGGCTGCCGTCTTGATCATCGGCTACGGGTTCAACTTCCAACCGCTGCAAACGCTGGTCCCCGGCTTCCCGACGATGAAGGCGCGCACGGCGGCAGCCCTTATGGCGCTGTCGGTCAGCTTCCTCATGTCGTTGCGTGAGTCAAAACGCTCGCACTGGGGCTCCACCGCCATCGCGGTCCTCACGCTGCTATTTCTCATCGAGACCGCATTCTCACGCGATGGCACAAGCGTTCAGCCGTGGGAGATCATTCCGTCTCCAGCGACGATCTTCTGCCTCGCGCTTGCCGCCGTCACGCTGATCGTCATCAATCTCCGTCCGCGTTGGTCCTTGCTGGCCGGCATACTCGCGCTGGTCGCCGCAACGCCGGCGATGTTCCGTATCCTCGGCCTCGCCCTGTTCAGCGGCGCACCGGATGCGAACAGCCCGCTCAACACGATGGCGCTGCATACGGCGGTGCTGATCGTCTGGCTTACGCTCGTCTGCGTGATGCTGCATCCGCGTCTCGGCTTCGGCCGCGTCATCCTGCAGCCCAGTCTGCGCGGCCGCCTCCTGCGCCGTGCGCTTCCCATCGCGGTCGCGCTGCCCGTCATCGCCGCCGCCGGCAGCCTTGCGCTCACCATGATGCAGGGCTGGTCCTCCGAAGCGCTCTTTGCCCTCAACGCCTCGATCGACGTAACGCTCGTCGCGCTGCTGATCTGGTGGCTCTCCGCCATCGTCGAAGGCTGGCAGAAGGAAGCCAACCAGCAGGCCGCACGCCTCTCGCGCGCCAACGAAGCGCTCGAACAATACGCTTCTTCAGCTGCGCACGATCTCAAAGCCCCCGCGCGCCACGTCATGCTCTATGGCGAACTGCTCGAGGAAGCGCTCGCAAAAGGCGACACCGAAACCGCCCGCCGCCACGCCCGCTCCATTCGCGACAGCGCGCTGGAAATGCCCAAGATCATCGACGGCATGCTCGACTATTCGCGCTCGGCCTACACGCGCATCGCCCTGACCGAAAACGCGCTCAGCGAACTCGTGCAGGCCGCAGCCACCCAAAGCGCGCCCGATCTCGAAGCCGCCAGCGCGCGCATAAACGTGCTGCACGAAATGCGTCTGCGCTGCGACTCCACGCTGATCACCACCGTCTTCCACAACCTCATTTCCAACGCGATCAAGAACCGCCGCCGCGACAGGCCGCTCGTCATCCGCATCGACGCCGTGCGTGATGCGAAGGGGGTGGCCGTCACGGTCGAAGACAACGGCATGGGCTTCGACCCGGAATTCACTGCCGTTGCGTTCAACCCGCTCGCCCGCGGCGTGCACACGGCGGGCGAGGGCACAGGCATCGGCCTCGCCACGTGCCGCACCATCATCCAGAGCCATGGCGGCGAAATCCGCATCGACCCGACCTTCCGGGGCGGCGCGCGCATCGAATTCACCATACCGGATAAACGCCCCGCCGTTGGACACGGTTGACGCGCGCCTCGTTTAGGCGTCTGCGATCGGCTCATGTCTGGCTTCAACCCACAGCGCGGTTTCGGGATTTACGTCCACTGGCCGTATTGCGCGCGCGTGTGCCCGTATTGCGACTTCAACGTGTACGCCGCCAAGGCGCGCGACACCGCCCCGCTGTTCAACGCCATCCTGAAGGATCTCGAAGGCTGGCGCACGCGCACGAGCGCACGCCAGGCCGACACGATCTTCCTCGGTGGAGGCACGCCCTCGCTGATGACCGGCGAGCAGGTCAGCGGCGTGATCGAGAAGATCGACCAGCTCTGGGGCCTCAAGCCCGGCGCGGAAATCACGCTGGAAGCCAACCCGGATGATGCGCATCGCTTCGCCGACTTCGCAGCCGCCGGCGTCAACCGTCTCTCGCTCGGCCTGCAATCGCTGGACGACGCCCGCCTCAAATTCCTCGGCCGCACGCACTCGGCTGAAACGGCGCTCGCGGCACTCACCGAAGCGAAGCGCCACTTCCGCTCGACCTCGATCGACCTGATCTACTCACTGCCCAACCAGACCGCCGAAGAGTGGCGCGCGGAACTCACCCGCGCCCTCGCGCTCGGCGCCGACCACCTGTCGCTCTACGAACTCTCGATCGAACCCGGCGCCGCCTTCTTCCAGGCCGTGAAGCGCAAGGACTGGTCGCCGCTCGACGATGAACGCTCCGCCGATCTCTACGAGATCACGCAGGAGCTGGCGGATGCCGCGGGCTATCCCGCCTACGAAGTCTCGAACCACGCGCGGGGCGTCGAACACCAATCCGCGCACAACCGTATCTACTGGTCCTCCGGCGACTGGGCAGCCGTTGGCCCCGGCGCCCATGGACGCCTCACCACAGATACCGAACGTCTCGCCATCGAAGCCGCCGAAAAGCCGGGCGAGTATCTGAACCAGGTCAACACCACGGGCCTTGGCTGGGCGGTCACCGAAAACCTCGACGCCACGGCGCAAGCGCGTGAGCGCGTCACCATGGGCCTGCGCGTCCTCGAAGGCTTCGCGCTGTCGGACATCGCCGAGCTGAACCTGCCGCTCAACGCCGCCAGGCTCGCCGAATACACCGACCTCGGTCTCGTCACACAGCAGAACGGCCGCATAGCGCTTACGCCACACGGCCGTCTGATGGCTGATCGCATTGCTGCGGAACTTGCGCCCTAGCTACCCGCGCTAAACGCCTGCAGCGGCGGCGAGACGATCTTCACGCCGCCCGTATTCTGCAGCTGCATGATCGCCAGCGCGCGTTCCACGCTGCCGTCCGGCTGGAAGCGGAACAGGCCGTTGACGCCGCTCCAGCCCTGCGGGCGCTGGATCATCGCTGCATCGAGCCTGTCATTCGCCGCCAGCGTCGCCGCCAGCGCGCCCGCGTCATAGCCAAAGCTTGCAAGACGCGGCGGGGCTTCGCCGTAAATCGCCTGATAGCGCTTCTCGAAATCGGTCAGCGCAGCCGGATCGGGAGCGGGGAACGAACCGCCATATAGCGACGGCTCGCGCCAGATATCTGCATCGTTCCACTGGCCCGTGCCGATGAAGCGAACTTCGCGCGGCGTGACGTTGGCGATCGCGCGCAGCAGCGAGCCGACCGAACGCAACTGCACGCCACCCTCGGGGATCAGCACAGCGACCTTGCCGGGATTTGCGCGGTTCTCCGCCTCGATCACCTTCGCGAGGCGACGCGCCTGTTCCTGCGGCGAGGCGTTGCCCGGCGTGTAGTATTCAACGCTGACAACCTGTCCGCCACGCTCAGCCACTTCCTGGCGCAGCGCCTGTTCGGTCGAACGGCCGCTGGCATTGTCCGGCCCCAGCATGGTGAAGCGCGTCACGCCATCCTTCGACGCCCAGTCGACAATCCGCTCCACTTCGCTCGCAGGCGTCAGCGAGACGAGATACGCGCCCTGACCAAACGCCGAAGCGTCGGTCGAGAACGCCAGCACCGGCGCATTCACCTGCGCGGCCTTGGCGGCCACGGCGGGAACCTGCTGCGCGAAGATCGGGCCGATCACGGCCACCGCGCCATCGCGCACCGCATCCTCGGCCACGCCCTGGATCACCTGCGGATCGGCGCTGGTCGCGTCGCGCGGCATCAGCAGGACGTCCTTAACGCCCACCTGGAAGAGCGCCATCTGGATGGCGTTGTAGATACCCTTGCTCTGGCGCTGCACCTCGGCATTGGTCGAGTTGAACGGCAGAAGCACGGCAATGCGCTTCAGGTTCTGCTGTTCATTGGCCGGCACATGGCGCGGGTGATAGGCATTCCGGCTTTCCGCGAACTGGGTCGAAACCGGCGCAGACGGCATCGGCTGGCCCGGCGGAAGGGGACGGCTTGGATCAGGGCGCATGCCACTGCTAGAGAGGGGGGCGGTCGGCCGCACCGGACCACTGGTGCAAGCGCCCAGCGCAGTCAGAGCAACAAGAGATACTGCGGCGAGCCCGCGGACCAGAGATTTGGATGACATGCGCGACCCCTCCTGAGGATGCGTCTTCAGACCCGGCCCCTGATGAGGGCGAAGAGACCAATGCGGAAGCTAGGCTGGAGGATGATTCCCGGCAACCGGATGAAACCGGTTCCTCCCGCCTATTCCGTATCGATCCAAGGCTTGAGCCCGGGCTCTACGTTGTTTCGACTCCCATAGGCAACCTGCGGGATATTACGCTTAGAGCCCTCGACATTCTTGCGTCCGTCGATGTCGTCTGCGCGGAAGACACGCGTGTCGCCGGCAAGCTTATGTCGGCATTCGGAGTCTCCGCGCGATTGCGCCCTTATCATGACCACAACGGCGCCCAGGCGCGTCCGGGACTGCTTAAGGAACTGGAATCCGGCAGCCGCATCGCCCTGATGTCGGACGCCGGAACGCCGCTGATCTCAGATCCCGGCTACAAGCTCGTCCGTGAAGCCGCAGAGAAGGGCATCCCGATCTACGCCATCCCCGGCGCCTCGGCCCCGCTCACCGCGCTCGCATCCTCCGGATTGCCAACCGATCGTTTCACCTTCGCTGGCTTCCCGCCGCCCAAGTCCGGCGCACGCAAGCGTTTCCTGTCCGAGATGAAATCCTCGCACGGCACGCTGATCTTCTTCGAAGGCCCCTCGCGCCTCGCCGCCAGCCTCGCCGACATGGCCGAAGTCCTCGGCCAGCGTGAGGCCGCCGTAGCCCGCGAGCTGACAAAGAAGTTCGAGGAAACCCGCCGCGGCTTCCTGCCGGACCTTGCCGCCCACTACACGGAGCACGGCCCGCCCCGCGGCGAGATCGTCATCCTCGTCGGCCCGCCATCAGGGCAGGAGGCGCCAGATGCAAACGCGCTCGACGCCGCCATTCTCGCCGCTGACGACACGCGCCCGCTGAAAGAGATCGCTGCCGAAATCGCAGAAACCCTCGGCCTCAAGCGCCGCGATGTTTACGAACGCGCACTCAAACTCCGTGAAGCGGAAGATGGCGAAGAAGACTGAAAACGCCATCCTCCGCCGCCTGCGCGAGCGCAAAGGCCGCCGGGCCGAAAACGCCGCCGCGCTATGGCTGCAGATGAAGGGCTACCGCATCCTCGACCGCCGCGCCCGCACGCCCGCCTGCGAGATCGACCTCATCGCCACAAAAAAGAATCTACTCGTCTTCGTGGAAGTGAAAATGCGCGCCCGGCACGAAACCGCGCTCGAAGCCGTCACGCCCGGCCTCCGCCGCCGCATCGAGCAGGCCGCCCGCACCTGGACCACCCGCCGCCACAAGTTGCAGAACCACAACTGGCGCTTCGACATCGTCCTGATGTCCCCCGGCCGCTTCCCGCGCCACCTGGCCGACGCCTGGCGGGCAGAAAAATAGCAGTTCAGCGTCGATTCACCCGATCGCAGGCCCTATGGCGCGCCCTACCTGCAAAACGCCCGAAAATCGCCTTATGCTGTTTCTAACAGGCCCTAGGCCCGAAACGGCGGAATAGTTGGGAAGTTTTATGAACGCGCGTGTCCTCGCCTGCCTGCTCATTGCTGCACCCGTACTGGGCGCCTGCATGTCCGATCGCACCTTCGGCGAGTCTCTCGACGACTCTTCCGCCGCAACCGAGATCAAGACCCGCCTGTTCGGCGCCGGCGGCTTCAGCCGCTTCGGCGAAGTCGACGTCGCCGTGGTCGATCGCTTCGTCCTGCTCTCCGGCCGCGTGCCATCCGAAACGGATCGCAAGGAAGCCGAACGCATCGCGTGGCAGGTCTCCTCCGTCGATGAAGTCGCCAACGAACTCCAGATCGACAACTACAATCTCGGCCGCGACCTCAACGACTCGTGGATCGTCGAACAGGTCCGCCTGCGCCTGCTTGCCGACAACGACATCAAGGGCACGAACTTCAACATCCAGGCCCACAACGGCGTCGTCTATCTGCTGGGCCTCGCCCGCACCGACGAAGAACTCCGCAAGGCCGCCGAACACGCCAGCCTCGTGAAGGGCGTCACCAAGGTCGTGTCCTACGTGAAGATGCGCGAGCGCGGCTCGCCCCCGCCAGATATCAGCGTCGCCACTGCGCCCAACGTGAACGAGCAGGGCCAGGTCGTCCCGCCGGATAACACCGCCGGCGCCATCCGCATCGCGCCGCCTGCGTCCGCCCCCGCGCCTATCGTTCCCTCGCAACCCACTACGCGCGGCCAGTACACCGACCCCTACGCCCCCGGCGCAACCCCGCCCCCGGGCGCCAGCGGCAACAGCATCGGCCTCCTGCAATCCTCCTCGCTCCCGCCCCCGCAAGAGCGCCAGTAAGCCGGAACGCCACCAGGTAAGCTCTGCTAACCAAACGCCGATAGCCGCGCAGATTGCGCACCGGCCCGCGCCGACCTACCTAGAGGGCTCTTGGCTGGAGCCGCCTCATGTCCCTTCGCATCGCCGTCCAGATGGACCCGCTCGAGACGGTAAACCCGGCCGGCGACACCACCTTCATGATGATCGAGGAAGCCCAGCGCCGCGGCCACTCGGTCAGCGTCTATGGCGTCAGCGATCTCGCCTATGACTCAGGCGTCGTCTCCGCCCGCGTCCGCCCCGCAAAAGTCTTACCCGGACAGACGCCCCACGCCACGTTCGAAGCCCCGCGCCTGATCGATCTGCGCAAGGACGCGGACGTCGTCCTGATGCGCCAGGATCCGCCCTTCCATATGGGCTACATCACGGCCGCCCACCTGCTCGAACTCATCACGCCCGATACGCTCGTGGTGAACGATCCCGCCGGCGTGCGCTCCTCGCCGGAAAAAGTCCTCACTCTGATGTTCCCCGATCTTCAGCCCGCAACGCTGATCACGCGCGACATCGCCCGCGTCCGCGAATTCCGTGAGCGTCACGGCGACATCGTGCTGAAGCCGTTGCACGGCCATGGCGGGGCAGGGGTGCTCAAGCTCGGCAAGGACGACGGCAATCTCGAATCCATCGTCGACCTGTTCAACAAGATGGTGCCCGAACCCTTCATCGCGCAGGCTTTCCTTCCGGCCGTCAGCGAAGGCGACAAGCGCATCCTGCTGATAGACGGCGAAGTCGTCGGCGGCATCAACCGCCGC
Source organism: Hyphomonadaceae bacterium (assembly GCA_965229115.1). GTDB lineage: Bacteria > Pseudomonadota > Alphaproteobacteria > Caulobacterales > Hyphomonadaceae > UBA7672. The sequence goes on along the minus strand of CBDDIR010000003.1, from coordinate 3,888,184 downwards.
CCGCCCTCCGGCGCCATCCGCTCCAATCTCGTTGTCGGCGGCACGGCGGAAGCCACCGAGCTCTCCGCCCGCGAAAAGGAAATCTGCGCCCGCATCGGGCCGGAGCTGAAAAAGCGCGGTCTCATCTTCGTCGGCATCGATGTCATCGGCGGCATGATGACGGAGATCAACGTCACCAGCCCCACCGGCGCCCGCGCCCTCAAGAATCTCGGAGGCATCGATGCCGTCGCGAAGATGTGGGACGTGATCGAGAAGAAGATCGGCTAAACGCAAACGGCGCGACCCCGAAGGATCGCGCCGCTCTCAAGCCAGAACCAACGCTTACTAGAAATTCGTCTGCAGTTGCACGCCAAGCACGCGGGGCGAGCCAAGCCGCACATACTCATTGCCGCCCGACGAGACATACTCTTCGTCGAACAGGTTCTGCGCGATCAGCGAGATCGTGTAGTTGTCGGCCTTGTAGCCAGCCGTCAGGTTCACCAGCAGGCGCGCGTCATTGTCAAGGAAGGTCGGCGACGACGACTCGGTGTTGTTGACGAAGCTCTCGCCCTGATAGGTCAGGCCAAGCGTGCCGAACAGGCCGTTGTCTCCCTCGTAGATGAAGCGCAGCGCGCCCGTCCATTCCGGAGCGAACGAGAACCCGCGGCCGGCGAAGGCTGCCAGCGTCGCGTCGAGATCTATCGGCGCATTCACCGATTGCGCCGCCAGAACCGTGCGGGCCAGCGCCCCGTCGAAGTCCTCGAACTCGGTCTTCACATGGCCCAGCACGCCCTGGATCGCGAAGTTCGGATTGACGCGCCAGAAGCTCTCCAGCTCGAAGCCATAGAGTTTGGACGAACCGACGTTGAAGCCGATCTGATCCTGCTGCAGCGTTGACAGGTCGATCACCACCTGCTGGTCGGTCCAGTCGGTGTAGAACACGTTGGCGTTGAGACGCAGCGCACGGTCGAACCAGTACGAACGATAAGCCAGCTCGTAGTTCGTCGTGTATTCCGGATCGAAGGTCGAAACGAACTGGCGAACGATGTTCAGATCGGCGCCGCCCGCGCGATAGCCACGGCGAACCGCGAACGCCACCGACTGGTCGTCGTTGAGCTCGTAGCGGATGAAGCCTGACGGCATCACGGCTTCGAAGCGTTGTTTCGCTTCCGTGTTCGCCTCCATCAGGAAGGCGTCGAACTGCTGGTTCACCAGGCCGATGACCTGCGGCACAACCGGGCGCAGCAGGGCGGGGAAGCCCGCCGGATAGCTCGGCGCTGCAGGGTTGGCGAGGCCAAGCGGATCGCCCGACAGGATCAGGCCTTCCGTCTGCCGCTCGTTGTCATACCGTAGGCCAAGACCAACAGTCAGGTTGTCGGTCAGGTCGTATTCGCCGCGGAAGTAGAGCGCGAAGTTCTCGGTATCCAGCGGCTCGGACGTCATCGCGATGAAGGCGCCGAGATCCGAATAGTTCGATTGCACGGCCGAAACCGAAAGCGCGGTCAGCTGGCTCACGAACGCCGCAAATGCTGCGTCGCCTGCCGGTCCTGCCGGAATCTGCGCCAGCGGCGTGCCCGGCACGTTCATGCCACGCAGCGGCGTCAACTGCGCCGTCAGCTGCTGGCGGATCGGCGTCGTCGCCGCGCTGGCGATCAGGCCATGCACGCCCTTCTGGATGCCCGGCGTGAAGTTGTATTCACGCTCCTGCGCGCCAGCATAATAGCCGCCCATCAGCAGCCGCAGCGGGCCGCCGCTGTCGTAGGACGCGGTCAGCTCCTGGGTGATGATCGTCTGGTCTTCAAGCTGCGTGCCTTCCGGCGCGTACTTGAACATGCCGTTGCGCACATGCGGGATGTTGTAGGGGTTGTTGATCTGCACCGGCGTCTGCGGGAACAGGGCAGGGTTGATGTTGGTGCTGTCCGTATCGATCATCTCGTCCGTGCGCTCGCGCGCATAGGTCGAGATCGAGGTCAGCGTCCAGTCATCGGTGACGAACCACTCGTTCTTCCACGAGGTCGCATAGCTGGTGTTCTTGTTGAAGTCCGGCGCATTGGTCCAGTCCACACGGCTCGATTCCGAACCCGCAACCACAACGCCCAGATTGGTATAGCCATTCACATCGCGCGACTGGCGGTCAGACTTCGCGCTCGCAACCTGCGCTTCGGAATAGCTGTAGGTCAGCAGCGAGCGGAATGACGGGTTCGGCGTGAACAGCAGTTTCGCGCGGCCCTGCCAATGGTCGTTGAAGTCCGCACCCACGCCGCCCTGCAGCGGGTTCTTGTAGAAGCCATTGTCCTCGCTGCGCTCAACCGCCACGCGGAAGGCCAGCACGTCGTCGATGATCGGGCCACCGCCCGCCGCAGACAGCGTGTAAGCCGCGCCGATCTTCGACGACTGCCAGAACGCGCGCGCCTTGCCTTCCCACTCGAATGTCGGGTCCTGCGTGCGGATCACCACCGCGCCGGCCAGCGCATTGCGGCCCTGCACGGTCGATTGCGCGCCGCGCAGAACTTCGATCTGCGACACATCCCAGATGTGGTCGGCGTTGAAGCGCGTCGTCTGGTCGCCCAGCGTCACGTCATCGACATAGATCTGCGCCAGCGGGGCAGAGCCCGCGCCCAGCAGGCTGTCGAACGGAATGCCGCGGATCGAGAACCCGCCATCCGTGTTCCCCATGTTCACGTTGGCGATGTAGTCGAACGCCTCGGCCAGCGAGGTGACGCCTTCCGTCTCCATCTGCTGTCCGGTCACCACGCCAACCGACGACACGGTCTTCTGCAGATCCTGCGCAACCTTCTCGCCGGTGATGACGATCACGTCTTCGTTCGGCTGCTCCGGCGGTGCGTTCGTCTGCGCATACGCGGTTGCTTCAAGCGCAAGCCAGCTCACGGCCAGCCCGGAGGCGGCCCGCATCAGATGTTTCATTGTCTTGTCCCGTTGTGCCCGCGACGCCGCCCTGAACCCGAGGCGCCGCTATCCGTCTGAGGATTGGCCTTACCCTTACGGCAACACGGTTTTGCGACGCGCGCCTGACGACGCGATGACAATGTCCCGATGTAACGAAGCAGTTACGGCTTGTAGATCAGCACGAACCACAGGCCCGCAGCCGAAGCTGCAGCAATCGCAAAGCCCGTCAGCGCCCAGCCCCAGCCACTTGTGCGCTTCACGACGAAAGGCGCCGCAGCCGGCTTGGCCGCCTGATCCAGCGCCTCATCGAGCTTCTGCAAAGTTTCCGGCAACCGCCGCAACCGCGCCAGCGCCTCACGCGCCGTCGACACGGCAAGCTTCTTCAGGCCCTCCGGCCCGAACTCGCGTTTCGTCCAGCGATCCACGATCGGCTTCGCGGCCTGCCAGATATTGTGCGAGGGATCGATCGAGCGCGCGACGCCCTCCACCTGCACCATCGTCTTCTGCAGCAGGATAAGCTCCGGCCGCAGGTGCATCCCGAACTGCCGCGTAATGTCGAACAGCTGCAGCAGCACGCGCGCCATGGAAACTTCAGTCGCATCTTTCCCGAAGATCGGCTCGCCCACCGAACGCAGCGCCTGCGCAAAATCATCCATCGAATGATTGGCCGGCACATAGCCCGCCTCGAAGTGCACTTCCGACACGCGCTTGTAATCGCGCTCGAGGAAGCCCTTCAGGATCTCCGCCAGGAAGATCCGCTCATTCATCCCGATCCGGCCCATGATGCCGAAATCGACCAGCACCAGCCGCCCATCCGGCGCGAGGATCATGTTCCCCTCATGCAGGTCCGCATGGAAGAACCCATGGTCCAGCGCGCACGCCAGGAAGCCACGCGTGATCCGGTTGGCCAGATCGATCCGCTCTTCCGGCCCCAGATTACCCGGATTGGTCAGCGACCGCCCGTCGATCCATTCCGTCACCAGCACGCGCTGGCTTGTCCGCTCCCAGTCGACCTTCGGCGCATAGACATAATTGTCCAACGCCGCGATCTCGCCGAACTCGGAAGCCGCCCCCGCCTCGAACCGCAGGTCCATCTCGCGTGTCAGCGACCGCGCCATCGTGTCGATGAACGCCGCCGGCTCCATGCGCTTCACTTCGGCAGGGCCGTTCTTCTGCGCGGAGTAGGCGATGCGCTTCATCGCGCGCAGCTCCAGCTCCATCGTCCGCTCGATCCCCGGCCGCAGGATCTTCACCGCCCGCTTGCCCTTCGGCGTGTCGATGCGATGCACCTGCGCCACCGAAGCCGCCGCAATCGGATCGCCCAGCGCCGGGAACAACCGATCCGCATCCGCGCCAAACTGCTCGCGCAGCGTCTTCATCGCCTGCGACTTGGGGAAGGGCGGCACGCTGTCCTTCAGCCGCGACAGATCATTCGCCGCCTCGACACCGATCACATCCGGCCGCGTCGCCATGAACTGGCCCAGCTTGATCCACGCCGGCCCCAGCTTCTCCAACGCTTTCGCAAACCGCTGCCCCGGCCGCCCCTTGCCGCCGCCACCCGGCAGCACGCGCAGGAACCCGCCGGCGAACTTCGCCGCCCACGGCATGCGCGAGCGATAGGCATCGGGGATCACAACATCATGCCGCAGCATAACGGCGCCCGCGCGGGCGAGGCGCATATAGTCGGAAAGCGCTTCGAACATGGCGCTACACCGCCCATCCGGTGTGAAGCGCTGCAATGCCGCCGGAATAATTCTGATAGCCGACTTGGGCAAAGCCCGCAGCCTTGATGCGCGCGGCGAAATCATCCTGTGTCGGGAAGCGGCGGATGCTCTCGATCAGATACTGGTAGCTCGCGCGATCCCCCGTCACCAGCTCGCCCATCTTCGGGATCACCGCGAACGAGTACTTGTCATACGCATCCTGCAGCACGCGATGCGTCATGTGCGAAAACTCGAGACAGGCAAACCGCCCGCCCGGCTTCAGCACGCGCCGAAACTCCGACAGCGCCTTGTCGATCTCCACCACATTGCGGATGCCAAAGGAAATCGTCACCGCATCCGCGCTGCGATCCGGGAAGGGCAGCGCCGCCGCATCGCACGCCGCACGCGGCATGTTCACGTCAGACGCCTTGATGCCGGCCACCAGCATCGCCTCGTTGATGTCGGTCACGAACGTCATCGTCTCGCGATCCGACCCGCGCCGCTTCGAAACTTCCTTCGCCCGCTTCTGGAACGCCCGCGCCACGTCTCCCGTGCCACCGGCAACGTCGATCAGCACTTCGCCGGGCTGCGGGTTGAGCCAGGCGATCATGTTCGCCTTCCACACCCGGTGCACGCCGGCCGACATCAGGTCGTTCATCACGTCGTATTTGCTGGCCACAGACGCAAATACGCCTTTGACACGGCGGGATTTTTCGTCCCGGCTGACGTCCTCGAACCCGAATGAGACTTTATCTTCGTCCAAGGTTTTCTGGGTCCTCGTCCAACGCCATCCAGACATAGGCGAAGGACCTTACCGGGGCTATACGCGATCGATGCCAGAATTGCCCGAAGTCGAGACTGTTCGTCGCGGATTGGCCCCGGCGATGGAAGGTAAACGCATCCTGCACGTCCACACGCGCAGGAAAGACCTGCGTTTCCCGTTCCCCGAGAATTTTAACCACCGGATCGAGGGCGCAAAAGTCACCCGCCTAGGCCGCCGGGCAAAATACCTCGTCGGCGAATTGTCCAACGGCGAAGCCCTGATCATGCATCTGGGCATGACCGGCCGCTTCACGGTGGAGGGCAAGAAGCCCGGCAAGTTCCATCTGGCCGCCGGCGAGATCCCAAAACACGACCACGTCGTCTTCGACATGCAGGGCGGGGCAACCGTCACCTTCAACGACGCCCGCCGCTTCGGCTTCATGGATCTCTGGCCGCTCGCAGACATCGACCACTATCCGCCTTTCGACGGCATGGGCCCCGAACCGATCTCCAACCAGTTCTCCGGCGCCTATCTCGCCGAAGCCTTCAAGGGCAAGAAGGCGCCGGTGAAGGCCGCGCTGCTGGATCAATACGTCGTCGCCGGCCTCGGCAACATCTATGTCTGCGAAGCGCTGTTCCGCTCGGGCATCTCGCCCAAGAAACTCGCCGGCGCGATCCGCCGCGACAAACTCGAAAAGCTCAGCATCGAAGTTCGTAAAGTGATCGAAGAAGCCATCGAAGCCGGCGGCTCCACCATCTCCGACTTCGAAACCACCACCGGCGAACTCGGCTACTTCCAGCACCGCTTCCAGGTCTATGACCGCGAAGACGAACCCTGCGTGGTGTGCAGTCGCCCCATCAAGCGAATGGTCCAATCCGGCCGCTCAACCTTCTACTGCAGCCACTGCCAGAAGTAGGCGCTGGTTTAGCGGATCAGGGCGTGAGAGGTCGCGCCCAGAGACCGGTTTCGCGGCTATCGGCGTACGGGCCGCTGATCTTGGCGACGCACATCTTGGATGGACCGTTGAGTGGGCCGCCGACGGACACTCTCGCCTGATTTCCAACGCACGTCCCGCCAGCGCCGCTGAACTCACCCACGGCGATCGAGGCGCCCTGAGTATAGCACTCGCCGGGGGCATCCAGCCGGAATACATAACCGCGCCGGGTAGCGACGTAGAGCGTCTGCTTGTCGACAATGTTGATGTTCGCGATATCGCCCGTGCCGAAGCAGGCGTCAGGAGCGCGGCTCGCGATCTTTGCCGGAAGGTCGACGCGCGGGTTCTGCGCCGCACACCCTGACAAGACAACACCGCCCAGAGCCAAAGCGATCAGCGTCTTCATGGAAGCCTCCGATGAATCTATGCGCCTGAAGCTAGCAACGCCGACTGTCTCGCGCAATTCGGAGGTGCTAGCGGCGGGTCCGTCGAAGAACGAGCGCGGCCCCAACCGCTGTGAACTCCGTTCACCAGAATCCTGAACCTCGTTCACGCCCCGATCTAAATTTTGTATCGAGAGCTTCCCACGCCTGTAAAAGCTACAATCCCATTCCCACATGCCCTGCCTGGGAGGCGGACGTGATGGAAATCGCGCTCTGGATCTGTTTTGCCATCGGGGTCCTCTACGGGCTCCACACGGTCCTTCTCTGGATGGAGACGAAGGGCTGGCTCTACTATCGCCGCAAGCGCTCGTCTTCCGGCGCAACCTCCATCATGGAAGTCACATCCATCCTCGATCCCTCCGCACGCGCCGCCATCGAAGCGCGCGAAGAACGGGCAGGCGAGGAAGACGAGAATGACGGAGACGACAACCAGAAGCGCGTCGCAGGTCGCCGGGGCTGAACCGCCTGCGTTAAAGCAGCGTCATTAAGCTCTCTGCAGGGCGCATTTGCGAAACTGCCCGAACTCCGCGACCTTCCGGAGCCTCAGGAGAACCGCCGTGTTCAGCCGTATCCACCCTCTCGCGGCCATCGCAGTCATCGCCACGCTCGCCGCGGCCCCGGCTCACGCCAACGAATTCCTGAAAGCCATCGACGATGTCCCGCTCATCGCCGGCCTCACCGAATTGACAGACCCGCTGGTCTTCGAAAGCGATCAGGGCCGCGTCGTCCGCACCTCCGCCGAAGGCCAGAAGGGGGCCGCGCAGATTGCGGACTTCTACGTTGCGACGCTGCCGTCCCTCGGCTGGAAGCGCACGGAAGACCTCAACCGCCTCGCCTTCGTCCGCGAAAACGAAGAGCTGAACATCCAGATCCGCGAACCAGCCAGCAACCGCCCGGTCACCGTCAACTTCGAACTCATCGTAAAGCTGGCCTCCACGCGTCTGGAGCAGTAGGCATCCCTCGACCCAAATCCGGGTGGAGGCTGATATGACCGATCTCGTCGACCTGCTCACGCATGTGCGCAACCATTACGTCGACATGTTCGAAGCAGCCCTCGAAGAGATGCGCGGCAAGGGCCACACCCTCATCGTCGAGCCGCCCATGGTGAACGACGCCGGCGAGCTGATGCGCGAAGGCGCGCTCAATCTTGGCGCCCGTTACGATCTCGCGCTGGTCGAAGGCGAGGGCGCAACGCCCAGCGCTTTCTCGCCCAGCAAGATGCTCAACTTCACGGCCGAAGCCTTCCACGGCGCCGGCCTCGACATCGTCATCGCGCCCTTCCAGTGGGACAATGTCCGCATCGCCATCGACGGCGAGCCGAAGACGATCGCTGTAGCCCTCGGTGAATGGTTCGAAGGCGCAATCGCCGCTCCGAACGACATCGCAGAAGGCGGCATCCAGCGCGCCGCCCACTTCATGTCTGATCCGGATGTCGAAGGCCGCACATCAATCGTCCAGGCCGATTTCGGCACCGTCGAACCCCACATCGTGATGGCGCTGTTCGATCAGCTGCGCCTCGCCGGGGCGAGCCGGGTGGAGTTCGGCCTCCCGGACAGCTACGAAGAAGAGAGCCCGGAAAGCGGTAGCCTCGAAAACTAGATAATAGGGAGACGCCCATGGCCTACGAAACGCTGCTGGTCGAAACCGACGGCAATGTCGGGATCATCACGCTCAACCGCCCGGATGCGCTGAACGCCCTCAATGCGAAACTTTGCGGCGAGCTGGTCGATGCGCTGGCTGCCTATGAGGCAGATACGAATATCGGCTGCGTGATCCTCACCGGGGCAGGCCGCGCCTTCGCCGCCGGCGCCGACATCAAGGAAATGGCCCCGCAGTCCTACATGGACGTCTATCAAAAGGACCTGTTCGGCGCGTTCGAGCACGCCGTCTCGTCCTTCCGCAAACCCCTGATCGCGGCTGTGAACGGCTTTGCCCTGGGCGGCGGCTGCGAGCTCGCCATGCTCTGCGATTTCATCCTGGCTTCGGAAGCCGCCAAATTCGGCCAGCCGGAGATCAATCTGGGCGTCATGCCGGGCATCGGCGGCACCCAGCGCCTGACGCGCTTCGTCGGCAAGTCGAAGGCCATGGATATGTGCCTCACCGGCCGGATGATGGACGCCGCCGAGGCCGAGCGCTCGGGCCTCGTCTCCCGCGTCCTCCCCGCCGACAAGCTGCTGGACGAGGCAAAAGCCGCTGCGAAGAAAATCGCTGGCCAGTCCCGCCCCATCGCCATGATGACCAAGGAGACGGTTAACGCCGCCTACGAGACCACCCTGCGCCAGGGCATCATGCTGGAGCGCCGGCTGTTCCACTCGATGTTTGCAACCGATGACCAGAAAGAAGGCATGGCCGCTTTCGTCGAAAAGCGCCCTGCGAAGTTTCAGAACAAGTGACGCAGCGCCCAAAAGGCCTTTAATCCAAGGCTTTTTGAGCTACTGATCAAATCCTTCAACAGGCGAATTGACCGCGTCAAACGACGCTGTTAAGACGCCGCTCCCCAAAACCCCCGGATCATGTCCGACGGGTCGGGTAAACGGAGCTTGGAAGACCGATGGCCAATACGAAATCCGCCAAGAAAATGGTGCGCAAGATCGCACGGCGGACCGAGGTCAACAAATCGCGCAAGTCGCGCGTCCGCACCTTCATCCGCAAGGTTGAAGAGGCTGTGGCCGCTGGCGACAAGAAAGCGGCGATCGTCGCCCTGAAAGCCGCTGAGCCGGAAATCATGCGCTCGGTCCAGAAGGGCGTCCTTCACAAGAACACCGCCTCGCGGAAAGTCTCCCGCCTGGCAGCCCGCGTCAAAGGCGTCGCGGCCTAACTCACGGCTTCTGCCTCACCGGGTGACAACTCGGTGAGGGCACGACCCCCGGGGTATTCCGGGGTTGTCTTTTACAACTCTCCAGAGTTGAATTTAGCTAAGCTTACGACCTCCAAATACATCGCAAAAACCACCCGGATATTGTTCCCTGTACGGAGCAGTACCCGAACACGATTCCTGCGCGCGAAACCCACGACAACCAGCGATTTTTCAATGGATTCAGTGGCAATACCGAATGCGACGGTTTGGTTAAAAATAAAATCCACAATGCGGCTTTTGTCGCGGTTGACGGCGACGACTGAACGGAGAAAAACTCTCCTCCGTAGCGAGTAAATATCCTTCGTTTTGGACACGATCTGCGACTCCGGGGCTGGAGTCGTCGGAGAGCCTTTTTGTCCAAAAATGCGGGAAGCAACATCGACCAGAAAGGTAGATGAGGGGCCATGATCAGCAAACAGAACACGACCCGTTTTGTAACTGGCGGGATGGGGGGAGTTGGACGCATGGCGGAGCCGACTCCAGTTTCGCGCACTAATTCCACGAACCAATTCTCGGATTCCAACAACGAAGTCCCGGCCGTCTGGGCCGCCGTGCGCGACGCTCTGCGCCGCCGTCTCGGCGACCAGAAATTCGACGCCTGGATCGCCAAGCTCGACCTCGTCGCCGAAGTTAACGGCGAAGTCCTGTTGGCCGCGTCTGACGACTATCAGCGCAGCCGCGTCGACACCGATTTCGGCCATATCATCCAGCAGGCCTGGGACCAGGCCGACCGCAACGGCCGCACCGTGCGTATCGAAGCACGTAGCCGTATCGCGCCCGAAGTCCTCGACCTCGTCCAGCCGTCGGCAGAGGCTGTCGCCTACGCCGATGAAGAGATCGCGGAAGACTTCGCCGAGGCTGAAGAGCCCGTCGAAATCAGCGCAGAAGCCGCGCAGACCCTCGAAAACTTCCTCGTTGGCGATTCAAACCGCATCGCCTTCGGCCTTGCCCGCCGCCTCGCCATCGGCGCCGGCGTCGAAGCCAACGTGGTCACCATCGTCGGGCCGCACGGCGTCGGCAAATCCCACCTCCTGCGCGGCATCGAGCAGGCGCTCAAAGCCACCAAGGACGAGGGCAGCTGCCTCTACATGTCGTCGGAAGACTTCACCGTCGCCTTCGTCGATGGCGTGAAGCGCAAGGACACGTCGGATCTCCGCACGCTCGTCCGCCGCGCCAAGGTCGTCCTGCTCGACGATTTCCAGTTCATCTGCTCGAAGCCCGGCACGCTGGTGGAATTCTTCTCCCACCTCCGCGCCATCGTCTCGCACGGCGGCGTCGTCGTCCTCGCTGCCGACCAGACGCCCGCCCTCATCGACCAGCTCGACGAGCGTATGCGTGACGAAATCCACGGCGGCGTCATCGCCCAGATGGAACTGCCCGAGCGTAATCTCCGCCGCGAGATCGTGCGCGCCAAGGCGGATGCCGTCTCGCAAGCCGCCGCTGCGATCAACGCAGACTTCCACCTCACTGAAGAGTGGGTCGATCTCCTCGCGGATCGCCTGCCTGCTTCGGGCCGCGCGCTCCACGGCGCCGTGCGCAACGTCTATGTCGGCACCGTTCTCGCCGGCAAACCGCTCGACAAGACTGCCGTCGAGAAATCGATCCAGCTGCAGATGGGCGGCGCTCCCGCCCGCGCACCGAAGATCGACACGATCAAGGACGTGACCGCGAAAGCCTACGGCGTCACCAAGCTCGACCTCGAGTCCGCCTGCCGCAAACGCCAGTTCGCACAACCGCGCCAGTTCGCGATGTATCTCTCGCGCCAGCTGACCAAATGCTCCTACCCGCAGATCGGGCGGATGTTCGGCGATCGCGACCACACAACCGTGCTTTTCGCGTACCGGAAAATTTCCGCGATGGTCTCCGCAAACGCGGGCCTCGCCGAAGAACTTCGCCAACTCGAACAACGCATCATGGCAGACCCGCGCAACGGCCGCTGATCTCCATGACAGTTGAACAACAAACCCCTCTCCCGGCAACGGGGGAGGGGTTTTGTTTTTCTGGAACGCCGGCGCCGGTGAATGCGCTCTTCCCCCGCAGGGCGGGGGAAGTACGGCGAAGCCGGGATGGGGGCGGGACCCAAGGGGATAGCCAGCTCTCATCCCGGCGAAAGCCGGGACCCAGGGCAACGCACACCACGCGCGTAACTCGCCCCCATCCCCCCTTCGGGGTACTTCCCCCGTTTCACGGGGGAAGAGTTCCACCGCCCAATTCCTGCCCGCCAAACGCACAACACCCGCCCGCCCTGTGGATGTCTCTCCAGAACCGCTGAATACCCGCGAAATCATCTCTTTCCGCAGCGCCGCAATCGGCTAAAGTCTCATCCCGCCCACCCACAAACCGGGATCAAGGGGCGGCCGTAGCCCACGCGCGCCGTCACAGGCGCGTCACAGGCTGCCGGGGACGCCTTCTGACAGGATTGGGCTATGAAACTCACCATCGACCGCAACGCTCTGATGCGTGCGCTTTCCCACGTTCAGGCCGTGGTCGAGCGGCGGAACACCATTCCGATCCTGTCCAACATCCTGATGGTCGCCGAGGGCGATCGTCTCAGCCTCACGGCAACCGACCTCGACATCGAGGCGACCGACGCCGCCGAAGCCGCCATCAAGAAGGCCGGCTCCGTCACCGCGCCGGCGCAAACGCTCTTCGACGTGGTGCGCAAGCTTCCCGAAGGCTCGGAAATCTCGCTCGACCTGTCGGAAAGCCGCCTGTCGATCTCCTCGGGCCGCTCCAAATTCGCGCTGCCGACCCTGCCTGCGTCAGACTTCCAGACGATGCAGAAGGAAGACGCGCCCACGAAATTCGAAATGGATGCGGCCGAACTCCGCCGCCTGATCGACAAGACGCGCTTTGCGATCTCGACGGAAGAAACGCGCTACTATCTCAACGGCATCTACCTGCACCACGCCAAGGGCCCGAAAGGCAACGTGCTCCGCGCCGTCGCCACCGATGGCCACCGCCTGGCGCTTGCCGAAACCGAAGCTCCCAAAGGCGCAGCCACCCTCAAGGGCGTCATCGTCCCGCGCAAATGCGTGGCCGAAGCCCGCCGCCTGCTTGATGGCGCGCCGGAAAAGGTCGTCGTCGAAGCCTCGGATTCCAAGATCGTCTTCCGCATCGGCGAGGCCGTGCTCACCTCGAAACTGATCGACGGCTCCTTCCCGGATTACCAGCGCGTGATCCCGAAGGAGAACAACCGCATCCTCAACGTCGATAACAAGTCCTTCAAGGACGCCGTCGATCGCGTCGCCACCGTCTCCGCCGAACGCTCGCGCTCGGTGAAGCTCACCCTGTCGCCCGGCAAGCTCACGCTTGCCGTCAGCCACTCGGAAACCGGTTCAGGCGCCGAAGAACTCGAAGTCGATTACTCATCCGAACCGATGGAAATCGGCTTCAACGCCAAATACCTCCTCGACGTCGCCAGCCAGATCGAAGCGGAAGAAACCCGCATCGAATTCAACGACGCCGCCTCGCCGGCGCGCGTCCTCGACACCAAAGACGACGGCGCCCAATACGTCCTGATGCCCCTGCGTGTGTAGCGCTTGGCGCTGGTGGCTTAGCGCTCATCCTGAGCAGCGCATCGAAGATGCGCGTCCGTCGAAGGACGAGCGCGCCGCCGACCAATCTGACAGCGAAGCGCGCCTCTCCCCCTTGTGGGGAGAGGGTAGGGTGTGGGGGGCCGTGGAGCGGCAAGTTCGCAGATCATGGATCTCCGGCGCGTCGAACGCCCCCCACCCCAACCCCTCCCCACGAGGGGGAGGGGCGCGCACTCAACGCAGGACAGCGGCTGACTGCACATCCACCCCGCACCATCTCATCTTCCGGTGCACCCCATGACTGACCTCGTCCTCCGCCGCCCGCATGTCCGCCTCACGCGTCTCGCGCTGCAGGATTACCGCAACTACGCCACGCTCCAGCTCCGTCTCGATGGCCGTCACGTCTGCCTCTACGGCGCAAACGGCTCGGGCAAGACCAATCTGATGGAAGCCGTCTCCATGCTCTCGCCGGGCCGCGGCCTGCGCGGGTCGGAGTTCACCGATCTCATCCGCCGCGACGCCGATGGAAAGCTCGCCCGCTCCTGGGCCATCTCATCAGACGTCCGCGACGGCGACATCGACCGCAAGATCAACCTCTCGCTCGAACTCGACGAGCAGGGCCGCTCCAAGCGCACCGCCCGCCTCGACGGCGTCACCGCCACCCAGAACGACCTTGGCGAGCTGATGCGCATCATCTGGCTCACCCCGTCGATGGACCGGGTGTTCGTCGGCCCGGCCGGCGATCGCCGCCGTTTCCTCGACCGTCAGGTGATGGCGCACTTCCCCAGCCACGGAACCTTCAGCGCCGCCTACGAGAAGGCCATGCGTCAGCGCAACGCGCTGCTGGAGAAGGGCCAAAGAAGTAGGGGAGGCGCTGACCCGGCCTGGCTCGACGCCCTCGAACTCGGCATGGCCTCCGCCGCCGCCGCCATGGCGCTCCATCGCATCGACGCCGTCAAAGTCATGCAGGAAGCCATCCTGGCCCGCCCCGAAGGCGCCTTCCCGAAGGCGCTGATCGACCTCGACGGCCAGTTCGAAACCCAGGCCGCCAACGGCGTGCCGCTCACCGACATCGAGCAGGAAATCGCCGCCCAGCTCCGCGAAAACCGCTCCCGCGACCAGGCCGCCGGACGCACAACCGAGGGTGTTCACCGCACCGATTTGCGCGTCATTCACGCCCCCAAGGGACTGCCCGCCGACCAGTGCTCAACGGGCGAGCAGAAAGCCTTGTTAATAGGCTTGATTTTAGCCAATGCGCAGGCGCTTTTCGAGCGTGATTTTGCCCCCTCTCCTCTGCTATTGTTGGATGAAGCGGCGGCCCATCTCGATTCGGATAGGCGCGCCGCTTTGTACGATGAACTGGCTGCTCTCGGCGGCCAGGCCTGGCTCACAGGAACAGACCGCTCCCTGTTCGACGCTTTCGGCGATCGAGCGCAGCGGTTTGAAGTGTCCGACGGGATCGTACGGGAAGACTGAGCGGCGCAGGATGCGACCGCCACAAGGAAGTTTTTGAATGTCCGATACCCCGGAAACCACAGCCGCAGATCAGCCCAACGCAAAGGGCTATGACGCCGGCTCCATCAAGGTGCTGCGCGGCCTCGATGCGGTGCGCAAACGCCCCGGCATGTACATCGGCGACACCGACGATGGCTCGGGCCTCCACCACATGATCTACGAAGTCGTCGACAACGGCATCGACGAAGCGCTCGCCGGCCACGCCGACTTCGTGCGTCTCACGCTGTACCCGGATGGCTCGGCCGAAGTCGAAGACAATGGCCGCGGCATCCCGGTCGACATGCACCCGGAAGAGGGCGTCTCCGCAGCCGAGGTCGTGATGACCCAGCTGCACGCCGGCGGCAAATTCGCCAACACCGAGGAAGAAGGCTCCTACAAGGTCTCAGGCGGCCTGCACGGCGTCGGCGTCTCCGTCGTCAACGCGCTGTCGGAAACGCTCGACCTCAAAGTTTATCGCAATGGCAAGCAGCACGAGATGCGCTTCAAGCTCGGCGATGCCGAAGCCCCGCTGAAGATCACGGGCGATGCGCCGAAGAAAGCCGATGGCTCCTTCGCCACCGGCACCACCGTCCGCTTCCTGCCATCGCCCAGCACGTTCTCGATGATCGAGTTCAAGCGCGAAACGCTTGAACACCGCCTGCGCGAGCTCGCCTTCCTGAACTCCGGCGTAAAGATCGTCTTCCAGGACCTCCGCGGCACAGAGCCGTGGGAAATCGTCATGCAGTACGAAGGCGGCGTCGAGGAGTTCGTCAAACACATCGATCGCCAGCGCACCGCAGCGATCCCCAAGCCGATCTACACCATGACGAAAAAGGACGGCGTCGTCGTCGAAGCCGCCCTCCAGTGGAATGACGGCTACTACGAAAACGTCCTCTGCTTCACCAACAACATCCCCCAGCGCGATGGCGGCACGCACCTTGCCGGCTTCCGCGGCGCCCTCACGCGCGTCATCAACAAATACGCGCAGGAAACCGGCCTCGCGAAAAAGGAAAAGGTCGAGATCTCGGGAGACGACGCCCGCGAAGGCCTCTCCTGCGTCCTCTCGGTCAAAGTCCCCGATCCGAAATTCTCGAGCCAGACGAAAGACAAGCTCGTCTCCTCCGAAGTCCGCCCGATCGTCGAAACCCTGATGACCGAAGCGCTGAGCCAGTGGTTCGAAGAGAACCCCGGCCCCGCCAAACAGGTCATGCAGAAAATCGTCGAGGCCGCCGCCGCGCGCGAAGCCGCCCGCAAGGCGCGCGAGCTCACCCGCCGCAAGACCGCGCTCGACATCACCTCGCTCCCCGGCAAGCTCGCCGACTGCCAGGAGAAAGACCCCGCCAAATCCGAACTCTTCATCGTCGAGGGTGACTCGGCCGGCGGCTCCGCCAAGCAGGGCCGCAACCGCGAGAACCAGGCCGTCCTCCCCCTGCGCGGCAAGATCCTCAACGTCGAACGCGCCCGCTTCGACAAGATGCTGGGCTCAGACCAGGTCGGCACGCTGATCACCGCGCTGGGCGCTGGCATCGGCCGCGACGACTTCAACATCGAGAAGATGCGCTATCACCGCATCATCATCATGACCGATGCCGACGTCGACGGCGCCCACATCCGCACGCTGCTGCTCACGTTCTTCTATCGCCAGATGCCGCAGGTCCTCGAGAAGGGCTATCTCTATATCGCCCAACCCCCGCTCTATAAGGTCGAGCGCGGCAAGTCCGAGCGTTACCTGAAAGACGAAGCCGAGCTCGACGAATATCTGATCGAGCAGGGCGTCAACGGCCAGACGCTCATCCTCGACAGCGGTGAACAGATCGCCGCCGCCGATCTCCGCGCCCGCGTGCGCGATGCCGCCGCCTTCAAGGCCACGCTCGATCGCCTGTCACAACGCGCGCCCGTCAACGTCCTCGAACACGCCGCTCTCGCCGGCGCGCTCCGCCAGGGCGCAGGCGACGCCGAAGCAAAGGCCGCCGCCGCCCGCCTCAACCTCGTCGCCGAAGAAGGCGAAGACACATGGGTCGGCTCCATGGTCGATGGCGCCGCGCTCTTCGTCCGCACCGTTCGCGGCGTCGAGGAAAAAGCCGCCCTCGATCCGCAACTCCTCGCCACGCCAGACGCCCGCCGCCTGGCCGAACGCGCAGACGCAATGTCCGGCATCTACACAGGCCGCGGCACGCTCCGCCACGAGAAGACCGGCGACGCCACCATCTTCGGCCCGCTGTCGCTCCTGAAAGCCGTCCTCGAAGCCGGCGAACGCGGCATCAAGATCCAGCGCTACAAAGGCCTTGGCGAAATGAACCCCGGCCAGCTCTGGGAAACCACCCTCGACCCCAACGCCCGCGTCCTCATGCAGGTCAAGGTCGACCACGCCGACACCGCCGACGAAATGTTCTCCCGCCTCATGGGCGACCTCGTCGAACCCCGCCGCGAATTTATTCAAGAATTTGCGTTGGAAGCCGCGGTCGACGCGTAAGCAGCAGTCGAGGCGTTGCTGCTCAGCGGCTGCGACGACGCATTTGGATTTCAACTCCAGTGGTGCGCAGGCGCCATTCGCACAGCGGGTCGCTGACGCCGAAGACTTCAGAAATGTCTTCGCGGGTCTTCCCTTTCATTCGGAGCTGCATCAGCGCATCACGAGGAATTAGGATTGCTGCCGCAAGCCAGTCGGCTTCTGCCTCTTGGTCGTCTGAATAGTCGCTCAGGAGCATCAATCCGGTCGGAGACACCTGCACCGAATTGGGAACGTGTTTGAGCATGATGTGCGACAGCTCGTGCATGAGCGTGTTACGGCTCCGCGCCAGCTGATGCGCGGGGTTGATAACGATCGCGGTTACGCTGCCTTCTTTAATCGTCATGCCGGACCAACTGTCGCTGTCCGTTTTCGTCAACTGAAGCGCGCTTGCGGCCGAAATGTCTAACTCGGCGAACTCGAGAACCAACACTCCAATCAGGGCAGCATAGGCCCACGGGTCCATGCGGTCATGAATGCCAAGCCCGAGCTGCTTGCGCACGTCCACGGCGATGCGCTCTGCCTCGGCTTTGAAGCCGCGGCGCATGAATCACTGACCCAGCAGGCTGTCGCGCGCCTGTATTGCGCGTTGCGCTGCTAAGATCATGTCGCCCAATGCCTTCGCGGTATCGGGGGTGACGGTCTTCTTTTTGCGGAAATGGACGACGGCACGCTGCGTTGAATCAGCTTCGTCCGTGTCCATCCCTAGAAATTCTCTCGGATCTCGACCCAGCCAAGTGCAGAGCTTCGCGAAAGTCTCAAGGTCCGGCATGTTGCCGTTTTCGACTCGGGATAGGGTCGCGGGGCTCGTTCCGATCTCGGCAGCCACCACGCGAACGCCACGAGATCCGCGCTTGGCCGCTATCAGGCGGCCAAATTCCTCAATTTTTACAGACATCTAGATCCTAGGCAGAAAGCGAGTGCGAGCCCCATTGCGCAGAACGCAATCATCACGTAGTGTTTCATATGTAAGACGATTCGACTCAAGGACGAGACGTCTTGTTAGTAAGACCAAGAATCACGGCGTGCCTTCTCAGTCAACAACATACGAAAGCTCGGAGCGAGACATGAGCAAGAAAGGTCCACCCTCACACCACGTCGTTCCGAACAAGGATGGTGGCTGGGACGTGAAGCGCGGTGGCGCTGATCGGTCCAGCGGTCACTTCGAAACAAAGAGCGAAGCGGTGGACGCGGGACGACAGATCAGCCGTAACCAACAGACCGAGCTTCGCATCCATAACAAGGATGGCCGCATCGCCAGCAGCGATAGCCACGGGAAAGATCCCAATCCGCCGAAGGGGTGATCTACAGGAGATTTGTTCATGACGCTCAGGTCGAATGCTTTTCTCGAGGGGCTTACAGGTCCGCCAAGTTCAGGCGGCTTCCTCTCTGGCTTGACCGATCAGCCTGCACCGTCTGCGTTGATCGAAGCGCTAGTGCGGTTGACTGACCCGCCGAAAGTGATCGTGCCGGACTACGGCGTGAACTACACCTTCGAAGTCTTCCCGATCTACTACCGGCCGATCCGTAAGAACTCGGTATATATCTTCGGCAAAGACCGCCGCTGGATGTTCTATGCGGGCATCGCCGAGGACACGTTTGAACGGCTGAACGGCCACGAGCGGTTGGCCGAAGCCATCGGGATGGGCGCGAACGAAGTGTGGGTCCATACGCCCGGACCGAACCCGATCGTCACCTACAAGGAAGCAGAGCGCCGCTTGATCGAGCGCCATTGCTTCCCGCTGAACACGCAACACAACCCGTTGTCCTTGATGTTCCGGTAGCGGAGGCGAAGTAAGTCGCATGTCGAGATGCACCGCACCAGTTGAAGGTCATCGCTCAGCAAGTGCCGCAGCAAAATGCCCGGCATGCCGTGGCGGCCGCGGTTACAGAGGGTCCAGCAGCTACGGATACTCTTCGCGTCCGTCCTACTATTCACCTTCTTATTCCCCCTTGTCCTATTCCTCGTCGGGAAGCGTCGGGGGCGGCCGTAGCGGTGGCAGCGGCTCGAGCCGAAGCGCAAAACCCCGTTGGTCGCCATCTGGCTCGTCGCAGCTGTATACGGCTGAGGAAGTGCGGTCGCTCACGCCAATCCGTGAGACCGTCGAGAAGCGCGCATCCCTACCTGACCTTCGCCAAATCTTTCTGTGCCATGCATGGGACGATCGCCAGGGAGCAGCCAAGGAGCTTTATCACTTGCTCGTTGGCCGCGATGTCTCGGTTTGGTTTAGCGAGAACGACATCGTTCTAGGCGAGCCATTCCTCCGCGCAATCGACAAGGGTTTGGCTAAGTCGCGGATCGGTATCGTGTTGGTGACCCCTGCGTTGCTCAAGAGCCTTCCGGCGGCGGGCGTTGCGGACAAAGAGCTATCGGTGCTTCTGCAGCGCGATCAGCTGGTGCCTATCGTGCATAACACGACCTACGCTGCCTTGCGCGAGGTCAGCCCTATGCTCGCGTCGCGCAATGGTTTGGACACTGCTGAAATGCCGATGGCGGATGTCGCCGCCAAGCTCGCCGAGTTGGTCAAAATCTAGCACGCCGGAATAAGCAGCGAACGCAATTGTTGCGCGTGACGGCAAAGCGGACCCTTGGTCCGCGTTCCCCGCGGAGGCGGGGATCCAGCCCCACGAACAGAGTGCGCGAAGCGCGGCGGCTGGACCCCCGCCTTCGGGGGACACGGTGAAGCGAGCTAAGCGCTGAGCATAACCGCCGTCATCCTCGGGCCTGACCCGAGGATCTTTCTTGCTACTCCCTCCACCCCGTCCCCCTGCACACCACGCACGCCTGCTCGCCCGTGCCGCCGCAGCCGGTGCACTTGTGCACCTTGTGCATCCAGTCCGTGGTCGTGCGTTTGCCCTGGCAGAGGCGGCAGGTGTTCGCGCCCTTGCCATTGCACGTCCGGCAGTTCAGGCGCGGGCCCGGCCCCTTTGGCGTTTTCTGTTTCATCGCGCGCAATCTGCCTCCGAACCCGCAAACCCGAAAGCCCGCGCGGACGCCAGCGCGCACCGCATTGCGCCCGCGTAATTGCGCGCCCGCAACTGTGCGTTTGCCTGTGGCGACGCAAGGCGCAGCGATTATCCTCGCGCCATGCGCACACTCGCCATCGCTTCCGCTCTCGCACTCTCAGGCTGCGCCTCTGCCGGCGCCGGAGCGCCCGGGCCCGCGCCTGATCCCGTCTCCGCAGCAGCAGTGACGTGGACCTGCGCCGATGGCGTCGTCTTCTTCACGCAGGCAACCCGCGGCGGAAACATCGAGGTGGCGGCGGGCGGAGCGACGGCGTGGCTGCCGAAGGTGAAAGCCGCCTCGGGCGCACGCTACAAATCGAAGACCGCCGAGTTCTGGGAGAAGGGCGGCGAAGCCAGCCTCAACGGCGTCGGCGCCGGCCCCTACAAGGCCTGCAAGCGCAGCGCCTAATCCAGCGCGCTAAGCGTCCGCATCGGAGCAATGAAGCGCGCTACCAGCCCGTCCGGCGCAAAGTCGATCTCCGACGTGCCCGAGCCGAGGCCCATGCCGATCAGGCGCGAGCCAAAGCCGCGACGGGCAGGGGGCGCAACCGCCGGTCCGCCGCTCTCGCGCCAGTTCACATGCAGCGTCGGATCGCCGTCGGTGAGATCGATGCGCCAGTCCAGATCGACCACGCCATCGCTCGTCGACAGCGCGCCGTATTTCAGCGCGTTGGTCGCCAGCTCGTGCAACAGCAGCGACAGCGCCAGCGCCGCGCGCGGCCCAAGCTGCACATGCGGTCCGCTGAAGCGCAGGCGCGTGGCGTTGGCGTGCAGCGCAAGCGCCTCCTCGGCCAGCGTCTGCAGCCGCGCCGAGCTCCAGCTCTGGTTCATCAGCACGTCATGCGCCGCCCCCAGCGCGCGCAGCCGCTCGCGGAACGCCGCCATCGCCAGCGGGTCCGCGCTCTGGCGCAGCGTCTGGTCGGAGATCGCCTGCACAACCGCCAGCGTGTTCTTCAGCCGGTGCGAAAGCTCGTGGTTCAGCAGCCGCTGCTGCTCCTCCGCATCCACGCGCGCAATCGCCTGGTGCGTCCGGTCGGCCAGCGAGCGGATGAAGGCGATCTCGCCCTGCGCCCACTGGCGCGGATTCTTGTCGTTCGCGAACAGCGATCCCACCAGCCGCCCGCCCACCATGACGGGGAAGATCAGCAGAGCCCGCGTGCCCGTCGCCGCATGCGCCGCCGCTTCCTCCGCCAGCCAGTCCGCCTCCGCCAGATCGGGCACGACAATGCCTTCGCCCGTCATCAGCTTGCGCGCGGTCGCGCCATAGGCGGAGAACGCATGCGCCCCCGCAACCGACGTCACGCCCTCGCCAGCCCAGTCCGCCTCCACATCGAAGCGCTGCGCATCCAGGTCGATCCGCGCATAGCCCGCGCGATCCACCTGCAGCACGCGCCCCAGCACATCGCCCGCAATCGCCACCACCTCCGCGCTGGTCGAAGCCTGCCGGAACGCATCGCCCGCCTGCAGCAGCGACGTCACCAGAGCCTGGCCCGCACGCATGTCGGTTGAATCATAAACCGCGCCGAACATCCGCTCCGGCTTGCCGTCCGCGCCATTCATGATCTGGCTGCGCCGCGTCACCCAGCGCACGCGCCCATCATCCGCCCGCCGCACACGGTATGAAACATCCAGCGGCGCCACGCCCGCCTTGCGCGTCTCGTCCGACGACGCCAGGTCGCGATCGTCTTTCAGCACCAGCGCCTCGAAGTCCGCCGTGTCGTAGGTCGGCCGCACGTCCAGACCGAACACCCGGCACATCTCGTCCGACACGATCATGTGCCCCGAGGCGATATCCACCTCGAACGTCCCGATCCGCCCGGCTTCCTGCGCCAGCCGCGCGCGCTCCTCGCTCGCCCGGAACGCCCGCGCCAGCGCAATCTCGTCCTCGCGCAATCCCGCCTGCTCACGCAGCGACCGCTGCAGATCCAGCTGCTTCATCACCTGCCGCGCCAGCACGCGCAGAGCCTGCTGCTGCACAGGCGTCAGTGTCCGCGTCTTGTAGTCCAGCACGCACACCGTCCCGATCGGCAGGTTGTCCGCCGTCTTCAGCAGAGCGCCAGCATAGAAGCGCAGGTTCGGCTCGCCGGTCACCAGCGGATTGCAATCGAAGCGCTTGTCCGCCGTCGCATCCGGCACCATCAGGAACTCGTCCTCGAGGATCGCCTTCGCGCAGAACGATGAATCGATCGGCGTCTCGCGCACGCCCAGCCCCACCTCGGCCTTGAAGAACTGCCGCTGGTCCCCGATCAGGTTCACCACCGCAATCGGCGTCTCGCAGATCGCCGCCGCCAGCGCGGCAATGTCGTCGAAATCCTTCTCGCGCGGCGTATCGAGAACGTCATACGCCAGCAGCGCCCGAAGCCGGTCGGCCTCACGCCAGGACGGTGTCGAAACCTGTCTTTCGCCCACGACTGTCAAGAAAGGTCCGTTCCACCCTGTTGTTGCTTTAAGTTAGCGCCTCTCCCCCTACGGTCAAATGACCTAGGGCAAGGCTAAAGGCGATGCTAGCTTTAGCACCAAACTGCGGAGTCCGGCTCACGATGATGACTTATCTGAAAACACCACGCACCAGCACAGGTATCGCCCGCTCATTTATGGCGCGTACTGGCCTTACCCTCGCTGTGGCTATCGCCTTCAGCGGCGCCGCCTTCGCCCAGGAAGTCACCGATCCAGCGCCCGCCCCTGAAGCCCCCGTCTGGACCGGCCCCGAAGTCACGCTCCACACCACGATGGGCGACATCGCCATCACGCTCGATCCGGTCGGCGCCCCGAAAACCGCCGCGCAATTCCTCGGCCTCGTGAAGACCGGCCACTATAACGGCGCCACCGTCTATCGCGTCGAACCCGGCTTCATCATCCAGCTCGGCGATCTCGACCAGAAGCTGAACTACCGCGCGCCCAAGCTGCCCACGATTCCGCTCGAAACCAGCACCAACAAGCACACGCGCGGCGCCGTCGCTCTCGCCCACGCCGAAGATCCCAACAGCGGCCAGTCCACCTTCTACATCGACCTCGACGAGAACCCCTCGCTCAACGCCACCGAAGGCGCCGAACCCAACACCACCGGCTACGCCGTCTTCGGCCACGTCACCGCCGGCATGGAGATCGTCGACGCCATCGCCGCCGTAGAACTCGCGCCCGAAGGCGGGCCATTCCCCGGCAAACTCCCGAAGGCGCCGGTCGTGGTGAACAAGGCCGTCGTCACGAAAGAGTAGGGCGCCCGCTCCCTAAGTAGCGACGAAGGGGAATTGCCTCCACCAGTGCGCAGCACTGGGGGAGGTGGATTGCGCGCAAAGCGCGCAAGACGGAGGGGGCCGCGCCACACCAGCGTCCCCCCAATTGTCTCAACCCACCACCAGGGCTAAGCGCACCCCAACCATCGTCCCGGGGTGCGCATCAAAATGGAATTTGGCCTCGAGATCCTGGCGATCCTCTTCGCCGCCGCCATGGCGGCCGGCTTCGTTGACGCCATCGCAGGCGGCGGCGGCCTGATCACTGTCCCCGCGCTGCTCGCTGTCGGCGTCAATCCCATCGCCGCCATCGCAACAAACAAGCTGCAAGGCACATTCGGCGTGGCGTCTGCGGCGTGGAATTTCTGGCGAAGCGGGAAGATCGATCTCTCTCTTCTGGCCTGGCCCATCGCCGCGGCGATGCTCGGCGCCATCTGCGGCTCCGTGGCCGTCATGTTCGTCGATCCCACCTTCCTGATGGTGATCCTGCCGATCCTGCTGGCGGCAATCGCCTTGTATTTCTGGATCGGACCGAAAGCCTCCGATCAGGATGTGCGCGCGAAACTATCGCCCCACGCCTACGCCTTCATCGCCGGGGGCATCGGCTTCTACGACGGCTTCTTCGGCCCCGGCACAGGTTCGTTCTTCGCGCTCACCCTGGTCACGCTGCTCGGCATGGGCCTCACGCGCGCAACCGCGCACACCAAGGCGCTGAACTTCGCAACAAACCTCGTATCGCTCGCCGTGTTCGTCATCGGCGGTCATGTGCTGTGGTTGATCGGCCTTGTGATGGCGCTCGGCCAGGTCATCGGCGGATGGCTGGGTTCGCACGCCGCCATGCGCTTCGGCCCGAAACTGATCCGGCCGCTCCTGGTGATCGTGTGCTTCGCGATGGTGGCCAAACTTCTGTCCGACCCAGCCAATCCGCTGCGCGTCGCAGTCCTCGCCGCCTTCACCTAGCCGTTGTTATTCGGGCCGCCCATATTCGTGCCGCTGAGGTTCGTCTCAACGTCGCGCTAGACCCACGCTCGCGTCGGATCAGTCCCCGTGATCACCGGCGGCGCTTCTGCGCCCGCGCGCTCATCCACGCTCATCGCGCCCCACGCTGCATCCACGCTCGCGCGCTGTTCGCGCCACATGTGCATCATCGCGCCAAGATCGCGCAGGCTCAGCCAGTCGACCGCATCAACCTTCCGGTCCGCAAACACGATGTGATCGGCGCCCACCTCAACCGAATCCGGGAAGTGGCTCAGCGCGTCAGCGATATCCGCAAGCAGGGCCGCGCGCTCGCCCATCTGCGTTTCGGTCTCGATTAAAGCAGCCAGCTTCTCGCTATAGCTGGCGGGAAAACCACGCGTATCCCGTATTGCCAAATTCACCTCCCAGACCCAGGCGCCAGCTCCCCGAACGTCCCCCAAAAATACTGGCGCTGACAGATTGTCGCACCGAATACTAACGAGTGTTTAACATCCCCGATAAGCCCGGGGACTTAGGGACATGACCGGGCCACCAAGGGGTTGTGGAGGAACGGTAAGGCCCCATTTCCGTGAGGGAATCGCGAGAAAACACCCATAAGAAACAAAGCCATACCCCCTAGAATTAGGGGGATACCCTCACGCAGAACTTATCGGTCCGTGAGCGGTATAAAGTCCCGACAAGCGCAACCAGACCCCCGAAGTCCCTGGGACAACGTCCCCCGAGCCGCCGCCTGATTCCCCTCAGGCGCCTGCCCACGAGGAAACCACCCGCCCAAAACGAAATCGAAATTACACGCATCCCGAAACCAGCGACGTGTACGGACGATAAGCGATGCGAAGCAATTGCGACCTCACATCCAGCGCCCAAACAGCTTCGACGGGCGAGCTCTTCACACGCGCAGTCAGGTCAGCGCGCGCGAGCACCCAACGCGAGCAAAACAAGCCGGGCTGCACGTCCTCCATTCGCCAACAACGCACATCCCGATCGTCTCAGGATAAGCGCGCACGTTGATGGCGCCCATCGCGAGCGCTAGCTTGCGGGAAGGGGGCCATGTCGTGACCAGTACATTCGACATCCTGATCGCCATCGCGCAGATCGCCGCCGCGTTTGCCGGCTTCGGCGCCGTCGCCACCGCATTCGGCTCGCGCGATCAGGCCGGCGCAGTCCGCGTCGACGCCGGGCGGATGATCAACCTCATCATCATGAGCCTGTCCTGCATCAGCATCGCCGTCCTGCCGGCGGTCATCGCCCAGTTCGACATCGCCGAGCGCTGGGTATGGGGCTCCGCCGCCGCCGCCTATCTGCTCGTCGCATCGGTCGCGATGCCCGCAGTGTTGCTACGCACCCGGAAGATGGGTCGACACGGTCTGCTGAGCGTACCCGCGCTCATCGCCGGCAGCGGCCTGGGCGTCGTGGGCGTCACCGCAATGGTGTTGACCCTGTTCGACGTCCCCACGGGCATTGGCCGCGCCGCCTACACCGCGGGCTTGTTCGCAATGCTGTGCAACACGCTGGTCCTCTTCTACGTCCTCGTTCAGTCGCTCCTCCAGCCCTACGCCCCCGACGTGCCCCAGCCCGCGCCGCCGCCAGAGCCCTCAGCGGACTGAAGCAAGCAGGTTCGCGCGTCCCTGCTTGTTATTCCTGCGGCTTACCTCATGATCCGTCATCGCGGCCGTGGCGAACCTGCACGGCGAGATCGCCCGATCGCCCTTCATGGAGGCTGACATGCACAAGACGACCTGGACCGCGCTGATTTCCCTCGCCGCACTCGCCGCCTGCTCCCCCGCAGCCGAAGCGCCCGCGACACAACCAGCCGCCGCGCCGCCGGCAACGGCCGACACGCCAATGCCCGCCACGCCCGACGCGCAGATCATTGCCGGCCGCGGCAAGGTCACCGCGATCGATGCGGCCGCCGGCGCCATAACAATCGATCACGAAGGCATCCCGGAAGTAAAATGGGAAGCCTCGTCGCAGGCGTTCACGGCGAGCAATCCAATGATCCTCGAAAACCTGAAAGTTGGAGACGCAGTCGCCTTCGAACTGAAGAGCGCGGCAGAGCCCACGATCATCACGCAGATCGCCACCCAATAAACCGGCCCGCCCATGCTCGAAGGCTCATGCGATTGCGGCGCGGTGCGCTACACCGTGGATGGCGCGCTGAACGAAGTGACGGAGTGCAATTGCGGCATCTGCCGCCGCTCAGGCGGGCTGTGGGCCTACTACGCGCCGACGAAAGTCACGCTGACGGGGCCGACCGACATCTACATGCGCGGCGACCGCATGCTGGAAATGCACCACTGCAAGACCTGCCGATGCCTGATGTGGTGGGTAGCGGTCGACAAGAGCTACGACCGCATGGCGGTAAACGCGCGCATGCTTCCGCTCGGCGCGTGGGATGAGCTGCCGGTCAAGAAGTGCGACGGGGCAAGCTGGTGACCGGCTCACACCCGGAATGCGCGTCAGGCCGCGCCCGTGAAGTCACGAGGCAGGCGCAGTCGCTTTGTTGATCTTCTCGACCAGCGCGACGAGCGTCGCGTGCTGAGCGCCCTGTTCGAGAGCCTTGTCGAATGAGGCATAAACTTCGGGATCGGAATGCTTGAGGATCTTGAACGCTTCGTTCGGTCCAGGATAGCGCCGTCCGCGCAGGAGAAAATAGTTCTCCAGCAAGCTCGTCAGCAACCAGACGCGTCGGTAATTGCCCTCGACATTACCCCGAGAGGCGCGATCAAGCATCTTCATCGCCCAGTTTTTGCGAGCCTCGATCTCGTCGTCAGCCAAGGCGGGTGGTGCGCTGGCGTGCAGCAGCTCCAAACGATCAAGGAACGCATCTCCCAGTGCGCCGCGCTGACGAAGGACGCGGCCGCCGCGAACATGAAGCATTGAATCATCGACCGATTGAAGTCGATCTTCGGGATAGATGAAAACATCCAACAGCGCGCTACGCCAGCGACCCGTCTCATGCCTAACCGGCCCTTGACCGTCATGGAATGCAATCAGGTCGTAGTCGCTGTCCGCTTCCGCATCGCCACGCGCACGTGACCCGTAGAGGATGATCGTGTGACAGCGTTGTTCGACCACAAGCCGTTCGCATAAGGCGTCGACGATTTCGTCTTGCGTCATCTTAAGACCCCAACCGTGGATCCAGGATCCTAAAGCCCCGGAGGTTACTGGCCAAGAACGGACGTCCGCTATTCGCCGAGAACGGACATTCGCAGACCGTGGACTAAAAGAGCGACGTTTGGTTTGTGTGCTTAAGTCTAAGCACACCGAGCATGAGCCATTGCTTGGGGCGTTTCGCGACGTTGCCGAGCGCCAACGCAATTCCGT
Source organism: Hyphomonadaceae bacterium (assembly GCA_965229115.1). Taxonomy (GTDB): domain Bacteria; phylum Pseudomonadota; class Alphaproteobacteria; order Caulobacterales; family Hyphomonadaceae; genus UBA7672. Next base: position 3,860,518 of record CBDDIR010000003.1, on the reverse strand, counting down.
CGGCATACTCTTCCTCATATGTCTTCTTGAGGTGCTCAAGCGCGTGTTGCTCTCCATACTTCCTACGCAGATTGAAGAACGCGGCAGCCGTCTCCCAATCGCCGCACGCCATCGCGTGCGGCCCCGCATTATCAACAAAACTCATTTTCAGAATGTATGGGCAGGGCTCAATCTCATTGAGCTCTTTGTCCAGCAAACTGCCTTGTGCTGCTGTTCTCTGACGGCGGGCAGTTTCAGCATCAATCTCGGACTTCGGCTTGACTCTCCACGTGAAGCGAACTTCGCGCGGCCTAATCAACGCGAGAGTTTCGCCTTTCGCCGCCGCTTCCTGCGCTGACCCGCGTATCAGTTTCTGCAGGAGATCTGCACGCTGACGATCAGGCACTTTTGCCAGCACCTTGAGAGTCGGCTCATCAACGCGACGGCTTTCGGGCCGCTTGTCATCGCGAGGCTTTTCCGGTCGGTACTCAAGGAGGTTCCAGCGCTGAAACTGAGCATCGCCCGACAAATGGCGGAAGCGAATTGGGAATAGGCGACGCCACTCCCCTTCAGGCGTAACTCCGGCACAGCAAACAGTCTCGCCGTACTTCTGGCTAGGCTGCGGCCAAGCCTTCACCAGCACTACGACGCGCTCGCGATCCGTTTTGGACACCCATGTTTCCCCGCTCAACCTGGAGATGAACGATGGTCATTTTTCGTTGCTTGGCAATCTCAGCTCCAACCATCGTTCGGTGGCAGTTGGTTGCGTCGGCTTCGTAACACAACAAAGCAACGCGTTTTTGCCCCACCAGTTCGGATAGCTCTTTAAGAGCGACTTTCGCCTCATCTGTCTTCAGATGCGCGCTATAGACACGACGGAATTCTGCGAATCGCCCTTCACGCGCGGCGTCACGGCCCGGCTTCGGGTCGCCCAAGCTGCGGAAATGCTGATAACCAATTCCTGCATCTTGCATGCGCGTAGCCAGAGCAGTTTTGCTGAACCCCTTCCGACGACTAACCGCTACAGCGCGGAGGTCGACCAAGACGTCGACATCGCTAGCTAGCAATGTCCGAACGAAATCGCTGAGGTCGGCTGCTTCGTAACCGATTGTATGAATCTGCTTCATCGAGTTCGCGCCCTTGTTTCCGCAACGGTGCCGTAGCTTGTTTAATTTCTGTTACCGTAATCGACCGGCGTAGCGGTCTCGATGAGCATGCCGCATTCGGAGGATGCGCGAACGTCCGTTTTGGGCCGAGGCCGTGTAAAAACTCTGGCCTGCTCGCGGGGCAGGTAAGTTAGAGCGATCTCCGGCCGATCAGGCGGCCATCGCCCGGATTAGCGGGCCGATGCCGAACAACGCCATCATGCGCTTCAGATTGTAGGCGAGCACCTGCAGGCTCATCTCGGTCTTCACCTTCGGAAGCGTCCGCGTCAGGAAGTGAGTTGCGCCCATCCATGCCTTGATCGTGCCGAACGGGTGTTCAGCTGTGCGGCGGCGCACGCTCATGGCCTTCGGCATTCGTTCAAGGCGCTGTTGCATTGCATCGAGCACATCGGAGTGCTTCCACCTTCTGATCTGCTGGACGGGCTCGTCCGTGCACCTGGATTTGAGTTCGCAGGCTCTGCAAGCGTCCCGGTTACGGTAGCGAACATAGTCGGGATCAGGTCCACGTGTGGAGCGCTTTGGCGCTTGCGTTAGGCGATGGCCAGCGGGGCACGTGTAGTGATCGTGGTCGCGGTCATAGAAGAAGTCCTGGATCGTAAAGCGCCCGCGCAGTGAGCCACCGGAGGTGTCGGTCTTTGGGACGATAGGATCGACGCCCTTGCCCTCGCAGGCGACGATCTGATCGCCGCTGTAATAGCCCCGGTCAGCAAGCACGGTTATCGCCGCTTGTCCGCTCGCCTCGAGCGCCTTTTCCCCCATGGACGCGAGCTGGGCGCGATCGCTCCCGATATTGTTGACGTCGTGCGCCACGATGAGGTGATGCTCGGCGTCGACAGCGATCTGGACGTTGTAACCAACCACATCAGTGCCTTTGCCGTGGCTCGACATGGCGCGCGCATCAGGATCGGCGAGCGACACCTGCCCACCCGGACTCGTCTCCAGCTTCGCGCCCATCGCCTTGAGGTCTTCGATCCGCTGGCGCAGGCGCTCGATCTTGTCCTTCAGTCGTGGCGTTTTTTCTTCTGCGACTTCGCCACCCTGGCGATCGGCCCGCTCCAAAGCCGTCAGATAACGGGCGATATGGATCTCGGCCTGCTCGATGCGCTTAGCCACCTTGTTGACCGTGAAGTTGTTGTCGCGGCTGTTCACCGCTTTGAACTTGCTGCCGTCGAGCGCCACGATCGCCTTGGAGAACAGGCCCAACCCCCGGCACAGGCCGACGAACTGCGCGCACGTTTGCTGAATGGCGCGGCCGTGGTCCTTGCGGAAGTCGGCGATCGTCTTGTGATCGGGGGCCAGACGCCCGGTAAGCCACATCAGCTCGACATTGCGTCCCGCCTCGCGTTCGAGCCGACGGCTGGATGGAATGGCGTTGAGATAGCCATAGACATAGAGCTTCAGAAGTATCGCCGGATGATAGCTCGGACGTCCGGTCGTCTTCGGATCTACGCTCGAAAAGCCGAGCTTGCGCAAATCCAGCATCTCGACAAAGGCGTCGACTGCGCGGACCGGATTGTCTTCCCCGACAAAATCCTCGAGATGCGCTGGAAACAATCCGCCCTGATCGCGAGCTTCACCCTCGACGAACCGTTTCATTGCAGACCTCCCGCGCCAACACGGAAAGTGTGAACTGCTTCGGCGTTTTCACACAGCCTCGGCCAGTAACGGACATTCGAAGCGATGCTCGCAGGCCCGCATTTGGGGGATGGGGCGGCTGCAATTTGTAGGACAGGTTTTTCGGGAAGCGCGCGGCTGCAGGGGAAATCGCTGCAAGGTTGGGGGATAGGCCGCGCCAGATTCTACCGGGGCGTGGGCTGACACTACACTCGTGGATGAGTGAACACACACATGAAGTCCCCGGCACGACGGCCAGCGAGATGCGGCCGCGCGTGGATGGGGCAGACGCACAACCGTCCGCAGCAGCCGGCGGCGTTTCAATACCCGCCGACGGAGTCGGCGTTTCGATACCCGCCGCCGGAGGCGGCATTTCACTAGACGCGATGATCGCGGCGCTGCTCTCGATCGGGCAGGGGCTGCAGCAGCTCGCCACCACTTGCATGAAGATCGCCAGCGCAGCGCAGGCGCGCATCACGCGCGAAGGCTTGCCGACCAAACGCCGCTGGACCTCGCCCGAAGTCTGGAAGGCGGCGCGGCGCGACTATGAAGACGGAGACTTCACCGCAGGCGAAATCGCCGACCGCTATGGCATGGCGATGAAAACGGTCGAGACGCGCGCCTGGCGCGAAGGCTGGAGCAAGACAGTCCGCCAAGCGCCGCCGCCCCTGCTGCCGCATCCCGATCCCGCGCAGGTGGATGAGACGGGCGCGAGCAAGTGGGCGGCGATCGCACATCCTGCCCAGCGCGCGCCTGCGGGCAAATGGTCGACCTGGCTCTTCCAGGGCGGACGCGGCGCCGGCAAGACGCGCGCGGGCGCCGAATGGATCGCCTCGCTCGCGGAGACGACGCCCAACGGCATCTTCGCCATCGTCGCCGCAACCGAACACGATCTGCGCGAAGTGATGATCGAAGGTCCCGCAGGCGTGCACTTCCTGCCGGGGCGCAAGCCTCCGAAATACGAAAGCACGCGCCGCAGGCTGCGCTGGGATAATGGCGCCGTCGTCTATGGCTTCTCCGCCGAACAGCCCGAGCGTCTGCGCGGTCCGCAATTCATGGCGGCGTGGGCGGACGAGTTCTGCACGTGGAAGAAGCCGCACGCCGTGTTGAGCAATCTGCGTCTCGGCCTGCGCCTCGGCAAGGATCCGCGCCTGCTCATCACCACCACGCCGAAATCGCTGAAGGCGCTTCGCGATCTTCGCGAGGAAGTCTCCTGCGTGATGACGCAGGCGGGCACGTCGGTGAACGCGGCCAATCTCGCGCCCACCTTCATCGAGGGGCTGCACGCGCTTTATGGCGGCACGCGCCTGGCCGAGCAGGAACTGAACGGCGTGCTGGTCGAGGATGATGGCGGCCTGTTCCGGAAGGAGGACTTCGTCTCAACGCGCTGCCTCGCGCCGGCGGGCGGCATGACCTCGCTCGAAACTGTGGTTGTAGCAATCGATCCGCCGGCCGGGCTCAACGGCTCGGCGTGCGGCATCGTCGTGGCGGGCAGGGCGATCGAGGTGCGGGAGGTCGCGGACTCGTCGGGCGCCAGGAGGAAGAAGCGCGAGCGGGTTGGATATGTGCTGGCGGATCGTTCCTGCGTCGGGGCGAAGCCGATCGAATGGGCAAAAGCAGCCCTGCAGGCAGTACAGGATTTCGGCGCCGCAAAAATCGTCGCCGAGGCGAACCAGGGGGGAGAAATGGTGCGCCAGACTTTACTCTCGGCGGGAGTCACATGCCCGATCGAGCTGGTGCACGCCACGAAAGGAAAGTGCGTGCGCGCAGAACCCGTGTCCGTGCTCTACCAGCGCGGATTGGTGCGGCATTGTGGCCATTTCCGTGAACTGGAAGGTCAACTGCTCGGTATGGGCGTCGAGGCGGGGGACGAGGCGGGAAACGATCGTGCCGACGCTCTGGTCTGGGCTGTCGCAGCGTTACGTTTGGTCACAAATGCGGCAGCGGCGCCCGGAATCAGGCGCCTGTGAGGGTCATTTGAGGGGCTTCCTTCGCGGAAGTGCCTCAAAACGTATCGAAAACTGTCACACGAAAAGCCCGGATTCAGGCACGGTCATTCCCTGCCAGTAGGGTATGTCGCACGGAGAACTGCTTGGTATCTGGGCAGCTCCGGGGCTGGGTCCGGGTAAATTGTGCCTGCGGGAAGGTCAGTGATGCAGAAATGCTGCACAGCGGAACGGGTTGTTGAAAAAACCTTCGCTAGGCGTTTGGGAACATTGACGCTGGCGCAGTTCTGACGGGAATGTCCGCCACGTGACAAATCCAAGGCCGCTTTTTGGCATTGAGCGGACCTTGCGTGCAGTCGCTGTCATTTTTGCTTTGAGGGGTCATCATGAGAATGAAGTGGCGCGAGCAACTGCTCGCCAAAACAGTTTTGGCGGGTGTTGTCTCGCTTGGCGTGCCTGGGATGCTTGCGGCGGGTTCGATCGTTTTCGCGCCGAACGCTGTGGCGCAAACGCAAACCGGCGGTCTGCGCGTTACCGTGAACTCGAACGCTGGCGCTCCGGTTGCCGGCGCGAACGTCAAGGTTTCGTCGCCTGACTCGCTGATCACCCGCACGGGCACGACGGGCGCGGACGGTTCGGTCCGTATCGCCGGTCTCGACCCTGCCACCAACTACTCGATCGAAATCGCCGCTTCGGGCTTCACCACCTTCACCGCCGGCAACGTCGCCGTCGTGTCGGGTCGTGACCTCTCGGTCGGTTACGCGCTCGGCGGCACTGCCGATGCTGGCGACGTCGTCGTCATCACCGGTTCGTCGCTCGCCGCCGTGGACGTGACCTCGGCCACCGTCGGCACGACGCTGACGCTGGACACCGTGGAATCGCTCCCCACCGGCCGTTCGTACCAGTCGTACCTGCAGCTCGTGCCGGGCGTTAAGCCTTCGGCGGGCGGCAACCCGTCCTCGCGTTCGGGCGTCAACTACGCCGACGTCGACGGCGCTACGGGCTCCTCGACCGACAACGTGTACTACATCGACGGCGTCGACGTTACCGACCCGACGACCGGCACGTTCGGTTCGAACTTCAACTCCGAGATCATCCAGGAACAGCAAGTCATCGTCGGCGGCGTCCCCGCTGAATACGCTGGCGGCTCGGGCCTGATCTCGCGCGTCGTCACCAAGTCGGGCTCGAACGAATGGCACGGCTCGGTCAACTACTACTTCCAGAACGACGGCCTCGTTCAGAAGGACGAGCACTCCACTTCGGGCGGCTTCTCGACCTACGACACCGCTGTCACGCTGGGTGGTCCGATCATCAAGGACACGCTGTGGGTCTTCGGTTCGTACCAGAAGCGTAACCGCAAAGACGACGTGCTCGACATCACGACCGGCAACCTGATGCGCTCGGTCGAGAACGATGCCGAATACGCCTTCTTCAAAGGCACCTGGCAGATCACGCCGGATGACCGTCTGACCGCGACCTACTTCTCCGACCCGACCGAAATCTCGGGCTCGAACTCGTCGGCCACGCTCAACAACCGCGACCTGGCCCGCGAGCAAGGCGGCGACAACTACAAGATCGACTACACGCGCACGTTCGGCGACCTGCTGCTCAACGCGTACTACTTCAACCACAAGGCCGAACTCACGCAGGTTGCGGCTGACCAGACGGTTCGCGATAACGTCGGCTTCCGTTCGAACGCCGGCTCGACGCTCGCCCAGCGCAACCTCGGCGGCGCCGGTTCGAACCTCGAAACGCACCGTGACCGTGAAGAGTACGGCCTGAGCGGCGAATACTTCCTCGACACCGACTTCGGCTCGCACACGTTCAAGGCTGGCTACACGTTCTCGACCAACACCTACGCCGAAAATGGCACGGTGCCGGGCAACGTGACCTACGCTTCGCTCGCGGCTGGCTCGCTGCCGGTCCCGACGAACTGGGAAACCTACTCGACGGGTACGGGCACGGCGACCGGCTACACCAGCCGTTCGGTGACCTCGGTCGACAACGCTCGTATCCTCGCGGCGATCAACGCCTCGACGACGGCAAAAGCGACCTTCGGCGTCGGCCCGACGGGCACGGTGACGGAAGCCCAGCTCAACGCGATGAACCTGACGAACACCACCGGCAACCCGTACAACAACATCAACGTGTATCGTGCTCTCCGCACGATCTCGGGTGGCTACGAAGTGCAGTCGGAAGGTCAATCGCTGTACCTCCAGGACACCTGGACGCTGAACCAGCTGACCGTGAACGCCGGTCTCCGCGCAGAGAAGTGGGAACACTTCGACTCGAACGGCGACACCTCGGCCAAGTTCGATTGGGACATCGCTCCGCGTCTGTCGCTCGTCTATGACCTGTTCGGCGATGGCCGTACGAAGGTCTTCGGCTTCGGCGGTCGTTACTACGATCCGATCCGCAACAACATGTCGGACTTCGCCGGCGCCCTGACCGGCCCGGTCGACGAAGAACAGATCAACATCAACGGCCAGTGGGTTACGTTCCGTACCCGCGGCGGCGCAACGACGCCGGACGCTCTCTTCGCTCCGAGCACCAAAACGCCGTACACCGACGAGTTCATGCTGGGCTTCTCGACGACGTTCGGCACGGACATCGGCCTGTCGGTCACCGCGACGAACCGCAAGACGCGCGACATCATGGAAGACTTCGACCTGGCTCTGTACTCGGATCCGAACGGCAACACCGCCACGGGTCACGCCAACTCGTCGTCGTTCTTCTACCTGCCGTACTCGTACTTCGGCTACGCTTCGGCTCCGAACTCGAACTACGTCATCGGTACGCTGAAAGGCGGCAAGCGTGACTACAACGGTCTCGAAGTCACGCTGACGAAGTACAAAACCGACAACTGGATGGGTCAGCTGTCGTACACCTACAACGACGCCAAGGGTAACTCGAACTCCGACTCCAACGCCGACTACCAAGGCGACTGGATCGCGCTCGACCCGCGCGCGCCGAACGTGTACGGCCCGCAGGCTGGTAACATCAAACACCAGTTCAAGGCTTACGGTTCGTACGACACCGACTTCGGTCTGCAAGTCTCGGGCGTGTTCAACTGGAACAGCGGCGCTCTCTACACGCCGGCTGAAGCCATCTCCCGCCGCTTCTTCCCGCCGATGGCCGCTGCGTACTACTACGGTGGCGTCCGCGACACGTACTTCCTGCCGGGTTATGTCGGTTCGGAAGAAGGTCCGGATTACTACACCTTCGACATGCGCTTCAAATACGACCTCGAACTCGCCTTCGGCGAAGTCGAGCTCTTCCTCGACGTCTTCAACGTGCTCAACCAGCAGTTCAAGACCTCGGTCGAGAAGCAGCTGGCCGGCTCCGGTCAGTACGCTTACCAGCAAGCCAACGCGTGGGTCGCTCCCCGCCGTGCTTACCTGGGCGCTCGCTTCTCGTTCTAAGCGATCGAACGACGAACTACGGGAAAGGCGGGTCGAAAGACCCGCCTTTTCTTTTGTGCGAAGCGGCTCGGGGGTTTCCGGAGCTGGGGTGTCGCCGGGGCATCGTTGGCAGGTGAGGGGCTTCGTGGTCAGTTGCCGCGTCGCCCGCTCGAACGGGCGGCTTGTGCGGGTGGGGCGCATGATGCGGACCGGACATCTTGTTGGCTTGTGCGCGGTGGGATTGTGCGCGCTGATGGCGCAGACGGGGTGCAACACCGTCAGGAAGGCAGATGTGCGGCCGGGAGGTCTGGTGTGGACCGAGGACAAGGCCGTTAGTTGGATGAGCGACCTGTCGGGCAATTCGGCCGGGCACAGGGGCTGGATTTTCGTCCGTGTGGTGGCGCCTGCAGGGGCAACGGACTGCCAGACCGACAATTCGTGGTTGGACGGGGTCAATCCTTATCCGAAAGCGCCGGTCGACAAGGACGGCGCCGCTCTGGTCACCGTGCGCAATGAGATCGGGGAATCCAGTTTCAGCTGCGCGACGCCAACGGGTGTCGTGCGCAGGAAGATCGCGTCCGAGAAATTCACGTACTCATACGCCAGCAACTACACGCGGACGCAGCGAGCCGAACGGAGCTACTGGATTGTGCCGCCGATGGTGCACATGGATCCCACGGATCCCCAGGTAGCAGCGCGATGGGATGCGCTGCACGCTGAGCTGTGCCCGGAGGGGAAGATCACGGGGGGCGGTGCTTGCCGGGACGGCGTCATGCAGAACATGAAGCAGCGCGATCTTGCGGCGATGTCAGAAGGTGCGGCGCGCTAGCAGAGCTGCTGCGCGCCGATGCGCTCCCCTCACTTCACCAGCGCTTTATAGACCAGGCGCGGGGCGTCGCCGTCGCCGCCCATGGCGACGCCGCCGGGGCCGGCGGGGCCGCGGCGCTGGATGAGGCCGACGAAGGCGATCTTGTTGGCGGGGTCGATCCAGTACCACGCGCCTTCGATGCTGAAGTGACTGAAGGCGCCGTTGGGCTGGGGCGTGGTGTCGGTCGAGCCGTTGGTGACGACGCGGCCGCCATAGCCGAAGCCGTAGCCATCGCCGCCGAGCACGCCCTTGAGCGCGCCGATATGGTTTTGCGTCATGAAGTCGACGGTGGCGGGTTTCAGGATACGACGGCCGCCGAGTTCGCCCTTGTTGACCAGCATCTGGGTGAAGCGGGTGAAGTCGTGCAGGGTGGAGATGAGGCCGGCTGCGCCGCCGCCGCCGGATTCGAAATTGCTGTCTTTGGTGAAGGGATCGCCGGGGCCGAACACGCTTTCATCGCGGAACGGCTCAAGCGCGCCTGTCGTGGTGTTGCGGGTGTAAACGGTGGCGAAGCGCGCGCGATCGGCTTCCTTGAGCCAGAAGCCGGTGTCCTTCATGCCGAGCGGGGCGAAGATGTTCTGTTCGAAATAGTCGCCGAGCTTCTTGCCCGAGAGGCGTTCGATGATGATGCCCTGCAGGTCGACCGCGATCGAGTAGTTCCAGCGCTGGCCGGGCTGGACGGTGAGGGGGATCTCGCCGGCCATTTTCAGGAAGGTCTTCATGTCAGGCGCGTTGAGGATGCCGCTCTGGCGATAGGCGCGCTCCGACGCGTTGTTCATGTTGAGGCCGTAGCCGAAGCCCGCCGTGTGGGTCATCAGCTCGTTCATCGTCGGCACGCGCGCGATCGGGGCGAGGGCGTCGAGGTTCTCTGTGGAGGTGGCGACCTTCACATTGGCGAGTTCAGGCAGGAATTTGGTGATGGGATCTTCGGGCTTCCATTTGCCTTGCTCCCACAGCTGCATCATCGCGACGGCGGTGATGGTCTTGCCGGTGGAGCGGATGCGGAAGAGCGTGTCGGCCTGCATCGGGCGGCCGCCGAGCGACTGGGCGCCGTGGAATTTCAGGGCGGCGACTTCGCCATCTTTCACCAGCGCATAGCTGATGCCGGTGAGTTCATTCCTGTCGACGGCCAGTTTCATCCTGTCGTCGAGCGCCTGCAGGCCTTCTGCGGTGAAGCCTAGGCTTGTGGGATTGGAGATGGCGGCGGCGGGCCATGCGGGATTGTTCTGCGCGGCGACGGCTGAAGCCGGGCGGGGCGCGGAGGGTGCATCGTGGCCGCAAGCGGCAACGCCGATGATGGCGGCCGAGGCGAGCAGCGTGCGCAGGCGCCTTGTTACGGCAAGCATCGACATCCCGTCTCCCATTTTCATTTTCGCGAGCGCGCTGTATTCATTATGCTCGTCATGAATGTTGTTTTTCATGTCAGTCATCATGTTTAGTCAACAGGATGCCAAAGACGTGAAATGCCCGGAGGTCAGCCGTGAAAGTCAGCCGCGAACAGATGGCGGAGAACCGCGAGGCGATCCTCGTGGCGGCGGGCAAGCTGTTCCGGGAGAAGGGCTTTGATGCGGTGGGCGTTGCCGAGGTGATGAACGCGGCCGGGTTCACGCATGGCGGCTTCTACGGTCATTTCAGTTCGAAGGACGATCTGATTGCGCAGACCGTTGCGCACCTGCTGGAAAAGGCAGGGCGGGACTTTGAGTTCAAGCCGTGGGTGGATCGTTATCTCTCTGCCGACCATCGCGAGAATGCGGCGACGGGTTGCCCGACGGCGGCCTTGGCCGCAGCGACGCGTCAGCAGTCGCCCGAAGCGCGCAGCGCGATGACGGAGGCGATGCGCGGGCATTTCGACAAGCTAAGCCAGAAGGTCGATGGCAAGCGGGCTGCAGCGCGCAGGCGGGCGGCGATCGGGAGCTGGTCCGCGATGGTTGGAGCGCTGATCATTGCGCGCGCCGTCGATGATCCGGAGCTTGCAGACGAGATCCTGGACGAGACGCGTGCGTGGATCACGGCCAGGCAGGCCTGACCGGATCTACTCGTCGCCGATGGAGTGGAGTGCGCCGCCGCGTTCGTGGAGCCAGGTGCGGGCTTCGCGCCAGTCGGGGAAGCAACGCTCAACCTGTTTCCAGAAGCGGTCGGAGTGGTTCATCTCCTTGATGTGCGCGACCTCGTGCGCGGCGACATAGTCGAGCGCGAAGGGCGGGGCGCAGACGAGGCGCCAGGAGAAGTTGAGCCGGCCCTCGGACGAGCAGGAGCCCCAGCGCGAGCGGGTGTCCTTGATGGCGATCGAGCGGGGCTTAACCTTGAGCGTTTCGGCGTGGACGGCGACCCGTTCGGCGAAATCCGTGCGGGCGGCGGCGCGGAAGAAGCCGCGCGTTTTGTCGCCGAAAGATTCACGCGGGCCGGGTATCAAAAGTAGGGGAGTGGGACCGGAGGTCCTGTCGACTTTGACGGTACGGCCCGTCTCGACATGTTTCAGCCGGTGGATGACTCCACGCAAGGGGATGTAGGCCCCAGGCTTGAAAACCACAGGGGGTGGTAGAGCTCCCAAACGGTCCGCAATCCACTCCACCCGCTCCGACGCGAAAGAGATCGCTTCGAGCGCGAAACGGTTGGCGGGAGCGGTCGCAACAGCCTCTCGGGCGAGCGGATCTATGCGTACGGAGACCCTGCGCGCACGGCGATCAATGTGCACCCGGATTGGAACCGAAGCACCTGATTTTGCTAACAAAAATACGCGCTGATGCGATTCCAAGGCGAGCATGATAAGGCGTACCCTCCTGTGGCGCCTGAAGCAACATCACCCACACAGAGGGGACTCCCAAAATGAAGCTCAGACTCGCTTTTGCGTCAGTTTTGGCGCTGTCGACCGCTGCGTGTGCAAGCGGCCCGGCGCTCGAAGCACTGACAGCGATGCAGATCATCGAAAATAATGCCGGCGACGGGATTTCCTATGCCGGGCGGAGCGGTTCCGGCGGAAACTTGACGTTACGTAACGTCACTTTGAAGACGCCTGTGCCCGAAGCAATTGTCGTGGACGTGGATCTGGAGGACGGGGCTGAACCCGCCCCGCCACCGCCGGCCCCGACCCCTGCCAAATCCGAGGTCGTTGCACGCGCCGAGACGCTGACCTTCACCGGCCTGGACATGAAGGACGGCAAGCCGGTGTTCACCGGCATGGTCGCCAAGGGCATCACGCCGGTTCAGGAAGCCGGCGACGACACCAAGATGAAGATCGGCTCGATCGGCATCGAGGGCATGAACGCCGCGACGGGCGCCTTCATCGCCAGCGCCTTCACCAAGGCAGGCCCCGGCCAGGCGCCGCCGTTCGAACAGTGGGCGTTCAAGAACGCGTCGGTGAAAGGCATCGAGATCAGCGGCGATATCGGTGGCGACAGCGGCGAAGACAGCGCGCCGGATTCCGTTCCGAACCCGACGGGCTCGGTGAAGTTCGAGATGGCCGAGCTGACCGTCGCGAACGTGAAGGACAAGATGATCGGCCTGACGCGCTTCGGCGGGATCAAGGGCGACGTCAACGTGCCGGGCAGCTTCCCGGTTGTGGGCGCGTTCGACCTCGGCACGCTCGACATCACGAACATTCGCGCGGGCATGTTCAGCGATGCGTTCGCGGCCGGCATGGGCGCGGCGCGCGAGAATGGCGAGCCGGATTGGGGCAAGGTGTTCGCGGGTTATACGAGCCCGCTGGAAGCCGGCCTCGATGGCATCAAATGGTCGGGCATGAGCGCCAACTTCTCGGGCCTCAAGATCGAGGGCACGCCGGCCTCCTACACGACCAAGCGCAATGCCGATGGCGTTGTGGTGGAAACCAAGGTTCCGCTCTCCGCGATCAAGCTGACGGCGGATTCCGAAGGCGGATCGCTGGGCGCGATGGGCCTGATGCTGATGGCGATGGGCGGTTATCCGTCCAACGTGCTCGAGGTTTATACGCAGGGCGACGCCACGTTCGATCCGGTCAAGGATCTGACACGCTATGAGAACTACACGGTTGGCGTGACCGACATCGCGGAGATCAAGGTTGCGGGCGGCGTGCTGGGCCTGAAGCAGGCTCTGCCGACGCTGCTGACCGGTCTGATGACGGTTGCGGAGGCGACGGGCTCCATCGCGAACGAGGCGATGGACGATGAGGCTCTGCCGGACGACGACGATGATGCAGACGCTGATGCGAAGGACGGCAATCCGCTGGGCGGCCTGCCGCCGGAAGCGCAGGGCGCCGTCATGCAGATGGTGATGGGCCTCATCACGCTGCAGGTCACCGATCTCGATATCTCGATCACCGACAAGCAGCTGGTGAAGCTGATCCTCAATCAGGTTGCGCCGGCTTCGGGGCAGAGCGCGGAGGCCTATCGGCAGGACCTGGTGAACATCATCACGGGCTCGAAAGTGTTCATGACGGATGCAGGCGTCGAAGAGGCGCTGGCTGCGGAAGTGACCACGGCGGTGGCGGGCTTCCTGTCGCAACCGGGCACGCTGCGTATCCAGATCAAGCCGAAGACGCCGTTCGGCGCGATGAGCGCGATGATGGGCATGCCGACGAAGGAGAGCCTTGGCTTCTCGGCGACGTTCACGCCGCTGGTTCCGCAGAGCTAGACCTAGCGGGGCTAGGTAGGTCCCCTAAGTCATTTGACGTATTGCGGGCGGCGTTCGGTTAAGAGCGCCGCCCGTTTCATTTACCACGCGAAGAAATCTGCAGGACTCGCGAAAAAAGTTGGATCGCGATGCAACCGCTTTTCCGTCCGCGCATTGTTTGCCTGTCACGGACGTCTTCCTATCCGTCCCCCCCGACCCCCCGGGAAGATGACCGTGACCTCGAATAACACAGGGCGACCCTCGCACAGGGTCGCCCTGTTTGTTTTGGGCGATCGCTTAGTGGTGCTTGGCGCGGTCGCGAGACAGGGCCCGTTCAAGGCCCTTGGGATGGATCATGTACATCTGCGCCGTGCTCGACACGCCGGGGCGTGATGGCACGAAGAAATGCGTGGCGATGCGCCGGTAGGCGACGAAGGAGATGTTATCGAGTGTCTCTTCCTCGGTTTCGACGCGATAGCTGCCCGGCGGCAGGGTTTCGTCGATTTCGTCGAGCGTGAAGGGTTTTCCGAAAACGACAGTGCTGGTGACCATGCGGGTGGTCATGGGCGGTATCCTTGTTTGAGCAGATAGCTGCGTCGTCTAGGGCGCCGACCGCTCCAGCTTGCGGTTCGCGGCCGCAATGCGTGCGCTGTAGAAGCGCGTCTCTGCCGCGCTGATGATCTGACCCGCGTCGCCAGCATTCAGCGCCATCAGATCGCGCACGAGCGTGTCACGCCGCATGAGCAGCGCGCCGAGAGTTTCCGTTGTCATTTATGTCTTTCCGCCGCGCCATTGCGCAGGCTTCAGTGAAGCACTGAGCCTAGCACGTGTTGTTGCGCTGCGGGGATAAATCGTCAGTTCGGCCGAAATGCGCGCTTTAGCTCAGCTTTGCGATGCAGCTGGCGATGGCTTCGGCGGATTCGCCCGGGGTGAAGTAGGTCTGGAGCTTCCAGTTCTCGTCCATCAGATAGAGGATCGAGGAATGGCTCACGAGATAGCCGGAGGCGCCGTCGGTTTCCTCGTCGCGGCTGAACTGCGTCTTGAAGCCCGAGACGGTCTGCTGGAGTTCGTCGAGCGTGCCGGTGAGGCCGATGATGTGTTTCGGGAAGCCGTTCGACTGGATGTACTGCGCGATGGCTTCGGGCGTGTCGCGCGCCGGATCGACCGAGATGAACACCGTGCGCGGGGCTTTCTTGCCGGCGGGCAGCAGGTCCATCGCCTTGCCCAGCGTGAACAGCGTGGTGGGGCAGACATCCGGGCAGTGGGTGAAGCCGAAGAAGACCAGCGACTTCTCACCCTTGAGGCTTTCCTCGGTGGTCGGGGAGCCGGTTTGCGAGGTCAGGTGGAACGGGCCGCCGATGGCGTCCGACGAGCGGTTGCCGCAATTCTCGGCCTGGGTCTGCATGCCCGAGGAGACGACGCCGCTGCCTGCGTCAACGCCCGCTGCGGGCTTGTCGCTGGGGGAACAGGCGGTCAGGGCGAGAAAAGCCGTGGAAACGGCCGAAAAGAGCAGGGTACGCATGCGCAGAAAATCGCATGGGCAAGGCAAAAAGCAAACTGTGGCCTGATGACATTCGGACGCGATTGCGCGAGCAGTTGCTATGGCTGAATCGCAAGGTCAGGTGGTTTCCGGTCTTCCTGCGGCGGTGATCGACGATCCGTCACATGAAACGCTGCGCAGCGTGGGCTCGGCCTTCGGGCGGACGCGCCTTCGCACGCTTGTCACGCTGCGCTGGATGGCGATCGCGGGGCAGGTGGCCGCGGTGGTGTTCGTGAACCTCGTTCTGGGGTTCGAGCTGCCGCTGGTGGCGTGTCTGGCGGCGATCGGCGCATCGGCCTGGCTGAACGTGGCGTTGATGGCGGTGTTTCCGACGCAGCACTTGTCGTCGCCCGCGGAGACGGCGGGTCAGCTGGCGTTCGACATCGTGCAGCTGTCCGTGCTGATCGGGCTGACGGGCGGCCTGCAGAACCCGTTCCTTCTGATGATCCTAGCGCCGGTGACGGTGGGCGCATCGCGCCTGCTGCCGGCCTATGCCGTGCTTCTGTCGTTCCTCGCGCTGGGCTGCTGCGTGGCGATGTGGTTCTGGGGGCTCGACCTGCCGTGGCATGACGAGCCGCTGCAGCTGCCGCCGCTCTATCAGGCGGGGCAGTTCGCGGCCGTGGGCTTAGGGCTGGTGTTCTTTGCGATCTATTCGTGGCGAACGGGGCGCGACGAGGCGAGCCTCGTGTCGGCGCTGGATGCCGTGCAGGCCGTGCTGGCGCGCGAGCAGCAGCTTTCGGCGCTGGGCGCGCTGGCGGCGGCGACGGCGCATGAGCTGGGCACCCCGCTGGCGACGATCCATATCGCGGCCAAGGAGTTGGGGCGTAGCGTGAAGCCGGGGCATCCTGCGCGCGAAGACGTCGAGCTGATCATCGAGCAGTCCGAACGTTGCCGGATGATCCTGAAGCAGATCTCGCAGCGACGTCACATGACCGATGCGGCGATGGCGCGGGCGACGCTCCCCGGGCTGATCGAAGAAGCGGCCGAGCCGCATCAGGGGTCGGGCATCCACGTGCACTGCTCGTGCTCGCCGCTGGCTGGCAGTAGCGCGAACGTCGAGAAAGCGCCTGAAGTGATCCGCAAGCCGGAAATCATCCACGCGCTGGGCGCATTCGTAGAGAATGCGGTGAGCTTTGCGTCCAAAGAGGTCAGCGTGAATGCGCGCTGGTCGGACGAGGAAGTGCGGATCTACATCACGGACGACGGCCCGGGCTTTGCGCCAAGCGTGCTGGCGAAGCTGGGAGAGCCGTATTTCTCCGAGCGCAGGATCGAACAGCGCGGCGGCGGCATGGGCCTCGGCTTCTTCATCGCCTGCACGCTGCTGGAGCGCACGGGCGCGCGTGTGACGCCCTATAACCGGCAATTGCCGGCGAAGGGCGCGGTGGTGCGGATCGTGTGGCCGCGCGCCGCCGTCGAAGCGCCTGAGGGCTGGGTCGAGATCTAGCTACTTCGCCATTTCCGACACCAGCTTCATGCCGCTGGCTTCCATGTCCTTGATCCGGTCCTTCTTGACGAAGGGCCTGTCGAGGAAGCTCTGGATCGTGGCGTTGAAGAGTTCCGGGTCGTCGTAGGGAACCATGTGCGTGTTGTTCGGCAGCACGGCGAGGTTGGCGTTCGGGATGTTGTTGTAGATCTGCACCGTGTGCTCGAGCCGGATCACGTCCTGGTCGCCGGACATGATCAGCGTCGGCGCGGTGATCTTGTTCAGCGCCTTGGGATCGATATGCGGCTGGCTGAGCAGAAGGCCGGTGACCTTCAGCATCCGCTTGCCTTCGGGCGTGTCCTTCATGTCGGCCGGGAAGCTGTCGGTCATGGCTTTCGCCATGGCTTCGGTTTCCGGATAGATCGCCTCAAGCGACGGGTTGAGGTTGGCGGCCATGGCGACCAGCTTCTTGACCTTGTCGGGATGGCGCATGCCGAGAAGCAGGGCTTCGATGCCGCCATCGCTCCAGCCGACCACGTCGGCGGAGGGAACCTTCAGGTGATCGAGCAGGGCGGCGAGATCGTCCGCCATCTGTTCGTAGGTGATGGGTTTGTCGCTTGAGCCGGACTTGCCTTGCTCGCGGCTGTCCATGGCGATGACTTTGTACTTGCCCTTGAAGGCGTCGATCTGCGCCCCAAACCCGCCGATGCTGCCGCCATTGCCATGCACGAGTAGGAGCGGTTCGCCCTCGCCATAGGTTTCGTAATAGAAGGTCACGCCATCGTGCGTGAAGGTTCCAGAGGCTGCCTGATTGGCGCCGTAGGGGATCTTTGCGGCTGGAGCAGCGGCATCCGCAGGCGCTGGAGCTTCTGCAACGGGCGCTGCCGCCGGCGAGCAGGCAGCCAGGGCGAGAGCAATGGCGAGCAAAGCGCCAGCGCGAACATGCATATCCGACCCCATATTTCCGCCCGTTCCATGGAGTTGGACGCGGGAAAACCCCTGATGGAGCGGGATGATGGGCCAAGTCCGGGTGAATCGGAAGGCAGCGTGTAATCGCTGATTTGCCAAACCTGACACTGTCCGACCGCAGTATCCGGACTATCGTAACGGTATCGAGGCTGAAAAGCCGGTACGCAGGTAGACAGAAATCAATCGGGTGGCCTAAGCAGCCCCTCACGTTTATATAGCTGTCATCGACAGCTCTGCGGGAGAACCAGCGTGGAAGAATCCGTTGAGTCAGACCCACGGGTAGCGGCACTCGAAGACCGCAGCCTGATGGTTCTCGACGATGACGCGCCATTCCGGCTCCGTTTGGGCCGTGCACTGGGCCAGCGCGGGTTCGATGTGACCTCGCTGGGTTCCGTCGCCGAGGCGCGCGAACACCTGAAAAAGCAGCAACCGGCGTTCGCCGTGGTCGACCTGCGGCTGGAGGACGGTTCTGGCCTCGAAGTAGTCGAAGCCCTCCAGCGCGCACGCGAAGACACCCACGCTGTGATCCTGACGGGTTATGGCGCGATCTCGACAGCGGTGGCTGCTGTGAAGGCTGGCGCAATCGATTATCTGCCCAAGCCGGCGGACATCGACGATGTCGTGAACGCCCTGCTGACAGGCCGGTCGGATCGCCCGGAGCCGCCGGAAAATCCGATGTCGGCGGACCGGGTGCGCTGGGAACACATCCAGCGCGTGTACGAGCTGTGCAATCACAACGTCTCCGAGACGGCGCGCAGGCTCAACATGCACCGCCGGACGCTGCAGCGCATCCTCGCCAAGCGCGCGCCGCGTTAGGTTGCGGACCCACAGTCTGCATCAGGCGCTGTCATTCGGGGCGCCAAAAGCAGCTGCATTAAGCCTTGCGTCAAATTTCGCCCGTAGTTCAGGTTTGGACTGCGGGCTGGAGGCATGACTATGGCGCGACTGGCACTCTTGATGGCGGCTCTGGCTGTAGCCGCTCCGGCGGCGCTGGTCCCTGTTGCTTCAGCCCAGTCGAAGGCGATCGGCCGCTACAATGACTGGCGCGTCTATACCGAGGGCGAGGGGCGCAACATGGTGTGCTTCGCTGCCGTCGAGCCCAATGACATGGCGCCCAAGTCCGTCACGCATGGCGAAGTGGCGTTCTATGTCGCCGCGTTCAAGTCTGGCGCAGCGACGGCCCAGCCGAGCCTGCGCGTCGGCTATACGCTGCGCACGGATCTCGCGCCGCAAGCCATCATCGGTCGCGACAAGTTCCCGATGTATGCGTCGGGCCAGGAAGCCTTCTTCCCGGATGATCGCGAGAAGCCGCTGGTCGAAGCGTTGAAGAAGGGACAGGAGCTGCGCATCGAGGCAGCTTCGGTGAAAGAGGCGCGCACCGCGTATCACTTCTCGCTCAAGGGATCGCGCGATGCGATCGACAAGGCGCGCGATCTCTGCCGCTAGGGCTTCGATCAAAAGCCTATCAACTCGGTGCTCTTTCCTTGCCGCGCGATGACTCGCGCCTACTGTTCTGTGCTTACAGAAGCAGAGCGAGGACGCGCCATGGCCTATGTCGACGGTTTTGTACTTCCCGTGCCCGAGGGCAATGTCGATGCGTACAAGAAGGAAGCCAAGCGCGCGGGCAAGGTCTGGATCAAGCATGGCGCGCTGCAGTATTTCGAGTCGGTCGCTGACGATGTGCCGGCAGGCAAGTCGACTGACTTCCATCGCGCGGTGAAGAAAAAGGAAGGCGAGACTGTCGTGTTTGCCTTCGCCGTTTACAAGAACCGCAAGCACCGCGACGAGGTCATGAAGAAAGTCATGGCCGATCCCGATATGAAATATGATCCGGCCAAGATGCCATTCGACGGCAAACGCATGTTCTGGGGCGGCTTCAAGACCATCGTGGAGCTGGAAGCGAAACCGGAAGCGTAGCCGCTAGGCCGCTGGCGGGCGGAAGGCGATCACGCCTTCCGTTCGTGCGCGGACATCGGGCGGCGCGAGGCAGGTGGCGAGGGCCTCGTAGCCGGGCGATCCCACGTGTGGCGTCACGATCAGCGGCGGGCTGTGGTTGGCGGGGCAGAGGATGATTGTTTCGCTGGTGCTGCAGGCAGCGAGATCGAGCATGGCGCTGGATCGCGTCATGGCAAATATCGGCGGGGAGCCGGCTCCGCGCAGACGCAGCCAGGCTGCGAGCGCGAGTTGAGTAGGCTGGTCGAGGCCTTGCTCGATCAGATCCACGACAAAGGCTTCGGGCCCTTCCGCCTCAAGCGCTGTGATGAGCGTTGTAAGCGCGTCTGAGCCTGTGGCGCCGTCTTCGATCAACCAGTCCAGAGAGCGTTTCACGCGCACCTGATGTGCGTCGTTCGTCACGCTTGCCCGACGGTCGAGGCCGAGGAAGACGCCGCCGGGAATAGCTTCAGCGATCTGCATGGCGAGCTTTGTCTTGCCGCTGCCGAGCGGGCCTGTGATCCATGTCAGTGGGCGGTTGATTGTGAACTCGAAGCGTTCACCACCCCACGGCCAGGGCAGATCCAGGGCAACGAGACGATCGGGCGATTGCAGCCGGGTAAGATCGGCCAGAGCAGGCGCCTCGCCGCCAGCAAGTTTCCGGCGGAGATTGCGAACCTGATCAATCGCACCCGCCAACTGTGTCAGTCGCGACTCCAACGCGGCTTGATGGGCGGCCAGCGTAGGTCCAATGCCAGATGGATCGCCATCCAATACCCGCGCGACTTGCGTCAGGCTAAGGCCCAGCTTGCGAAGCATGATGATCTCTTCGGCGCGAGCAAGGTCTGTGGGGCTGTAGGCGCGCCAGCCAGCTGGGGTCCGGCCCGGGATAAGCAGTCCGCGGTCCTCGTAGAGCCGCAGGGCCTTGGCGGAGACGCCTAGGCGGCGGGCGGCGTCGGCGGCTGACAGGAAGGGCTGGCTCAAGAATCACCTGTGTCTGTTGGGCAGACAGGGTTATCGGACCGTCCGCAGGGGCCGGGTCAAGCGGGGTTTGGGCCTCTGAGACAGTGCGCCCCTTGGGATATTAACGCGCCGCTGCTATCTGACCCCCGAAATGTCCGTGGAACTCGATCTCACCCGTAAGCCGGCAGCGCCGGTTGTCGCCACGCCCAACCTTGCTGGTTTGGGGCGGGAGGGGCTGCGTCTGGCGCTGATTGGCGCGGGCGTGGAGGAGAAGAAGGCGCGGATGCGGGCGAGCCAGCTGTGGCGCTGGATCTACCATTATGGCGTCACTGACTTCGCCAAGATGACCGACGTGGCCAAGGAGCTGCGGGCGCTGCTGGGCGACAAGTTCGTGCTTGAGCGGCCTCCGATCAGTGCGGCGCAGGTCTCGGTCGACGGCACGCGCAAATGGTTGGTTGGCTATGGGCCGAACATCGAGGCCGAGTGCGTCTATATTCCGGATGTGGGCAAGGCGGGTGCGCTGTGCGTGTCGAGCCAGGTGGGCTGCACGCTGACCTGCTCGTTCTGCCATACGGGCACGCAGAAGCTGGTGCGCAATCTTTCCGCCGCCGAGATCGTGAACCAGGTGATGGTGGCGCGTGATGCGCTGGAGGAATGGCCGACGGCAGAGAAGCCGCTGAACCTCGGCGATCGTCTGCTGACCAACATTGTCTTCATGGGCATGGGCGAACCGCTCTACAATCTCGACAACGTCGTCGAGGCGCTGGAGACGATCGGCGATGGCGACGGAATTTCGATATCGAAGCGCCGGATCACCGTGTCGACCGCTGGCGTGGCGCCGAAGATCCCGGAGCTGGGCAAGCGCACGGGCGCGATGCTGGCCATCTCGCTGCACGCAACCAACGATGATCTGCGCGATCAGCTGGTGCCGATCAACAAGAAGTATGACCTCAAAGAGCTGTTCGATGCGATCCGGCAATATCCGGACCTCGGCAACTCGAAGCGCGTCACGTTCGAGTATGTGATGCTCAAAGGCGTCAACGACTCGCTGGCCGAGGCGAAGGATCTCGTGAAGCTGCTGAAAGGCGTGCCGAGCAAGATCAACCTGATCCCATTCAACCCGTGGCCCGGCACGCAATACGAGTGCTCGGACTGGGAGACGATCGAGAACTTTGCCGAAGTGCTGAACCGCGCGGGCTATGCCTCGCCGATCCGCACGCCGCGTGGCCGCG
Source organism: Hyphomonadaceae bacterium (assembly GCA_965229115.1). Lineage (GTDB taxonomy): Bacteria > Pseudomonadota > Alphaproteobacteria > Caulobacterales > Hyphomonadaceae > UBA7672. The sequence goes on along the minus strand of CBDDIR010000003.1, from coordinate 3,838,898 downwards.
ACATTCTCGCAGCCTGCGGGCAGCTGCGTTCCGAGAGCGTGAAAGAGAAAGCCAGCGAAGCGCTCAAGCGCCGCCTGGCCGAGAAGGAAGCGGCTGCGGGCGAATAGCCTTCAGCGCACCTGCAACGATTTCAGATACGCGCAGAACATGTCGGTCATGGCGTCGGCGTATGTCCGGATTTCTGCTGGCGTGCGCGGCTCTTCGGAAAACTCTTTGCCCATTGTGCCGAGCGCCGTCGTTATGATGTCGCTGGCGAGGTCGCGGACGGCTTTCGGTTTGCCCGGCAGGACTTCGCGCATGAAGGCGTCGGCGACGCTGTCCCATTCGCCCTTGGCTTCGGCGGCTTCAGGCGCGTCGCGATAGAGCGGGGCGGCGTCGCTGAGGGCAATACGGACGGCGGCTTCATCGCACTCGGATTTGACGAAGGTGTGCACCAGCTTGCGCACGCGATCGAAGGGCGGGGTTGCGCTGTCCTGCAGGATGGCGCGCATCATGGTGGTGTTCTCGCGCCACTCATCGCTCTGCAGGCGGAACAGGATCGATGCCTTGTTCGGGAAATACTGATAGACCGAGCCGACGCTGACGCCGGCCTTTGCCGCGACGCGCGCTGTCGTGAAACGTTGCGCGCCTTCCTTCTCCAGAACGCGAACAGCCGCTTCGAGAATGGCCTGAACAAGGTCGTTAGAGCGCGCCTGTTGTGGCTGTTTTCGCGTTGAAATCTGGGCGCGTTTGCGTGCGGGCATGGGGCGTTGCTTGAATGCGAATAGAAAACCTGACGAACTATTCGTATTTTCAATTCTGGTGAAACGCCAGACTTGAAAACAAGAAACGAGGACCTCCCCCATGACCGTGACTTCGCTCGCAACAGCTCCACTCGCCCCGCTGATTGATCGCCTGTTTGCGGATGCCGATGCGGCCTCGCCGATGAATGATCCGCAGTTCGCGCATCGGCTTGGCGATCATCAGCGAATGATGCGCAGCAAGACCGACTATGTCGAGTTCTACGGCGCGCTGAAGGACTATCCGCTCGCCGTGTCGCGCGAGACGGGGCATCTGCTCTACATGCTGGCGCGCGGCCTGAAGGCGCGGACGATTGTCGAGTTCGGCACGTCGTTCGGTATCTCGACGCTGCACATGGCAGCGGCTCTGCGCGAGAATGGCGGCGGGCGGTTGATCACGTGCGAGTTCGAGCCCTCGAAGGCGGCGCGGGCGCGGGCCAATCTTGAGGCGGGCGGTGTGGCCGATCTGGTCGAGATCCGTGAGGGCGATGCCCTGAAGACGCTGGCGGTTGACCTGCCGGAGACGATTGACCTCGTGCTGCTCGATGGAGCCAAGGCGCTCTACTCGGACGTGCTCGACCTTCTGGAGAGCCGGTTGCGCCCGGGCGCGATGATCGTGGCGGACAATGCCGATTACTGCCCGGAGTATCTGGCGCGTGTTCGCTCGCCGGCGGCGGGGTATCTGTCGGTGCCGTTCGATGCCGACGTTGAGCTGTCGATGCGCCTCGGTTGAGGCCTGCTGCACGGCCCGGAGGAAGCAGCCGGTTGCTTGCCGGCTGACTTTCTGGCCTAAACCCTCCCGGGTCGTGGAGGCAGCGTAATGACGGCAGCAACGGCGGAGCGTGCGCCCGCAGCGCGAGTGTTGACGGCGAGCCTCGTCGGCACGGCGGTCGAATTCTACGATTTCTATATTTACGCCACGGCGGCTTCGCTGGTGTTCCCGACGCTGTTCTTCCCGTCGGAGTCGGCGAGCGCGCAGTTGCTGTCGTCGTATGCGACTTTCGCGATTGCGTTCATCGCACGGCCCGTTGGCGCGGTGGTGTTCGGGCATTTCGGCGACAAGATCGGGCGCAAGTCGACGCTGGTGTGGTCGCTGATGCTGATGGGCGGATCGACCATGGCGATCGCCTTCCTGCCGACCTATGCGATGGCGGGGTGGATTGCGCCGTTTCTGTTGTGCGTGCTGCGCTTTGGCCAGGGGCTGGGGCTGGGTGGCGAGTGGGGCGGGGCGGCTCTGCTGGCGGTTGAGAATGCGCCGCCGGGGTGGAAGGCGCGGTTCGGGATGTTCCCGCAGCTGGGCGCGCCGGTGGGCTTCATTGCGGCCAACGGGCTGTTCCTGATCCTTGGTCTGCTGCTGAGCCCGCAGGACTTCCTTGATTGGGGTTGGCGCATTCCGTTCCTGGCGAGCGCGCTGCTGGTGGCTGTCGGCCTGTGGGTGCGGCTGAAGCTGCACGAGACGCCGGCGTTCCGCGCGGTGCTTGAGAAGGAGAAGCCGCCATCGGTTCCGCTGGGCGAGCTGTTCCGCGATCACTGGAAGGCGACACTTGGCGGCACGTTCGGCGTAGTGGCCTGCTTCTGCATTTATTACATCGCGACGGCGTTCGCGCTTGGCTACGGCACGACGGCGCTGGGGTATCCGCGTGAGTTGTTCCTGCAGGTGCAGCTGGTGGCGATCCTGTTTATGGCGGGGGGCATCGTGTGGGCCGGCTACTGGTCGGATGCGAAGAGCCCGCGGCTGGTGTTGTCGATCGGGTGCGTGCTGGCGATTGGAGCGGGCTTTATCCTGGGGCCGATGCTGGGCTCGGGCGATCTGCTGATTGTTGGCGTGTTCCTGTCGATCCTTCTGCTCCTGATGGGCTTTGTTTATGGGCCGCTGGGCGCGTGGTTGCCCGGGCTGTTTCCGGCGCGGGTGCGGTACACGGGGGCCAGCGTGGCGTTCAACGTGGGCGGCGTCATTGGCGGCGGGTTCACGCCGGTTGCGGCGCAGATGCTGGCTGAGCAGGGCGGGCTGTCGTTTGTGGGCTTCTATCTGAGCCTTGCGGCGGCCCTGAGTCTTGCAGCGCTGCTGTTGCTGCGGAAGCCGGCGATAGACTAGAAGCGACAGGATGGAGACGCCGATGAAACGCCTCGCGATCGCTTTTGCCCTGTTTGCTGCTGCGCCTGCCTTTGCGCAGCCGGCTGGAACGCAGATTGAAACGGAAGCGCGGCCTTTGCTGAATGCTTGGATCGCCAACTTCAATCGCGGCGATGCGGCGGGGATGGCGAAGGACGTCTATGTGCAGGCTGATGAAGCGGCGCTGACCAAGACGTTTGCCGCCATGCGCGACGACAATTTCGGCAAGCTCGATGTTTATGGCGCGTGGTTCTGTGCGAGCGATGCGACCAAGGGCAAGGCGCTGGTGAAGTATGGCCGGCTGTACTCCTTTGGCGGGCTGATGGAAGGCGATGAGGCCAAGCAGTTCGACATCGTGAAGACGGATGCGGGCTGGCGTGTCGCTGCCGAGAGCACTGTCGCTTATGCGACTGAGCTGAGCTGCTCCTAGACGCCTGCGATTCTGGCGTCGAACTCGCGTTCCTTTTCCCCTCCGAATGCTGCCTGCAGGCGGTCGCGCCAGGAGGCGGCGTCTGTCTCTTTGAGAACACCGACCTTGAAGAAGGGTTTGGTGTCGCTGGTGCGGGCGTAGAGCTGGATCATTGGCGTGGCAGTGGTGCGGTTGAGGACCACGGTGAGCAGCATGCCGGAGTGCCAGGCGCTGACGCCGTTGGGGTCGACGAGGCGGGCGCCGCCGCGCTTTTCCCAGATGGCGACGCGGTTGCGGACGGGGTCGTAGCCGATGGATGAGCCGAGATAGGTGTTGATCGCGCCGGGGTGGAAGTCGCGCATCTGCTCGAATTCCTTGCGGGCGATGCTTTCATTCGCCGGACCGAATTTCGCAGCGGCGGCTTTCGTGCCGAAGAACAGCGCGAGCGCGGCGATGGCGCAGGCGGCGTAGATCAGAAGCTCGTTCATGGAGTTGTCCCTCTCCATGGATAGCGGCATCGGGCGGGAAAACGGGTCATCAGTTCAGGGTGAAGCTTTCGACCGCGTCGCTGGTCTCGCTGCCGCTTGGTTTTTTGGCGCCGCCGACGAGGTAGATGGATTGGTCGAGGACGATGGCGCCGAGGCCGTGGCGGGGGGTGGGCATAGGGGGCATGGGCTCCCAAGCGTCCGTCTTCGGATCGTAAGCCCACGCCTCCGGGTGCACGCGGCCGCCATTGTCGAAGTATTCGCCGCCGAAGACGTAGAGCTTGCCGGCGAGGACGCCTGCTGCGTTGCCGCCGGCGCCGGAGCCTTTGGGCATGGGGGCGGCTGTGCGCCAGCGGTCTTCCTTCGGATCATAGACTTCGTGCGCGTCGGTTGGGCCGTCAGTGACATGCCGTCCCCCCGCGACGTGCCAGAGGCCATCGATCATGCCGCCGGTTGCGCTGTTGCGCTTCGACAGGGCGGGCGCGGCTTTCGACCAGTTGTTCGCATCGACATCGTACACGAGGTGATGATCCGTGTCGGCATGGTCGCCATAGGCGAGGTTGGCTGATCCCTTCGGCGTTCGACCGCCCACGATGTGAATGCGTTCTCCAATGACGGCGGAGACGGCTTCTGCGTGCGGTGCGGGTGCGTTGCGCATGCCGTTCCAGCCATCGTCGGCGTAAAACTGCGTCGCCGGCGTCATGATCCAGTTCACCGCGCCGGGATTGGTTCTGAAACCGCCCATCGCGAACAGATGTCCACGGCAGGCGACGATCTGCGGATGGTGCGTCGCGTTGGGGAGCTTGATCAGCGTTTCGGAAGCGCCGGTCTTTGGGTCGTAAGCGATATGTTGATCCGAGACGCCGGTGACGGTTGTGCCGTTCGAGAGCAGGCCGCCGGCGATGTGGATGCGGCCGTTGTGGGCGGCGGGGTAGATCTCCTGCACGCGGAAGGGCAGCGGCTTGTGCGTGGTGACGTAATGCGGTTTGGCGGGTGTTGTGGGTTGCGCGTTGGCGCAGCCGATGGCGAGGGTCGCGCCGGCGGAGATGAGGGCGGTGCGGCGGGTGAGCATCGTGTTTCTCCGTGGGCTCGACTGCTGGTGGCTAAACGCTAGCATGGGTTCCAGCACATGGGGATCAAACCGATGCGAGTTCTGGCTGTTGTTGCTTTGCTGGGTGTTGCCGCTTGCGAGAGCGCGCCGCCTGCGCCCTCGCTGTCGCCGGAGCGCGTGGTCGAGCAGTTCATGTGGAACTACACGGCGGCGTGGAACAAGCATGACGCTGCGGTGATCGCGCGCGACTTCTATCGTCAGGGGCCGAGCGTTTCGGAACAGACGATGAGCCTGAAGCACTCGTTCGCGCAGTTGCGGGCGCAGGGTTATGACCATTCGGATATTCACGAGATCAAGGGCTGCATCACGGGCGCGGATACGGCGTGGGCGGGGATGAAGTTCACGCGGCTGACGGCTGCGGGAACGCCGCTGCCGCCGAAGGATCGCGCGAGCGCGTATGAGCTGAAGAAGTTCGCGGATGGCTGGCGGATCGTGAAGCTGATGGGGGCTGATGCGGGGAAGCCGTTGGTTTGTCCGGTGGGATCGTAGGGCGCTTAGCAACCGCCCCCTCCGTCTCGCTCGCAAGGGCGAGCGATCCACCTCCCCCAGTGCTGCGCACTGATGGAGGCAATTCCCCTCAGTCGCGCACATCTCAGCTTGTCATCCCGGCCGTAGCGAAGCGGAGAGCCGGGAACCATTCATCTGCCGTGGTGCTCTCACAATGGGTCCCGGATAGCGCTGCGCGCTTCCGGGATGACAAGCGGTGGGTGTGTTTTCAAACAGCAAATCTCGTTCGCACGGACCGATGTCCTGCGGGATGCTTGTGTTCGTCTCTCTCAAGAGGGAGCGGGGCGCGTGTAGATACGCCGTGGGTAGTGCCTGTGCTGCATCGCTGCAGCTGTTGCGCGTCTTCACGCGCCCCGTGCTTGGCCGTTCTTCCCGATATGGCATCCAGGAGTTGGCAATCGACCGCCAAGGATAAATCCCAGGGGCCTTAGCTCCGTGGCCAGTGATCGGTTCGGCGTGTCGAGGAGCTGGTCCAGAACTCCCTCGGACCCTCCGGTTAGTGACCCCGGAGGCAGTGCTGCGCAGTTCGATTCACCGGGTCGGCTTGTCAGGCCTTCCCGACTTGCTTGAAGGGGCACGGTAGAGTCCCCGACACCACGCGGCCACGCCGGCCAATGACCTGACGTCTTGAGCTGGACGTCTCCAAGACCTCCCTTCGTCAGGTGCGGGCGGAGTATCGCTCAGATCAGTTGGGATGAGGTTTGGCGTGCGCGACTGTCCTACAGCAGATTGTGCGAATGCCGTTGTGAAGCTGGGTTTTCGGGGATCGCTGTCCTACACTTAGCGTGCTGGATTCCGCGGAATCCAGTTGGCGTCATTCTCGGCACAGGGCCGAGAATGACTCCTGTGGGCGCGTGGGCGTGGTGCATCTTTGATGCACCCTACGGAGTCGCTGCTACTCCGCGCACTTCATGCGTTCGCCTTCGGGGAGGCCGGTCATGCCGGTGGCGCGCCAGCCGTCTTCGAAGCGGTGAACTTTGTAGATGGAGACGCGGTCCTTGGGCGGCATGAAGGAGCCGTCGGTTTTCAGGCGGGTGAAGCGAAGTTCGACCTGGCCGTTTTCGGCGTCGATGACGCAGCCGGTTATGCCGTGGACTTCGGAGCGGTCGTAGCCTTCGGCCTTGAGGCGGTCGAACTCGGCTTGGAGGCCGGCGACGGTGGCCCAGCGGTGGGTGGGCTCGAGGCGGTAGAAGTCGCGGACGATGAGGGCGGCGTCGTGCGCGTTCCACGCTTTCAGGTATTCGGACATGAAGTATTCCATGTCGCCCTTGAGGTCCTGCGCGTGGGCGGGAGCTTGCAGCGCGATGGCGGCGATTGCGCCAGCGACGAGGCGAGACAGCTTCATGTGGGGTCCCCCCAAAAGTTAGAAGGCTAGAGCTTGTTGTCCTGGTCGGTCGCGGGATCTTCGGGAGCGACGACCTCGAAGGCGCCGGTTTCCGGATCGCGCCAGTGCAGTTCGCCGCGGCCGATGGAGAACCATGCGCCATTGAGCTTGAGCGCGCCACTCTCCTGCGCATCACGCACGAAGGGGAAGCTGAGGAGGTTGTGCAGGGACTGGCCGACGGCGCCGTGTTCGACGGCTTCCTGCCAGTTGGAGCGCGGAATGCTTTCATCGCGCAGGACGGCGTCGCGTGCGTCGGCGGCGATTTCGACCCAGGGGGCGATGAAGCGGCCGACGGGGCGATCAGCGGCGGCGGCGAGGGAGGCGGCGATGCCGCCGCAACCGCCATGGCCCATGACGACGATCTGTTTCACTTTCAGGTGGCGGACCGCGAATTCGAGCGCGGCGGAGACGCCGTGCAGGCCGCCGGATTCGTCATAGGGCGGCACGAGGGCGGCGACGTTGCGCACGGTGAACAGTTCACCGGGGGCGGCGTCGAAGATCATGGCGGGGTCGGCGCGGCTGTCGGCGCAGGCGATGATCATGGTCGCCGGCTCCTGTCCGTCGCGCAGGCGGCGGAAGAGGTCACGCGCCTCGCGATAGCGGTTCGCGCGGAAACGGCGGTAGCCGTTGATCAGATCCTGGGCGTCGTCTGCGAATTCGATCATCGTGGCGTGTCGCTAGCGAAGATCGGAGGCGGTTGCAAACACTCTTGGTTACCCCAGTGATTGACTTGGGATGGGGGCGTGTCAGACAAGGAACGAACAGTTCCGTTAGACCTCCCAGTTAGACCTCGACGTTCGCTGCATAGCCGAGGCCATCATGGCTGAAGACGACGAGACTTCCATTCCTGGCGGAACCGACGAGGGCGAGAAACGCCGCGTCGGACCACGGCGCAGCGAAGCGTCGACGAATGCTGTGCTGGTAGCTGCTTATACGGAATTGTCGGAGCATGGGTGGCGCGGGTTTTCCGTGGACCGCGTGGCGAAGAATGCGAAGGCTTCCAAGCAGACGATCTATCGCTGGTGGAAGTCGGCGGCGTGCCTGGCGGTGGATGCGGCGCTGGCGACGCTGACGGCCAAGCCGGCTCCGTTGGCGGCCAATGCGGATGTGCGGGACAAGATCGCGGCGTTGATCGAGCCGATGCTGCTGGCTGTGCGGACGGGGGATGGCGCGCATGCGTGGCGCGGGGCGCTGCTGGCGGCGGCGGATGACAGCGAGGCGGGGGAGACATTCCGCGGGTGGTTCTCGGAGAGCGTGAAGGTGCCGCTGCGCCATATCCTGGCGGCGGAAGCGCTGAAGGGCACGGTGCGGCGCGACTGGGATATTGATCTGGCGACGGAGCTTTTGTTCGGGCCGATCTGGCATCGGTTGATCGCGATGCGCGGGCCGGTGCCGGAGGCGTATTCGCGGCGGCTGGTGGAGAGCGTGCTGAAGGCGCTGGCGCAGTAAACGAAACAGGCCCGGCTTTGGGGCCGGGCCTGTCGGTTGTCTCTCTCAGTAGAAGTTAGTGCGGTGCGGCGGGCGCTGCTGGTGTTGCAGCGGGAGCGGCGGCCGGGGCTGCTGCAGCGGTTGGATCCTTGTAGCCGCCATAGACCCACTGGCGCATCTTCACCGGATAGTCGGTGGGCGCTTCGTTGGTCTGGATCATGAAGATCGTGGTGATGTCGTTCTTCGGGTCGACCCACATGTTGGTGCCGGCATAGCCGGACCACGAGAAGACGTTGCCCTTGCTCGGATCGGCGAGGTCGATGGGCAGGAGGCCGAAGCCGAGACCGAAGCCGCCGAGCTTGCCGTAGAACCAGTTGGTGCGGTCGACGTTCGGGCCGATCTGGTCGACGAGCATGGCGTCGAGCGTTTCAGGCTTGATGAGGCGGATGCCGCGGTATTCGCCCTTGCCGCGCAGCATTTCGACGAAGCGGAAATAGTCTTCCGTGGTCGAGGAGAGGCCGCCGCCGCCCGACAGCATGGGCTGCACGACTTTCGGGGTGGAGAGGGCGGTCTTGAGCGTGGTGGGGCCTTCGGCGAGGCGGCTGGCTTCGTCGGCTTCGAGATAGAAGTGCGTGTCGTCCATGCCGAGGGGTGTGAAAATCTTCTCGTTCAGCAGGGCGTCGAGCTTCTTGCCGGAGGCGATCTCGATGACGGCGCCGAGGACGTCGGTGGAGCGCGAGTAGTTCCAGGCGGAGCCGGGATCTGCCTTCAGCGGGAGGGCGGCGATGGCCTTGGCGAGGTCGAGCGCGGTGAAGTCGAAGCGCGTGTCGCCGGCGGCCATGTAGAGCTTGCCGAGCGGATCTTCGGGCGCTGCGAAGACGCCGTAGATGAGGCCGGACTCGTGGCTGAGCAGGTCGCGCACGGTGATCTCGCGGGTGGCGGGGCGGGTGGTCTTGCCATCCTTCTCCAGCACTTTCGGGCTGGCGAATTCGGGGATGTATTTCGAGATCGGATCTTCGAGCGCGATCTTGCCTTCCTCCACCAGCTGCATGGTGGCGACGGAGACGATCGGCTTGGTCATCGAGTAGATGCGGAAGATGGTTTCGGGCGTCATCGGGTCAGCGTCACCCGGGCCTTCGGTGCCGACGGTGGTGACGTTGACGACCTGGCCGCCCTTGGCGACGAGGAAGACGGCGCCCGGGATGCGGCCGGCTTTGACTTCGGCTTCGAGGTCGGACTTGGCCTTGGCGAAGGCAGTAGCGTCGAAGCCGAGGGCTGCGGGATCGGCGGCCATGGTGAGCGAAGTCTGGGCCGGATCAGCAGCGGCGGGCGCCGCCGGCGCGGGGGCTGCGACTTCGGTCTTGGGTGCTTCCGGCGAGCAGGCGACGGCGAGTGCGAGTATCGCAGCAGACGCTGCGGCGAAGAGTTGGCGTTTCATGTGGCGTTCCCCGATGTTTGTTAGCAGCTGAATAGCGCAATGCGGGGGAACGCAAAAGCGGGCGGCAATAAGCCTGGCCGCGACGACATGCGCTGGGCGCTGATACAGATGTGTCATGTGGGAGGCTTAGAGACTGCGGCGTGCAATTGCGGGCGGTGATGATGTCGGTTCGGATCGGTGGTGTTTTGGCGGTTTTGCTGGCGCTTGGCGCGTGTGCGACTGGACCGGAGCAGCAGGGTGAAAGCGGGCGCACATGGCTGGCGGGCGATCACCATGTGCACAGCAAGTACAGCGTTGGCTGGAAGAATGATCCGGCCAATCCCGGAGCGGCGCCGGAGCCGATCATTGCCGGGGACGCGATCTACGACATCACGGTCAATGCGCTGATGGCGCGCGAGCATGGGCTGTCGTGGATGGTGGCGACGGACCATGGCGGACCGAACCATTCGAAGCTCACCTACGAGAAGGCGTATCCCGACCTGCAGATCGCGCGCGAGCAGGTGGCGGACCTGATCCAGTTCTACGGCATGGAGTTCGACACGCCGGGCGCGGATCACTCCAGCATGATCATTCCGCATACGGCGGGCGAGCGCGAGGCGCTGCGCGATATCGAGTCGAAGTTCTCGAAGCGTGAGCCGTGGCCGGCCGATCCGAGCTGGAACACCGAGCCGCGGATGATCGAGGCGCTGAACTATATGCGCGGGATCGATGCGCCGCCGGTGGTGATTGCGAACCATCCTTCGCGTTCGGCGACCGTGCCGGGCGGCTATGGGCAGGATACGCCGGCGGAGCTGCGCGGGTGGAACAACACGGCGCCGAATGTTGCGATCGGCATGGAGGGCGCGCCGGGGCACCAGGCGGGCGCGATCAACAAGGACGGGACGATCGACCCGAAGGGCGAGCGTGGTGGGTATGACGACGCGCCGACGATGGGCGGGTTCGACGCCATGACGGCCAAGGTTGGCGGGTTCTGGGATTCAATGCTGGGCGAGGGGCGGCACTGGTGGGTGACGTCGACGTCGGACTCGCACCGGCACTGGAAAGATGGCGGCTCGGACTTCTGGCCGGGCGAGTATTCGAAGACCTATGTTTACGCCCACAAGGACTATGACGACGTGCTGGCGGGCCTGCGGGCTGGCCGGATCTTTGTGGTGACGGGCGACCTGATCTCAGAGCTGGACCTGACGGCGCGTGCGGGCGGGGCTTCGGCGAACATTGGCGGCGAGTTGCAGCTTGGATCGGCGCGGGATGTCACGGTGACGATCCGCGTGCGCGATCCTGCGGGCAAGAACCATGGCGGCAAGTCGCCGGAGGTGGCGCGGATCGACCTGATTGCCGGGGATGTGACCGGGCCGCTGGCCGATCCGACGGTGGATCGCAATCCGTCGGCGCGCGTGGTGAAGCGGTTTACCGCGGCTGATTGGAAGCGCGAGGGCGAGGTGATCACGCTCACCTACGTGCTGAAGGGCGTCGGCGCGGCGAGCTATATCCGCGTGCGGGGGACGAACACGGCCGAGCTGGAGCCTACGCTCGACCCGCTGGGCGAAGATCCGTGGAGCGATCTGTGGTTCTATTCGAACCCGATCTTCCTGAAGGGGCGGTAGGCGGGATTTGCTGGTTAAGGCTGTCGAGGGGATTGGCCCCTCGACAGGGCCGGTTTTCGCGCCTATATGCGCCCTCGAACTAGTTCTCACATCGAAGCGGCGGCCCCGGGAACTGGGCCGCCGCTTCGCGTTTGGGCTGGGAAAAACGACTAGAAATCAAGGATTATGCCGCTTCATGCGGGCTCAGAGCGAACTTGAAATACGTATTCTCGACATGATCGAGCCCGTGGCGACCGGCCTTGGCCTCGACATTGTGCGGGTGCGTGTCGTCGGCTCTCAGACGCCGACGCTGCAGATCATGGCGGAGCTGCCGGACGGCACAATGACGGTGGCGCGTTGCGCGAAGCTGTCGCGTGCGATCTCGCCGGTGCTGGAGACGGAAGACCCGATCACCAGCGAATACCATCTCGAAGTGTCCTCGCCGGGCATCGACCGCCCGCTGACCCGCGTTGGCGATTTCGCCAAATGGATCGGCCATGAGGTGCGCGTCGAGCTGGGCACGCCGGGCGCGGATGGCCGCAAGCGTTTCCATGGCTCGATCGTGAGCGAGACGGACGGCGTCGTTGAGCTCGACCTGAAGGATGGCGGCCAGGCGAAGCTGGCCGTCGCCGACATGACGCGGGCAGTGATGGTGCTGACCGAGAAATTGATCCAGGCGGCGCGCGCCAAGGGCCAGGCGCCGTCTGACATCGAGGAAGAAGACGACGAGGATGATGTCGAACTGCTCGGCGAAGAGCTGGGTGAGGATTTCGACGATGTCGACGTCGATGACGACGAAGAATTCGAAGACGAGGATTTCGACGCAGACGAAGACGATGCGTCGGACAACACGACTAAAGGCGCCAAGGAGTAGGGAATGGCAACCGGAGCAGTTTCAGCAAACAGGCTCGAAATCCTGCAGATCGCCCATGCGGTCGCGACGGAGAAATCCATCGACAAGCGCGTTGTGCTTGAGGCGATGGAAGAGGCGATCCAGAAAGCCGCGCGTTCGCGCTACGGCCTGGAGCACGACATCCGCGCAGAGATCAATCCGGACAGCGGCGAAACCCGCCTGTGGCGCGTGCAGACGGTTGTCGAGACGGTCGAGAACCCCGTCACGCAGCTGACGCTGGCCGAAGGCAAGAAGATGGATGCCGACGCTGAAATCGGCAACGAATTCCGCGAAGAACTGCCGCCGTTCGAATTCGGCCGCGTTGCCGCCCAGACGGCGAAACAGGTCATCACGGGCAAGGTTCGCGAAGCTGAGCGTCACCGCCAGTACAACGACTTCAAGGACCGCGTTGGCGAGATCATCAACGGCACGGTGAAGCGCGTCGAGTACGGCCATGTGATCGTCGACCTCGGCAAGGCCGAAGGCGTGATCCGTCGCAATGACGGCATTCCGCGCGAGAACTTCAACACGGGCGACCGCGTCCGTTCGTACCTCTACAAGGTTTCCTCGGAAGCCAAGGGCCCGCAGATCTTCCTGTCGCGCTCGCACCCGAGCTTCATGATCGCGCTGTTCGCCCAGGAAGTTCCTGAGGTTTATGAAGGCGTGATCGAGATCAAGGCCTGCGCCCGTGACCCGGGTTCGCGCGCCAAGATCGGCGTTTACAGCCATGATGGTTCGATCGACCCGGTCGGCGCGTGCGTCGGTATGCGCGGTGCGCGCGTGCAGGCGGTCGTGTCGGAACTCGGCGGCGAGAAGATCGACATCATTCCGTGGTCGGGCGACGACGCGACGTTCATCGTCAACGCGCTGCAGCCGGCTGAAGTCTCGAAGGTCGTGATCGACGAGGAAGAGGGCCGCGTTGAGGTGGTCGTGGAAGAGAGCCAGTTCCCGCTGGCGATCGGTCGCCGCGGCCAGAACGTGCGCCTCGCTTCGCAGCTGACCGGTTGGCAGATCGACCTGATGACGGAGTCGGCTGACTCGGAACGTCGTCAGCGCGAGTTCAAGGAACGCACCGACCTGTTCCAGAAAGCCCTGGATGCCGACGAAACGCTGGCCCAGCTGCTGGCTTCGGAAGGCTTCGAGACCGTGGAAGAGATCGCCTATGTCGAGATCGACGGCCTCGCCTCGATCGAAGGCTTCGACGAGGAAGTTGCGGGCGAGCTGCAGGAGCGTGCGCGCGAATACCTCGAGAAGCTGACGGCGGAACTGGTTGCCCGTCGCAAGGAACTGGGCGTTGTCGACGAAGTTGCGGACATGGAAGGCGTGACGCCGCAAATGGCCGTGAAGTTCGGCGAGAACGACGTCAAGACGATCGACGATCTCGCGGGCCTCGTGCCGGACGATCTGGTCGGCTGGAAAGAGCCGGGTCCGGATGGCAAGCCGAAATTCGTGCCGGGCCTGCTGGTCAAGGGCGAGATGAACCGCGAAGACGCGGAACTGTTCATCCTGAAGGCGCGCGTGGCGGCCGGCTGGGTCGAGCCGCAGGCGCTGGAAGATGCGCTGGCGGCCCGTGCAGCGGCGCTCGATGCGGAAGAAGCTGAACTCAACGCAGCCGAAACGACAGCGGACACGGCCCGTAGCCGTGGCGACGAACTCTTCAATCTGAAGGGGGCGAATGCCTCAAGCGACCAGTGATGGCGAACTGAGCGGCATTCCTGAAGCCGAAACCGACGCGGGTCCGCCCCGCGCCGGCAAGGCAGGTGCGCGTGATCCTGAGCGCCGCTGCATCGTTACGATGGAGCGGCGCCAGCAGGGCGATCTGATCCGGTTCGTGCTGGCGCCTGACGGGCAGGTAACGCCGGATCTGGCGGCCAAGCTGCCGGGGCGGGGCGCCTGGGTGACGGCTTCGCGCGAGGCGGTCGACCTTGCCGTGAAGAAAGGCGCCTTCCACCGGGCCTTCAAACGGCAGGTGAAAGCGGCGCCCGATCTGGGGGCGCAGACCGAGCAGCTGCTGGCCAGGCGAATTCTTGACCAGCTTGGCATGGTAAAGCGCGCCGGCGATCTCATATTGGGCTTTGAACAGGTTCGCGAGGAAGTGCGCAAAGCGGCGCCGGCCTTCGTGATCGAGGCTTCCGACGGCTCGGAGGACCAGCGTGGCAAAGTGCTCGCCCTGGTGCGGGGGCTCCATACGCCGGAGCCGGATGAGACCGGAAAAATCGACGGAAACCTAGAACTTCCACCCGTCATAGGCTGTTTTACGGCCGATGAATTGGGCATGGCCTTGGGGCGTGAGCGTGTGATACACGCTTGCGTCAAATATGGCCGTATAGCGCACGCCTGGAATGGGGAGCTGAAAAGGCTTTCCGGGTTCCGGGCCGTATGGTTGCCGGGTTGGCAACCGCGCAGCGCTACGGGGCGACAGAATAGTGACGACACCCAGGCCCGTGTTTCCGGGGGCGATCCTCCGGACCCAATGGTTTGACACCATACCCCTCGGGGTAACGACGACTTCCCGCCCGGCGGGCCAAAACGAAGACCTGAAGCAAAGAGACTAATTTGAGCGACACCAACAACACGGACAACTCTGGACGCCGCCCGCTGACTCTCAAGCGGTCGGACTCTGGCACCGTGAAGCAGAGCTTCTCACACGGCCGCTCGAAGCAGGTCGTGGTCGAGACGAAGAAAAAACGCGTGGTCGTGGCCCCCGGCGAAAAGCCGAAGGTGACCAAGCCTGCCGAGCCCGAGAAGGCCGCGCCGACCTCTGCCGCCGCTGCTGCGCCTGCGGAAGCTGCGCCGAAGCTGACGGCCGCCCAGGAGGCGCTGCAGAAGTCGTCTCTCTCGCAAGCCGAACTCAAGGCGCGCCAGGCCGCGATCAGCGCCGCACGCGCCGATCAGGAACGCCGCAAGGCCGAACAGGAAGCCATCGAAGAGGCGAACCGTCGCCGTCAGGAAGAGGCCAAGCGTCTCGCTGAAGAAGAAACGCGCCGCGCCGAAGCGACCGCGCGTGGCGAAGTTGCTCCGATCATCGAAGACGAACCGGAAGATCGCGGCGCACGTGGCGGCCGCGGCGGCGACCGTGATCGTGGCGGCGGCCGTGACAGCGTTCGCGATGCGCGTGGCGCGCCTCCGCGCACCGGCGCAACCAGCTTCAGCGGTGACCGCTACAATGCAGATCGTGCGGCCCCGCCGCGTGGTCCGGGCGGCGCTGTGCGCGTGCGTCCCGATGGCGATCGTCCGCGTGGCCCAGGTGGTCCCGGCGGTCCGGGCCGTGGTCCGGGTGGGCCGGGCGCAGGCCCGCGTCCGGGTGGTTTCAGCGGCGACCGTGGTCCGCCGCGTCCGGGTGGTCCCGGTGGCGCAGGGCGTGGTCCCGGTGGGCCGGGCGCGCGTGGCCCCGGCGGCGGCCCCCGTCCGCTTGCACCGCTGGATCCGGAAGAACTGACACCGCTGAGCGAACTCGGCGGCCGCGTCAAACGCGTGAAAACGGCGGGCGACGATGCCCCCGGCGGCGCAGATCGCCCCGCCCGCAAGGACGAGCCCAAGCGCCGCCAGGGCAGGCTGACCGTTTCGGCAGCCCTTGGTGACGATGACGAGAAGCAGCGTTCCTACGCCGCCGTGAAACGCGCCCGCGAACGCGAGCGTGAGCGTCGCCTGAAAATGGCCGGCGGCGGCAGCGAGAAGGTTTCGCGCGAAGTCGTTCTGCCGGAATCGATCACGGTGGCCGACCTGGCCAACCGCATGAGCGAGCGCCAGGCCGACGTCGTGAAGTTCATGATGCAGCAGGGCGAACTCGTCCGCTCGACCGACGTGCTGGATGCGGACACCGCCCAGCTCATCGTCGAGGAATTCGGCCACACCGTGAAACGCGTGGCGGAGTCGGACGTCGAGATCGGCCTCGAAGGCAAGGAAGACATCGACGATCACCTCGAGCCGCGCCCGCCTGTGGTGACGGTCATGGGTCACGTCGACCACGGCAAGACGTCGCTGCTCGACGCCCTGCGCCAGACCGACGTCGTGTCGGGCGAGGCCGGCGGCATCACGCAGCACATCGGCGCGTATCAGGTCCAGCTGAAGTCGGGCGAGAAGATCACCTTCCTCGACACGCCGGGCCACGCAGCCTTCTCGTCCATGCGCGCCCGCGGCGCCAACGCCACCGACATCGTCATCCTCGTGGTGGCGGCGGACGATGGCGTGATGCCGCAAACGATCGAGGCGATCCAGCACGCGAAAGCGGCCGGCGCGCCGATCATCGTGGCGGTCAACAAGATCGACAAGCATGACGCCAAGCCGGAAAACGTGCTGACGCAGCTCCTGCAATACGACGTGCAGGTCGAAGCCATGGGCGGCCAGACGCCGGCCGTGTTCGTGTCGGCGCTCAAGAAGACCGGCCTCGACGAACTCACGGCGACGATTTCGGCGCTCGCCGAGATCCTCGAACTCAAGGCCAACCCGGATCGCGACGCCGATGGCGTGGTCATCGAATCCAAGCTCGACAAGGGCCGGGGTCCGGTGGCGACCGTGCTGGTCAAGCGCGGTACGCTCAAGCGCGGCGACATCGTTGTCGCCGGCGGCCAGTGGGGCCGTGTGAAGGCGCTCAACAACGAGCGCGGCCAGCAGGTGAACGAAGCCCGTCCGGCAACGCCGATCGAGGTTCTCGGTCTCGATGGCGCGCCTGATCCGGGCGATCAGGTCGTGGTTGTCGACAGCGAAGCGCGCGCCCGCGAGATCACCGATTACCGTCTGCGCACCAAGCGCAACAAGGCGGGTCCGGCGGCGCGTGGCGGCACCTCGCTCGACCAGATGCTGGCGCGTCTCAAGGAAGGCGGCGGGGCAGCCGGCGGCGGCCTCAAGGAAGCCGTGTTCCTCGTCAAAGGCGACGTGCAGGGTTCGGTGGAAGCGATCACCCAATCGCTCGAGAAGCTGTCGACCGACGAAGTCCGCGCGCGTGTCGTGCTGGGCGCTGTTGGCGGTATCTCGGAGAGCGACGTGCAGCTGGCCATCTCGGCAAGCGCGCCGATCATCGCGTTCAACGTCCGCGCCAACAAGCAGGCGCGCGATCTGGCTGAGCGCGAAGGCGTCGAGATCCGCTACTACTCGATCATCTACAACCTGATCGACGACGTGAAGAATACGCTGTCGGGCATGCTGGCGCCGGAACGTCGCGAGACCTTCCTGGGCTATGCAGAGATCCTGCAGATCTTCAACATCTCGAAAGCTGGCAAGGTTGCTGGTTGCCGTGTCTCGGAAGGCATCGTGCGTCGTGGTTCGGGCGTCCGCCTGCTGCGCGACAACGTGGTCATCCACGAAGGCACGCTCTCTGTTCTGAAGCGCTTCAAGGACGAAGTCCCGGAAGTGAAGCAGGGCATGGAATGCGGCATGGCCTTCGCCAACTACCAGGACATCCGCGAAGGCGACCAGATCGAATGCTTCCAGGTGGAGCTGATCGAACGCCGCCTCGACTAGGGCGTCTGCGGTTCAAAGAATGCGAAAGCCTCTCGTGCGTTAGCGCGGGAGGCTTTTTCATTTGTGGGTTGAAAGCGGCAGTCTCGAAAGAAGGAGCAATCAATCCGCTAGTTGGGCAAGCTAAGTAGGGCGGCAACGGAAGCGCGCGTCTGCTGATCGACAATCTTTGTGTTGCGTCCAAAGTACCAAGAGGCTGTGTTGCCTTGAGTGTCCTTAGCGCTGATGTCGGCTCCGGCTTTCAGCAAAGCTTCGATAACCGCCGCCGACGCGTTTTCAGCGGCATACATAAGCGCAGTGCGATGATCGCGCTGCATGCCATAGCCGTACTGCTGATTATCGGTTTGGGCGTTGACGTCGACGCGATGGCTTATCAGCCAGCGGACCGCATTGAGTTGATTTTGCTGTGCCGCGTACATCAGCGGTGTCTTGTTGATTTCGCCGGTTTTCGCATTCGGGTCGGCCCCCATTTCCACCATGAGGTCGCTAAGACGATTATGGCCAAGAGCCGCGAGGAGGATCTCATTTCGCATCCGCGCTCGAGATTCCTGCTCTCGCGGTGCATACGCGGATGACGGCTCCATTCGCGTGGACGCGGCGATCTCTCGGATCAGGGTCTCATCCTGTCTCAGCCGAACGGCTGCGAACAGGAGTCTTAGAAACATCTCCTGCGAAAAATGCGGCCGCGTCTCTGGTCTGCGCGCAGCGTCGATCGCGAACTTCAAGACTTCTTCTGGCGTAGATCGAGGTCCAATGGACAACGGAATGGCTGGGCTATCGGCGAACCCGGCGAGGTTGAAGCGATCATCGTTTCGGCCATACACGATTTGATCGAGTAGATATCGCCAAGCCTTCTCCGCCATCGCGGTGGCCTCGCGCCCCGGCTTGGCGAATTTGAGGCTGTAGTGATGGCGCATGTCAGCAACGAATTGCGAGCGTCCGTTCTTTACATCCAGATAGTCTTTCCAGCTCTGCGGATCTGATGCGCCCCAGTTAAAGTAGCGAAGCTCCCGGGAAGCGTCCTCCAGGATCGTATCGTCGTGGCGATACTGCTTAGACGAAAAGCGCCCCACGACCTCCATAGCCCATGGACGAAACAGCATGGTCGAGAAAGCCGCATCGTTTGGCTCTGCCGTCCAACCTATCGTGCCTGGGTATGTCGGCTCGCCATAAACATCGCGCAAACCGGCAAACAGCAGGGACGTATCCCGAAAGCCAGCAAACGCCTGTTTCGGGGGAAGAAGATCAACAGCGCAAACCGTGCTCAACGCGCCGTCGCCTTGGACTTGGAACAGCATTGCCTGGCTGGCGGTGGTCTCCGAGGGAAGGTCGACGTTGTTTGTCAGGTACACCTTGCCCTGCATCTCGACGATATCGACCGAGTTGACCGAACCAAAGTGGTGAGCTCGGAGCGGCGGAGTCCTTTCCGGTCTCACATCCGTTCGACGAAAGTCGAGCCCCCACCGCGACTCGGGTCCATAGGCGGCTATGGCCTCGTTGAAGGCGGCCTCGCTTTCGAAAACAAAGAGCTCTGGTCCAAGATATCGCCATCCGACATCTGTAGGATTGAAGTACAGAACCTTGGGCGCTTTACCCACGCCCACATCGACACTCATCCGGTTGGGAGTTTCATAGAATTCCGTCAGCCGCGTAACTTTGGCTGCGGGAAACGTCGTGGCGATGTTGGCATTTTCCTCTTCAAGAGTCGCCGCCTTATCGAAGACCGCCGTCCATGTCCGGAGAAACGGATCGCACAGTGCGGGGCTTTCGTTGATCGAGAGGAAGGGGCGAAACTCGGCAACGCTCTCAATCCCAGTCTTAGGCGGTTGTGCGAGCGCAGGTGCTACGACAACCGCCGCGAGCAAAATCGTCAGACTACGTTGCATGAAAGCCCCCCGACCAAGGCCAATACCGTGCCACTCACCAGGTAAAGATTGCCTGAGGCAAAAGTTTGGCTTTTGACGGTTTGGTCGAGCGTATCTTGCGTAGCCTTTTATTACGCAATCTGGAGGTGCATTTACGCTGTGCTCTAGAGCGATTGGCGGCGTGAGCCGGAGAGGTGTCTCACACCAGGCTGCCGCCGCCGTCGACGCGGAGGATCTGGCCGGTGACGTAGGTGTTGCGCATCAGGTAGAGGTAGGCTTCGGCGGCTTCCTCGACTGTTCCGCCGCGGGGCAGAGGGAGGGCGGAGGTGAAGCGGCGGATCATCTCTTCGCCCATGCCCTGCACCTGCTCGCTCGTGATGAGGCCGAGGCAGACGGCGTTGACGCGGATGGGGGCGAGGTCGCGCGCTAGGCCCATGGCGAGGCCTTCGGTTGTGTGAGCGGAGGCTGTCGTCAGGGGCGCGCCGACCATGGGCCGGTGCGCCAGCATTCCGCCGGTCAGCGTGATCGAGCCGTTCGTGGCGATGTGAGGGAGGGCGTGCTTGGCGGCGCGTGCGGCGCCCCAGAAGCGTACTTCCATGCGGGCCTGGCTGGCTTCGACATCGAGGTCGCGCGTCTTGCCGGTCATGTGGCCCCAGTCGCCTGCGGTGAAGACGAGATGGTCGAAGGGGCCGATGGCGTCGAAGAAGGAGGCGACCGAGGCTTCGTTCTTCACGTCGACGGTCAGGCCGCGTGCGTTGGGTCCAAGTCTTTCGGCGGCGGCGGTGATGCGTGGCGTCTGGCTGGAGCCGACGACGATCTCGGCGCCGGCGTCACGCGCCATGGCCGCTACAGCAAAGCCGACGCCGGATGCGCCGCCGATCACGACAACCTTTGTTCCGTCCAGCTTTGCCATGGTGTGGATCCTGTTGGTTGGTGCGTTGTTCGTTGAGTATCAGGGCTGCAGGGCCGGGCCCTTGTCCTGACAATAGCGCTGCACGGTTTCATCGACAGTCGGGAGATCGCCGAAGAGTGTCTTCTGCTTTTGCGGATCGGTGCTGACATAGCCGCCCTTCCGCAGCCATTTCAGGACGCCGAGATTGGCTTTCAGACGCGGCATGAAGGGCGCTGCGAGCGGGGCCACGGCGAAGAGCGCGGGCGGGAAGACAGGCTTTGCAACGATCGGACGCTTGAGGATGCGCGCGAAGGCTTCGGCGACCCTGTCTCCCGTCGCGGGGAGGTCGCTGCCGATATCGACGCTCTGGTTGAGTGCGGAGGCGGGGAGGTCCAGCGCAGCTTGCGCGGCGTAGCGGGCGAGGTCGCGCGAATAGACCAGCGCCATGGGTATGCCGGGGAGGATGTCGGGGAAGATGCCCTTGCGAATGTTGTCCGGCACAATGTCCCGCGCGCGATCGAGGAAGGCGCCGGCGCGCAGGGCGAGGTAGGGCTGGCCCGTCTGGGCGAGATACTTCTCCGTCTCGAATTTCTGGTAGAAGTGCGGGACGCCGGGCGCACGATCGCAGCCGAGAATCGAGATCAGGATGAAGCGCGGAATGGCTGCAGCGCGGGTGGCGTCGATCAGGTTGCGATAGCCCTTGGTGTCCGTTTCGGAGTTGTCGGCTTTCGTGCGCGCCGAGTGTGCGGTGAAGCCGGCAGCGCTTGAGATGACGGCGGCGGCGCGTGGCTGTTTCAGCATGGCCTGCTGCAGGGAGGCGGGGTCGTTGAGATCGGCCACGACGAAATCGGTGACGCCGAGCGCCTTCAGCCTGTCGCGATTGCTGGTGGGGCGGACCATGGCCCGGACGGTGGCGCCCTTGTCGAGCAGCGCCTTGACGATTTCGGCGCCCAGCGTGCCGGATGCGCCGACGACGGTGACGATCGGGATTTCGGCGGCGGGTGAGGTTTCCAACGGAGAGCTCCGACACGGGCGGTAGTTGGCGCGGATGCGCGGATAAGCTAGGTAAGGACGATGGAACAGGATCGTCTCGACGAGAAAGAGATAGGCCAGGCAGCGTCGGAACGCAAGCGTTCCATCGTGTCGCAGGGTGCTGCGAAGGAGCTGCATGGCGCGGCGGTGCGGCGTCCGGCGGTGACGGATGCGCTTGCCCGGGCCTTCTTCGAGGAGTGGGCGCGGGTGGGCTATGGCGTCCTCAGCCTCGATGCGGTGGCGAAGAAGGCGGGGGTGGGGAAGGCTGCGCTGTATCGCCGTTGGCGGTCGAAGGCGGCGATGGCCCACGATCTGGTTTCGCAGCTGACGGCGACCATTCCGGCGCGGCTCGAGTCTGGCGACTGCGGGTCGCTCGAGGCGGACCTCTACGAGATGGCGCTGACGGGGCGACGGCTGATGCGTCATCCGCTGGTGCGGCGGATCATGCCGGATCTCTATGCGTCGATGGCGTGGGAGCCGACGCTGGCGGCGGCGCTGCGGCCGACATCGTCGGCGAGCGTGGTGAAGGTGAAGACGCTGGTCGACCGCGCCATCGCGCGGGGCGAACTGCCGGCGGGGGTGGATCGCCAGCTGGCGACGGACTTCCTGGTGGGGCCGCTTTACTGGCGGCTGATCGTGTTGCGGGAGCGCTGTAGCCGGGCGCAGCTGAAGCAGATGGTGCGTATGACGGCGGCGGCGTTTGTTGCGATGCTCTGAGCGCGCAGCAGATTTTTGAGGGGCGCGGCGTGCAGCGGGAATACGTTCTGGATTATCGGGGAGCTGAGGCGGCGCGGAGCAGGCGGCTGTTGCAGCGGTCGCTTTATGGCGGCGGGCGGATGGGCGTGGCGTGGGCGATCATCGTGCCGGTGGCCGCGTATCTCGGGTTTGCGCTGCATGCGTACCTGACGCTGTGGATCGGGAGCATGACGGCGCCGGTGATCATCGGCGCGGGGATGGTGTTGCTGGCGTATATCCGGCTGGCGGCGCCGTGGCTGAACCGGCGGCGGTTCGCGAAGCTTTCGGGCGTGGCGAGCCTAGAGGGGCGGCGCGTCAGCTACACGTTCGAGGAGGAGGGGTTCCGGATACAGACGGAGCACTTCGAGGCGTTCCAGAAATGGGCGGGCGTGGACCGGGTGATCGTGCAGGACGGGATGGTGATGATCGTTCTGGGACCGAACGCTAATTTCCTGCCGTCGCGGCTGTTCCCGTCAAATGAGGCACGGCGCGAATTTACAGCGTGGTTGCTGCAGAAACTGACCCCGGAAGCGCGGGCGCGCAGCCAGATCGGTTGAATTTCACGGTCCGGCTGAACCGGATGTTCACCAGAGGTTGGCATGGTTGCGGACACAGTAACCCTTCGCCGACGTGAAGGGTGTTCGCTCCCCGGAGGCCAGCATGCATCAGGCTTCGATCCTTTTCACCGCTGCCGTGATGGCGATGGCTGGCGCATGGTATGCGCTGCAGGATGGCGCGCTGCACAAGGCAGAAACCGCGATCAAGGAAAAGCCCGCCGTGATCGTGGCGCATGCTGACCTGATCGGCGACCTGCTGGAAGAATAGTCCCAGACTAATCATGGACTTCAGTGTGGGCCGCGGCCTGCGCTAGCGCGATTTATGGAAATCGGTAGTCTCCCCGCCAACGGACAGCAGTTCCGGTGGGAGAGAAAGCAATGTCGAAGCTCAGGATGCGTGTGCTTGCAGGATGTGCTGCAGGCGCGCTTGCGATTGTTTCACTCGCGGTTGCGCCGGCGCTGTCGCAGACGGCGGGGGCTGCGGGCAAGGTCGATGTGAAGGTGCTGTCGTCGCGCGCTGACCTTGTGTCGGGCGGCGATGCGCTGGTCGAGATCAAGGCGAGCGGCGGGGCGAAGGCGAGCGAGCTGAAGGTGGCGCTGAATGGCGCGCTGCTGACGACGCCGCTGAAGTTCGACCAGCCGACGAATACGCTGCGCGGCCTGGTGACGGGGCTGAAGGATGGCGAGAACACGCTGGCGGTGACGGGGCCGAACGGGCTGAGCGCAAACCAGTCGCTGACGAACTATCCGATCACGGGGCCGATCCTCGCGGGTCCGCTGATGACTCCGTATGAGTGCCGCACGAAGGAGTCCGGGCTGGGCGAGCCGACGGATGCGAACTGTTCGGCGCCGACGAAGTTCGAGTGGTTCTACAAGCCGGCCGATGGCGGGGCGTACAAGGCGTATGATCCGAAGGGCGCGAAGCCTGCGGACCTCGGCACAACCACCACGATCGAGGGCAAGAATGTGCCGTTCATCGTGCGGGTCGAGAGCGGGGTGATTGACCGGTCGATCTATCGCATCGCGGTGTTGGATGATCCGGCGACGCCGGGCATTGATGGCGAGGGCTGGAACGGGCGCTTCAGCGTGACGTTCGGCGGCGGCGCGGGCACTCAGTACAATCAGGGCGTGAACCAGCCGCAGGCTGTGCTCAGCGATCTCTATCTCGGGCGCGGCTTTGCCTATGCGGCGTCGACTGAGCTCGTGAACCAGCAGCATGGCAATGCCGTGCTGCAGGGCGAGCACCTGATGATGCTTAAGGAGCATTTCATCGAGAGCTATGGCGTGCCGAAGTGGACGGTGGGCACGGGCGGTTCGGGCGGCGCGATCCAGCAGCAGGTGATTACGCAGATGTATCCGGGGCTGCTGGACGGCATCCAGCCGTCGCTGAGCTTCCCGGATTCCACGATGAACACGGCTGACTGCGGCGTGCTGCAGAATTTCTGGAAGTCGGAAGCGGGCAAGGCGTGGAGCCAGGAGAAGAAGTCGGCGGTCGAGGGCTATAGCCCCGGCACCTGCATCTCGTGGGAGCGCTCGTTCGTGCCGGTGATGAAGGCGACGAATGCGCCGGGGTGTGCGCTGAACAATACGGCGTTGCTGTATGATCCCAAGACGAACCCGAAGGGCGCGCGCTGCACGATCACCGACATGCGCGTGAACATCTATGGGCGCGATGCCAAGACAGGCTTTGCGCGCAAGCCGCAGGACAATGTGGGGCTGCAGTACGGGCTGAAGGGCCTGAACGATGGCAAGCTGACGGTGGATGAGTTCCTGCAGGTCAACGAGCTGGTTGGCGGCAACGACATTGACGGCAATTTCGTGAAGGCGCGGTCGGTGGGTGATCCGGCGGCGCTGAAGGCTGTCTATGAGAGCGGGCTGATCAACACGTATGGCGGCGGGCTCAAGAACGTGCCGATGCTGCATTATCGCACCTACACGGACACGACGACGCCGGGCGATATCCATGATCGTCACCGCGACCTGACCATCCGCGCGCGTCTGGAGAAGGCGACGGGATCGTCGGCGAACCAGGTGATCTGGGTGGCGGATCGCGCGTCTTCGCGTGATGCGCAGGCAACTGTGAACCTTGCGCCGATCGCGCTGGATACGATGACGAAATGGCTCGATGCGATGGCGGCGGATGCAGCTCCGCTGACGCCTGAGAAGGTGGTGAAGCACAAGCCGGCCGATGCGGTCGACGCTTACTGGACGCCGGATGGCAAGCGCGTGAACGAGAAGGCGAGCTGGGATGAGGGTACGTCGTGGAACAAGACGTATCCGGTGCACCTCGAGCCGCGCCTGATTGCGGGGGCGCCTGTCACCAATGACGTGATGAAGTGCCAGCTGAAGCCGGTGAACTTTGCCGACTACAAGGTGACGTTCACGAAGGCGCAGCAGGCGAAGATGAAGACGATCTTCCCGGATGGCGTCTGTGATTGGAGCAAGCCGAGCGTGGGCTATTCGCTGATCAAGGGGACGTATCAGAAATACTAGGCTGATCGCCTGATCGAAACATGGCCGCCGGATCTCGATGAGGTCCGGCGGTTTTGTTTGTCAGTCGTTGTTCTCGATGAACTCTTCGATCTGATTGACGAAGTCGGTGGCGAGCGGGAGGGACGGGTTCATGTAGGTGGCGATGTTGCCGGCGCGGTCGGCGGGCGCTTCCTTGAGGACGTGGTTCATGTCGTTGACGAGCCGCAGCTTGGTTTTCGGCGCCTTGTTGAGGAGGCGTGCGTCCTCGACCGAAACCTGAAGGTCGCGCGTGCCCTGCACGACGAGGGTCGGTTGCTTGGCGCGGCGGACGGCTTCGACCGGGTCGATGCTCATCATCGAGATCAGGTAGGGTTGCACGGCTGGAGCGAAGACGCGGGCGAGGGCGGGGTGCATGGCCGTCGTGTCGACGGTGCGGCCAGCTTCGAGTTCGCTGATCGCGCGCATGGCGTCATCGAGGATGGGGGCGTTGGCCGGGTTGCTGGTGAACTGGTCGCGCATCACGGCGCCGAGGGGGCGGCCGACGCCTGCGACGAGGATCAGGCCGCAGACGTCTTTGCGGCCTGCGGCGGCGAGCGACACGAGCAGCGCGCCTTCGGAGTGGCCGAGCAGGAACACGCATTTGGATTCGCGTTCAGCCTTGATGGCGTCGATCCAGGCGTGGATGTCGTCGACATAGGCTTGCGGCGAGGTGATGTTGGGATCGCCTGCGCTGGCGCTGCCGAAGAGGCCGCGCTTGTCGATGCGGACGCTGGCGATGTCTTCCGCGATCAGGGCGTCGGCCAGCAGCTTGTAGCTGTTGGCTTGCACGCCCGCGGGGCTGTTGCCGTCGCGATCGGTCGGGCCTGAGCCGGGGACGATGAGGACGACGGGGTCCTTGTGGCGCTTGTCGACCAGCGTGCCGTGGAGCTGGCCGGCGGTGATTTCGGAGATGGCCGGTTCGTAGTCGCCGTCGTTGAAGCCTTTGGCCAGAGCAACAACGCCGCCGACGACGGCGAGGCTGGCCATGATGCTGCCGAAGGCCTTGGCCTGCTTCTTGGACTTGTCGGTGTGCGGGTCGTCGTTCTCGTCCTTCTTGTCGCTGGAATATCCAAGCGACTTGGCGAGAGGGCCGGGGATGTTGGCTTTGAGAGCCGGGCCGCCCTTGTCCATGCTGCGGGCGATGGTGACGACCACGATCATCATGATCATCGCGATGATGCCGCCGCCCACCAGCCAGAGGGCCATGCCCTTATCCATCGTCCGTCTCCCTTTAGTCTGTACCCCAACAATGTCCTTGACATCGACGGCAGTCAATATCAAAGTGATATCACTTCGATATTGGGACGTGGAGGACACAAATGACTGTCATCAGCCACAAGAGAACGCAGGAAAAAGCCGCGAGCACGGGAAGCGGCGGCTTCCTGCTGGTGATTTCGCTGCTCGCTTTCATTGTCGCCGGCTGGCTGCTCATCGCGGGCATCGCGATGGCGGAGAACGGCACGGGCGATGATGTTTCCGTCGTGATGCATATCGGCGGCGCGATCATCATCACGCTGGGATCGGTGCTGATCCTGTGCGGGCTGTATTCGATCCAACAGAACGAGAGCACGGCGATCACGCTTTTCGGCAACTACAAGGGCACGGACAAGAAGCCGGGCCTGCGCTGGGTTGTGCCGTGGTATTCGCGCAAGAAGATCTCGCTGCGGGTTCGCAACGTGACCTCGCAGACGCTGAAAGTGAACGACAAGAAGGGCAACCCGATCGAGATCGCGGCCGTCATCGTGTGGCGCGTTGTCGATACGGCGCAGGCTTTGTTCGACGTCGATAACTACGAGACATTCGTGAACATCCAGATCGAGACGTCGCTGCGAGAGATCACCTCGCACTTTGCCTACGATCATGGCGAGGAAGCGGAACCGACCCTGCGCGCCGATGGCGAGAAGGTGGGCGAGATGCTGCAGGCCCGCCTGCAGGAGCGCGTTGGCATCGCCGGCCTTGCGGTTGATGAAGCGCGTCTCTCGCACCTGGCTTATGCGCCGGAGATTGCTTCCTCGATGCTGCGCCGTCAGCAGGCCGAGGCGGTGCTTGAGGCTCGCGCCAAGATCGTCACGGGCGCCGTGTCGATGGTGGAAAGCGCGCTGCAGCAACTGTCGGAGCGCGACATCGTCACGCTGGACGACGAGCGCAAGGCGGCCATGGTGTCGAACCTACTGGTTGTGCTGTGTGCGGATCGCGAGGCTCAGCCTGTGGTCAATACCGGCTCGCTGTACCAGTAAAGCCTTTGCAAGCGGGCCGGCATGCCGTCACCGAACAAGAAATCCTTCGCCCTCAGGCTCGATCCGGCGCTCCACGCCGCGATCGAGCGTCTGGCGTCGCAGGAACTGCGTTCGGTGAATGCCGAGATCGAGTTCCTGTTGCGCGAGGCGCTGAAGAAGCGCGGCGTGTCGGTGAAGGAAGAGACGAAG
This sequence comes from Hyphomonadaceae bacterium, assembly GCA_965229115.1. Taxonomy (GTDB): domain Bacteria; phylum Pseudomonadota; class Alphaproteobacteria; order Caulobacterales; family Hyphomonadaceae; genus UBA7672. The sequence continues at coordinate 3,811,294 of CBDDIR010000003.1, read as the reverse complement.
GACGAGAAGGGCGAGTGATCAGCGCCCTGCGTGGCGTTGCTCGTGATCCAGCAGCCATTGTTTGCGCCAGAGGCCGCCTGCGTAGCCGGTGAGTGTGCCGTCCGTGCCGATGACGCGGTGGCAGGGCAGGATGATAGCGCAGCGGTTCTGACGGTTGGCGTTGGCGACGGCGCGCACCGCCGTGGGGCGGCCGATGCGTTCGGCCATTTCCTGATAGGAGCGGGTGACGCCCGGGGGCACGCGGCGGAGTTCTTCCCAGACGTCGTTCTGGAATTCCGTGCCTGCGCCGGCGATCTTCGATTTGAAGGACAGCGTCTTGCCGGCGAAATAGTCGGCGAGTTCTTTCCGGATCAGTTGCAGCGCTTTTGAATCGCCGGGCAGGACAGTGGCGTTGAAGTGCTTGCGGTAGCGCTCGACGTGTTCCTGCAGCTTTTTGCGCTCGACGAACTCCAGCATGTGGAGGTGCGTGTCGTCGGCGATGGCGAGCATGGGGCCGAGGGGGGTGTCGATCCAGTCCATGACGAAGGTCTTGGCGGAGCGGGACTTGTTGGGGGCTTCACCGAACTGGCGGGCGAAGGCTTCGCGGAAGCCGCTGCCGGACTCGAAGCCGGCGTCGAGCTGAGCTTCGATCACGGCGTTTCCTTTCTTGATGGCGTTGAAGGCGTGGCCCAGGCGGCGGGCGCGGGCATATTGCGAGAAGCTCATGTCGAAGCGCTTCTGGAACTGGCGGCGGGCGGTGGCGGGCTCGATGCCGAGATCGCGCAGGTCGTCCTCGCTCCAGCGGCGGGAGGGGTCTTCCTCGACCAGGCGCAGCAGCTTGTCGATGATGACGCCGGGGGCGTTGGGATCATCCAGCGGACGGCAGCGCTTGCAGGCGCGCAGGCCGGCGGCGATGGCTTCGTCGGGCGAGGAGAAGAAGGTGATGTTCTTCGACAGGGGCGTGCGGGCGGGGCAGACCGGGCGGCAGAAGATGCCGGTGGTTTTGACGCCGACATAGATTACCCCGTCCAGCTCCGGGTCGCGGCGCTGGAGGTGGGCGTAGAGCTCATCGTGGTCTGGAAGGCGGTTAAGCATGTCAGGCTCATGTGGCAGCGTGTTGTGTAGCTTCAAGATAGGGGGCTGGGCAGGGTTCACGGCCGGGAAAACGACACGGCCATCGGTTGCATCCGCCGCCTTGACACGGAGGCCTCTGAGGCCTTTGAAAGTTCGATGAAACCGCCCACACAAAGACAACTGCGCGCCGGGGAACTTATCCGGCATGCGCTCATGGATATCCTTGCCCGCGAAGAGTTTTCCGACCCGGACCTGTACGGAAAGTCGATCACGGTCACGGAGGTCCGCATCTCGCCGGATCTGAGGAACGCCACGGGCTTCTGCGCGCCGCTGGGCGGAGAAGACATGGAGAAGACCATTGCGGCCCTGAACCGGGCGGCAGGCTTCCTGCGCGGCCGGTTGAGCCGCGAGATCGACATGCGCGTCACCCCGATGCTGCGCTTCATCTCGGACGACAGCTATGACGAGGCGCGACGCATCGACCAGCTGCTGGCATCCGACCGGGTGCGGCGCGATCTTGTGAACCGCGACGAGGACTGAGCACGATGACGCGGTCCTTCATGATCGCCGTTACGGGCGGTTCGGGTTCGGGCAAGACGACGCTGGCGCGGGCGCTGTTTGCACGCCTGGGCGCCGAGAGCTGCCAGCTGGTGACCGAGGACAATTATTATTACGGGCGCGAGCACTATGGCGCTGCGGCGCTGACCATGCAGCACGCCGAGCTGGAGCGGACGTTCAACTTCGACGATCCGGCCAACAAGGACATGGCGAACCTGCGCCGCGATATCGAGGCGTTGAAGCGCGGCGAGAGCATCGAGCAGCCGGTCTATGAGTTTGCCAATCATGATCGCGCGCATGGCGTCACCAAGCGCGTGGATGCGCGCAAGGTCGTGATCATCGAAGGCATTCACGTGCTTTCCGATCCGTCGTTTGCGGAGCTGTTCGATCTTACCGTATTCGTTGATGCGCCCGCTGACCTGCGGCTGATCCGGCGTATTCGCCGTGATGAGGCCGAGCGGGGCAGGAGTGCGGAGAGCGTGATCCAGCAATACCTGCGCTTCGTGCGGGCGGCGCAATCGCGCTTCATCGATCCTGCGCGCCACATCTGCGATATCGTTGTGGCGTGCGAGGCAGCGCCTGCGAACCTCGATGCGCCGCCGGATGCGGATTCAATCGACAGGCTAGTTGCGCCGGTGTGGACGCAACTGCAGAAGCTCGGTGTAGCGCCCGCAGGTTAACTTCCGAACAGACGACGTCGCGGAACCTGTTGTGGAACCGAGTGTTCCATTCCGACAGGGTTTGGCCCGTTCGGAGAACAAAGTCATGGCGCAGACAGGATATGACCGTCCGCAAGCGGGCGATCCCACGCACAACATTTCCACGCAGGATGCGCGTCAGGGCCGCAACGTCAAAGGCATGGTGTGGGTGCTGGGTCTCAGCATCGCATTGGTTATCGGCGCATATGCCGTGATGCTTGCGCTGCAGGCTGAGCCGGTGACGGTTGATAATCGCGCCGCAGCAGATGTTGCTCCTGCAGCAAGCAGTGCTGCACCTGCACCCGCAGAAACTGCACAGTCTCCGTCGTGAATCGCAGAGCGGTGATTGCCGCTCGCGTTTGCGCGAGTTAGATTACACCTACAGAGCCTGAAGACGTAAACGTCAAAACGGCCTCCCTCCCCAACGAGTCTCCTCCCTGCGCGGGCACGCAAAGCTCGTGACTGAAATTCGACGTGAGCCATGCGGTCAGCCGCTCACATCGTACAGACGCTTTCGGGCGTAGCTCGGCACGGCGAAATGCCGGTCGAAGGTGAGGAGAAAAGAATGAGCCATCAGCAGACAGCGCATAACGACAACGTTCTGGATCGTGATGCCCAGAAGCGTGACGGATTGCGCAACCTGATGATTGTCGCACTGGGGACGACGGGGATGGTCGCGCTTGCGATGGGCGTGATGATGGCGCTTACGGCGCCCGATGGCTGGGTGATGAAAGCCGCAAGCCAGGCGATGACGACGGCCCATGAGGGCACGCTCGCATCCTACACGCTCGCAGATTCCCAGTAATCGAATGAGTGGGGCGCCAGGCCCCAACTCTACTCTTTTCTCGGCAGGCGCTTACGCGCCGCTTACTGCCTGAGGCGCGCTTAAGCGCCGCCTTCCTGAATGTCGGGCACGCCCACGATGTGGAAGCCTGCGTCGACGTGGATGACTTCGCCGGTGATCGAGCGGCCGAGCGGCGAGAGCAGATACAGCGCGCAACCGGCGACGCCCTCCATCGAGGTGTCCTCCTTCAGAAGCGACCAGTCGCGGCCGGTGCTCATCAGCGTCTTGCCGCCTTTGATGCCAGCCATTGCCAGCGTGCGCATTGGGCCAGCCGAAATCGCATTCACGCGGATGCCCTTGGTGCCGAGGTCGCGCGCAGCGTAGCGCGTGGCAGCTTCGAGGCCGGCCTTGGCGACGCCCATCACGTTGTAGGACGGGACGACGCGCTCTGCGCCGAGATAGGTCATCGAGACGATCGAGCCGCCCGGGTTCATGATTTCCGAGGCGCGGCGCGAGGCGTCGACGAATGAGAACACCGAGATATCCATCGCGCGGCGGAAGCCCTCGCGGGTGGTGTTGGCGACGAAGGAGCCCTGCAGCTCTTCCTTGCCGGCGAACGCGATGGCGTGGACCATGAAGTCGATCGTGCCGTATTTTTCCTTCAGCTGGGCGAAGGCTGAGTCCATTTCGGCGTCGTTGGTCACGTCGGCCGAGATCATCGTGCTCATGCCGATGCTTTCGACCAGCGGGCGCACGCGGCGCTCCAGAACTTCGCCCTGATAGGTGAAGGCCATTTCGGCGCCCTGGGCCGCCAGCTGCTGGGCGATGCCCCAGGCGATCGACTTGTCGTTCGCGACGCCCATGATGAGCCCGCGCTTGCCCTTCATCAGGTCGCCTTGCGGGAAGGTCCAGTCGGCCATGTGGGCGCTCCTTCTATGATGTTCGCGGGGTAGGGGTGTGCGCAGGACCAGTCAAGCATTGCCCCTGCGACGGGGCCGCCTAAGATCAGTCTGGCATACAAAAGGGTGGGAAGTTGAGCGAACTCGGCGATCTGATCGAAGCGGCCAGCCTGGCGCCCGGAAAAAGCGGTCTGCTGCGGGCGGTTATCCGGGCGGCAGAGGAGTCGGTGGAGCCGGAGGAGGCTGCCCGGTGGCTCGCAACCGTGGAACCCGCCCAGTATGACGTCGACGCCCGCGTGATGGCGTCCGAGTTCCTGGATGATGGCGGCGCGCCGCAGGCGGCCCTGCGCTGGGTGATGGGTGATGCGCCCAAGCTGTGCGTCGCGCGCGCCCGTATCCTGCTGGACGATGGTCGCACGGGAGAAGCGGCGGAGGCTTACAGCGCCGGCGTGGCGGGCGACCCGTCGCTGCGCGATGAGCATCTGGATGCGGCGCTGGCGCCGAAGCAGGCGGCGTCGACGAACAATGTGTTCAACCTGCGGGGCGGGCGCGCGGCGCCGGTGCAGGATGATGGCGATGCGCCGGTCAATCGGACGGGGCGCGAGGCGAAGACGTTTGCTGATGTGGGCGGCCTGGATGAAGTGAAGAAAGATATTTCGCGCAAGATCATCCAGCCCTTCCGCAATCCTTCGCTGTTCTCGAAGTTCAAGCGCAAGGCTGGCGGCGGCGTGCTGCTGTATGGTCCTCCCGGTTGCGGCAAGACGATGATCGCGCGGGCGACGGCGGGTGAGGTGGGCGCGAGCTTCATCTCGATCGAGATCGCCGAAGTGCTGGATATGTATATCGGCCAGTCGGAGAAGCGGCTGGCGAATGCGTTCGAGAATGCGCGTGGCGAGAAGCCGGCTGTGTTGTTCTTCGACGAGATCGAGGCGCTGGCGGCGCGGCGACGGTTCGGCCATGCCGATCATGGCGCGAGTCTGGTGTCGACCTTCCTCAATGAGATGGACGGGGTGAACGCCAGCAATGATGGCATTCTCGTTCTCGCCGCCACCAACGTGCCGTGGGCGATCGATACAGCGTTCCGCAGGCCGGGGCGGTTTGATCGCGTGATCTTCATTCCGCCGCCAGACAAGGAAGCACGCCTCGCCATTCTCGGCATGGCGATGAAGGATCGTCCGCAGGAGACGGTGAACCTTGCGCCGATTGCTGAGGCGACGTCCGGCTTTTCGGGCGCTGATCTCGTCGGGCTGATCGAGGAGGCGTGCGACTTTGCCATCGAGGAAAGCCTCGACAGCGGAGAGATTGCGCCGATCAAGCAGAAGCACCTGACGGAGGCTGCGCGCTCGCGCAAGCCGACGACGCTCGAATGGCTTTCGCAGGCTCGCAACTATGCGAAGTATTCGAATGAGGGCGGGTTGTATGACGACGTGACGGCTTTCCTCGACAAGCATTCGAAATAGGCGGCGACGATGGACGGCTTCGAGCGGGCCGCCAGCGAGCAAGCAGCGATCGCGCTGATGCGTGCGGGGAATATACGCGGCGCGGAGACGCGTCTGCGGACGATGCTGACATCCAATCCGAATGATGCGCGGGCGCTGGCCTTGCTGGCGCGATGCAGGCTGGAGGAGGAGGGCAAGGCGCAGAAGCAGGAAGCGCTGGAGATGGCGCGTGCTGCTTCGGCGGTGGAGCCTGACGATCTGCTGGTGCGCTCGACATTGGCTTACGCGCTGCAGAAGGCGGGCAAGGACAAGGCGTCGCGCGAAGAGCAGCTGAGGCTGGCGGAAGACATTGCGAGCGATAGCCCGGATGATTCCGATGCGTTGTTCAGTCTGGCGATCGCTCGCTTCAACTCGGAGGAGTATCGCAAGGCGAAGGGCCTGAAGCGGCTCAATCATTTCGCGGCGGCGCGTGACCTGATTGACGATGCCGAGCGCTTTGCGAGCAGTCCGTATGAGCTGATCAATGTTGCGCATCTGCGGCTGCGTGAGTGGAACTACGATGCTGCGGCTGAGCTGGCGCAACGCGCGATGCAGCTTGATCCGACTATGCCGAACTCATTCCAGATTCTTGCGGAGTGTGCGCTGGCGCGCAAGCAGCCGCTGGATGCGTACGAGCTGGCGCTGGAGGCGTTGCGGTTGGCGCCGGGCGACAAGAGCATCATGCGGCTGATGACGCGGGCCCGCGCGCGGAAGCATGGCGCGCTGCGGCCGTTCCTGTCGGGTGTGGACTGGATCGTGGAGATGGATCGGCGGGGGCTGGTGATTGTGCCGGTGCTGATCGGGGTGATCGGCGTGATGTGGGCGTTGGCGGTTATCTACGATCTTGCGCGGATGGAGGCGGGAAGGTCGCCTGCGATCCTGTTCTCGGTCGGGCTGGGCGTGGCGTTTATCTATGCGGCGGTCAGTTATGGGACGGCGGTGCATGCGCGGATGCAGATCCGGCGCGATCTCAAGCGTGTCGCCCTACCGAATTTCTGAGCGGGCGGCTTCCACGACAATTTGCGACGAAATCGCAGGCCACGCGGCATGATTTTGCGACGGCGCGGCGAAAAGGTTGGCCTGCAGGTGGGAACGGTCGCCGGAGATCAATCCATGTCGTCGAAGTCATATACGTCGCGGATACCCGCGCGGGCGTTTGCCGCTGGTCTTGCGTCCGGCGTTCTCCTGCTGGCTGCGACGCCGGCCGCAAGCGCGCAGGTGTTCCGGGATGTGCCGTGGGATGCGCCGTCGGAGAACGGCATTTCGGTTCGCGCGCAGGTCGACGTGATGTTCCAGACGGAGGCGGGCCAGCAGGTGGTGCTGATGACCAATGCTTTCCAGACAGGCGCGTCCGGAGAGAACCTGTCGAGCGAGTACATTTTCGAGATCCTCAATCGCGCCGCACTTGAAGGGCTGGACGAGGCGCTGGCCAAGGGCGCCAAGAGCGGGCGCGTGAATGTGGTGGCGGTCTGCTATGCGTTCGGAGTCGAGGGCGACAGCTTCCACTCGCTCGCGCCGATGGGCGTGTTCATCAACACGACCGACATGGATGTACTGCCGGATGGCAAGGCGGCGTTCCGGACAAATGTGAAGTTCATCCCGCCGGCGGGGGTCGCGGCGCCGCCGATCGAGCAGAATTCCGGCGGGACGTTCGGTAATTGAGGTTACGCCTGACAACGCTGTGAGACGCTTCAAAAATCCTGCGTGAAAAATGTAGGATCGGGTTTCGCTGCTCCGTCCTCTGGGCGGAACAAGGAGAAACCGATGCGCTTTGTCATGCTGATGTATCCCGGCCCTGATGCCGAGACCGAGAAATCGCCAGTGCCGGAAGGCCCGGAGGGGCAGAAGCTTCTTCAAGACATGATGGCGTTCAACCAACGCCTGGTGGACGCAGGCGTCATGCTGGGCGGGGAAGGGTTGAAGCCGACGCGTCATGGCGCGCGGGTGAAGTATCAGGGCGGCGGCAAGACACTCGTGGTGGATGGGCCGTTCACCGAGACCAAGGAAGTGCTGGGCGGCTACTGGATCATCGAGTGCGCCTCGCTTGAGGAAGCGGTGGGCTGGGCGCGTCAGGCGCCGTGTCCGGCAGGCGAGTTCGTCGAGATTCGTCCGGTGTGGACGCCGGAGGATTTCGGTCCTGAAGCTGCCGAGATCGAGCGCGGACAGATGGCGCAGATGGAAGCGCAGAAGCGGAGCTAGGCTTGGTGGCGCGCGCTCAGCCTTTGGCGCTGGGCGCGTGCTTCATGCCCATATAGACGCCGCCCTTTTTTAGCTCGGCAACCATCTGCTTGATGCGCTTGTCACGCGTGGCGTCCAGCTTGGAGCGAGCGATCCAGCCGACATAGTCGTTACGCTGATAATGCGGTCGCGCCTTGTAGTCAGCTTCGACCTTGCCGGCTTTTAGAGCGGCGCGGACATCGGCGGGCATGGTGTACGTCGGACGTGTCGCCATGATGTTTCAACGCAGATCGTAGCGCGCGGTTTCGTGCGGAGGTCGCCTAGACCTTCGCGACCATCACCGAACCGTTGGTGCCGCCGAAGCCGAAGGAGTTGGACATCACCATCTTGATGACCGCTTCGCGGGCTTCACGGATGATGTTCACGCCGTAGGCAAGCGGATCCAGCTTGTCGATGTTGATGGAAGGAGCGACGAATTTCTCCTTCATCATGATCAGCGAGTAGATCAGCTCCTGCACGCCGGCGCCGCCGAGCGAGTGGCCGGTCATCGACTTGGTGGAGGAGATCATCGGCTGGTCGGAGGCTTCCTGGCCGAACACGGCGCGGACGGCTTCCAGCTCTTTCACGTCGCCGACCGGCGTCGAGGTGGCGTGCGGGTTGAGGTAGTCGGGTGCGCCGCCGGCTTGCGCCATGGCGAGTTGCATGGCGCGGGCAGCGCCTTCGCCCGACGGGGCGACCATGTCGTGGCCATCGGAGGTCGCGCCATAGCCGACCACTTCGCCGTAGATCGTCGCGCCGCGGCGCTTGGCGTGTTCGTATTCTTCCAGCACCAGCATGCCTGCGCCGCCGGCGATGACGAAGCCGTCGCGGTCAGCATCGAAGGCGCGCGAGGCGCGGTGCGGTTCGGCGTTGTACTTGGACGACATGGCGCCTAACCCGTCGAACAGGGCCGAGAGCGTCCAGTCGAGTTCTTCGCCGCCGCCGGCGAACATCACGTCCTGCTTGCCCCACTGGATCTGTTCGGTAGCAGCGCCCACGCAGTGCAGCGAGGTCGTGCAGGCCGACGAGATCGAATAGTTCACGCCGAGAATCTTGAAGAGCGTCGAGAGCGTCGCCGAGGCGGTCGACGACATGGCCTTGGGAACGGCGAACGGGCCGACGCGGCGGGGCGAGCCTTTTTCGCGGGTCGAGTCCGCGGCTTCGACGATCGCGCGGGTGGACGGGCCGCCGGTGCCGACGATGAGGCCGGTGCGCGGGTTGGTGATGTGGCTCTGCTCGAGGCCGGCGTCTGCGATCGCCTGCGTCATCGCCATGTGGCACCAGCCGGCGCCGTCGCCCATGAAGCGCATCGCGCGCTTGTCGACATGGTCGGCCGGATTTGCGTTCGGCTTGCCATAGACCTGGGACTTGAAGCCCTTGTCGGCGTAGTCCTGGCTGAACGTGATGCCGGACCTGCCGATTTTCAGGCTGTCAGAGACTTCGCGGATCGTGTCGCCAATGGAGGAGACGATCCCCATTCCGGTGACGACAACGCGGCGAATATCCGGGCCGTTAGCGGCCATGTGTTCCAGCTCCATCTTGGACCAGGCGGCGGCGCCGCCTGGCGGTATCTAGCGGTTCAGGTTTTACGCGGCAGGCGCGATCAAGCCAACTTTCATGTCCTTGGCCTCGTAAATCTTTTCGCCATCCAGGAACACAGTCCCGTTAGCGATGCCCATCGTCAGGTGCGAGCGAATCGCGCGGCGGATCTCGATCTCGTAGCGCACCAGCTTCTTGTCCGGCGTGACCTGGCCGGTGAACTTGCACTCGCCGACGCCCAGCGCGCGGCCCCTGCCGGGCGAACCGGACCAGCCGAGCCAGAAGCCGACCAGCTGCCACATTGCATCAAGACCCAGGCAGCCCGGCATCACGGGATCCCCCGGGAAGTGGCATTTGAAGAACCAGAGATCGGGATGGATATCGAGTTCCGCAACGATATGGCCGCGTTTTGCTGCACCGCCGTCGAGCGTGATTTCCTTGATCCGGTCCAGCATCAGCATGGGCGGGGTCGGCAGCTGGGCGTTGCCCGGTCCGAAAAGCTCCCCCCGGCCGCTCTTGAGCAGGTCCTCATAGCTGTATGAGGACTGCGGCTTGTGGAAGTCGTGGGGGGATTGGGGCATCGGCCACTCCGAAAGGTGTGGGCCGGTTAACACGGGGGCATAGGGGGCTCAAGCGCAGCTTAACCACCGCAGGTGCAGCAAAATCCTAGTGGATTCCGGGAGCGGCGGTCAGCGGGTCGATGCCCCAGAGCTGGGCGCGGCGGACATAGCCCTTGTGGCCCTCCGCCTCGACCTTGCACCAGGAGCCCGCGCAATCGCCCAGGGTGAGCACCGCGCCGGCCTGGAAGCGGGCAATATGGGCTGACCGCGGGTTGGCTTCGCGGAAGATCGAACCGGCGTCAGTCGTCATGGTCGTCCGTTCGCCGGCAAGCTGGGATTTGTTGACCCAGACCTCGTCGCCCATCGGATCGCGGATTTTCCGCCAGTCCTGGCTCTCGCGGACGATAACGACCGGCAGGCCGGCGCGTTCGTATGTCCAGCGGATGGGGTAATCGAGGCTGGGGCCGGACCGGCCGTTGACCGTGTCATGCCGCAAGCTGGCGTAACGGGGGACGGGTTTGCCCGAGAAATCGCTCACCCGGGGCTCCATCGCCTCCGGGGCGTAGGCCTTGAAACTGCCGGGGGTCAGCTGGGTTTGGGCATGCGCCGCGGCGGCGCCGAAAATCTGCGCAACAGCCAGAAAAGTGATGAGGCGAAGGCGTTTTTCGCTCACGGCGCGGCATTTCCCCGTCAATGGAAAGCAGAAGGCCGACCAAAACACGGGGTGGTGAAAGCGCGCTTAACCACGCGCGATAAATTGGGTGAATCCTGCGTTCGCCATTCGGGTATCCTGTCGCAGGGAATCACGGTCTGAGGGCCGCGAGCCGGTTGGCCCCAACCAAACGCCTTGCTACACCGCGATAAATGGCGAGACGGGGAAGCCCGCGCGCCTGGAACAAAAGGAACGCTCCGCCACATGCCTATCTCCCGCCCCAAGGTGAAGGTGATCGTGACACGCCGGCTGCCCGAGCCGGTCGAAACGCGGATGAGCGAGCTGTTCGACGTCGAGTTGAACACGACGGATACGCCGATGACGATCGAGCAGCTGGCGGACGCCGCCACGCGCTGCGACGTGCTGGTGCCGACCGTGACCGACAAGATCGATGGCCGCACGCTGGCGCGTGCAGGCGACCGGCTTCGCCTGATCGCGCAGTTCGGCGTGGGCGTGGACAATATCGATGTGCATGCCTGCGTCTCGCGCGGCATCACCGTGACCAACACGCCGGGCGTTCTGACCGAAGACACCGCCGACATGACGATGGCGCTGATCCTCTCCGTGCCGCGTCGCATCGTGGATGGCGTTGCCGCCATGCAGTCGGGCCAGTTCACCGGATGGTCGCCGACCTGGATGCTGGGCCGCCGGATTTACGGCAAGCGTCTCGGCATCATCGGCATGGGCCGCATCGGCACCGCGGTTGCGCGCCGCGCCAAGGCGTTCGGCCTGCAGATCCACTATCACAACCGCAAGCCGGTGCGTCAGCAGGTGAGCGAAGAGCTTGAGGCCACGTACTGGGAGAGCCTCGACCAGATGCTGGCGCGCATGGACTTCGTGTCGGTGAACTGCCCGCATACGCCGGCGACGTTCCACCTGCTGAGCGCGCGCCGCATCAAGTTGATGAAGCCGGACTCGTATCTGGTGAACACGGCGCGCGGCGAAGTCGTCGACGAGGCGGCGCTGATCCGTGCGCTGGAAGGCAATGAGATTGCCGGCGCCGGTCTCGACGTGTTCGAGAACGAGCCGAACGTGAACCCGCGTCTCAAGGCGCTGCGCAATGTGGTGCTGCTGCCCCACATGAGCTCGGCTACGCTCGAGGGTCGCGTCGACATGGGCGAGAAGGTGATCATCAACATCAAGACCTTCGCTGACGGCCACAAGCCGCCAGATCGCGTCATCCCTGCTATGCTGTAAGCGGCGCGCATCGCGTTCTGCCGAAACGATTTTCTTAACCGGTTGCCGCGCGGCTGGCGCGATGGCGACAGCGCGTTGCTGTAGTTGCGCCATTGTTTGGCCGCGCTGTTGTGTGAGGTTAAGGGCGGGTCCGGTAAGGCGTCAGGCTGAACTGGAGTTGAGTGGATGAAACCGATGCGCATTGTTGTTTCGGCAGTTTTCGTTGCAGCGCTGGGCGCTGCCACTGGGCTTGGCGGCGTGGCCGTGGCTCAGGTTCCGGGCCAGCCGGTTGTTTCGCATGCGAGCTATACGGTTGAGCCGTTCGCGCCGCCGGGCGCGCCCATCACCATTCAGGGTACGGGCGTGCGGTTGCGCGCCGAGCCTTTCTCGACGCCGCAGACGCAGGTGCTGTCGAGCGGCAGCACGGGGCATGTGCTGAACGTGGTCGGCATTGCGCGGCTGTCTGACTGGAACTGGTATCAGGTCGTTCTCAAGAACGGGCAGAAGGCTTTCATTCGTTCGGACCTAACGTCTTCGCCCTCGCGCGGGAATGGCCAGCCGATGCCGGCAGCTCCGGCGCCGGTTGCTCCGGTCGCTGCTGCGCCTGTGCCGGCAACGCCAGTTGTGACGACGCCGTCGACCTACACGCCGACACCTCCGCCGACGCCGCAGCCCTATGTGCCGCCGCCTCAATACTCGCAGCCGATCCCGGCGCCGCAACCTGTGCCGCTGGCTCCGGCCGCGACGCCTGCGCCTGCGGTGACGAATAGCGCGCCGTCGCTGGATCTGCCGAAGCCGTCCGATCCCGCAGGGCTCCGGTCGAACTAGCCCGGCCTGTCACATCGTTGTTTCGAAATCGCCAGCCCTGGCAAACCGCCGGGGCTGGTTTTCGTTTGCGCTCCAACCCAAGCTGTCATTCAATCTGCGTTCAGCCGGGGTCGGGGATGATCCGAGGTGTGGATCTGGAGTGGGACGATGAATCTTATTCGTACTGGCCGTATGTTCGCCTTCGCCGCGATCGGCGTTTCCGCGATGGCGCTGACTGCATGCGCGACGGAGGAAGGCTATCGCCAGCACATGAGCATGGAGATTGGCCGCTCCACCGATGACGTCATGATGCGCTGGGGCGCGCCGCAGAACCGCTCGAACATGTCGAACGGGCGCGAGATGTGGAGCTACACCAAGACGACGGTGGACGAGCAGGCCGGATATTATCGCGACGAGACGCGCCAGGTGAAACGCACCTTCACCGACAAGGACGGCAAGCAGAAGACCGAGACGATCGAAGAGACGTTCCCGGTGTGGCAACCGCCGCGCGTCAATCGCTCGACATGCTCGACCCGCTTCGTGATGGGCGGCGGGCGCGTCGAAGACGTCACCTTCGATGGCGACGGCTGCCTGGCCGAAGAGATCAAGTAGGCGCGTGCCTACTCGCTGATCGTCTCGCGGCTTTCCGTTCCGGCTTCGACTGCTTCGTCCGTGAAGCGCAGGTCATCCCAGCCCTTCTGGGAGTAGAGGCGCGTTTGGTCGGAGTGGTGCGGCGAGGTTTCGTCGGTGGATTCCGAGTAGGTGAGGATGCCCTGGCTGACCGGGCCGTTGGCGGTGAACTCCGTCGTCATGATCCAGCTTGCGCCGTGGCGGATGCTGGTCCAGCCGAGTTTGGGTTCGAGGTCTTCGACGGTGATGACGTTGAAGACGCCTTCCGGGCCGGCGCCGCCATGGATCGGAATGCGTTCTTCACCGCGGGTTTCGCGTTGTACGTCTCCGAGGCGGGCGTTGGCAGGGATTTCCATTTCGGTGAGCTTGTCGACGGCCTTGGCGAAGGCTTCGAGGACTTTCGGGTCTGACGTGTCCAGCGTGTTGGGCGTGTTGACCGGGTTCTTCGGATCGAACGGGACCTTGAATTTCAGGCCGCCGTTTTCAGCGAAGAGATGGAAGAGGTGGGCGCCGCGGCTGTCGAGATCGACCTTGCCATCCCATTCCGCAATTGCCTTGCAGGCGGCGGGAATGTTGGGCCGGGCGGAGATCATGCAGATCTTCGCGAGATCCTTTTGCACGAGCTCTGCGCCGTAGTGGCGGTTGCCGTACATGATCTTCTGCAGCGTGCCGATGTCGAACTTCGGTTCGCCCAGGCCGTCGGTTCCGGCGACGCGGTCTGCGACCTGGATCAGGCCGAGGCGCGTGCGCAGGGAGCGGGCAGTGGCTTCGTCGCCCCAGATCGGGCTGTAGCCGGTGAGCGGCTGGGCCGGGTTGGTCAGCCAGTAGCTGTCATTGCTCTGCGTGACGTAGTCGGTGCGGAAGAGATGGGGCGAGGCGGTGGGGCCGAAGACGCCGGGGGCGGAGGCGTCTGCATCGGTCTTCCAGTCGCAGGCGGCGCGTGAGCCGTCGAGCACGGCGACGCGTTCCTTCGTCCATTGTTGGCGGGCGAAGTCGGATTTCGAGCACGCATCGGCAAGCTCGCGCGGCACGTTCGGGATCATGCCGAGATCGCCATAGAGCGTTTCGCCGGTCGAATCGGCGGCAGTCGTGTTGAAGCGGTAGGACTGGTATTTGCCGAGCGCGGTCTGCAGCTCGCGCACGGACTTCGACTGCCAGACGGCCATGTACTGGTCGACATCGCGCAGGCCGACGCGGGGCGTGCGCAGGGCGAAGGCGGTGGTCGCGGTCCACGGGTAGGTGGTCGACGAGACGACATTGCCCCAGCGCGTGGAATAGAGCGTGCGGGTTTCGGGCTGCAGCTTGCCATCGCGCAGGACCTGCACCGTCACCTCGGTGCGATCCATGGCGACCGGTTGGCCTTCATAGATGTATTTGGTCGGGTCGGCGGGATCGAGGGTGAGTTCGTAATAGCCGAAGCGCTTGGCGGTGGAGACGGTGTTGCTCCACGCGATGCTGTCGGTGTGGCCCATGCGGATCAGCGGCATGCCGATGTAGGAGACGCCGACGATATTGAGTTTGCCCGGGATGATGAAGTGCGTGCGGTAGAAGCGGTTGGGGCCATCCCACGGATAGTGCGGGTTACCGAGCACCATGCCCTTGCCGCCCTTGGTCACTTCACGGCCGAGGCCATAGGCGTTCGAGCCGAGATCGACTTCGTTGATGTACGCGTCGCGGCTGAGTGAGGCGCGTTCGGCGGAGGGCGGGGCGGCGCTGGTAGTGGGGGCGATGAAGCCGTCGATGGTCTGGCCGACATACATGTGGCGCCAGAAGTCGATCTCATCGATCGGCTTCACCCATGGCTGGCCCTTGCAACGCGGATCGGTGATCGCGGCGCCTTTCTCGCGGATGAATTTGTTGAGGCCGGCGACATAGCCGGCGGCGATGGCGCGTGCGTCTTCCGAAGGTGTGTCGACGGAGGAGGCGGGACCAGCGAGAAGTTTCTCCGCGTCGCCCGCCTGGTTGACGCGCTGGTGGTAGAGATCGCTGGCAATGTTAACGTCGTCCTTGCCGGGGCCGAGATAGCGGGCGCGTTCGGCGCGGACGGTCATCATGCGGTCGAGGATTTCGCAGAGATTGTCCTGCGCGCTGGCGTAGCCGAAGCCGAAACCAATCCCGCCGAAGTCGTCGGCCTTGATGTGTGGGACGCCGTAGGCGGTGCGGCGGATTTCTGCGCTGAAGGTGTGGGAGGGCGCGCCCGCGTTGGAGGCGCTGCACGCGGCGAGCGCGAGAAGCGCGGTAGCGGCAAGGATTTTCGATTTCATCTGCGGCTCTCCCATCCGTCGATGGCGGGACCGTAGCGTGAGCGTGGGTGTTCGCAATGCTTAGCGTTTTTCGCTTGAAAGGGCGCGCGGCTGGGCGTCTTCTGGTGAAAACATCAGGGGGAGGTCGGCATGAAGCGTGTCGCCATCGGACTTGCCGTCGCGTTCGCAAGCATTGCTGCGCCACTGGCGGTTGCACAGAACAATCCGCCGGCGCCGAAAGTCACCGATATGGGTGGCGGCATCCAGGTGATCTTTGGCGTGGGCGGGAATATCGCCGTGTCGGCAGGGCCGGACGGCGTGTTCGTGATCGACGACCAGTACGCCAACACGGCGGCGGCGAACCTCGCCAAGGTGGAAGAGATCGCCAAGGGCGCGCCGCGCTATCTGCTCAACACGCACTGGCATTCGGACCATGCCGGCGGGAACGAGACATTCGCGAAGGCGGGCGCGATGATCTTTGCGCATGAGAATGTGCGGAAGCGTTTGACGGGCGAGGTGCAGTCGCTCGGGCTGGATGGGAAGCCCGCGGCGGCATCGCCCGCGCCGGCATGGCCGGTGATCACTTTCCACGAGGGCGTGGATTTCCATCTCAATGGTTCGCAGATCGTGGTGACGAAGATGCAGTCGTCGCACACGGATGGGGATTCCATCGTGCGCTTCGTGGAGCCGAACATTCTTCACACGGGTGACATCCTGTTCAACGGACTGTTCCCGGTGATCGACCTTGGCTCGGGCGGATCGGTGACGGGCTATCTCGCGGCGATGAAAGAGATCTACGCGATGGTGGACGACAAGACCCGCATCATTCCGGGCCATGGCGAGATCGCGACGAAGGCTGATCTGGCGAAGCAGATCGCGATGCTGGAGGGCGCCATCAAGGCGATCGAAGCGCGGATCAAGGCGGGCGACACGCTGGCGCAGACGATTGCGAAGAAGCCGCTGACGCCGTGGAAGGCGTTTGCGTGGAGCTTCATCAATGAAGAGCGCTTCACGACGGTGCTCTATAACGGTCTGAAGAAGTAGGGGGATGACGATGCGGGTTCTTCTTCTCACGAGTGTTGCGGCGCTGGCTCTGGCGGCTTGCGCGACGACTGAAGCGACTGCTCCGGCGGCGCCTGTGGTGACGGCTGCCCCGGCTGCAGCAGCGGCGCCTCCAGCGGCGGCGACGCCTGCGCCGAACACGCAAGCGTTTGCGCGGGTCGTTGAACTCGGCTCAGGCGTGTCGATGCTGATTGGACAGGGCGGCAATCTCGGCGTCAGCGTGGGCGCCGACGGTGTGTTCCTGATCGACGACCAGTACGCGACCAATGCGGAGGTCAATCTCGCGAAGATCGAGGAGCTGACCCAGGGCAAGCCGAAATACCTGATCAACACGCACTGGCACTTCGACCATGCCGGCGGGAACGAAGTATTCGGCAAGGCCGGAGCGACGATCTTTGCGAGCGACAAGATCCGCAAGCGGTTGACGGGTGAGATTCCCTCCCAGTCGCGTGGCGCGCCGACTGTGCCTGCCGCGAAAGTGGCGCTGCCGGTGGTGACGTTTGTCGAGGGCATCGACTTCCATCTCAACGGACAGACGATCCGCGCCATTCGCGCGCCGCTGCCGGCGCATACGGACGGCGATACGCTGATCTACTTCGTCGAGGCGGACGTGCTGCACACGGGCGATACCTACATGAAGGATCGCTATCCGTTCGTGGACACCGGCTCGGGCGGCACGCAGGCGGGCTTCATCGCGGCGATCGAGAAGGCGGTTTCGATCGCGGGGCCGAACACCAAGGTGATCCCGGGCCATGGCGAGCTGGCGACCAAGGCTGATCTTCAGGCCGCGCTCGACATGCACAAGGGCGCGCGGGCGGCGGTTGAGGCGCTGGTGAAATCCGGCAAGACGCTGGAAGAGGCGATCGCGGCGAAGCCGCTGGCGCAATGGACGCCACGCTTCGGACAGGGCGGCTTCATCACGGACGATGCCTATGTCACCGTGATCTACAACGAACTGAAGAAGTAGATCAGCTGCAAATCGGACAGGCCGGATCGGCGGACAGCTTGATCGTGCGGCTGTCGCCGCTGAGACCGTCGTAAAGCCAGACGCGGCCGGCCATGGACTGGCCGGCGCCGGCGATTTCCTTCACGGCCTCCAGCGCCATGCGGGCGCCGACGATGCCGGTAAGCGGGCCAATGACGCCGACCATGGCGCAGGTCTCTTCCGTCTCGGGCATGTCGGGCACAAAGCAGCGATAGCAGGGCAGGCGTTCGGCGGGCGGCTTCGCTTTCGTCAGACCAGACTTGAAGACGGAGAGCTGCGCGCTCCAGCGGCCGACGGCGCCGGAGACGAGAGCTAAGCCGAGATCGTGGCAGGCGGCGTTCACGTCGAAGCGCGTGGTGAAGCTGTCGGTGCCGTCGAGCACGATGTCTGCGCCGGCGAGGAGATCACGTGCGTTATTGGCGGTGAGGCGCGTCTGTTTGACCGTGACCCGTGTGTCGAGGTTGAGAGCGCCCAGCCGCTCGGCCAACGCTTCGCCTTTGGGGCGACCGACTTCGGGCGTGGTGAACTGGGTCTGACGCTGGAGGTTCGACAGCGAGACAGAATCATCATCGATCAAGGTGAGCTGTCCGACCCCGGCTGCGGCAAGATAAGTCGCCACGGGGCCACCGAGGGCGCCTGCGCCGACCACGGCAGCGTGGCTATCCAGAAGCTTTCGCTGCCCGGGACCGCCGATTTCGCGCAGCATTATGTGCCGGGCGTAGCGTTCCAGTTGCTCGGGGGCTAGACTCATGTTCGCTCGATCCTCCCGGAGCAGAAACCATGGCCGCATCCCTTGTACAATGTCGTTCCGCGCTGGCCCGGCTGCGTTGGCATAGCTGGTGACGACTGAGCCCACATCCAATGTGTATGCGCCGCTGGTCGATGAGATCGTGGAGGGCAGGCGCAATATCTTCCTGACGGGCCGGGCGGGCACCGGGAAGACCACGCTTCTGCGCCAGCTGATCTTCAACTCGCTGGACAAGGCGGTGGTGTTGGCGCCTACGGGGCTGGCGGCGGTGAATGTTGGCGGGCAGACGATCCACTCCTTCTTCAATTTCCCGCCGCGTCTGCTGGATACGGGCGACACCAAGAAGATCCGGAACCAGCGGCTGGTGAAAGCCATCGAGACGATGGTGATCGACGAGGTGTCGATGGTGCGCGCCGACATGATGCAGGCGATCGACAACTCTCTTCGACTGAATCGCGCCGACAAGCGGCCGTTCGGCGGCGTGCGGATGATCCTGTCGGGCGATCTGCATCAATTGCCGCCGGTAGTGGGCGCTGATGTCGAGCACATCCTTGAAGAGAGCTATGGCGGCGCGTGGTTCTTCAAGGCGCCCGGGTTTGTTGCGGGGCAGTTCCGGCTGGCGGCATTGAAGCGAATCTTCCGGCAGGAGGACGAGGTCTTCATCCGCATCCTCAACAGCCTGCGCAGCGGGCGGCTGAGCGTTGACGACGAAGAGGTGCTGAAGACGCGGGTGTCGGATCGGCCGTCGGCAGAGGCGAGCATCACGCATGTGGTGCTGACGCCGAACAATGCGGCAGCGTGGAAGATCAACCAGTTGCGGCTGGCCGAGCTGCCTGGGCCGGCGCGGGGATATACGGCGGCGCTGGAAGGCAATTTCGAGCCGAAAGCTTTTCCGACCGAGGAAGTGCTGGAGCTGAAGGCCGGCGCGCGCGTGATGATGATCCGCAACGATCCTTCGGGGCGGTGGGTCAATGGCTCGCTCGGCGTGGTGCAGGGGTTGGGCGAGAGCGATTGCTATGTGAAGATCAACGGCGAAACGCACCGCATCGCGCAGCAGGCGTGGGAGAAATTCCGCTACGAGTTCGATGCGAACTCGAAGTCTGTGTCGCGATCAGTCGTGGGATCGTTCAAACAGCTGCCGCTGCGGCTCGCCTATGCGACGACGATCCACAAGAGCCAGGGCATGACGCTGGATCGCGTGTTCATCGACTTCGACCGCGGGATGTTCGCGCATGGGCAGGCCTATGTGGCGTTCTCGCGCTGCCGGTCGCTCGAGGGGCTGGAGCTGTCGCGACCGCTGCGGCCGCGCGACATCATCATTGATCGCTCGGCGTTCGATTTCGGCGGGCTCGATACGGTGAGCGATACGGAGCACTTCCTGCTCGCCGACATGGCCAAGCCGCAGCTCGACCTGAAGGGCTAGCGCCCCGTCGAGCCGAAGCCGCCGTCGCCGCGTACCGTTTCGTCAAGCGTTTCGACCTGCACGAGCGAAGCGCGGGTCACGGGGGCGATGACCATCTGCGCGATGCGTTCGCCGCGTTTGATGACGAAGGGTTCCTGGCCGAGATTGATCAGGATGACCTTCACCTCGCCGCGATAATCCGCGTCGATCGTGCCGGGTGAGTTGAGGCAGGTGATGCCGTGTTTGGCGGCGAGACCGGAGCGCGGACGCACTTGCGCTTCGTGCAGCGGCGGCAGGGCGATGGTGAGGCCGGTGGGGATCATGGCGCGCTGGCCGGGGGCGAGCGTGACGGGCGCTGCATCTTCAACGGCGGCGCGAAGATCCATGCCGGCGGCGTCAGCGGTTTCATAGGCGGGCAGAGCCAGGCCTTCGAAATGCGGCAGCGGGACAACGCGGATTGTGACGGTCATGGGCAGGCTCCGATCAGGCCTTCATGACTAGCCCGTGGCCGGGCTGAGGGCGAGCTTTGCCCGCCGATACCCACAGATGGATCAGGCTTCGACGTCTGCGGCGAAGCGGAGTTCGCGGCGGGGGCGAACCGTGTTGGTCACGTCCGTATAGGTCGGGTGTTTCTTGTAGGTATGCAGGGCGTCGATGTTCGGGAACTCGGCATAGACCACCACATCGATATCGTTGCCGTACAGGTCGGCCTTGTGGTTTTGCGTGACCTCGAAAAGGGTCGAACCCGGAATGGTCCCCAAGCGCTTGAGATGGCCGATGATTTCCGGCGCCTCTTGCGGGTCCTTCAGGGTGAAAAAGACGATGTGGCGGATCATGAGCCTGACCTAGGATTTGGCGGCTCTGTAGGCCATATCCCGCGCCCGCGCTATTCCGCCGCGCTGGCCTTCTTTTTCTGGAAAGACTGGGCGATCCGGTCGGCCAGTTTCAGGGCGACTTCGGCCTTGCTCATGCGTGGCCAGTGATCCGTGCCGGACTTGGTGACGAGTAGGACTTCGTTATCCGCCCCGCCCATGACGTCGCCTGATACGTCGTTGGCGACGATCCAGTCAGCGCCTTTGCGGGCCAGCTTGGCGCGGGCGTTCTTCTCGACATCGTTGGTTTCGGCCGCGAAGCCGACCACGAGGCGCGGACGGCCCTTCTTGGCCGTGCCGATGGATTTCAGGATGTCGGGGTTCTCGACGAGCTGGAGGTCGAGATTGTCGGCCTTGCCGCCCTTGAGCTTCAGCTTGGTCTTCGCGCGGGTCGCGGGGCGCCAGTCGGCGACAGCGGCGACCGAGACGAAGATGTCCGCGGGGAAGTTGGCCTTCACCGCGTCCTGCATTTCGAGGGCGGTTTCGACTTTGACGCCGGTGACAGTGTCGGGGATGGCGAGTTGGGTCGGGCCAGTGACGAGGCGCACGTCGGCGCCGAGACGGGCCAGCGCATCGGCGATCGCGTAGCCCTGCTTGCCGGATGAGTGGTTCGAGATGAAGCGAACGGGATCGAGCGGCTCGCGCGTGGGCCCGGCGGTGACGACGGCGCGGACGCCGGCGAGCGGGCCTGCGCCTTTTGGCGGAGCAAGCAGCTTGCGGATTTCCTGCGCGATGCGTTCGGGCTCCGGCAGGCGGCCGGGGCCGAACTCGCCGCAGGCCATCGGGCCGACATCGGGCGTCATGACGTGGACGCCGTCGGCTTTCAGTTGCGCGACGTTGCGCTTGGTGGCGGCGTGCTCCCACATGCGGACGTTCATGGCGGGGGCCATCAGCACCGGCTTGTCGGTGGCGAGCAGGGTGGTGGAGGCGAGATCGTTGGCGAGGCCGTTGGCGGCTTTGGCCATCAGGTCTGCGGTGGCGGGCGCGACGACGACGAGATCGGCCGAGCGCGACAGCTCGATATGGCCCATCTCGGATTCGTCGGTGAGGTTGAAGAGTTCCTGATAGACCTTGTCGCCCGAAAGCGAGCCGACCGAGAGCGGCGTCACGAACTCGGCGCCGGCCTTTGTCAGGATGACGCGCGAGGCAATGCCTTCCTTGGCAAGCAGCCGGATCAACTCCAGCGACTTGTAGGCAGCGATGCCGCCGCCAACGATGAGAAGAATGCGCTTGCCGTCCACGCGGGCACTCCAGAACAGGCCCCATACATAGGGAATCTTGGTCAGGATTACACCAATCCCGACAGGCGGATCGCGTGGGTTCCGGCAAGGACTGGGTAAGGAATTAGGCGCGGCGCAGTTGAGGCCCTAGATTCAAGGCCATGAGCAAGGCTTTCACGAAGGAATCCGATGACGACGGCGCGTTCGAGCTGCCGGATCGCGAGATTTCGGGATTCCCCAATCTGGTGACGTCCGAGGGGCTGGCGATGATCGATGCCGAGATCGATCGGCACAGCAGCGCCAATGCGGAGGCAATTGCCGCGAAGGACAAGGAAGCCGCTGCGCGTGCGGCACGGGAGCTTCGCTACTGGACCGCCCGGCGCAACAGCGCGCAGGTGCAGCCTGCGCCAACCGGATCGGACGAAGTGGCGTTCGGATCGGCGGTGAACATCCTGCGCGCGGATGGGCGGCGTTCGAGCTACCGGATCGTGGGCGAGGATGAGGCTGATCCCGCGAAGGGGCTGATCGCGTGGACGTCGCCGCTGGCGCGCGAGCTGATGGGGAAGGGCGTCGGCGAGGAGATCGAAGCCGGGGCGGCGGAAGCGACCATCGTCGCGATTTCGATCTAGGCCTGGTTGCTGGTCATGCTTGAGAAGAACTGCCGGGACGCTTCGTCGTTCGCTGTCACTTCGCCGGGCACGTCTTCGCAGAAACGCACCCAGCCAAGCTTCGACTCAAGGCCGTACTGGATTTCGATGGCGGCGCGCTCCGGATCATCGAGCGAACCGATTGTGACATAGAAGCGGGCTTCGGGCGCGTTGTAGGTGAAGCTCAGCGGTGTGCCACAGTCACGGCAGAAGCCGCGTGTGGCGAGGTTGGACGAGGCGAAGAAGGCCGGCTCGCCGCGCGTCCATTCAATGTTCGGCTTGGCGCATCCGGCGAGCGCTGCGAACAGCCCGCCTGTCGCCTTCTGACACATGCGGCAATGGCAGACGTGCGGCTTCTCAAGCTGGTCCACATGCAGGGCGTACCGCACCGCGCCACACTGGCATCCACCGGCTATCGCCATCACCAGCAACCCTTCGGAAACGGAAATGCCAGCGGCGTGCGATTCATGTCGGACCCGTAAGATTCAACCGTAAAGTAACGATGGGGTGGGACATTCCCTACGAGTAAAGCCATTTTCCCGGGTGTTTCCCGGGTCACGGTTACTGACTCAAGCAGTTGGCGCGCGCCTTGGCCTGTGCTGGCATGCTCCCTGAAGGGACTATGGGACGATGTTCTTCAACGCCAAGCCGAACCCAGCCAATTTCTCGCGTACACTCGTAGGAGAGTGGCACGCTGACACGTCGTCCGGCGACGTGCGCGGGGAAATTACGGCTATCTTCAACACGGACGGATCCTGGTTGACCCGCAACCAGATGGAGATCCGCGGCGTACAGGCGGACCCTGTCACCCAGACCGGCCGGTATCGTGTCGAGGCCGTCGACAAGCAGCGCTTCAAGCTGTTCACCATCGACGAGAACGGCCAGCCGCTGTCGACCACCGTGCGTTCCTTCGTCGACAAGAACACCATGCTCAACGAAGTCGGCCGCATCACCTTCAAGCGGGTCGAGCAGCCTCAGCAACCGCTGTTCTGACTTTTCCAGCGCATCAAAACATGCGCTGATACCTCCCAAGGCTGGCTCGCTGGAACGGGCCGCCAAACCGGGAGAGACACTCATGAAAGCCGTTATTGCCGCCGCCTGCCTCGCGCTGAGCGGAGTTAGCCTTGTCGCGCCTGCCTTCGCGCAGGAGACGGGCATCACCGTGCGGTCGATCCGCGTGCTGGCGACCGACGTCGATGCGCTGGCGAAGTTCTATTCGGAAGCCTTCGGCATGTCCGAAACGCGACGCCCGGTTGATACCGCCACGTTCAAGGAGATCGTGCTTAATTCGGGCTCGACCCCGGCATTGGCGAAGGCTTCGAAATCAACGCCGATCGTGATTGCGACGCGCGACAAGAAAGGCCCGGCCGCAGGCGGCATGGCCGCGCTGATCCTCGAAGTGCCCGATATGGATAAGGCGATTGCACGTGCGACCACGGCCGGCGCCAAGCTGATGCGACCTGTCGCAAAATCGGGCGAGGGGCTGAGCTATGCTTTCCTGACCGATCCGGACGGCAACCAGATCGAGCTTCTGTTAAGGCAGTAGGTCCTCCGCTTAATACATAACCTCAACGCAGCTTCGTCAGGTGGTCCGCCCTTCGCATAGCGATGCGCGGGGGAACCATCTGCAATGCATCTCCAGTCGCTTGCCATCTTTCGCGCACTCGCGATCGTGCTGGTGGTCCTGTGTCACACGCCAGCTTTAGGCGCGCTGGCGGTCGATACGCTGCCGGAGCGGTTCGTTTGGAACATGCTGTCGGGCGGCACGACGATGTTCGTCTTCATTTCCGGCTATCTGTTCCACCACGTGTTCGTCAGCCGCTTTAACTACGGCGCTTTCGTCACGAAGAAGATCAAGCGCCTGTTCGTGCCTTACATCGTGCTGTCATGCGTCGCCCTGGCGATCGGATGCAGCGATGTCGTGCTCGCGAATTTCGGTGGCGACTTCGCTGCCTTCAAGATGACGTCGTACCTGCTGGGTAGCGGCGCCGCGACCATGGCCTACTGGTACATTCCGTTTGCGCTGACGTTGTTCGCGATGGCGCCCCTGCATGTGAGGTTCACGCAGCTGCGGTTGCGTCACCAGCTTGCGGTCGTTGGCGTGCTGTTTGTGGTCGCGCTGCTGATCCATCGGCCGGTTGCGAATGTGGGCCCTGTCCAGAACCTGCTTTATTTCACGCCGGTCTATCTGCTCGGCATGATGTGCTCGCAGCATCGCGCGGCAGTCACGCCATGGCTGGTGCGTATGGCCTGGCCGCTTCTGGCAGTGACGATCGGGCTTGCGTTGCTACAGTCGCAGCAGGGCGTATCGGGCGGCTATATGAAGCCGATGTTCGACTATGGCGGCATCGACCTGATGCTGCTGCAGAAGGTCTGCTTCTGCCTGTTCCTCATCGCCTTCCTACGCCGCTTCGAGGGCGCGCGGTCGCGCACCGTAGAGGTCTTGGCGGATACAAGCTTCGCGATCTATTTCCTTCACCCCATCGTGCTGCAGATCTTCGTGCAGCTCCCGTGGATGAACCTCCGTGCCGGCGGGGAATCCTGGATTCAGTTTGCCGGGCTGTCCGTCATCTGCATCGCCATCTGTGCGTCTGCGGCCTGGTATGCACGCAGCGCGTTCGGCCCTCAGAGCCGGTACGTCACCGGCTATTAGGTGAGCGAAAAGGTTACGGCGCGCGCCCGTTTTCTAAACCATAAAGCGACTGCGGATTAATCGGCGCTAAGTCCGATCGACTTATGTTGCGCGCAGATCGAGGGGATCTGGGGTGCACGTTTATTCGCTGACTATTCTTCGCGCGATCGCGATCGTGTTCGTCGTGTTCAGCCACGCAGATGTGCTGGGCGTACTGACGTTCGACACGCTGCCGGAACTCGTCGTCTGGAACATCCTGTCCGGCGCGACGACGATGTTCGTCTTCATCTCCGGCTACCTGTTCCACCACGCCTTCGTCAGCCGCTTCTCATTCGTTCCCTTCATCACGAAGAAGCTCAAGAACCTCTTCGTGCCGTATGTCGTGCTGTCGGTCGTGGCCGTAGCGATCGGCTGCAGCGATGTCGTGATGGAGAATTTCGAGGGCGATCTCGGCATGTTGCAGATGAGCGCCTACATGCTCGGCAGCGGTCATGCGACGATTGCCTACTGGTTCATTCCATTCGCGATCACGCTGTTCGCCATGTCGCCGCTGCATGTGAAGTTCGTGGGTCTGCGGATACGCACGCAGTTGATCCTCGTCGGCGGGCTGTTTGTCGTCGCCGCGCTGATCCATCGTCCGGAAGCCAATCTCGGCGCCGTTCAGAACCTGCTGTATTATTCGCCGACCTATCTGCTCGGCATGATGTGCTCGCAGCACCGCGCGGCCGCTGAGCCCTTGCTGGCACGGCTGACATGGCCGCTTCTGGCGGCGGTGCTGGTGCTGGCCACGTTGCAGTCACTGTCGGGCGTCCAGGGCAATTATTTCAAGCCCATGTTCGTGTTCGGCGGGATCGACCTGATGCTGCTGCAGACCGTGTGTCTCTGCCTGTTCCTGACGACGTTCCTGCGTCGCTTCGAGACCCGGCGCTCGAAGACCATCGACCTGCTGGCAGACACGAGCTTTGCGATCTTCTTCCTCCATCCGATTGTGCTGGAGCTCATGCTCCGGAGCCCGTTGGTTCCCGCTGAGCCCGTGGATGAATCCTGGGCGCGATTTGTGGTGCTTTCGGCGTTGTGCCTAGCGATTTGCGCGGTTGCGGCATGGTGGGCGAAGCGCGTGTTTGGCGCACAAAGCCGGTATGTGACGGGATACTGACGGATTTACCGGGGCGGGGGAGGTCTGACGCCTCTCCCAATCTCGCTGAACATCGACTATCTAAGCCTCACAAATGTGATGACCGGTCTGTCCAGGCCCGCCTGTGAGGAGAAATCGATGCGCGATTACCTGAAATTCTACATCAATGGCGAGTGGGTCGACCCGGTCACCCCGCGCACGATGGATGTCCAGAACCCGGCGAACGAAGAGAATTACGCCCGTATCTCGATCGGCTCGAAGGCCGACGTGGATAAAGCTGTTGCCGCCGCTAAGGCCGCTTTCCCGGCCTTTGCCGCTACCACCAAAGAGTACCGCGCCGACCTGCTCGACAAGATCATCGAGATCTACAAGAAGCGCCTCGGCGACATGGCCGGCGCCGTGTCGGAAGAAATGGGCGCCCCGATGTGGCTGGCTTCGGCCGCTCACGCCCCGTCGGGCCTCGGCCACATCATGCAGGCCGCCAACTATCTCCGCACGTTTGAGTTCGAAGAGCGTCGCGGCAAGCACCTGATCCGCAAGGAGCCGATCGGCGTCTGCGGCTTCATCACGCCGTGGAACTGGCCGCAGAACCAGATCGCCTGCAAGGTCGCCCCGGCGATCGCTGCTGGTTGCACGATGGTGCTGAAGCCGTCCGAGATCGCGCCGATCGACGCGATCATCTTCGCTGAAATCCTGCATGAAGCGGGCGTGCCGAAAGGCGTGTTCAACCTCGTCAATGGCGATGGCCCGGGCGTAGGCGCTGCTCTCTCGGCTCACCCGGATGTCGACATGATGTCGTTCACCGGCTCGACCCGCGCTGGTGTGCTCGTCGCACAGGCTGCTGCGCCGACCGTGAAACGCGTTGCGCAGGAACTTGGCGGCAAGTCGGCCAACATCGTGCTCGACGATGCTGACCTCCAGAAGGCCGTGAAGCAGGGCGTCATGCAGATGATGACCAACACGGGCCAGAGCTGCAATGCGCCCTCGCGCATGTTCGTGCCGCGCGCCAAGCAGGACGAAGCCAAGGCCGTCGCCAAGGCGACTGCTGAATCCGTGAAGGTTCAGGATCCGGCCACCGCCGAAAAAGGCGCGCTCGGCCCGGTCGTGTCGGAAGCCCAGTGGAACAAGATCCAGGGCCTCATCAAGAAGGGCATCGAGGAAGGCGCGACGCTGGTCGCCGGCGGCCTCGGCCGTCCGGATGGCCTGAACCGCGGCTACTATGTGAAGCCGACCGTGTTCGCTGACGTGAAGAACGACATGACGATCGCCGTCGAAGAGATCTTCGGACCGGTGCTCTGCATCCTCCCGTACGACACGGAAGAGCAGGCCGTCGCGATGGCCAACGACACCGTCTATGGCCTGTCGGGCTACGTTCAGGGCGAGCAGGAGCACGCTCAGAAAGTCGCCAAGCAACTGCGCACCGGCATGGTGCACATCAACGGCGCGGGCTCCGACCAGACGATGCCGTTCGGCGGCTTCAAGCAGTCGGGCAATGGCCGCGAGTGGGGCGTGGAAGGCATCCACGAATTCCTCGAAACCAAATCTGTGTTTGGTTTCGCAACTGCTTAAAAACCACGATTACGCCAAACCGGCGTAATCTACCTTGCGTAAACTTGATCAAGGCCGGTTCGCCCATGGCGGGCCGGCCGCGTTCTATTGGCGTTCATTCTGTGCTCACTATGTGAAAGTGTGCAGGAATTCGCCCGTTCAGGAGGCAACCCATGTTGCGCAAGCTCGTCGCTGCCGCAGCGATCACCACCATCCTCGGTCTGGCCGCGTGCCAGAGCGGTCCCACGCCCTATCAGCCCGGCTCAGGCAATCAGGCGGGCTATTCGGAATCGCGTCTCGAGAACGACCGCTTCCGGGTTTCGTTCAAGGGTAACTCGCTGACCAATCGCGAGACGGTCGAGAATTACCTGCTCTATCGCGCCGCCGAACTGACGACGCAGAACGGCTATGACACCTTCACCATCGTCAACCGCGACACGGACAAGGACAGCCGTCTCCGTTCCACCGGCAGCCCCTTCATGGGCTCGCGCCTGTCGTACACGTATTACCATCCGCGCTATGGCTGGGTGCGCGCCTGGGAGCCGTTCCCGCAATGGTGGGGCCCGCAGTCGTACGAAGAGGTCACGCGCTACGAGGCCTTCGCCGAAGTGGTGATGAGCCGCGGGCAGAAGGGCTCTGATCCCAATTCCTTCGATGCGCGGCAGGTGGTGCAGAACCTCGGCGCCAATATCCAGCGCCCGACGCCGTAAGCGCCTGAATCCCTGCGATTTGCAGGCGTTTGAGGCGTAAACATCGCTGAAACCATGACGGACTAGGCTTGGTCTGTCATGGCTTCCGTCGTTTCAATCATCATCCCGACATTCCGCCGCCCCGAAAGCGCGGTTGAGGCGGCACGCTCTGCGCTGGCGCAGGTATGCGGCGCCGCGTTCGAAGTGGTGATGGTCGACAATGATCCGGCGGGATCGGCATTGGCGCCTCTGCGCAGCCTTGGCGATGCGCGCGTGAAGGTCGTGCACGAGCCACGCGCCGGTGTCGCCAACGCGCGCAATGCAGGGCTGCGCGCATCCTCTGGAAGCATCATCGCTTTTCTCGATGACGACGAGATCGCGCCACCCGAATGGCTGGCCGAGCTGTTGCGGGTGCAAGCGGCGCATCGTGCGGATGTCGTGTTCGGCCCGGTGCGGACACGCCTGGCGTCGCACCCACGCGATCACGAGCAATACTTCGAGGCCTTCTTCGCGCGCGAAGCCAATCATGCCGAAGGCCTCATCGACATGTTCTACGGTTGCGGCTGCAGCCTCGTGCGGCGCGTAGCGCTGCCGTCGGCCGAACCGTTCTCGGCGGAGCGCAATGAGAGCGGTGGCGAAGACGATCTGTTGTTCCAGTCGATGGAAGCAGCAGGCGCACGCTTTGCCTGGGCGCCGAAAGCCTTCGTGTGGGAGACGCCGGAGCCTTCACGCGTAACGTTGAGCTACACGCTGCGGCGTGCTTTCGCCTACGGGCAGGGACCAGCGACGAAAGCATGGACGGGGCCGAAGCGCGATCTGCCGAAGATTGCCTACTGGATGGCGGTCGGCGCAGGCCAGAGCTTGGTCTATGGCGTCGCGGCGCTGCTGAGCTTTGTCGCGAAGACGCCGCGGCGTGCATTTGCATATCGCCGCTTTGTCGAAGGCGTCGGCAAGATGTTGTGGTTCCCGATCATCAAGTCGCGCTTCTATGGCGTCGCGAAGCTGACGAAGTCCGAGCGGGCGAACGACAAGCCGGCACTGGTCGCCTAGACGCAATCCGCGTCGCTGCAATCGCCGTGTTCGATCTCTACCGTCGCATGGTCGATGCCATGCTTCTCGTGCAGCCGCGCCTTGATGCGCGCCACGACGGCCGGGCCGGTTGCGGCGTCGTTGACGCGGGCATGCAGCGTGATCATCGAGCGGCGGCCATCCAGCGACCAGAGATGCGCGTGGTGGACGTCGGTGACGCCTTCGATGTGCTCGAGGTCATGCGTGATCTTGTCGAGATCGAGATTGTGTGGCGCGCCTTCGAGCAGGATGTGCGCGCTCTCGAAAGTCAGTGACCACGCCGACCGCAGGATGATCAGCGAGACGAGAACCGACAGGATCGGGTCGATCTGAAGCCAGCCCGTGTACATGATGATGATCGCGCCGATGATGGCGGCAAGCGAGCCCAGCAGGTCGCCCGCGACATGGAGCAGGGCGCCGCGCACGTTGAGATTGTCGCGATCGGCGCCGTGCAGCACCGCGAAGGCGACAATGTTCACGGCAAGGCCAGCGACCGCGACCCACAGCATCAGGCCGGGCTGGATGGGGTGCGGATCTGTCAGGCGTCCGACGGCTTCGAACGTGATCCACACAACGATCGCGAACAGGGTGAGGCCGTTGACGAAAGCGGCGAGCACGGGGAAGCGCTGGAAGCCGAAGGTGCGGCGTGAGTTGGCCGGGCGGCGCGCCATGCGGAAGCCGATCCACGCCAGCGCCAGCGAGCCGAAGTCCGATAGCATGTGGCCTGCGTCCGCGATCAGTGCGAGCGAGCCCGCGATCAGGCCGCCGGCAAGCTCGACGCCCATGAAGCCGCCGGTGAGCAGCGCGGCGATGCCGATGCGGCCTTCATTCTTCGCGTTGGCTTCGTGGTGATGCGAATGGCCATGCGCGTGGCTGTGGCCATGACCGTGGTCATGGTCATGCCCGTTTTCGTCGTGCGCATGTGCGTGATCGTGAGCCATGCCGCTCCCTAGGCGCGATCGCACAAAAAATCAAACCATTACAATGGTATGATATAGCGCAACGAACCCTGTTACGGCGCAGCATGTTACAGCGTGGTGTGCTACGCCGGCTTGGCGAGCCCCGTCGCGTCGATCATGGCCTGCGCGATCTCTTCTTCGCCCGAGATGATCACGTCGGCGCCGAAGCTCTTCAGGTGATCGATCTCCGCATCATTGTGCGAGCGCGCGAAGATGCGGATGCCAGGATTGAGCTGCCGCGCGATCTCCACGATGCGGCCGGCTTCGAAGCCATCCGGCACGGTGATGTAGATCAGCTTGGCGGATTCGACGGCTGCAGCTTTCAGCGTGTCAGCCGAAACGCCATTGCCGGCGATCGCTGGAATGCCTTGCTCGTGGAGCTTCTCCACCATCTCTTGCCGGTCTTCGATGACCGAGAAGTCGACGCGTGAGGTCGCCAGCGCCTTGGCGATGCGCGAGCCGACGCGGCCATGGCCCACGATAATCGCGCGGCCGTAGGAGGAGGGCTTCTTGGCCGGCTCCGATTCCACGGGAGCTGCCCGCGGCGCCCATTTGTCGGCGGCGAGGAAGACCAGCGGGTTGAGCACGATCGAGAAGATAGCGGCCCCCAGGATCAGGTCGCGCGCATCTTCCGGCAGCAGGCCAAGGCCGACGCCGAGGCTGGCGAGGATGAACGAGAACTCGCCGATCTGCGCGAGGCTGGCCGCGATGAGGGCCGCATTCTCACGCTTCTGCTTGAACAGCTGCATGATCGCCAACGCAGCGACTGACTTACCTATCACCACGATCGCCAGCGCGCCGAGCAGCGGCAAGGGATTGCTGACCAGCGTCATCGGGTCGAACAACATGCCGACCGAAACGAAGAACAGCACGGCGAAGGCGTCGCGCAGGGGCAGGGTCTCGTTGGCGGCCTGATGGGAGAGTTCGCTCTCGCCCATGATCATGCCGGCGAAGAAGGCGCCCAGCGCGAAGGACACGCCGAACAATTCGGATGCGCCCAGCGCCACGCCCAGCGCAATCGCCAGAACCGACAGGCGGAACAGTTCGCGCGAACCGAGATGCACGACACGGTGCAACAGCCACGGGATCACCCGCTTGCCGACCACCAGCATGATGACGATGAACGCCCCGACCTTGCCGAGCGTCAGCAGCAGCGCGATCGCGATCTCCTGAACCTGGGCCCAGCCAAAGCCGCCAGCCTCAGCCATCTGCTCGCGAATGCCCGCCCAGGTCGGCAGCAGCACCAGCGCCAGAACCATGGCGAGGTCTTCCACGATCAGCCAGCCGACGGCGATGCGGCCCTTGTCGGTCTGGACGACGCGCCGCTCCTGCAGGGCGCGCAACAGCACGACGGTGGAGGCGACGGAGAGGGCGAGGCCGAAGACGATGCCGGCCTCAACCGTCCAGCCCATGAAATAGCCCATGCCGACGCCCAGCAGGGTCGCCACGGCGATCTGGGCGATCGCGCCCGGAATGGCGATGGCGCGGACGGAAAGAAGGTCTTTAAGCGAGAAGTGCAGGCCCACGCCGAACATCAGCAGGATGACGCCGATTTCCGCCAATTCGTTCGCAAGATGGGAATCACCCACAAAACCGGGGGTAAACGGTCCGATCACCACACCGGCGACCAGATAACCTACCAGCGGCGACAGCTTGAGCCGCGTGGCAATCATACCGAACACGAAGGCGAACCCCAGGCCGATGGTGAGAAGAGAGATCAGCGGCGTAGCGTGGGGCATTGCGTAGGGGGTTCCTTCCGGCGGAGTACTGTCGGCTGTGTTCGGTCGTTCGCGTTCCGGAATCACCTTCCCAAATTGCATAGACAAAATGCAAGGAAATCCGTTCACGGATAGCGGTTATGTCAGCGTTGCCGCACCCGTAGGGGCCAGCTTAGGGTCATTTCATGACGGAACGGACCTTACTGGTTGGGGATGCAGGCGGAACCAATGTCCGCTTTGCGCTGGCGCACGTGGCGGGCGGGCGTGTGATCCTGTCCGAAATCTGGAAGCGGCCGGGGGATGACTACCCCACCTTCGAGGCGGCGCTGGACGCCTATCTCACCGAAACGCGGGCCGATTATGCGGGCGCGTCGTTCGGTTTTGCCGGTGTGACCGGCGGGCCGACCGTGGAACTGCTCAATCGTGGCTGGACTGTTGATCTGTCGGCCGTGCAGGCGCGGCTGGGCGGATGCCGGCTGACCGTGGTGAATGATTTCATCGCCATGGCCCGCTCTGCGCCGGAACTTTCGGGCGACCAGCTGAAAGTCATCAAGGCCAATGAGGCTGACCCTAAAGGGTCCATCGCCGTGGGCGGGCCGGGAACCGGTTTTGGCGTGGGCCTACTGCGCAACACGGCTGGCGGCTGGGTCGTGGTGGGCGGCGAGGGCGGGCACCAGGCTTTTACACCCGAGACCGAGATCGAGTGGAAGCTGGCTGAAAGCCTGCGCAAATCACTCGGGTACGTGTCGAACGAGATCGTCACGGCCGGTATGGGCTTCGACGACACGCGCGATGCGCTGTTCGAGGTGATGGGGCTCAAGCCCAGGCCGATGACGCAGGCCGAGGTGATCGATGCCGCCCATGCCGGCGATGCATTGGCGCTGGAGTTCTGCCGCATCCGGGCGCGGGCGACCCTGACAGCCATGGGTAATATGGCGCTGGTGTCGAATGCCGCGGGCGGGGTGTTCATTGCTGGCGGCGTGGCGCAGCGGCTGGAGCCGTGGCTGAAGGAGCGTGCGACGCTCGATCGCTTCTACAAGCGTGGGGTCCGCACCGGACTCGTGAAGCCGATACCGATCAGCCTGATCGCATCAGAAGCCGCGCCGCTGATCGGCTCGGCGCATCTGTGGCGCGATGAAGAGGCGAGAGGCTGGCTCTAAAGGGCTGGCTCTAGCCTATTTGCAGCCGCAGCTGCCGCCGCCACCATGACGACCACCTGCGCCAGCGAAAGCTGTGGCGGATGCGCTGGCGAAGGCGAATGCCGTGGCCGTCGATTGGGCGCGGGCAGACGAATTGGCGATCACAATCAGGCGGCTACCGCCGCCCGAGCCGCCATTGATGTCGATGCCCACGCCGCCCGTACCAAAATCGGACGGCAGGACGATGCCCTTCGGCGCTTCCGGAACTGCCATGATCGGGGTCGGCGGCGGGGGAGCGGGTGGCGGCATGCGCAGCGGCGGAGGCGGGGGTGCTGTAACGCGCACCGGCTTTTTCCGGCCGTCAGCGAAGGACGGGCCAGCAACAGCCGTCGCGCCGAACGTCAGGACCAGGCCAACAGCCAACAGGCGTGAGATCTTCATCATGTCGCCTCCGATGCAGCGGCCATGCCGCCTGCTGGGCGAGTCTGAAGCTAGCCCATGAGGGTTAGAAATCGACTGCGAGGCCCTTCTTTTCCCAATCGCCATAGCGGGTGGGTTCCTCGCCCTCGCGGCGGCCGTTGATTTCGGTAGGCAATTCTTGCCTAGCCGCGGCCTGGCGCCGCGCCTCGGCTTCCTCAAGCGCACGAATGGCCTCGGGGCTCAGCTGCTTGCCGGGCGCAGCGCCCGGAATTGCTGGCATTTGTTCAACCGCGATGGCCGGTGAGTCTTCCGCGCCACGTGCGGCATCTGGTGCATCAGTTTCTTGGGTCATGGCCGTCACGTTCACCAATTTTTTCATCTTTGGAAAGGATGCTTTTACCAACACCGCCAAACCTCGCCTTACGGGGACTGACGACCTTCCTGAGAGATTCTCATGAGCTATTTTAAGGCCGCCGGACTGATGCTTCTGATCCATCTCGCTTTTGCGGGCATGGGATGGGCAATCGCCGAGCGAAACGGCGCACTGATCGCCACGCTTATCGCGCTTGGCTTCCACCTTGTGGTCTTCTGGTACGCCGAGAGGATCATGCTGAAGCTCCATAACGCCCGCGAAGTCGGCTCGGACGATCCGTCCCCGATGATCCGCGCCTTCGTGGCCGACTGCGACCGCCTGGCGATGCGGGCCAACATGCCGCGCCCGCGCACCTACATCGTCGACGCCTTCCAGCCCAACGCTTTCGTGGCTGGCCGCGACACCAACCACGCCTCGATCGCCGTCACCGACGGCCTGCTGAAAACGCTCTCGCGCGCCGAGGTTTCGGCCGTCGTCGCCCACGAGCTGGCCCACGTCAAACGCGGCGACGCGCTGGCGATGAGCATCTGCTCGGCCCTCGGCGTCGTGCTGACCACCATCTTCGGAACGCTTGCCTACCCGCTGGGCCAGCGCAAACGCGTCTCTCGCATCGTTTCGGGCCTCGTCGCCCGCATCGGCGCCAGCCACCACCGCGAATACGCCGCCGACAAGCAGGCCGGCGAGATCTGCGGCTCCCCGGTGAACCTCGCCAACGCGCTGCTCAAGCTTGAGCGCCACACCGCCTCGCTGCTGAACCCGCTGGCCGAGCGTAGCCCGGCCACGGCCCATACCTTCGTGATCGACCCGCTCCACGGTAAACGCCGCACGGCCAGCGCGTCGCACCCGCCGACCGAACGCCGCATCGCCCGCCTGCACCGCCAAGCCGCCGAGATGGAAGGCACGGAGTAGGGCTCAGCCTCTCCCGAAATTCAGGGATGCCCGGCCCAGCGCCGGGCATTTCTGTTTTTAGAGTTCGCCGTCTGGTTTCGCCTGTCCGGCTGCGGGGTCTGGCCAGCGCCGCGGTGAAGGTCTAGGAGCCGCCCATGGCGCGACCCCCTCAGGATAAACGACCCCCAGCGGCCGGCTGGCAAAGCCGCCTGGCCGCTGCCGAGCTGTTGCACCACACGCTCGACAAGGGTCTCGATCTCGAAACGGCGATGGACGCCAGCAAGACCTTCCGCAAGCTTGAAGGTCCTGACCGCGGCTTTGCGCGCGCGATCGCGGGCGCAGCCCTGCGCGGCATCGGCCGCATCGACTATGCGCTCGGCGGCATGGTGCAGCGGCCGCTGGCCGACATGGAGCCCGAAGTCCGCGCCGTGTTGTGCGCAGGCGCAGCTCAGCTCTGGATGCTGGGCGTCGCCGATCACGCGGCTGTCTCGGCAACCGTCGAAGCAGCCGGCCGTTGGCACGAAGCGCGTCGCGGCGGCGGTCTGGTCAACGCAGTCCTGCGCCGGGCCTCGCGCGAGGCCGACGCCTTCCAAAATGCGCCGCCGACATCGGTCTGGCCCGAATGGATGGCGGCGAAGCTCAAGGCGGCGCTGGGTCCTGAGCGTGCCGATGCGATGGCGCGTCAACAGCTCGAAGAACCGCCGATCGACATCACGCTGAAATCTGGCGAAGACCCGGCTGCCTGGGCCGAAAAGCTCGCCGGCGCAGTGCTGCCCAATGGCTCAGTCCGTCTGGCCACAGGGGCAGGGCTGACCGATCAGCCCGGTTACGCCGAAGGCATCTGGTGGGTGCAGGACGCAGCGGCGTCGATCCCCGCCAAGCTGATCGGCGACATATCCGGCAAACGGGTGGCGGATCTCTGCGCCGCGCCTGGCGGCAAGGCGATGCAGTTGGCCGCCGCTGGCGCCAGGCTGACCGCGGTCGAAGTCTCCCGCCAGCGCATCGCCCGTCTGCGTGAGAACATTCAGCGCGCCAGGCTCACCGTCGATGTCGTCGAACAGGATGCCCGCACCTGGCGTCCGTCCGAACCGCTCGATGCCGTGCTGCTCGATGCGCCATGCTCGGCGCTGGGTATTCTGCGCCGCCATCCCGAAGGCGCGTGGCGTCGCGATCCGAAGGATATGGCGCGCTTCCCGGCAACGCAGGCGCAGCTCGTTGCGGCTGCTGCCGAGATGCTGCGTCCGGGCGGCCGTCTGGTCTATTCCGTCTGCACGCCGACAGCCGAAGAAGGCCGCGACGTGATCGAAGCGGCGCTGGCTACCGGAAGTTGGCAGCGCGTTAAAATCACCCCTGACGAGGTCCCGGGCTTCGAGGCGGCGTTAACGAATGACGGCGACCTGATCACTGCTCCTGCGGCTGACAGAATGCCGCGTGTCGCCGATGCATCGCTTCCCGGCGAAAGTGTCGCCGAGCCAATGAAAGCGGATGTTTTCTACGTTTCGCGGCTTGAACGCGTCTGACCTGATCCCCAATCCTGATGGCGTACCCGGCGGCGTTTTTCGCTTAATCAGGATTGCCACAATCCTGCCTCCGATAAGCGACGAAACCGATCGATTGGGTTCAACGGCGGTTCAGCCGTTTCGAGTATAACTGTGCGTGTAGGGACGTGTGCTGGGGCGGGGGCCTCATCATAAAAAATCCGTCCCACAGGAGTGCGTAATGGACGGGACATCCACCAACGTGATCGGGTCGACCATCGCCAAGCCGCAGAAGGCTTTTGCGATCGCGTTCGCTGTTCTCGCGACCGCCCTGGCCGGTTGCGCCAGCGGTCTCGGCGCCACGGCGACCGAGCACTCCGCGATCACCTCGGTCTCGCGCCTTGAGGAAGGCACCGTCGTTGGCGCGACCGCCGCGGCTGAAGCCAGCCATGCCTACATGGTCCGCCTTGGCTCGGGCGAGCTCATCTCGGTCAAGCAGTCCGGCAAGCACGTTATCGCGCCGGGCACCCTCGTTGTGATCCAGTTCGGCGACAACGCTCGCGTCATCCCCCAGAATTCCTCGATCGGCTCCATCTAGGCCCACAGGCCGGGTAGCCAGAATGAGACACCATCAAGCCGCCCGGAGCCCCGCTCCGGGCGGTTTTCGTTTGCGGATGCTGGCATAAGCCGCCACTCGCCTTGCGCGCGCAAATGCCCGCTGCTAGGCCGTTTGCCATGTCGAATGTCCTGATCTCTCCTTCAATTCTGGCGGCTGACTTTTCCCGCCTGGGAGAAGAGGTGCGCGCTGTCGATGAAGCCGGCGCCGACATGATCCATGTTGACGTGATGGACGGCCATTTCGTTCCGAACATTTCCATCGGTCCCGTGGTGATCGAGAAGCTGCGTCCGCACACGAAGAAACCGTTCGACGTCCACCTGATGATCCAGCCGGTGGACCTGTATCTCGAAGCCTTCGCCGCCGCCGGCGCGGACATCATCACCGCCCACCCGGAAGCGGGTCCGCATTTCCATCGCACGCTTCAGGTGATCAAGAAGCTCGGCAAGAAGGCTGGCGCAGCCCTCAATCCGTCGACACCTGCCGACGTGCTCGATCCGGTTCTGGAAGAGCTCGACCTCATCTTAGTGATGAGCGTGAACCCCGGCTTTGGCGGCCAGAAATTCATCGAGAGCCAGCTCCGCAAGATCGAAGCGATCCGCGGCAAGCTAGATCGCGCTGGGCTCACCAAGACCATTCTCGAAGTCGACGGCGGCGTCATTCCGGAGAATGCAGGCGCAGTCATCGCTGCGGGGGCCAATGCGCTGGTCGCAGGCTCGGCCGTGTTCGGCAAGGGCCCGCAGAATTACGCCAGCGCGATCTCGGCGATCCGCGACGCCAAACCAGTCTCCAAGACACGCGGGTGAGGGGGAATGGCTCTCCCACCCCTTGGGCCTTCCGGGCGTGACGCCGAAGATGCTCAGTGGCTTGAGCTGACGGGCAAGTCCGGCATGGCGATCAACGTGTCGCCGGTCCATCGTCTGCGCATCTCGGGCCCGGGCCCCGGCGGCTTCACGGCGCTGCCGAAAGACAATCGTCCGGTAAAGCGCGAACGCGGCGAAGCCATCCTCGCGGGCAAATGGAAGTTCGGCGCAGCGCACATCGAAACGCCGGCGGGACATTCGCCTTGGGGGCCCAACTTCCCCTCCATCCATTTCGCCGATCGCATCCATCGCTTCCACTGGCTGCGCGATCTGACGTCGCTGGGCGGAACGGGTGAGGCGCGGGCCCGCGCGCTGGTCGTGGCCTGGTCCGAAGCCTACGGAAAATGGGACAATTTCGCGTGGCGCCTGTCGGTGACGGCGGATCGCCTGATCAACTGGCTTGTCGCCGGTCCCGGTCTTTTCACGCCGCTGGTTGGCGCTGACCGCGAAGTGGTGATGGAGACGATCGGGCGTCAGTTGCGCCATCTGCAATTCTCCGGCGTCGAGGAATCCGATCCGGTCAGCCGCTTCCGCATCGCCGTTGCGATGTGCCTTGGCGGGGCGGCGACTGATGATGGTCGCAAGACGCTCGATGCAGGCCTCGCCATGCTCGAGGTCGAGAGTGCAGCACTGATCCTTCCCGATGGCGGCCACGCCACACGCAGCCCTGAAGCGCTTGCTGAAGCGATGCTGGATATCCAGACGGTCGAGGAGCTGCTGCTCCGTCTCGGCATCAATGCTCCCGCTTTCCTCACGAAGCTGCAGCCGCGCATGGCGGCGATGCTGTCCTTCTTCCAGGAGGCCGATGGCGGCATCCTGCCGGCGAACGGCGGCGGGGATTCCGGCAATGGCATCGCGCAGGCGGCGATGCGCCCGCATGGCAATGTGAACTCGAAATTCTCGTTCGCGCGTATCTCGGCCTATCAGCGCGTGCAGGCCGAAGGTTTGACCGTCTATCTCGATGCGGGTCCCGGGCCTGATCGCTCGAATGGCGTCCACGCCCATGCCGGCTCGCTGGCCCTGACGGTTGATGACGGGCCGGAGCGGCTGGTCACATCCTGCGGCGCCAATGCGGAACTCGATCCCGTCGTTCGCGATGCCGCGCGTCGTACGGCCGCCCATTCGGTGCTGTCGCTCAATGGCGAGGACTCGGCTGTCTTCGTCGTCGACCCGAATACGGGCGTCCGCGTGCCCGATGGCCCAGCCCAACTCGCCATCCGGAGGATGGAGGAGGGCGACCAGTATCTGCTCGAAGGGCAGCATGGCGGCTGGCGCGTGCGGCACGGGCTGATCTACCGGCGTCGTCTCTATGTCGCGATGAATGGTGGCCGCATAACGGGTGAGGATTCTCTGTCCCGCCCGATGTCTGAAGCTGCAGCTAGTTTCCCGAGTGGGCTGATTCCCTTTGAAATCCGCTTCCACCTGCATCCCGACGTCGAAGTTGCAGACGGACTTGACGATAGGACGGTATTCCTAGGGTTGCCCAAACGGCAACGGGTCTGGAGATTCCGCAGTGAGACTTTGCTTTCTGTCGAAAACTCGCGTTACTGGGGAGGCGAGACCGTGCGGAAGACACGGCAGCTTGTAATACGGGGAGTGGCTGATCCTGGGGCTGATGGTTCGCAGGCGCCTAACCGGGTGCGGTGGGCGCTGTCGAGAATCGAACCCAGTGTTCAGGGGGAGTAGTGCTTGACTGGTAATGAAGGATCAGCCCGCCGAGCAGCGATCGAGGCCAAGGCTGCGTGCTTTGGGTACGACGTTATCTCTGGCATGGTCGCGATGTATCTCGCGCCGCAGATTACCTATTATTTCTCCGGCCGCGGCTCGCCTACCTGGCTCGATTTCTTCGTTTCGGTCGCCTTCGGCGTTGCGGCTGCTTTCGCGCTCTGGCTGCGTGGCGTTCACCGTCAGGTCTGGCGCCATACTTCGCTTCGCGATGTCGTCCGCATCTTCCAGGCTGTGGCGCTGACCCACCTGATGTCGCTGCCGATCCTGATCTTGGCCAAGACGCTGCAGGATTACCCGCTTACCTCGATCTACCTGCAATTCCCGATCTGGCTGGCCATGCTGATGGTCGTCCGCCTGTGGGCGCGTGGCCGTAACTCGGGCGACCTGTCCGCCATCTTCCGCCGCGAGCCGGTCTATGCGCCGCGCGCGCTGGTTGTCGGCCCGGCATCCCACGTTGCCGAGGCGCTGCGTGCATCGCGCAAGGCGACTTCGGGTCCGCCGATCCGCACCATCGGCATCATCGAAACGTCGGGCCAGCATCTCGGCCGCGACATCGAAAGCGTGCAGGTGCTGGGCGGCATCAGCCAGCTGGCGACACTGTTCGACCATTATACCGCTCGCTTCGGCGAGATGCCGTGGATCGCAATTGCGGCTCCGCCGGAAGATCGCCGCACGATGGAAGCTGCACTTGCGGTTGCTTCGGCGCGCAAGGGAACACTGCTGCGCATTGGTCCGAAGGCGATGCTTGAGCCGATCCGGCCGGCCGATCTGCTGGCGCGGCCTGAGCGGCGTCTGGATAT
Source organism: Hyphomonadaceae bacterium (assembly GCA_965229115.1). Taxonomy (GTDB): domain Bacteria; phylum Pseudomonadota; class Alphaproteobacteria; order Caulobacterales; family Hyphomonadaceae; genus UBA7672. Next base: position 3,770,950 of record CBDDIR010000003.1, on the reverse strand, counting down.
GGCGCCGGTGGCTGAGCTGGTTTCGGGCGCGCGCGTGTTCATTACGGGTGGCGGCGGCACGATCGGCGGCGAGCTTGCGCGCCAGTGCGCGGCGCTGGGACCGTCCGAGCTGACAATCTACGACTCGTCCGAGTTCAACGTCTTCGAGATCGACCAGGAGCTGTCGCGCGCCTATCCGAACGTGGTGCGCCGCATGGTGATCGGCGATGTGCGCGACGAGATCCGCCTTGAGCAATCGATGCGGGAAGCAGCGCCTGATCTGGTGATCCACGCTGCGGCGTTGAAGCACGTGCCGCTGATGGAGCTCAATCCGAACGAGGCGATCCTCACCAACGTGCTGGGCGCGCGCCGCTGTGCGACGATTGCTGCGGCGCTGGGCGTGAAGGCCTTCACCTTCATCTCGACCGATAAGGCGGTGAACCCGACCAATGTCATGGGCGCCACCAAGCGCGCCGCGGAGCTGTTCATTCAGGCCTTTGCGCCGACGGCGCCGGGGACGCGGTTCTCGCTGGTGCGGTTCGGCAACGTGCTGGGTTCGAAAGGCTCGGTTGCGCCGCTGTTCGAGAAGCAGATTGCGGAGGGTGGCCCTGTCACCGTTACACACCCGGACATGACCCGCTACTTCATGAGCGTGGAGGAGGCGTCTGCGCTGGTGCTGCAGGCGGCCGCCATGTCGGCGCGTTCCGATATCGAGGAAGCTGCCCTTTACGTGCTGGATATGGGTGAGCCGGTTCGCGTGATCGAGCTGGCGGAAAAGATGATCCGCATGAAAGGCCTGACGCCGGGTCAGGATATTCTCATCCGCGTCACAGGCCCGCGCCCGGGTGAAAAGCTCACCGAGACCGTTTTCTACGAGCGCGAGCAGGTCAAGGACACGGTCGTCGACGGCGTGCTGGAGGTGGCGTGGAGCCGCTCCCCGCCGATCGCGGAGGTTCAGGCCCGCCTGGACGCCATTGTTTCCTACGCCGCCCGGCGCGACCCGCTGGCCTCCCTGTCGATGATGAAGGCCCTGGCGCCTGAAATCTTCGCCGGAGAGCCCTGGGGTGAGCCTGCCATGAACGTCCACTAGCCGGAGTGGACCGGGGGTATTGACCCTGCCTCCTGCATCGCCATCTTTTGCTGATGGAAATGCGTGTTCTGATGTTCGAAGGCGAAGCGTATTGCGACAGTGATCGCCAGGACGAGCTTGTCCGGCGGACGCTGGAAGCGATCAAGCAAAGCGGCGCAAACCTCGAAGCCAGCGAGCTTTCGGTGGATCGTGGGGCCGCGATGTTCCTTGTCAGCGGCGATTCTGCAGCCATCCGGCGGCTGTGGAGCATTGTCGACGGGACAGGGCTCGAAAATGCCTGGGAAGCCTTTGGCTCCCACATGGATTGGCAGAATTTCGAGATGAGCAGCTGATCCCGGCTCCCTGCCGCTGATTGCGGCAAGGTTGAAGGTTTCAAGACAGCCGTCCTGATGCTATCGGGCGCCCAGCCAGCGCCTGGAGCACCGCCATGTCCCCGCCCAAAGCCGCCCCTAAGACCGTTCCCGATCGCGTCGCTATCAAGCGCGTGCTGATCTCGGTGTCCGACAAGACCGGGCTGGTGGAGCGCGCGAAGAAGCTGGCGGCGTTGGGCGCTGATCTGGTGTCGACGGGCGGCACGTCCAAGGCGCTGAAGGATGCGGGCCTGAAGGTTCGCGACGTTTCCGATCTCACCGGCTTCCCCGAGATGATGGATGGCCGGGTGAAGACGCTGCACCCGAAAGTGCATGGCGGTCTGCTCTATCGCCGCGACCTCGCCACCCACACCAAGGATGCGACGGATCACGGCATCGAGGCGATCGATCTGGTCTGGATCAACCTCTATCCGTTCGAGGCGACCGTGCAGGCGGGTGCGGGCTTTGATGACTGCATCGAGAACATCGATATTGGCGGGCCGGCGATGCTGCGGGCGGCGTCGAAGAATGCTGACTTCGTCGCGGTGTGCACCGATGGCGCGGATGTCGATGCGGCGATTGCCGAGATGGAAGAGGGCGGCGTTTCGCTGAAGACGCGTCGTCGTCTGGCCGCGAAGACCTATGCGCGGACGGCGGCGTATGATGCGGCGATTTCCGAGTGGTACTGGAAGCAGCTGGAAGAAGACGCGGGCGACTGGCGGGCGTTCGGCGGCAAGCTGCAGCAGACGCTTCGGTATGGGGAGAACCCGCACCAGAAGGCTGTTGTCTATGCGGGGCCGGACAAGCGCGCGGGCGTGCTGACGGCGCGCCAGGTGCAGGGCAAGGAGCTGAGCTACAACAACATCAACGACACGGATGCCGCTTACGAGCTGGTCGCCGAATTCGATCCGAAAGTGTCGCCGGCGGTTGCGATCATCAAGCACGCGAACCCGTGCGGTGTGGCGACGGGCGCGAGCGTGACGGAGGCTTATCGCCGTGCGCTGGCTTGCGATTCCACATCGGCATTCGGCGGCATCATCGCGGTGAACGTGCCGTTGGATGGGCCGACGGCGGAGGCGATCACCGAGATCTTCACCGAGGTGGTGATTGCGCCGGGGGCTGATGACGCGGCGCTGGCGGTGTTTGCAAAGAAGAAGAATCTTCGTTTGCTGCTGACCGAGGGGCTGCCCAATCCGGGCGCTACGGGCGTGATGGTGCGGACGGTGGCGGGTGGCTTGCTGGTGCAGGACCGCGATGTGGGCCGGATCATGGAAGCCGATCTCAAGATCGTCACCAAGCGCAAGCCTTCCAGCCAAGAGATTGCGGACATGATCTTTGCGTTTCGCGTGTGCAAGCACACCAAGTCGAACGCGATCATCTACGCCAAGGACGGCGCGACGGTGGGCATCGGCGCGGGCCAGATGAGCCGCGTGGACTCGGCGCGCATCGCACGCCGCAAGGCTGAGGATGCGGCGGCTGCGGCTGGCGCGAAGGATCCGGCGACGATCGGTTCGGTGTGCGCGTCAGATGCGTTCTTCCCGTTCGCGGATGGCCTGCTGCAGGCGGCGCAAGCCGGCGCTACGGCCGTGATCCAGCCGGGCGGCTCGGTGCGCGATGATGAAGTCATCAAGGCGGCCGATGAGGCGGACCTCGCCATGGTGTTCACGGGGATGCGCCACTTCCGGCATTAGGCGCTGCGCGCTGGGCAGTCGGGAGTAGGCAGTCGGCAATCGAGTGCTCAAACCCTCGATCGTCATTCCTGCGCAAGCAGGAACCCAGGGGCTGCGAGCGCTGGTGTGTGTAGCCCCTGGGTTCCCGCTCGACGCTTCGCGTCGTCGGGAATGACGAAGCAAATTTCAAACAGCAAATCTCGTTCGGACCAGCGCTGCTGTCCGGGATGCCTGGTGTCGTCTCTCCCCCTTGAGGGAGCGGGGCGCATGAAGTCACGCCGTGGGTAGTGCCTGTGCTGACCTTGCGATCAGCTGATGCGCGTCTTCACGCGCCCCGTGTCTGGCCGTTTGTCCCGGTTCAGCCGCATGAGGAGTTGTCTCGGTCTTCCAGGGTACGTCGTTGCCCCTGGCGCCTTAGCTCCGTGCCTGTTCACCCGGTTCAGCGTGTCAGGGGGCCTAACCGACCGTCCCCCTGGTCCCTCCGGTTTCACATCCCCCGGAGGCCATGCCGTTCGAAGTTCGTTTCGCCCCACGGGACGCTACCCGCAGGACTTCCTCGCTGTGCTGTCCAGAGCCCGAAGCTCCGCGCTGACGCCTCGATAGCCACGCCGGCCAACGCCCCCACATCCAGAGTTTCGGACGTCTCCTGGACCTCCCTCATGTGAGTGCATGCGTGTTGTAGCAGGTGGGGGATGGGGTGCGGGTTTGTGGTTCCGGCTGTCCTACAGCAGATTGTTGGAATGTCGTTGGAAACGCGGGTTTTGAACCACCGCCATCCTACAACTGGCGTGTTGGATTCCGCGGAATCTGATGGAACTCACCGACGTCATTCTCGGGCTTGTCCCGAGAATCTCGGTTCTTGAATCGTGGGGATGAACTGCGTGTCCCGCCGATGATCCAACCGGGATTCTCGGCACGAGGCCGAGAATGACTCCCCTCTGTTGGTGGAAACAAAAACGGCGGCGCTTGGGGCGCCGCCGTTTCCGTTTTGTCAGAGCATCAGTTCTTGTTCTTGATGTTCTGTTCTTTCGCCACTTCGCGGTCTTCCTGGTCGAAGACGATGGGGGCGGCGCCGGCGGGGGCGGCGGCGTAGGCGCGGGATTTTTTCGCGAGGCGGGACATCGACTCGCCCATCGTGCCAACCGACATCGCCATCTGGCGATCAGCGTGCACGCCCACCGAGGACGCGTCGCCGATATTGTCGAAGTTGGCGCCGAGGAAGATGACTTCCCAGCCTTTCGCTTTCACGCGATCGAGCGCGGCCTTGACGCCATCGCGCGTCACTTCCTTCGATGCGTTTTCCATCCCGTCCGTCATCACCACGATGACGGCCTTGTCCGGCTTGTCGGCGTCGGCGAGGGCGATGATGCGGATGAGCGAATCCAGCAGCGGGGTCATCCCGCGCGGGCTCGCGTCTGCATCTGTCACCTTCTCCCAGCTCGTCGCCAGCTGCTTCCGGCGCAGCACGTCGAACTGAAGTCCTGCCTGCTCGTCGAACACCGCCAGCGTGATGTGGCTGTCGACAGCCGGTCCGTCTTTCTTGTTTGCCAGTTCCTTTGCGTATGCGTTCACCGAGGACAGGGCCTCTTTCCAGAGCGATTCCATCGAACCGGATCTATCGAGAAGGATATAGGCCTGCATGCATGGTCCCCTTTTCTGCTAGTTCCCCAACCCCGGACGCGCGTTGGCGCATCCGTTGCCGGGAAGTGGGTGCGGCGGGCCGCCGCACCAGAGGGGCGCTGCAAATTAATTCCGGAATCTTTTTCGGGCGCTTCCGCGCGCGTCAGTTCGGCGTGGGCGCCGGCTTTGGCGTTTCGGGCAGGACGGGCGCGATGAGGGGCGGCTCGGTCTGGCCGGGTTCGGGAAGTTCGGGAGCGGCCGGGGTCGTGTCGATGGCTGATGGCTGGCACTGGCCGGAGGACATGGCGTAGGCGGGGCTCATGGCGCCGGATGCACGACAGGCGGCGGGCCATTTCGCGTCGATCTCGCGGATGCGTTCGGCGGAGAGATCGAAGGACGGGCAGATGCGATCGCCGGAACGGATGATCGCCATTTCGACGGGCGTGACGCCAATGCCCATCAGCTCGCTGTCGCATTTTGCTTTTGGCTCGATGGCGCAGCAGGCGATGTCTTCTTCCTTCTCGCCGCAGGCGGAGAGAAGGGCGAGGCCGGCGATCACTAGAAGCGTACGCAAGTCAGGGCTCCGGCGGCGATGCAATTACCGCCGGTATTGTGTCCAGCGTCGCGCCAAACGCAAACCCGGAATTGCGCTAACGCATATCGTTGAGATGGCTCACGCCGACGAACAGCACGATCAGCGGTCCGATGACGCCCTGCATCGCCCACAGGCCAGTCGACAACAGGACAACCTGGTTGAATACGAACAGCGCAGCATAGAGGTAGAAGCCCCACCGGCGCATCTGGAACATGCCGAACAGTGCGGCGAGACCGCCGGCGACTGCGACGGCGAGATAGGGCGGATACCAGTCCGGAAGGTGATACAGGCCTTCGCTGAAAGCGATGTAGGCGAGCACGAGCGTGCCGATCAGGCCGATCACGCAGATTATGGTGATGGAGAGCGGGCGTTTCGGGGCCGCGCTTGTCGATGTCATGGTTTTGTCCCTCCCAGTCATGTCCACAAGAGAAGGCGGAATTGACCGGGCGAACGGGCCATCGGAATCGACGATTTAACCAACTGATAACCAAAATATCGCCCACTCGAATTCATCTTTTCTAATGGAGTGGCGTGATGTCGGCCTGTTACCGGCTCGTTCTGGATTCGGTTTGCCGGAGCAACCATCACCGCATCGCCGTGATGGCGCTGGAGCATCTCACGGGCGACGACGCTGCGATGTGGCGCGACGTTTTCCTGAAGCATCGCGACGCGTATCTGGAAGGCGCGAAGGCGCCGGATGAAGTCTTCAAGGACTTCAAGAACCATGTCTGCCATGTGCGCGACAACAATTGGGGCGGGGCGCCGAAGGCTGCGCGTGAATGGTATAACCGCACGGTGCGCGCGATGCGCGAGCAGGACTGGAAGCAGGCCGCCTACAGCGCGGGCGTGATGAGCCACTATGCGGCCGATCCCGTGCAGCCCTTCCACACGCACCAGACGGAAGCTGAGAACACGATCCACCGCGCGGTCGAGTGGTCGCTGTCGAAGGCGTTCCCGGAGATGTTCCTGATCCTGACGCAGGACCAGGGCTTCCCGGATGTGGCCGTGCCCGAGGGCGACGATTGGCTCGAGCAGATGGTGATCGCGGGGGCGAAGGAGTCCACCCAGCATTACGAGCTGCTGATCGATCACTACAACTTTGCGGTTGGCGTGAAGAAGCCGGTCGAGGGGCTCGACCAGGAGATGAAGGATACGGTGGCCGGGCTGCTCGGCTATGCGTCGGTGATGCTGGCGCGGATGCTGGATCGCGCGATTGCCGAGGCGAAGACGGCGGCGCCGAAGGTGAACCTCGTGCTGGATACGGTGGCGATCGTAGCGAATACGCCGGTGCGGGTCGTGGCCAAGCGCGTGGAGGATGTTCGCGAGGGCGAGCTGGTGGGCAAGCAGTTCACCGAGTTCCGAAAGACAGGCAAGGTGCGCGCGACGCTGGGCGATGACGACAAGGCTGTGCGCCAGTTGTTTGCGGAAGAGGTGCTGAAGGTTTCGCTGTCGAACCTCGATTGCGAGTGGCCGCGCGAGGCGGGCACGGCTGCTGGGTCGGGCGCCGAGAAGCGCGTGACGAAGAAGATCAAGGCTGTGAAGGCCGAGAAGCCGGTGGTTGAGAAGCCTGCAAAGATCGAGAAGGTGAAGGCGGAGAAGCCTGCGCCTGCGCCGAAGCCTGCGAAAGTTGAGACGCCCAGGCCGGAGCCGGTTGCGGCTGTGGCGGCCGAGCCGGCTGCGCCGCCGCCGGTGATTTCGCGGATGCGACTGTCGCGCGAGGCGGCGGTGGTGGATGCGCCGTCGATCGGGCCGAAGACGGCGGGGCGGCTGAACATCATCGGCGTGCAGACCGTGGGCGACCTGCTGGCGCTGGCGCCGGAGGATGCGGCGGCGCGGATCAAGGCGAGCCACATCAATGCCGGCGTGATCAAGGACTGGCAGGCGCAGGCTCTGCTGGCGTGTTCGGTGCCGGAGCTGAACGGCACGAATGCGCAGCTGCTGGTCGGCGCGGGGATCTACAGCGTGGACGATCTGGCGACGGCGGATGTCGATTTCCTGATCGATGCGATCACGCTGTTCGCGCAATCGAGCGAAGGCCAGCGCACCACGCGCGATGGCAAGCTGCCGGAACGCGCGCGCGTGAAGCAGTGGATCGAAGCGGCGCTGGTGATCTGCGAGAGCCGCACGGCGGCGTGATTTCGCGCAGCTTCCAGATGAACGGCAGACAACGGTTGTTCATCGTGTGTCGCAAATGAATGCGGCGCCGCATCTCCGCCATGCTCGCTGCAGATTTTCTGAAAGAATCTGCGTTTGCAGGCGATTGAAAATGCGTGCGTTTTTGCGCGGCTGTTCGATTTTTTCGAAGATGAACGAATGAGTCCAGCTCTGTTCAGGCGCTGCGCGTTCTTATGAAGCGTAGAGACTGAAAGGAGTGCCTCATGCGTCTCATTGCTTCCTCTTTGATGGCTGGCCTTATCGCATTCAGCGCTGTGGCCCCTGCCTTCGCCCAACGTGGTCATGACCGCCACGATCGTGGCCGTGACCGTGGCTGGAATGATCGCGACTATCGCGATGGATACCGTGACGCCCGCCGCGACGACCGTCGCTGGGATCGCCGGGATGACCGTCGTGACCGCTACAACGGTCGTGGCTGGTATGATGATCGTGGCTCGCACCACTACTGGAGCAAGGGTCATTATTTCGACCGTCACCGCCACACCAGCTATGTGGTCGTGAACGACTATCGCGGCTATCGCCTGCCGCCGCCGCGCCGTGGCGAGTACTACTACCGGGACCGCAACAGCGGCGACATTCTGCTCGTTGCTGCAGCTACGGGCCTGGTGCTCTGGGCGCTGACCAACTAGCGCCGGACTAATTCGCGACCCGCGTTTCTCTCTCCGCGTGTTGCAGCGGCCGCCTCTATCCGGGGCGGCCGCTTTTCGTTTGGCTTTGGGTGTTTTGGACCTAACTTGAGGTCAACTCACGGCGGTGCGCCTTGACATCGTCACGTCGAAACCGACACTTCCGGCAAAGCAACAAAGATAAAGGGAGAGCGGAATGCGCAGCATTTTCGCAGCTGTTTCGGTTCTGGCGCTTGCGGCGGCCTGTGGTCCGACGGAGCCAGCCAAGCCGGTCGCGCTCGCTCCCAGCGCCACGGCGAATGCCGATCTGCAGAAGATGCTGATCGAGGCCAAGCCCGGCGACACGATCGAGATCGGCGCGGGCACGTTCGAGTTCACCGAGGGGCTTTCGCTGACGGTGGATGACGTGACCATCAAGGGCGCGGGCATCGACAAGACGATCCTGTCATTCAAGGGCCAGAAGGGCGCGGGCGAGGGCCTGTTGGTGACGTCGGATGGCGTGCGCCTGACCGGGTTCACGATGCAGGATTCCAAAGGCGACGGCATCAAGTCCAAGGGCGCGGACGACATCATCTACAAGGACCTGAAGGTCGAATGGACCGGCGGGCCGAAGGCGGAGAACGGCGCCTATGGCGTTTATCCGGTGGAATCGAAGAACGTACTGATCGATGGCGTGACGGTTTCGGGCGCGTCGGATGCGGGCATCTATGTCGGCCAGTCGGACAACATCATCGTTCGCAACAGCCGCGCGGAATTCAATGTGGCTGGCATCGAGATCGAGAACTCGTCGCGCGCGGATGTCTATGACAACGTCGCCACCAAGAATGCTGGCGGGATCCTGGTGTTCGACCTGCCGGACCTGCCGAAGAAGGACGGGCATTCGACGCGGGTGTTCAACAACCAGATCATCGAGAACGACACGCAGAACTTTGCGCCTCCCGGCAACATCGTGGCGAGCGTGCCGACGGGCACTGGCGTGCTGCTGATGGCGAACAAGAACGTCCACGTGTTCAACAACACGTTCGACAAGAACAAGACCGCGCATGTGATGGTCATCGCGTATTCGAACGCGTTCAAGGATACGGCTTACAACCCGCTGCCGCGCGACTTCGTCATTCGCGACAACACGTATGGCGAGGGCGGCAATGACCCGCAAGGCCGTCTGGCTCCGTTGGCGCCGGCGATTGGCGGCAAGCTTCCGCCGATCGTGTGGGATGGCGTCACCAAGTATGGCGATGTGAGCGGCGACGTGAAGATCGTGGTGCGCGAGAAGCCGGAAGTGGGCTTCATCAATCTGGGCCTCGGCTCGACGCCGCCGGATCTGACGAAGGCCAAGCCGTCGATGGATCGCCAGCCGGATGCGGTGATCGAAGAGCCGCCGGCAGTCGTCATTCCGGAACGTGCTGCGCCGAAGAAGGAAGGCGCGTAAGGCTGGAATTCCCCTCCCCACAAGGGGGAGGGGGGAAACTTCGGCTGGCTGTATTGGCCGGGATCGTTTCGTTGTTGGCCGCCTGCAGTGGTCCTGCGGGCGTGCGGGACAGCGTGATTGTGGCTGAGAAGCCGGCGGAGAAGTTGTCGGATTACGGGTTCTTTGCTTCAGCGAGCGCGCATGCGGCGCCGGTTGAGGGCGTGTTGCCGTATGATCTCGTGAATGCGTTGTTCTCGGATTATGCGGGCAAGCACCGGCTGGTCTATGTGCCGAAGGGGCAGAGCGCGGCGTACAATCCGGACAGGGTTTTCGACTTCCCGGTTGGGTCGGTGCTGATCAAGACGTTTGCGTTCGCGCCCGACATGCGCAAGCCGGATGAGGGCGAGCGGTTCATCGAGACGCGGCTGCTGATCCACAAGGCGCAGGGCTGGGTGGCGTATCCGTATATCTGGAACAAGGAACAGACCGAGGCGGTCTATTCGCCGGTGGGCGGGCGGCAGCCGATCGAGACGATCTCGCCGGATGGCGAGGCGCTGAGCATCGACTATGCGGTGCCGAACCAGAACCAGTGCAAGGAGTGCCATGCACTGAACAAGGACTTCGTGCCGATCGGGCCGAGCGCGCGCAACCTGAACCATGTCGGGCCTGCGGGCGTGAACCAGCTGGTGAGCTGGACCGAGCATGGGATTCTTACGGGCGCGCCTGCAGATGCGCCGGCAGCGCCGCCAGCGTACGGCGATGCGCCTTTGGGCGATCGGGCGCGGGCGTGGCTCGATATCAATTGCGCGCACTGTCACAAAGCGGGTGGTGGCGCGTCGAACTCGGGGCTCTTCCTAGCGTGGAACGAGACGGACCCGACGGGCTGGGGCGTGCACAAGCGGCCGACGGCTGCGGGGCGCGGGTCTGGCCAGAACCTGTTCGTGATCGAGCCGGGGCATCCCGAGCAATCGATCCTGCTGCATCGCATGGAGTCGACCGAGCCGGGCGTGCTGATGCCGGAGCTGGGGCGGACGGTGGTGGATACGAAGGCCACGGCGCTGATCCGTGAGTGGATCGCGGCGATGCCGCCCGTGACACAGCAGTAACCTTCCACGGTAACCTTTACAGCGCCGCGATTGTTTCACTGAACCGAGTGGCGACTGTCAGACGGCTGTCATCGAATGCAGCGACAGAAGCCCCGACAGACGGGGCAGGGTCGATGATGATACAGCGCAATGCCAAACCACGTGTGAGCCAGAAACTGCTCGCCGTCGCTGCACTCGCCATGGCCGCTGCTATCGCGTTCGCACCTGCGGGCCAGACGCCCCTCATGGCTCACTCGCAGGCCGATGCTGTTTATGTCGCCGACTCCTCCCGCAGCCTCGCTGCGCGCTGAGGACCGGCGCGGTTAAGCGGGTGGGGGCCTCGCCTCCGCCCGCGTCGCCGCTTGCGCCCTGACTACGGAATGGGCGGGTTCATTGGAAACAGGATGCCGGTGAGGCTTGCGACTGCAAGCGTCAGGACGGCTGCCGTTATGCCGGCCGCGATGAGCCAGTTGCGCGTGAGGTCCAGCTTGTCGATGAGGCGCTGGATCTTCGGCGTGCCGCTCGGCGCGAGCTTTTTCTGGAGCTGTTGCGTCACCCAGTAGTGCGCCGCTAGCGCTGCGAAGAAGGTGATGAGCGTGACGCCTAGAAGCGCCATCAGGCGGCTGCCCTGGCCCTGGCCGCGCACGAGGAGTTCGATGGGGAGCTGGAGCAGCGGGATGGCGAGGACGGCGATGGGGCCTTTCGCCAGCGCGGCCCAGTAGGCGCGGCCGATGGATTTCTTCAGCGCGCCGCCGGCGCGGGCGATGTAGTCCGGCGTCACCACGCCCTTGAAGCGGGCGATGATCTCGCCCTGATCCTTGTGCGCGGCGTGTTCGGCGATGGCGACGTTGGCTTCGGAGGCGATGACGGTGGCGAGCGAGGCGTCGAACGCCGCATGCACGCGCGGGGGCGTCAGGCTGGTGGTCTTGAGCGCTTCTTCCAGCACCACGAGATCGTCTGACAACAGCATGCCGGCGATGTTGCGATAGTCGAGCACTTCCTGTTGTGGGCCGAAGCCGCGCACTTGCGCGCGGGCGCCGCCGGCGACGACGGTCACGGTGGTGACGGGAGTTACGGCGACTGTTTCGCGGCGCAGCGTGTCGGCGCTGATCTCTGCGCTGGCGCGGTGGGATTCAGCGAGGGCGAGCACGCGGTCGATATTGGTGATGCCCTTGAAGACGGCGGCGGCTTCCGCGTCGGTGGTTCGCGACGAGACTTCGAACGTGTCGGTGATGGCGCAGGTGATCTTCGCCGTGAAATGCCGCTGGCCTTCGCCGCCGCAGGTTTCGCAGCGTGTGTAGCCCGAGCCTTCGCAGCGCGTGCAGGTGATGGTCTTCTGGCCGCGGCAGACGTCGCAGGTGATGGTCGTGCGGCCATTGCACTTGCCGCATTTGAGCACGCCGGCGCCGCTGCATGCATTGCAGGTGACGGTTTCCTGCACGTGTTCGGTGCGCGGGTTGTTGTCCTCGTCGCGGACGCGGACTTCTTTCTCGCGGATGATCGTGCGCATGCCCTTGCAGGTGGCGCAGGTGACTTCGCCGGTGGCGTTGCAGGTCTTGCACGGATTGGCGCCGCGGCCCTCGCAGGCTTCGCAGGTGAGCGTGCCGGCGGCGTGGCAAAGGGTGCACTCGATACGGCCTGCGCCCTGGCAGGGCTGGCAGGTTTCGACATGGCCGACGGCGGGCAGGGGCGCGAAGCAATCGGCGATAGTGGGATGGGCGGTGGGCGTCTCGCCGTGTTCGGCAGCCCAGGCGGCGAGGCGCGTGGGCACGGCGGCGCGGGAGGCGGCGAGCTGGGCTTCGCTCTGGCGCTGGGTGTCGGCGGCGTCGGCCGTCAGCGTGACGCCGGCGGGTAGGCCGCCATTGGCGTCGCTGCGGATCGTCTCGAACGTCACGCGGAAGACCTGGCGCGCGACCACGTCGACATTTACGTGCTGGCTGCTTTCGAGGGTGAGGTGGCCGCGATCGAAACGGGTCAGCGGCTCGACGAAATCGCCGATGCGGGTGAGCAGGCGGATGCCGGGGTCTGTCGTGAACCCCTCTTCTCCGGCGCCTGCTGTCACGTCTGGCCTCGACATGTCGATGTCGCCAGCACGTTGCCGCCCGGCATGTCCCCACGTCTTTCGGGGTAGCATCCGCACTTTAGGGGTCAAGCATGTTCGCTTTTGTGGCAGCTCAGGTTAATCCGGCTTTTCACGATATCGCGCGATGGTAGCGGCTTGCCGTAGGCCGCACAGCGTTAGATTGTGAGTTGGGGAAATTGGGCCCGCAGGGGCGGCCGGGGAGTCCGTGTGACGTCTTCTATCAAGCCGCGCATATCGGCCCCGGGGGGCATCAGGGCGGCTATCGTCCTGTTGCTGATGATCCCCGTGCTGGTGCCGCTGTTTGCGGCGGCGCTGATCTGGCTGTCTGAGCGGGATCTGGCGCGGGCTTCGGAAGACCGGCTGACGGCGGCGGCCCGGATCGTCAGCTCCGATGTTCGCAATCTGGTGCAGACGACGCTGGATCGGCTGCGCCGGACGGATGAGGCGCTGGGGCCCGATCCGGCCGCGTTTGAGCCGCCGCTGGTGGCGCCGGGCGAAAGCATCACGCAGCTCTACGACGCCACGGGCGCCAGCATTCTGCGCGGCGGCGGGCGGGGAGCGGATGTATCGAGCAATCCTGCGTTCACCGCGCTGGCGAAGGGCGATGCGTGGACGATCACGCCGCTGTTGGGCCAGGCGGGCGCCTTGCGGTTCTTCGGGATCGCGCGGCGGGTGGAGCGCAATGGGCAGTTCGTGGGCGCGATCAATGCGCTGATCCCGGCGGATGAATTCTCCGACGTTTGGGGCGAGGTGGCGCTGGGTGCCGATTCGACAATCGCCGTTATCCGCGATGATGGCTGGCTGGTGACGCGCTATCCGGTGCCGTCAGAGGGTGTGAACCTGTCGACCAATCCCCTGTTCACGCAGTACCTGCCGAATGCAGCGGAAGGCACTTATTCCTCGCCGGGCTCGCCGCTCGACGGGATCGCGCGGACGGCGGCTTATGTTTCGCTGAAGGATCTCGGGCTGGTGGTGGCGGCGAGCCGCGCGAAGTCGGAGACGACGGATGCGTTCTGGGACAGGGTCGGCTCGACAGCGATGGTGGCGGCGCCGGTGTTCATCGCGATGGTGGCGCTGTGCGGCTGGGCGATCCTGCTACTGATGCGGCATGAGCGGTCGCGTGCGGAGCTGCAGGTGGCGCTGGAGCAGAACCGGATGCTGTTCCAGGAAATCCATCACCGGGTGAAGAACAACCTGCAGCAGGTGTCGGCGTTGATCCGCCTGCAGCAGGCGCCGGCGGGGATGAAGGAAGACCTTATCCGGCGCATCGCGGCGATGTCTGCGGTGCACCAGCATATCTATGAGAGCGATCAGTTCGGCGTGCTGGATGCGGAGGCGTATCTCGCCAAGCTGCTCGCGGGGCTGCGCGAGAGCGCGCCGCCGAAGGTTGATCTCGACTGGCGTCTGGCGCCGCTGCGGCTGTCGCCGGACGAGGCGCTGCCGCTTGGGTTGGTTGTCAACGAGGTGATCCTCAACGCGTTCAAGCACGGTTTCCCGAATGGACGCGCGGGACGGGTGACCGTCACGCTGGAGCGTCCGCTGAAGGGCAATGATGCTGTGCTGACGATCATCGACAACGGCGTCGGCATGTCGGAAACGCCATCGGGCGGCGTGGGCCTGGGCACGCGACTGATCGCGGGGCTGACGCAGCAGCTTCAGGGCAAGCAAGCCATCACGCGCGACAATGGCGTGAAGTTCGAACTGACTTTCCCGGTGACGCGGTAGATCAGCCTTTCGGCTTGGCCACGTCTGCCCATTGTTCCATGAACTCGATATTGCGCTGGAAGAAGCGGTCGATGGTCGCGCGCTCCTTTTCGGTGAACTCTGCCCATAACTGACGGCGGGCGCCGGCAAGCGGCTCGATCTGCTGCATCAGCTTGCGGGCGTTGGGCTGGCGCACGGCGACGAGGACGGCGCGGCGATCCTGTTCGCTGCGCTGGCGCTGGACCAGTCCCGCTTTCTCCAGCCTGTCGATTGCGGTTGTCGTTGCGCCGCTGGTGAGGTCCGCAGCCTGGGCGAGCGCGCCTGCGCTCAAGGGTTCGCCGGCGGCGTCGAGCGCGCCGAGGATGACGAAGTCGGTCGTGTTGAGGCCGGTCTGTTCCGCCATCTGGCTCTGGAACTTCTGGGACGCGGCCAGCATGCGCCGCAACAGCCGGTCATGGCTCCGCAAGATCTGGTCGGTTGACAAAAGCTCGATCTCCAATTATCTTGATCATCAAGATACTAGATTATCGAGTTAATAACGCGGTTTGTCAATCGCGGAAGGCCGGAAAAAGACCATGCGATATGCATCTGACGATATCTCCGGAGGCTATCTGACCGAGCGGCGGGAGCCTGCGCCTGAGGCCGATACAACCGTCGCGCCAAGCGATGATGTGATCGAGGGAAAGCCCGTTCGTGACCCCACGCGCATGATCGCGATTGGGGCCGTGGCCGTGCTTGCGCTGCTGGTGAGCTGGTATGCGCTGGCGGATCGGTGGACGCCGAACGCTTCGAATGGATCGACCGCGGCTTACGTCGCGCAGATTGCGCCGCGGGTGGCGGGGCAGGTGACTGAAGTGCTGGTTGAGGACAATGCCGTGGTGAAGGCGGGCCAGCCCGTGTTCCGTCTCGACCCGACGACGCTTGATATCGATGTGGCGACGGTTGAGGCCAATCGTGCTGCGGCCGAGCAGCAGGCGATCACGTCCAGCGCGGCCATTCGCACAGCCGAGGCGCAGGTTGCGAATGCGCGGGCGCAGGCGGCGAGTATCCGTGCATCGAACGGCCGGATCGTGGAGCTTGCGGAAAGCGGCGCATATTCGCGCGTGCAGGTTGAGCAGGCGAAGGCCGCGATGGTGGCGGCTGATGCGGCGGTGAATGCGGCGCAGGCGGATCTGGCGCGCGTGCGCGTTGCCGCGGGGCCGTCTGGTGATCGCAATCCTGCGGTGCGCGCGGCGCAGTCTCAACTGGATCGTGCCAAGCAGCTGGCGGCCTATAGCGAAGTAACGGCGCCGGCTGATGGCTACATCACCAACCTGCAGCTCACGACGGGACAGTTCCTGCAGGCGGGCACGGCGGGGATGACGTTTATCGATCCCTCGCGGCAATGGATCATCGCGGACTTCCGCGAGAACCAGCTGGGCAATCTCGATCCTGGCGATCCGGTGGAAGTGTTGTTCGATGCGGCGCCGGGGCAGATTTTCCGCGGGCATGTCGAGAGCGTTGCGTGGGGCGTCAGCGCGACGCGGCCGGTGGCGAACGGTCTGCAGCAGCCCTCGCAGAACACCAAATGGTTCGAGCCTGCGCGCAGCATTCCCGTGCGCGTGGTGCTGGACCAGCCGTGGCCGGCCAAGGCGCGTATCGGCTCGCAGGCAAGCGTGACCGTGCACGCCGATGGCTTCGGCAATCCGCTGAGCTGGATCGCGCAGGGCATCCTGCGGGTGCAGAGCGTCCTGTCCTACCTGCACTAGGGGAGTGAGGCATGGATCCGGCGCCTCCACTCAAGCTTGATGAAGACCCGTGGTTTGCGACGCGCGTCGCGTTCGGCGTGGTCGCGGCTTATGTGACGGCGATGCTGTTCCATGTCGGCATCCCGATGCTGCCGGCTGTGCTGATCTCATCGATGATGGCGACGTCGCGCGGGGCGATGGACCTCAAGCGCGTGATCGGCGGCGGCGTTGCCATTCCCGTCATGATGTATGTGTTGGCCTTTCTCGTGCAGGCGATCCGCGGGGAGATGCTGGTCTTCCTCGCCTTCATGATTGTGCTGACGTTCTTTGCCTTTCTGCTGGTGATGAAGACGGGCCAGCGCATGGGGCTGATGCTTGTGGTGTTTCCACACCTGCTCGGCCTGCTGGGCGTGACATCTGACGATGTGATGCTTGCGATGCGCGACAGCTTTGTTGCGGCAGGTCTGATCGGCGTGCCGGTGACAGTTCTCGCCTATTGCCTGTTTCCGCCGCGCACGCGCGTGTCGTGGCAGGAGGAGGTGAGGCCGCCGGACTTCGAGAAGCCGTGGTTGGAGGCGCTGATCCGCACGCTGGCGGCGGCGCCTGTGCTGATCGCGTTCTATCTGTGGGTTGATCCGTCGAACCTGATCTATGCGGTGATGGCGATCATGGTGCTGGTTTATCCGCATCGTCACCAGCAGCGGCGTGAGGCGGCCGGACGGTTCATTGCAACAATCACCGGCGGCGTGCTGGGGCTGGCGATCGTGTTTCTGGTGACGTTGCAGCCGACCGTGCCGGTAATCCTGCTGTCGCTATTCCTGGGCTGCCTGTGGTTTGGCTGGCGCATGACGACGGACGCCAACAATCTCTACACGCACCAGATTGCGATGTCGGTGTTCATCTCGCTGTCGCTGGGCGTGTCGACGGGCGGCGACCCTTTCACCAGCGCGGTGCAGCGCCTGCTGCTGACGGCGGGCGGCGTTCTGTTTGCGCTGCTTGCGATGTACCTGCTGCGCTGGCTGTTCGCGCGGCCGACCTTCCACGACGTCTATCCGCGGCGCTGGTCTGTTCAGTCAACGAAGGCGTAAAACAAAACGGCCGCTGGATGTCTCCAGCGGCCGCTTCGATTTCAGATCAGCGTGTGACGCTTATTCGGCGTCTTCGCGGGGTTTGTCGGCGTTGTTGTCGCCGCCTTCGCGACGCGGGCCGCGGTCACGACCGCCGCCACCGCCACGACCACCACGACCACGATCGCCATCGCGACGCGGACGATCACCGCGCGGCGGACGGTCGCCTGACGGGCCATCATCCACAACGCCTTCGATCGCTTCGCCAGTTTCCTGGTTCACGGCTTTCATCGACAGACGGACTTTGCCGCGATCGTCGAAGCCGAGGAGTTTCACCTTCACGGTGTCGCCTTCTTTGACGACAGCCGACGGGGACTCAACGCGCTCGGCAGCGAGTTGCGAGACGTGCACGAGGCCGTCTTTCGCGCCGAAGAAGTTCACGAACGCGCCGAACTCCATGACCTTCACCACCTTGCCTTCGTAGATCGCGCCGATTTCCGGGTCAGCCGTCAGGCCGTGGATCCACTTCTGGGCAGCCTCGAGGCTTTCTTTCTCGACAGCCGCGATCTTCACGGTGCCGTCGTCCTCGACATTGATCTTCGCGCCCGTCTTTTCGACGATCTCGCGGATGACCTTGCCGCCGGTGCCGATGACGTCACGGATCTTGTCGACCGGGATCTTCATCGAGATCATCTTCGGAGCGTTC
The DNA here is from genome assembly GCA_965229115.1 of Hyphomonadaceae bacterium. Classification (GTDB taxonomy): domain Bacteria; phylum Pseudomonadota; class Alphaproteobacteria; order Caulobacterales; family Hyphomonadaceae; genus UBA7672. The sequence goes on along the minus strand of CBDDIR010000003.1, from coordinate 3,753,065 downwards.
TCGGAGACTTCGGTGCGTGCACCGTCCATCGCCTTGTTCATCTCGTTGAGGATGTGGAGGCGGCCGCCGTTCGCCTGAGCGAGAGCCGTCTTCATGATGTCGAACGTGACCGAGTCGATCTTCAGGTCCATCTGGAGCGAGGTGACGCCCACTTCGGTGCCTGCGACCTTGAAGTCCATGTCGCCGAGGTGATCTTCATCACCCAGGATGTCGGACAGGATGGCGATGCCTTCTTCGTCCTTGATGAGGCCCATGGCGATGCCTGACACCGGACGGGTGATCGGAACGCCAGCGTCCATCATCGCGAGCGAAGCGCCGCAGACCGACGCCATCGACGAGGAGCCGTTGGACTCCATGATCTCGGAGACGATGCGGAGCGTGTAGGGGAAGTCCTCGCCTTTCGGGAGGACGGCCTTCACAGCGCGCCAGGCCAGCTTGCCGTGGCCGATTTCGCGACGGCCCGGGGAGCCGCCACGGCCGGTTTCACCGACGGAGTAGGGAGGGAAGTTGTAGTGGAGAAGGAACTTCTCCTTCTTCGTGCCGCCGAGACCGTCGACATACTGTTCGTCTTCAGCGGTGCCGAGCGTGGCGACGCAGAGCGCCTGGGTTTCGCCGCGCGTGAACAGCGACGAACCGTGGGTGCGCGGCAGGACGCCGACTTGCGACGTGATTGCGCGGACCTGGTCGGTCTTGCGGCCGTCGATGCGCGAGCCGGTGCGGATGATGTCGCCGCGAACGACTTTGGCTTCGGCTTCCTTGAAGACTTCCTTGAACACGAGCGGCTCAGCGCCGTTCGGGTTGGCTTCGGTTTTGACGAGAGCGGTCTTAGCTTTCTCGCGGGCCGCGTTCACGGCCTCGTGGCGATCGCCCTTGTCCTTGATCTTGTAGGCGGCGGAGAGGTCCGCGCCGGCAACATCCTGGATCGACTTCAGAAGCGCGGAGTTGTCCGGGCTTTCGAAGGTGAAGGGTTCTTTCGCGGCTTTTTCGGCCAGCTGGATGATCGCGTCGATGATCGGCTGGAACGACTCGTGACCGACTTTGACGGCGCCGAGCATGACTTCTTCCGAAAGCTCTTTCGCTTCGGATTCAACCATCATCACGCCTTCGGTCGTGCCGGCGACGACGAGGTCGAGCTGGAAGTCTTCCATCTGATCTGCGGTCGGGTTGATGATGTAGCTGCCGTCCTTGTAGCCGACGCGCGCAGCGGCGATCGGGCCATTGAACGGTGCGCCGGAAATGACGAGAGCTGCGGAAGCGGCAACCATGCCGACGATATCCGGATCGTTTTCCTGGTCGTAGGAGAGCACGGTGATCGTGACCTGGACTTCGTTCTTGAAGCCGTCAGCGAACAGCGGGCGGATCGGACGGTCGATCAGGCGCGAGGTCAGCGTTTCTTTTTCGGTCGGACGGCCTTCGCGCTTGAAGTAGCCTCCGGGAACGCGGCCAGCCGCGTAGTAACGCTCGAGGTAGTTCACGGTCAGCGGGAAGAAGTCTTGGCCTTCCTTGGCCTTGCGTGCGTAAACGACGGCAGCGAGCACGCTCGTTTCGCCATAGGTGGCCAGAACGGCGCCATCAGCTTGCCGTGCGATGCGTCCGGTTTCCAGCGTGAGCGGACGGCCCGCCCAGTCGATCGTGACGCGTTGAATGTCAAACATCGTATTTTTCTCTTTCTGCATACGAAAACCCGCCGGACCCCGGTGGGCCGGCGGGTGGGGTAGGAACCGGCCCTAGCGGCGCAGTTCCAGCTCTTTGATGATGGCCTGGTAGCGGCCCTCATCTCTCGACTTCAAATAGTCGAGCAGTCGGCGGCGTTGCGAGACCATCTTGAGAAGGCCGCGACGCGAGTGGTTGTCTTTCTTGTGGTCCTTGAAGTGCTCGGTCAGGTGCGAGATCCGGTACGACAGGATAGCGACCTGCACTTCGGGGGAGCCCGTATCACCTTCGGTGCGGGCAAATTTCTTGATCAGGGAGGCTTTCACCTCCGGTGCGATCGACATCGGTTTTCTCCTTGGGCCGTTGGGCCAGTCTATTGGTTGAACACGCGAACCGGCATGAATCTGCCGGCCCGGACTTCACCCAGGGCAACGCCAAGCTGTTCTTCGCCCACCTTTTCAGTGGCCAGACAAATGCGGGATGCATCCTCCCCGTTCACTTGACGAGGACGGCGCATCTCCCGAAACGCCTCGACCTGATGGGGCAGAAGTACGATCTCTCGGCCCTGCCTGAGCCTGGACGCCTCTTCCCCGGTGATGGCCAGCGCCGGGATGTCGTCCAGCGCGGTCTCGAGAGGAACAAGGTGGTCGTCCAGCGCGGCCTTATCGCTCATTTGCTGCAGGATTGGAAGCTGAATTGCCGCGTCCTCGGCAAATGCTCCCACGCGGGTCCGGCGGAGCGCTGCAACATGCCCTTCCGCCCCTAGTTTCTGGGCCAAATCTCGCACCAAAGCCCTGATATAGAAGCCTTTTCCGCAGGTGACGCCGATCACGGCCAGATCCTCTGACGGGCAGTCCACGAGGGCGGCCTTATAGAGCACGACGGTGCGGGGCTGGAGCTCGACCTCCTCGCCATCGCGGGCGAGGTCGTAGGCCCGCTCGCCATTAACCTTGATGGCGGAGTAGATCGGCGGGGTCTGCTGGATTTCGCCGATGAAGCCGAGGAGGGCTTCGGCGATGGCTTCGCGGGTCGGGCGGACGTCCGACGTGCCGGTGACTTCGCCTTCGCGGTCCTGCGTGGTGGTCGAGGAGCCCCAGCGGATCGTGAACACGTAATCCTTGTCCGCCTCCATGACGTAGCCGACCGTCTTGGTGGCTTCGCCAAAGGCTAGGGGCAGGATGCCGGAGGCCAGCGGATCGAGCGTGCCGCCATGTCCGGCTTTCTGGGCGTTGAACACGCGACGGCAGATGCCGACCGCCTGGGTCGAGGTCACGCCTTCGGGCTTATCGAGAATGAGCCAGCCATGGACGGGCTCGCCCTTCTTCTTACGGGCCATTGGTCTTGTCTCCAGGCGTCGCCGCGGGATGGGACCGCAGGCGCGTCGAGTTATCGGGAGGCGGGGGAGTAGGTGGATCGAGTTGGTGGGTCAACCCACCCCCGAGCTAGTGCGCAGCGCGTTCTTCCACGAGGCCGTCGGCCAGTCGCAGGACCGCTTCGATGTCGCCGCGCAGTTTGAGCAAGGTTTCGCGGTTGTCTTCCGGCTTGGTGAAGCTGGGCGGTTCGAAGAGCGGGCGGCCTTCCGCCTTGGGCGCTGCGACGGTGACGCGCGAGCCATTGCAGAGCAGGGTCGGGCGGCCGAAATCACCGCGTTCGCCGAGCTTCAGCAGGCGCTCTGTCAGCTCGGGGTTGAGCAGGGCGCGGGCAGCTTCGGGATCGGTCGAATAGACGTCGTAAGCTTGCTCGAAGCCCGGTTCAGCCATCTGCACGCGCTGTTTGCCGTCTGTCGCGTGATTGCGCGGCGTAGCGTCTGACACGGCGGCGGTGGTTGCGCCGGTGTCGCGGCGCAGGTCGATGTCGATCAGCAAGCCATCGAAAACGGGGGCTTTCTGTTTCTCGTCCGGGCTCATCAGCTTGAGCTCGACGATGTTGATCGGCAGGCCGCGATAGGTGCCGGCGAGTTCGTTGGTCGCGCGTACTTCACCGTAGGACTGGAAGACATGCTCGCCCTTGAGATGCGCGAGATCCGGCATCACGGCGTCGCGCCAGGTGATTTCGCCGAACGAGGCGGCAAGGCGCGGCATCACGCGCTCACGATAGACTTTCTGATATTCGCGCGACTGTTCCTGGATCGACCAGATGTAGCCGACGAGGCCGCCGAAAATCATGACGAGCGCGAAGTCGAGTGCGCCGCCGGGGGCACCAGCTAGAGCGAGCAACGTCCAGAGGCAGAGGCCGACGCCGGCGCAAGCGGGAATGCGCCAGGCCGAGCTTTCGACAACCTGCTGGTAGATGTCGCGGCGATAGGCTTCGAGGTCGCTGAGGATGGCGCGCATTTCACTGGCGGGTTCATCGCTCGGTTGCGTGGGCGTCATCTGAGGCGCGCGTGGCTCGGAGAGTTTGAGCGCGATGCTGCCGCCGACGGCCGCGATGAGCAGGGCGACGAAGAAGCCGCCGATGATCGCCAGCGCGACGCCAATGACGCCGGGCGTGCGCGCGTTCGCGGCCACGGCGATGCCGATCCATGCAATTGCCGCGAGGCCGAGATAGGCGATGAACACCACACGCCCAATCTGGGCTTCGCCGGATGCTGGCGCCTGTCTCGAAAATTCGTGTGCTGATTGCGTTGTCATTGCTTCGAAATATAGACCGTCATCCGCCGCTTGCGAACGGCTGGAGGGCCCATAAAGCCGATCCTGTACAAGATGAAACGAACGCATGACGTGCAGAACTGCCCAGTGTGTGGCGTGTTCCAGCCACTTGCCCTGCGTCATGTCCGGAATCGCTTCCGCATTACCGATTTGTGTGGCGAGTGCGTCCCGAATTGAGAGCTTACGAGCCGGTTGGCATTCGCGTCACAGGCCTTATAGCTTTTTCGTAATCTGATCGGGGTCGTCCATGAAAAAGACCGTACTTGCCTGTTTGAGCCTCGCGGCGATCGCGACGGCGACACTTGCCATCCAGGCGCCGCAGAGCGCGGCGTTGCCGGTCGCGAGTGACAATGCGCCGACCGACTATTCGAAATGGAGCCCCGCCGCGCTGCAGGCAGAGCTCGATCGGCGCGCTGTCGTCGAGCGCAAGGTGCTGATGCCGATGCGCGATGGCGTGAGCCTGTCGACCGACATCTATCGTCCGAAGGATACGACGGGCCCGGTGCCGACGATCTTCGTGCGCACGCCGTACAATATGAACACGCTGTCGGGCGGCACGCTGCGCCAGGTCGTGGAAGCGATTGATCGCGGCTATGCCTATGTCGGCCAGAACGAGCGCGGCCGTTACTTCTCCGAAGGCAAGTTCGAGATCCTCGGCTATCCGCGCACGGACGGCTATGACGCGCTGACCTGGATTGCGGACCAATCGTGGTCGAACAAGAAGGTCGGCACGCTCGGCTGCTCGTCGACGGCGGAGTGGCAGCTACAGCTTGCGGCGACAAACCACCCGGCGCACGCGGCGATGGTGCCGATGGCTTCGGGCGCAGGCATTGGCCGCGTCGGTGAATTCCACGAGCAGGGCAACTGGTATCGTGGCGGCGTGCCGCGCACGCTGTTCACCATCTGGCTCTATGGGGTCGACAATCCGCTGCGCGCGCAGATCCCCGCGGGCCTGCCGGCGGATATGCGCCAGTACCTGTCGCAATACAGCGATCTCAACCCGAAGAAGCCGGAAGTCACCTGGAACAAGCAGGTCTGGCATCTGCCGTATGCAGAGATGCTGACGTCGCTGGGCGAACCCAAGGGCACGAATGAAGAGCTGATCGCGCGCAACCTTCCGGATGATCCGGCCTGGTTCAAGGGCGGGCTGTATCACGACAACGAGGCGTGGGGCGTTCCCGCGCTCTGGTACAATTCGTGGTACGACGTTTCGATCGGGCCGAACCTGGCGCTCTACAATCACGCCACCAAGGCTGGCGTGGATGCCGAAGCGCGCGACAACCAGTACGCCATCGTCGGGCCGTCGGTGCACTGCGCCTTCGGTTCGCTCGGGCCGAACTTCAAGTCGGGCGATCGCGAACTGGGCGACGCCACGATGGATGTGAACGCCGAGGTCTGGAAGTTCTTTGACCGTTTCCTCAAGACCAAGCCGGAAGCCTTCCCGTCGACGACGCCGAAGATTCGCTACTATTCCATGGGCGACAACAAGTGGAAGACGTCGCAACAATGGCCGCCGAAGGAAGCGAAAGAGACGCGTCTCTATCTGCGCTCCGGCGGCAAGGCGAACTCGGTGTTCGGCGACGGCAAGCTGTCGTTCTCCGCGCCGGGCAATGAGCCGGCTGACAGCTTCGCCTATGATCCGCTGAACCCGGTGCAGACGATCGGCGGCGGCGACTGCTGCAATGGCGGCGTCGTTGTTCCGGGCGCGTTCGACCAGCGCCCGGTCGAGGTTCGCCATGACGTGCTCGTCTATACGTCGGACGTACTGAAAGAGCCGGTGACGGTTGCAGGCTTCGTCGATGCGATCCTGCATGTCTCGTCGGATGCGAAGGACACGGACTTTGCTGTGAAGCTCGTCGACGTCGCGCCGGACGGCACGGCCTACATTCTAGACGACACGATCCTGCGTTCGCGCTTCCGCGAAGGCTACGACAAGGAAGTGTTCATGGAGAAGGGCAAGACCTACAAGCTCGACTTCACGCCTATGTCGACGGCCAACACCTTCCTGCCGGGGCATCGCATCCGCGTTGAGGTGACGTCGTCGTCCTTCCCGAAATACGGGCGCAACCTGAACACGGGCGGGCGCAACGAGTTCGAGAAGGATGGCGTTATCGCCAACAACGTTGTGCGGCACACCTCGAGCCAGCCGAGCTATATCGTTCTTCCGATCGCGAAATAGCGGGGGCTACGCGTGAGACTGGATTCGCTTGAGCGGTTCCTTGCGGGACTTGCTGTTCTGATGTCGGCAGCGGCATTGGGCACGGCCTACCTGTTCGAATTCCGCGGCTACTATTCGGCGTTCGATCGTCTGCAGCGGTCGTTCGGGTTCGTGCTGGGGCCGTGGGTTGTTGCGGCTGCCGTGACGGGCCTGATCTGGGTCGGCGGCAACCTGCTGAAGTTCCGCGTGCCGATGACGGAAGTGTTCTTCACGCTGATCTGCGGCGCGTCTGCGGTGTCGATCCTCGAGGCGCTGCGCTAGAGGTTGCTCTGGGCTTAAAAGAAAAACGGCGGCGCAGGTGACTGCGCCGCCGTTTGTTTTTGTGGCTCGTCCTAGTTGGCAGGCGGGCCGTTCGGGATGGTCTTCGACTTCACCAGCTTCGGCTTGTCGAGGAATTGCGCCGCGTCGTCATTGGCGTCGGTGTAGGCGGGCCAGGCGAAACCGTCGGCGCAGGTGAGCGACTTGGCCTTCGGGTCCATCTTGAAGAAGGCGACCCAGCAGGAGTTCACACGCTTGGCGACGGCGCGATCGGCGGCGTCGGCCTTGCCGGAAGCGCTGGCGCCCCAGCTGGATGTGTCGATCGAGTCGAAGGTGAACATCATCTCCGCGGAGTGGATTGCGCCCTTGGTCCATTCCGTTTTGCGGAAGGAGGGCACGTAGGCGAAGTGATAGAGCCAGGCGCCTGCGCCCGTGTCGCCAGCGAGCTTGGCGATGGTACGGGCGCCATCGAAGCCGCCTTCGCCGGAGTTGGAGCCGATCAGCACCGGCACGTCGATCTCCGTGCCGCCATTGAGGGCATCGAGCGTGGACGTCGTCTTGAACTTGCCGTCGATCGGCGCGACGGAGCCGCGCTGGGTCGTGGCGTTGGCGACGATGGTCTGCGCCGAGATCGAGCGGAGCTGTGCGGCGGTGGCGTTCTCGGACAGGCCGAGCGCGACGGCGGATTTGACGCCGCCTTCTTCTGCCGTCTTCAGCGGCGTGCCGGGTCCGAGCAGTGCACCGGATTCGATCATCGCTTTCTGGTAGAGGCCCTTGGCTGACGGGATCGACAGCAGGTTCACCACCATGGCGGCGCCTGCGGACTGTCCGGCAATGGTGATGTTGTTGGGATCACCGCCGAACGAGGCCGCGTTGCGCTTCACCCACTCAAGCGCTGCAACTGCATCCATCAGTGCGAAGCCACCCGTGGGGCCGCCTTCCTTCGTCAGCGCCGGGTGCGCGAACGTGCCGAGCGAGCCGAGGCGGTAGTTGATCGGAATGGTGATGACGCCGTTCTTCGCGTTGCCCGTGCCGTTGTAGGTGCCGAGGTGACCTGCGCCGAGGAAGGATGCGCCGCCATAGAGCCAGACCACGACGGGCGCATTCTTCGCGTTCTCCGGCGCGTAGATGTTGAGGTAGAGGCAGTCTTCCGACTGCACGCCGGCGACGCCGCCGCCATTGGCGGTCTTCTGGTCGATATTCACCGGTTGCGGGCAGGGCGGCTCGAAGGCGACGGCCGCGCGCTCGCCGATCCACTTGTCCGGCTTCACCGGCGCTTTCCAGCGCAGGTCCCCGACGGGCGCCTTGGCGAACGGCACGCCGCGGAAATGATTGACGCCGTCAACCGTCTCGCCGACGAGCACGCCGGTATCGACGGTGGCTTTGACCGAGGCGGGTTTGGGCGGCGTGGTTTGCGCGATTGCTACCGAAGCAGCGAGTACGGTTGCGACGCCGAGCGCCGCAAAATTGCGTTTCATGATTGTCTCTCCCAGGTCCCGGACATGCTTCCGGTTGACAGTCACGCTAGACCGCAAATTCTTGCCCGGCAATTGGGCGAGGCAGGTCTGCCGCGACCCAAAGGCTTGCCAGCGGGCGCGCGGGCTGGCCATGTCGGCAAAACACGAGGGGCTGTCACAGCATGTTGAAATGGCTGAGCATCATCACGGTGCTCGCTCTGGCCGCGGGTATCGCGGTCGGGGCGCTGGTTGGATCGTCCGGCAATGAAGGCCTGATCGGCTTCACCACAGAGGTCGAGTATATCGGCGCGCTGTGGCTGAACCTGTTGCGGATGACGGTCGTTCCGCTGGTGTTTGCGCTTCTGGTTACGGGCGTTGCGTCGGTGGCCAATGCGGCGTCGACGGGCAGATTGGCGGCGCGCTCGCTGGGCGTGTTTGCGGTGCTGCTGGTTGCGGCGACGACATTCGCCTGCCTCGCTTTCCCGGCCTTCCTCAGCATCTGGCCTGTTGATCCGAGCGCGGCGACGGCGATCATGCAGCGTGCCGGTCAGGCTGCGGTTATGCCGGCGTCGCCGCCGACCATTGGCGCGTGGCTGGCTGCTCTCGCGCCGGGCAATCCGATCCAGGCTGCGGCTGAGGGCGCGATCCTGCCGCTGGTCGTGTTCGCGATGTTCTTCGGCTTTGCCGCGACGCGTCTGCCGGCTGCGCAACGCGAACCGATGGTGGCGTTCTTCAAGGCTGTGGCGGACACGATGATCATCATCGTGCGCTGGGTTCTGATGGCCGCCCCGCTTGGCGTGTTCGCGCTGGCGCTTGGCGTTGGCCTGACTGCGGGCGTCGGCATCGTCGGGTTGATCGCGCAGTACATCGTGATCGTCTCGGTGGTGACAGCGTTGATCGTGCCGCTGGCTTTCCTGTTCGCGATCGTGTGGGGCAGGGTCAGCTTGCCGAAGTTCCTCAATGCGACCGCGCCCGTTCTGGCCGTGGCGATCTCCAGCCGTTCGTCGCTGGCGTCCCTGCCGCTGATGGTGGAACGCTCGCGTGATGCGCTGGGCGTGCCGGCGCGCGTGGCGAACATCGTGCTGCCGCTCGCAGTTGCCGTGTTCCGCATGACCAGCCCGGTTGCGAACCTCGGCGTCGTGTTCTTCTGCGCCGCCGTGATGGGCGTCGATCTGACGCCGGACAAGGTTGTGATCGGCGGCTTTGTCGCCATCGCGATCTCCATCGGCTCGGTCGGCCTGCCGGGCGAAATTTCCTTCATCGCCAGCGTGGCGCCGATCTCGATGGCGATGGGCGTGCCGATCGAACTGCTCGGCATTCTGGTGGCTGTCGAATCCGTGCCGGACATTTTCCGCACGGTGGGCAACGTCTCGGGCGATCTGGCTGCGACGGTTATTGCAGCGAAGGGTCAGCCGGCGGATCCGCAAGACCTCGCCAGTTCATCCGCGGCTCCGGCCGCCTGACGACACGGCTGGCCGCCAGCACTTCGTCGATCGCCGCGGCGACGATGTCGGGCCGGTGGAAGAAGAAGGCGTGGTTGGAATCCGGCACGATCTGCAGCCGGCCACGGCTCGACCATGTCGCGAGATCGGCCTGCATCTGACGCCAGATGACTTCGGCTTTCGGCGTGTCCGTGCCCGAGGCAAGGCCGTCAATCGAGAGCAGGTCGGCATCGTGGTCGTCGGCGCGTTTACGGGCCTGCGTCTGTTCCGGCAGTTCGCGGGCGAGGACCACGACTGGCCAATTCTGAAGGTCGCGATAGCGGCCAGCGATTTCCATTGTCTTCGATCGCTGGCGCGCTTCGCGTGCGTTGGCGTCTGCGGATTTCGGGTAGAACGCCTTCACCTGTTCCGAAATCGATGGATCGGCGGGGTAGGTTGAGAGGCGCATCAGACCTGTCCATTTGAGCGCGAGGCCGAGTTCCTGGGCGGGCGAGACGTATTCGCCGGTGGGCAGGCCGGCCTTGCGGAAGCGCGTCTCCTGATCGGGGTGAGATGAATCCGCGAACACCATGCCTGCGATCTCGCTACGGTAGAGACCGGCATAGATCAGGTTGTAGAGACCGCCGCGCGAGTGGGCGACGAGGACGTAGGGCGGCTTTTCGCCGGCAGCTTCCAGCGCTGCATGGAGATCGCGGGCGACTTCTTCGGGGGCGAAGGCCTTGGTTGCCGGATCGCTCCAGAGGATACCCGCGCGGCTGTAGGCGCAGGCGCGGGAGTTAGCGGCGACCTTCTCCATGACGGGCTTCCAGCCGAGCGAGCCCATGACGTCGCCGCCGGACTGGAAGACGACGGTGGGGCCGCCTTCGCCGCGGCAGTCGATCTGGATACGCCGGCCGCCGATGTCGACCAGCTTGCCTTCGACGGGATAGTCGCGGACGGCCTCGGCTTCGAGGAAGGTCTCGCAGGCGGAGAGTGCAGGCAGGCACGCCAGCGCGATGGCGATCAGTTTCGCGCGTCCCTTGCCCTGTCTGGATGATCCACTCTGCATCACCTCTATTTTGTAGGCGGAGAGAGGCGCGCGGCTACATCACAAATGGGTAAGGCAACGGGCGGCGCATAAACAAAAACGCCGCCACGGTTGCCCGCAGCGGCGTTTGTATCGGGCCTTGCGGCCAGATTACTTGATCAGGATTTCGAGGTCGCCGACGGCCGGGTCCGTGACCTTGAACTTGTCGCCCGATTTCTTGCCGGCGGGGTATTCCACGCAGGCATTGTCCTGGCCCACGGCGGCAGCCGTGATGCAGAGCTTCGAGCCATCGACCTTGTAGGTGCCTTCGTACTGGCCATCGAAGCCCGAGAAGGTGCCATCCGGCTTGTAGGTGACGTCGCCCGTCATGCTCATCTGGGCGACCGTGATGGTCACGCCCTTGGCGAGGACTTCGGTCAGCGTGTCCGACGGCGGGGCCGTTTGCGCGAGAGCCGGCATTGCAACGGCGGCAGCCACGAGGGCCATCAGTTTCAGTTTCATGGTCGTTTCCCTATCCCAGTTTTCTAATCCGATCCGGCAACGATTGAAGCGCTCCGGGCCTGCGCCCGCAAGGGGCGGAGGTGCAGACGCCGCCGGGGAAAGTCCCCAGCGGCGTCTTAAATATCAGTCACGCATGGCCCATCGGGGCTATTGGCGGATCGTCACTTTGAGCGGGCCCATGTCGGACGCGATCTCGAACGTGTCGCCCGACTTCTTGCCCTCGGGATACTCCGTGCACTGGTCGACGATGCCGAAGGCCTCGACCGTGATGCAGAGCTTGTTGCCGTCAGTCTTGTACTTGCCCTCGAACTGGCCGTCGAAGCCGGAGAACGTGCCGTCAGCCTTGTACTCGATGTCGCCGGCCTGACCCATGACTTCCATGGTGACGCCTTTTTCGACGACGGCTTTCACCGTGTCGGACGGCGGGGCGGTCTGGGCCAGGGCGGGGGCGGCGATCAGGGCCGCGGCCATGGCAAAGGTGATGAGTGTTTTCATTATAACTCCCTCCCAGTAGAAACGCGGCAGTTCCCTACCATTGAACGGCCACCCGAAACAGGGGGCGGATGCAGTGGTGCAATCGCCTTCGGGACGGGCTAACGGACTTCCCATGACCTTCCGCGCCACCTGCATCACGCTTTTTCCAGATGCCTTTCCAGGAATCCTCGGCGTTTCGATCGTCGGCACGGCCCTGCGCCAGGGGATCTGGGAGCTCGATACGGTCGATATTCGCAGCCATGGCGTGGGCAAGCATCGCAATGTGGATGACACGCCGTCGGGCGGTGGAGCCGGCATGGTGCTGCGGGCGGACGTGGCGGCGGCGGCGATCGACAGCGTCGAGCAGGGCGGGAGGCCGCGGATTTATCTGTCGCCGCGGGGCAAGCCGCTGACCCAGGAACGGGTGCGCGAGCTGGCGGCCGGGCCGGGCGTCATCCTGTTGTGTGGCCGGTTCGAGGGGCTGGACGAGCGGGTGATCGAGGGCCGGGAGCTGGAGGAAGTCTCGCTGGGAGACTTTGTACTGGCGGGCGGGGAAGTTGCGGCGCTGGCGCTGCTGGAAGCCTGCATCCGCCTGCTTCCCGGCGTCGCAGGGAATGCCGACAGCCTGACCGAGGAAAGTTTCGAGACCGGATTGCTGGAACATCCCCATTATACCCGGCCCCAAACATGGGAAAATCGGGAGATTCCGGCCGTATTAACCTCTGGCGACCATGCAAAGGTCGCGGCCTGGCGTAGAAATCAGGCCGAGGAGTTGACTAAAGCCCGCAGACCCGATTTATACGCCGCTTCCCGCGACGCCCCCCGTCCAAGGGCGAAGCCGCGCGACTGAAAGACAAGCAGATGACCGCTCACCTTATCCAGACCCTCGAGCGCGAGGAAATCGCCCGCGTCACCGAGAACAAGAAAATCCCGCACTTCGCCCCCGGCGACACGCTGCGCGTCAATGTGAAGATCAAAGAAGGCGAGCGCGAGCGCGTGCAGGCTTTCGAAGGCCTCTGCATTGCCCGCGCCGGCACCGGCATCAATGAGAACTTCACGGTGCGCAAACTCTCGTTCGGCGAAGGCGTGGAGCGCGTGTTCCCGCTGAACTCGCCGTCGCTGGACTCGATCGAAGTCCGCCGCAAAGGCAAGGTTCGCCGCGCCAAGCTCTATTACCTGCGTGGCCTCACCGGCAAACGCGCCCGTATCGCTGAGAAGACCAGCACGCGTGGCGGGGAAGCTGCCGAGTAGTCGGCACACCTCCAGGACAAGAATAGCAAACGCCCCGACCGGATCCGGTCGGGGCGTTTTCTTTTGTCGAACTCTACTCTCTCCCGAACTCTACAACTCTACCGAGGTCAGGTGTGCGTGACGCTATTTGGCGTCCTGCAGGTTCCATTCGTAGATCACGCTGTGGCCGCAGACCGACTGGGCGACACCGCCGACCGTACCCGGGGCAAAGCGTTCGCCGCGCAGCCATTTGGCAGCCGCATCGTCGAGGCGGGCGAAGCCGGACGACTTCACAACGTTGACCGACGTTACGCGACCCTGCGCGCTGACGCAGACATCAAGACCGGTCGTGCCTTGCTCGCTGGCGCGGAGCGAAGCGGACGGGTAGGCGGGCTTGTCGCCGGCGCGGAGTTTCGGCGCGGTGCGATCGTTGCCAACAGCCGGGGCAGGCGCGGCCGGAACCGGTTCGGGAATAGGCACAGGCTCTGCGACCGGCGCGACGATGACCGGCGGCGTCTCGACCACGAAGTCGATATCCGGCGCAACCAGTTCAGGCGCTGCAGGCGCAACTTCGGCCGGCACTTCCACGGGCTTGAGTTCTTCAACCGGCGGCGGCGGCTCCGGCGGCGTGATAATGACGAGCTCGGTACGCTGCTCTTCCTTCATCTCGTTATAGAAGTTCATGCTGGTCGCTAGCACGCCGACAGCGGCCGTCATGCCAAGCGCAGCGATCAGGCCGATAGCCTTCGTGCCACCACCCGAGTGTTGAACCGTACCATACATTGACCGCCTCCTCTGATTGTCGAAGGCGCGATGCCTTCGCGGTCACGTTCAAGAAATGTGGGGACGCCGATGGGCGAGCACCAATAATGTTCATCTCAAAAACGCAGTGATTTTGCAGTTCGTTCCGAGGCCAACCCAGCTCAATTGCGGCGATGCTGCGGCTTACAATGCAGACATGTTGCAGGTTTGCGGGAACCGGTTGGGAGTCGCGTTTGGCGTGTGTGGGCGGGTTTGCGTAAGCGTCAGGTGCGTGGGGATGATCTGTGTACGGAGTGTGTTGCGCATGAGGTGCGGACCCTCTTCCCCTGCGAAGCGGGGGAAGTACGGCGAAGCCGGGATGGGGGCGGGTTACGTCCACATCTGTGTGCGGTCTTCATCCAGTGAATCCGACTCGCCCCCATCGTCTCGTCGCTTCGCGCCGATCCACTTCCCCCGTGAACGGGGGAAGAGCTACAGCGCGGGCGGTGCGTGTGGTCTGGATTTCAAACAGCGGATCGCGTTCGCACGGACCGATGTCCTGCGGGATGCTTGTTGTCGTCTCTCCCCAAGAGGGAGCGGGGCGCGTGTAGATACGCCGTGGGTAGTGCCTGTGCTGCATCGCTGCAGCTAATGCGCGTCTTCACGCGCCCCTTGCTTGGCCGTTCTTCCCGATATGGCATCCAGGAGTTGGCAATCGACCGCCAAGGATGAATCCCAGGGGCCTTAGCTCCGTAGCCAGTGATCGGTTCGGCGTGTCGGGGAGATGGTCCAGAACTCCCACGGACCCTCCGGTTAGTGACCCCGGAGGCAGTGCTGCGTAGTTCGATTCACCGGGAGATGTTTTAAGCCTCTTCGGTTTGCTTGAAGGGGCACGGTAGAGTCCCCGACACCACGCGGCCACGCCGGCCAATGACCCAACGTCTTGAGCTGGACGTCTCCAAGACCTCCCTTCGTCAGGTGCGTTTGCAGTGTACCTCGGTTTTCGGCGCCGTAGATTCTGCGGGGCTCCGTCCTACAGTTTGAGTGCGCAGGTGTTTGATTTTGCGTGAGATGGAATTTCTCCGCCCTACAGTTCTGCATCACCGCCATCCCCCAAACCGGCGTTTGGTGAGCACGCGCTCGTCCTTCGACGGACGCGCAGCGGAGCTGCGCTGCTCAGGATGAGCGCTAAACGACTGGCAGCTGAGTAGCGCTCATCCTGAGCAGCCGCGGAGCGGCGTCCGTCGAAGGATGGGCGCGTGGGCGCGGTGCATCGTTACGGATCCGTGCGTGTGCCGCCGTTTAGTTCGCGTTGCATGAGGAGGGTGTCGCACCAGCGGTTGTGTTTGTAGCCGGAGCCGGTGATGCGGCCGGAGGGGGTGAAGCCTAGGGCGGTGTGGAGTTTGACGGAGGCCTGGTTGACCTCGCCGTCGCCGATGACGGCGATGATCTGTCTGTAGCCGCTCGCTTCGCATTGCTGGATGAGGGCGGAGAGGAGTTGACGGCCCACGCCCTGGCCCTGGGCGGTGGGAGCGATGTAGATCGAGTCTTCGACGATGAAGCGGTAGGCGGGGCGTGTGCGGAATGCACCGGCGTAGGCGTAGCCGAGGATCGTGCCGGCATCGTTTGTGGCGACGATGTAGGGGTAGTTCGCGGCTGTCAGCGCGTCGTGGCGGCGTGTCATCTCCGCGAGATCGGGCGGATCGTATTCGTAGCTGGCTGTGCCGTGGATGACAGCGTGGGCGTAGATGTCGGTGATGGCCGGGAGGTCAGCTGGCGTTACGGGGCGGACCTTCGTCGTCATCGCTATGCCACCCGGTTTCCATCGGCGTCGATCAGGAGCGTGCCGTCTTCTTTTGCGAATGGGCCTTTGGGCATGCTCTCGAGCAGATCGAGCACGGCGCTCGAGTCGGGGCGGCAGAGGCGGGTGGCGATTGGCGTCGTCACGAAGGGGCGGTTCACGAGGATGGGGTGTTCGACCATTGCTTCGAGGAGCTGATCGTCGGTGATGGCGGGATCGAGCAGGCCGAGCTCTGCGGCGGGCGTCTTCTTTTCGCGCAGGGCTTCGCGGGCGGTGACGTCAGCGGCGGCGAAGAGGGCGACGAGTTGTTCGCGCGTCCAGCCGGCCTGCAGATACTCGACGACGTTCGGGCGATAGCCCGCAGCCTCGATGATCGCGAGCACGTTGCGCGAGGTTCCGCAGTCCGGGTTGTGGTAGATGGTGATGGGGAAGTCGGTGGTCATGCGGGCTTCCTGCCGAACAGCCATCCGCCAAGAATCCACGCTGTGAGCGCGCCTGCAAGCTGCCCGATGATAAATCCGGGGGCGTCCTGCAGGCGGATGCCCGCGAAGGAATCCGTGAGGCTGCGCGACAGGGTGATGGCGGGGTTCGCGAATGATGTGGACGACGTCCACCAGTATCCGGCGGTAATGACGAGGGCGACGATGGCCGGCATGTCCTGCGGGCGATAGCGCAGGCCGCCGAGGATGGCGAAGACGAGCGCGAATGTCGCTGCGGCTTCGGCGAGCACCTTTGCGGCGCCGGAGCGATCCGCGGCGCCAGCCTGGATCAGCGGCAGTTCGAACATGGCGTGTGCGAGCATTGCGCCCGCGACGCAGCCGACGATCTGCACTGCAATGTAGAGGGCGGCGTGCGCCGGTTTGATCTCGCCGCGGAGCAGCATGACCAGCGTGACGGCGGGATTGAAATGGGCGCCTGAGACGGGCCCAAGCGTTCCGACCAGGACGAAGAGGATGGCGGCGGTGGCCAGCGTGTTGCCGAGGAGGGCTACGCCGTCATTACCATTGGAGAGCGACACCGCCAGAATGCCGGAGCCGATGACGACTGCGCTGAGCAGGCAGGAGCCGACGCCTTCCGCCGTGAGACGGCGATAAAGGTCCAAGGCAAATCCTCCAGGGACGAGCTCAGGTCGCGCGCTCGACCATCAGTTTCTTGATCTCCGCGATGGCCTTGGCCGGGTTGAGACCCTTGGGGCAGACCTGCGCGCAGTTCATGATGGTGTGGCAGCGATAGAGCTTAAACGGATCCTCGAGGTCGTCGAGGCGTTCGCCGGTGGATTCGTCGCGGCTGTCGATGATCCAGCGGTAGGCTTGCAGCAGGGCTGCAGGGCCGAGGAACTTGTCGCCATTCCACCAGTAGCTGGGGCAGGCGGTCGAGCACGAGGCGCACATGATGCACTCGTAGAGACCGTCGAGTTTGTTGCGGTCGGCTTCCGACTGCTTCCACTCTTTCTGCGGCTCGGGCGTGGTGGTTTTCAGATAGGGCTGCACGTAGGTGTGCTGGGCGTAGAAGGTAGTGAGGTCCGGCACGAGGTCTTTCACGACCGGCTGGTGCGGCAGGGGCGAGATGGTGATCGTGCCCGAAAATTCGTCATGGCCCTTGGTGCAGGCGATGGTGTTGTTGCCGCCGATGTTCATCGAGCAGGACCCGCAGACACCCTCGCGGCAGGAGCGGCGGAAGGTGAGGGTCGGGTCGATCTCGTTCTTGATGTGGATCAGCACGTCCAGCACCATCGGGCCGACCTTGCTCATGTCGATCTTGTACGTGTCCCAGCGAGGCTTCTGGCCGCTTTCCGGGTCGTAGCGGTAGATCTTGAAGGTGCGGGTTTTCTTGGCGCCGGCCGGAACCGGCCATTCCTTGCCGCGGCCAATCTTGGAGTTCTGCGGAAGGGTGAGTTCGACCATGGTGTACGTCTGCCCCGGCGGCCCTGAAGTTGGCCGCAATCTACTCCCGGATTCGTAAATGGAAAGCGCCGGAAAGTCGCGGCGGATCAGGTATTTGGACCCAGAAAAGTCGGGGGAAAACCTGCGAACTAGTCGCGTCTGAACAGGTTGCGGATTTTGGAGATCACCGAGCGGCGCAGGCCATAGGCCTTCCGGGCGACCGAGGGGCGGTCGAGATGCAGCATCTCGGTGACGCCGGCCTTCTCCAGGGCGCGGGCCAGCTTGACCGTGCCATGGGTGGCGGCGGCTTCCAGCTCGTCCCGGTAGATGGGGGTGGGGGACCAGAAATCGACCGTTTCGCCGCCGGGGAGGCGGAGGCGGTCAAAGCCATCAGCCGGGATGCGCGGCTTGATGAAGGCGAAGGCGACCTGCTTGGTCGTGTCGAAGACGGGCTTCGGGCTCTTGGCGAACTGGACGGTTTCGCCGGCGCTGACGCGGACGCCCTGGATGTGCACGAGCTTGGCGAACTGGCGGACCGTGTTGGCGGCCATGTTGAGCATGGCGAGGTCTGCTTTCGGGTCGCCACGCTGCGGGGTCGCGAGGACGAATTCCATGCGGGCCTTGCCGCCGGGCGATAGATTGTCGCCGCCCTTTTTCAGGCACGAACCGTAGGTGCAGACATAGGCGAAGCGGCGCTCGCCTTCTGGCGGGATCACCATCACGTCCACGGGCGGACCCGGCTCTTTGGATTTGGCGGCCCAGCCATCCTGGTCGGAGAATGCGATGTGAGACTCGCCGAGATGTCGCGTGAGATGCAGCTGCACCTCATCGCGGAAATCCTCGCCTGTGTGGCCGGTTTCGGTGGTCCGGCGACCCCAGTTCGTTTGCATGAGAAAGGTATTGTGTCTCGAGCCGCGCGCGTCAACCGCGGGGGCTGCAATCGATGCGGACATGACCGGTTTTGCCGCAGATTTTTTGTAACGAGAGGTCGTTGATACGGGACCGAAACGAGCCGGATCGGTGAAATTTGCGGGATCGGTTTAAGCGTGATGCAGGGCGCGCGGAGCTATCATGTTGTATCCGATGGGGGATCAGCATGAAGCGCAACAAGCTGGTGTCGAGCGAAGGCCGGTTGAGCCGCTCGGGCTATCTCAAGTTCTTCGTTGCGCCGCTGGCGGCGCTCGTCGCGGTGACGGGCGTGCCGTTCATGATGGCGCCTGAGATGGTGAGCGGGCCTGCGTCGATCGTGTTCTCGCTGGGCTGGGTTGTGTTCGCATCGGTGGCTGATGCGCTGAACATCCGGCGCTGGCATGACCTTGGTCTGTCGGGCGCAATCTACAGGCTGGGGCGGCCGTTCGTGATGCTGCTTCCGCTCGGCGCGTTCGCGCTGCAGTTCCTTGTGCCGGCTACGATGGCGGGCTCGGGCGACATGGGCGCGCTGGCTTTCCTGATCGGGCAGGATCTCGGCGGATGGACGTGGCAGCCCGTGCCGCTTGCGATGATCGGCATCACGCTGGTCGGCGTGATGGGCAATGTGGCGTATCTCTCGATCATGCCGGGGCAGAAGGGGCCCAACGTGCACGGGCCCGATCCAGAGAGAGGCGCATCCGTGTTTGCACCGGGCGAGACGTTCGTGCAGGCCGAGGGCGATGATCCGGTGAAGCGTGCGCTGGCTGAGTATCAGGCACGGCAGGCGAAAGCCGCACTGCCGGTGAAGGCTGGCGCAGCTATGGTCACGCCGATGCGGCCCGCGCCGGCTGGCGGCGGATTTGGCAAGCGGCGTTCGAGCTGAGTTGCCCTAGTAAACCCGCGGTTTCGGTTTGATGTACTCGACGTCGCTCGACATCGTGTAGGCGTGGACGGGGCGGTAGTCGAGTTTGACGGCGCCTTTGTCGTCGACCCATGACAGGGTGTGTTTCATCCACTTGTCGTCGTCGCGGTTCGGGAAGTCTTCGCGGGCGTGAGCGCCGCGGCTTTCTTCGCGGTTCACGGCCGAGTTCACGGTGGCGGCGGCCTGGACGATCAGGTTGTCGAACTCGAGCGTTTCGATCAGGTCGGTGTTCCAGATCAGGCCGCGATCCTTGATCGCGATGTCCGGGATGCCGGCGTGGACTTCTGCGATGCGCTTGACGCCTTGCGCCAGCGTCTCGCCGGTGCGGAACACGGCGCAGTCTTCCTGCATCGCTTTCTGCATCTGGGCGCGGAGCTTCGCGGTGGGCGTGCCACCCGATGCGTTGCGGAACTTGTCGAAGCGGGCGAGGTGATCTTCGCCAGCGCCTTTCGGCAGGTCTTTCTGGTTGGCGTTGGCTTCGAGCTTTTCGCCGCAACGGATGCCCGCTGCGCGGCCGAAGACGACGAGGTCGATCAGCGAGTTGGAGCCGAGGCGGTTGGCGCCGTGGACCGACACGCAGGCCGCTTCGCCCACAGCCATCAGGCCCGGCACGATCGCATCCGGATCATCGCCGCGCTTGGTGAGGACTTCGCCGTGATAGTTCGTGGGGATGCCGCCCATGTTGTAGTGCACGGTCGGCAGGACCGGGATCGGCTCTTTCGTGAGGTCGACGCCGGCGAAGATTTTCGCGCTTTCCGAGATGCCCGGCAGACGCTGGTGCAGGATCTTCGGATCGAGGTGGTCGAGGTGCAGGTGGATGTGATCCTTGTGCTCGCCCACGCCGCGGCCTTCGCGGATTTCCATCGTCATGGCGCGCGAGACGACGTCACGCGAGGCGAGGTCTTTCACGGTCGGCGCATAGCGCTCCATGAAACGCTCGCCCTTCGAGTTGGTGAGGTAGCCGCCTTCGCCGCGTGCGCCCTCGGTGATGAGGCAGCCCGAACCGTAGATGCCGGTCGGGTGGAATTGCACGAACTCCATGTCCTGCAGCGGAAGGCCAGCGCGGAGCGCCATGCCGCCGCCGTCGCCCGTGCAGGTGTGCGCGGAGGTGGCGGAGAAGTAGGCGCGGCCATAGCCGCCGGTCGCGAGGATGACGCGCTGGGCGCGGTAGCGGTGCATCGTGCCGTCATCGAGTTTCAGGGCGGTCACGCCGCGGCACGCACCATCTTCCATGATGAGGTCGAGCGCGAAGTATTCGATGAAGAAGTCGACGGCGTATTTCAGCGACTGGCCATAGAGCGTGTGAAGCATGGCGTGGCCGGTACGGTCGGCCGCAGCGCAGGTGCGCTGGATCGAGGCTTCGCCATAGTTCTTGGTCATGCCGCCGAAGGCGCGCTGATAGATCTTGCCTTCTTCGGTGCGCGAGAAGGGCACGCCCCAATGCTCAAGCTCATAGACTGCGGCGGGAGCGGCGCGGACCATGTATTCGATCGCGTCCTGGTCGCCGAGCCAGTCAGCGCCCTTCACCGTGTCGTACATGTGCCAGCGCCAGTCGTCCTGGCCCATGTTGCCGAGCGAGGCGGAGATGCCGCCCTGCGCTGCAACCGTGTGCGAGCGGGTGGGGAAGACTTTCGAGATGCAGGCCGTCTTCAGGCCGGCTTGCGCGCAGCCGAGCGCGGCGCGGAGACCCGAGCCGCCGGCGCCCACAACCACGACGTCATAGGTATGATCGTTCCAGGTGTAAGCGCTCATGGCATCACGTCCTTAGGAATTCAGAAGATCAGATCGCAGCGACTTTGAGGACGGCATAGGCAGCCGCCACAAAGAGCACGACGCAGACGAAGGTGTTCAGGATCAGCAGGAAGTTCTTCGTGCTGTGCTTGCCGATATAGTCCTCGACCACGACCTGCATGCCGAGACGCATGTGGTAGAGCGAGGCGCCGACCGCGAGCAGAACCAGAACGGCGTTGATCGGGTCAGCGACCCAGCCGAGCGCGTTGTCATAGCCGCCGCGCACCGCGCCGATCAGCGAGATCAGGAACCACGGGACGAGGAAGACGAGGGCGATCGCCGAGACGCGCTGGGCGATGAAGTGGCCGGCGCCGTGCTTGGCCGAGCCAAGACCGCGAACCTTGCCGAGCGGGGTGCGGATCGATTCCTTGCTCATCTTACTGAGCTCCCGTCATGTTCAGCGGGTCAACGCCGGGCACGAGGCCCGAGAGGATCCAGATCGCGACAGCCAGCGCCACTGCGAGCACGAAGACGAGGCCGGCGGTGAAGGAGGCGAATTTCGGTTTGTAGCCCGTGCCGGTGTCCATCATCAGGTGACGGAGGCCGTTGAGCAGGTGGTAGCTGATCGACAGCGAGAAGCCGAACAGGATGAGCTGGCCCCAGATCGAGCCGACCACGGCCGACAGCGGCTCGTAATAGTCAGGGCCGACGGCGGTGGCGAACAGCCAGGCCACGACAATGAAAATGCCGAGATAATTGCCGACGCCGGTCACGCGATGCAGGATGGAACTGGCCATCGTGAGATGCCATTTCCAGATCGACGTGTGCGGCGACATCGGCCGCTTGTCGGTCCAGTCGCTCATGCCCTCTATCCCTCTGGCCCCGGGCTCTTCCGCCCTGTGGTTGGCCCCGGTATTAGACCCCGTTTTGGCCCTGTCAACGCGGCGATATTGGCCACTTGGCGAGGTTTAACGGACACAGCATTTTCGAAGCATGAAGATCACGATTCTGGAGACTGGGCGGGCGCCGGGCAAGCTGGTGGAGGAGTATCCCCGCTATCCGGCCATGTTCGCCTCGCTTCTTTCCCCCTGGGGAGAGGAGTTGTCCTACGACAGCGTGGGCGTTCTGGACGGCGAAGTGCTGCCGGACGCGTCAGCCTGCGAGGCGATCCTGATCACGGGGTCGCCCTTTGGGGTTTATGACTCAACGCCGTGGATGGAGCCGCTGCGGGCGTTCATCCGGAAGGCCCATGCGGCCAGAATTCCCATGGTCGGCGTGTGCTTTGGGCATCAGATCATCGCGGACTCGCTGGGCGGCGAGGTGCGGAAGTCCGAAAAAGGCTGGGGGATTGGCCGTCATACCTATGAAATCACGGCATACCGGAGCTGGATGGGCGAGCCGCGGGACAAGGTTTCGCTGTCGGCCAGCCACCAGGATCAGGTGATTACCCCGCCCAAGGGCGCGGTGACGCTGGCCCGGTCGGTCCATACCGATCATGCGATGCTGGAATATGCCGATGCGCCGGTGGTGACCCTGCAGGGGCATCCGGAGTTTTCGGACATGTATGCGCAGGCGCTGTGGCAGGCGCGGCGGGGCAAGGCGCTGAGCGAGGTTCAGGTCGATACGGCGGTGGCGTCGATGAACCTGCCGGGCGACGGGGCGATGGTGGGCGAGTGGATCGTGCGCTTCCTGCGGACGGCGAAGCCGGCAAAGTCCTAGCGCGAACTAGCGGCTGCGGATCATTCTCATCGAGGCGATCCAGCCGGCGGCCTGATAGGCGCCGGCGAAGATCAGCAGCGTGTCCAGCCACTGGCGGGTGTTCCACAGCGG
The DNA here is from genome assembly GCA_965229115.1 of Hyphomonadaceae bacterium. GTDB lineage: Bacteria > Pseudomonadota > Alphaproteobacteria > Caulobacterales > Hyphomonadaceae > UBA7672. Next base: position 3,730,340 of record CBDDIR010000003.1, on the reverse strand, counting down.
CCAGATCGGCATCAGCGAAATGATCGCCACCAGCGCAGATGCGCCATCGAGCCAGCGGTCGCCGAAGAGGTAGCCGAGGCCGGTGCGGGCGCGGCGGACTTCGTGGCGGGTGACGGGGAAGATGCCGTCCTCCAGCCGCGGGGGGCCGAAGGTTTTCTGCAGGTCATCGCCGCTCATGATGCCGGTGAGATCGCGCAGCGTGTCGGCTGTCGCCACGCCGTCGTCGACCTGTTGCCAGGACGCGCCGCCGCGAATCGAGCGGACGATCACCGACAGCAGGATGGCGAGAGCAGCGGCTAGCTGGGCAAGGGCGGGCGGGTACATCTAGACCATATAGGGAGGCCTACCCGCGCTTGGGTATAGCCGCCCAATAATCAAAATCGAGGATGACGTCGGGGAGGTGTTTCCCTTCGGCATCCTTGTGCGGGAAATCGGTGCACGGGCGGTTTTTCGTGGCGACGAGGCGCAGGCGGAGGGCGCCGAGGCCATCGCCGAGGTCTGCCTTGTCGAGCACTTCGGACCAGGCGAACACCGTGTCGCCCGAGCCGAGCGGGTTCACATGCTGGCCCGCGTTGATGGCAATGATCTCCGCCGCGTTGGCGAGGCCGTTGAAGGCGAGCGAACGCGCGAGCGAGATGACGACGCCGCCATAGATGAGGCGCTTGCCGCGCGGGGTCTGTGCTTGCGCGTGCTGGTTGAAGTGGACCTTCGCGGTGTTCTGGTAGAGGCGCGTGGCGATCTGGTGTTCGGCTTCTTCCACGGTGAAGGCGTCGACGTGGTCGATCTTTTCGCCGATCTCATAGTCCTCGAAGCCGAAGGGCGAGCCGGCTAGCACGAAGTTGTAGTCGCTGAGTTCGAGGCCGCGATCGGGCAGGGATTTCGGATCGACGACGGAGGGCAGGTCCGGCACGACGGGCGTGGGCGCGGGATTGCTCGGGTCCTTCTTGTTGACCATCACCCAGCGGACGTAGGTGAGGACTTCATCGCCCTCCTGGTTGTAGCCGGTGGTGCGGACCCAGACGACACCGGTCTTGCCGTTGGAGTTCTCTTTCACGCCGATGACTTCCGAGACGGCGCGCAGCGTGTCTCCGGGGAAGACGGGCGAGAGGAAGCGGCCGTCTGCATAGCCGAGGTTCGCGACGGCGTTGAGGGAGATGTCCGGCACGGTCTTGCCGAAGACAACATGGAAGGCGAGCAGCGGATCGAGCGGCGAGGATGGCAGGCCGCAATCCTGCGCGAAGGTGTCAGCCGAGTAGAGCGCGAAACGCGTGCCGGTGAGGCCGGTGTAGATGGCGGCGTCCGCCTCCGTCACCGTGCGCGGCGTGGCGTGGATCAGCTCGTCGCCAACGACGAAATCCTCGAAGAAATTACCGGGATCGGATTTGAGGGTCATGTCGCGCGCGCTTCCGTATCTGTGTTCTGCAGCTCTCCCTTATAGTGGGTGAGCCGTCCCAACAACGGCGCAGCGATTGGCACATCGAAGGTGAAATGACCGTTAGCGCTGACGGCTTCGGTCGCGGTGGAGCTGGGGGCAAGGAAACGCGGCAGTGGCAGGGGGCCGATGCGCCAGCCGATGATCTGCATCAGATGACGTGTTTCGTTGGCGCTCAACTGAAGCGTGAAGGTAAACGGGCCGAAGCGTTCGGTGACCTGGCCGGGGGCGGCGTAGGTTATCTCGCTCTGGAATCGTGATCCGCCGATGGTTCGTTCCCAGATCTCCCGCCCCGGCGCAATGAGCCGCTTCACGACCGTGACATCCGCAGCATCGTTGTTGCGCGGGAAGCCGAACAGGCGGGCGGCGATGGCGGCGAGGCGTTTCGCGCCGGTGACACGCGCCTTGCCGTGGAAGCAGGCGATGGGGCCGCTGCGGTGGGAGGCTTTGACCGCGTCGGGCAGCTTCTCGAAATCTGCGCCGAGGGCTTGTTCGAACGCGCCGATCAGGGGCTCGCGCGTGATGCCGGTGACGAGATTGTGTTGGGCAAGATCGGAGCTGAGATCCTGCAGCGTGAGGATGCCGATGCAGGGGCGGGCGCCGGGATCGATCCATGCGCCGCCGAGCAGCTTGCCCGTCATGGCGAGGGCGGGAAGCGTTGGCGTGAATGGGCCGGTGATGGGCGGAGAGACGAGCGTCCATTCGGCGCGGACGGGGCGATCGTCGGCATCGCGCCCGAAGGCTTCGACGAACATGCAACCGCGATCCGAGCCGAAGGGCGTGGTCAGCATGGCGAGCTTTTGCAGCAGGCCCGCGATGGGCGTCCAGTCGCGCACGAGGCCGATATGGCGCAGCCAGCCAGTCGCGCCGACGCCTGCGTGGAGAAGCGGCAGTTCGAGGCCGGCGGTGAAGACGGCGTCTTCGCGCGGGGCGAAGCGTTGCGGGATGAGGTCGAGGTCCGGCGTTTCGGCGAGAGCGAAGCGGCGATGGCCGAGCGTGGGGATCAGGTGCTTGCGCGTGCCGCTCCAGCCGGCGCGGGTGCGCCATTGGCCGTTCTCGAAGACGCGCACGGGCGCGCCGACCCAGCTGAGGATGGCTTTGACGACGGAAAGGCCGCGTGGCGCGCGATTGCCGGGCGAGATGCCGGCGCGGATGCTGTCGATGCGCGTCCAGCCGGCGGTCATGGCATCGAGCGCTGCGTGGGTGATGGCGGGTGTCGAGCTGGCGCCGGTGATGGCGCGGACGCCTTTCGCTTTTGTTTCGGCGTCGAGCGAGGGGAAGGCGGCGACGAAATCGCGGCCGTCTGCGAGGTCGAGATAATCGACGCCGGCGGCGATGCAGGTGCGGGCGAAGGCGAGGTTCGCGCCCTGGAAGGGGCCGGCAGCGTCGATCACCAGACGCACGTTGAGCGCGGCGATGTCTTCCGGTGTGGCCGTGTTGCGATCGAGCACGGCGACGAAGGCGTTGGTCTTGCGCGCTGCGGCTTGCGCCTTTGCGAGACTGCGGCCTGCGATCAGAACATCAGCGGCGACCGTATCGGCCAGTCCGCGCGCGAGGCGTGAGCCGAACACGCCCGCGCCGCCGACCAGCAGGACGCGCGGGCGGCTCATGCAAGCTCGTCCAGATCGCCGACCAGCCGCTCGCGCAGCTTGGGGTCGGCGAGAGCGCAGGCCGTCTTCTTGCCGAACCAGTTATAGCGATTGCGCGCGATCAGGTCGTAAGGCGGATCGCGCAGCCAGCGCGGCGCAAAGCGGGCCCACGCAAACCAGCGCCAGAGCGGCAGCGTGCGCGCGATGGCGAAAGCTGCATCTGTCTTGAACAGCGCGCGGCCCTTGCGCACGACGATGACGGTCTCGGGATTATCCGGATTCACGCCGAAGCGCTGCGCCAGTGCGCGCCCCGCCGGCGCGTTCATATCGGTGAGACGAAACACGTGATTGGGATCGTGTTTGTGCACGGTCGCGGCCATGCGCGAACAGAGCACGCAATCACCATCGAACACGATCACATCCTTGCGGATGTCCGGCGCTGCTTTCGGTCCCCAAGCCATGGGATGAATCTGGCGCCTTCAGTCTGATGGCGCCAGACGGTGCGACGAAACGTCAGAAGTTGTGAACTCAGACGTTCGCAGCTTCGCGCGCTGCAATTGCCTCTGCCACCGCGACGAGGCGCTTGGCCTGCGCGAGGTGGAGGAGTTCGGTCATCTTGCCGTTGACCTTGAGGACGCCTTTGCTGGCGTTGGCGGGGTCGGCGAAGGCGGTGATGACGTCGCGGGCCTGTGCGACGGCGTCTGCCGGCGGGGCGAAGATGGTGTTGCAGGGCTCGACCTGCGTCGGGTGGATCAGCGTCTTGCCGTCGAAGCCGAACGCTTTTGCCTGACGCGCTTCGGCGGCAAAGCCTTCGGCGTTGGCGATGTCGTTATAGACGCCGTCGAACACGAGAATGTCGTAGGCGCGGGCGGCGGCGATGGCGAGCGTGTAGCAGGCGGCGAGGTTTTCGCGGCCCGGCATCGGCTCGGCGCGGAAATCCTTGATGAGGTCGTTCGAGCCCATGACGAAGCCGGCGAGGCGCGTGGTCTTCGCGGTCTCGGCGATCTCCTTGATGTTGAGGATCGAGAGCGGCGTCTCGATCATCACCCAGAGTTGCAGCGAGCGCGGGGCGCCGGCTTCGGAGATGGTTTCGTCGAGCCAGCGGATATCATCGCCGCTCGTGACTTTCGGGGCGAGGATGGCGTCCGGGTTGGCGTGGGCGGCGGCTTTCAGATCGGCCTTGCCCCATTCCGTATCCTGTCCGTTGACACGGATGATGAGTTCGCGCGGGCCATAGCCGCCGGCCTTCACGACGCCGCAGACGCGGTCACGGGCTTCGATCTTGGCTTCGGGGGCGACGGCGTCCTCGAGGTCGAGGATCAGCGAGTCGGCGGGAAGGGTCTTGGCCTTTTCCAGCGCGCGTTCGTTGGCGCCCGGCATGTAGAGCACAGAGCGGCGCGGCCTGATGTTGGCGATGGTTGCGGACATGGGAGGCCCCTTCTTTTTGTGCCCAACTAGATGGCGCGGGGAGGTGATGGCGGAGCTATCCCTCAAGATCAAGGTGGAGCGCGCCGCAGGCTGGGTTAATGTCGGAAATTCGCCGGGTGCGATGGTGCTGATGGATAGAGCATGCCTCTGGTTCTGGTGATTTCGTCCTACGTCGCCGCCAGCCGCGTTGGCGGGGGCATAGCGCCCTACATTCTCGGGCCGATGAAGGTTGATCCTGTCCATGTGCCGACCTGCCTGTTCGGGCGGCATCCGGGATGGGGGCCGCCGGGCGGCGGCGCGGTGGCGGCCGATACGATGCGCGGGATGCTGGAAGGCGTTCAGGCCAATGGATTGTTCGGGCTGACCGATGCGGTGGTGACGGGGCATTTCTCCGCGCCGGACCAGGTGGCGGCGGCGTGCGAGGCGATCGATCGCGTGCGGGCGACGGCGCGGCTGCCGTCGCATGAGCATTTTCCGGTGAAACCATTCATCATCGTTGATCCGGTGATGGGCGATGAAGTTCCCGGCCTCTACATCAAGCAGGAGACGGCGGCGGCGCTGATGGCGGATCTCGTGCCGCGCGCGGATATTCTTGCGCCGAACCTGTGGGAATTTGCGCGGCTGGTGGCGGCGGATATTTCTGCGCTGCAGACGCCTGAGGCTGTGGCGCGCGAGGCGCGGAGCCGGGGCGGGCGGTGGCTGATCTCGTCGATACCGTCGCCGAAGGGGATTGGCGTGCTCTATGTCGACCCTGATGTCGCGCTGTTTGCGGAAACGACGCGGATTGCGGGGCGCGTGCCGAATGGCACGGGCGATATGCTGACGTTGAGGTTTGCCGGCGGGATGGTGTCGGGGTTTGGCGTTGAGGATGCGCTGGCCGATGCGGTTGGCGCGACGCATGTGGTGATCGACAGGACCGTGCAGTGGGGCGGGACGGAGCTGAACCTTGCCGCGTGCAGCGACCTGCTGGCAAAGGCGCCGCGCGCGATGGTGCGGAAGCTCTAGGCCAGCTTCGTATCCGGATAGTCGGACGGTAGAGCCTGCTCGTCCGTGGCGAACACGCCCTTGCCGGGAACGTAGTTGAGTTCGAGGCGCACGCCGTCCGGGTCTTCGAACAGGATGGAGTAATAGCCCGGCGCCCAGCCATCCTGCTGCGGGCCGTGGATGATGGTCGCGCCGAGTGTCTGGATGAAAGCGTAGGCTTCGTCGACATCTTCTTTCGAGCGGGCGCGGAAGCAGACATGGTGGAGGCCGACGCGTTGCTGCACGAAGCGTTCGCCTTCGTGCTCGGGTGCGGGTTTGGAGATCAGCACGCCGGTGCGGCCGCCGACGCAGTAGAAGCCGTACTCGTTGTCGAGCACCTGTTTGAGGCCGAGGAAGGGGAGGAGCTTGCCGTAGAACTCGCGCGCCACATTGTAACGGCCGGCCGTGATCTGGATGTGGGCGATGCCGTTGATTTCCATGATGCGTCCCCTGTCTGGCGCAGTTGAGCGCATGCGAGGTTGACCTGCAACGCCTCACGGCCGATGTGATGGGCATGAGCATTTCTGGTTTTACTGCTGCCGGTTTCGAGCCTGTCCGCGAGGCGTTCGAGAGGAACTTCGCGGATGGCCTCGAGCATGGCGCGTCGTTCGCGGCTTATCTGGGCGATGAGCTGGTGGTGGATTTGCGCGGCGGGTTTGCGGATCGTGCGGGTGAGCGGCCGTGGGATGAGACGACGCTGTGCCCGGTCTATTCGGCGACCAAGCCGGTCGGCGCGCTGGTGATCGCGACCTTGGTTGAGCGTGGGAAGCTCGATTACGACGCGCCGGTTGCCGATTACTGGCCGGAGTTTGCGGCGAACGGGAAGGGCGCGTTCACGGTGGCCGAGGCGCTGTCGCATCAGGCGGGCGTGCCGGGGTTTCCTGAGGCGATTGATCCGCAGCTGTGGCTTGATCCGCCGGCTTTGTCGGCGGCGGTTGCTGAGCTCAAGCCGATGTGGGGCCGGGGTGAAGGTTCGGGCTATCATCCGCTGACATGGGGCTACATTGCGGGCGAGCTTGTGCGGCGCGTGTCGACGCGGTCGCTGGGTACGATCCTGCGCGAGGATATCTGCAAGCCGCTGGGCATCGATTTCTGGATCGGCCTTCCGGAGAGCGAGCATGGGCGTTGCGCTGAATTGCTGAAGCCGAAAGCGGCGGCGCAGTTTCCGCACAAGAATGCCGAAACGCGCGCGGCCTTCCTCACGCCCTGGGCTGCGGCGCCGCGCGGCACGACGGAGTGGCGCAAGACGGAGATACCGTCAGCGAATGGTCACGGCACGGCGGCGGCGATGGCGCGGCTCTATTCGGCGTATGCGCTTAAAGGTCGGATCGGCGAGACGCGCGTGATTGCGCCGGTGACGTGGGATGAGCTGACGCGCGAGCGCGTGTCGGGCGAGGATCGCGTGCTGCCGGGCAAGGTGGCCTTCGGCGCAGGCGTGATGCGCAACCTGCCGCTGATCTATGGGCCGAACCCGGAAACGCTGTGCCATTCGGGCTGGGGCGGATCGGGGGCGTTCGGTGATCCGGCGACGGGCCTCAGCGGCGGCTACATCATGAACCGGCAGGGTACGCACCTGCTGGAGGATGATCGGCGGTCGCGGATTATCGACGCGCTTTACCGCTGCCTCTAGGTCGCGCGTAAAAACTCCGGCCGCGCGCCCTCTTTCAACATCACGGCGGTGAGCGGGCCGCCGAAGACGGCGCCGGTGTCGACATTGATGCGGTGGGGGTAGATTTCAGGGTCGAATGATTTCGGCGTGTGGCCGTGCACGACCATCAGGCCTTTCAGCTCGTCGCGATCCGGCCATTGCCATTGCTGGAAGAAGCGGTCGGAGCGCGTCCAGAGATAGATGCGGGGTTCTTCCTGCGGGAAGGTGGCGGGCTCGATGCCGGCGTGGACGAAGACGAGCTTGCGCTCCTTGTCGTGCAGCAGGCCGGGCAGGCGGCGCATCCAGCTTATGTGCTCCTTCGGCACAGCGTCACGCCAGGATATGTCGCCCGCATCATAGCTGCTGGCCGTTTCCGAGCCACCTTGCGACCACCACATGCCGTCGTCTGCATCCGCGCCGGCATCATAGGCATCCAGCATCATCTGTTCGTGATTTCCCATCAGCGACGCGACTTCGATGGCGGGGTCTTTCTCGAACCGTTTCTCGAACGCGATGACCTGCTCGATCACGCCACGGCTGTCGGGGCCGCGATCCACATAGTCGCCGAGGTGGACGATCTTGGCCGGGCCGCCTTCAAACGCGATGCGATCGAGAATGGCGGCGTGCAGCTGGCGAAGCTTGTCAGCCTCGCCATGCACATCGCCGATTGCGAAATAGATTGGTCCGGGCATCCCAATTCCCTGCCGTACGCAGCAGGGATGGCGCGACTATCGGATTATCGCAAGTGTACGCCGTGTTAGGCGTGGATCGAGGCCAGTTTTGCGAGGACCGCGACGCCGGCAGGGCCGCCTTCACCGCGCACGTCTTTCGCGTGCAGGGCAACGAGGGCGGCGAGGTGGGCTTTCGCCACCATCAGCATCTTGTCATCGAGCGGGTTTGCACCCTTGCGCAGCGTCTCGATCAGGCCGCGCGCGATCTTGCCCAGCAGCGGGTAGCCCAGCACGCCGGCGAGGCCCGCCATGTCGTGCATCGGGGCATAGATCGTATCCAGGTTCAGCGAGCCCGGCACGGCGCCGTTAACGGCCTCCTGAAGACGTTGCAGTTCGATCCGGGTCTGGTCGTACCATTCGGCACGGGCCTGTTCCCATTCGGGCGACGCGGTCGGATCGATGGAAGCCGTCATGGGTTTTGCCTCAACCTCTTAATCTACTACGCCTCAACAGCGCGCCCCTCACTGGCGCGGTAGATCACAGGCACGGTTTCCCGTGCATGAAGCGGGATCCCGTAAATTTGCTGCTTTCGCAGAAACGCACAGCTCCCGGCGCATGGGCGGATAATCTCGCCGATTGATTAAGACACTCCTCACCGAGGGGCTGGTAAATGGCGCAAACCGGGGCGATTTTCAGTTAAAATTCGCGAAGGGATTGTGGCGCCGCTCTTGCGACGCGAGTTGGGAAATCGCTCTTCGCGACTTCGCATGGCAAACTTGGTAACCCCGCCGCTGCTCAGCACCGGCGGGGTTTTTTCTTGGTTGGGCGATGCCTAGTCGGCAGACGGTGCGGGCGTCGCAACTGCAGCCCGCGGGGTGCGGCCGGCCAGGGTAAACAGGATCGCGCCCGCCCAGATCAGCCCGAAGGTGACGGCGTGAGCCGGGGTGAATTGCTCGCCCAGCGCCAGCGCCAGGAAGAACTGCAGGCTGGGCCCGATGTATTGCAGCACGCCGATGGTCGAGAATTTCAGGCGGCGTGCGCCCATGGCGAACAGGATCAGCGGCGCGGCCGTGACGGGACCTGCCAACAACAGCAGCGTGACATAACCCGGATCGCCATTACCGAACGCCTGCGTGCCGGCTGGCAGGAAGAACAGCAGGTAAGTCGCCGCAATCGGGGCGAGCCAGATCGCTTCCATGCCGAAGCCCACGCGGCTGTCGACCGGCGTGGTCTTGCGGATCGCGCCATAGATCGCGAACGAGATCGCCAGCGACAGCGAGATCCACGGGAATTGTCCCACAACCAGCGTCTGGTTGAGTACGCCCGCGGCGGCGATGGCGAGCGCTGCGATCTGCAACGGCTTGAACCGCTCGCCGAACAGGATGGCGGCGAAGGCGAAGTTGATCAGCGGATTGATGAAATAGCCAAGGCTGCCTTCCAGCACGCGATGGTTGGTGACGGCCCAGATATAGATCGTCCAGTTGGCGGCGATCGCGATGGACGAGCCGAGCAGGGTGAACAGCACGCGCGGCTGTCTCCATAGCCCGGTGAGTTCGCCCCATTTGCCGGCGAAGGCGATCAGCACCAGCGCGGTCGGCACGGACCAGACGATGCGGTGCGCCAGGATCACCGTAGGCGACGTCTCGCCGAGAAGCTTGAAGTACAGCGGCAGGAAGCCCCAGAGCACATACGCTCCGATGGCGGCCATCAGTCCGGTGCGAACGCTCGCGCGATGTTCATCTGCCGTGATCATTGCGGCTAGATAGGCCCGTTCTCCCGGCGGCGTAACCGGGAAGACGACATCACATTGCGATTCAATTGGTAGGAATTCTCCTACGCTTTCAGAGCTGCGCTGAACGCTCCCTTGTTCAGCAGCAATTCGGCGCACTGGACGGCCAACATTGCCGAACCGTTACGGAGGTCGTCCGCGACGATCCACATGGCGAGGCCGTTCTCGACCGTCGGGTCGTCCCGGACGCGGCAGACATAGGTGGCCCATTCGCCCACCACGCCAACGGGCGTTTCATACCCGTCTTCTTCCTCGCGCCGGTCGATCAGCACGATGCCCGGCGACTGTCGCAGGACCGAGCGCGCTTCGGTCGCCGGCAGCGGTTCGGCCAGCTCGATATGCACCGCTTCGCCGACGCTGACGAAGGTCGGCACGCGCACGCAGGTGGCGACCACCTGGATGTCGTTGTCGATGATCTTCCGTGTCTCGGCGGCGATGCGCCATTCTTCCTCGGTATAGCCATCGTCCATGACGTCATCGACCTGCGGGATGACGTTGAAGGCGATCTGGCGCGGGAATTCCTTGGGCTCGGGCGACTGGTTCACATAGATGCCCTTGGTCTGCGTCCACAGCTCGTCGATGGCGCGCTGGCCTTCGCCGGAGACTGACTGATACGTCGCCACAACCACGCGCGAGACGCCCGCCGCATCGTGCAGCGGCTTCAGCGTGCGCACCAGCTGCGCGGTCTGGCCATCGGGCACGGAGATGATGTTGCGCTTGGTATAGCCATCGATCGCGGCGGCGTTCACTTCCGGCACCACCAGCGGCACCTGCGGGTCCATCCGGAAGGCGCGCGAGGTGTCGATCACGATGCAGCCTGCCGCCGAGATGGCGTTGCCATACTTGCGCGCCGCCGGATCGCCCGTTGCCATGATGCAGAGTTGAACCGTCTTGAAGTCGAACTCGTCGACATCCTTCGCCTTCAGCGTCGTGTCGCCAAAGCTGATCTCTGCGCCCAGCACCTTGCGCGATCCGAGAGCAATCGTCTCCGCCGCGGGGAAGCCGCGCTCGGCGAGGATGCTCAGGATTTCGCGGCCCACCATGCCAGTGGCGCCCAGAACTGCGACCTTAAGCGCCATGAGTATCTCCATCTGCGGCCGTAGCCGGGGCCGCCCGGTCGTGTTGTCGTCACATTCATGCGGCTAGATAGTCGAAGTAGCCCGCACGGCGGTTCCTATATGGGGTCGCCCCGTTCGAAACGCCGGGTCCAGTAGCCTCAAATCAATCCGCTGTCCTAGGGGTTGCGGAAGGATTCCTGAAGCGGCGGGACCTTTCAAGAGCCGAGATGACCGACGTTGCCGCCCTCGTTCGCCGTTATGTCGAGCGATATAATGCGAACGACGTCGACGGCATGCTCGACTGCTGCGCGGAAAATGTGGTGTTCGAGACGATTTCCAACCCCGGCGGGTCGATAAAGCTCAACGGCAAGGCCGAGATGCGGGAAGTCATCGAGGCGACCACGCGGGCGTTCCGGGAACGCCGACACGAGGTGGTGGCCATTCTGGTCGACGGCCAACGCGCCGCCGCCGAAACCGCGTTTTCAGGCGTCGCGGCGGCCGAGCTGGGCCATTACGTCCGCCCCGGCGAGCATGTCTCGATCCGCGGCGCCAGCATGTTCGAAGCCAGCGACGACAAGCTGGTTCGCATCTGCGACTACAGCTGAGCCCTAGAACGGCCAGTAGAGCTCACCCTTCAGCGCCCGCATGAGGCGCTTGTTTCCCGGACGATGCGGGGGAGGGTTGGCGCGCAGGACGTCGTAGCCTGCCTTGATCATGCCCGGCCCGAAGAACAGGCCGATGATCGTCGGGATCATCACGAAACCCAGCAGCACCTTGCGCTTGGCCGGCGTGCGAATGGCGGCCGCAGCGATTGCCGCGGGATCATCCTCCAGCCCGACGATCTCGATGCCGTGCGAGCCGGCAAAGCCGCACAGCACGAATGTCTTCCTGTGGGCGTAGAAGGCGAACTTCCCCAGTTGGCCCTTGTGTATCCGCGCGCCGACTTTTGGATCAGCGATCACGTGGCCCAGCGTCACTGGCCTGCGCCGTCCGCGGCTGAACTTCACGAATTCCCACGACGTGCCACCATTATCGGGCAGCACCGTCGCCGCACCGATCTCGTCCACGGAGCCTTCGATGATCTTGAGCGCCATGGTTCCCCCTCAGCGCCCGTGAGCGCTATTTCTCGCTCCAGACCGCCAGTTCGTTTCCGCCCGGTTCGCGGAAGTGGAAACGCCGTCCGCCCGGAAAGGCGAAGATCGGTTTGATGATCTCGCCGCCCGCCGCCGTGACAGCCTTCACCGCCGCCTCCAGATCGTCTGCCTTCAGGATCACCAGCGGCGCAGCGCTTGCCTCGGCCGGGTCGCTCTGGATGCCGCCGTCGATTCCGGCATTGGTCATCGCGGCATAGGTGGGGCCGTAGTCCTGGAAGTCCCACCCGAAGGCCTTGGCGAAGAAGCCCTTGCTCTTCGCAAGGTCGCCGCTGGCAAATTCGACATAGTCGATCTTCAGGTGGGTCATCGTGAACCTACAGGTGTTTTAGGATCGCATCGGCCATCTGGCGGGTTGTCATCGAGCCGCCGATGTCGGCGGTGCGCGCGCCGCCCTCCAGCGCCTTGCCAACGGCTGCGAAGATCTTGTCCGCAACGGCTGCGCGGCCAAGGCTCCAGCGCATCACCATCTCAAGCGACAGGATCGCGGCGATCGGGTTGGCGATGCCCTTGCCGGCGATATCCGGCGCCGAGCCGTGCACCGGCTCATAAAGGCCCGGCACGCCCGGATCGCCCAGCGAAGCCGACGGCAGCATGCCGATAGAGCCCGTGAGCATCGAGGCTTCATCGGAGAGAATGTCGCCGAACAGGTTGTCGGCGAGCAGGACGTTGATGTCCTTCGGCGCTTTCACGAGATGCATCGCGGCGGCGTCGGCCAGCATGTGGTCGAGGCGCACGTCGCTGTACTGTTCCTGATGCAGCTTGGTGACTTCCTGGCGCCAGAGCAGGCCGGAATCCATCACGTTGGATTTTTCGCACGACAGCACGCCCGGGAATTTGCCGCTGCGGCCCGTACGGCCACGCGCCAGCTCGAACGCGCGGGCAGCGACGCGGCGGATCTCGCTCGTCGTGTAGCTCTGCGTGTCGACGCCGCGCCGCTCGCCATTGGGCAGGTCTTCGATCATCTTCGGCTGACCGAAATAGACGCCCGAGGTCAGCTCGCGCACGATCAGGATATCGAGGCCTTCAACCAGCTCGGTCTTCAGCGCCGATGCGCCGGCCAGCGCCGGGAAGCAGAAGGCCGGGCGCAGGTTGGCGTAAACGTCGAGGTTCTTGCGCATCGACAGCAGGGCTGCTTCCGGGCGCTTGTCGCGCGGAACATTGTCCCACTGCGGACCGCCCACAGCGCCCATCAGGATCGCGTCGGACTGGCGCGCGCGCTCCATCACTTCATCGGTCAGCGGCACGCCAAACTGGTCGTAGGAAACGCCGCCGAAGAAGGCGCTGTCGATCTCGAGGTCCGGCGCCACATGCACCGCAACGCGGCGGGCTTCTTCCGTCACTTCCGGGCCGATGCCATCGCCGGGCAGGAGCAGCAGTTTCTGGGTATTCGTGGCGGCCATGGACGGTCTCGTTTCTTCAAGTTTCGAGGCGTCTTAGAGCTTTTCCGCCCGCCGGGAAACCCGCGTCTGTTTCGCATTTGAAGCGGGCTTTTCGGCCAAGCTCATCCGCTCCGCTCCCACCTCGCGGATCACGCCGCGCAGCCAGGCGAGAACGGGATCTGACCCACGGACGCGGCTCCAGACGATGGTTGTTTCAAGATTCACGACCGGCAGGGGTGGTTCTTTCAGGACAAGGCCGAACTGGTCGGCGAAGCGTTCGGCGAAGACGCGGCCGATTGTGGTTACCATGTCGGTCTGGGCGACGGCGGCGACTGCGCCGATGAAGGTGGGGGTTACGAGAGCGAGGCGGCGCTGAACGCCGAAGCGGGCGAGTTGTGCGTCCATGTCCGAGCCGGCATCGCCCAGGATCGAGATGCCGACCTGATCCCAGCGGCCATAGTCCTCCACGGTCCATTTCTTCTTCGCCATTGGATGGTCCTTGCGCATCACCAGTGCGAGGCGGTCGACGCCATAGGGTTCGCTCTGTGCGCCGGGCGGCAGGGGCGTGGTGGCGATGGCGAAGGCGAGGTCGAGCTGGCCGGTCTCCATGCGCTGGACCATGTCGGGTCCATAGTTCTCGATGCGGATGTTGATCCCTGGCGCTTCTTTCGCGAGCCGCGCCATCAGTGCGGGGGCGAGCAGGATGGCGTGGGTGTCGAGGCCGAGGATGCGGATGGTGCGCTCGACTACCGCCGGATCGAACACGGGCGGCTGGAAGACGGCCTTCACCTGATCGAGCGCGCCGGCGAGTTGCACGGACAGTGCTTCGGCGCGGGGGCTCAGGGCATAGCCCCCGCCGGGCGCGCGGATCAGCAGCACGTCGCCGAGCACTTCGCGCAGGCGTGCGAGGGCGCGGCTCATCGCCGGCTGGCTGAGGCCAACATCCACGGCAGCCGCGCTCACATTCCTTCGCCGCAGCAGCGCTTCCAGCGCCGGCAGGAGGTTGAGGTCGACGGAAGAAAGATGCACATCGTGCATATCAGAAATACCAACTATGCATTTCTGATATGATCAGTCTGGAGCTACCTTCCTGTCAACAGAAAGGGAGTTGCCCCGATGACCACCGCAAACGGCCTCGTCACCATCTTCGGCTACGGCCCCACTGGCATTGCCACGGCCGACCGTCTCCGCGCCCGCGGCACGCCCGTCCGCGTCGTGCAGCGCAAGCGTCCGGCGAACCTGCCAGCAGGCGTGGAGTTCATGACCTGCGATGCGCTGGATGCAGGGCAGGTGCTCGCCGCCATGACCGGCGCGGAGCAGGCGGTCATCACCATCGGCTTCGAATATTCGGGCAAGGTCTGGAAACAGGTCTGGCCGAAAGCGACCGCGAACTTCCTCGCGGCGGCGGAAAAGACCAACACGCGCATCGTCCATATCGACAACATGTACATGTACGGCCCGCAGGATAAGCCGCTGCACGAAGACATGCCGCTCACGGCCTACGGGCTGAAGCCTGCAGCCCGCTCGGAAGCCACGCGCATGTGGCAGGAAGCGGCCCGCCGTGGCCGCGTGAAGTGGGCGGCGCTGCGTGCGCCGGACTTCTACGGCCCGGGCGTCACGCTATCGCATCTGGGGGAGACGGGCTTTGCGGCGATCGCGCAGGGCAAGGCCGCGAACCTGCTGATGGAAGCGGACCAGCCGCATGCTTTCGCCTACGTGCCGGACATCGGCCGCGCCGCAGTCACCTTGCTCGATGCTGACGACAGCGCTTTCAACCAGGTCTGGCATGTGCCCTGCGCGCCGACGCGCACGCCGCGCCAGCTTCTGCAGATGGGCGCCGATGCGGCCGGCCAGAAGCTGAAACTGATGGCGTTGCCGTCATGGTTGCTGCCGGTGCTTGGCGTCGTCTCGCCGATGATGCGCGAGTACGCGGAAATGCGCTTCACCTGGAACCGGCCCTACCATGTCGACGCAACCAAGTTCGGTCGCCGTTTCTGGTCTGACGCGACGCCGTTCGAGAGCGGCATACCGGCCACTATGCGCGCCTTCCGCGCCGACGTTTCCGCAACAACAAAAGAGAGCAGGGGCCACACCCCTGCCAGCACGGCCGCGCTTTAACGAGCGCTTGAACCTCCCCACCCGCAGGCGGATACTCCTGCCTGCGGGATCGGGAGTTCTGGCCCATGAAACTCTTCAACTTCGACCACAAGGACAAGCCGCTGGCCTCGCCGGCGAAGTTCGCAAGCCGGCTGATCGTCAACGTGCTCGTGGCGCTCGGCCTCGTCGCCGGTGCGCTGGCGATCGGCATGTACGGCTATCAGACAACCGAGGGCATGGCGCCCATCGACGCGTTCCTCAACTCGGCAATGTTGCTGGGCGGCATGGGCCCTGTCGGGCCGGATCTCAAAACCGAAGCGGGTAAGCTGTTCGCAGGCTGCTACGCCATCGGCTGCGGTCTGGTGCTGGTGTTCGCGTCAGGCGTCATCCTCGCGCCCGTCCTGCATCGCGTGCTTCACGCGCTGCATGTGGACGATGACGACAAGGACTAGAGCGTATCGTCCCCGCTATCGCCGGGCTCTTCGTCTTCCGTCGCCGGGCCCTTGCCATCGAGCCGTTCAACCGCGGCCTTGCCCTCGGCTGAACCCGTGGCCGCGGCCTTCTCATACCATTCACGCGCCTTCTTCTTGTCGGCCATGAACGTGTCCTGCTCGTACATCAGGGCGACGGCGAGCATAGCCTGCACATTCCCCTGACGCGCCCCGCGCTCCATCATGCGCAGGCCAGAGCTCGGCTTCAGCGGATAGCCATCCTGGCCATACGCCATCTTCACGCCGACCCACATCTCGGCGTCCGCGATGCCTTTTTCAGCCGCCGCTTCCATGTCCTGGAACGCTGCCTGCTGCTGCGAGAAGTCCTGCGACGAAAGCCGGTTCGTGGCGCGATGATAAAGCGCCCAGCCATTCCCGGCATCAGCGAGATTGTCGATCTTGGCTTCGTCCTTCGCCGCCAGAGCCGCGTCGAACTCCGGCTTCTGTTCCGCCAGCTTGTCCGCACGCAGCTTGGCGGCCGCAGCCTCAGCCGCTTCCTTCGGATCGATCGGCTTCAGCTTCTCCGCTTCGGCAGCTTCAGCGCCCGGCTTGGGCGCATCGGCCTGACCGCCACACGCCGCCAGCGATAACGCCAGCGCGGCGAGAAGAGCGGGACGCGTCATGCCAGCCACGGCTGAGCCAGCTTGCGCTGCTCCTCGAACGACTTGATGTCGCCAGCGTGCTGCAGCGACTCGCCGATCTCATCGAGGCCGGCCAGCAGGCTCGCCTTGCGACCTTCGTCGATGTCGAAGCCATGCACTTTGCCATCCGGCGCCGTAACGGTCTGCGCGGCGAGGTCGATGTTGAACATGTGGTTCGGCCCACCCGCCTGTTCCATCAGCTGCTCAACCACCTCGCGCGGCAGCACGATCGGCAGCAGGCCGTTCTTGAAACAGTTGTTGTAGAAGATGTCGGCAAAGCTCGGCGCGATCACGCAGCTCAGCCCCTGATCCAGCAACGCCCACGGCGCATGTTCGCGCGAGGAGCCGCAGCCGAAATTCTCTTTCGCGACGAGGATCGAGGCCTTCGCATAGGCCGGCTTGTTCAGCACGAAATCCGGGTTCGGCGAGCCATCCGGCTTGGTCTTCAGCTCGAAGAACAGCCCCTTGGCCAGGCCCTCCCGCGAAACGGTTTTCAGGAACTGTTTCGGGATGATCATGTCCGTGTCGACATTGGCCAACGGCAATGGCGCAGCGGTTCCGGTAAGTGTCGTGAACGGTTTCATGCGGGGGTTATTGCATGGCTCTGGCGGCCTGCAAAATAGGGAAAGCGGGGCTTGTCGCCTGGCAGTCGGCAATAGGCAGTCGGCAATAGAGTGGGATCGACAGACGTCGGCGCTCGATTGCCTATTGCCGACTGCCTACTGCCCAGCGTCAGCAGAAAGCACCAGTGTCGGCACACCCATCGTCCCATCGCGCACGGTGAACACTTTCGTGCCCGCCCGCCGCCCGGCGCGGATCGAGGTGATAGCAAAGTTCGCATCCGCCAGGCGGTTATGCGCCGCCTCGATGTCCGGCACGCGCCACGACAGGCCCCACAGCTTGTCCGGCTGGTTGCCCACGCCGGCCGAAAGCTTGTGCGCCAGTTCGATCGTCAGGCTGCCGACCCGGAAGAACATCAGCCGCATGTCCCAGTCAGGGTTCGAGCGGTCGAGCGCCAGACGCAGGCCGAGCCGCGCGCCGAACAGCGCCGCCGCGCGATCCGGGTTGGCGGTGTTGATGACGACGTGGTCGAGGCCAGACACGGCATCCGCCTTGGCGGGCTTGTACACCAGCGGATCATTCGGCCGCCGCTGCAGCCCGAAGATACGCACGCCATTCGTTGCCGACTCATCCAGCCGCATGCGCGACCACGAACGCGATCGGCCGGAATAGGGATCGACACTCTCGCCCACGACAATCTCGTCCGGCTTCAGGCCGCGGCGATCCAGCGTCGATCGCGCGTCGTTGAGATCATCGGTCGAGAAGATCAGCGACTTCAGCCCCGCGCCATCCTGATCGATCATCGCGTGCAGCCGCCGCGCCAGCGGCCCGCCACCTTGCGGCGACATGATCTCAAGCGCCGTGTTCTCGAGCTGGTAGATCACCGTCGCCGAACCGCCCGCGTCCGTTGCGCGCCAGTCCGGCTCGCGGCCGAGCAGGGCGGAGTAGGCATTCTCGGCGTCGTCGACAGACGTGCAGACAATAAGGACGTGGTCGAGACCGTTGATCATGTAGCCTGCCGGAAGGACTCTAGTGTCCTGATCTGCATACCATCCGCTGCAAAGTTGCTAGGCGCAAGCCATCGGTCCAGCGCCGCTTTGACCCCCCGCCAGTCGGCGTCGGTGATGGAATACCATGCGGTGTCCCGGGATTTACCTTTGGTTACCATGTCGTTTCTGAACACGCCCTCGTGGGCGTAACCGAACCGCTCGGCCGCGCGCTTCGAGGCGACGTTCATGCTGTTGCACTTCCACTCATAGCGTCGATAGCCGAGGTCGAAGACGTGAGCCGCCAGCAGCGCCAACGCCTCGGTCGCCTCGGATGAGCGCTTGAGTTTCGGCCCGAAAGCCACGCAGCCGATCTCGGCCGCGCCATGCGCCTCGCGAATATTCATGTAGGTCGCCATGCCGAGGATTTCGGCTGAGCGCTGATCGCAGATCACCATCGTCCGCCAGCGCAGCTTCTCATGCTGGCTCGCCAGAAAATCGCGCAGCGCATCCGGCGTTGCCCAAGGCCCAACCGGCATCCACTCCCAGATGTCCGCATTGGCCTCCCCGCCCACCGCCGCGAACACGCCCGCGCCATGGACGCTCCAGTCCAGCGGCTCAAGGCGCACCCGCGCGCCGGTCAGAACGTCAGCGCCGGGGGCAGGCCGTGATGTCCAGTTGGAAAGGTCGCTCATGATTCGGGGAGTAGGGCGCGTCCCAGCCACACGCAAGCAAAGCGAGATGCGCGATCATTGCACCCCCTCCCCCTTGTGGGGAGGGGTAGGGGTGGGGGGCTGCAGGACGGTAAGTTCGCTGTCAGTCAGATCGCGCGCGGAGCAAACGCCCCCCACCCCTGCGCCCCTCCCCACAAGGGGGAGGGGAAGTTCACTTCCGCTCATCCTCATGGTGCGCCAGCCGTGCCGGCTCGTCGGTCGAAACCGGCGGGTTTGCGGGCGTGGCCGGTGAAGCCTTCCGGTCCTCCGGCACGTCCTCGGCGTCCCAGCCCATCTTCTTCTTGATCGCGCCCAGCCCGAACAGGACCATCAGCACGATCACCGTGGTGATCCCGGCAATGGCGTAAGCGCCCGATCCGCACGCCACGCCGATGGCGGCCGCCGTCCAGACGCCCGCCCCGGTGGTCAGGCCGTGCACCTTGGAGCCGGACTGGAAGATGATCCCCGCCGCCAGGAAGCCGGCCCCGGCTGTCACCGCCTCAATGATCCTGACCGGGTCGCCCGTCGCCGGCTGCTCGATTGCCCGGATGTGCTGGTAGATTTCCCACGCCACCAGCGTGAACACGCAGCTAGCCAAAGCCACCAGGATATGGGTCCGCAGGCCGGCATCGTGATTGCCGATCTCCCGCTCCAGCCCGATCAGCCCGCCCAGCACGCAGGCCAGCCCCAGCCGGACAGCGATCACCCATTCGGGCGTCCAGCTGCGCAGCGACATCACGAAGGTCGAGGTTTCATCCATGGCTGGGAGATAGGCCGCGTCCGCATACTGAACAGATTTCGCGCGCGTCATCATCGCAGCGGTCGCAGCATCCCGCCGCAGGTGAGTTTGTATCGATCCGACAAATTTCATCGATTTTCGCCAGCCGCCCGAAACCATCCCGCGGTATCATTCAAATCGAGCCTCAGAGTGCAGACGCGCTGCACCGGGCGGGTAGTCGGATTTCTGTCAGGAAGTTCAGGAACCGCTGCGAAATAGACACACTACGCCGTCGATCCGCATCGGTTGTGAATGCGGGTTCATGCTGATGGCGAAAGGCGTTCCTACATCCATCAAACCGAGCGTGGTTCGCCGCAATCGGGTCGAACTGCCGCCTGCGTTGAGTGGCCTGATGATCGCATCGGAACTCGCAAGGTGGTCCGGACATTCAGCTTAAGCCCCAACCAAGAAGGGCGGATTGATATGAGCGACACGCACAACTCCCTCACCCCGGCCGCCGCGCCGTCGGCCTCCCACGCTTCGCTGGCGAAAGCCGAGGCGATCAGCGCCTACTGGTATCCGCAGGCGCGTCGCGAAGAATGGCTGGCCGACGTGATCGTCCACGCCGTGGGCATCGTCCTCGCAATTGCCGGCTGCACGCTCCTCGTCATCACGGCTGCAGGCTCTGGCTCGGTGAAGCTCACCGCCGCTCTGGTGGTCTATTCCGCCGGCCTGCTCGCCATGCTCGGCTGCTCGGCGCTGTACAATTCGAACACCAACGAAAAGCTTTCCCACCTGCTGGAACGGTTCGACCTGTCCGGCATCTTCCTGATGATCGCCGCGTCTTACACGCCGTTCATGTTGGCCAAGCTCGACGGCCCGATGGCCTGGGGCCTGCTGGCTGTAGTCTGGATCGTCGCCCTGTCAGGCGTCGCCATGAACCTGCTCGCCCGCTGGAACGCCCCGCGCGTCTATATCGGGATGTACCTGATCCTCGGCTGGGCGGCGCTTTCGATCATCGACCAGCTGATGCATTCGCTCTCGCCGCTGGGCATGGGCCTGCTGGCGGCTGGCGGCATCCTCTACACGATCGGCGTCATCTTCCACGTCAACAAGAAGCTGCCCTTCAACTCCGCCATCTGGCACGGCTTCGTCGTCGCCGCCGCAACCTGCCACTTCGCGGCGATCTATCTCGACATCGCCAACGTCCCGCTGGCGTGAGGTAAATCGGCTGACAAATCAGAGGCCCGGCGCTCACCCGCCGGGCCTTTTCCATTGCCGCTCACGAACCCTCACGGCGGACAGCACAACTTGCTGAGCCAATGGAGTTCGCCCGCGGGCAGGGCGTAGGCTCCCGCCAAAGCTGCACCACTGAGATGCGGCATGGGAGGAGATCATGAGGAACTGCCTGCTCGCCTGCGCAGCCATGGCTGCGCTCATCACCAGCTCCGGCGCCGCCTTCGCCCAGAGCGCCGCCGCCGCCGACTACAAGCCACCGCGCACCACATGGGGCGCACCCGCCCTCGACGGCGTCTGGACCAACGCCTCGCTCACATCCCTCCAGAAAGCGTCAGCCGCCTCCGCCGTCACCGTGACAGAGGAAGAGCGTGAACGCCTGCTCTCGCGCAACCGCTACACGCTCGCGCGGGCGGACGAGGCCGGCGTCTCCAAGCTCGATAAGGCATCCAGCGACAAGCTCCTCGCCGACAAGAACCCCGCGCGCGGCTACAACACCTTCTGGATGGAGCCCGGCTCGGACTATGCCCGCGTCGGCAAGGACATCCGCACCGCCTGGGTCACCAGCCCCGCCAACGGCATGATCCCCTACAAGCCCGGCAAGCGCCCCGGCTTCACCGTCACCTATGACGGCCCCGAAGGCAGACCCGTGCAGGAGCGCTGCGTCTCCTACGCCCGCCTCGGCCCGGTCTTCGGCAACGGCATGTACAACAACAACTTCCAGATCGTGCAGACGCCCAACCACCTGCTCATCAATGCAGAGATGATCCACGAAGCCCGCACCATCCCGATCTTCAAGTCACGCGCCGAAGCCAAGCACGGCCCCGAAGCCCTCCGCAATTTCGGCGGCGACAGCGTCGCCTGGTACGAGGGCGACACGCTGGTGATCGAAACCGTCAACGTCCGCCAGGACCAGCGCCCGCACATCACCGGCACAGGCAAGGCGATCGAACGCTTCACGCGCTGGAAGGACGACGAGATCCTCTACCAGTTCCGCGTGGAAGATGACTCCATCTACACCCAGCCCTGGAGCGGCGAGCAGGTGCTGCGCGCCTCGAAGGAGCAGGTCTATGAATACGCCTGCCATGAAGGAAACTACGGCATGTTCGGCATCCTCGCCGGCGCGCGCCAGCTCGAAGCCGACGGTCGCGAGCATCCGCCCGAAAAGCCCATCTTCGCCGGCCTCGATGCCGACGAATAACGTCGGCGCATAACCTCACGGAAGGTCACGATCCGCCGCACAATCTGGTGAGCCCATGGCGCGCCGGGCCGCACCCTGCGCACTCTCCCGCAAACGACCGGACAAAAGCCGGCAATTGGGAGAGACGCCTATGAAAACCCGCCTGCTGGCCTTCGCAGCCATCGCCGCCCTGTGCGCCGGCGCCGCTCACGCGCAAGCCGCCGACCCGAACTTCAAGCCGCCCCGCACCGCCTGGGGCAAGCCCGAACTCTCCGGCGTCTGGACCAACTCCTCGCTCACCACGCTGCAGCGCCCGCCCAACGCCGCCACCGTCGTCATCACGGAGGACCAGCACGCCAAGGTCCTCGCCCGTAACCAGTATGCGATGATGGCCAAGGACGAGGCCGGCCCCTCCAAGGTCGACAAGGAATCGTCCGACAAGCTGCTCGCCGACAAGAACTCCAACCGCGGCTACAACCATTTCTGGATCGACGCCGGCAATGACTACGCCCGCGTCGGCAACGATATCCGCACCGCCTGGATCACCACGCCGTCCGACGGCATGATCCCCTACATCCCCGGCAAGCAGCCCAAGACCACCATCACCTATGACGGTCCCGAAGGCCGCCCGCCGGGCGAGCGCTGCCTCACCTGGGCCAACCTCGGCCCCGTCCTGCGCAACGGCATGTACAACAACAACTTCCAGTTCGTGCAGACGCCCACGCACCTGATGATCAACGCCGAGATGATCCACGAATTCCGCGTCATCCCGATCGTCGCCTCGGCGGCCGACGTGAAGCACGGCCCCACCGCCATGAAGAATTTCGGCGGCGACTCGGTCGCGTACTATGATGGCGACACGCTGGTCGTCGAAACCGTCAACGTCCGCCAGGACCAGCGCCCCTACATCACCGCAACGGGCAAAGTGACGGAGCGCTTCACGCGCTGGAAGGACAACGAGATCTACTACCAGTTCAAGGTCGAAGACCCCTCGCTCTACGCCTCGGCCTGGAGCGGCGACATGGTGCTGCGCTCCTCGAAAGAGCAGGTCTATGAGTTCGCCTGCCACGAAGGAAACTACGGCATGCACGGCATCCTCGCCGGCGCCCGCGAACTCGAACGCCAGGGCCGCGAACACCCGCCGGAAGTGTCGATCTTCGCCGGCCTCGCTGCTGACGAGTAAGTCTGCGGACGAATAAGCGGCGCGATCCTGCGCGACCCCCACCTGTCCTCCCCCTTTCAGGGGGAGGGACCCTGCAGCTACGCCGCGCTTCGATGTGAGGTAAGTTCACTCAACGTGGTTCCTCCCCCTAAAAGGGGGAGGACAGGAGGGAGTCGCGTTCCGCCCTCGCTGAAGTCTATTCCATCGACAAGATCACAGACCGCACGGTCGGGTAGATCTGGTTTTCCCACTTGCGGCCCGAGAACACGCCGTAATGGCCAACGCCCGGCTGCAGGTGATGGCTGCGCAGGTGGGGGCGCAGCTTCGGCACCAGCTCGTGCGCAGCAGACGTCTGGCCCACGGCGCAAATGTCGTCGCGCTCGCCTTCAACCGTCAGCAAGGCCGTGCGCGTGATCTTCGAGCAATCGACCGGCACGCCATGATGCTTCAACCGGCCCAGCGGCAGGCGCATCTCCTGGAACACCCACGCCACCGTCTCGAGATAGAATTCCTCGGTCAGGTCCAGCACGGCGAAGTATTCGTCGTAGAACGTCTTGATCTTCTCCGCCTCGTCATCCTCGCCCTCGACGAGATGACGGAACAGGTTCTTGTGCGCATCGAGGTGGCGCTCGGGGTTCATCGAAACGAACGCCGCCAGCTGCATGAAGCCCGGATACACACGCCGCCCCCAACCCGGCAGCGGGAAGGGCACGGTCGAAATCAGATTGCTCTTGAACCACTCGATCGGATGGTCCGTGGCCAGATTGTTCACCGCCGTCGGATTGATCCGGCAATCGATCGGGCCGGCCATCAGCGTCAGCGAGCGCGGCTCGCACGGGTTCTTGTCCGCCGCCATCACGGCCGTCGCCACCATCGCCTGCACGCAGGGCTGGCACACCGCCACCATGTGCGCGCCCGGCCCAAGGTGCTCCAGCATCTTGATCAGGTAGTCGACATATTCCTCGAAGCCGAATCGGCCGTTCGCCAGCGGCACTTCCCGCGCGTTCTTCCAGTCGGTGATATAGACGTCATGATCCTGCAGCATCGTCTTCACGGTGTTGCGGAGCAGGGTGGCGAAGTGGCCCGAAAGCGGCGCAACCAGCAGAACCTTGGGCTGGGGCGCGTCGATGTCTTTCCGGAAATGCAGCATACGACCGAACGGCAGGTCCAGCGCGGTCTCTTCGACCACCAGCGTTTCGCGGTTTTCGACCTGTACGGTCTTGATGCCGAAAGGTTGTGAGACGTGCGTCAGCTTGGCGCGGGTCGCCATCTCCAGCGCTGCCATAAGCTGCCGCGTGGCGGGCGAATCCGTCGCTCCTGTAAGGCTGGAACGCATCTGCATCGCTGCTAGCGCTGCGGCGCGGAACGGCGCCGAAGCCTGCATCTGAGCCTCGTAAATGTGGTACCACATATCCCGGCGCGCTCTATTCTTAGGCAGATGCGTGACCCATCCAGCTTCCTTACCGAAGCCTAGTTCACGCGTTACTGCACTGCGACATACGATTGCATAATACAATTAAGGGCAAGGAAAGTGCCGTCATGGCGGGCGCAAAACTAACGATTTCGAGCAGGAACTATTCGTCCTGGTCCCTCCGGGCCTGGCTCTTCTGCCAGCTGGCGGAGCTGGATGTGGACGTGGAAAGCGTCTCCATTGATGATCCGAACGCCCGCGCAGAGCTTTTGCTACTAAGCCCGACCGTGCTGACGCCCAGACTAGACCACAAGGGCTCGAGCATCTGGGACACAATCGCCATTGCCGAGTATCTCGAGGAAGAATTCCCCAACAAGGGGTTGTTGCCTCTCGAAAAGGGACCGCGCAGCCACGCCCGCTCCATCATCGGCGAAATGCATGGCGGCTTCTACAACATGCGCTCCGCGCTCCCGATGAACCTCCGCGCCCGCTATCCCGGCTTCCGCGTCTTCACCGGCGCCCGCGGCGATATCCGCCGTGTCCTGACGATCTGGAACGAATGCTTCGACCAGTATGGCGGCCCTTTCCTCTTCGGAAAAACCCCGACCCTCGCCGACGCGATGTACGCCCCCGTCTGCACCCGCTTCGTCACCTACGACGTCGCCCTCGAAGGCAAGGCCGCCCAATACCGCGACCACATCATGGCCTGGGCCCCGATGAAGGAATGGATCGAAGAGTCGAAGGCCGAACCCATCGAGATCGAAGAACTCGACATCGAGTTCTGATCGGCCGCCCACCCGCGACCCGTAGGGTGCATTGAAAATGCACCACGCCCACGCGCTCGTCCTTCGACGAACGCACGCTAACGCGTGTTGCTCAGGATGAGCGCTACAGAGCCACTAGCAGTTCAGCGCTCATCCTGAGCAGCGCATCGAAGATGCGCGTCCGTCGAAGGACGAGCGCGAGCTCACCAAACGCCGGTTTGGTGGATAGAGCTGCATCAGAACTGTAGGACAGCCAAAAATCATCCCGAACAATCTCAGCGCACTAGCGCGAAAGGTTGGGGGATACGCACGCGCAGATTCTACGTGGCCGTGGGCCAGGGTTATTCTCTGACCCATGACACGACACAAACACGTGCAAACTGGGCTGGTAACCCCGCAGCTTCCTCAGCTCTTGCTGACAGCTGTGCTGCGCGCATTTGCGATGCTCGTGCTCCACGTCGCCTCAACGCTCCAGATGCTCTGCAGCCGTGAGGCTGTGAATGCCACACAGCCCGCGCCTGCCGATCTGCCCAGAACGAAGACCGACACCCAATCCAAGGAAACAGAAATCGCTGCTCAGCAAAGCAGCCGAACCACCCCCTCCGTCTCGCACGCTACGCGTGCGATCCACCTCCCCCAGTGCTTCGCACTGATGGAGGCAACACAGCGCACTGTCGCGACGAAGGGGAATTGCCTCCACCAGTTGAAAACTGGGGGAGGTGGATCGCCGCGTCTTCGCGGCGAGACGGAGGGGGCCGCTCCACGCGCCCCAACTCCAAACAAAAACGCGGCCGCCTAAGCAGCCGCGCAAAAATCCCAACCCAACTCACCCCGCTCTCCGGCGGGATCGCATCCGCGCGCCTAAAGCCCCGCGTCGTACAGCGCGGGCAGCAGGTGCACGATCTTGTCCGCCAGGTGATGCCGGCTCAGCGGCTTCGCGGTCCAGTCGGTCATGCCGATCGACATCAGCTTGCCCGCCTCATGACGATGCCGATCCGTCAGCAAGCCAAGGATCGGAATGTCCGACCACGGCGTCGAGCTTCTCCGCACCCACCGGATCACCTCGGCGCCGTTCATCAGCGGCAGGTCCATGTCGAGCAGCACGAGATCGAACGAGCGCAGCGCCAGAAGATCTATCGCCGATTGCCCATCCTCGACCTCGGTCGCCGAGATCCGATTGCTCGCGAGAAGAACCCTCAGCACACGGCGATGATAGGGATCGCCTTCGGCCACGAGGATGCGCGTATAGTCATGCGGCCCCTGCGTGCCATGATAATTCGACGGCCGGTTGATCGCGCTGCGGATGTCGCTGATCGGCCCGAAGGAATCGAACGGTTCGTCCGCCTTCTCACCGGTATGGTCGTGATCATGGCCAAAGAGCCAGTCATCAAGCTTCGCTTGCTGTTTCATCATCTGAATTTTCCGGTGCGTCCCACCGCCCCCAACGTGAGCCTTCACTATCGAAGGTCGGCGCTAAGGCGACATCACCGGGGCCTGCAGAATTGGATCGCCCGCAATAACCACACTTTCCGCAGAAAGATTGCGGCCCGGACATATAGCGCCCGGGCCGCCTGACAGCATTCAGCTTTTCGCTACGGATGCGCCTTCTTCCAGGCCGCCGCCTGTTTACCGAGAACATCGACGAGGTCGCCCATTACGATGTTCGCATCATTAAGGTGCAGCCCCCAATTCGGATCAGGCTTGCCCTGGGCCATCACATCCGTCGCCGGATCGCTCGTGCGCGGGCTCGCCGGGTCCGCATTGAAGTGGACTTTCAGATAGTGGTGATTGCCCTCGCGAACGCACTCGGTCGTGGTCAGGCCCGGCGTCATGACGAAGGGCGTGTCGATCTTCTTGCCCTTCACCCACACCTTCTCGCCCGTGGACCAGTAGGCCTTCGGGTTCGTCGCCTTGCCGCCGCCCAGCGCCGCCGGGTTGGTGCACACCGCTTCCGTCTCGCCGCGGTTGAGGCCGAAGTTCGCAGTCTCCGCAGGCGGAACAGTGTCGCGGAATGATGAGAACGAAATCACGCAACCCGTCTGGCCCGCCGTCTTGCAGGTCGGGATCGACTTGAACGTGCCACCCACGTCCGCGCCCTTCGGCACCTGGATCGTGGAGCCCATGATGATCGCGGACACCAGCTTCGCCTGATCCGGCTTTCCATCAACCTTCGCCGCGATCAGCCGCGTGATCTGACCCGAGCCTTGGGAGTGGCCGAGGATCACAACGCCACGGCCCTTGTTCTCGTTCGCGAGATACCAGGCCCACGCATCATCCACATCTGCCGCGCCATCCGCCACCGATCCGCGCGTAGGAACCGCAGCGCCGCCAGACATGCGGGCACGCAACGCGCCGAGAGAGACCTGGCGATACATCGGCGCAAAGATCCGGCATTGAGAACCCAGTCGCGCAAGCTGCGATTTCACAACGTTGAATTCTTCCGGTCCCGGCACCAGATCCGAGATCGAGAACGGATCAAGCGAGACGGTCGGGTACACGTAGAAGCAATCGATCGGCGCATTCGGATTGCCGGCGTACTTCTGCAGCTCGGTCGAGCCATCGGCCTTCACGATCGTGGCGTCGATGTTCACCTCGCACGGATTGTTCGCAAGGCCCGGCTTGCACAGCCAGTTTGCCGCCGTGTTGTAGTCCGTGTGTGACGACGGTTGCGCCGGAGCGGCGGTAGGCTGCGGAGCAGGGGTCGTAGCAGCCGGCGCTGTCATGACGGGCGCAGCAGGCGCGGTCGGCGTCTGCGGAACGGGTTTCGCCGAGATGGTTGGCGCGACCGGAATCTGTGTCGCAGTTTTTTCGTAGTCGTGTCCGCATCCGGCAGCCAGCAAGGCCGCGCTGGCGAGCAGCAATCGTTTCATTGGTTTCTCTCCCGGGTTTCTGTTTTGCGGATATCTGCCGCCCCGCATGCGCGCGTGTCCATACTGCGCTGCGGCAACCCAAGATGATTTGAGCTAGATTACTGCGAAACCGGCTCGCAGCTCGACGATTGGCTGGCCTTAACGGCCCCTGCCATCGGATCGTCCTTGCCCACGATATGGGCGGAGAATGTTCGCTTGTCGGTGGAGGCGAACAGGTCTTCCAGCGGCGCATACTGATCATCGACCAGGAACACGTCGATATGCTTGCCCTTGATCGCGCCACCGCGATCGCCCGCGAACAGATAGCCGTCGTGGACGTACGAGATGCCGTTCAGCTCGAACTTGCGGCCGCGCAGTTCCGGCACGAACACCACGCTCTCAAGCGGGATCACATCGGGATCGACCGCGATCGTACGGAACGGCATCAGCGGCAGGTTGCGCACGCCGCAACCGAGCGGATGGCTTACCGCCATGAAGCGCGCACGCCGCGTTGCGTTCTTCACGCCATCCGACAGCGAGCCGAGGAACTCGTCGCAGTTCGTCTGCTCCGGCCCATTCGAGTCGACATAGACATACGCCTTCGACGAACCGCCAGACTTGATCGCAACCGATCCCTGCAGGGCCGCTTCGCACCAGTCGCGCTGAGACAGCGGCGCCGAGATCGCATCACCCTTGCGGCCGATCAGCGGGAAGGCGGCGGACACAGTCTCCGGCGCGGCGCTGACCTGCGGCGTGTGATAATGCGTCGCCCACAGTTTGAGATCAGGGCCCATGCCGCTCGGCGCAGGCTCGTCCAGCGTGAAGCCAACAGCCTGCTCATACGGCGTCAGCGGCGTGGCCAGCGGTTCAAGCGGCGTGGCTTCGGGCGCAACAGGCATTCCCGGAACGGCGGCTGTCGCGCATGCGGCCAGCACGAACAGGAATGTAAAAGTCAGTTGCTTCATAGGCGGCGCATCTTCCGGCACGGGCGGTCCCGGCGGGCGCAGCTTGAGCGCGGGCAGAGGACCCTGTCTCCCTGAGGAGATAGGTTCCGATTTCAGCCCGAGTATGGCGGAGACGTTTTCCACGACACTAGCGAAAGCGCCAAAGGCATTACCGAAGCCTTACGGTGCGTCAGATCGCGCTAGGCGCCTTTTTCCGTTTACGACCCGGACGGTCGGAATCCTTGCAGACTTCCTCACCGGCATCCCGCAGCGCAATCGCGGCAGGGTCATTCTTATCAACGACATAGGCGTCGAAAGTTCCACGCGCGTTCGAGCGGACGATGTCCGGGAACGGTTTCACGTTGGCGTCAGCAACGAACATGTCGATGTGGTTACCTTCGATCGCGCCGCCCGTGTCGCTCGCGATTACATATCCGTCATGCACGAAGATCTCGCCCTTGTTCCAGAAAGTCTGGCCGCGAAGCTTCGGGATGTAGAACACGGTGCCCATCTTGAAGCGCTGGCGATCGACCGCGATCGTGCGGAACGCCATCAGCGGAATGACGCGCACGTCGCACGCGGCCGGATGGTGGAATTGCTGGAAGCGCGCACGACGCGTAGCTGATTTGATGCCGGTCGAGAGATCGCCGAAGTGCTTGTCGCAGACGACCTGCTCGGGGCCTCCGCTGTCGACATACATGTAGGCGACCGGATCGGTCTTGCCGTCATCGACCCAGATCGAGCCCTGCAT
The DNA here is from genome assembly GCA_965229115.1 of Hyphomonadaceae bacterium. Taxonomy (GTDB): domain Bacteria; phylum Pseudomonadota; class Alphaproteobacteria; order Caulobacterales; family Hyphomonadaceae; genus UBA7672. The sequence continues at coordinate 3,700,665 of CBDDIR010000003.1, read as the reverse complement.
CGCGGCGTCGCACCAGTCTTCGGTCGACAGCGGCGGTGAGACGGCCTGGCCATTCTTGCCCAGCAGCGGCTTGGCCGCGACGCTGGTCCAGGACGGACGCACGGTGGGCATGTGGTAGTACGTCGCCCACAGCTTGGTCTTCTGTTTCGGGTTCAGCTCGTCCTCATCCGGGGACTTGAGCTGGAAGCTCAGCGCCTGCGCGGTCGGGTGCAATTCCGCACGGCCGATAACGATATCGACGTTGGTTGCAGCGAAGGCGGCGCGAAGAGGGGGGCCAAGGAAGATCGCAGCAGTGGCGACCACCAAAACCAGGGCAAGGAGCAGTCGTTTCATGAGTATCCCGGCTGCCGACCCCGTGCCCCGCAGAAGCCTCTGAACTTGGGCAAGAACATGGCAGCTTCAACCTGGGAGTGCAATCGTCGCAGGTGGACGCGCGGGTGTTCCGAAAATTCGCTGTTTCTACAATGCCCACATCTTAACGCGCCGTCGGCACAGGGCCGGGCTGGGCTGGCGTTGACGGAATAGCGGGATCGAGATGCGCCCAATGCGGCGCTGACGACGTCCAGATGTTCATCGAAGGCGTTACGCTAGCGGTATGATCGAGCGTGCCGGCGCGCAGGATCAACATGTCGGGCCGTGCGCTCGAGGCGCTTGTAACGGGCGTTCCACAATGCGGGCAGAAACCGCGTGTCATGGTGTTGCCCGAGTCGGCTTGCGACACGAAGGCCCGCAGCTCGCCCGTGATGACCACGTCAGCAGCGTTGAAGATCACGTTCACGGTCGAGGAGCCTGCCGCGAAATACTGGCAATCGCGGCACCAGCACTGGCGCGCGGCGACCGGCGCGGTGCTTACGGAATAGCGCACCGACTTGCACAGGCAGCCGCCCGTGACGGGCAGCGCGATCGGAAGCGAGATATCGGCCATGTCCATCCTCCAGCCGCGTGTCTTAGCGGGCAGGGAGGCAACACGCTACGCCGCGTTCGCGCTGATGACGCTGAGCACGTCCGAGAGATCGATGTCGTTCAGCGAGTTCACCTGAAGTGTTTCCGTCTCGGTCGCGATGGAGCGACGGCTGGTCGCCTCTGCGATGCGGTTGAGCAGCAGGCGGCGATCGATGGGCTTGGCGAGATAATCCGTCATGCCCATCGCGACAAAGCGTTCGCGATCACCTTCCATTGCATCTGCCGTCAGCGCGATGACGGGCAGGGTGCGCCAGGGTTGATCGGATGCGCGGATGCGCTTGATCGCCTCGCAGCCATCCATGATCGGCATGTGGATGTCGAGCAGCACGACATCGAACGGTTGTGCGTCGAGGCGTTTCAAGGCTTCAGCGCCGTTCTCGGCTTCGACCACTACGGTCTGCAGGCTGGCGAGGAACAGGCGCACGACCTGACGGTTCACCGAATTGTCGTCCACCAGCAGGACGCGAAGCGGTTCTGCGCGCGTTGCATCGACATTGACTGCGGGCGTCACAGTCGAAGGGACGCTCTGCGTTGCTACGACTGGGCGGGCTTCAAACGTCAGGACGAAGGTCGAGCCGCAGCTCGGCGCGCTCGAGACGGTCACATCGCCATTCATAAGGCGGGCAAGGCGGCGGGTGATGGCGAGGCCGAGGCCGGTGCCACCGAAATTGCGGGTGATCGATCCGTCCGCCTGCGTGAACGGCGTGAAGAGGTTGGCAAGTGTTTCGGGCGTCATGCCGATGCCGGAATCCCGCACCTGAAGTTCGACGCGCGATACGCCACGCTCATCCGGATCGGCGACGGAGCAGATGATCTCGACTTCGCCTGACGGCGTGAACTTCACGGCGTTGGAGATCAGGTTTGACAGGCACTGGTGCACGCGGACGGCGTCACAGTGCAGGTGCGTCTGCACCGTTTCCGGCAGCGTAATGCGGATCGCCACGTCCTTGTCGCTCGCGATGGCTTCGAACAGCTTGCGGGCGCGTTCGATTGTGGTGCGCAGATCCATGTCGACAGGCGATATGTCGAGGCGACCGGCTTCGATCTTGGACAGGTCCAGCACATCGTTGAGAAGCACGGTGAGCGTTTCGCCGGAGGAGACGATCAGGTCGATCTTCTCGCGTTGATCCGGGGCAAGATCCTCAAGCGCGAGCGCCTGTGCCATGCCGAGAATGCCATTGAGCGGCGTGCGGATCTCATGGCTCATCGTCGCAAGGAAGTTGGTCTTGGCGTTGGAAGCGTTGTTGGCTTTTTGCGTCTCGGCGGTCAGCTGCGCGGATATCGTCAGAAGCTCGCGGTTCTTCGCCTCGCTGACATTCACCGACGCCTGATAGAGATCGAACGCGCTGGCGACGCCGGCATAGAGACCGGCTTCATCGACAAACACGACGCCTTCCATCAGCGCCTGAAGCGACATCTCCGCCATGCTGCGGCAGAGCATTTCCATCGACGTGGTGGAGCGCACGATGCGCGGATCGGCATTCATCATCTGCGCGATGGGCCGCTTCTCCCACAGCTCGCGGCCGAACTTGTGCGAGAAGTGTTCAAGCAGGCGCTGGCGCGTCACCAGGCCGACAGGCTTGCCGCCCTGTACGATCGGAATGATGTGAAGATCGGCGTCCTGATCGAACAGGACGAAGATGCGCCCGCCCAATGTCTCCGGCGACGCCGCTTGGGTTCGCTGCGCAATTTCGATCGCCTGCACACTCTACTCCACGCACTCGTATCGAGAGTGACGTAGCGTTTGCTGGCTGAGATCACGTAAATTCGGGGGCAACCCGCGGGTGTTGTTTCGTGAAATTTTAGCGACGGTTTTGCGACAGCTACGCCGCGCTTGTCTCGATGAGATCGAGGATGTCCGACAGGTCGGGATCGTTGGCGCCGGTTGCGTGCAGCACTTCGTCTGCGGCGGGCGCTGGCGTTTGCGATGTCGCTTCGTGGATCTTGTTCAGCAACAGGCGGCGGTCGATTGGCTTGGCAAGATAGTCCGTCATGCCCATGGCGACGAAGCGCTCGCGATCGCCTTCCATCGCATCGGCCGTCAACGCGATGACGGGCAGGGTGCGCCAGGGTTGATCGGACGCGCGGATGCGCTTGATCGCCTCGCAACCATCCATCACCGGCATGTGCACATCGAGCAGGACGACGTCGAAGGACTGTTCGGTCAGACGCTGCAGGGCTTCTGCACCGTTTTCCGCTTCCACGATTTCGCACTGCAGGCGCGCGAGGAAGAGTTTGGCGACCTGACGGTTGGTTGCGTTGTCGTCGACCAACAGGATGCGGATGGGGCGCTGTGGCTGTGAAGCCTGCGTTATGTCGGCTTCCAGCTGGGGCGCTTGGGCGCGCTTGCGCGCCGCCGGCGCTTCGAAGGTGAGCGTGAAGGTCGACCCCTGTTTGGCGGCGCTGGAGACGTGCACATCGCCGCTCATCAGGCGTGCGAGCTTGCGCGTGATGGCGAGGCCAAGGCCGGTGCCGCCGAAGCGACGCGTGGTTGATCCGTCAGCCTGCGTAAACGCGTTGAACAGGCGCGAGAGCGCTTCTTCGCTCATCCCGATGCCCGTGTCCGTCACGCTGATGCGCACACGATGAGGCTTGCCCGGCGGCGATGCGCCAACGCTCCAGCGGACATCGACACGGCCAGCCTGTGTGAATTTCACGGCGTTGGAAATCAGGTTGGTGACGCACTGGTGCACGCGCACGCGGTCGAAGCTCAGCCAGTCCGGCCCGCCGCCCTCGCGCACGACCGACAAGGTGATACCTTTCTCTCGCGCCACCGGCTCGAACAGTCCGGCGGCACGATCCAGCGCGGCTTTCAGGTTTGTATCGACGGCCGAGATTTCCATCTTGCCGGCTTCGATCTTCGACAGATCGAGAATGTCGTTCAGCAGCGCCGTCAGCGTTTCGCCAGAGCTGAGGATCACATTCAGCTTCTCGCGCTGGTCTGCCGCCAGCGTGTCCATGGCCAGCGCCTGCGCCATGCCGAGCACGCCATTCAGCGGCGTGCGGATCTCATGGCTCATCGTGGCAAGGAAGTCGGATTTGGCGCTCGAGGCCGCATTGGCTTTCTCGGTCTCTGCCGCAAGACGCGCGGCCAGGCTGGTAAGATCGCGATTGCGGTCCTCGGCAACGGAAATGGCCGTGCGGAACAGCTCGAACGCGCCCGCCAGACCGGCATAGTCGCCGTTCACGTCCACCGTAACGATGCCTTCAAAGAGCGCTTCGCGCGAGATCGGCGCGATAACCTGGCTCACTTCAGCAAGCGCCATGTTCTCGCTGACGATGATGGGCGAGGGGTTCATGAAGTGCGCCGCCGGCCTGCGCTCCCACAGTCCGCCGATCTTGCGCATGCTGGTGAGACGCTCGCGCGTGATGACGCCAACCGGCTTGCCTGCGCGCACGACAGGGAAGGTGTCGACGTCAGACGCGTTCTTGAAACGCACCGCGATTTCGCCCGCAAGCGTTTCGGGCGTCACGAAGCTGACGCGCCTTGCGATATCCCCGGCCTTCATTGTCCCACCACGCGCCCGCATTTTAGCGGTGCTGGAACGTACGTTACGTCATAGTGCTGAAAATCACATGAATTCAACGTGCTGCGCCTTTGGGCGCCGGTGCGCACAAGTCAGGCAGCAAAAATGAACGTTGTTAAGCTCTGCGCTTAGCCTGTGATGACGCCCGCGATCGCAGCCTTCGCCGCGAGCACCGGGCTCATCAGATGAGTGCGGCCACCGCGGCCCTGACGGCCTTCGAAGTTGCGGTTGGACGTCGACGCGCAACGCTCGCCCGGCTTCAGGATGTCGGGGTTCATGCCGAGGCACATCGAGCAGCCCGGCTCGCGCCATTCGAAGCCAGCGTCGAGGAACACTTTGTCGAGCCCTTCCTCTTCCGCCTGTGCGCGGATGAGGCCCGAGCCCGGCACGACCATGGCGCGCACGCCCTGGGCGACATGCTTGCCCTTCGCCACTTCGGCTGCGGCGCGCAGGTCTTCGATGCGCGAGTTGGTGCAAGAGCCGATGAAGACGCGGTCGATCTTCACGCCCTCCAGCTTCTGGCCTGGTTCGAGGCCCATATAGGCCAGCGCACGTTCGGCGGCTTCGCGCTTCACGCTGTCGGTGATCTCCGACGGGACGGGCGCATTGGCCGTGATCGGCGCGGCCTGCTCCGGGCTGGTGCCCCAGGTGATGGTCGGCGCGACGTCGGCGGCGGCAATGTCGATGACTTTGTCCCAGTGCGCGCCTTCGTCCGAATGCAGCGTCTTCCAGAAGTTGAGCGCGGTCTCCCACTGCCCGCCTTTCGGCGATGCTGGGCGGCCTTTCATATACTCGAACGTCGTCTCGTCCGGCGCGACGAGGCCGGCGCGTGCTCCGCCTTCGATGGAGAGGTTGCACAGGGTCATGCGGCCCTCCATCGACATGGAGCGGATGGCCGAGCCCATGTATTCGATGACGTGGCCGGCGCCGCCATTGGTGCCGATGATGGCGATCAGGTGCAGCGCCAGATCCTTGGCGCCGACGCCGGGGCGGAACTCGCCTTCAACGCGGACGGCCATGTTGCGCATCTTGCGAGCGCGCAGCGTCTGCGTCGCCAGTACGTGTTCGACTTCCGACGTGCCGATGCCGTGCGCCAGCGCGCCGAATGCGCCGTGGGTCGAGGTGTGGCTGTCGCCGCACACGATGGTGAGGCCGGGCTGGGTGCGGCCCTGTTCGGGGCCAACCACGTGGACGATGCCGTTCCGGATGTCGCCCATCGGGAAGAACTGGATGTTGTTCTCCGCCACGTTGCGCGCCAGCGTTTCGAGCTGCTCACGCGCTTCAGCGTCCTTCACCCCGGCCATGCCGAGCGCCTGGCCCTCGGTGGGCGTGTTGTGGTCGGCGACGGCGAGCGTCAGGTCAGGGCGGCGCACCTTGCGGCCATTGGCGCGCAGGCCCGCGAACGCCTGCGGGGTCGTGACCTCGTGGATAAGGTGCAGGTCGATATAAAGCAGGCTCTCGCCCGAGGCCTTGTCCGTCGTGACGACGTGGCTGTCCCAGATCTTGTCATAGAGGGTGCGGGGCGAATTCATGCCCGGCTATATGCTCGCCCAAGGGCGTCAGCGCAAGAATGCGCAGAAGATTGCGGCCAGTTGCGACACTTGCGCAAGAACCAGCCTCAAAACTGGCGCGTCAGATACGGCCAGAACACCAGCGTTCCGATAATGGCCGCGGCGACGGCGGTCACCAGGACCGCCCCGGCCGCCAAATCCTTGGCAGCCTTCACCGACGCGTGCAGCTCCGGCTGGACGACATTGCAGAGGTGTTCGAAGGCCGTGTTCATCAGCTCCGCCGCCAGGACGAGCGCGATGGCGACTGCCAGCCAGCGCCAGTCATCGCCCGAAACGCCCCAGAAAAAGCCGAGCCCGATCACGGCTATGGCCGCCGCCAGATGGATGCGGAAATTGGCCTGCGTCTTCACGGCGAACAGCAGACCCTGGAGGGCGTAGCCAAAGCTTCTGATGCGGCCGAGCATGGGCGTCCCCGTCGATTTGCTGTGCGGGCAGTCTCGCATGCCTCGCAGATTCCGCGGAATCCCGTGCACGCGCCCCGCATGAAAAATCTTCAAAATCAGGCCTGAGGCGCTGGGTTCGCCTGAAAGCGCGTTCGCTTCATCCCCACCCCGGCCGACCTGACAAGATGATGCGGGATGAGCAACACATCCAATCTCCAGCTTCCGTACCTAGCCGTTGGGCAGGCCCAGAAGCACGTCACCCTCAATCAATCCCTGCGCCGTCTGGATGCGATCATTCAGCTAGGCGTCGTATCGGCGACCACGAGCGTCCAACCGGTGTCGCCAACCGACGGCGCCGTTTACATCGTGCCTGCAGGCAAGACCGGCGCAGCCTGGGCTGGCTTCACCAACTGGTCGCTCGGCTATTATCGCGATGGCGCGTGGGAGCAGATCACGCCGCGCGAAGGCTGGATCGCCTATGTGCGCGACACAGATCGGCTCCTGACCTTTGGCGGCTCCGGCTGGAATGATCTTACCGGCAGCTTGCAGTTGAGCGCGACTGATCGTCTGCTCGGGCGCGCGTCTGCAGGCGCGGGGGCAGTCGAGGAGATAGCCTGCACGGCTGCTGGCCGCTCGCTGATCGCCGCCGCGGATGCGCAGGCGCAATGTGCAGCGCTCGGTACGTGGCGCGTGCTGGCGGCTTCGGCGGTCGCAGCTTCGGTAACCGGAACTACGACGAAGACCGCGCTCGCAACGATCAACGTGCCGGCGGGCGCCATGGGCGCCAATGGCCGGTTGCGCGTGACGACGCATCTCTCGATGACGGCCAGCGGCAATCTCAAGACGCTGACGGTCGAGCTGGGCGGAACGGCCTTCTATTCGCGTGTCGAGGCCGGGGCGAGCATCGCCACCTATCGCGACCAGCGCGAGATTGCGAACCGCAACAGCCAGTCGTCGCAGGTCTCGTGGCGCGCAACCTCCATCGGAGGATTTGGCGGCGGCACAGCAGCGACAACAACCGGTGACATTAACACAGCCAGCGCACAACAGCTCATCGTCTATGCACAGCTCGGCAATGCCAGCGAGACAATTGCGCTGGAGAACTATCTCGTCGAGCTGCTGTATCAGGCGTGAGGCGTTACCAGACGCCGCGCGAGATGCCGTTGGCGAAATACTGGCCAAGCGTCGGTGCGTAGTATTGCGCCGAGGGAAGGGTGCTGGGCGGCAGGGGCTTTGCCGCTCCGGCCAGCACTTGCGCCATCGTATCAACGACGAGGTCCTGCGACTTCGCCGCCATCAGCGTCATGTAGGTCTGCATGTTGTCGTTGGCGGCGACCGGGATGCGGTTGGTCGCGAGGATCGGGCCGGTGTCGACGCCGAGGTCGACTAGGTGAAGCGTCACGCCAAAGTTTTCAGGCTCGCCATTGGCCAACGCGAAGTAACCGCCATTGATGCCGCGATAAGCCGGGTTCACGCCGGAATGATAGTTCACGACCGGGCACTTGCACGCTTCGAGCAGAGGCTTGCGCAGCATGCCGGTGGACGCGACGAACACGGCCTTCGGCTTGAGCGCGCGGATCTTGGCAAGCGTGTCGGGATCGTTGAGGCTGTCGACGTGTATCTGCAGGCGTGCAGGCGCTGGGGCTGCATCGCATTCGGCTTGCAGTTCGGCGAGGCGGTCGCGCGACAGTGGCCGGGTGACTTTGGCGGCGAGCTGCGCTGCTTTCATCGAATAGACTGTAGCGGCGCCGAGTTTTTTCTTGCGTCGGTCCCAGAAGGCCGACGCGGGCTCGCCCTGTTCCACGAGGATCGGAAAATCGCCGAACCGCTTGCGCAGTGCATTGACCATCGTCCAGGCGTGCGGCGCATCGCCGATCAGCGCGATGAGTCCGGAATGGTGAGACATCTGGGAATCCGGGCGGCTAAGACCGGAAGGCTAGCAAGGCTTGGTTAGAAGGCGTGAAACCGGATCGGTGCAATTTGATCAATCGCAGCCATCGCGCTCGCCTTCGAAGGTACGGGTTTCCTGCCCAAGCCGGACTGTCAGCGACAGTTCATCGTTGCCGCCGGAGATCGACAGGCTGCCTTTCTGGTGCGGCGTTGCTGATTTGAACTGAAGGCTGGGGCCCGCTGCTGCTGCGGAGGCGAAGTCGATCGTTTCTCCGCCGCGGATGACAGTGGCGCGCGATCCGTCGCGGGCGATCGAGATATGCAGCATCGGGATCATGTCGCTGCCACGCACGTCGTGTAGGTAGCCTTTATAAACATTGCCGTCCGGGCCATCTTTGAGCAGGCGCAGGAAGCCATTGATGCGGCCGCCGGGCTCATCCTTCGCGACCCAGCAACCCCAGGCGAAGCTCGCGTCGGTTGGCGCCTCCGCCGCCGGGGGAGTTGTCGTGCATGCGGCCAGCGCCAGCGCAATTCCCGCGACGATGACTTTTCCAGCAAACTGCATGTGCGTCCCCTTGGCATCCGTGATGAAGTTTACACCCGGCGCGGCAATCCTGTTAGTCTGGTTGGCAGACCGGGAGTGTTCCATGTCCGTATCCGAAGCCTTCATTCGCGGCATTCCCAAGGCGGAGCTGCATCTGCACATCGAAGGCTCGCTTGAGCCGGAACTGATGTTCGCGCTCGGCAAGCGCAACAAGGTCGATATCCCGTTCAAGTCCGTGGAAGAGGTGAGGGATGCTTACGCCTTCTCCAACCTGCAGGACTTTCTCGATATCTACTATCAGGGCGCGAATGTGCTGCAGACGGAAGAGGATTTCCGCGATCTGGCGCTGGCATATTTCGAGCGGCTGAAAGCGGACGGGGGCGTGCATGCCGAGATATTCTTCGATCCCGAAACGCACACAGATCGCGGCTTGCCGTTCTCGGTTGCGATCGATGGCCTGATGGCCGGGATGAAGGAAGCCGAGTCGCGGCTGGGCGTCACCTCGAAGCTGATCATGTGCTTCCTGCGGCATCTCGATGAAGAGTCATCCCTCCGCACGCTGAAGGCGGCCGAGCCCTATCTGCATGAGATTGCCGGCGTCGGCTTGGACAGTTCGGAGAAAGGCCATCCGCCTTCCAAGTTCGCACGCGTGTTCAAGGCGGCGAAGGAGCGTGGGCTGAAGATCGTGGCGCATGCAGGCGAAGAGGGGCCGCCGGAGTATGTGCACGAGGCGCTGGATATCCTGCATGTCGACCGGATCGACCATGGCAATCGCGCGCTGGAGGATGACGCTCTGGTCCAGAGGCTTGTGAAGCAGGGCATGACGCTGACGGTGTGCCCGCTATCGAACCTCAAGCTGTGCGTGGTGCACGATCTCAAGGATCATCCGATGAAGCGGATGCTAGACTTGGGGCTCAAGGCGACGTGCAACTCAGATGATCCCGCCTATTTCGGCGGCTATATCGGCGACAACTATATCCGCACGGCCAATGCCGTCGGCCTGACACGCGAGGACATTGTTACGCTGGCGAAGAACTCGTTCACCGGCTCGTTCCTCGATCGGGCGTCGATCGCGAAACACGTTGCCGACATCGAGGCGTTCGCCAAGGCCGGGTGAAGCAGGCAATTACCCGGCAGGTACTTGTCTGCACGAACCACCTGACGCATTTTTTGCGGCATGAGCGAACAGATCCGCAAGCACATCCCCTTCGCCGCCGTCCTCGACATCGAGGTCGTTTCTGCAACGAAGGAGCGGATCGAGGCGCACATGCTGGTGCGTCCGGAGCTGTGCAATCCGATGGCTGGTCTGCATGGCGGCGCGGCCATGTCGCTGGCAGATACGCTTGGCGCCATGGGCGCGTCGATGAACCTGCCTGAAGGCGCGAACGGCACCACCACCCTGGAAAGCAAGACGAACTTCATCGGCGCTGCAAAGTCCGGCGAAACCGTGATTGCCGTGTGCACGCCGCTGCATGTGGGCCGGCGAACCTCGATCTGGCAAACTAAAATCACCACGGAAGCAGGCAAAACCGTCGCACTGGTGACGCAGACCCAGATGGTGCTTTAGTCTTTCCCGACTCAGCGCCGTCTGGCGCGAAGCGGGAGACGAGCCATGTCGCTCGAACGTAAGGCCCGGGCCTATATTGCCGCCGTCGAAGGCGGAGCCGTCGGCGACGATCTGGCGGCGTTCTACCATCCTGATGTGGTGCAGCAGGAATTTCCCAATCGCCTGCTGCCGAACGGCGCTCAACGTGAACTTGATGAAATCCTACGCGGGGCCGAGTCGGGTTCCAGGCTGATGGACCGGCAGATCTACGACGTTCACACCGTCACCGAATTGGGCGACCGTGTGATCCTGGAATACACGTGGACGGGCTATCCAAGCACGCCCGTGGGAAATGTGCGCCCCGGCGAAGCCATGCGGGCGCGTATCTGTCAGGTAATCGAATATGAGGATGGGCTGATTATCCGTCAGCGCAATTACGATTGCTTCGAGCCTTTCTGAGGATGTCCATGCGCCTGAACCTGCTGACACCTTTGACGCTTGCGCTCGCGCTGTCCGCCTGCGGTCCGTCTTCCGCACCTGAGTCCGAACCGGCGGAGCGCGCGTCCGTCGAACCTGCGCCGCTCGATCCGGAAGCGCCTGCGGCTGAGCAGGCAGCCCTCGCCTCATGCGGAGCGGTAACGGCGCAGGGATATTGCGGCGTGACATTCGGCATGACGCCGCAGCAGGCGAGCGGGAAATTCCCCGGTGGTCTCGAGAGCTATGACGGCGCTGATCCCAGCGGCCAGAACGATCCCAACCACTGCTTCGAGATGTTCGGCATCGAGCCCGTGCAGGGCGTCAGCTTCCTGATCGAGGGGCAGAAGGTCGGCCGTGTGGATCTGCTGACGGAGGCTGCGAAGACGGCCGATGGGTTTGGCGTCGGCACGGAAGCCCTGGCGATCCGTGACAAGTTCGGGGCGGCAGCTATGGATGCGCCCAACAAGTACGAGCCGGAAGTCACCGATCTGACGGTGACAGATGGCGCGACCAAATACGTGTTCGAGATTCAGGACGGCAAGGTGCGCGGCTGGCGCGCAGGCATCGCGCCAACCATCGACTACACCGAACACTGTGGCTGAGGTCTGAGACCTACTTCTTCAGCGTAGCTTCCAGAACTGCACGCGCCTTGGCGCCGAGTTCCGGATGAGCCAGCGCCATGGCTGCGAAGGCTTCGAGATAGAGAAGCTTGTCGCCGCAATCATAGTCCTGGCCGGCATATTTGAACGCGTGGAAATCCTGGCTGCCCATCAGGCGCTGCATCGCGTCCGTAAGCTGAATTTCGCCGCCGGCGCCCGGAGTCTGCGTTGCGAGCAGGTCAAACACCTGCGGCTGCAGGATGTAGCGACCGGTGATCTTGAGGCGCGAGGGTGCTTTCTCTACGGGCGGCTTTTCAACCATGCCCTTCATCTTCACGAGCGGGCCTTGATCGCCTGCGGTGACGGGATCGATCACGCCATACTGGTTGACGCGTTCCTGGGGAACTTCGTCGACCGCGATGATGTTGCCGCCAACGTCGTTGTAGGCGTCGACCATCTGTTTCAGGCACGAGCCGCCTTTGCCGGCGACGATCACATCCGGAAGCAGAACCGCGAAGGGCTCGTCGCCGATGATGTCACGCGCGCACAGCACAGCGTGGCCGAGACCGAGGGCTGCTTGCTGGCGGGTGAAGCTTGCGGCGCCTGCGGGCAGGGAAGCAGCGCGAACCTCTGCAAGGATCGCGTCTTTCTTCTTGGCTTCCAGCGTGTGCTCGAGTTCGAACGCCTTGTCGAAATAGTCTTCGATGACGTGCTTGTTGCGGCCCGTGACGAACACGAAGTGCTCGATGCCTGCTTCGCGTGCTTCATCGACGACGTACTGGATCGACGGGCGGTCGAACACCGTCAGCATTTCCTTCGGCACGGCCTTGGTGGCCGGCAGCACGCGCGTGCCGAAACCGGCGACGGGCAGGACGGCCTTCCGTACAGGCTTGTTGGCAGGCTTCATGGTAAATTCCCAACTTCTGGCTCAGGACGCGACACTATACCGGCCGGGCCGGCAATTCGCCTGTAAGTTGCAAGCCCTCTGCCAGAAGCGGGCTACTCGACCGTTACCGATTTCGCGAGGTTTCGCGGTTGGTCGACGTCCGTGCCCTTCTCGACGGCCACATGGTAGGCCAGCAATTGCAGCGGAATGGTCGTTACGATCGGCTGGATGGCGCGCAGGCAATCCGGGATTTCGATCGTTCCGGCTGGCGAATTACCCGCCTGCTTGATGCCGGCAGCGTCCGACACGAGATAGACTTTCCCGCGACGCGCCGCGACTTCCTGCAGGTTGGAGAGCGACTTCTCCAGCAGGTGGTCGTGCGGCGCCGCCATGATCACCGGCGTATGTTCGTCGATCAGCGCGATGGGGCCGTGCTTCAACTCGCCCGCCGCATAGCCCTCTGCGTGGATGTAGGAAATTTCCTTGAGCTTCAGCGCGCCTTCCAGTGCGATCGGATAGTGTGCGCCACGGCCGAGATAGAGAACGTCGCGCGCCTTCGCGATATCGATCGCCAGTTTCTGGACCTGCGTTTCGACCTTCAGCGCTTCCGAAATCAGGCGCGGCAGTTCGAGCATCGCCGCGACGTGCTCCTTCTCCGCTTCACGCGAGAGGAAGCCACGCGCGCGCCCCGCGGCGATGGCGGTGGCGAGGAGGGCGCAGAGCTGCGCGGTGAACGCCTTCGTGGAGGCAACGCCGATCTCCACGCCGGCAAGTGTCGGCAGAATGGCGTCGCACTCGCGTGCGATGGACGAAGTCGGAACGTTGACGACAGCCGCCGTCGTTACGCCTTTGGACTTGCAATATTCCATCGCCGCTTTGGTATCAGCCGTCTCGCCCGACTGGGTCACGACGATGGCGAGCGTCTTTGCGCCCAGCACCGGGTCGCGATAGCGGAATTCCGAGGCGACATCGACGTCTGTCACGATGCCGGCGAGTTGCTCGAACCAGTACTTAGCGACGAAGCCAGCATAATAGGCCGTGCCGCACGCGACGATCTGGATGCGGTCGAACTTGGTGAAGTCGAGCGTCTGCTTGCCGGGGCGCGTGGGCAGCACGGCTTTCAGGTCGAACGCTTCGACATAGGCTGAGATCGTGCGGCCAGCGAAGTCAGGCTGCTCGTAGATCTCTTTTTGCATGAAGTGGCGATAGTTGCCCTTCTCGGCAGCGGCGCCTGCGGCCGGAACGAACGTCTCGGCGCGCTCGACCTTTTTGCCGGCGGCGTCAAAGATTTCGAACGAGGTGCGTGTCAGCGTGCACCAGTCGCCTTCTTCGAGGTAGATCACGCGCGACGTAAACGGGCCGACGGCGAGCGCGTCGGAGCCGAGGAACATTTCCTTCTCGCCAACGCCTATCACCAGAGGCGAGCCGCGGCGGCCGCCGAGGATCAGGTTCTCTTCACCTTCGATGATCGCAGCGATCGCGAATGCGCCGCGCAGCTGGTCGAGCGTCGCCTTGAACGCGTTTTTCGGCGACAGGCCCTTGCCCAGACCTTCGTCGATCAGGTGGGCGATCGTTTCGGAATCGGTTTCCGTTTCGAACTTGCGGCCACGCGCTTCCATGGCTTCGCGAAGCTCGCGGAAGTTCTCGATGATACCGTTATGAACGATCGCGACTTTGCCGGATGCGTGCGGGTGGGCGTTCGTTTCGTTGGGCTGACCGTGGGTGGCCCAGCGCGTGTGACCGATACCGACACTCGCCTTGAGCGGGAGTTCGCGCACTTTCGCATCGAGGTTGCTGAGTTTGCCCGGTGCGCGCATCCGTTTCATCTTGCCGGCTTCGAGAAGCGCGACGCCCGCAGAATCATAACCGCGGTATTCGAGGCGCTTCAGCGCTTCCACAAGGCGCGGCGCGGCCGGCTCGTCACTGAGAATTCCGATAATACCGCACATCAGCTCAGGCTCCGGGCCAGACAATTTGGGGTGTTTAGTAGATGGCTTGGCTAAGAGTATTGCAAAACTTGGTCTAGCTTCGTCATGAAGTTCACGACTTCACTATAGGTTATGGAGTTTCGGCTAGGCGCATGGCCTTTGCGGAAAATTCCCGGGGAAAGCGCTCGGGCGAGCGTTTAGAGTGAGAGACGATGGCGTCCCGTAAGATCTTTGGCACCGACGGCGTTCGCGGAACGGCGAACCAGGGAAACATGACGCCCGAGATGGCGATGCGTCTCGGCATGGCCGCCGCCACCTACTTCCGCCGCTCGGACCCGCGCCGCCACCTCGTCGTGATCGGCAAGGATACCCGCCTGTCCGGTTACATGATCGAGCCGGCGCTGACCGCCGGTTTCACCGCAATGGGTATGGATGTCCGCTTGTTCGGACCGCTGCCGACGCCGGGCGTCGCCATGCTGACGCGCTCGCTGCGCGCTGATCTGGGCGTGATGATTTCCGCCTCGCACAACGCGTATCAGGACAACGGCATCAAGCTGTTTGGCCCGGATGGCTACAAGCTGTCGGACGAAGCCGAGATCGCCATCGAAGGCCTGATGGCGCGTCCGCTGGACCAGAACCTGGCCGCCTCGCCGGATCTTGGTCGTGCAGAGCGCGTCGACGATGCGCAGTCGCGCTATATCGAGATCGTCAAATCGACCTTCCCGCGCAAGCTGCGCCTTTCAGGCCTTCGTATCGTGATCGATTGCGCTAACGGCGCAGCCTACAAGGTTGCACCCAAGGCGCTCTACGAGCTTGGAGCCGAAATTTTCCCGATCGGGGACGAGCCCAACGGCTTCAACATCAACCGCGAGATCGGCTCGACCGATACGCGCGCCATGGTCGAAGCGGTCCATCGCTATCGCGCCGACATCGGCATTGCGCTTGATGGCGATGCTGACCGCGTTGCGATGTGCGACGAGAATGGCCGCATCATCGATGGCGATCAGTTGCTCGGCATGGTTGCCTCATCGTGGAAGCAGCAGGGCAGGCTCGCCAAGAACACCGTCGTCGCCACGGTCATGTCGAACCTCGGACTTGAGACGCATCTCCGCGGCATCGGCGTGAAGATGGAACGCACGCAGGTGGGCGACCGATATGTGGTCGCGCGCATGATGGAGAAGGGCTTCAACGTCGGCGGCGAACAATCCGGCCACGTCGTGCTCTCCGATTTCTCGACGACAGGCGATGGCCTGCTGGCTGCGCTGCAGGTGCTGGCTGTGATGGTCGAGACTGGCAAAAAGCTGTCGGAAGTCGCCCACGTGTTCGACCCGGCGCCGCAGAAACTGGTCAATCGCAAGTTCGAAGGCGCTGATCCGATGACACGCAAGAACGTGATCGATGCCATTGCCGCCGCTGAGAAGGCGCTGGGAACGCGCGGGCGCCTGCTGGTCCGCAAGTCCGGCACCGAGCCGCTGATCCGCGTCATGGCGCAGGCGGAAACCGATGACCTCGTCAAAGAGGCCGTCGACGGTGTCTTGGCCGCGCTCGATAAAGGTTGAGCCCGGACTGGGACTAATCCAAAAACTGGCGCGCGCCTTGCGATGTGTCTCCCGTAGTTGCGGGAGCTTGCGACCATGCAGGTCGGCGGATTTGGATCATCGGCTGCGGTTTGGCTCAATTCATTGAGCAAAACCGCCGAGACAGGCGCAATCGAGCGACTGACGGCGCCGACCGAGACTGAGTCCGCTCGGCAAAAAGAGCAGGCAAAGTCTGCCGCCTCGAACACAAGTTTTCCTACCGTCGCGCCCGTCGCCATCGACGCGGCCACGCTGCTGGCGCTTCAGGGCGATGATTCCGGCAAGGCGGAGCAGGCTGAAGATCCCGCCCTCGATGGCGCCGAGTCAGACAACGAGTCCGGCGCCGTGAAGGACTTCCTCGACTACATGAAGAAGACCCCGGAAGAGCGGCTTCGCGACAAGATCCTGAAAGCCATGGGGATGACCGAGGAAGACCTCGCCTCCATGACCCCTGACGAACGTCTCGCCATCGAAAACAAGATCCGGGACGTCATCAAGGAAACGATCGTGAAGGCCGAAGGCCAGGGCGGGGCCGAGCGTGACAAGGCCGGCGCAGATGTGGCGTCCCGCCAGGCAATGCTGGATCTTCTGTAACGCGCCTTCACCGTCCGTCGCGTCATGCGGCTCGGGCTGATGCGGCCCATCCTCATGCGGCAATGTGATTCTGGAATGATTCCAGTTGCCCTCTGGCGCGGCCCGGCCAAACGCGCCATATGGGCCTCTCGCACAGGAGAGCGACATGGCTGACGGCCAGACCCTCACCCCCAACCGCATCGTCGAAGTTCCGGCTCCGCGCGGCACGGTTCGCATCGGCCAGGAGCTGCCGGTCGCGTTCATCGCCGGCCCCTGCCAGCTCGAAAGCCGCGCCCACGGCCTCGAAATGTCCGCCGCTCTCCGCGAGATCGGCGACAAGCTCGGCGCGCAGATCATCTACAAGACGTCCTTCGACAAGGCGAACCGCTCGTCGATCAACACGGCCCGCGGCCTCGGCCTCGATGCCTCGCTCGATATCTTCAACGAGATCCGTGAAACGTCCGGCCTGCCGGTCCTCACGGACGTCCACCTGCCGGACCAGTGCGCCGAAGTCGCCAAGGCCGTCGACGTCCTGCAGATCCCCGCCTTCCTCTCGCGGCAGACCGACCTTCTCGTCGCCGCCGCCCAGACAGGCCGCGCTATCAACGTGAAGAAGGGTCAGTTCATGGCCCCGTGGGACATGAAGAACGTCGTCAACAAGCTGGTCCAGTCCGGCTGTCGCGACGTGCTCGTCTGCGAGCGCGGCGTTTCCTTCGGCTACAACACGCTCGTCTCCGACATGCGCGCGCTGCCTGAGCTCGCCGCTACCGGCGCTCCCGTCGTGTTCGACGCCACTCATTCCGTACAACAGCCCGGCGGGCAGGGCACGACCTCTGGCGGTCAACGCCAGTTCGTCCCGATCCTGGCTCGCGCCGCCGCCGCCGTCGGCATCGCCTGCGTGTTCATCGAGACGCACGAGAACCCGGACAAGGCGCCGTCGGATGGCCCGAACATGGTCCCGCTCAACCAGCTTGAAGAGCTGATGCGCCAGATCATGGCCGTCGACAAACTGACGAAGTCCTTCAACTAACTGACTTAAATCTCCCGGCGGTTTTGCTACCGCCCGGTCTTGCCACCGCGCCTTGCCGCGTGATTGGCTGAGCAAAATGGCTGCCTGCTGCACGCACGCAAGCCTGAATGCTGGGAGAGACGTCCATGATTCGCCGCACCTGTTCTGTCGCCGTATTGGCGGCAGCCCTGCTGTCCGCCTGCGCCACGCCGCTCGAGGCGCAACAACCTGCCACCATGGCGCACGCCAGCGCCCATGCCGGCCACGCCATGAAAGATGCCGGCCCGCGCGATCTCTCCGTGAAGGTCACCCCGGAAGAAGTCGGCTTCGACAGCGCCCGCCTGAAACTGTTCGACGACTACATGGCCAACACGGTCGCCAGCGGCCGCGTTGCGGGCATGACCACGTATCTCGCGCGCCACGGCAAGGTCGTGTCGTTCAAGACCTACGGCAAGCAGAGCATCGATGCGGGTACGCCGATCACGGAAGACACGATCTTTCGCATCTACTCGATGACCAAGCCGATCACCGGCGTCGCCATGATGATCTTGTTCGAGCAGGGCAAATGGCGTCTCGACGATCCGGTCACGCGCTACATTCCTGAGTTCAAGAACCTCCGCGTCGTCAAGTCGATCAACAAGGACGGCACGATGGAACTAGAGGACATGACGCGTCCGCCGACCATGCGCGAAATCATGAGCCACACGGCAGGCTTCGGCTACGGCCTCGCCGACCAGCATCCGGTCGACAAGCTGTTCCGCTCGAAGGAAGTGCTGTCTTCGCAAAGCCTGCAGCAGATGGTCGATCGCATCGCCACCATCCCGCTGATGTTCCAGCCTGGCAAAAGCTGGTCGTACTCGGCCTCGGTCGATATCCAGGGCTATATCGTCGAGAAGCTGTCGGGCCAGAAGTTCTCGACCTTCCTGGATCAGCAGATCTTCAAGCCGCTGAAGATGCCGGACACGGCCTTCTACACCGGGCCGGAGAAAGCCAGCCGTCTGTCTGCCGTCTATGTCTTCGACAAGGAGCAGAACAAGATCGTCGAGGCCAAGGAGCTGTTTGGCATTGCGATGCCTGACTACACCAAGGCGCCCGTCACGGAGAGCGGCGGCGGTGGTCTCGTCTCGACGACGAAAGACTACGCCCGCTTCAGCCAGATGGTTCTCAACGGCGGCGAGCTTGATGGCGTCCGCATCCTCTCGCCAGCTTCAGTTGAGCTGATGGGCACGAACGTCATTCCGAAATCGGTGCTCGTGTCGAACAACGGAACCGGCGTTGCATCCTTCAACGAAGCTGTCGGCTTCGGCCTCGACTTCCAGGTCGTCAACGACGCGCGCGCCGCCGGCACGCTGCAGGGCGATGGCACGATCAGCTGGGGCGGCGCCGCCGGCACCTGGTTCTGGATCGACCCGACCAACGATGTCGTTGCCGTCGGCATGATCCAGCGCATGGGCGGTTCGGGCGGGGATGATCTTGGCACGATGGCGCGCACGCTCACCTACCAGGCGCTCACCCACCCGGAAAAATAGCACGAACTGACTTCGCGCTTTACAGGCCCCGTCGCACGCGAGAGCTTGCGGCGGGGTCTATTGCTTCGGCGCGGGGTGACGCGAATGAAGGCTTTGGCCCTCATCCTTTCGACAATTAGCCTGTGTGCGGCGTGTGCTTCCACGTCCCCAATTGATGTTCCGGTTGCTCCGAGCGCGCCCTATGTCGGTCCGCCGGTGGCGTCGCCAACCAACTTCGACCGGGCCGAAGCGACCCCGGAAGCGGGATTAAGCCAGAAAAGCCAGCTCTGACGGCCTGTGCGCCACAGAGGAATTCACTTGTTGGAAACGGGTCTCGACCCTATTTTGATCGCTGGCGGTTAGCTGCAGCGTTCGAACGGCAACACATTCCGTCGACCGTACATTTCTGTTCGGGAGCTGGCTCTGGCGGGGACCGTGGTCCCCATCACCTGGCGCCCACCTAGCTTGCTGGGTCGAACGGGAATGAAAAGCTCGTACGGCGCACGTGGCCCCGCCAACCTATCTTCCATTCCACGCCAGGAGTGTTTCGCTCTCTGTAGCGAGAACCGGAGCACGCGTGACCGACGCTTCTGAAATCGCCGAGCAGAAAGCCATTCTCCGTGGCCATATGCAGGAAATTCGCGCCGAGGCCGCAGCCCGCGATCCTGATGCTGCGGCCAGGCTGGCGGCGCGCTTCCCGATCAAGCTGTTCGAGCGCTATGGCCCGGTTGTCGCCGGAACGCTTGCGATCGGCGACGAGCTTGACGCAGCGCCTCTGCTGGCGCGGCTGCGCGGCAAGGGCGCCCGCATCGTCCTGCCGCGTGTCGAGGCCAATGGAGGGCTGACCTTCCGCGATTCGGATCCGTCGCTTTTGGAAAGAGGGCCGATGGGCCTCACCCAGCCGTCCGAACGAGCCGAGATTGTTCGACCCAATTTGGTGTTGGCGCCATTGCTGGCGTTCGATGCGCGAGGCCGTCGTCTTGGTTACGGCAAGGGTTACTATGACCGCGCGGTTACCCAACTGCGTGCAACTGGGCGCGTCTTCTATTTGGGCCTTTCTTATGCGCAACAGCAGGTGGATGCTGTGCCCGTTGATAGCCACGATCTCCTGCTCGATTGGGTCGAAACTCCACTCAATTCCGTACCCCTTTTCCTGGGCCGAGCTGTCGCGCGCTAAGGCGCGAAATTCCATTGTGTGCTAACGGCTAGGTAGCTTTTGTTAGCCAATGTGGCGCTTGACGCAGGTCCGAATCGGGCCCGCGACTCATGGGCTCTTGATAGGAAACGTCCGCAATGTCGGTCGGCCAAAAGGTGTCTGCGGTCAAAGCAGTGCGCGCTGCACTTCTTGCGTCCCTCGCCGCGTCTTCCGTAGCGGCATGTGGAGGTGGCGGTGGAGGCGGAGGGGGAACCGGCAGCACAGCGCCATCACCCATGTTGCCTCCCGATGCATCGCCAGCAGCCGCACCGCCTGTAACGCCGCCACCGCCGGTCTCTCCGCCGGCGCTGCCGACATCGACCTTCGAGACCAAGGAATATTTCGGCTCGACCTTCACGAGCGGTAACCGCAGCGGCCTCGGCCAGATCCACGCGTCGTCGGCTTATGCGCGCGGCGCCACGGGCAAGGGCATTACTGTCGCGGTGATCGACTCCAACGTCGACAGCACGATCAGCGAGCTGCAAGGGCAGATCTCTGCCTCGTACGATGTGAACTCCGTCAGCCGCGAGACGACGGATGTCGATTCAGGCGGACATGGCACGACGGTCGCCAGCGTGATCGTCGCCCGCAAGGACGACAAGGGCGTGCACGGCGTGGCGTATGACGCCAAGGTTCTGGCTATCCGCGCTGACACCCAGAAGTCTTGCAACGGTAGCGGCGGCGACAGCGGTGGCTGCCAGTTCAGCGACACCTCCCTCATCAGCGCGATCAACTACGCCGTCTCCAATGGCGCGAAGGTCATCAACATGTCGCTGGGCGGCGAGGGCACGATTTCCGCTCGCCTGAAAACCGCGATCGTCAACGCAACCAATGCAGGCGTTGTTTTCGCGATCTCCGCCGGCAACGATGGCGCTGCAGCAACTGACACTGCGGGCGCTAAAGGACAGAACCCTCACGAGCCGGCGATCGTCGCAACCGACGCCGCCGTACGCGGCCGCGTCATCGCCGTTGGCGCCGTCGGACCGGACGGCACGATGCCGACCTATTCCAACCGCGCGGGCTCGGCAGCGAAATACTATCTGCTCGCGCCGGGCGGCGCTGCCAAAGCAGGGCAGAACCTGGTCGTCGCGGGTCTCGGCGGAAACTACTACGGCGTCGCCGGCACATCCTTCGCTGCGCCCCACGTCGCCGGCGCACTTGCGCTGATGCTGCAGCTCTTCCCCAACATCACGCCCGAGAACGCAGTCCTCGCGCTGCTCGAAACGGCTGACGACTATGTCACGTCATCGCCCGACGCGGTGGTGGGCCTCGAAGCGAGCCGCGGCACGGATATAGTAGGCGGTCGCGGCATCATGAACCTCGAGCGCGCCTTCGCGCCGATCGGCACGACCAGCTTCACCTTTGACGGCCAGCAAGTCGAGATCGCCACGACCATGAGCCCGGCGCGTGGCGCCATGGGCGACTGGGTCCAGAACTCGGCCGCCTTCGAAGGCCTCATCTTCCAGGACAAATACCAGCGCGCCTTCCGCATCGAGAATGCGAACATGGTTGCCCCGCGCTCGACCTTCAACAACTTCCAACTGCACGCCGACTATGCGCGCGGGCACGCGCGCCGTGTCGCAATGGGCGGCATGGAGATGTCGTGGTTCAACGCGCCCCCGCCGGTTTACGATCCCCGCGTGCCATGGGCCGAGGCGCCTGAGCCGACCTTCGAGCTCAGCTACAGCTTCGCCAACACCGATGTCTCCGTCGGCCGTGGCGGCGGTCCGCAGCGCCTGACGCCGGCCATGACGCTGATCGACGATCCGTCCGGCCCCGCCTCGCTCGGCGCCGGCGACAGCTGGACCAGCTATGCCCAGTCATTCGGCCCCATGACGCTCGACGTCCGCACCTCGAGCGGCCTCTCCCGCCATGCCAGCAGCATGGGCATCGGGGCAGGCGATGACGACTGGGCGATGCGCCTCGGCTATGCCTCGCTCGCCGACAATGAATCGACCCTCGGCGGAGCCTTCCAGAGCCGCTTCGGCGGCGAAGACGAAACACGCCTCTCGGCCGTTAGCCTCGAAGGCCGCCGCTACCTTGGCTCCTGGGCGTTCTCCGGCGCGCTTGAGGCCGCCAGCGCGCGCGTCAACGCCATGGACGTTGCGGGCCTCTGGACGAGTTCGTGGTCGCTCAGCGCCGAGCATCCGCTGGTCGGCGGCTGGTTGCGCTTCACGGCGGGCCAACCCCGTCGCGCAGAAGGCGGCGATCTCACCTTCAACGCACCCGTCCAGATCACGGATCAGGGCTACATCATCTACGAACGTCGCGTAGCCAGCCTCACGCCCTCAGGCCGGGAGCTCGACTTCGAGGCGGCCTGGAGCGCGAACCTCAACGACTTCACGACATTCCAGGCGGCTGCAGCTCTGTCGAACCAGCCCAACCACATCGCCAACGCTGAAACGGAAGCAGCCCTCTGGCTCAGTCTGCGTCACGCCTGGTGATCGCGCCCGGCTGCTGATGCCGGCGCACCCGCCGCATCGCCCGCCGCACGACAACGCCGACGCGCTGCATTGACCGGCCACGGCGCACCGGCGGCGCCAGCGTGCGCACTTCCGTCGTGCCGCGCTCGGCCAAGCGTTCAGCTGCGCGCACGATGTCCGGTGCATTGAGGTCTTCCGGCGTCGCAAACAGCCGCCACGACACCGATCCGCGACGGGCAACGCCTGACACCTGACGCGCGATCAGCGGCGCGAACAGCATCACCATCGCCATCGGCAGATTTTGCAACATGAAGCTCGGCGATATCGCAAACGAAGCGATCAAGAGGCACATGCCGAAGATCATGTGCTGCATGTAGTGCCGCACCAGATCGCTCCACGAGAAGCCGTTGCGGTCGCGCACCTGCGGCCGCCATCCGCCATCAACGCCCATCAGCGTCGAGAGGATCGAACCGGCATGGTTCAGCATGATGATCGGCGCCATCAGGGCGGTGAGGCCAATGTCGCAGACGACAGCGATGAGGAAGCGCGGCGACCTGTTCCAGCCCGGCAGCTTGCCCACCGCCCACAGGATGATCGCCAGCCATTTCGGCGATGTCAGAACCAGCGCCGAGATCATAAGCAGTCTCAAGCCAGCCGAAGGATCGGCATTCACGGCTGCAATCGTCTCGGTATCGAAGAACTTGGCGTTGGCGGCGATCAGCACGCCGACCACCACGAGGCTCAGCCACAACAGACCCGACATGTAGCCCATCAGGCCCGCGCCGATGTGCACCTTGGAAAGCCAGTCAAAGCCGCGGGAGAACAGGATCTGCACCTGCTGGATGTTCCCCTGCGCCCAACGTCTGTCGCGGGCTGCAAGATCGACGATCGTCGGGGGCGCTTCTTCGTAGGACCCGACAATGTCGCCCGCGATTTCCACGCGCCAGCCGGCGCGGCGCAGCAGGGCGGCTTCGACAAAGTCGTGGCTTAGGATCTTGCCGCCCAGCGGTTCCTTGCCCGGCAGGTCCGGCAGTGACGCATGCGCTGCAAACGGCGCCAGACGAATGATCGCGTTGTGGCCCCAGAAGTTACCCGCGCCGCCCGACCACCAGGTCAGGCCCGCGCCGAACAGTCCGCCATGAACGCGCAGAGCCAGCTGTTGCGTACGCGCCGAATAGGTCCGCGCGCCAACGATGATCGGCAGCGACTGGATCAGCGCCGTCCGCGGTCGCGCATCCATGCGGCGCACCAGCTCCAGCATCGCTTCCGGCGAGACAAAGCTGTCAGCGTCGAGCTCGAGCATGTACTCGTAACGGCCGCCCCAGCGCTGGACGAAATCGTTGATGTTGCCTTGCTTCTTCTGCGTGTTCTCGCGGCGGCGGCGATACCAGAATGGCTGGTTGGGGCGCCGGCGCAGAAGATCCTGGATCGCCTGTTCCTCTATCTCGGCCAGCGCCGGATCCATCGTGTCGGACAGGAAGAAGATTTCGAAGCCGCCCTCTGCGCCGATCTCTTTCAGCGAGTCCCACATCGCCTCTGCGGCGGCGATCACCTTGGAGGGCTTCTCCTGGTAGAGCGCGATGATGATGGCGGTGAGGTTGCCCTTGGTCGGCAGGACGCGCGAGGGCGGGGGTGCTTTCGGCGAGGTGAGAAGAACGAGGGTGCCGAACAGTCCGGTAAAAGCAGCAACTGAGAGGTAGCAGAAGTTCGTGGCGAAGAGGGCGACGGCCGTCCATTCGAGTGCGTTTACGCCGCCGCCTGAGAAGGTCGACAACATGGCCTGCGCGGCAAAACCGGTAACGGTCACGGCGCAGGCGAAAATTACGAGGAAGCGCCACTGGCCATCTGACTCGCGCTCCGGACGCGATCGTCGCGTCGCCAGAGGTTGAGCGGGCATTTCCAGGCGCTGTTCAGGCGGACGTTGGGCGAATCCTGCGTCACAGCCATAGGCAAAGGACGAGCGTGCCTTGGAAGGGGTGTTGTCTGAAACACTCTGGCGGGCTTCGCCTTCCGGCGTTTCCCCGTCGATCTTCAATGACTGCACGCGCATGCACCCCTGAGACTAGACAAGTCGCGCGAAGGCCGGAGTGCCGCCCGGTCCCATGCGTGCCTAAAGCCAGCCGCCTCCCTTTGGGATGTCAGACTGACCCGGTCGCGCCGTATAGCACGGGAAACCGGGCTGTGGGCCATACCACACGCTGGAAAAGGGGAAAGTGCTGTAGAATTAATCACTTGACTCCCCCGGGGCGATCATTCCCGCCTTGGCACAGGTCCCAAAGGCGAAATATTTCAAGGCACTTTGCGCCTCGTTTTGATCTCGAAATCAGCCCGGATCGGCGCTCGGTCCGAACCCTGTGACACCCTGTCTTCTCGTCTGCGGCGGTCGATCGAGGATCAGCCGCTCGATGAAGAACTCCATCATGCGCGGCTGGGGCAGGCCGGTATGGCCTTTGTCCGGCCCCACCTGCACCTCGAAACTCTTGCTCGCATTATGCAGCGCCTGGATCAGCTGCATCGTGTTGTTGGGGTGAACGTTGTCGTCCGACGTCCCGTAATACAGCATCAGGTCGCCCTGCAGCTGGTCGACCAGCAGGAGCAGGGAGGCCTGGTCATAGGCTTTCACGCTGTCCGCAGGCAGGCCCATGTGCCGCTCGACATAGGCGGTGTCGTAAAGCCGCCAGTCGGTCACCGACGAACTGGCGGAGGCCGCTTGCACAGCATCCGGATGGCGCAGCAGGGTCGCCGCCGACGCCGTGCCGCCATACGACGTGCCGTACATCCCCACGCGCTCGCGATCGACATAGGGCCGGTTCCACAGCGAGCGGATGCCGGCGGCAAAATCGTCGATCTCGAATATGCCGAGCTGCTGATAGGTCGTGTCGAGCACCTTCCGCCCGCGCCCCGTATTGGTGCGCGCATCCAGCTTCAGCATCAGGAAGCCATACTCGGCCAGCGGGTTGGCGTTGACGAACGTCTCGGTCAGTCCGGCCGACGCCGGCCCGCCATAGACGAACACCAGCATCGGATATTTTTTCGCCGGATCGAAGTTCGAGGGGAATTGCAGCTGGCCATACAGCTGCGTCTTCCCGTCCGCCGAGGTGTAGGTGAACAGCTCGGTCTTCTTCAGTCCCAGCGCATCGAACGTCGTCAGATCGCTCGACGTGATGTCGGCCACCAGCTTGCCATTCAAATCGCGCAGCCGGGCAACCGGCGGTTTGTCATGCGTCTGTTCGACATCGACGAAGTGTTTTCCGTCCGGCGAGATATCCGTGCGGTGCGTGAACTTCGGGTCAGTCAGCCGCGTATCGTTCTGGCCGTTCAATCTCACGCGATGCAGCTGCACCATCATGTGGTTGTCGCCCGACCGCGCCGTGTACCACAGCCATCCTGCCGGCTCGTCGATCCGAACAATGTCGACCACGTCGAAATTGTGCCGGGTCAGCTGCGCCAGTTGTCTGCCGCTCAGGTCGTAGAGATAGAAATTCCGGAAATCATTGCGTTCGGATGTCCAGACAAAGCGCTTGCCGTCATCAAGGAAGCGCGGCGCCGTCGCTGAAGCCCAGGCCGCGGGTCGGCTTTCGCGCACCACGCTCCGGCACTTGCCCGTAGAGATCGCGCACGCTGCAATATCCTGGTTCTTCTGCAGCCGGTCTGCCCTGCGGATCAGAACCTCGGAGCCATCCTTGGCCCACTGCGCCGCCCACGCATAATGGCCGACCACGTCGTTCGTGAACGGCTGGCCCTCGCGCACGTCCATCTTCTTCGTCACGCCCGTGGCGACATCATAGACCATCAGGTCAGCCACAGGGTTTGTCTTGCCCGGACGCGGGTAAGCCTGCACCAGCATAGTCGAGAGCAGCTTGGTCTGGTCGAGTTGCAGGTAGTAATCGTCCACCTGCGTTTCGTCATAGCGCATGAAGGCCAGCTTCGTACCGTCCGGCGACCACCAAACCGGCTGCGAGACGTTGAACTCTTCGAGGTAGATATAGCTGCCAACACCATTGCGGATGCGCGCCGCCTGGCTGCCATCGGTCGTGACCTGCTTCTCCGGTCCGCCACTCGTCGGTACGATCCAGATATTGTAGTCGCGCGAAATCGCTCGCAGCGTTCCGTCCGGCGAGGTCACGTCCGCCTCGCGCCCACGTCCGCGCGCCAAAACCGTCCCGGCGGGCGTCGGCGTTGCGGTCGCATCGACTCGCGGCGCGTCAGTCACCTCGGTCGTCGCCTTAGTCGTCAGGTTGTAGCGCCAGCGCTTGCCGTCGAGCATGTATTCGAACGACTGCGAATCCGGCGCCCATTCGGCATTGATCGCGCCCAGCTTCGCCGCCGCCGGAATCTGCGGGGCGATCTTCGCCCACTGCTCATAGCCCGGCATGGTCTGCAGCTTGGATTGCGCCATGGCCGGCATCGCCGCCATGAACGCCACGGCAATCCCGCCCAGAACTCCGATGCCGTTCAGCTTCACCATGCGCGCTCTCTTTCGCTACCAGCGACAGTTTAGGACAAACCCGGCCCCCGTCGAGAGGTATGCCGAGAGGTGTGATAGCGCACCCGCTTGAGCTGAATCGCCCCCGGCTCTATCCCGGGTGGCATGGAGCAAGCCTCGACGCCTGAAAGCAACGGACCCGATAAATCCCGTCCGGAAAGGCGCGGCGCGTTCCTTCTGCTGTTCTTCTGCCTGCTGGCAGTCGGGGCAGGGAACACGATGCTCACCTCGGCAGTGCTTCCGCCTCTCACTCGCGAACTGAAGCTGCCGGATTGGACCGCAGGCGCAATCTTCTCGCTCTCTGCCGCGATCTGGGTGGTCACCGCGCCTTACTGGGGCGCCAAGTCGAACGCCTGGGGCCGCCGCCGCGTCGCCGCGATCGGCATGTTCGGCTTCGCCGCCTCGATGTTCTTCTTCGCGCTCTCCGCCGCCGCAGCCTTGCTGGGATGGATCTCCGGCTGGGTGCTGATCTTCATCCTGCTGATCTCCGCCCGAACACTGTTCGGTGTCTTCGGCTCAGCCACCAACCCCGCGGCCCAGGCCTACGTCGCCGACCGCACCTCGCGCGAAGAGCGCATGGACGAGATCGCGACGCTCACCTCCGGCTTCACCCTTGGCCAGATGGCCGGCCCCGCAGCCGCAGCCGCCCTCATCACCGGCGGCGCCATCCTCTCGCCAGCCGTTGGCCTCCTCGCCCCCGTGGTGCTCATCACCATCATCGCCACGGTGATCGGCTTCCTCGTCCTCTACAAACTGCCCGAGCACCGCTCGCCCCGATCCGATGGCGGCATCACCAAGTCCGGCACGAAGGGCCTGTGGCGCCAGCCCGCCATCTTCCCCTATCTCGCCTATGCGGTCGCGCTCTCGCTCGTCACCGGCGTCCTCAGCCAGACATTCCCGTACGCGATCATGGACCGCATGGGCGTCGCCGGCGCCGCCTCCGCGCAATACACCGGCCCCGCCATGACCATGGGCGCCATGGCCACCTTGATCTCCCAACTCGTCCTCATCCCCCGCCTCAAACTGCCGATCCGCTCGCTGATGGTTTACGGCGCGATCATGCTCGGCATCGCTTCGCTCTTCATGGTCTGGGCGCAGGACTTCGCGCTCTTCGCCTTCGCGCAGATCCTGTTCGGCTTCGGCCAGGGCTTCGGCCGCCCCGGCTTCTCCGCAGGCGCATCGCTCGCCGCCACGCACGAACAGCAGGGCGACGTCGCCGGCCTCGTGACTGCCGCAAACGGAATGGGCTTCGTCATCTCGCCCCTGTTCGGCCTCTGGATGTACGAGAACGTTTCATCCGAAGCGCCCTTCATCTTCTGCGGCGTCCTCGTGGTGTTCATGGCAATCTACGCCTTCTTCACCGCCCAGCGTGGCGACAAGGGCGGCCCCAGCAAACCCGCCGCCGACGCCAAGGCCGTCAACGAAGCCGTCGCCAAGGACAACGCTCCCGAATAGACGGCACGCCCCGTGACTTCGTTGGACGCGCGAAGCGCCTCGCGATAGCTTCCGCGAAACCGTGCGTTCGCCCGCTTCAAGCCCTGATTGCGCCTGAATGCGAGCCGACCGTCACGGTGTATCCAGTGGGGGATCGCTGATGACCAAACGCCTTTCGGACAAGCTCCGTCTCGCCGTCGCCGCAACCGCGCTGATGCTGCAAAGCTGCGCCACCGCGCCGACCCCAGAGCAGTCGCTAGAGCAGGCACAACTCACCAAACAGCAATCCTTCGAGAAGGACCGCAACGGCCCGCAACTCCTCGCCTACGCCGACGGCGTCCACCCCAAGGCGAGCGAGCGTGACCTCGGCATCGCCTCGCTCGATGTCAGCGTAAACGTCCGCGGCGACATCGCCGAAACCACCGTCACCGTCGCGTTCGAAAACCCCACCGCCAACATCCTCGAAGGCCAGTTCGCGCTCAACATGACGCGCGGCGCCGTCGTCACCGGTTACGCCCTCGACATCAACGGCACGCTGATCGATGGCGTACTCGAGTCGAAATACAAAGCGCAGGAAGCCTACCAGCGTCGCGTCAACGTCCGCATCGATCCCGGCCTCGCCGAAGTCGATTATTCCGACCGTTTCGAAACGCGCATCTATCCCATCCCCGCCAACGGCTCGCGCACCATCCGCCTGCGCATGGTCAGCCCCTTCGATCCGAAGGAAGGCTACGCGCTCCCGCTCACCATCGCGGAGAAAGTAAAGCGCTTCAAACTCACCCTCGATGGCGACGCGAAAGTCACCACACTCCCGCAAGGACTGTCATCCAGCAGCCGCATCATCGAAGCAGAGAACGTCGCTCTGAAAGGCGCGCTCCGCCTCGCCGCGCAAGACCGCGCCAGCCCGATGCTCGTCAGCCAGCATCCCGGCGCCGAACGCTTCTTCGATCTCGTCGCGCCAGCCCCGCGCGCCACAAATGCGCAACGCGGCCCCCTCCACATCTTCTGGGATCGCTCCGTCTCGCGCACCGACGACGAACTCGCCGCCGAAGCAAAACTCGCCCAGCAAGTCGCCGAACGCCGCGGAGCCCGCCGCGTCGCCGTCACGCTGTTCGACTCGGGCAAAGCCGAAACCCTCGACATCGCCACAGACCAACTCGCAACGAAGCTCGGCGAAGTCCGCTATCGCGGCGGCACCAGCTACATGACGCTCAACGGCGTCTCCGTCGCCAAGGGCGCATCCTGCCTGATGTTCTCCGACGGCCGCGTCACCATCGATGATCGCGCCAACTTCACCCTGCCATGCAGCGTCAGCGCCATCGCCAGCGGCCCCGAAGTCGACGCCGCCTGGCTCACCGACATCGCAGATCGCTCCGGCGGCGCCTTTGCAACGCTGACGAAAACCAACAGCGATCAGGTCTTCGCCAGCATCACGCGCCCTGACGCCGCCATCGTCTCGGTCACAGACGGGGCAGGCGCACCCATCTCCACCGCACGTCTGCCATCAGACGCGCGCGAATTCCGCATCGTCGGCCCGCTGCCGTCGGATGGCGTCGTGATGGTCACCATGGCCGGCGAAAGCACCGCCCGCCGCTTCACTGCAGGCTCCAACCGCACGCCCACCTTCGCCGGCCCCGGCGCCATCTGGGCGCGCCAGCGCCTCGGCGTCGAAGCCTCCGAGAAGAAGCCCGAAGACCTCGCCGCCATGGCGCGCCTCTACAATGTCGCGACGCCGCAAGCCTCCTTCGTTGTCCTCGAAACACCGCAGGACTATGTCGACAGCGACATCGCCCCGCCATCCAACTATCCGAAAGCGCTGCAGACCCAGTACGCCAGCCTCCGCGCCAACGCAGACAAGGCCGAACGCACCAAGCAGGAAGGTCGCATGACCGAAGTCGTGCGCCTGTGGGAAGCGCAGAAGGCCTGGTGGAACAAACCCTTCGACGGCTCAGTCCCTGAGTCCGAGAAGAAGGCCATGCGCGATCGCGACAGCAGCAACCAGTCGATGGCGCGGCCCATGCCGTCCCCTCCGCCACCCGCATCTGCTCCCGCCGCTGAATCGATCATCGTCACCGGCAGCCGCGTCGCCAGCGCTGCGCAGGATGCAGCGCTTCCCGTCACGGCCTTCATGGCCAACGAAACCGGCGACACCGCCGCCACAGACCCAGGCCGCGCAGGCTCCATCGAAGTCGCAGACTGGAACGCAGACCGCCCCTATCTCGATCGCCTCGACAAGGCCGGCGCAAACTACGAAGCCGCCATCGATAAGGGGATGAAAGAGCAGGGCCTCATCCCGCTCTTCTGGTTCGACATCGCCGAATGGCACTGGCGCGCTGGCCGCAAGGAAGAAGCCCGCCGCTCCATCGAAGCCGCCCTCGATGTTCCCACGCGCGACAACCAGACGCTCGCCATCGTCGCCGCACGCCTCGTGCGCTACGGTAGCCACGATCGCGCCATCTGGCTACTCGAACGCCTGATGGAGCGCGAGACGGATCGCCCGCAGCCCATGCGTACGCTCGCGCTCGCCCTGATCGACCGCGCCAAGTTCGCCGCCACGCCCCATGCTGCAAAGGCCGATCTCGGCCGCGCGATCGACCTCCTGTCGAAAGCCGCCACCACGGTCACGGATGTCTCCGCCCGCGGCGTCGAAACCGTCGCCCTGATGGAAGCCAACGCCGCGCTCGCCAAGCTCAAGGCGATGGGCGGCTCATCCACCGCGCTCGATCCGCGCCTCATCGCGCTGCTCGATACCGATGTGCGCGTGGTGATGGAATGGAACACGCCGCGCACCGATCTCGATCTCTGGGTCACAGAGCCCAAGGGCGCAAAGGTCGGCTATTCCTACCCACTCTCGCCCTGGGGCGGCAAACTCTCGGGCGACGTCACCAACGGCTATGGCCCGGAGGAATACATCATCCGCCGCGCCAACACCGGCAAATACGAAGTGCGCGCCAAGACGTTCGCATCCGACCGCGCCAACCCTAACGGCCCGTCGACGCTCACCGTTCGCCTCATCCGCAATTTTGGTCGACGCTCGCAGAGCGAAGAACTGATCGATCTCGAAATGCCGGCGGAAGATCGTGGCGAGATGCCGGTCGGCGTCTTCACCATCCAGTAGCCGCAAAAAGTAATCGCGCGGGAGCATGGCTCCCGCGCGATCATTCTAACTCTACAACCCAGGGCAGAAATCAGCCCGGCGTTGCCGGAGGCGCTGTCGGCGAAGGCGTCGGCTGCGGCGTTGGAATGTTGCGCGCTGCATCCTTGGCGCTGTCGCCAATATCCTTGGCCGCATCGCTCACACTGTCCGCAACACGCTCAAGCGCGGTGTCGGAACGCGAGCGGTTCGTCTCGCCATTGTAGAACATGTACGCGAGCACGCCGACCGCTACGACCAGCGCGCCTACCGCGAAATACAGAAATCCGTTGCCGCTACCGCCACTGGTCGTGCGGCGTTCTTCGATCGCCATTGGTGATCTCCCATAATTGCGGGAGTCCAACGCCGCTATCTGTGGTCAGTTCCGGTGCGGGCTCAGGCGACGCGCGCGTTAAGCGCCATTTGCTGCGGTTACCACCGCGTCCAGCATGGCCACGGTCGGGAAGCCGTCAGCCACCAGCCCCTTGTCCTTCTGGAACTTCTGCAGCGCCCCGCGCGTGCCACGGCCGATAATGCCGTCCACCGCACCCGCGCTATAGTTCAGCTTGTTCAGCGCGCCCTGAAGATCCTTCGCCTGCTGCTGCGTCAGCATCACGATATCCGTCGGCCACGGGCGCGACAGGTCAGGACGTCCTGCCAGGCGATCCGCCAGCAGTCCCACCGCCAGCGCATAGCTGTCGGCATTGTTGTACTTCTTGATGATCCCGAAATTGTCGAACAGCAGGAAGGCCGGTCCATACGATCCCGCCGGCAGGAACAGTTCCGCCGTCAGCGAATCCGAATTGGCAAACTCCGGCGCCGTCGCGGGCAGGAGGCCAAGCCCCTTCCATGTCGCCACCGTCAGCTTCTGTCCATCGCCCAGCGAATAATCGAACACAGCCGGAATGCGCGCCTCGACAGCCCAGGGCTGCCCCTTCTTCCAACCATAAGCGGTCAGGTAGTTCGCGGCAGACGCCAGCGCGTCGCCCGCATTGGTCCAGAGATCCTTGTGGCCGTCCTTGTCGAAGTCGCGGCCATACTGAAGCAGGCTCGACGGCATGAACTGCGTCTGCCCTACAGCGCCCGCGAAGGATGCCTTGCGGAACTGGTCGCGCGTCGCCGAACCATTCTCGATCAGCTGCATGATCGCCAGCAGCTCGGTCTCGTTGAAATCCTTCCGGCGTCCCATGGCCGCCTGGCTCGCCAGCACGCGCGGCGCATCATCCACGCCAATGAACGAGCCATAGCTCGTCTCCATCCCCCAGATCGCCGCCACGATCTCGCGCGGCGGGGCGTAGGATTGATCGAGCTGGTCGAAGATCGCGCTGTTCTCGGACAGCTTGATAAGCCCGTTGGAAATCCGCGTCGCTGAAACGGCGCTCTTCGCATAGTCCCAGATCGGCTTCACGAACTCGGCCTGGTTGTCGAAGGACTGCGTCTGCACCTTCTGCTCGACCGGGATCAGCCCATCCAGCACCGAACGGATCACCGCATCATTCCGGCCAGACCCGTCCGCCCGCGCCGCAAACGCGATGCGCCAGCCGTCGAAATTGGGATCTCCCGATGCCGCAAACCCGAACGGCTTGCCGCCCGCAGATCCATCCGTCGCCACAGGCGGGGCAGGCGATGTCGGCGGCGTCTCGTTGCCCGCGCTTTCGCCGCTGTTCCGCGTGCTCTCGCAGGCCGCAACCATCAGCCCCAGCGCAATGCCCGCGGCGGCCCAGCGAATGGATCGGACTGACGTCATAACAGCCTCCGGCGACCCTGCCTCTTCTTACCACGGAAAACTGCGGCAAGTTGGCAGGAATTTCATGAATGACGCCCGAACGTTAAGGCTAATTTACGTTCGACCTCCGACAAGCCCCAAACGGGAATCTCGCTGGTTGACACCCTCCGCCCGCTCCGTTAGATGCCCGTTCCCTAATTCAGACCTCCAGAACTCGCGTTGGCCCCATGAAAGTCCGTTCCTCGCTGAAATCGCTGAAGGGCCGCCACCGCGACTGCAAAGTCGTCCGTCGCAAAGGCCGCGTGTACGTCATCAACAAGACGGACCCGCGCTTCAAGGCGAAACAGGGCTAATCGCCCTCCCGTCTGGCTCGGGCCGACTTGATCTCAAGCAATTGAACGCGTCCAACGCTCGCCCAGCGGCAGCGAACGCTTGCCCGCGTGATGCCGCCCTCGCATAGTAGGGCCATGCTCCGCCTCCTTCTCCCCCTCGCAGCCGTCCTCGCGCTCAGCGCGTGCGATAAATCCTTCGCGCCCGGCACCGCCGGCACGGATGGCGCTTCGGGATCGAAAGAGCTCGCCCAGTCCGAAAAAGAAGTCGGCGACCCGCGCGAAGGCCTCGCCAATCTCAGCCAGGACCTGCTCGACAAGCTCAAGGAAACCGAGACCGACGAGGAAGCCGCCGCCATCGAGGAAGAGGTCTGGGACGCCTGGCTCGTCTCCGGCAGCCCCACGGTCGACGTGCTGATGCAGCGCGGCCTCGAATACCAGCAGATGGATCGCCTCGAAGACGCCCGCGAAGCCTTCGACCGCGCTATCGCCATCAACCCCGACTACGCCGAAGTCTGGAACCGCCGCGCCGTCCTCTTCTTCAACGACGGCAAGTATGACGAAGCCATCGCCGATCTCGAATCCGCCCTCACGCACGAGCCTCGCCATTTCGGCGCCTGGATCGGCCTCGCAATGATCTTCGAGTCGATCGAGCGTCCCGAAGCCGCCATGCGCGCCTACGAAAAGGCCCTCGCCATTCACCCGCACGCAGTCGCGGCGGTGGAAGGCAAGAAGCGCCTCGACCGTGTCATCAACGGCCGCCCGCTCTAGCCGCGTTAACACTCCGATTTCATGCACAGGTCCCTGCACAGGGAATCGCTGCCTGCGTCGCTCGCGTCGTTGGATGTGACTGCGTCCCCCGGTAAAAGGACCAGCTCAAGCTTCCTGGGAGGTTCACATGGACGACGGTGCAGCAGCAGCCGCCCTCACGCAGGCCGCGAAGGACAAGCTTCGGCAGACGGTCATGAAGATCGAAAAGCTCGAGGAAGAAAAGAAAGAGGTCGGCGGCCAGATCAAGGACGTCTATCAGGAAGCCAAGTCGATGGGCTACGACACCAAGGCCCTCCGCGCGGTCATCCGCCTCCGCAAGCAGGACCGCCAGGAACGCGAGGAAGCCGAAGCCATCCTCGACACCTACCTGCTGGCCTTGGGCGAAATCTAAAGCCGCTGCGCGGCCGGGAGTAGGGAGTGGGCAATAGGGAGTGGTCAGTCCCGCGCCCCCACTACTCCCTATTCCCAACTCCCCATTCCCCCTATTCTCGCGCCATGCCCAAGCGCGAAGTCGACAAGCGCAAGACCACGAAGGCGCTCCGCAAGCTGCGCCGCGTGGCCGAGCGTGCGACCGAGGAGGGCGGCCCGGGTCTCACCACCTGGGAAAAGGATTTCGTCGAAGGCGTCACCGAACGCCTCGAAACCTACGGCTCAGCCTTCCGCGATCCCAGCAAAGGCCGCCTCGAAGAAGCCCTCTCCGCACGCCAGGCGCAGATCACCCGCGTGATCGACAAGAAGTCCCGCAAATCGAAGACCGCCCCAGCGGCTGACGGCAAGGGTGGCGCAAAGGACGCCGACAAGCCCGAGGAAAAGCCCCGCTCCACCTTCAAGCAGCGCCAGCCCATGCGCGCCCAGTCCCTGAAAAAGCAGGAAAAGGCCGGCAAAGCCAAATCCGGCTGGACGCCCCGTGTCCGCGACATCAACGACGACATGCCCGCAAGCGAGCCCGATCCGCCGCCGCCTGCTCCGCCGCCGCGCCCGGCTGGCCCGCCCAGCCTGAAAATCATCCCCGGCGGCAAGCGCTGAACGCCACCCACGCTAATGCCTTTGATTTTCGCGGCGCCCTGCGGCACATCCGGCGCATGACCCACTTCGTCCCCCTCACGCGCACCAGCGACACCACCTACGAGATCACCGTCACCGGCAATCTCTGCGTCGGCCCCATCGGCCACGTCTTCCTGTTCGGCGGGGCAGGGCTCGCCGCCGCGGTCAGCGCGCTCGAGCAGACCTTCCAGCGCGGCCTCGTCTGGGCCACCTCGCAATACATCTCCTTCGCCCGCCTCGGCGATGTCGTGCAGCTCGACGTCGCCACCGCCCAGGCCGGCCGCTCCGTCACGCAAGCCACCGTCACCGGCCGCGTCGGCGGCAACACCATCTTCTCCGTCATGGCCGCGCTCGGCGAACGCGATGGCTATCCGGACGCCCACTGGCGCGACATGCCCGCCATGCCCCCGCCGGAGGAATGCGTGGAAGAGCCCCAGCGCCCCACGCAGGATCCGCGCGCCGGCCTCCGCCAGGCGCTCGACGTGCGCTCCAACCCCGCCATCACCCGCGACGAAGTCATGAGCTCGGGCCGCTCACTCCTCTGGATGCGCCAGATGAACCAGCCTGGCCCCATCGACGCCGCCATGCTCGCCGTCTTTGCCGACTTCGTCCCCGGCGCCATCGGCGGCGCGCTTGGCCGGGCAGGCGGCGGCAACAGCCTCGACAACAATCTGCGCATCCGGAAGATCGTCCCCACCGAATGGGTGCTCTGCGAAATGCAGGCGCAGGCGGCGGCCCGCGGCTTCGGCCACGGCCACATGCGCCTCTACGCCCAGGATGGAACCCTCATGGCGACGGCCAGCCAGTCCATCATCCTCCGCACCCACAGCGAGATCATCGAAAAGCGCGGCTAGGGCGCCCCCCACCGCCGTCCCGACCTCAGCTTTTCTGCTGAAACACCCAGCTTGCTTGTTACGCAACGTCGCGAGAACATGCGCGAAGGCTGGGGTTTCGTGCGGGACCATTCGTCATGGTGAAGCGGCTGGCGCTATTGGCGCTTCTGGGTCTGACGCTGACAGCGCCTGCCAGGGCGCAACAGCAGGGCGGCGATCCGCTGCGCGGCCAGTTCGGCGCCATCGAGATCGCGATGTCCCCCGCCGAAGCCGCCCGCGATGTCACGCTGATGGCCGATGCGCTGGCCAAGCTGCCGCCACAACGCCCCGGCGTCGTCGACACATACGTGCTCTCCGCATCCTTCTGGAACGATCCGGTGTTCGAGCGCGAGGCCAGCGAGGCCGCCGGCATCCTCGCCCGCAGATACGACGCGACCGACCGCACCATCATCCTCTCCGCCGGCAAGGGCATGAACCAGCCGCGCGCCTATCCCGCCGCCGATCCGAACAACTTCAACGCCGCGCTCGCCGCCATCGGCCGCACGATCGATCCGCGGGAAGATCTCGTCGTCGTCTTCATGACGTCGCACGGCGCACAGGATGGCTCCGTCGCCATCCAGGAAGCCGGCCGCATGGGCGGCGCGCTGCGCGCCATCCACCTGCGCAATTCGCTGGCCGCCTCCGGCATCAACACCAAGCTGGTCATTGTCTCGGCCTGCTTCTCCGGCCACTTCATCCTGCCCTTCACCGATCCCAACACCGTCGTCCTCACGGCCGCCGCTGCCGACAAGACCAGCTTCGGTTGCGAGCCCTCTCGCGACTGGACGTTCTTCGGCGACGCCCTGTTCAACCACGCCCTGCGCGGCGGCGGCTCGCTGATGTCCGGCTTCGATGAAGCCCTCACGCTCATCACCAAGTGGGAAACGGACCTGCACAACAACTGGCTCGCCATGTCGCCCGCCCAACGCCAGCGCCAACCCGAACCCGTCGCCTCCAACCCCCAAAGCTCCGTCGGCGACGCCGCCGCCACGGTCATCGCCAAGGCCGAATCCTACGGCAACGCCATCTCCTGCGCCGGCCACCTCTCCTTCGCGCTGGACCGCGCAAAAACCGGCCGAGGCCTCAAAGGCCTGACCGACCCCAACACCGTCACCACCGCCCTCAATGCCGCAACCAACCGCGCCAACACCGAAGCCACAACCCGCGGCCGCTCCACGCAAGACACAGCGAAAGCGATCGCCGTCGTCTCCACCAGCCTCCTCCAGATCAGCACCGCGCAACTGACGGAAGTCACCAGCCACACCACAAAGTGCCTGGCGCCATAGGGCAGGGCCACACCCACCGCGTAGGGTGCATCTTGATGCACCGCGACCGCCCCCCGGTGCATCAAGATGCACCCTACACCCCCGCGCTGCCCGAAATTGGGGGACAGAGCGGTCTTAAACTGTAGGACAGCCAAAAATCATCCCGAACAATCTCAGCGCGTTAGCGCGAAAGATTGTGGGATAGAGGCCCTCAGAATCTACGTGGCCCTGGACCGGGGTATTCTACCCCGCATGACACGACACAAACACGCGCAAACTGGGCTGGTAACCCCGTCGCCTCTCGATCACTGGATCGATGCGACGCTGCACGTGCTTGCGATGCTCGTGCTGAACGTCGCCTCAACGCTCCAGATGCTCTGCCGCCGTGAAGCTGTGAATGCCACACAGCCCATGCCGACCGATCTGCCCCAAGCGAAGACCGACACCCAACCCAAGGAAACAGAAGTCGCTGTCCAGCAAGGCAGTCCTCCCCAAAGCGCTCATGCTGAGCAGGCTCGCTTCGCGAGCCGTCCGTCGAAGCACGAGCGCGTGCTCACCACCCCCTCCGTCTCGCTTGGCTCACGCCAAGCGATCCACCTCCCCCAGTGCTCCGCACTGATGGAGGCAAACCGCGCTTCAATGCGCGCGACGAAGGGGAATTGCCTCCACCACTCGAAGAGTGGGGGAGGTGGATTGCGCGCTCTTGCGCGCAAGACGGAGGGGGCCGCTCCACGCGCGCCTCTGCCAAACAAAAACGCGCCCGCCTAAGCAAGCGCGTTTCCAATCAAACCAACACACCCCGCCAACCAGCGGGAACGCACCCGTGCGCCTTAGCGCCCCAGCTCCCGCGTCGCTTCCTCAACACCCTTCACCGTCATCGGGAACATGCGATCCGCCCCAATGATCTGGCGGATGATGTCGGTCGAGCCGGAATATTCCCAGCCCGAAGGATGCGTCGGGTTCAGCCACACCAGGTGCGGATAAATCTCGGCCACACGCTGCAGCCACAGCGCACCCGGCTCCTCGTTCCAGTGCTCGACCGAGCCGCCCGGATAGGTGATCTCGTAAGGGCTCATCGAAGCATCGCCCACGATGATGACTTTGTAATCGGCCGGGAAGCGATGCAGCACATCCCAGGTCG
Source organism: Hyphomonadaceae bacterium (assembly GCA_965229115.1). Classification (GTDB taxonomy): domain Bacteria; phylum Pseudomonadota; class Alphaproteobacteria; order Caulobacterales; family Hyphomonadaceae; genus UBA7672. The sequence goes on along the minus strand of CBDDIR010000003.1, from coordinate 3,661,865 downwards.
GGATCTTGCTGATGCCGCGCCGGCGATTGTCCTTCCACACGCCTTCATAGATACAGTTGTGGAAGTAGAAGAACTCAAGGTTCTTGAACTCCGTCTTCGCGGCGGAGAACAATTCCTCGCAAGCCTTCACGTGCGGATCCATCGAGCCGCCGATGTCGAGGAACATCAGAACCTTCACCGCATTGCGCCGCTCGGGCCGCATGACGATGTCGATGTATCCTTCCTTCGCCGTCTTCTTGATCGTGCCATCAAGATCGAGTTCTTCCTGCGCCCCATCGCGCGCCCACTTCCGCAGGCGGCGCAGTGCGACCTTCAGGTTGCGCGTCCCGATCTCGACGCCGTCATCGAGGTTCTTGAACTCGCGCTTGTCCCAGACTTTCACCGCGCGCTGATGCCGGCTCTTGTCCTGGCCGATGCGCACGCCTTCGGGGTTATAGCCGTGCGCCCCATAGGGCGAGGTGCCGGCCGTGCCGATCATCTTGTTGCCGCCCTGGTGCCGCTTCTTCTGCTCGGCCATCCGCTCCTTGAGCGTCTCCATGAGCTTTTCCCAGCCGCCCATGGCTTCGATCTGTTTCTTCTCTTCCTCGGTGAGGAATTTCTCGGTCAGCTTCTTCAGCCACTCTTCCGGGAACTGGTGGACGTCGACGCCTTCGGAGAAGCTGTCGAGCCCCTTGAAGACGTGACCGAACACCTTGTCGAAGCGATCGAGATGCTTCTCGTCCTTCACCAGCGCGGCGCGCGAGAGGAAGTAGAAGTCCTGGACCTCATTGCCGCCGTCGCCGCCGACAACGCCCTTATCCATCGCCTCGAGCAGCGTCAGATACTCTTTCAGCGTGACCGGCACCTTGGCGGCGCGCAGCTCATTGAAAAAGTGCTGGAACATGGGGCTTCTCCGGCAAGAACACGCAGATTAGCGCGCCTTGCCGGGAAGATCAAAACGTCAGGTTTTGGGCCACCCGGAAACCAGGCGGGGCAGGGATCAGCCCGCGTCCTGATCGCCCGGAGGGGTCTGGCCATCGTCCAGCGTGTGCTGGAGCGGGCGCGGCTTGATCGTCGGGTTGGCCTCGAACGTCGCCAGCTCGAGATCGTAGTACGGCGCGCCGTTCTGCTGGATCGAGATCTGCTTCGGCCACTTCACGCCATTGCTGACGATCTCGCCCGAGAACTTGATGGTCTGCGCAATGTCCGCGCCGCCCTTGGGATCGCGCACCGACATGGAAGCGCTTACCAGCTTGCCCGTGGCGTCGAAGCCTAGATCCGCCGGCACGCCGCCTTCAAGCTGCGCCTTGATCGTGCGCACGCCGTCAGCGCCAACCTTGCCTTCGGACACCGTCGAACCCGCGGCTTTCAGCGGGGCAAGCAGCATCAGCTTGTACAGGCCATACTGCTGGTTCTCATGCACCGCCTGCGCTTCCGGCAGCGGCGTCCAGTTCACGACGTTCACGTCCCAGGCCTTGCCCATTTCAGCCTGCAGCGTGCGGGCTTTCTTCTGGCCGGCTTCGTCCGTCCACGAGGTCGTGCGGGCCCAGTTCGTTTGCGGGCGCAGAACCGTGATGACGTTGAGGTTGGTGGTCTTGCCGCCGGCATTCACCGTGGCCTTGCCGGTCCACTCCAGCTCTTTCACGGCGTTCAGGGCGGTCTCGCCGCCGGCCGCGTCAATCGCTGCATCCAGCGTGCTCTTGCCGGCAAATACGCCCGCATCTGCCGACGCAGACGTTCCCCCCGTCGACGCGCAAGCGCCAAGCGCAACCAGAGCAGACGCCATCATGGCGTGCTTGAAGACTTTCATTGGATATGACTCCCCGTCATGCTCGCCGGCTGTTTCGCCGATCATCGGAAGGCTCTTAGCCTATCCTCGCGTCAAATGCGAAGCCGCCAGAGCGCCACGGGGTTACAAACCACCGTGAACAAAAGTGTGCTCAGACGACCTTGAGTTCAATCAACGATTTTGCCGCGGAAATCAGGGCTTCTTCACCCGAACGGAAGTTAACGCCCAGCATTCGGGCAGCCTTGGCGTTGCTGGCCTTCCGGGTGCGGCCCAGCTCCGTGACCAGCTGTTTGTACACCGGCTGGAAGATCGACATCAGTTTGATGACGAAATCCGGGATCTGGTTCTTCGGGATTTTCGCGTCATAGGCCGGGAAGGCCTTGCGCAGGACAGCCGCCGCCTGCGTGAACCACATGAAGTCCGCCGTCGCCAGGAAGCGCTCGCCAGCCGCCTTGGGCAGCTCCATCGCCTTCACATGACATTCGGCAACGTCGCGCACGTCCACAAATGAAAAGCCGATGCGGGGCAAGCCGGGCGTCTTGCCATTGAGCAAGCGGATCGGAATCTCCAGCGAGGTCGATACGTCCTTCGACAGGGCAGGCCCGAGAATGCCGGTCGGGTTGATGGTGACGAGCTCAAGGCCAAGCCCCTCGCCATTATGGCTGTGACCCTTGGCGTAGTCCCACGCGGATTGCTCGGCGACCGTCTTCGATTTTGTGTAGGGCGTGTTGTCCGGCCCGTTCACGTCCGACCACATCGTCTCGTCGGAAACGTCCGCGCGCTTGTCGCCATGGCCATAGGCGATCGCCGCCATGGAGGATGTCAGCACCACGCGCTTCACGCCCGCCTTCTTCGCGGCGCGCAGAACACGGATCGCGCCATCGCGCGCGGGACGGATCAGCTCCATCTCGTCCTTCGGAAACGTGGCGGGGAAGGGCGAGGCGACATGCTGCACGAAGGCGCAGTCCTTCACCGCGGCATCCCAGCCATCGGACGAAGACAGATCAGCCTCGACGAACTCGATCGCATTCGCGCGGGCATCATGAGCGGCAAGGATCGCACGCACTTCATCGGCCCGCTTCAGCGAGCGCAGCGTACCGCGAACTTCATAGCCCTTGGCGAGCAGTTGCAGGATGACATGCTGGGCCACAAAGCCCGATGCGCCGGTTACAAGAACGCGCGCCATGATCGCTTCCCCAAATCACTGATCGACTAGCGCGCCTGTATCCGCGCGCCGCCGGTAAGGGTCAAGCGAGCCTAACCTATCTTTCCCTTCAGGGATGCGAGCGTTTCCTTCGCATTGTACTGCTTCGGTCCACCGGCCAGCGTCTCGCCCTTGCCCATGACGATCACCAGCGTCTGCATGTTCTTGCCGTCGATCTTGCTGGCGATCTCGAACCACTCATTGCCCTTGTCGAGCGTGATCTGCGAGGCCCGCGCCAGCGTCCGTTCGCCGATGACTTTCGCGGTGGCGTCCGTGGGCGAGTTATAGACAATGCGATAGCGCCCACCCGACATCGCCTCTTCCGTAAAGGCCGAAGGCGTATTGACCGGGCCGGTCGGTCCGCCGCCCGTGGAGGAGCACGCAGCGGCAGTCAGCATCGCGAGGGCGAGGAAAATCCGCTTCATCGTATGTCTCCTGAAATCGGGTCCGTCCGAAGAGATTGATCGACTGCGTCCGGTGGCAAGTTTGGGATGCTATCCACGTTGCAGCATTCGCGATACAGTCGCCTCACGCCCCATGGGGCAGGGGGAAATCTCGATGACAGCCTTGGCCATGGGCGGCTTTCCTGCGCGTCACAGCGCAGACCGCAACGTATTCCTGATCCTTGTCGGTCTGGTCTGGGTCGGCGTCCTGACCGGGTTTGGCACCAGCAGCTACCGGCACCTGACCGAGTTCGGCCTCGACTATCCGTGGATCGTCCACGTCCACGCCGTCACCTTCGTAAGCTGGCTGGTGCTGTTCACCGTGCAGGCGGCGCTGATCCGCACCGACCGCGCGAGCCTTCACCGCAAGCTTGGCGTCTATGGCGCGATCCTGGCTGCAGCGATGATGGTGATCGGGCCAGCCACGGCGCTCACCATCAATGTGGCGCGCTTTGCGAAGGATGGCACGACGCCGGAATTCCTGGCGGTCCAGTTCACGGACATGATCGCCTTCGGAACGCTGACCGGGGCAGGGCTGCTGCTGCGCCACAATGCCGGCGCTCACAAACGTCTCGTGTTGCTTGGCCTGTTCTATCTCAGCGACGCAGGCTTCGCGCGCTTCATCAATCCGATCGTAGCGCAGCAGATCGGCGAAGGTTTCTGGGGCGACATGACAGCGCTCTATTTCGGCAGCACGCTCCTGATGATCCTGCTGGGCGTCTATGATCTCGTGACGCGCCGTCGCCTGCACATCGCTTATGTGATCGGCATGATCTGGGTGTTCACCCTCGAGGTGACGGCGCGCTCGCTGGTTTACAATGAAACGTGGAGTCAGATTTCGCTCCGTCTCATCGGCCAGTAGTTCATAGGCGCCGGAGCAGGGCCCCGGCGCCTATGTCAGGCACGTTTGTTTGGATCAGGCCGTTTCGGAAGCCTGGCGGGCATAGGCGCGATAGCCTGCGTCCATCTGCTGCTTGATGGCGGCGCTCAGCTCATTGGCGTTGATGCTGCCGTCGCCATCGCCGTCGAGCGAGGCAAAGATGGTGGAGAGCCCGCCATCGCTATCCTCGTCCTGTCCAAGTGCGGACAGGATCTCGTCCATGCTCAGGCTGTCGTCATCGTCGGTGTCGAGGGCATCGAGAATGCTCGACGCCGTCTCATCCGCGCTCATGCCGCCACCCCCACCCGGAGGCGGTCCACCGGGAGGAGGGCCGCCCGGCGGCGGACCCTTGGGTCCGTGAGAGGCCATGTCGGACGAGATCGCCGTCGTCAGCTCATCGGCGTTCAGCGCGCCGTTGGCATCCGTGTCGATCTCGCTCAGCGCGCTGGCGACATTGCTGTCGTCCAGTCCGGCGCTGGTGAAGGCCGCGGAGATTTCTTCCGCGCTCACCTCGCCATCGCCGTCGGTATCGAGTGCGTCGATCAGGTCCGATGCGATGTCGGACGCCTCTGGCGCCTCCATCTGCATCGAGACCATGGCCGACATGGTTCCGCTCGACATCACCGGCGCGGATGCGCCGCCGCTGTTACTTTTTAGGCTATCGGCGCCGGGCAGCTTTTGCCGCGTGGCACCTTCTGCCGTAGTCGTCGTCGAAGTCTGCTCAGAGGTCTGGAACAACCTCTGAAGCATCCAGGCTGCTGATGAGCCTGATGTCTGTGAGACATTCATGCACTCACTCCGGAAGTGACGGCATCCAATGCGGATGTCGTTTCACGTCCCCCTACGGAGTGAGCTGCAAGTTCAGCGGCCTTCTTTGTCTCAGCGCTGTATCAAAGTGTATCGCGCGAGAACGTGGAATTTCACGGAGAATGCGACAGGAATTTCGGCGTCGTCAGCGCCTTGGTTTTCTGCTCGTACGCATAAGCCAGACCGATCAGCACGGACTCCGACCATTTCGGTCCGAAGAAGCACAGGCCAAGCGGCAAGTCGCGCACATTGCCCATCGGCACGGTGATGCTCGGATAGCCCGCCACCGCCGCCATCGAATACGATGCGCCGAGGAAGTGATCGCCTGTTACAAGGTCCGTCGTCCACGCAGGTCCGCCGCTGGGCGCCACGATCGCGACGACATTGTTCTCGGCGACCAGCTTGTCGATGCCGTCCTTGCCGGCCAGCCGCGCCGCCGTCGCCTTCGCATCGAGATACGCCTTGTCGGTGAGGGCAGGCGCCTTGGCCGCTTGCTCGAACGTGCTCTGGTCGAAGAACTCCAGCTCGGCCGGCGTCTCCGCGTTGAACTTGATCAGGTCGTCCAGCGTGCGCGCCTTCACCGTGTCCGGCGTCGAAGCGAGATAGGCATTCACGCCCGCCTTGAACTCCGCCAGCAGGATCGTGAACTCCGCTGCGTTCATCTCCGCCTTGCCCGGCGGCTCCTTCAGCTCGACCAGCTCCGCGCCGGCCGCCTTCAGGTCCTCCAGCGCCTTCTCGAACACCGCGTCCGTGCCCTTGTGATAGCCAGCGAGATAGCGCGCCACGCCGATCCGCTTGCCCTGCAGCGCGTTGGCGTCCAGCGCCTTGGAATAATCCTCCTTCTTCGCGTCAGCCTCGACGCTCGCCGGATCGCCAGCATCCGAACCGGCAATCACGGTCAGGATCGCCGCCGCATCGGCCACCGTCAGCGCCATCGGCCCCGCCGTGTCCTGCGTCGATGAGATCGGCACGATGTGGGTGCGCGGCACGAGGCCCACGGTGGGCTTGATGCCCACAATCCCCACCACAGCCGACGGGCAGATGATTGAGCCGTCCGTCTCCGTCCCGATCGCCGCCGCCGCCAGACCCGCCGCCACGGCCGATCCCGACCCCGAGGACGATCCGCACGGATTGCGATCCAGCACGTGCGGGTTCCGCGTCTGCCCGCCTACGCCGCTCCAGCCCGAGGTGGACGAGCCCGACCGGAAATTGGCCCATTCGGAGAGGTTGGTCTTGCCGATGATGACGGCCCCCGCCGCCCGCAACCGCGCCACAAGCGGCGAATCCCGCCCCGTCGCATTGTTCTTAAGCGCCAGCGACCCCGCCGTGGTCGGCATGTCGAGGGTGTCAATATTGTCCTTCAGCAGGATCGGCACGCCATGCAGCGGGCCCTTGGAGGCTCCCGCTGCATCCAGCTCCTTGGCATAGCTGATCGCCGCCGGGTTGATCGCCAGCACCGCGTTCAGCAGCGGCCCCGCATCATCCACCGCCGCAATCCGGTCGAGATAGCCCTGCGTCGCCGCCTCGGCCGTTATGCTCTTGGCCGCAATCTCCGCCGCCAGCTCGGTCAGCGTCTTCGGCTCGAGGATCAGCGTCGAATACACTTCCGGATGGGGCGCAGCCGCCGCCGGAGCAGGGACCTCCGCCGGCTGACACCCAGCCGCGCAAACAGCCGCTACGCTCACGAAAAGTTTTCTCATCGACCGCTCCGTACACTCACCATCGACAACACCACTCACTTCGCCACGTGTCGAGCCATGCGCGTTCGCATCGCGAATTATGCGGCGCTGGTAATCAGTGTTGCTGAATTCCTAATCGCACCGCTCACGCCACGGCACACGATTCCAAATCCCCATAAATCCCTGTGACGGAGCTGGAAATCGCAGCGGCGCCCTCGCGATTTATCGTGTGACACACGCCCCAAACCACCCCGGATTCAGCCCCGCGTTAACATCCGCAAAGGCCTGTGTTTGCTGGCGAATCGGCAAAATTTGCCGGAAACCGAATGGAAAGGATTCAGTGCGAAACGTGCAAGCGTAGAGGTCGCAGTAGCAGCCTCTACGCACCGCGCGTCGACCGAACGTCGACTGAACTACACGACCAGGATGGTCCGGCCATGTCGATTTCAGCTCTTTCAGTCGCGCAGATCCGCGCACTGTCGACCGCCGCGATCCAAAGCCTCTCGCAAACGTCGATCTCGTCGCTGACGACCACGCAGGTCGCGGCCTTCACGACCACGGGGATCGGGGCTTTCAGCTCCACCCAGTTCGGGAATTTCTCGACGACGCAGGTGAGGGCGCTCGCCACCACCCAGATCCCCTCGATCAACTCGAGCGTCGCCTTCACATCCGGCCAGCTTCTCGTCCTGTCGGCCCAACAACTGTCCGTTCTGGGAACGGCGCAGGTCGCGACGATGGAAGCCACCGCTATTTCCTCGTTCTCGATCACGCAGATGGGCGGATTCTCGTCCACCAACCTGTCCAGCCTCGACGCCACGCAGGCGCTCGCGCTGACGACCACGCAGATTGCATCGTTCTCCAGCTCGCAGGTCTCGGGCCTCACCGCGACCGACATCGGCGAACTCACCTCGACGCAGGTTTCGGCCTTCACCAAGACGCAGATCACGCGCCTCGGCACTGAATCCCTCGCCGCCTTCGACGCGACGCAAATCACGGCCCTGTCGACAGGCGTCCTGCAGGCGCTGACCGCCACGCAGCTCGGCTCGCTCGAAGCCGCAGACGTCGCTGAATTCACGACGACCCAGCTCGCCAGCCTCACCACGACGCAGATCCGCGGCCTCAACACCACCTTCGTCGCCGGTCTCAGCGAGACGCAGGTCGTCGCCCTCACCACCACGCAGATCGGCGCGCTCACCAACACCAACCTGTCGGGCCTCGAAGCCACGCAGTCGACCGCTCTGACCAGCACCCAGCTGCGCTCGCTGTCGTCCACGCAGATGCTGGCGCTGAACGCCACCGACGTCGCCGAATTCACGACCTCGCAGATCGCCGCCCTCACCAACACGCAGGCGCAGGGCCTCACGTCCACGCAGCTCGGCGGCCTCGCCGACACGCAATTGCTGGCCTTCACGACCACGCAACTGTCCTCGTTCACGACCACCCAGGTCCGCAACCTGACGTCGGAAATCCTCGGCGCCTTCGACGCCACGCAGATCGGCTCGTTCACGGGCACGCAGATCGCCGCTCTGTCGAACACCAACCTGAACCACCTCGAAGCGACCAAGCTCAACGCGCTCTCGGCCACGCAGATCCGCGGCTTGACGAACACGCAGATCGCCGCGCTCGACACGACCGCGCTGGCCGCCCTCGACGCCACCCGCTTCGGCAACCTCACCGCAACGCAGGTGAAGGCCTTCACGACCACGCAGATCGGCAACCTCGAAGCCGCAGACCTCGTGAAATTCGGCACAAGCCAGCTCGCAGCCCTGACGACGACGCAGGTCGGCGCCCTGACCGCCACCGGCATCGCTGACCTCGCCGCCACGCAGATCCGTGCATTCGCGACGACCCAGCTCAACGTACTCTCGAGCACGAACCTCAACGCGCTCAGCCAGACGCAGATCGCAGCCCTGACGACCACGCAGGTCTCGGGCCTCTCCACCACTCAGGCTGGCCTCTTCAGCGCCACCAACGTCCAGTCGCTCACCACCACGCAGGTCGGCGTCCTGACGGCGGCCCAGCTCGGCCGCCTTACCAGCGAAGCGCTCGTCGCCTTCGACGCCACGCAGTTCGGCGCCCTCAGCGCCACGCAGGTCCGCGCCCTGACGGTGACGCAGCTCGGCACGCTCGAAGCCTCCGACATCGCCGAATTCACCACCACGCAGATCGCCGGCCTCGCCACGACGCAGGTCCGCGGCCTCAACGAGACGGCCATCGCAGCCCTCGCCGCCACGCAGATCGCGGCCATGACGGTCGCCCAGGTCCAATCGCTGACGACCACCAGCCTGACCGCCTTCGCCGACACGCAGATCGGCGCGCTCACGACCTCGCAGGTCGCCGGCCTCACCGCCACGCAGGTCACGGCCTTCACCACCTCGAACGTCGCCGCTCTCGGCGCGACGCAGATCGGCGCGCTGACTGCCAACCAGATGGTCGCGCTCGGCACGGCTAACTTCGCCGCCCTCGACGGCACGCAGATCGGCGCCCTGACGACGACGCAGATGCGCTCGCTCTCGACCTCGCAGATCGCCAACATCGACGCTGGCCAGGTCGCGTCCTTCACCACGACCCAGCTGGTCCAGCTCTCGGGCACGCAGCTCAAATCGCTCTCGACCGCGAACCTCTCGGCGCTCGACACGACGCAGATGGCCTCGCTCACGGCCACGCAGATCGCCGCGCTCTCCACCACCCAGATCGCCGGCCTCGTCGCCGCCGACATCGGTGAAATGACGACGACGCAGATCCAGTCGCTCGTCACGGCCCAGCTCGCCAACCTGACGACCGAAGCCGTTGCGGCCCTGTCGTCCACGCAGGTTCACTCGCTGCGCACCTCGCAGCTCCAGGGCCTGACCTCGACCCAGTTCCATGCGCTCGACGCGACCGACATCGGCGAGTTCACCACCACGCAGATCGCCTCGCTGACCACCGCTCAGGTCGCCGGCCTCTCCTCGACGAACGTCCAGGCGCTCTCGACCACGCAGGTCGCCGCGCTGACCACCTCGCAGGTTGCAGCCCTGACCTGGACCAACGTCTCGGCGCTCGACGCCACGCAGGTCGCAGCCCTCTCGACCACGCAGGTCAAGTCGCTCACGGCCACCCAGCTCACGAACCTCGAAGCGACCGACATCGCCGAGTTCACCACCGCGCAGATCGGCCAGCTTGGCAACCAGCAGCTGCTCGCCCTGACGTCGACCAACATGGCGAACCTCGCCGATACGCAGATCGCCGCCATCGCGGCCGGCGGCGTCAAGACGCTGACCGCCACGACCTTCGCCGCGCTCGCTGAAACCCAGCTCGCCGCGCTCACCACCACGCACATGGCCTCGCTGACGACGCAGCAACTGCAGGCGCTCGACGCGACCAAGTTCATGTCCTTCACCGAAACCCAGCTCGGCGCCCTGACGGTCACGCAGATCGGCGCGGTTTCGGAAACCAACCTGTCGGCCCTGGAAGCCACGCAGATCAACGCGCTGACCACGGCACAGCTGCAGAAGCTCTCGGTCACCCAGCTGAACGGCCTCTCGACGGCTGACATCGGCGAGTTCACCACCACGCAGATCGGCAACCTGACGACCACGCAGGTCCGCGGCCTGACGACCACGAAGATCGCCGCCCTGGCTGATACGCAGGTCGCCGCGCTGACCACCACGCAACTGTCCTCGCTCGGCACGGCCAGCCTCTCGGCCTTCGACGCGACGCAGATGGGTCAGCTGACGACCACGCAGATCCGCTCGCTCACTGCAACGCAAGTCACCGGCCTCAACGCCACCGACATCGCGGAACTGACCGCCGACCAGCTCGGCGCGCTCACCAACACGCAGGCGCAGGCCCTGACGTCCACCAACATGGCCAGCCTGGTCGACACGCAGATCCAGGCCCTGACCACCAGCGCCATCCGCTCGCTGTCGGCCACCAACGTCGCGGCCCTGTCGACCACGCAGATCTCGTCGCTCACCACGTCGCAAGCTGCAGCCCTGCAGGCCACACAGCTCAACGCGCTGACCTCGACCAAGTTCGCAGCGCTGCTCGAAACCCAGATCGGCGCCCTGACGACCGCGCAGGTCGCCGGCCTCTCCAGCACCAACCTGACCGCACTCGACGCCACGCAGCTCCAGGCCTTCGTCACCACGCAGGTCCAGGCGCTCACCGTCGGCCAGGTCGCCGCGCTGACCTCGACCAACGTCGGCGGCCTCACGGAAACGCAGGTTGCCTCGTTCACGGCCACGCAGATCAAGTCGCTCTCGACCACGAACCTGTCGCACCTCGACGGATCGCAGGCCGCGGCCCTGACGACCACGCAGATCGCCAACCTGACGACCACGCAGGTCAACTCGCTCAACGCCACCGACATCGCCGAACTCTCGGCGACCCAGATCGGCGCGATGAACGGCACGCTGCTCGGCCGCCTGTCGAACGCCGCCTTCGGCGCGCTCGACACGACCCAGGTCTCCGGCCTCACCACCACGCAGATCCAGTCGTTCTCGACCACCCAGCTCGGCGCGCTCACCGCCGCTGACATGACCGAGTTCACGGAAACGCAGCTCGCCAAGCTCACGGCGACGCAGATCAAGGGCCTGTCCGCCACCGCCATCCACGCGCTGGTCGACACGCAGGTCGCAGCCCTGACGACCGCCCAGGTCCAGGCGCTGTCCACGACCTCGATCTCCGACTTCGACGCGACGCAGATCCAGGCGATGACGACCACGCAGATCCGCTCGTTCTCGACGGCGCAGATCCAGTCGCTCACCGCTGGCGATATCCAGGAGTTCACCACCGACCAGATCGCGGCGCTCACCGTGAACCAGCTGGCGGCCTTCAACTCCACGAAGTTCGCTGCGATGACCGACGCACAGATCGCTGCGATGACGCTGACGCAGGTCCAGTCGATCTCGGCCTCGAACCTCTCGGCATTCGACGCGACCCACATCGCGGCGCTCAACACGACGCACATCGGCGGCCTGTCGACCACGCAGCTCTCGGGTCTGTCGACCACGAACCTGCGCGCCTTCGACCAGACCCAGCAGGCCCAGCTGTCGACCACGCAGATCAAGGCTCTGACCACGACCCAGATCGGCGCACTCGACGCCGCCGACATCGCCGAGCTGACCAATACCCAGCTCGACGCGCTGACCACGGTCCAGGTCTCGGCTCTGACCTCGACCAACGTCGCTTCGCTCGCCGACACCCAGGTCGCCGCATTCTCGGCAACCCAGATCGGCCGCCTGAGCAACGCCGTGGTTCACTCGCTGCAGGCCAGCCAGCTCGGCACGCTGAACGCGACCCAGGTCCAGGCCTTCACGACCAGCCAGATCGCGGGCCTCACGGCGACCGACATCGAGGAGTTCACGACCACGCAGATCGGCCAGCTCACGGCCAGCCAGGTCCGCGCCTTCACGAACACCATGATCGGCGACCTCTCGTCGGGCACGTTCGGCGCCTTCGCGGTGACCCAGCTGGCCCAGCTGACCACCACGCAGATCGACCACCTGACGACGACGAACCTCTCGGCGCTCACCTCGACGCAGCTCAACAGCTTCACGTCGACCCAGGTCGCCTCGTTCGACGACGCCCAGCTCGAAGCCTACCTCCTCGGCATCGCGTAAGCGGCCAGGGCAGGGAAGAGCGAATAAAATCAAGGTCCGTGGGGACGGCGTGAACGCGCCGCCCCCACGGATTTACCTTTTGTTGAGCAACGAACTTCAATCCTGAGCCCGCACGGGTGCGTCTTGCGCCCAACGGGCGCGATCGATGTCGAACACTCAATTCCTTGCCGCCATCCAGAAGATCACCGCCGGCGGCCTGCCGCTCGACGAACTTCTCGCCGCCTCAACCGGCCTCGAGCCCGATCACGCCCGCCAGCTCTACCAGGTCTGGATCTCGTTCAACAAAGAGCATCCGCTGCTCTTCATCGCCCATTTCAACTGCTCCACGTTGCTCCAACAGGTCGGCGACGAGCAGGGCGGGGAGGCCGAACTCAAGGCCGCCCTCGCGCTGAAGCCCGATTTCGCCCCCGCCTGCATCAATCTCGGCTCCTCGTATGAGCGCCGCGGCATGGCCAAGGAAGCCGTCGACGAATGGCGCAAGGGCGCAGAGCTGATGGCCGCCGTCTCCGGCGACGCCATCAACTACAAGACCACGCTTCTGAAACAGATCAGCCGCGTCCTCGCCGACAACCAGGCGCTCGCCGCCGCCGAGATCACGCTCTCCCAGTGCCTCGATCTCGCGCCCGAAGCCCGCGACGTCTCCGAGCAGTTCGTCGCCGCGCGCCTGTCGCAATGCAAATGGCCGATGACGCCTGAGAACAGCAAGGTCTCGCGCCGCCAGCTGCTCTCGCGCCTGCATCCGCTCTCCGTCTGCGCCTACACCGACGACCCGCTGTTCCAGCTCGCCGCCAGCGACAAATACGTGCGCATCATGGCCCCGGTCGAAGACCGCACCACGCGCTATGATCGCCGCTCGGCTCCGATCGAAACCAACCGCAAGCTGCGCATCGGCTATGTCAGTTCAGACCTGCGCCACCACGCGGTCGGCTATCTGATGGTCAACTTCTTCGAAGAGCACGACCGCAAGGATTTCGAGGTCTTCGCCTACTACACCGGCATCAAGGCCGACGATCCGATCCAGGCCCGCATCAAGGCGAGCGTCGATCACTGGCGCGACATCCGCGGCGTGACTGACGACGAAGCCGCCGCTAAGATCGCGGAAGACGGCATCGACATCCTCATCGACGTCAATGGCCACACGCGCGACGCGCGTCTCGGCGTCTTCGCGCGCCGTCCGGCCCCCATCCAGGTCAACTGGCTCGGTTATCCCGGCACGATGGGCTCGTCCTTCCACCATTACATCGTCGCCGACGACTTCACGATCCCGGCCTACGCCGAAGCCTGGTACTCCGAAAAAGTCGTCCGCGTGCCGTGCTACCAACCGAACGACCGCAAGCGCATCGTCGACGAACACATCCCCACGCGCGCCGATTTCGGCCTGCCGGATGACGCCTTCGTCTTCTGCTGCTTCAACGCCAGCCACAAATTCACGCGCTTCACCTTCGATCGCTGGATGGACATCCTGAAAGCCACCGAGGGCAGCGTCCTCTGGCTGCTCGACTACGCGCCCGAAACCAATGATCGCCTCCGCGAGGAAGCGCATGCGAGGGGCATCGATGGCTCACGCCTCATCTTCGCGCCCAAGCTGCCGAACCCGCGCCACCTTGCGCGCTATCCGCTCGCCGATCTCTTCCTCGACTCGACGCCCTACGGCGCCCACACCACCGCATCCGACGCGCTCTGGATGGGCGTGCCGGTGCTGACATGGTCCGGCCGCTGCTTCTCCAGCCGCGTCTGCGGCAGCCTGCTCACCGCCGCCGGCCTGCCGGATCTCGTCACCGACACGCCGGAAGAATTCGTCGAACGCGCCATCCTGCTCGCAGGCCAGGGCAGGGGCGAACTCGAAGTCATCCGCGCCCGCCTCCTGGCCAACCGCGACACCTGCGCCCTCTTCGACGTCGCCAAACTCTCGCGCAGCCTCGAAGTCCTCTACCGCAAGATGCGCGACGACTATCTCTCGGGAAATCTCCCGCAGCCCAACCTCGCCAACCTCGACAGCTATTTCGAAATCGGCGTCGCCCAGGACCACGAAACCCGCGAAATGGGCGCCGTCACCGACTATAACGGCTTCTACAAAGCCCACCTCGCCAGACGCCACTACCACCACCCGATGATCGCAGACGGAAGACTGTGGACCGGGGCGGAAGAGGCGGAAGCGAAACCAGCCGCAAAGACGAAGCGCCAGGCAGCGTAGGGCAGGGGCGCCGTCGCACGTGACTGCCTTCTTCCCCCGTGAAACGGGGGAAGTACGGCGAAGCCGGGATGGGGACGAGTCACACGCACCGCCCTCGCAACTCGCCCCCATCGTCTCGCCGCTGCGCGTCGATCCACTTCCCCCGCAAGCGGGGGAAGAGCTCAACAACCCACCACCGCTCTCCCCAAAGCGCTCATCCTGAGCAGCGCAGCTCCGCTGCGCGTCCGTCGAAGGACGAGCGCGACACCCACCGCTCCAGCCGATCTGGAAGCGTGAAACGCGTTCCCGGCGAAGGCCGGGATCCAGTCGCCACGCGCCCCGTCCAGCAGGACCCCCTCCTGTCCTCCCCCTTTCAGGGGGAGGGACCCTGCAGCAGTCACCGGCCTTCGATGTTGGGTAAGCTTCCACCACCTGGTCCCTCCCACCTGAAAGGGGGAGGACAGGAGGGGGTCCAACCAAACTCTCGTTTGGGGGATGGCGGTGATGCAGAACTGTGGGACAACCAAAAATCATCGCGAACAATCCCAATGAGTTATCGCGAATGATTGGGGGATAGCGCACCCCAAATCCCGCACCCCCATGGCCCGGGGATATACTCCCACCCATGGGTCAGATGTTCCTCATCCTCCTGCGCATCCTGTTCCCGCTCGACCCTGTCGCGCGGGCCAACGAACTCATGCGCGGCTGGCTGAGCCAGGTGATGGACGCAGTCACAGACCCGCAAGAGATCGAAAGCTTCGCCTACTGGTCCGAAGACCGGCTCATGCTCGAGCGCGCCATCTGCGTCCTCGAATACGCCATGCGAATGCTCATCCACGCCCGCGCCCGCCAGATACTGGGCCTGCGCTACATCTATCTTCCGCTCCAGCCCGCACCGCACCTCCGCAACGCGAAGAGTCTCGGCCAGCTCCTGAAGCGCATCACCCAGCTCGCGCGCGATTTCCACAACCTCGACAAGCTCGCCGTCCGCCGCGCCGAACGCATGAAGCGCGAGCGCAACAGCGACCCCCTCCGTCTTGCGGCTACGCCGCAATCCACCTCCCCCGCGCTTTGCGCGGTGGAGGCAAATTCCCCGTTCCAACTCAACGCGCGGTTTGCCTCCACCACTTCGCAGAAGTGGGGGAGGTGGATCGGCGCGTCTTCGCGCCGAGACGGAGGGGGTGGCGCGTCATCCCGAGGTCCGCCTTTTGGCGCTCGACTGCCTATTGCCTATTGCCGACTGCCTCAGCGCTTCGCGCCTGAGATCGCACCCTCACGCCGTCGGCGGAGGATCCTGTCGCGTCACGCCGCCCGCCATCGCGATACCGCCAGCGCCCGCCGCAACAGCCAGCGCCATCAGCGCCACCCAATAGCCGAAGCGTTCCTGCAGCATGTTGTTCACCATCTGCGCGCCGGCGAGGTCCGCACGGCTGATCGGCGAATTGCGCATACTGCCGCCGTCCTTCGCCTCCATGTCGCGCAGCGCGCTCTCCTTGAACCACCACACCGTGCCGAACACGAGCGCGAGGCCGAGCAGGCTGCTCACCAGAACATTGCGCCCCGCCGTCTTGCCCTTGCCCGCAAAGCTGAGGCCCAGCCCGACAAGGATCACAACCGCCGCCGCGATCGCAAAGAAGTTGATCCCCAGCTCCGGCGTATCCGTGCTCGCCGCCATGCTGCCCGGATCATTGTTCGCGTTGAGATCACGCAGCCCGCCAAAGGCCGAGTTCATCTGCTGCTTGATCTGCTGCTCGGCCTGCGGGTTCGGCGACATCTTGCCCTGCATCAGCTCGAAGCCCGACGCAGTCGCGAGATCCACATTCTGGCACGACACAGCCACCCACGGCAGGAAGAAAGCCAGCAGCGCAATCACCTTCGCGATGCGCACCACATTCA
The DNA here is from genome assembly GCA_965229115.1 of Hyphomonadaceae bacterium. Taxonomy (GTDB): domain Bacteria; phylum Pseudomonadota; class Alphaproteobacteria; order Caulobacterales; family Hyphomonadaceae; genus UBA7672. The sequence goes on along the minus strand of CBDDIR010000003.1, from coordinate 3,645,412 downwards.
TCAGCGTGAGCGTCATGTGCCGTCCCCCTCAGAGCGTCAGGCGCAGAAAGCCTCAGCCATTCTCGCGCCGCGCCAGGAAGGCGAGGCGTTCGAACAGTTGAATGTCCTGCTCGTTCTTCAGCAGCGCGCCGTGCAGCGGCGGAACCAGCTTGTTCGGGTTCTTCTCGCGCAGCGTCTCGACGTCGATATCTTCCGACATCAGCAGCTTCAGCCAGTCGATCAGCTCGGATGTCGACGGCTTCTTCTTCAGCCCCGGCACGTCGCGCATCTTGTAGAAGGTCGCGAGCGCTTCAGCGACGAGGCGCTTCTTGATGCCCGGGAAGTGCACTTCGACGATCTGGTTCATCACCTCATCGTCCGGGAATTTGATGTAGTGGAAGAAGCAGCGGCGCAGGAACGCGTCCGGCAATTCCTTCTCGTTGTTCGACGTGATGATGACCACCGGGCGAACCTTCGCCTTGATCGTCTCGTCCGTCTCGTAAACGTAGAACTCCATCCGATCGAGTTCCTGCAGAAGGTCGTTCGGGAATTCGATGTCGGCCTTGTCGATCTCGTCGATCAGAAGGACAGGGCGCTCGGGCGCCGTGAACGCCTCCCACAGCTTGCCCTTCTTCACGTAGTTCTTGATGTCGCGCGCACGCTCCTCGCCGAGCTGGCCATCGCGCAGGCGGGCGACGGCGTCATACTCGTAGAGGCCCTGGTGCGCCTTCGTGGTCGATTTGATGTGCCACTCGATGATCGGCATGCCGAGCGAGCGGGCGACTTCCATGGCCAGCATGGTCTTGCCGGTTCCGGGTTCACCCTTGACCAGAAGCGGCCGCTCCAGGGCGATTGCGGCGTTGACGGCGACCCGCAGGTCGTCGGTCGCCACGTAATTGTCGGTGCCCTCGAAACGCTTCTTGTTGGTCATTTTAGGAACCCTGTTGGAACGAACGGAACGGTTAGAGCGGATTTGGTTGGGCGAGGGAAGGCTTTGCGGTTGCCTCATGTTACCCCGACACAAGCAAAACTTAAGGACTGGCGGCTAGACCGGACGTTCGGCCACGTCCAAAATCCGGTGCAATTCCGGGGGAAAGACGCCCGGCCGGGAGGATTAGATGCCGCTTAAACTCTCGCTCAAGCCGGGCGAACGCTTCGTGGTGAACGGAGCGGTGCTGCAGAATGGCGACCGCCGCGCGGTGCTGTTGCTGCAGAACAAGGCGTCGATCCTGCGCGAGAAGGACATCATCCAGCCCGAAGACGCCAACACGCCGGCGCGTCGGATCTATTTCCCGATCATGATGATGTACCTCGACCCGACCGAGGCTGGAAAATTCTACGACGAATTTGTCCTGCGCCTGAACGAATTCATGAACGCTATCCGCTCTACTGAAGTCCTGAAGGAGTGCGTGTCGCTCTCCCGGGAAGTCATGGCGGCCGATTATTACAAGGCGCTGACCAGGTGCCGGAAACTGCTTACCTACGAACAGGGATTGCTGGGCAATGTCCATCCAGGCCTATCAGAACGCGGCGAAGAAGACTGAGGGCCCCCGTCAGACCGAGTATCGCGCCTTTGCGGCTGCGACCCGTGGTCTGATCGATGCCGCAGCGCTTCCCGATACCGAAGTCGGCCGCCGCGCCGAGGCTCTGGCGTTGAACCGCCGCCTGTGGTCGCTGCTTGCCTCTGATTGCGCAGCCGATGGGAACCAATTGTCGCAGTCCCTCCGTGCCCAGATCATCTCGTTATCCATGTTCGTGGACAAACACTCGAGCCAGGTGATGCGCGCGGGCGCGCCGATCGACGTGCTGATCGAGATAAATCGCACGATCATGCAAGGGCTTTCGCCCTCCCAGCCGGCCGCCGCCTAGGCCATTTTCGTGCCGCTGTAACACATCGCTAACCATCTGTTCTGGTTAGGATTTTGGCAGCAATTTCGGGGTTCCGCAGACACGCGTAATTAAGACCTCTCCGGTTATGTGGACGTCATGTTGGCGCAAAACGCGCTGACGGCCGATCAAAACGATCGGTCTCTGACCCAGAACGGAGACTAGTGTCATGCTTAGCGTGAACTCGAACTATGGCGCGTCCATCGCGCTCCAATCGCTCAACACCACCAACAAAGAACTCAACCAGGTCCAGAACCGGATCTCGACCGGCTATAAGGTCGCCTCGGCCCGTGACAACGGCGCTGTGTACGCGATCGCCGAAGGCCAGCGCGCCCGCGTTTCGTCGGTCGCCGCTGTCAAAGACGGCATCGACCGCGCTTCTTCCACGGTCGACGTTGCTCTTGCCGCCGGTAAATCGGTCGGCGACATCCTGCAGAAGCTCAAAGCGAAGGCAGTCGCGGCTCAAGCCGACGACCTGACCGACGAACAGCGCGCTGCTCTCCAGGTTGACTTCAACAACCTCCGTTCGCAGATCGACACCATCGCCAACGCCGCGCAGTTCAACGGCGCCAACCTGGCTCTGGGTTCGCAATCGCTGAGCGTTCTGATCTCCGACCTCGGCGGCCAAACGGCTGCTACGGGCGCTGGCGTTCAGACGGCTGGCGTGACCCCCCCGCTGTCGGGTTCGGCTCTCATCAACTCGCTGGCCGGCACGTCCGATGGCGACGTCATCGAGTTCGCGCTCACGGGCACGGGCGCTTCGACGCTGACTGTTGGCGTCGAAATCACGGCCGGCATGACGGTCGATGGCTTCATCAACGCGGTGAACTCGCAGGCTGGCGGCAAGATCTCGGCCTCGTACGACGAAAAGACGGGTCAGATCACCTACATGATCAACGACACGGCTTACGACGATCTCGAAGTCGGCGGCGATGCCACTGCGGATCTTGGCCTCAACGTCAACACGACCAACGTCTCGACGACTGGTTCGAACACCTTCACGGTGACGGGCTTCGACTTCTCGCTGACCGGTTCGATCCTGTCGCCGATCGCTTCGTCGGACATCTCGACGTCCACGGCTGCCGCCACGACGGCTTCGAACGCCATCGATACGGCGATCAACAGCCTGACCCAGGGTCTGGCGACCCTCGGTTCGCAAGCTGCCGCCCTCGACATCCAGAACGACTTCCTTTCGTCGCTCTCGGACGTGATCGAGCAAGGCATCGGCAACCTCGTCGACGCTGACCTGGCGAAAGAATCCGCCCGCCTTCAGTCGCTGCAAATCAAGCAGCAGCTCGGCGCGCAGGCTCTGTCGATCGCCAACCAGGCGCCGTCGCTGGTCCTGTCGTTCTTCCGCTAACCGGTTCGTAGATCTCAAGGGCGGTGATGCCCGGAGGTCGTCCGGACTGAACACGGTACACTAGGAGGAGCGGGGCTTTCGGGCCTCGCTCCTCTGCCGTTTTTGCCTAGCGAGAGCCCGCTTTGCCCTCGGCAATTCATGCCGGGGGGTAAATTTGAATCAGTCCGGCATTAGAGATTCGCTCCGCCGTTAACTCTCGATCCATTTGAAAACAGATGCATAACGTTGGCCTGTTAACCTTAACAGACTGGCACGCGACTTGAACTGACCTCTGCGCGAAGCCCGTAATGGGCATGAACTAAGTCTGCGCAGGAGCGTCAGCCATGCTGAGCGTCAACACGAACTACAGCGCCATGATCGCGCTCCAGAACCTGAACTTCACGAACAACGAGCTCGAGGGCGTCCAGAACAAGATCTCGACGGGCCTCAAGATCTCGAGCGCTCGTGAGAACGGGGCCATCTACGCGATCGCTGAAGGGCAGAGGAGCCGGGTCTCCTCGGTTGCCGCCGTGAAGGACGGTATCGACCGCGCAAACTCCACCATCGACGTCGCCCTCGCGGCCGGCAAGTCGATCGGCGGCATCCTGCAGAAGCTGAAGGACAAGGCCGTCGCCGCGCAGGCAGACGACCTGACGCCGGATCAGCGCTCGATGTACCAGGCCGACTTCGAATCGCTGCGCAAGCAGATCGACACGATTGCCCACTCGGCCCAGTTCAACGGCGCCAACCTCGCTGTCGGCAACTTCAACCTCAACGTCCTGATCTCGGATCTCGGCGGCACGGTCGCAGCTACCGGAAGCGGCGTGCAGACCGCCGCCTTGAGCCCGCCGCTGTCGGGTTCGGCTCTGGTCACGGGCATCGGCGGCGGCATCGCTGACGGCGACCTGATCCAGTTCGAGCTGACCAATACTGCCAACCCCGGCGGCACCAACACGGTGCAGGTTGAGCTCACTGCCGGCATGACGATCGACCAGTTCGTGGAAGCCGTGAACTCGCAAACCGGCGGCAAGGTTTCGGCCTCGTATAGCGATGCAACCGGCGAGTTCACCTACCTGATCAACGACACCACGTTCGACACGCTCGACATCTCGTCGGACGGTTCGGGTGGCGCGGCGCTTGGCGAAGGCCTCCCCACGGCCGCGGTCACGTCTGCCGGCGACAACACGCTGGTCGTGAATGGCGCCGACCTCACGCTCGCCAGCGCGATGTTCTCGGGCTTTGCGACGATCGACATCTCGACGTCGGCCGCTGCAGCCACGACCGCTTCCAACGCGCTCGAGCAAGCGATCACTGATCTCAACGTGAAGCTCGCTTCGCTCGGCTCGCAAGCGACCGCGCTCGATGCGCAGCAGGACTTCCTCGCCAAGCTGTCGGACGAGATCGAGAACGGCATCGGCAACCTTGTCGACGCCGACCTCGCCAAGGAATCCGCCAAGCTCCAGTCGCTGCAGATCAAGCAGCAGCTCGGCGCGCAGGCCTTGTCGATCGCCAACCAGGCGCCGCAGGTCATCCTCTCGCTGTTCCGCAGCTAAAACGAACCGCCCGAACAGGGCGTCTGAGCGAACAAGAAAGGCCGTTCCCGCCAGACAGGCGGGGGCGGCTTTTGCCCATAAGGCTGTGAGCCAGTCCGGCCCGGAAACCACTCGTTAAGGTTTGCTAACGAAGACTGGCCCCGAATTGACGACTCGTTCACCACGATTCGTCTGCGGAGACGGCCAAAATGGTCGAAAGACTGAACAATGCTGCTGGTGCGCTTGGAGCGCTGAAATACCTCCAAACGACCAACCGCGATCTCACGAGCGCCGAATCCAGGCTCTCGTCGGGGATGAAGGTCGCCCGCGCCCGCGATGACGCCACGGCTTACCAGTCGGCCGCCTTCATGCGCGGTCAGGGCTCGTCCCTCAACGCCGTCACGCTCAGCCTCGGACGCGCCGAGTCGATCTCCGACACCGCGATCACCGCAACCGAATCGATCTCGAAACTATTGACCGAGATGAAGGGCACGGCCGCGCAGGCCATGTCGGGCGACTGGTCGGACGAGCAACGCGCCGCCTTCCAGAAGCAGTATGAAGGCCAGATGCAGACGCTGCAGAGCTTCATCCGCAAGGCGTCGTTCGATGGCGAGAACATCCTCGACGGCTCGAAGCCGAACGGCGTGTCGTTCATCGCCGACGCCGAAGCCAGCCAGAACCTGACCCTCGCAGGCCGCAACCTGCTGCCGGGCGCAGGCGGCATCATCATTGCTGCGCCGTCGACGACAGCGCTGTCGACCCCGCAGTCGGCGGCGGATACGCACGCCCTGCTGGAAAAATCGATCTCCAATGTCGGCGACCAGCTGATCGAAATGTCGGCCGAGCGTCGTCGCATCGAGGCCCAGAAAGGCTTCGTGTCGCGTCTGGCGGATGCTCTCGCTGCCGGCGTCGGCACGATGGTCGACACTGACCTTGCCGCCGAAAGCGCGCTGATCCAGGCGCTGCAGGTCAAGCAGGAGCTGAGCGCATCCGCGGTCAGCATCGCCAACGCGGCGCCGCAGGCATTGCTCTCGCTCTTCCGCGGGTAACAGCACCATGCTGACAGCCATCCAGCTCGAACAGGCGATCGCCGCGTTCGTTACCTTCTTCGTCCTGATCGACGCGCCGGGCGTCGCCCCGATCTTCGCGTCGCTGACGGCGCCGGGCGGCTCGGCCTATGCGCGCAAGATGGCGATCAAGGCAGTGTTCGTCGCCGGCCTGATCCTGTTCTTCTTCGCCTTCGCAGGCGCGCAGCTGCTGCATCACCTCGGCATTTCCCTCGACGCCTTCCGCGTCGCCGGCGGCGTGCTGCTGTTCCTCATCGCGCTGGAAATGGTGTTCGAGAAACGCCAGGCCCGCCAGAAAAGCCGCGCCGATCAGGTGCTCGCGGAAGAAGAGGCGGCCGGCCGTCTCGACGACGTTTCCGTGTTTCCGCTCGCCATTCCGATGATCGCCGGCCCCGGCTCGATCGCGACGGCGATGCTCTACATGCAGAACGCCGGCGGCGACGCGATGGGCATCGGCATCGTGTCATTCGCGATCGCCGCCAACCTCGTGCTGGCGGGCTTGATCTTCCTCGCGGCGGGTCCGCTGCTGAAGGTTATGGGCGATCAGATCGCAGGCGCGATCACGCGCATCTTCGGCGTCATCCTGTCGGCGCTTGCCGTGCAGATGATAATCGTCGGGGTTATCGGCGCGTTCGGACTTCAGGTTCCAGCGGCAGGCTAGATCAGCCAGCCGTGCCGTAGTCTTCCATCAGATACACAGCGCTGACCTTCTTCGGCTTGTCGCGCGTGAACGATTTCCAGAACACCGAGATCGCCACGAAGCCAAGCAGGGCAAGGCAGGCGAGCAGGCCAGCCACCTGCATACGCAGGGCGTTGGTCCAGGTCACCGTGGTCCGCGCCGTGTCGAGCAGGTTCTCGCCATCATAGTCGGCCAGCGGCACGACCCGGTCGCCGCCCGCGCGGGCAACGAGCTGGGCGCGGTTCACATCGCCACGATCCTTGATGCGGCTGATGATGGCCACGGCGCTTTCAGTCGACGTGTCGAGCGCGATCTGGCGCAGGATGCGGAACTCTTCGAGCAGCGGCGCGAGCTTCTGCTTGTCGATCGTCGTGCGGAACACGCGCTCCACCACCTGCGCGTTGCGTGGTGTGTAGCCGACCTCGTTGGAGAACTCGGCGGCCAGCAGCCGCTTCATTTCCGCAACCGGAACGACTTCCTCGATGCGCTTCTGCAGGTAGAGCTTGAAGGGAACGGTGCCTTCCTTGCGGGTGAGGAAGGTCGAGATCGCCACCGATGCGCCAGCGCGTGCTTCCGGGTCTGCGAGGATCAGGCCGATGCCCGATAGCAGGAACGACGTCACATCGGTGTGGTCGTCATTGGCCCAGCCGACGGCGGTGCGCGTGTGCTGGGGCAGGTCGCCCAGCCGGTTCAGCTCGATCGGGGTGTCTTCGACGCGGCCGACCGTCAGCGTGGCGGCAGCCGGAGCGGTGGCGACGGCCGGGGTCGCGCCGGGAACGGCGGAGGCTGGGGCCGAGGCGGTAAAGATGGACTGGAGCGGAGTGGTGCGGCGCTCATACTCGTCCTGCAGGTCTTCCGGCAGGTAAGCCACGGCGGCGTCGATCAGGGCGTCTTCGCCGGCGCCGCTGGAAACCGCGACACGGGCGCGGAGGGCGTCGCCATCCTTGCCGTCGAGCATGGCCGGTGCGCCCAGAAGCAGGCCGCGAACCCGGCGCATCTCTTTGTCATCAAGCGAGGTGCGGACCATCTCGGCCCAGACATCGCGGGAAGCCTTGTCCGGGCGCGAGGAAATCTGCTGGAAGCGCTCGTCCATCGCCTGGCGGGTGGCGGTGATCGCTTCAGGGCTGGCTGCAAACGCCGGGCGCTTGTCGCCATAAGCTGTCGAAATGACGTGAGACGCCATGAAGGGCGTAACGCAAAGCGCGGCGTTGAAGATGAGTGCGGCGTAAGCCGCGAACGGCAACCGGCGCTTGCGACGTCGATTCATCGAGCCCGCTTCCGTATCAACAACGTGGCCACATGAGCGCTCTGCCCATCCGTCCACTTACGCGCCCCGGCCTAGAGCACCTTTGTTTGCCGAGACGGGAAATTGATCAAGTGGGCAAGGCGCCTCAGGGGTAAAAAAAGTCATAACCTGAGGCTGCCGCACGTTACGTAATCAGGTGCGAAACGAAGACTGATCAGGCCTTGGCGTTGACCGCGAGTCCTGAGGCTTCGCGATTGGCGGTCGCGTTAACGGATCCGCTGCGCCCATAAGCAGCGGGCGCGCTGCGCGATGACGCGATTTCATTGGCAATCGAGCGCACCAGACCTTCCGTAACGGTCTTGGTCGCCAGCAGGGCGTGGGCGTGGGTTTCGAGTCCGTCCTCGAGCTTCTTGGCTGCGATTCGCAGATTGGCTTTCAGCGTCTCGGGGATGCCGGCGATCAGGGTCGGATCGGCCTTAACTTTTGAGACTTCGATTCGCCACGCATGAACGAGGCGCTCTTTCTCATCCCAATCGGTCGCCGTGCCGAGCGCGCGCCGGGTTTTAAGGGCCTCAACCTCGACCTCCAGCAAGCCGACAAGGCGCTGGGTCATGGCCAGCAGCTGATTGGCGCGGTCGATCGTGTCGGACATTACTCCAGCCCCTGCATGCGAAGGATTTCCTTCAGGACGGAATCGGAAATCCCGATCCCGCCGTTTCTGGAAATGGCGTCGGCGTACTGGTCGATAAGCATGGGCCGGAAGGTCGCCTCGGCATTGCCGCCGCCGGTCAGGCCATCGGTCTGCAGCCCCTGGAACATAGGCGCCAGCATTTCCGAGATGAACATGCGCTCGAACTGGCGGGCGACTTCCTCGGCCTGGGCGCGGGTTTTGACGCTCGCCGCATCGTTCGAAAGCGAGTTCTTCTTCTGCGACAGAACGTCGACCGGCGGTTGGGTAAGGGCGACGTCCGCCATTACATCACCTCGATTTCGGCCTGCAGCGCGCCCGATGTCTTGAGGGCCTGCAGGATAACGATCAGGTCGCGAGGGCTGACGCCCAGCGCGTTGAGGCCGCCCACCAGTTCGCGCAATGGCACGCCATTGCCGCCGACGAGGGCGAGCTTCGCCGTATCTTCGGCAACCGCGACGTTGGATTGCGGCACGACCACGGGCTGAGCGTTCGTGAATGAGTTCGGCATGGCGACGCCGGGCGTCTCCTGAACTTGGATGGTCAGGTTGCCTTGCGCGATGGCGACGGTCGACACGCGCACATTCTCGCCCATGACGATGACGCCCGTGGTCTCGTTGATGACGACGCGGGCGCGCTGTTCCGGCTCGATCTCCAGGCCTTCGATCTGGGCGATGAACGCCGACATGTCGCTGAAGGCCGGCGGGCGACGCAGGCGCACGGTGGCGGGATCAAGCGCTGAGGCGGCGTTGACGCCCGTGAACGAGTTGATCGCGCCGGCTATGCGCGAGGCCGTCGTGAAGTCGGGATTGCGCAGCGACAGGCGAAGTTCCGGCTGGGCTGCGATGTCGAATTTCAGCTCGCGTTCGATCGTCGCGCCATTCGGCACGCGGCCATTGGTCGGGATGTTGCGGGTTAGCGACGTGCCGGAATTGCCTGACGCGGTGAACGCGCCAACCGCCACAGAGCCCTGCGCTAGCGCATAGGCCTGCGCATCCGCGCCGATCATCGGCGTCGCCAGCAGCGTGCCGCCTTCAAGGCTTTTGGCGTCGCACATGGTCGAGACGGTGACGTCGATGCGCGAACCATTGGTGCCGAACGGCGGCAGGTTCGCGGTGACCATAACGGCGGCGACGTTCTTGGTGTTCACGTTCGACGTGCGCGTGTTGATGCCCAAGCGCTCCAGCATCGAGGCGAGGCCTTGCTGCAGCATCGGGCAGTTACGGATGGAATCGCCCGTGCCGTTAAGGCCGAAGACGATGCCGTAGCCGGTCAATTGGTTCTCGCGAACGCCTTCGACATCGACGATGTCCTTCAGGCGCGTACCGGCCCCAACGGGCGCGGCGAGCGACACGGCAATAGCAAGCAAGGCGATGGTGCGAGCGAACACGCGCATGAGATCCCAAGGTACGGGTGATGGAAAATGTCCGACCGTTCTGGCCGCAGCGTTTCAACTCACTCTCGCCTCTCAATCCGCAACAAAGCCTTAAGCCTAGTTTCCCGGCGCGAAACTTTCCTTAAGCCGCCATTAACCAACTAGGCCAAATCTGCCGGGCAGGAGTGCTGCGATGAAGGTCAGTTCCACCTCGTCCACATCGGCGTCCGCTGGCAGCAGCGGTCCCAAACCCGCAGCCGAAGGGTTCGGCCGCCTGCTGGCAGCAGACGGCGTCGCCCCGCGTGCGGCCACATCCGGCGTGTCCGGCGCCGCTGGCGTATCGGGAATCTCCGTCCTCATGGCGCTGCAGGGCGTTGGCGGGCCCGAAGCCCGCGCACGCGCGCTGCGCAAGGGCAGGCGCATGCTCGACGCCCTCGACCGCCTGCAGCTTGCGATGCTCGGCGATGGCCCTTCGAAGGGTCATCTGGCGATGCTGAAGGGCGCTCTGGAAGAACAACGCGACGCCACCGGCGATATCGGTCTCGACGACACGCTGAACTGGGCGGAAGTCCGCGTCGCGGTCGAAGCGGCCAAGCTGGAACGCGAAGCCGAAGCCGCCTGATAGCCGCATAATCAGGCATTGCTGCGCTGCGGCAATTCCCTCTTTGGTGAGCAAATACTCACGCGTTAACCTGCTCGCGCAGGCGCGGTCAAAAAATTGCAACAAAAACAATATACCGCGCTGGAAACCGACCTGATGCGGGACATTTACGGGGTGGGGCGGCTCCTATATATAGCCCGCCCAGCTAAGGCGGCCCTGGGGATGGGCCGGCCTAGGGAGCATACAGCAATGAGTTCCAAGACGGCCACCTACAAGCCGACCGAGAACGAGCCGTATATGAGCAAGAAGCAGCTCAAATACTTCAAGGAAAAGCTGATCGCCTGGAAGGAAGAGATCCTTCAGGGCAATCGCGAAACGATCACTGGCATGCAGGAAAACGTGGCGCCGATTCCGGACCTCGTTGACCGCGCATCGTCGGAAGCCGATCGCGCCCTTGAGCTCCGCACCCGCGATCGCGAACGCAAGCTGGTCAACAAGATCGAAGCAGCGCTCCGCCGGATCGAACTGGGCGAGTATGGCTTCTGCGAAGAGACCGGCGAGCCGATCGGCGTGAAGCGTCTCGACGCCCGCCCGATCGCAACCCTCTGCCTCGAGGCGCAAGAACGCCACGAGCGCAAGGAACGCACTGTCCGCGACGACTGATCGCTAGCTGCGACAGCCCGTTCAGTTGTCTTTCGTCTTCGGCGGCTGGAACGCCGGCATGTGCCATTTCCATGCGATGGCGCCGGCGCGGACGATGAAGCCGCAGGCGACTGCGATGGCGCTTGCTACGGTCCAGTCAACGCCCAGCGTGCGCAGCACGATGAACACGGATGCGCTGACGATTGCCGGCGTGATGTAGAGTTCGCGGCGCAGAAGGATCGATGGCTCGCCCGCAAGCACGTCGCGAATGATGCCGCCGAACGTCGCTGTCAGCGCGCCCATGACGATGCAGATCACCGGATGCAGCCCGAGCGCCAGCGCCTTCGCTGCGCCGACGACCGCGTACACGCACAGCCCCACCGCATCGACCCACAGCAGGCCCTGCTCATGCACCCCGCGCCCGCGCGTCAGGAACACCAGCACCGCCACGACGGTGCACACGATCACATAACCCGGATCGAGCACCCAGAAGACCGGCGCGTCGATCAGCAGGTCGCGCAGCGTGCCGCCGCCAACGCCCGTGATCGCCGCGAAGAAGATGAACGTCACCACGTCCTGCCGCTTCTGGGCGGCCATCAGCGCGCCCGACGCCGCGAAGGTCGCAACGCCCGCATAGTCGAGCACGGAGAGAAGGGTGAACTGCATGGCGGACCTACAGCGCGAATTGCCAAACGGCGCAATGGCGGTCTAGCGTCGCTGTATTGGGAGTATCGCCCATGCGCGCACGCCTTGCCCTTGCGTCTGTCGTCCTCCTCGCCGGTATCACTGGCGCAGGCCTGGCGCAGCCCGCGGCGAAGCCAGCGGGCAAAACCGAAGCGCAATATGCCGGCGGCTTCCGCCCCGACGCCTGCCGCTATCCCAAGCCCGCCCGCGAACAACAGCTCTCCGGCTGCTGCCAGATGGATCTGGAGATCGGGCCCGACGGCAGCGTGATCTCCGCCGACGGTGTGTGCAGCGATCCGGTATTCCTCGCGCCAACCGTGCGCTGCCTTGCGGCGCAGGAGTTCATTCCGGCGACACGCAACGGCCAGCCGGTTCGCGACCTGCAGCACCTCGAATACGAATGGCGCGCAACGACGCCATCCAAGACAAATCTCTGCAACAAACTGAAGACAAGCTGAGCGTCACCTCGGGCTCTTGAACTCGCGCCACGAGTCGTGATCCTGCGCATGACGATGCGTGCCTGACGATGCGTGGGAGTCTTCAATGGAAGTGATCGCAAATGGCGCCGATGCCGGCCTCTACTGGTCCGAGCTTGCGCGCAACTGGGCGTCGGCCTTCACATTCCTCGCCGCGCTCCTCGCCGGCCTGTTCGGCCTGTTCCGCTATCTGCGGTCCGAACGCATGCGCCAGACGGAACAGGTGCGCGAACTCTACCGCATGTTCTTCGAGTCCGAACGCTATCGCCGCATCCGCTTCGTCCTCGCCAATCCCGAAGCGCCCGAGTTCGCAGCGCTCAAGACGGAGCTGGCGACCCCCGGCATGCCCAAGGCGCTGGAGGGCGAGCTGATCGACCTCCTCAACTTCTTCGAGTTCGTCTCCGGCCTCACGCGCCGCGGCCTCGTCGCCAAGCGCGACATCGACTGGATGTTCGCCAGCTTCATCAAGCGCGTCGTCGATGTGGAGTTCGTGCGCGACTATGTCCTGCGTTCCGACTTCGAGGAACTGCGCGAAGCCGCCCGTCTGGCGCAGCGGCGGAAGAAGTAGCGGCCCGGCCTCCGAGGGATTATGTCGGGAGGTGAAACGGATACGATTCTCCCCATGATCAATCGCTCTGCCGGCCCCGAAATCATTCGCCTGATCGACCTGCTGTCGAAGCTGCCCGGCCTCGGGCCGCGCTCAGCCCGGCGCGCGACGCTCCACCTCCTGAAGAAGAAGGATCAGCTGCTGACCCCGCTGGCGGCCGCCCTGGCGGATGCCGCCGCCAAGGTCCAGATCTGCTCCACCTGCGGGAATTTCGACACGGTAAATCCCTGCGCCGTGTGTGCCGCTCCGGGACGGGACAGTTCGGTCATCTGCGCGGTGGAGGAGGTGGGGGATCTCTGGGCGATGGAGCGCGCGGGGGTATTCCGTGGGCGTTATCACGTCGTTGGGGGAACCTTGTCGGCGCTCGATGGTATTCGCCCTGAAGACCTCAACATTGCCAGACTGGTAGAACGGGCAGGCGACCCAGATATGCGCGAAGTAATCCTCGCGCTGAATGCGACCGTGGACGGACAGACGACCGCCCACTACATCACTGACAGGCTGGCGCATTTACCCGTGAAGGTGACGCGCCTGGCTCACGGTGTGCCCGTGGGCGGGGAACTGGATCATCTCGACGATGGCACGATCGCGGCTGCGATGGCGTCGAGGCGCTAAAAAGTCGGTTGGAAACGTCCCATGGTGAAACGCGAGCACGTCCCGGTAGTCATTACAGTCGCAGCGGTTGGCGTTGTCGGCGTGGGTATTGGCATGTGGTTGATGCGTGATCGCCTGAAGCGCGCCGCCATCGAGGCGAAGTCGAACGTCCGCCGCGCCAACAACCCGCTCGACGTCTTCGGCACCGACGTCCCGGACAACGCCTTCGAAGGCGTCCCGAACTTCCCCCACATGCCCGAAGGCTGGCGCCCCAAACGCGGCGCACGGGACTAGTTTAAGTCAACTGGCTCCACCGTCACTCCCGCGCAAGCGGGAAGCAGCGAACGCCCGAGCGACAGCGAGGGCAGCGCGACACCACCGGTCTGGCCGACCCGGAAGCGTGAACCCCGTTCACGCGTTCCCGGCGAAGGCCGGGATCCAGTCGCCACGCACCCCGTCCAGCAGGACCCCCTCCTGTCCTCCCCCTTTCAGGGGGAGGGACCCTGCAGCAGTCACCAGCGTTCGATGTTGGGTAAGTTGGCGCAACGAGGTCCCTCCCACCTGAAAGGGGGAGGACAGGAGGGGGTCCAACCGAACACGCGTTTGGGGGATGGCGGTGGTGCAGAACTGTAGGACGGAGAAATTCCATCCCGCGCAAAATCAAACACCTGCGCACGCAGCTTGTAGGACAGAGCCCCGCAGAATCCGCGGCCCCCAAAACCAGCATATAATGCAAACGCACCTGACGAAGGGAGGTCTTGGAGACGTCCAGCTCAAGACGGCAGGTCATTGGCCGGCGTGGCCGCGTGGTGTCGGGGACTCTACCGTGCCCCTTCAAGCAAGTCGGGAAGGCCTGACAAGCCGACCCGGTGAATCGAACTGCGCAGCACTGCCTCCGGGGTCACTAACCGGAGGGTCCGAGGGAGTTCTGGACCATCTCCCCGACACGCCGAACCGATCACTGGCCACGGAGCTAAGGCCCCTGGGATTTATCCTTGGCGGTCGATTGCCAACTCCTGGATGCCATATCGGGAAGAACGGCCAAGCACGGGGCGCGTGAAGACGCGCATCCGCTGATCGCGAGATCAGCACAGGCACTACCCACGGCGTATCTACACGCGCCCCGCTCCCTCTTGGGAGAGACGAACACAAGCATCCCGCAGGACATCGGTCCGTGCGAACGAGATCCGCTGTTTGAAATCCAGCTCCGTCATTCCCGCCGCAGCGAAGCGGAGAGCGGGAACCCAGGGGCTACACACACCTGCGCTCGCAGCCCCTGGGTTCCTGCTTTCGCAGGAATGACGACGAGAGAGGATCAGCTTTTCACCCCGCACCAGAATCACGCGAGGGTCCGCTCGCCCAACCGGGTTGATCGGAACAAATAAAGAACTTATACTCGCGCATGACCCTCGATACGCTGCACATCGTCCTCCTTGTGATCGCGCTCGCCGCCGCTGCGGCCGCCTTCGTATTCTCGCAGCGCAAGCCGCCGAACACTGAGCACCTGACGGCCGAACTGGGTGAGCGGTCGAAGGAAGTCGCCGCGCTGAAGTCTGAGGTCGCAACCCAGCGCCAGCGCGCCGAAGCCGCCGAGAAAGCTGAAGCCGGCGTGCGCGCCTCGTTCACCGCCAGCGAAGCCAAGGTCGCGGAAGCCAAGACCGCAGCGACCTCGCTCAACGAACAGCTCGCCAAACTCCGCGCCGAACATGGTCAGGCCATGGCCGAAGCCGCTCGCAACACCGAGCGCGAGGCCAGCTTCGCGCGCGAGAAGGAACAGCTGCAGAAGATGCAGCTCGAAAGCGAAGGCCGGTTCAAGCAACTGGCTGAAGCCGCCCTCCTCAAGTCGCAGCAGCAATTCGTCCAGATCGCGGACGAGACGCTGAAGAAGCACAAGGAAGGCGCCGAAGGCGAACTCGGCAAGATGCTGAAGCCGATCTCCGACACGTTCGGCCAGTTCCAGAAGAAGGTCGACGAAATCCAGAAGATGAGCGCGGAAGATCGCGCCAAGCTGGAAGAGCAGATCCGCGGCGTCTCGGAGAGCGTGCGCAAGACCGAAAGCGCAGCGGGCAAACTCGCCAGCGCGCTGTCGACCACCCGCCATGGTGGCCGCTGGGGCGAGGAAACGCTCCGCAACGTGCTCGAAATGTCAGGCCTCTCGCCCTACGCCGATTTCACCGAGCAGAACTCGTCCGAGACCGAGAAGGGTCGCATCCGCCCCGACGTGATCGTCCGCATGCCGGGCGGTCGCGAGCTGGTGATCGATTCGAAGGTGTCGCTCGACGATTACCTCGCCGCCTCCAACGAAAGCGACCCGGCCAAGCGCCAGCAGCATCTGGCCGCCCACGCCCAGAAGGTTCGCGCCCACGTCACGGGGCTGGCCCGCAAGGATTACTGGAAGGGCTTCTCCGATCGCGTCGACTTCGTCGCCATGTTCATGCCGGGCGAGAATTTCTACGCCGCCGTGCTGGAATACGATCGCGAGATCTTCGACTTCGCCTCCAAGAACAGCGTCATCATCGTGACGCCCTCGACCCTGATCGCGCTGGCGAAAGCCGTGGCCTATGGCTGGCGGCAGGAGCAGGCGGCGCGGAACGCAGAGCAGGCCGTGGAACTCGGCCGCGAGCTATACCAGCGCCTGTCCGTCATGACCGACCACATGTCGAAAGTCGGCTCCAACCTCGACAAGGCGGTCGATAGCTACAACTCGCTGGTCGGCTCCTACGAGCGGAAGGTGATGCCGCAGGTCCGCCGCTTCGAGGATCTGCAAATCCCGACAGAAGACAGGGCGGTGGAAGCCCCCGGCGAGCTGGGCGTCCGCGCCCGCATCCCCCAGGTCCAGGCCGCCGAGGTCAAAACCGAAGCGCCGCAGCTGGAACTGCTGCCATCGGGTCCGTCATCGAAGCGGAAATAGCCTTTCCCGTCAGGGGCAATCCCTGATCGTAGAGCACGCCTCACGGGCTCGTTCACTTGACGAAAACCGGCCTCGTCCATAGCTAGCAGCCATGGCCATCCGTCCCATCCTCACCGTACCCGACCCCATCCTGAAGCAGGTCTCCAAGCCCGTTGCCGCGGTCACCGACGAGACGCGCAAGCTGATGGATGACATGCTCGAGACCATGTACGCCGCCCCCGGCATCGGCCTGGCCGCCGTGCAGATCGGCGAGCCGGTCCGCGTCATCGTCATGGACCTCGCCCGCGAAGACGAGCCGAAAGCCCCGCGCTATTTCGTGAACCCGGAAATCCTCGAAGCCGTCGCCGAGACGCAAAGCTACGAAGAGGGCTGCCTTTCGGTCCCCGACTATTACGACGAGGTCGATCGCCCCCTGCGCGTGAAGCTCCGCTATCTCAACTACAATGGCGAGCAGATCGAGGAGTGGGCCGAGGGCATGTATGCGGTGTGCATCCAGCATGAGATGGATCACCTGCAGGGCACGCTCTTCATCGACCACCTGTCGCGCCTGAAGCGCTCCTACGCGATCAACAAGGTCAAGAAGGCCAAGAAGCGCGACGCCGCTTAAGGCCCCGGGCCCACAATTCATTTCCGCTTCCGCGCCCGGTTTGTATAAAGCCGGGCGCTGCTGCATCCAGTGCGTAGCAAACGGGGCGGACTTTTGATCAAGGCCAGACTGATCCGCTACATCTTCGCCCTCCATCGCTGGGTGGGCGTCACGCTCGGCCTGCTCATGCTGCTGTGGTGCCTCAGCGGCGTGGTGATGATCTGGAACCCCTATCCGTCGATCACCCTCGGCGGCCGCGACTACCGCGTCGAAGGCCTCGCCCCCATCGTCGCGCCAGACCGGATGACGCTGCCCGCCATCCCCGACAGCGCGACAGTATCCTCCGCCCGCATCGAAATGCTCGCCGGTCGCCCCGTAATGTCCCTCTCCTGGAGCGAGGGAGGGGCGAGCAGCAACGGCCTCTTCGACATGGCGACCGCAACGCCAATCACATCGATCACCGAGGCTGACGCGCTGGCCGTTGCCCGCACCTATGTCGAACGTCACAAGCTCAAGGGCGAACCGACCTATATCCAGTCGCTCGAGCGCGACGAGTTCATGGTCGCCGGCTATTTCAACGCCCGCCGACCCTTCCATCAAGTCGCGCTGCACGACCCGGAAGACACGATCCTCTATATCTCCGCCAAGACCGGCGAACTCAGCCAGCGCACCACAGGCTCGCAGCGCGTGTGGACATGGTTCGGCGCGATCCCGCACTGGCTGTTCTTCACCGAGCTCCGCCGCAACACCCCGGTCTGGACGCAGGTCATCATCTGGACGTCGCTCGCCGGCTGCTTCCTGACGATCACCGGCATGTTCGCCGGCATCCGCCAGCTCCGCCGCCGCAAGTCCACCGGCAAGCTCGCCTCGCCCTATCGCGGCGCGAAGTTCTGGCACCATATGATCGGCCTCGTCTTCGGTATCTTCGTGCTGACCTTCTCCTTCTCCGGCTTCACCTCCATGCAACCCTGGGGTTGGCTCGAAGGCGACAAGGCGTCGTGGGACGCCGCCGACACCTGGTCAGGCAAGCCCGTCATCTGGGGCGAGTTCAAGCCCGCGCTCGAAGCGCAGGAAGTGGCGCTGCGCACCGTCTCGCGCGAACGCAGCCTGGTCAGCTTCATGCGGCTCGAAGGCCAGCCCTGGTTCGTCTGGCAGTCGGCAGACGGCTCCCGCCGCCGCCTCGACGCCATGGGCCAACCCGCACCCTTCGATGATGCCGCCCGCCAGCGCGCCACAACCACGCTCGCCGGCCCATCCGCACGCTTCGAGGAAATGACCGAGCCGGACGAATACTATTACCCCGGCGCATCGTCATCGAAGCTGCCGGCCGTCCGCATCATCGGCGAGAACGATACGCGCTTCTATCTCGATCCCGATCTCGGCGCGGTGCGCTTCATCGCGGACGATGGCTCGAAGGGCTTCCGCTTCCTGCACCTGGCGCTGCACAAGTTTGACCTGGTGCGTTCGCCCCTGCGGGAAATCCTGCTCGTACTCGCCATGATCGGCGTCACCGCCGTCTGCGCGTTCGGCGTATGGATAGGCGCGCGCAAGCTCGCTCGCGGCGGCAAGCTCGACAACACGCCTAAAGATACGAAGCCGGCCGCCTAGGCGGCTAGAACGGCGTGATCTGGTCGTAGATCAGCTTGCCATACTTGTCGCGCTGCACCTGGCTGATATCGCCACGGCCGCCATACGAGATGCGTGCCTCGGCAATCTTGGTGTGCGCAATCGTATTGTCCGCCGCCACGTCCTCCGGACGGATGACGCCTGAGACCAGAAGCTCGCGCAGCTCGTTGTTGATGCGAACTTCCTGGCTGCCGCCAATCACGAGGTTGCCGTTCGGCAGGCGATCCGTGATCACCGCGGCGACGGTGAGTTTCACCTTCTCCTGACGGTTCACCGAGCCCGTACCGTTCGACGCGGTCTTGGAATCGAAACCAACAGCCGGGCTGAGCGACGGCGTGCCCGGCAGCACTTTCTGGATCGTGTCCTCAAGGCCCAGCAGAGCCTGCACGCCCGTCTCGGTCGAACCCGTCCGGCTGCGCGCCGTGGTGTTGTTGAGCTGCGCCGAGTCGGCGATCTCGATGCTGACGGTCAGGATGTCGCCGATCTTGGCGGCGCGCTGGTCATTGAAGAACGACCTTGCGCCTGCGCGCCACAGCGAGTTCGGGGCTTGCGCCTCAACCGTCGGCGCGGGCAGCGGCATGGATACGCGCTGGGAGCCAGCGATCGTCGCCGGGTTGGCGATCGGCGTCATCTGCGGCGGGGCCGTCGCATCGTTCAGCCCGGCGCAACCGCCCAGCATCAGCGCAGCAAGGCCCGCTCCAGTCGTGATGGCGTTTTTCATCTGCTTCACCTGCCGTTGACGCGGGCTTCGCCGGTGGCCTCGGCCACGGCGTCGACAGTCCGCTTGGAATAGGAATTGAGTACGCGAACGGCTTCGCCCTTCGCAGCTTCGTTCTGGGCAATGCCGTCAACGCTCAGCCGCACGCCGGCTGAGACATAGACCAGCTTCACCGGCTCACCCTTGCGGATCACCGATGCCTGCTTGAGGTCGCTCGTCAGAAGCGGCTGACCAGACTTGATCGCACGCTTCACTTCCATGCCGATGGCAGCCTGCATGTCAGCGCCGCCACGGATCGGGCGTGAAGGGTTTGCTGCTTCCCAGCTCACATCGCTGGACGAAATGACATGGCCGCGCGGCACATCGCGCGTGAACACCAGAACCTGGCCCGAAGGTGCGGCAGCGCTCATCGGCTGCACCTGGTTCGCAGGCCGCGCTGTATTGGCAACGGGAGCTGCCGGCGCATTGCCAGCGGCGCGCGTCACCATGATCGGCTGGTCGAGCGGAATGGCGAGGATCACGCCAGCGGATTTGGCGGTGGCAATCAGGAATGCCGGATCGAGCGACAGCGTCTGTCCAGCCGGCGGGGCCGGTCCAAGCAGAATGCCGGCATGTTCGCCCGTCACCGGCGCAACGTCGCCCAGCGTGATCCAGTCGCCGCCGATCACCTTGACGCCCGTACGCTGCGCGACCGCGAGCGGCGCGAGCATCAGGACGGAGATTAGGAGGGCTGCGATCCGGATCATGAGCCTTACCGCAGGTTGCTGGTGGAGCGCAGCATCTCGTCGGTCGTGGTGATGACCTTCGAGTTCATCTCGTAAGCGCGCTGCGCCGTAATCAGCGACGAAATCTCGGTCACCGCGTTGACGTTCGAGATCTCGAGGAAGCCCTGCTGCAGATAGCCAAAGCCGGTCGATGCCGGTTGACCGCGGTTGGCCGTGCCGGAAGCGGGCGTTTCAACGAACGAGTTGTCGCCGATGGCTTCTAGGCCAGCCGGGTTGATGAATCGCGCCAGTTCGAGCGCACCGATATCCTGCGGCGCCGAACCATCCGCCATGATCGCCTGAACCACGCCCTGGCGGTTGATCGAGACGCTGATCGCGTCCTGCGGAACGACGATGCCCGGCGCAACGGTGAAGCCGTCTTCGGTCACCAGCTGGCCTTCCGGCGACAGCGCGAAGTTACCGGCGCGCGTATAGGCGTCGCGGCCATCCGGCAGTTGGATAATGAAATAGCCTTCGCCCGAGATACCAACGTCGTACTGGTTGGTCGTCTGCGTCATGCCGCCTTGCTCGGTCACGCGATAGACCGAACCGGCTTTCACGCCGACACCGACCTGAACGCCGGTCGGAACGATCGTGCCCTGGTCGGACGAGGTAACGCCCATGCGCTCCACGTTCTGATACAGCAGATCCTGGAACTCTGCGCGCTGGCGCTTGAAGCCTGTCGTGTTCATGTTCGCGATGTTGTTCGCGATCACCTCCACGTTGAGCTGTTGGGCCTGCATGCCGGTGGCGGCGGTGTTGAGAGCGCGCATGTGAGTCTAGCCTCCTGAGGCGGTAGTCAAATTCGTTAGCGGACGCGGGCGAGCTTATCGATCGATGTGCCGCGCAGTTCGTCGGATTGCTGGATCATCTTGGCGACGGACGCGTAGGCGCGGCTGATCTCGATCATGTCGGTCAGTTCCTTGACCGCATTCACGTTCGAGCCTTCGACCATGCCCGAAGACAGGCGTGCATTCGTCATCGTGGTCGGCTGTTCGTCGGTGGCGCGCCACATATTGTCGCCGATTTTCTCGAGGGCGGCAGGCGTCTTGAAGTTCGACACGCGCAGCTTGCCGACCACCTGGCCGTCCTGGCTGATCGAGCCGTCCTTCGAGGCCGAGATCGGCCCGCCGGTCGCATTGATCAGGATAGGTCCGCCTTCGCCCAGCACGACTGCGCCGGCGCGAGTCACGACTTCGCCCTTGTCATTCAGGCTGAAGCGGCCGTCACGGGTGAACGCTTCGCCGCCCGGCGTCTGGATGGCGAAGAAGCCGTCGCCCTCGATGGCGAAGTCCAGAACGTTGCCGGTAGACTCGATCGGGCCGGTCGAAAAGTCGCGCTGGAGCATCCAGGCGTCAGCGAACGAGACCTCCGTCGGCTTTTCGGCAGCCGCAGCGGGCTTCTCCGTCAAGTCACGGGTCACCACATGCTCGACCTTGAAGCCGGCAGTGGTCATGTTCGCGAGGTTGTTCGCGGTCGTGTCCATCCGCTTTTGCAGCACTTGCTGCGCGGACAGGCCGACCATGAATGAATTGTCCATGGGCCGCCATTTGTCTCCACGCTGCCTTTTGGCGACGGCGGAGCCAGGCTGGGCTTGGTCCGCGTTTTCTGCAGCGGACGCTCGAGTTAACGACCCTACAATGAGCCGCCACGGTTAACGGGGTGTTGCTTTTCGGGCCTTCCCGGCAGCTTCGTACCCGGCAGCTTTTGCCCATCTGCACCAATCCTTAACCATCGGGAGACGATTTTGCCGGGTGTCCCGGGATGTCCGGGGTCCAGTGATTCCATAAGGGGCGGCCGCCTATGGCCAAAAAGGAAAAGGCGAAGAAGCCTGAAGCTCCCGAGGCTGATAAGCCTGCGGTTGAGGGAGAAGAGGGCGCGCCAGCCAAGAAGAAGATGGCCGGCAAGACGCTGGTCCTCTTCATCATCCTGCCGGCTGTCCTCGTTCTCGGCGGCGGCGGTGCTGCGGCCATGATGCTGCTCGGCGGCAGCGCTCCGGCGGCTGCGGCGGAAGCGCACGGCGAGGAAGCGGGCGGACACGGCGAAGTCAAAGCTGAAGAAGGTCACGGCGAAGCCAAGGCCGATGAACATGCCGCGGCTCCTGCTGCAGGTGGCGACCATGCCGCGCCTGCTGGCGGCGAACACGGCGCCGAAGGCGGCGCGGCTGCCGGCGGCGATCCGGCCGATGTGGGCCAGGCGCTTGCCTGCTCGGGCGGCGATCCTTGCTACTACGCGATGCCCAAGCTGATCGTGAACCTGGCCGGCACTGAAGGTCAGCGCTCGCCTTACATGGAACTCGAACTCACGCTCGAATCGAGCACGACGGCCACGTTCAAGCGCGTGCCGGAACTGATGCCGCGCCTCAAGGACCAGCTGAACTCCTTCCTGCGCGAACTGCGCGTGGAAGACCTCAACGGTTCGACCGGCACCTGGCGCCTGCGTCGCGAACTGCTCAACCGCTTCAACACGGTCATGGATCCCAAGAAGATCGACGCCGTGCTGATCGAAAGCATGTTGATTCAGTAAGCACATGAGCCAGGAAACCACAGACGAAGAACTCGCAGCAGGCTGGGAAGCCAGCATCGCCTCCGGCAAACCCGCCGGCGGTGACGATGCGTGGGACGCCGCAGGCTCTCCGGGCAGCGACGCCGCGCAATCGCTGGCGCAGGCCGCGGTCGGCTCCGAGCGCATCCTGAACCAGGACGAGATCGACTCGCTGCTTGGCTTCTCGCTCGAAGAAGAAGCAGGCGCGAAGCGCAACGGCATCCGCGCGCTCATCAACTCGGCGCTCGTTTCCTACGAACGTCTGCCGATGCTCGAGGTCGTCTTCGACCGCCTCGTGCGCCTGATGACCACCAGCCTGCGCAACTTCACCTCCGACAACGTCGAGGTGTCGCTGGACGCCATCCAGTCCATGCGTTTCGGCGACTATCTGAACTCGATCCCGCTGCCGGCCATTCTCGCCGTCTTCAAGGCCAAGCAGCTCGACAACTTCGGTCTCCTCACGGTCGACTCGAACCTGATCTATTCGATCGTCGACGTGCTGCTCGGCGGCCGTCGCGGCACGGTTGCGATGCGCGTCGAGGGCAGGCCGTACACCACGATCGAGCGCGTGCTCGTCACGCGCCTCGTCGAAGTCATTCTGCACGATGCCCGCAAGGCCTTCGACCCGCTCACCGCCGTCGAGTTCGAACTCGACCGGATCGAGACGAACCCGCGCTTCGCCGCCATCGCCCAGCCGGCGAACGCCGCCATCCTGGTCAAGCTGCGTATCGACATGGAAGACCGCGGCGGCCGCTGCGAGCTTCTGCTGCCCTACGCCACGCTCGAACCCATCCGGAAGATGCTGCTGCAGAACTTCATGGGTGAGAAGTTCGGCCGCGACAACATCTGGGAAGGCCACTTGGCCACCGAACTCTGGTCCGCGCCGACAACACTGCGCGTCGTGCTCGACGAGTTCACCCAGCCGCTCGGCAAGATCATGAACCTGCAGGTCGGCGACACGCTGATCATGAATGCCACGCCGGAATCCAAGGCACATCTCATGTGCGGCGATATTCACCTCACACACGGCCAGGTCGGCCGCATCGGTCAGAAAGTGGCCATGCGCGTCGAAGCGCCGATCACAAACGCAGCGAAGAAGCGAGTACTGGAAGCAAGATGATGATGTCGGCTGGTTTCTATTCTCTCGCGCTCGAGGGCTTTCTTGTTCTCCTGCTGATCATCGCGATCGCCTATTGCATGCGGTTGGATGGCAAGCTGAAGGCGCTGCGCAATGGCAATACGCGCATGCTGGAAGCCGCCAAGGAACTGCAGAACTCGGTCCTGCACGCCCAGAACGCCGTTGTTGCCCTGCGCCGCTCGGCCGAAGCTTCCGGCAAGGAGCTGCAGTCGAAGATCGATGAAGCGCGCGCCCTGGCTACGGCCGCCGCAACGCCGATGGTCCGTGACTTCCGCGACATGCCCCGTGAAGCCGAACGCCCCGCCGAGCGCGGCAATGTCGACTTCACTCTCCGCCGCCGCAGCGTGCTCTAGGAGCCCAAAGCCATGACGCCCAAGGTCGGTGTCCTTTCTGTCGTCTGCGCCGTCGCAGTCGGCCTGCTGGCCTTCAAGGGCCTCGACATTGCGCAGGCCGTTGCAGCCGAAGCGGCCGATACGCCTGCGCCTGCGCCGGAAACAGCGTTGACCGCTGGCATTGGCGGCGAGGGCGAACAAGCTACGCCTGTATCCGCTGAAGGCGCGCCGCCTGCCGAAGCTGCTCCGCCCACGCCGGAACAATGCCTCACCACGCTCAACTCCGCCGCTGAAGAGATGGGCCTGTCGTCGCAGGAAATCCTCGTTCTCCGCAGCCTGCAGAAGCGCCGTGAGGAACTCGATGGTCGCGAGACCGGCATCGAAACGCGCGAGCAAGCTGCCGCCGCCGCCGAATCACGCCTGCAGGAACAGATCGCCGAACTGAAGAAGGTGGAAGGCGAAATCCAGGTCCTTCTCACCTCGATGGACGCCAAACGCGATGAGCGCATGGCTGCCCTGGTGAAAACCTACGAGGCGATGAAGCCCAAGGATGCCGCGAAGATCTTCGACGGCATGGAAGATCCGCTTCTGCTCGACATCGCCAAGACCATGAAGCCCGCAACGCTGGCGGCCGTCATGTCCACCATGCAGCCCAAGCGTGCTGAAGCGCTCACCAAGATGATCGCCAATCTCGCCAAGCCGCCGGCCAACATCGAAGCCCTGCAGCAGAAGACGCCGACGTGACCTTGCTCCGCCCTCCCTCGGGTTGGGCGATCCGCCTCTCCATGATGGGAGCGGCGGCTTTTTCCGTTGTGGCGCCTGCCTTCGCCGACAAGCCCGTGCAGATGTCCTTCAAGGAAGCGCCGGGCTATGCGCGCATCACGGCCAAGTGGGGTGATGGCGACGAAACCGCGCCCAAGATCAGCGCGCAGATTTCCAACCAGGTCCTGATCCTCACCTTCGACCAGAAGGTCTCGATCAATCTCGACAAGATGAAGGAGGGCCTGCCCAACTGGGCCGCTGTCACCTTCATGGACCCGGACGGCATGACCGCCCGCATCGGCCTGAAACAGGCGCCGAAGCTTGCCGTATCCACCTCTGTCGATCTCACCGCCATCGACCTCATCCCTGAATCTTCCACCACCGCGCCGCCCAAGCTGGTCTCGCCGCTCGCGGCCGTGAAGGCGAAGGAAGCTGAAGCCAAACGCGTCGCGGCGTTGCCGCAAGCGCCGGCGATCGAACCGCTGGAAGTTCGCGGCAGCCATTCGGGCGATTCGTCGCGCGTCGCGTTCTACTGGCCCGCCAAGACCGGCTACAAGGTCGTCAGCCAGAGCGACGGCGTGCTGAAGCTGCAGTTCGCCAAGCGCGCCAAACCTGATCTCGCTTACCTGCGCATCTCGCCGCCAGCCAACCTCGGCGATTTCCAGGGCGAGAACACCGATCGCGGCTACGTCGCCACCATCACCTCGAAGGACAAGCTGCCGATCAAGCACTTCCTCGAAGGCGACGTGCTGGTGGTCGACATCACGAAGCCGCTCTCGCCGGAAGCGCAAGCTGCCGCCAAGGCTGCTGAAGCAGCGGCAAAGAACCAACCCAAGCCGCAAAAGGTCGCCGACAAGTCATCGCTCCTGACGCCGCCCAAGCTCGAATCCGCCACCGCGATAGATGAACCCGCTGCCGGCGCGCCGCCGCCGCCCAGCGCCACCCTCGGCGGGCCTGAACGCGTCACCGCCATGTCGCCCAACTGGCGCGATTCGGCTCCGCGCAACGGCCTGGTGAACGTCAAGGCGACGCCCATCCCGAGCGGCCTCGAGCTGCAGGTGCCGTTCACTGCCCCAACGCCCGTCGCCGTGTTCGCGCGCGGCTCCGCTGTGTGGGCCGTGTTCGCCGCCAATGCCGATCTCAAGATCGACGCGACCCAGCTGCCCGCCGGCTATCGCACGCGCACCATGCGCGTGAAGAACGCCACGCTGATGCGGATCGAAACGCCCAAGGGCCTGATCGTTTCCGCTGACATGGATGAGTCCGTCTGGACGCTCCGCTTCGCACCCACTGGCACCAAGCCGCAACGCTTCCTCGCGCCGCAGCGCAAGCCGGGCGAGGGTGGCCGCGCCCGCATCGAAACCATGCTGATCGGCGCCGCTGGCCTGATCTGGTTTGAAGATCCGGTGATCGGCGATCAGGTTGCTGTTGCCGTCTCATACGGCCCCTCATCCGCCTCGCCGACGCCGCGCGACTTCGTCGAGGCGTCTCTGCCTGCGACCGCTCACGGCCTCGCCATCGCGCCCAAGTCCGATGATGTTCTCGTCACGATCGAAGGCGAGCGCGTTGTCGTCACCATGGCGTCCGGCGTGCAGTCAGCGCCGGCGGATTTCGTCGCCGACACCGGCCTCAACAAGATCGCCGCCAACCCCGCCTTCGTCGATTTCGCCGGCTGGGGCGCCTCGCGCGGCGAAGCCTACTTCGATCAACTTGCCGGCCTTGAATCCGCTGCAGCCTCCGTCGACCCGTCCACGCCACAGGGCGGCAATGCCGCGCTCGACCTCGTGCGCTTCCACATCGGCCACGATCACGGCTTCGAAGCGCTCGGCGTGCTGAAAGTCGCCGTGGCCGATCGCCCGGAGCTGGAACAGGACACAACCTTCATCGGCCTGCGCGGCGTCGCCAACTACATGGCGGACCGGCTCAAGGCTGCTGATGATGATCTCGCGCGTGGTTCGCTGCGCGGCGATCCTTCCGCCTCGCTGTGGCGCGCGATGATCGCCACCCAACGTGGCGAATACGAACGCGCCATCGAATTCTTCCGCGCCTCCGACAAACAGATATTCTCCTACCCATCCTCACGCGCTGCTGTTTTCGCCGCCTCCTGGGCGGAAGCTGCAATGCGCACAAACGATTACGACGCGGCCCGTCGCCAGGCGAACACCGCCATCACCAATGGCGATCGCGAAACCAAGGAACGCGGCCAGCTCGTTCTCGCCACCCTGCGCTCGGTCATCGAAGGCCCGGCTGCAGCCTATGACGACTTCAAGCGCCTGTCGGAAACCGCAAGCGAACCCATCGCCGTTCGCGCCGAGCTGAAACGCCTCGAACTCGGCGTGCAGGCCAACAAGATGACGGCCGCCGAAGCCGCCACCGAGCTCGAATCCCTGCGCTTCCGCTGGCGCGGCGACGAAGTCGAAATGGCCACCGTCGGCATTCTGGCTGACCAGTACATGCGTGTCGGCCGTTTCCGTGATGCGCTGCTGCTCGCGCAATCAACCGCGCTGCGCGACGCCACCGCGCCGGGCACACGCGAACTGCGCATCAAGCTGGCTGACTATTTCCGCCGCCTGTTCCTCAATGGCGAAGCCGATCGCCTTGATCCGATCCAGTCGGTCGCGCTGTTCTACGAGTTCGACGACAACCTGATGCCCATCGGCCCTGATGGCGACCAGATGGTGCGCAAGCTCGCCCAGCGCCTCGTCGCGTTCGACCTGCTCGAACCCGCAAGCGTGCTGCTGCAGTACCAGGTCGACAACCGCATTCGCGGTATCGGCAAAGCCGCCGTCGCTGTCGATCTCGCGACGATCTATCTGTGGGACAAGCGCCCCGACAAGGCGCTCGCCGCCATCAACACCACGCGCCAGCCGCAGCTTCCAAAGCAGCTCGCGCTGGAACGCCGCCTGCTCGAAGCCGCAGCCTATCGCGACATGGGCCGCTACGATCACGTCATCGAACTCGTCGAGCCGCTCGACGGCGTCGAAGCGAAATCCCTGCTCGCCGACGCCTATTGGCGCGACCGCAAATGGCCCGACGCAGCCAAGGCGCTGATAGCCATGCTGCCCCAGCCGTCGCAGGTTTCGCTCAAAGACGCCGACACGGTGTTTAAGGCTGCCATCGCTGCCCGCATGGCGAAGGATGCAGGCGCGATCACACAGATCCGCGGCTATGCCGCAGCCCTCGCAAACAACCCGAACAAGGCAAGCTTCGACCTCATCACGTCGCAAGCCGATGTGTCGGGCGCAGCTCTTTCGGAAGCCGTGCGCCGTCTGGCCGATGCGCCGAAGGTCGATGCGTTTGCCGCCGCGATGAAGCAGCGCTTCGAAGCGCCGAAAGTCACACCGGGAGCCACCCCCGCTGCAGCACCCGCTGCCACACCTGCCGCTCCCGCGACCACGGCAGCAGCAACGCCGACAACGACATCAGGCGGCTCGCGCTAAAGCCCGTCGTCCTTCGTGCCCGGAGCGCCCAGCTCCAGCCCCGCAAAGTCGAACAGCTCAGCATCCACCAGATGTGACGGCCGCACATGGCTCAACGCCCGCGCCATCACTTGTCGACGACCCGGATTACGCTGTTCCCACTCGTTGAGCATCGACTTGATCTGCATCCGCTGCAGGCCTTCCTGCGATCCGCAGAGATTGCATGGGATGATCGGGAACTGCATCTGCCCGGCGAATCGGCGAATGTCGTCCTCCGCGCATCCAATCAACGGGCGCAGCACGAACAGATCGCCCGCATCATTCACCAGCTTCGGCGGCATCGCCGCCATGCGTCCGCCGAACAGGAAGTTCAGCATGAACGTCTCGAGCGCGTCGTCGCGATGATGCCCCAGCACCACGGCCTCGCAACCTTCCTCGCGCGCAACCCGATAGAGAATCCCCCGCCGCATACGCGAGCACAGCGCGCAATAGGTGTTCGACGCCGGCACCTTCTCGGTGACCACCGAATACGTGTCCTGCGTGATGATCCGGTGGGCCACGCCCACGCGCGCCAGATACTCCGGCAGAACATGCTTCGGGAAACCCGGCTGCCCCTGATCGAGATTGCACGCCAGCAGGTCCACCGGCAGCGCGCCCTGCCATTGCAGGTCCAGCAGGACGGAGAGCAGGGTGTAGCTATCCTTGCCGCCCGACAGGCAGACCAGCCAGCGCGGCCGCTTGCCGTTCTTCTCGGGGCTCACCATCCCATAAGCGCGGATCGCTTCCTGCGTCTGCCGCACCAGCCGCTTGCGCAGCTTTCGGAAAGTCACGCTATCGGGCGCATCGGCGAACACGGGATGGAGCGGGGAGAAGCTTACCGGCTCCTCAGCGTCGCTCTCGGTTAGTTGAAGATCATCCGCCATGTCCGGGTTCCTGCCGCGCGATTTCCATAAGGCTTTCAGGAGGTCGGGACAAACCCCGGGTTTACGCCTAGGGGAACGCCTAGTGCCAGAAGCAACTAATTATTAGGGTCGGATAGTTAACCCTTGTGACCGCGGGGATTTTATCAAAGTCCCGGGCAAATGGGTTGGGACCATGGGCATCACGCTGAACCAGCTGCAAATCCTCGTCGTCGACGACGATGACCTGCTGATGTCCGAGGTCGAGTCTCTATCCCATCCTTCTATCGCGTTCTCGCGCCTGTCGCCGGGGCAGGCCTCCGCTTCGCATGGGCCCTTCGCTGACCGCGACGTCATCGTGGTGGGGGTCGATAACTCGGGCGGTCTCGATCTCATCGCTGATCTCTGCGCCCGTCCCGGCATGCCGCCCGTCATCGCGCTCGCTGGCCGCGGCGCTCACCGCAAATCGCTCGAGCACGTTCTGCTGCTGGCCGAGCTTCGCGGCGCAGCGCTCTCCCTGCCCAAGCCGATCGACGGCGTCGAACTGGCGCTTGCCGCTATCGAGCTCACCCGCTCCGGTTCAGCGGAGATGGGCGTGGTAGCGAAAGACCTGGAGCGCCGCCTCAACTGGTAGGCTGACTGGTAGGCTGTCTCGCCGCCGTCTATAAACCTCGTAAGAGCCGCCGCGACAGCCGGCAGCCTGGGAGGTTCCAATGAGACTTGCCGCAGCCCTCGCGCTTG
Organism: Hyphomonadaceae bacterium; assembly: GCA_965229115.1. Lineage (GTDB taxonomy): Bacteria > Pseudomonadota > Alphaproteobacteria > Caulobacterales > Hyphomonadaceae > UBA7672. The sequence continues at coordinate 3,615,576 of CBDDIR010000003.1, read as the reverse complement.
CACTGGCGTTCGCGCCGTCCGCTTTCGCCGACCCCGTCAAAACCAAAACCGCCAGCGGTACGCTCGTCGGCGACGCAGCAGACGGCATCGTCACATACAAGGGCGTACCCTTCGCCGCGCCGCCCGTCGGCGATCTGCGCTGGAAGCCGCCGCAACCGGTAGCTGCCTGGGCCGGCGATCGCGCCGCCACCGAATACGGCGCCAGCTGCGCCCAGAACGCCCGCCTCGGCGCTGAGGCAAAAGTCTCGGAAGACTGCCTCTACCTGAACGTGTTCGCGCCCAAGGATGCGAAGAACCTGCCCGTGATGGTCTGGATCCACGGCGGCTCCAATCTCAACGGCTCTGGCTCGATCTACAACGGCGCAGCCTTCGCCAAGAGCGGCGTCGTCATGGTGACGGTCAACTATCGCATGGGCGCACTCGGCTTCTTCGCGCACCCCGAAATCACTAAGGCCGCTGCGAAAGATGAACCGCTCGCGAACTACGGCCTGATGGATCAGACGGCAGCCCTGCAATGGGTGAAGTCCAACATCGCGGCCTTCGGTGGCGACGCATCAAAAGTCACGGTCTTCGGCGAAAGCGCCGGCGCCATCGACATCTATGCACTGCTCGGCCTGAAATCCTCGAAAGGCCTGTTCCAGCAAGCCATCCTCGAATCCAACATCACCTGGGGCGTCAGCGCCCCGCTTGCCGATGCAGAGAAAGACGGCGCCGAGCTGGTGAAACGCGCAGGCGCAACCGAAACAGCCACGCTCGCAGATCTCCGGGCCCTCCCGGTCATGAAGCTCGTCGAGGCCGGAACCGCCGCGCGCTTCCCGATCGTCGACGGCCGCTTTATGACCGAGACGTCGCTCTCCGCCGTCGCCAACAAGCGCGCGATGGATATCCCGCTCATCGTCGGCTCGAACAGCTACGAAGCTTCGCTCGCCCGCCAGCTGCAGGGGCAGGCCGCTACCGACTGGACCGACAGCCAGGGCACAGCGCCGGCGCGCTTCATCGCCGCCAAGTCAGCGGATGGCAAACCCAGCTGGCTCTACTTCTTCTCCTACGTCGCCACCGCCAACCGCACGCCGGAATCGATGGGCGCCGCGCACGCCACCGAAATCCCCTACGTGTTCGGCGGCCAGATGCGTCCCGCAGGCGCACCGCCGGCAGCAGCAGGCAGCGCGCTTTCAACGCCCGCCACCCAGTCGGAAGAAGACAAGGCGATGGCCACGCTGATGCACTCCTGCTGGGTCGGCTTCGCCAAGACCGGCGCCCCCAAATGCGCCTCCGGCCCCGCTTGGCCGGCCTACACCGTCGCAGGCGACCAGCTCATGGAGTTCGGCGCACCCTCTGGCGTCCGCACCAACTTCCGCAAGGAAGCGCTCGACAAGCACACGATGGCAGAGCCCGGCGCGCGCTAGGCGGCAACACTGTCGGCTGGCATCGGCCCCACATAGGTCGATGCCGGCCGCACCAGCCGCCCCGTGCCTAGCTGCTCGCGCGCATGCGCAATCCAGCCGGTCACGCGCCCGCATCCGAACAGGCAGGTGAACAATCCGCGCGGAATGCCCAGCGCTTCCAGCAGGATCGCCGTGTAGTATTCGACATTCGTATCCAGCTTCCGGTCCGGCTTCTCCGCCGCCAGCTTCTGCAGGATGCGCCCCTCGATCGCCTGCGCCAAAGCCAGCCGCCCGCTGCTCGCCGGCAGCGTGTTCACAACCGCCTTCAACACATCGGCGCGTGGATCCCGCGTGCGATAAACGCGATGGCCAAAGCCCATCAGCCGCTCGCCGCGATCCAGCGCGTTGCGGATCCATCCCTCGGCCCGGTCTGCCGCCCCAATCCCGTCCAACATATCCAATACTGGACCCGGCGCTCCGCCATGCAGAGGCCCTTTGAGCGCCGACAGCCCCGCAATCACCGCTGATCCCAACCCGGCCCGCGTCGACGCCACACACCGCGCCACGAATGTCGAAGCATTCAGCCCATGATCCGAGATCGTCACCAGATACGCATCCAGCGCCCGCGCTTCTTCGGCCGATGGCGTCTCGCCCCGGATCATCCGAAGCACGTCCGCCCCATGCAGCGCAGCCGCTTCCGGCGCGACTGGCGTGCGTCCCGCTTTCATCTGTGCAATCGCACCCGTCGCCACCGCCATCGTCGCCACCAGATCAATCGCCGCCGTCACTTCATGCCCATCGGGCGCAAGGCTCAGCGCGGCTCGCAGCGCATCCACTTCCAGCAACGGCGCCAGCCGCGCAAAGTCCGGTTTCAGCCGCTCGAACGCTTTCACGCGCGCCGCGCCCAACGCTGACTGCAAGTCGGGAGTAGTCTCGAAGAACCCGCTCCACAGATGCCCTGCCGCCTGCTCGAAAGTGAACTCACGCGCCAGCGTCTCGACATCCTTGCCGCGAATGATCAGCCGCCCTTCCGCGCCCTGCACATCCGACAGCACCGTCTCCGCCGCGACAACTTTCTCGAGACCCGCGTCCATCGCCTAACTCCCTGATTGACGATGATCAGATGGCGAGACAGGGTGATTATCGTCAAGATTGATCAATACAATCAACTCAAGGTTCGTCATGGACTGGATCGCCGCTGAAGACGCGCTCTCCCTGCTCAGCGTGCGCAAGCAGACGCTCTACGCCTATGTCTCGCGCGGTCTTGTGCGCGCAAAAGCAGACGATGATGATCCACGCCGCAGCCTTTATTCCGCCAGCGATGTCGCGCGGTTGAAGGGCAGGCGGCGCGGCGCTCGCCGCCGCTCAGAAGTCGCCGCCGGCGCCATCGCCTGGGGCGAACCTGTACTCGAAAGCGCCATCTCAACGGTACGCGATGGCCAGCTCATCATCCGCGGCCAATCCGTCGAAACGCTCGCCGCGAAATCCACCCTCGAAGACATGGCGCGCTTGCTCTGGACCGCCGATGCCGCACCGCTTCAGCAACCCACGCGCCGCACGCCAGGCTCAACACCAAAATCTCGCGCCTTCGCCATGCTTGCGCGCCGCGCCGGCGAAGACGCACCCAGCCTCGGCCGCAACGCCACCGCACTCCACGCCGACGCATGGTCCATCCTGTTCGAGTTTGCCGACACGCTCGCGGGCGCACCCGGCAAAGGTCCGCTCCACCAACGCCTCGCCACAGCCTGGAAGCTCAACGCCAAGGACGCACAGATCATCCGCCGCGCGCTCATCCTCATGGCCGACCACGAGCTAAACCCCTCCACCTTCACCGTCCGCATAGCTGCCTCAACCGGCGCCCCTCTCGCCGCCTGCGCACTCGCCGGCCTCTCCACGCTCGCCGGTCCACTACACGGCGAAGCGCCCACCCGCGCCCTTGCGCAACTCGACCAGCTCACCTCGGCCAAGGACATCGCAGCCGAAGCCCGCGCCATGGTCGCCCGCGGCGACGCCATCGCCGGCTGGTCCCATCCGCTCTATCACGAAGGCGACGTCCGTGCGGCAAACCTGATCGCCGCTCTCAAGCCAAAGCCCGCCATCGCCAAGGCTCTTCGCGCCCTCGAACACGAAACCGGCGACAAGCCCAACTGCGACGCGGCCCTTGCCGCCATGACGCGAAGCCTCAACCTCCCGGACGAAGCCACCTTCTCCATCTTCGCGCTCGCCCGCATGACCGGCTGGCTCGCCCACGCCATGGAGCAACGCGAAACCGGCCGCCTCATCCGTCCCCGCGCCCGCTACACCGGCGCCTAACCAACCACGAAAAAGGCGCCGGACCATCCGGTCCAGCGCCCTTCAATCTTGACGATGCCGCCCAGCCTAGGCCGCGACCGCCACGCCCTTGTCCTGCAGCAGCTGCTTCAGCTCGCCCGACTGGAACATCTCCTTGGTGATGTCGCAGCCGCCGATGAACTCGCCCTTTACGTATAGCTGGGGAATGGTCGGCCAGTTCGAGAAATCCTTGATCCCCTGGCGCAGCTCGGCGTCCTCGAGAATGTTGGCGCTGTCGTACTGCACGCCGATGTGGTCAAGGATCGAGATCACGGTCGCCGAGAAACCGCACTGCGGGAAGGTCGGCGTGCCCTTCATGAACAGGAACACCGGGCTAGCGTCGATCAGGCCCTGAATGCGTGCGTTTACGTCCGACATGGCGTCTTTCCCGGTAAAAATGGGGTCACGCCTCTCAGCTAAGGCCGGATCAGGTCGTAATCAAGCGTCCGCTCGTGGGACTGGTGATCGCATGCACATTGGCTTCGAGGTGGTCGAGCCGGGTCGTGGTCGTCATGATCCGGTGCGCGCCCGCCTCGTTAAGCGCCCAATTCAAGGCCTCCGGCACGGTCATAGGGGTCGGAGCCGGCCGGCCGGCCTTGCCCGCCAAAGTCCTGGCAAGCTGCCACGTCGCGCCCGCGCTAACCGGAGCTGGGAAGCGCCGCTTCGCCGCTGCCAGAACTTCGATGCCAATCAACTCACCTGCAGCCCGCAACCGCTGCAGGCGCTGCAGTTCGTCTGCCGAAAGCCCGATATGCACCGGCGCCATGAACAACGTGAACTGACCCGTCGCAGCGGCCGCATCCAAGGCGTCGTCGCGCGAGCAAATCCCAATCTCGCCGATATCGCCTTTGAACTTCAGGTCAACCAAGGTCTTTAGCAGCGCATCGGTCAGGCCGTTCGCCGGCGGCCCATGCAGGAACATCCAGTCCACTCGCGACCGGCGCAGCCGCCGCAATGACATCTCGATCGATTTGCGCACGCTCTCAGGATCGAAGGCGTGGATCTTCTTGCCCGACTTGGTGACCCGCAGCCCCACTTTGGTCGATACGATCGGCTCATAGGTCGGCAGCCGCGCCAGCGCTTCGCCCAGCCGGCGCTCACCCTCGCCATTGCCATAGGTCGGTCCGGTATCGAAAACGCGGATGCCCAGAGCGAAGGCGTGCATCACCATCTCGACCGTCACGAGCGGCCGCACCAGCGGCGTCGCATGTGGGCCGCTCACCCCGAAGCCGAGGCGGCGCGCACCAACCGGTTTGTCACGCACAGTATCGGACACGCTGTTTCCGTCGCCTCACTCAGGCGCGCGCGTGGTGAGGGCGAGGGCATGCAGCACGCCGCCCATTCGGCCCTTCAGTGCGGCATACACCAGCTGGTGCTGCGCCACGCGCGACTTGCCCCGGAACTGCTCCGAAACGATCTCCGCGCTCCAGTGATCATTATCGCCGGCAAGATCCTTCAGCGCGATCTGGGCGTCGGGAAACGCCTCACGCAGATAACCTTCGAGCGTCGCCCGATCCATCGCCATCGTTTTTTGTCCCTCCCTGGATCGCCGCGCGGTTCGTGCCTGCGGTCGGATCCGGGTCGCCTGCTTCCCGGAGCTGTATCTAGTCCAGGATTGGTTCCGCACAATAGCAGAACGCAGCGTCTCCATTTCGAAGCCGCTGCGTCCTTTCGTCAGCCTATGGAATCCTTCAGGGCGCTACTCAGCTGGGATTGGGCGATTTGTTGGACTTCACCGCCAGATCGCGGATCTTTTCCGCCTCTGCCTTGTGCGCCTGCAGCTTGGGCAGCATTTCGTCCGCGTACGATTTCAGCTGCGCTGTTGCATTCGTGTCCTTGGAATAACCCTCGAACAGCTTGATCGCGTCGTCATGCGCGTCCACCTGCAGCGCCGCATAATCTGCATCAAAGTCCGCATCGCCATCCGTTTCGACCAGGTCGTTGATCCGGCGCATGTGGAAATCGTCCAGCACGTCCAACGGCGGAGCCAGTGAGGCTGAAGAAGACGCCGCCTTCAGCTTGTCGATAGCCGCCTTGTGATTGTCGATCATCATCTGCGCGAACGCCTTCACGTCCGGGCTCGTCGATTTCTCAAGCGCCATTTCACTCGTGCGGATTTCCACCAGGCTCGCCTGGCCCGCCGCGCTGACAAAGTCCTGAGCCGCCCGCGCCGCACTCTCCGCCGCCGCCGGATTAGCCGCCGTCTCGGTCGGCGGCGCCGTCAGCTCCGCATTCGCACTCATATTGTCGCCACAAGCAACCAGCGCCAGCGCAGCAACACTAGCAGCAGACATCATCAGGATACGGGGCATACGGGTCCTCCAGGTGACAGCGTTCCCCCTCCGGTTCCAACGCCACCCAGCCCCCGCCGTTCCCGGTTCCACAATGAGCGATTGGTCAGGTTCTAGTCAGGCGGATAGAACAGCTTCACCTCGTTCTTGTCGCGGTAGGCGACGAACAGGCCCATCAGGCTCATCACGTTACTCATCCGCGGCAATGCCTTTGTCGCGCCCAATCCAATCTCCACAAAGCTCGGCGTGGCGGATACGGCGATAGGTATGGTGGGCCGGTACAAGCTGTTCGTTTCATAGACCATCGCCTGTGGCGACGTTGACGAGATGACGATCACTTCGGGAACGTTATCGTCGTCGAGATCATCGAAGATGACGTCAGACGGAACGCCAAGCGTCCAAGTGCGCGTGTCCTGCCGAATGATGCGGTTCGGGTCCAGCCCCACGAGAACCAGGCGATGTTCGCCCTGATGCTGCCCATCCGTATAGATGACCGCTAGCCCCGCGATCGACTCCCAGGTCCCATATTGGTTCGTGTTGTACATACGCGTCGCGGCCACAAACTTCAGCGAGCTAGACGAACTCAGCAGTCGCAAGGGCGCTTGCGACTTCAGTACGTACTGCGTCGGATCAGTGGTGGAAGCGCCGAAGTGATTGACTGTATTTGCAGTCGTGTCGACGGCTACGAGCTCCGGCAACCCAGGCGTCCCCCCGACAAACGAATTGCCGTTGGAGTTGATCGGCCCTCGCACTGACGCCATCGCACACAGCGACTGTCCCGTTTTCAGCTCCTGAAGGACCGCCCCCGTATCGGAAAGGCGTGTGAAGCCACGCTCGCGCTGCCCAACATATACCTGCGTCGTGAGCGAACCAGACGTGCCGACATAGCCATATTCCGTGGCGCAAGGGCGGGTAAGCGTGAGGTCCTGAATCGGTGCGCCATAGGATCCTCCCGGCGTTTTCCGGAACACTCGATATCGATTGGCCATCTCCTCCGTGACGGTGAAAGATGGCCGCAGGAAATCGATGTTCATGCCGCCTCCGGTAACAAGAGCTTGGCTCAGATCGAACGTCGCCGGCAGGGTGAATGTCTCGGAAAACGGTGCCAGGGTCGAAGGTGTAGCGGGATTGGGGCCGTCTACTTCAACCTGGGTGAAAGTTATCGGTCCGCCCGCCGCAGGCGTCGTCCCCACCAGGCCATAGGTCCAGTTCCCGACGATCGTCGCAATCGCAAAAGGATATGTGGCGTTGAACATTGCATTCGCCGCCAGGTCGAGATTCAGAAACACAGGCGTCTGAGCAATATTCGCGAACGTCACCTCTACCGTCGCAGCGGATGACACCGCGCCAGACGTTGCCGTCACCCTGAACTCGGCCTTCGTATCCGCTGTCACTTCGGCCGCGTTGAGATTCAATACGGCGCTGGCCGGCGAGGCGATTGTCACCGCAGGTCCGCTCGTCTGCGTCCACGCATAGGTCAGCGCCGCGCCGCCTGCCTCTGATGAGGTCGAGGCATCAAGCCTGAACGGCTGCCCTTCCTGAACGGAAGTTGCGCTGGCTACGGCGCGCGCCGTCACGACAGGTACAGGCGGAGGTGGCGGCACAGTTGGCGGGGGAGGTGGTGGTGGCGATACGCCCACAACTGTTCCGCCATCGCCGCCTCCACCGCCTCCGCACGCAGCGCAAGCGGTAAGCGCGGCCAAAAGTACAGCGCGCACGCGAACAGTCACATCGATGTCGGCCATTAGTCCCCCAACTCTACGCGGCGGACACTTTCGCCAACGCAAAGCCGTGTCAACAAGGCTCGCGCGCTGCGGCGCAACGAAAATGCGCTGCCAATGCGAGCAACAATTCGGTTACAAAGCGCTAGCTACGAAGCACCAGACATGTACTTCGGCAGCCAGCCTTCGTGCGCGTCGCGGATGTCTGCGAGTGCAACCGGGCCGAAACCTTTCCAACCGACGATGGTTTCGTGGCGGATGCCGCCGATGGTGATGTTTGCATCACTCGGTGAAAGTTCGCGCGTGATCCGGTTCGTGACTTCTTCGGCGTGGTCGATGTGCACGGAGAGCAGGTAGCGCGCCTGGTCTTCGCCGAACAGCTTCGATGCCGTCCAGTCGCCGCTCAGCACGACGCCGTGGCCCGACGACAGCGCGATCTCGACAGCTGCGCAAGCGATGCCGCCTTCGCTTACGTCGTGCACCGCATTGACAAGGCCGTCTGCGATAAGCTTGCGCACGAACGCCGCGTTGCGCTTCTCAAGCGCCAGATCAACAGCCGGCGCCGAGCCCGCCGCAACGCCATCGAGACCCAGCACGACACGCGCGTAGGCGGATGCGCCTAGGTGTCCCTTGGTGTCGCCGACGACGATCAGCACGTCGTTCGCCTGTGCGCCCTTCAGCGTCGCGATGTGATCGAGGTTTTCGATCAGGCCGATGCCGCCCACCACCGGTGTCGGCGGAATGCCTACGCCATCGGTTTCGTTGTAGAGCGAGACGTTGCCGCTCACGACCGGGAAATCCAGCACACGGCAGGCCTCGGCCATGCCCTCGATCGCTTTCACGATCACGCCCATCGTGTCGGGCTTTTCCGGGTTGCCGAAGTTGAGGTTGTCGGTGATCGCAATCGGCGTGGCGCCAACGGCGGAGAGGTTGCGATAGGCTTCAGCCACCGCCTGCTTGCCGCCCTCATAGGGATCGGCCGCAACATAGTGCGGGTTGCAATCCGAGCAGATGGCGAGGCCCTTGTTGGTGCCGTGGATACGCACGATGGCCGCATCGCCGCCCGACTGCGATGAATCAATCGTGTCGCCCATCACGTGGCGATCATACTGCTCCCAGATCCAGCGCTTCGACGCCATGTCGGGCGAGGCCATCAGCTTCAGCAGAACCTCGCCATAATTCTTCGGCTCGGGATATTTGGAGACGTCCAGCGCCGGCGCCGGCTTCGGCGCATTCCACGGACGATCATAGTTCGGCGCATCCTGGCTCAGCGGCGGCACCGGAATATCGCACACCACCTGTCCCTGCTGCTTCAGCACGAGGCGGCCAGTGTTCGTCGTGTAGCCGATCACTTCGGCATCGAGATCCCACTTGTCGAAGATCTTCTTCGCATCCGCCTCTTTGCCCGGCTTCAGCACCATGAGCATCCGCTCTTGAGACTCGGACAGCATGATCTCGTAAGCCGTCATGCCCGTCTCGCGCTGCGGGACTTTATCCATGTCCATCTCGACGCCGACGCCGCCCTTGTCCGCGATCTCGACGGAAGAGGAGGTGAGGCCGGCCGCGCCCATGTCCTGGATCGACTGGATCCAGTCTGTCGCCATCAGCTCAAGACACGCTTCGATCAGCAGCTTCTCGGTGAAGGGGTCGCCCACCTGCACGGTCGGGCGCTTCTCTTCATCGCCTTCGGAGAACTCGGCCGAAGCCATCGTCGCGCCATGGATGCCATCGCGGCCGGTTTTCGAGCCGACATAGAAGATCGCATTCCCCGGCTCGGCGCCCCGCGAGTAGAAGATGTTGTCCGTCTGCGCGAGGCCAACTGCCATCGCGTTGACCAGGATGTTGCCGTTATAGCCTTTGTGGAATTGCGTCTCGCCCGCCACCGTCGGCACGCCCACACAGTTTCCGTATCCGCCAATGCCCGACACAACGCCCGCCACCAGCGAGCGTGTCTTCGGATGGCTCGGGTCGCCAAAGCGCAGCGCATTCACCAGCGCAATCGGCCGTGCGCCCATCGTGAACACATCGCGCAGGATGCCGCCCACGCCCGTGCCCGCGCCCTGGCGCGGCTCGATGTAGGACGGGTGGTTGTGCGACTCCATCTTGAAGATGCACGCCTGCCCATCGCCGATATCGACAACGCCAGCATTCTCGCCCGGCCCCTGAATGACCTTCGGTCCCTTGGTCGGGAACTTGCCCAGATGCCGGCGCGTGGATTTGTAGGAGCAGTGCTCCGACCACATCACCGAGAAGATGCCGAGCTCCACCTTGTTCGGCGCCCGGCCCAGCCGGTCGAGCAGGATGGCGAACTCATCCGCCTTGATACCCTGCGAGGCGGCATCAGCCGCCGTCTGCGAAACGAGAAGGGAGGAGATATCGGGTTGCGCGCTCATGGCGCGTCATTTACCCGCCCCCGCCGATTCTGCAATGTGGCGCGCAAAACTAGCTGCGAACCGGCGCAAAACGTGTGATTGCAGGGCTATGGCGGGGCGGATAACGGCAGTGCAGGGCGACATCACGCGCGTGGCGGTCGACGCCATCGTGAATGCCGCCAATTCCAGCCTGCTGGGCGGCGGCGGGGTCGATGGCGCAATACACCGCGCGGCAGGTCCCGGCCTGCTTGCCGAATGCCGCACGCTGGGCGGCTGTCCCACTGGCGAGGCCCGCATCACCGGCGCCTACAATCTGCCCCAGCGCTTCGTCATCCACACGGTCGGCCCGGTCTGGTATGGCGGCGGCGTGGGCGAGGCGGAACAGCTCGCCAGCTGCTATCGCAACTCTCTCCTGCTCGCCGTCGCCTATGGCTGCGGCTCGGTGGCGTTCCCGTCGATATCGACCGGCGTCTATGGCTACCCGATCCCCGCCGCCACCGAGATCGCCATCAAAACGGTGCGCGATTTTCTCGACGCGGAGCCTGCCGCGCCCGATGTCACCTTCTGCTGCTTCAGCCCCGAAGCGCTCGCGCTCTACCAGTCAGCGCTCGAAAGCTAGGCGCTCGCCGCCACCAGGGCATTGCGCTCCTCAGGCGTGATATGCCGCCACTTGCCCTCGCGCAGGTCGCCCAGCTGCAACGTGCCGATCCGCACGCGCACCAGATCGACCACCTCCAGCTCCACCAGTTCGCACATCCGCCGGATCTGCCGGTTGCGTCCCTCGGTCAGCACGAAGCGCAACACCTGCACATCATCCAGCGTCACCTTCGCCGGCTTCAGCTGACGCCCATCCAGCTCCAGCCCATGGCGCAGCTTCTGGATCTTCGCGCGATCCGCCTTGCCCTTCACCGTGACGACATATTCCTTGTCGATCTGGCTCTCGGGCCCGATGATCGCCTTGGCCAGAACGCCGTCTTCCGACAGCAGCAGCAGTCCGCGCGAATCCATGTCCAGCCGGCCCAGCGGCGCAAAGCTCGTGCGCGAGTTCGGCGCGATGCCCGGCCCCACCTGGTTTTCCGCCGTCAGCAACCGCGCCGCCGGAACCTGTCCCGGATCAGGCTGCGCCGACACAATGCCAACCGGCTTGTGCACGATCACCGATACCTGCGCCCCAAGCCCCAGCTCGGCGCGATCATTCAGCACCAGCGTCTGTCCGGGCTCGATCTTGCGCCCCGCATCGCTCACGCGCTCGCCATCGATCATCACAGCGCCCGCCGCGATCAGCTCGTCTGCCTCCCGCCGCGAACACACGCCGGACTGCGCCAGCCACTTGTTCACGCGCACGGGCTCGGACCCGTCATATATGCGAGTAAAGCTCACGTTGACGCCTTGCTCACTGAGCCTGCTCCCGCCCGCGCGCCATCGCCGTCTTGCGCGATTCTTCCGCAGCCGCCGGCGTCACCGCCGAATTGTTTTTCGAGCCGCGCGCGATCTCCATCTTCAGCGCTTCGGGCAGGGGCAGGGCTAGGCCATCATCGATCACCGCCTTCATCCGCTTCAGCAGCCCGCCTTCAACACCGGCCATCTCGCTCGCCAGCTTCTTTGCGGCCGGCAGCAGTTCCTCAGGCGCAACCACACGGTTCACCAGCCCCCAGCGCTCAGCCGTCTCCGCATCAAGATAGTTTCCCGTCAACGACAGCTCCTTCGCGCGGCTCGCACCGATGATGCGCGGCAGCTTCTGCGATAGCCCCCAGACCGGCATCAGGCCAACGCGGCTATGCGTATCCGCAAACTTCGCCTCGCTCGACGCCAGCAGCACGTCGCACATCAGCGCGAGTTCAAACCCGCCCGTAATCGCAAAGCCGTTGATCGCCCCGATCACCGGCCACGGGCAATCCGCAAACGCCGCCGCCAGATCCATGTCCGCCGCCGGCTCGGCCGATGTCTTATCGCCCACGCCCAGCGAGAACCCCTTCTGTCCCGCCTCCTTCAGATCAACACCCGCCGAGAACGCACGTCCCGATCCCGTCAGCACGATCGCGCGCACATCATCTGCCGCCGAAATCTCGCGCACTGTCTTCACGATCTGCGTCCGCAACGCCACCGACAGCGCGTTCAGCTGCTTCGGCCGGTTCAACGTCAGCACAGCCACCGCGCCCTCGCGCGTGACCAGCAGTTGCTCTTCTACAGACTCGCTCATCGCTCAGTCCTTCTTCGGATCAATCTCGGGCTTCACGCCCTGCGCCTTCACGATCTCCACCAGCGCATCAAGGCTGGTCGCGATCAAATCCGGGTCGCGGCTGCGCGCCACCAGGTTCACGCCGAATTCGGTGTTCTTTCCATTCAGCCGCATGAACGGATACGAGCCAAAGCTCACCTCCGGCCGCGCCTTGGCCAGATCGCCCAGCGGTCCGGCAATGTCGCCTTCGCGCAGGCCTAGCCCACGCACCGTATGCGCATGCACCACCAGCCCGCCCTTGATGCGATGCCCCACATCCTGAAGCATCCCGCGCGTTACCGACGGTATGCCCGCCATGACGAACACGTTCTTCAGCATGAAGCCCGGCGCCGCCGACACCGGATTGTGGATCAGCTCCGCCCCCTGAGGGATGCGCGCCATGCGCAGCCGACCCTCATTCATTTCCTGCCCACGCGCCTCGTACCAGGGCTTGAGGATAGCCACGGCATCCGCCCGCACATCGATGGTGCGGTCAAACGCCGCCGCCACCGCGTCCGCGGTAATGTCGTCATGCGTCGGCCCGATCCCGCCGGTCGTGAAAACATAGTCATGCCGCGCGCTCAGAACCTGCACGGTGTTCACGATGGTCGCGTGCACATCAGGGATCACCCGTGCTTCCCGCACCTCGACGCCCAGCGGGTTAAGAAACTCCGCGATCGTCTTGAGGTTGGAATCCTGTGTCCGCCCGGAGAGGATCTCGTCCCCGATCAGAATTACTGCAGCAGTTACGGTGTCGGCCATCCGCTCAGTTAACGCCGGGTTGAGATCACGTCCAGCGATGAACGATCTCTAAATGCCCGGCCGCCAATTCTGCTGAAAACCACCGTTTCGTTGAGCGGATAATTAAGCCTGATCGTTCATAACGTAGGTTGCGATAGAAGGCGGGGATATCCCATGCGGTCGGCAAATCGCCTCTCCCGAGAGGAGGGCGGCAATGTGATGATCGAGTTTGCGCTGCTCGCGCCGGTCTTCTTCATGCTCATCATGGGCTTGGTGGAGTTCGTGCTCTATCAGTACAAGACCTACGCTCTCAATCACATCGTCTATGAAGCTACGCGCAACCTGCAGACCGGCGAGGTCCAGGCCGACAAGAACAACATGCGCGCCAAGTTCGACGAGATGTGCGCCGAAAGCGCAGGCCCGCTGATGAACTGCAACGACATCTCGTGGGATGTCCGCGCCTACGACGAACTCAACAAGGTCGAATATCCGCCTGTCACTTATGACGCGAACGGCTTCCCGACCAACTTCGTGTTCCAGCCTGGCGGCGCCAACCAGTATTCGGTCGTGCGCGCCACCATCCGCCACTCGTTCGTCACGCCCTTCATGGACAAGCTGTTCCAGATGGGGCCTGACCAGCCGGCGATCGCCAACGCGTTCTGCATCGTTCGCAACGAGCCGTGGACCTGACGCCCATGCGCATCCGTTTCCCTCGTTTCCTCACTGATGTTCGCGGCATCGCCGCCACCGAATTCGCACTCATCGCGCCTGCGCTGATCTTCATGGTCATGGGCGTGTTCGAGATGTCGTTCCGCTTCCGCGCCGCGGAAGAGGCGACGCGCTACGTTCACCAGATCGCAGACCTCGTCTCGCGCGATCCCGCGCTGTCGACCGGCTCGCTCACCGAAATGCGCAAGGCTTCGGTCTTCATGATGAAGCCAGTCGACATGAGCTCGCAGATTGATCTCGACGTCTCCTCGATCGGCTTCACCGGTTCGACCGCCACGCCGAAGATCCTGTGGCGCCGCGTAGCCGGCACGGCGGTCTCGTTCAATCTTTCCGAGTCCGACGGCATGGGCCTCACCAACGAGTCGGTGATCCGCGTCGGCGTCCGCTATTCGTATAAATCCGTCCTCACCGATCTGTTCGGCGGCAGCACGATGAACGTCGAACGGTCGGCTTACGCCCGTCCGCGCGTCGAACGTCTCGTGGCGCTTGATGGCAAGACCGACGATGGCGGATCGGTCAAATATTTCGACGGGGCCTGATTGGGGTAGGGGGCGCGCCAAGGCGCGCCTAGGGAAAGCGAGAACGTTATGTTCCGGTCTATTGGCAAGCTGATCAGCAACAAGCGTGGCGCCTTCGCCATGCAGTTCGCTCTCATGGCGGTTCCGCTGACGATCTGCACGGGTCTCGCCATCGACGGCGGCCGCGCATTCCTCGCGCGCTTTGAACTCGCATCCGCGCTCGACGCCGCCGCGCTGGCTGTCGGCTCGACGCTCCAGAACCAGGGCACCGACCTTAACGCCGTCGCCGCCAAGTTCGTCGAGAAGAACTTCCGCACCGAACACACCGGCCCGATCGTTCTCAACATGTCGTCGGTCGACGACACGATCGTCCTCAAGGGTTCGGTCAAGATCAACACCTACTTCATGCCGATCGTGGGCCAGCCCACCGTCACCATCAACGCCGAAAGCGAAGTGAAGCGCGGCGGCAGCAACCTCGAAATCGCGCTGGCGCTCGACATCACCGGCTCGATGAGCACGTCGCGCATGAACGGCCTGAAGAACGCGGCCAAGATCCTCGTTTCCGAAGTCGTGAACGATGTGCAGGCGCCGTTCTTCTCGAAGGTGGCGATCGTTCCTTGGTCGCAGGCGATCAACCTCGATCTCGCGTCCAGCCCGAAAGGCTTCGTGCCCGCCGCAGCGCTTGACCAGCTGCGCGGCCCGCTGGTTGGAACAAAGCCAATCTCCGGCGCCTCCTGGCGCGCGGCCAGCAACACGAACAAGACGATCTCCCAGGCCGGCTGGCGCACCACCGCCGGCGGCAAGTCGATCAGCAGCGTCGACTGGCGCTGGGGCGCTGCGCAAACGGGCGCCACGCTGTCGGTGGACAGCGGCCGCATTCGCGTTACGACCAGCAGCAACCACGGCTACAGCGATGGCCAGTACGTGCGCCTCACGGGCACAAGCGGCAACTATTCGTCGCAGAACAACACGATCTTCCAGATCAGCTATCTCGGCAACAAGACCTTCCAGCTGAAGGATCGCTCGAACGGCAGCTGGATCTCGGCTCCTGCCAGCGGCACGTCTAGCGCCACGGTCCAACGCTGCTACGACAAGGATTGCAACGTCGTCGTCACGACCTCGTCCGACCTCGGCGATACGGATGGCAGCCTGGTCAACATCACCGGAGTCACCGGCGGCTTCAGCGGCATCAACAACTCCGCGACCACAACCTGGGTCGTCACGCCGATCCCGAGCTCCTACTCGTTCATTCTCGCGGACTCCAACGGCCCGAGCTTTACCGGTTCGGCCAGCACGAACGGCACGGCGTCCGAGTGCCTCGTGTCCAACTGCCGCTATCGCGTCACCACGACAGCCAACCACGGCTTCTCGACCAGCGACTATGTCGCGCTGTGGGGCATCACGGAAGCCAACTCGGGAACGTCGGCGCTCAATGCGGTGAACACGCACTGGGACATCGAAAACCCGAGCGGTACGGTCTTCTACCTGCCGGGCAACGGCAAGAACTACAAGGACTGGACCACGTCCACGACGGGTTACACTGCGAAGTGCGCGCTCTCCACGTGCAACACGCGCATCACCGTCAACGACAACGGCATGAACGTCGGCGAGTCCGTCGAACTGGCTGGCATTGTCGGCCCGACCGGCCTCAACAACGCCTCCTCCTCGCCGTCGAAAGTCCTGTGGAAGATCAACGACAAGAACGGCTCGGTTCTCACGCTCACCGACACCGGCCCCAGCATCTCCAACCAGGCGGCTGACTGGACCTCCGGCGGCACGATGCAATGCCTCAACTATGGCTGCGCAAAGCTCGGCTACACGCTCTCGGGAACCACCCGCGTCTGGCCGGCCAGCCCCTGCATCGTCGAGCGCTACGGCAACGACCGCTACACCGACGTCGCCCCCGCCACCGCGCCGCTCGGCATCAACTACACGTCGAACGGCACGTGCACGCGCACCAACTACGTCACGCCGATGACGTCCAACAAGACGCGCCTCAACGCGCACATCAACGCCCTGTCGACCGGCGGCAACACGGCTGGCCAGCTCGGCATCGGCTGGGCCTGGTACATGCTCTCGCCGAACTTCGCGAGCGTCTGGAACGCCGAAGCCGAAAACAAGCCGCTCGACTACGGCACGCGCGAACTCGCCAAGATCGCCATCCTGATGACCGACGGTGAGTTCAACACGCAAACCTGCGACGGTCTCTACAGCTCGAGCGATTGCACCCCGCACATGCCGAGCGACGTGCCCGGCCCGAGCGCCTCTTTCCGTCAGGCCCGCAAGATCTGCGACGCCATGAAAGCGCAGAACATCATCATCTATACGGTGGGTCTCGAGATCAACACCGCGCAGTACAGCGACGACTTCCTGCTGGCCTGCGCCACGGGCCCGCAATACGCCTTCCTCGCGAACGACACCACGGAACTCGAACAGGCGTTCAAGGACATCGCGGTCTCGATCAACCGCCTGCGTATCTCGCGCTAATATCCACGCTGCCAACCAATCGGTTGTGCGTGATCAGACCGGGCCGGACTGGAAACAGTCCGGCCCGTTTTTTTTCCGCAGCTTGTCCTGAAACCTAGCCCGCCACCCGCAGGCTCTCGGCCACGGCCTGCGCTGCCGGCGTATCCATAGCGCTCAACTCGCCAAAGCGCTTGAGCGACAGTCGCCACAGCCACTTCGCATTGCTCAGGCGTCCCGCCGCAGCAGCGTGGTCGCCCGCCAGCCCGGTCAGCTCCGCCAGCTCAAGCCCCTGCGCCGTCTCGCGCCCGGCATTCAGCAGCTTCTCGGCTTCGTCCAGCTTGCCCGCCGCAATCGCGGTCCGGATTGCGCCGAACGCGTTGGCAGGCGCGGTCGTAGCTGCAGCTGGCTTTTCCACCCCCACTGGTTTCTCGGCAGGCTTCTCAAGCGGTGCAGCAGGCGGTGGCTCGCTCGCAGCCGGTATCGGCGCCAGTGTCGCAGTCGACGGGAACAGCGGCGGCATCATGGGCTCTGGCGGCGCAGACGTGGCCACCGGCTTCGCAGCCGGTGCCGGCGTCAATGTCTGCACGGGCGCAGGAGCAGGGGCCGCGACAGGAGCAGGAGCAGGGCTCGGCGCCACAACCGGCGTGACGGGAGCAGGCGCCGCCACTGGAGCCACGGGCGCAACCACCGCCTCAACCACCTTGGGCTTCTCTGGCGGTTTTTCCGGCGCCTTCTCTACCACCTTCTCCGGCGCAGGAACTGGCGCAACTGGCGTAGCAACCCGCACCGGCTCCACCATCTTCACCGGCTCAGGCGCAGGCGGCGGCACGGGCGCTGCCGGCGGCGCAATATCGCCAGACCGCCAGTCGCTATCCGCAGCCCGATCGCGACGCGCTTCCTTCGATGAATAGTAAGCCTCCGCCGCGCCCAGCGTCTCGTCGCGCCGCTTGGCTCTCGCCTCCGCGAGTGCGCGCGTGTTCGGCCGCGGATGCACCGCGCTCACCAGAAACACCACGCCCGCGCAAAGGCCCAGCACGCCGGCGATCACCAGCCACGGCATTCCCGCTTCCGGCGGAAACACGTTCATGCCCGCCGTGCGGTGCGTCCAGGCGAGATACCCGCCGCCTCCGGCCAGCATAGCGCCGATCACGAACTGAAGAATGCGTACCAACATCTCGCCACCCCACGCGGGTCCGTAATTATTGTCTGTATGCGGTCCCGATCCGGCCGGGCTGCGGGGGCCCGGCGTTGGCCAAGGCTTAGCCCCTTCCTCGTCCGCCCGAAACCTCAAACTCGCAGCAAGCGCAGTGCGACCTTTTCCCGCGAGATTGTTTCGCCATCACACTCGCTATCGCACCGGCCATCACACCCCCCATCACACCGGTTTGTATCAGGACTTGGCGCCGTCATTTGACGCCGCGTCGCCACCACGTCACCCTCCCAAAAAAAAAGGCCATACCGGGAGAGACAAGATGACCAGCCTGAACCGTCGCACACTCATGCTTACGGGCCTTGCCGGCGGCCTCGCCGCCTGCGCCACGCCGCTCGCCGAAACCAGCCCCAGCGGCCAGCCCATCGTCACCACCAACGCCGGAAAAGTGCAGGGCCTCACCGAGGGCGGCGTGAAGGTTTTCAAAGGCATCCCCTATGGCGCCTCGACCGCCGGGCAGGGCCGCTTCCGCGCGCCGCGCCCGCCTGCGCCGTGGACCGGCGTCAAGGAAACCATCGCCTACGGTCCGCCCACGCCGCAGGGCCGTCCCTCCAACGCGCCGCCGCTGCCGCCGCGCGATCCGAAGCTTCCCCCGCCGCTGATCAATAACAACCCCACCGGCGCCCAATCGGAAGACTGCCTCGTCCTCAACGTCTGGACGCCCGCAACCGACACCGCCAAGCGCCCGGTCCTCGTCTGGCTGCACGGCGGCGGCTTCTCGTCCGGCTCAGGCTCCTCCGCCTGGTATGACGGCGTACGCATGGCGCAGAAGCAGGATGTGGTGATCGTTACCATCAACCACCGCCTCAACGTCTTCGGCTATCTCTATCTCGGTGATCTCGGCGGCGGTGAGTGGAAGGATGCGGCCAGCGTCGGCATGCTCGATTGCGTCCTCGCATTGCAGTGGGTGAAGGACAATATCGCAGCCTTCGGCGGCGATGCCTCGCGCGTGATGATCTATGGCGAAAGCGGCGGCGCCCGCAAAACGTCGAGCATGATGGCGATGCCGCCCGCGCAGGGCCTGTTCCATCGCTGCGTGGTCCAGTCCGGCTCGCAACTCCGCCTCGACACGCCCGAAACCGCGATGAAGCGCACCGAGCTGTTCCTGAAAGCGGTAAACGTCGGCAAGAACGAGATCGAGAAACTGCAATCGCTCTCAATGGATCAGATGCTCGCCGCCGTCCCCGGCGCAACGGCGTCCACGGGCCAGTTTCGCCCCGTCATCGGCTCGCCGAGCTTCCCAAGCCATCCCTTCGATCCCGGCGCGCCCGCCATCTCCGCCAACGTGCCCATGATCGTCGGCTCCAACCGCACCGAAGCCTCCGTCTTCATGGGCGGCGACCCGGCCATCGTGAACCTCACAGAGGATGATCTGGTCAAACGCGTCAGCCAGCTCGTGCCCACGGGCGAGTCCGCCGAAACCATCGCGATGTACCGCCGCCTCTATCCGAACGCGAAGCGCGACGAGATCCTCTACATGACCTCTACGGATCGCGGTTACTTCCTCGACTCCACCATCCTCGCCGGCCGCAAGGCGGATCAGAACAAGGCCCCCATCTGGGTCTATCAATTCTACCGCGAGACACCGTTGGAGGGCGGCCGCTATCACGTTCCCCACGCCAGCGAGATCCCCTTCGTCTTCGACACGCTCGGCAAAGCCACCAGCATCGGCGGCGAACCCACCGCCAACGCGCAAAACCTCGCCGACCGCATGAGCGGCGCCTGGGCCAACTTCGCAGCCGTCGGCGATCCCAATGGCGGCAAGACCCCAAGCTGGCCGAAATACAATTCGACCACGCGCCCAACCATGATGTGGGACGAATCCCCCAAAGGCCCCCGCGTCGAAAACGACCCCCGCAGCGAACAACGCAAACGCATGCTGGGCTACGGCTCGCAGCAGTACGCAGCGGTGGAGACGGGTCCGGGCTGAGGCCGGAATTGAGGGATGGAGCGGTCCCAAACTGTAGGACGGCCAAAAATCATCCCAAACAATCTCAGCGCACTAGCGCGAAAGGTTGGGGGATACGCACACGCAGATTCTACGTGGCCGTGGGCCAGGGTTATTCTCTGGCCCATGACACGACACAAACACGCGCAAACTGGGCTGGTAACCCCGCAGCTTCCTCAGCTCTTGCTGACAGCTGTGCTGCGCGCTTTTGCGATGCTCGTGCTCCACGTCGCTTCAACGCTTCAGATGCTTTGCCGCCGTGAAGCTGTGAATGCCACACAGCCCACGCCTGCCGATCTGCCCCAAGCGAAGACCGACACCCAACAACAGGAACCAACGCCAGCTGCGCAACACCGCAGCCCTCCCTATAGCGCTCATCCTGAGCAGCGCAGCTCCGCTGCGCGTCCGTCGAAGGACGAGCGCGTGCTCACCACCGTGAGCCAAACACCCACCCCCTCCGTCTCGCTTGGCTCACGCCAAGCGATCCACCTCCCCCAGTGCTCCGCACTGATGGAGGCAAACCGCGCTCCAATGCGCGCGACGAAGGGGAATTGCCTCCACCACTCGAAGAGTGGGGGAGGTGGATTGCGCGTTCTAGCGCGCAAGACGGAGGGGGCGCACGCCATCTCCGCCGCAACAAGCGGTGAAACCACCGCCACCCCCGCGCTGAACTAATCCAGCGCGCCACCGCAAAACTGCAGCAACTCGCCACCCCGCGAGGCAGCGCCCGCGTGTCAAAAACCCAAGCAAACCAACTCCCCACCCAAACCCGATCAACCTCTTGCTAACCTCTCCAACAATCCATTCATCTGACGCTCATGGAATCGTGCACATTCTCCGCCACCATGAGACCAGCGGGACGGATCATCGCGATGAAGGCGGCGGCCATCGGCCTGCTCGCGCTCTTCGCGTCCGCCTGCGCCTCCTCGCGCCCCGCGCCGATCGCCTACGCAAACGTGCGCCCGCCCGCAGCAGCCGCCGCAACGCCGCGCACCATTCCGCCGCCGACACTTCCGTCAGCGCCCGATACCTCGACGCCCTTCATCCTCACCGACCAGCCGCCCTCCGAATGCGTGCCCTACGCGCGCAACATTTCCGGCGTGCAGATCTGGGGCGACGCCGTCACGTGGTGGGCGCAAGCCGATGGAAAATACGTCCGCTCGGGCAGGCCGGCCGAAGGCTCCGTCCTCGTGTTGCGTGGCTGGAACGACGAACGCCGTGGCCACGTCTCCGTCGTGAAGGAGATCATCAACGAGCGCATGATCCGCGTCGATCACGCCAACTGGATGCGCGGCGGCGAAGTCAGCATCAACGTGCCCGTCGCCGATGTCTCGCCCGACAATGACTGGTCGCAGGTGCGCGTCTGGCATGTGCCCGGCGGATACTGGGGCGGCCGCACCTATCAGGTGCAAGGCTTCATCCACCCCTACGCGCTCAATGGCGCCGCCGGCCTCACCGTTTCAGCGACTCCCAGATCGTAGCGCGCCGCGCTTTCCATTCCACATCGGTCTGGCCCCACAGGTCGACCGGATCATTCTGATAGGGCGGGGGCATCCGCCCCGGTCCACGGTTCACCGATCCGAGACGCTGCGCCAGCTTCTGCGAGGCGACATTCTCCGGATGGATCGAGTGGATGATGTTGGTCCACCCCAACACGTCGACGGCGAAGTCCATCGAGGCGACGGCGGCTTCAAGCGCATAGCCCTTGCCCCACACATCGCGGATCACGCCCCAGCCAACCTCATCGCCCGGCCATTGATGCGGCCGCCACGGGCCCACGCGACCAACCCATCTCCCCGTGTTTTTCTCGAACACCGAAAACATCGCGAAGCCTTCGAGATGCCACGACCCAACCATCGAGCAGATGCCGCGCCACACGACAGACGGCGGCTGCGCCTTGCCGATATATTGCGCGGCCTCTTCGTCGGCCATGTAGGCGCACCACGGCTCGAACTCCTTCAGGCTCGGCACGCGCAGGATCAGCCGCGGCGTTTCGATCACGGTATCGAGGCGAGAAGTCATGCGCTGTGTCCTCCCCGGATATTGAACCCGCCATGTCGCACGCCAACCTGTTGCGGCCAAGCATCATCGACGGCCACGCAAAACCGCTCTAAGCCTCGGCGAAACATCAGGGACACCGCCATGCTTCGACCCATCTTCGCCGCCGCCGCCCTGACGGCCCTGTCCGGATGCTCCAGCTGGTTCGGCCCCGCCGAACTCACCCCGACCGCAGACGCCGCCGACACCGCCGCCTGGGCCCGCTATGTGCCGTGGAAGAGCGACACGAAGAACGTCGTGAAAACCGGCACGGGCGTGGAATACATCGTGCTGGCTTCGGGCCCTGCTGACGGCGAGCTGCCGGGCAAGAACGCCACGGCCCAGATCCACTATGAAGGCCGCCTCAACGCGAACCCGGCCAAGGTCTTCGACTCGTCCTTCGAACGCAACGAGGTGGCGGAGTTTCCGATCTCGCTGGTGATCGATGGCTTTGCCGAAGCGCTCAACAAGATGCGGCCCGGCGATTCCTGGTTGGTGTATATTCCTTCCAAGCTAGGTTATGGCGAGAAGGGCGCTGGCCCTGACATTCCGCCCAATTCCGATCTGGTCTTTGAAATCGAGATGAAGAAAACCATGACACCTCCCCCGTCGAACGCTTCCGCCTGGTCGAAATATTCGCCGTGGAACAGCGCCAGCCCTGACGTGAAGAAGACGGGCTCGGGCCTCGAATACATCGTGATCGCGGAAGGCAAGGCCGGCGGCGTGCCGCCGACCAAGGATCAGGATGCGGAAGTGTTCTACGAAGGCCGTCTCAATTCGGGCGGCGATGCGTTCGACTCAGCGTTCGAGCGTGGGCAGACGGAAACCTTCCTGGTCGCCGCCGTGGTGCCGGGCTTCTCCGAAGCGCTCACCCTGATGAAGCCGGGCGATCATTGGCTGGTCTTCATTCCGTCCAAGCTCGGCTATGGCGCGCGTGGCGCTGGCGGCGCCATCCCGCCGAACGCTGACCTCTTGTTCGAAATTCTCATGGTCGGCGTCGAGTAGGATTGAACATGCGCATTCTCCTTACAATCGCCGCCGCTCTCGCATTCGCCGCCTGCGGTGAAGCCAACACGCCGGCAACGCCTGCGCCGACGCCGGAAGGCGCTGCAGCGCCAGCTCCCGCCGCCGGCGCCAAGGCGGCCGATGCCGCTGCGTGGGCGAAGTACGTGCCGTGGAAGCACGATCTGCCGGAAGTCGTGAAGACGGGGTCGGGCGTTGAATACGTCGTGCTCGCTTCCGGTCCCGCTGACGGCGTGCCGCCGAAAGCGAACGAGCAGGCGGAAGTGTTCTACGAAGGCCGCCTCGATGCAGGTGGTCCCGCTTTCGATAGCGCGTTCGAGCGCGGCGAGAGCGCGACCTTCCCGGTCGCCGCTGTCGTCGATGGCTTCTCGGAAGTGCTGAAGCTGATGAAGCCGGGCGATCGCTGGCTTGCCTATCTGCCCTACCAGCTCGCCTACGGGCCGGGCGGCAAGGGTCCGATCCCGCCCGCCGCCGACCTGATCTTCGAGATCGAACTGGTCAGCGTCAAACCATAGCCCACAAACAAAAACGCCTCCCGCGAGGGAGGCGTTTCGCTATTCGGAGTTGGCGTTGGCCTTAGGCCAGCGACGGCTCGAGCTTCTTGCAGGCGTCGAGCAGGCCGCGGACGGCGCCGACGGACTTCTCGAACATCGCCTTCTCGTCGCCGTTCAGTTCGAACTCGACGATCTTCTCGACGCCGCCAGCGCCGATGACGCACGGCACGCCGACATAGAGATCCGACACGCCATACTGGCCGGTCAGGTTAGCGGCGACCGGCAGGACGCGCTTCTTGTCCTTGAGGTACGACTTCGCCATGGCGACAGCCGATTCAGCCGGCGCGTAGAAGGCCGAGCCGGTTTCGAGCAGGGCAACGATCTCGCCGCCGCCGCCGCGCGTACGCTTCACCATCGCGTCGAGTTCTTCCTGCGTGAAGAAGCCCTGCTTGATGCACTCGGGAAGCGGCACGCCGCCGATCGAGGAGTGGCGCACCATCGGCACCATGTCGTCGCCGTGGCCGCCCAGCGTCCAGGCTTTCACGTCTTCAACCGAGATGCCGGTTTTTTCCGAGAGGAAGTAGGCGAAGCGCGCCGAGTCGAGCACGCCGGCCATGCCGACAACGTGGCTAGCCGGGAGGCCCGAGAACTTCTGCAGCGCCCACACCATCGCATCGAGCGGGTTGGTGATGCAGATGACGAAGGCTTTCGGAGCGTACTGGGCGATCGCAGCGCCGACCGACTTCATGACGCCGAGGTTGATGCCGATAAGGTCATCGCGGCTCATGCCCGGTTTGCGCGGCACGCCGGCGGTGACGATGATGACGTCCGAACCCTGGATGACCGAGTACTCTTCGAGCGAACCGCCCGAGAGCTTGCCGTCCTTGCCGTACACGGCGGCGGCTTCGGCGATGTCCAGCGCCTTGCCCTTGGCAATGCCGCCTTTCATGTCGACCAGGACGATGTCGCCCAGTTCTTCACGCGAGCAGACGTGGGCGAGCGTGCCGCCAATCATGCCGGCGCCGATAAGCGCGATCTTCTTGCGGGCCATGGGGTCGTCTCCTGTAGGTTGTGCGGCAGGCACAGGTTGCGGTGCGGGTTGTTGAACGGGTGGCGAGGGCGGCGATTCAGGCCGGCTGGCGGCGGGAGATACGGAAGCAGGCGGCTTGGCCGCGCTCTTCTTCTTGTCGCCCTTGAACCAGCCGAACATTCTCGCCCCGGAAATCTCGCGCGGACCGTTAGCGCAAGCAGGGCCAAGGGGCAATGCGGCTTGGAAACAGTCTAGTTCACAGCGCTGATACGCAGCCCATAGGCGCATGTTTCGGCCTTGCAGGCCTTCATCCGGATTTCCAGCGTGATGGGGCGCGAAATGCCCTTTGGCTTGTCCAGCACTGAGCGGTATTCCGAAGCCTGGATATTGAGCACCGGCGCATTGTCGTCGGCATCGTCCGTGTCGATTTCCATGCCGTCAGCGTCGGACGCGGCGAGATCCACATTCTCGCAGTCGTCGTCGCAAATGACGTTCACATAGTATTCGACCGTGGCGTCGCCTTCGAACGGCAGCGAAATGATCTGGCCGGCCCCAAGCTCGCCAAACCGCGTCTCGCCGACTTCGGGGCCATAGATATTGCCGACCATGGTCAGCAGGTCGCGGATCTCCTTGGTGGACTCCGGCGTGATCTTGCCGGCGCCCGCCGGAACGGCGATGGCGGCGGCGAGTGCGGCGCCCACGAATATGAGTCTGCGCAAACGCATGGCCCTCACAGCTGCTCGTAAACGCCAAGCGCCCAGACGCATTTGTCTTCGATGCAGGTCTGCATCTCGACGCGAAGGTTCAGCTGGTCGCCGGCCTCGCCCGGTCCGACAGAGATGATGGGAACGTCGTCATCGCTATCATCGCTGTCGATAATGTTTCCAGCCTTGTCGAGAAGGACGGTATCGAGATCGATGCAAGAGCTGTCGCACGTTGCGTAGATCATGTAGCTTTTGGCGGGGTCGATCGGCACGGAGAAGATGGCAGCTTCTTCATCCGACAATTCGCCGGAGAGCATGTCGCCGACCAGCGTCTCATCTTCGGATGCCGTGTCCGCTATGAGCCCCTTCACCACGTCATGCGCGTCATACTTCTGAGCATAAGCAAAGCCACCGCCCGCGATCAGCGCGCACGCCAGCAATACAAGACCCGATTTCATTGGACGTCGCCCCGGTTCAGCCCGGCGCTACGCTGAATCCCAATCGGGCTTCAAGTCAATGGAGACGCTGTGGTTGTTCGTCCGGGCCGGCCTCTGGCTTGCGGCTCACCTTGGGTTTTGGTCTGGCCTTAGCCGCTTCCGCGTCCTTGCTCGGGACGAGCCCATGCTGGCGGTAGAGCGCCATCTCATCGCCCGCAACGAACCCGAAAATCTTCGGCTTGGTTGTCGAGACATCCAGGAAGTAGGTGATGTCGAACGGGATCTTCAACTCGGAGCCATCTTCCTTGCGGTACTCGCCGCAATAGAAGACCTTGGCCATCACGTGGCTGGCGTCGATTGGCGTTGTTTCGACCCGCTTTGCCGTCATCTTCTTCGTGCCGATCGAGCGGTAGAAATCATACATCTTCGTCAGCTGACGCCGTAGGGCAGCGTCCGGTTTGCCCGTCAGGATTTTCTCCGGCCCAGCCGCAATGAAGCGCGGCGAGAACTGGGCTGCGATGTCGCCAAACACACTCTCTCCAGCAAGCGCTCGGTTGTAGAGGTTGGCGTAGGAGTCAAAGAAGGATGCAATGTTGTGCGGCATGGGAAAGCAACGCGCCCGTTACGTGCCGGTTGCGTTAATCCTGCCACGCCGCAGGTCGATTTGCTGCAGATGCGGGAACCTAAATCTTGCTCTGGATTAGGCGACCGGAATGCGCGCCGCTAGGCTTTCGATAGCGCCACGCACCTGCTCGCCATGGCTGTCCTGTTTAAGGCCATCGCTGGCCTGGCGCGCCAGGGCGATCTGTCGGCTCGCGCCCGGAATATCGCCAGAGCGGAACAGTGCATCGGCAAGGTTGAGGTGCAGGGCAGGATAGAGGCTCAGCACGCTGAGGCTGGCCACATCGGGGCGATCCTTGACGATGCTGTCGGCGGCGCTGAGCGCGCGACGGTTCCAGATCAGCTCCTGCTCCATGTCGTCCTGCGCATTCGCCATGTAGTGGCTGAGCACGCATTGATGGAAAGGATCACCTTCGTCCTCGATCTCCGACCATATCGCGGCGAATACAGAACGCGCTTCGGCGCGGCGACCTGCATTGAACAGGTCGAGCGCGTCCGAGATGCGGTCAAGCACGGGGTCGTTCATTTCGCGGGCTCCGCAGCCGTCTCGCGTTCGGCGGCGAGATAATCAGCCGAGCGCATCTCGTGCAGACGGCTGGCCGTGCGCTGGAATTCGAACGCGCCATCGCCGGCGACATAGATGTCATCCGGTTGCGCATCGGCCGACATGACCAGCTTGGTCTTGGACTCGTACAGCGCATCGACGAACGTGACGAAACGCGCCGCCCAGTTGCGCTCATCCAGACCCATCTTGGGAACATGGTCGACGAGAATGGTGGGATAGTGCCGCGCGAGCGTGAGATAGTCGGCGGCGCCCAGCGGCTGCTTGCACAGTTCGTCGAACTCAAACCGCGCCACACCCATCGCCTGCCTCGCCACTTTTAAAGAGCGGCCGTGAACATCCAGCGTTTCGGAGGAGGGCGCCGCGCCAGCGGTGAGGCGCCTGAACGCCTCATCCATTGCCTTGTCTGAAGCAGGGCCGAGCGGTGAATAATAAACCGGCGCCGCTACCAGTCGGTCGAGGCGATAATCGCGCGATGATTTCAGTTCGATCACGTCGAGCTCTTCTTCCAGCCGCTTGATGAAGGGCAGGAAGAGCTGGCGGTTGATGCCGTCGGTATAGAGCGCGCTCGGCTTGCGGTTAGACGTCGCCACGATGGTCACGCCGCGCTCGAACAGCTGTTCGAACAGGCGGCCGAGGATCATCGCGTCGGCAATCTGCGTGACGTGGAATTCGTCGAAGCAGAGCAGGCTGGCCTGATCCGCAATGTGCTTGGCTGCAGGCGCAATCGGATCATCGCCTGCGTTGTGGACGTGCGCGGGATGCTTCTTCTTCTCCGCGTGAGACAGCTTGCGCCATTCGAAGATGAAGGCGTGCGTCTCCAGCATGAAATCGTGGAAGTGCGTGCGCCGCTTGGCCTTCACGGGCGCCGCTTCGAAGAACAGGTCCATCAGCATGGACTTGCCGCGGCCGACCGAGCCCCAGATGTAGAGACCACGCACTTTGGCTGAACCGCCGAACCAGCTGCGCGATCCGCTCAAGCGCTTGGCCAGATCGTCCAGCCGCTCGACAGCCTCGGCCTGCGCCGGGTCAGGCGAAATCTGGCCGGCTGAAACCCGCGCCGCATAAAGCTGTTTGACCTTCGTCATGCCCGCCCGCGATAGCGGGATTTCACGCCGACAGGAAAGCGGTTTCGCGTCGCGGGGCCGAAAAGCTCAGCGCCTAGAACTCTTTCGCCTTCTTCGCGTCCGCTACGGGATCGCAGGCGGCGCCGCATTTGGCGTAATACTCGGCGCGCAGGTCAGGCATCGGGTTGGTGATCTTGTTGGGCGGGATGCCTTCGCTGTGGCCCTCATGGAGAAGGATTTTCCACGCCCCGTCCGGCCGCTTCTCGAGCACGAACATCGTGTTGACGGCGAGCTCGTAGGTTTTCTGCGCGGCGGAGGCATAGAAATAGCCGCGCTCCCAGACATCGACCTTGGCGAGATCGGGGTTCAGCACGATGCGGTCGATCTCGTAGGAAAACCGCATGGCTCTCGCGACCATCTCGTTGTTGATCGTCGGGCCGTTATAGGCCGCCGCGCTGCGCTTCTCGGGCGGGATATAGGGGATCTCGGCATAGCCGGGCCCAGCATCGACGCCGCCGGGCGCCATCAGACGGTAGGGCGGCTTGGCCTTGGGATCGGCGACGTGCTCGTACCACGCCGCAACCACGGCGCGGACCTTCGCGTCATCGTCCGGCGCCTGGGCGACCGCCGGCATCGCGGCGATCATCGCCAGCGCGCTCAACACCGCAAATCTCATGGCTGCTCCCCCTTGTCGGAAAGGAGCTTCCAGCACGATCACGGCAGAAATTTGGAAGTCGCGCCTAGCCCGCAGCTTTCGCAGCGCCCGCTTGTGGCATCAGCGAATGGATGAAGTCCCGGAACAGCTCCGGACGGCGCACGAAATCTGCCAGCGGCAGGTTTTCCTTGCCGACTGCATTGGGCGAGCAATCGACGCCAGCGCGCGTGAGGCTCTTCACAACCTCGTCCCGCTTGTCGCTGCCGGAGACGACGGCGACGCGGAATTTGCCCATGCTGGCGATGCGCGTGACGGTCGCGTCCTCATCGGCCGAGTCGGGAAGCATGAGGTCGATCACGACAAGGTCGAACCGCTCGAGCCGCAGCTTGCGCTCGGCGTCCAGCAGGGACGTCGCGATGACCAGATCGATGCCGTAGCGCTTGCGCGATGCCGCCGCGGCAGCCGCCGCAAGCAGTTCGCCCGCACGGGCGTGATCTTCCACCCACAGGACTTTCATGCACTTCCCCCAAGTCAGGATAGTCTACGCCGCTGCCCTCCCGACCAAAGGCGGCTACGGCTTGAATTCCCCGGTGACACGTTTCGCAGTAGCGAAAAACTCTTCAAGTAGTTTTCGCGCGGTATCTGTTACGAAGGGTTAACAGGTAAGTCCAGATTGCTTACTCACGTCGTGGGTGGGAAAAATTATGGTCGAAAACCCAGAAGTCGCTGATCGAGGCCTTGCCGCCTTCATCGATCCCGAGAAGAGCGACGCGCATATCGTCGACATCATGATTGAGGAACGCTGTCCCACATGGGTCAAGCATTGGTCATGGCCTGTTGTTCGTCCTGTTCTTTATTCGATGCTCGGCTATCGCAAGGCGCTGCGCTGGGCCGATGAGATCAAGACGCTGACGTCGGGCGATGCGTGTTTTGCGTATCTCGACAAGGCGCTTGACCTGCACGTTACGTCGACCGGTCTTGATCGCGTGCCGCCCAAGGGGCGGGCAGTGATTGTCTCCAATCATCCCACCGGACTGGCTGACGGCTCTATCGTGCTGGCAGCACTCAAGTCGGTGCGTACCGATGTGGAGATCATGGCGAACGCCGATGCGTGCCGGATCAATCCGCGCTTCGTCGAAGTCATCATCCCGGTCGAGTGGGTGCAGGACAAACGCACGATCGCGAAAACGAAGGAGACGCTGCGCCGGGCAGGGGCGACGTTCTCCTCGGAACGTCTTTTGATCATCTTCCCGTCGGGCGCGCTCGCGCAGATGCGCAATGGCAAGCTGGTGGACGAACCCTGGCTGCCGACCGCCGTCACGCTCGCCCGCAAGAACAAGGCGCCGCTCACGCCGCTGCATATCAACGGCAAGAACTCGGACCTCTATTACCGTTTCTGTGGCCTCAACCGCGAACTGCGCGACATCACCCTGTTCCACGAGCTGCTGAACAAGCAGGGCGACAAATTCCATCTCACCTTCGGCAAACAGATCCCCTGGGAACACCTCGCCGGCGACCCGCAGGCCGTGACCGATCACGTGCGCGAATACGTGGAGAACGTCCTGCCGAAAGATCCGGACAAGCCATTCGAGCCGCTGAAGGCGGAATAGCAAAAGGGGCGGACCGCAAGGCCCGCCCCAATCGCATCAGACGTAGCTATTAGACCGGATCAGGCAGCGCATCGCTGTTGCTGTCGTCGTCATCCGGCTCGCGGTCGCGACGGACCGTCATGCGGCCAACGCCGTACCAGTCGAGATTACGCGTCATGAACATCGTGCCCGCAATCGCAAGGAAGGAAGCAATCGAGCCGACGAGCAGGGCGTAATCTTCCTGCCGCAGCAGCACGTAGATCAGCGCATAGAGTGTCGCGAACACGCCCAGCGCCTTTGCCATCGCCATGCGTGAGGCAAACACTGATCCCGCATAAAGCGACAGCGCCATCACCGTCGCAACCGCCGCGATCAAAAAGCCCAGCGTGAAGCCCAGCACTTCCGAGATCGCCAGCAGCAGCATGTAGAAGATCACCTGCGCAAGTCCGACAAGGATGTACTGCGCCGGGTGGGCGCGTTTGCCGCTCGTCACCTCGAACAGGAAGTAGGTGAGGAAGACGAGGCCGATGAACATCGGCGCGTACTTCAGGGCGCGCTCCACGCTCTGATAGGGGCTCGCTTCATTGAGCAGGCTCGCGCCGGGGCTCATCAGCTGGTCGAACCATATGTCCGCGCCTGCGCCCGGCACGCCGCGCGCAAGAAACGGAATGTGCCAGCTTGCGGAGAAGCCCTCCTTCGTCACTGTCCGCGTATCCGGCAGCACGCCGCTGTCGAAGCGGGGCGAGCGCCAGTCGCCGGAGAGTTCGATCGTCGTGTCGCGCGCGAAGGTTGCGAACGAGACGTTCTGCGCGCCGGTGACATTTAGCGTGGCGTTGACCTGCATCGCGCCGGGCAGCTGTTCGCCGTTCCAGCCGAGCAACGCGCCGATCACGCGCTGGCCGTTTGCTTCCGGCCGGCTCAGCGCAATCGGCGCCATTTCGAGCGCCCGTCCGCCGGCCGTCAGTTGCGCATCCTTCGCGCCGCGAAGATCGCTTACATTCATGAGGATTTTCGCTTCGCTCCAGAGAATGCGTGCGCCGCCGGGCGCTTCGGTTGTCACGCGGGCAGGGTTGAACGTCGCCTTGAAGGCGGCGTTGGTCGTGAACACCGGCACCTGTTGCAGGCCGCGGCGGCGGATTTCGGTCTTGAGATCTGCCGTCACCCTTCCTGTTTCGGCGTAAAGCAGCACGTGGCCCTGCGTGGTGCGCACCTGGCTGGTATTGTTGATGCTGTTCACGCTGATGACGGTGTCGCGTTCATAGGGAACGATGATCACCGGCCCGAGCAGGTTCTGATTGCCTGCCTGAAGCGATGTTACGTCATAGATTGCGGCCTCTGCGTTCAGCGCACGTGACGAAAAGATCATGTAAACGAAGGCGGCCGGTACGGCCATCGACAAGGCAAGTGCGCAAACCAGCATCAGTTTCAGTCCGAACGATCTCTGCGGCACAAGCCGCGCGATATCGTATCCGCTCCCCTCTGGGTGAGCAGGCATAGGCGAGTCCGACATAACGTCCCTCTTTCTGTCCAGATTGTCGGCGAGGTTTCAGGAAAGGCGGGGGCGCAGGCGGAATTGGGAATCGCCGCGCGGCATCTTGAGGGCGATTGCGGCAAAGCCGGCGGAGATTGCGTCGCGCTTATGTCTCTTCACGCCGCACGCGACGCTCCCTAGGGTGCGCGCCTTGTTGCGTGTGCTCCCGTGTGCGGGTGGTGCGGACGTTGTGTGGGGAGTGCGGGCATGTCACCCGGCATGAAGCGGTTCCTGAGATTCTACGGCGCGCCGATTGTCATCGTCGTGATCGGCCTTGCTGTGGCGTTCTTCTTCATGGCGCCCGCGCCGCCGAAGAAGGTGACGATCGCCGGCGGCGCATCTGGCGGCGTCTATGCCGCCACCGCGGAAAGCTACGCGAAGGAATTGCGCGAGCAGGGCGTCGAGGTCGATGTCCAGACGACCAATGGCTCGGTCGACAACCTCAACCGTGTGAAATCGCGGCAGGCGGACATCGCCATCGTGCAGACGGGCCTCGCCGCCGATGTCGGCAGCAATGGCGCGCAATCGCTGGGCGCGATCTTCTACGAACCGCTCTGGGTGTTCGCACGCGCGGGTCGCAAAGCGGAAGAACTGCAGGATCTTCGCGGGCTTAAAGTGGCGATCGGTCCCGAAGGATCGGGCGTCCGCGTGCTCGCCACCTTGCTGCTCACTGAAGCCGGCGTTGCTGAAGGCACATACACCGCCGTGCCGCTTGCAGGGCAGGCGGCGGCCGAAGCGCTGCAGAAGGGCGAGGTTGATGCGGCGATGGTTGTCTCCGGGCCGACGACGGGCTGGATCTCCGGGCTGATCTCCGACCGGAATGTACAACTCATGTCGATGCGCGAGGCGCATGCGCTGGCGCGCCGCCATCCCTATCTCGACGAAGTGCCGCTCTATCGCGGCGTGATCGATCTCGCGGCGATCCTGCCGAAGGACGACGTGATGCTGATCGCGCCCGCCGCGCAGATCGTGGTGCGTGACGATCTGCATCCCGCCATCCAGTCGCTGCTGATCGAGACGGCCTACAAGGACAACAGCGCCGGTTCGCTGCTCGCCGACCCCGGCCGTTTCCCGACGCCGGATCTGTCCGACATCGACATCTCGGATGAAGCGCAGCGCTACTACAAGAACGGCCCCAGCTTCCTGCGCCGCATATTCCCCTACAGCGTCGCCAACTTCCTCGAGCGCGCCTGGGTGCTGATCATCCCGCTGGTGACGCTGATCATCCCGCTCGTCCGAGCCGCCCCGCCGCTCTATCGCTGGCGCATCCGCCGCAAGATCTATGTCTGGTACAACGATCTGCGCGCGCTCGAAGCGGCAGGCCGCGCCGCCGATACGCCGGAAGAACGCACCGAAGTCCGCGCCAAGCTGGCCGACCTTCAGGCCGAAACCGGCAATGTCGAAGTGCCCGTCAGCTATACCGACGATCTCTATCGCCTCCGCGCGCACATCCGGTTTGTCGCTGAGCTGATCGACAAGCTGTCGTCGCAGGAACGTCACGACCGGATCTGACATGCTGCTGCGGCTGTTCTTCGATGCGGGATCAGGCGTCCTGCTCTGGGCGAACGATGCCGAAGCCAAGGCGCGCTTTGGCTATCCGGTCGAGGCGGAGATGCTGGATGTTTCGCCGGAGCTGCGCGCCGAGATCGAGCAGCTGGTCAAAGACTATGACGACACCTTCCCATGGAACGACCCCGCCAGCGGCAGGGCGGTCGAACCCGATCGCACCATGTTCGGCTATGAGGACAACCCGCCGTTAAAGGACCGGATAAGGGCGCTGTTGCCAAAGCTCCGCGCCGCGCTGCCGGACATCACCTTCGAGAGCGACTACGAAGGCTAAAGCCAGCCAGCATCCTTGATGGCTTTCTGATAAGTCCGGCTGACGGGCGCTTCCGCCCCGGATTTCAGCTTCAACGTCACCTTGCCATCGCCCTTGGCGACATCGGCCAGACCCTGTTTCGCCACCCACCACGACCGATGCGTCTGCTGTCCCTCCAGCGCCGCCAGCTCGCGCACAGCATCGGCGAGGCGCATCAGGATCATTGTCTCCCCGGCGCTGGTGTGGACGCGGAGATAGTGGTCCTCCGCCGATACGGCATAGACCTGCGCCGCGCGGAACTTCACCGGTAGCCGATCCGCGAAAGCAGACCCGGTCGGCGCCGCAGCGGGCGCGCTCGCCGCCGCCAGGGCCGCATCAGCCGCCGCCTTCTTCTGGTCCTGATACCTGTCCGCCAACCACGCCCCGGTGGTCAGGATCACGGAAATTACCAGAACATACAGATATTGGATGGCCCACCAGTTTGGGGCGGCAACCTGCCCGTCGCTGATGGCGTCGATCGCCACAATGCCCGCCGTGATCGGCAGGGAGATGATGGCGGACGCTGCCATGATCGGCACGGCCGGGTGGAACTTCACCAGCCACTTCTCGAACAGCAGGGGGGTGATGATCAGGCTGGTCCCCGCCCCGATGGCGATCAGGACCGTCCAGTAGCCGAACCGTTCCGGGAAGGGGATCGCGCCGGTCTGATAGACGCCGAGCCAGGCAAAGATCAGCCCGAGGACGACCGAGATGGCCGTCCACTTGATGATATCCACAACCCAGGTCGGACGTGTCCCCGACATTGACCGTTACAAGTCCCGTTAACTGGCGTTTCGCGAATGCATTTCGCGCTTCGCGAACGGTTTAGCGCGGGAGTTCACGAAGCAAAACAGGCGGTTCGCGCATTTGGCGTGGTTGGACTGCTCAAGGCGCCCGATCTTCCACTCGCCGGACCAAAACCGGCTCTGATGCGAAGCAAAAACATAAAAGGACGCTCCAATGAAACGCCTGTCGCTCCTCGAAACCGCCCTCGGCCTTCTCGCCCCGGTCCCGGCCATGCTGGTCGCCGCCGCTGTCATGTTCCCCGGTTCCGCCGCCGCTGACCCGGCCAAGGCCAAGCTTACCCTGACGGTCACCAACATCCAGGAGCACAAGGGCGCCCTGATGATCGCCGTCTATGACCAGGCCGGTTACGACACCGACAAGAACGTTGCCAGCGGCATGGTTCCCGTCTCGGCCGATACCGCCACGACCACGTTCGAGCTGCCGGCTGGCCAGTACGGCATCAAGATGTTCCACGACGTCGATGGCGACGGGAAGATGGGCATGAACCCGTTCGGCATGCCAACCGAGCCCTTCGCCTTCTCGAACAGCGCCCCGGCCCAGTTCGGCCCCGCCAAGTGGGACGCCGCCAAGTTCGACCTGCCGGCCGCCGGCGCGACCCAGACGATCAAGCTGCAATAGTCGGCCCGACAGGAGCTAGTCCCATGAACCTCTCCCGCCGCATGTTCCTCCATACCGGCCTGATGACCGGCGCCGCCCTGGCGGTCGCTCCCAACGTGCTGGCCGAACCGACCCTGCCGGGCTGGCATGTCGGCTACGCCAACGCCCCGTCCGAAGGCTTCGCGCCCGGGGCCATGAAGCTCGTCCGCGGCAAGATCCCGGCGGGCCTCACCGGCACGCTTTACCGGAACGGCCCCGCCTGGTTCAAACACGGCGACCAGTACGCCACCCACTGGTTCGACGGCGACGGCATGGTCCAGCGCATCGCGATCGGCGATGGCAAGGCGGTCCACTCGGGCAAGTTCACCGACACCAAGAAGCGCCGTCTCGAAATGGCGGCGGGTAAATTCCTCGCGCCGGGCTTCGGCACGAAGGGCGATCCCAGCTATCCCGTCGGCTCGTCCGACGACGTGAACCCCGGCAACATCTCCGTCATGATGTCCGGTGGCGAACTGCTGGCGCTGTGGGAAGCGGGCTCGGCCTATCGCCTCGATCCGGTGACGCTGGAAACCAAAGGCTTCAAGGTCTGGCGCAACGACCTCAAGGGCATGCCCTTCCTCGCCCACCCCAAGCGCGAGCCTGATGGCCGCGTGTGGAGCCTCGCGCTCGCCGGCCGCCGCGTCGGCATCTACAACATCAATCCGGATGGCTCGACCAAGGACTTCGGCATGGTCGATATCGGCGCCGCTCACTACATCCACGACTGGACGATGACGGATCGCAAGCTGATCATCCTCTGCCAGCCCTGGATCCAGACCAAGAACATCCCGCCCTTCATCGACGGCTTCGTGTGGAAGCCGGAAGAGGGGATGAAATTCCTGATCATCGACAAGGACGACCTGACCAAGACCCGCTGGGCCCAAGGTCCCGCGCGCTCCTTCTACCACACGGGCGCAGCGTGGGAGGAAAGCGACGGCACGATCCGCCTCGACGCCGCCTTCTATCCCGAACCCGTGCTCGGCTCAGGCGGCGGCGCAGACGAGATCCGCGGCAAGTATGATGGCGCCCACGTCTCGTCCAAGCTGACCATGGCGGTGATCCCCGTCTCCGGCGACGCGAAGATGGTCGAAACCAGCATCGCGGGCGATTTCCCGCAGGTCGATCCGCGCCGCCACGGCCTGTCGCGCAAGCTCACCACGATGGTGACCGGCTCAGCCCCCGGCCAGCCCGGCGCCAACGCGCTGGCTGTCCACGACTGGTCGAGCGGCAAGGCGCAGACGTTCAACTTCGGCGACGGCTATATGGTCGAGGAATTCCTGTTCGTGCCGAAAGGCACGGGCGCAGCGGAGACGGATTGCTGGCTCATCGGCACGGCGATCAACTCGAAGCTCGGCCGCAGCGAAGTCCACGTCTTCGACGCAGGCCATGTCAGCGACGGCCCCGTCGCCGTGTGGCAGGCAGGCTACGCCTGGCCACTCGGCTTCCACGGCACGTGGGCGTAAGTCTCTAGGCTGACTTCAGCGAGTCCGCGCCCTTGACCGACTTCACGGCATCCATGAGCGCCTGCTCATTGGCCGTGCGGCGGCCATCGGCGCGGATGCGCGTGACCAGCCAGGCCGTCTCGTTCATGTCGAGCGCTTCGGCAACGCGCATCTCGACCTGACGGCCGTCGACGATGTGCTTCTGAACCTCAAGCTCGGACGCTTTCAGCATGTGATCGCCGCGCTGCACGCCTTGCATGGCGCGCGAGAGGAATGCGCCAACGCCGCCGCGCTGTTCGGTGCGCAGCCATTCGGCGCGACGCAGCATGCTGCCGCGCTCGAGAAGGGCAGACGGACCAGCCGCAAACAGGTGGTTCATGATCGCGGAGACGAACAGGTCGCGCCAACCCGAAACATGCGCGCGGCCTTCAGTGGCGGTGTCCAGGGAGAACAGCCACTCGGCCTCTTCACGCGTCACGGCAATGTTGCCGGCGCCGGCGGCTGCGAACAGCACGCGGCGGATCATGGCGAGTTCAACATCGCCAATCTGGCCCGGCACCAGCGAAATATCGCGGCCTTCATAGCCTTCGCCCGACAGCACGGCACGCGACACGAAGATGCGCGCCAGTTCCTGCAGGCGGGCAGGGGTGGATTCGGCTTTCTCGAGAATCTTGATCAGCAGTTCGAGTTCGGTCACGCGCTCGACTACGCCATCGCGGCCAATGCGGTTCTCCAGCCAGGCAGCGCCCTCGTCAGTGACGTGGCCAAGCGGCTCTTCTGCGAACAGCAGATGGTCATGGATTGCTTCAACGAAGCAGTCATTCCAGGCGCGGTCGTCATCGCCCACACGCTCGTTGATCACGAACAGGGCTTCGGCTTCCTGCCGCGAAACGGCGCCATCCGGGAAGATTGCGCGGCGAACGTCGAGTGCTTCCTCTGCGCTGATCCGGCCATCGGCGGTCAGCTTCTCGATAAGCATCATCATGGCGTTCGAAATCATGCACATCTCCCCTGGGCACTGCCGCCCGTATGCACGATCCGCCTGAATATTCGTTTGAATGTGATCGGAGAGATTTCACCGGCTTGGTAAGCAAGAATTTAGACGCGCACCCCTGCGAACCATCGTAAGGATCGTTGAAACAAGAGCGCCAGATCGCCGTCCGAAACGCATGACTGTCTATCGTAACGTCGCGTCGCTGATCCTTGCAGTCATGCTGCTGCAGGCCGCTTCCGGTATTCTCTCGGTATCGACGCCGCTGGCCCTCAACTACATGGGCGCGTCGTCGCTGGGTGTCGGCATGGTCGCGGCGGTGTTCTCCGCAGGCTTTATGGTCGGCGCATGGTTCGCACCTGACATTGTTAGGCAGGTTGGCCACATCCGTGCCTATTCGGCGGCAGCGGCCATCTATGCGGTCGGCATCCTGTCGATGGGTCTGGCCTTCGATCCGATCGCCTGGGGCATCTTCCGCCTGTTCCAGGGCGCGGCCTCGGCCATCATGTTCACGTCCGCCGAAAGCTGGATCGCCGATTCAACGCCGCGCTCGAAGCGGGGCGGGGTGATGGGCCTCTACCAGCTCATGCTCAAGATCGCGCTGTCCTGCGGCCCGCTGCTGATCGTCGAGCATACGGCGGAAGACATTCGTCCCTTCATCTGGGCCGGCCTCCTGATGACGCTGGCCGTCATTCCGCTGTGCGCCACCCGCCGCGCGCAACCGGTCCTGCCGGATCGCGAAGCGCTGACACTCGCTGGCATCTTCAAGATCCCGCCCGCAGCGCTCGTCGGCTCCATCGTGGCAGGCGTCTGCAACACGGGCGTCACCAGCCAGCTGCCGCTCTACGCCAAGGATCTGCAGCCGGGCGCTGCCGGCGCATCCGCCGCCACGCTCTACATCGCCGCCATGCTGGGCGGCACCGTCACGCAATGGCCCGCGGGCCTGATCTCCGACAAGGTCGACCGCCGCTTTGTCGTGGCGGCTCTGGCCGCCATCGCGCTGGGCGCTTGCATCGCCCTTTATATGACAGCCGGGAAAGTCTCGTTCTCTATCACCGTTCTGCTGTCGGCCCTGTGGGGCGCGGGCGCGTTGTCATTCTATTCCGTGTCCGCCAGCCACGC
This sequence comes from Hyphomonadaceae bacterium, assembly GCA_965229115.1. Classification (GTDB taxonomy): domain Bacteria; phylum Pseudomonadota; class Alphaproteobacteria; order Caulobacterales; family Hyphomonadaceae; genus UBA7672. The sequence goes on along the minus strand of CBDDIR010000003.1, from coordinate 3,577,040 downwards.
GACGGATCGCACCGAAGCGGGACAAATCACGCAGGTGATGTCGGGCATGCTCTTTATCTGGGCAGGCGGCTCGGTTCTTGGGCCGCTCATCACCGGCGTTGTCGCAGACACCCAGGCAGGCCAGCCCGGCGTCTTTGCCGCCGTCGCGATAGGCTATTTTGCCCTGATGCTTGCCAATCTCTGGCGGCTTTTCGCAAAGGAAAGGCCTGTGGCGGCACATCGCCAGCCCTTCGTGCCGGTCAGTTCGACCAGCGTGGTGCAGGGCAAAGTCGCTGATGAAGCCGAACGGCCCGCATCCGCAGAGTAACTGCTCGGAAAATCAGTAAAATGGGCACGTTGCCTAAGGGCGCCCCATGCGCTAATCGCCACCCAAACCGGGCCGGCCGCGGCTCTCCCTTGAGGGGCGATTTCTCATGAACATCCACGAGCATCAGGCGAAGGAAGTCCTGAAGTCTTTCGGCGCACCGGTCGCCAAGGGCGTCGCGATTACCTCCGTGGATCAAGCGCAAGCCGCCATCGACGCGCTGCCGGGTCCGCTCTGGGTCGTGAAATCGCAGATCCACGCCGGCGGCCGCGGCAAGGGCAAGTTCATCGAGAAGGAAGCCGGTGAAAAAGGCGGCGTCCGCCTCGGCTTCTCGAAAGAGCAGGCCCTCGAGCACGTGAAGGCCATGCTCGGCCATCACCTCGTCACCGCGCAGACCGGCGCTGGCGGCAAGCAAGTCAACCGCATCTACATCGAAGACGGCGCCGACATCGAAAAAGAACTCTATCTCTCGATGCTGGTCGATCGTGGCACCGGCCACGTCGCCTTCATGGTCTCGACCGAAGGCGGCATGGACATCGAGCAGGTCGCCCACGACACGCCGGAAAAAATCCTCACGCTCTCGATCGACCCGCAGAAAGGCGTCACCGAGGCCGACTCGACCAAGATCGCCGACGCGCTCAAACTCGAAGGCGCAGCCAAGGCCGACATGCTGACGCTCGCTCCGACGCTCTACAAGGCCTTCACCGCGAAGGACATGAGCATGCTCGAAGTGAACCCGCTCATCGTCATGAAGGACGGCCACCTGCGCGTCCTCGACGCCAAAGTGTCGTTCGATGACAACGCGTTGGCCATCAAGGGCCGCCACGACGACATCATGGCGCTGCGCGACACCACCGAAGAAGACGAGAAAGAGATCGCCGCGAAAGAGTGGGACCTCGCCTACATCCCGCTCGACGGCACGATCGGCTGCATGGTCAACGGCGCCGGCCTCGCCATGGCGACGATGGACATCATCAAACTGTACGGCGAAGAGCCCGCCAACTTCTGCGACGTCGGCGGCGGCGCAGGTAAAGAGAAGGTCGCGGCTGCCTTCAAGATCATCATGAAGGACCCCAAGGTGAAGGGCATCCTCGTGAACATCTTCGGCGGCATCATGAAGTGTGACGTCATCGCGGAAGGCGTCCTCGCCGCCGTGAAAGAGACCAACCTCTCGGTCCCGCTCGTCGTCCGCCTCGAAGGCACCAACGTCGAACTCGGCAAGAAGATCATCAACGAAAGCGGCCTGGCCGTGATCTCGGCCAACGACCTTGACGACGCAGCGCAGAAGATCGTCGCCGCCATCAAGGGCAAGTAAGCCCAGCCCTCGCCGACCCCATTTTACGACCTTTCAAGGCAGACACCGATGTCCATCCTGATCGACAAGAACACCAAGGTCCTCACCCAGGGCATGACCGGCAAAACCGGCACGTTCCACACCGAGCAGGGCATTGCCTACGGCACGCAGTTCGTCGGCGGCATCACCCCGGGCAAGGGCGGCCAGAAATGGACCGGCACGCTGCCGAACGGTGAAAAGGCCGAGCGCCCGCTGTTCAACACCGTCGCCGAAGCCCGCGACGCCACCGGCGCCAACGCCACCGTCATCTACGTGCCGCCGTCAGGCTGCGCCGCCGCCATCCTCGAAGCCATCGACGCTGAAATCCCGCTGATCGTCACGATCACGGAAGGCGTGCCGGTGCTCGACATGGTGAAGGTGAAAGACCGCCTGTCGCGCTCGAAATCGCGCCTGATCGGGCCGAACTGCCCGGGCGTCCTCACGCCGGGTGAGTGCAAGATCGGCATCATGCCGGGCAACATCTTCTCCAAAGGGTCCGTCGGCGTTCTCTCGCGCTCGGGCACGCTCACCTATGAAGCCGTGTTCCAGACCACGAATGAGGGCCTGGGCCAGACCACGGCTGTCGGCATCGGCGGCGACCCGGTCAAAGGCACGGACTTCATCGACGTGCTCGAACTCTTCCTGGCCGACGACGCCACCAAGTCGATCATTATGATCGGCGAAATCGGCGGTTCGGGCGAAGAAGACGCCGCCCAATTCCTCAAGGACGAGGCCAAGCGTGGCCGCAAGAAGCCGATGGTTGGCTTCATCGCAGGCCGTACGGCTCCGAAAGGCCGCACCATGGGCCACGCCGGCGCCATCGTTTCGGGCGGCAAGGGCGACGCGGAATCGAAGATCGAAGCCATGCAGTCGGCTGGCATCGTCGTCTCCGACAGCCCGGCCCGCCTCGGCACCACGCTCTCGGAGGTTCTGAAGCGCTAGCGCTGCAAACGGGCCGACGGGCTGAAGCGCCAGTGTTTCGGCGCCGCAAAAAGCCCTGAAACTCCAGGGTTTCCGCCGCCCGGTTAATGATTGCAACGAAACGCTAACGTCTCACGGTCTTATGTGCAGAAAGTCTCACCCCAACGGGTTGAGTCTGGACGCAAAAAGCGACATCTGATTGCCACCAACCGCGCCCAGGGCAGGGGCCCTGAATCCGGCGCTTCAGGACGCAAAAAATGACGATCGAGGCGAAGACGGGCGAGGCCCGCGGCATGGACAATGAAGCCATGCTGGATACGGCCTTTTTATACGGGGCCAACGCCGCCTATATCGAGCAACTCTACGCCCAGTACGCGGAAGACCCGTCTTCGGTCCCGGAAAGCTGGCAGCGCTTCTTCCAGGGCGTCGCTGACTCCGCGGAAAGCGCCACCAAAGCCGCCCGTGGCCCTGAATGGCAGGAGCCGCTGAAGCACCAGAACGGCGAACTCGTCTCCGCGCTCGACGGCAACTGGGCCCCGGACGCCAAGCCGGCCGCCAAGAAAGCCCCGCAAGTCGGCCCGACCATCGCCCCGGCCGATCTCGCCCAACAGGTCCAGGACTCGATCCGCGCGCTGATGATGATCCGCGCCTATCGCATGCGCGGCCACCTCGCCGCCCACCTCGACCCGCTGAACCTGATCCGCGTCGAAGACCAGCCGGAACTCGATCCCAAAACCTACGGCTTCGGCCCGAAGGACATGGATCGCCGCATCTACATCGATAACGTGATGGGTCTGGAATACGCGACCCCGCGCCAGATGCTCGACATCCTGAAGCGCACCTATTGCGGCACCTTCGCTGTCGAATTCATGCACATCTCGGATCCGGACGAGAAGTCCTGGCTCCAGCAGCGCATCGAAGGCAAGGACAAGGAAATCTCGTTCACGCCGCAGGGCAAGCGCGCCATCCTCAAGAAGCTGGTCGAAGCCGAAGCCTTCGAACGCTTCCTGCACAAGCGCTATCCGGGCACCAAGCGCTTCGGCCTCGATGGCGGCGAAGCCGCTGTCCCGGCGCTCGAGCAGATCATCAAGCGCGGCGGCGCTCTCGGCGTCGACGAAATCATCGTCGGCATGCCCCACCGCGGCCGCCTCAACGTGCTCGCCGCCGTGATGGGCAAGCCGTACCACAAGATCTTCTTCGAATTCCAGGGCGGCAACACGCAGGGCGGAGACGACTACGGCTCCGGCGACGTGAAATACCACCTCGGCGCCTCGTCAGACCGCGAGTTCGACGGCCACAAGGTCCACCTGTCGCTCACCGCGAACCCGAGCCACCTCGAGATCGTGAACCCGGTCGTGCTCGGCAAAGCCCGCGCCAAACAGTTCTTCGACGAAGTCGAAGCTGGCGCCACGCGCGCAACCGAGCCGAAAGAGCGCAACAAGCGCCGCACCAAGGTCATGCCGCTGCTGCTGCACGGCGATGCGGCCTTCGCTGGCCAGGGCGTGGTTGCCGAATGCTTCGCGCTCTCGGGTCTCGCCGGCTACCGCACGGGCGGCGCCGTCCACTTCATCGTGAACAACCAGATCGGCTTCACCACCGCGCCGTCCTTCTCGCGCTCGTCCCCGTATCCGTCGGACATGGCGAAAATGGTCGACGCCCCGGTCTTCCACGTGAACGGCGATGATCCGGAAGCGGTCGTTTACGCCGCGAAGGTTGCCACCGAATACCGTCAGGAATTCGGCAAGGACGTCGTCATCGACATGTTCTGCTATCGCCGCTTCGGTCACAACGAGGGCGATGACCCGACGATGACCCAGCCGCTGATGTACGCGAAGATCCGCGACCAGTCGTCGACCCGCGAACTCTACTCGCGCCGCCTCGTCGACGAGGGCGTGATGTCGAACGACGCCGTCACCAACATGGTCGCCGAGATGGACGCCCACCTCGACGCCGAATTCGAAAAAGCCAAGGCCTTCAAGCCCGGCGCTGCGGATTGGCTCGATGGCAAATGGGCCGGCCTCGGCCTGCCGAAGGACGAGGAAGGCCGCGGCAAGACCGGCGTCGCCGCCGCCAAGCTGAAAGACCTCGGCAAGAAGATCACGACGGTTCCCGAAGGCTTCAACATCCACAAGACCGTGGCGCGCACCGTCGACGCCCGCCGCAAGATGGCGACCTCGGGCGAAAACCTTGACTGGGGCATGGCCGAACACATGGCCTTCGCCACGCTGCTCGAAGAAGGCTTCCCGATCCGTCTCTCGGGTCAGGATTCCTGCCGCGGTACGTTCACCCAGCGCCACTCGCACTTCGTCGATCAGTCGACCGAAGAGCGCTACACGCCGCTGAACAACCTGTCGGACAACCAGGCCCACTACGAAGTCATCGACTCGCTGCTCTCGGAAGAAGCGGTGCTCGGCTACGAGTACGGCTACTCGCTCACCGCGCCGCAGACGCTGACGATGTGGGAAGCCCAGTTCGGCGACTTCGCCAACGGCGCACAGGTCCTGTTCGACCAGTTCATCTCGTCGGGCGAACGCAAATGGCTCCGCATGTCCGGCCTCGTCTGCCTCCTGCCGCACGGCTATGAGGGGCAGGGCCCGGAACACTCCTCCGCCCGTCTCGAGCGCTTCCTCCAGATGTGCGCCCAGGACAACATGCAGGTCGTCTATCCGACCACGCCGGCAAACTACTTCCACGCGCTGCGCCGCCAGGTTCACCGCGACTTCCGCAAGCCGCTCATCGTGATGACGCCGAAGTCCCTGCTGCGCCACAAGCGCGCCGTGTCCTTCTTCAAGGACATGGGACCGAACACGTCCTTCCACCGCATCCTGCACGACGGCGCGGAAGTGCCGGAATGCAAAGCGGAAGTCACGCTGAAGGCGGATAAGGACATCCGCCGCGTCGTGATGTGCTCGGGCAAGGTCTATTACGACCTGTTCGAAGAGCGCGAGAAGCGTAAGGCCGACGACGTCTATCTGCTCCGTATCGAGCAGCTCTATCCGTTCCCGGTCGCCCCGCTCATGAAAGAGCTCGCCCGCTTCCCGAACGCAGACATGGTCTGGTGCCAGGAAGAGCCGCGCAACATGGGTGCGTGGACCTTCGTCGACTGGAACATCGAGAAGACGCTCGAAAAGCTCGATACCAAGGCCAAGCGCCCGCGTTATGTCGGTCGCCCGGCTTCGGCATCGACCGCTGCAGGCACGATGACGCTCCACAACAAGGAGCTCGCGGCCTTCCTTGAAGCGGCCTTCGAGAAATAGCGTAGTTTTTCCAAGGGGCTTGTAGCCCCTCCTCATATGCCCCAACTGGGGCTAAACACCTCGGCGCCGGGATCGCTCGGCGCAACTGTCCGGCTGGAGACGTCATGGATATCAAGGTGCCCGCGATGGGCGAGAGCGTCACTGAAGGCACGCTCGCAAACTGGCTCGTGAAACCCGGTCAGGCCGTGAAGCAGGACGATCCGATCGCAGAGATCGAGACCGACAAGGTCGCCGTCGAAGTTCCCGCCCCCGCCGCTGGCGTCATCTCCGAGCAGCTGGTCAAGGAAGGCGAGACTGTCTCGATCGGCAAGATCATCGCGCGCATGACGGAAGGCGGCACAGCCACCGCCGCCCCGGCCGCGAAACCCGCTGCAACCGCCGCTCCCGCCGCCAAGCCCGCCGCTCCGGCCGCTCCCGCTGCAAAAGCCACGGACAAGATCGCCCCCTCGGTTGGCCGCATCGCCGCCGAAGCCAATGTCGATCCGGCTGACATCCCGGGTTCGGGCAAGGGCGGTCGCGCCACCAAGGGCGACGCGCTCGCCTACGTCGCCAACACTCCGGCGCCGTCCACCGCCCGCGCTCCGGCTGCTGAAGCTCCCGCCCGCGCCCCGCGCGAAATCGGACCGCGCGAAGAGCGCGTGAAGATGACCCGCCTGCGCCAGACGATCGCGCGCCGCCTGAAGGAAGCCCAGAACTCCGCCGCCATGCTCACGACGTTCAACGACGTCGACATGTCGGAAGTCATGGAACTGCGTAAGCGCCACAAGGACGCCTTCGAGAAGAAGCACGGCGTGAAGCTCGGCTTCATGGGCTTCTTCGTTCGCGCCTGCGTCGCTGCGCTGAAGGAAGTCCCCACGGTCAACGCCGAGATCGACGGCGACAGCATCATCTACAAGAACTTCTACAACATCTCGGTCGCCGTCGGCACCGACAAGGGCCTCGTGGTCCCGGTCGTGCGCGATGCCGACACGATGTCGCTCGCCGAAATCGAAGCTGAAATCGGCCGCCTCGGCGCGCTCGCCCGCGATGGCAAGCTGTCGATGGACGATCTGCAGGGCGGCACCTTCACGATCTCGAACGGCGGCGTCTATGGCTCGCTGATGTCGACCCCGATCCTGAACCCGCCGCAGTCCGGCGTGCTCGGCATGCACCGCATCGAAGAGCGCCCGGTCGTCGTCGATGGCAAGATCATCGCCCGCCCGATGATGTACCTCGCCCTGTCGTATGACCACCGCCTGGTCGACGGCAAGGAAGCGGTCACCTTCCTCGTCCGCGTCAAGGAAGCGCTCGAGGATCCGGAACGCCTGCTCCTCGACCTCTAATCGGTCATGTCGATCGAGGCCTTTTCCGACGGCCTCCTCGGATGGATCATCCGCATCGCCGGCCTCATGTGGCTGTTCGGCGCCCTCATGCTCTTCCGCCAGATCCGCATGGAGATGGCGCTCGATGGCATGACCAAGCGACTCGAGAAGATGAGCCGCGACTTCGAAGCCAGCGGCATCACCGATGATGTCGCCGCCGACGACTACGCCGACCCCGACCGCCCCAACGAACCCGCCCCCCGCACAGCGGAAGAGCAGGCCGTCGACCGCTGGATGGAACGCGACGACGCCGCCCGTCGTGGCTGGATAGCCGGGCAGGCCGTCGTACTGGGCGCCACCGCGCTGGCCATGATGCTGCTCCATCCCTTCGCCGCCTGGATGGTCGCCCTGCTGGTGCTAGGGCAGGGCGCATACTTCATCTGGCGCGAACACACCGCCCGCCACGCCCCCAACGCCGAATGCGCCGAACACGCCCGCCCCACGGCCTCCACGGTCAACGCCGGCTGGTTTTCCCTTGTTCTCGGCTGCCTGATCTGGGCCGCCGCCTTCCGCGGCGTTCTTCATTAGCCGCAACTCAACAATCGGGTCAGTTTTCAGCCCTGAAACGCCTCTTTCGGCGTCCCCATCTTCCCTTTTGTTGACCCTTCACGTGAGGCGCGTATAGCTCGCGCCACACACGATCCGAGACGGAAAAATTGACATGAGCGAGAGCTTTGACGTCGTCATCATCGGCGCCGGTCCCGGCGGCTACAACTGCGCCACGCGCTGCGGCCAGCTCGGCCTCAAGGTCGCGCTGATCGAAAAGCGCGACAAGCTCGGCGGCACCTGCCTGAACGTCGGCTGCATCCCGTCGAAAGCGCTGCTCCACGCCTCCGAACTCTACGAGACCGCGTCCAAGGATTTCGCCGGCCTCGGCATCGAAGTCTCCGGCCTCAAGCTCAACCTCGACAACATGCTGAAGCAGAAAGCCGAAGCCGTCACCGGCCTCACCGGCGGCGTCGCCTTCATCATGAAGAAGAACAAGGTCACGGTCTTCTCCGGCGAAGGCCGCATCGATGGCCCCGGCCGCGTCGTCGTCAAAGGTGAGAAGGGCGAGACCGTCCTCGCCACGAAACACATCGTCATCGCCACCGGCTCGGAAGTCACCCCGCTCCCCGGCGTCGAGATCGACGAAGAGCGCGTTGTCTCCTCCACCGGCGCCCTGTCGCTGAAAGCCGTGCCGAAGAAGATGATCGTCATCGGCGCCGGCATCATCGGCCTCGAGCTCGGCTCCGTCTGGCGCCGCCTTGGCGCTGAGGTCACTGTTGTCGAATACCTCGACCGCATTCTCCCCGGCGCGGATGGCGAGATCGCCAAGCAGGCGCAGCGCATCTTCGCCAAGCAAGGCATCGAGTTCAAACTCGGCATGAAGGTCACCGGCGTCGAGAAGCTGAAATCCAAGCTCAAGCTCTCGGCCCAGCCTGCCGCCGGCGGCGACACTGAAACGCTGGAAGCCGACATCGTGCTCGTCTCGATCGGCCGCCGCCCCTACACGCAGGGTCTCGGCCTCGAAACCGTCGGCATCACGCCGGACAAGCGCGGCGTCATCGCCAACAACCACTACCAGACCACGGCTGAAAACGTCTGGGTCATCGGCGACGTCACGACGGGTCCGATGCTCGCCCATAAGGCCGAAGACGAAGCCGTCGCCTGCGCCGAACTCATCGCGGGCAAGGCTGGCCACGTGAACTACGACATCATCCCCGGCGTCGTTTACACCAAGCCGGAAATCGCCTGGGTCGGCAAAACGGAAGAAGAGCTCAAGGCCGAAGGCGTCGCCTACAAGGTCGGCAAATTCCCGTTCATGGCCAACTCGCGCGCCAAGACGAACCACGAGACCGATGGCTTCGTGAAAATCCTGGCCGACGCCACGACAGACCGCGTCCTCGGCGCCCACCTCATGGGCGTCGGCGTCGGCGAGATGATCGGCGAAGTCTGCGTCGCGATGGAATTCGGCGCAGCGTCCGAAGACATCGCCCGCACCTGCCACGCCCACCCGACCCTCACGGAAGCCGTCCGCCAGGCCGCCATGGCCGTCGAAGGCTGGACGATGCAGATGTAGCATTGATCCGTCCTCCCTCGCCGCAAGGCGGGGGAGGTGGATCGGCGCATCTTCGCGCCGAGACGGAGGGGGCTGGCCGAAGGCCGGACGGATTCATCAGTTAACGCAGCCACGCGGCATAGTCTTTGCCATGCGCTTGTGCTTGTCTTCAGCCCGGGGCTGAGGCGCACGGAGAACGACGCGTTTGAGCACCGTTTCAGGCATGACCGGCGAACTGGCCCAGGTCCGCGAATCCCTGTCGCGGCGCATGCAGGGCGTTGATCCGTCCGACATCGCAGCCCAGCGCCTCGCCTACGACGCCTATTCCGAAAATGATCCGTTGCCGGACATGGCGACCATGTCCGAGATCGATCTCGGCGGCGTCTCCTGCCTCGGCCTGCTGCCCAAGGGCTGCAGCGGCGACCATGTCGTCTTCTGGATCCATGGCGGCGGCTTCACCATGGGCTCCTCGCGCTCGCACAAGGGCCTCGCCTCCCACGTCGCCGCCACCGCGAAAGTCGCGGCCATCGTGCCGGACTATCGCCTCGCGCCCGAACATCGCCATCCCGCCGCGCTCGAAGACATCGTCATCGCCTATCGCGCCATCCTCGCTGAGGGCGTGAAGCCCGCCCACATCATCCTCGCCGGAGACAGCGCCGGCGGCGGCCTCGCCGTAGCAGCCGCACTCAAGCTGAAAGAGCAGGGCGTCGCCATGCCCGCCGGCATGATCCTCCTCTCGCCCTGGGTCGATCTCGCCAACCGCGGCTGGAGCCACCAGTCGAAAGCCACGCGCGATCCCTTCCTCACCACGCAGGTGCTGAATACGCGCGCGCGCCAATACGGCAACGACAACCTCTCCATCCTCGATGGCGACCTGCGCGGCCTGCCGCCCACCTTCATCCAGACCGGCGAAGCCGAAATCCTGATGTCGGATTCAACGGCGCTGGCCGAACGCCTGGGCGCCGCCGGTGTGCCCCTCACGCTCGAAATCTGGCCCGACATGTTCCACGTCTTCCAGGCCCGCTACCCCATGCTCGCCCAAGCCCGCCAGGCCATCCAACGCCTCGGCCAATGGAGCGCCGCCCACCTCGCGAAGTAGGGCGCATCAACGCTGCATCGCCTTCACCACTGCCAGCGACTGCCTTCTTCCCCCGGGAAACGGGGGAAGTACGGCGAAGCCGGGATGGGGGCGGGTTACGTCCACGACTGCGCGAAACACCGTCCCGCAAATCCGACTCGCCCCCAACGTCTCGCCGCTACGCGCCGATCCACTTCCCCCGCAAGCGGGGGAAGAGCTCAACAACTACCGCCGGCGCTACACACACCACTTGTCATCCCGGAAGCGCGCAGCGCTATCCGGGACCCATCGTGAGCGCGCGATACCATCCCAATGGTTCCCGGCTCTCCGCTTCGCTACGGCCGGGATGCAAGCTCAGGTCAAAACTGTGGGATGGAGCTAATCCCAAACTGTAGGACAACCAAAAATCATCGCGAACAATCCCAATGAGTTATCGCGAATGATTGTGGGATAGCCCTCCCCAAATCCCGCACCCCCATGGCCCAGGGTTATACTCCCACCCATGGGTCAGATGTTCCTCATCCTCCTGCGCATCCTGTTCCCGCTCGACCCTGTCGCGCGGGCCCAAGAACTCATGCGCGGTTGGCTGCGCCAGGTGGTGGACGCAGTCACAGACCCCGAAGAGATCGAAAGCTTCGCCTACTGGTCCGAAGACCGCCTTATGCTCGAGCGCGCGATCTGCGTCCTCGAATACGCCCTGCGCATGCTCATCCACGCCCGCGCCCGCCAGATGCTCGGCCTGCGCTACATCTATCTCCCCCTCCAGCCGGCGCCAGACATCCGCAACGCCAAGAGTCTCGGCCAGCTCCTCAACCGCATCACCCAACTCGCGCGCGACTTCCATAACCTCGACAAGCTCGCCGCCCGACGCGTTCAGCGCACGCAGCGCGATCCGCTGTCGCTCCGCGCCAGCAGCCCCCTCCGTCTTGATGCTTCGCATCAATCCACCTCCCCCGGCTTCGCCGGTGGAGGACCAACCACGAACACCGCCCTCGAAGTCCTCCCTCGCCGCAGGCGGGGGAGGTGGCATGCGCGCGTCTGCGCGCATGACGGAGGGGGCTGCGCGTCTTCGCGCGGATCGCTCAACGCCACCGGCCCACCTTCACGGCGCTCGACTGCCCATTGCCGATTGCCTACTGCCTCAGCGCTTCGCGCCTGAGACCGCGTCCTCACGCCCGCAACATCCCGAAATCTTCGTCACATATCGCCCGCGCCGTTGCGTGCCCCAAAAAACAGGCCTAAGCCCCGATGCATGACCACCCGCGCCAACACCCTTCGACTTAAGAAGCAGGCCATTAAACGGCTTGCGCCGGCGCGTCGCGACTAGAGCGACAGGGCCGGCGGCGGAAGCGCCGGCGACCCTCGTCCCGACCAGCACTCCGCGAATACCGAAGGGACGAGCGGAGAGACTGAGATGACGACCGAGACACTTCCCCCGGTAAGCCCCATCGATCACGAAGCGCGCAACCGCGCCATCGGTGTCGGCCTCGCAGCTCTCGGCGCCGCGCTCTTCTCGCTAAAGGGCGTCGTCATCAAGCTCGCCTTCGCCGAAGGCATCGGCGTCTCGCAGCTACTCACGCTGCGCATGGCCTTCTCGCTGCCGGTCTATCTGGCTGTCGGCATCTACGCCTGGATGCGCCTGAAAAAGCAGCCCTCGCTGCGCACCTACGCGCTCGCCGCAGGCCTCGGCATCATGAGCTATTGCCTGTCGTCCTGGCTCAACTTCGAAGGCCTGAAATACGTCTCGGCCCAGCTCGAACGCCTGATCCTCTATATCTACCCCACGATGGTCGCGGGCCTCTCCTTCTTCTTCCTGAAGGACAAGATCACCACGCGCCACGTCATCGCGCTGCTGCTTGCCTATGTCGGCGTCGCCATCCTGTTCGGCGCAGAGATCGGCCATCAGGGCGCCAATGCGTGGCTCGGCGGCGGACTGATCTTCGCCGGCGCGCTGATCTATGCGGTCTATGTCACCGCCTCGAAGCCGATCATCTCGCGCATGGGCTCGACGCTGTTCACCGCCTTCGGCATGAGCGCCGCGTCGATCGTCTTCCTCACGCAGAGCGGCATCGACATGGCCTTCCATTCGCCGCCGCCCGTCACAGCGAACGGCTACTGGCTCGCCCTCGTGCTCGCCATCTTCTGCACCGTGATCCCAAGCTTCATGATCGCAGATGCCATCGGCCGCATCGGCCCCGGCCGGATGAGCGCCGTCGGCGGCGTAGGTCCTGTGGTTGCCGCGTGGGCTGCGGTGATGATCCTGCACGAACCCTTCGGCTGGCCGCACATCATCTCGATGGTGCTGACGATCGCTGGCGTCTGGCTGCTCGCGAAACCAAAGATCACGCGAACGGCCGGAGCTCGAACCTGGTAGCTAGAGCGCGATCGCCGGCGGCTCGATCTCATGGCCGACCATGCCGGCGAACGCGATCGTGGTCTTGTCCTCCAGGAACGGCCCGATCGCCTGAACGCCAATCGGCAGGCCGTCCTTGTTGAGACCCAACGGAATAGCCGTCGAGGGCAGGTTGGCCACAGTCGCAATTCCGGCCCAGCCCAGTTGCGCGCCGAAATTCCCCGGCTGGCCGTCCATATCCAGCGGCCGCTTGCGCCAGTCCGGCTCGTCGGTGTGCGGGAAGGCCGGCGTTCCGAAAGCTGGGCAGAGCACGATGTCGAAGTGCCTGAAGAAGTCCGCCCACTGCCTGCGAATACGCAGCTGGGCATCGAGCAGGTCCAGCCACGCATGCGCCGAAATCGGCGGCCGCGTCTGGCTCTGGTCGCCGCGGGTGATGATGGTGTGGAGGATCGCCTGATAGGTTTTCCACTGCACGTTCAGGTCCGGCAGCATGCTCGACTGCCGCGCAACGGCCGCGCCCTCCTTGGTCAGGTGGTCAGCCAGCTGTTCCAGCGCGCCCAGAATGCTCGCATCCGCCCGCGCCGCCGGATGGTGATCCAGCACGAACACCCGGAAACTCCCCAACCGCCCATGCCGCGGCAGAGGCAGCACCAGCTTGTTAGCGGGCGACTCCGCATCAGGCCCAGCCACCACGTCCAGAGCCGTCGCCAGATCAGCCGCGGATCTTGCGATCGGCCCGATCACCCCCAGCAATTGCGCCGCGATCTGTGCGCCGCCCGGATTGTGCCCGCCCATCGGGATCACGTTGTAGCTCGTCTTGTGGCCATAGACCCCGCAGAACATCGCCGGCACGCGGATCGACCCGCCAATGTCCGAGCCCATCTCCAGCGCGGAGAAGCCCATCGCAATCGCCGCCGCGCTCCCGCCCGAAGATCCTCCGGGCGAACGGCCGAGGTCATACGGATTATTCGTGCGCCCATAGATCGGATTGGCCGACTGCCAGTCGCCCAGCGCCGGCGGCACATTGGTCTTGCCCAGCACCAGCGCACCGGCGCCCTTCAAGCGCTGAACCGTCAGCGAGTCCTCGCGGGCCACATGTTCGCTATGGATCGGGAAGCCCCACGTCGTCGGATGGCTTCGCAGGTCGAAGCTCTCCTTCACCGTCATTGGAATGCCGGTCAGCGTCTTCTGCTCGCCGCGCGCGATAGCCTCGTCCGCAAGTCGCGCCTCATTCCGTGCGCGCTCGAAGTCTCTCACGACAACCGCATTGATCTGCGGGTCGAGCGCTTCGATCCGGGCGATGGAGGCGCGGCACAGCTCCTGTGCGCTGAACGCCTTCTTCTTCAGCCCAGAACTGAGCTGCGACACGGTCATCCGGAAGAAGCTGTCATCCAGGCCCATGACGGTCAGTCTAGCCTCACCACCCCGCGCGCGCTAGATCAGGCAGATAAGGAGACTTCTATGCTGAAGACCATCTGCGCCTCGATCGCCCTTCTCGGCCTGGCTGCGGCCTGCTCGCCCGGCGATGCAGAGCTGGATGGCGATCTTGAAATCAACGGCATGGAGCCCGCTTTCTGGGGCGTCAAAGTCTCCCGCGCCGAAAACAAGGCGACGATCAACGTGTTGGGCGAGCGCGACGTGGTCGGCGAAGCGCCGGTCAAAACCAAGGCAGAGAAAGCCACCATCCTCACGTCCAAGACGCCGGAAGGCGACTTTGTCATGACGCTGACACAAGGCGATTGCGAAGACGGCCTCGGCGAGCGCGAGTATCACTGGTCGGTATCCGCCTCCTGGAAAGGCGAAGTCCTGAAGGGCTGCGCCGCGCCCGCCAAACCCGCCGCTCCGGCCGCTGGTTGACTTGGATCAGAGCCAAGGCGCAGTCTCCCCCCAGACGAGGACACTCAGGGGACGTCACATGCGCCTTTCAATGATCGCTGCGCTCGCAGCCACTGCCGCTCTTTGCGCCGCTTGCAGCCCGCCCGTCGGGTCGCCCGAATGGTGCAAGCAGATGGAATCGAAAATGAAAGGCCAAGACTCGCTCGAGCAGCTGTCCAAGCTGACGCCGGAAGAGCAGCAAGGCATCGGCCAGTGCATGATGCACGCGCTCAGCGGCGCTCTGAAAGAGTAGCTACGCGCGAGGGTGCGCCTCAGCGTGCACCTTCATCAGCCGGGCTGCGTCGACGCCGGTATAGATCTGGGTCGTCGACAAGCTCGCATGGCCCAGCAGCGCCTGGATCGATCGCAGGTCGCCGCCGTTCGCCAGCAAGTGCGTCGCGAATGAGTGGCGCATCGCGTGCGGGGTGGCGGTCTCCGGAAGTCCGAGCCGGTGACGCAGCTTTTCCATCAACCGCTGCACCAGCCGCGGATTGAGCGGGCCGCCCTTGGCGCCGCGGAAGATCGGCTCATCCGGCGCAGCGGGGAACGGGCACAGCTTGGCATACTCATTGATCGCCTCGCGCACCGTGCGGATCAGCGGCACGATCCGCACCTTGCGACCCTTACCGTAAACCCGCAGCGCTTCAGGCGCTGGCGTATCCTTGCCGGTCAGCGACAGCGCCTCCGACAGACGAAGCCCCGCGCCATAGAGCAGCGACAGGATCGCCGCGTCGCGCGCGAGTATCCATTCGGCGACATCCGCGCCATCGCCTTCGCCAGCAATGTCGATCGCTTCCGACGCCAGCTTCTCCGGCAACGGACGGGGCAGGCGATGCGGCCGCCGCGGGCTCTCGAACATCATCGCCTTGGCGTTCGCCGCATCGAGACGGCGATCGAGGAATTTGTAGAAAGCGCGCAGGCTCGAAGCCGCGCGAGCGCGCGAAGACGCCGCCAGATTGTCTTCCGATCTGCGTCGCGCGAGCCAGGCGACCACGTCATGGCGCGACAGGCGCTTGAGGTCCGAGACGTGCGGTTCGCCGCCCAGATGCTCGACCAGGAAGTTGATGAAATGGCCAACGTCGCGCTGATACGCCTCGATCGTCTTCTCAGACGACCGGCGCTCGGTCTCCAGCCAGACCGTGAACTCGTGCAGGGCTTCCCGCGCTGTATTCGGCGTGCTCATCGTCGGCGTGCTCCTGGATCAGGACGATGCTTGCCGGGCGTTAAGACCGTGTTTCCTTAGATGCGCGCTGGAGCTTGGCGGGCGATTTCCCTGCATTTGCGGGCCGATTTTGCGACGAGCTTGCGAAGATCTATCCTGATGGCTGGAAAGCGGGCCCGCCCCACCTACCTATGGTTCCGAGCCCAAGGCCCGAGGGCGGAACGGAAGCGGCGGCCTGCCGTTCCAGAGTTAGTCCAGCGGCAGGGAGATCCGCATGAAGCCGAAGCACCCGAGATACTGGGCCATCGGTGCGGTCGCCATCACCGCGCTGATCGCTTGCACGCCCGCGGCTCCTCCTGCGGAAATTGCGTCGGCAGCGGCGCCGGCTTCGCAGCCCGCACCCCCGGCTCCGGCGCCGACACCGATCGGGCCGCCGCCCGCGAATATCGATCCCGGCTACACCGGCGCGTGGGCGAATATCGAAACCGACTGCGGCGATCCCGCCAAGGTCATCAAGATGACCGGCACGTCCCTGAAGCTGATGGCGGGCGAGGGCGAATGCGCGATCTCCTCGATCGACGAGCAGCATCCGACCGGCCGCTCGATGATCTACACGATCAAGGCCAATTGCGTGTCGCCCAACCGGACCGGCGAAGATACCTTCCGGATCAATTTCGGCGCGTCCGACACGGTGGTGCAATTCCAGCAGAACGCCCGTGAGCCTGTGCGGCTGGTCCGCTGCCCGCCCGGCGTGACGCCCTAAACTGTAACACCGTAAAATCAGCGGTTTGTCGGCGGCCTGCACCCACTCGGTTGACAGGGTGCGCGTGTCTCTGACCATGCAATCATGCTGTTCCCACCGCGAATCGTCTCGGTGCTGCTGCCGCAGCCCCTGCCGGAGCCTTTTGACTATGAACTGCCCGAAGGCTTCGAAGCGCCGCCGGGAAGTTTTGTCGTGGTTCCGCTAGGCCCGCGCGAGATGATCGGCGTGGTCTGGGGCCAGCGCACCATCCCGACCAATCGCAAGCTGAAGCCAGTACTCGAAGTCATCGCCACGGCCCCGCCGCTGCCGGCCAACATGCGCAGCTTCATCGAGCGTGCGGCGAAGTACATCTGCGCGCCCGTCGGCAATGTGTTGGCCATGGCAATGCGCTCGCGCGAAGCGCTGGACGAGCCGCCGACGGCTACGCTGGTGATGACGTCCGGCCAGGCGATCGACCGCATGACGCCGGCGCGCGAGAAGGTGCTGGCAGAAGCCAGCGCGCCAATGACTGGAGCCGATCTGGCGCGCGCTGCAGGCGTTTCATCCGGCGTGGTGAAAGGCCTGCTGGACGCCGGCGCGTTGATGCATGTCGAGCGCTCGCTCGATCCGCCATTCCCGCTGCCCGATCCTGAACGCCCGCCGCGCGATCTCACCGGAGAGCAGAAGGAAGCCGCCGGCTATCTGCGCAACATGGTGCGCGACAATACCTATCGCGCAGCTTTGCTCGATGGCGTGACGGGTTCGGGCAAGACGGAAGTCTATTTCGAAGCCATCGCAGAGGCTCTGCGCCGCGATCCGGAAGCGCAGGTGCTGGTGCTGTTGCCCGAGATCGCGCTGACGCAGGCCGTAACATCGCGCTTCGAGGAACGGTTCGGCTGCGCGCCGGCGGAATGGCATTCGGCGGCTGGTTCGTCGATGCGCCGCCGCGTCTGGCGCGAAGTCGCGGCCGGGCGCGCTCGTATCGTGGTTGGCGCGCGCTCGGCGCTGTTCCTGCCGTACAAGAAGCTGAAGCTCATCATCGTCGATGAAGAGCATGACCAGTCCTACAAGCAGGAAGAAGGCGTCATCTATCACGCCCGTGATCTTGCCGTGCTGCGTGCGTCGATCGAGCAATGCTCCATCGTGCTGGCCTCTGCGACGCCGTCGCTGGAGACGGTGCAGAATGCGCAGGCGGGGAAGTATTCCCACCTGAAGCTCAGCGCGCGCCCCGGCGTCTCGCAGCTTCCCTCCATTGCGCTGTCCGACATGCGCGAGGCAGCGCCTGATACGGGCCGCTGGATCGGGCCGGAACTCGCAGCTGCGATCGAACAAACATTGGCTGCGAAAGAGCAGGCGCTGCTGTTCCTCAACCGCCGGGGCTACGCGCCGCTGGTGCTGTGCCGCGCCTGTGGCGAGCGGCTGAAGGCGCCGGATTCCGATTCATGGCTCGTTGAGCATCGCTATTCCGGCAAGCTGGTCTGCCACCTCACCGGCTTCACCATGGCCAAGCCGCTGGAGTGCCCGAACTGTGGCGCGAAGGGCTCGCTCACCGGCGTAGGGCCGGGCGTGGAGCGTCTGGCGGAGGAAGTCCACACGCGCTTCCACGGTGCGCGCGTTGAGGTGCTGTCGTCGGACACGGTGTCCTCGCCCGAAGCGTTGCGTGAACTGATCCAGCGCATGGAAAGCGGGGCGATCGATATCCTCATTGGCACGCAGATCGTCGCCAAAGGGCACAACTTCCCGACGCTGACGCTGGTCGGCGTGGTCGATGCTGATGCTGGTCTGCGCGGCGGCGATCTTCGCGCGGGTGAGCGCACCTTCCAGTTGTTGCTGCAGGTCGCAGGCCGCGCCGGCCGCGCGGAAAAACCGGGCCGCGCCATCATCCAGACCTACGCGCCCGAAAGCCCGGCCATCGCACTACTGGCGGCCGGCGATCGCGACGCGTTCATCGCCTATGAGATGGACCAGCGGCGTCTCGTCGGCTTCCCGCCCTTCGGCCGTCTCGGCGCCGTCATCCTCTCCGCCAGCAGTGCGGAGGAGGCAAATGAAAGCGCCGCGGCGTTCAGTGCAGCTCAACCCAACGCAACGGGCATCGAGGTATGGGGCCCCGCACCTGCGCCGATCACCATTCTGCGCGGCCGTCATCGCCGACGCTTCCTGATCCGCTCGGATCGCAATGTTGATCTGTCGGCTTTCCTCGCGGCCTGGAAGGAGCGGGTGAAGATGCCCTCCAACGTCCGCATCGCACTCGACGTCGAACCCTACAGCTTCATGTAAAGAAAAAGCGCAGGACCCGGGCAAGGTATCCTGCGCTTGTCAGGGAGGAGTGGTCCGCCGCCTTCTTGGTGCAGCTTTGTGCTCGGGGGGAGTTGAGCGACCACTCTGATCGTCAATGCTGTGTCAGTTGACCCGCGCTCCATTCATGAGTGCGAGCTGGATCTCGCTGAAATCGCCGGGCGAAAGCTCGTCCATCGCGACCTGCAGGTCATGACGGATCGGGCTCAGTCGGCCCTTCGCCCAATGCTCGAGCTTGAAGGCATTGTCCCAGTCCTTCTGCGCGATCACCGGATCGATCTTCGCGAGGAAGTCGCGCCCGGCTGCGTGCACGCGCTCGCAGGCAGATTTGATCTCGGCATCCACCTTCGTCTCGTCGAACGTCATGCGCACGTGCGAGAAGTCGAAACGATAGCGGCCGTCTTGCGGCGCATAGGCTTCGTCGGTCACGACGATATTGGTTTCGACATTCCAGCTCGCCAGCGCGCTCGGCTGGACGAACTGGCCCTGCTCATAACGCCAGGCTGAACCGAAACGCGCATACTGGTCGCGGCTCGGGCAGTATTCGGCGATCTTCGCATTGTAGAAAGCGTCGAACGCTTTCTGCGCCGCATGATGCTTGCGGATCACCGGCTCGTACTGCGCCTTCATGAAAGCAGCATCATCGCCGATGTCGTTGGCGGATGCATAGGACGCAACCAGCACGACGCCCTTGGTCTGGGCTTCGCCACTGGTCGGCGACATGAACACGGCCGCGATGCACACGGCTGCGAGCGGATAAAGAAAGCGCATTTTCGGTGCGCTCGCCCGTTTGACCACCTGGGTCGAGGGCATGGGGAGGTCTTCGGTCTTCATCGGAAGATTCTTTCTTCTCTTGTTGTTGTATCGGCGCCGGGTTTGTCCCGTGTCGCCGGGGGAGGCAGGCAGTACGCTACGCTTAGCTCTTCTTCGGCGCCGGCATTTGCGGGACGAACACGAAGTGCGGACGATCGGGCGCAACGCCCGGCGACAGCGCCGCCGGCGCCATCTCGCCCTTGGGCCCGAGCGATTTGATGTAGGCGTAGATCGCCTTCAGGTCCTTCTCGCTCATCGCTTTCAGGCTCGGCCACGGCATGGGCGGGCGGCCCTGGCCGGCGCGCGACATGTCGATGAACTGCTCTTCCGTCATGTTCTGGAAGGACAAGCGCAGGTTCGCCGGATAGCTCACGCCCCACGGACCCGCATAGCCAACGGCGTCGCCCGTCAGCCATTCGGTCTCATCAGGCGATGCGCCATTGGTCATTGCAAAGCCCGGTGTGTGGCAGTCATTGCAGCCGCCGATCTTCACCAGATAGCGGCCCGCATCGACCTGCGAGGCAGCGGCGATGTGTTCGGCTTCCGCAGTCGCGACTTCAGCAGTCTGCGCGGCTGTCGCTGGTTTGCTGCAGGCTTGCAGCGACAGAAGTCCGGCGATCACGACGAAGGCCATGTGCGCGTAGATGTTGTTCGTATGTGCAGACATAATTGCTTCCTCTGCCGGCGTGATGCGCCGGTCTCGTGTGGTTTGGCTTTTGCTCGTTTCAGATCTGGCCGGCCGTTTTTTATGGGAGGACCGGTCCGGGTAGGCTCAGTGGTACTGAACTCGTGTTTTCATTTATGCTTCCTCGGTCGTCTTCTTGTTATCGTTTCTTGCCTTGGACTGGGCTTCGATCGCGCTGCGCCAGCCATAGAAGCCGGCATGCACTTCATCCCAGGTCGGCAGCGTCTTCATCGTGTTCAGCCAGCGGTGAACGTTGGCGTATGGGCGCAGATCGAAGTTGATCAGCTCTCCCGCGGAAACGATGCCCGAGCCGAAATAGTCGGCGATGGTGAGCTCGTTTCCGCAGATGAAGGTCTTGGCGCCGATCCACGTATCCAGCGCCTTCAGACGCTTGGCGGCGCGCGGCTCGTGCAACGCGATGACCTGTTGGTGCGCGATGCCTTGCAGGCGGTAGTGCGCCAGCACGCGCGAATAGACGAGGCCGTAAACATAGTCGCGCATCAGGTAGGTGTTGAAGAAATCCATCACCTCGTTCACGCGCGCCCGGGCTTTCAGCTCTTTCGGGTAGGCGGGCGAGTCCGTGAGGTCCGCGAGGTATTTCAGGATGGCCGAGCTCTCGGTCAGCACGAAGCCGTCATGCTCGAGCACGGGCACGGCCTGGTTCGGATTCAGCCGCGTGAACCACTCCGTCCGGTTCTCGTCTGAGAACAGGTCATTGAGCTGGTAGTCGAGCGGGATGTTGTTTTCTGAAGCAAACAGAATGACGGGGCGGCACGTTGTCGACGCGGGGTCGTAGTGCAGCCGCAGGCCCGCCGGCGCCTTCCTGGAAGTCGGAGGGGAAGCATTCCTGGAAGGGGCCGGGGGAGTCATGAGGAGTTTGCTCGTACGATCTGGCGTCGTCTTCTTGTGAGTCGTCTTCTGCTTCGGCGGTGTCTTTTGACATCTCGTCCGTGAGAGTGAGTTACAAATTCCCGTATCGAGAAACAATCAGAACTATTGCAGAGCGTTCTGCATTTATGCATAAGGTCGCATGTTCGAATGGAGCGATCTCAGGCACTTTCTGGCGGTGGCGAGGGCCGGTAGTACCTTGTCTGCGGCCAAGATTTTGGGCGTGAACCAGACCACGGTGGCCCGCAGAATTGCAGCACTCGAGGAATCGCTCGGCGAAAAGCTGTTCGAGAAAACCGCAGGGGGATACCGGCTGACCGAGGTCGGTTCTGCGATGGTGCAGAATGCCGAACGGGTTGAATCGGAGGCTGAAGCCTTCGCCCGGATGGTGCAGCAGCGCAGCCGCAAGCTGCTCGGCATGATCCGGGTCACGACCAATGACGTGCTGGCTGACTGCCTGCTGACGCCCTGGCTGCGGGAGTTCACCCAGCGCTTTCCGGTGGTGCAGATCGAAACCGTGATCACGGATCGCCAGATGGACCTGTCGCGTGGCGAGGCCGATATCGCGCTGCGCGCCGCAACGTTGTCGCCGGGGCCGATGGGTGACGGGGTCGTTGTCCGCAAGCTCGCGACGGGCAAATGGGGCGTTTACACGTCGAAGATCTATGCGCGCGAAAGCGGTATCCCGCGCACGCCCGAGGAGCTGGGCAAGCACGCTATCATAGCCGGCACGGGAGAGATCGCGCGGTTCGAGCCGGCCTTCATGAAGCAGGCGAAGGCTGCGGGCGCGGTGATACGGCAGGCGTCGTCGTCCATCCTGAACATTGCGGGCGCGATCAAGAGCGGGCTGGGCTGTGGGCCGCTGCCGTGTGTGTTGGGCGAACTCGATCCGGAGCTGGAACGCTGCTTCCTGTTCGATGAGGGCGACTTCGCGCTGCTGCTGATGACGCGCGATGAAATGCGCAATCTTCCACATGTGCGGGCGTTCAACGATTTCATCGCTTCGCGCACGGCCGCTCTCCGGCATATGATCGAGGGAAGAGACGAGAGCAGATAAAAGGGGAACCGCGGATGGGCTATCTTCGGCTGAGACAGATCGCGCTGGTGGCGAGCGACCTTGCGACGACCGAGCGGCAGATCGCCGACGTGTTGGGCCTTGAGATCTGCTACCGCGATCCCGGCGTAGGCAAGTATGGCCTGCACAATGCGCTGTTCGCGATGGGTGGAACATTCCTCGAGATCGTCGCTCCGACCCAGCCCAACACGGCGGCGGGCCGCTATATCGAGCGTCGCAAGGGCGATGGCGGGTATATGTATATCGTCGATTGCGACGATCTTGAGCATCGCCGCGAGCATCTGCTGAAGCAGGGCGTGCGACTGGTCGAGGATCTCAAGTCCAGCGAGGGCGCCCTCACGGGCGAAGCGCTGCATCTGCATCCGCGTGATACGGGCGGGTGCCTGCTGTCGATCGACCGCCACTCGCCGCAGGGCGAGGATATGAGCGGTTCATACAAGTGGGCAGGGCCCGACTGGCGCAGCCGCGACCGCTCGCAGACCGTGAAGGCGATCACGGGTGCGCGCATGCAGTGCGTTGATCCGACCGCGACGGCGCAGCGCTGGAGCGAGCTGCTGGAGCGACCACTTACGCGGGACGGCAATGTCTGGACGATCGAGCTGGACAATGCGCGGGCGCGGTTCTCCGAGCTGGAGGATGATCGCGGCGAGGGGCTCTCTGCTGTACGCCTCGCCTGCCACGACAAGGCCGCGATCCTCGCTGCTGCTGCCCGCGCCGGTGCGCCGACGGGGGAGGTTCCGACCGGGCCGTTCGTGGAGCTTGTCGGCGTTCGCTTTGTTCTGACCTGAGAGAGTTCGATGACCGTCTATACGATCGCCCAGTTGAAGTTCACCGACATCGACGCCTATCGGCGTTATCAGTCGAAATTCCCGGCCGTGTTTGCGCAGTTCAACGCGAAGGTGCTGGTCGCGGATGAAAACCCGGTCGTGCTGGAAGGCGACTGGCCGCGCGACAAGGTTGTGATCCTGGCTTTTCCCGATGAGGCTGAGGCCAAGCGCTTCAAGGCTTCGCCTGATTATCTTGAGATCGCGAAGGATCGGAAGGCTGGGACCGAGGC
Organism: Hyphomonadaceae bacterium; assembly: GCA_965229115.1. GTDB lineage: Bacteria > Pseudomonadota > Alphaproteobacteria > Caulobacterales > Hyphomonadaceae > UBA7672. The sequence goes on along the minus strand of CBDDIR010000003.1, from coordinate 3,553,800 downwards.
CGTTGTGCTGATGGTCAAAGGCTTCGAGCCAAAGCGATAGCAAGTCTGGGCGCTAGAGCGTCCACACGCGGGCGGTCTGGATCGGGTGGTTCTCGATCTCGGTCGTGGTCTGCACGGAATATTCGGCGGCCTGTTTAAAGGCGTCGCGCGGGAAGTAGGTGCGGCCGGGATCGCCTGCGAAAATCTTGAGACCGGCTGCGTGGCAGCGCTCAAGGAAGGCGCGGAACATTTGTGCGGGGCGTTGCTCGTAGAAGACGTCTGCGGCGACGACCACATCGAAGGCGGGCGGCGGCGCATCGAGAATGCTGCCGGCGATGTAGCGGATCGAGACGCCGTTGAGTTCAGCGTTCAGGGCGACAGCAGCTTCGCACATCGGGTCGATGTCGTTTGAAGCGACTTCAGCTGCGCCCGCCAGCGCGGCAGCGACGCCGACCAGGCCCGAGCCGGCGGCGAGATCGAGCACGCGCTTTCCGCGCACGGCTTCGGGGTGTTCGATCAGGTAGCGGGCGAGCGCTTGTCCACCGGCCCACGGGAAGGCCCAGAAGGGCGGCGCAACATTGGCTGCAGCGAGGTCCTTCTCGGTGGCTTCCCAGATCGGGGTCAGCTCGTCTGCCTGATAGAGCTTCACCGGCAGGGCATGGATCGTGGCGACGCGCGTGTTGGCGCGGATGAACGCCTTCGCATCTTCCAGCGTCGCTACGGCGCGCTTGCCTTGCACGTATTTCCCCTTGAGCTTGCGAGCTGCGACCTTCCGGTGCAGATGGTTATGCCTAGCCGATATTGCACCGGCTGCCTCGTTTCTTTTTGTCTCAGATCCGGCGAGCTCAACATGACCGATTTCACGATGTTCGATTTCAAGGTGACCGATGGCGTCGCCGTGGCGACGTTCAACCGTCCGGACAAGATGAACACGTTCACCCCGGTGGTGATGCGCGAGATGATCCAGCTGTTCGACATCACCGATGCGGATGACAGCATTCGCGCGGTGGTTGTTACGGGCTCGGGCCGGGCGTTCTGCGCTGGCGCGGAGCTGGGCGTCGCGGGCGGGGATACGTTCAACTATTCGAAGCGGGATTCGAGCGATGAGATCGTTCATGACGGCGTTCGTCGCGATGGCGGCGGGCGGGTTGTGCTGCGCATCTATCGCAGCCTGAAGCCGGTGATCGCGGCGGTGAACGGTGCGGCGGTTGGTGTGGGCGCGACGATGCAGCTGCCGATGGATTTCCGGATCGCTTCGACGACGGCGAAGTTCGGCTTCGTGTTCGCGCGTCGCGGCATCACGCCGGAGGCCTGCTCGAGCTGGTTCCTGCCGCGTCTCGTCGGCGTGCCGACCGCGCTCGACTGGGTCTATTCGGGCCGCGTGTTCGATGCGGCTGAAGCGAAAGAGAAGGGCTTCGTGCAGTCGCTTCACGAGCCTGACGCCCTGCTGCCGGCGGCGATGGAGTTGGCGCATCGGATCACCGAGAAGTCTGCGCCGGTTTCGATCGCCGTGTCGCGCCAGATGATCTGGCGGATGATGGGCGCCGAGCATCCGATGGAGGCTCACAAGATCGACAGCCGTGCGCTGCAATCGCGCGGGCAATCGGCGGACGTGAAAGAGGGGATCGAGAGCTTCATGCAGAAGCGCGATGCCAACTTCCCGAACGGCGTTTCGAAGGACTATCCGGGCCAGCTCTTCTCGGCCGAACCCGACTTCGAATAGCGGTTAATCGATCCTTGACCGGGCGGTTCGAATTGAGCCGCCCATATTCGCCGTATCACGAGACTTCTCCGCTACTATCACGGATCATCGGAGATCCTCGTGTCACCGCGCGTCGATAGTCTTTCCGTTCTCGTCCTGGACGACCACCACTTCATGCGTCAGGTCATGCGCCTGATGCTGAATGGACTGGGCATCCGTACGATCGCGACTGCCGGAGATGTGGCCGAGGGGCTTTACATCCTGCGCAGCAATCCGATCGACCTCGTCATCGCCGACTACAGGCTTGGCCCGCAGACCGGGGCGGAGTTCATCCGCCTGGTCCGCACGTCCAACTCCAGCAGCCGGTTCGTGCCGATCATCGCCTGCACCGCCGATACGACGCCGAAGACGATCCAGGAACTTCGCGACGCGGGCGCCGACGAAATCCTCTGCAAGCCCGTGTCGCCCCAGACGATCTGGAGCAAGATCGTCGCCGTCACCAACACGCGCCGCCCGTTCGTATCGACGCCGACCTTCTTCGGCCCGGATCGCCGCCGCCGCTCGATCCCCGTCCTGATCGACCGCCGCGTCCAGGCGCCCATCGACGCCGACGACCTGATTATCTAGGCCGCGCGCCTACTTCCTCTCCACCACCTTGATCGTGTCTGTCGAGTTGTCGGCGGCGTAGGGGTAGCCTGCGGTGATGACGAAGCGTTTGATGTTGCTGGCGGCTTCGTGGCGGTTCACTGCATCCAGGATGTGATCGAAGCTCTTCGGCTCTTCCGGTTCGACATCGGCGTTGACGCCCCAGACGAGGGCGAGCTTGCGCGCGGTTTCGAGACTGGGCGTGAGGGCGTGGATCGGCTGTTTCGGGCGCGTGGCGGAGACGCGCTGGGCCGATGAGCCCGAGCGGGTGAAGACCACCAGCGGGCAATCGAGATCGTCAGCGAGCTTTGCAGCGGCGCGGGCGCAGGCGTCGGCGGTGGTTGGTTCGGCCGTCCAGGGCGCGGCCTGTGCAGACGGGTTGGCGTCGCGGTCGGTTTCGATGGCGCGGATGATGCGGTCCATGATGGCGACGGCGGCGGTCGGGTGGCGGCCGACGGCTGATTCAGCCGAGAGCATCACGGCGTCTGCGCCCTGATAGACGGCGGTGGCGACGTCGTTGGCTTCGGCGCGCGTGGGAACGAGCGCTTCGACCATCGACTCCAGCATGTGCGTGGCGACGATCACCGGCTTGCCGTGGGCGCGGGAGACGCGAACGATGCGGCGCTGGGCGATCGGCACTTGCTCGGGCGAGAGCTCGACGCCGAGATCGCCGCGCGCGACCATCACCGCGTCCGACAGCGCGACGATGTCTTCGAGCTCATCGAGGGCCGTGGGCTTTTCGATCTTGGCGACGAGCGGCACGTGCGCGCCGAAAATCTCGCGCGCCATGGTGAGGTCGGCCGCGCGCTGCACGAAGGAGAGGGCGAGATAGTCGACGCCCTGGGAGAGCGCGAACTTGCCGTCGGCGAGATCCTTCTCGGTGAGCGCGGGGATCGGGATCGGGCGGTTGGGAACCGCGATGCCCTTGCGGCTCATGATGCGGCCGGGCGCGATGGGGCGGGCGATGCGAACGTCGCCGTCGACCTTGACGATCACCAGCATCATCTTGCCGTCGTCGATCAGCAGGCGGTCGCCAAGCTGGAGCGAGGCGACGAGTTCGGGATGCGGGATCGGGATCGTGTCGAGATCGGCCGAGCTCTGCGCTGGGATGAGGCGAAGCTCGGACGACATGCGGACGTCGCACTGGCCGCCGCCGATATCGCCGACGCGGAGCTTGGGGCCCTGCAGGTCGGCGAGGAGGGCGATCGGATGGCCGTGCGCCTTCTCGGCCTCGCGGGCGGCGGCGATGCGGGCGGCGTGCTGTTCGTGCGTGCCGTGGGAGAAGTTGACGCGGAAGAGGTCAACGCCGGCGCGGAGCAGCTCTTCCATCTTGAGGGCGCCATCGCTGGCGGGGCCGAGGGTCGCGAGGATCTTGGTGCGGCGGCGGATCTGCGTCATGTGGGCGGTCCCTGATTCGGGCGGACCATAACAGGTGTCGGGCGGGGCTCTATCGGGGAGTTGGTCATATTGGGGCGCACGGGGGCGTTCTCGCAGGTGGCGTGCGAGGCAGTAGGGAGTGGGCAATAGGCAATCGCGTGATGTGAGGCGGGCCGCGCGCGAACTCGCCGCCCCCTCCGTCTCGGCGCGAAGACGCGCCGATCCACCTCCCCCAGTGCTGCGCACTGATGGAGGCAATCTGGACGTTGAACGGGCGCTGGCGGTTTGCCTCCACCGCGCAAAGCGCGGGGGAGGTGGATTGCAGCGTAGCTGCAAGACGGAGGGGGAGGTTGTCGGGTTCGCGGCGCAGGCGTTCTGCGCGGCGCTGGGCGTAACGCTCGTAGTCGTCGAACTTGGCGGCGAGGCGCTGGAAGGAGCGCCAGAGTGCGATGAGGTTTGTGCTGGAGTGGGTCCAGCGGAAATCTGGCTTGAAGCTGTCGATGCGCGGGCGGACGCCGGCGATCTCGCAGGCTCGCATGTAGATCAGGAGATCGACCTTACGGTGCGCGTCGAAGAAGGCGGCGGCGATGGTCTGGCTGTAGGCGGGGTCGAAGGTGAGATCGTCTATGGCGTCTTCGTCCGAGAACATGCCGAGGCAGAGCTGGATGACATGCGCGAGGTTCGCCTCCAGCGCCTGAACGGGGCGGAGGCGCCAGAGGATCGCGAGGATGATCTGCCAGAGCGCTTTCATGGGTGGGAGTATAACCCCGGCCCACGGGGGTGCGGGATTTGGAGAGTGCTGTCCCCCAACTTGGACGCGCAGGTGATTGAAATCATGCGGGATGATTTTTGGCTGTCCTACAGTTTCGACACGGCTCTATCCCCCAATCTGGCTTCAGTGAGCACGCGCTCGTCCTTCGACGGACGCGCAGCAGAGCTGCGCTGCTCAGGATGAGCGCTAAACTGCTGGCGGCTCTGTAGCGCTCATCCTGAGAAGCGCACGGAGTGCGCGTCCGTCGAAGGATGGGCGCGTGTGGCCCGGTGCATCTGACGATGCACCTACGGTTTTGGGGACCCCTCAAACCCCTCAGATGAAAAATGAGCGTTTTTGCTTGCATCGCCGTCGCCTGTGCGCTACATACTGTGTGGCACACACTGTATGGGACATGGGATGCCGGTTGGTACGGACATATTGGAGGCGCTGCGGCTGGAGCTGCGGCGGGGGACGTTGATCCTGGCGGTGCTGGGGACGCTGCGCTCTGAAAAGTATGGGTACACGCTCAAGACAGAGCTGGGGGCGGCGGGGATCGAGATTGATGAGGGGGCGCTCTATCCGATGCTGCGCCGCCTTGAGACGCAGGGGCTGCTGACGTCGGAGTGGCGCGAGGACGCCAAGCGGAAGAAGCGGTTCTATCAGCTTTCGGACGACGGCGCGGCGGCGCTGGACCACCTCACCGCCGAGTGGCGCGCGATGAATGGCGCGCTGTCCAACATCCTTTCCAATTCTGGCCCGGCCACACATCCCAACCCGAAGGAGGGGGGACAATGAACGACCTGCTTGAGCGTTATCTCGCCGCCGTTGAGCGCCGCCTGCCGTGCAGCGATGCAAAGGCCAAGGCGAAGACGGCGGACATCGTCGCGGAGCTGCGCGAAGTGCTGTCCTCGAAGATCGAGGAGAAGGAAGAGCAGGCCGGGCGTACGGCGAGCCGGGACGAGGTGGCCGAGGTGCTGAAAGGCTTCGGGCATCCGGTGGTGGTGGCGTCGCGCTATAGCGGCCAGGATTACCTGATCGGGCCGGGCTATTATCCGTGGTTCTGGCATGTGCAGCGGATCGCGGTCGGCGGCGCGCTGGTGATCGGCTTTGGCATTGCGACTGTGCGAGGCCTGGGCTCTGACGAGCCGATGCGCGCGGCCTGGCGCGGGCTGGGGTCTGCCGTCGAGATTGCGCTGGTGGCGTTTGCGGTGGTGACGGCGCTGTTCCTTGCGGCCGAGCGCGGCAAGATGGACATGAAGTGGGCGGCGAAGTGGGACCCGAAGGACCTGCCGCGCGACAATATCCGGCAGCCGAAGACGCTGTTCGAGAGCGCGATCACGCTGGCGGTCGATATCCTCTTCCTGCTGTGGTGGACCAAGGTGGTGTCGTTCCCGGCGGAGATTCCGGCGCAGGACGGGCGTTCGGTGGCGTTTGCCTTCTCGCCGGCATGGGCGGTGGTTTACTGGCCGATCCTGGCGCTGGCGGTGGGAGCGACCCTGGTGCACGCGGCGGACATGATCCATCCGGCGTGGTCGCGGGTGCGTTCGTTGGTCAGCATTGCCGGACATACGGCGGGGCTGGCGATCCTGTGGGTGCTGTATTCCTCGCAGCCGCTGGTCACGACGACGGTGCTGAATGGCGCGGGTACGGAGAATACCGATCGCGTGCTGAGCATTGCCGACAGCGTGGTGCAGGTGTGGCTGGCCGTGACGGCGGTGATGTGGGTGGTCGCGATCGGGCTGGAGCTGCGCCGACTCTGGCGCACGCGTGGCCGCTCTCCCGGAAGGTCTGGAGGCGGCTCACAGAACGGCTCAAGGGGTTCTCAGCAAGTCGTTATCTAGGCGCGCTAGGCCCGTGTGCGGGAAAGACCAGCAAATGCTGGGAAAAGCGCGAATTACCGGCGATTTATGCGTGGTTGACGTTGCGGGCGCCCCCTTTTTGACAGTGTCAGAAACGGGTAAGTTCCGCCCCGGTTTCGGACAATTCGAATACCTGAGGGAGTTACGTCCAATGAAGAGGATCGCGTCAGCTGTCCTGCTGGCGAGCGCATCCGTGCTCGGCCTGGCAGCGTGCTCGAACGAGGCGCCGGCTGCAAAGCTGGTCGGGAATACGGTCGACAACTACATGCTCGCCGATGGGTCGGGCATGGGCCACATCCTTCGCTATGACACGCATACGCCGGCTGTTGTGCTGGCGTCCTACGTGAACGGCGATGAGACGTCGCGCGCGACCGCCAAGGCGCTGATGGCGCTGAAGGAGAAGAACCCGGAGCTGGTGATCCAGCTGATCAACTCGAACACGAGCGACACGCGCGCTGCGATCGAGGCCGAGGCCAAAGAGCAGGGCATCACCCTGCCGATCCTCAATGACGAGTTCCAGCTGATCGGTTCCTCGCTTGGCAAGGACAAGAGCGGCAAGTCGGTCGGCTTCACCTATACGGGCGAGACCGTGGTGGTGAGCCCGAAGGACTGGAAAGTCGTTTATCACGGCCCGGTGGAATCGGCTGAAGCGGCCGTGACGGAGTTCGTCGCGGGCAAGCCGATCACGCAGGCTGAGCTGCCGGTGAAGGGCACGAAGATCGCGTATGCCGACAACTCGGCTTACTCGAAGGTGTCGTACACGAATGACGTCGCGCCGATCTTCCAGGCCAAGTGCGTTGAATGCCACCAGCCGAACGGCATCGCGCCGCAGATGCTGTACTGGAACAGCTATGAGCAGGTGAAGAACTTCTCGCCGATGATCCGCGAGGCGATCCGCACCGACCGCATGCCGCCGTTCGACGCGGACAGCCATTACCGCGCCTTCGCCAACAACGAGAACCTGACCGAGAAGGAAGTCAAAACCCTGATCGGCTGGATCGATGCTGGCTCGCCGAGCGATCTCGCCGGCAAGGAAGATCCGCTGACGAAGGCTGCTGCTGGCCGCGAAGAGTGGCCGCTGGGCAAGCCGGACCTCGTCGTCGACATTCCGGCGTATGACGTGCCGGCGGCTGGCGTCGTGGATTACCAGATCCCCGCCGTGAAGAGCCCGCTGACGGAAGGCAAATGGCTGAAGGCGACGACTTTCAAGGCCGGCAACCGCCAGGGCGTGCACCACATCCTCGCGGGCTGGATCCCGAAGATGCCGGAAAGCGGCCGTGGCTTCGACTGGAAGGTTTCGATGGGCGGCTATGCTGTCGGATCGGAATCGAACCTCGCGCCGGACAAGTGGGCGACGTGGATTCCGGCTGGCGGCGCCATCTCGTTCCAGATGCACTACACGCCGATCGGCAAGGCCTTCACCGACAACTCGAAGATCGCCTTCTACTTCGCGAAGGAAGATCCGGAACTGGTGAAACGCCAGATCGTGATCTCCGACCCGACGATCACCATCCAGCCGAACCAGGCGCGCTGGCATGAGACGGCTTATGTCGTCTTCCCGGGAGACGTGCAGGTCACGGCCTCGCTCGTGCACGCGCACTATCGCGGCTATGCCTCGAAGCTGACGGCGATCTATCCGGACGGCAAAGAGGAAGTGATCCTCAACATGCCGCACTACGACTTCAACTGGCAGCGCGAGTACATCTACAAGGACCTGATCGACCTGCCGGCCGGCACCAAGCTGGTTGCCGACTACTGGTACGACAACTCGAAGAACAATAAGGCGCTCTACGGCGACAACACCAAGGACCGGACCAATCCGGGCCAGGAAGTTGTCTGGGGCGACCAGTCGTTCGAAGAGATGCTGTTCACGAGCGTCCAGTACCGCTGGAAAGACGAGACGGCGAAGAACCCGCGCGACGACCTGCAAGCCCAGCTTGAGGCTTCGCAGATGCTGACGGCCGCCGACGACAATCGCGACGGCATGCTGCAGGAAGCTGAACTGAAAGGCGGGCTGTTTGCTCCGCTCAAGGCCAGCTTCACGCAGATCGACAGCGACAAGTCGGGCGCGCTTTCCTTCCAGGAAGCAGGCGCTGCGATGAAAGCGATGATGGAGAAGCGTCAGGCTGAAGCCGCGGCGCGCCGTCACTAGGCTCTACGACTTACTACCTCCGACGAAGCGCCGGCCGGACGCCCCAAGCGTCCGGCCGGTTGCGTTTGGGGGTGCCTGAGCCCGTCAGTTAGATCCGCTGTCTGGGAAGGTAGCGTCATGCGGTGACGTTGCCGTTTTGTGCGGTTATCATCCTCGGCGGTGAGGGGACATGGATCGGGAAGCAATCATCCGCGAGATACAGTCGCTAGCGAAGCGCGACGGAAAGCCTCCGGGGCGTCGACGCTTTGAGGCCGTTACCGGCGTCGCCATGCATGATTGGTACGGTCGCTATTGGGCGCGCTGGGGTGATGCCTTGCGGGATGCGGGGTTGGAAGCAAACGATTATCAGGAAGCCATCCCAGAAGACGAGCTCTTGGCGATCTATCTCCGCGTCGTCATCGACCTAAAGCATGTGCCTTCCGATGGAGAGTTGCGACTATACGGCCGTCAAATAGACGGCTTCCCGGGTCATTCGACTTTCCGCAATCGACTTGGTCATAAGCAAGTCTTGCTTCGCAAGCTGCTAGCTTATGCGCGGGAGCATCGTGTTTCAGCGGACATCGAGGCCGAGATAGACGCTGCGATCAAACCGACGGATAGCGCCGCGCCTGAGATCAGCACCGAGCCCGTCATCACGGGATATGTGTATCTGCTGAAGTCGGGCCGCTACTACAAGGTTGGCAAGGCCGTAGCGCCTGATCGTCGTCGATATGAAATCGGCCTACAGCTTCCCGAGAAAACGGAAGCCGTTCACAGCATCGAAACCGACGATCCCAGCGGTATCGAAGTTTATTGGCACCACAGATTCCGCGACAAGCGGCTCAATGGCGAATGGTTCGATCTGACGCGCGATGACGTTCGCGCATTCAAGCGCCGAAAGTTCATGTGAAGCGCGCTGCGGCGAGGGGGGACTAGGCGGCCGTCGTTTCTTCGGCTTCGACGAAGCCGGGCCATTGGCGCATGTAGGTGACGAAGCGGGGGGAGAGGCCTTCGGTGGTTAGGTGCTCGACGGTGACGGGCGTGGCGGGGGAGGTGTAGGCGGCGTCGGCGGCCACGCGCTGGACGAAGTCGTGGCGGAGGATGGCGGCGCGGCCGATGATGGCGAAGTCGGCGCCGGCGTCGAGTACGGCTTTCGCCTGCGGGCCGGTCATGATCTTGCCGGCGACGCCGAGGCGGGTTTCTCCGCGCGGCAGGTCGGTGAAGTAGCTCATCAGGGTGCGGCCCTTGTGCGGCTCTTCGTTCGGTTCCTTGGCGAAGTCCCAGAGCGACATGTCGAGGAAGTCGAGCTTCTGGCCGCGGAGGATTTCGGCGGCGACGTCGCGGATCTCGGCGAGCTGCAGGCCGAAGCGTTCGGGCGAGAGGCGGAGGCCGAGCTGGAAGTTCGGGTTTGTCTGCGCGCGGATGCCGTCGATGATTTCGAGGATGATGCGCGCGCGGTTCTCGAGCGAGCCGCCGTACTGGTCGGTGCGGTGGTTGATCTCCGAGGAGAGGAACTGCGCGAGGATGTAGCCGTGGGCGCCGTGGATCTCGACGCCATCGAAGCCGGCTTTCTCGGCGCGGACGGCGGCTGCGATGTAGGCGTCGCGGAGGGCTTCGACTTCGGGGAGCGTCAGGCCGCGTGCGCCGGATTTGGCATCGTCGGAGGGGCAGACGGGCGTGCCGACGAGGTCCTTGGGCGAGCGGTTGCCGGCGTGGTGGATCTGGAGCGAGGAGACGGAGCCCGCGGCCTTCAGGGCTGAGGCGAGGCGGGTGAGGCCGGGCAGGTGCTTGTCGTCGAAGGCGCCGAGCTGGCCCGGGAAGCCCTGGCCGACGGCCTGGACGTGGGCAGCGCAGGTCATGGTGAGGCCGAACCCGCCTTTGGCACGGAGGGTGAGCCAGTGGAACTCCTCGTCAGAGAGGACACCGTCGGGGTGGCTCTGCGTGTTGGTGAGCGGGGCCAGCATGAAGCGGTTCTTCCAGGCCGGGCCGTGGGCGAGGGTGAGGGGCTGGAAGAGGTCGGTCATGGGCGCTCCGGGATGTGGTGCGTCCGAGCTAAGAGCATGGCTGGGGCGGCGCAAGTTAGTGGGGCTCAACTGTCATCCTGGCCCGAGCGTCAGCGTAAGGCCGGGAACCATTGGGAGGTCGTCGTCCACTTATAATGGATCCCGGATAGCGCCTTGCGCTTCCGGGATGACAGGCCGGGGGCGCCGCCGGGACGGGTCGATCTCATCTGAGACTGTCCGCACACAACTTACTTGGTGTAGGGCGAGGGAACCGGCGCATTACGAATGCGGAAGGTTCGCAATCCGCGACGAAACGCCCGTGATTGCTCATGAAATTCCCAATTTCCTTGTGTTGTCACACGGCTCCCCCGCGTGCTAGCAACCCGCGCGACGGACGACCGGAAGGCCACCCGCATCTACGTGGCTGATTTCACATCAATTTTTGTCTCGAACCCGATGCGGGGGATTCGAGGCGCTGGGGCGAGCAATTTGGCCGGTTCATCGACCACATCTGTAAGCGAAGCCGCCCAGCGCTATGCCGCTGCGGTATTCGACCTTGCGATCACAGCAGGCGAAGTCGACTCGATCGACAACGGGCTGAACGCGTTGGCAAAAACGATCGAGGGCGACGCCGCTCTCTCGCGCGCGCTCAAGTCGCCTCTCTATAAGTCGGAAGAGAAAGCCGCCGTGCTGGCGACGCTGGGCGACAAGCTCGGCCTGCCGGACCTGGCCAAGCGCTTCGTGGGCGTCGCCGCCCTGAACCGCCGCGCCGGCGACATTCCGGGCATGGCGAAAGCCTTCGCCGAAAAAGCCGCACGTCACCGTGGCGCCAGCCGCGTTGTGGCGCGCGTCGCAAAACCCATCTCCAAAGAGCAGACGCTGGATCTCGAAAGCGCCGTCTCGAAATCGCTGGGCCGCACCGTGACGGTCGACGTTGAAGTCGATCCGTCCCTCATCGGCGGCCTCCAGCTCAAGATTGGATCGAAGCTGGTCGACAGCTCCATCCGCACGAAACTGAACAACCTGACGAACCTCATGAAGGGGGCCTAGCCTCATGGACATCCGCGCCTCGGAAATTTCCGACATCCTGAAAGCCCAGATCAAGAACTTCGGTGCTGAAGCCGAAGTTTCCGACGTCGGCCAGGTGCTGTCGGTCGGCGACGGCATCGCCCGCGTTCACGGCCTCGACAGCGTCCAGGCTGGCGAGATGGTGCAGTTCGAGTCCGGCGTTAAGGGCATGGCCCTCAACCTCGAGCGCGACAACGTCGGCGTCGTCATCTTCGGCGACGACACGGGCATCAAGGAAGGCGATAACGTCAAACGTACGCAAGAGATCGTGGCCGCCCCGGTGGGCAAGGGCCTGCTCGGTCGCGTCGTCAACGCTCTGGGTGAACCGATCGACGGCAAGGGCCCGCTGGTGAATGTCGCCGAGCGTCGCCGCGTCGACGTGAAAGCTCCTGGCATTCTGCCGCGTCAGTCGGTGCACGAGCCGATGTCGACCGGCATCAAGGCCATCGACACGCTGGTTCCGATTGGCCGCGGCCAACGCGAACTGATCATCGGCGACCGTCAGACCGGCAAGACCGCCGTTGCGATCGACGCCATCCTGAACCAGAAAGCCATCAACGCTCGCGGCAACGAGAGCGAGAAGCTGTACTGCATCTACGTCGTCATCGGTCAGAAGCGTTCGACCGTCGCTCAGGTCGTGAAGTCGCTCGAAGAGCGCGGCGCGCTTGAGTACACGATCGTCGTCGCCGCAACGGCTTCCGAGCCGGCCCCGCTTCAGTACATCGCGCCGTTCACCGGCTGCACGATGGGCGAGTGGTTCCGCGACAACGGCATGCACGCCCTGATCATCTATGACGATCTGTCGAAGCAGGCCGTCGCCTACCGTCAGATGTCGCTGCTGCTGCGCCGCCCGCCGGGCCGTGAAGCTTACCCGGGCGACGTGTTCTATCTTCACTCGCGCCTGCTCGAGCGCGCTGCGAAACTGAACAAGGACCATGGTTCGGGCTCGCTGACGGCTCTGCCGGTCATCGAAACGCAGGCTAACGACGTGTCGGCCTACATCCCGACCAACGTGATCTCGATCACGGACGGCCAGATCTTCCTCGAGACCGACCTGTTCAACTCGGGTATCCGCCCGGCCGTGAACGTTGGTCTGTCGGTGTCGCGCGTGGGCGGTTCGGCCCAGGTGAAATCGACCAAGCAGGTCGCCGGCACGATGAAGTCGGAACTCTCGCAGTACCGCGAGATGGCCGCCTTCGCGAAGTTCGGTTCCGACCTCGACGCAACGACGCAACGCCAGCTGAACCGCGGCGCGCGCCTGACCCAGCTCCTGAAACAGCCGCAATACTCGCCGCTGCAGACGGAAGAGCAGGTCGTGGTGATCTACGCCGGCACGCGCGGCTATCTCGACAAGGTTCCGGTTGACGCCGTCGTCCGCTTCGAAGCGGAACTGCTGCGCCACATCCGCGCCGAGAAGCAGGCCCTGCTGAACGACATCCGCGACGTGAAAGACATTTCGAAGAACGGCAAGGACGGGGCGAAGATCGAAGACGGCATCAAAGCCACGCTCGACGCCTTCTCGAAGACGTTCGCTTAATCCTGAAGCCGAGGACAAGGCATAGCCCATGCCCAGCTTGAAGGAATTCCGCCTCCGGATCGCAAGCGTGAAATCCACGCAGAAGATCACGAAGGCTCTTCAGATGGTCGCCACGGCCAAGCTGAAGCGTGCGCAGGAAGCAGCGCAGGCGGCGCGTCCGTATGCGCAGCGTATGGCGTCCGTCATCGCCAACCTCGCCTCTGGCGCGGCGGCGGGCGGCGGCCCCAAGCTGATCGCCGGCACGGGTAGCGATACCGTTCACCTGCTGATCGTGATGACGTCCGAACGTGGTCTCGCGGGCGGCTTCAACACCAACATCGTGAAGCTGGCGCGGACGGAAATCCGCCGTCTGCAAGCGGCCGGCAAGACGGTGAAGATCCTGACCGTCGGCAAGAAGGGCTCGGACGCGCTGAAGCGCCTCTATGGCAACATGATCGTCGGCCACATCGATCGCAAGAACGAGCGTTCGGTCACGTCGGAAAGCGCTGCCCGTATCGCCCGCGAAGTGACCGACCGGTTCGACCGGGCCGAGTTCGACGTCGCGACGCTGGTGTTTGCGCGCTTCAAGAACCTGCTGACGCAGATCCCGACCGCGCTGCAGCTGATCCCGGCGCGCGCGCCGGCGGATGCTCCGGTGGTTAACCTGCAGGGCGCCCGCTACATCTATGAGCCGAGCGAGGAGGCGATCCTCGAGACGCTGCTGCCGCGCTATCTCTCGACGCAGCTTCTCTCGGCGCTGCTGGAGACCGAAGCCGGCTTCCAGGGCTCGCAGATGACCGCGATGGACAACGCGACGCGCAACGCAGGCGACATGATCAAGTCGCTGCAGCTGCGCTACAACCGCGCCCGCCAGGCTCAGATCACCAAAGAACTCATCGAGATCATCTCGGGCGCTGAAGCGCTCTAACGAATATTACGACAGACCAGAGGCCGAACATGAGCACGAAAACCGCTACCAACGTGAAGGGCCGCGTCAGCCAGGTCATCGGCGCCGTTGTCGACGTCGAGTTCGACGGCCACCTGCCGGCGATCCTGAACGCGCTGGAAACCACGAACAATGGCACGCGCCTGATCCTCGAAGTCGCGCAGCACCTGGGCGAGAACGCCGTGCGCACGATCGCGATGGACTCGACCGAGGGTCTGACCCGCGGTCACGAGGTCAAGGACACGGGCGCTGCGATCTCGGTGCCGGTTGGCGAGGCCACGCTGGGCCGCATTCTGAACGTCGTCGGCGAGCCGATCGACGAAGCCGGTCCGGTTGACCGCACCACGCTCCGCGGCATCCACCAGCCGGCTCCGGCCTTCGTGGACCAGAAGCCGGTTCCGGAAATCCTGCCGACGGGCATCAAGGTCGTCGACCTGCTGTGCCCGTACGCCAAGGGCGGCAAGATCGGCCTGTTCGGCGGCGCAGGCGTCGGCAAGACCGTTCTCATTCAGGAACTGATCAACAACATCGCGAAGGCTTACGGCGGTTACTCCGTGTTCGCTGGCGTGGGTGAGCGTACGCGCGAAGGCAACGACCTCTATCACGAGATGGTCGAGTCGGGCGTGAACGAAGCTGGCGGCGGCGGCAAGTCGCGCTGCTCGCTGGTGTTCGGCCAGATGAACGAGCCGCCGGGCGCACGCGCTCGCGTCGCTCTGACGGGCCTCACGATCGCTGAAAACTTCCGCGACCAGGGCAAGGACATCCTGTTCTTCGTCGACAACATCTTCCGCTTCACGCAGGCGGGTTCGGAAATGTCGGCGCTGCTCGGCCGTATCCCGTCGGCGGTGGGTTACCAGCCGACGCTCGCGACCGACATGGGCGCGCTGCAGGAACGCATCACGTCGACCACCAAAGGCTCGATCACCTCGGTGCAGGCCATCTACGTTCCGGCCGACGACTTGACCGACCCGGCTCCGGCCGCATCGTTCGCCCACTTGGACGCGCAGACCGTTCTGAACCGCGCGATCTCCGAAAAAGGCATCTACCCGGCCGTCGACCCGCTCGACTCGTCGTCGCGTATTCTGGATCCGAACGTTGTCGGCCAGGAGCACTATGACGTCGCCCGCGGCGTGCAGGAGCTTCTGCAGAAGTACAAAGGCCTGCAGGACATCATCGCCATTCTCGGCATGGACGAACTTTCGGAAGACGACAAACTGGTCGTGTCGCGCGCCCGCAAGGTCGAGCGCTTCCTGTCGCAGCCGTTCTTCGTGGCTTCGCAGTTCACCAACCTCGAAGGCCAGTTCGTCGACGTGAAAGACACCGTGAAGGGCTTCAAGGAAATCCTCGACGGCAAGCACGACGACATTCCGGAACAAGCGTTCCTGATGTGCGGCAAGATCGAAGACGTGGTCGCCAAGGCCCAGAAGATGGCTGCCGAAGCCGCCTGATCCTTCTGATCATTCGACAAGTTACGAGCAGGCGCGGAGAGATCCGCGCCTGTTTTCGTTTTGCTGCGCTGCGCCTTGAGTGATGCGGGCATGCGAGTAGCGTGCGTCATGCGGGAGGACGCGCGTGATCTGCAGGCTGCCAACTGTTGTTGCATCCACCCTGCTGCTGGCGGTGTGCGGAGCTGCGCCGGCGATGGGGCAGGAGAAGCAGCTCGCTTATGGGCTCAGCCCGGCTGACGTGGAGAGTGGGTTCATCATGGCGGTGATGGATGGCTGCACGAATGCGGCTGAGACCGGCCGGACGCTGGATCAGCTGAACCCGTACCGGATCATCCGCGATACCAATCGCGGCGCAGCGCTTGCGCCGAAGGCTGGCTACACGGCATGGGCGCCGGGGATCGGCGTCGGGATTGTGCGGATCGATGACGGGCCGGGCGGGTGCGAAGTCTTCGCGCACGGCGCGTCGGTGCCGAGCACATTTGATGCGGTCGCGTCAGCGCTTCTGGCCAAGGGCTATGTTGCGCAGGCAGGCGGATCGTCTGCATCCGGCGCAGTGCGGCGCGAACTGGTGCGTGACGCCAACGGGCGAAGCGTGAAGGTGGTGCTGAGCGGCGACGAAGCGGGAGCTTCGGGCAATCAGACCGGGTTCAGCCAGCTGTCGGCAGTCATAACGGCGCGCTAGCCGATTGCGGCGAGCGCAGTTTCCATCACGCGGTCGCGGCCGGCGGCGATGTCGTTGGCGGTGAGATCGACGCGGATGTCTGGCGTGAGGCCGGCGTCGGGTTTTGGCGTGCGAGGGAAGCGGCCGATGAGGGGGAGGTCGGCTTCGAGGCCAGAGGCAGGCAGGCGCAGGAAGAAGAACGCACCGCCATTGATGCCGCGCTGATTGCCGCCCGTGGGCTGGCCGCAAAGCATGCCGAGCTTCAGGTCCTGAATGCGTTGCGCGAACTGGAAGGTGGCGGAGCTGTTCTGCGCGTCGATCAGCACAACGACCTTGCCGGTGAAGCGCGGGCCTTTTGGCGCGATGATTTCGGTGTCGCCGGTTTCGGACTTCAGCTTGAAGAAGTTGTCGTCGATCGGTGAGGCGTCAGCGCCCCAGTCGCGGAAGGATTTGTCCCATGTGTCGAGGTAAGGGTTGAGGTCGGCCGGCGTCTGGCGATAGCGGACGCGGCGTTCGTCTCCGGTGAGTGCGAGATCGCGATCGATCAGGCGTGCGATGATGTCGTTGCCGCAATCGAGGCCGCCTTCATTGCCGCGCACGTCGACGATCAGGCCTTTGGCGTTGGCGGCAAGGTCGGCCATGCGTGCGTCGAGCCAGGCGCGCCAGTCCCACTTGCTATCATAGAGCGCCCAGTTGGGCATGGTGAGAACGCCTGCGCCGCCCTGCATGGCGAAGGTCCATTGCGGTCCGTCGTCTTCGGTGGCGATGCGCATTGCGGCCTTGCGCTCGTCGGGTCCGTGCGGCGCGACGATCGTGGTCGCCGTTGCGCCTGTGGGCGTGCGGACGCGAAGTTCGATGCTGTCCGGTGAGACGGGGAAGAGCAGCGGGTGGAAGACGTCGAAGGTTTCGATGCGGTCATAGCCGCGCACTTCGAGCAGGGCGCGTCGCTTGTCGTCATTACTTCCATCGGCGCGGGCGTAGGGCAGCAGCGTCTGCAGGATGCGGGATGTGGGGACGCCGTTGATCTCGAGAATGGTCGTGCCGGGGACGAGGCGGGCATCGCCTGAGAGGTTCTGCTCGATCACCATCTGGCTGCCGAGCCAGCGGAAGTGGAAAGGCAGCGCGGTGCGGCGCTTGAAGAGCAGGTTGGCGACGTCGTCGGACTGGTTGAAGAAGTTCGCGTAGGTGTGGCCACAGCGAACCGTGCCGAGGAAGCGCGACAGGGTGAGGTAGGCCTGCGGCAGGGGCTGGTCGGCGCTGAAGTCGCGTTCGAGCTGGTCGAAGCGGGCTTGGGCCTCGGTGGGCGTCATGTAGCGATAGAGGCCGGGGTGTAGCAGCGTGTAGGCGCGGCGCAGAATGGCGACGTCGCTCTTGATGTCGGCGCCGCGAAGCTGTGGGCCGAAATTGGTGGCCGCGGTTGAGGCGGCGGGAAGCGAGGCGCAGGCTGCTGGCGTAGCGGCAAGGCTGGCGATCAGGGTGCGGCGTGACAGGTCCATTGCACTCGTACGCAGGCTTTGTTGCGCCGGTTCATCGTTGCGTCTGTGGCTGGCATGGCCGGGCGGCTGTGGTTAGGGTGTTCGCGAACAGGAGAAGCCGATGAAGCTTATTCTCGCGACTGCTGCGATGCTGGCCTGCACGGGCGTCGCCCATGCCCAGCGTGATGCCGTGTCGGCTGATCTTTCGCCCGAAATTGCGGGGCAGGTGTTTTCGCGGGCGGTGGCGCAGATCTGTGTGCCGGCGGTGGCGGGTAATGGCGTGAGCGCGCTGTCGGCGGCGCAGCAAGGGACGCTGCGGCCAACTCAGGATGCGGAGACACGCAAGCAGGCGGGCGCCTCGCCGGATGAAACAGTGTGGGACGTGATGGACGGCAAAGGCGTCGTCACCGTGCGCGAGCGGGCGGGACGGTGTGCGGTGTCGGTCTATGGCGCGCCCGTGAAAGCGACGATCGATGGGACTGCGCAGGCGCTGCAGGCTGCGCCGGGCGCGAAGGGCGTCAGTACTGTGACGGTCAGCGCGATGAAGCAGGCGACGACGATGGAGGTCGGGCCGCGGGCGGTGGTGGTCGAGGTTGTGGGATCGGAGCCGGGCACGCCGGGACATCGATCCAAGTTCAGTGTTGTGACGGGGACGGTGCTGCGCGGGCAGTAGAGCTACGCGTTTCGGGGTAGGGCGGCAGAGGTCGGACGCGCAAGCAGCGCATGAGCAATACAATCATGATCCTGGCCTGGGTCGGAGCAGTGCTCTGGCCGGTCGCCATTGCGTTCGGCATGTGGCGTGGCGTGAAGACCGGGCGCGGGCCGGGGCCTGTTGCGTGGGTGGCGATCTTCCTTGTGACCACGCTGTGGGGGCTGGGCTTACGCGCCTTTCTGGTTGAGCCGGAAGGGTTGGTGGTTCGGCGCGTCGAGGTGGTGAGCCAGGCGTGGTCGGGTGCGCCGCTGCGGGTGGGCGTGATCACCGACATTCATGGCGGCGGACCGCATATGAGCGCGGGGCGGCTGGCGCGGATCGTCGACGAGATGAATGGCGAGCGGCCGGATATCGTGCTGCTGCTCGGCGACTTCGTGGCGGGGCATGAGCCGCGGCCGACGCGGAGTGCGGGCGAGAATGCCGAGGTGATGGCGACCCTGCCGCCGCTCGCGCAGCTACGCGCGCCGCTGGGCGTGTGGTCGGTGCTGGGCAATCATGACTGGTGGTATGACGGGCCGGCGGTCGAGGCTGGGCTGCAGGCGCAGGGCGTGAAGGTGCTGGAGAACGCGCGGGGGCGGATTGAGCGGCCGGACGGGACGTTCTGGCTGGCGGGGCTGGCGGATTACGAGTCGACGCGGGCGCAGCCTTCCTATGGCGAGGCGCTCCATGATTTGTCGGATGACGCGCCGGTCCTGGCCATGGCCCACTGGCCGGACGTGTTCGCGACGGCGCCGGACCGGGTAACCATGACCTTTGCCGGACACACCCATTGCGGGCAGGTGAACCTGCCTTTCTTCGGGCGGCTGATGCATGCCTCGGCGGGCTCGGAAATGTGGCCCTGCGGGCTTTATACGAACGGGGGGCGCAAGCTTTACGTGAGCGGCGGGGTGGGGGTGTCGATCATGCCCGTCAGGTTCAACCAGCCCCCTGAAATCGCTGTGGTAACCCTGCGGGCGGATTAGCCAATAAGCCGCCTTTACAGGGGTTTCAGGCCTGATAGACCGGCGCGCGATAGAGGAAATGTCTGATGGCTGACACGCTCAATTTCTCGCTGGTTTCGCCTGAGCGCGAGCTGTTTTCGGGCGAAGTGAACCAGGTCGACGCCCCGGGCGTCGAGGGTGAGTTCGGCGTGCTGCCGAAGCATGCCCCGTTCATGACCGTGCTGAAGCCGGGCGTTGTGCGCATCCACGAAGCCTCGGGCGTGACCCCGGTGTTCGTGCGCGGCGGCTTTGCCGACGTGACGCCGGCCGGCCTGACCATCCTCGCGGAAGAAGCTGTGCGTCTGGCTGATGTCGACGTGGCGGCTCTGGAAACCGAGATCGCCAAAGTGAAATCGGACGCGAACGACCCGGGCGATGAAGTTCGCCGCAAGCGCGCGACCGAGCGTCTGGCCTATCTCGAAGCCCTGCGCGCTGCCGTTGGCGGCGCTGCTTCGGCGACGGCTCACTAAGCTAGATCCCTAGACCTCAGTCCATTTGGCAAAGCGCTTTGCGACTTCGGCATAGACGGCTGCCTTGAACGGTATGACGAGGCCGGCGGCGTCTTCGAGCCTGGCCCATTTCCAGGCGTCGAATTCGGGCGTGTGATCGTCGAGACGGAAATCGGTGTCGGAGCCGGTGAAGCGGTAGGCAAACCATTTCTGGCGCTGGCCATAATAGGGGCCGGTCAGCTTGGCTTTCAGGGCAGGCGGGAAGTCGTAGTAGAGCCAGGGCTCGAGCTCTTCGAGCAGTTGGACGTGGCTGGTGTTGATGCCGGTCTCTTCGCCCAGTTCGCGCAAGGCGGCGATGGCGGGCGTCTCGCCGCGGTCGATCCCGCCTTGCGGCATCTGCCAGGCGTAGCGTGCATCGTCCTTGCGGACGCCAGCGCGGCGGCCGAGCCAGAGATGGCCCTTCTTGGAAAAGATCGCGAGACCGACGTTGGGCCGGTAAAGTGACGGATCGCGCCCGCCCTGTTCGGGGAGGGCGTTGTAGGTCACGACTTGCCCGGACGCGATGTGATGCCGGCGGAAGCGGAAGCCGGGGCGAGCTGGTAGCCCTTGGCTTTCAGACCTTCAGCCCATAGGCGGAACTGCTCGATCGTCACCGGGTAGGCGAAGCCGACGCCGATAGCCTTGCCGTTCTGGATGGCGAGGGCTTCGAGGGCGAGGAGTTCGCGGTCGATCGCATCGGCCGAGAGTTCGGCGTCGACGATGCGGTCAGCCACGGTGAAGTCGAGGCCGGTCTGGTCGGCGGCTTGCGGCAGGACGGAGCGTGCGGCTGCGCCGTCATGCAGGAAGACCAGGCCGCGATCCTTGAGCGCTTTCATCACCGGCGTAGCGGCGGCAGCGTCGGTCGCGAACTTGGCGCCTTGATAGTTGGTGACGCCGAAATAGCCGGTGGTCTTGCCGAGCAGGATCGACAGGCGGCGCAGGTTCTCGTCGGCCTTGGCGGACGTGACCAGCGTTTGCGGGCCGGTGTCGACGTTCGGATAGTCATAGGCTTCCATCGGAAGCTCGAGCAGGACTTCGTGGCCGGCGGCGCGGGCCTTGTTGATCCAGCCCTGCAGGTCGTTGGCGTAGGGCACGAAGGACAGCGTGACTTCCGGCGGCAGCTCGTTGATGGCGGCCAGCGTGTGTTTCTGCGTCATGCCGAGGCCGCCGACGATCAGCGAGACGCGCGGCGTGCCGGGGATGGCGTTGAACGGACGGGCGTAGGCTTCGGCCGGCGTGCGGCCATCCGGGCCGATCTTCGGCAGGTCGCCGGCTGCGGTGCGCTCGAAATAGCCAGCGATCGGGGCGCGTGGCAGGGCGGTGGCGGCGGAAGCCGAATTGCTGCCGATCTCGGTGACGGTCATGTTGGCTTCAGCGCCATCGCCGCCGCCTTCCGGGATCTCGTCACTGTACTCGACGCCAAGGCTGGGCTCGCCAGCTGCGTGGGCATCCAGCGCTTCGAGCGAGGAGCGGTTCTTGAGCAGCGGCGGGGGGCCGTTCTGTTCGGAATAGAGGGCAAGCTCGATGCGCGGGCCACCGGCATCATCGTCGCCAAAGAAGAAGGCCGCGCCGACGGCGCCGGCAGCAAGCGTTCCGAAGGCGGCGATGCTCAACGCAAACTGGCTAAGACCAGTGCGCAGGACCGACCCGTCTGCAGCTTTAGACGCTGACATGTACATCCTCACATACACCCGAACGACAAATTCTCGGCTCGTATCGTTAAGATCAGGGTAATGAGCCTGCGGCGGTTTGACTCCGGACGCCCCTGTAATGCTTGGGGAATTTGCATGAGATACCAAGAATTTCAGGGCTGAATCATGCCCTGAAAAGCAGAAGGCCCGGCATTTGAGCCGGGCCTTCACTATTCTGAGTGTCGTTCCGTTACGGCGTGACAGGGGCCGGAGCGGCCGCTGCAGCGGCGGTGGCGTGCGGCTTCGGCACGGCCTTGCCGGCGAGGATGAGGGCCACAGCCTGATCGAGCTGGTAGTCCTCGCCCTTGTAGTCGGCGGGCGGCATGTCGGCCGGAACGTGCGGCGGCTTGCGCTCTGCGCCCTGGTCGTTCTGCAGCGCGTGCGGCAGGGCCGACTCGCTGAAGCGGGCAGCGCGGGTCTTGAGCTCGGCAATGTCCTTGTCCGACAGCCGGACCTGGGCGACTTCGACGTCCGGCTCGATGCCGGCGCCCTGGATCGATTTGCCCGACGGCGTGTAGTAGCGCGACGTGGTCAGGCGCATCGCGCCCTTGTTCGGGCCGAGCGGCAGGACGGTCTGGACCGAGCCTTTGCCGAACGAGGTGACGCCGAGGACGACCGCGCGTTCACGGTCCTGCAGCGCGCCGGCGACGATTTCGGCAGCCGAGGCCGAGCCGCCGTTCACGAGCACTACGATCGGCACGTTCGGGAAGCGGTTGGCGCGGACAGCGTTGTAGCGCTTGCTGTCGGTATCGTGACGGCCGCGAGTCGAGACGACCTCGCCGCCATTGACGAAGCGCGAGGTGACTTCGATCGAGGCTTCCAGCAGGCCGCCCGGGTTGTCGCGCAGGTCGAGCACGAGGCCCTTCAGCGCGCCCTTGCGGGTGTCTTCCAGCGCCTTGTCGAGCGACTTCACGGTCTGCTCGTTGAAGGTGGTGATGCGGACATAGCCGACATCGCCGACCATTTTCTGCTTCACAACGACCGGACGGATGACTTCGCGGTTGAGCGAGACGTCGAACGGCTCGACGCCTTCACGCACCACGGTGACCGCGATGGCCGAGTTGATCTCGCCGCGCATCTGCTTGACGGCGTCGTTGAGGGGCAGGCCGACGATCGACTTGCCGTCGATGGCGGTGAGGAAGTCGCCCGACTTGATGCCGGCGCGTTGGGCGGGAGTGCCGTCCATCGGCGCAACGACTTTCACGAAGCCGTCCTGGGCGGTGACTTCGATGCCGAGGCCGCCATACTCGCCGGAGGTCTGGGCCTGCATGTCCTTGAAGTCGTTCGGGTCGAGATAGCTGGAGTGCGGGTCCAGAGACGAGAGCATGCCGTTGATGGCTGCTTCGATCGCTTCGGACTCGTCGAATTCGGTGACGTAGTTGGCTTGCGCCTTGGCGACGATCTCGGCGAACAGCTCAAGCTGCTTGAACGTCTGCGCGCGTTTTTCCGACGCGCTCTGGTTCGTCGTCACGGCGAAAGCCGAGAAGCCGAGCGTGGCCCCTAGAAGGCCCGCGCCAACAATCGGGCCCAGCAACCACTTGCGCATGTCGCGCTGCTCCTCTGACATATCCCGCCGCCCCTTACCTTGCCGTCATCTGCGCGAAGTTCAACAGCCAATGACGCCGCGACGGGACACTATTTGCACTACCGTTCGTCGCAGCCTGACCTGGGGGGCGGTCATTCATGGTCTGGGCCCGAGCCATTTCTCCGGGTCCACAGGCTGACCCTTACGTCTTACTTCCAGATAAAGTTCTGGAGATGGCGACTTCCGGTCCGTCATGCGGCCGATCGGTTCGCCAGCCAGCACCCACTGTCCGGCTTCGGGATAAAGGGCGTCAAGGCCCGAAACGACTACGAGAACATCGTTACCGACGTCGAGAATGACCATCAGGCCGTAGGAGCGGAAAACGCCCGCATACTGCACCCGGGCATCGAGAGGGGCCACGACCTGAGCCGAAGAGCGCGTAGTCAGGGTAAGGCCTTCCTGCCTTTCCCCGGCGACTGTCTGGCCGAAACGGTAGAGGCGCGTGCCGACGGCTGGCTGGAGAGGTGCGGCGGTGCTGGAGGGCGGACGCGCCGCCACGGCGGCGGGCGGTTTGGCTGTGGGCTTGGCGGGAGTCGTCGATGGTTTGGCGGCCGGTTTGGCGGGCGGCTTCTGGCCCGGTTTGATGGATGGCTTGGCGGGCGCGGCCTTGGCGAGGCTTGCGAGCAGGTCGCGCAGCGTATCCGCTTCGGCTGCGAGACGTTTTGATTCGGCGCGTGCGGCCGCTGTCTCGGCATCGAGCGTAGCGGAGGCGCGGCGTTTCTCTTCGGCGAGCGCTGCGATCTCTTCGCGGCGGGCGGCGAGCGCGCCGGTGGCGGAGGCGAGGTTAGCCTGCTGCTCGCGCGTTTCGGCGGCGAGACGATTGATGGTGCCGATCTGAGTCTTCAGTTCGGCGGCGCGCTTCGAGAGGGCGGGCGCGGCATCCGACATCAGGATAGCGGCGCGAACGGCGGCGGCGCTGTCTTCCGGGCTGGTGGCGAGAGCAGGCGGGCGGCGCGAGCCGAAGGTCATCAGGGCGGCGAGCAGATCATCGAGCGCTGCTTGATCCGCTGAAAGCGCGTTGCCGGCGGTTTGCGATTCATCGGCGAGGATCATCAGCTGTTCCTCGGCGGCGTAGGCGGCTTCCTCGCGAGCGGTCGAGTCAGAGGCGGCGGCGATCAGGTCCGCATCGATGGCGGAGATTTCGCGGGCGGCTGCGTTGGCCTTGGCTTCGAGGGTGCGGACGCGGGCGACGGCGGCGTCGCGGGCGGTTTCGGCGCGCTTGAGATCATCCTGGGTAAAGCTCTTGGGGGCGGACTTGGACTGGGCGGCTGCAGTCAGCACGCACAGGCCCGCCAGCCCGATCACAATCGGTAGCCAGAACCGGGAAGGGCTGCGCCGCAGGGCCATACGGCTTTGTAGGCCGATTTGCTTACGGGACCCTACCGGGCGGGCTTTGGTGGCTATTCCCGGTGGTAGGGCGATCCGGCCTCGATCGAGAGGGCGCGATAGACCTGCTCGGCGATCAGGACGCGCACGAGGCGGTGGGGCCAGGTCTGCACGCCGAAGCAGATGGTGTGGCGGGCGGCGGAGGCGATGGCGGGCGAGGTGCCATCTGCGCCGCCGATGACGAAGCTGACGGCGTCCTCGCCGGCGTCGCGCCAGCGGGCGAGGCGTTTGGAGAGGTCCTGCGAGGTCCAGCTTTCGCCGCGCTCGTCGAGGCGGATGAGGATGCCCTGGCCGTGCTTGGCGAGCAGGCGCGTGCCTTCATCATCCTTGGTGCTGGACGGGATCTCGATCTCTTCGACGGCGCGATAGCCGAGCGATTTCCCGCTCTTCTGCGCACGGCCGAGATAGTCGTCCACGAGCTCGCGCTCCGGCCCGTCCTTCATGCGGCCGACGCAGAGGATGCGAATGCGCAAAGCCTAGTCCTGCAAGGATTAGTTGGCGGTCGCCGCGCGCGTGGTCGGCGGTGCGTCCGACGCCCAGATGCGCTCGAGATTGTAGAACTCGCGCACTTCGGGACGGAAGATGTGGACGATGATGTCGCCCGCATCGATCAGCACCCAATCCGCATTCGGCAGGCCTTCAACGCGCACCGTGCCAACGCCAGCTTCCTTCAGCTTGCGCGAGACGTGATCGGCCAGCGCCGCGACGTGACGTGCGGAGCGGCCGCTCGCAACCACCATGGCGTCTGCCATCGGCGATTTTCCGGCGAGCGGGATGTTGAGAATGTTCTCGGCCTTGTCGTCGTCGAGCTGCTGGGCAACCAGGCGGGCCAGTTCGAGCGGTTCGGGTGTGGCCGGCGTGGGCGGGGCGGAAGCCGGTTTCGAGTCTGAACTCGTGCCGGACTTCGAAGTGCGAGCTGCGGGCAGGGCGGTTTCCTTTGGCGTTTAGAACAGGCGTGAAACTACCACGTAGGGGCGCGCCCTGCGAGCGGAAAGGGCGGGTGACCGGCCACTCGCCCAGTTTGTCGCTGGTTCAGCGCGAAGATGTGACAAGCAGAAAATCTAAACTCAAGTAATACTACCGACTTGGTCGTGTTTAGGTTTGTCTTATGTCGAGGGCGCGGGGACGACTGCGCTATTGCTTGAGGACGGACCTATGGCGCGCATTGGTGAAACTACACGGTATCAGTCGGGTAACCATTTCAGGTACGGAATTTCCTTTGCTGCACTTGCGTTCCTGCTGGCGACGCCAGCCTTTGCGCAGGTAGCTCAGGAACCTGCCCCTACTCAGGAAACCGTAGTCGATTCAGCGGGCCCGAACGTGGAACAGCCCCCTGTTGCTGCGCCTGCTCTCCAACCGGGCGACCGCGTGATCGTGACCGCTCGCCGGGTCGAGGAAGACGTCCAGGACGTGCCGATCCCCGTCGCCGTGCTGTCAGCGGACTTCCTGTCCGAGACGGGCGCACTCAACGTGGGCAAGCTCAACCAGCTGGTTCCGTCGGTCCAGTTCTACTCGACCAACCCCCGCAACACGCAGATCAACATCCGCGGCCTCGGCGCGCCGTTCGGCCTGACCAATGACGGCATCGAGCAGGGCGTGGGCCTTTATGTCGATGGCGTGTACTTCGCCCGCCCGGCTTCGGCGGTGATGGACTTCATCGATATCGAGCGCGTGGAAGTGCTGCGCGGGCCGCAGGGCACGCTGTACGGCAAGAACACGACTTCGGGCGCGATCAACGTCACCACCCGTGCGCCGGAATTCACGCCGTCGACTGATGTCGAGCTGAGTTACGGCAATCTCGGCTACTTCCAGGCCAAGGCGACGACCACGGGTCCGCTGACCGATACGCTGGCTTACCGCGTGTCGTTCTCGGGCACGCAGCGCGATGGCGTGTTGTGGAACACGGCCACGCAGGACGATCTCAACGACATCAGCAATATCGGCGCGCGCGCTCAGTTGCTGTGGCGTCCGTCTGATACGCTGGATGTGAAGCTGTCGGCCGACAACACGGTGCAGCGCCCGGAAGGCTATGCGCAGGTGTTTGCCGGCGTGGTGCCGACCCAGCGTCCGCTGAACCGGCAATATGCGGCGCAGGCGGCATACTACAATTACGCACCGCCGAGCCTCAATCCGTTCGATCGCATTACTGACCTTGATACGCCGCACCGTTCCAACTCGGATCTCGGCGGTGTTGCACTCAACGTGGACTGGGATGTCGCTGGCGGCACGCTGACGGCGATCTCGGCATGGCGTTACTGGCTGTGGGACCCGTCGAACGACCGTGACTTCCTCGGCCTCCCGATCCGCACGCTCTCGCAGAACCCGTCCAAGTCCTACCAATGGTCGCAAGAGCTTCGCTATGCGGGCGATCTTGGCGCGAACCTGAACTATGTCGTTGGCGCATTCTGGTTCAACCAGGTGACCAAGACGCTTGGCCGCGAAGAGCAGGGCTCGGCGGCGTGGCGTTGGCTGGCAAACCCGACGGCTGCAAACCAGGCGCTGGGTCTGGCCGGCGCACTCACCGGCTATGGCCAGCGCGCGCAGATCCGCTCGGATCACACCAGCGCTGCCGTGTTCGGCCAGCTTGAGTGGCAGGTGACGGACAAGCTCCGCATCATTCCGGGCCTGCGCGTCAACTTCGACGAGAAGGAAGGCTTCTATCGCACGCAGACCTATGGCGGCACGCAGTATGCCGATGGAACGCCGGGCAAGGCGCTGCAGCTCTCGATCCTGACGCCGCTGGCGTATGAGTCGGCGGGCGAAGACGACAACGTCTCGGGCCAG
Organism: Hyphomonadaceae bacterium; assembly: GCA_965229115.1. Taxonomy (GTDB): domain Bacteria; phylum Pseudomonadota; class Alphaproteobacteria; order Caulobacterales; family Hyphomonadaceae; genus UBA7672. The sequence goes on along the minus strand of CBDDIR010000003.1, from coordinate 3,526,610 downwards.
CTGACGGTGGCTTACGACGTTGCCGACAATGTGCACGCCTATGCAACATACTCGACGGCGTTCAAGACGTTCGGCCTGAACAATAACGGTATTCCGCTGGACGCCAACAACCAGCCGATCGTGTCGCTGGCTTCGATCAAGCCGGAAGATACCAAGCATATCGAGATTGGCTTCAAGACCGAGCCGCTGCCGGGCGTCGTGGCCAACATCACGGCCTATCATACGCAGGTGAACGACTATCAGGTCTCGGTTGCGAGCAACCAGTCGGGAACGCTGCGCGGCTATCTCGCCAACGCTGAAGAAGTGCTGGTGCAGGGCGTCGAGTTCGATGGCTCGTGGCGCGTCAACGACAACTTCTCGCTGTACGGCAACCTCGCTTACACCGACGCGAAGTACGAGCGCTTCACCGAAGCTCCTCCCGCTCTTGAAGACTCGGGCGGCGCCATCGGCACGGTCGACGCTTCAGGCACGCGCCTTCCGGGTGTCTCGCTGTGGGCGGCATCGTTCGGCGGCGAGTACAAGCTGACGGGCGAGTTCGCCAAGCGCCAGGGCGAATACTTCGTCGGCGTCGACGCCAGCTACCGTTCGGAGTTCTCCTCCAGCCCGACCGAGTCCGACTATCTCAACATTGACGGCTACACGCTGGTCAATATTCGCGCCGGCTTCCGTGGCGATGATGGCTGGGACTTCTACGGCTGGAGCCGCAATGCGCTCGACGAAGACTATTTCGAGATGCTCAACGCAGGCGGTTCCTCGTCTGGCTACTACGCGGGCCTGCTCGGCGATCCGCGCACCTACGGCGTCACGCTTAAAGGGAGTTTCTAAGGTCTGAGTATCCGCCGCGCCTCCCCGGTGCGCGGACTAGAGGGGCGGGTCGCTTCGGATGCGGCTCGCCGGTCCCGGCCCCCGTCCGGAATGGGATCATACGTGCAGCCGCGTCTCCGTCCTCACGCGGCCCGCCCCTTGAGTTTTAGCTTTGTGAGATTCTACTTCGACTGAACCGGCGCCGGAGGCCTGTCATAGGTGACAGTCTCCGGCGTTATCGTTTCACCGCACTCCGAGCACGCGATGACGGGCTTGAAGTGGTGGCCGCAAGCCGTGTGGCGGCGCTTGGGCCCGCGCGTCGGTTTGGGCAGATGGGCCTCTGCCCAGTGCGCCATCGTCATCATCACCGGCTGGAGCGCCTTTCCGCGCGCGGTAAGGCGATACTCGTAGCGCGGCGGATGTTCTTCATACTGCGTACGCTCAAGCACATCGTGCTTCACCAGATGCGCCAGGCGTTCCGAGATCACAGCGCGCGAGGCGCCGGTCTTCTGCTGAAACTCCTCAAACTTGGTGGAGCCGCGCATCGCATCGCGGATCAGCAGCAGGGTCCAGCTATCGCCGATCACGGACATGGCCTGCGCTATCGGGCAGGGGATGGCGTCGATTTGACTCCACTTCATGCTGACCTCCCGCGTTCGTGTACCCGGTGTGTCTTTGCGGCAATTGACCGTTTCACAGAAGCAGGCGACGGTCAGTTCAAATAATAAACTTACATACGTCGGGGAGGACGGCAATGGACAGCGTCAGGCTGGAACGCTCGCTCAAGCGCGCGGTAGGACTAGTTGCGTTCGCCGCAGCGCTGGGTCCCGTCGCCTTTGCACAGCAGGCCCCGAACGGCCCGCCGCCGCCGGTGGCGCCCAAGCAAGTTCAGACGCCAGGCGCGCCGCAGGAAGGCGTGCAGACGTTCGATGCCGCCTTCTTCAAGCAGTACAACCCGATCACTGCCGCCGACATTGTCGGTCGCGTGCCGGGCTTCGTGATTGCTGATGGCGAGGCCGTGCGCGGCTTTGCTGCATCGGCCGGCAACGTGCTGGTGAACGGCGAGCGGCCGTCCTCGAAAGTGCTGCTCTCGGAACAGCTCAAGCGCATCACGGCAGATTCGGTTCTGAAAGTGGAGCTGATCTCGGGCTCCGCCTCGAACGTTGACGTGCGCGGCCAGACGCAGCTTGTGAACGTCGTTCTGAAGAAGGCGGCTCCGGGCGGCTCGCCGCTGGCTTACGTGGCCGAGATTCGCGACATCCAGTATTCCGAACGTGTCAGCTGGAACCTGCAGCTGACCAAGACTCTGGCGCTTGCCGAGAACGCCGAGCTCACACTCGACTTCCAGTTGCCCAACCTGCGCGGCCGCACCGTGAGCTTCGAAGCCGTGCGCAACGCCGCCGGCAATCTCACGGCTTACCGCGAGCAGTTCGGCCAGCCGAACAATATCGGCGTGCAGGGCTCGGGCGTTCTGAAGTGGCGACCCACCGCGCAGGACACGGTCAACTTCAACGCCCAGTACGCGCCGACCGACAACAACACGCATATCGGCTCGATCAGCTTTACGCCGGCAGGCAATCTCACGCAGGCGACGTTCGGGCACAGCGAATACAGCAACAACTACACAGCCGAACTCGGCGGCGACTGGGAACATCGCTTCACGCCTGAGTTCTCGATAAAGGGTATCGCGCTGGCGACGTTCACCGGTGTCGATCAGGATGACGCGTTCCGCATCATCACGCCGGCCGGCCTGGTCAACACACAGACGATCAACCGCACAACAGAAGCCGGCGAGCGCGTGGGCCGGGGCTTTGCGACGTGGCGTCCGAATGCGGCGCATACCATCGATTTCGGCATGGAAGGCGCCTTCAACTTCCGCGAGACAACGCTGGATATCTTCAACAACAACGGTTCGGGACCTGTCGCCCAGCCGCTGCCCGTCTCGGATACGCGCGTGGAAGAAACGCGCGTTGAGCCGTTCATCACGGATGTGTGGAAGATCTCGCCACAGCTCACGCTGGAGTCGGGCTTCATCTACGAAGCCTCGAAGATCAAGCAGTCGGGCGATGAGGTGAAGGAGCGAGAGTTCTCGTATCCGAAACCCCGTTTCATCGCGACCTGGCAGCTCGCCGAGGGCGATCAGGTGCGCGGCAGCATCAGCCGCGAAGTGGCGCAGCTCGACTTCGCGGAGTTCGCTTCGTCGATCAACGTCGTCGACGCCTCAAGCCTGATCGGCAATCCGGATCTCGAGCCGGAGAAAACCTGGCGCGCGAAGGCGGAGTGGGAACACCGCTTCGGCAAGCGCGGCGCCATCACGCTCGCCGTGTTCCACGACAAGGTAACCGATGTGCAGGACTTCGTGCCGCGCACGGTTCCGCAAGGCACGTTTGATGCGCCGGGCAATATCGGCGATGGCACGCGTACCGGCATTGAAGTGCGTGGCGCGTTCCCGCTGGCGCCTTTCATCCCGAACGCCGAACTGCGCTTCTCGGGTATGGTGCAGGAAACCGAAGTCACCGATCCGCTGACCGGTGAGGATCGCCGGTTCTCGACCGAGCGCGACTGGAACTACAACGTCGCCTATCGTCAGGAACTGCCGGAACTGAAGGCTGCGTGGGGCGCCAGCGTTCTCGGCCTGTCGGACAAGTTCGAGTACAAGCTGCTCGAGGAAATCTCGTTCGATCGTCCGGGTACGCGCTTTGATGTGTTCGCCGAGACGACCCAGTATTTCGGCGTCACCATCCGCGGGACGTTCGCGAACATGTTCCATCCTGAAGAAACGCGTATCCGCACGTTCTATACGGGCAATCGCGGAACCGGGGTGATTGGGCGCTCTGAAACCCGCAAACAAAAAGGCGGCCCCGACGGCACCCAGATCATAACCCTACGCGTGTCCGGAACGTTCTAGAATCGATGTGTCTCGCGGATGAGGCAGACCCAGAAACTTTCTCGTTTTCCAACCTGTGCGGGTAGCTAGAGTACATCTATATTGACTGCGGGGATCAGTCGAAACGGCTGGGACGATCGCATTTCGCCATCGCGACATGTGACTCGAGGTTTGGGGAAAGACCATGGCTCGACTCGATCCTAGTAGCGCTCAGGATTTTGCTGACCAGAAAAACCGATGGCTGTCGGAAGCCCTCGAACATCTGCCGATTGCAATCGGGTTGGTGGACGCGGAGGGCAACTTCCTCGCACTGATGGGTTCGCTCCGTCATCTGTTCGGCCCGGTGATCCCGACGCGCGAACCGATCCGGCACTGGCAGGCGTTGGACAAGAGCGGCAAGCCGTGTGGACCCACCAACTGTCCGTTCGAGCGGACGTTGAGGGAAGGGCTGGCCGTCAACGGCGTCGAGGCGGTGTACAGGGCGGGCACTGATCAGGAGCGGCGGGCGCGGCTGTATTCGGCGCCTTTCGTGGACGCAAGCGGCAAGTCGGCGGCGCTGGTGTTCGTGCATGACGTGGCGTGGGAGCGCGAGGCGCAGGCGCACAAGTTCGAACTGATGCAACAGCGCTTCGTCGACACGCTCGTGGGCACGATACGGCAACTGGCAGAAGGCGGTGAGGGCGCTGGGGAAGCGCAAACCAAGATCGCGCAGACGATGGGTTTCACCGGTATCAACCGCGCGACGAAAACACCCGACATTCTATCGCCACGCGAAGAAGAGGTGCTGAGGCTGATGGCGTGGGGGAACTCGCGCAAGCAGATCGGCGCGCAACTCGGCATCGCTGTGAAGACGGTCGAGTTCCATCGCAGCAGCGCTGCGCGAAAGCTGGACCTGAAGAGCCGGGTGGACGTTGTTCGTTACGCAATCGAGCGTGGCTGGATGAATGTCGGCGGCTGACCAGCCGGTACCATGGCAGCCGAGTTATCCCGGTAAATTGGGGGTTTGTCCGGAAGGCTTCGCGATTACGAATGTGATGAGGTCGAAATTCGTCTGGAGGCGAATTTGGTTCATAGCGATGGCAGGAATTTGAAGAAGGCTGGACGAGACGGGAAGGTTGTCAAACCCCGAAAGTCCGGACCCGGAAAGTTGAAGCTCGTTCGCGTTGAGCCCGCCGGCAAGAAGGGCATCAATCTGATTTTCAGCCAGGATGCTGCCGAGCATACCTGGTTGCTTGAGCACACGTCGGTGACCGAGTTCCTTGCGCTGATGCTGCGCGGCCGGATGCGGCGGGGCAGGCGGATCGAGCTTGAGGACGCGGAGCTTACGATCGAGCCGCCGGAAGAGGGGGGCGATAACCCTTACCTCTGCATGGCGCTTGGCCCGCTTGAGGTATGCGCTCCGATCAACAAGTCGACGGTCAAGGCGATCCGGGCGGACCTTGAGCGCGCGTCCAGGCGGGCGAGCTAGCGTCTTTTCAGCATTGCTGCAGTTTTTTGCACGGGTCTGTCGGACCGGGCTATCCTCGCGCGTCCTTAGGTCAAACGAGGTGTGCGGCCGATGATGTATGCGGTTCTTTGCTACAATAACGAAGAGATGGTCTGCGGTTGGTCCAAGGAGCAGGACGACGCCGTCATGGCGGCGCTGACCGTGGTTCATGAGAAGTGGGAAGGTTCGGGCAAGCTGAAGCCTTCGATCCGGTTGCTGCCGACTTCCGCGGCGACCACGCTGCACAAGCAGAAGGATCTGGTGCTGGACGGTCCGTACGCCGAAACGAAAGAGGCGCTGCTGGGCTTCTACATCATCGATGTTGAGAACCTGGAGGAGGGGCTGACCTTCGCGCGGGAACTGGGCAAGGCCAATCCGGGCGGGGCTTATGAGTTGCGTCCGATCCAGCTCTATCTGCCGGGCGCGCCGATTGCGGGGGCTTATGCAACTGATCGGGCATATGCCAACGAGACAATCACGTGATCGAGCCAGGCTGGATCGAGTCGGCGCTGACCGCGTCTCGCCCGCAGGCGGTTGCGGCGCTGCTGCGGTATTTCCGCGATCTCGATGCGGCTGAAGAGGCTTACCAGGAAGCGTGCCTGCGGGCGTTGAAGAACTGGACGGTGAATGGGCCGCCGCGCGATCCGACGGCGTGGCTGATCATGGTGGGGCGGAACGCGGCGCTGGATCAGGTGCGCAAGCGGTCCCGGCAGGCGCCGATGCCGGATGAGGCGCAGGTGTCTGATCTGGAAGACGTCGAGACGCCGATGGCGGAGCGGCTGGATGATAGCCAGTATCGCGATGACGTTCTGCGGCTGATGTTCATCTGCTGCCATCCCGATCTTCCTGCGACGCAGCAGATACCGCTGGCCTTGCGCATCGTGTCGGGGCTGAGCGTGAAGCAGATCGCGCGGGCGTTCGTGGTGAGCGAGGCTGCGATGGAGCAGCGGATCACGCGGGCGAAGGCGAAGGTAGCCGAGGCGGGTGTCGCGTTCGAGACGCCAGGTGCGGTCGAGCGGTCCGAGCGGTTGGCTGCGGTGATGCAGATGATCTACCTCGTTTTCAACGAGGGATATTCGGCCGGGCCGAAGGACGAGGCGCGGGCCGAGCTGGCGGATGAGGCGATCCGGCTGGGGCGATTGCTGCTGCGGATGTTCCAGCAGGAGCCGGAGGTGATGGGGTTGCTGGCTCTGATGCTGCTTCAGCATTCGCGGAGCGAGGCGCGGTTTGATGCAAACGGCGAGGCGGTGCTGCTGGAAGATCAGGACCGGTCGTTGTGGCGGGGCAAGCTGATCCAGGAGGGATTGGCGCTGATCGACAAGGCGATGCGGCATCGCAAGACGGGCGCTTATCTGGTGCAGGCGGCGATTGCGGCTTTGCATGCGCGGGCGGCGACGTTCGAGGATACGGACTGGGCGGGGATTGATGCGTTGTATGCGACGCTGGAGCGGTTGCAGCCTTCGCCGGTGATTACGCTGAACCGGGCGGTTGCGGTTTCGAAGACGCAGGGCCCGCAGGCGGCGCTGGATATGATCGAGCCGTTGGGCGAGCGGCTGGCGGGGTACTTCCATTTTCATGGCGCGCGCGGCGGCTTGCTGCTGATGCTGGGGAAATCGCGGGAGGCGCGTGAGGCGTTCGATCGCGCGATCGGGCTGGCGAATACCGCGGCGGAGGCGGCGCATATCCGGATGCACATCGATCGGCTGATTGCCGAGAGCGAGCGCGTGAAGCGGGCGTGAGGGTGCGTTCCCGCTGGTGGCGGGTTGGGGTGGGGATGGGTTTTGCCCTGAGCTCAGGTCAGGGGTTCAGAAATTGGGCGCGTTGCGCGCGTTTTTCTGAGGGCTGGATCCCGGCTTTCGACGGGAACGCGTGAACGGGGTTCACGCTTCCAGATTGGACGGTGGGCTTGGCTTGCGCCCCCTCCGTCTTGCCGCGAAGACGCGGCAATCCACCTCCCCCAGTGCTTCGCACTGATGGAGGCAAGTTCCCCTTCGTCGCGACGATGCGCTGTTTGCCTCCACCAGTTGAAAACCGGGGGAGGTGGATCGCACGCGAAGCGTGCGAGACGGAGGGGGTGGTGCTCACTGTGGTGAGCACGCGCTCGTCCTTCGACGGACGCGCAGCGGAGCTGCGCTGCTCAGCATGAGCGCTAGTGAGGCTGTCGGTTTGGACAGCGGTTTCTGTTTCCTTGGACTGGGTGTCGGTCTTCGTTCTGGGCAGATCGAGCGGCGTGGTCGGTGTGGCATTCACCGAGGCACGGCGGTCTTTCATCTGGAGCGTTGAGGCGACGTGGAGCGCGAGCATCGCAAAAGCGCGCAGCACAGCTGTCAGCAAGAGCTGAGGAAGCTGCGGGATCCCTAGTCCAGTTTGCGCGTGTTTGTGTCGTGTCATGCGGGGTAGAATACCCCGGTCCAGGGCGCCGTAGATTCTAAGAGGCTCTGTCCCCCAACCTGCGCGTGCAGGTCGTTGAAATCATGCGGGATGATTTTTGGCTGTCCTACAGTTTGGGTGCAGCTCGATCCCCCAAATCGCAGTCATTCTTGGGCTTGTCCGACAGCGCGGTGCATTTTCAATGCACCCTACGAACGGGTACGGCCGAGGCCCCCTCAAAAAAGTTTTGCGTCTTTGTCGGATGGTGTGTGTTGTGGCCGTCCTAGGGGTGTACGCGGCGCAGAAGAGGGAAATGAAGCCATGCCGACCAGTGTTTTTCTGAACCTTCCGGTCAAGGACCTGCCGAAGTCGATGGCGTTCTTCCGGGCGTTGGGGTGGGAGTTCAATCAGCAGTTCACGGATGAGACGGCGGCGAGCCTGGTCATTTCGGATACGATTTACGCGATGTTGCTGACGCATGCGAAGTTCAAGGAATTCACGGACAAGGCGATCGCCGATACGTCGAAGACGGCGCAGGTTCTGATCGCGTTGTCGGTTGACTCGAAAGAGGCGGTTCACAAGCTGGTGGATGCGGCGCTGAAATCCGGCGCGAAGGAGCCGCGGCCGATGGCGGATCATGGGTTCATGATCAACCGGACGTTCGAGGATCTGGACGGGCATGTGTGGGAGATCGTTTACATGGACCCGTCCTTCGTTCAGCCGACCTGATTGGCAGCCGACCCAAGAGCGGCCCCTCAAACACCTCAGACAAAGACAACACGGGAAACGACCATGACCGCGCCGATGCATGAACTGTCCTTCGAACTGATCCTCGATGCGCCGAAGGAGAAACTCTATCGCGGCTGGACCGAGCCGGAGCTGATGAAGCAGTGGTTCGCGCCCAAGCCCTGGACGACGCCGCATGTGCAGACGGATGTGCGGCCGGGCGGCGCTTCAACCGTGGTGATGCGCTCGCCGGAGGGGCAGGAGTTTCCGAACCCGGGGCAATATCTGGAAGTGATCCCGAACCGGAAGCTGGTGTTCACCGATGCGTTCGTGGGCAACTGGGTTCCGAAGGAAGGCGCGCCATTCATGGTGGCCGAGATCAACTTCGAGGACGCAGGGCCGGGCAAGACGAAGTACACGGCGAAGGCGCGCCACTGGACGGCTGAAGCGAAGGCTCAGCACGAGCAGATGGGCTTTGAGCCGGGCTGGACGATGTGCGCCCGCCAACTCGAAGAGCTGGCCAAGACGCTCTAAGGCCAAGACGCTCTAAGGGAAGAGCGCAATTTCTTCAACCAAGATTGCTATAAGGACAGGATCGGAGCGAGTGATGGCGAGACCGGGCCTTATTCTTATGGCGATCATCGCGGTGGCGGTGGGTGTTGCCAGCTTTGGCGCTCTCGGCGGCGACAACGATCTGTTTACGCCTGAGAGCGCGACGCCTGGGACCACGACGCATGAGGCCGAGAGCCTTGCGGATGGCGTGGACGTGGGCTGAGCCTGGATCGGCGGCCTAGATCGGCGGGATGGCGTTGAGCGCCATGTGGGCGCGGATCTCGCTGGACGAAATCGGATCGAGCGGCGCTGCGATATAGACCCAGGCCGGCGGCTTGTGGCTGGCGAGCGTGCGCGCGTCTGATTGCGTGATGCGGTTGGCGGCGAACTGGCGGGCGAAGCGCGAGAGGCCGGCGCGCGGGTTTGCGCCCGGACGGGCGATGACCAGGATCGGCACGAGCCTGGCGATTGCTTGCCAGCTTTTCCATTTGTGGAAGTCGCGCAGATTGTCTGCGCCCATGATCCAGACGAAGCGCGCCTGCGGAGCCGAGCGCTTGAGGCGCCGGAGAAGATCAATCGTGTAGCGCAGGCCTAGCTGGCTCTCGAGGCCGGTGACGACGGTGCGCGGTCCGGACAGGCGATTGCGGGCGGCGGACAGGCGATCGATGAAGGCCGTCTGTGTTTGCTTCAGCGGATTGCCGGCGGCGACGAGGACCCAGACGCGGTCGAGATTGGCGGCGCGGCGGGCTGTCTCGATGACGTGCTGGTGGCCGGAGTGGGGCGGGTCGAACGAACCGCCCATGATGCCGATGGCGAGGTCTCCCGGCGGCGAGGGGAAACGCAGGTGTGCGGGCGGGCGGCGGGGTTTCATGTCCCAGATTTAGGAGACGTTTGTTGTGCTGTCATCCCGGCCGTAGCGAAGCGGAGAGCCGGGATCCATCGATAGGCCGTCGTGCTGGCGCAATGGTTCCCGGATAGCGCTGCGCGCTTCCGGGATGACAAGTCGTGGTGGGACTAGTTCGGAAGCGCGGCTTCTTTTGGCTTGGACGCATAGACATAGCGGCCCGAGCCCATGACATCGACCTGGCGATAGTCGAAGCGGCGATAGACGCGGGCTTCGGGGGCATCGCCCAGCGCTGCCGCGACGGCGGCCTTGGTGGCGTCGTCGGCGCCGTTGAGGGCGGCGGAGAGGCGATCGCCGGCTTCGGCGGCGACGAGTTCAGCGTCAGACGGATTGTATTCCTGCGGGTCGGCGCCGAGCTGGACCTGGCCCTGTTCGTAGGCGCCGGGAGCGGAGGCGGCGCGGGCCTTCCAGTCGGCGAAGGCGGCAGCGAGAGCGGCGGCGTCGCTGACGGAGGGGAGTGCGTTGATCGAGCCGGCGACCGAGCCGCGGAAGTCGGTGACGGTGGCGGATGTTGCGGCGGCTGGCGCGGGGGCGTTGGGATCGCCAAGCGCATTGGGGGGCGCGTTCGGGTCGATCGGCGCATTGGGATCGACGGCGCCCTGTTCGGCGGCGATGGCGGCGAGTTCGTCGGCGGGGATCTCCGGCGGCGGCGTGCCGGCGTCTGCTGCGGCGACAGTCTCGCGGCCCTTGCCGTTGGCGTTGGAGGCGAGCTCGGTGGGCTTGGAGCAGGCAGCCGTGGTGAGGCCGGCCAGCAGCAGGACGACAACGGACAAGCGGCGCATGATCAGGACCCCGTGACGAGCTTCGGCAGCTGGTCGGGCGAGGAGACCAGCGACCACGTGCCGCCGGCGGCGACGATCGTGGCTTCCCACTGTTTCAGCGTCTCGAAGTATTTCTCCGGATCGGCCGGGTTGGTCTTGATGACGTTGGCAGCGATCACGTGGATGCCTTCGAGATTCAGCGGGATCTTCGAGGTGTCGCATGTCTTGCCGTAGTCTTCCAGCATGTCCGAGAAGAGCACGATGTAGCGGGCTTCCTCGGGGCGCTGTTTCAGCTCGAAGGCGGCCTGGGCGATGGCGCCGCGGATGTCGGTGAACTTCGCGGACTTCACGTGGGTGGCGTAGTCGTTGAGGGCGGTGAAGACCTCGCGCTTGGCTTCGGCGGCGAGGCTGGGGGTTTGGGGGAGCTGGCGGTTAAGGATCATCTCCTTCTCCGAGAAGGAGCAGGCGCTGATCTGGCTCGCCGCGATGTAGTCGCCGGGGAGGAGGTCAGCGACCGTGATGTTGGCCAGCTTGGCGGCGTCCGGCACGGATTTCACGTAGGTGCCGGAGACGTCGAAGACGAAGAACACCGAGCGGCTGGTCGAGGTCACGAGGCCGCAGGCGGAGAGGGCGGCGATGGCGATCGCACATGCTGCTGCTTTACCGGCCGCCCCCAACAGAGATCTGGCGATCATGCCTGCTGCAGCTCCCGTTCCTTGTTGGACTTGTCCTTGTCGCCACGGTCGCGGTCGCGCTTGGGCGGCGCGTCGGGCTGGGTGGACTTCTTCTGGAGGACGAGCGGTTCGTCGCCGCCATCATCACCGCCGCCATTGCGCGAACGGGTGGCGCCTTTGACGCGTCGCTCGACCCAGAGGGGGGCGAAGATGATGAGGTCGTAGATTGCGAGGACGAAGAGGCCGATGTTCTTGAACAGGACTGAGAGCGTCTTGAACAGGAAGGCGGAGAACAGCATCAGGTAGCTGCCGGCGATCGAGACCATGAACACCGAGTTGCGCACGATGGCTTCCAGCGGAAGCGCTGCGGCGGCGAGCAGCCAGGGGATGATCGCGGCGAGGATGACCTGCGCGAACGTCGAGAGCTGGAGGCCGAAGACGTTCGGGCGTTCGCGGGCTGGGGCGGTTTCCTCGGTTGGGGCTGCGGCGTCGGGCGTGGCTGCGTCCGGCGTAGGGGCGAGGAGGGCGCGGTTGGCGATGTCGCGGGTTTCCTGCTGCTGCTCGATGATCTCTTCGCGCACGATGGAGAGCGTGATCTCGAGGACCGAGAAGGCGGTGAGGAAGCCGAAGGCGACGAAGAACATGATCCGCCGGCTCGACTGCGTCATCGAATGGAAGGCGGGGATAAGCTTGGTGAAGCCCGCCGCGTCCATCAGGATCACGCCTGCGACGAATTCGAGGAAGATGACGACAATGGCTGCGACTGCTGGCAGGCCGACGCCGCCGATGCGTGCGCCTTCGCCGACGATTTCCGACATCGGGCGTTCGATCAGGAAGAAGTTGAGGAACACGCCTGCGAGGGCGATGGCCGTGATGAGGACGGCGATCAGCCAGGGGACGAAGATCGAGGCTTTGGCGGCGACAGCCGTGCGGTCTTCTGACTTCACGATCTGCTCGAACTCGACGAACGACTTGTTGACGTCGTCTGCGTGCTTGTCGAATTCCTGCTGGGTCTTGGTGAGCTTCTCCGCGATGTCGCGCAGGCGCGGGCCTTCGGTCTTGAGGGCGGTGAGCGCGGGGCGGATGGGCGTGAGGCGTTCGGCCATCGCTTTCGAGGTCTGTTGCGCGATGTTGCGCTCAAGCTTCGAGAGGTTGCGGCCGTTTTCGATGGACGGCATGGCGGAGCGGAAGGCGCGTTCGGCGGCGTCTTCGACATTGATGTCAGCCAGCGCCGTCGCCGTGCTGGCGAGGGCGTGGGTGCTCTTGTCGAGGCGGGTGATGATCGGCCCGGTTTCTTTCGGCAGGCGTTCAGCGCGATGGCCGATGCGGTTTTCCAGCATCAGCATGCGTTCCTGAAGCTCGTCCGCGCGATGCGAGGCGATCTTCTCGTCGCAGTTGGAGCGCGCGCGACGGCCATGATCGTGGAGCCAGAGGCCCCATCGGCCGAACAGGCGACCGGTGATGAAGAACACCTGCCAGAGGACGCGGCGCATGGGTTCGCGCGCCATCCACATGATGAGGATGATCGCGATGATCGCGATCCACCACGGAATTCCAAAAAAAGAGCCGCCATCAATAGCGGCCGACGACGACGGGAGGCCCGTCGAGGGATCTACGGTTTCTTCCACAGCAAGTCCTTCAGCTGCGTATGCCCGGCCCCATCACTTATCACCCGGGAGCAGCTTCGCTTGTTGCGTGAGGCGGGAATAGGGCAGGCACATTACAATGCCTCCACGATGGCGAATAATTTCGCGCGCGAGTCAGCTTCAATGAAATGGAAAGGTCTCGCGCGGCGTTGGAACGCGCGCGCAGAGACTCAACACATGATGATCAGGCGGACGATTTCGCTAGCGTTTACGGGCGTGTCTGGCCCGTGCCGCGCACGACGTATTTGAAGATCGTCAGCTGTTCGGCGCCAACCGGGCCGCGTGCATGCAGGCGGCCAGTGGCGATGCCGATTTCACCACCGAAGCCAAATTCTCCGCCATCTGCGAACTGCGTCGAGGTGTTGTGCATGACGATCGCCGAGTCGACTTCAGCGAGGAATCGTTCCGCGGCCGATTTGTCTTCGGTGACGATGCTGTCGGTGTGTTGCGAACCGTAGCGCGCGATGTGCGCCATGGCGCCATCGACGTTTTCGACGACGGCGATGGAGAGGATCGGCGCGAGGTATTCCGTGGTCCAGTCTTCTTCGCTCGCGGCGGCCATCGGATAGATAGCGCGCGCGCGTTCGTCGCCGCGCAGTTCGCAGCCTTTGTCTTCGAGTGCTTTTGCGAGGCGGGGGAGAAGGTTCGGCGCGATGGTGGCGTCGATCAGCATCGTCTCGGTCGAGCCGCAGACGCCAACGCGGCGCAGCTTGGCATTGAGGATGATGGCTTCGGCCTTATCCGGATCTGCCTTGGCGTGGATGTATGTGTGGCAGAGGCCTTCGAGGTGGCCGATCACCGGCACGCGGGCTTCTTCCTGCACGCGGGCTACGAGCGACTTGCCGCCACGGGGAACGACGACATCGAGCTTGCCGCCGAGCCCGGAGAGGATGTGGCCGACAGCGGCGCGATCAGCCGTCTGCACAAGCTGGATCGCATCAGACGGCAGGCCGACATCGGCGAGGCCGGCGCGCATGCAATCGGCGATGGCGCGGGATGACTTCAGGCTTTCCGAACCGCCGCGCAGGATGACCGCGTTGGCGGCGCGCAGGCAAAGCGCGCCGGCATCGGCCGTGACGTTCGGGCGGCTTTCATAGACGATGCCGATGACGCCGATGGGGCCGCGCACGCGCGACATTTCGAGGCCGTTCGGGCGGGTCCAGGTGGCCAGCACGGCGCCGACGGGATCGGGCAGGTTGGCGACATCCTCGACGCCCTGCGCCATCGCCTCGATGCGGGACGGGGTGAGTTCGAGACGATCGAGCATGGCGCCGGAGATGCCTTTGGCATTGGCGGCGGCCATATCTTCCTTGTTGGCTTCCAGCAGGGCCGGAGCCGCGGAGCGGATGCGCGCAGCCATCGCCTTCAAGGCAGCCGTGCGCTTGTCTGGCCCGGCCTTCATCACTTCATGCGAGGCGGCGCGTGCGGAGACGCCCATGGCCATCATGATGCCGGCGAGGCCCGCGTCGTGCGCGGCGAGGGGGAGCTGAATTGTCATGGCGTCCGTTTAGCAGGGTGTGGGGCAGCTAGAAAGTCCAGTTGCGCCACGGTCGTGGGTCTTCGCGGAGCAGGCCAAAGATCAGGCTGTCGCGGACGCCGATATGGGTTTCCCATTCGCCGCGCAGGCGGCCTTCATAGCCGAAGCCCAGCTTCTCGAAGACGCGGACAGAGGGGATGTTGTCGGGATCGACGTCGGCCATGATGCGGCGGATGGGGCGCGTGGCGAAGGCTTCGTCGATGAGGAGCGCGAGGCCGCGGGCGGCGAGATTGCGGCCGCGGCCGGCGGGCGCAATCATGCAGGCGGCTTCCCAGACATTGGGCTTGGCCGACGCATAGACGGAGACGCGGCCGAGGGCCGGGCCATCGGCGTGATCTGCCAGCACCCAGTTCATGTCTTCGCGGTTTTCCCACTGCTGGATCATGGCGACCGTGTCTTCGACGGTGGCGTGGGCCGGGCGCGTGAGATAGCGGCAGCTTTCCTCATCGCCATAGATGGCGTGAAGGGCTGGCCCATCGACCGCGAGGTTCAACGGGCGCGTGATGAAATCCTTTGCGAAGGCGGCGCGCATGGCGGCGGTTATACCTTCGCACGACGTTTCGGGTAGTGGCGTTCGCCGAAGCTCTTCAAGGCTTTGAGGATGGGCTGGAAGTCGCGGCCGCGATCCGTGAGCAGGTATTCGTAGCGCTCGGGCTTTTCGGAATAGAGGCGGCGTTCGAGCATGCCGGCCTCGACCAGGGTTTCGAGGCGGCGTGTGAGCATGTTGGGCGCTATGCCGAGATGGGTTTCAAATTGGTCGAAGCGCGTGGAGCCGAAGCCGGCGTCGCGCAGGATCAGCATGCTCCAGGGATCGCCGACGCGATCGAGCGTGCGGGCGACCCCGCAGATGTCTTCAGCAAAACTCTTCCTTCTCATGAGGAAGGATATGGCGAGGTAACTTGCATTATGCAAGTCGCCGTCCAACCTTTTGGACATCGGCGTTTGGCCGGACAGGTTTTTGCCCAAAGGGGTTTGACGATGAGCACCAAAGATACCGTCCTGATTACAGGCGCCTCGACCGGGATCGGCGCGGTTTACGCCGAGCGGTTTGCCAAGCGTGGGCACAATCTTGTTCTGGTGGCGCGCGATTTCCAGCGTCTGGAGACGCTGGCAAACAGGTTGTGGGAACAGCATGGCGTGAATGTCGCCATCGAGACGGCGGATCTGACCGATCGTTCGCAGCTGGAGCGGATCGAGCAGTTGATCGGCAATGACCCGCACATCGGCGTGCTGGTGAATAATGCGGGCATGGCCGTGTCGAAGCCGGTGATCGGATCGACGCCGGATGATTTCCAGAAGCTGATCGATCTCAATGTGACGGCCGCGGCGCGACTGGGCATTGCAGCGGCGAATGCGTTTGCGAAGCGCGGGGGCGGGGCGATCATCAACCTGTCGTCTGTGCTGGGCGTGGCGCATGAGATGGGCGGGGCGGCTTATTCTGGCTCGAAGGCGTTCGTGCTGAGTTTCAGCCGGGCGTTGCACAATGAAGGTGTTGCGCGTGGCGTGAAGGTGCAGGCAGTGCTGCCGGGCGCGACGCGGACGGAGATCTGGGAGCGGGCGGGGATTGATATCGCTGCGATTGATCCCGCGCGCGTGATGGACGTGCACGACATGGTGGATGCGGCGCTGGCCGGGTTCGATGCAGGCGAGCTGGTGACGATACCGGCTCTCCCGGAAGTTGCGGACTGGGAGGCGTATGAAGCGGCGCGGCTGAAGCTGTTGCCGAACCTTTCTCGTAGCGAGGCGGCGGCGCGGTATGGCGTGAAGGCTGTCGAGAAGGCGGCGTAGGGAACAACTCGATTTATGCCCCGTTTCGCTTAGATTGGTGGGCAAGAATGCGGGCCGGGACAGGAGTCTTTCGATGAGCGAACTTCGCGATAACACCGGCGCCAACCAGTATGAGCTGGATGAGAATGGCCACACGGCCTTCGCGCGCTATCGCAAGGAAGACGGCGTGCTGACCATCCTCTGGGTCGAGTCGCCGCCGGAACTACGCGGCACGGGCGCGGCAGGACGGCTGATGACCAAGGTGGCTGAAGAAGCGCGGAGCAACAACTGGCGCGTCGTGCCGGTGTGCGGCTACGCAGCCGGCTGGCTGCGCGGCTCGAAGCAGTATCGGGATCTGGTCGCCTGAAACGCGAACAACTGCGGCGATTAACTTAGCGCCGTTGCATCTGGCTTGCACTACAAGCTCACGGACGAGTGGTCTGTGTGGTTTGCAAGGGCGGCGCGGCAAGCAGCGCCTCATGTCAGAAAATGCCCAATACAGCTGGTTCAGAACGGCTTCTGGCGTTGGATGGATGGCGTGCGTTTGCCATTCTGGCGGTTCTCGTAGGCCACTTCTTCCCGATACCCGGTTTCAATTTGGGACTGTTCGGCGTCGAGCTTTTCTTCGTTCTGAGCGGGCGGCTTATGGCCGACATCCTGTTCGTTAAGAAGCTTCCTTTGGGTGAGTTCTTCTATCGCCGTGCGACGCGGATTCTACCGGCGCTGATCGTGTTCGTTGTGGCGTTCTTCGTTTTTGGGCTGATCGTCGGCGGTTACTTCGAAATCTCTCCCTTGTGGGTTCTGGCCAGCGTTACCTTCGTTCAGAACTATATGCTCGCGTTTGTTAAACCGAGCGGATGGTTCGACCACATGTGGTCGCTGTGTGTGGAGGAGCATTCCTACCTGCTGCTGGGGCTGCTTGCCTTCCTGATCGGGCGAGGACCGTGGCGGCCGGTTGTGGCGATGGTGGTGGTCGCTATCGCTGCGATGATCGATGGCGCGTTCAGCGAGATCGTGTTGCACCAGAGTTTCTTTGAGGACTACGGCCGAAGCGACGTTCATCTCAGCTCGATCTTCATATCGGGCGCCGTTTACCTGCTGATCCGTCACCGCATGGACCAAGCTGTGGTGCAGCGGTTCGCGCCATGGATCTTCGGGCCTGCGATCGCTGCTGCGGTGCTGTTGAATTTCCCGGCATTCCCGATGTGGGTTCAATACACGCTGGGCACGAGCCTGCTCGCTGTTGGCGTTGCGCTGTGTGAAGTTTCGGCGAAGCCTGTTGTGCGTTTGCTGTCGCTGCCATGGCTGACGCGGATCGGCATCTGGTCGTATTCGCTCTACCTTTGGCAGGAGCCGTTCTACAAAATGGTCAGAGAGCATGGCGGCAATGTATGGCTCATGCTGCCATGCGCGGTGGCTGCTGGCCTGGCGAGCTACTATCTCGTTGAGCGACCCGCGCGCCGTGCGCTGAATGCGATGTGGGGACGTTGGCAGACGCGGAAGGCGGCTGTTGCTCAGCCTGCAGTCTAGACCAGCACCATATCGTCGACGTGGATGAGGGCGGGGCGGCCGCGGAAGCCTAGGATGGCTTCGAATTCGTCGGACTTGCGGCCGATGAGTTTGGCGGCGTCTTCGGAGGAGTAGGCTGAGACGCCTCTCGCTATTGTTGCGCCGTCGGGGTCGATGACGTTGACGGCGTCGCCGCGTTCGAAGCGGCCGGCGATGGCGGTGACGCCAGCAGCAAGCAGCGATTTTCCGGATTTTAGGGCGCGGGCGGCGCCGGCGTCGACACGCACGGAGCCGGTGGGGCGGAGCGCGCCGGCGAGCCATTGCTTGCGGGCGGTTTCGGGCGAGACGTCGGTGAGGAACCAGGTGCCGCGTGTGCCGGCGAGGTGAGAGGCGATGGGGCCTGCGTCTGCCGTGGTGTTTGTGCCGAGGGTGATGAGAGTGGAGCAGCCTGCGGTGAGGGCGATGCGGGCGGCGTCGATCTTGGTGGCCATGCCGCCGGAGCCGACGCCTGCGGAGGTGTTCGCGCCGCCAGCCATGGCGACGATGTCGGCCGTCAGCTTGCGGACTTCGGGGATGTGTTGGGCGGCGGGGTTGGAGCGCGGGTCGGCGTCGTAGAGGCCGTCGATGTCGGAGAGCAGGATGAGGACGTCTGCGCCGAGCATCTGGGCGACGCGGGCGGCGAGGCGGTCGTTGTCGCCATAGCGGATCTCTTCGGTGGCGACGGTGTCGTTCTCGTTGACGATGGGGATGGCGCCGCGTTCGAGCAGGGTTTCCATGGTCGAGCGGGCATTGAGCCAGCGGCGGCGGCGTTCGGTGTCGTCGAAGGTGAGCAGGGCCTGCGCGACAGGGGCGTTGTGCCTGGCGAGAGCGTCGTCCCAAGCGCGCATCAGGCGGGGCTGGCCGGCTGCTGCTGCTGCCTGCTTTTCTTCGAGGCGGAGCTTGCCGGCTTTGAGGCCGAGCGCGCGGCGGCCGAGGGCGACTGCGCCGGACGAGACGAGAACGATCGACTTGCCTTCGGCGCGCAGCTTGGCGGCGTCGGCGGCGAGGGCGGCGAAACGCGCGGCGTGCGGGTGGCCGGTTTCCTGATCGATCAGGAGGGACGAGCCCACCTTGATGACGATGCGGCGTGCAGAGGCGAGGGGCGATGTCATTGTGTGAACACGTAGCGGCACGAGCCGCCGGATTGCTCCGGCCGGGAGAGGAAGAAACCGTCGAGGATGAGCTTGTTGTCGGCGGTCATGCTCATCTTGCCTGAGAGCTTGCCGCCGGCGGGCGTACTGTTGCCGTCCTCGACAGTGAGGGCGAGCGTGCCGGCTGCGAAGTCAGCGGCGGCCTTGCCCCAGTAGTCGGTGTAGGATTCGAAGGGGGCGTAGGTGATCGAGTAGTCGCCCGTGTCCTTGAAGATGAGTTCGCGGATCGGTTGCTGCGGCGTCTCGCCGGTGCAGGTGATGCTTTCCTGACCCCAGCGGCCGGTGATGACGGGCTCGGTCTTGCCGACGATGCGGATGGTGCGGCTGACAGGGCGGTCGCAGTATTTCATTGCGAGCGTGACGTCGACGCCGGGCTTTGCAGTCTCAGACACGGTGAGTGAGCTGCCATCTTTGGCGAGCGTGACGAGGCCGGCGGGGCTGGCGGTCCAACCCGTGATGAGCTGCGGGAAGATCTCGCGCGGGCCGAAAGCGCCGACAGGTTCCTGCACGATGAGCTTCATCGTAGCGCCCTGACGCGCGATGGCGGGGTTCACGAAGATTGCTGGCCTTGCTTCGCAGGCGGGATTCGGCGGCTCGATGATGGGCTCTTCCACCAGCGATGCGGATTGCTCCGCACCCTCCGGCGCCTGGGCGCAGGACATCAGGGCAAGCGCGGCGCAGAACGCCGCTGCGTTTCGCGCCGGAGCAAACATCAGGGCTGCCAGCCTTCTTCTTTCTGTTCGGGCGTTTTCTCGGCTTCGATCTGGGCTTCGCGCTGCTGGCGGCGATCGTCAGATACGATCTGGAAGAGCTTCTGCACTGTCTCGGGCACGCCTTTCTGCGAGGCGCCGGAGATGCGGAGCGGGGTCTGCTTGCAGGCCTTCTTGAGCTGGGCGGCTTTCTCGCTGATCTCTTCCTTGGTCATCGCGTCGATCTTGTTGAGCGCGACGATCTCGGGCTTGTCGGCGAGGCCGCCGCCATAGGCTTTCAGTTCGGCGCGGATGATGCGGTAGGCTTCGGCGACGTCTTCCTGCGTGCCGTCCACGAGGTGGAGCAGGACGGAGCAGCGTTCCACGTGGCCGAGGAAGCGCGTGCCGACGCCGGCGCCTTCAGCGGCGCCTTCGATGAGGCCCGGAATGTCGGCGAGCACGAAGGACGCGCCGATGCCCAGCGAAACGACGCCGAGGTTGGGCACCAGCGTGGTGAAGGGATAATCCGCGATCTTCGGCTTCGCAGCGCTGACGGCGGCGAGGAAGGTGGACTTGCCGGCGTTGGGCATGCCGAGCAGGCCGGCGTCGGCGATCAGTTTGAGGCGCAGCCAGATCCAGCGTTCTTCGCCGTCATGGCCGGGGTTGAAGCGGCGCGGCGCCTGGTTGGTCGAGGACTTGAACTTGGTGTTGCCCCAGCCGCCCGAGCCGCCCTTGGCGAGCAGGACCTGGTCGCCGAGCTTGTCGAGGTCGGCGATGAGCGTTTCCTGATCTTCCTCGAACACCTGCGTGCCGACCGGAACTTTCAGCACGAGCGTCGGTGCGTCTGAGCCGGTGCGGTTCGAGCCCATGCCGTGCACGCCACGCTCGGCCTTGTAGTGCTGGAGGTAGCGGTAATCGATCAGCGTGTTCAGGCCTTCGACGGCTTCGATGATGACGTCGCCGCCGCGTCCGCCGTCGCCGCCATCAGGGCCGCCGAACGGGATGAACTTCTCGCGCCGGAACGACACGCAGCCATCGCCGCCGCCGCCGGACTTCACATAGACTTTGCACTGATCGAGGAATTTCATGACTTCAGGCCTTTGGGCGAGCGCGCCCGAGACGTTGCGGCCTTTTTCACGGCGGCAGGTTTCTTTTTCGTGGAGGTATTCAGCGAAAGCCGCATCAGCGGCCGTCCGGGCTTGCGTTCGATAACAGTTTTGAAGCCCGCGCGTTCGAAGACGCGCTTGGGCCCGACGAACATGCCGGTTGTCGAGCGCTTTTCATCATGCGCCATCGGGCAGGCTTCGAGGGTCTTCGCGCCTTGGGCCTTGGCGTATTCGGTTCCGGCATCGAGCAGCTTTGTCGTCATGCCTTCGCCGCGCGCATCCTTGCGGATGAAGAAGCAGCTCGCGCCCCAGACGGTTTCGTCTTCACCATGCTCGGGCAGTTCGGCGGCGGAGGCCTTGCGTCCTCCGTTCCAGTCCGGCGTTGCAGGACGCGGCGCGATGGCGATCCAGCCGACAGCCTCGTCGCCCTTGTAGGCGAGGAGGCCGGGCGGCGGGCCCTTCTTCACGATCTTGCCCATCGCAGTCTTGCGTGATGCCGAGGTCGCCTCGCGCCGTATTGCGGCGGGCAGGCGGTGATGGACGCACCAGCACATCTTGCAGATCGAATCCGTCTCGAAGAGAGCGACGAAGTCGTCCCAGCGATCAGGTGTCAGCGGATGAATGGCGAGGGGTGTCATGGTTAGTGTGCGGCGTGTCCGGGATGCGCCGACAAAGTAACCGGCGTTGCCCCTTCAGGCCACACATAACGCGTCGCGGGGGAGGTCCGCTGGCGCGCCAGACCAAACAGGTCTTCCGTTCCGGTCGGCACAAAACCCAGCTTTCGCAAGACGTTGCCCGAGGCCGGGTTGTCCGCGAAGTGGCCCGCGACGAACACTTTGGCGCCCAGCTGGTCGCGGCCCCAATCCATCAGGGCGCGGGCAGCTTCCGACGCATAGCCGAGGCCCCAGTAGGGCATGCCATACCAGTAACCAAGTTCCCACGTCGCACTGCCGGCATCGCCGATGCGCGACAGGCCGCAGGCGCCGATGACGCCGTCGATCGGCAGGGTGACGGCAAAGGCGTGCTCCGTGCCGCTGGCTTCGCTGCGCTCGAGCATGTCGAAGAAGGAATAGGCGGCTGCGATCGGATAGGGGTGCGGAACGCGGCCGCACATCTTGGCGACGTCGTAGTCGCCGGCGAGATACGCCACGCGTGCAGCGTCACTCTCGTGATAGCGCCGCAGAGCCAATCGTCTCGTCTGTATCGTGAACTGCATGTCAGTCCCCTTTTTCCAGAGCCGCCTGGCTTCGCCAGTCGGTTGGCCCCGTCCTTCACGGGCTCGGTCAGGGGAGAAGGCAAAAAGAAAGGGGAGGCGATCCGCCTCCCCTGATCTCTTTGTCAGGTTCGGACCGCTGCCCTCGTCGAGGGGCGGTCCGGGAACACCTGGATCCGCCTACTCGGCTGCGAGTTTCGAGGCTGGGACGATCGAGATGAACATCTTGCCTTTGGCTTCGCGGAATTCGACGCGGCCCGACTCGGTGGCGAAGATCGTGTGATCGCGGCCGAGGCCGACGTTCTTGCCCGGGTGGTACTGCGTGCCGCGCTGACGGACGATGATGTTGCCAGCGAGGACTTCTTCGCCGCCGAAGCGTTTGACGCCGAGGCGTTTGGAGTTCGAATCGCGGCCGTTACGCGTAGAGCCGCCTGCTTTTTTGTGGGCCAAACTGGCCTCCCTTGGTCAGCGGCCGGGGCCGCTCGTTCAACTTAGTGGCCTTGCGGCCGGAAACTTATTAAGCGGCGGCTTTCTTGGCCGGAGCTTTTTTCGCCGGGGCCTTTTTGGCCGGGGCCTTTTTGGCCGGAGCAGCTTCAGGAGCAGCTTTGGCGGTTTTCTTCTCGGTCGCGCCGCCCTTGGGGAGGATCGACGTGATCTTGATCACCGTCTGGTGCTGGCGGTGGCCGAGCTTGCGACGGTAGGTGTTACGCGGCTTCTTCTTGTAGGAGATGACCTTCGCAGCGCGGGTCTGCTCGACCACTTCGCCAACGACCTGGGCGCCAGCGATGAGGGGAGCGCCGACATTGATGTCATCGCCTTCGCCAATCATCAGCACGTCGCCGAAAACCAGCGTGTCGCCGGCTTCGCCTTCGAGCTTCTCGATGATGATTTCCTGGTCGGCGGCGACCTTGTACTGCTTACCGCCCGTCTTGATGACCGCGAACATCGAAAATCTCTTGTGTTTTCAGAGGCCTTACGGCCAAAATAGCTGACCACCCACAAGCCGGGCCTGCGGGCGGGAGCGGGCATATAGACGGTGTGGACCCAGCCTGTCAAACGCCGGAGACGGGAATCTGCCGGGTTTTTCGCTGTAATGGAAGGGTGTGACGTTGAGGGCCCGCCGCGACGGTTAATTTCCGCGGCGTTTCCGGGTGGCGGCTGCCTTCTTTGCGGAGGCTTTCCGGGCGGCTGCAGGGCGGGCGGCTGAGGCGGCGCCGCCCTTCTTGCCACCCTTCTTGGCGGCGGGGTGGCCAGTGGTTTTGCCCCGGCCGGAGCCGCCGGGCTTCTTGCCGCCGCCATCGTCCTTGTTGACCGTTGCCCAGGCGCGGGCCTTGGCGACCTTCTTGGGCACGCCCTGCTTCTCGTAGCGCTTCTCGATATGCTCGGCCTTCCGCTCCTGCTTGTCGGTGTATTTGGATTTGTCGCCGCGCGGCATGGGGATCTCCTGGTGTCGTCCCGGTGAGTGAACGGAGATCGCTCCGGGCAGTTCCGGGTGCGATGCCGTAGGGGCGCGCTGGGGATTAGGGGCGTTGGCGTCTGCGCCTATCGGCGGTCTCACGCGCGCCCACGCGATCCTCACGAAATCCGTCAGGACTCGAACCAAATCTCTCGCGGTGACGTGGCTTGAGAATGGACAGGTCGCGGCCATGGTGCTCCTCGCAGAAAACTTGGGAGGAGTGCCTATGCGGATGCGTGTTCTCAGCGGAGTGGCTGTCGTGGCGATCGCCGCCGTCATCGGCGGATCGGCGCTTGCCTATCGGGTTGGCGACACCGTGACGGTCGCGAGCGCGGCGGATGATTTCCGGCTGGTCGATCATACGGGCCTGGCGCGCAGCCTGCGCCGCCTGGTCGATGTCGATGCGGTGGTTGTCGTCTCGCAGGTCAATGCGGATGCGGGATCGCGCAAGGCGGCGAAGGCGCTTGAGGCGCTGAAGGTTAAGTATCCCAAGGCGGAGTTCATGATGCTGAACTCGACGCTGGGCACCACGCGCGCGTCGATTACGGACGAGGCGAAGGCGCAAGGTTATACGATCCCGGTGCTGCACGATGAGCTGCAGCTTGCGGGCGAGCAGCTGGGCGTGACGTATGCGGGCGAGGCCTTCGTGCTTCAGCCGCGCACGCTGAAGGTTCTCTATCACGGCACTGTTGAAGGCGCGGGCAAGGCGCTGGCTGATCTCAAGGCAGGCAAGCAGGTTGCTGTTGCGAAGGTCGCGGGTTCGGGCACGGCGATCGTGTTCCCGGAGCGTGGGATGCGCGCCGAGCATGCGAAGATCTCGTACGAGAGAGATGTTGCGCCGGTGCTCGCCGAGAAGTGCGTGGTCTGTCACCAGGAAGGCGGCGTTGGCCCGTTCGCGATGAAGGACTATGCGACGGTGAAGGGCTGGGCGCCGATGATGCGCGAGGCCATCCGCACCGACACGATGCCGCCCTGGCATCCCGATCCGACGGTCGGCAAGTTCAAGCATGATGCGTCGCTGTCGAACGATCAGGTGAAGATGCTGGTGCACTGGATCGAGGCGGGTGCGCCGCGCACGGGCGGGCCGGATCCGCTGGCGGTTTCAGCTTCGGTTGCGCCGGAATGGCCGGGCGGCAAGACGCCGGATTTGGTGCTGCAGATCCCGTCCTACACCATCCCGGCTTCAGGCGTGGTCGATTATCAGTATCCGACGACGGCGAACACGACGACGGAAACGCGCTGGGTGAAATCGTCCAGCATCCTGCCGGGTGAGCGTCGCGGCGTGCACCACATTCTCGCGGGCTACATTCCGGGCAAGCCGAAGTCTGGCCCGGCGAGCGCTTCGCAGTGGGAGAATTCCTATGGCGAGTTCGCTGTGGGCGGCGGCGCGTGGGAAGTGCCCGATGGCTGGGGCGTTCCGCTGCCGGCCGGCGGCACGATGGGCTTCCAGATGCACTACACGCCGTTCGGCAAGGAGAGCGTCGATAACTCCAAGATGGGCATGTACTTCTATCCGGAAGGCAAGACGCCGACTTACATCATGCGCCACGCCGTAATCGGTGACTCGTTCATCGAGCTCGAGCCGAACAAGGACTTCCAGAAGGAGATCGGCTATCTGGAGTTCCCGAAAGAGGCCAAGCTGTTCTCGATGCTGCTGCACTCGCACCTGCGCGGGCAGGCTGTGAAGGTCGACATGGTTGAGAAGGATGGCAAGCGCACGCCGCTGATCAACCTGCCGCGCTACGATTTCAACTGGCAGCGCACCTATGACTTCGCCGAACCGATCCTTGTGCCCGCGGGCGCGAAGATCGTGTCGACCTGGTGGTATGACAACTCGGTGCGCAACGGCGCGAACCCCGATCCGAAAGAGACGATCGTGTGGGGCGACCAGTCGTGGGAGGAGATGCACTACTCCTCCATGTTCTATCAGTGGACCGACGAGAAGGTTGGCGCGGAGGCTGACGCCACCAAGCAGATGCTCTCCGGCAAGGTTATGGGCGGTCTCGACGACAATCTCGACGGCAAGATCCAGCTCAGCGAAACCAAGGGCCGCGTCTATAAGGCGCTGGCGCCGAAGTTCGCGGAGTTTGACGCCAACGGCGATGGCGGGATCGACGCCACGGAGCTTAAAGCGGCGATGCCGACGCTGATGGCGCTCACGAGCCGCGGAGGCCGCGGTCGCTCGGAGTAGGAGCCTCTTTGAAGACTGAGTTCACCCCGGCCGCCCAGCGGCCGGGGTGAATTGTTTTTGGGTCTGCTTCACGAGTTCTGCTTCAAGCAATTGGACAAAAGAAAAGCCCGTGACTGGCTGGGCCGGTCACGGGCTTCTTTTTCAGGTCGTTAGTCGCAGCCTACATCGTGATGCGTGCGCCCATCATGAAGCGGCGGCCTTGGGTGTCGTAGGTGTTGCTCGTACCGAAGCCCGAGCTGGTGCCGGTGAAGGGCACGCGGGGCGGGTCCTTGTCGAACACGTTCTGCACCGAGCCGAAGACTTCCCAGTTGCCGAAGGCTTTCTTCACCGAGAGGTCGGTCCAGGTCATGCTGCCAGCTTGGTCGCCCACATAGCGGCGGCGTTGGCCGGTGGTGGTGTAGAGCGACGGATCGAACGTGCCGTGGCCGATAAACATCTGCTGCAGGCCGAGCGTCCAGTCGTCGAACGAGTAGTTCGCCGTCAGCAGGCCGGAGAACTGGCCGATGCTGGGAGCGATGTCGACTGCGATCGCCGGGATGCCCGGTGTGGTCGTGCTGTTTTCATAGACGTAGGTGATGAAGGCGCGCAGCGAGAAGCGACCATCGATGCCGAAGACCGGCAGGTCTTCATTGTAGCCGAGTTCGACGTCAACGCCGCGGTTCTCGAGTTGCGCAAGGTTGCCGTAAGGCGTTTGCACCGAGAGCAGGTTGCCGCCCGAGTCGCGGGTGATACGGCTGCAGAACGTGGCGTAGCTGGCGTACGTGGTCGGATTGTTGATGCTGGCTTGGCAGAGATCAACGGTGCGTTGAGCGGTAACCGTCGAGATCGCGCCTTCCATCTGGATGTTGAAGTAATCGACCGACGCCGTGAACTGCGGGAAGAAAGTCGGGTTCCAGACGAAGCCAACGGTGGTTGTGTCAGCTTCTTCCGGGTTGAGCAGCGCGTTGCCCGATGTGATCGGAACGAACGACACGCTCTGACCGCCTTTCTGCGGGTCGAGCAGGTTGGCGAAGCCGGTCGAGGCCGGGTTGTAGAGTTCGACCAGGTTGGCTGCGCGAATGTCGCGCGATTGCGCGGCGCGGACACGGAGGCCTTCGATCGGCTCCCACACCATACCGGCTTTCCAGGTCGTGACGCCGCCGGAGCTCGAGTAGTCCGTGTAGCGTGCGGAGAAGTTGGCATCGAGCTTACGGATGAAGGGCAGGTCAGCGAGGATCGGAACCTGCGCTTCGCCGAAGCCTTCGAACAGTTCAAGATCGCCACGGATGGCAGGCGAGTTGATGTAGATGAGGCCGCCCGGGTTTCCGTTGAAGCCGTTGCGCTTCGCTGCGAGGCCGAGCGCGTCGGTGGACTCGTTCAGCGTTTCCTTGCGATAGCCGCCGCCGACGGCGACATCCAGCGGACCCGCGGGAAGTTCGAACAGCGTGCCGGTAACGGTCGCTTCGATTGCCTGCTGGGTGTTATCGTTGAAGTACTGGTTCTGCGGGTTGATGTACTTGCTTTGCTCAGGCGTGAGCGGCGTGCGGCCGAACACATTCCACGGCACGCAGTACTGTCCGCCGGTGGCGCAGGAAACGACGCCGGTGATTGGATCGCGGACAGCGGTCAGTGAGTTCGCCATGGCGATCGTGTCGCTGAAGTCATTCAGCGTCATCTGGCTCTTCGTCTCGCCGTACGTGTAGTAGATGTCGCCCTTCCAGTTGTCGTCGAAGTCGTAGGTTGCGCCCGTGACGATGCGGTTGGTGCGGCTTTCGAACGTCTGTTTGACGTTGAAGTTGAAGTATTTCTGCAGGCTGATCGACGTGAGGCCACGTGCATCCATCGCAGCTGCGAGGTTTGCAGGCAGATAGGCGTAGTTGCGGGCGAGGGTGAAGCCCAGCGGGTTGGCGTTAGCGAAGGTGGACGTGCCCGAGCCGGCTTCCGAGCGGGACTTGGTCCGCGCGTAGTTGGCTTCGACATAGACGTTCAGCTTGTCGGTGAAGTCGTAGTCGGCGCGGACGAACATGGAATTGCGGATCGTCGGCGTGGACAGCAGGGATTGCGGTCCAGGGTTATAGCCGTCGCCGCCAACGGCGAAGGTGGAGCCGGGCGACGTTGCGCTCGGCTGGGTTGCGCGGAGGCCGAAGTCGTAGGCTTGCGTGGCTGTACCGGCGTCGTTGAAGCTGGTGCCGAACAGCGGGCAGTTGGTGTAGTTCAGCGCGGTGGTGGCGGTGCGGCAGCCGAGGATGAGGCCGTTGAGCGGCTGCATCGGGAAGCGGGCGCCATCGACGATCGCCAGATCGGCGCCGCGGGCTTCACGGCCGAGAGCCGAGTTCTGCCAGTCGCGCGCGCCGCTGTAGCCGTATTCGTCGTTCTGGATGCCTTCGTCGCGGTTGTATTCGAGGCTGGCGAGGATATGGCCGCGGCCATCGTCGAATTTGCCGCCGAAATCGAGTTCACCGCCATAACGAACGCCATCGCGGCGCTGGGTCTGGCCGTAGGTGACTTCTGCTTTCAGGCCTTCAAATTCATGGTCGAGAATGAAGTTGACCACGCCTGCAACGGCGTCCGAGCCGTAGGCAGCCGAAGCGCCGCCGGTGACCGTGTCGACCTGCCGGATAAGGCCTTGCGGGATCGCGTCGATGTTGACGGCGATGCTCTGACCGGCGCCGAACGGCGCGGTCGAGACGAAGCGTTTGCCGTCGACCAGGACGAGGGTGCGGAACGAGCCGATGTTACGCAGGTTGAGCTGCGAACCGATGGTGAGGCCCTGGCCGCCCTTTGCCGACGTGACTGACGTACGCATGGCAGGAAGCTGGACGAGCGCGTCTGCGATGTTCGGCAGGGCGATCTGGTTGATCGCGTCTGTCGACACAGCCGTCACCGGCGTTGGCGCGTCGGCGCCGCTGGCGAGGCGCGAGCCCGTGATCGTCACGCGATCAGACGGTGTGTTGTCGACATCTGCCTGCGCCGTCTGGATTGCCTCCGGAGGCGGCGGTTGATCTTGCGTGCTGGCTTCTTGTGCGAATGCAGCATTTGCGCCGCCCGCAACGAGGGCGAGCGCAATCACGGACGCGGTGCGTCTTATGTAGGCCTTCATAGTTCCTCCCCTTTGCCGCGGTCGATGCCAACGACATGTTTGTTTCCAAAAAGGGGCACCCTTTCGTGGGCCTTTGTCTAGGCGCTGGGAGAGACGCGCGACCGATGTGATGCACGCTTCGTCGTGAGCGCTTCGTGAGCGTGTGAGTTCGTTGCGCGCGGAGGCGGGACGAGCAAACGCAGCGCTAACGCGTGTGTCTGTGTTGATGCGAATTCAGATTACGTCGCGGCCTGCATCGGCGGACCTTGGGTCAAGCAACGCGCTTCTTCTCGCCGCTCACTGTGTCGTGAAACTCCGCGAAGCGGTAACGGCCCCTCAAACGCTTGTTTGGGAGCCGGACCCGATCGCTGGAAGTGGAGATGATCTTGCGTGGAAAGCGTTGCGCGCCCGGTTGAGGCAAGCTTGTTGGCTTCGTGCGGCTGGGGACGTCTGCCGCGCGTGCCAGATTTATACTGCAGGCGCGAAGCTGTGCTGCAGGATTGGCAGCATCACGTCCGCCGATGACGGCAGGGCAACGGGGATCAGGGAGGTGTTCTGATCGGTGGCGACCCGCTCGAGGCGCCGAACGACGATCTCCAGACCCGGCGTGCGGGCCTGCAAGTCGTGGCATAGAAGCTCGCCTGCCGCCTTTGCCATGGCGTATTCGGACATGCCCGCGGGGCGGTCGTCGACATAGACGGTTGAGGGGTAGAAGGCTTTGACGTTGAAGCCGGCCGAAATGAGATGCCGGCAAGTTTCCTCGAACGCTCCCACATAGGCGCGCGAGAATTCTTCGAATAGCGCGTGGGAGTAACGGGCTTTCTGGCGCGCGATGACGGGCGTTGCGAAGTAGAAGAGATGCAGGGGCGTGCCGCTTTCAACCTTAAGCGGCATCGCATCCAGTTGGGACCCAATCGGTGCGTACAGATCGAACTTTGCCGCCTGGCAACGGGCTTCATTGAATTCGCCGTTGATCTCGTCGCAAACCGCCTGCGCGTCCTCGGCGCCGCGGGCGTAAGTGATCAACGCCTGACCGCCCCCGGCCGTCCAGAGCTTGGCGGTGGCGGCTCCAAGGCCGCGCGATCCGCCCAGAATGAGGGCTGTTGCGCGATGGAAGTCGCGGGGGCCGACGCGTCCGCGCAGTGCCGAGACTGGATCGGCTTTGACAGGGTGGCCGCGCTCAAACGCCGTGATTTCAGCCATCACGCCTGATCCGCCGGCTGCCATGGTTACGCTGCGAACGCGATCGTCGGCTCGGATTGTCCTGAACCAGAAGGGGGCCGGGCCGTGTTGATCCACGATGCGGAACTCGAGGCTGGCGAAGACCGAGTGAAGGCCGGGGCACAACATGCCGACGATGCTCGACATGCCGGCGATGGCTTGCACGCGGGCTTCGCCCCAGGCTGCTGTCAGGGCAGGCAATGCGGCTGACGCTGAAGGGCCCTGCGGCAGTAGATACGATCCCGTTGCGCCGCCCATATCCGCGAATGGGAGTTCGATGGGCTCTGTTGGGAGCGGTGTTGAAATCAGATCCGGCGATTGCTCGATCTTGATTTTGCTGGAGCTGGACAGTTTGAGAGCGACGAGCGTGACGCCTTCATCGTTCGTGATCTCTGCCGAGATTCCACGGTCGGCATCCCACGCGGTAGATTTGAGCGTTAGACGCTCGCCAACGTAGATGAATTTGGAGAAGCGTGCTCTTACACCTTGGAGCGCGGAGATCGGCACGCCATTAGCGGCCAGTTTTTCCAGCGCGCAGAGCGTGGCGTGGACGCCATGAACGACCACGTTGCCCGCGAGCGTGCGGCGCGCGGCGACGGGATCCATGTGCATGGGATTCCAGTCGCCCGAGAGAGCTGCGAAACGCTTCTGGTCGTCCATCGTGAACGTCCAGGAGGCCAAGGTCTGCGAGGTCATCTTGGGGCTTTCAGCAATCTGCGCGCTGTATCTAGGCCGCGTTACGTCGGTCGGGCGTGTCTGCTGCTGAGTTGGCCGGGGTCAATCGTTGGCCGCCGACGCGCCAGAGGAAGGTGACGTTGCCGATCAGATAGCGCTGCCACAGCCGGCCCGGCTCTTTCGACAGGCGATAGATCCATTCAAGGCGCGCGTTGCGCATCCACTGCGGCGCGCGCGGAACACGCCCCGCCATGAAATCGAAGAGGGCGCCGACACCAGCGCCGACGCCGCAGCCTGTGGCTTCAAGGTGCTTGTGCAGCCAGATTTCCTGGAGCGGGTTGCCCAGCGCTACCAGAAGCGTGTCAGCGCCGGAGGCGCGGATTGCAGCGATAGTCGCCTGCGTATCGGCCATGCCGCCATAGCCATCAAGGACGCCGGCGATGGTGTGGCGGGGATGCCGACGCGCGAGATATTCACCGGCTTCCCGGGCTACGCCTTCCTTGCCGCCTAGGAGGAAGATGCGCCGGACATGGATTGTCCTGGCTAGCAATTGTTCAACGAAATCGGTGCCGTTGAGGTTGTCCTCGAACTCGCGGCCGTAAAGCACGCGTGATGCGATATCGAGACCGATGCCGTCGTTGAACACGACGAAGGAATCCAGGGCGCCACGCAACTCGCCATTCCTGGCGGCGAGGTTCAACAGGTGCGCGTTGGCAAAGGCGAGTTTCAGGCAGCGCTGCTGCGATTGTTCCTCGTCGAGCAGCGTAACAGCGTCAGCCAGAGAGAGAGCGTGAACGTTTACGCCAAGGATGCGGCGGCGATCGCGACGCTCTGCGATGCGGCGGTCTTGTATGGGCGATGTTGTTGCGGACATGGATCCCACCGTGATGGGGCGTCAACGAGCGTCAGTCGATGTCGCAACCCCCGAGGGCACCTATCCTATTGGGATGGTAGAGGAGCAATCCGATTCCCTTGTTGCACGATCACGGCGCTATCTGATGCGTGCGAGCAGCGGACCCACAACGCGCTCCAGCCGCGGCTTCACCCAATCGCCATACCAGAGGGCGATCAGCGCGAAGTACACGATAGCTCCGCAGGCGCAACGAAGTGCGATCTGAACGAGGTCGTCGGATTCCGGGATGATCATGACGGTGAGCGTCATGGCGAGACTTGATGTCGTGATAGCGGCGAGCGAGCGCCAGGGGAGTTTCAGGCCGCGCTGGAGTGCGACGAACAGTAGATAAACGCCGATAACAACGCGCCCCACAACGATCGCCATTGCGGCGCCAGCCACGCCGAACTGTGCCATCAGCGGGAATACGGCGGCGAGCGTGAGCACGGCCGTCAGGCCATCTGTGATCACCAGCGTCCAGGTTTTCTTTTCCAGGATCAGCATGTGGTGAAGGAAGTGGATTGTGAGAGCGGTAAGGCCCCCGGCCAACAGCGCCCATGGCAACACGTCCAGCGTACTGTCCCAGAACACCTCGCCGACGACCAGCCGGACCAGTGGCGGACTAACCAGATGCAGGCCGAGCAGGCATGGCGTCATCACGCCGAGGAGCAGGGCGAGATTGTCCCGGAGCTGCAGGAAGCCGGCTTCCGAGCCTGCCTCTTCATTGCGCTTCACGGCGAGCGGCAGGGCGGCGGCTGTCACGGCCATGGCGGCCAGCATGCTGGCGCGCTGGCCAAGGCCAAAGCCGACGGCGAAGCGGCCTGCTTCGTCCATGCCCATGGCCGTTACCACGGCATAGCGCGGCCCGTTGAGAATGACCCATTCAACTGCGCAGGAAATCGCGATCGGAAGTCCGTACACCCAGCCTCCGCGCAGGATGTCTTTCAGGCCCTGGAAGTTGATCGGCCGCTTGCGCCACACCAGGAAGCCGTAAGCGACGGCAATGCCTTCGCCGATTGCATAGCCCAGCACCGGCCAGAAGGCGGACGAGCCGAAGACCTGCATGCAGCCCAGGCCAATGATCAGGCCGGCAACCGGTCCGCACAGGGAAAAGACCGTGTAATTGACCGGCTTCTCCAGGATCGACGCCATGATGATGTTGTAGGCGTTGATCCCGCGGAACAACACGAAGGCGACCACCGCCAGGCAGAAGGCCACATTGGCCGACGGGTCCACAAATAGAAGAACGTTGCCAACGGCGAAGACAGACTGGAGCGCGACGCTGAGGCCGACGACAAGCACAGACGCATTCAGGAAGTCGTCACGACGCCCTGAGCCATCAAAGACGCGATAGAAGCGCAGAGCGTAGCTCGTCCACCACACTAGCCCGACCTGCACCAGCAGGTCCTGTGTGACGGTGACCAGCGTAATGACGCCGATGTCGCGCTCGGTCGCGAGGTGCGTCCATGCGATGACCGACACCAGCTGCGCCAGTGGGCCGAGCGTTTGAGCGCCAAGGAAGCCGAGTGTTTGTCTCAGCAGCATGTCTGTCTCACATGATTGCGGCTGATGGCCCGCAACCCAAATCTCAAAAACGCTTCCGGCCTAGATCGGCGCAGTAGCGGGGCGGATGAGTTGCGCTGTGCCTTGGTCTATCAGGACCTCTGCAGGCGTCGGATGACTGAGGAAGCCGACCGGGCTGGCGGAAAGGCCATAGGCGCCTGACTGAAGCACAGCGACGAGATCGCCCGCTTTTGCGTCCGGCAGTGAGGTCTGACGGCCCAGCGTATCCAGAGGCGTGCAAAGCGGTCCAACAACATTGGCAATGCCGATGGCTTCTTCATCCATCCGGCTGGCGAGCACCAGCGGATAGTCACGCTTGATGACCTGACCGAGATTTCCGGATGCAGCGAGATGATGATGCATGCCGCCGTCGCAGATCAGGAAGCGCGCGCCGCGTGACATCTTCGCTGATCGGACGCTCATGAGATAAACGCCAGCAGGACCTGCGAGGAAGCGGCCGGGTTCGAGAATAACGCGAGCGGAAGCGATGTTCGGATCGGCGGCTTTTTCGGCGGCAAGTTTCGTTGCGCCCACCTTCAACGCCTCAAGGTTCAGGGCGCCATCCTTGTCGTGATAAGGAATGCCCAGGCCGCCACCAAGGTCGATCGTCTTCAGAGGCGCGCCGATCAAAGCCGACAGGCGCGAGGCCAGCGCCAGGCCGTAACGCCACTGAGCCAGCAGCACGTCGACATCGAGGATCTGGGTGCCTGCGAACAGGTGCATGCCGGTGATTGTGATGGTCTTTTCACGCTCTACGGCAGCGACGACATCCGCCAGTGTCTCTTCGTCGAAGCCGAAGGCGGCCGGCTTTCCACCCATGCGCATCGCGCCGCCCTGCGCGGCGGTTTCGGGGTTGATGCGAATAGCTGCGTGGATCGAGCGCCCGAGCTTGCGCCCGACCGCGCCGACCATGGCGATTTCTTCGAAGCTCTCGAGATGGATTTCACCAAGTCCGGCGGCGAGCGTCTCGTTTATCTCCGCGGCGCTCTTGCCGGGTCCGGCAAAAAGAATTCGCTCAGGGGTGCAGCCTGCAGCGCGTGCAACGCGAAATTCCGCGCCCGACGCGATCTCAAGCCCTGCGCCTTCTTCAACAAGAATACGGGCGACTGCGGGGTTCGGGTTGGCTTTGACGGAAAAGTACACTTCGGCGAAGCCGCCGACAGCGTCAGACAGGGCGCGATAACGGCGACGCATGAGATCTGCGTCGTAGATATAAAGCGGCGTGCCGAACTGCTCGGCCAGAGCATCGGCGCGCTGTCCACCAATGGTGAGCACGCCGCGATCCTGTCCGAAATTCTCGGAGACCAGATCGGCGACTAACGGCGTGCGCGAGGTAACGGTCATGCGCGCTCGGCCTTCAGTTTCACGTAGTCGACCTTGCCGTTGGGAGTTGTCGGCAGGGCTTCAAGAACTTCAATGCGGGCCGGGATCATGTGGGTCGGTAGTTGGGACGCGATCTCGGTCATGACCATTTTGAGATCGGGGTTGGGCTCCAGCGGCACGGCAATCGCGTGCACCTTCTGGCCGACCCATTCGTCCTTGACGCCAACAACGGCCACCTGGCGGAACACGCCCGTCGCCATGATCGCTTCTTCGACTTCTGTCGGGCTGATGCGGAAGCCGGCTGATTTGATCATGCCGTCTTCGCGCGCGACGAAGTAGAGATAGCCTTCCTCGTCCTGCGTAACGAGATCGCCAGAGTAGCAGACGATATCGCCACCGGTCGCGGCAGGGTTGAATGGGTTAGGGCGTAGAACCCGGGCCGTGTCTTCCGGCCGTTTCCAGTAGCCAAGCGAAACCGTGGGGCCGCGGTGGACGAGGATGCCGGGCTCGCCCGCATTGGCGCGCCGGCCATCAGCGGTCACAGGGAAGACTTCGCATTCCGGAATGGCCTTGCCGATCGAGGTCGGCCGCGTTGCAACCTGATCCGGCGGCAGGAAGGTCGAGCGGAAGGCTTCGGTCAGGCCGTACATCAGGAAGATGTTCGTTGTTGGCAGAAGTTCGGTCAGTCGTTTGACCGTTGGAGAAGGCACCGCTCCACCAGAGTTGGTGATGTAGCGCAGCTTCGGCAGCGGCGTTTTGGGCAGCGACGGCGAGGCGCGGGTCAGGATGGCCCATATCGTAGGCACGCCTGCGAGGCCGGTGATTTCGTGCTCGACCAGCGCGCGGACGATCTGGTCGCCGAACTTGAAGCTGGAGAAGAGCAGGATGGATGCGCCTTGCTCGACAACGGTCAGCAGCTGGTTGAGGCCGTAGTCGAAGCTGAATGGCAGGATCGACATCAGGCGATCGGCTTCAGTGATGCCGAGATAGGTCCGCACGATCCGTGCGCCAGCCAGCAGGTTGCGGTGGCTCAACATCACGCCTTTCGGCCGGCCTGTGGATCCAGAGGTGTAAAGCAGCGCTGCCAGGTCTTCGCCGATGCTGGACGAGGGCGGTGCTGCGATCGCTGGTGAAGTCTCGTCGGACTCGATTGGAAGAACCGTCAGGTTCGCGACGCCGTCGAGCGCATCGCCCAGCGTGGTCAGGTTGGGCTGCGCGACCAGCAGGACGCGGGCCTCGCAATCGTCGATGATGTGGCGGACCTGCGCCGGCTTGAGGTCTGGGTTGACGGGCACGAAGACCCCGCCTGCGCGCGAGACAGCGAAGATTGCCGCGCATTCCAGGAAAGACTTCGGCGCCAGAATGGCGACACGGTCGCCGCGTTGCACGCCCGCTGCCGCAAGGCGTCCCGCCATGCGCTCAACCGCCTCGCAGAGGTCGGCATACGAATAGCGCCGATCGCCGGCGATGATGGCCAAGCGATCGGCACGGCCGCGCCACGTTTCAAGCAGATGGTGCAGTAAGTACATCTCAGCCCGCTTTTCGAACCTGCACGAAGCGCGCGAGGCTGCCGATCGTCTCGAAATTCTCCGGAACGAAATCTTCGTCGCCGACTGTCACGCCCAACTTTTCTTCGAGGAATGCCGTGAGCTGAAGGATGCCCAGCGAGTCGATCAGGTCGCCTTCAAGCAACGGCGTATCCGCGCCAATCTTTACGTTGGCCGCACCAGCGACATGCGTTCCAAGATACTCGCAGATGGCGTCGAGCGCCTCGGTGTCTGCAGCGTCGAGTGCGGAGGTTTCCATTTGCATTCCCTAGATTTCAAAGAGGGCCAGCTCGGTGCCGGCATAGTCTGTACGATTAGCAGCCAGCGATCCCTTGGCGAATTTCACCGCCTGACCGGTTCGGGCAAAGCCGGGAACTTTTGTATCGAGCATCGTGTCGAGACGCAGCGCCATCACGCCGCGCGTGGCAAGGAAGCGCGATACCGCACCAATGTGTTTGTAGAGCTGCGCATTGTCCGTGCTATAGAGCAGGGTAGCTGACGGGAGTCCCTTCACCTTCCGGTCGAGCTTGAAGAGCAGCGGCAGGTAGGCGCCATCCGCGCGCAGAGTTGCGGCCAGGCAGTTGAACGGCGTGTGGCTTTCAAGAAGCGTCTTTTCCCACTCGGGAATCTTGTCGCGCGGCGCGGCGGAGATCGGAAGAACCTTCGCGCTCGACCACTTGGTCAAGGCTGCAAGCATGGTCGGCACGATGGATATGCCGCTGCAGAACGGGCGGAAGCCCATCGCCGGAAGCATCTTCTGCACGGGATCCGAAGGCGTCAGATCGAGGATCGTGTCGGCATTCATGCGCGAGATCGTGCGCAGCATCAGCGGCGCCAGCCAGCGCTGGTCCGGCCTCACATACATCGCAGACGGATTAAGCATCGCCGTTTGTCCCCCAGCTAGCTCCTGGCGAGAGCTCGCCAGCGTCAAACACACGCCAGCGGGGGAGTTCGTCTTCTTGTCGATAAGCAAAAGTCCGAACGCGACCCCAACGGCTTCATTAGCCCCAAAGGCGCGCATCCGGTCGAGCGTACTCTCCCAGTAGTTGTGAGGGCGATCGGGGAATCCCTCTTTCAGCAGCGAGAGCGCTTGAGGGAGATTTTCTGTGGTGATCGGAATGAGCATGCCGGACCGAGTTGCTTGAAGCTCGGCTACCCATTCTCATAAGCGCATAACAAGCAAAACCATACACCTGACGGACGAACGCCATCAGCGTCGCTGCAAGAAGAATGAACCTTTTGAAAAATCAGGTGGCGCGATGACGTGCTGAACGCACAGCAATCACACGCTAGAGCGAAATCAGTGCAGATTGAAAAGCGCGACGATGCCAGCCCAAAGCGCAATCGATGCGATCGCAACGCCAAGCACCGTCAAGCGGAACGGCCAACGTGCGCGTTTGCGAACGATGCGAACAGGTTCGCTGGCTTCCTGGCTGGGCGCAGCCAGATCCATGTTTCTGCTTCGTGAGGACATCGCTGCCTCCTGTTGCCTGCGTTGCTGCGTTTAGAAACAGAGGCGGTAAGCGCTTATTCTGCAGAGAAACTAGGCAACTTTTCGTTCGTAAAACGTAAAGTCGGCCATCATGGTTGCACTAAAAAAGAAATTGTCATTACGCGACTCGCGCCTGTCGAAATCACGGCTGACTGATCGCCTCGCGAGATATGCGGCGGCGCAAGTCGCTGGCAGCTTTCCAGACTCTCCTGCAGCGCGAACCACTTTGCATGCCGCACGGGCAAAGCGCTAATGCAGCAAGGCGACAATTGCTCGTGTTGGGGGCAACGTTCGTTCGAGCCGAAGGCTGATTGCTGTTTAGTTTGGGAAGTCAGTTTTTCTGACATCTGTGGTGCGCGAGCTGTCGCGATTACCGTCCAAAGCTCAGTCCTCAGGCCTCCAGATGGATGACGATGCGGTAGTCTAGGACAACACCAATGAATTCAATGGTCATTGTCGAGGAGCACAAGGCGTCCCCGGCCAATTTTGATCCGCAACGTCCGCGCGGATCGCGCTCGGTGACCGCCAAAAGCCTGTTGGCAATGCTGGTGCGGCAGTGGTTGACCATGCTCGTGGTCGGCGTCCTCGTGTTTGGAGCCGTCGCCGCGTTTCTTGCCACGCGTCCGCCCAAGTATTCGACGCAGGCGTTGGTCATGGGTAACATTCCTGACCAGCAAATTCTTGCTCCAGAGCAGACGCTTGCCCGGCAGGCTGCTGACACTGCCGCGCTCGAGTCGCACATTCAGCTGCTTCGATCCGAGCAGTTTGCTGCAGAGCTAGTTGATGCGTTGAAGCTCCTGCCACCCGCTGGAAACGGTCCGCAAACCGAAGCCCGGATTGCTGCGCGTCGCGCCAAGGCGCAGGAGATCATGGGCTCGATCGAAGTCCGTCGCCGCGGCGTCAGCAACGTCATCGAAGTAGCCGCCTCGGCGAAAGATCCTGCTCTTGCACAGAGCATCGCGAATGGCCTGGTTTCGCGGTATATTGCGTGGGAATCCGATCGCAGCATCGGGACTGCGACACGTGCGGATGGCTGGTTGCGTCAGCGTCTTGTCGAGCTGGAAAGCGATGTCGAGGCCAAGGAAAAGGCGGCCGCGGATTTTCGTGAACACTCCGGCCTGCGTTCCGTCGCCGGCGCGCCGTTGCTGGAGCAGGAGCTGGCTCAGATCCAGCAGGTGATGGTTACGGTCGGCAGCCAGGTTGCAGAGCGAGAAGGGCAGGTTGCACAGGTTCGCGCGATGAACGCCGCCAACGTGTCCGTTGAAACACTGACGTCGGTGCTGACCTCTGAAACCATGCGGGATCTGCGAACCCGCAATGCAGATTCGGCCAGAACCCGGGCTGAGTTCGAAGAGCGTTATGGCCCCAACCACCCGTCAATCACTGAAGCGCGGGTGCGCGACGAAGAAATTCAACGCCAGATTCGCGCGGAGTCGCAGCGCATTGCGGACAGCTACGACATCGAGCTGAAGGTTGCTCGTCGCCGATTGGCCGAACTGCAGTCGAAAGCCGCGATCATCCAGACAAAGCTGGCGGGTCAGAGCACAGACTCGGTGGTCTTGCGGCAGCTGGAAGCTGACGCTGCCGTCTCCCGCCGCGTGTATGAGACGTTCCTGCAGCGGCAGAACGAGATTACCGATCAGGCGATGATGCGTCCGCCGACGCTGCAACTTGTAGCGGCCGCGCCGTTGCCAATCAGCCCAAGCTCGTTCGGCCTGCCGATTATCCTCATTCTTGCCGGAGCCTGTGCGGTCGTGGCGGCCATTCTGGCGGCGCTTGGACGAGAGTTGTTCCAGGATGTTGTTTCCAGCGCAGATGACATCGAAAGCCGGCTTGGAACTCAGGTGCTGACCGCCGCGCCGCTATTGTCCCGCGGCAGCATGCGCTCCGAGAAGCCCGGTGCGTCGCATCCTGCCGCCTATCTGCTCGACAAGCCGATGTCGGCCTTCGCAGAGTCCGTGCGGGTCCTGCGCAGCAAGATCACGTACGGCGTTCCCGGCGAACTGATCAAGGTCGTGGCTGTGACGTCTGCTCTTCCCAATGAAGGCAAGACAACGCTTAGCCTCGCCCTCGCACGCATTTCGACCCAGAGCCGCCAGCGTGTGCTTATCATCGACTGCGATTTGCGACGCCGGTCGCTCAATTCCCTGATGCGGTTCAAGGAAGAAACGAAGTTCCTCGAGCCTTCCGACTGTGCTGCCTGGGCGCAGTTCATCGTACAGGATCAGCAAGTTCCTTCGCTGGACGTTCTGCCGATTTCCGACTCGCTCAATGGCACGAATGACTTCTTCGGAAGCGACGCGATGCGGAAGCTGATGGCGGAGGTCCGCGAGGCCTACGACCTCATTATTTTGGATTGCCCGCCCGTTCTTTCTTTGGCGGACGCTCGCACACTGGTGAACATGGCTGATGCGACGGTCGTCGTCACGCGCGCAGATCGCACGCCGGTTGAAGCTGTTCGCAACGCCATTGTGCAAATTGAGAATGCCGGCGGGCGCGTGCTTGGCGTCGCTTTGAACCGCATGAACCCGCGTGGCGCAGGCTACTCATCATATAGCGATCCGCTGTATTATGGCCGTATGCAGAAGGGCTACTACATGAGCTAGCCTGTCGGAGAGCTTCGAAGCGTTTTGCTTTAAGCTCTCAGCGACGGTTCAGCCATGCAGGCATTCGAGATATCGACCGTTTGAGGTCGACAACTTCGAACGCGTCGTCAGCGTTGTAGGTATGCATCCCATTGTAGCCCTGCTGACGCGCCCCTTTGGTGCGTGAAACGACACGCTCCTCAAATTCAGTTGGCGTAAGCTTGTCGATCTCGCACCAGGCGATCGCGCTGCCATAACCGTCTTCGCAATCCTGCGCCGGGCGCAGCAGCCGGCCGTCCTCTTGAATGACCCGGCCGGCGGGGCGAGCAGACCGGAGATCCGAAATCAACGGATTGGCTGCGTGAGGCAGCCATGGGCCCTTCAGAGATGTCGCGTAATAAGCGCTGAGTTCATCCCAGGTTGAAGCGTTCTCGCTGCTGTTGGTGGCAAGTATCCAGTAAAGGCCGTTGTGAAGGAACAACGTCGCGTCGGATATCCTTTCCTCCTTCATGAGTTGGGTATCGAGTCGCCAACTGTTCGTGATGGAGTCGAAAACGTAGAGGTCGAGCGTGTTCGCCGCGCCGCTTTCCGGGATCATGTAGATCGCGCCGTGATCTTCGAAAACGAACGGGTAGGAGAGGTGGTAAGGATGCACGAGCGCGTCTTTGAACGGCGATAGCTTGCCGTCGTCTCCCACCTCGGCGCAGACGAGTTTGCCGACCCAGTCGCTGTAATAAAGCTGTTCGGCGAACAGCAGGCGCTTACCGCCGATGCTGAACAGGAACGGGTCGGCGAAGAAAGAGTCGGGCGTGCTCGGTACGACGCGATACCCGCTTGGGTCGGTTCGCGCGCGATCGCTTTTGGGTCGGATGGCCAATTGCCAGTGGTCGCGCCTCACGAACGGCTTTGTTATCAGCCTTGAGGCGAAGCCCATCACGACTCCGAAGGCGAAAGCCGACAGGCGCGCCGTGGAATATGGAAGTGTTGGTGGAATTGCATCGCGAGCCGTGCGGGATGTCATTCCGTTTTGGCGGCGCGCAGCCCGTTCGATCAAATCGATGCAGCGTGCGAAAACGTGGGGGAGGGCCGTCCACAAAGCGCGCGTATCTTCAACCGCGGCGTATGACGAAGAAATCCGACCCGAACCTGAACTCCATACGCTCAACGCCGCGTGGCGCTTCGCCATCAGTCTCCCGAAAAGCCTAAGCTCATTCGCCTCGTCGTCATATCGAAGGTTCAGCGCATCAGCTGCGTCGATGGCTTCTCCGGAGAGGTTTACGACGACGTCGTACTCGGTGAATCGTTGGCCTGCAGAGAGCCGCTTTGCATCAAGGTCTTCCGGTGTTGTCGCAGTCAGCAGCGGTGAGCCACGAAAGATGCGTCGTTCCAGAGACAGCCAAAGAGCGAGTAGCGGTGGATAGCCTTTCGCCTCGCAAACGAAGATATCGATCGCGAAATTCTCGCGGAGCCGCTTCGCGAGAATCTTGTGCCACCCCCAGAGCCGGTTTGACGGCAGCACGAGTGCGAGCTTCTGGCGGGGAGGGGCGGGCGTACTCATGTCCACGTTAGAATAAAGGCGCAGTCCCGGTAGATACGTCGCCTATCGCGAGAGCAACATGACCCGTTCGGAGAATATGCGAGGCCAAAGACTGGGAGTGATGGTATAGCACGCCCAATCGATACGACAGATATTTGTGGTGTTGGGCGGCATGTATTGGGGACGGACTTGCGTGTTGTACGCACGAGCGAAAGTTTAGTGCGGCAGCAAGCTCGGGACGCTGTCGTGGATGATGCGCCGAAGCAATCGCCGCACCTTAATCCGCGCGCTCCTCGCACTCTGGCTTTCTACTTACCGGCGTTGGCAGGCGGCGGGGCGGAACGTGTCGTGCTCGACATGTGCGCTTTGATGGTCGCTCGCGGTCACACGACGTGGCTCGTGCTGGATCGCCATACCGGCGAGCTCGCCAACCAGATTCCCGAAGGCGTTAATCTCGCCGTGCTGAATGCGGCGAAGACAGTTCAGGCTGCGCCGAAGCTCGCAGCCTGGCTCAAAGCGCATCGGCCGGATGTGCTCATTTCGTCGCTGCCGTACAACAATCTCACAGCGGTTGTGGCGCAGGCGATGGCGGGGCGTAAAGCCAAGCTGGTGCTGTGGGAACACAACATGTTCACGCCGCATCCGCTTGTCAGGGACAAACGCTTTCGCGTCCTCAAGCTTGCTGCTCGCCTGATGTACGGACGCTCGGATCGGTTGCTTGCGGTTTCGAATGCCGTTGCCGAGGATCTCAGTGGCTCTACTGGCGTGAAGCGCAGTCGCATCGAAGTGATCTACAATCCCATCGAACCGGCGGCGCTTGATACGTTGCCGGATACGCCTCCGCATCCCTGGCTGGCCGAGGGCGAGTCGCCCGTCATCATGAGCGCCGGGCGTCTCATGAAGATCAAGGATTTTGCGACACTCATTCGAGCGTTCGCTGCAATGTCACAAACGACATCATCGCGCCTGATCATTCTGGGTGAGGGAGACGAGCGAAGCGCGCTGACCGCGCTCGCGCAGGAACTGGGAGTTGTTGATCGCGTTCTGATGCCCGGGTTTGTTCAGCAGCCCTGGAAATGGATGGCGCACGCACGCGTGTTTGCCCTCACCTCCATCCAGGAAGGCTTCGGCAATGTGATCGTTGAAGCGTTGAGTTGCGGCGTTCCGGTGGTGTCGACGGACTCAGGGGCGGGCCCGGCGGAGATTCTGGGATATGGCGAGTTCGGTACTGTTTGCGAAGTCGGACATATTCGCCAGATTTCGGAGGCGCTGGAGCGGCAAATAGCGACGCCGCAGGATCCTGCAAGATTGATCGAGCGTGCCGGTCAGTTCGCACCGAAAATCATTGCGGATCAATTCGAGCAGTTCATCGATCGCCTCTTCTGAGAGCGATCAAAACGCCGACATCTCAACGCTAACTTAGAACGCGTTGTCGTCCTTGATGACCAAGAGCGCTGTGCGGGCCAGAATTCTGATGTCCAGCCAGAAGCTCCAGCTGCGCACGTAATCGATATCGAAGGATGTCCGACGGATCACCGAATCCGAGTCCAATGTCGGGCCGCGTGAGCCAGAGACTTGAGCCAACCCGGTAATGCCCGGCCGTGCCTGGCTGCGGATGGGATAGCGTTGATCAATTTCAGTGAACTGGCGGTCGTGCGCCAGAGCGTGTGGGCGCGGTCCAACAAGCGACATGTCGCCCATCAGGACGTTGATGAGCTGAGGGAACTCATCGAGGCTCGATTTGCGAAGGAATTGGCCAAACACTGTCACGCGCTTGTCGCCCAGCGTAGCCTGACGCACTGCTGTGTTGGCGCCTTCCCAACGCATCGTCCGGAATTTCCAGATCACGAACGGACGCAGCCCCACGCCGCCACGCTGTTGTTTGAAGAACACCGGCCCTTTCGACTCGATCTTGATCAGCACCGCAATGACGACGAGCACGGGAGCAATCGCAACCAGCAGTGCGAGTGCGACAGCGATGTCGAATGCCCTCTTCAACGCGCCGCCGATCGGCGCACGCGTGTCAGCGGCCGCCACCGCGTCGTTCGCCGCTGTGGACGCGACGGCGCTGACGTGATCCGGCACATCCTTGGTGGAAATCGGACCCAGTTCTGCCGGAACGGGAATGCGATTTCGCGAGACGCTGGCGCTGCTGCGCGCTCCTCGATGCATGGTCTAGCCCCACTGAACCGACTAGGCCGGTCCTACTAATTTCCAACCACCTGAACCGCGAAGCGATCAGGCCCCTGAGGGAGCAGTAAGCTCCCTCCCAACTATTCCTACGCGTTGCAGAGAAGCGCGCGTCCGGCGACGCGAAGGTCTGTGCAGCCCGTCAATGCCATCGCCACCGAAAGCTCCGAACGAATAATGTTCAGCATCTGTGTGACGCCGGCACGTCCTTTAGCGGCGAGGGCAAATGCCCACGCACGCCCCAGCAAACAGCCGTCGGCGCCAAGGCCCAGGACTCGCAAAACATCGAGACCAGACCTCACGCCGCCGTCCATCAAAACAGGGACGCGGCCATCTACAACATCAACGATGCCTGGCAACACGCTGACGGTTGATTTAACGCCATCGAGTTGCCGTCCACCGTGATTTGATACGATCACAGCTGCCGCGCCTGCATCCACCGCGCCACGCGCATCGTCGGCGCCCATGATGCCTTTGATCACAATCGGACCCGGCCAATGCCCCCGCAGCCACTCGACATCGCGCCAGCTTACGGTGGCATCGAAGTTGGCGCCGACCCAGTTTGCGAACTGATCGATGCTCTGGTTGCGTTGTTTGAGGTGGCTGAGATTGCCGAACTTAAGCGGATGGCCGCGAACGCCCACATCCCATAACCAGTTCGGATGCAGGATGCTTTCTGTCGCTCGCCGCGCCAGTCTGCCAAGTCCGGCGCCGCCCGACATGCCAGAGCGCGTGTCACGATAACGCGCGCCAGAGGCCGCTAGGTCGACTGTGAGAACGAGCGCGCTGACGTTCGTCGCGGCCACACGCTCGATCAGTTCGCGCATGAAGCCGCGATCCTTGATCATGTAGAGCTGGAACCAGATCGGCGCGCGATCCTTGGTCGCCACTTCTTCAACGCTGCAGATGCTGAGTGTGGACAAGCAAAACGGAATGCCGAAATCCTGGGCTGCGGCAGCCGCTTCGCGCTCACCGCGGCGCGACACCAGACCTGCAAAACCTACGGGCCCAAGCGCGACCGGCATTGTCATGGATTGCCCGAACATGCTCGTGCGCATCGAGCGCTTTTCAACGTTGGTCATGACCTTTTGCTGAAGGTCTACCTTCGCGAGGTCGGCCACATTGCGTGCAAGGGTAATCTCTGCGTACGATCCGCCGTCGACATAGTCGAACATGAAGCGGGGAAGCCGACGACGTGCAGCGCTACGGAAA
Organism: Hyphomonadaceae bacterium; assembly: GCA_965229115.1. GTDB lineage: Bacteria > Pseudomonadota > Alphaproteobacteria > Caulobacterales > Hyphomonadaceae > UBA7672. The sequence continues at coordinate 3,481,847 of CBDDIR010000003.1, read as the reverse complement.
TCCGAAACGTCAGCGACCGTCGCCATCGTAAAAGCACGCCCCCAAAGGTCGAAGAAGAACGCTTTCGCGTCTTTGGTTATTATTTTTCATTCACCACAAAAGCGCACTGCGGTTCTCCAACCGCGCGAATAGTTTTCATCACAAACTCGGAAACGGACTTTGCCCTTCGCGGGCCGCTCGCCTGAATGTTAGGATGACCTTCCGACACACGGCGTGCGGCGAGTTTGATTTCTCACTCGCGCTCGAGGGGGAATTGATGGCTGAAAGTCGTCTGCTAGAACTCACTTGGCTTCCGCGCGTCGACAATTTCCGCGCCGAACTCGCTGCTGCGCGCGCGCTCATTGCATCGGACGCAGGCAAGGCGGCGGCAGACCTGATGCGTCTTGCGCGTCATCGCCTTGATCACATGATGGCGCTGCAACTCCAGCGCGGTTTGAAACAACTTTCTGACAGCGGCAAAAGTTCGTGGCCGCTGATCAAGCTCGCGATGCTCGGATCGACGACGGCGGCACACGCTGAATCGTCCATCGTTGCAGCGGGCGGGCGTCGCGGCTTTCATGTCGACATCAAGTTCGGAGGCTTCGGCCAATGGCGGCAGGAGCTGATCATTCCACCGGCCGAACTGTCCGCGTTCGCCCCAAGTCATCTCATGCTCGCGTTGACCGCGGAGGATGTGCTGGGCGGGGTGTCGATTGGCGCCAGCAATGAAGAGGCGGATCAGGCGGTTGCTGCCGCGGTATCGCAGCTGACGAACTTCTGGGAGCTGGCGCGCAAGCAGTACGGCGCCCGTATCATCCAGCAGTCGTTCGTTGACACGTCTCACCCGATTTTCGGCAGTCTGGACAAGGCATTAGGCGCAACGAACGCCGCTCTTGTCGAGAAGCTGAACAGGGCGATGCGGGCCGCTGCGGCCCAGGCGGACGTGCTGGTTCTGGATCTGGATTACTGGGTCGCAAGGCATGGCTGCGACGTCTGGTATGATGAGGCGCTTTGGTATCATGCCAAGCAGCTGGTGGCGCCGACAGCGACTGCCTTCTACGGCGACCTGATTGTCCGGTTGATCGCGGCGGCGCGTGGATCGTCATCGAAATGTCTTGTGCTCGATCTCGACAACACGATCTGGGGCGGCGTCATCGGAGATGACGGCATCGAAGGCGTTGTTCTGGGGCAGGGCAATGGACAGGGCGAAGCATTCCTCGCGTTCCAGCGTTATGCGCGGAAGCTGAAAGAGCGCGGCGTGATTTTGGCCGTCTGTTCGAAGAACGAAATGTCGGTTGCAGAGGCGGCTTTCCGCGATCATCCCGAGATGGTTCTGAAGCGCGATGACATTGCCGTGTTCGTCGCCAACTGGAAGGATAAGGCTTCCAATCTGCGCGAGATCGCAAAGACCCTGAACATCGGTCTGGATTCACTGGTGTTCTGTGATGACAATCCTGCCGAGCGTGACCTCGTTCGCAGCAACTGTCCGGAAGTGATGGTTCCGGAACTGCCTGAAGACTGCGTTGGCTACACGCGCTGCCTGGCGGAAGCGGGGTATTTCGAAGCGGTCACATTCACGGCGGAAGATCGTGCTCGCGCCGCGCAGTATCAGGACAACGCAGCACGCGCGACGATGCTTGCTGATGCCACCGACATGACGGCATTCCTGAAGTCGCTTGGAATGAAGATGATCGTCTCCGAATTCTCGGAGCCGGACATGACGCGCATCGCGCAACTGGTCGGGAAGACCAATCAATTCAATTTGACAACGCGCCGACGCGACCGGGCTGAACTGAAAGCCCTTGCTGATCGTCCGGGATCGATCGCGCTGTCGGTCCGTCTGATCGACAAGTTTGGCGATAACGGTCTGATTGCCGTGCTTCTTGCAGTGCCCGACGAAGCCGGACAGCTGGCGATCGACACCTGGCTGATGAGCTGCCGGGTTTTCAGCCGCGAAGTGGAATACGAGACGATGAACATTCTCGTTCAGCAGGCTCAGTCCCGCGGTATCAAAACGATTGTCGGCGACTACGTGCCGTCTGCCAAAAACGTCATCGTGCGTGATCTGTACGGGACGCTTGGATTTGCGACACAGGCTGAGGCGCCTGAGGGCGTGGGCGCTCGCTGGGCATTGAATGTAGCGGATTACGCACCGCGTGAGACAGCGATCACCGTATCGATGGTTCGCGAAGCGGTTTTGGAACTTGAGGGATCGAACTGATGACGAAGACTGTGCCGAGCGACAGCTCGATTCTGGAAGACATCACGGAAACTATCCAGGATCTGTTCGATGACCCGAGCTATGTTGTCGCGCCTGACCTGCGTCGCGAAGACGAGCCGCGCTGGGACTCGATGAACCACCTCAATCTTCTGCTCGCTCTCGAGATCCGGCACGGCGTGAAGTTCACCGTCGTCGAGATGGAGAAGCTCAAGTCGGTGCCTGAAATCACGAAGCTTTTGCAGCAGAAGCTCGGCTAGATTTTAGGCGTCAGACGTTGCAGTCCTGCAGCGATTTTCAGCAGCTGAACTAGCTGCGTGAGCAGCGCTCGCGTTGCTCGCGCGAAGAGTGAATCGCAAAGCCGCGTCGCGCGAGATGTGCGAGTCTCGGCGTAGGCGAAAAACGCATGGCCGCGCCAGGGCGGGGGCGCCACGACATGGATACCTTGCATCAGAGCGACCTGGAGGAGGTCTCAGGTCACGACGATACGTCGTTCGATAGCTGGCGCGTGCAAACCCGCCGCGACTTGCACTTCTGGGAACGCCTTGAGGAGCATGGAGACGCCGTGGCTCTGGTCGAGGGCGCCACTGCCGTCTCCTACCGCCAGTTGGCGCGTCTGGCTGACCAGTTCGCGGCCCGTCTGCCGCAGGAGCGCCAGCTTGTCGCCCTTGAGGCGGGCAACAGCATCAATGCGATCGTCTGCTATCTCGCCTGCCTGCGCCACGGCCACCCGATCGTCCTGCTGAGCCCGTCCTCCGTCACCGACGGGCGCATCCTCGACACCTTCCGCCCCAACGCGCTCTTCCGCCGCCAGGACGGAAGCTGGAAGCTCGACGTCCAGCCCACGGCCACCAAACAAGCGCACGCCTTCAACGATGATCTGGCTGTGCTTCTGTCCACCTCGGGGACCACGGGCAGCCCCAAGCTCGTCAAACTCTCGCGCACCAACATCGAGTCAAACGCAGCTTCGATCTGCGAGTACCTGCAGATCGATGACACGGATCGGGCGATCACCACGCTGGGGTTCTTCTATTCCTACGGCATGTCGATCGTGAACTCGCACCTGGCAGCAGGTGCGCGTCTGGTCCTCACAGAAGCTTCCGTCATCGCGCCCGAGTTCTGGAGCTGCTTCCATGAGAATGGCGCCACAAGCCTGGCTTTCGTGCCATTCCATTTCGATCTGCTCGACCAGATCGACTTCATCGGCATGCGCCTGCCGACCCTACGCCACGTCACGCAGGCCGGCGGCAGGCTCGAGCCCGAGATTGTCCGCAAGTATTCGCTGCTCAGCCACAAGCGCGGCTGGCGCTTCTATGTGATGTACGGCCAGACCGAGGCTGCTCCGCGCATGTCCTACGTCCCGCCGGAAGAGCTGCTCGGAAACCCCGACACGGTCGGCCGCCCGATCCCCGGTGGCCGCCTGATTCTCGCAGACGAGCATGGCGAAGAAATCACCAAGCCGGGCATTCGCGGGGAGCTGGTGTATTCCGGTCCCAACGTGATGATCGGCTACGCCGAAAATCCCGACGATCTATCGAAGGCGCAGACAACCAAGGAGTTGCGCACCGGCGACGTCGCTGTCCTCACCTCGACCGGTCATGTCCGCATCGTCGGCCGCCTCGGCCGTTTCGTGAAACTCTACGGTCTGCGTATCAGTCTGGACGATGTCCAGCGCTTCGCCGCGCGCCAGGTGAGCGGGAAGGTTTGCTGCGTCGGCAATGATCGCTGCCTCGCCGCCTTCGTCGAAGGCGCGGCGGATATCGACGCCTTGGCTGCGGCGATCTCGCAGGAATACCACCTCCACCGCCAGAACGTCTTCGTCCGTTCGGTCAAGGAATTCCCACGTCTCGCCAACGACAAGATCGACCTGCGCCGCCTGGAGCAGATGATCGAAGAGCCCGCTCCGCCACAGGTCGATCGTACGATCCGCATTGCGGAAGTCTTCAAGGCAGAGCTGTCGCTCAAGGAGGTCGCGAACACCGAGTCGTTCGTCACGCTCGGCGGAGATTCCCTTGCCTATCTGTCGCTTTCGCTGGAGCTCGAGAAACGCTTGGGTTACCTCCCGCGCCAATGGGAGCGCATGAGCATTTCCGCGTTGGAGGCTCTGTCGCCACAGCAGACACGCTGGTCCGCCGTGCCGGTGGAAATCCCGATGCGTGTGTTCGCAATTCTTACCGTCATCGCGCTGCACGTCACGACCTGGCCGGTCGCCGGCGGCCCGTTGGCGCTACTCTTCCTGTCTGGATATTCGATCGCCCGCAGCCATGGCGAACGCTTGGCCCGCGGCGAAGCCTGGCGCTTCCTCGGCCTCACGCTGGGCCGGATCATGCTGGTATTTTACGGCGTGCTGGCCTTCTACTTTATGTTGCGGCCCGAGAAGTTTGCCGACAGCGCCCTGCGATGGTTCGGCCTGTGGGCGAACTTCCAGACGCTCGACAGTGCGCTTTACCCGTATTGGTACATCTGCGCGTACGTGCACATCATCGCGCTTCTGGCGCTGGTCTGGCAGGTCCCGTCCTTGCGGCGCTATTTCGGCGAGCATCGCATGATGTTCGGCTATGTGGCGTTCGTGGTTGGCCTGATCGCCGCGCTGGCCACGCGCACGATCGTCGCCAATGACGATCTGCTCCAGCACAACACGATCTATCTCTTGCCAGTGTTTGCGCTCGGTTGGATCGCTTTCCATTCCGAAACGCGCAACCAGAAGCTCATTGCCAGCGCGGCCGCGGTGATTGTCGCCGGCATGTTCTGGGCGCCGTTCATGAACGGCTATGTGCGCACCGGCTACATCCTGGCTGCGGCCCTGTTCGTCATCTGGCGCGATCAGGTCACGCTTCCCAAATCAACGGCGGCTGCGGTGAGCTGGCTCGCGACGATCAGCTTCTATGTGTATATCCTGCACATCATTCCTGTTCTGATCGTCACGAAAGTCGAGTTCTTCCCGCTCTCCATTCTCGAGCCGGCGAACCTGGCGGTGACGCTTGTCGTGTCCGTGGTGATGGCGGCGATCCTCACCTGGGCGCTGAACACGGCAACGACGCAACTCAGGGGACGTCGCTCATCTCTGACGACAGAAGCAGCGGCGGGACAGGCGTTGTGACGAACGTGTGTTGGGGGCGTGTCGCATGCGCATGAGCGTGGAAGAAGTTGATCGCGGGGTTGCGCCGGTATCGCGCCAGGCTGGCGCGGCAGCTGACCCTGTCCGGCAGACGATATTCGTCATCGGCCCGGATGGTCAGGCGGGCGGCGGCATGGGCCGCGTCAAGGACTACATGATGGCCGCGGCGCCTACCCAGGCTGTGCGCTTCAAAAGCCTCGTTACGCGTGACCAGAAGGGTTTCGTCGCCTCGCTCGGCCTCACGGCTATGGCGGCCTTGCATTTGTCGGCTTCAGTGCTCGCGGGGCGGAAGCGGCTTGTGCACGTCAACATGGGCGACGCAGGAAGCGCCGCGCGCAAAGGGGCGCTGACACTATGGGCGCGCGCCATGGGTGCGCCGGTCGTTCTGCATCTTCATGCTGTTCAGTTGCATACGCTTTATGCGCGCTCCGGCCCGTTCCTGCGTTTTATCATTCGGCAGCCCTTCCGCGCGGCAAGCACCTGCATCGTCCTGGGGGCGGGGTGGCGGGACTGGCTGGTCAAGGATCTCGGCATTCCCGCGTCGAAGGTCGAGATCGTCAACAATGGCGTGCCCGTTGACATTCGTGCACGCAACTTTTCTGCGGCGACGGAAGTCTCGCCACGCAAGCCCGTCACCATGCTGTTTCTGGGCAATCTGCTCGAACGCAAGGGCGTGTCGGATCTGCTGCGCGCCATCGCCGCTTTGCCGGCCGGCTTGCCGGATTGGCGTCTCGTGCTCGCCGGTGGCGGGGACATGGAGAAATACAAAGCGCTGGCAGCAGAACTGGGAGTGGGAGAGAGGACAAGCTTCGTTGGCTGGGTCGATCAGCAAGGTGCGCGCAAGCTGCTGGCTGACGCCGATCTGCTCGTGCTCCCGTCTTACGACGAAGGTCTCCCCCTGGTGATCCTCGAAGCGCTTGGTTCGGGCGCGCCAGTTTTGTGCACGCCTGTTGGCTCCATACCGGAACATCTAACCGACAGCGTGAATGCGCGCTTCGTCACCCCCGGCGATGTCGAAGGCATGAGCGCGCGGCTTGGCGAGCTGATCGCCGATACGGGCCTGCGCCAGCGCCTGTCGGACGCCGGCATCAAGATCTTCCGCGAACGTTTCACGTTGTCGGCTTTCACTGACGCGCTGTTCTCCATCTATGCGCGACGCTTCGGCATGGCGGTGCACGGCTCGGGTCAGCCCGTCACAGCAAGAAAGGCTGCGCCGTGATCAAGGACGCACGCAATCTTGCAGGCGGTGAAACGCTCACGACGCGGATCTGTATTGTCGGCGGCGGCGCAGCTGGCATCAGCTTCGCCCTGCAGTTCCTGAACACCGGCGTTGATGTGTTGCTGCTCGAAGCGGGCGGTCTTGCATTCGAGGCAGACACGCAGGATCTCTACGCAGGCGAAGTCGCTGATGCAGCCCTGCACAGCCCGCCGCACCAGTACAGGCGTCGCCAATTCGGCGGTTCGACGGCGATCTGGGGCGGGCGGTGCGTGCCGTTCGATCCGATCGATTTCGAAACGCGTCCGTGGATCGAAGGCTCCGGCTGGCCGATCCAGCATGAAGAGGTCGCGCGCTACTATCCGGCGGCCAACGCGCTGTGTGATGCGGGCGCGTCTGTCTTCTCGGCCCAGCGCCTTCCCGGCGGCGGGATGCGGCCGATGATCAAGGGTTTCGAACCTGCGCAGTTCGACTGCGACGGGATCGAACGCTTCAGTCATCCGACCGATTTCGGCAAACGCTACCGCGCCAAGTTCGCAGACAGCGCGTCGATCAATGTCATGACGCACGCCAACGTCACCGAGATCGTGACGGATGCCTCTACGGGCAAGGCGGCAAGCGCCGTCGTCCGCACGTTGAGCGGCAAACAGTTCGAGGTGAAAGCAGATTACTTCGTGCTGGCGACCGGCGGTCTCGAAACGCCGCGCCTGCTTCTGGATTCGCGCCGCAATTCGCCGAACGGCGTCGGCAATCGTTACGATCATGTCGGCCGCAACTATATGTGTCACATCGCAGGCACGATCGGCGAGCTGAAGCTCAACGTGCCGACCAGCGCCGTCTCGCACGGATATGAGCGTGATGCACAAGGCATCTACTGCCGCCGCCGCATCGCTCTGCGGTCGGAAGCGCAGCGCAGACTGGAAGTGGGCAATGTGATCTTCCGTCTGCACCATCCGCGGCTGTCAGACCCGGGGCATGGCCGCGGCATTCTCTCGGCCATCTATCTCGCCAAACCACTGATCAGCGCGGAATATTCCAAGCGCCTGCACAGCGGCGAGAAGCCGACCAGCGAGACGATGATGCGGCACGTGTACAACGTGGTCCGAGAACCTCTGGCGACTGCGTCCTTCCTCACGACATGGTTCCGCGAGCGCACGCTGGCGACACGCAAATTCCCCTCGCTGATCATCGCGCCGCGCAACAATACGTTCAGCCTCGACATCAATGGCGAGCAGGCGCCCAATCGCGACAGCCGTGTGATGCTATCTCCGGACAAGGACAAGCTGGGCGCCCAGCGCCTCAAGATCGATTGGCGCTGGAAGGCGCTGGATCTGCGCACGGTCGAAGTCGCGCTGGCGGCTCTCAAGAAAGACTTTGCGGCGTGGGGCAGCGGCGAACTGAGCTATGATCCAGACTCGGTTGGCGAGGCGATGCTGCGCGACGGCGCCTATGGCGGCCACCACATCGGCACGACACGGATGTCGCGTACTCCGATTGACGGTGTGGTCGACAGTAATTGCTGTGTGCACGGCGCGTCGAACCTGCTGATTGCAAGTTCCGCTGTGTTCCCGACTTCAAGCCAGGCCAATCCAACGCTGACCATTGTCGCGCTTGCCTTGCGAGCCGCTGACTACGTCAAGCAGCGGCTTGCTGGGCGGCCGGTCATCGTTTCGGAAACTATTCCAGATTCAGCGGAGCTCGTTCGGCCCGCCTTGGTCGCGACCGCAGGGGCGGCCTAGCCATGCGCGTGTTGGTCATCGGCGCATCGGGGTTTCTGGGCCAGGAGATTGTCCGCAATCTGCAAGCTTCGCAGGGCATCGAAGCTATCGCAGGCGTACGTGATCCTAACCGGTTTGGTGTTCCGGGTGTTGTGACCCGTATCGTCGACGCGTGCGATATCAGCTCCGTAATCACAGCTACAAAAGGCGTCACTCACATCGTCAATTCGGTGATGGGGCCGTCAAAAACTATCGAAGATACAAATAGGAACGTCTTGGCCGCCGCCGAGCAAACCGGAGCGCGCGTCATTCAGGTGAGCAGTATCGCCGTATTCGGCGATCAGGTCGGGCATATTGGGGAAGACGCTCCGCAGACCGGCGCAGCGGACTGGTATGCGAAGGCAAAGCGCGTTTGCGAAGCTGAAGCGGTTGCCGCAGCTGATAGAGGAGTGTCCACAGTCATCCTGCGTCCCGGCCTGATCTACGGCCCTGGATCACACCTGTGGACCGGACGGATCGGCCGCCTCCTGATGGCGCGCAGGCTGGGAGATCTCGGCAGCGCGGGTGAGGGCATTTGCAATCTTGTGCATGTGAGTGACGTGGCAAATGCCGTTGTTGCTTCGCTATCTCTGCCTGTGTCTGGTGTAGAGGCCTTCAATCTCGAGCAGCCCTCGCCGCCGACGTGGAACGCCTATCTACGCGACTACGCCGACGCGCTTGGAATAAAACCGCTGGGCCGCGTATCCGGCGTTCAGCTGCTCTGGGAGCGCGCTGGACTCGCTGTGCCGCTCAAGCTGATGGAAATCGCGCGTAGCAAGCTGGGTCGCGAAAGCGGTCCTACTCTTGATCCTCTGACGCCGGGGCTTGTCCGCCTGTTTGCGCGTAAAGTCTGGTACGGCAGCGGCAAGGCCGATCGTGTCCTGCGTTTGCGCTGGACGGGCTACGAGAAAGGTCTCGCCGCATCGGCCGCATGGTTTGCTGATAGTCGCGTTGAGAAGGCGGCAGCGGCATGAGCCCCGCGAGATACGCCAATCCGGCTGCATCTACTTCGCAGGCACAGGATAGCCTGTCGCCGATTGCAGCTGTGTTTCTGCTTCTCTCGATCGTGGTTGCGTTTGGCGTTTGCAGCAACCTGCTACGGGTTGTGGGCATCGACTACGTCATGCCAGGCGGCCAGCCGCTGCAGAAGATTCATCCGGCGACCTATCTTATTGTGCTGACCTGCGGTCTGGCGGTCATCACTCAAAAGACAGGGCTCAATCCGCTGACGCTCTTCGACTCGGTCACTATCCGGGTCTATATTTTTGCGACCTTCATTTTCATCGGGTATTCAACGGTAGTGCTGCAGGGCCCGGTGTCGTTGGGCATCGACACGTGGCTGTCGTCCGGCTTGTTCGCGGCTCTTCTTCTGCACACGAACGGGCATCAACGCAGGATGCTCGGCGCGGCCATCCACCTTCTGTTGTTGCTCAACAGCGCGATGGGCGTTTACGAGACCATCACAGACAATACGATCATCCCATCCTACGTTTTCGATTATTCAGCCAATGCTTCGAGCGTCATGGTGGACGCAAGTAAGTGGGGCGACGTGCGATCGGCCGGCTTGTTCGGACACCCCCTGACATCGACCATGGCGGCAGGCGGGCTGGCGATTGCGATGTTTGCGCAGATCGCATTTGTCAAAAGTACGCCTTTGCGCTGGTTCGCGCTCGGTCACGCGCTTGTCGCGATGCCTTGCTTTGGCGGCCGGTTCTCGATCGGCGTCGCCATCTTCTTGATATCCATCATGCTTCTTACGCGGCTGGTCATGTTCATGCGTGGGCGTTCAGCGTCCCTCTTCGTCATTATCATCTGTGTTCTGCTGGCCGCTTCGCTGCCGTTCCTGGCTATTGTCGCCTTCGAAATGGGCTTCTTCAACGCGGTCACCTCGCGCATCGAAAACGACGATGGAAGCGCGGCGACCCGCTTGGCCGCGCTCGACCTCTTGATGTCCACGCCTTGGGATGAACTGCTACTCGGCAACCTAAATGGTTGGCTCAAGATCCGGCAGATCCAGGCCGGAACGCCTCTGGGCATCGAAATCTCCTGGGTCGCGTTCGTTCTTGAGTTCGGCTTCCTGATGTTTGTCCTCATGATGGGATGCATGTGGGCGCTTCTGAAAAAGATGACGCATGATCGCGATCCAAGCTGCTGGTGGCTTGTTGCGTTCTTCCTGATCGCGCTTTCGTCAGGCACGGGCCTGGCTTCCAAAGACTTTTCGCTTCTCTTCGTGGTCTGCATGACGAGCGTGCTGTTTCCGGCTCGGATCGTGGCTGCACCACTGGAAATACGCAGTCAGAGGAAGACATTCGTGTTGAAACCTGCCGGCGAGCGGCAGGGCAGTCTGGCGAGTTCGTATTATCCGCGGCGGCTGCGGCCGTGACCGGGCCGACACTCGATCGCCGTCGGTTGCTTGCTTTGGCCGGGGCTTCGTCGCTTGCCGCTGGCGGGTGCCAGCCTGCGCACTCGGTTGAGAACAATGCTCCGCAGGTGTCGACGGATCTCTCGTTAGGCGATCTCGCTGCGGCGCGTGGGCGGATTTTCGGCAGCGCGTTTGAATTGCCGGATGTCCTGCGTGACGAAGCATACGGGGCTCTGATCAAGCGCCACGCGCGTATTCTGACGACCGAGAACTGCATGAAGTTCGATTGGCTTCGCCCGAACGGGCCTGAGGTCGATTTTGTGGAAGCCGACGCCACCGTCGCTTTCGCAGCGCAGGCAGGAATACCGCTACGCGGCCATACGCTGATCTGGAATGACTGGCCGTCCAAATGGCTTCTGAAGGAGACCGCGCAGAAGCGAGCTTACTGGCTGGATCGCCACATCGACGAGGTCTGCGGCCGCTATGCTGGCCGGCTGCATTCATGGGATGTCGTGAACGAGCCGCTCTGGCCGCAGCATGGCAATCCGGGCGGTCTTCGGAGTGGCCCCTGGTATGACGCCCTCGGACGCGACTACATAAAACGCAGCTTCCTGCGCGCCGAGGCGGCTGATCCAGCTGCGTTGCTGGTGCTCAACGAAGCGGGGCCGGAATGGGCCGGCGCTGCAAGCGATAAGTATCGCGCCAGCATCCTGGACATCGTGCGCGAGGTGAAAGATGCGGGCGGACGCGTCGATGTCGTGGGCCTCGAATGTCACTACCGTGTGAAGCACACCTTCGATCCGGCCGTCTTCAACGACTTCGTCGGTCAGCTCGGCGAGATCGGAACGCGCGTCTATGTGACAGAGTTGGACGTCTCGGACGCCGGCATGCCGGGAGATCGCGATGCGCGCGATCGGCAGGTCGCGGATGTCTATCGCCAGATCGTCACGACAGCATTGGGAAACGACAATGTTCCTACGGTCATCACATGGGGGTTATCAGACGCACACAGCTGGCTGTCTGAAGGGCCAGGTGACTTCCTGCAGCCGCGCGGACGGCCTCTTCCGTTCGATGAAAACTGCGCGCCAAAGCCTGCTTTCTTTGCGTTGGCGGACGCGCTCGCTCTGACTTGAGGCACGTCGCGCGAGAAGGCTTTCACGATCGCAGAGTCCGCTCAACCTAGAAGCGAAGCCTTCTGCATTTGCGAACGTCTTGATGTAAGGGACGCTTGCAAGGTTCAACGTCGCCGCGTGTGTTTTTTGAGCCGTGCACGGGTCGAGTGCTTCTGCACGCTGCGCCTCTTGGGTGCGGAAGCCACGCTGTAAGTTGGGGAGAGTGGGGCCGACCGCCGGTACAGGGTCACGGCCGCTGGTGTGCGATGCTTTTCAATTCGTATGAGTTCATCTTCGTCTTCCTGCCGGTCGCCCTGGCAGGCGTGTTTCTGTTGGCCCGCTTCTTCGGGCCTGGCGCTGCACAACTCCTGCTGATCGCGGCTTCGTTGGCCTTCTACGGCGTCTGGAATATCCAGTACCTGCCGCTCCTGCTGATCTCGATCTTCTTCAACTACCTTGTCGCCGTCGCGATGGTGCGGGAGCCGAAGGCTTCGCGCCGTGGCGCCTATCTCGCGTTCGCCGCGGTCGTGAACATCGGGCTGCTCGGCTATTACAAATACATGAACTTCTTCCTCACCACGGTGGGGAACGTCACGGGCCAGCATTTCGAAACTCTGGCGATCATTCTGCCCCTGGGCATCTCTTTCTACACGTTCCAGCAGCTCACGCTTCTGATCGACATCAGCAACGGCTCGGTCGAGAAGTTCCGCCTGCGCGATTTCGGCCTGTTCGTTATCTTCTTCCCGCACCTCATTGCCGGCCCCATCGTCCACCATCGCGAGATGATGCCGCAATTCGAGAAGGCCACGTACAGGTTCGACTGGACCAACATGGCGGTCGGCGCGGCATTGTTCGCGGGCGGTATATTCAAGAAGGTCGTTCTCGCGGACTCGATCGCCGTGCCGGTCTCTGCGCTGTATGCCCACGCGGCTTCGGGTGAGCCCATGAGCGCGTCGCTCGCATGGGGCGCTGCGCTTGGATACACCCTGCAGCTTTACTTCGACTTTTCCGCCTATTCCGATATGGCGCTCGGCCTGTCGCGGATGCTGGGCATCAAGCTGCCGATGAACTTCAACTCGCCGCTCAAGGCGACCAGCATGATCGACTTCTGGGCGCGCTGGCACATCACGCTGACGCGGTTCCTGACGGCCTATGTCTATACGCCGATCTCAGTCGCCGCGATCCGTGGGCGCGCCGCGAAAAAGAAGAAGGGCATCGCCGGCAATCGCACCACCGTTCCTGCCTTCCTGCAGATCATTGCGGTGCCGACGCTGGTCACCATGTTCATTTCCGGCCTGTGGCACGGGGCGGGCGATCAGTTCATCGTGTGGGGCCTGCTGCATGCAGCCCTCCTCATCATCAACCACGCCTGGCGCCTGTCTCGCACCAAGTTCTGGAAGGATCAGGTCAGCTACGATCGCGTGATGCGTCCGCTCGGCTTCGTCGTGACCCTCACATGTGTCGCCGCAACCATGATCTTCTTCCGGGCAGACTCGGTCGCGACCGCGTTCAACGTGGTGGAAGGAATGTTCTTCCTCAATGCGGGCTCGACGGTGGCCATTCCGGCATTGGCGATGGAAGTCTGGCAGTTGATCATCCCGCTCCTGGCGATCGCCATCCTTGCGCCGAACCTGCTTGAGGTCATGCGCAACTACGAGCCGGCAATCACCATGCCGAGCGAGTCGAACTCGGGCCGCGTGAATATTCTCGGTAAGCTTGCGGAGAAGATCCGTTGGACCCCGAAACCTGTCTGGGCGGCCGGTATGGCCGTCGCCACCGCCGCAAGCATCCTGGCCCTCTATCGGGTCAGCGAGTTTCTCTACTGGAACTTCTAGGGTCGTCCGCAGATGTCCGATATGCGCAACTTCTCGTTGGTCTTTCTGGCAACGCTCCTGCTTGTCCTGGGCGGCGCCGCGACGTTCAACTATCTGATCGACCCTTACGGCGTCTTCGGCAGCAAGCCGCTGGAGCGGTTGGCAGGCAACAAGGTTGCGGCCATCGATCAGCCCGACCTTGCGAAGACATACATGCTGGAGCGTCGCGACGCGAAAACCATCCTGCTCGGCAACTCGCGCGTTGACCTCGGGCTTGATCCCGATAGCGCCTCCTGGCCTTCCGAGTGGCAGCCGGTCTTCAATCTCGCCGTTCCCGGCTTCTACATGAACGAACGCGTTCAGCATTTCCAGCATGCGCTCGTCAACGGCAACCCGGCCCGGCTTGTGTATGGCTTGAGCGTTGACGACTTCTGGCCGATCACGCCGATCCCCGCTGCAGATCCCGAGGCAAAGCGCATCAACGCCCGCCTTAGCGTCGCGCCTGATGGCACTCAGAACCATCTCGCGTTCGTTGGCCGCGCAACCGACTACGCATTCGCGCTGATGTCCTTCCGCGCCATGATGGACTCGGTTCGCACACTGCGTAGCCAAGACGACACTACGCTCAGCAGCATCACGGCGTCGGGTTGGAACACCGGCGGTTCGAACGACGCTCAAGCAGCGCAGGACGGCTACCATGAAGTGGCCGACTGGAAAATTCGCTACAAGCTGCCGCGCCTGCTGGCCTGGGCGAAGGATACGCGTCTGGATTTCAGCGTGTTTGATCGCATGGTCGACGACGCGCGTGCGCACAGGGTGAAAACGGTCATCTTCATCGCACCGTCCTACGTGGACGAGTATGTGCTCTATCGCGAGCTGGGCCTGAAGGATGGGTACGATTCGTGGAAGCGTCAGCTCACCGCGCGGATCGATCAGGAGCGGAATGCAGGCGCAGATATCGAGCTGTGGGATTTCAGCGGCGCCGATCAATACTCGACGGAGCCTATGCCGCAGCCGGGCGACACAAAAACCAACCTGCGCTGGTTCTGGGAAGCGCAGCACTTCAAGCCGGCGCTGGGTGAGGAAGTCATCAAATCGATTACGGGTGAGAGCGAGGGCTACGGCGTCAAGCTCACCAGCGAGAATGTGGAAGCCCACATCCAGCAGGCCAATCGTGCGCTTGACCAGTATTACGCAGAACGTGCCGCCGACGTTGCGCGCGTTCGGGCCGTGATAGAGGCTGCGGCGAAGCAGCAGGTCGATCAGCCGTCCTCCGTCGCCCGAATTGAGTCTGTGAGCGCACAACCGTAGTTTCGGCCGTACCAGCCGCCGAACGTTGCTTCGTACATTCCATTTTTGTGCTAGCTCTGAAGCATTAGCTTTCAGGGGCGCCGGTTCTGGATTCCATGCAAACGAAGGGTCGAACGGGCAAGGGCGCGCAAGAAGCGACAGGTGTGGCCGAAGAAGAGGCTGATGGTCGCCGTCAGCGATCCAGCCGCAGCCGTGAACAGATCGTGCGTGCGATGATCGAGCTGGTGCGATCCGGGGAGATGCAGCCGGCAGCAGCCCGAGTGGCGGAAAAGGCCAATGTCGGCCTGCGCACAGTGTTTCGGCATTTCGAGGAAATGGAGACGCTGAATCGCGAGATCAGCGCCGCGATTGACCAGGAAATCCTGCCTATCGTCGGGCGGCCATTTGTCGGCAAGACATGGCGTGACCAGTTCGAGGAACTGCTGCAGCGCCGCGCCGACATCTACGAGCGCATCATGCCGCTGAAGATTGCCGGCAGCCTGCAGCGCTTTCGCTCGCCCTTCCTGATGAAAGACTACAACCGCTTCCTGCGGATGGAGCGCGAAGGGCTGAAGCGTGTGTTGCCGCAGAAGGTTCTCAACGATGCGGTGCTGTTCTCCGGCATCGAGATGGCGACGGGTTTCGAAGCGTGGCGCAGGCTGCGTCAGGATCAGGGTTTGTCGGCTGCGGAGGCGTTGAAAGTTGCGCGCTTTGCGGTTGAGCGAATGCTGGCCGGCAAATGAAGCGTCTAACTCTTCTTGTTGCGATTCTAGCAACCGCCTGTTCCGGCGAGACAACGCCTGCACCAGTGGAAGCCGCGGCTGCCTCGCCGGTAGCTGAGGCGCCGCAATGTGGGCTGTCGCCGGATCAGATCGGGCTGTTTGTCAGCGTGCCGGATGGCGATTTCGACATGGGCGCGAACGGCCTCTATCCGGAGGAAGGGCCAGCACGAAAGGTTCACATCGCAGGCTTCAGCATCCAGAGCCACGAAGTCACCAACCGCCAGTTCGAGCGCTTCATCGTTGAAACAAACTACGTGACCGATGCAGAACGCACGTCTGCGTCCAGCAGGCCAGATGGTGGTTCGGGCCTGTTCGTGCCGGGCGAAGCGGGTCGTGCTGGCCAATGGACTCTGAAACGCGGCGCCACTTGGAAAACGCCGGAAGGCCCCGGCAGCAGTCTGCTGCGCCGCATGGACATGCCGGTCGTCCACGTTTCCCTGAACGACGCGCAAGCGTACGCCACATGGGCCGGCGGGCGCCTGCCGAGTGAAGACGAGTGGGAATACGCCGCCATGCTGGGCATGCCAGATCCTGCCAATCCGACTTCCGGCGCCTATGATCCGGAAGGCAAACCCATCGCCAACACCTGGCAGGGCGTGTTTCCCGCCCGCAACGAGGTGAAGGATGGCTTTGCTGAGGCCGCGCCCGCAGGCTGCTTCCCCGCTAGCCGCATCGGCCTCTACGACATGATCGGCAATGTGTGGGAGTGGACAACCACGCCGTTCGGCCCACAGCAGAGCACGATCAAGGGCGGCTCATTCCTGTGTGCCGACAATTTCTGCAAACGCTATCGCGGCGCTGCGCGGCAAGGGCAGGATGTGGACTTCTCGTCCAACCACATCGGCTTCCGCATCGTGAAAGACAGCGCGCCCTAGATCGCGTCAGTTCGGCCAGAAGACATATTCATCATCTGCCGTCGCTTTCTCTGCGGTCGTCTTGTCGATGGCGACTGCGTTTTCCGTCGTGTGCGGATAGAGCGGCGGCCGAGCAGTGGCTTGATGATCGGCCAGCAGCTTCTTCAGCTCCG
Organism: Hyphomonadaceae bacterium; assembly: GCA_965229115.1. Classification (GTDB taxonomy): domain Bacteria; phylum Pseudomonadota; class Alphaproteobacteria; order Caulobacterales; family Hyphomonadaceae; genus UBA7672. Next base: position 3,465,172 of record CBDDIR010000003.1, on the reverse strand, counting down.
CCACCTTCGCCGGGTTCTTGTCCGCGATGTTCGTTTTCTCGGTCGGGTCGATCGAGAGATCGAACAGCCATGTCTTCGCCGGCTTGTCCGAAACCTGCAGCTTCCAGTCGCCCTGGCGCACAGCCTTGTAGTACGCGCTCTGCCAGAAGATCACGTCATGTGGCTTTGCTTCCGGGGTGGCCCCTCCAGTTACGTAGGGCAGCAGGTTGACGCCATCGATCTCGACGCCGGCTGGGATGGTTCCACCGCCAGCCGCGGAGAATGTCGGCATCAGGTCAATATGAGCGACGGGCGATGTGACCTTCGACTGGGCGGGAATGTGCCCCGGCCAGCTCATGAACATCGGCACATGGATGCCGCCTTCGAACAGCGTCATCTTCCAGCCGCGATAGGGTTTGTTGATGTCGGGCAGACCGATATAGCCCGCGCCGCCATTGTCGCTGGTGAACACGATGATGGTGTTCTCCGCCAGACCCTCTTCCTGCAAGGTATCGAGAATGCGGCCAACGCTGCGGTCAACCGCGCGCACCATGGCCGCATAGACGCGCAAGCGATCAGGCTTGATGTCGCCCACAGCGTCATAATCGGCCTTGGTCGCCTGCAGCGGCGAATGCACGCCCCAGTGCGCCAGCTTCAGGAAGAAGGGCTGGTTCTTGTTCTTCTTGATGACGCTGATGGCTTCATCGGTCCAGTAATCCGCCAGATAGCCGCGTGGCGCGAACCATGGCCCCTCGTTGAAGGACGCGGCGAACTGCATACGCGCCCACATGAAAGCGTCGATCGGGTCCGATGGCGCCTTCGCGTTGACAACGCTGGGATCGTCCACTGGCAGATGCAGGCCCGACGCCATCAATAGCGCTTCATCAAACCCCTGTGCATTCGGCCCAAACTCCGGCCCCACGCCCGTGTGCCACTTGCCGATATGCACGGTGTGATAGCCGACATCATGCAGCACTTCGGCGAAGGTGACTTCCGATCCTGGCAGGCCCTGGCGCGTATAGGTCGGCGCTTTCTCTGCCTGCTCCTTGTTGTAGATCAGGCCGGGCAGGCCGGTGGCGCTTGGATCGTCCAGCATAGCCACAATGCCGCCCATGCCATCCGGCGTCGGCGTAAACTCATAGCCCGTGCGTGTCGGATAGCGGCCCGTCATGATCATCGCGCGCGAAGGCGCGCAGGTCGCCGTGCCGGCATAGGCCTGCGTAAAGCTGACGCCGCTCGCTGCGAGGCGGTCGATATTCGGCGTAGGTACGCGCCCATCCGCAACGCCGCCGCCGAAGGTACGGATATCGTTGAAGCCCAGATCGTCCGCGAGAATGAAGATGATGTTCGGCTTGCGCTCCGCAAGCGGCGTTGTCGCCTCCGCCGGTCCATCCTTCCACGGCACGGGAATGTTGGGGCCAACCTCCTTCTTGCCGGTATTGCCGACGACGAACAGCATGATGGCCTTGCGGTTCAGCCACGCCACGCCGCCGCCGATCAGCGCCACAGCCACAATGCCGATCAGGATCTTCTTCAGCATCCGCGTCCCCAATCCAGTCTCAAACTTCGGCCTTACACTTGCGACCGCGAAGCAGCGCGAACGTTATAAACCCGATGGCAACGACGAGCCCCACGCCGATGGCGATAACAGTTCCCGCATGGAAGGCGACCTGCCGGGCGATCACGTTGCGGCGCACCTGCCGCTCCACTTCATAGCCTTCCGGCAGCGGCAACACACCTGAACGCACGGTATAGGCGTCGTAATCGACCAGCATGGAGGCGAGCACGTCTGGCATGGCGGCAGATAGATCGTTCACCTCGCCGGGATCGCTCGCGTGATCGTAGAGCCGCCATTTGCCATCGCCGATCGGCGGCATGTTGCGAACGATCTTCCAGTTGTCGCGGAACAGCGCGGAGTTGCCGGAAACCTCCACGCCCACCGCATCGCTCGTGCCATAAACGCGATCAGCTTGTCCTGTCAGCAGAGGGATCAGGCTGCGACCGGTGATCGGCAGCGCACCCTCCGGCGTCGCAACGCCGGCGCCCGCCATCTCGAGCAGGGTGGGAGCAATATCGGTTACGAAGGCGAATGCAGAATGGCGCTGCCCGCCTGCGATACCTGGTGCAGAGATCACCATCGGCGCGCGCAGGCCGCCGTCCGATGCATAGAATTTGTAGAACTGCCCCGGCCCCGAAATCGCAGAAGCCCATTCCGGACCGATAAAGGCAAGGCTGCCGCGCTCGCCCATGCCTTCGAGATTCCAGTGATAGCCGTTCATCGCCATCCAGATATCCATCCACTTCTCGTGGACGGGATCGCTAGGCTCTGGCCCGTTGTCGGAGGTGATGACGAAGATCGTGTTGTCCAGTTCGCCGCGCTCTGCGATGTGCGCCATCAGCCGCCCGATATGATGGTCCATCGCCTCCAGCATCCCGGAATAGACTTCCATCGTGCGGGCATACTTCTTCCGGTCCAGCTCGGGGACGGCTGACCATGCACGCATGCCTTCCGGCATCCCGGCAAAGAGCGCGCTGGCAGGTACAACGCCGGATGCAACTGCGCGATCCCATCGCGCGCGTCGCACAGCCTCCCAGCCCTTGTCGAACTGGCCGATATAATTGTCGGAAAACTGCTTCGGCGCCTGCACCGGGATGTGCACGGCCTGAAACGCCAGGTAGCCGAAATAGGGCGCTGCGCCCTTATCCTCGTCAATATACTGGATCAGCCGGTCAACCAGCATCTCGGATGAATAGAACTCATCCGGCAGCTTGGCAGGCTTGCCATCCTCGAACCACGGCGCTTCCTGGTAATAGGGCATGTACGACTTGTCGGCCCAGTTATCCGCGCCCGATGCATCAAGCGCGAGCGAACGATCGAAGCCGTGCGAGTTCGGCAGGTCGCCCTCGCCACGGCCGAGATGCCACTTGCCCGACATCAGCGTGCGATAACCCGTCGCTTTCAGTCGATCCGCCAGCGTCAGCACGCCTGGCTCCAGCCGCAGCGTGTAGCCCGGCTTGCCCTTGAGCTCCGGTGGCAGAACCTCTTCGATCGTCGAAAGCCCGGTGCGGTGGCTGTCCATACCGGTGAGCAGCATGGCGCGCGAGGGCGAGCATAGTGGCGAGGTATGATAGTTCGTCATCATCGCGCCATTCGCGGCCAGTCTGTCGATGTTCGGCGTGCGCGCCTCGCCGCCATAAACGCCGAAATCCATAAAGGCCGCGTCGTCCACCACCATGACGATGATGTTGGGTCGCTTCGCAGGTTGTTGGGCCGGCTGCTGCGCCGATGCTGGGAGCAGGCAAGCGAGCGCCACCACGGCGACGAAACTCTTCTGGATCAGGCGACGCATCGGCGAACCATCGCAGTAGACGGGACCGGAAGAGAATATTATGACACACGCAATGTCAATTTACCGGAGGGGCAGGGATGGAATGGATCGTTCTCGTTGCGTCAGCCGCCGCCACCGTGGTGCTTGGCTGGCTGGTCGTTCCCGCTTTTCTGCGCGCCATGGGCCTGCACAAGCATTTCGCAGCGCCCAAGCGTAATCTCAAAGGCAAGCGCGCCCTCGTCATCGCCACAAGCCACGACACGCTCGGCGACACCGGCAAAAAGACAGGCGTCTTCGCCTCCGAAATGACGGCGCCGTACTATACGTTCACCGACGCCGGCATGAGTGTTGACGTAGCAAGCATCAAGGGCGGAAAAATCCCGCTCGAGCCCATGTCCATGCAATGGCCGCTGAAGTCCGTCCACGATACGCGCTTCGCTGCTGACGCAGATCTCCGCCGCAAGGTCGAACAATCGAAATCCATAAGCGAGATCGACGCCTCGCAGTACGACGCAATCTTCCTGGCCGGCGGCTGGGGCGCAGCGTTCGATTTCGAGCAGTCGCCCGCACTCGGCAAATTGCTGCAGCGTGCAGACGATACAGGCGCGGTTATCGGCGGCGTATGTCACGGGCCTCTCGGCCTGCTCGCCGCCAAATCCGGCAATGGTCATCCGCTGGTCAGCGGCAAACGCCTTACCGCCGTAACCGACAAGCAGGTGAGGGAACTGGGCATCGTCCACACCCCGCGCCATCCCGAGCGTGACCTGCGCGCTGCAGGCGCTTTGTTCGAATCCTCCACCCGGTTCCGCGATCTCTTCGCCAGCCATGTCGTGGCCGATGGCCGTCTCGTCACCGGTCAGAACCAGAATGATGGCACGGAAACCGCCGACCGTATGATGCAAGCCATCCTTGAAACACCCCGCGGAGCCTGACGCAAATGCAACTCGCCATGCGTATCGTCATCGGCATAGCCGGCGTAATCGGACTTCTCATTGCCGCGCGCCTCTGGATGGCGCCAGAGGAAATGGCCGCTCAGCTTGGACTCGCGCCACAAGGCCCGCTGGGCTTCGCAACCATCCGTGCTGACATGGGCGGCTTCTTCGCAGCCGGAGGCGCCTTTGCACTGGCGGCAGCGATCAAAGGCCGTGGCGCGCTTCTCCTGCCGTCCGTTGTCCTGATCGCGCTCGCGCTCATGGGGCGGCTCATCACGGCAGCCATCAACGGCTTCACCCCAGACATGGCCCCGCCGCTGCTCATCGAAGCTGTGCTGCTGCTTCTGTTCGCCGCCGGCTGGCGCCTCATCCGGCGCTAACCGCTACGTCACATTCAAAAACGCGGTGATGCGCGTAACCAGCTCGTCTGCGGCGTCTTCCTGAATGAAGTGATGCGCGCCGCCGATGATGGCATGCGCCTGGCCCTTCGCGCCGGGGATCTTTTCCTGTGCCCGCGTCTCCCACCCACGCCCCACCGGGTCCAACTCCGCAAACAGCGTCAGGAAGGGCTTGTCGAATGTCTGCAGCCGCTCCCACGCCGCCTTGTTCAGCGGCAGACCGGGATTATCCGGCTGCACGGTGATCAGGCTCGGCCAAGTGATGAGGCAGTATTCATAATCGCTGGTCGGGTAGGGCGCGCGATAAGCCGCCAGCTCTTCCGGCGACAGCTTCGTCACCATGCCGGCTTCCAGCATCGGCCATGGAAACTCCGTGGCGACGGCCATCATGCCGACCCACATCTTCATGAAGTCGCTCTCGCCATCCCCGGTCGGTACGCCGGTGTTCGACGCGACCACGCGCGCAAAGCGTTCGGGGTATTTCGAAACGAGATACAGCCCGATCGTTCCGCCCCAGTCCTGGCAGAACAGAGTCACGTTGGAGAGGTTCAACGCCTCAAACCATTTCGAAGCCCAGTCGTAATGCCGCGCCAGCGTGTAATCCGCCCGCTCGGCTGGCTTGTCGGATTTCCCCGTGCCCGGCAGGTCAACCGCAATCACCCGCCGCCCGCTCTTCAGCAGTCCGGGGATCATCTTGCGATACAGGTACGACCAGGTCGGATTGCCATGCAGCAACAGGATCGGCTCCGCATCCCGCGGACCTTCATCGATGTAGTGAACACGAAGCCCCGTTCCGTCCACATCGGCGATTGTGAGATAGTTCGGCGCCCACGGATAACCCGGCAGTCCCGCAAACCGCTCCTCCGGCGTCCGCAGCACTCTCATCCGTCTCTCCCACCGCACATTCAATCGAGGTGCGAAGGATATGGCACTATAAATGCCAATACAATCCCCGTTGTAGGGGCTGCGCTTGATCGCTGATCTGCGCTCTATTTCCGGGGCGCTTTCCGGTCGCGATAGCGCAGCGTCTCCACAAGGAGCGCGAATGCCGGCGAGGGCTGGCGACGGCTGGGGTAGTAGAGGTGATAGCCGGGGAAGGTGGGGCACCACTCTTTCAGCACCTGCACCAGTTTGCCCTCAGCGATCAGCGGCTTTGCGCGATCTTCCATGACGAGTGCAATTCCAGCTCCTGCTGCAGCGGCTGTCAGCACCATGCGCACATCATTGAAAACCAGTTGCCCAGAAACCCGGACGTTGAGAGGCCGCCCGTCCTTTTCAAACTCCCACGCATAAAGACCGCCACGCGTGGAGAGGCGCATATTTATGCACTGATGCTCGGTGAGATCGTGCGGCGTCTTCGGTTTCGGCCTATCCGCGAAGTATTCCGGCGCTGCTACCGCAATCATGCGCAGATCCGGGCCAATCTTCACCGCCACCATGTCCTGCGCGACTTCCTCACCCAGGCGGACCCCGGCATCATATCGCTCGGCGACGATATCGGTGAAATGAGAGTCCATTGTCAGTTCGACGCTGATGTCCGGATTGTTCGGCAAAAGCCTGGATAGAGCAGGCCAGAGGATCGTCTCCGCGGCGTGATGGCTCGTCGTGATGCGGATATTGCCAGACGGCTTGTCGCGCAGCTCAGTGATGGCTGCCAGCTTGGCATCGATCTCATCGAACGATGGCCGCAACGTCTCAATGAGCCGATCACCTGCCTCTGTCGGCGCGACGCTGCGCGTCGTGCGGGTCAACAAACGCAGGCCCAGGCTTTCTTCCAGCCTGCGCACCGTATGGCTCAACGCAGATTGTGACGTGCCCAGCTTCGCCGCCGCCCGCGTGAAGCTCCGTTCTTCAGCCACAGCGAGGAATGCCGCCAGATCGGCCAGATCATCCCGCTTCACTCATGAACTCCGGATATAATTGCAAGTACAATTTAGTAGCTAATAACTGGCCGGCCCAGCCCTATCTTGGCTTTGGCGCGCCACGCTGGTTCACGAAGTCGTGGCGGCGCCCAAGATTTGAAAAGGTCAGCCACATGAAAACGCGTGCACTCGGGAAAAGCGGACTAGAAGTTTCAGCCATCGGCCTCGGTTGCATGGGCCTCAACTTCGGCTACGGGCCAGCGACGGACATGCAGGAAGCCGTCACGCTTATCCGCGCCGCTGTCGAACGCGGCGTCACCTTCTTCGACACGGCCGAAGTCTATGGTCCCTTCACGAACGAGGAAGTTGTCGGCGAAGCACTCTCGCCGTTCCGCGACGATGTTGTCATCGCCACCAAGTTCGGCTTCGACATCGACCCGGACACCCACGCGCAGCGCGGGTTGAACAGCCGGCCTGAGCATATCCGCGCCGTCGCGGATGCATCGCTCAAACGGCTGGGCACGGATACGATCGATCTCTTCTATCAGCATCGCGTCGACCCCAACGTGCCCATCGAAGATGTCGCCGGCGCCGTGCAGGACCTGATCGCAGCCGGCAAGGTCAAGCACTTCGGCCTCTCCGAAGCCAGCGCCCAGACGATCCGCCGCGCGCATGCTGTTCAACCCGTGGCGGCATTGCAGAGCGAATACTCGCTGTGGTGGCGCGAACCCGAGAAGGAGATCCTGCCGACACTCGAAGAGCTCGGCATCGGCTTCGTGCCCTTCAGCCCGCTCGGCAAAGGCTTCCTGACTGGCTCCATCAATGCGGATACCACGTTCGACAAATCGGATTTCCGCAACTCGGTGCCGCGCTTCTCGGCAGATGCGCGCTCAGCCAACGCTGCACTGGTCGAACGCATCGGTGAAATCGCGACACGCAAGAACGCAACACGCGCCCAGATCGCCATCGCCTGGGTGCTGGCGCAAAAGCCCTGGATCGCGCCCATCCCCGGCACAACCAAGCTGCACCGGCTCGAGGAAAACCTCGGCGCAGATACCGTAGAGTTGGCGGCGCAGGATCTCGCCGACATAGATACGGCGCTCGCCGAAAATCCTGCGCAGGGCGATCGCTATCCGCCGCATCTGGCGCGCCTCGTCGGGCGCTGATCACGATCTAGTACTTATGAATCGCGAGCATAGAAGCATGCGGCCTGATGCAATTATCGGCCGCAACTTCGCTCTATATCGTCGCTTAGCGACGACAGCGATGATCGCGTAGAGGGCGCCGACATGACTATCCAGCTCAACGTCAACGGGCAGGTGCGCGAGGCGGATGTTGATCCGCAAACGCCTCTGCTCTGGGTCCTTCGCAACAAGCTGGGCGTGCTTGGCCCGAAGTTTGGCTGCGGTGTTGCGCAGTGCGGCGCGTGCACGGTTCACGTAAACGACAATCCAGTCCGGTCGTGTGTAATGCCGGTTTCTTCCGTGCCGGCTAACGCAGCGATCAAGACGATCGAGGCGATGTCCGCCGATCCCGTCGGCGCAAAGTTGCAGGCGGCGTGGACGGATCTGGACGTGGCGCAGTGCGGCTACTGCCAGCCGGGGCAGATCATGACGGCGACAGCCTTGCTCAAGGCAAAGCCTAAACCCACGGACGCGGATATTGATGCGGCCATGGCAGGCAACCTTTGCCGCTGCGCAACGTACCTTCGTATCCGCGCGGGCATCAAACGCGCTTCTGGCCAGGCGGAGGCATGACCATAATGACCTCAAACCTGATCAACGCCTCGCGGCGCGACATCTTCAAGGGCGCAGCCGCCGGCGGCCTCATGCTTGCCCTGTCGGGCCTGCCCACCGCGCAGGCCCAGTCTGCACTCAAAGCTTCCGCGTCGAAACCAATCACGGCTTACGTTCGGGTTGCGCCTGACGGCATCGTCACGATCTTCTCCCCAAACCCAGACATGGGGCAGGGCGTCCATACGGCATTGCCGATGATCATCGCCGACGAACTGGATGCGGACTGGAAAGATGTCCGGATCGAGCAAGCGCCGCTGGACAAGGCATTCGGCCGCCAGATGTCGGGCGGCAGTCGCGCCATTGCCGAACGCTGGGACGAGATGCGCCGCGTCGGCGCCGCGTCGGCGCAGCTGCGCGTTCAATGCTGGTCCAGGCAGCGGCAAGCAAATGGGGCGTTCCAGTCGCGCAGTGCACGACTGTTGCAGGCGTCGTCACACACGAATCCTCAGGCCGTAAAGCATCCTACGGAGAGCTGGCTGCACGAGCGGCCGAGCTACCGGTGCCCGCCCTGACGTCACTCACGCTCAAGGACCCGAAGGATTTTCGGATCATCGGGCAGGCCAAGGCTCAATATGAAACGGCGAAGATCGTCACCGGCCAGCCTCTCTTCGGCGTCGACACGCTTCTTCCCGGCATGCTGTACGCTACCTATGAGAAAGCGCCGGTGGTCGCAGCCAAGGTCGCAAGCACTGATCTCGCCGCAGCTCAGTCCTTCAAGGGCGTCCACAAGGCCTTCGTCGTCGAAGGCACAAGCAATGTCGACGGCCTTCTTCCGGGTGTAGCTGTCGTGGCTGACACCTGGTGGGCCGCCATGAAGGGACGGCAACGCCTCAACACGAAATGGGCTGATCACCCGACCTCAGCGCAGAACAGCGCAGGCTACGCAAAGCGCGCCCTGGAGCTGAGCGGCGCGAAACCGCAACGCACAGCGCGCAACGATGGCGACGTCGCCAAGGCGATGGCAGGCGCCGCCAAGGTGGTCGAGGCCGCTTATACCTATCCGTTCGTGGCCCATGCTCCGCTCGAGCCGATGAACTGCACCGCGCGTTATCAGGACGGCAAGATGGAGCTCTGGGCGCCGACCCAGTTCCCCGAACCCGGTCGCCAGCTCGTGGCCAAGACGCTAGGCATCGCTGCCGAAAACGTCATCGTCCATGTCACGCGCAGCGGCGGCGCCTTCGGCCGTCGAGCCATCAACGACTTCATGGTTGAAGCGGCATGGATCGCGCGTGAGGCAGGCGCTCCGGTACAACTCATCTGGAGCCGCGAAGACGATCTGAGACACGATGCTTATCGGCCCGGCGGGTTCCACTTCTTCAAGGCTGGTCTTGATGCATCCGGCAATCTCGTCGCATGGCAGCAGCATTTCGTGACTTACGATGCACCCGGCGAATTCGGGAAAAGTTCGACGGACCTGCCGCAAGGCGAGTTCCCCGCCGGCTTCGTCTCCAACCTCCGGCAGGATGTAACAGCGATGCCGCTCGGCATCCCGCAGGGTCCGCTGCGTGCGCCGCGCTCGAACATGATGGCGTATGTGATGCACGGCTTCATCGACGAACTGGCCCACGCGGCCGGCGCCGATCCTGTCGCCTTCAGGCTCGATCTGCTTGGCGAAGCAGAAACAGTCGGGCAGGGGCCGTCTGCCTATGGCGCCGCGCGCATGCGCGCATGCCTGCAGACAGTGGCCGAGCGTTCCGGTTGGGCTCGCCGCGCCGAGCTACCGAAACGCACAGGCATGGGCGTCGCCTTCCAGTACAGCCACCGCGGCTATTTCGCAGAAGTCGTTCAGGTCACTGTATCTGAAGAAGGCGTTCCGAAGGTCGACAAGGTCTGGGTCGTCGGCGACGTGGGCAGCCACATCGTCAATCCGTCTGGCGCCCTCAATCAGGTTCAGGGCGCGGTTATTGACGGCCTCTCCGTCGCGCTCTTCCAGAAGATCACGATCGAGAACGGCGCAGTCGTCGAAAGCAATTTCAACAACTACCGCCTCATCCGCATGTCCGAGGCGCCGCCCGTCGACGTTCATTTCCTCAAGACCAGCTATCCGCCAACCGGCCTCGGCGAGCCCGCCCTGCCGCCCGTCATTCCCGCACTCACCAACGCCATCTTCGCTGCAACCGGAGTCAGGCTGCGTGATCTTCCTATCGACAATCGGTTGCTGAAAGCATGACGTCATGAAGAAATGGATCGCTGTCCTCGCCGCTACCGGTCTCGTTGTAGCCTGCTCGAACATCGTGACCGGGCCCGGCAGCCGAGGCTTCGAATCCGTAGCTCTGTCACCCGACACGCTGGAGGTGATCGGCCAACGCCTCAAAGGACAGCTGCGTCCCGTCGGCGCCTTCACCAACATCTCGGACGTCGATCAACGTTCCGCCGCAATATTCACCGAGATGGGCGAAGTCCTCACGCATCCACGTTGCGTGAACTGCCATCCCAGCACCAATAGCCCGCTGCAAGGCGACAAGCAGGTTGTGCACTCCCCGCCCGTAACGCGTGGCCCTGATGGCCACGGTGTCTTCGGAATGACGTGCGCGACATGCCACGGCGAGAGCAATTTCGTGTTCGAAGGCGGGAAGACCAGCCTCCCCGGAAATCCGAAATGGCATCTCGCGCCTGCGGAGATGGCGTGGGAAGGAAAGTCGATCGCGGAAATCTGCCATCAGATCCGCGACCCCGCACGCAATGGCGGCATGACGCTGGCGCAGCTCCAGCATCACAATGCGGAAGACGCTCTCGTGGGATATGGCTGGGATCCAGGCCCGGGCCGCGAGCCCGCGCCCGGCACGCAGAAACAGTTCGGCGAACTCACAAAGGCCTGGATTGACGCCGGCGCCGTGTGCCCAACCAACTGATCTGCACAAGCCTGAGGGACCCATACATGAACCTGCGCGCAGCTATTATGGCGCCACTGATCGGCGCATGCGTTCCAGCGCAAGCACAGCCGCCGTCCGCGCCGCCTCCGCTGACCGTCATACCGCCCGGCGTAAATCCAAACGCCGGTCCCGCCTCAAATTTCACGGGGGCCGTTACCGTATCGTCCGCGTTTCGGGGATCGGGCGGTTCGCGAATTGGCGGCGCCACCGTCACGTTCCAGCCAGGCGCACGCAGCAACTGGCACACGCATCCCCTCGGCCAACTCCTCGTGGTGACGGATGGAAGAGGGTGGGTCCAAGCCGAAGGCGAGCCCGCGCGTGAGATCAAACCCGGCGACGTGGTCTGGACCGCGCCCGGCGTCAAACACTGGCATGGCGCCTCGCGTGAGAGCGCAATGACCCATGTCGCCACCGCAGAATCCCAGGAAGGCGCCAGCGTCAAATGGCTGGAACCCGTAACCGACCAGCAATACCCGCAATAACAATGACCCAACCTCACACACGCATCCGCCAACGGCTCCAGGTCGTGCTCTCAGCCCTCATTGCGACTGCAGGGGCTGCACCGCTCGCATGGGCGCAGAACGTTGAACCCCAAGCCCAGCAGCCTCCCGCTTCGACAAGCCGTCCCTCCGGCCCGATCCAGCAAAAGATCGTCCCCGGCATGGCGGCCTACACCGACGAGGTGCTCTTCGGCGACGTCTGGCTTCGCGACGAACTGAAGCCGCGCGATCGCAGCCTCGTCACGATCTCTGTCCTCATCTCCACCGGCAAGACAGCGCAGCTTGAAGGCCATCTCGGGCGCGCCCTGAACAACGGCGTCACAACTGTCGAGGCGGCGGGCGTTCTCACCCACCTCGCGCTCTACTCCGGATGGCCGAGCGCCGTATCCGCGCTCGAAGTCTTCAACCGCGTCTATACTGCCCGCAATATCGATCCGGCCATCCTGCAGGCGCCCGTCACAACACTCCCCGCCGCCCCATCGGAAGCCGCCCGCAAGGCCGCGACCACCCAGGAGTTCGGCCGCATCGCTCCAAAGTTCACGGAGCTGACCAACGACATCGTCTTCGACGATCTCTGGCGTCGATCCGATCTCTCCCCACGCGACCGCAGTCTCGTGACGATCGCCGCCCTAGCAGCAATGGGCGATGCAGATCTGCTCGATCCCTACCTCAAGCGCGCCATCGACAGCGGCCTCTCCCGTGCAGAAATCGCAGAAGGCCTGACGCATCTCGCCTTCTACGCCGGCTGGCCGAAGGCGACGAAAGCCCTCTCCGCCGTTAAGCGCGTGCTCGGCGAACCATGAACGGCGATCAACTAGCGCCCCAACCCTGAAGCTCGCTTCGAACGAGAGTTTCCGCCGGAAGCTGATCGGGCTCGCCCGCACGTCAAAAAAATCTGGCCATGCCCCGGCGTAACGCCGCGGGCATGAGCAACCTTACGCGCTGTCGGGAGTTGTTGGCCAGATCGGGAGTGTTCCATGAATAATGTCATCTATCTGGTTGGCCTAGTCGTCATCGTTCTCGCCATCCTCTCCTTCATCGGTATCCGCTGATGATTGCCGAGGCGGTGGTCACCAAGCCGGTGAGCGTAGCAAAGGTTGAATGGCCCGCGATTTTCGGCGGCGCCGTTGTAGCTACGGCTCTCGGGCTAATTCTTCTCGCATTCGGCGCAGCCCTCGGGCTCAGCGTCGCCTCGCCGTATGAAGGCGAAGGTTTGTCGCCAGCCGCATTTGCCATCTCAGCAGGGCTCTATCTTCTCTGGGTACAGCTGATGTGCTTCTTCATCGGCGGTTACATCACTGGCCGTATGCGCGCCGTCGACATCAACACGACAGAACATGAAACTGACGTGCGCGATGGTCTGCACGGCATCATGATGTGGGGCGTCGCTGTCCTCGCCGCTGCGTTCGTCGCCACGGCTGGCCTCGGCGGTCTTGGCAAAGCTGCTGAAGCCCCGCCGAACGAAGTTACAACCAGCATCGCTCAGGTTGCGGGTGATCAGGTCGACAAACAGGCCGCCGCCGAGCGTGTGAACGACGCTGATGGCGCCACTGCAACGGTTGCTGAACGTCGTGCAGAGATCGTGCGCAAGGCGACAGTCATCTCCGCCTTCATCACGGCCGCATCGCTGCTGATCGGCCTAGTAGCCGCGTTCTACGGCGCCCACACGGGCGGCAATCATCGCGACAAGAGCGTCACCTGGGTGTTCTTCAACTCGGTCTCGCGCCCCCGCGTCATTCCCAAATCTGAAGGAGTGTAAGCATGCGCTCAGTTCTCATGCTCTTTTTGGGCATCCCAATCCCGATCATCCTGCTCGCCGGCTTCTGCACCGGTCACTGGTAACCATCGGACATCTGAAATGAGAAAGGGCGGCTCCCGGCAAGGAGCCGCCCTTTCCATATCTGGCTTCGAGAAAGATCAGGCCGCGGTGGCGAACGACGCCTGCGCATGGTCTGCGCCGATAAGCATCGCAGCAGGCGGCATATCGCCAGCCGTGTCTTGAACCAGCGCAAGGGCAGGCGGTGCATCGATGCCGATGATGTCGCCAGCTTCGTTGTGGTGCACGATGCAGGTCTGGCTCGTGCGGTAGGCCGCGAGCTGCGCCTCGGTCAGGCCGAAGCGATGCGCGTAGTTCGGCACCGCCTCTTGCGCGACCTTGAGCGACTTGCGCTGGCGCGCACGCACCCAGATGAACGCGCCAACCACAAGCGCCAGAACGCCCAGCACGCCGTTGAGCGCAGGCATCGAAATGCCGGCTGCCACTACGTGCGGAGTTTGCAGATGCCGCGTCTGGCCGATCGAGGAGATCGTTGGCATCATCAGCCAGGCGCACACGCCCCAGAGACCAGCCGTACACAGATCAGATCCGATGCGCCGCCGCAAAGGCAAGCGGGCGCGTACGTCGATAATCATTGCGTCGCTAATTTTGTCCCGCCGCCGTTTTCGGCGCGCGCTCCCAATTTTCAACGGGACATATCTAATGTCCGGGTCCTACTGGGAAGTGACAGCCACCTTACATTGCAGTTAGGCAGCGGCCCAACTTGTCGCAGTTTTCGCGTTTAAGAAGGCGGTCGCACGCCGCGGTCAGGGCTAACCCAGCGAGCGCGCTGTTTTGTCCGTCCGAAGATTACACGCGGGTAAGCAACTATGGTTGTTGCGATGTTAATGACCCAGTACGCCAGCGGGTACCAGATCAGCCAATAGTAGTAGCGACCAAGGCCACGTTCGTAGCGACTGTCGAGCCACGTGCTCAAACCGAACTGCACGAGACATGTAATCGTCAGGATCAAGCCGCTGCTGTCTGGCAACAAGGGCGATGACATCGCCGGCAAGCCCGCCCACGGCAGCACCAATCCAATCAACCACAGCACGACGTAGGCGAGCATCAGGTACGACCAGATCACGCTGGTCGTAAGCTCAAGCAGCAGCGGCCACATCCGGCTCTGCGAAGGACGCGCCAGCACTCCGAAATTCTTCAGCAGAACCTGCGCCCCGCCTTTCGCCCAACGCAGACGCTGCTTCCACAAACCGCGCAGCGTCTCCGGCATCAGGATCCAGACAAGCGCGTTCGGCTCGAACTTCACCTTCCATCCCGCGCGCTGGAGCTTCCAGGTAATGTCGATGTCCTCGGTGAGCATGTCGGCGCTCCAGTAGCCGACATCATGCACCGCGCTGCGGCGGAACGCGGTGATCACGCCGGATACGGTGAATAGCGCGCCAAACGTCTTCTGGGCACGCTTGATCAGGCCAACGATCGACGAGAACTCGCCAACCTGCAGCCGGCCAAGCAGGGTCGAACGGTTGCGAATACGCGGATTGCCCGTCACGGCCGCCACGCTCGGATCGTCCATGAAGTGCCGCACCATCCAGTGCCCGCACAGCGGATCGAGCAGGGCATCGCCATCGATCCCGATCAGGATCTCGTTCTTGGCCAGCAGCGCGCCCGCCTGCAGGCCCATCGCCTTGCCCTGGTTCTGGGCGAGGTGAACCACGCGCAGCCGTTGATGCAGTAGGGCCATCCGATCCAGCACCGCGCCGGTATTATCGCGGCTGCCATCATTGATCGCGATGACTTCAAAGTCGGGATAATCGAGCGCCAACGCATGCGTCAGCGTCTCTTCCGCATTGTCCCCCTCATTATAGCAGGGGATCAGCACGCTGATCGGCGGAGCATCCGCCCGGCGCACCGGCTGCGTTGCAGGCGGCGCCCGGCGCTCATTGCGCCAATAGAAAACCAGCGCTCCCAACATCCACACCCAGGACATCAGCAACGGATAGTAGAACAGGAAGCCGAGAGCGCTTTGCCAGACGACCTGCATCGCGGGGGCCATGGGGTTACGGGGCTGATGGCTGCGAAATCGTGGGCTTCAGCGCGAAGGTGTGGCGCATCGGGCTCCACTCGGGATGGTTCTCGAACAGCATGTCCGGGTAATAAGCGATGTGCTGCACGCCCTGATCGTAGAGCGACTTGATCGTCGCCGTCAGCTCGGCAACCGGAATGGGCTTGTCGCCATTCTCCCAGTTCACCGTCTGCAGCTCGAACACCACGCGCGACATTGCGCCCGCCCGGCTGTTCACCCGCGCAATCAGATCGCGGAAGAACTGCGCATGATCGGCAGCCTTCTCCATGTACGGCATCGCCATGATGGCCGTGAAATCATAGTTGGTCAGCGAGTTCTCGAACGCCTGCGAATACCAAACCTCGGCTTTCGGATTCAGCACGACCTGCGCGTAGATGTTCCGCGCCGTCTTCAGCGCAGGCGATTCAGCGCGCAGGATATCGGCCAGCTCCATCGCAAACGTGTCAAGCGCATTGATCTTGAAGATCGTCCAGCGCCCGACCATGTCGTCGCTCTTGCGGATCTCCTGAACCGATCCCGGCAGGCCCCAGTCCTGATAAGCCTTCAGGGCAAAGCTGCTGGCGTCCTCATAATCCGACAGCGTGATGTCGTCGTGGAACAGCACGCCCTCGAACGTCGCCGCGTGCGACAGGTCCTCGTAGATATCCTTGATCGTCTGCCGCGCCGCGGCCGAGAACGGCGACAGCCGCTTGTAGCCCATGTTCAAACGCTTGGTGTTGTCGCCGGGCAGGGTGACCACCGTGTCATTGGCGCCCGGCGTTCCCGCCGGCAGCTCCCACGCAATCATCGGCATCCACGCATAGATGCGCTTCACCTGCGTCCGCGTCTCGATCTGCCACGCCACCCGGTTGAACAGGTCCGCGCGCACCGGCAGGTGCCGGTTGGGGAAGTACACCGCATCCGCAGAGCCATTGGCATCCGGGTCAGCAAACGCCTGCAGATAAACGGTCGTCACATTCAGCGACTGGATACGATCCAGCATGTGACCCAGATTGCGCTCCTGCTGCGCCGGGTCTGCATCGAAGATGTAATCCAGGTCGATATGCATGACCTTCTGGGCGCGGTCATTGTCCGACAGGTTGCGGTTGCGCAGCACCATCTCGTTCTGAAGGTTGGACAGCGTCCAGTCCGCGCCAACCAGAACACGCCGCACGCCCCACAGCGGCGTCTCTTCCATATTGCCGCCATCGTCGAGCGTAAGCCCCACCGTCATGCCCAGCTTGGCCGCCGCATCGCGCAGCTTGTAGCTGTAGCGGCCATACGGCCACGCAATCACACGCGGCGCCTTGCCAACGCGATCCTTGATGATGTCGCGGCTGCGCTTCAGGTCCGCCGCGATGCGGTTCTGGTAAGCCGTCTCGCTTTCATAAGCCTTCGTGTCCGGCAGATAGCGCCGCGTCGTCGCCGCCGGCTCCATATTGCCCTGCGGGTTGCCCTGCAGTCCGTGGTGCAGGTCATAGGTATGGCTGCCGATCTCGACGAGCCCGCCCTTGGAGATCTCGCGCAGCTGGTCCCACGTCATCAGCTTGTTGCGCGGGATCATGCGGCCGTCGAAATTGACCGTGCCGGACTCTTCTTCCCACGCGCCCACCACAGCCACGACGCTCGGAATGCCCAGCATCTTCAGGAACGGCAGCGCGTGATCGTAAGCCGAGCGATAGCCATCGTCGAACGTGACCAGCACAGCCTTCGGCGGCAGCGCCTTCTGCCCCGCCTTGTCCGCAAGGATGTCGTCGACGGAGATGAAGTTATATCCGTTGTTCCGCAGCCAATCGATCTGGCGCACGAACATGGTCGGCGACACCGCATACTCGGGGATCAGCGCGTCCGCCTTCTCCGCAATCTCGTGATAGCTGAGGACGGTGAATTCCTCATCCGTCTGCGGCAACGCGCTCGCAGCGGGCGCTGCGAACAGCGCGAACGAAACAACGATAGAGTGCAACAAAGCGCGCAGCATCGAAATCCTCAACCCGGATGACGCAATCGCAGCCTTCTCGCTTGCCGGTAGTTACGAGTAAAGCGAGGCCTTCGGTCGCTACCCCTCAAGCAGCTGGCCCGGATAGGCGCCGCTGAGTCAGGGTTACCTTCCTGTTATCCAAACCCGCAAAGCCGGGGCCCGCGCCAAACGCGCGCCTGAGTGGATCTATCTGGAAAGCTTAAAACCGGCTGGCGGTGTGTGCAGTCACTGGAGACTCGGTCTCTGCTCAGAACGGACCATGAAGGGCTATCTTCGGCGGGCAATTTCTAGCTCCGTCAGAGCGGAGCGCTGTTCCGTCCAGGTTGGCGGAAGCCGCAGGGTACGAAGCGCCTGCGCGTTCATGAAGCTCGGGTGCCGGCCATCAACCACGGAAGCGATGACATCCGGAGCCATGAATGCAAGTTCCAGATGCATTGAAATGAAGCGAGCCGTGACGTTCTCGCGTTCCGCTATCTCGTGAACAGACGCCTTGCCGGTTCGGATTTCCTTCCACCAGACCCACCCTCGGGCCACCCATTTAAGGAGAACAGGATCAACTGCCGGCGCCTGATGTCCGAAGATAAGCTTGGTCTCGACGCCTCTCCGTCTCCGGTGAAACGGTGCTGAAAACGCCCGCAACGCGTCAGGGACGTCCGCGACCGAGATGTTGAGCAGCGCGGCGACCTTCTTGGGCTGCAAGTGGATGTCCACGTGGCCCAAGCTGATATGCGCCTTTTCCACCAAGTTCAGCAGCGTCGACTGTTCGAAATCGCTCAGGACAGTGGCGGCCACACTCTCGGCCGTATGGACGGCATTTGCCCCTTCTTCTGAATTCGGAAAGTGTCCTGCGTCTTTCAACGCCTGGCTGATGGCTGCCGCGACAACCTGTTCAGTCTGAATAGCAGGAATCCGCCAGCCCGTTCGGTCATCGGTTCGGTCAAATGATCGGTCGGTCAGCCGCGCCGACACGAAGTACCGCAGTCGGCGTTTCGAGTTCGCTCCGTATGTCGTAGCCAACCTGTCGCCGGCCTCATCGAATAGTCGGCCAGTGAGAGGCGAACGCTTCATTGCGCCATCCCTGCCTCGCCCTCGCACGGCATACGACTTTGCCGCAAAGATCGATTGAACCTTATCCCAGTCCTCCCGCGCGATGATGGCGGTGTGACGACCAGGATGGATCTCGTTCTTGTGTCGGAGGTCTCCAACATAGATCGGGTTCATAAGGATCCCACGCAGGTGACCTCGCGTGTACTGGAATGTCTGACCCTTCTTCTTTCCAGTCCAACTTGGTCGGGTCCGCGCTCCAAGCCGATCGACTTCCTTCTTGAGTTTGCCGAGACATTGCATCGTGAGAAACAGCGCGAAGACCTGGCGGACCTGCTCAGCTTCGACGGGCTCGACGATCAGCTCTCGATCTTTCGGACGATACCCTAAGGGTGGAATACCTCCCATCCAGATGCCCTTCTTCTTGGAAGCGGCAATCTTGTCTCGAATGCGCTCCGCCGTGACCTCGCGCTCGAACTGCGCGAAGGAAAGCAGCACGTTGAGCGTAAGTCGGCCCATTGACGTCGCAGTGTTGAAGGATTGCGTGACGGACACGAACGAACATTTGGCCTTGTCGAAGCGCTCAACCAGCTTGACGAAGTCCATCAGCGAGCGGGTTAGCCTGTCGATCTTGTAGACGACAACGAGGTCAACGCGGCCGGCATCAATGTCGGCCATCAGGCGCGTCAGGGAAGGGCGTTCCAGCGTGCCGCCCGAGATGCCGCCATCATCGTATCGACCCGGAAGGCGTTTCCATCCCTCGCTCTTTTGGCTGGCGATGTAGGCTGAGCACGCCTCATACTGCGCATCCAGCGAGTTGAACTCCTGCTCGAGGCCTTCCTCGGACGATTTGCGTGTGTAGATCGCACACCGCACTACGCGCTTGTCCGAGTGCATCACGCTCTACCCCGCATGCCAAAGAAGCGGGGGCCCGACCAGTGCACGCCAGTGATCTCCCGGGCAATCGCCGTGAGCGAGACATAGACGCGATCCTTATACAGGAAGCCGCCATCGACCACATCAACGGTGTGGGCGATGCCATTCCACTCGCGAACAAGCCGAGCGCCCGGCCGGTGCTGTCAGACCAATGCTAACTAGTCTCTGGTGAGGGCCGTGGATATTGGCCTCCCGAGGACCCCAATGACGCGAATTTCCTACAAACGGCACCGCTTCCCAGCCGCCGTGATTCAGCACGCCGTTTGGCTCTATTTCCGCTTCACACTCAGCCTGCGTGACGTTGAAGAGATGCTCGCGCATCGTGGCGTCGACGTGAGCTACGAAACGATCCGCGCCTGGACATTGAAGTTCGGCCCCAAGATCGCAGCAAACCTTCGTCGTCGTAAACTGCCGCCATCGCCCCGTTGGCATCTCGACGAGATGGTATCGAAGATTGCCGGCGAGCATGTCTGGATCTGGCGCGCTGTTGACGATGAAGGGGAGGTGATGGACATGATCGTGCAGAAGCGGCGCGATGCTGGAGCCGCCCTTCGATTCTTGCGACGGCTGTTGAAGAATCAGAAGGTGGCGCCACAGACCATCGTTACCGACGGGCTGCGTTCTTATCGCGCGGCGCTCGATCGCCTGGGTCTCGTCGATCGTCATCGCCCCGGACGTCTGCGCGAGAACAATCGAGCCGAAAACTCACACCTCTCAATTCGAAGGCGAGAGCGCAAGATGCAGGGCTTCAAGAGCAGGCCGTCCGCGCAGCGGTTTCTTGAAACGCACGCAGCTGTCTACAACACGTTCAACATCCAGCGGCATCTGCTGAGCCGCGGCGCGTTGCGCGTGCTGCGCGCACGCTCGGAATCTGTCTGGAGCAGGGCGGTGGCGTGATCGCCAGACGCGCGTCGAAAGCCCAGTACAACCGCGCGAGTTAACCTGACAATTCTCCCAGTGATCCTACTTCACCGCCAAAGCATCCCAACGTTCAATCACGGGCGGTGTCGACAAGAGTTCGTCCGCATGCTGCATCAGAGCGGCGGCAATTGGGCCATTCAGGTGAGCGCCCCGATCTTCATCGGTCGCAAAAGCGTCAAAAATCGCGAAGCTTTGAGGCCCGAATTTCACGGCGTACCACACCGGCGTGCCGGTCTCCTCCTGCGCCAACGGCAATGCACCTTGAAGAAACGCTTCAAGATCCGCCTCTTTGCCGGGCTTCGCTTCCAGCCGAACATACAGCCCAAACTTAATCATACCTATCTCCTTATCAGACTTGGAATCTGGCCAGGCACGGATCGACAGCAACGATGATTGCCAAGAGTTGTTGTTGCAGACACCCGAGTGGCTCGACTCGCGCCTTTGTCGATACGCGCCTCAACCGAGAGCGGCCTTCGTTCCCAAAGGCAGTCACAACACTAATGGAGGTCAGTGCATCAGTCGCTTGGCATAAATGACAAATGTAGTACCATTCTCGCCATGAACATCGCGATCCTTGCCCTTGATGGGACTTTCGACACCGGACTGGCCGCGTTCCAGGACACGCTGACCACAGCCGCCGAACTGGCGCCGACCTCAGAAAGCAAGTCGTTCAAGGCGACCGTTCTGAGCGTCCGGCACGGTGCGATGACTGCGCATGGCTTGGCCATACCTGCTGTGCCGGCAGTCGCCTCTTTTGCGCCTGATCTTGTGCTCGTGCCTGCGGTCGGCGCAAAGACCGAGGAGGCGCTGAGCACCACACTCCGCCATCCGGATTGCGAGAGCGCTGGCGTTCTGTTGCGCGCGTGGCATAAACAGGGCTCGACTATCGCAGCGGCATGTACAGGAACGTTCCTGCTAGCGGAGGCCGGCCTGTTGGATGGTCGGGCCGCGACGACGAGTTGGTGGCTGAGTCCGTTCTTTCGCTCCCGTTATCCGCGCGTGGATTTGGATCACCATCGCACCATCGTGCGGGCCGACAACATCGTTACGGCGGGGGCTGTGTTGGCCCATTTCGATCTGGCATTGTGGTTTATTCGACAGCGCAGCCCTGAACTTGCGGCGACGACAGCCCGCTACTTGATGCTCGACCCGCGTTCACCCCAGGCGACATACGCAATCCCGGATCACCTTCGACACACGGACGAGCTTGTCCAAGCTTTTGAGGTATGGGTGCGGACGAACCTTGATCGAGTTTTCTCGCTCCGAGACGCGGCGCAGTTCACTGGAGCAAGTACGCGAACCCTGTCGAGAAGAGTTCACGCCGTGCTCGGACGATCACCACTGGCGTACCACCAGGATCTGCGGGTCGAACACGCGACCTATCTTCTGAGGACGACTCGATTGAGCGTCGATGAAATCGCTTCTCGGACCGGGTACGCTAATGGAACGACCCTTCGTGTGCTGCTTCGACGCAAAACCGGGCGTACCGCATCTGAGCTGCGCCGGCTTAGCGAGTTCGCCGACTAATCAGATCGCGCCTGAACCCTCCCGCGACATCACCGCATGTGGACGATGGCCCTTATAGTCCCAGGTCGCGTTTGCGGCCGAGGCTCCACTCGATGCCGCCGCCGGCTCGCGCGACGCCGGCGATGTGCTGGCCGAGCTTGCGATCGATCTCCCGCGACCACGGCACGAGCTGGAAGCCGAGCCCGTTGTCGATCATCGCGAACCGTCCGGACGACAGGGTGAGGCTTTGGCGATAAGTGCCGGCGATGTGTTCGCCCGCCGCCGCCTTCAGGTGCGGCAGGCCGGTTTCGGCGGCGAGCTTGGAGCCGACGGCGTCCAACTCGCGGCGGCGGAACGTGTCGAGCAGATCGCGTTGCATGACGATCCGGTTGCCCTGCCGCTGGGCGAGACCCTGGCCGGCGAGATGTTCGGCGCGGGCTGCCATGGCATCGGGCGCCTCGCGGCCGAAGCCGCCCATCGCCATCGGCTTGGGGTCGCGCTCGACAAGACGGTGGTCGAGCCAGGTCGCGCCCGGCGCGGTAATCTGCCGCTTGAGGTCGAAGTCGGATCGGGTGGCGAGCACGAGCGTCGGACGCTGATCGTCCGGGCCGCCGAAGCGACGCACCTCGACGATGCCGCCGATCGCTGGTGAATGCTCGAAGGCCTCGATGCCGCGGAAGCGGACATGATGGGCGCGGCCGTCCGTACCGTCGATCACGGCATAGGCCTCGCCCGTCAGCTCGTCGTGCAGCCCCTTGTCGACGAGCCGACCGATGATTGGCGATCCGGCGGGGGCCGCGTCGATCACGTAATCTCCGACGCCACGGTCCTGGCCGCGCTCGGTGAAGGCGGTGCATCGTCTTGATGATGTCGCCGCGCGTGCCGAAATCGCGGAGATTGCGTTCCGCTTCGAGCCCCACCATCCATTCGCCGGGACCGGCCGGCGTGGCGAGCCCCATCTTCTCCAGATGCTGGAGCCGGCCGACCATGAGGCGGCGCGTCTCTGGATCGGACGCGCCCGGATGCTCGGGTCGAAGATCGATGTGGCCGGTCTCGTCGGCGGCGATGCGGATCTCGACATCGAGGCGCGTCCAGCGCTCGGCCGTGATCTCCTTCTCCAGGGCGTTGCGGATTTCGTGCTCGGGCTTAGGGCCGAGTTCGATCGACACCAACTCCTCGGCGCGCGAACGCAGGCCCCGGCTGATGTAGTCGCGCGAGATGACGAGATCGGCGTCGGTACGGTGCGGCGCTCGCGCGACTTGGTCTCAGCAATTGCCACCGGCCTGGACGACTGCGCGATAACAACCGTGCGGAGAATTCACACCTGAGCATCCGAAGACGCAAGCGATATGCAAGGCTTCAAGAGCCGATCATCGGCGCAGCGTTTTCTTGAGACGCACGCTGCTGTCTATAACGCGTTCAGTATCCAGCGGTATCTGCTGTGCCGTGGCGCGATGCGGGTGCTCCGTCCACGCTCGGAATCTGTCTGGAGCAGAGCAGTGGCGTAGCAGCTGAAGCGCGCCGAAAGCCCGACAGTACCTCTCGCAATTAAGCTGACAGCTCTAGGCGTACCCATTTGGGGGGTGTGTCGTGACGAAGCGGATTCGCAAGTCCTAAGGTGACGTCTGTCGCCGTCGCGCTAATGCTGAACGCGACGGTTCTTTGCTGGCGGGCGAGCAGCGAATGATTCAGGTGCGCTTTGCGCCGCAATGCTGCGCGCTGTAGAGGATCCCATGAGTTTGCGTTACCTGGAACTGATGATCGCCATGCTGTGTCTTGTGTGGCCTGGTGCCGCTCATGCTCAGAAGAAGGAAGACGGGGTCCAATACGCGGGTGAATCTCTCGGAGGTTCCCTGATCCGCGGCAATCGCAACGACTGGAAAAAGTGCGCGGCGACATGCGAAGCCGAGGGGCGCTGCGATTCCTGGACATACGAGTTCGAACGCGAAGACATCAGCACGGTTTGCCGACTGAAGGCAGGTGTTGGCGCCAGGACAAAAACCGACAAACGCTACATGTCCGGTTTGAGGCAGTCGCCCAAGCCTGTCGCGCGTGCGGCCCCGCCTCCGCCGCCCACGGAGGCTGATCTCGCGGCAGGGAAAGTGCGCGCGCTACGCGTGCCGGAAGAAGTCGTCGAACTTCACCGTCCTCGCTTCCACCTACGGAAGCTCTCGGCTGCGGAGAAGGCGGAGGCGCATCAGATCGGACAATGGATCGGGTCGGGTCTCACCTGGCCGGAATTCCAGCGGCTTCAGCAACTCGCCGAAAGTGGCGACAAGCAGGTGATGGAATTGGTCTACAACGCCCTCAAGGTCATGCCGATCAACCCGGCCTTTCCCTTCGAAGTGCGCGATACGAAGATAGAGAGCGCCCCGTATCTTGCATTGGCCAGTCTCTGGGCCGCCCACATCCAGGCCATGCACGGCGTGAACTCCAGCAAATACAGAATGCCCTGTTCGAGCGCACCGCGCGCTCTCTACGGAGATTGCGGGTACCGTATGGAGAATTACAGCTTCGATCGACAGCGCGCCGACTTCTCCTTTGTTCCTGTATGGGGCGATGACGCATTTCAACGCCAACGTATCGACGGCATCTTCAAGCGCATGGCGTTGAACGTCGAGCCCAGCAATATTGAAGTGACCTGGCTGCAGAAATATTCGGAGACGCATGACTTGTCGGCTGAGTTCAAGTCTGCAGAAGCGGCAAGGTCTGCGCTCCTGCAGAGCATCGCCGAGACCAATGCACGCCAACGCGCAGCAGCCCGCGAGCGGTCGCTTGCCGACTGGAACCGGTTGTTTGGCAAGCAGCTAGACCAGAAAGACGCCTCCAACTTGTGGTGGGCCGCCCAAATTCTCGGCGGGGAGCATTTGCAGCGCTATGAAAGCGCCTATGGCAAGGGCGGTCCGCCGCCCATGCCCGAGACGAACTGGAACGCTGCTGCTTCCGCGTGGCTGAATCCGGGGGAGGTCAATGTCCGCGTCGTCGATGGTGACGGAAATTACCACGACACGACGATGAGTTCGTTCCAGGCCGCCATTATCGGCGCGAAACGACAGTGACGCAGAACCGGACGTCGTGCGCTCGGGTCAAGCGGCGGTCGAGTTGGTCTCAACGGATGCGCCGGGTGCGCGCGATTCTAGCAGTGCGTGCTGTGTTGTTTGTCATCGCGGAAGGTGTGGAGCCGTCCGGCCACGTGAGCAGAGACGGAATTTGCTGACTTTGCCGCGCGCTGAGATCCCAGGAGGTTTGACCGCAAGCCCCTTAGCGGGCTCGGCGCGTTTCCATCATATAGCTTCACATCCCGCGTTATGGACTTACAAATACCGAGGCAACGCTCAACACAACGACCTGTCTCGCATGCATCGTCTTGAAATCATCCATGCAGACAAGTCTCCCGAACCGGTCATGGCGCGCGCATTTTCCGCTTCGTGGCAGCGCCATCAGTTTCAGCGCGCCAGGGCAGGGGCAAGTGATCTCTGGTTCGAGACGTTCGACGATGAACATTTCGGCCGCAGCATCGTCATGGTTGGGGACCTCGAGCGCGTGCATACGCATCTGCGACGACGCAAGCCTTTGCCGCCAATTGGGGCAGGGCAAGCTTTAGGCCTTGTCTATCTCAACTGGCCCGTGGTCGAGGCCAGGTTCAGGGCCTTTGCACTGGACTTTGGATGCTCAACCGCAGTCGTGCGCACGCTCGTTGCCCTTCTGCAGACATGTGATGTGCGTCTGGCCGCCAGGACGATGGGCATCTCCTATGAAACCGCTCGCGAGCAACTCGACAGCGCCCGAGCGACGGTCGGCGCCAAAAACCTCACGCGCCTCGTGACGTTGATAGGTCTCGGAATCGGTCAAACGGGTGAAGATGGGGAAGAGTGTGACCAGCTTCTTGCGGCGGCATACAATCTATCAGGGCGGCAAGTGAAGATTGCGGCCATGATCGCAGACGGCGCAACACGAAATGCTGTCGCAAGCGCACACAACATCTCCGAAGCTGTCGTAAAAAAGGAGCTTGCTCGCATCTTCCAGGTAACCGGCGTGTCGAACGCGATTGCACTGGCGCGCGCGCTCGTCGAGCTTCGATTGCTGGCAATATGCGCCAACTTCTCTGCGGCGCGGCATCTCGCCGGTGAGCCTGCAGCCGAGGTGCTTTCCGTGGCCGTGCGGCGGGGTCGTACCATCGTCGCAAGTGACTACGGTCCAAAGCGCCGCAGGCCCGTGCTTGTCCTCCACAGCAGCATGACGACCCGACATGTCAATTCCGGGTTGGTATATGCTCTTCAGGACGAAGGCTATCGGCCGATCGCGATTGATCGCCCAGGTTTCGGCGATACAGACGACGCGCCATCCGCTTGCGCCGGGCAGGACTTCTTTGATCTGGCAGCGCAGGACATCGTCGATTTGTGTACTGCGCGGCAGTGGCGGGATGTTCTTCTTGTATCGCGAGGAGCAGCCCAGGTTGTGATGGCTCTGCATCGCATGCGGCCCGATCTCATCGCGGCTGCGGTCATCATGAATCCCGATCCCGATGCGCAATCCAGTTCGAAAGAGACGGGCTTTATCGCGACCATGAAGAAAAACTTCGCACGACGCCCTTGGGCAGTTGGAACAATGTCGCGCTGGATTGTGAATTCCATGACATTCGAACGTGTGAGAGATCACGTCCGGCGCGCTGCGGCTGGATGCGACGCTGATGCGCGTGCAATGGGTGAGCGCCGAAACATCGGTGACTACTATCGCGCGCTTGTGGACTTCAGGCGTGGCAGGCTTGACGGTTTCATCAAGGAACAGGTTGCGCTGGCGACGACTGGGAAGCCGAACCCTGCTCGCGAAACGCCGCACTTCGCTCTGCTCATCGGCGAGGGGGATAGCCTTCACGATCCGAAGGAGACCTTGCAATACTGGCGTGATGTTCTTCCCGACGCAGACGTCTCGATCGTCTCGGGAACGGGGCGCTTCATGAGTTATAGTCATCCGGAAATTGCGATAAGCGCGCTCACGGGCATGCTTTCCAATCCGATACTGCAATCGCGAGGAGCCCGCCAATGAACAAGCTTTTGACAGTAGGGGCGATCTGGATTGGGCTCGCGATTACCGCTCAGCCTGTATGGGCAGAGTGTTCGCCTGCTCAGCTACAAACCGCTGCGGACAGCTTCTTTGATTCTGTCGACAACACTACTCCAACCAGCACGATCGCCGCCTCGCTCAAGTCAATTGCAGATTCCTGTCCCGATGATCCCTATACGCAAAAAATAGCTGCACTTGGCTTCGCCAATCTCGCGGCGCGGCCCGGCGTGACGACCGATAACCTTCTCGGGTACGCATCCGAAAGCTTTGCGGCGCTGGAGCGCATGCACGGCAGCATGCCCAAGGACGGCAGGACGCATCAGATCCTGAATCGCGCCAACCAGACCATAAGTATCAATTTCACCGACAGTTATGATGTCGCCAAGCGCGTCATCAACACACTGCTCGTCGCCGAAGCGAGAGCGGGCCGGCTTGCATCGTCAAACACGCCGCCCAAAGTCGGGGACGCACCAATTCCGTGCGATGTCTACCAGACCGGGCTGACCCAGGAGGTGTCTTTCTGGATCAGAAATAATCAGGACTCCCCCGGCGGCATGAATGTCATTAACAAGCGGATCGCGAACTGTAAGGGCAACGATTACAACCTGTCCTCCATCCACGCGCATCGCGCGCGCGCGATGTTGGCCATGCTGAAGCGTGCGCCAGACCGTGCCGATGCTGACAAACTTCTCATAGACATTGTCGCCGATATCGACGTTCTCAAATCCACCCGCGAGAGCACGCGTTTCGATTGGGGCGAGTCGGACCAAAGCGAGTTGGAGCACATGAGTTGGGTCGTCGTCACCAAGCCCGGCTCGTCGCTCGCGGTGCCACAAGCGCGCTGGTTCGATACATCCAACCTCGGCAAGACGTTGACCAACATGTCGATCGCTGCCGCGCTGGACGCGGCCTATGCGAAAGACAGGGCTGAAGGCGGCGACGCAGTATCGACACTGAGAGGCTACCGGACGTTGATCGCAGAGGCCTACAAGCAGGTACAAACACTGCCGGCCGACCAGCAGCGAGCCGGGCGAAAATCCCTCTATACCGCCGCAAAGAAGCACGCCGATGGCGTTTGGCGCTCGGATGCAAGCAAGGCGTTGCCCAAGCCTTATGAGTTTTTCTACAACTGGATCGATCCAAACTATAAGCCGCCGGCCACGCCAGCCCAGACGCCTTGATACCGGGGACCTATCCAGTGATCGTTCGTCCGCCGCGTTCATATCAACGGTTACTGTCTGCCTATCTTGGCATTCCGCTAGCAGGCATCTCAGGTTGAGAGCAGCGCATGTTCAGATCAGCCCATGGTACGTGCAAGGCCTAGTCGCCCTTGGAGCCGTTAATGTCAGGCAAGAGACTGTCCGCTGGCTAGCATTCAAGTCAGGCCGAAGATCGCCGGCAACCTTCGTGGGTGAAAGTTGCCGCCAATACCGCGTTGGCGCATCGACGAAATGGCTTCGATGGTTGTTAGCGAGCATGCGTGGATCTGGCGTGCCGTCATAGATGCGGGCAACAGGTGTACAGTTTACGTCTCCGGTTCCATCAGTCACTCTCTGAACCGGCGGAACGATGTAAGTTAGTGGACGGAGGATCTGTCCAGCAGCGCCTCGTCGCAGTTTGCCGCTCCATGCGCACTCCGACGACAGATAGCCATGTCGCTCGTTCGCCAATGATCGACCAGCGATCGCCTCCATCTCCAAGTTGAAACAGCAACTGCCCGTCCTCGGTTCTAGCGACTATCCGGTCAGGCACTACGGTCTGTGTTCGTGACCCGTGCGCGCCGGGCGCGATATGATAAAGACCTTCGAGATCGCCTGCCTGCATTGTTCCGTCCGCCCGCAATGCTAAGCGAGCAGCACCTCCGACATAGCATCCCGCCAGATCGATCGGAGTCCGTTCTGGTGGCAGTTTTTCTGAGACAAACAGAATCGATGTGATCGGCCCCCACCGAGTGGTCCAAGTCGATTGTTAGTTCATTGCTCGCTCTGATGCTAGCCGGAGCATGGCTGGCGGAGCGCTTGCGCGACGCGGAGCCGGCCATGCTCCGGCTAGCGTCGGCATGAAGACCTCCGGGGCCGGGGCGCGATATCCAAGCGATGCATGAGGACGCACGGCGTTGAAGTGACGACGCCAGCTCTCGATCACGACACGGGCTTCAGCGAGTGAGTAGAAGATCTCGCCATTGAGAAGTTCATCGCGCAATCGCGCATTGAAGGACTCGACGAAGCCGTTCTCCCACGGACTGCCGGGCGCGATGTAGGCGGTCCTGGCGCCTACTGCCGCGATCCACTCCTGCACTGCCTGGGCGATAAATTCGGGCCCGTTGTCTGAACGAACATGTTCGGGCACGCCACGCGTGATGAAGAGATCAGACAACACGTCGATGACGTCGATCGACTTCAGCTTTCGTTCGATGCGGATGGCGATGCATTCATGCGTGAACTCATCGACGACATTGAGCATCCGGTACTTCCTCCCCTCATGGGTGCGGTCTTCGACGAAGTCGTAAGACCAGACATGGTTGCGGCGCTCCGCCCGGAGGCGGATGCACGATCCATCGCTGAGCCATAAACGGCTGCGTTTTGGCTGTTTCTGAGGAACCTTCAGTCCCTCCTGCCGCCAGATCCGCTCGACCCGCTTGTCGTTCACGACCCAGCCCGCCGTGGATCGCAGCAGGGCTGCGATCTTCCGGTAGCCATAGCGGCCGTACTGCCTGGCCAGCTCGACAATGTCGGCGGTCAGTCGTTCCTCGTCGTCATGGCCCCGCGGCCGCTTGCGCTGCGTGGAGCGATGTTGTCCGAGCACACGGCAGACCCGGCGCTCGGACAGTCTCAGCTCCGACCTGACATGGTCGATGCAGGCGCGGCGACGCGCGGGGCTCAGAAGTTTCCCTTGGCGGCTTCCGACAGGATCAGCTTGTCCAGCGTCAGATCCGACACCGCCTTGCGCAGCCGCTGGTTCTCCAGCTCAAGATCCTTCATGCGCTTGACCTGATCGGTCTTCAGGCCGCCAAACTCAGATCGCCATCGATAGTAGGTGACGTCCGTGACCCCGATCGACCGCACCGCATCGGTCACTGACTGGCCCTGCGAGACCAGCACATCAACCTGCCGGAGCTTCGCAACAATCTCCTCCGGCTTGTAACGCTTCCTTGCCATCCACCTACTCCATCCGCTCCAAAAACATATCTAAGTGCGGACCACTTCAAAGGGGGCGGATCAGCATTGCAGGCGCGCGGCGCCGCGATGGGCTGTGTAGATCTGCGGCGCCCTGTCGATAACTGACGTGGTGCGCGTGAAGGCGTTCGTTGTGCGCACTGTGCACGGATCAAGTTCGCTGCTCGCGCTCTTTCTTTCCCTGCTAGTGCCCGAATTTTTCCCTGCTCTTTCACGCACGCATCCCTGCCAGCGCGCTACATCGGGCCGAAAATCAACGTCCTAGCGACTTGGCTCTCTGCGAAACTGCGAAATAACGGATTTAGCAGGGAAAGTGGATGCGCGCTCAGGCCGCGAATGGGACCGTTGTTGCGGCGTGGAGAGACTGCGGCCCAGTTCTGCGCGCCAACTCGCCCGGCTTCCCAAAGCAGAGACCGCGGCAGCGTGCGAATAGCGCCGATTTCGGCACAATTTGCGCCGCCGAGTGGAACTGGTTGGGGAGATTAAGTCCGGCTGGCGGAGAAGGTGAGATTCGAACTCACGGTACCCGTGAAGGTACAACGGTTTTCGAGACCGTCCCAATCGACCACTCTGGCACCTCTCCGCGGCCGGTCGGGCTCTATATCATCTGAAGTTTTAAGCGCAAGCGAACGTGGCTTCACGGGCCGAAATTCCGCCTTTTCAAGGCTTATCGGCTGCAAAACGCCGCCGGAACGACCCCTCAGGCCGCCTTTCGCCGCGCCGCCTCCCCCTCCACCCGTCCGGGCGCCGCGCCCCCGTCCACCGGCCCGGTGATCAGCCGCGCCCCGCGCTCGAACGTCAGATAGCTCCACGCCCAATCCAGTGCGACCGAGAACCGGTTCCTGAACCCGATCAGGAAGTAGATGTGCGCCAGGCTCCAGGTCAGCCAGCCGATGAACCCGCGCAGCTGGAACCCGCCGCCGAAATCCGCAATCGCGATCTTCCGCCCAATCGTCGCCAGCGCGCCAAAGTCCTTGTAGCAGAACGGCGTCCGCGCCGCCCCCGGCTCCTTGCGCAATCGCTTCAATAACGCACCGACATATTCGCCCTGCTGCTTCGCCACAGGCGCCAGCCCCGGCACAGGCTTGCCGTCCTTGCCCAGCGACAGCGCGCAATCGCCGATCACGAAAATCTCGCCATGCCCCGCCACCGTCAGATCCGGCCCAACGCTCACACGCCCCGCACGATCGCCATCAACGCCCAGCCACTTCGCAACAGGCGACGCCGCCACGCCCGCCGCCCAGATCACGCAAGCGGAGGGCAGGGCCGCCACAACGCCATCGGCCCCCTGCAACATCACGCCGGCCGCATCCACGCCCACCACCTTCGTGTTGGCCATCATCTCGACCTCGAGCTTGCCCAGCTCCTTCTCCGTGTAAGCCGAAAGCTTCTCGGGGAATGCCGACAAGGCCCGCGGCCCCGCCTCCACCAGCACGACACGCGCCGCATGCGGATCAATCGCGCGGAAGTCGCTCGCCAGCGCGCGATGCGCCAGCTCCGCGATAGAGCCCGCCATCTCCACGCCCGTCGGCCCCGCGCCGATCACCACGAAGGTCAGCAGCCGCTCCCGCGCCGCCGCATCCTCCTCCAGCTCCGCCCGCTCGAACGCCAGCAGGATGCGCCTGCGCAACTCCGTCGCGTCTTCGAGCGATTTCAGTCCCGGCGCAAACTGCTCCCACTCATCGCGCCCGAAATACGAATGCCGCGCGCCCGTCGCCAGAACGAGATAGTCGTAATTGATCTCATGCTCGCCCAGCTTCACCTGACGCCGCGCCACATCAACGCCCGTCACAGTGCCCAGCAGCACCTCGGCATTCTTCTGCTTGCGCAACACCGTGCGTATCGGCGTCGCAATCTGCCCGGGCGAAAGGCCCGCCGTCGCCACCTGATAAAGCAAGGGCTGAAACAGATGATGATTGCGCCGGTCCACCAGCGTCACACGCACATCGGCCTTGCTCAGCGCCTTGGCGGCGGACAGCCCGCCAAACCCCGCGCCCACAATCACCACACGCGGCCGCGCATCACGCTCACCGCTCGCCTTCACATCGGGCGAACAGCCACACGTATTGCTGTGAACATGAAAAGCGGTCTGCATCTGGTTCTCCATGGCGAGGCCGGCTGGAACCTAAGTGTGCGTCGTCGAAGCATATGTAGCGTGCACCGCAACACGAAGCCAGATGCGGCAGAAGCGAAATTGCGCGCGGTTTACCATCCACCCGCGTCATTCCTGCGAAAGCAGGAACCCAGGGGCAAAAAGCACGGCGTGCGCAGCCCCTGGGTTCCGGCTCACGCGCTACGCGCGTGTCCGGAATGACGATGAATTGGGGGATGGAGCGATCCCAATCTGTAGGACAGCCAAAAATCATCCCGCATGATTTCAACAACCTGCGCGGGCAAGTTGGGGGATAGAGCCTCGTAGAATCTACGGCGCCCTGGACCGGGGTATTCTACCTCGCCTGACACGACACAAACACGCGCAAACTGGGCTGGTAACCCCGTCGCCTCTCGATCGCTGGATCGATGCGACGCTGCACGTGCTTGCGATGCTTGTGCTCCGCGTCGCCTCAACCTTCCGGATGAAAGCGCGCCGTAGCTCGGTGAATGCCACACCGACCATGCCGCCCGATCTGCCCGAAAGGACGACCGACACGCAACCCAAGGAAACAACACCCGCTGTCCAGCACGACAGCCCCAATAGCGCTCATCCTGAGCAGCGCAGCTTCGCTGCGCGTCCGTCGAAGGACGAGCGCGTGCTCACGACCGTGAGCACCACCCCCTCCGTCTCGCTTGGCTCACGCCAAGCGATCCACCTCCCCCAGTGCTTCGCACTGATGGAGGCAAACCGCGCTCCATTGCGCGCAACGAAGGGGAATTGCCTCCACCACTCGAAGAGTGGGGGAGGTGGATCGCCGCGCCTTCGCGGCGAGACGGAGGGGGCGCCTGCCGCGCCCACCGTCCGCCTACCCAACGTCAGCGTGTTGACCCAACACGCAAAAATCCGCGCGCTCACCTAGATCGCGCCAAATCGTGAAGCCTTCCGCCGCTTCGCAAGCCCACAGCTTGCGAAGGCGCCGCCGCGCGCGCTGGCGTGTTCCATCGCCCATGCTAACCTTCGCCCCAGGGAGACAGAAAACGATGACGCAGCTCAGCCTCGTTCGCGGCGCCGCAGAGCCCGCGCTGCTGGAATACACGATCGGCGAAGCCCTCCTGCGCGCCGCCAAACAGTGGCCGAAACAGGAAGCGCTGGTTTCGGTCCACCAGAACATCCGCTGGACCTACGAACAGTTCTCGCAAGAGGTCGATCGTCTCGCCGCCGGCCTTCTCGCACTCGGCCTCAAGCCGGGTGATCGCGTCGGCGTCTGGGCGCCCAACTGCGCCGAGTGGACGCTCGTCCAGTTCGCCACCGCCCGCGTCGGTCTCATCCAGGTCAACATCAACCCGGCTTATCGGCTCAGTGAAGTCGAATACACGCTCAACAAGGTTGGCGTGAAAGCGCTCGTCTGCGCGAAAGCGTTCAAGACGTCCGACTATGTCGGCATGATCAACGAGCTCGCACCCGAGATCGCGACATCGAAAGCCGGCGACCTCAAATCAAAACGCCTCCCCGATCTCCGCGTCGTCGCCCAGATCGGCGGCCAGCCGGGCCCCGGCTGGATGAACTTCAACGACATTGCAGCGCAGGCTACATCGGCGCACGCCGCCCAGGTCGAAGAGGTCGCGAAAACGCTCGACCGCAACGACGCGATCAACATCCAGTTCACCTCCGGCACAACGGGCCTGCCGAAAGGCGCAACGCTGTCCCACCGCAACATCCTCAACAACGCTTTCTTCGTGGGCGAGGGCATGGGCCTCACCGAAGGCGACCGCCTGCTGATCCCGGTGCCGCTCTATCATTGCTTCGGCATGGTCATGGGCAATCTCGCCTGCATCACTCATGGCGCGGCGATGATCTACGCGTCGGAAGGCTATGAACCGCTCGCCGTCTTGAGGGTGGTGCAGTCGGAAAAATGCACCGGCCTCCACGGCGTGCCCACCATGTTCATCGCCGAGCTCGAGCATCCCGAGTTCGACAAGTTCGATCTCTCCAGCCTGCGCACCGGCGTCATGGCCGGCTCGCCTTGCCCGATCGAGGTGATGAAGAAAGTCATCGACCGCATGAACATGCGCGAAGTCGGCATCGGCTATGGCATGACCGAAACCAGCCCCGTCTCCTTCCAGACCGCGATGGACGATCCGCTCGAACGCCGTGTCTCCACGGTCGGCCGCGTGCAACCGCATCTCGAAGTGAAGGTCGTCGACGAGAATGGCGAGATCACGCAGCGCGGCCAGCCCGGCGAACTCTGCACGCGCGGCTACTCTGTCATGATCGGCTACTGGGACGATCCCGCCAAAACCGCCGAGGCCGTCGACTCGGAAGGCTGGATGCACACCGGCGATCTCGCGACCATCGACGACGAGGGCTATTGCAACATCGTCGGCCGCATCAAGGACATGGTCATCCGCGGCGGCGAGAACGTCTTCCCGCGCGAGATCGAGGAATATCTTTTCCGCCACCCCAAGATCGAAGACGTGCAGGTCATCGGCGTGCCCGATCCGAAATTCGGCGAGGAGATTTGCGCGTGGGTAAAACTGCGCGCCGGCGAGACATCCTCACGCGAAGAGATCGCGGCCTTCTGCAAGGGCCAGATCGCGCACTACAAGATCCCCCGATATGTGAAGTTCGTGGACTCGTTCCCGATGACCGTCACCGGCAAGATCCAGAAATTCGAAATGCGAAAGGCAATGATCGCGGAGCTCAATCTGGCGGAGCAGAAAACCGCGTAGGCTTACGGGCTGTTGTGCAGCCGCTGCGAAACCGCTTCATCGCTGGCCAGCGCCGCATTCTCCGGCACAGGGCATCCACGCGGCGGAAGGGCGAATGCAGGGTTGGTAACGAACCCACGATCCGTCAGCGCCTCGAGGAACGCGACAAGATCAGCCACCTCGCCCTCGCTCACCGATTGCGTCAGCCGCACATCAGTCTGCCCCGGCATCCCATAATGATGCCGGATCGCATCGCCCAGCGTCGCCACCTCGCCGTCATGCATGTAAGGCGCAGACAGCGCGACGTTCCTCAATCCCGGCGTCCGGAATTTCCCGGCATCATCCGCCTTCTGCGTAATCCGCTGCAGCCCCGCATCCTTCCCATCCAGCGGCATCGCCAACCGATGGAAAGACTCATACGGCGTCCTTCCGGCAAGCGCCGCATCCGTGAAATGCGGCCCCGCATGACAGCTCGCGCACTGCTTGTCGTTGAACAGCTTCTCGCCGCGCTTCGCCTGATCCGAAATCGCCGAAGCCTCGCCACGCCGATAGCGATCATACGGAGAATCCAGCGACACCAGCGACCGCTGGAAAACCGAAAGCGCCATCGTCACCGTATCCAGCGAGATCTCGCCCTGCTTCTCGGGGAACGCAGCCTTGAACAGCGCGGGATAGCACGCCTGATCCTTCAGCCGCTGCGCCAGCGCGCCTTCCTTCTTGCCGCCAAACCCCATCTCCACCGGCACGAAGCCCTCGATCGGGATCAGCGCCTGATGCTCCAGCGTGTCCACATGCGGCCCGCCCCAGGTCAGCGACCTGAACCAGGCGACGTTCGCCAGCGTCTGGATATTCCGCTCGCCCGGCTGGCCATCGAATCCCGGCCGCGTCTTGTTCGGATCAGCGAAGCCCCGCTTCTGCTCATGGCAGGTCGCGCAGCTCATCGTGCCGTCCCACGACAGGTCGCCATCATAGAACAGCCGCCGGCCCAGCTCGATCTTGATCGGCGTCGGCGCATTATCAGCCGGGAAGGGCGCCTGCAAGTCCGCCGCCGGCCACGGCTCGGCTGCCGGCGCAACCGAACTCGCGCAAGCCACAAGCCCGATCACCGACGCTCCGACGAGCGCCGCTGCGATCAGTCCGCGATTACGGGGAGGCTTGCTCAGGGAGCCTTCGCGACCATCAGCTTCAGCTTCGGATCGGCGTTCGCCGAAACCTGCAGCGTGTGCACGCCCGGTTTCATCGGGAAGACCACCATCTTGCGGATGCCTGTGCATTCCGGTCCATGCCCAAACTTCGTCGGCTCAAGCGATTTGCCGTCCTCAAGCACATCGATCCACGCCGCCGTGCCCAATGCAACCGTATAGGAGCCCGCTGTCTCAACCGTGAACGAGAAAAGCCCCGCATGGGCGACAGACCCGCCCGGCTTCTCCGGCTGAACCGGCATAGCCACTTTCGGCGTGTTAAGCAGGGTGGCTTCATAGCCCTTGCCCAGCGCGAGCGAGGCATGGGCGAGATGCTCGGCGCCCGTCGCGGTGGTGATCGCAGCCTTGCCGTTCCAGTCCTCGAAGCCAGCCGGCGGCTTTGCTTCAGCCGTGCAGACGGCTTCCGGCTTCGCGGCCATGTTGGGCTGCTGCGCGAAGGCCGGGGCGGCCAGCGTCAGGGCAATACCAAGGGCGATCAGTCCGCGCATGTTAGTCTCCCGACAGCGTTATCGCGGGCTGTATATAACGGCGCGCGCCGGGGCGGAAGCCGGATCGCTGCAACGTGTCCAATCCCCAGGCAGCCGCGCTGGCGCCAACGCCCCAGCCATTGCGCCGGCCCGGTCCCGGCGGCAAACATCGCCCAAACAAAGGGTAAGCGTATGCGCAGCGTAACAGTCGTCGATCATCCCCTGATCCAGCACAAGCTCACCCTGATGCGGGACAAGACGACCTCCACCGCAGGTTTCCGAACGCTGCTGCGCGAGATCGCGCACCTGCTCTGCTATGAGGTCACGCGCGATCTGGAGCTGGAAACGGTCGCCATCGAAACGCCGATGGGTCCGATGGATGCGCCGATCATCAAGGGCAAGAAGCTGGTGTTTACGTCCATCCTGCGGGCGGGGAACGGCCTGCTCGACGGTATGCTGGATCTCGTGCCCGCCGCCCGCGTCGCTCATGTCGGGCTCTATCGCGACCACGATACGCTCGAGCCCGTGGAATACTACTTCAAGGCGCCGGGTGAGATGGAAACGCGCCTGATCATCGTGGTCGACCCGATGCTCGCGACAGGCAATTCCGCCATCGCCGCCGTCCAGCGCCTCAAGGATCGCGGCGCAACCAAGCTGCGCTTCCTGTGCTTGCTGGCCGCGCCTGAAGGCATCGCCAAATTCACGGCAGCGCATCCGGATGTGCCGGTGTTCACGGCTGCGATCGACAGCCACCTCAACGAGAAGGGTTATATCGTGCCCGGCCTCGGCGATGCCGGCGACCGGATGTTCGGGACGAAGTGATCTAGCGGGTCGTCGGCAGCCAGACGATCAGGAAGACCACGGTCGCGGCCAACGCAACACCGATCAGGAAACGCCACAGCGGCACGGGCGCAATGCCCGAGGGCGGACCTTCAACGGCCTCAGCCTTGCGGCTACCCGTAATCATCGGCCCGATCAGGTTGATGCGTTTCACGATGAGATAGAACACGATCGCCGCGATATGCAGGCCGATCAGGATCAGCAGGATGTTCCACGCATCCTCGTGCAGATCGCCTGCATCCTTCGAAAACTCGTAGCTCACATAGGGCGACAGCGGACCGGACTCGAGCCCGTCGGTGTCTGATGCAAACAGCCCAAGCCCGACTTGCGCGATCAGCGCCAGCAGGATTGCTACCACGCTCAAAGCACCGAGCGGATTGTGCCCGAAGGCTGCGCGATAGTTCGGCTTGAACAGCTTTCGCGCGTAGGAGGTGACAGCGCCCGGCCCTTTGATGAAGCTACCGAAGCGCGCTGTCTCAGGCCCGGCAAAGCCCCAATAGATGCGGAACACCAGCAGGCCGACAATCGTCAGGCCCGACCAGTAGTGCCACTGCATCTCGCCTTCCTCAGCCGTCCACCAGGAGACGGCAACGAGGAAGACGAGCAGCCAGTGAACCAGCCGCACCGGCGCATCCCACACCTTTTGCTTAGGTGTGGGCGCCGGCGAAGCAGAAGCGACAGTCTGATCCGTCAATGTTTGTCTTTGTCTTCTTCACGGAACTTGTCGTGGCAGGCTTTGCACGTTCCGCCCGTCGGACCGAACTGCGCCTTGAACGCCGCAGCATCCGTTCCCGTCGCCGTCACCAGCTTCGCGGCTTCCGTCTGCAGGTTCACCAGCTTCGCGTCGAAGTCCGCGCGCTCGGTCCAGATATTGGCCTTGGCTTCCGTCTTGCCGGCTTCAGGGCCGGTGCCCGGCGGGAACCAGGTGCCCATCTCCTTGGCGTAGTCGTTGACCTTGATCGCAGCAGCCGAGACAGCCGCCAGATCCGGCGTGCCAAGCTTCGAGTTGTCGAGCAGCACTTTGAAGTTCTTGCCGAGGTCTTCGTATTTCTCGTGACGCGTCTTCATGAACGCGACCGGATCAGCCGGCGTCTCGCCGATCGAAGCGGTGGCGGCAGGCGCAGGCTCAGCTGCCGGCGGCGGAGTTTCCGCAGCTGGCGCCTCTGCAACTGGTGTTTCCGGGGCCGGCGTTTCACCGCCGCAGGCCGCAAGGCCCAGTGCAAGCACGGCTGTCGCCGCGAACAGCTTGATCTTCATTGTTGTCCGTCTCCCTCAAGACGTTGGTCGTTTTTTTGATACGTATGACGCTAGATCGACGTTTTAGGCCGTCAACTCACAGACGAGAGCGCTCACGCAACTGTTGTGCGTTGACGCTACGGACTATCTAATCCGCCCGGGCTTGGCGTCGAGACGGGCAGGTGAGGCTCAAAATCGTGCAGGCTGGACTCAAGGAACCGCTCAGTATCCTGCGCGAGGTATTCGGCCACTCCGAATTCCGCGGGCTGCAGGGCGAAGTTGTCAGCCATGTAACAAATGGCGGCGACGCCGTTGTCCTGTTCCCCACGGGTGCCGGCAAGTCGATCTGCTATCAGGCGCCGGCGCTATGCCGACCCGGCGTCGCCATCGTGGTCTCGCCGCTGATCGCTTTGATGCGGGATCAGGTCGAAGCGTTACGTCAGGCTGGCGTTGCCGCTGCGGCCTACAACTCCTCGCTGACGCCGGATGAAGCTCGCGATGTGCGCCGCCAGATGCTCTCCGGCGAGCTGAAGCTGCTCTATGTTGCGCCTGAACGCCTCTCGACGCCGGGCTTCCAGTCGCTGCTTCACGAAGCGCATATCAGCCTGTTCGCGATCGACGAGGCGCATTGCGTCAGCCAGTGGGGCCACGATTTCCGGCCTGAGTATCGCGAGCTGTCGTCCATCGCCGCAAACTTCCCCGGCGTGCCGCGGATCGCGCTGACCGCCACGGCCGATCCTGTAACGCGCGCCGACATCATCGAGCGTCTGTCTCTGCGCGAAGCAAAGGTGTTCATCACCAGCTTCGACCGGCCGAACATCAACTACGCCATCGTCCAGCGCGACAAGCCGCGCGAGCAGTTGCTCGACTTCCTGAAGAAGCACAAGGATGCGTCGGGCATCGTCTATTGCCTCTCGCGCAAGAAAGTCGAAGCGACCGCTGAATGGCTGAGCGAGCACGGCATACGTGCGTTGCCGTACCACGCCGGCATCGACGCCGGCATTCGCTCGCGCAACCAGGATGCGTTCCTTGTCGAGGATGGTCTTTGCCTTGTCGCCACCGTCGCATTCGGCATGGGTATCGACAAGCCAGACGTCCGCTATGTCGCTCACCTCGACATGCCATCATCGGTCGAGGCGTACTATCAGGAGACGGGACGGGCCGGCCGCGATGGCCTGCCGTCGGATGCGTGGATGTGCTACGGCATGTCCGATGTCGTGCAGCGGCGCAGCATGATCGCGCAGGGCAACGCGCCCGAAGCCATCAAGCGCGTCGAAAACCAGAAGCTGACAGCGCTTCTCGGCATCTGCGAAACCACCGACTGCCGCCGCAAGGCGATCCTCGCGCACTTCGGCGAGGACTATCCCGGCAATTGCGGCAACTGCGATACCTGCCTCGCGCCCGTCGATACGTGGGATGGCTCGGAAGCCGCGATGAAGGCGATGTCAGCCATCTATCGCACCGGCCAGCGGTTCGGCGCAGGTCACGTCATCGATGTGCTTGTCGGCAAGACGAATGAGCGCGCCGAACGTCTCGGGCACGACAAGCTCGGCGTCTTCGGCGTCGGCAAGGATATCGAGCCGCGCGTCTGGCAATCCGTCTTCCGCCAGCTCACGGCGTCGGGCCTTATCTATGTCGATCAGGAAGCGCACGGCGCGTTGAAGCTTTCCGAAGAGTCACGTCCCGTTCTGCGCGGCGAACAGAAAGTGACGTTCCGGCGCGACCAGCCGCCCAAGCGCTCGAAGAAAGACGCGCGCTCCGCCAAAACGGCCGCCATGCCGGAAGAGGCCCAGTCGCTCTTCCAGCAACTCCGCGCCGAGCGTGCGCGCATTGCGAAGGAGCAGGGCGTGCCGCCCTATGTCGTCTTCCACGACACGACCTTGCGCGCGCTCGCCGAAGCCCGTCCGCAAACTATGGACGACATGAGCGGCATCACTGGCATCGGCAAGGCGAAGCTCGACCGCTATGGCGCAGAGTTCCTGAAAGTGGTGCTCGCCAACAGCTAGGTCGCGACGCGCCTCCGCCCGTCGATCCAGGCCCAGAACCAGATGGCGAGGCCGCCCAGCGTCAGCGCCACGGCGACCCATGCCGTCGACGCCCAGCCGAAGCCTGCCGCCACCGTCATGCCGGCCAGCAGAGGCCCAAGCGCATTGGCGGTGTTGAAAGCTGAGTGGTTGAGCGCAGCCGCCAGCGTCTGCGCCTCGCCGGCCACATCCATCAGCCGCGTCTGCAGGATCGAACCCAACCCGCCACCCGCACCGACGCACAACACCACGATCAGCATCGACCACAGGTGCTGCGACGCCAGCGGATAGAAGGCGAGTGCGATTGCGCTCCAGATGAGCAGGCCCGCTGCAGCCGGGAAACCGAACCGATCTCCGGCCCACGCGCCGAGGATATTGCCGCTGAACATGCCGACGCCGAATACGGCGAAGACCCACGGCAACACATCCGGACCAACGTGAGTGACTTCCC
Source organism: Hyphomonadaceae bacterium (assembly GCA_965229115.1). GTDB lineage: Bacteria > Pseudomonadota > Alphaproteobacteria > Caulobacterales > Hyphomonadaceae > UBA7672. The sequence continues at coordinate 3,424,016 of CBDDIR010000003.1, read as the reverse complement.
GCAAGGTCGAGGCGAGGAAGGCATAGACGGCGAACATGCCGCCGAAGCCGATCGCGCTGACGCCCAGTGTGAGCCACACCTGCCGATTCCTCAGCGCGGACAATTCACGCAGGGGACTGGCGTTGGGATTGGCTGCGTCGCGCGGCGCGAACAGGGCGACCAGGGTCATGGTCAGGACCGCCAGAGCTCCGACAATGCCGAAGGTCCAGCGCCAGCCATGGGCCTGGCTGATCAGATTGACGACCGGCACGCCCAGCACGGTCGCCACCGTCAGCCCCATCAGGATCGTCGACACGGCGCGTGTGCGGAACTTCAACGGCACGCTGGAGGCGGCAACGAGGGCCGCCACGCCGAAATAGGCACCATGGGGTAGGCCGCTCAGGAAGCGGAAGACCAGCATGGTCTCGAAATTGGGAGACATGGCGCTCAGCGTATTGGCGATCGCGAACAGACCCATCAGGCCGATCAGAAGCATCCAGCGCGGCAACCGCGCGCCGAACGCCGCAAGGATCGGCGCTCCAACCACCACCCCGGCGGCGTAAGCGCTGATCGCGTGGCTGGCGGCGGGCTCGTCCACACCCAGGCCTTTTGCAAAGTCGGGCAGGATGCTCATGGCGGCGAACTCGGTGATGCCGATCGCAAACCCGCCCATGGAGAGCGCAATCAGCAATAGAGCGACGGCTCCCGCGCTAGGAAACTGGCTGTCGACGGGCTCGACAGGGGAGCAATTTACTGAGGTCACTGATTCACCGGGGGAGCGGATGTTGCATTGCAACATAAGGAAGCCGCTCGGGCCTTCAACCAGCCCTCGCTATTAGCCGCGGGCCTTTTCGCGTGGTCCCGCCTGCAACCCTACGCGGACCCCATGGGTTCTATCCCCTGATCAGGAGGATGCCCGATGAACACCCAAGCCCGCGACGATCTCGAAAAGCGCCGGGAAGCCATCCGCCAGGAGATCTCGACCCTGGACGAGGCCATCATCGACATCGCATCTCCGGCTGTGAATAACGCTGGCGGCGAGGGTGAACTCCAGAAACTCAAGAGCGCGCGCGAGACGCGAAAGCGCGAACTCAGTGACGTGGAAGCCAAGCTCTCACGCCACTGATCGAGGCTCGCGCGAAATAAATTTTTGCGTCGAATCCGCCTGACTCCACGCCAGAAATCCAGAACGGCGCATGACTCTCACTGAGTCTCGATTGACTCTTTTTGCCTCGTGAGTCGTTATAGAACAAAACATGAACTAGCTGGGACAAGTTCTGTGACGAAGCCGGATCTGGAAGCATTGCGACGGGAAGTGTCCCGGCTGGAGCGCGGCTCATCCGCCGCTCCATCCGATCGCTTCTCCACGGGTTCCGCACAGATGGATGCAGCGCTGCAGGGCGGACTCAATCGCGGCGCGCTGCACGAGATTTTCGCGGCCCAGACGGCGGATGAACCTTCCGCTGCAGGCTTCGGCGTGATGCTGGCGATACGCGCGTCTGGCAAGCGCCCCGTCGTCTGGGTCCGCCAGGATTTCGTCGGCGTCGAGATGGGCGAGATCTATGCGCCCGGCATCAACGAACTGGGTCTCTCCCCGGACCGCCTCATCCTCGTCCGTGCGCGCGATGGACCATCCGTGCTGCGCGCGGGTGAGGAGGCGGCGAGATGTCCGCCGCTCGGCGCCGTGATCATCGAGCCATGGGGCGCACCAAAAATGCTCGACCTTGTCGCTTCGCGCCGGCTCGCGCTGGCCGCTGCGCGCTCGAACGTGCCGCTCTTCATGGTGCGGGCAGGCGCACAGCCGGAGCCAAGCGCAGCGCTCACCCGATGGCGCATACGCGCCGCGCTCTCGACGCCACTGGAAGCTGATGCGCCAGGCCATCCGGCCTTCAACGTCGAACTGCTGCGCGACAAGGCAGGCGCTGCCGGACGCAACTGGATTGTGGAATGGGATCGTGACAGTCGCATCTTTAAAGATCGCATCAGAGAGGCCGTCCCGTCGCTATCTGGCGGCATGGTTCCCGTACCTGCCGGTGGATCGCCTGATGAGGGCGCGCGCCGAGCCATCTGAGCTGCCGCTCGTCATCACCGAGAAGGTGAAGGGCGCTCAGCGTTTGATGGCGATCTGCCCCGAAGCCAAACAGCTCGGTCTCGCCGTTGGCATGACGCTGGCGGATTCACGCGCTCGTATTCCTGACCTGTGGGTCGAGGAGATGGATGCACGCTCCGATGCCGGGCTGCTCGATCGCATCGCGGAGGACTGCGACCGCTTCAGCCCTGTCGTGATGATCGACGCGCCAGATGGCCTGCTGCTCGATATCACGGGTTGCGACCATATCTTTGGCGGTGAAGCCAATCTGCGGCGGGTTTTCTCGACACGCATGAGGCGTGGCGGCTTTCATGTGCGCACCGTGATCGCCAGCGGAGCTGACACCGCTCGCGCCATCGCTCGCTTCGGCCGCATCGCCATCGTGCCGCCGGGCGAGGAGGCGAAGGCGGTCCGCTCGCTGCCGATCGTTGCGCTCGGGCTGCCAGAAGCCGATCGCCTCGCAATCTCGCGCGCCGGTCTCAAGACGATCGGCGCGCTGGCTGATCGCCCGAGCGTGACTTTCGCCGCACGCTTCGGCGAGGCCATGACGCTCCGGCTGCGCCGCATTCAGGGGCTCGCTCATCCGCCACTTGATGCGCGCCGCGATATCCCGATGCTGTGGGTGGAGCGCCGCTTCCCCGAGCCCATCGCGCGCGTCGAGGATGTCGAAGCTGTCCTGTTTGAACTCGGCCAGGAGGTCTGCGCGCAGTTGGGCGAGCGTCGTGAAGGCGGCCGTGTCTTCGAGGCAAGCCTGTTTCGAGCAGACGGCGCCGTGCGCCGCCTCACCATCGAAACCGGCCGCCCCATGCGCGATGCAAAAACTCTGCTCCGCCTCTTCCGCGAACGCCTAGACGCACTCGCCGACCCCATCGACCCCGGCTTCGGCTTCGACCTTGTCCGCCTCGCCATTCCTCACGCTGATCCTCTCGACGCCCTCCAGCCCGGCCTCGATGGGCATGCCGTCGAAGTCGATGAAGTGGCTGATCTGGCGGATCGCATTTCAGTTCGCTTTGGCGCCGAGCGTGTTCTTCGATTTCTGTTCGAGAATTCGCACGATCCAGATCGTGCTACGCATGCCGTTCCTGTCAGCTTCAATCCAATGACTTCCAACGTGTGGCCATCGCCAGACACTGAAGATGCGCCGCTGCGTCCTCTCCATATGTTCAATCCGCCACAGCCCATCCGTATCACCATGGCTGAAGTGCCGGATGGTCCGCCGCGTATTTTTTTCTGGCGTCGCAAGGAATACGTAGTCGTCCGTGCGGAAGGGCCTGATCGGATTGCGCCGGAGTGGTGGCGAAATCCTGATGCACTTACGCGCGACTATTACCGTATCGAAGACGCGAGTGGTCGGCGCTTCTGGTTATTTCGTTCTGGCGCATACAGCCAGGAAACACCTGAACCACTCTGGTTCATGCAGGGCGTGTTTGCATGACAGCGCCATCTTCCAGTTCAACTGTCGTCGATTTTCCAGTTCGCCAAGCGCAAGCTGAGACCGCTCCAGTTCAATACGCCGAACTTGCCGCTGCGACGAATTTCTCTTTTTTATGCGGCGCGTCTCCAGCGCGGGAAATGGTGCTGGCGTCCCTGCTGCTCGGCTACAAGGGTCTTGGGATAGCTGATCGCAATACTCTGTCAGGTGTCGTGCGCGCCTGGGCCGCGCTCAAGCACATCCGCGAAGATGGCCTCCCTGCTCCCGAAAAGATGAGAGAAGGCGGCTCGCCTGGCGAGCACAGCTGGGTGCCCCATCCTGAGGAAGAAGAGCTCAAACAGGTGCGGGAGCAGCTGCAGGAGGATGCTCAAAACTTCCGTCTCGTTGTCGGGACGCGGCTCGTTTTCTCAGACGGCACGCCGGACATCATTGCCTATCCGGAAAACAGACAGGGCTGGGGCCGTTTATGTCGTTTGCTCACGACGGGTAACAGGCGGGCAAAGAAAGGCGAATGTCTGCTCACGCTCGATGACCTCGCCATATACTCCGATCGCCTCTTTTTGATCGTTATGCCGAGCAACGATCTGTCTGAGATTGGCGATATCCTGAAACGTGTCCGGGCCATGCGCCCCGGGGCTACATGGCTTGGCGCAACAATGATGCGTCGTGGCAGCGATGCGAGGCGACTTGCAAGACTGAAGCGCATCAGTGAGGCGACAGGCGTTCCACTGATTGCGACCAATGACGTTCTCTATCATTCGGCGAAGCAGCGCGACTTGCAGGACATCATGACCTGTATTCGGGCCGGCGTGAAAATCACCGAAGCAGGCAAGCTGCTTGAGGCGAATGCAGAGCGCCATCTCAAGCATCCTCTGGAAATGAAGCGCCTGTTCGCAAAGCTGCCTGAAGCCATAGAGCAGGCGATCGAACTTCTTGAGCGAATCGAGTTCGATCTTGGCCAGCTCAAGTATGAATACCCAGACGAACCCGTGCCTCACGGGTGGACTGATCAGGCCTATCTCGAGGATCGCACCTGGTTTCATGCCAAGATGAAATACCCCGATGGCGTTCCGGAAAAGGTAGCGGAGCAGCTTCGCGTCGAGCTGGAGTTCTATCGGCGTAACGAATATGCCCGATATTTTCTGACGCTCTACGACATCGTCCGCGTTGCACGCAACAAAGGCATTCTGTGTCAGGGCCGTGGGTCGGCCGCAAATTCAGCCGTCTGCTATGTGCTCGGAATCACATCGGTCGACCCTAACGTCTTTGATCTGCTGTTCGCGCGCTTCATGTCTGACGAACGCAAAGAGCCTCCCGATGTGGATGTCGATTTCGAACACGAGCGGCGCGAAGAGATCATTCAGTACATTTATGAACGCTACGGCCGTCACCGCGCCGGTATCGCAGCCACTGTGATCCACTACCGGCCGCGCAGCGCGATGCGTGAAGTTGGAAAAGTCTTTGGTCTTACTGATGACGTGGCGGCTCGCCTGTCTGGCCTGGTCTGGGGCAGTTGGGGCGAGGCGCTTCAGAGGGAGCAGTTGCAACAGGCTGGTTTAGATGAGGATAACCCGGTCCTTCATCGCGCGCTGGCGTTCGCGAAGCGCTTGTTGGGATTCCCACGCCATCTTTCGCAACATGTTGGTGGCTTCGTGCTGGCCCGCGATCGTCTCGATGAGCTTGTGCCCATCGGCAACGCGGCGATGGAAGATCGAACCTTCATTGAGTGGGACAAGGAGGATATCGATGAACTTGGCCTGATGAAGGTCGATATCCTGGCGCTCGGCATGCTCACCTGCATCCGAAAGGCGTTTGATCTTGTTCATCACATGGGCGGGCAGAAGTACGGTTTGCAGGATGTGCCGAAGGAGGACCCTGAAGTTTACGACATGCTGTGCCGTGGCGACTCGCTTGGCGTTTTCCAAGTCGAAAGTCGCGCCCAGATAAGCATGCTTCCACGTATGAAGCCGCGTGAGTTCTATGATCTCGTGATCGAGGTTGCGATTGTTCGACCGGGGCCGATCCAGGGAAACATGGTGCACCCTTATCTGCGTCGGCGAAACGGCGAAGAGAAGATCGATTTTCCATCACCGTCTCCGCCGCATGATCCAAAGGAACTCGAGAAGCTTCTCCATAAGACCTTTGGTATACCGCTCTTCCAGGAGCAGGCCATGAAGCTGGCCATCGTCGCGGCCGCCTTCACGCCTGCAGCAGCCAACAGGTTGCGGCGAGCGATGGCTACATTCAGGAATGTTGGAACGATCCATACGCTCCAGGAAGATATGGTCGAGGGGATGGTCAGGCGCGGATACAAACGCGACTTCGCGGAGCGATGCTTCAAGCAAATCCAGGGCTTCGGTTCCTACGGCTTCCCCGAAAGCCATGCGGCTGCTTTCTCGCAGCTCGTCTATGTCTCTTCGTGGCTCAAGAAATATCACCCTGCCGCGTTTGCGGCGGCGTTGTTGAACTCGCAGCCAATGGGGTTCTATGCGCCAGCGCAGATTGTGCGGGATGCGCAGGAGCATGGGGTGGAGGTGCGCCCTGTGGATGTGAACTTCAGTCATTACGACAACACGCTTGAGCGACGCGAGGATGGAGCGTTGGCGATGCGTCTCGGGTTCCGTCAGATGGATGGTGTGAAGGAGGTTGAGGCGAATGCGTTGGTGAAGATGCGCGGCGATGGGTTTGTCAGCATTGCGGATATGCGGGAGCGGGGGCGGGTGTCTGCGCCGTTTCTGCGGAAGCTGGCGGATGCGGATGCTTTCCAGTCGCTGCATCAGGATCGGCGGCAGGCCTTGTGGGAAGTGCGGCGGTTGCCGAATGACGATCTGTTGCCGCTGTTTGCAGCGGCGGCGGCGAAGGAGCTGGGCGAGGAGCCGGATGCGGATCTGCCCGCCATGCCGCTCGGCGAGCATGTGACGGCGGATTACCAGACGGCGCGGTTATCGCTGAAGTCGCATCCGATGCAGGTGCTGCGGCCGGTGTTCGAGGCCGAGCAGGTGCTTACATGCGCGGAGACGTCAGCGGCGCGCAATGGCACGTGGGTGAAGACGGCGGGTGTCGTGCTGGTGCGGCAGCGGCCGGGAGAGGGCAAGGCGATTTTCGTCACGCTTGAGGACGAGACGGGCATTACCAACGTGCTTCTCTGGGCGCGGGACTTCGAGAAGTTCCGGGCGCAGACGATGGGGTCGCGTCTGATGCAGGTCGAGGGCCGGGTGCAGCGGAGCAAGGAAGGTGTTGCGCACCTGATGGGCTCTCGCGTGATCGACCGCTCGGCGGAGCTGGAAAAACTATCCGAGGACTATCAGCCGATCGAGCCGGAGCTGACGAGCGCTGACGAGATCAAGAACCCGAAATATCCGCGCAGCATGGGCAACCAGCCGGGGATGCACCGCCATCCGCGCAATGTCCGCGTGCTGCCGAAGTCGCGGGATTTTCACTAGCCTGTTCCGCCAGACTATCCCGCCAGTCTATCCGGAAGGCGGGCCGCTCATGAAGCTTTCGACCAGCGATCCCGCCAGCATTCGCCAGCCATCGACCAGCACGAAGAAGATCAGCTTGAACGGCAGCGAGATGGTTACGGGCGGCAACATCATCATGCCCATCGCCATCAGGATCGACGACACAACGAGATCGATGACGAGGAAGGGCAGGAACACCATGAAACCGATTTCGAAGGCGCGCTTCAGTTCGGAGATCATGAAGGCCGGGGCCAGAACGTGGAACGGCGCTGTCTCCGGGCTCTGCAGGTTCTCGATCTTCGCCATGTTGGCGAACAGCGCGACATCCTGTGGGTTCGCATGCTGGCCCATGAAGGCCTGCACCGGGCCCAGCGCACGCGGGATTGCTTCTTCCAGTGTGATCGCTTCCGCCATGTAGGGCTGAATGCCCGCCTCATACGACGCCATGAAAGTCGGCGTCATGACGAATGCCGTCAGGAACAGCGAGAGCGAGATCACCACCGAGTTCGGCGGCGCGTTCTGCAGGCCGATGGCTGTGCGCAGCAGCGACAGCACCACCACGATCCGCACGAACGACGTGGTCATCACCAGGATCGACGGCGCCAGCGACAGCACCGTGATAGCCGCCACCATCTGCACGATGCCGGAGGTCAGGCCTTGTCCTGTGCCGAGATCGACCGAGATCGTCTGCGGCAGCGCTTCGGGCGCGATGACGCCAGCGAGCGCCAGCACCGGCAAGTAACGAAGCGCCGGCAGAAGTTTACGAGCGTGACGGATCATGACTGCGAACCGCCCTTCGCAGCATCATCCGGCTCAATCGGCTTGAACGACGGCGGCGCTTCACGCGAGGCGATCAGCATGTCGCCCGTCGGCGCCAGACAGACGAGGTGCTCCTTGTCGCCCCAGCGCACGACAGCCAGCTTCCGCCGCATATCCAGCGTGCGCCATTCGGTGACTTTGAGATCGGTGGAAACAATGCCGGCCTTGAGGCCGATACGGCTTCCATACTTGCGCAGCAGGTAAGCCCCGCCGAGCAGGATGCCGAGCACGAACGCAAGCGCCGCGACGGACTTCAGGATCGAGAGCAGGTCCATGTTCGGACGCCAAGCTGCGGCCATTCGGGCCGGTTTCTTGGTTAATCCATCGGAAATGCCGGTAAACGGAAGGTTAACGCAAGCCGACGGATTTTAAGGGTGCCTTAATCAAACAGGTCAAATCTGCCTAGTGAAAGGGGCGCTGGCCCATGGCTGATCCTACCCAGATGACGGTCTTCTCGCTGATGAAGGCGCGCCTGCAAATGCTGGGCGAACGCCAGAAAGTGGTCGCGCAGAACGTCGCCAACGTATCGACGCCCGGCTACGTGCCCAACGACATAAACCAGGAAGCCTTCTCTGCGACCTTGCAGCGCATGGCTGGCCGCAGCGGGGGAGCGGCTGGGCCGGCTCGCACCGCGATGGTTGCGACCCAGGCGGGACACATGGCGCCGCCTGCTTCGGGCGCCAGCGGCCTGATGGCTACGACAAAGACACCCGACTCCGAAACCACGCTCGACGGCAATGCCGTGGTGGTCGAGGAGCAGATGATGAAAGTTGCCGAAACCCGAATGGATTTCGAGACAATGGTTGGCCTGTACCAGAAGAGTCTGGGCCTGCTGCGGCTGGCGTCGCGTTCACCCGGCCGGTGAGCGCGAGCGGAGCCAAGTAGGAGACGAACATGTCCTCAGATCTCATGTCCGCCATGGGCGCGGCCGCAACCGGACTGCGTGCGCAGACGGTGCGCATTCGTATCTCCGCCGAGAACCTGGCGAACGCAGACACCACGGCTTCAACGCCCGGCGGCGACCCGTATCGTCGCAAGGCTCCGGTCTTCCGCACCTTCTTCGACAAGGAAGTCGGCGCCAATACGGTGAAGGTGACCGGCGCGCGCGAGGATCAGTCGCCGTTCCAGATCAAGTACGATCCTTCGCACCCTGCGGCTGACGCTAATGGCTATGTGAAGACATCCAACGTTTCGTCGCTCATCGAGATGGCCGATCTCCGCGAGGCGCAGCGCGCCTACGAGGCCAACCTCAACGTGATCGAATCCAGCCGCGCCATGATGCTCGGCGTCGTCTCGCTGCTTAAAGCGTAGGATCAGGTAGATGTCTGATCTGGGTCTTTCAGCGGTCAAGGCGTATGGCGGCGTTGCGCAGACGCTCGGCAACATGTCGGGCGGCAAGGAAGCAGGCGGCGTTGGGGGCGCTGGCTTCGGCGACATTCTCAATACGGCTGTTGGCTCGCTCACCGGCGCCGGCAATGCGGCCGAGACTGCGGTCACCAATGCGGCGATGGGCCGTGGCGATCTCGTTGATGTGGTGACGGCTGTCGCTGCTGCCGAGGCCACGATGGAAACCGTGATTGCGGTGCGCGACGAAGTGATCAAGGCGTATCAAGAGATCATGCGGATGCCGATCTAGGCTGCGTAGCGCACCTGTTTCGTAGCTTCAGAAAATAACGCGCAGGATGCTCCAACATCCTGCGCGTTCTTGTTTCAGCCGATCTTCAACCTGACGAACGCCATCGCGCCCGTCGGGTCGCCGCCATAGAGCGGGGAGAGCGTGTCGCTGACCCAGTTCTGCGTGATGGACGCGCCGAGGGCGAGGACAACCGTATCGGTGAGGCGGAAGTTTCTTGCGACGCCGATATTGATGCGTTGCACGTCTTCCACCGGGCCGTGGCCGGCGTGGTGGTCTCCGCCGAGTTCGTCGGTCTGAATCGCCTCGGCGCGTGAGAAGATCGTCCAGTCGGCATTAGGCGACCAGCTGGCTTCGGCCAGCCAGGCATCCAGCGTGACGTCCTCGCTGGTGTCCTTGCGGGCGAAGGCGGCGGTGAAGGCGAGTTCGCCATTGTTGGCCAGCCTCTGCGTGTAGAGCGCGCTGGCCGAATACTTCGTCACGTCTACGTCGGGTTCGAGTTGTTCAGGGCTGACGACGTCGGCCCAGCTCGCCTGCAGCGCCCAGTTCTGCGTGGGGTTCCACGAGAGGCGGACGGCGGAGGAATCGAGCTCGCCGGTTTCGATGTCGTACCGTTCCTGATCCGGCTCGCGGCCGCGGAAGCGGGAGGCTTCGATCTTGAAATTGTCGTGCACCCAGCCGGCGGTGAGGACGCCGAAGGTGATGTGGGTGGAGTCCAGCCAGTGGTGGGTGATGGGGGCTTCGGGGCTCACCATCGCGGCGGGGCGGTGCATGAAGGCGGGCGGGCCGAAGGCGGGTTCGCCGGGTAGGCCGCCATAGACGAAGATGCTGTCGGTGTCGTTCACCGTATGCGAGTATGTGGCCGAAAGCTCCATGAAGAGATCGTGCGGATGCTGGCGGTCGACCAGCGTATGCTCGCCATCAGCAGTCTCGCCTGCAGCCAGTAGAAGTGGGTAACCGCTTTTGCCCATTAGGGGATCTGGGCTCATCATGGCTCTGAGACTGAGCTTTCCGCCATTGTCGAATTTGCGTTGGGCGGAGGCCATCAGCATCCCGGCAATGAACGTCTTCTCGTCGCCTCTGGGGCCATCTTGCTGCGAATAAATGCCGTCAACGGTTGCATGGGTCATCACCATCCAGTCGCCAACTTGATCGTGAAGGCCGGTATGGGTGGAGTCCTCTGGAATCCAGCTTGTGCCCGAGCCTTCACGCGACAACGGATAGAAACTCAGTGCACCTTCATGCCAGGCGGCTGCTGTGTAGATGCGTTCGCCGTGGTTCATGTCGCCATGATCCATCTGGCCGCTATTCATCTGGCCGTGGTCCATCTTTGAATGGTCCATCTGGCTGTGATCTTCGGCGGGTTTGGCAGGCGCTTGTTCCGCGGGAGGCGTGTGGCCTTCGTGGGCGGAATGGTCGGTGACCTGCGCCATCGCGGATGGCGCAATCAGGATCGCCGAAGCGATCAAGGCTAAGCGTGTCATTGGAATTTTTCCTGACGTGAATCTCTGGGGAGTGGCGAGGTTCAGGTCAGGCGCGTGGGGGGCGCCAGTCGGGGGCGGGGGTGGTGGAGGCGAAGTAGGGCGTGGCGGCTTCGAGCCAGGCGTAGGGCGTGATGGCGTGGCTGGCGAAGGCGACGGGCAGTTGGCTGCACATCTTCAGCGCGGCGATGCATTCGCAATGATCGGCGGGCGCCTTGGTGTGGGTGGAGTGGTGAGCAGGGGCCGCGGGCTTGCTGTCGTGGCAGTCTGGCGTTTCGGCTGCCGGAGTGGCCGCCTCGTGCGTGGCGTGTTCGGCGGCGAGGGCGAGACGCGCGCAATGCTCCGCGGCGGCTTCCATTTGTCCGGTGAAGACAAAGGCCGTGCAGAACGCCAGCATTATGCGGGTCAGCATCGCGAACATGGGGGCAAGATTGTAGCGGGGGGACCAACTGTCAACTTCGGTCCCCCGCTACGGGTTGTCACTTGTTCGCGTCATTCACCATTGGCGGCGGCGCGAATGGAGCCGATGAGGGCGCCCATCTTCTGGCTCTGCGTCTTGTCGGAGGCTTTCTTCATGGCCGAGTTGACGGCGATGACCAGGTTCTCTTCCGGGTAAACATAGATGCCCTGGCCGAAGATGCCGACGGCGCGATAACCGTTTTCCATCGGCCACCAGAAGTAGCCATAGCTGTCCTTCTCGGCCTGCTTGCCGGGGACGTGATTGGTGGTGGCTTCCTCGACCCAGCCGGCAGGCAGGATCGACTTGCCGTTGATCTCGCCGCCGCCGAGCATGAAGGTTCCGATGCGGGCATAGTCGCGCAGCGTCATCGACATGCAGCAGCCGCCGCGTTCATGGCCGGCCTTGTCGACCATCCAGATCGCGTCCTGCTCCATGCCATAGGGCGCCCAGAGTTTTTCGGAGGCGTATTGTGCGATGCCCTTGCCGGCGAGTGCGCGGCCGAGGGCGATGCCGGCGAGATCCGTCTCGCCCGTCTTGTACACCCACTTAGAGCCGGCGGGAGCTTCGCGCTTGAGCTTGCTCATGTAGGCGACGAGCGGGTTCGTGCCACCCTTCCATTCGGAGAGGCCGGCCTGAGCGACATCCGATTTCGGGTTGGCGTAGTCCTCGTTCCATTTGACGCCGGACGTCATGGTCATCACGCGGCGGAGGCTGACGCCGTCATATACGGTGCCCTCGAGCTCGGGGATGTATTTGGTGATCGGGTCGTAGATGGAGTCGATGTAGCGGTCCTTCACGGCGGCGCCGATGAGCGTGGCGGTGACGGACTTGGCGACGGAGAAGGACGTCCAGCGATCGGTGGGCTTGCGGCCGAGGGCGTATTTCTCGAGGACGACCTTGCCGTCCTTGATCGCGATCACGCCGGTGATGCGGTTGTCCTTCATGAAGGCGTCGACGGTGGAGGTCTTGCTTCCGAACTTCACCTTGGGATCGACGGGTGTGCCGGCGGGGAGTTCGTGAACCTTGTCGCCCTTCTTGATCTGCGCGACGGCATAGACGCTTTCGATGTTCGGATAGCGTTCGAGCTGCTGCTTCTCTGTCCAGGTGAGGATGGAGGCGACGGGCGGCTTGGTGATGGGTTTCTGCGCGAAGGCGGGAGCCGCTAGCGCGAGGGCGATTGCGGCGGTGGTCGTGAGGCGTAGGGCGTTTCTCATTATGTAGTCCTCCCTTTTGGCGGCGATTTGCGCCTGCTGGGGCGCGGGCGTCAATGTAACGGTGCGTGAGGGGCGCTTCGCTGCGCTGCGGCGGGAATGACGAGCGTAAGATCTCGTTCGCACGGACCGGTGTCCTGCGGGATGCTTGTGTTCGTCTCTCCCAAGAGGGAGCGGGGCGCGTGTAGATACGCCGTGGGTAGTGCCTGTGCTGACCTTGCGATCAGCTGATGCGCGTCTTCACGCGCCCCGTGCTTGGCCGTTCTTCCCGATATGGCATCCAGGAGTTGGCAATCGACCGCCAAGGATGAATCCCAGGGGCCTTAGCTCCGTGGCCAGTGATCGGTTCGGCGTGTCGGGGAGATGGTCCAGAACTCCCACGGACCCTCCGGTTAGTGACCCCGGAGGCAGTGCTGCGCAGTTCGATTCACCGGGTCGGCTTGTCAGGCCTTCCCGACTTGCTTGAAGGGGCACGGTAGAGTCCCCGACACCACGCGGCCACGTCGGCCAATGACCCAACGTCTTGAGCTGGACGTCTCCAAGACCTCCCTTCGTCAGGTGCGCTTGCAGTATAAGCTGGTTTTCGGCGCCGTAGATTCTGCGGGGCTCTATCCCCCAACTTGCGCGTGCAAGCTGTTGAGATTGTTCGGGATGATTTTTGGCTGTCCTACAGTTCTGCACCACCGCTATCCCCCAAACCGGCGTTTGGTGAGCACGCGCTCGTCCTTCGACGGACGCGCAGCGGAGCTGCGCTGCTCAGGATGAGCGCTTTGGGGAGTGCGGCGCTTTTCGGCAAGGCACAGGCGGAACTGTAGCGCTCATCCTGAGCAGCACGCATTCGCGTGCGTCCGTCGAAGGACGGGCGCGTGTAGCGTGGTTCATCGTTGAGTTTGCGCTTAGCGGGCGCCGACGGCTTCCGGGAGGAGTTCCAGCTCGGGGCGGGCGAGTTTCGGGACGGCCATCTCGGGGAGGTGGCAGATGACCGAGGTGCCGGCGCCGGGGGTGGATTTCATCTTCACGTCGCCGCCGTGGAGTTCGACGAAGGAGCGCACAAGGGCGAGGCCGAGGCCGGCGCCGCGGGTGTCGCCCGAGGTGAAGCTATCGAACACGGACGACTGACGCTCGGGCGCGATGCCTTTGCCTGTGTCGGAGACGGCGAGACGGATGATGTTCTCGCTCGGCACGGGCTTGGAGGCTTCGATCTTGATCGAGCCGCCTGCGCCGGTGAAGCGGAGGGCGTTGGTAAGCAGGTTGAAGAGCACCTGCTTGATGCGGCGTTCGTCGGCGTGGATGTTGCCGATGCGATCGTCGCACAGGATCTCGACGCGCACTTTCGTGTTCTCGGCCGTGGTGACGACGAGATCGACGGCATCCTCAATGGCGCCGCGCAGGGAGAATTCCGAGAGTTCGAGTTCCATGCGGCCGGCCTCGATCATGGCGAGGTCGAGGATGTTCGAGATGACTTTCGACAGGTGGTCGGCGGCGGACAGGATCGAGATGACCTGAGTGCGCTGCTTGTCCGTGAGGGCGCCGGGGCGTTCGGACTCGAGCAGTTCGGCATAGCCGAGGATGGTCGTGAGCGGCGAGCGCAGCTGGTACGAGACGTTCTGCACGAACTCGTTCTTGAGCTTGTCGGCGGCCTGCAGGGCTTCGTTCTTGTCCTTGAGCGCGACTTCGACCTTGCGGGCGGCGGTCACGTCCATGAAGGCGATCAGCGTTGCACCGTTGGGCAGGGGCTGGGTGATCCAGGTGATGGTGAGATCGTTGGACGTGCGCATAACGCCCTGATCCTGCTGGCGGGATTCAGGCGAGGGGTTAGTGACGCGCGACTTGATCGTCGCCCACACATTGCGGTCGTGATAGAGGCGCGCGCATTGTGAGACGACGTCGTCGAAGTCCGGCGCGTCGCTGAGCGTTTCCTTCTTGAGGCCCCACAGCTCGCCGAAGGCGTCGTTGTGGAGACGCAGGCGGCCGTCGGCGCTGAACACGACGATGGCTTCGCGCAGGTTGTCGAGCGTGGCCTTCTGGACGTTGATCAGGCGGTTGAACTCGGCCTTGAGCGAGAGTTCGTCGGTGATGTCCTTGAACAGCATCAGCGCGCCGCCGAGCGGGTGGCGCTGGCGGGTGACGCGCAGGATGCGGCCGTCGGGCAGGTTCCAGAGGTTCTCGACCACGTCGACGCGCTCGCCCTGGTAGTAGGCGAGTTCGCCCTTGCGCCATTCGGCGAAGTCCGGGCGGGCCGGCAGCTTGCGGCGCTCGCGCAGGCGATCGAGCAGCGAGCCATGGTCGGGCTTGTCGAGCAGGTAGGCGGGATCGATGTCCCACATTTCCTGGAAGGCGCGGTTGTTGAAGATCAGCTTGCGGTCGCCGCCGAAGATGGCGACGCCGTCTGCGACGTGGTTCAGCGTCTCGTCGTGCGCCTTGGAGTTCTTCTCCAGCGTCTCGCGCGCGTTCTCGAGCTCGGTGATGTCGAAGGCCATGCCGCCGAGGCCGCCCGAGAGCGGGAACATCTTCACCTTCATGGCGCGGCGTTCGCCATCGACGACCACGTGGCGCGTGTCGTCGGTTTCGTTGTTGGACGCGATCGTCTTCTGCGCCTGACCGGTGATGTGTTGGTCGAGCATGATCTGGCGGTCGAGCACGTGGTCGACGGTGGGGGCGCCCACGGCTTTCAGGTAGGCGCGGTTGACCCATTGCAGCTTGCCGGCGCCGGACATGCGCCAGGCGGGGAACGGCGCCTTGCCGAGCATTTCGAGGAAGGCCATCGGATCGCGGGCGACGGCGGCGCGGGCTTCTTCGAAGCGGGCGCGGGCGCCAGACTCTTCGAGGCCCTTGATGGTCGTGTCGGTGATCCAGAGGACGGCGCGGGCGCCGGCGGTGCGGCCATCTGCTTCGAGGAAGCGGCCGGAGGGGCCGATGATGGTGAGCGAGAAGGGCGCGCCGTCATTGCGGAGCTGCTTGAGGCGCTCGCGCAGGGTGGCGTCCTGGCCGTTGCCGTCACGGGCTTCGAGATCGGCGAGGCCTTCGAGGATGCGGACGCCCGGATCATCCGACGTGCCGTCATCGGCGAAGCGCAGGATGCCCATCAGGGCAACGGGCGAACCGTAGAGATTGGGCAGGCCCCATTCGGTGGGGAGCTTGGGCTTATCGCCTTCGTTGGTCTCTTCGTCTTCCCAGACCATGATGACGCCGGGGTGGGCGCCGAACACGCTCTCGGCGCGGGCCAGACGCTCGCGCGACTTCTGTTCTTCTTCGCGATATTTGCGGGCGGCGCCACGCGCGCCATCGGAGATGCGCAGCGCCCAGAGAAGGGCGGCGATGCCGAATGCTGCTGCGCCTGCAACGAGAAGCACCAGCGGCTGAGTTAGAGTCATGTCCATGGTCGCCACGTCCCGCCAAGGGGCCGAATCACTTACGCGATGGCCACCTTCTAGGCGGAGGCCCTCAGTTAACCAACTGGAAGGGGATGCGGTTAACGGGTGGTTAAACGACTGCTTTAACTCGGCAATTTATGCCTAGTTCGTGTCTGATTTATATCAACTCGCGCGCAGGACTGTTGCTAAAGGCGAATGAAATCAGGCTACTATGAGTGAGTGGCGCAGGGGAGTATCGATGAAGACGATTCTGGCGGCGATGTGCAGCCTCTTGGCAGCCAATGTCGCTGAGGCGGAGTGCAGGCTCGACGCAAAGCAGCGCGACCGTCTTCAATCGTTTGAACTGATGGTTGGATCGGCACGCGCAAAATTGAAGCTTGTGATCCGTTCCGATGACTCGATCGAGGGTGTCTATGCTTATGCTACCTCGACCGAAGACATCGTCCTGAAGGGAAAAATCGAGGATCACGAACGTATCGTGCTCACCGAGTTTCTAGACGGCCAACCCCATGCCACCTTCGAAGGTAGTTTCCCCTCAAAACGGCCCGGTTGGGGAACGTCATTCGAAAACAATTGCGCTTTTGCTTCAGGGGCGTGGTGGCTCGCGAAGGGAGGCCAGCAGCTGCCTTTCAACATGACGACGTCCGGAAGCGGCCCCGGCAAGCTCGGGCGTCTGTATCTGGTGGCGAATGTTGAAGACGATGAAGTCGTCAATCGCAGCGCAATGGCGTTTCGAAGAGCCGTCATTGCGCACGAACCTGAGAAGGTTGCCGATTTGGCTAGATTTCCTCTTCGCGCGCGTGTGCGCGTGGGCGGAGAGGAAATCTCGATCAAAAGCCGCGCAGAGTTTCTCGCGAACTACGACGCAATCTTCTACCCAGAATACGTGGCGCTGATCCGCGCAGATATTCCACGGGTCATGATGGCAACCTCGCAAGGCGTTGCCTTTACCCACGGCATCGTTTGGTTCGATGCCGAGGGGCGCCTTGTGACGCTCAACAACTAGGCTGAGGCCGGCGCCTCAGATTTCCTGGTTGTAGTGGCCGACGCTGTCGAACTTGGCGAGGCGCGGTTTCACTTCGTTGCGGAAGAGGGCGCGCATGTCGTCTTCGCCTTGCATCGACTCGACCACGACGACGAGTTCGGGCTTGTTCGATGAGGCGCGGACGAGGACCCAGGAGCCGTCGTCGAGGGTGACGCGGGCGCCGTTGATGGCGTTCACGTCGACGACCTTGCGGCCGAGGATTTCGCCGCCCGATTTGCCGAGCGCCTGATAGTCGGCGACGACCTGGTCGACCACGCCATACTTCTTTTCGTCGTCGCAGTGCGGCGACATGGTGAGCGAGGTCCAGGCTTCGCCGAGGTCGCCCTTGAGATCCGAGAGCGAGCGGCCCGGGTTGCGGTCCAGCATCTGGAGGACGGCGGCGGCGGCGACGAGGGCGTCGTCATAGCCGTAGCCATAGGGCTTGCGGAAGAACATGTGGCCGGACTTCTCGAAGCCGGCGAGGGCGTCGAGTTCGGTGGTGCGGCGCTTGATGTAGGAGTGGCCGGTCTTGAAGTAGTCGACCGTGACGCCGTTCTCTTTCAGCACCGGGTCGGTCTTGTAGAGGCCGGTCGATTTCACATCGACCACGAAGGTCGCGTTCTTGTGCAGCTTGGAGAGGTCGCGGGCGAGCAGAAGGCCGATCTTGTCGGCGAAGATTTCCTCGCCCTTGTCGTCAACAACGCCGCAACGGTCGCCATCGCCGTCGAAGCCGACGCAGATGTCTGCGCCATGCTCTTTCACGGCCTGGCCCATCGAGACCAGCATTTCGTGGTCTTCCGGGTTCGGGTTGTATTTCGGGAAGTTGTAATCGAGGTTGGTGTCCATCTCGATGACTTCAGCGCCCATGGCGCGCAGCGCGTCGGGGGCGAAGGCGCCGGCGGCGCCGTTGCCGCACGCGCAGACGACCTTGATCTTGCGCGACAGCTTCACGCCTTTGGTGACGTCAGCGATGTAGCGCTCGCGCATGCCGTCGACGCGGATGAGCTTGCCGCCCGGTTGCGGGTTGAACTTGCCGTTGAGGACGATGTCCTTGAGCTTGCCCATCTCTTCCGGGCCGAAGGTGAGGGGCTTGTTCGCGCCCATCTTCACGCCGGTCCAGCCATTCTCGTTGTGGCTGGCGGTGACCATGGCGACGCACGGAATGTCGAGGGCGAACTGGGCGAAGTAGGCGACCGGCGAAAGCGCGAGGCCGATGTCGTGGACTTCGAGGCCGGCTTCGAGGAGGCCGAGGGTGAGGGCCTGCTTGATCGAGAGCGAGTAAGACCGGTAGTCGTGGCCCGTGACGATGCGCGGGGCGACGCCCATCTCACGGATGAGGGTGCCGAGGCCGAGGCCCAGCGCCTGGACGCCGAGGAAGTTCAGCTCGGGCGCCTTGGGATATTGCGGGCCGCCGAACCACCAGCGGGCGTCGTACTCACGGAAGCCTGTCGCCTTGACCAGCGGGGTCGTCTCGAAGTCGTACGTGTTGGCCTGGAGGTCCGTGCGTGGCGTTTTCATCGTGTATCCCAAATCCCGGTTCTGACGCCCATTAGACCGGGCGACGTTCGATTTCCCTTAAGAAAGCGCAAGGGAACACGCCGACAAGCGAATTTCGCCTAATAGGCGAGTAGATGAATCAGATCACGCTTGAAATGCGAACGTTATGTGACTTCATTTCCTGCAGGCAACGTTACGTACCCGACGCGTTTCCCTACTCATTCTGGGTATATCAAATGGTCATCTGGCTCCCGAGTTCGACCACGCGGGAGGTCGGGATGCGGAAGAACTCGGTCGCGTTGGTGGAGTTGCGGCTGAGGAAGATGAAAAGGTGGTCCTGCCACAGCGGCATGCCCCATTTTCCGTCGGCCAGCAGGGTGCGGCGGCTCAGGAAGAAGGAGGTGTGCATGATGTCGAAGGACAGGCCGCACTTCTTCGCCAGCGTGAGGCCGCGCGAGACGTTTGGCGTTTCCATATAGCCGAAGTTCATCGTGATGCGGTCGAGGTTGTCGTAGATCTCGACGATCTCGATCTTCTTTTCATCCGGCACGTAAGGCACCTGCGCATAGCGCACGTTGAGCATGACGTTGTGCTCGTGGAGCACCTTGTTGTGCTTGAGGTTGTGCAGGAGCGCGGTAGGGGCAGCGTCCGGATCGGCGGTGAGGAAGACGGCGGTGCCTTTTACCGTGTGCGGCGGGTTCACCTCGAGGCCCTTGAAGACGTCCTGGATGGTGAGGTCCTTGCGCGTGCGCGCGAGGAGGATGCGTGTGCCGCGCACCCAGGTCCACATTATCAGCATCAGGAAGCCGGCGATGAGCAGGGGGACGTAGCCGCCTGAGGGCAGCTTCAGCATGTTCGAAGCGAGGAAGACGCTTTCCACCAGCAGGAAGGGGAAGACGATCAGGGCGGAGAGCCAGATGCCTTTCTTCCAGACGCGGCGCGCGGCGATGAAGATCAGCACCGACGACGTGATCATCGTGCCGATGACGGAGACGCCATAGGCGGACGCCAGTGCGGAGGATGAGCGGAAGGTGAGGACGAGGATCACCACACCGGCGAGCAGCATCCAGTTGATCTGCGGCATGTAGATCTGGCCGTGCTCGCTGGCCGAGGTGTTGACGATGCGCAGGCGCGGCAGGAGGCCGAGCTGCACGGCCTGTTGCGTCAGTGAGTAGGCGCCGGTGATGACGGCCTGGCTGGCGACGACGGTGGCGAGCGTGGCGAGGATGACCAGCGGGATCTGCAGGACATCCGGCGCCATCATGAAGAACGGGTTTTCCGTGGTTTCCGGATGCGCCAGCACCATCGCGCCCTGGCCGAGATAGTTCAGCGCCAGTGACGGCAGCACCAGCCAGGTCCACATGGCGGCAATCGGCTTGCGGCCGAAATGGCCCATGTCGGCGTAGAGCGCTTCGGCGCCCGTCACGCACAGGAAGACCGAACCGAGCACGACGAAGCCGAGCACGGAGTGCGTCAGCAGGAAGGAGACGGCGTAGTGCGGGCTGATGGCGGCGAGGATGGCCATGCCGTCCTGCGCGATGTGCCAGAGGCCGAGTGCGCCTAGCGTGACGAACCAGACAAGGCAGACCGGCCCGAACAGTTTGCCGACGACGGAGGTGCCCTTCTTCTGGATCAGGAAGAGGCCGATCAGCAGGACGAGGGCTGCCGGAACGATGAAGCCTTCGACATGGCCTTTCAGTTCCGGAATGACGGTCATGCCTTCGATGGCGGAGAGAACCGACATGGCGGGCGTGAGCAGCGCGTCGCCGAAGAACATGCCGGCGGCGATCAGCGCTACGATGAAGAGCAGGGGCGTCCGCCGGCCGATGGTGCGCTGGAGCAGGGCGGTGAGCGAGAGCGTGCCGCCTTCGCCGCGGTTGTCGAGGCGGAGAAGCAGCAGGACGTATTTCAGCGTGACGACGATGATGAGCGACCACAGCATCAGCGAGATGACGCCGAGCACATCATCACGCAGCAGCACGCCGTCGCGCTCTGCATTGATGTGGTGAATGCTTTCCTTGAAAGCGTAGAGCGGGCTGGTGCCGATATCGCCGAAGACGACGCCTATCGATGCCAGTGCAAGCGGCCAGAACCTTCCGGTCGTGGGCTTGCCATCCGCTGTGTGAGCTGCGCCGCCTAGTGACGAAGCATCGCTCATTTGTTTGTGCCTTCAGCCGCGAACCGCATTGCGGTCCCGAACGGGGCGGGCTCGTACGCCTGTCTCGATGTGTACGGAAGCGGGAATATTTTCAGCTCCAGCTATTTACATTGCGGTGCAGCAGATGCAGCGGCGCGCGAACCTGGAGTGTCACAAACTGCCCGAAACACAGGCGTTTCCGAGTTCCGTTCCGTCAAACACAGCAAACAAACAAAAACAGGCGACCTCAGATGAGATCGCCCGTTCTTGAAAATCGAGGTCACGGCGAAGTCCCTCGGGGGGTCGGGGGGGACGGATAAGGAACTCCGGCCGTGACAGGGGAAGAACGTGGTTAGCGGGATGGGGTTCCGAGATTTTTTCGGGATGGTGATGCCAGTTGGTACGCGCTCGTCCTTCGACGGACGCCGCTGCGCGGCTGCTCAGGATGAGCGCTACAGAGCCGTCAGCAGTTCAGCGCTCATCCTGAGCAGCGCATCGCAGATGCGCGTCCGTGGAAGGACGAGCGCGTAGTCACCAAAACAAAAAGGCCCGGCGGTGAGCCGGGCCTTTCGTGGTCTGAGTTCAATCGAACCTAGTAGCGGTAGTGTTCCGGCTTGTAGGGGCCTTCCGGCGCGACGCCGATGTAGGCGGCTTGTTCGTTCGAGAGCTTGGTGAGGTTTGCGCCGAGCTTGTTGAGGTGAAGCATGGCGACTTTCTCGTCGAGCTTCTTCGGCAGCGTATAGACCTTGTTCTCGTAGGACTTGCCGTTGGTCCAGAGTTCGATCTGGGCCAGCGTCTGGTTGGTGAACGAGGCCGACATCACGAAGGACGGGTGGCCCGTTGCGTTGCCGAGGTTGAGCAGGCGGCCTTCGGAGAGAAGGATCATGCGGTTGCCACCCGGGAAGGTGACCATGTCGACCTGCGGCTTGATGTTGTCCCACTGGAAGTTCTTGAGACCGGCGACCTGGATCTCGTTGTCGAAGTGGCCGATGTTGCCGACGATGGCCATGTCCTTCATGTCGCGCATGTGGTCGACGCGGATGATGTCCTTGTTGCCGGTGGTCGTGATGAAGATGTCGGCGGTTTTGACGACGTCTTCGAGCGTGACGACTTCATAGCCGTCCATGCAGGCCTGCAGCGCGCAGATCGGGTCGACTTCCGTGACCTTCACGCGGGCGCCAGCGCCTTGCAGCGATGCGGCCGAGCCTTTGCCCACGTCGCCATAACCGCAGACGACAGCGACCTTGCCGGCCATCATGGTGTCGGTGGCGCGGCGGATGCCGTCGACCAGCGACTCCTTGCAGCCGTACTTGTTGTCGAACTTCGACTTGGTGACCGAGTCGTTCACGTTGATCGCCGGGAAGGGCAGCAGGCCTTTTTCGACGAGGCGGTAGAGGCGGTTGACGCCCGTGGTGGTTTCTTCCGTCACGCCCTTGATGGCGGCGCGCTGCTTGGTGAACCAGCCCGGCGAGGCGGCGAGGCGTTTCTTGATCTGGGCGAAGAAGTAGATCTCTTCTTCCGACTCCGGCTTCTCGATGATCGACGTTTCACCTGCTTCGACGCGCGCGCCGATGAGGATGTACATCGTGGCGTCGCCGCCATCGTCGAGGATCATGTTGGTCAGTTCGCCGTTCGGCCACTGGAAGATCTTGTCGGTGTAGTCCCAGTACTCTTCCAGGTTCTCGCCTTTGACGGCGAAGACCGGGATGCCGGCTTTCGCGATGGCGGCGGCGGCGTGGTCCTGGGTCGAGAAGATGTTGCACGAGGCCCAGCGCACGTCGGCGCCGAGGTGCTTCAGCGTTTCGATGAGGACGCCGGTCTGGATCGTCATGTGGAGCGAGCCGGTGATGCGCGCGCCCTTGAGCGGTTGCGACTTGCCGTATTCCGCACGCGTGGCCATCAGGCCCGGCATTTCGGTTTCGGCGATCGTCAGTTCCTTGCGGCCCCAATCGGCCAGCGAGAGGTCTGCAACCTTGTAATCATTGAACGCCATCGCGGCACTCCTTGCGGGAAAAGGGCTTGTCCGGGCCACGGGAGCCGGATCGTGCCGCGGGCTGTAGCAACACGCGGGCGGTCTGGCAAATCATATAAAGATATCCTTATATGATTTTGCACTTTGCCCTGTGAGCCATTTTAGGGGCGGGGCTCGTCCTGCCCTGTTTTGGTCCCCATCTGCTGCAAGGACCTATTGCGGGCGCTGTTGCAGTCGCGCCACAGTAGATTTCGGCGTCCGCAGAGGCGCGAGAGCCCCTGGAGGGGTCGAAAAAGGGCGAAGGCATGAAGCGCGCGGCTTTGGGCGTCATGGTGGGTATGGCTTTGGCGTGGGGCGCAGCTCCAGCCTTGGCGCAGGTTCAGACAGACACGGTGTCGCCGTCCCCGGCGCAGATCCCGCCGGACCAGCTTCCCCCGATCCAGCCCGGCCCGACACAGACGGACCCGCAGCCACAGGAGCAGGCGTCGCAGGTTGATCGCATCGACCGCGTTTCGGGCGCTGCGCCCGGACCGATGGCGCGCGTGCCTGAGGGCGTGAAGGTCGTGGCGCCGGGCGCGCTGATCTATGCGAGCTTCGACAGGAATTTCGACGGCATCATCACGATGGACGAGATCGATGCCGGCGCCGCGCTGGCGTTCGACGTTGCGGACAAGAACCGCGATGGCTTCGTCACGGGGTTCGAGCAGACCGACTGGGCGGCGCGCATGGGCGCTGCGGGCGATGTGATGGCGAATGCGATGACGTTCGACATCGATCTCGATCGCCAGGTGACGCGCGCTGAATTTATCGCGGGCTTCAAGCGTCTGGCGGGACAGATCAATCCGGCGGGCGAGCTGACGTTCGTTGACCTGGTGCGGCCGCTGAGCCGTCCGGGCGACCAGACGAGCTCTGGGCGCTAGGCGCTATTCTTTCTCGTCGAACTTGCGGCCGATGAGGTCGCACACGGCCTCGAGCGCTTCGCGCGCCTCATTGCCTTCAGCGTCGATCTCGACCGTCTGGCCGACGCGGGCGCCGAGCATCAGCAGGTCCATGATCGAGGCGGCGCTTGCGCTCATGCCGTCATAGCGGACAGTGACCTTGGCATCGAACTTGGCGGCCTCGCGGGCGAAGGCGGCGGAGGCGCGTGCGTGCAGTCCACGCTGGTTCACGAGTTCGGCGGAGCGGGACCACTTCTCAGTCATCGTCGGGTCTTCTCTAGGCCCGCTGCAAGAGGGCGGAGGCGACCGAGATATATTTGCGGCCGGCTTCCTGGGCGGCGAGGGCCGCTTCGGCGAGAGGAAGCTTGGCGCGCACTTCGGCCAGCTTGATCAGCATGGGCAGGTTCACGCCCGCGATCACTTCGATCTTGGCGCCGCCCATGACGGAGATGGCGAGGTTCGACGGCGTGCCGCCGAACATGTCGGTGAGGATGACGACGCCCGCTCCGGTGTCGCATGCCTTGGCGGCCGCAATGATTTCCTTGCGGCGCATATCCATGTCGTCGTCAGGACCGATTGAAATCGCACGAGCATTGTCCAGATGGCCAACCACATGCTCTGCGGCGGCTATGAACTCCTCGGCCAACCGGCCGTGCGTTACCACGACCAAACCGATCATTGGAAATACTCCCGCATATCCCAGCATCCCATGGTGAGGACTCGATTGTTTCGGGGTCAATAGTGTTTAGATGTCCAGCGGCGCCGGAGGCAGGTCAACGATGAACCGGGCGCCTGTAATATTACCGTCCGTCATGCGGTTCTCCGCCCACACCGCGCCCCGGTGCGTTTCAGTGATCTGGCGCACAATAGACAGCCCCAAACCTGAATTATTTCCGAACTTCGCGCCCACCGGGCGGTCCGTGTAAAAGCGCTGGAAGATCTTTTCCAGCTTGTCCGGCGGTATTCCAGGGCCTTGATCTTCTACAACCACGCGAACCGCAGGGCCTCGTGGCGAGGAGAGGCGTGACAATGTGACAGCGACCGTTCCGCCGGGCGGGGAGAAAGATCGCGCGTTCTCGATGAGATTACGAACGACCTGCGCAAGCGGTCCGTCGCGGCCCATCACGTTGTAGTCACCCGGTGCGACTGCAAGTGTGACATTGGCATCGGTCTCTTTGCGCGTGTCGCTGTAGATCGAGACGATGTCTTCCAGCAGGCGGCGCAGATCCACGCGCACCAGCTTCTCGCGCACGATCTCGCCCTCGAGACGCGACAGGTTCGAGATGTCGGAGATCAGGCGATCGAGGCGGACGACATCGCGCGCGATGACGTCACGCATGCGGTCGCGGACTTTCGGGTCCTGCACGGCCTGCGAGGTTTCGACGGCGGAGCGGATCGAGGTGAGGGGGTTCTTCAACTCGTGCGCCACGTCGGCGGCGAAGCGTTCGTTTTCCTGGATGCGGACGTAAAGCGCTTCAGTCATGGCTTCCATGGCGCGGGCAAGGTCGCCGATCTCGTCGGAGCGGTTGTGCAGCTTGCCGAGGTCGAGGCGTTCGGTGGCGCCGGTGCGAACCTTGTCGGAGGCGCGCGCGAGGTTGCGCAAGGGCCGTGCGATGCCGAGCGTGAGGAGCGTTGCCGTGATGATCGAGACAAGCACGGCGACGACGATCAGCGGGATGAGGGCCGCGCGCTCGTCCGCGATGATCTGCGTGACGTCGCTGGTCTCCACCGTGATGGTGCCGACGACGCGGGCGACCTTCTGGATCGGCATGGTGACGGAGAGCAGGCGTTCGGCCTGATCGCCGAAGCGTTCGGAGAAGCCGGCGCCGCCGCTGAGCGCCATCGCGACTTCTTCTTCCAGCGACCGGGCTTCCGCGATCGGCTGGCGGCCGGTGGCGCTGACGGTTTCAAACGTACGGTTGGCGAAGCGGACGGCGTCGAGCCAGGCGCGCTCGATCGAGCTGGGCTCGCGGATCGGCGGCAGGTCCTGCAGTTCGATCTCGTCTTTCAGTAGCATCGTGTCGGCGACGAGCTGCCCTTGCGCGTCGTGCACGCGGATGCGCGTTGCGCTGGTGAGCGGGATCGCTTTCAGCTGTGTCGACAGCTTCACGATGTTGAGGGCGGCGGGATCGTCCGTCGTCGCGTTGTCGGTGATGAAGGACGAGATGAGCTGCGTCATCTCGCTGAGGCTGGCCTTGCGGGCGTTGACGAGGCTGGAGCGGAATTCGTTCAGCACCAGCGCGCCGGTGATGAGGATCACCAGGCCGGCGAGGTTCGATGCGAGAATGAGACGGGCGATCGGAGACAGCAGCAACGGGCGCGGCTTGGGGGGCGTTGTCGCCCGGCCTGCCTTCGCGGTTGCGTCTTTCTCTCGCCTGCGCGCCCCCGGTTCACCCGGCAAGCCCGTTGATGTCTCAGGCTTCCTTATAGCGGTACCCCACGCCGTACAGCGTCTCGATGCCATCGAAGTTGTCGTCGAGGTCGCGGAACTTCTTCCGCAGACGCTTGATGTGGCTGTCGATGGTGCGGTCGTCGACATAGACCTGATCGTCGTAGGCGGCGTCCATCAGCTGGTCGCGGCTTTTGACGTAGCCCGGGCGCTGGGCGAGGGCCTGAAGGATCAGGAATTCGGTGACGGTGAGGCGCACGATCTTGCCATCCCACTGGCAGGCATGGCGGTTCGGATCGAGCGTCAGGCGGCCGCGGACGATCGGCTTCTTGTCGCCGTCTTCCGGAGTGGCCGAAGCGCCGCGCGAACGGCGGAGGATGGCCTTTACGCGCTCACCCAGCAGGCGGGTGGAGCAGGGCTTACGGATGAAGTCGTCCGCGCCGATGTTGAAGCCGACAACCTCGTCGATCTCGTCGTCTTTCGAGGTGAGGAAGATGGCGGGCAGATTGGAGGTCTGGCGGAGCTTCCGCAGCAGTTCCATGCCGTCCATCTTCGGCATCTTCACGTCGAGGATGGCGATGTCCGGGGGCGTCTCGGACAGGCCGGCCAGGGCGGCGGCGCCGTCATGATAGGCCCGGACCTGGTAACCTTCGGCCTCGAAGAAGGCGGTCAGCGCCTCCACGATGTTCTCGTCGTCGTCCACCAGGGCGATGGTAGCCATAGTCTTAATCTCCTGGCGGGCGTCCCGCCGCGATCCGTTGCCGCATCATCTGAGGGTGCGGGCGCAAGGGCAAGTGCCACGAACGGCCCTTGAACACTAGGCATTTTGGTCCAAATCGCTCGTCTGGCACACGAATTGAAGCACCCCTGTCACGGGAAAGCTGGCTTCGGCCGGCCTGGCGGCCGGAAAACCGGTCTCCTGGGACGCATGGGAGGGTAGGATGCGGGTTGTTACGATCAGCGGGTTCAAGGGCGGAACGGGGAAGACCACTGTTGCATCCCTTCTGGGCGTTGCCGCGGTTAAGGATGGCCTCCGGGTCGCGAGCCTCGATCTCGACCGCAACACGCGAAACCTGTCCAGTTTTCTGACACTCCGCCGCGCCGCACGGCTCCAGAGCCCCGATCACGTGATGCTCATGGACCTGGAACAGGACGCCAAAGTTAACGCCAAGCCCAAGCATTCGGGCCGTCTCGAGCCGCTGATCCGCATGGCCAAGATGGATGGCTATGACCTGATGATCATCGACACCTCGTCGGGCAACCTGGCGGATGTGTACGAGGCGCACCTTCTGGCCGACGTCATCCTGACGCCGATGAACGAGAGCCCGGCCGACATGCACGGTCTGTTCGCCCCGCTCGGCACGGCTGCCGCCCCCAAGATCAATTATCGTGAGATGATCGACACCGTCCGCTTCGATCGCAAGCGCGCGGGCCTGCCTGTTCAGCAATGGCACGTCGTCACCAACCGCATTTCGGCCCTGCCGTCCAAGGTCGGCAACCTGATCAATGAACGCGTCCGCGCCATGGCGTGCGAAGCCGGCTTCCAGGCCGTGTGGGCTCTGCGCGATCGCGTCGTTCATCGCGCCCTGGCGCTTGAAGGTCGCACCGTTTTCGACACGCCGGCGAACGGCAAGCTGACGATGAGCGAGCTGGCTGGCCGCTCGGAAGTGCGCTCGCTTCTGGCGCTGATCGACGTGGCGCCGCGCAAGGCCTCGTCCAAGTATGTCGCGCCGGCCAAGCCGATGGTTGCGGCGAACGAGTCCGCGCCGACGCTTGAAGTCGCTCACGCCGCCTGAGGCGCCTGACTTCCCATTCTATCGAACCCTCACTGCAGCCCCCGGTGCGCCAAAACGCCGGGGGTGTCTTTTTGCCGGGTTCGGTCATCCGCCCCAGGGGTGCGACCGATTAACAAACGACTCGGAAGTGTCGCACGGCTGGACTAGGTTCCCCGCGAATCTGAGATTGCGTGGGAGACTTTCATGATCCGGACAGTGATTGCGACGTCCATCATTGCGCTTGGCGCAGCGGCGTGCGCAACGACTTACCAACCCGCGCGTACGGCGGCGACGCCTGTGCAGGTGCAGGACAGCTATTACGTCAAAGGCCATGATGCGGTGGCCAAGCGCGCTGCGGAGCGCAACCCGACCAAGGCCAAGAACGTGATCCTGTTCGTCGGCGACGGCATGGGTATCTCCACCATCACGGCGGCTCGCATCTATACGGGCCAGAGCAAGGGCCTCGATGGCGAGAGCTACCAGCTCGCGATGGAAAAACTTCCGTACTCGGCTTTCTCGAAAACCTACACGCATGACGCGCAGGTGGCGGACTCGGCGCCGACTGCGGTGGCGATGACGACGGGCGTGAAGTCGTACAACGGTTCGATCGGCGTGACGCAGGCTGCGAACCTGAAGGATTGCGCCTCGGCCAAGACGAGCGGCACCACCTCGCTTTGGGAGATGGCGACGGACGCGGGCATGTCGACCGGCATCATCTCGACCGCGCGCATCACGCACGCAACGCCGGCGGCGACCTATGCCGAGACGGTCGAGCGTGACTGGGAGAGCGACAAGGACGTGTCGGCTGAGGGCAAGGCTGCCGGTTGCATGGACATCGCTTCGCAGCTCGTCGCGTGGCAGGGCCAGCACGGCAAGGGCTTCGACGTGATCCTCGGCGGCGGCCGCACCAACTTCCTGCCGAACACGATGGCCGATCCGGAATATCCGAACATGAAGGGCGTCCGTCTCGATGGCCGCAATCTGGTGGACGAGTGGAAGGCCGGCGCGCCGAACCGCACGTCGGTGATCGACCGCGCAGGCTTCCAGGCGTTTGACTGGAAAGGCACGGGCCAGATCTTCGGCCTCTTCGAGCCGTCGCACATGCAGTACGAACTCGACCGCGCCAAGGACGGCAAGGGCGAGCCGTCGATCGCGGAGATGACCACGGCGGCGATCACGCGCCTGTCGCAGAGCGGCAAGGGCTATGTGCTGATGGTTGAAGGCGGCCGCGTGGACCATGCGCTGCACGCAGGCGATGCACAGCGCGCGCTGGGCGACGCCAAGGCGCTGGATGAGGCGGTGGCTGCGGCTGTTGCGGCGACCGATCCGAACGACACGCTGATCATCGTGACGGCTGACCACAGCCACACGCTGGTGATGCAGGGCTATCCCGATCGCGGCAATCCGATCCTCGGCCTCGTGAAAGAGGGCGGTGCGATGGTGAAAGCGCGCGACGGCAAGCCCTACACCACGCTGTCCTTCGCCAACGGCCCGGGTTCGGTGTGCAAGGCGCAGCCGGACGGCAAATGGCTGTGCGATCGTCCGGACCTGACGAATGTCGACACGACCGCTCTGGGGTTCCTGCAGCAGTCGCTGGTGCCGCTGGGTTCGGAAACGCATGGCGGCGAAGACGTTGCGATCTTCGCCGGCGGACCGGGCGCCAACCTGTTCTCGGGCGCTGTCGAGCAGAACGAGATCTTCCACGTGATGGCGCGCAGCCTCGGTCTGGTGAAGTAGGGCTGGTTTCGGCCTTCATTCCGCCAGCATGACACGACAAGACAGGCGCTTCGGAGGATCCGGATGCGCCTGTTTTTGTTTGCCGTTGCGTCGCTGGCCGTAAGCGGCGCTGCGTTGGCGCAGGATGCCGGCTTTACGATCCAGGACGATGTCTCGCGCGAGAACGCGGTGGCCTGCACGGCTGCGCGCAAGGCGCTGGTCCCCGCCGACATGAAGGCGCGCGGGTCAATATTGCTCGACCTCGGAACACTCTCTGACGCCTGGGAGCGATATGTCGTCGCCCAGCCGACCTATGGCGAACCTGCCAAGGTGAAAGCGGATGTCGCGGCCGAGACGGCAAAGTTGTCCGGTGAATCCGTGGAAGCTCTGAGGGCCCGCGTGGAGCCCTGCAAGGAGTTCGAGACGAAGGCTCCCTACAGGTAAGTACGCAGCATCGGGCTGGTTTAGCCGGTGCAAGCGGACTAGCTTCCTCATCAATCGAGGAGAAACCGATGCGCGTCCTGATTCTCGCTTCTGCTTCGCTGTTGGCGCTGGCGGCTTGTCAGCCCGAAACGAAACCTGCGACCGAGACGGCCGCCGTTGCGCCGACGCCGGAAGAGATGGGGCAGGATGATCCCAGCGTGCCGTTCGAGGCAGCGCCCGTCGGTCCGCCCAAGGTCTATGAGGCGATGTCGAAGACGGCGATGAGTTTCACGCCGGGCAAGCTGACCGTCACGCCGACGCCTCAGCAATCGATCAACCTGCCGCCGGGCGCGACCTTCGCGTTCGAGAACGGCATCAAGTACGAGACGGTGATGGTGTCGGGCGGGGCCGGCATGGGCGATCCGGTCTATGACTGGAAGAGTGTGTTCCCGAATGCGTCCGGCACTGTCGATGTCGGCGATGTCGAGATGTACACGGTGGAAGGCGAGACCATTCCGCCGGGCACGCCGAATGGCGGGCTGTGCGACAAGCCCTACATCTTCGCCGTCTATCCCCACACGGACTCGCAGGGCGAAGTGCTCACCATCGCGGCCTTCACAGGCGATGGCTGGCCTCCGGAAAAGCCAGACACTGCGCTGTGCGGAACGTTCAGCTATTCGGCTGTGAAATAGCTATTCCAGAGCCGAGTAGATGAGGGCGCGGATCTTGGTCTGCTCCTCGAGCCCGTCATTCGGGATGAGCTGCGTCATATAGACGACGGTGAGGTCTTCCTTCGGATCGACCCAGTAGGTCGAGTGATAGGCGCCGCCCCATCCGTAATCGCCGACCGAGCCGAGATTGCCCATCAGGCTCGGGTCTTTGGTGATGCGGAAGCCGAGGCCGAAGCCCTGGCCCGGCTGGTAAGGCGCGGACACCAGCGTGTCGTGCGACATGAGATCAACCGAGGCGCGCGAGATGTAGCGCTTGCCCTCATACGTGCCGCCGGAGCGGAGCATTTCGAGGAAGCGCGAATAATCGCCCGCAGTGGAGAGAAGGCCTGCGCCGCCGGCGAAGGCTTTGCACGGGCCGCCGGCATAGTGGCCCTGGCCGATATGGCCTGAGCCTTCCCACTTGCCGGGGTTCGGCGCGCGTTCGGTCTTGCCGTTCTTGGCGGAGTACACCACGGCGAGGCGGTTGGTCTTGTCGGTGGGCAGGCAGAACGCGGTGTCGACCATGCCGAGCGGATCGATCAGGCGCTCCTTGAAGAACACGTCGAGCGATTTGCCGGACAGCTTCTCGACCAGTACGCCGAGGATGTCGGTGTTGTAGCCATAGACCCACTGCTCGCCGGGCTGCGCCGCCATGGGGAGCTTGGCCATTTTCGCGACGACGGCGGAGACAGGCTCGTTCTTGTCGGCGAAATACCAGCCGAATACGCCTGTATCGCGCCAGGCTTTCTCGCCGGGGCCGTTGCCATACGAGATGCCGGCGGTGTGGGAGAGCAGGTCGCGGATGGTGATCGGGCGCTTGGCGGGCACGGTGTCATAGCCGCCGCTCTTGTTGGCGACAGCGACGGTGGTCTTCTGCCATTCCGGCATGAACTTGCCGAGCGGATCGTCGAGGACGAGCTTGCCTTCTTCCATCAGCATCATGATCGAGACGGAGGTCAGCGCCTTGGTCTGCGAGGCAATGCGGAAGATCGTATCCTGCTGCATCGGAATGCTGGCTTCGCGATCGCGCCAGCCATAGGCCTCCGAGAAGACTTCGCGGCCGCCCTGCTTGATCTTGATGACGGCGCCGCCGAGCTTTTCGTCGGTGATGTATTTCTTCATCGTGGCGTCGAGCGCGTTGAGGCGTTCGCGCGAGAGCGTGTGGTGTTCGGCTTGGTCGTTGCGGATCGCCCCGTGCTCCATCGGCGGGGCGAAGGGCTGGGCGTGGATGGCTGGCGGGCGCTGGGTCTCGGTGACGGAGACCATGCAGCCGGAAAGCGCAATCGCGTTGAGGCCTGCGAGCAGGGTAGTGGTAAGCCGCATGTTTCTCTCCCAAAGTCTTTGTTTTTCACGATGGGCAGGGCCGTGCTGGCGGTCAAGCGTGCCGTTTCGTCAACCGGATGAAGGGAGGCGGGGTCAACGGAGACGCGAAGTGGGTTGATCCTTTACTCTCTCCGGGGATTGTGCGGCTCATGAGCGAGAGCTTCGATTACATCATTGTCGGTGCGGGATCGGCCGGCTGCGTGCTGGCCAACCGGCTGTCGGCTGACCCGAAGAACCGCGTGCTGCTGCTGGAAGCGGGCGGCAATGACAACTGGATCTGGTTCCACATTCCGGTCGGCTATCTGTTCGCGATCGGCAATCCGCGCGCTGACTGGATGTTCGAGACAGACCCGGTGCCGGGGCTGAACGGGCGGTCGCTGAAGTATCCGCGTGGCAAGGTGATCGGCGGGTCGTCGGCGATCAACGCGATGATCTACATGCGCGGCCAGAAGGCCGACTATGACCATTGGCGCCAGCTTGGGCTGAGCGGCTGGGGCTGGGATGATGTGAAGCCGTTCTTCCTGAAGCATCAGGACCACATGACCGGCGGCGAACATCACGGCACGGGCGGGGAATGGCGCGTCGAGCATCCGCGGATGCGCTGGCAGGTGCTGGAAGCCTTCGCGGAGGCGGCGGATCAGGCGGGCATTCCGCACGTGTCGGATTTCAACACGGGCGACAATACCGGCGTTGGCTATTTCCAGGTGAACCAGAAGGAGGGCGTGCGCTGGTCGTCTGCGCGTGGCTTCCTGAAGCCGATCCTGAAGACGCGGCCGAACCTGAAGCTGGTCACCGGCGCGTTCGTCGAGAATGTGGTGATGCACAATAATCGCGCCGTCGGCGTGTCGTGGTTCCGCGAGAAGCGGAACGATGTCGAGCACAATGTCTCGCGGGCGCCGAATATCATTCTGGCGGCAGGCGCGGTGCAGACGCCGAAGATCCTCGAGATGTCCGGCATCGGACAGGGCGGGCGGATCAAGGCGCTGGGCCTGCCGGTGGTGCATGATCTGCCGGGCGTGGGCGAGAACCTGCAGGATCACCTGCAGCTGCGGCCAATCTACAAGGTGCGCGGCGTGCCGACGATGAACGAGCAGTACGCCAACCTGCTGCGCCGCCCCGTGATGGCGGCCGACTATGCCATGCGCCGTCGTGGCCCGATGACGATGGCGCCGTCGCAGATGGGCGCGTTCGCAAAGACCAATGAGCGGCATGAGACGCCGAACGTGCAGTTCCACGTCCAGCCGCTGTCGCTGCCGAAGTTCGGCGAGCCGATGCATTCCTTCCCGGCAATCACCATCAGCGTCTGCAACCTGCGCCCCGACAGCCGCGGATCGATCCATGCGAAGTCGCCGGACCCGGAAGTCGCGCCGTCGATCCAGCCGAATTATCTCGATACGGAGAGCGACCGGATCACGGCGGTCGAGTCGATCCGGCTGGTGCGGAAGATTGTCGGCCAGCCTGCGCTGAAGCGGTATTCGCCGGAGGAATTCACGCCGGGCGCGCAGCTGACCACCGACGCGGAACTGGCGAAGGCGGCGGGCGATGTCGGCACCACGATCTTCCATCCCGTAGGCACGGCGAAGATGGGCGTGGCGGGCGACAAGTCCGCCGTTGTCGACGAGCGGCTGCGTGTCATCGGGATCGAGGGGCTGCGCGTGATCGACGCTTCGGTGATGCCGAACATCACCAGCGGGAACACCAACTCGCCCACCATGATGATCGCCGAGAAGGGCGCTGCCATGCTGCTGGAAGATTCGCGCAGGGCGTAATCCGGGCGATTTACCCTGAAATCAAAGGCTTTTGCTCTCGAACCTTGCCGGGGTGGCCCCCCGGCGCTATCTCCGCGCATCGATAGCCGGAGCCTTCCCCATGGCCGTTGCCACCTACCTCGATTTCGAGAAGCCCGTCGCGGACCTCGAAAAGCGCATCGCTGAACTCGAAGCGACCGGCGGCGAGACCGTCGAGGAGGAAGTCGGCAAGCTGCGCGAGAAGGCCGAGAAGCAGCTCGAGCAGATCTACACGCATCTCAACGCCTGGCAGAAAACCCAGGTCGCGCGCCATCCGGAACGCCCGCACTTCCTCGACTATGTCGAAGGGCTGTTCGAAGAGTTCGTTGAACTGGCCGGCGACCGCAAGTTTATGAACGACGACGCCATCATGGGCGGTCTCGCGCGCTTCCGCGGCAAGCCTGTCGTGGTGATCGGGCACGAGAAGGGCCGCGATACGCAGACGCGCCTGAAGCACAATTTCGGCATGGGCAAGCCGGAAGGCTATCGCAAGGCGGTGCGCCTGATCGAACTGGCCGGCCGCTTCAACCTGCCGGTGATCGCACTGGTCGATACGTCGGGCGCCTTCCCAGGCAAGGGCGGCGAAGAGCGCGGTCAGGCCGAAGCTCTGGCGCGGTCCATCGAGGCGTGCCTCACGCTGGATACGCCGATGATCTCGGTGATCGTGGGCGAGGGCGGTTCGGGCGGCGCGGTGGCGCTGGCATCCGGCAACAAGGTGCTGATGATGGAGCACGCGGTCTATTCGGTGATCTCGCCGGAAGGCGCCGCCTCCATCCTGTTCCACGACGCCAAGCGCGCGAAGGACACGGCCGAGGCGATGAAGATCACGGCGCAGGATCTCGAGAAGTTCCGCATCGTCGATGCGATCATTTCCGAGCCGATGGGCGGCGCCCATCGCGACCCGAAGGACGCGATCGAGAAAGTCGGCGACGGCATCGAAGAAGCGCTGTCGACGCTTTCGGGCATGACGCCGGACGACCTGCGCGCCCAGCGCAAGGAACGCTTCTACGCCATCGGCCGTGAAGGCCTGGCCTGAGACGTCGGGGCGTAAGCCCGCCTACTCGACCTTATAGACCAGCGAGAATTTCGTGGTCGTGTCTGTCGGCTCGAAGCCCGGCAGCGGATCTGTGTCGTGGCGCACGTCGAACGACACGCGGGCCGAGAGATTGCCCATGATGCTGGCGGTGAGCGCCGCGCCGTTCATGATCTGGGTCGAGGTGTCGGATGTAACCACCTCGGTCGTGTCGGTGAACTTCACGCGCTCGTTGAAGTCATGGCTGAAGCGCGAGGCCGCACGGCCTGAAATGCTTTCTTCCGTGGAAGCTGGCGTCGTGAGCGTGCCGCGCAGTTCATCCACCTTGTAACCCGGGCCGCCTTCCAGCGTCCATTTGGTGGTGGGCGTGTCGACAGCCTTGAAGGCCGCGCCGACACCCAGGAAGTAGCGGTTCTCGAAGCCGGAGAACTGGTCGCGCTCGCCGGTGAGGCGGGTGTAGGCGCTCCATTGCGTGCCGAAGGAGCGATCGACCTGGCCGGCGGCGAAGATGCGGTTGCGGCTCTCCACCTTGTCCTTGTCGCCATAGTCGAAGACGAATTCGCCGAGCTGGGTCCACTCGCCGCCGACATGCTTCACTTTGAGCCCAACGCCCGCATCGCGCGTTTCCGTGTTGCCCGTGGTGAAGCCGGCGTTGAAGGCGCCTTCGCCTGTCCATTTATCTTCCTGCGCCATGGCGGGCAGA
Source organism: Hyphomonadaceae bacterium (assembly GCA_965229115.1). GTDB lineage: Bacteria > Pseudomonadota > Alphaproteobacteria > Caulobacterales > Hyphomonadaceae > UBA7672. Next base: position 3,388,650 of record CBDDIR010000003.1, on the reverse strand, counting down.
GCGGGCACGGCGGCGAGTGCGGCGAGGGACGCAAGACGAACAAGCTTCACGGGAACACAACTCCAGACGACAGACTGTCAGAAAACGTTAGGTCAATCTCGGCGTGAACCTAAAGCCAAGTGTGACGACAATCTGGCGACGAAGCGGATTTCTGCCCGATAAACCAAAGAATTCGCCGCCGGAACATTCTAATTCCGGCGGCGATGCTTGTTCAGAAGGCTGGTTTGCTAGTGGCGCTTGTCAGCGTCTTCGCGGGCCGGCGAGCCCTTCGGCTTGGTGAAGTCGACGTGAGCGCGCGTGCCGACATCCGGCTCCTTGGCTGAGTTCTTCGCGGTCTGAACTTCCCAGGCAAAGCGGATCGGGTTCTTGGTCGAGGCCCAGATGGCAGCGTCGAGCAGGTCGAATTCGAGCAGCGCAATATCCGGATCGTTTTTGCCCTTGAACCACGAGGCGACGATGTCGGACCAGTAGAGGTCGATCTTCGCCGGATCACGGTTCTCCGCGAGATGGCCCATCAGGCAGGCGTGGTAATCCTGGTCGCGGCCGACAACGCAGAAGTGCGCGTGCTTGCCTTCGCCGATTTCGCGGAAGAGATCGCTCGAGCGTGAGGTGAAGAACCACAGGCGCGCGGCATCGTCCGCGTCAGCGATGTGTCCCATCGGCTGCATGTGGCTGGTCGAGCCCTCAATGCCCATCATGCCGGCGCGCACGCGCTCCAGCTGTTCGAACAGTTGTTGCTCGGGTTGTTCCTTGGCTCTTTTGGTCTGGCCCATGGCGTTTCGTTCCTTGTTTCAGGGTGTCGGGAAAGCAACGGGTTCGCGGTGTGTTCGTTCCGGCCGATTGACTTGTGTCAGGAACAGGATCAGAAGCTCGCCCGCTCCAAACCGGGGAATGCCTATGAGTGTCGTCACCCTCTAGTTCGCGCCAGGGACCTGCCTGGCCTGGCCTTCGCGCCATTGATGCGTGCGTCGAAAGACGCTCGCGCGTGACACTTATGGAAACATCCAATGTTCGAATTTCTGAAGCGTTCCTCGCCGCTATGGCGACACGCTGACTTCAATCGGCTGTGGGCGGCGCAGATGCTGTCTGCGTTCGGCAGCCGGATTACGCGCACCACCATCCCGATCATCGCGGTGAGCGTGCTGTTGGTGACGCCTTGGGAGGCGGCTGTTCTCTCCGCGTTGAGCTATGCGCCCTATGTGCTCGCCGGCCTGTTCGGCGGCGGGTTCGTCGAGCGCTCCAACAAGACGCGGCTGATGGTGACGATGGATCTGGTGCGCTTCGCACTGGTGATCGCGGTGCCGCTGGCGTGGTATTTCGGGTGGCTCAACTTCCCGCTGCTGTGCCTGCTCGCTGCGGGCGTCGGGCTGGCGAGTGCGCTGTTCCAGAATGCCGATGTGTCGATCCTGCCGCGGCTGGTGGGCAAGGACCATCTGGTCGAAGCCAACTCGCGGCTGCAGGCGACGGAGTCGATCGCAGAGCTGACGGGACCGGGGGCGGCGGGGATACTCGTCGATCTGCTCACGGCGCCGTTCGCGATGGTCGCCGATGCGCTGACCTTCATCTGGTCGGCGTTCTGGCTGTGGCGCATTCCCAAGCAGCAGGGCCAGGCGACGGAGGAGGCGACAGCCGAAGCAGCCGCGCGTCCGAATGTGTGGGCGGGACTGAAGGCGGATATCGTCGTCGGCTTCTCGGCGGTCTGGCGATGCCGCCCGCTGCGCGCGATCATCTCGGGCAGCTTCTTCTGGTACATCTCCGGCGGCTTCTTCTTCGCCACGCTGATGGTGTTCCTGCTGCGTGAGCTGCACATGGCGCCGTCGGTGATCGGCATCATGATCTCGGTCGGCGGCTTCAGCGCCTTGCTGGGATCGTTGTGCGCAAGGCCGCTGGCCAGGGCGATCGGCTATGGCCCGGCGATCGTGGCGGGCTTCTGCTTCAGCGTCGTCGGCCTGCTGATGCTGGTGCTCGCAGCGGCGTTCAAGGACTGGGCCTTGCTCTTCCTGTCGCTGCAGCAACTGCTCGGCGACTTCGGCATCATGATCTTCATGGTGCTGTCGGTGAGCCTGCAGCAGAAGCTGTTGCCCGAGGAAGAGCTGGCCCGCGCCAATGGCTTCAACCAGGTGGTGAGCGGGCTCGGGATGACGGTCTCGATCCTGATCGCCGGCTGGGTCGCCGAAGCGATCGGCGTTTCCAACACCGTGATGCTGGGCGCGTGCATCGCCGTGCTCGGGGTCTTCCCGCTGCTGACGCCGCACCTGCTCGGCATCAAGGAAGAGCCTGAAGCGGCTCCCGCAGCCGGATAAGAAAAAGCCCCGGAGGCATTACGCTTCCGGGGCTTCTGTCTTTATCGTGTTGGTCGCTTAGGCGCGGGCGACAGCCGTCACGTCGCCATGGCAGTTCTTGAAGCGCTTGCCCGAACCGCACGGGCAGGGCGCGTTGCGCGGCGTCGAAGCCCAGGCGGCCGGCATCGTATTCGCGGACGCTTGCGGCTCCGGTTCCTGCGGCGGCGGAGCGGCCTGCTGCGGGGCAGGCTGCGGACGCGAAGCCAGTTGCTGCGGCTGAGGCGTTTCGCCGGCGTCGGCGCCCGGAGGCTGTTCGGTCACGAACTGGCCGCGCATCAGCACGCGGGTAACGCCCGCACGCAGGTCGCTGAGCAGACGCTCGAACAGGGTGAAGGCTTCGTTCTTGAACTCGTTCAGCGGATCGCGCTGCGCATAGCCGCGCAGGTGGATGACCGAACGCAGCTGGTCGAGATGCCAGAGGTGTTCACGCCAGCGCGTGTCGACTTCCTGCAGCAGGACCTGTTTCTCGAGCCAGCGCATGCGCTCTTCGCCAACGGCGGCGGTCTTGCGGGCGTAGAAGTCGTCGGTTGCAGCGACGGCCTTGGCGGCGACTTCAGCCGTGGCTGCGCCTTCCTCGTTCGACCATTCGCGGATCGGAAGGGCGACGCCGAGCACGTCGGTCATCTCTTCTTCCAGGTCAGCGATGTTCCACTGATCCTGGTAAGCCTTCTCCGGCATGTGGCGCAGGCAGATGTCGTTGATGAGCTGATGGCGCATCTCCGTCACGGTGTCGGCGACGCTGGCGGCGCGCATGAACTCGATGCGCTGCTCGAAGATCGCCTTGCGCTGGTCGTTCGTGACGTCGTCAAACTTCAGCAGGTTCTTGCGGATCTCGAAGTTGCGCTGCTCAACGCGCTTCTGCGAGGTCTCGAGGGCGCGGTTCATCCACTTGTGGGTGATCGCCTCGTTTTCCTGGATGCCCAGCGTGCGCATGATGCTGTCGAGACGTTCGGCCGCGAAGATGCGGAGCAGATCGTCCTCGAGGCAGATGTAGAATTTCGAGCGGCCCGGGTCGCCCTGACGGCCGGTACGACCGCGCAGCTGGTTGTCGATGCGGCGGCTTTCGTGACGCTCGGTCGCGAGAACGTAGAGGCCGCCGGCGGCAAGCGCTTCGGCCTTCTTCGCGTTGATCTCGGCTGCGATCGTGTCGTGCAGCGCCTTGGCTTCTTCCTCGGTCAGCTCGCGGCCCAGCGTCTGGACCTTGGAGGCGGTCTCTTCCTCGATACGCATTTCGAGGTTGCCGCCGAGCTGGATGTCGGTGCCGCGGCCGGCCATGTTGGTGGCGACCGTGATCGAGCCCGGCACGCCGGCCTGCGCGATGATGTGGGCTTCACGCTCGTGGTGACGCGCGTTGAGAACCTGGTGCGGGATCTTCTCGGCCGAGAGCAGGTTGGAGAGAACTTCCGACTTCTCGATCGACACCGTGCCGACGAGCACCGGCTGCTTGCGGCGCACGCAATCGCGGATGTCGGTGATGATGGCTTTGTATTTCTCTTTGGCCGTGCGGTACACGACGTCGTCTTCGTCGATACGCTGGATCTTGCGGTTGGTCGGGATCTCGGTGACTTCCAGCTTGTAGATGTCCTGGAATTCCGCAGCTTCCGTCGACGCCGTACCCGTCATGCCCGACAGCTTGTCGTACAGGCGGAAGTAGTTCTGGAAGGTGATCGACGCCAGCGTCTGGTTCTCGGGCTGGATCTTGGTTTTCTCTTTCGCCTCGATCGCCTGGTGGAGACCTTCGGAGAGGCGGCGGCCCTGCATCATGCGGCCGGTGAACTCGTCGATGAGCATCACTTCGCCGTTCTTGACGATGTAGTCCTTGTCCTTCTGGAACAGCTTGTGGGCGCGCAGCGCCTGGTTCGCATGGTGGACGAGCGTGATGTTCGCCGGCTCGTAGAGCGAGCCCTGCAGGATGCCGGCCTGCACCATCAGGTCTTCGATCTTCTCGTTGCCGCTCTCGGAGTAAACGACCGAGCGCTGCTTCTCGTCGAGCGTGTAGTCTTCAGCCGTCAGCGACGGGATGATCGCGTCGATCGAGATGTAGAGATCCGAACGGTCGTCCGTCGGGCCGGAGATGATGAGCGGCGTGCGGCTCTCGTCGACCAGAATGGAGTCGACCTCGTCGACCATGGCGAAGCGGTGGCCGCGCTGCACCATGTCGGCCAGCGAGTACTTCATGTTGTCGCGCAGATAGTCGAAGCCGAACTCGTTGTTGGTGCCGTAGGTGATGTCGCAGGCGTAGGACGCGCGGCGCTGCGCGTCGTCGAGGCCGTGCACGATCTTGCCGACCGACATGCCGAGGAAGCGATAGACCTGACCCATCCAGTCCGCGTCGCGGCTGGCGAGGTAGTCGTTGACGGTGATGACGTGGACGCCGCGGCCTTCCAGGGCGTTGAGATAGACCGGCGCGGTGGCGACCAGGGTCTTGCCTTCACCCGTGCGCATCTCCGAGATGCCGCCCTTGTGGAGAACCATGCCGCCGATCAGCTGCACGTCGAAATGACGCAGGCCGAGCGTGCGCTTCGAGGCCTCGCGGACAGTGGCGAAGGCTTCGGGAAGGATGTCGTCGAGCTTGGCGCCGTTGGCGACCTGCTGGCGGAAGTCCCGGGTGCGCTGCTTCAGCGCCTCGTCCGAGAGGGCCTCGGTGACCGGTTCCAGGGCATTGATGCGCTGGATGATCGCCTTGTAGGGCCGGATTTTACGTTCGTTGACGGAGCCAAAGAGTTTGGTGGCGATCCCGAGCATTACGATATTCCGCTGCCAGTCTGCCGCGATGGTCGCGGGCCCCTCGATATATAGTGTATCCGGGGGAATTATCCGGCCTCGGCTACGACAACGCCATGACGCGGAAATTCCTCGGAAAACCACCGGGGAAACGCCCTCGACTTGCGCATCGGCGAGACGTAAGGACCAGCTTACCCAGTGTCAATCTTGGCACTGGTAGCCCTGACCGCCTGAAGACAGCTTTAACAGCTTGAGGAACCCGGGAATGGCTTTTTGGACACGCCCCCTTCCCAAATGGCAGGGCGTCGCAGCTGCCGCCCTGATGGCCGCGCTTGCCCTGACCGCCTGTGGCGGGGAGCAGGCGCCTTCCGAAAGGGAAAGCGTGAGCGTTGACCCGTCCGCCGAGGCGGCGACCGTCAACGGCCAGATCATCTACGTCTCGGACGTCGAGATGGAGGCCCGGATGAAGGGCCTGATCCGGGACAATGAACGGCTGGAACCTGAAAGTGCAGAGTTCAACGAAATCCTCGACCAGCTGATCGAGATCAAGCTGCTGGCCATGGAGGCCCTCAGCCGCGGTCTCGATGAGGAGCCGGAATCGCAGCACCGGCTGCAGACGGCGCGCGACAACATCCTCGGCAACATCCTTCTCGAGCACATCGCCGACGACAAGGTCGACGAGGCCGCGATCCGCAAGATGTACGACGCCCAGGTCCAGCTTCTGGTGCTGGGCGACGAGGCGCATGTCCGCCACATCCTGGCGCCTACCAAACAGGCAATCGACCAGGTGGTGGCCGAGCTGAAGGCCGGGGCGGAGTTCACCGTCCTGGCCTCCAAGCGTTCCACCGACCAGGCGACACGCATGGATGGCGGCGATCTCGGCTACATGACCGCCGACGATGCGACGCCGGAGTTTGCGAAGGTGATCCGCGAAACGCCCAGCGGCGGCATCTCCCGCCCGTTCGAAGACCAGATGGGCTGGCACGTCGTGAAGATCGACGAAGTGCGCAAGGAGTCTCCGCCCTCGCTTGAGGAGCTGCGCGGGCCCATCGTGCAATTCCTTCGCCGCACGCAGCTTGAGGAAATCCTCAAGCAGCTGCGCAGCGAAGCCGAGATCAGCAAGAAGACCAGCCCACGCAATTCACGTCTCGATGCGCCGGCCGAACCCAAGCCAGCGCCGGCCAAGCCCGCGCCTGTTACGCCGACGCCAGCCGCTCCGTCGACGGAAGCGCTCGCGCCCAGCACGCCGGCGCCCGCTGCAGCAACACCCGCGCCCGCAACCCCAGCGCCTGCTCCGGCTACCACCGCACCAGCAACGGCCACGCCTGCGCCCGCGCAACCCAAGCCTGCAGCGCCGAAGCCGGCTGTCACACCGCCTGCATCAGCGCCCGCTACGACGCCTGCTCCGGCGACGCCGCCGGCCACGACACCAACGCCACAATAGAAAGTCAGACCACTTGGCCAGCAATATGGACTTGCCCGTTTCGCCGCTTGCGCCAGAGCGGTTCCCGGTCCTGCCGAAGGTGGGCGGCATCGAGATCACCACGCACTCGCTGGGTCTCTACAAGGGCAAGGTGCGCGATGATCTGCTGGTCGTGCATTTCCCGGAAGGCGCATCTGTCGGCGGCATCTTCACCAACTCGTCGACGCGTTCGGACGATGTGGACCTGTGCCGCGCCAACTTGAAGAATGGTGGCGGACGTGCGCGCGTGCTGGTCGTCAACACGGGCAATTCTAACGCATTCACCGGCGCTGCCGGCATCGCAAAGAACCGCGCGACGGTTGCGTCCGCCGTGAAGATGTCCGGCTGCAAGGACGGTGAAGTCTTCATCTCCGCAACCGGCGTGATCGGCGAGCCGATGCCGCCGCACATCATCTCGGGCGGCGTTGAAACCGTCTGGAGCAAGCTCGGCGCGCCCGACTGGGAAAAGGTCGCCAACTGCATCCGCACGACGGATACGTTCGCGAAAGCCGCGGGCGAGGTCGTCGATCTCAATCGCCGCAATGTCGCGATCGTCGGCGTCGCCAAGGGCTCGGGCATGATCCAGCCCAACATGGCGACGACGCTCAACTACATGTTCACCGACGCAGCGCTCGGGCCCAAAGTCTGCCAGGCGCTGATCTCGAAGCTCGGCGACATCACCTACAACTGCATCACTGTCGACAGCGACACCTCGACCTCCGATACGCTGCTGTTCTTCGCAACAGGCGCTGCCGGCGGCGAGCCGATCGACGATCCGGCAGACCCGCGCCTCGAAGGCTTCATCGAAGCCATGCACCGCGTCCTGCTCGATCTCGCCACGCAGATCGTGCGTGACGGGGAGGGCGCCTCCAAGATCATCGAGATCACCGTCGAAGGCGCCGCCAGCGACGCGTCGGCAAAAGTCATCGCCTGCTCGATCGCCAACTCGCCACTGGTGAAGACCGCCATCGCAGCCGGCGACGCCAACTGGGGCCGGGTCGTCATGGCCGTTGGCAAGACGGCCGAGCCGGTCGAACGCGACCGCATCGCGCTCTGGTTCGGTGACCATCTCGTTGCCAAGGACGGCGCCCGCGCACCCGAATACTCGGAAGAAAAAGCCACCAGGACCGTGTCCGGCCAGGAGGTCTTCATCCGCGTGGATGTGGGCGTTGGCTCAGGAAAAGCGCGTGTCTGGACCTGCGATTTCACCGATGGTTACGTGAAGATAAACGGCGCCTACAGAAGTTAATTCCGCGCCTTGAACCCGAAATTCACCTCGTCATGACAGAACACTCGCGCGCACGTCCGTTGGTTCTAGTAGCCGCGGTGGCGTTGGTGCGAAGTGATGGGCGTTTGCTGCTTGCGCAGCGGCCCAAGGGAAAAGCGATGGCGGGTCTCTGGGAATTCCCAGGCGGCAAGGTCGAAGCCGGTGAAAGCCCCCAGGGCGCGCTCGCGCGCGAACTGGTGGAAGAGCTGGGCGTTTGCGTTGCCGAAGCCGACATGACCGCTTTCTCGTTCGCTTCGCATGCCTATGAAAACTTCCATCTTCTCATGCCGGTGTTTCTCGTCCGGCGCTGGGAAGGCGAGGTTCAAGCCCTGGAGGGGCAGCAGCTCGCATGGGTCTCGGCCGGGGAAATCAGGAGCTACCCAGCTCCTGAGGCCGATCTACCCCTGTTCGAGCAATTCATAGATTGGTCGAAGGCGGGACGCGCATGAAAACCTTCCAGAAGCTGCTTCGCGTACTCAAGGACCGGTCAGGTGCGACCGTCATCGAGTATTGCATCATCGCCGGCGTTGTCTCGATCGCGATCGTTGGCGGCGCCACGGTGATGGGGTCGAAAACCAACACCACCTTCACGAAGCTGAACGCCCAGGGCTTCAACAACTAGCCCTTCGGCCCTGTCTTCTCGCCTGCATTGCGTTCCTTCACGCCCAGCGCATCGGCCAGCCGCACGCTCGCGCTGCCCGGACGTTTTGCGACCGGCTGATCCGGCCCCGGCGCCCAGCCCGACAGCGTGACGAACTCGAACGTCGCCCGCACGCGACCATCCGGATCGGAGAAGCGCTGCGCATAGATCTCCAGCGCGCGCATCAGAATGCCCCGCGTCAGCGGCGGCCCAGAGCGGTTCGCAAAAGCCGCCGTCTCGCCCATGCCGCGTAAGTCACCCAACAGCTTGAACGGATGCGAGTAGCGCACCGTCCGCGCATCATTGTCCGCCACCGGCATCGCGAACTGCGTCCGCTGCAGCAGGCCAGCCGCATCGACCACATCCATCATCGGCGATACACGGTTCATCGCCCCGCCGCGGATCTCTTCCTCCGCCGCCAACAGGCATTGGCGCAGCTCCGTCAGCGTCCGCCCGCCCAGCACAGCCGCAATGAACAATCCATCCGGCTTCAGCGCCCGACGTATCTGGATCAGCGCGCCCGGCAGATCGTTCACCCAGTGCAGCGACAGCGCCGACACGATCAGGTCGAACGATTGCTCGGGGAAGGGCAGCGCTTCTTCATCCGCCACCTGATGACCGAACGCAGCCGACAAGTCGGTCGAGACAATCTCGCCCAACCGCCCGGCGACAATCGAATCGGCTTTCAACGTACGGGCGAGTGTGCCGTCATGCGCGCCCAGATCGAGCACGCGATCAAACTTCCGATTGATCGCCGACAAACGAAACGCGATGTCTTCCGCCGCCAGCTTTTTCAGGAAAGAGTAATCCCCGAAGCCAGCCGCCGCCCGCGCGCGCCTCTGCGCATGCAGGCTGCGGTCAAAGATCCGCATCGGGTCTGACGGCTTCACGGGGGGAGTAGGGGTTGGATCAGTCATCGCCTGGCTATGTAGCGACCCCTCAAGCAAATAATAGGGTGCGCGCAAAGCGTAAGGCGCAGCGACACAAGCGCGGACCGGGCCTCGCCACGCTGATCTGGCCGCAACGCTCGCTGCTCACCAACCGCGAAGTCCCCGGCCCCGGCGCGCTGGAGCCCAATCTCTGGGCCAAGCTGCAATTCCTCACCGACCCGCTCTGCGCCCGCTGTGGAACGCCTTTCGAGATCGCCGTCGATCCCGGCCAGGTCTGCGGCGCCTGCCTCGCCAGCCCGCCGCTCTACGATCGCGCCCGCGCCGCGCTCATCTATGGCGACACCTCCCGCGACCTCGTGCTCAGCCTCAAATATCAGGGCAGGCGGGATGGCCTTTCCGTCCTTGGCGGCTGGATGGCCAACGCAGCCCGCGACCAGCTCGCCGACGCCGATCTGATCGTGCCGGTCCCGCTGCATTACTTCCGCCTCGTCCGCCGTGGCTTCAACCAGTCGGCCTGGCTCGCCGCCGCCATCTCGCGGGCGAGCGGCGTGCAGCTCTCGGTCGACGCCCTCAAGCGCACCAAGGCCACCCCTATCCAGGGCGGCCTCTCCGCCGAGGGCCGCCGCCGGAATGTGCAGGGCGCTTTCCAGGTCCGCGGCTCGCGGGAGAAGCTCATCCGGGGCCGGAAAGTCCTGTTGGTTGATGATGTTCTGACCACCGGAGCCACCGCAGAGGCCTGTACCCGGGCGCTCAGGCGTGCCGGAGCGGCATGCGTCGATGTCGTCACACTCGCCCGTGTTGCGGCCCCGCGGGCAGTCACCATATAGATTTGGAACGATTCCAGAGACTAACCGCTTTGGATTCGTGAGTTATTCAGCCTCTCTCTTCCAGAATGGCTGACCAGATTTGGATCAGGAGTTGCCGGTGTCGGCGCGCGTTGAAATCTACACCCGTGAGTACTGCGGCTACTGCACGCGCGCGAAAGCGCTGCTGGCCTCCAAGGGCGTCGACTTCATCGAGTATCATGCGGGCGATGATCCGGATAAGCGCCGCGAGATGATCCAGCGTTCGTCCGGCACCACCTATCCGCAGATCTTCATCAACGATCGCCATGTCGGCGGCTCGGATGACATCCACGACCTCGACCGCGCCGGCAAGCTCGACCCGCTGCTGGCCTAGATACGACCATCTGAAAGGACATCGACTGACGTGATCCGCTATTCTCTCCAGTGTGTGGGGGAACATGAGTTCGAGGCTTGGTTCTCGAACTCCGAAGCGTATGACAAGCAGCGCAAGAAGAAGCTCGTCGAATGCCCCGTGTGCGGCTCGCACGAGGTGAAGAAGCAGATCATGGCCCCGTCCGTGCGCTCGTCCGATAAGGCCGTGTCGCCGGAAGTCGCCGCCGCAAAAGCCGCCGCCGAAATCCGCCAGCACATCGAAACCACCCACGACTATGTCGGCGACAAGTTCGCGGACGAAGCGCGCGCCATGTACTACGGCGAGACCGAACACCGTCCCGTCTGGGGCGAGGTGACGCCCGATGTGGCGAAAGACCTGATCGACGAGGGCGTGCCGGCCATGCCGCTGCCCAAGCCCTTCGCCCCCGAACCGCCCAAGCGCAAATCCCGGATGAACTAGCCGCTTCCGGCCATTTCAGGCCGGATTTGCCCCGCATTCGCAACGTTTGCCCGGCGTGCTATAATGGACCCCACGGTAGGCCCAACGGCCTTAAGCCTGAGACTTTGAACATGACCACATCCGGATTCATCGACGCCGCCGAAGCGCCCCCGCGCAACACCGGCCAGATCAAGCTTTATGGCCCCGAAGGCTTCGCCGGCATGCGCAAGGCCGGCCGCCTCGCTGCCGAATGCCTCGACATGCTCGTCGCTCACGTCGTGCCCGGCGTGATGACGTCCACGCTCGATGATCTCGCCCGCGAATTCGTGCTCGCCAATGGCGGCATTCCGGCCTGCCTCTTCTACAAGGGATATCGCCACACGGTCTGCACCTCGGTGAACCATGTCGTGTGCCACGGCATCCCCGGCGCGAAAGCGCTCAAGGAAGGCGACGTGGTCAACATCGACGTCACCGTCATCGTCGACGGCTGGCACGGCGACACCTCGCGCATGTACTCGGTCGGCGGCGTGAAGCGCAAAGCCATGCGCCTGATGGACGTCACGTACGAGTGCATGATGAAAGGCATCGAGGCCGTGAAGCCCGGCGCTCGTCTCGGCGACATCGGCGCCGCCATCCAGGAACACGCCGAACGCCAGCGCTATTCCGTCGTCGAAGCCTTCTGCGGCCACGGCCTCGGCCAGGTCTTCCACGATGCGCCGAACATCCTGCACTTCGGCCGCCGCGGTCATGGAGAACAGCTTCTGCCCGGCATGATCTTCACCATCGAACCGATGATCAATCTCGGCCGCTCCGACGTGGCGCTGCTGTCGGATGGCTGGACGGCCGTCACGCGCGACCGTTCGCTCTCCGCGCAGTACGAGCACTCGATCGGCATCACCGAAACGGGCGTCGAGATCTTCACCCAGTCGCCCACCGGCGCACACACCCCTCACACCTCCGGCGAGATGGGCTGACGGAGACAGATGGGGGACGGCGGGGGGAAATCGAAAAGCGGAACGGCCGAAGGGCCGACCAAGCACTATCACGGCCATCGCGAACGGCTGCGCCAGCGCATCATGGAAGGCGACGGTTCGGCCCTGCGCGATTACGAGCTGCTCGAACTCCTCCTCTGCGCCTTCATCCCTCGCATCGACACCAAGCCCATCGCCAAGGAACTGATTGCCAAGTTCGGCACCGTCTCGGCCGCCCTCGGCGCTTCGCCCGAACGCCTGATGGAAGTGAAGGGCATAGGCGAGACCGCCGCCGCCTACATCCGCGCCGCCAATCTCCTGATGCAGCAAGCCGCCCGCGACGAGATCGTGGACCGCCCGGTCATCTCCAACTGGGCGGCGCTGCTCAACTATGTCAGCCTCAAGATAAAGCACGAGAAGTCGGAACAGGCGCGCGTCCTCTATCTTGATCGCAAGAACAAGCTGATAGCGGACGAGAAAGTCGGGCAGGGCACGGTCGACCATGCCCCCGTCTATCCGCGCGAGATCGCCCGCCGCGCGCTCGAGCTCTCGGCCTCTTCGATCATCCTCGTTCACAATCACCCGTCGGGCGACCCGACGCCCTCGCGCGCCGACATCGACCTCACACGCGAAATCGAGCGCGCCCTCGCGCCGCTAGAGATCAAGGTCCACGATCACCTTGTCGTGGGCGCGAAAGAAACCATCAGCATGAAGTCCAAGGGACTCATCTGATCCATCGCAAGCGCACGTAGCGGCAAGCAGAAACAAGCAGAGCAGCCGCTCTGTGCTCGTCGCGTGTATGCTGCAGCGCAGTAGAAACCTCGCGCTTGCCCACTCATCGATCGTAGCTAGGGTGCTCACCGGAACGGCGCGGGAAGCCGCCGGCGGGAGGTCTGTTTTGGCAGTTGCACCTATGTCGGCGGGCGATGCCCCGGCCGGCGGACAGAATTACGGCACTGCGAGCTATCGCGGCTACGTGCTGATATCGCTTACACTCGTTTACACGCTCAACTTCATCGACCGGAACCTGCTCGGCATTCTCGCGCCTCCGATCGTTGCGGAGTTCGGGCTCACCGACACGGAATACGGCTTCCTCAACGGGCCTCCGTTCGCGCTGTTCTACGCGCTGATGGGCATTCCGATCGCCATTGCCGCCGACCGTTACAACCGCGTCGCCATCATGGCGCTCTGTATCGCTGTCTGGTCGCTGATGACCGCGCTGTGCGGCTTCGCTTCCAGTTTCGTCTTCCTTCTGGTGGCGCGTATCGGCGTCGCCATCGGTGAAGCGGGCGGCACGCCGCCGTCAAACTCGATCATTGCCGATTACTTCAAGCCAAAGAGCAGGGCCAATGCGCTCGGCATCTTCGCCATGGGCGTGACGCTCGGCGGCGCTTTGGCTGCAGGCTTCGGCGGCTTGCTGCTGGGCGTGAGCGACGAAGCGGTCGTGAGCTTCTTCTCGATGTTCGGCATGCCCGATGTTCACGAACAGCTCGGGTGGGGCCAGAATTTCGGCTGGCGTTTCGCCTTCATCGTCCTCGGCCTGCCGGGCCTGCTGGTCGCGCTCATCCTCTTCCTGACGGTGAAGGAGCCGCCACGCGGCTATTCCGACCCGCCGGGCACGCAACGCGTGCAAAAGGCCAGCATCGTCGAAACCCTGAAGGAACTCGGCTCCAAAGCCTCGTTCTGGACGATGGCGGTCGGCGCGTCCCTCGTCGCGCTGGTTGGGTATGGCCTGTTTGGCTTCCAGTCGCTGATGATGTTCCGCGTTCACGGCATGCCGCCGGCGGAGTTCGCCCTGCAGTATGCTGTGCCTCTGTCGCTTATCTCGGCGGTCGGCACCTTCCTCGGCGGCTTCCTCACCGAGAAGCTGTCGCCACGCTCGGCCACGGCCGTCGCATGGATCCCCGCCGTCGGCTTGGGCCTTGCGATCCCGCTCTACATCTTCGGCTTCTACATGGAGCCGGGCGTGCCACAGATCATCGTCTGGGGCCTCGGCGCTGCCTGCCACTACGCCTATCTCGGCGCGCAATACACGATCGGGCAGGGCGTGGTGTCCCAGCGTTCGCGCGCTTCGGCGATCGCGATCCTGCTCTTCATCATCGCGCTGATCGGCAACGGCCTCGGCCCGCAGATCGTCGGCATCCTCTCTGACATGTTCATGAAGATGCAGATCGATGCAGGCGGCATGGGCGATGTGCTCACCACTGCTGTGTGCCGCGGCCGCGATCTCTCTGCTCTCACGGCGGAACAGCAGGCTGTCTGCGCCACCGCCTATGGCGAAGGCCTGCGCCAGTCGATGTCGGCTGTCGTGCTGTTCTTCATCCCGGCCGCTGCGTTCTATCTGCTCGCAGCGCTCACTTTGAAGAAGGACATGGTCGCCAAGCCGATCTGATCTTCCGATCAAAACGTAGTCAGCATTACAGCGGCCGGATGCTCACCAGCATCCGGCCGTTTGCTGTCGCGATAACGGCGTTGTCAGAAATGCTGCGCCGCCATACCGGCGATTCAGGGTGGACCCGCTCCAACAAAGTTGTCAGCCTCTCAATAGCATCAGCCCGTCAGTGGCTGGGGATCGGGAGAAAAAAGCATGGGCACGCATACCGGCGCAGTCGGCGCCGATACCCCAGCGTCGGAATCCCAGGGTCACCTGACGGGATACGGCACGAAGGCTTATCGCAGCTACGTGCTGAACGCCCTGCTGTTCGTGTACATCCTCAACTTCCTCGACCGCGGCCTGCTCGGCATCGTGTCGGAGCCGGTGATGAACGAACTCGGCATCACCGATGGCGATTTCGGCCTGCTAACCGGCATCGGCTTTGCGCTGTTCTATTCGATCGTCGGCATCCCGCTCGCCCGCTACGCCGAAGTCGGCAACCGCACCTGGATCATGACGATCTGCATCGCGCTCTGGTCTGCAGCCACCGCGCTTTCCGGCATGGTCGCGCCGGTTGAGATCGGCGGCGTCGTCATCTCCGGCTTCGTCATGCTGCTGCTCTGCCGCGTCCTCGTCGGCGTGGGCGAGGCAGGCTGCACGCCCCCCGCCAACTCGATCATCGCGGATTACTATCCGCCCGCCCGCCGCTCCACCGCGCTCGGCTACTACGCCATGGGCGTCACCGCCGGCACGCTCTCCGCCAACCTGATCGGCGGCCCGGTCGCTGACGCTTACGGTTGGCGCGTCGCCTTCATGCTCATCGGCGTGGCCGGCATCGTCGTTGCCATCGCTTTCCGCCTCACCGTGAAGGAGCCGCCGCGCGGCTATTCCGATCCGCCGGGCGTCGTCCGTCCGAAGAAGGCCTCGTTCGGCGACGCGCTGAAGGAACTCTCTTCCAAGCGCTCCTTCTGGCTGATGGCTGCCGGCGCCACGCTCGCCTCTTTCTGCGGCTACGGCATCACGACGTTCCAGACGTCCTTCCTCATCCGCACCCACGGCGTCACGCTCACTGAGGCGACGCTGCTGTTCAACGTTCCCTCTGCCTTCGCCGCATCGGTCGGTGTGGTGATGACCGGCTGGCTCGCGGAGAAAGTGGTCAAGCGCCACCCCAACGCCATCGCCTGGCTGCCCGCCATCGGCCTCGTAGCGTGCGTGCCGTTCTACGTCATCGGCTTCAGCGCCGAGAACAAGTGGATCGCTCTCGCCGGCATCTGCCTGGGCGCCGGCATCAAGTATGGCTACCTCGCCGCGCAATACACGATCGGGCAGGGCGTCGTCGGCGCCCGCACCCGCGCGACGGCCACCGCCATCCTGCTCTTCATCATCAACCTGCTCGGCTACGGCGCCGGCCCGCCCTTCATCGGCTATGTCTCGGACATCCTGTTCTCGATGTCCGCCAACGCCGAAGGCTTCGCCGATCTCGCCCGCGCCTCGTGCAAGGGCGCAGCACTCCAGGCCCTGCCGGAAGCAACGCAAGCCTTCTGCCGCGCCGCCGAAGCCAAGGCGCTGCAGAACTCCCTGCTCATCACCTCAGTGCTCTACGCTCTCCCGGCGGTCTTCTTCATGATGTGCATCAAGACGCTCCAGAAGGATCTGGTCGCCAAGTAAAGATCGGCTAAGTGTCGGGGCATGAGACGCCTCGACACCCACCCGCTCAAGAAGCTCCGCAACCCCGCGCGCCATCTGCGCTCACTGGCGAAGTGGCCCGAACGCATCGTTGACCAGCTGCCCAACGCAGACCTCCTCGCCAGCATCGCTGCGAACGAAGAGCGCTTCTGGAACTACAAAGTCCCCGTCTTCTCGAAACTGGTCGAGCCCCCGCACGCAACGCCCGAAGCGCAACGTGCCTGCATCGCCGCCATCCTCGCCGCCGCCGAAGCCATCGAAACCTCGCCCCGCCGCCCGCAGGGCTGCCGCGTCGCCTGCCTGGTCACCACGCCCTTCCTGTTCCAGTCGGAAGTCACGCTGTTCTTCGATGACGCCTACTTCCGCACCTTCCTGCCGCCGAAGGACAAAAGCCGCACCACCTATGACGGCGGCTGGATCGAAGCCGAACCCGCCGATCCCGCATCCATCGCCGCCATCCGCCCCCAAGCCCCCGCAAAGCTGGAATTCCACGGCGGCACGCTGATGCGCGAACACGACGACGCCTGGGGCCGCGACAGCGACCGCATCAACTGGGTCTGGTCCTACGATTATCGCTAGGCCGCGCCGGCTAGTGCTCGCGCGTGCTCATCCCGATCAGCCGCTCGTCCGAACTCGCCGCAGCCACCGCCTTCGCCAGCTCGTCGATCAGCCGCCGCTGCAGGTCATGATGCGACCCCTCGGCGCTGCGCCCTTTGGCGTCCAGCGCCTGCAGGAACGTAATCGCCCCAACCTTATGGGTCGGGTCGAGCACCGGCATCGAAATGATCTTCACCTTCCGGATCTCGCCGTCGATGAACGTGCCCACCATGCCCTCATAGTGCCGCTCGCCCCGCAGCGCCCGGCCGCTCGGCCAGTCGGACGCCGGAATGGCTGAACCACCCGCATCCCGGAAATCCCAGCGCCCCGCCTCACGCGGATCGAACGACGGCACATGCTTGCCCAGCAGGCTCACCATGCCGCCGGATTTGCTGATCAGCCGGCCGGTTGGCGAAACCAGCCCTATAGCCACGGGTAATTCATCGAGCACCGCTGCGAGGCGGGACGAGAGGTCGAGCATGTCAGACTCCCGCTTCCAGCGGCCACGCAGGGCATGACGGCAAGGCCGTCTCTCGAAGCATTCAATGTTTTGCATCGCTGCATCGTCTGGGCGGGCCATGCAGGCCCCGCTGAACGCGATGCAGTAAAAACCAACCACTCCCCGCATACGCAGCGGGATGTATGGGTGCAGGTAGCCATCATTCACACGGAATAGAAGGTTAATCCTGCATGCGACGCTGGCGACCAGACGTCTCATTTCCCTTACGTAAAAGGAAAGCTGCGCAGACCCTCAGGCCTCGCTGATCGACCGCGCACTCAAAAGGAAACCGCCCCGGAATCCAGTTGGACTCCGGGGCGGCGCCGTCGCGGGTAGAAGTCAGACGGCCTGAACTGGATGGTCAGTTCAAACCCGCGCAGAGAAAGGGATCAGCTCGCGAGCTTCTGGATGTAGTCGAACTCGCGGGCGCGGCGTTCGCGCTTCTTGGCCGGCTGGAAGGCCACGCGGGCGTGCTCGGCGCAGTAGGGCGAGCCCTCGGCCGACGAGTGGCCGCAGAAGCCGAAGTTGGCGTCGGCCGGGTCGCCGATCGGCCATTTGCACATCGAGTCCTTCACCGTCAGCACGGTGACCATGTCGCCGTTCGACAGGCGCTTGGGCTCGATATTGGCTTCGGCTTCGGAAATGTGCGTCTGAACCGGCTCCTGGCGGATGGCGAGGGCGGTCGAGCCACGGGCCACCGGGGCGGCGCTGGCCTGACGGGGCATCTGCTGCTGCGGCTTGGGCCGGGCGAGGCGCGGCGGGCGCTTGACCGGGCGCGACGGAGTCGCCCGTCCGGAGAGTCCAAGACGGTGAACTTTGCCGATCACCGCGTTACGGGTGACCGAGCCCAGACGCTTGGCGATCTGGCTTGCACTGTGCCCTTCGGCCCAGAGTTTCTTGAGTTCTGCGACGCGTTCTTCGGTCCAGCCCATAGAATGTCTCTCCACAGCCTCGGGGAATCATGCAAGACACAAGATGTAGGTTGTGCCGCTTGCCGACCCATTTCCCATTTCAAGGGATAGTAGCTGGCGCTGGGGGCGCCGCAATATGCTGGGCTCGTTCCTAACAGGTTAATCAATATATTGGGGTTGTTCACAGGCCCAGTGAGTCACGGCGTCGCAAGGCTGGTTTTGCGCAGCTGTGGCGACAGAGACTCAACTTTCACGCGAGGTTCTGCAAGCGTTGCGGCTTCGGACTCACTGTGGATGTTTCACCTTGCGGAAGGTCCTAGGTTTCTCCCCAGGGAGCGCTGTCTCTTCAATAGATTGAGGTCGGCTCCCTTGTGCCGGAGCCCGACTGGCAACATTTCCCAGTTCGCCGATAAAACTGGCGCACGGGGCTAAGGGGCATAAAACGCAGCCATGGATCAAACGCTGACAAAACCGCCCACCGAAGCTGCCGGCCCCGGCCTTGCGGCTCCGCGCCAGTACGGCGCCGTCAACTGGCTGGGCCTCTGGACGCTCTGCCTGCGTGAAACGCGCCGCTTCTGGAAAGTCGGGATGCAGACGCTGTTTGCCCCCGTCGTCTCCTCGCTCCTCATGCTCTTCGTCTTCAAGCTCGCCTTCGATCAGGGCGGCAGCGCGACCAGCCCGGGCGGCGTCTCGTTCGAGACGTTCCTCGCCCCCGGCGTCGTCATGATGGCGATCCTCAACAACGCCTTCGCCAACACATCGTCCTCGCTCATCATCGCGAAAGTGCAGGGCAACTCCGTCGACTTCCTGATGCCGCCGCTCTCTCCGATCGAGCTCACCGTCGGCTTCCTCTCGGGCGCAGTCACGCGCGGCATCCTCGTCGGCGTCGTCACCTACGCCGCCGTCTGGATCATGCAGATCACGCCCTTCCAGGTCGCGAACCTGTTCGCCGTTCTCTACTTCTCGATCGTGGCTTCGCTCTTCATGGGCGCAGTCGGACTGCTCGGCGGCATTTGGGCGGAGAAGTTCGATCACATGGCCGCGGTGCAGAACTTCGTCATCATGCCGCTGACCATGCTGTCCGGCACCTTCTATCCGATCAGCCGCCTGCCTGAGCCCTTCGTGAGCATCAGCCACTTCAACCCGTTCTTCCAGATGATCGACGGCTTCCGCTATGGCTTCACCGGCCACGCCGAAAGCGACCTCTGGTTCGGCGGCCTGATGTCATTGGCGATCACGCTTGCGCTGTGCGCCCTCTGCTGGCGCTGGCTCAAAGCGGGCTACAAGCTGAAGGCGTAAAGTACGCACTCGTCCTTCGACGGACGCGCCTTTCAGGCGCTGCTCAGGATGAGCGCTAAACCGCCAGCTTACCTGTAGCGCTCATCCTGAGCAGCCGCGAAGCGGCGTCCGTCGAAGGACGAGCGCGTGCTAACTACTCCTCCGGCAACATCTCCGGATTGAACGCCACTTCCCACACATGCCCATCCGGGTCGTGGAAGTAGCCAGCGTATCCGCCATAGAACGTCTTCCCCGCCGCCTTCACGATCACCGCGCCCGCCGCCTTCGCCTCCGCCATCACGGCATCCACCTCGGCCTCGCTGCGCACATTGTGCGCCAGCGTCATGTTCCCCGGCGCAGCCTTCGCGCGCTCCAGTCCCGTATCCGCCGCAACGCTCCTGCGCGGCCACAGCGCCAGCGCGAGCCCCGCCTGCAGCTTGATGAAAACCACCGCGCCATTCTCGTGCTCGGTCCCGATAATCCCCTCGGTCTCCAGCCCAAGTCCCTCGCGATAGAATTTCAGCGAGCGCTCAAGATCATCGACACCCAGAGTTACCAGAGACAGTCGCGGCTTCATCGCTCATCCTCCTTCACCGGCACCAGCTTCTCCGCGATCGCGCCGGCAACAGCGCCAACCGCCAGCCCCGCAATAATGTCGCTCGGGAAGTGATCGCCCTTCAGCACTTTCAGTCCAGCCGCCGCCAGCGCCGTGGTGAAAGCCTGCGGCGCAAACAGCGGATAGTCCTTGCCCACCGCCCGCGCCGCCGCAAATCCACCGGCCGCATGCGCAGACGGAAAACTGTTCCACTCATGCGCGTTCGGCCCGCCGGCAAACATCGCATGTCGATGCTCATCCACCAGCTTGTCAGGCCGCGTGCGCGCCACCGCTTTCTTGCCTAGCTTCGCCGCCGTGGTCGCCAGCCCCACCGCCAGCAACATCCGCAATCCCGCGCGCTGCATCTTCCGGTCGCGCCGCAACGCGCCAACACCGGCCACCGCCACAGCCATCGCCAGCAGAGGCGGCCGGTCTGCAATCTCCGCCAGCCCCGTCACCGGCTTGATCCCCGGCCGCCGTCCGGCCTTCGTCGCCGCCGCCGCCACAGACAGATCCGCCCGCACCAGCCCCTTCGACTGCGCCAGCCGCGCCTCAAGCAGTTTCCGGGCTCTCAAAGGATGGGGAACAAGCATCTGACCAGAACGCGCGAGTGCGATCGTCGGTTTCCTCCCGCGCGCCTACCGCTTCTTCCCCGCTAGTTTCGGATCGCGGTTGCGGGCAATGCGCAGGATGTCGGGGATGGCGTAATTGCCCTCGTGACAGGCATGTTCGTAGGTCGTCACATCACGGCGGGTCATGCTGTACTCCGCACTCCAGGGCGCGGCGTACAGCGATGAATCTTCGACAGTGAAACGATAGAGCAACTCGTCCGGGCCTATCAGGCTGAACCGCTCGATCACGCGGGCGCCCGCACCCACCATCAGGCCCGGCAGCAGAGAGCGAGCCGGGCGCTCGCCACGTTGCCCCGTGGTTTCAACGACGAGCACATCGCCCTCCCACCGCGCAACCGAGTCTCCCAGGAAGCTGACGATCGCCGGCGGCCGCGCCTTCGCATCGATGCCGATGATCCGCGTATCGCCCTGGTCCTCGGAATAGATCACGAGGTTGTCGCGCGTCTGTACAAACTCGCGAAGGTTCTGCGTCGGGAACATGCCGAACGGCGCGCTGCCCGTGCCGACCAGACACCGCTCCGACCAGTCGCGCATCTCATGGCCATCCGCAGACGCCTCGAACATCGCGCCGATGGCGGCGTTGATCCGCTCCGCCTCCGGCGTCAGCTTGGCGACGCCGTCCTCCGGCACAGTCACCATCGAAGTGCGCCACTCGCCATTCACCCGCGGCGGCAGGTACACCGTGTCGAGATCGTCTCCCGGGTCGCGCACCGCATAGGTCTGGTCGGCCTCATAGATCTCGCGCGCAATCGCCATTGCCTTTGCGTCGTCGATAACCAGCTCCTTGGTGGGGCCTGTGCGCTGGAAGAAGAAGGGCGGGAACTGCGTCGTCCAAACGCCATGGAAGTCCGGCTGACCACCCGGCGTGCGCGGTATGGCGACGGGCGTCTGCGCCAGTGCGGGGGCCAGCGCAGGCGCCGCGCTTACAAGCGCCAATGCCGCCAGCGTCGCGCGCAAACCTCTCATCGAACGGTCCCCAAACCTGTGCGACGCTACCATGACGGTCGGGGGTGCAGAAGGGCGGCGGCGTCTGCCAGCTGGCGCTGCCCCGTAATCCTGCATTTTCATTGACATAAGGGGCGCACGGCCTCATTGCTCCGCGCTTCGATTTGACCCCCGAAAGAGGTCCAGACTTTCCCCACCCGGCGTCACCAGGAGATGCCCACATGTCGAACGCAGTGCTTCCCGTTTACGGCCCCAGCCCGGTCGTCTTCGAGCGAGGCGAGGGCGTGCGCATGTATGACGACAAGGGGAAGTCCTATCTCGACTTCATCGCAGGCATCGCCGTCAACTCGCTCGGCCACTGCAACCCGATCCTCGTCAAGGCGCTCACCGACCAGGCCAACAAGCTCTGGCACACCTCCAACATGTTCCGCGTGCCGGGACAGGAGCGTCTGGCCCAGCGCTATGTCGACCTGACGTTTGCCGACTTCGCCTTCTTCACCAACTCGGGCGCGGAATCGATCGAAGGCTGCATCAAGATCGCCCGCCGTTATCAGTGGTCGCAAGGCCAGGCTGATCGCATCGGCATCCTCTCCTTCGAAGGCTCCTTCCACGGCCGCACGCTCGGCGGCATCAATGCCGGCGCGCAGGAGAAATACCGCGAAGGCTTCGGCCCGCGCCTGCCGGGCTTCCGCTCGATCCCCTGGGAAGACCTCGAGGCCCTGAAAGCAGAGATCGTCAAACCCGATCTCGCCGCCGTCGTCATCGAGCCCGTGCAGGGCGAAGGCGGCGTGCGCGAAGCCAGCCACGACTTCCTCCGCACCCTGCGCAAGCTTTGCAACGATAACGGCGTCCTCCTGATCTATGACGAGATCCAGTGCGGCGCCGGCCGCACCGGCAAGCTCTTCCATCACCAATGGGTCGAAGGCGCCGAGCCCGATCTGCTCGCAGCCGCCAAGGGCATCGGCGGCGGCTTCCCGATGGGCATGATCCTCGCCAGCGAGAAAGCAGCCTCCGGCATGGCCAAGGGCGTCCACGGCACCACCTTCGGCGGCGGCCCGCTCGCCATGGCTGTCGGCAACGCCGTGCTCGATGTCATCACCGGCGAAGGCTTCCTCGAGCAGGTCCGCCGCGTCGCCGGCACGATGCAGCAGGGCATGGAAAGCCTGAAAGGCCGTTACCCCGAACTGGTGAAAGACATCACCGGCGCCGGCCTCCTGCGCGGCCTGCGCATGCGCGACGATCCGCTCCCGCTGCGCACCCCGCTGGCAGAGCGCGGTCTCCTCGTCGGCACGGCAGGCAACAACACGCTCCGCCTCGCCCCGCCGCTGGTCGTGACCGAAGATGACGTGCGCGAAGCGCTCGACATCATCGACCAGCAGTTCGCCTCGATGATGACGGCCGCCGGGTCCTGAGATCAGCCATGAACCACTTCCTCGATCTGTGGCCCCTCGCGTCCAGCGAGCTGCGCTCCATTCTGGATAACGCCAAGTCGCGCAAGGCGGCGCGCAAAGGCCTGCCGAAAGGCACGGTCGATAAAGACGCGCCGCTCGCCGGCCACACGCTGGCGATGATCTTCGAGAAGAACTCCACCCGCACGCGCGTCTCGTTCGACATGGCGATCCGCCAGCTCGGCGGCACGTCGCTCATCCTCACCGCGTCGGATTCGCAGATCAGCCGCGGCGAAAGCATCGAGGACACAGCGCGCGTCATGTCGCGCTATGTCGACGCCGTGATGATGCGCGCCAATCGCCACGCCGATGTCGAAGCCTTCGCAAAGTTCGCGACGGTCCCCGTCATCAACGGCCTCACCGAAAAGTCTCACCCCTGTCAGATCATGGCAGACCTGCAGACGCTCGAAGAAGCCGGCCTCACGCTCAAAGGCTCGCGCATCGCCTGGATTGGCGACGGCAACAACGTCGCCGCCAGCTTCATCCACGCCGCTCCGAAGTTCGGCTTCTCGCTGAGCATCGCCACGCCCGAAGGCTATGACGCGCCCAAGGTCGACATCGAGCGCGCGCGCGCAGAGCAGGGCCGCATCGATCTCTTCCGCGATCCCAAGCAAGCCGTCGCCGGCGCAGACGTCGTCGTCGCCGACACCTTCGTCTCGATGGGCGACAAGGACGCCGACAAGCGCCTCACCGATCTCGCCGACTACAAAGTCAGCAGCGACCTGATGAAAGCCGCCAACGGCGGCGCCAAATTCCTCCACTGCTTGCCCGCCCACCGCGGCGAAGAAGTCGACGCCGACGTCATCGACGGCCCCCAATCCCTCATCTTCGACGAAGCCGAAAACCGCCTCCACGCCCAGAAGGCCATCCTCGAATGGTGCCTGCGCGGGTAGGGCCCACGCGCCCATCCTTCGACGGACGCCGCTCCGCGGCTGCTCAGGATGAGCGCTACAGAACCGCCAGCAGTTTAGCGCTCAGATACAGCAGTAGTTTAGCGCTCATCCTGAGCAGCGCAGCAAAGCTGCGCGTCCGTCGAAGGACGAGCGCGCCACCACAGGTGTCATTCTCGGCCCTGTGCCGAGAATCTCGGTTGGATCAGCGGCGGGACACGCAACTTATCCCACGATGCAAGAACCAAGATTCTCGGGACAAGCCCGAGAATGACTCCGTGGGTTCCATCAGATTCCGCGGAATCCAACACGCCAACTGTAGGATGGCGGTGGCTCAAACCGCGCATTCACAACGGCATTCCAACAATCTGCTGTAGGATGGCAGGAACCACAAAACCTCGCCCCATCCTCCATCTGCTAAAACACACCCGCACCTGACGAAGGGAGGTCTTGGAGACGTCCAGCTCAAGACGTCAGGTCATTGCCCGGCGTGGCCGCGTGGTGTCGGGGACTCTACCGTGCCCCTTCAAGCAAACCGAAGAGACTTAAAACGTCTCCCGGTGAATCGAACTGCGCAGCACTGCCTCCGGGGTCACTAACCGGAGGGTCCGAGGGAGTTCTGGACCATCTCCCCGACACGCCGAACCGATCACTGGCCACGGAGCTAAGGCCCCTGGGATTCATCCTTGGCGGTCGATTGCCAACTCCTGGATGCCATATCGGGAAGAACGGCCAAGCACGGGGCGCGTGAAGACGCGCATCAGCTGCAGCGATGCAGGACAGGCACTACCCACGGCGTGACTTCATGCGCCCCGCTCCCTCTTGGGAGAGACGAACACAGGCATCACGGACAGCAGCGCTGGTCCGAACGGAAGATCATGCCTGCGCGCTGATACAAAAAAGCCGTCGCTGACCCTGGGTCACATCAGGCAAAGCGTATTGAGCATTACGCCGACGCGGGCCTAACCTGTGTTTGGGGAATTGGGATTCGCGGGGCTTCGCATGAAACTGCAATCACTGTTCGCCGCCGCTGGCTTCGCCAGCGTTCTCCTCGGCGCACCCGCCGCATCCGCGCAGATGACCTTCGAAACCGCGCCATGGATCAGGCTCACCACAAGCGGCGGCTGCACATTCTTCGTCTATGATTACGACGACCCGGGCGGCACCTGGTACAAGGAGCGGTCGTGGAAATGGACTGGCGGCTGCACCAACGGCGTCGCCTCCGGCACGGGCGATCTCACCGCGACTGCGGGCTACGAAAACTCGAAGGAAACATACGAGACCGGCTTCCGCGGCGCGATGGTCAACGGCTTCCTCAATGGCCGCATCGAGGAGCTGCACAACGGCAAGATGTTGTCGCAATACCATTGGCAGGGCTTCGAGATGGGCTGCGGAACGGCCGCCAGCTTCGTCAGCTGCAAACCCTACACCGGTTCCAAACCGCCGACACAGCAGGCCGCGCCGCCGCCCGCAACCGTCCCGCCGAATGCGCCGACGCCTCAAGTGCTGGCGCAGGCCGACTGGGAGGTGATCCGCAAGGACCTCGACATCTCGCCGGACGATCGCATCTTCGCTGTCGCCAAGGAGCTCGCGACAACCGGCAAGCTGGATCTCGTCCGGCAGGCCAACATCATTCTCGCGCGCCGTTATCCGAACTCCCCGCTGCTGCCCGTGGTGATGGACATCATCGGCGCGCTGGATCGCGGCGATCCCTGGCCGCCGAAGGATCAGGCTCAAGCCGCAAGCACGCCAGCGGCTGCTCCGGCGGCAACGGCAACAACGGCCAGTGTCACGCCTGCAAATGGCCCGCTTGATATCGAAGCCGTTCGTCGTCTTGCCGAGGTGCAGTTCGGCCCCGCGAAGGACGTTACCGGAACGTCGACCACGAAGGTCTATGAAATCACGATCGTGCAGGGCGGCTTCAACGTACCGATCTCACTGGAGGTGTCGGCCAGCGGCAACTTCGTCTGGCTCACCGCCAATGTCGGGCCCGGCAACGTGACCCCTGAGCGCGCCGCACTGGCGCTGAAGCGCATCGGAAAAATCCAGCCCACCATGATCTGGGATACCGGGGCGAAACTTCGCTTCGGCACAACCATCGAGAACCGCGGCCTCACCACCGCCATGATCAAGGCCGCGATGGAACGTGTCGCCAACGATGTCGCAAACAACACGGATATCTGGCAGTAGCGCTCAGGCCTTCAAACTCAGCAACGACAGGAACTCCCGCCGCAACGTAGGATCATTCAGAAACACGCCGCGCATCACCGAGTTGATCATCTTGCTCGCATTGTCCTTCACGCCGCGCCACTGCATGCAGAAATGGTCCGCCTCCATCACGACAGCCACGCCATCCGGCTTCAGCTTGTCGCCCAGAAGATCCGCCATCTGCGTGATCGCTTCCTCCTGGATCTGCGGGCGCGACATGATCCACTCGGCCAGCCGCGTATATTTCGACAAACCTATGAGGTTGGAATTCTCGTTCGGCATCACGCCGATCCACAGCCGGCCCATGATCGGGCACAGGTGATGGCTGCACGCGCTGCGCACCGTCACCGGCCCCACGATCATCAGCTCGTTCAGCGACGACACGTTCGGGAATTCGGTCACCGCCGGCTGCGGCGCATAGCGGCCCTTGAACACCTCGTTGAGGTACATCTTGGCCACCCGCCGCGCCGTCTCATGCGTGTTGTGGTCGCTCACCGTGTCGATCACCAGGCTGTCCAGCACCGCCTGCATCCGGCCCTGAACCTCCTTCTGCAGCGCATCCAGCTCGCCCGGTTCTATGAAGGCCGAGATATTGTCATTGGCGTGGAAACGCCGTTTGGCCGCAACCAGGCGGGCGCGGATGCGGTCGGAAACGGGCGTGTCGCTGTCATGGGTCATGCGGCCAATATGGCGCATTGCTGCAGGTTGGGGAGTCAAGAATGGCCCCAGCTCCCGGCAGGTTGAAAACCGGGGCTCCAACGCCCATTTGGCGCGGATGCTCACACATGATAGCTCCCCCGGAATGTCTGATAAACCTTTCCCCATTGACCCGACGGGCGCAGGCGATGACTTCGTCGCGACCTTCCAGATCGAGGACACCTCGGTCCGCGGCCGCATTGCGCGCCTCGGCGATGGCGTGCTCGACCCCATTCTCAAGCGCCACGATTATCCGCGCTGGGCCGCTCACCTTCTGGGTGAGGCGGTAACCCTTGCCGTGCTCGTTTCAGCCTCGCTGAAGTTCGACGGCCGCGTGATGGTGCAGGCGCAGGGCGGAGGCCCCGTCCCCCTCCTGGTGGCCGAGGCGCGCTCCGACGGCGGCGTCCGCGGCTATCTCCGCCTCGACAAGGCGAAGTGGGAAAACCTCGACCGCATCAACAAGGGCCAGCGGCCTCACATTCCGCAGGTCCTCGGCGCGGGCGTGCTCGCCCTGCTGCTGCAGCCGAACGATCCCGATCAGCAGCCGTGGCAAAGCCTCGTGCCGATCGAGGGCGCGACCTTGGCCGATTGCGCGCAGACCTGGTTCGCCCAGTCTGACCAGATCCCGACGCGCGTGCGTCTGACCGTGGCGGAAATTTCCGAACCGGGCGGCACGAAGCGCTGGCGCTCGGGCGGCGCGATGATCCAGCAGGTTGCCGCCGATGAATCGCGCGGCGACACGACCGAACAGTGGGACAATGCGCGCCACCTGTTCGACACGGTGCAGGACATCGAACTGGTCGATCCGGATGTGTCGTCGGCGACGCTGCTCTTCCGTCTCTTCCACGAGTCGGGCGTGCGGCTGGAAGAGCCCAAGCCGCTGACCGACAAGTGCACCTGCTCGGACGAGAAGCTGTTGACCACGCTCCGGCAAATGCCGCGCGATGAACTCGAGACGTTGGCGGCCGCCGACGGCGCGATCACCGCGGACTGCCAGTTCTGCGGCCGGCTCTATCGCTTCCCGGTCGACAAGATCTGAGCCGCTCCGGCGTTAAGGTCGCAGGCCCGGATTTTAACCTGAAGAAAAGCCTCGCCGATCATACTGGCGGGGCTTTTTTCTGTTCGGAGCGTTGCGATGTCCGCCGTACGAAACGATCTGGTTGGCATGCGGGTGCCAGGCGCACTTGTCGCCGAGCTGATCGATGGCCAGGTCCATCCGCTGCGGGCCTATGATGTGCTCGGCAAGGGTCGCACGCTCTGCGTCGGCATTCCCGGCGCCTTCACGCCCACCTGCTCGGAACGCCACGTGCCGGGCCTCGTCGCCAACGCCGAACGCCTCCGCCGCTCCGGCTACGATCACATCGTCTGCGTCGTCGCCAGCGATCCGTTCGTCACCGACGCCTGGGCCCGCCAGATGGACCCCAAGCGCTGGATCCGCTTCGTCTCCGACGGCAACCTGAACCTCGCCCACGCCCTGGGCCTCACCACGCACCAGCAGAAGATGTTCCTGGGCGACCGCTCGGAACGCTACATGCTCATCGTCGATAACGGCACGGTTGAAACCGTGCGGATCGAGACGCAGATATCGGATTACAGCTGCACCCGTGCAGAGGCCTTCGTCATCGAAGGCGTCTAGTTGGGAAGGTGCTCATCGTAGGGGCTGTCGAGCGCGAAGAGCGGTATCTTGGCTTCGAAGAAGTCGCCCTCGTCATTCTCAAACTGGTAGGCGCCCTGCATCATGCCTGACGGCGTGGTGAGCGGGCATCCCGACGTGTACTCGAACGTGCCGCCCGGCCGCAGCACGGGCTGCTTGCCGACGACGCCTTCGCCCCGCACCTCCTGGATGCGCCCGTCGCTATCGGTGATCTGCCAGTACCGCGTCATCAGCTGCAAAGTCTGCTGACCTCGATTTTCGATCTCGATCTGGTAGGCCCAGAGAAACTTGTCGTCCTCCGGCGAGCTTTCTTCGTCGATGAACATCGGGCGCACGCGCACGATCACGCCGTCTGTCTCGGCCTCATAAGGATAGGCGCTGGTCATTGTCGTCCCACCCCTGCTGAACATCGTCCCTTGGGACGGCTTAAAGAGAAGGGGCGCGAACCACAAGTGTTCGCGCCCCCTTGCATATGTGAAACGAATGCCGACTTAGCGCGTGATTACTGCGCCGGAGCCGCAGGAGCTGCCGGGGCGACCTTCTGGATGAAGTCGCCTTCGATCTCGAAGTTCACGTCATCACCGATCATGCCGGTGAGATAGTCGAGGCCGAATTCCGAACGCTTGAACGTGCCGGTGGCGGAGAAGCCGATGCCCGGGACTTTGGCGAACGGGTGCGAGGCAACTTCGCCCGAGAAGGTGACATCAAGCGTGACCGGCTTGGTGACGCCCTTGAGGGTCAGGTCGCCGGTGACTTTCGCCGAACGCTCGCCCGACGGCTCAACCGAGGTCGAGGCGAAGGTGATGGTCGGGAATTGCTTGGCGTCGAGGAAGTTGGTCGAGTTCGCGAGATCGTCTTCCCACGACTTGAACTTGGTGCCCGGGTGGTTGGTTACGTAGTCGGCCGGGTAGCCGGCGAGAATGTCCGACGCCTTGATCGAGGCGGTTACTTTCGAAGCGGCGATGTTGGCCGGGTCGAACGTCACGGTGGCGTCATAGGTGCGGAACTTCAGGCCGTAGTACGACAGGCCGGCGTGATGGACCTTGAACTCGACCGAAGCGTGGGTCGGGTCGACGACGTATTCGCCAGCCGGGGCGGCGATGGTGATCGGCGTAGCGGCGGCCGGAGCAGCAGCTTCCGGAGCCGGGGCGGCTTCAGGAGCGGGAGCCGACGGGCTGCAGGCAGCGGCGAGAAGCGCGAGGCTGACGCCGGCGAGGAGAGACTTCATGGTTGCAAATCCTTCAACTGACAGAACGCCCCCCGCCGCGTCGAGGGACCGGCGTTTGCGTTGTGCTGGTGATATGGAGGGATTTGTTGCCGTTGCAACTAAAAACGATGCAACGGCAACTAAACTCAGCCCTGAGGCCCGCTGAAGGGCCAGAAAACAGCGGTTATTGGCCGATTTACCTAGCCGAGCGCCTGTTCCAGGTCCTCGGCAATGTCCTCGGGATCTTCGAGGCCGACCGAGAGGCGCAGCCAGCTATTGTCGAGCCCGATGGCGGCGCGCTCCTCATCCGTCAGCGACTTGTGCGTGGTCGTCGCCGGGTGGGTGATCAGCGATTTCGAGTCGCCCAGGTTGTTGGAGATGTCGATCAGGTTGAGCTTGTTGAGCGCGGCATACGCCGCCTCAAGCCCGCCCTTGACCGAGATCGACAGCATCGAGCCTCCGCCGCTCGGCATCTGCGCGGCGTGGATGTTGTGATGCGGGTGATCGCTGCGGCCCGGATAACGGACAGCGGCAATCTTCTTGTTGGTCGCAAGACGATCCGCGATCTGGCGCGCATTGTCGCTCATGCGACGAACGCGAAGGTCCATAGTCTCGAGACCCTTGAGAACAACCCACGCATTGAACGGCGACATGGAGGGGCCGGTGTGGCGATAGTACAGCTGGATATCGTCCTCGATCTTCTTCGTCTTGCCGAGGATCGCGCCGCCAAGCGTACGACCCTGACCATCCATGTGCTTGGTTGTCGAATAGACGACCCAGTCAGCGCCGAACTCCAGCGGCTTCTGCAGAATGGGGGAGGCGAACACGTTGTCGACGATCAGCTCGCCGCCGGCAGCATGCGTGAGATCTGCGACTGCGCGCAGGTCGACCGCTTCGAGCAGCGGGTTCGACGGCGTCTCGACGATCGAGAAGCGGCACGGCTTCATCATCGCCTTTTCCCACTGGCCGATGTCCGAGCCATCGACCCACGTCACCTCGACGCCCATCTTCGGCATCACGTTCTTGAGGATCCAGACGACCGACGAGAAGAGCTGGCGCGGCGCAACGATGCGATCGCCCGGCTTCACCGGCGCGACGAGCATGGTGTGGATGGCGGCCATGCCTGATGCGGTGGCGCGGCAATCCTCGGCGCCTTCCAGCTGGGCGAGGCGTTCCTCGAACATGCGCACGGTCGGGTTGGCGTAGCGCGAGTAGATATAGCCGGGCTCGGCGCCGGCCATTCGGGCCGACTGTTGTTCCGGGCTGTCATATACAAATCCCGAATTGAGATAGAGCGCCTCGGACGTCTCGCCGTATTGCGAGCGCGTGGTTCCGCCGCGGACCATCTGGGTCTGCGGGCGCCAATCCTTGGATTTTCCGGCTTTTTCGTTGGTCATGGCGGCTGCCTTTCTTTGACTCGCCCGCCCTATAGGACGTGACGGGCCGCAGCGCCAGATAGCTCTGCTAAAGGATTAGCGCCCTCAGCGCATAGGCGACCGCGGCGACGCTCGCGAGGCCGCCGACCCAGAGCGCGCCGAACCACAAGAGGCTGCGGCCCAGCGGGCGCTTGGGCTCGTCGCCTTCGGGCGGTCCTTCAATGGTAGGAAGCTTCATCGGTCACCTTGGCGCGGAAGAGCCAGTACACATAGGCGGTATAGCCGAGGATGATCGGCAGCATGGGCAGCGCGCCCCAGAGCAGCAACGCCAGCGCATTGTCCGCTGCAGCCGCCTCAGCCGGGATCATCTCGAACGGCACGATGTAGGGCCACAGGCTGATCGCCAGCCCGACATAGCCGACAAGGAACAGACCCACGGCGTAGAGATACGGCGCCGAATGCCGTTTCAGGTCCGCGCCACGCCAGAGCAGGAAGCACAGCACGCCCGCCACGAGCGGCAGCGGCGCAAGCTTCAGGAAGGTCGGCCAGTCGATGCTGGTCATGGTGATGCCCCAGCGCTCGGTCACGCGCGGATCAACGCTGAGCGTTGCAAGGCTCACCGCGCCCATGCCGAGCGCAGACAGGATAGCGAGGCGCTTCAACCAGCGGCGCGCCCGCTCGAACAGTTCGCCCTCGGCCTTGAATACGATCCAGCCCGCGCCGAGCAGGGCATAGCCGCCAACCAGCGAGGCAGAGACAAGCAGCGAGAACGGCGTCAGCCAGTCGAACGGCCCGCCAGCGAACTCGCCATCGACAATATTCACGCCCTGCACAAATCCACCGAGCACCAGCCCTTGCGCAGCAGCCGCCACGATCGAGCCAGCGGAGAACGCAACGGTCCACCACTTCTTGCCGGTCTTGCGACCGTGATGCCGGAACTCGAACGCCACGCCGCGGAAGATCAGCGCGAGCAGCATCAGGAAGATCGGCAGATACAGAGCAGGCATCAGCGCCGCGTAGGCTTTCGGGAAGGCAGCGAAGAGCCCGCCGCCGCCGAGCACCAGCCACGTCTCGTTGCCATCCCACACCGGCGCTATGGCGGCCTGCATCTGGTCACGCTCACGACTGTCCTTGGCGAACGGGAAGAGGATGCCGACGCCAAGATCGAAGCCGTCGAGCGCAACATAGAGGAAGACCGCAACAGCGATGAGCACGGCCCAGATCAGGGAGAGTTCGGTGCCGAACATGATCAGGCTCCCTTGCTCGTTGCGGATTTGACGCCCGTACCGAGCGGCGATCCGGGCGGCTCGCTTGCCGCGGTTGGCGGCGGCTCGTCGGTGTCAGGCCCCTTCGCCATCAGCCGCAGGATGTAGAGTGCGCCCGCGCTGAACACGATCGCATAGACGACCATGAAGAAGATCAGCGAGGCAGCTACCGCGCCTGCTTCGACGGGCGAGACAGCATCGGCCGTCCGCAGCACGCCATAGACGACATAGGGCTGGCGGCCGACCTCTGCGGAGATCCATCCGGCCAGCACCGCAACGAAGCCCGATGGCGCAGCCAGCACCAGCAGCCGTTGATACAGCGTCGCCCGATCAAGCCGCTTCGTGGCCCAGACGACAGCGCCCCAGACGCCAAGACCAACCATGATGAGCCCCATGCCCACCATCACGCGGAAGGCCCAGAACACGATCCAGACAGGCGGGCGATCCTCAGGTGCAAAAGCCTTGAGGCCTTTCAGCTCGGCATTCGTATCCCCGGCGACGAACCATGATCCAAAGCCCGGAATGCCGATCGCAGCGTGGGTTGTCTCCGCATCCTGATCGGGCCAGCCGAACAGCAGGGTGGGCTGTTGGGATTTCGTCTCCCACCATCCCTCCATCGCGGCGACCTTCGCCGGCTGATGCTCATGCGCAACCTTGCCGCTCTCATGGCCGATGACGAGCTGCAGCGGTGCGACGATCGCCATCATCAGAACAGCCATGCGCAAGGCTGTGCCGCTTTCAGGAACGGCCTTCTTGACCAGCAACGCAAACGCGGATGCTCCGGCGACAACCATCGCAGTGGTCAGGAACGCGGCGAGCACCATGTGCGCAAGGCGCGAAGGCAGCGACGGATTGAAGATCACTTCGGCGAAGTTGGTCGCCACCATCGTTCCGTCCTGCAGAACCTCGAAGCCCTGCGGCGTCTGCATCCAGGAGTTGGCGGCGAGGATCCAGAAGGACGAGATCAGCGTGCCAACAGCGACGGTGCACGTGGCGAAGAAGTGCAGGCCGGGCCCAACCTTCTTCCAGCCGAACAGCATGATCCCGAGGAACGACGCTTCGAGGAAGAAGGCGGTGAGAACTTCATAGCCCAGCAGCGGTCCGATCACGCTGCCGACCTTGGCGGAGAACACGCTCCAGTTCGTGCCGAACTGGTAGCTCATCACCACGCCCGAAACGACGCCCATGCCAAACGACAGCGCGAAGATCTTGACCCAGAAGAGATAGAGATTTCGGAAGACTGTTTTCTTCGTCGTGAGCCAGAGGCCTTCCAGCACGGCAAGGAACGACGCCAGCCCGATCGTGAAGGCCGGGAATATGATGTGGAAGCCAATCGTGAAGGCGAATTGCAGCCGCGAAAGAAGCAGGGCGTCGAAGTCCATCATCGAGCCTCCATACCTGACGAGGTCAGGGCCTGAAAAATTCAGGCAGAGGAGCCGGATCCAAACACCGTCGACAGTCCGAGCCACGCCGACCCACGTCAGCTTCGAACTCGCCCGATAGATGAGCCTGCAAACATCGTTGCGGAAGGCGACACTTCCGCCGCATCTGTGCGACATATTCGTCATGATTTCCGGGGTTTGCAAAGCGTCTGCGTTGCGTGCGCACAGCGCTCGGTGCTGATATGGAAACCACGAGGGAGTTTTCGCCGTGATTCTGATTGGCCAGTTCGACAGTCCGTTCGTGCGACGCGTTGGTATCGCCATGCGCCTCTATGGCCTGTCATTTGATCATCGTCCGTGGTCGGTATTCGGCGATGCGGAGAAGATCGCGCAGTACAATCCGCTGATGCGCGTGCCGACGCTGGTGATGGGCAATGGCGATGTGGTGATTGAAAGCCACGCCATTCTCGACGCGCTCGATCAACTCGCGCCTCCGGGCCTGTCGATGATGCCCGCGGGGGCAGAGCGTCGCGAAGCGCAGAAGGTCTGCGCGCTGGCGACGGGCCTCTCCGACAAGGCCGTGTCGATGGTCTATGAGACGCTGGTGCACGAGCGCGCTACGGCGGCGTGGGTTGAGCGTTGCCTGTCGCAGATCGCGGGCTGCCTAAACGGGCTGGAGCGCAGCCGCATGGCGCACCCGACGGAATGGTGGTTCGGCTCCACGATCGGCCACGCCGACGTGACGACGGCCTGCGCCCTTCGCTTCCTGGGCGATGCTCATCCGGGGCTTTTCGATCTGTCCGAAGGATGGCCCATGCTTGCGGCCCACGCCGCAAAATGCGAGGCGCTTGAGCCGTTCATTGAAATCCAGCAGCCCTTCCAGGTCACCCCGCCGAAATGACGAAAGCCAAACCCACGAAGGTGGTTGCCAAAACGCCGGCGAAGAAACGCGCCCCCGAGGTCAGCACGCTCGGCGTGTTGCCGGATAGCGAGCTGAAGAAGGTCGTGGCTTCCGGCGCGATCTATGCCGATGGCGGCATCAAGCCGGACCAGATCCAGCCCGCCTCGCTCGACCTGCGCTTGGGCAAGGTCGCCTACCGCCTCCGCGCCAGCTTCCTGCCGGGCAAGCAGGTGGTGGCCGATCGCCTCGACGACAGCCTGGTCATGCACACGCTCGATCTCACCAAGGGCGCGGTGCTGGAAACCGGCTGCGTCTATCTCGTGCCGCTGCTCGAGCGCGTAAAGCTGCCGAAAGATCTGTCAGGCTCGGCGAACCCAAAGAGCTCTACGGGCCGCATCGACGTGTTCGTGCGCGCCGTCTCCGATCGCGCCCGCGCCTTCGATGGCATCCCGCCGGGCTATCAGGGCGAACTCTATGCTGAGATCAGCCCGCGCACCTTCTCGGTGCTCGCACGAACGGGCGACCGTCTCCTGCAGCTACGTATCCGCCGTGGCGCGCAAACACCTGTGCGCGACATGACGTTCAGCCTCGATCTGCATCCGACCAGCTCGGACATTGTCGGCTATCGCGCCAAGCGCCACTCGCGCGTCATCGATCTCGCCGCCATCGGCGCTCACACGGTTGAGGATTTCTGGGAGCCCGTGCGCGCCCGCGAAGGCCGCATCGTGCTAGATCCGGGCGAGTTCTACATTCTGGCGTCGAAAGAGAAGATCGTTATCCCGCTCGATGAAGCCGCCGAGATGGCGCCCATTGCGCCGGAGCTGGGCGAGTTCCGCGCGCACTATGCCGGCTTCTTCGACCCCGGCTTCGGCGTCACGCACTCGAAGGGCAAAGCCGTTCTCGAAGTGCGCTCGCGCGATGTGCCCTTCATCTTGGAAGACGGCCAGCCGGTTGGCCGCCTCGTGTTCGAAAAGCTGACGGCAAAGCCAGATGTGCCCTACGGCGCAGCGGGCTCCTATTCGACCTATGCGGGCCAGGGCCTGCGGCTGTCGAAATACTTCGAAGCCGCAGACGACTGAGGGCTCAGCCGAAATAACCAGGTCGGCTGATATCCGCGATCAGGCCGATGCTCGTCGGCTTCCAGCCAAGGCGTTGCTGCGTCAGCGCGCTGGAGGAGGGCGCATCACCCGCAGCGAACAGCGCCAGCCAGCCGAAATGCTCCGACGCCTGTTCGGGCTTGATCGACACAACCGGCACGTTGAGCTGCCGTCCGATGATCTCGGCAATATCGCGCAGCCGCACACCTTCGTCGCTGACCGCGTGATAGCGCGCACCCGCTTCGCTTTTTTCCATCGCAAGGCGATAGACCGGCACCACATCATCGCGATGCGCAGCCGCCCAGCGGTTCGAGCCATCGCCGACATAAGCCGACACGCCCTTCTGTTTCGCGATCTGGTGCAGGTAACCGACGAACCCCGCTTTGCCGTCATAGCCATGCACTTGAGGCAAGCGTACGGCCGACACCCGCACACCGCGATTGGCAAACGCAAACGCCGCCATCTCCGACACGCGCGGAATAGCCTCGCCAACCCGCGCTGCGTCCTCTTCGGTCGAGAGTCGTCCGGGCGTCAGCAGTCCAACGCCTGACGTGACAACCAGCGGCTTGTTCGTGCCCGCCAGCGTCTCGCCCATGGCTTCAATGGCGCGCTTATCGACCTGGCCATTCTCGGCATAGGTCGAGAAGTCGTGGATGAAAGCGAGGTGGATCACTCCATCGGCCTCCGCCGCACCGCGTTTCAGGCTGTCGAGATCCTGCAGCGAGCCGCGCAGCACATCCGCGCCCATCTGCTTCAGCGTTTCGACATTCGCGTCCGATCGCGCGAGGCCGGTAACGCTGTGCCCCGCCGCGATGAGGTCGGGCACGACGCCCGATCCGATGAAGCCTGCCGCGCCAGTTACAAACACACGCATGGGACGATCTCCATATTCTGCTGAAGACAGATCTGGCGTATGCTTCATGCCAGTAAAATGGGTGACGTTATACTGGTATAGGAACTAACAGGATGACCGCATCCGCTCCGTCCGAAAATATGCTCGGTGAATACCTGCGTGACCGCCGCGCAAAGCTGGACCCGGCCACCTTCGGTCTGCCGCTGCAACGCCGCCGCACGCCGGGCCTGCGCCGCGAAGAGGTGGCGCAACGCGCCCACGTCAGCGCCACCTGGTACACCTGGCTGGAGCAGGGCCGCGGCGGCTCGCCATCCGCCGATGTGCTCGAGCGCATCTCAAGCGCGCTGATGCTCACTGACATCGAACGCGAACACCTCTTCCTGCTCGCGCTCGGCCGCGCGCCCGAGGCGCGCTATCACGCCGTCGAAGGCGTCACGCCCCGCTTGCAACGCGTCCTCGACATGCTCGAGATCAGCCCGGCTTTCATCAAGACGGCGACGTGGGATGTCATCGCCTGGAACAAGGCGGCGACCGTTGTGCTGTGGGACTATGCGTCGGTGCCCGCAGGCGAGCGCAACATCCTGCGCCGCATGTTCTGCGACCCGAAAGCACGCGAGCGCCAACTCGATTGGGAAAGCGTCGCGCGCTTCGTCGTCGCCGCCTTCCGCTCCGACGCGATCCGCGCAGGCGCCTCGGAAGCGGTGAAGGATCTCGTGAAGGAACTCAGCCGCGCCAGCGCGGACTTCGAGAAGATGTGGCGCGAAAACACGGTGCGGTCTCATGGCGAAGGCACCAAGCATCTGCGCCATCCGGCCGGTGTGATCGGAATGGAATACTCGTCCTTCGCCGTCGACGGCCGGCCAGACCTCGCGATGGTAATCTACAACCCGGCCACCCCAAAGGACGCGGCCCTCATCAGCAAGCTGGTCGCAAAGGCCAAAGCCTGACGCGAAAAAGTTTGGACAAGCCTGTAAAGTGTGCTTGACAGGTTTGAGGCCTGCGCCTACCTGTAAAGCGTACTTTACAGGAGACGTCCATGCCCGAAGTGACATTCCGCGAAGCGCAGAAGCGGTATCGCCGCGCCTTCGTCCCCGTGATGGTGGTCTATGCGATCGCCGTGTTCGGCGGTTCCTACCTGCTCAAGCAGTTCGAAACCCCGCCCACCTGGCTCTCCGCCATCGTCGCGCTGATCATGGCCGCGCCCATCGGCGGCATGCTGTGGCTGATGTGGCGGCTCTCGCGCGAGACGGATGAGTTCACCCGCCAGCACCAGATGGCGGCCATGGCCGCCGGCGGCCTCATCACCGCCTTCATCAGCGTCGTGTGGGGCTTCCTCGAACTCTACAACGTCGTGCCTCCGCTCTGGACCTTCCTGCTCGGCCCGATCTTCTTCCTCAGCTACGGCCTGTTCTACTGCATCGGCCGCCGCTCCTTCGGTCCGGGCTTCGAGAAATGATCAACTCGCTGCGTGAGCTCCGCGCAGAGCGGGGCTGGAGCCAGGGCGATCTTGCCGATGCGCTGGGCGTGTCGCGCCAGTCGATCAATGCCCTGGAGACTGGAAAGTTCGATCCATCGCTTCCGTTGGCCTTCCGCATTGCGCGGCTGTTCGGGAAGGGGATCGAGGAAATCTTCGACGACGGTTTGGGTCACATGAAGAAGGCTGCTGAGTAATGCGTGGATTTATCATTGGTCTTGCCGCCCTGATGATCGCAACGCCCGCCATGGCGCAGACGCGCTTCGTGGCGACGGTCACCGGCACAGGTCCGGACGTTGTCCTGATCCCCGGCCTCGCTTCGTCCGACGATGTGTGGGACGCAACGGTGAAGCAGCTCTTAGCCACGCATCGTGTGCACACGCTGCAAGTGAAGGGATTTGCGGGCGAGCCCGCCGGCCCGAACGCGGAAGGCCCCGTGCTCGAGCCGCTGGTCGAGGAAGTCGCCGCCTATGCGGCCAAGCTCGACAAGCCAGCCATCATCGGCCACTCGCTCGGCGGCCTGATGGCGATCGAGATCGCCGCCAGGCGCCCCACGAGCGTTGACCGCGTCATGGTCGTCGATGCGCTGCCGTTCTACGCACTACTGTTCGCACCGACCGCCACGGTCGACATGGTGAAGCCGCAGGCAGAGATGATGCGTACGCAGACCGCCGCCATGACGGACGAACAATTCGCCACGGGGCAGGATCGCACCATGGCCATGCTGGTGAAGTCTGACGCCGCACGCGCCGCCCCCAAGCAATGGTCGCTCGCGTCGGATCGCAAGGTCATGGCCACCGCAATGTATGAGGACATGATCACCGACACGCGCCCCATCCTTCCCCAGATCAAGGCAAAGACCACGATCGTCTATGCCTACGACGCCCAGATGGGCCGTCCCGCGGAGTTCGTGGATGGCATGTACGCCAAGGGCTATGAGGGCTTGATTGGCGCCAAGCTGAAGCGCGTCGATGGCGCCTTCCATTTCCTCATGCTCGACCAGCCGGAGGCATTCGCGAAGGAAGTCGACGCTTTCCTCAAATAGTTTGCTTAACCGTTTGCCGTTCAACAGCCGTTCAGCCACGCTACCGCAAGGTACCGTGGCTGATTGCTTGGGAGGCTAGGGTGAACGCATCGAGACGTGCGGTGTTGGCGGGCGTTGGAGCAGCTGCGTTTGCAGGAAGCGCCTACGCGCAAGGCTTCCGAAATCGCAACAAGCCGGAGCCGGTAGCTGGCCCCTATGGCGCTGCCGCCGAATATGCAGCAGCACGTCGCGGCGTCTCGCTGCTGGTGATGCAGGACGGAAAGATCCTGTTCGAGAATTATCCAAATGTCGGCGCGCCTGAGAAGGGCTGGGAGCTGGCGAGCGGCACCAAGAGCTTCACCGGCATCATGGCGGGCCTCGCCTCCGCCGATGGTCTGCTCGACATTGATGAGTCTGCCGCAAAGACGCTCACCGAATGGCAGGGTGATGCGCGCAACAAGATCACCATCCGCCATCTGCTGACACTGACATCCGGCCTCGAAGGCGCTGGTGAAGTCGCACGGCCGCCTGCCTATCTCGATGCGGTGCAGGCAAAGGCCAGCGGCGCGCCGGGCGCGAAATTCCAGTACGGCCCCACCAACTTCCAATGCTTCGGTGAAATCCTGAAGCGCAAGCTGAAGGCCGCTGGCAAGCCCAACGATCCGGTCGTGTGGCTGCAGTCGCGCCTGTTCGACGGCCTCGGCATTCGCCCGACCGACTGGAAGCGCGGCGCTGATGGCAACCCGTTCCTACCGCAAGGCGCCCACTTCAACGCACGCAACTGGGCGATGTTCGGTCAATGGGTGCTGGATGGCGCGAAGGGCGTCGATCCGAAAGTCTATACCGCGCTGTTCGAAGCAACCCCGGCAAACCCCGGCTACGGCCTGTCATGGTGGCTGCTGCGTCCGGGCCTCATCGGCCCCAGCCCGCGCTCCGGCATTGACGGCACGGCGATCGGGCAGGTGGCGCAGGGCCAGGACATCGTCATGGCGGCAGGCGCGGGCGACCAGCGCCTCTACCTCTTCCGCAAGAAGCGGCTTGTCATCGCCCGTCAGGCCAACGAGATCCTGCGCGCAATGGGACCGCGCATGCTGAAGTGGAAGGACGAGGAGTTCCTGAAGCTGTTGCCGGCTTAAGCACGCTTCAGAGCTGCCGCATCGCGCGCCAGCTTGCCGATCTCGTCCCACTGTTTGGCGTCGATCAGCTTCTTCGGCGTCAGCCAGCCGCCGCCGACACAGGCGACGTTCGAACGCGTGAGGTAATCTCGCGCCAGCTCCAGCGTGATGCCGCCGGTCGGGCAGAACTTTACCTGACTAAACGGTCCCTTCAGCGCATCCAGCATGGCGCGACCGCCCGCCTGCTCAGCCGGAAAGAACTTGAAGCGCGTGAGCCCCAGCTCCAGCCCCGCCATCAGTTCGGTCGGCGTTGCGATACCCGGCAGGATCGGGATACGCGCCTTCAGCGTCTCGTGCGTCACGTCCGCTGAAAGTCCCGGCGTCACGATGAACTGCGCGCCATTGTCCAGCGCTGCATCCAGCGTCCTGCGATCAACCACGGTCCCCGCGCCCGCAATCGCGCCCTTCACCGTATTCATCGCCTTGATGCTGGCGGCGCCCGCCTCGGTGCGCAGCGTCACTTCAAGAACCGGCAGACCAGCGCCAACAAGCGCCTCGGCCAGCGGCACGGCGTCTTCAACACGGTCGATCGTGATCACAGGGATCACGGGCTGCATCGCCATCAGCTCATCGACGGTCATACGTTTGTTCCTGCAAAAGCCGTGAAGATCCCGCCGCCGATTTCTGCGTCGCCCGCCAGCGCCCGGAACGGCGCAAACAACTCACGTCCCCACCCATGCGCCGACGTCGGCATCGCCGCACGCGGTCGATGCTCCAAGTCAGACGGTGAAAGCATCACATTCAGCGTGCCTGCTTCAGCATCCAGCACGATCCGGTCGCCATCCTGAATGCGTGCAAGGATTGAATCCTGATCCGCTCCCGGCGTCAGATGGATCGCCGCCGGCACAGCCCCCGAAGCGCCGGACATGCGCCCATCCGTAATCAACGCCACGCGATGCCCGCGGTTCTGCAACGCGGTAAGGGCAGGCGTTAGCGCATGAAGTTCTGGCATGCCATTCGCGCGCGGCCCCTGGAAGCGCACCACCACGCAGACATCGCGATCCAGCTTTCCGGCCTTGAAGGCGGCGGTGAAATCCGCCTGGCTTTCGAACACGGCGGCGGGTGCATCAATGATGCGACGATCCTTCGGCACGGACGAGATCTTGATGATCCCGCGCCCCAGCGATCCCTTCAGCAGGCGTATCCCGCCCTCAAGTTCGAACGGATCGGAGATCGGCCGCAGGATCGTATCGTCCAGCGACTTCTCCGCCGCAGGCCGCCAGCTCAGCTTGTCGCCATCAATCCACGGCTCCTGCGTGTAGGCCTCAAGCCCCTGGCCCGCGACCGTAACCGTATCTCCATGCAGCAGACCCGCATGCAGCAACTCGCGCGTAATGAACGCCATGCCGCCGGCGGCGTGGAACTGGTTCACATCCGCCGACCCATTCGGATAGACGCGCGCCAACAGCGGCGTCACTTCCGAAATATCCGAGAAGTCATCCCAGTCCACGATGATGCCCGCCGCCAGAGCCATCGCCGGAATATGCAGCGCGTGATTGGTCGATCCGCCCGTCGCCATCAGGCCGACGATCGCATTCACAATGCTCTTCTCGCTGACGACCTGCGACATCGCGCTCTCGCCCGACAGCGCCAGCGCCACGCACCGCTCTGCCGCCGCCCGCACCAGCGCCTCGCGGAGCGGCGTGCCCGGATTGACGAACGCCGTACCCGGCAGATGAAGCCCCATCAGCTCCATCATCATCTGGTTGGAGTTCGCCGTGCCATAGAAGGTGCAGGTCCCCGCCGTGTGATAGGAAGCAGCCTCCGCTTCCAGCAGTTGGTCACGCGACACTTGGCCCAGCGCAAACAGCTCGCGAACCTTGGCTTTCTCCTTGTTGTTGATGCCCGAAGGCATCGGCCCCGCCGGCGAGAAGATCACCGGCAAATGCCCGAAGCTCAGCGCGCCGATCACCAGCCCCGGCACGATCTTGTCGCACGTCCCCAGCATCAGCCCGGCATCGAACGCATCATGCGTCATCGCCACGGCCGTCGAGAGCGCAATCACATCGCGTGAGAACAGCGACAGCTCCATGCCCGGCCGGCCTTGCGTGACGCCATCGCACATCGCCGGAACGCCACCCGCCACCTGTGCCGAGGCGCCGACTTTACGCGCCGCATCCTTGATGATGTCCGGATAGTCCTTGAACGGTTGGTGCGCGCTCAACATGTCGTTGTAGCTGGTGACGATGCCGATATTCGGCGCCCGGCCCCGCATGGTCAGCTTGTCGCCGAGCGGGGAGGCGGCAAAAGCGTGGGCCAGGTTCCCGCACGAAAGATGCGATCGGCCGGGCCCTTCCTTCTTTGCTTCTTCCATCCGCGCGAGATATTCCGCCCGCGATCCGCGGCTTCGCTCGGTGATGCGCGCGGTGACTTCCGCGATCTTCGGATGCAGCGCCATTTATGTGCCTCGCCAAACCTGTTTGTTAGGCCCTCAAGGAACACATATCGGTCTGTTTTCGGCTCAGGCCAACAGCCAGTCCAAAATGATCGTGCTGAGGTCTGCCCCATAGGAGTGGGCGAGGTCGTCCAGCTCCCGATATGTGACAGCAGCGCCGGCCCCGCTGAAATGCCGATTGGCCTGCCGGGCCATATCTATCGGGAACATCCAGTCCTTCGTCCCGTGCAGGATATGCAGGGGCAGGCCGCTCAACCGCTCCTCGCTCGCCATCTGCACCAGCATCGGGTGGAAAGCCGCCGCCACCGGCGCAAGGTGCGTGAAAGGCGACCCCGTCTCCAGCCCCGACGTATAAGTGAACGTCCCCCCATCGCTCATGCCCGTCAGCAGGATGCACGAAGGATCAACCGACCAGTTGCTCCGCACGAACTCCAGTATGCTGGCCAGATGTGGCGTATCCGGGTCGTCGCCCTGTATGGCCCATGTCTGCCCCAGCGATGTCGGCGCCACGAGGATCGCCCCTCGTGTCCGCGCCGCCGCGACCCAGCTCCAGATGAAGCTGCGCCCGCGCCCCGATCCGCCATGCAGCGCGAAGATCACGGGATGTTGCACATCCGGCGAATACGTCTCCGGCACGTAGATCCAGACCGCCTCGCGCGCAACCGGATCATCGCCGATGCACATCAGCCCGGTATTTGCTGGAGGCGGCAACTGCATGAAGCGCGCCTGCAGCTCCTTGTTGGAACGATGCGCTGCTTCGAGGAAAAAGCGATTCACCGGCGGCAGCACACCCGCCAGCGGATAAAGCGCCTCCAGCGCCCGCGGAAAACCACGCAGCGCCTTGTACGCCCGTCCCACATCCTCCGGAGGCGCAGCCGCCTCGCGCAGCCCATCGAACACGCTAAGCGCATGATCACTTGCCGCATCCAGCAACGGCCGCAGCGCCGAATACGGATCATCCCACTCCGGCAACTGACGCGCCGCCTGCAGATCCACATCCGGCTCGCCCACCCGAGCAAGCTGATGCGTATAGCCAAGCGGACTTAAGTGCCGCGTGAAATAGCCGATCGCATCCAGCGTCCGCAGCAACGCACTCACCAACTGCTCGACCTGATCAACTGTAGCTGGGTTCATGCGATTGGGCTCTGGCCGTTGTGCGATGTTCAGGATCGATGTGCTTCGCGCGCGCGAGCCTAGCACGTTCGCAATGCTCACCGGCAACTGCAGAAACCTGCACCCTGAACTCGCTGTTCAACCCCGGGTCATGTGCCGCGGACAATTCTGTCCCTGTCGCGCGGCAAGGAAAAGCGCGAAAGGAAACGGAGTTCGTATTATGAAACGCATTCTTTCAGCCGCTCTCGCCGTCGCCATGCTCGCCGGCACTGCAGGCATCGCGGAAGCGCAAGGCCGCAACCGCGTTCAGGTCGAACAGCGCGGCTATGGCCACGGCTCGGCGCTCTCCCAGCAAGGCGACCGCAACGGTTCTGTCACGGTGCAGGGTGGTCGCGGCCACTACGCGCAAGGCGTGCAGAGCGGCTACAACAACTTCCTGCGCATGGACCAGTACGGCACGCGCAACCAGTCGACGACCGAACAACGCGGTGAAGGCAACCTCGGCGTCACAGCCCAGGATGGTCTGCACCTTCGCGCTGACACACGCCAGAACGGCTACAACAACGTCGCCGGCACGGCTCAGATGGGCACGAACCACCGTGCGCTCACGGAACAGTCGGGCGCCAACAACGCCTCGGCCATCATCCAGACCGGCAACGGCCAGGATGTTGAGGTCCGCCAGCGCGGCGAAGGCAACATCTCGGTAGTCGTTCAGAGCGGCTACAACTAACGCGCCCAAACAGGTCTGGGGCGGCGCATCGCCGCCGCCCCCGATCGCTTCCCTAAGGAGCAGGTATCATGTCCAGGCATCTCATCGCATTCACCGCAGCCATCGCTCTCGCAGGTTGCTCGGCCGGCATGACGGCGGAAAGCATGCAGGAGGCTTACCTGCCGCCCGAAGAGGGAACGCTCATCCACGAACTTGATGGCGCGCCGCCGGTCGTGATCGCAGAAGCGCCGCCTGTACCCGCACGCATCGATCCGCCCATCGCGCCAATGGCGAAGGCCGCGCCAGTCAGGGAGCAGGCGATGTTCTGTGATATCTCGGTCGTGAAAACCTCGCATGGCGTCCGCATCACGCCCGTCGTGCGCTCGGACCGCAGCCTCTCGGGCGAATACTCGCTCACCGTCACCAAGTCGGGCGGGGCTGGCTCGTCTGATATCTCGCAAGGCGGCCCGTTCGATGCCCCGCGTGGCGTGAAGCAGGAACTCGGCTCATCCGAAATTTCGCTGGAACGCGGCTCGCGCTTCCATGCCGTGCTGAAAGTGCGCGCTGG
Source organism: Hyphomonadaceae bacterium (assembly GCA_965229115.1). GTDB lineage: Bacteria > Pseudomonadota > Alphaproteobacteria > Caulobacterales > Hyphomonadaceae > UBA7672. The sequence goes on along the minus strand of CBDDIR010000003.1, from coordinate 3,343,785 downwards.
CGGACGTGAAATCTGCCGTGACGTGCGGTCGTAGGAGATCAGGCTCATGAAACGCGTTCAGCTCGCCATTCTCGCAGGCATCATCGCAATCGGCGCAGGCAGCGCCCAGGCGCAGGGCCGCACTGATCGCTATGGCAATCATGCTCTGAAGCTGCCGAAGATCGAGATCATCCAGAACGGTCGCGATAATGGCGCTGCTGTTTCGCAGAACGGCAGGATGGATGTGGCCCGCATCATCCAGGACGGCCTCAGCAACACCGGCATGATCAACCAGAACGGCAATGGCAACGACGCCACCATTCGCCAGCTTGGTCGTGGCAATGACGCCTCGATCTCGCAGACGGGCGATAACAACTCCGCCTGCGTCGTCCAGATCGGCAAAAACCTTTCCAAGGACGTCGTGCAGACCGGCAACCAGAGCCAGGGCGTCATCCAGACGAAGAAGGGCGCCTACAACATTCCGGGCGAACTCTGCTCGCTCGATCCCGCCTCGAAGGGTTACTGGCAGCGCCTTGGCTTCAAGGGCTACTAGCGATCCGCACAAAGAAAAAGCCGGCCCTGAAAAGGGCCGGCTTGAGGCGCTGGCGATGTCCGCCAGGTAGTCGGGAAGTTGCAATACAGGTAAGTCCATAGTCCGCAGTCTCAGGCGTAGTTCGCCGCGCTATTCGAAGTGGAATTTGAAATCCACACCGACCATGCGAGGCGGCGTGTAGGAGAAGGTCTGATAACGACCTGCATCCTGCACGCGGAACGAGTTTGCCGAGATCGAGGTGTTCTGCACTTCGTCGAATGCGTTACGCACCCACGCCGTGATGCTGAACGTCTCGTTCGGCGAGTACCAGTTGAGGCGGGCGTCGACCTGATCGTAGGACGGCGACAGCTCGTTGGCGTCGTTGAAGAATGAGTCATAGAACTTGTCGCGCCATGAATAGCTCACGGTCGGCAGGAGATAGGACCCATCGTCAAAGTCGATCCGGTAGGACGCATTCAGCGAGAACTTGTTCTTCGGTGATTGCGACAGCTCATTGCCGACCACGTTGGCGTTACGTCCCGGATCAACGAGTTGCGTGAACGTCGCGCTGCAGGTCACCGGCACGTTGGGCGTGACGGTGGTGTTGAGGCAGCGCGAGTCGCGCGCGACGTTGATGTACGTGGCGCCGCCCGTATCGGTCACGGTTGCGTCAAGGTAGGAATACGAGAAGCCGATATTCAGCGGATCGATCGGGTTCCAGTTGCCTTCCAGTTCGAAGCCTTTCGATTCGGCTTCCGGCACGTTGATGAATGCCGTGAAGGTTGTGGAGCCGGTCTGGCCCTGCTGGCCGGTGATGACCGTCAGCGGCGCCTGCATGTCCTTGTACGTATAGAAGAACACGGCGGCGTTGGTGGTCAGGCCCCAATCCGCCCACGTCTGCTTCCAGCCGCCTTCATACGCATCCACGAATTCCGGATCCGTATAAGGCGCGGCGCCGAAGCCGAGGTTGTTGAAGCCGCCCGCCTTGTAGCCGCGTGAGTACTTGGCGAAGAGCAGGGTGTCTTCCCACGGCCGGTATTCGGCGCCGAGCGTGCCGGTGGTGGCTTCCCACGACCCGTTGAGCCTGCGATTGGCGACGCCGCGCGAGTCGAACGTCGTCCCCGGAATCGCGCCGTAAGCTGTCCGTGTGTAGTTGAAGTAAGGAACGCCGGGCACGCCGCAGATGAGATAGCAGCCCAGGAAGCCTTCTTCCGCCGACTCCTTCATGTCCTTGGACCAGCGGAGACCAGCCGTAAGCTTCCATTGATCGTTGAACGTGTAGTCGGCCTGACCGTAAACGCCGTAGGCGTTGAACAGGCTGACGTTCCTGAAGCGCTGCAACTCGCGATCCGGGTTCTGGACGACGCCCAGCACGGTGTCGAAATACGCGCTCGCGAGCGGTTCGTTGGGCAGATACTGGACCTGTCCCGGCTGGTCCGAGTTTTCCTGATACTGATACAGACCCACGATCCACTGCAGCGGGCTGTCATTCGTCGAGATGAAGTTGATCTCGTTCGAGAACAGCGAGCGGCTTTCCTCATAGACGTTCAACACGCCCGGATAGATCGTCCGCGTCGCGCCACCCACCGTCGGCGTGCCTGTCGCACTCGATTGATAGGTGATCGAGTTGATCGGCGTGCCGTCCGGATCGCTATACAGAACGTAATCGTAATACGTGTACCCGCCCGTGTACTTCACATCGAAGTCGTTGAACGAATAGACGGCCTCGACGATTGCCTCGTCATAGCCGGGAAGGGTGGCGGTCGCGGCGTAGTTCGTGTTGTACGAATGGTCGCGATTGGTGGCGAACGGGTTGTCCGTACGGTTGCCGCCCTGCGTGTACGAAATAACGGCAGGGTTGCCATAAGCGAACGCGTTGTTCGGGTTCAGGCCGCCGGTGTTGTAAACCCCGCGCAGATACGGCGCGGTGCTGAACGTCGCTGTACGGCCTCCGGGCGGACCGGCTTTATTGTAGTTCAGGTCTGCAACTTTCAGCCACCAGGTGAAGCGATCACCGATGTCGCCCTCGAGCTGGGCTTCCATGTAGCTGTCGTTGATTTCCCAGCCTTCGGTTTCGTTGATCCCGAAGTTTTCATCGATGCCTTCACGCTGCTCTTTGAAGCCGGCGATGCGATAACGCAGCCAGTCCGTGATCGGGCCGGACACTGCAACGCCCACTTTGCGCGAATCGTAATCGCCAATTCCGAGCAGGAAGTCGGTCTGGAAATTATCGGTCGGGCGCTTCGAGATCGTGTTGATCGCGCCGCCGATGGCGTTGCGGCCATACAGTGTGCCTTGTGGTCCGCGCAGAACCTCGACGCGGTTGATCAGCATCGGGTCTTTGCCGGCGAACACGGCGAACGGCGTATAGAGGCCGTCATTGTAGTTCGCGACGCCGGGGTCGGCGCCGAACGAGTTGGACAGTCGGCCGATGCCGCGCAGCGTCACGCGCTCGTTGCCGGGCGTGTACGATAGACCCGGCGTCACGTTCGTGAGGTCGGTCACCGAGATGATGCCGAGCTGTTCCTTGGCTTGCGACGTGATGGCCGTAACGGCTACCGCAACGTCCTGGACCGTTTCTTCGCGTTTGTTGGCAGTGATGACGACGACGTCGCGTCCCGGAGTGTTGGGTTGTTCAGGCGCCGGGCCGGTCTGCGGAGTAGGTTGGGCGAACGCCGGCATCGCGCTCCCCAACGCGACAATGCTGGCAAATAGCTTCAAGCGTGCGCTTCTCATGCGCTTCCTCCCTATGTGTTTCCTCTCTCTTGTCCCGCGGATCTCTGTCCGCTGGGTACGAACAGACTATTCTGTACAAACAGAGTAGTCGGTCTGTTTTGAAGTACATGCCTGATCCGGTTCGGCGTCAAACTCACAGGTCGAGAAAACGTGAGTGACCGTGAACGAGAAATGGTGTGAGGCGCGCGAGACACAGTTTTGCAGTGCAGCGATATCGTTTATCACCACGCCTTTCCGGACGCGTAAATTTACCGCTACGGCACTGCACCGTAACGGAAATGCACTAGGGGATGAGATGCCATGGTTGATTGTACCGCTATGGGTGAAGCGCTGTGACGAGTGATCTCTCAACGCTTCGAACCCGCCGCAGAAGCAATTCCGAACGCAGCGCTGATACACGCCAGCAGGTCGTGGATGCGGTGATAGCGATCCTGAACCGCAAGGGGTTCAGCGCGCTGACTAACTCCATGATCATTGCGGAAACTGGCATCAGCAGCGGCGCCCTGATGCATCACTTCCCAACGCGTCAGCAATTGCTCACCGCCACGGTGGAGCATGCTTACGCAAAGCTCGCCGACTACCGCGAACAACAGCTCAGCGTACTTGAACCAGGCCTCCCCCGCTTCCGCGCCATGATCGACCTAGCCTGGCAAGCTTCACGCATGCCTGAGGGTCTTGCAGTCAACGAAGTCAGGATCGGTGCGAGGAGTGATTCCGAACTCGCGACCATCTTCAGGCCGGTGTTTACGCGCATTGCCAATGAGTTCGGACGTTATGTCAGTGAGCTGGCGCGTGACGCCGGGCTTGAGCCTGATGATGAGTTGCAAGGGCTCTGGACTGCGACGTCCATGGCGCTGCGATCGCTGGCGATCGACGCGAAGACGTATGGGCGACCGCAGATCACCGCCAACGCGCTTCTGGCGCTTCGGACGCTGCGCGAGATGCTGATCGAACGCCAGCTTGGTGACGGGGAAGGGCAGGATCCGTCCATCGCCTGGCAGCCGGCATCGGTTCGCGACATCGCGAAGCTGAGGTCAGCACGACGTTCCTGAAGCTCAGGGCGCCCAGAAGGCGTGGACGGGTACTTTCTTCTGCGCCAGCAATTCCTTGATCGGAGAGCCGCCGAGGCCTTCCTTGGCTTCGTTGAAGACGTTGAGCTTGTCCTGTCCCATGAACAGCAGGACGATCCTGCGCGAGGCGAGAATGCCGGGCACGGTCAGTGTCATCCGTTCAGGCGCGCCGGCGGCGCCGGGAGCATGGATGCCAGCAAGCTTGCGCGTGCCAGCCGGATCGGCAGCAGCATCATAGCCTTCGGCGCCCGGGATCAGTGAAGCGATGTGGCCATCCGGGCCCATGCCTAGCAGGCAGATGTCGAATGGCATGATCGGCGCGATGCGCTTCTCCGCAGTCGCGGCGCCGCCCGGTGCCTTTGCGTGATTGGTCTTGAACGGAACGAAGGTCGCTTCGGCTGCGCGTCTGCGCATCAGCAGGTCCCGTACCAAGAACTCGTTGGACGCCGGATCTTCCGGCGAAACCCAGCGTTCGTCGGTCAGCGTAAGCGAGACCTTGTCCCATTTAATCGGAACGTTCGACAGCGACTCATACAAGGGGCCCGGCGTCGTGCCGCCCGCCAGCGCCATCGACGCTTTGCGTCGCTTCTTGATGATGTCTGCAAGACGGTCGGCAAAGTCCTGGCAAACGCCGGCGTAGAGTCGCCTGCGATCAGGAAAGTGTGTTTCCTCGTGCGTCATCGTCGTCGCGCTCATCCCAACCCACTTTCGTCCTAGTCCCGACAAGTCCCGTTATTCGTACCAGCTATGTCCGTTGCGTTCGGTCAGCGCGAAAGCGCCTGCGGGCCCCCAGCTTCCAGCTTGATAGGGGGCGGGTCGCATACCCGTGCGCGCCCAGCCTTCGATGATGCGATCGATCCAAACCCAGGCGGCTTCCGCTTCGTCGCGTCGCACGAACAGGGTGGAATTGTCCGAGATGGCCTCAAGCAGCAGGCGCTCATAGGCGATGCGCCGGCGCTTCTCGCCCTTGAAAGCGTCAAGCAGGGAGAGGTTGAGCGTCAGCGGCTGCAACTCGTATCCGCCCTGCGTGAGCGACGGCGTCTTGTTCATAATGGTGAGCGCGATCGACTCTTCCGGCTGCAGTGTGATGGTCAGGCGGTTGGCCATCAGCGGGCTGCCATTGAAGATCGAGTGCGATACGTCGCGGAACTGAATCACGATCTGCGATGTGCGCGCCGGCAGGCGCTTGCCCGTGCGCAGGTAGAACGGCACGCCAGCCCAGCGCCAGTTGTCGACATGCGCGCACAGGGCAACGAAGGTTTCCGTGTCGGACGCCTTGCCGCCTTCCTCTTCAGTGTAGGCCGGAACGCTTTTTCCGTCGGTCACGCCACGCGTGTACTGGCCGCGCACCGTCTTTTCGCGCAGTTCAGAATCGCGGATCGGGCGCAGGGAGCGCAGCACCTTCACCTTCTCGCCGCGCACGGATTCAGGGCGCAGGTTCGACGGCGGCTCCATCGCGATCAGGCAGAGCAGCTGAAGGATATGGTTCTGCACCATATCCCGCGTCGCGCCGTATTCGTCGTAATAGCCGAAACGTCCCTCGACCCCGAGCGTTTCGGCGACGGTGATCTGCACGTGGTCGATCGTGTGGCGGTTCCAAAGCGGCTCGAACAACGCATTGCCGAAGCGGAGCGCGATCAGGTTCTGAACGGTTTCCTTGCCCAGATAGTGGTCGATCCGGAACGTGCGATTCTCGCTGAAGTGCTCTGCGATCGCCGCGTTGATCTGCTCGCACGTCGCCCAGCTCTTGCCGATCGGCTTCTCGACGATGACGCGGTTCGGATCATTCGTGAGGTTCTGTGACGCCAACCCCTTCACGATCGGAATGTAGAGGGCAGGGGAGGTCGAAAGATAGAACAGCGCTCCGCCATCCGCGCCTTCGAGTCGTTGTTTCAGCGTCGCGTAGCTTTTGGGATCTGTGGCGTCGCCTGGCGCATAGACCAGCCGCTTGGCGAACGTCTCCCAGGCCTCCTGCGAGAAGAACGAGCCGGCGCGTTCGCGCACCCAGCCCTCAACGTCCTTCCGGAATTCCTCGTCGGTATGGCTGGAACGGGCCGCGCCTACGATTCGCAGACGGCTGGGCAGGAGCCCGTCGAGGTCGAGAAAATACAGGGACGGGAACAACATGCGGCGGGCGAGGTCGCCCGTCGCGCCGAAGATCACAAAAGCCCCCGGAGCCGTCATATTCGAACCTCAGAGCCGCGTGACCCAACCGGTCAAGCAGAATTGCGCATCAGGAGGCATCAATACACCCCAGAAACGAGACGGTTCGGTCTGTTTTGCGTAGTGGGATCAGAATTGCTTGCAATTCAGTCGCAATCGCCCCAGTTTCGCTCCGCAAAGCGGTTGGGAGCTGGTAATACCCATTCGGATGGCGGGTGTAGCTCAATGGTAGAGCAGAAGCTTCCCAAGCTTACGACGAGGGTTCGATTCCCTTCACCCGCTCCATGCGCTCACGCTGTTGTTAGAAACGAAAGCGTACCCGCGAGCATGGCGTGTGACGGGCTTGAAAGCGCTGCATTTCCTGACGGAAATCGCCTTGTCATTAATCAAAAATCTGTCTCTGTCGCGCTATATGACCTTGAGGTAAGCCGACATACTCGCTTTTTAGAACGGCCAGACTATTTGCGTGCTGCGTCTGTTGACGTATGTGAAACTTATCTGAGTGCTAGTGGCTAAGACTGGTGGGGTGCGAGACGAGGGTTGGCGTCCTCTCGCAATTGGTCAGGGCTTCGACGAGGGGAATATAGAATCTATGGACGCCAGTGTTGTTGCACGGCTGCTCGAACAAACCGCTCGTGCGGTTTATGAAGCCCGGGGCCCGAAAGCCATTCACGCGGGTCAGTGGGCGGTCCTCCGCTATCTCGCTCGCGCAGGGCGCCAGGCCCGCACCGTCGGCGGCGTGGCAACCTACCTTGGCGTGACCCACGCTCCAGCTTCGCGCGCAGTCGCCTCTCTGGCCCGCAAAGACCTCGTCACGGTGAAAGCCGACGCCGAAGACCGCCGCATCCGCCGCATCGACCTCACGCCCGCTGGCAAGTCCCTGCTGGACCACGACCCGGTGCATCGCCTCACCGCCGCGATCGAAGCCCTTTCTGCAGACAAGCAGAAAGAGTTCGCGACCACGCTTGAGGCCCTCTACGGACGCCTTGCGAAGGCCTGAGGCGTTCATGGCTGAAGCACAGATTTCGTACTCTGCCGACAAGGCGGAGGCTTATCGCCAGCTTGCAGAAGAGATTGCTTCCGTTGTCGCGGGCGAGACGTCGCGCACGGCGCGATATGCTACGACTGTGTCGCTGCTGAAATCCGCCTTTGGCGAACGCTTCTTCTGGTGCGGTTTCTACGAGGTCGATCCGAAGAAAGAGCGCGAGCTGGTTGTCGGCCCCTATCAGGGCACGTTGGGCTGCCTGCGTATTCCGTTCGCCAAAGGCGTGTGCGGCGCATGCGCCACGCAGCGCGAGACGATCATCGTGCCGGACGTTCACGCCTTCCCCGGCCATATCGCCTGTGACTCGCGCTCAAATTCCGAGATCGTTGTGCCGGTGTTTGATGCGGCGGGTGCGCTAGTCGCCGTGCTGGATGTCGACTCGACAGCCTTCTCTGCGTTCGATGAGGTCGATGCACGCGGGCTTGAAGCCGCGTGCCGCGCGATGATGGCCATCTAGCGCTGGAACTAGGACAGCTTCTCGTAAGCCGTAACCGACATCTCGCCCTGCAGCGGCTTGAACACCGTCACACGATAGGAAGCGCCGCCCGTCATCGTGATGGTGAAGCGATAATTCTTGCCGGCAACGACCTGGCCTTCCGCGCTGACTTTCTCAACGAGCGCGCGGGTTGGATTGCGCTTGTAGATCTCGCTCTCAGCGAGGGCCTGCGCCGCCTTCACCGCGGGATCGTTGAGGTCTGACGGCCCGTAGCCGCCCGCGATCATGGGCGGCGGCGACACGGGCGTCGCGTCGGGTGGGGTTGAGGTGCAAGCGCCGAGAGCTGTGGCGACAGAGATCAGCAAAACGGCACGGTGCATATCGACCTCCCACGGTATGGGGCCACACTACGCTGTGCAGGCGGCCGCGATATGGGCGTTCTCACTTCTGCTTCGCCCAAGCCCCGTCCTGGCCCTTCTTGTAAAAGGTGAAGCTTGCCGGGTCCCAGATCGGCGTATCCTGGCCGATCGTGTGGAAGAGGGCGTAGTGATCGCGCGCCTCCCAGAATGCGGTCGCATCAAGCGATACGCCGTTGGGGCCGCACGCATCCCAGGGCTCATCGGGATACTGTGCGTCGAGTTCAGCTTTCAGGGTGTCGTTCGGCGCCAGTTCGAACGCGCGACCAGCGAGCGTGATGTTCGGCAACAGCTTGATCTCGCAACGCTCGCGCTGCGTTGGGTCTGCCTTTGCCAATGTTCGCATCGCTACCTGCTCGGCCGTCTCACCGATGAGCAGTTTCATGACCTCAAGTGCGAAGCTGAAATCATCGGCCGGCATCGCGGCCATATGCACTTTCACAAATCCCGGCGCGTCCATCTGGCCTGCTTCGTAGGCGTAGGTCGTCTTGTCCCAGCCTTCGCCGGAGCAATCCTGCGCACGGAAGACCAGGGCTTCGTCGAAGCCGGTCTCGACCTCTTCCGTACGCCAGATGCAGCGCGGGCCGAACACTTCAGCCTTGGGATCGATGGCAAGGAAAAGCGAGGCGTTGCCGTCGCTGCACAACCCGGTGATGGGGAGGGGCGAACCCGTCGCACACGTGGTGTTCGCTGCGACGGCTGTCGCTTCGCCGGCATCGGCCGCGCCGGGAGATTGCTGGCTGCATGCGACAATCGCAAACACAGCGCACGACATGGCGCAGCTACGCATGATGGTCGAAAGCATGATCATCGTCCCCAATTGCATCAGGAGCGTAGATCGGGAGCGCTGCGGATGAAAGCTCTGGAATGGCCTGTCGCGCGACGCCATGCTGGAAGCGCCACGGCAAATCCCGTAAGTGGCGGTGTGTCCTGATTTTTAGGCGAACGCTCACGATGAAGTCTGTGCTGGTTACTGGTGGCGGGCGCGGCATAGGTCGCGCGACGGCGTTGCGTTGCGCCGATCACGGCTGGTCAGTCGCGGTCAATTATCAGTCCAACGAAGTCGCGGCTGAAGAAACCGCTGCCGCCGTGCGCGCGAAGAATGTTGCAGCTGTCCTTGCGCGGGGAAATGTTGCGGTCGAAGCAGACGTTATCGCGATGTTTGACACGGCGATTGCCGCGTTCGGGAATCTGGATGGCGTAGTCGTCAATGCAGGCGTGGTCGCGCCTTCGATGGCGCTAGCCGATATGAGCGAGGCTCGCCTGCGCCATACGTTTGAGGTCAACATCCTCGGCGCCTTCCTGTGCGCGCGTGAGGCGGCGCGGCGCCTGTCGAAGGATCGCAGAGGACGGGGCGGAGCAATCGTTCTGGTCTCTTCGGCGGCGTCGCGGTTGGGATCGCCGATGGAGTATGTCGACTACGCTGCATCCAAGGGCGCGCTGGATACGCTGACCGTTGGCCTGTCTAAGGAGCTTGCGCTGCAGGGCGTGCGCGTAAATGCGGTGCGCCCCGGATTGATTGAAACGGATATTCACGCCAGCGGCGGGCAACCCGATCGCGCCCAAAGGCTTGGATCGACGACGCCGATGGGGCGCCCCGGCCGCGCCGAAGAGGTTGCCGAAGCAATTGCGTGGCTGTTGAGCGACGCGTCTTCCTACGTCACCGGCGCGATCATTGATGTTTCGGGCGGCCGCTAGGCCTCGTCTGAAGAAAATTTGCGGTGCGCTGTCGGTTCGCCGCATGCTCGTTCGTCATCTTCGCGAGAGGCCCGGAATGGGCGGCTCAAACAGGGGAGAGAGCGATGCGCGTGATGGTATTCGGAAAAGCCAGTGAAGACATGCCGGCAAGCATGGGGCCTACGCCGGAAATGCTTGAGGCGTTCGCGGCGATGGACGCGTTCACCGAGGAGTTGGTGAAGGCTGGCGTTCTGGTCGCTGCGGCGGGCCTCAAGAACGACGGGTCTGCGCGTCGTGTGATCTGCGAGGGCGAAAGCCGGACCGTGGTCGAAGGCCCGTTTTCTCAGACGCGAGATCTGGTTGCCGGCTTCTCGATCTGGAAGGTGAAAGACATGGATGAGGCCGTGGCCTGGGCCAAGCGCAGCCCCAATGTCATGGCTGGCAGGAGCGAGCTGGAGATCCGGCCATTCTACGAGGCGGAGGATCTGGGCGAGTTCGTGACGCCGGAAGAAGCCTCAAACGCGCGCGAAGGCGATCGCGGCGCACTGGGCGTCGCTTGAGACGCTCGCTGCGTTCGTAGTGCCTGTGGGGTGGCTTTTGTGGACCAGTTCCGCAATGGTTGGGTCAACATAAAACCCTCCACTCCCGCATGGAGAACTGTCCAGCATGAATAAACGCCTCAACGCGCGTCATTCGGCGTATTTCCGTATCAGCATGCTCGCCCTGCTGTTTTCCTTCAGTCCCGCTACGGCGCATGGCAAGGTCATCGACAATCCGAACGAGGTTGTCCGGGATGGACCCAGCTTCAACATCACGCGCATTGCCGGACCGTTCGATCATCCATGGTCGATCGCGCCCTTGCCGGATGGGCGCATGCTGGTCAGCGAGTGTTGGGGCGGCCTCAAGATCATCACGCCGGGCGAAATCGGAGCGTTGGATATTGGCGGTTTGCCCCAGCGCCTGACGCAGAGCTTGGCCGGTCTGATGGACATTGTGCTCGATCCGGATTTTGCTGAGACTGGGACCGTCTATCTCTCCTACGTGCATGGCTCACCTGAGCTTGCCACCGTGCGAGTGATGAAGGCGCATCTCAATCTGACGACGTTGATGCTGGAGCAGCGCGTCATCCTGTTCGACAGCAATCCGCCGCTGAGCAATCTTGAAGAGTTCGGCGGCAGGCTCGCGCTTGATCGGCAGGGACACCTCTTCGTGTCGTTAGGCGATCGCTATCATGGCGAGTTCGCGCAGGATCTGACCAACGACTATGGCACGCTGGTTCGCATCAGGACCGACGGCGGCATTCCCGATGACAATCCGTTTGTAAGCACGCCGGGCGCGCGGCCGGGCATCTGGAGTTTCGGCCATCGCAATCCGCTGGGTCTGGCGATCGACCATGCGACGGGACGCCTGTGGGAACATGAGAACGGACCAAAGGGCGGCGATGAACTCAATCTGATTGAGGCAGGTCGCAATTATGGCTGGCCGGTCATCACTTACGGCGTCGAATACAATGATGCGGTCATCGGCGAGGGGATCACCGCCGCCGAGGGCATGGAGCAACCTCTGCGATATTGGGTTCCCTCGATCGCGCCATCCGGGCTGACTTTCTATGATGGGCCGATCGAAGAGTGGCGCGACACCGTGTGGATGGGCGCCCTCGTTGGTCAGATGCTGGTGCGATTGAAAGTCGAGGACGGGCAGGTGGTCCACGAGGAGCGGTTCCTGAAGGATGAGTTCGGCCGGATACGCGATGTGCGCACAGGGCCGGACGGCTTCATCTACTTCTCGACGGATAGTGGCAGGGGCGAAGTCTTCCGGATTGAACCTGGCGACGATCTGGCGGCCGACATCTCGGACGATCTCTAGGCGTTAGCCGAACAGCGCGGTGTCAACGTCGCGCTCGCTGAAGACGTCCCGGATCGCATGGACGAGATCGCGCGGTTGATAGGGTTTGCATAGCAGTGTGAGGCTCTTCAGGTGGGCGAAGCGCGCGACGGTGCGCGCCTCGCTCAACTTGGCGGAGCAGACAATGATCGGGGGCGGCGGATAGCCGAACGCGCCGGACATTACGCGGTCGATCAACTCGAAGCCGTTCATCCGGGGCATTTCGAGGTCAGTGATGATGAGGTCGATGTCGGCGGGCGAGGAGATGGCGAGCGCTTCCTCACCGTTGGACGCGCCGACCCAGTCGATGCCGCACGAGCGCAGGACTGTGCCGACATAGAGGCGGGCAAAGGGGTGGTCGTCGACCACCAATGCGCGAAGTGCCATCGCGGTGTCCCTCAAGCGGCCGCGAATACGGGGCCAAAACGCTACGCCTGCGCCGCTCGTCGTTTGCGCAGGACGGCGAGAGGTGCGGGGACACTTTGCGATTGCGTTGGTTAATTGCTAGTAGCTCAATAAACGAGGTGATATGCTTGTATTGATTGGGTTTTTTGTCGGTCCACGCCTATTTCGGCGCGGTGCTGGCATAATTCGCGGCGGCGTCGGCCCACTTGTATGGGAGCGTATCGGGCACGATCGCGACCTCGGTGGTGAACTTGAACGGGGCGGCGGGCAGGCCGCTGTCCCAGCTCATTTCGACGAAGAAGGCGGTGAAGCCCTCTTTCGGCATGTCGACCTCGCCGACATAGGAGCCATCGGCCTGCGGCTGGAGCACGGTCGATGTGTAGGCCTTGCCAAGCGACTCGACGCGGAAGTCGCGCGCCTTCGGATTGTGGGCCTGCCAGAGACGTACCTCTTTCACCTTGTCCGCCGGCGTTACCGAGATGGTGGTCTCGCCGGTTTTCTTCCAGATGAAGTCCGGACGTTTGCCGCCTGTGATGACGGAATTGTACCAGGCGAGCATGGAATCGTTGGCGTCGCTATCCGCCAGATTGTGCGCTGTGTTCTCGACATAGCGGATGCGTTTCTCTTCCGGCATGTCGCCGTAATAGAAGCGTGAATTGTCGGGCAGGAAGAACTGGTCGCCGGATGCGTTGACGAGGAACTTCGGAATCTTCAGGCGCGCGCGGCCGCGATAATTGTACGGGTCCTCGATCTTCAGCACGGCCTGATATTCCGGCGTGCCGATCTTGTGCGGGAAGATACCGTGGTTGACGTAGTCAGCGAGTGACGGCGCGAAGAAGCCCAGCACCTCGAAATGATGCTTGGTGATCTCTTCCGAGTTCAGTGCGTCGATGACCATGGGCATGATGCCGATGACGCGTTCATCGACAGCGCCGATCAGCCATGTCGTCCAGCCGCGCTTGGAGGCGCCGGCGACGACGAACTGGTTGATGGCGACAGCGCCGCCTTCGGCTGACTTCATGAACTCCTGCGTGGCGTCCATCGCCTTGACACCGGCTTTTACCATGGCGAGGCGGACCAGCCATTCGTCGTCCTTGGTCGTGAAGTGCTTCACGCGGCCGTAGGCGATGATGTCGTCTTCGACGCGGGGCTTGTCCTTCGAGTCGGCGAAGCGCAGTGGCTGGTTCGGGACCATGCCGACTTCGGCGACGACCGAGCCGGTTTCCTTCGCGATGCGGATCGAGCGGTCCTGTGCCTTGGTGGGGGCGGGGTCGGAGTTCTCGCCCTGCCAGATGTAGAGCAGCGCCTTGTCGTGCTTCACCACGTCTGGCTTCACGATGGTCATCCAGTGCTTCCACACCGGCTTGTCGACCTCCGCTTCCGAGCGCCAGGTCTGCGATGTCATCTCGAGCACGTAGGTGGTCTGGCCGTCGCCGGGGTAGGTAGCCTTCAGCTCCCATTTATAGACGGGGTCGGGTTTGGCGACGTAGGCGTCTAGCGCGTTCTTCTCGTCGGCTTTGATCGTGTAGTCCGGCGCCGTCGCAACTGGCGTTGGAGCGGGCTCGGGCGCTTTGGTTTCGGGGCCGCAAGCGGCGAGGGCGAGGAATCCTGCCAGCAGCAGCAACTTTGCCGATCTCATGCGTCTCTCCCAGATGCGGCGCGTGAGGCGCTCTTGGAACGGAGAGTAGGTTTGAGCTGGCTCCTGCGCCAATAGCTGGCGTTACGGCGCCACAAAGAAAAACCCCGAAGCCGGCTGGCTTCGGGGTTCCGCTTTTATCGCTGTTCAGGGCGATCAGACTGCTTCGGCTTTCGCCTTCCGCTTGCCAGCGCCAGCTACCAGCCAGCCACCGAGAGCGGTGGAGAGCAGGAGCATGACGAGCTGGAGCAGCCCCATGAACTCGCTCGAGACCATGCCGTCCGGTCCGGTCAGGATGTAGCGCGCCACGAGGCCCGCCACGCCGACGAACAGGAGGATGATGCCAACGCGCAGGCCGCCGTCGGAGATCGAACGGCCTTCTTTGACTTCGCGATGGAGCGCCATCGCCTGCAGCGCAAGGAAGCCGCACGCAACGAAAAAGAACGGCGTCATCCAGAGCATCGCTTCGCGCAGACCTTCTGCGCCAGCAACTGCTGCATCCATGCCGGCTGCGACCTTCTGATTGGTGAAGGTCGTCGACAGGATGCCGACCAGTGTCGGTCCGCCGCCAAGGCCCACGAAGTTGAGAACCATCAGGAGGATGGCGCTCGACATCGTGCGCTGGGACGGCTTCACCGAGTTGCTGACCAGCGCGAGCGCCGGGGCAAGGTAATAGATGTTGAGCAGCAGCGGCAGGAAGAGCAGGGCAAGGCCCATCGGCCAGTCCGTCGCCTGGGTGAAGAAGTACCAGAACGGCGTTGCTGCAGCCATCGCGATCAGCGGGGTCAGGGCGTACCAGACACGCGAGCGCTTCGACATGATGTCGACGATGGCGCCGGAAGAGATGGTGCCGATGCCGATGCCGACGCCGATGACCAGCGCGTACCAGATCGACAGCTCGTCGCGGCTCATGTGCAGCGTGCGCAGCAGGAAGGATGCGTTCCAGCCGAGTGCGGCGTAGCCGACGAAGGCCGAGAGGCCGCAACCCATCGCCGTCCACAGCAGGGCCGGGCGGCTGACGAACTGCCAGAAGGTCGCGCCGAAGCTCGACTTCTCGTGGGCGGTGGCTGCCAGCTTGGCCGGATCCATCGCGCCGCGCTTGGGCTCGCGGACGATCAGCAGCATGATGACGGCGGCGATGACACCTGCCACGCCGATGCCGATGAAGGCGACGCGCCAGCCGAAGATCTTGTCGATCTGGGCGCCGAAGGCGATTGCGGCCGCCTGGCCCAGCGGAACGCCCATCGAGAACAGGGCAAGCGCAAGGCCACGCTTCTCGGCCGGGAAGTAGTCCGAGATAATCGAGTACGACGGCGGCGCGCCAGCCGCTTCGCCAACGCCGACGCCGACGCGGGCGACAAGCATCATCGGATAGCTGGTGGCCATGCCGCAGAGAGCGGTGAAGCCCGACCATAGCGTTGCGCCGACGAAGAGAATGTTGCGGCGGCTGGTGCGGTCAGCAAGGAAGCCGACGATGACGCCGAGCACGGTATAAACCAGCGCGAACCAGAAGCCGGTCATCCAGCCCATCTGTTCGTCGGTCAGCGGTTCAGGGAAAGCCGGATCGTGCTTGATCGACTCGATCAGCACCGACATCAGCTGCCGGTCGAGGAAGTTGAAGATGTAGATCATGGCCAGCATGGCCAGCACGACCCAGGCATACGGCGTAGTGCGCTGCGCGCCTGGTGGCGCGGCTGTTGTATCAGTCATTGTTTCCCTCCCGCCGAACCGTCGCCGGTCCATTGATGCTCTGTAATTTTCATATCGGAGACGGATTGGCGAGTGGATTGTCGCCGCAGGGGAAAGCATCTCATGCCGCAAGTGCGAAAACGTGCTTCCGGCGATCTTGATCTAAACCCCGCGCCAGAGCATCTAAGCCCCGCACCTTTCCCCGGCCCGCAGGAACCCCGCGAATGCCCGCCTATCAATATGTCTATCACCTCGACGGCCTGACCAAGATCTATCCTGGCGGCAAGAAGGTGTTCGAGAACATCCGTCTGCATTTCCTGCCGGATGCAAAGATCGGCATCGTCGGCGTCAACGGCTCGGGTAAATCCACGCTGCTGCGCATCATGGCGGGCGAGGACCACGAGATCCTCGGCGAGGCGAAAGCGGCCGATGGCATAAAGATTGGCTACCTTCCGCAGGAGCCGAAACTCGATCCGACCAAGTCGGTGTTCGAGAACATCGCGGCCAAGTGCCCCGAGAAGATGATGGTCGACGAGTTCAATGCGATCTCGGCCAAGCTAGGCGAGGAATACACCGACGAGCTGATGGAGCAGATGACCAAGCTCCAGGAAGAAATAGATGCCGCCAATGCGTGGGACATCGACGCCAAGATCGAGATGGCGATGGAAGCGCTGCGCTGCCCGCCGGGCGATGCGGACGTCACCAAGCTGTCGGGCGGCGAGATCCGCCGGGCTGCCATCTGCGCGCTTCTGCTGTCGAAGCCCGACATGATCCTGATGGACGAACCGACCAACCACCTCGATGCTGAATCGGTGGCGTGGCTGCAGAACTATCTCGCCAACTTCCCCGGTTGCGTGATCCTCGTCACCCACGACCGTTACTTCCTCGACCAGATCACCACCTGGATCCTCGAGCTCGATCGCGGGCAGGGCATTCCCTACGAAGGCAACTACTCCGTCTGGCTGGAGAAGAAGGCCAAGCGGATCGCGCAGGAACAGCGCGAGGAAGCTGGCCGTCAGAAATCCATGGCGCGCGAACTCGAATGGGTCCGTTCATCCGCCAAGGCCCGCCAGGCCAAATCCAAGGCGCGTATGAACGCGTACGAGGAAAAAGCCGCGGCGGCCGAGCGCGAGAAAATCACGACGGCGCAGATCCGCATTCCGCCGGGACCGCGCCTGGGTTCGGTGGTTATCGAGGCCGAACACCTCAACAAGGCCTTCGGCGACAAGCTGCTGATGGAAGACCTGTCGTTCAAACTGCCGCCGGGCGGCATTGTCGGCGTTATCGGCCCCAACGGCGCCGGCAAGACCACGCTGTTCAAGATGATCACGGGCCGCGAACAGCCCGATGGCGGCACGTTCAAGGTCGGCGAGACGGTGAAGCTTGGCTATATCGACCAGTCGCGCGACAGCCTGAACGACAAGAACACCGTCTGGCAGGAAGTCTCCGGCGGTCTCGACATCATGGAAGTCGGCGGCATCGAACAGCCGAGCCGTGCTTATGTTGGCGCGTTCAACTTCAAGGGCGGCGACCAGCAGAAGAAGGTCGGCCAGCTCTCGGGTGGTGAACGCAATCGTGTGCACCTCGCCAAGATGCTGAAGGAAGGTTCGAACCTGCTGCTGCTCGACGAACCGACCAACGACCTCGACGTGGAAACCCTGCAGGCGCTGGAAGCGGCGCTGGAGGACTTCCCCGGTTGCGCCGTTATCATCAGCCACGATCGCTGGTTCCTCGACCGCGTGGCGACCCACATCCTCGCCTTCGAAGGCAACAGCCATGTCGAATGGTTCGAGGGCAACTTCCAGGACTATGAGGAAGATAAGAAACGCCGCCTCGGCGCCGATGCTGTCGAACCCAAGCGCCCGACCTTCAAGAAGTTCGCGCGCTAGTTTCGACTGGCTCCAAAACAAAACCGCTCATCCGGGTTTCGGATGAGCGGTTTTTTGTTGCCTCGAAGTACGGGCGATTAAGCGGCGCGGACTTCGCCGGTGCCGTCGAGGGGCACGCCGACTGGCCAGACTTTTTCGACACGGGACTGCGTCACGCCAAGGATCTCGGCGGCGCGGCGGAAGCTGGGGCTCTCGCCACGGCGCAGAAGTTCATCGCAGGCCTGTGCGATCTGTTGAACGGTCAGGCCCTGCTCGAAGCGGGCGTGCTCGATATCGGTGACGCGGCCCATGTGCTGCTCGCGGAACGAGGCGACGCGTTTGGCGGCGGCTTTCATGGCGGCGGCGCGCTGTTCTTCGATGGTCTTGGGCTTGCGCTTGGTGCGGGGAGCGCGGGGCTTGGGAGCCTCGGCTTCGACGGTCTCGGTGGCGGCGACCGGCTGTTCGGCGACTTCAGGCGCTTCGAGCACGGGTTGCGGCGCAGGTTCCGGGAAGAGCAGGGAGTCGAGCGACTTCGGCGCTTCCTCGCGGAAGAGTTCATTACGGACGGCGCCGGCGGACGCCACTTCGGCGGCTTCGCGGCGGCGTTGCGCCTGACGGGCGGCGTAGTCTTCCGCGTCCATGGCTTTGCGGCCTTCGACGATCCAGGCCATGGCGGGCTTGGCGAAGGCGAAGATGTAGAACACGGCGTCGACGGTCATGGTCGGCGGCAGCTTCGCGCCAACCGGAGCGTTGGAGGTGACGATCTCCCAACCGAGGTGGACGCCGACATTCGTTGCGAAGACGAAGCCGAGGCAGCAGGCAATCGCAGGGACCAGCACGGCCCAATCGACCTGGCCGCCATTCGCCTTGCGATGCTTGATCGCCTGCAGCGCGCCAGCAGCCGAGCAGTTAACAAGGCCGATGCCGAAGGCCATCATGCCTGCGAAGGCGATGATGCAGAGCCAGCCGATGTCCAGCTTCGGCCAGAACATGCCGATGACGCCGCCCGTTGCCAGCACGGCGCCGGAGAGGGTCAGCCCCCAGGCGAAAATCGACGACCAAGTGTACTCACGCTGTGTCATGCGCCTAAGAATGCCGACGCTGTGTTCATGAGTCGTGAACACCGATTTCTGCCGAGTGAATCGAAGAGTCGGGCTATCCGATCGCCTGCGCACTTCGTGCAAAATCAATCGCCTCGCTGAGCGTGGCTGCAGAGTTTTCCCTGTTGAAAAACGTGTGGGCATTTTGTGCCGCGTGTGAATCGCGCGGATTTGGTCCCGGATTGGGCGTGATGGCTGGACCGACAGGCTGTCTCTGCGCATGGTCGGAGAAGAAATTTTGATGCGTGGAGCAGGGTCATGAAAGTCGCCGATAAAATCGTCATCGTTACGGGCGGGGCGAGCGGTATCGGCAAGGCGCTGGTGGAACGTTTCCACCGGGAAGGCGCGAAGGCCCTGATCGTTGCGGACATGAATGGCGAGGGCGCGGAGGCGGTCGCCAAATCCGTGGGTGGCATTGCGGTTCAGGCCGATGTCACCAAGGAAGCTGACGTTCAGCGCATTGCCCGCACGGCGGAAGACAAGTTCGGCCAGATCGACCTGTTCTGCTCGAATGCCGGTATTTCGCGCTCCGATCCGGATATCGACAACGCAGCCTCCGCCCCCAATGCGGCGTGGGAGCTGGCTTGGGGCGTTAACGTGATGGCGCACGTTTACGCGGCACGCGCCGCGCTGCCGGGAATGATCGCTCGCAAGTCGGGCTGGTTCCTCAACACCGTCTCGGCCGCAGGTCTGCTCAGCCAGATCGGTTCGGCCGTTTATTCAACGTCCAAACACGCCGCCATCGGCTTCGGCGAGCACCTTGCCATTGCCTCGAAGGAGAATGGCATCGGCGTTTCGCTGCTGTGCCCCCAGGCGGTGGACACCCCCATGCTGGGGGGGGCGGCGGGGTCGCAGAATGTCGACGGCGTGCTGTCGCCAGATGATGTCGCGGGCGCAGTGATCAAGGGTCTCGACGCCGAAACATTCCTCATCCTGCCGCACGAGCAGGTGGTGACGTACATGCAGCGCAAGACCGGCGATTATGATCGCTGGATACGAGGCATGGTGCGCCTGCGCCGGGGCGTGATCGATCGCGCGAAGGGTGGGCGCTAGCTCCAGATAGCCGAACCCCTCGCCGGGGGAGCGGCGAGGGGATCGAGCCGGCTAGACGTGGGGCGTCTTTGCGTGCCGGCCTTACCTTCTCCAAACCCGGAGAAGGTTTCATTCTTCTTACGTCAGCGGGCGTCTGCGAGGTTCCACTCGTAAACAACCGTGTGACCGCACATTGATTGCGCAACGCCATCGAGTTTGCCCGGCGTGAAACGCGCATTACGCACCCATTTGAGCGCGGCGTTGTCGAGCACCTGATGACCGCTGCTGCTCGCGAGCGTCGCCGAGCTGGCGCGGCCGCGGGCATCGACGCAGACTTCGAGCGTGGAGCTTCCCTGCATCTGCTGGCGAATGGCGATAGCAGGATAATCTGGCGGCGTTTGCGACAGCAACACCGGGCGCATGCGAACTGGAGCGGCGGCGGGCGGCACGCTTGCGGTCGGGACGATAGGGACAATCACGCGCGGTTCGGTTGTGCCGATAATGGCATTGTCTGCGACCACGAAGTCGACGTCTGGCGCTGGGAGTGTCTGGGGCGCTGTCAGGGTTTCGCCGCCGAGGTCGAGCGGTTGGCGGTCGGTGGGTTCTGGCGGGATCACTTCTTCGGGCAGGGGCGTGAAGGTGATCGGGGTTTCGATCATGCGAATGATGGTTTCGCCGAAGCCGTTGGCCATGACGTAGCCGGCGAGGGCGGTGATCAGTGCGGCGATCGACAGGCCGGCGAGCTGCGATGAATTGCTCGCACGATTTCGCATTGCTCCGTACATGGAAGCCTCTTCGGTTCGGGTTGAGGGTGCAGCTCGGTGGTAGCGAGAACTCAGGGTGGGGAGGCGCCGAGGCGCCAGCCCATGGTGAGATTGTAGCCGCAGACGCTGACCGGCTTGCCTTCGCGCGTGGCCGGTTCGAAGCGGGCGTTGCGGATCTGGCTTACCGTTGCCTGGTCGAGGCGCTGGTAGCCGGATGAGTGCGCGATCTTCGCGTCTGACACGGCGCCGGTGGCGGAGATGCAGAGGTCCAGCACAACATCGCCATCGACTTTGAGGTCGCTCGGCGGGGCCACGAAGGGATCGAAGCTGGCGCCGGGACGGGGCGTGGTGGCGAAGGCGGTGGGCTTGGCGTCGCCGGACAGCGCGTGGAAGGGGACGAGGACGTCGGGCGCTTCGGTGATGATGGTGCGTTCGGGCTGGGCGGCCCAGGCGGCGATGCCGGCGCTGGCGGCGACGCCGAGGACCACAGCGGTAGCGACGGCGCGGCGGCGATCGGAGAGCGGCTTGCGGGCCAGCATGTCGATGCGCTCGGCCAGCGGGTGTTGCGATTCAGCGGGCCAGTAGCAGCCGACGGGGAGCGGGCGCGACGCGAGTTGGGTCTTGAGCAGCGTTTCGGCGTAGGCGCGGCGGACGCGCGGGCGGCGGTCGATCACTTCCGCGTCGCAGGAAAGCTCCTGGTCGATGCGCATGGCCTTGGCGCCGATGTGGACCATCGGGTTGAACCAGAAGAGGCAGCGGATCAGGGCGACGAGGGCGTTGATACGCGCATCGTTGCGGTCGATGTGGACCTGCTCGTGCGTGAGGATGAGTTTGCGTTCGCTGTCGGAATAGCGGCGGGAGAAGTCGTCCGGCGTGACGATGCGCGGGTGGGAGAAGCCGACGATGGCGGGGCCGGCGAGGCCGAGATCGGCATCGCGCATGAAGGCGGCCTGGCGGCGGACGAGGGCGGTGGCCATGGCGATGACGCCGATGATCCAGATGGCGAAGAGCGCGTAGGGGATGACGGCGTCCCACAGCGAGGCGGTGGGCGCGGTGGTGAGGGCGACGATTTCTTCCAGCGTCATGCCGAGTGACAGCGTCTCGATCGTGCGGGACGGGATGAAGGTCGCGGCGGCGGCGATGGGAACGATGGCCCAGAGCAGATAGACCGCATGGGCGCCGAAGATGCGGCGGGCGGGGCGACGCACGGCGAGCACGAAGCCGACTGCAGCGGCGGCCGCGATGTTCAGTTCGACGAAGTTCTCGATGATGGGGTTGATGATGGCGCCGACAATCATATCGGGGACAGTGATCATCATTTGTCCTCCTCGATTTTCGCGATGAGGGCTTTCAGCTGTTTGAGATCCTTGGCTGAGAGCTTTCTATGCTCGGCAAAATGCGCGACCAGCGGGGCGACTTCACCCTTGAACAGCTTGTCGAGCATGCCCTGGCTTTCGGTCTGCACCCAGGCGTTGCGGGTGATGAGCGGGCGGTAGCAGTAGGTGTCGCCCTCCTTGGCGCCGGAGATGGCTTTCTTCTTGAGCAGGCGGGTGACCAGCGTCTTCACGGTGGCGGGCGCCCAGCCATTCTCCGTGCCGACAGCGGCAAAGATCTGCTCGGCTGTGAGCGGCGTCTTCCGCCACAGCGCTTCCATGATGCGGCTTTCGGCGTCGGAGATCGGTTGCATGGTACACCTGTAATCTCATTTGAAGTTACGCACGTAATCTGGCGAGTCAATGGCAGAGGTGGGGCGGAATGCGATTTTGTGCGGTGCGGAATCCGCCTTCGCCAAGCTTCGGCGCGACGCGTGGGCGTTGAGTGTCATCCCGGGCGAGCGTAGCGAGACCCGGGAACCATTCATCTGCCGTGGTGCTCTCACAATGGGTCCCGGATAGCGCTGCGCGCTTCCGGGATGACAAGCGGTGGGTGTGTTTTCAAACAGCAAATCTCGTTCGCACGGACCGATGTCCTGCGGGATGCTTGTGTTCGTCTCTCTCAAGAGGGAGCGGGGCGCGTGTAGATACGCCGTGGGTAGTGCCTGTGCTGCATCGCTGCAGCTGTTGCGCGTCTTCACGCGCCCCGTGCTTGGCCGTTCTTCCCGATATGGCATCCAGGAGTTGGCAATCGACCGCCAAGGATAAATCCCAGGGGCCTTAGCTCCGTGGCCAGTGATCGGTTCGGCGTGTCGAGGAGCTGGTCCAGAACTCCCTCGGACCCTCCGGTTAGTGACCCCGGAGGCAGTGCTGCGCAGTTCGATTCACCGGGTCGGCTTGTCAGGCCTTCCCGACTTGCTTGAAGGGGCACGGTAGAGTCCCCGACACCACGCGGCCACGCCGGCCAATGACCTGACGTCTTGAGCTGGACGTCTCCAAGACCTCCCTTCGTCAGGTGCGCTTGCATTATAAGCTGGTTTTGGGGGCCGTAGATTCTGGGAGGCCTCCATCCCCCAAGTTGGGCGCTGAAGTTGTTGAATGCAGAGGGGATCGGATTTCTCCGTCCTACAGTTCTGCATCACCGCCATCCTACACTTCGGCCCCTTCACCGCTCGTCCCGGCGCAAGCCGGGATCCAGGGCAACGTGCACCGGGACAAGCCGCCCCTGGGTCCCGGCTTACGCCGGGATGAGCGGGACAAGGAACTGGCGATCCCATCGTTGAGAGAACCGGGATTCTCGGGACAAGCCCGAGAATGACGGCGGTGGGTGGCGCGCTCGTCCTTCGACGGACGCGCAGCGGAGCTGCGCTGCTCAGGATGAGCGCTTGAGGGAGAGCGGCATTCTGGGACGCAACACAAGAAGCTAAGTAGCGCTCATCCTGAGCAGCCGCGGAGCGGCGTCCGTCGAAGGATGGGCGCGTGTGGCGTGGTGCATCTTCGATGCACCCTACGGTTACAGGGGCTTCAGTTGACCGCGGGCTGGCTCGGCTTCATATCGGCGGCATCCCTTCTGGGAGAGATGGATGACGTTCGAGATTGCCTTCGCTTCGTGAGCCGCGCTGTCCGGTCGTGATGACCGGTTGAGGCTGCCGCTCGCGCTGGACGACCTGCCGCCCTGAGGGGCCGCGGGCTTGGTTCCGTTCAGATCAGGCGATCTTCCAAGTGAACATATCGAAGTATGAGCAGCGTACGCTGCACGCGCTGGCGCAAGGCGGGCGTATCGAACCCATGAAAGACGAGCGCGGCGATATCATCGCCGTTGATTGCATCACGCGTGACGGCTGGAGGCTGAGCGATTGTTCGCTGGGCGTGTTCCGGCGGCTGCGCAAGCGGCGATTCATCCGCAGCCTTGGCGGCGGGCCCTATTGGGTGACGCGCGAAGGGCTCGCGGTTGTGCGGGCACAGATGGACAATCGATAGTCATGTGATGACCCGTGATAGAGGCAGGAGAGTTCGCTCTCCTGCCTTTTGCGTGACTGCGCGCGTGTGGCCTCTTGGCTTCGCGGCGCGATGATGTGAAAGACGCGGTTCGGCAAAAGGACGTTCGCGATGGCTCTGAAATACACGCCCGGGAAATTCGATCTCGCTGTGAAACGGGCGTCGGCCGGGCTGGGCCTGTTCGTGGGAGAGACGCCGATCCCCAAGGGGTCGTGCATCATCGAGTACACTGGCCCCGCGATCAGCGAGGAAGAGAAGTACAAGAGCCGGTCGAAATACCTGTTCGACCTGGACAATGGCACGACGATCGACGGGCGCGGGCGCGATAACAAGGCGCGCTACATCAACCACACCTGCAAGCCGAACTGCGAGCCGAACATCTGGCGCGGGCGGGTGTTCATTCATGCGACGCGCAACATCAAGCCGGGCGAAGAGCTGGGCTATGATTACGGTGAGGCGTATTTCCAGGCGTATATTGGCGACAACTGCCGCTGCAAGTCGTGCTCGGAAGTGAGAGCGCACCAGAAGTCGCTGCAGGGCGCTTAAGGCGGGGCCTGGGAAGATCCTCGGGTCGAGCCCGAGGATGACACCGTTGGCTTTGTGCGGCTGGCTAGATGCCGCCGCCGGAGATCGAGAATTTGCGGCGGGTGCCGAGGAGCTTTTGCGCTTCGCCGATGGCCTGTGCGGCGCTCTCTGCGAGCTTGAGGCGCGGTTCGGAGCGGAGGGCTTCGAGGGCTTCGGTGAGGTGGGAGATGCCTTCACGCAGCATCACCGGATCGAAGCGTTTCTCGGCCTTCAGGCGCAGGGCGCGGCCGAGCGTGATGTTGGCGGCGATCCAGCGGTCGGGCGCGGCGGAACGGTTGATGTCGGCCAGCGTGGAGCGCGCGATTTCGACGGAGCGGTCGATCCAGGTGTCGTCGCCGGCGAAGGCGAGCTGCAGCGCGCCGGCGGAAGCATCGTCCACCATTTCAGCCAGCAGGGCGGGATCGGCCTTCGGCTTGGCGCTGAGGATGGAGAGCAGCGATTCAACGACGGGCTGCAGACGCTCTGCGCGGAAATCCTGCGGGCGGCCGAGGGCGGGGCGGAACTGTTTCGCGGCGGCGTAGGCCATGGCGCGTGTGAGGGCCGCGTCCCACTCCGGCTTGTCCTTCGGCATGGCGAAGGAGACGGGCGTGCGGGCGGCCTCGAACGTGTTGGACGGGCGCGCGAGGATGCGGGCAAAGCCCGTCTTGGCGCTGCGGGGCGCTTCGGCCCAGAGGATGAGGTCGGCGTCGGTGCGCTTCATCAGCAGTTGCGCGCGGGCGTCGCCATCGAGCGAGCCGGGATAGGCGATGACGCGGAACGGGCCGCCGAACATGTAGTCCTTCAGGTGCGTCTCGACGGCGGTGCGCAGGAAGGCGGAGATCGCGGCGCGACGGCCGACGCCGCCACGCACGACGAGGATGCGGGCGCCACGTTCGTTGTCGCGCTTGACGGCGGAGGCGAGCGCGGTGCGGCGCAGGCCGAGCGCCATGCGGACGAGCGCGGCAAGGCCGAGGACGAGCAGCGCGAACAGGGCGCCGATGAGCAGGACGAGGCCGATGCCGGCCAGTTGCGGCGAGCCGACGAGGCCGCCTTCAACGGAAGCCCACGCATCGCCCAACGCTTTGGAAATGCCCGATAGGAAGTCCATACATGAGTCCTGGGTCAGGGCCGGTTTCGCGGCGCTGCAGCACTGTTTCTATGTGGGTCGCAATGACCGCGCAACGGCTGCTGGCGCCGCCCCATGACGCGGGCATAACTTAATTGGGCGTCATGTTTGGGCGCTAGAACGCCGTTTTTGCGGGCAGAATGGCGACCCCGGCAGGATTCGAACCTGCGACCTCCGGTTTAGGAAACCGATGCTCTATCCTGCTGAGCTACGGAGTCGGCGGGGCCTATATGCCTGCGAAGCAGGCGGGTTGCCAGCCTGACGCCCCCGCAGCGGCAGGGCATCGCGTTATCGGGGAGCGGCGTTGCGATTCGCCCGGCCGTTTCTATGGTTTTGGCCATGGGACGGGGGCCGATGGGGCGGGGATTTTCACAGGACAGTCTTACGCGCAGGCGCGCGCTGGCGGGGCTGGCGTCGCTGACGCTTGTCGGTTGCTCGGAGCAGGCCGATCTGGCGGCGGGCGAGCAGGGGCGGGTGTCGCGCGTGCTGGATGGCGACGTGCTGGCGCTGGAGACCGGGCTGCGGGTGCGGCTGGTGGAAATCGAGGCGCCGGCCACGGGCTATCGCGAGCGAGCGGATGAGCCGTGGGCGCAGGAGGCGCGGGGCGTGCTGGCCGCGGCTTCGGTCGGGCGGCAGGCGCAGCTCTGGTATGGGGGCTTGAGCCGAGATGGATATGCGCGAGCGCTGGCGCATGTGATTGCGCGCGACGAGGTGGGGGCTGAGGTCTGGCTCAACGGGATGCTGGTGCGGCAGGGCGCGGGGCGGGTGCGGACCTACACCGACAATGCGCGTCGTGCGCGGCGGCTGCTGGCGCTGGAGGCCGAGGCGCGTGCGGCCGGGCGCGGGCTGTGGAGCGAGGCGCACTGGCGGGTGCGGGGGCTGGATGACCTTGAGGGCGCGCCGAACTTCGCGATCGTCGAGGGCGAGATCGCGCGCGTGGGCGCGATGGCTGGGGATGGCGAGGCTTGGCTGTCGCCCAAGGGCATCAGGTTCGAGGTTGGAGAGCGGCTGGGCGCGCCTGATCTCGAGATCGCCGCAGGCAAGCGCGTGCGGCTGCGCGGCCGGATCGACACGCGCGATGGCGAGCCAAAGATCCGCGTGACGCACTGGGCGCAGGTGGAGGTGGTGTGAGCATTTGAGATAAAGAACGATGGCTGGCGCACCACGGATCGAACGTGGAACCTTCGGGATCAAAGCCCGATGCTCTACCAGTTAAGCTATGCGCCATCACCGTCGCTTCAGGCGTGGTGCGTCGAGCGGGATTCGAACCCGCACTGGGCGCGTTTTAAGCGCGCTGTCTCTGCCGTTGGACTACCGACGCACGGCGTTCTGAGATTGGTGCTCCGGCAAGGATTCGAACCTTCAACCTCTGCAGTCTGAGTGCAGCGCCTCTGCCAGTTGGGCTACCGGAGCATTGGTGTGGAGAGCGGGACTCGAACCCGCAGAAACCGCCATCTCGGGGCGGCATGTCTGCCAATTGCATCATCTCCACATTGTATGGTGGGCGCTGGAGGTACTGCCCCTCTCGCCAGCTTCTCCTCTGTTTTGCGGCAACGGTTTTACAATCCGCGGAGGAGGTCAGCGCCCGTGTGTCAGGCGCGATAGCGCAAGCGGATGTGTTCGAAGCGCCAATAGCGTTCGTCGATCCGGTTTATCAAAATGAAGGAGAGATGCCTTCGCTTCTGTCTGCGCAATCGCGTGGCCCTCCGCATGTGCGCGGAGAGCAGCCGCTCTCACACGCTCACTGATATGAGCGGAGGGCGGTTGTTAGTCGGCGATATCGCAAGAAGCGTTTCATGCGTGTGCATATCTCACGATCTGCGTGCACTCGCAACGCAGGTCATGCGTAAATTGCGTGACGATATCTTCACGTCATCGCGCCAGTGCGACTACCGCCAGAAGCTGTGGCGCACCTGTGTGACCTCAAAACAAAATCCCCGAGCTTGGGGCTCGGGGATGGAGGTTACACATAGCGGTAGAAAATCTGGGCGGTCGAAATCGGGTCCCGGTCAGGTGCTCGGGATGAGGCCGGCTTGTTCCGGGTCGCCGACGATGCGGGTGAGGGCGCTGCGGAGTTTGCGGAGGGCCTGGTGTTCGATCTGACGGACGCGCTCTTTCGAGACGCCGAGCTTGCGGCCGAGGGTTTCCAGCGTGACGCCTTCTTCGACGAGGCGGCGCTCGCGGATGATGATCATCTCGCGCTCGGTGAGATCGGAGAGCGCTTCGGCGAGCCACATCTTGCGGGTCTCACGGTCGCGATCGAGCATCGTCTCTTCTTCGGGAAGCATGCCCATGTCCGGCAGGAGGTCCTGCCATTCGCTGTCGCCGGCTTCGCCGATCGGGGCGTTGAGCGAGCGGTCGGCGGCGGAGAGGCGCGAGGCCATGCGATCGACTTCGCCTTCATCGACCCGGAGCGTGGTGGCGACGTAGGCGCGGCTTTCGGGCGAGAGGCCGCCATCGGTGGGATCGCGCAGGAGGGCGCGGAGACGGCGGAGGTTGAAGAACAGGGATTTCTGCGCGGCGGTGGTGCCGGTGCGGACGATCGACCAGTTGCGGAGGATGTAGTCCTGCACGCACGAGCGGATCCACCAGGTGGCGTAGGTGGAGAAGCGGAGCTCTCTCTCCGGCTCGAAGCGGGCGGCGGCGAGCATCAGGCCGACATTGCCTTCCTGCACCAGGTCCGACATCGGCAGGCCGTAGGTGCGGAAGCGTGCGGCGATCGCCACAACGAGGCGCATGTAGGCGGTGCAGAGTTCGTGGAGCGCGTCTTCGTCTCCCTCTTCGCGCCAGCGCGTTGCGAGGTCGAGTTCGTGATCACGTTCGAGGAGCGGAGCCGACATGGCTTTCTTGACGAAACGGCGATCTGCGCCTGTCGCGGTTGTGTCGGTCGCGGGCATTGGGGCTCCGTGAAATATCGTCCCATGGAAGCGCGCGGAATATGCACGCTGGGCAGGGGACGGCGCCCCCGCACGACATACCAACCCTCCGGAGCGAGGGCGGTTCCCGGTGTAAGACGAATTTCGCGATGTGATCGGAGATAGACTCGCGAGTTCCCGCGGAAAGGGGGCGCTGAAGCAAATCTGCCAAAAAACGTTGCAGTGGCAGAAATCATACTGGGCAGGGCCGGCGGAGGCCCCAAAACAAACGGGGCGTCCCGATAAAGGAACGCCCCGCCAATAACTTAACTAGTCCTCAGCCTCATCGGCCTCGTCAGCCTCTTCGGCGGCGCCCTTTCAGGCAGCGCGTTTGGCGAGCGATTTCGAGAGCTTTTCGACCGCGTCGGCGTGCTTGATGTTTTCGACGGCGGCGAGTTCGCGGGCCATACGGTCCAGCGCCGATTCATAGAGCTGACGCTCCGAATAGGACTGATCCGGCTGGTCGCCAGCGCGGTGGAGGTCGCGAACGACTTCCGCGATGGAGATCAGGTTGCCCGAATTGATCTTCGCTTCGTATTCTTGGGCGCGGCGCGACCACATCGTGCGCTTGATGCGCGCGCGGCCGCCGAGGGTTTTCAGCGCGTCGCCGACGATACGGGTCGAGGCGAGGGCGCGCATGCCCGACGAAGCCGCTTTCGCGGTGGGGACGCGGAGGATGAGCTTGTCCTGTTCGAACGCGACGACGAAAACTTCCAGCTTCATGCCGGCTACCTGCTGGGTCTCTACGGCAGTCACACGGCCGACACCATGGGCGGGGTAAACGACATGCTGGCCAATATTGAAGAGGCCCTCGACGACTTTAGCTGGCAGTTTTTTCGTCATTTCAATCACCTCGCTACTCGCAATAAGTGTCAGACCTTCGGGAGCGCCTACCCAATAGGTGTGCGCTGCGGAGTCTGACCTTTTGCGTTGTCTGTTTCGCCCGTCGGCGAATTAGAGCCTTAGCACAATTGTAAGATTTTTCAACTCGTTGCTGCAGGCGGATGTCGCGTTACAGCCCTGATTCTGCATGCCCTAGCGGCATTTCGCCCTAAAATTTTACTGCCCGGAACCGGGTTTAGGGGAGAACAGGCTGGCTAATTTGCCCTTTACCTTAGCGTAATCGTCGCGATCCTCGGGCGGAGTACCTTTTACGGTAATGTTCGGCCAGACTTTCGCGTAATCGGTGTTGAGCTTCAGCCATTTGCCGTCGGCGTCGTCCTCGGTGTCCGGGACGATGGCCTCGACGGGGCATTCCGGCTGGCAAACCCCACAATCGATGCATTCTTCCGGGTGAATGACCAGGAAGTTCTCACCTTCGTAGAAGCAGTCCACCGGACATACTTCGACGCAATCCATGTATTTGCACCGGATGCAGGCGTCGGTGACGATGTAGGTCATAGGTAAGCCGTCCGTCCGTACTGGCGCCGCGACATGGGGCCAGAGAGTAGCGATGTCAATTGAACGAGCCGTTGAGGCTGGCTGAAAAGCCGTCAGCCGCCGTAAAGGCTCTTCCACATGACCACGATGCCCCAGTGAATGACCACCGCTGGCCAGATCGAGCCGGAGCGGATGCGGGACAGGGTGCAGGCCAGCCCCAGCCAAGCGACCAGGCCGAGGAAGGCGGGGTCGAGGAATTCGGGGCGGCCGAAGGGCAGGCCGACCAGGGTCTGGATCGGGTGCCAGGCGATGTAGGCGAGCAGGGAGCCGACGGCGGCGATGGGCGCGCCCTTCTTCACCCAGCCGCGGAAGATCAGCTCCTCCGACAGGGTGGGCACCAGGAAGGCAGAGAGCCAGGTGACGGCCAGCTGGTCCTGGTGCAGCGGCTTGAGCACCAGCACGCCTGAGTGGGCGGCCCAGGCGCAGGCGGCGAGCACCATCAGGAACAGCAACAGGCCTTCAATGGCGGCGCGGAGATCCGGCAGGCGCTTCAGGGAGGCGATGATGTCGGCGAAGGGGCCAGGCATCTTTGGTTCTGCTGTCACGCGTTCAGGCCTCGCCAGCGTTTGCCCCACCCACGGCTTCATAACATAGCGCGGCTTCGGATGGCGGGCCTCTTCGCGCGGGAAGTGAAAGAATACGCACAAGCTTCTGCCCCGAGGGCGCGCGGAAGGCGAGGATGTCTCCGGGCTCGACGGGGGTGGCGGGCTTGTCGATGCGGCGGACCTGTCCGTCGCGCTCGATGCGGGCGCCCTTCTCCTCGACGGCCTCGGTGGCGGAGGTGCGCGCCTTGAAGAAGCGGGCGCGCCAGAGGAACACGTCCAGCCGCATGCGGCTGAGGTCCTTGTCGTCGTCATCGTCTTCGCGGCTGGCGCGGCTCATGAGGCAACTTTCGGCGTGGGCTGGGCAGCCTGGGCGGGGCGCTTGGGGCGGCGACGGCGGCGGTGCTGGCGCTGCGGCTCGGTGGTGACGAGCTGGGCGAGGACAGCGAAGGGGCCGGTGGGTGGTGGCGGCGGCGGTTGCGGCTTGTGGCCTTTGCGTGTGTCTCCCTCGCGCGGGGCGCCTTCGGGCGCGCGTTGCGAGGGGAAGCGCCAGAGTTTGACGGCGCCGGTCTCGCGATCCTTCTCGGCGGGCTTGAGGCCGAGGCCGCGCAGGATGGCGGGGAAGTCGGCGGCGGGGCAGCCGAGCTGGGCGGCGAGTTCGGGAGGCACGGCGAAGGCCGAGGTCTTGGAGTCGCGGCGGAGTTGCGAGAGCGCGTGCATCAGGCGCTCGGCGAGATCGGCGCGGACGGCGCGGGGGCCGACGCGGAGATAGCCTGCGGTCCACAGCATGGGTTCGGGCCATGACTGGTTGGCGAGTGGGAAGGAGGACTGCGTGGGAGGCTCGCGCGGCGGCTGGCCGGTGTGGATGGCGCGCAGGGCGAGGGCGAGGCGGGCGGCGGCGGGCTTGAGCAGGCCGGGCAGCCAGGCGGCGACGCGTCCGGCTTTCACGCCGGCGGCATTGAGCGCGGTGTGGTCGTCGGGGGAGAGCGGCGGTTGCTGGCGGGCGTTGGTGGTGGCGCGGCGATCGAAGGCGGCGCCGGTTTCGAGGAGCTGGAAGGCTGTGCCGCGTGCGGCGCCGCGAATGGTCGTGCCGTCGAGCGTGGTGCGGAGTTCGTGGAGCGCGGGGAGCGTGGCTTTGACGTGGTCGGCGAACCAGCGGGCGAGGCGTTCCTGGGCGGCGTCGCGGCTGGTGGCGGCGGCGTCGCCTGCACCGAGGAGGTGGACGGCGGGGGAGTGCCAGTCGATGGCGGGGACGAGACGTGCGACGGGGGCGCCTTCGTGGACGATGGTCGCGGTGGCGGTGTCGAAGGTGATGTCGGTGTCGGGCGCCTGCGAGATGATGGCGAGGCGTTGTTCCATCACGGGGCGTAGCGCTTTCAGGGCGGCGCCGCGCAGGGCGCGTCCGGCGAGGGCGTCTGCTGCCGAGTCTGCGGTGAAGACGAGGCCGTGCAGATTGCCGACTGTGTGGCCGCCGATGATGACTTCGCCGGCGGGGCCGATCTGCGCGGGTTCGTCTTCCTGCGAGTTCAGCGTCTTGAGCAACGCCGACGTGCGGCGGTCGACGAAGCGGAGCATCAGCGCCTGGTGGAGCGCGTCGGAGAGCTTGTCCTCGATCTCGCGGGTGCGACCGCGCCAGGTCTGCGCGTTCTCGAGCCAGTCGCCGCGGTTGGCGGCGTAGGTCCAGGTGCGGATGGCGGCGAGGCGTTGCTGCAGTGTGTCGATCTCGCCCTCTGTGCGGTCGAGCGGTTCGACATGGGTGTACATCCATTCGTCCTTGATGCGGGCGGAGGGTTCGGCGAGCTTTTCGACGAAGGACTGGACGAGGCGGAAGTGCGCATCGGCGCCGTGCTTGCGGAAGTCTGGCAGCGTACAGAGATCCCACAGGCGGCGGACGTGAGCGTGGGTGCGGGCGGTGCGGACGACGTCTTCGTCCTGCGCCAGGGTGGCGAGGGTCAGCTCGTCGAGCGCTTCGGGCGCGCGGCGGAGGATCACGTCGGGCGAGGAGCGGCGCAGCGAGGCGAGGAGATTGGCGACGCTCGACCAGTCGAGATCGGAGTTGCGCCAGTTGAGATAGTCGACCGGCTCGAAATGGTGATTGACGATGCGCTCGACGGTTTCTTCCTCGAAGGGCGTGCAGTCGGCCGTTTCGCCGAATGTGCCGTCGTCGCGGAAACGGCCGGCGCGGCCGGCGATCTGCGCGAGTTCGTCGGCGCGGAGATAGCGGCGCTGGCGGCCGTCGAACTTGCGGCGCGAGGCGAAAGCGATGTGGCCGACATCGAGGTTGAGGCCCATGCCGATGGCGTCGGTGGCAACGATGTAGTCGACCTCGCCCGATTGATAGAGTTCGACCTGGGCGTTGCGGGTGCGGGGCGAGAGCGCGCCCATGATGACGGCGCAGCCGCCGCGCTGGCGCTTCAGCAATTCGGCGATGGCGTACACTTCTTCCGATGAGAAGGCGACGATGGCCGAGCGCTTGGGCAGCTTGGTGATCTTGGTGGGGCCGGCATAGCTCAGTTGCGAGAAGCGCTCGCGGCGTTCGCCGTCGATGTCGAGGTCGAGGCGTTGCAGGGCCGGGCGCATGGTGTCGGCGCCGAGCAGCATGGTTTCGTGACGGCCGCGCGCGTGGAGGATGCGGTCGGTGAAGACGTGGCCGCGATCGGGGTCTTGCGCGAGCTGGATCTCGTCGATGGCCATGAAGTCCGCGCCTTCGGAGACGGGCATGGCTTCGACGGTGCAGGCATACCAGCGCGCGCCGGGCGGCTTGATGCGTTCTTCGCCGGTGATGAGGGCGCAGGACTTCTCGCCCTTGATCTTCACCATCCTGTCATAGATCTCGCGCGCGAGCAGGCGCAGCGGCAGGCCGATCATGCCTGTGTTGTGCGCAAGCATTCGCTCAACGGCGAGGTGCGTCTTGCCGGTGTTCGTGGGGCCGAGAATGGCCCGAATACGCTGGTTATCGCTGGCGGCCAGAGTCGGCGCTCCTGATGGGAAGGCGGATCAGGCGATTGAGATGCGTCGCACGCAGGCGTGCGGCAAGCTCGATACGAAACGGGTGGGCGGGCGCCAGCGCATATCCGTCTTCCCAGAGAGGACTCGGATCGGTCCTCAAGCAAAGGTTGGGGTGGGAGTGCCCGAAGGTCAACTGCGCGGAGTGCGCAAGATGTTGATGGCTGGTTGCCGCAAGCGCTTGCGTACGGGTCGGCGGCGTGCAGTCTCGGGGCAACGATAAATATGAGGGGGATACGACCATGATGCTCGTTCGCGGGTTTGCGGCTGCAATTGCCTTGCTTGGCGCCGCGTTGGGGATGGCGATGCCTGCCGTGGCGCAGACCTCGCCCTGGGGCGCGCGGGCGGTGGCGGTTTGTCCGCCGTTGATGACGGCCGCGCCGCCGAGTGCTGCTCAGGCGGCGAAGCTGGTGCAGTGCTTCAAGGATAGCGCGTCGATGTCGACGGGTGATCTGTGGCTGGCCGAGAAGGTGGTCGTGAAGCTCGATGCGCCCAAGCATTTCCGCGACATGTACAACGTCTTCACGATGCCGGATGCGGATACGACCAAGCAGGTCTATCCGATTACCGGTTCGTGGATGTGGTCGCGCTGCATCCTGAATGCGGACGCGGCGATCAGTGGCAATGCGGGGAAGAACTGCACCGAGACGGATATTCCTTCGGCAAGCGGCGCGTGCTGGGTGACGAAGTCCGCCGGATGGAAGTGCAACTTCAATGGCGCAGGAACGGCGACGCGTCCGCGCGTTCCGCCGCTGAAGTAACGGCTATCGAGGAGCTCGCGTGGATCTGGTTTCTTTGAATCGCAGGCGCTTGCTTGCCTCGGGCGTTTGCGCGGCGGGGTTGGCGGCGACGGGGTGTGTCAGCGCGGAGGAGGCGGGGGACACGGATTTCCTGCAGCAGGCGCGCGAGGTGCTGGCGGCAAATCCGGCGATCGACATTCATGCGCATCCGGGGCGGACATTCGGGCGTGATGCGACGGACCTATCGCCGGCGCTGAAGCTGATGTCGGGCGGCGGGCCTTCGGAGGATCGCGCGCTGGCGGATATGCGCGAGGGACAACTGGCGGGCGCGAGTTTTGCCGTGGTCGCCGATGTGCAGGTGCTGAACGTTGTCGAGGGCGGCGGGCTGGGCGCGGCGCGCGACTTCAAGCCGGGCGAAGCGCGCGTGAGTTATGAGCGGCAGATCGCCAACATGCATCGCGTGTTGCCGGGGCTTGGCGTGACGTTCGTGAAGGAGCCAGGTGATTTCCGACGCATCCAGGCGAGCAAGGGCATTGGCGGCTTCCTGACGGTGGAGGGCGCGGACTTCCTGGCGGGCGACATCGCGAATGTGGCTGGCGCGTTCAGGGATGGCGTGCGGTCGATAACGCTGGTGCATTACCGGCCGAATGAAGTGGGCGATATTCAGACCGCGGCGGCTGTGACGGGCGGGCTATCGCCGTTCGGCGCGGATGTGATCCGCGAGATGGATCGGCTGGGGATGGTGGTGGATCTGGCGCATGCGTCGGAAGCTACCGTGGCTGCTGCGATGAAGGTCAGTTCGCGGCCGGTGATGTGTTCGCATACGCATGTGAATGGGCGCGGCGCAACGCATCCGCGCTTCATCAGCATGGACATGGCGAAGGAGATCAGCCGCAGGGGCGGGATCATTGGTGCGTGGCCTGCCGGTATCGGCATGAAGACGCTGGATGAGTATGTCGATCGCATCATCGATCTGGCGGACGTGCTAGGGCCCGAGCATGTGAGCCTTGGCACCGACATGGATGCGAACTTCCAGCCGGTGATGACGAGCTACAAGCAGTTGCCGGAGCTGGTCGCGGCGCTGTTGCGCAAGGGCTATGGCAGGAAGAATGCGACGGGCTTCGTCGGCGGAAATTTCCTGCGGGTGTACGAAGCTGTGTGGGCCGGGCGGAAGCGCTAGCGCCTCGGTCTAGTTTGGGCCGCCGTATTTCAGCTTGGTTGCTTGGATCGTGTATTTGCCTGAGCGGTTGGAGCGGAGCTCGGCTTGCAGGGGCGGGGTGAGACGGCCGTTGAAGAGTTCGGCGACGATGATGTTGGCCCAGCGAATGTCCTGCTTGTCGTTGGCCTTGTCCTGCGCGGACTTCGGATCGAAGCCGGCGATCTCGACATAGTCGACGTCGCACTTGATGGCGGGGCCCTTGTAGGCGCTGCTGTCCCAGTTGATGCGGCCGGCGAAGCGCAGGCGAAGATCGTAGCGCGACTTGCCGTCGAACACGTGCAGGGATGAGCCGCACGGGTTGGATGGCGTGGCGCCCATGCGCACGGTGAGGTTGAGGATCGCGGTGAGCGGATCGACGGCTTCGAGCTTCTGCGGCGGCGTGGTCGCGGGGAAGCCCCAGTCTCCGAATTTCGGCGAGACGCTGACGAGGACTTCGTTGGGCGTGTAGTCGACAAGCACGCGGCGATGCTTGGCGCCGTCCTGCACGGATGAGTCATAGCGCAGGGGCTGGAGGCCGCGCGGGGTGACGATGCCGGTTGAGACCATGGCGGCGGAGTTGTCGACGAACCAGTCGACGAAACCTTCGGCGCGGCTGTTCATGGCGACGCGATAGCGGGAGCCGGAAATATCGGCGGTTAAGGAAGCCGAAGCCGTGCGGTGGCGGCCCATCCAGGGGACGGGGGTAATGGCTTCATACTCGGCTTCGACCCGGATCGAGCCGACCGAGGCGATGGTGGCGAGGGCGTTCTGTCCCGCCATGGGCGCGAACAAAAGGCCCCCTGCTATGGCGGCAACAGTCAAAATAGGCATCTACCAGCTCCACGGCGGACCTTTTGCCCGCCGGCTCCCCTAGTCTTTAACTCTACAGGGGCCTTAAACCCTTCAAAGTGGGCAATTTCCCGGCAAGCTGGCGTTCGGGGCGCGACCCATTGTGGAACTTGACAGGGCGGGCCTGCCTGACTATCCACCCCGCTCGCTTTCAGCGCACGGCTGGCAAATCCCCGTTTAGCGGGCTTTTCGGTTGTGCAGACGTCTCAGGAAGGGTGGGCCATGTCCCGCGTTTGTGAACTTACCGGCAAGAAGCCGATGGTCGGCCACACGGTCAGCCACTCCAACATCAAGACCAAGCGGCGTTATCTGCCGAACCTGGTGAACGTGACCGTTCACTCGGAAGCGCTCGGTCAGTCGTATGCGGCCCGCGTTTCGGCGGCTGCCCTGCGCACGATCGACAAGCGCGGCGGCCTCGACGGCTTCCTCGCCAAGGCCAAGGACGACGAGCTCTCGGCCAAGATGCTGAAGATCAAGAAAGAGATCGCGAAGAAGGCGGCTGCGGCCTAAGTCGCGCTTTTCCTTCCCAGCACTTTTCCTTGGAAGCAATGAATGTAACCTCTCGCCCGCAAGGCGAGGGGTTTTTTCATGCGTGCGATCATGGCGGCTGTGGCCGCGCTTGTGTTGGTTGGTTGCAACCAGCAGGTGGCGGAAGCGCCTGACCTGATCCTGCATGGCGGCACGATCTATACCGGGCTCGACAACCTGCCGCCGGTCGAGGCGGTGAGCGTGCGGGGCGGGCGGATTGTCGCGACGGGGACGTCGGCGGATATTCTCAAGACGGCTGGAGCTGCGACCGAGAAGGTCGATCTGGCGGGGACGTTCCTCTATCCGGGATTCACGGATGCGCACGCGCACCTTTATGGCATCGGCGAGCGTGAGACGTCGCTGGACCTCGATGAGGTGAAGTCGATTGCCGAGCTGGTGGGCGTTGTTGGCGAGGCGGCGAAGAAGCTGCCGGCGGGCCAGGTGCTGATCGGCGGCGGGTGGATCGAGACGCATTATCCCGAGGGCCGATTCCCGACGCGGCAGGATCTGGATGCGGTGGTGAGCGATCGTCCGGTGGTGCTGCAGCGCGCGGATGGACATGCGCTGGTGGCGAACACGGCTGCGCTGAAAGCTGCGGGGATCGATGGCAAGCCGAAGAGCCAGCCGCAGGGCGGGCGTATCGAGGTGGATGCTGCGGGCCTGCCCACGGGCATGCTGATCGACAATGCGATGGGCGCGCTGGCTGCGCTGCAGACGGCGCCGTCTGACGCGCAGATCGATGCGACGTATGAGAAGGGGGCGGCGCGCGAAATCAGCCTGGGCTGGACCGGCGTGCATTCGATGTCTGTGGCGGGAAGCCATGTGCCGCGGATCAATGCGCTGTCGGATGCGGGCAAGCTGAACCTGCGGATCTACAACGCGATTGATGGCGCTGACTTCGACAAGGGCGTGTTCGGCGAGACGGCCGACAAGATGGTCATCACCAAGGCGGTGAAGCTGTACATGGATGGCGCGCTGGGCTCGCGCGGGGCGTTGCTGGTCGAGCCGTATTCGGATCGGCCGGATACGTCGGGGCTGATGATCGCGCAGGAAGAGCCGACGCTCGCGCTGATGAAGAAGGCTTACGACCAGAACATCCAGGTCTGCTTCCACGCCATTGGCGACAAGGGCAATGAGCTGGTGCTCGACTGGATGCAGAAGACGTTTGATGGCGCAGCCGACAAGGCGACGGCGGACAAGCGCTGGCGCATCGAACATGCGCAGATCCTGCGGCTGGAGGACATTGTGCGCTTCCACCAGATGAAGGTGATCCCCTCGATGCAGCCGAGCCATGCGATCGGCGATCTGTATTTCGCGGAGTCGCGCATCGGGCCGCGGCGTCTGCTGGGTGGGTATGCGTGGCGGTCGCTGATCGATGCGGGGGCGATGATTGCGGGCGGGTCGGATGCGCCGGTGGAGCAGGGTGATCCGCGGATCGAGTTCTATGCGGCGGTGGTGCGCAAGGACCTGCAGGGCAAGTCTGGCCCGAACTGGCATCCCGAGCAGGCGGCGACGCGCGAGGAAGCGCTGAAGATGTTCACAATCTGGCCAGCCTATGCGTCATTCCGAGAGGCCGATCTTGGCACGATCGAGCGCGGCAAGCTGGCGGATTTCACCGGCTTCACCGGCGACATCATGCAGGTGCCGGATGAGGACATCCTCAAGGTCGAGCCGGCGATCACTGTCGTGAATGGCAAGGTCGTGTGGAAGCGCGAAGCTCCCGCGGCGCCGGCGACGTAGTTACGAAACGGTCTGCGGGCTCTCCCGGTCCGAGGGAGAGCCCGCAGTACTGGCGGAGGCTCGGGCGAACCTGTCGCCAGCAAGCGCGAACCTGCAGGCGCTACAGCTCTAGATATTGAAGTTCAGGCCCTTCTCGAGCTTGCCTACGACCGCGTGGATGTTGGACTGGATGGCGTTGCCATAATGGCCGTAAGCGAAGGCCGGCGTGGTGGTGGCGAGCAGAACAAATGCGCCAACGAGGAGGGCCACGGTTTTCATGTCTGTGTCTTTCGTCGTCCGGCCGGGGGAGGGCCTTGGTTTCTGAAGCATCCGGAGACAAGCTCGCCTCCGATATCATGCTAGTAGCAAGATGCATGCCAAATAGGCGAGTTGGCCGATCTTCAAAAAACCCAGTTATTTCAGGCGTTTTCCTGGGACAACATCGACCGGATCGGTGAAACAGCGTCCCCTCATAAGCACAAAGTCGCTGGGAAAATCGACATCGGTGAAGACAATCTGGATGCGGCCCCAGTTGTGAGTCATGCGTCCTTCGCCGTCCGTGATCGCAAATGGACAGATAAGCGTGTCGCCCGCGTCGTCGTCATGGCTGATGTCGGGTTCTGACCAGTAGCCGTCGAGCGGGCCGTTGCCGCCGAACTCGCCGGAGAGGCCGTCGATATAGATGCGGCCGATATTGTCGCCGTATGCGAGCGGGTACTGGAAGACGCCGAAGCGGCCATCCTCATGCACGTATTCGGTGCGGCCGAGCGGCGTGTCCCAGGCGAGGTTGGCTTGCGGCGGTTGCGCCTGCGCGGTGGTGCAAGCGGCGAGAGCGAGCGTGGCGGCGAGTAGCGTGCGCATGGCGTGAGTAGGCGCTGGTGCGCGAGGCGAGGCAATGGGGCGGGTGCAGTTTGTGGTGGGTGTCGCGCTCGTCCTTCGACGGACGCGCAGCTTTGCTGCGCTGCTCAGGATGAGCGCTAAACCACCAGCCTTCCTGTAGCGCTCATCCTGAGCAGCCGCGCAGCGGCGTCCGTCGAAGGACGCGCGCGTACGCTCTGATCTTAGTTCGGTACGATGCGGAGGATTTCACCGTCGGCGTGGTCGGTGATGACGTAAAGGTTGCCGTCCGGGCCCTGGCGGACGTCGCGGATGCGGCGGCACATGTCGCGGAGGAGCTTCTCTTCGCCGACGACGCGGCCTTCGGGCGAGAGTTCGATGCGGACGAGCTGCATGCCGGAGAGACCGCCGGCGAAGATGGAGTTCTTCCACTTCGGCAGCTTGTCGCCGGTGTAGAAGGTCATGCCGGAGAAGGCGACCGACGGCGTCCAGAAATAGACGGGCTGTTCGAGGCCGGCTTTCTGCGTGAGGCCGCCATTGAGCAGCTTGCCGTCATTGTCGCGGCCGTAGGAGATCAGCGGGAAGCCGTAGTTCTTGCCAGGCTTGATGAGGTTCAGCTCGTCGCCGCCGCGCGGTTCGTTCTCGACAATCCAGAGATCGCCGGTTTGCGGGTGGAAGGCCATGCTCTGCGGGTCGCGGATGCCGAGCGCGTAGATCGAGGGATCGGCTTTCGGGTTCGGTGCGAACGGGTTGTCGCCGCGCGGCGTGCCGTTGGTGTTGATGTGCAGCACCTTG
Source organism: Hyphomonadaceae bacterium (assembly GCA_965229115.1). Classification (GTDB taxonomy): domain Bacteria; phylum Pseudomonadota; class Alphaproteobacteria; order Caulobacterales; family Hyphomonadaceae; genus UBA7672. Next base: position 3,303,723 of record CBDDIR010000003.1, on the reverse strand, counting down.
CCTGCGCCGCTTTCGAGCGACTGGGCGAGCACGTAGGGCGTGATGATGTCGGCGGTAATGATGAAGAGCGAGCCGTCCTTGTCCTGCACGATGCGGCGCGGGATCGGGCCTTCCTTCAGGATGGTGTAGTCGGTGAGGCTCTTCTCATCGGCGGAGAGTTTGGCGCTGGCGATGTAGCCGGTGTTGGCGGCGCCCGACGGCGAGGTGGTGACGTAGGCGAGATAGATCGTGCGGTTGTGCGCGAAGTCGCGGTCGAGGATGACGTCGTGCATGCCGAACAGCGGGACCGCATTCTTGATGACGGGCGTGCCGGTGATCGGGTCAGAGATCTTGCCGTCCGGCGAGACGGTGCGCAGGCCTTCCTTGCGGATGGTAACGAGGTAGTTGCCAGAGGGCAGGAAGGCGAGCGCCCACGGATTGACGAGGCCTTTGGTGACCGTCTCGACGTGGAACTTCTGGTCGGTGGTGACGCGATGGGCGCGCGTCTGGTCTGGCAGGAGCGGGGTGGGGCGATAGTCGTCGCCGGCGTTGCGCGGCACCCCGCACTTCTCGAGGCTGAGCTGGTCTTCTTCGTACACCTTGGCGAGCTGTTCTGGCGTTGGCTTGGGGGCCGCGACCTGCGCGAATGTTGGCGCAGCGATCAGCAAGCCGGCGCCAAGCGCCAGAAGCAGGTGTTTCAAGGAGAGCCTCCCAAGGCAATGTCGTGTTGTTTGAGCTTGATATAGCTGGCAACGCTGCAACGCGCCGCACTTTTGTTGAGAACCCTGCGGGCCTAGAAGCATGAGCCGCATAACCCGCGCTTTGCTGGGGGCTTTGCGCGATGAGGTTGGGTGGTGGACGAGTCGGTCAACAAACCTGCGCTTAGCGAAGCCGAGGCGGATGCGGCCTACGACAAGTTCGTCATGGACAATCTGAAGCGCAATTATGCCGGGCACTATGTGCACGGCATGTTGGGCATGACCGGGTTCCGGCTGGTGAACACGCCGACCTTCGTGCCGGCCTATCTGCATTCGATCTCGGGATCGGATTTCTGGGTGGGGATCGGAACGAGCCTTCAGCAGCTTGGCGGGATCGTGTCGCCGATCATCGGCGCGCAGCAGATCGAGCATCGCAAGAAGATCCTTCCGGTGTCGGTGATGCTGGGCCTGCTGATGCGGGCGCAGATCTTGGGGCTGGCTTTGTCGGGCTGGTTCCTCGGCGGGTGGCCGGCGCTGGCGTTTGCGCTGGTGTTTCTGTTCCTGCTGGGCGTGTTCCAGGGGCCGCAGCGCGTGGCGTTCCAGTTGTTGCTGGCGAAGGTGATCCCGATCCGGCTGCGCGGGCGCCTGCAAGCGTGGCGCAATCTGACGGGCGGACTGATCGCGGCGTTGCTGTCGTACTTTGCGGGCTCGTGGCTGGTGGCGAACCATGTCTGGGGCAATGGCTATGCGACGACGTTCTTCCTGGCGTTCGTGCTGACGAGCCTGGGCCTGAGTGCGCTGCAGATGCTGATGCGCGAGCCCGAGCCGGCGAGCGTGCGCGAGCGCAAGAGCTTGCGCGATCGGGTGAAGGATTTCCCGGCGCTGATCCGCGAGGACAAGGGGTTTGCGTGGTTCATGGTGGCGCGGTCGCTGGCGATGGGATCGCGCATCGGGCAGCCGTTCTTCTTCCTGTATGCGGCGTATGTTTTAGGCATTTCAGCGGAGGCGGACCCGGCGGCGTTCGGCGCGACGCTCGCCGTGATTTCGCTGGCGTATATGGGCGCGGACACCGTCACCAATCTGATCTGGGGCTATCTGTCGGACCGGCAGGGCTTCAGGTCGACCTTCGTGATCTCGCTGGCGATCAACATTGTCGGCGTGGCGGCGCTGATGATGTCGCATTCGATCGTCACGTTCGCGATCGCCTTCTTCATGATCGGCGCGGCGCAGTCGGGATACCTGATGTCGACCAGCAATATCGTGCTTGAGTACGGCCATCGTCATGACGTGCCGATGCGGATGGCGCTGTCCAACACGGCGGAGGGCGCGATGGGTGCTCTGGCGCCGTTGATGGGCGCGGGGCTGGTTGTGTGGCTTGGCTACGAAGCGAGCTTCTATGCGACCATCGTCACGATGCTGGCGGCGCTGGTTGTGCTGGTGTGGAAGGTGGATGAGCCGCGGCGCAGGCGTCTGGCGAATGTCGGGCTGGACGGGAAGTAGGCTCGCTCAGTCGTTCTTGTTCGACTCGTTGAGCCGCTTGTCCGCCATCTCGAGGAGCTCGCTGAAGTCTTCAGGCGTCTCGCTTTGAGCCGGTGCGAACTCGTTCTGCATCGGGCGGCTGAAGGACCTTGCCCATGACAGCACGCGACGGTTCGAGGGATCTGGCATCGCGGTGGTCATCACAGTCTAGCTCTCCTGCGAACTAGACGTTTGAGAGATTTGGATGTTCCGAGGCGACAACAGCGTTTGTGTTAAGCGAAAGACCAAGCGGGCTAAGAGGTATTTCCGAATCGAAAAGGGCGGGCCCGTGCGGACCCGCCCTTCATCTTTCAGAAACTCTACCGGCCGGTAGCCGGAGCCGTTTCGCGATTACTTGATCTTCGCGAGTTCGACGTCGAGTTCTTTGACTTTCTCTTCCGGGAAGTACTCCGGAGCCATGCCTTTGACGTCTTCGATCGTCATTTCACGGGCTTGCTCGAGCTGCGGAGCGGCGGCGACTTCCGGCATCACTTTGACGAAGACGGCTTTGGCTTCAGCGTTGTCCAGGATCTGACCAATGGTCGAGGTCTTGGTCGAGAACTTCGGTGCTTCCTGAGCGAGGGCGACTGGGGACAGGGCGACGACGAAGGCCGCGGCAGCGACGAGTTTACGGATCATAGGTGTTAGCTCCCTTGCGGCCGTGAGTTCGCCTCCAGCCAGATGGTGTCTAGCTACACGCTAAGTCGGAAACCGTCGAGTACCCAACGCAGTTACTGCGATGAGGAATCAGTTATCTAGCGACGATAGGTGTGGACAGATCAGCCGTTCTGCTTGAACGCCGATCCGCGGCCATCCTTCTTGCGGGCTTCCATGTCGGCCAGCAGCACGTTGATGCGGCCGATGAGCTTGTCGATATTGCCGCCATTGCGGTTCAGATAGCTCTCGAACTGGGCCTGCTGTTCCTGGGCGAGCCAGAGAACCGAGCCGCCGAGGTCGATACCCACATCGCGCACGCGGTAGGACTGGCCGTCCTGGCTCTTGAGGACGTCCCAGAAGACCTTGGTGTCTTTGCCGGTCTGCGAGCTCTTGATCAGCGTCGAGACGGTGGAACGACGATCGTCCTCATCCTTCGAACCCGTCACGCGCAGCGCTTCGCCGCGGAACTGATCGAAGTGAACCTCGTACGTCTCCATCGCGTAGATTTCGAAGGTCTTGTAGTACTTGTCGAAATCCGCCTGGCTGATCGAGCGGCCGTTCACGCCGAGCACGCGGCGCGCGATCGTCGGCATGTGGGCGAACTTGTTCATGTAGTCGGAGAATTTCGCCTCACGCTGCGCGTCCGTCAGCGACTTGTCGGATAGCACCTTGAGCACGGTGTTCGCGTTCGCTTGCACGTACGCTTCCGACTGCTTGTCGGCGAAGGCCGGCGCAGCGGTTGCGGCGAGAACTACAGCGGCTGCGAGGGAGCGCATGCCCAGCTTTCTGAATATTTTCATTGAAGCCTCCACGTTCTAATCCCGATCAGAAGTCTAGTTCGCTTTCGGGCAGTTTTTCGGTTTCATTCGGTTGAATGGGCGCGTTTGCGATGTCCTGGGCCCTTGTCCTGTCATACAAACGCCTGACTGTCGTATAGGGGTCGATCTGGTTGCGGACTTCGTTGATCGCCTCGATGGCGCCGGCGCGGGCGTTGATGCCGCCCAGTACCGCGATGCCCGTGCGGATCTCGTCGTCGCTTTCAAATTCCGGATAGTTCAGCGGGTTGAGGACGACGTCGCCGCCCTTGCCGAAGATGTCGCGCGGATTGGTCGAGCCGAAGAAGGGCAGGACGATGTAGGGGCCGCCTTGCACGCCCCACTTGCCGAGCGTCTGGCCGAAGTCTTCCTTCGTGCGCTGCATGCCCATGGCGGAAGCGGGATCGAAGATCCCGGCGACGCCGACCGTGGTGTTGATGACGAAGCGACCGAACGTGGCGCCGGCATCCGGAATCTGGCCCTGCAGGACGTGGTTCACGAAAGTCAGCGGCTCGTTGAGGTTGTCGCCGAAATTGCCGACGCCTTCGCGGATCGGTTCGTTGGTGACGGCGCGATAGCCTTTTGCGACAGGCTCGAGCACAGCGCGGTCGAGGCCATCGTTGAAGGCGAACATCTGGCGGTTGAAGTCCTCGTACGGGTCTTCCGGATTCGGCCCGGCCGTGAGGCAACCCGACAGCGTGAACGCGGCCAGGACTGAGGCGGCGCCTGTCATTGAGGCTGATCGGAAGGTCATCGTGGAAGCGCTCTCAGCGTGTCGGGGGTCGATATGTGGACGCGTTACGCCTAGGTCAACGGCTGTTGACTTTGGATAACCCTGAAAACGTAAACCGGAGATTTTCCGCGACCAGGGTGTGTCTCTGGTGCACCTTGAAAATCATATAACGATATGCTTATACGTTTATATGGAATCCGCAGCGCTGTCCGTACTGGTCCAGCAGCTTCGCGCCGCCGGTGAGGTGACGCGAGCCCGTATTCTCGCGCTTTTGGCCCATGGAGAGCTATCGGTAGGCGAGCTTGCCCAAGTGCTCAACCAGAGCCAGCCCCGGCTGTCGAGACATTTGAAGTTCCTCACAGGGGCCGGATTGGTCGAGCGGCTGCCGGAGGGGGCGTGGGTTTTCTACCGCCTGCCGGTTGAAGGCCGGGCTCGGGCGCTGGTGGATACGCTGAACGCGGCGATTGATCCGGAAGACGCCGACATTCGCCGGGACCGGGTTCGGCTGGGTGAAGTGAAAGCCGAGCGGGCGGGGGCGGCGGACGAGTACTTCTCTCGCGTGGCCGACGACTGGGACAAGCTGCGGGCGCTTCATTACTCGGACGTGGATATCGAGAAGGCTGTGCTTACGGCTGCCGGCGCGGGTCCGTTTGATCTGGTGATCGACTTCGGTACAGGCACCGGGCGGATGCTCGCGCTGTTTGCGGGCAAGGCGCGGCGCGTCGAGGGGATCGACCTGTCTCATCAGATGCTGACGGTGGCGCGCTCGAAGCTGCAGGATGCGGGCGCGGGCAATGCGTCGGTGCGCCATGGCGATGCGACGGCTACGCCGTATCCGGACAACTGCGCGAGCCTGGTGATCATCCATCAGGTGCTGCATTTCCTAGATGATCCTGCACGGGCGTTGAATGAAGCGGCGCGCGTGCTGAAGCCGGGCGGCAAGCTGGTGGTGGTGGATTTTGCGCCGCATACGCTCGAGCATCTGCGGACCGATCACGCGCATCGCCACCTTGGGGTGAGCGAGGAAGATCTTGAACGTTGGGGCGAGAAGGCGGGACTCGCGGTGAAGTCGGCGAAGACGTTCCGGTCACCCGATGGCGACAAGGGGATCGCTGTCACGGTGTGGTCGGCGGATAGCCAGAAATCTACGAAAAGGTCGGCCGCATGAGTGCGCCAAAAGTATCGTTCGAGTTCTTTCCGCCGAAGACGCCGGAGATGGAGCAGAAGCTATGGGACAGCGTGCGCCGTCTTGAGCCGCTGAATCCGTCCTATGTCTCGGTGACGTATGGCGCGGGCGGCTCCACGCGCGAGCGCACGCATGACATCGTGCGCAAGATGGCGGCTGAGACGTCGCTGAAGCCGGCGGGGCACATCACCTGCGTTGCGGCGACGAAGCCTGAGATCGATCAGGTTCTGCAGGACTACTGGGATGCCGGCGTGAAGCGCATCGTGGCGCTGCGTGGCGATCCGACTGCGGGCATCGGCACGAAGTACGCGCCGCACCCTGGCGGCTATGCTTATGCGAACGACCTCATCACGGGCGCGCGGAAGATTGCGGACTTCGACATTTCGGTTGGCTGCTATCCGGAAGTGCATCCGGATGCGGCGTCGCTGAAATCGGAAGTCGAGAACCTGAAGCGCAAGTTTGATGCGGGCGCGACGCGGGCGATCACGCAGTTCTTTTTCTATCCCGACGTGTACTTCAAATTCCTCGATGCGGCGCGCGATGCTGGCATCACGCAGCCGATCGTGCCGGGCATCATGCTGCAGTCCAACTTCAAGGGGCTGAAGCGCATGGCCGACCTTTGTGGCACGGCTATCCCTGCGCGAATTGCGAGCCTGTATGAGGGGCTGGATAATGACGCGGAGACGCGCGATCTGGTGACGGCGCATGTTGCGGCCGAGTTGTGCAGCCGGCTCGCCGAGCAGGGCGTCGATCACTTCCACTTCTACACGATGAACCGTGCAGGGCTGTCGCTGTCGACATGCCGCCTGCTAGGCATCAAGCCGGAGGTTCAGTCATGAACCGTCAAGAACGCATTGCGAAGCTGAGGGCGACGGCGAAGGAGCGCATCCTGATCCTTGATGGATCGTGGGGCGTGATGTTCCAGAAGATGGGACTGCAGGAAGCTGACTATCGGGCCGAGCGGTTCAAGGATCATCCCGGCCAGATGAAAGGCAACAACGATATCCTGTGCCTGACGCGGCCGGATCTCGTCGAGAAGCTGCACGCCACGTATTTCGAGGCGGGCGCCGATATTTCGGAAACGAACACATTCTCCGCGACGACGATCGCGCAGGACGACTACAAGCTCGACGCCAAGGCGGTGTGGGACATCAACTATGAAGGTGCGCGCATCGGCCGGAAGGTTGCGGATGAGTTCAATGCCAAAGAGCCGAACAAGCCGCGCTATCTCGCGGGCTCGATCGGGCCGCTGAACAAGATGCTGTCCATGTCGTCGGACGTGAACGATCCGGGCGCGCGGCTGGTCGACTTCGATGAAGTGTATCACGCCTATCGCGACCAGGTGAAAGCGCTGAACGAGGGTGGGGTCGATCTCTACCTGATCGAGACGATCACCGACACGCTGAACTGCAAGGCGGCGATCAAGGCGATCATGGACCTCGAAGCCGAGGGGCAGGAGAAGCTGCCGATCTGGATTTCGGGCACGATCACCGATCGTTCGGGCCGCACCCTGTCTGGCCAGACGGCGGAGGCGTTCTGGAATTCGGTGAAGCACGCCAAGCCGTTTGCGGTTGGCTTCAACTGCGCGCTGGGCGCTGACCTGATGCGTCCGTTCATCGCCGAGATGTCGCGTGTGGCCGATACGCTGGTGGCGGCTTACCCGAATGCCGGCCTGCCGAACGAGATGGGTCAGTATGACGAGCAGCCGCACGAGACGGCGCACGCTGTCGAGCAGTGGGCGAAGGAAGGGCTGGTGAACATTCTCGGCGGGTGCTGCGGTACGACGCCGGATCACATCCGCCACGTGGCCGAGTCCGTCAAAGGCATCAAGCCGCGCCAACCTGCGGAGCGCCAGAAGGCGCTGCGGCTGGCTGGACTGGAGCCGTTCGAGCTGAGCTGATCGACTTTTCGCTTGCCCGGGACCCGAGGAGGGGTGCGATGGCCAAGTTCTATGACGCGCTGAACGACAAGCATGTCGCCTTCATCGAGGCGCAGAAGATGTTCTTTGTGGCGACGGCGCCGCTCTCGGATGCTGGGCGCGTGAACCTGTCGCCGAAGGGCTATGACTCGTTCCGCGTGATCGGGCCGAACCGGGTGGCTTATGCGGATCTGGGTGGTTCGGGCGCGGAGACGCTGGCGCATGTGCGCGAGAACGGGCGGATCACCTTCATGTTCTGCGCCTATGACGGGATGCCGAACATCATGCGGCTGTATGGTCGCGGGCACGCGATGCAGTTCAACGATCCGGGGTTCGCGGAGGAGATCGCGAAATTCCCGCCGGGGCATGAACGGGCGCGCGACATCATCTTTGCCGACATCCATACGGTGCAAGACAGCTGCGGCTGGTCGATCCCCTTCTATGAGTACAAGGGCGAGCGCGACCAGTTGCGTCGCTATATTGACCATATGGAGCTGGATGCCTGGCATGAGAGCCGGCTGACGAAGAACGCGAAGAGCATTGATGGCCTTCCGGCCCTCCAGCGAACGAAGGCGGCAGAATGAAACGGGCTTTGGTTGCACTTCTGGCGCTGGGTCTTGGCGGATGCGTGATAGCGAACGAGACGCGCGTGGTTGGCGGACCGCCTGCTGCGATCGAGCGTGCGTATGCGTCGCCGACGGCTTTCTACTCCAAGCACATCATCATTCCACCCGGCTATGCGACGATCAGGCTGCCGGGGATTGTGCCTGATGCGAATGCTTCGGGCGCCTATGGCGACACGGAAGCGCAGGCGGAGAGCGTGTTCGCGAAGATTGCGGCGGCGCTGAAGGATGCGGGAGCCAGCGAAGCCGACGTGGTGGCGATGACGGTCTATCTCGTTGCGCCGACGCCGGGTGGTTCGATGGATTTCGACGGCATGATGCGCGCCTATGGTCGCCATTATGGCAGCGATGCACAGCCTAATCGTCCCGTGCGGTCGACTGTGGCGGCAGCGGGGCTTGTGCGGCCGGGCATGCTGGTCGAGATCGAGGTTACTGCCGCCGTGCCGGCGAGCCGTTAGTAGAAGACAGCGTAGAATATATGACCCAGGCCTCAGCGAATTTCATCAACATCGGCGAGCGCACGAACGTCACCGGATCGGCGGCGTTCAAGAAGTTGATCGTTGACGGCAAGTATGCCGAGGCCGTGGAGGTCGCGCGCCAGCAGGTTCAGAACGGCGCGCAGATCATCGACATCAACATGGACGAAGGCCTGCTCGACGCGAAGGCGGCGATGCGGACCTATCTGCGCCTGATCGCGGCCGAGCCGGATATCGCCAAGGTTCCGATCATGATCGATTCGTCCAAATGGGACGTGATCGAGGAGGGGCTGAAGAACGTCCAGGGCAAGGCGATCGTCAACTCGATCTCGATGAAGGAGGGCGAGGCGAAGTTCCTCGAACAGGCCCGCATCGTGATGAGCTATGGCGCGGCTGTGGTCGTGATGGCGTTCGACGAGGCGGGGCAGGCGGATACGGCTGCGCGCAAGTACGAGATCTGCAAGCGGGCCTATGAGTTGCTGGTCGCCAACGGCTTCCCGCCGGAAGACATCATCTTCGATCCCAACGTGTTCGCGGTGGCGACGGGGATCGAGGAGCACAACAATTACGCGCTCGATTTCTTCGAGGGCGTGAAGCTGATCAAGCAGAACCTGCCGTTTGCGCGCACATCTGGCGGCCTGTCGAACGTGTCGTTCTCGTTCCGTGGGAATGAGCCGGTGCGCCGGGCAATGCACTCGGTGTTCCTGTACCACGCGATCCCGCTTGGCTTCGACATGGCGATCGTCAATGCGGGGCAGCTTGATATCTACGACAACATTGATCCGGAGCTGCGCGAGCGCGTTGAGGATGTGATCCTCAATCGCCGCGAGGATTCGACGGATCGCCTGCTGGAGATCGCCGAGAAGTTCCGCGGGCAGAAGGGCGAGCAGAAGAAGATCGATCTGACCTGGCGGCAGAAGCCGGTGAAGGATCGTCTGGCGCATGCGCTGGTCAATGGTATTACCGAGTTCATCGTCGAGGATACGGAAGCGGCGCGTCTGGAAGTCGAGCGGCCGCTGCATGTCATCGAAGGCCCGCTGATGGATGGGATGAACATCGTTGGCGACCTGTTCGGGTCGGGCAAGATGTTCCTGCCGCAGGTGGTGAAGTCTGCGCGCGTGATGAAGGCGGCGGTCGCGCACCTCATGCCGTTCATGGAAGAGGAAAAGCGGCGCACGGGCATGGCCGACAAGTCCAACGGCGTTGTCGTGATGGCGACGGTGAAGGGCGATGTGCACGATATCGGCAAGAACATTGTCGGCGTGGTTCTGCAGTGCAACGGCTACAAGGTGATCGACCTTGGCGTGATGGTGCCCGCCGAGAAGATTCTCGAAGTGGCGCAGAAGGAAAACGCGGACATGATCGGGCTGTCGGGCCTGATCACGCCGTCGCTGGACGAGATGGTGTATTTCGCGAGCGAGATGCAGCGGTTGGGCATTCACAAGCCGCTGCTGATTGGCGGCGCAACGACGAGCCCGGCGCATACCGCGATCAAGATCGAGCCGATGTTCAACCACGCGCCCGTGGTGCACGTGCTGGACGCCAGCCGTGCGGTGGGTGTTGTCAGCCAGCTGATTGGCGATGACAGCCGCGACCGCTTCTGGTCGGAGATGAAGTCGAAATACGCGCAGATCCGCTCGTCGCGTTCGGGCGGGCAGGCGAAGGCGCGTGTCGATATTGCTACGGCGCGGGCGATGGCGCCGAAGATTGACTGGGAAGGCTATGCGCCGCCCAAGCCCTCCTTCCTCGGCACGCGCGTGATCGAGGCCGATCTGGCGACGCTGGCCCGGTATATCGACTGGACGCCGTATTTCGCGAGCTGGGATCTGATCGGTCGCTATCCGATGATCCTCGAAGACGATGTTGTGGGTGAAGCAGCACAGTCGCTGTGGAAGGACACGCAAGCGATCCTGCAGCGCATGATCGGCGAGCAGTGGATCACGGCCAAAGGCGTGGTGGGATTCTGGCCTGCCAACCAGGAGGGCGACGATGTCGTGCTCTGGAAGGACGAACAGCGGAAAGACGAGATTGGCCGCTTCCACATGCTGCGGCAGCAAATGGAGAAGACGAACGACAAGGGTCAGTTCGCAATCTCTGACTTTGTGGCGCCGAAAGCACCGGACTATATCGGCGGTTTCGCCGTCACCGCGGGGCATGGCGAGCTGGCGAAGGCGAAGGAGTTCGTCGACAAGGGCGACGATTATTCCTCGATCATCGTGAAGGCTCTGGCCGATCGCTTCGCTGAGGCGTTCGCCGAGTATCTGCATGAACAGGTGCGGCGTGAACTCTGGGGCTATGCGGCCGATGAAGCTTTGGCAAATGAAGAGCTGATCGCCGAGAAGTATCAGGGCATCCGTCCGGCGCCTGGCTATCCCTCGCAACCTGACCACACCGAGAAACAGACGCTGTTTGATTTGCTCGACGCTACGGCAAAGGCGGGCATTGAACTGACGTCCAGCTTTGCGATGAACCCGCCGGCTTCTGTTTCCGGCATGTACTTCTCGCATCCTGACGCCGTGTATTTCGCCGTCGGCCGGATCGAGAAGGATCAGGTCGAGGATTATGCGCGCCGCAAGGGCTGGGATCTCGCAACGGCGGAGCGGTGGCTGAGGCCGATCCTGAACTACTGATAGACCCATTTTGGGATGCGCGGTGCACCCAAGGGTTTCCCATGGTTTTCAATCGACAAGTCGCCCGCACTGCGCTTGATTGCAGTGGATTTCCGGGGGAATCGGCGCGTGCCGAGAGAGGGAATTCATAAATAAGAAACGCCCGCGGAGCCCTATGGCGATACGACGGGTTACTAGGAGGGGACATCGTGAGGAACTGGAAGAGGATGGCCTTCTCGGCCGTCAGCGTACTTGCGCTGTCTGAGCCGGCATGGGGCCAGCAGCCGACTACGCCTCCCGCTGCGCCCGCAACTTCACCCGAAGGCGTTCAGGCATTCGATCCGGCATTCTTCGCGCGCTTTGCGCCTGTGACCGCGCTCGACATGGTGCGCCAGGTTCCGGGCTTCCGCATTGATGAGGGCGAAGACCTGCGCGGCTTTGGCGCGACGGCGGGCAACGTGCTGATCGATGGACGGCGCACGAGTTCCAAGGATCTGCTCAGCGACGAACTTGGTCGCATCTCTGCGCGCGATGTGCTGCGCGTTGAACTGATCCGCGCTTCGGCTGCGGGCGATATTGATGTGCGTGGGTACACGGAGCTTGCGAACGTCGTGCTGAAGCCGGCGAGCGATCTCAAGGTTTCGACGACGTGGGCGGCGACGACGCGCTGGTATGAGCAGGGCCGTATCGGCGCGCAGATCGGCGGCACGCGCGCGTGGAAGACAGACAATTTCGGCTTCCGCCTGGCCGTGCAGGGCACGAATCTGGGCGAGCGCGAGGAGGTGGATGTTACATCCGCCAATGCGCTGGGCGTGACGACGTCGACGCAGTCCGAACACTACCAGCAGCAGGTCAGCGAGTTGCTGGTGGTCGGCGCGGCTAACTGGACGCCGACGGCGCGTGACACGATCAACGCCAACTTCCGCATCCTGCCGCGCCTGTTCTCGAATAATGCGGCCGCGGCCGTTCGCCTGCCGAGCGGGGCGAAGGTTGGCGATATCTTCCTCGAGTATGAAGAAAAGGACATCTGGTACGTCGATGCGGGCGGCGACTGGGAGCACAAGTTCTCGCCGGAGAATGCGGTCAAGGTGATCGCGGTGAACCGGACGGTGAACTGGCGCCCGCAACAATTGCTGACGCAGGCTGTGCTGGGATCGCCCTTCGGGCAGGTGCGCGATACGTCGGACAACAAGGCAGGCGAGCATGTGCTGCGCGGCGTGTGGACCACGAAGCCGGCGCTTGAGCATACGCTCGAGTTCAGCGTTGAGGGCGCCTACAACTATCGCGAAGTCGATCGGCAGCGGCAGCTGGGGACGATTGGCGGGCCGTTCTCGGTTGTTGCTGTGCCGATCGCCACGACGAAGGTTGAGGAAGAGCGGGCTGAGGCTTCGATCACCGATGTGTGGCGGATCAGCCCGCAGCTGACGCTGGAAGGCGCGCTGAACTACGAGGTGTCCACGATCTCGCAGACGGGCGACGCCAATCAGGAGCGTGATTTCACCTACGCCAAGCCGCGCTTGGTGGCGACGTGGGTTCCAAGCGCAACGGATCAGGTGCGACTGTCGCTGCTGCGCGATGTCTCGCAGCTCGACTTCGCGGATTTCGCGACGGGGCTCGATTCCATCAGCACGACGGCGAACATCGGCAACCCGGATCTCGAGCCGGAGCGGGCGTGGAAGGCCAGCCTGCAATGGAAGCGTCAGATCGGCGAGCGTGGCTCGATCTCCGTGACGGGCTTCTATGACGACATTCAGGACACGCAGGACTTCATCGCGTCGCGTTTGTCGAGCCCGGCTGCTTGCGTGACGACTGTGCCGACGCCGGCGGCTTGCTATCGTACTGCAGTAGGCAATGTCGGTGATGGCACGCGCTGGGGCGGTCGCATCGAAGCGACGATGCCGCTGGATGCGTTGGGCGTTGCGAACGGCATTCTCAAGCTGAATGTCGGCGCGCAGGACAGCGAAGTGATTGATCCGCTGACGGGTCAGAAGCGGCGCATCTCGAAGCAGCAGGAATACGATTGGTCGATCGACTTCCGTCAGGATGTGCCGTCGATGAAGTTTGCCTGGGGTGGCGATTACGCCAGCGCTGGCGCCACGCCGGAATACCGGCACGAGCGGATCGAAGTTGCTGATCCGGGCGAGGGTGATCTCGACCTGTTTGTTGAGACGACGGCTTTCCTGGGCGGCGCGCTGGTGCGTTTGACCGCGGAGAACATCTTCAATCAGGAGCGCGTGGTCGATCGTCGTTACTATACGCCGACGCGGATTCCGCCGGGCGCGTTCTCATCGAGCGAAGAGCGCATCTCCACCCATGGCGCGACGGTGACGCTGACGGTTGCGGGCGCGTTCTAGCTGAAGCGGGTGATGACGCCTTGGGCTGCGGCGCGGCCGGTGGCGAAGCAGGCTTGCAGGAGGTAGCCGCCGGTTGGCGCTTCCCAGTCGAGCATTTCGCCGGCGACGAAGGTCTGCGGATCTGACTTGAGCGAGTAGTCGGCGTTTAGGCTGTCCCAGCTGATGCCGCCGGCTGTCGAGATGGCGCGCTCGATCGGGGCGACGCCCGTCAGCTTGATCGTGCATGCCTTGATGATGGCGGCGAGCTCTGTGGGCGATGCGGGCAAGCCGGGACCATCGCTGCGTTCGCGGAGCAGGCTGGCGGCGACGGGCGTGATGTTGGCGCGGCGTAGTCGGTTGGCGGTGGATGTGCCGGCGGGGGCGGATGCGAGTTTCCGCGCAAGCTCGCCCTCGGTGAAGTTCGGGCTGAGGTCGATGACGAGATCAGCTGAGCCGTTCGCGAGGATGCTTTCGCGCAGGGCGGAGGAAAGGGCGTAGATCGCGCCGCCTTCGATGCCGGCGTCGGTGATGATGGCTTCGCCTGCCGCTTCGATCCCGTTGTGTGAGAAGCGGGCAGGTTTGACGGGCTGGCCCGCGAACTTGTCGCGATGGATATCGGACCAGTTTGTGCGGAAGCCGCTATTGGAGGGGCGCAGCTTCGTCACGGTTGCTCCGCGCTGCGAGAACAGGTCGGTCCATGATCCGTCCGAGCCGAGGCGCGGCCAGCTTGCGCCGCCGAGGGCGAAGATGGCGGCGTCAGCTTTCTCGTTGTGCAGCCCGTCAGATGTTTCGAACATCAGGCCGTCGCTGAACCAGCCGGTCCAGCGTGAGCGTGTCACGAGTTGAACGCCGAGACCTGAGAGGCGAGCGAGCCATGCGCGGAGCAGGGGTGAGGCTTTCATCTGCTTCGGGAAGACGCGGCCGCTGGAGCCGACGAATGTCTCGATGCCGAGGTTCTCGCACCAGGCGCGCAGGTGCGCGGGTGTGAAGGCGTTGATTGCGGGTTCGAGATTGGCGCGCGCTTCGCCATAGCGGGCGAGAAAATCATCGAGCGGTTCGGAGTGGGTGAGGTTGAGGCCGCCGCGGCCGGCGAGCAGGAATTTGCGCGCCGGGTTCGGCATGCGGTCATGGATAACGACCGACGCGCCGGCTTTGGCCAGCACTTCCGCGGCCGCGAGGCCCGCAGGCCCTGCGCCGACGATGATGATCCGCTTGCCGTTGATCGTGCTCATGACGCGAGGGCTGTGGACCAGACCGGGTTCCAAAACAACACCGCAGGGTTGTTTCGCTCCCCAGCATTCGCGCTGGGGATGCGTTGTGTTGCGGCGTCCTGACGCTCACCTACCGTCAGCCGTGATGCCGCCAATCGAGGTCGGCAGGCGGAGTGAACATGGCAGAAGCCGTGGTTAATACGCTTCGGCGGGTGGACCTGTCGTGGGTCCGTATCGAGATCGGCCTGCTGATCGGCGCGCTCATGATGGGCGGCTGATTGCTGCGGCCAATCGGCTTTCTGCAGTGCTGTTAGCTTGACTTTAGGGGTTTTGACCGCGATATGGCCCTCGCGTTCGCATCCCGTATGTATCGGGGAACGCTATCGGCGCTCCGGCTGCGTGAGGGTCCTGAGAACAGGATCCGGCCCGTTGAGCGCCCTGAAAAGATCGCATGATCGCCCGCGCACGCCGGGCAGTCCCATAAAGACAGCGCCTCCGGCGGACTCGTAGCAAACGAGCGTCCGCACGTTCGCGCACACGAAAGAAACCTCCCACGTGACCGAATTCAAAGACCTCGGCCTCAACCCGTCGATTCTCGCGGCGTTGACCCAGAAGGGCTACACCCAACCCACGCCGATCCAGCTCGCCGCCATTCCGGGCGTGATGGAAGGCCGCGACCTGCTCGGCATCGCGCAGACTGGCACCGGCAAGACGGCCGCCTTCGCGCTGCCGATCCTTCACCGCCTCGCCGCCAACCGCAAAGCTGCGCCGCGTTACGGCTGCCGCGCGCTTGTACTGTCGCCGACGCGCGAACTGGCGACGCAGATTGCAGAGAACTTCAAGGCTTACGGCTCGCAGATGGGCTTCAGCGTCGCCACGATCTTCGGCGGCGTCGGCCATGGCCCGCAGCGCCAGGCGCTGGCGCGTGGCGTCGACATCATCGTCGCTGCTCCCGGCCGCCTGCTTGACCACCTTGGCGAAGACGATGCCGATCTCTCGCAGCTCGAAATCTTCGTGCTGGATGAAGCCGACCAGATGCTCGACATGGGCTTCATCGTGCCGATCCGCCAGATCGTGAAACACCTGCCGAAGAAGCGTCAGAACCTGTTCTTCTCGGCCACCATGCCGACGGACATCGAGAAGCTGGCGAATGACCTGCTGAACCCCGATCCGCTGAAAGTGTCGGTGGCTCCGCCGTCGACGACGGTCGAGCGCATCAACCAGCAGGTTGTGTTCATCGAGGCCGGCCGCAAGCGTGGCCTGCTGACCGAACTGTTCGCCAACAAGGAATTCTCGCGCGTGCTGGTGTTCACCCGCACGAAGCGTGGCGCCGACAAGGTTGCCCGCATTCTGGAAGGCGGCGGCGTTCCCGCTGTCGCAATCCACGGCAACAAGAGCCAGGCCCAACGCGAGCGTGCGCTGGCCGAGTTCAAGGCTGGCAAGGTGCGTGCGCTGGTCGCCACGGACATCGCAGCGCGCGGGATCGACATTTCGTCGGTGTCGCACGTTGTGCAGTACGAGCTGCCGGATGTGCCGGAGCAGTATGTCCACCGCATCGGCCGTACGGCGCGTGCAGGCAAGGATGGCTCGGCCGTGGCGTTCTGCGCCGAGGACGAACGTTCACTGCTGCGGGACATCGAGCGCACGACGCGCCAGAAGATCCCGAGCACCGATCGCCGCAACGACGCAACGCTGGCCCAGCTTTCGGCCAATGCGAACGAGGACGAGAAGGGCAGCCGCGGCGGCGCTCGCGCCGAGTCGCGTGGATCGCCCCAGCCGCGTCGCCAGAACCAGCCGCGCCGTGACGACAAACGCCGGGATCAACGCCCGGGCGAGCAACGTCAGCCGGATCAACGCGCCGATGGCGCAGCTCAGGGCGAGGGCCGTTCAGGCCGTCGTCGCGGCGGTCGCGGCAATGGCGGTGGTCAAGGCGGCCAGAATGGTCAGGGCCGTGAAGGTCAGGGCCGCCAGGGTCAGGCGCGTGAGGGGCAAGCACGTGACGGTCAGGCGCGTGATGGCCAGCGCAATGGCGAACGCCAAAACAATCCGAACGCCCAGAAGCCGCGCGGACAGAAGCCGCATCGCAAAGGCCAGAGCCGCGAGCAGGGCGCTGCGCGTGGCGACGTCATGAAGGTCAATGCGGGTACGCCGAGCGGCAAGGTCATGGGTGCTGACGCTCTCGTGCGCCACATCGGTTCGACGAACCCTTGGTCGAAGTCCTAGCGCAGCTAGGCACATCCCCAAAATGCAGCCGCCGCCAGCCCGTGAGGGCGGCGGCGGCGCTTCCTTTCCCGGCGGGGGGACGTGGGGGGACTAGATCGCCGGGTCAGAACCTGTGTCGGTGTCGCTTTGCGACTGCCGGAAACATACTCTTCGGAACGCCTGTGGTTCCGGTGACAACAGCTATTTGGGAAGCCGCATGGTGAATCCAACCCTGCAGCTGCGATCCGTTTGAACGGGTCCCGTTTGCGACTCCGATTGCTTCTGGCCTGCGCATCGGTGCATAGAGCGACTGGATGAGTATCTGGTCGCAATTGTCGTCCCTTACACGGCGCGCCTTTGAGGACGACGTGGGACCGGGCACGGAAGTCGGTCCGGCACAGTGTGGGCCGGATCCGAACGATCTTGAATTCACCGCAGCGATCGTTGGTCTCGGCGCAAAACTCGCCAAGGCAGATGGCCTTGTGACCATCGATGAAGTCGCCGCCTTCTCGCGTGTGTTCCGATCAGCGCCGGGAGATGAGGCCGCAATAAGGCGCGTGTTCAACATCGCGCGACAGACCGTGATTGGTTACGAGAGCTACGCCCGCCGGATCGCGCGCCGCTACAGCGACAGGCCATGTCTGCTCGAAGGCGTGCTTGACGGCCTGTTCCAGATCGCGGCGGCTGACGGCGTCATTACCGGCGAGGAGATCGACTACCTGAAGAGCGTCTCCGACCTGTTCGGCTTTAACGAAGACCAGTTCCGCCGCATCAAGGCCAGCCATCTCGGACCGGACACAGATGATCCCTATCTGGTGTTGGGTCTTGTCCACACGGCGTCTTTCGACGACGTCCGCGCCGCCTACCGCCGCCTGATGCTGGAAAATCACCCGGATACCATGAGCGCCGCCAAATCGGCCCCGCGCGAGTATGAACCGGTAGCGCACGAGAAGTCGGCAGCCATCACCACGGCCTATGCGCGTATCCGCGCAGAGCGGGGATTTCTCACCCGGGCCGATTGACTTTCGGGTCCGCGGGCGCACCTTCATGGGCTAGGAGCCAGCCCATGACAGAAACCCTTGGCCAAAACGATTTCGGCACGCGCCTGCACTTGGCGCTTAAGTCGTTCGGCGGGTTCCTTGCCAAGGCTGGGTTTGGCCTCTTCCTGCTCGTAGCCGCCTTCGCCGCCCTCGTGGCGACGACCTTTATCGGCCTGATGCTGGCGATTGCCGCCGTTTTCCTGACCTTTGCCCGTCCGCGCCGCAAGCAGGCGAAAAAGGCCGAGGCTGGCGCCGACGCGACCCTGGAAGCTCGCCGCACGGCTGACGGCTGGGTCATCGAGATCTAGCTTTTTCTTCACGGCTTCAGGTCTTGTGCGCGTCGCGTTGCGGCGCGAAAGGTCTTTGACCGGGGCAGATTCGCATCAGCCTTTCACCTTACCCAGGAACCGCGATGAAACCCGCGGACTTCGGCCTTCTGTTTGTCGTGTGCCTGGTCTGGGCGCTCAACCTCGTCATCACGCGCTGGACTGTCACGGTGGCGGACGTGCCGCCGATCTTCTTTGCGGGCGTGCGTCTCGGCCTGGTCGGGCTGGTGCTGGCGCCTTTCCTGTTTCCGGCCCCGCGGCAGATCGGGCTGATGTTCCTGATCGGCATGGGCATGGGCGCGGTTCAGTTCGGGCTGCTGTTCCTCGGGCTGGCCAACGCGTCGGCCAGCGCGGCGGCTGTCATCGGGCAGCTGGGCGTGCCGATCACCACGATCTTCTCGGTGATGTTCCTTGGCGAGCAGATCGGATGGCGGCGTGTCGCGGGCATCGTGATGAGCTTTGCCGGCGTGATGATCATAGCGATCGATCCGGAGAAATTCTCGCTGACGCTTGGAATGATCTTCCTGCTGCTGGCGGCTGTGTCGTCGTCGGCGGCAAGCGTGCTGATGAAGCGGATCGAGCCCATGCCGGCGATGAAGCTGCAGGCATGGGTGGGCACGTTCTCCGTCATTCCGCTGCTCGTCATGTCGTTCGGGACCGAGACGGGGCAGGTTGAGGCCGTGCTCTCCGGCGATCCACTGATCTACCTGTCGACGGCATTCGCCGTGCTGGCGGTGTCGATCTTCGGGCACGGCACGTTCTACCGGATGATCAAGAAATACGACGTGACGCTGATCTCGCCGCTGACCCTGATGACGCCGATCTGGGGCGTGGTTCTGGGAATCACGATGCTGGGCGAGCCGTTGACTGCCAAGCTTGTCATCGGCGCAGTCGTGGCGCTGGCTGGCGTTGGCGTCATCATGGTGCGTCCGAACCGGCGCTTTCCAGAGGCTCCGGTTGGGGACAAGATCGGCCCATGAAGTACGAAATCATCCAGGCCCCGAGCCCCAACTTCAACGAGCGCCTGCATCCGCTCGACATGCTGGTGCTGCATTACACCGGCATGAAGGACGGCCCGACGGCGCTCGCGCGCATGCAGGACGCGCAGGAGCCGCAGGTTTCAGCACACTACATGGTTGAGGAGGATGGCCGCATCTTCCAGCTCGTCGCCGAGGACAAGCGCGCCTGGCAGGCTGGGCGCAGCTGGTGGCAGGGCGATGAAGATCTGAACTCGCGCTCGATCGGCATCGAGATCGTCAATGGCGGGCATGACTTCGGCCTCCCGCCCTATCCAGATGTGCAGATCGCTGCCGTGATTGCGCTGTGCCAGGATATTCTCAGCCGCTGGCCGATCGCGCCGCATCGCATCGTCGCGCATTCCGACATCGCGCCTGATCGCAAGGAAGATCCAGGCGAGCGTTTTCCGTGGAAGCAGCTGGCCGAAGCCGGCATTGGCCTGTGGCCTCAGCCGGTGCGCCCGGAGCCGTGGATGATGCATGGCGCGGCTGCGGGCGATGCCGGCATGACGGTCGAAGGCCTGCAACAGGATCTTGCGGACATCGGCTACAAGCTCAGTGTCACCGGCGTATTCAACGATGATACCGCAGCGTGCATCCGCGCCTTCCAGCGGCGCTGGCGCCCAGAGCGCGTGAATGGTGAGGGTGATACTGACACGATCACACTCGTGCACGCCGTCGCGGATCTGGTTCGTCTCGCGAAGAGCTGAACTTACACAGCAGCATTTCGACCGAAGAAAACGCTGCGGCTGTGACTGCGGTTGCGCGCACAACACACACGGTCACGGAACCGCCGTGTGACATAAACGCTAATTCCCCGTTCACCTTTGATGGCTCATGCTCGCAACAGGTTAAACGGAGTCGGCCATGCCTTCCGGAGCCCTGCATCGACTGGTCTATATAAGCACTGCCGTTGGCGTGCTGCGGGCCGATGAGCTCGACCGCATCTATCTAAGAGCAAAAGCAGCGAACACGCGGGCAGGCATCACGGGTCTGCTGCTGTTCTACGAAGGCGTTTTTCTTCAAGCGCTTGAAGGACCTGCCGCGGGCGTGATGAGTCTTGCTGAGCGGCTTCGCAAGGATCGCCGGCATTCCGGCATGGTCACGCTCGAATCACAATCGATCGAACAGCGCGCCTTCCACGAAGCCATGCAGTTTGTCGCCGCGCGCAATCTCAGCGCGGGGGAGAAGCAGGCGTTCAGCGATCTTCGTCAGGCGGTTAGCGTGCGCACGCACATGATCGGCGCGCCGGCGCCGGGCGCGGACAATGGTCTCTGGGACCTGATCTCGTCGTTCAATCCGCTTCGCGCGGTCTGATCAGGCGCTCGCCCGCACCTGCACGGGGCGCGACAGCGGCGGCTGGCCGACGACAGCAATCTCGAACGGTTCGAGCGAATCAACGAACAGGTCGATCGACGCAGCTTCGCCGGGGCGGATGCGCAGCATCGGGTGTTTGTCGCCCATGGAGATGACGCGCACGGACGGCGTATCGTTGAAGATGCTGACGCGGATGATCTCGTCCTCGCGCATGACCAGGCGATCGCGCGTTTCGTGCCAGACCTTGCCGTCTTCCTTCCAGCTCTGACGGGTGAAGCCGTCGCTCACCCAGAGCCGAAGCTCGCGATCGAAATGGCCCTGCGTGAGTCTGGGTGGCTGCGTGATACGCGGCGTGATGCCGATGCCGGCGAGCGTCGCGGTGCAGCTGGCTTCGGCCATCGCCGTGCGTTTTGAGTGAAGCATCCGTATTCCCCGTGCTGACCCAATCTGACGAGGCTCAGCCCGAAGAGTTACCAAGTCACTGCGGCAGAATGGATTGTCACAGCGCTGACGCATCGCATGTGTCGCTTCCAACACATCCTGTGTTGAAGGGTGCGGCGCCGAAATGAAAAACGGCGGATCTTGCGATCCGCCGTTTCTGATTCCTGCAGGTGGAAGCAGCCTACTGGGCTTTCACTTCCGGAAGGTCGCCCTTCGCCGGCATCGTCTTCTTCGTGAGGAAGACGGCGATGTCGCGCTTGTCCTGGTCGCTGAGGCCCGGAACCACGCCAGCCATCATCGGGACCGGGTTGTTGAGAGCGTCGACGATCTTGTCGTTGTCGAGCGCCGCCAGTTTCTCGATCAGCGGGGCGTTGGCCATGCCGGTAGCGTGGCACATTTTGCATTTGGCTTCGTAGAGAGCGCCGCCTTCGGTCGGACCGGCGAGCGCCGCCGGTGCAGCGAGGATGGCAAGGCCGAGAAGTGCAGTCAGACGCATAGAAACCCTCCAGATATCGTTGAGGCGCTTGTAATAGGGCTTACCTGAACAGGCCATGACTAAGCGCAGTTATTGCTGAAGTGCGGCTATATGGCCTCAGAAACGGTCGGAATCGCCCTTTCCGTCAGCCTCTGCTATGGAACCGGCTCGATCAGGCGGCTGGGCGATCGCTGGCAGGGAAACTTGCTGGAGGAAAGTCCGGGCTCCACGTAGGCAAGGCGGCGGATAACGTCCGCCCGGGGAAGCGACCGCAAGGAAGCGTAACCCGAGGGATAGCGCCACAGAAAGCAAACCGCCCGGGACTTGTCCCGGGTAAGGGTGAAAGGGTGGGGTAAGAGCCCACCGCGTCCCTGGTGACAGGGATGGCAAGGTAAGCCCCGCCTGGAGCAAGACCGAATAGGGATGGGCGCTGGGCAACCAGCAGGCACGCCTTTGTGCTCCATCCGGGTTGGTCGCGTGAGGCGGTCCGCAAGGCCCGTCCCAGAGGAATGGTCGCCCATCCGCCGCAAGGCGGGGGACAGAACCCGGCTTACAGGCCGCCTGATCGAGTTGTCATCCAATAGCTGTGGACAGCCTGCCGCGACGTTCTCCACCTCGCGAAGGCCGTATTTGCGCGGCAAATGGCGGGTGGATTCACATCTCGCTAACCACTTATCCACACCCAGGCGGATATAGCTCACCGATCTACCCGGTTTGTTCCGTTGGCGGACGATTCAATGGTTAACGAGGGCCTAACGTCCCGTTGTCGCCCATGCTCTCCCATGGTATCCCCTGAAACTCCACGGAAGGGGCTCCGTGGCGAGACAATTTCAGGGTGCGCATCCCCATCCGGGCGAGCGCCAAGCGGGCAACACGGGGTATGTTCCTCTCCTCTTTTGAGAGCAGCGTTGATGCAAAGAAGCGGGTGTCGATTCCCGCGCCTTTCCGCAAATCACTCAGCGGCGAGGAGAGCGTCTACCTGTGGCCGTCGCTGGACAAGGCCTGCATCGAGGGCGCGGGCATGCGCCTGATGGAAGGCTTCGAAGATTCCATGGCCGACCTCGATCTGATGGACCCGCGCCGGTACGCGCTCGCGACCTACATCATGGGCGAGGCGAGGGCGGCGAAGTTCGACGACGGTGGGCGGATCGTGCTGGATGCAGAACTGCTGGCGAAGGCCGGCATCACGGATCGCGCCATGTTCGTTGGTCTGGGCGATCGTTTCCAGATCTGGGAGCCGTCGGCGTTCGAAGCCATGCGCGAAGAGATGCGCGCGCTGGCTCGCGAAAGCCTCGGACTTCTCAAGGCCAAGCCGCGCCGTGTTGCGGGTCAGGCGGCCGCTGAATGAGCGAACTTGAACTCAACTCCCCCGTGCCGTCCGGCCACGTTCCCGTCCTCATCGAGGAGGTGATCCATGCGCTCGCGCCTACCGGTGGTGCGATCATGGTGGATGGCACTTATGGCGGCGGCGGGTATGCCCGCGCCGCCCTGGCGGTTGCCAACATCACGCTGATTGCGATCGACCGCGATCCCGAAGCGATGGAACGCGCCTGGGCGCATGCGGGGAAAGACCAGCGTCTGGTTCCGGCGCCAGGCCGTTTCGGTGAACTTGAAGCAATCGTCCATGCAGCAGGCCGGGGCGACAAGGTCGACGGCGTAATGCTGGACCTGGGCGTTTCGTCCTTCCAGATCGACGAGGCAGGGCGTGGGTTTTCCTTCATGCGCGATGGTCCGCTGGATATGCGCATGGAGAAGAAGGGGCCGAGCGCGGCTGACGCGGTGAACCATCTCACCGAGGGCGAATTGGCTGACATC
This sequence comes from Hyphomonadaceae bacterium, assembly GCA_965229115.1. GTDB lineage: Bacteria > Pseudomonadota > Alphaproteobacteria > Caulobacterales > Hyphomonadaceae > UBA7672. Next base: position 3,280,335 of record CBDDIR010000003.1, on the reverse strand, counting down.
TTCCATATCCTTGGCGAGGAGCCCGGCGCCCGCCGTGTGGCGCGTGGCATCGTGTTCCGTCGTCGCCAGCAGCCCTTCACCACGACGCTGGAGCTCGCCAACTGCATCGAGCGCTCGCTGGGCGGGCGGCGCGGCAAAGCGACTCATCCGGCCACGCGTTGCTTCCAGGCGCTGCGCATGTGGGTGAACGACGAAACCGGCGAGCTGGTGCGTGCGCTGGCCGCAGCCGAGAAGGTGCTGAAACCCGGCGGCCGCCTGGTCGTCGTAACCTTCCATTCAATCGAAGATCGCATCGTGAAGCTGTTCCTAAGGGCGCGGTCCGGCAACGAGCCGGGCGCGTCGCGGCACCTGCCGGGAACGCCCAAGGGCAAGACGCCGACCTTCGAGGTTCTCCAGCGCAAGGCCATCGAGCCGGGCGAAGTCGAACTCGAGGCAAATCCGCGGGCACGTTCGGCGCGTTTGCGCTGGGCCCTGCGGACCGAGGCGACGGCATGGGATGCTCCTCCGGACGAGGGGTTCCGCCTGCCCGGGCTGAAACAGCTTGAAGGAGTTGGCTGATGAAGAGACTCGCAATCATCGGCGGTTTCGTCGTCGTGGTGATGGCTGTCGCGGTGTACCGCGCCAAGCTGGGCGCCGAGGAAACGCAAGGCGAGATCGACACGCTGAAGGCCGAAGCCACGGCGATCGGCAAGGACATTGCGGTGATGAAGGCCGAAGAGGCCTATCTCACGCGCCCGGATCGCATCGGGCCGATCGCGCGCCAGCAGCTTGGCCTCGAACAAGCGAGCCCTCGCCAGTACGTGGCGCCTGAAGCCCTGTCGCGCACGCTGGGCGAAGAGCGCCTGACATTGCCTGCCGTCACGCCTGAAGCGGCTGCGCCTGCGCCCACACCGGATACGAGGGTGAAGCCGCCGCAATGATGCTGTTCGATCGCCCTGAAGTTGATGTCTGGGGACGGCGCCGCGCTCGCATGGTTGCGGGTGTGCTGGCGCTGGTCTTCACCGTCATCGTCGGGCGTTCGGCTTATGTGGCGATGAACGGGCCGGATCTGGTTGCGGCGAGTGCGCGTACGGCCGTTGTGGCGTCGGTTCGCCGGGCTGACATTGTCGATCGCAAGGGCGAGTTGCTGGCGACGACGGTGCCGGGCTGGTCGCTTGCCGCGAACCCGAGCGCGATCTGGGATGCGGGCGAGGTCGCCAGCGAACTCAAGAAGGTTCTGCCGCGTCTCGACCTGATCGGTCTCACGGCTCAGCTCTCCGACCGCAAGCGCCAGTTCGTCTGGGTGCAGCGCGGGCTGACCCAGGAAGAGAAGGATGCGGTCTTCGGCCTCGGCGTCGAAGGCCTGCAGTTCGTGGAAGAAGCACGCCGCGTTTATCCGCGCGGGAAGCTCGCGGGCCACTTCCTCGGCTACACCAATATCGACGGCGACGGCCTGGAAGGTTCCGAGCTGGCATTCGAAAAACGTCTCAAGGAAGGTGGCGAGCCGCTGCGCCTGACGCTGGATGCGAGCGTGCAGTTCGTTGTCGAGGAAGAGCTTGAGCGGGCCTTCGCTGATTTCAACATGAAGGGCGGCGCGGGCATCGTGGTCGACGCCAACACGGGCGCGGTGAGGGCGGTTGCATCGTGGCCGGCCATGGATCCCAATCGCCGCGGAGCAGTGGACCCCACCGTGAAGCTCAACCGCGCGCTCAATGCACGCTTCGAGCTTGGGTCGATCTACAAGCCTCTGACGGTTGCCGAAGCGCTGGATGCCGGCACGCTGACGCCGACGGACCGGTTTGACGTTTCGACACCGGTGAAGATCGGTGGCGCGACCGTGAAGGATCCGCATCCGCTGCCGAACGCGAAGTCAGTGACGGCCGCTGATGTGCTGGCGTTCTCGTCCAACATCGGCGCGGCCCTGATCGCGCAGCGCGCGGGCGTCGAGCGCCAGAAGAATTTCCTGCGCAGTCTCCATCTGCTTGGCGGCCAGTCGCACGAAGGGCCGCAGACTGCCTCTCCGCTGACGCCCGAGAAGTGGGACCAGACCGCGATGGCGACGGTCAGCTATGGCCACGGCATCTCGGTGAGCCCGCTGGCGTTCGCGATGACCTACACGGCCTTCGGCAATGGCGGGAACTACGTCTCGCCGGCGTTCCTCGAGCCGATCGATCCCGCGAAGATCGAGAAGAGCCCAGTGATGAAACCTGAGACAGCGGAAGCCGTGCTCGGCATGCTGCGCGAAACCGTGACGCGCGGCACGGGCAAGAATGCCGATGCGCAAGGTTACGAAGTCGCTGGCAAAACCGGCACGGCCGAAAAGCCGGGACCGGATGGGTACGATCCCAATCGCAACATCACCTCCTTCGCCGCCGTTTTCCCGGCGTCCCGCCCTCAATATGTCGTCCTTATCGTACTGGATGAGGCCCAACCCAGAACGGGTGACCAACGCACGGCCTCCTATACGGCGGCCTCGATCGCAGGACGTGTGATCGCGCGTGCGGCGCCGCTTCTGGACGTGCGGCCAGCGTTTGCAGTTTCCAAGGCGGAAGCGGCAAGCCTGCGCGGATCGGAGGCGACGACACCATGAAACTCGACCAGCTCGTTGCGGGCGCTCCTTCCATCGAGATCACCGGCATCACTGCGGACAGCCGCAAGGTGAAACCCGGCTTCCTGTTCGCAGCGCTGAAAGGCGTTGCGGGCGACGGGCGCGATTATATCGACGGCGCGGTGAAAGCCGGCGCGGTTGCCGTGCTGACCGACGATCGTCCCGGCGAGTGGGGCGTGCCTGCGGTGAAGACGGCTGAGCCGCGTCTCACGCTCGCCGCGACTGCTGCCGCCTTCTATACGTCGCAGCCCGCCGTCGTAGCCGCCGTGACTGGTACGAATGGCAAGAGCTCGACCGTCGATTTCCTTCGCCAGATCTGGACGCATATGGGCCGCAAGGCGGCTTCGATGGGAACACTCGGCGCGATCGGCCCGTCCGGCGTGCTCGATCTTGGTCACACGACGCCGGATCCCGTCGCGATCCATGCGACGCTCGACAAGCTGGCCAAGGAAGGCGTGACGCATGCGGCGATGGAGGCCTCCAGCCACGGCCTCGCGCAATACCGCCTGCATGGCGTGAAGCTCGCCGCTGGCGCGTTCACGAACCTCACGCAGGACCACCTCGACTACCACAAGGACTTCAACGACTACCGCAATGCCAAGCTGAAGCTGTTCACCGACCTGCTGCCGCAAGGCGCACCGGCGGTGATCAATGCCGATAGCCCGGAGCTCGACGTGTTCGAGGCGGCCGCGCGGAAAGCTGGCCTGAAGCCGTTCACCGTGGGTTGGCGTGGCCGTGACCTGCGCATCGCCGAAGCGCTGCCGCGCGGCACCGGTCAGGATCTCGTCATCCAGTGGGGCGAAGGGCCGAGCGCGGGCAATGAGCGCAAGGTGCACTTGCCGCTCATCGGCGAGTTCCAGGCGCTCAACGCGCTGTGCGCAGCCGGTATCGCGATGGCGCTGGGCGATGATGTGAACGCCGTTCTCGACGGCTTGCAGGCGCTGACGGGCGTGCACGGCCGTCTCGAGCTGGTCGGGCAAACGGCGACCAAGGCGCCGGTGTTTGTCGACTACGCACACACGCCGGATGGTCTCAACGTTCTCCTGCGCGCGGCGCGTCCGCACGTGCGTGGCAAGCTGATCGTGGTGTTCGGCTGCGGTGGCGATCGCGATGCGACCAAGCGGCCGATCATGGGCGATGTGGCGCGTCGCCTCGCTGACGAAGTCATCATCACCGACGATAATCCACGCTCGGAAGAGCCTGCGAAGATCCGCGCTGCGATCCGCAATGGCGCGCCGGATGCCAGCGAGATCGGCGATCGCGCCACGGCTATCATCGAAGGCGTCCGCCGCCTGAAAGCTGGCGACGCGCTGCTGATCGCGGGCAAGGGTCACGAAACCGGCCAGATCGTGAAAGGCGTCACGATCCCGTTCTCGGATTTCGATGTTGCGCGTGCAGCGCTCGACGAAGTGGGTGGCTCGCATGGCTGATCCGTCGAACTCCCCGCTGTGGACATCCGAAGAGGCCGAGAAGGCCTCGGGCGGCAAAGCGCTCGGAACCTGGGCGATCAATGGCGTGTCGATCGACACGCGCTCGCTGCAGCCTGGCGATCTGTTCGTTGCACTGAAAGACGTGCGCGATGGCCATGACTTCGTCGGCAATGCATTTGCTGCTGGCGCCGAAGCAGCGCTTGTCGCTCGAGATGTTCTGGGCGGTCATCCGGGCCTGATGGTCGGCGACGTGCTCGACGGTCTCGAGAAGATGGGCCTTGCGGCTCGCGCGCGGAACTCCGGCGTGATCTCGGCGGTCACCGGTTCAGTCGGCAAGACCTCGGTGAAGGAAATGCTGGCGCGCATCTATCGCGCTGTGGGCAAGGCGCACTGGTCCGACAAGTCGTTCAACAATCACTGGGGCGTTCCGCTGACGCTCGCCCGCATGCCGCGCGAGACGGAGCGTGCGATCTTCGAGATCGGCATGAACACGCCGGGCGAGATCGCCCCGCGCTCGAAAATGGTGCGCCCGCATATCTCCATGATCACCCGCGTCGCGCCCGCCCACCTGCAGGGCATGGGCTCGGTCGATGCCGTGGCTGACGAGAAGGGTCAGATCTTCGCGGGCCTTGAGCCGGGCGGTACGGCGATCCTGCCGGAGAAGGATTATTTCTTCGCCAAGCTGAAGCGCCACGCCGAGACGCTGCAACCCAGCGCGGACGTGCTGACCTATGGCGGCGCGCGCGGGCCGGCGAGCGCCACGCCTGTCACATATGAAACGGATGGCATGACGTCGCGCATCGCGATTGATGTCATGGGCGATCTGGTTGTCGTGAAACTCAACGCAGTGGGCGAACACTGGGCGGCCAACGCCGCGCTGGCGGTTCTCGCTGCAGTTGTCGCAGGCGTGCCGCCGCATCAGGCAGCCGAAGCGCTGTCGGGTTATGCGCCGCCGGCGGGACGTGGTGTCGCAGAGACACTGAAGCTGCCGAACGGCGGCGAAGCGACGCTGGTCGATGACGCCTACAACGCCAATCCTGAATCCATGCGCGCCGCGATCGAAGGTTTCGCGCGCCGTCCGGGCCGCAAGATTGTCGCGCTTGGCGAGATGAAGGAACTCGGAGAGGGCAGCGCTGCGATGCACGCCAATCTCGCGTCTTCCATCATCGCTGCGAAGGTTTCGGCGGCGGTTCTTTCGGGCGGTGAGATGAAGCATCTGGCCGATGCGCTGACCGCCCGCGACCAATCGATGCGAGTCGTTCATGTCACAGGTCCGGTGGAAGCGGCTGATCAGGTGAAATCCTGGTTAGAACCCGGCGACGCCATCTTGATCAAAGGCTCGAATGCATCCGGCATGGCGAAGGTAGGAACGGCGCTCAGACAGATGAGCGAAAGCGCCGCCTCCTCGCAGAAAGCGTCAGGGGCGTAGCATGCTGTACGAACTCCTCTCGCCCTATCAGGGCGCGATGAACCTGTTCAGTTTCATCACCTTCCGCGTTGCGCTTGCGCTCGCGACGGGCCTGATCCTTACGCTGCTGTTCGGCCACCCGCTGATCCTCTGGCTGCGTAAGAAGCAGGGCAAGGGTCAGCCCATCCGCACGGACGGTCCGGAAAGCCATCAATCGAAAAAAGGCACGCCGACGATGGGGGGCTTCCTCATCATGTTCGGCATCTTGTCGGGTACGCTGTTCTGGGCCGACCTCAAGAACCAGTACGTCTGGATCGTCCTGTTTGTGACGGTCGGCTTCTGCGGCGTCGGTTTCATCGACGACTATCAGAAGGTGACCAAGAAGGGCACGGCCGGCCTCTCCGGCAAGGTCCGCCTGCTCATGGAATTCGTGATCGCGGCGATCGCCGTCTTCTGGGCGTCGCAGTACGCGCAGGTAACGACCGAGGCCGCGCTGGCCGCCGGTACGCTCGCCTCGACGCCACAACCGGGCTTCGCGACGGGCCTCGCCCTGCCGTTCCTCAAGGACTTCATGTTCGACCTGACGATCTACGGCTTCATCGCGTTCGGCGCGTTCGTGATCGTGGGTGCAGGCAACGCCGTGAACTTCACCGACGGTCTCGATGGCCTCGCCATTGGTCCGGTGATGATCGCGGGTGCGACGTTCGGCTTCATCGCCTACGCGACCGGTACGCCGCGCTTTGCCGATTACCTCCTGCTGCCGCCGACGCCGGGCACGGCCGAGCTGGCCGTGGTTATGGGCGCGCTGGTGGGCGGCGGTCTGGGCTTCCTCTGGTACAACACGCCGCCTGCGAAGATCTTCATGGGCGACACCGGCTCGCTCGCTCTGGGCGGCTGCCTTGGCGCGATGGCTGTGTGCGTGAAGCACGAGATCGTCCTGGCGATCGTCGGCGGCCTGTTCCTGCTGGAAGCGCTGTCGGTGATCATCCAGGTCATCTCGTACAAGACGACCAAGAAGCGCGTCTTCCTCATGGCGCCGATCCACCACCACTTCGAGAAGCTGGGCTGGTCGGAATCGACCGTGGTCATCCGCTTTTGGATCATCGCCTTCCTGCTGGCGCTTGCCGGCCTTGCCACCCTGCGTCTGAGGTAAGGCCACAGTGATCCCTGTTCGCACATTCGAGGGAAGGGACGTCGCCGTACTGGGCCTTGGCAGGTCTGGTATCGCGACCGCCCGAGCCCTCATGGCCGGCGGGGCCCGCGTGTGTGCGTGGGACGAGAACGAAGCCGCCCGCAAGGCCGCCGAAGCTGCCGGCGTGCCTCTGGTCGATCTCGGCCGCCGTGATTGGCAGAATTTCGCGGCGCTGGTGCTCTCGCCGGGCATCCCGCTGAAATTCCCCGAGCCGCACCGCTTCGTGCGCATGGCGCAGATGGTCGGCGTGCCGGTCATCGGCGACATGGAATTGTTCGCGCGCGCCGTGAACGAGCTGAAGGATTTCGAACGCCCGCGCATCGTCGGCATCACCGGCACCAACGGCAAGTCGACAACCACGGCGCTGATCGGCCACATCCTCAAGTCGTGCGGCAAGGATGTCCGCGTTGGCGGCAATATCGGCGTCGGCGTGCTTGACCTTGAAAAGCTGCACGGCTCGGCGATCTATGTGCTGGAGCTGTCGAGCTATCAGCTCGACCTCGCTGAAAGCCTGCGCTGCGACGTGGCGGTGATGCTCAACATCTCGCCGGACCATCTCTCGCGCCATGGCGGTATGGACGGCTATGTCAACGCCAAGCGTCGCATCTTCCGCAATCAGGGCCCTGACGACTACGCCATCATCGGTGTGGACGACACGCGCTCGGGCGTGATGGCAACGCAGCTCTCGTGCGAAGGCCTTCGCAAAGTGATCCCGATATCCGCCGAGTATGGCCTCGGCCGCGGCGTGGCTGTGCTGGACGGCATGCTGCAGGACTCGATGTCTGGCCGCGCAGAGCATCCGGTCGATATCACCAAGGCGCGCGCGCTTCCGGGCCGCCATAACCATCAGAACGCGGCTGCGGCCTATGCTGCCTGTCGCGCGCTGGGTCTCGATGCCGGCGATATCCTTGCTGCGATCGACACCTTCCCGGGCCTGCCGCATCGCCTCGAGATGATCGGCGTCATCCAGGGTGTGCGCTTCGTCAACGACTCGAAGGCCACCAATGCTCAGGCTGCCGAGCAGGCGATCCGCGCCTTCCCGAATGCCTGGTGGATTGTCGGCGGCCGTCCGAAGGAAGAGGGGATCGACGATCTCGCCCCGCTCTTCGGCCAGATCAAGAAGGCCTATCTCATCGGCGAGTCCACCGAGGCGTTCTCCCGCACGCTGACGGGCAAGCTCGACCATGTGAAATGCCGCACGCTCGACGTGGCTGTGCAGCAGGCGTTCGACGACGCGCTTGCGTCCGGCGTTGAAGGCGCGGTCGTTCTCTTCGCGCCGGCCTGCGCCAGCTTCGACCAGTTCCGTGACTTCGAGCAGCGCGGCCTGGCGTTCCGCCAGGAAGCCGCCCGTCTCGTGAAGCGGCGCACGCCCACCGAACCGGCGTGATGCCATGCAGGTCTTTCGCAGGTCTGACCGATCGCCGCTCGCTGAATGGTGGCGGACCGTCGACAAGGGCCTGATGGCGGCAGCGTTGATCCTGCTTGGCGCGGGATTAGTGCTCTCGCTGGCGGCCGGACCTGCAGCTGCAGCGCGCATCGGCTATGCCGACCCGTTCCACTTCGTCTATCGCCATGCCGGCTTCGTCGTGGCGTCCGCATTGCTGCTGGTCGTGTCCTCGACTGTCGACGAAGTCTGGGCGCGCAGGATCTGTGCAATCCTTTTTATCGTCTGCTTCTTCATGATGGCAGCGCTCCTGATGTTCGGTCACGAGGCCAAGGGCGCAACGCGCTGGCTGCGCGTGTGGGGCACGACGTTCCAGCCATCCGAGATCATCAAGCCGGCGTTGATCGTGTTGTCGGCATGGCTGCTGGCGCAGCGCGACAAGTTCCCGAGCGGGCCGTGGGCGATCATTGCGTTCGCGTTCTACGCCGTGACGGTCGGCCTGCTGCTGCTTCAGCCGGATGTCGGCCAATCGGCTCTGCTGACAGTTGGCTTCATCATCGTCTTCTTCATCTCGGGCCTGCCGTGGATCTGGGCGACCGGCTTTACAGTTGGCGGCGCAGCGTTGGGCTGGACGCTCTATACGTTGCTGCCGCACGTCCGGCAGCGGGTGGATTCCTTCCTGAACCCCACGCAGAACGACACCTACCAGATCGATCGCGCGCGCGAGGCGATCGAGCGGGGCGGGTTGTTCGGCGTCGGTCCGGGTGAGGGCACGGTGAAGCGCGTGCTGCCGGATGCGCATACCGATTTCGTCTATTCAGTTGCGGGCGAAGAGTTCGGCTTGATCATGCTGACGTTCCTGACGCTTCTGTTCGCAGTCATCACCGTCAAAGGCGTGATGGATGCTTCGCGCCACCAGGACATTTATCGCCGTGCCGCGGGTGTGGGCTTGTACTCGATCTTCGGCCTGCAGGCGGCGGTGAACATGTCGGTGAACCTGTCGCTCATTCCGCCCAAGGGCATGACCCTGCCGCTGATTTCCTCTGGCGGTTCGTCCCTTCTGGGCAGCGCCCTTACGCTTGGCCTTGCTTTGGCCTTGACCAGAAAGCAGCCTGAATCCTCCCTCTCTCATCTGAGACACGCATGACCTCTCCCTCCACCAAGCCATTGGTCGTCATTGCGGCGGGCGGAACCGGCGGACACATGTTCCCGGCGCAGGCCTTCGCGGATGAGATGCGCGCGCGCGGCTGGACGATTGCACTGGTGACGGACGAGCGCGGCAAGAAGTACGCGACCAACTTCCCGGCCGACTGGCGGCTGGAAGTCGACGCCGCAACGTTCGGCTCGAAGATGCCGCACAAGCTGATCGCCTCGGCGCTGAAGCTGCGCAAGGGCACGGCGGAAGCGCGCAAGAATTTCGAGAAGACCCGGCCCTCGCTGATCGCGGGCTTCGGCGGCTATCCGTCTTATCCCTCGCTGTCGGCGGCGCGGTCGATGGGCCTGCCGATCATCATCCACGAACAGAACTCCGTGCTCGGCCGCGTGAACCGGCTGTTCGCGAAGGCGGCCAAGTTCGTCGCCTGCGGCTTCGATCGTCTCGACCGCCTGCCGCTCGCCGCTGAAGACCGCAAGCGCGTGGTCGGCAATCCGGTGCGCAACCCGATCAAGGCGGTGCGCGACAAGCCTTATCCGGACCTTACGGACGCTGGCCCGATGAACATCCTCGTCACCGGCGGCAGCCAGGGCGCGCGTCTGTTCGGCGAAGTCATCCCGCAGGCGATTGCTCAATTGCCCGAAGCCCAACGCGCGCGCCTGACGGTGGTGCAGCAGGCGCGGGAAGAGCAGGTGGAAGCCGTCCGCGCCGCCTATCGCGACGCCGCCGTGAAGGCGACGGTGGAGAGCTTCTTCTCGGACATGCAGGATCGTCTGGCTGCAGCTCACCTGGTCATCGCCCGCGCCGGCGCCTCGACCGTGACCGAACTGGCGGTTGCCGGCCGGCCTGCCATCCTGATCCCGCTGGGCATCGCCATGGACGACCACCAGACCGCCAATGCCGAGGGCATGGTGATGGGCGCGGCGGCCGACGTTGTGCCGGAGCCAAAATTCACGGCGGACATGCTTGCCCCGCTGCTGCTGGAGCGTATTTCCAACGCTGGCGTGCTCAAGGCGCGGGCGAAAGCCTCGTGGCAATTGGGCAAGCCAAATGCGGCGCGCGAACTCGCCGACCTTGCCGAGCAGGCAGCTGGCGTGACAGGAAAGCGCGATGCGTAAGTCACTTCCTTTCGACACGGGTCCCGTCCACTTCGTGGGCATTGGCGGCATTGGCATGTCCGGCATCGCCGAGGTGATGCTGAACCTTGGCTATGAGGTGTCCGGTTCGGACATCAAGGAAAACGCCAATGCGACGCGGCTCGCCAAGCGCGGCGCCAAGATCATGATCGGCCACAAGGCCGAGAATATCGAAGGCGCAGGCGCGCTGGTGATCTCGACCGCCATCAAGGGCGGCAACCCGGAAGTCGATGCGGCCCGCGCGAAAGCGATCCCGGTCGTTCGCCGCGCCGACATGCTGGCGGAACTGATCCGCCTGAAATGGACGGTCGCCATCGCCGGTACACACGGCAAGACGACGACGACCTCGATGGTAGCAGCGCTGCTGGACGGCGTCGGCCTCGACCCGACCGTCATCAATGGCGGCGTCATCAACGCCTACGCTTCGAACGCCAAGCTGGGCCAGGGCGAGTGGATGGTGGTGGAAGCCGACGAGAGCGACGGCACGTTCACCAAGCTGCGCCCGACCGTTGCGATCGTGACCAACATCGATCCGGAACACATGGATCACTACGGCTCGATGGAGGCTCTGCGGAAGGGCTTCGATACGTTCGTCGAGAACCTGCCGTTCTATGGCTTTGCCGTTCTCTGCGCTGACCATCCTGAAGTGCAGGCGCTGGCCTCGCGCATCCCGGATCGCCGCCGCATCACCTATGGCTTCAACCCGCAATCGGACCTGTGGGCTGTGAACGTCCGTTCGGAAGCGGAAGGCTCGACCTTCGATCTCGTCCTGCGTGCGCGTGGTGCAAGCGAAGAGACGCGCTGGATCGGCCTCAAGCTGCCGATGGCTGGCCGTCACAACGTTCAGAACTCGCTGGCCGCGATCGGTGTCGCGCGCGAGCTTGGCGGCACGGAAGATCAGATCCGCGCGGCGCTTTCGAAGTTCGGCGGCGTGAAGCGCCGGTTCACGCCGGTGGGCGAGTGGAACGGCGTGCGCATCATCGACGATTACGGCCACCACCCGGTGGAGATCGCGGCCGTGCTGCGCGCCGCGCGTGACGTGCAGGGCCGCGACAAGCGGGTGATCGCCGTGGTGCAGCCGCACCGCTACACGCGCCTGCGCGATCTGTTCGAGCAGTTTTCGACCTGCTTCAATGATGCCGACGAAGTGCTGATCGCGCCGGTCTATGCGGCGGGCGAACAGCCGATTGACGGTGTCAGCCACGAGAGCCTCGTGAAGGGCCTGATCAATCACGGCCATCGCTCGGCGCGTGCAATTGACGGGCTGGGAAGCCTTGCAGGCGAGATCAGAAAATCGGTGAAAACCGGGGATGAAATGGTCGTCTGTCTGGGCGCGGGCGACATCACTTCCTTCGCAAACTCGCTGGCCGATGATCTTCGTGCCCTTAAGGGCTGAGTACCGATCGGTCCCGACGGAGACATCGGTCTCCCACGTTCTCTGCTTGTTGAACGGAACGGGCTTGTGCCCGCGCTTCCGCAGCGGCATTGATCGCCACAATAAAAGCGTCACAAGGCGCTGTTCGGGTCCGGGAGAGGTAGAATGCGCAAGTCCATGTTGGTTGGGGCGGGTCTGCTTGCCCTTGGTCTGGCCGCTGCGCCTGCCGCGCTCGCGCAGGCTGCTGGCTACGCGCCGCCGAAGACGAGCTGGGGCGTGCCGGACCTGCAGGGCAACTGGACCAACTCCTCCATCACCAAGATGACGCGCCCGGCTGGCGTGGATGCGCTGGTGCTGACGCCGGCTCAGGCGAAGGCGCTGGAGGATGGCGACTACAACAACATCCGCACCAAGGAAGAGCTGAAGCCGACGGACCAGAAGGAGGGTGCGCCGGAGAAGGGCGCGCCGCTGCCGCCGGTGGGCAACTACAACGCGGTGTGGGTCGATCCCGGTGCGCACGTCGCGATCGTGAACGGTGAGCTGCGCTCGTCGTGGATCACGGAGCCGGCGACGGGGAAGATTCCGTATAAGGCGGGCAAGGGCGCTGCGCGGTATGAAGGTCCGGTGGGTGGAGCTTCGACCAATGCAGCGGCTGCTGCCGCGGCGGCTGCGCGCTCTTACGAGGGACCGGAGTCGCGTAGCGTGGGCGAGCGTTGCCTTGTTGGTTTCGGCAACACCGGCGGGCCGGTGATGAACAACGTGCTCTACAACAACACCTACCAGATCGTGCAGTCGCCAGGACATGCGATGATCCTGGTGGAGATGGTGCATGATGCCCGCATCATTCCGATCGTCGCCAGCAAGGCTGAAGCTAAGCACGATCCGGATGGGATCAAGAAGTGGTTGGGCGATAGCGTGGGCTGGTATGAGGGCAACACGCTGGTCGTCGAGACGAAGAACGTTCATCCGCAGCAGCGTGGCTATATCTCGGACAAGGGGACGATGACCGAGCGGTTCACGCGGACTGAGGATGGAGTGATCCTCTATCAGTTCGAGATCAACGATCCGGAGCAGTACAGCCAGGTCTGGAAGGGCGAGATGCCGATGCGGACCGCGGCCGGGGCCGTTTACGAATACGCCTGCCACGAGGGCAATTACGGGCTGCTCGGCATCCTCGAAGGGGCCCGCCAGCAGGAAAAACGTGGCGGAACCCTGGAGCTGACCTCGGACGACGAAGGTTAACAGCCCGCCCCGCTTAACCGTTACATCGCAGCAAGGGCCGGTGGTTGTTAGGTTTTCGGCAACCTTGCGAGCGCTTTTCCTAATCGTGTAGAAGTGGCGCGGGGCGCCTCGTTTGCAGACTTGTTGGCATGAAGAAGTCCCATTCCTTTATCGCGCTCGGCGCCGGCGTGATGATCGCCCTGACGACCGGCTTGCTGCTGGCCAACTGGCGCATGGCGGAAGCCGCCAATGGCACGGTGCGTTTTGCGCGACCGACCTATGACGCGGCGCGGGCGGGCGCGATCGTCGACCTGCAGAAGTATGGCGCGCTGGGCGATGTGAAGCGCCTGGCCGGCCTCTCCAAAAATCTGGAAGCCTGCCACGATGCGCTGGCGGCTGCCGGCGTCGATTTCACGATCGAGCCCGGGCAGCACGAAGGCGCGTGCGGCTACAAGGAAGCGGTCGTTGTCGACGCGTCGATGTCGCAATGGAAAGCGCCGGACAAGATGGCGATGACCTGCGATCTCGCAGCGAAGATGCATCTGTGGGAGCGCCACATCGTGATCCCGGCGGCGGAGAAGATCCTCGGCTCGCCGGTGAAAGAGATCAAGGCGTTCGGCACGTTCCAGTGCCGCCGCGTGGCGGGACATGCGCGGCTGTCGGAACATGCGTTCGCGAAGGCGGTGGATGTGTCCGGCTTCGTGCTGGAAGACGGGCGCGAGATTTCGGTGCTGAAGGACTTCCGCGACAAGGGCGCCAAGGGCGACTTCCTGCGTGAGGTTCACGACCGGGCCTGCGGCCTGTTCGATGTGACGCTTGGGCCGAACTACAATGCGGACCACGCCAACCACTTCCATCTGGATGTCGGCGGCCAATACTCCTGCAGGTAGTCTGGCCGCTAGCCTATAAGCGCTGCCCGCGCTAAATCCGCAGGCATGAGCAATTTTCTCGATCGGCTTCCCAAGGTTCGCGGCCAGTTGCTGGCGGATCAGGAACTTGCGCCTTTCACCTGGTTCCGGGTGGGGGGAGCGGCCGATGCGCTTTTCCTGCCGAAGGATGAGGACGATCTCGCGCACTTCCTCGCGAACCTCGATCCGCTGATCCCGGTGACCGTGCTGGGCGCGGCCTCGAACGTCATCGTGCGCGATGGCGGCGTGGTGGGCGTCGTGGTGCGGCTGGCCGGGAAATACTGGGGCGAGATCGAGGTGCTGAACGCGACGACGCTGCGGGCGCGGGCGGGGGCGCTGGATATGTCGGTGGCGCGGCGCGCGGCGTCCGAGGGGATTGGCGGGCTGGAGTTCCTGTCTGGCATTCCGGGTTCGCTGGGTGGCGCGGTGCCGACCAATGCGGGCTGCTATGGGCGCGAGCTGAAGGACGTGCTGCTGCAGCTCGAGGGCTTCAACCGGAAGGGTGAGCGCGTGGTGATGCAGGGGTTGCTGGTCGATGACGGCAAGCCGCAGTTGCATATGGAGTATCGTCATACCGACCTGCCGGACGATGTGATCGTGACGGCGCTGGTGCTGGCCGGGAACGATGTTGAAGAGCCCGATGTGATCAACGCGCGCATCGAGGGCTTCAAGGCGCGGCGCGAGACGACGCAGCCGATCCGCGAGAAGACGGGCGGGTCGACGTTTGCCAATCCCGATCCGCCGGGGACGCCGAACCAGCGCTCGTCGTGGAAGCTGGTCGATGAGGCCGGGATGCGCGGGGCGCGGCGGGGCGGGGCGCAGGTGAGCGAGCTGCATTGCAACTTCCTGCTGAATGTCGGCGATGCGACGGCGGCGGACATTGAAGGCCTGGGCGAGGATGTGCGCGCGGCGGTGAAGGCGAAGTCGGGCGTCGAGCTGCGGTGGGAGATCCGGAGGATCGGTCGGGCGCCGGTGGACGCGACGGCTGAGGGGTATCTCGCGAAGGACGCGTAGGGGCGTTCTCAGTCGCGGAGCGACTGAGGCAGTCGGCAATAGGCAGTAGAGCGCTGGAATGGCGGACCGGTGGCGTTGAGCCATCCGCGCGAAGACGCGCAGCCCCCTCCGTCTTGCGCGCAAGGGCGCGCAATCCACCTCCCCCAGTGCTGCGCACTGATGGAGGCAAACCGCGCGTTGAGTTGGAACGGGGAATTTGCCTCCACCGCGCAAAGCGCGGGGGAGGTGGATTGCAGCGTAGCTGCAAGACGGAGGGGGTAGTCGTTCTCTTCCGCACGCAAGCGTTCGGCGCGCAGACTCGCGTAGCGCTCGTAGTCGTCGAATCTGGCGACGAGGCGCTGGAACGAGCGCCAGAGTTTTATCACGTCGGCGCTGCTGTTGGTGTGAGAGTAGTCTGGCTTGAAGCTCGTTATTCGCGGGCGGACGCCGGCGATCTCGCAGGCGCGGAGATAGATCAGCAGCTCAAGCTTTCTGTGCGCGTCGAAGAAGGCGGCTGCTAGCGTAGCTCGGTAGGCGGGATCGTGGGTTATGTCGTCGAGGGCGAGGTCGTCGGCGAACATGGTGAGGCCGATGTCGATCACGTCGCGGAGGTTCACCTCCAGCGCCTGTACGGGGCGGAGGCGCCAGAGGATCGCGAGGATGATCTGCCAGAGCGCTTTCATGGGTGGGAGTATAACCCCGGGCCATGGGGGTGCGGGATTTGGGGAGTGCTGTCCCCCAACTTGGACGCGCAGGTTATTGAAATCATGCGGGATGATTTTTGGCTGTCCTACAGTTTCAGATCACCTCCATCCTCCAATTCATCGTCATTCCGGACGCGCGCTAAGCGCGTGAGCCGGAACCCAGGGGCTGCGAGGGCGATGCTTGTGGCCCCTGGGTTCCTGCTTTCGCAGGAATGACGAGCGGTGGGGCTGTGCCCACGGAGTCATTCTCGGGCTTGTCCCGAGAATCCTGGTTGGACCAACAATGGGATCAGCTGACGGTCCCCACGCCTTTCAAACCGAGATCCTCGGGACAAGCCCGAGGATGACTCCCCTTTGTTGTTGGATTGGTGCGTGGGACTCGCCCCCATCCCCCCTTCGGGGTACTTCCCCCGTTTCACGGGGGAAGAGGGCAGTCACTCGGAACGGTGCACGAGGGCGCGGTGCATCGTTGATGCACCCTACGTTTGTGCGCGGAGCTCCAGCGCTTTTTCGACGGCGGCGTGGAAGAGGAAGGCGTCGCCCTTCTTTGAGGAGCGGTAGAGGGTGGTTGATTTGCCGTCTGCTGCGGTGGCGATGACCTGGTAGAGCCAGGTCTGGCGATAGAGGTAGAGGCCGGCGAGCATCAGGATGAGGCCGGCGATCATTGCGTAGAGGAATGACAGGGTGAGGAGATAGACGGCGGCGCCGAGGATGGGGCCGAGGATCAGGAGGATCTTCGGGGCGAGCGTCATCTGGTGGTCGGCGTCGATGTAGGCGGCGGATTTTATGTCTGCGACTTGCGTCATCTTCGCGCCGACGGAGATGGTCTGCGTCGTCACGCGGACCTTCGCGCCCCTGAGGATTTCGATCTCATCCATAGGGGCGCGAAGTAAACCTTGGCGCGTTACTTCACCAGAGCCTTATAGACGAGCTGGGCGGATTCGCCGCGCAGATCGACGCTGCCCGGGCCGGCCTGGCCGCGGCGCTGGATCATGCCGATGAAGGCGATGTCGTTCACCGGATCGGCCCAGAACCAGGTGCCGTCGATGCCGAACCAGGAGAACGTGCCTTTCGGTTGCGGGGCGCGCTCGGTGGGCTCTGCCATGGCGACCATGCCGCCGTAACCGAAGCCGCCGCCGCCGAAGACGCCTTTGAGTTCGCCGATGTGGTTCTGCATCATGTAGTCGACGGTTTCGGCCTTGAGGATGCGTTTCCCGTCGAGCTCGCCACGATTGAGGATCATCTGCGCGAAGCGGGTGTAGTCGTGCAGGGTGGAGGCGAGGCCGCCGCCGCCGCTTTCAGCCTGCGGGCGCAGGAAGAAGTCGCGCGCGGCCGGATCGGGGAAGACATCCCACGCGCCGCTGGTGGCGTTGCGCTGATAGACGGTGGCGAAGCGCGGACGCTCAGCCTCGGTGAGCCAGAAGCCGGTGTCTTTCATGCCGAGCGGCGAGAAGATGTTCTGTTCGAGATAGTCGCCGAACTTCTTGCCGGAGAGCTTTTCAACGATGGCGCCCTGCAGGTCGACGGCGATCGAGTAGGACCACTTCTCACCCGGCTGGGCGAGGAGCGGGATTTCCGACACGCGCTTCACGAGTGCGGGCAGATCCTTCTTTTCCATCGGCTGGTCGGCGATGTAGGCGCGGTCGACGGCGTTGTTGGCCGAGAGGCCGTAGCCGAAGCCGGCGGTGTGGGTCATCACCTCGTTCATCGTCGGCGGGCGCTTGAGCGGGGCGAGGACGTCGAGGTTTTCGGCGGAGGTTGCGACTTTGAGGTTCGCAAGCTCGGGCAGGAATTTGGTGACCGGATCTTCCGGCTTCCATTTGCCTTGCTCCCAGAGCTGCATCATCGCGACGCCGGTGACGGGCTTGGTCATCGAGCGGATGCGGAAGATCGTCTCGTCGGTCATCGGCGGGCCGCCGTAGGACTGGTTGCCGAAGATGTTGTAGGCGACGACCTTGCCGTCTTTCACCAGCGCGTATTCGAGGCCGGCGACTTCCTGCTTGTCGACGGCCTGCTTGAGGCGGGCGTCGAGCGCGGCGAGGCCTTCGGCGGTGAAGGCTTGCGTGGCGACGACGCTGGATTTGGTCGGCCAGGCGGCGGTGCTGGAGCCGCCATCCATGCTGGCGCAGGCGGCGAGCACGGTGGCTAGGCCGGCGGCCAGCCACATCTTTCCGGTCGTCATGACTGACTTGGCGCTGGAGCGCATTGGGTCGTTCCCCTCTGTGGAATTTTTTATCTTGGTCCAAAAGACAAACGGCGCTGGTTGGAAAAACCAGCGCCGCTTTTTCTGATCGCCCGTCTTAGTGAGCGGGTTCCGGTTCGGCTGGCGCCGGGGCCGCAGCGGGGGCTGCGGCGGAAGCGGAGATCGCTTCGTAAACCAGCTTGGCCGAGTCAGCGCGGAAGTTCATCGCATCCGGGCGGAAGCCGCCCATCTGCTGGATCATGCCGACGAAGACGAGGTCGGTGGCCGGGTCGATCCAGAACCAGGTGCCGGCGGCGCCGCCCCAGTAGTGCGTGCCCTTGGCGTAGGGCTGCATGGTTTTCGACGGTTCGTCATAGATGGCGAAGTCGAGACCGAAGGAGACGCCGTCGAGGCCGTTCGGGCGCGTGCCATCCGTCGAGACGCCGAGCGTGCCGATGTGGTTGGTGCGCATCAGCTCGACCGTTTCCGGCTTGAGCAGGGTATTGCCGGCGAGCTGGCCCTTCTGGAGGAACATCTGGGTGAAGCGCGCATAGTCGTGCGTGGTCGAGACGAGACCGCCGCCGCCGCTTTCGAGGCGGTTCGGATCGGTGAAGCCTGGACGGTCAGGACGATCCTCGTTCTTCACGAGCGCCTTCTTGTCCTTGTCCCAGTGATAGACGTCGGTGAAGCGCGACTTGTTGGCTTCGGTGACGAAGAAGGAGGTGTCGTTCATGCCGAGCGGCGTGAAGACGTTGGCCTTCAGGTAGTCGCCGAACTTCTGGCCGGAGAGCTTCTGGACGATGTAGCCCTGGATATCGACCGAAGCCGAGTAGAGCCACTTGGTGCCCGGATCGACCAGAAGAGGGATCGCTTCGATCTTGGTCATCATCTCGTCAAGGTTCGCCGAGGTGAGGACGCCGGTGTCGCGGAAGGCGGCGTTGACCGGATCTTCGCAGCACAGGCCGTAGCCGAAGCCGGCGGTGTGGCTCATGAGCTGGCGCATGGTCGGGGCGGATTTCGGATCGGCGAGCACGGGCTTGCCGTCTTTCATCACGACCTTGCCGGCGGCGTCGTAGGTCAGGACCTTGAGCGTGCCGAGCTCGGGCACGTATTTCGAGATCGGATCATCGAGCTGCCATTTGCCTTGCTCGTAGAGCTGCATCATGGCGACGCCGGTGATCGGCTTCGACATCGAGTAGATGCGGAACATGGAGTCGTTGGTCATCGGCGCGCCGGTTTTCGGATCGCCCGACTGGATGCCATGCGACTTGAAGGCAGCGACATCGCCATTCTTGATCAGGATGTAGTTGAGGCCGGCGACGTCACCATCAGTGACGGCTTTGGCGAGGCGTGCGTCGAGAGCGGCGAGGCCTTCGGCGGTGAAGCCGAGGGTGGCCGGGTCAGCGACGGCGGCGGCCGGCCAGGCCGGGTTGTCGGACGGCTTGGGCGCCGCGGCGACGGCTGCTGGTTCAGCCGGGGCTGCGGGCTTGTTGTCGCTGCAGGCAGCGAGAACGGCGAAGGACACGGCAGCAAGCAGCAGCCGTGATCCCATCAGGTGTGGGCGCTTGGACATCTCTTCCCCTTCAAAGGCGCCGGCTCTGGGGCCGGTTGGCTGGGGCGGACAATAAGACTGATTACACGGAAACGCCAAGGACGCGGGGTCAACGCTCCCAAAAGCGTGAAAGACCCCGCGCCAGCCTGTTCAGGAGCCGACTAGTGCGCCGGTTCGGGTTCTTTCGCAGGCGCGGCAGAAGCGGCGGGAGCCGCTGGTTTCAGGGCGTCGAGGATCAGCTTGCCGCTGTCATTGCGGAAGTTGATGGCGTCGGGGCGGCTGCCGCCCATCTGCTGGACCAGGCCGACGAAGAAGATGTCGTTGACCGGATCGATCCAGAAGATCGTGCCGGCGGCGCCGCTCCAGTAGAACGTGCCCTTGCCGAACGGGTTCTGGCCGGCTTCCGGGTCGGTATAGACGGCGAAGTCGAGGCCGAACTTCTGGCCGGGGCGGCCCGGATTGGCGGCGGTGCCATCGGAATAGATGCCGAGGTCGCCGATCTGGTTCTGCGCCATCAGGGCGATGGTTTCGGGCTTCACGATCGTCTTGCCGGCGAGCGTGCCCTTGTTGAGCAGCATCTGGGAGAAGCGCGCATAGTCATGCGCGGTCGAGACGAGGCCGCCGCCGCCGGATTCCATTTCATTGGCCGCATCATAGCGGGTGAAGGGCGGGTCTTCGGTGACCTTCAGGGCGTTGGCGGCTTTGTCCCACGTATAGATGTTGGCGAAGCGGGCTGCCTTGTCTTCCGGAAGGATGAAGGATGTCTCGTTCATGCCGAGGGGCGTGAAGATGTTGGCTTTCAGGTAGTCGCCGAATTTCTGGCCGCTGATCTTCTGGACGATGTAGCCCTGGATATCGACCGAGACCGAATACGACCAGCGCGTGCCCGGATCGTAGATCAGGGGGATCGCGGCGATCTTGGTCATCATCTCGTCGAGGTTCTTCGACAGGAGCACCTTCTGATCGCGGAAGGCGTTATTGACCGGGTCTTCGCAGCACAGGCCGTAACCGAAGCCGGCGGTGTGGCTCATGATTTCGCGCATCGTGGCGGGGCGCGAGGCATCCGCGAGCACGGGTTTGCCGTTCTTCATGACGGGCTTGCCGTCCTTGAAGGTGAGCACTTTCAGGTTGGCGAGTTCGGGCGCGTACTTCGTAACCGGATCATCCAGTTGCCATTTGCCCTGCTCATAGAGCTGCATCAGCGCGATGCCGGTGACCGGCTTGGTCATCGAGTAGATGCGGAAGATCGAATCCTTCGTCATCGGCGTGCCGGTTTTCGGATCGCCGGACTGGATACCGTAAGCGTTGAACTGCGCAACTTCACCGCCCTTGGCGAGAAGCGTGACCATGCCGGCATAGTCCTGGTCGGCGATCGCTTTTGCGAAGCGCGCATCAAGCGCTGCCAGGCCTTCGGCAGTGAAGCCCAGCGTTGTCGGATCGGCGACCGCAGCGACGGGCCAGGCCGGATCGTCGGATGGCTTGGCCGCGACGGCGGCGGTTTCAGCGGCAGGTGCGGCCGGTTTGTTGTCGCTGCAGGCAGCGAGAACGGCGAAGGATGCGGCTGCGAGCAGCAGGCGCGATCCCATCATCAGGCGTTTGGACATCTCTTCCCCTCCTGCGCCAGCTTTTGTGCTGGTCGCGACTGGCCAACGATAGGGGCGAATGGACGTGCGCGCCTAGGACGCCACGGAACGCTCCCCAAAGCGTGAAGCCGGAAAAAGCTCAGAATTTCGGGAGAAGGCGGCCGGCGCGCTGGCAGTATTCGTCCCAGTCGGCGCCGAAGCGGGCGCTCATCATCGCTTCCTCGCGCGGCACGCGGATGAGCCACATGGCGAGGAAGCAGGGGAGGATCGCAAAGCCGCCGATCCAGTTCTGGATCAGCAGCGGTTGAGCGAGCGCGCCGAGCCATATGGCGGCATACATCGGGTGTCGGATCCCTTTGTAAACGCCATTGGTGATGAGCCCATGGTCGGCGCGCACTTCGAGTCCGGGGCTCCAGTTGCGGCCAAGGTCCGCATGTGAGCGCCAGAACATCCAGAGATAGGGGAGTAGCAGGGCAACGCCTGTCCACATCGCCCACTGTGGCAATGCGTAGGCGGCGAAATCAAGGAAGGGTGTGGCGATGGCGATGAAGGGCAGGGCCATCGAGGCCAGCCACATGCCGAGCAGCAGGAGTTTTTCGCCTGCGTCGTGACGATTGTCGGTGACGACGTTCTTCGTGTTGTTCTGCGCGTGAGGAATGCGGATCGCGCACATCGCGATGAAGCCGGCGAGCCAGGCGCCGTGGCCGATGGTCAGCGGCTTGCCGAAGAATGGCCAGGCGATGAGGGCTGCGGTCGCCACGGCGAAGAAGACGTAGCGCATCGCCGATTTATGGAGGTTCGCCGACGGCGCCGTGGTCGCGACTTCAGACAGGACTGACTCTGACATGGCGACGCTCAGACAAGCCGGCGTTCTGTTTGGGCCAGCTCGATCTGGACCCATTCGCAGAACAGGAGCGGGTGACCGGCCCATGAGGGATCCGACTTCCTGCGCGTGGGCTGGAGAGCGGCTGAGGGAGCCACAACCACACGCGGTCGCCGATCTGATGAACCTGTACCACCCGTTCGCTGAGCTGGAGGCATTGCGATCCCCTGTTCTGCCAAGCCAGATAGCCATATATGCGAATGAGTTGCAAGAGCAGAATTTGAGAATTTGTGAGAAGCGTTTCGGCCAGATTTTCGGCCAGAATTTCCTACATGAAAGCGAGACGCGGTCGCGCCTCCCCTATGCCGCTGCAAGTGTACGAGCCATTATCCTTCCGAATGACGCCTGAGCCTTCGCCCACTCCCCCGCCTCCAAAAGGCAACAAGTTCACCCGGCCACTCTTCTTCGTGGCCGGTCTTGGTTTCGTGGGGCTGGGCATTATCGGCTACATCCTGCCGGTGATGCCGGGGACGATTTTCCTGATCCTCGCGGCGGGATGTTTCGCGCGTTCTTCGCGGCGGCTTGAGGCGTGGATCGAGAACCATCCGAAGTATGGGCCGACGGTTGTTGCGTGGCGCAGGCACGGGGCGATTCCGCGCAAGGCGAAGTATCTGTCGATCGGGATGATGACGCTGTCGTTTGTGATCGTGATCATCGCGCATCCGCCGGCGTTGTGGTTCTGGCTGACGGGCGCGGTGTTGCTGGCGTGCGCGCTGTTCGTGGCGACGCGGCCGGAGGGGCCGAAGACGACGGGGTGATGCACCCGCAACCACGTCATCCTCGGGCTTGACCCGAGGATCCTTCTTTCACTGAACGCGTGCGGTGCTCGCGGCGAAGCAAGATCCTCGGGTCAAGCCCGAGGATGACGGCGTGGGTGTTTCAAACCGGTTGCATCATGCAATCACTTACGTCTAGAAGCTTCGGCGCTGACTTCAAACGTGGGGATTTCAATGTCGCTCATTCTCTATGGTCACCATTTCTCGTCCTACACGCAGAAGGTGATCATCGCGCTTTACGAGAACAATCTGCCGTTCGAGTTCCGCAATATCGGGCCGGAGACGCCGGAGCATGCGGCGGAGTGGATGCGGCGGTGGCCGTTGAAGAAATTCCCGCTGCTGCTGGATGGCGAGCGCGATGTGGTCGAGACGAGCATCATCATCGAATATCTGAACATCGCGCATCCGGGGCCAGTGAAGCTGTTGCCGGCTGATCCGATGCAGGCGCTGACCGTGCGCTTCTTCGACCGGTTCTTCGACCTGCATGTGATGGATGCGGCGCAACACGCGGTGAATGGCGCGCTGACGGGGGATGCGAAGAAGCGCGAAGAGGGGATTGCGCTGTCGAAGGAGAAGCTCGAGCGCGCCTATGCCTGGCTCGACAATGAGCTGGCCGGGCGCGAGTGGGCGGCGGGCTCCATGTTCACGATGGCGGACTGCGCCGCGGCGCCTTCGCTGTTCTATGCGGACTGGATCTACGAGATACCGGCGAAGTATCCGCTGTTGCGCGCCTATCGCGCGCGATTGCTGAAGCGGCCAAGCTTCGCGCGCGCGGTCGATGAGGCGCGGTATTTCCGGAAGTACTTCCCGCTCGGTGCGCCCGATCGGGATTAGTCAGCGCGGATCAGCCCACCGGCTTCCAGACTTCTGCGAGGATCTGGTCGCGGCCGCAGCCGCGGCGGTAGTTGTCGTAAGCCGCCTTGTTATTCTTGGCGTAGTCGCGGTGGTATTCCTCAGCCGGCCAGAAGTCGCCCAGCGGCAGGATCGGGACGATGACTTTGCCGTTCACGCGGCCTGAGGCGATGATCTTTGCCTTCGAGGCGTCTGCGGCGGCTTTCTGGGCGGGCGTCACGAAGATGGCGGGCGCATAGCTCTGGCCGCGGTCGCAGAACTGGCCGCCTGCGTCGGTCGGGTCGATCAGCGGCCAGTAGCGCGAGAGCAGCTGTTCGTAGGTGATCTTCTTCGGATCGTAGGTGACGCGGACGGACTCATAGTGGCCGGTCATGTGCATCGCGACCTGGCGGTAGGTCGGGTTCTTTTCCTTGCCGCCGGTGTAGCCGCTCTCGACCGAGATGACGCCGGGCAGGTGGCCCATGTCGCTTTCCATGCACCAGAAGCATCCGCCGGCGAACACGGCCTGCGCCTTTTCCTGCGCGTAAGCTGACGGTGCGGCGGCCGAGAAGATGAGGGCGAAGAGGGCGACTAGGAAGCGCAGGGAGAGGAAACGCATGCGGCGGGCTCCTGAATACCAGTTGGTACGTGCGCCTTTCGCTGCTGGATCGCAAGACTGCTGATCAGCATCGCGGCGAGTTGACTGGCGCGTTCTGTGCGGGCGTTATACTCAGCGAAATATAACGGGAATCGCGCTGCGGAAACAGCCGTTTCTTGCGAGTTGGTCATGATGGAAGCCGGGTTCTCGCGCCGCCGTGATGCAGGCCGAGGCTGTGCTGACATCGTTTCGTGCCTAAGTTGACGGACAAGAATACGAATTTCAGGGAGATGAATTTGATGCGTCTGCGTTCGATTGCCGTGCTGTCCGCTGCTGTGGGGGCTCTGGCTGCTGGTCTGGTCGCCGTGGCGCAGCCGCCTGCGGAAACGCGGGATCCCAACAAGGGCGGCTACAAGCCGGCGTTTGCTGGACAGACGCGCGCGCCCAATCTCACCACCGATACGCAGTTCGAGATCAAGGAAGTCGCCAAGGGCATCGTCTCGCCGTTCGGCGTCGAGTTCCTGCCCAATGGCAAGTTCCTGGTGACGGAACGCCTCGCGGGCCAGT
The DNA here is from genome assembly GCA_965229115.1 of Hyphomonadaceae bacterium. Taxonomy (GTDB): domain Bacteria; phylum Pseudomonadota; class Alphaproteobacteria; order Caulobacterales; family Hyphomonadaceae; genus UBA7672. Next base: position 3,255,872 of record CBDDIR010000003.1, on the reverse strand, counting down.
TCCGCATCATCGACAAGGACGGCAAGGTTTCGGCGCCGATCAAGGATGGCGTGCCGGCGGTCGTGTCGCGCGGTCAGGCTGGCCTGCTCGATGTCGTGCTCGACCCGAACTACGCGACCAACCAGACGATCTACTGGAGCTATTCGGAGCCGCAGGCTGACGGCACGAACAACACGGCTGTCGCCAAGGGCAAGCTGGTCGACGGCGCGACGCCGAAGATCGAGAACGTGCAGGTGATCTATCACCAGCGCCCGGCGCTGAACTCGCCGCTGCACTTTGGTTCGCGTCTGGTGTTCGCGAAGGACGGCACGCTGTTCGTCACGCAGGGCGAGCGCTCGATCCTTCCGGGGCGCGTGCAGGCGCAGGACCTGAAGAGCGGCCTGGGCAAGATCGTTCGCATCAACACGGACGGCACGATCCCGAAAGACAACCCCTATGTCGGCAACAAGGATGGCGCGCTTCCGGAAATCTGGTCCTACGGCCACCGCAACGTGCAGGGCGCGTTCCTGCATCCGGTGACGGGCGAGCTCTGGGAGCTTGAGCATGGTCCGCAGGGCGGCGACGAGATCAACATCGCGCGCAAGGGCAAGGACTATGGCTGGCCGACGATCACGTACGGCGTCGAGTACGGCGCCGAGAACAAGAAGATCGGCGAAGGCAAGTCGCAGCAGGCCGGCATGGAGCAGCCGCTCTATTACTGGGACCCGGTCATCGCGCCGGGCGGTCTGGCCTATTACAACGCCAACCTGTTCCCGAAATGGAAGGGCAGCGTGTTCGCAGCCGGTCTGAACTCCGGCTATGTCGCGCGCCTCACGGTTGATGGCGAGAAGATCAAGGGCGAAGAGCGCCTGCAGTTCTCCGACAAGAAGGAGCGCTATCGCGACATCGCTGTCGGACCGGATGGCGCGATCTATGTGCTGACCGACGGGCCGGAAGCCCGCCTGCTGAAGGCTGTGCCGAAGAGCTAGAGCCTAGAAAAACATAATCAGGGAGAACGCCATGAAGAAGTTTGCATCGGCCGTCGCGCTGGCGGCTGCGGTGATGGTCGCAGCGCCCGCATTCGCGCAGGCGCCGCCTCCGCCGGAAGTGGAAGCGGGCAAGGATATGCTCGCGTCCGTCACGCTGCCGGCCAAGGAAGCGGGCAAGCTGACCGTGACGACGCCGGGCTGGAAGAACGGCGCCGACATCGACTTCAAGTACACGCAATACAAGGGCAACGAGTTCCCGGGTCTTGAGTGGACCAAGGGACCGGCGTCGACGAAGTCCTACGCCATCATCATGCAGGACACGGACCTCGTTATGCGCGGCTCGCCGATCCTGCACTGGTCGGTGGTGAACATTCCCGCGACGACGACGAAACTGCCTGCGGGCATGAAGCCGGAAGAGATTCCGAAAGGCTCGATCTATGGCCCGAACTATCAAGGTGCGGGCAAGCCTTATCTCGGACCGCGCACGCCTCCGGGTCCGAAGCACCGTTATCACATCCAGGTGCTGGCGATCGACACGGTGCTGCCGGCTGACTTCGCACCGAAGTCGTATGCCGAACTGATCGAGCCGCTGAAGGGCCACGTCGTGGCGACGGGCGATGTGGTGGGTCTGGGTCAGGCTGATCCGAACGCCCCGCCGCCTGCGCCGCGTCCGCCAGCTCCGGCGACACCGGCTCCGGCCACGAGCAACTAGGCTCATGGACCACGAATAGAAAAAGCCCTCACTCCTTTGCTGGAGTGAGGGCTTTGTTTTTTAGTCCGACGCGTTGGTGGTTAGATCACGTTCAGCTGGACGTCGATGTTGTTGCGCGTGGCGTTGGAGTAGGGGCAGACCTCGTGCGCTTCGTGGACGAGCGCTTCGGCGGCGGCGCGGTCGACGCCCGGCAGCGACACGTCGAGCTTCACGGTGAGGCCGAAGCCCTTCGGTTCGCGCGGGCCGATGCCGACGGTGGCGGCGACGGTTGCGTCAGCGGGCACCTTGGCGTGCTTGCCGCCGGCGGCGACGGCTTTCATCGCGCCGATGAAGCAGGCTGCGTAGCCGGCTGCGAAGAGTTGTTCCGGGTTGTTGCCATTGCCATTGCCGCCGAGCTCCTTCGGGAGGGCGAGTTTGACATCAAGAGCGCCATCGCTGGTGCGGGCGGAGCCGTCACGGCCGCCCGTGGCGGTGGCGGTGGTGGTGTAGGCGACTTTGACGGTCATGGGGATGTCCTTGTTGACGTTGCGTTATTTAATCGTTGGCGATTTGATCGCGTGCGATTGAATTATAGCTGCGGTGCGCCATCGTCAACCCTTGCGATTTAATCGCGTGCGATTTATTTTCGTCACATGAGCAAGAAATCCGTTCAGCCGCTTCTCGATCAATCGCTGTGCTTTGCCGTGTACTCGGCGGGGCTGGCGTTCAATCGCCTCTACAAGCCGATCCTCGATCCGCTGGGGCTCACCTATCCGCAGTATCTCGTGATGATGGCGCTGTGGGAGAAGGATGGGCAGGGCGTGGGCGAGCTGGGCGATCTGCTGTTCCTTGAGTCCAACACGCTGACGCCGCTGCTCAAGCGGCTGGAGGCTGCGGGGCTAGTGAAGCGTGCGCGCGACACGGAAGACGAGCGGCAGGTGCATGTGAGCCTGACGGCGGCGGGGCGGGAGCTTCTGAAGGAAGCTTCGTGCGTGCCGATGCAGGTGCTGGAGGCCAGCGGCATGACGATCGAGCAGCTGAGCCGTCTGCGCAACTCGGTGGCCGGGCTGCGCGATAACCTGCGTGCTGCTGTGGACGCCTAGAGAATTTCGTCCAGCCAGGCGGGCAGGCCGCCCAGCGTTTCGACTTCACGATAGCGCGGATTGCCGACAGGCTTCTCTGCGCGCTCGTGCTCCCACACCAGCGGGTAGGGGACGAGCGCGGCGTAGCCGCCAGCGGCGAGCATTGGGAGAATGTCGGACTTCACCGAGTTGCCGGTCATAATGGACGACTCGGCCGAGCCGCCATGGCGGGCGAAGGCCTTGGTGTAGATCTCTGGCGTCTTCTCCGAGACGATCTCTACGCCCGAGAAATGTGAGCCGAGGCCGGACGCGGCGAGCTTGGATTCCTGGTGGAAGAGATCGCCCTTGGTGATGAGGACGAGGCGGCCGCGCTCCTTCAGCTGGAGCAGCGCTTCCTCGACGCCGGGCAGGGGCTCGATCGGATGGGTCATCATCTCGCGGCCGGCGGACAGCAATTCCTGGATCACCTTGGTGGAGACGTTCCCGTCGCTCACCTCCAGCGCGGTCTGCAGCATGGAGAGGGTGAAGCCCTTCGCGCCATAGCCGTAGGCTTTCATGTTCTCGCGCTCGATCGCGGCGAGCCTGGCCTCGAGCGTGTCCTCGTCTGCGAAATCGGACAGGAGTTCGTTGAACCGTTTATGGGTCAGCCGGAACACGGTTTCCGTGTGCCAGAGCGTGTCGTCTGCATCGACGCCGATGATCGTAAGAGGCATGGCGGCGTCCTACCCGTTACCGCCAGTTCGAGGCAAGCCATCGCAGCGACCAAACAGCATTTGCAATCGCAAAATGGAGCGCTGCAAAGCGGTTTAGTGGCGCGTTCACGTGGTAAAACTGCCACTGAATTTTCTTTCGTGCTGCGGGTGCGAACTGTCTTGGAACCGTCGCCGCACTGTCATGCCACGCGCATAGGCCCTCGCCCGGGAACGGATAGAGGGACCTCACATACATGCGCATCAAGTTCAGAAAATCATCATGGCTAATCGGCGTCGCCGGGGCGGCGCTTTGCTTCAACGCTATGTCGGCTACGGCGCAGACCGTGGCGGGCCCTTCGGATCAAGGTCCGACGCCGACCGCGGAGACGGTCGAAGAAAACGATCAGGTCGTGATCTCGGGTCGTCGCCCGCTCGCCGAATCGGAAGCGGCTTCGCTGGAAATCCAGCGCGCATCTGACTCCATCGTGTCGGTTCTGTCGGCTGATGCCATCGGCAACCTGCCGGACCAGAACATCGCCTTCGCGATCGGCCGCCTTCCGGGTGTTGGCCTCGAGCGCGACCAGGGTCAGGCTCGCTATGTGAACCTGCGCGGCACGCCGAACTACTGGACCACGCTGTCGTTCGACGGCCTCTCGATCGTCTCGCCGGAAGGCCGCGCGACGCGCTTCGACAACATTCCGTCGGCGCTTGCCAAGCAGGTTGTGATCTCCAAGGCCATCACCCCGGACATGCCGGGCGACACCGTCGCGGGCAATGTCAACGTCATCACGCGCTCGGCGCTGGACTATGATGGCCTGACGACGAACGGCAAGCTGGGCATCGGCTACGTGTCGCTGGGCGGCGGCGAGGAGATGGACAGCAACTTCGTCATCTCCGACCGCTTCCTCGATGGTCGCCTCGGCCTGCTGGCGCAAGGCTCGTACTATCGCCGCAACATGGTGACGGAGAACCAGGAGACGGATCCGTTCCTGCAACCGCGCCCGGCTCGCCCGACCGACCGCGTCACGCGCGAGTTCGAGAACAAGCTCTATCGCCTGACCCGTGAGAACCAGTCGCTGTCGTTCCGCGCCGACTACCAGATCGACGACACGAACACCGTGTTCTGGAACAACGTCTGGACGAACTACACGGACGAAGAACTCCGCAACAACTACATCTTCCGCTTCGACCAGGGCACGAACGCCGCCGGCCAGGCCTTCAACACCGCGCGCGACAACGGCACGATGCTGCCATTCAGCGGCACGGTTTATGGCGCGCGCCTGAACATCAACACCAATTCGCTCGAGTCCGAGGAAGACATCTACACCTCGACCATCGGCGGCGAGCATGAAGACATGTTCGGCTGGAACCTCTCCTGGCGCGCCAACTACACCTACACGGCCGATGGCCGCGATGGTCCGGCGCTGCCGAACTGGCAGAGCCCGTCGGGCGCGGCGGACCGTCCGTCGCTGGTGTATGACTTCAACGACCCGGAACATCACGACGTCAAACTGTACCGTACGATCGTCACCGGCGCGACGCGCTCGCTTGGCGCTCCGATCAACTCGGTCGACGATCTGCGCTGGGACTTCCAGAACATCTCGAAGCGCAATGGCGGCGACGAGACGCAGGCCGGCACGTTCAAGTTCGACGCGAGCCACGACTTCGACGCGTTCGGCATCCCGGTCGATTTCAAGGCCGGCGCGATGTACACGAACCGCATCAAGAAATCGAGCGAGGAAGTCTGGCTTGCTGACCGTGCCGGACTCGTTGCTGCTGGTCTGACGCCGCCGGAAATTCTGGCGGGCGGCCCCACGGCTTCGTGGCAGAACCTGTTCCTGAAGAAAGCCTACCTGGCCAACAACGCGCTGAACTACAACTTCAGCTACCACTCGAAGACGGCCATCGAAGCGTATGTGAACGACCTCGTGAACACGGGCGTCGCCAAGCTGCAGGACTCCTCCGCCAACTGGTGGAAGGTCAATGAAGAGATCGTGGCGGGTTACGCCATGGGCAAGTTCGACTTCGACTGGGGCAACATCGTCACCGGCGCGCGTGTCGAGCAGATCACCAACTCCGGCATGGCCATCGCCACCCTCGGCTCCACGCCGCAGATGGTGACGGTCAACAAGGACGAGACGCAGGTTTACCCGAGCGCCCATATCAACTGGGACATGAATGACGAGATGAAGCTGCGCGTCGGCCTCACCACGTCGGCCTCGCGTCCGGACTTCGACGACATCCGTCCGAACCTGACGATCAACGACTCGCTGCAGACCGTGTCTGGCGGCAACCCGGATGCGAAGCCCGAGAAGCAGAAGGGCATCGACATGTACTACGAATGGTACATGCAGCCGGAAGGCTTCTTCTCGGCCGGCGTGTTCTACAAGGACATCTCGGACGTGCTGTTCTCGAAGTCGCGCGTGTTCGGTCTGACCGACTTCGACACGGCGACCAACCCGAACCGCAACAGCTACACCTTCACCGGCATCACCAATGGCGGCGACGGCTGGCTGCAGGGCTTCGAGGTGTTCTACTCGCAGACCGCGCAGACCTTCGTGAACCAGACCGGCATGCCGGATTGGCTGGGCGGCTTCGGTCTCCGCGCCTCGGCGACCTTCACGGACAGCGAAGTGACGATCCCGTCGGCCAACGCCTCCAGCCCGGAGCGCAAGATCAAGCTGCCGGGTACGTCGGACGAGGTCTATAACGTCCAGCTGACCTACGAGAAGTACAACCTCTCCGTGCGTCTGGCTTATCAGTACCGCACCGCGTGGCGTCAGTCGGTCGGCGATTATGCACTCGTCGGCACGACGGGCATCCTGCAGCCGGTCAGCAACGGCGACATCTACTGGGATGACGATGAAGAGATCGATCTGTCGGTTCGCTATCAGGTGAGCGACAACCTCGAATGGTATTTCGACGCCTCGAACATCGGCGACCAGAAAGCCATCCGCTACGGCGACTCGAAGATGTACCCGATCGAAATCGAACGCTTCGGCCCGCGCTACACGATGGGCGTGCGCTTCAACTACTAGACCTTTTGCATAGTCTTGAAATGCGATGGCCCGCTTCAACCGAAGCGGGCCATTCTGCTTTTCGGGGCAGGGCATGCGCGTGAGTGCGCCCTGATCGTGGTCACCTAAACTTGAGAAATGTGCCACCGATGTAAGATGAGGCGTCGTAACGTTCGTTACGCGGCGCATAGCGCGCAGAGTCTGCGATTTTTAAGGCTTCGATGCGCGCGCCGATCAGCGCGCGCCTCTCTTGTCATGACTCTGAGACAAAACTGTTGGGTCTCCGTCATCCAGCACCCCTAAGCCGCGCCATCTCACGAGGGGTACACGGTACATGCGTAGCAAAACGGCTATTTCTCTTCGCAAGCGTCTGCTTGTGACGGCGGCACTTTCATTGGCTGGGCTCCAGCCCGCATTCGCTCAGCAGGGCGGTCCGAACGAGGACCCGCAAACTGTTTCGCGCGGCGGCAACGAGACTCGCACGGTCACTGAATCCAACGACGTCGTTGTCATCAACGGCATCACCTATCGCGATCGCACGGCCGATACGGCCCCTGTGCTGGTCTATGACCAGGACTATTTCCAGCGCTTCGAACCGCTGACGGCTGGCGATGCGCTGAAGCGCGTGCCCTCGGTCACCTTCCTGTCGGACGTGCTGGAATCGGACGGTGTGCGCCTGCGCGGCCTTGATCCTGCCTACACGCAGATCCTGATCAATGGCGAGGAAGTGCCGGGTGCGGGTTCGTCTTCGGGCGCGATCGGCAACGGCGCCGATACGGCGTTCTTCGTGGATCGCATTCCGGCCGAGCTGATCTCGAAGGTCGAGATCGTGCGGTCTGCTTCGGCCAATCGTTCGGGCGACGCGATGGCGGGCGCTTTGAACATTGTGTTGAAGGACGGCTATGCGCTTGAAGGCGGCTATGTGCGCCTTGGTGCGCTGGCTTTCGACGACGGCCGCGTGCGTGAGTCGGTCGGCGCCGTTTGGGGCGGCAAGATCGGCGAAGGCCGCCTGCTGCTCGGCGCCAGCGTGCAGGGTCGTCACAATCCTAAGCGCAAGACCTCGCTGCGCTATGACGATGTCGGCGAAGACCTGAACAACTCGGAAATCCAGCGCGACACGCGCGATGGCACCGACTACTCCGCCAACTTTTCGTGGGATACGCCGGTGGGCGAGAACGCCGAGTTCACGCTCGACGGCTTCTACGTGAAGACCGAACGCTTCCAGGATGAAGACTCGATCGAATACCGGGATGGCGTGCAGCAGCTCGGCAATATCGACATCGTCAATTCGAACGATGTTGATATCTCGCAGGAAAGCTTCTCGCTGAACGGCGGCTACAAGCTCGAGGCATTCGGCGGCAAGACATCGTTCAAGCTCGGCTACGCCTCGTTCAAGGACGACACGTTCGAGTTCGAGAATGAGATGGAATACTCGCGCGACGCCATCGTCTATCCCGAAGCCGACCGCTTCACCCGCGATCTAGCTCCGTTCGCTATCGACGACAGCGAGATCAAGGCGAAGATCGACCATGAACGCGCCTTCGGCGATCTGGAATTCCAGGCCGGTCTGCAGCTCAAGCAGAAAGAGCGCGACACCACGCTGGGCGATGGCCGCTTCCGCGTGAACATTCCGGCCAACCGCCAGATCGGCGATTCGTCGGGCGCCGGCGTGCCGGGCTACACCGATCCGGCGATCGCCTACACGACCAGCAACATCAAGCGCACCAACATCGATCCCTACGCACTCGTGCGTGGCGACATGGGCGCGTTCAGCTGGGAAGCGGGTCTGCGTGTCGAGAACATGACGCTCGAAGTCGAAGGCGATGAAACCGACAAGTCCACCTGGCTGCCCTCGGCTCACTTCGCATGGGAAGTGTCCGAAGCTGGTCGCGTCCGCGGCTCGGTTGCACGCACCCTCCGCAACGCACCGTTCGAGTTCCTGTTCGCCGGCACGCTGGAAGAAGAGCTGGGCACGAACGACTTCCAGGGCAATCCGGAGCTGAAGCCGGAAACTGCCTGGGGGCTCGACATCGGTTACGAGCATCAGCTCGGCAAGTCGGGCATTGCGGGCGTGAACTTCTTCTACCGCGATGTGAAGGACCTGATCGAGATCTACAACACCGGCGCTGCCGGTTCGGCCAACGATCCGCCAGATGATCTCGCCTACATCTTCGGCGTCCGCAACACGGGCGATGGCAAGGTTTGGGGTATCGAGTTCGACCTGTCGTCCGACCTCTCGGCCATCGGCTTGCCGGACACGGGCGTATTCGCCAACTACTCGTGGCTGGACAGCGATGTGAACGACGAGTTCGGCTCGCGCCGCTTCAACTCGCAGTCTGAGTTCGTGTACAACTTCGGCTTCATCCACGACATCAACGCGTGGGATGCAGCGTTTGGCGCGACCTACCGGAAGCAGGGCGATGCGGCCAGCCGCGTTGTCGGCGAGGAAGTCGTGACGTCCTACGGTGCGGATCTCGAAATCTTCATCGAGAAGTCGTTCGGCGACAACTTCACTGTGCGCTTCGTCGGGTCGAACCTGCTCGATAGCGCCAAGGAAGAAGAGTTCCGCAAATACGCGCTGCTCTCCAACCAGATCACGGGCTCGATCGACGACGAGTATGAGCTTGAGCGCGAAGAAGCCGGCCCGGTCTATCAGATCATCGGCCGCTTCTCGTTCTGATCGACGACCAAATTGCAGGCCCCGCCTCCTGTCACATGGAGGCGGGGTTTGATGTTTTAGACTGCTAAGAGCCAATCGATTCGAGGACTGCCATGAAGCTTGCTGGGATGCTGGGACTGACGTTACTCGCGGGCGCTTGCGCCACGGGGCCGCGCTGGGCCAATGGCGAGCCGCCGGTGCTGGTGAAGGCGTCGCTGGAGACGATCGTCACCACGGACGGGCAGGTGGATGCGGATGATCCGGCGTTCTGGGCTGACCCGGCTGATCCCAGCCGCGCAGTGATGTTCGGCACGGACAAGACCGACGGCCTCTACGTGCACAACATGGATGGCACGGTGAAGCAGTTCTTCCCGAGCGGCGCGCTGAACAATGTCGATCTGCGCTCTGGCTTCAAGGTTGGCGGCAAGGATTACGTGCTGGTCGGCGCCTCGGCTGACGAGAAGCTGGGGCTCTATACGTATCTCCTCGATCCGGTGACGCTGGAGACGAGGGAGTGGGGCTTCATTACGACGGGCGATTACGAGCCCTACGGCTTCTGCGTCGGCAATTATGGTGGCCAGTTCCAGCTCATCGCTGACGCCAAGTCGGGCGAAGTGCGCATCTACTCGATCGCCGCGGACGAAGCGGGGCAGCCGGTTGCGAACCTCACGCGCACGCTGAAGGTCGGCAGCCAGCCGGAAGGCTGCGTGGTCGATGATGAGACGGGCAACCTCTATCTCGGCGAGGAAGATGTCGGCATCTGGCGCTGGAACCTCGCGCCGGGCTCGAGCGACACGCCGGAGAGCATCGCGAAGGTCGACAAGAAGCGCCTCACCGACGACGTCGAAGGCCTGACCATCATGCGCGACAAGGGCGCGAAGTATCTGATCGCATCCTCGCAGGGCGATGACACCTATAACGTCTTCCGCATCGAAGGCGCGGCGCACACTTATGTTGGTCGCTTTGCCATCGTCGATGGCGACAAGATCGATGGCGTGACCGCGACAGACGGCTTGGATGCCTGGTCTGGTCCGATCGGCCAGTTCCCGGCGGGCGTGATCGCGTTCCACGACGATCAGGACAAGCCGGATCCGGGCCAGCAGAACTACAAGATGGTCGACTGGCGCGACATCCGCAGGGCGCTCGATCTCGATTGATCGGAGCGCTGGCGCGTAACGCGTCTTACGCTTTGAAAACACGGACTGTTCAGACCGACGGGGTGGACAGTCCGCTTTTCGTCATGCTCACATTTGAGCATGACTGGGGTCGTTGAGCCGGCGGGTAAGCGCAGCAAGTTTCTCGATTGGGTGGAGCGGACGGGCAATGCCTTGCCTGATCCCATCTTCATATTCGTGGGTATCATCGTCCTGCTGGTGATCGTGTCGGTGATCGGCGCGAATGCCGGGTGGTCCGCTGTAAACCCGGTTACAGGCGAGACGCTGGTTGTCTCGAGCCTGCTCAGCGAGGCGAATGTCCAGAAGCTGTTCGTCGAGATGCCTCGCACGTTCACGGGCTTTGCGCCGCTTGGCTTTGCGTTGACGATCATGCTGGGCGCGGCTGTTGCCGAGCGGTCGGGCCTTCTCACCGCGCTGATGCGAGCGAGCCTGGGCAGCGCGCCGAAGAGCATTCTTGTGCCGATGGTGTTCGTGCTGGGAATGCTGGCAACACACGCCAATGATGCGGCGTACATGGTCTATGTGCCGATGGCGGGGATCACGTTTGCGGCGGCGGGGCGTAACCCGGTGTTGGGGCTGATCGCAGGTTTTGCGGGCGCAGCTGTCGGTCTCGCGGGCAACCTGTTCCCCGGCCAGTACGACGTGCTGCTGCTTGGCATCACCGAGACGGGCGCCCGGATGCTTGATCCGCAATGGACGATGAACCCGCTGGGCAACTGGTATTTCTCGATTGGCATCGCGGTGGTGTTCACGGCCGTTGGCTGGTGGGTGCTGGAGCGCGTGATCGCGCCGCGCCTGGGCCAGTGGGAAGGCGAGAGCGGCGTGGCCGATCTTGCCGGCGTGATGCTGACGCCGGTCGAGAAGAAGGGGCTGATGTGGGCGGGCGTTGCGGCGCTGGGCGTTGCGGGCTTTGTCACCGCGCTGGTGATGTGGCCGGGCTTCACGCCGCTGATGGACGAGGAGGCGAGCGGCAGTCAGCAGATGACGCCGTTCTTCCGCTCTATCGCGGCGCTGCTGTTCGTGTTGTTCCTGGCCACAGGCTGGACTTATGGCGCGGTGACCGGCTCGATCAAGACGCACCGCGATGTCGTGTCGATGATGACCAAGGGGCTGGAGGTAATCCTGCCTTATCTCGTGCTGGTCTTCTTCGCCGCGCACTTCGTGGCGATGTTCGGCTGGTCGAACCTTGGGCCGATCACGGCTATCACCGGCGCTGACCAACTCCGCGCGATGCAGGCGCCGCCTGCTGTGCTGCTGCCGCTGCTGGCGACCATGTCGGCCTGGCTCGATTTCCTGATTGCTTCGGGTTCGGCGAAGTGGGCGGCGATGTCGCCGGTGGCGACGCCGATGATGATGTTGCTGGAAGTGTCGCCCGAGATGACGACGGCTGCCTATCGTGTCGGCGACACGGTGACGAACCTGATCTCGCCGCTGAACCCCTATGTCGTGCTGACCATGGTGTTTGCGCAGCGCTGGATGCCGAACTTCCGGCTGGGCACGATGATCTCGCTGACGCTACCGCTGGCGGCGGCGTTCTATGTCGTCGGCATGTTGCTGACGGCGGTGTGGGTCGCGCTCGGCATTCCGGTTGGGCCGGCGGCCCCGGTTGAGTTCCACGTTCCGGGGTTGAGCCAGTAGGGCCTAGCCCTCGAATCCGCCCGACAGGAATGTCTCCGCGATCGCACAGTGCAGGGCTGCGCCGCGCGCCATCACGCGCTCGTCGAGCACCATGCGGTTCGAGTGTAGGGCGCAGCAGGTACGCCAGTCGCCGCCTTCGGGCGAGGCGCCGAGGAACATCATCGCGCCAGGCGCCTTCTGCAGCACATAGGAGAAATCCTCCGCGCCCATCATCGGCGAAGGCATCTCGAACCAGCCTTCCTCGCCGAACATCGCCTTGGTCGTGCGGCGGGCGAGGGCGACGGCGCGATCGTCGCAGAGCGTGACCGGGAAGCCGGGGATGATGTTGAGATCCGCCTCGCACAGATGCGCGGCGCAGATATGCTCCACCACGCGCGTCATGCCTTCGCGCACGATCTTGCGCGTGCTTTCGGAGAAGGTGCGGATCGTACCTTCGATAAAGGCCGTCTCCGGGATCACGTTGTTGGTTGAACCCGACTTGATGTGCGCGATCGTCAGCACGGCTGGGTCAAACGCCGGCACGCGGCGGGTGATCATCGCCTGCAGCGCCATCACCATCTCGCAGGCGACCGGGATCGGATCGACAGCGTCATGCGGCTGCGAGGCATGGCCGCCCTTGCCCTTGACGGTGAGTTCGATGCGGTCCGCAGCGGCAAGCAGTGGACCGGGCCGGCCAGCAAACACGCCGGTCGGCAGGTTCGGCGTGATGTGCAGCGCGTAGGCCGCATCCGGAACAGGATTGATCAGGCCGTCATCCAGCATGTAACGCGCGCCATGCCAGCCTTCTTCTCCGGGCTGGAACATGAACTGAACCGTGCCAGCAAGCCGATCGCGCTGGGCACAGAGTGCGTGAGCTGCGGCGACCAGCATCGCGACGTGCGTGTCGTGCCCACAGGCGTGCATCGCGCCGGTGTGCTTCGAGGTGAAGTCCAGGCCCGTATCCTCATCCATCGGCAGCGCATCCATGTCGCCACGCAGTAGAACGGTACGGCCATTGGACGGGCCGCGCAGCGTTGCGATGAAGCCGGTGGTGGAGGGGCCTTCGGAATATTCCAGCGGCAAGCCCGCCAGCGCGGCCTTGGCCTTCGCCGTGGTCAGCGGATTGTGCAGGCCAATCTCCGGCTCGGCATGGATGGCGCGGCGCAGCGCGATCATCTCGGGCAGGCGGGCGTCGGCGGCCTCGATCCAGTGCTTCATGGCGATCCTCCTCCGCCCAGTGTCTAGCGTTTCAGCGCTTCGGCAATAGCCGCCTGCGTGATTGGCTTCATCAGCGCATAGCCTGCCTTGTTCGGATGAACGCCATCAGGCCCCAGTTCCGGTTTCATGGCGCCATCCGGCGTCGTCAGGACGGGATAGTAGTCAGCCAGGACAAGGTTCTGCTCAGCAGCGTAGCGGCGGACCCAGTCGGCGTATTTGGCAACCTGCGGCCCCGGCTGCAGTTGAGGCGCCCACGTGAACTTCCCCGCGGGCAGGGGCGTTGCGAGGATCACCTGCACGCTGTGCGCCTTCGCAAGTTCGACCATCGAAGCGATATTGTTCTCGAGATCTTCCAGCGTGGTCGGACCCGTATTGCCGGCGATGTCATTGACGCCTGCGAGGATGTGCACGGCCTTCGGCTTCAGCGCGAGGACGTCCTGCTTGAAGCGCAGCAGCATTTGCGGCGTTGTCTGTCCGCTGATGCCGCGATTGACGCGCGCAGCGCCAAAGTCCTGCGGCTCCGCGAGCGCCCAGAGTTGCGTGATCGAGTCGCCCATGAACACGATGCGGTCGGCCGGCGCCGGTTGAGCTGCAAGGGCGGCATTGTCAGCGCGGAAATAGCAGAGCGCGGCCCAGTCCTTCTCGCGCTGTTCGGTCTGCATCTTCTGGTAGGCGACCATGTCCTCAGGCGGAACGGCAGGGCGCGGCGAGCCCGGCGCGTCGAACTGCGAGCGAACGGAGGCGACAATGCTTGCAGGAACCACCAGAGGCGGATCACACGGCGTGCCGCCCACGGCGGTTGCGGGCGGTGCGATGGACGCGGGGGAAGGCGCCGTGCTGGCGCAGGCGGCTAGGAACAGGGCGGAGGCGAGGGCGACATGTTTCATGCCGCAATACTGGCATGAGCTTATGTGCGGAGCCAGACGGCCGTCAGGCAACAAACATCAGGCCACTGAAACGATCCCGGTCTCCGGCGGCGTGATGCCAAGCAGCGCATTGATCTTGCAGATGAGCGCGCGCTGATCGATCGGTTTCGAGAGATAGTCGTTCATGCCGAGCGCCAGCAGCGCTTCGCGATCGCCCGCCATGGCATCTGCCGTCAGCGCGATAACCGGAATATCGCGCCAAGTCTCGGCGCTGGCGCGGATGTGCTTGATCGCCTGCTTGCCATCCATCACGGGCATGTGGACGTCGAGCAGCAGGATGTCGAACGACTGCTCGGCCAGCTTGTCGAGCGCTTCCTGTCCGTTGGCGCCCTCGGTGATGATGCAACCGTGCGGCGCCAGGAACAGCTTGACCACCTGGCGGTTGACGGCGTTGTCGTCGACAAGCAGCACGCGGCTGCCGCGCAATTGCTGAGGATGCGCAGCAGTACCCGGCGTTGCCTTGATCGACGGCTTCTGGGCGTCGTCGACACGCGGGATGTGCTGCAGCTGGGCAAGGAAGGTAAGCTCGAAGCACGAGCCTTTGCCGGGCGTGCTTGTCACCGTGATGCCGCCGCCCATGAGTTCGGCGAGGCGTTTCGAGATCGCAAGCCCAAGGCCCGTGCCGCCATACTGACGCGCGATCGAGCTGTCGGCCTGCATGAAGGGCTGGAACAGGCGCGCCTGAACTTCGGGCGTCATGCCGATGCCGGTGTCTTCAACACGCACCGACACCATCAGCTCGCCGGGACCGACGGGGGAGGTCGACAGATGCAGGCTGATCTCGCCAGACGGCGTGAACTTGATGGCGTTTGAAATGAGGTTGCTGACGCACTGGCGCACGCGCTCCGCATCATAGACCATGCCGCGCGGGACGGCGCCGTCATGGAAGACCTTCAGCGCCAGCCCCTTTTCCTTCGCCTGCTCGTCGAACAGGCGCACAATGCGATTGGCCGTGACCAGCATGTCATTGTGCGAGGGCACGATATCAAACTTGCCCGCTTCCATCTTCGAGAAGTCGAGCACGTCATTGAGGATGGCCAGCAGCGAGTCGCCGGAATCGAGGATGACGGCGACCTTCTCGCGGTCGACAGCGTTGAGGCTGCCATTGTTGAGCGCCTGCGCCATACCGAGAATGCCGTTCATCGGCGTGCGGATCTCGTGGCTCATCGAGGCAAGGAAGTTGGACTTGGCTGCGTTGGCGGCTTCGGCGGCGGCGCGGGCCTGTTCGATCTTCTGCGTCTGGCGGTGCATGACCCTGCCGAGATTGTGCCCGTAAACGGTCACGCCAATCACCATGATGAGGATCAGGCCGACGACCAGATACTCGAGGCCCTGCAGGCTGTGCGCGGTGGCGATCTGCTGCTGCAGGTGCTGGCCCTGGATGCTTTGCACGACAGCAACGGTCGCGGAGATGCTGCGGGTGAGGCGGCCATAGGCGCGGTCCATCGATGCCATGCGCTCGCCGGCGGCGTCGGGATTGTTGTGCGCGAAAAGGCCGAAGATGCGTTCGGCTTCGGCGCGCATCTCGATCATCGCGCCTTCGGTGACGGCAAGGGCCCGGTCGATCCGGATGCGTTCAGTCGGGGAGATGTGCGTGGTGAGATCAGCCTGGATGCCGTTCATATGCGCATCGAACGCGAGCGATGCGGCATCGAGCCGCGCGTGTTCGAGCGGAACGTTCCGGCTGTCGAAAATGTCGTTGCCGGGGGCGTTGGCGGATTGGGCGAGGTCGCCGAGATGGCTGATGGCGCTGACGCGCTCGGCCCATTCGGTGTTGAGCTCGGCCGAGCGGGCGTGGATGCTCATCAGGTTGTGCGACAGCGACAGGCTGATCAGCACGGTGATGATGTCGAACGCAGCGAGGCCGAGGTAGACGAGATGCCACCTCGGCGCGCCTTTGGCGCCAAACGTCTTTTTCACGGTCGTGCTCCCAGAAACTGGACATACGGACCGATGCTGACCGCCCCTCACTGGCCGTCATCGCATACGTAAATTTCTACGCCGTGCTGTTTAATAAACGGTTCGCCGGAAGGGGCCGTCGAGCGGTTGCGAGGGCAGGGAATAGGTTCGCAGCCACAACGAACTCGCGATCGAAACCTGGCCGCAGTTAAGGCTAAAATGCGTGACAGCTGCTTCGCTCGCCGATGGGATGGTAGCATCCCGGTAACCGAACTAGCCGCATACCCGAACGTCAGCCTCAGGAGCCGCGAGCCATGACACGTGTCGCCGTTATCATGGGCGGTTGGTCGTCCGAACGACCGGTCTCCCTGTCGTCAGGGAAGGGAATGGCGGATGCCGCCCGGCAGTCCGGCTTCGACGTGGTCGAGATCGACGTGACGCGGCAACTGGCCCAGCAACTCGTCGAGGCAAAGCCCGACGTGGTGCTCAACGCGCTGCACGGTCCGTGGGGCGAGGATGGCTGCGTGCAGGGCATCCTTGAAATCATGGGCATTCCTTACACGCACTCCGGCGTGCTCGCCTCCGCGCTGGCGATGGACAAGAACAAGAGCCGCGCCATCTACGCCCAGCACGGCCTCGATATCGCCGAGGGCGGCATGTACGACGTCGACGATCTGGCGCGCGACCACATCATGGCGCCGCCCTACGTCATCAAGCCCCCGGCAGAGGGTTCCTCGTTCGGCGTGTTCATCGTTCGGGAAGGCGCGAACCGCCCGCCGAAGGAACTCACCGACGGAACCTGGAAATTCGGCAAGCGGGCGCTGGTCGAAAAATTCATACCGGGCAGGGAGTTGACCGTCGGCGTCATGGGCGATCGCGCCATGGCTGTCACCGAGATCACAACCTTAAGGGACTATTACGACTTTGACGCGAAATATCAGGCCGGAGGATCGCGCCATGTCCTTCCAGCAGACCTGCCGAATGCGGTCACCGAAGCAGCGCTCGCCGCGTCGCTGAAGGCCCATCAGGCACTGGGTTGCCGGGGCGTGACGCGATCGGACTTCCGCTACGACGAGAAAGCTGGCCGACTGGTGATCCTCGAGACCAATACGCAGCCGGGCATGACGCCCACTTCGCTCATCCCTGAGCAAGCTGCGCATATGGGCATCGATTACCCCACGCTGGTCCGCTGGATGATCGAGGACGCGTCATGCCCAAGGTAAAGCGCCCGCGTATTGCAGGGCCCGCAGGCTACGATGACGAGCACGACGAGGCCCCGAAGGCGGCCCCGCGCGCGTCTTCGCCGCGTCGTGCGCGTGACATCAAGTATTCCGTCGCCTGGTTCCGCGACCGTATCGCCACATATGCGCTGGGCACAATCATCTGCGGCGCCGCCATGCTGACGATTGCTGCCTGGATGGGCGGCAGCCTTGGCGCATTCGGCCAACGCTGGAATGCGGGCCTCAACGTGATTGCCGGCTGGGCAGGGCTCGCCGTGCAGGAAGTCCATGTGAACGCGGAAGTCGATCCGCTGATGGCCGAGAAGGTCAAAACGGTGGCGTCGGTCAATCCGGGCGACAGCATCATGAGCGCCGACCCCTATGCGATCCGCGACCGTCTCGAGCGCATCGACTCGCTCGGCGCCGTCAGCGTGCAGCGCCTGTGGCCGAACAAGATCGACATCCATGTCGAGCAGCGCGAACCCTCGGCGCTCTGGCAGGACAAGACCAATGGCGACTGGCGCGTGATCGACCAGCGCGGCCGCACCTTTGCCGAAGCCGATCCGAACAAGTTCATGCACCTGCCGCGCGTGGTGGGGGAGAACGCCGCTGAATCGGCAGCCCTGCTGGTCACCGCGATGAAGGAATTCCCGAACCTCTCCGACCGGATGGAAATGGCCTACCGCGTTGGCGGCCGCCGCTGGGACGTCAAGTTCAAGGGCCGCAGCGACGTCGTCGCCTTCCCGGATGACGCCCGCCTGGTCGAACAGCTCGAAGCGCTGAACCTGATGCAGGCGCAGAACCGCGTGCTCGACCTTCCCGCGACCCGCATCGACGCACGCCATCCGAAATACATCGCGCTGCAGCCCATGCCGGGCGGCCATCAGGCCGCGGCGCCTGCGCCGCCCCCGCCCGGAGGCGCATGACGTCTATGTCGTCGCTTGCCCAGCGTACCAATGTTCGTGACCGCGCCAACGCGCGCGGAACGATCATGGCTGCCCTGGACATCGGCTCGTCCAAAGTCACCTGCATGATCTCGCGCCGCGGCGACGCCACCGATGGCGAACCGCGTGTTGCCGGCGCAGGCGCTCAAGGCACGAAGGGAGTGCGCTCCGGCGCCGTCGTTGACCTCGACAATCTCGAACGCTCGATCCGCCTGGCCGTCGAACAGGCCGAACGCGCCGCCGACGTGCGTATCTCGGACGTTGTGCTCGGCGTGTCCGGCCCCGATCTGCGCTCGGATGTCGTTCGCGCCCGCCTGCCCATGGGCGGCCGGGAGATCACCCCGCAGCACATCCGCGACGCCCGCTTCGCCGCGCTCGAAAGCTTCCAGTCGCAGGGTCGCGAAATCCTGCATTCCGCTCCGCTCGGTTTCACCGTCGATTCGACCGGCGGCATCAAGGATCCGCGCGGCATGTATGCCGACAGCCTGACGGCCGCCTTCCTGGTCGTTTCGGCGCCGACTGCCGGCCTACGCAACATCGTCCAGTGCGTGTCCCGCGCCCATCTCCAGCCGACCGCCATCCTGGCCGCCCCGTTCGCGGCCGGTCTCGCCTGCCTCGTCGAGGACGAAGCCGAGCAGGGCGCCATGGTGATTGATTTCGGCGCCGGAGTGACCTCCGCGGCTGCTTTCTGTGACGGCGGCCTGATCCACGTCGAAACCCTGCCCATGGGCGGCTCACGCGCCACCTCCGACCTTGCCCAGGGATTGGGCACGACCTTTGCGGCTGCGGAACGAATGAAGACGCTCTACGGCGCGGTCGGTCTCTCCGAAGTCGGCGCGCTCGACATGGTCGAAGCCCCCCGCCTCGGACCCGACGGTCGCCTCGAAGCTCACCAGTGTTCCAAAGCGGATATCGCCCAGGTCCTGCGTCCGCGCATCGAGGAAATCCTCGAATTGATGGACGGACGGTTGTCCAAGGCCTCCGCGTCTGGCCGCCCCTTGCCGAGACGGATCGTTCTCACGGGTGGATCGAGCCAGATGCCATGCCTCCAGGAGCTGGCAGAAGACGTTTTTCGCGCTCCAGTCCGTCTCGCCAAGCCTGCCAATGTGAAAGGTCTAGGCGAGACTTACAGTTCACCCGCTTTCGCCGCTGCGGCAGGGCTGCTACGGTGGGAGTTGATGGGTGGACCCGACCCGTCGCGTGGGGGCGGCGATCGGGCCGCTATGGATCACGGCTCTGGCCTGATGAAGCGGGTCTTTGGCTGGGTGCAGGAAAATTTCTGAGCCCGGTCGATTGCTTTAAGACGCGCTTAGCCAAAACCGCCGATCTTTCATCAAATTCTCCGGCCAGAAGGTCGGGGAACTTTGAAGTCGAGGGTAGCTATGGCGGTTGAACTCAGCCCCCGGATAGTCGTGATCGGTGTCGGTGGCGCCGGCGGTAACGCCGTCAACAACATGATCGAGGCCAATCTACAGGGCGTCGAATTCGTGGTCGCCAACACGGACGCCCAGGCGCTGGTGCGATCCAAGGCCCCCACCCAGATCCAGCTCGGCATCGGAAAGACCTCGGGTCTCGGCGCCGGGGCAAACCCTGAAGTCGGCATGGAAGCCGCCAAGGAATCGGCCGACGAGATCAAGAAGCTGCTGCAGGGCGCACACATGTGCTTCATCGCAGCGGGCATGGGCGGCGGCACCGGCACGGGTGCTGCCCCGATAATCGCGCGCATCGCGAAAGAACAGAAAGTCCTCACCGTCGGCGTCGTCACCAAGCCGTTCGACTTCGAGGGCAAGCGCCGCATGCAGGTTGCCGAAAAAGGCATCATCGACCTCCGCAACGAAGTCGACACCCTGCTGATCATTCCGAACCAGAACCTGTTCCGCATCGCGAACAAAGACACGACCTTCGCCGACGCTTTCGGCATGGCCGATCGCGTCCTCTATTCCGGCGTTCGCGGCATCACAGACCTCATGGTCATGCCCGGCCTCATCAACCTCGACTTCGCGGACGTTCGCACCGTCATGGCGGGCATGGGCTCGGCGATGATGGGCGAGGGCGAAGGCGAGGGCGAGAACCGCGCGCTGAAAGCCGCCAAGGCCGCCATCGCAAACCCGCTGCTCGACGACGTGTCGATGAAGGGCGCCAAGGGCGTGCTCATCAACATCACCGGCGGCTACGACATGACGCTGTTCGAAGTCGACGAGGCCGCCAACGAAGTGCGCCGCGAAGTCGATGTCGACGCACACATCATCCTCGGCTCCACCTTCGACGAGAAGATGGTTGGCAAGATCCGCGTGTCGGTTGTCGCTGCCGGTCTGCAGCAGGTTGCCGCCGTCCGCCCTACGCCGCAGCCGGTCCGTGAACTTCAGGCGGGACTGAACTCCGCCATCATGAATGCTCCGTCGCCGGCTGCTGAACTCGGTATCGCAACGCCCGCGCCTGCGCCGGTCGTGACCCAAGTGATCGCACCGACGGGCGCGCCCGAGCCGGTTGTCGCGCCGCAACCCGCGCCCGCGCCGATCCAGCAAGCCGCCGTCAACGTTCCGCCGTCCGATCTGCGCCCGCCTGCGCCGATCATCCGCCCGCGTCCCGCGCCGATGCCGGATCCCGCTCCGGTCGAAACGCACGCCGCCCCGGAAGTCGCGCCGACGCCTCCGCCGGTCCAGCCTCCCGCAGAGCACAAGGAGCGTTCGTTCGCTTCGCTGTTCGGCTGGAAGTCCAAGCCGGCTGACGAGCCCGCTCCCGCACCGACCGCCAAGCCGGTTGCGGAAGACGAGTCGTTCGACGACGAGCTGGAAATTCCGGCCTTCCTGCGCCGTTCGGGCAACGCGTAAGTTAGTACGCGCTCATCCTGAGTAGCCGCGTAGCGGCGTCCGTCGAAGGATGGGCGCGGCTCAGCCTTCGAACGTATCACCCCAATCAACGCGCCGCGCGTGCTTGAACGTGTCGCCTTCGCGACGCGTGACCAGCCTGTAGTTGAGCTTCCCGTCGGGCTGACACAGCTTCAGCTTCACGCGCCCGCTTGCGCTTTCCGGCGGATCCAGCACGCGTGACGGATGCGTCTCTGCGGCCTCGCGCGAGGCTGCGAGATAGATGAACTTCTCATCCTCCCACGGCACATCCGCTTCTTTCGCCAGCCGGTGCACGCGCGAGCGCGCGACACGCGCCGAGAAATGGCACCAGTCCGGCGCGATGACGGGGCAGGCCATCGCATGCGGGCAAGGCGCGATGATGTTTGCGCCTGTTGCGAGCAAGCGCGCACGCGCATCGAGAATGCGCTGCCAGCCCGCAGGCGTTCCCGGCTCGACAATCACCAGCACGCCATCCGTCAGCGACCACAACTTGTCGACCAGCACATTGCGCTGTTCGACCGAAAGTTCATCCAGCACATAGGCCAGCGTCACCAGATCGCTCGCCGGCAGCTTGCCGGCATCGTGCGTCACATCGGTATGGCGCCAATCGACATGATCGAGCCCGCTTGGAGCAACCAGTGTTTCCCCAAGCGCGCGGATCGCCGGGCTCGCCTCCAGCAAGGTCATGCTCGCAAGCTCCGGCCACATCGCCTTCGCCGCCCACGCCACCGTGCCAGGGCCTGCGCCGACATCGAGCGCCGTGCGCGGCGCAAAGTCCGGCTTCAGCTCGGCCAGCGCCGCAAGGCTCTGATGGATCGCCGCATAAGTCGCCGGCATGCGCGTCGCGATATAGGCGAGCGCCAGCTTCGCGTCCGAGATATGCAGCCGCCCGTCGCGCACCTCATTGCGATAGCGGAGGGACAGCGCCTTGGTCGCGGCCGCTAGTTGAGACACCGCGACGCCTTCCAGCGCCACGTCCACGGCTTGTCGCAGGCGCAAAGGTAATTCCATGGCGCGGTGTTTAGACCGGAAACACCCCGAAACACCACTTGTCTTGCGGGCAGGCCTGTCTCGGCTTAGCTCAGGCCCATGAACCGCCAGCAGACCCCCGTGCAGCAGACGATCGCAAAGACGGCCAGCCTTTCCGGCGTCGGCGTCCATTCCGGCAAGCCCGCCACGCTTACCGTCCGTCCTGCGGCCGAGGGGGCAGGCGTGCTGTTCAAGCGCGCCGATGTGACGGATCGCGACGCCTTCATCCCGGCGCTTGCCACCAAGGTCACCACCACCGAGCTCGGCACAAACATGAGCAACGAGGCCGGCGTATCGGTCGCGACCGTCGAGCATTTCCTCGCGGCGTGCTCGGGTCTCGGCATCGACAACATCATCGCCGAGCTCGATGGCCCCGAACTGCCGATCCTTGATGGCTCTTCACGTCCCTTCGTCGAGATGCTGGGCGAAGCAGGCGTGAAGGAGCAGGGCGCGTCGCGTCGCGTCCTGAAAATCCTGAAGCCCGTTGAAGTCCGCCACGGCGCCAAGCTCGCGCGCCTTTCGCCCGGCGAAGGTTTCGAGATGCGCGTCATCATCGACTTTCCCACCAAGGCCATCGGCCGCCAGCAGATCCGCTTCGCCATGACGCCCGGCGCCTTCGCGCGCGACGTCGCCTGGGCGCGCACCTTCGGCTTCGCCCATCAGGCCGAACAGCTGCACGCAATGGGCAAAGGCCTCGGCGCGTCGATGGACAACACCATCGTGGTCGAAGGCGATGCGATCTTGAATCCCGGCGGCCTGCAGGCAGACGACGAGTTCGTGCGCCACAAACTGCTCGACGTGATCGGCGATCTCTTCCTCGCCGGCGGGCAGATCGAAGGTCTCTATGAAGGCGAGCAGCCCGGCCACGCGCTCAACAACCAATTGCTGCGCGCTGTCTTCGCGGACGCAACAAGCTTTGCCTGGACGTAATACACCTAGGCGATGATCCGCCTTGATTTGGCCCGGAAGTCAGGCGCAGAGTACACGTGTAACCTGCTTGGGGAAGCACATGGTACGTCTCTCACTCGCCGCACTTCTCGCGCTGACGCTCGCCGCTTGCGGACAGAATCCAAGTTCAGATGCGGAGTTCTCTCGCGTCGAAAACACCGCCGCCATGGCGCCCATGCCAATGGCCCCGCCACCACCGCCGATGGAATCCGCCAAGATGGACATGGCGTCCGGCGGCTCTCCCGCTGATCGCCAGATCATCCAGCCCGATCCGGATGGCGGGGGAGGCGGCGGCCAGCCAGCGGGCCAGCGCCTCATCGCCTACACATACAATTACGGCTTCAAGGTTCCGTCCGCCGGGATGCAGGGCCTGCTCGATGCCCACAAGAAGCAGTGCGAGGATGCCGGCCCGTCGAAATGCTACGTCGTCAACTCGTCGATCAGCGGCCTCGGTGAAGACCAGTCTTACGGCCAGATGACCGTCCGCGGTTCAGCCGACTGGGTGAAAGCCTTCCGCGCCGGCATGGTCGATGGCCTCAAGCCCTTCAATGCCACGCTCGACAGCAACAGCGACAGCGCCGAAGACCTCACCGTCAACATCGTCGACAGCGAAGCCCGCCTGCGCTCGCTCAAGACCATGCGCGACCGCCTCGAACAACTCCTGCGCGACCGCCCCGGCAAGCTCTCCGACCTGCTCGAAATCGAGCGCGAGTTCGCCCGCGTCCAGGCCGAGATCGATTCCTCCGAATCCATCCTCGCCCAGATGAAATTGCGGGTCGCCATGTCGGTCCTGACCCTGAACTACACCGCAAGCTACCCGCCGGGCTCCGAGTCGGTCTGGCGCCCCGTCGGCGACGCCTTTGGCGGGTTCGAGGCCAGCTTTGCCGGGGCTTTTGCCGCCATCATCAGTTTCGTGGCGGAAATCCTGCCGGTTGTCATCGTCGGCGGCCTGGCCATCTGGGGCGTCATGAGCCTCCTTCGCTGGCGCGGAAGGCGCAAGAAAAAGCCGGTTGTCGCGCCGTCCACCACCGTAAAGCCATCTTCCGGCCCCTAAAGGCCGCAGCTAATGGTCTTGGACGACCCCCGGCCGTTGGTCTAGAACGGCCGGGTTTCTGTATTCCGGCTTCTGTCGAAGTGAGGACTTCATGCGCTCCACCGCCTTCCGGATGGCTCTCCTCGCTGGCGCCACGCTCGCCGTCACGGCCTGCGGCGGCGGCAACAAGGGCGACCAGGTCGCCTATGTCGAACGCCCGGTGGAGACGATCTACAACGAAGCCCTGCGCAGCCTCGACCGCGCCAACTGGGATATGGCCGCCGCCCAGTTCACCGAAGTCCAGCGCCAGCACCCGTATTCGCCGTGGGCCCAGCGCGCCATGCTGATGTCGTCCTACGCCCACTACCGTTCGCGCAGCTACGACAAGGCGATCTCCGCCGCTCAGGACTACATCTCGCTTCACCCGGGCGGCGACGGCGCGCCCTACGCCTATTATCTCGTCGGCATCTGCCAGTTCGACCAGATCATCGACGTCGGCCGCGACCAGGCCCGCTCGGATCTCGCCCTGCTGGCGCTCAACGAAGTCATCGCCCGCTATCCCGAGAGCGACTACGCCCGCGACGCCGAGCTCAAGACCGACATGGTCAAGGACCAGCTCGCCGGCAAGGAAATGGAAATCGGCCGCTACTACCTGAACCGCGGCGAACACCTCGCCGCGATCAACCGCTTCCGCAAAGTCGTCACCGACTACCAGCAGACCACGCACGTCGCCGAAGCGCTGCATCGCCTGGTCGAGTCCTACATCTCCATCGGCCTCATCGGTCAGGCCCAGCAGGCCGCCGCCGTTCTCGGCTACAACTATCCCGGCACCGACTGGTACGCCGACAGCTACGCCCTGATGCAGGGCCAGGGCGTCGAACTCCCCAAAGCCCCGGATGCAAAAGCCGGCTTCAACATGTTCGAACGCATCGGAAAGCTGTTCTAGTCGAGGCATTCGCCTCTTAGGCAGTGGGCAATAGGCAGTCGGCAATCGAGCGACCATAATGGTCTCCGGCTGGCGTGTGCCTAGGGGTTGGGATGGCCGGGGGAATTCAGACTTACAGAGACCTGCGTGTCTGGCAGGAAGCCATGACGCTTGCCGAGGCGTGTTATCGTCTTACCAAGGTTTTTCCACGCGAAGAACTCTTTGGAATGACCTCACAGATCCGTCGTTCAGCCGCATCGATCCCTGCAAACATTGCTGAAGGTTATGGCCGCGAGACCACTGGCGCATACGTCCATTCCTTGCGCATTGCCCAAGGTTCACTCAAGGAACTGGAGACGCATTTGTTGCTGAGCGAGCGCGTTGATCTAGTTTCGCGAGACGCCACTGCAGCGCCTCTCGATCAGTGCGAACAGATCGGCAGGATGCTCCGATCCCTGATCCGCTCCATACAGAATACCGACAATCACCCAGAGCCCTGACGCCAGAAATCAGCGCTCGATTGCCGACTGCCCATTGCCAATTGCCCAAGCCAAAAACAAACACCCCCGCGGTTGCCCGCAGGGGTGTCATCATTCACTACAGCCAAAACCTAGTGATTGGCGTGCTGCGCGTGCGCGGCCTTGTACGCATTCACCGTCTCGAGCGTTTTCTCGATGTGGCTCATCGGCTGCATGTCGGTGTGGGCGAGCAGGATCTTGCCGTCCGGCGCGATCACGTAGGACGTGCGGTCGCTCCAGTCCGGCTTGGCGCCGAGCACCACGTTGTAAGCCTTCACCGTGTCGCCGCTGACCGCAGCGATCGGGAACTTGTCGCGGCAATGCTCTTTCGAGAACTCTGCGAGACGCGCGAGGTTGTCCGAAGCGTTGACCATCTTGCCATCCGCCATCGCGGCGCCGGCGGTCAGGCCAACCAGCGTCGCGCCGGCAGCCTTGAACTCTTCAGCCTTGTCGGCAAACGCAGCCGTCTCGACCGTGCAGCCCTTCGTGAAAGCGGCGGGGAAGAAGTACATCACCACCGGACCTTTCTTGAGCTCGTCGGCGAGCTTGAAGGTGAACTCTTTGCCGCCCAGCATGCCCTTGGCCGAGAACTCCGGCGCGACAGCGCCTTTCTCGAGAGCAGCGAACGCAGGCGCGGCGATAGCGGCGGCGGCGATAAAGGCGGCCGCTGCGAGGAACTTCTTCATGATGGATTCTCCCAACACCGGCCCCAATGCTCGGGGGATTGGCCGGTTGCTTGAGCCAAGCTTATCGCTCTGAATGATGGGTACGTCACGCGGCGAAACCATCACGACTGCGTTCTCTGATTTCCATTTTTTCATGAGGGACATAGGCTTTCTCGTCGCGCTGCCGTGATCCGCAGTTTGCATGTTCCCTTTTCGTTCTTTTCGTGATAGAGGCTTGGTCATGCTGACCGGTCTCTCCATTCGGGACTTTGTCCTTGTTCGCGCGCTCGATCTCGATCCGGGCGATGGCTTCAGCGCGCTCACCGGCGAAACCGGGGCGGGGAAGTCGATCCTCATGTCTGCCTTTGGCTTTGCCCTAGGGGCAAGGGCGGGGCAGGGCCTCATTCGTCCCGGCGCCGACAGCGCCAGTGTGACCGCCGCCTTCGATGCAACACACGACCATCCTGTACGCGCGTTGCTGACATCGCGCGGCTTCGATGATCTCGGCGACGAGCCGCTGGTCTTCCGCCGCGTGCTGAAGCGCGGCTCATCCGCGCGCGCCTTCCTCAACGATCGCCCCGTCAGCGCGGCGTTGCTTGAAGAAGCCGGCGCGCTGCTCGCCGATATTCATGGCCAGCATGAAGGGCTGGGCCTGCTCAATCCCTCGCGCCATCGCATCCTGCTCGATGCCTGGGCGAAATCCGAAACCCTGCTCGCCGAAGTCTCCCGCGCATGGACGGCGCTGCGCTGCGCCGAAGACGCGCGCATCGCGCTCGAAGCCCGCATCGCCCGGGCGGCGTCCGAACGCACCTGGCTCTCCCACGCGCTCGACGAACTCGACGGCCTCGATCCGCACGAAGGCGAAACGCAGAAGCTGGCGCTCGATCGCGCCACCATGCAGGCGGGCGAACGTGTCGCCGAGGCGCTGGAATCCGCCGTCCACCAGCTCTCGAAAGCCAATATCGAAAACGCCTTGTCTAATGCCGGCCGCGCCGTCTCGCGTGCGCTCTCCGCGCCTGGCCTTACGGGCGATGGCGCATCGTCCGATCTCGCGGTTCGCATGCGCGCCGCCTGCGAAAGCCTCGAACGCGCGCTGATCGAAGCGGGCGAAGCCCGCGCCGCGCTCGAAAACGCCTCCAGCGCGTGCGAGTTTTCGCCTGCCGCGCTCGAAGCCTCCGAAACGCGCCTGTTCGCGCTGCGCGCCGCCGCCCGCAAGCACGATGTTGATCCAGACCAACTCGCCGCCCTGCGCCGCCGTCTGCGCATGCAGCTCGACGAGATCGAACACTCCGACGGCGCGCTCGCCAAAACCCTCGAAGCCGAA
This sequence comes from Hyphomonadaceae bacterium, assembly GCA_965229115.1. Lineage (GTDB taxonomy): Bacteria > Pseudomonadota > Alphaproteobacteria > Caulobacterales > Hyphomonadaceae > UBA7672. Next base: position 3,228,473 of record CBDDIR010000003.1, on the reverse strand, counting down.
GCAAAAGCCCGCGCCGCTTACGACGACGCCTGCGGTCGTCTCACCGCCAAACGCGAAGCCGCCGCGAAGAAACTCGCCAAGGCTGTCTCCGTGGAACTCGGACCTCTCAAACTTGAGAAGGCAAAATTCCGCGTCTCGATCTATCCGCGCGCCGAACCCGGCCCGGCTGGTCGCGATGACGTCGCTTTCGAGGTCGAAACCAATGCCGGCGCCGGCTTCGGCTCGCTCGACAAGATCGCCTCTGGTGGCGAAACCGCCCGCTTCGCTCTGGCGGTCAGTGTCTGCCTCGCCGGTTCCTCGCCCGCCGGTACGCTGGTGTTTGACGAAGCCGACATGGGCGTCGGCGGCGCAGTCGCCGCCGCCATCGGCGAACGCCTCGCGCGTCTGGGCAAGGACAAGCAGGTCCTCGCCATCACCCACTCGCCGCAAGTGGCGGCTGCCGCATCGCGCCAGCTGAAAGTCTCAAAAGCCGAAGCCGCCGGCGAAACCACCACCTCCATCGACACCCTCGGCGCAAAAGCCCGCAAGGAAGAGATCGCGCGAATGCTTGCCGGCGCAAGCGTAACAAAAGAAGCACGCGCAGCCGCGGGCAGGTTGTTGGCAGGGGCCTGAGCTTACGCGCGCGTCCTTCGACGGACGCCGCTACGCGGCTGCTCAGGATGAGCGCTACACCACCGCCGGCCGCTTAAGCGCTCATGCTGAGCAGGCCCGCAAAGCGGGCCGTCCGTCGAAGCACGAGCGAGGGGCTCACAAACCCCTCCACACGCGCGCGCGGCCCCCTTATACACCCCACATGGCCAAGAAATCCGCACCCACCCCCGTCGAGAAACTCACAAAAGCCGCCGCCAAGGCCGAGCATAAAAAGCTCGCCGAAGCCATCACGGCGGCAGACGCGGCCTATTACCAGGAAGACGCCCCCGAGCTCACCGACGCGGACTACGACGCCCTGCGCAATCGCCTCAACGCGATCGAGGAAAAATTCCCTGAGATGAAGCAGGCCGACAGCCCCAGCCAGACGGTCGGCGTCGCGCCCACGGGCGGCTTCGGCAAGATCACCCACCTCAAGCCGATGCTCTCGCTCGACAACCTCTTCGCCGATGAAGACGTGGTCGATCTCTTCGCCCGCATACGCCGCTTCCTCAATCTGAAGCCAGACGACGAAGTCGCGATGACGGCCGAGCCGAAGATCGACGGCCTGTCGATCTCGCTGCTCTATGAAGATGGCGTGCTCGTCCGCGCCGCCACGCGCGGCGATGGCGCCGTGGGTGAAGACGTCACCGCCAACGTCCGCACCATCAAGGACATTCCGGAAAAGCTGAAGGGGAAGGGCCATCCCGCTCGCATCGAAGTGCGCGGCGAGATCTACATCCTGATGTCGGATTTCGAGCGTCTGCGCGATGCGGAAGCCGAAGCCGGTCGCAAAGTCCCCGCCAACCCGCGCAACTTCGCCGCCGGCAGCTTGCGCCAGAAAGATCCCGAGATCACGCGCGCCCGCCCGCTGAAGCTGTTCGCCTACACCTGGGGCTTCATCTCGGAAGAGTTCGCCAAGACGCAGACGGAAGCCGTCGAGAAGTTCAAGGCATGGGGCCTGCCGGTGAACCCCGCCATGGGCCGCGCAACCGACGCCGAAGGTCTCCTGAAAATCTACCACGACATCGAAGCCCGCCGCGCCAAGCTCGGTTACGATATCGACGGCGTCGTCTATAAGGTCGATCGTCTCGACTGGCAGGACCGCCTCGGCTTCGTCTCACGCAGCCCGCGCTGGGCCGCAGCCCACAAATTCCCAGCGCAGCAGGCGATTACCCAACTCCTCGGCATCGACATCCAGGTCGGCCGCACGGGCAAGCTCGCGCCTGTCGCGCGCCTAGCGCCCATCAACGTCGGCGGCGTCGTCGTTTCCAACGCCACGCTCCACAATGAAGACGAGATCGCGCGCCTCGGCGTGCAGCTGAAGGATTTCGTCGTCGTGCAACGCGCCGGCGATGTCATCCCGCAGATCGTCCGCGTGGTCGAAGACCAACGCCCGAAGGATGCAACGCCGTTCAAGTTCCCGCACAAATGCCCGTTCTGCGGCTCCGAAGCCGTGCGCGGCTCCGGCGATGGCGAGGAAGACGTTGATCGCCGCTGCACCGGCGGCCTCATCTGCCCGGCGCAAGCCGTCGAGCGCCTGAAATACTTCGTCGCCCGCCGCTCCTACGACATCGAAGGTCTCGGCGCGAAACAGATCGAGGAATTCTTCGAGGCCGGCGTGATCACCGCGCCCCAGCACATCTTCATGCTCGACAAACAGATCGAGAAAGCCGGCAAGCCGCCGCTGGAAGAGTGGGAAGGTTATGGCGAAACCTCCGCCAAGAAGCTTCGCGACGCTATCGACAAGGCGCGCACGCAGCCGCTCGACCGCTTCATCAACGCCCTCGGCATCCGCCACATCGGCGAAACCAACGCGCTGCTGATCGCCCGCCACTTCGGCACGTTCGAATCCCTGCAGGAAGCCGTCACCAACGCCGCTAAGCAACGTCCGAATGATGCGTACCGTCGTCTCGAGGCGCTAGAGGGTATTGGTCCCATCGTTCGCGATAGACTTCTTGAGGCGGCGGCAAACATTCCTTCGAAGCTCATCGGATCGTTAGACAACTCTTTGGAAGGGCAGCTTGAAGCTGTCGAGCTTCCGGCCGAGAGCGAGAAGAAGAAAACGGCATCGCTGAACAAGAGTCAGAAGGCGGCTCTCGCTCGCGAATACGGTGATTGGTCGACTTTCCGGAAAGAAGTGCAGTCAGCCGCCAGTGGGCGACCCGGCGAAGACCTCATCGCACTCGCCGCCATCAACGGCCTCGGCGAAGTCGCCGCCGAAGCCCTCGTCGATTTCTTCGCAGAGAAACACAATCGCGACGTCCTGAAAGCGCTGCTCCAGAACGTCACCATCGAGCCCTACAAGATCGCCGACACATCCAACAGCAACGTCGCCGGCAAGATCGTCGTCTTCACCGGCTCTCTGGAAAAGATGACGCGCGACGAAGCCAAGGCGCAGGCGCTCCAACTCGGCGCCAAAGTCTCCGGCTCCGTCTCCAGCAAGACCGACCTCGTGGTCGCCGGCCCGGGCGCAGGCTCCAAGCTCGCCGACGCCCAGAAGCACGGCGTCAAAGTCCTCACCGAGGACGAATGGCTGAAGCTGGTCGGAAAAGCGTAGGCGAGGGGCTAAAACCCCATCCCTAGAATCCCTGGGGCGTCTTCTTGATGAACGCCAGCTCGGCGCTCGTCGACGTCCGGCCCAGAATCGCATTGCGATGCGGGAAGCGTCCGAACTTGGTGATCACCGCCGCATGGCGCTTGGCGAAGTCATAAGCGCTGTCGAAATGCGGCTTCATCTCCGGCGTCGCCTGCTCCAGCAGCTCAGCGAACTTCTCCACGCTCCGCCGCTGATCGCTCGCCGATTCCGAATGCTCCAGCGGCATATACAGGAACCACCGCTCCACCGGCGAAAGCTTCATGTCATCGCCGCTCGCCATCGCATCCTTGCACAGCTTCAGCGCCAGCCCATCATTCTCGAAAGCCGCCGGCGTGCCCCGGAAGATATTCCTTGAGAACTGGTCCAGCGCCACCACAGCCGCCAGCCTCTGCTCGATCCCGTTCGCCGCCCAGCGATACGCCTCGCCCGAAGCCAGCTTCGCCACCACATCGCTGAACCTGTTCGCGATAATCCGGTCCAGCTGGAACCCGCCGCCAAACCACAGCGTCATCCGGTCCTGCATCACCTGCGGCCGCTCGACAGCATAGCCGAACCAGTAATGCAAAATCGTCCCCGGAGTCTCATCGACATCGGAGCGGACATACTTGTTGCTGTAGGGATCCTCGTCGCCGAACTCCACCTGCTCGGCAGACATGTTGCGGCGGCGCAGCCACTCGTCGCGCTCATCCGCGCCCGGCTTTACCGGACCCGACTCCAGCGACCGGGGCGGCAGCTGCACGCCCTCCAGATCGTCGATGAAGATGCGGCCGTTCTCAGCCATCGTCTTCCGTAAACCCTATCTCTCAATCCCTAGCTCCGGGCCGGTTCCTCCGGCCGGGTCGCCACGATCATGTAATTCACGGCGGTATCCCGCCCCAGCGACCATCGTCCCGAAAGGGGCGAGAATGAGACGCCGACAGCCTCCTGCACAGCAAGCCCGGCGCCGGTTAAGGCCGCGCTTGCTTCGGCCGGCGTTACGAACTTCGACCATTCATGAGTCCCCACCGGCAACCAGCGCAGAACATGCTCGGCCCCCACAACTGCAAGCGCAAACGCCTTCGCGGTACGGTTAAGCGTCGCCATCACCAACAGCCCGCCGGGCTTCAGAAGTTTTGCGCAATCGGCCAGAAACTGCGCCGGGTCGGCCACATGCTCGATCACTTCCAGCGCCAGAACGATGTCGAACAGCGGCTCGCCCGCCGCGATCAGCCCCTCGACCGTCCCGACCCGGTAATCGACATCGACATGAACCTGGTCGGCATGAACCATCGCCGCCTTGATGTTCTTGTCCCCGGCATCCACGCCGACCGCATGCGCGCCCAGCCGCGCCATCGGTTCGGTCACCAGCCCGCCGCCACATCCCGCATCCAGCAGGCGCAGCCCCTCCAGCGGCCGCCGCGCCTCGCCATCCAGCTTGAAATGCGCCACCGCCGTCTCGCGGATAAAGGTCAGCCGCGCCGGGTTGAACTTGTGCAGGGGCGCGAACTTGCCGGTCGGCGACCACCAGTCCGCCGCCATGGCCCGGAACTTCTCGATCTCGGCCGGGTCGACGCTGGGCGATTCCGGGATCGTTTCGTCGCGCTCCATGATCTTGGCCACGTCGGTCTCCTCGGCAGGCGTTTCGCGCCACTTCTACCCCGTCAAAGCCCGATATGGGGAGGGAAAATCGGCCTTACTATGCCATCCGGGCAGGGGATTTCGTCACTCCCCCACAGCTCCGATGCCGCACGAAAGGGTGAGTTCTTGCCCTCCCGGCCCGGCCCCCCTATAGCCCTCGCGCGCGGGGCCTCAACGGTCCCTGCAAACGGGAAGGACGTGCCCCCGCGATGAATCGCCTGGTGCTGAAATTCGGCGGAACCTCGGTCGCCAACCTCGAGCGCATTGCGCATGTGGCGGATATCGTCGCCGCGCGCCGCGCCGAAACCCGTGCTATTGCGGTCGTCGTCTCCGCCATGTCGGGCACGACCAACCAGCTCGTCGAATGGACGCGCGGCGCCGCCGGCCCGGATCTGCACGGCGCGGACTATGACGACGAATACGATGTGGTCGTCGCATCCGGCGAACAGGTCACGGCTGGTCTCCTTGCGCTCGCCCTCCGGAAGAAAGGCCTCAAGGCCCGCTCCTGGCTCGGCTGGCAGCTCAAGCTCACGACGGATGAAGCCCACGGCAAGGCCCGCATCATGGGCTGCGACAACCCCGAATTCCTCCGCTCGGTCGATAGCGGCGAGATCGCCGTCGTCGCGGGCTTCCAGGGCGTCGATGAACACGGCCGCGTCTCGACGCTCGGCCGCGGCGGTTCGGATACGTCCGCCGTCGCCGTCGCCGCCGCGCTGAAGGCCTCGCTCTGCGACATCTACACGGACGTCGACGGCGTTTACACGACGGACCCGCGCATTACGCCGAAGGCCCGCCGCCTCGAAAAGATTTCCTACGAAGAGATGCTGGAACTCGCCTCGCTTGGCGCAAAGGTCCTGCAGACCCGCTCGGTCGAACTCGCGATGAACCATCGCGTTCCCGTGCGCGTGCTCTCTTCGTTTGAAGGCCCCGTGCCTTCCCCCAATACCGGTACGCTCGTGTGCGATGAGGAACAGATCGTGGAAAAGCAGGTTGTCAGCGGCGTCGCTTATTCGCGTGACGAAGCCAAGTTCAGCATGATCGGCGTGGAAGACCATCCGGGCGTCGCCGCCACCATCTTCGGCGCGCTCGCCGATGCCGGCGTCAACGTCGACATGATTGTCCAGGCTTCGGCGAAAACCGAAGGCCGCCAGAACATCGTCTTCACCTGCCCGGATCGCGATGCAGCCCACGCCAAGGCCGTGATCGAAGGTCTCGGCAAGAAGGTCGGCTATGAAAGCATGGCCGTCTCGCGCGATGTCGCGAAAGTGTCGGTCATCGGCGTCGGCATGCGCAGCCACGCCGGCGTCGCCAAAACCATGTTCCAGGCGCTCTCGGACAAGGGCATCAACATCCAGGTCATCTCGACCTCGGAAATCAAGATCTCCGTCCTGATCGACGCCTCCTACACGGAACTCGCGGTACGCGCCCTCCACACGGCCTACGGCCTGGACGCGGATTGATCGGGGGCAACCGCGCTCGTCCTTCGACGGACGGCCCTCCGGGCCTGCTCAGGATGAGCGCTAAAGCACCGGCCGTCCTGTAGCGCTCATCCTGAGCAGCACGTGGAACACGTGCGTCCGTCGAAGGACGAGCGCGTCCCCACCAAACTTAAGCCAAACAAACTACAAAAATTTACCTTCCGCACCATGGAATGACGGACGCGGCGTAATCAGCTAAAGCGAACACAGACGACGGCGTTGGGAGACGTTTTGACCGATCGCAACAGATCAGGCGACAAGGGCGGCACGCCGCCTCGTCCCCCTGCGGGCGGGGGCGGGGCAAAGCTGTTGCTGTCGCGTCTGCGGGCCCTGATGGCCAACCAGGCGCAGGACCCCAAGCGCCTCGATCGCGTGGTCGAACTCATCGCCAACACCATGGTGGCGGACGTCTGCTCGATCTATCTGCGTTCCGAAGACGAAAGCCTGCTCCTGATGGCGACGCGCGGCCTCCGCCCCGAAGCCGTCGGTCGCACGCGAATGAAGGAAAACGAAGGCCTCGTCGGCCTCGTCTCCGCCACCGCAAGGCCGCTGCGCCTGACGGACGCCTTCTCGCACCCGCGCTTCTCCTATCGCCCGGAAACCGGCGAAGACCCGTTCCACTCCTTCCTCGGCGTGCCGATCCTGCGTGGCGGCCGCGTCCTCGGCGTGGTCGTCGTCCAGAACCGCACCGAACGCGCTTACGACGATGAAGAAGCCGAAGCGCTCCAGACCGTCGCCATGGTGCTGGCCGAACTCGTCGCCGCCGCTGCAGACACGATCAGCGCCGGCCTGCGCCAGACGCGCCCGGCAGAACTGCACGGCCGCGTCCTCAACGAAGGCTTGGCCACCGGCCGCATCCACCTCTACGACCCCGTCGTTCCACCGACCGCGCTGTTCGCCGCTGACGCAGAAGTAGAAGAACGCCGCCTCAACGAAGCGCTTGATGCGCTCCGCGCCAACATCGACGCGATGCTCACCCGCGCCGGCCCCGTCCTGTTCGGCGAAAGTCGCGATGTCCTCGAAACCTACCGCCTGTTCGCGCACGACCCCAGCTGGGAAGCGCGCCTGATCGAAGCCGTCCGCACGGGCCTCTCCGCCGAAGCCGCCGTCGATCGCGTCCGCCGCGAACACCGCGCCCGTCTCGAAAGCGCGCGCGACGCCATGGTGCGCGAGCGCATGCACGATCTCGAAGATCTCGAGAACCGCCTGCTGCGCCAGCTCTCCGGCGAAGACGGCGGCCGCGAAGCGCCTCCGGGCTCGATCCTCGTCGCCAGCCGGATTGGCCCCGCCGAACTGCTTGAATACCGCGACAGCGGCCTCGCCGGCATTGTGCTGGAAGAAGCTGGCGCCGGTTCGCACGCGGCCATCGTCGCGCGCGCCATCGGTGTTCCCGCTGTCGGCGGCATGCCCGGCCTCGTCACCCGCTCGGAAGACGGCGACCTGATGATCGTCGATGGCGAAGCCGGCGTGATCCACATCCGCCCCGAAGCCGAGATCGTCACCAACTTCCATGCCCGCATGGCGCTCGCCGGCCAGAAGCAGGCCGAGCTCTCCCTGCTGCGTGACAAGCCCGCCGTCACGACGGACGGCACGGAGATCGACCTCTTCATCAACGCCGGCCTGTCGTTCGACCTCGACCATCTCGACGAAGTCGGCGCCAAGGGCGTCGGCCTGTTCCGCACCGAATTCCAGTTCATGGCGTCCGAGACGATGCCGGGCCTCGACGAACAGTCGACCTTCTACAAGTCCGTCATCGAACGGGCAGGGGATCGCCCCGTCGTCTTCCGCACCATCGACCTCGGCGGCGACAAGATCGCGCCCTTCATGGGCCGTCGCGAGCGCGAGGAAAACCCGGCTCTCGGCTGGCGCGCCCTCCGCATGGCGCTCGACCACCCGTTCTTCTTCCGCCGCCAGCTCCGCGCCCTCATCCGCGCCTCCCGCGGCAAGACGCTCCGCCTGATGTTCCCCATGGTCACCACCGTGGAGGAGTTCGAGGCCGCGCGCCGCCTGCTCGATTCGGAAATGGAATGGGCCATCAAGTTCGGCCGCGACCTGCCCAACCGCCTCCAGGTCGGCGCCATGGTCGAGACGCCCTCGCTCGCCTTCTCGATCGATCAATTGAAGGGCAAGGCAGACTTCCTCTCCATCGGCACCAACGACCTGATGCAGTTCTTCTTCGCCGCCGACCGGGACAACGCCCGCCTGTCCGGCCGTTACGACATCCTCTCCAAGCCCGCCATGCGCCTGCTGCTCCGTATGCGCCAGCGCGCCGACGAAGCCGGCCTCCCCATCACCGTCTGCGGCGAAGCAGGGGGCCGTCCGCTCGAAGCGCTGGCCCTGATTGCTCTAGGTTATCGCCGCTTATCCATGCAGTCCGCCCGGATTGCTCCCATCAAGCTTTTGGTCCGCTCCGTGGATCTTTCGCAACTCGCCCCACGCGTGCAGGCGGCCCTGGAAGGCGGCGAACCCAACGTTCGCAAGGCAATGCAGCAGATCGCGCAGGATTTCGGCATCAAGATCTAGAGCCGCAACTCGTTTCGCTGGCTGAAGATTTAGCGAAATTAACGTTGTGGCCCCAGTGCCGCCACCTTACCTTCGTAATCACTTGTTAGGGCGGTGGGCTTAAGCGGAAACTAGCGTCCATCGGGACGTGCCCTTCCGTGTCGGATGAACGTATGAGCGGCGTGGCCAAAGACGACACCAACCCCACCAAACCTACCGATGAAACGGCTGCCGCGCCCGAGACGAGCGCCGCCGATACCCCGGTTATTGCCAAGGACGACGCTGAAACGGAATCGCGCGCCGCGCGCCGCAGCGCTCCGCACCTGCGCGTCGTGACCGACGCCGACACCGATTTCACAGCCGAGGCTCCCATCGACGGTCCGCAGCAACGCATCGGCGCCATCATCCGCGCCGCCCGCGAGAATGCCGGCTACTCGCTGGAGCAGGTCTCCCGCGACACCCGCGTCCACCTCAGCCACCTCCGCGCCATCGAAGAGATGACGCCGAACCTGCTGGGCGCCCCGGTTTACGCCAAGGGCTACATCAAATCCTACGCCCGCTTCCTCGGCATGGACGAGCAGAACACGCTCGACCGCTACCTGGCCGAATGCGCGATCCTCAAGGATCCGGAAAAGCAGGACATCGCCCAGCCGGCCTCCTCGAAGGCCCGCAAGCTGCCGGTCGCCGTGCCCATGCTCGGCTTCCTGATCGTCGGCCTCGTCGGCGCCGCCGCCGTCTTCTTCCTGAACAGCGGCGAGAAGCAGCCCACGACCGCCGGCACAACCACCACCCCGAACGCCACCGCAGCCGCCGCAACCGACACCGCCAATCCGGTCGGACAGCGCCTGCGCATCGTCGCCCTCCGCCCCGGCTCCGTCGAAGTCCGCTCCGCCAAGGGCGACAAATACGTCCACCGCGATTTCGTCGCCGGTGAGAGCTATCCCGTCCGCGTCGGCGCCGGCTGGACCGTTTCCGTCAACGACGGCACGGCCTTCGAATGGCGCCTCGGCGACGCCTCGCTCGGCCTCGTCCAGGCCGAAGGCGGTCAGGTTTATTCGCAAAGCGTCGACATGGCCGCCCAGCGCGCGCCGATCAACGTTCCGGTCGATCCCTCGATCGCCGCCGAAGCCGCTCCCACGCCGCCCGCCGCCGGCGCGCCCGCAACTGCCGGCGCCACCCCCGCTCCGGGCGCAACCGCAACGCCGCCCAAGCCGCGCGCCCCGCGTCCTGCGCAAGCCACAACGCCCGCCCCGCGCGAGCTTCCGGCCGCCCAGAACCCGGCCCCGGCCCAGCCGCAAACCCCGGCCACCGATCCGGCCCTCGCGGCCTACCCGGACCAATAGGCACAGGCCTTTCGATGATTATTCAACGGCCGCGCGACTTTCCGTCGTGCGGCCGTCGTCTTTACTGGGCCATGTTAAAGGGCCAAATGCTGACTACAGTCTGATCCGGGCACGCCATGAGCCACGACATCAATCACATCCGCCCCTGGCGCACGATCACGCGGCGCAAGTCGCGCCAGATCCGCGTCGGCAATGTGCTCGTCGGCGGCGACGCGCCGATCTCCGTCCAGTCGATGACCAACACGCCGACCTCGGATGCCAAGGCCACGATCGACCAGATCCGCGGCCTCGAGGAAGCAGGCGCAGACATCGTCCGCGTCTCATGCCCCGACGAGGAATCCACCGCCGCGATGCCGGAGATCTGCCGCGCCGCGAAAGTGCCGATCGTCGCCGACATCCACTTCCACTACAAACGCGGCATCGAAGCTGCGAAAGCCGGCGCCGCCTGCCTGCGCATCAACCCCGGCAATATCGGCAACGCTGATCGCGTGCGCGAAGTCATCAAGGCCGCGAAGGACAATGGCTGCTCGATGCGCATCGGCGTCAACGGCGGCAGCCTCGAACGCCACCTGCTCGAAAAATACGGCGAGCCATGCCCCGAAGCGATGGTCGAAAGCGCGCTCGATCACGCGCGCATCCTCGATGATAACGATTTCCACGAGTACAAGATCTCGGTGAAGGCCTCCGATCCGTTCCTCACGGTCGCCGCCTACCACGCGCTCGCCGAAGCCACCGACGCGCCGCTCCATCTCGGCGTCACCGAAGCCGGCGGCCTGCGCACTGGCACGGTCAAATCCGCCATCGGCATCGGCTCCATGCTCTGGGCCGGCATCGGCGACACGATCCGCGTCTCGCTCTCGGCCGAACCGGTCGAAGAGATCAAGGCCGGCTTCGAAATCCTGAAATCGCTCGGCCTGCGCACGCGCGGCGTGAATATCATCTCGTGCCCCTCCTGCGCGCGTCAGGGCTTCGACGTCATCCGCACGGTCGAAGCGCTCGAAAAACGCCTCGCCCACGTCTCGGAGCCGATCTCGCTCTCGATCATCGGCTGCGTCGTCAACGGTCCCGGCGAAGCCACCATGACCGACCTCGGCTTCACCGGCGGCGGCAAGGACGCCGGCATGATGTATGTTTCGGGCAAGCCCGACCACAAAGTCTCCAACGCCGACATGATCGAAAAGATCGTCGCCCAGGTCGAAGCCCGCGCCGCCATCCTGAAATCCGCCCGCGAAGCCGCCGAGCAAGCGGCGACTAAAGCAGCGGAGTAGGGTGCATTGAAAATGCACCGGGACTGACCGCGAAAGGCCCAACACCCACTGATAGGCTCGGGAAACCCTTGCCGCCCGCAAATTGATCGCGCAGTCTCCCTGTAAACAAAGCAGGGGCTAACGCATGTCGATCCTCCGGAACGCCGCTATCGCCGCCGCCCTCTGCCTCGCCGCTCCCGCTGCACTGGCGCAGATGAAGCCGCCCACCCCGGTCCCCAGCGACGATCCCCGCGGCTCATCCTTCGGCTGCACCGACGGCTCGAAGCTGGTCCTCGCCTTCGCCGAAACCGGCAAGGGCAGCGCCGCCCTCGTCTGGATCGGCGACAACGCCTACCGCCTCAACAACGTGCCGCCCGAACAGGGCATCCCCAAAGTCGTGTGGAGCGACGGCGAACACTCCCTCACCTGGACCCCCGGCGTCCAACTGATGTGGATGGCCAGCGACACCCACCTCATGTGCGGCCGCGACGGCGGCCACAAGCACTAGCCCCCCATCCGCAATCCTCTCCGCCGTCATTCCTGCGAAAGCAGGAACCCAGGGTCGCGTCCACCACCTGTCATCCCGGCCGCAGCGAAGCGGAGAGCCGGGACCTATTGTGAGAAGCACGACAGCGGATCAGTAGTTCCCGGATAGCGCTCCGCGCTTCCGGGATGACAACCTCAGGCGTGAGCAACAAGGGGAGTCATTCTCGGCCCTGTGCCGAGAATCTCGGTTGTCTCAGCAGCGGGACATCTCGCTTATCCCCACGACGCAAGAACCGAGATTCTCGGGACAAGCCCGAGAATGACGTCCGTGGGTTCCATCAGATTCCGCGGAATCCAACACGCCAGCTGTAGGATGGCGGTGGTGCAGAACGCACGTTCACAACGGCATTCGCACAATCTGCTGTAGGACGGCCGGAACCACAAAACCTCGCCCCATCCTCCATCTGCTAAAACACACCCGCACCTGACGAAGGGAGGTCTTGGAGACGTCCAGCTCAAGACGTCGGGGCATTGGCCGGCGTGGCCGCGTGGTGTCGGGGACTCTACCGTGCCCCTTCAAGCAAGTCGGGAAGGCCTGACAAGCCGACCCGGTGAATCGAACTGCGCAGCACTGCCTCCGGGGTCACTAACCGGAGGGTCCGAGGGAGTTCTGGACCAGCTCCCCGACACGCCGAACCGATCACTGGCCACGGAGCTAAGGCCCCTGGGATTCATCCTTGGCGGTCGATTGCCAACTCCTGGATGCCATATCGGGAAGAACGGCCAAGCACGGGGCGCGTGAAGACGCGCATCAGCTGCAGCGATGCAGCACAGGCACTACCCACGGCGTGACTTCATGCGCCCCGCTCCCTCTTGGGAGAGACGACACCAAGCATCCCGGACAGCAATCGCTGGTCCGAACGACCAATCGTGAGCCCGCGCTCGTCCTTCGACGGACGCACGCTCACGCGTGCTGCTCAGGATGAGCGCTAAGGGAAACCGGCGCTTACTCTAGCGCTCATCCTGAGCAGCGCCTGAAAGGCGCGTCCGTCGAAGCACGAGCGCGGGGCTCACATCCAGATGTTTGAAAACCCGAAGCTCAGGCGCGAAGCGCCCTAAACCTTCTCACTAATCCGGATCGCAGCGCGGCAACCAAACCGGATCAACGCCGACAGCACCGGATAGCCCGGCGCCTGCGCCGCGCCCTCGGCAGCCGCCAGTTCCTTGTGCGCGATTTCCTCGTCGCGGAACTTCGTCATCCGCGCCGCCAGCTCCGTCTCGCCCGCAGCCTCAAGCTCGGTGATCTGGTCGCCGTAATGCTCCTCGATCACGGTCTCGACCGCCTCGGTGCACGCATGCGCGGCTTTCTCGCCGAGCAGGGCGGTTGCAGCGCCCAGCGCAAAGCCCGCAGCATTCCATATCGGCGACAGCGCGGTGGGGCGAACGCTGCCCGCATTCAGCATCTTGTCGAAGGCGTCGAGGTGATCCTGCTCCTCGGCCTCCATTTCCTTCAGCTGCGCCGTGATCTTCTCGCGGCCCGACTGGCGCTCGAACACGGCAAGCTGTCCGCGATAGATCGCAACCGCGCCGAACTCGCCGGCATGGTCGACACGCAGCATCTCGTCACGGCGGTTGGTGGACAGGCTCATGGCGCTACCGGCTCGTTCGCAGTGTCTCTGATCGGCGGGCGGGTGGCGGCAAAGAATGACAGCGCCATCAGCACGCCTGAAATGATCCCGTTGAACCCGGCCATGGAAAGCCCCCACGGCGCGTTCGGCAAGCGCCACATCGCTTCCTTGCACGAAACGATGCCGATCGGGCGGGACAGGATGTCCGAAAGATTGCCCGTGATCGGCTCCGAACCCGTTCCGGCCTCGCAGGTGTCCGGACCCGGCGCGAGGTTCCATTCGAACAGGGCGTGCCAGCTTCCCAGGAAGAAGCTTACCGCGAACGTCAGCCCGATCGCGATGCAGCCCCAGGTCATCAGCCGCGCGCTGGCGCCACGCCAGTTCAGCACAATGACCACCAGGGCCACTGCGCAGGTCGCAAAGTGGGCATACCGCTGCCACCAGCACATCTGGCACGGGGCGAGGTGGAGCAGGGCTTCAAAGATGCCGAAAGCCGCAGCCAGCATGCCCGCGGACGCGAGCAGGGCGACGAGCGGCCATCTCACCCGATCAAGCGGCAACTTTTCCATGGCAGGGAAGGTATCGGGGGGCAGATGGGCGACAATGCGACCAAACGGCAGGCCAGCCGGACTGGCTGGTCCCCTGTTGACGATAGTTTCAACGACTGGGGGGTAGCGTGGCGCCTTGTTCAGGTTTCATCTGGCCCGGCCCGTGCTAGGCGCTGGGGACAGCCTGATTTGTGAGATGCAGGACAGCCGACGATGACTGAAGCCAGCACCGTTAACGAGGCTCCTGCAGCCGCTCATTCGCCCAAGGCCAAGGGCCCGCTCGGCGCGCTCTACAACTGGGTCATCCGCCTCGCCGGCGGCAAGCAGGCCGAGCCCGCGCTCTGGGCCATCTCGTTTGCCGAAAGCTCGTTCTTCCCGATCCCGCCAGACGTCATGCTGGCCCCGATGTGCTTCGCCCGCCCGGAACGGTCCTGGCGCTACGCCTTCGGCTGCACCATCGCCTCCGTCCTCGGCGCGCTGCTCGGCTACGCCATCGGCTTCTACCTGTTCGAAGCAGTTGGCTCGGCGATCATTTCGGTCTTCGGCTATGGCGGCAAGGAAGAGGAGCTCCGCGCCTCTTATGCAGCAGCCGGCGTCTGGATCATCTTCCTCAAGGGCGTGACACCCATCCCGTTCAAGCTGGTAACCATCATCTCCGGCGCGATGGCGTTCAACCTGCCGATCTTCATCGCGGCCTGCCTGGTTACCCGCGCGCTCCGGTTCTTCCTGGTCGCCTGGCTGTTCAAGACCTTCGGCCCCACCCTGGCCCCCATCATCGAAAAGCGCATCGGCCTGTTCATGCTGCTCTTCGTGGTGGTCCTGGTCGGCGGTTTCGCCGCAGCGACCCTGATGCACTAAGGCGGGGTTTCGGTCGAATTCGATCGAAATTTCTGCATTCCGTGAACCGGATGTTTGCGATCTTCGCCCACGATCCCTGAAGACGCGCAGGATAGTCCCGCGTGTTCTTTAGAGTTCCGGTTCGTAAAATGCGCACCCTCCGCAACCTCGGCACCGCCTCCATGCGCATCGCGCCGCAGTGGGCCATGTGCGTGATCCTGGGCGCCTATTTCAGCGTTCAGATGGTCAGCCCGGGCGTCATCGCCGGCTAACGTCGCCTAGTCCCGGATACGGGGCTTCCGAACGGCTTCAGCCTGCGCTAACACCGCCCCTCGCGGCTCGCGGGAGTGGCGGAATTGGCAGACGCAGCGGACTCAAAATCCGCCGTCCTTACGGATTTGTGGGTTCGACCCCCACCTCCCGCACCAGCCTCCTCATGGGCTTAGTCGGCGAACGAAATAACCGAAACCTTGGTCACCTCGCCCGAATTCGGGTGGACGAGCGTCATGCGTTTCATCTCGCCTCGGTCGCCCGCAGCCGTCTCGATCGAAACGTTTTGCGCGCTGATCGACGTGCCCTGTTCCGACGGATCACCGGTGAGGATGGCGACAAAAGCCCCGAAGCTGGCGGCGCCGAGCAGGATGGCGTTCATGACTGGAGGCTCCCTCGTTTCAGGATTGCTAATCCCTGAACCGAAAGAGCGTTCCCAGAATTGCCCTAACCTGCGGCAAGCACTTCCTTGGACACACGCTCGCCCGACTGCACTGCGCCATTCATGAAGCCCATGCTTTCCGCGCTGGTGTGCTCGCCCGCAAAGAACAGCGTGTTGCCCAGCTCCGGCTGTGCCGCGAATTCGGCGAACGAGGTGTACTGGCCGACCAGCGGCCCCGCATAGCTCGCCTTGGTATGCGGATGGTTGGGCCAGAAGAAGCTCGCCCGCACTTTCGGATTGAGCGCCGCCGCCAGATCAGGCGAGAGCGATGCGAGGCTGGATTCCAGCGTCGCCAGCACGGCGGACTCTTCCGTCTTCGCCGCAGCGCCAGTGATGAAGTTGGTCATCACGCCGCCCGTGCCTTCCTGTCCCGCGCTCGTGTCCCACACGACGCCGAAGCCGCGATCCGAATAGATCGTGCCGGTCAGCGGCGAGTTGATGCCGAGCAGCTGCTGCGTCCACGGCCGCGATGTCGTGCCCACCATCAGCTTCGCGTTGACGCCATAGCCAAGCTCGTTGATCGCCCGCATCTTGTCCGCCGACAGGCCAAGCCCGCCCAGACCATTCACCTCACGCAGTCGCGTGAAGGGCAGGGTCAGCACCACGCGCTCGAACGTGCGCTCAACCTTCGGGTTCGTCTCGTTGTTGAAGGTCAAGTGGAAGCCATTGCCGTCATGTGCAATGTTCGCCAGCTCATGCCGCAGATTGACCCGCACGCGCTCCGCCAGCGGCGCAACGGTCAGCCGCTTCAACAACGTTTCCGGCAACGTGCTGTTGCCGCCCTGAATGCGATGTGCCTCATCGCTGTCGCCAAACATCTCGAAGCTGGCGTTTGCATCCGCGCCGATGAGATCGACAAGGTTCAGCGAGGATTGCTGGTCAATCGGAATGCCGTATTCGGCATGATAGGAGAGGGCGAGCAGGTCGATCACCCAGCGCGCCGTCGAGCTCGACAGGCTTTCGAGATACTGCGACAGCGGCGTCTTATCGAGTTCGATGGCGCGCGCCGTCCAGTTGTCGTCGGCATCGAGCAGCGCGGCTTGATCGGCCGCAATGCGCGCCGCCACGGGAAGGAACGGTCCCGTCTGCGCAGCCGGATCAAGCAGGTCACCCGCGAGCCGCGGCTTGCCGCCAATGTCGAACAGGTCGCTCATCCCGCTGCCTTCGGGATGCAGGCGCTGGATCGGGATGCCGAGTTCGCCACACAGCTTGATCAGCGCTTCGTGGTTGGAATCGACCAGCTCACCGCCGAGTTCGCAGAACTGACCCTCCGGCGTGAAGTCGCGCAGCGTGAACATGCGCCCGCCGGTGCGGCCAGAAGACTCGAAGATCTCGCAGGCGATGCCCGCATTCGCGAGCCGCCATGCTGTCGTCAGCCCGGCCGTGCCGCCGCCAACGATCGCAACCGCGCCCGGCGTTCCCGGCTCTGACTTGCGCACAGGCGTACACGCCGCCGCAGCCGTCATCAGCATCAGGGCGGAGCGGCGCGTAATCGCGCGGGGACCAGGCGGCGGCGCGTCGGGCAGGGCGGCGCGTGCATTCGCGATCGCAAGCCGGATACGTCCAAACAGTTGTGTGCGCGCCATGTCGTCCCTCCCCGGACTGGAGACGATGTATGGCAGACCGGATTCCGGAAACAAGCGGGCGCGGCGCCGAACCCGCAAAAGATGAAGTGCAGAAACAAGAAGGGCCGCGCGGCGTTTGCCGGCGGCCCTTCCCGTCATTTGAGCGGAGCTATTGCCCCATAGTTACCAGAGATCAGGCTACCAGAGATCGCCCGCGCAACGCGGCGGCGATCCCGAGCCCGATCAGACGATGCTGCGTACGAAGGTTGCTCCGAACGACAGACCGCTGGTCAGGGAAAAGCCCCGGCTCGTTGTGACTGACATTGGATCACCTCCTTCCGTTAAGTTGACGATGGGAATGAGAGTGGGGGTGGTTTGCGGGTTACGCAAGAGGCTGGCTGCGACAGCCCTGTTTTCAGCCCGGATCGACGAATTTCAGGGCAAGTTCTGTGCGGCCATCAACCAGCACTGTCTGGCCATCGACACGCGCATAATACTGGCCGCTCGGCGGGGCAGGCAGCGACAGCGCGCGGAAATCCTTGATCACACTCGCTGAGCCTGGAGAGATGCGGCGAACAGGCAGGCCGCGCTCAGGTAGCGGAAGTGGACCAGCCGGCACATCGGCTGTCGGATCGGTCGGCTGCACAGGCAGGACGCTGGTCACCAGTTCCGACGTCTCATCGACCAGCACGAAGCGTCCTTCGACACGCGCATAATATTTGCCTGGAGGCGCGGGAGGCAGGATGTAGCGCTCAGGATCCGTAATCACGACCGATGAGTTGCGCGGGATGCGTGCATTCGGAAGGGCCGCGTTGGCGAGATCACGCTCGCGCTGCACGCGCTGCCGATCGCGATCCAGCTCAAGCAAACGCTGTTCGCGTGCACGATCATACTGCAGGCCGCGCAACGCACGCTCGGCTTCACTGACGCCTGAATTGGGCTGAGCGGAACGGGTCAGATCGCGTTGGCGATTGGCCTCGATATTGTCCATCTCGCGCTGCTGGGCCATGCGCTGCTGCTGTTCCAGCGCCTCGAAACGCGGCAATGGCTCGCTCACCTGCGCCAAGGCTGGCGCGGCGATCAAGCAGAGACCTGCCATGAATGCAATGCGGATCATGCCTGGAATATAGGGCCTGATCGCCCCGATGCCAGCATCACGAACAGATGCTCGAAAAGCCCATGTCGAAGTGAAGGTGATCGGCATGGAGCTTGTTGTAGTCGGGGCTCAGCGTGGTCGAGAACAAGCTACAGCCCTTGTCGCGTACCTCCTTGAGGAAGCGGCCCTTGCTCGTGTCCTTGCCGAACTCGTCCTTGACCATGATCTTCGTTCCGTCAGCGAGCCGGAAGCCGGAGATATCGACGGCGTCGCCCGTTGCATGCTGGCTCCAGCGTCCCTCCTTGGCGTTGTTCACGCGCCTGCACGAATACGAACCCATGGTTTCGATCCGCTCGACAGGCTGGCCAAGAACACGCTCCGCGGCCGGCAGAACGACATGACGCTCCCAGACATAGAGAGAGGCAGCGAGACGGCAGCTCATCGATAGTGTCGAAGAGTAGGGGGTAAGCGACTGATCGAGCGTCAGCGCATCATGCAGGCCGCATTGCGGTTGCGAGCCTTCGCGATCGACGCGGGTGTATTTGACGCCCGCCGCATCGAGCAGGGCAAAGCACTGGTCCGGATGGGCTGCAAGCCGATCCAGCTTCAGGCCCGTTGCAAGGCCGGGCTTGGCGACAAGATCGAGCGGCTTGAAAGGGTTGTGCTGGGGCGGCGTCAGCCAGTTGAAAAGCCACCATCCCCACACGGCCATGAGCACAGTGACGATGCCCATGCCAATGAGCTTGCGGACATGCTGATTGGGATGGATCAAGTCCGCCATATCTCCCTAACGCGTGAGGCGGGGAGATCGTTTCGCTGCGGTGTCAGGCCGGGTTAACGCCTGCTAGTGGCGTTTGCGATCGTTGATACGAACGCGCAGGCCATCGATGAAGGTCTTGAGGCCGAACTCGAAGCCCTCATCGCCGGTTCCAGCGCCAACGTCGGATTGCTCCTGCATCGCCGCGCCAATGGCAAAGCGCTGCAAGGTCTGCGTGGCCAGACGCGCTTCGCTGTCATCGAGGCCTGAGCCGGTCAGCGCCTTCACATTGTCCTCGAGCAGGGCCTTGGAAGCCTTCGGCCGCGGGCGGGCCATCACCTGCGCCCCATCGCGCCGCGAAAGCGCCGTCCGGCGGATGGCCCGTGCGCCATCGGCCAGCCAGTCCAGCGCGTTGAAATCCTTCTGCCCGGCGTCTGCCCGGTGCAGGCATTCCTCGAACATCACGCCCGACATCTCGTTGAGCAGTTCGTCCTTGTCCTTGAAATGCCAGTAAAGCGACGCGCTCTTGATGCCGAGTTCAGCCGCCAGCCGGCGGGTGGACAGGCCATCGATGCCAACATCGTCCAGAAGGCGCAACGCAGTCGAAACGATTGTCGCGCGGTCGAGGTTACCCTTTTCGCGGACCTCATGCGGCGCCGCGTCCATGGTATCCTGCGTCATTGGGAACCCCTCAACTCACCCGATGACGAACTGGTAGCGCCGGTGGCCCGCTCTCACGAACTCACAAGCTGATGAGGTAAGCGGAGAGTTGTTTCCAGGGAGCGATCGTCCAGTAAGAAGTTGCCAGTCCGGATGGCGAGGGCAGCACGAAAACGGCCGGGCCATCGGTGTGCGCCGGATCCTGCCGGCCGGTCTGGATGCGGCCCGTCGATTTGCCCAGCCACAGGCTGGCGGCCGTCTTGCTGGTGAAAGCGAGCGTGCGAGGCTTCAGCCGCTTCACTTTCCGGGTGAAGCCGGCGACATCGAAATGCTCCTTGTCGATCTGGGCATCGACGCCCCAGCTGACCTTGCAGAAATCCGTGAGGCCAATCCCGAGATCGAGCATCAAAGGATATTCGTGCGGCGCAAACTGGCGCGGCGTGATCTTCGCTTCGTGAACAGCGCGCCAGAATCTATTGCCGGGATGGGCGTAGTAGGCGCGCTCTGCGGCTGACCGCGGCCCTGCTGCAGTACCAACAAACCAGACCTTCAGATCTGGCGCGAGCCGGTCGGGAAGAATGTGCGCCTTCGTGGACGCCATCAGTTGGTTTCACCCATACTGCCGCCATTGCGCACAATCTCGGGCAGGGTGGCGGCCTGTTCAGGCGACAATCGTTCGATTGGCACCAGCCAGGTGTGAATGGTGAAGACAACCGCCGGCGTCGCGCCAAGTCGTCTCAGCGTCTGCCGCTCCACGCGAACCCAAACGGGTTTGTCGCGATCAAACGGCCGGCGCTCATGCTCGAGCCGCGGCTGATACAGTTCAGGGTCGTTGTAGCAGAGCAGGTTGGCGCGCCAGACAGCCTGATCCGGCTGCAGCATCGCGAACACGCGATCCACCCGCTTGCCCATGCTCGCATCATACCGGTCGACCGGCTCATGGATGCCCATCATCCCGCGCCCGGCCTTTTGCGCCAGCGTCCAACTCGCCGGGAAGCACAGCACGCCCGATGTCAGCGTGTAGCCATCAGCGCCGGGCTGAAGGATCAACATATCCTCCTGCGCGAGCCGTGCGGCGGTGATCAGCGGCCGATCCTGCGTCAGTGGCACCGAAACGCCATCGGGCCGAACGACCGCGTCGCCGATTCGCATATAGCCCGGGTCCGCGTCGATCTCGGCAAGAACCATCGCCAGCAGATCATGCTCAGCCTGATCCGGCTCGGCCGGCATGGCCGACACATCCGCCAACCGCTCCTTAAGAAGCTGGTCGCGATAGCCAAGCTGTCCGTCGAAAGCGTCATCGCGCTGCAGCCACTCGCCCGGCTGCACCGGCTGCAACCCCGGCAGGCGAGCCGCAAGCGGGTCCATCCACGGCGCAACGCCGAGATAGGACTGGCAGATGTCGTTGGCACGGGTCACGCGATTTCCCTCCCGCCAAAGCAGCCACAAGTCAACGAAGTGGATGAATTGACGCTCAGAAGCGCTTGAAAGCCTTGGGCGCCTGCGTGGCGCTGGCCTTGGCGACAAGATTGCCTTCGGGATCGAACAGCTCGGCCTCGATGAAGCAGGTCGACTTGCCCCATTTGAGAATGCGCGCCTCGGCCGTCGCCTTGCCGACGAACAGCGGGCGCAGGAACGACACCTTCATCTCCAGCGTCGGCGCATTCATCGTCACGTTGGAGGCGATGATCGCCGTCGTGCTCAAGGCCTCATCCAGCATGGCGCAGATAAAGCCGCCCTGGATCGCGCCGGTCGGGTTCGCGAACTCGGCCCGCGCCTCAAACGCGTAGCGCGCGATCATGTTCGCCTGATCGACATGCGTCAGGCGTGCGCCGAGCGTCTCCGTGCACGGCGGGCGTTTCTTGGAGTTGGCGAACCGCGCCAGCATCTCCTCATCGGAGAGGCGAGGCGGTTCTGCGTCCCCGGCGTCCGAGCTCACTTGCGGCGGAAGGCGTCGAGCGAGACGACAGTCCCCTCGGCAGGCTCGACAGCAGCGGCAGGCGTCGCGTCCGAGGCAGCGCCCAGGCCCGGCAACACTGTCGGATGTGCTTCAGAAGCAAAGCCATCGGTGTCGAACTGCAGCCCGAAATTGACCGACGGATCGAAGAACCGGCTGACAGCGGCAAACGGAATGCGCAGGTGTTGGGGAACGCCCGAGAACTTCAGGATGATCTCGAACCGCTCGTCGAAGACCTGGAAGTCCCAATACTGGTGCTGGACGACGATCGTCATCTCGTCGGGGAAGCGATCCTTGAGATAGTCCGCCATCTGCACGCCCTGCGTACGGGTGCGGAAGGTAATGTAGAAATGGTGGTCGCCCGGCAGGCGCTCCAGTTTCGAAACGCTCTCAAGCGTTGCACGCACGACTCCGCGAAGCGCAGCCTGCGTGAGGGCGTTATAGCCGATATGATCCTTTGAGGATCCCGGTGACCGGTCCAATGTTGCCCTCCCTCGCCTAGCTTTGAGAGCTAAGGCCTGATGTAAGCTCGGTAAATTAGGTTCAAGCCCGAGGCGAACCTTTTTCCGCGCCCCCTTTGATCGGACGATAACGCCCAACCTTCCGCTTTACGCAAGTGCGACAAAGAACAATTCATTTTGCTGCCCGGCAAACCGCCTTATCGTCAAGCTTATGACACGCAATTCGAAGTCGTATCGGTCAACAAAGCTTGGTGAACACGAGCTTTCGCCCGAAACGCTGATGATGGGCTTTGGCTACGCGCCGGGCCTGTCCGAAGGGGCGCTCAAGCCGCCGCTCTTCCAGACTTCAACATTTGTTTTCCGTAACGCTGAGGAAGGGAAGGCCTCCTTCGAACTCGCCTACGGCCTGCGCGAGAAAAACCGCGATGAGGAGATGCATCTCATCTATTCACGCATCAACAACCCAAACCTCGAAGTCCTGGAAGACAGGCTTGCCGTATGGGATGGCGCGGAGAAGGCGCTGGCCTTTGCGTCAGGCATGGCTGCCATCTCAACGACGCTCATGACCTTCCTGCGACCCGGCGATACATTCGTGTTCTCCGAGCCCGTCTATGGCGGCACCGAATTCCTCGTCCACACCCTTCTGCCCCAGTTCGGGATCAAAGGTGTGGGCTTCATGGCGGAAGATGGCGAGGCAGCCTTCCGCGAAGCCGCCAAGCAGGCCTCGGCGCTCGCGGCGCAAACAGGCGGCAAGGTAGGCGCGATCTATATCGAGACACCCGCCAATCCGACGAACGGGTTGGTCGACATCGCCTTGGGCCGCGAGATTTCCGAAAGCCTGAACGGCCCAGCCGGACGCCCGCCAGTGATCGTGGACAACACCTTCCTTGGGCCTCTCTGGCAGAAGCCTCTGAAGCATGGCGCTGATATCTGCGTGACGTCGCTTACCAAATATGTCGGCGGTCACTCCGATCTTATCGCCGGGGCAGCTTCGGGCGACGCCGCATGGGTGGGGCAGGTTGCCGTCTTCAGAACCATCTTCGGCACGATGACGGATCCTCACACCGCCTGGCTTCTGCTGCGCTCGCTGGAGACGCTGAAACTGAGAATGGATGCAGCAGAGCTTGGCGCACGCAAGGTCGCCGCCTTCCTGCAGAAACATCCGCGCGTGAAGTCGGTCTGGTATCTCGGCTTCCTGCCATCGGATCACCCCGACTACGCGCTGTTCAAACGCCAGTGCACAACGGCGGGTTCGACCTTCGCTTTCGAGATCGACGGGGGAGAGAAGGAAGCCTTCGCCTTCCTCGACAAGCTTCAGGTGATCAAGCTTGCCGTCAGCCTCGGCGGCACCGAAACACTTGCCTCGCACCCAGCCGCGATGACCCATTCCGATGTGCCGAAGCAAAGCCGCGAGAGGCTGGGCATCACGGAAAGCCTTGTCCGTCTCTCAATCGGGGTAGAAAACCCTGACGACCTGATCGCCGATATTGCGCAGGCGCTGGAGATCTGAGCCGTGGCCGACACGCTGAACGAGCCTCCGTTCATCCCGCAAACGGTAACGCCGCCCGAGAAGCCGCTCGGGATGGTGCATGGCCTTCTGCAGATGATCGCTAACCCGCTCTATGTCTGGCCGCGGGCGATGTACGAAAACCCGTATCACGGCGTGCGCTGGATCGGGCGGACCTTCCACTACTTCCGCCGGCCCGAGCATATGAAGGCTGTGTTTCTCGATCACCCTGACATTTTCCGGAAGTCGCAATTCCAGAAGAAGCTGGTCGGCCCGGCGCTGGGCGAGGGGCTGCTGACGTCGGAAGGTGAGCACTGGAAATTCCAGCGCCGTGCAGCCTCACCCGCCTTCCGTATCGACAAGCTGCGTGCCCTCGCGCCCGCCTTCGCGTCCTCCGCCGAAGCGACTGTCGAGCGCATCAAGGCCAAGGCGAAGGCTGGCCCGATCGACCTGATGGCCGAGATGCAGCACGCTACGCTGGATGTGATCGTCGAGACGATCCTCGGCGGCGCTGATCCGAACTTCGGTTTTGATCGCATCGCCACCACGGTCGAGGATTATATCCAGACCATGGGCAAGCCGGACCTGCTCGACATGTTCGGCACGCCCAACTGGGTGCCTCGCCCATGGGGCGGCAAGGGGCGCAAGGCGGCTGAAGGCCTCAAGCAATCCGCCGTCAACGCCATCGAACGCCGCCGCGCCAGCGGCGAAACACGCAATGATCTGCTCGGCCTGCTGCTCGCCGCGCGCGATCCCGAAACGGGCAAGGGCCTGTCGGACGACGAACTGCGCGACAATGTCGTCACCTTCATCGGCGCCGGCCACGAGACGACAGCCCTGACGCTGACCTTCTCGCTCTATCTCATCGCCAACGCGCCGGAGATTCAGGAACGTCTGCTCCGCGAAGCGCTCGATGTATGCGGCGACAAGCCGGTCGACGCCGCGATGATCGACGCCATGCCCTTCCACGAGCAGGTCATCAAGGAAGCAATGCGGCTATACCCGCCTGTCGCCATCATCGATCGCGTCGCGCAGTCCGATATCGACCTCGGCGACGTGCAGGTGAAGAAAGGCGATTTCGCCTTCGCGCTCATCTACATCATGCATCGCCACAAGGCGCTGTGGGAACATCCCGAGCGCTTCGATCCGGATCGCTTCTCGGAGGAGCGGGCGAAGAGCATTCCGCGCTTCCAGTACATGCCCTTCGGCGCAGGCCCACGCATCTGCATCGGCATGAAGTTCGCCTACATGGAAGCGATCTCCATCCTCGCGACGCTGGTGCGCGAGCTGCGCTTCCTGCCGAACCCCAACCACACGGTCGAGCCCAACATACGCATCACCCTGCGACCCGAACGCGGGATGCCCTTGTTCGTCGAAGCACGCTAGAGACGCGGCGAGACAGGGACGCAGGGCTTGGCCGAAACACCAGAAACACACGCGGCCGAGCCGTTCTGGCGCCGATACCCGCTCAGCGTGACGCTGACGGCCGTGTTGATCGCGGCATTCTTCGCATGCGTGATCCTGTTCGCGCCGGGCGCGCCATTCGGCGATGATCTCGACATCGCTCGCTCGGTCGAGCAGGCAATGGCCGCCCCCAATCCCTGGCCGGACCTCTGGGCGCAGCATAACGAGCACAGGCTGGTCACAACGAAGCTGGTGTTCTGGATGCAGCGTGCGATCACAGGCGCGCCAAACTATACGCTGCTGGCGGTGGCCGGAAATCTTTGCCTGCTCATCGTGTTCGCGATCTTCGCAAAGCGGGCGCTGAGTTCGCGCGCAGCCGTCGGCGCTACACTGGTGTTCGTCGCGGCGATGACGTTTAGCTACACGTCGGCCGACAGCATGCTGTGGGCCATGGCGGCGATCTCAAACTATGGCGTGATCGCGCTGGCCCTGCTGGCATTCTGGATGCTGGCGAAGAGCGGGGCGAACTGGATGCTCGGTGCGCTCGTGTGCGGATTGCTGGCCTGCATCTCGCAGGGCAACGGCTTCGTCGTTCTGGCGCTGGGGGCTGCGTTCCTGCTGTTCCAGAAGCGTTGGGTTCATGCAGGCATCTGGGCGATTGCGCTGGCGGCTTTCCTCGCGGCGCACTTCGCCACTTACATCAGCGTTCCCGGAAACCCGGGGCCTATGGCGGCGCTGGGGCGTCCGTTCGAAGTTGTACTTTTCGCCCTGATGTTCTCGGGATCGGCGCTGTCATATCCGCTGGCCTTCACGCCCGCGCTCTTTGCGATGATGGCGGCGAGTGCGGCGCTGGGTCTCACGCTATGGGCTTTGGTCCTGCGCAGGCTGGTGCTCTCACGCTTCCGCAGCGCGGACCCGCTGCTATGGTTCAGCCTGTTCCTGATCGCGAGCGGCTTCCTGGCGGCGCTGGGAAGGATCGATAGCGGGCTGATACAGGCGACAACGCCGCGCTATCACATCAACTCATGCCTGCTCATCGCATCATGCGTGCTCATGCTGGTGAGCGACGAGGAAGACGCAAAGCTCAGCCCGCTCGCGCAGCGCGCCATGCCATGGCTCGCCGCTGCAGGCCTCGCCTACGTCGCCGTCAGCACGCTTATCCTGTGGCGCATGCACGGCTTCTACATCGAGCAGACGCAGGCCGTGGTCGCTAGGCTCTAGCCTTTGAGCTTTGCGTCCAGCGTGATCTCGATCGCGCCGAGTGCGCGCGACACCGGGCAGCTCGCCTTGGCCTTGTTCGCCAGTTCCAGGAACTGAGCTTCATCCATGCCCGGCACATCGCCGCGCAAGGTCAGCGCGCTCTTCGAAATCGTGTTGCCCTTGCCCTCGACCGGGCCGACCGTCACTTCCGATTGCGTCGTCAGCTTCGCCGCTGGATGCCCCGCTTCCTGCAGGAAGAACGACAGCTGCATCGTGAAACAGCTCGCATGCGCCGCCGCGATCAGCTCCTCTGGGTTGGTCGCCGACTTGCCGCTCTCATCCTCAAACCGCGCCTTGAACGTGTAGGGGCTGTCCTTCAGCACGCCGCTCTGCATCGAGATGGACCCGTTGCCGTCCTTCAGTCCGCCGGACCAGACGGCTTGTGCGGTGCGTTTCATGTTGGTGTCTCCATTGCGGCGGCTAGCCTGCATGGAAATCTGTCTCGCACGTCGCGGCAATCAAGTCCCACGCCGCCGCTGCGCGGAAATCAGCGGCCGAACATGGCCAGGATGAGCGTGAACGCCAGCGAGATCAGAACCGTGCTCGTCAAAGGCACCGGCACGCGCGACCCGTTCACCGTCATGGTGAAATCCCCGGGCAGACGGCCAAGTCCCATGCGCGTGAGGGCGGGCCGGAACAGGCCAAGTACTGCAAGTACTACAAGCGTCACGACCACGTACTTGATCATGCGCTGATCCTACGCCCGAAACGGGGTCGAAGAGAAATGCTGCTGAAATTAAGTGGGGCGGCTTCTGTTGCCAGGCGCCGCCCCGAGCCCCGCCTGAACTTGCTAGAGCGCAGGACTTAAGTGTGCGGACTAGTTCCGCTGCTTACGCAGCAAGAGCTTGGTCCTGAGCAAAGTTGTCATTGGCAACTATTGCGTAAAAGGCTTCTAACGGGGCCAAAGCGGGCAAAGTCTTCACCTTTACACGTCCGTCGATCCTGTGTCGGCCCCAGACAGCCGGGCAATGATCCCGGGAGAAATCTGGTGGAGCCGCCGGGCACTGCCCCCGGGTCCGGTCCGCTTATTACGTGAGGGTTTATCGCCATAGTCCCCTTGCGGGGACGGGATGAATATAGGGGGGAATAGGTTAAGCGCCAACCACTAGTAACGGCCGCGCAGCAGCCCTGTATCCACGCCGAAAATCAGCCACCAGCGAAGCGACGAGCCTCAGTGCTGGCTGACGCAGAACGCGTTCAGGCGATTGCCATCCGGATCGCGGAAATAGGCGGCATA
Source organism: Hyphomonadaceae bacterium (assembly GCA_965229115.1). Classification (GTDB taxonomy): domain Bacteria; phylum Pseudomonadota; class Alphaproteobacteria; order Caulobacterales; family Hyphomonadaceae; genus UBA7672. The sequence continues at coordinate 3,200,945 of CBDDIR010000003.1, read as the reverse complement.
GAAGCCCCCGCGATCGCACGGCGCGCCTTCGCCCGCGCCGCCATTTTCCAGCGCGATGTCATACAGGCGCTGCACCTGCTCGATATCCTCGACCTGCAGCGGCACCATCCCTTGCTCGACGTCGCGCACCGCGCCGGGCATTGCGACGCCGAAGCCGGAGGCCACGCCCGGCAGTCCCCAGCCGACGAAATCGTCGGACTCGACCGCCCGCTTCACGCCCATTTCCCGGGCAATCTGCTCGTAAAACCGCGAGGCGCGCATGATGTCCCGCGTGCCCATCGTCACATAGCCCGTGGCGATCGTCTGCGCCCGGTACGTCTGACTACTCGCAAATCCTGCGTCGTATGCCATGATCGACTCTCCAGAATCACCCGGATTCAAGCTCTGGAACAAAAATAGAACATCCGACCCGAGTCGGCAAGAGTCCCCTGCATAATCGTCATTTGCCCCAGGTTTGCCCCTGTACCCCGCCGGGAGAATCCATCTGGCGCGGCCCGGTTGTTGGCGTAAGCATTCGCCGGGGCGGCCACATCGCCGCAAACCCTGGGGAGGGACGGATGCTCAAGAAGCTACTCGCCGAATTTCTGGGTACGGCCACGCTTGTCCTGTTCGGATGCGGAGCGGCCGTGCTTGCCGGCTCCGATATCGTCGGCCAGCTCGGAATCTCGTTTGCCTTCGGCCTGACCATTGTCGCGATGGCCTATGGCATCGGCCCGGTCTCGGGCTGCCATGTGAACCCGGCCGTGTCGTTCGGCGCCTATCTCGCCGGCCGCATGGGCGTGAACGAGATGGTGCAGTATTGGGTCGCGCAATTCCTCGGCGCGCTGGTCGGCGCCGGCATCCTGTACGTGATCGCTATGGGCAAGCCGAGCTATGACCTCGTCGCCAACGGCCTCGGCCAGAATGGCTTCGGAGACACGTATCTCGGCGGCTATTCCATGACCGCGGCTCTTACCTTCGAGATCGTTGCGACCTTCATCTTCGTGACGGTCATTCTCGGTTCGACGCAATCGAAAGCGCCATCGGCCTTCGCTGGTCTTGCGATCGGCCTGACGCTCACTGTCATCCATATCGTCGGCATCCAGGTCACCGGCGTCTCGGTGAACCCGGCGCGCTCGTTCGGCCCCGCCGTCTTCGTGCAGGGCGCCGCGCTCCAGCAGCTCTGGCTGTTCATCATCGCACCGCTCGTCGGCGCAGCGATCGCCGGTCTCGCCTTCCGTACACGGATCCTCGAGGCCGATGGCCCCGTCGCATCGCCCGATGAAACGGTCGAGATGACCCAGCAGGCCGCAAACCTCGCCAAGAAATAGGCGAGGCGGCCGTGTTCGGTCTGTCGAACACACGGAAAAATCTGCCGGGTGGCGGCTCGGTGCTTGTGCCCGAGCCGTACAACCGTCCGCCCCGCTATCCCACCTATGCCGAGAGGAATGATCTCGGGGCCGATATGCTGGTTGCCTATCGCAATTGGCGTTCGACCCTGTCCGGCCATCCCGAATGCGACGGAATGATTGCAGTCGCTCGCGCCGAGCGTTTCGGCTCCCTGCGCGATTTCATGCAATCGGCTCGCGGCGGCCTGTCGATCCACTGGTCAGACGCGGATCGCATTCCCAACCAGGCCTGGGATGGCAACGAAAAACGCTATCCCGCCGAAGAAAGCGACACGCCCGAAGGCCCGCAAATCCTGCAGATATTGAGCGTGGGCCACACTGGCTGGCTCAAGCCTTATGATCTTCCGGCGCTTATGTATGTCGCTGGAAATCGCAACGGTCTCCACCTTGCGGTGTGGATCGCGAATGCCCATGGCGGCGCTAAAAAAGCCCAGCGTCTCGTCAACGCAATCGCAGCATCCTTCGAGCGTTGAGATCGTCTGCGACACAAGGTGAGCAGATTTAATCTGACTGTCATTCCATCGCCCAATCCTCGCCCCATATGAGCGCTTCAAGATGATCCGGCGGCATCAACGCGAGTTGGTGTTGCGGTATCGGAACAACGGGCGTTCGAACGCGTTTTCGCGCGGGGGATCACCCACAACCACAACGTGTCTACGCTTAGTTCGTACTACGCAGGGAGTTTGCGCCATGGTCGAAACACGCACCCTTGAAGAGTCCCGCCGCGACGAGCGTCTCCTCGTCGACCGCCTGATCAAGCGTCAGGGACTTTCGCGCGATGAAGCCGTGCGAACCGTAGGCGACTATCGCGAAGGCAAGCGTGTCGAAATCGACCCGATCCTCATGGAAGGGCTCGACGCGATCTAGCGCTTCGAGAACGACAGCTTTTTCGCTTTCATCGCAGATTCAAGTGTCGTCATGGCGTTCGGGCCAATGCCGTGAAGCGCCATGACGTCCGCTTCTGTCATCCGCGTGAAATCTGACAGTCTGGTGACGCCGGCTCCCGCCAGCGCACGCTGCGCCGGTGCGGCCAGTTTCGGCAGGTCAGATGCGCTGTCGGTCTTCCTGGCCGGCATTGCTCACGCCCGCCGCGTCGCGTCGTAAAGCGTCCGCTCCTCACGTGGATACTGCCCGCTGACGGCCCGCCACGCCTGGAAGTGCGCGGATGATCCGTGCGCTGCCAGCGCGTCATCGTCCGTATAGATCTCGAAAGCGCGGATCAGGCCCGCCTCGGCCTGGTCCTCGGCCAGCGTGTAGAAAAGGCATCCCGGCTCCTGCCGCGATGCGGCAATCACCGCCTGCATATGCGGCCGCAGCACCGCCACCTGGTCAGGCGGAACACGCAGGTGGACGGTCATGATCAGCAAGTGGCGGCCCTCTACAGAAGGTTGAGTTTTGCACAGGGCAGGGCTGGTCCGCAAAGCTTGCCAAGCCCGCCGCCCACCCCCATGACTTGAAGACGATTTCACGACTCGGGTCCGGGCTCATGCGCCAATATCTCGACCTTCTCCAGGACATCATGGACAACGGCGTCGATCGCGGCGACCGCACGGGCACGGGCACGCGCGGCGTGTTCGGCCGCCAGATGCGCTTTGATCTGGCCGACGGCTTCCCGATGCTCACCACCAAGAAGCTGCACCTGAAGTCGATCATCATCGAACTGCTGTGGTTCCTGCGCGGCGAAACCAACGTCAAATGGCTGCAGGAGCGGGGCGTCAGCATCTGGGACGAATGGGCCGATGAAAACGGCGAGCTCGGCCCGGTCTATGGCAAGCAATGGCGCAGCTGGGCTGCACCCGATGGGCGCACGATCGACCAGATCGAATGGGTGAAGAACGAAATCATCCAGAATCCGAACTCGCGCCGGCTCGTTGTCTCGGCGTGGAATCCTGCGGACGTCGACTCCATGGCGCTGCCGCCGTGCCACTGCCTGTTCCAGTTTTTCGTTGCTAACGGAAAGCTGTCTTGCCAGCTCTACCAACGCTCCGCCGACGTCTTCCTCGGAGTGCCGTTCAACATCGCATCCTATGCGCTGCTGGTCATCCTGATGGCGAAAGCGACGAAGCTTCAGCCCGGCGAGTTCGTGCACACGTTCGGCGACGCGCACCTCTACGCGAATCATTTCGAGCAGGCGCGACTGCAGCTGCAGCGTCAGCCCAAGCCGATGCCCAAGCTGCTTCTCAACCCCGCAAAAACGGATCTGTTCGGCTGGGATTACGAAGATTTCACGCTGACCGATTATGCGCCCGATGCACACATCAAGGCGCCCGTCGCCGTTTGATTAATCCGTGCCGGCAGCGCATCGCTTGCTCTATGGCGCTCTGACACCCGAATGGATTCAAGGGTATCGCCGTCAGCGAAACGATTGTGTCAGCGGCGTTATGTCAGGCAGTTCGCTGCCTCTGCAGCCTCATTAAGGTTCACGAAACCAAGCTGTAGAAATCGCAATGATTCAACATCTTGTTCTTTTGCCGTGCCCAGATGATGAACCGGTTGCCGCCCGGACCTTCATCCCCGAGGCGGGTGTGATCCGTCGGAGGGATCTGTCCTATGAAAATGACCATCGCTGCGGTTGTCGCCGTCGCCGCCCTGGGCTTCACCGCCTGCTCGGAATCGAAACCGGCTGAAACGACCGTCGAAACCACCACGACCGAGACGACGACTCCGGCTGAGCCTGCTGCTCCGGCTGAGACGACCACGACCACCACGGAAACGACGACGACCGTCGATCCGGCTGCTGCTCCGGTTGACCCGGCTGCTCCGGCCGCTCCGGCCCCGGCTGCTCCGGCCGAGACGCACTAATCAGCGTCGTCTGACGTTCTTGAAGCTCGCAAGAGCTGCAGAAGGGCGGTCCCAACGGGCCGCCCTTTTTGTTTGCGCTGATGGGGACGTTCTCAGGCCGCGGCCGGATCGACTTCGCCGCGCTTCTCGCGATAGCGGATCATCGCGGAGACAGCGACCGCGCCGATCATCTTGCCGAGGATGAAGAAGATCCAGTTGGCCAGGTTGAACTGGCTGCCCGGCTCGGCCGTCCCCGCCATCACCTGCGCAAGGTCAGCGCCATACAGGAACACAGTCGTGTCGATCGGCGCGGCCAGCGCGCTCGACAACAGAATGCGCGTCGACAGCCGGTATTTGGTGAAGGTGAAGATCAGCCAGTCCGCCGTCTCCGAAATCGCAAACGCGATGCCGGAGGCGAGGGCAATCACCGGCCACGAATAATAGAACGACCACGCGATCGCGAGGCCCATCAGAACAAGCACGCGATGGCCCATCTCGCGCTGAACGAAGTCGCGCACGACGAACACCATGCCCGTGGCGATGGTCAGCGGATTGAAGATGATCTGGTGGGAGGTGCCGAAGATGCCGCCGAACGCCGATGTCAGATCGACCTTCGGAATATCAGGCTGGCCGAAGCTCCAGTTCAGGATCGGGATCAGCGCCACATAGAGATAAGCCCAGGCGCGGCCCTTCAGCGTCCAGATGATGACGGCGGTAATGACCATCCCGGTCAGCGCGAGCGGCAGTTGCGCCGGCTGACCATTGGTCAGGGCCGAGACCAGCTCGTTCCATAAGGCTTCCATGCCCGACCCGCCGTGAACACTTGCATCAATCACTTGCATCGGCTGGCGAACGGAGGTTCGACTGCCGGGGCCGCGTCCCTCCTGCGGCGCCTGCGCGTCATTACAGGGTCCAGCGTGTCATCGTCCACCTTTCCCATTAGCAATGATCCGATCGGCGTGCGGATTGTCGCCGCAATAGGCAGGCGGCGCGAACTCGGCTTCGAGAACAAGCTGCTGTTCCGCCTGAAGGCCGACATGGCCACATTCCGGAAAGTCACGGCAAAGACGCCGATGGTGATGGGCCGCAAGACCTGGGAGAGCTTTCCCAAGCGTCCGCTGCCCGGTCGCCCGAACATCATCGCCACCCGCAATCTCGATTTCCAGGCGGCCGGCGCGTTCGTCTATTCCAGCCTGCCGCCCGCCGTCGCCGCCGCGCGCGCCATGGCTGCGCAGGCCGGCATTCCGGAAATCACGATCATCGGCGGTTCGGAGATCTACGCCGCCGGCCTCGCCATCGCGACCCACATGACCCTCACCGAAGTCGAGGCAGAGCGGGAAGCAGACGTCTTCTTCCCCGAATTCGACCGCGCGGACTGGACCGAGGTCTCCGCCATCCGCCACGAAGCCGACGCCGATAACGAAGCGCCGTTCGTCATCCGTGAGCTGCAGCGCCGCTAACCCGTTTGGTCGCCCGCCCGGTCTGCGCTAACGTCGCGCCGGCTTCGGAGGGACGTATGCGCAAACACCTGGCAATCGTGAGCATGATCGCGCTCACCGCGTGCGTCACCGGCCCCGCCGTCGTGACCCCCGTCATGCCGCTCGCCGCCCGCGATGGCGACCCGGTGGCCGATGCCCTGATCGCCCTCAACGCGCTCTGCTCCGCCGAAGACCTCGGCCTCGGCGAAGCGAAGCCAGACATCAAGCTCTCGGACGGCATGGGCACGGGCGGCTTCAAGGTCGACACCGCCAATGCCGAAGCCCAGCAATGGTTCAACTACGGCCTCGCCCTCAGCCACGCCTTCTACCACCAGGACGCGAAGGCCGCGATGAAGCGCGCCGTCGAACTCGATCCCACATGCTCCATGTGTGCGTGGGGCTACGCCTGGGCGCTCGGCCCGACGCTGAACTACGGCATCAGCGACGACGAACGCAAAGTAGCCCTCGCCGAAGCCCAACGCGCCAAAACGCTCGCCAAGCCGGGCGATGCCAAGGCGATGCGCCTCGCAGACGCAATGATTGCGCGCTACGCCGAACCGCCTCCGGCGCCGAAAGCAAAAGCCGGCGTCAAGAAGGGCGAGGCCGGCGCCGTTGCCAAGGAAGCCGATACCGAACCAGCTTTCGCGGACGCCTTCGCGAAGATCGCAGCCGACTATCCCGAAGAAGCCGAACTCTCCGTCCTCGCCGCGCACAGCCTGATGATGGCCTCGAGCGAAGAGAAGAAGGATGATCTCAAGCGTGCGCTCGTCGTGCTCGAGAAGGTGCTGAAAGATCACCCCGACGACACCGGCGCGATCCACTACTACATCCACGCCACCGAGTTCGACGGCCGCGCCGAAGACGCGCTGTCCTACGCCAAGCGCCTCGGCGGCCTCGCGCCGAAAGCCAGCCACCTCGTGCACATGCCGGCCCACACCTTCTTCCGGGCAGGGCTCTATCAGGACGCCGCCGTGGTGAACGCGCAGGCGATCGCGGCAGACACGGCCTGGGTCGCTGGCGGAGGTGATCCGCGTCCGCCCATGCTCAAAGACTTCAAGATGCCGATGTACTACTCGCACAACTTCGCCTTCGGCCTCGCCGGCGCGATGATGTCCGGCGATGCCGACCTCGCCCTGAAGTACGCCGACCACGTCTCGAAGGTTTATCCCGAGACCGGCGACAAGCAGCGCTTCGATCCCACCCCGCGCACCTATGTGGCGCTGGCGCGCTACGCGCCCGACAAGATGCTCGCGCTCCCTGTCAGTTCGCGTACGGACGATGAGTTCGTCGCCTATCGCGCGTATGGTCGCGGCGAAGCCCTGCTGCAGAAGGGCGACGCCGCCGGCGCGCGCATTGAACTCGGCAAGCTGCGCAAGGTGTCCGGCAAGGACCCCGAAGGCGGCGTTGCTGTAGCGGTTCTCGAAGGTCGCCTCGCCATGGCTGAAGGCAACACGCGCGCCGCAGCAAGCGCGTTCAAGAAAGGCGCGGAGCTGCAGGAGAAAGAGTTCGGCGATTGGATGGACCCGCCGACCTGGTGGTATCCGGTGCGCCGCTCGCTCGCCGCTGCCAGCCTCAAGGCAGGCGACTTTGCCAAGGCAGAAGCAGAAGCCACCGCTTCTCTCAAAGGCTGGAAGCACGATGCGCTCGCGCTCTGGGTTCTCGGCAATGCTCAGATCGGGCAGGGCAAGACAGCGGACGGCGAATCTTCCCTTGCGGAAGCTCGCAAGCTTTGGCGCGGTGACTTCGCGACCATCACAGTCGAAGCGATCTGATCTTCGCTTTGAGTCTCAACGCCGTTTACCCAACTATTCCAGAGACGCTGAGGAAGCTTCCTTTGCGTCACTTATGGCCAATCTGAAATTATTTTTCGGGCTGGCTAAAATACATCGTTGTTGCGCCGCGATAAAAACAAACCGGTCGCTCTGTAAAATTCGGCGAGCGAACTGAAGGCCAAAGTTCACACTGCTCACTTTGCTTGGCAAAATCGCATGCTTCGACGTTTGCGGTTTGCCGTGACGCTGCGTCAGTGCGGCGCGTGATGCGTTGCAACAGATGCAACTTGTTTGTTCGCTAGCAAGCGAACTGCCTTCCCTAGCGTGGCGTTGACGCACACGACTCGCGCTCTCACCCTCACGAACGCGCGACTGTGTTTCCGGATGCAGATGGCGTCGGCGTCAAAAAATAAAAGACGCTGCGGGAGGATTGCCAGGGAGGACGCGTCGCATGGCGCACATCAATCGTTTTTCATTAGTGAGCCTATTGGCCCTCGGACTGGCTATGCCGGCGATGGCCCAACAGACCCAACCAGCGCCACAAGCTCCTCAGGCTCCGCCTGAAGAGGAAGAAGGTCGTCGTGGTCGCGACGTCGTCGTCGTTACCGCACAGAAGCGCGAAGAGACCGTTCAGGACATCGCGATCGCCGTTACCGCCATCACGAGCGACCTGCGTGATGAGATCGGTCTGACGACGGTGCAGGACTACACGAACTTCGCGCCCGGCCTGACTTACTCGACCGCAAGCGACCGTCTCGGCATGCGCGGCATCACGCGTACATCGAACAACTTCGGTATCCGCTCGGGTATCTCGAACTACGTCGACGGCGTGTACTTCTCGTCGGCCATTCCGGCAGGCCGTGCGCCGATCTTCGTCGACCGCGTCGAGGTCGTTCGTGGTCCGCAGGGCACGCTCTACGGCCGCGACTCCATCGGCGGCGCGCTCAACCTGATTTCGAAGCGTCCGACTGAGGAATTCGAAGGCCAGTTCAACATTGGCGTCGGCAACTTCGACTCCACGAAAGTCGAGATGACCGTTGCCGGTCCGATCACCGACTGGCTGCGTTATCGCGTCGGCGGCGCCCGCATCCAGCAGGGCGAAGGCTTCCTCAACAACGCTGCCGGCCTCGACACCGAAGGCCTGCGCAACGACGAATACTATCTCGAAGGCCAACTCGAAGGCGACATCGGCGAGAACATCGACTGGTGGGTTCGCTACGGCCGTCTGGCCTGGCACCGTGAAGGCGCTCCAGGCGCCCGTACCGGCGTCGGCGCGCGTCAGCCGTACTCGACGCTGTTTGCCAACTCGAACGCGGATATCGGTCCGAACGCGTTCTACGGCCTCACCGATCCGAACCGCACGCAGACCGGCACGCAGAACACCAACCCTGCCATCAATGATCGTTACTCGTTCAACGCAGACTTCACCGCGTACGCGCACCTGACGCCGACGCAGGAGATCGCGGCCGAGACCGTCTTCCACGCCGACAACTTCGACATCAAGTATCTCGGCGGGTACGTGTACTACAATTACGACCTGCGTCAGGATCACGACAACTCGCCGATCAGCCGCTTCACCTATCGCAATCCCTACTACAACCGCACGATCGAGTCGGCGCGTATCTCGGACTACACGGAAAACCGTGCGTGGTTCTCGAACGAGTTGAACTTCATCTCGACCTGGGATGGCCCGCTGCAACTCGTGGCTGGCGCCTATCAGTACCAGGAGAACTACACGCAGACCGTGTTCGTCGGTAACGTTGTCGATCCGGGTGGTCCGGTTTACGATGTCGCCAACATGTCGGCGAACCTCAACGGCCTGCTCGGCGTTGGCCCAGTCACACCATTGCGTCCGCTACCGATCCTGCCGGCCAACACCGGACAGACGTCGGCTTCCGGCACGCCGGTTGGCGCGTCGCTGGTCTTCCACACCAACAACCAGGCGGTGAACAACGCCTATGGCGCGTTCATCCAGGGTGACTACGAACTGAACGATCAGTGGAAGTTCACGGCCGGCATCCGTTGGTCGCAAGACATCTTGGATGGCCGTGAATACGCACGCGTCGTGAACCACTATGTTATCGAACAAGCGCTGGAAGCCGGCTATATTCCGCCGGTTGCCGCTGCTCTCGGTCTGCCGACCGCGACCGCGCTGATTTCCAGCTCGATCCCGGCGCGCATCGACGTTACGTCGACCCTCGGCGGACCTGATCCGTCCACGGTGTCGGCGGCAAACCCCTGCGGCTTCGCTGGCAGAGGCGTCGAGAACACCAACGTCACGACCGCCAACTCGACGACGGCGGGCTGCGCCGCGGACAAGACGCGTTACGGCATCTATCGTGACGCGCTCACCGGCAACGCCTACCGCGATCTCTACGCATCGTTCGAAGAGATCACTGGCGTGCTCGGCGTCGACTACACGCCGGACGACGACACCCTGATCTACGGTAAGTACAACCGTGGCTACAAACCGGGTGGTCTGGGCGCTGCGGAAGTGTTCGGCGTGCTGCTGGCAACGCCGTTCACCGACAAGGAGCTCGTGAACGCCTACGAACTCGGCTTCAAGCGCGACTGGAAGGACTGGAACCTCACGACGAACGCCGTGGCGTTCTTCTACGACTACCAGGGCTACCAGGTTCCGAACACGATTATCCCGGAAGATCCGGGTGGCGGCGCAATCCGTCAGGCTCCGTATTCGGCCTACGTCAACCTGCCGCAAGTCGATCTGCAGGGCTTCGAGCTCGAGACGATGTGGTACCCGACGGACAACCTGCGCTTCATCCTGAACTACGGCTTCACCGATCCGAAGATCGGCGAAACGCCGTCGCTGGTTCACGCGCTTGATCCGTATGCACGCGATCCGTCGGCCAAGAAACTTGGCACGCCGTCCGCGACGGGCATCCAGGGTCAATCGGTTGAGGGCAACCTTCTGCCCTTCACGCCGAAGCACAAGATCGCGCTCAACGGCACGTACACCTTCGATCTCGAAGATGGTTCGACGCTCGATGCCTCGCTCAGCTACTTCTGGCAGGACATCTCGTTCGTCTCGATCTTCAACCGGAGCTACACCAAGGTTCCGAGCTGGGATCAGACGGATGGCCGCCTGAGCTGGACGAATGCTGACGGCAACCTGACGCTCATCGCATGGGTCAAGAACCTGTTCGATGAAGAGCAGTACGACAGCGTCGGCCCGGGCCTGCGCGAAGGTACGAACCTCAACTCGTACCCGACGATCTGCAACACGACGGCTGGCTCGACGGCTGCTCCGGGCGCTCGCCCGCCATCCTCGTGCCTCACCACGTCGGAAACGCTGCGCGGTCCGCGCACGATTGGCGCAGAGCTTCAGCTCCGCTTCTAATCTGCGAGACTTCGAAACAATTGCGCCGGCCCCTCACAGGGCCGGCGTTTTTGTTTGGTCCGCAGGAAGAGGCGAGGGGCTCAGGACGCCGCCTTGCCTGGTTGGGCGCACGCCTTCCGCGCCTCCCATTCAGCCTTGTGCTTCTTCCACTCCGCCTCCATCGCCTTGCGCCATTTCACGCGCAGCACGGCCGGGCGTTCTGGATACCGCTCTTCCAGCACAGCCGCAGAAACGATGCGATCCGACCGGAACGACCGGAAATCCTTCCGCGTTTCGCACCAGGCGCAGATGATGCGCGTGGTCTCGTAATAGCCGAGCAGGATCGGCCAGATGATCCGCTCCGTCGCGCGCCCCTCCACATCGCGATAATCCAGCTTCATCTTCCGCGCGCCATTGATCGCGCTGCGCACCGTGCCGAGGTCGATCATGTCCTTCGCCCGGTCGTAGGCCGGCACGACGCGATGCGCGGGATCGTCGATGTAAGGGCGCAGGCGTTCCGGAATGCTCGCCTCGATCTTCGCCAGCAGGTCGCGCGCGGCTTTGGATAACTGCGGGTCGCCGCGATTGATCACCCACTGCGCGCCCAGCACCGCCGCTTCGATCTCGTCGGTCGTCAGCATCAGGGGCGGCATGTCCAGCCCCTTGTCGAGCACATAGCCGATCCCCGCCTCGCCACGGATCGGCACGCGCTGCGCCAGCAGCGCCGAAATATCGCGATAGACGGAGCGCTTGGATGTCTCCAGCTCCGCCGCCATCGCATCCGCCGTCACCGGCTTTTTCGACCTGCGCAGGATCTGGATGATTTCGAAAAGACGGTCCGCTTTCCGCATATTTTTCGCCCTCCCGCCCCTGCTGACAGGATGCTGTCAGCAGGCCTTTGGCATCTATGTGTCATCAGGCTCGCAGACGCAAGCAGCCACACAGAACAGGCGAGGGGAAGATGATCGGATTGGCGGCAGGCCTCCTGGTGATGGTGATCGAATTCGCCGTCGTCCCGGACAAGCGCGACGACTTCGTCGCCATCTCCGCAGCGCAGGTCGAGGCCGTCCGCGCACGCGAAGGCAATCGCGGCTTCGACGTGCTGGTCGATCCCAGCCGCCCCGACATCGTCGCCTATGTCGAGCGCTGGGAAACGCCCGAGCGGCAGGAGGCCTTCTTCCAGTGGTGGATGGCGCAGGGCCTCGCCGACAAGCTGCGCCCCTTCGTCACCGCCGCGCCAAAAATCTCGACCTACACGACAGCAACCAACTGACCCTCACACGATCAGCCAAGGGAGACCGACAATGATCATACTTTCCGGCGGCGGCGCAAAGTTCGGACTGCCCGAGCTCAGCCCCTATGTCACCAAGACCGAAGTCCAGCTGCGCATGGCCGCCGTGCCCTACGAGAAGCGCCAGGCCAATCCCGCCAGCGGGCCCAAAGGCCAGATCCCCTTCATCGACGATGACGGCCGCATGATCGGCGACAGCGCCTTCATCCGCATGCACATCGAACGCGAATACGGCATCGACCTCGACGCTGGCCTCTCGCCGGTCGAGCGCGCCACGGCCTACGCCATCGAACTCGCCATCGATCGCGAACTCGCCCCCGCCGTCACCTATTTTCGCTGGATGGTGCCTGAGAATTTCGCAAAAGGCCCCTCCGTTTTCTTCAGCCAGATTCCCGCCGAACAACGCGACGCCTTCACGAAGGAAGCGCTCGAGCGTGTGCGCGCTTCCTTCATCGCGCGCGGCGTTGGCCGTCACAGCAACGAAGAGATCGCCATGCTCGCGTGCTTCTCCATGAATGCGCTCGAACTGCTGATCGGCGACAAGCCCTACCTGATGGGTGACAAACCCTGCGGCGCAGACGCCTTCGTCTTCGCAACGCTCGCCGCCGCCATGACACCCTTCTTCGATACGCCCATCCGCACCGATGCGATCAGCCGCCCGCGGCTCGTCGCTTACGTCTCGCGGATGATGGATCGCTTCTATCCCGAGTTCGAATGGGACGCAGAGATCGACATGCAACAGGCCGCGTAAGACGGCCGCTCCCCGAGAGGCCGGCGACAGAACCGGCCAGCCAGATCTCCAAAACGCACGGCGGCTACCCTCCCGCAGAAGGATGGAGCCGCCGGTTTGTTTTGTACTGAGCGTTAGCGCAGGCCGCCGCTGGCAATCAGTTTTTCGCCGGTGAGCCAGCGCGACGCGTCGGAGGCGAGGAAAACTGCGATGTCGGCAATATCGTCAGGTTGGCCTGTGCGGCCCAGCGGCGTCTGGCTCACGAACAGCGCTTCCTGCGGAGAGCCGATGAAGCCGGCTGAGCGGCTGCCTTCCGTTTCGACGATGCCAGGGTTGATCGAGTTCACGCGGATGTTGCGAGCACCCAGCTCTTTGGCGAGGACGCCAGTGATGGCATCCACGGCCGCCTTGGTAGCGGTGTAAATCGACGACTGAGGCGGTTGAGCGGTGCTGACCGCGGAGCCGATATTGATCACGCTGCCGCCTTCCTTGAAGTGGGTGAGGGCGGCCTGGGTGGTCAGCAAGGGACCGAGCACGTTGATGTCGAACTGCTTGTGGAAGCTCGTCTCCGTGAGGTCTTCAAGCGAGCTCCACTCATAGACGCCTGAATTGTTGACGAGGATATCGAGCCTTCCAAAGGCCTCGATGGCGGCGTCGATTATACCTTTGGCTTCTGCCTGTTTCGACACGTCGCCCTGGACGGTGATCGCCTTCCCGCCGGTCTGGTTGATAACGCCGGCGACGGCCTCCGCGCCTTCCTTGCTGGAGGCGTAGTTGACGACGACAGAGGCGCCTTGTGCCCCCAAGGCTTTGGCAATCGCGGCGCCAATTCCCTTGGACGCGCCGGTTACGATAGCGACCTTGCCATCAAGCTTTGACATGAGCAGTTCCTGTTTCTGATCAATTTGTGCAGTAGTTCGGGAATTGTGAACTATTGAGCTGCCCTTCAAGACCTCCTAGATAAAGATTTATGCGACAGCTGTTTCACCCGGCCAGTGACGAGATCCGCGCCGAAGACATTCTCCACGCGCTGGCGGACCCCGTTCGCGCGACGATCTTTGCCGAGATCGCGGGCGCAACGTGCGCGCAGATCTGCGCTACGTTCTCCAGGGTGAATGACAAGCCGATCCCCAAATCCTCACTGTCGCAACACTTCCGCGTATTGCGCGAAGCCGGCTTGATCCGATCGGAGCGGCAGGGTGTCGAGATGCGCAACACATCGCGCTTCGAGGAGATAGAAGCCCGCTTTCCGGGTCTGCTGCCGGCTATCCTTGTCGCCTATAACGTACGCAAGGAGTCAACCAAGACGCGTCCGTCGCGGGGTCGAAAGACAAGCGTTTCGCGGTAGGCGGCTGTCCCTACGGCGAGTTGACCATTGCGGTTTCGCGCTGCTTTAAGTTGGGCGGGTGAAACGTCGGGTGGTGATCGTCCATGAAACTGGCCTTGAAGCTTATCGGCGGTCTGGCGGTCGTTCTCGCCATCCTCGTCGGCGTCGTGTTGTGGAACACCTCGCAGTTCGGCCCGAAGACCGATGCCAAGGCCGCAATCACCCTGCCTGAACCACCCGCGGTCGACGTCGCCGCCGCCGCTGAAATGCTCGGCGCGGCCATCCGCATCCAGACCGTCACCTACGCTTCCGGCGATCCAAAGCCCGGCGCCGATCAGCCCTGGATCGATCTCGAAGCAGCCTTGCGCGCCCGCTATCCCGCCATCTTCGCGAAGATGACGATGGAAAAGATCCTCACCCACGCCATGCTGATGACGTGGACCGGAACAGACACCTCGCTGCCGCCCATCATCCTCATGGCCCACCAGGACGTCGTGCCCGTGAACCCCGGCACGGATGCAGACTGGGCCCACGGTCCCTTCGGCGGCGTTGTCGCTGATGGCTATATCTGGGGCCGCGGTGCGATGGACGACAAAGGCTCGCTCATCGCCATCCTCGAAGCGGGCGACGCGCTCGCGAAGTCAGGCTGGACCCCGAAGCGCACTGTTATCTTTGCCTTCGGCCATGATGAAGAAGTCTCGGGCGCCGGCGCGAAGGAAATCTTCGCCACGCTGAAGTCGCGCAATGTCACGCCGGCCATGGTCCTCGATGAAGGTTATGCCGTCCTCGACAACTATCCGCTCACGGGCAAGCCAGCCGCGCTGATCGGCGTTGCCGAAAAGGGCTACATCTCGCTCCAGATCACCGCCACCACCGAAGGCGGCCACTCCTCGCGCCCGCCGCGTGAGAGCGGGGCAGTCCGCATCGCCCGCGCGCTCGTCGCGCTGGAAGAAAAGCAGATGCCGGCCAATCTCTCTGCGCCGCCCTTCAACCAGATGATCCAGGCCGTCTCCGCCGATCTGCCGTTCGCCACGCGCCTCGCCTTCGCCAACCAGTGGCTGCTCGGCTCCGTCATCACGGGCCAGGTCAGCGGCGATGCCTCGGCCAACGCCATCGTGCGCACGACGACCGCGCCCACGATGATGACGGGATCGATCAAGGACAACGTCCTGCCGCAACGCGCCAGCGCCGTGGTGAACTTCCGCATCCATCCCAACGACACGGTCGCGTCAGTCACCCAGCACGTGAAGGACGTGACGTCCCACATCGAAGGCCTGACGGTCGCCGAATACGAAGGCGGCATCGGCTCCGAGCCTTCGCCTGTCTCGTCAATGGACAGCGAAGCCTACCGCGTTCTCGAAGCCGTCGCGCGCGCAACCGGCGGCGGCGATGTTCCTGTCGCGCCTGCTCTGGTGATCGGCGCAACGGACGCGCGTTACGCGTCTGCGATCAGCAAGGATGCGATCTATCGCTTCGCGCCTGCCATCTATGACGACGCTGATCTCAACGGCTTCCACGGCACGAATGAACGCCTGTCCGTCGACAATCTCGGCCGCATGATAAAGGGCTACGCCCAGCTGATGATGGCGCTCGGCTCGTGAGAAAACTTCGGGAGAACGGAATGATGAAACGCATCGCAGGTCTGGCGCTCGCCGCCCTGTTGGCCAGCTGCGCCACGTCCGGCCCCGGCGCGCCTCACAAGGTCTCGCAACTCGTCTTCATCGGCGACAGCAATCTCGACATCGGCCGCGCGATAACCGAGCGCGATGGCAATCCGAAGGACGGAAAGCTCGTGCCGCCGAACACTGTCGGCAAGCGCTACTCAAATGCGGAGATCCTGCCGGAGTATCTGAGCCAGCGTCTGGGCGTGACGCAGGTGAACTATGCGTGGGGCGGGGCGACGTCAGGCACGGGCAATATCGTCGGCAACGCCGATGCGCCCGACCTGCGCGACACCGGCCTGCTGGCGCAAATGGTGGAATTCGAAGTCGCTCTCGGCGGCAAGCCCGCCGACAGTCACGCCCTCTACATGGTGATGGCCGGCTCGAACGACCTCGCCGCGACCGACAAGTCGGACCAGGCCGCAATCGACAAGGCGATCGCCGGCGTGCTTGTCAACCTGCGCGCGTCCGTGACGAAGCTGGATGCGCTCGGCGCGAAGTTCATCGTCGTCGGCACGCGCACGCCGCGCCCGATCCTGTCGGACCATGACAAGGCCACCGAAGAACCGAATGTCGACGCCAAGAACGATGCGGCCGGCCGCCAGCTCAACATCGCCATCCGCAAGCTGGTCGCTGATCTCGACAAGGAACTCGGCGCGGACGTCGAGGTCTATGATTTCTACACCGACATTCGCGACGTGATCGCCAGGGCCGAAGGCTACGGTCTCGCGAAATACTCCGCCGATCCGGCCGCATATTGTTCCGCCAAGGGCCAGACGATGGATTGCGCGAAGCTCGTGAACTACGACAACGCGCACAAGACCTCAGCCGTCCACGCCATCCTCGCGGACAAGTTCATCAGGCAGTTCGGCTTGAGCGCGGAGTAGGGAGCGTTAGCCAGTCGCCGGCACGTATTTGCGATCGCCCACAGCGGAGTTGATCTCCCACTGCAGGCCTTCAAAGCGTGGACCCGGCGGGCATCTGGGCAGGATCGCATTGTCGATCTGGAAATTCCCGGTGCCGCAGGGTTCCCCGCGGCTCCATTCCAGAACGGCCTTCTCGATCTGCTTTCCGTTCAGCCCGATCTCCCGGGCCTGCGCGATGGCCTGCTCAAGGCCCAGGAAGTTCCCCTGGATCGCCTGACCCGGATCATCCTGCCGCGGATACGGCGAAGTCAGCATGCCGTTCATCAACGTCACCTGTTCTTCCTGCTCGGCCGAATAGAAGGTGAAGCTCCCATCGACTCCCCCCTTCTGATTTTTCTCAACCGAAAGCGACATCAGCACAGCATCCTGCCGCCACTTCCCATGGACATAATCATTCGCCCGCCGCGCCATCGCAGCAATATCCCCCGGCGGCCATGTCCCATCCCCCACAACGGCCAAGGCAGCCGCATCAGGTCCAGGAATGCTCGGCACAGTGAACCCGCCCGAAAAATCCGGAGCTTTCGGCTGCATCGCATTCGCCGCAATAACGAAAGCCGCCAACGCACCCCCAGCAATCAACACATGCGGCAGCGTCAGCTTGTACGGCGGCTTCGGCCCAGCCTTCGCCCCGCCGATCGCCGTCATCAATCTTTCCATATCCACATGGAAATCCGGATCACGCCGAACCTTCGCGGCATTCAACAGGCTCAACGCCCGCAACGGCTCCGGCAGATCCTTCTCGCTCGGAATGACAGCATCATTGATCAGCACCGGCACAACCTGCAGCCCCGGCGTGTTCAGCGCAGTCTCCAGCTCGATCCGCACCCAGTCCTGCGGATCATCAATCCGCCGCCTGCCATCGGGCGCGCGCATATCGATCCACTGCTTTCCGATGATCGCGAGAAACACCCGGCAGGTCGGCAGCACGCCAAGAATGTGCTGCCCGAAATCCTTCCCGATCGGCGTCTTGTCCACGTCCTTGTAGATGTGGTCCTTCCCGAACCGCTCGCACAGCTTGTCGTAGATGCGCCCAACGGAGTCGCCCGTGTCGTCACGGCGATAGCCGATGAAGATGTCGGTGCGATCCAAGACGGCCCCCGCAATGCGACCCGATCAAACGCCCCACATTTATGCCCGCAAATCACGCGCGGGTCCATTCCAGCTCTCGCGGCAGGCTACCGCGACACGATCGGGAAAGCCGGATTGGGCGGGTCCATCCATTGCGACAGCTTGAGAAGGGCGCCCGCATTCCCATCTATCTTCGCGGCCCCGCTCGCAACCTTGGGCGGCAGCGGCTGGCCACCGAAGATCGAACCAAGGAAGTCCGCCCGCGTTACGGTCAGCGTAGCATCCACCGGCCCAGGCGCTGCGATCTCCTCATGAACCAACACGCCGTTCGCGATGGTCACATAGCTGCGCTCATTGGTGTCGGACAGGACGAACGCCAGCTTCAGCGTCTCCCCCGCCGCTTTCTCAGCGTTGAGACGCACCGCGAGCAGATCAAACAGCGCGCCCATCGGCAGGTTCGCAATCGTCGCCATCTGCGAAGCCGGATTGGCCCGCGGCGCGCCCACGCCAGAGCGCAACTCTTTCGCGCCGGTCAGATAGATATTGCGCCACAGCGAATTCTCGGTCTGCCAGCCCAGCTGGTCATAGGCGCCAGCCAGCATCTCTTTCGCGGCCACATCCGCATTGTCCGACATGACAACATGGTTCAGCAGCTCCGCCGCCCAAGCATAGTCGCCCTTGTCGATCGCGGATTTGGCCAGCTGCTTCACGCGCTCGGCGCCGCCCAGCGCCTCGACATAACGCTTGCCCGTATCGACGGGCGGCACGGGCGCAAGGTTGGAGGGGTTGGCGTCGTACCAGCCCATGTAGAGCTGATAGACCGCACGGGCGTTGAACGAGAGCGAGCCGTAATAGGGGCGATCATACCATTCGCGATCGAGTTCCGCCGGCAGCTTCAGGCGCGAGGCGATCTCGTCGCCATTGAGGCCCTGGTTCATCAGGCGAACGGTCTGGTCGTGCAGGAAGGCATAGGCGTCGCGGTGCTTGCCGAGATAGTCGCGGATCTCGCTATTGCCGAAGCGCGGCCAACCATGGCTGGCAATCAGGATATCGCTGTCGCCAAACAGGCGCAGCGCCTTGGTGATGCCTTCCGCCCACACCTTGGCGTCGCGCACAACGGCGCCGCGCGGCGTGAGGATGTTGTGCTGGGTGGCGTTTGCGTTCTCCGCCATGTCGATGATCTTCCAGTCCGGGAAGTGGACGTTCATCTCGGCGGGCGCTTCGGTGCCGGGCGTGAACTGGAAGACGAGTTTGACGCCATCGAGGGTGAGCGCTTCGCCAGTGGCGGAGATCTCCTTTGTCGGCGGAATGAGAGAGGTTGTGCCGGTGGAGAGGCCAGGGCCGATGCCGGCGTTGACGAGGCCGTCCACGCCCTTCGGCAGCGGCACGCCGAACTGATACATCGCGCGGCGCTGCATCGCAGGCCCGGCAATAACGTTCTCGCCGACTGCGGCTTCCAGGAAACCCTTTGGCGCGATCACCTGCACCTTGCCGGCGCGAACATCAGCCAGCTGCACAAGACCAGCCGCGCCCGCGAAGTGATCCGTGTGGGAGTGGGTGTAGATCAGCGCGACGACAGGGCGGGCGCCGAGATGTTCGTTGGCGAGATCAAGCGCTGCCTTGGCGGTTTCGTTCGAGCCGAGCGTGTCGATGATGATCCAGCCGGTCGAACCTTTGACGAAGGTGATGTTGGCGAGATCGAACCCACGCACCTGCCAGATAGTGTCGCTGACTTTGAAGAGGCCGTGCTTGGCCATGAGCTGGCCCTGACGCCAAAGGCTGGGGTTCACGGTCGGCGACACATCCGCCTTGAGGAAGTCGAACGCGGCGAGGTTCCACACCGGCTGACCGGCGGCCGTGGTGATGAGCGGGTCCTTGCGCGTCGCGATGAAGCCGCGCTGGGCAAAGTCAAAATCACGCGTGTCGGAGAAGGGGCGTTCGGCCCGCGTCTGATCGTGAACGGCCTTGGTGAAGCTGGATGGGCCGCTGCTGCTCTGTTGAGCGGGCGCCTCGGGCGTGGCGCAGGCGGTGAGCGCGAGAGCGCTGGCGATCGCATAGAGCTTCGTGGTCATTTTCCAGTCTCCCGCCGTGTCCCATTCCTGATAGAAGCGGCGAGGCTGGCGGTCTATGGGCGCGTTGGCGTGACGCTGCGGGAACGACTTTCGGTAGAAGGACAAGTCAATGGATCAGGCATTCCTGGCGGCGTTGATCGGCGGCATCGCCACGGCCGCGGTGCTGATCATCTTCATCGTCTTCCGCAAACCGGTGAAGTGCGGGAAATGCGGTCGCGAGCAGCCGAAAGTGCGCACGCCCAACAGCATGGACCAGATGATGTGGGGCGGCACGACCTGCATCGCCTGCGGCGCAGAGCTGGACGCACGCGGCCGCGTGAAGAAGGAACCGTAAAGAGGCTAAGGGTCGTTTGCCGCGCTCGGATAAAGTCGGATCGTCATGCCGCTATTCGGTTCGCCCAGTCCGATATTCGTTCGACCATCGACCCTGTTGCGCAAAGCCTCAAGAATGACGTGCGGATTGAGTACGCGTCCTTCCAGCATGGTAGACTCGCGCCGCGCCGTAGCGCTGTATCGTCCGCGATATGCTTCGATTTCAATCTGACGATAGATAGCCAAGCGACACGTCGCCCGCATGTAGAACACGTTGAACTCGCCGCATGCAAAAGTCTCCGCGGCGTTGTGGGGCACTTTCCGCATCCGCACGGTTCCTTGGTGAGCGTACTCCGTGTACGGGCGAAGGTTGGAACCAGCGCGCAGGCCATTCGCGCACGTTTCATCATCCCCGGCCTTCGCCGCCTCAAGCAAAATGCCCGGCCAAGCCGTTCGACCGATCAAGCTCAAATATGGACTGACGTAGAGTTTGTGACCGGCGATGTCCGCCTCGATCTCGGCAATCATCAGAGACCGCACATCCTCGAGATTCTCGAGAAACATACCCACGCCCACCTCCCTAAGAGTCTGAGCCTAGATAATTATCATGGTTAATATGAGTCAAAGGCCAAACGCAGTTGTATGCGCTGACGCGAGCCTAGGCCTTCAGTTGTTCCGAACGCTGCGGGTTGTTGGCGTTGAGCCAGGCATCCGTCATCGGCGTCAGCCAGCGGCAGGCGCTGTCGATGAAGACCAGCGCTTTCATGGCGTCAGGCGAGGGGCGGGTCGCCATGGCGTAGGCTTCCGCGAGATCCTTGGCGCGACCCGGATAGTTCAGCGTGAACAGGTCGCGGCGGAGATCGAGGTCCTCGGTGTACATCTGCTCGCGATCCATCACGAGCGCGAAGGCGGCGGCGAGCACGGCGTGACCAGCATCCATGGCTGCGGCGCGGACGCGATCCGGCGCGCGGGCGGCGGCGAGGCGGCCGGCAGCATTCAGCATGCGCGGACGGAAGCCGAGAATGTCGCCATTCATCGCGGCGCTGTCGATGCGTTGCGGAGCAAGCATGCGCGTCATGTTACGGCCGGCGACGCAGACCGAGTTAACGGCCAGGCGGAAGCGGGCGGGCGAGAAGGCGCCGTCCGTCGTGAAGACATCTTTCCAGTTGAAGACGACGACAGCCACGCGTCCAACGCGCGGATGGCGGCGGCGGAGTTGTGCAGCGATAGCGGTTTCCCAGCTCTCATTGCTGCGCGTGTCGTTCGCGCCGAGACGGAGCAGCACGAAGAAGGCAGCGCCGCCCGGACGGCCGCGCGCGGCGGGGCCGGAGAGATAGACGGAGTGCAGGCGTTCGCCGAAGCGTTCCAGCGCAGCGTCAGCGGCTTCATCGGCGGCTTCGAGAGCGGGTTGAGCGATTTGCTCGCGCGCGATGGCGGCGTTGGTCACGCGACCCCAATGGTCCTGCGGCCAGAATTCGCCGCGCAGTCGAACTGTGTGGCCCATACGCTACTCCCGTCCGCGCCCGATCTGCCGTGTGGCCAAACCGGACCAAGCCTCCCGTTCTCTCGCGTTAACGCTTCCAGACTTCGGAGCGGACACGAGCGATGCCGTAAACAAAACGTTAAGTGAGGCGCGCGCGCTTGCAAGGAGAATCAGCGGTTCAGGCGCCAATAAAGATGTGGTTCGCTGCCGCGCCGGGCGTTCACAATCGTTAACGGCGAGAGCCTTGGCAGGCATGCAGCACTCCGCAACGCGGAGCAGGCAGGAGGCTGAACTCCGCATTCATAGCGGAGCAAGATGGGCGCCGAGCGGCGGTCGAGTTTGTCAGGCCGCGCGAAAAACCTAGATCGCTCTGCATAGCCGGGAGAGAGAGACATGCCAAGCGACGTCAAAGGACGCGTTGACGCCATCGTTCACGACACGACGATCGATCGCGCAGCGAAGGTGAAGAAGCTGCGCCAGATGGAGGCCGACGCCATGGCCCGCGATCGCGCCACGACCGAGGGCATGACTGCACCGGTATCCCGCGATGGCGAAGACCTGAAGGCGATCGAGCAGGCGCTTACGGAACTGGGCGAAGACGCTGCCGATACCGGCGCGGCGTCGATCTAGCTTATTCGAAGATGATCGCCGGAGCCGGCTTGTTGGGCGAGGCCGCAAGCGCTTCGCTGACAGCTTCAGCCAGCAGACGGAAGGCTTCGGCGGCGTTGGTCGTGCCAGTCGCGGCCGGCACGCCTGCGTCGCCTCCTTCGCGCAGCGCCGAAAGAATTGGCATCGCGCCCAGGAACGGAACGCCTTGTTCCTCAGCGGTTCGCTGGGCCCCGCCTTCGCCGAAGATGTAAGCGCGCGATCCGTCCGGTTGTTCGAACCAGGCCATGTTCTCGATCACGCCGAGCACAGGCACGGCAGTCTTGCGGAACATGCCGACGCCGCGGCGAACGTCGGCGAGGGCAACTTCCTGCGGCGTGGAAACAATGACCGCGCCGTCGAGCGGGAGCTTCTGGACAAGCGTGAGCTGGACTTCGCCCGTGCCCGGCGGCGTGTCGATGAACAGGAGATCCAGGTCGCCCCATTCGGTGTCGGTGATCAGCTGGCTGACGGCTGACATCACCATCGGGCCACGCCAGACGACCGCCTGATCGGGATCGACGAGATAGCCGATCGACATGGTGGCGACGCCATGCGCCATGACCGGGATCATCTTCTTCGCAGCCGTCAGTTCAGGCTTCACGCCGACCGTCCCGAACATGGTGGGAAGCGATGGGCCGAATACGTCGGCATCGAGCAGGCCCACGCGCAGGCCGGACTTTGCGGCGGCGACAGCGAGATTGCTGGCAACCGTCGATTTGCCCACGCCGCCTTTGGCTGAGGCAACGGCGACGATGCCCCGCGCGGGGCGGACCGTGGGAGCGGGCGGCGGCGGAGGCGCTGCCGGCCGGGGGATCGGAGCGGGGCGCGGCGGGGCAACCGTGCGCGCGCCGGTGGTTGCTTCGGCTGTAAGCACGGCGGTGACAGCCGTTACGCCTGCAACGCGCGCCACCGCGTCTTCAGCCGACTTGCGAAGCGGTTCATCAGCTGAGCCGACACCCGTCTCGAGAACAAAGCCGATCTTGCCATCGGCGCGAACAACGAGGCCGGTCACGCGGCCGGACGCGCTGAGCCCCTTGCCGGAGACCGGGTCCCTGACGCTATCGAGCGCCGCGCGAACGGATGTTTCGAGGGAAGACGGCATCGCAACTCCACACAGGGAGGCGTGAGTGTCCGCCTGCCCGGCCTGCTTTAGCACGCCCGGCGAGACGCGGAAGACGGGCCGGTCGTGCGCATAGGCGTCGTCAGTGGCGTGACGTGGCGACGCATGTGCGGGCAGAAAATTGCAGGATTCGAGCTGCGTATCCGCCAACCCAGGCGCGAGCGCTTGGGCTGCTGCGTCAGGCGCCGGTTGTAGTTTCGGGCGAGTTGTCGGTCATCCAGCAAGTAATTCTGGTTACGATGAAATGAAGATCCAGACGTTCACCAAGTTACGACCCGTGTAAATCACGTGTTTGTCAGAGAGATGGCAAGTCGCTTGCAGGGGGAAACTAGCTTATCCGGCAGCCTTGAAGCGGCTTTAATGCGGGCTCAACTACTGGAGGACACAACTCTCCAGACACGTGCACTCAGGAGGACGGGCCTATGCCCTGGAACGACAACAAGGGCAGCGGCGGGGGCGGTGGTCCTTGGGGTGGCGGCAACGGCAACAATTCCAACGGCAACAAGCCGACTGGCGGTGGCGAGAGCCCGTGGGGCAAACCCGGCGGCGGCAATCAGCCCGGCAACAAGCCTAGCGGCGGTGGTGGCGGTGGCGGTGGCAAGGACCGCCCTGACCTCGAAGAAACGCTGCGTCGCATGCAGGAGCGCTTCAAGCGCAAGGACGGCGGCGGCAATGGCGGCGGCGGCTTCGGCCGTGGCGGCGGCGGCAGCAGCGGCTCGGGCCGTGGCTTTGGCATGGCCGGCCTGGTCATCATTCTCGCCATCGGCATCGTCGGCTGGCTGTTCACCGGCATCTACCAGGTGAACGAACAGGAACGCGCCGTCGTGCTGCGTTTCGGAACATTCCATCGGTATGAAGAGCCGGGCTTCCGGATCCGCCTGCCGAACCCGATCGAGCGTCACATCGTCGTGCCGGTGAACACCGAGATCCGTACCGAAATCGGTGGCGGCAATACGTCGAACCTGATGCTGACGGGCGATGAGAACATCATCGACATCGACTTCGTCATCAACTGGCGCGTCTATGAACCGCGCGACTACCTGTTCAACGTGGTGGACGTCGAGAACGGTTCAGGCGCGAACGTGCTGATCGAGCAGATCGGCGAGAGCGCCATGCGCGAAATCGTCGGCACCTCGGCTTTCGAGCCGATCACCACAACGGGTCGTACGGTTGTCGAAACCCGCACGCGCGATCTGATGCAGCAAACGCTGAACTCGTACAAAGCGGGCGTCGAGATCATCTCGATCTCGCTGCGCGCCGCGTCGGCCCCGGAAGAGGTCGTCAGCGTTCAGCGCGAAGTCTCCAGCGCCGAGCAGGACAAGGCCAAGCGCGAAGCTGAAGCCATCGCCTACCGCAACAAGGTGGTGCCGGAAGCTGAAGGTCAGGCCCAGCGCGTGATCCAGGAAGCCGAAGGTTACAAGGCAGCCTCGGTCGCCAACGCTCGCGGTGAAGCCGATCGCTTCAACCTCGTCTATGACCAGTATCGTGCAGCCCCGCGCGTGACGCGCGAACGCATGTTCCTGGAGACGATGGAAAAGGTCATCGGTCGTACCGAACAGACAATCCTGGATGGCAAATCCGGGGCAGTGCCTATCCTGCCGCTTGACCAGTTGCGCGGTCGCCAACAGCCGACCCAGGGGCAATAACGATGCAAAGGCTCCTCATCATTGGCGGCGTCATCGCCGCGGCTCTGCTGATCATCCTCGCGAACGCGTTCTACATCGTTGGTCTTGACCAGCAGGCGATCGTGCTGCGCTTCGGCCAGTACCAGTATGCGGTCAACGCCGATGGCGCGACCCGCGGCGCAGGCCTGCACTTCAAGGTGCCGGTCGTCGAGAACGTGATCTATTACGACAAGCGCAATATGGGCTTTGACCTGGACTCGGCCGAGATCATCGCGGCTGACCAGCAACGTCTGAACGTTGACGCGATCGCTCGCTGGCGCATCAAGGATCCGACCCAGTTCTTCCGTGCTGCAACCAGCATGGAAAACGGCCTCGCCCAGCTCCGTCAGCGTTTCAACGCTGCGCTGCGCGGCGAGCTCGGCAAGGTGTCCCAGCCGGACATCATCTCGGGCCAGCGCGCCAGCGTGATGCAGCGGATCAGGACCGCGCTGCAGGCCCAGATGACGACGCTCGGCATCGAGATCATCGACGTCCGCATCCGCCAGGCCGACCTGCCTGAAGCTAACTCCCAGCGCGTTTACGAGCGCATGAAGTCGCAGCTTCAGCAGAAGGTGAACCAGTACCGCGCCGAAGGTGAGGGGCTCTACCTCTCGATCGTCGGTGAAGCGGACAAACAGGTGGAAGTCATCCTCGCCGAAGCGAACCAGAAGTCCCAGGTTCTGCGCGGTGAAGGCGATGCTGAACGCAACAAGATCTACGCGGCTGCCTACGGCAAAGACCCGGAGTTCTTCTCGTTCTATCGCTCGCTCGAAGCGTATGACAAATCGATCAAGACCGGCACGCCGTTCGTCATGTCCCCGGACAGCGAGTATTTCAAATATTTCAAGGGCAGTACGGCACGCTGATCTGTTACTTGTCTGAGATAACAAAGGCCCGCTCGGTTGAGCGGGCCTTTTCGTTTTGGGCGTTGCCCAAGGGGAAGGCGAGACCTACCTATGATGGGACAGACGGGGTTTGCGCATGCCGGTGTCCCTTCCTGACTTCCCGCAAGACGAGCTGGACGAAGCGCGGCGCATGAATCGCCAGCTGCGCTGGGCGCCCCGTTTCCGGGCGCCGACGCCACTGGGCAAGCTAATGATCCAGACCATGCTGGGCGCACAGACGGCGTTCATCCCGCACGGGGTGAGGGGCATTACGACCAGTACACGGAAGATCCAGTGGAAGGGTCATACGGCCGCGCTGCGCATCCTGATGCCGGCAGGCGAGATCCGCGGCGTCTATGTCGACTATCACGGTGGCGGCTGGGCGATCGGCACGGCGGCGATGGACGACCGGGTGAACGCCCGCATCGCGGCTGACTGCGGTCTGGCGGTGGTGAGCGTCGACTACACGATGCTGCCGGACA
The DNA here is from genome assembly GCA_965229115.1 of Hyphomonadaceae bacterium. Taxonomy (GTDB): domain Bacteria; phylum Pseudomonadota; class Alphaproteobacteria; order Caulobacterales; family Hyphomonadaceae; genus UBA7672. The sequence goes on along the minus strand of CBDDIR010000003.1, from coordinate 3,174,521 downwards.
TTGATCTGCCGGGCATGATCGCGCAATGCGCGGCGGCGGCGGACTGGGTGTTCGAGCATTCCAAGGCTGAGTTCGATGTCGCCGATATCTTCATCGGCGGGGAATCCGCCGGGGCGCATCTGGCGGCCTGCACGATCCTGAAGCTGCGCGACACGCGCTATGATTTCGGCCGGCTGCGTGGCGCGGTGCTGTTCTATGGACCGTATGATCTTTCCTGTACGCCGAGCGTGCGTAGCGCGCCGCGCGATACGCTGGTGCTGGACGGCCCTGCGATGACGGGCGGCATCGCGAAACTGCTGCCGGGCAAGAGTGAGGAAGAGCGGCGCGATCCGGCTTTCTCACCGCTCTATGCCGACCTCTCGCGATTGCCGCCTGCGGTGCTCATGTGCGGGACGATTGACCCCCTGATCGATGACAGCCGCCTGATGTCCGAGCGCTGGGCCGCCGCGAACGGCAATGCGAGCCTGGTCGTCGTTCCCGATGCGCCACACGCCTTCAATCGGTTCCCGACACGGGTAGCGTCACGCACCAATGCCTTCGTGCGTAGCTGGATCAATGAACGACTGGCCGTTGTCGCCAGTGCGGTCGCGGCGGAATAGCCGTCAGCGCTTCTCGGGCGCTTTGTCCGGCAGGTTCTTGAACTCGGCTTCCGACATCATCGAGAAGGCCTCGATCACCCAGGTCTCGTCATCGCGCTCGCCGAGTTCGATCGTATAGACGTCGCCTTGCACGGTCTTGCCGACAGTCATGATGGCATCCCGGCGCTCATAGCGGGGGCCTTCGACCTTGCCGCCTTGTTCCGCCAGCATCTGCGCCATGTCTGGATTGAAGATGCTGTTGTAGGGCTCGCTGCCGGGGCCTTGCGCCAGCGCTTCCTTCACCGCGTCGAGGTTCACCTGATCGACCAGCGGCAACATGCGCGCAAGATCGCGCTGGTTGTAGGCCTCGACGAACTTCGCAGCGACTGACGCCGGGTCCTTCATGTTCACGGGCATCTCGCCGCCGCAGGCGGAGAGCGTCAGTGCTGCAAGGACCGCCAGTTGTCTCAGCAATCAGAGCCAGCCGGGTTTCGCGAAGGGGAGGTCGAGGTCGTGCGCCACGGCCGCGTGCGTGATCTTGCCATCGGCGACGTTGAGGCCATCGGCGAGGTTGGCATCGGCCTTCAGCGCAGCTTTTGTGCCCTTATTGGCAAGGTCGAGCGCGAAGGGCAGCGTGACGTTGTTGAGCGCGTAGGTGGAGGTGCGCGGCACGGCGCCCGGCATGTTGGCGACGCAGTAGTGCAGGATGCCGTCGACTTCGTAGATCGGATCATCGTGCGTGGTCGGGCGCGAGGTTTCGAAGCAGCCACCCTGGTCGATCGAGATGTCGACGAGCACGGCGCCGGGCTTCATGCGCTTGAGGTGTTCGCGCGTCACCAGCTTGGGCGCAGCGGCGCCCGGGATCAGCACGGCGCCGATGACGAGGTCAGCCTCGATGACGGCGCGGTCGATGGCGGCCTGCGTTGCATAGACAGTGTCGACGGCGCCGGCGAATTGCACGTCGAGTTCCTCGAGGCGCGGCATCGAGCGGTCGAACACGGTGACGTTGGCGCGGGCGCCGATCGCCATTTCAGCGGCGTGGACGCCGGAGACGCCGCCGCCGAGGATGACGACGTTGGCTGGCGGCACGCCCGGCACGCCGCCGAGCAGCAGGCCGCGGCCGCGCTTGGTTTTCATCAGGGCATAGGCGCCGACATTGATCGACATGCGGCCGGCGACCTGGCTCATCGGCTGGAGCAGCGGCAGGCGGCCTGCCTTGTTGGTGACGGTTTCGTAGGCGATGCAGGTGGCGCCGGACTTCATCAGCGCTTCGGCTTGCGGCTTATCGGCAGCGAGGTGGAGGTAGGTGAAGAGCGTGTGGTGCGGCTTGAGCATCGCGCACTCGATGGGCTGGGGCTCTTTCACCTTCACGATCATTTCGGCGGTGGCGAAAACATCGGCGGCCGTGTCGAGCATCCGCGCGCCGGCTTTGACGTAGTCGTCGTCGCTGGCGCCCAGGCCAAGACCGGCGCCGGTCTGGACGAAGACATCGTGTCCGGCCCGCGTCAGCTCCATCACGCTCTCGGGTGTCAGGCCGACGCGATATTCCTGCGTCTTGATCTCCTTGGGAACGCCAATCTTCATGCCGATCTCCTGAGCCAACGGGGCCGGTTATGCCAGAATATTGCGAATACGCGCCAGAGCGTTGCGCGGTGAGTTCTGCCTATTTCGCGCTTTCAGATAGGGCGGCGGAGGCAAAAAGCATCAGCGGAGCGTCTGTGCTCGCCTGTCAGGCGGGCCGAGCGCAGCGAGGAAGGCGCGGAGATCGCGCGTCGTTGCATCCGGAAGCTGCTCCATCGGGAGGTGGCCCGCATCTGGATAGATGATGAGTTTCGCGGCGGGGATTGCAGCTGCAATGGCGCGGGAATTTTCGGCAGGGATGAGCGCGTCGTCCTCGCCCGCCATGACCAGTGTGGGCACGCGGATGGCGTGGAAGTCGACCGGCGTCCACGGCGGGACAGGTTGCGTGCGCTGCGTGAGCAGGACGTCGCGATGTCCTTCGGCCATGGCGAGATCGACGTAACGATCAACCAACGCGTCCGTGACCAGCGCTTCATCGTGATAGGCGGACTTGAGGCCGCCGGTTGCAAAGAGACGCGGGTCAAACAGCTTGATGAACCAGCGCCCGACGGAGTTGTTGAAGAGGGATGCGAAACCGGGCGGGCTACTTTTGTCGCCGGGCCATCCGGCGGCGTCGACGAGCACGAGTGCATCCAGTCTTTCCGGATGCGCCTTCGCGTAAGCAATCGAGACGGCGCCGCCCATGGAGTTTCCCGCAAGAACGAAGCTGCGTGCGCCGATCTCCGTGGCGAGCGCATCGATCAGGGCAGCGTTGCCTTCGAGTGTGGAGCGATAGCCTTGCGGCGTCTGCGTGAGGCCGTGGCCGGGCAGGTCGATCGCGACGAGGCGGTAGTCTGTCTTCAGGCGCTCGATCCATGGTCGCCACGCATGAACCGATGCGGCAAAGCCATGGACGAGGATCAGCGTGCGTCCTTCGCGATTGCCTTCGTCCGTGTAGTGCACGCGCACGCCGGGCGATGGCTCGAATGTGTGGGACGCGGGCAGGCTGTATTCTGTTGCCAGCTTTGCGATGGGAATTTCGCGGGAAGCGCACGCGGTCGTTGCGCTGGCGAGAAGAGCCAGCGCGACAAATCCCGCGCGTGTTGATGTACCGGTCAGTCCAATCTCCCGTGCGGCGAGTGTACGCGCAAATCCCGCGCACGGATCATGGAACCAGCTCTGCATGTGCGGCAACACGGCGCGGAGCCGTGGCGGGATGATGCGCTAGTTTTCTCGTCAGGTTGGTGGGGAAGTTGGGGAGTTATCATGTCACCGGGCCATATTGCGCCCCTGCGCGCCGTGCTGGCTGACAGGCCGGTCACATGGGGCATTGCGGCTGTGCTCGCAGGGAGCCTGATGATCGCGGCTTCGTCGTGGATCTCGGCGCCGATGTATCCCGTGCCGATGACGCTGCAGACGTTTGCGGTGATGGCGGTGGCAGGGCTGGCCGGCGCGCGTCTGGCGGCGGCGAGCGTGATCACCTGGCTGGCGCTCGCGGCGACAGGTTTGCCGCTGCTGTCTGATGGCGCGGGTGGGTTGGATCACTTCTCCGGACCGACAGCGGGCTATCTCGCGGGCATGGTGATTGCGGCGTTCGTCTGCGGTTGGCTGACGGAGAAGCCGGCGATGCGTGGCTGGCTCGCCATGTCGCTGGTGTTCCTGGCGGGGCACGCGATCATTCTGTTGGCGGGCTGGATGCGGTTGGCGACTTTGATCGGGCCGGAGGCTGCGTGGGATGGCGGCGTTGCGCCGTTCATGATCGGCATGGTGCTGAAGTCTGCGCTGGCCGTAGCTGTCGTGAAGCTGGCCGAACCGCGGATGCGCCGCGTCGCAACTGTCGATTGAGAGCGCCGATCAGGCGGCTTCGGTTTCTTCGGTCTTGTCGTTTTTTTCGCTCAGGCCGCGGCGTTCGAGTTCGTCGCTGATCCAGTCTGCGATGGTTTTCTGATCGACGCCGAGTTCAGTCAGCAGATCCGTGACGAGCTCGACGCCGCGCGGTTCGGCGTGCGCGAGGTGTGAGCGATAGCCCATGCCGGCCTGGCGCACGCGCTCTGCGCCGGTGATGACGGCGACGAAGCGGGGCGGCGGCTTTCCATCTGCCGTTGTGACAGCTTGCGGCGCCGCGATGCCCGAACCGCCGAGCACGATGGCGCGGACGCGCGTTGGACCGATCGTCTCGAGCAGGCGCGTATCCTTCGCGTCGCCAAAGACGATTGTGTAGCCGTCGGAAGCTGCGGAGACGAAGCGCTCGGGGTCGGCTTCTACAGCGACATAGGGGATGTGGTGGTCGCGCAGGGCGGCGGCGGCTAGGCGTGCTTCGGGCGTCATGCCGAAGACGAGGACGTGTTCTTCCTCTGCCGCGTCGGTGACATCCGCTGATATGGTCCTGGAGTTCTCGGCGAGCATCTTGGCGATGTGCAGGCCGAGCGATGTCCAGATGGGCGCGGCGACGAGGGTGACGGCGACGGCTGCTGTGATGACGCCGGCCCAGGTGCCTGGCATGGCGCCGGAGATGGATGCGATGCCGACGACGACGAGGGTGAATTCCGAACCCTGGCTGAGCAGAAAGCCAAGCTGTGTCGCGCCGGGTATGGCCCAGCCATTGAGGCGCGCGGCGATGAAGACCACCACGGTCTTGAGGATCACGATCACCAGCGCGGTGAGCAGGACGGCGGGCCAGATGGCGGCCATGGCGGGCAGGTTCACGCCCATGCCGACGCTCATGAAGAACAGGCCGAGCAGGAGGCCGGCGAAGGGCTTCACCTCGTTCTGGACGACGTGGCGGTAGGGCGTGTCGGAAACGGCCATGCCGGCGAGGAAGGCGCCGAGGGTGAGCGAGAGATCCGCGCGGGCGGTGGCGGCGCTGGCGGCGAGGACGATGAAGAGGGCGACGACCGTGAAGGTCTCGCGATTGCCGGTGGCGGCGAGGGATTCGAACAGCGGGCGCACGACGAAGCGTCCGGCGAGGATGGCGAGCGCGAGGGCGAGCACGGCTTTGCCGAGGACGATCAGCGCCTCCATCCCCAGCATGTCGGGATCGCCGCCGAGGGAGGCTGCGAAGGTGAGGAGGAAGATTGCGACGATGTCCTGGGCGACGAGAACTGCGGTGGCGGAGCGGCCCATGGGGCAGCCGGGCTGGTTGCGATCGGACAGGATGCGCGCGACGACGGCGGTGGAGGATAGCGCCAGCGAGACGCCGACGAGAGCTGCGACGGGCCAGGGGAAGCCGAAGGCCAAGCCGATGCCGGCGAAAGCTGCGCCGCAGAGGATAATCTGCAGGGGGGCGAGGCCGATCATGTCGTCACGGCGGGTGCTGATCTCGCGGAGCGAGAAGTGCAGGCCGATGTCGAAGAGCAGGAACACCACGCCAAGATCGGCGAGGAAGTGGGAGGTTTCGTTGTTCTGGACGAGGCCGAAGCCGGAGGGGCCGATGACCAGGCCGGCGACGAGGTAGCCGACGATCGGGCTGAGGCGCACGGCGCGTGAGGCTAGGGCGGCAGCCAGGCCTGCGCCGAGATAGATGATGGCGGGCTGGAGGGTTTCGACGGCAGTCATGTCTGTCCCCCGCGCCTTTGGCCCCCCGGCCTGTGAGAATGCTCCGAAACAGAAAGAGCCGCCGCGGATGCCGCGACGGCTCTACTGTTTCCGACGGCATGGCCGTCAGGCAACCGTTATTTCAATCCCGGCGTGCCGGGAGTGAAACTACATGGCCTTCTTGACCGAGAAGATCACGCGGTCGTCGTAGATCGAAGCGTTGTCCACGTCGGTGCCGACGTAGCGCAGGTCGAAGCCGAGGCCGAGAGCGGAGTACGTGCCGCCGACGTTCCAGGTGGTGTAGTCGTCTTCACCGGCGAAGAAGCCAGCCGTGTCGACCGTCTGCACGCCGACAGCGCCCGAGAACGACAGTTCCGGCGAGACAGCGAAGGCAGCGTTGGCTTCGTAGTAGAACGCGTCGCCCGACTCACCCGTGAATTCCGGCGAGTAGTAGAAGGCTGCGCCGACCGTGAACTGGTCCGACAGAGCGATCGAGGGCTTGGCGTACACTTCCCAGTAGTCGAGCTCAGCGCCGTCGTCCTGCGCGTTCGGGTAGAGGTAGCCGAGGACGCCGACGTCCATGTTCACAGCGCCGAGGGCGAATTTGTAGCCGCCATAGACGTCCAGCTCGAGGTCCGAGCCGCCGCCGAAGTTGATGTTCGAGGCCCAGGTGCCGAGGTAGAAGCCCGAGTCGCCGAACGAAGCGTCGAGGCCGCCCTGAACAACGGGGCCATCCGATTGCGAAACGCCGCGGAAGGTGTAGTCAGTGGCGAGGGCGACGTTGCCCGTGATGGCCACTTCCTGAGCGAAGGCGGGAGCCGCCGAAACCGCCGCGATAAAACCGAGTACCAAGAGGCTGCGCATTTTTTATCCTTTTTTCCCCTCACGTTGAACCGACCCGCAGGCGGGGTTGCAGGCTGGGCGCGCTGGGGTACGCACCCTTCCTCGAGCCGGACCTTGGCGATGAGACCGGACACACCTGAAGCACGTTCCCGTCTGGATTGTGCGCCGCAGCGCATCCGCACAATTTCATGACACCTGCAGGGGTGGGTTTGCACAACAATTAGGCAATATCGGTGCTATCTCGCAGCGTCCGAGCGCCTCAATCACGCGTTTGAGAGCTAGATTCGTCACCCTGACAGCGACAGGTCTGGCGACATTAACATCCAGTATAGGAAGGGATTTTCTTCGGTGAAACGCAAATCGTCCAGTTCGTTTTGCCGCAATCGCGCAATACCGCTTGCAGAACGTTCGCTGCAGCGCGAACAAGCAGCATGAATACCCCGACCCACCCCTCCGATCCGCTCTCCGGCCTCACACAGCTGGGCACAAATTCAGCACAGCCCGCTTCGCCCGAAGTGGCAGTTCTGGAGCGCGTGCCGAATCCGCATCCGGGCACACTCTATCTGGCGCGCTTCACGGCGCCCGAGTTCACCTCGCTCTGCCCGGTGACCGGCCAGCCCGATTTTGCGCATCTCGTCATCGACTATGTGCCGGGCGAGTGGCTGGTGGAGAGCAAGAGCCTCAAGCTCTACCTGACCTCTTTCCGCAACCACGGCGCCTTCCACGAGGATTGCACGGTGGCGATCGGCAAGCGGCTGGTCGACCTGCTCGATCCCACCTGGCTGCGGATTGCCGGCTACTGGTATCCGCGCGGCGGCATTCCGATCGACGTGTTCTGGCAGACGGCCAAGCCGCCCGAAGCACTTTGGCTGCCCGATACCGGCGTTGCGCCCTATCGTGGCAGGGGCTAATTCCGCTCATGCGCGGGACAGTCGACAGCATCTATCGCCATCCGGTGAAAGGGCTCACGCCCGAACAGATGTCGTCTGTCCAGCTTGAGGCCGGCGCCTACTTCCCGCGTGACCGCGACTACGCGATCGAGGTTGGTCCATCCGGGTTCGATCCGGAAAAGCCCAAGCACATTTCGAAGCAGCGCTTTACGGTGCTGGCGCGCTTTCCCGCACTTGCGCGTGTGAAGACGCGGCTCGATGACGCCACGGGTACGTTCCACCTCGGCGATGCCCATGGCTTTGGCGTTGAGACGCGGCTGGATACGGAAGAGGGCCGCAGCGCGATCGAGAATTTCCTGCAGGCGTTTCTGGGCGAGGATGCGCCCGGCAAGCTGCGTGTTCTCGAGAGCCCGCCGGGCTATCGCTTCATGGATCATCCGCAGGGCTATATCTCGGTGATGAACCTGGCGAGCGTGCGGGACGTGGCGCGCGCTATCGGCCAACCAGTCGATCCGCTTCGCTTCCGCGCCAACGTCTATGTCGATGGCCTGAAGCCGTGGGCGGAAGATGAGTGGGTGTCGAACCAGAAGCTGCAGCTGGGCGGGGCGGAGCTGACACTGTTCAAGCCGATCGTCCGCTGCGTGGCGACGCATGTGAACCTGGAAACAGGCGAGCGCGACATCGACATGGTCGGTCAGCTGCGCGAGCACTTCGGTCGCGACACGCTGGGCACGTATTTCTCGATTTCTCAGAGCGGTCGTGTGGCTTTGGGCGACACGCTGGCGGCGTGATCTCTACCAGTGTGGCGGAGGCGGTTCGTCGGCGGGATTTGAATCCATCGTCATCTCGGCGGTTGAGAGCCGATCTTCCAGTTTCAGGATCTCGCGCGTCAGGCGGTCGATCTCCTTCCACTGGGAGGTGATCACCTTGTTGAGATCATCGATCGCTGCATCCTGATGCATGATGCGGATTTCGAGCGCGTCGAGGCGGGAAGTGTCTGTCATGCGGGCTTTCTAGCGCATGGCGGGCCATCACGGAAACTGCCTGATGCGCAGCAGGGCTGAGTTGCGCCCATTGACGGAATTGGCCGCAAACCCACAGTGGCGGCGGTTGGACAGTTAAGACGCGTTGGGCGGCGGACCGGACATGATCAGAAACACGCGCGGCCTGAAGCGGATCGCACTGATTGCCGGTGTTGCGCTCGGCGTTGCGACGCCTGCATTGGCGCAGACGGGGACGGCCAAGGGGCTGCTCGATGAGGCCGCTGCAGCCGCATCGGCGGGGCGTTATGTTGATGCGCTGGCGGCGCATGCGGCCGCGATCGCAGCCGCGCCGGGCGATGTGGCGGTTCATGCAAAGCGTGCGCAGCTTTTCGACCAGCTGGGCCAGCCTGACCTCGCTGCTCGCGATTATCGCGCGGCCGTCAAACTGAACCCGGATGATGCGGGGCTGCAGACCAATTTCTGCTTCGACCTCGCGCTGACCAATCATGACCTCGATGGTGCGCTGGTTGCGTGCAATGCAGCCGTTCGTCTTGCGCCGAAAAGCGCAAGCGCGCTGAGTGCGCGCGGCTATCTGCAATTGCGCCGGGGCGCCTATGCCGAGGCGTCTAAGGATTATTCGGCATCGCTGGGACTTTCGCCTGCGGCGGCGAGCGAGATGTTCGGACTTGGCATTTCGTGGGTTCATACGGGCAAGGCGAAGGAAGGGCGGGGCGAGATCGCAAGCGCGACTTTGGACAGTGCGGATGTTGTGGCCGACTGGGAGAACCGTGGCTTCGGTCTTCAGGGCGAGATTAAACCGGGCAAACCAGTGACGAAGGCGTCGCAAGCTGTGCTGTCGATGAAGGATCGCAAGGTCTTCCTCAATAAAGACGAGCGCTATGCGCCGGTTGGGGATTGCGGTGTCGTGACGGCTGCGGGAGCAGCGCCACCGGTCGCGGCGTGGAGCGGCGAGTGCCGGTTTGGGTTGATCCACGGCGCTGGCAAGCTGGCGAGCGGAGCGGATGCACGCTTTGCCTACGGCCGTGAGTTGGCGGGAGATGCGGCGTTGTTGGAGCAGAAGCTCGAGCTTGCCTACCAGCCTGCTGAAGACGCGCTGAAGCCATGACGCTCCACTGTAGCTGGCGGGACATGATGCGCGAGGCGGCGGGCCGTCTTGCGGAAGCAGGCGTGGAGGGCGCACCGCGCGATGCGCGTTTGCTGCTGGCCCATTCGCTTGGGATCGAGCCGCTGGACGTGATCCTGCGCGAGACGGACGCGGTTGATCCGGTGGCGCTGACGGCGTTCGAGGCGCTGATCCAGAGGCGGCTTGCTGGCGAGCCTGTGTCGCGCATCCGTGGCTGGCGGGATTTCTATGGCAGGCGCTTTATCGTGACGCCCGACGTGCTCGATCCGCGGCCGGAGACAGAGCTGCTGGTGGAGCAGGGCCTTGCCTCCCTCCCCAAGGGTGGCCGCGTGCTCGACCTTGGCGTGGGGTCGGGCTGTATCCTGCTGTCGGTGCTGGCCGAGCGGAACGATGCGAGCGGGGTGGGTGTGGATCTCTCGCCGAAGGCGATCGCGATAGCGCAACGCAATGCCGAGGCGTTGGGTGTTTCCGATCGCGTGTCGTTCATCGAAGGCAGCTGGGATGCGCCGCTCGCGGCCAGCTTCGATCTGGTGATGTCCAACCCTCCCTATATCCCCGAGAGCGATATCGCCGGGCTGGCGAGTGATGTCCGCGACTATGATCCGCGCATGGCGCTGACGCCGGGGGGCGATGGGCTTGACCCTTATCGCGCCATCCTCGCGGCGATGCCGGGATGGCTGAAACCGGGCGGCTGCATTGGCTTCGAATTCGGTATTGAACAGGCTCCAGCCGTAACCATGTTGATGCGGCAAGCCGGTCTCTCGGACATCGCGGTTCACTGTGATCTCGCCGGGATTGAGCGCGTAGCATTCGGTCGCAGGGCGCCTTGAGCCTTGTAAACCATAAAGCAGCCTTGTAATTTCCTCAGGAAATCACTTGGCGGGGCGCATCAAACAGGCTAGCGTCTTTATCGACGGACTGCAGGCGATTCCTGGAATATCTAGGTAGATCGGCCAAGCGTCCGCTTGGGTTTGCGCGAATTGCAAACCCCAACTCCGTCCAACTGGGGCGAATACTCTGAAGATCAGGGATGGTTTCATGAAGCGTCAGCGGGGGCGCGGGCGCAAGCCCGGCGGCGGCGGTGGTGGTGGCGGTAATAACCACAATCACGGCAACCGATCGCTGGAGAGCAACGGTCCGGATGTTAAGATCCGTGGCACCGCTGCGCAGATTTACGAGAAGTACGCACAGTACGCGCGTGACGCCCAGTCGGGCGGCGACCGCGTAAGGTACGAGAACTTCCTGCAGCACGCAGAGCATTATTACCGCGTCATGGCGGCGACGATGCCGCGTGACCGTCTGCTGGCTCAGCAGAACGGCGAAGGCGGCATGCAGCAATCGCAACAGCCCGGCGAAGGCCAGGCCCACGCGATCGAAGGCGGCATGTCGACGAGCGATACGCAGGACGCGCTCAAGGTCATGGACGATCAGTCCAACGACGATGATGGCGATGACGACAATGATGGCGATCGTGGTGACGATGGCGATCGCGCTGAAGTCGAAGTCCAGGCAGTTCAGGACAACTCTTCGCAGGGCGACCAGGAAGCTGGGCAGGACGGCGAAGAGGGTGGCGGACGTTCGCGTCGCCGTCGGGGACGCCGTGGTCGCAATGACGGCGAACGCTCGGGCGGCGGCAATGGCGGCGGTGATCCCGAAGCCCGCTCCGCGCTCGACAGCCTCGCTCGCAAGCAGGGCGCGCTGACAGGCGGTTGATCTGCCGGTAGATGAACACTGATTGCGGGCCGCGCCACAAGCGCGGCCCGTTTTCGTTCAGGCTCAGGCGTTCCGGTTGTCGGAGCGGAGTTGGTCGAGTTCGGCGCGCAGCTGCTCGATGTGGAGTTCGCGCTCCAGCGTTTCCTCGGCCGAGAGGTAACGGCGGAATTTGAGAAGCACCCAGCAGGAATAGATTGCGGAGACCGCGAGCAACGTCATGAAGCTGGCGAGGCCGTAGCTGCCTTCGGCGAGCGATTGTTGCGCGGCGATCAGGAAGACCAGCGCGAACAGGATGTTGCCGCCGATGCAGAGAATCTGCGCGTGCATTGGCATGATTGCCTCCCTCAACCTTGAGCGGAGGTTAGGTGACACGTGAGCGAACGCCAAGCGAGGTTTGACGGACGCAGTTTGCGGGTCGATAGTTGAGGCACGCATTTTTGGGGAATTGCGATGCCTGTTCTTGCTCTGCTGGTCGCGATCATCGGCGCAATTGGCGTGTGGTGGTGGCGTGCGCAGCAGGTGAAGGGTGCGGCTGATACCGTGATCGATGCAGCGGGCAAGGCGCGCGGCATGATCAGCCGGGCGCGGTTCAAGCATCGTGCGGGCACTTCAGTACTTGCAGGCGTGGATACGCCGGGCATGGCGGCTGCGACGCTGATCTACAGTCTCATGTCCCTGCGCCGGCCGGTGGTGCTGGCTGACGAAGACCAGATCGGCAGCATGCTTGAGACGACGTGCCGGATGGGCAAGCAGGAGCGGAGCGACGCTATGGCGTTCGCCGCCTGGGCGTCGGGGCAGGTGCCGGATACCAACGAGATCATTCGACGTTTCATGCCGCTGTGGTCTGACTCGCTAGATCAGACGGAGCGGCAAGAGCTGGTGGAGATGGCGCTGCAGGCTGTCGAGCTGCACGGCGCGCCGACAGATGCACAGTCGGCGGCCGTGAAGCGTTTGAGCGAAGGCTTGCTGGCGCGTTAGCCGCCCCCGGATCAGCCGCCCATTGTGAAGACGCAGAGCTTGTTGCCGTCGAGGTCGCGGAGGTAGGCGCCGTAGAAGCCGCCGCCGCGGTCGCCGGGTTTGCCTTCGTCCGTACCGCCGAGCTTCAGGGCCGTGTTGTAGAGTTCTTCGACTTTTTCCTTCGACGCGCAGCGCAGGGCGATCATGTTGCCGTTGCCGCAGTTCTGGGTGTTGCCGTCATGCGGCCTGGTCACGCCGAAGAGCGGGCCCTGGGCAAAGCCGTAGAGCTGGCCGTTCTTCATTTCCATGACGCGCTTGCCGCCAAGCTCGCCGAGGAAGGCGTCATAGAACTCCAGCGCCTTGCCTAGGTCTTTTGCGCCGACGGTGGTGTAGCCGATCATAGCGGGCGTCCTTCCCTGCGTTTTGCAGGGAAGGAATCATGTCACCGGCAAACGGGCAAGGCTCACATGCCCGGCGAATAGAATGCACACAGCTTGTTGCCGTCGAGATCACGGAAGTATCCGGCGTAGAAGGTGTCGCCACGTGCGCCGGCCGGGCCTTCGCACGTGCCGCCGGCCTTGAGCGCGGCGTCATAGACTTCGTGCACTTTTTCCTGCGACGGCATCTGCAGGGCGATCATCGTGCCGTTGCCCCAGGTGGCGGGCTCCTTGTTGTAAGGGTTGCCGACGCCGAGCATCGCGCCGCCCTTGTCTGTGCCAAACACTGTCTGGGAGCCGAAGTCCATCATGCGCTTGCCGCCAACCGGGGCGAGCACGGTGTCGTAGAAGGTCAGCGCCTTGTCGTAGTTGTTGGTGCCGAGCATTGCGTAGCCGATCATGGGGTGTGTCCTCTCCGTCCTTATGGTCCGTCCTTATGCCCACAGGATTGCGCCGCCGTGTGACTGCTGCAAGCGGGGGAGGCCATGATGCTGACAGCACGGCGGGGGCAGGTCAGCGCGGGTTCGAATTTCAAACAGCAAATCTCGTTCGGACCAGCGCGCGCTGTCCGGGATGCTGCAGTCTTCCCCCTCATCGGCATGAGGGAGCGGGGCGCGGGATGGTTGCGCCGTGGGTAGTGCCTGTGCCTGCGTTTCCGCAGGCGATTGCGCGTGCATCACGCGCCCCAATCCGGCCGTTCTTCCCGGTGATGGCGATTGGAGTTGCTGATCGACACACCAAGGGGGAAGCCCCAGGGGCCTTAGCTCCATTGCCAGTGACCGGTTCAGCGTGTCGGAGGATTCCGTGTCCCCCGGGCCCTCCGGTTATCCGGAGGCAGTGCCGTGCAGTTCGTTTCGCCGCTGTCGCCGGGTTGAGGTCGAATACGCCTATGTCCCAGTCCCACGACTTCCTTGAAGGGGCTCGGTAGTGTCCCCAACACCGTCACAGCCACGCCGGCCAGTTGCCTCGACATCTTGAGCCCGGTCGCGTTCCAAGATCTCCCTCTGTCGGGGCGTGTGTGTTTTACCAGATGGGGGATGGGCTGCGGGTTTGTGGTTCCGGCTGTCCTACAGCAGATTGTTGGAATGCCGTTGTGAACGTGGGTTTTGCGGGATCGCTGTCCTACACTTCGCGTGTTGGATTCCGCGGAATCTGATGGAACTCCACGGGCGTCATTCTCGGGCTTGTCCCGAGAATCTTGGTTTGTGCGTGGTGGGGATAAGCTGCGTGTCCCGCTGATGGTCCAACCGAGATTCTCGGCACAGGGCCGAGAATGACTCCCCTTTGTTGCTCACGCCTGAGGTTGTCATCCCGGAAGCGCGTGAGCGCTATCCGAGAACCATTGAGCCGCTGTCGTGCTCTCGCGATGGGTCCCGGCTCTCCGCTTCGCTGCGGCCGGGATGACAAGCTGTGGGTGGAGCACCTGGGTTCCTGCTTTCGCAGGAATGACGGTGGTGGGTGTTGGTCTGTGGTGGTTTGCGGAAACAGAAAGGGCGTCTGGGTGACCAGACGCCCTTTCGTTTAGGGTAGATGCGATCCGGCCGAAGCTGGATCAGCTTATTTGAAGAGGTTGGCCCACTTCGGCTTCTTGCGGGTCTTCCAAGCGCCGCGGTGGTAGGCGTCGGAGCCGATCAGCGGCACGACGGTGGTGGCTTCAGCGAAGACCATCTGTTCGTGCGTGGTCGAGACCTTGCCCCACGAGGCTGCTTCTTTCAGCGTCGAGGACGAGCAGGCGCCGTCGCGGACGTCAGCGACGGTGATCTGCACGGCGTATTTGTGGACTTCGGCATCGACGCCGAGGATCTCGGCGCAGACGACGGTGTCTTGCGCGAAGTTCTTCGGAACGCCGCCGCCGACCATGAAGAGGCCGGTGGTGCCAGCTGCGATCTTGATGTCGGTGAGTTCGCGGAAGTCCGCGATCGCATCGAGCATCATGTACGGCTTCTTGGCCTTGGCGCGTTCCTTCTGGTGCTTCACCAGACCGAAGCCGGCCGAGGAGTCCACGAAGGCCGGGCAGAAGATCGGAACGCCTTCTTCGTAGGCGGTCTGGATCAGCGAGCCTTTCTTCTTGGCGTTGCCGGCGGCAAGCCATTTGCCCATCTCGTGGATGAACTCACGCGAGGAGTAGCCGCGCGGCTCGAGCGAGTTGGCGATCTCGAGGATCGTGTGGTCGCAAGCCTGCAGTTCTTCTTCGTCGATGTAGGTGTCGTAGATGCGGTCGATGTAGTTCTCGCGCAGGACGTTGTCGTCCACCGAGTTGGCCGCCTGGTAGTGTTTGAAGCCAAGGGCTTCGAAGAAGTCCATGTCGACGATCGAGGCGCCGGTGGCGACGATCGCGTCGATCATGCCGAACTTCACCATGTCGCGGTACACGTGCATGCAGCCGCCAGCCGAGGTCGAGCCGGCGAGGATGAGCCAGGTCGAGCAGCCTTTTTCGCGGAGCGCCATGTCGAAGATGTCTGCCGCGCGTGCGGTGTCACGCGAGGAGAACGACATCTTGCGCATCGCGTCGACGATCGGGCGCGCGTCGAACGACGTCATGTCGACGTGCTCGACGGTTTTGGCGAGCAGTTGGGCTTTGGTGTTGTTGCGCTTCTTCGCGACGGCTTTGACCGGCGCTGCCTTGGCGGAGGATTTGGATGTGGCCATGGGAGTTCGTCTCCAGGGATGAGGACGTCAGGAGGCGACGGCCAGCCTTGGGTAGAAAGCTGTATTTGGCGGGGGATATAGCAGCGTACGGATGAGTTTAAAGCGCAAAAGCGCTGTCAAGTGCGCTGGCTAAATAGAAAAGCGCGGGCCGGGGTTCAATTCGGCCCGCGCTTCGATTTGTGTCAGTTTGACTACGATACGACCTTGAGACGGCGCGAGGTCTTGCGGGCCGTACGGCGCGGGGCCGCAGGCTGGCGCTTCTCGACAACCGAGTACATCGAGGTCCACGGCTGGTCCTGGACGGCGATATCTTCCGTCTCACCAAAACCGTTGAACCGGGTCTGCATCGCGACGCCATAGGCGCCGAGCATGCCGAACTCGATGTAGTCGCCCTCGCGGATGTCAGCGGGGAGGGTGAACGGCCCTTCCATCGCATCCAGAGAGTCACAGGTCGGGCCGTAGAGCTTGAACGTCTGCTCGCCACCTTCGAACACGCCATCCGGGCGGTGGGCCTTCACGGGGAAGGGCCACTTGCAGTGGGCGGCGTCGAACAGGTTGCCGTACGAACCGTCGTTGATGTGCAGGGCGCCGTTCTTCACCAGCTCAACGCGGGCGAGGATGGACGTCGATTCTGCAACCATCGCGCGGCCGGGTTCGCACCACAGCTTGGCGTTCATCGCGACCGGCATTCCTTCGAAGGCCGACTTGATGACGTTGACATAGAGCTCGAGGTCCGGCGGCGTCATGCCCGGGTAGGCCGACGGGAAGCCGCCGCCAACGTCCACGACGTCGACGATGACGCCCGCTTTCACGATGATGCGGGACGCAAGGTCCATCGCATCACGGAAGGCCGACGGGTTCATGCATTGCGAACCAACGTGGAAGCTGACGCCGAGATTATCGGCATAGCCGCGCGCCTTCTGGAGAAGGGGCGCTGCATCGGTTTCCGACGCGCCGAACTTGTTCGACAGCGCGTAAACCGCGTCAGAGTTGTTGACCGCAAGACGCACGACGAGCGTGAGGTCATCGGCGCGCTGGGTAGCGGCGACGATTTTCTCGAGCTCAGCTTCGCAATCCAGCGAGAAGGTGCGGACGCCATGCTCGAAGTAAGCGCGCTCGATAGCCTTGCGCGACTTGACCGGATGCATGAACGCCAGCTTCGCGTCTGGATAGCGCGACGTGACGAGCTTGATCTCTTCTTCGGATGCGACGTCGAAGCCACGCAGGCCTTGCGCGTAGTACGCATCAAGCGCCCACGGCGAAGGGTTCGCCTTCACTGCGTAGAGGACTTCGCCCGGAAAGTTATCCCTGAACCATGAAGCCGCTATCGACACCCGTTCCGGTCGCACGCATGCAACCGGCTTTTCAGGGAGTCGTTCCCGGACCAGGTCCAGGGGCGTATGAAACGTGAGCAATTCACGTACACCCCTGATAGTTGTTGAACCCAATCCGGCGTTAGTACGGGCTTTCAACTCGTTAAGTCTGCCTCTCAACCCGCACACGTCATCCAAACCCCACCTCTTTCGGAGGAGCTCCTCTTTTGAGGAGCGGGTTCCTTTCAGTGGGAACCCTTGGGAAGTTCAGACGCCACGTGGAATCAAGGCGCAGAGCCTCGAGCCGATGTCCGCCGGCGCGATGTATATAGGTCTATAGAACGAGCATGTAAATAAAATCTTGCGGGCCTTCAGTGGGTTGCCAACAGACGTTCAGATTCCGCATCCATTAGTTGTGTGACAGTCGCGAGCGGGTTTTCGCCGGCCGAATGTGACAGTGGAAGCGGCGGCGGCGAGCTGGAATTGTGACGGCCGATTCGTCTTGATCGCAGGCCGATTTTTGCCCGCAGGCGTGGCCAGAGGAGTGGACAGGATGCCTTCAGCTGTCTCGGAGATCAGGTTGCCGGACTGGCTGTCGGGGATATCGCTGCCGGCGGCTCCCGCGTCCGACGAGGCGTGCATGCAGCTGGCGGTGAGCGCCGCGCGCGAAAATGTCGCGAGGGGTTCTGGCGGTCCGTTCGGGGCTGCGATCCGGCTTGATTCGACCGGTGAGATCATCGCGGTGGGCGTGAACCTCGCCATGACGAGCGGCAACCCGGTGCTGCACGCGGAGACGGTGGCGATCTCGCTGGCGGGGCGGCGGCTGGCGGAGGCGGGCGGCGTGACGCTCTTCACGTCCTGCGAGCCCTGCATCATGTGCCTGGGAGCGTCGCACTGGGCGGAGATCGGGCGGATCGTTTCGGCTGCGCTGAAGGAAGACGCGGAAGCTGTCGGCTTCAGCGAGGGCGCGGGGACGGAGCAGCTGCGCGTCGAGATGGAAGCGCGCGGCGTGGTGTTCCAGTCGGGCCTGCTTCGCGCGGAGGGGGCAGCCGTGCTGCGCGAATACGCGGCGCGGGGTGGGACAATCTACGGACCGGAGAGCTGACGGGAATTTTATTGCTTCCCGATAATGCGCGCCCCTAGACTGGTCCGGATACGGAAAGAAGCCGGAATAAGGGTGTGTGAGATGTCGAAAACCATCACGTCTGTCGCGGGCGTTCTGGCGTCGTTGCTGGCGGCTTCCTGCTCGACGGGGCCGGCTTCAGGAACCTACGCGGCGCCGATGATCTCTGCGCAGCCGGCTGATGCGGCTGACACGCCCGCGCGCGATCCGACCGTCGCGAAGATTGCGGCGATGAAGTACGAGATCCCGTTCACGAAATACACGTTGAAGAACGGCCTCACGCTGATCGTGCATGAGGACAACAAGACGCCGACCGTTACGGTGCACATTGTCTATCACGTTGGATCGAAGAACGAGCCGAAGGGTCGGTCCGGCTTTGCGCACCTGTTCGAACACCTGATGTTCAACGGCTCGCAGCACTTCAACGACGACTTCTTCAAGGCGACGCAGCAGATCGGCGCGACCAACCAAAACGGCACGACGAACACCGATCGCACCAACTACTTCCAGACGGTGCCGAAGGGCGCGCTGGATTCCATCCTGTGGCTGGAATCCGATCGCATGGGCTATCTGCTCGGCGCTGTCGATCAGGCTCGCCTCGATGAACAGCGCAGCGTCGTGCAGAACGAGAAGCGCCAGCGCGAGAACCAGCCCTATGGCAAGGTCTATGATCGGCAGGTCGAGGCGACCTATCCGGATGGTCACCCGTACGACCACACCGTGATCGGTTCGATGGAAGACCTGAACGCGGCCAAGATGTCGGACGTGCAGGACTGGTTCAAAACCTGGTACGGGCCGTCGAACGCCATTCTCGTCGTTGCCGGTGACATCAAGCCGGAAGAGGCGAAGGCGCAGGTCGAGAAGTTCTTCGGCGAGATTCCGCCGGGACCGCCGGTGGCCCAGCCCAAGGCATGGGTGCCGCCGCTCGCCGATAACCAGCGCGAGATCATGTATGACCGCGTGGCCCAGCCGCGCATCTACATGACCTGGAACGTGCCCGAACTCGGCAATCCCGATGGCGAGCAGTTGGATCACGTTGCGGCCGCGCTCGGCGGCGACAGGAATGCGCGCCTGACCAAGCGACTGGTGTTCGACGAGCAGGTCGCCACCAGCGTGTTCGTCAGCAATCCGCAGAGCGAGCTTTCGGGCCAGTTCACGATCTTGGTCACGGCCAAGCCGGATGCCGATCTCAAGAAGATCGAGGCTGCGATCCATGAGGAGCTCAACAAGCTGATCGCTAGCGGCCCGACGCAGGCGGAAATCGACAAGAATATCGTGTCGACCGTCTCCGGCGTGATCTCCAGTCTCGAGAGCACGTCCAGCAAGGCAAGCCAGCTGGCGCAGTGGGAAATGATCACGGGTGATCCGAACGGCTGGAAGGCGTCGCTCGATCGCCTCGAAGCTGGCACGCCGGCGACGGTTCAGGCCGCGGCGCGCAAATGGCTTACGCGTGGCTCCTACACGCTGACGGTTCTGCCGTTTGGCGATCCGGCTGCTTTCAGCCCGGCGGTTGACCGCTCGAAAATGCCGGCGCCGGGCGCGGTCGCGGATGCGGACTTCCCGTCCTATCAGACCGCGACGCTGTCGAACGGCGTGAAGGTCATGCTGGTTGAGCGGCATGACGTGCCGCAGGTCAGCGTCTCGATGCTGCTGGACACCGGCTATCCGGCCGATCAGGCGACGATCAAGGATGGCCTTTCCAGCGTCACCGCCAACATGATGGACGAGGGCACGACGACCCGCACGGCGCTGCAGATCGCAGACGAGCTCGATCGTCTCGGCGGCTATGTCGGCACGGGCGGCGGCGGCGAAAGCTCGACCGTGGAGTTCTCCGCGCTGACGCCGACGCTCGATTCCGTCATGGCGATCTGGGCGGATGTCCTGCGCAATCCGGCGTTCCGCGAGGCGGACTTCAAGCGCGTGCAGGCGCAGACGGTTCAGAGCCTGCAGGCGCAGCTGCGCGATCCGGCGTCGATCGGTCAGCGCGTGATGTCGAAAGTGCTGTGGGGCGAGAACCACCCCTATGGCCACCTCGTCACGCCGCAGAAGATCCAGGCGCTGACGCCGGCTGATACGGCCGCCTTCCACAAGGCGTGGTATGGCCCGAACAACGCGACGCTGTTTGTTGTCGGCGACACGACGCTGGCGGAGATCACGCCGAAGCTGGAAGCGGCGCTGAAGGACTGGGCTGTTGCGCCGAACAAGCGCGAGCAGGTCGCCAATGGCGTCCGCCCGAGCAAGCCCGTGGTTTACATCGTCGATCGGCCGGACTCGGCGCAGTCGGTCATCCTCGTCGGCACGCCGCAACCACCGCGCAATCCGGCGGACGATACCCGCGTATCGGCGTTCAACGCTCTGTTCGGCGGCAACTTCACCAGCCGGGTGAACATGAACCTGCGCGAGGACAAGGGCTGGTCGTATGGCGCGCGCTCATCCCTGACTAGCAGCGGCCGTGGCCCGCGCACCTTCCTCGTCTCGGCGCCGGTGCAGACAGACGCCACCAAGGGCGCGCTGATCGAGCTTCGCAAGGAGCTGACCGACATTGTGGGCCGCAAGCCGCCGACGCCGGCCGAGCTCAATACGTCCCGCACCAACACGCTGCTTGGCATGTCCAGCCGCTGGGAAACGGCAGGCGCCGTTCTGGGATCGCTGCAGGATATCCACCTCTACAACCTGCCGAGCGATTACTGGGACAAGTACGCCGACACCTATCGCGCGGTGACGCCAGCCGAGGTCGAGGCAATGGCCAAGACGATCATCCCCAACCAGAACCACGTGTGGGTGATCGTGGGCGACCGTTCCAAGATCGAGAAGGGCGTACGCGAACTCAACATCGGCGACGTCCACATCGTCGACGCCAATGGTGATCCGGTTCAGTAGGGCTGTTTAGTCGACGCTGATCGTCAGGGCTTTGGCCTTGGCCAGGTCGCCGGTGAGTTCGGTGCTGGCCCAGGTTTGGCCAGCCTTGAGCGGGATCGTCATCTGTTCGCCAGTGGCGGATCGGATGACGACGTGCTGGCGAGCATTGCGCTCGGCATCGCTCGTAGCGGGGCTCAGGCGAACCTGAATGCGATCTTCCAGCTGCGTGAAGCCCACAACTGGTCCATCAACCTCGACGGATCGGGTTGCGCTGCTCTCGATCTTCGAAGGTAGCGCCAGCGTAACTGCAGCTGGCGTAACCACGAGAACCGCGGCGGCGAGAATGGTGAGCTTGGTAACCATGCGACACGTTTCGGGCCGGGTCTGAAATGGCCCCCGCTTCAATGGCGCAAATTGCGTGCCTGCAGCATCGCTTCAGTTAGCCATGTCTGGAGCGCTTGAGCCGGTCGTTCCGGGTCAAGCCGGCACACTGGGTGCGTTTCTCGCGGAAAGCGCGCTCAGTCGGCCTTGGCTTGGGCGGCGGTGGAGGCGTCGGGTTTGTCGCCGGCTTTGGGTTTGCGGCGGCGGATGCGGAGGGAGTGGCGCAGGCGGGCGAGGCGCTTCCAGAACTTGCGACGCTCAGGGACAGGCAGCGGTTCCAGGTTGTTGATGAACTGCTCGGCGCAGGCGCGCCAGGAATAGGTTTCGGCATAGGCGCGCGTGACCTCGCGCGAGCATTCCAGGGCTTCCATGCAGGCCGTGGCGAGATCGTCGTTAACCGCGCCGGCGCCTGTGCCGGGGATCAGGTCGCGCGGGCCGGGTACGTTGAAGCCGGCGACTGGCGTTCCGGCGGCCATGGCTTCCAGAACGACGAGGCCGAACGTGTCAGTGAGGCTGGGGAAGCAGAAGACGTCGGCGTTGGCGAAGCATGCGGCGAGTTCATCGCCCTGTTTCACGCCGAGGAAGTGCACGTCCTTGTGCTTCTCTTTCAGCGCTTCGAGCAGCGGGCCATCGCCGACCACGACCTTGGTGCCCGGCAGCGGCGTCTCGATGAAGGTGGCGATGTTCTTCTCGACCGCGACGCGGCCGACATTCAGCCAGATCGGCTGCTTCATGCCCTTGAAGGGGCCGCGATCTTCGAGGCGCTTGTCGGGATGGAAGAGGTCGGTGTCGACGCCGCGCGACCATGGGGCGATGTTCTTGAAGCCTTTCGCGGCGAGTTCATCGCGCATGGACGGCGTCGCGACCATGACGCGGCCGGAGTATTTGTGGAATTCGCGGAAGACTGTGTAGCCGGCCCATACAGGCACGAACGGGAAGCGCGCGTTGACGTATTCCGGGAAGCGCGTGTGGTAGCTGGTGGTGTACGGAAACTTGTGGCGCAGGCAGACGGCGCGTGCCGCCCAGCCGAGCGGGCCTTCCGTCGCGATGTGAACCGCGTCGGGTTCGAATTCGAGGAAGCGTTCCTCGATCACCTTCTTGGCCCCGAAGGCCAGCCGGATCTCCGAATAGGTCGGCAGGGGGATGGTCTTGAACCCGTTCGGCGAGACGATGTCCCACGTATGGCCCATCTGCTCGCATTCGGTGATCACGCGCTTCATTGTGCGCACGACGCCATTGACCTGAGGATCCCAGGCGTCGGTGACAAGCATGATCCGCATTTGCTGGCGCGGGTCCTTTTTTCCGTTGCGGCGGCGTTTGATAGCGGGCCCGGACGGGTTACGTCCATGGTTAGGTCAGAATATGGCGTCAGGCCCTGATTCGAGGGCATGTCCGTGGGGTGAGTTTGCCATGACGAAGCAGATTGTCGCCGGATTGCGTGCTCCGGACGCGCTGGACGCCGGGAAGTTCGAGGATGAGTCGGGGCGGATTGCCGAGCTTCTGGCGAACCCGGCGCTGGATGCGGCTGAGCGCCGCGCCGCCGCGGCGGCGGCGCGCGACATCGTCCTGAAGGCGCGGGCGGAGACGCGTCGGTCCGGGGTGATGGAGAGCTTCCTCGAGGAGTTCGGGCTGTCGAACCCGGAGGGGCTGGCGCTGATGTGCCTGGCCGAGGCGCTGCTGCGGGTGCCGGATGCGGATACGGCGGATGCCCTGATCGCGGAGAAGATCTCGACGGGCGAATGGTCGGACCATCGCGGAAAGTCGGACTCGCTGCTGGTCAATGCCTCGACCTGGGGACTGATGCTGACGGGGCGGATCGTCCAGCCGCCGGAGGATGCCGAGAAGGATCCGGGCGGCTTCATCGGGCGCATGGTGCGGCAGGCAGGTGAGCCGGTGATCCGCGCGGCAATGATGCAGGCGATGCGCATCATGGGCGGGCAATTTGTAATGGGGCGCACGATCGACGAAGCGCTGAAGCGTGGCCAGCGCACGGTGAAGAAGGGCGAGGCGGCCAGCCATTCGTTCGACATGCTGGGCGAGGGCGCGCGGACCATGGCGGATGCTCGCCGGTATTTCGACAGCTACGCGAATGCGATTGACGAAGTCGGGCGGGCGAAGACGGGTGATCGTCCCGAAACGGCGGACGGGATTTCGGTGAAGCTGTCGGCGCTGCACCCGGCCTATCGCGCCGTGCAGGGCGACCGCATTCACCGCGAGCTTTATCCGATGGTGGCTGAGCTGGCGAAGATGGCCGCGAAGCAGAACATCAACTTCACGCTCGATGCGGAAGAAGCGGATCGTCTCGCGCTGTCGCTGCAGCTTCTGGAGAAGCTGGCGCGGGAGAAAGATACTGCCGGCTGGACCGGGCTGGGCTTGGCCGTGCAGGCGTATCAGAAGCGCGGCGAGGCCGTGGTCGGCTGGCTCGGCGATATGGCGCGCGAGACCAACCGCCGCCTGATGGTGCGGCTGGTGAAGGGCGCTTACTGGGATAGCGAAGTGAAGCGCGCGCAGGTCGATGGCCAGTCGGATTATCCGGTGTTTACGACCAAGCAGGCGACGGATGTTTCTTATCTCACCTGCGCCGAGGCTCTGATCGAGACGGGGCCGCTGATCTATCCGCAGTTTGCTACGCACAACGCGCATTCGCTGGCTGCGATTGACCTGATGGCGAAGCGGGCAGGCCGGACGGATTATGAGTTCCAGCGCCTGCACGGCATGGGCGTCGCGCTCTACAAGGCGGCGGGCCGCGAGCGTGCGGTGCGGATCTATGCGCCGGTGGGGGCGCACCAGGATCTGTTGCCGTATCTCGTGCGTCGCCTATTGGAGAACGGCGCGAATACGTCGTTTGTGCACTCCTTCCTCGATGAGGATGTGCCGGCGGAGCGGATTGCGACCGACCCCTATACGCTGCTCTCTGCAGCGCCCAGCCGTCACCCGCGTATCCCGCCGCCGCCTGCGCTATATGGCGCTGCGCGCATCAATTCGCGCGGTCTGGATTTCAGCCAGAAGGAAACGCGTGATCGCATCACAGGCGCGATTGCTGCGCTGGATAAGGCCGGGCCGATTGCGGTGGGCTCGATCATCGCGGGTAAGGCGCAGACGGCGAAGGGTGATGATGTGCGTGCGCCTGCGGAGGCTTCGCGTGTGATTGGTCGCGTGGCTTCGGCAACGGACGCGGATATCGAAGCAGCTTATGTTTCGGCGCTCGATTACCAGCCGCACTGGAATGCGATTGGCGGCGCCAAGCGCGCGGACATTCTGGAAGCCATGGCCAATGCCATGGAGCAGGACACGGATCGCCTGATCGCCATTCTCGCGCGCGAGGGCGGCAAGACGCTGGACGACTGTATCGCCGAAGTGCGCGAGGCGGTGGATTTCTGCCGCTACTACGCGGTCGAGGCCGAGACGAAGTTCAAAGGACTTGAGACGCTTCCCGGTCCGGCTGGCGAGACCAATGGCCTTGAGATGATGGGGCGGGGCGTGTTCGTCTGCATCAGCCCGTGGAACTTCCCGCTCGCCATCTTCACTGGCCAGATCGCTGGGGCGCTTGCAGCGGGCAACACTGTGCTGGCGAAGCCTGCGGAGCAGACGCCGCTGATCGCCTTTGAGGCCGTGAAGCTGTTCCATGCGGCGGGCTTGCCTGTTGAAGCGCTTCACCTGCTGACCGGCGATGGCAAGGTTGGCGGCAAGCTGACGGGCGACCCGCGTTGCGGCGGTGTCGCCTTTACGGGCTCGACCGAAGTTGCGCGCATCATCAATCGCACGCTGGCCGCCAAGAACGGGCCTATCGCGCCGCTGATTGCGGAAACCGGCGGGCTCAACGCCATGTTCTGCGACACCACCGCTTTGAAAGAGCAGGTGGTAGACGACGTTATCATGTCGGGCTTCCGCTCGGCGGGGCAGCGCTGCTCGGCTCTGCGCATTCTCTTCCTGCCGCATGAGACGGCTGATGATACGATCGAGATGATCAAGGGCGCGATGGAGGTGCTGGTGATGGGCGATCCCGCCAATCCCTCCACCGATGTCGGCCCGATCATCGATGCTGAAGCGCGCAAGACGCTGGACGATCATCTCGCGAAGATGACGGCAGCGGGCTTTGCCACTTATCAGCGTGACATCGGCGCGCTTCGCGAGGCGGGTACATTCTTCGGTCCGGCAATCGTTGAGCTGCCGAGCCTCGCTCACGTCGACAAGGAAGTGTTCGGGCCGATCCTGCACGTCATCCGCTATGACCCGGACGATATCGAGAAGGTTGGCGGCGAGCTTTCGGTAAAGGGTTACGGCCTGACGCTTGGCGTGCACTCGCGCCTTGAGGGCTTTGCCGAGAAGGTGAAGGCCACGGTGCGGGCGGGCAATGTCTATGTGAACCGGTCGATCATCGGTGCGGTTGTTGGTGTGCAGCCATTTGGCGGCTCGGGATTGTCAGGCACCGGGCCGAAGGCTGGCGGTCCGCACTATCTGGCGCGCTTCGCGACGGAGCGGACGGTGACGGTGAACATCGCTGCGCAGGGTGGGGATCCTACGTTGTTGAACCTTTAGCGGCTTACGCGCTCGTGCTTCGACGGACGGCCCGCGAAGCGGGCCTGCTCAGCATGAGCGCTAAAGGGACATCAGCGCTGAAGCCAGATAGCGCTCTTCCTGAGCAGCCGCGGAGCGGCGTCCGTCGAAGGACGAGCCGTGCTCACGATTGCGCGCGAATGCGCTCCACAAAACGCGCGTAGGTGTGGGCCATGGGTCCACCGGCGAAGTGTTCAGCGCACACATTCATGAAGGCCTCGGCATCCGCTTTGCGGCCTAGCGACATGTAGCCGACGGGGATCAGGAAGGGCGGGGTCTGTTCGAACGGCATGGTGTCGCGTGCGAAGTCCAGCGCGGCGCCGACTGTGCCGGCCTCGTCGCGCATGAATTCTTCTGCGCCCAGGATGTAGTTGACCGTCTCCTGCGCGTTTGCGTTGGGCTTCAGCCGTCCGAGCATGAAGCCGAACGGCACGAAGAAGCTCGGCACGAAGTTCCAGCCGGGGAAGGTGGGGTCGTAGTCGCCGGGCTGCGGCGCGCCGAGCGGGCGCAGATGCGCGTTCACTTCCGCCATGACTCCGGGCAGGCAAATGCCGCCGCTTGGCGCCTGGCCGGGCGCGAGCACGAAGACGGCGCGGCAGCCTTCGCTCAGCGTCCACGCGACGAACTCGTGGCGCACATGCTCTGCGCCACGCTGTTTCACCAGTTCTTCGGCAACGGCCTTGTTGTGTTCGGGTGTCACTCGCTCGGCCTACTGCTTATAGACCTTGCCCTTCGCCATCACGAAGTCGACGGACTCGAGCTCGCGGACATTGTTGAGCGGGTCGCCATCGACGGCGATGATGTCGGCGACCTTGCCCGCGGTGATCGAGCCGATCTCGGCCGTCAGGCTGAAGTGATCGGCCGCGCCGACGGTTGCCGCCTGGATCGATTGAAGCGGCGTCATGCCGGCTTTCACCATCAGGGCAAATTCCTGCGCGTTGTCGCCGTGGGCGGAGACGCCCGTGTCGGTGCCGAAGGCGATCTTCACGCCGGCCTTTTGCATGCGGGTCAGCATGTCGATCATTTTCGGGCCGGCCTCGCGCGCTTTCGCGATCTGCGCGGGCTGGAGGAACGTGCCCGGCCGGTTGGACTCTCGCACGACGAAGTCGCCGGCCAGCAGGGTGGGGATCAGGTAGGCGCCGTTGGCCTTGTAGAGCTTGGCTGACTCGGCATCCGAGAACGTGCCGTGCTCGATCGAGTCGCCGCCTGCACGCAGGAAGGAGTTGATGCCGTCGACGCCGTGTGCGTGCGCGGTCACCTTGCGGCCCATCGCGTGGGCGGCTTGGACGATGGCTTTCAGTTCTTCGTCGGTGAACTGCTGGGCAAGGCCCGCTGCCGTGTTGGAGAGCACGCCGCCGGTGGCGGTGATCTTGATGATGTCGGCGCCATCTCGCACGCGTTCGCGAACCGCGCGGGTGCAGTCTTCGACGCCCGAGCAGACGCCGGGCGGGCGGAGGATCAGCGCCATCGAGCGTGGCATGCCGTTGGCGTCGCCGTGGCCGCCATGCACGCTGATCGCGCCGGCGGAAGCGATGATGCGCGGGCCGGGGATCGTGCCACGTGCGATGCCGTTGCGCAGGGCGAGGATGGCGTCTGCGTCTGCGCCGAGATCAGCGACGGTGGTGAAGCCGGCGAGCAGCGTCTTCATGCCGAAGCCTGCGCCGTCGATGGCCTGGTCGGCGCTTGTCTTGATGAACTCGTCGACGCGCGAGTCCGGGCCTTGTTCGCCCGTGATGTGGACGTGGCTGTCGATCAGGCCGGGCAGGACGAAGCGGTTCTTGAGGTCGAGGACCGTCGCGCCATTGGCGGGCTGCGAATAGCCGGGTGTGATCGAGACGATGCGCCCGTTGCGGACGAGGATGGATTGCTCGGTCAGCACGCGGCCGCTGGCGGGTTCGGCGAGGACGCGGCCGGCGTGGATCAGCGTGTCGGGCGTTGCGGCTGCGGGCTGTTGCGGCGCAGGGGCTGCGACCGCGATCAGGCCGGCGCAGGCGGCGGCGAGGGCGGCCGCGCTGATGATGAGTGTTCGCTTGCTTGCCTTGATCATGTCCGCCCTCCGAAATCCTTGCTGAACAGCTATCCGTCTTGCCCCTGCGTCCGGCAAGGCTGCGGAGGCGAGATTGACGGCGGACTGCGGCGGTGACCTCCTTTGCGCTCATGCCGTGAGCCACCTTTGGGGAGGACGTGCCCATGAAATCCGGAATGCTTGCACTGGCCTTGATCGCTGCGCCGCTTGGGCTTGCGATGCCTGCTTTTGCTCAGGGGCCCGAAAGCGATGCGCGCATGTCGGCGCAGCGCGAGGCGATGAAGGCGCTGGCCATGCTCGATGGCGAGTGGCGCGGGCCGGAGAAGTCGCTGCGCAATGACGGTCAGTGGCACGAGATGGTGCAGGCCGAGCGGGTCGGGCTGATGCTCGATGGAACGGTGCGGGTGCTCGAGGGCAGGGGCTATGAGAAGGACGGGAAGCTCAGCTTCAACGCCTTCGCCGTGATCTCGTACGATCCGGATACCAAGGCCTACACGATGCGCTCTTATTCCGGCGGCAGGGCGGGCGACTTCCCGATCGTGCCGACGGCCACCGGCTTCACGTGGGAAATCCAGGCCGGACCCGAAATGAAAATCGCCTACGAGGCGATCGTGAAGGACGGCGTCTGGACCGAGACGGGCACGCGCATTCCGAAGAGCGGAGCGCCGGTTAAGTTCATCGAGTTTTCGGTGAAGCGACTCGGCGATACGGCCTGGCCGGCGGCTGGCGCGGTGCCCCCTAAAGGCTGAGACAGCCCTTATCCCCCTGCGCGCAGCACTCGGATCGATCGGTGTCCCGTGGCCTGTGGCGGCTCTCGCCCCCAGAAGGTCCCGGACCCCGAGTCGATCGGAGAGCGGGGCCTATGGGGCGCCAATAGTTAATGAGATATAAATCCCCCGATTTCTTGTCCGTGGATAAGCGAAAAGATTCCCGCCTCTGGTGTGTTGACGGTCCATTAGGGATGTGGCGACACTATATCTAGCGTCGGGGCTGGCGCGGAGCACCAATCAGTTGGGTTTCGCCGGTTCTGGCCGGAATTAACGAATTTTGGCCTCTTACGAGAGATTTCGATGTCCGCAGAAGCCGTTCTGACCGAAGACAAGACCGCAGCCCGCCGTGGGAAGCCCAAGGCGCAGTCCGGTTTGCGCGTCGTGGAAGGGATCAAGATCGACCCTTCGCGCGACGCTCTTCTGACCGATTTCGGCAAGAAGACGCTGGATGACCGCTACGTCCTGCCGGGCGAGAGCTATCAGCAAATGTTTGCACGAGTCGCTCTTGCCTATGCTGACGCGGATGATGCCGGACACGCGCAACGGATTTACGACTACATCTCGAAGCTCTGGTTCATGCCGGCGACCCCGGTCCTGTCGAATGGCGGGGCGGATCGCGGCCTGCCGATCTCCTGCTTCCTGAACGGCGTCTCCGACTCGCTGGACGGCATTGTCGAGACCTGGAACGAGAACGTCTGGCTGGCCTCGAACGGCGGCGGCATCGGGACCTATTGGGGCGAAGTCCGCTCGATCGGCGAGAAAGTCGGTCAGAACGGCCAGACCTCGGGAATCATCCCGTTCATCCGCGTGATGGATTCGCTGACCCTCGCGATCTCGCAAGGTTCGCTGCGCCGCGGCTCGGCGGCCTGCTATCTCGACATCTTCCACCCGGAAATCGAGGAATTCCTCGAGATCCGTAAGGCGGCCGGCGACTTCAACCGCAAGTCGCTGAACCTGCACCACGGCATCAACATCACCGACGAGTTCATGGAAGCGGTCCGCCAGGACGCGCCGTTCCAGCTCAAATCGCCGAAAACGGGCGAAGTGATGAAGGAAGTCTCGGCCCGCAAGCTCTGGCAGAAGCTGCTTGAGTTGCGCATGGCCACGGGCGAGCCCTACCTGCTGTTCACCGACACGGTGAACAACGCGATGCCGGCTCACCAGAAGCAGCTTGGCTTCAAGGTTCGCCAGTCGAACCTGTGCTCGGAGATCATGCTCCACACCGGCCTCGACCACCTGGGCGTCGACCGTACCGCGGTCTGCTGCCTCTCGTCGGTCAACGCCGAGAAGTTCCTTGAGTGGAAGAGCAACGAAATGTTCCTCGAGGACGTGTTCCGCTTCCTCGACAACGTGCTGGAAGACTTCATCAAGCGCGCGCCGAAGGAAATGGCCCGTGCGGTCTATTCCGCCAAGCGCGAGCGGTCGGTGGGTCTGGGCCTGATGGGCTTCCACTCCTTCCTGCAGAGCCAGGGCGTGGCGATGGAATCGGCTACGGCGAAGGCCTGGAACAACGTGATGTTCAAGCACCTGCGCCGTGGCGCGGATGCGGCTTCGGTGAAGCTGGCGAAAGAGCGGGGCGCTTGCCCGGATGCGGAAGATTGCGGCGTGATGGCTCGCTTCTCCCACAAGCTCGCGATTGCGCCGACGGCGTCGATCTCGATCATCTGCGGCGGCACGTCGGCCGGCATCGAGCCGATCCCGGCCAACATCTACACCCACAAGACCCTGTCGGGCTCGTTCTCGGTCAAGAACCCCTTCCTCGAACAGGTTCTGGAAAAGACCGGCAGCAACACGCCGGGCATCTGGGCCTCGATTCTCGAGAACGAGGGCTCGGTTCAGCACCTCGACTGCCTGTCCGAGCAGGACAAGCTGGTGTTCCGCACCGCCTTCGAGATCGACCAGCGCTGGGTGATCGAGCTTGCAGCCGACCGCACGCCGTACATCTGCCAGGGTCAATCGCTTAACCTCTTTCTGCCGGCCGATATCGATAAGTGGGACCTGCACATGCTCCACTGGACGGCCTGGGAGAAGGGTCTGAAATCCCTTTACTATTGCCGTTCCAAATCGATCCAGCGGGCGGGATTCGCCGGTTCGGAGAAAGAGAAGATCGTCGACTTCGGCGGCAAGGAACGGACCGACTACGAAGAGTGCCTAGCCTGCCAATAGACGTATTGGCTCGGAATACCGGGGATATGTTGCACTGCAGCGGAAAAGGCGGCCTGAAAAGGCCGCCTTTTTGCTTGTCTCGAACAGTCAGGCGAGGATTGTTTGACGGATGAAGGCGGGTTAAGATTTCCGCTGGGAAGACGAAACGAACTTCGCCTAAGTGGGAACGTCCGACGGCCAAACGCATTATCAGTTTGGTAATTGGGTGAGCCCACCGTGGAGGCTCAAATGTCTGGGACGAGCAGTTAAGATGATTGCCAGTCTGGCCGGTACAATGATCGCGGCGTCGTGCCTCGGGTGCGCGACTCCTCCGACCGACGCTGAAGCCATTGTGCTTGAGGTCGGACCTGTAGATGGGCCCCAGTCCTTCACAGAACAAGGGGCGCATCGCGACGTCGTTTTCACGCAGCCGACTCAGCCCGAAACGGGCCTGCCGCTGCGCGTAGGCAACGACTTCAGCCCGAACAACTTGGCGAGCCCGCTGATGGCCGCCCGATTCGAGGCAATGGACCTCGCAACCCCGCAGCCGATCCGCTCGCTGGTTGGCAACACCTGGGGCGGTGAAGTCTCCTTCGGCGCTGCCGCCGAGAAGACCGGCCTCGGCCTCGACCTTTCGTTCGTTCCGCGCGCCCAGATCCAGCAGGATCGCGCCGGTAACAACGTGACGCGCACCGGCGCCGAAGTCCGCTTCGGTACGAACCTCGTGGATCGCGACCTGCGCGGCGTGAATGCTGCCGCTCCGTCCTGGTACTTCTTCGTCGGCGCCGACAACGAAGCGCTGATCTGGAACATGGCCGACAAGCGCGCCATGGATGGCGCGAGCCTTCGCGATCAAGCCACGGTTGGCGACCTTCAGGCGGGCGTTGCCTGGTCGACGGGTCGTGGCGCCCAGATGTCGTTCGGCCTGGTCGAGCGGAAGCTTGAGTTCAACGATATCGCCGGCGACAAGGACGTGAACCGCCGCGAACAGTTCGCTGCGTTCTCGTACACGCTGCACCACTAGGGATTGGTGGTTCTGGAATTTGGAAAGGCCGCTCGCGAGGGCGGCCTTTTTGTTTTGGGCGCGGCGCACGTGTCGCGACCTCGCAGGTGGCTGCGAGGCAATGGGGAGTGGGGAATAGGCAGTCGCGTGAGGTGAGGGTGGGCCGCGGGCGAACGCGCCGCCCCCTGCCACCTTCGCTACGCTTCGGCGCGCCAGGCCGTCTTGCGCGCGAGAGCGCGCAATCGTCGACACTGCGCGTCGACCCCGCCAGTGCTGCGCACTGATGGAGGCAATCTGGACGTTGAACGCGCGCAGGCGGTTTGCCTCCACCAGTCGAAGACTGGGGGAGGTGGATCGATGCGGAGCATCGAGACGGAGGGGGTCGCGCTGCATGCGCTGCGCGCGGCGGGCTGCGAGCGTTTCGAGATTGTCGAACAGCGCCACGAGGCGCGTCAGGCGCGTGACGATGCTGTCGACGGGCTTGTCTCGGACGAGGTGGCGGTGCGCAGCATCGCGGTGTTCGAAGGGCAGGTGGAGGAGTTGTCTTGCGCGGTGGTGCGCCAGCAGGTTCACGCCCTGCTCGATGACGGTGATGTGGGAGAGGAGGTGGCGGCGGGCGTCTGCGTTGTTTTGCAGGTGGTCGATGGCGCGCGGATCGCTGAGGGGGCGGATGAGCCAGTGGATGTAGTCGCGCGTTAGCTCGCGCAGCCGCGCGACGGGGTCGTGCGGGAAGAGGGTGCGCAAGAGGGCGTAGAGAAGCGCGATCATGGGGGCGAGTATAATGCCGGCCCGGGAGGGGGTTGGATCTGCGGGGGTCCGTCCCCCAAGTTTGTGCGCTAGAGCGTTGGGATTGCTTGGGAAGGTTTTTGGCTGTCCTGCGGTTTTGGAGCAGCGCCATCCCCCATTTCGGCTCGATCAGCGCGGGGATGTAGGGTGCATCGTGATGCACCGGGGTTCGGTCGCGGTGCATCAAGATGCACCCTACGCGGTGAGTGTTGCTCCGCTTGTCATTGTGGGTGTCGCGCTCGTCCTTCGACGGACGGCCCGCTCTGCGGGCCTGCTCAGGATGAGCGCTTTGGGCAGGGCGGCGGTTGTTGAGCTCTTCCCCCGCTTGCGGGGGAAGTGGATCGACGCGAAGCGGCGAGACGTTGGGGGCAGGTTGCACGCGCCGCCCTTGGGACTCGCCCCCATCCCCCTTCGGGTACTTCCCCCGCTTTGCGGGGGAAGAGCGCAGTCACCGGCGGCGGAGGGTGTGCTGGGCTGGCTGCTCTCACCCCTCCACCGCGACCAAATCGCTGTGGAGGAACATGCGTGCCGCACTGGATAGGGCGCTGGATTGTGGGAGACTCGCCTGCTGGGTGACGAAGTAAGGAAAAATCAACCACACTTCGTCAATATATAGTTCTTGTGACAGGCTGGAGCCCCTAGATATGGTGGCAGGCCGTGTTGGGGAATGGCTGGGAGAATACGCATGTCCGACTCAGGAAAAGCCGATGCAGCCCGTGCTGAGGCAACTGCCGCGCTGGCGCAGGCCGGGGCGCGCGCAGGCATCCTGACGCCGTCGCATTCCTACAAGCCGTTCCGCTATCCGTGGGCTTATGACTTCTGGAAGCGCCAGCAGCAGATCCACTGGATGCCGGAAGAGGTTCCGCTCGGCGAGGACGTGAAGGATTGGGCGGCCAATCTGAACGACTCGGAGCGTGCGCTGCTGACGCAGATCTTCCGCTTCTTCACGCAGTCGGACGTGGAAGTGAACGACAACTACATGGAGCGCTATTCACGCGTTTTCCGCCCGACCGAGATCAAGATGATGCTGGCCTCGTTCTCCAACATGGAGACGATCCACATCGCAGCCTACGCGCTGCTGCTCGAGACGATCGGCATGCCCGATTCAGAGTTTTCGGCCTTCACCCAGTACAAGGAGATGAAGGACAAGCACGACTACATGCAGAAGTTCGGCGTCGAGACGGATGCGGACATCCTGCGGACCGTCGCGATGTTCGGCGCCTTCACCGAAGGCCTGCAGCTGTTTGCCTCGTTCGCGATGCTGATGAACTTCCCGCGCTTCAACAAGATGAAGGGCATGGGGCAGATCGTGTCGTGGTCGGTGCGCGATGAGTCGCTGCACTGCGAGGGCATGATCAAGGTCTTCCACACGCTGGCGGCGGAAACCGGTGCGCTTACGGACGAAGTGAAGAACGACATCATCGAGTGCTGCCGCACGGTCGTGATGATGGAAGACGCCTTCATCGACCTGGCGTTCTCGATGGGCCCGGTGCAGGGCATGACGGCGGACGATATCAAAGCGTATATCCGCTACATCGCCGACTGGCGTCTGGGTCAGCTCAAGCTGCCGGCGATCTATGGCGTCAAGGAGCACCCGATTCCGTGGCTGTCGGAGATCCTTAACGGGGTCGAGCACGCCAACTTCTTCGAACAGCGCGCGACGGAATACTCCAAAGGCGCGACTGGCGGGGAGTGGCACGGCAATGACGGCGTGTGGGGCCAGTTCGACAAGATGCAGAAGAAAGTGGCTGCGGAGTAGTATCTCCGCAGTTGAAGGGCCTTTGTGGTCCTCAAACATTATGGTTTTCAGGGATTAACGACACCAGCCATATTTTTCGGCTGATGAAACGCTATATCAAGCGCAGGCGTTATACTCTGACGTCGCAGCTTTCCCTTGGAGTAACCCATGTCGCCCACGACCTCCGGCAACGGCAATACTGCCGGTTCGCCCGACCTCGACACGCTCAAGAACGATGTGAAGGCGCTGCGCGACGACCTCGCGGCTCTGCTTCGCGATACGGGTTCGGTTGCCCAGGACCAGGCCAAGGCCTACGCCGCCAAGGGCCGCGCCCTTGCCGACGACGCTGGCGACAAGGCTGCCGAGTACAAGGAAGCGGTTGCGGACAAGGTTCGCGAACATCCGCTGGCTGCTGTCGGCATCGCGCTGGCTGCTGGCTTTGTTCTCGCCTCGCTCAGCCGCAAGTAGCGACTGACAAACCGGCGCCTGTTTTAGCGCCTCGGGGGCTTTGTGTTCGGTATTGAACGTTTCTTTGACCGCGCCAAAGGCGTCGCCGTTGCGGCGGGCGCTGCAACGCTGTTGGCGATCGCCGGCGCGGTGGTGCTGGCTATCTCTGCGGCGATGACGCTGCAGATGTGGCTGCCGGGGCCGGCGGCTTATGCCGTGACGGGCGTCGGCTTCCTCGCGGTGGCTGCGATCGCGATGTGGGTCGGGGTGCAGCCGAAGAAGCCCGAGAAGAAGGAAGAGCCGCAGCCCGAGATGGATCCGACTCAGGCCGTGCTGGCGATGTTCGACCTGCCGGTTGAAGTCGCCAAGCAGGTGATGAAGGAGCGGCCGGTGGCGGCGACAATCGTTGTTGCGGGTCTGGGCCTTCTGATCGCGCGCAAGCCGCAGGTCGTGCTGGGGCTGGTCGACAAGCTGGTCGAGCGGGTGGGCGGCAACGGTACGCACCACTTCTAGGGCAGGGTCCTCCCTGGTGTCATTGTCCTCCCGTTGACTGGCGACGGGCGGGGCTTTAGGTACCGAAAATGAAGGACAAGCTCACACCACAACAGGCTATCGACAAGGCAACCGAGCTCTATGAGGGCGCGGTTGGGCGACTGCGCGCGGCGCTGGAAGCGTTCGTCACCAAGGGCGAGACGCCGGACCCCAAGGCGCGCAAGCGCGGGGATTTCTGCTATCCTCTGCTGCGGCTGAAGTATCAGCCGGATACGCCGGTGCCGCCTCTGTCGCGGGCCTTCGCCAAGCTGTCGGAGCCGGGGATCTACGAGATCACCGTGACGCAGCCGGCATTCTTTGCGTCGTACTTCCTTGAGCAGCTGGAGCAGATCACGGCGGATTTCGACGTGACGATCGAGGTCGTCAATTCGACGTCGGAGATTCCGTATCCGTATGTGCTCGAGCACGCGGCGAACATCGATGCGGAGGCTCTGCCGCCGGCGGAGTTTGCGCGCTGGTTCCCGACGCCGGATCTGAAGAAGATCGGCGATGAAGTGATCGACGCCGAAGTGCTTGATGGCGGCATGTTCGATGTGGATGGCGTGCGGCCGCTGGCGCTGTTCGATGGCGCACGGATCGACTTCTCCCTGCAGCGTTTGAAGCACTATACGGGCACGCCGTTCGAGCATGTGCAGCGCTACATCCTGTTCACGAACTACCATCGCTATGTCGACCACTTCGTTGAGTGGTCGATCGAGCGGCTGAAGCAGCCGGGGCCGTACAAGAAGTTGTCGGCGCCGGGCGGCATCGTGGTGGATGCGAACACCAAGGACGCGGCGCAGAAGGTGAATGATGGGCCGTGGCGCCGTCACCAGATGCCGGCTTATCACCTGATGGCGGATGACCGGAGCGGGATCACGCTGGTGAATATCGGCGTGGGTCCGTCGAACGCGAAGACGATTACGGATCACCTCGCGGTTCTGCGTCCTGAGTGCTGGATCATGGTTGGCCATTGCGGCGGCCTGCGCCACTCGCAGCGGATCGGCGACTATGTGCTGGCGCACGCTTACCTGCGCGATGACCATGTGCTCGATGCGGTGCTGCCGCGCGACATTCCGGTTCCGCCGATCGCGGAAGTGCAGGTGGCCCTGCAGGAAGCCGCCGAGAAGGTGACGGGCGAGGATGGCGATGCGCTGAAGCAGCGCCTGCGCACGGGCACGGTGGTGACGACGGACGATCGCAACTGGGAGTTGCGCTTCACCGACAGCGCCAAGCGGTTCAACAAGTCCCGCGCCATTGCGATCGACATGGAAAGCGCGACGATTGCGGCGAACGGCTATCGCATGCGCGTGCCTTACGGCGTGCTGCTGTGCGTGTCGGACAAGCCGCTGCATGGCGAGATCAAGCTCGCAGGCGCAGCAAACCGCTTCTACGAGCGAGCCATTGGGGAGCACATCCGCATTGGCATCGAGACGCTTGAGAGCCTTGCACTGGCAGGCGGCGATGCGCTGCACTCACGCAAGCTGCGCTCGTTCTATGAGCCGCCTTTCAGATAAGCAGCGCTGCCCGGTAAGGTTCGCTTCAGCATACGGACTGGGCAGATGCCTGGGGGCGATGAATTGCCTCTAGGGCGCCTATGCGGGCGTGTCCGCCGGAATACCTAAGTCAGGGTATTCCCTTCGAACGAATCCCCGCATCCCTCGAAGGGACACCTCTCGACTTCAGGTATTTCCTGATGCCCACTCACAACCGGTCCGACACGGCCGGGGAGCAGCAATGACCGACGCCGCATCCGAAGCGCGGAACACCGCGCGGACAGAGCGTCAGCAGGTAGGTGGCTTGATGGCCCCTGCCGGCTTCTCGTGGGCTATCTTCGAGTTCGGCCGCAATCCGTACTTCATGCTGATCGTGACGTATGTGTTCCCGCCATACTTCGCGCAGTTCATCGTTGGCGATCCGATCCTGGGGCAGGCGACGGTTTCCGACGCCACCGCGTGGGCCGGCATTATCGGCGCGCTGACGGCACCGTTGCTGGGCGCGATGATGGACAAGGGCGGCAGGCGCAAGCCGGTGATGGCCTTGTTCATCGCCATGCTGATGGCGAGCGGCCTGATGCTGTGGTTCGCCTTGCCGGGTTCGACGGATGCGGCGGGCGTGTTCCATCCGCCGACGGACGGCCTCGGGCTCTACGGGACGATGATGTTCCTGGTGCTGGGCTTCGTCGGGTATTCGTATTCGGAGATGATGCACAACGCGATGCTGCGTGGATCGGGCCGGCCGGAATCGCTGTCGGTGATTTCGGGCGCGGGCATTGGGCTGGGGCAGTTGTCGTCTGCGCTGTGCCTTGCCGGTCTTGCCGTGATCGCGCTGACCATGCCGCATCTGGGCGATGCCACGACGGGCTATGTGCTGCAGCGTGGGGCAGGGCCGTTCGTGGCGATCTGGCTGCTGATCTTCGTGATCCCGTTCTTCATCTATGTGCCGGATGGCGCGCCGGAAGGCGGAAGCTGGGTGGGCGCTGCGCGGCAGGTGTTCTCGAAGGATGGCAAGCTCAACCCGATCGCGGCGGCGACGAACGTGGTGAGCTACTTCAAGGGGCTGTTCCGGCAGTTCCCCGAGACGATGAAGTACCTGCTGGCGTGCCTGATCTTCAAGGACGGCATCATTGCGCTGCTGGCGCTGGGCGGCGTGTTGTCGTCGGGCGTGCTGGGCTGGAACCTCGTCGAGAACGTGCTGTACGGGATCTGGGCGTCGATCTTCGCGTGCATTGGCGGGCTGTGGCTCGCAGGCGTTATGGACAGGGCGTATGGGCCGCGCAAGGCGATCATGATCCAGCTTGGCGCGCTGATCATCATCATGGGCATTGCACTGGGCACGACGCAGCAGTCGATCCTGTATGGCCTGATCCCGGCTTCGCAGATCGTGCACGGGGCAGGGGTGTTCGACTCGTTGGCGGACGTCTTCTATCTCAGCGTGATCGCGATCGTGGCGATGCTGGCGGCCGCAAACATCTCGACCAGCCGTTATATGATCGTGGTGTTGGCGCCTAAGGAGCGGGTGGCCGAGTTCTACGGCCTGTTCGCGATGTCGAGCACGGCGACGGTGTGGCTGGGGCCGCTGCTGACGGGGTGGGCGACGCGTGCATTCAACGACCAGCGGATCGGGTTCTCGCCTGTGCTGCTGCTGCTGGCGATCGGGCTGGGGCTGATGCTGCTGGTGAACCCGAAGACGGGCGCGCGCGATGCGGTGGCTGAGCCGGAGGCTTAGGTACGCGCGAGGAACGCGTGAACAGAGTTCACGCTTCCAGCATTCTCAAATTGCAGATGGTGCTAGTTCGCGCCCTTGGCGGTGGCTTGCTTGCCGGTGACCGTCGTCATCACGTCGGAGAAGTGAGCCGGAGCGTCGCCGACCATCGGGGTGGCGCGGCATTTGTCGACGCACGAGTAGGAGTAGGTGCCTGCGCCGCGAACGATGGTGAGGCCGGCGTCGTCTTCGCCGCCGACTTCGAGCTGGCTCGAATAGATCGTGTTGCCGGCGCGATCGAGGACGGTGAGGTTGGTCGAACCGAAGGCCTTGCCGGTGACCAGCAGCGTGCGGGCGTCGTGCACGGCGACGTCTGCGACCGTGGCGTTGCCGATGACGACCGAGTTTGCCGGCTGGCCGAGCTTCAGCGGCACCGTCTGATCGACGCGGACTTTCAGCGGATCAGCTGCGGCGGCCGGCGCGAGCGCGATGCAAACTGCGATGGCGGCAAAAAAAGTTTTGGTCATGGACGTCTCCCCGGGGGACCGTGGAGCCGAAGATAGGGTTCAAGACTGAATCAATGGCTAAGGCGATTGACCCGGAATGGCCCGACCTGGCGGGGTGGAGGGCAGGGCCTCGCGCGCGCGAGTCTATATAAACATACGCTCGCAGAAGCCGCCGGGCCGCCCGGCGCCGTTGTTGAATCGTTCAAAGTATTGAATCAAGTCTTGCGAACGTGGTTAAGCGGTTCTGAACGCGAATACTCGCAAATTTCTTATCTGCTTTACGTGATCTCAAGACTGCTCAGGTAGAACTCAACCTACCTGCTGCGGGTGATGGTACTTCGCTGACAGGAAATGAAGCCATGCATAGCGGAGAAGCAAAATGAAAAACGTGATGAAATTCCTGAAGGACAAATCGGGCGCGACGGCCATCGAATACGGCCTGATCGCTGCTCTGATCGCTGTTGCCGTCATCGGCGGCGTGTCGGCCCTCGGCGCGAACGCCAACACGACCTTCACGAAAGTCTCGGCCAAGATGGCCTAAGCGCAAGCAACTTGCTTGCCTGAGTTTGAAGCCGCGGACCTTGGTCCGCGGCTTCTTTCTTTTTGCGAATACTTGCGACGGTCAATAATTCCTTCAGCGAATTCTTGTAAGTTAGCTAGATCGCAGCTTGGGTGGGAACATGATCACGACGCTACTCTGCCTGGCGTTTCCCCTGCTGCTGATCTACGCCGCCTGGCATGACGTCTCGACGATGACGATCCCGAACTGGGTTTCGATCGTTCTCGGGCTCGCCTTCATCCCCGCAGCCTTTGCAGCTGGTCTGTCGATCGAACAGATCGGGATGCATCTCGTCTTCGGCGCGGGCGTGCTGATCCTCTGCGCGCTGCTGTTCTACCTGAACGTGTTCGGCGGCGGCGATGCGAAGGTGATCGCGGCGGCGTCGTTGTGGACCGGACTTGCGGCGAGCGCGCCGTTCGTCATGGGCATGGCGATCGCCGGCGGCTTGCTTGCGGGCGTTCTGATTGTACTTCGCCGTATGAAGGTGAAGAGCGACAAGCCCTGGCTTGCGCGCCTGATGTCGCCGGAAGAGGGCGCTCCGTATGCGGTTGCAATCGCTGTCGGCGCTCTGCTTGCGGCCCCGTCTTCACCGGTCCTGGCAGCGGGCATGGCGGGCTTTACGGCCTAGGCAAAAATTGCCCGGTTAATCCTTGACGGAAAACGTTAAGAGGCTTGTCCGCCCGTTTTAACTTTCCTTTAGAGCGAACGTGGAAGTCTCCGCGCAGGATAGGGCTGGAATTCCGGCCTTTGGGGACTGCGGCGGAGAGCTTTCATGTCGCCCGTGCGACTTATCATTCTACTCGTAGCTGCAGGCGCCGCGATCGCCGCGGTGTTCCTCGTACGCTCCGTGCAGGCGCCGGCGCCGTCGGTGGCTGCGGAAGCCGCTCCTGCTGAAGTTGCAAAGCCCGTCGAGATTCCGACGAAGCAGATCCTCGTCGCCAATCGCGCAATCCCTGTCGGCAAGTTTGTCGAAGCTGATGACCTGCGCTGGCAGGAATGGCCCGCGAGCGCGCCGGTCGACAGCTTCCTCGAGCAGGAGAAAGCGCCCGAGTCGCTCGAGAAGATGGTTGGCGCCGTTGCGCGCTATGACCTCGCACAGGGTGAGCCGGTGACGGTTCAGAAGCTCGTGCATCCGGGAACGGCAGGCTTCATGGCTGTCATGCTGACGCCGGGCATGCGCGCCGTGTCTGTCGAGATCGCTGCTGAAGTTGCAGCTGGTGGTTTCATCCAGCCGAACGACCGCGTCGACGTGATCGTCACGCGCCAGGTCGAAGCCAAGGCCGGCTCGACGAACGGCATGAACATTCGCTCCGACATGATCCTCGCAAACGTTCGCGTCCTCGCCATCGACGCTGCTTACGGCGCGCCGCCGGCTGTTGACGACGGCTCGGCGCCGAAGTCGGGGCAGGGGCAGGTGATCCTCGGTTCGCGCGCGACGCTCGAATTGTCGGAGCGTGACGCTACGCTGCTGTCGACCGCCAAGAAGGCTGGCGACATTTCGCTGACGCTTCGTTCGATCGCGGACCTCAAGGCGACGCCGGAAGGCGCGACGGCCGCTGGCCGCGTCTATCGCGACGGCGTCTCGCAGGATGGCGAAGGCGTGCGTGTCTATCGTTATGGCGACGAAAGTGTCGCCACATCGCCGGCAGGTTGAGGTCAGTCATGTCAGTCAACCGTAATCTCGTGCTCGTCAGCCTCGCGGCGGTTCTTGCGATCGCCTCGCCGGGCGTTCTGGCCCAGCCTCCCGCAGAGCTCAGCGGCGCGCCGAAGATCAATGGCGACACGCCTGTGAAGCGCGTCACCGTTCCCGATGTGACAGCTCCGGCCAGCCAGACCGAAACGCTGACGCTGACGGTCAACAAGTCGTACATGATCGAGTTCGATACCGACATCGACGACGTCATCATCGCCAACGACAAGATCGCCAACGTGGTGGCGCGCGATCGCCGCCGCATCGCTGTCATGGGTGTCGCGCCGGGTGAGAGCAACGTCGTGTTCCTCGACCGCTCGGGCCGCAAGGTCAAAGTGCTCGAGATCTCGGTGACGGACGGTGTCGCGGGCATGGATCAGCTGCGCACGCTGATCAAGCGCCACGTGCCGGGATCGAAAGTGCAAGTTGAAGCGGTCAACGGCCGCATCATCCTCGCGGGCAACGTGCCGAACCTCGCCGGCTCGGATCGCGTCATGCAGCTCGCGCGCACCTATGCGAAGGACGACAACTCGGTCCTCAACCTGATGGCGATCGACGGCAAGGACCAGGTCACGCTGAAGGTTCGTTTCGTCGAGATGCAGCGCTCGGTCATCAAGCAGATGGGTATCAACCTGTCGGGCTCGATCGGCTTTGGTCAGCTTTCGGGCACGGGCTTCGACAACAACTTCTCGGCGCAGTCTTCCAACGCATTCCCGATCGCGGGTTCGGCGCTGGGCGGCCTTGCTGCCAACCTGGGCTACAAAAACCTCACCGCTGGTGCGGCGCAGAGCGCTGTTGGCGTGAAGCTCGATGCGCTTGAGCGTGTCGGCATCGTGCGCACGCTCGCCGAGCCGAACCTCGCGGCGATCTCGGGCGAAGCCGGCAAGTTCCTCGTCGGCGGCGAATTCCCGGTTCCGGTCGCGCAGGACCAGGGCAAGATCTCGATCGAGTTCAAGCCGTTCGGCGTGGGCCTCGGCTACACCCCGATTGTCATGTCGGCGGGCCGCATCTCGCTGCAGCTTTCGGTCGAAGTGTCGGAACTCAGCCAGCAGGGCGGTTTCCAGTCGGTGTCGGGCGTGACGGTTGATCCGAACACGGGGCAGGCGATTGCAGGCCAGACGATCACGATCCCCGCGCTGAAAGTTCGTCGCGCTGAAACGACGGTTGAAATTCCCTCGGGCGGCAGCCTCGTCATCGCCGGCCTGATCCAGGAAACGACGCGTCAGAACCTCGACAGCGTTCCGGGCGTGAAAGACGTGCCGGTGCTGGGCGCCCTGTTCCGCAGCCGCGATTTCCAGAACGAAGAGACCGAACTGGTCGTCATCGTGACGCCCTACCTGGTCGACCCGACCGATCCGCAAGGCTTCCGCGATCCGGACCGTGGCTATGTCACGGCGACCGACGCGCGCACCTTCCTGTTCGGCAAACTGAACGACGTTTACGCCGTGCCCGGCTCGGGCGCTGACAAGGCGAAGCCTCCAGGCGGCGCCAGCGGCTTCATCATTGACTAAGGGGGAAGCACGAATGTCCATGCGTTTCCAGATCGTGCTTGCCGGCGCTTCGCTGCTCGCCCTCGGCGCTTGCCAGCATTCGGCCGAGGAGATTGCCTGGTCCAACCGGGCGCAGGCGCAGATCGTTGTCGAAGAGACGACGGCTGACCTCAAGATCGACACCATCGTTGCCGGCGAGAAGCTGGGCGAGATGGAGCGTGATGCGGTGAAATACTTCGCCGCCAACTATCAGGACGAGGGCCACGGCGCCGTGATCATCTCGCGGCCGAGCAATGGCCCGGATGATATCTCCGCGATGCGCGCAGCAGCGGATGCTCGCGCCGTGATGCTGGCGGAAGGCATCGCGTACAACCAGATTTCCGAAGGCACTTATGACGGCACGGGCGCACGCTCGGCGCCGCTAATCATCAGCTATCGCACCTACAATGCGGTGGTGCCGAATTGCCCGGATATTTCGAGCTTCGACATGGCCTGGACAGGTTCCAACCTCGCGCTGCCGTCGTTCGGCTGCGCTACGGCTGCGAACCTTGCGGCGCAGATCGCCAATCCGGGCGATCTCGTCGGCGAGAAGCGTCTGGATCCGGCCGATACGGGCCGCCGCCAGATCATCTTCTCGAAATACCGCGCAGGTGAAGTCACGTCGGCGGCGCGTAACAAGGATGCCAACGGCTCCATCAGCGACGCTGTGAAATAGGACAGGGGCGGGACATGAGCGGCAACAAGTTTGACGACGACAGCGACCTGGACCAGCTCGCGCACGATCTTGACCTCGACATGGACGCGCCGCTCGGCGCGACCTTCGCGGCGGCTCTGCGCGGCAACGACACCGGCGCGCCGAAATTCGAAGACGACGAGTTCGGCATGGACGACGATGGCTTCATGACGCCGCCGCCGCGCGCAATGCACGTTCTGCCCGCAGAAGATGCAATCGAGGCTTCGGCTGAGGAGCCGCAGGCCGAAGTGGAGATGGAAGGCGAGACGGAAGCATTCGAGGACGACTTCTCGGATGAGACGGAAGACTTTGATCCGCCGCCGCCTCCGATGATGCACGCCGACGAGCCGCCGCAGCATGACGCCTGGCTGCAGCCGAAGCCGGCTTCGCCATCGGCAGACGATCTGCCGCCGCTGACCGCGATGGATGCGGAGCCGGTGGCTGAGGAACACGCAGCCGGGCAGGGCCTTGGCTTTGATTATGCCTTCGGCGCGCAACACTCGGGGGGCGATCGCCCGATTCCGCGCATCACGGTGCATGGCTTCTGCAACCGCACCGCCTCGCTGAACCTGCTGCGCACGATCATGAACGATCGCCGCATGAAGAACGTCACGATGGACGTCTTCGAAGGCGGCACGCCGGCGGCTATCCAGTATTACGTCAACGAGACGACGCCGAACCTGCTCATCATCGAAAGCTCGGGCGATCCGCGCCAACTGCTGAGCGAGCTCGATTCACTGGCTGAATACTGCGACGAGAACATTCGCGTTCTCGTGCTGGGCCAGACCAACGACATCCGTCTCTATCGCGAACTGATGCGCCGCGGCGTGTCGGAATATCTTGTTGCTCCGATCGATCCGGTGCAGTTGATCCGCTCGATCGGCAACCTGTTCACCGATCCGGAAGCTCCGTTCGCCGGCAAGACCGTGGCTGTCACGGGCGTGAAGGGCGGGGTTGGCGCCTCGTCAGTCGCGCACAACCTGGCTTGGGCCCTGTCGGAGCGCTGCAAGGTCA
Organism: Hyphomonadaceae bacterium; assembly: GCA_965229115.1. Classification (GTDB taxonomy): domain Bacteria; phylum Pseudomonadota; class Alphaproteobacteria; order Caulobacterales; family Hyphomonadaceae; genus UBA7672. The sequence goes on along the minus strand of CBDDIR010000003.1, from coordinate 3,130,358 downwards.
ACGCGACGCTGGTCGACCTCGACCTCAACTTCGGCACCACCGGCCTCGACTTCAACCAGGATACGGCTGCGACCATCGCGGACGCCCTGATGTCGCCGGATCGTTTCGACGACGCCGTCATGGGCCGCCTGATCACCAAGGCGACCGACCGTCTGTCGCTGTTCACGGCGCCTGCAACGCTCGACCGCACCTACAATCTCGACCCGGAAACCTATGTCCGCGTGCTCGAGCAGGTGCGTGGTTCCGTGCCGTTTGTGGTGCTCGACCTGCCGCACATCTGGAGCGACTGGTTCAAGTCGACCGTGATCTCGGCTGACGAGCTGATCGTTGTTGCGGGTCCGGATCTGGCCTCCCTGCGCAATGGCAAGAACCTGATCGACTTCCTCAAGGCTGCTCGCCCGAACGACAATCCGCCGAAGCTTGTCCTCAACATGGTCGGCTTGCCCAAGCGCCCGGAAATTCCGGCGAAGGATTTCGGCCAAGCGATCGGTATTGATCCGACCCTCATCCTGCCGTTCGACGCGCAGCTGTTCGGTACGGCCGCCAACAACGGCCAGATGATCTTTGACGTCGCTCCGGATTCGAAAGTGGCGCAGGGGCTCGACCAGCTCGCAGCGCAACTGACCGGCCGCACTGTGCAGACGGCAAAACCCTCCATGCTCAAAAAGCTGCTGGGTAAGTAGGAGTAGGGCATGTTCGGCAAACGCACGACGACGGGCGGACCTGGTGTCCCGCCGCCGGCCGCAGCGGCCGAAGCTCCGCGGTTAACCACGCCGCCTCCGCCGCCGCCTAAAGCGGCTGCTGCCGTTGCGGCTGCACTCAGCGACCCGCCGCCGCCTCCGCCGCGTCCGGCTGGCGGCCCCAAGCCGTCGCCGGCTTCGGTGTCGAGCAGCAAGCCGACCGCCAAGACTGCGCCGCCGCCGCCGCCGAAGGAAAAGGTCGCGCAGGTCGATAACCGCTCGGACGAATACTATCGGACCAAGACCGAGGTCTTCAACGCGCTGATCGATACGATCGATCTGTCGCAGCTGGCTCAGCTCGACCAGGAATCCGCGCGCGAAGAGATCCGCGACATCGTCATCGAGATCGTCTCGATCAAGAACGTGGTGATGAGCGTCGCCGAGCAGGAAACGCTGCTCGAGGATATCTGTAACGACGTTCTCGGCTACGGTCCGCTCGAGCCGCTCCTGGCGCGCGACGACATCGCCGACATCATGGTCAATGGCGCGGGCACGACCTACATTGAGGTCGCCGGCAAGATCCAACGCACCAACATCCGCTTCCGCGACAACGCGCAGCTGATGAACATCTGCCAAAGGATCGTGAGCCAGGTCGGCCGTCGCGTCGATGAAGCTTCGCCGATCTGCGACGCGCGTCTGGCAGACGGTTCGCGTGTCAACGTCATTGCGCCGCCGCTGGCCATCGACGGCCCTGCGCTCACCATTCGTAAGTTCAAGAAGGACAAGCTGAAGATCACGGACCTCGTGGGCTTCGGTTCGATCTCGGAGCCGGGTGCGGAAATTCTCCGCATCATCGGCGCCTCGCGTTGCAACACGCTGATCTCGGGCGGTACGGGTTCGGGCAAGACGACGCTGCTGAACACGCTGACGGCGTTCATCGCGCCGGGCGAGCGCGTCATCACCTGCGAAGACGCGGCCGAACTTCAGCTGCAACAGCCTCACGTCGTGCGCCTCGAAACGCGTCCGCCAAACCTTGAGGGTACGGGCCGCGTTACGATGACCGACCTCGTCAAGAACTGCCTGCGTATGCGTCCTGACCGGATCATCGTGGGCGAGGTGCGTGGACCCGAAGCGTTCGACCTTCTGCAGGCGATGAACACGGGCCACGACGGCTCGATGGGTACCCTGCACGCCAACACGCCGCGCGAGGCTCTCTCGCGTCTCGAATCGATGATTACCATGGGCGGCTTCACGCTGCCCCAGCGCACGATCCGCGAGATGATCGTGGGTTCGATCGACGTCGTCATCCAGGCTTCGCGTCTGCGCGACGGCTCGCGGAAAATCGTGTCGATTACCGAAGTCATGGGCCTCGAGGGCGATGTGATCGTGACGCAGGACGTCATGCGCTTCGAGATCGATGGCGAAGACAAGGACGGCAGGCTCAAGGGCACGCACCGCGGCACCGGCATCGGTCGTCCGCGCTTTTGGGAGCGCGCCAAATACTTCAACATGGAAGGCGATCTGGGCCGCGCCCTGGATGCGCTGGAAGAGGGTGGTAGCAAGTGACGCCCGACCTGATTACCTACGCGATCGCCGGTCTCGCCTTCGTTGCGATTGCTGGCGTCGGAATGGTGTTTGCCGGCGGGAACGATCGCGGCAAGCAGTCCAAGCGCCTCAAGGCGATCAGCGATGGCACGCGCCGGGGTGGCGTGGCGGAAAACGCTGGTCTTGCCCGCAAGAAGCAAATGGACGCTACGACCAAGGCGCTGCGCGATCGCGAAGAGGCGAACCGCAAGAAGAAGGTCGGCAAGTCGCTTGAAGACAAGATCAAGCAATCCGGCATGAACATCACGATTCCGGTGTTCTGGATGGCCTCGGCCGCAGCTGGCGTTGCGACGTTCCTTGGCCTGTTCATCGGGCTGCACCTCGATTCCGACATGATGTTGCTGGCGAACGTCGGCATCTCGTTTGCGGCCGCGTTTGGCGCGCCGCGCTGGTTCCTCGGCATGAAGATCGCCGGACGCCAGAAGAAGTTCATCAGCCAGTTTGCCGACGCGATCGACGTTATCGTCCGCGGCGTGAAATCGGGTCTGCCGCTGCACGAGTGCCTGAAGATGATCGCCAAGGAGAGCCCTCAGCCGCTCGCAGGCGAGTTCCAGGTGGTGTGCGATGCGATCGCGATGGGCGTCGATGTTCCGCAGGCGCTGGACAAGATGTACCAACGCACGCCGATCCAGGAAGTGAACTTCTTCAACATCGTGCTGAACATCCAGCAGAAGGCCGGCGGCAACCTTTCGGAAGCGCTGGGCAACCTGTCGAACGTGTTGCGTTCGCGGAAGCTGCTGCGTGAGAAGATCAAGGCGCTGTCTTCGGAAGCAAAAGCCTCGGCGATGATCATCGGCTCGCTGCCGATCATCGTCATGCTGCTCGTTTACTTCACGACGCCGGCTTACATCATGTCGCTGTTCACCACGGATCTGGGCCATCTGATCCTGCTGATCGCTGCGGCGCTCATGGGCATGGGCATCTACATCATGCGCTCCATGATCAACTTCGCGATCTAGGGGGAAACGCCAGATGGATTGGGTTTCGTTCCTTACAGATCCGGTGACGCTGGCTTCGGCCTTTGCCGCCGTGGCGACATTCGCGACGATCGTTACGATTGCCGCGCCTGCGTTCTCCAACGACAAGCTGGCCACGCGTCTCAAGGCCGTGTCCAACCGTCGTGAGGAGCTGCGCAAGCGGAGCAGGGCGGCGCTGGAAGGCGAAGCCAAGAAATCGATCCGCGTTCAAGACACCAGCAACATGAAGAAGGTCGTCGACAAGCTCGACCTTGCAAAGATGCTGGAAGACCCGGGCGTGCTGAAGAAGCTTACGCAAGCGGGCCTGCGCGGTCCCAAGCCGGTTTCGATCTTCTACTTCTGCCGTTTCGCGCTGCCGATCGTCTTCGGCGTTGCGGCCTTCGTATATATCTGGTTCGTCAACGACCATGGCCTGCAGCCGACGATGAAGCTCGGCGTGGTGGTCTGCGGCTTTGCGGCGGGCTTCTACGGCCCGAACGTTTACCTCGAGAACATGATCGGCAAGCGTCGCGCTTCGATCATGCGCGCCTTCCCTGACTCGCTGGACATGATGCTGATCTGCGTCGAGTCCGGTATGTCGATCGAACAGGCCTTCGCCCGTGTCGGTGAGGAAATCGGCACCGCCTCCGCCGAACTCGCCGAAGAACTCGCGCTGACGACCGCTGAACTCTCCTACCTCGCTGATCGTCGTCAGGCCTATTACAACCTCGCCGAGCGTACCAACCACCCGGGCGTCAAAGGCGTCGCGATGGCGCTGGTGCAGGCCGAGAAGTACGGTACGCCGATGGGCTCCGCCCTGCGCGTCATGGCGAAAGAGAACCGCGAGATGCGGATCACCGAAGCCGAGAAGAAGGCGGCGGCTCTGCCGGCCAAGCTGACGGTTCCGATGATCGTGTTCTTCCTGCCGGTTCTGTTCCTCGTCATTCTCGGACCGGCCTTCATCAAGATCGATGCAATGGGCCTCGGCAAGTAAGCCCTGCCCAAAGCTCCAAACGAACAAAGCCCGCGGCGCAAACCGCGGGCTTTGCATTTGGTGGATTAGGTCGCGCTTACTTCTTGGGACGGTAGGCGATCAGAACGTTGCCGGGCGTCTGGCTGAACGAGCCGTAGCCGGAGTTGATGAACAGCATTCCGGCGCCGGCCGAGATGGCGTGGCTGTCGATCGAGCCGCCCTTGCCGGCGATGTCCTTGTTGATCGTGGCGATCGGACCGACCGTGTCGAACTTGTTCATCACGGCGCCGGTCTTGGAGTCGAACACAAAGACCTGTCCGCCAAGCGTTGCGCCGACGATGGCGCCGTCGATGACCAGCGGGGCCGCTGAGAAGCCGAACTTGGTTTCGCAGTTGGTGACCAGCGTCTTGCGCTCGCCCGCGCAGTCAGGTTGCGCGGTATAGGACCAGGCGGGTTTGCCCGTCTTGAGGTCGAAGGCGAACATGCCGGGCTTGGCGATGAAAGCCTTGTTGGCCGACATGCCGAGTGGATCGTTGATCGGCACGATGAAGTTCGCGCCGTCGGTTGCGATGCCCCAGTGCACGCCGCCCAGCGCCGTGCCTTCGCCAACGCGCTGGCTCCAGACGACCTTGCCGGTCGCTGCATCAAGCACCCAGGCGTGGCCGGACTTCTGGCCGGCCAGCACGAGATCCTTGCCGCCGACTGTGACGACCACAGCGCCTGCGCCGAAGTCGTAGTCGCGGCCGTCGCCGCCGAACAGGACGGGGCAGTTGGGTCCGTTCTGGCCAGAGCCCGTGTCGCAAGCCATGTTCCAGACGTCGGCCGCCATGGCCTGATATTGCCACGACACCTTGCCGGTGTCGGCGTTGATCGCGATCACCGCGTCGGACGTATCCGTGCCGGGGTGCGAGGTGTTCTCGCCCGTGGTGACGATGATGTTGTTGCGCTTGGCGTCATAGACCGGCACCGACCAGATCGGCGCGCCGGACGGGCCCTTCTGCTTCACGCCCAGCGAGCTGACCTGCCCGTTGTATTCCGGCTCAGGCATGGTGTGGTATTCCCACGCGTGGCTGCCGTCCTTGGCATTGAGCGCCACGACCGAGCCATGGCCGGCGCAGCACTCTGCACGCGGGTTCGCGGCGGTGGCCACGCCCGAGGCGGACAGCGGCACGATGACTTTGTCCTTGGCGAAGATGACGCCGCCGCGGACGTTGCCGCCCGTGCCCGTCACTGGCTGGCCCGAGGCCTTCCAGATGAGAGCGCCGGTTGCGGCGTCGAGCAGGTGGATGTCGCGGCCAACCGACAGGCCGACCACTTTCTTGCCGTTGAGCTCACCAATGGCGGGCGTGTTGCGTGACTGGCCCGAGTAAGCCCATTTGGCGCAGCCGGTCTTGGCGTCGAGTGCGAGCACCTTCTGGCCGCCCGTGACATAGATCGTGCCGTCGCTGAGCACGGATGCGCCCGTGCCGCCGCCCTGGCCGGGGAAAGCCAGCGCCCAAGCGACCTCGAGGTTCGCGAGCTCGGCCTTCTTGATGCCGGCGGTCGCGGCGGAGAGGCTGCGCGTCTGTTTGCCATCAACACCGAAGCCTGCGGACACGATGGTTGCTGCGCTGTCGACCGTGCGCTTGTCGGCCGTGCACATGATGGCGTCGGTCCACGTCGCCGATGCGGCGGCCTGGCCGGCGGTGAGGAAGGCGATGACGTCGGTAACTTCCTGCGCCGAGAGGCCCGCGGCCATCGGCTGCATGACGCCGGTCGTCAAAACTTCACGCAGGCGGGCAGGCGTTTGCTGCTGCATCGAGGCGAGCGTCGCCGCGCGTGTCGCGCCCGGGTTGTCGTGGCACATGGCGCAGGACTTGTTGTACACGGCGCGGCCGGGATGGTCCGGCGCGACCTGAGCGGCGGCGGGAAGCGCCAGCATTCCCAAGCCAATACCAAGCGCCGCGAGACGCAGTGTTGAACGCAGTTTCATAGCTATTCCTCCCGCGCGAACGGCTCGCAGCCTTTCGCATGTCGTTGGTCGCAACCTCGCGCCTGTCGGCGGAGATTTCAACTGCCCTGGGCTGTGCATTCCGTCGCGGTGACGGACGCTTATTTCGTGTTCTGGCGCGCGATGAATGCGCCGACCGTGGCGATGAGATCGGTCGTTGCTGGTGACGCGCGATGGCCGAAGGCGTGGGGTTGGCCGGGATAGAATGCGTAGTCGAGCTTGCCGCCGCGCGCCTGCCAGGCCTGAAGCAAGTCGAATGTCATATCCTGCGGGATGTTGGAGTCGTCGCCCGGCTGGATGACGAGGATGGGCGGCAGCGTCTTCGCCTCGCCCGATGTCACAATTCGCTGGATGGAAGCATCCCAGCGGGCGGCCTCGTCGGTGAAGTAGAGGTCGGTGAGTTCAGCGAGGCGCGTGAGGTTGGCGCGCTTGGCATAGCGATAGCGCGCCGCCGGATCGCTGACCGGCCACATGGCCACGACATAGTTCACCGTGGCGGAGATTTCGTCGTGAGCGGCGTAGTTGCCATCGGGGCCGAGGATCGGCGTGCCCTTGTGTTGCGGCGCATCCGGTCGCAGCGCTGCGAGCAAGGCTAGGTGAGCGCCGGAGGATGATCCGATGAAGCCGATGCGATCGGGATCTGCGTTGAGCGTCTTGGCGTTCAGGCGAACATAGCGCACCGCGGCGGCGACATCGGCGCTGCCTGTCGGGTGCTTGAAGGCGGGCGATTGGCGGAAGTCGATCGAGACGACGACGAGGCCTGTCTTTGCGAGAGCGGCGCTGTAGAGGGCGTCGCCGGTGCGGTCACCTGATCCCCACGCGCCGCCGTGCACGTCGATCAGAACAGGCAGAGGCTTGGTGGCGTTCTTGGGGCGATAGACGGTCGCGAGCAGATCCATGCCGGGCTTGGCCCAGGTGATGGTCAGCTCTTCCATCGCCACGTCCGTGCCTTTGGCGGCGGTGACGGGCTGTGCGATCGCGGGCGAGGCGCAGCCGGCGACAGCGAGGGCAAGCGCAATGATGGCCGTTCTCATGTTTCTCTCCCCTGTTTTGGCGCGAGCCTAGTCTGTCTCGTAGGTTCGCGCGAGCAGGCCTTCGAAGGCAGCCATGGCGCGCTTCCAATCGGCCTCTGTTTTGAGAGGCAGGCCCGAAAAGCCGCCCATCGTGGCGCCGCGGAGCGTGAGATAGTGGAGACCAGCGAGCAGGATGGCGTTTACGGCTGGCGCATCAATGCCGGCGGGCGGCTTCTCGTCGCCGCGCAGCTTGGGGACCATGGCGTACATCGCCTTCGAACGCGCGGCATCTATGCGGCGCAGCGTGTCGGACGGTTCGGCCAACTCCCACGCCAGCAGCTTCTGCAGGACTGGATCATCGCGCAGCTTGGCGGCGTAGGCGGAGAACACGGCTGACATGCGTTGCGCGTAGTCGCCTTTCGAGGCGGCTATGGCGTCGCCGATCCACAACGAGGTGTTCGCGCCCATGGCTTCGAGCAGCCCATCCAGTCCGCCGAAATAGCGATAGATCAGCTTCTTGTCGGCGCCAGCTTCGGCAGCGATGGCATTGACGCCCAGGCCCGCTGCGCCTTCACGCGCAATCACGCGGGCGGCGGCCTCGATGAATTTCTGCTCGGTGGCCTCGCGATCGCGCGTGGCTTTGGCGGGGGCGGCTTTCTTGGCGGGCATGGCGAATCTCCGCGCAAAACCTAGCCGGATAACAAGGTGTTGTCACCGATTGGGGACAAGTTGTTGACTTGATCGTTCTTGCATGTCACCAGACGGTGACAAATGGGAGGTGTCGCAATGACAAACGAGGGACTGAATAGATCTGCACTCATCAAAGCCGGGATCGCGCTGAGCGCGGTCGCTGTGCTCGCCAACATTCCGTACGCGGCGCTGATCGCGTTGTTCGATTATGACGATGTGCTGCGCCGGCCTGCCGGGGAGGTGCTGGAGCTGTTTCATGCGGGCGGCTCGCCGCTGGTGCTGGCGTGGTGGACGTTCGGCCTGAGCGCTGTCGGCTTTGCGATCGCCGCCATGTTGCTGGGCGAGGCGCTGAAGGATGGGCAGGCGAAGCTGGCGACGGGCTTCACGCTGTTCGGTGTGCTTTCGGGCGTGTTTCAGGCTGCGGCGTTGCTGCGCTGGACGTTTGCCATTCCGAATGTGGCGACGGCGTATGTGAATGCCGCTCCGGGATCGGCTGAACGTGCGGCGGCTGTAACGACCTATGAAGCGCTCAACACTTTCGCCGGTGTCGGCATGGGCGAACATCTTGGCCAGTTGCTGCTCATGGTCTGGACGTTTGGCGTCGGCCTCGCACTCGTGCGTATGGGCGGCGCGCTGAAGTGGATCGGTGTGGCCGGTCTTGCGACGTTGCCGTTGTGGGTTGTCGGACAGACGGAGTTGTTATCGCTCTCGATGCCGGAATTGCCGTTGATCGAGTTGCTTCCCTATGCCTTCATGAGCTGGGAGCTGTGGTTGCTGGTTGTGGGCGTCGCGTTGATTGCGAAAGCGGTTGGCAAGTCTGCACCCTCACGCGCAGCTTACGCGCACGCTTGATGCGTCAGGGCCTCTGGCTGCCGCGCCGGAGGCCCATTGCGCCGAGTGGAAAGCCGAGGACCAGGAGGAGTGGCGGGAAGGGGCCGATGCTCATGCCGGCTATCCCGTCTATTCTAACGCTCAGCGACCAGAACAGTCCCACGCATAGCGCGGTGATCGCAAGCCAGATGCTGCCTTGCCGGATACCGCCCGCCTGAAAGCCGCGTCGTGTTTCTTCACCGAGGCCGTAACCGACCGCGAGCGCGACCAGTCCGCACGAGAAGAAGGCGCAGGCCCAGATGAAGCGGTGATCGAAGGCCTGACCTTCCATCATGAACTGAACGCTGACGACGGCGCATGCGATGAGCGCGAACACCACCGCTATGATTGCGATCCGGCCCCAGCGCGCCAGCATGCCTAGCTGCGCCAGCGCAGGGTGCGCGGCTCGATCGGGTTGACGAAGTCGCGGCCATCGCTGCGCGCGGCGGCCCACTCCTTCTTCAGCGTGCGATACCATTTGGCCTGCACGTCGATGTCGTCGATCCAGAGCATGTTCTGCTGATAGGCCAGACCCTGGTTCTGCAGGTTCACCATGTGGCCGTCCTGGCTCAGGAATTTATCGGCGGCCGGGATCAGGATCGGCAGCGCGAAGTCGAGCAGGGGCGCGTTTTCCCAGAAGGTGATCTGGGTGATGCGCGTCTTCTTGAGCGTCACCGGCGTGAGGCAGGTGAGCGTGAAGATGCGCGCCTTCTTCGCCTCGATGATTTCCCACCGGAAGCCAGGAATCTGGAAGACGATCTCGGTCGTCACGTCCGAACCCATCAGCGCTTTGTACGCCAGCGAATTGCCAGATGGCTTGTGGCGCGCGAGGGCCCAGCCGCGGGTTGCGGGTTCGAAGGGCTTCTCTTTGAGGCGCAGGCCCGTGCTGGGAGGGCGCCACCACCATTGGTTATGCACGAAGGGCACGTGCGCGGGGTCCATCAGGCCGACGACGGCGTCGTCCATGTGGGCGTTGAACATTTGCGCAACGAAGAATTTCGGCTTGAGCTTACCGAGATTGAAGTCGGGCGCAGGTACGGCCGGCACATCATCGCCGCGCGGATTGTCGGCGACATAGACGAAGATCATGCCGTTGATCTCGTGCACCGGATAGCGGCGGACCTTCACGCGGTCGCTGGCGAAGTCCTCGGTCTTCACCAGAGACGGCATGTGCTTGCAGCCGCCGTCTGTGCCGAAGCGCCAGCCGTGATAGGGGCATTCGATGGTCGACTGGCCGTCCGTAATCACCTGCTTGCCGGCAGACAGCGGCACGAGGCGGTGGGGGCAGATGTCGCGAAGGGCAAACGCCTCGCCCGTTTCGGTGCGCGCCAGCATGACCGGCTGACCCAGGATGACGCGCCGGAACTGCTTTCCCTTGGGAAGCGATTTCGACGCGCAGGCATAATACCAGCTGTCGGTCAGCCACCCTTCGGCGGTGACACCGGCCGATTTCGTGAGAGTTCCGTCTGCCATGCGCGTCTATAGCCTTGATTGGCTGGCATTATCCAATGTTTGCTGCCGCCAGTCGAGATGCGGGGAAAATTCGCCATGGCTACGCCCAGGAAGCCAAGAAAAACCGCTGAACCCAAGCCTGCAAAGCTGCGCCCCGCGGCCGAGCCGATCACCGGCCAGTGCCTGTGCGGCGCGGTGGAGATCGAGACGGATGTCCCGGTGTTCTGGGCCTGGCATGACCATTCCGCGCCGAGCCGCCGTGTGCATGGCGCGGCCTATGCGACTTACGTCGGCTGCTGGAAGAGCAAGGTGCGGATCACGAAGGGCGAGGGCGCCATGGCGAAGTTCGTCGATGCCGAACGCAAGCAGGTCCGCCACTTCTGCTCGCGTTGCGGCACGCCGCTGATGTTTGCGCGCGGGCATTCGCCGAAGATGATCAATCTGCCGCGCTCGCTCTTCGCCGGAAGAACCGGACGCGAGGTGAAGTATCACGTCGCGATCGAGCAGCTTCAGGACTGGGCCTATCTCGGCGCGCCGGTTGGTCCGCTGAAGGGCTATCCCGGCGTTACCGTCGAGAAGTCGCGCAAGCGCGCGGCCAAGACTGCCGAGCTGTTCGATCCGCCGTTCGGCGATGAGCTCTAGGTCGAGCGCAGATCATTGTGGCTGAGGAAGATGTCGTCGCCATCATCCAGCTGGATGAGATAGGCGGGGTTCTTCCTGCTGGCGTCACGCGTCACCGTAGCGCCCTTCATTGTGCGCTCGATACGATGCGTGAAGACCTTCTGCACGATGCCGTGGAGGATCTGCTCGCCCCACTTCCATGTGACGTGGGCGCCGGGTGGGAATTTCTTCTCGGGTTTCATGACCTGCCAACCGCTGATGTCCCGCCACCGTTCCCCTTCTGAACCAGAGTTGTGGCAGAGATGGGACAGGTGCAATGCGGCGAACTGAATCGCGCGGAACTGACGCTGTGCATGCGGGTTCCCGTGAAAGATTGGATAGGCTCGCGCGCAGCTTTGCGTCTTGCCATTTTGAAAAGCCTGCCAAGTCAGGCTGGAACCTTCGAAGCCAGAAAAGTGGCGACGAGGTCATGAAGCATTGTTCAGCATGGAACCTGAAACCGATGCCGCGCGGCATCGTTTGGGTTTGCATGGGGCGACGAGCTCACGTCGCAACCTGTCTCGATAACAGAGCAGTAGAGGAACCTACCCCCATGATGAAAGTCCTTATCGCTTCCGCAACGCTTCTCGCCTTTGGTAGCGCGTCGGCGCTTGCGCAAGTGGCATCACAGCCGCCGTCTGAAGGCGGGGCCGCAATGCCGTCCAAGCCGGCACATGAAGACAAGTTCGCTGCGCACGACACCGACAAGAATGGTTCGCTGTCGCTGGCTGAAGTCCAGAAGGCCGACAAGACGGTCACGCAAGCTGGCTTCGACACCTACGATACCGACAAGAGCAAAGGTCTCTCGAAGGCCGAGTTCCAGAAATGGGCTGAGGCCAAGCACTCGGCGCCGGCATCGGCTCCGGGCGAATAACCACCGCTACGGTGGGCTGGTCGTACGCACCGGCGTACGAAAAGGCGAAGGGCGCGGTTCTCACCGCGCCCTTTTCCTTTTGTCCAACGATCAACAGTAATCCTAGTGGATCATGAAGTTGATGTTGCGCGTCTCGACGACCGGGGTCGATGCGTCGCCCTGGTGCTTCTCGAATTTCACGACGGCATTGCCCGAAATCTTCGGCGTCACTTTCACGACGTGATGCGTCGAGCCGTCGGGCATGGTTTCGTCCTTGGCTTCGCCGATGTCGACGAGGGTGGTGTCGGTGGTGGTGGCGACCCAGGTGACGCCGGGGGCGGTGGGCAGGTGCACGCTTTCGATCTTTGCGCCGATGGTGTGGAAGGTGAAGCCGTCGGTGGTTTCGGCGGTGTTGGCGTCGTCAGCGGCGTCGGCCGACTTCATGGTGTCGTCCATGGTCGACATGTCGTGCGCCGGGGCTGCCGTCTCGGCGGCCGGAGCCTCCGCGGCGGGCGTTTCGGCGGGCTTGGATTCGCTGCAGGCAGCGAAAGCCAGAGCAGATGCAGCAAGCAGGGTCAGGCGCATGGGTCGTCTCCTCGGTCTTTTGTTGGCGCACTCATATCGCGTTGCCGATCAAGCGGGTAGGGGCTCCAGAAAGCGTGCTTACACGTGATCTGGCGGGGATTTCGGGGCTTTCCGGCGCGCCGGGCGGGCTGGGCCTCAGTTGCGGTCGGCCGGGAATGGCGCCTATGTTCCACATCCGTGACCACGGAGAGCCTGTGGCGACCAACGCTGGAACCCGTCATTCGGACCATGTCCTCGCCGTGCTGCGCGATGGATCTGCGCCGGCGCGTTCGTCGCTGGCTGCTTCCTGGCGGCGGTCTCTGACGATTCACGGTCTGAAACCCGATACGTCTGCGCCGCCTGAGACGGTGACCGACTATCGCCTGCATGAAGCCCGCGATGGGATGGGATCGTTGCTCTCCGCGGCGCAGGGCGCGCTGGATAAACTTTACCATGCGGTTGGCGGCACGGGGTGCTGTGTCCTGCTGACGGATCGCAATGGCGTGGCCGTGGATCGGCGGGGCGCTGCGGCGGATGATGCGACTTTCCATTCGTGGCGGCTGTGGCCGGGCGCGGTGTGGAGCGAGGCGTCGGAAGGCACGAACGGGATCGGGACGTGTCTGGCTGAAAAGCGCGCGGTGACGATCCATCGCGACCAGCATTTCCACACGCGCAATATCGGCCTGTCCTGCATCGATGCGCCGGTGTTCGATCATCGCGGCGAACTCGCGGGCGCGCTGGATGTGTCGTCGGCGCGGGGCGATATCACCGAAGGCTTCATGGGGCTGATCTCGGCTGCGGTGCAGGATGCGGCGCGGGCGATCGAGGCGCAGGCTTTCCGCGAGGCGTTTCCGCATGCGCGCATCATGCTGGCGCCGTCGAGCGATGGGTCGGCCTTGCTGGCGCTGGATCGCGACGATCTGGTGATCGGCGCAACGCGTGCGGCGCGGGCTGCGTTCGGGATCACGGACGAGCGGATCGATAGCGCGCTGCCGGCGTCCGACATTCTACAGGGCGATGCGCCGGGTGCGGATTTCGCTGAAGCCGAGCGCGGCGCGATACGGCGGGCGCTTGCAGGCGCGGATGGAAATGTTTCGGCGGCTGCGCGTGTGCTCGGCGTGAGCCGGGCGACGTTGTATCGCAAGATGGAGCGGCTGGGTCTGATCTGACCGGCTTTTGCGAAATCTGTCAGCACCTGTCTCAGTCCTGAGACATCCCCCGTCGATGCAGCGCAGTGCGCATCTGGCTTGTGACGCTTACTAGGCCGACCTTTGGCATGCAGCGCCCGCGACAGGGTGCGCGAGGAAACAGCTAAAGGGCCCGGACATGAACAAGCCAGTTCTGATCAAGACACCGACTGCAATTTTCAAGAACCGCTACGGCAACTTTATCGGCGGCGAGTGGACCGCGCCGAAGGCGGGCAGGTATTTCGAGAATACGTCGCCGGTGAACGGCAAGGTGCTGTGCGAAATTGCGCGCTCGGATGCATCGGACGTCGAGGCGGCGCTGGATGCGGCGCACAAAGCCAAGGATGCGTGGGGCCGCACGAGCACGACGGAGCGGTCCAACATCCTGCTCGCGATTGCTCAGCGGATGCAGGACAATCTCGCCGTGCTGGCCGAGGCGGAGACGTGGGACAATGGCAAGCCGATCCGCGAGACGATGGCGGCTGACCTGCCGCTGGCGATCGATCACTTCCGCTATTTCGCGGGCGTGGTGCGCGCGCAGGAAGGCGGGATTTCTGAGATCGACAACGATACGGTGGCTTACCACTTCCACGAGCCGCTGGGCGTGGTCGGCCAGATCATTCCGTGGAATTTCCCGCTGCTGATGGCGACGTGGAAACTTGCGCCGGCGCTGGCGGCGGGCAATTGCGTGGTGATCAAGCCGGCGGAACAGACGCCGGCCTCGATCCTGGTGTGGGCGGAGATCATCGGCGATCTGCTGCCGCCGGGCGTGCTGAACATCGTCAACGGCTTCGGGCTTGAGGCGGGCAAGCCGCTGGCTTCTTCCAATCGTATCGCGAAGATCGCGTTCACGGGCGAGACGACGACGGGTCGCCTGATCATGCAGTATGCCAGCCAGAACCTTATCCCGGTGACACTGGAGCTGGGCGGGAAGTCTCCCAACATCTTCTTCAAAGATGTGATGGCCGAGGATGACGCTTTCCTCGACAAGGCGCTCGAAGGCTTTGCGATGTTTGCGCTGAACCAGGGCGAGGTGTGCACCTGCCCGAGCCGGGCGCTGGTGCATGAGAGCATCTATGACCGGTTCATGGAGCGCGCGGTGAAGCGCGTTGAAGCGATCACGCACGGCTCGCCGCTTGATCCGACGACAATGATCGGGGCGCAGGCATCCTCCGAGCAGATGGAGAAGATCCTCAGCTACATCGACATCGGCAAGCAGGAAGGCGCGAAGGTTCTCACCGGCGGCGAGCGGAGTGAGCTCGGCGGCGATCTGGCCGGTGGTTACTATGTGAAGCCGACGATCTTCGCAGGGCACAACAAGATGCGCGTGTTCCAGGAAGAGATCTTCGGGCCGGTCGTGTCGGTGACGACGTTCAAGACGGATGAAGAAGCGCTCGAGATCGCTAACGACACGCTCTATGGCCTCGGCGCGGGCGTGTGGACGCGGGACATCACGCGCGCCTATCGCTTTGGCCGCAACATCAAGGCCGGGCGCGTGTGGACGAACTGCTATCACGCCTATCCGGCGCATGCGGCCTTCGGCGGCTACAAGCAGTCGGGGATCGGGCGCGAGAACCACAAGATGATGCTCGACCACTATCAGAACACCAAGAACATGCTGGTGAGCTATTCGCCGAACAAGCTCGGTTTCTTCTAATGAGAGAGAGCCACTATCAGGCTCTGATACGGGCGGGCGGGTAGCGGCAATAGCCGTACCCGCCTATCCGGTTTCTGGAGAAGCGAGATGGCGAAGAGCTATTCGAATGTGAGCGCGACGTCGGAGGCTGTGAAGCTGCTGCGCGAGATCGTGGCGGACCATGGGCCGGTGATGTTTCACCAGTCGGGCGGATGCTGCGATGGGTCGTCGCCGATGTGCTATCCGCAGGGCGATTTCCTGCTGGGCGACAATGACGTGCAATTGGGCGAGATCGACGGTGCGCCGTTCTGGATCTCGACGACACAGGCCGAGGCGTGGGCGAACACGGATATTCTTATTGATGTTGTGCCGGGGCGCGGCGGCATGTTCTCGCTGGATAACGGACGAGAAAAACGTTTTCTCGTCCGCTCCACATTGTGCATGCGCTAGTTGCTACATCGCCACCCAGTTGCCGTGGAAGCCCGGCGGGATCTGGAGCGGGATGGTGATCGAGGCCTGCGGCGCGGCCGTGAAGTT
Source organism: Hyphomonadaceae bacterium (assembly GCA_965229115.1). Classification (GTDB taxonomy): domain Bacteria; phylum Pseudomonadota; class Alphaproteobacteria; order Caulobacterales; family Hyphomonadaceae; genus UBA7672. The sequence goes on along the minus strand of CBDDIR010000003.1, from coordinate 3,114,692 downwards.
GGCGGCGTCGAGGATGACGAAGTCGGTGGTCTTCTTGTCGGTGTCGACGACGTAGCCGATGAGCCAGCCGTCTTCTTCCGCGCTGGTCGCGCTCTTCGGAACAAAGACGAACTCGCCCGGCATCTTGCCCTTGCCGAAATCGTGCACCTGCTTCGTGCCGGCTTCGAGATCGTGCTTGAAGAGGCGCGAGTCGCCGAGGAAGCGGGTGTCGCCGCCTTCGGGCAGGGCGAGCGTGTAGGCGTAGCGATAGGGCTTGCCGGTGCGGCGCTCGTCGGGGCGGGGGAATTCCTGCGGCGCGGCGTCGATGACCTTGCGGGTGACCAGCTTTGCGGCGGGATCGATGGTGAGGCGCTCGAACGGCGTCGATTTGGAGTTCGGGCCCTGCACGGCGTCGTTGAACATGTCGACGTGGACGGCGGCGTCCATGATGACCTTGCCGTCTTCCGTTTCAAAGGCGTTGGCCGGATGGAAGATGTAGCAGGGCTCGACATCGCACCAGATCACGTCGCCGCTCTTGCCCTCGCGGGGCAGCAGGCCGATGCGGGCGCGGTGCTTGTCGTTCCAGCGATAGGGGAAGCTCTCGCCGGCGAGCAGCGCGTTCATCGAGAAGGTGACGGGCAGATCCATGATGATCACGTAGTTCTTCGTGATCATGCAGTCGTGGATGGACGGACCGTTGACGACCTCGATCGGCTCGTTGCGGCGGACTTTTCCGTCGGTGCCGAGGACCGTGTGCCAGATCGTCGTGGGCTCGCCGCCGGCATAGCAGATGGCGTGCATCTCGCCTGTGTCAGGATCAAGGTGCGGGTGGGCGGAGAAGGCTTTGCCGAACGTGCCGTCGAAGTCGGAGAAGCGGCGCGTCTCGAGCGTCTCGGTGACTTCGGCGGGATAGCCGCCGGCTTCGACGATCGCGAGGATCTTGCCGGCGTGGCCGACGACGTTGGTGTTGGGCGTGCCGCGGCCGTGTGGGCCGGGGACGGGCTTTTCTTTCATCGCTTCGGAGACGTGCGGGGCGCGGATCCAGCGGTTGCGATACCAGAGCGCTTTGCCGTCCTGGATGCGGATGCCGTGCAGCATCGCGTCGCCGACGAACCAGTGGTGCGTGGCGGGGTTCGGCATCTTCAGCGGGTTCGGCCCGTTGCGCAGATAGAGGCCGTTGAGGCCCGCGGGGATGGAGCCCGTCACTTTCAGATCGGTGAAGGTGTTCTCTTCCTTCAGCGGCGTGTGGATGCCGGTGAGGTAGGGGTTCGGCTCTTTCGAGCGACGCATGGCGCGGTTGAGGCTGGCGACGCCCATCAGGGCGGGAGTCACGAGGCCGCGGATGGCGGTTTCGACAGGGCTGGTCATTGGCGTTTGTCCCTCTTTTTTATGTGTCTCTTGGTCGGATTGACGTTCGGGGCAGCTCGTATCAGACGCGGCGTTTGGGCGTGTTGTGCCTCTCACCGACTATGTTTACGGTGGTAACATGGCGAAGAATGATAACACTGTCAACATCGAAAATGCGGAGCGCTATCACCATGGCGATCTGCGTTCGGCGTTGATCGAGGAAGGGCTGAAACGCCTGTCCGAAGGCCAGGCGGACGACATCAGCCTGCGTGAGCTGGCGCGCAATGTCGGCGTGTCGGCGACCGCCGTTTATCGCCACTTCCCGGACAAGGCCGCGCTGCTCGGCGCGCTGGCGGCTGTTGGCGACGAGCGGCTGTCGGAGGCTTTCGCGACGGCGATGGCCAAGGTGAAGCCGGGCCGTGAAGCTTTCAATGCGATGGGCCGGGCCTACGTCCGCTTCGCGCTCGCCAACCCTTCGCTGTTCCGCATGATGATGTCGCCAGCCTCCGGCAAGGCGCACCAGTCGTCCTCGCGCGGCCGCCAGATGCTGGTGGAGGGCATACAGGAGATGAGCGGCGGCAGGATCGACAAGGCGCAGGCCGAGATACTGGGCCTGCGCGCATGGTCGATCGTGCACGGCCTCGCCATGCTGATGCTCGACGGCCTCGCCCCCCACGACGAGACGCTGATCGACAAGGTGATCGACGCGGAAGGGATCTAGGAAACGAAAGAGGCCGCCCTTGTGGGGCGGCCTCCTGGTATTTCCGAGCTGTTGCTCGCCCTATTTCGTCGGGCCGGCTTCGAGCACGTCTTCGACAGTGCGGAGGCCGGGCTTCGGCGAGGTGACGAGGACGGCCATGTTGCCGGGGAGGTGCTTGTTGTTGAGCATCTTCTCGTGGGCTTCCGGAATATCCGAGAACGGGAACACTTCCGACATGCACGGGTCGAGGCGGCGCTCCAGCATCAGCTGGTTCGCTTGCGAAGCTTGCAGCAGGTTGGCGAAGTGCGAACCCTGAACGCGCTTCTGGCGCATCCACAGGAAGCGAGCGTCCATCGTGAGGTTGAAGCCGGTGGTGCCGGCGCAGATGACGACCATGCCGCCGCGCTTCACGACGAACACCGAGGTAGGCATCGTGGCTTCGCCCGGGTGTTCGAAGACGATGTCGACGTCCTTGTTGCCGGTGATCTGCCAGATGGCTTTGCCGAACTTGCGGGCTTCCTTCATGTAGTCGTTGAACTCGGGCGAGTTCACTTTCGGAAGCTGGCCCCAGCACTTGAAGTTGTTGCGGTTGATGACGGCTTTCGCGCCCATCGACAGCACGAAGTCGGCTTTCGAGTCATCCGAGATGACGCCGATCGCGTTGGCGCCGGCAACGGCGCAGAGCTGGACCGCGTATGAGCCGAGGCCGCCCGAGGCGCCCCAGATCAGAACGTTCTGGCCCGGACGCAGCACGTGCGGACGGTGGCCGAACAGCATGCGGTAAGCGGTCGCCAGGGTGAGGGTGTAGCAGGCGGCTTCTTCCCAGGTGAGGTGCTTGGGACGTTCCATCAGCTGGCGCGATTGCACGCGGCAGAACTGGCCGAACGAGCCATCCGGTGTTTCGTAGCCCCAGATGCGCTGGGTCGGCGAGAACATCGGGTCGCCGCCGTTGCACTCTTCGTCGTCGCCATCGTCCTGGTTGCAGTGGATGACCACTTCATCGCCCGGCTTCCAGCGTTTCACGCGGTCGCCAACGGCCCAGACGATGCCCGAGGCATCGGAACCGGCGACGTGGTAGGGCTGCTTGTGAACGTCGAACATCGACACAGGCTCGCCGAGGCCGGCCCAGATGCCGTTATAGTTGACGCCTGCCGCCATCACGAGAACGAGAACTTCGTCGGAGGCGATCTCCGGGGTCGGGACGACCTCGAGTTGCATGGCCTGTTTTGGGCGGCCCTGGCGCTCGCGGCGGATCGCCCAGGCATGCATGTTTTTGGGTACGTGGAAGTCCGGCGGAATCTCGCCGATCGCGTAGAGGTCTTTCACTTCACGTGTCGTCGTGCCGTCAGCCACTGGTATACACTCCCCGTGCCTTGAATCATGGGCCTTTTCCGGCCCCACGTTGCGCACGCAGGAAGAGCCGGGGGCCTTCAAACGGGCGTCACATTGTCCAAGGACCGGACGGATTGCAAGCAATCTTGTTGCACTGCAATACAGGGGCCAGCCATGTGGCCGCAAGGCTGGATCGTCTGCGGCTGATTAGGCGGGACGTTCTGCCTCAACCCGCCCGGAAGTGGGTGCGGGTTGGGCCGCCTTGTCCGGGCACTCGGCAGAAGCATGCAATGTTGTTTTGGCGTCCGGGGCGGTGAGCCCGGCGATTGCCACCGTCGCCATGGTGGCGAAAGCGGCGCTGAACCCGATGGCGGGCAGAAGCTTGATGGTCATGGCGATGTCCCCGTTCGCCGCCGGGTCTGGACAGATGCCCGGCTGGCGGTGAGACCCTTGTCCGCGATTTGGGCGGCCATGCGGCAGGGGAGATTAAATGACACGGCAGGCATGGGTGAACGGCGTCTATGTGGCGGCGGAGGAGGCGAAGATCTCGCCATTCGACCGCGGCTTCCTGTTTGCCGACGGCGTCTATGAAGTGACGGCGATCTATGGCGGCCGGACCGTGGACATGGAGCGGCACCTCGATCGGCTCGAGCGGTCGCTGCGCGAACTGAAGTTCGGGACGATGCCGGATCGGAAAGAGCTGGAAGAGGTTCACCGCCGGCTGATCGTCGATAACAACATCACCGAAGGGTACATCTATCTGCAGGTGACGCGTGGCGCGTATGGCCAGCGCGACTTCGTGGCGCCGGATGCGCCGAAGCTGACCTGCTTTGCCTATGCCGAGTCCAAGCCGCTGATCGATACCAGCGGCGCGCGGAACGGCATTCGTGTGATCAGCGTGCCGGACATTCGCTGGGCCCGCCGGGATATCAAGTCTGTCGGGTTGCTGGCGCAGGCCTTGGCCAAGACGGAAGCGCGGGCGAGTGGTGTTGATGATGCCTGGCTTGTTGCGCCCGATGGCTTTGTCACCGAGGGCGCATCGGCCAATGCGTGGATCGTGACGAAGGATGGCGAGATCATCACGCGCGCGCTTTCCAACATGATCCTTGCCGGGATCACGCGTCATGCGTTGTTCGACTCGCTCGGACAGCAAGGCCGGAAAATCACGGAGCGGAGTTTCACGCTCGACGAAGCGAAGAACGCCGCTGAAGCCTACATCACGGCCGCCACCGGGTTGGTGACGCCAGTGATCGAGATCGACGGCGTAAAGATTGGCGCGGGCAAGCCGGGTCCGATCACACGTGGCGTGCAGAAGCTGTACTACACGGCGATCGGCGCGGATGTGGCAAAGGCTGCGCCTTGGGTGAATGAGTAGGCGGTTACTTGTAGCGCGCGCTGATAGCCTCCCATCGTTCGCGGTGAGGTGAGACTTTCGCGATCGGGCCTGCGTTGGTGAACTCCAGCAACTGATCGCTCGACGCTGAATACTTCGGCCACTTCGGTTGGCCTGTGCTGTTGGGGTCGCCGGTTTTGGCGAAGGTGGTCCAGTACGTGGCGGCGTGTTCGGCCTGCACCTGGTCGTTGGCGTCGGTGGCGTAGGGCGAGGTGTGGAGGGTGTCGAAGACGTATTGGCGTTCCTGCGCGTGCATCGTGCCTTTCCAGCGCGCGGCGACGGAGGGCGAGATGACGTCGAAGCGGTAGAGCCAGGTGGGTTGGCCGTTGGCGGCGTGGACGGCGGCGAGATAGCGGGCGGGTTCGCCGAAGATGATGTCGCCCATGACGCGGGCGGCCATGTCGTCCTTGTCGGGATAGGTGGCGACGAGGGCGGGAAGGTCTGCGAGCTTTGCGCCTGAGACGCGCATTACGGATGCGTCGAGGTCTTCCGGCTTGGCGGGAAATTCCGCGCTGTTGTAGCCGACGAGGTAGGGGACCTGCGCTTCCTTCTTTTGCCTGAAGGCGTCGACGACGCTCATGGTGATGATCTTGCCGTCGATGATCGGGCCGCCGCCGGAGAAGGTGCTCGGGTCGCCGGCGGCGATGATGGCGTCGGCGGAGATGGCGCGGAGGTCGGCGGGGCTTGAGGCGGTGATGTTCAGCGATTTGACGAAGACCTCGCCTTCGGATTCTGCGGAGGGCACGCCGCGGTCGTTGGGTTTGTCGAGATAGGCGACGTTCTCGCGGCCGGCGCCTGATTGCACGGCGGCCTTGTGGAAGAGGCCTCGCGCCATCGGCATGGTCATGAGTTTCTGCACGGCCATTCCGCCGGCGCTTTCGCCGAAGATGGTGACGTTATTCGCGTCGCCGCCGAAGGCGCTGATGTTGCGCTTCACCCATTCGAGCGAGGCGACCATGTCGAGCATGCCGTAATTAGCGACGGGGCCGCCTGCGGCTTCCTTCGTTAGCAGCGGATGCGCGAAGGAGCCGAAGCGGCCGAGGCGGTAGTTGAGCGTGACGACCACCACGCCTTGCTTGGCGAGTTGCGAGCCGTCATAGAGTTCGGCGCTGCCTGATCCATTCACGAAGCCGCCGCCGTGGATCCATACCATGACCGGGCGTTTGGCGTGGGAGAGGTCCTGCGTGAAGACGTTGAGCGTGAGGCAGTCTTCGCTGGCGGGATATTGGCCGACGCCGTTGTCGGGGTTGGGCATCTTCTGCATGCAGATCGGGCCGTAGGCGGTGGCGTCTTTTACACCGTCCCATTTCGCGGCTTTGGCTGGCGCTTTCCAGCGGAGCGGGCCGACGGGTGGGGCGGCGTAGGGGATGCCCTTGAAGGCGAGGACGCCTTTGGCCTGCAGCGCCTTGAGCTGGCCGGTCTCGACAGTGGCGATGGTTGGATCTGATGATCCCGGCGTGTTGGCGCAAGCGGAGGCCAGCACGGCGAGTGCGATGATCAGGCGTTTCATGTGGCGTCTCCCGTGCAGCTCTGCGGCTGCTTGGAAGAGATTGCGCCTGCCATTGCGGGCCTGCAAGCGGCAGCCATCCTGCGTTGACGCTTTCCGCCGCGTCCCGCGCTAGAACAAATGCGGGATTGATTCGGAGCGGGACAGTGGGACGTCAGATCGACATCCTGGGAGAGATGTTTGCGTTCGTCGCGTTCGGCGAGACGCGCTTCTATGAGCTGCCTTGCGTGTATCTGATGGCGCATGAGGATGCAGGGAATATCCACATCCATTATGCGGGGCAGACTTCGAAGCTGAAGGCGCGGTATGCGGGGCATCATCAGTTGGCTGCTGCGAAGGCGCTGGGGGCGACGCATGCGCTGGTGCTGGTGGTGCCGGAGCTGCGTGACCGGCGCGAGTTCGAGACGATGTTGCGGTGGCATTTCAGGCCGCCGCTGAACATGGAGGAGTGCCCCTCCCACATGCAGGCGTGGCGAGCCGCAATGCATTGCGGCAAGCACGATGTCGCGCTGCGCGCCAAGGCGGCGCATCTGGGTCAGGCGCAACCGATGCAGGCTGCGACCTTCAACCAACCGAAGATCGCGCGGGGCTAACGCGTCACCTTCAGCTGCTGGGCGTCGATGTTGTAGAGGCCCGGATTGAAGTTCGGGTCGTTGGTCAGGATGTAGCTGTCATTGTTGTTCACGCGCCAGGCGTGGTCATACGTGTTGTCCAGCTGCACCGTGCCGCCATAGACCGGATCGTCATAGGTCTCGACGCCGCGGATCGATTCAATGCGCTCGCGCTGCTGGCGGTCGTCATCGTCGCTACTGCTGGAAGAGGATGACGATTTCGGCGATGGGTCGGCATAGGTCTTGGCGACGGCGGCGTTGGCCGCTGCATTGTTGCGGGCGATGGTTGCCTGCGTCAGCGCCTGACCGGATGCGATGATGATGGTAGCGCGATCCTTCACGCCCTGCGTCTGTGCGGCGCCCATGCGGAGCAGCAGCTCCATATAGTTGCCCGCCCACTTGTTATCGAGCTTCACGGATTTGCGCATGCCTTCGACGAGCTGCGCATCGAACTGATCGGCGGGGAAGCTGGCGGCGTAGGTTGAATTGGTCTGCGCGTTGAGACCGCGCAGCGGCGCACCGCCCAGCGGATTGTACACTTCGTTCAGATAGAAGCGCGCCGAGCCGCCGATCACGCCTTTCATCTTCACGCCGTTCTCGGTGTAGCTGTAGGTCAGCTCGCCGGCATCGGGCCAGAAGCGCATGCCGAGGCCGCTGTTGTTCACGATCTGCTGCTTGAACGCGATGTCCTCGCGTTGCGGCTCGAGCAGGTCGGGGCGTTGGCGATACTGGAGGTTGCTGGCTCCACGGACGTTTCGCTGCACCTGTGCGGTGAGATAGGACTGCATGTCCATGTACTCGCCATAGGCGCACGGGCTCTGCGTCGTGTTGCTGAACGTCCAGAACTCGTTCGGGAAGAGCTGGAAGGTCGACTTGCCGTCGGCGGATCTGGCGGTCCAGGAAAACACGGCGGGGTCGGCGCAACCGGGAGGGGCGTTGGTCCACTGCATCGCGCCCTGGGATGTCCAACCGGTGGGAATGAGAACGCGGGCAGCGGGTGCGCGGGAATTGCTGTCGGGAATCGTCGCGACCTGAACCTGGTAGGCGCCTTTGGGGAGCGGCTTGGCCGTTCCGGCGACTTTTGCGGCCGGCGGCTTTGGCGTGGTGGTCTGGGCCATGGCCTGTCCGCCGGTCAGCGCAGAGGCCAGCGCCAGCGCGGCGAGGAAGCAATTCCGTTTCGTGCGGCTGTTCATATCTGGCCCTGACCCTGTGCGTTTGGCGCTCTCACAAGGGAATGCGTTACGGAGAGGGAAAGCGGATCAGGCCGCCCACGCGGTTTTTCGCGTGCTGCGCAAGGCCGGCTAAGCTTAACGGCCACAGGAGGCAGGACTTTGCCGCACCGGCTTGCTTCGGTCCGCGGTTTGCAGTTTTGTGCCTTCGCATTCGCAGCAAGGCGTAGAGACACAGTATGGCCGAAGGTTCTTCGACCCCTTTCCAGCATGACGCGGACAAGCCGTGGATTTTCCGCACCTATGCGGGACACTCCACCGCGGAAGAGTCCAACAAGCTGTACCGGAAGAACCTGGCCAAGGGGCAGACCGGCCTGTCGATCGCTTTCGACCTGCCGACCCAGACGGCCTATGACAGCGATCACATTCTCGCGCGGGGCGAAGTCGGCAAGGTCGGCGTGCCGGTTGGCCACCTCGGCGACATGCGTGCGCTTTTCGACCAGATCAAGGTCGAGGAGATGAACACCTCTATGACGATCAACGCCCCGGCGGCGTATCTGCTCTCGCTCTATGTCGCGCTGGCGGACGAGCAGGGCTGTGACCGCAAGAAGCTGCAGGGCACGACCCAGAACGACATCATCAAGGAGTATCTGTCGCGCGGCACCTATGTGTTCCCGCCGCAGCCTTCGATGCGCCTGATCGGCGACATGGTGGCGTGGTGCTATACCGAGACGCCGAAGTGGAATCCGCTGAACGTCTGTTCCTACCACCTGCAGGAGGCCGGTGCGACGCCGGAACAGGAGCTGGCGTTCGCGCTGGCGACCGCGTGCGCCGTGCTCGATACGGTGAAGGCGGGCGGACAGGTTCCCGAGAAGGATTTCACGACCGTCTTCTCGCGCATCTCGTTCTTCGTGAACGCGGGCGTGCGGTTCGTGACCGAGATGTGCAAGATGCGCGCGTTCGTTGATCTCTGGGAAGAGATCGGCCGCGAGCGTTATGGCGTGGTCGACAAGCGGGCGCTGATGTTCCGCTATGGCGTGCAGGTGAACTCGCTGGGCCTCACCGAGCCGCAGCCGGAGAACAACGTCTATCGCATTCTGATCGAGGCGCTTGCTGTGACGCTGTCGAAGCGGGCGCGGTGCCGGGCTCTGCAGCTGCCGGCGTGGAACGAGGCGCTTGGCCTGCCGCGTCCGTGGGATCAGCAATGGTCGCTGCGTCTGCAGCAGATCCTCGCCTACGAGACGGACCTGCTGGAATACGAAGACCTGTTCGATGGATCGCACGTTGTCGGCGCGAAGACGGAAGCGCTGAAGGATGAAGCGCGCGCGATGCTGAAGCAGCTCGATGAGACGGGCGGCACGATCGAGAATGTCGACTTCATGAAGAAGGCGCTGGTGGATTCGCAGCGTGCTCGCCTGAAGGAGATCGAGGCGGGGCGGCAGATCGTGGTGGGCGTCAACCGCTACGAGACGACCGAGAACTCGCCGCTGTCGGGCGGCGATGGTTCGATCATGGCGCAGGATCACGGCGCCGAAAGCCGCCAGATCGCCAAGCTGAAAGCGTGGCGTTCCAAGCGCAGCGAAGAAGCGGTCGCCAACGCGATCGGCGAATTGCGCGCTGCTGCTTCTTCGGGGGCCAATATCATGCCGCCGTCCATCGCTGCGGCCAAAGCCGGGGTGACGGTGGGGGAGTGGGGCGCGGCCCTGCGCGACACGTTCGGCGAGTATCGCGGACCGACGGGCGTTGCGATCGTCATCGCCACGGATGGCGAGGAAGAACTCGAGCAGGTCAAAGGTGAAGTCGAGCGCGTTTCCAAGAAGCTGGGGCGGACGCTGACCTATGTGGTGGGCAAGCCTGGTCTCGATGGTCACTCCAATGGGTCCGAGCAGATTGCGGCTCGTGCGCGGCAGGCGGGGATGAATGTCGTTTACGAGGGCATTCGCTTTACGCCGGAAGAGATTGTGCAGCAGGCGATCGATGCCAAGGCCCACGTTGTGGGATTGTCGATTCTGTCGGGCTCGCACCTCGATCTGGTGAAGGACACGCTGGGCATCCTGCGCGCCAAGGGCCTCGATATTCCGGTCGTCGTCGGCGGCATCATTCCGGAAGCCGATGCGCTCGCGCTGAAGCAGATGGGCGTGCGCCGCGTCTATACGCCGAAGGACTACAAGATCACCCAGATCATGGGCGACGTGGTCAAGGTTGTCGAAGAGACGCTGACGGCTGCTGAGTAATCAGGCCAACTAGCGCGCGGAGATTGTGTTGCCGGTGTCGGCGGCGGCGATCTCTGCGGCGACGACATCGGCGCCGAAGCTGGGGAAGGCGTCGGCCAGCGAGATCGTGTCAGGCAGCACGTAGAAGATGCCGCCGTCCTTGAAGAGCGGGGACACCACCTTCTTGTAGAAGGTCGGCGAGACGTTGATGCAGCCGTGCGAGATGTAGTTGTCGTCGGTCTTCGGCGAGTTGAGGCGCTGGGTGCGCTTCTCGGCCTTGCTGACTTTCGTTGCGGGGATCGGGTGGAGGGAGATGGCGGTGGCGTAGTCGACCCACAGCACATGCTCGCCGCCGAAGGCGGGGCCGTAGCCGGCGAGGAAGCGGCCGGCCGGCGTGGTGCGGTCTTCCATCGGGATGTCTTTGAGTTCGCGATCGCCAACGCCCTCGGCGGAATAGTCGCCATGCGCGGAGCCGAGCAGCACGGGCGCCATGCCCTTGAGCTTTCCATCGGCGCTGAAGACGAGGATCTGCGCTGCGACCTTGTCGATGATGGCGAAGGGCATGTCGCGATTGTCTTCGGCGGCGATCACCCAGCCGGCAATGTCGACCACAGTCTGCGAGATGTTCTGCTCGGCCGAAATTTCATCGAGACGTTCGGCGGAGATTTCGACCTTCGGCGGCGCCTTCTTCGCAGCGGGCTTTTTGGCGGCCGGCTTCGGAGTGGCGGTTTTTTCGGACGGCTTTTCTGCGGAGACTTTCGTCTCGACGGTTTTCGCGGCCGTGGCGGAGGCGGCAGTCGCGGGGACTTTCTCCTCGGCATACGCGCCCATCGCCGACGCTCCGCCGATCAGCAGTCCGAGCGAGACAGCAGTGGCGCGAAGCAGCGGGGAAACACGCGTATCTATGACAGGTACTCCACTATAGTTTTCAGCGTATCTGGCCGGTCGGCTGGCCTGAGGCGGGCCGGGCTCCTGTCAGAACCCGGCCCTGATCAAACACTGACGCATAGGTCAGTTAAGAATCAACCCCGATTAGCCGCGCGGACGGCGGGTCGGCGGCTTTTCGAGCGCATCGACGCGGCCGGTGAGCTGGTCAAGGCGCTGGTTGGCCGTGCGGGCGTCGGTGGCGGCGGCTTGAGCAGCCGAGTTGGCGGACGAGGCAGCCGAGGTCGCCGAATTCGCGGTGGACTGGGCCGCATCAGCTTTCTGCGTCGCGGTCGTCACGCGGGCGTCGGTGGCGTCGAGGCGGCTGTTAACCGCAGCGATCTGTTCATCGACGTAACCGTTCGTTGCGCATGCGGTCATGGTCAGACCACCGAGCGCCACAACGGCGAGCACACGTGCGCTCCCAGCATGTTTTTTCAGCCAAGACATGTTTGCATCCTTTTTCATGCAGTGCGACGACCACCGGCGGCGGTCGCCTTTATCGCTTAAGCTTCCAGCCCTGCACGCAGTGAGGTCTGGGCCAGTCCGGAACGTGGCTCTGCGTGGGTTGTTCCGGACACGGACGATTTTCCGGCAGGTTTTTTGGCTGAAAAAACATGAAAAGATGGCCATGATTGAGCGGTAACAAGACGCTCGCGCAACGGTCTCACCATGCGGAATCAAGGCGAGTCGCGGGATTCGCGCGTGAATCGTGGTGGGGGGGAATGCGCATGGTTCGCGATGTCATATGACGCCTGCTGTCGCGTTACGAATTCGTAGGGTGCTGGCTCGCCGCAGCGCGGCGAAGCTCTGACTTCGTTTTGGGCGCGAGGCTGGCGGGCAGGCCGGCGCGATAGAGACGCTTCATGTTCAAGACCCAGTTGGGCTCTCCGCCAGGCGAGTAGCCATCGGGATCGAGCATGACGGGCATGGTGGGGGCGGGGGTGGTCTGGGCTTCGGGTTTCGGTTTTGCGCGGCGCGGTTTCGGGATGGGCGCGGCGCTGTCGAGATCGCTCAGCGTCCGGATGATGTGGAGCTGCTTGAGCATTACATCCGTCCAGCGAACGGCAGCGTTGATGTCGCCACGCGCAACGGCGCGCTGAAGGTTGCGATTGGCTTTGGCGAAGAGATCGGTGGTCATGTTGTGGCTTTCGATATGGGGTGGGTAGTCCGATGCGGGCAGTATTGTTCGTGAGCGATGCGCCGCCCCCTCCGTCTCGCCGCGAAGACGCGACGATCCACCTCCCCCAGTGCTGCGCACTGATGGAGGCAATTCCCCTTCGCTTCTCTTGCCTCCACCAGTCGAAGACTGGGGGAGGTGGATCGCACGCTCTGCGTGCGAGACGGAGGGGGTGGTTGCGAACATGATCTCTCGTTCGGACGAGCGCGCGCTGTCCGTGATGCTTGTTGTCGTCCCTCCCTCAATAGGGAGTTGGGGCGCGCGATAACCTGCGCCGTGGGTAGTGCCAGTGCTGATCGCGAGGATCAGCGGATGCGCGTGTCAGCGCGCGCCCCTTATCGGCCGTTCTTCCCGGTGATGGCGCTTTGGAGTTGTTAGCGACGCTCCAGGGGGGAAGCCCCAGGAGGCCTTAGCTCCATTGCCAGTGACCGGTTCAGCGTGTCGGGACCTGTCCGTCAGATCCCGGAACCCTCTGATTGGTTTCAGAGGCAATGCTGCGCAGTTCGTTTCGCGGTGCTTGCCGGGAGAGGTCGGATACGCCGTCCCTCAGCTCACACCACTTCCTTGAAGAGATCCGGCCCTCACACGGAGAGACGTCCCCAACACACCGCAGCCACGCCGGCCAATCGCCCTGACATCTTGAGCTCGGACGCGTTCCAAGACCTCCCGTTTGCCAGGACGTGTGTGTTTTAGCATTGGTCAGTGGGGATGAGGTTTGGCGGCGCCGACCATCCTACAGCAGATTGTGCGGATGCCGTTGTGAATGCGTGATTTCGGGTGGCGCTGTCCTACAGTTGGCGTGTTGGATTCCGCGGAATCTGATGGAACCCACGGAGTCATTCTCGGGCTTGTCCCGAGAATCCTGGTTCTCGCGTCGTGGGGAAAGCTGCGTGTCCCGCTGTTGAGCCAACCGGGATTCTCGGCATAAGGCCGAGAATGACGGCGGTGGGTGGCGCGCTCGTCCTTCGACGGACGCGCAGCTTTGCTGCGCTGCTCAGGATGAGCGCTTGGGCTGGCGGCGGTTGTGTAGCGCTCATCCTGAGCAGCACGCGTTAGCGTGCGTCCGTCGAAGGACGAGCGCGTGGGCGTGGTGCATCGTTGATGCACCCTACGGTGTTAGAGCGCGGCGCCGCGTTTGATGCCGAGTTCGTCGCAGAGGGTGGCGATGGTGCGGAGGTCGTCCCAGGCTTTGGCTTTGTCTTCCGGTCTCCGCAGGAGGTAGGCGGGATGGAGAAGCGGCACGCACTTGATGGGGGTGGGGAGGCCGTCTTGCCGATAGAGCAGCTTGCGGCCGCGGAGGCGCATGATGCCGTCTTCGGTGCCGAGCATGGCTTGCGTCGCGAACTTGCCGGCGGTGAGCAGGAGTTTGGGTTTCTTGAGTTCGATCTGGCGGGTGAGGAAGGGGGCGCAGATCTGCATCTCGGCGGGCGAGGGGTCGCGGTTGCCGGGCGGACGCCAGTAGATCAGGTTCGTGATGTACACGTTTTCCTGCCGCGAGATGCCGATGCTTCCGAGCATCTTGTCGAGCAGCTGGCCGGCGCGGCCGACGAAGGGGAGGCCTTGTGCGTCTTCCTCGCCTCCCGGTGCTTCGCCGACGATCATGATGTCGGCGTCGAAGGCGCCGTCGCAGACGACGGTAGTCTTGGCGGCCTTCTTCAGCTCGCAGCCGTTGAAGCCCTGGATGGCGGTGCGCAGCTCGGCCAGCGTGTTGGCGGCGGCGGCGAGGCGGCGGGCGTCGGCGATCGGGTTGTTGTTGATGCGGCGGGGGGCGGGGCGCGGACCGCCGGCGGCGCCGGGCGCGATGCCTGTGGATAGGCTTCCCGGCGGGCGTTCGGTCTGGCGGACGGGGGCCGATGGCCTTGCGGCTGTAGGGGCTCTTTGCGCGGCAGGACGGGGAATCGTGAACGCGCGGGCCTCTTCCAGGCCCATATCAGCCCAGAATTCGGTCAGCGCCTTTAGCGCAAGATGGGCCTTGTCTGGGTTGGTTTGGGGGTGCGTCACAGATGCTCTACCGGGGCCTTTACGTCGAACCTTGTTGCTTCGGAAACCTGAGGCTAACTAGCGGTACATATGAGGGTATTCGCCGAGGGAACAATTCCCGGCGACTGGAGAAGCGGGATTATGACAGCTGACGCCGTCGAACGGGAGTCCATGGATTTCGACGTGGTCATCGTGGGCGCTGGCCCCGCTGGCCTCGCGGCGGCGATCCGGATCAAGCAGAAGGCAGCGGAAACCGGCACGGACGTGTCGGTCGTCGTGCTGGAGAAGGGCTCGGAAGTCGGGGCGCATATCCTGTCGGGCGCGGTCATGGACCCCAAGGCCATGGACGAGCTGATCCCGGACTGGAAGGAAAAGGGTTGCCCGTTCGAGACGCCGGTGACGAACGACTCGTTCCTGGTGCTGGGACCGGAAGGCTCGATCCCGCTGCCGGTCTTCCTGATGCCGCCGATGCTGCACAATCACGGCATGTATATCGGCTCGCTCGGAAACGTGACGCGCTGGATGGCGCAGCAGGCCGAGGCGCTGGGCGTCGACATCTATCCGGGCTTTGCGGCTTCGGCGCTGACCTATCGCGAAGATGGTTCGGTGAAGGGCGTGATCGCGGGCGTGGTCGGCATCGGCAAGGATGGCGAGCCGACGGGCGATTATTCGCCGGGCATGGAGCTGAACGGCAAATACGTTCTGATCGGCGAGGGCGTGCGTGGCTCGCTGGCGAAGAAGCTGATCAAGGACTTCAAGCTCGACAAGGACTCGCAGCCGCAGAAGTTCGGCATCGGCGTGAAGGAGCTGTGGCAGGTGCCGGCGGCTCAGCACAAGCCGGGCCTGGTGCAGCACACGTTCGGCTGGCCGCTGGGCAACAGCGTGGGCGGCGGATCGTTCCTGTATCACTTCGGCGATCGCTATGTGGCGGTCGGGATGGTGGTGCACCTCAACTACAAGAATCCGTGGCTGTCGCCGTTCGAGGAATTCCAGCGCTTCAAGCACCATCCGGAAGTCATCAAGCACCTGCGTGGCGGGGAGCGTATCTCGTATGGCGCGCGGGCGATCACCGAGGGCGGGTGGCAGTCGATACCGAAGCTGACCTTCCCGGGCGGCGCGCTGATCGGTTGCTCGGCCGGCTTCGTGAACCTGCCGCGCATCAAGGGCAGCCACAACGCGATGAAGACGGGGATGCTGGCCGGTGAGGCTGCGTTTGCGGCTGTCGCGGCTGGTCGCGAGGGCGATGAGCTGACGGCTTACGCGGAAGCGTTCAAGGCGAGCTGGGTGGCGAAGGAGCTGAAGAAGGTTCGCAATGCGAAGCCGCTGTGGTCGAAGTATGGGACGGCGCTGGGCATTGCGCTCACGGGCTTTGACTTGTGGGTGAACACGATCTTCGGCGGGTTCTCGTTCTTCGGGACGCAGAAGCATACCAAGACGGATGCGAAGTCGACCGAGCCGGCGAACAAGCACAAGAAGATCGCGTATCCGAAACCGGATGGCGTGATCTCGTTCGACCGCCTGACGTCTGTGGCGTTCTCGTTCACCAACCATGGCGAGGACCAGCCGGCGCACCTCAAGGTGCTGGACATGGAGCTGCAGAAGCGGAGCGAGCTGGGCGTCTATGGCGGCCCGTCGAACCGGTACTGCCCGGCGGGCGTCTATGAGTGGATCGACGACGGCAAGGGCGACAAGAAGTTCCAGATCAACGCGCAGAACTGCGTCCACTGCAAGACGTGCGATATCAAGGACCCGAACCAGAACATCAACTGGACGACGCCGGAAGGCGGCGGCGGGCCGAACTATCCGAATATGTAGGCGAGCTCTTCCCCCGCTTGCGGGGGAAGTACGGCGAAGCCGGGATGGGGGCGGGTTACGGGCGCGATCGTGTTTGACGACGTCCTGTAAATCCGGCTCGCCCCCATCGTCTCGGCGCTGCGCGCCGATCCACTTCCCCCGCAGGCGGGGGAAGAGCTACCGCGCTGGCGGTGGGTGCTCCCGGGCGCCAATAGGCTGCGGGTCTGCCCAGATCACGACAAATTATGGGTCGCAATTCAACGCTCCAGGCTTAGTTGAGCCTGTGACGGCGTTCGGATAGCGTTGGGCCCATGACACACCTGAAACTGCGCCTTTTGATTGCGGCATCGGCGACCGCTGTGCTGGCGGCTTGCTCCTCGATGGGCGTGCCCGGGTTCAGCGAGAATGGCTGCCGGACGGTCTATGTGTTCACGGGCGGCGGGGTGCAGCCGATGAATTCGTGCGGGACGGTGCCGCGCGAGAATGCAGCGCCAAAGACGCTGCTGGCGGAGGTCCAGCCGCAGCTCGAGACGCCGCTGGTGGAGAATGCCGATCCGGATGCGCCGGCGGTTGATCCGGCCAAGCGCGTCGAGCCGGTGACGCCGGTGTCGGCGGCGGCAAAGGCGACCGCGCCCTATCAGGCGCGCCTGGCGCCGTATCCGGGCGCGAACGACATGGTCGAAGCAGGCGACATGGCCGCGTTCATGAGCCGCGTGCGGGCTGACTACGCCAAGAAGGTGAATGCAGGCGCGTGGGGCTATGTGGTGGTCGATGCGCTGGCGGCGAACGATCCCGCCTTTGCGCAGACGGTGATCGACGGCATGGCGAGCCGGCGTGCGTCGCAATGGATGAGCGCGAACCATCTGCGTGCGTGGGTCTATGCGTTCAACGGCAATGCCGTGGATGCGCAGAGCGAGATGACGAAGATGCGGAGCGTGTTGCCGGCGGCGACGCTGCTGGGGCATCGCGCGCTGTTGGCCGAGGGCCTTGGCGATACGACGGCGGCGCTGGCGGTTTACGACCAGGCGCCGAAGACGTTCGATGCGCCGCGTGCGGAAGAAGCAGACTCGCCGACCTATTTCGCGCGGGCGCGTCAGTTCCAGAGCCAGCGTCTTCTCGCGCTGCGCCAGGCGGAGCTGCTGCGTGGCATTGACCGTAACCCGGAAGCGATCGAGTTGCTGACGCGTCTGTCTGCGGCGGCGCCGGATGACAGCTATATCGCGGATCGTCTGAAGCGCGCGAAGGCGGGGCAGGACAAGCGTCCGCTGCGCACGCTGCCGCAGGCGATGGCGCAGGCGCTGGGCGACGAGGCCGGGCTGATCGAAGAGCAGGAAGCGATCATGGCCGTGATGTCGGGCCGTGGCGGGAAGATTCCGTTCAACTACCTGTTGTCGTCGATGCGCCAGAGCGCGCTGCTGCTCGATCCGAACAATGGCGAGATCCGCGTGCAGGAAGTGGCCAAGCTGCACGAGCAGGGCAAGTTCGAGCCGGCGCTGCGGCTGGCGCAGATCGGCAATCCGCCGAAGGAAATGCGCGCGCTGCTGTATTCGACGGCGGGGCTCTCGGCGCTGGAGCTGGGCTCGCCCGAGACGCTGGAGGCGATGACGAACGAGTCGCTGAAGATCGATGCGAGCCCGGATGCGAAGATCCAGGCGGCGAGCGCGCTGACGACGGGCAACAAGACGAGCCGCGCCGTGCAGCTGGTGAACGAGGCGCTGAAGCAGGGTTCGCTGACATCCGAGCAGCAGGTCTATGGCCTGATGACGCGGGCGCAGGCGCATAGCCAGGCGGGCAATGTGGCGGCGGCGGTTGCCGATGCGCAGGCCGCGCGCGCCGTGCAGGACGATGAGACGACGCAGCAATTCCTCGCGTCGATGTTGGTCGACAGCCCGCAGCGCCATGAAGGCCTCGCGATGATGCGGCACATGCTGGTCGAGCAGCCGGACAATACCGGGCTGATGAACAATTTCGGCTACTCGCTGATCGATGGTCACGCTTCGAACGAGGAGCTGGACGAGGGCTTCCGCCTGCTGAAGCGCGCGATCCGCCTGACGCCGGATGAGCCGAACCTGCTCGATAGTATCGGATGGGCCTACTATCAGTATGGCGATTTCCGTGAGGCGAACCGCTTCATCGAGATGGCGCTGCGTGCCTATGAGCCGTTCGCGCACTGGGAACTTTCCGACCACATGGGCGATGTGAAGTGGCGCCTGGGTGAGCAGGAAGAGGCGAAGAAGTTCTGGGAGACCTCGCTGAAAGCCTTCCCGCCGAACCACAATCGCGAGCTGATCGAGGCCAAGGTGAAGTCGGGGCTGACCACGCCGGCGCCGGTTCGCCGCGACACGCCGGAAGTGCCGCGCGATCCGAAGCGTGAGAGCAATAGCGATATTTAGGTTCGTTCCAGGTTGTCATCCCGGAAGCGCGTGAGCGCTATCCGGGACCCATTGCGAGAGCACGACGGGCCACCGATGGGTCCCGGGTCTCGCTGCGCTCGCCCGGGATGACAGGTTGTGCCTGTTCTCAGGGTTCCCGTTAACCTGACTGCATGGGTTCCCGTCTTCACATGACCTGTTGATGACAGGGTGTGGGTGGGGCAGCATGGCGGGCATGTGGTCAGGACTTCGGGCGTATCTGTTGGCGGCTTCGGCCTGCGTCAGCGCTGGTGCGGTGAGTGCGGGGTGCGTCAGCATCGGGCCGACGGACCAGTGGTTTTCGCCGACGACGATGGCCGAGCTGAAAACCCAGCAGGAGTATGCGGACTTCATCGCGGCCCGCTATGCCGGCATGGCGGGCGATGCGCCTGCGGCCGCAGCCTATTATCGCCGCGCCTTCGTCAATGAACCGGAGGATGCGAGCCTGCTGGAGCGGGCTGCGTTCTCGACGCTGATCTCCGGTGATGCAGGTGAGGCGACGCGGCTGGTGATGGGCGCGGGCGCGGATGTGGCGCGGCAGTCGCCGACGGCGCAGCTAGTGATGGTGGTCGACGAGATCGGTGCGGGCAAGGGACCGGCGGCTCTGCAGCGGCTGCGCAACAACAGCCTCGGCGCGATCAATTCGGACATGGCGGGCTTCCTGTCGGCGTGGCTCGCATCGACCGAGAACATGGACAAGGGTCTGGTCGAGCTGGCGCAGGTGCCGACGCGGCGGATGCTGGCGGGCGAGCAGGCGACGATACAGGGGCTGATGTTCCTGAATGCCGGGCGCGATGAGCGCGCGGTCGAGGCGTTCAGTCAGGCGCAGAGGTTGCCGCTGGGATCGAGCGACATCGTGATGTCGTTGAATACGCGGCTGCTGGCTTCGCGCGGCGACTTCGCTGGCGCGCGCAAGGCGCTGGCGATGGAGATCGAGGCGAAGGGCGAGAGCTCGCTGACGGAAGCTGTCGCGAAGCTGCTGGAGACGGGGCGGCCTGTGCCGCGGCCGAAGCTGTCGCTTCGCCAGGGCGCGGCGCTGGTGATGTATCTGGCGTCGGTTGGCGGCGTGGCGAAGTCGAGCCCGGAGCTGGCGGCGTTGCGCTATTCGCTCGTGTTGCGTCTCGATCCGGAGCTGGCGCCGGCGCGACTGGCGTTTGCAGAGGCGTTCAACCAGCAGGACAGGGAAGAGGACGCGATCGAGGTGTTGCGCGAAGTGCCGGCGACCTCGCCATGGCGCGCGCAGGCGCTGATCCAGCAGGCGTGGCTGTTCAACGGGATGGATCGGCCGGGCGAATCGCTGGTGGCGGCGGACCAGGCGCTGGCGGCTTCGCAGCGGCGCGACATCCAGCTGGGCGTCGCCGATCTCAACCGGATCAACGGCAATCACGAGCGGGCGCGCAAGCTCTATGACGAGATCATTGCGGAGGATGCCTCGACGCGGAAGCCGGACTGGCGTGTGCTGTTTGCACGGGCCGTGACGTTGCGCGCGGGCGGCAACTGGCGGGCGGCGGAGGCCGATGCGCTGACGGCGCTGGAGCTGGAGCCGGATCGGCCGGAGATCCAGAACTTCCTCGGCTTCGGCTGGATCGAGAATGGCGACAAGGTGCAGGCGGGGCTGGCGCTGGTGCGCGAGGCGGCGTCGGCGCGGCCGGACCAGGGCTATATCATCGACAGCCTCGGCTGGGCGCATTTCAAGCTCGGCCAGTATGAGGAGGCGGTGACGCATCTGGAGCGCGCGTCGGAGCTGTCGCCGGCGGATGCGGAGATTGTGGACCATCTGGGGGATGCTTACTGGCGCACCGGCCGCACGGCGGAGGCGCGCTATCAGTGGATCGCGGCGTTGCGGCTGAAGCCGGGGCCGGAACGCGAACAAACCCTGAGGAACAAGCTCGACAAGGGGTTGCCAGCGAAGCCAGCAGCGAGTCTAGCTTCGCGCCCATGAGCTTACTGCCAAATCGCGCGAACTTCTCGACAGCCTGGGCGCCTGCAAAGGTGAACCTGTATCTGCACGTGGGCGCGCCGGGCGCGGGCGGGCTGCATCCTGTCGACAGTCTGGTGATGTTTGCGGATACGCGGGCGGCGGACCGGATTTCGGCGCGGCCGGGGCCGCAATTGTCGCTGAAGGTCGAGGGGCCGGGCGCGAAGTCGCTGAAGAACGCGCCGAACAATCTGACGCTGGCGGCGGGCATGGCGCTGCGCGAGGCGTGCGAGCGGCAGGGGCTGGGCGCGACGCTGGTGCTGCACAAGGAGCTGCCGATTGCTGGCGGCGTGGGCGGCGGATCGTCGGATGCGGCGGCGACGCTGCATGTGCTGAACGAGATGTGGGGGATCGAGTTCGGGCAGACGGCGCTGGAGCGACTGGCTGTGCAGCTTGGGTCTGATGTGCCCGCGTGCGTGCGGCTGCGGCCGCTGGTGATGCGGGGCACGGGCGAGCGGCTGATCGATGCGATTGCGCCGGACATGCCCGCGGTGCTGGTCAATCCGGGGATCGCGCTGGAGACGCGCAAGGTGTTCGCGAAGTTCGACCAGATGGGCGCGAACCGGAATTTCCGCGAGGTGGAGCCGCCGATGGGCGATGACCTGCCGGGGTTCGTGGCGTCGCTGCAGCAGTATCGCAATGACCTGCAGGCGGCGGCGATGGCGATCAGTCCGGAGATCGAGCGGGTGCTGAACATGATCCGGTCGGAGCCGGGGTGCATGCTGGCGCGGATGTCGGGCAGCGGGCCGACATGCTTCGGGATTTTCGAGAGCGATGCGGCGGCGGAGAGTGCGGCGCGGCGGATTTCCGAGAAGAAGCGGAAATACTGGGTGCGGCCGACGACGTTCCGCGGCGCTTCTTCTTAGACTTCAAGTTCTGTTGGGGGAGTTGGCCGCGCAGGTCGAACTGCGCTAGCCAGACGGCATGAGCGAGCCATTGCGCCTCATCCTTGCGTTCGTGCTGGCGGCTGTGCCGGCGGCGTTGCTGTGCCGTGTGATGATGTCGGTGCGGATCATGGATGCGCCCAACGAGGCGCGGAAGACGCAACGCCATGCTGTGCCGACATCGGGCGGGGTGGCGGTGGCGATCTCTGCGCTGCTGGCGACGGTGGTGGTGACGGAGCTGACGCCGTGGGATCTCGATGCGGTGATCTATGTGACCGGGGCGGGGGCGCTGGCGGCGCTGCTGCTGGGGCTGGCGGATGACATTCTGACATTGCGGGCGTCTTACCGGCTGGTGGCCGTGCTGGTGCTGACGGGGCTGATGGCGGCGTTTGGCGCGCGCGCGGACGTGCTGGGGCTGTGGCCGGGCGTTTCGATCGCATTGCCGTATGCGCTGGCGATTGCCGGCTCGATGGCGTGGCTGGTGGTGGTGATCAATGCGGTGAACTTCATGGACGGCGCCAATGGGCTGGCCATGGGGATGGCGGCGATTGCGGCGCTGGGCTTGAGCATCTGTGCGGGGTTCACGGGGCAGTGGCATCTGGCGCTGCTGGCGATGGCGGTGACGGGCGGGCTGGCGGGCTTCCTGGTGTGGAATATTCCTGGGAAGCTGTTTGTCGGCGATGCGGGGGCGTATTTCGCGGGGGCGATACTCGGCGGCCTGAGCCTCGAGTTCGTGCGGGCGCGGCCGGACCTGTTGTTTATTCCGCCGATGCTGTTGCTGCCGTTCCTGTCAGACGTGCTGATGACGCTGGCGTGGCGGTCAATGAAGGGCAAGCAGCTGTTCGCGGCGCATCGCGACCACACCTACCAGATCGCGATCAAGGCCGGGCTGCGTCACTGGCAGGTGGCGCTGGTGCATGCGTTCTGGGCGGTGAATGCGGCGGTGGTGGCGGTGGCGGCGACGATCCTCGGCGGACAGATGCCGGCGATCGCGTTTGGCGCGCTGGCGCTGGTGTCGGTGTGGATCCACTGGCGCGTGCGCCGGTCGGGCGTCGCGGCGGGTTTGGTGGGCGCGGATATCGCTTAAGCTAGAACGCGCGGCGGGCTGCGTGTATCATCCTGCGCAGGGATGAGTTCCATGCGCCTTGCGACTGCAGCGCCGTATGCGATCTTTGCCGTTGTGCTGGCCGGTGCGGCCGCCGGGGGCTGGGCAGCGCTGTCATATGAGCCTAGCGCGATGCGTCCGTCCACGGATCCGGTTGCGGAGTATGCCGAGGCCGTGAAGCTCCCTCCGCTGCAGGCAAGTGATCGACCGCAACTCCGGATATGGATCACGGCGTATTCCCAGTTGGACGGTGAGGGCAGGGTCATCGGATACGTGATCGATGAAGCAGGCATCACGGGTTATCGCCTGCTGCCGGCTGCCTACCTCAAACGAGTCGCGCATACCTCGACGCGGAAACTCCCCGCAGAAGACGCTGCTCCAATCATGGCGATGTTGCCCGAGCTCGCGGCAACGACGCCTGCAATCAAGGTATCTGCTGAGTACGGGACCTGCTTCAGAAGCCACGGCCCATCGTATGCCATGGAAGGTCTCAGCGATGGGCGGCTGTTCTCGAACGGCGTCGATCCGGAGTGCGCCGCCTCACCCGTCTTTAGCAAGGTGTATGAGATCCTCGCATCAAAGCCCGAGCTGGATCTGTGGTGACGCGACCTAGAACGCGCGGCTGACGCAGTAGTCGGCGAGGTCGGCGAGGCCGTCGTGGAAGGGGCCGCGGGAGGCGCGGGCGAGGGCTTCCTTGGCGGCTTTGGCTTCGTCGCGCGCGGTCTGCAGCGTGCGTTCGGCGGCGCCGGAGGAGCGGATCAGGTGGATGGCGTGGGCGAGGTCGGTGTCGACCTGCTCGCGCTCGCCCATGACGCGGTCCCAGAATTTCAGATCGGCGGCGTCGGCGGCTTCACGCGCGTAGAGCACGGGGAGCGTCAGCTTGCCTTCCCGGAAGTCGTCGCCGACGGATTTGCCGATGACGGAGGTGAGGCCGCCGTAATCGAGCAGGTCGTCGATGATCTGGAAGGCGCGGCCGAGACGGCGGCCGTATTCGCCCATGGCGTCGGCGATCGCATCATCGTTCGTGGCGGTGTAGGCGCCGGCGCGCGAGGCGGCTTCGAACAGGGCGGCGGTCTTGGCCTCGACGATGGCCATGTATTCGTTGAAGGGCAGGTCGACCTTGCCGAGGGCTGCGAGCTGGCGAACTTCGCCTTCGGCGATGACGCAGGACGCGCGGCTGAGGATGTCGAGGATGCGCAGGTCGCGCGTCTCGGTCATCAGGGTGAAGGAACGGGCGAAGAGGAAGTCGCCAACCAGGATGGAGGCGGAGGCGCCCCAGACGTTCTTGGCGGCGGCCTTGCCGCGGCGCAGGTCGCTGTCGTCCACCACGTCGTCGTGGAGGAGGGTGGCGGTGTGGATGAACTCGACAGCGGTGGCGAGCTTGCAGACAGCATCGCCCCCACGGCCGCCCACGGCGCGGGCGGCGGCCAGGGTGAGAACCGGACGCAGGCGCTTGCCGCCAGCGGCGATCAGGTAGCCCGACAGGTCGGGGATCGTCGCGACGGGGCTAGCCGCGCGTTCAGCGAGCAGACGTTCCACTTCCGCCAGCTCTGGACGAAGGAGCGCCACGAGGCGGTCCATCGGCGTTGCAGGCGGCGAGGCTTGCGTCTGGATTTCGGCGTAACCGGCCAATCCCATCCCCTTGAGCGCTATCCAACCCGCTTCACGGGACGCAGCTATTATACGATATTCGTCGCGTGAGAAGCTGGTCAAGAAATAGGAACCACGGAGCTGGTCAGCGGCGTGGCAAGTTGTCGCGAAAATGATCGAAGTTCTGAGAACAAACGACGCTATTCGGCTCGACTACGCCATGGTGCTCCTGAAGGGGGCCGGGTGCTATCCTTTCATGGCCGACAGGTTCATGGCCTCTGCGGAGGGCAGTATCGCTGCGGTGGAGCGCCGGATCATGGTTCCGGACGAGTATGCAAAGACCGCAAAAGAGGTTCTGAAGCAGCTGGACCAGGCCCCGCCCGAGGTGACCGAAGCGGACTGGCAGGCGGGCGGTGAGGACACGTGAGCAGCCGGATGCCCGAGGGCGGTCTTGTTACCTATGACAGGTTTCTCGGCGGGGCGGTGACTGTGGTCCAGCCGGCCAAGGGGTATCGCGCCGGGATGGATGCGGTGCTTCTGGCGGCGTCCCTATCAGCGAAGGTGGGTGAGTCGCTGGCTGAAGCCGGGAGCGGGGCGGGCGCGGCGCTGCTGTGCGCGACGCACCGGCTGGGCGGATGCCACGTCACGGGGTTCGAGCGGGATGCAGCGGCGATTGCGCTGGCTGGGCAGGGGATCGCGTCGAATGGTTTTGGTGAGCGCGCGGATGTGCGCTCGCACGACATCGCGGAGCGGCCGTCGGCGCTCGAGAATGTCTATGACCAGGCGTTCTCCAATCCGCCCTTCTTCGATCCGGCTGCTGTGCGTGCGCCGGCGCCGGGGAAGACGGCGGCTTATCTGGCGGAGACGCCGCTGAAGGCGTGGGTGTTGTTCCTGCACCACGTCACCAAGCCGGGCGGGCGGATCACGATGATCCATCGCGCGGCTGTGCTGGCGGACCTGCTGGAGCTGCTGAACCCGCGCATGGGGGAGATCGAGGTGCTGCCGGTTAGGCCGACGCCGGGCGCAGCTGCGGGGCGGGTTCTGGTGCGCGGGCGAAAAGGGCTGCGCCGAGGACCAGTCACCCTATATGATGGACTGGCGCTGCATGATGTTGCGGGCGGTTCGTTCTCTGCGCGAGCTGCGGCTTGTTTCGAGGGCGGCGCGCTGGACTGGAAGTAGGCGTACTGGCGTTAGGTGGACTGGAGCTAGACCGCCATGGGCGGATTTATCCTGATTGGACTTCTGGCCTTGCTGATCCTGTTGCTGGTCACGCCGGCGCTGCGTGCGCGGCTGGGCGGCAAGCCTCCGGCGCCGCCGAGCGGGGGCGGGGAAGAGAGCCCGCATGAAGTGGTTGTCAGGCGGCTGGACGATCACCGTGCCCGAAAGAACACACCCCGGGACGAACCGCGCGACAACTGAGCGCTGATACATACCTGACAAGTCTTCGCCCCATCGCGGACGCATTCCACCGCGAGTTTCGACCTGTGGCCGAGCCGTCATGCGACATAGTGACGGAAGGTCCTGCGCCAGGGATGGGGCGCGCTTAAATGCTTGGAAACACGCGGGCGAGTAAGCTGCACGCGAGTAAGGGTCAGAGTTATGCAAGTTGTTATTCAGGCCGCTTCGCTGATCGGCGCTTTCCTGATCCTGGCCATTCTCGCCGTGCGCCCGAACGGTAGCCGCCGCTAGCGGCTGACCGTCCGGGACGACGCCCGACGTTACTTCACCAGAACCTGCATGTTGCCGCGCACCAGCTCCGTGGAGTTGGCGGCTGAGGACATTGCGCCGGCCATTTCGCCGATGCCGCGGTCGATCGCGGTGACGGAGCCCGACGCCATCTGCATGGTGGCAGAGATTTCCGACGTGGCGGACGATTGCTGCTGAACGGCGGCGGCGACTTCCGAAATGCTGTTCGAGATGCCGTTCACCGAACCCTGGATCGCCTTCAGCGAGGAGACGACGTCGGCGGAGACCGACTGAACGCCGTGGATCTCGCTGGAGATCGTCTTGGTGGCGGCGGAGACCTGCGCTGCAAGCTGCTTCACTTCGGCGGCGACGACTGCGAAGCCGCGGCCGGCTTCGCCTGCGCGAGCGGACTCGATCGTGGCGTTGAGGGCGAGCAGGTTGATCTGCGAGGCGATGTCGTCGATCAGCTCGACGATGCCGGTCATCTGCTGCGCCGTCTTGGTGAGGGCAGCGGTGGACGCGTCGGCCGACTGGGCGAGGCGGTGGGCCTCTTCGACCGAACGCTTGGAGGAGGCGACCGAGGAGGAGATCTCGTTGATCGACGCGGTCAGCTCTTCGGCTGCAGCAGCGACGCTCTGGATGGTCTCGGTCGTTTGGGAAGCTGCGCCGGCCACTTCGCTGGCCTGACGCGAGACGTTGGAGATGTTGTCGGCGATGCCGGAGAGGTCGCTTTCGATCTCGACCGAGAGCTTCTCGTTGCGCATTCGCTTTTCAACGGTGGCGGTGATGTCGGTGGCGTATTTCACGACCTTGAAGGCGACGCCGTCTGCGTTCTTGATCGGGTTGTAGCTGGCCTGGATCCAGATGGCGCGACCGCCATTGGCGATGCGCTTGTATTCGGCGGCCTGGAATTCACCGCGGCGCAGCGAGTCCCAGAACTGCTGGTATTCGTGGCTGGCGCCGTAGGACGGCTCGACGAACATGCGGTGGTGGCGGCCCTTGATGTCGGAGAGGGCGTAGCCGATCGCGTTGCAGAAGTTCGGGTTGGCCGTGATGATCGTGCCGTCGAGGTTGAACTCGATGACGGCCTGGCTGCGGTTGATGGCTTCGAGCTGGCCGGTGGCGTCGATCGAGCGGTGTTTCTGGTCGGTGATGTCGGTGGCGAACTTGACGACGCGGACGACCTTGCCCTGTGCGTCCATGATCGGGTTGTAGCTGGCCTGCAGCCAGATTTCGCGGTTGCCCTTGGCGAGGCGCTTGAACTCGCCGGAGATGAATTCACCGCGGTTCAGGCGATCCCAGAAGCGGCGGTAGTCGTCGCTGGCGCCGTAGGCAGGTTCGGCGAACATACGGTGGTGGCGGCCCTGGATCTCGTCGAGGGCGTAACCCATGGCGGAGGAGAAATTGCTGTTGGCCGTGATGATGTTGCCGTCGGTGTTGAACTCGATGACGGCCATGACGCGGTCGATGGCGTTGATCATGCCTGCGGCGTCGCGGGAGGGTGGTGCCGGGAGGGACGGCAGGGTGGGCGGGACGGCGCGGGGTTTGAAAGCGGCAAGCATAGAATGGCATCCTTGGTATATGCTAGTAGCATAATTAGCCTACGGGCCTTAACCGAGCGTTGATCCCACGGGCGACATGGGGATTTTTCCGGATTTGGCCGTTTTCGTTGGGATGACAGCCCGGGCGCTGCGCCTTATTGGTCCGGCACGGAGACAAAAATGGCCAAGCCTGCCGCAGCGCCCAAGCGCGAGATCGTGAAGCCGAAGAGCTTTCAGGAGATCATCCTGAAGCTTTCCGCCTACTGGTCGTCGAAGGGCTGCGCGATCCTGCAGCCGCACGACATGGAGGTGGGGGCGGGGACGCTGCACCCGTCGACGACGCTGCGGGCGCTGGGGCCGAAGCCGTGGTTTGCCGCCTATCCGCAACCGAGCCGCCGTCCGAAGGATGGCCGCTATGGCGAGAACCCGAACCGGCTGCAGCACTACTACCAGTATCAGGTGATCCTGAAGCCGAACCCGCCGGACATCCAGGACCTCTATCTCGAGAGCCTGTACGAGATCGGCATCGATCCGAGCGTGCACGACATCCGCTTCGTCGAGGACGACTGGGAGAACCCGACGGTGGGTGCGTGGGGCCTTGGCTGGGAAGTCTGGTGTGACGGGATGGAAGTCTCGCAGTTCACGTACTTCCAGCAGGTGGGCGGTCTTGATGTGCGGCCGGTGTCGGGCGAGCTGACCTACGGGCTTGAGCGGCTGGCGATGTATGTGTTCGGACTGGATCGCGTGTACGACCTGCCGTTCAACGATCCGCAGTCGCAGTATCCGCTGACGTATGGCGATGTGTTCCTCGAGAACGAGAAGCAGCAGTCGGCTTACAACTTCGAGCATGCGGATACGGAAGTGCTGCAGCGCTGGTTCTCGGATTGCGAGAAGGTCTGCAAGAAGCTGCTGACGCTGGACAAGCCGTTGCCGCTGCCGGCTTACGAGCAGGCGCTGAAGGCGAGCCACATCTTCAACCTGCTGGATGCGCGCGGCGTTATCTCCCCGACGGAACGGCAGAGCTTCATCGCGCGCGTGCGCGATCTGGCGAAGGGGTCTGCCGAGGCGTGGGAAGCCAGCCAGCGCTGATCTGCTAATCGACATGCAGGATTGCTGCGCGGAGCTGCTTGACGGCGGCTGTGTGTAATCCGAATTTCGTCCCGATCAGACGTGGGGCGTTTCGATATGAAATGGGGTTCTCGTGGTTGGCTGCGCGTGGGCGTGGCGGCTTGCGTGACGATGGCGTTTGCGCCGCTGGCGTTCGCGGACCTGGGCTTTCCGGCCTATGTGAAGTTTCCCAAGCAGATCCAGCTGGCCGACAGCCAGTCGCTGGTTGATGAGACCGTGGCGGAGGCGGACTTCGCGGCCGACAAGGCCGGGACGACGACGACGCGCAAGGGCCATCACTATGCGCGCTGGTATGACTACAAGCCAGCGGCGGGCGAGACGGCGCTTGGTTATGACAACGGATCGGAAGAGCGGATCTACAAGGCGATGCTCGCGGCGCTGACGGCGGAGGGCTGGCAGCAGGTTCATGCCAACGAGAAGAAGGACAGCTTCACGCTGCATCGCGTGAAGGATGGCAAGGATGCGTGGCTGGGCGTCACGATGGATGCGCCGCAGGGGCAGGTGAAGGTCGAGATGATCGAGATCGCCGCGGCGGGTCCGGCGTTCAAGCTGACGCCGCCGGCGGCGAAGGCCGAGACGTTCGCGGTGAAGGCGGACTTCCCCTATCTCGCGCCGCCTGCGGGATCGAAGCAGACGGCGTCTGCGATTGATGGCACGGACCCGCTGGATGTGACGCTGCCAGGCGCGAAGGAGCCTATGCTGGTTGGCTCGGGCATCTACCAGAAAGTCTACCAGGGGCCGTCGTCGCTATCGCAGCTGCAGTTCATGACAGACTATACCGGCGCGCTGAAGGCGGCGGGGTGGAGCGTTCTGTTCCCGGCAGCGGGCAAGGAGAAGGACAGCGGCGCGATCATCGCGCACTACGCCAAGGGCGATCGCAATATCTGGGCGAAGCTGACCTATCAGTATGGCGCGCTGCTGAGTTTCCAGGTGGCGGATGTGGGCGCGGAGGACTGGGCGGCGAAGCTGGAGAAGGATTGCCGGCTGCCGCTCTATGGCGTGACGTTCGACTACAACAAGGCGGTGCTGAAGCCGGAGTCGGATGCGATCCTCGGGAAGGCTGCGGCGTTGCTGGTTGCGAAGCCTGCGCTGAAGGTCGAGGTGCAGGGGCATACGGACAATGTGGGCGGCGATGCTTACAACCTGCAGCTGTCGAAGGACCGTGCGGCGAGCGTGATGACGTGGCTGGGCGGGCACAAGGTCGACAAGGCGCGCATGACGTCGGCGGGCTATGGGAAGACGATGCCGATCGCGGACAATGGTACGGATGTGGGCCGCGCGAAGAACCGGCGGGTGGAGCTGGTGAAGACGGGCTGCAAGGCGGCGGCGAAGCCGAAGTAACGCCGGGGTCGCTGAGATTTTTGGGAAGGCCGCTCGTGAGGGCGGCCTTTTTGGTTTTGGGGTGTTGACGACTCATAGCTGTGTAGCTATATGTCAACTCATAGCCGACGGGGTATGAATTGACCAAGGCGCATGACACCATCTTTCGGACGCTCGCCGACCCTACGCGGCGCGCCATCTTCGAGCGGCTCTGCCGGGATGGGGAGAGGACGGTGGGGGCGATCACGGAACGCGCGGGCGTTTCGCAGCCGGTGGTGTCGAAGCATCTGGGCGTGCTGAAGCAGGCTGGCCTCGTGAAGGGCCGGGTGCAGGGGCGGGAGACGCATTATAGCGCCGAGGTGAAGGCGCTCGCCCCGCTTGTCGACTGGACCAGCCGCATGACGGCGTTCTGGGAAGTGAAGCTCGACAGTCTCGAAGACCTTTTGAAGAGGATGGACCAATGACCACGCCTGCAGACGCTCGCACCGTCGTCATCGAACGCGACATTGCGCATCCGCCGGAAAAGCTGTGGCGCGCGCTGACGCAACCGCACCTGATGGAGGAGTGGCTGATGAAGAATGATTTCGCGCCGAATGTCGGTCACAAGTTCAACCTGCGCGGCGAGTGGGGCGGGGTGCTGGATTGCGAAGTGCTTGAGGTCGAGCCGCTGGAGACGCTGTCCTACAGCTGGGACTACAAGCACGATGATCCC
The DNA here is from genome assembly GCA_965229115.1 of Hyphomonadaceae bacterium. Taxonomy (GTDB): domain Bacteria; phylum Pseudomonadota; class Alphaproteobacteria; order Caulobacterales; family Hyphomonadaceae; genus UBA7672. The sequence continues at coordinate 3,084,208 of CBDDIR010000003.1, read as the reverse complement.
GCTTACAACCTGAAGAGCGTGGTGACGTTCACGCTGACGAAGACGGCGGCGGGCACGCACCTGCGGGTTCAGCAGACGGGCTTCCAGCCTTCGCAGAAGCAGGCCGCCGCGGGCGCTTACGCCGGGTGGAACAACTTCCTCGCGAAGCTCGACGAGCTTCTTACCAAGTCCGAATAAGGGAGACGATCATGACCAAGGGTTGGGTTCGCCAGTTTCATCGGTGGGTGTCGGTGTTCTTTGTCGTGTCGGTGATCGCGACGACTGTTGCGATGTCGCAGAAGGAGCCGATGGTGTGGGTGTCGTATGTGCCGCTGTTGCCGCTTGCGCTGCTGAGCTTCACGGGCATCTATCTGTTCGTGCGGCCGTATCTGCCGAAGCGCCGCGCGCTTCAGCACGCGGAGTAGGGTGACCATGCCGGCGAAGAAGGCAGCGAAGAAAGCTTCCATGAAAGCGCGGCCGCCGTTGAAGCCGGGGGCGGATGGCGTGGTGCGCTTGTCTGGCGGCAATCCGCAGATTGCCAAGGGCGAGGGCGATGGGGTCGTGCAGACCTACATCGCGGCGATGCCGGGGTGGCAGAGCGCGGTTGGCCGGGAGATGGACGTGGTCATCGTGAAGGCCGTGCCGAAAGTGGCCAAGGCGGTGAAGTGGAATTCGCCGTTCTATGGCGTGGGCGATGGAACGTGGTTCGTGTCGTTCCACGTCTATGCGAAGTATATCAAGGTGACGTTCTTCCGGGGCGCGGGGCTGAAGCCTGTGCCGCCGGAGCCGTCGAAGGTGAAGGACACGCGCTATCTGCATATTCGCGAAGGCGCGTTCGATGCGGCGCAGTTTGCGAGCTGGGTGAAGCAGGCGGCAAAGCTGCCGGGTGAGAAGCTGTAAGGGGAATGGCGATGAAGAAGCCTGTAGCGAAAACCGTGAGTGCGGCAACGAAGGCCAAGGCGACGGCTTCGCCTTCTTCGTTGATCGATGGGCGGATCAAGGAGTTGGGCGACTGGCGCGGCGAGACGCTGGCGCGGGTGCGCAAGATCATCCATGCGGCTGTGCCTGGCGTGGTCGAAGAGTGGAAGTGGCGCGGCGTGCCGGTGTTCGAGCACAACGGCATCATCACCACGGGCGAGACCTACAAGGAGGTGGTGAAGCTGACCTTTGCGAAGGGGGCGTCGCTGCCCGATCCGAAGAAGCTCTTCAACTCCAGCCTTGAGGGCGGGACGCGGCGGGCGATCGATATCCGCGAGGGCGAAAAGATCGACGAGAAGGCGCTGGGCGCGCTCGTGAAGGCTGCGGCGGAGTTGAATGGCGCGAAGGCTGTGAAGCCGAAGAAGGCGGCGGCCGCTGCTGCGCCGCGCGCGAAGAAGTAGCGGTGGTTTGCAGTTAGGCGGGTGGTGGAGCTTTCGCTTCGCATCATCGCCCGCTAGCGTCGTCTCATTCGAGCCGGGGACGACATGCGCTTTTTGTTTATTGCAGTTCTGAACACGCACGCGCCGTCTGATCCGCTTCAATAGCCGGAGAGGCGGGCGTGATCCGGCATGGGTTTTCGCGATCGACCTATCTTGTCGCCGCCATCGTGCTGTTTGGCGTCGAGGTGGTGATCGCGCTGTTCGTGCGTGACAGTTTTGTGCGGCCGTATGTCGGCGACGTGCTGGCGATCGCGTTGGTTTACACAGCGTTACGGGCGGCGACGCCGCTCAGGCTGGGTTCAGCTCTCGCAACTACATTGGCTATCGCCGTGTTGATTGAGATCGCTCAGGCCGCGAAACTCCTGAGTGCGCTGGGGCTGGGCGATAACAGGGTGGCCAGAATCGTTTTTGGCGGCTCTTTCGACTGGCTGGACTTGCTAGCCTATGCGGCTGGCGGGATCATGATTGTGCTCGTTGAATACCTTGCGCCGAGAAAGGACGCATGAAGCTCGCCTCTACGATCCTGTTTCACCTGCTCGGCCTCGCGTGCGTTGCGGCGGATGTCGCGATCATTGCGACGCTGGGGCAGCAGGACCTGACGTGGGCGGGGTGGATTGCGGTTGCGTTCTACTGGGTGTTTGCGGTGCGGCTGGCGATGGGGTGGAAGCGGCTGCTGGGGCGGCCGCTGAAGCTGATGCTGGTCGGCTTCTATGTGATGGCGTCGCTGATGCTGCTGGGCATCGGGTTCGCGCAGCAGATGGGGGCGCCGTCGATGCTGCTGGCGTTTGCGCCGCTGGCGGTGGCGCTGGTGGGGCGGATCGTGCTGGACGTGATGGAGGCGCGGAAGCGGCCGAAGCCGCTGCCGCCGGCGCCGCCGAAGACGACGACGCATGACCAGTTGTTCGGCTCGTAGGCTTCAGGCCGTGACGGGCGGGGGCGGCTTGGGCGCGGGCGGGGGCTCGGTCACCGGTTGAGGCGGGACTTCCACAGGCGGCGTTGCCGGCGGGGCTTCGCGTTTGCGATCAGGCGCGGGGCCGGGATCGACGGGTTCGGGGTTCGGTTCTTCGGGCGGGAGCTTGCTCATGTCTGAGGAACGCCCGCCGCTTGCCGAAGTTCACCGCTAGCCGACGCGGCCTACGCCCAGCAGGGAGAGGCCGCCGTCGCAGGGCATGATGGCGCCGGTGACGTAGGCGGCGGCGTCGGAGGCGAGGAAGAGGGCGAGGTCGGCGACTTCGTCCTTGGTGCCGAGGCGCTGGAGGGGCGTGCCTTTCGCGCTTTTTTCCATGGCTTCAGGCGTGGGGGCGAGGCGGGCCATACCTTCGGTGTCGGCGATGGGGCCGGGGATGATGGCGTTCACGCGCACGCCGGATGAGCCCCATTCGACGGCGAGTGTCTTCACCAGCATGTCGGCGCCGGCCTTGGCAGCGTTGACGTGGGATTGCAGTGGGTAGGGGTGGATCGACTGCGGGGCGGAGATGGTGATGCAGCTCGCGCCGGGTTTGCGCAGGTGGGGGAAGCCGTTGCGCATGACGTTGAAGAGGCCGACGAGGTCGATGTCGATCACGGCGCGGAAGCCGTTGTAGGACAGGCTGTTGAACGGAGCGACGAAGTTGCCAGCGGCGCCGGAGACGAGGATGTCGATCTCGCCATGGGCGTCGATGGATTTCGCGAAGGCTGCGGCGACGCCGTCGAACTCGCGGACATCCTGGGCGATGCCGATGCACTGGCCGCCCTTGTCGCGGATGCCCTGGGCTGCGGCTTCGATCTTGTCGGGCGAGCGGGAGAGGATCGTTACCTTGGCGCCAGCCTGGGCAAGGCGGGTGGCGATCTGGAGGTTGATGCCGCTGGAGGCGCCGGCGACGAAGGCGGTTTTGCCGGCGAGGAGGTTGTCGCGAAACGTTGCCATCGGCGCATGTCCCTGTTTTTGATTTACAGTGTAAAATATAACGCGACGCGGGGGCTTTGCAAGCACGTTTACTTGATGACGCAAGGGCAGTCTCGGCGCGGGAAGAAGTGCATGCTACGCCCGGTGCAGAATACAAATTACAAAAGACGGGGAGTCACCATGAAACGCCTACTCGCAGCCTGTGCGCTGCTTGCCTTCACGGGCGCTTGCGCCAGCACGACGGCTTCGGCGCCGGTTGCGACCGCGGCGATGCCGATGCCGGAGATCACCATCTACCACCTCGAGAACCGCCGGTCGGAGCGGATCGTGTGGCTGATGGAAGAGCTGGGCATGCCCTACAAGCTCGTGTTCACGCGCGGCAATCTTGCGGCGTCGATGGCGGAAATCCGCAAGGTGAACCCGGGGATGCCGGTGGCGCCGACCGTGACCATCGGCAGCGAAGTGATGACGGAATCGGGCGCGATCATCGAGACGATCCTCAACCGCTATGCGCCGGGCAAGCTGACGCCGCCGCTGGCGAGCGCGGATTATGGCCAGCACATGATCTGGATGCACCATGCGGAAGGCTCGCTGGCGGGCCGCGTGATTGCCGATTATCGCGTGTGGATGATCAAGCCGCCGACGGCGCGCTCGCCGCTGGTGGATTCGGAGGCTGAGTACCAATTCGCCGAGGATTATCTGGCGAAGCATCCGTGGTTTGGCGGGGCGGAGTTCACGGCGGCGGACATCATGATGGTGTTCCCGCTGAACTTCGGCATGGCGCTGAATGTCGTGGACAAGACGAAGTACCCGAACATCAACGCCTGGAAGGCCAAGATCGAACAGCGCCCGGCTTACCAGCGCATGCTGGCCAAGGCGCGGCCGGATGGCATGGTCGGCGCGCTGCCTGCGCTGCCGGCACATGCGCCGTCGGGCCCGCGTCCGGGCTCGAACTAGGCCGGATCGAACTAAGGCAAAATCGTGGAGCGGCGGCGAGGATTTCGCCGCCGCAACGCGCTTGGCGAACGAACGTTCGTTGAGTTAAAGATTGCGGCATGAGAACCTTGCTTGCCGCCATCTTCCTCGCCGCCGCGTCGTGCTCGCCATCGACGACGCCTGCACCTGCTGCAACGTCGTCTGCGCCGGCTGTGCCGGTGTTCAGCTATCAGGTCGTCGGCACATTCCCGCATGACAAGACGGCCTTCACCGAGGGCCTGCAATTCATCGACGGCGCGATGTACGAGAGCACGGGCATGGAGGGCACATCCTGGGTGCGCCGCTATGATCTGGCGACGGGCGCTGTGCAGGCCGAGCATGTGATCGACAAGCAGTATTTCGGCGAAGGCTCGGTCGTGCTCGCCGACAAGATCGTGTCGGTGACGTGGAAGAACCAGAAGGGCTTTATCTACGACCGCGCGACGCTCGCGCCGAAGGGTGAGTTCACCTACACGGGCGAAGGGTGGGGGATGACCACCGACGGGCAGAAGGTGTTCATGAGCGATGGCACCAGCTCGATCCGCATCATGGATCCGGGCACGCTGGCCGAGACGGGCGAGATCAAGGTGACCATGAATGGCCGCCCGGTGGATCAGCTCAACGAGCTGGAGTTCATCAAAGGCGAGATCTGGGCGAACGTGTTCCAGACAGATCGCATCGTTCGCATCGACCCGGCGACGGGCAAGGTGAACAGCGTTGTGTATCTCGCCAACCTGTTGAGCCCGCAGGACCGGCAGGGCGTAGATGTGCTGAACGGCATTGCCTATGACGCGACGGGCGACCGCATCTTCGTGACGGGCAAATACTGGCCGAAGATTTTCGAGATCAAGCTGGTCGACCCGGCTGCGCCCAAGCCGAACTAGTGGTCCGCGCGCTTCTTATCGCCTGCCTGCTTGTGACCGCCGCCTGCTCTGGCGACAGCGATGATCCGGATGCGGCGTTCAACAAGGACCTGGCTGCGGCGAGCCAGCAGGCGCGTGCGCGACTGCCGTTCTTCTGGGAGCATTTCGGCGCGCCGGAGGTGGACGAGTACGATTTCTCGCTAAAGGCGGCGATCCCGCGGCGCGATGGGCAGGCGGGCGCGGAGGATGTCTGGCTGGAGAACATCGCGCGTAGCGACAGCCATATCGTTGGCGAGCTGAGCGTGAACCCGCGATATCTCGGGGCGCTGCGGGCGGGGGCGATTGTGGAGTTCCAGCAGTCGCAGATTGTCGACTGGGCGTTCATGCGCGGAAACTCGCTGCTGGGTCATTATACGACGCGCGTACTGCTGCCGCGGCTGGACTCGCAGCAGGCCGAGTGGTTGCGGCCGCTATTGTCGGGAACGCCGGACGGAACGTGATACGCGGTTTGTGCGCTTCTCTTCTGGAGGAGCCTCGTTCATGACCATTCCACGCCTTGTCGTTGCAGCTTACCGCGCCTTGCCCGGGAAAGAGCCTGTGCTGCTGGCGGAGGTGCGGGATCATGTTCCGCTGTTGCGATCCGAGGGGCTGGCGACGGATCGGCCGACCGTGGTGATGCGCGCCAAGGATGGGGCGATCCTGCAGGTGTTCGAATGGGCCTCGCCGGCCGCGATGGAGGAGGCGAAGCGCAATCCGCGCGTGGTGGCGATGTGGGAACGCTTCAACGCGTGCTCGGAAGTTGCGCCGTTGAATACGCTGTTCGAGAGCGCGGACCTGTTTGCCGAGTTCGAGCCGGTGGACCTGCACCTTGCGCCGATTGTGCAGCCCGAGCCGGATCAGCGGGCGGAGTAGGTTATTCCGGGAGTGCCTGTGCCTTTGCGCCGGCGAGAGCTGTGTTCAGATCCGTGTAGATCTTGGTTTTCAGGATGGTGGCCTTGTTGCAGACGGCGGCCCAGAGGACGCCTTCGGGCGTGAGGTCTTCCACCGGTTCCCAGGCGGGTTCTTCCGGGGCGCCGCCGTCGAACACGAAGCCGTCGTCTTCCATGAACAGGACGCCGACGAGCTGGAACTGCTTGTCCTTGCACTTGAAGGAGATGGACTGGCCTTCGTAGTTGTATTCGTGGTCGTCCCACGTTCGGGGTGTCGCGAAATAGATCAGGCGGTCGACCGTCGTGACGCCAGCTTCCGTGTCGACGTCGATCGTGCTGGTGTCCCAGCCCATCGCGCCGCCCTGCATGCCGACGACGATCCAGTTTTCGGGCTCATCCGGCTGGGCGAGCGCGGGGGTGGCCAGAGCCGCTGCGCCCGCCATTAGAATTGCCGCCGCTGAAGCCAGTTTGCGCATGTCCGTCCCCGTTCTGACGGCCTAGTCAGGCCTGATTTACCTCGATCCCGCAACAACCATGAGCAACCGGCTGCGAAAGCTTGCAATTCGGCCCGTTCCGCTGCACTGACGCAGCCAATTCCGCGACTGCGAACAAGGCCCAATGCCCCAGCTTCTGCTTGAAATCCTGTCCGAGGAAATCCCGGCCCGCATGCAGGCGAAGGCCGAGGCCGATCTCGTCAAGGCGTTGATGGATGGGCTGTCTGCGGCGGGCCTGCTGCCGGAAGGTATCAAGGGCTTTTCGGGTCCGCGCCGGCTGGTTGCCGTGGTCGAGGGGCTGCCGGTCAAATCCGCCGATGTGGTGGAGGATGTGATCGGGCCGAAGGAGGGCGCGCCGGACGCCGCCATCCAGGGCTTCCTCAAGAAGGCCGGGCTGAGCGACATTTCTCAGGCGCATGTCCATGAGGTGCCGAAGAAGGGCCGCGTGTACGTGGCGCACGTGCGCAAGCCGGGCAAGCAGACGACCGATGTGATCGCCGCGCTGGTGCCGCAGATCATCCGTGGCTTCCACTGGCCGAAGTCGATGCGTTGGGGGACCGGTGATCTGCGCTGGGTGCGCCCGATCAGCCGCATCCTCTGCACGTTCGATGGTGAAGTGGTGCCGTTCGAGATCGAGGGCATCAAGTCGGACAACATCACCGAGGGTCATCGCGTGATGGGGCGTGGACCGTTCAGGGTGCGCCGGTTCGACGACTATGAGGACGTGATCAAGAACAAGGGTCGCGTGATCCTCGACCGCGAGGAGCGGAAGGAGACGATCCTTACCGAAGCCAAGCAGCTGTGCGCGGCGCAGAACCTCGAGCTGGTCGATGATATCGGCCTGCTGGAAGAGGTGGCGGGGCTGGCGGAGTTTCCGGTGGTCATCATCGGCGACATGGACAAGTCGTTCCTCGACCTGCCGCCGGAAGTGATCAAGCTGTCGATGCGGACGCACCAGAAGTATTTCGCGGTGCGCGATCCGCTGAAGAAGGATGGCGGGCTGGCGCCGAAGTTCATCGTGGTGGCGAACCTCGATGCGGCTGATGGCGGCGAGAAGATCGCGGCGGGCAACAGCCGCGTGCTGAGCGCGCGCCTGAATGATGCGCGCTTCTTCTGGGACAATGACCGGAAGACGAAGCTGCAGGATCGGTTCGCGAAGCTCGACAGCATCGTGTTCCACGAGAAGCTGGGCTCGGTGGGCGACAAGGCGCGCCGCGTCATGGCGCTGGCAAAGGAGCTTGCGCCGAAGGTTGGCGCTGATCCGGCGCAGGCGGAGCGCGCGGCTGAGCTGGCGAAGTGCGATCTGGTGTCGGACATGGTCGGCGAGTTCGCCGAACTCGAAGGTGTAATGGGCCGGTACTATGCGACGCTGCAGGGTGAGCCGCAGGCGATCGCGGATGCGGTGCGCGATCACTACAAGCCAAAGGGGCCGAGCGACGAGGTTCCGAGCAATCCAGTGAGCGTAGCTGTCGCGCTGGCGGACAAGCTGGATACGCTGGTTGGGTTCTGGGCGATTGATGAGAAGCCGACGGGGTCGAAAGATCCGTTTGCACTGCGCCGTGCGGCACTGGGCGTCATCCGATCTGTTCTGGACACCAATGTTCGCATCAAGCTCGGCGACGCTATTCTCGCGGCGCTTCAACAGCAGGTGTGGGACGCCGCTCGACTGGGCACCTTGTATTGGGTGAGCGACAAGACAACCGGCTTGATTGAGAACACCACGCAAGGCGAAGGCTACGAAATTCTCGATTACGTTCTGTATCGGCGTGAAACGATGAATGGCGGCCGGTTCTTCGTATCCGAGGCATTCTGGAATGGCCCCGGGATCGTCGCGGCGTCGCGGCTCTCGGAAATTGAGCAATCTATGGCCCGTGAATACGCAGACTTGGGTCGACTGCCTGCCGATCTTTTGGCCTTCTTCGCTGACCGCCTCAAAGTCCACCTGCGTGAGCAGGGTGCTCGTCACGATCTGATCGATGCGGTGTTTGCGTTGGGCGAGGATGACCTCGTGCTCATCGTGAAGCGTGTTGAGGCGCTGGGTGAGTTTCTGGCGACTGAGGACGGCAAGAACCTGCTGGCGGGGTACAAGCGCGCGGCGAATATTCTTGCGATCGAAGAGAAGAAGGACGGCAAGTCTTATTCGGGACAGGGCAAGGCCATGGCGGGCGATCCGGCCGAGGTCGATGCACTGGTCTCCGCGCTCGATAAGGCGGCGCCTGAGGCGACCGCTGCGCTCGCGAAGGAAGATTTCGCTGGCGCGATGCGTGCGCTGTCGAAGCTGCGCGGGCCGGTCGATGCGTTCTTCGACAAGGTGACCGTGAACGCCGACGATGCAGCGGCGCGCGCGAACCGACTGAACATTCTTTCGCAGATCCGTGACGCGCTGAACCGCGTGGCGGACTTCTCGAAGATCGAAGGCTAGTTTCTCCCCAGACCAGGAAGTGCAGATGTCCCAACTCGCCACCAAGTGGGTTTACGATTTCGGCGGCGGCGCCTCGGATGGCGACGCGTCCATGAAGAACCTGCTGGGGGGCAAGGGGGCGAACCTTGCGGAGATGTCGAAGCTGGGGCTGCCCGTGCCGCCGGGCTTCACCATCACGACGGAAGTCTGCACCGTCTATTACAAGAACAAGCGCAACTATCCCGCTGACCTCGAAGCACAGGTCAATGATGCGCTGAAGGCGCTTGAGGGACGCACGGCCAAGAAGTTTGGCGATGTGCGCAATCCGCTGCTGGTGTCAGTGCGCTCGGGCTCGCGCGCGTCGATGCCGGGCATGATGGACACGGTGCTGAACCTTGGTCTCAACGACCAGACGGCTGAGGGGCTGGCCAAGCTGTCGGGCGACCGGCGCTTTGCCTATGACAGCTATCGCCGCTTCATCCAGATGTACTCGAACGTTGTGCTCGGCATCGGGCATGACGAGTTCGAGCACATCCTCGACGACTACAAGGAAAGCCGCGACTTCAACCTCGACACCGATCTGGGCGCCGAGAGCTGGATCGAAGTCATCGCGCTCTACAAGAAGGCGGTCGAGAAGAAGATCGGCAAGCCGTTCCCGCAGGAGCCGAAGGACCAGCTCTGGGGCGCGATCGGCGCCGTGTTTGCGAGCTGGATGAACGATCGCGCGATCACTTACCGTCGCCTGAACGATATTCCGGAAAGCTGGGGCACGGCTGTGAACGTGCAGTCGATGGTGTTCGGCAATATGGGCGAGAGCTCGGCCACGGGCGTGGCGTTCACGCGCGACCCTTCGACCGGCGAGAAGCGGTTCTATGGCGAGTATCTGGTGAATGCGCAGGGCGAGGACGTGGTTGCGGGCATTCGCACGCCTGCGCCGATCTCCAACTCGCGCAAGGCGGACCTGAAGTCGGAAGACCTGTCGCTCGAAGAGGCGATGCCGGAGACTTACAAGCAGCTGCTGGAAGTCGCGACGCGTCTCGAGACGCACTACCGCGATATGCAGGATATCGAGTTCACCGTGGAGCAGGGCACGCTCTACATGCTGCAGACCCGCTCGGGTAAGCGCACAGCGCAAGCGGCGCTGAAGCTCGCTGTCGAGATGTGCAAGGAAGAGCTGATCACGCAGGAAGAGGCGGTGCTGCGGCTTGAGCCTGCGCAGCTGGACCAGCTGCTGCACCCCGCGATTGCGGACGATGCGGTGCGGGATGTGTTCGTGAAGGGCCTGCCGGCCTCGCCTGGCGCGGCCGTGGGACAAGTCGTGTTCGAGCCGGCGGAAGCTGTGGCGCTTGCGGCGAAGGGCACGGCTGTGATCCTGGTGCGGATCGAGACGTCGCCGGAAGACATTCAGGGCATGCACGCCGCAAAGGCCATCGTGACGGCGCGCGGCGGCATGACGAGCCACGCGGCTGTCGTGGCGCGCGGCATGGGACGGCCTTGCGTGTGTGGCGCGGGCTCGCTGCAGATCGACGCCGAGAAGGGCATCGTGCGCGTTGGCTCGCGGACGCTGAAGAAGGGCGACATCATCACGGTCGATGGCGCCAAGGGTCAGGTGCTGGTTGGTTCGGTGAAGATGGTCGAGCCGCAACTGGGCGGCGACTTCGGCGAGCTGATGGGCTGGGCGGATCAATCGCGCCGCATGAAGGTGCGCGCGAATGCGGAGACGCCGCTGGATGCGGAGACGGCGCGCAAGTTTGGCGCTGAGGGCATCGGCCTTTGCCGCACGGAGCACATGTTCTTCGACGCTGCGCGTATCCCGGTGGTGCGCGAGATGATCCTCGCGGACAATGAGCGCGGCCGTCGCAAGGCGCTGGACAAGCTGTTGCCGATGCAGCGGCAGGACTTTGCCGATATCTTCAAGATCATGGCCGGGCTGCCGGTGACGATCCGCCTGCTGGATCCGCCGCTGCACGAGTTCCTGCCGCATACCGACGAGGACATTGCGGGCGTCGCCAAGCAGTCGGGCATTTCGGCTGAGCTGCTGAAGGCGCGTGCGGAAGAGCTGCACGAGTCCAACCCGATGCTGGGACACCGTGGCTGCCGTCTCGGCGTGACGTATCCCGAGATCTACGAGATGCAGGCGCGCGCGATATTCGAGGCGGCGCTGGATGTGGCGAAGGAATCCGGCCGTGCGCCGATCCCGGAGATCATGATCCCGCTTGTGGCGACGCGTCGCGAGCTGGAACTGATGCGCGCCATCGTCGTGCAGACGGCCGAGCGCGTGTTCAACGAGCGCAAGGCGCAGGTGGAGTATCTGGTCGGCACGATGATCGAGCTGCCGCGTGCGGCGCTGCGTGCGGGCGATATTGCGGAGGAGGCCGAGTTCTTCTCCTTCGGCACCAACGACCTGACGCAGACGGCGCTGGGCATCTCGCGCGATGACGCTTCCCGCTTCCTCAAGACGTATGAGGAGCGCGGCATCTACGAGAAGGACCCGTTCGTCTCGATCGATCGCGATGGCGTGGGCGAGCTGGTGCGGATCGGCTGCGATCGTGGCCGGGCGACGCGTCCGCGACTGAAGCTGGGCGTGTGCGGCGAGCATGGCGGCGATCCGGCCTCGATCTTCTTCTTCGAGGAAACCGGGCTCGACTATGTCTCGGCCTCGCCCTTCCGCGTGCCGGTGGCGCGTCTGGCAGCGGCGCACGCGGTGTTGAAGAAGGCTCGCTAGGCGTTTCTCTATCCCGAGCTAGGTAGAAGCGCATGCCCATCCGCATTGCGCTTCTTCGCTCCATGGTCATAGACGGTCATCGTGTGACTGCTGCGGACATGCGTGCGCTGGTGAAGGCTGTGGGTGGGGAGGATGCGCGGCCGGTGCTGGCGACGGGGAATGTGGTGTTCCGGTCGGCGAAGTCGGTGGGGGCGCTGACGAAGGCGCTGGAGGCGGCTTGCGAGACGCGCCTGGGCAAAGCGACAGAGATCATTGTGAAGACGGAGGCGCAGTGGCGGACGCTGACGGCGGCCAATCCGTTCAAGCGGCAGGCGAAGGCGACGCCGGGGCGCGTGTTGCTGTGGGTGATGCGATCGCCGGTGACGGCGGCGGGGTTGGCGCAGCTGCGGCGGCGGGCGGATGCGAGCGAGACGATACGGCGCGTGGTAGGCGGCAATTTCTACATCTTCTTCGGCCGGCCAAATCGGGATGACACGAAGATCGCTGCGGGGTTCGGACTGAAAGCGCTGGGTGCGGTGGGCACGAACCGGACGTGGACGACTGTAGCGAAAATTACGGACGCGATCGCCGAGCTGAAAGCGAACACGGACTGATCCGAAGCCACAAAACCTTCACGCGCAGGCGTGTCAAAGCAGGGTAGAGGGCGGCCAGTTTCAGAGGGTCGTCCATGCTTCTGTCCCGTCGCAATCTGATCCGTTCGGCCGCGAGTGTCGCGGTGGCTGCGCCTGCACTGCAGTTGCTGGGCGGATGTGTGACCGCGACTGCGGGGCGGCCGGCGGTGAACCAGCGGGTGTCGTCGCTGGCGCTGGAGCCCGACCCCAAGGGGCTGCTCGATCTGGCGCCGGGGCTTTCCTACGTGGTGCTGTCGCGCACGGGCGACGAGATGTCGGACGGGCTGCTGGAGCCGGGCGCGCATGACGGCATGGCGGCGTTTCCGATCGAGGGCGATGCTGATCGCTGCCTGATCGTGCGCAACCATGAACTGGGCTCAACGTCGCCGGTTTCGGCGTTCGGGTCGGACCTGTCGCGTACGTCCAAGATTGCGCGGGATCGGATCTATGACCTGTCGCCAGGCGGCAAGCCGTTTGCGGGCGGCACGACGACGGCGCTGGTGAACCTGAAGACGAAGCGAGTTGAGCGGACGCACCTGTCGCTGGCGGGTACGGCGGTGAATTGCGCGGGCGGGTCGACGCCGTGGGGTTCGTGGCTGTCGTGCGAAGAGACGCAGATGATGCCGGGTGCAGAGGCGAGCCAGCGCCATGGTTTCGTGTTCGAGGTGCCGGCCGCGCTGACCAGGCCGGTCACGCCTGTGGCGCTGACGGCGATGGGGCGGTTTGCGCATGAAGCAACCGCCGTCGATCCGGCGACGGGCATTGTCTATCTGACCGAGGATACGGGCGACTCGCTGTTCTATCGCTTCCTGCCGAGCGCGCGGGGCGAGCTGGCCAAGGGCGGACGTCTGCAGGCGCTGGCGCTGGTGGAGCAGGCGGGGGCGGATACGCGCAACTGGTCGCAAGCGCAGGGCGGGGATCCGGCGCTGCGCATGGTTCAGAACCGGCGCTATGACGTGCGCTGGATCGACCTGGCCGATGTGGAAGCGCCCGATGGCGATCTGCGTCTGCGGGGCCGCAAGGCCGGCGCGGCGATCTTTGCGCGGGGCGAGGGGCTGGCGTTTGCGCTCGAGGCGCAGGGGCCTGCGATCTACTTCACCTGCACATCGGGCGGGGCGGCGCAGATCGGGCAGATCTGGCGCTACATCCCGAGCCTGTTCGAAGGCTCCGCGCGCGAGGCGGATGCGCCGGGCGAGCTGGAGCTGTTCGTCGAGAGCACGGGCGAGAGCGAGTTCGAGAAGTGCGATAACATCGTGGCTTCGCATCGTGGTGAACTGATCGTTTGCGAAGACGGAGACGGCGACAACTTCGTGCGCGCGATCACGCCGGATGGCCTGATTTATACGCTCGCGCGCAATGCCGATCAGGGGAAATCCGAGTTCTGCGGGGCGTGCTTCTCACCCGATGGCGAGACGCTGTTCGTGAACATCCAGAAGCCGGGCATCACGCTGGCGATCACGGGTGACTGGCGGCGTCTGCGTGGCCTGGCCCGGGACAGGGCATAGCCTTCCAGGCGAGCCAGTTCCCTCAAAGAATCTTATCCACAAGAGCCGGTTTCCGTAGCGGCGGAGCCAAAACGGGGCGTCACATCCCCGTTATGGTGAATCGGACGGGGTGTTGCCCTCACGCCTCTGGACCCTATCTGGACTCCTCGGACCGGACAAAAGGGGCCTGAAAAGAGGGGCTATTCGTAAACGCTAAAGGTTAACAGCTCGCGCCCCGGGAGACTGGATGGCGGGCCTACTCTCCCTGGCGCGGTAATTGCGAAACTCACCTCACAGGATTCCCGGGGTTGCCCGGTATCAAAGGCCCGGATAGGGCGGCTGTACGTCGCGCAGCTCAAAAAAAGACAAGCGACGGGGTGTTGGTTTGGAGTGTCACTTCGGGCGCGCGCGGGCGCCCAGCCGTTTTTTCGGTTTACGAAGATTAAGGGGATGCCTGGGGTGTTAAACCTCCCGAAAGCACTCGGTCTTATTCTCGCTCACCTGGAGGCCGCGGTTACAGCGGCGGTCAGGTGGTGGTCGAGAATGTCGGACTCCGACAAACGGCAGACCCGTCAGCGCGTGCTGACGATTGGCGCCTGTGCGGCCGTGTTCGCGTTCGGCGGGCCGCTCATCGCGCAGCGTTTCGGCGACCAGAAAGCTCAGGAAGCCTATCGCGCCGACGCCATCGTCCTCGCCCAATCCATCGCAACTGAGTCGGCCGAAGAAGGCCAGCCCGTGCGCCTGGTTTCTTTCACAAATACCGCCTCGCCCGAGGCCCTGCTCAAGCAGGCGGCAGCAACGCCTCCAGCTGACCTCGCCGATGAGGACGTGACCGTCCGCTCGCGCGACAGCTTTGCCCTGCGCGGCCTGGTGGGCTTCACGCTCGAGAACCTGGGCAATGGCCATAGCGAGCAGGACGAGATCGATTGCCTCGCGGAGGCCGTTTATTACGAAGCCCGCTCCGAGAATGCGAACGGCCAGATTGCGGTCGCCGAAGTGGTGATGAACCGTGTCCGTGACCCGCGGTTCCCGAAGACGGTTTGCGCCGTGGTCTATCAGGGCCAGTATCGAAACACGGGCTGCCAGTTCACCTTCACCTGCGATGGCGCGCTGCATAACAAGCCGCGCGGCCCGGCATGGGATCGCGCCAAGGCTGTCGCGATGAACGTGATGCTCGGCCTCAACAAGCCGGTGACCAACAAGGCCACGCACTACCATACGGATTACGTGAACCCGTACTGGAAGGCCGGCATGGTCGAGACGAAAGTCATCGGCACGCACATCTTCTACCGCTTCCCGAAAACCACGGCGGAGTGGAACGCTGCCCGCATCGCTCTGCAGGCGCAGGAACAGCGTGAGCAGGCGCTCCCGGTTGGCCTCGACCTGATTGCGGTTGGCGGCGAAGAGGGCGCTGATACGGCCGAGCCGTCTGCGGTGTCGCTGGTTCCGGTTGCGGCCGAGACGGCTGCGATCACCCCGCAGCCGACGCCGTTGGCGGCCACGCAGGTTGCGGATACGCGTCCGCTGTAATTTGGCGCTCTAGTCGAAGCCTAGCCTTCGAAATCCAGACCGACGTCGAGATTGATCGCAGAGTGCGTCAGCGCGCCTGACGAGATGTAGTCGACGCCCGTCTGCGCAATGGCCTTCACCGTTTCGAGGCGCACGCCGCCGGAGGCTTCGGTCTTGGACTGGTCGCCGACGATGGCGACGGCTTCCTTCAGCATTGCAGTCGACATGTTGTCGAGCAGGACGGCGTCCGGCTTGAAAGGCAGCGCTTCGCGCAGCTGGTCGAGCCCGTCGACTTCGATCTCGATGGCGCGGAGATGGCCAACGGCGGCGCGGGCGCGCTTGAGGGCGGCGGCTACGCCGCCGGCGGCTGCGATGTGGTTGTCCTTGATCAGGATCGCGTCGTCGAGGCCGAGGCGGTGGTTCACGCCGCCGCCGAGACGCACGGCGCGTTTCTCCAGCGCGCGGAAGCCGGGCGTGGTCTTGCGGGTGCAGGTGACTTTCGCGTTCGTGCCTTTGACCTCGGCGACGAACTTCGCGGTGAGCGTGGCGACGCCCGAGAGCGGGCCGACGAAGTTGAGCATCACACGCTCGGCCATCAGCACGGAGCGGGCGGAGCCTTCGATGCGGACGAGGGCTGCGCCTTTTTCGAAGGCGACGCCTTCTTCGACGAGCGTGGTCCATTTGGCTTCGGGATCGACGAGGCGCAGGGCGAGGCGGGCGGCGTCATAGCCGGCGGCGACGCCCGGTTCGCGTGCGCCCATGATGGCGCGCATCCGGGTTGCAGCGGGGATGACGGCGTCGGTGGTGATGTCGCCGCCGCGGCCGAAGTCTTCGGTGAGGGCGAGGCGCACGAGCGGCTCGATGATGACGTCAGGCAGGGCGGGGATGGGCAGAAGCTCGCTCAATGTCAGTCTCCGTCCGCAATCGCGGAATGCTGGATCAGCGGTGTGCCGTTATCGCCACGGCGGATGAAGGTGCGGTGCGGTGCGCGTGTTTCGGGGAAGTCCGAGCGGTAGTGGCCGCCACGGCTTTCTTCGCGCGCCAACGCGCCGGCTGTGATGAGGCGAGCCGCGATGAGGGCGCGGGCAGGGCCGACATTCTGTGTGGCGGCGTCCATCCAGTCGAGCGTGGTCGCGAGGCCCTTGGCTTCGCGCACGACGCCGACTTGCGAGTGCATGCGCTTGCGCAGTTCGACCATGGCGAGCTCGTTCATCTCGGGCGGCGCGACAGCGGTGGCCTCGCCTGGCTGGCTCAGCGTTGCGCCCTTGAGGCGGCGTGCGGCGCGTTCGGCGAACACGACAGCTTCAAGCAGCGAGTTGGAGGCGAGGCGGTTGGCGCCGTGTGCGCCGGTGGATGCGCTCTCGCCGCACGCCGAGAGACCTTCGAGCGATGTGCGGGCCCACAGGTCCGTGACGACACCACCCATGTGGTAGTGCATGGCGGGCGCGACCGGGATCGGCGCGATACGCGGGTCGATGCCTGCGGACTGGCAGGCGTCGAACACGGTAGGGAAGTGTTCGGGGAAGTGCGCGCCGATGGCCTTGCGGCAATCGAGGAAAGCGCCGCGGCCGGCTTCGCGTTCGGCATGGATGGCGCGGGCGACCTCGTCGCGTGGGGCCAGGTCGCCGAGCTTGTGGTAGTCGGCCATGAAGGCGCGGCCTGTGCGATCGACCAGATGGGCGCCTTCGCCGCGCAGGGCTTCGGTGGCGAGCGGCGAGGGATCGCGGCCGATGTCGATGGCGGTCGGGTGGAACTGCACGAACTCCGGGTCGGCAATCAAAGCGCCAGCGCGATAGGCCATGGCGACGGCGTCGCCTTGGGAAGATTTCGGGTTCGTGGTGATGGCGTAGAGGCCGCCCGAGCCGCCCGCGCAGAGGATTGTCTCTGCCGCGCGGAGCTGGAACTGGCCGCCGGCTTTTTCCTGCGCGAGCACGCCGGCGATGCGGCCATTCGTGTCCTGCAGCAGCGCGAGCGCTTTCACGCCCTCGATGACTTCGATGTGGGAGGAGGAGGCGACAGCGTAGGTCAGCGCTTCCATGATGGCTTTGCCCGCGAGGTCGCCTGCAACGCGCGCCACGCGGGCGCGGGAGTGGGCGGCTTCGAGCGAGAGGGCGAGTTCGCCATCGGCAGTGCGATCAAAGGGCACGCCGAGAGCCAGCAGGTCGCGCACGCGATGGGGCCCGTCTTCGGCGATGAGGCGGGCGACGACGGGATCGACGATGCCGGCGCCGGCGGCGACCGTATCGATGGCGTGCAGGGACGGCTCGTCCTCGGGCGACAGCGCAGCGGCGAGACCGCCTTGCGCCCACGCGGACGCGGCCGCCTGGCCCAGCGGGGCGAGCGCGATGACGGTGCAGCGTCGCGGCGCGAGCTTGAGCGCGAGGAACAGCCCGGCGAGGCCTCCGCCGACGATGAGGATATCGCGTGTTGTGGTCACTGCAGGATCATCCAACGAGGTCCTGTTGCCGGCGGAATTTCACCGGCGACTGGCCATAGGATTTGAACAGGCCGTCCATCTCGTCGCCATGCGCGTTGATGGTGATGTTGAAATGGTCGGCCGCGTAGTTGGTCTTCGACAGCTCCAGCATCTCGGGCGGATCGACCTTGGCGATCTTCTCGACGCGGCTGGTGATGATTATGTTCTCGCCGGTCTGCGTGGCGATGCAGCTCTGTTCGGTTGTGACGGCCTTGGGCGCGCGCGTCTGGCATGACCACACGGCCTTGAACCGGCACTTGAAGGATTTGCTGCTGGTCTTGGTGATCGTCATGTCGCCGGACAGGACGCAGCCATAGTCCATCGGCTTCGTCTTGAACGTCCAGTTGCCAGCAGGCGATAGCGCCTTTTGCGGCCTGGCCGGTTCGGCGAAGCTGCTTGTGGCTGCAAGGCAGGCGAGAACGGCCGTGAGGCCGAGGCGTCGAGCGTGTTTCATCCCGTCCCCGCCATCGCCATTTTACCCGACCAGCTCCACGTCGCGCCAGAAGCGCGCCTTCAGGTTGCGCTGTTCGTCATAGTGCTCGCCGACCATCTCGGCCTTGTTGTTCGAGAGCTGCACGATGAAGTTGTCGGCCAGATACCAATCCTCAGGGCGTGGCACGACCGGGCGGCGGTCCATCACCTTGTCGACCTTCGACTTGATGGCGACCTGTTTGCCGATGCGCTGGGCCGTGCAGGACTGCTGCACCTTGATGTAGAGATTGCCGTTGAGCTTCCCGCAGATCTGCTCGGACACGAACAGGCAGGTGTAGGTGTTCTTGATCTTGGTCGGCGTGAACGTCATCCGGCCCGAGATCTGGCAGTCATTGTCGGCGAACTTCGAGGTGTCGAACAACCAGTCGCCGGCGATGTCGTCGGCAAACGCAGGCATGGCTGCGGCGAGCACCATCGTGCAGCCGAAGATGGCAGCCAGGCGTTTGACCGGCTTGAAGCTCATATGATCTCGACGGGCTCGTACACGCCGGCCCCGACCTTGAACTTCGGGAACACTTTCGGCTTCGGCAGCGAGAGCATCGCGTCGATCGCCGCCTTGGCGCGGACGCGAACGTCCTCCGGCACCGTCACCTCGTGCTTCATCCCGACGAGAGCGTCGTAGATGTTCTCCAGCGAGATGCGCTTCATGTGCGGGCAGAGGTTGCATGGCTTCACGAACTCCACGCCGGGATTGTCCGCGGCGACGTTATCGCTCATCGAACACTCGGTGAGGAGAACGACCTTCCGGGCGCCCGATTCCTTCACATGGTTCGACAGCGCTGAAGTTGAACCCGCAAAATCGGCTTCTTCAAGGACATCTGGAGGACATTCGGGGTGCGCAAGCACAATGGTTCCCGGGTGAGCGTCACGGATTTGCCGCACATCCTCGCCCGTAAACTTCTCGTGGACCTCGCAATGGCCTTTCCATGCGATGATTTTGATATGCGTGTTGGCGGCAACGTTACGCGCCAGATACTCGTCCGGAACCATGATCACGCGATCCACGCCCCACTTCTCGGCAACGTGTTCGACGACCTGCGTCGCGTTGGACGAGGTGCAGGTGATGTCGCATTCGGCTTTCACGTCTGCGGTCGTGTTGACGTAGGTCACGATCGGCAGGCCGGGGTATTTCTTGCGGATGAGGCGCACGTCCTCGCCCGTGATGGAGGAGGCCAGCGAGCAGCCTGCGCGCATGTCCGGGATGAGCACCGTCTTGTCCGGGCTCAGGATTTTCGAGGTTTCGGCCATGAAGTGGACGCCTGCCTGGACGATCACCTTGGCGTCGGTCACGGCGGCTTCACGGGCCAGCTGCAGGCTGTCGCCCCGGAAATCGCCGACGAGGGCGAAGACGTCGGGCGTCATGTAGTTGTGCGCGAGGATGACCGCGTCACGCTGCTGCTTGAGCTTGTTGATGTGGAAGACGAGCGGCGCGATGGCCGGCCATTCCATGGGCGTGACGAAGTCCTTGACCTGCGGGTACAGGGGATCGGTCGCGGCTTTCACCTCGTCGGTGTAGGCGAGGCCACGGGCTTCCGAGGCGTTCGGTCGGCGGCGGGCGACGGGGATGTCGCAGCCAGGGCCAAATTCGATCACACGGGCCATTTTCGGTCCCTCCAGCTCCAGCAGGGCGGGGAACGCCCTTCTGCTCAACGTGAGCATAAGGTGGGCCCGAAAAAATGCCTTTCAATGGAAAGGC
This sequence comes from Hyphomonadaceae bacterium, assembly GCA_965229115.1. GTDB lineage: Bacteria > Pseudomonadota > Alphaproteobacteria > Caulobacterales > Hyphomonadaceae > UBA7672. Next base: position 3,064,271 of record CBDDIR010000003.1, on the reverse strand, counting down.
GCTTCACGGTGAGATAGCCCGACTTAAGCTCATTGTGAGCATAACTAGGTTCTCATAAAACCGTCATTTCGTCGAGAGGAATAATCTGCCCGGTATCGTCTGGGCGGGATCAGGCGCGGGGCGTCTGGACGCCCGGAACATGCCCCTCGCGCAGCGCCTCGCGCCGGAACCGGAACAGCTCCGCCGGCCGCCCGCCCGTCGCCTGGGTGAACTGGCCCAGCCCAAGCACCAGTTCGGACCGATCCAGCGACCGCCGGAAGTTCTGCTTGTGCAGCGACTGGCCAAGGATCGCCTCCACGACCTTCTGCAGGTCGAGCAGGGTGAACTTGTCGGGCATCAGCTCGAACACGACAGGCTGGTATTTGATCTTGCCGCGCAGCCGCCCGATGGCGGTTGCAAGGATGCGGCGGTGATCCGAGATCATCGGCTCGCCAAGCGCCTCAGCCGGCACCTTGGTGATCTTGCGCCCGCTGTCGCGCGCAGCCTCCGAGGCCAGCCCCGCCTCGTAGAGAAGCTCGTAACGCTCCAGCGTCCGCTCTTCTATCCAGGGCTGGTTGTCGAGGCCGAAGGCAAGCTGGATGCGCGACAGCCGCGCCGCCGCAGTCTTGCCGCCTGCATCGGCCCAGGCGAGCAGCGCCGGCGCGATCGCATCATCAATGATGTCGGGCCGTCCCTTGCGATGGTCTTCCCACGGGAAGTAGCGATGCCAGTCCCGCCACACCGCATCGAAGCCGGAAATGTCCGTGCGCTCCGGCGTCAGGCCGAGATAGCCCACGGATATAAGCCTCGCCCCTGAAGGCGCATCGCCAAGCTCAGCCTGCGGCAGTTCGCGGCCAAGATCGCCGAAGGTATAGAGCTGCTCGACATAGCCCGGCTCGAAACCCGTCTGTGCACGGACCCAGTTGCGCAGGCCAAGCTCGAAGGTGCGGTGGCCTGCAGGATCGAAGCGACCGTGCGGCAGACCGGTGGCGTTATCTCCATGGCGCGTGGCGAGAGCGTAGGGCGCATTGGCGTCGGCAGCCACGATCACGGCGGACAGGCCAACGGCAATCGGCGTCGTCATGCGCGGCCGCCGTAAGTGGACGGGATCGAGAAGGCACGCGCCTCGTCCGACACGTCGCCACGGCCGATCGCCTCCACGGCCTTGCTCATCCGTCCGCCGCGGCCGAGCAGGGCGTCGGCGTGGGCGACCAGCCGAACGTTGGGCGAGGCGGTGGACGAGGCGTCGCGTATCGCCCAGGCGATCTCTTCTTCATCCGCCTTCGGATTGTGGACGCAGGCGGTGATGAAGGCGCTGGCGGTGGAGCGGGAGATGCCGGCCCAGCAATGGATCAGCATGGGGGCGGCGCGGTCCCAGCCTTCGACAAAGCGGATAACCCGCTCGGCATCGGTCAGCGCCGGGGCCTGCCAATCACCGATATCTGAAGCGATATCGTGAATGGCCACCTGCAGATGAAGGTCTTTTTGCAGGCCCGAGAAGCTTGGAAAGGAATCGTAAGGACTCAGCAGGCTAACGACACGTGACGGCTTCAGCCGTCTGGCCATGTCGGGGGCCGCAGCAAGGGAGCAGATCCAGATCGTCATGGGGCGAGCCTAACCTTTTGCTGCGTCCGCATCGACGTCTGAAATCAGCTCCGCAAAGCGGCGGAGGAACAGGGCCTGGGCTTCTGTCGGCGACAGGGGCGTCATGTCGGGGGCAGGGCCCGGCGGCGGCGCACCGAAGAAGGACAGCGCCTCGTCAATGTCGAAGCCTGCAAGGCGCGTCGCCTCGAAGAATGCGGCGCACTGGTCGGCCTGTTTGATGCGCGACTTGATCTCGTCGCTGATCTGCGGCGTCAGGCCGAAGCGGATGCGGATGGCGGCTTCGAGCCTGGCTTCGAACTGCTTGTAGTCGACGCCGAGTGCGGTCTTGAACGGCGAGATCATGTCGCCGATCACATATTCGGGCGCATCGTGCAGAAGTGCGCCAAGAAGATCAGCGGCTGACGATTCCGGCCACAGTCGCGCAACGAATTCTTCAACAACGACGGAATGCTGCGCCACGGAAAAAGCGTGCTCGCCTTTTGTCTGGCCGTTCCAGCGCGCCACGCGCGCAAGGCCGTGCGCAATATCCTCGATCTCGATATCGAGCGGGGAGGGGTCAAGCAGATCGAGCCTGCGACCCGACAACATGCGTTGCCAGGCGCGCGGTGAGCCGGGCGCGTATGTTGTCTTGCGATTTTTCGAACCGCCGTTTCCCATAAGCCAGCACCTGCCATCGAATTAGTTTCATCTGCAAGCGGAACCGCAGAGTCTGCGTCACGTTGGTTAGCTGCAGAACGCTTCCGCGACACGCGGACCTGAGGCCGAAACTGGCCAAGCACCTCTCAAAAAATTTGCGTTGCTTACCACTGTGAAAGTTTTGCGAGAGGCTTCGTTAATTCGCTTGCGTTAGGTTCAACTCAAGTCGCGGGAGACAAGCGAGACATGTGGGAAGTGATGGTGCAGGCAGCGCAAAATCCGGCGCTGCATTGGGCGGTAATTGCCGCTGCTCTGCTGATCTACATCTTTAAAGTTCTGAGCTCCCATGACGGCCCTCTGATGGCCGATATGTATCTTGATGAATTGGACACCTGATCGCAAAGCGGGAAAGGCTTTCGCCTTTCCTCCCGCGAAAAGTTGTACCTATAGACGCCGGCAAAGGCGCGGGTGATGCGGAAGGGCGGTCCTACAGGGCCGCCCTTCTGATTCCTGCCTTTCGAATTCGGGCTCCGATTCCGGGAGCAGCTTGGAGAATCCCTGCCGCGGGTTTAGGACAGCGCCAGACGACCAGGAGCTCAACGATGCCCCCGACATTCGATCTCATCCTCAAAGGTGGAAGCGTGGCAACGCCGGGCGGCATTGCCGTGACCGACGTGGCGATCAGCGGCGGCAAGATCGCCGGCATCGGATCGTTCGACGCTTCGCAAGCGGGGGAAGTTTTCGAGGCCCATGGACTTCATGTCCTGCCGGGCGTGATCGACAGCCAGGTCCACTTCCGCGAGCCGGGTCTTGAGTGGAAGGAAGATCTGGAGAGCGGATCGCGCGCTGCAGCGCTAGGCGGCGTGACGGCGGTGTTCGAGATGCCGAACACGGATCCTTCGACCATCACACCCGAGATGATGGAAGACAAGCTCGCGCGGGCTAAAGGCCGGATGCATACCGACCACGCCTTCTATGCCGGCGCGACGCACGACAACACCGACCTGCTGCCGATCATGGAGCGTATGCCGGGCGTCTGCGGCGTGAAGGTGTTCATGGGCGCCTCTACCGGCCAGTTGCTGGTCGAGGATGATGAAGGTGTTGAGCGCGTGTTGAACGCGATCTCGCGCCGCGCGGCTTTCCATTCGGAAGACGAATACCGCCTGGCTGATCGCCGCAAGCTGGCGCGTCAGGGCGACTGGGTTTCGCACTATGAAGTGCGCGATGCGGAAGCTGCGATCGAGTCGACCCGCCGCCTGCTGCGCCTGGCGCGCAAGACGGGCAAGCGCATCCACGTTCTCCACGTCACGACGGGCGAGGAGATGGAGATGCTGGCGGCGAACAAAGACATCGCCACCTGCGAAGTGACGCCCCAGCACCTGACGCTGGTGGGGCCGGAGGATTACATCCGCCTCAAGGGCTATGCCCAGATGAACCCGCCGATCCGTGACGAGGTGCATCGCGCTGCTCTCTGGAAAGCCGTGAACCAGGGCGTGCCGGATGTGCTGGGTTCAGACCATGCGCCGCACACCAAGGAAGAGAAGGCGCGTCCTTATCCAGCCTCTCCCTCGGGCATGCCGGGCGTGCAGACGCTGGTGCCTGTGATGCTGACGCATGTAGCGGACGGCAAGATGAGCCTCGAGCGGTTTATCGAGCTGACCAGCGCTGGTCCGCAGCGCGTATTCGGTATCGCCGGCAAGGGCCGTATCGCACTGGGCTATGACGCCGACTTCACCATCATCGACATGAACGCCCGCAAGACCATCACGCATGAATGGTCGGCCTCGCGCTGTGGCTGGACGCCGTTCGATGGGTTCGAGGCAAAGGCCTGGCCGGTGGCAACGTTCGTGCGCGGCATTCTGGTGATGAGCGATGGCGCGCTCGTGGCGCCGGGCAGGGGCGAGCCCGTGCGGTTCGTCGAAACCCTGCCGCACGTCTGAGATGGTCGAGCACCGCAAGGGCCTCAACCGGCTGCTGTTCTGGCTCTATTCAGGCGCCGGCAAGTGGCCGAACGTTTTCCGCTGGTCGATGCTGGCGTTCGATCTCATCACGATCGGGCTGTTTCTCATCCACCCGGAGATTTCCTGGCACGGGGCAGATAGCCCGACCACGGCGCTCTGGCTGGGGATCGACATCGTCATCGCCATTGTCATCACGCTCGACCTTGCGGCGCGCTTTTACATCGAGCGGCACAAGCATCGCTTCTTCCTGCGGCTGACGAACCTTGCGGACATTGTGGTGGCCTCGACGCTGCTCGTGCCGTTCATTGCGCAGAACATGGTCTTCCTGCGCGTCTTCCGCGTTGTACGTCTTGTGCGCGCGTTCGAGTTTCTCGATCACCAGCGAATGCCGGGCAGGTGGCTGCACTACAACTCGTTCGTCGTCTCGAAGGTCGTGAACCTCGTCGTCTTCGTGTTCATCGTCACGGCGCTGGTGTTCGTGAACCAGCACGGCACGAACGAGAAGATCGGGAATTATCTCGACGCGCTGTACTTCACTGTCGGCACGCTCACGACGACGGGCTTTGGCGACATCACCATGCAGGGCACGCTGGGGCGGATGCTTGCCATCGTCATGATGGTGCTGGGCGTCACCCTGTTCCTGCAGCTGATCCGCGCCATCGCGATCGGTGACAAGGTTCGCCACGAGTGCCCTGCCTGCACATTGGCGCTGCATGAGAAGGATGCCGCGCATTGCAAACGTTGCGGCGCCAATCTTTATCCGGAAGGCGACAGGCCAGAAGACAACAGGGAAGCGCCGTTGAAGCCCTAGCGGTTTCGCTGCGTCATACTGGCGGCGGGGATCACGCATTTTGTGATCAACATTACGACGGATCGCGCCATACCGCTCGTTTGAATGATGTCTGGGTGGCGGCAGGCTGACCGCTATGCCGCCAGATGGGTCCGGCTGCCTCCCCAAGGGCTCGGAATCCCAACCTTACGCGCGCGGAGAGTATGACATCTCCGTCCCCCGACGCGCGCTCTTTGGCCGGTCCCGCGCGTCGGGGCCGGCTTTTCTTTGCCTCGTCTTCGGGCCGCGGATAGGTTTGCCGCAACCGGGAGACACGCATGACGCAATCGGAGATGACGGGCGCAGAAGCGATCATCGGATCGCTGGCGGATAGCGGCGTCGCCGCCTGCTTTGCCAACCCCGGCACCAGCGAGATGCATCTTGTCACGGCGCTGGATCGCGAGCCGCGCATACGTTCGATCCTGTGCCTGTTCGAAGGTGTCGCGACGGGCGCTGCGGACGGCTATGCGCGCATGAGCGGCGTGCCGGCTTTGACGCTGCTGCATCTCGGGCCGGGTTATCTCAATGGCGGCGCCAACATTCACAATGCACGACGCGCTTATGTGCCGATGATCAACCTGATCGGGGATCATGCGGTGACGCACCGTGCCTATGATGCGCCGCTGGCTTCCGACATCGCCGGACTGGCGGGGCCGAATTCGCGCTGGCTGAAATCGGTGGATCGGGTGGAAGACGCAGGCGCGCTCGCGGTCGAGGCTTTCGAAGCAAGCTATGGCCCGCCGCCGGGGCCCGTGTCGCTGATCATGCCGGCGGATACAGCGTGGACGAAAGGCGCATCGCGCGCTGTCGCTGGTTCACGCGCGGGACTGAAGATCGTCAGTGACTCGACTATCGAGGATGCAGGCCGGGCCGTCACTAAAGCCAAGCGCCCGGCAATTCTCGTGAACGGTACGGCTCTGCATCCGGGCGGAGCGGAGATGCTTCGCCGCGTCGAGGCGCAGGGCATTCGCGTGTTCACCGATACATTCATGGCGCGGCATGAGCGCGGCGGCGGGCTCTATGATGCGCCGCGGCTGCCATATTTCGCTGAAGCCGCGGTAGAGTCGCTTGAGGGGGCTGATCTGCTCCTGCTGGCTGGCACAAAGCCGCCGGTTGCCTTCTTCGCTTATCCCAACACGCCGGGAGCGTTCACGCCGAAGGGCGCGCGCACGATCAATCTCGGCGGTCCCGATACCGATAGCTTCGATGCGATATCGAAGCTGGTTGATTGGCTCGATGCGCCAGCGCCATCGCGCTCGCTGAACTGGTCGCCGCCTGCGCCCGGGACGGGCGACGCTTTCAACGCGCATACGATCGGCCTCTCGCTCGCGGCGTATCTGCCGGAAGGTTGCCTGATCTCGGATGATAGCGTGACGTCGGGCTTGCCGATCTACATGGCGCTGGCTGGCGCTGCGCGTCACGAATGGCTGGGGCATACGGGCGGCGCGATCGGGCAGGGAATGCCGGTGGCGGTTGGCGCGGCTGTCGCGCGGCCGGATGTGAAGACCGTCTGCCTCGCCGGCGATGGCGCGGGCATGTACACGGTGCAGTCGTTGTGGACGATGGCACGCGAAAATCTCGACGTGCTGACGATCGTGTTCGTCAACAACTCCTATCGCATCCTCAAGATCGAGCTGGCGCGTACGGGCGCGGGCAATCCGGGCCCTGCTGCCAACGGCATGTTGAGCCTTGGCTCGCCCGAGATCGACTGGGTTAAGCTGTCCGAGGGGCTTGGCGTTGGCGCTGAGTCCGTCTCGACCTGCGCGCAATTCAACGATGCCCTGCAGCGCGCTGTCGCAACACGGGGCCCGCGCCTGATCGCCTGCCAGATACCTGGCGCCTAGTTTCGGATTGGATCGATGATCAGCGGCGCGATGGCGGCAGCCAGTTCGCGAATGTTGATCGGCTTGCCGGCGACGCCTTCGAAGCCTGACGCTGCATAGGCCGCGATGTCTTCCGGCGCGAGTTTGGCGGTGAGAGCGATCGCGGGCGTGTCGCGGTTCGGACATTCTGCGTCGGAGCGCAGGCGCGACAGCGTTTCCATGCCGTTCAGGCCCGGCATCACGATATCCATGAGGATCAGGTCAAACGTCTGGATCGCGCAGATGTCGAGCGCTTCATCGCCCGATGCGCAGCACGTCACGTCGACGCCAAACTTGCCGAGCAGCAGTTCGGCGATGCGGCGGTTGTTCTCGTTGTCGTCCACGCAGAGAACGCGCTTGCCGTCCCACATCGGTTCTTCGGGTGTTTCGACAGCTATGACCTGGTCGGCCTCTGCACGTTCGGCCAACAGCGACAGGCGGAAGTGGGAGCCATTGCGACGGGCCGGTTCGAGCGTGAGGTCGCCGCCCATCAGGCGCGCAAGGCGGCGCGAGATGAAGAGGCCGAGGCCCGTGCCGCCGCGGCTGGCATTGCTGGGGCCCTGTTCGAACGGGGCGAAGATCGTCTCGGCCAGTGCATCCGGGATGCCGGGGCCGGTGTCGATCACGCTGATGACGACTTCGACGCGACCATCGCGCGCTTCGTATGTCGAAAGCCGTGCGGTGACGGAGCCGGTATCCGAGAACTTCACGGCGTTGGACACGAGGTTGCCAACGATCTGCCGGACGCGGCCGGCGTCGATCATGAGCGTGCTGGTGTCCGCCTCGCTGCAATCGATGGCGAGGGACAAGCCCTTGTTGGAGGCTTGCGGCCCCCAGAATTCAACCGTGCGTTTGACCAGCGCGGGCAGGTCGGTCGGCGAGTAGGTGACGTCGAGCTTGCCGGCATCGATCTTGGAGACGTCCAGCAGGTCGCTGACGATGCTGAGCAGGCCGCGGCCGGCGTCGTCGATCAGCTTGACCAGTTCCGTCGTTTCCTTGTCGCGCTGGCCGCGCTTCAGCACTTCCACCGAGCCGAGGATTGCATTGAGCGGCGTGCGAACTTCGTGGCTCATTACGGCGATGAAGTCGGATTTTGCCTTGTTGGCCTCGCGGGCGCGGTCGCGACCGGCGCGCAGGGCTTCCTCGGCCGCCTTGATGAAGTTGATGTCCTGCAGCGATCCGGAGATACGGATCGTGCCGTCGGGGTTCTTCGAATAGCGCGCACGCGCCGAGAACCAGCGATAGCCGCGCGACTTGGTCATCAGGCGGAAGTCGATGCGCAGGCGCGACATGCGCTTGCGGCCCAGCGTGAAGGCGTCGCGCAGGGCGATCACATCTTCCGGGTGAACGAAATTCTTGAGGCCGCCGCCAAAGACGCCGTGGAATTCTTCTGCCGTGTAGCCGGTGACCGACTGGAAGCTTTCCGAAACATGGAAGGCTCTCAGGTCTGCATCCGGCACATCCCACAGGCCAACGCGTGCTGCCTCAAGCGCCACGCGGCTGCGTGCGGCGTTTTCCAGGACGAGGTCGTTGGCTTCCTGCAGGCGGTTGACCGAATAATCCCGCGCAATGTTTGCGACCCAGGCGACGCCGCCCAGACCCATGGCGGAGAACAGCATGGTCGAGAACGTCATGACCGCGTGGGCTTGCGGCGTGTAGGTCGACGGATAGCCGATCACGCCTGCCGAGGTCAGCATGCAGAAGCCGCCGACGACGGCGGCCATTGCGATGATCGGCACGCGGATCCACTTGCGGGCATAGAGCGCGGTGATGCCCACGAGGGTGGGGAGCGATGCGGCGATCGGCGCGACGAGGCCGGAGTGACGGAAAGACAGAATGGCGGCCGAGATCAGATACAGGATCAGCAGCCAGTCCATGACGACGCGCGGATCGTGACGCTTGCGAAGCTGCAGGAACCCATAGGTGCAGCCGGCTGCGTTCAGCACAGCTAGGACGTGCGCCTCGATGTGAGTTGGGTTGAGCCAGAGGACAGCGAAGAAGCTCAGCGTCCAGCCGAAGGCTGCGGCGAGGCACAGATAGCCGGAAGCGATCTGCCGCGTCACGTCGGGATCGTCGCCGAACAGGCGGACGTCGGCGTAGAAACGCTTTCTCAACTTGCCGGTAAAGAAAGCGGCAAGGATCGGCCACGCGCTACCTAACGCGCCGCCTCGTGGTAAGGGCGCGGCCAAGCCTTGCGGGATGGCGGGTGGGGTGGAGATGAACGATCCTCCTCAGGACCTTACCTGCATGCCACACGAAATTTACGATATCGTTGAGGTAGGCATGCCGCGGACCCGAATTGGTTTCGCGGTTGCGGCGTTAGCGAATGCTAACGCAGATAGCTGCGCGCGATCTGGTCGGAAATCTCGCGGCCGCGGCGAGCGATGCCGGCTTCTATGCGGGGCATCTGATCGTTGCAGGCTGGCGTGTCGCGGTTCTGTCCGCGATAGCCGCGGTTGAAGGCATCGGTGAGCGAAGCGCGGCGGGAACCTGCGGGCGCTTCGATCGCCATCAGGTTCAGCATGTAGTTCCGCCAGGTGGAATCGTTGTCGCCATTGCAAAGCGTCCGCACCGCATGGGCGCGGCCGAGGACCTCGGCAAGGTCGGCCACCATCTCGATCGGCGCCTGGCCGACCGGGATTTCCGGCTCCTGTGCGAAGGCGGGCACGGGCGCCAGAGCTAGCAGGCCGGCAATGAGGAGCGTTCGAAGACTCATGCGCATTCCTTAGCCTTCTCTCAGCCTTCACGCAAAACGGGGAGAGCAGGCTTGCCTTTTCTGCCGCAATGGGCGTGAACAGGCGCTGAAGCGGGCGTGGCGGAACTGGTAGACGCACCAGACTTAAAATCATCGTGCTAATCTCACACACGCTGGTAACCAACTGAAAATACTTAGATTTTCATGATGCGGCCAGCTAGAATGGGCTTGCACATGTCTTGCACAGTTTCACACAGTCACGCCGCAGATCGGGAGCTTTCCCGATGAAGGAAAAGCACTCGCTGCTCGATGGTCGCGTGCATGTTTACAAGCGCGAGAACAGTGACCTCTGGCAGTGCGCTGCGAGCGTCAACGGACGACATTTTCGCGTCAGCACACGCGAGGAAAGTCTCGCGCTCGCGAAGGACTTCGCGGAGGACTGGTATCTTGAATTGCGCGGCAAGCTGAAGCGCGGGGCGATGCCTCACGGCAAGACTTTCACAGAAGCCGCCGACCAGTTCATGCGCGAGTACGAGGTCATCACGGAAGGCGAGCGCAGCCCTGTCTACGTCGAGGGCCACAAGATCCGCATCCGTACTCACCTGACGCCCTTCTTCGGGAAGCGGCGTCTATCCGAGATCACGCCTGGCTTGGTGCAGGAGTACCGGATGCACCGCATGACTTCGCGGCGTCACAAGAAAACGGGTGATCCACTCAAACCTGCGCGTTCCACAATGCACCAAGAGATCGTGACGCTCAGGCAGATTCTGAAAACGGCTGCGCGGCACGGCTGGATCGACCACATTCCCAACCTGTCTGCCCCGTATAAGACCAACGGCAAGATCAGGCATCGCGGCTGGTTCTCGCCCGAGGAATATAAGAAGCTCTACAAGGCAACGGGCAATCGTATCGACAATCCGCCGAAGAAACGCTGGTTGCCTGAATACCGGCTGTTGCATGACTTCGTGCTGTTCATGGCGAACACGGGCCTTCGTCCCGATGAAGCGTTGCGCCTGGAATACCGCGATGTTGCGATTGTCACCGACGAGGACACGCAGCAGCGCATTCTCGAAATCGAAGTGCGCGGCAAACGCGGCGTTGGCTACTGCAAGAGCACGACAGGCGCAGTTTATCCCTTCAAGCGTTTGAAGGAGCGCAGCAATGGATCAGCAACCGAGCGCGTCTTTCCAAAATACCCGCGCGAGCTCTTCCGAAATATTCTGCGGGAAGAAGAACTGCTCGTTGACCGCGATGGGCAACGGCGCACCGCATACAGCCTGCGGCATACCTACATCTGTCTGCGCTTGCTCGAAGGAGCGGACATCTATCAGATCGCCAAAAACTGCCGCACCAGTGTCGAGATGATCGAGAAATTCTACGCCGCCCACCTCAAGAACACGCTTGATGCTTCCGCCATCAACGTCCGTAAGCAGCGTTCCCAGAAGAAGGTCGCTGGGACAGCGGATACTCAAGCCGAAAAGTCCAAAAAACGGACAAAAACAAGGCTCTCTGCGCCCGCCTTTGCCTGATCGCCCTTGGCAGGGGAGGCGAGAACCGCTATAAGAGTCGCTGGCTTTGCGGGCGTGGCGAAACTGGTAGACGCAACGGACTTAGCCGAAAATTGAGTGCGCTTCGGGAAACCGAGGACGTAGAACCGCTCAAAGTCGGGGAAACCTTTCAACTGGCAATCCCGAGCCAAGCCCGATCCGCGCAAGCTGATCGGGAAGGTGTAGAGACTATACGGGTGGCTCCTACTCCCTCGCACTGCGAGGGCACGGAGAAGAGATAGTCCAGACCACAAATCCGAAGGTGACGTGCAACGTCATCAACGGGCGCGGCGAAAGCCGTAGGGGTAAGAAAATCCGTAGGACCGCAAGGTCTGTGTCGGTTCGATTCCGACCGCCCGCACCACTTCCTTTTCAGGCTGCAGAACTGCAGCCCGCTTCGCCAGCGAACGCGATCAGGCGAAGCAAACGGCATGCGAACGCAATGCCCCAAGCGCGAACGCGCTATTCCTTTCCGTGATCATTCGTTTGTTCTTCAGCCCCTGTCATTCTCGGCTGTTTTCTCGTCGCACGATGAGCAAGCCCGCTGTTGGTCAACGCAGCTCGCTTCCGCGCTCAATATTCGCTTGTGCAGCTACGCTCCATACCTGGCTGTCGGCGTGTGACCGTCCAGCTTTCAGGCTTGCTCTCTCTTCTCCTCATCCAGCCAACGGAATGACCCGGTGGCCAACAAGAGGAGACAAACATGACCCCATCAATCCAAGAACACGCGCCGCACGACAACACCGTGCTTCAAGGCGATTGCATCGCCAGAATGCGCGCCATGCCGAACCGGAGCATCGACTTTATTCTGACCGATCCGCCATACCTTGTCGGCTACAAATCGCGCGACGGCCGCTCCATTGAGAACGATCGCAACGCGGACTGGCTAAAGCCCGCCTTTGCCGAAATGTATCGCGTACTGAAGCCCAACAGCTTTTGCGTTAGCTTCTATGGCTGGAGCAAAGCGCACCTGTTTCTCGATGCTTGGCGCGAGGCAGGGTTTCGTGTGTGCGGTCACATTGTTTTCCGCAAGCGATATGCGAGCCGAAGCACGTTCCTGCGCGCGCAGCACGAGCAGGCTTACCTGCTGGTCAAGGGTCGTCCCAGTATGCCGGAGGTTCCAATTCCCGACGTGATCGAGTTCCCCTACACAGGCAATCGCCTCCACCCAACGCAGAAGCCTGTTGCTGCACTGGCGCCGCTGATCGCGTGCTTCACGCAGCCAGACGACATGGTGCTGGACCCGTTCTGCGGTTCGGGCTCAACGCTGATTGCCGCCTCGCAGCTTGGCCGCAAATTCATCGGGATTGAGTTGGACTCAGACTACGCCAACGCGGCAACGCAACGCGTGTATGCAGCGAAGTCGCATCCTCGCTCCAAGTGAACAGTCTTCCAAAATGGCGCTTTAGAAGCTGGCCTCAACGCCAGGCATTAGCTTGATGCGCTGCACGTCTTGTTCTGGCGGGGCAGAGGATTCTGCAACAAGCGATTCGCCTGCTGCAGTGGGGCCGCCGACAACCTGACGGACAGAATCCGGCATTGAACTGTTCAGTTCCGCTTCGAGCGCGGCGAGTTCGTCGTAGGTGAAGTCGGGGTCATCCGCGTGGTCACGCGCCTCATCGAGTTTCTTTTGGTAGGTGATCAGGTCGTCTCGCTCGGCTTCTAGCTTCATCTCGGACGATCGCGCTTCTTGGAGGGCATCCCAGCTTGGGCGTGTGTCATCAATCTCGTCAGGTGAGATTACGTCTTCGCCAAGCTCGTGTCCGTGCTCGTCAAAAACTTGCGTGCCATCGCGGGTTTTGAACACGCGGCGCCCGTCCGCAAGAACGTGTGCGTCGAGCAACATTCTCTCGATACGCTCGTTGACCAGGCGCAGAGCAATCTCGTTTTGCATCAAGGCTTGGATTGTTGCTGCGTCCAGAGCGTCTAGCTTTTGTACGAACGTCTCTCTGCTACGCGTGGAAGCGATTGCGGCCTCCACGTAAGAGGCGAGCGTGTGAAGATCAATCTCTTCGCGTTCGCTTCGTTCGTGTTTGAGACGGAGATCACGCTCCTCTTCGTTGATCTGGCGTTGGCGTTCTTCGCGCTTCAACCCTGTCAGCCGATTGAACTCTTCACGGGTGAGCGGGATCTCAACGTCCATCAGGCCCCGCACTTCACGGCGACAAGCGTGCCGATGACCTGACCAGGCATTGCGTCAGGATAGCGATCAAAAGCTGCGTGAATTTTTCGGAGAGCCGCCTCGGAGTCGTCATAGAACCATCCGTAGATGCAGGCGCGTCCTGCAGGATTTTTTGCGTCTCTGACAAATCTTGCCTGTGCAAGTCCTTCGATGATTCCCGCGAAAAAGAAGGTGGCTTCGCCCGAGTTCATCTCCTTGGAGTCGATCTTCTTCATGACGAGCCCAGCCGTCATCGTCTGTGCTTGGGCAGGAATGGAATACAGGCACGCAACTAGGGCCAAGGCCGAAGCCCCGACGGTATTCCGATAGTATTTCCAAGTATTCCTCAGCACGGAAACGACCGATTACGTTAAAATTTTCATAACTTTTATTGTGTATATTGTATTCTACTATATCGTTGGTGTTTCGCGGATTTTGCGCTGATGCGCGGTCCCCGCTGAAGCCGATATGGTCACACGCAAAAAGGGTCGTTTTTGCGCGGGGCTCTATGCCCGCAGCCGTGCGACCTAAGTGACTGATAATGAAGAAAATAGGCTATATGCGGGTCTCGACACGGGAGCAGTGTCTGGACCGCCAGATCGATATGCTCACCAGTGTATGTGACGAAATCCACATCGAGCGCGTCTCGGCCGTCAGCCCTAAGCGCCCTGTCTATCAGCGTGTTATGCGGACCCTACGGGCAGGGGATACGCTGGTCATTCTCGATCTTGATCGCGCCTATCGCTCAACGGTCGATGCCATCACCGAAATGGAGAAGCTCAAAGCGCGCGGCGCGTTTCTACATATCGTCAATTTGCGGCTCGACACATCCACGCCTGGCGGCTTGCTGGTCTATACCGTGGTGGCGGCTTGCGCCGCGTTCGAGCGGCAAATGATCTCCCAGCGTACGAAGGAAGGCCTCGCGGCAGCGCGTGAGCGCGGGAAGACGCTGGGCAGGCCGCGTAAACTCAGCATACAGCAGCTCGACGAAGCGCAGCGTCGTCTTGCAAAGCCCAATCAAACACTCGCAACAATCGCAGCTGACTACGACGTTGCTCCGTGGACGTTAAAGAGATCGCTGCGAAGAGCGAAGCAACAATCTAATGCTTGCAGCGGAGTCTATGAGGAGGCAGCGCTTCAAGGTGATGGAGACGCCAATGGTGCCCCGTGGCGCTTTAGATAGTCGTCGATTCTGGCTTGCTCAAAGCGAGACATCCGGTCATCGCCCCACAGATCCTTGAACGCTCGTCTATTCGCTTCCTCTGGTGGAAACGGCTCCAATGGGTCTTCCGGTCGGTTTTCATCCTTCATGAGATTCTCCTAGTATCTGACCTTACGTCGAATCATTCGTTCATTTCAATAAAAAACTGTTTATTTTCCATATCTTATCCTCCGAGTAGTCGCGACGCTGCCATTGATGCAGCTATGAGGTCCTTCTGAAAAAAAGCCCACTGCTGCGGCCCTTTAGGGTTGAAGAGTTCCGGTTCCTGGAAGTGAGTATCTGCCGCAAGGATACCGAGCGCATTGGGGCGTTTTGTCGGGTCGGGTTCATCCCATGCCTGTCGGTCACGGAAGACAGGCACCGCCACGCCTATGCGACGGTCCTCTGGAACTTTTCGAAGTGTCCCGGCGATCGCTTCGCGCCGCTCATCCACGCCCTCGGCATTGGGCTTAATCCTATGCTGCTCTCGTAGATCGTATAGATTGTACTTTACCGGAACTTTCTTCTGTGCGGCTTCCGCAGCGCCGGGAGCATCAAAATAGAGTTCATTGTCGACGTCACGAAAATAAGTATCCTCATCTGTAAAGCCTTCATGATGAACAATGTCCCAAACATACTCTTGGCCAGTATACTTAGGAACAAACAGGCAGCACCTGATTTTCCGAAGGTACCCGAGAAACTCAGTAAACTCCGGCACCTTGCCTGGTTTATTCAAGGCCGCGTTCTTGGCTAAAGACTCCCGTATCAAGCCGAATATAATTAGCCATTCTTCTCTCGGGCGATATTCAACCGCCGCACGTTTGTCCCATTGTTTTTCAAAACGAGTCTGTTTGAGCACGTCATCCTGTACTAGTTGATACTCCGCAATGTTGCGCGCATCCGCACAAGCTTGTTGGAGTATGTTTTCCAGAGATTGTTTTCGCTCGTTCTTATCGAGTACAGCTTTGGTTCCAATGATTGGAATTTTTTTATTCTCGGGTATTCGTACTTGAATTAAGCGTCCCAAAAAAGTTGGTAGAAGGGCGTCTGATGCAGAAAGAGCGGAACTAAGTGTCGCTCCGAGAATGTCTATGAGGTCACCTCTGACCGGTCCTTCTGACCCGTCAAGCGTGTAAACCACTGTTCGTCCGTACACGTCCTTTGCTTCGGAATTGAATAGAAACGCCGGTGTATTAGATGAAATCCCACCATCTGCAAAAAGTCGATTCTGATGACGATGTGGAGCGAATGCCGTTGGATACGCAGCCGAGGCAACTACAGCATCAACAACAGATATTGAGCTGTCGTGATCAGGAAAGATCACAGCTCGTTTTGCGGCTAGGTCAGTAGCCACAACTTTAAACGCGATATCTCTGTTTCGAAATGCATCCCAAGTAGGCTCGTCTTGGATTCCGTTGGCCTGAAGTGCTTGGCGTAACGCCGCAGATAGTATTTGAGAGCTGCTCACTCCACCCTGTTCGAACGCGGAATACAGCTCGTTGCGGTTCCACAGTCTTCCGACTGCATGTGATATTATAGTGTGATTAATTGGCCCCAACCTTGGAAACTTCCTCGTTCCTTGTGGGCTCTCGCCCTTCGATAGAGTGTTCTTGGTGGATTCTAAGATTTTCTCGTAACGACGGAGCGCGTCGCGGATTTGTCGATCTTCGGTGAAAACTTTTATAATTGTTTGTTTTATGTTGTCGGGGTGAAGCCCAAGCGCGCAAAACAAAGCTATTATTGCACCCATTGACGCTCCACCGAAGCCTCGCGCTTGGAGAAATGGTAGCGTTTGCGTTGCGCTATATGCTCCAACCAGCGGAATGGCCCGCAGGCCTCCGCCCGAGAAAACATGAAATACTTGCAATTCGTGCCCCCGCCCGAGTTGAGTCACCGACAGCCAAGTCCAGCAAATTTGTGGCAGACTTTCAATGCTTTCTTGCGATTCCGCAGAAATGCTCACTTTGGCGATTTCGGGTGGGTTGGGATGCGGCTGGATAGTCTTCGCGAGGTGGATGCCGCGCATGGGTCTGGCGTGGTGCAGGGGCCGCACGGGCCGCTTGTTATCCCCCAGTTGTCGCGCGTAGCCGCGCAGCCCAAGCCTTCCACGTTTTCCGGCATCGGTCGCGCCTTGTTCAGCAAGGGTGCGTTGCTTCTCGCGCTGATCGTCATTGCGTGGGAGTTCATGGCCGAGCCGACGAAGAAGCCCTCCTATCTGGTCGGCTCCGTCACAGGCTCTATGAATGCCGCTGCGACTGCGGCTGTCGCAAACGAGCGCGCGGCGATGGAAGGGAAGGTCGAGCAAGCCAAGCAGGAAGCGGCGCTCTCCGAGCAGACACGCTTCATGCCCGTGCTCGAAGCCTACAAGCTGGCCTATCAGAATTGCGCGGTGCAGACACAGGCCCTCGCGCAGGCGCAAAGCCAGATGATGTCAGCGCGCACGGCTCTTGCCAGCAATTCGGTGAACAGCCGTATGAGCATGTCGAACCTTGCGAACATGCTGGGGACGCTGGCTGATGCTGGCTCGCCTGGCGCTGGCTATGATTTGAAACGCTACGCGCAGGATGAAGCGGATTCCGCGCTGGCAGAGTTCGATCGCCGCGCGGGATCTCCGGCGCCTGCGCTGAACATCATTGGCAGCGTATGCGGTGAAAGCCCCGATGCACTGATGCGGCGGCTTGGTATCCGTGCGCCGTGATGTGTGCGCCGCATGCATGCGCACCCATCGACATGCGTGCGTGTGCATCACAGCTTTTGGTTGCAACGCTGCGTGCCGCAGGAAACCGCCATTTCTCCGCAAAGCGAAACGGTACGCCTTGAATTATATGGATTTTACAGAGCGATTTGACGTATAACTATCCCCGATATGATTCAATTATTTATCGAAAGGAGATTTGTCATGTCAGATACTTTAGCGGCGAAGAAAGCGCCGATCTATGAAGCCTTCAAGGTGCATGGTGAGGGCAAAACCGCCAGATGGACCAAGGTGGGCGCCGTCTGGGAAAACGCGAAGGGCCTCACGCTCGACATCCCTGAAGGGATTGCGGTCAGCGGACGCATCATCTGCCTGAAGCCGCGCGACGCGGCGAGCGCTGAGTCCAACGTCCCTGAGCCAGAAGCACCGAGCGTTTAAAAGCGCGCGGGCCCAATCAAGTCAGTTCCGGCTCTGATCTGCCTTCCTGCCGGACGCGAGACCCCAGCATCACACATGCCTGGGGCTTTCGCGCGAGAGCGTCGCGATCAAGTCCGTGCGGCTCGCATCAAGCTCATCCCATCGCCCCGCCGTATCGGGAAAGAGCGTGGCAAACCTTTGATCTTCATCGCGGTTGAGGCGCGGCAGGGCAAAGGGCGGATGGCCTTTCAAGATGACCATCGAAGCCCCCGCTTCCCGCGCGAAGAACCGGCCGATCTCATCGGCCCTTATGAGCGGCACGACATGCAACCCTTCCGCTTCGGATGCGCTGCGCCCCGATTGCTGGGTTCTGGCCTTGTCAGAGAGAAGCGTGGTGGCTGCATTGAACATGGTATGCGCCGAGCTGGGGCCAACCAGCCCGCGCGCGCGGCCCTGGTTGGGCGGCGCAGCAACGCTCTCGCCGCTGTTTTCAGATGCGGTGCGCGTGATGCGCCGCGATTCAATATCGCCCGCCAGCTTCGAGACAAACTCTGTCGTCTCGCGGTCGGATACGCCAAAGACCTGAAGCATCCCAGCATTGCCGAGGAAGGTTTCCCACGACTGCGGATAGAGGGCTTTGATCTGCGAGAGGTCTTGCAGGATGGTCCAGAGCTTGACGCCAAACCCCGCCGCATAACCCGCGGCTTTCTCGATGACATCGATCCTGCCGAGGGCGGCGAACTCATCGAGCACGAACAAGACAGGCGCGCCGGCGGCAGGTGGCGCAAGGCTCTTATAAAGCGTGTTGAGCGCGGCGGCGATCATCACGCGGAGCCAACGCGCATGCGTGCCGATACGGTGCGCGGGCAAGCAGAGATAAAGCGTGAGCCCTTGCGGCGCGGTCTTGAGTTCATCCAGCGCGAGGGTGGATTTCTCTATCGTCTCGGTTAATTCGAGGCTGTCCAGAAACCCCGTATTGCGCGCGGCGGTGGAGAAGACCGACCCGCGCTCATTCTCGCCCATCTCGAGAATGGTCGCCGCCGTTCCGGCAATGGCGCCCTCAAACGACTCGCTCTCGCTCATCTGCATAAGCAGGTATTCAGTTGCGGTGCGTGGCCCCGCTTCCCGTTCCTCCTCGCTTGCGCCGCGCATGAACGCTGCGAAGCCGCGACGGTCGCCCTCCATCAGGAAGCGGCGCAGCGTTTTAAGCGTGGGGTCAGCTTGGCTGACCTTCAGGTGCAGGATGAGCGCCCGTATCAGGTTGCGGGCGCTTTCATCCCAGTGCGCGTCGCGCTCGCTCCCCGCCATCACCAGCCCTTCGGCCAGAAGCGCCGCATCATCCACGATCGCAGGGGAGGATGTATCGAGAAGATCAAACGGGTTGAACGCTCCCCGGAAAACCGGGTCGATGTCAGCCACCTTGAACGGGTCTAGCACGACGACTTTCTGGCCAAGATCGGCGCGGCGCTGCGCGGTTAATGTGGCGTTTTCCCCTTTGGGGTCAATCACCACGACTGAGCCGCGATAAAGCGCCAGGTTCGGCAGGATCATCGAGCGGCCCTTACCCGCGCGGGAGCCCGCCACGGTTACAAGGTGGCGGTCATCCTTCAGCCCCACGAGGTAGGAGCGTTTGAGCAATTCCACACGCAGCCAACCCTCGAATCCGCTTGTATGTTCTGCGCTGCGGCTCGCCTGCTCGGAGAGCCGCGCGAGGTTGGCGCGTTGCGCCATAAACCATGCGTGTCCTTCGCGCGCCGGATAAGCGCCGAGCAGGATGGCATCCGTACCGCGCGCCATGTCAGGCATCAGGCGAAAGCGTTCAATCAGCGCATCATGCGCCCAGTGCGCTGTGGCATGCAGACGTTCATCCGTCTCGCCGCGACCACGCGGCAGCGCAACCGGAAAACTCATGCGCGTTCCTCCAACCCGAGGGGAGAGCATGAGTGTGGTTCAGTGAACGCACGCGCTACGCGCGTTTGAAAATTTTGAACGATGCGCGCACGCCATGGTGTGCGCGTGCTCGTGAATTTCTTGAACCATCCGCGCGTTTATGTAACCATTCCCGCGACTTGATTGTGGGAGGAGCCAGATATTGTTTTCGTTTTACGAAAACATGGCGACCCCGGCGTGCGGGACCGCCATCTGGCAGGAGGGCCTGACCCGTCACTGCTTACGCAGTGATACAATCGAGAGCAGCGCCGCGTGTCGCGACACAATTCTCAAGCCTTGGAAAAGAAGCGTGGCCGTCCTCGCAAGACGGTAGCCGACGCGCGTGTCCATCACATCGGTCTGCGCGTCACAGCAGAGGAACAGGCACGTCTGCGGCAGGAGGCATTGCTCTCCGGCGTGAGCGTGTCCGAGCTGATCCTGCGTCGCGCGCTTCACGGCATACAAACGTATGCAGCGCCCGCGAATGACACGGGGCCCATAGGGGAAGCGCCGCTTTCCGCGCAGCGCGACCCGCTGCTCTTTAACCTTGTCCGTCAGCTTCGCAGCGTTGGCGTCAATCTCAACCAGATCGCGCGGCACACGAATACGACAGGACGGCTCCCCATGGGTCCTGCCGGACATGAACTGACCGAGTTGAGGACCCTTCTCCTGTCCATCGAGCGCCAGCTCGACCGCCTGTTATGATCGCAAAAGCCCTACGCGGGAAAAGCTTCAAGGGCGCGGTCGCCTATATCGCTGGTGGTCTGCGCGAGGGCGCGGAGACGAGCCGCGTGGCGTGGATAAGCTGTCATAACCTGCCGACCGATGACGCGGCCCGTGCAGGCCGGATGATGGCCTGGACCGCCCTGCATGCCGATGCCCTCAAGCGGACATGGAATGAAGAGAATGCGGATAGCCCTGTGAAGCTCACGGGCCGCAAGGTCGAGCGGCCTGTTTACCATCTGATACTTGCGTGGGCGCCGGACGAGCAGCCTGATCGCGCCGCCATGCAAAGTGCCGCAAGGGAGGCGCTTGTCGCGCTTCAGATGGAGGCCCACGAGCATGTGGTCGCGGCCCATACGGACGGCGTAACGCAGCACCTCCATGTCATTGCCAATCTTGTTCACCCTGAAACGGGCAAGGCAGCATCTTTGAAGAACGACCGTTTGCGCTTGCAGGAATGGGCGCTTGGTTACGAGCGGACGGGCGGTAAGATCCATTGCCAGCAGCGTGAGGTAAATGCCGAGGCGCGCGCGAAGGGCGAGAACATTATCGACCTCGCCTCGCGCAGGCGGGATCGGGAGCTGAAGAGCGCGCGTGTTGAGGGACGTGCAGGCTCGCGGGAAGCCAACACAGCGTTTGAACCGCCTGCGGGAGACATGCGCCTTCAGGCGCGTTTTCGTGTTGCCTATCACGGCTGGCCGACCGCCCAACACGACAAAGCCGCGCAGGTACAAACACCGGACCGATCACCCCCGCCCCCTGAAAGTCAGGTCCCGCGTAAGACCAACCGCAAAGCATTTGCGCGTGCAGGAAGTGCGGTTCCGGTCAGGCCGGATGCCGTGACGCTGCCCGATGAAGCGGCGCAGGTAAAAGACGTTCAGCGCCAGCGCATGGATGCGCTGCGCCAGCAACATGCGCGCGCGTGGGATCACTACCGCGCTCACTGGAAGCAGATTTACCAAACCGAGCGCGACGCGCTGTGACAACGTCACAAGCAGGAGCGCAGCGCACTCTCCAAACGGCTGCGCGATCAATACTGGCAGAACTACAAGGAGCAGCGCGGGCAGCCGTTCAAAGCGGCCTTCGCGCAGTTTGCCCCGCGCTGGAAATCTCTCTCAAACCTATATGGCAGCCAGATGGAGGCGACCTACGCTCCGTTCCGTCCGCGTATGCCAAGCGGTTACTGGCAAACGCTGCGGACGCAGATCAAGCTTGATCGGGAAAGAGCATTCACTGCCCTGCGCGATGAACAGTCCCGCGTGGTCAAACGGGCCATGGAAGAGTTTGCAGCCCGCAAGAAGCTGGAGGCTGATCGTCTCAGGCAGGAAGCATTCGAGAGATTGCGTCTCCAGCAAGCACGGGAACGGGCGGCGCTGGCGGCTCAGATCAACTTACGGCGTGGCGTGACGAGGGAAACGCTGGGCGCTCGACAGAGGGAAGAGCGTGGCGCGCTACACGCGCTTCACAGGCAAGAATGGCGCACGTTCAACCGCCGCCGCGCCGCACATAAGTCACAGGATAAGGGCGCTACGCCATCGGCTGCGCGAGACAGTGCGAAAACCTTCCCCGAAAAATCTGCGGCGCAGGTTGCAACGCAGGCGCTCCTACGCAAACGCGCACGACCGAGAGGAAACACCCGTTCTCCCGGTCGTACCCGCGACGGACCAGGGCAATAAAATCCGCTGCAATCGGCAACGGACTGAATATCTGTTATGCCATTGCCCTGAAGCAAGAGGGGGCAGCATGGCCGAGCCGACAATTGAAATTCTGGATATCTATATCGTGAATGGCGGTGTGGACTTTGACGCCGAAGTCGCAGGCTACACAGTCAAATTGCGGATGCCGCCTGCATTCGTCGATGATGAGATCAAGTCAACAGACGCCGACAAAGTGAAAGCCTATTTCGCTGCGCGCCTCGATGATATTCGCACAGCCGCTTGGGCACTCGCATATACGCATTCCACACGCGGCAAGTCGCCTGACGACGCGCCTGGGCCAATTCCTTATCTCGCAACGTTGCGTGTACCCTTCAACCACATCGTCCTTCGCGATTGATGGCGATGACTGGCTACATCCTGGACACCAACGTCTTCAATGCCATCCTGAAGGCTGAGCTTGCGCTAGAAACACTTTCTGGCGTTGCAGTATTTGCAACACATATTCAACGCGACGAACTAAATGCCACCCCCGATCCTGCCACGAAAGCAGCACTGCTGGCCGTCTTCAAAGACGTAAGCGCCGAACAGGTGCCTACGTCATCAGCAGTCTGGGGCGTGTCCAGTTGGGATGAAAGCGAATGGGACGATGGCGACAATCTGTTTGCTGATCTGCTTGCTGCGATAAAAGCGGCGGACAAAGCCAAAGGCAAGAATTCAAAGAGTACTAATCAAGACCGAGATGCGCTGATCGCAATCACAGCCATCAAGAAGAAACTCACATTACTCACGAGAGACAGCGGCCTGCTTCAAGTTGTGCGAGACCACGGCGGAATGGCAATATCGCTAGATGAATTCCGCGCTTGAGCAGAACTGATCTCTAATGCCATGGGACGGTTTGAAAATCCGCTGCGCGTCAAAGCGCAACGGATGAAGTGCTTAGCGGCGGATGGTACGAACCAGCTCAGCGGCAGATCGAAGAAGCGCGGAAAGCGCGATCAGCAATGCGGTGAGTTCAGTCAATGTCATGTGTCCTCCTATAGTGCGCGCCAGAAAGCGCGGTTGATAGGAACGCCCAAGGCAGCGCCAGTGTCTTTCCCGGAGAAGGCCGGACACGCCGCAAGCATTGCGGGGCGGAGCTGCACAAAGGACGAAGGACAGCGGAAGCGAGCCGCCTCGTAGGCAAAACACGCGCTGGCTAGTTCCGAAAGATCAACACGCGAACAGCGCGTATCTGGAGAACAAATCGCCAGAGACTATCGCTTGCCCTTTTTTGCTTTCGCCACTTTGACTTCAGGCCTCAGTCGATGCGTCAGAAGCGCGACCGCGATCTCGCGCATTTCGCTGATCGTCGTCTCCTTGGCAATCTTCCTGACCGGGTCCCATAGCTTCAGGAGCTTTTTCAGGTCTGCCGCGGACATGGTGTGAATGTGCGCTTGCAAACCAGCAGAAACGGATGAGCCGAGTGCTTGCGCGTCCGAAAGAGGAAGGCCCACCACGAGAATGTTCAGCGCTTTGCCTAGCAAATCGCTCAGCTTCTTCTGGGGGGCAGCGGCTAGCCGAACATTGCGGTTGACCAGAGCCAGCAAATCCAGAGTCGTCATTTTCCGAGTTCCCGCCGAATCGCCTTGGCGACATCGATAAGTTGGACCGAGGCTTTGTTGCCGTAAATCTGGGTAAACGTCTTTGGCTCTTTCACGCCCATGCGCTCAACAAATCTCTTGTCCTCATCGATGAAACTTCCGATGGCGCCAGCGCTGGCTTCGCTATCTCTGCGGAGGAGAGCAATATGCTTTGATTGTCGCTTCACGAGGAGGTCGAAATACTCCCGATGTTCGTTCAGTGATGCGCGATAGCGTGTGGCGACAAAGAAGGCTTTCTGCCGCTTGGTTTGCATGTTGGCCGTGATGTACCGCTCTAGACCATCCAGCCCCCAGTTTGAGAGACGATCAGGCACGGTCGGCGAAAGAATAAGGTCAGCGGCTGACAGCGCGACGGCGGAGGTTTGCGTTTGGCCGGGAGGGCAGTCGACAAGTACGTACTTGTACCGTTCTTTCAGGTACGAAAGAAGCTCAGCCATTGCGTCTTTAACGAACTGGATTTTTCCTACCTGCGCCAGTTCCGCTTCGTAGTCCCAAAGCTCTTCGCCATTGGACACCAGCGCGAGCGGAATGTCCGCGCGCCCTTTGATGCGATTCACTTGGCCAACAACAAATCTCTTGTCCAATTCATGCTGATCGGTGCTGAGGGCGTTGAGCGTGGATTTTAGAGATAGGTCTTGCTTGCTCCGGTCGAGCGTCTTTTCGGGGCCGATGAGCGCGATGCTCGCGCTCGCTTGGGGGTCGGCATCAACGACAACGACGGAAGAATTGAACTCAGAGACAAGCGTATCAGCAAGCGCAATGACCAGTGTCGTCTTGCCAACGCCCCCTTTTCTGTTGACGGCTGCAATCACCTTGCCTGTCATGAGGTGGACGCCATTTGAGCCAAGCGCGTTCTCCCCCTCAACGACAGCCGCGCATCAAGGTGGCGGTCCACTTCGGCGGGGTCGATGTTTCGTTTCTGTGGATTTGCCTCGAACCTAAAGTCCGTTGCGACGGGCTCATCAGCCTCGCCAACAGACAGGTCAAAAGTGATGAGGCCAACGCCATGGTCCATGCAGGCCTGCCTGATCGCCACCGAGGATGTTTGATCCAAGGATGAACGTGGACAGACGAGATAGGCAAAGTGTGCAAAGCGGCCATGCGCCAGCGCTTCATGCACGGCCACCACGCTTGTTCCGCGCCGATTTTTAAGCTCGAAGCTGTACACATCGAGGTAGCGGCGAGGATCGTACTTAAAGCGACGAATGGCGGCCAATGTGAAATCTGGCCGTGACCACAACCCAGCACCTGTTGAGCCCGACACAGTGGTGTTCTCGAAAACGTAGCTATCGTCGTTGATGTTGAGAGCATCGAGACAGGTCCGGCTTTTCAGAAAGCCGCCAGCGAGGTCCTCTATGTCGCGTTCAGGAAAATCAGGTTCGGTCCGCCATACATGAACCGCATCACAATCAATCTGCTTTCGCGATTGCAGGTAGAAAATCGATTCAGAAAAAGCATGTCGGTCGAGGCTTTCAGCTAAAAACTGAGAGCACAGAACTTCAAGATTACCCTTGGGAACGGCGCTCCCATCCAAAGGCAATGCCTGCAATATCGCGTCTGTCCAACCACCCATGCATGTTGATTACGATGGCGAAACAGGGCTTTCCAGCCCAAACTAATGAAACTGTCATATTGGGCGGTTCCCGCGCGTCCGCGCGGGTCGGGCTCTAGGCTGCGCCCCGAACCTGCTGGCGCAGTTTCGGCCCATGCGGGTGACGATCCCTACCGCAGCGATCTACCACGGGCCAGGAATGTCATTCTCTTGGGGATCATTCCCGCAGTAGGTGCAAACGGAAGACTCACGCGCTGCATCCGGTTGGCTTTGATAACAGGTGCAGCCAGGACGATAATCAGCCTCGGTCCATCCGCCCTGCCAGTCGTCATCCAGTTCCCACGGCTCTAGGAAACGTCGATCGGCAGGCGGCGGACTTTGCGCCGGAATGAGCGGTGCAAGCTCCAGGTCATCGGGGTCGCCATAGCCATCAATGTAGCGCTGGCCGCGCGCCTCATCAGGCGCAATACCGCGCGGCAATTCCTGTCTGGGCCTGTCCGCGTAAATCCGCTCACGCAGGAGTGCGGGTTGTTTGCCGTCGAGAAACAACACGACCGACACCTGAATGCAGTCCTCACGCGGGCACAGAATTACCGCCTCTCCAAACTGCGCGGTGCTGGGCAAATAGGCACGCCGCGTCATCATCAGCGTGAATGCGGCATGGTTCGAGATGCGGAGCCACAGGCGAGGATCGATGTCAAAGTACGCTTCACGTTCCATCGCCCAAGTTTGCGCGTGTCTCTTGACAGGCGGCACAACACATTCGTTCAAACTTTTCTTCAGTTCGTATTGTAAAGTTAAGCTTGTTAGCCTCCTCCCACGGCGCTTGAAGTCATTGCGGCGTGGAGACTGGTGAGACTTTTCGCATCGGCCCGTCGCCGTTCAACCCGGCTCGCTTCCTCCGCTTCGCTTCGTGCAGCTCCGCCCCCTTCGGGCGCGCGGTTCCCGCGCGGGGTTTGACCGTCGTCTCAATGGCCGATGCGCGCTTCTCCCCATCACGCCGCGAAGTCACTCACGGCAAAACATGGAAGGAGAGCCACATGGCTAAACCCAAACAACAACCTCAAAAGCAACAGCTCAAACTACCGGGCCGCAAACCTACACATCGCCTCTACTGCGTACATGGTGATGGACAGGAAGCCAGCTGGACACCCATTGGCGCAGCCTGGCCGCACAGCGACAACAACGGCTTCAGCATCGAATGCGAAGCCGTGCCGCTCAAAGGCCGCCTCGTCTTGCGGTTCATCACAGAGCGTTCCGCCGCCAATGATGGAGGTCAGCAATGACCTCCTCATCCGGTCAAATCGCTAAACTGAATGACGCGATACGCGCCGCCGGACCATTCTCCGGCGGCTGGATGCTCACCGATGGCATACTGGCCCAAGGCCCTGCGTTTATCACCCGCGCAATCGCGCGGGTCTGCGCCTTCAATGCTTTCACACCCGACAATGACCCTCATGGCGAGCATGATTTCGGCGCGTTCTCCCTCGAAGGGCAGCGCCTCTTCTGGAAGATCGACTACTACGACCGGGCTCTTGAATCTGGCTCGTCCGATCCGGCGGATGCTGAATGCACACGCCGTATCCTCACCCTCATGCTGGCCGAGGAATATTGAGCCATTTGAAAGTGCTTTGATGCGAGAGATGGCGCCGCCTAAGCGGCGCCATTTTGAAAACTACTCGCTCATTTCATTCTATGTGCGGAGAAAGGGCGGGGGATCACCTTCGTAAGCGTGATACACCCCGCCGCGCCCACGCCGCCCCCATTTGAGATCGACGCCGACATTCACGATCTCATTCCTTTGCTTCTGTGCTTCGATTGCATTCCTGAGATCATCAGCGCGTTCAGGCTGTAGGAAGAATTCAAACTGCGTCTGAAATCTGCTGCCAAACGTATCGCGGTAGATGACAGCGCCAATGAAGGTGACAACTTGGCCTGGCTGGCGCTGTGCGCCCGCCTCCGCCATTTCAAATGCGGCGCTGCTGACCTCATAGCGAAACATATCGTCAGTCAGCGGCGGCACCGGACGCACATTCACATAGGAAATCCGATCTGCATCAAATACCTGGTCGGGCGAGTGTGAGTACTTCTCGCCACGCAGCGCGACGACGACAGCATGCTCGATGTCTAGCGCGGGCGTTGCGCCGTCATTCCGGTAGGAGACTTTGACGGTGTACTTGTCCCCTTCCGCCACGATCCGGGCACTCTCTGCACGCAGGTAGGCGCGGTATTGTTTCTGGGTCAGCGCTTGCGTCTGCTCGGCCGCGCGAAGCGATACGTCTGCGGCTCGGCGCGTTTCCTCGGTCATCCGCCGGGATTCACGAAACGCAAGGAAGAGAAAGATGAGAGTCGCGCAGCTCACAAGCGCGCTGAATGCAGAGAGAAGCAACATGCCGTAGGTAAAGCCTGCGATGTGCTCCTGCACATCTGGTGCTGTCTCAACCGCAACGCGTTGTTGATAGGCTCCAAGGTCGATCCGCGCCCAAGAGGCCAATGCGCCCAGTAGAGTGACAATAGCACCTATTGCGATCAGTCGAGGCCGCTTCGTGGCCCAGCTCGTCTTTGTGGCTGCTTGTGTCATGTCTACCCCCTATTTTTTCTGCATTTTTCGCCGGATTCGGGAGCGTCAAACAGTCCTTGGCGTGAACGATGCGGGGATTAGATGACATAATCACCGCATATTATGCGGCGATTATGCTTGTGTTCCGCGGGGAATGAGCGCTATAATCACCGCAAGGAGTGCGGCGAATGCCTACTTATATACACGAACAAACCAACTGGCCGCGCTTCCGCTGGGATGACAAGGCGCTTGCGCCCCTTCTCGCAGCCGTGCGCCACCGCCAGGGCAAACTTGAAGGGCAAATGCTCTCCCTCGGCTTCGACCTGCAAAAGGAAGCTGTCCTCTACACGCTCACCGATGACGTTCTCAAAACCAGCGAGATCGAAGGCGAAGTCCTCGACAAGGATCAGGTAAGATCCTCACTCGCCAGTCGCCTCGGCATGGATATCGGCGCGCTCGTTCCGGCGGATCGCAATGTAGAAGGCGTTGTCGAAATGATGCTGGACGCAACCCAGCAATTTCAAAAGCCGCTGACAAAAGAGCGCCTCTTCGGCTGGCATGCCGCCATGTTTCCGACAGGCTATAGCGGTCTCTCGAAAATCAAAGTCGGCGCATGGCGGCCCGCTTCCGCAGGAGCCATGCAGGTCGTTTCTGGTCCCATAGGACGGCAGAAGGTTCACTTCCAAGCGCCCGAGGCTGATCGTCTGGACGCGGAGATGGATGCATTCCTGAATTGGTTTGAAGCAACCGACACCGTTGATCCTGTGATGCGCGCTGGCATCGCGCATCTCTGGTTCGTGACGATCCACCCGTTTGAAGATGGTAACGGACGAATTGCACGTGCAATCGCAGACATGGCGCTGGCGCGCTCAGAGCAGAGCCCGCAGCGCTACTACAGCATGTCCGCACAAATCCGCCGTGATAGAAATGCGTACTACGATATCCTTGAAGCCACGCAAAAAGGCGATCTCGATATCACCGCGTGGCTGACATGGTTCCTGCATTGCATGGATCGCGCATTCGATGGGGCGGGGGATACGCTGGCGCATGTTCTCAAGAAGGCGCGCTTCTGGACCGCACTCAAGGATGAATCGCTGAACGAGCGTCAAACCAAGATGCTGAACAGATTGCTCGAAGGATTCGAGGGCAAGCTTACGTCCGGTAAATGGGCGAAGATCGCAAAGACATCGACCGACACGGCGCTACGCGACATCACTGATCTGGTCAGTCGCGGCATTCTCATCAAAGACGAAGGCGGCGGCAGAAGCACCAGTTATTCGCTGGCCAAGGAAGCGGCGTGAACGGCCAACGCACCGCCGACATGACCGATACTATGAAGTTATTCGATCTATGATTGCGTGGTAGTCGACTCTGCACAAGCTTCGACAATATTTTGGGGGGCAGGAATGAATGTCGCATTCATGTTCGATGCGCTACATAAGCCGTATCAGCCCAACTACTGGTGGACGACGCGCGATCTCGTTTTCGGCACACGTATTCTTCAGCGTTCTGGTCGTCACCTAAAACTAGCAATCGGCGATACGATGCTGCCACGCGGCTTGTCTCCCGATCAGCGCGTCAAAGCGATATCTCAAAGCTACTTCACATCCACTTGGCGACGGCTGAAGGAGACCAAGCTGATCGAGACGATTCAGCGCTCGGTTGTCTTCCTCATGGTGTTTGAAAACATGCCGCTGGCTTTGGCCGAAGAACTTCACTCCGCTATCGAGGGTGATGAAGGTTACTTGGGAGCCCTGGCTGTGGAATACGGCTACGGTCCTCATCTTGCAAACTTCCGATACTCCATCCCTCCTCATTGCAGACTGAAGGGAACAACCTGTCGTCTCTTTTTCTCCATGAGCTCAGATGATGGCAAAGATGAATCCGCTGCGGAAGCCATGCGGGAATTGGGCTACTCAGACGTTGGATGGGAGGACACTGGCGCGCGGCGTACCATATTCGACGACTTCGACACCTTGCCGCATTTTGAGCAGATAGCGCGTGTGCGCGAGACGTTGAGTGTGCATTTGGTTGGAGGTGAAGACCAAGCATCCGAACTTGTGATGGTCGTTGAGGACATCAGCCCGCAACTTTTCAACGCATTGGGAGCAGCGGTGGATGCACTAAACGCGGCTGAGCACGAGGAACATCTAGCGCAGGCGGCTCTTTCTGGAAGGCGATACCTAGAGAAGCTTGCTGATGCACTCTTTCCTGCGCGCCGCGAACCGCATCATGGTCGAGATGTCGGTGCGGATAAGTACAAAAACAGGTTGTGGGCGTTTCTGGCTGACAACGTAGGCTCAGATCAGAAGCGGCTCTCCGAACTAGGCACAGAAATCGATCGCTTGGTGGATGAATTGAACGGCGGTTTGCATGGCAATCAGCCCAAAGAGCGCATTCTCAAAGCACTAACCGACGTGACGCTGCTCACGGTATCACTCTATGCACTCAATCCAGATCCAACGCAGCACGCTTATCGGCCATTCCTTCCCAACTTGAGGCGCTTTTTGTCCCGATCTGACGACTAGGCGAAGGGGCGTCGTGCAACATGCACAGGCAAGCCTAGCACCAACTCTCTGTACCCAGAGAGGCTGGACTCGCACGATGACGAAGTGAACATTGCCCCCGTATCGGGAGCTATCGAGGTGGCAGCGGTATGGGCGATGCAAAAAATCAGCGGCGCTTGGCCCGAAAACAAAACGTAAAGAACCGTTCTGATCGTGCCGTTCGCAACGCGCAGAGAGCTCGTGCGGATGCCGATAGTCTCAAGCGAGAAGTCTTTCGTCTCGATGACGACGGCTCAGGGCGCGCAGTGAGCTTTGATATCCAGTCAATGAAGCGATGGGCCGCGCAGCGGCTCAACGTCGAACACCTTGCGATTGACTGGAAACGCGTGGACCGACTGGCGACCAACGGTACGGTGAACCCAGACCACATCTTCGATCACACAATCCACCAAAAACTCGAACCAATCATTATCTGCCGTGATGCAGGAGGGCCGCGGGAGGATGTGATCGTGGATGGCAATCATCGGTATGTGGCTTTTGCCTTGGCTACAAAAGCGCTCGGGCTTAATGGGTTGTGTATTCCCGCCTACATCCTTCAGCCGGAGCAATGGCGGCGCTTCGTGATTTCGGATGCAGTGATGAAGACGGCGTTTGAAGAATCTGCATCCTAATCGCTTGAGCGCTTCTTCTGCATCACCCAGCCTTGGTAGGATGGCATGACCTCCCAGCGTCCTTTCGGATCGCCGCGTGGACAGAGATCCGCTTTGGCATCAACGTAGAGCACTCGGAAGCTGAATATCTCTTCGTTCTCATGGCTATTCGCGGTGAAACGAAGCGCGCATTCAATATCTGTGATTGCCGCTGTCGCGTCTTTGACCTGAAGAAGAGCGCCGTCACGAAGAGCAAAGCCTTGCATCAAGCCGCGTATGTCTCCAGCGCGCTTGTTGACTGGGCGGCCATCCAGATAATTGGTTATCCGGCCCATCTCGCCAAAATTGTTGGCGCGCCATGCGCGCAAGAACTTGGCAAGTACGTGCTCAGGCGTTCCTTCTTCCAAAAGCTGAGCTTCCGGCGAGGTAATCGAGATGTTTGGCGTTGACGTAGGGCGCGCGCTCCACGCATCGATTCTTGCGGTTTGCTCCAAGGTGGCTTTGTAGCTTTCAATGCTTTCGGTGAGCGTACGGCTCTCGCCCTTGTTTGCTTTCGCGTTCTCCTTCGCCCGGATCACATCAGCTAGGTTCATCAGAAGCGACCAACTCTTGGCGCTCACAAGGCTGTTTGCGTATCCAAGTTCGCGGCCGTGAATAATCCCGTTTCGGTAGGGAAAACTGATCGCCTCGGTATTAAGCGCCTGCCGCGTGCGGCATACCTCTTTCACAAGAGCTGAGAGGCCGTTCGAGCCGCCCGCAAGCGCATCTAGTTCCGTGATGTCTATTCCTTCGCGAAAGAGCGATCTGCCAAAATAGTCCTGCGCGGCGCCGTCAGCGATCACAAACAATAGCGGGATCGAGGCGATGTATCGCTTCTCCTGCGTGAGCAGCAGCGCCTCCTGGATTTGTGCTCGCCTGTCGCGAAACGCCGGCGTTGCGCCGAGCCATATTGCGGCGTTGCCAAGCTGATCTCCCTCGAAATCACGCGCGAGAATCTCTTCAGCCTCATCAAGCTTGCCCGCTTCAGCGCGCTCAAGGGCGTTGCGCGCGGTTTCCAAGCTGGTCGACTCTGAGATAAGCCAACCGCGCGCCGCAAACGCATCCGCAAATCTCTCGGGTAGTGAGCCAAGCTCTTCCGCTTGTTGGGCGACGCTTTCCAGCTCTTCGATCTTGTCTGATGCTGGAAGGAGCGGCGAGAGCAGCTTCAACAGCCGTGCAACATCGGATTGCGCTTGAAGCTTGGGAGGAATGTGAACTGGCTTTTGGTCTTTCATGTGATCCACGTGGGCATGCTTCATCGCTCCGGCTTTAAGCGCTCCGGTCAGCGCGCACCTTCATAAAATCCGTTCGACAGAGGCGAAGCCTTTGCTTCTTGGTCGAGCCCTTTGGCTCTGGCAGGGCCCTTTGACCCTTAATTTGTCAGGCCCCAAGGGCCATTGAACGGCGCTATGCGATGCGTTGATTGCACAGTTCTTTACACATAGCAGAGTCGACGACGAAAATCATCAAATAAATCAACTGTTTGCGCTAGCCTGTTGACGACTTAAAATCTGTTTTCCGTAAGGAAGTGCCGGTTCGATTCCGGCCGCCCGCACCAAGAACCCGATCCGGGTCAGGCTAACACAAGCACATCGACCAGTTCCCCGGCGGCTGCTGGGGAGGCGCCCGGGGCGCGGCGGATGAGGGCGTTTGCCGTGAGGAAGGGCGAGAGAAGGGACGAGTCCTGATTCTCGGCTGCCTGGACGTTGGCGCGGCCTTCGGCGTCGATGGTGAGGATGGCGCGGAGGTATTCTTCGCGGGCGGCTGCCTTGGGCAAGGCGGTCTGGGTGTGGGCTTTCTGCGCGGACCTTAGGAGCGTGGCGCCGGTTAGGGCGGCGATCAGGGGACGCAGGAAGAGCTGGGCGGTGACCATGGCTGCGGCCGGGTTGCCGGGCAGGCCGAGGACGAGGGCGTTGGGGCCGGACGAGAACCAGGTCGGCTTGCCGGGCTTCACGGCGACCTTCTCGAAGATGGGCTGGAAGTTTTCCGCCGCGAAGGCGGAGCGGACCACATCATAGTCGCCGACCGATGCGCCGCCGATTGATACGATCACATCGCAGGGAGCGGAGAGGCGTTTGCGGACATCTTCTTCGGTGTCGCGCGAGAGGCCGAGGTCGACCGGGATCGCGCCCCAGCGGCGGATGAGGGCGAGGAGCGCGGGCTGGATCGAGTTGACGATCTGGCCGGGCGTGAGCTCTGCGCCGGGGGCGACGAGTTCATCGCCGTTGGCGAGCACGCCGATGCGCGGGGTTTTCGCGACAGTGACTCGTCCGACATTGCCGGCGGCGGCGAGGGAGATCGCGCCTTCGGTCATGACGAGGCCGGCGGGCACGAGCGTTGCGCCCTTCGCGAAATCGAGACCGGTGGTGCGGATGTTTTCCGGGCCCTTCTGCGGGTGGATGACTTCGAGGTGGGCGTTCTCGCGGATCGTGTCTTCCTGGATGAGGACGTGGTCTGCGCCTTCCGGCATGATCGCGCCGGTGAAGATGCGTGCGGCCTGGCGGGGGCCGACCTTGCCGGACCACGGGACGCCTGCGCGGCTTTCGCCGACGACGGTGAGTTCGGCGTTCATGGCCATGTCGGCGAAGCGGACGGCGTAGCCATCCATCGACGAGACATCGGCGGGCGGCTGGTTGACCTGGGCGATCACCGGCTCGGCGAGGCGGCGGCCTTCGGCGGCGGCGAGGGACACGGTTTCGCGGCCGAGGGCGCGCTGGGCGCCATGGCTCGCGATCAGGTCGAGCGCCTGTTCGACGGAGGCCATGCGGATCATCGGGTGTCCTTTTCGCTGTAGGTCGTGCAGAATAGCGGGGCAGACGAGGATGACCATGGGCGACAAGCTAACTCACATCGACGCGGACGGCCGGGCGCGGATGGTCGATGTCTCCGACAAGGCGAGCACCAAGCGGGTCGCGACTGCCGAGGGGCGGGTGCTGATGTCGGCAAAAGCGCTTGATCTGGCGCGCTCGAAGGGCGGCAAGGGCGATGTGCGGGCGACGGCGGAGATCGCCGGCGTGATGGCCGCCAAGAAAACGTCGGACCTGATTCCGATGTGCCATCCGCTGGCTCTCTCGAACGTGAAGGTGCGGGTGAACGAGCTGGAGGATGGATCGGGGCTTGGGGTCGTCGCCGAGGTCGGGACGACGGGGCCGACCGGGGTCGAGATGGAAGCACTGACGGCGGTGTCGGTCGCGTGCCTGACGATCTACGACATGCTGAAGGCGGTCGATCGCGCGATGCGGATCGAGGGCGTGCGGCTGCTGGCGAAGAGCGGCGGCGCGAGCGGGGATTTCGTCGCCGAGGCATGAGGGCGCGTTCCCGCTGGTGGCGGGTTGGGATGGGGTGAGATTTTGGCCCTGAGCTAGGTCAGGGGTTCAGAAGATGAGCGCGTTGCGCGCACTTTTCTGAGGCTGGATCCGGCCTTCGCCGGGAACGCGTGAACAGGGTTCACGCTTCCAGATTGAACGGCGGGTTTGGCAAGCGCCCCCTCCGTCTCGCCGCGAAGACGCGGCGATCCACCTCCCCCAGTGCTTCGCACTGATGGAGGCAAGTTCCCCTTCGTCGCGACGGTGCGCGGTTTGCCTCCACCAGTTGAAAACTGGGGGAGGTGGATCGCTTGGCGTGAGCCAAGCGAGACGGAGGGGGTGGGTGTTTGGCTCAGAGTGGTGAGCACGCGCTCGTGCTTCGACGGACGCGCAGCGTAGCTGCGCTGCTCAGCATGAGCGCTAGTGAGGCTGTCGTGTTGGACAGCGATTTCTGTTTCCTTGGATTGGGTGTCGGTCTTCGCTCTGGGCAGATCGAGCGGCGTGGTCGGTGTGGCATTCACCGAGGCACGGCGGTCTTTCATCTGGAGCGTTGAGGCGACGTGGAGCACGAGCATCGCAAGCATGCGCAGCGCAGCTGTCAGCCAATGCTGAGGAAGCTGCGGGATCCCTAGTCCAGTTTGCGCGTGTTTGTGTCGTGTCATGCGGGGTAGAATACCCCGGCCCGCGGCCACGTAGATTCTAAGAAGCTCTATCCCCCAATCTCTCGCACTAACGCGCTGAGATTGTTCGGGATGATTTTTGGCTGTCCTACAGTTTGGGACCGCTCTATCCCACACTTTTGGATCGCGCAGCGTGGGGGCGTAGGTGCATCTCGATGCACCGGGGTTTGGATCGCGGTGCATTTTCAATGCACCCTACGGACCCCTCAGGCGTCGGCTTCTGTGGAAATGAAAAGGCCCGCTGTTTTCAGCGGGCCTTTCTTGTTTTGGGAGGTGCTCGTTGGATCAGGCGAATTCGACGTGGATCTGGTCGACGGTGCGGATGGCGCCGGGTTGGAGTTTGGGGGCGGCGCCGACGATGCGGGTGTTGGGGGCGAGGCGGGCGATGGCGGCCAGGGTTTCCTCGAGCTCGACGCGGGCGAGGGCTTCGCCGGCGCAGCGGTGGGCGCCGGCGCCGAAGGCGAGGTGCCAGCGTTGCTGGTCGGTGCGCTGGATGTTGAAGGTCTCGGGCTCGGCGTAGATTTCCGGGTCGCGCAGGACGGAGAGGAGCGACACGGCGATCACGGCGCCGGGCGGGATCAGGAAGCCTTCGATTTCCATGTCCTGCGTGGTGACGCGCGGAATGCCGGAGACGACGGGCTGGAAGCGCAGGCCTTCTTCGGCGGCCTTCTTCTTGAGGCCGTTCGGATCGGCGATGAGGGCTTTCCACTGTTCGGGATGCTGAAGCAGTTCGAACAGGGTCATGCACATCGAGTTGCGCGTGGTGTCGGAGCCCGCGAGGATGAGGCCGACGACCTGGGCGCGGATTTCGCCTTCGGTCATGTCGCCTGAAGCAGCGGTGGCGGCGACATAGTCCGACAGGAAGTCGCCACGCGGGTTGGCGCGGCGATCGTCCAGCAGCTTGCCGACATAGTCGTTGAACTCGACGAGGCTCTGCTCGATGCCGGCGCGGCGCGAGACGTCGACGAAGCCGATCGATTCAGCGGTGTCGCTGATCCATTTCATGAAGACAGGGAGGTCGGCGCGCGGGATGCCGAGAATGTCGGCGATGATGCGGGCCGGGATCTGGGCGGCGAACTCTTTCAGGAAGTCGAACGGGCCCTTGCCGAGATGGTCGTTGATGATTTCTTCGGCGACGGCGGCCGCCTTCGGGCGCATCGCTTCCATCAGCTTGAACGCGAAGGTGCGGGCGACGGGCTGGCGGCGGCGTTGGTGGGCTTCGCCATTGGCGAAGAGCATGACCTGCGCGACGAAATCGAAGATGGGGCCATCGAAGATGCCCTGCATCATCTTCATCTCGGTTTCGAGCTGGCGCGTGTTTTCCGGCGAGACGATCTGGTCGACCATGCGAGCGCGCAGCGCCATCACCATCGAGCCCATGCCCATCGGCACCTTCACCAGCGGCGTCTTCTCACGCAGGTCGCGGAAGAGATCGTAGGACGAGGTCTGCGGATCCTGCAGATCCCAGTCGAGAACCGGGATGTCGGCGTAGGTTTTCAGGGCTTCGGCGGAGGTTGCGGTGTCGGCCATGGGGAGGCTCCAGCGTGCTTGACAGTGTCTAGGTAATGGAAACCGGGCAGTTTGTATAGGCGCAATCTGGAATTTTCGCGGGCTGAGGCGAGGGGCCGCGGCTTGCGTGGCGTCAGGCAGAGCGTCAGCATCGCGAACAGTTTGAATGTGATGGGGTTTGAGGATGATGGATCGCCGCGCGGCTCTGATGGGGCTTGGGATGGCGGCGGGCGTTGTCGCGCTGTCGAAGACGACGAGCGCGCAGGCGGCGCCGGCGCCGTTGAAGAAGCCGCCGCGGTTGAAGCTGGGTGATACGGTGGGGCTGGTCGTGCCGGCGAGCCCGCTGGGCGATCATTTCGACATGGACATCGTGATGGAGAACATCGTCGCGATGGGCTTGAAGCCCAAGCTCGGCAAGCATGCGATGGACAAGGCCGGCTACTTCGCGGGCGAGGACAAGGCGCGGGCGGAGGATCTCAACGCGATGTATGCGGACCGCGAGGTGAAGGCGGTGTTCTGCGTGCGCGGCGGATGGGGGTGTGCGCGGATATTGCCGTACATCGACTGGAATGTGGTGAAGGCCAATCCGAAGCTGCTGCTTGGCTATAGCGACATCACGGCGTTGCACATGGCGTTCGCGGCGAAGGCGGGGTTCGGCACGGTGCATGGGCCGAATGCGAGCAGCGCGTGGGGCAAGCTGTCGTGGGAGAATTTCAGGTCGATCGCGTTTGATGGCGGCATGCCGGCTTACGCCAATCCGGTCGGCAAGGATGACCGGCTGGTGCAGCGAGCAGGGCGGATCAAGACGCTGCGCGGCGGCAAGGCGCGGGGACGTCTGCTGGGCGGCAATCTTACCGTGCTGACGGCGTTGATGGGGTCGCCTTATCTGCCGGATTTCGAGGGATCGATCCTGTTCCTCGAGGATGTGGATGAGGCGGAGTGCCGGATCGACCGGATGCTGACGACGCTGTCGCTGGGCGGTGTGTTGTCGAAGGTGGCGGGCGTGGTGTTCGGACAGTGCACGGACTGCCGCGCGTCGGATGGGGGCACGAGCGCTTACACGCTGTCGGAGATACTGGAGCAGCACTTCAAGCCGCTGAGCGTGCCGGTGTTCCAGGGGCTGGAGTTCGGGCACATCGACAACCAGTTCAGCCTGCCGCTGGGCGTGACGGCCGAGATGGATGCGGATGCGGGGACGCTGAGGCTGCTGGAGGCGGCGGTTTCATAGCCGCATAAATTTCGCCCGCTCCCGGGGCGCGGGGACCACCACACGCACCGGAAGCGGGCTGACGCGCGGGGTTACCGCGCGCGTTCTCATATCTGTTCGCGGTCGCGAGAGTCCCTTCTGGACTCGCCCCCATCCCGGCTTCGCCGTACTTCCCCCGCTTCGCAGGGGAAGACGTGCGCCTGAAGCAATTCGGCCCGGTCTTTCGACCGGGCCGGTGCTTGTCTTAGTTGGCTTCGACGAGGCCGTGTTCGCGTGCGGCTTCCCGCATCGCTTTTTGCAGCTTCTCGAAGGCCCTGACCTCGATCTGGCGGATGCGCTCGCGGCTGACATTGTATTCAACCGAGAGGTCTTCCAGCGTGGTCGGTTCTTCTTTCAGGCGCCGCTCGGTGATGATGTGGCGCTCGCGTTCGTTGAGCGACTCCATCGCGGTTTCGAGCAGGCTCATGCGCGAGGAGAACTCGTCGTTGTTGGCCATGGTTTCGGCCTGGCCCGGCGTGTCGTCGGCGATCCAGTCCTGCCATTCGGCTTCGCCGTCCATGCCGCCGATCGGGGCATTGAGCGAGGCGTCGCCACCGGCAGACATGCGGCGGTTCATCGACGTGACTTCTTCTTCCGTGACGCCGAGGCGGCGGGAGATTTCAGCCACGTTTTCCGGACGCAGGTCGCCTTCCTCGAGGGCGGAGATTTCGCCCTTGAGACGGCGCAGGTTGAAGAACAGCTTCTTCTGCGCGGCCGTCGTGCCGAGTTTCACCAGCGACCACGAGCGCAGGATGTATTCCTGGATCGAGGCGCGGATCCACCACATGGCGTAGGTCGCCAGGCGGAAGCCCTTGTCCGGGTCGAACTTCTTGACCGCTTGCATCAGGCCAACGTTGCCCTCGGAGATGACCTCGCCCATGGGCAGGCCATAGCCGCGGTAGCCCATCGCGATCTTCGCCACGAGGCGGAGGTGCGAGGTGACCATCTTCTCGGCGGCTTCCGAGTCCTGGTTCTTGGCCCAGCGCTGGGCGAGCATGAACTCTTCGTTCTTCTCGAGCAGCGGGAATTTGCGGATTTCAGACAGGTAACGCGACAGACCTTGTTCAGGGGAGAGTGCGATTGCGAGGCTGGCCATGTTCCGTCTCCTTCTTCTTTTCTTGTCCGCGGTACCTAACTGGGGAGGAAGGCTCGCGGATCTTTATTACCCCGGCACGTCATGGTCCTTACAGGACTGTAACGTGTCT
The DNA here is from genome assembly GCA_965229115.1 of Hyphomonadaceae bacterium. Classification (GTDB taxonomy): domain Bacteria; phylum Pseudomonadota; class Alphaproteobacteria; order Caulobacterales; family Hyphomonadaceae; genus UBA7672. The sequence goes on along the minus strand of CBDDIR010000003.1, from coordinate 3,025,480 downwards.
ACTTTGCGAAGGTTCTCGGCAGGATTGTGTCCTTAGACCCCCGTCTAACGAAGTCTCAGATGGGGAGCGGGTAATCAGTCTTAAAGGGGCGCCGAAACCGGAGAGTGTCGATGGTTTCTCCCTGAATTGTGCAGCGCGCCTAATAGGCGACTGATTGCATCGGCTTTCGGGGCTTGAATCGGGTGTTCCGTACCGTTTGGTATCAATTCTGTTGCGCATGCGGATTGTGTGGGTTTGCCGCGCGAATTCGGTCGCGGGCGAAATGGACTGGTGGCACATTCATCGGATTGCAGCTCCAGAGACGGAGGGAGCAGCATGCTTGCTGCTTTTCGATCGAGGGCCGGGGGGCTTACGATCGTGGTTGCGGGACTGGCGTTCGCCAGTTGCTCGTCCATTCCAATACCGGGGTTAGGCGGGGGCGGGCAGTTGCCGCCCAGGCTCGACCCGGCGCTCGTGCAGGCGTCGAAAGCGCCGGCGAATAGCGAGCGGCCATCCTTCTTCGTGCAGTGGAAGCCGGGCCTGCCGGGCCTGACCAAGCGGCCGAAGGTCGACAAGGCGACGGCGTTGCCGGTCTATCCGCCCGAAGCGATCCGGGAAGAACAGACGGGGATCACGACGCTTGAATCCTGCCTGACGGCGGATGGACGGCTGGTGGATACGCACCTGGCGAAATCGTCAGGCTCGAAACTGCTGGACCAGGCGACGCTCAGCTGGGCGAAGACGGCGAAGTACGAGCCGGCCGAGTTCAACGGCGAACCCTTCGCGATCTGCGGCTACGAGTTCGACTACCAGTGGAAAGTCGACAAGAAGTAGCCGCTACTGCGGCATCGCCCGCAGCGCGTCGATCAGGTCTGCCATGTCGGCGGGTGGGGCGCGTTCGAAGCGCAGGGGCTTCTTCGTGATCGGGTGTTCGAAGCCGAGGACCGCTGCGTGCAGGGCCTGGCGTTCGAAGGCTTTGGCGGTGGCGGTGGCGCGTTCGAAGGCTGCGCCCTTTCCGTCAGCCTTGAGCCAGCGGTGTTTGCCGTAGGTCTGGTCGCCGAGCACGGGGGCCTGGATGTGGGCCATGTGGACGCGGATCTGGTGGGTGCGGCCGGTTTCGAGGCGGCATTCGACCAGCGCTGCTGCGGGCTGCGTGCCGGTTGAATCGAGACGTCCGAAGGTTTCGATGCCGCGGTAGTTGGTGATCGCGATCTTGCCGGCCGGTTCGGCGCTTTCGCCATTGGTGGTGTCGTTCGACCAGTGGTCGGCGCGGAAGTGCTTGTCCTTCACGACGGCCATTTTCTTCCGGTCGTTCGGCGAGCGCGCGATGTTGGTTTCGATGCGGCCGATCAGCGGACGCGGCGCACCGCGCGTGACGGCGAGATAGACGCGCTCGATGTCGTGGGCGGCAAACATGGCGGTGAGCGCGGTGTGGGCCGCTTCCGACTTCGCGGCGACCATCACGCCCGATGTGTCCTTGTCGAGACGGTGGACGATGCCGGGGCGGGCGACGCCGCCGATGCCGGTGAGACCTGCACCGCAATGGAAGAGCAGGGCGTTGACCAGAGTTCCACGTTCCGAGCCGCCGGCCGGATGGACGACGAGACCCGGAGGCTTGTCGATGATGATGAGGTGATCGTCCTCGAAAACGACGTCGAGCGGGATGTCTTCGGCTTCCGGCAAGGCGCCGACGGGGGCCGGACGGTCGATCTCGTAGGTCGCTCCGACCATGACCTTGGCGCTCGGATCGGTGGCAGGCTGCCCATTCATGGTTACCCGGCCTTCCTCGATCAGGACGCGCAGGCGGGAGCGGGACATGCCGATTCCCGCGTCAGCGAGCCATTTATCGAGGCGCGCGCCCTCTGCTTCCGCCGGGGCGGTTACTGAATTGGCGTGGGGGTTATCTGACGTCATGCTTTCGTCGCGGTGTGCTGCGAGGTAGGGATTCGACACGTTTAGTAAGTCTGGGGCCCAGTAGCCCAGCGCGAGGGATTAATCCATGACCAGGCTGACGCGGCGCGCCGCTTTGGGTTTCGGAGTGGCCGGTCTGGGGGCCGCCGCGGCCTGCACCACCACAGGCGAAGTGGGCGCTTATCGCGGGAAAGCGACCTTTGGGCATGGTGTTGCCTCTGGCGACCCGAACCAGACTGCCGTGATCCTTTGGACCCGCGTGACGCCTGAAGTGCAGGAACCCGTTCCCGTGATGTGGAACGTCTCGCGCGATACCGCCATGAAGGACGTGGTGAAGAAGGGAACCTTCGTCACCGGGCCTGAGCGCGACTTCACCGTGAAAGTGGATGTCGACGGGCTCGAGCCGGGGCAGGTCTATTATTACTGGTTCACCGCCGGGCAGACGGCCTCGCCCGTGGGAACGACCCGCACGCTGCCGACCGGCGGCGTCGCCTCGTATCGCATGGCTGTGGTGTCGTGCTCGAACTTCCCGTTCGGATACTTCAACGCCTATCGCGAGATCGCCAAGCGCGGCCAGACGAGCGTGATCGACGCGGTGATCCACACCGGCGATTACATCTACGAATACGGAACCACCGGTTATGGCGGACCGTCGGGCAAGGAGCTCAACCGCAATCACGAGCCGGCGCATGAGTGCGTGTCGCTTGCCGATTATCGCGTGCGCCATGCGCAGTACAAAGCCGACGTCGACCTGCAGGCGGCCCACGCGGTCGCGCCGTGGTTCTGCACGTGGGACGATCACGAGAGCGCCAACAACTCCTATCGCACCGGCGCGGAGAACCATCAGCCGGATACGGAAGGCGACTGGACGGCGCGCAAGTCTGCGGCGGTGCAGGCTTATCTGGAGTGGATGCCGGTGCGCGATCCCGTAGCTGGGCGTGCGCGCGAGGCGATCTGGCGCAAGTTCGACATTGGCGATCTGGCGACGCTGTTCCTGCTGGAGAGCCGGCTCGTGGGTCGCGGCGAGGATCTGACGTTCGACGAGATGTTCATGGCGCCGGACAAGGATCGCCAGCCGATCGCGGACGCGCTGAAGGCCAAGATCAACGACCCCAACCGCACCATGCTGGGCTTCGAACAGGAAGCGTGGCTGGCGGAAGAGCTGAAGGCTTCGACGGCGGCGAACAAGAAGTGGCAGGTGCTGGGCAACCAGGTGACCATGGCCAAGGTGAAGATGCCGAACCTGCAGACCGGCCTGTCGCCGGCGCAGTACGAGAAGGTGAGCCAGGGTTCGAAGCGGTTCTACTCGACGGCGCGCTATGGCTTCGAGTGGAACCTCGATGCGTGGGCTGGCTTCCCGCAGGCGCGTGAGCGGCTGTACCGGGCGGCGAAGGAGGCCAAGGCGCGGCTGGTGACGCTGACCGGCGACACGCACACGGCCTGGGCCAACCAGCTGCACGACTATACCGGCCAGCAGCGCGGGGTGGAGTTCGGCTGTACGTCGGTGACGTCTCCCGGTTCGGGCGACTCGATGCCGTTCGAGGAGCTGAACTGGCTGATGCCGGAGGCCAATACGGAGGTGCTGTATTACAACGCCTTCGCCAAGGGTTTCACCTTGCTGACGATGACGCCGGACCAGGTCGAGGGCGAGTTCATCAAGATCTCGACGGTGAAGTCCCGCGACTACTTTGCCTCCACGGACGCCAAGTTCATCGCCCGCCAGAATGAGGTGGGTGATATGGGCAATCTTCAGAAGATCGTGGCTGCGCCCGTGATCACGGAAGGCTGAGCTTCGCGTTTTCCTCAGGAAAACACCTAAAATACCCATTCTGGGCAGGGGTAATTCCCCCTCCCGGAAAGGCCGCATTAACATGCGGCGGACTAGGGTCCGGCCTGCATATTTCGCAGATATTGCGTCCGGGGGCCTCGACCTTGCCAGATCTTACCGGGACCGACGCGTCAGCGTTGCTCGAGCAGCTTGGAGCGCTCGGGCTTGCGGCGCTGCGTGTCGACGAGGACGGGCATGTCTGCGATTCCAACGAGGCTTTCCGCCAACAGACGGGCGCGACGACCGACAATCTCGTGGGCATGGGCCTGACCGAGTTCCTAGAGTCAGCTTCGGCTGAGCACAAATCGTACGGCGAGGGCGTGGTCTATCGCTTCGGCTCGCCCAAGGGCGATCGCTGGATGCGGCCCAAGCGCGGACGCCAGCAGGCGGCCGGCGTGGTGATCTTCTCGGACGTTACGTCCGAATGGTCGATGCTGGGCAAGCTGGTGTCGTCGATCGATGTGCGCGACCGCCTGATGCGCGACGCGGATATCGGGATGTTCCGCTACAATCCGGACGACGAGACGTTCCACTTCTCCGACGCGCTGGTGCGCCGGGGGCAGGCGCTTTCCGTCTATCGTCTCGACGATATCGTGAAGGATCTTCACCAGGACGATATCGAGAAGGACGCGCAGGTTCGCGAGCGGATCACGACGCAGGGCGGGACAGCGACGCTGCACCTTCGCCGCCGCAAGCCGGATGGGACGTGGCGCCATACGCTGGCGCAGTTCACGTCGGGGCGGCGTCTGCCGTCGGGCAAGTTCGAGATCTTTGGGCTGTCGCAGAACATCACCGAGCTGGTTGATGCGCGCGACCAGGCGGCGATCATGCATGATCGTCTCGAGATCGCGATGTCGTCGGCGAATGCCGGCGTCTATGAGATCGACCTGCGGTCTTCGGAGCGCTGGACATCGCCGCAGTATCAGGAACTCGCGGGCGCCGAGGCGCTGGCGCGGCATTCGATGCGGCCGTTCGGCATGTATCATGACGACGATATCGCTGCGGTGCGCGATAGCTGGGAGCGCTGCCTGCGCTCGCCTGCGGTGGAATCGATCGATGCGCGGCTTTACCGGCCGGGGCAGGACGACCAGTGGGTGCGTATCTTCATGCGCGTGCAGCGCAATGAACATGGCGTTCCGGTTCGCGCTGTCGGCCTGATGCTGGACATTCAGGAAGAGAAGAAGGCCGAACTGGCGCTGATCGAAGCGAAGCACCAGGCTGAAGCTGCAACGGTTGCGAAGTCGAACTTCCTTGCCTCGATGAGCCACGAGATCCGTACGCCGCTGAATGGCGTGCTGGGCATGGCGCAATCGCTGGTGAATGACGGGCTGCTGGCGGACCAGCGCGAGAAGGTCGATGTCATTCTCGAAAGCGGCAAGACGCTTACGGCGCTGCTGAACGACGTGCTCGATCTGTCGAAGATCGAAGCGGGCAAGATGGAGATCGCCGCGACCGATGGCGATATGGGCCAGACGTTTGAGCGCCTGCGCCAGCTGTTCCTGTCGAAGGCTGTGGAACGCGGGCTGAATATCGATCTCGATATCCAGCCGGGCATGCCGGCGATGCTGCACTACGATCCTGTGCGGGTGCGCCAGTGCGTTGGCAATCTGCTGTCGAATGCGATCAAGTTCACCGAGCGCGGCCATGTGAGCATGGTCGTGTCGGCCGAGAAGGCCGAGCTGAGCCAGTGGCGCATCAAGGTTGCGATCACCGATACCGGCATCGGCATGACCGACGCGGTGCGCGCGCGGCTGTTCTCGACCTTCACGCAGGCGGATGCGACGATCACGCGCCGCTTTGGCGGTACGGGCCTTGGCCTCGCCATTACGCGTCAGCTGGCGCAGCTGATGGGCGGCGATGTTGCTGTGGAGTCCGAGCCCGGCGAAGGCTCGACCTTCACGCTGACCTTCCTGGCGGATTCGGTGAACGAGCTGGCGCCGTCGGTGACAGTGGACTCGCAATACCCGGCGCCGAGCGACGCCACGATGAAGCGCCTGCGCGGTCTCAAGGTTCTACTGGTCGACGACAATGCGGTGAACCGTCAGGTAGTGAAGCTGTTCCTGGCGCAGCTATCGCCCAAGTTTGTCGAGGCGGTGAACGGGCAGGAGGCGCTGGACCGGCTGCACGACGAGAAGTTCGATATCGTGCTGCTGGACGTCCACATGCCGGTGATGGATGGCAAGGAAGCGATCCGCCACATCCGCGCGAGCAGCAATGAGTGGCGCAGCCTGCCGGTGATCGCCCTGACGGCCGACGCGATGAGCGGCGACCGCGAGAAGTATCTGGCGCTGGGCATGTCGGACTATGTGTCCAAGCCGCTGGATCAGCGCGAGCTGACGGCGAAAATCGCCGGTGTGATGGGCGCGCGCCCGCTGCTATCGGAAGCGGCTTAGGTTCAAATCGGGTCCCGTATTGGACTGAGATGGAACCCGCCGCGGCGGAGGCCGTTTTCTGCCTTGGACAGTGTGGGTTTCATTTCATGAGATAGGGACAGGTGCGCTTACGCGTGCGCCTGAGAGCGCATGCCTAGCCGCGCATTACTTTCGAAGTTGAAGGGTTATTTCACGGTCTCGCACGAGTTGCGGACCGACATAAATCAGCTCGCCAAGAAGCGGATCAATCTCGACGCCGGCGAGGCGTTGATCCGTGCGGGCGACAAATACAAATGCATGTTTATCGTTGAGGAAGGTTGGCTACTGCGTGCGCGGTTCCTGCCGGGCGGCACGCGGCAGATCATCAACTTCGCGCTGCCGGGCGATTTCCTTTGCTACAATATGCTGATGTTTGAACGCTCGGAGTTCGACATCGTGGCGCGCACGCAAGTCTCGCTCTGGGAGCTGGAGACGCAGAATTTCCGCCAGATGATGACGCGGCATCCGGGGCTGGCCGAGGCGCTGGTGTGGTCGAACGCGCATGAGGAAGCGTTGCTGGCAGAGCGCGTGGTGTCGCTGGGGCGGCGCGATGCGACGCAGCGGCTGGCGCACGTGCTGTGCGAGATCGTGGCGCGTCTGGAGCTGATCGAGCGGCATGAGGGCGACGTTATCCAGCTGCCGCTGCTGCAGGAGGACTTCGCCGACATTCTGGGATTGAGCGTCATCCACATCGTGCGGGTGTTCAACCGGCTCGAGCAGATGGGCGTGGTTCGCTATAAATCGCGGCGCGTGCAGATCATCGACGCCGAGAAGCTGAAGCGTGTCGCCGGATTTGATGGCGACTACCTCTACTTCTCGACGCGCAATGACGTGAGGCCGCAGACTCCGATCGGCAAGTAAGCCTTACGGCGTGAGAACGACGCGGCCGACGATCGTGCCTTCGCGCAGCTGGTTCAGCGTCGCGTCGGCCTGGTCGAGCGGGCGCATTTCCACCGGGATCGGCGCGATCTTGCCGGTTTTCACCAGCTCCATCATCTCGCGCGTTTCACCGAGCGGTCCGGTGTACGATCCGACGATCGAGAACGGACGGCTGGGGAAGGCCGGGATTGGGGCAGCGAACTTGCCGCCGAACAGGCCGACCACGACGACTTCGCCGCCGCGGCGGATGGCGCCGTTGGCGAAGTTCAGCGAGGGCGTGGAGCCGACGAAGTCCACCGCAGCAGCAGCGCCGCCGCCGGTGTCGACTTTCAGCTTCTTGAGCGCGTCGGCTTCCTTCGAGTTGTACACAGCGTCGGCGCCTGCAGCCAACGCGGCTTCGAGCTTCTTCGGGTCGATGTCGCAGCCGATGATCTTGTTGTTCGGGAACATGGCGCGGGCGAATTGCAGGCCCATCATGCCGACGCCGCCCAGACCGACGATAGCGATCGCTTCGCCTTCATAGGCGGTGCGGACTTTCTTCAGCGCCGAGAACGCCGTGATGCCCGAGCACATGTAGGTGGCGGCGAGGCCTTCCGGCACGCCCGTGGCGTCGAGCAGGTATTTCGGGTGCGGGACGAGGACGTATTCGGAGTAGCCGCCAGCGACCTGAATGCCGAGCTGGCGCGGCTTGTTGCAGATGTGCTCCTGGTCGCGCTTGCAGGTGGCGCACTCGCCGCAGCCGATCCACGGGAAGACGACGAAGCGCTGGCCGATGGCGCGGCCTTCGAGCAGAGCTTGCGCATCGGGGCCGACAGCCGCGAGCGAGCCTTCGATCTCGTGGCCCAGCGTGTGGGGCAGCGTGCGGCCCTTGGACCAGTCGATCTTGTCGCCATCGCCGAGGTCGACATGGCCGTCCTGGAGGTGGACGTCCGAGTGGCAGACGCCGGAATGGGAGATTTTGACGACCACTTGCGTGCCAGTAGGCGTCGGGATGTCGGAGGTCACTTCCTGAAGGGGTTGGCCGTAGGCGACGATGGCTTGGCTCTTCATGGGTATGCTCCTCCACAGATCTGCATTTGCGTTAGCAATGCCTGCGGCGGATGGGAAGGGCTTAGCGACGATAGGGCCGAATGAGCGCGTTTGCCGCCGCCCGCGGAGGGACGGGCGGCGGCAGTTCGCGCTATGGACGATTATGTCAGCGCGCGAGTGCGGCGAATGCGTAGCTGGGCTGGTTGTCAGCCTGCGTGGAATGGGATGGGCGGGCGCTTGTCGCGTGCTTGTTCTGCGCCTGATCGGGCGTGTCGGCGAAGGTCGGCGAGGAGAGCAGCACCGCGAAGAGGAAAGCTGCGCCCGTGGCGAGAAGAGCATCCTTCATTGTCGTCTCCCGTTTACGATGATGAACAATCGCACCCGGCTTGGGCGGATTACGGGAGTGAAATGGGGAGAAGCTGCGGCGGAACATTAAATCCCTGCGGCAGGCGTCCTTGAGTCTTAATGGGCGTTGTCTGGCTTAACGCTTCAGCGCGTGATCTCTCAACGCGCTGGCATCACTGCGGTGAGTTTTTCCCAGAGGTGTTCGTCGAACTGGCGATCGGGCGTGGATTGGCCGGTGCGCACGATGACGAGTTTGCGGCTGGGGACGATGTAGAGCTTGCGATCCTGCGCGCCCATGGCGGCGATGAGATCGGCGGGCGCTGATCTGATGAACTGTCCTTCGCGGCGGGGCGAGTTGGCGCCGACATTCACGGTCTCGGTAGAGCCGTTGAGCCACCAGAGATGGCCGTAGGCGGGATTGGTTTTCGTACGCACGAAGAGCGCATCGAGCTGTGATTTCGAGATGACGCGCGCGCCGTTCGCCGTGACGCCGCCATCGAGCACGAGCTGGCCCATGCGGGCGACATCGCGCGGCGTGGTGACGAGGCCGGTGGGATTGCCGACATCGGCGAAGGCGGCGGGGCGCTTGCGCCAGGCGGTGTTCGTCATGCCGACGGGAGCAGCGAGCCAGTCCTGCGTGATCGCGTCGAGCGAGCGTTTCGAGGCGCCTTCGAGGACGCGCTTCAGGATCGCGTAGGCGGGAGTGTTGTAATAGAACTTCGTGTCAGGCGCGGCCTCATACGAGAGGTTCTCGGCGAGGCCGGAGTTCATCTCGAGCAGGTTGCGTACGGTGATTGCGGCCTCTTGCTGCGCGCTGGCCTTTGACCAGCCGGGGGCGGCGTAGGCGTTCACGGGCTTTGCGATGTCGAGCTGGCCCTTGTCGATGGCGATGCCGACGAGCAGGGCGACGAAGCTCTTCTGTTGCGAGGCGACGTCTTCGAGCGTCTGGCCATCAGGCGTGACGCCATGAACGAGGTTGGTGCGGAAAGTCGTGTCGGCTTCGGGAACGGGCCAGATGTTGCTAGCGACGATGCGGTTGTCGTCGATGATGATGAAGCCGGTCGATTTCTGCGATGCGACCCAGGCGACGACTTCCGACAGCTCGGCCTTCCAGCCTGCTTGCGTGGCGTTGATGGCGGCGGGCTCGCCGCGGCCCGCTGGCGTTGAGGCGCAGGCGGCGAGGGCCAGGCTGAGGGCAAGCGCAGCGGATCGCAGCATCAATGTTCAATCCTGATCATCATTTGTCCCGGCGTGTCACATCGCGATCTTTGTCGAGCACGACGAAATTATCTAGGCCCGCTTCGACCCTTCCCCAAGCGATCTGGTAGCCGGTCTTCCCCATTTTTTGTTCGAGCTTCTTCAGCCTGCGTTCGGCGCCGCGCCGCTCGTTGTGGAGGCCGGCGAGATGCCACGGGGATTCGCGATAGACACCGAAGCCATGCAACCATCCCGGCAGCGGAGACGGTTGGTCGTCTGGCGACCCCTCCGCGGGACGGCTGGGCCGCAAGATGCGGGCGAGCCAGCCTATCATCCCTCGTTGAGACCAGTCGGCGAGGCGATGCGGTAGAAGCAGGAGCGGCGGCCGGTGTGGCAGGCGGCGCCGATCTGGCGGACCTTGAGCAGGACGGCGTCCTGATCACAGTCGACGCGGATCTCGACGATGTGCTGCTCGTGGCCCGAGGTGTCGCCTTTGCGCCATAGGCTTTTGCGGGAACGCGACCAGTAAACGGCGCGGCCAGTGTCGATGGTCTGCTGAAGCGCCTCAGCATTCATCCAGGCGAGCATGAGGACTTCGCCGGTGTCCGCATCCTGCGCGATGGCTGCGATGAGGCCATCAGCATCGAACTTCGGACGAAGCTCGACGGTCTCGTCCTGAGCGGAACCGGAGAGGGGCGTGGGATAGGTCATCTAGGTGACTTAGCGCGAAACAAAACCGCCGTCATTATAGGCGTGTGGAGCGGTTGACACAAAACGGGGGTAAGGGCGCTGGCGTGAGGGTTTCGCTCTGATAGGTTGGGCGGGCCGATGTGGGGATTGGGATGAAGCGTTTTGTGATCTGCTTCGACGGCACGTGGCAGCAGCTGCGTCAGCCCAAGCCGACCAACATTGCGATCATTGCGCGTAGCATCGCTCACACCAACACGCTCGAGGATGGGACGCAGATTCCGCAGATCGTCATCTACAGCCAGGGCGTTGGCTCGAATACGGATGCGCTTGGCAAGGACGGGTTTGTCGACGGGTTCACGGAATGGCTCAACAAGATGCTGGGCGGCATCTTTGGCGAGGGCGTCGAGGACAATCTGGTCGAGACCTATCTGCGGTTGGCGTTCAACTATGAAGCGGGCGACGAGATCTATGTGTTCGGGTTCAGCCGTGGCGCGTTCTGTGCGCGCAGTTTCGCGGGGCTGATTTCGAGCGCGGGCATTGTGAGCCGGTTGCATGCGGAGAAGGCGTGGGACGCATTCCGTCTGTATCGCTCGCGGCCTGGCGCGAAGGCGACCAAGTTCGAGCGCGATGATTATGATCGGGCGCGGCGGGAGTTTCGGGCGCTGTATGGCAAGGGCGTTCGCGCCGCGGATGGGACGCGGATCAAATCCGACGAGCCGGTGAAGGTGACGTATCTCGGTATCTTCGACACGGTGGGGCAGCGCGGCGTGCCGAGTGCGCTGGGCGGATTGGCGCGGTCGTTGAACAAGCGGTTCGGCTTCCACGACATGATGATCGGGTCGAACGTGATGGCGGCGCGCCATGCCGTGGCGATCGATGAGCGGCGGCTGGGGTTCCCGCCGACCCTGTGGGAGGGCGTGGACGAGGCCAACAAGCGTCCGCACTGCAAGCCGGGCTCTACGGTTTATCAGCAGCGCTGGTTTGTGGGCACGCATGGCGATGTGGGCGGGGGCGAGGGCTCGCCACTGTCGGCTGCTCCGCTGAAGTGGATTGCGGAGGGCGCGGCGGAGTGTGGGCTACGGTTCTATGCGACCTATGGCGAGGATGAATCGCCGCTGGACAAGGCCGTGCGCGAGGCGGGGCTGGTGTTCAATGGGCGCATCTCGCGACCGCGCTTCTGGGATTCGTTGTCGCCGATGAATTATCCGATCTATTCGCGGCGCATCTGGGCGGCGCGGGCGCGCAAGGAACAGCCGTCTGCTGATTTCATCGCGAATGTGCTGGATCCGACGGTGACGATGCGGGCGAAGGCGACGGATATAAAGCCGCGCTACAAGCCTGAACCGTTGCGTCCGTTCCGCAATATTATGTTCCCGCCGCCGCCCAAGCCGGTGAAGGGGAAGAAGGTGAAGGGTGGGAAGCCTGAGGCGGTGAAGCCAGAGGCTGTGAAGGAAGTCGAGAAGGCGAGCGCGGAGTAGGGCTCGCTTATCGTCTCCTCACCGCTCGGGACGTTGAGTGGGCTATCCCGATGTTGAGGCAACCGAGATTCTCGGGACAAGCCCGAGAATGACTCCGGGGGTGGGGCGGGAGTGGGAAACAGCGTGGTGCATCTGAAGATGCACCCTACGGGTCTGGTGAGCTGAAACGAAAATGCCCGGCGCTGGGCCGGGCATTTTGTAGCTGATCGCGTAATGCTTACTTGCCGGCTAGGCGGAGGAAGCGTTCGCGGAGTTCCTGGTCGGTCTTGAAGACGCCGGTGAACTGGGTGGTGATCGTCGAGACGTTCGGGTGGTGGACGCCGCGGGTGGTCATGCACTCGTGCTTGGCGTCGATGAGAACGGCGACGCCGTTCGGGTTCAGCGATTCCTGGATGGCGTTGAGGATCTGCGAGGTCATCGTTTCCTGCGTCTGCAGGCGCTTGGCGTAGATCTCGACGACGCGGGCGAGCTTGGAGATGCCGACGACTTTCTCAGTCGGCATGTAGGCGACGCAGGCCTTGCCGAGGAACGGGGCCATGTGGTGTTCGCAATGGGATTCAACGTCGATGTCGCGGAGCATGACGATGTCGTCATAGCCCTTCACGTCGCCGAACGTCTTGGCGAGGTATTCCTTGGGATCCTGGGCATAGCCTTCGAACCATTCTTCATAGGCGTCGACGACGCGGCCGGGGGTGTCGATCAGGCCTTCGCGCTTCGGATCATCGCCGGCCCAGGCGATGAGGGTGCGGACAGCGTCTTCAGCCTCGTCCCGGGAGGGGCGCTTGAAGGGTTCGTTCTCGGCCTTGGCCTTGCCTTTGATCACGGCGTCCATGGCCGATCCTTTCGTTACTGGGGCGGGAAATCATCAGGATTTCAGCACCCGGGCATCACGACGCCCTCGTTTGGTCACGCCGGACCCGACATACATTGATCGGGCCAAGCGTGCGTGACACATAGGCGCCTCTCTGGAAAACGCCAGATACCGCGCCTGAAAACCCTTATCGAATTATCCTAACGGAACGAAAAGACCGCCTTATGGACATCCGTCTCCACAATACGCTGACACGCGAAAAGCAGGTGTTTTCGCCTGAAAATCCGCAGCGGGTGACGATGTATGTGTGCGGCCCGACGGTTTATTCCTACGCCCACATAGGGAATGCGCGGCCTCCCGTCGCATTCGACGTCCTGTTCCGGCTGCTGCGGCTGAAATACGGGGCGGAGCATGTGGTTTACGCTGCGAACATCACGGATGTGGACGACAAGATCATCGCGGCGGCGGCTGAGGCGGGGAAGCCGATTGCCGAGATTACGGCCCATTTCGAGCGGATTTACCGTGAGGACGTGGGTGCGCTGGGGGTGATCGAGCCCACCCTACGGCCGCATGCGACTGAGCATATTCAGGGAATGATCGAGATTATCGGCGACCTGGTGGCCAAGGGACACGCCTATCAGGGGCAGAACGGCGTCTTGTTCCATGTGCCGTCCATGGCCGATTACGGGAAGCTTTCGGGTCGGACGCGGGACGACATGGTGGCCGGGGCGCGGGTCGAGGTGGATGGCGGCAAGAAGGACCCGGCGGACTTTGCGCTGTGGAAGGCGGCCAAGCCGGGCGAGCCGCAAGAGGCGCGCTGGGACAGCCCGTGGGGCGAAGGGCGCCCAGGATGGCACATCGAATGCTCGGCCATGGCGAAGGCTGTGCTGGGCGAAACCATCGACATCCATGCCGGTGGACTGGACCTGATCTTCCCGCACCATGAGAACGAGATCGCGCAGAGCGAGTGCGCCCACGGCAAGCCGATGGCGCGCTACTGGCTGCACAATGGCTTCCTGTCGATGGACTCGGAGAAGATGTCCAAGTCGCTGGGCAATGTGAAGCTGATCCACGATCTGCTGAAGCACTTCGACGGCGAGACGATGCGGTTGGCGCTGATGTCGGCGCATTACCGGCAGCCGCTGGATTGGACGGAGGCGCTGCTCATCCAGAGCAAGGCGACGCTGGACCGGCTGTATAATGCGCTGCGGCGGATGAAGGATGTTGCGCCGATCCATACGGGCGCGCCCGATGGCGTGCTGGCGGCGCTGTGCGACGATCTCAATACGCCGCTGGCGCTGGCGGAGCTGTCGGCTCTGGCGACGGAGGCCAACAAGGCCGAGCCGGAGGACTGGGCGCGGATGAAGGGTCAGCTGCTGGCGGCGGGGCAGTTGCTCGGCCTGCTGCAGAAGAACCCGGAGGCCTGGGCCCGTGGCGATGCTTCGGAGGCCAAGCGGGTGGATGCGCTGGTTCAGCAGCGGATCGATGCGCGCAAGGCGAAGGACTTCGCGGCGGCCGACCAGATTCGCAAGGCGCTGGCGGAAGAGGGCATCGAGATCATGGACGGGCCGAATGGCTCGACGTGGCGGCGGGTTTAGACCGCAATTGCGAGCCCGGATTTAGTCCGGTGTTAGCTGCTGTCGTTTATGACAGCCGCTTCAAGCCCCTTTTACCCCGCTGCGCAGCAGCTTATGCTTGTTGCGCTTGGGGCGGGTCCAGGAAGGGCATGTCATGAGACTGATGTTGGGGTTTGCTGCGGCTCTGCTCGTGGCGGCTTGTGCGACTAATCCGGTGCAGGGCGGGCCGCGTCCGCCTCAGGGGCCTGGTCCGGCGGGCACGCAGTTCGGGTTCTGGGACCGCGACGCCGAAGGCGCGGTCGATGCGGACTTCCGCTCGTTCATTACCCGCACCTATCTGATCACCGACACGGCGAAGGCGCAGACCACTCTGGTGAAGGACGGGTTCGAGTGCAAGGACGGCAACCGTCCCGACGGCCATCCGGTGCCGGCGCTGGAGTGCGAGCGGGTCTATTCGTTCGACGATGACGTGCACGCCTGGACGGTCGAGTTCTGGCCGAAGGAACGCGCGCCGCGCGCCCACTATTCGCGCACGCACATCCGCGACACGACCAAATACTACAAAGAGAAACGGCACTAGGTTTGATGAGCTTCGTACTTGCCCCGCATGAGACGCCTGGCGTTGGCCTGACCCGAGTCATTCAGGAACAGGTCGCCAAGCTGTCGATCGAGTGCCTGGATGCGGCGCAGGATACGTCTGCGTTCGCGCACAAGGCGCGCGTGCGCTGCAAGCGCGTGCGGGCGGTGCTGCGCCTGGCCAAGCCGATGATGGGCGCGAAGGCGTATCGCAAGGAAAACATCTGGTGGCGCGACCAGTCGCGGCTGCTGTCCGAGCTGCGCGATGCGAGTGCGCGGATCGAGGCGCTGGAGACGCTGCGGCCATTCCTGGCGGCGCGGATCGGCTCCGCGATGACGCGCAAGCTGGGTGAGCGGTTCGAGGTCGAGCGTCAGACGATCGAGGCGACGGATGCCGTGGGCAAGTTCGTCGCGGCGATGAACAAGCGCAGCGAGACGCTGATCCCGGAGCTGCCCGCCGGCGGTCGCGACGAGATGATGACGGCGCTGGGCGAGACCTACAAGCTGGCGCGCACGGCGATGAAACATGCGCTGAAGGACGAAGAGCCGGAGCTGCTGCATGAGTGGCGCAAGCAGGCGAAGTATCATGCGCTGCAGGCGCGGCTGATGCGGATGCATTTCCCGGACGTGCTGGACCAGCGCGTGGCGGCTGTGCGCGATCTGGCTGGCCTGCTGGGTGAAGTTCAGGACATCGAAGTGGTGGGTGAGGGCGCGAAGGGCTGGCGCGAGGGGCCGAAGGGCTTCAGCGACGTGCTGGAAGCGCGGCGCAAATCACTGGTGACCGGCGCGCGGGCAACCGGCGCGGCGCTATTCTCCGAGAAGCCGAAGGCGTGGGCGAAGCAACTGACGCCGCCCGTTCTCGCCGAGTGATGGTTGACGGGATGAAGCTGTTTGCTGTGTTTGTCGGCGGCAAGCATCCACGATCCAATATCGAACTGCATGACATGCGATTTGTCGTGGGCGAGAGCCTGCAGGCGATCACACCCCAATTGCGCGCGGCGTGGTGGGGCAAGCCTTCGTCGCTGCATATCGATGGCTATGCCGAGCTGACCGAGGTGGATGGCTGGCAGGTGGATGTTGTGCCGGGGCCTGCGCCGGATGCGCCGGCGCGTTCGCTGTGGTTCGTGAACATCGGCGGCTACACGCCCGACCTGTTCGGTGAGCAGCACAATTACCTTTTCCTTGCAGGCGACGAGAAAGCGAAAGTGTGGTCGCGGGCGCGCGCCATATCGCCGGCATGGGCCGGGCGGCATCAGGACAATTTCAGCAATGTCGAGGAGATCCTCGAGGTGAACGGTCTGCTGTTCGACACGGGCTGGCACATCCGCCTGGAGACGCCCGCAACGGGCGAGCGGCCGATGCGTGTCGTTTCCGACTATGTGAAGCTTGGCGCCGACGCGCCAGCTTGATCTCGGGTCGGTTTGGAACGACTTAAGGACCGGGCTGGCGGATAATCTGGATTGCGCGGATCGGGACGATGAAGCGGATCGTGGGACTTGCAGCGGCGTTGATCGGCGTGGCCGGGCTGGCGCTGGCGTTGAGCGGCTGCATGGTGATGCAGCTGGACGAGTCCGACGTGTTCGCGCCCGTGCCATTCAATGAGGGCGTGGCGGCGGAGACCGGAACGAAGATTGTCGGCGAGCGGGCTTTCGAGTCGGCTGAGGCATGGACGGGCTGGTGGGACCGGCGGGCGAAGTCGGGCGGACTGCCTGCTACGGTGGTGCCCTATGTTGCGGCCAAGGTCGAGCATGGCCGATCTGCGCCTGCGCCTGACGGATTGGCGTGGACGCTGATTTCGCGCGAGGCGCCGAATGGCGTGTTGATCGCGCGTTGCGGGGGCAACGCCACGACGCGGCAGATGAGCGGATACAAGTACGCCGTGATCGCAGCGCCTTATGGCGACGTGCTGATGTTCGACTATCCCGGCTATGGCGAGACGGGCGGGCAGGCGACGGCCGAGCGGTTCACCGCGATGCGTGGCGAACTGGCGGCGCTGATCCGCGAGAAGGCGGCGGGGCGGAAGCTGGTGCTGTGGGGCCATTCGCTGGGCGGGTTGGTGTGTTCCGAGCTCGCGGGGCTTCTGCCGGAGACGGCGGGCGTGATCATCGAGACGTCGGCGCGCAATGCGGCGGAAGTCGCGAAGGCGTGGACGCCCTGGTATGCGGCGCCGTTCGTACGGATCGAGATCGCCGACAGCTTGCGCGGCTTCGACAGCGCGAACGTGCTGAAGGGGTTCAAGGGGCCGGTGCTGGTGCTTGGCGGGGAAAAGGACGAGACGCTGCCGGTTGGGCTGGCGCGGTCGCTGGGCAAGGCGCTCAAGGATGAGGGCGTTGATGCATCCTATGTTGAGTTCAAGGGCGGCGGGCATTCCGACCTGATCCTGCAGCGTGATTTCGGGCCAACTGTCGCGGCCTTCTTTGCGCGTCTGAAGAGCTGACCGCTTGATCTCCGTCCCGTTCGAGACGACTTAAGAGGCATGTTCGGCGAGCTTTATCACAACCGGGTTCTGGAGCTGGCTGCGGATATCCCGCATGTCGGTCAGCTTGAGGGCGCGCAGGGGTCTTCGCTGAAGGTCTCGCGCGTGTGCGGGTCGACCGTGCAGGTTGATGTGGCGCTCGATGATGCGGGACGGATCGCGGCAATTGCGGTTGATCCCAAGGCGTGTGCGCTGGGCCAGGCGGCGACCTCCATTCTCGCGCGCCATGCGGTTGGGCGTTCGCTGGACGAGATCATCGCGGCGCGGGATGCGCTGAAGGCGATGTTGAAGGATGGCGCAGAGCCGCCCTCGGGCGAGTTCTGGGAATTGCGCCATCTGCAGCCCGTGCGCGAATACCCGCCGCGGCACACGTCCACCTTGCTGGCGTTCGAGGCCGCGGTTGAGGCGATGGAAAAGGCGCTGGCTAGTCGCGCCGCCTAGCGCGGGATTTCCTCGGACTGATAGACCGAAAAGACGTGGCCATCAGGGTCGGCGAGGTCTGCGGACCATCCGCCGGGCGCTTCGCTGAGCGGCGTGACGATGGTGACGCCCTTTTTTGCGAGGCCGCTTACCACAGCGTCGATCCCTCCGTCGGCCAGCGTGAAGACGATGATCGGTGACTGGCCGGGCTTGGCTTCCGGGTTTGCGAAGAAGATCAGGTCGATATTGCTGGCAGTGTGGGCGATGAGGAAGTCGCCGCCATGCTCGGGGCCATCGCCCGGCACTCGATCGACGCTCAGTCCGAGCGTGTCGCGATAGAAGGCTTCGGTGCGATCGATGTCGGACACGTAATAGACGATGTTTCCGATGGCGTATTTGGCAAGCATGGGTGTCTCCTTTGTCCTTACCCGCGTGTCTGTTGCCGCGGGGTGGAGATTTGTGAGCGGCTGACCACGAAAAGATGTCCGTCGGGGTCGTGGCTGGCGAGGAAGGCTTCGGGGCGGCGCGTGGGGCCGAGCAAGGCGCGGCGGATGCGGCCGAAGGCGAGCGGGCCGGATGGGTCGGCGTCTGGCGTTGGCGCGGTGTCGAGCGCGCGCTTGAGCTGGGAGATGCGCTGGCGGAGCGCTGTGTCGGGCAGGTTGAGCAGCCAGCCGATCTCCTGCCGCGTGTGGCCGGAGAGAGCGAGCAGGGCTGTCACGCGCAGGGCTGGAGACAAGTGGGCGAGTTCGGGGGCGGCGGTGTCGTGGCTAGGAGCGGCGGCAGGCTGGGCTTCGCTCCAGCCGGTTTCGCGACGGCGGCGGCGGGCGGAGGTGCGGGCGTCGAAGGCGGCGCGGTTGCGGATGACGCCGGCGAGCCAGCGGCGGGTTTCGGGCGAGGACAGGTTGGTGCGCCCGGCCTCCAGCGCAGTAAGCAGGGCGTCCTGCACAAGATCATCGGCCTCCTCGACCCGGCGCGAGACGCGGCGGGCGAGGGCGTGAAGATCAGCGAAGGCGCGTGGACTGGGCATTCCGGGGCTTTTTAGCGCGGAGCGGGGCGGGACCGAAGGGGCTTCCCGTAACAATAGCGAAAGACTTCTGGTGTTCGCTGCTGCCGTGCCGGGGAAGGTCATGACGGAAGCCGCATCAGGCAGCTGGGACGGATTTGCGTCGCTGAACCGGCGGGTGACCGTGGGCGCGATTGCGCTGTGCATTGTCTATTCGGCGATCGTGGTGATGTGGGCGTCGCCCGTGTCGTTCTACACGCTGGACGATCCCTACATTCACATGGCGCTGGCCGAGAACATGGCGCGTGGCGTGTTCGGCGTGAACCTCAATGAGGTGTCGAACCCTTCGTCGTCGATCCTGTGGCCGTGGATCATGGCGGCGTTCGAGAAGATCGGGCTGATGCTGTGGGCGCCGTTGCTGGTGAACATTGCGTGCCTTGTTGCGTCGGTGAGGGTCGTGCTGGCGTTTTCGATGCCGCGCCTGGCGCCGGGCGGGGCGCATGCGGTGAACGCGCTGATGGTGCTTGGGTTTGCGCTGCTGGCGTTCAATCTGTTCGGCGTGATGTTCACGGGGATGGAGCATTCGCTGCATGCGTTGCTGTGCATCGTGGCTGTGATGCGGGTGATCGATGCGAAGTATGACGGCGTGGCGCTGGCTGCGCTGGTGATCGGGCCGCTGGTGCGGTTCGAGGGGGCGATCGTGCTAGCGCTGGGCGTTGGTGCGGCGGTTGTTGATCGCAAGTGGGTGTTTGCGGCTGCCGCTATTGTGCTGGCGGCGGGGCTGGTGGGGCTTTATGCGCTGTGGCTGCAGAGCCTGGGGTTGCCTGTGCTGCCGAGTTCGGTGCTGAGCAAGTCGGCGGCGTCGAGTGGGCTGGTGGATGGCGGCGGCGGTTTGGGCGCGAGCTTGCTGCACGCGTTCATGGAGAATGCGGCGTCGCCCGCGGTGTGGATGTGTGCGGTGCTGGGCGTGGGGCTAGTGTTTGCGGCGGTGAAGCGCAGCGGGCGGGATCGCGTGCTGGCGCTGGGGCTGATTGCGGTGCTGGCGCTGGCGATGCTGCTGGGGCGGATGGACAGCTATGCGCGCTATACGGTGTATCTGTTCAGCGTGATCGGGTTGGGGCTGGTACATCTGCTGCAAGGTGAGCTGCGTCTGGTGCTGGGATCGTTCACGCGGTCGCTGATCCTTGGCGCGGGACTGGCATTCCTCGGGGCGCAGCTGGGCGTTTATGCGTTCATGACGACGCCTCAGGCGGCGCGGAATATCTATGAGCAGCAATACCAGATGCATCGACTGGCGCAGTGCTGGGGCAAGCCGATCGCGATCAACGATCTTGGCTGGGTTAGCTTCCGCAATGACCAGTATGTGCTCGATCTCTACGGGCTCGGCAGCGAGGAGGCGCGCAAGGCGCGGGCGGCTGCGGCGCCGGGCTGGATGGATCGGTTGGCCAAGGAAGCCGATGTCGGCGCGGCCATGATCTATGAACTCTGGTTCCCGGATATTCCCAAGAGCTGGACGCTGGTGGCGAAGCTGCGACTGGACGATTGGACGATTACGCCGGCGATCCCGGTCGTGCACATCTATGCGACGCGCCCGGATGCGGTGGCGCCGATGCAGGCATGCCTGAAAGCGCTTGCGCCGCCGTCGCATGCGGTGATCGACATGGCTGCCAACTAGATACTTGACTAAGTCAAGTAATGGCGCGAGCGTGGGGTATGCCCGCTGCATCGCAATCGCACATCAATGCTGTTCGCCGGTTCAACCGCTTTTATACGCGGGAGGTGGGGGTTCTGCGGAAGAACTTCCTGGATACGCCGTGGTCGCTGGCGGAGATGCGGGTGCTGTTCGAAATTGCGAATGGCGGGCAGGCGACGGCGAGCGATGTGGGCAAGGCGCTGGATCTGGATGCGGCTTATCTGAGCCGGATGCTGCAGAAGTTCGAGAAGGACGGGCTGCTGACGCGGGCGCGCTCGAAGGCCGATGCGCGGGTGAGTTTTCTGACTCTGTCGGCCAAGGGGAGGAAGCAGTTCGCGGCGGCGAATGAGCGGCAGGTGGCGCAGACGACTGGGATGCTTGCGAAGCTGAAGCCGGGGGCGCGGCAGCGGCTGGTGAGCGCGATGGCGGAGATCGAGGCGTTGTTGGGCGAGCCCATGAAGTCTGAGCGGAAGATCACGCTGCGCGATCCGGGGCCGGGCGATCTGGGGTGGATCGTCGAGCGGCACGGCGCGGTCTATGGCGAGGAGTATGGCTGGGCAGGTCCGTTCGAGGGGATGTGCGCGGGCATCGTTGCGGACTTTGCGCGGAACTTCGATGCGAAGCTGGAGAAGTGCTGGATCGCCGAGGTGGATGGCGTGCGGGCCGGCTGCGTGATGCTGGTGAAGGACGATCCTAAGGCAAAGAAGGCTGACGTGGCGCGGATACGCCTGCTGTTATTGGAGCCGTTTGCGCGGGGGCTTGGGCTCGGGCGGAAGCTGGTTGAGGCGTGCGTGACTTTCTCGCGGGCGAAGGGCTATCGCCGCATCACGCTATGGACGCACCAGGAGCTGACGGCGGCGCGGGCGATCTATGCCAAGCTGGGCTTTGTGAAGACGGGCGAGGAGAGCCATGACGACTGGGGCGGCAAGGCGACGTCCGAGTTCTGGGATCTGGAGCTTTAGGGCCTGACCCGGGGTTTTGGGCCAGGTTTGCCTGTTTTGCCCGGCGTTGTTATATCCCGCCCATGGCTCAGGCTCGTCCATACAAGCCGGTGATCGGCGCCCTGTTGAAGGGTTACAAGATGACGCTGTCGCCAGCGTTCGTCGCCATGGGCGTGCGCTGCCGGCATGAGCCGTCCTGCGCGGAATACTGCGCGGAATGCGTGTCGAAGCACGGCGCCTGGGCAGGGGCATGGATGGGTCTGGCGCGGTTTGCCCGCTGCCGTCCCGGAGGATCGCACGGGTTGGACCCGGCGCCGACCCTAACTAGCACCGGCGCGCGGTGGTTCACCCCCTGGCGCTATGGCGTCTGGAGCGTGGACCGGTCCGAAACCGCCCGCCCTTAAGTTCCCTAGGACCTAGCTTCAAAATCAAATCACGGACGGCGGGTTCAAAGACCCGGCGAAGTGCTTTATCCGTCCGCGGAACACGAAAGTTAGTCCCATGATCAACGTATCCTTCCCCGATGGCTCGAAGCGCGAATACCCGGATGGGTCCACGCCGCTGTCGATCGCGGAAGCCATCTCCAAATCTCTCGCCAAGCGGTCGGTGATCGCCAAGGTCGATGGCGAACTGTTCGACATGAAACGTCCGCTTCCGGGCGACGTGGCGCTCGAGCTGCTGGACATCAACGCCAAGGAGTCGCTGGACCTGATCCGGCACGATGCTTCGCACGTGATGGCGCAGGCGGTGCAGGAGCTGTTCCCCGGCACGCAGGTGACGATCGGGCCGACGGTTGAAGACGGCTTCTACTATGACTTCGCGCGCAAGGAGCCGTTCTCGACGGATGATTTCGCGAAGATCGAAGCGAAGATGAAGGAGATCGTGGATCGCGATCTGCCGATCAATCGCGAGGTCTGGTCCAAGGACGACGCGATCGCGCACTTCAAGAAGATCGGCGAGGACTACAAGGCGCAGATCATCGACGACATCATCCCGCCGGGCGAGGCGATCACGCTGTACGCCCACGGCGACGTGTGGAGCGATCTGTGCCGCGGCCCGCACTTGCCGTCGACGGGCAAGCTGCCGAAGGCGTTCAAGTTGATGAAGCTGGCGGGCGCTTACTGGCGCGGCGACAGCAAGAACGAAATGCTTCAGCGCATGTACGGCACGGCGTGGGCAAGCGAGAAGGATCTCGATGCCTATCTGAAGCGCCTCGAGGAAGCCGAGAAGCGCGACCACCGCAAGGTGGGCCGCGAACTCGACCTCTTCCACATGCAGGAAGAGGGCAAGGGGATGGTGTTCTGGCACCCCAAGGGCCTGACGCTGTGGCGCACGGTGGAAAGCTATGTCCGCCGCCGTCTCGATGCGGCCGACTATATCGAAGTGCGCACGCCGCAGGTTCTGGATCGCAAGTTCTGGGAACAGTCGGGCCACTGGGAAAAGTATCGCGACAACATGTTCGTCGCGGAGACGGCGGAGGACGAAGTCCTGTCGCTGAAGCCGATGAACTGCCCCGGCCACGTGCAGATCTTCAAGCAGGGTCAGAAATCCTATCGCGACCTGCCGATGCGCATGGCGGAATTCGGCGCGTGCCACCGCTATGAGCCTTCGGGCGCGCTGCATGGCCTGATGCGCGTGCGTGCGTTCACGCAGGACGACGCGCACATCTTCTGCCGCGAAGACCAGATCGAGAGCGAGACGGAGCGCTTCATCAAGCTCGCCTATTCGATCCATGAGGACTTCGGCCTGGTGACGGATCACGTAAACCTTGCGACGCGGCCTGAGCTGCGCGCGGGCAGCGACGATTTCTGGGACAAGGCCGAGCAGCAGATGATGTCTGCAGCGCGCGCTGCGGGCGTGGAGCCGGTGATCGCGGAAGGCGACGGCGCTTTCTACGCGCCCAAGCTCGACTTCGTCATCAAGGACGCCATCGGCCGCGAATGGACGATCGGTACGATCCAGCTTGATTACGTGCTGCCCGATCGTCTCGACGCCGAATATGTCGGCGAGGATGGCGGCAAGCATCGCCCTGTGATGCTGCACCGCGCGATCCTCGGTTCGCTCGAGCGCTTCATCGGCGTTCTGATCGAGCACTACGCTGGCGCGTTCCCGATGTGGCTTGCGCCGGTGCAGGTGGTCGTGGCGACGATCTCGGAGTCGGCGACGGAGTATGCGCAGCAGGCGGTGGCCGAGCTGAAGGCTGCCGGCATCCGTGCGGAGATCGACACGCGCAACGAGAAGATCAACTACAAGGTCCGGGAGCATTCTTTGCAGAAAATCCCGGTGATTGCGGTTGTCGGCGCCAAGGAAGCCGAGGAGCGCAAGCTGGCGCTTCGCCGGTTTGGCTCGCAGGCAAACGAAGTCGTGCTGCTCGACGATGCGAAGAAATTCCTCGTCGATGAAGCCCTGCCGCCGGATCTCAAGCGCGCGAAGGCGGCCGGGTGACCGATACCCGCCACATCGAGGATCAGGCGCGCGTGTTGAGCGTGCGCCTGCGTCTTGGCCTGACCGACCTTGCTGCAATTCAGCAGTGGGCCTGTCAGGTGATCCTCGAAGATGGCGGGGCGCATCCTGATCTTACCGATCTCTGTCTGGCGACCAATGCGGGCGAGCGGATCACGCTGCGCCTACTGTCGGGCGTTGGCGGCGCTTCCACCGGGCTCGATGCGATGCGGGCGTTCGGGACGCTGCGCGTTGATGAGCAATCGCAGGACGAGTTGAGCCGGATCGCGCATTCGCTCGACCTGGTGATGAAGGACATTGTCGAGGCGGGGGGCGAGATACCTGCGGTGCTGAAGCCGGCGTTGATGCTGGCGGCGGATTTTCATGAGGCGCGGACGCGTGACGGCGCCGCGATTTCGGATGTCGAAGCCGAAATGCGCGAAGTGCTTCATGCGATAAAGGAGTTCGCGGCGGAGTTGCCGGTTGATCCGCCGAAGAAGGTGGAGGCGGCTAAAGTCAGCACCGTTTCGGCGCTGGTGGTCAGCTACAATACGGGCGAGGTGTTGTTCGATTGCCTTGCGGCGCTGCACGCGGATGCGGCGATCAACGAGATCGTGCTGGTGAACAATGGCAATCCGGTCGATGTGCTGGCGCGCGTCGAGGATGCTTATGGCGCCAGCGGGCGGATCAGGATTGTTGGCAGCGGCGCAAACCTCGGCTTTGCGGCGGGCGTGAACCTTGGCGCAAAGCAGGCGCAGGGCGATTGGTTCCTGATCGTGAACCCGGATGCGGTGTTGCAGCCGGGTTCGGTGCAGGCGTTGCAGGCGGCGCTGGCGGGTGCGGCTGATCCCGCTGTTGCGGGCGGGCGTATCTTTGGCGCGGATGGCAAGGAGCAGCGCGGCGGACGTCGACGCAGGCTGACGATGCGATCGGCGGCGGCGACCTTCCTCGGCATGGGCTGGCTCAAGGCTTTCCATCCGAAGTTCGTGAACATCAACCGGAATGACGAGCCTGCGCCGACGGGTCCTGTGCCGATGGATGCGGTGAGCGGCGCGCTGATGTTCCTGTCGCGCGAGAGCTTCGAGCGGCTGGGTGGGTTTGACGAAGGCTACTTCCTGCATGTCGAGGATCTCGACCTGTGCAGGCGGGCGGAGGCGGATGGCGGGTCGGTGATCTACACGCCGCTGGCGTCGGCGCTGCATGAGGGCGGGTCGAGTGATGCGCCGGCGATTGAGGTGGAGCGCCACAAGGGTGCGGGGCTCAATCGCTATTTCCGCAAGTTCGCCGAGACGCCGGGCGAGAAGTTCGCCGCTGGCGTGCTCGGGCCGGTGATCAGCCTGCTGCTGGCGTTGCGTGCGCGGGTGCGCAGACGCTAGCGATCAAGCTCCGGATCGTCTTCCTCTTCGTCGCTGCCGGGGCGCAGGTCGGGCGCGGTTTCGCCTGACGGGCAGCCGCCCGGTTCGATCACGGCGGCGACGAGTACGGAGGGGTCGCCGTTCGAGTAGTTGAACGCGTAGCGGCGGGCGAAGCGGATGCAGCGGTCGGCGGCGGCGGCGTTTTTCACCAGCGTGTCGAGTGCTTTCCGGCCGGCGTCGTCGCCGACATTGATCAGCCAGGCGGGGCGATTGTCGTCTGCGATCGACGGGATGTCGGTCGAGGTCTCGGTCTCGAGCGTGATCTTGTTGCCGAGTTCGAAGACGAGGCTGGGTTCGGCGAACGAGATGGCGCGGACGATCTTAGGCGCCCGGCCCTCGCAGCCGGAGGCGCGCCATTGTTGCGAGCCTTCCGGCAGCGCGCAGATTTCCTTGAGGGCGGAGAGGGAGGCGTTGGTGGCGAGCATCCACGACTGGTTGGGGAGCACCACGGCGCGGTAACCGATGCCGCCGACGGCGGAGCAGGCGATGAGGCCGGCCATCAGGCCGATCGGGTTCTTCTTGATCAGCGCGTAGATCGTGCCGCCGGCGGCGGCGAGGATCAGGATGGTGGGCCAGAGCCAGAGGCCGGTGGAGTTCCAGGCCGCTTCCCATGTTGCTGCGACGCGATCGGCGAGGGGGCCGAAGTCGGAGGCGGCATCGGCGCGGATGGCGTCCAGCACCCAGGGGGTGGGGAGGGCGGCCAGGAGGAGGGTCACGACGCCGAACAGGGCGACGGAGAACCAGCGACCCTGTTTCCACGTGTTGGTGGAGAACCAGTGGTCGGCTGCCGCGCCAGCCATCAGCGCCAGCGCCGGATACATAGGTAGGGTGTAGTGGACGAGCTTGGTAGGCGCGAGTTCGAAGACAATCCACGAAGGCACGAACCAGCAGATGAGGAAGCGCCAGGCGGCGGCTTCGCGCTGTTCCCACGCCTGCGCGGTGGCGGTGCGGGCGTCGGCGGAGGCGTCGCCGGCTTTCTTGCGCGGGAAGACCTTGGTGATCGCCAGCCAGATGCCGGGGATCAGGAGGAGGGTGCCGGGCCAGAACAGGAGCGGCAGCGCGGCGGTGTGCATGCCCGGCGGGCCGCTGTGACCCTCGGCGGCTTCCACCAGTTTCGGAGCAAGGTCGACGCGGACGGCTTCGGAGAGGAATTCGCCTTGCGTGGCGACCTGCACGGCGACGTACCAGGGGATGGTGATGATGCAGAACAGGCTGAGGCCCATCCAGTAGAGCAGTGGCCTGGCCCAGGCGTATTTGCGTTCCCACAGCATCAGCGCGCCGATGGTGGCGAAGCAGACGAGCGGTGCGATCGGCCCCTTCAGCAACACGCCGAAGGACAGGCAGACCCAGAACAATACGCCGAGCCATTTGTTGGTTGACCCGTTTCGCATGTGGGCGAGGGCGGCCATGCCCATGACGAGTATCCCGCACTGGGCGGCGTCGGTCTTGGCGATGTTGGCCTCGGTCGTGAGCAATAGGGTGGTGCCGAGGATCAGGGCGCCGATGAAGGCGGCGCGGCGGTTGAACAGGGCGGCGCCGCCCCACAGCGTGCCGATAGCGGCGAGCATGGCGCCGAGCATGGACGGGATGCGGTAGTCGGCGATGTTGCGCTCGCCCGCGCCGGACGTGACGCCGACAGCGGCCGACTGGAACCAGTGAATGGCGACCGGTTTCTTGTTCCGCAGCTCGTCATGGTAGCGGATGACCACGAAGTCTCCCGACTCCAGCATCTCGGACGAGGCTTCCGCAAAGCGGCCTTCGTCGCGATCGAGCGTCGGCAGGGAGAACAGGCCGGGAAGGGCCAGCAGGAAGACGAGCCCCGCAAGGACGGCATACGCCCAGCGGGTTTCGATCATACGGTCGAACGAGGCCATCACGCGCGGGAATACCTTTGATTCGTTTTGGCCAGTAACGCTTTGGCCCGGGGATTCGTTGGTTCCATGGCCGGAACGGGGCGGACCATACCGGCTCTTTCTACGGGCGTCGCCGGGTTTTGTTCTCCTGCCGGGGGAACGCTCTCTACACGGTGTTCCCGGGGTTACACACCAGCCCTCGCAACCTTGCCCGTTGGCGGCTATAGGAATTGTCATGGATGCACGGGTGCAAACGGAACGAATGATGACCTCTGCCGAGGGACGCCCCGAATTCAGCGTCGTTGCGCCTGTTCGCAACGAAGCGGCTAACGTCGAAACGCTGATTCAGGAAATTTCGCAGGCGCTTGGCGGCCGTGCGTTCGAGATCATCTTTGTTGATGACTCCTCGCAAGATGACACGCGCGCAAGGTTGTTCGCGCTGAAGTCCAAGATTCCGAACCTGCGGGTGCTGGGCCATCGCAAGAATGCGGGCCAGAGCCGGGCGATCCGTTCGGGTGTGATTGCGGCAAAGGGTCCGGTGATCCTGACGCTGGATGGCGACGGGCAGAATGATCCGGCGGATCTGGCGGGCCTTCTGGCGCAGCTCAACCGGGCCGATGCGCCGGGCGACCTGACGCTGGTTCAGGGCCGCCGCGAGAAGCGTATCGACAGCGGCTGGAAGAAGTTCGGGTCGAAGCTGGCGAACAATGTCCGCCGCTCGATCCTGAAGGACAAGAACACCGATTCCGGTTGCGGGATGCGGGCGTTCAAGCGGGACGCCTATCTGCAGCTTCCCTATTTCGACCACATGCACCGCTACCTGCCGGCGCTGATGCAGTCGGAGGGGTTCCTGGTTGAAGAACGTGCAGTGGGCCACCGGGCGCGGCAGCACGGGCAATCCAACTACACGAATTTCGGACGGCTGGCGGATGCCATGTCGGACATGCGGGGCGTGATGTGGCTGCGCAAACGGCGGCGTTCGCCGGGCGGCGTGGACGAAATCTAGGTTCAGATCGGGGGCTTTCCGGCTGCCGGGAGCAGTTCGGGAGCGGGGCGGAGGGCTTTCAATTGGCCGGATTTTTCGGTACCGCTCTTGGTGTTGAAGAGATGGACAGGCGTGCACGCCGACGCGGCGGACGCTCGGGCGGGCCGAACAGGGGATCACCAATGCGCGTAATCTTCGGGATTTTCCCGCTGCTGGCCATACCGGTCATCATCTACAACATGATGGCGCTGACCTCTAACGGGGCGGACGTGAATGGCGTTTCGGCGATGGCGATTTCGCTGGCCGATCCTTCGCTCGGCATGGCGGTGTTCGGCTCCTGGCGTGTCACCTCGGGCGACATCCTGATCATCCTCTCGATGGGCTTCTTCTTCGTCGAAATCCTGAAATCGACCTCTACCGGCTCCTCCACCATCGCGAACCACGCGGTGTCGATGCTGGTGTTCATCGTCTGCCTGATCGAGTTCCTGCTGCTGAAGAACTTCCAGACTTCGGTGTTCTTCATCCTGACCATCATGACGCTGCTGGACGTGCTGGCCGGCGTGGTGGTGACGATCATTTCGGCACGTCGCGACTTCACGGTCGGCGACGGGGTTCCGCGCTAGTCTGGTCCAGCCAGGCAGCGTGGCATTTGGCGTCTTGCCCGCGAGGGCGGCGTGCTTCACGGTTTGACTCTGTAGAGAGTGAAGTCGCATGGGCATTTTCTTTGACCAGGACTGGTTCGACGACCGGCTGAAATCGGCCGGCCTGACGCAGGCTGCGATGGCGCAGGCGGCGGGCATGACGATCGACGAGATCGACATGGTGTTCCGCGACCAGCGCGAACTCGAAGCGCCCGAAGTCCATGCGATCGCGCGCATTCTTGCAGCCGACCCGCGCGAGGTTGCGAACCGGGCAGGGGTTGCTGATCCCGGCGCTGCGCCCAAGCCGGTGATGCGGTCGGAGCGCATGAGCGGCGGCGGCCTGCAGGCGCCGGAGTTCGTGGTGACGCGCGAGGTGATCGCGGGCATCCACGAGCGGATGGATCGGCTGGAGCGATTGCTCGAGATGGTGATCCAGAAGGTGGATCGGCTGCGGTAGCGGCGGTTCGATTTTCAAACATCGGGTGGTGAGCCCCGCGCTCGTGCTTCGACGGACGGCCCTTCGGGCCTGCTCAGCATGAGCGCTACTCTGGCTTCAGTGCTGATCTCAAGAAGCGCTCATCCTGAGCAGCACGCGTGAGCGTGCGTCCGTCGAAGGACGAGCGCGTGCTCACGATTGGTCGTTCGGACCAGCGCTGCTGTCCGTGATGCTTGTGTTCGTCTCTCCCCATAGGGAGCGGGGCGCATGAAGTCACGCCGTGGGTAGTGCCTGTGCCTGCTTACGCAGGCTGATGCGCGTCTTCACGCGCCCCGTGCCTGGCCGTTCTTCCCGATATGGCATCCAGGAGTTGGCAATCGACCGCCAAGGATAAATCCCAGGGGCCTTAGCTCCGTGGCCAGTGATCGGTTCGGCGTGTCGGGGAGCTGGTCCAGAACTCCCTCGGACCCTCCGGTTAGTGACCCCGGAGGCAGTGCTGCGCAGTTCGATTCACCGGGAGACGTTTTAAGTCTCTTCGGTTTGCTTGAAGGGGCACGGTAGAGTCCCCGACACCACGCGGCCACGCCGGCCAATGCCCCAACGTCTTGAGCTGGACGTCTCCAAGACCTCCCTTCGTCAGGTGCGTTTGCAGTGTACCTCGGTTTCGGCGCCGTAGATTCTGCGGGGCTCCGTCCCCCAAGTTGAGGCTGCAAGCTGTTGAGATTGTTCGGGATGGTTTTTGGCTGTCCTACAGTTCTGCACCACCGCCATCCCCCAAACCGGCGTTTTGTGAGCACGCGCTCGTCCTTCGACGGACGCGCAGCGAAGCTGCGCTGCTCAGGATGAGCGCTTCAGGGAGAACGGTGGTGTAGCGCTCATCCTGAGCAGCCGCGTAGCGGCGTCCGTCGAAGGATGGGCGCGTGCTTCGCGGTGCATCTGAAGATGCACCCTACGATCCGCGTTAACGGAGCGGCGCTTTGGCTTAGGCCGACTGGTTAAGGGTCGGTCTGAGGGGCGTGCGGGATTCGGGTTGGGTGTAGGCGCGGGTTGCGGTGGCGCCGTTAACTTTTGAGGGCGCGGTCTGGCCGAGGATGTGGGCGCCGAAGGCGGGCTGGAACCAGACGTGGGCTTCGTGGCGCGCGCGCTGGGAATGCTGTTCCGGTTCGAAACGACGGTCTTCCGTGGCCATGCGACGGTCTTCGAAACGCTGGCGGCGTTCGTCGTTCTGATACACGAAAGGTGCTGCTTCAACGCGCATGCGACATTAACTGCAAGCAGCGCGCCGCGTTCCGTTTACGACCGTGAACTCTTCAACAAAGTGGTTAATCCGGCGCGTGAAACTTCACGCACCGGATTAACGGCTGAGCTTTATTGGTACGCCCCGGTTGGTCGGCCCTAGTTGGTGGGCTTGTCCTTGTCCGACGGGGCAGGCGGCGGGGTCGGCGCGACGAGACCGCCGGTGGCGATCTGGGCGAGCTGCTTCTGCATGTCGAGCATCTGCTGTTGCAGCGCGCGGATGGCGTCGACGCCGGTGGGCGGGGTGGACGGTTTGGGCGGAGCGCCCGGTACGCCGGGCATGCCCTGCATCAGGTCTTCCGGCTTGGGCGGCACGGGGACGAAGGGCGCGAAGAACTTCATCGTGTCTTCGAACATCGACATGTTCTTGCGGATCTGGTCGTCGAAGGCTTTCGCCTTGTCTTCCGAGCCGAGCGCCGAGGACATGTACTCGCGCCACTTTTCCTGCTGCTGGCCGAACGTCTTCATCGAGAGTTCGAGGTAGGCGGGCAGCATGGTCTGGAAGTTGTCGCCGTAGAACTGGATGAGCTGGCGCAGGAAGGAGACGGGCAGGACGCCTTCCTTCTTGTTCTCCTGCTCGAAGATGATCTGGGCGAGGACGGCGCGGGTGAGGTCTTCACCGGTCTTCGCGTCCTGCACCGAGAACTCCTTGCCCTGGCGGGTGAGTTCGGAAAGGTGTTCCAAGGTTACGTAAGCGGAGGCCGACGTGTCGTAGAGACGTCGGTTCGCGTACTTCTTGATGATGATCTTTTCGTCTTGTCCGTTTGACTGGCTCAATGCCTGCTCCCCTGTGAGCCGGCGCCTGGCTGTCTAGTTTCCCCCACGACAGCTCTTAGACGACGACCGCATTAAATCCTGTTCAGTCTGCCTTGTAGCACGAGTTTTGCGCACCTGCGAACGCATTCGGCGGGTGCAGCATAAGTGCAGCAAATTTTTCGCGCGAGGCGGCGTGGGACGCCACTATTCGGAGCCAATTCAGGTTATACCGCTCACCAGGATGTGAAACCTCGGGAGCGTGGGTGATGACGAAGGTCGCGTTGGTGACGGGCGGTACGCGGGGGATCGGCCGATCGATCACGGAGCGCCTCGCCAAGGACGGCTACAAGGTGGCCGCGAACTTCGCCGGAAATGCCGAGGCTGCGGGTAAGTGCGCCGAGGAGCTGGGGGTCAGCTGCTATCAGTGGGATGTGGGTGATTACGACGCCTGCGCCGAGGGCATCGCGAAGATCACGAAGGACATCGGGCCGATCGATGTGCTGGTGAACAATGCGGGCATCACGCGCGACGCCACGCTGCACCGGATGACGCGGCAGCAGTGGGATGACGTGATCCGCGTCGATCTCACCTCTGCGTTCAACCTGTGCCGGCTGACCATTGAAGGCATGCGGGACCGCAACTTCGGCCGCATCATCAACATCTCCTCGATCAACGGACAGAAGGGCCAGATCGGCCAGGTGAACTATTCGGCGGCGAAGGCGGGGCTGATCGGCTTCACCAAGGCGCTGGCGCAGGAGAACGCCAAGAAGGGGATCACCGTGAACGTTATCTGCCCCGGCTATATCGACACGGAGATGGTGCAGGCGGTTCCGGAAAAGGTTCTTGAAGGGATTGTCGCTACGATCCCCGTCGGGCGGTTAGGGAAGGCGGAGGAGATCGCGGGATGCGTCTCGTTCCTCGCAGGCCCCGACTCGGCTTTCATGACGGGAGCGACGCTGACGGCCAATGGCGGGCAGTACATCACCGGATAAGAACGACGCGCAGCATAGCGGCGCCGCGGACACACAGCGGCGCCGGCGCCACGTTGCCGCAAATGGCGATAACGCCTTGATTTCACTGAATCCGAGGCTCTTGCGCGTGCCGCTGAAAGGCCCCATCGTGGCCAGTGGGGCTCGGCATTCGAACAAAGAATTGCCCCCTTTGCCGTGCTCTATGGCGGGGATGATGGTGAAAGAATTTCATGTCTCTGCGGCAGCCGCGCGTGCTGGCCAGATGAGGTTGGCGAGGGCTGCAGTTTTCTCGCTGATCGCAGCGGCCACTGCAGGATTCGCGGCTCCGGCGTTTGCGCAGGATACGCAGGCTGCTCCCACCTTCGCTTCTACCCGCGCCGCCAAGCCTTCCGCGCCTGCCCAGGGCGGGATGCGCTATGTCGATATGGGCTCGGACACGAACTCCGGCTTCCTGCTGGAACAGCGCGGATCGGTGGTGCTGCTCAAGGTTGATGGCTCGGACAATGTGCTGTCGCTGATGGCGGTGCCGGGACAACGCGGCGACACCTTCCTGATGGATTTTGCCGGGCGCATGGTTCTGCGCGTGACGGCGCAGGGCAATGTCGTGTCCTACATTCACAACGCTTCGGGAGCGCCGGCTGAGGCGTCTGCGAAAGCGGCGATCACGCCGGGCGCCATGTCGGCCTCGCTCGACAAGATGCGCGCGAGCGCGGCGAACGAGCTGACCAAGCTTGCGGGCCATGAAGTCACGATCTGGGGCACGCAGTCGTTTGCGAACGATGAGGCGTGGGCGGCTGATGCGCTGAGCATCATCGTGCTGGGCGTGAAGAACGCCAACGGCATGGCCGGGCGTGCGGCCTCGAAGGTCGAGAAGGTCACCGTGCGGCGCGGCAAGGCGCCGAAGGTCGGCTTCACCGATGGCGAGCTGACCATCGATGTGAACCCGGAAGATGGCTGGTCGGGTCGCGTGACGCCCGAGGCGATCTCGAACGCGCTGACGGCTTCGCGGAACGCGGGCTAGTCCAACTAACGGCTGGCGTTGTGTGGACCGGGCGACCAGTCCGGCGCGGCCATTTCAAATGCTGAAAACTCGAAGCCGGGTGACACCGTGCAGCCGACGAGCGTCCAGTCGCCGAGGCTGCGTGCGGACTGCCAGTGATGCGGCGGCACGATGAGTTGCGGGCGCTGGCCGGCGAGGAGGTCTGCGCCGAGCGTGCGGGCCTTCACGCGCGACTGGTCGCTGACGGCGAGGCTGAGTTCGAGCGGCGCGCCGGCGTAGTAGTGCCAGATCTCGGTCGCATCGATGCGGTGCCAGTGCGAGCGATCGCCGGCGCCGAGCGCGTAGTAGATCGCGGTGCCGGGCGAGCGATGGCCGTGGTTATGTGGATCGGGGATGCGGTGCATCTCGGCATACCAGCCGCCCTCGGGGTGGGGGATGAGGTCGAGGGTGCGGATGATGTCTTCGAGGGTCATGGGTGGGTTTTAGCGGTTACTGCTTGTGAGGGAAGGTGGGGCCGGTGGGTGTCGCGCTCGTGCTTCGACGGACGGCTCGCAAGGCGAGCCTGCTCAGCATGAGCGCTAAACCGCTAGCGCCTGAGAAGCGCTCATCCTGAGCAGGCGGCGGAGCCGCCGTCCGTCGAAGGACGAGCGCGTGCTCACGCCGGCTGCAGCGTGATGTTCGGATGGTCGACGAAGACTTCGAGGATGCGGTCCAGATACGTTTGGCCGGCTCCGGCTTCGAGGGCGGCGAGTTCGCGGGTGAAGAGGTCGGTGTTGAAGTGGGGGCTGGCGATCTTGGCTTGTAGCCAGGCGCGGGTGGCGGCGAGGCCGAGGGCTTCGCGGCTTTGTTCAAAGTCGGTCCAGATGATGGTGGCTGTGTCGGCGCCGTGCAGGGCGCCGTAGCCGCCGTAGAGAAGATCGTTCAGCGCATCGAGGCTTTCGCCGAGCCTCCAGTCTTCGTCCGCCATGAAGACGCGGTTGAGCTCGGCGTAGAAGCTCGGGATGCCGGTGATAGCTGCGCCGTTGAGGGTGAGGGTCAGGCTCACGCGCGGTTCTTGCGCTCGCGGACTTCGGCGAAGGTTGCGACCGTGTCGCCGCTGTGGCCGACGAATTTCTGGAGGGCGGGGTCGTCGGCGCGGAGGAAGGGGTTGGCGGCTTTTTCCTTCGCCATGGTGGTGGGGACGGTGGGTTCGTTGCGGGCGCGCTTGGCGGTGACGTCTGCAGCGTAGGTGCGGAGGGCGCTGTTGTCGGCGTCGACGGTGAGCGCGAACTTGGCGTTCGATTCCGTGTACTCGTGGGCGCAGTAGATCGTGGTGTCGTCCGGCAGGCTGCGGAGCTTGGAGAGACTGGTCCACATCTGGTCGGGCGTGCCTTCGAAGAGTCGGCCGCAGCCGAGGGCGAAGAGCGTGTCGCCGACGAAAGCGATGTGATCGTCGGCCAGGTGATAGATGATGTGGCCGAGCGTGTGGCCGGGCGTCTCGTGGATGCGAGCCGTCGTGTTTCCGAGCTTCACGGTGTCGCCTTCGTGGAGGATCGTATCGGGCGCTGCGCCGATGCGATCGACTTCCTGGGGCCCGAAGACTTTCGCGCCGGTCTTGGCGACGATCTCTGCGTTTCCGCCGGCGTGGTCGGCGTGCCAGTGGGTGTTCC
Source organism: Hyphomonadaceae bacterium (assembly GCA_965229115.1). Lineage (GTDB taxonomy): Bacteria > Pseudomonadota > Alphaproteobacteria > Caulobacterales > Hyphomonadaceae > UBA7672. Next base: position 2,990,792 of record CBDDIR010000003.1, on the reverse strand, counting down.
AGATCTGCGTGATCTTCCAGCCTTTCGCGTCTGCCTCGGCGAGGATGCGGCTGGCTTCCGGCGTGTCGATCGTTGCGGTTTCGCCTGTGTCAGGGTCGTGCAGCAGGAAGCCGTAATTGTCCTTGAGGCAGGGGAACATGTGGACGATGGCTTTGGTCACGCGGTTTACCTTTCGGGCCTTCTCCCGCCCTATATAGGGGCTTGAGAGGGCTTCAGGTTAGGGCATGCGTTTCGACATCGACAGACTGCAGACCTTCTATGGGTCGGCGCTCGGGCGCATGTCGCATGACATGCTCGCCAAGCGGGTGAGCGCGCTGTGGCCGCATGCGGACGGGCTGGACGTGCTGGGCGTGGGACATGCCGATGCGCTGCTGGAGCCTTATCGGGCGGGCGCGCGGCGGGTGATCTCTGCGGCGCCGGACGAGCAGGGGGCTGAGCGATGGCCGGCGGACGGCAAGGGACTGACCGCGCTGGTCGAGGACGAGCGGCTGCCGTTTCCGGACGCCCTGTTTGACCGGATCGTCGTCTGCCATGCGCTGGAAGAGGCGGAGAGCCCGCATCGCATACTGCGCGAATTATGGCGTGTGGCGGCCCCGGAAGCCCGGATTCTGATCATCGTGGCCCACAGGCGGGGGCTTTGGGCCCGCGCGGAGTCGACACCCTTCGGGCATGGACGGCCCTATACCCGCTCGCAGCTGAACCGGCTGCTGGAGGAGGCGATGTTCCTGCCGCAGGCATCTGCGCGGGCGCTTTATGCGCCGCCGATCAATTGGGGGATCATCTCCTCTGCGGGCGACGCGTGGGAGAAAATGGGCCGGTTCGCCTGGTCTGGATTCGGCGGCGTGCTCATGATCGAGGCAGTCAAACGGCTCTATATCGAACCCGGAACGCCTGCGCGCGGCCGGCGGGTTGTAAAAATAGCGCCTGAAAAGAAGACGTTACGCGATAAGTCGGAGAAAACTCCAACTTAGGTGTTGAAGGTGTGTAAGTTACGTGACATATACATCGGGACGGCGGAGGTGATCCCGCCCACCGAACAGGAAAGGGAAGCCCCATGAAATACATCACCGCAGTGTTCAAACCGAGCCGCCTCGACGCCGTGCTCGATGCCGTGACCGCCGCCGGCGCGTCGGGCGTGACCGTCACCGAAGTTCGCGGCTATGGCCGCCAGCAAGGCAAGACGGAAGTCTATCGCGGCGCTGAATACGAAGTGCGCCTGCTGCCGAAGGTCCGCATCGAAGTGGCCGTGTCGGATGCAGTGGTCGAGAAAGTTGTCGACGCGATCACGGCGGCCGCCAACACGAACAAGATCGGCGACGGCAAGATCTTCGTCATGGACCTGGAAGGCGTGATGCGCATCCGGACTGGCGAGAAGAACGAAGCTGCTCTGACCTCGTAAGTTCGAGTTCAATGCCAGACTAAAGAGAGCCGCCGGAGACCCCTCCCGGCGGCTCTTTTCGTTTGGGTGCTCGTTTTGATCAGAAGAAAGATCCTCGGGTCAGGCCCGAGGATGACGGCGGGTGTGGTTACGGCTTCGCGCTGTAGGGGAGGTAGCCGCGTTCGACCATGCGGCGGAGGGCGTCGTAGGCGTCGACGAGTTCTTCGTAGGTGGTGCGGAGGTTGGTGAGGCTGGCGACGTCTTCGGGCGTGGGCGCTTCGGGTTTTTCAGAGACAGCAATAGCGGCGGCGACCCAGCGGGCGCGGGCTTGCGCGGAGGCGATGGCGAGGCGCTGGAAGCGGGTGAGGTCGGCGTGGTCGACGATCTTGGACAGCACTTCCTTGTTGGCGGCGAAGGCGGCGTAGTCGATCTGCTCGAGGTGGGCGCGGAGGGCGCGCTGTTCCTGCGGATCGAGATGCGCTTCGGGCTCGAAGTGATCGCGGACCTTGCGGACGGTGTTGGTCATCGTGAACGGCATGGGGATGCTCCCGGCGATATCGCCGATCCGGGAAGCGTGCGCCTGTGTTGTTAGCAAGCGGTTGACGGATTGGGGCGAATTGGCGGGCGGAAGGTCTGGTTAAGCCTTCTTCTTTTCCAGCACGAAGACGAGTTCGTCGGCGGTCCAGTTGAGGCGGCCGAGGGAGCCGTTGGTGACGGGCTTGCCGTTGACGGCGGTGGCGGCGGCGATGGTGAGGCCGGCTTCGGCGGCGAGTTCGGCCATGTCACGGGCTGTGCAGGGGCGGCGGGCGCCGTCTGACCACCAGCCGGCGCTGTGGCCGAGATTGGGGATGCGGCCGGTGGTGAGCAGGGCGGTGCGCACGCGCCAGTGGCCGTAATTGCGGAACGAGATGACGACGCGGCGGGCGATGCGCGAGAGTTCGTCGAGCACGAATTTGGGACGCGCGAGTTCCTGGATGGTCTTGGACAGGATGGCGACGTCGTAGGCGTCGTCGGGATAGACGGGCAGGTCTGCGTCGGCGTTGCCCTGCACGACGGCGAGGCCCTTGGCGACGCAGCGGTTCACGCCGGCCTGTTCGACTTCGAGGCCGCGGGTGCGGGCGCCGCGTTCGGACTGCAACAGCTCCATCAGCTGGCCATCGCCGCAGCCGACGTCGAGCACGAGTTCGCCCTTGTTGACGAACTGCGCGATGGCGACGTGGTCCGCGCGGCGGGTGACGTTCGGATTGGGCATCGGGGTCATACGCGGGCTTTCGACAGTCCGCGGGCGTTGGCGGCGGCGGCGACGAAGCCGCGCAGGCCGGCTTCGAATTCGGGTTCTTCCACGAAGAAGGCGTCGTGGCCCTTGTCGGTCTCGATGGTGACGTAGCTGGTCTCGCAACCGGCGGCGTTGAGGGCGCGCACGAGGTCGCGGTTTTCTTCCGGCGTGTAGTGCCAGTCGGAGGAGAAGGAGAACACGCAGAAGCGCGTGTTGAGGCCGCGGAAGGCGTTGGCGAGGACGCCGCCATGTTCGCTGGCGAGGTCGAAGTAATCCATCGCGCGGGTGATGTAGAGATAGGAGTTGGCGTCGAAGCGATCGACGAAGGTCTGGCCCTGGTGGCGCAGGTACGACTCGATCTGGAAGTCGGCGTCGAAGCCGAAGGTTTTCGACGTGCGGTCCTGCAGCTTGCGGTCGAACTTCCGCTTGAGGGCGGTTTCGGACAAGTAGGTGATGTGCGCGGCCATGCGGGCGACGGCGAGGCCTTTTTCGGGGCGCGTGTTTTCAGCGAGGTAGGCGCCGTTGCGCCAGTTGGGATCGGCCATGATCGCCTGGCGGCCGGTTTCGTAGAAGCCGATGTTCTGGGCGGACTGGCGCGGGGCGACGGCGATCGGCACGGCGGCGAAAACGCGGTCGCGGGCCTGGATCGTCCATTCGAGCACCTGCATGCCGCCGATGGAGCCGCCGATGCAGAGGAAGATGTCCTTGATGCCGAGCTTGTCGAGCAAGGCGATCTGGGCGCGCGCCATGTCGGCGATGGTGATGATGGGGAAGTCGGTGCCCCAATAGCCGCCCTCGGGCTTGCGGCTGGCGGGGCCGGTCGAGCCCATGCAGCCGCCGAGGACGTTCGAGCAGATGACGAAGAAGCGGTTGGTGTCGACCGGCATGCCGGGCCCGACGATGCGGTCCCACCAGGCAGGGCGGCCGGTGACGGGATTGGGCGTGGCGGCGAACTGGTCGCCCGTCAGCGCGTGGCAGACGACGACGACGTTGGACTTGTCGGCGTTGAGCGTGCCCCAGGTCTCGTAGGCGATTTCGACGTGGTCGAGCGTGCGGCCGCTATCCAGCTTGAGCGGCTGGTCGGGCGTGGCGACGGAGAGGCGTTTCAGCCCATCCGCGCCGCTGAGGGTGCGGGCGGGCGCGTTCATGGTTTCGAGCCTAGATCAGGTCGGGCGTGGAATGAAGCAATAGGCAGGATCAGCGCAAGTCCCCCAATTTCCCGGGGCAGTTCCCGAGGTCAAATTCCCTGCGGCAAGATTCCCGAGGAGCGGTTGATACAGGGTTTTGGCCGAGGCGAAACTCAGGTATCACATTCTCCACGCTGGGGAGCGCGACTGATTTAGCCGGGTACGATGGCCGCTGATAGCTTCCACGCGTCTGCCGCGACAATGAACGACGCTTTCCTCTCTGCGATGGCCGGGAAATGGCGCGAAATGAAGGATGCTCCGGCAGTTTCGGCCGCCGGCATCGGGTTTCGTCCTGCGCGGGAAGCCGCCGAGATCCGCCGGCTGAGCCGGGCGGCTGCGGCGGCGGGGATGCCGGCTGACGCTATGGTGCGCCTGTGGCGCTCGCTCTGCGGGGATGTGGCCGCAGTGCGGGGGCTCAAGGCGGTCTATGTCGCGGGCGGGGATGTGACCCTCTCCGTGGAAGCGGCGCGGGGCTATTTCGGCTTCGGTCCCAACATGGTGCCCCTGATGGGCGTGCGCGATGCGCTGGACCGGGCGGATATGACGCCGGGCGCGCTGGCCTGCGTGCCGTGGCCGGAACACGCGGGCGCCGGCCAGTGGTGGCCGATGCTGAACGAGAACAAGTTCCGCAATCTGGCGATTGTGGGCGGCTGGCCGAGCTTCCCCAGCGCGGCAGGCGAAACGCCCCGTATCGCCATTGTCGGCAAGATGAGCATGGAAAGCTCCGGCGACGACGACACGCTGGCGACGGCCCATGACGACCAGTATTCGGCCGAGAAGCTGCTGCAGGATGTGGGGCTGAAGGCGGAAGTGGTGGCCCGGGCAAGGTCGCTGGCGCTGATCCGGATCTCGGAATTCGTGGCCGTGGACGACCGCCGGATCGACCTCGCCCGCCGGGCAGGGCTGGACGGGCTGCGGGTTGTCGGGGTACGGCCTCGGCCCTGAAAGGGCCCGCCATGACCGACAAGATCAAGCCTTTGCCGCAACTGGCGAGCGTGAACGCCTATGTGCCGGGCGAGGCCCCGAAATACACGGGCGGACCAAGCTACAAGCTGGCGTCGAACGAGAACCCGCTGGGTGCATCGCCCAAGGCGCGGGCCGTCTATGCCGAGCTGGCCGCCAAGCTGGAGCTCTATCCCGATGGCACGGCGAAGGACCTGAAGGCGGCTATCGCCAAGAAGCATGGTCTGGATGCAAGCCGGATCGTGGTCGGCGCCGGGTCTGACGAAGTCTTCCTGATGCTGGGCCGTGCGTATCTGGGGCCGGGCGATGAGAGCATCTGCACGGCGCATGCGTTTGCGATCTACGCGATCATTGCCCAGCAGCAGGGCTCGAAGATCATCGAGGTCGCCGAGAAGAATTTCACGGCGGATGTCGATGCGATCCTCGCGGCGGTGACGCCGAAGACGAAGATCGTGTGGCTGGCCAACCCGAACAATCCGACGGGCACCTACCTGCCGTATGACGAGGTGAAGCGTCTGCACGCTGCGCTGCCGTCGAACGTGCTGCTGGTGCTGGATGGCGCCTATGCGGAGTTCGTGCGGAAGAACGATTATGCGTCGGGCATCGAGCTGGTCTCGCAGTTCGACAATGTGATGATGACGCGGACGTTCTCGAAACTGTACGGCCTTGCCGGCCTGCGCGTGGGCTGGGGCTATGCGCCGGCGCATGTGATCGAGGCGATCGAAAAAGTGCGGATGCCGTTCAACGTGAACCTGACGGCGCAGGCCGCGGCGATCGCGGCGCTGGAAGACGATGCGTTCAACGACGCGTCGCTGGCGCACAATGACCGCGAGCTGCCGCGTCTGGTTGGCGAGCTGCGCGGCATGGGCCTCGAAGTGATCGACGGCGTGGGCAATTTCTGTGTTGCACGCTTCCCCGAGACCAAGGGCAAGACGGCGGCCGAAGCGCTTCAGTACATGAAGGAGCGCGGCGTGACCGTGCGCGGGCTGGGCGGCTATAAAATGCCGAACCATCTGCGGATCTCGGTCGGCACGGTCGAGGGCAATAACGCGGCGATCAAGCTGCTCAAAGAATTCCTGGGCAAGTAGGCAATGGCGCCGGTCTTCAAACAGATCGCCATCATTGGCGTGGGCCTGATTGGCGGCTCGATCGCGCGCGCGGCGCTTGAGAAGGGCGCGGCTGGGGAAGTCGTGCTGTTCGATGGGAATGCCGATGCGTTGAAGCGTGCGGGCGAGATCGGGTTCGGCACGCCGGCTGCGAGCATTGAGGATGCGGTGCGGGATGCGGATGCGGTGTTCCACTGCGTGCCCGTGGGCGCGATCAGTGCGACGGCGAAGGCCAGCATTGGCGCGATGAAGGCTGGCGCGATCCTGACCGACGTTGGTTCGGTGAAGGGCAATGTGGCGCGCGAGTTCAAGGCGCTGGGCCGTGACGATGTGCACGTGATCCCGGGGCATCCGATTGCGGGGACGGAGAAGTCTGGTCCTGATGCTGGGTTTGCGAGCCTGTTCGACAATCGCTGGTTCATCATCACGCCGGAGGCGGGTGGTTCGGCGGAGTATGTGGCGGCGACGGATAAACTCGCTGACTTCTGGTCGATGCTGGGTTCGAAGGTCGAGCGCATGGATGCGGCGCGGCATGACCTCGTGCTGGCGGTGACGAGCCACATTCCGCACTTGATCGCCTACAACATGGTGGCGACGGCTTACGACATGGAAGCGGTGACGGAAGGCGAGGTGGTGAAGTTCTCAGCCGCCGGTTTCCGCGACTTCACGCGTATTGCGGCGTCGGACCCGACGATGTGGCGCGACGTGTTCCTGCACAACAAGGAAGCGGTGCTGGAAGTGCTGGGCCGGTTCGAGGAAGATCTTACGGCTCTACGGAAAGCGATCCGCAATGCGGACGGACAGAAGCTGTTCGACACGTTCACCGAGTCACGCCGCATCCGCCGCGAGATCATCGATGCGGGGCAGGATACGTCTGCCGCGAACTTCGGGCGGGATACTTCCAAGAAGTCTTAGGGCTTAGCGTGCAGCGACGACTTTGAAGCTGTCGAGTACCGAGCGGCGGAAGAAGAGACCCAGCACGCCAATATAGATCGTCGCGCCGATTGTGGCCTTGATGATGAGGATCGGCAGCGCGCCGTAGGCGGGCAGCATTGGCTCAATCGCGAGCACGCCGAGAGCCATGGCGAAGACGGCGGCATAGGGCGGCATCAGACTGTTGGCCAGTTCGCGAATACGCGTGTGCGTGGCGCTGAGAACGACGGGGAGTGCGAACAGCACAAGCACGGTATTGCTGACGCCCAAGCCACCCAACATGGCCGTAGCTCCGAAGTAGCTGAGCGCGATCATGGAAACCACCGTCACGATCATTTCGATGATCGAGAACTGCAGCAGGCTGTTGAAGCGCTGCGTTGCTGTCAGGACGGCAAAGCGCGAGTTGTTGAGCGGTACGAAGATGCCCAGCACGCCTAAGACGACCAGCATGTCCGCAACAGGCGCATATTGTTCGTTGAGTGTGACCGCGACGATTTCCTTAGAGACCAGGGCCAGGCCGACGAAGCCCGGCAGGGCTACCAGCGAGACGAGCTTGGTAAGCTGCAGGAAGATGCCGCTGATTGTTTCACGCGAATCGCGGGCGCGGGTGAGCAGCACGACCCAGAGCTGGGCGAACGGGTTCACCAGCATCGATACCGCCAGCTCGTAAAGCTTCAGGGCGACGCGGAGGTAACCGACAGCGACCGGGCCGTAGAAGATGCCCATCAGAAGATCGACGACGCGGGGGCCGAGGTTGGCAACGCTCTGGCCGGCGAAGATGCGCGAGGTCGAGCTGACCCACGCGCGCGCGGCGTTCACATCGAAGTTCAGACCAGGGATGAAGCGTGTCCGCGGCGTGGCGATGATGATGAACACGAGCGACGTCATGAAGCGCTGGACCACAAGCGCCCATTCGATGAAGGGGCTGTAGGCGACGGCGAGGGCGGCGACGCTGCCGCCGAGTGTGGAGATCATGCCGAGGACGGCCAGGCCTTTGAAATCCAGGCGCTCGCGCATTATGGCCATGGGGCCAATGAGGAAGGGCATCAGCAGCGTCGTAAGCGACAGCGCCTCGAGAATAGGTGCGACCTGCGGCGTGCCGATTGCGTTGGCATACCAGTTAGCGCCGGCCATCATCAGCACGGTGGCGATGATGCAGAACCCCATCATCGTCCAGATCACGGTCGACAGGGTGCGCGGGGACGTATCTTTCTGCTGAACGATGGCGTCGACTGCGGAAATCGTGCCGATCATGAAGGCCAAATCTGTCAGCACCGCCGCAAGGGCAAAGGTGCCGAACATTTCCGGGGCGATCTTGCTAGCGAGAAGCAGGAAAATGAAGGCGATCGCGACCTGGCCGAACGCCATGGTCACGAAGTTCCAGATCACGGCTGAGCGAATAGCTTTACCGACGTGCGCGGTTTCAGCCGGTCCGTTTTCCGATGCCGCCGTCATGATCGGAGCACTTTCACGTTGGGTCCTGTTTGCGCACCAAGCGCTGTTAAGGCTGAAGGCCCCAAACGCCCCAGTCTGCAGGCGTACGACGCAATACGGGCGCCACGTTCACGTAACGTCGTCTTCGATACAACTTCTGAAGCTGTTAACCATGCATCGACGCGCGTATTGCGCGAAAACGCCTGATATCAGCTCTGGGCGGCGCGGCCTTCCACCACGAGGCGAGCGGTGGCGGGGTCGAGGGCGTCCTTGAGGCGTTGGGTGAATTCGGCTCGCTTCAGGCCGGGTTCGATCGGTTTCAGGACTTCGAAGATGATGTGGCCGGGCTTCCGGAGGAAGCCTGAACCCTGCCAGCATAGGCCTGTGTTAAGGGCGACGGGCACGCAGGGGATGTCGAGCTCGTTATACATGAAGATGACGCCGGGCTTGATGTCGGTGGGGGCGTCGGGGGCCTGGCGGGTGCCTTCCGGGAAGATGACGATCTGCTGGCCGGCTTCGGCGCCTTTGCGGGCGGCGGCGAGCATCAGCTTCATGGTCTTGGCGCCGCCGGCGCGGTCGATCGGGATGCCGACGCGCGAGGCGTAGGTGCCGAAGATCGGGAGCTTCAGCAGCTCCTTCTTCAGGATGTAGCCGGGGTTCTGGATGAACAGGAACGGCGCGATCGTGTCGTAGGTCGACTGGTGCTTCATCGCGATGAGGCCGGCGCCCTTCGGCAGATGCTCGAGGCCGCGGAATTCCGTCTTGATGCCGCAGATGACGCGCAGGCCGAGGCGCTGGGCGCCGGACCACATGCGGATCGCGCTCATCGCTGCGTCGCGCGAGAACAGCGAGAAGGGCAGGCAGATGATGCCAAGGACCACCATGGTAAGGTAGAACCACAGGGCGTAGAGCAGCGAACGGATGAACGTCATCAGGTCTTTTCCGGAGTGAGTGCAGCCGTGCGCAGGCCGGCGAGGCGGTATTTGATCCACTCCTCGATCAGCGTCTTGGCAGTTGGCGCGTCGCGATACCAGTCGGCTGGGCGGACTTTCGTGGTCATCACGGCGTGGGGAATGAAGTGGCCTTCGGGCATGGCGCGCTTCAGCTCGAACAGCGCGCGCTCCATGTGATATTCCGACGTGACCACGATGATGCGGTCGACCTTGTTGCGGCGGGCCCAGTCGGCGACTTCATCGCCATTGCCCTCGGTCGAGGCCGCGGCCTTGCCCAGCGTGACGCAGCAATTGATCTTGTCGACGTCGACCTTGGCGACGCGGGCGATGTCCGCCGGCGTGGCGTCGACGTTCACGCCGGAGATCAGCAGGGGGAGGTCGAGCGAGTCGGCGAGCTGGATGGCGGAGATGATGCGGGCGTCGGAGGCGCCGGTGAGGGAGGCGACGGCTTCGGCCTGGATGGGCGGGTCGGGTGTCACGGCGCGATCGGCGCGGGCGACGAAGCGCGAGAAATCCCAGCCGGCGACCAGCAGGGCCGCGGCGATCAGGATAACGAAGACGCGCAAGACAAAACGCAAAGCATCAAGACCAAGTTGGAGGCCGGCCCTTTCGGGAGCGGCCTTTCTTCAACGTCCTATCCAAGACGTCAAACCATGTCGGAAAGGGACCGCATGACGGTCACTTTCGCAGCGATCATTGCCGAAACCCCTGCCAGAAGGGGGGAAACACCCAGGATCAACCCGTCGGCCAGCGACAGGGAGAGCTGGGGCAGGAGCCAGATCTGCTGGTCCGACTGCTTGGCCAGGAAGAGGATGAAGGCGGCGGCGCCGAAGGCGAGGAGAGCGCCCAAGGCTCCGGCCTGGACGCCCAGCATCAGGAAGCGCGTTTCGAACAGGCGGGAGATGAAGCTGTCTTTTGCGCCGGTGAGATGCAGCAGTTCGACAATGTCTTTGCGCGCCAGCAGCGTGGCGTGCGTGGCGAAAGCGATGACGGCGATGCCGATGGCGCCGAGCAGGGCGACGGCAGTCAGGGCGACGAGGCCGGCTGAATCGGTGGCGCGCTTCACGTCTTTCGACCAGACGATGTGATCGTCGACGATGGCGTCGACCCTGGCTTCCTTCAGCGTGAGGGAGACGCGCTGGCCCATGCCGCCGGAGTTGGCGGCTGCGGGAGAGGCTTCTGCGGCGATGAGGTGTGGCAGCGGCAGGTCTGCCGGGATGCCGGTTGCGCCGAGCCAGGGGCGGAGCAGGTCTTCGGATTCGGCGCGATCGAGGGCGCGGGCGGAGACGATGTCGGGCATCGTTTTCACCAGCTGCACGGCGCGGGTGACGTCGCCATCATCGCCTTTGACGCGGATGGTGATCTGGCCGGTGACGCGGTTGGTCCATTCGTCGGCGGCGGAATAGGCGGAGCGCGCGACGAGGCCGGAGAGGCAGGCGAGGAAGCAGAGGGCGCACACAACAAAGAACAGCGCGGCTTCGCGTGCGTCTTCTTTCGGCAGGAGCGGAGCGAGCGAAGGCTTCATTGGGCTGGCCCCGGCGTTGGTTCAGGCGGCGGCGCTGGGACGCGGACGACCATGCCGTCGGCGAGGCGCAGGACGTCGGTGCGGGCCTTGCGGACGAGGGCGAGGTCGTGGGTGGCGATCAGGACGGTGGTGTTGAGGCGCTTGTTGAGCTCGCGGAAGAGGCGGAACAGGCGGTCGCCCATGTCCTCGTCGACGTTTCCGGTGGGTTCGTCGGCGATGAGAAGGTCCGGCTTGCCGACGACGGCCCTTGCGATGGCGACGCGCTGTTTCTCACCGCCGGACAGGGTGGCGGGGCGGGCGTCCAGCCGGTCGCCGAGGCCGACCCAGCGGAGCAGCTCGATCACGTCTTCGCGGTAGGACCGCTCATGCTGGCCGAGCACCCGGAGGGGGAGTGCGACGTTTTCGTAGGCGGTCAGATGGTCGAGCAGGCGGAATTCCTGGAAAACCACCCCGATGCGGCTGCGGAGGGGGGCCAAATCACGCCGACTGAGTCGGGTCGTATCGACTCCGAACATCGAAACCCGCCCGGATGTCGGGCGGAGGGCCAAATATGCCAATTTAAGCAAAGTCGATTTTCCAGCCCCGGAAGGGCCGGTTAGAAATGTCATCGAACCGGGACGTAATTGCAGAGAAACATCTGCAAGAACATCGGCTTCTGGCCCATATGATAGGCCGACACGGTCCAGACGGACGACCGGTTCATCTGAGGTTAGGTCACGTTCCCGCATGGATTTCCGGGGCCAGCCAAGGTTCAGAATCCAGCCCTAATTGGACTATATTAACCGCTTCTGTGATTCCGATAGTGCGATGATCCTCGTCTGCCCCTCTTGCGATACGCGATACTTCGCCGACGACACCTCCATCGGCAAGGAAGGCCGGCGCGTGCGCTGCGCTACGTGCGGCCATGCCTGGCATGCCAAACTGCCCGATGAAGAGGGCGAAACGGTCGTTGCCGAGGAAACGGGCCTGACCCGCGAACAGGTGGAGAGGCTGCGCCAGACGGCCGCCGAGAACACCAAGGCGCGCGCCGGCCCCCATGCAGAATTCCGCGCCCGCGAGCACGCCAAGCGCAAACGCCACCATGGCCGGGCCGTGACGATCGCCTGGGGATCGGGCTTTGCGATCTTCGTGCTGGCGATGGGCGCTGCCGTCCTGTTCCGCAACGAAGTGGCCGAGGCCTTCCCGAAAGCGGCGTCCGTCTATCGTCTGGTCGGGCTGGAAGTGAACCGGTTCGGGCTGACATTCGAGAATGTGGAAGCGCGGCGCACCTTCGATGGGACGACGCCGGTGCTGACGGTGACGGGTTCCGTCGTCAATGGCAGCGCGGAACGGCTGGCGACGCCGGAACTGCGTGTGACGCTGAAGGACGAGGCCGGGAATGCGGTTCAGACCTGGACCGACAAGTTCACTGTGCCGTCGCTTGGCCCGGCCGAGCGGACGGAGTTTGCCTCGCGCTTTGAAGCGCCGCCGGTTGAGACTTACCGCCTGTCCGTGACGTTCGTTCGTCCCGAGGGCGAGGTGGGCGAGGGCGCGAATATCGAAGCCAAGACCGATGGCGCTCAAGGCGGCGCAAAGGCTGGCGGCGCCGCGAAACCGGGCGCCGCGCCTGCTGCGCACGAAGAAGCGCCGGCCTGGTCTGGCGGTGACGGCGCGGATGAGCATGCTACGGCAGACGCATCGCCTGTTGGCGGACCGGCGCATCCTGTGCCGGCGCCTGCAGCGCCTGCCGCCAAGCCCGCTGCCGGGGGAGCTGACCATCACTGACCGTTCGGTTCCGGCCAATGTCGACGTGCTGCTGAGCGCGGACGAGGTTCATGCGCGGATCGAAATCCTGGCCGAGAAGCTGGCGCCCAAGCTGGCGACGGGATCGTGGACGGCTGTTGTGATCCTGCTGGGGGCGACGCCGTTTGCGGCTGACCTGATGCGGGCGTTTGCGCGGCGCGGGATTGATCTTGGGTTCGACGGGCTGTGGCTCGAGAGCTATGCCGATGCGCGCGAGAGTTCGGGCCGGATGCTGGTGCGCGCCGATGTGGCGCGGCCGGTCGAGGGACGCGGCATCCTGCTGGTGGACGATGTGTTCGATAGCGGCCGGACGATTTCGTTCGCGCGCGACCACATGCTGCACAAGGGCGCGAGCGAAGTGCTGACCTGCGTGTTTGCACGCAAGCCGGAGGCGGTGGCTGAAGGTCTTGATGCGTGGGCGTGGGATGCGCCGCACCGCTATCTGGTCGGCTACGGCATGGACGATGCGGGCGCGATGCGCGGCCTGCCGTTTGTAGGCGCGATCAAGGACGCTTAGGCGTTCGGTTTCCGAGATAGTGTGGAGTACGCGCTCGTCCTTCGACGGACGGCCCTCCGGGCCTGCTCAGGATGAGCGCTACCCAGCCGCCAGCCGTTTAGCGCTCATCCTGAGCAGCACGCGTCAGCGTGCGTCCGTCGAAGGACGAGCGCGTAGCAGCGAAACCTAGAACCGCTCGAGGAGGCGGTTGAGGTATTCGAGTTCTTCGCGGGTGAGGGCGCGGTTGCCGGCGCGGCGGCGGATTTCGTCGAGGATTTCGCGCGCTTTCTGGCGGTCCATCTCTTCGGGGATTTTCACGTTGTCGCCATAGCCGCTGTCGCCATTGTTCAGGCGGCCGAGGACGTCGCGCTGGTCGCGCTCCTCGCGGGCGTTGGGATCGTTCTCGTCGTTGAGGCGGGCGAGTTCGCTGGAGCGGTCCTGCAGCGATGACATGGCCTGCTGTTGCGCTTCGCGCGCGGCGGCGAAGTCCCCGCGACGGAGGGCTTCTTCGGCGCGCTTCTGCATTTCGATGGCGTTGCCGAGCAGGCGGCGGGTGCGATCGGATTCCTGACCATAGCGGCCATCGCCTTCGACGCCGGGGCGACCCGGTTGGCCGCCGGGGCCGCCGCGATCGGCTTGCTGGCCTTGGCCCTGACCCTGGCCGGGTGTCTGGCCCGGTTGCTGGCCGGGCTGGTTGCCTTGGCCGCCCATGCCATTCTGACCCTGCTGCTGGCCTTGTCCGGGCTGCTGGCCCTGACCCTGACCTTGTTGCTGGCCTTGGCCCTGTTGTCCCTGGCCCTGCTGCCCTTGGCCTTGCTGGCCCTGACCTTGCTGACCTTGTTGCTGACCCTGACCCTGCTGGCCTTGTTGGCCCTGCTGACCATTCTGGCCGTTCTGCTGCGGTTGCTGCGGCTGGCCGCCGCCCGAGCGCATCTGCTGTTCGAGGCGTTCGCGGAGCTGGCGCTGCTGGTCGGCGAGTTCCTGGCCCTTCTGCGGGCTGCCGCCATTGCGTTCGGCTTCCTCGACCTGGTCGTTGAGGTCGCGCTGATCGTTCATGGCGCGGTTGGTGTCCTGCAGCGCGCGGTTCATGGCGCGGTTCATCGGACCATCCGGCTGCTGACCCTGCGTGCCGCCGCGGCCCATCTGGATCTGCATGTTCTGCATTTTATCCATCAGCTTCTGCATGTCGTTCAGAAGCTGGCGGGCCTGATCGCGTGCGCCGGTTTCGGCGAGGTCGCGCAGCGCCTGGAGCATGCGCGTGAGCTCGTCGTCGCCCATCTGCATGCCGCCGCCCTGCATGCCCTGCTGCTGGTCGCCGCCTTGCGTGACGTTGCCGTTGCGCAGCGCCTCGGCCATCTGGGCGGCGAGGTAGTTCTCGACCGCCTGTTCGTACATATCCATCAGGCGCTTGATTTCTTCTTCCGATGCGCCGCGGCGGAGCGCGTCTTCGAGCGCGCGGCGGGCAGCTTCAAGCGCGGCTGCGGCATCGGCCACGCTGCCGTATTCGGCTTGCAGCGCGATGTCCCACAGGAGGCCTTCGGCGCTTTCGGCTTCTTCGCGGTTGCGGGCGCTGTCGATGATGGCGTGGGCGTTGCGCAGGCCCATGAAGATCACGGGGTCCTGGAAATAGTCTTCCGGCTTCCACGTCATGGCGTCGAGCAGCATGACGGAGCGCTTGATTTCTTTCGGGGCCCAGCTGAGGCGCGAGGCGGGCGCGGTGGCGATGGCGTCGTAGCCCTTGCCTTGGACGTTGGTGAAGTTGTCCTCGCCGACGGGGACTTTGTATTCTTCCCAGTTGCGCAGCAGGGTGGCGCGGGCTTCCTGCGCCATGCGGCCGATGGGCTGGAGGAAGATCTTCTCGGGCAGGCGATAGTCGACGACATCGCTTTCGGCGACCTGGCCGGCCGCGTCGGTGGCGCGCAGCTTCACCTTCAGATCCATGCCGGCCCAGCGATGGCGCACGAGATCCTGGCTGTATTCGCCTTCTTCGTCCGTCGGCGCGAGGGCGACGGTTTCGACGGGCACGAGGTCTTCGATCACGCCGGCGGTGGCGGGAATGTCTTTCCGGCCGAAGAAGACGAGCTCGAGTTTGTCGACGCCGTAGTCGTCAGCGACCTTGTATTTGAATTCGGTGCGGTCGCCCTCGCCGAGCTTGGGCGGTTCGACGAAGGATACGGTGGGAGACGCATCATCGATGATGGTGAAGGGGAAATTGGCGCGCGTGCCCCAGTAGTTCACCGCGATGCTCATCGGCTCTTTCACGATGACGCGGGCTTCGTAGGCGTTCTGGATGTCGGCCAGCGGGTGCAGGGTGACCGTGCCGCCATCGACGGGCGAGACAATGATCTGCGGCGCGCCGGGGCCGATGACGCGCAGGGTGACTTCCGAGCCTTCCGGCGCTTTCGCCGCTTCGCCGCTGGTGAGCACGAACGGGGCCGAGCCGGTGTAGGCGGGCGGTGTGATCCACGCTTCGATCTTCAGCGTGTGGGCGCCGAAGAGGGCGCCAAAATCGGGGAAGAGGCCGCGATAGAGACGGTCAGGGGCTGCGACGTTGGCGTAGGCGCCGGCGAGGATGATGAGCGTCGGAGCGGCGAGGCGGAGATAGAGCGGATCGGCCTGTTTCCATTGCGGGCGGACGTCGAGCTTGCCGACCTTGGTGGCGAGCGCCGCCATGCGGTCGCGGTGTTCCTGCCAGAGCGTCCAGCCGGTGGTGTCGGGCTTGGCTGGGCGGTCGGTCCAGGTGGAGAGCGGGCGGCCTTCGATGGCGCTGTCGATCAGGTCGCGCGCTTCATCGTCGGACGGGGCGCGCCAGACTTTCCAGCCGATCAGGCCGGCAGTGATGAAACCGACCCAGAAGATGACGCCGGTGGTCGCCTGCGCTTCGAGCGGCATGGCGGTGTAGAGACCGCTGAACCAGAAGACGGCGAAGACCGCGAACCACACGAGTGCTGGCAGGACGGAACGGACGAGGGCCGGCCAGAAGAGGCTGCGCCGCGCCGAAGCGATCCGGGCGTCCAGCTTCTCCCTGAGGCCAAATCCGTCAGCCAACCTGTGTTCCTATTGGGCGGTCCAGTCTGGAACCCGTTCCAGCGCGATCATTTCGTCGAAAGTCGGCCTGCGACGGATGACCACGCAAGCATCGCCTCGAACCAGCGCCTCTGCAACCAGTGGTCTCGAATTATACTGGGACGACAATGTGGCGCCGTATGCGCCTGCCGTCATGAAGGCCACCAGATCACCCTCTTTCAGCGGGGGCATGGGGCGATCCTTGGCGAAACGATCCGTGCTCTCGCAGATAGGGCCGACAAGGTCGACAGCGCTGCGGGGAGCCCCAACTTCAGGGGTTCTGACGGGCAGGACGTCGTGATGGGCGCTGTAAAGGGCCGGGCGCAGCAGGTCGTTCATGCCGGCGTCGAGGATCACGAAAGTGCGGCCGTCACGCTCTTTGATGTACTCCACGCGGGAGATCAAAACTCCGGCATTTCCCGCGATTAACCGCCCCGGTTCCAGGATAAGCTGCACGTCGAGGTCGCCGAGGGCCTGGCGGGCCTGCTGGGCGTAGATGGTCGGGCTGTCCGGGTCGTCGCCGTCTTTATACGGCACGCCGAGGCCGCCGCCGAAGTCGATGCGCGAAATGGCGAAGCCACGGTCGCGCAGGCGGCGAGCGAGGGCGACCACCTTGTCAAATGACGCGCGCATGGGTTCGACGCGCATGATCTGGCTGCCGATGTGAACGGCGATGCCGACTGGATCGATGCCGGGCAGGCGGCTGGCTTCCTCGAAGAAGCCTTCGGCCTCGTGCCAGGCGATGCCGAACTTGTGCTCGGCCGAACCGGTGGAGATGTGGGCGTGGCCGCCGGCTTCGACGTGCGGGTTCACACGGAAGGCGATCGGCGCGCGCTTGCCCATCGCGGCTGCGACGTCCGACAGGCGGCGGAGTTCGGGGAGTGATTCCACGTTGAACTGATGGATCCCGCGCTCGAGGCCGAGCTTCATTTCCTCGGCGGTCTTGGCGACGCCAGAGAAGACGATGCGATTGGCCGGGATGCCGGCTTCGAGAGCGCGCAGCATTTCGCCGCCCGAGACGACATCTGCACCCGCGCCTTCAGCGGCGAGCGTGGCGAGAACGCCGATGTTAGAATTGGCTTTGACCGCGAACGCGATCAGCACGTCGCGGCCTTTGAAGGCTTCGGCAAGCGTCTGGTAATGCCGGCGCAGCGTGGCGTCGGAATAGACATAGGCGGGCGTGCCGAGCTCGCGCGCGACAGCTTCGAGAGACACGTCCTCGCAGTGAAGAACGCCATTGCGATATGCGAAGTGATGCATCGTTTCGTTCCAGCCTTGCCCCGCATCGGGGGTAGCGGAAGCGGGGTGGCATGTCACCCCGGCTTGTCTAAGCCGTTTCGATAGCTGCGTTTTGCGCGCGGTCGTTGCGGGCCTTGCGAGACGCCCACACAAGATCGCCAAATATAGCAAGCGGGAAGCCGAGCAGGGCGGGGTTGCCAAATGACAACCAGCGGAGAATGCGCACGCCGGTAGAACGCGGTTTCAGCCAAGTCGTATCTTCGAGTTCAGTTCGGTATTTGCCAGCATAGGCCAGGTAGGGCGAAACGTCCTGATAGAGCTGGTTGAAACGGTCACCGAAGGAATTGCTCTCCAGCGGTTCGGGTGGCAGCCAGGGCTTGTAGCCGAGGGCGTGGACGAAGAACGGCTTGCGGCCGGAGAGGTGGCGGAGCCGATCCATCGTCTTATAGCCAGTGGCGCGGAAATACTGGACGATCTCTTTCCCACAACGCAGCTGCACCAGCGGGACGTCGGCAAAATCCTTCGAGCCGAGGAGGCCGGTGAGAACCTCCTGATCGCCGAAATGATGCGGCGGACGCTCGCGCCAGGTTTTCTTCTGTGATGCGCGGTAAGCCGGATCGGCAAGCAACTCCATCCAGCGTTTCAGCAGGGGCTGGTGGCGACGGCTAATACGTACGACGCCGGAGTTCACGGTGCATTTCGCTGGGCGGCCAACGGTCATACCCCAGAGGGTCGTAAAGATTGTCGTGTCTTCCCGCTGGTTGAACGTGGCCTCTTCGGTGGCCACTACGACGTCGGGAGCGTGCTTTTGGATAGACGCGCGGAAATCGGAGACGACGACAATGTCGGCGTCGATCCAGATGATCTCGTCAAAGCCGCGATCAAGCAGGGCGGTAAGCGCTTGCGGCTTGACGTTGAAGCCGCCGAAACCGCCGTGGACCCCTTTGTCGTTCAGGGTGACATCCGGGCGGTTTGCCAGCCATTGGCGCAGCGCGGGCGTCGGGTTAGGCGCAAAGAACTGGATCGGTAATCCGGGGCAATGTCTGTTGAGGCTCGCGATCAGCACGCGCACGGCCGGCTCGCACGACTGCCTGTCTTCTGCAATGCAGACGACAAGCGAGCGATTGTCCGTCGATGTGGCGGCGCTAGCAGGCATGAGGGGTCCGGACACCATTGTGGGCAGTCCCACGCAAGTCCAATGCCATCAGAGGCTGACCATTATCCTTAACGGGACTATTGCTGCGTCGTAGCTGCGGGCGGTGTGGCCTGTTGTTCGAGGCGTTGGCGGCGGGCTTCGTCTTCGGCTTTTTGCTCGGCGTCCTTGCGGGCCTTTTCGGCGTCGGCGGCTTCCTTCGCCGCCTTGAGGACGCGCGGATCATTCGGGCCTTCGCTGGGCGGATTGCCCCACAGTGGCACCGGCCGCTCAAGCGGGCCACGCAGGCCGCAGGCGGAGAGAGCTGTCACGGAGAGGGCAAGAACGAGCAGGGTACGCATGGCGCGCACATTCTGACGGGCGGCTGGCAGGGTCAAGCGCGGGTGCATGACTGGGCTGTCATCCGGTTAGGCTTTTGCCGCCTTCCGCTGTGCGGTTGCCAGGGCGACGCCGAAGGTTGTGACGGCCATGCCGGCCAGCTGCACAGGGGTTAGGGTCTCGCCGAAGAGGGCCCAGGCCATGATCGCGGTGGCGGCGGGGACCAGGTAGAAGAGCGAGGATACCTTCGCGATGGCGCCTTCGCGGATCATCGTCATCAGCAGGAAGATCGCGCCGATCGACAGGACGAGCGTGAGCCAGACGAGGGCGAAGACCAGCTCGCCATTCCAGTTGAACGTGCGCGTTTCGAAGACCAGCGAGCCGATAGCGAGCGGGATAGTCGCGCCGACATACTGCCAGGTGGTGTCGCCGATCGGGTTGTCGCGTGTGCCGAAGCGCTTCTGCCAAACCGTGCCGGCGCAGATGGCGATGAGAGCGATGCCGCTGGCGGTGAGGGTGGCGGCGTTGATGCCTGTGCCGCTGACGCCGAGCTTTGGCCACAGGACGAGCAGCACGCCGGCAAGACCCGCGACGAGGCCGATCCATTGGCGCGCGATGACCTTCTCGTTGAGCACGAGCATGGCGAGCACGGCCGTGAGCAGCGGCTGCATGCCTGCGATCAGGGCGGAGATGCCGGCGGGCAGGCCATGGGCGACGGACCAGAAGACGCCACCGAGATAGAGGCTGTGGATCAGCATGCCCGCGACCATCGCAACGCCGATCTGGCGCAGGCTCATCTTCTTCTTCGATGACAGAATGAGCGTCAGCGCGCCGAGGATGAGGAAGGCGAGCAGGCAGCGCAGGGCGAGGAAGCTGAACGGTTCGGAATACGGCATCGCGTACCGCGCGCCGATGAAGCCGGTGGACCAGAGCAGTACAAAAAGGGGCGGGATCAGGCGGGTGGGCATGGCGGCGGTATAACCAGTGTTGCTGGGGTTAGGCCAACATCCACCCTACAAGTTGGCTAATTCTCGAATGCGTCGTTGGCGTTCTTGGGAGTTGAATTTTGAAAGCCACAACAGCGTCTCGACCGCGAAGTCTTTTGCCACCTGAATGTCCAGATCGAGCAATCTGTCCGCAATATGCTCAACGGCGAGCGCCCATTCTTTGGCGTTCAAAAATTCCTGAGCAGTGTTGCAGTCATTCTCAGGCAGGAACGCGCCAGCTCGATCGATATATTCCTTCAATCCTAATGGCTGTTTGATAGCCATCAGATATTTTCGGCGTCGGCCAGCTTGATCTTCCAAGCCGCCACTTGCTCGCGCACGCGCTCTGGCGCTGTGCCGCCGTAGCTCTTGCGGCTGGCGACTGAGGCATCGACCGTGAGGACGGCGAAGACCTTGTCGGTGATGCGTGGCTCGAGCTTCTGGAGTTCTGCGAGCGGAAGATCCGGGAGAGCGATGTTGGCCGTTTCGGCGGCTTTCACGGCGGCGCCGGTGATGTGGTGGGCTTCGCGGAACGGGATGTTGAGTTCGCGGACCAGCCAGTCGGCGAGGTCGGTGGCGGTGGAGAAGCCGGAGGAGGCGCTGGCGCGCATGCGTTCCTTGTTCGGCGTCATCGTGGAGATCATGCCGGTCATGGCTTGCAGCGAGAGGTCGAGCGAGTCGAACGCTTCGAACGTCGTCAGCTTGTCGTCCTGCATGTCCTTCGAATAGGCGAGGGGCAGGCCCTTCATGATCGTCAGCAGCTGGACGAGCGAGCCCATCGCGCGGCCAGACTTCGCGCGCACGAGTTCGGCGGCGTCCGGGTTGCGTTTCTGCGGCATGATCGAGGAGCCGGTCGACCAGGCGTCGCTCATGCGCACGAAGGCGAACTGGGCGGAGGACCAGATCACGATCTCCTCGGCAAGGCGCGAGAGGTTCTGCGCGCAGATGGCGACGGCGGCGAGAGATTCCAGCGCGAAGTCGCGCGAGGAGACGCAATCGAGTGAGTTCGCCATCGGACGGTCGAAGCCGAGCGACTTGGCGACCATGTGGCGGTCGATCGGGAAGCCGGTGCCGGCGAGGGCGGCGGCGCCCAGCGGGCTCTCATTCATACGCACGATTGCATCCGAGAAACGGCTGCGATCGCGGTGGAGCATTTCGACATAGGCCATCAGATGGTGGCCGAAGGTGACGGGCTGGGCCGTCTGCAGGTGGGTGAAGCCCGGCATGACGGTGTCGGCGTGGGTTTCGGCCTGCGCGACGAGGGCTTTCATCAGGGCGGTGATCTGCTCGACGCGGGTCTCACACGCGGATTTGACCCACAGGCGGAAATCGAGAGCGACCTGGTCATTACGCGAACGGGCGGTGTGCAGGCGGCCTGCAGCCTCGCCGATGATTTCCTTCAGGCGTGATTCCACATTGAGGTGGATGTCTTCCAGCGCCTTGGAAAACTGGAACTTTCCTTCGCGAATCTCGGACAGGACCTGGTCGAGGCCTTTCTGGATGGCGGATTCGTCAGCGGCGGAGATCACGCCGGTTTTCGCGAGCATGGCGGCATGGGCCTTCGAGCCGGCGATGTCCTGCTCTGCCAGGCGCTTGTCCACGTCGATTGACGCGTTTATCGCCTCCATGACTTGATCGGGACGGGCCGAGAACCGGCCGCCCCACATTTCGTTGCTTTGAGAGCGTCCGCTCTCGGGCTGATTGCTTTCAGGATTCTTCGTCATGAGCCTGCGCCCTGTAATTTCCGCCGCGCTTCTCGCACTCTTCGCGGCGGCATGCCAGCCAGCAGACGCGCCTGCGGCAGAGGCTCCCGCGACGACGGAAACTGCGGCTGCGGCTGAAACGCCTGCGCCGGCGAGCACGAGCCAGTTGGCGAAGTTTAAAACCGGCCAGTTCGAGAACCTCGATCTCGACACGGAACTGTCGATTCCGAAGGCCAAATTCGTCGATGCCGAGGGCAAGGAGCACACGTTTGCCCAGTATTCGGGCAAGGTCGTGGTTTACAACATCTGGGCCGAATGGTGCGGCCCGTGCGTGGAAGAGATGCCGAGCCTGGCGAAGCTGCAGAAGGCTTTCGAGGGCAAGGACGTGGTGGTCGTGCCGGTCGCGTTCGGCTTCGGGAAGGGCGTGACGCTCGAAACCACGCTGGCGAAGTTCAAGGAACTCGTGGGGACGGACCTGCCATTCTATTATGACGGCGAGCTGGCGGTGAACGGCGAGGCGCAGACGGGCGCGCTGCCGGCGACCATCATCTACGACAAAACGGGCAAGGAAGTCGCGCGGCTGGTCTATCCGGCGCATTGGGATGCCCCGGATGCGGTCGCTCTCGTGCAGGCTGTGCTGGACGGCCAGAGCTAGGGTTTTCTAGCTCCACGCGAGTGATGCGCTCAAATTGGCGCGATCAGCCGCCCTTACGGCAGGCTGATGGCTTGTGGCACTCACCCGAATTCGGCATCTATCTCCCTACGATAATATGGACCGGCAAAGCCGGCCTTCGGGAGGTTTGATCATGAAACTGCGCCACGTTTCGTTGGCAGCCGTCACGCTTGCGCTCGCCGTATCCGGCGGCGGGGCTGCTTTCGCCCAAGGTGTCGGCGTCGACCTGGGCGTTATGAAGTCGGGCATCACCAAGGCCGGCGCGGAGACCGATCAGGCGGCGATCAACGCTCCCTCGGTCGAGCCGGGCTACAAGGTTCCGCGCCTGGCGGACGGCAAGCCCGACATGGGCGGCGTCTGGTCGAATGCGTCGAACACGCGCCTGACGCGCTCGCCCAAGCAGAACCTCGTCATGACGGACGATGAGGCCGCGCACGCGCGCGACAACAATCCGCAGAACATCCGCCAGAAGACCGATGACGGTCAGAAGGGCGAAGCGCTGCTCGACGGCAAGGATCTGAACTCCGGCCGTGGCTACAACTCGTTCTGGATTGATCCGGGCAACAACTACGCGCTGGTGAAGGGCACGTGGCGGACGTCGTGGATCGTCGAGCCGGCGAACGGCCAGGTGCCGGCGAAGGCTGGCGTCGCGACGGGACGTGGCGGCGAGGGCGGCGCGGGTCCGCGCCCGGTGCGCGAGAAGAACTACGGCTACAACAACCCGGAAGAGCGCAACCTCAACGAGCGCTGCTTCATCCTCGGCACGTCGGGCCCGCCGATCGGCAACTACCTGTACAACAACACGACGCGCATCATGCAGTCGCCGAACCACGTCATCATCGAAAGCGAGATGATCCACGACGCGCGCATCATCCCGCTCAATGCCAAGCACAGGCCGAAGGAACTGGCCCCGTGGATGGGCGACTCGATCGGCTGGTATGAAGGCGACACGCTGGTAGTCGAGACGGTGAACATGCAGCGCGGCGGCGGCAGCGTTCGCCTGAGCGACAGCGGCAAGATCATCGAGCGCTTCACCCGCTATAACGACAAGCAGGTGTTCTACGAGTTCGAGGTGATCGATCCGGAACTGTACACCCAGAACTGGAAAGGCCAGATGTCGCTGAACTCGGTCAACGGCATGTACGAATACGCCTGCCACGAGGGCAATTACGCGATGCCCGGCATTCTCGAAGCCGGCCGCAAGGCTGACCGCGAAGGCACATCCGCCTCGCGCGATGGCGACGACGAGGAATAGCAGCCGTCACTGCTGCGAAACAAACAAGCGCCGCGGCCTCAGGGTCGCGGCGTTTTTCGTTGCTTTTCATACAGGTGCGACGGCTCGCGCGCAGGCGCCGCTGCATTCCGGGCCAACATTACGGGAAGTGCGGCTTGGCAATGCGCTGGTTGCGCGATTTAGTCGGGTGGGCATTCCGGGGCGCCTTCGGGCGTTATCACTTCGTGGGGGGAATTGCCGGCCGGACCGCGGATACGTGACAGCGTACTGCGGGCGGCCTGTGGAGTTGAGGGGCGGTTATGGCCGGCGGGAAAGAGGAAGACATCGTCAGCAAGCTTGGCGATCTGGCGGTGAGCGCGCTGCGCAAGCCGCGCCGCGAAACGCTGATGACCCTGCTGCCGGAAGTTGCTTCCTCGCGCCCGCTGCGCAAGGGCGAGGAATATGTGCGCGTGCGGATGCTTGCCGCGCGCCTGCCGGATGCGGGCAACCTGCTGTCGTCGAAGCTGCCGCTTGTTTATGCGGGCGTGGGGCTGGGCGAGATTTCGAGCGATCCGGCGGGCTTTGCGAAGGCGATCTCGAGCGGCTTCAATCCGGAAGGTCTGCGCGGCGATGCGCGCGAGACGCTGGGCGAAGTCGTGTTGTTCAATGCCTCGCCCTATGCCGGTCAGCTGAACCTGGCGCTGGGTCTTTTGTCGGTGCGCAATTCGGCGCGTGCAAAGGAGCTGCTGAAGAAGGTCGCGGAGTTGTCCGAGAAGGCGGCGACGCCGTTCATCGGTGAGGCGGCCAAGACGATTGGCGCGGTGGCCAATGCGGTGGATCTGCTGACGGCGGATGGAAACTATTTCGAACTCGGCCTGATGAAGTCGGTCGATGCGCCGGCGACGGGCGTTTATGCGCTGTACTCCGACATGGGCAAGGCGGACGAAGGGCTCGTGTTCGGCTTTGCCAATGGCAAGCTGATCAACAACGCGACGAAAGCGCCGCTGCGCCGGTCGTATGTCGTGATCTCGATCGAGGCGCTGGAGACGCGCGACGACGCGCACATGATCCCGCGCCTGCGCAAGAAGTTCGACCAGGTGATCGAGGAGATCGAGAAGGGCGCCGACGAGGAGCGCGTGAAGGCGCTGATCCAGGAATATGCAGGGCTTGCTGCGCTGTGGCCGGATCTGCTGAAGGCGGATCAGGACAATCTGGTGAAGTCGGCGCGCGAGCGGTTCAAGAGCTTCCGTGAGGCGCGCACGGGCTTCGAGGGCATAGGCGAGGGCGCGCCGGAGCGGCCGACGCTGGATGCCGTGATGGCCGATGCGCTGAAGGCGCGCTTCAAGGGCGATGAGGCTGCCGCTGCTGTCGCCTCCGTCACGACGGGCGGGCTTGAGGGCAAGGCCGAGCTTCTGACGTTGGAAGAGATTGCCGATCGCCTGCCGAAGGCTGTCGATGCAGGCGATCTGCTGGCGGTGAGCACCTACACGACGGCTGCTGTCGCTGACATCCAGATCGGCTCGCCGCCGTTCGCGCACATGCCGATCAAGCGCATCATGCATTGCCTGCGTTCGGCGCGGCGCTTCAACGAGATGAAGCTGATCGGCGAGAAGCTGATGGCGCAGGGCGAACGCCAGCCGCTGTTCATGAAGCTGCACGCGCAGGCGCTGATCGAACTGGGCGAGACGGCGTCGGCGGAGCTGATGCTGAAACAGGCCGAGGATCTGGCGAAGCAGCGCCGCGATCCGGAATTGTCGGACATCTATGGATCGCTCGGCCGCGTTCACAAGGAACGCTTCGTCGGCATCGATTTCCAGAGCATGCGTGCGCGGCAACTGGCGTTCGACACCAGCCTCAAATTCTACCGGCTTGGCCGCAAGCATTCCAACGATCCGGCCAATCTCTATCACGACGTGAACGTGATGGCGCTCGCCATGGCGGGACAGCGCGCAGGCATGACCGTGCCGAAGGACCTGTCGGCCAAGCACATCACCAAGCTGGCCGAGCGCATTCGCGGCGACATCGATCGCAAGGACCCGAACATCCCCGACTGGGATTATGCCAACGCCGCCGAGGCTGCGCTGGCGCTGGGCGACTATGCCGAGGCGCGGCGCAGGCTCGATGAATATGCGCGCGCCAACATCCGCAATGCCTTCGCGCTGCACGCGGCGCTGCGCCAGATCCAGACGATCTGGGGGATCACGGTCGGCACCAAAAATGGCGATGTGGTCGAAGGCCTGCAGATGGCGCTGATGGGCGCCGACAATGGCGCAACCTTGAGCCAGCAGGGCGTGGAGCATCTGCTCAACGCATCCGACAAGGCGCGCTTCGAGGCGATCTTCGATGGCGAGACCGGCATATCGGTGCAGACCGCCTACAAAGCGCTCAGCATGTCGAGCTTTGTCGGCATGGTGCGCCATGGCGACAAGCCGAAGGGCACGGGCTTCCTCGTTCGCACGCGCGACTTCGTGCAGAACGAGGCGCTGATCCAGCGCCACGAGATCGGCGAATGGCTGTTCCTCACCAATGCGCACGTGATCTCGCCGACGGGCGAGCACGGCGCTATTCCGGGCGAAGGCGCGCAGATCGAATTCCAGATGGCCGGCGCCGGGCAACGCTTCAAGGCGCTGCGCACGCTGTGGTGGTCGCCGGCGACGAGTGGACATGACTGCACGATCCTCGAACTCGACGGTCATCCGCAGTTCGCGGCAAACCTCACGCCGGCGTCGATTTCGTCCTACCTGCCGAAATGCCATTTCGAGCCGGGCGAGCGCAGCACGCGTCCACGCGTGCTTGTGCTCGGCCATCCGGATGGGCGTCCGCTGGAGATCACGTTCAACAACAACCTGCTGCTCGATCACGATGGCCCAGCCGTCGGCCAGTCGTTCAGTGCGAAGCCCGTGCGCGTGCAGTATCGCGCGCCGACCGAACCGGGTTCATCGGGCAGCCCGGTGTTCGATGCCGATACGCTGGAGCTGCTGGCGATCCACCATCGCGGCGCGGTGCAGCCGATCGATGCGAAGTTCGGCGATGCGGTGCGCTATCAGGCCAACCAGGGCATGTCGCTGCGCGCGATCTCGGAAGCGTTCCAGGCGGCGCTGGGCGGCGCGTCGGCCAGCGCTTCACCGCGTCCCGCGCCAGCGCCCGTGCCGCCGCCAGCTCCAGCGCCCGTGGCTGCGCCGCCTGTTGCAGCCAAGAACGAAGCCACGTTCGAATCCCTGCGCGGCTATGCCGATTACGAGGAAGGTCCTGCCTTCGAGAGCATCGAGCGCAAGTCGGATCGCAAGCTGCCGCGCCAGTGCGGCGACTTCATCGCGGGCTTCGAGATTTCCAGCGGCGCGTACTACCGCAAATTCCTGCAGGCGCCGTGCTGGCCGGGCGCAGCCTCTGGCCTCACCATCGGCGTAGGCTACGACCTGCGCCATGCAACGGCAGCCGAAGTTCGCGAGCATTGGGGTTTGCATCTGGCCGCCGATGTGATCGAGCGGCTGGTTCCCTATTGCGGCGTCGGCGAGCCAGATCTCGAGAAACGCAAGCTGGCGGTCGCCGGGCTGAAGGACATCGCGATCTCGCTGGAAGCGGCCTTCGCCGTCTTCACCGACATCATGATGCCGACCTACACCTTCCGCACCGAGCGCTGCTTCGAGAACACGCTGGAGCTGCACGACCTCAGCATGGGCGCGCTGGTGTCGCTGGTGTTCAATCGCGGCGACAGTCTCGCCAACAAGGACTCGCGGCTGGAGATGCGCAACATCGCCACGCACATGAAGGCGAGGGCATTCGACAAGATCGCCGACGAAATCCGCGCGATGAAGCGTCTGTGGGAGAATGACGCGAAGGTCGCGGGGCTGCTCGACCGACGCGACAAGGAAGCGGACATGTTCGCGGAGGGCCTGCGCCTGCAGGCCCTCACGGCGGTTGCCTAGTCTCTAGTTCCGGCTGGTCGAGCGGTATTCGATCCGCTTGCCGTTCGGGGTGACGCGCGTGCAGGCCGGTTGGCGCACATCGTCGATCCAGCGGCATTCTTCCTTCGAGCCATCAAGACGCGTGTCGACGCCCGGACCGTTGCGCTTGCCATTCACATACTGGCCTTCGAAGCGTTCGCCGGTTGCGTATTGAACGGTTGCGCGGCCCTGCAGCAGGCCTTCGGCCCACGTACCGTTGATCGTGGCGACGCTGCCGACTTCGACGGCTGAGCCGCTCGGGCGGTGGTCGAGGAACTGGCCGGTGATCTTGCGGCCATCCTTGAAGGTCAACTCTCCCGGGCCCTGCTGCTGGTCGTTCACGAACGTGCCGGTGAAAACGCGGCCATCGCCGAAGGTGGCGGTGGCCTGGCCGGTGCGGCGATCGTCAGCGAAGGCGCCGATATAGGTGTAGGAACCATCGTTGGCCGAGAGGCGGCCCTGGCCGCTGCGGCGATCGTTCAGCCAGCCGCCGTCATAGGTCCAGACCTTGTCGCCGGTGGTGTAGGCGCCTTCGCCGTTGCGGCGGTCGGCTTTCCAGTCGCCGACATAGACGGAGCCGTCCTTGTAGGTCTGCGTGCCATTGCCTTCACGCTTCGAGCGGACGAAGTCGCCTTCATAGATCGAGCCGTCGGCATAGGTCATGCGGCCAAGGCCATTGCGCTCGCCAGCGGTGAAAGCGCCGACATAGATTTCGCCGCTCGTCAGCTTCTCGGTGCCAACGCCGTTGATCTCGCCGGCGGTGTAGTTGCCGTCATAGCTGTAGCCGTCGGGGCAGGAATAAACGCCGCGACCCTCACGTTGGCCGGCGACGACGTTGCCCTTGTAGGAGCAGCCGTTGGCGTAGGACTGCGAGTTCTCGCCGCGCAGGATTTCAATCGAGACCGACATCAGTTCCTTGACGCCGCCACGCTCCGCGCAAGCGCAGTTGATGACGGGCGCGTTGAACGTGCCGCCCGGCGCGACCATGCCGATGGTGCGGGCAGGCGCATCGAAGGGCGTCGAGCGCGTGCACTGGAAGGTGATGTCATTCAGGCCGATTTCGCCGGACGAGGTCGCGTTGTTGACCAGGCGCATCTCGACGTTGGAGCCATCGCAGCCGAGCGCGCGGGTGGCGCGCCACTGGACTTCGCGACCATCCGACCAGCGCTGGCCGGTTTTCCATTCCGGGCCCTGCCAGGCGCTTGCGCCCATGATGCCGGTGAGGGCGAGGGGGGCGGCGATCGCAGCCGCGATCAGCGCGAGAATGCCCGCGCGGCGGACAGTCTTCGCACGAGGGGTAGGACCAGACATGAACAGTGACTCCCGACGCGTTTCAGAGCTCTTGTCTCTGGATTCTAGCACGGGAGAAGGCCCGTCAAGTTGAGCCAAACTGTGGCGTCGTTGCGGCGCCGTCAGCGGTTAACGCGCAGGCAGGGAACCCGTTGCCAGGGGCTGCGTTGGTGACAGGTCAAACATGGATTATCTGGAGCTGCACATGACCCGTACCCTGATTATTGCCCCGACCGTTGCGCTGCTGAGCTTTGCGATGCTTGCCGGCTGCGGCACGAACATGGAGCAGCGCGCTGCCACGGGCGCAGCGACGGGTCTGGTTGTCGCAGGTCCGGTTGGCGCGGCTGTCGGCGCAGGCGTTGGCGCGGTTGTGAACGAAGCCGAAGAAACGAAATAGGAATTTCCGTCGCAAGACGGACACAGATGGTGGGCTGTAATGGCCGGGCGCGGATTAATTCGCGTCCGGCCTGTCCACATCAGGGGCGGCGCTGTTCAGGTTTAAAGTCTGGCAGCGGGTCGTCGGTCCGGGTAAGATGGGCTGACAAAATCGTGGGGCACGACATGATCATCCGTAACGCACTGATCTTTGCTGCCGGCATCGGGCTGTCCGTGCTGGCCGGCTGCGGCACGAATATGGAGCAGCGCGCGGCGACCGGCGCTGCGACCGGGCTGATCATCGCAGGGCCGGTGGGCGCTGCGGTGGGGGCGACCGTCGGCGCCGTCGTGGATTCGACGCAGGACAAATAGGGTCCTTCTGACCACCGCACTGTCAGCATGTCGCCGCGGACGCTGTCCCGGCACTGGCGAACGCATTAAGAACGGCCCATATTGCGGGCATGGCGAAACCACCCTCCAAATCGGCTAAACCGAGCGCGTCCAAGGCAGCTCCCAAGTCGGAGACGAAGTCTCCTGCGAAGGCGGGCCGGAAGGGCGTGAGCGAAGGCCCGGGTGCAGCGTTCGCGGCGCAGATCAAGGACGCTGTGGCGGTAGCCGAGGGCCAGCCGCTGTGGATGCCGCACAGGCCGGAACGGAACTGGGAGAAGTTCGAAGGCGGACGGAAGTTCACCGTGGCCTCGAACTACGAACCTGCAGGCGACCAGCCGCAGGCGATCAGCGATCTGGTCAACGGCATCAACGACAACGAGATCGACCAGGTGCTGCTGGGCGTCACCGGTTCGGGCAAGACGTTCACGATGGCGAAGGTGATCGAAGCGGTGCAACGGCCCGCGCTGATCCTCGCGCACAACAAGACGCTGGCCGCGCAGCTCTACGGCGAATTCAAATCCTTCTTCCCCGACAACGCAGTCGAGTACTTCGTCTCATATTACGACTATTACATGCCAGAGGCCTACGTGCCGCGTACGGACACGTACATCGAGAAGGAATCGTCGATCAACGAAGCGATCGATCGGATGCGGCACTCGGCTACGCGGGCGATTCTGGAGCGGGATGATGTGATCATCGTCGCGTCGGTGTCGTGCATCTACGGCATCGGGTCAGTGGAAACGTATTCCGCCATGACCTTCGAACTCGCGCAGGGCGAGGCGCGGAATCCGCGGCAGGTGGCGGCGGATCTGGTGGCGCTGCAGTACAAGCGGAATGACCAGGCGTTTGGGCGTGGCACCTTCCGGATGAAGGGCGACACGATGGATGTGTGGCCGGTTCACCAGGAAGATCGCGCGTGGAAGATTTCGTTCTTCGGCGATGAAGTGGAAGCCATCACCGAATTCGATCCGCTGACGGGGAAGCAGACCCGTCCGATGGAGAAGATCAAGGTCTATGCGAACAGCCACTATGTGACGCCGCGGCCGACGCTGAACCAGGCGGTGGAGAGCATCAAGGAAGAGCTGCGGCAGACGCTGGCCAGCATGACGCAAAAAGGAAAATTGCTAGAAGCACAAAGGCTGGAGCAACGGACGCAGTTCGACATCGAGATGATGACCGCGACGGGAAGCTGCGCGGGGATCGAGAATTACAGCCGGTACCTCACCGGGCGGCGCGCGGGCGAGCCGCCGCCGACGCTGTTCGAGTACCTGCCGGACAATGCGATCGTATTCGTCGATGAAAGCCACCAGACCATTCCGCAGATCGGCGCGATGTTCCGGGGCGACTTCAATCGCAAGTTCACGCTGTCCGAATTCGGATTCCGCTTGCCCTCATGTCTCGACAACCGACCCCTCAAATTCGACGAGTGGGAGAAGATGCGGCCGCAGACGGTGCACGTTTCGGCGACGCCGGGACCGTGGGAACTGAACCAGACCGGCGGCGTGTTCACCGAACAGATCATCCGCCCGACGCACCTCATCGATCCGCCAGTGGAAGTGCGCCCGGTTTACAAGGACAATGCGAACCAGGTCGACGACTGCATCTATGAGGTGAAGCAGACGGCGGCGAAGGGCTATCGCTCGCTCGTCACGACCCTCACCAAGAAGATGGCGGAGCAGCTGACCGAACACATGACCGAGATGGGCGTGAAGGTTCGCTACATGCACTCCGACATCGACACGATCGAGCGCATCGAGATCATCCGCGACCTGCGGCTGGGCAAGTTCGACTGCCTGATCGGCATCAACCTCTTGCGCGAAGGCCTCGATATTCCCGAGTGCGCGTTCGTGGGCATTCTCGATGCCGACAAGGAAGGCTTCCTGCGCTCCGAAACCTCGCTGATCCAGACGATCGGCCGGGCGGCGCGCAACAGTGAGGCGCGCGTCGTGCTCTATGCCGACCGCATCACCGGCTCGATGGAGCGCGCGATGGCCGAGACGGCCCGTCGCCGTGCGCGGCAGGAGCTGCACAATGCCGAGCATGGCTTCACGCCGACGACGGTGTTCTCGGGCGTGAAGGATGTGCTGGAGGGCGTCACGTCGAAAGCGGCGCAGGGCCTGCTGCCGAAGGGCAGGGACCCGAACAAGCGCGGGCGGTCCAACACGCTGCCGGGCATGGAGGAGGCGGGCGCCGAATACATCGGGAAGGGCCACAACCTCACGCGCGTCATCGACAGCCTCGAGAAGGAGATGCGCGAGGCCGCCGCCAACCTGGAGTTCGAGCTGGCTGCGCGCCTGCGCGATGAGGTGAAGAAGCTGCGCGACACCGAGATCGGCCTCGGCATCGAGGCCGTGCTGCCGCCTGCGGACTAGGGGACGCCTGCGGTGGGCAAGAAACGGCGCCGGAGCGAACGCAGGACCGAGCGCCATGCCAAGGGCAAGGAGAGCCCTGCGGGCAAGCCCAAGGAGAAGACGAGCGACTGGGTGCTGACCGCATTGGGCGATGGCGTTCTGGGAGGCGTGGTGAGCTGGCTGTTCCGGGTCATCGGGCACTAGCCGCGCAATTCCGCTTGCGAGCACGCCGCAGCTCGGGCAAGTTAAACCGGTTGCGGATTGCAATCGGTTATCGGGGGCTCGCCACGCTCATGTCGCTCGAAGGACGCACGACCAAGCCTCATCTGCTGGAGAGCCGGCGCGGGCATTATCTCGGCGTGTTCACGTCGAACAAGAAATCCCCGAAGTGGCAGGCGTGGGATGCGATGAGCGAGGCGGAGCAGGCCGCGAAGGGCGCGCTCGGCGTCGCTGCGATCCAGAAGTGGGAACACGACCACGCCGACGCCATCGTCCACCTGGGCGGCCCGCTCGGCCCCACCAAGCGCGTCTCGGAGGCCGGCATCGCGGAAGTCGTCAACGCACTCACCGTATATGTCGTGGTGCGCGCCGCCTCACACGCGGAAGCCGCAGACATGTTCCTGGGCCATCCCCACATGACGATCTTCACGTGCGACGCAGTGGATGTGATGCCGGTGTTGGGATGAGGGGGGCAACAAGCCACCAACAAGATTGCATCTCGAAACTAGTCGGTGTCAGAAGCCTTCGGCGTAGGTTCGACAATCGGTGGCCGGCGAGAAGCTTTCACTTTTTCTACTACTCGGCTGGCGAGCAGGCGAAGCTTTGCATCGTTAGAACACCCACGATCCAGCAGGGCACCACTCAACCCAAGAACATAGTCCTCTGAATACTTGCCGCGGTTGTCATTCAAGTAGTCATGCAGTCGGCCACGCGTGGTGTTACGCCAAGTTCTAGGTAGTTGTGTGAAGCTATTTATGCTGAATCCCGTGACCTCCATGCGGTCACCTTGATCGGCCCCCACCGAGTGGTCCAAGTCGATTGTTAGTTCATTGCTCGCTCTGATGCTAGCCGGAGCATGGCTGGCGGAGCGCTTGCGCGACGCGGAGCCGGCCATGCTCCGGCTAGCGTCGGCATGAAGACCTCCGGGGCCGGGGCGCGATATCCAAGCGATGCATGAGGACGCACGGCGTTGAAGTGACGACGCCAGCTCTCGATCACGACACGGGCTTCA
Source organism: Hyphomonadaceae bacterium (assembly GCA_965229115.1). Classification (GTDB taxonomy): domain Bacteria; phylum Pseudomonadota; class Alphaproteobacteria; order Caulobacterales; family Hyphomonadaceae; genus UBA7672. Next base: position 2,957,827 of record CBDDIR010000003.1, on the reverse strand, counting down.
GCGAGTGAGTAGAAGATCTCGCCATTGAGAAGTTCATCGCGCAATCGCGCATTGAAGGACTCGACGAAGCCGTTCTCCCACGGACTGCCGGGCGCGATGTAGGCGGTCCTGGCGCCTACTGCCGCGATCCACTCCTGCACTGCCTGGGCGATAAATTCGGGCCCGTTGTCTGAACGAACATGTTCGGGCACGCCACGCGTGATGAAGAGATCAGACAACACGTCGATGACGTCGATCGACTTCAGCTTTCGTTCGATGCGGATGGCGATGCATTCATGCGTGAACTCATCGACGACATTGAGCATCCGGTACTTCCTCCCCTCATGGGTGCGGTCTTCGACGAAGTCGTAAGACCAGACATGGTTGCGGCGCTCCGCCCGGAGGCGGATGCACGATCCATCGCTGAGCCATAAACGGCTGCGTTTTGGCTGTTTCTGAGGAACCTTCAGTCCCTCCTGCCGCCAGATCCGCTCGACCCGCTTGTCGTTCACGACCCAGCCCGCCGTGGATCGCAGCAGGGCTGCGATCTTCCGGTAGCCATAGCGGCCGTACTGCCTGGCCAGCTCGACAATGTCGGCGGTCAGTCGTTCCTCGTCGTCATGGCCCCGCGGCCGCTTGCGCTGCGTGGAGCGATGTTGTCCGAGCACACGGCAGACCCGGCGCTCGGACAGTCTCAGCTCCGACCTGACATGGTCGATGCAGGCGCGGCGACGCGCGGGGCTCAGAAGTTTCCCTTGGCGGCTTCCGACAGGATCAGCTTGTCCAGCGTCAGATCCGACACCGCCTTGCGCAGCCGCTGGTTCTCCAGCTCAAGATCCTTCATGCGCTTGACCTGATCGGTCTTCAGGCCGCCAAACTCAGATCGCCATCGATAGTAGGTGACGTCCGTGACCCCGATCGACCGCACCGCATCGGTCACTGACTGGCCCTGCGAGACCAGCACATCAACCTGCCGGAGCTTCGCAACAATCTCCTCCGGCTTGTAACGCTTCCTTGCCATCCACCTACTCCATCCGCTCCAAAAACATATCTAAGTGCGGACCACTTCAAAGGGGGCGGATCACTCGAACATCCGCATTGGAATTCTGGCTGTCGATGAGAAGGTCAGATCATCCGCGTACCGCGAGTATTTTAGTTCATGGGTGCGGGCATAGTTGAGAAGGTCCTTGTCAAGATCTCGAGCCACCAGATTTGCAATGGCTGGGCTAGTGGGTGCTCCTTGCGGCAAGGTTTCGTTGAAGCAGCATAACCGCGCTAAAAATTCGCACACGGGCCTCGAATAGCCGAACGCCGCGAAAACTTGCGCGACCTGAGTAAATCCAATCGACGGAAAAAAGTTTTCAATGTCCACATTTAGGATGTGTGACTGACCTGCGTGATAGTCCGCGTTTTGGGCCGCGTTACGTCCTTTGGCAAAACCAAAAACATAAGGGGGTAGCGGGTACTTGGAGAGTATGTTGTCCAGAATCCACCACTGGACAACTTTGAGCCAAGTGCGCGGCGCATTTATTGTCCTCAAACCTCCGCGCTTTTTCTTGATGGTGAACGACCTGTAGTGTTTCGCCGGGTACATGAGGAAATAGCGAAGCGCATAAGGGGAGATTCCCATCAGCACGGCGATGTCAAACGCTTCGCTCAACGGAGCGGCTTCATATCTTCCTATTTGAATGTCCGTTCGTCCCAGCTCAACTAATACGGCGAGCTGGTGCTTACTATCCGGCGGTTCGAAATAGCTGCGAGGCGGCATTTTTGCCAATCCAATGGGACTGCTTTGAGCACGGGTGACAGACAAGTCGCTCGGGTCGGTTGTAACACAAGCGACGCGAGGGACTTGGCTGTCACCCGTGCCTTTGTATGTCCGACCAAACCCTCGGGCTGCTGATACAGCAGCCCATCCATGGCCGCCTCGCTATTGAACCTTAGCTTTGCGGCTGGCCTTCATCAAGAAAATCCTTTCCGTATCTACCCACCGCTGAAAGCGAAAGCTTTCAGCGGTTGTGCTGGTTTTATTCGACAACCAGTATGACCCTTTACGGACTTGAAAAATGATTCCGCGATCACGCATTTCCGAATGCAGTTTGTAGACAGATTCCTTGGAGGGAATCTCGGAGCTCAACTCTTCTGCTAAACTGATCATCTTCTTGTACACGTCTTGAACGCGAGCGGGCTGAACCAGCCTCAGCGATAGGATGTACAGGTCAAACAAGCTCATTTCTTGATCCGCCGAACTTGCTCACGGCTCGCGATGAAATCCAAAAAATCGCTCACAATAGCTAGGGCGGCTTTCAGATCTGCGTAGTCGATAAAGTGCAGGCGCGCGTGAGAGTGGCTAGCAAGAATGAACGGTCCAATATTGACGTAGCCCTTACTGTCTTTGAACGTTTGGTCTGCAAGGATGAGCATCTTGTTGCAGAGAGCTTCGTCAGAAGCCCATGTACCAAGTTCAGCAAACGATCCCGGACTATCGGGGATTACGATCAATGCGTGCGATTTTTCTTTCGCTATGGTCAGCTCGCTAACGTGCGCATTCGCTAGCTGTGTATATCGCTTTCCAACCTCTTCCAGCAGCGCGCCGTGTTCGCCGACTTGTACAACGTTTCCGGCACCTTCAATCTGATCGACGAGATAATGCCGCAAGCGCGCAGAGGCGCGACCATAGCTTGGAAGCGGATAGTCTTTCTCCAAGTCTACGTATGGGCCTGCTACAAAGACATTGAGCTGAAGGCTGGCAGTGGCAGCCTTGCTCTCTGCAAGCGCTTCCTGAAGCGCTTTGATTCGACCTGGATTGCGCATTTCGCCCCCGACGTGCTCCTTTGTTTCTGTAATAACTTTCAAGGTCAAGGTCCGAACCGCTACAGCCTCAACTGAGGGAGCGGAGGCCGCGTTCTTGTGTATTCTACGCTAGACGGTTCTAGTGCCAGAGCAGGCAAAAAGCGGAGACACGCATGGCTATTCCGGCGGTGATTGAGCGGTGGCATCGGATTGCGCTGGAGCGGCGGTCGGATGAGTTGCCGGGGATACTGGCGGACGATTGCGTGTTCGAGTCTCCCGTCGTGCATACGCCGCAGCAGGGGAAGGCGATTGTCGCCGCTTACCTGCGCGGGGCTCTGGAAGTTCTGAACACGGAGCACTTCCGCTATGGCGGGGAATGGCTCGATGGCGCGGCTGTGCAGGACGCTCACGCGGCGGGGAGCGCTGTGCTGGAGTTCTACTCGGAGATCGACGGGATCAAGATCAATGGCGTCGATATCATCGCGTGGAATGATGCGGGGCTGATCACGCACTTCAAAGTGATGGTGCGGCCGCTGAAGGCGATTAACGTGCTGCACCAGAAGATGGGCGAGTATCTGGTGCGCGTGGGCGCGGTGAAGCTGAAGTAGCGGCGCGGTAGCCGGCGACTATCCCCCAACCTGTTTCGCGAAAAGCGTTGCGCGTCAGGCGCGTGGCGGGCTGCGGAAAAAAGTTATCCTACACCGGTCTGACCTGGGTGAATCATGCGCCTTGCAAAAGGAGGCGTGCATGGCGCGGTCGGGCGTTGAACTCATGGGATTGCAGTACGAGGCGGAACGGCTGGTGCGCTCGGGCGTGAGCCGGGCGGAGGTGTCGCGGCTGCTGGATGTGTCGGTGCAGACGCTGGCGGGATGGGCGCTGCGCGGGGGCTGGCGGAAGAAGGATCTCGAGCTGGAGCTGTCGGGCAAGATCACGCGGCGGGTGGTGGCCAATGTGGCCGCCGGCCATGCGTGGGCGCGGGAGCGGCGCGCGTTCGTGGAGCAGCAGGGGGCGCTGACGCGCGAGGCGATCGGGCTGATTGCTGCGGGCGAGGGGGAGAAGCTGGCGCGGCTGATGGCGGGGGCGCCGGAGACGGGGATGCGGGCGCGGCCGGTGCTGGGCGTGATCGAGATGGCGGATCCGGGGGTGGAGGCGCTGCGCAGCCTGGGCGAGACGGCGGTGAGTGGGGCGGGCGTGGTGGAGGAGGAGGACTGGGGCGAGGAGGAAGGCTTGGGCGAGGAGGACGATTGGGGCGAGGTGGCGGATTGAGGCGCGAGGTTGAGTGCGGGGCGGGATTGGGGTCTGGTGGGGAACAAGAGACTTCAGGGAGATACGCCGATGCGGATGATGCTGGGAGCTGTGGCTGTGCTGGCGCTGGCGGGGTGCGCGGGCGTGCAGGGTGCGGAGGGACAGGCGCCGCGGGTGAAGGTGGCGGGCGGGGAGCTGCAGGGGGCGGTTGAGGGCGGGGTCAATGTGTTCCGCAACATTCCGTTTGCCGCGCCGCCGGTGGGCGCGCTGCGCTGGGCGCCGCCGGCAGCTGCTAGAGCCTGGAGCGGCGTGCGCGAGGCAGTGAAGGCGGGGCCTTCGTGCCCGCAGACGATGCTGGCGAATGATGCGCCGAATACGGGCGGCGCGTGGGGGCCGACGTCTGAGGATTGCCTGCAGCTGAACGTGACGGCGCCTGTGGGGGCGAAGGCTGCGCCGGTGATGGTATGGCTGCATGGCGGCTCGCATCGCGTGGGCAATGGCTGGATCTATGACGGCACGAGCTTCGCGAAGGACGGCATCGTCGTGGTGACGGTGAACTACCGGCTGGGCGCGCTGGGCTATCTCTCGCATCCGGCGCTGGGGCCACGTTCAGGCAATTACGGCCTGATGGACCAGATCGCGGCGCTGGAGTGGGTCAAGGCCAATATCGCGCAGTTCGGGGGAGATGCTTCCAGGGTCACGCTGGCGGGGGAGAGTGCGGGCGGGCTGTCGACCATGGCGGTGCTGGCTGTGCCGTCGGCGCGCGGGCTGTACAGCCAGGCGATCGTGCAGTCGGGCGGCGGGTGGTATCCGGTGCAGACGGTGGCGCAGAAGGAAGAGCAGGGCGTGAAGCTGCTGGCGCCTGCGGGAGCGAGCGCGCAATCGACAGCGGCGGAGCTGCGGGCGTTGCCCGTAGAGAAGCTGGCGGGGCTCGCCGGCGAATATGGTCCGTACCCGGACGGTACTCTAATGCCGGAAACGCCGACGCAGGCGATCGCGCATGGCAAGTTCCCGGACGTGCCGATCATGATCGGCTGGAATTCGGGCGAGGACACGCTGATGGGGCCGAGCCCGCTGCCGGAGGCGACACTCAAGCAGATCCCGCCGGTCGCGCGCATGGTCTATCCGAAGGAAGCGGCGGAGGGCGATGAAGCGCTGGCGCGCGTGATCTTCACTGACAGCCTGTTCGGCGCCTCGGCCCGCTGGGTGGCGGCGCAGACGGCGCAGGGGCAGCCCAGCTATCTCTACCACTTCTCGTACATACCCGAGGCGCTGCGCGGCAAACGCACGAAGGCGGGGCACGCAACCGAGCTGCCCTATGTGTTCAAGTCGTGGAGCAGGGATGTGGGCGACATCATCGCGCCGGATGCGCCGCTGGCTGATCTCATGCACGCGTGCTGGGCCGGCTTCATCAAGACGGGCGCGCCCGCCTGCGGCTCCCCTGCCTGGCCCGCCTACACCGCGCAGTCCGACCAGCTGATGGAATTCAACGAAGCCAGCGGCGTGCGCACCGGCTTCAAGAAGGCGCCCTTCACCGCGCAGGAAATGGTGTGGCTGCCGCAGTTGGGGTTGAAGTAGTTGGGTTGAACGATACTCAACGTCTAATGCGGGGGGGCAGCTATGTTTAGTTCGATAATACTCAAGTTTACGGAAAACGGTGATCTGAAGCTCCCGGCTTCTGGTATCACCATCTTCGTTGGCCCCAACAATTCTGGAAAAAGCCTGGTGCTTCGTGAGTTGGAGCGTGCGGGTTCCGAGAATCCATTCCCGCATGACCTTCACGTTTTGAAGGACTACGAGATTGCTTGGCCTAGTCAGAAGCAGCTGCAAGCTGATATCAAAAAGTTCGATGCATTTCGCAGGCCGACCACAACACCGGGTAACGTAGTCTTCGGTCGGATTTATCCGAACGGAGGTTTGCAGACGCAGGAGGTTGACCGGCAAACCCTGCTTCAGCAACTGACGCTAAAGCCAAGGGATTGGTGGGCCTCCACCGTATTGAGATGGGGTCTAATCCGTCTCGATGGTCGCTCTCGATTCAATCTAACCAACGATCAGCCTGGGGGAGATTTGCTGTCTCTCCCAGGGAACGTGTTGGCACATCTTTTTCAGGATGAAGCTGCGAGAAAGAAGGTGCGCTCGTTAGTCAAGGAAGCGTTCCAACTTCACTTTGTCATCGACCCGACAAACTTGGGTCAGCTGCGCATTCGACTTTCCACTGAAACGCCACCGGCGGATGAGCAATCGCTCAACAAGGATGCTCGCGATTTTTACTCAAGAGCCACGCACATCAAGGATGCAAGTGATGGCGTCCAAGCCTTTACGGGAATTGTAACGGCGGCTCTATCTGGCGAGTTCCATACGATCTTGATTGATGAGCCAGAGGCCTTCCTGCACCCTCCATTAGCGCGCAAACTCGGAAGCAATTTGGCTTCACTGGTTGCCCAACGCGGAGGCGCATTGATGGCTTCGACGCATAGCCCGGACTTTCTGATGGGCTGTGTGCAGGCAACAAAGGATGTTCGCGTCGTTCGCATGGAATATGCGAACGGCAAATCACGCGGAAAGATGGTCGATCCCAGTCAATTGGAGGCCATGTTCAAACGTCCGCTCATGCGCAGCGCCAATATAGTGTCCGGTCTTTTTCATGACGGTGTGATAGTCACGGAGTCCGACAATGACCGTGCATTCTACGGCGAAATCTATGCGCGTCTTGCGGCGGAGAACCCAGACTATCCTTCGATCCTGTTTGTCAACGCGCAGAACAAGCAAACAATTCGAGAGATGATGGGTCCGTTGCGAAAGTTCGGAGTGCCTACGGCTGCAATACCCGACGTGGATATACTCAAAGATGGTGGGAAGACTTGGACCGATTGGCTCGAAGCGGCTCAATTGCCAAAGGCCTTGCACGTCGGATTTGGACAGCAACGCTCTGCTATCAAAGATGCCTTTGCCAAGGCTAACGTTGACATGAAGGTCGGTGGCGGGGTGACGGGGCTGGACCCGAGCTCTAGAGCTGCGGCTGATCAGCTTTTCGACAGCTTAGATGATTACGGCATATTTTCTGTTCGGGAGGGTGAGTTGGAGACGTGGCTCAAGCACCTCGCAGTGCCTGGCAAGAAAACTGACTGGACCGTAGGCATGTTGGAACGGCTCGGGAGTGAGCCGACCGATCTAAATTACGTGAAGCCCGCCCAAGATGACGTTTGGAAATTCATGCGGGCGATTGTCGCTTGGATACGTAACCCCGCCCGCAAGGGTACAAGCTAGACTAGCAAAATTGCCTCCGCCCGTTGGATATGGCGGATTTCGTCGGTGGATGCCGGACTGGTGTGACCCATGAGCGAAACTCTTCCCGATGATGCTGTTGTCGAACTACGCGCGGGCGCGCGTCTAGAATGCAGGGTGTGTGGTCGTTCCAAGTTGGTTGACCGGAAGCTCGTTGCTCGTGCTCTTCGCTCGGATGAGAGCAGGCTTGGCGTGCAAGTTGCTGTTTCAAATCTCGAGACAAGATTGCTGAAGTGCACGCAGTGCGGAGCTCGAGGCCCAATCGTCCATCAAGTCTGGCATGTAAAAGCGCGTGAGGTCGAAGGGGACTACTGCACTTCGCTTGTCGATGCCGCAAATCGAAACCATCATATGAGGCAACGTCAGCAAGCCGAAGAGGACGATGTAGGCTCGTATGATCCTAACGACGTAAACTGGGACGAGGCTTCTACAGGAGGTGGCGTCAGTGAGCCGGACACCGACAATTTCGGAGATCATCTTGAAGAGACTGTTGCTGATTTGCAGGACGCGAGTGAACTGCAGACAGAGCAGCAACTTGAAGACAGCTTTATCAACGATGTCGGCTTGGAAGAAGATGAAGGCGAGCTGCGCCCACAGACGCGCGACGACTGACGAGCAATTTTACTTCGTGCGTAGCGGGCGAGCCCTCACCCTTCGACGGACGCGCACTTTGTGCGCTGCTCAGGATGAGGGCGGGGTGGTGGGCTGGGCTGGCATCCGCCCGGCGTAGCCGGGCGGCCCCTTCCGTCTCGGCGCTGCGCGCCGATCCACCTTCCCCAGCTTTGCTGGGGCAGGACTTCCCATTGTGGCTCTGGGTCGTGGCCCCGGATCAAGTCCGGGGCGGGATGAGCGGACCTTTGGTCGGCCAGCTGTTGGCGTTGGATGAGCGGGGCGTCTGACGCATCCTTCGAGACGATCGCTTTGCGATCCCTCAGGATGAGGCTGGTGGGTGCTGCTCAGCATGAGCGCTTGGGAGCGTGCGATGATGTAGGGTGGGGCGATGGTTGGGGAGGGAGGTTGCGATGCGCTGGTTGGTTGTCGCTTCGGTGTTGGCGTTGGCGCCGCTTGCGCTTGTTCCGTCAGCTTGGGCGGATGAGCGGGTGGTGGTGCGGGTTATGTTTGGGGTGGGGTCGGCGGAGCTGGATGGGGCGGCGGTGGAGGTGGTGGAGGCGGCGGCGCCTCGGGCTCGGGCTTGCGAGCATAATGGGGTGCGGGTCGTCGGGCATACGGATACGGCGCTGGCGTCTGAGGCTAGCGATGAGCTGGGGAAGGCGCGGGGGCGTGTGGTGCGGGATGCTCTGGTGGCGCGCGGCGTTGCGGGCTCGGCGATCTCGGCGGTGGGGCATGGCGAGAACGAGCTGGCGGTGGCAACGAAGGATGGCGTGAGCGAGCCGCGGAATAATCGGGCGGAGATTATTCTGGTTTGCGATTGAGGATGTGGGCTGGCGCGCGGGCTAGCTCTTCGGGCGGTAGCGGGCGCGTTCGTCGCGTTGCAGGAGGACTAGCGAGTCCATCATGCGGGTGCGCAGGTCGCGCGCTGCATCGAGGGCGGCGGCTTCCTGGTCGCTGACCTTTGACTCGGCGGCGCCGGCGCTGGGGCCAAGCGTGTCGAAGCGCAGCGAGATCGCGTCGAGCTGACGCGTCGCGCGAACGATGAGCGCCTCCAGCGGATCGGCATCCGCGGCGGGTCGGGTGTAGTTGTCCAGCATGGCGCGGAGGCTGGCGAGGTCGCCCTTCAGACGGTGGGCGTAGATGACCGCGTCGCCGCCGGTTTCGAGATAGTAGGTGCCACTCACTTGGGCGTTTCGAGAAGGGCGGCGCGGCGGCGGATCTCTTCCTCGATCTGCGGCACGGCGCGGGTGGCGGCGCCGTATTTGGGATGCGTGGGCTCGCGCGAGATGCGGCCGGCGGAGCTCTGGTAGGCGCGGAGCTGGAAGTCGGTCATGCCGGGCAGGCGCTCGGACAGGCGGGGCGTCTTGCCGACCGTGCGCGAGGCGGTGTCGTTGTCGGCGGGCTCGGCGTGCGCAGGCACGCGCTTACGCTCCGACGCGCGGGGAGGGGTGCTCAATTGAATGCCTTTGTGTGCTCGAGGACAGGTAAGTCCTGGCAAAGTCGTCGCCGAAGCCAGAAGGCGTGTCGTGGCCGGCGAACCGGAGCGACAGGTGCGTGCGTGCAGCTACGCTAGCATGGATATAGGGCGCGCGGGTGAGATTTCACGCGTGCGGGTGCGCAACGATCGCGGCGGAGGTTGGTTAGCGGTCCTGAGTCGGGACGTAGGGGCTGATGAGACCGAGGGGCGCTGCGGTGGTGCGCTTGGCGATGTTGACGATGATGCGGGACTGGATGTCCGACACCAGGCCGAGGGCCAGGATCTTGTCGCGCAGGAAGGTGTCGTAGGCGTGCATGTCTGTCGTCACGATGCGCATGACGTAGTCGACGGCGCCGGTGACGGTCATGCATTCGATGCATTCGGGCCATTTGCGCACGGCCTGCTCGAATTTCTCGAGGTTTTCGCGCGAGGGGAGTTGCAGCTTTACGTTGGCCACAACTTCGAAGTTCAATCCCAGCTTGTCGTAGTTGAGCAAAGTGACGCGACGGGCAATGATGCCCTGTTCCTCCATGCGCTTGATGCGACGCCAGCAGGGGCTGGAGGACAGGCCCACCTTTTCGGCGATCTCGGCCACCGAAAGAGCGGCGTCACGCTGGATGAGGTCGAGGATTTTCGCGTCGATGGCGTCGAGTTCGGCGGCCATGTTTTGCTGTCCTTAGTCGAGTTCGTGGAACAATCTTGCCGGGGTAATGCCAGATCGCGCACCGAATGGCAAATACTTCCTGCGATATTGAGCAATATATTTGCCGGGACCATATTCCCCGCTGGAGGCGCCCGACTTGAAGCACGGCACACCTGTATCCGGTGGGATATCCCTCGACGACAAATATCTGCTCGAGAGCGGTCGCGCTTTCATGACCGGCATCCAGGCGCTCGTTCGCCTGCCGCTGGACAGGAAGAGGCTGGACCGCAAACACGGCCTGAATACGGCAGGGTTCATATCCGGCTATAGGGGCTCGCCTCTGGGCGGGTACGACCAGCAGATCCGGGCGGCGTCCAAGCTGATGGACGCGCACGACGTGAAGCTCTGGGAAGGGCTGAACGAGGATCTGGGCGCGACCGCGGTGTGGGGCTCGCAGCAGACCCACCTGTTCCCGGGCGCGAAGTTCGATGGCGTGTTCGGCATCTGGTACGGCAAGGCGCCGGGCGTGGACCGCACGGGCGACGTGTTCAAGCATGCGAACATGGCGGGCACGGACCCCAAGGGCGGCGTGCTGGCCCTGTGCGGGGATGACCCGAACTCGAAATCGTCGACGCTGGCCTCGCAATCCGAGTTTGCGATGATCGATGCGGAGATGCCGGTGCTGGCGCCCGCGACGATCCAGGAAGTGCTGGACTACGGCATGATCGGCTGGGAGCTGTCGCGTTACAGCGGGCTCTGGGCGTCGATGATCTGCCTGGCGGACACGATGGATTCGGGCGCCGTGGTTGAGGTGGGGCTGGATCGCTACAACTTCGTTCGGCCGACAGACTTCGTTCTGCCTGAGGGCGGGATGGGCATTCGCATCGGCGATACGCCGCTGGGCAAGGAAGCGCGGCTGCGTCAGTTCAAGGTGCCGGCGGCGCAGGCGTTTGTGCGGGCCAATGGCCTCGACCGCGCGCTGCTGACGGGCAAGCAGAAGAAGCTGGGCGTTGTGGTGGCCGGACAGGCTGCGCGCGATGTCTATGAGGCGCTGGGCGCGATGGGCCTGTCGCCGGAGCATGCGGCGGATCTGGGCGTGTCGATCTTCAAGGTCGCGATGCCGTGGCCGCTGGAGCCGACGGCGATCCGCAATTTCTGCCGCGGGTTCGAGCGCGTGCTGGTGATCGAGCACAAGCGGTCGATCATCGAGCCGCAGCTTAAGGACATTCTCTATCACCTTCCGGACAGCGAACGTCCGATCGTGGAGGGCAAGCGGGATCGTGATGGTGCGCCGCTGCTGTCGGATATTGCGTCGCTGTCGACGGCGGATATTGCGCTGGCGCTGGTGGGGCGTCTGCCGGATGGGCCGCATCGTGCGAAGGCCGATGCGTACTTCTCCAAGGTGAACGGCGCCAAGCAGGCCGTCGCCGGCATGAACCAGATCAACACGCGCAAGCCGCACTTCTGCTCGGGCTGTCCGCACAACACGTCGACGACGCTGCCGGAAGGCTCGCGCGCGCTGGCGGGGATCGGCTGTCACTACATGGCGACGTTCACGCCGGAGCGGCGCACGGACATGCACACGCAGATGGGCGGCGAGGGCACGCCGTGGATCGGCCAGATGCCGTTCACGACCGAGCCGCATGTGTTCGTGAACCTGGGCGATGGCACGTATAGCCACTCGGGCTCGCTGGCGATCCGGGCTGCGATCTCGGGCAAGGTCAACGCGACGTACAAGATCCTCTACAACGATGCCGTCGCCATGACGGGCGGGCAGCAGGTCGAATCTGGCCAGACCGTTCCGCAGATTGCGCGGCAGGTTGAGGCCGAAGGCGTGAAGACGATCGTGATCGTGGCGGATGACACGACGCGCTATGCGTCCGTTTCCGATCTGCCGGAAGGCACGCGCATCTTCGATCGCAAGAAGCTGGAAGAAGTGCAGATCGAGCTGCGGAATACGCCGGGCGTATCCGTGCTGATCTATGACCAGGTGTGCGCGACCGAGAAGCGCCGGCGCATCAAGCGCGGCAAGATGGAAGCGCCGACCAAGCGCGTGTTCATCAACCAGTCGGTTTGTGAAGGCTGTGGCGATTGTTCGGTGAAGTCGAACTGCCTGTCGGTCGAGCCGGTGGAAACCGAGTACGGCCGCAAGCGGCAGATCAACCAGTCGACCTGCAACACGGACTATTCGTGCATTGAGGGCTTCTGCCCATCGTTCGTGACGGTGACGGGCGGTGATCGCAAGTCGGACGCCGAGCGTGGCGCGCCGGACTTCGATGCGTCGGGACTGCCTGAGCCGAAGCTGCCGGTGCTAGGCCATGAGGCGTGGAACGTGGTGTTCACGGGCGTGGGCGGCACGGGCGTTACGACGGTGGCGGCTGTGCTGGCCATGGCGGCGCACGTCGATGGCAAGGCTTCGCAGACGCTGGACATGACGGGTCTCGCACAGAAGGGCGGGCCGGTTCTCTCGCACGTTCGCTTTGCGCTGAACCCGGACGACATCAAGGCAGGCAAGACGCCGCCGGCTTCGGCCGACGTCATCATTGCTTGCGATCTTGTGGTGGCGTCTTCGGGCGATGCGCTGGTGATGTTCGACAAGCAGCGCACCAGCGTTGTGGCGAACCATGATGTGACGCCGACGAAAGAGATCATCGACAACCGTAATGTGCGGTTCGATCCGGACCTGTTGACTGCGCGCGTGCGGGCGCGGGCGAAGGCGTTTGCGGCGACCAATGCGGAAGCGCTGGCCGAGCATCACTTCGGCGATGCGATCTACACCAACATGATCATGCTGGGCATGGCGTATCAGAACGGCCTGATCCCGGTGACCGAAGCGGCGATCAAGGAAGCCAACCGGCTCAACAAGGTGAAGGTGAAGGAGAATGCTGCGGCGTTCGACCTTGGCCGGATTGCTGCAGCCAATCCTGATGCGATCCAGGCGGCGGCGCCGAAGCGGCCGGAGATCGAGCCGCTGAAGCTGGACGAGCTGATTGCGCGGCGTGCGGATATGCTGACGCAGTATCAGAATGCGGCTTATGCCGATCTGTACGAGGCGCGTGTTGCGCGCATTCGTGCGGCGGAGAGCAATCTTGGCCTTGGCGAGCAGCTGTCTGTTGCGGCGGCGACGTACTTGGCCAAGCTGATGGCTTACAAGGACGAGTATGAAGTGGCGCGGCTCTATACGCGTCCTGAGTACAAGCAGTCGGTTGAAGAGCAGTTCGGCAAGGGCGCGAAGCTGACCTTCCTGATGGCGCCGCCGATGATCTCGAAGAAGAACCACAAGGGCGAGCTGATCAAGCAATCCTTCGGGCCGTGGATGATGACGGGCTTCAAGATTTTGAAGAGCCTGAAAGGGCTGCGCGGCGGGGCGTTCGATTTCTTCGGCAAGACCGAAGAGCGGAAGATGGAGCGCCGGTTGCGCGACGAGTATCTCGCGCGTCTGGAAGTTCTGGCTTCCGGGCTGACGGCTGAGAAGCATGCGCTGGCGGTCGAGATTGCGTCGCTGCCGGATGAGATCCGCGGCTATGGCCATGTGAAGGAGAAAGCCGTGGTTGCGGCCGAGGCGAAGCTCGCTGCGCTGATGGCGCGGTGGAATGCACCGGCGCCGGCGCCTCGGATGGTGGCGGCGGAGTAGGGTTCGGGGTGGCCGCGCTCGTGGTTCGACGGACGGCCCGCTTTGCGGGCCTGCTCACCATGAGCGCTAAACTGCTGCTGGCTCTGAACGCTAAAGAGCCAGCGTCCCTGTAGCGCTCATCCTGAGCAGCCGCGTAGCGGCGTCCGTCGAAGGATGGGCGCGTGCTCACCGGTCTGCTGCAGATGTATTGAGTACCCGGCGAACCCGGCTAACTTGCCCCGAAGTTCGGGGGACATTTCATGCGCATGTTGATGATTGCGGCCGTAGCGATGCTGGCGGGGCAGGCGTGGGCTCAGCCGGTGACTGATGGCAAGGCGAGCGTTGACGCGGACTTTGGCGCGTTCGTCGAGGGGTATCTCGACAACTTGCAGATGCCCGACAAGGGCGCGTCCGCTTTCCGGTCGATCATCAGCTATGCGGTGACGAAGGGAATGACGCCCGCGTATCAGGACGCCTTCATCGAGCTTGCTTCGGGCAAGCCGGTTGTGGTGACGGCTGGGGCCAAGACGATCAACGTACCGGCGGTGACGGATGGCGCGCTGGCGACCGTAAAGCTGTTTACCGCGCCGCCCAATCTCAACACGCTGTGGCAGACGCCGGGCGAGCCGATCCTTCAGTTGGTGGAGATGTCGCGCTGGGGGAAGCCGGCGAAGGAGCGGGTGATCGGCTTCATGTCGAACAAGCTCTATGCGGCGTGGGTGGAGAGCAGGCCGGGCAATGGCCGCTCGTCATGGGTGCAGGCCTTCAACGGTGTGAAGAATGCGATGCAAGGCATCCAGGATAAATCCGTGCAGAACGAGGCGATGCTGCTGCTGAAGGCGGCGGTGGAGTCTGTGCTGGTCAAGGCCAAGGCGGATGGTCGCGAGCCGCCGGCGCCGTTTCTATATGGCGGCACGTTCCACAATGTGGGTGAGCCGAAGCCTGCGCCGTGATTGAACGGCCTTATGTTGCCAACGAACTGGCAGCAATGACCTCCGGCGTAATTGGCCTGCGCGGCAGCGTGCGCCATGTTTGTTGCAACAGGATTGGTTGCGCGAACGATGGAGGCGAAGATGCATCAGGGTGGATGTCATTGCGGGGCAGTGCGTTACGAGACGGCACAGGCACCTGAGCGGCATTCGGTTTGCTGCTGTGTCGATTGCCGGAAGTCGGCGGGGGCGCCGATGGTGGCGTGGGCGATCTATCCGCATGACGCTGTGAAGGTGATCAAGGGCGCGCCGAAGTCTCGCGCGTCTTCGGAGTATGGCGTGCGTTCGTTCTGCGGCGATTGCGGGACGGGACTGTTCTACGTCAGCGAGACGTATCTGCCGGGCAAGATCGACGTGGCGAGCGCGACGCTGGATGAGCCGGATGCGATCGGGGCGCCGATGGCCGTGGTGCAGACGGCGGAGCGGATTGGCTGGGCGGCGGGCATTCACGCGCTGCCTGAGTTTGCGCGGTATCCGGGGCAGTAGGCGGTAAATCGGCTTACATTTCAGCGCGGTCGGGCTCCGGGACGGTGCGGAGGCGGGCCACGTCGCGGGCGGGCGGGGCGCCGAAGAGGCGGGCGTATTCGCGGCTGAACTGCGAGGGGCTTTCATAGCCGACGGCGAAGGCGGCGCTGGCCGCGTCGCTCGCGTTGAACAGCATGAGGCGGCGGGCTTCCTGCAGGCGCAGCTGCTTCTGGTATTGCAGCGGCGACATGGCGGTGACGGCCTTGAAGTGCGTGTGCAGCGCGGAGAGCGACATGCGCGCGGCGTTGGCGATGTCGGCGGAGGCGATGGGCTCGCGGTAGTTCAGCTTGATGAGATCGATCGCGCGGTTGACCTGGTTGATGCGGCTTTCGGCGAAGGCGATCTGCGCGAGGCGTGCGCCCTGTTCGCCCTTGAGCAGGCGGTAGAGCAGTTCGCGTTCGGCGAGCGGGCCGAGGACGGGGATGTCTTCAGGCGTGTCGAGCAGGCGGGCGAGGCGGATGGCGGCGTCCATCAGTTCGGGCGTGACGGTGGAGAGCATGACGCCGGAGAAGTCGCGCTGGGTGGTGCGATCGCCGACGCCGGCTTCGACGGTGAGCGCGGCGAGCATGGCGCGGTCGATGTCGAGGCGGAGGCAGAGATAGGGCTGCTTGGGCGTCGCCTGTGTGATCTGGCCGGAGATGGGCACGTCGACGGAGACGATGAGGTATTTCTCAGAGTCGTACTCGAACACTTCGTCGCCGAGGATCACCTGCTTGCGGCCCTGCGCGATGATGCAGATGGCGGGCTCGTGCAGGACGGCCAGTGGTTCGGTGGGATGTGAGCCGCGGATGAGGTGGACGCGCGGGAGGGCGGTTGCCTCAATTCCATCCTTGCTGATGTTTCGGGCAATCAACGAGGCGAGGGTTTTATGCGCGGACATGGGCGTTTTCCAATGATTGCAGGCAATATTGGCGCATGACGCGCTGGGCGCAAGTAGGCTTGCAATCGCGATTTCTGGCTGATCTGGAAAATCAGGCAATGTGTCGGGAGGTTCGGGCTACCGCTTGAGCGGGTGGCTGCACCAGTTGATGTGCATCGACGGAGCGAGGCTCCGGAATGCATGGAGACGACAATGTCTGTTCAAGGAAAAGTGGTTCTGGTCACGGGCGCGAGCAGCGGGATCGGTGAGGCTACGGCGCGGATGCTGGCGGAGCGCGGCGCGAAAGTTGTGATGGGCGCACGACGCACGGAGCGGCTGGAAACGCTGGCGGCTGAGCTGACGAAGGCGGGGCATGTGGCCAAGGCGGTGAAGCTGGATGTTGCTGACCGCAAGAGCTTTGCGGCGTTCGTTGCTGCGGCGAAGGAAGCATTCGGGCGTGTGGATGTGCTGGTGAACAATGCGGGCGTGATGCCGCTGTCGCCGTTCTCTGCGCTGAAGGTCGATGAGTGGGAGACCACGATCGATACGAACGTGAAGGGCGTACTCTATGGCATTGCCGAGACGCTGCCGATCTTCGAGGCGCAGGGGACGGGGCATGTGATCAATCTGTCGTCCATCGGCGGCCACTTTGCCTATGCCGGCGCGGGCGTTTACTGCGCCAGCAAGTTTGCGGTGTGGGCGATCTCGGACAGCCTGCGGCAGGAATACAAGAACCTGCGCGTGACCACGATCTCGCCGGGCGTGACGACGTCTGAACTGGCCCACACGATCACGCATGAGGAGTCGAAGGTGTGGATGGACGACTTCCGCTCCGTCGCCATTCCGGCTGAAGCCATCGCGCGGTCGATTGCGTTTGCGATCGAACAGCCGGCTGAGGTGGATGTGAGCGAGATGATCGTTCGTCCGACGGCCAGCATTTACTAGCGCCGGATCGTCATTTCCGCCGTAGCGTAAGCGAAGCACGGGAACCCAGGGGCGGCGTTGCGGCCCCTGGGTTCCTGCTTTCGCAGGAATGACGACGCAGGTAATGAGTCGTCATGGATACGTTCGAGGCGGATGCGGTTGTTATCGGGGCGGGGGCCGTGGGACTGGCCTGTGCGCGGGCGCTGGCGCTGAAGGGGCGCGAAGTGCTGGTGCTGGAGGCGGCGTCGGCGATTGCGACGGAGACCTCGTCTCGCAATTCCGAAGTCATCCATGCGGGGCTGTATTATCCGACCGGGTCGCTGAAGGCGCGGCTGTGCGTCGAGGGGCGGCGGAAGCTTTACCAGTATTGCGCTGCGCATGGCGTCGAGGCGCACAAGTGCGGGAAGCTGGTAGTCGCTGTTGACGATGGCGAGGCGGCGGCGACGCCGGCGCTGTTGCAACGCGCGCTGGCGAACGGCGTGGAAGAGACGCGGCTGATCGATGGCGCGGAGGCGCGGCGGCTCGAGCCTGCGCTGAACCCCGACGTGCGCGTGGCGATCCATACGGAAGTGTCGGGGCTGTTCGATAGCCACCATTACTTCCTCGCGCTGCAGGGCGAGTTCGAGGATCGCGGAGGGTCGCTGGTGCTGGATACGCCAGTGGTGCGTGGCGCGGTTGTCGACAGTGGCATCGAGATCGAGACGGGCGGGGCGCAACCCTCGCGCATTAAGGCGCGGACCGTGATCAATTCGGCGGGGCATCAGGCGTTGCCTGTGGCGCGGTCAATCGAGGGTGGGCCGCGCTATAACGGCGTGCGGATGCATTGGGTGAAGGGTTCGTACTTCGTGGCGAGCGGGCGGGCGGCTTTCGCGCGCCTGATCTATCCGATGCACAATTCGGCGACGCAGGGTCTGCACCTTGCGATCGATCTCGGCGGGCGCACGCGGCTGGGGCCGGATGCGGAGTGGCTGCCTGAAGGATCGAAGCCGCCGTTCGACTATGAAGTGGACCCTGCGCGGCAGGAGCATTTCTATCGCGAGGTGCGCCGCTACTGGCCGGGGTTGAAGGATGGCGCGCTGTCGCCGGACTATTCGGGTGTGCGTCCGAAGATTGTGGGCAAGGGCCAGGCGAGCGCGGACTTCCTGATTGATGGACCTGAGGCCCATGGGGTCGAGGGTCTGGTTAACCTGATCGGGATTGAGAGCCCGGGGCTCACGTCTTCACTGGCAATCGGCGAGATGGTGGCGGGGCTCGTTTAGCGCCGAATCTTAACTCCACTTCCACTTGTGCACGCTGTCTCCATGCCAACGAATTTTCTCGAGGATGGCGGCTAGGTAAATGTCGACGTAAATCCCGTTCATCACGCCGAAGCCGTCATAAGGTGGGCCGTCTGCGAAGACCTTGTCGGTTTTTCGTCTCGCCCAATTGTCTTCAGCGATCGCAACAATTTTGTCTTGTGCCCGGGTGGCTGGCCGCAGTCCCAGTAGCTGCATGTACGTGAGAAATGCCCGGTCGAAGAACTGATCATTCTCGCGCAGATGCCGATTCAACGCTGCTTCCAATGTTTCACTCAACGATTGATCCTGCAGCGCGTGCGCCACGCATGTCTTGTAGCAATAACCCCTGAAATCTTCGCCGGCGTGCTCATCGTAGAACTCGATCTTCGTTTTGTGTCCCATCAGAGAAAGGGCAGCGCAAATCAGTGAAGAGTCGCAATTGCTTGGATCAAGCTCGTGTTGTTCCACCATTGCTCGCAAATCTTGAAACACGCCGATTGCCATTTGAAAGTGAGTGCGCGGATCGCTGCCATGACGCCAATGCAGAAGCCCGAGGTCCACGTGTGCCTCGGACCAGCGCCGCAGGTTCCGAGCAGCCCAGGCAAAGTTTCCTTTCGCCGTCAGGTCTGGGATGACACTTCGGCACACTTCGATCGTCTGCTGCGACTCTTCCTCATTGCGGATGTATTGATCTGTCATTGTGCTGTGTTCCCCAGCTAGCTAGCCACGGCAGCCATCAGCCTGCAATTCAATCTGCCGCCAAATGACCCCGTTTGAGCGACAAACCGATACAGTTGCGAGACAAACCGGGCGCCGTGCTCTGAGACAAGAGTGAGGAGCGGGCTCGTCCCCCCAACTGTGGGCCCAATCCGGGAAGGCGTCGGGCGACCGACGCCTTCCTCGTTTCTGGGTCATGATTTACCGCAAACCTGCTCGGCGCGTGTGTTATAGGCTCGCCGCCATGACCGATGATCCCTCTCTCGCGCAGCTGCGCCAGCTGGTTGATGCGTTCTACGCGCGTGTGCGCCAGGACGATGAGATCGGCCCGGTGTTCAATGACGCCGTCAGCGACTGGCCGCATCATCTCGCGAAGATCACCGACTTCTGGCATTCGGTGATGTACGGCAGCGGGCGCTATCCGGGCGGGCTGATGATGCGGCACTTCATGCATCGCGGCCGCATCAAGCCTGAGCATTTCGAACGCTGGCTGTCCCTGTGGCAGACGACGACGGCCGAGCTGATGCCGCCGGAGATGGCGGAATTGCTTCAGGCCCGCGCCGCGCGTGTCGGCGAGAGCCTGAAGCTGGGTCTGTTCTACCGCGCGGCCGATCACGCGCCGGAGTAGTGGCGCGATAGTTCACTCGCTATTTCAGCGGCAGCCAGAACCACTCGCCGCTTTGCGATTCCTTGCCGTTCTCGATCTTGGTCGCGATGTTGTGGATGCCGCCCTCGGGCGTTGCTTCGATGCTGAAGCTGCCGGTGGCGTCTGCGAACTTGATCTTCTTTGCTTCGAGCAGGACGATCGGGCGGAAGGACCAGTTGGTGAGACCCTTCGTGGTGTTGGCGACTTTCAGACCATAAACGCCTTGCTCGTTCGGGCCGATGACGAAGAA
This sequence comes from Hyphomonadaceae bacterium, assembly GCA_965229115.1. GTDB lineage: Bacteria > Pseudomonadota > Alphaproteobacteria > Caulobacterales > Hyphomonadaceae > UBA7672. Next base: position 2,937,990 of record CBDDIR010000003.1, on the reverse strand, counting down.
TTCGGCTAGGCCGCCACCGGATGCGGACGCGACCGCGCCGCTGATGTAGCCGCCGGAGGGGCCGGTCCAGGTCTCGTAGGATTTCGTGCCATTGCGATCGATGTAGCGCGTGCCGGCGAGCCAGCCGAGCTGGTCGAAGCCTTTGGGCGGGGCGGGCTTGGCGGCGGGCGCGGTGGTCGGCTGGGCGAGGGCGGGCGCGGCGATGGAGCCGGCGAGCAGGGCGGACATCAGGGCGCAGGCTAACAGTTTCATTTGAGCGTTCTCCCACAAGCGCCGGTTGTTCCGGCTGTCATCTGGGCAGAAGGCTACTCCCGCCCTGGCGGGACAAACAACATTTCAGCGAGATATCGGAGAGGCCCCGGACGGGGCGTGCCCGTCGGCTGTCTGTCTCGGTTTATTGTTCTGGGGAAGTGGTAGTGGGACCCGGAATCGAACCGGGGACCTCAGGATTATGAGTCCTGCGCTCTAACCAGCTGAGCTATCCCACCGAGGTTGAGGGGCTGGGATATACGCGGGGCAAATGGGGAGCGCAAGGCTGACGCGTGCGGCCAATTTCGCCCGCGATTTCATGGGGTTTTGGGCGGGTTTGGGCTGAGCGGGCGTGTTTGCCCGCCATATCCCGCGCCACGCCCCGGACAGACAAGCGGCCCGGATCGCTCCGGGCCGTTCTCTTCAATCGGGCCTGGCCAGGCTATTTCGCGAGGAATTTGTCGCGCTTTTCGCCCTTACGCTCGAGCGTCTTGAGCCATTTCGGCGTGGGACCGCGGCCGGTGTAAATCTCGCCATTCGGGCCGACATATTTCGGCTTGAGCTTTACGCCCTTGTCCGAACGCTGGCGGCGGCCGCCGGGCGCCTTGCCCATGAGTTCGTCGAGGCTGAAGCCTTCGGTCGCGGCGAGCGCTTTCAGCTTGTTGAGGGTTTCAGCCTTCGCTTCGTCCTTTTTGGCGGCGATCGCTTTTTGAACGCGCGCGGCCAGCTCGTTGAGGTCGGTGAGCGAGAGATTGTCGATGTTGGGAAGCCGTGACGCCATGGTCAGCCTTTGCGGTTGCACGGATTTAAAATCTATCTCATCCCAACCTTCGACCGCAGTTATACTTGTGAACTGAAGATGTCCACGTGCATGTCGATAAATATGCGCAATCAGAGTTCGAAACAGGTCTTGCCTCAGGCGAGGCGGCGTGTGTGCCAGTCGATGTGTTCGGCGATGAAGCTGGCCATGAAGAAATAGGAATGGTCGTAGCCGTGTTGCATGCGCAGCGTGAGCTTCTGTCCGCTTTTCCTGCAGGCTTCTTCGAGAAGTTCGGGCTTGAGTTGTTCCGCGAGGAACTGATCGCCCAGACCCTGGTCGACAAGGATGTCGTCGAAATAGCCGTGGCTTGATCCTTCGCTGAGGAGTTCGCAGGCGTCGTGGCCGCGCCAGGTGTTGCGGTCCGGGCCGAGATAGGCGGTGAAGGCTTTCACGCCCCATGGGCAGTTCATCGGCGATGAGATCGGTGCGAAGGCGGAGACGGAGCGGAACAGATCGGGATGGCGCAGCGCCAGCGTGAGCGCGCCGTGGCCGCCCATCGAATGGCCCGAGATGCCGAGCTTCACGGGATCGGCCGGGAAGCCCGCGCGGATGAGCGGGATCAGGTCGTGCGTGATGTAGCTTTCCATCTTGAAGTGCTGCGTCCACGGCGCCTGCGTTGCATCGACATAGAAGCCTGCGCCCTGGCCTAGATCATAGGCCGGATCGTTCGCAACGTTTTCGCCGCGTGGGCTGGTATCGGGCGCGACGATCATCAGGCCGTGTTCGGCGGCAGCGGGATAGGCGCCGGCCTTTGTCGTGAAATTGTCTTCGGTGCAGGTGAGGCCCGACAGCCATAGCAGCACAGGGAAGGGGCCGGGGCCTTCCGGCGTGAACACGCTGAACGTCATCGGCGTGCCCGTTGTGGGGCTGTTGTGCCGGCAGTAGCGCAGCTCGCCGCCGGCAACGCGATGGGTTTTGACGGTCTCGATCGTTGTCACGGCGTGTTCCCGGTCTGATGGCTGCTAGGAGCTTAACGTTCGTATAGTGCGGAATGATGATCCGTCACCGCTCGAAGTTGAAATGATCGCGAGCACGTCGAAAAAGAACGAGTAACAGATATTGACTTTTGTTACTCGCGGCGCCAAATCCTGCCCAGCACAGGAGCTTTGCCATGCTTAAACGTCGACTTGGAAAGACCGGACCTGAAGTGTCTGCGATCGGCCTCGGGGCTATGGGAATGTCCACGGACTGGTACGGACATGCGGACGAGGCCGAAGGGCTCGCGACGATTGATGCCGCGCTGGAGGCGGGCGTTACGCTGATCGATACGGGCGATTTCTATGGCATGGGCCATAACGAGATGCTGATCGGCCAGGCCCTCAAGCAGAACTCGAAGCGCGATAAGGCCATCCTCTCGGTGAAGTTCGGCGGACAGCGCGGGCCGGATGGGCAATGGCTCGGCTACGCCACGGATCGCAACGCCACGCGCACGGCGCTGGCCTACACGCTGAAGCGGCTCCGCGTGGATTACATCGACATCTATCGTCCCGCGCGCGTCTCGCCGCTGGTGCCGATCGAGGACACGGTGGGCGCAATCGCAGAGCTGGTGAAGGAGGGCTATGTCCGCCACATCGGCCTGAGCGAGGCAGGCGCAGACACGATCCGCAAGGCGCACGCCGTTCACCCGATCGTCGACCTGCAGATTGAATACGCCATCCTCACCCGCGGCGTTGAGGACAAGATCCTCCCCGTTCTGCGCGAACTCGGCATCGGCATGACGGCCTATGGCGTGCTGTCGCGCGGTCTGATCTCGGAAAGCGCGCTGGCCGGCGGCTCGCGCAGCGGCTTCCGCGCCATGGCTCCGCGCTTCCAAGGCGAAAACCTCGACCAGAACCTGAAGCTCGTGCAGGCGCTGAAGGACATCGCCACGGCCAAGGGCTGCACGGTGGCGCAGCTTGCCATCGCGTGGGTCTATGCGCAGGGCAACGACATCGTGCCCCTGATCGGCGCCCGCAAGCCGGAACGTCTGGCCGAAGCGCTCGGGGCTCTGAACGTCACACTGACGCCGGAAGACATGGCGCGCATCGAGGCGGCGGCGCCGGCGGGTTCGGCGGCTGGTACGCGCTATCCGGCAGCCCTGATCCCCACGCTCGACAGCGAAAAATGAAGGAGTACATAGGCGGGCGTGAGCACTGATTCAATCCGCGACCGCATCCTGGATGCAACCGTAGATCTTCTGCGGCGTCACGGCCCCGGCAAGACCGGGGTCGTCGACGTCGCACGCGCGTTGGATATGAGCCATTCCAACGTCTATAAGCACTTCGCCTCGAAGAGCGCGCTGTTCGACGCCGTGGCCGAGCGGTGGCTGGAGCAGGTGATGCTGCCGCTGACCAAGATCACCGCCGACAAGAAGACGCCGGCGCCGAAGCGGCTGAAGGCGTGGGTGCGCACGCTGGCCGAAGTGAAGCGCAAGAAGGTGCTGGACGATCCGGAGCTGTTCGCGGTTTACAACAGCATCACGGCGAATGCGCACGAGGTCGTCGCGCGGCACATTACGCATCTCAATGACGAGGTCAGCGAGATCCTGCGCGATGGCGTGAAAGCGGGCGACTGGACGTTGAAGTCGGTCGAGGCGGCGGCGGGCATGCTGCTAAACGGCACGTCGCGTTTCCACCATCCGGCCATGGTGCAGCTCGATCAGGGCAAGAGCGACCTGAAGGAGCTCGATGCGCTGGTTGACGTATTGATCGCGGGTCTGAAGGCGCCGCGCTAGATCGCTCAGCCGAACTGGATGTTCGGATCGTCGTGACGATGCACGACCTCCCAGCGATTGCGGGACGAGATCATCCACACCGAGCCTTGATGGCCGCTGGCTTCGAACAGGCCGACGCCGCGAACCTGGGCGATCTTCTTGGCGCGGAAGAGGGCGGCGCCGCTGGCCTCCCAGTCAAAGCTTGCCTGCACCGCGCTCTGAGAGAAGCGGTAGGTCGCGTTCTTCGAGTTCGTGTCTTCTTCGGAGCGGAACATCAGGTGCGGATCGGCGAAAGCCGGGAAGCTCTGCGCGATGTCACGTTGCCACGCTTGAAGCGCGGGCGTCGTGCGCGACGGGTCGCTGCCGAGCGGGCCGTCGATCGAGCGGAATGTCCGGCTGATCCAGTCAAGGAAATCATGCCGATCGCGCGGAGCGGCGAAGAGATCGAATGCGTAGAGATCGTAGGCCACTGGGCGGATTCCGACTGTATTGTTCGCCCTAACGTAAACCATGCTTCCGTTAAGGCTTTGATACAGGCCGGGGTTGGATTCATTGGCCGCTGCCACCGATGACGCGCCGAATTATAACAACATGGCCTAATGAGCGACGGTAGGAGCGCTCAAAATAACAAGCCACTAAGCCTTCGCACCTCGATCGCTATTCCCAGATCTTTGCGATCAACAGCATTTCCGCACAGCGTTTCCACGGGTTTGCAGGCACCTCCAAGAAAGGACGCCGCCGCCCCGCCTCCGCCGCTGCATTGTAAAGAAGATCAGACACGGTCCCAACTTCCCATCCAAGTGGACCTGCGGAATACGCGTATTTTTCAGGGTTCTTAGCGAGAAGCGCGCGATCCAGTTCGAAATCGGCCGCCAATGCAGCGAGGAAGGTACCGAAGGATTCTTCATCCTGTACCAATTCAAAGATGGCTTCGAGATCTGGTGGTGATTCAGACGGGGCGCTCAACGTGCAACCTTCTTTTTCCCTCAGCTCAATCTCAGAACACCACCACGCTGCGGATGCTTTCGCCGGCGTGCATCAGGTCGAAGCCTTTGTTGATGTCTTCGAGCTTGAGCGTGTGGGTGATCATCGGGTCGATTTCGATTTTGCCGTCCATGTACCAGTCGACGATTTTCGGCACGTCGGTGCGGCCGCGGGCGCCGCCGAAGGCCGAGCCCTTCCAGACGCGGCCGGTGACGAGCTGGAACGGGCGCGTGGCAATTTCCTTGCCCGACTCTGCAACGCCGATGACGACGCTGGTGCCCCAGCCGCGATGGCAGGACTCGAGCGCCTGGCGCATGACCTTGGTGTTGCCGGTGCAATCGAAGGTGTAGTCGGCGCCGCCATCTGTGAGGGCGACGAGGTGCTGCACGAGGTCGGTCGAGACGTTGTTCGGGTTGACGAAGTGGGTCATGCCGAAGCGCTCGCCCCATTCGCGCTTGGACGGGTTGATGTCGACGCCGACGATCTTGTCTGCGCCCACCATCTTGAGGCCCTGAATCACGTTGAGGCCGATGCCGCCGAGGCCGAAGACGATGCAGTTCGCGCCCGGCTCAACCTTGGCCGTCTTCACGACAGCGCCGACGCCGGTGGTGACGCCGCAGCCGATGTAGCAGGCTTTGTCGAACGGTGCGTCTTCGCGGATTTTCGCGACGGCGATCTCGGGCATGACGGTGAAGTTCGAGAAGGTCGAGCAGCCCATGTAGTGGTAGATCGTCTGGCCCTTGTAGCTGAAGCGGCTGGTGCCGTCGGGCATCAGGCCCTTGCCCTGCGTGGCGCGGATGGCGGTGCAGAGATTGGTCTTCTGGCTGAGGCAGCTGTTGCACTGGCGGCATTCGGGCGTGTAGAGCGGGATCACGTGATCGCCCGGCTTCACGCTGGTGACGCCCGGGCCGACTTCGCGGACGATGCCTGCGCCTTCATGGCCCAGCACGGACGGGAAGAGGCCTTCCGAGTCGAAGCCATCCAGCGTGTAGGCGTCCGTGTGACAGATTCCTGTCGCCATGATTTCCACCAGCACTTCGCCGGCTTTCGGGCCTTCCAGATCAAGCTCGACGATCTCGAGCGGTTTCTTGGCTTCGAAGGCTACGGCGGCGCGGGTTTTCATGGGGAACTCTCTTAAGCTTGAGGGCAGAAAGACAGCGGCTTGCCCGCCGGGTCAAGGCAAAGTCGCGACTGGGGGCGACATGATTTTGCAGCAGGCATTTCAAGGCTTTTGCGGCTTGGCCCTGCCACCCCAACAAGCTGTTCATCGCAGGTTGGATTCGCAGGCGCAGCCTCGCGCGCATGATCAGGCAGATTGTCATCGCCGGTATTGGGTCGCTTGCGCTGGGCTTGCCAGCGCTCGCGCAGGAAATGCCCGAGCTGGAGGGCGCGCCGGGACCGCTGAGGATCCCGCCGCCGGTCGTGAAGGAGCCTGCTGTGAAGGAGCCTCCTGAAAAGGTGCCTGTCGCGAAGCCCAAGGCCGTTGTGCCTGTCGCTCCGAAGCCGACGGTGACAGCGAGTGTTTCGAAAGCCGAACAGGCGCGTCTGGATCGCGAAGCCGAGGACCTGCGGCTGGAACGCGCGAGGCTCGACAAGCAGGCGGCTGAATTGAAATCACGCCAGGCGCTGCTCGATGCGCGCGCGGCCGATGTGGCGGCGAAAGAGAAGGGCGTTGCGGCGCGCGAGAAAGAGCTGGCCGAGGACAAGGCGCAATTGGCGCGCGATACGGAAGATGTTGCGCGACAGCTGGCCCATGCGGCGCGGACCGAGCCGGCGAGGCCCGCCTCTGCGCCGGTTGCAGCGCCTGCGCCCGCGCCGGCCGTTGAGCGCCGGGTGGAACCGCGCGATCGCCAGTACACCTATGACGCGGTCGACCACGATTATGCGCTGGATGTCTGCATTGACGCGAGCCGGGATGCGGCGCGCGTGCAGAACTTCTATTCCGCCAGCTATGACGTGCAGCCGCGCTTCTATGAGGGGCGTTACCTGCAGGTGCGCGGGATGATGCGGGTCGAGGATCGGCGCGGCTATCGCATTCTCGATACGCTGTGCGAGGTTGATCGCGATGGCGATGTGCAGCGCTTTGTTTTCCTGCGCTGAGGCATAACCCCCAGACCTCCCGCGGATTCCGCTGGGGCACGTGTAGTGGTCATTACACGAGGAGTTGAGGCGGCGCCCCCTCGCCATTTCTGCGCGGTGTGAGCAGATACTCGCAGGTTTCCAAATCAGCGAGACAAGCTCCCATGAAGTCCCCGATTGCCGCCCTCCTGTGTGGTTCAGCGCTGCTGCTGGCTGCTGCGCCCGCCTATGCGCACTTCATCCTCGTGGCGCCGGACGCCTGGGTTGAGGTCAACGTGCTGGGCGATCCGCAGAAGGCCGCGCCGTGCGGTACGTCCGACATCACCGCTGGAACGCCGACGGGCAAGGTCACGGCGATGACGGGTGGCGACATGCTGCACATCAAGATCAAGGAGACGATCTATCACCCGGGCCACTATCGCGTGGCGCTGGCGGTGCTGGATCGTAAAGAGCTGCCGGCCGATCCGGAAGCGACGACCAAGGAAGGTGCGCGCGGCCCGATTTCGGTTTCCGGCAAGATCGATCCGGCGCCGAAGCCGCCCGTGCTGGCCGACGGCCTGTTCCTGCACCGCGAGCGTCCGGCCAAGGACACGTTCTGGGAAACGGACATCAAGCTGCCGAACATCAACTGCGACAAGTGCACGGTTCAGGTGCTGCAGTTCATGGAAGAGCACGGCCTCAACAAAGAGGGTGAGTTCTCCTACCACCACTGCGCCGACCTGAAGATCACCGCCAACCCGGCGCTGCCGATCGACAAGTCCTGGCCGGGCCAGAAGTAGTCACACCCCAATCGTTCAATCGTCGAGAAGCTGGAGGACATCCTCCAGCGACTTGGCGATGTGGAGCACGCGTGTGCGCGTGTCTTCGTCCGGCTGGATGAGGTCGGGGATCATGAGCGTCATCAGGCCTGCTGCGTGGGCGGAGGCGGCGCCGGTGGGGCTGTCTTCGACGGCCACGATATCCGCGGGCAGGTGGCCAAGGATGGTCGAGGCTTTCAGATAGGGCTCTGGATGCGGCTTGCCGTGCGTGACGTCCTCGCGCGTGACCACGCCCTTGAAGCGCTCTGCAAGGCTGTGGGCGCGGAAGTGTTTCTCCACCCAGCCGGGGCCGGATGAGGTGGCGAGGGCGTAGGGCGTTTTCAGCGCATCAAGCCTGTCGAACAGGGCGGCGGCGCCGGGCTTCAGCGGGGCGTGGCGATCGCCGACGTGTTCAGCCACGGTCGCGTAGAATTTCTCGAGCGGGAAGGTCTCGCCGAAATACTCCCGCATCTTCATTTCGCTGTGCTGGCGATGGCGGCCGACCAAGGTCAGGAACTGCGCGTGCGTGAACGGCACGTCATGATGCTTCGCGGCCGCCATGTAGGCGTCCAGCACCAGCGCCTCTGAATCGATCAGCGTGCCGTCGAGATCGAAGACGACGGCTTTCGGGCGGCGGGGCAGGCGGAAGATGCTCATGGCCGTCAGGTCGGTGTTTCGGGTGGCCGGGTCAAGGCGGAAGCGCTAGAAAGGCCCCATGTTCGAGCTTGAGCAATTCGTCGCGGACTGCCGCACGGCGCTTAGCGCAGACCCCACGCACGTCACCGTGCGCGAGGTGGTGAAGCGCGCGGTCAGCGATCCGGCGGCTCTGATGCGCGGCATTGGCGAGCCCGACCGCGCCGGCATCCGCAAGCTCTATCATGCGCCGGACCTGACCATTCTCGATCTCGTCTGGGCGCCGCACATGACGCTGCAGCCACACGACCATCGCATGTGGGCGGTGATCGGCATCTATACCGGCCGGGAGGACAACATCTTCTGGCGCAGGCTTCCCGATGGTTCGGGCCGCGTCGAGGCTGCTGGCGCGAAGGCGCTGGCGGTGGGCGATGCCGAGCCGCTGGGCCGCAACATCATCCATTCCGTCACCAACCCGATCGCGCGCCACACCGGGGCGATCCACGTCTATGGCGGCGACTTCTTTGCCGCCGAGCGCAGCGAATGGAACCCCGAAACCCTCACCGAAGGCCGCTATGACGCCGAGCGGGTGATGCGCCAGTTCGAGGACGCGAACGCCCGGTAATCGCGCGTTACGCGGCGTCTCCCGCACCGGTTTGCCAGCCAGCAAAGACGGGGGTATTCCCACCGCGTAAAGCGGAGTTTGTCATGCGGCGTGTGGACGGGTTCATCGGCGGCAAATCGGTCAAGATCACCTCGGGCCGCGAGGCGGACGTGTTCAACCCGAACACGGGCGATGTGCAGGCCAAGGTGGGTCTGGCGTCCACCAGCGATGTCGATCTGGCGGTGCAGGCCGCGGCGAAAGCTTTCCCCGGCTGGGCCAACACCAACCCGCAGCGCCGCGCGCGCGTCATGTTCGAGTTCAAGCGCCTTGTCGAAGCCAACATGCAGCCGCTGGCCGAGCTGCTGTCGAGCGAGCACGGCAAGGTCGTCGCTGACTCCAAGGGCGACATCCAGCGCGGTCTCGAAGTGATCGAGTTTGCGTGCGGCATCCCGCATGCGTTGAAGGGCGAGTACACTGAGGGCGCTGGCCCCGGCATCGATGTCTATTCGATGCGTCAGCCGCTGGGCGTCGTCGCCGGCATCACGCCGTTCAACTTCCCGGCCATGATCCCGATGTGGATGTTCGGCGTCGCCATCGCGACGGGCAACACGTTCGTGCTGAAGCCTTCGGAGCGTGATCCGTCGGTGCCGGTGCGTCTGGGCGAATTGTTCATCGAAGCGGGGCAGGCGGCAGGCATCGACGTAACGGGTGTGCTCAACGTCGTGCATGGCGACAAGGTTGCGGTCGATGCGATCCTGCATCACCCGGAAGTGCGTGCGGTGAGCTTCGTCGGCTCGTCGGATATCGCGCACTACATTTATCAGGTCGGCGCGGCCAACGGCAAACGCGTGCAGGCCATGGGCGGCGCGAAGAACCACGGCATCGTGTTGCCTGACGCGGACATGGATCAGGTGGTAAAGGATCTTGCCGGCGCTGCCTTCGGCTCGGCTGGCGAACGCTGCATGGCGCTTCCGGTTGTCGTGCCGGTCGGCCAGAAGACGGCGGACGAACTGCGCGAGCGCATGATCGCGGAGATCGAGACGCTGAAGGTCGGCATCTCCACCGATCCGGGCGCGCAATACGGGCCGGTCGTGACGGCCGCGCACCGTGACAAGATCGCGAACTACATCCAGCTCGGCAAGGACGAGGGCGCAGAGCTGGTCGTCGATGGCCGCGACTTCAAGCTGCAGGGCTACGAGAAAGGCTTCTTCATCGGCCCGTCGCTGTTCGACAAAGTGCAGACCGGCATGAAGACCTATCACGAGGAAATCTTCGGGCCCGTCCTGCAGATCGTGCGCGCCAACACGCTGGAAGATGCGATCGCGCTGCCCAGCAAGCACCAGTACGGCAATGGCGTCGCTATCTTCACCCGCAACGGCCGCGCCGCCCGCGAGTTCGCCTCGAAGGTCAATGTCGGCATGGTCGGTATCAACGTGCCGATCCCGGTGCCGGTCGCCTACCACACGTTCGGCGGCTGGAAACGCTCCGCCTTCGGCGACACCAACCAGCACGGCATGGAAGGTCTGAAGTTCTGGACGAAGGTGAAGACCGTGACGGCGCGCTGGCCGGAAGGCGACGTGGCGGATTCGAGCTTTGTCATTCCAACGATGAAGTAGGGCGCTGCGCGCCGGGCAGTCGGCAATGGACAATCGGCAATCGAGTGCCTTGAACTGGCGATGCCCTCGATTTGTCATCCCGGGCGAGCGTAGCGAGACCCGGGAACCATTTATCCGCTGTCGTGCTCTCGCAATGGGTCCCGGATAACGCTTCGCGTTTCCGGGATGACAAGCGGTGGGCCTGAATTTCAAACAGCAAATCTCGTTCGCACGGACCGATGTCCTGCGGGATGCCTGGTGTCGTCTCTCCCCCTTGAGGGAGCGGGGCGCATGAAGTCACGCCGTGGGTAGTGCCTGTGCTGCATCGCTGCAGCTGTTGCGCGTCTTCACGCGCCCCGTGTCTGGCCGTTTGTCCCGGTTCAGCCGCATGGGGAGTTGTCTCGGTCCTCCAGGGTACGTCGTTGCCCCTGGCGCCTTAGCTCCGTGCCTGGTCACCCGGTTCAGCGTGTCAGGGGGCCTAACCGACCGTCCCCCTGGTCCCTCCGGTTTCACATCCCCCGGAGGCCATGCCGTCGAAGTTCGTTTCGCCCCACGGGACGTTCCCCGCAGGACTTCCTCGCTGTGCTGTCCGAAGAGGGATCCTCACCCCTCTCCGCGCTGACGCCTCGATAGCCACGCCGGCCAACGCACCCACATCCAGAGTTTCGGACGTCTCCTGGACCTCCCTCATGTGGGTGCGGGGATGATTATAAGGGCGGTTCACGGCGCCGTAGATTCTGCGGGGCGCTATCCCCCAACTTGGGCGCGTAGAGCGTTGAGTTTGTTCGGGATGGAATTTCTCTGTCCTACAGTTCTGCATCACCGCTATCCCCCAAACCGGCGTTTGGTGAGCACGCACTCGTCCTTCGACGGACGGCCCTTCGGGCCTGCTCAGGATGAGCGCTACAGGGACGCTGGCGGTTTAGCGCTCATCCTGAGCAGCCGCGGAGCGGCGTCCGTCGAAGGATGGGCGCGTGTTGCATGGTGCATCGTTGATGCACCCTACGCGGCGGTTACTTCGCGAGCACCTTCTGCAATTCCTCGAGCGTTTGCTTGTCGCCCTGCATGAAGAAGCCGTGGAGTTCGTCGAACTCCTTGCCTGTGCCGAAGCCGGAGTGGGTGAAGCGGAGGCGGGTGCCGTTGGCTTCGGGGGTCAGCTCCATGAGCGCGGTGGTCTGCTTGTAGAGTTCGCCGTGGGGGAAGCCTTCGGGGGTCTGGATGGTGCGGAAGGCGATGCGTTTGTTGGGGACGAGCTCGGTGAACTGTTGCTTGATGTTGCCGGCGTCGCCTGGCTTGGCGTTTGGATTGTAGCTCGTCTCGAGCACGCCGTTCAGCTTGACCTCGCCCATGGCGACGGGGGCGGCCCATTTGCGCCAGCCTTCGGGCGTTGCAACGATCTGGAAGACTTCGGCGGGCGGGGCGGGGAACCAGGTGGAGAGCTGGATTGTGCGCGAGCCGTTGGGCGCGGTGAAGGATGTGTCCTGCAGCGCAGTGGTTGGCGCGGGCGGTGTCGTGCAGGCGGCGCAGGCGAGAATCGCAGCCAGAAACAGGCGTTTCAGCATACTTGCCCCCAAGCTTGTGCTTGCGCACTCTACGGCATGTTTGTGCGTTTCGCCATTGCGGTCGTGGCCTTGCCGATGCTCGGCGCGTGCGCGCATGGGCATGGGTCGGATCGGGCGATTGTCGACAATTGCCGCGCCGGCGGCGGCATGACGGTGGCGGCGTGCGAGTGCGTGCGATCGGAGATGCGGGCGTCGATGGACGACTATGCCTATGACGCGATGGTGTTGCTGGCGAACGGTCGCGACGCAGAGGCGGGCACAAGACTTGAGGGGTTGACGGAGCGTGACCAGGTTGCGGTCGCGGGCAAGATGATGTCCGCTTACAGCCTGTGCGCGAGACCTGATGGGGAGGCGGGAGCATGACGGCGTTTGCGGAGCAGTCTCGGCCGGAGAGAGCGGGGCCGCCGGAATGGACCGGGGCGCTGCTGCGTATCTCGGGCATCGCGCTGGTTGGCGCGGTGTGGATCTCGTCGGCGATCTTCGGCGCGTACATTCTGGCTTACTATGGCGGTGCGATCCCGGCGGGCACGATGGAGCAGTGGAACGCGACGCTGCCTGCGCTCTATGAGGCGCATACGCCTGTGGCCTCGGCGGGGATGGGGCTGCACTTCTTTGCGGGCGCGACGTTGTTGTTACTCGGGCCGGTGCAGCTGATTGGCGAGATACGCACGCGGGCGCCGGCGGTGCATCGCTGGATCGGGCGGGTCTATGCGTTCGCGGCGTTTGCGGCGGGCGTGGGCGGCCTGGTGTTCATCCTGCTGAAGGGCACGGTGGGCGGCTGGATGATGAATGTCGCGTTTGCGGCTTATGGCGCGCTGATGGTGCTGGCGGCGGTGGAGACGGTGCGGCACGCGATGGCGCGGCGGATCGAGGTGCACCGCGCGTGGGCGATCAGGCTGTTCGCGCTGGCGATTGGCTCGTGGCTGTATCGCATCGGCTATGGCCTGTTCTTCGCCATCGGCGGACGGGACAATCCCGGCCACACGGAGCTGTTCTCGGGCTGGTTCGACTATGTGATGGACTGGGCGTTCTTCGTGCCGCCGCTGATCGTGGCGGAGATGTTCATCCGCGCCCGGCGTTCGCGAGCGACAACTGCGGGGCGCATCGGGGCGACGACGACGCTGACGATTGGCGCGCTGTTCGTCGCCTATGCGACGTTCTTCTTCACGGTGATAGGCTGGGGCCCGGCAATCCTGATGCGATTTGGCGCGGCTTGATTGCTAAGCTGAAGCGGGGCTAGGTCGCTGGCAAAGACTTCGGAGGAATTCCCCATGACCCGCATCGCATTCATCGGCCTTGGTAACATGGGCGGGGGGATGGCGGCGCGGCAGGTGGTGGGTGGACGTGCTGTGAGCGCGTTCGATCTATCGGCGGCGGCCATTGCGAAGGTGGTGGGCGCGGGTGCGAAGGGTGCGGCTTCTGTCGCCGAGGCGGTGAAGGATGCGGACATTGTCATCACCATGCTGCCGGCGGGGCCGCATGTGCGGAAGGTTTATGCCGACGACATCCTGCCGAATGCGCCGAAGACGGCGTTGCTGATCGATTGCTCGACCATTGATGTGGACTCGGCGCGGGCCGTGGCGGGGCAGGCGAAGGCTGCGGGGTTCCGGTTTGCCGATGCGCCGGTGTCTGGCGGGACGGCGGCGGCGGATGCGGGAACGCTGGCCTTCATGGTCGGGTGCGATGAGGCAGCGTTCGCGGAGGTGGAAGAGGCGCTGAAGCCGATGGCGCGGGTGGTGATCCGTGCCGGCGATCATGGCGCGGGGCAGGCGGCGAAGATCTGCAACAATATGCTGCTGGCAATTTCCATGATCGGAACGTGCGAGGCGTTTGCGCTGGCCGAGAAGCTCGGCCTGGCGCCGGACCGGTTCCAGGAGATCGCGTCGAAGTCGTCGGGCCAGTGCTGGTCGCTGTCGACCTATGCGCCATGGCCGGGCGTGGGGCCGACGACCGCTTCGGACCGCAATTATGAAGGCGGTTTTGCAACGGCGATGATGCTGAAGGACCTGAAGCTGGCGCAGGAAGCTGCGGCGCGGGCGGGGGCGACGACGCCGCTGGGGAACCAGTCGGAGGCGATCTATGCGCTGTTCGACCGGCTGGGTTTTGGCGGGAAAGATTTCTCCGGCGTGCTGCAATTGCTGCGCGGTGATCTTGCTTCGCTGAAGGCGTGACCCGTTTTCCGGCCGGATGCCGCTTACTGAATTGAAGGCCACTCATTTCTGACGCCGGGTTCCGGAAATTCCCTTTCCGCGGCGGTGCTCAGGAGCGGTGGTCGCTCGAAAAAGGAAGTGCATTCAATAGGCTTCAGAGTGACTTAAGCTCGTCACCGTGTTAGGGGATGAGTGCGGATATCTGAAGTCATCAAACGCTAATTGCGGGACTGAACCGGGGGGTGAGGGCCGTTTCGTAGGCGCATGATGAGCGCCGCGACTCCGCCTCCACACCCGTATCGAGCTGGCCGCACAACGGGACGAACGGGGAGCTATCGACATGCAAGAAATTCCGCCCCTCGCGGGTGCTCCGACGAACGAGGATCTCGGCATCCCGGCATGGCTGGAGCCGTTGCTCTGGGTGACGGTGGTGATCGTTGCGATCTGGATCGCATCGTCCGTCTTCATCCACCTGCGCCGCCGCGCCACCAACCTGACCTCGACGCATTCGGCCAAGGTCGACAAGAACGCCACGCCGGATTTCATGTCCGTGGATCACAAGGCGCGCGAAGCCGCCGTGAAGCGCGGCGAGACCTATGACCGCGAACTGACCGAGCGTGAGCGGGCTGAAGCCGCTGCGGCCGCAGGCAAAGCGGTCAAGAAGGGCAACGCCACGATGCTCCAGTCGCTGTCGGGCATGGCGAGCTTCCTGTTCTCGCTGTTCTCGCTGGCCGGCATCTGCGTGAACGTGTTCTCGCAGATGGACCGCATGAACACGCAGCTGTCCAAGAGCGACCAGATCTTCGCCGCCGTGCAGAAGTATCCGATCCCGACCGCGATCTGCGTCTTCGTGCTGGTTTACACGCTCTGGTACTGGATCTCGAACAAGAAATGGCTCGAGCCGCCCAAGATCTGATCCGCCTTCTGAACTTCCGCCGCTTAACATTACGTCCGCGCACCTACTCCTGATGGAGCCGCCTCGATGAAGACCACCCAGCTTGTTGTCAGCGATCCGCAATATCTCGCCGAGTTCATCGGCGCGAACGAGATCAAGACGTTCTTCGAGGCGCGCTATGAAGTGCCGCCGGATCATCTCGGCCTGCTGATGCGCAATGGCCAGTTCGTGCAGGCCTACAAGGGCGCGCACTTCACGGTTGGCGGCCTGTTCCACCAGCTGAAGGGCCTGATCGGCGGCTCGTCTTCGGTCAGCATCATGATCGCGGACCTGAAGACCTTCCAGCACTACTACAAGGTGGTGGCGCGCACGAAGGACAAGGTCGACATTGATGGCGAGGTCGTGCTCGACCTGCAGATCAATCCGGAGAAGCCGCAGAACATCATCGGCATGATGGAAGGCCGTCGTTCGCTGTCGAAAGCGGATGCCGCGCTGCGCCTCAAGTCGCATGCCTGGGAGCGCGTGTTCGAAGCGGCCATCGCCCGCGTGAACGCCAACGAAGTGCGTGGCAACAAGGGTCTGCAGGATCTGATCCAGGCGGACCTGATGAAGGAATGCGAGCGCCTTGCCGGCGATCTCGGTCTGATCGTGCGCGCGGCTTCCGTGTCGTGGGCGCTGAACGAGGTCGAAAAGGCTGAAGCCACGCGCGCCGCCGCCGAGCGCGAGACGGCCAAGCTGGAGTTCGATTTCGAGACGCTGAAGCGCGACCTCGAGCGTGAGAACATCACGACGTCGGTAAAGATGAACTACAAGACCGGCATCGACAAACTGGAGATCGAGAACGAGGACGAGCTGAAGCGCGTCGTTCTCGCCAACGAGATCGAGTTCGCCGACGCACGCGAAACCGGCGCCCGCATCGCCGAGATGAAAGTGCTTGAGCACGAGATCAACCTGCTCAAGACCGAGCGCCTGTCCAAGTTCCAGGGCGAACTGCAGCAGGCGACGCATGATGGCGTCGACCTCAAGCTGATCGACGAGCGCCGCCGCCAAGTGGAGCGCAACACGGAATCGCTGGATCGTTCGCACCAGCTCGCCCTGCGCGCGCTTGAGCGCGATTATGACCGCGAGACCCGCGAGCTGGCGCGCGACGAGCGCGGCGACGACCGCGACTTCGATCGCGAAGGCCGCAATCTGCAGCGTCAGGAAGACCGCCACAACCGTCTGGAAGATCGTGAAGACGAGTTGGTCCGTCGCAAGGTCGATCGCGACTACGACTACGATACCCGCGGAAAGAACCTCGATATCCAGGGCAAGGAGCGCGATTTCGGCTTCGAAACCCGCAAGAAGGAAGTCGATGTTGCGGACAAGGAAGCCTATGCGCGGATGGCGCGCGAGCGTGAAGCCGACAAGACGGCGCTTGAGAAGCTGAAAGGCCTTGCCGGCCTCGAAGCCGAGCAGGAGCGCGAGCGCCTGACCCGCCGCATCCGCGAAGCCGACGCCACGCACGACCGCGACATGGACGTGCGCAAGCTCGATGCCCAGCGCGAAGCTGATCGTCTGGTACTTGGCGCCAAGATGAGCCCGGAACAGATCCTGGCGGTGAATGCGGGCCTCTCGCCCGCAGTCGCCAAGATCCTGGAAGAGCAGGCGAAGGCGCAAGGCGCGGACAAGACGGCCCAGATGGACCTGATGCGCCAGATGGTCGAGCAGGCGAACCGTCAGGCCGTCCGCTCGGAAGAGCAGGCGCGCGCTATGTTCGACAGCGGCATGAAGGGCGCGGTTGGCGTCGCAGCAGGCGCTGGCGGCAACAAGAACGCGGTGCTCGGCGTCGTCGCCGGGGACGAGACGGTCGAGTGCCCGAAATGCACGCGCGTGAACCATGCCAAGGCGAAGTTCTGCGTTGGTTGCGGCGAACAGCTCCGCAAGTAAGGGGCTAGTCCATGTCGGGACCGTCGGGCGCGCCCAATCGCATTTCGCCGTGCTGCTATCAGCATGCGCTGACGGCGGGCGCCGTGTTCTGCGGCGAATGCGGCAAACCGATCCTGCGCTGCATGGCGTATCAGGAATGCGGCGGGCTGGTCGGCGATGATGGCTGCTGCTCGGTGTGCGTGCGGCCGCAGCTGTTCCTTGATCGCGATGCGGTGACGGATGTGAAGGCCGGCGGCGTGCTGATGCTGCCGCTGGTGTTTTACAACGCGTCGTCGATCGCGCGTCCGCTGTTTGTCACCGATGTCTGGGTGCGCGAGGGGGATGGGCCGCGGCGGCGGATCGAGCTGCCATGGAAGCGGCTGGATGCGGGCGGGTCCAACCGGCTGAGCATCCAGACCGGCGTGCTGGAACAGCAGGGCCGCCACGGCGTCGAGATCACGTTCGCGGCGGCGACCAACTACTTCATCCGCGAGGAGAAGTTTGCCTTCACCTCGTCGCTGGGCCTCGAGGCCGAGCAGGGCGGCAGTCTCGTTATCAACCAGACGATCAATACGTCCGGCGTCGGTGCGGGCGCGGACACGGTCTATGCGCCGATCCGGCTCGAGACGATGGGTGATGCCGGGCGCAAGCCGGAGAATGGCGGGAAGGCTGCCGAGCTTGGCCTGCAGCGCGCGGACAACTTCGAAGCGTCGATGGGCATTCGGGGCTATACCAGCGGGCCGCTGAAGGGCTCGGTGGTGTCGCGCGGGGCGCGCATCGTCTGGAAGGGCTTTGGCGCGGCATCGCCGAACGCCGGGCCGATCACGACGCAGGACAGCATCCTGGCGCTGGGTCGTGGCAAGGCGGTGGCCGAAGGCGGAGACAATCACCTGCAGCTGCTGGTGACGGGCGCTGATGGCAGGATCGACGAATCGCTGAGCCAGGCTGTTTCGCGCCGTCATATCGAGCTGTTTATCCAGAGCGGCCGGCTGTGTGCGCGTGTCACGGGTTCCGCAGGGATCATGATCGGCGATCACAAGCATGGCGCTGATGACGCGATCGCCGTCATCGATCAGGGCGACGTCATCAAGGTGTTGCCGAAGTTCCCGGACGCCATCGGATTACAGGTGCGCATGCGCGCGAATTATGGCCAGATCGACGAGATCACCATCACCCGCGTTCCTGCTTTGCCCGAGGCCAATTCGCGATGAAATGCCCAAACTGCCAGAGCGATGTTCCAGCCGACGCCCGCTTCTGCGGCGAGTGCGGACAGGCAATGAAACAGCTGGGCCGCAGCCTGGCTGAAGACACATCGTCGGGCCCGGACCTGTCGGGCCTGCATACGCTGGATGGGCTTGAAACCAAGCCGCCGGGCGGGCCGAAGCAGCGTGTTATGCAGCCGGGCGAAGTGTTCGCCAGCCGGTACGAAGTCTCGCAGGTGATCGGCGAGGGCGGCATGGGCGTGGTCTATCGCGCGCATGACAAGCTGACCGAGAAGGACGTGGCGCTGAAGCTGATCCGCGCGGATCGTCTGGCCGGCAAAGATGCGGTGAAGCGCCTGATCCGCGAGGGCGTGACCTCGCGCGACATCCGCCATGCCAACGTGGTGGCGGTGTACGATGTGGGCGACGCCGATGGTCAGCCCTACATGTCTATGGAGTTCCTGGCGGGGCAGTCGCTGCGGTCGTGGAACAGGCAGCGCCTGCAGTCGAGCACGGACTGCTCGATGAAGACGGCGGCGAACATCATCGCCGAAATTCTTGCGGGCCTCGATGCGGCGCACAAGGCGAATGTGGTTCACCGCGATCTCAAGCCCGAGAACGTGATGCTGACGACGACGCCGAACGATGAAGGCGCGCAGCTCAAGATCCTCGATTTCGGCGTGGCGCGCGCGGCTGGCGCGGGCGACACGGGCGCGACGTCGCTGGGCACGCGCGGCTACATGGCGCCAGAACAGATCACGGCGCCGGATGCGGCCCAGCCTTCGGCCGATCTCTATTCGCTGTCGGTGATGTTCTACGAACTGCTGGTCGGCGTCGTGCCGCAAGGCCATTGGCAGCCGCCGAGCGGCGGGCGCAGCGATGTACCCCCGGCGATCGACAAGCTGATCGAGCGTGGTCTTGCCAACAATCCGCGCGTGCGCCCGCAGAGCGTCGCCGAATATGGCCAGCTGCTGGCCGAGGCGATGAAGTCGACGGGCAATCTCTCGGGCGCGTTTGCGCCGTGGCTGGACAAGATCGAAGGCTTCAAGCCGTTTGTCGACAACATCAAGAACAACATCGACAAGTCGACCCACAACACGGGCGGGCAGGGCTTCAAGCCGCAGCCGCAGGTCGATCACAGCCACGCGCCGCCGGCCGGCAAGAAGAACATGTGGCAGTGGTTCACGTACTCGCTGACCAAGCGGTACATCGACGGCAAGGGCCGCGCGCACCGGATGGAATACTGGTCGTTCCAGGTGTTCTGGCTCGTGTTCGCTGTCATCCTCGGCATGATCGATACGGAGATGTTCGCGCAGGAGTTCAATGTTCCTGGTGATCTGATGTATCAGTACGTGGCCGCTGGCGCTTACTCGCCGCCGTTGTCGAGCCTTCTGTGGCTTGCGACCATCGCGCCTGCGATCGCTCTCATCAGCCGACGTTTGCATGACTTCGGTCAGAACGGCTGGATCGCCGCCATCTACATCATTCCCGGTTTTGGAAATCTCGTCGCGCTCTTCATCGGCTTCCCGGCCGGGAACAAGGGCGACAACAAATACGGTCCCGATCCGCTGGGCGGCGCGGGCTGAAATCGTCGGACGTTGAGTGAGCTGACTGCGGACATTGCTGTCGCGCAGAACGAAGAGTCATGTGCTGAAGGAACGCCCCATGTTCGGAGCGAAGAAGACCAGGATCGAGGATTACGGCTTCGGCGCGCTCCGCTCGGCGACGCCTGCGGTTGCGCCGCGGATGGAGTTCGGCGCGCGGGGGCGTGAGGCGAAGGTGGATCTGCGGCAGTGGTGTTCGCCGGTGCAGGACCAGAAGACGATCGGCTCGTGCAATGCTTGCGCGATCGTTGGTGCACTGGAGTTCCAGATGCTCAAGGCGGGCAGGCCGCTGGTGAAGCTGTCGCCGCTGTACGTGTATTACAACGGCCGCAAGCTGGCGAACATGGAGCTCATCGACAGCGGTCTGCTCTGCCATCACGCGACGGCTTCGATCATGGCGTATGGCGCCTGCGAGGAGAAGGCGTGGCCTTACGACGTCGACAAGTTCGCATGGGCGCCGTCTCAGCAATGCTACGACAATTCGCGCATGTTCGAGGCGACGCAGTATGCGCGGCTGGGCAGCGCGGAAGAGGCGAAGGTGGCGTTGAGTCAGGGCATGCCGATCGTGTTCGGCTTCGACATTCCGCGCTCGTACTACACGGCTGCAGCGACGACGGGGCGGATGCCGGCGGCGGGCACGTATGATCATGAGCCGATGTCGGGCCATGCGATGCTGATCGTCGGCTTCGATGACCAGCAGGGGATGTGGCTGGCGCGGAATAGCTGGGGCGAGGGCTATGGCGAGCGGGGCTATGTCTGGATCCCGTACGACCTGGTGAACCGCTATGTCTGGAATGACGAGCTGTGGGCGATCGGGTCGCTGGAGAAGGTTCAGACGGCGCGGCTGATGGGGCCGACAGTGCAGGAAGCCGTGCGCGATGTTCAGCAGCGCGGATCGCAGCAGGCGCAGGAAGCGCTGAAGGTGCTGCGCAAGGAAATCGGCGACGAGCTGCAGAAGCGCACGGACGACGCCAAGACGTCGATGCGCGACCGCCTGCGCGAGCAGGAGCGGCAGCTCGAAGCCAAGCGCAATCAGAACAAGTAGGGGGAGGAAGTCATGGCGGACGAGACCTATGTGAACCGTGTGAAGGGCGATCCTTATGCGGGCGCGCTGCGGCCGGTGGCGCAGATGGTTGCGCCGAAGCTGGCGTTCAAGGCGGGCGGGCGCGAGGAGCGCGTGGACCTGCGCAGCACGTTCGGCCCGGTGATCGATCAGGACGAGCTAAATTCCTGCGCCTGCTGTGCAACGGTCGCCGCCGTCGAATACCTGCTGGCCAAGCGCGAAGGCCGATGGCTGAAGCTGTCGCCGATGTTTGTCTATTACAACGCGCGCAAGATCAGCGGCACGGAGATGATGAACGCGCCCCTGCTTGCGGCGCACGCGCCGGCCGCGTTGCTGGCGTGGGGTGTCTGCGGTGACGAGCACTGGCCGTATGACCTGAACAACTTCATGCGGCCGCCGCCGCAGGAAGCTTATCTCAAGGCGTCCGCGCTGCAGGCTGTGCAGTTTGCGCGGCTCGGGTCGATCGACGAGATCAAGGCGTCGCTGAGCGCGGGCATTCCGGCGATGTTCGGATCGGATATTCCGCGCGGCTATTATCAGGAAGCAGAACGGACGGGCACGATGCCGGAGCTGGGGCAGGCAAGCGGTCCGCCGTCGGGCCATGCGATGCTGATCGTCGGCTATGATGATCGCGCCAAGCACTGGATCGTGCGCAACAGTGTCGGCGAGCGCTTCGGCGACAAGGGCTATGTGCGCATTCCGTATTCAGTGTTCGACAAGCATGTCTGGAATGAGGACGTGTGGGCGGTGGGTGAGCTTGAGAAGCTCGGCCAGCGCACGCTGATCGACGGCACGGTGCGCGAGGCGGTTGATCACTTCCAGCGCAATGGCGCGGCGCAAACTGAGAGCGCGATGCAGGCGTTGCGCAAGGAGATCGGTGAGGAGCTGACCAAGCGCACCGACGACGCGAAGCTTTCCTTCCGCGAGCGGCTGCGCGAGCAGGAGCGGCAGCTCGAGGAAAAGCGGAAGAAAGACAAGCCGCCCGGGCAATAGCCCTGGTAAAACCCAGGCAGAAATTTTCGCTGGAATTGTGAGGGGGCCATCGCGGTTAAACCCTCGTTTACTCATATATGTTCTAGTAGCACATGAGCGACGGGCCTTGTGCTTCTCCTGCCGTCCCCGTCGCCTTGAGGTGAGTCACAACGTCCCCTCCTGTGGCCACCACGTAACGGCCGCGCCTGTTCCCCCGCAGGCGCGGCCACTTACGTTTTGGGCCGCAGTTTCACAGTTCAGCTCGCAGCCTTCTTCACCGGCGCCAGGTACTGCCACGCCGTGTAGGCGGAGAGGGCGGCGGTGATGACGAGCAGGGCGACCCACAGCGGATAGAGAATATCCGACCAGCCATCGGCTGCGATCTGGGTTCCGGCGGCTACGCCGACAAGCAGCGCGCCGATGACAGTCAGTTCAAGCGCCGTCTTGATCTTCGCGAGCGATGAGACGCGCGCGCCTTCGCCATCCTTCGCGGTCATGCGCACCACAGTCATGGTGACGTCGCGCAGGACGATCACGGCAGTGGAGGCTGCGACGGCCCACCAGAAGGGCCATGGCGTTTGCGCCGCCACGATCGACAGCGCGATGAGGGGCAGTCCGACGAGGGCCTTGTCCGCGATCGGATCGATCAGGCGGCCGAACTTCGAGTGGGCATCGAAGGCGCGGGCGGCCATGCCATCGAACAGGTCGGTGAGTGCGGCGACGATGAAGAGGACCGCCGACCAGATGGTCCAGCTTTGGGCGGCTTCGTCGGTGGAGTTGTAGGCTTCCCAGATCGCCCACGCGATCACCGGCGCCAGGACGAGGCGCGCGAGCGTGAGGGCGTTGGGGATTTGTTTGAGCACGTGAGTCTCCGGATCGCGGCGGACCCTATCTGCCCGACCACTGGCCGCAAAGGCGCGTGCGGCGAAGAGCGCAGGGGCGCGGCAAAGGGGAGGGCTTGTCGTCTGTTATAATATACCGTAGCGTTATTGTGTAACAGACGTGGAGAGACCGATGCGGCTTGCATCCAGACTGGCGATTGGCGTGGCGGCTGTGGCGCTGGCGGCGCCCGGGGCACTCGCGCAGCAGGCGACGGCAACGTCCCCTCCCGCAGTCGAAGCGGATGACAGCGCGACCCGCGATGTGGTGGTGGTGACGGGCGTCGGCCCCGTTCGCACCAGCGACGAGCTGATCGCGTCGACCACCGTGCTGACCTCCGACGCGGTCGTCGAACGACTGGCGGGGGGGCTGGGGGATACCTTGGCCGGCCTGCCGGGCGTGGCGTCGACATCCTTCGGTCCCGGCGCGAGCCGTCCGATCATACGTGGTCTTGGCGCCGAGCGGGTGCAAGTGCTGGCCAACGGCATCGGCGTCATCGATGCGTCGGCGGCGAGCCCTGACCACGCTGTCACCAGCGATCCGCTGGGCGCAGAGCGCATCGAGATCCTGCGTGGCCCGGCATCGCTCGCTTATGGCGGCGGTGCGACGGGCGGCGTGGTGAACGTGATCGACGGGCTCATCCGTGAGGAGCTTCCGACTGAAGCAGTTTCCGGCGCGGTGTATGGCGCGCTGACGAGTGCGGACGAGGGCAAGCAAGTCGCCGGCCGCGTGGTCGGTACGGCGGGCAGCTTCGTGGGCGTGCTGTCAGGCTCGTGGATGGACGCCGGCAATATCGACATTCCGGGCTATGCGCTCTCCAGCGCGGCCCGGGCAGAGGAAGTGGCTGAAGGTCATGACCCCGCCGAGTTCGCCAAGGGCACGCTGCCGAACTCTGCGGTCGAGACCAAGTCGCTGAGCGGCGGCCTGAGCTGGGTGGGCGAGAACGCTTATCTCGGCGGCGCGATCCGCAAGGCCGACAACACCTATGGCATCGTGGCCGAGGATCAGGCTTTTATCGACATGAGCCAGACCCGCTATGACGTGCGCGGCGGCATCGACTTCAACGGGCCGATCTCGTCGCTGAAAGCGTCGGGTTCGGTGGTGGACTATGAGCACACCGAGTTCGAAGCGCCGGGCGTGCCGGGAACGAAGTTCACGAACGAGGGCTGGGAAGCCCGTGTGGAAGCCGGCCATGCGCCGATTGGCCTGCTGGAAGGCAGCGTGGGTCTGCAGGCGTCGAAACGTGACTTCGCGGCGGTGGGCGAAGAAGCGCTGATCGGGCGGACGGAGACGGAGAACACCGGCCTGTTCGTGTTCGAGACGTGGGACGCGGGCGACTGGGGCCTCGAGGGCGGTCTGCGCTTCGACCAGACCGACATCAACAATATCGACTTCGGCAAGCGCGGGTTCGACACCTGGAACGCTTCGGTGGGCGCGCACATGCATGTGGGCGATCATATCTTCCTCGGCGCGTCGGTGGCGAAGACGGCCCGGGCGCCGACGGATCTGGAACTGTTCGCGGATGGTCCGCACCCGGCGACGGGTCAGTATGAGGTGGGCGATGCCTCGTTGGGCGTCGAGAAGGGCCTCAACACCGAGCTGACGGCGCGCTGGGAGGACACCGCCTTCAATCTGCAGGCGACGGTCTATCGCTTCGACTTCGATAGCTTCGTCTATCTTGAGGACACGGGCCTCGTTCATGAGGGCGAGGAAAGCGGCGGCGGCGATGGCCATGAACATGGCGACCTGCCGATCTTCCAGTATGTGCAGGCGGGCGCGGTGTTCACCGGTTTCGAGCTGCAGGGCGATGTGCAGCTGGGCACGGCGCTGGGCGTGAACTGGAAGGCGGATGCTTCGGCGGACTTCGTGCGGGCCAAGCTGGATCGCGGGGGCAACCTGCCGCTCATCCCGCCGCTGACGGTGAATGCCGGGATCGAGGGCGAGTATAACGGCATCACCGGCCGGATCGGCGCGCAGTATGCGGCCGAGCAGGACAAGGTGGCGGACTTCGAGACGCAGACCGACAGCTATCTGACGTTCGATGCCCGCGTTGGCATTCCGCTCAGCGATAGCGTCAAGCTGATGCTGGAAGCGCGCAACATCACCGATGAAGAGGTGAGGGTGCATTCCTCGCCGCTGAAGGAGATTGCGCCACTGACGGGCCGGAATTTCCGGATAGCGCTGAAGGCCGACTTCTAGGGCTTACCCCGAGCCCGCAATGCCAGGCCGTTAACGCAAAAAGACCCGCTTCGAATGAAGCGGGCCTTTCCGTTACTCTACTGTACTCTACTCAACTAACTCTACAGAACGCCACTAACTCACACGCCGGAAACTCTGGCGAGGGCCCGGCTGCAGTGCCTGCAGCAAGTGCGGGGCCAAGTGCTTTGGTTTCCGGGGAAACGCTAAACAGGTGAGTTGAAAAGACGCGGGGCGCGGAGATCTGGATAGGACCTCGACGCGCCCCTTTGTTGGGTCAGCGCCGCTAGAAAAGCTTAAGCAGCTTTCTTGGCGGTTTTGGCGACCGTTTTGGTACGCTCAGCGGCTTCTTCGACGGCTTTCGGCGTCAGAGCAACGGCGCTGTCGAACAGTTCGGTCTGGGCTTTCTTGGCGACTTCAGCGTAGGCCATGAAGCGAGCCGGGATGTCTTGCATCGCAGCTTGAGCAACTTCGCCGGCTTTTTTCGCGTAGGCGGTCGGTTGGGCTTCAGCCGTCATGAGGGCGGTCGCGTCCTTGGCGGCGTCCTGCATCCAGGCAGTGGTCAGCTCAACGTTCTTGTTCAGGGCTTCGATCGCCACGGCGCGGTATTTGGCGGCCATGTCGTTGAAGGCTTTGAGCGGGGTCGTGGCCGCGTCGAAGTTCGGCTGGAATTTCGAGAATTGTTCGAACGACTTCGAGAAGTCGAACATGTCGGTCATCGGGTTCATGAGGAGCTCCAAGAGGTCAGGTCGTCCGGTGGTTCGTATTCTGTAGGCAGCATCTAATGCCGCGCCGCGGCAAAGGCAAGGTTAAAATTGCCGCAAGCGCGAAAAAGATTCCGCGGCTGCGAAGGGAAACTTAGGTTTGCGTTAGGGAATGGTGGGATCGGGGGATGGTTAAGGGGCTGTCCGGATGCGCAAATTCCCGTTCGCACGGACCGATGTCCTGCGGGATGCTTGTGTTCGTCTCTCTCAAGAGGGAGCGGGGCGCATGTAGATACGCCGTGGGTAGTGCCTGTGCCTGCTTACGCAGGCTGATGCGCGTCTTCACGCGCCCCGTGCCTGGCCGTTCTTCCCGATATGGCATCCAGGAGTTGGCAATCGACCGCCAAGGATGAATCCCAGGGGCCTTAGCTCCGTGGCCAGTGATCGGTTCGGCGTGTCGGGGAGCTGGTCCAGAACTCCCTCGGACCCTCCGGTTAGTGACCCCGGAGGCAGTGCTGCGCAGTTCGATTCACCGGGAGACGTTTTAAGTCTCTTCGGTTTGCTTGAAGGGGCACGGTAGAGTCCCCGACACCACGCGGCCACGCCGGCCAATGCCCCAACGTCTTGAGCTGGACGTCTCCAAGACCTCCCTTCGTCAGGTGCGTTTGCAGTGTACCTCGGTTTCGGCGCCGTAGATTCTGCGGGGCTCCGTCCTACAGGTTGGGTGCACAGAGCGTTGAATGCAGAGGGGATCGGATTTCTCCGTCCTACAGTTCTGCACCACCGCCATCCCCCAAACGCGTGTTCGGTTGGACCCCCTCCTGTCCTCCCCCTTTCAGGTGGGAGGGACCAGGTGGTGGGAGCTTACCCAACATCGAAGGCCGGTGACTGCTGCAAGGTCCCTCCCCCTGAAAGGGGGAGGACAGGAGGGGGTCCTGCTGGACGGAGTGCGTGGCGACTGGATCCCGGCCTTCGCCGGGAACGCGTGAACGGGGTTCACGCTTCCGGATCGGTGGGTG
The DNA here is from genome assembly GCA_965229115.1 of Hyphomonadaceae bacterium. Lineage (GTDB taxonomy): Bacteria > Pseudomonadota > Alphaproteobacteria > Caulobacterales > Hyphomonadaceae > UBA7672. Next base: position 2,911,383 of record CBDDIR010000003.1, on the reverse strand, counting down.
TAGCGTGGTGCATCGTTGATGCACCCTACGATGCGCTACTCCGCGACGTATCTTCCCGGAGCCGGCTCGAGGCGCGGCGTGCTTTTCGGGAAGCTTTCTTCGGCGGTGACTTTCTTGCCGGAGCGTTTGGCGAGCCATTCGGACCAGTCGGGCCACCAGGAGCCATCATGGGGTTCGGAGTTGGCGCGCCAGGCTTGCAGGTCTGTGGGCGTGTCGTTGCTGACCCAGTAGCCGTACTTCTTCTTGTCCGGGTGGTTCACGATGCCGGCGATGTGGCCGGACTGGGCGAGGACGAAGCGGCCATCGCCCTTGGCGCGTGCGAGGCCTTTGAACGAGGCGTCCCACGGGGCGATGTGGTCTTTCTCGCAGGCGACGACGTAGTGCGGGATCTTGATGTCATCGAGCGAGACGGTCTGGCCGTCGATCTCGAAGCCGCCGTTGGCGAAGGCGTTGTCGCGGTAGAGCAGGGTCAGGTATTCGCGGGCCATGCGCTCGGGTAGGCGGGTGGAGTCCTCGTTCCAGAACAGCAGGTCGAACTTCGGACGCTGTTCGCCGAGGAGGTAGGCCTTCACGGCGGGGCCATAGACGAGGTCGTTCGGCCTGAGGAAGCTGAAGGTGCGGGCCATGATGCGCTGGTCGAGATAGCCCTTGCGCTGGGCCTCGATCATGATGCCGGAGATGAAGGTCTCGTCGATGAAGGACTTCAGCGGGCCGGGGTCTTCGAAGTCTGTCAGCGCAGTGAAGAAGGTGCAGGATTTGGCTGGGTTGGCGGCGCCCGTCTTGCCGAGCCAGGCCTGCGTGAGGGCGAGCGTCGTGCCGCCGATGCAGTAGCCGACGACGTTGATGCCGTCATTGCCGTGGAATTCGTCGACCTTCTGCATCGCGGGCAGGACGCCGTGCTCGACGTATGAGTCCATGCCGTAGTCGCGCAGTTCCTCGCGCGGGTTCTTCCAGCTCACGATGTAAACCGCGTAGCCCTGTTCGGTTATCCACTTCACGAGGGACGACTTCGGCTGCAGGTCGAGGATGTAGAACTTGTTGATCCAGGGCGGGATCAGGAGGAGCGGGCGGGCATAGACTTTCTCCGTCACCGGCTCGTAGCGGATCAGCTGGAACAGCGGCGTCTCGTGGACGACGTGACCCTTGGCGGTGGCGAGGGTGTCGCCGACCTTGAAGGCTTCGGGATCCGAGAGGGTAACGAGCAGGTCGCCGCCGGAACGCTCAAGGTCCTTCACCAGATTCTCGAGGCCTTCGACCAGCGAACGGCCATTGGTCTCGACCGCCTTCTTGAGGGCGACCGGGTTGGAAGCGAGGAAGTTGGAGGGGGAGAAGAGATCGACGAGCTGGTGGGTGAAGAAGTGGATCTGCTCGGTGTGCTTCTCGTCCTCGCCGGTGGAGGCGCCGTCGGCCAGGCTTTCGAGATAGGCCGACATGATCTGGTACTGGCGGCGCAGGTAGTAAAAGAACGGGTGCTTGTCCCATTCGGCGTCGCTGAAGCGCGCGTCGGTGCGGCCCCCGTCGGCCTTCTCGCCGGCTTCCCTGGCCTTCTCCATCATGGCGTTGCCCGAGAGCATGGCCTGGGTGAGTTCGGCGTAGAGGGCGGTGGTGTTCTGCCAGAAGGAGATGTGGGTGTTGAACGCCTTCATCGGGTTGGTCATCCAGCCCTGGGCGTGACCCATGGCGGCGCGCAGGAAGAAGGGCTGGCCGGGACCCTCGACGCCCGGGTTGCGAATCTCGCGGCGGGACAGGGCGAGGAAGAGTCGCTGCAGAAGGAAGTTAATGCGCTGGAAGTTCTGACCGAGTTCGAAGGCTCCGAGAGAACTCATACCGTCAGTCATTGATGCGCCCGAAACCGTGTTTCTGTAGGAAAGGTAACACCCACGCGCGGCGGGTCAAACGCCCGAATGCGAAGGATTTTTTCTGGTAATCGGGGAATGTTACGGCCGCCCTAGCGTCACTCCCGGAAAATCTATTTTTGACGCCCTGCGGCAATTGCGGGCTTCGTGAATCCCGTAATGGCGTGTACAGGGAACGATCAGGGTTTGCTGCACCTGCACAGTATTGCCGCTCGTTGAGTTCGGAGACGTCGCCGCACATGCAGCTAGGCTCTCTTTCACGCTGGCTAAAGAAGGACTCGTCCGGCTACGAGGGCGAGCAGTTCAACGTCTCGATTCAGGGGCGTGGGACGGACGTGGTGTTTATCCACGGCCTTGCAGCGTCGCCCGAGTGCTGGGATGGCGCGGAAGAATTCTTGGGCGGCGATGTGCGCTGCCATTTGCTGCACATGCGCGGGTTTTCGGGTCTGGCGTCGAGCGGCTTCCGTGAACCGATGAATTTCCTGAAGCCGATGGCGGATGCGATCGCGGCGTACATCCGTACGCTGAAGGCCGGGCCGGTGGCCGTGGTCGGCCATTCGATGGGTGGAATTGTTTCCCTGATCCTGGCCCGCGATCACGCCGATGTTGTTGATCGGCTGATGGTTGTGGACGTTCCAGCGTTCTTTTCGGTGCTGATCAACCCGTTTGCGACCCCCGGTTCGATCTCCGGTATCGCCCAGCATGCGCGCCGCAGCTATGCCGCCAAGACCAAGCCGCAGCTGCAGGACGAGCTGCAGTCGAATTCGCCCAAGCTGGTGACCGATCCGGACGATGTGGACCGGGTGGTGCAGTGGGGGATGACCTCCGACCGGGCCACGACGGCGGATGTGATGGCCGAGGTGATGGTGACGGACCTGCGCGCTGACATGGCGCGGCTGACCATGCCGGTGGATGTGATCTATGCTTGGGACAAGTCTGGGCATGCGTCGAAGCTGGGGATCGACCAGGTCTATGCCTCGGCTTATTCCGGTCTGGTGCAGGGCCGGAAGCTTCGAATCGACAATGCGCGCCACTACGTAATGTTGGACCAGCCGGCCGAGTTCTATGGGGCGGTGAACGACTGGCTCGCCAGATAGACAACCGGGATATCGCTATGAGCGAACACGAAACCATCGAGCTGCGCCGCTATCCGAGCCGGAAGCTCTACAACAAGAATTCGTCCTCCTATGTGCGCCTGCCCGAAGTGGCGGAGATGGTGCGCAAGGGCGCCAATGTCCGGGTGGAAGATACCGAGACCGGCGAGGATGTGACCCGCGCGGTTCTGCTGCAGATCATCATGGAGCAGGAAGGCCAGGCGTCGGGCTCGATGCTGTCGGCGGACCTGATGATGGACATGATCCGGCTGCACCAGTCGAAGGCGTCGGAGATGATGACCGGGCTGTTCGAACAGTCGGTGGCGTTCATTCGCTCGCAGCAGGAACAGCTGGCGAGCCAGATGACCGGCGCGATGTCGGGCATGGGCGCGATGGGCGGCCAGTCGTGGAACGTGTTCGATCCCGCAGCGATGCAGGAGATGCAGCGCGAGTATCAGAAACGGCTCGCCGGCTTCTGGACGGGCGCGATGCCGGGCATGCCCGGGATGCCGCAAGCCGCGCCTGCTGCTGCGCCGAAGAAGGCTGAGGAGCCGGCCGCTGCTGCGGGTGGCGAAGCTGCCGAGCTCAAGGCTCTGCGCGCGCGGCTCGAGGAGCTCGAGAAGAAAGTCGCGAAGAAGTAGCGGCGGCTATCGGCCAGTCGACGTATTGGTCTGGGCAGATGTGTTGACCGGTTCGCGATGGCGGCGGGTCATCCAGGTGCAGACCGGTCCAGCGAAGGCGCCGGCCATGGCGTAGATCGGCATCATGCCGCCCGCGCTGTAAAAGATACCGATGACAAAGCCAGTCAGTGCGGCGAAGCCTGCGCCGGTTAAACCTGCGACCGCATAGAGGTCATTCGGCTTTGTCTGGAAGGACGCGATGGCGACGCAGCAGCCGGTGGCAAAGGCCGGCAGGGCGCTGGTGATGTAGGCGTAGAGCGCAGCGACGGGCAGGAAGATGATGCCGGTTGTGAAGAAGGCGCCGATGACAGGGCCGGCCAGAGCGAATGTCAGCCCGTGGCGCCAGATAATGTAGAAGCGGTTGGTGCGACCGCGCTCGCTTTGAGCATGCATCTTCTGTCCCCCGCAAAGAGTTGAACCTGCTGCGGAATAAGATCGATGCAGAAGAGGTGGTGTCGCCGGCGCTTGCGCCAATGCGACGAATTGGACGCGCGGTGGTTAGCGCGCCGCGAGCTGCATCATCATCGTGATGATGCCTTCGCAGGACCAGCCGCCGCGGCGGCCGAGGGCTATGCGCAGGAAGGGCGGTTCGCCGGTTTCGGGTTTGACGATTTCGTAGCGGTGGCCGCGGAAGCCGAAGCTGCCGCCGCGGGCGAGGTTCAGTTTGCGGCGCAGCGCTTCGGCGGCGATTTCCTGATCCAGCGCGTCGTAGGCGGCGAGCGAAGGAGCTTTCAGGCGGAAGACGCAGAAGGGCGCGTGTGCGTCGCCGAAGGATGGATGCGTCACAGGCTCGAAGCGCGTGTTGGCTTGCGCGACCGCGTGGGCGAGGCGGGCGTTGTGGTCGAAGATCGCTGACGTGTAGCTGTCGGCATGATCGGCATCGAACACCCAAGGGGCTTCGAGGGCTACGGCATCGACATGGTGCAGGCCGCTGCCGGTGAGCGTCCGCATGGTGCGGAGCTTGTCACCGATCCGGCCAAGGCTCGGGTGCGAGGTATAGACCGAGAGCACGCCCGCGTTTGCCAGCTCAAAGCCGCCCTGAAGCAGTTTCAGGGCCGAGGCGACGCGAATGACGATCTGTTTGCCGCCGGGGCGCAGGTCGGCGAGATAATCGTCCACGCCGTCCGTGCGGCCCATCAGCGTCGTGTCGAAGATGACGGCAGAGGGCGAGGCGGAGAGCAGCCGGGTGGTGTCGAGCTGGTGGAATTGGCCGTCGCAGCAGACGGGTTCGTCGATGATGACGTCGGCGGTCTGGGCGAAGGTGGCTTCGGTGGCGAAGGGCAGCGCGCGGATCAGCGACTTCGTTTCGAAATAGACGCCGCGATGGGCAATGCGCAGGGCCGGCTTGTCGGAGGCAATGTGGGCGCCGAGCACGAGCAGGGCGGTCGTCATGGCGGCCTGGCCGCTGGAGAAGAGGACGTGATCCTGGCTCCAGCCGGATGGCGGGGCCGGGAAGAAACTCTCGCAGCGCTTTTCCAGCGTATCGGGCTGTAGGTCGCGCTCGTAGCCGAACGTGTCGTGGCGGCGGCCGATGCGCTGGGTCTCGGTGGCGGTGGGGGAGCGGAAGACGGTGGCGGCCTCGCGCGCCGCCGTATCCAGCCACAGGGCGCGCAGGCAGCGGGCGAAGACTTCCGCTGCGCGCTCGGAGGCAGGTGCGTCGGCAGTGGTCAGCGCGGCGTCGAATGTCGACTGCAGGGCCGCGACCTGCGTTGCGAGCTTGGGGCTATGGCGCGACAGGCGGCGGCCGAGCACGCGCAGGTCGCGGGCTTCGGCGCTCAGTGCGTCCAGATCTGCGAAGTGAGTTGTATCCGCCATCGGTGACGAACGCGTAGCGAGCGGATGTGGTTCAATTGTGGTGGGGTGGGGCAACAGGGTCCCTCCCCCTGAAAGGGGGAGGACAGGAGGGGGTCCTTCTGACGATTGCGACTTTAACTCTTGCAATCCCTGCGGCAGGTTCTGTCTGGGGGATAATCAGATGGGACGGCCGTTTAGTCGTACGCGTGATGAAACAGAGACGGCGCGCGAACTGCGCCGTGATGTTTCAAAGACCGAACGACGTCTGTGGTCGCATCTGCGATCGGGCAAGATGGGTGCGCCGTTCCGGCGGCAACATTCCCTTGGTCCCTACTTCGCTGACTATTGCTGCGTGCCGTTGAAGCTTGTCGTGGAAGTTGATGGTCCCCTGCATGACGCCCAGCGCGATGCGGCTCGGGACGAGCAGATCAAGTGCCTCGGTTTCGATACGATGCGATTCAGCGCGCAGGAAATCGACGAAAATTTGGAGGGCGTGGTCGCCACGATCTATGGCGAGGTTCAGTTGAGGTTGCGACGGAATATGGTGGAGAGTTGAGGGCAGTTGGACCCCCTCCTGTCCTCCCCCTTTCAGGGGGAGGGACCAGGTTGCGGCGCCGCCCTGATGACCCCGGTCACTTGCCGGGGCGATAATCCCGGGTGGCTTCTGCGACCATGCCTTGCAGCGTCATCGGCGGTTGTTTCCATTTTTCGGCGGCGAAGATCGGGGCTTGATCTGCGTAATGCGGGGACTTCGGGTCGATTGTTGCGGCGCCATACTGGTGGATGGTGTCGATCTTGAAGGTGCCATCGGGCGCCCAGTCGGCCATGGCAACGTAGGTGTCGCCGGCGCGGCCGGAGCGGAATTTGTCTTTCATCAGGTCGCCGGCGACATAGACCGCGCGCAGCGTGTCCGGGCCGCCGTTTGTGGGCCAGCTCTGGCCGCCGCGCGCGACGCGGCTGACTTCGCTCCATTTCGGATCGAGGCGGCCGAGGGAGGCTTTCAGCAGGGCGGCTGTTTCCTTCAGCGCCTTGAGGGCTTTCTCGCGGTTGTACGTGTCGTGGATCTGGCTGCCCATTGCGGCCTGGCCGGTGAAGATAGTGAGGGCGGCGTTGCGATTCTCCATGTCGGCGCGGCCATCCCAGGCGGCGACGATGGCGAGGGCTTCCTTCAGATCGGCGTCCTGTCCCGGGTCAACATTCTTGAAATCGGCCTGCATCTTCCGGACGTTGCTGCCGGCGGCGTAGCGATCATCCATCTTGTAGGCGAAGAATTCCTCGCGGGTGATCGACGTGTCTGTGCCGAAGAGTTCCTGCGCACGCAGGCCCCGGTTGGTGACCAGCGTGTCGAGGCCGTAGTCCTTCGGATAGTTTTCGGCTTTCGGATTATCTTCCGGACCGGAGACCAGAAGCGGCGAGTGGTTCGAGTTCACGATGTAGCCGGACTTGGGTCGGATAATGTGCGGCAGGGTGGTGGGCGATTCCCAGCCCTTCCACAGCGTCTCGGAAATGTCGCCGGGCAGCACTTTGGTGCGGTCCCAGCCGGGCTCGCGCTTCGGCATGTGGGCGTTCCAGAAATAAGCGATGCCGCCTTTCGAGTCGCCGACGATGTAGTTCACCGACGGAATGGCATTGTACTTGATCTGCGCGGCGTACCAGTCGTCGACCGTCTTTGCCGTGTTGATGGCGAGGTACTGATCGAGGTGTTTGAAGTCGCCCTTGCCGACGTAGGAGAGGGCGAAGACACCCTTGTCGGTGATGTAAACGGGGCCGTGCTCGGAGGAGAGGGCGGTGCGTTCGACGGGGACGAGCGCGCCGTTCTTCAGCACGTTATACTTGATCTGCTTGCGTTCGAGATCCTTCCACGCGCCATCCATGCGGTATTTGGTCGGGTTCTTCTCGTCGTCGACGACGAGCTTGAACGTGTCGAACAGGTCCGGCTTGTTGACGGTGGAGGCCCAGCCGAAGTTGGGACCGACCCCTGTGAGGATGATCGGCGTGCCGGGGAAGAGGCCGCCGACGAGGTCAATGCCTTCCTCGGATTTGAGGCGCGCCTCATACCAGGCGACGCGGCCCTCATAGGGCTGGTGCGAGTTGGCGGCGAGGCGCGTGTGGCCGTCGGCCGAGCGGCTTGGCGCGACGGCGAGGCCGTTGGAGCCAAGCTCGATATCGTCGGTCGTGTCGATGAAGGCTTCCCGGGTCGACTTGGTCGACATCTCCATGTTGGCGCGGCCGGAGAGGAGCGAGTCGATCTCTGCCTCGAAGCCGTAGAAGGACATCGGACGGTTGACGAAGCCGGCCATGATATCGCGGCCGGTGATCGGCATGGTGCGGGCGCAGCCGCTGTCCGCGTGTTCGGCGCACCAGAGGTTGAGGCCGGCGGCGTAGCCTTCGACGACGGCTTTCGATTGCGGCGATGTCTTCGCGTCGTAGTCCCGGTTGACGATCTCGGTGTTGCCGAGGGCGAGGATCATGTCGTCTGACTTCGCACCGCTTTCGCCGACGATTTCGGAGAGCGTGCCGCGGCTGGAGCGGATGACTTCCTCAATGGTCTTCCAGTCGTCTTCAGCGTGGGCGTAGGCGAGGCCGTACGCGACGTCTGCGTTGCGCTTGCCGTAGATGTGGGGAACGCCGAATTTATCGCGGATGACGCGGGCATCATATGATGCCGCGTAGGTGCGTGCTGCGGTTGCGTCGAAGGCGGCGCCGGGCGCGAAGCTGGTTGGCGCGGTGGCGCAGGAGGCTAGCGCGATGGCGGAAGCGGCGAGGGCGAGCGAACGGAGCATGGCGTTTCTTCCCGATGTTTGCGGGGACGCTAGCTGGTGGTTGGCTCGGAGGCTAGTGAGCACGCGCTCGTCCTTCGACGGACGCGCACTTCGTGCGCTGCTCAGGATGAGCGCTACAGGTACGCTATAGGTTTAGCGCTCATCCTGAGCAGCCGCGTAGCGGCGTCCGTCGAAGGACGGGTGCGTGGAGCGCGGTGCATCTTCAATGCACCCTACGGATCAAAGGTCTTTCTCACCCACACGCTTCAGCACGTCCGCAGCGAACTCGGAGAGCGTGTCGTCACGGGCGCCCATGATGACGATGAGGTCGCCGGGGCGGGCGAGTTCCACGAGGCGGTCGCCGCAGGCGGCGCGATCGGCCAAGGCGTGGGCCTGTTTGCCGTGGGCGGTGACGCCTTCGGTGATGGAGCTGGATCCCATCGAGCGGTCGACCGTGCCGCCGAAATAGGCGGGCTCTGGCAGCAGGAGAACGTCCTGCGGGCCGAGATCGCGCGCGAACATTTCGATAAACTGGTCTTTCATCTGGCGGATCGGGCCGTAGCCGTGCGGCTGCCACATCACCAGCAGGCGGCCGGGAAATTGGTGGAGCGTTGCTAGCGTGGCGGCGATCTTGTCGGGGTTGTGCCCGAAATCGTCGATGACGGTGACGTCCTTCGCGGTGCCGACGATTTCCAGGCGGCGGCGGATACCGACGAAGTTCATCAGCGCCATGGTGGCTTCGCGCAAGGAAAGTCCACAGGCGCGGGCGGCGGCGATGGCGGCGAGACCGTTCGACAGGTTGTGGCGGCCAGGCGTCTGCAGGCAGACGCGCTGGCGCTCGCCGCTGGTACGCTCGGTGACGATGCAGGACATGCCGTCGGGCTGGGTGATCAGATCGGATATGGAGAAGTCAGCGCTGGTGTCGGTGAGCGAGTAGGTGAGCGCGTTGGGCGGCTTGATCGCGGTGTAGAGATTGCGCGTCTCGTCATTGTCGAGGTTGAAGACGGCGACCTGCGCCTTCGTGACGAAGTCGGTGAACAGGCGGCGGAGTTCGTCCATCGACTTGTGGTCGAGCGCGATGTTGTTCAGCACGGCGATGGTCGGGTTGTAGAGCGCGATGGAGCCGTCGGACTCGTCGACTTCGGACACGAAGATGTCGCCCTCGCCGACGATGGCGGAGGCGAAGGGGAAATCGCCGGCGACGAAGTTCTTCATCACGGCGCCGTTCATCACGGTGGGGTCGCGGCGGGCGGCGTAGAGGATCCAGCCGATCATGCCGGTGGTGGTGGATTTGCCGGACGTGCCGCCGACGGCGATCGAGATGCGGGCGGAGTTGACGAGTTCAGCGAGGAGTTGCGGACGCGAGACCTGCGGGCAGCCGAGCTGTTTGGCTGTCACAACATCCGGCACGGTGTCTTCGACGGCAGCGGAGGTGACGAGGAGTTGCTCTTTCCGCGTGACGCCCGAGCCGTCCTGCGGGTGGAGGGCGATGCCGCGGGCTTTCAGGAAATCGAACTTGGCGGCGGTGCGGCCGGCGTCGAGCGAGCGATCCGAGCCCTCGACATCGTAGCCGCGGCCTTTCACGATGAGCGCCAGCGGCAACATTCCGCTGCCGCCGATGCCGCAGAAGAAGTAAGGTCCGGTGTGCGACAGGGTCGTCTTTGAATCTGACATGGATTCGGTGTCTCAGCGGGTGGCGTATGGGGTCAAGTGAAAAGGTGTTCCGTATCGGGTCCGTAGCCCCCGGAACCCGCATGTCGCCCAAGATGGCGCAGAAGGCTTCCGAACTTGTGAAGCAGCTGTCCGACGGCCGGGCGGAGCTGGTGTTCCATCCGCAATGTTTCGAACAGGTGGGGCATTTTGCCGGGACGGACGAGGCGCGGATCGCGGCGCTGGTCGAGGTGGCCAATGATCCGGGGTTTGATGCGCTGTGGCTGGCGCGGGGCGGATATGGCGCGTGCCGGGTGGCGGAGGTGGCGATCCCGCAGCTGAACGCGGCGGCGCGGGCAAAGAAGTGGCTGGGATATTCCGATGCGGGGTTCCTGCTGGCGGGGCTCTACAAGGCGGGGTTCAAACAGGTCGCACACGGGCCGATGCCGGTCGACCTCATTCGGGACGATGGCGAGCAGGCGGTGAAGCGCGGGCTGGCCTGGCTGTTCGATGGCGCGTCGTGGCCGCTTGAGCGGGGGACGACGCCGGGCCATCCGAACCTGGCGTTCAACCTGACGATACTGAGCCAGATACTTGGCACGCCGCTGGAGCCGCCGCTGAAGGGGCATGTGCTGATGCTCGAGGATGTGGGCGAGTACATGTACCGGATCGACCGGTACTTCTATCACGTCACCTCGAACGCCAATGTGCGGGCGTGCGCGGGCATCCGGCTGGGGCGGTGTTCGGCCGTGCCGAAGAACGATCCGGATTTCGAACTGACCGAGGAAGAGGTCGCGCGCTTCTGGTGTGAACGCTCCGGCATCCCCTATCTCGGCCGCGCCGATATCGGACACGACAGCGACAACAAGGTCGTGCCGTTTGGTTAAGCGGCGGCAGGCGTCTAACAGCGCCAGCTTCGCAAACGCCTGAAAAATGATCGGCGATGACGCTGCGGCTTGATCCAGGTTGAGCGCGCTTGGCCCGCATTAACCTCACGCGGCGAGGGGCACGGTGATTGCTATGCGAGCGATTGCGGATTCACTTTGCTCGCCCGGACCATGAAGAACAGCCATCTGACAGATACGAACTTTGTCCTGCTGGACGGCATCCGCGGCCTCGGCGCTTTGCTGGTGCTGGCTGGGCACACGATCGCCGGCTGGGGACCGTTCTCTCCGCAGAGCGGCGCTATCGTTGTCGACGCCTTCTTTGCCCTGAGCGGTTTCGTGCTGGCCTACGCCTATGAGCCGCGTTTCAAGATGGGCATGGGCGCGCGGGAGTTCATGCTGCATCGGGTCGTGCGGCTGTTCCCGCTCTACCTGCTCGGCACGATCGCCGTTTATCTCGTGCTGCTGGCGGTGACGATTGGCGATGCCGATGGCGCTACGCGCGCCGGCGCCCTGTCGCTGCAGCTTGTGCCGCAACTCTTCATGCTGCCCGCGCCGGAATGGCTTGGGTCGGGTCAGCTCTATTCGCTCAACATGCCGGCTTACACGCTGCTGTGGGAGTTGGTGGTCAACCTCATCTACATCTCGATCTTCCGCTGGCTGTCGACGCGGGTTCTGATCGGTGTCGTGATCGTGGCGGGTCTGGCGCTGGCGGCCTCGATCCTCTGGTTCGGCGATATCAACAACGGATCCGACTGGAACAATTGGTGGGGCGGTCTTCCACGCGCAACGTTCGGCTTCTTCATCGGCGTGCTGGCCTATCGTCTGGCGGGATCTCCGCAGAACGCCAAGCGCCCGGTATCGTGGACCGCCGTTCCGCTGTTGCTGTGCCTGCCGCTGGTTTGCTTCATCCCGGCGACCCGTGAGCTGCGGCCGTTCCTGGATATCGCGCTGTCGTGTGGCTTGATGCTGCCGATGCTGATGATCTGCCAGTCGATCCGGCCGCCGGACAGCTTCACTAACCTGTTCATGATCGGCGGGCGGATTTCCTACGCCGTCTATATTCTCCACGAACCGCTGCGCGTGCTGCTTGTCCGCGACGAATGGCACTCATCGTATGCAGCAACCTGGGCGCCCTTCAGCGGCATCGCCATGATGGTGTTCATCGTGACCATCGCCTACGCCGCCGAAAAGTATTTCGACCGGCCGATGCGGCGCGGCTTCGTGAAGATGCTGAGAGCCCGCGCGGCAAGACGCCAGGCCAACGCAACGTTCGCTGAATAGCTGCTAGCCCGGAATCGGTGCGCTCGCACGCGCCAGCATCCGGTCTTCGAAGCGTTTAAGCGGGCCGCGCAGGCGCAGCGAAGGCTTTTCGACCAGGTGCCACGAGATGATTGCGAAGGCGATCGTCAAGGGCAGGGATGCGGCGATGTTCCAGTACCATTCGTGGAAGGCTGGGCCCATGATCTGCGTCATGGCTTGCTGAATCGGGAAGCCGAACAGGAAGATACCGTAGGAATAATCGCCGTGGCGCGTGAGCACGCTCTCGCGCGGGCGCATAAGGCCGAGCCATACGGTGAAGTAGGCGGCGAGCGGGGGCACGAGATAATCGGTCGACGGGTGGATCAGCAGCATCAGGGCGAGTGCGCCAGCGGCGAGGCCGATGTTGCGTGAATGCGGAATGGCGTCGCGGTAGAGATAGAAGGTGATGCCATAGAGGAAGGCCAGCACCAGCGATGGACCCGGCGCGACCGGCAGGGCGTTCCAGCCGGCATCGCCTGATGTGATGACATAGTGCGCCGTCAGCAGGACGTTGAGCGCGACGACGACGAGCGCGAAGGCATGGCGGCGGCGGTGGACGCCGAAGACGGCAAGGCCGGCCAGCGCAGCATAGCACATCAGTTCGTAGGGCAGGGTCCAGAGCTGGGCGTTGACGGTGCGCGCCCACGGATTGCTCTCGAACATGCCGGGCAGGAGATACTGGATGTCGCCGACGATGTTCAGGAAGTAGTGCGCAAGGAGGCTGTCGCTGAAATAGCTGGCGAGCGGCAGGCTGGTGAGCAGCGGGCCGAGGATCAGGGCGGCGAGCACAGTCTCGAAGGCCAGCGCCGGCACGAGGCGGATGATGCGCAAGCCGACGAACGACACCAGCGAGCGGCAACGCTCAAGGCTGCCGGCGACGAGGAAGCCGCTGAGCGCGAAGAACATCGGCAGAATGATCGCGATGAACGGGCGGATCGCTCCGTTCTCGAAAGCCAGCGTGAAGCTGACGCCGTAGGAGACATCGATGCTGTGGCTGCAGAGAACGGCGGTGGCGAGACCCAGGCGCAGATAGTCAAAGCCCGTCGTGCGCCCGGCGGCCATGACGGCGCCGAGCGTTGGCGGTGTTAACGGGGCGTGCGACGCGGGCATCCCAGCCCGGTTACCCGAAAAAGTGTAAGATTTCGCAAGCAGCCGGTAGCTGGTCGTTTACTCAGGCAACTCGCGTCTATTGCGCGACCCAGCCGCCGTCGATTGAGAGCGATGTGCCGTTGATCTGGTTGGCGGCTTCGGTGGTGAGGAAGACGGCCAGTTGGGCGATGTCTGTCACCTTAACGAATTCCTTCGTCGGCTGGGCGGCGAGGATGACGTTGTTGATGACGTCTTCCGGCGTCATGTTCCGCGCCTTGGCGGTGTCGTTGATCTGGCCGTCGACCAGCGGCGTGTGGACATAGCCAGGGCAGATGGCGTTGCAGCGGATGCCGAAGGTTGCGCCTTCGAGGGCGATCGTCTTGGTCATGCCGAGCAGGCCGTGTTTCGCCGAGACGTACGCGCTCTTGAAGGGCGAGGCGACCAGCGCGTGGGCGGACGCGATGTTGATGATGCGGCCCCACTTCTGCTTCTTCATGCCGGGGAAGGCGAGGCGTGTGGTGTGGAAGGCCGAGTTGAGGTTCAGGTTGATGATGAGGTTCCACTTGTCGACCGGGAAGTCCTCGATCGGTGAGACGTGCTGGACGCCTGCATTGTTGACGACGATGTCGACCGTTCCAAACGCTTCGGCGGCGGTGGCGAACAGGGCCTCGATCTCTTCCGGCTTCGTCATGTCGGCCCCGGAATAGAGGCACTTCACCTTGTGCTCCGCTTCGATGCTGGAGCGGATCTTCTCGATCGCATCGGCGGGGCCGAAGCCGTTGAGCACGATGTTGTTGCCTGCAGCCGCCAATGCGCGGGCGATGCCTTCGCCGATGCCGCTTGTGGATCCGGTGACGACTGCGGTGCGGGCCATGGGAGAGCTCCTGATTGTGTGAAGGCGTTGTCGCGCTGTGTGTCGAATGAGGCAAGAGCGATATTGAGCCTATGAGCGACGCGCGCCAGTGTGGCTGCCTGTGGTTAGGGAGTGGGCGTGGCGGACGTATTTATTTCATACAAGCGTGCAGATCGGCGGCGCATCGAACAGATGAGCCAGGCGCTGGTCGATCTCGGCCTGACAGTGTGGTTCGACTATTCGATCGAGGTCGGCGAGGATTGGGCCAAGCGTATCCAGATCGAGCTGGATGCGGCCAAGGCGATCATCGTGTGCTGGACGCCGGATGCCTGCCAGTCGGACTGGGTGAAGCACGAAGCCTCCGTGGCGGCGCAGCGCGGCGTGATCCTGCCGCTGATCCTGAAGACATGCACGCCGCCTGCTGTTTATGCGACCTACCAGTCGGCCGATCTCACGGATTGGGATGGCTCGGCGTCCGACAAGCGGTTTCTCGGCATGCTCTCGCGGCTTGAGGCGCTGACAAAGAAAAAGGGGCTTGCGAAGGAAGGTCTGCAGCGGGCAGGCGGGCGGGAGGGTGAGCTGGTCGCCGTGTTGCGCAGCCTGCTGGTGGCGCGGGCGCGCTCGGGCGATGAGCCGTTCACTTACGCCGAAGCAGAAGCGGATCTGCGCAAGGCCGCCGCCGAGCAGCACATCGACATGAAGGGCTTTGCGCAGCCATCGCTGTGGGGCGCGCTGGACGAGATCGCCGACCAGAACCGGCGCAACCGCGAGCCGCCGCTATCCGTGCTGGTTGTCAGCGAGGAGCTGGGCATGCCGGGCCGCGGATATTTCCAGAAGCACGTCTTCCTCGATGGCAAGCACGACACGCTGGAGCACCGGGTGTTCCGGCGACAGCTGTCACGCGTGCGCAAACATGCGTGGGATCGCGACCCTTAAGGCAGTTCCGCATCCAGTTTCATGACGAGGCTGGTGAATGTCTCGGCGGCTTTGGCGAGCGTGGCGGGCTCCACCTTCTCGATCTTGTCGTTCGGCGTGTGGATCAGGCCGAGGATGGCCGGCATCGGCATCTTGGCTTTCATTGCGGCTGCCGGGTCAGCGAGGAAGAGCTTCAGCACTTCCGCTTCTCCGCGGGGCAGGTAGCCGAGCGAGACGGTGGGCACGCCCGCAGCCGAGAACACCTGATCGTCGCTGGGCGGATATTGCGGGAAGTCGAGGCAGGGCATGGGCTTGGCGGCGCAGAGCTCGCGCACCGCCTGCGTGATGCCGGCCGACTGCGGGCCATTGTTGAGGCCGTGCATCAGCGTGTCGCCATAGGCGTTGATGTCGGCATTGATGACGGCGGCGATGTCGTCCGTGCCGTGCTTCTCGACATAGGCCTTGGCGCCGACGAGGCCGAGTTCTTCCTGGTCGGTCACCAGCAGGATCACCGGATGCTTCGTGCGGCCAGACACGCGCTGCATCGTCTCGATCATTGAAACGACGGAGGCGGCGTTGTCGACCACGGCATCAAGGATCTTGCCATCCGGCATCACGACGGCGTCGTAGTGCGCGGTCAGCAGGATGGCCTTGCCGGTCGCCTGTCCCGTGCGGACGACGACGTTGTGGCCCGGGCCGGAGGGGCGCTTGCCGGGGAAATCTTCGACCACATAGCTGAGCTTCGCCGCATCAAGCTGCGCCTTCAGCGCGGCCAGCCGCCCGTCCTGTGACGGTTGTGCGAAGGAGGCGACGCGCGCGTGCAGCTGGGCGGGCGTCGCCGTCGGCCCGGCGGCCTGGGGCCCGCTGGCGCAAGCGGCAGCCAGTAGCAGCAAAGGCGCGAGAGCATGGCGCATCATTGGGGATTCCCGGAGAGTCTTGAGCTTCGAGAGTTAGCCAGACGCGGGCCGACCTGCAAACGATATCGATTATCGAAAAAATTCTCCCGCTAATCCCTTGTAGGCGCTAAGAACAGAGACACGTATTGTCGTAATGCGCGCTGGATCCCCACAGCGCCATACCAGGGAGTCAGGACGATGGCGGGTAGCCCGACGGCGCTTCAGTATCTCGACAAGGCAGTTGGCAGCCTTCGCAAGCTTGGCCTGTTCCCTGACAAGAAGGGCGAGATCGCGCCCGTGGTCGCGCTGCTGAACCAGATCACCGAGCTCGAGCCGGAGAAGGTCACCACGATCGCGCGCACGCTCGATCAGATGTCGCTGTTCAACGAAGTGGTGCGCGAGCACATCTCGGCGATCACGGTTGGCGAGCGCTATCAGACGATCACCAACGCCTTCAACTCGATCCGCGACGACGCCAAGAGCCTCGTTGACCAGTA
This sequence comes from Hyphomonadaceae bacterium, assembly GCA_965229115.1. Taxonomy (GTDB): domain Bacteria; phylum Pseudomonadota; class Alphaproteobacteria; order Caulobacterales; family Hyphomonadaceae; genus UBA7672. The sequence goes on along the minus strand of CBDDIR010000003.1, from coordinate 2,895,111 downwards.
TGCCGACGGCAAGATCTCCACGATGGAGCGGCTGTCGAACACCTGGATGAAGATGACGCGCGGCGACATCGCCCAGCGCTTTGACAAGATCAAGGACACGTATCTCGACGTCCAGAAGGACACCAAAGTCCAGATCGAGAAAGAGCGTCTGATCCTGGAAGCCTACATGGATTTCCGTGGCGCCTTGAAGAACTCGGAAGTGCTCGCGCTTGACGTGCTGAAGACGGCCGAAGGCAAGCTCGAGGAAGCCAAGGCGCGGATGAAGGCTGCGTCCGACACGGTCGCCGCCTACACGGGCACGGAGCCGGCCGAGCGCTCCAAGCTCGAACTCGCGCGCGATGAAGAACTGCGCCGCCTGCAGGCTGAAGAGGCCCGCTACCAGGTGGCCAAGGATCTCTCCGACAACATCACCATCGGCTACAACACGTCCGAAGTGATCATGGCGCGTCTCGTCCAGACGACGAACGCCAAGGAGCGGATCTACGCCCAGTCGGTGTCGTTCTTCGGCACCAACGAAGTCGTGCTGACGGCCCTCTCGGCCACCTTCACCGGCATGTTCGGCCTGCATGAATCCACGCAGGCGCTGGAAAGCATGAAGAAGGGCATCGACCAGTCGCTCGAAACCCTCAGCGAGATCGGCAGCAAGGTTCAGGAAGCGGCCCTCAAGGCCGGCTACGGACCGACGATCTCGGCCGCTGCGGTCAAGAAGCTGGTCGACTCGGTCGTCACCTATCAGGAGCGCTCGATCGGCATCATCTCAGAGATGCGCAAGCTGGCGACGGAAAACTCGAACGAGATCCGCGACGCTGTGGAAGACGGCAAGAAGCGTATGGCCCACCTGATTGAACAGGGGGCAGCCGCCGCCCTGATCGTCCGTACTTCCTGAGCAACATGAGCGATACGACTGTTCCGGTAAGGGCGGGGGCGACAGCTCCCGCCTTGGCGGAAGAACCCCGGAAGCTGGACGATGTGATGTTGGCCATGGATGTGGTCGACACGCTGCGCCATCGCGTTCGCATCATCGATCAGGAACTGAACGAGGATGCGCGCGAGGAACAGCTCGTCGCGCGGCTGAAGGAAATCTACGACGCGCAGGGCATCGCCGTGCCCGACAAGATCCTGAAGGATGGCGTGAAGGCGCTGGCCGAGCAGCGCTTTGCCTACAAGCCGCCGGAAAACACCTTCTCGGTGAAGCTGGCGAAGCTCTATGTCAGCCGCAGGAAATGGCTGCCGGCCGCGATGACATTCACCGGCGCAATCGCAGCCCTGCTGATCGGCTGGCAGGTGTTCTGGGCGATCCCGCAGGCCAATGAATGGCGCGCGATGCCGAACGAGATTTCGCGCCTGCTTGCTGAAGGCCAGGCGCTGGCGGTCGAGCCGGTGGTTGATGCTCAATTGGCTAGCCTTGCGGCCGAAGGCCAGCGGGCTGTCGCCGCCAACGATCATGGCGCGGCGCGCACCCAGGTCGACACGCTGAAAGCGATGAACGACAAGCTGGCGCAGGAATACGATGTCCGCATCGTCGCGCGGCCCGGCGAGGATTCCGGCTTCTGGCGTCAGTCGAACGACCAGCCGAATGTGATGCACTACTATCTCGTCGTCGAAGCCGTGGCGCCGGGCGGGCGCGTGCTGAAAGTGCCCGTCACCAGCATCGAAACGCAGAGCACGGAAGCCGTTACCAAGTGGGCGCAGCGCGTCGACAAGGCGACGTTTGATCGTGTGGCGGCGGAGAAGCAGGGCTCGGGCGGCATCATCACCAACGACATTCTTGGTCACAAGTCGCGCGGCGAACTCGACGCGACATGGGATACGCCGCTGCCGGGCGGCGCACTCACGGAGTGGGATAACTGATGGGCGCGTATGACGATGTCATCACGGGTCGCGATGCGCTCCACAGGCTGGACACGCTGACGTCCGGCGCGCGCGAGGAGTTCAACGCCGCCACGCAAGCCGCCGACGGCCATTCCCGCCGCCGTGCCGATCTCGCGCGGCTGAAAGCGGAAAGCTATCGCGAACTCGCCCGCATCCGCCTCGACGTCATCAAATCTGGCGCGGACGAAACGCTGTCGGTTGCCGAGAAGGAAGCGAATGCGCTGCTGGCCGAGCACGCGACATTCCTCGCTACCATCGGCGACAAGGTCGCCACGGCGGAAGGCGCGCTGAAGGATGCAGAAGCCAAGCGCCGGTCGGGCGAGACGGAAGTCGACGCCGCGCTCTCCGCCTATGAAACGCTGACGGCTACGGTCGAAACCGAAGTGCAATCCGATCCGGGTTATATCGCCCTGAAGCAGGGCTATGAGGAAGCCAAGGCCGTCGCCGTGCGCGCGGAGCAGAAGCTCGAACTCGCCAAGACCGACCGGCAGGAGAAGGGCAAGCCCTACCAGACCGATCCGCTGTTCTCGTATCTCTGGGAGCGCAAGTTCCGCACGCCCGAGTACAAGAAGGGCGGCCTCTCGCGCATGCTCGACAACTGGGTGGCCAAGCTCTGCCGCTATGACGAGGCGTATCTGAACTACGCCCGCCTCACCGAACTGCCCGATCGCATCGCCGAACACATGGCGTCGATGCGCCTCGAGGAAGCCGAGTCGCAAGCCGCTATCGAACGTTTCGAAGCGCAGAAGCTGGAAGAGCGCGGCGCCAACAAGCTGGCGGGCGAGCTGGTGCAGGCCAAGGAAAAACTCAAGGCGCTGGACGGCGAACTCGGCGGCGCCGAAGCCACGCACCGCAATCTGCGCGAGCAACAGGAGCGCGCCGCCAGCGGCGATGCTGGCCCGCAGGAGAAGGCGCGCCTCGTTATCGAGGAAGGCCTCGCCAAGGCCAGCTTCCCCGATCTCAAGGTCCTCGCCGCCGAAACCACCACGCCGGATGATGATCGCATCGTCGACGCGCTGATCCGCCTGCGCACCGAAGAGCTGCAGATGGAAGTGAACTGGCGCAATGTCGAAGCGCTGCCGTCCCGCCGCCGCGCGGGCGCGGATACGCTCGAAACGGTCCGCCGCCGCTTCAAGGAAGCCGGCCTCGACAGCCCCTACGTGCTCGTCCTGCGCGGCGCGTTCGAAGCAGCCCTCGAAGCCTATGGCAAAGGTCCGTCGCCGGACGGCGAGGCGCTATGGCGCGCGATCCAGGCAACGATCCGCCAGGCCCCGCGCAATGACGACGACTATTTCGGCGGGCGTCGTCGTGGCCGCAATATCAGCACCGGCGAAGTCGTCGCCGGCGTCATCCTCGGCGAAGTCATCAAGCAGGCAACGCGCGGCAGCCGCTGGGGCGGCGGCGGTTGGGGTGGCGGCGGCTGGGGCGGAGGCGGGTTCGGCGGTGGTGGAGGCGGCGGCCGCTCAGGCGGCGGCGGCTTCAAAACCGGCGGACGGTTCTAGTCCTTAAACCGACAGCGTACGCGCCCCATGCGCGACCGTGATCTTCTTGTGGCCCGTCACGGTGACTGAACGCCCGGAAGCAGCCGGGATGAACAGATACTCCGCCTCGATGCGATCGCGCGTGATGTCGAGCGTGAAGTAGCCGCGCTGGCTCGTGTCCATCCATTTCAGATCGTTGTTGGCCGCGATGAAATCCGCCGCCAGCTTGGCCGCATCGCCATTGAACCGGCGCTCGAAGCCATAGGACGAAACGCTCTGGCCCGCGAACTCGACGCCAAGCTTGCCCTTGTCATCGGCCAGATCAAACGCCCAGGCATTGTGGCTGTCGCCCGTCAGCGTCACGAGGTTCGCGCCCGCCGCCCGCGCGCTGTCATACAGACGCTGCCGCGCCGCCGGATAGCCATCCCACTTGTCCATCGAGTAGGGCATGCCCGCAGCGGTCAGCATATCGCGCCGCGCCATGTCGGCCTGCATCTCCGGCGTCATCTCGCCCTTGACCCACGCGGGCGACACTTTCGGGAACTGCGTCGCGCCAACGATCACCTGCTGCGCCAGGATCTGCCAGCGCGCCGCGCTGTTCACCGAAGCCTTCAGCCCATCCGCCAGCCAGCGCTCCTGACCCGCGCCCATCATCGAGCGGTTCGTGTCCGCCAGTGGACCCTTTGCGAAGGCCGAAAGCTTCGCCTTGATGTCGCCGCCCGACTTGAAGATCTCGCCGAGATCGTCATCCAGCTGCTTGGTGCGGCCGAGCAGGCGCGTCTCGAGGCGGAACATCGTCGCCAGATCGCCGATCTGATAGCTGTCATACCAGTCGGATCGCATCGGCAGCCATTCACGCCACGCGCGCACGCCAGCAGCCTTGCGCGTTTCCCAGTCGCCTTCGGTGGCGGGGTCATGTGCATCGGCGCCAGTGGCCCAGGAATTGTTCGCCGTCTCGTGATCGTCCCACACCGCGATCATCGGCAGGCGGCGATGCAATTCGCGCAGGTCGGGGTCGTTGCGATAGCTTGCATAGCGCTGGCGATAGTCGGCGAGAGCAACCACTTCGCCAGCGGGCGCCAGGCCGCGCGCCTTGGCGATGCCGGGCTGGGCGTCGGCGCGCGTGACCGGGCTTTCGTAGATATAGTCGCCGGTATGGACGACGAGATCGAGATCATCGCGCGCGGCCGCGTGCGCGTAGGCGTTGAACCAGCCCGACGTGCCATTGGAGCAGCCAACCACCGCCATGCGGAATCGCTCGGCGCCGGCTGCAGGCAGCGTGCGCGTCCGGCCGATGTCAGACGTCGAACCATCGGGCGCCGCGAAACGGTAATAGTACCAGCGCCCCGGCTCCAGCCCGTCGACACGCGCATGGGCGCAGCTATCGAACACGGGCGAGGCTTCGATCTCGCCGGTCATGACGATGCGCTGGAAGGCATCATCGTCCGCAATATCAACCCGCAGCTTGGTCGGGCCCGAGGCGGCATAGCGCGTCCACAAGGTCACGCTGCGCTGGCGCGGATCGCCGGATGCGACGCCATGGGTGAAACCGGTGAGGGATTGGGCAAAGGCCCGGCCGGGAAGGGTGGCCAGCGCAAGCCCGGCTGCGCTGCCTGCGAGAAGCCCGCGGCGATTGATGATGAAGGCCATGGCGTCCGACTCCCTGTCCGAACCACCCTTAGAAGCCGTGTGTGACGCTTTGGCGTCGGTTGTCCCGCCGGCTAGCGCGTCACGATTTCCCAGTTGAACTCATAGGAATGCGCGCCGCCCGCCGCGATGATGATCTTCATCTCGCCGGTCAGCCCGGCAAGGTCGCCCGTGCCGCTATCCGGGATCACTTCGATCTTCAGCGTGCCTTCGCCGCGATCCATGATGCCGTAGTGCTGCAGATAGAACGTGCCCTTGCGGCCATCGAGTTCGCCATCGACGCGCTCGATCGCGACATAGCCCGCCGAGCCGGGAACAGTCCCGCCCGCCGCCATCATCTCGCCGCCCGCCGTGCCGACCAGGTCGCCGCTATAGACCTTGTCCAGCGTGAAGCGACCCAGCTGGTCCTTCATCCGATCGTGCACGCTCTCGGGCGCGCGCTTCACCGTGAAAGGACCCTTGGCGAGTTTCATGATCTCACTGCCCCGGCGGACGGAGGAAGTCGCGCTTGCCCAGCGTGACGCCATTGTGGCGCAGGATGTTGTAGGCGGTTGCCGAATGGAAATAGAGGTTCGGGAAGACGAAGCTGGAGAGATAGGCGCTGCACGTCATCGGCAGCTCCTGTCCGCCGCCAATCGGGATGTTGATCGTCGTCTCGGCGCGCTTGTCGATCACCTCGGCCGATGCGGCCTGAACGTAGGCATTCGCCTTCACCGTGCGCTCGATCAGCTGGGCGAACGACGTCTCGACATCCGGGAAGGACGGCAGGTCCATGCCGGCAAGGCGTGCCGCGCCGCGCGTCACCTGATCGGTTGCGATCTGCACCTGGCGGGTGAGGGGGAACATGTCCGGGAACAGGCGGAAGTTCAGCAACACGTCTTCCGGCAGTTTATGAGCGGCCGCATGGTCTGCGCCCTTCTTGAGAATGCCGCCGAGCGCGCCGAGCATCGTGGCGCTTGAGCCCTTGAGCGAAGCCGAAAGAGTCATCGTCATATGCAGAACCCCGTCACGGTTGTGGCGGTGTCTTACCCCGCTGACGCCATGGCTGACAGCAGAAAATTTGCGCCCGGCAACTTGCGTGGCCGCAGCGCGGGGAATACCGCTGGCAAACTTGGGGGGCGGCGTTGCCAAAGCTGCTGCGCATATTCGCATGGACGCATGCCATAATCGCCGGGATCGGGCTCGGCCTGTTCCTGCTCACGCTTGGCGTTGCGCTGGCCGCGAAAGACCCTGCCTACGAAGACGAGATCATGCTGCTGATCGGCTTGTTCGGCATGATCACGCTCGTATTCTTCGCCCCGTCTTTCTTCGGCGGCATCGGGCTTCTGAAGGGGCTCCCATGGGCGCGGGGCTTCATGTGGATACAGGCCGCGTTGCTCGCCCTGGTCGTTCCCGTCGGCACGGTGATCGCGGGGTTCAATCTCTGGGTGCTGGTATCGACGCGCGAAGTCTCCGCCGATGGCGGCATCGCGAAGTTCGAGAGCTTCATTCACCGCGCCATACGGCCGCTGATCCTGGCGCTGATCGCGCTGTTCATCCTCGGCGTGATAATCGGGCTCGGCTATATCTTCCGCGACGTGATCGATCCGCCAAAGCCGCAGATCCTCACGCCGCTGCCTAGCGGCGTCCCCGAACTCAGCAACCCGCCGACATTCGAGTTCAAGCCGCCTACTTCTTCACCTCGCGAACCGGCACAGTGACATTGCACAGGCCGATACGGCCGATCGGGTTGGTGTAGAAGTCGTCCTTCCGCCAGCGCCGCGAATTGACCAGCGTGTTGAACGAGGCGCTATCCGTGCGCATCGTCTCGAGATTGGTGCGCTGCGCCTCCGGCACATCGGCGGCGATCTTCATGTCGGCATAGCGATGGTATTCCGCCGGCGTCTTGTAGAAGCCCGCGTCCCCCGTCCCGCGCGGGAAGGCCGACATGATCTCCATGCCCTGCACAACCTTCCCGACGACAGAGAGCTGGCGGTCCAGCGCCCGCGGCGACTGGCTGATGATCGTGTAGAGTTCGGTGCCGCCGCCGGAGTTCACATCCGCATCGCGCCCGGCGCCGACCATGCCATAGCAGTGCGCCAGCCAGACCTTGTCCTTGTCGCGCGCCACGAAGAATCCGTTCGAGAAGCCGACCTCGTCTGCAAACGTGTCCGGGTCCGGCAGAACGTCGAAGGGAATGGGTGCGCTGCGGGGCAGGGAGAATTCCGCATTCAGCTTCTCGACGCCAACCTTAGGCGGGCGCGCGGGATCAGCCGCCTGCGCCCACTGCGTCACGAAATTGTCCTGCACGCGCGTCACGGCGCCGTTCACGAAGAAGCCCTCGCGCGACAGCTTCTTGATGTTCGCAACATGGTTCGGCGCAAACTCCGGCGCCAGCTCGATCACCACCCGGCCATTCGGGAAATCCATGTACAGCGTGTTCTCGGGATCAAGCGCGCGCCACTCTTCCGGCTTGGAAGCAGCGATGACTTCAGCGGGCGAGGGGGTATTGCCCGGGGGCGCTGCGGGGATCGCCGGTTTGCTCGCCATCATTGAACCCGACTGGCAGGCGGCCAGCGCCAGCGCGAACAGGGCCGCGCCCGTGGTTGCGATCAGTTTCATCAAGTCCCTCCGCCGTCTCAAGCGGGCCAAGACTGCGATGGATCGCGCCGATGCTCAACCTCCAAAGCAAAAGGCGCCACTCCCGGGGGAGCAGCGCCTTGCTGATGGCTCACAACGTTGACCGGGGAGGACTCGGTCGTAAGGCCATCAAAGCCTGTGAATGACTAGCCGCGGAACTCGCCGCTTTCCCAGTAGGTGCGGCCCGTGGCGCGGTCTGAATAGTAATACCGGCGCGCCTGGTTGTCGTAGATCATGTCCGATCGTGAGGCGACCTGCTTGCCGCCGACGAAGCAGCCGCCTTCTTCCTGGCAGCCCGTGTAGTAACCGACCGCCGCGCCAAGCGCGCCGCCGATCAGGGCGCCGGAAAGATCGTCCTTGGCAACCGCAGCGCCGAGCGCCGCGCCAGCCGCGCCACCGATGGCGGCGTTACGCTGCGATGGCGACCAGCTATCGGTCGTTGAGCATGCAGCCAGCGAGAGGCTGGAGACGGCAGCGCAGAAGGTGACTTTGAGGGCGTTCATGAGTGCCTCGTTTTTAATCCGGTCAGAACTTGCCGGGGTAGAACGAGGGGTCGGACGCAGGGTTCCGATATTATCTTCTTGCGAAGCTGTGGAACCAAATCGAAGCATTGAAAATGCAGCGTTATCGCGCGATGCGCGCTGCAAAACGGGCGTCCCGGGAAGGGACTCGTTCCGCAATCAGGTCAATAAACGGACTGCGCAGATCAGTTCAACGCCCGCGCAGTATCCTTGCGCCGCATGATGGTGGCGATCGCCAGAGCGCTCGCGCCAGCGCCCAGCCGGACGCGGATATTCGCAGGCGGAGACGCAATCAGCACCGTCAATGGCGTCATGTCGTGCAGTGAAGGCATCAAGTCCCCGATTGATGGAAGAGGAGGGCGCGGCCAGCGCTACACTAGCCGCGCCCTACAACCTTAGAGAACGTCGAGCATCTTCGCGACCAGCGGGTGACGCACCACATCGGCCTGAGCCAGACGCACCACGCCAATGTCGCCCTTCATGCTTTCGATCTTGTCCGCCACCGGCGCGAGGCCCGACATTTCCGGCAGAAGATCCGATTGCGCAGGATCGCCCGTCACGATCATCTTCGAATTCCAGCCCAGACGCGTAAGAATCATCTTGAGCTGCACATAGGTGCAGTTCTGCGCCTCATCGACCACGATGAAAGCATTGTTCAGCGTGCGGCCGCGCATGAAGCCAACCGAGGCAATCTCGATCTGCCCCTCGGCGATCATCGCCTTCACCTGCTTGGCCGACATCCGATCCTGCAGCGCGTCGTAGAGCGGGCGCAGATAGGGCGCGAGCTTCTCTTCCATATCGCCCGGCAGGAAGCCGATATTCTCGCCGGCATCGACAGCCGGGCGGCACAGCACGATGCGGCCGATCTTGCCCGCACGCAGCGCGTCCACCGCCTTGGCGATGGCGATATAGGTCTTGCCCGTACCCGCCGGCCCAAGCGCCAGCACAAGGTTCGATGTATCAATCGCTTCCATCAGACGGGCCTGGCCCTCCGACTTCGGCTGGATATTCTTCACATACGCCTGCTCGCGCGGCGGCTCGCGGTGTTGCGGCTGCTGGTGCTGCTGATGATCATTGGCGACCGGCCGCTTCTTCTTTCGCGGCGTATAGTTCTGGTCGTCTGATACCGGGTCCCAGCCTCCGTCTATGACATTGAGATGAACGCTGCCGGAGTTCCGGCCATCACGCGCGTCATACTCGGCGCGGATACGGCGGACTGCGGAACGTTTTGCCATGGAGATACTCCTCGGTTGAAGACGACTAAGCAGGGTTAGAAACAAAAACGCCGCGAACCATCGAAGGGCCGCGGCGAGCGAAAGCGATAAAATTGAAAGCAGACGATGGTGGTGGCCGCCGCATCAGGCGGGCTCTGGCATATCCGGATGGCGTGACCGTAAGCGGTCGGCTCAATCCCGTATCCCCGTTTTTCGAAACCAGCGGCGAACCGCGCTTCGAATCAGCTTCCCTAGGAGTAGACTAGTATCGGCTTAACGGAACTATAAAGGTGCAGTTCCGCGCAGTTGCCGCGCGGGACTCGATTTTTGCATGGTGTGACTCAAAAGCAGGCACACTGTCATGGGAGTGATGCAATGGCGGTCTTTGAGCTCGATGGCGTGACGCCGGAGATGCATGCGGAAAGCTGGGTCGCCGAAAGCGCGACCGTGCTGGGCCGCGTCCATATGCACAAGGATAGCAGCGTCTGGTTCGGCGCCACCGTCCGCGGCGACAACGACCCCGTCACCATCGGCGAAGGCTCGAACATCCAGGACGGCTCCGTCCTCCACACCGATGTCGGCTACCCGGTCACCATCGGCAAGCACTGCACCATCGGCCATCTCGTCATGCTCCACGGCTGCGAGATCGGCGACGGCTCGCTGATCGGCATCGGCTCGATCATCCTGAACGGCGCGAAGATCGGGAAGAACTGCCTGATCGGCGCAAAGTCCCTCATCACCGAAGGCAAGGTGATCCCCGACGGCTCCATGGTGATGGGCGCGCCCGGCAAGGTAGTGCGCGAACTCAAGCCCGAACAGATCGCCGGAATGCAGCTCGGCGCCCACCACTACATCGAAAACTGGAAGCGCTACGCCAAAGGCCTGAAACGCATCGGCTGATTTTTTTTGCGGGGCGCGCATCCAAACCGCGCCCCCACACCCTCTACCCATCATTGATGCGCGTAGGAGGGACCAGCCATGAGACTGACAATCGGCCTGACGGCCTTCTTCACGCCCTTCGTCCTGGTCCTGGCCGCCGTAACCCTCCAGACCCCCACCGCCCCCATCAGCACCCTGATCGACAACCTGTCCGCACTCATCAGCTGATCCAGCGCCGCTCTCCCTCGTCATTCCTGCGAAAGCAGGGTTCGCGACGGCGCCGAAGGCGCGATTTGGTCCGGGGGACCAAATCGAGGAGCGGACGCCGAAGGCCCCAGGAGCCGCGAGCACCGCTTGTCATCCCGGCCGCAGCGAAGCGGAGAGCCGGGACCCATCGTGAGAGCACGACGACGGACGAATGGTTCCCGGATAGCGCTCCGCGCTTCCGGGATGACAACCTCGGGCGCTAGCAACAGAGAGGAGTCATTCTCGGCCTTGTGCCGAGAATCCCGGTTGGATCATCAGCGGGACACGCAGCTGTTCCCCACGACGCGCGAACCAGGATTCTCGGGAAAAGCCCGAGAATGACACCGTGAGTTCCATCAGATTCCGCGGAATCCAACACGCCAGCTGTAGGATGGCGGTGGTTCAAAACCCGGATTCACAACGGCAATCGCACAATCTGCTGTAGGACGGCCGGGCACACAAACCCGCACCCCATCCCCCACCTGCTAGAACACCCCCGCACCCACATGAGGGAGGTCCAGGAGACGTCCGAAACTCTGGATGTGGGTGCGTTGGCCGGCGTGGCTATCGAGGCGTCAGCGCGGAGAGGGGTGAGGATCTCTCTTTGGACAGCACAGCGAGGAAGTCCTGCGGGTAACGTCCCGTGGGACGAAACGAACTTCGAGAAGCATGGCCTCCGGGGGATGTGAAACCGGAGGGACCAGGGGGACGGTCGGTTAGGCCCCCTGACACGCTGAACCGGGTGAACAGGCACGGAGCTAAGGCGCCAGGGGCAACGACGTACCCTGGAAGACCGAGACAACTCCCCATGCGGCTGAACCGGGACAAACGGCCAGACACGGGGCGCGTGAAGACGCGCATCAGCTGCAGCCCATTCGCAGTGGGAAGCAACACAGGCACTACCCACGGCGTGACTTCATGCGCCCCGCTCCCTCACGAGGGAGAGACGACACCAGGCATCCCGCAGGACATCGGTCCGTGCGAACGAGATTTGCTGTTTGAAATCACCCACCGCTTGTCATCCCGGAAGCGCGCAGCGCTATCCGGGACCCATTGTGAGAGAACGACAGCGGATGGATGGGTCCCGGGTCTCGCTACGCTCGCCCGGGATGACAAGTCGTGGAGATCGCCAGTTCAAGGCACTCGATTGCCGACTGCCCATTCCCGATTGCCCGGCGCGCAGCGCCCTAAACCCCATACTCCTGCCGAAACACTTCAAACGGCGCCGTTGTCGCCATCACCTGATACGGAAACGACAGCCACGGTTGCGCAACGTCCAGCTCATCCAGCCCACGCTCGAACGTCGCTACCACATCCGGCTTCGCGCTCCCGCGGTAATCGAGAAACTGGCCCCATGTCGAAAGCCCATGCGTCGGCCGCGGACCTACAAGCGGCGTGCGCGATGCCCCAAACTCGGTCGGGAACAACCGTCGATAGGCTTCGAGATTGTAAAGCCACGAGCCGCCGATGATTGCTTTCGTCTCCGGCCACCGCTCCGCAATCGAAGCAACCATCGCCGTCAGGTCAGCGCGCCGCTGCGCGACGTTCGACGCATGCAGCGGTCCATGCGCATTGGCGTTGAACCGGTTGCGGAAGTGAATGCGAACCGCGCCATCCGCATTCGGCGCCTCATGCGCAAGGTGATCGCCGAACGGATAGCGATCTTTCGGCCACGGATCGGGCGCGCGCAGCGCATAGGCGTCGATCAGAAGGTCGAGGCGAGCGGCCTTGTCCGGCGTGGCGGCGACAACGGCAGCCAGCACCACAAACTCCGGGTCCGGCGCCATCTTCGACAGATTGCCGTAGGCAAACAGCCGGTGGAAATTGGTGTGAAACGTAATGGCCTCAGCCAACGCTAATCCGGCCTTTTCGGCCAGCACATCGGCATAGCGCAGCTGCACCCCAAAGAAGCCGCGGGCGATCTCGGCGGCTTCCCGGCCCTTGGGTTGGTTGAATGGAACTGCAGGGGTCATTGAGTTCGCCATCCTAGCGCGCGGCTCGTCATCGCCTATATCTCCGCCATGGCAAAGCTCTCCATCCTCGATCTGGCTCCCGTTGTTGAAGGTTCGACCACGCGGGAGGCCCTGCACAACAGCCTCGATCTGGCGCGACACGCCGAGAAGCTGGGCTACAACCGCTTCTGGCTGGCCGAGCACCACAACATGGTGGGAATCGCCTCGGCGGCGACCGCGGTGGTCATCGCGCACGTCGCGGCAGGCACCAGCACCATCCGCGTCGGGGCAGGGGGCATCATGCTTCCCAACCACGCGCCCCTGATGGTCGCCGAAGCCTTCGGCACGCTCGCCGAACTCCACCCCGGCCGTATCGACCTCGGCCTCGGCCGCGCCCCCGGCACTGACCAAGCCACCATGCGGGCCTTGCGCCGCTACATGGGCGGCGCCGACACCTTCCCGCAGGACGTGGTCGAACTGATGGGCTGGTTCGAGCCCCCCGTCCCCGGCCAGACCGTCCTGGCCACCCCCGGCAACGGGGCGGAGGTCGACGTCTGGATTCTCGGCTCGTCGCTCTTCGGCGCGCAATTGGCGGCCCACCTTGGCCTGCCTTACGCCTTCGCCTCGCACTTCGCGCCCGGCGACATGATGGGCGCCATCCAGATCTACCGCGAACGCTTCAAGCCTTCGCCACGTCTTCAGGAACCGTATGTGATGCTCGGCCTCAACGTCGTCGCCGCCGATACGGATGAAGACGCAAAACTCCAGTTCACGTCGATCCAGCAAGCCTTCGCCAACCTGCGCATGGGCCGCCCCGGCAAGATGCCGCGACCGGACCCGGATTTCCGTCCCGACCCGATGGTCGAACACGGCATCCTGCAGGCGTTGTCATGCTCGGTCGTCGGATCGCCAGAGAAGGTGAAGCAGGGGATCGAAGAGTTCGTCGCACGCACAGGCGCGGACGAACTCATGATCACGGGCACGATCTGGGATCACCAGAAACGTCTGCGCTCGTTCGAGATTGCTTCAGCCGCGATCGGCTAGCGCTTGCCGGCGGGCTTGCCGCGGAAGGGCTTGCCGCTGCCGCCCGGCTTCCCACCGAACGACTTGCCGCCAAACGGACGATCGCCACGCGGCTTGAACGGCTTCCCGGCGCCCGGACCCTTCGGCCCACGCGGCTTGAAGCCTTCAGGTCGCTGTTCGTCGCGCGAACGGCGTTCAGCGTGACGCACATCGGCGTGCTGCGGACGCTCGCTGCGAACAGGGCGTTCGCTACCTTCCGGCGTCCACACGCGCTTGGGACGTTCCGCGCGTTCCGGCTCCGGGACCACCGGGGGGATCTTGCCTTCAGCGCGGGCAGCGTCACGACGCGCCTTGCGATTGAGACCGCTCTCATGGATCGGCGGCGGCGATTTCGGACGGGCGGACTCGGACGGGCCGAGCGCGGCATAGACCGGATCGGCAGCCAGTTTCGCCTGTTCATTGTCGCGTTGCTGATAACGCGCAGCGCGCGCCTCATCACGGCCCGAACGCTTGAAGCCCTCGCGCGGCGCACGATCTTCACGCGGAGCGCGGTCTTCACGTTGCGGACGGTCCTCGAAGCTGCGAGCCGGGCGGTCGCCATACTCACGCTTGGGACGCGGCGGGCGATCACCGAAGTCACGCTTCTCGCGGGGCGGACGATCGCCGAAATCGCGCTTTTCGCGCGGAGCGCGGTCGGCACGCGGGCCATCGCCATCGCGGCGGGCGCGCATCGGGTGCGTGGAGTCATTCGGCCCCGGCGCCGTCGTGGGCTCGATCTGGATCTTGTCGTCCTGCGTATCCTGCGCCGCGATGGCAAAGGCTTCAGCAGCATGGCCGACGATCTCGAACTTGGTCTCGGTGCCGAAGATGCGGATCGGACCGATCTCGGCCTTGGTGATGTGACCGACGCGGCAGATCAGCGGCAGGATCCATTTCGGATCGGCATTGCGCTCACGGCCAACGTTCAGACGGAACCAGACGCCATCGCCTTCCGACGCGGTGAAACCGCGCTCTGCGCGGCCGCGCGGAGCAGGGCGCTCGCTCGGCTCGAACGACCGGGCGCTCGACCCATTCTGCTTCTCGAAGTGTTGCGCGTTGCGCATGCGGCCGTCGTCGGACACGTTTTCCGGGTCCGGCAGCTCGTTGCGCAGCAGGCCGATCAGCGCCGCCGCAAGTTTTTCCGGCGCATGAGCGGCGGCGAGTTGCGTGGCCAGTTCCTGATCGTCGTCGGTGACGACTGCATCAAGCGCCGGGTGTTGCAGCAGACGCTGGCGATCCTGCGCGCGGATCTCGTCAGCAGTCGGCGGGCCGCTCCACGTCGCCTCGATATTGGCGGACGCCAGAACCTGTTCCGTGCGACGACGCTTGAGATGGGTAACGAGCAGAACCGAGGTGCCCTTCTTGCCAGCGCGACCAGTACGGCCCGAACGGTGGAGAAGTGTCGCCTTGTTGGTCGGCAGGTCGGCATGGATGACGAGGCCGAGGTCCGGCAGGTCGAGGCCGCGGGCGGCGACGTCGGTGGCGACGCAAACCTTGGCATGGCCATCGCGCAACGCTTGCAGCGCATCGTTACGTTCGCGCTGGCCCATTTCGCCGGAAAGGCCGACGGCATGGAAGCCGCGCTCGCGCAGGGCGGCGTGCAGGTGGCGCACGTTTTCGCGGGTGGCGCAGAAGACGAGGGCGCGGCCGGCTTCGAAGAAGCGCAGCACGTTGACGACGGCGCGCTCGGTGTCGCCCGGCGAGACGCGCATGGCGCGGTAATCAATGTCGCCGTGCGGTTCGGTGGCGCTGGTCGTGTCGATGCGGACGGCGTTGCGCTGATAGTTCTTCGCCAGCATGGCGATGCCGCGCGCGATCGTAGCGGAGAACAACAGCGTGCGGCGCGTTTCGGCATTGGTGGCGTCGAGCAGCTGCTCCAGCTCTTCGCGGAAGCCGAGGTCGAGCATCTCGTCGGCTTCGTCGAGGACGGCGACTTTCAGACCCGAGAGATCGAGATAGCCTTTGGTGAGGTGATCGCAGAGACGACCGGGCGTGCCGATGACGATATGGCAGCCGCGCGACAGCTGCTGCTGTTCTGCGCGCACGCTCATGCCGCCGACGCACTGCACGATACGGGCGTTGGTGTCGGCATAGAGCCATTCGAACTCGCGGCCGATCTGCATGGCGAGCTCGCGGGTCGGCGCGATGATCAGGGTGAGCGGTTGCTGGGTGGCCGGGCCGAAGCGTTCGGCATCGCCGAGCAGCGTGGGGGCGAGCGCGAGGCCGAAGGCCACGGTTTTGCCCGAGCCCGTCTGGGCGGAGACGAGGAGGTCGGCTTCGCGATCGGCTTCGGTGACTGCGAGCTGGACGGAGGTCGGCTCGGCATAGCCACGCGCGGCGAGGGCGCGATCAAGCGCGGGGTGAACGGCGGGGAAAGGCATTGAGGTTCGTTTCGTATCGGCGGGCCGTCCCCCCAACAGCCAAAGCAAGGGCGGGAAACAGTGCGCGGGGGAGGCCGGGTCTGGCGTGGCCCCCTCTACAGCAAAACCCGCGAAAAGCCAGTGGATAAAGCGGCGCAGCGCAGGTCCAGAACGGCACAAGGTAAACGGTTTCGCCCTTGAAATGGGGGGATATGCCGGTATCGCAAGGTATTGGCTGGCCCATCTGTCGGGCCGGTAACCAGGGAATGGCCGCGACATGATAGCCGCCGCAGCGATTGACTACCGCGAGATCGCCCGCCGCAGGTTGCCGCGCTTCCTGTTCGAATACATGGACGGCGGCTCCTACGACGAAACAACCCTGGCCGCGAACCGCGAGGATCTGAAGCGGATCGCCCTGCGCCAGCGGGTGCTGCGTGATGTCTCGGGGCTGGACCTGTCGACCACCCTGTTCGGGCAGAAGCTGAACATGCCGGTGGCGCTGGCGCCGATCGGGCTGGCGGGAATGCTGGCGCGGCGGGGCGAGGTGCAGGCGGCGCGCGCGGCGGAGGCGGCTGGCGTGCCGTTCACGCTGTCGACGGTTTCGGTCTGCGATCTGGGCGAAGTCGTGCGCGGCGTAACGAAGCCGATCTGGTTCCAGCTCTATATGATCCGCGATCGCGCCTTCATGCGGGACATGATGGCGAAGGCGAAGACGCTCGGCTGCTCGGCGCTGATCTTCACGGTCGACATGCCGGTGGCAGGTTCGCGCTATCGCGATCGCCGCTCAGGCATGTCAGGCGCGCCAGGCTTCCTTGGGGCCAGCAGACGCGCATTCCAGGCGGCGCAACATCCTGCATGGGCGTGGGATGTCGGCCTGCTCGGCGGGCCGCACCATCTGGGCAATGTCGCGCCGACGCTGAAGGGCAAAACCGGACTGGACGATTTCTTCCGCTGGCTTGGCAGCAATTTCGATCCGGCGATTTCTTGGAAGGATCTCGATTTCATCCACCAGGAATGGAGCGGCCCTCTGATCATCAAGGGCGTGCTCGATGCCGAAGATGCGCGCGAAGCGGTGAAGCAGGGCGTAGATGGTATTGTGGTGTCGAACCATGGCGGACGGCAGCTGGATGGCGTGCCGTCATCGGCGCGTGCTCTTCCCGCGATTGCAGATGCAGTCGGCGATCAGCTCACCGTGCTGGCCGATGGCGGCATCCGCTCGGGCCTCGATGTGGTGCGCATGCTGGCGCTGGGCGCGAAGGGCGTGCTGCTGGGGAGGGCGTGGGCTTATGCGCTCGCCGGAGCAGGCGGCGCAGGCGTAAGGCATGTGCTGCAGCTGATCGAAGCAGAAATGCGCGTGGCCATGTCACTCACCGGTGTGACGCGCATCGACCAGATCAGTCGCGATATTCTGGTGCGGGACTAATTCCCGAGGGCGCGCTGGCGCGGGCCATCGAACAACCGATCGAGCTCGTCGATGCGTTCGTCATAGCGCTTGTTGAGACACTTCTTGTCGGCGGCGCACTTGGCGCGCTCGACCAGCCACTCGCGTTGCTCGTCGATCAGCGCGCCACGTCCGCCCATCAGCAGCATGCCACGCAGCAGCGTGTACTGCGTGGCCATCACTGCATCCTTCTGCAGTATGCTCTTGTCGGCACAGATGGCTTTCTCGTCCTTGGCTTTGGCCTTGGCGCAATTCAGCTGGCCCCAGTCCTTCGCGGACGCTGCAGGGGCGATCAGGAGGGCGGCGAGAGCGAGGAGGGCAATGCGCATGGACGACTCCCTTTGCCGAAGAATCTAGCGGGCGTCGCCGCCCGACGCGAGAGGGTCAGACAACAGCGCCAAACAGCCGGCCAATGCCAGCCGTGATCGCCATCGCGACGGCGCCCCAGAACACCACCCGCGCGGTCGGCTTGAATGGCCTTGCTCCGCCAGCATAAGCGCCGAGAAAACCCAGTATCGCGAGATAGATAAGCGATCCCGCGCCAACCCAGATCTCGAGCCCGATCATCGGCGCGAGCCAGGCAACCAGCAATGGCAGCGCGGCGCCAACCGAGAAGCTGACGGCCGAAGCAAAGGCTGCCTGAATGGGACGCGCTTCGGTCAGTTCCGATATGCCGAGTTCATCTCGCGTGTGAGCCGCGAGCGCGTCATTGGCGGTGAGCTGGTCGGCGACTTGTTGTGCAAGCTCGGGGTCCAGGCCGCGCGCGATATAGATGTTGGTCAGTTCCTGCCGTTCCAGTTCCGGCATTTCAGCGAGCTCGCGCTTCTCGCGCTTGATGTCGGCCTGCTCGGCATCGCGCTGGCTGCTGACGGAGACGTATTCACCCGCCGCCATCGACATGGCGCCCGCGACAAGCCCCGCGCCGCCAGCAATCAGAAGCGCATCACGTCCCGCGCCCGAAGCTGCGACACCGATGATCAGGCTGGCCGTCGAGACGATGCCATCGTTCGCGCCAAGCACGGACGCGCGTAGCCAGCCGATGCGCTCGACCGCATGAAGTTCTGCATGATGGGAGCGGCGCGCGACGGGCACGCCTATTGGACTTCGTCGGAATCCCAGACACCGCGCACCGCAATGTCCGCCTCAACGCCGATATTGTACCAGGCGAGCCGGTCCTTCGAGGCGTTGACGATGATGAAGTGCTCGTGCGGCTTCATCGCCATGGTCAGCTGGTTGCGCAGCTGCTGCACGGTCTGCTTGGAGCGGAGCACCCACATGTCGCCGGCGGCGCGGGTCATCTTGCCGGCTTCGCGAAGCACACGCTCGAAGCGGTCATTGCCGGCAAGCAGGCGGGCGGCGATGAAATAGTTGCAGACCGGAACCTCGGTCTCGCCCGCATCAAGGCGCGGGTCCCCGAACTTGCGCTTCTTCGGACCCTTGAAGTCCCAGCGCAGGTTGGGGTGGTGGTCGGCGCGGTGGAAATCCACGTCCGTGCCACAGGCGACGAAAGTGCCGGCCTGGACGCGGCCTTCCTTCAGAAAGTCGATCAGGCGGGAGCGGGGGTAGGGGCCGTATTCCTTGTCGGCGATCCGGATGCGCCATTTCACGCTTTCGAAGGGGGGAGGCGCTGTGTGCGTCCCCTCTTCCTCGCCCGTATCCACGGGCTCATTCAATTCCAGCGTATCGCTCATAGACAGCGTGTTCCGCAAACCCCGGTTTGTGGTTAGTTGTAGGTGAAATCACCTTTTCCAAAGGTTAAACGGAGGTCCCCATGAGCCAGTACGAATTCATCAAAACCGAGACCGAGGGCAACCTCTTCATCGTCACGATCAACCGCCCGGACCAGCTGAATTGCCTGCATCCAATGGCAAATGCCGAGTGCGGCGCGGCTTTCGACGAGTTCGCGGCCAACCCGGACCTCTGGGTCGCCATTGTCACGGGCGCGGGCGAAAAGGCCTTCTCGGCCGGCAACGACCTCAAATTCGCAGCTTCCGGCCAGAAATCGCCGGTTCCGATGCCTGCGACCGGATTCGGCGGCCTTACCTCGCGTTATGACCTCTACAAGCCGGTCATTGCTGCGGTGAACGGTTTTGCCATGGGTGGCGGCTTCGAGATCGCCCTGGCGACCGACATCATCATCGCGGCGGAGAACGCCAAGTTCGCCCTGCCGGAGCCGCGCGTCGGCTTTGCCGCGCTGGCGTCGGGCATGCACCGCCTGCCGCGTGAAGTGCCGCTCAAGAAGGCCATGGGCATGATGCTGACCGGCCGCACCGTGACGGCTGCTGAAGGCAAGGAGATCGGCTTCGTCACCGAGGTCGTGCCGCAGGGCAAGGCTCTGGAGGAAGCCAAGCGCTGGGCCGTCCAGATCATGGAATGCTCGCCGATGGCCATCAAGGCGACCAAGGAAACCGTGCTGACGGGCCTGAAGCAGGCCGACCTCAAGACGGCGTTCGACCACAAGGTTCCGGGCATCGCCAAGCTGATGGCCTCGGCCGATCACAAGGAAGGCCCGAAAGCGTTCGCCGAGAAGCGCAAGCCGGTCTGGAAGAACGAGGTCTGATGTACGTCTGCGGCGGGCTGGGGAGTTCTGGAGTTCGCCGTGACGTCTGCTCCTGACTTTACTGAACTGGCCGCCACGCACGGCATCGAGCTCGACAAGGATGCTTCGATGCTGCGCGTGGGCGGCGCCGACGCCGAATATTTCGGCGCGATGGCGCGCGACGCATCCGGCGCCTACTGGATGCTGCGCGCGCCGCGGCGTGGCGACGTGCAGCTGGCGGGGCGGCAGGAAGCGCTCGTGCTCGACTTCGTGCGCGGGAAGATCCCGGTGGTCGTGCCGGACTGGCAGGTGCACACCGACAAGCTGATTGCCTATCGCGTGCTGCCGGGCGTACCGGCGGCCGAGATTGATCCGCTGATGGGCGAACTGATCTGGCGCCTGCCGCAGGGCAGAGTGCCCCACACGTTCAACGACAGCCTCGCGGAGATGATGGCGAAGCTGCATGCGCTCGATACGACAGCCGCCGAGGGCATCGGCGTGCCGGCGGTGAAAGCCGACAAACTGCGCGCGCGCATGAAGCTGCGTATGGACGAGTGCAACACGCTCGCCCCTGTGCCGGAGATGCTCTGGGGGCTGTGGCAGAAGTGGATTGATGGCGACGGCTTCTGGCCCTCGCATGTCTCGCTGGTGAATGGCGACGTCTATCACCCGCATCTGTTCGTTGATGCGGATTATCGCGTCATCGGCCTGGACGACTGGTCTGCGGCGGAGGTCACGGACCCAGCCAGCGACTTCTCGCTCTACTTCGCGGCGGCGGGCAGGGAGGCGCTGGAAGACCTGCTGCGCCGCTACGAGCGGGCAGGCGGGCGCACGTGGGCGCGCATGGCTGACCAGGCGGAGATGTATTACTGGGCAAGTCCCGTGCGGTTTGCGGCCTACGCCATGAAAACCGGCGACCTCTCACACCTGATGAATGTGAAGAACATGGTGCATCGCTATGCGGCCATGCTCGAGGATAGTGGGTATTCGGGTTAGCCGCGGTTGATGGGACTTGGGGGAGTCGCAGCAAATGGTTGGTAGCGAGGCGCCAACAGGTCGCGCAACGAAACGACAAAGCCGGTTCTTTCTGATCGCTGCGGCGTTAATGACGCTGGTCGTGTTTCTGGGATTCCTGCCGAGCTTCTATCTGCGCTCTCAATTCCGCACGGAGCCGCTGCCAATCCATCTGGTCATCCATGGACTGATCATGACGGCGTGGCAGTTGCTGTTCCTGACGCAGACAATTCTGGTCGCGAGGCGCAGGACGGATCTGCACCGCAAGCTGGGTTTTGCAGGGGCAGGGCTGGCGGTCGCCGTTGTGGCAAGCGGCATCCATGCAACGCTGCTTCAACCGGGGCGGCTTGCGGATGCAGGGATCACGCTGCCATTCCCGATCGAGTTGCTGGTCGTGGGCAACCTGTTCGGCTTTGTTGTATTCGCGGGCTTCGTCGCGACTGCGATAGTCCGGCGGCGGGATGCGCAGCTGCACAAGCGGCTGATATTCTGGGCCTGCGTCGTGACGATGGGGCCGGCGCTGACGCCCGTGCGCAGTCTCGGCGAGATGATCGCGCCGTACTTCCCGGCGACATTCCCGCCGGAGGTCGCTTTGATCTGGGTCGCTTGGATTGCGCTGCTGGCGCACGACTGGCGCACGTCACGCAGCTTTCACCCCGTCAGCGTTGGCGGCGGTTTCGTGATCCTGCTGGTTCAGTTCGCTGTGGTCGACTGGCTTGTCGCCGTTCCGGCCGTGCAGGAATGGGCGCGAGGGCTCGGGTAGATGAGCGGCCGTTACGACTCGTTGGCGTGCAGCGTGCGGAAGTCGACGGCGAAACCGCCTTCGATGTAGCGCACGCAGGTGCCGACACGTTCGCCGACCTTCACGCGGTCGCCGATCATCGGGCGAGGGCTGGCTGTCTTCAGTGCGACGCCAAAGACGGAAACGTCGGCCACGGCACAAGCGATCGAGACGGCGCCATAGCGGGCGATGACCTGACCACCGCCGGGGCGACGTTCAGCTTCGCGCTCGTCGGTGAGGCCGAGGCGATCCTTGTTGATCAGCCACGTGAGCATGTCCGCGATCTTGTCGCGCTTGCGCGGCGGGACAGTGAACTGAACAGCATAGCCTATCTCGTTGAGGACGCGTGAGACGGTGCCTTCAACGCGGCCGATATCGTCGATGTAGAGGACGAGGTTTTCGCCCTGTGACAGGGGGCGGGCGAGATTGATGCGGAGGCCGCCAGCGGCGACGTCGACGGTCGTGCAGGTGAACTCTTCGCCCGAGCCAGTGAGACCACGGACGCGCACGGCCCAGCTCACACGACGGAATTTCCTGCGATCCTGCGCTTCCAGGCGCCGGATCGACGGTCTTTCTGCGTGCGCCACGTTCATAGATTGCCCTCGCACCCGGGGGTCTCCCCACGCGCAAGGTTAATACTTGAATGGTTTACAAGGCCTTGCCTGACGCATGGTCAGGGCCCGCCGGGCGGGGAGCAGCAGGCGTGCGCGCGACCGGGCTGCGCTTGGCCAGCTCAGGGTGCTGGCGCGACAGGCAGCGCGGTTCGGGCGCTTTCCGGCTCATCGCGAGCTGACGATCCGGACGGCCGGATGAAGCGTCGGCGCCGGCGGGAAAATCGCCATCGCCTGCAGGCGGCGGAGCGGCCGTCCGGCGAGAACGTGTTCCGGCGTCATGGTCTGGCAGAGGCCGAGGAAGCGGGCAGGCGCTCCCGGTTTGCCGAACAGCGGGGCCAGGACGAATTCGATATCGACACGCTTGCCGACCAGCGTCTCGCCGCGAGCGCGAATGAGGGTGGGGCCACGATCGGAAACTGCGGTGGTGAGAGCGGCAGCAACCAGCCGGCGATCCGATTCACCCCAGATCGACAGGAAGTTGTGCTCGACCAGCTGACGGCCGAACAGTTGCTCGATCGCATAACCGACGCGACGGACCGCGTAGTCGCGCTCGGCAACGTGGTTAAGCACGAACAGACGGCCCACGAGGCCTGGGTAATCGTCGGTGGTAGGGCCTTCGGTTGCCGGTGTCCCATCGGACAAGCGGCGCCAGGCGTCCAAGACGGCCTGGGTATTCGGATGCGCCTTAAGCTCTTCCATAGAAATGTTCGCCAAACTCTACGCTGACTCAAAAATCCCCAGCCTGCAGGGGATTAATCGCAACACGCGGGCCATGACGTACGTCGGGGGAATCGCGACCCGAAAATGATCGTTTTCCCTCCCGGCGGGAGAAGATCGGAAGCGCTGTGCTGCCAGCCGGGAGAAATGGGGCAATCGCTTGCTGCCTCGCAGGCGAGTACCTGAGGAGACGCGACGTGATCGTTTCATGGCGACACATGCTGGCGGGAGCCGGCATTGCCACTTTCGCGGCGACGCTTGGGCTGACCGCGATGGGCCAACAGTGCGGCTCATGCGTGCCGCCGTCGTCCCCTCCGACGCCGCCTCCGTCCACCGGTTGCTGCCAGGCGCCGCGCAACATGATCGTCAACGTGCCGGGCGTGAGCGTGGCGACAGCGAATGTGAATGTCGGCGCGGCATCGACTTCTGTCGCGGCCGCAGGCGTATCGACCACGCTGTCGTCTGGCGTTGTGGTGTCAGGCGGCGCTTCGGGTGGCGGCTACACGTATTTCGGCGGCGGTGGCCGTGGCTATGCGAACCCCGGCGTGGGGCAGAGCACGATCACCGGTCTTGCTGTCGGCGGCGGCTACGAGACCAGACTGGTCGAGGAAGCGGTCAGGGGCGAGGAAGAATACTGCGTCGACAGGATCGTCGAGGAGTTCAAGACGCGTCCGGTTCAAGCCTTGTGCATCGATGACCGCAACACCCCGCATCCGGCTTCGCGGGTAGATGGCGAGATGGCGGTAAACGGCAGCTATAATGGCGAGCTCTATCGCTGCATCGCGGGCACGCACATGCAGGTCACGCTAGGCGAGATGACCGACGGCAAAGCCAGCTTCGACACCGGCGAGACGTTCTCGTGCGGGAAGGGCGAGGCCCTTTACCATTCCCGCGGCGGCGTTCTGCAGTGCCGGATGCAGGTTGCCGAGCGCAACTGCAATGAGCGCTCGCTGCTGCGGAAATTCGGCCCGGGCGTGAAGCTGGTCAGCGTGCCCGTGAAGAAGTCGATCTGCGAACCGGCGATGCGCGAGACGATCACCAAGGTCGTCAAAGAGGTAAAGGTCCCGCGTCCGGTGGTCGCCAACGACCTCGTGCTCGATGGCGGCGTAGGCCAAGGCTACTGATGTTTCGGCTTGTTGCTGCGGTCGTAATAGAAGCGCTCGGTCTGGATCCGGTCGCCATTCCATTGCTGCATGGCGATTTCGTCGAGAACGCGGATTGACCCATCCGGCTGGGTGATCTCGAACTGCCAGTTGATGAACACCATGTCGCCATTGATCGCAAAGCGCTCGACCTTGCGGACGGGCATGTTCCCAAAGCGCAGCAGCACTTCCATCTCGTGCGCGACCAACGCGTCGCGGCCACGACGGATGTCGCCCATATTCTCCTGCATCGTCGCGTCTTCATGATAGAAGTGCATGATCGCCGCGACATAGTCCTGCTGCTCCACCCGCGCGATGAAGCTCCGGACGCGTTCGAGTGTCGGCATGCTAGCGGATCTTCGGCGGCACGATCGGCAGCGATGATGACAGGCCGCCGTCGACCGGCAGGACCTGGCCGTTGACGTAGCTTGCGTCATCGCTGGCGAGGAAAAGCGCGACCTTGGCGATCTCGTCCGGCTGGCCGGCGCGGCGCAGCGGGTTGAGTTGGCCAATCCGGTCGTCCGTGCCTTTCTCGCGCGCGCGATCGAACAGCGGTTGCGTCATGCCTGTTTCGATGAGGCCCGGGCAGATGCCGTTCACGCGCACATTGGTGCCGGCGAGATTGTTGGCCGCCAGCGACACCAGCGAGATGACGCCCGCTTTCGAGGCGGAGTAGGCGGGGGAACCGGCGCCGTTGCGCAGGCCGGCGACGCTGGCGGTGCAGACGATCGCGCCTTTGCCACGCTTGATGATCTCCGGCGCGCCGATCTGGATGGCGAGCATCGGGCCGATAAGGTTGACCTGCAGGATCTGGCGCCATTGGTCTTCGGTCTGCTCGAACAGGCTAGGCGTACCGCCTGAGATGCCGGCGTTAGCATAGAGAATGTCGAGGCCGCCATTGGTCTTGATTGCGAGGTTGATGAGTTCCTTCACGTCCCCCGCATTGCCGGCGTCCATTTCCATCGAGATCGCCTTGCCGCCAGCTTCCTTGATCGCGGCGACGGTGTCGGCGACGGAGGCGGCCTTGTCGGCTGCGATCACGCTCGCGCCCTCGGCGGCAAACAGCTTGGCGGAGGCGCGGCCGATGCCTGAAGCGGCGCCGGTGACGATAACGGATTTGCCGGTGAAGCGGGCCATTGGATTTCCTTGTGCTGTCTCTTTGTATTCAAGCGGCGAGCAGCCACGTCAACAAGTTGTAATCTGGCGGTCTGTTTGGCGCGTTCCGGATGACAATTGTGGAACGGACAAGCTATACCCGCTGCGGGGCGGGGTAGAGGATTCACGGGGAGCCTACGATGAGGGCAATTTTTGGCGCAACCGCAATGCTTGCGGTTCTGGCGGCCTGTGGACCGAGCGAGCCGGCGGCGCCTGCTGCGCCTTCGGCCGAGGTGATCGCGAAGAATAGCGCGGATCTCGTGGCGTATCTGGACGCCGAATACGAAGAAGAGCTGCAGATGTCTCCGCAGGAGATGACCAGCCAGGGGCGCAAGGAGCGCTATGGCGAACTCGATGATCGCTCCGAAGCGGCGATGGACGAGAATCTCGCATGGCGGCGCCAGTCGGTTGCCGACATGAAAGCCAAGTTCAAGCCGGAAGAGCTGAGTGAGGATGCGCGTCTGTCCTTCGAGATCTGGGATATGGAGCTCGCAAACGACGAGAAGTCGGCGCAGTTTCGTCGTAACGGCTACGTCTTCGGGCGTGGCGGGGCGCACACCGGCCTCGTGAACTTCATGATCAACCAGCACCGTGTCGACGAGAAGTCGGATGCGGAGGCTTATATCTCGCGCGTTGGCGCAATCGGCACAGCGATCGACACACTGATCGAGCGCGCGAAGCTAAATGCTGCGGCTGGCACGCGTATGCCGGGCTTTGGCTATGACCAGACGGCGTCGGAAGTGAAGCGCGTTCTGACCGGCGCGCCATTCGACAAGGCCAAGGACTCCGCGCTGTTCGCGGACGGCAAGGCCAAGATCAAGGCGCTGGGCGAAAGCGGCAAGCTGAAGCCGGAAGAGGTCGTGGCGCTGACTGAGCAGCTTCGCCTGGCGATGGTCGACAAGATGAAGCCGGCCTATGACCGGCTGTCGGCCTGGATCGCGGACGACAAGAAGAATGCCTCGCCGCAACCTCAGGGCGTTGGTTCGCTCCCGAATGGAGAGGCTTTCTATAACACCCGCCTCGCGCTGATGACGACCACCGACATGACGGCGGATGAGATCCACCAGCTGGGTCTGTCGGAAGTCGCGCGCATTCGTGGCGAGATGGAGAAGGTGAAGGAAGAAGCGGGCTTTAAAGGCACGCTTGCGGAGTTCTTCACGTTCATGCGGACTGACAAGCAATTCTACCTGCCGAACAATGACGCAGGGGCGCAGGAATATATCGACCTCGCGACCAAGCACATCGAGGAGATGAAGTTGGCGCTGCCGAAGTATTTCGGCCGCCTGCCCAAGGCTGACCTTATCGTCAAGCGCGTGGAACCGTTCCGCGAGGAGCCGGGCGGTGCGCAGCACTATATGGCGGGAACGCCGGATGGCTCGCGTCCTGGCATCTACTACGCCCACCTGTCGGACATGAACGCGATGCCGACCTACATGCTGGAAGACATCGCCTACCATGAAGGCCTGCCGGGCCATCACATGCAGATCTCGATCCAGCAGGAACTGGAAGCCGAGACGGGCCCGAACAAGCTGCCGAAATTCCGCACGCAGTATGGCTACACGGCTTATTCGGAAGGCTGGGGTCTCTACTCGGAAGCATTGTCGCGCGAGATGGGCTTCCTGAAGGATCCCTACAGCCATTACGGCCAGCTCTCGGGCGAGATCTGGCGCGCGATCCGGCTGGTGCTGGATACGGGCATCCACTCCAAAGGTTGGACGGAAGAGCAGGCGGTCAAATACTTCACCGAGAACTCGTCGGTTGCTGATGGCGCCATCGCGTCTGAAGTGCGTCGCTACTTCTCGAGCCCGGGGCAGGCGACGGCTTACAAGATCGGCATGATCAAGCTGCAGCAGATGCGCGACAAGGCGCGGACGGAGCTTGGCGACAAGTTCAGCTATCCGGCCTTCCACGACCAGATTCTCGGCGGCGGCGCCCTGCCATTGCCGGTTCTGGAGCGGAAGATCGACCGCTGGATCGAAACGCAGAAGAAGGCCTAGCGCTCAGCGCTTTGAGCAGAACGCCTGCCTGAACACATGGAGGGGACAATGAGAATCCTGCTGACGGCCGGACTGATGGCGCTTGCTGTGGCTTGCAGCCCCAATCCCGGCCCGGCCGCTGTCACCGCGGAAGACGTGGCGGCGGAGAGCAAGAAGCTCAATGACTATCTCAATGCCGAGTTCGAGGAAGAACTCGCCATGAACCCTCTGATGCTCACGCAGATGGGCCGTAAGGAGCAGTACGACCAGCTCGGCGATTTCTCGGAAGCCGACGCGCTGAAGCAGCTGGAATGGCGGCGTGAGAGCGTTGCGGGGATGAAGGCTGCGGTCGATCCGGCAAAGCTGAACGATGACGGCAAGACATCGTGGGCCATGTGGGAAAGCGAGCTGGAGCGCTCCGAGCTGCGGCAGGCATGGCTGCGGCATAGCTATGTGTTTGGCTATGGCGGTCCACACACTGACCTGCCGAACTTCCTGCTGACCTATCACAAGGTCGACGAGCCGGCGGATATGGATGCGCTGATCTCGCGTATCGCCAAGCTGGGGCCAGCGATCGATCAGGCGACCGAGCGCGCAAAGCTGGCGGTTGCCGATGGCATCCGTGCGCCGAAATTCGGCTATGATCGTACGCTGTCCGAAGCGAAGAACGTTATCACCGGCGCGCCATTCGGCGCTGGCGCAGACTCCGTCCTGTGGGGCGATGTGAAAACCAAGATCGCTGCGCTGAAAGCTGCCGGCAAGGCGACGCCGGAGCAAGAGAAGGCCTGGAGCGAGGCCGCGAGTGCGGCCCTCACCACGCAAGTGAAACCGGCTTACGACCGCCTCATCGCGTGGCTTGAGTCCGACATCGCGAATGCACCGTCAGGCAAGGTCGGCGCGCTGACGCTGCCCAAGGGTCCGGAGTGGTACAACGCTTCGCTCGAGATGCAGACGACGACCAAGATGACGGCGGACGAGATTCACGAGTTGGGCCTGTCCGAGGTCAAGCGCATCCATGCGGAGATGGAGAAGATCCGCGAGCAGGTGGGCTTCAAGGGCGACCTGAAGGCGTTCTTCGAGTTCATGCGCACGGACAAGCAGTTCTATCTGCCGAACACCGATGAGGGCCGCGCCAAGTATCTCGCCACGGCGCAGGGCTATCTGGATGTGATGTACAAGAAGCTGCCGGAGTATTTCGGGCGGCTGCCGAAGGCCGGACTGATCGTGAAGCGCGTCGAGGCGTTCCGCGAAGTGCCGGGTGGCGCAGCTCACTATTATGCGCCGACGCCGGATGGGAAGCAGCCGGGCATCTTCTACGCGCACCTGGTGGACATGAGCGCTGTGTCGCTGTGGGCGCTGGAAAGCCTCGCCTATCACGAGGGCGTGCCGGGCCATCACATGCAGATCGCCATCCAGAACGAGCTCACGGACATTCCGGTGTTCCGCACGCAGTATGGATATTCGGCTTACGCGGAAGGCTGGGGCCTCTATGCCGAAGATCTCGGCAAGACGATGGGCATGTTCACGGACCCCTATAACGACTTCGGCCGCCTGAACTCCGAGCTGTGGCGTGCGGTGCGTCTGGTGCTTGATACTGGCGTGCACGCAAAGGGCTGGACCGAGGAAGAAGCTGTGGCGTGGGCGATGGCCAACTCCGCGCGCCCGGAAAGCTCGATCAAGAGCGAGGTCCGCCGCTTCCTCCTGTGGCCGGGGCAGGCGACCACCTACAAGATCGGCATGATCACAATCCAGAAGCTGCGTGATGAAGCCAGGACCGCGCTTGGCGACACGTTCGACTGGAAGTCATTCCATGACATGGTGATCGGCGGCGGCTCGATGCCCCTGCCGATCCTCGAGAATCGGGTTCGCGCCTGGATCGCCGACCAGAAGAAAGCTTGATGAGGGCTACGATGCGTAACTGGATTTCTGCAGGGCTTCTGGCGGCCGTTGCGGCCTGCACGCCTGCTGCGCCGCCGGCGCCCACGGCTGAAGAGATCGCCAAGACAAGCGGAGAGCTGACCGTGTGGTTCGATGCGGAATACGACGAGCTGCTGCAGAAGAGCCCGATGCTGCTCACCATGCTGGGCCGCAAGGATCAGTACGACAAGATCGACCAGTTCACCGACGCGGCGGCGGACGAGAAGCTGGCGTGGGAAAAAGCCAGCGTCGCAGAAATGCGCGAGAAGTTCGATCCGGCGAAGCTGGATGCGGAATCGCGCACTTCGTTCGACATGTGGGCGCTACAAGCCGAGATGGACGAGAAGCTCGCCCCGTTCCGGCGGCAGGGCTATGTGTTCGTGAAGGATGGCCCCCATTCTTCGCTCGCCAACTTCCTGATCACCTTCCATGAGGTCTCCGAGAAGTCGGACATGGAGGCGTACATCAAGCGCCTCAGCGAGGTGGCGCGTGCGCTGGATCAATCGCTGGAGCAGGCCAAGCTGGCCGCTGCTGCAGGCGTGCGCCCGCCGCGGTTTGCCTACGATCAGGCATCGCAGGAATCCACCAATGTGATCACGGGCGCGCCGTTCGGGGCAGGCAAGGACTCGCCGCTGTGGGCGGATGCCAAGACCAAGATCAAGGCGCTGGTCGATGGCGGAAAGCTGACGGCGGATGAAGCAACGACCCTTGAGGCATCGGCCAAGACGGCGCTCGTCGACACGGTGAAGCCATCCTACGACCGCATCGTTGCTTATCTGAAAGAGGATCGGCCGAACGCATCGGAACAGTCAAAAGGCGTTGGCGCGTTCGAGAAGGGCGCTGACTTCTACAACGCGATGCTGGAGGTCCACACCACCACCAACATGACGGCCGACGAGATCCATGAGCTTGGGCTCAAGGAAGTCGCGCGCCTCCGGAGCGAAATGGAAGCCATTCGCGAGAAGGTGGGCTTCAAGGGCGACCTGACTGCGTTCCTCGCCTTCATGCGCTCCGACAAGCAGTTCTACGAGCCGAACACGGACGCCGGGCGCGCCGATTATCTGAACAAAGCGGACGACTATGTCGCCGTCATGAAAACCAGGCTGCCGGAATATTTCGGCATTCTGCCCAAGGCCGATCTGGTCGTGAAGCGCGTCGAGGCCTTCCGCGAGGAGCCGGGTGGCGTGCAGCATTATTTCCCGGGCACGCCCGATGGCTCGCGCGCCGGCATCTATTACGTGCACCTGCTGGATATGTCGGCGATGCCGCTGTGGGATCTTGAGAGCACCACCTATCACGAGGCCATTCCGGGCCACCACATGCAGGTCTCCATCGCGCAGGAGCTGACGGGCATACCGTTCTTCCGCACGCAGTATGGCTCGACCGCTTATATCGAAGGCTGGGCGCTCTACACCGAGTTGCTGGCGAAGGAGATGGGCTTCTATACCGACCCGTATTCCGACATGGGCCGCCTCAACAACGAGATGTGGCGCGCCGTTCGCCTCGTGGTCGACACGGGTATCCACGCGAAAGGCTGGACCGAGGAACAGGCCCTGAAATACTTCATGGACAATTCCTCGACGCCTGAAGCCGCGCTGCATGCCGAGATCCGCCGCTACTTCGTGTGGCCGGGGCAGGCGACCGCCTACAAGATCGGCATGATCCGTATTCAGGAGCTTCGCGCCATGGCGCAGAAGGAGCTTGGAGCGAAGTTCACCATGGCCGGTTTCCACGACACGGTGCTGGGGGGCGGCGCGTTGCCGTTGCCCATTCTGGATGCGCGCGTGAAGCGCTGGGTTGAAACACTGAAGGCCAGCTGAGCTGCGCCTGATTGACGTCAGACTTACGGGAGAGGGCATATGAGAGTTCTGTTTACGGCTGCTGCCTCGCTATTGGCGCTTGCCGCCTGCGATCCAACGACGCCTGCGGCGCCGACCGCTGAGGAGATCGCAAAGACCAGTGCGGAGCTGACCGCATGGTTTGATGCGGAGTACGAGGAAGAGCTGCAGATGAGCCCGATCGGGCTCACCTTCCAGGGTCGCAAGGATCAGTACGACAAGCTGGATGATTTCAGCGAGGCGGCGATCGACAAGAAGCTCGAATGGCGTCGCGCCAGCGTTGCCGAGATGAAGGAGAAGTTCGATCCGGCGAAGCTGGACGAAGACTCCAAGGTGTCGTTCGACATCTGGAACCTGTCGCTCGAGATGGAAGAGAAGGCGGCGAAGTTCCGCCGCTCGCCGTATATCTTCGTGAAAGATGGTCCGCACGTCTTCCTGCCGCAGTTCCTGATGCAGTTCCATGAAGTGTCCGAGAAGTCGGACATGGAGGCTTATGTTTCTCGTATCGGCGAGGCTGGCCGGGCGATGGATCAAGCGCTGGAGCTGGCGAAGCTGGCGGCGGCTGAAGGCAATCGTGCGCCGCGCTTCGCCTATGACGAATCCATCCAGCAGTCGGCGAACCTCATCACCGGCGCGCCGTTTGGCGCGGGCGCGGATTCGCCGATCTGGGCGGATGTGAAATCCGAGATCAAGACGTTGCAGGATGGCGGCAAGATCACCGCGGATGAGGCCAAGGCGATCCAGGATGCGGCGCAGGCCGCGCTGATCGACAAGCTGAAGCCAGCTTATGAGCGCGTGGTCGCTTGGCTGAAGGAAGACCGCCCGAACACGAGTGAGCAGGCGCAGGGCGCATCGGCGCTGAAGGATGGCGTAGCGTTCTACGACAACGCGCTGGCGCAGCAGACGACCACCAATCTGACCGCGGATGAGATCCACAATATCGGCCTCAAGGAGGTCGAGCGCATCCACGCCGAGATGGAGAAGATCAAGGAGCAGGTCGGCTTCAAGGGCACGCTGCTGGAGTTCTTCAACTTCATGCGGACGTCGCCGCAGTTCCAGCTGCCGAACACCGATGCCGGCCGGGCGCAGTACATCAAGATGTCGGAGGATTATCTCGCCGGCATGGAAGCCAAGCTGCCGGAGTATTTCGGCCTGCTGCCGAAGGCCAAGCTGGTCGTGAAACGTGTCGAGCCGTTCCGCGAGGAGCCGGGCGGCGCGCAGCATTACTTCCCGGGCACGCCTGACGGGTCGCGGCCGGGCGTGTTCTACGCCCACCTCTCCGACATGAAAGCTATGCCGACCTATACGCTGGAGGCGATCGCCTATCACGAGGGCGTTCCGGGCCACCACATGCAGATCTCGATCGCGCAGGAACTGACGGGCATCCCGAAATTCCGCACGCAGTACTTCTACACGGCTTATGCCGAAGGCTGGGGCCTCTATTCGGAAGCACTGTCGAAGGACATGGGCTTCTACAAGGATCCATATTCGGACTTCGGCCGCCTCGGCGCAGAAATCTGGCGCGCGATCCGCCTCGTGGTCGACACGGGGATCCACTCGAAAGGCTGGACGGAAGAGCAGGCGGTCAAATACTTCCTCGACAACGGCCCGACGCCGGAAGGCGCTGTCCGCTCCGAGGTTCGCCGCTACATCGTGTGGCCGGGCCAGGCGACCTGCTACAAGATCGGCATGCTGAAAATCCAGGAGCTGCGTGCGTTGGCGCAGAAGGAACTTGGCGACAAGTTCACCTATGCCGGCTTCCACGACACCGTGCTGGGCGGCGGCGCGCTGCCGTTGCCAGTGCTCGAAGCGAAGGTGAAGCGCTGGATCGAGAAGACCAAAGCGGTCTGATCAATCGACGCCGGAGACAAACAGGAAGCGCCGCTCAGTTGGGCGGCGCTTCTTCTTTTGGCGCATTGGCCGCTTCCTGCACGCGGCGGCGCGTGTCTTCGATCATGCGCTCCGCTCGCCAGGAAACGTCGCCTTCGTCGGCGGCGGCCGCCTTGATGTAATAGTCGAGGGCCGCCGGATAGTCCGGGCTCATGTCCCAGCCTTCGACCAGCTTTTCAGCCATGAAGTATTGCGCGCCGGCATCGCCCTGATCCGCGGCGCGGCGCACCATGGCAAAGGCGGCATTACCATCGATCGGACTCGCAACCTCGCCGCTGAGATAGAGACGACCAAGGCCAGTGCTTCCCGCGGGCAGCCCCTTGGCCTGCGCAGACTTGAACATCGCCTCTGCCGCACCCTTGTCCGCAGGCACGCCGCGACCCTCGCGCAACCGCCAGCCATATTCGACTTCGCCCCAGCCGAAGCCTTTCTCGGCGGCCTTGCGGAACTCGCTTGCGGATGACGCATCAAGGCCCACAAGTTCGCTGTCGCTTCCGGCGTAAGCGGCAGACTCCGTCAGCAGCTGGCCGTAATAGACATGGGCAGCGGGCTCACCTGCGTCGGCAGCGGATGCGCAGCTCTCGCGCGCGCCCTCCCAATCCGGCAGGCCATCGGCGGTGCCCCAGAGGTCAACGGCGCAGCGCAAGGCAAGCACGGCCGGATCGCCATTGAGCGCTTCCGTTTTCAATTGCTCGCGCTTCGTCTTGTCGAACGTCTGGCGGGCAATATGGCGGCCCGAATAGGTCTCGAAATCCTTCGGGCCGACGCCGAATGCAGCCAGCTTCGCCAAGGATGCTGTACGTGTCGCCGTTGCGGCGGCTTCTGCTTCAGCAACGCGGTCGACAGGTTTCAGGGATTCCCACGGCCGGAAAACCCAGAGGCTGGCGCCGGCCACAGCAATGACGGCGACGGCAACCACCGTTTGCCACAAGCGGCGCAGCGCACGGTTCGGCGGCGGTTTCAGCGGCTTCACGTTCTGCTTGGAGGCCAGCGTTTTGATGCGCGCGACGACATCTCGATAGACCGGGTCAGAGCGATCGCCGCGCCAGTCGCACAGATCCGCCGTATGGATCAGGTTGAACGGCACCGGGATGTTCACCGGCTTCACCATCACCGGAACCAGCACGCCGCGCTCGCGCCCGATCGTGCCTTCGCCACGCACCCATTCGCTTTCGACCGCGTCGGGCGACCACATGACGACGACGGCCTTGGCTGCTTGCAGCACCTGCTGGATCTTCTCGTCGAACGTGTCGCCAGCCTGCAGGCCAGCGTCCCACCAGATGTCGAGGTTCTCTTCCTTCAACGCTTTGTAGAGCGTCTCCGCGATCGAGCGATCGGATCGGCGATAGGAAATGAAGACGTCGGCCATGATGTCCCCGCACAGGCCCCCCGGCCAGTGTCCCGAGGGGAAGCTAGCAGCAGCGGGCCCGGCGCGGGAAGGGGACTATTCCGCCGGAACAGCAGTTGGCGATTGCGCCTGAACTTTCAGATGCTTCCGCGGCAGCCCGGGCGTACCCGCCTGCTCCGGATGGGCCGCGAGATACGCTTCCTTCAGCTCGCGCGAGCGCGAATGATTGCCATCCGGCGACCAGCCGGGATTATTGATGAAGCGCCCCGCCCAACGCCACGGACGGAAACCATCGCGGGCGCAATCGCGAAACAAGCCAAAGATTTCGCCATAGGCAATGCGCAGCGGATTGAAAGTATTGATCGGCTTCACCGTGCCATAGATCGGCTTCTCGCTATCCAGCTCCGGCACGAACGAGCCGAACAGCTTGTCCCAGATGATGAAAACGCCCGCGAAGTTCGCATCTAGATAGCGCGCGTTGGTGGCGTGGTGGACGCGATGGTGGCTCGGCGTGTTCATCACCGCCTCGAACCATTTCGGCATACGGCCGATGGCCTCGGTGTGGATCCAGTACTGATAGACAAGGTTCACGCCTGCCGAGACAGCGATAAACGCCGGATGGAAGCCAAACAGAACCAGTGGCGCGCCCATGATGACCTGGCCGGTCATCGGGCCAAACCACGGTTGGCGCAGAGCCGTTGTAAGATTGTAGTGCTCGGACGAATGATGCGTGTGGTGCTCGGCCCACCAGAAGCGGATCACGTGCGCAAAGCGGTGCTTCCAGTAATACACCAGATCGTAGCCGACGAAGACGATCAGGAAGCTCCACCACGTCACCGGCACATCGAAGACGCGATAGGGCCAGAACAGCAGAAGTATATAGACACCGATAGAGGCGAGCAGGGTGTCGACCACCACGCTGCCCAGGCCCATGCCGATGGACGTCAGCGCATCCTTCGTTTCGTAGCGACCCGTCGCGCGCCCAGCCTTCACCGCCCACCATTCCAGAATGAGGGTGACGAGGAAGAACGGGATCGCGACTATGGTTGGCTTGAGGAAGTCCATGCCCGCAAAGTTTCACAAACGGCGGGCGGCGCAAAGGCGGCGCCGCAGCGGAAGGTCTGCGGCGCGTCGCCCTCGGTGATGTCTCTATATAACGGAATGCAGATCTAATCGCAGCGCTTGTAGGTGAATGGCGCGTTCTCGCCGCGCTTATAGGTCAGCGTTGTTTTGGCATCATCCAGCGCGAGCGTATGTGTTTCGGTGGAGCTCTGGCCTTCCGCCGAATGCATCACATGCAGGACTGCCGCGCCCGGGTGCGGAGCGTCAACGGACGTAACCTCCGATCGGCCCTCGTAGAATTTGACAGCTCCCGGAGCGATCGCAATGCGGGTGAGGCTTGGATCGGCCGTGCAATCCTTGGCGTCGATCGCCCACACGTGGCGGAATTCCAGCGGTACTGGTCCCTCAGTTGTCTGAGATGGTGGAAGCTCTTCGCCCGGAGCGGGCGTCGCCGCATACGACGCAGCGGGCTCTGTTGCCGTCGCATCCGCGGCAGGGCTTTGCGCAACCGGCTCGTTCGGCCCGCACGCGCTCAGCGCGAACGCAAAGACAGGGGCGAAGACAAAGTATGCTGGGTTCTTCATACACCCCAAACGGCAACGCAGGCGCGCAGTTCCGATCAGGCTTCGCAGCGGTGGTAGGTTTCGAGGATGCCGGGCGCAGCATAACTCAACGTGGCCATTGCATCGCTGAGGCGCAGCACATGGGTCTGCAGCGGGCCGCCGCCGAGCCGCACATCGACCATCAGGTTGTCATGGTCGGGCCAGTTGATCTTCTCGACATCGAATCTGCCATCGGGAAAGCTGATTGACGCGGGATCGATGCTGATACGCGTCTTGCCGTCCGGCAGAGGACAGTCCGCGAGATTTACAGCCCAGACGTTCCGGAAGGGGGCGGGAATGGGCTTCAGCACCTGATCGAGCGTCGCGTCGCGTACGGGCTCAGGATATTCCAGCTTGCCGCCGCATGCGGCGGCGAACAGGCAGGTAAACATCGCCAGGGCACGAAAAACCGCCAAATTCAGCTTCCAACAGCTCCATATCACCAAAGCCCCAGCGCGGCCGTTGTTCCCGAATGCAGAGCGGCGGCTCTCCGTCCAGGAAAGCCGCCGCCCCTTTACTCTACGCGCCCCCGCCCTGGGCGTACTGACTGCGACGGACCAGGGCGACCGGTTAGGTGGACCCTGGGAGCATGTAACGCAGATCAGTTACCCCGCTGCGTCGTGATGAAGGTGGCCGCGTTGCCGATCGCCGACGCTGACCCGATGACGGCCCCGCCATTGATTGAGATCGCGCCGGTTGATGTGATGTTGCCGCTATTGGTTTGCTCGATACGGCCGGATGCAGAAGCATCGCCGCACTGGGAGCAGACATAGCCGGTGAACGCATTGCCGATCGCCGTCGACGAGACGATCGCCTGGCCGCCATCGTTGGCGGATGCACTGAATTGCGTGTTGGCATCAACGCCGCCGGTGTTGATCTGGGCGATGTCGACGACGAGATCAGAACCGATGCTGGTTGCCAGCGTGGCGTTGCCGACCCCGTACGCGGAAGCGATAGTAGTACCCGACAATGTGCCCACGGTCACGCGCGTGTCTGCTGCGACGTCGGTAGAAGATGTCTGGCGGCCGCGGATCGCTGTGTAGCCATATTCGTTGTTGATCGTCGCAGAGTTGGCAGCGGCCGTGGAGGCGGCGGTCACATCATAGGCGCGATACTGGTAGATGTCCGTCGTCGAGCGGGATTCAGCGCCGGTCGATTCCTGCGTGTAGCGTGCATCAACCGTGGACGTCGTCGACTGCGATCCATAGGTGTTGGCCGCCGACGATGATCCCGCAACCGTCGTGCCGGTGCAGCATGCGTCGATATCGGTGACAGCGTAGGACGACGTCTGCGCGCTCTGCGAGAGGCGCACGGTGAGGTCGCCATTGTCGGCGGCAGTCGCCATGTTGTTGGCGGCTGCCGATGAGGCGGCGCTCATGCTCTGCGAATTGACGACGCTTGCGGTTGAGCGCGCGGTGGCGTCGCCGCCGTCGGATGTCTGGGTGGCGAGAAGGTCGAGATCGCCATCCTGCGTCTGCAGTTGTGCGGTATTGCCTTGAGCCGTCGAAACGGCCGTTGTTGATCCGGTATTGTCGGCGTCGACAAGCGCCGTCGCCGTGGTCGCGCCAGACATGGTCTGATCCGAACGCGCCTCGAGATTGCCGCTGAGATTGGAACCCGAGAAGGAGTTGCCGGCGGCAGTTGCCGAGGCTGATGTTGATTCCGAGTTGCCGCGGCTGACCACGTTCATGGTCGACACGACATCGCCCATCTGCAGCTGGCCGTTCAGCACAGTGGAAGTCGTCTGGGCAAAAGCGGGCGTTGCGATCAGCGCTGCAATGCCGGCGACCATCGCGAGGCGTTTGAACATGGCGGCCATGATCACGTCCTTCTGGACTGCGTCTTACGACTTGCGGCCACGCAGCCCGGCTTTGACGCCGTTGTCGCGGTTCACATTCCAGCGGCTCGGATCGGCGCGGTTGTCGGCGTCCGAAGCAAGCGTGCCGTTCGGGTGGACGAAGGCTGTTCCGGTGACCGAAGTCGGCGTGGCGATCGCGCGGGAGTCCTGGGCGAGGGCGCCGCACGGATCGGAATTGGGAACGTTGTAGAGATTGGACGTCATCTCCAGCACGGCGCGCTCGATGGTCGAGCGGACGGCAAGCTGGATAGGCTCCATCGCACGCTCGCCCACGCCCACGTCGAACACGTTGCCATTGGCGAAGTCGAAGACGCCGGCGGAAATCTCGCGGCCGACGATCTGCTTCTGATAGGAAATGACATCTTCAACGACGAGCGTCTTGGTGCTCACCAGGCGCAGGTCGACGCCCACATTGATGACGAACAGCTTGAAGCCAGCATTGCCCTTCATGTCGCCCGCATCGAGGTCGCCGACAAACGCGTTCGCGCCGATGGAGCGGATGTTGGAGTTCAGCTCGGTGATGCCGCCGACAAAATAGTAGTCGGAGTCGGGGATCTCGCCTGCGAGGATCTGGCGGAATTCCGGGCTGTCCGGGCCAGTGTGTTCGTCGGCGCCGATCAGCTTGTTGTTCGAGTATTTGAGTTCGAGTTCCGATACCGACGTATCGAAACGTTCGACCAGCTTGGCGCCGGCTTTCGCAAACGCCGACATCGCCATCAGCGACGCGCCCTGCGTAACCTTGCGGCCCCCTTCGAGGTCTTCCTTGCCGGTGTAGTCGAGCACGCGACCGACTGCGATGCGCGGCATCGGCTTGCCGCTCGCCCGCGCGTAGTCGGCCATGCACACCAGCGCCGTCGAATATGGTGTCGGGTTCGCGGTGACCGGCGCATTGCCGATCGGGCTGGCGTAAAGGCCATTCGAGCCAGCGTAAGGCGTCACGCATCCCGTGAGAGCAAGCGCGCCCGCAGCGGCAGCGAGAAGCTTTAGACGCATCATTGCAGGTCGATCTTTCCGTTCAGCACGCTGGTCTGATTGCCGTTATTGATCTGCGTCGAGTTGACGATGACCGTGTTCCAGTTGCCCTGCGTGATGACGTTGAGCTGGTTGCCCACGGCCGTGCCCTGGGTGACGCCCACGCCGAAGCCAGCGCCTGCGGTGGCCTGAGCCCAGGCGCCGGCCGAGGCGGAAGAGGTCGACAGCGTCGACTGATCCATGCCCGTCATGATGCGGCCGTCGAGGATGATGCGGTTGCCGTTCGCGTCGCGCGTATTGCCCTCGAAGGGGGCCTGTTCCTGGCCATAGGAGAAGCCGAAGGGACGTTCGAACTCGCCGGAGACATGCGCCGCTGAGCTGGTCTGCGCCGAAGCCGGCAGCGCCAGCAGGGCGATGAATCCGCTGACCATCGCAAAGCCAACGACAGCTCCGATGATCCCGGAAACGAAAGCGCCAGGGCCTTTCCGCTTGAACGACATTGCCAGATATCCCCCACAGGTTGATTTCAACCTGCGGATTGCAACCGGAATGCCAAATGCGTGCGTGGCGAGAACGCCCGTGAAGTCTGTTCGCTCGATCGGGGAAACAGCGATCATGGTGAGAATGATACGCCAAAAACCTGTGCTACTGGTGAAGACCGTTTCGCGTTGGCACAGAACCCGATGAGTGCAGCAACGGCAGCGAGCTTCCTGCGTTGGTAAATACCTTCTGGAAGCTGATAGATGATGAAACTCGACGACGGCGCGATCCGGCTGCGCAGCGGACGCAGCGTGTGGCTCGGCCAAGAACCACCGCGTGACGAGCCCACGAGATCTCGCAAGCCCCAGATTCATCAGGCCGAAATTGCCATTGTCGGAGCGGGGATAACCGGCGCGTTCCTCGCCGAAAGATTCACGCGAGCAGGGCGCAGCGTCGTCATCATAGATCGGCATGAACCCACCAAGGGCTCAACCGCTGCGTCAACCGCCATGCTTCTCTGGGAGCTCGACGCGAGCCTTCTCGAAGTCGAAGACAGGATGGGCATCGCCTATGCCGGCCGCATCGCTGCGCGTTGCCGTCGCGAAGTTCAGCGCATCGTCGCGTTGGTAAATGAATTCCAAATTCCGGCCGACGTCCGGCCGCGTCCCTCTCTCTACCTCGCCGGCGACAAGCTAGACGCAGCAGACCTTCGGGAAGAGCATCGCATCCGTCAGTCGTTGGATATCGAGGGCGTTTATCTCGATGAACAAAGTCTTGCAGCGCGTGGTCTCGTTGGTGATGCTGCGCTCCTTTACCCCGGCTCGGCTGAAGCAGATCCCGTCAAACTCGCGCGCGGCTTGCTGGAGATTGCGGTGAAGCGCGGCGCGATCATCGTCTCTCCGGCCGTCGCAACGCACTACGAGACTGCGCTCGGTGGCGTCACCATCGCGACCGACAAAGGCGACATCGTTCGCGCGGAAACGCTGGTGCTCGCAACTGGATACGAGATGCCCGATTTCGTGCCCGCCGCACGCCACACGCTCGCGACAAGCTGGGCGCTTGCGACAGCGCCGACGGAGGCGGCTTGCATGCCCGACCCCGACGGCGCGCTGATCTGGGAAGCCTCCGATCCGTATCTCTACATGCGCACGACGGCGGATGGACGCGTCATCATCGGCGGCGAGGATGAAGAATTCTGCGATGCGGAAAAGCGCGAAGCGATGACGCCTGAGAAGATAAAAGCCCTTCTGGCAAAGGCTGCAGCGCGGTGTTCGGGTCTCGCAGGCTTCGAGCCTCACTATGCCTGGTCAGGCGTGTTCGGAGAGACGGATGACTCAATGCCGATGATTGGC
The DNA here is from genome assembly GCA_965229115.1 of Hyphomonadaceae bacterium. Taxonomy (GTDB): domain Bacteria; phylum Pseudomonadota; class Alphaproteobacteria; order Caulobacterales; family Hyphomonadaceae; genus UBA7672. The sequence goes on along the minus strand of CBDDIR010000003.1, from coordinate 2,854,560 downwards.
CGCGTACCAGGAGCGCTCCGCACGCTGGCTGCCTACGGCTATGGCGGCAACGGCATCACGTTCAGCGCGCTCGCTGCAGACCTGCTCGAAGCTGAGCTTGAAGGTCAGCCCGATCCCGACGCGGCCTTCTTCGCGCTCGATCGCGATTAGTTCGGCGTACCCAGCGCTTCGCGAACCCGCTTCTGCAGCGCGCGTGTGTCCGCGTTGTCGAGATAGCGCAGCGATACGTTGAGCGATTCATCGGCCAGCTTGTTGTCGTTGGTGCCCATGAAGCCGACCGCGCGCGCCTGCCATACCTTCGCGCGGTTCTCGTCACTCATCGCATGCGAGTCCGCGAGGATCTTCTCGCTGTAAGCGATGATGTCCGAATAGCGCTTCAGTTGAGTGAGCGTTGCCAGCTTCTCGTTCTGCAGTTCGGCATTGTGCGGGAACATCACGAGGCCTTTCTCGAACGCCGCCAGCGCGCTGGAGAAATCGCCAAGCTCATATCTCATCCAGCCGGTCGCATACGCGATGCTCGATTGGTTCAGCTCGGGCTGCTTCACGATCGGAAAGTCTTTCGGGAAACCGATGTCGACGCCGCGCGCGCGTTGGAAGTTGAGTTCGGCGTTCTGATAGACCGTGTAGGCATTGATGTGGTTGCCGCCGCAGACTTCCGCCTTCACCTCTTGCGCGGGCAGGGCGTTCAACGCGCTTTCGAGTTCGGGCAGCAGCGTCTTCATCGTCTCGATATTTGCCGGGCTCATGGCGGCGTAGGCCTTGGTGAGCAGCGGACCGAGCGATTGGGACTTCGTGAAATACGCATCGCATGTCTGCGCGCTCGCTATGGGCGCCGCAGCGGCAAGCGCGAAGACGAGTGTCGAGATTGCGTAATGGCGTGCGCGCATGAATGCCCCCGATGCGTTTGAAACCCCGCCTATGGTTACCACGAAGGACATGCATCCGCGACGCGGCGGGCGCCGTGCAGCGCAGCAATTCTGGGCCGAATACCTACTCTCCGGTTGCAACCTGCGGCAGCCTGCCGCACCCTCTGCTCGGGTCGATTGAACCAGGGAGATTGGGATGATCCTCGAGCAGATTCTCAAGGAGAAGGGCGGCCAGGTCTTTTCCATTGCCGAGTCGGCGACGCTGAAAGAGGCCGCTGACCTGCTGGATTCACGCAGAGTCGGCGCAATGGTCATCCTCAACGAGGCCGGCGGCGTCATCGGCGTCATTTCCGAACGTGATATCGTCCGCAACGTCGCCCGGATCGGCGCAGCTGCCCTGAAATGCACGGTAGGGGAGGTGATGACCCGTAATGTCGTCACCGCCAAACCGCGGGAAAGCCTCGAAACGGCGATGGATCGGATGACTGATCGCAGAATCCGCCATTTGCCGGTCGTTGAAAGCGGCAGATTGCTGGGCGTGGTGTCGATTGGCGACCTGGTGAAGTGGCGGATTGCAGAGGCTCACGCCGAGATCGAGGCCGTCCGCTCCTACATTCAGCCGTAGGAAAAACAGTCCGAATTGACGCACTTGGAGCGCTCTTACGGGCGTTTCCGGCGTGGAAACGCTGCGGAAACCCTTATGGAATGGGCCTTCTCGCGCTTTCGTCTTCCGCGCGATCGAGTCCTGTGGAAAACGCCAAATTTCCGCATTCGAAACTAAAAATCGCTTGCGCATCCCGGAGTCGCCCCGTATATCCCACCGCTCCCGCCGACCACAGTGGTCTGAACGCGGGCCCCCACTTGGGCCCGAACAAGCCTCTGTCGTCACTTTTACGGGCTGTTTTTGGTTCTCTGACGAGCGCTGAAAAAAGTTCAAAAAGTCGGTTGACGGGAAAGAGGACTGGGTCTTATACCCCGCCCTCTCGCAGACGGGGCGGCCGACACGGCCACAACGGAGGCGGCGGAGAAGAGGCCCAAGGCCTTGAATTCGCGAGATGTTTGACATTGTGAGTGGAAGAGAAACGCGGGCGGCGGTGTTGCTTGCCGGGTTCTCGCACGGGCTTCGGCCTAGGTGAGACCCATCGACATCGACGGTTTGCGTTTATCTAATGGAAAGCCAGTTTATACGGGCCAACGTGAGTTGGTCTTTGTGTGAACGGGTTTCCCGTCAAGAAATATACGCAAATGCTTTGCAGCGACCAATTCCATTACGGATTTGGTTTCGTCGGAGTCAAACCTCAACCTGAGAGTTTGATTCTGGCTCAGAACGAACGCTGGCGGCAGGCTTAACACATGCAAGTCGAACGCCCCGCAAGGGGAGTGGCAGACGGGTGAGTAACGCGTGGGAACGTACCTTTCGCTTCGGAATATTCCCGGGAAACTGGGAGCAATGCCGAATACGCCGTATTGGGAAAGATTTATCGGCGAAAGATCGGCCCGCGTTAGATTAGCTAGTTGGCGGTGTAATGGACCACCAAGGCTACGATCTATAGCTGGTCTGAGAGGATGATCAGCCACACTGGGACTGAGACACGGCCCAGACTCCTACGGGAGGCAGCAGTGGGGAATCTTGGACAATGGGCGCAAGCCTGATCCAGCCATGCCGCGTGAGTGAAGAAGGCCTTAGGGTTGTAAAACTCTTTCGCCGGAGAAGATAATGACGGTATCCGGAGAAGAAGCCCCGGCTAACTTCGTGCCAGCAGCCGCGGTAATACGAAGGGGGCTAGCGTTGTTCGGAATTACTGGGCGTAAAGCGCACGTAGGCGGGTTTGTAAGTAGGGGGTGAAATCCCAGGGCTCAACCCTGGAACTGCCTTCTAGACTGCAAGCCTGGAGGTCAGGAGAGGCGAGTGGAATACCGAGTGTAGAGGTGAAATTCGTAGATATTCGGTGGAACACCAGTGGCGAAGGCGACTCGCTGGACTGATACTGACGCTGAGGTGCGAAAGCGTGGGGAGCAAACAGGATTAGATACCCTGGTAGTCCACGCCTTAAACGATGAGAGCTAGTTGTCAGTAAGCATGCTTATTGGTGACGCAGCTAACGCATTAAGCTCTCCGCCTGGGGAGTACGGCCGCAAGGTTAAAACTCAAAGAAATTGACGGGGGCCCGCACAAGCGGTGGAGCATGTGGTTTAATTCGAAGCAACGCGCAGAACCTTACCCACCTTTGACATCCCGTGCTACCTAGAGAGATCTAGGGTCCCTTCGGGGCGCGGAGACAGGTGCTGCATGGCTGTCGTCAGCTCGTGTCGTGAGATGTTGGGTTAAGTCCCGCAACGAGCGCAACCCTCGCTTCTAGTTGCCAGCATTTAGTTGGGCACTCTAGAGGAACTGCCTGCGCCAAGCAGGAGGAAGGCGGGGATGACGTCAAGTCCTCATGGCCCTTACAGGTGGGGCTACACACGTGCTACAATGGCGGTGACAAAGGGATAATCCCTAAAAGCCGTCTCAGTTCGGATTGTCCTCTGCAACTCGAGGGCATGAAGTTGGAATCGCTAGTAATCGCGGATCAGCACGCCGCGGTGAATACGTTCCCGGGCCTTGTACACACCGCCCGTCACACCATGGGAGTTGGTTCTACCCGAAGGCGTTGCGCTATCCGCAAGGAGGCAGGCGACCACGGTAGTGTCAGCGACTGGGGTGAAGTCGTAACAAGGTAGCCGTAGGGGAACCTGCGGCTGGATCACCTCCTTTCTAAGGATGTTCGAGAGTGTTCAGTCTCACTGAACTTCGAGAGCTCCCTAGCAGTCGGACTATCTGACTTCGGTCAGACGTCACGGCAAAAACAAATGGCGGTTTCATCGCCGTCCTCGTTTCTCTTCCGTGAACCTCTCGCCGCCTGGCCGCTCTTTGGAGTTGGTAGGGAAGGGGAGAGGTGATTGCGAGCCCTGTGTTCGGCATACAGCCGCGGGTGAAGGCCCGTAGCTCAGTTGGTTAGAGCACACGCTTGATAAGCGTGGGGTCGGCAGTTCAAATCTGCCCGGGCCTACCAGCGCTTTCCTGTCAGAACGCTTTCCTAATGGGGCCTTAGCTCAGCTGGGAGAGCGCGTGCTTTGCAAGCATGAGGTCATCGGTTCGATCCCGATAGGCTCCACCAAGATCTCTCGCAATCATTCCACTCATCAGTTTCGACTGGTGGCTTAGGCCGCCAGTTGGATTGACATCGTGAAGGAGGCCGTCTGACCGGAGCTGTACCCCAGCTCTTCCAGGTCAGACCAAATACAACAACTAATCGTCTAACCAAAAATCGTCCGTACGTGGACGCGGGAGGCGTGGTCCCTCTGTAAAGAGGCGGGCATGTTCTTCACCACGTATGGGTTTTGTTGAGTAATCAAGTGTCAAAAGGGCGTTCGGGGAATGCCTTGGCGGTAAGAGGCGATGAAAGACGTGGCACGCTGCGATAAGCTTCGGCGAGGTGCGAGCAACCTTAGACCCGGAGATTTCTGAATGGGGAAACCCACCTCAGAGATGTAAGTAGATATCTAATCCTCGGGTTAGATATCGATCTTACATTTCATATACGAGGTATTTTAACCTGAATTCATAGGGTTAAAAAGCGAACCCGGAGAACTGAAACATCTCAGTACCCGGAGGAAAGGACATCAAACGAGACTCCCTTAGTAGTGGCGAGCGAACAGGGACCAGGCCGTGCTCTGAAACAACGAGAACCAGATGGAAAGCTGGGCCATAGCGGGTGATAGCCCCGTATCGGTAAAATGAAGAGCCGTTAGAGTAAGGCGGGACACGTGAAATCCTGTCTGAAGATGGGGGGACCACCCTCCAAGCCTAAGTACTCCTTACCGACCGATAGCGAACAAGTACCGTGAGGGAAAGGTGAAAAGACCCCCGACGAGGGGAGTGAAACAGATCCTGAAACCGAACGCCTACAAGCAGTGGGAGCGAAAGTGACCACATACCTTTTGTATAATGGGTCAGCGACTTAGTTTAACGAGCAAGCTTAAGCCGATAGGCGTAGGCGCAGCGAAAGCGAGTCTGAATAGGGCGCCCAAGTTCGTTGAATTAGACCCGAAGGCAAGTGATCTAGGCATGTCCAGGCTGAAGGTGCGGTAACACGCACTGGAGGGCCGAACCCATGAATGTTGAAAAATTCTGGGATGAGGTGTGCCTAGGGGTGAAAGGCTAATCAAACTTGCTGATAGCTGGTTCTCCGCGAAAACTATTTAGGTAGTGCGTCGGCTGAATACGTCAGGGGGTAGAGCACTGGATGGGCTAGGGGTCCTCGCAGGATTACCAAACCTAACCAAACTCCGAATACCTGACAGTAATAGCCGGCAGACACACGGTGGGTGCTAACGTCCATCGTGAAGAGGGAAACAACCCTGACCGTCGATTAAGGCCCCCAAGTAATGGCTAAGTGGGAAAGCATGTGGGAATGCTGAAACAACCAGGATGTTGGCTTAGAAGCAGCCATCATTTAAAGAAAGCGTAACAGCTCACTGGTCAAGCGTTCCTGCGGCGAAAATGTAACGGGGCTCAAGCCATTCGCCGAAATCACGGGCTCGAAAGAGCGGTAGCGGAGCGTACTGTAAGCCTGCGAAGGGATATCGTGAGGTATTCTGGAGGTATCAGTAGTGAGAATGCTGACATGAGTAACGACAAACAGTGTGAAAGACACTGTCGCCGAAAGACCAAGGGTTCCTGCGTAAAGTTAATCTGCGCAGGGTTAGTCGGCCCCTAAGGCGAGGCGGAAACGCGTAGTCGATGGGAACCAGGCGAACATTCCTGGACCAGGAGGTGGTGACGGATTTCGAAAGTCGTACAGGCTTATTGGATTGTCTGTGCGGCCTGGAAGTCCCTGGAAATAGCCCCTCCATCAGACCGTACCCGAAACCGACACAGGTGGTCAGGTAGAGTATACCAAGGCGCTTGAGAGAACTATGCTGAAGGAACTAGGCAAATTACACGCGTAACTTCGGGATAAGCGTGCCTCGTTAGAACGCAAGTTTTGGCGAGGGGCACAAGCCAGGGGGTGGCGACTGTTTATCAAAAACACAGGGCTCTGCGAAGCCGCAAGGCGACGTATAGGGTCTGACTCCTGCCCGGTGCCGGAAGGTTAAAGAGAGGTGTGCAAGCATCGAACTGAAGCCCCGGTGAACGGCGGCCGTAACTATAACGGTCCTAAGGTAGCGAAATTCCTTGTCGGGTAAGTTCCGACCTGCACGAATGGAGTAACGACTTCCCCGCTGTCTCCAGCATAGACTCAGTGAAATTGAATTCCCCGTGAAGATGCGGGGTTCCCGCGGTTAGACGGAAAGACCCTGTGAACCTTAACTATAACTTCGCAGTGGCGTTATCGGTGGTTTGTGTAGGATAGGCGGGAGGCTTTGAAGCATGGGCGCCAGCTCGTGTGGAGCCAACCTTGAAATACCGCCCTAATCTTCGGTGACGTCTAACCTCGACCCATTATCTGGGTCAGGGACCCTGCGTGGCGGGTAGTTTGACTGGGGCGGTCGCCTCCCAAAGAGTAACGGAGGCGCGCGATGGTAGGCTCAGGACGGTCGGAAATCGTCCGCTGAGTGCAATGGCATAAGCCTGCCTGACTGCGAGACTGACAAGTCGAGCAGAGACGAAAGTCGGCCATAGTGATCCGGTGACTCTGTGTGGAAGGGTCATCGCTCAACGAATAAAAGGTACTCCGGGGATAACAGGCTGATGATGCCCAAGAGTCCATATCGACGGCATCGTTTGGCACCTCGATGTCGGCTCATCTCATCCTGGGGCTGGAGCAGGTCCCAAGGGTATGGCTGTTCGCCATTTAAAGAGGTACGTGAGCTGGGTTCAGAACGTCGTGAGACAGTTTGGTCCCTATCTGCCGTGGGTGTAGGAAACTTGAGAGGATTTGTCCCTAGTACGAGAGGACCGGGATGAACATACCTCTGGTGGACCAGTCGTGACGCCAGTCGCGCAGCTGGGTAGCTATGTATGGTCGGGATAACCGCTGAAAGCATCTAAGCGGGAAACCCACCTCAAAACCAGGTTTCCCTGAGAGCCGTGATAGACCATCACGTCGATAGGCCAGGTGTGGAAGGTCCGTGAGGACTGTAGCTTACTGGTACTAATTGCTCGATAGGCTTGATAACTCTTTCAAGACCCATACGTGGCGACGAGCATGTCGCCCGAAACGATCAAACGCACGGACAATAGTCTTTCGTCCGGCGCGTTTTCATAGACGATAGTTGTTGTATGTGTTTGGCTTCGCTGACCTGGTGGTTTTGGCGGGGGTTCCCCACCCGATCCCATTCCGAACTCGGTCGTTAAGTCCCCCAGCGTCGATGGTACTGTGTCTTAAGGCACGGGAGAGTAGATCGCTGCCAGGTCTGCAAAGCCAAACACATGTTGCTCGCTGAAAAGCGGGCAGGGCCTCCTTCAAGAGTTGCATCCCCCCGGATGCAGCGCGCGGCTCGGCCGGTTGTTCATGGACTTGTCCATGTCGGCCGGAGTGGGCCGCGAAGTCGTTTCTGGCCTTCGGTTGGAAACGTTCAGGGGTTCGCTTCGCGTATCGGACGCGAAGGGAAATCGGTGACGCGGGGTGGAGCAGTCCGGTAGCTCGTCAGGCTCATAACCTGAAGGTCCTAGGTTCAAATCCTAGCCCCGCACCCAACGAGAGACAGCCCCGCTTCCGCGGGGCTGTTTTCGTTTGTGCCCAGCGTTTGAAGTTGAAGCTCGGAAGCCTCCTATCTCGCGAGCAGGGCGCGGCCTTTCGGCTTTGCCGTTTGTGGCGATCGATCTCGCACTCTATCTCTGGCGCATGACCCAGAAGACGATCCTTGGAATTCATCCCTCTCATCGCGATGACATCGCAGATCTCGTGACACGCCGGCCCGTGCCTGGTCCGCGAGTCCAACAGGTGGATCCCTTCCTCTTCCTCAATCACCACGGTCCGCAGGTTTATCCACCGAACAATCGGGGCCTGCCATTCGGCCCGCATCCGCATCGCGGCTTCGAAACCGTCACCTTCATTCTCGACGGCGAGCTGATGCATCTCGACTCAGGCGGACATGAGAGCGTCATTCGCGCGGGCGGGGTGCAATGGATGACTGCCGGCTCCGGATTAGAGCACGCAGAGCTGTCTCCCGAAGCCTTCAAGCGCACCGGCGGACCTCTCGAGATCCTGCAGCTCTGGGTGAATCTGCCATCACGACTCAAGATGACGAAGCCGCGCTACCAGGGTCTGCAGGCCGAATCGATCCCGACTCTTCCGTCTGCGGACGAAAAAGCGCGCATTCATCTTATCTCGGGCGCGTGGAATGGCGTCTCGGGCCCGGTGGAATCGCTCACGGGCAACTTCATGTCGACGATCGACGCTGAAAACGGCGCGAGAATCGCCTTCGACGGCCTCCAGCAGCGCAGCGTCTTCCTTTATGTCGTCGCCGGAAACGTCCGCATCAACGGCAAAGACGTCTCGCAGCACAATCTGGTCGAGCTGGATCTCGCCGGCGAAGAGCTCATTATCGAATCGATCGGCAAGGCGCGGCTGCTGTTCGGCCATGGCGCGCCGATCAATGAACCGGTCGTGGCGCACGGCCCGTTCGTGATGAACACCGTCGAAGAGATTCGTCAGGCCATCATCGATTATCAGGCCGGAAAGTTCGGCGCCGTGCCCGCCTAGGGCGAGTGTCGCGCAAGTCTTTGTAAATAGCTGCGTAACAAGCTGCTCGCCGGTACGTGACTCACGCGACGGCTTAGCGCACTTGCAGCCGCGATTCGCGAGAGTAGGGTCCGCCCACGAGGGAGACAGGTCTTGCTGAGCTGGATGCGGCACATGGGGCGGAGGCTGGGCGCAATCGCGCTGCTGGCCATGCTCGTGCGCGCAATCATTCCCGCCGGCTACATGATCGCCCAGGCCGATACGGGTTCGGGCCGCTATCTCACCGTTGAGATGTGCGATGGCCACAGCACGCAAGCGCAAGTCATCGATCTCGATACCGGCAAGACGATCGACCTCTCCAAGCTTCCGAAGAGTGGAAAGACCGACAACAATCCATCGCCTTGCGTCTTCGCAGGCGTTGTCGCGATGGCGCCGCCGCTTGCTGCGGCCGAGCCCGTCGAATTCCTCGCAACACAACAGGTCGACTTCGCCTTTGTGCGCGACCTGCGCCCCGGCCGTGGCATTGCCGCGCCGCCGCCGCCGTCGACTGGACCTCCATCCCTGATCTGAGCTGACCCGCGGCGTGATGACCTTGCCATCGCGCGTAAGTTACTTTGATTAGGACCACTCATCTCATGTCATCTTGTATATTGCGCGCCGCAACGTCGGCGCACGCCCTCATGCTGGCGGCAGCATTGGCCGCGCCTGCGTTCGCGCAGTCAGGCCCATCGAACGAACCGCAACAGCAGGACACGGTTATCGTCACCGCGACGCGCGATCCGGAAGATCCACCAGTCGTCGCCGAAGCCCGCGAGCGCCTGTCGAAGACGCCGGGCGCGGTCGCCGTCATCTCATCCGAAAGCTACGCAAACCGTTATGCCCCAGGCATTTCCGACATGTTGCGCGATGTGCCGGGCGTGTATGTCCAGAAGAAATGGGGCGGCGATACGCGCCTCTCGATCCGCGGCTCGGGCATCGGTAACGCCAACCATCTGCGCGGAACGCTGATCGCGCAGGACGGCATGCCGCTGAATGAAGTCGATGGATACGGCGACACGCAGATGGTCGATCCCGCCATCGCGCGCTTCACCGAAGTCTACAAAGGCGGCAACGCACTTCGCTATGGCGGCGCTCTCCTCGGCGGCGCGATCAACATCGTGACGCCAACTGGCAAGACGATGCCGTCGACGGGACTCATCCGTGTTGAAGGCGGCGGCTATGGAACTGTGCGCGGCCACGTCGAAGCAGGCGGGCAGTGGGGTGCATGGGATGGCTTTGCCGCTGTCACAGGTCAGTCGTCCGACGGCTGGCGCGCGCAGAGCGAAGGCGACTGGCAGTTCGCCTCCACAAACTTCGGCTACACCTTCGGCGAAGATCAGGAAGTCCGCGCTTATCTGAGCGGCGGATACATCCATCAGCAGATCCCTGGATCGCTCTCGCTCGATCAGGCGCTCAATTCGCCAGACCTCGCCAACCCCGGAAACGTCGGCAATGGCGTGACCGCAGGCAATTATCAGCGCGACCAGAGCGTGATGCGTGGTGCGGTGCAAGCGCGCTGGCGCTTCGATGCGAACACCGTGTTCGAAGGCGGCGTCTATGCGACGTCCAAGAAGCTCGATCACCCGATCTTCCAGGTCATCGACCAGGAAAGCCAGAACTGGGGCGTTTTCGGCCGCATGGACTGGACCGGCGAAGCGTTCGGCAAAAAGGCTGACCTGTTCTACGGCGTCTCTTACCGTTCCGGCGAACTCGATGCGAACCAGTGGTTGAACCTCAACGGCTCGCGCGGCGCCCGCACGGCGCGCAGCGATCAGGACGCCACCGGTCTCGATACGTTCGTGGAAGGCCGCCTGTTCCTGACGGATGACTTCGCGCTTGTCGCTGGCGGCTCCTACGGCCGCGCCGAACGGGACTATCAAAGCTATGCGCCCAGCGCGATCATTGTTGGCGACAGCAAAACCTACGACTGGTTCGCCCCGCGCATCGGCTTCCTCTGGCAGAACGATGATGGCGCTCAGATCTACGGCAACATCACGCGCTCGGTCGAACCGCCGAACTTCTCCTCGCTCGCGCCAACCACAGGCGGCTTCCAGCCGCTCCGTCCGCAGGATGCGTGGACAGCAGAGCTCGGCACACGCGGCCGCATGGGCCCCGTGGTATGGGATGTCGCCGTCTATCGTGCGGAAATCGACGACGAACTGCTGACCTTCACAGTCGATCCGTCCAACGGCATTCCCGCCGCAACCTTCAACGCGCTCGACGGCACGATGCACCAGGGCGTGGAAGCCGGCCTCGACTGGCAGATCATGGACGGGCTGCGTCTGCGCCAGACCTACATGTGGTCCGACTTCAAGTTCACGGGCGATCGCCAGTATGGCGACAACCGCATGCCCATCGTGCCGGAACACATGTATCGCGCCGAACTGAAGTGGACGTCGCCCGAAGGCTTCTGGGTCGCGCCATCGCTCGAATGGTCGATGAAGGACACGTTCGTGGATTACATGAACACGTTCCGCGCGCCGTCCTACAGCGTGCTGAACCTCAGTCTCGGCCGCGAATTCGATGGCGGCGTCACGCTCTTCCTCGATATCCGCAACCTGACGGGTGAGAAGTACATCTCGAACTTCTCCTCACTCATCAACTGGAACACGTCGACAGCGGCGCAGCGCACCGTCTTCTTCCCGGGAGACGAGCGCTCGGCGTACGGCGGCATAGCGTTCACGTTCTAAGGGGGCGGATATGATCGCGGTTGAAAAACGTGAAACCGAAGGCAGGGGCAGCCTCTACCGGATGCTGTGGCGCTGGCATTTCTATGCCGGACTGATCTGCATTCCCTTCGTAATCTGGCTGGCGCTGACAGGAACGATCTACCTGTTCCGCCCGCAGATAGATGCGTGGGTCGACCGCGACATGGCCGTGCTGCAGCGAACGAACACGCCTGCAACGCAGCAGGCAATCGTCAACGCAGCAACCGCCGCAGTTCCAGGCTCAATCTTCGCCGGCATCATGCTGGCGGAGCAGCCCGATCAGGCAGCGCGCGTACTGGTGTCAGACAAAGGCGCGCGCACGCGCGTCTATGTCCATCCCGATACGCTCGCCATCCTGAAGACGGTCGATGAAGGCGGCACATGGGACCGCTGGATCTTCAAACTGCATGGCGAGCTCATGATGGGCACGGCTGGCTCGATCATGGTCGAGCTGGCGGCCTCATGGGCGATCGTGATGGTGGTGACGGGGCTCTATCTCTGGTGGCCGCGCAATGCGCGCGGACTCGCCGGCGTCATCTATCCGCGCATCGGGCAGGGCGCGAAGCGCTTCTGGCGCGACATCCACGCCGTCACCGGCGTCTGGGTCTCGGCCTTTGCACTGTTCCTGTTGGCGAGCGGCATGCCGTGGGCCCTGGTCTGGGGCAACGGCTTCAAGATGGTACGCGAAGCCACCGGCACAGCCGCCATCTCGCAGGACTGGGTCATCGGTCCGCAAACTGAACACGCTGGCCACGGCGATCATGGCGGCGGCGGACACGACATGCCGCCTGTCGACCACTCCGCCCACGGCGGCCCGACCGTCGATGAAATCGTCACCCGCGCCAATGCTCTCGGCCTCGCTGCGCCCGTCATCCTGACGCCGCCGACCAAGTCGTCGCCCTATTGGTGGGCGAAGTCCAACGCGCAGAACCGGCCGCAGAGGGAAGACGTCGCGCTCAACGCCATGACGGGCGAAGTGGCCCGGCGCGATACCTTCGGCCAGAAGCACATCATCGATCAGGTGGTTGGCGTCGCGATCGCGGCGCACGAAGGCCAGCTCTTCGCGCCCCTGAACCAGATCCTCGGCGTCCTCACGGCGCTCGGCCTGGTCACCCTCTGCGTCAGCGCCTTCGTCATGTGGCGCAGGCGAGCGCCGGAGGGCGTACTCGGCGCCCCGCCACCCATTCCAGACGCCCGCATCGGCGCCGGCCTTGCGATCATCATAGTTATCGCCGGCTTACTTCTGCCGGTCCTCGGGGCCAGCCTCATCGTCTTGGCGCTGGCCGAACGACTGATCCTGCGCCGGTGGGAGCCGGCCCGCCGCTGGCTCGGATTAAAAACCGTCTGATCCCTGGAACCGCCCGCTATCCCGCGCGTTAAGGCCGATCGGGAAAGTGGGCGGTAATGAGTTCAGTGCGCGTGATGATCGTCGAGGACGAGCCCCTTATCGGGGCCGCCATGGAGATGCTTGTCGAGGATCTCGGCGGGCAGGTCCTGGGTCCGTACATGAACCTCCGCGAAGGTCTCGCCGCAGCGGAAACCGCCGAAAACGTCGATTGTGCGCTGCTGGACTGCAACCTAGCGCGTGAGATGTCCTGGCCGATCGCCGACATTCTCGCTCAGAAAGGCGTGCCGTTCGCCTTCACCAGCGGCAAAGGCGCCAAGGATATCGAGCCCCGCTTCGCCGGCCGTCCGGTATTCACCAAGCCGGTCGACGATTCCAAGCTGGCCAAGTTCATCCTCGAACACGCCAAGACCTGATCTTCGCCGGAAGCAATTACCGGCCATCGTCCTGACCAAGTCTGCTGGTTGAACCTCGCACGCCCTACTTGTTGGGGAGTTTTGGGGGCTTCGGACGCGTAGCATTTTCCCTTGCGTCGCGTAGCGATATCGAATATCGATAATGCGGGTGTCAGGGCCCTCCAAAATTGGTTTGAATACTGGAGAGAGGCCCTCATGAGCCTAGCGCTCTCGACGCTCCTTTTTGAGTGGCGCCGTTATCTTGCCGCCGTCATCGCGCTGGCGCTCGCCGGCGTGCTGATGCTGGCGGTCAGCGCCATGTTCATCGGCATCCTTCAGTCGTTTACGGCGACGATCGACAAGTCGCGGGCGCAGATCATCATCCTTCCGGCGAAGTCGTCGTCTCTCGGTGGACCGGGCGGCGGGGGCGGGGCTCTACCCAAGCGCGTCGTGCCACTGATCTACCGCCATCCGGACGTGGTGGAGGTTCAGGATCTGCCCGGCGACTTCGGCCGCTTCTACGGCCCCGGCAAGACGTCGCCGACCATGGTCAACATCATGGTGATCGACACCTCGCCCAACGGCGTGACCCTGCCTGACGACTTCACCGACGACATGCGGCGCGCAATTGAGCCGCCCTACAATATCGGCGTCGATGTTTCCGCGGTGAACCAGCTCGGCGTGAAGCTCGGCGACGAGGCGACCGTCAACGGCAAGACTGTGCGCGTCGCCCTCATCATGGATGGCTATGCCAACAGCCAGGCGCCCGGCGTCGTCATGTCCCGCCAGACTCAGCGTCTGATGGGAACAGCTAACGACGAGTCCTACGGGCTGCTGATGGTGCGCATCAAGAACGGCTCTGAAAAGGAAGCCACCCGCGTCGCCGACGAGCTCAACGCCATGGCCGATGGCCAGTACAAGGCATGGACGAAAAAGCCGCTCGCCGCCGCCACCGTGAAGGATGCGATGTCGCAAGGTCTGCTCGCCATCATCCTCGGCTTCATGAGCGTGATCGGCTTCGTCATCGGCGTCGTCATCACATGGCAGACGCTGCGCGGCGCGATCCTTGCCAACATCAAGGAGTTCGCGAGCCTCCGCGCGCTCGGCGTTTCGATCGGTCAGTTGCGCGGCGTGGTGATGGAACTCTCCTTCTGGGTCGGCATCCTCGGCATTGCCGCCTCGGCGATCCTGATGGTCGGCATCACCTTCCTCGCGAAGTCCGCCAACATTCCGATGGGCTTTGAACTGGGGTCTTCGATCCAGACCGCCGTGCTGCTTCTCATAATATCTGTCGTCTCGGGTGCGCTGACGCTTGGCGCCCTCAAGAAGGGCGAGCCCGCGGATCTGCTGAAATGATCAACCCGTTGAGAAAGCAATCTACCGAGCGTGAAGCTGCCGCGTCGTCCGTCCGCCCAGCGGCAGATGCTTCAGCGAGAAAGTGGGCAATCGACGCTCGCGGAATCACCAAGAGCTTCAAGGCTGGCCAGATAAAGGTTGAGGTGCTGAAAGGCATCGATCTTCAGATCGAAACCGGAGAGATCGTGCTCGTCATGGGGCCATCCGGTTCCGGCAAGTCGACCTTGCTGGCGGCCGTGTCTGGTCTGATGAAACCCGATGGTGGAAGCGTCGTCGCGCTCAACGAAGACATCTGGAAACTGCCACGTCGGAAGATCGACCGCTTCCGTCTCACCAATTGCGGCTTCATCTTCCAGGGCTTCAACCTGTTCCCAGCGCTGACCGCGAGCCAGCAGGTCCAGATCGTCCTGAAGTTTATGAAGAAGAGCGCGCGCGAGCGCAAAGTTGCAGCCGAAGCCGCACTGGCAGACGTGAAGCTCGCGCACCGCGTCAACAATCGCCCCGATCGTTTGTCCGGCGGCGAGAAACAACGCGTCGCCATCGCACGCGCCCTGGCCAAGAAACCGAAGCTTATCTTCGCAGACGAACCGACATCCGCGCTGGATGGCGAGAATGGTCACGTCGTCATGGAGCTCCTGCGCAAGTGCGCCAAGGAGCAGGGCGCGACCGTTATGTGCGTGACCCACGACGCGCGCCTCGCAACCTTTGCCGATCGCATCATCACAATCGAAGACGGGCGGATCACGTCAACGAACGCTGATCCCGCCCAGTTCGCACATGGTCATTGAGAAGAACGGAACACCGTCATGATCCGCCTCCCGAAACTCCTCCTCGCCGCCGTCGCTCTGTCCAGCCTCGCTGCATGCGGCGGCCCTCCGCAGGGTGCGCCTGGCGCATCGACCGCGCCTGCAAAACCAGGCACGGCTGCATCTGCTGTCAACATGCCCTACGCCACCATCGCGGCGGGCAAGGTCGATGTTGAAGGCGGTCTCGTCGATGTCGCGGCCCGCGCGCCCGGCGTCGTCAAAGAAGTCTTCGTCCAGGAAGGCGACTTGGTGAAAGCCGGCCAGATTCTGGCGCAGCAGGAAAATGACGACGCCCGCCTGTCGCGCAACCGCGTTGCCGCCCAGCTCGCGCAGGCCGAAGCTCAAATCCCGATCCTCGAAGTGCAGTTCAGCGCTGCCGACCGCGAAGAAAAACGCCTCAGCCGCCTGATCGCGCAGGATGCAACTTCGCAGCAGCTCTACGAACAGGCGCAGGACAATACCCGCCAGTTCGGCGCCCAGCTCAACGCGCAGAAGGCATCGATCGCACTCGTCCGCGCCCAGCTCGCCGAAGCCAACTACCAGATGGAGCTCTACGTCATCCGCGCCCCCACGGACGGCACGATCGTTCGCCGCTATGCCAACCCGGGTTCGGGCGCATCAACCTTCAGCGTGACCGCCATGTTCCAGCTGCAGCCGGATTCCAAGCGCATCATCCGCGCAGAAGTGGAAGAGCGTTCCGTGTCGCTGGTGAAGCCCGGCCAGAAGGTCGAGATTGTGCCAGAGTCAGATCAGGCCAAGACCTATCCCGGTGAAGTCATCCGCATCGCCGCCGTCATGGGCGCCCGCAAGCTCCGCTCCGACGATCCAAGCGAGCGCGCAGACGAGCGCGTGGTGGAAGTGGTGGTCGATGCCGAACAGGCGCCGGTCCTCGTCGGCCAGCGCGTGCTGGTGAAATTCCTCAAAGAAGGCGGCGCGGCCTCAACAAACGCGGCCGCCACCTCGCTCCACTAGCTATTGGGCTCCAGCACGAACACTTCGCCGCCGACAAGGTTGACGAAGTAAACGTTGCCGTCGTTGTCGGTTCCGAACGCCACCAGCGAGTTTGCGCTGCCGACATTGGCCGTGAACGCCGTTCCGCGATCCGTCAGACTGCCCGACGGCAGCACCGTTCCGACGGTCAGATTGGCAATCGGCACAGACCATTTCCGGTTGGAGATGAAGTCCGCAAAGATGTACTGCCCCTGCAGATCCTCGATCGGTCCGCGATAGACCACGCCGCCCGTAATGCTTTGGCCCAGCGAGCGCGCGTACTCTGTGACAGGCAATGTATATGACGGGCTGTCCGCTCCGCCGTTATAAGCCTGCGAGCCCTCACGCCTGTTCCAGCCGAAATTCACCAGCCCGGTCGCGCTGGCAGGCAAGCGGTCAACTTCTTCCAGCGACCCTTCGCCCACATCGGCGATGAACAGGTCGCCCGTCACCGGATCAACGCTGATCCTGAACGGGTTACGCAATCCGTTCGCATAGATTTCCGGCCGCCCGCCCGTGCCGCTTGCAAACGGATTCGACGGCGGGATCGCATAGTCGCGCGAGGCATCGTTCGGGAAGGCGTCGCTCGTTGGATCGATCCGAAGAATCTTGCCCAACAGATTGTTGTTGTCCTGCGCCGTATTCGAGTCGCTCCCGCCATCGCCCAGGCTGATCAGCAACCGTCCGGCCTTATCGAAGGTAACCGTGCCGCCCTTGTGATTGGTGGCGCTAGGCTGCGGCACGCTGAGAATGACATCGCCAGACGCCGCATCAGCGACCGCGTAGTTGGCCGATTGCACCGTGTACTTGCGGATTTCCGTCGTGCTCGATGCCGACGGGTTCAGGTGCAGATAGAAAGTCCGGTCCACCAGGAAGTTGGGCGAGAAGGCGATCGACAACAGGCCTTTCTCGCCACTCGTGCTGATCTCGGACGAGATGTTGAGTAGATCCGTAGCTTCGAACGCGCCAGTCGCCGGATTGAGCACCCGTATCCGTCCCGCACGCTCAACAATCGCCACGCGCCCGCTGCCATCGGGCAATCCAGCCGCATAGATCGGGCCGCTCATCCCCGACACCACACGCCTCACACGGAAGCCGGGCGCGACATTCGTCACCGTGATCGCGACATTCTGCGTGACCGTGTTCGTCCCGTCAGACGCGGTGAAGCTGATGTCATAGACGTTGTTGCCGCCGGCATCGGCGGGAGCTTCGAAGTCCGGCTGTGTAACGAAGCGTACTTCCCGCGTCACAGGGTTCATCACGAACCGCGCGGCATCCGCGCCGCCGATCGCCGCTCCATATGTAATGGTCGCTCCGCTGGGCGAGGTCGCCACCGGACGATAGACAACCCCGATCATATTCTCGCGAACAGACACCGCCGCAGAGGATGAGAAAGCCGGCGCGCCTGGCGATGAGGGCGGTCCAACGGGCGGAGATGTCGGCGGGGAAGCCGGCGGACTCGAGCCTCCGCCCCCACAAGCAGCTGATGAAAACGCCAGAGCTGCCAGCAAGGTGGCACGGACGGCTTTGCTCATTGAACGCTCCATGCCCCGCGTATCGAGTTAGCCCGAGGCGCTGCGGCGGAAAGCCCGGCGGGCTCCTTTTCCGTTGCGTCTGAGAATTGTTCTCAATATATCAACGGCATGGATACGGGGTCGATGACGATAGGTTTGGACAAGCTCGACAAGGGCAAAATCGCGCGCGTGGCGGGCTTTGTTGCCGGCGACGAACGTCTTGTCGCCAAGCTGCGTGAAATCGGCTTTGCCGAAGGCGATGAAGTCGAACTGCTCGGCAAGGGCTGGCTCGGCGGCGCGCCGCTATCGATCCGTCTCAATCGCACCGTGATCGCCTTGCGCAAGGGTGAAGCCGCACTCGTGCAAGTGGAGTTGGCCCAGTGAACGCGATGACGATGCGGCTCGCCCTTGTGGGCGCTCCCAATAGCGGGAAAACAACACTCTTCAACGGCCTCACAGGCGGTCTCGCCAAGACGGCCAACTATGCAGGCACGACGGTCGAAACGCGCACCGGCAAGTTCGACACCCCCGGTGGCGCCAACATCACCCTGATCGACCTTCCCGGCATCTACGGCCTCGAGGCCCGCTCGACGGATGAACGTGTCGCGGTTGAATCCATCCGCGGCCAGCGTGGCGAGCCTTCGCCAGATGCGCTCATCCTCGTCGCCGACGCCGCCAACCTGCGCACCCACCTGCACACCATCCTGCAGATGAAATCCCTCGGCCTGCCCGTGATCGTGTCGCTGAACATGATCGACCTCGCCGAGCGCGACGGCGTGAAGATCGACGTGCCCAAGCTCGCCGAGATGCTGGGCGTGCCCGTGGTCGCCACCCGCGCCACCCGCAAGGCAGGGCGCGATGCGCTGATCGCCAAGATCGACGAAGTCCTCAAGACGATGCCCGCCAACGCGGTCGTCACGGATCAGGCGCACGACCTGCGCGCGCTCCAGCGCGAAGCCCGCCGCATCGCCGACCTGACGATGGTCGAACCGGCGATGAACAAGTTCACCCGCACGATGGACGCCATCCTGCTGCACCCGATTTCGGGTCTGGCCGTGCTGATCGCCGTCCTGTTCGTGGTGTTCCAGGCCGTGTTCGCCTGGGCGACGCCGCTGATGGACGAGATCGAGGCCTTCTTCGCCTGGCTGCAGGAAATCGTCTCGCCCGCCATTTCCGACCCGATCCTGAACGGGCTGGTCGTCGGCGCGGCGATCAACGGCGTCGGCTCGGTTATCGTCTTCCTGCCACAGATCGTGATCCTGTTCGCCTTCATCCTCTTCCTGGAAGCCTCGGGCTACATGGCCCGCGCCGCCTTCCTGATGGATGAGCTGATGCTGCGTGTCGGCCTCAACGGCCGCGCCTTCATCCCGCTGCTGTCCAGCTTCGCCTGCGCCATTCCCGGCATCATGGCCGCGCGCACCATCGAAGAGGAGCGCGATCGCCTGACCACCATCATGGTCGCGCCGCTGATGACCTGCTCGGCGCGTCTCCCGGTCTATACGCTTCTGATCGGCATCTTCATTCCGCAGACGCTTGTTGGCCCGTTCAACTTGCAGGGCCTCGTCCTGTTCGGCCTCTACGTGATCGGCGTCGTCAGCGCGGTTCTGGTCGCCTTCATCCTGAAGCGCACGGCCACCAGGGGCCCGAGCCAGCCCCTCATCATGGAACTGCCGACCTACAAGCTCCCGGTCTGGCGCGACTTCTTCCTCGGCCTCGTCTCGAAGGCGTGGGCGTTCATCAAGCGCGCCGGCACGATCATCTTCGGCACCACGGTGGCGCTCTGGGTGCTGGCCTACTTCCCGAACAACGGGGCGGGGCTGGAAGGCAGCTATGCCGGCATGATCGGCGGCTTCCTGCAGCCGCTCTTCCACCCGATCGGGTTCAACCTCGAAATGACCGTCGCCCTGGTGCCCGGCATGGCCGCGCGCGAAGCCGCCGTGTCATCGCTCGGCCTGATCTATGCGCTGGGCGAGGTGGATGAGACCTCCGAAGCGCTGCACACGCTTTTGGCCGCCCAGTGGACCCTGCCGATGGCCCTCAGCTTCATCGCCTGGTACGTCTATGCGCCCCAGTGCTTTGCCACGCTGGCCACCGTCCGCCGCGAAACCAACTCGTGGAAATGGACCGGCTTCATGTTCGCTTACCTGATCGGTCTGGCCTACATCGCCTCGTTCATCACCTTCAATGTCGCCAAGATGGCCGGGCTATAGCGAGCCGGACTTGAACTGCTTTCGGCAAAGTGGCTTCCTGTCCAACGGGTCAGGAGGCGCGCCATGCCGAAGTTCAAGACTGCCATCCAGAAAGCCGAAGAGAAGAACGCCATGGGCATCGTCGTGCCCGAGGCGATCGTCGAAAAGCTGGCCTCCGGCAAGAAGCCCAAGGTTACGGTGACGCTGAAAGGCTACACCTACCGCAGCACGGTCGCCGTCATGAGCGGCAAATACCTGCTGCCCCTCGCCAAGGAACATCGCGCGAAGGCCGGCATCACCGATGGCGAAAAGCTCGAGATCACGCTCGAACTCGATACCGCTCCTCGCGAAGTCGAAGTCCCCAAGGATCTGGCGGCCGCTCTCAAGAAAGCCGGCCTCACGAAAGACTTCGCCGCGCTGGCCTACACCCACCGCAAGGAACACGTCCGCGCCGTCGAAGAGGCGAAAGCCCCCGAAACCCGCCTGCGCAGGATCGAGAAGGCCGTCGCCATGGTCGAGGCAAAGAAGAAGTAGCGGCCGAAGCCGCTACTCTGCCGCCTTCAGCGTCGTCGTCTCCGGCGTCCACTTAAGGCGCGGCGAACGGGCTGCGCGCGTCTCGTCCAGACGCTTGGCCGGCGCGAGGTGCGGCGCAGACTTCAGCGACGGGTCTTTCTGCGTCGCCCGGCGCGCGATAGACGCCAGCGCATCGCAGAACCGGTCAAGCTCGGCCTTCGATTCCGTCTCCGTCGGTTCGATCAGCATCGCGCCGTGCACCACCAGCGGGAAGTACATCGTCATCGGGTGATAACCCTCGTCGATGAGGCCCTTGGCGATATCGATCGTCTCGACGCCCGTGTCCTTCAGGAACGCATCCGAGAACAGCGCCTCGTGCATGCAGTATCCGGCAAAGGCCGGGCTCATCAGCGGCTTGAGACGCGCAAGGATGTAGTTCGCGTTCAGCACGGCATCTTCCGCCACCTGGCGCAGACCGTCCGCGCCATGGCTGAGGATGTAGGCGAGGGCGCGCGTGAACATGCCCATCTGGCCGTGGAAGGCGCACATGCGGCCGAACGAGTCCGGCGCTTCATCATGGTGTTCCACAAACCGCAGGCCATCCGTCGTCTTCACGATGAACGGCACCGGCGCAAATTTCGCCAGGCGCTCCGACAGCACGGTCGGGCCCGAACCCGGCCCGCCGCCGCCATGCGGCGTCGAGAAGGTCTTGTGCAGGTTGATGTGCA
This sequence comes from Hyphomonadaceae bacterium, assembly GCA_965229115.1. GTDB lineage: Bacteria > Pseudomonadota > Alphaproteobacteria > Caulobacterales > Hyphomonadaceae > UBA7672. The sequence continues at coordinate 2,833,441 of CBDDIR010000003.1, read as the reverse complement.
TCGCATCGACGCCAAGGTCCCCCGGGCGCACCCGGCCAACGATCGCGTTGAAGTTTGCGCCATCGCAATAGAAATAGCCGCCCGCCGCATGGATCAGGTCGGCGATTTCCTTGATGTCGCGCTCGAACAGGCCGCACGTATTCGGGTTGGTCAGCATGATGCCGGCCACGTCCGATGAATCCACCAGCTTGGCCTTCAGCGCATCCATGTCGACACGGCCGTCAGCCGCCGCCGGGATCTCGTCCACGGTGAAGCCGCACTGCGCTGCCGTCGCCGGGTTCGTGCCGTGCGAGGATTCCGGCGCCAGCACACGCTTGCGATGGCCCTCGCCCTTGGCGATCAGCGCCGCCCGGATCGCCAGCATCCCCGCCAGCTCGCCATGCGCGCCAGCCTTCGGGCTCATCGCCACGGCCGGCATGTTGGTCAGCGTCATCAGCCAGTCGGCCAGCTCGTTGATCACTTCCAGCGCGCCCTGAACGGTCGACTGCGGCTGCATCGGGTGCACGTCGGCAAAGCCAGGCAAACGCGCGACCTTCTCGTTCAGGCGCGGGTTGTGCTTCATCGTGCACGAACCCAGCGGGAAGAGCCCGAGGTCGATCGCATAGTTCCGTTGGCTCAGGCGCACATAATGGCGCACGGCTTCCGGCTCGGTCAGGCCGGGCAGGTTGCTCGGCTTCGAACGTGTAACACCGCCGAGCCGGTTCGCCGTGCCCTTCGGCTTCAGCAGGTCGACGCCGGTCTTGTCCGTCGATCCGATCTCGAAGATCAGACCTTCAGCCTGCAGCAGACCTTTCGAGCCCGACACGGAATGCAGCGGTTGCTCGCCATCGATGGCGCTGACCGAGGTGGGGCGGCCGGTTGAGTTCATGGTCATTAGAGCACCTTCGCCAGAGCGGCGGCATAAGCCTTGATATCTTCAGCGGTCGCGCACTCGGTCGCGGCAGCCACGATGACGTTGTCGAACCCTGCGCCCGGGAACAGGCGCGAGGCGCGCACGCCGCCGATCACATCCTGCTTCTCCAGCGCCGCCAGAACTTCATCGGCCGGCTTCGAAGTCTCGAACGCGATCTCGTTGAAGTAGCGCGTCGTCAGCACCTTCACGCCTATCACGGCGGCCAGCGCATCGGCCAGATCGCAAGCCGCCTCATGGTTCAACGTCGCCAGCTGCGTCAGGCCCTTGTCGCCCAGCAGCGTCATGTGTGCGGTGAACGCCAGCATGCAGAGGCCCGAGTTCGTGCAGATGTTCGACGTCGCCTTGTCGCGGCGAATGTGCTGTTCGCGCGTCGACAGCGTCAGCACGAAGCCGCGCTTGCCATCCGCATCCACCGTCTCGCCACACAGGCGGCCCGGCATCTGGCGCATGAACTTCGACTTGCAGGTGAACAGGCCGACATAAGGCCCACCAAAGCCAAGCGGCACGCCGATCGACTGGCCCTCGCCCACGGCAATGTCCGCGCCCATCTCGCCCGGCGTCTTCACTAGCCCCAGCGACACGACTTCAGTGAACACCGTCACCAGCAGCGCGCCCTTGGCATGCGCCGCATAGCCCACCGGCGTCAGGTCCGTCAGCGTGCCAAACACGTTCGGCGTCTGCCCGATCACGCAAGCAACACTGTCATCAACGTTCTTCGAAAGCTCCAGCTCGCCATCCACCGCCGGCGCCAACTGGATCACCTTGATCCCCGCCGCCTCGCACAGCGTGCGCGTCGTGTCGGCATAGTGCGGATGCAGCCCGCCCGACATCACCACCGTATTCCGCTTCGTCACGCGGCAAGCCATCACGGCGGCCTCGGCGCAAGCGGTCGAGCCGTCATACATGGAGGCGTTCGCCACCTCCATGCCGGTCAGCGCCGCCACCTGCGTCTGGAACTCGAACATCGTCTGCAGCGTGCCCTGAGCGATCTCAGGCTGGTACGGCGTGTACGTCGTCAGGAATTCCGAACGCTGGATGATGTGATCCACGCTCGCCGGAATGTGGTGCTTGTAGGCGCCGCAGCCGACAAAGAACGGCCCATCCGAAGCCGCGCGGTTCTTGGCCGCCAGCTTCACCATATGCCGCTCGACCTGCATCTCGCCTTGATGGTTCGGCAGCCCCGCCACCGGACCTTTCAGCCGCGCCGACACCGGCACGTCGCCATAGAAATCGTCCACCGACTTTGCGCCGATCGTGTTCAACATCTCCGCGCGGTCATCCGCGGTGAGGGGCAGGTAGCGCATGTCTATGCTTCCCTAGTCATTATGGCTTGGTCATTTCGGCCGCGAGTTGCCGCGCGGATGGATCGGTTGAATGCGTAAGTCCGTTGAGCACGCCAGCGCGATCGCCCTCGGACTTGTTCTGAGACAGTTTGCGCACGCCCTCGATGCTGTCGATCGAAAGCCGCAGCCCTGTAATGCCGTTCACCAGCTTGGCGACATAATCCGCCGGCGCATCGGACACCGCCCACGGCGCAGCGCTCGGCTGCTCCATCACATCGGTCATCCGCGCAATCTGCGCCTGCAGGCTTTCCGCGTCGTTGAACGCCACAGCCTCGCCCGTCACCTCGACCGAGACATAGTTCCAGGTCGGAACCACCTTCCCGTGCTCGCGCTTCGACAGATAGAAGGACGGCGTCACATAGGCGTCCGCGCCATGGAAGATCGCCAGCGCCCGCGCGCCAGTCCCGACCAGCGCCGCCACCGGATTGTGCCGCGCCAGATGGCACTCCAGCCCAACCGGCTTTCCCTCCGCGTCACGGTTCAGCAGCATCGGCGCATACGCCGCCTGCGGCCCATTCGGCCCGTTGACGACCAGCGTGGCGAAATGGCGGGCTTCAATGAAAGCCGCCATCGCCTCTGTGTCGTCCATGCGGAAGTGAGCCGGAGCGTGCATCGTGCCTATTGTTCCGCGCAGAACTTTTCGTAAGCGGCCTTGTCCATCAGGCCCGACAGCTCGCCCGCGTTCGAAAGCTTCAGCTTCACGAACCAGCCATTGCCTTCCGGATCGGCATTCACGGTCGCCGGGTCATCAACGATCGACGCGTTGGATTCCACCACATCGCCCGACACCGGCGCATAGACGTCGGAGGCGGCCTTCACCGACTCCACCACGGCCATGTCGCCTTCCTTCTTCACTTTCTTGCCCGCGTCCGGCAGCTCGACGAACACCACATCGCCCAGCTTCTCGGCGGCGAACTTGGTGATGCCAACGGTGCCAACGTCGCCTTCGACGCGGATCCACTCGTGCTCGCTCGTGTAATAGGTCGTCATGGTGGATCCCTCTCAGCGCTTATATTTTGCAGGAACGAATGGCATGGCGGCGACTTCCGCCTCGAGCGCCTTGCCGCGAACAATCAGCTTCACCGGCGTACCGGTCTTGGCATAGCTCGTATCGACATAGCCTTGCGCCACCGGCCCATTCACCGACGGACCGAACCCGCCCGACGTGACGACGCCAATCACCTGGCCATCCGCACTCTGGATTTCCGTGCCTTCGCGGGCAGGCGCGCGACCCGTCGGCTTGATGCCCACGCGCTTCGACGGCACGCCATTCTTCAGCTCGCCCAGAATGCGCTGCGCACCCGGGAAGTCGCCACGCTCCCGGCGCGGCTTCGAAATCATCCACGACAGCGAAGCCGCCACCGGCGTCTTGGTCGTATCGATGTCATGCCCATAAAGGCACATCCCGCCCTCAAGACGCAGCGAGTCCCGCGCGCCCAAGCCGATCGGCTTCACGCGCACATCCGCCAGCAGCTTCTCGGCAAACGCCGCGCCATGCTCGGCCGGAACCAGGATCTCGAAACCATCCTCACCCGTATAGCCACACCGCGTCACAACGATGCGACCGAACTCTTTATGCTCGACCTGAATGAAGTTCATGAAGGTCAGCGGAACCGCCTCCGGAATGATCCCCGCCACCACGGCTTCAGCTTCCGGCCCCTGCAGCGCGATCAGCGCCCGGTCATCCGCCCGCTTCAGCGTCGCCTCAGACCCAGCCGTCTTCTGGATCAACGCAAAGTCATTGTCCTTCGTCCCGGCGTTCACGACGATATACAGCGCGCCCTGCATCGCCGGATCAGCCGGACGCCCGATCATCAGATCGTCGATAATCCCGCCATCCTCGTTCAACAGAACCGTCAGCTGCACCTTGCCCGGCGCCAGCCCAGCAATGTCGGAAGGAACCAGCTTCTCCACGATCGCCGCGACCTTCCGGTGCGCCTCGTCGCCGCCGCCAAGTTCGGGCAGGGCCAGGAAGCTCGGTCCCATGTGTGAAACATCGAACAGGCCGGCATGCGCCCGCGTCCAGTTATGCTCCGCCATGATGCCTTCGGGGTACTGGATCGGCATGTCATAGCCGCCGAACTCGACCATGCGGCCGCCCAGCTTCACATGCAGCGCATGAAGCGGCGTTTTCATCAGGGGCGTATGTGAGGGTTCAGACATTCCAACTCCGACAGGTCCGCGTCGTCGCTTGCGCGACTTCGCCCCCGCTGTCGGATATGCCTGAGAGATTCACGCGCACTAGCCTGCGAGACTAGCGGTCGCTTACTCCGTCGGCGGCAGACACCTGGCCTGCGCTTTCCAGCGTTGTCGTCACTCCCGCGGCCCTTTTGCCTGAGCGTTTCCGGGGCGGTTGCGCCTTCGGCGGCTGCGTAACAGGTGCAGCTCTCTCCCGCGGGGATGTATCGACCTGACCGTCTGACCGCGCCTCCCGGCGGAACCAGACGTTGAGGCCATCTGCCCTCAGCCCACCCAAACCGTCAATGGCGGCGCTGTCGCAAGGCTGGGGATGCTTCCATTTTGCCAGATCAATGATGGTATCAGTGACTGGTTGAGGCGCTGGCCCGCGTCTCCCACCAGTCGCCCAGCCCGTCGATCAGCGGAACCAGCCGCCGCCCGGCCTCTGTCAGATCGTAGTCGACCCGCAACGGATAGCCCTCATGCGCCGTCCGGCCAACAATGCCGGCCTGCTCCAGCTTGCGCAGCTCCAGCGCCAGCATACGGTGAGAGATAGTCGGATTGTCCCGCTGCAGGTCGCTGAACCGCTTCGTTCCGTCCTTGAGATAGTACAGCAGCAGGGTGGGCCACCGCCCGCTCAGCACGCGCATAACTTCCTCGATCGGACAATTCGAAACGACGCTCTGCATTGCGGCCCCGTGGTTACATTTTTGTCCGTAATTGTTGCACGGACCGGTCTCCCCAAATGTCTGGTCGCTGCTCGCCAACGGCAAGCTCCAGGGAGATAACAAAATGGAACCCATCCTCGTCTGCGGCTACCCGCAGGGAACCTCGCTCGGCCTCGCCGCCGCCTTCGAATGGCTCGGCCAGCCTTACCGCCTCGCGCGGGTCGACATGATCAACGACATGAAGACCGAAGCCTACGCCCGCCTCAACGGCCGTCAGGAAACGCCCGTTCTGGTCAGGCCAGATGGCAAGCCGCTCACCGAAACCATGGCCATCGCCCTCTGGCTGGAAGCACGCGACCCGGACCGCCGCATCAGCTTTGATCCCAAATCCGCCGAAGCCGACCGGATGCACCAGCTCATGGGCTTCCTCAACACCGGCTTCACCGGCGCTTTCAGCCCGCTCTGGGCCGCGATGGAAATGAACCCACCCAATCCACGTCTGCAGGAAGCCCTGCGCGAATACGGCCGCGCCAGCGTGATCGAACGCCACCGGAAGCTGGAAGGGATGCTGAGCGACGGCCCCTATCTCGTCGGCGACAAACCAACCCTAGCCGACGCTCTGTTCGCAGGCGTCGCACGCTGGGCGGAGTTTCACGAGATCGACGTCAGCCAGTTCAAACGCATCAACGCCTTCAAGCAGAAGTTCGCACACGAGCCCGCAATCATCTTCGCCCACGGCGTCGAGGATGGCGAAGCCTCACGCGGCTCCGGCGCCTGCAAGGGCTACGTCCCGATGGAAGACGTGCTCGCGATGGCCTGACGCGGCGCGTGTGACGGCTAGTTCGCCGTCATCCCGCCATCCACCACCACTTCAGACCCGGTCATGAACGACGAGGAGTCGGAGGCAAGGAACAGCACGGCATTCGCAATGTCCGTATCCTTGCCAACGCGGCCCAGCGGGTGGCGCTTGGCCATCCGCGCCTTCTCGGCTTCCGGATCGGCGCCAGTGACTTTGGAGATCACCGCAATCGCCCCAGCCATCATCGGCGTATCGATAATGCCGGGGTGAACCGAGTTCACCCGGATCTTCAATTTCTGCTCGGCGCACTCGATCGCCGCGCCCTTGGTCATCAGGCGAACAGCGCCCTTGGACGCATTGTAGGCCAGCGTGTTGGCCGAACCGATCAATCCCGCCACCGACGAGATGTTGATGATCGACCCGCCGCCTTCCCATTTCTGCGACCGTTCCGCGATCGCCGGAATGCCATGCTTCAGGCCCAGGAACACGCCGTCCACATTCACCGCCTGCATCTGCTTGAACGCTTCCAGCGTCGTCATCGCAATCGGCCGCACCCAGAAGATGCCAGCATTGTTCACGAGAATATCCAGTCCCCCGAACGTCTTCTTCGCAAAGTCGATGGTCGCAACCCAGTCCGCCTCGCTGGTCACATCATGCTTGATGTAAGCGCCGCCGATCGACTTGGCAGTCTCATTGCCATCGCCAATGTCGCTGATGACCACCTTGGCGCCTTCACCCGCCAGCGCTCGCGCCGCCGCCGCGCCAAGGCCCCGCGCACCGCCCGTCACCAGGGCCACCCGTCCTTCAAGCTTCGTCATGGTCGTCTCCCTTGTTCCGCTTCTCTGAGCGGAAATTCAAATACCCAGCCGCGCCGCCGCGCGTTCCGCCGCCTGCTTGGCTGGCGCATCCATCGAAGCCCGCCGCGCCCGCATGGCGCTCACCATCTCCGGCCCAGCCTCCTCAGGCGTGCCTGCTTTGAACGGCGGGGCAGGCGCATACTCGATCGTCAGCTGAACCCGCTCGGCGGTAGCCCGATCAATCATCCGCTCGATCAGCGTCAGCCCGAAATCAATTCCCGCCGTCACGCCGCCGCCCGTCATCCGGTTGCGATCTTCCACCACGCGATCCGCTGACGTCGTCGCGCCCATGATCGGCAGCAGATCCCGCACCGCCCAGTGCGACGTGGCCCGGTATCCCTTAAGCAACCCCGCAGCCCCCAGCACCAGACTCCCGGTACAGACACTGGTCACCCACTTCGCGCCGCCGCCCTTGGCCGCCACGAACGCCAGCGTCTCCGCATCATCCATGCACGCCACCGTGCCCATGATCCCGCCCGGCACGAACAGCACATCCGGCGTCGCTGCATACGCCGCAAACGTTGTCGTCGGCGCAATCGCCACGCCAACATCCGTCATCACCGGCCGCGCGTCTTTCCCAACCAGATCAATATCGCAGCCCGCAATCTTCAGCGCCGTCTGCGGCCCCACCAGATCCAGCAACACCATCTGCGGATAAACCAGCATCGCCACCCGCGGCCGCCCGCCAGCGGGAGCAGGCGGCGTCATGTCATGCATCGGCCCCATATGCGGTTCGGCCTTGTCGGGGCTGGCGCACCCCTGCGCCGCCACCAACGCCGCGCCGATCCCAAGACCGCCAAGAATATTCCGGCGGTTCAGACCACCCTCTGCAGGCTTATCCGACATCGCGGCGCTACAGCCCCTTCAGCCAGTCAATGAGCAGCCGGTTCGTTTCCTCCGGCTTCTCCTGCTGGTTCCAGTGCCCCGCGCCCTCGATCATGTGGAAGCCGCGCAGGTCCGCAAAGTGGTTGCGCATCTTCGCCTCCACGTCGCGCCCGAACATCCGGATGCCCACATCCTTGTCGCCCGCCATGAACAGAGCCGGCTGCTGGATCTTCTGCCCGGCGTAACGCGAAGCCACCGCATAATCCCGATGGAAGTTGCGATAGCGGTTCAGCGGCCCACGGAAGCCCGATCCCTCGAACTCCTTCACCAGAAAATCGATGTCCTTGTCCGACAGCCATGCCGGGAATGTCCCCGGATCATTCATGCCCAGCAGGAACGGCTCGCCATGCTTCTTGCCCACCGGCCATCCGCCCGGCGGCACATCGCCCGACCACGCATAGTAAACCCGCCGGATCGTATCGCGTACATCGGCCTCAAGCTCGGCCTCCGCCACGCCCTCGTCCTGGAAATACACCATGTAAAAGAAGTGGCCGTTCTCCGTGTACATCTTGCGCGACACGTCGATCAGCGGCGCCGCCCCATGGCCCATGTGCGGGATCGACATGCCGCACACCGCCGTAAAGCGCTGCGTGTCCATCAGCGCCGTGTTCCACACGATCGGCGCGCCCCAGTCATGCCCCACCAAAATGGCCTTGCCGCCACCCAGCTGGTCCGCCACCGCCTGGTTGTCCGCAACGATGCTGGCCATGTCATAGGCCTCGACGGGGTAGGGCTTCGACGACCCGCCATATCCGCGCACGTCAATCGCCGCCGCCGTGAACCCCGCCTTGGCGATCGGCTCCAGCTGATGCCGCCAGGAATACCAGCTCTCCGGAAAACCATGGACCATCAACACAAGCGGTCCCGATCCCATCACAGCTACGCGAATGGACTGATCACCTGACTGGACGTAACGGAAGTCATGGGCCATATATCGGGCTCCTTACGGCGACCGTATGTATCGGTTGCGCTCTTGGGAACTACGCCGGGCTACCCGCTCAATCAATCGGGGCCTGGGCCGTTCTCACCTTAACCATGCCGGCGCGTGGGCCAACAGGCCCGGATCGAGTTCGGCAAAAGGCTGCGCAATCGCTTTACGGCGGGGAAACCCCTCCAGTGTAAACGACCTGCGCAATAATCCGCCGCAAGCGGAGCGTTAGGAGAGTTACGTGATCCTGACCATGATGAAGGGCAAGCTCCACCGGGCTGCCGTCACCCAGTGCGACCTTCACTATGAAGGCTCGTGCTCCATCGACATGGATCTCCTCGAACAGGCCGGCATCCTGCCGCACGAGCAGATCGACATCTGGAACGTCACCAACGGCGCGCGCATCACCACCTACGCGATCGAAGCGCCGCGTGGCTCCAAGACCATCGGCGTCAACGGCGCCGCCGCCCGCTTCTTCCAGGTGCAGGACCGCGTGATCATCGCGGCCTGGGCCCAGATGGACGAGCAGGCCGCCCGTCAACACCACCCCGCCGTCGTGAAGCTCAACGAGAAGAACGAAGTCGTCACCGGCATCGCCTAACCCGAATTTCCTCCCCGGAAACAGAAGCGCCGCCGGCTGATCACCGGCGGCGTTTTTAGTTCTCGAAGAGGCTGGAGCCTACTTCGTGAGCTCGAACACAACGTTCACCGTCTGCGTCAGCGTCACTTCGCCCGCCGCAACCGGCGTCGAGGCGGCAGCCTGATCCTGCTGCATCCGCATCGCCATCATCGGCACGGGCTGCGGGAAGTAATCCTGCTCGCTGATCGTCACGATGCGTTTGACCTTGTAGCCAACGGCCTTGGCATAAAGCTCAGCCCGCGCTGCCGCATCCTTGATGGCAGAGACGCGCGCTTCGTCCTGGAACTGCTCCGGCTTGTCGATCGAGAACGACACGCCGTTGATCGTGTTGCCGCCGCCCTTCACCACGGCGTCCAGCGTCTTGCCCAGCTGGTCGATCTTGCGAACCTTGATGTTCAGCTGGTTCGACGCCTGATAGCCGGTGAGGCGCGGCCGCGCATTGTTCGGATACTCATAGACCGGGTTCAACGACAGCTGGCCCGTCTGCATGTCGCGGTCGGCAATGCCGGCGGCCTTCACGGCGGCGAACACGCCATTCATCTTCTCGGCTTGTTGCGTCATCGCTTCGGCGGCGGTCTTGGCTTCCACCTGCACGCCAAGGCTGATCATCGCGATGTCCGGCGCATGATCGACCGTGCCTTTGCCGGTCAGGGTGATGGTCGTCTCAGGCTGGATCGTGCTCATGGGCGGCATTCCGGGTCCGGGCGGCATGGGAGGTTGCGCCATCGCCATCGGGGCTGTTGCACAGCCCGCCAGCACGGAGGCGGCGATCAGGGCAGGGGCAAGGCGTGTCATCTGTTTTGACCTTTCATGGTCGTTGTCATGTCCGCGTGTATGGGGAGTATAGCGGAGATGTAACGGATATCTCTGCCCAAATGGGGCGCGTCTGTGGCGTGGCAAGTTCGAACTGGCGGCGCGGTGTGGCGCTCTGCAACCGTCCGCATACAGTAGCTGAAAAGCAACGCTTTCGGCTGTGTACCCTTAAGTCATCAAGCCTTGAACCAGCGCGCGGTAATTCCTACCCGTCTGCAATCTCTGCCCGCCGCGCAGCTCCAGCTGATAGCGCCCGGACCCGATCGGCTTCACCGCACGAATCGCGCCGCGCCGCACAACGATCGACCGATGCAGCCGGATAAACTCCGCAGACTTCAGGCTGGCATGAAAATCATGCAGCGTCCGCCGGATCACATACTGCCGCGGCCCCGCATGCAGCTCGAGATAATTACGGCGCGCGATCACCACGTCGATGTCCGCAATCGCCACCATGTCCCGGCGATTGCCGATCGTCACCGAAATCTGCGGCGCCAGCCTTGCCGCGCCAGCCTTCTCGCGCGCCGCCGCCAGCACTTCGCCTGCACGATCCAGCGTCTCCTGCAACCGCGCCGCCGACACCGGCTTGAGCAGATAGTCCAGCGCCCGTGAATCGAACGCCTTCACGCCATGCTCTTCATATGCCGTCACGAACGCGATCTGCGGTCGCGCGCCCGGCCATCGCTTCAGCGCCGAAAACCCGTCTCCCCCAGGCATCTCGATATCCAGGAACACCAGCTCCACCGGCGTTTCCGCAGCCTGTTCCAGCAGCGCTTCAACATCGCCGCACTCGAACGCCACGTTCACCCCGCCAGCTTTCGCCAGCAATCGCCGCAACCGCGCCCGCGCCAGCGGCTCATCATCCACAATCGCAACCTGCATCAGGTCCGCCATCACGCCGCATCCTTGCGGCTAAGCGAAAACGGCAGGTCCAGCCGCGCCGAATACATCTCCGGCTCAGACGTATCGATCGTCAGCGACGCATTCGTCCCATGCAGGATCGCCAGTCGCGACACGATGCTCTCCAGCCCAAGCCCCGATCCCGGCGTTCCCGCATCGCCCGGCGTGCGAGAGTTGTTCACCGAGATCAGCAACCGCTGCCCATTCGCCCGCGCGCTGATCCGCAACCATCCCGGCTCCTTCCGGCGCGAGATCGAATGGATCACCGCATTCTCGATCAGCGGCTGCAGGATCAGGGCAGGCGTCTGCGCCTGCAGCGCTGCATCATCCACCAGCCACTCGACACACAGCCGATCACCCAGCCGGAACTTCTCGATCATCAGATAGTCCTTCGCCAGCGCGATCTCATCCGCCAGCGAGCGCTCCGTCTCCTGCTTTCCAGACAGGCTGTCCCGCAGCAGCCGCGACAGGGCCACCAGCATGTTCTCCGCCGCGTCCGCATCCTGATGCACCATCTCGGCCACCGAATTCAGCGCGTTGAACATGAAGTGCGGATTGAGCCGCGCACGGATCGCTTCAAGTCGCGCAGACGCCAGCCCCGTCTCCAGCTCGGCAACCTTCCGCTCTTTCTCCCGCGCGCGATCATAGAACAGCAGCGAGTGCGAAACGCCCACCACCGCCCAGCCCAGCACGAAGTTGTTCTTCATGCTGTCGGCCATCACGGTCCCGAACTGCGGCGGCTCCAGATACCACTTCATGAAGGGGTCAGTGACGTAAACGTAGATCGCCTTCAGCAACACCACGACCAGCACGGCGCCCGTAAGAACGACAATCGCCTTGATGATCTGCCCGCGCTGAATCGGAAACCGGCAGACCGCCGTGTAAAGCCCGACAGTGAACGGTATCCACGTCAGCCAGCCGCCAAAGCTGAACGCCGCCGCTTCTTCCCAGCTTACATGGATGCCCTGTTTCTGGCCCATCGCGACAACGTCCATCGCGAAGAGGAACGCATATGCGCCCCACCACACGGTGGCGATCACTAGGACTGCGAAAGACCGGTTCAGCATCCGTCTCCAATAGGAGCGCCATGCGCCAGTGACAATTCACGAACGGGCAAGGCAGGTCGCACAGCCGCCGGGTCGGGGGTCAGGATCGCCCGGCGGCTGTCGAACTGCGGACGCCGCCAGATTGTTGGCACGCGGCGTCTGCAATCCCGGTGAACCGGTCAGGCGGCTAGCACTTGTTGGCGGCCTTCAGCAGCGCATTGCACTGCGAGGCCATCGCCGCTGCCGCAGCGGCGCCCATCGGCGTGCAGATCGCGTCGCTTGGCACGGCGCCCAGCAGGCTCACCGAACCGCCCATCGTGCAGTTGTAAACATGTCCCGCAGTCGTCTTCGCCTTGTAGCGGACGATCATGCTTTCATTCACGCGATCGCTGATGGTGAACGTCCCCACCTCCATGCCCAGCGCCGCGCTCGTACGCTGCACGATCGCATCGTCACTCACCGTCATCGAGGCGCAGCCTCCGGCCGCAAGCAGAAGCGCCGCAGCAGTCAGCATGTGTTGAAGTTTCATCTCGTGTCGGCTCCATACGCAAAGGGTCAATGCGCAGGACACAAGCCCGACCGTGCAGCCGTCTCAATCCGTCGGACACGCTTCCGGGACCAACGTCACGATGAGGTGGACCAACAGCACGCCCGGCTAAAGCAGCAGCGCGTTGATCCCGAAATACGCGCCCACGATCGCCAGCGTGATCAGCATGATCCGCGCAAGATCCCGCTCCAGCCGCATCTCCCGCTCGCGCCTCAGCCGTCCCTGCAATCCCTCCAGCTCCGGCGTCGTCTCGATATAGTGGTCAGACCGGAACGCGATCATCGGCTTGGAGATGATCAACGCCAGCACCGCGCCGATCACCAGTATCCCCACCAGCAGATACCCGCACACGAACGAGACCAGCGCCCACACCAGCCCGCCCAGCCAGTCGAACGCCTCGCCCGGACGCTGCATCGCCTTCGTCATCATCCCCATGCCCGCGAACGACAGGATCTGCAGGTCGATCAGCGGCGGGGCAGGCGGCAACGACACGGCAATCAGCGGCGCATGCACCACATGCGAGATCGCATCCGACAGCGACCGATACCCCGCCACCAGCTGATCGATCTCTCCCGCCACGGGAACGCTGAACTGCCGCTGCAACAGGCTGACGATAGCCGGCACGCTCAGCAGGATGCTGGCCAGATACAGCAGGTGGTCGCTTCGCTTGACGGCTGTGGCCCCGGTCATGCCCCCGGTTTTATCACACTCCGAAGCCGCCTTCTCCCATCACTTCGCCATTCACTTGCCGGGGAAACCCGCCAGTGGCCAATTTCACGCTGGCGCTCTGCCCGGGGACATGCTGGAAGCGATGGCATATCATTGATGGAGAAAGACGCGTGGCTGATCTCGAACGCGAAAATGAACTGAACGACCTCCGCATGTCGGAGAAGGGCCGTCCGCTCTACGAAGCGGTCAAGCGCCACATTGCCGAAAACGTCGCCCCGATCCTCGAAGAATTCGACGAGCTCGATAACCAGAAGACCGACCGCTGGTCCTGGCATCCGCGCCAGCTCGAACTGCTCGACGGCGCCAAGAAGAAAGCCAAGGCCGCCGGCCTCTGGAACTTCTTCCTGCCCAACGCCGAAACCGGCGAAGGCCTCTCGAACCTGGACTACGCCTACATCGCCGCCGAACTCGGCAAATACCACCTCGCCTCCGAGTCGCTGAACTGCTCCGCGCCGGACACCGGCAACATGGAAGTGCTCGAGCGCGTCGGCACGCCCGCCCAGAAGAAGCAATGGCTCGAGCCGCTGCTCAATGGCGAGATCCGCTCCGCCTACGCCATGACCGAGCCGAACGTCGCCTCGTCGGACGCGAAGAACATCTCCACCTCCGCCGTGCTCGAAGGCAATGAGTGGGTCATCAACGGCGAGAAGTACTACATCTCCAACGCCGGCGACCCGCGCTGCAAGATCATGATCACCATGGTCAAGACCAGCCCGGACGCTCCCACCCACCTGCAGCAGTCGCAGATCCTCGTCCCTATGGACACGCCCGGCGTGAAGGTCATCGGCCCGATGCACGTCTTCGGCGCCGACCACGCCCCGCGCGGCCACATGCACATCAAGTTCACCAATGTGCGCGTGCCGAAGGAAAACATCCTGCTCGGCGAAGGTCGCGGCTTCGAGATCAGCCAGGTCCGCCTCGGACCGGGCCGCATCCACCACTGCATGCGCACCATCGGCAAAGCCGAAACCGCGCTGGAAATGATGATCAAGCGCGGCCTCTCGCGTGAAGCTTTCGGCCAGCCGCTCATCAAACTTGGCAAGAACCCGGAAGTCGTCTCCCGCGCCCGCTACGACATCGAACAAATGCGCCTGATGGTTCTGAAAGCCGCCAAGGCGATGGACGTCCTCGGCAACAAGGAAGCCCGCGTCTGGGTGTCGATGGTCAAGTCGATGATCCCGGAAATCACCTGCCGCATCATCGACGAGGCGATCCAGGTCCACGGCGCCACCGGCATCTCGCAATGGACGCCGCTTGCCGAACTCTACGCCGACGTCCGCCACCTCCGCTTCGCGGACGGTCCGGATGAAGTCCACCACATGGTCGTCGGCCGCCACGAGATCCGCAAGTACGAGCCGGGCCGCAACGCCCCGTAAGCGCTTCTGATCGCTAAAACAGAACGGGCCGGCGACACCATCGCCGGCCCGTTTTTCATTCCAGGACGCGAAGCCTACTTTTTTGGAACTTCAAACACCCAGATCTGCGCCGTACGCATGGTCGGGTTCTTGATCTCCGGCATCATGTTGACGAAGTTCGTTGTCCGCACCCCGCCGCTCCCCGTCACCACGGCGATATACTGCCGCCCGTTCACCTCATAGCTGATCGGGTTCGAGTTCGGCACATCGCTAAGCCGCGTGGTCCAAAGCCGCTTGCCCGTCTTGTCATCATAAGCCGAGAACGAGCGATCAATCGCCCCCGCAAACACCACGCCGCCCGCCGTCGGCAGCGTGCTCGTCATGATCGGCGCCCGCTCGCGCGTGATCCACACCGGCTTCTTGGTCGCCAGATCCACCGCCACCAGCCGCCCGTAATTGCCATCGCTGTCCGGCATCGGCCGGATGTTCGTCCGCACCCCGGTCGACAGCAGTCCGCGCTGTCCCGCCGGCAACGGCACAAGATCCATGCACGCCTCAACCAGCGGCACAAACAACAACCCGCTCTCCGGATTGAACCCGGAAGGATTGTAGTTCTTCGCGCCACCCGCACTCGGGCAGATGAACTTCGACTTTCCATCGCCGGGGATAAGCTCGGGATCAACCGTCTTCTCGCCCGTCTTCGGATCAACCTTGGTGATGTAGTTCTGCATCCCGAGGTCGAACGAGAACAGGTATTTCCCGGTCTTCGGATCAAGCGCGTCATGCATCGCCGCCTTGCCCGCCGTCACCAGCACGCGCCGCGCATTCGCGCCTTTGCCGACCGTCATGATCTGCCGCTCGTAAGCCCAGTCCAGATCCATCTGGTCGTTCTTCAGATGCTGGTAATGCCACACCAGCTTCCCCGTATCCGGGTTCAGCGCGATCGTGGCGTTGGTATAGAGCGCGTCGTTATTGGCGCCCGCCACCAGATTGCGCAGCGGCTTGGTGTCATAGGTCGGGGCAGGGCCGAAGAAGACGAGATTGTTCTCCCGGTCATAGCTGCCGGCCGTCCAGATCGTGCCGCCATTGCGCGCGTCGTACGGCATGTTGTTCCAGGTATCGCCACCCGGCTCATCCGGCTTCGGAATGGTGTTGAACCGCCACGCCTCCGCGCCCGTCTTCGCATCCAGCGCCACGATGATCGGCTTGGGCCCGCGCGTCCCATAGATCACCTTGCCCTTGGCGATGATCGGCCCGCCCGACATGGTGTAGCCAGGCCCCGGCCCCTTGTCCCACAACACCGCGCCGGTCTTCACGTCCAGCGCCACGATGTGCGCATCCGACGTCGGCATGTAGAGCGTCGTCCCGAAGATCGCGATCGACTTCTTCGGCGTCGGCGTCACGTCCTTGGGCAGGCGATAGGTGTACTGCCACAGGATATCCCCCGTCGCCGCGTCGATCGCCTGCACAATGTCCTTGAACGAATGAACGAACAGCACGCCGTCATGCACCAGCGGCGTGCCCTGGTTCGGCCCCGGCGACAGCGCCAGCGACCACACCATCTGCATCTTGCCGACATTGGTCTTGTTGATCTGCTTCAGCGGGCTGAACCCCTGCGCATCCCGCGTCCGCCGCCAGTCGAGCCAGTCGGTAACCGGCGGCTTGGCCAGCATCTCCTCCGTCACCGGCGTGATCTTCAACAGCGGGCTAGGCCGTGCCGAAGGATTGGGCGGCAGCTTCACGCCCGCCGCAATCATCCCGAGGTTCGCCGTCGTCGTCGGCAGCGTCATCGTCTTCTGCGCAGTCAGCGAAATCGGCGTCGCCGCCACGATCCCGTTCTTCGACAGCAGGTAGGCGAGCACATTCAGATACTCGTCCTGGCTCAGCGACCCCGGCTGCGCCGTCGGCATCGTATCCGAGACATAATGGAACAGGTCCTCGACGCTCTTCCCGCTCCAGCGCTGCAGGAAGTCATCCCCGCGCAGCATCGGCCCGAACTCGCCATCGTCCAATCCCGCGCCATGGCACAGCACGCACTGCTTCTCATAGATCGCTTGCCCAGCCGCCGCCTGCGCCGCCGAATAGGAAGGGCTCTCCTGCGCACTGGCCGCCGGCAACGCCGCCGCGACCGCACAGGCCGATCCCAGCAACGCCAGTTTCAATTGCTTCGCAAACCGCATCGTACGCGAGCGCATCCATTCCCTCCCTGATCCTCAGGTGTGAACCACCCATAGGCCCGCCCGCTGAGCAGACGAGGCGTCTCCAAACGCCCGATCAGGTAAGCATGACGTCAGACCCCGTCAGGCATCACGCTTCCGCGCGAAAATAGTGAGCCTCCCCACAAATCCCACAGACCGCGACGTCAAACCCCGATCCAACACACCACATCGTAGGGTGCATCAACGATGCACCGCGCCTACGCGCCCATCCTTCGACGGACGCACGCTAACGCGTGCTGCTCAGGATGAGCGCTACTGAGCCGCCAGTTGTTCAGCGCTCATCCTGAGCAGGCCCGAAGGGCCGTCCGTCGAAGGACGAGCGCGTCCTCACCAAACGCCGGTTTGGGGGATAGCGGTGATGCAGAACTGTAGGACAGCCAAAACCCATCCCGAACAATCTCAAGAGCTTGCACGTGCAAGTTGGGGGATAGAGCCTCGCAGAATCTACGGCGCCGTGAACCGAGGTACACTGCAAGCGCACCTGACGAAGGGAGGTCTTGGAGACGTCCAGCTCAAGACGTTGGGTCATTGGCCGGCGTGGCCGCGTGGTGTCGGGGACTCTACCGTGCCCCTTCAAGCAAACCGGGAAGGCCTGACAAGCCGACCCGGTGAATCGAACTGCGCAGCACTGCCTCCGGGGTCACTAACCGGAGGGTCCGAGGGAGTTCTGGACCATCTCCCCGACACGCCGAACCGATCACTGGCCACGGAGCTAAGGCCCCTGGGATTCATCCTTGGCGGTCGATTGCCAACTCCTGGATGCCATATCGGGAAGAACGGCCAGGCAAGGGGCGCGTGAAGACGCGCATCAGCTGCAGCGATGCAGCACAGGCACTACCCACGGCGTATCTACACGCGCCCCGCTCTCTCTTGGGAGAGACGACAACAAGCATCCCGCAGGACATCGGTCCGTGCGAACGACCAATCACGCCACGGCGGGAAGTAGGGTGCATCTTGATGCACCGCGACCGATCACAGGTGCATCAAGATGCACCCTACGGTTCAGCGCCCGCAACGATGTTTGAAATCAGCACGCGATTGCCGACTGCCCATTCCCGACTGCCGGCGCGCAGCGCCCAAAAAACAAATCGCCGCCGGATGTGGGGTCCGGCGGCGGAGTTTTCCCCCGAAGGGCGTCCAGTCGAGGGGCTCTCGACTAGAAGTCCTTACGGATCGTCGCGAAGAACATGCGGGGCGAGCCCACCATCAGCGTCTGGTTGTCGGCGCTGGCGTTGAAGCCGTTCGTGCCGACGGTCGAGACATACTCTTCGTCCATCAGGTTGGTGACGTTCAGCTGCAGCTCGAGGCCATCCAGCAGCTCGTTGCCGCCGAAGCGGTAGCCGGCCGAGAGGTCGACCAGCGTGTAGCCGTCGACTTCAGCGTTGTTCACGTACGAGAAGTAACGCGAGCCCGTGTAGGCGGCCGAAAGCTTGCCGAAGAACGTGCCGTTGTCATAGCCGAGGTCGGCCTTGAGCAGGTGCTTCGGCGCGTTCACCACCGTCTTGCCGCCCGTCAGGATCGGGGCCGCCAGCGTGGCGTCGACAACGTTGTTGTCGTATTTCGAGTCGTTGTAGGCGTACGAACCAAACAGCGTCCACTCATCGGTGAAGTCGTACGAACCGGCGAGCTCGATGCCCTTGGTCGTGACGCTGCCGACGTTCTTGATAACCGACGGGCTGCCGATGATGCCGGCGCCCGAAGACAGGCCGATCTGGCGATCATCGAACTTCACATAGTAGGCCGCCGCAACGCCCTGGAACGGGCCATTGCGATAACGCCAGCCAAGCTCGGTCGTCTTCGAGCTCTCGGGCGACGTGTTCGCCTTGATGAAGTCGAAGCCCGACTGCGTCTGGCTCGCCGCCGGAGCAAGCGTGTGCGCACGCATGTTCTCGGTGTAGCCGCCGAAGATCTCGCTGCCGGCTTCCAGCTCGTAGGTGAAGCCGATCTGCGGGAGGAAAGTGTCCTTCGAGGTGATCGTGCCGCCGAGGTCCGAGTTCGAACCCGCAACCGGCGCCGCGAAGCTGGCGACGTTGGTGTCGACCGTCATGTCGACCTTCACCGACTTGAAGCCGCCCGAAACGGTCAGCGCGTCGGTGATCGCCCAGGTGTCCTGGATGAAGAACATGTTGGTTTCGAAGTCATACGCATACGACCACTGGGTCGCAAAGGCGTTGCGCATGAACTCCAGCGACGGGCGCGGCGCCTGGCGCGTGTTGGCGTAGAAGCGGCGATCCTGGTTGAAGTCGTTATACTCGTACCAGAAGCCGCCCTCGATCGTGTGATCGCCCAGCGTCCACTTGGCCGAGCCCAGAGCGCCCGAGCGGTTCATGTCGTACTCGGTCGTACGCACCGACACCGACGAGACGGTGGCGCGTTGCGAGATCGGAACGCCGAACTGGAACGGGTTCACATACGGCGTGAACCAGATGCCCTGGCCTTCGTTCTCGTGCAGGTAGGCCGTCGCCGAGATCGAGAAGTCGTTGGTGATGTCGGCGTCGTAGGAGATGCGCGCCAGCTGGTCATCGCGCAGGCCGGCCGCGTCGTAATAGGCGTCGTCCGCGTTGGCGAACGGAGCAGGCCAGGCCGTGCCGGCCGAAGGATTCGGGCAGGGCGCAGTCGTCGCCGAACCGTTCGGGAAGGCCGGGTTGCAAACGCCGGTATAGCCGCGGTTCGCGCCGACATCGCCCAACAGATTGGCAAGCGCCCAATCCGGCTTGATGTTGTCCCAGTCATAGCCGAGACGGCCCAGCATCTCGAGCGAGAGATCCTGATAGTCGGTCTCGCGACGCTTCGACCAGTCATAGAAGCCCGACAGCACGCCCGGGCCGACCGGAACTTCAAAGCCGGCGTTCACTTGCTCAAGCTTCTGCGGGCCATCGCCCTTCCACTTGTCCTGGCTCTGGTTGGCGTAGGAGATGTAACCCTTCGCGCCGAACAGCGCATCGATCACGCCGCTGTCGAGGCGGGCGAAGCCGCGATACATGCCTTCCGAACCACCGGTGGCGGCAACGGTGCCGCCGAACTCGTTGGCCGGCCCACGGCTGCGGAACGTCAGCGCGCCGCCGAGGTTCGAGGTCGAGGCCGTCGCCAGCGAGGCGGCGCCCTGCGCCAGCTCAACCTGGCCGATGTTCTCGGAAATGATCGCACGGCTGATGTGCAGGCCGTTATAGTTGCCATAGCTCATGTCGCCGAGCGGAACGCGGTCCAGCGTGTAGCCGAGCTGGTCCTTCTGGAAGCCGCGAATGTTGATGTTCACCGCCCACTCGTAAGCGCCGAACGGATCGGCTGCGGTATAGTTCACGCCCGGCAGGCTCTCGATCAGCTTGATCGGGCTCGTACCGGCGGCTTCAAGTTTCAGGTCGGTCTCGGTCAGCGTCTGCACCTGACGCGTCTCGCCCTGGCCGATGATCACGACCACGTCGCGGTTGGTATCGACAGTTTCAGCCGAAGGCTGGTCAGCCGGTCCGCTCACCTGCGCCCAGGCGCTGCCGGCTGTAAGAGCGACAATAGCCGCTCCCATGAGAAGCTTGATCTTCATGCGACACCCCTTCGAATCCACGCTGCCTCTCTGGGCAGGCGGAGCGGGGGGTACGCCGGGCTCATGACGGGTAAGTCGCAATCCCATGACGGTTGGGTCGCGGCTTCGCAAAAGTTAAGTGACGATGCTCCAGAGCCACTTGAATGGACCACTGGGGATAAGGCCTGATTTCAAGGGCTCATCCGGCCTCCGGAACGGGATCGGCCTTGGCGCATTAGGCTCGCATGTCAGTCCAATCGGTCCAGCAAGACGAAGCCGTCGCGCGCCTGAAACGCCTCGAGCAGATGCTCGACCGACAGTTCTCCATCGCAGGCGTGGAATTCGGCTTCGACGCCATCATCGGCATCGTTCCAATCGTCGGCGATCTTGTCAGCGGCGCCATCGGCCTCTACGTCATCAACGAAGCCAAGCGTCTCGGCATCTCCAAATGGACGCGCGCCCGCATGTATTCGAACTGGGGCGTTGATGTCGCCGTCGGCGCGCTGCCGATCGTGGGCGACCTCTTCGACGTGGCGTTCAAGTCGAACACAAGAAACGTCAAACTGCTGATTGCCGAACTCGAAAAGCGCGAAATGCGCCGCGCGAGAAAAGGCACGCTGCCGAAGAAGAATGCGGCGCAGGCCCGCCCCGCATAATCTGTAGAGCGACTACGACCCAGCCGCGTTGCGACGCCCCGTAATCACCAATCGATAGCCGGTCAGCTTGTAGCCAAGGCCGCGCGCGGTCTGCTCTAACAAGCGATGCATTGAATCGTCGACGATGTTCACCATCTCGCCAGTGGTCTCATCGACCAGGTGACCGTGCGAAGGGACGGTGCCGTCTTCATACCGGAACTCCCCCACCTCCGGCCGGTACACATGCGCCAGCCCCGCCGCGACCAGGCTCTTCAGCGTGGTATAGACCGAGGACCGGCTGATACCCGGCGCCTCCAGGCGGGCCCGGGCGTGGAGTTGCGTTACGGTCGGGTGATCTGTCGCTTCGGCCAGCAGACGCACCACGAGTTCCCGCTGCCGGATCCTGGGGCCGTCCAGTTCGTCGAAGGCCATGGCAAGGGCAGATGGCATGCGTCGCTCGCTTTGCCATTTGCGAATGGGCGCAAACGCTTTGGCGGCATGTTGGCGAAACATTGGGAGACGCCAATGTTTGGGCCGGCCGGCTCGTTTGACGAGGTTCGCGGGAAGGCGAATAAACCGCCGCGTCACCACCCACGCTGCGTTTTCCCTTCTGCTGCAGCGGTTTTCGAAAGATTGGGAAACCACAACCTTTCTCACGTCAGCTTTCGATTGCGACTGCCTCTCATGTGCCCTAACCGCAGCGGCCGGAACGTGGGAGTTGCAAATGAAAGTCACTATTCGATCGACGCGGTTGTTCGGGTCGGTATCCTTGGGCGCGCTGGCAGCCGTCAGCTTGGCCGGCATGGCTCAAGCCCAACAAGCGCCTGAGGCCAGCGACGCCGTCGTGATCACGGGAGATCGCTACCAGCCGAAGACGACGTCGAGCGCCACCAAAACCGAAACGCCGCTCGTCGATGTTCCGCAGGCCGTGTCGGTCGTCACGCAAGCCGAGATCGAGGATCGCGCAGCGCAGAACCTCGCCGACGTCGTGCGTTACGTCCCGGGCGTCAGCTTCGCGCAAGGCGAGGGCAACCGCGACACGCCGATCTTCCGCGGCAACGCCTCCACCGCCGACATGTTCGTCGACGGCATCCGCGACGACGTCCAGTATTTCCGCGACCTCTACAACATCGAGCGCGTCGATGTTCTGAAGGGACCGAACGGCATGATCTTCGGCCGTGGCGGCGGCGGCGGCATCCTCAACCGCGTCACGCGTCAGGCCAACGGCCAGACCATCCGCGAAATCGGCATTCAGGCCTCGTCCGAAGGCGGCGGCCGCATCACGGGCGATTTCGGCCAGCGCATCGATGACATGCTGTCCGTTCGCGTCACCGGCGTCCTCGAAGACAGCGATAGCTTCCGCGACGACGTCAGCTATGAGCGCGTCGGCATCAACCCGACCGTCGCCGTCGAACTCGGCGAACAGACCATGCTCCGGCTCAGCTACGAATATTACGACTACGAATTCGTCGCCGACCGCGGCGTCACGGCGTTCGCGGGCAAGCCGGTCAATGTTGATCCGGCAACCTTCTTCGGCGATCCGGCCCGCAGCCCGACGACGGGCACGGTCAACGCGATCACGGCCAGCCTTGAGCACGCCTTCGCCAACGGCATGAAGCTGTCGAACAAGCTGCGCTATGGCGACTACGACAAGTTCTATCAGAACGTCTATGCCAGCGGCTTCGCAACGACGAACGGCACGATTGTTCCGATCGGCGCCTACAACCAGGGCACGGATCGCGGCAGCGTCTTCAACCAGACGGACCTGACCTTCTCGGCCATGAGCGGCGGCATCAAGCACAACTTCTTGGCTGGCGCAGAGCTTGGCACGCAGCACACCGACAACACCCGCCTCACCGGCTACTTCACGGATGTAGGCATCAACACCACGGCGGTGAACGTGCCCGTCGCGAACCCGCGCTACACCGGCACGATCGCGTTCCGCCAGAGCGCGACCGATGCGGACAACCACAGCGAAGCGAGCCAGGCTGCCCTGTACGTGCAGGACCAGATCGAGTTCTCGCCGCAATGGCAGGCCCTGCTCGGCGTGCGTTACGACCGCTTCAACGCCAAGCTGCGCAACAACCGCAACGGCGTGAACATCTCGTCGGAAGACGATCTGTTCGCCCCGCGCGCCGCGCTGATCTTCAAGCCGATGACGCAGATGTCGTTCTACGCCAGCTACGCACAGACCTTCGTGCCGCGGGCAGGCGACCAGCTTGCGTCGCTCACGGCGACCAACGCCGCGCTGGATCCGGAAGAGTGGGAAAACATCGAGGTTGGCGCGAAGTGGGATATCTTCCCGTTCCTGTCGGCAACCGGCGCTGTCTATCAACTCGACCGCACCAACGTCGCGATCACCGATCCGCTCGACTCGACGCGCCTGATCCTGGTCGAAGGCCAGCGTGTCAGCGGTGTCGAACTCGGCCTGACTGGCGATATCACCGACGCGTGGAGTGTTGCAGGCGGCTACGCCTATCAGGACTCCGAAATCCTCGCGAACCAGTCGGCCGCTGTCCAAGTCGGCGCTCGCCTGGCGCAGACGCCGGAGCACAGCTTCTCGCTCTGGAACCGCTACGACTTTGATCAATCATGGGGCGCGGGCCTCGGCGTGATCTACGTCGCCGAGCGTTTCGCCGGCACGGAGAACATCCTGACCCCGGCCAGCAACACCATCATGGACGAATATGTCCGCGTGGATGCCGCTATCTACTGGACGGTGAACAAGAACTTCCGCCTCCAGCTCAACGTCGAAAACCTGATGGACGAAGACTACTACGTGAACGCCCACAGCACCTCGAACATCTCGCCGGGGTCGCCGCGTTCCTTCCGTCTGGGACTGGTCTCGAACTTCTAGGACTATCGAATACCGCTACCGGAAGCGCTCGCCTGCAGCGGGCGCTTCCTCGTTTCCGGGATTGGGGAATCACAATCCCCGCTTAACCCTGAAATCACCGCAGTGCTGGAAGATCGATACAGATCGCCCACGACAGGCTCACGGGTCATTGCGTGATCGAGGTCGATGGGTCACATCTTTCACTGGAAAGAGTCACATGCGGATACTTCTGGTCGAGGACGACGCAAAGACCGCCGCCTACGTCGCGCGCGGCCTCAGGGAGTCTGGTCAATCGGTGGAGGTTTCCACAGATGGCCGCGATGGCCTGTTTCGCCTGACCCATGAGAGCTTTGATCTGGCGATCGTCGACAGAATGCTTCCCCAGCTGGATGGCCTGTCGATGATCAAATCCGCCCGCGCCGCCGGCTTCAGCGCGCCCGTCCTCGTTCTCACCGCCATGGACGCGATCCAGGACCGCGTCGCCGGCCTGCAGGGCGGGGCGGACGACTATCTCGTCAAGCCATTCTCCTTCGACGAGCTCAACGCCCGCGTCCAGGCGCTCGGCCGGCGCCCGCCCTTGCGCGAGGAAGAAACCTCGCTCGTCGTCGCCGACCTCACCCTCGACAGGCTGCGCCGGCTGGTGAAGCGCGGCGATCATGTCGTGGACCTTCAGCCGCGCGAGTTCCGGCTACTTGAGGAACTGATGCTCAATGGCGGGCGTGTCGTCACGCGCACCATGCTGCTGGAGCGCGTATGGGATTTCCACTTCGATCCCGGCACCAACATCGTTGAATCCCACATCAGCCGCATCCGCTCGAAGATCGACCGCGGCGGCGATGCGCCCCTGATCCACACCGTCCGCGGCGCTGGCTATGTCATCCGCACGATCTGAACGCCTATTCGACTCAACGAGCTTCAGGCTATCGGCCGCCTATGCCGCCCTGATCCTGCTCGCCTTCACGGTGACCGCCGGCATAGCCTGGGCTGCAACCAAGGAAGCAGCCGAGCGCGAAGTGCGCGAGCGCATCAATCTCGAGATGAACTCGCTTCAGGAAGAAATGCGGATCGAGGGCCTCGAAGCCGCAATCCTCGACATGCGCTCCCAGCTGGCCGAGCCCGGCGCGCTGGAGTACCGCCTCGTCGACGCGAACGGCAAACTCCTCCTCGGCAATCTCAACGTCAAAGATCCCGCCCCCGGCTGGGGCAAGGTCACGCTGTACGACACGCGGGAAGGCGAGAACGAAACCGAAGACTTCCTCACCCTGACGCAAGCCGGCCCCGGCGGCGTGGTCCTCACCATCGGCGACGATCTCGACAAGGCAGAGGGCGTGCGCTCCGCAGTGCTGCGCGCCCTGTTCTGGGTCGCGCTGCCGACGCTCGTTCTGGTGATCGGAGCAGGCACGCTGCTGGCCTACAGCAACGCCCGCCGCATGCGCGCACTGTCCCGGGCGATGGCTGAAGTCGGCCGAGGCGATCTGGCAACGCGCGCGCCAGACAAGGGCCGCGACGAGATCGCCCGCATCGGTGCAGGCGTGAACGACATGGTCGCGCGCATCGATACGCTCGTCGTCAACATCCGCCGCGTGTCCACCGACATCGCACACGATCTCCGAACCCCGCTGGCCCACGTCCGTCAGGATCTCGAAACGGCCGCAGCGACGGCGGACCAGGCCACGCGCGAATCCATCCGCAATGCTCAGGCGCGGATCGACGATGTTCTGCACGTCTTCCACGCCATCCTGCGCCTGGCCGAAATCGATGCCGACGCCGGCGGCGCCCGCGCTCGCTTCGTGCCGATCGACCTGTCGGCCATCGTGGAGCGCGTCGCCGACGCCTACCGCCCCGATATCGAAGCCTCAGGCCGTGGCTTGATCGTTGCCGCTGCAGAGCCAGCCAACGTGATCGGCGACCGCGATCTGATCACGCTCTGTCTGGCCAACCTCGTCGAAAACGCGATGAAGCACACGCCGCCCGCAACGGCGATCCGCATTACCGTCCAGTCAGCCGGAACGAAGCACGCGCTGATCGTCGAAGATCAGGGCGCCGGCATTCCTGAAGCAGACCGCCAGCGCGTGCTCGAGCCGTTCGTGCGCCTTGATGCAAGCCGGACCACACCGGGGGCAGGGCTCGGGCTCAGCATCGTCAGCGCCATCGCGCGCCTGCACGGTGCGGCACTGAGGCTGGAAGATGCAGGCCCCGGCCTCCGCATCGTCATCGAATGGCCGGAATGATTGCGGATAGCCAACGCCCGCGCGATCTGGCGTCAAACGTGAGGCGCGCACTCTAACGACATGCAGGTCAAGGAGGATCGCATGTCCCTCAAACGAACTACACTGATCATCGCCGCAGCCGCTCTGGTGGTTTCGGCAGGCACAGTCGCCATCGCACAGCAAGCCAGCGAGCATGGCGACACCAAGCTACTGTCCGAAGCCAAACTCTCCGTCGACGCAGCCCGTCAGATCGCTCTGCGAACGCAGACGGGAACGGTCAAGGAGTGGGAGATCGAACGCGAGCCGGGCGGCAGCGGCTTGCGCTACTCGTTCGACATCGAAAGCGGCGGCCAGATCCACGAAGTCGGCGTGGATGCCCGCGATGGCAAAGTGCTCGAGAACGCCATCGACACAAACGCCGCCAAATCTGCTGACGATGAAGAAGATGGCGAAGAAGACGACGACAAGTAAGCCCGCTAGGGTTTGACGATCAGCAACGCTGCGCCGCCTGCCACGAAGGCAACTCCGAGCCAGGCGCGCAGCGTCAGCGTTTCCCCCAGAAACGCGACGCCGAGTATGGCGACGAAGATGACGCTCAGCTTGTCGACGGAAGCAACTTCCGAAGCCTGTCCCAGCTGAAGCGCGCGATAATAGCAAAGCCACGAAGCGCCGGTTGCCAGCCCTGACAGCACCAGGAACGTCCATGTTTTCTGGGGCACGCTGTCCAGCGGCGGCGCTGCCTGCCGCGCAACAACGATAGCGGCGATCACCGCCACGATGATGATTGATCGCATGAGGGTCGCAAAATCCGGATCGACGCGCGACACGCCGATCTTGCCGAAAATCGCTGTCATGGCCGCGAACACGGCGGATAAAAGCGCCCAGAATTGCCAGGAGGTCACCAGTGCTTTCATGGCCCCAGTCTATCATGTCTGCGAAAGCCGGACATTGGCGTTAGCCAACTTTCCTCAAGCCAATCAGCAACACGGCACGGGCGACGTTAACGGGCGTTGGGAAATGCCAATGCTGCTTCAATCGTGGCGCCATCAGAAACGTGCAGGGTGGAGACGCTGAAACTGGCGGCGTCATGTCCTTCCGTATCCTCATCGGCCTGTCATCGCTTGCACTCGTAACCGCGTGCGCGTCTTACGAAACCGCGCCGATTGCGCCATCCGGCCTGCTGGAGACTTTCAAGGCTCAGACCCTCGATATCAGCGCGGTCGAAGCTGATCTCAGAAAGCTTGTGCCTTCAGCGCAATGGGATGGCGCTGGCTGGGATCGCCTGAGCCTGTTCGTGGCCGCCCTTCGTTTCAATCCCACGCTGGCGGAAGGCCGCGCCCACATCGCAAGCCTCGAGGCTGCGGCGAAGGCCGCCAGTGTCGGTCCGCCGATTACACTGTCGCTCACCGCCGAGTATGCCGGTAAGGCGGCTGAAAGTTCGCCGTGGCTATATGGCGTAACGAGCGACATCCCGCTCGATATCGGGACGCGGCGGTCGTCACGGATCGACTCCGCCAAGCTCGCGGCCCTGACGGGGCAGTATGACTACGCCGAGTCCGTCTGGCAGGTTCGCATGGCGATCACCCGCGCCGCAGCCGAGCTCATGCTGGCGCACCGCGAAGTGGATATCGGCCAACAATTGCGCGATGTACGCGCACGACAGCTCACTGCGCTCGAGCGCCGCGTCGCAGGCGGCGAGGCCATCCGCGCCGATCTCGAACGGCTGAGGGCAGACGTATCGGGCGACACTCGCCGCCTGTCTGATGCCATGGCCCGCGAGCTTGCTGCGAAGACGGCGCTTGCGGATGCGGTGGGTGTCGCACCGTCCCAAATGACGGCCATTGAGCTGCGCTGGCCCGACTTCGATGCGCCCGCTGTCTCGGATGCGAACCCCGCTGCTCGCGATGCCGCCCTGTACGCCCGCCCCGACATCCTCCGCGCGATCACGGCTTACGATCAAACCGAGGCCGATCTTCGCGGAGAAGTTGCAAAGCAATGGCCCGAAGTGCATCTCGGTCCGGGATATACGTGGGAGCGCGGCCTCGTGAAGCTGCCCTTCACGCTGGGCCTCGCGCTTCCGCCAGCCGATCTCAACCGGGCCAACATCACCGCTGCCGCCGCCCGGCGAACAGAAGCGGGCGTTCATCTCGAAGCTGCGATCGCCCACGGTTACGCGGCGATCGATGCCGCCTTGATCGAGCTGAAAGCCGCTGACGCCGCCTTGGTCCACCTCAGAACCGTCGAACGCCTGTCTGCAGATCACATCGCCACACAGGCAGACGAAGAACTGGCTAAAGGCGCAATCGATCGCGTGGATTGGTCCGCCGCCAAGGCGAACGCGCTTCTGGTCCAACTGACGGAGATCGACGCGTTGCGGCGTCTTCGTGTTGCAGACGCTGCCCTCGAGGACGCGCTCCGCCGCCCACTGTCTGGATCCGAAACGCAGATCGAACCACGCGCAACGGGGAATACACAATGAAGCGCCTGCCGCTCCTGCCTTGCGCGCTGCTCCTGCTCGCCGCTTGCGGCCAACCCGCCGCGCCAGTCGCTACTGAAGCGCCGGCTCCTGCGGTATCCGCCACGGCGATTGTCATGGATGCGGACACGCAGGCCAGGATGGGTGTGCGAACCGCCAAACTCGCGCCCGCCACAGCCGCTGGAACCGTAGCCGGCTTCGCGCGCGTAATCGATGTGGGTCCGCTCGCCGCCATCGAGTCGGAAGTCGGGGCCGCCAACGCCACGGCGGCCGCATCCCAGGAAGAGTATCGCCGTCTCGAGGCGCTGGCAGCGCAGGATCAGGCAGCATCCCTCCGCTCTGTTGAGGCAGCCCGCGCCCAGGCCGCGAGCGATGCGGCGAGGGCAAAACTGGCCGCCCAGCGCATTGGGCTGGAATGGGGCGCCGCGCTCGGAAAGATGCCGGACAGCCAGCGCGCACGCCTGCTGTCTGAAATTGCAAGCGGCCGCGCAGCACTCGTCCGCATCGATGCCCCGCAAGCAAATGCAACGATCACGAACGTCACGCTGAAGCTGGAGCCAGAGGGAGCAGACATTCCCGTCGCGATCATCGGCCCGGCCGCCGCAGCCGATGCGCGGCTCCAGACGACCGGTCAGCTGGGCATAGTCCGCAGCAACACACCGCTGCAGCTCCCCGCCGGCCGACTTCTATCCGCACAGGTTGAACTCAGCGCATCGGAGGCGGGTTTCATCATCCCCGACGCGGCGCTGATCCGGTCCGATGGCGCGATCCACGTCTATGTGAAAACCGGACCAGAAGCCTTCGAGCAGCGCGCCGTCGATGGCGGCCGCGCCATTGCCGGCGGCTGGTTCGTCAACACAGGCATCTCCGCGTCGGACGAGGTGGTGGTGGAAGGCGCAACAAGCGTGATGGCCGCAGAGGCCGCATCGTCCGCGGGAGGCTAGGCCATGCTCAGCCGTATCGTTGCAGCGTCCCT
This sequence comes from Hyphomonadaceae bacterium, assembly GCA_965229115.1. GTDB lineage: Bacteria > Pseudomonadota > Alphaproteobacteria > Caulobacterales > Hyphomonadaceae > UBA7672. The sequence continues at coordinate 2,803,974 of CBDDIR010000003.1, read as the reverse complement.
CGCTCGCCCCAGGCTCGTCCTGCTCGCCGCTCTGCTCCTCGCCCTCTACGGCGGCCTGACACTCAGCCGAGCTCGCTACGACGTCTTCCCCGAATTCGTTCCGGCTCAGGCCACCGTCCAAACCGAAGCGCCCGGTCTTGCCGCTGAACAGGTCGAAGTGCTGGTCACCCGTCCGATCGAGGAAACCCTGAACGGCGCCAACGGCGTCGCCACGGTCCGCTCTGAATCGATCCAGGGACTGTCGGTGATCAACGTAACCTTCGGCGAGGGCGCCGACCCTTATCGCGCGCGCCAGGTCGTGGCCGAACAACTCGCCCAGCTGTCAGGCCAACTCCCCGCCGCAGCGCGCACGCCGGTGGTCACGCCGCTCACATCCTCCACCATGGACCTGCTGAAAATCGGCTTCACCTCGGACAAGCTCTCGCAAACCGATCTGCGGGATCTCGTCGAGTGGACCGTCAGGCCGCGCCTTCTGTCCGTACCCGGCGTCGCGCGCGCAAACGTCTTCGGCGGCTCGCCAACGCGCCTGGAAGTCCGCGTACGCAGCGCCGATCTCCTCGCCCGAACACTCTCGCTCGCAGATGTCTCCGCCGCCGTGAAAGCCGCCACAGACGTCCGCGGCGGCGGTTTCATCGACACGCCAGCACAGCGCATCCTGGTAGAACCCCGCGGCCGCGCCATCACCGCAGCAGACCTCTCATCCATCACCTTAGCCCCAGGCGGCGGCCCGCCCGTCCTCCTGCGCGACATCGCCGACGTGGTCGAAACACCCGCACCCGCATTCGGCGACGCGCTCATCATGGGCAAGCCCGGAGCCCTGTTGACGCTCTCCAGCCAGTACGGCGCCAACACGCTCGAGGTCATCCGCGCCGTCGAGGCAGCGCTCGCAGACATCACGCCATCCCTGAACGGGCAGGGCGTCACGATCTATCCTTCCATGCACCGCCCCGCCACCTTCATCGAAACTGCGCTGCATCACATCGAGGTGGATCTGCTGATCGGCGCGTTGCTGATCGTCATCATCCTGTTCTTCTTCCTGCGCAGCCCCCGCATCGCCCTCGTGGCCTTCGTCTCCATCCCGCTATCGCTTCTCGCCGCCGTCGTCGTGCTGGATGCCCTGGGGCAAACCATCAACACGATGAGCCTTGGCGGCCTCGCCGTCGCGCTGGGCGTCGTCATCGATGACGCCGTGGTCGACGTGGAGAACATCGTCCGCAGGCTGCGCCTCGCGCCGCCGGGATCGTCTGCCGTCACCACCATCCTCGCCGCGTCCGTCGAAGTCCGCGCTCCGGTCGTTTACGCCACCTTCGTACTCGCCGCGACCGTAGCGCCGATCCTGTTCCTGTCCGGCCTGCAAGGCGCCTTCTTCGGCCCGCTCGCATTCGCCTTCCTGCTGGCGACCCTGGCCTCCCTGCTTGTCGCGATGACCGTCACGCCCGCGCTGTCGCTGCTCGTTCTGAAGAACCAGAAGGTCCACGAAGAGTTCGGCGTCCTGCGCTGGGTGAAGGATCGTCATGCGGCGATGGCCGTCGCCCTGATCCGTCGCCCGATCATCGCCGTCACCGCCAGCGCCGCAGCAATCCTGCTGGTCGCCATCGGCATGCTCGGCTTCGGCTCCGAACTCCTGCCGGCTTTCCGCGAACGCCACTATGTCCTCGCCTTCGAGGGCCCACCCGGCGCCTCGCTGGACTGGATGCGACGCGTCGGCGCAAAGGCTGCCAACGAACTGCTCGCCATTCCCGGCGTCGCCACCGTCGAACAACAGATGGGTCGGGCCACGGCCGGCGAAGACACATGGCCGGTCAATCAAAGCGAATTCCACGTCGAACTCAAACAGGTGAGCGGCAAACAGGAAACCGAGATCCTCACCTCAATCCGCGCCGTGCTGGATTCCTATCCGGGCGTCTCCACCGAAGCGCTCACCTTCCTCGGCGACCGCATCGGCGAGTCCCTGTCAGGTGAAACCGCGGCCGTCGCCATCGGCGTCTATGGCCCCGATCTTGATGTGCTGGATCAGACCGCCGCCAGGATCGCCAAAGTCCTCGAGGCAATGCCCGGCGCGGCCGACGTCCAGATCCAGGCGCCGGCAGCAACCCCCATGCTGCACGTCGACTTCGACCAGACCCGCCTCGGCCTGAAAGGCCTGTCCATCACCGACGCCTACGATTCCGTCGAGGCGACATTCCAGGGCCAATCCGTTGCCCAGGTCTCCGACGGCCGCAGAATTCTCGACGTAGCCGTGGTCCTGCCCGATGCCGAACTCACCCGCTCGCCCGAGGCCGCCGGCGGTCTGCTTGTGCAAGGCGCCAATGGCGGCGGCACGCTCTCGGATGTCGCCGGGTTAAGCGCAGGCTCTGGCCGTGCCAGCATCCTCCACGATGGCGGCCGCCGTCGTCAGGTCGTCACCCTCAACCCCACCGGCAGCGATATCGCCGGCTTCGTAGCCAAGGCCAAAAGCGTGATCGCGCAGCAGGTCAAACTGCCGGCCAACGTCTATCTCGAATACTCCGGCGTTGCCGAAGGGCAGGCCGCAGCCTTCCGCCAGATCGCGCTGAACGTCAGCATCGCTGCAATCGGCGTTTTCGCTCTGCTCGTGCTGGCTTTCGGCGGCGGCCGCGCGGCGATGCTCATCCTCGCCGGCGCCCCCTTCGCGCTCGCTGGCGGCGTTGCAGCCGTAGCACTCAGCGGCGGCATTCTCTCTCTGGGCAGCCTCGTCGGCTTCGTCACCCTGTTCGGCATTTCGGCGCGCAACGCGATCCTGCTGGTCTCGCACGTCGATCATCTGGTGGATGTCGAAGGCGCACCCTGGAACGCCGAAACAGTTCTGAAAGCCGCACGCGAACGCGTAACGCCCATCCTCATGACCGCAGCTGTAACCGCGCTAGGCCTCTTGCCACTCGCCCTCGGCGTCGGCGAAGCCGGCCGCGAAGTGCAAGGCCCAATGGCCATCGTCATCCTCGGCGGCCTCGTCACCTCAACCCTCGTAACGCTGCTCATCCTGCCAGCTCTGATCCTGGCCTACCGACACGACGGCACGTTCACGAGAACGGCTCCGGCAACAAAGCCTCACCTCGGCCAAGCCGAGTAAGCGAAAGCGAGAATGCGCGGAAAGGATGCGCGCGTTGGTGGGCCCGGCAGGACTCGAACCTGCAACCAGACCGTTATGAGCGGCCGGCTCTAACCATTGAGCTACAGGCCCGACCCGCAGCAGCCGCGCAACATACGCATTTTTGCCGCTAGGCCAACCATGGCCGAAAAGCCTGCAAAACGGGCCTTAGCCAGGCATGTGCCCGTCTATCCACGCCTGGATGTCGGCCATCACGCCCTCCTTGCCGGTGTCGGCCAGCAGGTCGTGGAAATGCCCGTCATAGATCTTCAGCGTCTTGTCTTTCGAGCCCGCCGTGTCGTGGAAGAACTGGCTGCCGGCCGGCACGGTCGCCTTGTCGAGCGAGCCATGCAGGATCAGCACGGGCAGGGTGATCTTCGGGAAGCTGGCCTTGAGCTGCTTGTCCGCCTGCCACAGCGCACGCACGGTTGCGGCCGGCTGCGTCTCGTTGGCGATCAGCGGATCGGCGTTCAGTGTCGCGACAGCCGCGGCGTCGCGTGAGAAGTCTGCATTCTTCAGCTTCAGCACGCCCAGCTTGGGTGCCCACGTTCCGATCCACGAGATCGTATCCAGCGCAAGATCCGGCGCCGGCACGCGATAGGCAAAGCTCTCGCAGATCAGACCCGCCAGATCCGTCTGATGCTTGAGCGCATAGCTGCACGCGATCACGCCGCCCGCGCTGTGCCCCAGCATGAAGACGGGCAGGCCGGGCTCGCGCGACTTCGCCAGCTTCACCGCGAGATCGACATCGCCAAGATACGCATCAATGCCGGAGACGAAGAACCGCTCGCCTTCAGACTTGCCGCGTCCACGCAGGTCGGCGGCGTAAACGGCAAAGCCCTTCGCCACGAACTGCTGCGCGGCCCAGGCATACTGCCCGCTGTGCGAATTGAAGCCGTGGCTGATGATGATCACGCCGCGCGGCGCTGATGCTGGTCGCCACGAGCGCACGAAGATCTTCACCCCGCCTGCGCCGTCGAGAAATTCTTCCTTTGGAATAATGTCAGCCATGCGTCCCTCCACGGCGTTTGAATGCCGGTGAGACTGATCCTGAGTTATGAACTCTGCAATCGCGGGCGGAGATCGAGCGTTGCACATCGCGGTGAGTGCACGCGGCGAGGGCAGGCATCGCTACGTCATGTGGCTGCGTCACGCCCAAACGAAAGAGGCCAGCTTTCGCTGGCCTCTTGTAGAACTCGATTTCGTCGGTAGCCCGCCTATAGCACCGAGCGACCCTGAACAGCTCGCACCACAAACGCGAGAACCGTCAACGCAAGGAAGATCACGAACAGGATCTGCGCGATCGAAGCAGCAGTGCCGGCAATGCCGCCAAAGCCGAAAGCAGCGGCGGCAAGCGCCAGAACAAAGAATACCAGGGCCCATCCAAGCATGGCGCACTCCTCCACATCAAAACAGCTGAGTCAGAAACGCTGATGCATGAACACCGTTCCGCGCTGCTGCAGTTGGCATCAATGCGGCTGTTCATTTCGCAATCGAAGAGATTGCTGTCTGCTCATGGAACCATGGAACCTACGCAGCGTTGAGGCTGCGGTCGGTGAGTTCCACCGATGGGACATGGAGAATTCTATGAAAACGGCTTTTGCAGCTCTCGCTTTCCTGCTCGCAGCTTCGGCTGCCGCCTGCAACACGGTTGAAGGTGTTGGCGAAGACGTGTCGGCTGCCGGCACGGCGATCGACAAGTCCGCGGAAAAAGCGGCTAACTAAGCCACTGCGCCTTTAACGGGCGCCAAGTGCAAAAGCGCCACGCCGATCAGGGATCGTGCGTGGCGTTTTCCTTTTTCGGGCGCGGTTAACACAGGCGGCGCCTCTTCTGCATAGAGTGGTGGTCCGACGCCAGAACGGCGTCCTGCGCGCAGTAACCCTATGCCTCGCCCCATTCGCCAGCTGGCAATCCTTGGTTTTTCAGCATCTTTGCTGCTGGTCGGCGCAGCTGCAGGCGCTCAAACCCGTACATCCCCGTCCGAATATGTGTCGTGCCCGCGTGCGCGGCTCTCGATCTACTTCCCGTCGGGCGAAAGCACGGCCTCGCCTGAGGCGCTGGCCCTGATCGGGCGGATCGGAGAAACCGCCGCCAATTGCCAGCCGGACGGCATCGATCTCGTGGCGCGTGTGGATGCCCGCGTCGATGGCGACCGGGCTCTCGCCCTCGCGCTCGCAAGGCTTTCCGAAGTCGCTGACGATCTGGTGGAGCAGGGCATCGCCGTCGAACGCATCCGCGTTGCGGCCCAGGCCTCCGGCGGCGCAGCCTCGGCGATCAGCCAGATCGACATCCTGTTCCGCAAATCGGCCAATGAAATGGCCGACGAGGTGGCGGCGCCCCCTGAAACGACAGCGCCGCCCAAAAGCCCAACGGCTCCGAGCGGCGCAATCTGAGTTCCGATTTTGTGGCTTAGCCAACCAGCGGCGGCGGCGTTTCCATGCGCTCGCCCTGGCAGGGGAGGCGGCGAACCTGCTCGACTTCCGTCGCGCTCAGGCGCTCAGCAGCGATAATCTCACCGCCAACCCGATGCACCATCACCCAGGCGGTGGCCCGGCCGTTGGTGTCCTGGGAAACCGGCGCGATCTCCACCACCTTGGCCGCGCATTGCCACGCGGAAGCCGTAGCCGGTTTGGCGCTGGCCAGCATGGTCTTGGCGGTCTGTGCGGAGGCCGCGGCGCTCATGCCAAAGCTGGCGACAAGCAGTGCGGAGACGGAGATTATGGTCTTGGTTGCGGTCATGACAAAGCCCCTTGCCGTCGTAATTACGTGCAGGGGGCTCGGGCGTTCCGAACGAAATAAAGATTCTTTTAACGATTAAGGCGCGCGAAAACCCTGCAAATCGCAAGGAAATCGCGCGCCTCTATCAGTTATACGCTAGGCAGCGACCGGGCGTTCCACGTGGAAGAACAATGCCTGGCCGATAGCTGCTTTCACCGTCTCCGGCTGGAACGGCTTGGTGATCAGGAAGGCCGGCTCTGGCTTCTCGCCCGTCAGCAGACGCTCCGGGAAGGCGGTGATGAAGATCACCGGCACGTCGTGGCCCTTGAGAATGTCGTTCACCGCATCGATGCCCGACGAGCCATCGGCCAGCTGGATATCAGCCAGAACCAGGCCCGGACGGCGCTGCTTCACAGCCGCAACCGCTTCGGTACGGGTCGTCGCAACCGTCGAAACACGGTGGCCGAGATCCAGCACCAGAGCCTCGATATCGGCCGCAATAACCGGCTCGTCTTCGATAATCAGCACTTCCGTGGCCAGTTCGGCCTCGATATCGCGCTGCGCCTTGGCGATCAGCTGGCGCACATTCTCGGTGTTCTCGTCGAGGATCTGAGCCGCCTCATCAATCGTGAAGCCTTCCAGAGCCGTCAGCAGGAATGCCTGGCGATGGCGCGGCGGAATACGCATCACGCGATCCGAAACCGTATCGCCACCCTCCGGCGGCGTTTCCAGCTTGGCGCCCGTCGCGCCCCAGATCGCCTGGAACAGCTTGTACAGCGCTACCCGCGGCGGCAGCTCGTCCAGCTCATGCGTGCCGGAAGCAAGTGCTTGCAGCGCTGCTTTTACGTACGAATCCCCACTCTTCTGGGTGCCGGTCAGCGCGCGGGCATACCGGCGCAGATACGGCAAATGCGGTCCAAGTTTCTGAACCAGGCTCATGAAATCTCCCACACGTCTTAAATACAGCCCTACCAGAGACCGTAAACGCCGTCATGGAACTCGGGTTCCATCTTTTTTCAGATTTCGCGGAACCTTCCCGTAAGCATGAACGTTGTGGGCCTGAAGCGGGGCATTTCTGCGCGTAACCACATTTAGAGCAGCGAAAAGTTGTACCGAACAATGGCAAAAGATCACTCCGGGGGGGACTCGGGCAACGGTCGTAAGGATCGTGCCGGAGAGGATGCGGGCTCTAAGCCTGTGGACGCTCGCGTTGCCCGTCGTCGCCAAGACCCTATCGGCCGTCGCCTTCGTCAGATGTACGACGAGGTCGTCTCCGAAGATGTGCCGGACGACTTCATGTCGTTCCTCGAGCAGGCTGACGAACGCAAATCCGACAGCCAGACCGAAGCGCCGCAGAAGCGCGCGCTGAAAACCGAATCGTGAGTCGCCAGCTAATGGCCGATACAACCGAAGTCTCGAAGCACCCGAAGGGTGCCGAAAAGGACAGCGCCGGGGATGACGCCCCGGCCGTTGCGCCGCGCGAGAAGATGTCGAAAGCAGACGAGGAGATCTTCAAGAAGGATCTCGTCGCCGCCATTCCACACCTTCGCGCCTTCGCACGCTCGCTGTGCAATGATCCGACGCAGGCGGACGACCTGGCGCAGGAAGCCATGGCGAAAGCCTGGAAGGCCCGCGACAGTTTCGAACCGGGCACGTCCATCAAGGCGTGGACCTTCATGATCCTGCGCAACCAGTTCTATTCCGAAAAGCGCCGCTCGTGGCGCACGGCGCCGCTCGATATGGAGATGGCCGAGAACACGCTTCTCGCCAACGACAACCCGACCGTGCCGATGGAATTGCTTGAACTGCGCTCGGCGCTCGCCAAACTTCCCGATGACCAACGCGAAGCTCTGATTCTCGTCGGCGCCGGGGGGATGGCGTATGAAGAAGCCGCTCAAGTCTGTCAGTGCGCTGTGGGTACGATCAAAAGTCGTGTCAGCCGGGCTCGCCGCGCGCTCGAAACGCTGCTAGCGGAGGCGGGGTCCAGGCAATCCCATGACCACGACATCCGTGCTGACGAAGCTTTCAACGATATTCTCCAGCAAGCGCAACACCTCGCTGCAGGAGGGGTCCGTTCCCGCGGGGAGTGATCATCCCCAGCGGCGCCTCTCACTCCGGTTCCTGCTTCTCCTGATCTTCGCCGTGGCGTTGTCGCCGGTGCTTGTCATCGGCGGCATACGCTGGTCCGGCGATGTCGAGCGCGACACCGGGTATCGCCGCGAAACCATGACGCTCGTCGCTCAGGAAGCGGCCAGTCGCGCGCAGTACATGCTCGAGTCCGCGCCGCTGATCCTCAACCTGATCAGCGCCGTCACGGCCAGGGATCCGTGCGCGAACCCGCTGCGTGAAACGCTCAACGGTCTGCCCGACTACGCCAATCTCGGGATCATCGACAAATCCGGCACCGTTATCTGCACCACGCAGGCCGGCGCCGAAGGCTCCACCACGGCCAGCACGCGCGACTGGTTCAAGCAGCTGCGCGACACCAACATCGATGTCGTCCAATCGACCGCCTATTACGGCCCCGTCTCCCAGCAATGGGTGATCGCCACGGCAAAGAAACGCACGACCGCTGACGGCGCCTTCGATGGCGCCTATGTGCTCGGCGTGCCCGTCAACTCGCTCGCCCGCCAGCTCGAGCGGGCAGGGCTACCCAAGAACTCCGAAGTCGCGCTCGTCGACGTCAGCGGCCAGGTCTTCGCCAGCAATCACTGGGCGAAGATCGACCCGGAGACGATGAAGACGCTGAATAGCGGCGGCAATGGTTTCTTCCTGCTGCGCTCGATCACCGGCGAAGACCGCGAAGCCGCGATCGTGCCGCTCGCCGACAACAAGTTCTACGCAATGCTGTCCTCGCCCAAGCCGCCGGCGATCGCGATCGAGAACGTCAGCGCCTTCAGCAATTTCGCGCTGCCGCTGCTCGCCTGGCTGCTCGCGCTTGTCACGGCATGGCTGGCGATGGATCGCCTCGTCCTGCGCTGGCTCGATTATCTCGGCCGCATCGCGCAGCTCTACGCCTCCGGCAAGCTCTCGGTCCAGCCGCTGCGCGCCCGCCGCCAGGCGCCCGGTGAGATCAACGCACTCGCCGACCTGATGGAGCAGATGGCCGTCAGCGTCCGCGACCGCACCAACAGCCTCGAAGCCGCCCTCGAAGCCCGTCACGCCGCGATGAAGGAAATCCACCATCGCGTGAAGAACAACCTGCAGATCATCAACTCGCTGCTCAGCCTGCAAAGCCGCAAGATCAAGGACCCCGCCGCCATCGCGGTGATGGATGACGCGCGCTCACGCATCAACGCGCTCTCGCTGATCCACCGCTCGCTGTATGAGCACAGCGACATCGGCGCAGTCGAAGTGAAGCACTTCTTCTCCGAACTCGCCCTGCATCTCGATCAGGCGCTCGGCGCTGAAGACCAGGCCATCAAGATCGAAAGCCAGATCGACCCGGACCAGATCGACGCCGACGTCGCCGTGCCGCTCGCTCTGTTCACGGCCGAAGCCGTCACCAACTCCGTCAAGCACGCCTTCCCCGAAGGCCGCGGCGTGATGGGCGGCCGCGTGCTGGTCAGCTTCAAGGTCGAAGAACACGAAGCCCTGCTGACCGTCGAAGACGATGGCATCGGTGGCGCAGAAGCCGCTGCCGCCGCCGCCAGCGGCATTGGCGGCACGCTGATGTCGGCCTTCGCCAAACAGGTCCACGGGAAGCTGGAAGAAGGCCCCGTCCCCACCGGCGGCCGCTACCTCCGCATCCGCATGCCCCGCATCAACGGCGTAACCGGCGCCCACCCCACCGCCGTCCCCAAACCCCGCTAGAGCAGGGCGCAGACGGGTAGGGTGCATCGAAGATGCACCACACCACCGCTGCTGGTGATTGCGCTCTTCCCCCGCAAAGCGGGGGAAGTACGGCGAAGCCGGGATGGGGGCGAGTCACACGCACCGCCCCCGCAACCCGCCCCCAACGTCTCGCCGCTTCGCGTCGATCCACTTCCCCCGCAAGCGGGGGAAGAGCTCCCCACACCACCACCGCTCCCCCCAAAGCGCTCATCCTGAGCAGGCCCGTAAAGCGGGCCGTCCGTCGAAGGGTGAGCAAACGGTCCGCGCAGCGGACGAATTGGTCCAGTGGACCAATTCGAGTGGCGAACGCCGGAGCGATAGCGAAGGCAGCGCGACACCCACAAACCTCTCAATCGTCATTCCTGCGAAAGCAGGAACCCAAGGGCTCCAAGCGCCGCCCTCTCAGCCCCTGGGTTCCGGCTCACGCGCTACGCGCGCGTCCGGAATGACGATGAAATGGAGGATGGAGGTGATGCAGAACTGCAGGACAGCCAAAAATCATCCCGCACAAAATCAACCACCTGCACCCGCAAGTTGGGGGAAAGCACCGCCCAAATCCCGCACCCCCATGGCCCGGGGTTATACTCCCACCCATGAAAGCGCTCTGGCAGATCATCCTCGCGATCCTTTGGCGCCTCCGCCCCGTGTCGGCGCTGGAGGTGAACCTCCGCGACGTGATCGACATCGGCCTCGCCATGTTCGCCGACGACCTCGCCCTCGACGACATCACCCACGATCCCGCCTACCGGAGCACGCTGGCTGCCGCCTTCTTCGACGCGCACAGAAAGCTGGACCTGCTGATCTATCTCCGCGCCTGCGAGATCGCCGGCGTCCGCGCGAAGATCACCAGCTTCAAGCCAGACTACTCCCACACCAACAGCAGCGCTGACCTGATAAAGCTCTGGCGCTCCTTCCAGCGCCTCGTCGCCGAGTTCGACGACTACGAGCGCTACGCGAGTCTGCGCGCCGAACGTCTCAAGCGCGAAGAAGCAACCCTCTGTCCGTCGCTACGCGACAGCCCCCTCCGTCTCGATGCTACGCATCGATCCACCTCCCCCGGCTTCGCCGGTGGAGGACCAACCGCGCGCACCGCCCTCGAAGTCCTCCCTCGCCAAAGGCGGGGGAGGTGGCGCGCGCACGCTTGTGCGCGTGACGGAGGGGGCTGCGCGTCTTCGCGCGGATGGCTCAACACCACCGGCCCGCCTTCATCGCGCTCTACTGCCTATTGCCGATTGCCTACTGCCTCAGTCGCTTCGCGGCTGAGATCGCCCCCTCACGCCCAAACGCAAGCGGCCCGGCTTTCGCCGGGCCGCTCACCTAACTAGATCGCTCTGGCGTTAAGCGCCGCGTCGTGTTGCGCCCATGATGGCCGACACAACGAACAGAACGAGGAAGATGAAGAACAGGATTTTCGCGATGCCTGCAGCCGATGCTGCGATACCACCGAAACCAAGAACCGCCGCGATGACGGCGACAACGAGAAATACGAGTGTCCAGCTGAGCATTGTCGAGATCCTCTATCAGCAGCGCCCGGCGTCCAACTTGCTGGGCTTCGGCATATCAACGAGCCGCTGCTGCGTGGGTTCCCTCCACCATTCCGCCTTCGGAATTTAAAGCCGAGTCATAGTTGCGGCGGATCTCCAGGCCATTGCGATCGATGATCACAACGTCCTGCATCATGCGCTGACCTTCGAACTGGATCACGCAGAAGCTCGGCCGTGTCGCGCGAAGACGCGTCGACAACGTGCCTGATCCCATCTGCACCATAGGGCGCTTTACGCCCGGCACGGGAAACGTGAAGGCGTCGTGGATGTGGCCCGTGATGATCGCATCGACCTTCGCCGCCGCGCAGCGCTTCAGAGCTTCGCCGCCACGCTTGGTCTCGACCGTGATCTTCGCCAGCTGCGGCTGATCGAGCGGGTGATGGCAGATCAAAAGCCGCCATGCATCTTCGGGGCCTTTGGAAAGCCGGTCGAGTGCATCGTCCAGATCGCCAAGGTCGATCACCCCATCGGCCCAGTTCATCCGGCCCTGAAAACCACGCGCCGAATTGATCGCCGAGACGCGAACCTGTCCCTCACCGAAATTCCGGATCTGCCCAACGATATCCATCCCTTCCATGTACCGCTCATAGCGATCGAATGGCGCCACGACGCGGGCAGGGATGTGGAAGACGGGCGTATCGTGATTGCCCGGCGCAGAGATCACCGGAAAGCCCAGCTTGTCGAACCAGGCGCGCCCCGCCTCGAACTCGGACCGCTTGCCCGTCTGCGTGATGTCGCCCGCGATGATGATCCCATCGGGCTTCACATGCGAGATGAACTGCTCCACCGCCGCAAGCGCTTCATGGTCCTCGGCGCCGAAGTGAATGTCCGACAGATGAACCAGGCGAACAGGTTTGGGTGTCAGCCCGCTGTCAGGCATTGCGCAGCTTCCTCCACGAACGACACGACGACCTTCGGGCCCGCATCAATGTGCTCGCCATCGGCGATCACCGGAATGTCTCCGCCATCGGTGTTGACGATCTCCATCGCGTTCGCCGCCACAACTGTCACGCCAGGCGCAGTCCGCCAGTCGGTGAAGAACGAAGACCATACGACGTTCAGTGCGCCGCCGGTGGTCGGCGAGGCAAGGGCGGCGACTTCCATGCCTTTCCCCTCCTTGGTCAGTGCGCCGACAACAGCGCCAATGATGCTGGTCGTCGGAAGACGCCCACCCTCCGAACCGTACCCACCGCCATGCGTCGCGTCGAGGCTCAGGCTGTTCAAGACGTCGATCGCAGCTGCCGTTTCGGTAGCAGCCTTCACCAGATCGCCACGACGCAGGCTTTCACGCGCCTCGGCAAACCGGGCAGGGGCGCCGGCCAGCATTGCGCAGAAGAACAGCTCCTCATTCGCCTTGCCAGCCTGAAGCTTCATTCGTTTCGGCGAGCGGATGACGTCCGCAATCGTCTGGTCCCAGGTCTTCTCGCCGTGGATCGCCTTAGGCAGCAGGTTCATCGTGCCGCCGGGCAGGAGCAACAGGTTCGGCGTCACCTGGCCCACCGTTTCCAGCGCGCCCTTCAGCGTGCCGTCGCCGCCCCATACCACGAACAGGTCAGGCTGCTTCTCGGCCAGCTTCTTCATCTGGCCGATGCAGTCATGCGCATCCGTCGCGACGATCTCCGCGCCGCGCACGCCATTGCTTTCAAGTGCAGCCTTGAGGCGTTCGCCTCCGTCAGCCGAAACCGATCCGGAATTCGGATTGTACAGCGCAATCGTCTTCATTTTGAAATGTGTCCCCGGGCATAATGCAGGCCCGCGGCATCAACGCTGCGTCAGTGGCAGGGTTCCGCTTACGGAACTAATTGGCGGGGAAAAACGCCATCAGGCCCGCGATCAGCAGGCCGCCCGCTACCGACAGGCAGACCACCAGCGCGATCAGACCGCCACGGTGCGTGACCTCGCGCTCGATCTGCTCGACGAGCTCTTTTTCCTGGACTTCTGTCATAGGATAGTTTGTCCGTTCACCGACCGAGTAAATGACTCAGACGGAAGGTTGTTCCCGGCAAAAATGCAGCGGGAGCGCCGCTGTTGCAGCGCTCCCGCAAACCTAAGCAATTCAGGGCTTAACCGCGGTACTCGCCATTGGCCCAGTATGTGCGGCCGCTGCGGCTATCTACGTAATAATAGCGGTCGGCCCGGTTGTCGTACACGAGAGCCTCGCCATTCGGGCCCCGGTTCTGGCTGTAGCCACCCCGGTCGCTGTCACGGTTACGGTCCGAAGCCGCGCCGGCAACACCGCCAGCGATGGCTCCGGTTGCAGCGCCGATGGCGGCGCCCTGGCCGGCATTACCTGAGCCGGTGTTGTTGCCGATGATCGCGCCAGCCGCAGCACCCAGAAGGGCACCGCCAGCTGCGCCGCGCTCGGTCGCGCCGGAAGACGTACAGGCGGTGGCCGCGAGGCCGGTCGCCAAGGCTGCGGTGATGATAAGCAGCTTCATATTCAACTCCTTGAACTTGCAGAAACGCAACGTCCCTCGTGGAACCCAGTTCCCGTGGTGAACTGCGTTGGATCTAGCGCGTGGATTTCCGGACAGCGCCAACCACGCCGCCAATGATCAGGCCGACCACCGCCACCTGCGCGACAAGCGCAATCGACGGTACAGTCACAGCCGAAATCACAAGGCCAGTACCGGCGCCGACAAGAGCGCCCGTCGCCATGCCAGCGCCAACGTCCGACCCTTGTTTGGGCTGGCGGGCAACCGGCATGCCTTCCAGCGATTTCAGCTGGATCAACACTTTCGACACATCGCGCAGGTCGGTTTCTTCACCGCCCGACATGTTCTCGGCGGTGCTTTCGGCCAGACGCTGCGCGTCGAGCTTCCAGCTCTCGAGAATACGACGTTTGTCGTCCACGCTGAGCGTGGGTTCGTTGAGCACTTCTTCCGGGCGACCAAAGTGGCGCTGCGGATATGCGATCAGGTCTTCAACATGCGTGTTCATGGCTCTGGGCCTTTCTCGCTCTGAATGGTCAACTCAAAACGACGCTCGGCCGCTGCGGGTTCCGAGAATCACACAGGCGAAAAATTGGCAGTTCGCGGGAACCGCCTTGGCTTTGTAACAATGAAAAAGCGGCTGAGTTTCCCCCAGCCGCTTCACTTCATACATAGAGCGCTTTTCGGCTTAGGCTTCTCTCTCCGGCAGCGAGGCATAGGCAATGCCGCCATCGACCGCGATGGAATCGCCGCAGACATAATCGCCCGCTTTCGACGCCAGGAAGATCGCCGTCCCGGCCATGTCCTCGTCACGCCCAATGCGGCGCATCGGCGTGCGCGAAGCAACAGCGTCTTCCATGTCACGCGCTGCGCGGTTCATCTCGGACGCGAACGGCCCCGGCGCGATCGCGGTGACGATGATGTTGTCCTGCACCAGACGCGCCGCCATGCGCTTGGTGAGATAGAGCAGGGACGATTTTGAGGCGTGGTACGAATACGTCTCCAGCGGGTTCAGCCGGATGCCGTCGATCGAGCAGATGTTGATGACCTTCGCCGGCTTGTCGGCGCTGGCGCCTTTCTTCAGCGCGGCGTGCAGCGCCTGCGTCAGGAAGAAGGGCGACTTCACGTTGAGGTTCATCACCTTGTCCCAGCCGCTCTCCGGGAACTCCTCGAAGTTGGCCGCCCAGGCAGCACCTGCATTGTTGACGAGGATGTCGAGCTTGCCTTCGCGCTTGTAGATCTCTTCCGCCAGCATCTTGGCGCCGGCCACCGTCGAGATGTCCTGCGGCAGCGAGATGCATTGGGCGTGACCCAGCGCCGTCAGCTCTTCAGCGGTCGCGTCGCAGGCATCGGCCTTGCGGGCGGAGATGTAGGTCTTGGCGCCGCTTTCAACGAAGCCCTGCGCGATCATCTTGCCGATGCCGCGCGAGCCGCCGGTCACGAGGGCGACGCGCCCTTTCAGCGAAAACAGGTTCTCAATCATGGTGGTTCTCCCGGAATATTATCTGATTATGGCAGGCGATCAGGTGCGCATAAGGTGCTCGGCCAGCGCCGCGTAGGCAGGCAGCGAGACCTTGTCGAGAATGCTGTTGCCGTTGGCCGCGACCTGGTGCGACGCGAAGCGGGCGATCACCACATCAGCCTTCGGCGCAATCCAGCAGACCTGCCCGTGGATACCGCGCGCCGTGAAGGCGTCGAACTTGTCGTGGCTCACCCAGAACTGGTTGCGATAGCTCCAGCCCGGAACGGTGGTGTAGCCGGCCTTGGCGAAGTGCTCGCGATCACCGCCATTGATGATGTCGTCGACCACTTCTTCCGGCACGATATCTTGTCCATTGAACATGCCGCCGAGGCGCAGCATTTCTCCGAAGCGCGCGAGATCGCGCAGCGCCATGTTCATGCCGCCGCCACAGGCCGGCGTGCCGATGCGATCGACGATGAGGTAGGCATCTTCCTCCGCGCCGATCTTCTGCCAGATCCGCTCCGACAGAAGCTGCGCCATCGGCGTGTCGGTCACGCGCTGGACGATCCAGGCGAGGACTTCTGTGTTGCATGTCTTGTACGCAAACGCCTGGCCATGCTCGCCCTGTTTCTTCAGCGTGCGCAGGAAGTCGAAGATTGTGTCCGGGCCAGTATAGCCCTCAGGCTGAGGGTTGAAGCCGGCAGCGATCCCATAGGTGCGGACCTCGGCATTCCGGTCGGTGTAGTTCTCCGAATACTGGACGTCGATGGTCATATCCATGACCTGACGCACGGTGGCGTCGGCGTAGGCTGTGCCATCAAGCTCCGGCACGTAGCGCGTCACCAGGGCATTCGGATCGATCTTGCCCTCGTGCGCCAGCACGGCGGCCATCAGGCCAACGAAGGATTTGGTGATCGAGAAGGCGAGGTGGGGCAGGTGCGGCTCAAGCGCGCCGCGATAGGTTTCGTAAACGATCGAGCCGCCATGCAGGACGACGATGCCGTCCGTGAACATCTCGTCGATCGACTGGCCCCAGGTCAGCTGCTTGCCGTCCTGCGTCGTGAAGCTGATCGCATCCAGGTCGCTGCGCAGCTTCTTCGGGAAGGTGTACGTCGCGGCCGGGCCGCGGCGGATATTCACCGTCGACTTCATCTGGCGCTGATGGCTGTAGGACCAGCGCGCATTCGGGAAGCCGTTGGAGGATTGGGCATTGTCCCCGCGCACGACGAGGTCAGCTGCGGGCGGGAAGCCCTGCATCAGCTTTCGTGCTTTCGGGTCGCTGGTCTGGGCGGTCCACTCAGTGCTCATGGTCGCCCTCCCGCGCGTCTGACTAGTAGCCGCCGATCTTCGCGTAGCGGTCGCGATGGAAGCTTTCGCCGCCATAGAGCGCTTCGAGCACGCGGGCGCGCTTCATGTAGAGGCCGGAGTCATGCACATCGGTCATGCCGATGCCGCCATGCATCTGCACTGTCTCGTTGGAGACGAGGTGCAGCGTCTCGGCCGCGCGTGCCTTGGCCAGCGAGGCCAGCTCGGCGACGTTCTTCGCATCGGCATCCAGCGCCGTGAAGGCGGCGGCGACGCATGAGCGGGTGAGTTCGAGATCGGTGAACATGATCGCGGCGCGGTGCTGCATCGACTGGAAGGAGCCGATCAGCTGGCCGAACTGTTTGCGGACTTTCAGGTATTCCGCCGTCATCTCGAAGGCAGCGTCCGCAGCGCCGAGCGCTTCGGCGGAGATGCCGATACGTGCGCGGTCGAGAACGGCGTCCAGCGTGGCGAAGCCAGCGTCGACCGTGCCGAGCACAGCGTCAGCATCGACTTCGACATTGGCGAACGAGATGTTGGCGGCGGCGTGCGCATCCAGCGTCTTGAGTGCGGTGCGCGTAACGCCCTTGGCGTCGGTCGGCACGAGGAAGAGGGTGATGCCTTGTTTGTCGTTCTCGCTGCCCGAGGTGCGGGCCGCAACGATCAGCAGGCTGGCTTCAGCGCCATCGACCACGTAACGCTTATCGCCCGAGAGCGTGTAACCGGCGCCTGATTTCGTCGCCGTCAGCTTGATATGCGAAGGATCGTGGTGCGGGCCTTCATCGACGGCGAGGGCGGTGATGAGGTCGCCCGAGGCGATCTGCGGCAGGTAGGTTTGTTTCTGCGACTGGCTGCCGGCGAGGATCAGCGCCGATGCGCCGATCAGCGCGGTCGAGACCAGCGGCGACGCCGCTATGGTGCGGCCCTGTGCTTCGAGCACCTGGCCGAGGCCGACATATCCAAAGGCCGAACCGCCGAACTCTTCCGGGATCAGAACGCCGGTGAAGCCCAGCTCGGCCATCTCTTTCCAGGCAGCCTTGTCGAAGCCTTCGCCTTTGGCGCGAAGCGCGCGGAGCTGGCTGATCGGCAGCTTTTCATCCGCAAACGAGCGTGCGCTGTCGCGCAGCATCTGTTGCTCTTCGCTGAGCACGAAAGCCATGGCTGTCTCCCGGGACGTCCCGCTTCTTCAGTTTTGTGAGTTGGGTCTTAGCGTCCCGCGCACTGTCCAATCAAGTGCGTCTTCGAGGCGATCATTGCCCCAGAACAATTCGCCCGTATCCGTGACGAAACTGGGCGCGCCAAAGATGCCCAGATCGGCCGCCCGCGCTGTCTCTTCCTTCAAGGCGTCCTTGATCGTCTCGGACGTCATGGCGGCAAGAACCTCCAGCGGGTCGAGGCCCGCGCGCCGCGCTGCGGCATGGAGGATCTGCGGATCGGAAATGTCGCGGTCGTGGACGAAGCTGGCCTGATAGACGGCCTTCACGAAGTTGGGCCGCTCGGCCTGCGTCAGCGACAGGGTGATGCGTGCGGCCATCAACCCATTCTGGGGAAAGCGTCCGGGCCGCTTGAAAGGCAGGTTGTACTTCTCGCAGGTCCGCTCCAGGTCGCGCCACATGTAGGAGCCCTTCACGGGCACGGCGTTGAACGGGCTGTCCTTGAGCCCCTGTTGCGCGTGGAACAGTGGTCCGAGCAGGAAGGGGCGCCATTCGATCTCGACGCCCCGCGCCGCCGCCGCTTTGTCGATGCGCATGACGGCGGGGTAGGAGTAGGTCGAGGCGAATTCGAACCAGAATTGCAGTTTCACAAAAACCTCGGGCGCTACGATTCGTGACCCTAGCAGATTGTACGTCCAAAAACGGCGCCCATATGCCTTACCGGACACCGCCGGTTACTCTGGCGGAAATGAGGGCAAGGGAACAATCCAAATGTCGATATCGATGCACAAGGCCTCGGCGCCTGTGTTTTTGCGCATGCTCGGAAACCTGGATGCGCTGCTGGAGAAGGCCGAAAAATACGCCAAGGACCGTGGTTTCGACGCCAACCTGCTGGTGACGTCGCGTCTCGCTCCGGATATGCGGCCGCTGTCAGCACAGATCCAGTTTGCCAGCGATACATCCAAGTTCGCGATCTCGCGCCTGTCAGGCCAGCCCGCACCGCCGATGGCGGATACGGAAACCACCATCGCTGAACTGCGCGAGCGCATCGCCAAGACGGTCGATTATATCAAGAGCGTTCCGGCCAGCGCGGTCGATGGCTCGGAAGAGCGTGAGGTCGTTCTCAAATTCCCGAACGGCGAAATGAAGTTTGCCGGCCTCGACTATCTGACCGGCTTCGTCCTCCCGAACTTCCTGTTCCACGTCACCACGGCCTACGCGATCCTGCGCCATAACGGCGTGCCGCTGGGCAAGCAGGACTTCCTCGGCGGTCGCTAAAAGACAGGACTGGCTAAGTGCCCCATCGTGCTGGAAAGTACGCTCCGGATTCTGGAGCGGACAATGACCTGGCTCGATGGCGGCGCGTTGGCCTTCTTCGTTGTGACGTGGGCCTTCCTCGGCTGGCTGATCGACCGGTCACCTTGGCACAAGCACACCCTGTCGGCTGCGATGAAATTCCAGCGACAGGAATGGATGCGCCAGATGGCCAACCGCGAGGTTCGGCTCGTCGACGCCAACATCATCACGGGCCTTCAGCAAGCGACATCGTTCTTCGCCTCGACCGCTCTGTTGGCTGTCGGCGCCGGCTTCGCGCTGCTGACCGCGGCAGACACGATCATCGGCGCATTCGAGGAAAGCTTCGTGCACCTCGAGATCGACCGTGCCGCGTTTTACGTGAAGACCGCCGTCTTGATGGGCCTCTACGCCTACGCCTTCTTCAAGTTCGGCTGGGCCTATCGCCTGTTCAACTATTCCGCTGTGATGCTCGCGGCGACGCCTGAAGCAGGCAAGCCCGGCGCGGAAGAGGCGGCTGCTGCTGTCGCCGATATGAACATCGCGGCGGCGGGACAGTTCACGCACGGCCTGCGCGCCTTCTTCCTCGCCATCGCCGTGCTGGCCTGGTTCATCGCCTGGTATGGCTTTGTTTTAGCCACGCTGGTGATCGTGTTCGCGCTTGCCAACCGCCAGTTCAACTCACGCGCCCGCTTCGTTGCTCAGAACGTGATGGTGCGCCTCAAGGGCCAGAACTGACCGGGCCGTTGCGTGCCTGGAATGTCTGATTCGCCCGTCCTATCAGGCCGCCGCTGCGTCCTATCCTGCAGCAATCACGTCCGGCAGCGCCCACTGTCACAATATTCATAGACACGCTTTAGGCCGTCCAATGGTTTAGCTTGAAACCGCAGGCCGCTCCGGGTCAACTCGCGTTCGGGCGGCAAGGGTGTGACATGGACGGCCATACGCCAAAGACGTCGGAAGGCGAGCGCCTGCTGGAGGTCCAGCGCGCAGCGCATCTCCGTGATGGCCCGCCGCCCTCGCGCATCCGCATCGATCGCATCGACCGCCTGGAAGACATGGTCCGTAAACGGCAGGAAGCGTTCGCCGGCGCGATCTCCACCGATTTCGGCAATCGTTCGCGCTTCGAGACGGCGCTGCTTGAAACATCTGTGCTGCTGTCAGCGCTCCGTCATGCGCGCAAGAATGTGCGCTGGTGGATGGAGCCGGCCTATCAGGATGTCGATCTGGCGTTCTGGCCGGGGCAGGCATGGATCAGGCGTGAACCGCTTGGCGTGGTCGGCATTATCTCGCCGTGGAATTATCCGCTGCAGCTGGCGCTCTCGCCGCTGGTCGACATCATCGCCGGCGGCAATCGCGCCATCATCAAGCCATCGGAACAGACGCCGGTTTTCTCCGACCTGCTTCATCGCGCGATCTCTGACACGTTCGCGGAAGAGGAAGTCGCCGTCGTGCTCGGCGGGCCGGACGTAGCAACGCAATTCACCAAGCTGCCGTTCGACCATCTGGTGTTCACCGGTTCGACCACGATTGGCCGCAAGGTCGCGCTGGCGGCCGCCGAAGGGCTCGTGCCGACCACGCTCGAACTCGGCGGCAAGTCGCCGACCGTCATTTGTCCGTCAGGGTCGATGGTGAAGGCGGTCAAGGCGATCACCTATGGCAAGTTCGTCAATGCGGGCCAGACCTGCATTGCGCCTGACTACGTCATGGTTCCGCGCGAGCGCATGATCGAGCTGGCAGAGCAGGTGATGGCCGAAGCCCGCCGGTATTACCCCAACGCCGGCGCCGATTATTCGACCGTGATCAGCGAGCGCGCTTTCGATCGCATGATAACGGCGGTCAACGAGGCCGAGCTTAGTGGAGCGAAGGTGTTGCGCCACCCCGCGCCATCGGATCGCGCCAAGCGCTTGCTTCCGCCGATCGTCGTGATGGATGCGCCCGAGAACTGCGCGCTGATGCGCGAAGAGATATTCGGCCCGGTATTGCCGATCGTCGGCTATGACACGCTGGATGATGCGCTGGACTGGATCAACAGCCATCCGCATCCGCTGGCGCTCTACATCTTCGCCGAAGACAAGAAAGAGCAGACGAAAGTACTCGACCGCACGCAATCAGGCGGCGTAACAGTGAATGGCACGCTGCTGCACATTGCGCAGGAAGGGTTGCCCTTCGGCGGCATCGGCGCAAGCGGCGCCGGCTTCTATCACGGCCGCCACGGCTTCGACCGCTTCACGCATCCGCGCGCCGTGTTCAAGACCGGCTTCTTCAACGCAGCCTCATGGCTCGCGCCGCCTTACGGCACGCGCGCCAGACGCCTCCTGCGCTTCCTGATGCGGTAGTCGCCTACTGGTGGTCGCGCAGGCCGAGGACGCGCTTGGCGACCACGTTGAGGTTCACCTCTGACGTGCCGCCTTCGATCGAGTTGCCCTTGGCGCGCAGCATGGCTCGGGTGGACATGATCTCGCCCGGCTTGAAGCCTTCGCCTTCCCAGCCGAGGCCCTGATGGCCCATGGCCTCGACCTGAAGTTCGGTCTTGGTCTGGTTCATCTTGGCGGCGGCGTATTTGATGATCGACGTGCCTGGGCCGACATCCGCGCCGGCTTTCGCCAGCTCGGTGTTGCGCTGGATCGTCAGCATGAAGGCCTGTTCGTACATCATCTGCTTGGTGATGCGCGCGCGCAGGTCGCCATCGGCGATCGCGCCGTCCTTCGTGCCGGTGTACTTCTTGGCGATGTCGGCCAGCGTCGGGCCGGCATTGCGGTCTGCGCCGAAGCCAGTGGCGGAAATGTTCTGGCGCTCATACTGGAGCAGGCGCTTGGCGATATCCCAGCCCTTGCCCGGCGTGCCGACGAGCTGGTTCTTCGGAACCTGCACATCCGTGAAGAAGGTTTCGCAGAAGGGCGATGAGCCCGAGATCAGCAGGATCGGACGCGTCTCGACGCCCGGCGTCGTCATGTCGAACAGGACGAACGAGATGCCCTCGTGCTTCTTCGTGAAGTCGGTGCGGACGAGGCAGAAGATCCAGTCAGCGTGGTTGGCGTAGGACGTCCAGATCTTGGAGCCGTTGATCAGCCAATGATCGCCCTTGTCCTCGCACTTGGTCTGCAGCGAAGCTAGGTCCGAGCCTGCGCCCGGCTCGGAATAGCCTTGGCACCAGCGGATCTTGCCGGCGCAGATTTCCGGCAGGAAGCGCTTCTTCTGTTCTTCGTTGGCGTATTCGAGCAGGACGGGGCCGAGCATCCAGAGGCCGAACGAGGCCAGCGGCGAGCGGGCATTGATGCGCTTCAGTTCCTGGTCGAGCACGATGGCTTCGGCTTTCGACAGTCCGCCGCCGCCGTATTCCTTCGGCCAGGTCGGCGCCGTCCAGCCTTTGGCGGCCATGCGATCAAGCCAGACTTTCGAGTCCGGGTTCACATATTTCTGGTTGCGACCGCCCCAGACCACCTCTTCCTCGACCATCGGGGTGCGCATGGACGGCGGGCAGTTTTCCTCGAGCCAGGCGCGGGTATCGGCGCGGAATTGTTCGAGGTCGGCCATGGAAGTCTCCCGGTGCGGCGCGTGTCCTTATTATCGGACAGGGCTAGCGACGCTAGGGGGCAGGGTCAATCGTCCCGGCCTACAGCTTGTACTTTTGCGCGGCTGCGGCGCCGGTGTGGAAGCCCATCAGGTTGATCACGTGGACCAATGCGAAAAACGCCGCGGTTCCCATGAGTACCGTGACCAGAGGCCAGGAAATCCATTGCGCGTTGAGGCTGTCCTTGCGCGGACGGCCTGACTTCCAGCCTGCGAACACCGTGGCGGCGACGAAGACCAGCAAGACCGCGATGGTGAAAGCCATTTCCATGGGCACACACATGGCAAGGCGCGAATGCCGGCACAAGCGGGGCTTGGCAGGCTCAGACTGGGGCTTTTGGGCGCGGGGTCAGAGCGCGAGTTCGAGCTGGATAACGTTGTCGGCGCGAGCTGGCTCTGCTTGCGACGTGGAGAGCGAAGGCGGCGATTTCGCGCCGTGATGCGTCTTGGCCCAGTAGTGTGGCTTGCGCTTCATTTCCACGAAGGCGAACAGCATGGCGATGGATTGCAGCGGCCAATAGAGCGGCAACGTCAGGAGAGTGAACCAGCGTGCATGGTTTGCCTGAGCCGCGAATGCCGCGATCACGACGCCCGCATAGCCGATGATACAGAGCGCGGCGTGCCACCACTCAAAGCTGTGCAGCTGAAAAATGCACCACGCGATCCAGATGAAGAGCGGCAGGTGCATGATCGATGCGATCAACGACACGCCGAAGGTCAGCTGCAGGCCGATGAACCGGATCAGCCCGATCTCGCTCGCCGCCGTGAATGGCTTGCGCATCAGCACCAGCCATGTCTGCAAGTGACCTTTCATCCAGCGCGTGCGCTGCTTCATCCAGGAGCGAAGTCGGGCAGGCGCTTCCTCGTATGTTGGCGACGTGATGGTCTGCGTGCTGTGACCCATCCGTGCGAGGCGCAGGCCGATGTCGGCGTCCTCCGTGACGTTCCAGGCATCCCAGCCGCCTGCATCAATCAGCGCCTGCTTGCGGAAATAGTTGCTCGTTCCGCCGAGCGCGAGCGGCAGTTTCAGCGCGGCCAGGAAGGGCAGCCAGACACGGAAGTGGATGGCGTACTCCACCTCGAACTGGCGTGCGAGCCAGCCATCCTTTCCGTTGTGGATCAGCAGCGGCGCCTGCACGACGGCGAGCTTCCCACCGCCTGACTGGAACGCCGCCATCGCGGCGCGCGGCTGGCCGGGATCAGGCCGGTCTTCGGCATCAAACACGGCGATAATGGCGCCGCGCGCATTGGCGAGGCCATAATTCAACGCCTTGGGCTTCGTCCGTGGTTCGCCCGGCGGCACCGGAATGACCTCGAACCAGGGCGGCGGATTGCATTCCAGAACCGCATTTATCGTCGCCACATCATCGGCTTCGACAAGCACTTTCACGTCGAACTTTCCGACGGGATAGTCGAGCCGGCCGATCGCGGCGATCAACTCCTTCACGACATCGGGGCCTTCGCGAAGCAGCGGGATGAGCAAGGTCAGCGTTGGCAGTTGGCTGTCGTGCACGCGAACAGGCTTCGCAGTCGGGCCCTGTCGCAAGGCACGAATGGCGGCGCAAAGGCGCAGGGCGATGATGATCCCGAACAGTACGACAAGCGAAAACACGCTTACCGTCAGCGTCGCATCGGTGGCGGTGAACAGGAACCAGGCGAACGCGATTACCGACGCCCAACCGATCGCGCACTGCACGATGGTGAGGCCGGACTTCGCGCTCAGATCAGGACGCGACGCGGCAAGGCCTTCGCTCGCTGCGCCAAACGCTTGCGCGTCGGCGAGGCGCAGCAGGAACAGCTCGTGCGATGATAAAGCTGTCTCGTCCACGGCGCGTCTCGCGCGCGTGGCCCCATGCCCGTCGAACAGGAAATCCCCCAAAGGTTTCTGCTTGCCCTGTGGATTATCTATCCACGGTCAGATCGGGGCGGCAACCATGATTCGATAATCGTCCGCCGGCTTTTTCGCGTCGATACACGCGAGAGGAGAAATAGCCAGACTAAGCGCGGCGGCGAATATGCAGCAGACCATTCGACGTGCGCGACGCGCCGTCTTTCTTCTCGAGCTCTGACGCAGGGACAGGGCGGCTGTAGAGGAAGCCTTGAACTTCCGTGCAGCCCAGGTCCGCAAGGATCGCTGCTTGCTGCTCGTTCTCGACGCCTTCGGCTGTGACGCGCATCTTGAGGTCGCGTGCGAGAGAAATGATGGCGCGGACGATCGCTTTGTTCTCGTTCGACGTATCGATGTCGCGCACGAAGCGCTGGTCGATCTTGATCTTGTCGAACGGGAAGGCGCGCAGATAGCTGAGCGAGGAATAGCCCGTTCCAAAGTCGTCCAGCGCGATCTTCACGCCGAGTTCGCGCAGGGCATGTAGCGTGCGGATGTTCTGTTCTGTCTCGTCCATCAGGACGCTCTCGACGATCTCGATCTCAAGGCGGCTCGGATCAAGCTGCGAGGCGGCCAATGCACCGACGACCGTGGAGATCAAGGAAGGTGACTTCATCTGCGCCGGCGACAGGTTGATAGCGACCGTCACTTCATCGCGCCAGTGTGCGGCTTCCTCGATGGCCTTGCGGATCACCCAGTCGCCGAGTGGCACGATAATACCGGTTTCTTCAGCGCAGGAGATGAAGACGGCAGGCGACACGAGGCCGTGGCCGGGCCGGTTCCAGCGCAGCAGGGTTTCGTAGGCGGCCACTTTCCGCGTGCGGGTGTTCACCAACGGCTGGAAGTAAACGTCCATGGACTCCGTCGCGAGCGCATTGCGCAGATCAGTTTCAAGATCGGCGCGGACGCGGGCGTCCTGTTCCATCTCGGGCTCGAAGAAGCGGGCGCAGCCGCGGCCCTGGGCCTTGGCGCGGTAGAGGGCCAGTTCGGCATTCTTCATCAGGATGGCCGGGTCAGTGCCATTGTCCGGCGCCATCGCGACGCCGACGCTGCCGCCGGCGAGGACTTCCTTGCCGTTCAGCATGACCGGCGCAAGCAGGGCATCGACAATCAGGTCAGCCAGTTCTGCGGCTTCCTCAACCAGCATGTCGCGATGCATGACCGCGAACTCATCGCCGCCGAGGCGGGCGAGGAAGGCATTCGGGCCGACGCAATCGCGCAGGCGCTGGGCGACGACTTTCAGGAACGCATCGCCCACAGGGTGGCCCTGCGTATCGTTGAGCGCCTTGAAGTTGTCGAGGTCGATGACGAACAGGGCGAAACCTTCGCCTTGTTGTTCGGCCGCTTCCTGCGCAACTTCCAGCTGGCGCACCAGCATGGCGCGGTTCGCAAGATCGGTGAGGCCGTCATATTCGGTGACGTAGGCGATGCGGGCTTCGGCGTCGCGGGAGCGTGTGACGTCGGAGCAGACGCCGCGCCAGCCGCCGTCTGCGGTCGGTTGGCCCGAGAGCGCCCACCAGCCATCATGACCGTCGAGCTGCACGCGCAACACTTCCTCATGGAAGGGCTTGCGCTGTTTCAGCAGGTCTTCGAGCTGGAGTGCGGATTCCGGTGCGAACAGGGCGAGCAGGCTGCCGCCTTCGAGCAGATCGGCGGGCAGGCCGCTGGCGTCGATGAAGCGTTGCGAGGCGGGGCCGAGGCTTCCTTGCGCATCGATGCGCCAGAGCCAGTCATTGGAATGCGCCTCAAAATCGTTGAGCAGCATGCCCATCGTTTCCTTCGCATCTTCCAGCGCTGCAGCGCTGATGTATTGGCGAACGAAGTTGGCGTTGCTGGTGGCTGCAAAACGCTGGAGGGCGAGGATGCAGCCGGCGAGGAGGAGAGTGACGCTGATGGCCCAGGCGTGGCCGGCGAGGGCCATGCCCAGGCAGGCGCCCACGCCTACGAACACCGAATAGCCGAGCGAGGCGGTTGGGTAGCTGGAGTTCAGGAGTGCGCCCACGCACAGGATGGCGGCGGTGAGCACGCCGAGCAGCAGCGTGTTTTCAGGGCCGGAGGACATCATCAGGGCGGCGATGATCGCGCCCCAGAGGATGCCGCTGATGAGCGTGTAGCGCTTGATATGGCGTTCTTCCGCAGCGCCATCGGTGACGCGTTTGGCGCGGAGGGCTTCGCGCATGCGGATGAAGACGAGGACGGCGCTGGTGTAGGTCCAGACGAACACCAGGGGCATGGTGGGTTCGTCCCAGAAGGCGATGGTGAGGACGACGGCGTTGAGCAGCGAGTGGATCGCGGCCATCGGGGCCAGCGAATGAAACGCCTTGCGCCGCGCGGCGCCCACGGCTTCGCGATGCTCGGCCGGAATATCGACCTCGCCCAGGAATGTGGCCCTGAGGCTGTTCAGTTGCATACAAAGCCCCTTCACGCCCGAGCGGACTCCCGGCGTGAGGCGGCAATGTGCCATATGAAAGTTAGGGAAGCGCTGAGATTGCCCCCGCCAGTTTCACTGAATCCGATTCAGATTTCGTTAGCTTCCGAGCGCCGCCGCGAAGGCTTCGATCTCTTCCGGCTCTGTCGCCCATGAGGTGACGAAGCGGTGGGAACCGTCCGGCCACGGATAGAATCCGGCGCCGGCCGCCTGGAGCCGCTCGGCTGCCCCCGGGGGGAGGTGGGCGAAGACTTCGTTGCCGTCGACCGGGTGGGCGAGCTTTGCGCCGGCGGATGTCAGTGCAACGCTGAGCGTCGTTGCAGACATATTGGCGCGGCGCGCCAGATCAAGCCACAGCCCGTCTTTCAGGTAAGCGCCCATCTGCGCGCCGAGGAAGCGCATCTTCGGCGGCATGTGACCGGCGCGCTTGGCGCGTATCTGCAGCTCCTGCAGGCGCTTTCTTGCTGCGCCGAAGAGAATGATGGCCTCGCAGCCTGCCCCGCCATTCTTGGTGGCGCCGAAGGAGAGGACGTCGACGCCGGCGCGCCAGGTCATCTCTGCCGGCGAGGCGCCGGTGGAGACGAGGGCGTTGGCGAGGCGCGCGCCATCCAGATGCACGGCAAGGCCGGCTTCGCGGGCGAGGGCGGCGCGCTCCTTGATTTCGAACGGGCGATAGGCTGCGCCATTCTCGGTGAGGTTCGAGAGCGACAGGGCGTGGATGGGCGTTTCGTGGACGAAGTCCGGATCGTTGAATTCGAGGCGGGTCTTCAGCGCGGCGAGGTCGATGCGCGCGTGCTTGCCGGGCAGGAGGATGAGCTTGCCGCCGCCGGTGTAGAATTCCGGTGCGCCGCGTTCGTCGGTCTGGATGTGCGCGTCCTGGTGGCAGAGCACGCCGCCATGGGACGGGCAGAGGATGGAAAGGCCGAGCGCGTTGGCGGCCGTGCCGGAGGAGACCAGCCAGATATCGAGATCGGTTTCGAAGACCTTGGAGAGCGCTTCGCGGGCGGCCTTGGTCCACGGGTCGTTGCCATAGCTGGGGGCCGGACCTTTGGCGGCGGCGACCATGGCGTCGAGGATCGCGGGGTGAGCGGGCGCGGCGGTGTCGGACATGAAATTCATGGCAAGTCTCCCGTCGTGATGTCTGGAGCGGAAATTCCGCGTGTGCAAGATTGCAGCATGACAGACCTTTCCGGAATCAAGGCGCTGACCTTCGACGTGTTCGGCACGACGGTGGATTGGTGCAGCGGCATCGCGGCGGAATGCAGGGCGATCGTCGGCGCGCATGGGCATGAGCTGGACTGGGTGGCGTTCGCCAATCGGTGGCGCAGCGAATACCAGCCAGCGATGGAGGAGGTGCGCTCGGGGCGTCGCGCCTATGTGCCGATGGATCAGCTGCATCGCGAGATGCTGGATGTGGCGCTGGCCGAGTTCGGGGTCGCTGATCTGAATGGCGAGGAGAAGGATTGGTTGGCGCGCGGATGGCGTCGCTTGCCGCCCTGGCCGGATACTGTGCCGGGGATGCTGGCGCTGAAGCAGCGCTGCACGCTGGTGGCGCTGTCGAACGGGAATGTCGCGCTGGTGGCTGAGATGGCGAAGCGCGGCGGCATTCCGTGGGATCTCGTTCTGGGTGCGGACTTTGTGCAGACCTACAAGCCGATGCCAGCTTTGTACGATAGCGCGCCAAGGCTGCTGATGCTGGAGCCGCACGAGATCATGATGGTGGCGGGCCATGTGTGGGATCTCGATCATGCGCGGGCGAGGGGATTGAAGACGGCGTTCGTGGCGCGGCCGAGTGAGTATGGTGTAGGCGCCAAGTTCGATGCGCCGGTGGCTGGGACGTACGATGTGCAGGTGGGAAGTTTTGAGGAGCTGGCGCGGGTGTTGGTTTAGCTCTTCCCCTGCGAAGCGGGGGAAGTACGGCGAAGCCGGGATGGGGGCGGGTTACGTCCGCATCTGTGTGCGGTCTTCATCCCGTGAATCCGACTCGCCCCCATCGTCTCGTCGCTTCGCGCCGATCCACTTCCCCCGCAGGCGGGGGAAGAGCTTTCCCCTTCGTCGTCATTCCTGCGCAAGCAGGAACCCAGGTGCTGCGGGCGCTGGTGTGCGTCGCCCCTGGGTTCCCGCTCGACGCTGCGCGTCGTCGGGAATGACGAACGTGAGAGTTCGTTCGCACGGACCGATGTCCTGCGGGATGCTTGTTGTCGTTCCTCCCAAGAGGGAGCGGGGCGCATGAAGTCACGCCGTGGGTAGTGCCTGTGCTGATCTCGTGGATCAGCTGATGCGCGTCTTCACGCGCCCCGTGTCTGGCCGTTTGTCCCGGTTCAGCCGCATGAGGAGTTGTCTCGGTCTTCCAGGGTACGTCGTTGCCCCTGGCGCCTTAGCTCCGTGCCTGGTCACCCGGTTCAGCGTGTCAGGGGGCCTAACCGACCGTCCCCCTGGTCCCTCCGGTTTCACATCCCCCGGAGGCCATGCCGTCGAAGTTCGTTTCGCCCCACGGGACGTTCCCCGCAGGACTTCCTCGCTGTGCTGTCCAGAGCCCGAAGCTCCGCGCTGACGCCTCGATAGCCACGCCGGCCAACGCACCCACATCCAGAGTTTCGGACGTCTCCTGGACCTCCCTCATGTGGGTGCGGGGGTGTTGTAGCAGGTGGGGGATGGGGTGCGGGTTTGTGGTTCCGGCTGTCCTACAGCAGATTGTTGGAATGCCGTTGTGAACGTGGGTTTTGGACCACCGCCATCCTACACTTGGCGTGTTGGATTCCGCGGAATCTGATGGAACTCGCGGACGTCATTCTCGGGCTTGTCCCGAGAATCTCGGTTCTTGAATCGTGGGGATGAACTGCGTGTCCCGCTGATGAGCCAACCGAGATTCTCGGCACGAGGCCGAGAATGACTTCCCTTGGTTGCTAGCGCCTGAGGTTGTCATCCCGGAAGCGCGTAGCGCTATCCGGGAGCCATTCGTCCGTCGTCGTGCTCTCACAGTGGGTCCCGGCTCTCCGCTTCGCTGCGGCCGGGATGACAGGTGGTGGTGGCGCCCCTGGGGCCTTCGGCGTCCGCTCCTCGATTTGGTCCCCGGACCAAATCGCGCCTTCGGCGCCGTCGCGAACCCTGCTTTCGCAGGAATGACGGGGGAGAGGGTTGTGGGTGTCGCGCTCGTCCTTCGACGGACGCGCAGCTTTGCTGCGCTGCTCAGGATGAGCGCTACAGAGACGCTGGCGCGTGGGGCGCGGTGCATCGTTGATGCACCCTACGGGGTGGTGGTGGTGGCGCAAAAGAAAAGGCCCGCTGTTTCCAGCGGGCCTTTCCGTTGTTCTTGCCGGTCGACCTAGAGGTCGATGTCGGCGTCGCGCAGGTCGCGGGTGGCGCTGGCGCGGGAGACGTTGCCGGCGGCGAGTTCGGCTTTATCGAGGCCGCCGTCGCCGTTGGTGTCGAGGTCCTTGAAGCGAGCGCGGACCGAGTACATCGTGCCGGTGAGCTCGTCGATCTGGACCTTGCCGTCAGCGTTGTTGTCCAGCGCGCCGATCGTGCGCGAGTCCATCAGCTGAGCCTGCAGGTCGTTACGGACGTTCGAGACGGTCTCGTCAGCCCAGCGGTAGTTGACGCGGAAGTACATCATCTCCTGCCAGGACTGCTCGCCCCAGGTCACGTCGATCGACGGGTCCGGGTTGGCCTTGTTGTCCTTGGAGTTGTCGTAGATCCAGGTCGCGATGAGCTTCGTGCCTTTCTTGATGAGGATCGGCTCGATCGGGTCGTAATCGCGCTGCCAGTTGAAGTCGTACTTCGGCAGCGAGAGCAGCATGGTCTCTTTGCCGTCAGCGTCCTTCTGCTTCAGCTCGACCGACCAGCCGCGGTAGTGGGCGTGCGGGTAGAGCGTGTAGATGTACGCGTCAGCCGGGAATTCGAGGTAGGCGATTTCCTTGTGACGGGCTTCGCCCTTCGGAATCTTCAGCGCGAAGTCGGAGATGACCGTGGAGCGCTTAATGAATTCCGGCGGAGCTTTCAGCGTGTAGTAGCCGATCTGCGTCTGGTCGGTCGCGGCTTTGCCGGTCGTCGTGTAGTGCATCGAGAACGACAGCTTGCCGCCGGCCGGAACCGGAGCGCCTGCGCCCGTTGCGATGACCTGCGGTTCAGCGCCCGGCGTGTACGAGCCGACCGAGCCGCCCGGGATCTTCGGCGCGGGAGCGCCACGATCCGGCGAGTGGTTCGAGGTGACGTGGTGCAGGACGGTGCGCTCGCCCGGCTTCACGGCGATGGCTTTCAGCCAGGTGTCGCCCTTGAACGGGTTGTCGACGCGCATGTTCTGGTAGGCGACCGTGCCCGACGAGGGAACGTCGAACGCCGGGAGCGTCACGACCACATCCGGCTTGCCGAGGGCGACGGGCCATTCCGGCGCTTTCGACTTGTTGAGGGCCAGCGTGTCCGGACCCGAACCGCGCGGCGCGCCAGCTTCCAGCCAATGGATCAGCGTCTTGTTCTGCTGAGCCGTCATGGCGTGGTTGTTCTGGAACGTGCCGATGTGCGGATCGGCGAAGTAGGGAGGCATACGTTCCGCCATGACCGACTCGACGATCATCGGGGCCATCGACTTGACGATGTCGTAGCTGTCCATCGCGAAGGGGGCGATGCCGCCTTCCTGGTGGCAGGCGACGCATTTCTCTTGAATGATCGGGGCGACGTCGGTCGAGTACGAGATGTTGGCGTGCTCGGCCTTGCGGGCGCGTTCCGGGAAGGCGATCGCGTTGCCGGTTTTCACTTCGACGCGCGGGTTGGCGACCGGCTTGCCGGCGAGGACGGCGTCGATGGCTTTCGAGGTTTCGGCGACGGTGCCGTGGTAGGCGACCTTGAAGCCGGTTTTCGGCGCGACGACGAAGACTTCGCCTTCACGCGAGATGCCGAGCTGTTCGCCGACGAGCTGGAGTTCGTCCATCAGAACCGGGAAGGCGAACTTCTGCGACTTGGCCTCTGCGGCGGCAGCGTCGCGCGTGTCCTTCGAGTTGATGGCGTAGAAGAGGACGCCCTGGTCCTTGTACTGGGTCTGGAGCTTGGCGAGCTGGGCAGCGGCTTCGCGCGAGGCCTTGCCGCCGTTCACCTGGCTGACCAGCACGATGGCCGGGGCCGATTTGAAGTAGTGGAGCTCGTGAGCCAGACGGTTCGTGTCCGTCAGCTGGAAGTTGGCGGCGCGTTCCGGCACGGCGGCGATGGTCGGGGCCGGCGCGGGGGCCGAAATGGCCGATGCGGCGACAGCAGCGGCAACCACGACAGCGGCTGCAGTTGTCAGCAGGACTGACTTCATTAGGGCTCTCCCAAGCTAATGTTTCTCGACGGCCGTTTTACGTACGGCTCGTAATCTTGATTTCAGTATCTAGACGAGGGTCAAAACCGTCAACGATTGCGGGGAGTTTTGGCGGTCGATTCCGCCCACGAAGCGGTCACGAAATCGGCACTGTGGGCGTCATTTCGGGGCCGTTTGCATGGCAAACGATATGAACGTGCTAGTGACGTAGCGGCATGTGCCGTTTGCGGCGCCGCAACCGATCGCTGGCAGGTGTTTTCTAGCGTCCCGAGAGGCGAGTGGCGCGCCAGAATCAGACGGCCCGGAAGGTGACTTCCGGGCCGCTGTTGTTTGGTCGGAGGGATCGTCGGGGCCTTATCAGGTCCAGGCGATGTCCTTCTGCACGATCGGCAGGGAGCGGATGCGCTTGCCGGTGGCTGCGAAGATGGCGTTGGCCACGGCCGGCAGGACCGGCGGCAGGGCAGGCTCGCCCAGACCCGTCGGCGAGTTGTTCGACGGGTGGAAGTGCGAGTCGATCTGCGGGGCGTAGTCGATGCGCAGCAGCGGCATGTCGAAGTAGTTCTGCTGCTGGGTGCGGCCTTTGTCGAAGGTGATCTTCTGGTGCATCTCGGAGATGCCGTCGACGATCGAGCCCTGGACCTGGTTGTGCGCGTTGGTCGGGTTGATGATGGTGGAGCCGACGTCGCCCACCGACCAGACCTTCAGCACGCGCCAGGCGCCGTTCTGTTCGACCTTCACCTTGGCGACCTGGGCGAAGTAGCCTTGGTGCGAGAAGTAGAAGGCGGTGCCCATGCCGACGCCTTTCGGCAGCGACTTGCGGTTGGCCCAGCCGGAGCGGTCGCGGACGACCTTCACGACTTCAGCCATGCGCGCGGCGTTCATGCCGGCGCGGGCAGCGGAGCCTGCCGGGGCGGGAGCAGCGAGGAGTTCGAGGCGGAACTCCAGCGGATCCTTGCCGGCGGCGATAGCCATCTCGTCGATGAAGGACTGGTGCACGAAGCAGACGGCGTTCGACGTCGGCGCGCGCAGCGGACCCGTGGGCATGCCGCCCATCATCAGGGACTGACCATAGTCGTGGTTCGGCACGTAGTTGGCCGGGAATTCCTGCGGCGGCGAGTTGGCCGATGCGAGGATCGTCATCGTGCCGGCGTCGTTGGGACGGCCGAACGAGACGAAGTGGTTGGTGAAGGCGACGACATTGTTCGACTTGTCGAAGCCGGCCTTGAAGTTGTGGTAGCCGCCCGGACGATACGGGTCGTGCGCCATGTCCTGCTCACGCGTCCAGATCAGCTTGACCGGGATATTGCCGGCCTGCTTCGAGATCGCAGCAGCTTCGACAGCGTAGTCGTTGTCGAGACGACGGCCGAAGCCGCCGCCGCAGCGGATCATGTGGATCGTGATCTTCTCCTTCGCGACGCCGAGCGCCGTGGAGATCAGGCTGAATGCGCCGTTAGCGCCCATGTCGGGACGCTGGGTCGGGGCCCAGACTTCCACCGTGCCGTCAGCCTTCGCGTGAGCCGTGCAGTTCTGCGGCTCGAGCGGGGCGTGGACGAGGAACGGGTAGGAGTAGGAGGCCTCGATCGTTTTCGCGGCGGTCTTCATCGCGGCGGCTGCATCGCCAACCTTGGAGAGGTTGGTTTGCGGGGCTTTCTTCGCGAGGTCAGCGGCCTGCTTGTCGTAGGAGACGGTCGACTCGTCTTTCGAGACGCCTTCATCCCAGACGATCTTCAGCTTCTTGGCGGCTTCTTTCGCGGTCCACCAATCATCGGCGAGGACGGCGACGCCATCGAGGAGGCCCATTTTCGTGGGGATCGGAGCCGCAGCCTTGACGATGAAGGCATCCGTGACGCCCGGGAGCGCCTTGATCTCATCGATGTTGGCCGAGACGACCTTGCCGCCGAAGACGGGGCATTTGACGAAGTTCGCGTACTTCATGCCCGGCACGACGGTGTCGATGCCGAAGATGGGTTCGCCGCGGACGATCTTGGGCGAGTCCCAGTTGCGCATGTTCTTGCCGATGATGCGGTAGGACGCCGGGTCCTTCATCTTCAGCGTGGCCGGGTCCGGCGGCGTCAGCTTGGCGGCGTCGGCGACCAGATCACCATAGGCGATCTTCTTGTTGGTGGACGTGTGCACGACCATGGACGGCTCGGTCGACAGTTCGTCGATGGAGACGTTGAGGCGGGCGGCGGCGGCCTGCATCAGCATGAGACGGGCAGCGGCGCCGACCTGGCGCTGCGGGACCCAGTGGTTCGGCGTGGCGAACGAGCCGCCAGCGATCTGGTTGCCGTACTTGGCCTGGTCCGCATCGCCTTGCTCGATCGTGACCTTCGACCAATCGGCATCGAGTTCCTCGGCGATCAGCATGGGCAGCATCGTCTTGATGCCCTGACCGATTTCCGGGTTCTTGTTCATGATGCGGATCGTGCCGTCGGGCGCGATGGCGACGAAGTTGTTCATGTCGACCGGCGGGGCGGCCGGCTTGGCCGGGGTCGCCGCAAGCGCCGGAGCGCCGTCAGTCGTGTCGCCGGCAGCGGTTACGCAACCGGCCAGCATGAGACCGCCGCCAGCCGCCGAGGCCAGCAGGAAGAAGCGGCGCGAGGTGTTGATTGTGTTGCCGTCAGCCATGGATCAGACCTCCCGCGTGTCAGCAGTTGCAGCGCCGGCAGCCGTCTTGATGGCTTCGCGGATGCGCACATAAGTTCCGCAGCGGCAGGCGTTGCCCTGCATCGCCGAGTCGATTTCCTTGTCGGTGGGCTTGGGCGTCGTGGCGATCAGCGCCGTGGCCGCCATGATCTGGCCTGCCTGGCAGTAGCCGCACTGCATGACGTCCACGTCGAGCCATGCCTTCTGGACGGCCTGGCCGACCGGCGACTGGCCGATGGCTTCGATGGTGGTGACGCGCTTGGCGCCGACCGAGGAGACCGGCGTCACGCAGGCGCGTGTCACCTGGCCATCGAGGTGGACCGAGCACGCGCCGCAGGCAGCAACGCCGCAGCCGAACTTCGTGCCCTTCAGATCCAGCTTGTCCCGGAGGACCCAGAGCAGGGGCATGTTGCCGTCTGCCACGTCGACCGTTTCGGTCTTCCCGTTCACGTTGAGTGTGTATGTCGCCATTTTCGAGCTCCGCGGGTTTTCTTCCGGAATTGCTTCCGGCTCCTCCACCCAGTTTTTGTCTTTCACCCCAGTCAGGGGACCCGAGTCCGAGTTCGCCCTGCGAGCAGGACGCTTCTTGCGGGAATTGATAACGGAGGAGTTGGCTAACGCCAATGCGCGACGCGGCGCGTTACGCCCGGATTCTGACATCCGGGGAAACACGCTTGCGCGAGATAGCCCTCCGCAAGCGCGTGAAGGCAGTTTGTTGCGAGCCGTTCTCAGAACTGCGCGCTTGCAACAGAGATAAGCGTTATCTGCAGGAATGTATAGCGGTGATTTGGGGG
Organism: Hyphomonadaceae bacterium; assembly: GCA_965229115.1. GTDB lineage: Bacteria > Pseudomonadota > Alphaproteobacteria > Caulobacterales > Hyphomonadaceae > UBA7672. The sequence goes on along the minus strand of CBDDIR010000003.1, from coordinate 2,768,506 downwards.
CTATGTTGAGTGAGAGTGGACGGCTGATCAGCGATCCAGAAACACCATCAGGCTGCACCCCTCTGGCCCCTCACCACTGACCCATCGCCATCCGTATTTTCCGCCTCGCTGGATGACAGCGCTTTTTTCCGGCCAAGGACGTCGCTCCCGCCATTCGCGATACGTGCACCGATAAGAACTTTCCTCAGTCGAGAGCTTTTTGCACCGCAAGGCTTCGATACGTCTGCAGTGCGCCATGCCGCCTTCACCGGTGCCTGCATGCACCCAGTCAACTTGGGCCTGAGAAAAAGCGAATTCATCGGGCGCATCAGGATCTGGCAGGCTCGTGCAGGAACCGGCAACAAGACACGCAAGCACGGCAGCCTTGCCTATCCACGTGATCGACTTTTTCCATCCTACCATCGGCATGATTTAGCACAGGGCATTGAGCTGCTCGCGCACAATTTGCCGGCCGGAGCGCCGAAGCGCGTCCTCGCGGAGACAAGGTTGTGCTGTGCTTCCAGATTGGCGAGCACGCCCTCGTAATTCGACGCGCTGCTCACCATGAGGGCTACACCAATGGGGTCATTCTCGGGCCTGTCCCGAGAATCCTGGTTCGACAGGCGCGGGGTTCGTCAGCTTGTCCCGCAGCTGGGCCAACCGAGATCCTCGGGACAGGCCCGAGGATGACTCCCTCCTTGATTGGTGGCGTGGGTCAGCGTTTGGGAGCTGTCTTCTCTTCGATGCGGGCGCCGCTGAGGATGTTGGTGAGGCCGTAATTGGCTTCGTGGCAGGCGTATTCGCGCGGGGTGTGATCGGCGCGTTGAAGCGGATATTCGGCGAGCCAGGGGCCTGCGTAGATGGCCGGGTCACGGATGGTGAACTGATAGAGCAGTTCGCCGGTCGAGATCGGCGTGAAGCGTTCGACGACAACGCTGTCGCGACCGAGTTGTATCGGTGGCTGGAACACCAGGTCGATCAGCATGCCATCGCGCGGGAAATGGCTGGTCTCTACAATGAGCGTGTCGCCTTCCCAGCGGCCGACACTGTCGCCGAGGCGGGAGCGGACGGCGTCGGGTTGGTGGCCGGCATTCATGCGGATGATGCGGGTGTCGCTTCCGGTTTCCGAGTGGATCAGGACATAACCGGGCGTCTGCACGAACGTGCGCAGGCCGCCGGGCTCGTGCGGATACATGAGGGGTGGATGGCCGTTGAGGGCGATGCACCGCTCGGGCAGGGAACGGTCTTCGGGGTTGTCGCGTGGACCGGCGGCGGCGCCGTTGCTTGGATTGCGTTGCCAGTATTGCACGGCCTTGAGGCCCGCTTCCGTGTAAGGGATGCGTCCGCTGGAAGGCTCGACGACCATGTGGCCGCGCAGCTTGCCATTGATGCGCGGGTTGGGGCGTTCGGCGACATCGGCGGCGAGCGGATCAACCGGGAAGTTGATGCCGGCAATGCGGTTGCGGCGGAAGACGCGCTGGCCTTCGGCTTCAGCGTCGGTGAGTTCCAGCTTGGCGGTTGGAGAGGCGGCTTCGATGGCGATGGACCATGTGCCGTCCCACGCACCGCTGAGATTGGGGTGGCCGTCTGCGGTTCGTGGAAATGCGGGTTGTGCGATAGCGGCCGGATGCAGCGCTGTTGCCCACAGCACTGCTGCGATGAGACCGAGGCGAACGCGATGGCGCACGAAACATCTCCTGCTCCGAGTAAGCCGCGGATGCGGGAGATGGACAAGGTGCGCGTCGCGGAATGATCAAATGAAGATTGATGGCGCCGAAGGCAGAGGCGCCGACCTGGCGATCAGGCGTTCAATTCATCCGGTTCGGATGGCGGATCTCTGCGGGCAGCATGTGGCCTTCTTTGTATTCGGGACCGAAATAGACTTCGATGCTGGCGATCTTGCCGCCGTTGAAGGTGAAGTATTCGGTGTTGCGGAATTCGCGGCCGGACATATTGCGCGCTGTGTAGGTGACGTAGGCGCTGTCGCCGTCGATGAAGATGCGGTCGACCTTCATCGAGTTGAGCGCTTTGTGGTTGGGCCAGCAGCGTTCGAAATAGGCGGCGCGGTCGATGGCGTCGTCATAGGGGCTGGTGAATGCGAAGTCCTCGGCGATGTGGCGCTCGACGGTTTCGCGGTCGTCGTCCTGATAGGCCTGGAAGACGGCGCGGATGGCGCGTCGCATGTGGTCCGCCGTCATGGCGGGCATTTCGTCGGCAGGCAGGATTTCGGTTCTCATCCCCCTACAACGCGGGAACCCGGTTCGGGTTCGACCGCGCTGCAGATGGGGAAATTAGCTCAGCGGCCTTTGAATACCGGCGGGCGTTTTTCGACAAAGGCCTTGGCGGCTTCGGCGTGGTCGGCGGTTTGTGCGCTGCGCGAGTGGTTGAGGGCTTCGGTGTCGAAGGAGAGGAGCATGTCTCCCTTCTCGGCCGTGTTGAGGTTCTTCTTCATCAGGCCCTGCGTGATGCGCGCGCCGTTGGCGAAGCGCTTGGCGAGGGCGAGGGTTTCGGCTTCGAGCTGTGCGGGCTCGACGACGCGGCTCACGACGCCGAGGCGTTCGGCTTCTTCAGCGAGGATGACGTCGGAGAGCAGGTAGAGCTCTTTTGCTTTCGCCGTGCCGACGAGTTGCGTGAGGAAGTAGGTGCCGCCGAAATCGCCCGAGAGGCCGACCTTGGCGAAGGCGGTGGTGATCTTCGCGCCTTTGGCTGCGATGCGGAAGTCGCAGGAGAGAGCGATGGAGAGGCCGGCGCCGGCGGCGGCGCCGGGGATCGAGGCGATGGTGATCTTCGGCATGTCGTGCAGCCAGCGCGAGACTTCCATCGACTGGCGGAGTGCGTGGGCGGCTTCTTCCGGCGAGCGGCCGTGGTTCGCGCCGCCTTCGGTCGCGGCGAAGCCTTTGACGTCTCCGCCTGCGCAGAACGCGCCGCCGGCGCCGGTGATGACGACGGCGCCGATCGAGGGATCAGCGGCGAGGCGCGGCAGGGCTTCGAGCAGGGCGGCGAGCATGGGCTGCGAGAGCGCGTTGCGCGCCTCGGGGCGGTTCATGGTGAGGATCGCGATGCCGTCCTGTTTGGTCTCGATGAGGTCGGCCATGCGTCTGCTCCCTTGGATTGCGGGAGCAGGCATAGGACTGCGTCAGGGACGGCGCAAGTTGGCGCTAGGGGCGGGCGATTTCCGCGGGCGCGCTGGCGGCGGGGCGCAGCGCTTCGACGGGCGAGTGCGATCCGATCTCGATGTCAGCCGAGCCGCACACCGGGCAGTTCAGTTCGTGGATGAGATCTGCAACGTCCGTATGCACCCCAACGCGTAGCGCGAAGCGGGCCGGATCGAGCGGCGTCTTGCCATGGCAGTCATTGCACGCGACCAGCAGCAGGCGGTCGTGGTCGAGCACGTCTCGAAGCTTCATTGATAGCCACCCACCAACGTCTGTCTTCAACCCGTTGGACAATCCTAGGCTTGGGGTTGCGCAAAAAGCGAATCGGAAATGCGGTGACAGCGGATGATTTTCCCGGCGTGTTGATTCCAGTGCGGAAAACTTGCGCGTGTTCGGGCGTGTTACTGACGAGTCCCGTGTAATGCTTGTTTTGCGTGACTGATCGCGCATGTTGTGGGAATGCCCCAATCCGCTGCTGACCAACTTGCTCAAGAGCTGAAGCGCGCCTCGCGCATCGTGGTGTTCACGGGGGCGGGGATTTCGACGGAGTCGGGGATACCGGACTTCAGGTCGCCCGGCGGCGTGTGGTCGAAGATGAAGCCGATCTACTTCCAGGAGTTCGTGGGGTCGGAGGCCAAGCGGCGGGAGGCGTGGACGCGGGTTTTCTCGGGCGCTGCGGGCTGGACGGGGAAGGAGCCGAACCAGGGTCATTTCGCGGTCGCGCGTCTGGTGGCGAGCGGGAAGTGCCCGGCGGTGATCACGCAGAATGTCGACAACCTGCATCAGGCTTCGGGCGTGCCGGACGGCAATGTGGTCGAGCTGCATGGCAATGCGAGTTATGCGACGTGCCTGGAGTGCGGTTTGCGGCACGAGCTGGAGGAGCTGCAGCCGGTGTTCGAGGGCGGGGTGATCCCCACATGCCGGGACTGCGGCGGGCTGGTGAAGACGGCGACGATCTCGTTCGGGCAGCAGATGCCGGAGGAGCCGATGCTGCGGGCGGAAGCGGAGACGCAGGCGTGCGATCTGTTCCTGGTGCTGGGCTCGTCGCTGGTGGTGACGCCGGCGGCGCTTTTCCCGGTGAAAGCCAAGCAGAACGGGGCGCGGCTGGCGATTCTCAACCGCGATCCGACGCCCATGGACGAGATCGCGGATCTGGTGCTGAACGCGGAGATCGGGCCGACTTTGACGGCGGCCATGCGCGACCTGAATTGACGCCCGAATTGACGTTAGGGAGGCCCTTACGTAAGCGGCGCCGCCCCCTCATGCGGATTTGAACGGGCGTCTTTGCGGCAAGGCCACAAAAACGGGCATTTGCGGCATGCGACCGCGCGTCCGGTATTCACACTGGCCATTGCCCGACGGAACCTTTCGCCGTAGGCGTTAGACAATAACTTGCCGCTGTCAGGGCGGCTATAACTCCCCGGGAGGCTATTCGTGCGCCGCGCTGCCTTGTTTGCTATTGGAACTGCTCTCGCCGCCATCATGGCAGTCGCTCCGGCCAACGCGCAGCAAGCGCTTGGCGTGAAAGAGAACGCCGCACCGAAGGCTGCTCCGAAATACGATCCCACCAAGCCGTATCCGGCCTACACCGCGCCGAAGACCGCGTGGGGCGCCCCGAACTTCATGGGCATCTGGTCGAACGCGTCGCTGACGCCGCTGACGCGCCCGGCCGCTCTCAAGGATCAGGCCGTGCTGACGGACGCGCAGGTCCAGAAGCTGGAAGGCGACGTGCAGATCGAGATCGAGGAAGGCAACGCGCCGACCGATCCGAACGCACCGGCTGACTTCGTCGCCAAGACGACCGTGCAACGTCCCGAGTTCGCTGCCGCTGGCGGCGATGTCGGCGGCTACAACCGCGGCTGGCTCGACCCGGGCAACCACGTCATGCGCGTCAACGGTGAAGCGCGCACCTCGCTGCTGACCACGCCGACCGGCTCGCCGCCGGCCCGCAAGGCTGGCGCTCAAGTCGCCAACGCCGAAGTGCCGGGTTTCATGGCCCACATCGGCGAGAGCCCCGTCAAGAAAGGCGGCGCATTCGAGAACATGGAATCGCGTTCGGCTGGCGAGCGCTGCATCGTGTCGTTCGGCCGTAACGGCGGCCCGCCGATGTTCGCCAACGGCTTCTACAACAACAACTACCAGTTCATCCAAACGCCGGACAGCGTGCTGATCCAGGTCGAGATGAACCACGACGTGCGCATCATCCGCCTGAACTCGAAACACCGCACGGACGACGTTCGTCCGTACTTCGGCGACTCGATCGGCTGGTGGGAAGGCGACACGCTGGTGGTCGAGACCATCAACATTCCGCAGAGCCAGCAATTCATGGGCTCGTGGAAAGACCTGAAGGTCACCGAGAAGTTCAAGCGCGTTGCCGATGACCGCCTGTTCTACTCGTTCCAGGTTGAAGATCCGACGCTGTGGGATGCTGCCTGGGGCGGCGAGTACGAGTTCCACCCGCTCGAGACGCAGCGCCTGTTCGAATACGCCTGCCACGAAGGCAACTACGCTCTGCCGGGCATCCTGTCGGGTGCGCGCGTGGAAGAAGCCAAGGCAGCTGGCAAGAAGTACTAGAGCTTAGCTCTGGTCTGAGTTTGAAAGAGCCGGTCCTGTTGGGCCGGCTCTTTTGTTTTGGGTGGCGTCTACGCGCTCGTCCTTCGACGGACGCCGCTACGCGGCTGCTCAGAATGAGCGCTAAACTGCGAGCGTACCTGTAGCGCTCATCCTGAGCAGCGCACGAAGTGCGCGTCCGTCGAAGGACGAGCGCGTGCTTACGCCTTGGTCGGTTTCTTCTTCGGCTTCTTCCGGCTCGCATTCCACGTGCGCAGGATCACCACCGGCGCGCCTAGCACCCTCAACGTCGAGATGAAGATGAGGACGCCGTAGAGTTTGAGGCCCGCCAGGATCGCGCCGGCTTCGAAGCTCTTCGGTTGGAGTTCGACGAGGTGGAGGGTTTGCTGGAGGGATGTCTTTGCGTCCTGGCTGAGGAAGAAGCCGAAGACGTCGACGCCGCCCATGATGCTCTGCGAGACGAAGTTCCAGAACGGCAGGCCCTGGGCTGCTTCCGGCCCGAAGATGCGGGCTTCGATGGCGGGTGAGAGCAGCTGGTAGGAATAGCTCATCATCGCGATGATCGGCAGCGCGGTGAGATGCGAGATGAGGCGCTTCACGTCGGTGAAGAAGAGCCGGCGGGCGCTGAACTTGCGGCGCGGGGCGGAGGCGAGGCCGAGGTCGTGCGGCTTCCAGATGCCTGCCACGTCGCTGATGGCGTGGGCGGCGGCGTCTGCGATGGCGATGCCGGCGAAGAAGCAGAAGAAGATGTTCTGCGGATTAGACGGCAGCGTGGGCCGGATGATCGGCGAGGCGATGGCCAGCCAGAAGATCGACGCGGCGGCGAGGATAGTGACGTAGGCCCAGTACAGTCCGGCACGCAGCGAACTGGCGCTGCGCGGCGGACTTACCACGCAAGCTCCTTGCCGTTCCAGGCGAGGAAGCGGCCGGTCGAAGCGAGATCGAACTTGTCGATCAGCTTGAGCATCTGGCTCGCGCTTTCTTCGGGCGCGAGCGGCGCGCTCTCGCCGCCCATGTCGGTCTTCACCCAGCCGGGGTGGACGATCAGCACGGGCACGCCTTGCGGCTTCAGCTCTGTCGCGAGCGCGCGCATCAGGCGGTTCACTGCCTGCTTCGAGACGCGATAGGCGAGGCTGTCGGACGAGGCGCCGGTGGCGCCCATCTGGCTCGACAGGGTGACGATCTTGCCCTTGGCGGCTTTCACATTGGGCAGGAAGGCGTTGGCGACGCGCAGGGGCGCGATGGTGTTGATGCCGAAGGCTTCTGCGAGGCCATCATAATCCATGTCGGTGGCGGATTGCCGATCAGGCCCGCTGATGCCGGCATTGTTGATGAGCACGTCGATGGGTTCGGCTTCCAGCTTGCGGCGGGCGCGGCCGATCTCCGCCGGGTCGGCCACATCCATCTCGATGACCTCGACCCATTTCGGCTGTGTCTGCGCGAAGGCGTCGAGCTCGGTGCGGTCTGAGGTTGCGCGGGTTGCGGCATAGACCTTGTCGCGGCGGCTGGCATAGGCCTTCACGAGCGCGAGGCCGATGCCACGGTTTGCGCCGGTGATCAGGACTACGGCCATGCGTCACGTCCCCCGGTGTGCAGCCGGGTCCTTCTGGTCAGTGTGTAGATCTATCTCGTGGGTACGGGCTTGTCGCCGCGATAGTCGTAGAAGCCACGGCCGGCTTTCTTGCCCACCCAACCAGCTTCCACGTATTTCACGAGCAGCGGGCAGGGACGGTATTTCGTGTCGGCGAGACCATCGTGCAGCACCTGCATGATGGAGAGGCAGGTATCGAGGCCGATGAAGTCCGCGAGTTCAAGCGGGCCCATCGGATGGTTCGCGCCGAGCTTCATCGCGGTGTCGATCGATTCAACCGTGCCGACGCCTTCATAGAGCGTGTAAACGGCTTCGTTGATCATCGGCATCAGGACGCGGTTGACGATGAAGGCCGGGAAGTCTTCGGCGTTGGTGACGTGCTTGTTCAGACGCTCAACGATGTGGACGGCGGCGTCATAGGTCTGCTGATCGGTGGCTAGGCCGCGGATGACCTCGACCAGCTTCATCAGCGGCACGGGGTTCATGAAGTGGAGGCCGATGAAGCGCTCCGGGCGGTCGGTGGCGGCGCCGAGGCGCGTGATCGAGATCGACGAGGTGTTGGTCGCCAGCATCGAGGTCTTCGGGATGTTGGCGCAGACTTCGTCGAAGATGGCGCGCTTGACGGCTTCCTTCTCGGTGGCCGCCTCGATGGCGAAATCGACGTCGCCGAAATCCTTGAGGGTGGTGGTGGAGCGGATGCGCTTCACGGCTGCGTCGCGCTGGTCGCGCGTGATCATCTCGCGGGCGACCTGGCGATCGAGGTTGCGCTGGATCGTCTTGATCCCGGCTTCCAGCCGGTCGGCGGACACGTCGTTAAGAACAACATCAAAGCCGGCCAGAGCGCATACGTGCGCGATGCCGTTACCCATCTGTCCGGCGCCGATGACGCCGATAGTGCGAATGCCGGTCATGCAGACTGGGCCTTTGCTGTGATCCACTACGCTAACACGAGCCCCCCCGAGCGCGAGTCATCGCTATTCGCACATGCGGCAGAGAGAGGGAAGAAGCCCCTACGTGTGCCTTTCGCGCATCAGCGTAGCCTGTTCACGCGGCCGTGAAAGCAATGTCCGTGTGCGAAAACCTTGGAGAGAGGCGATTTTTTGCCCCGCGCAGGGAGGCGTTCGGCTGTGACGTAGCGGGAAAGGGCATCTGGGCGGGCGGCCGCGGCCTGTCGTCGCCAGCGAGCCGGCTGAATTGCTTGTGTGCGGATGCCGCAAACATACCGGAAAAACAAAACGCGCCGGGGGTGAACCCGGCGCGTTTCGGCGTTTCGTTTGTCGTCAGCCTTAGAAGTCGACACCCACGCGGGCATAGACGAAGCGGCCGGAGTAGCCGAGCGGCGAGGTCGACGAGAAGGGCACGTTGTTGGTGCCGTTCAGGGTCGGCGTCAGCGCATCGGGGTATTCGTCGAACACGTTGTCTGCGCCGACGGTGAACTTCACCATGTCGTTCAGAGCCCACGACGCATCGAGGTCCAGCGCCGTTTTCGGCGACATCTGGAAGTCGAGCGCTGCGGTCGTGCCCGGCACGAGGATCTCGCCGTAGCGGATAGCGCGAGCGCCAGCGCTGAAGGCGCCCATTTCCCAGGTCACGCCGAAGGTGAACTTGTCCTTGGGCTGGCCTTTTTCCAGCGTCAGCACATTGACGCGGCTGAACAGTTCCGGAGCCGGGTTGAGCGTGGCGAGGACCGGGATGGCCGGAACGCGCGTCACGTCGGTTTTCGAGAAGTTGGCGCCGAAGGTGAAGCCGAACTTGCCGAAGTCGGTTTCCGGCATGGAGTAGTTGGCGACGATGTCGACGCCCTGCGTTTCCGTATCAACACCGTTGATGAAGAAGCGGCCGCCGCCGACGCCGACGAAGCCCTGCGACTGCAGGTAGGTGCGGACGTTGGCTTGCGTCAGGTTCTCCGACAGCACGATGCGGTCGTCGATGTCGATGCGATAGCCGTCGACGGTGATGTTGATGTCGTCGAAGCGGAAGACTGCGCCGACGGAGTAGTTGAGCGACTCTTCAGCCGTGAGCGGTTTGGCGCCCAGGGCGACGGCCACAGGATCGGAGACCGGGAAGGTCGTGATCTCGAATGGCACGCCGTTGATGAAGTTGGTCGACGTGGTGGCGAAGAACTGCTGCTGCAGCGAGGGCGCGCGGAAGCCGTTCTGCACCGAGCCGCGCAGGGCGAACATGTCGTTGAAGTCGTAGCGGGCCGAGAGCTTGCCCGTGACCGTGTCGCCGAAGTCCGAATAGTCCTCGGCGCGCACGGCGGCGGAGACGAGCAGGGCGTCGGTGATGTTGGTCTCGAGGTCGACATAGACGCCGATGGCGTCGCGGTTGGTGTCGACTTCGTTGGCCGGACGGAAGCCCGGGAAGACCTGCGCGCCGGACGGCGTCGGGGCGCCGTTCAGGAGCACGCCGCCATTGCGCCAGCTGTCCGGCTCGCCGGCGAAGATGCCGTAGAACTCGCGGCGGAATTCGACGCCCGTGGCGACGTTCAGCGGTGTGGCGAAGCCCACATCATACTGCTTCACGCCCGACAGGTTGTAGACGACCTGTTCGTACTCGAAGCCACCCGCGTCGAACTGCTTCTTGGACGAAGGTCCAATCGAGCGGTTCAGCGTGTTGATGATGTCGAACTCCATCTTGTTCTTGCCGTAAACCAGCGACGTATCCATGTCCCAGTCAGCCAGCTTGAAGCGCGTGCCGAAGCCGCCCGAGTAGTCGGTGACGGTCGGGTTGATCAGCGGCAGGAAGCCGTCGGGATAGATCGACGAGATGTTGCGGTCGTCGAGCGGACGGCGGAAGAAGCCGGCGGAGACAGCTTCGCGGTTCTGGTAACCGGCCCAGCCATAGAGCTCGGCGTCCTGGCCGAGATCATAACCGGCGTTGGCCATCACGGTGTACTGGTCCATCTCCGGTTCGCCAGACCAGGCGTTCCAGCGGTGGGCGGTGGCTTCTTTCGGGTTCGGCGCGCCGTTGACGAAGGCGTACTGCTGGCGCGTGTCATAGCCGCCGCGCTCGGTGTGTTCCTGCTTCTTGTATTCGGCCGACAGCGTGAGGAAGCCCGCGTCCGTCAGCAGCGGCAGGCCGATCCAGCCCGACACGGTCTGCACGCGGCCGTCGCTGCGGTCACGGCTGAGCGTGCCCGGCGCGGGCGCAAGGCCGAGGTTGGTGGGGAAGGGGTTGGTCGGAACGTCGTAGCTGGTTTCGCGCTGGCCGTACGAGGCGGTGATGTTGCCGCCCGAGTTGGCTTCACGCAGGCGAACGTTGATGACGCCCGCAATGGCGTCCGAGCCGTACTGTGCCGAGGCGCCGTCACGCAGGACTTCGACAGCCTGCACGCCGGCAGTCGGGATGGTGTTCATGTCGACAGCCGACGAGCCGCGGCCGATCGAGCCGTTGACGTTGACCAGCGAGGCCGCGTGGCGGCGCTTGGAGTTCACGAGCACGAGCGTCTGGTCAGGCGAGAGGCCGCGCAGCGTGGCGGGACGGATCGTGTCCGTGCCGTCGTTCAGCGAGGGACGCGGGAAGTTGAAGGAGGGCAGCGCGACCGACAGCGCCTGGTTCACTTCGGTGACGCCGCCGGCTTCGAGCACGGCGGTCGGGATAACGTCGACGGCCACGGCGGTATCCAGCGCTGACCGGTTTTGCACGCGCGTACCGGTGACGATGACGACATCGTCGCTGGCGGGTTGAGCAGCCTGTTGCGCCATAGCCACGCCGAGCAGTAGCGGAGTCGCAGCAACGCCAGCCAGGATGGCAGACTTCATTGTACGAAACATTCTTATTGTCCCTCTAGCGCCCATCAGGGGCGACCGTGCCGGACAAGCTGGTTTGCGGGGGCACGCCGAGCAATGCATGACGCAACGAGAACCTGTGGCAGGGGCACCGGTTCTTGGATGCTTGTGGCAGTTTGGTGACATATTTCGCGTGTGCGAAGGCCGCGCTTCGTGCTCGACGCGAAACGGCGTCGCGCCGTGATGGTTAAATCGATCGCCAAGATTATCACCGATTGATCGCCTCGCGACTTCGCGAGCGACGACCCTTCCGCGTAGCGACGCAATGTGATCGCGATTCCTCGCGTGCTGCGTGCTCGCTGCGCTGTGGCCGCACTCCGCAGAATGGTGATTACCGCTGCAGCGCAGGCGTCGCCGCGGTTTCATAAAACTTTGGTTTGAACGCGTCGCATCGCGTCCCCTACCAGCCTCGCCCGATTGACGCGCACGGCGTCGGAGGGACGAGGACTATGAAACGACACATCCTATCTGCAACGGCGCTGTCGGCGATCAGCGTTGCAATGGCGCTTCCTGCGAACGCACAGGAGACGGTTCCACCGGCGCCCGCCGCGGCGCAGCCGGAGCAGACCAGCGATGTCGTCGTCATCAACGGCAGCTATGCGCGCAGCCTTCAGAAGGCTGTCGACATCAAGGAAAACACGATCGCCTTCTCGGACTCGATCGTCGCCACTGACGTTGCCAACTTCCCGGAACAGAACCTTTCGGAAGCGCTGCAACGCGTGCCGGGCGTTGTGATCGACCGCAACAAGGGCCTCGGCAGCCGCGTCATGGTGCGCGGTCTTCCCTCGGAGTTCACGCACGTCACCATCAACGACCTCGCCACCGCCTCGGGCAGCGGCGGCCGTGATGTCGAGTTCGACATCTTCGCGTCCGAAATCATCCAGCAGGTGACGGTGATGAAGTCGCCGACTGCGGCGCAGGAAGAGGGCGGTATCGCAGGCTCCGTCGAAATCACCACGGCGCGTCCGTTCGACTATGACGGCCTCAAGCTGGTTGCTTCGGCCGAGGGCGCCTACAACTCGATCTCCGAAGAAACCGATCCGCGCTTCTCCTTCCTCGCCTCGAACACGTGGGGCGACTGGGGTGCGCTGGTGTCGCTGTCGACGGCCAACCGCACGAACCGCACGGACTCCAACTCGGGCATCAACTTCCGCCCCAGCTTCCGCTTCCTCGAAGTCTCGGGCACGCGCGGCAACCAGGCCGCCGCCGTGCTGGCGCGCGATGCAGGCGTTGTGGTGCAGAACCGCTCCAACCGCGATGAAACGGGCCGCATCATCTTCCAAGATAAGGTCGGCGACCGTGTCTATCTGAACGATCAGGACAAGCTGGGCGCGACCGCCTCGCTGCAATACAAGCCGAGCAGCAATTTCAGCCTGACGTTCGACGCCATGCTGGGCAGCTATGACGCGACTGAGGACGAGTACGATGCGGCCGGCTATTCCGCCTCCAGCCGCTCGACCTTCGAGACGATCCACGAATACGACAAGACCACGCTGTCGGAGTTCGGCATGGTCGTGCTGCGCGACGTTTCCTACACCGCGACCCAGCACGAATTCCTCAGCAAGGAGCGCATCAGCGAGACCGACTACAGCCAGCTCAGCGCCGAGATGGATTGGAGCGGCGACGACTGGAAGCTCAACGCGCTGGTCGGCTATTCGGGCGCGGAGAAGACCATCGACTTCGCCAACCTGAAGCACGTGGCCTACGCGCCCTCGCGCACGCGCTGGACCGCCAATGGCGGCGAGACGATCCCGAGCGCCAACCCCGCCACGATCGACATGTATAATGCGCCGAACAGCTATCTGTTCGAAGCGTATGAAACGACCCTCGAAGCCATCACGGACGACAAGGTCGCCGCCGAGCTCAGCTATCGCCACGACATGCGTCTCGACTTCCTTCCGGCGCTGGCCGCGATTGAAGTCGGCGCGCGCTACACGGACAAGTCGAAGGAGCGCAATTATGGCGCGCTCAACATCCAGGGTCCGTCTGCGGGCAGCACGGCCTGGCTCAACACCCGCACGCTGGCCCAGAGCGAGCTGCAATGGGTGACCGACATCGCTGGCGGCATCGGCTATCAGCCGCGCGCGCTCAACTGGCGGCAGGTGTCCAACGACTATGCCCGCAGCACTTTCCGCTATGCCGGCTTCTCGACGCCGTTCGACGTCAGCCAGTATTATAAAGTCGATGAGAAGGTCACGAGCCTCTACGCCATGGCCGACTTCGCCTTCGACGTGGGCTATGTGCCGGTCGATGTGAATGCTGGCGTTCGCTATGTCGACACGACCGTGAACTCGTCGGGATATCACCAGGTGCAGAACCCGAACGGCACGACCGGCTACACGCCGAACCCGATTTCGAGCGAGGGGTCTTACAAGAAAGCGCTGCCGAGCCTGAACTTCACCGTCGAGGTGATGGACGGCCTGCTGCTGCGCGGCGCGGCTTCGGAAACGCTGATGCGCCCGGCCCTGACGGACCTGGCTTACAAGCGCACGGCCAACTTCAACTCCTTCCGCTTCACGGATGGCAACCCCAACCTGAAGCCCACCTATGCCAAGCAGTGGGAAGTCGGCGTCGAGAAGTACTTCGAGAATGGCGGCCTTCTGGCGGCTTCGTACTTCTGGAAGGAAATCGAGGGCGTTGTCCGCAGCCAGCTGACGGGCACGGTGCCGAACGTCACCAAATACAACGCCAACGGCACGATCGACGGCGTTTACGAGTTCGACGTGTACCAGCCGGTGAACGCGTCGGGATCGTATGATGTGAGCGGCGTCGAGGTGGTCGGCATCCTGCCGTTCGGCATGTTCAATGAGGCGATGGAAGGCTTCGGCATCAACGCCAACTACACGATGCTGGACAGCTCGCTGACTGGCCAGTCGATCATCGGCATCCCGACCCCGCCGGTTGGCTTGTCGGACGAAACCTACAACGTGACGCTGTACTACGAGAACGACACGTTCGACGCGCGCGTCTCGTACAACTATCGCGGCGCGTACGTCGAAGGCATCGGCTACGAGATGTATCCGATCTGGCGCGATGCTTACGGCCAGTTCGATATCTCGTTCGGCTATCGCATCTCGGATAACATGCAGCTCAGCATCAAGGGCATCAACATCACGGACGAAGCGGCGACGGGCTACACCATGCACCCGTCCTTCCCGACGATGAACGAGCTCTCGGGCCGCCGCATCAGCATCGGGCTGCGCGCGGACTTCTAGTTCGGGCGGACGGGAAACGAAAAACGCGCCGTGGGATGACCACGGCGCGTTGTTGTTTGGGCTTGCTAGCGCCCGCTAGTTCATCGCAGCGCGCTTCATCTGTGCAGGCACGCCATTGAGGGCGAGCACGCCGGTTTCCTTGTCGACCGTGACTTTGACGTCGTCGCCGTCATTGATGCGGCCTTCCAGGATGAGGCGGGCGAGGGGGTCCTGCAGCTCCTTCTGGATCGCGCGCTTGAGCGGACGGGCGCCATAGACCGGGTCGTAGCCCCGCTCGGCCAACCACTGCATCGACGGCTCGTCGAGCTGGATGGTGATGCGGCGGTCGGCGAGGATCTTCTCGAGGCGCTTCATCTGGACGCTCACGATCCGGTCGATTTCCGAACGGCCGAGGCGTTTGAAGAAGACGATCTCGTCGATGCGGTTCAGGAATTCCGGACGGAAGTGCGCGCGGATCGCTTCCATCACGGCATCGCGGGCAGGGCCCGAGATTTCACCCTCTGACTTGTCCTCCGCCAGCGCGTGGGCGCCGAGGTTGGAGGTCATGATGATGACCGTGTTATTGAAGTTCACCGTGCGGCCCTGGCCGTCTGTCAGACGCCCATCGTCGAGCACTTGCAGGAGCGTGTTGAACACGTCCGGGTGCGCCTTCTCGATCTCGTCGAACAGGATGACCTGATAGGGGCGGCGGCGGACGGCTTCGGTCAGCGCGCCGCCTTCTTCATAACCGACATAGCCGGGAGGCGCGCCGATCAGGCGGCTGACGGCGTGTTTCTCCATATACTCCGACATATCGATGCGGAGCACGGCGCTGTCATCGTCGAACAGGAATTCGGCCAGCGCCTTGGTCAGCTCGGTCTTGCCGACGCCGGTGGGGCCGACGAACATGAAGGAGCCGATCGGCTTGTTCGGGTCCTGCAGGCCGGCGCGGCCGCGGCGGACGGCATTGGAGACGATCTCGAGCGCTTCCTCCTGGCCGACAACGCGCTGGCGCAGCTTGTCTTCCATCTGCAGCAGCTTCTCGCGCTCGCCTTCCATCATCTTGTCGACGGGGATGCCCGTCCAGCGTGAGACGACGGCGGCGATGGCTTCGGCATCGACCACTTCTTTCACCAGCGGCTTGCCTTCGGCAGCGCCATCTTCCTTGCCTTCGGCGTCGGTGATCAGCTTTTCGAGGGCGGGGATGTCGCCATACTTGATCTGGCCCGCACGCGCCCAGTCCGAGCGGCGCTCGGCGTCGGCGAGTTCTGCGCGGGCTTTATCGAGACGTTCCTTGGCCTGCGTGCCGCCGGCGAGGCGATCCTTCTCGGCCTTCCAGGCAGAGGTGATCTCGTCGGACTTCGCTTGCAGTTCCTTGATCTCGGCTTCGCGGCGCTTCAGGCGATCGCGCGAGGCGTCGTCTTTCTCCTTCTTCAGCGCTTCCACCTCGATACGCAGCTGCATCAGGCGGCGGTCCACCTCGTCCAGCTCTTCAGGCTTGGACTCCACAGCCATGCGCAGGCGCGAAGCGGCTTCGTCCATCAGGTCGATGGCTTTATCCGGCAGGAAGCGGTCTGTGATGTAGCGGTTGGAGAGCGTCGCGGCGGCCACAATCGCGGCGTCCGAAATGCGGATGCCGTGGTGGACTTCGTACTTCTCCTTCAGGCCGCGCAGGATCGAGATCGTGTCCTCGACCGTCGGCTCGCCTACGAAGACGGGCTGGAAGCGGCGGGCGAGGGCGGCGTCCTTCTCGACGTGCTTGCGGTATTCCTCGAGCGTGGTCGCGCCAACGCAGTGCAGCTCGCCGCGCGCAAGGGCGGGCTTGAGCAGGTTGGACGCATCCATCGCGCCATCGGCCTTACCGGCGCCGACCAGCGTGTGCATCTCATCGATGAACAGGATGATCTGGCCCTCGGCTTGCGTCACTTCCTGGAGAACGGACTTCAGGCGTTCTTCAAACTCGCCGCGGAATTTCGCGCCAGCGATCAGCGCGCCCATGTCGAGCGACATGAGGCTTTTCTCTTTCAGGCTGTCCGGCACGTCGCCATCGACGATGCGGATGGCTAGGCCTTCCGCGATGGCGGTCTTGCCCACGCCGGGCTCACCGATGAGGACGGGGTTGTTCTTGGTCCGGCGGCTCAGCACCTGGATACAGCGGCGGATTTCCTCGTCACGGCCGATGACCGGATCGAGCTTGCCGTTACGTGCCGCCTCGGTGAGGTCGCGGGCGTATTTCTTGAGGGCTTCGTATTTCTCCTCGGACGTCGCCGTGTCGGCGGTGCGGCCCTTGCGGAGATCGGCGATGGCTTTCACCAGCGCGCCGGTCGTGGCGCCAGCGATGCTCAGCGCGTCGGCGGCCTTGCCCTTGGTCTTGGTGACGGCCAGCAGCAGGCGCTCGGTGGTGACGTAGTCGTCGCCCGCCTTGGTGGCTTCTTCTTCTGCAAGCTGGAACAGGCGCGCCAGATCCTGGCTCAGGCCCGGCTGCGAGCCGCCTGTGGATTTCGGCAGTGCGTCGATCAGCTTGTCGATGTTCTGCTGCGCGAGGTCGGGATCGCCGCCTGCAGCGCGGATGAGGTTCAGCGCGAGCTTGTCGCGGTCGCTGAACATCGCCTTGACGAGGTGTTCGGGAAGTATCTGCGGATGGCCGCCGGCAAGCGCGCTCGTCTGGGCGCTTTGTACGGCTGCGCGGGCGCGCTCGGTATAGCGTTCAAAGTCCATGTATTGTCTGACCCTTGTATGAAGCAGTCGGCAGGCGAAAAGCGGGACCCGGCATCGGCATCCCTCAGGCGGACGAACGCGCCCGAAGGCCGCGACGTTCACCTTGCCATGAGTTAGGGATCGCCCTGTCCAGCACAAGAGGGCGAGGCCAAAGCCCGGACACTCTCAAGTGTCTTATCGAATGCCGCGATGGCTCCGGATACGGATGGTTCGCCGACCTCCCGTGCGCGTCATCATGGTTTCCTAGAAAACGTTGCGACTTTGACCCGACATCGCCACGAAATGACCCCGACATTGTCTGTGCTAATGCCGGAACATTCGGGGGAAAGACCGTACTCACTGATTTTGAAAGTTTTTTAGCACGGAACTAATCTGAGCAAAGTCGCGTTCGGTTTGCCTGAGATATTCGGGTCAGGTGGGACTAGCGAAGGTGCGACATGCCTAACCGAGCAAAATTACTGTGCTCCTTTATCCGTGTTGGGATCATTACGCGTAGTTCGAAGGTTGGCGCGGCCTGTCGCGTCGGCTCGGGGCGTTGATGGACGCCACCGATATGTACAGGACCGATTCCCCCATCGATAAAGCGGCAGAACTGCTTCGCCGGAAGATGACGAGCCTTAACGGGTTCACCGAAACGCTCGTGCGCGACGTCAAGGCGCTGGCGCGTGATCGTATCGAGATTTCCGCCAATCGTCCGATCGTCAAAGAGAACGAGCGCTGCCCGCAACTCTATCTCGTTGAGTCCGGGTGGGCGTTCAAATCGCGCGGGCTTGCTTCAGGACGCCGCCAGATCGTGAACTACGCGCTTCCTGGCGACATCCTCTGCGCCGACAGCCTGCTG
Source organism: Hyphomonadaceae bacterium (assembly GCA_965229115.1). Classification (GTDB taxonomy): domain Bacteria; phylum Pseudomonadota; class Alphaproteobacteria; order Caulobacterales; family Hyphomonadaceae; genus UBA7672. The sequence continues at coordinate 2,750,666 of CBDDIR010000003.1, read as the reverse complement.
TTCAAGACGTCCGGCTTCGATCTGACCGCGCGGACATCCGTCAGCGTGATCCGCATAGACGCGCCACAAGGCGCAGAGCTGTTCGAGCGTTATCCGGGCCTCGCGGCCGCCATCGCCTGGACGATGGGGCAGGAGGACTCGATCCTGGCCGAGCGTGTGGTCTCTCTGGGCCGCCGCGACAGTCTCGAAAAGCTGGCGCATGCCTTGTGCGAGCTTGAGGCGCGGCTCTCGGCCATCGGCTTGATGCGCGGCAAGACGATCGAGCTGCCGCTCAATCAGGAAGACTTCGCCGACATTCTCGGGATCAGCGTGATCCACGTGAACCGGACGTTCCGGCGCCTGTCGGAAGAGAAGACCGCCGAATACCGCAAGGGTGCGATTGATCTGCTGGATCGCGATCGCCTGGCGGAAATCTCGAGCTTCGACTCAGCTTACCTGCATCTGGACTAGGAAAAGGCCCGCCCAACCAATGTGGGGCGGGCCTTTCTCTTAGTGCGCTTCCTTCGCCGCGCTGGCGTTGGCGGCTGCCGGCTTCTTCAGCAGCGGCACCAGCAGGATCATGATCGCAAAGCAGATCGACATCGCCAGGAACAGGTTGTTGAAGGTCATCACGGCCGCTTCTGTCTGCATCCGGCGGGTGAGCTGACCGATGGCGCTGTTGGTCGGGTCGGCGACGCCGCTGGCGCGTAGCGTGGCTTCAGCCTGCATCAGCCAGTCCTGAACCTCAGGGCGTGACGGGTCGAGGCCGGCGGAAATCTCCTGGCTATGCAGGTTCGTATAGTTCAGTCGCATGGTGTTGAGCGCTGCCAGGCCCACCGCGCCGCCGAGGTTGCGGCAGACGGTGATAAGGCCGGTCGCGTTGGGCAGCTTGAGCGGCGGCAGGGTACCCAGCGCCACAAAGTTGGAGGGCACCATCGCCATGATGAGGCCCGCACCGCGCAGCGCCTGCGGCCAGAACAGTTCCTCGAACGAGGCGTCGGCGGTGAGGAAGCTGTTCCAGTAAAGCCCGATGGCTGCGATGCTGAGCCCGAAAGCCATGACGATGCGCGGGTCGATCTTGCGGATCAGCGCGCCAGCGATGGGGCCGCCAATGAACATGGCGATGCCGCCCACGCTCATGATCTGGCCAATCTGCAGCGAGTTGTAGCCGCGCACGGTGCCGAGGAAGAGGGGCGTCAGATAGACCGAGCCGAACAGACCGAAGCCGACGACGATGGCCACCATCGATCCGACAGCGAAGTTCCGGTCCTTGAACACTTTGAGGTCGACCACCGGGTTGGCGCGCGTGAGCGCCCGCCAGAAGAAGATGAAGCCGCCGATCACACAGAGAGCCATCCACATGATGAGATGGTCGTCCTCGAACCAGCCGGCGGTCGGGCCTTCCTCGAACACGTACTCGAACGAGCCGAGGAACAGCGCCATGGCGGCGAGGCCGATGATGTCGATGTTGCGGATGAGCTGAAGCTGCGCCGGCTGTTTCGGGATGAAGCGCCAGACCAGCGTCGCCGCGATGATGCCGGGGATGACGTTCACGAGGAACAGCCAGTGCCAGCTCATGTGTTCGGTGAGCCAGCCGCCGAGCGTCGGGCCGATCGACGGGGCGAGCGTCGCCACCATGCCGATGGCGACCTGCTGCATCATCGAACGGTTCGGCCCGAACAGGGTGAAGGCGGCGGCCATGGTGGTCGGGATCATCGCCGCGCCAAGGAAGCCCTGGATGCAGCGGAAGACGATCAGGCTGTTGAGGTCCCACGCCAGCGCACACATCACGCTGGCGAGCGTGAAGCCCGCCGCGGAATAGACGAACAGCCGGCGCATCGACAGCGCGCGGTTGAGCAGGCCGGACAGGGGAATGCCGATGACTTCGGCAATCAGATAGCTGGTCTGGATCCACGCGATTTCTTCAGCCGAGGCGGAGACGCCGGCCTGGATCTGCTGGATGGAGGAGGCGACGATCTGGATGTCCAGGATCGCCATGAACATGCCGATGACCATCGCGAAGAACCCGATGTTCAACATCAGGGCTTCGCGCGTACCCGGCTTGGGCGGCGTATAGACGGCCGGGCCTGCGGTGGCGGCTGCGCCGCTCATCGCCGTTACTCGCAGTCAGGTTTGGTGGAGACCGTGGCCGTGACCTGCATGCCGGTACGCAGCAGACCCGTGGCCAGCGCTTCCTTGTCGAGCAGGATCTTCACCGGCACGCGCTGCACGATCTTCGTGAAGTTGCCGGTTGCGGTGTCCTGCGGGACGAGGCTGAACGTGGCGCCGGTCGAGGGCGACAGGCTCTGGATCTTACCAGTGACGTGCAGGCTGGGCAGCGCATCGACGTGGACCTTCACGCACTGTCCGGCGCGCATGTCGGTGATCTGCGTTTCCTTGAAGTTGGCGATCACCCAGACATCGCTCGACGAGACGATCGACAGGGCGACGCGGCCCGGCGACAGGATCTGGCCTTCGACGACATCCTTCTTGGTGACGACGCCATCCATCGGGGCGAGGATGCGGGTGCGGTCCAGTTCGAGCTGGGCGCCGTCGACCTTGGCTTGCGCAGCCTGAATCTTCGCGTCGGCGGAGATGGCGGCAGCTTCGGCGCTGGAGAGCTGGCTGCGCTGGGCGGTGATGCCGGCGGTCGCCTGCGAGAGCTGGGCGTCGGCGGTGCGGCGGGCGGCTTCGGCCTGCTCGAGGCGGGCTTTGGGATACCAGCCCTTCTCGGCCAGCTCGGCGAGGCGCTTCGCATCGGAGGAGGAGAGATCGGCCGAGGCGTCGGCGGCTTCGCGCGCGGCGCGAGCCTCTGCCAGATTGTCGCGCTGGGTCGTGATGCGGGCGCGGGACTGCGCAGCGTCAGCCACGGCTTGCGCCAGCTCTGCCTTGGCGAAGGCGAGGCGGGTTTCGAATTCGTCCGATTCCAGCTCGATCAGCAGGTCGCCGCGCTTCACCGTCTGGTTTTCGGCGACGTGGATCGCCTTCACATAGCCCTCGACCTTCGGCGTCACGCGCGCGATGTCGGAGCGAAGCTGGGCGTTGTCGGTCGAGATGTTGAACCGGCCGTTGAGGAACCAGTCGCCAGCGAACCACACAATTCCGACAGCTGCCACTGCGGCAACGCCGAGCAGGATCTTCTTGCGCAGGCCGCCTTTGCCACCATCTGACGCAGCGCTCTCCGGGCCTGAACCGCCGGTTTGTGCCGCGCCGGGTGGCGCAATCGCAGGCTGACCTGCGGCGGGTTGAGGCGCCTCGGAGTCCTTCTTCACGGTGGTCAGGGCCATTATGTGTTGTCCTGTACGGAAGCAGACATATCCTGCGAGGGGGAGAACTAGGATATGTAATTCGTGTTACGTTTCCGTTGAAATGTAACGATCCACCCTTGAGTATCAAGTCGTCTGAATAACGAGTATTTCTATTAAAATGTCGCAGGAAGATTCGGTAGAAACCGCCGCCCCCACCGCCCAGGAGCCAGAGGCTGGCCGCGCTGAATTGCGCCGCGCCGCCTTCCTTCGCGCAGCACGCGATGTCTTCCTCGAGTTCGGCTACGAGCAGGCCAATATGGCCGAAATCGTGCGCCGCGCAGGCGGATCGCTCTCCACGCTGTACGCCCAGTTCGGCGGCAAGCAGGGCCTGTTCGAAGCCATGATCGACAGCCGCGTCAGCGAGCTGACCGAGCAGATGGGCGTCGAACTCGCAGCCCACGCACCGCTTCGCGAAGGTCTTCAGCGTATTGGTGAGGTTTTCCTAACCAAGCAGACCCAGCCCGAAACGCTGGACACGATGCGCCTCATGGTGGCGCAGGCGAAGAAATTCCCGGACGTCGCCGAACAGTGGGCCAAGCGCGGCCCCGAGGCGATCCGCAAGGCGCTGGCCACCTATCTTGAAGACCGCGTGAAGGCCGGCGAGATCAAGATCGAGAACTTCGAGCTGGCCGCCTCGGTCTATTTCGACCTCGTCCGCTCGCGCCTCCAGTTCCGCTCGCTCATGCTGCCGAACTACCGCCCGACCCCGCAGGAAATCCACGACCATGTGGAGCGCGCCGTGAAGGTCTTCATCGGCGGTATCGAAGCGCTCTAGGCGCTTTGGACCTACGCGCTCGTCCTTCGACGGACGCCGCTTCGCGGCTGCTCAGGATGAGCGCTAAACCACTGCTTGCTCTGTAGCGCTCATCCTGAGCAGCACGCGGAACGCGTGCGTCCGTCGAAGGACGGGCGCGTGCTCACTTCCCCTTGAAGTCCCCCGGCCTGCGCTCGCTCACGGCGCGCACGCCTTCCTTGAAGTCATCCGTCTTCATCAGCCATTGCTGCTCGGTGAACTCATGATCCGTCGCCGCCCGCACACCCGCGGGCAGATCGCCACGCAGCGTCTTGCGGGTGGAGCGGATCGCCAGCGGCGCATTCTCGGCAATCGTCGCCGCCATCGTCTGCGCGCGGCCGAGCAGGCGGGACTGATCGACCAGATCATCCACCAGCCCCATCTCCAGCGCCTCCGACCCGTCATAGCGATCGCCGCTTAGGAACATCATGCTGGCGTTCTGCCGGCCGATCAGGCGCGGCAGGGTGTAGGTGAGGCCGAAGCCCGGGTGGAAACCCAGCTTGGTGAAGTTCGCCGCAAAACGCGCCTCGGGCGCCGCCACGCGGAAATCGCCGATCATCGCCAGCCCCAGCCCCGCGCCGATCGCTGCGCCCTGAACCGCCACAACGATGGGCAGCTCGGTCGAGAACAGGCGCACGGCCTGATCGTACAGCGGATTGATCGACCGTTCCGGTATCGGACCTTCCGATGTGCGGTTCGCCAGATCAGCGCCCGAGCAGAACACCTTGCCCGCCGTCGCCAGCACCACCGCGCGGCTCGCGCCATCCTTGTCGAGCGCTTCCAGCACATCGGCCAGATCCCGCATCAGATCCACGCTCACCGCATTGATCGGCGGCCGGTCAATCGTCACCGTGGCGACGAACCCGTCGCGGGATATGTGCACATCGCCGATGCGGTCGGTCATGGCAGAGCCTCGTATTCCGCTGCGAGTTTGACGAGTTCCGATGGCGGCGAACCATACGAAACGATCGTCACGTTGAGACTGGTAGCACGGAAAATATCCAATGCACGCCTTGTCGCATCAAGCACCCAGGGCAAGGGATTTCCGAACGCAGCCGCGCCCAGCAACGTAAGATAAGCCGTGCGGGAACCACCTCGCGCTGCATTCTCGAGCGCGCAATAAAGCGTCGCCTCATAAGCCGCTTCCAGCACGAGCCGCGCAAACGGCTCCCACTCTTCCGTCCTGAGCCTGCTGTACCGGATCGGCAGCGCCGAGCAGAACACTTGCGACACGCGCTGTCCCGTGCGCGTGGGACCATCGGTAACCTCGACATCTGCGTGCAGACCAACACGCAACAGCCCACGCATCCTGTCGAACTCGTCTTCACTCAGGCTGGACAGCGCATGCCCGATTGCCGCGAGACCAAGATCGTCCGGCAGCGCATAGCCGTTCTCCATCTTCCATAGTTTGGAGACGGGCAGGCCGGTCGCCTGCGCCAGCGCCGCGCCAATATCGGCCAGACCATTCAGCTGCCCGCTCGCAGTCTGTCCAACCTGATCGCCCACCGGCGCGAAGTAGTTCCGGTAGATCGTCGCCGCGCCCGCAGCGATTGCACACGCTGGTCCCTGCGTGCGGTCGTGTTCATAGATCGTCACGCCGCGCTCCGGCGTCACGCTCGGCCCCGTCATTTCCAGCATGTTGAACTGCGAGGCGACCTGGAACAGCGCCCCAGCGCTCGTCTCCCGCCGATGCAGCTCGCGCGCATCCGCCGAGATCAGTGACAGTTTGAGTTTGCCCGGCACCGCCACGCGCCGTCGCCGCAACTCATCCAGCGAGACAAGCTTCAGCCTGCCAACGCCATGGCTCTTGTCGTTGGCGTCCGAATAAAGGCGACCGTCCTCAATACGCAGCCGCTTCTGCGTCGTCGTGTAGTCAGTCTCCCTGAAACCGGTGAGCCGCTCGAACCAGTCCATCTAGCGCTTCAACCCCAAAAGGTTCCGCGCGACGACCCACTTATGCACCTCCGTCGGGCCATCATAGATGCGCATCGTGCGCATCTGCGCCTGCATTAGCGCCAGCGGCAGTTCCTTGGTCATGCCCATGGCGCCGTACATCTGCATGGCGTGGTCGAGCACTTCGTACGCCATCTCTGTCGCGTAAGCCTTCACGGCGGAAATCTCGGTGCGCACATCCGCGCCCCTGTCGAGCTTCCACGCCGTTTCATACGTCATCAGCGTGGCTGCCTTGATCTTGGTGTACGCGTCCGCGATCCACCACTGGATCGCCTGCCGGTTGGCCAGCGGCTCGCCGAACACCACGCGCTGCGGCGCATACTCCAGCATCATGTCGAGCGCGCGCTGCGCCATGCCGATCGACCAGCTCGCCATCTGCAGCCGCCGCGTGGAGAGCCGCACCTGCATCGGCGCAAAGCCCTGTCCCTCGACGCCAAGCAGGTTCGCCGCCGGCACGCGGCAATTCTCCAGCGCAACTTCATAGGTGAACTGCCCGCCCAGCATCGGGATACGGCGCAGCACGTTGAACCCCGGCGTGCCCTTGTCGACAAGGAAAGCGCTGATGCCGCCACGCGCGCCTTTCTGTTTATCCGTCACCGCCATCAGGATGGTGAAGTCCGCTTCCTGTGCGCGGCTGATCCAGATCTTGCGGCCGTTGATGATCCACTCATCGCCCTCGCGCACAGCGCGCGTGATCATCGCGGCGGGGTCTGCGCCTGCGCCCGGCTCCGAAATGCCGATGGCCGAGACAGTGCCCTTCTGCACATACGGCGCAAGATAGCGCTCGCGCTGATCCTCATTCACCGTTGCCATCAACATGCGCAGGTTCGGCGAGTCCGGGGGCAGGTGGTAGGGAACGCACGTCTTCCCCATCTCGATATTGACGCCGATCATCGCCACAGCCGGCAAATCAGCCCCGCCAACATCCTCCGGCGCATCGAGCCCCCACAGCCCCATATCGCGCGAGCGCGTGTCAATCCGGTCGCGCTCCTCGTGGGAGAGATACGCGCCCTGTCCCTGCGCATCCCGCTCCAGCACCTTGCCCTCGAGTGGGATCAGCATCTCGCGCACAAACCGCTGCACGAGGTCGCGCAGCAAGCGATTATCTTCGCTGAGCTCGAAGTCCATGGTTCCATCTCCCGTCCGATCTGCGCCGGATGGGTTGAGGATGGACCCGCGATTTGGGGAAGGGAAGTGGCGACGCGCTCGTCCTTCGACGGACGCGCACTTTGTGCGCTGCTCAGGATGAGCGCTACAGGGCAAGCGGTGATTTAGCGCTCATGGTGAGCAGGCGGCGCAGCCGCCGTTCGTCGAACCACGAGCGCGTAGGCTTACAACCCCAACCGATAGAACCGGTTCGCCGTCCCAAAGAACAACTCATGCTTCTCGTCCTTGCTCGCGCCCTTCGCGATCAGCTTCAGCGCGTTCCAGAGCGTCGGATAATCGCAGCTCACCTCATCGACCGGGAAGTTGCTCTCGAACATCGCGCGCTTGGCCCCGAACGCCTCGATGCACGTTTCGATGTAGGGGCCCCATTCCTGCGCCAGTTGCGTGGAGGGCGCGCGGGGCTCCGACAGCATGGAGGGGAAGTTGCAGAACGGCATGGCGAGGCCGCCGAGTTTCACATGCACGTTCAGGCTTTTCGCCAGCTCGCGGATATTTTCGCGCCAGATGTTGAAGCGCTCAGGCAGGCGGCCCTTGTAGCTGGCCACGCCCAGCGGCGTGCCGACGTGATCCAGCACGATCGGCGTCTCCGGGAATTGTCGCGCCAGATCGATCAGCTCCGGCAGTTGCGGCTCCATCATCCACGCATCGAACGACAGGCCGCGCTTGCCCAGCTCGGCAAAGCCCTCGCGGAATTTCGGCTCCATCAGCACGCCGGCCGGATTGCGGGCCAGCGGCCCCAGAACATCCGGATCGGCATCGAACGAGGTCGAGCGGCGAATGCCCTTGAAGCGCGCGCCGCCCGCAGCCGCATGCGCATCCAGCACGCGGCCAACGTCGGCGCCCATCAGCAGCTCGGCAGTCGAGACGATGCCCGCACACGCCAGCGTCTTGCCATAGAGCCCGCTCGCCGCCATCGCCGCGACACCGTTGACGAACTCCGTCTCGCCCACCGGCTTCATCTCGTTCGGCCCATCGGCGCGATACATCGAGCGGCATTCGAGATAGACCGTCGCCACGATGTTGTGGCCCGAGCCGGTATCTTCCAGCAGCTGGTCGAGCAGGTAGTGGCCTTTGCGGAAGCTGATGTGATCGAAGCCATGAACCGGCGGCGGGATCAGGTGCATCACCGGCCGGCGATCCCACAGATGGTGGTGCGGATCGATGATCGGCAGGTCGGGATCGATGATGGCTTCGGTCATGCAGCGCTTCCTGTTCGGGCGCCGACATTCCGACAATTCTTCAGGAAGGGAAAGCTACTGCCTCGCGGCCTGGCGATCGCGATACCAGGCGACGAATTCCTTCGCCCGCTCACCCGCCTCCGCCTCGACATCGCGCCAGGCATAGGCATAGCGCGCGGCAAAGCCCGAGACGCCCCATTCCGTGTACTGCTGGACGTGATGCAGCTCATGCGCCCACAGCGCTAGGCTGCCGACATAGCTCTCGTCCTTGAACACCACCGTGTCGATCAAGGTCACAGCAGCAGCGTTGCCATTGCGGATCGCAAAGCCCGCCACGCCAGACGGGCTGGTGTCGCCGATCACATAGCGCACATTCTCCAGCGCCTCGGGAGAATAGAACGGGATCAGGCCCTTCTTCACTTCCTCGGGGATCGGCTTGCCGCCCGGCCGCAGGTTGTCGCGCGAGCGTTGCAGGGCCGAAGCGAATGTCTCGGTCAGGATGTTGGAGGCGTATTCTGCCTGGATGGTCATGAAGCCATGCGTGAAGTCGACCAGCATGGCATGCGCGCCCGTCGGCGCAGGGGCGGGGCGCGTGCTGACCGCGCTGGCGCCGGCCGTGTTCGACGCCGTCTGCGCCGTCACCGGAGCGCCAATCGCAAGCATCGCCGCGAGGGAGAGGAGAACAGGACGCTTCAAGATATCCCCGACTCGAAAAGGTGGACTCGATACGTTGGGAGCTACCCGCCAGCTTTGACGGATCGCCCATGAATGGGCCCTGAATGTGGCAGGCCGGAAGCCCCTGATTCCGGCTTATAAACAGCGGCGTTCTGTCTCCGCAAAACCCCTCGCCATTCTGCGCGTCCGCTCTAAGTCATGCCCATCGGGAAGAGGGCCGAAATGCAACTCAGAACTATCGCTATCCTGCTGGTCATGGGCGCGGCCGCCGCCTGCTCACAAGCCGTTGCGCCTCCGGCAGAAGTTTCCACGCCCGAAGCCCCGCCCGTGCCGATCGTGCAGCTCGACCCCGCCAAGGGCGCCATCCTGCCGCTGAACAAGGTCGAGCGTCTGGCCCGCCAGTGCTCGCGCAAATCCCCCGGCCCGGTCACCGGCACGTGGACGCCCGGCAAGGCCATGATCGCCGATCTCGAATTCGCCCTCGGCGAGGAGATCGAGACAAACCTGAAAGCCGTCCCCAATGCAGGCGCCAAGCCGCAGGACTATTACCGCCAGTATGCCGGCCTGCTGATCGACGGAAAGCAGATCATCTACATCAATGGCGTGCAGGGCTCCGTGGTCGAGCGCGATCAGGGCGCTGGCCGTCCCGGCCGCGGCCTCTGGACCAATGAACCTGTCATGATCTGTGACGGTGGCACGATCACCTTCGGCGTCGAATACGACCCCGCAACGAAAGCCTTCGACAAGTTCGCCTTCAACGGTCGCCTCTAGCCGCCGCCCCTAGGCGCACCCGCCCAACGCCGCTAGCATCGCGCGCGTTGGGAGGACGACCGTGGCCACTCTCTTCATATCGCACTCCAGTCGCGACGGCGCCGCCATCGCCCAGCCGCTCGCCGCAGCGCTGGAAGCCGAAGGCCATACCTGCTGGATCGCCCCGCGAGACGTAAAACCCGGCACGCCCTATCCCGGCCAGATCGTCGCCGCCATCCGCAACTGCGACGGCCTCGTCCTCATCGTCACCCCCGCCGCCAACGACAGCCCCGACGTGCTGCAGGAAGTCCAGCTCGCCGGCCAGCACCGCAAGACCATCGCCCCCGTCATCGTCAGCGCCACAACCCCCTCCGACAACCTCCACTACTATCTCGGCGTCCGCCACCAGATCCCATGGAGCGATGCAGACGCCACCACCACGCAACTCCTCCGCGCATTCCCTGCGCCGGCCGTAATTGTCCCGGAGGATGGCGACGGCGAGAAGGAGGACAGCGCAGAAGCGCCCTCGGACGAGCCCGCCTTCTTCGGCGACATTTATCTCGCGAAGGTCATGGAGATCGATCAACGCTGGCAGATTGCACGCATCGATTATGCCGGCGCCCAACCCGGGCACCTCCACCTCGCTCAAATCCACCCGGACTATTTCCAGCTCTCCGTTGAACAACGGAACGCGCTCCTCGATGGCGAGAGAACATGGACGGGCGACCGCTACACGATCCGGCAGGACGCCTATAAACTCGAGGATGTGATCAAGCGTCGCCAGATCCTGCTTGTGCAGATCACGGGTGAAGACATGGGTGGTGGAGCCGGCCTGTCCACCTACGTCGCGCTGACCGGAGACTACTGCCAGCTCCTGCCGACCGTGTCGCAAGGCGTGTCGATCTCGGACGACATAAGTGATGAAAACAAGCGCGCTCTGCTGCTGGCCATCGCCGAAGAGTACGACCTTCCCATCGGCATGAGCCTGTTTGTGCACGCAGCGCCTCTGCGAGACGACGCGATCATGATGTATGACGACATCGCGTCGCTGCTGGAGAAATGGGAGCAGGTCCGCTCGCGGACATTAGCCTCGAAAGCGCCATCGCTGATCTATCAGGAGGCCGCCACGCAGATTGCGCCTGATAGTCCGGAGGAAGAGCCGGCCGCCGACGAAGACCAGAGCTTCGACGTCGTCATGCTCGCGACCGGCCCGCGCCGTATCGACGTGGTCAAGATCATCCGCGAGTTCACCGGCCTCGGGCTCGCCGAGGCAAAGGTGTTGATGGAGTCGACGCCGCCCGTCAGGTTGTTGCGCGGCGTCACCTACCTGTCGGCGCATGCCTGCATCAGCCAGCTGCGCGCCATCGACGCCACGGTGCTGGATCCTACAAAGGCGAGCTAGCGCTCAACCTCAGACCACTCAACCATTGTGGAAGAAATCGTAGATCCGCTTCGCCAGCGCTTCGTTGACGCCTTCAACCGTCTGCAGGTCCGCCACAGTCGCGCGGCTCACGCCCTTGGCTGAGCCAAAGCGGTGGAGCAGGGCCTTCTTGCGCCGCACGCCAACGCCCGTGATCTCGTCCAGCGGGTTCTGCCCCGTCATCGCCGCAGAGCGCTTCGCCCTGTGCGCGCCAATCGCCCACCGGTGCGCCTCGTCGCGCAGGCGCTGCAGGTAATACAGCGCCGGATCGTTCGGCGGCAGCTGGAACGGCGCCCGGTTCGGCCGGAAGAACTGTTCCCGCCCCGCATTCCGATCCGGCCCCTTGGCAATCGCCACAAGGTTCAACTCACCCGGCGCAAAGCCCAGCGCCGCAATAGCCTCGCGCGCAGCAGCGAGCTGTCCAAGTCCACCGTCGATCAACACGAGATCGGGCCAAGCATCCGGCTTCCTGCCATTGGGCGAGCTGACAGCTTTTCGCTGCCCCTCCCCCTCGTGGGGAGGGGTAGGGGTGGGGGGCTGCTCCGCATTCGAGGTGTCCGAAGCGTCCGCACTCGCTGCACCGCCCCCCACCCCTGCGCCCCTCCCCACAAGGGGGAGGGGGTCACCCGCCGCTACATCGGTGTTTGTCGCTACATCAGCAGGCGCAGGAGCATTCAGCTCCTCATATTCCTTCCTCAGCCGCGCAAACCTTCGCCGCATCACTTCGCGCATCATGCCGTAGTCGTCGCCCGGCTCGAGCTCTTCGTCCTTGATGTTGAACTTGCGGTACGAGTTCTTCTCGAACCCTTCGGGCCCCGCCACCACCATGCCGCCCACCATGTTCGTACCCATGATGTGGCTGTTGTCGTACACCTCGATGCGCTTGGGCGGCTCGGCCAGGTCGAACACTTTCTGCACGGCGGCGAAAATCTTCGCCTGGCTCTGCGTATCCGCCAGCTTCCGGCCCAGCGCCTCGCGCGCATTCAGCTGCGCCTGTTCCACAATGCCGCGCTTCTCCCCACGCTGCGGTGTGCGGATCTCGACCTTGTGCTCGGCCTTCAGCTCAAGCGCATCCGTCATCAGTTCCGGCTCTTCGATCTCGGTGTTCAGCAGGATCAGCTTCGGCACAGGCTTGTCGTCATAGAACTGCGCGATGAACGCCGTCAGCACCTGCTCAGGCGTGTCGTCGCGATCGTGCTTGGGATACCACACCGTGGCGCCCCAGTTCTGGCCTGCCCGGAAGAAGAAGGCCTGCACGGCCGATTGCCCAGCCTCCGAGTGAATGGCGAACACATCCGCCTCCACCAGATTGTCTGGGTTCACGCTCTGCGACTGGCGCACGGAGGAAAGCGCACGGATGCGATCGCGCAACGCCGCCGCCCGCTCGTAATCCGTGTTCGCCGCCGCGCGCTCCATCTGCGCCACTAGCTGCTCCTGCAACGTCTCGGCATCGCCATTGAGGAAGCGTTCAGCCTCACGCACCAGATCGCGATATTCATCCAGCGGGATCAGCCCCACGCACGGCGCCGAACACCGCCCCATCTGGTGCAACATGCACGGCCGCGAACGCGTGGCGTAGATATTGTCGGTGCAGGTCCGCAGCAGGAACGCCTTCTGCAACGTGTCCAGCGTATGATCGACCGCGCCGGCCGAAGCGAACGGCCCGAAATACTGTCCTTTGATCCGCTTCGCGCCGCGATGCTTCAGCGCCTGCGGAGCTTCATGGTCTTCGCGGATCAGAATGTGCGGGAAACTCTTGTCGTCCCGCAGGATGATGTTGAACCGCGGCTTCAACCGCTTGATCAGGTTCGCTTCCAGCAGCAGCGCTTCCGTCTCGCTCGCCGTAACCACGAATTCCATGGATCGCGTCAGCGAGATCATCCGCGCGATGCGTTGCGTCTGCCCGCCGATCTTGGCGTAGTTCGAAACCCGCGCCTTCAGGTTCCGCGCCTTGCCGACATACAGAAGCTCGCCCGTCTCGCCGAACATGCGATAGACGCCCGGCTTGCCGGGCAGGCGGGTCACATGATCCCGGATGATGTCCGGCCCGGACACGCGCTTCTTGGCGCCGTCCGTCGCATGCATGTCGACGCCGGAGGAAATCTCCTCCGGTTCCATCTCGATCTCTGCCGCGGGCAGCTCGTCCTCATTCCCCGCCTCATCGCTGAGGTCTTCGGGAAGGTCTTCGGTCACACCCTCTGGCAGGTCGTCCTGATTTTCCGGATCGCCTGATTCCATGCCGGATAGGTAAGGCGCCGCGCCGCCGGGTTCAAACGGCATTGCCCGGACATGCTGATAATGCTCTGTCAGCAGGCGATGGACGTGGGGACGGCAAAATGAAGCATTTGATCGCCGGAACGGCGCTGGTCGCCCTGTTGGCCGCATGCGGGCCTCCGGCCCCTCCCGAAGCCGCCGCCCCCGCTGCGGTTCCCCCGCCGCCCGAATACGCCAGCACCTGGTATTCCACCGGCACAGGCCCCAAAGGCGCCGTCTTCAACATCCACCAGACGCAATACGGCCTCGGCGGCTTCCTCCGCCCCAATGGCGACAGCGCCTCCTATCCGATCCGCATCATCCACTCCTCCGACGCCGAACTCGGCTTCGTCATCCCCGACATCAACGCCGCCTTCCGCGCCCAGAAAGACGAAAAGGGCGCCTGGATCGGCGAATGGACCGAAGGCGGCAAGCAGACCGAGCTGCCGCTACAGACAACCGACATGCCCGCCGGCGCGATGCAGAACCTCATCAAGCTCGCTGACGGCCGCTGGCTCACCTATGTCTGCGCCGGCACGGGATCGCCGACCATCCTGCTCGACTACGGCGCCGGCGCCTCGCTCAACTCCTGGCAGCTCGTCTTCGAACCGCTCAGCAAGGTCTCGCAGACTTGTATGTTCGAGCGCGCCGGCTTCGGCCTAAGCGATCCCGGCCCGCTGCCCCGCGACGTGAACACCGTCGTCGGCGACATCGAAGCCTTCCTCACCGCCGCGAAAATCCAGACACCCATCGTCCTCGTCGGTCACTCACTCGCCAGCTACCACATCCGCCAGTTCGCCAACCTCCACCGCGACCAGACCGCAGGCCTCGTCCTCGTCGATCCTTCCGGCGACGGACAGGACGCGCGCTTCATCGCAGCCATGCCGGCCGCCAAAGCATTCATCGAATCCCAGACGGTCACGGAAGAGCAGGTGAAGACATGCTCAACCGGCATCCGCAGCCTCATCCACTCCATCGCTCCCTCGCAAACACCCGACGACATGGATCCCATCTTCGGCAAATGCGGCGGCAAGGACCCGGATCGCGTCGAAGCCACACTCTCCGAAATCGCCTCCATGCCAGTCGTCAGCACCAACCAGATAAAAGCCGCCGCCAAACCCTATGGCGATCTCCCGCTCATCGTCCTCACGCGCGGCGACTACGACAAGGATTTCCCGCCAGACATTCCCGCTGAGGCGAAGGCGATGTTCAAGACAATCTGGACCACCATGCACGCCGAAATGGCCGCGCAGTCCGCAATCGGCATCACGCGCACAGTGGAAGGCGCCGGCCACAGCATCCAGCGCGAGAAACCCCAACCCGTCATTGACGCTGTCACCGAAGTCGTCACCGCCGCCCGCGCCAAGGCTACCGCGCAGTAGGTGTATCGATGTGCCATCCGTAACTTGCTAGGACGACGGACTTTCAGACACTCTCCGTTGAAACTGAACCCGGGAAAACACCGGGACATATCCGGGAGAGACACATGAAGCGCATCATCCTCGCGGCCGGCATAGCTGCGTCCATCGCCACCCCCGCTTTCGCCCAGTATTCCGGCGGCGGTTCGAAGGAGATGGCGAAGATCGAAACCATGGACCCAACCGCTCTCTACAAGCAGGCGGTCGACTACATCCAGAAAAAGGATTTCCAGCGCGCCGTCCCGCTGCTGCGCGAAGTGCTGCAGAAGCGCGAGAACGATCCCGCCTCCAACTACATGATGGGCGTCGCCCAGATCGGCCTCGACAATCTTCCCGAAGCCCGCCGCGTCCTCGCCCGCGCCGTGTCTGAAAAGCCAGACTTCGCCGACGCCATCGGCCGCCTCGGCTGGGTCGAAGCGAAGATGGGCAATCCATCAGAAGCCACAAAACACCGCGCCACGCTGACCGCGCTCAAAACAAAGTGCGCCGCCAAATGCGCCGAATCCGCCGCCATCGACACAGCCATCGCCGTCGTCGACAGCGCAGCCGCCCCCGCCGCGAAACCAGCGTTGAGCGCCGCCACCCTCTTCAACCAGGGCATCGACCACATCAACGCGAAGAAATGGCCCGAAGCCATCGCCGCCTTCGACGGCGTCCTCGCGCAGAAGCCTGACGACTACGAAGCTCTCTTCATGAAGGGTCAGGCCCAATCCGCCTCCGGCGACTACGCCGGCGCAAAGGTCTCGCTCGAAGCCGCCCTCAAACTCCAGCCCGGCCTCGTCGACGCCAAGGGCCGCCTCGGCTGGGTCGAGAAGAAACTCGGCAACACCGACGCCGCCGCCAAACACCGCGCCGACCTCGTCACGCTGAAAGAGAAGACTCCCGCCGCAGCCGCCCAGATCGACGCAGCGCTGAAAGTCCTCGACGCGAGCTAGGCCGCCGCCGGAACGTCCTTCGACCCACACCGCCGCAACACCTCGACATACCCCTTGGTGATGCGCATCCGCTCGCGGAAGCCTTTCCCGAGCAGGATCTTGTGCGCCTTCTCGAGATTGTAGCACGGCACATACATGAAGCAGTGGTGCTCGCAGTGATAGTGCACCCAGAACGGCGCGATGAAGAGCCGCTCCAGCGGATTGGCGATCGTCGTGCGCGCGTGCGTGAACGGATCTTCCTGCGTGTTGACCATGGCGTGCTCCGCCATCGAGCGCAGCCGCGTCACCAGCGGGAACCACGTCGCCATCGGCACGATCCACAGCGCTGGCCACGCCCACCAGTAACCCAGCGCCGTCGTCGCAACGATGATCACGCCATTCAGCACCCAGAACCGCAGCGCCGGATTATCCGGCACGCGCGGCGGCTTGCGCTGCTTGCCCTTCAGCTTCTCGATGAACGGCGCGATGCGCTGCTTGTAGAAAGTCTGCCCCGTCAGGTCGCGCACGAACTTCCGCGCGATCGAGCCCTTGGTGACAGGGAAGGGCTTCGACAGCCCGATATCCGGATCTTCCGGCTGCTCGGTGTATTTGTGGTGGGTCAGGTGATAGGGCCGATAGCGTTTCAGGCTGCCGCCCACCGCCGCCCCGCACAGCCATTCCGCCAGCCAGTCGTTGATCTTCGCGTTCGGATGCAGCGTCCCATGCGCCGCTTCATGCTCGAGAATGGCCAATCCCAGCTGCCGCGTGCCGATCAGCATCACCGCCAACACATAAGTGATCGGATTTGGCATCCAGATGAACAGAGCGCCCGCTCCAATGATCACCGCCCATGCGCAAGCCACGAGCACAGGTCCCATGAACACGGATTGCTTGGAGATTCTCGCCCATTCGTCGGGCGTGAAGATGGTTTTGGGATCTACGCGGGTAACTGAAGGCATGGCTCGCTTGTAACAGATACGTGCAAGAAATTGCAGAGGCGGGAGAGTCACTCACTGCAGGTTAAAATTTGACGTAGCGGCAGCTCTACAGGGGGTGGCGCAGCGTTTCCACAGCTATAGGTTAGCCGCGGGGAACAGCACTGGGAGATGTGCCGAGATGAAGTCGATCACGCTATTGCTGGCCGGCGCCGCCGCGCTCGCGCTCGCCGCCTGCGAGCAGAAAGCGCCTGAGCCGCCGCCAACCGAAATGGGCCCCGACACGGCCGATGCGACCAGCGCCATCCCCACCATCATGCCGCGGGCCGAGCAGGGCGATGGCGGCGTCTCCGACTTCTACAACCTCGCCGGCCCCGCCCCGGCCAAGCCCGGCACGCTGATCCGCACCGAAGCCCAGCCCGAAGGCACCAGCCTCGCCGAAGCCGCGCAGGCCATGCGCATCCTCTATTCCTCCACTGACGGTCTCGACGGCAAGACGCCGGTCGCCGTGTCAGGATCGCTCTTCGTCCCAAAGGGTGATGCGCCCGCCGGCGGCTTTCCGCTGATCGCGTGGGCGCATGGCACGGTCGGCATCGCGGATGTCTGCGCACCGTCCAACAATCCGCGCTCCGAGCGCGACACCAAGTATCTCAACCACTGGCTGCAACAGGGCTACGCCGTCGTCGCCTCCGACTATCAGGGCCTCGGCACGCCGGGCGGCCACCCCTATCTCGCAACGCGCCCCGCCTCCTACTCGGTGCTGGATTCGATCCGCGCCGTGCAGGGCGACGCCAATCTGAACATCTCCAAGTCCGTCGTTCTCGTCGGCCAGTCCCAGGGCGGCGGCGCAGCCTTCGCGACAGCAGGCGAAGCCGTCACCTACGCCCCCGAACTCGACATCCGCGGCACGGTCGCCACCGGCACGCCCTACTTCACCAACGACACATCGCCCGCCGTCCGCGATCCCAACGCCGTCAGCCCGGTCTTCGGCTACTCGCTCTACATCATGTATCTCGCAGAGCAGGCCGATCCCAACTTCAAGATCGACAGCTACATCACCGAGAAAGCCAAGCCCGTCATCGAAAGCACGCGCACCGAATGCTTCGGCAAAACGGCGAAGCTCATCATGGATGAAAAACTCAGCCCAGCGAACGCCTTCACCAAGGACCCATCGCCCGACACGCTGAAATTCTATCCGCTGATGTCCTATTCCACGCTCAAGGTGAAAGGCCCCGTCTTCATCGGCACCGGCGGCCAGGACAAGGACGTGCCCCCCGCCGGCCAGAACCGCCTCGTCACCGACGCCTGCGCCGCCGGCTCCGTGATCGAGCACAAGACCTACGACAAGCTAGACCACTCCGGCACAGTCAACGGCTCCCTCGCTGACTCAACCCCCTTCGTGAAAGCCGCCTTCGCAGGCGAGGCGATAGCGGGCAACTGCAAGACAGCCGGCCCATCCGAAGTCGCGAAATAACAAAAAGGCCCGCTCTTTGGAGCGGGCCTTTTCATCTCACCGTGCCCCACGCGCCCATCCTTCGACGGACGCCGCTACGCGGCTGCTCAGGATGAGCGCTACAGGAACGCTGGTGGTTTAGCGCTCATCCTGAGCAGCGCAGCTCCGCTGCGCGTCCGTCGAAGGACGAGCGCGCCACCCACAGCTGTCATTCTCGGCCCTGTGCCGAGAATCTCGGTTATCTCAGCAGCGGGACATCTCGCTTATCCCCACGACGCGCGAACCAAGATTCTCGGGACAAGCCCGAGAATGACGTCCGTGGGTTCCATCAGACTCCGCGGAATCCAACACGCCAGCTGTAGGATGGCGATGGTTCAGAACGCGTGTTTCCAACGGCATTCCAACGATCTGCTGTAGGACGGCCGGAACCACAAAACCTCGCCCCATCCTCCATCTGCTAAAACACACCCGCACCTGACGAAGGGAGGTCTTGGAGACGTCCAGCTCAAGACGTTGGGGCATTGGCCGGCGTGGCCGCGTGGTGTCGGGGACTCTACCGTGCCCCTTCAAGCAAACCGAAGAGACTTAAAACGTCTCCCGGTGAATCGAACTGCGCAGCACTGCCTCCGGGGTCACTAACCGGAGGGTCCGAGGGAGTTCTGGACCAGCTCCCCGACACGCCGAACCGATCACTGGCCACGGAGCTAAGGCCCCTGGGATTCATCCTTGGCGGTCGATTGCCAACTCCTGGATGCCATATCGGGAAGAACGGCCAGGCACGGGGCGCGTGAAGACGCGCATCAGCTGCAGCGATGCAGCACAGGCACTACCCACGGCGTATCTACACGCGCCCCGCTCCCTATTGGGAGAGACGAACACAGGCATCCCGCAGGACATTGATCCGTGCGAACGAGATCCGCTGTTTGAAATCCAAGCCCACCAGCTGTCATCCCGGCCGACGCGAAGCGGAGAGCCGGGAACCATTGGGAGAGCGCGACAGCTTCGAAATGGGTCCCGGGTCTCGCTACGCTCGCCCGGGATGACAAGTTGGGCGCTTGGCTTTCAGCATTCGATTGCCGACTGCCCATTGCCTATTGCCCGGCGCGGAGCGCCAATTAACCGGCCCGGCCTGTGCATTCTCAGCCAATCCAGCTACTAACCCACCAGATTCACCACCAAAGGACGACCCCATGACCGCGCCGACGCTTCGCGAATTTCTGGCGGACCCGAAAGGGGACGGAAATCCCGCGCCGCGCGAGCTCGCCAGCCTGATCGAGCACATCTCGGACAGCTGCCGCACGATCTCCTATCTCGTCTCCCGCGGCGCCCTCGCCAACGTCCTCGGCTCGGCCGGAACGGGCAACGTGCAGGGTGAAGAGCAGAAGCAGCTCGACATCCTCGCCAATGACGAACTCATGGCCATGGCCAAATCGACTGGTGTTGTCGCCGCCGCTGCATCGGAAGAGGAAGACGACGCCCGCCCGATCACCGAAGGCGCGCCCTACCTCCTGATGTTCGACCCGCTCGACGGCTCCTCCAACATCGACGTCAACGTTTCCATCGGCACCATCTTCTCCATTCTCCCGGCCCAACCGGGCGAGGGCGCAGCGCCCTTCCTCCAGCCGGGCCGCGACCAGGTCGCCGCCGGCTATTGCGTCTATGGCCCGCAAACCACGCTGGTGCTGACCCTCGGCGCAGGCGTCTTCGCCTTCACCATGGACCCGCCCACCGGGCAATTTGTTCAAACGGGAAGCAATCTCCGCATCCCGGAAAAGACCAAAGAGTTCGCCATCAACATGTCGAACATGCGCCACTGGGCAGACCCGGTGCGCGCCTACATCGACGAATGCCTGCTCGGCGACACCGGCCCGCGCGGCAAGAACTTCAACATGCGCTGGATCGCCTCGATGGTGGCCGACGTTCACCGCGTCATCACGCGTGGCGGCGTCTTCATGTATCCGTGGGACCGCCGCGAGCCGAACAAGCCCGGCAAGCTGCGCCTGATGTACGAAGCCAACCCGATGTCGCTCCTCATCGAGCAGGCCGGCGGCAAGTCGTTCGATGGTCGCGAGCAGATCCTCGACATCATCCCCACCGGCCTGCACCAGCGCGTCTCGGTCATGCTCGGCTCCAAGGAAGAAGTCGAAGTCATCGAACGCAAACACGTCGGCGCGGCATGAGCGAGGCGACAGCGCCACGCAGCGTGTGGCGCATGATCGGCCGCTCGATCGTTTTCGTCTGGTTCTTCCTCGGCGGCATCGGCCACTTCGTGCTGACGAAGACGTTCTTCTCCGTCGTCCCGCCCTACGTGCCTTATCCCCTGGAGATGGTGTACGTCACCGGCGTCTGCGAAATCGCCGGCGCACTGGCGCTGCTCTACAAGCCTCTACGCCACATCGCCGGCTGGTGCCTCATCGCACTCACCATCTGCGTCACGCCCGTGCACATCCAGATGCTGATCGAGGCTGACAAGTACCAAGCCCTCGGCCCCGTCGTGCTCTGGGTGCGCCTGATCATCCAGCCGATCCTGATCTGGGTAATCTGGGCCTCAACAAAACGGCGTGCGTGAATCTAGGCGGAGCGCGCAGCGTTGGCAAAACGCTGCAGCGCCGCCAGTGCATCCTCGTGGGCCGCCACGCTCGGCTGCTTGCGCGGCATACGATTCCAGGCATCCAGCGCTGCGATCTTGTAAGCCTCGGCCAGCGTTGGATAGTTGAAGGTGTTCTCGACGAAGTAGTCGAGCGTGCCGCCAAGGTTCAGCACTGCCTGTCCGATGTGGATCAGCTCGGTCGCGCCTTCGCCGACGATGTGCACGCCCAGCAGGCGGCGCGTCTCGATCGAGAAGATCATCTTCATGAAGCCCGCATTGAGGCCCATGATCTGGCCTCTGGCGGTCTCCCGGAACCGCGCCACGCCGCACTCATACGGAATGTTTTTCTCGCGAACCTGCTCCTCGGTCATCCCGATGGTGGACATCTCCGGCACCGAATAGATGCCATACGGGAAGAACTCCGGCGGGGCCTGAGCCGGCGCATCGAACGCATTGCAAGCCGCAATCCGCCCTTGCTCCATCGACGTCGAAGCAAGGCTCGGGAAGCCGATCACATCGCCCACGGCAAAGATGTGCGGCAGCCGGGTGCGGAACGTCGCGCGATCCACCTCGATCTTGCCGCGCTCATCGGTGGAAAGCCCGCAATTCTCCAGGTCAAGCGACTCCGTCGCGCCCTTGCGGCCGGCCGCGAAGAGAACCATCTCGCTCCAGATCTGGCGGCTATCCTCCAGCTCGATCAGGCAGGCGTCATGCGCCGGCCGGGTCACCCGCTTCACCTTGCTCTGCAGGCGAAGCGTCATGCCACGATCGCGCATGTCATGGACGAACTCGTCCACGAGTTCGCGGTCAATGAAGGGGAGCAGTTTTTCGGAAGGCTCGATCACCGTGACTTTGACATCCAGCGCCGAGAAGATCGTCGCATACTCGATCCCGATAACGCCCGCGCCAATCACGCTCAGCGAGCGGGGCAGGCGCTTGAGTTCGAGGATCTCGTCCGGATCAAGGATCGCCTCGCCATCGAACGGGATGTTCCGCGGCCTGTATGGCTCGGTGCCAACGGCGATGATGAAGCGCTGCGCGGTAAACCGCTGATGCCCGGTATCGGTCGCGACCTCGATATGCAGCGGATCGATGAACCGCGCCTCGCCCCGCACCCAGTTCACGCTGTTTCGGGAGAACTGGTGCTCAAGAATTTCGACCTCATGGTCGAGCGTGATGGCCAGCCGCCGGATCAAATCGTCAGCGGTGATCGTCTGCTTGTTGCGATGCCCGCGCCCATAGAAGCCACGCTCCCGCCATCCCGACAGGTTCAGCACCGTCTCGCGCAGGGTCTTGGACGGAATAGTCCCGGTGTGCACGCACACCCCACCCACCCGTCGACCCTTCTCGACGACGAGCACGGACTTCTTGAGCTTCGCCGCCTGCACAGCCGCCCGCCGGCCCGCCGGGCCGGAACCGATCACAATGAGATCATAGGCCTGCATAACGGGCAGAATCCTCCGCGCGCGAAGGTGCACCCGATTTGGTTAATGCCCCTTAACGGCGGCCATCAGCGGGGTTGAGGATGGAAATGCCGGTCAAGAAACCCAAGAATTGCTGGGGTATCCTGCGGCGCCGGCCCATGCCCGGTCGCATGCATCAGGTAAACCAGGTCGCCCTGTGTCGCCACATCCAGCGCCGGCAGGCCATCGACACCTTGCTTGCCGAACAGCCGATAGACCGGCGTCGCCAGCCGCGCCGACAGGAATTCGCCATAGGGATCAGACCAGGCATCGGTCTCGCCAACGATGATCATCAACGGCCGAGGCGCGATCATCGCCATGATCATGTGAGCGTCGACCGGAGAGGTGGACGGGCTGGGCGCATAGCTGTTCCAGCGCGGCGAGAACCAGTAGGGGAACGACGCCGCCACATGGCCGATCGTCTCGCCATAGTTGCGCCGGCTCAACGCCCCGCCGCCTTCGCCCGAACACACCGAGATGACAGCGGCAAACTTCGGATCATTCGCGCCCGCCCACAGCGCCGCCTTGCCCAGCCTCGAGATGCCATAGAGCGCGATGCGGTCGCCATCGATGCGCGGATTGAGCGCCAGATGCTCGCGCACAATCGACAGCCCCTCGGCCCAAGTCGCAACCGCGCCCGCGTCATCCGGCTTGCGGCGTGTCTCATCGACCGCCCCATAGATCCGCCGCAGGCCCAGCGACGACCCGCCATCGAAGTCAGGCTCGATCTGCGCGTAGTGGACCAGCGCCACGCCATAGCCCTGCGCGAGATAAGGCGCGATATCCTGCTTGGCGATAACGCGCGACTGCCGGCCAGGAATGCGCTTGCCCGCATCCCAGCCATCCGTCTCCTTGATGCCGGTGTCGTCCACCATCAGCATGTTCGGGCTGAAATTGACCATCAGGATCGTCGGCGCGGGCCCGCTCGCGCGCGCCGGCAGATATTGCACCACATCAATCGTGTGCGATCCCAGCTCGGTCGTTGCCGTCACGGTCGATTGCGAACGCAGCGCCGTGCCGTTGAGCGCGCTGACATTCTGCTCGGAATAGTCATGCCTGAACGCCGGCTTCCGGGCCGATGCGACGGAGGGCGGCGTGCCGAACTGGTTGTCGATCAGCAATTGCCGGATTTCCGGCCGGCGCGTGCCAAGCCAGTCATCCGCCGTCTCGATGCGCTTGCCCTTCGCCGACACCAGCAGGTTCGGCACATTGATGACGCCGACAGCCGCCTGCGTGTAGTTCACGGGCAGGTCGTTGCGCATCTCGCCCGGCAGGTCCTTGAGATAGGACGGCGCCAGCGGTGGATGGCCCATATCGAGTTTCGAATTGCCGCCCGAACAAGCGGCGAGGGCAAGAATGCCGACAACGATTGCACGCCGCATCATGCGTCTCCGAGAACGAGTGGCGCCAGTGTCAGGCCGACAACGGTCAATACGATCAGCGCGCAGAAATTCATGACAAGGCCGCGCCGGATCATGTCCGCCTGCTTCACCTTGCCGGTGCCATACGCGATGGCGTTGGAGGCAGACCCGACCGGCATCGCAAAGCCCATCGATGCCGCCATCGCAGCCGGCACGATGAATGCGCCCGCGCTCAACGTCTCGCTGCCCGCCGCCAGCGAGATCAGCACCGGTCCCATCATCGAGATCGTCGCGATGTTCGAGGCGAACTCGGTGATGATGATCACCAGCAAGCCAACCAGAAGGATCACGATGGCCGGATGCATGTCGGCCACGCCCCGCAGGCTGTTCGCCATGAAGCGCGACAGGCCCGACATTTCGGCCGCCGCCGCCAGCGCAAGGCCGCCGCCGAACAGCAGCAGAATGCCCCACGGAATCTTCTGGGCGTCATCCCACACCAGGATCGGTCGCTTTTCGTCGCCACCCGCCGGAACAATGAACAGCAGCAGCGCTGCCAGCGTCGCAATCATGGTGTCGACATGACCGCCATCGATTGTCTTGCCGCCAAGAAGCGCGGCGCCGATCCAGTCCGCAATCAATGTCGAGATCACCCAGAGCCCGGCAATCACGAAGAAAATGATCGCCGTGCGCCCCTCAGGCTTGGACAGCGGCCCAAGCTTCACCAGCTCCTGCTTGACCCGTTCCTGCGCGCCGCGTGCGCCCGCGGCATCAATCGTCAACCCGCGCGACAGGATCAGCCAGGCGAGCGGCAACAGCACGATGACGACCGGTACGCCAATCGCCATCCACTGGCCGAAGGACACTTCGATGCCTTGGGCCCGAAGCTGGGTGAGGGCGATGCCATTCGGCGGCGTCCCGATCGGCGTCGCCAGACCGCCAACAGTCGCGGCATAGGCAACGGCCAGCACAAGCGCGGCAGCGAATTTCGGGTTCTCCTTGCCATTGATGGCGGAGCCTGCCGCAACCGACAGCGCCAAGGGCGTCAGGATCAGCGAGGTCGACGTATTCGAAATCCACATCGAGATGAAACCGGCGGCCGCAAGGAAGCCTGCGAGCATAAGCTTCGGATTGGCGCCTCCGCGCGCCACGAGGCCGTAGGCAATACGCGTCGAAAGCCCCCAGCGCTCGATCGCAATGCCCAGCAGGAAGCCGCCGATGTAAAGCAGCACGACGGGGTTGGCATAATGCGCGCCAAGGTCGCCGAGATTGAGCAGCCGCTCATTCGCCAGCGGTTCGGTGAGCCCATTGCGGCAAAGCCCTTCGGTCGCGCAGACCAGCCGCCCGCGTGCATCCGTGCCCACCTCGATGCCGATCAGCGGCACAGCAATGATCGGCACAAGCGCCGTGGCGGCCAGCGGCAACGCCTCGGTGATCCACCACGTCGCCATCAACACGAGCAGGCCCAGCACCAGATGCGCTTCCCACGCGAGATCGGGCATCGGAACGACCAGCAGAAGCAACGCCAGCACCGGCCCAAGCCAGAGGCCGATCCGGGCGACGCGGCCGGTCGAGCCCGCAATCTCGCTCGGTTGTGGTGATGTGGCGTCCGGCATGTCTCTCCCTGAGCGTCGTCTTTTATTTTGCCGTGACCGTAGCACGCGGCGCCGACAGGGGAAGCCATGCGGGCAACGTCACGTCTCGCGCTTCCATCAAGACTCTGCCAGAAGCAAATGATGTTCGACGTCGTCCTGTCCCTCGTTCCGGTGTTTTCGCTGATCGCGCTCGGCGGTCTGCTCCGCCGTTTCAAGCTGCTCAGCGCCGAAGGCTGGACGTCGCTGGAACGCCTCACCTATTTCGTCCTGTTCCCCCCGCTGATGTTCATGAGCATTGTCGAGGGCAAGTTCGCCGGCGGCGAAGCGCTATGGCTGGGTCTGACACTGGCGGCGACCGTCGCCACGATGGGCGCGCTGATGCTCCTGATGCGGCCCTTGCTGGCCAAGGATGGCGCGCAATTCTCCAGCGTGTTCCAGGCCGGCATCCGCTGGAACGGCTATGTCACCCTCGGTGTGCTCGCTGGCCTCTATGGCGACGAAGGCGTGGCGCTGTCGGCCGTTGGTTTCGCAACGCTGGTGCCTATGAACAACGTCATGAGCGTGCTGGTGCTCAGCCGTTACGCCAGTCCGGAGCCTGCGCCGCTGGGCCGCGTCGTCCGCTCCATCGCCACCAACCCGCTGATCCTGTCGACGGTCGGCGCGATCATACTGGTGTCCCTCGGCGTCCGCGTCTCGGAGCCGGTTGGCCAGACGCTCAACCTGCTAGGCGACGCCACCGTATCGCTCGGCCTGATCTGCGTCGGCGCGGCGCTGGACCTTGGATCAATGCGATCCTCCAAGCGAGCGTTGGCAGCCGGAACAATCCTCCGGCTGGTGGTGATGCCTGCGGTGACGATCGGCCTGGCTTTCGCCATCGGCCTCACTGGCATGGTGTTCCATGTCGCGGTCATATGTGCCTCGGCGCCGGTCGCGACATCGGCCTACATCCTCGCGCGGCAGCTCGGCGGCGACGCCAAGCTGATGGCCAGCATCATCACGCTATCGACGCTACTCAGCCTGATCACCATCCCGGCGACCATTCTGCTGACCCAGTTGCTGCCGATCTAGAGGGCCCCAACCTAAAGCGATTTGACCATGAAGACGAGATCGAGGCTCTTGCCGAACTTCCGGCCGACGCCCTTCAGATTGCCCTGAACCTCGAACCCCGCCTTCTCATGCAGCGAGATCGACCCCGCATTCTCGCTGTCGATCCCGCCGACCATCGCGGCCAGCCCCTTGGCCTTCGCCCGCGCCACAAGCTCATCCAGAACCGCGCCGCCAATCCCCCGCCGTTGGGCGTTGGGCGAAACATAGACCGAGTGCTCGACGGTGTTCACATAGCCGGGAAAATCCCGGAACACGCCGAAGCTGCCATAGCCCAGCACGTCTCCCGGATGCAGCCGGTCCACCGCCACGATCACCGGAAAGCCCGCCTGCCGCCGCGCCGCCATCCAAGCGCGGCGCAGCTCAACTGTCGTCTCCGTTTCCGACCAGATCGAGAACGTCTCGCGCACGGCGTGATTGAAGATCGCCACGATGCCGGGCAGGTGCGCCTCGGTCGCGTCGATGATGTCGAAGTCCGCCCTTTTCAAACTCATTTCGCCGAACTCATCTGGGTCGTCTCCGTTGCTGCGCTGCGGCGCCAAACTCTGGTCCACTTATTTGTCGCAAGACCAGCAAATGCACCAGGCCAGTCAGACCTGAAAGCCCTAGCCCACGCTGCCGCCTTATGCTCTGTCACAGACACAAAGAAAAAAGTCAGGGAGCAAGCGATGGCTGCTGAGGCCACTTTTCCGGTGATGTCGATCGATCAGTGCAATGCGCTGATGACTGCGCCCGGCGCGCGGTTCGAGCTGGAAGAGAAAGTCATCAACGGCGTCAAGCTGCGCACATACAAGAATGCGCCGCTTACCCTGCGCGATTGCGTGCTGAACTCGATCAACTGGGGTGATCGCGAATTCATCGTGTTCGAGGATGAACGTGTGACCTTCGCCGCGCACCATAAAGCCGTCGCCAAGCTGGCCACGCAGTTGCGTGACGAGTTCGGTGTGAAGAAGGGCGACCGCGTCGCCATCGTCATGCGCAACTATCCGCAATGGCCGGTGGCGTTTTTTGCTCCGCTGGTGCTCGGCGCAATCTCCACGCCGCTGAATTCCTGGTGGACGGGCGAGGAGCTGGAATACGGGCTTGCGGACTCAGGCGCGAAGGTGGCGATTGTCGATTCAGAGAAGCTGGAGCGTATCCGCGAGCATCTGCCGAAGCTGACCCAGCTCAAGCACATCATTGTGGCGCGGGGCGGAGAAGACGAGGCGGACTCGCGCATCATCTCGCTGGACAAGCTGATCGGCGGCGCCAAGTCGTGGGCAAGCCTGCCCGATACGCCGATGCCGGATGCTGATGTCGGCCCGGATGACGACGCCACGATCATGTACACGTCCGGCACGACCGGTAAGCCGAAAGGCGCGCTGGCCACTCATCGTGGCATCGCCTCGAACGTGTTCAACGGCATGGCCTGCCAGGCACGTCACTTCGTGCGTCAGGGTCTGCCCGTGCCGCCGCGCGATCCCAAAGTTGACCCGCCGCGCATCCCGCTGCTGGCCATTCCATTCTTCCACGCCACGGGCGCGTTCTCGAACCTCGTCCCCGCGATCATGAACGCAGACAAGATCGTCACCATGTACAAATGGGATCCGGGCGATGCGCTCGAGATCATCCAACGCGAGAAGGTATCGACCATTGGCGGTGTTCCCGCCATCGCGTGGCAAGTGCTCGAACATCCCGATCGCGACAAGTACGACCTGTCGTCGATCCAGTTCGTCGCCTATGGCGGCGCGCCGTCAGCGCCCGAACTCGTCGCGACGATCAAACGCAAATTCCCCACCGGCCTTGCTTCCAATGGATGGGGCATGACGGAAACCTGCGCGGCCTCCTGCGTGAACTTCGGCAAGGACTACGAGCTACGTCCCGCCTCCTGCGGCGCGGCGGCGCCTGCGATGGACTTCAAGATTGTCGGCGCCAATGGCGAAACGCTCGGGCCCAACGAAGTGGGCGAGCTTTGGGTCAAAGGTCCGAACAACTGCAAGCTCTACTGGAACAAGCCCGAAGCCACCGCGAAGACTTACATTGATGGATGGGTGGTGACGGGCGACGTCGGTCGTATCGACGAGGACGGCTTCGTCTTCCTGATGGACCGCGCCAAGGACATGCTGATCCGCGGCGGCGAGAACATCTACTGCATCGAGGTCGAGAACGCGCTCTACGATCACCCGGCCATCATGGATGCCGCGATCATCGGCATTCCGCACAAAGTGTTGGGCGAGGAAGTCGGCGCTGTGGTGCAGGTGAAGCCCGATATGGATGTGACGGTGGACGAGCTACGACGTTTCGTTGGCTCAAAGATCGCCGCGTTCAAGGTGCCGGTGGAGATCCAGATCCAGCGTGAACCGCTGCCGCGTAACGCCAACGGAAAGATCATGAAGAACGATCTCCGGGCGCGTTTTTCGCCTCGAGGATAGGCGCCGCCGAGAATTTCTGGGCTTTGGCGAGTCGTTCGGAACTCATTCACCTTAACGGACGTTCCCCCATCGCGACATATGCGAAGGGACCCATCATGACGAGCCGGAAAGCATTGTGGTCAGTTGCCGTTTTTGCGGTGTTTGCGTTCGCCACTCTCATCGTATTTTTCTGGATCCGCGACGGGTCGCTGCAACAAGCCGGCGCGTCGATGGACAACCTGCTCCACAAGACCGGTAATGAGATCGCCTCGACGACGGGCGAAGTTGTTGGCTCGACGGGCGCAGCGATTGATCGCGCGACCGACGGCGACGATCGCACCTAATTCCAAGGGATAATTGAGATGCGTGTACTTGCTACGATCGCTGTTGTGCTCGCCGTCGGCTTCCTCGGCGTGATGGGCTATTACTGGATGCGCGATGGTTCGCTGCAAAGCGCCGGCGCGGAGATGGACAAGAATCTCGCCAGTATAGACCGCACGACACAGCCGCTTCAGGAGTCGATCGGCGAAGTGGGCGACGGCGTCAAGAAGACCGTCGACAACGCAACCGATGGCGACGACCGCACCTAACTAGATCCAGCGCCGCCATTTCAGGAACGCAAGCAGCCCGACGGCCAGCCCGATCGTCAAGGTGACGACTGCGCCAAATGACCAAGGCTCCTGGGCGTAAGGAATGCCCGACACGTTCATGCCGAGCAGGCCGGTGATGAAGGTCAGCGGCAGGAAGAAGGCTGATACTAGCGACAACACCAACAAGCGCGTGTTGAGCTGTTCTTGCCTGTGTCCGGCAACCTGATCCTGAAGCACGGCTGCGCGGTCGCGGATTGAATCCAATTCCTCCGCGATGCGCGTAATCCGGTCGCCCGTTTCACGCAGATGCATGGCGTGATCGATATCAAACAGCAGGCGGCCCTCGCGCTGCAGCTGCGCCATGGCTTCGCGCTGGGGGAGGATATAGCGGCGCAGGATCAGGATCGTCCGGCGGAATTCCGATAGCGTCGTGGTGGGCAGCTTGCTGCCCTCGCTCAGCAGTATGTCTTCATACTCGTCCGCATCGTCCTTGAGCTGGTCGATCACCGGTTCGATCTTGTCGATCAATCGCTCGGCGATCATCACCAGAAGACCACCGGGCGACGGATTTTCCACCAGGTTCGCAGCCACCTCCTCGCGAACCTCATGCACGGCCTTCACCGGATAGGATCGCATGGAGATGACGAGGTTCTGGGTCGCCCAGATGCGCACCGAGATCATGTCCTCGGGCTCGGCGCCTGGGTTGTGGTTGATGCCACGCAGGTTCAGCAGCAGGCCGTCCTCATACGCGGCGCAACGCGGCCGGGTTTCTGTCTGCAGCAGCGCCGTGATGACGGTCTCGTCGAGATCGCTGGATTCCTCCAGCCATTCGCGCGTTTCTGCGGCCAAGCGGTTGAAGTGCAGCCAGCGCCAACCCGCAGGCGGGCAGGCGGCCGTGGGTTTGATCTTTTGCCAGTCGACCTTCTCGACGACGCCATCAGCCGGAAAGTCGAAGCCGAAGATAAAGGCTTCGGCGTTCGGTTCAGCGTGGTCATTCCGTTCGATCGGCGAGACGGGCATAGGCGTGCCTCTAGCGGCTGTCGCCTGCTTCTAGACCGCTTTTATCGGAAGCGGCTAGGGGCCCTACTTGATGACGGCACAGCCAACGCGATCACCAGCATTTCCGATGGGCTGGCTGATATGATCGTCTGCCTGAGCGTGAATGATAAGGGCCGAACCATCTGCATCCTGCAGGTCAGCCATCGTGATCAGGCCGGTATATAGTTCAGCTGCAGCCGAGCCATCGCCCGCCGCAGAGATATTCGGAAGATCGCCGTTTTCGGGACCGTGTACGTAGAGCAGGCCGTGGGTCGTGTTGGTTTTCTGGATGTGACCGCCGGCGTGCTGGAATTTTGCGGTATCGGAGCAGTCGCCCACCATGTGCAGGTGCGTGCCATGCCAGCCAGGCGTCAGGCCGCCTGCGTGGACCAGTACGCGGATCAGAACGCCCTGCGGCGCCGGCGTGAAGGTCGCCTTGCCGATCTCCGAGCCATTGTTGCCGACGATCGAAATCTCGGTCGGCGGTCCGGCCTCGGATGTTTGCGCGGGCTTGGGAAGCTCCTGCTCGGACGTGGCGCAGGCCCCAAGCGAAGCGGCAAGAGCGGTGGCGAGTGCAAGACCGGCGATCAGGCGCATATACATCCTCCGGCCTCACCAATCGGCAGGCCCCTCAAATCCCTGACCCCAAAAGTGAAAGTCGCGACGTCGAGGGTAGTTCCGGCGGCGGCGTTGACGCTGTCGTGGGCAAGCAGGCAAAAGGCCCGGATGGACGACGACGATGCCCGCAGGCTGGACGTGGAACTGGTGCGCCGTGGTCTGATGGCCTCTCGCGCCCAGGCCCGCGCCGCCATTGAGGCGGGCAAGGTGGTCGTCGACCGCGTCGTAGCCGCCAAACCCGGCCTCTCCGTAACAGCCCAGTCCATCATCGTCGCCGAACCAGCCCATCCCTGGGTCTCGCGCGGCGGGCTCAAGCTGGAACACGCGCTGGATACGTTCGGCGTCGATCCAGCGGGCAGGGCCTGCCTCGATGTGGGCTCGTCCACCGGCGGCTTCACCGACGTGCTGCTAACCCGCGGTGCGAAGCGTGTCGTCGCCGTCGACGCCGGCCGCGATCAGCTGCACGCCAAACTCCGCGCCGATCCGCGTGTGGTTTCGCTGGAAGCTACGGATGCGCGTGATCTCACCGCCGCCATGCTGGGCGAACCACCGAGCCTGATCGTCGTCGATGCCAGCTTCATCGGCCTCGCCAAGCTGCTCGCCCGGCCGCTCGAACTCGCAGCACCCGACGCAACACTCCTTGGCCTGTTCAAACCGCAGTTCGAAGTCGGCCCCGCCAATGTCGGACGCGGCGGCATCGTTTCGGATCAGTCAGCGGTTGAACGCTCAGTCGCTGAATTCGAAGTCTGGCTGAAAGAGCGCGGCTGGCCGATCAGCGCGTGGACGCAAAGTCCCATTGCTGGCGGCGACGGGAATCTCGAACGCTTGTTCGTAAGCAAACATCTCTGACAAACGCGTAGCCCAGAATCAGATCGGCCGCGTTGCAAGCAACGCGGCCGATCCTATCGGACCCTGGGTTGGGGGGACGGGCCCGCTCTGTGAAGGCTGGACCCAGTCGCCTAATGGCCTGTGAACAACCTAATTCCTGTTGACCTGCCAGTCGCCATAATAGGCGTCGCGGCAAGCCTCTACGGGGCGGCGAATAACTGTGCCATCCGGCAGACGCGTGGTTTGAATCGCATCCGTGCAATCGCGACCCGCGTAACCGTCATTAGGTCTATAGTCGCGGCTTCCGCCCGCGTAAACCGGCGCGCGGTCATAATCGTCATACCGCGGCGATCTGTCCCGGTAGTACGGATCTTCAGGATATCCGTACCCGGACGAATAGCCCGGATCGTAGCTGGGCTGCGGATACGGCTGACCATAACCGCTGTTGTAGTTCGGGTTGTACGTGCCTGCGGGAGGCGGCAGCGCGTTGCAATTCGTCTGCGCGTTACCGATGCCCGCACCGAGCGCGCCGCCGACAACTGCGCCGAGCGCCGTGCCGTCGTGCTTGTGGCCTTTCGCGGCTACGTTGCTGCCGAGCACGCCGCCAAGCAGGCCGCCGACGATTGCGCCGCCGATCTGGTTGTTGGTCTTCGACGCAGCGCAGTTGCGCGAATAGCTGAAGGGCTGCTGTGCCGAAGCCGGCATGGCAGTAGCGGCCGCCGAGGCGGCAAGTGCAGCAAGAACAAGGGCGGCTTTGATACGCATGAAATCCTCCGACCGATTGGTCAGGTTGGACATTGCGATTCCGAACCTGAACGCAGTCTGAAGGGTTTGTCGTCGAAAGAGTCGACAAAATTCCAAGCAAAAACCGAGCGTTGAGAAAATAGTCGTCTCGAACACACCCATGATGTGGGCGGGATTCACCACCATCCTAGGTTGGAAGCGGGGCAACAGCGTTCGCGGGGCACGGCCTGCTTAAGAATCTCAGTGGAAGCATGGCCCTGTGGGCCACGTTATTGCTCGCCGTCGCCGTGCTCATCACCGGCGGCGTTGTCGATTTCATCTCCCTGTCCTTGCAGAGCAAGGATGTGCAGCGCGTCGCCGACAAGGCGGCGCTCGCAGCCGCGCACGAGTTGATCCTGGCATCTGATTCGAAATCGCGCGTGCAGGAAGTGGCGTCGGCATTCGTGGCCGCCAACTATTCGCGCGATGTGCAAACCGAAGCGTCGATCATCGAGAACGGCACGGCCGTGCTGGTGAAGGTGGCGGTTGCTCCACGCGTTTTCTTCCCCGGGCCCATCGGCATGGGCGCAAAGTCGGTGAAGGCGGAAGCTGTTGCAGAGGTGGCAGGCGAAGACGCGAATGTGTGTGTCATCGCGCTGGATACCGACAGTGACCGTGTGATCTCGCTCGATTCGAATGCGAAGCTGGATGCCCCCAACTGCGCCATCTATTCCAACTCGAAGCGCAGCAAGAGCATCAGCTCGCTGTCCAACTCGAAGCTCGTCGGCAATCTGATTTGCTCAGCCGGCGGGCGTGAGGGGTCGACATCTAACTTCGCGCCGCAACCCCTGACGGATTGTCCGCAGATCGCCGATCCGCTGGCTGATCGCCCCCGCCCACCGATTGGGGCGTGCGACTTCAACAAGTTCAAGAAGAAGGACTTCACCGGCAACCTGACGCCCGGCGTCTATTGCGACGGTCTGGAGCTCGGCGGAAACTCGAAGGTCACGCTGCAGCCGGGCGTCTATGTCATCAAGACGGCGACTTCAAGATCGACAGCAACGCACAAGTCACCGGCGAAGGCGTCGGCTTCTTTATGTCCGGCAAGAACGGCCGCTTTGAATTCACCAGCAATGCAAAGGTTCGCCTGTCAGCGCCGAAGACGGGACCAATGGCAGGGCTGTTATTCATGGAGGACAACACGATCCTCAAGGAAACCAAGCACCGCATCACCAGCGACTATGCCGATTATCTGGTCGGCACGATCTACCTGCCGCGTGGCTCATTCCTGATCGACGCCAACCAGGATGTGGCGTCTGCGTCGGAGTTCACCGTGCTGGTCGTGCGCTCGCTGGAGCTGAAGGCTGGCCCGCATCTGGTGTTGAACACGGACTATGGCGCAACCAGCGTGCCGGTTCCCGAAGGCCTCGGAAATCGCGCAGTCGATATCAGGCTGGCGCGCTAGCGGCCGGTCTGGCCGCGATGGCGCAGCATGTGGTCGGCCAGCACGGCCGCGACCATGGCCTCGGCCACAGGCGCACCGCGAATGCCGACGCAGGGGTCATGACGGCCCTTGGTGCGGATATCGACATCCTCGCCATCCTTGTTCACTGACTTGCGCGGCGTGAGGATGGAGGAGGTAGGCTTCACGGCCATGCGCGCCACAATGGGTTGGCCCGTCGAAATACCGCCGAGCACGCCGCCATTGTTGTTCGTCAGGAACTCGACGCCATTCCCCGAACGGCGCATCTCGTCCGCATTCTCTTCGCCCGACAGCGCAGCCGCATCGAAGCCTGCGCCGATCTCGACGCCTTTCACCGCGTTGATGCTCATCAGCGCTGCGGCGATGTCCGTATCCAGCTTGCTGTAGATCGGCGCGCCCCAGCCGGGCGGCACGCCTTCAGCGACGACTTCGATGATCGCGCCGCATGACGAGCCTGCCTTGCGTGTTGCGTCAAGGAACTCTTCCCACTTCACGGCAGCTTCCGCATCCGGGCACCAGAACGGGTTCTGTTCGCAGGTATCCCAGTTCCAGTTGTCGCGATTGATCTTGTGCGGCCCGATCTGCACCACCGCCGCGCGGATGGTAACGCCGGCGCCCAGCACAACACGCGCAACGGCTCCAGCAGCCACACGCGAGGCTGTCTCGCGTGCGGACGAGCGCCCGCCGCCACGATAATCACGCACGCCGTATTTCTGGTCGTACACATAGTCTGCGTGGCCGGGGCGATAGCTGTCGCGGATCTCGTTGTAGTCCTTCGAGCGCTGGTCGGTGTTCTCGATCATCAGCGAGATCGGCGTGCCGGTGGTCACCGGGCCGCCCGTGCGATCATCCTCGAACACCCCGGACAGGATCTTCACCTTGTCCTCTTCCTGCCGCTGCGTGACGAAGCGCGACGTGCCCGGCTTCCGCTTGTCGAGGAATGTCTGGATGAACTCCGGCGTGAGCTTCAGCCCCGGCGGGCAGCCATCGACCACGGCGCCGATGGCAGGCCCGTGGCTTTCGCCCCAGGTCGTCACGCGGAAGAGGTGGCCATAGGTGTTGTGCGACATGGCATGCGGTTTAGGCGGCGCCGCGAGGGAATGCAAATAGTGGCCGATCCTGCGTATCTTTTTGCCGGATGCGGTGTCAGCCTTGCCCCACGGGATGGGGTGCGGGGAAAATTATGTCTGACGCCGTGGTTACCGAAACGCCGGTCGAACCGGCGGCGAAGGTCATTGGTTTCTGGCAGTGCTGGGCGTTTTCCGTCGGTACGATGATCGGGTCGGGTATCTTCATGATGCCGGCCGTGCTCGCGCCTTATGGTGGGATCAGCTTCGGCGGCTGGCTGCTGACGGCCACGGGCTCGATCATGATCGCGCTGGTGATCGGCCGCCTGGCCGGGCGCACCACCCGCAGCGGCGGCATCCAGGTCTATGTCGAGGAAGCCGTCGGCGGCCTGCCGTCCTTCCTGGTGACATGGCTCTACTGGATCGGTTGCTGGACCTCCAACGCAGGTCTCGCGATAGCCTTCGTCGGCTATTTCATCGTGCTGGCGCCTGCTATCGGCGCTGATCCAATCTACCAGATCGGCACGGCGCTCGCCGCGATGTGGGCGCTGACGTTGATGAACATGCGCGGCGCGAAGGATGCCGGGTTCGTGCAGCTGCTGCTGACCATACTGAAGCTCCTGCCGCTAGCGCTGATCGCCGGTCTCGCCCTGTTCGCAGGCAAGGCGGAGAATTTCCCGGCTCTCAACCCGACGGGTGAAGATCCTATCAAGGTGCTCTCCATCACAGCTCTGGCAACCATGTACGCCTTCCTCGGCCTCGAGATCGGTGCGGTGCCTGCCGGCAACGTGCGCGATCCTCAGAAGACGGGGCCGCGGGCTGTCATCATGGGCACCATCACCGCGGCGGTCGTCTACATCATTGCGACAGCATCGGTCATGGCGCTGGTGCCATCCGACGTTCTGGCCACATCGACGTCGCCATTCGCCGATGCCGCCCGTGCGCTCGGCGAATGGGCGCCGATCCTCATCACCATCGGCGCACTGATCTCGGTGACCGGCGCGCTCAATGGCTCGATTTTCCTGACCGGCCAGATCCCGATGGCGTCGGCCATCGAAGGGCAGGCGCCCAAAGCCCTGGGCCGTCTCAACCGGCGCGAGGCGCCGTGGGTAGCGCTGGCCTTCAGCGGAGTGCTCGCGTCCGTGTTGCTGGTGATGAATTATTCACGCGGCCTCGTCGGCGCCTACACGTTCGTGCTCACCATGGCGACGCTCACGACGCTGGTGCCCTATCTGGTCTGCGGCCTGATCGAGCTGAAGACGTCGTGGCGCAATGCGAAGGCATGGGGACTGGTGGCTGCCATTGCAGCCGTTTACTGCGCCTTCGCGATCTGGGGCTCGGGCCTTGAGGTGCTGCTGTGGTGCGGCGTCCTCGCGGTGGCCGGCATTCCCGTCTACTATCTGGGGCGGCGCAAGGCCGCCCCTATAGCCGCCTAGGCCTTCGCTTTCGGCGGGACCAGCAGCGACAGCAGGATCGCGCCGCCGACCAGCACCAGTGTCGCAATCAGCGACCAGTGAGCCTCGATGTAGGGCACCAGCTGGAGCTGTTTGTAGAGCAGGAAGTTCCAGATGATCTTCGTGCCGATCAGCACCAGAACGGCTGCGAGGCCGATCTTCAGATAACCGAACCTGTCCGCCGCTGCCGCCAGCATGAAGTAAAGCGAGCGCAGGCCGAGAATGGCGAAGATGTTCGACGTATAGACGATGAACGGGTCACGCGTGACCGCGAAGATCGCCGGCACGCTGTCGACGGCAAAGATGATGTCCGCGACTTCCACCGACACCAGCGCCAGCAGGAGCGGCGTTGCGTGCAGCACGACCTTGCCGGTCGCATTCGGCAGCTTGGCGAAGAAGTTGTGGCCCTTGATCTCCGGCGTGACAGGGATCACGCGCTCGACCAGCTTCACGATCCAGCGCGAGTTCGGCGCTTCGTGATGCTCGTTCCGCGACAGCAGCATCTTGATGCCGCTGAAGATCAGGATCGCCGCGAAGATATAAAGCACCCAGGTGAACTGGTTCACGATCGCCGCGCCCGCGCCGATGAACAGCGCGCGGAACACGACGGCGCCGATAATGCCCCAGAACAGAACGCGGTGCTGGTAGGCGGGCGGCACGGCAAACAGCGTGAAGATCATCGAGATGACGAAGATATTGTCGAAGGCCAGCGCCGTCTCGAGCAGGTAGCCGGTCAGATATTGCAGCGTCGCCTGGCCATTAAGGTCGACCGGGTTCTCGTAAAAGCTCGGGTCGGGTTCGTAGATGAAATATACGTACGCCGCGAAAACGAGGGCGCAGGCCGCGAAGCTCGCCCACATCAGCGCGCTTTTCTTCGCGGATATGCGGCCGTCCTTGTTGTTGATCAGGGCGAGGTCGACCCAGAGAACGAAGCCGACAAAAGCCAAAAAGGCGATCCACAGCCATACAGGCTGTCCGGCGAATTCGCCGAGCGTGTCGAGTGCCATGTAAAAGTGTCCGGTCCATTGCGCCGCGTCCGCGCAGCGGGCTTTCGCCCGGCGGAGTCCGACATCGCGCAGATCGCCATCTACGCCAGAGGGGCCCGGACCTAATTGATAGCCCCTAGCTTGTGCGTGTTCACGAAGATGGCAAGGGTAATATCGCTTACGCGACGATTGAGCCGTTCACGATTGCGAAGACGGCAGGCATGGCGGTCGATCGGGCGCCTGCTATAGCTCGCTGAAAGACGAAGGGTGGAAATGACATGACCTATAATTTCAAGGGCAAGACGGCGGTTGTGACGGGCGCGAGCCGCGGGATCGGCGAGGCGATCGCACGCACGCTGGCGGCTGATGGCGCGAAGGTCGCGCTGGTGGCGCGTTCGGCGGACAAGCTGAAGGCGCTGGCGGCTGACCTTCCCGGCGCTGTCGCGATCGAGGCGGACATGAGCTCGGCCGAGGGCTGGAGGGCTGCTGCGGACAGTGCGCTCAAGGCGCTGGGTGAGGTGGATATTCTGGTCAACAATGCCGGCGTCAGCGCGGCCCAGGCGATGGGCAAGGTGACGGCTGAAGGTCTCGACGAGACGCTGAATGTGAACGTCCGCAACCTGATCCTGCTGACTGATGCGCTGTCGGCTTCGCTGATCAAGCGGAAGGGGACGGTCATCAATATCTCGTCCGTTTCGTCCTTCTCGGGCGCGCTCGGCCAGATCGCATATTCGACTTCGAAGGGCGCGGTGAACTCGTTCACGCGCAACGCCTCGATCGATCTTGGCCGCGCGGGCGTTCGCGTGAACGCGATTGCGCCGGGCGTGATCGATGATGGCATGTGGTCGACGGCTTTCTCGAAAGGTCTCGATCGCGAAAAGACGCTTGAGCGGATGGGCAGGCTCGTGCCGCTCGAGAAGCGCTGGGGTGCGGCGCAGGACATCGCGGACGCGGTGGCGTTCCTTGCCTCGGACAAGGCGGGATATATTACCGGCCAGGTCCTTCGCGTTGATGGCGGGATGATTGTCTGATGGCCGATAAAGGTATTCCGGCGTCTCCCAGCGCGGAAGACTATGCGAAGGCGGCGGCGGGATCGCCGGACGACGGCGCGTGGTTCGCGAAGACCGATCCATTCGCCCTGTTCGGCGAGTGGCTGGAGGACGCGAAGAAGAAGGAACCGAACGATCCGAACGCCATGTCGCTTGCTACGGCAGACGAGCATGGGGCGCCGGATGTGCGGATGGTGCTGCTGAAGGACGTTTCGGGCGATGGGTTCGTGTTCTTCTCGAATGCCGAGAGCCGGAAGGGGCGGCAGCTGGCGGCCAATGCGCAGGCGGCGCTTTGTTTCCACTGGAAGAGCCTGCGCCGGCAGGTGCGGGTGTCGGGCCGGGTCCAGACCGTTACCGCGGAGGAGGCGGACGCCTATTTCGCGACGCGGGCCAAGGACAGCCAGATCGGGGCGTGGGCCTCGGAACAGTCCCGGCCGATGCAGGGGCGGTTCGAGCTGGAGAAGCGGATCGCGGGGGTTGCCGCGAAATACGGGCTCGGGAAAACCCCGCGTCCGCCGCACTGGATCGGCTGGCGGGTTATCCCCACCCGCATCGAGTTCTGGCGTGACAGGCCTTTCCGGCTGCATGACCGGCTGGAGTTTACCCGGGCAGGCGCTGGGCAGCCGTGGGGAACGGAGCGTCTTTATCCCTGATCGCAGCAAGGAGCTGTTGGCGCACGCGTCAACGCTGTGGCAGCATCCTCCGAAATGAGTCAGCAAAGCTGGCCTTAGGGAGAGACTAAATGGACCTGCTGCAGCGGATTGCTCTGACGGTTGTCTTGTCTTGCTGTTCCGAGAGCGCGATTGCGCAGCAAACCCCTGCAACCCCGCCGCCGGCGCATACTGAAAGCTGGTGGACCTCGTCATGGGGTGAGGCCGATCGCCTTGGGGCCGTCAACAATCTCAGCGCCGAGGGCGTGAAGCGCGCGACCGGCCTGGTGAAGACCGGCAAGGTCTATGCGCTGGGCATTCCAACCGCGCTGGAGTCGGCGGCTTATGGCACGCGGCAATATGTGGTCGAGCGTCAGCCGGGGCCGGATGCGGATTTCACGCCGAATGGATCGCAGCGCGTCACCTCGTTCGACGAGCGGATCACGAGCTCGATGGGCGTGGGCACGCAGATCGATGGCCTGGGCCACCTTGGCGTGGACCACCATTATTATAACGGCGTGACCGGCAAGGAGATGGCGACCACGCGGGCGCTGCAGACGGCCGATATTCCGCCGATCGTGACGCGCGGCGTGCTGATCGACATGACCAAGCATTATCGCAAGCCGATGCTGGAGGTGGGCGACACCTACAACCGCGCCGAGATCGAGGCGGCGATGAAGGCGCAGGGCGTGACCGTGGGCAAGGGCGATGTGGTGCTGTTCCACACCGGCTGGATGGCGGGGAAGATGCTGAGCGACAAGGATCTCTATCGCTCGCGCGAGCCGGGCCTCGGCGAAGATGGCGCGATCTTCCTGGCCGATCTCGGCGTGGTCGCGATCGGCTCGGACACGGTGGCGCTCGAGGCGCTGCCGTCTCCGCTGGGCAAGACGTTCATCGTTCACCAGACCTTGCTGGCGAAGAAGGGCGTGCACGTGCTTGAGACGATCGACACGAACCAGCTTGCAGCCGATGGGGTGAAGGAGTTCCTGTTCGTGCTCGGCATTCCGCGGATGGTTGGCACCGTGCAGATGGTTATCAATCCGGTTGCGATCAGCTAGGTGCCGCTGAGCCTCAAAGAGTTCAACGCGTTTTGCGGCGGGTTGCCGGCGACGACTTTCGTTGAGCAGTGGGGCGGGGCGCAGGTCTGGAAGGTCGGGGGCAAAGTGTTTGCGGTCGCGTGGTTCGAGAAGGGCCACGAGCCGGGGATCACGTTCAAGGTTTCCGATATTGGCTGGGAAGTCCTGAAGGATGCGCCGGGCTGCCGGGGTGCGCCTTACTTTGCTTCGCGCGGGATGAAGTGGATCCAGAGCTATGCGAAGCCGGGTCTGAGCAAGGCGGAGCTGAAGGGGTATCTGAAAGTGTCGCATCAGCTTGTTGCGGAGGGGCTGAGCAAGAAGGTGCGACGGGAGATTGGAGTTTAGGCGCGCGGGTGCGTTCCCGCGGGTGTGCGGGTTGGGGTGGGTTGGGTTGTGACGCGCTTGCTTAGGTGAGCGCGTTTTTGTTTGCGTGTTTGAACACGCGGGCGAGGATTGTGCTGATTGCGCGCACCCCCTCCGTCTCGCCGCGAAGACGCGGCGATCCACCTCCCCCAGTGCTTCGCACTGATGGAGGCAAGTTCCCCTTCGTCGCGACCGAGCGCTGTTTGCCTCCACCAGTTGAAAACTGGGGGAGGTGGATCGCTTGGCGTGAGCCAAGCGAGACGGAGGGGGTGGTGCTCAGAGCGGTGAGCACGCGCTCGTGCTTCGACGGACGGCTCGCGAAGCGAGCCTGCTCAGCATGAGCGCTAGTGAGGCTGTCGGGTTGGACAGCGTGTGTTGTTTCCTTGGGTTGGGTGTCGGTCTTCGCTCTGGGCAGATCGAGCGGCATGGTCGGTGTGGCATTCACCGAGGCACCGCGGTCTTTCATCTGAAGCGTTGAGGCGACGTGGAGCACGAGCATCGCAAGCATACGCAGCACAGCTGTCAGCAAGAGCTGAGGAAGCTGCGGGATCCCTAGTCCAGTTTGCGCGTGTTTGTGTCGTGTCATGCGGGGTAGAATACCCCGGCCCGCGGCCACGTAGATTCCAAGAGGGTCTATCCCACAATCTTTCGCGCTAACGCGCTGAGATTGTTCGGGATGATTTTTGGCTGTCCTACAGTTTGGGACCGCTCTGTCCCCCACTTTTGGCTCGCGCAGCGCGGGGGCGTAGGGTGCATCTTGATGCACCGGGGTTTGGATCGCGGTGAATCAAGATGCACCCTACTTTGTGGACGTGGCCCTGGGTTCCTTTCGCAGGAATGACGGGGAGAGAGTTGTGGGTGGCGCGCTCGTGGTTCAACGGGCGGCCCGCGGGGCGGGCCTGCTATAACCGCGGTTCGTGCGTAGCGCTCATCCTGAGCAGCCGCGAAGCGGCGTCCGTCGAAGGACGGGCGCGTGGGGCTTGGTGCATTTTCAATGCACCCTACAAACCCCTCGAGCGATGGGCATTTCGACGAATGAAAAGGCCCGCTCGTGGGAGCGGGCCTTTGTCGTTTGGGTGTCGGCTCGATTAGCCGAGGCGTTTTACCAGCGCTTCGTGTTGGCCCCAGAGGGCCTTCGGGAGGCGGTCGCCGAATTTTTCGAAGAAGGCGGGGATGAGGCCGGCTTCTTCGCGCCAGACTTCGTGGTCGACGCCGAGGAGCGTGTCCATCTGTTCGTCGCTGAGGCCTAGGCCCGAGATGTCGATCGAGGACTTGGCGGGGACGCGGCCGATGGCGGTGTCGACGGCTTGCGCCTTACCTTCCAGACGGTCGACGATGTATTTCAGAACGCGGGTGTTCTCGCCGAAGCCCGGCCAGATGAACTTGCCGTTCTTGTCTTTGCGGAACCAGTTGACGAAGAAGATCTTCGGCAGCTTGGCGCCTTGCTTCTGACCGATCTTCAGCCAGTGAGCGAAGTAGTCGGCCATGTTGTAGCCGGCGAAGGGCAGCATCGCGAAGGGGTCGCGGCGGAGTTCGCCGACCTTGTTCTCGGCGGCGGCGGTGCCTTCGGAGGCGACCGTCGAGCCCATGAACACGCCGTGCTCCCAGTCGAAGGCTTCGGTGACGAGCGGCACAGCCGATGCGCGACGGCCGCCGAACAGGATGGCGGAGATCGGAACGCCGGCGGGGTTTTCCCACTCGGGCGCGATGACCGGGCATTGATCGGCCGGGCAGGCGAAGCGAGCGTTCGGGTGAGCGGCAGGCTCGCCCATGGCCGGCGACCAGGCGCGGCCGCGCCAGTCGGTGAGACCTTCCGGCGGTTCCTTGGTGAGGCCTTCCCACCAGACGTCGCCGTCAGCGGTGAGCGCCACGTTGGTGAAGACCGTGTTCTTGTCGCACGAGTGAAGTGCGTTGCGGTTGGTGGATTCCGACGTGCCCGGGGCGACGCCGAAGAAGCCGGCTTCCGGGTTGATGGCGTAGAGCTGGCCATCGTCGCCGAAGCGCATCCAGGCGATGTCGTCGCCGATCGTCTCGGCTTTCCAGCCCTTGAGCGTCGGCTCGAGCATGGCGAGGTTGGTCTTGCCGCAAGCCGACGGGAAGGCGGCCGCGATGAACTTCACGACGTTTTCCGGCGAGGTCAGCTTGAGGATGAGCATGTGCTCGGCCAGCCAACCCTCATCGCGCGCCATGACCGAGGCGATGCGGAGGGCGTAGCATTTCTTGCCGAGGAGGGCGTTGCCGCCATAGCCCGAACCGTACGACCAGATCTCGCGGGTTTCGGGATAGTGGACGATGTACTTGTCTTCGTTGCAGGGCCACGGAACATCTTTTTGTCCCGTAGCAAGAGGAGCGCCGAGCGTGTGGACGGCGGGGACGAAGAAGCCGTCATCGCCGATCTGCTCGAGGGCAGCGCGGCCCATGCGGGTCATGACGCGCATCGAGATGGCGACGTAGCCCGAGTCCGTGATCTCGACGCCGAGCTGCGAAATCTTGGAGCCGAGCGGGCCCATGCAGAACGGCACGACGTACATCGTGCGGCCCTTCATGCAGCCGTCGAACAGGCCAGCGAGCTTGGCGCGCATTTCGGACGGGTCAGCCCAGTTGTTGGTCGGGCCGGCGTCGGCTTTGTCTTCCGAGCAGATGAAGGTGCGGCTCTCGACGCGGGCGACGTCTTTGGGATCCGAGGCGGCGTAGAACGAGTTCGGGCGCTTGGCGGCGTTGAGGCGCTTGAGCGTACCGAGGGCAATGAGCTCCGCGGTGAGCTTTTCGAATTCGGCATCCGAGCCATCGCACCAGTGGATGCGATCCGGCTTGGTGAGAGCTGCGATCTCCTTGACCCACGCGATCAGCTTCGCGTTCTTGGTCGGCGCAGGCTCCAGGCCCGGCACGGAGAAGGTTGCGCCGAGCGCGTCCTTGGATTTCGCTGGTACAGCCGCCGTCATGCTCATCAGAATTCCCTACTAACCCGCCCAACCCGTGGATCCAGTCTTTGCGGCTCTTCGGCCGTGGACCCTGAATCCTCTTTTGAACGACGCTAAAGCGCCGATCAGCGAAACTTCAAAACTTCAGCAGGACTTGTGCCACTGCAGACGCCAATTGGCGCGCTCCCAACGCAATGCCTGAAACACGTTTCCCGGAGCCGGCAGAGAGAAGCATCCGGGGCATTTCAGGCGTGTC
Source organism: Hyphomonadaceae bacterium (assembly GCA_965229115.1). GTDB lineage: Bacteria > Pseudomonadota > Alphaproteobacteria > Caulobacterales > Hyphomonadaceae > UBA7672. Next base: position 2,706,868 of record CBDDIR010000003.1, on the reverse strand, counting down.
TGCCGGCGACGAAAAAGTTAACAACGAAATCTACTCCTACGCGCGCCACTTTGCATCCCCCTGCAAGTTGTTCGCGTTCTTGCCCAATTACTCGGCCCGGGCTCAGGCCGTCGAGTGAAATTTGCGCGCCTGGGTCGCCGCGCCGCAGCAGTTTGACGTGGGCGGAATGACCACTCGGCGGGCGAATTCGGAACGGATTAGGCGGATTTAGATTGGCGCGGCGGAACACCCATTCCCTAACCGGGCGAGGACTGTGAATTGTTGCGCCGCAGCAAGGCAGTTCAACTCTTCACAGCTTGTTGTCGCAATCGGTCATCACAGGCCGCAGGCGGCCGCCTTGGCGCGGACGGCGGAGAGCTGGCGGCCGGTTTTGTCGGTGATGCCGGTAACCAGAATCGTCAGGCCGTCGGCGACCAGGTCCTGGTACTCCGAGCCGTCGCCATCGTCCCAGTAGAGTGTGTCGAAGGCGGTGGCCTTGGGGCCGGTTGTGCCGAAAGCGCTCTCGATGCCGCGGGTGGAGAGCGCTTGCCACAGGTTAGCATCGGGCTTTTCGACGCCGGTCCAGGCGATGAGGGTGTCAGCGTTAACGCCGCGCTTGATGAGCGCCTCGGCCTGGGCGGGGCGGGTGATGGTGGCGGTGATCATCAGGTCGGGGGCGGTCTTGTGGACCTCGACGGCCTGGGCGTCGGTGTAGGTGATGACGATGACGTTGTTCTCGGCTTTCGCGGCGCGGATGGCGGCGATGATGGGCGGGTAGGTGGCCGAGCGCTTCTTGTCGATCTCGAGGACGGCGCCGGTTTTGACGGCCCAGGCGAGGGCGGCTTCCAGGGTGGGCGGGCTGAAGGTGGTGTCCTTGCTGCCGGTCTGGAGTTTGAGTTTCTGGATGTCGGCGAGGGTGTGGTCGGCGACGAGGCCTGTGCCGGTGGTGGTGCGGTCGAGTTCGTCGTCGTGCATCAGGACGAGCTTGCCGTCTTTCGTCTCGGCGATGTCGACTTCCATGGCGTGGGTGCCGGCGTCGTAGGTGCGCTGGAAGGTCTCGATGGCGTTTTCCGGGTAGTCGCGGGTGGGGCCGCCGCGATGGCCGACGAGCAGGACGCCGCCGGATTCGCGCACGCAGTTCAGGCGGTCGGATAATTTCGCACTCGCGGCAGAGACGGGCGGCGTGCTCGCAACAGCAGCAGGCGCTGGCGTTGCTGCGGGCGCTTCTGTGGAGGCCGTGGCTGTTGGGTCTGCGGGTTGGCCGCAGCCGGATGCGACTAAAAAGCCGGCGAGAACGGGGATTACAAGCGCGGCTCTCAAGTTTGTGGACCTCGAAAGAATTGCGGGGCTAGGTGACGGCGTCTAGGATTACCTGCAATAGCGCAAATGAAGCGCGCACGGGAGGCGGTCGATGTTTGGTTTTGGCAAGGACAAGCAGGACACGAAAAAGGCGGAGCCGGCAAAGCCGGCCGTGCCTGTCGCTCCCGGAGTGGCGTCAGCCGTGCCTGCGGCGGCCGCGTCGATCCCGCGCGGCCACATGTTCGGCCAGATGCAGGACTGGAAGCTGACCGTCGACAAGGTCATCGAGCACGCCCACTTCAACCATGGCAGCCGCGAGATCGTGACGCGCTCGGTTGAGGGCCCGATCGTCCGCCAGACCTATTCGGACCTGTATTACCGCGCCCGCAAATGTTCGAACGCGCTCCTTGCCGATGGCGTGCAGAAGGGCGACCGGATCGCGACGCTGGCCTGGAACACGGCCCGCCATATCGAGACGTGGTACGGCACGATGTGCATCGGCGCCGTGCTGCACACGCTGAATCCGCGCCTGTTCCCCGAGCAGATCGCCTGGATCATCAACCACGCGGAAGACACGCACGTCTTCTACGACATCACGTTCCAGCCGATCGTCGAGGCGATCAAAGATAAAGTGCCGAGCGTGAAGCACTGGATCGTGCTGACCGACGCCGCGCACAAGCCGCAGTCGACGATGAACCTGCGCACGTATGAGGAATACATCGCGCCGCAATCCACGGATGTGGTGTGGGGCGATTTCGACGAGAACACCGCCTGCGGCCTCTGCTACACGTCGGGCACGACGGGCGATCCGAAGGGCGTGCTGTACTCGCACCGCTCGAACATCCTGCACACGATGATCGGTCTGCAGAAGGATGCGATCGGCATTGGCGCGGCTGACGCGACGCTGCCGGTTGTGCCGATGTTCCACGCCAACGCGTGGGGACTGGCGTTCTCGGGTCCGGCGACGGGTTCGAAGCTGGTTCTGCCGGGCGCGAAGATGGACGGCGAGTCGATCTATGAACTGCTGGAGAACGAGAAGGTCACGTTCACGGCGGCTGTGCCGACCGTGTGGCTGATGCTGCTGCAGTATCTGGAATCGACCGGCAAGAAGCTGCCGCATCTCAACCGCGTTGTGATCGGCGGTTCGGCTGTGCCGGAGCGCATCCTGCGTGCGTTCGAAGAGAACTATCAGGTCGAAGTCGTGCACGCCTGGGGCATGACCGAGATGAGCCCGCTGGGTTCGCTCGGCTCGATGACCGAGAACGTGCTGGCCCAGGACCACGACACGATCATGAAATACAAGCTGAAGCAGGGTCGCGCGCCGTTCGGCGTCGAGATGCGGATCACGGACGACGATGGCAAGGATCTGCCGCGTGACGGCAAGACGGCCGGCCACCTCATCGTGCGCGGACCGGCTGTCGCCAAGGGCTACTTCAAGAATGCCGGCGGCAACATCCTCGACAAGGACGGCTTCTTCGACACGGGCGACGTCGCGAACATCGACGAGTTCGGCTACATGCAGATCACCGATCGCGCGAAGGACGTCATAAAGTCGGGCGGCGAGTGGATCTCGTCGATCGACATCGAGAACTTCGCAGTCGGCCACCCGGCTGTCGCGAACGCTGCCGCCATTGGCCTGCCGCACCCGAAATGGGATGAGCGTCCGCTGCTGATCATCGAACTGAAACCGGGCCAGACCGCCACGCGCGAAGACGTTCTGAACTATCTGAACGGCAAGATCGCGAAGTGGTGGATGCCGGATGATGTGGTGTTCACCGACAAGATCCCGCTGGGCGCGACCGGCAAGATCAACAAGCTGGCGCTGCGTGCGACGTTCAAAGACCACAAGCTGCCAAGCATCCAGGCGGCTGAATGAGCGACATAACAGGGGAGCGCCGGGGCGGAGCGTGGCGTGTCTATGTGCTCGCGCTCGGCGTTCTTCTTCTTCTTGCCGGCATTCTGCTGATCGTTGGCGGGCCGGCACTGTTCCGCATGGGGCTGGTTGATCGCGACACCGGCCGCTTCGGCATGACCGAGATTGCGATGTATGTGCTGCTCGGCTCGGTTGCTGTCGGGCTGGTCGGCTTGGCTGTGTCCGTGTTTGGCAAGAAGCATCGCGGCGCGATTGTCGCCGTGCTGGTGCTGATCGCGGCGGGCATGGGGGCGGGCACGCTCTATGCGCAGGCGACGATGAAAGACCAGCTGCCGCCGATCAATGACGTGCAGACGGACTGGAGTCTGCCGGTGGCGTTCACCGAGAAGGCTTTGCGTGATCGCGAGCATGATGGTGCGATCCGCGTGCGCGACGATGCGGTTATTCCTGAAGGCAATGGCGAATGGTCTGGCCTGACCTTCGCTGAAGCGCAGAAGAAGTTCTACATCGATATCGAGCCGCTGAAGGTGAAGCAGGCGCCGCCCCAGGCGACGCTGGAAGCAGCGAAGGCTGCACGCCGGCTTGGCTGGGACGTGATGATGGAGAGCCCGCCGGACGGCATGGTCGAGGCGGTCTATCACTCGCCCTGGTATGATCTGGTGTACGACGTGGCTGTGCGCGTTTTGCCGGACGGTCAGGGTTCACGCATCGATGTGCGCTCGACGAGCCGCACGAATGATCGCGACATGGGCGAAGCGGCCACGCAGCTGAAGCAGCTGGTTGATGAGATGGCGCTGCAGTTGCGTTAGAGGCGGCGGTGACGTCGCGCTCGTCCTTCGACGGATGGCCCGCGAGGCGGGCCTGCTCAGGATGAGCGCCTAAGTGAGAGCGGTGTTTGGTGTTGAGCTCTTCCCCCGCTGTGAGGGAAGAGCTCAATCACGAACGGCTGCTGGTCCTAGTCCTTGCGGCACATGTAGCGAGTGCGGTGTACGTCTTCGGCGTTGTCGGCGTAGCCGGTGATTTTCGGCGAGACGATATCCTGCGTGACGCGGGTGAGCATCGGCAGGACGGCGGCGTCGTCGAGCATCATCTGTTCGGCTTGTTTCAGGATCGCCGAGCGTTTGACCGTGTCGGTTTCGAGGGCCGACTGGTCGAGCAGGGCGTCATAGGCCGGGTTGGTGTAGTCGCCGTAGTTCATCGGGCCCGTGCGCGAGTCGAGCAGGTAGAGGAAGTTATAGGGGTCGTTGAAGTCGGCGACCCAGCCGGTGTCGGCGATCGAGTAGTCCTTGGTCTTGAGTGCGTCGTAGAGCGCCTGGGTTTCGACCTGGCGGATCTCGGCCTGCACCCACGGCGCGATGTCCTTGAAGTTCTGCTGGATGACCGGCGCGATGCGCGGGTTATCACCGGTGGCGCGGTAGAGGTATTCGAACTTCAGCGGCTTGTTGGGGCCGTAGCCGGCTTGCTGGAGAAGCGCGACGGCTTCCTTCAGGCGCTCAGGGCGCGGCATGGACTTCCAGGTAAATTCGGCGGGCGTGTAGTCGTTCATGCCGAGCGGCACGAAGTTGTAGGACGGGATTTGTCCGCCGCGCAGGATCTGGCCGGTGATGTATTCGCGGTCCATCGCCATGCCGAGCGCCTTGCGGACGCGGGCATCGGTGAAGGGCTCCTTCTTGGTGTTGGTGACGACATAGGTCGTCGCCATCATCGGGGAGATGCGCGGCCAGCCGGGCAGGTTCTTCTGCGTCTCTTCAAGCTGTCCGGTCGGGAAGGAGTTGTTCATGTCGATCTCGCCGGCCATGGCGCGGCGGACCATCTGGTCGTGGTTCGAGGTCGGGTAATAAACGACTTCAGAGAAGCAGAGCTTGTCGGCGCCTTCGAAGGCATCGTTCTTCTTCGAGAGCAGGAAGTCGCCCTTGCGCCATTCGACCATTTTGTAGGGACCGTTGACGACGATGTTCGCCGGATCCGTCCACTTGTCGCCGAATTTCTCGAGCGCGTGACGCGGGAGCGGGAAGGCGGTGTAGTGTTTGAGGACGCCGGGAAGGTACGGCATCGGGTATTCGAGTTGAACCTCGAGCGTGTGGTCGTCGATCGCTTTGACGCCGACCTGGTCGACCGGCATGGAGCCATCGTTCACCGCGCGGCCGTTCTTGATGCCGAACTGGATCGAGGCGTAGGCGACGCCGACTGTTTTCGGATCGAACAGGCGCTGGAAGGCGAAGACGAAATCATCTGCCGTGACGGGCTCGCCATCCGACCAGTTCATCGGCCGGAGCTTGAACGTCCAGGTGAGCTTGTCGTCGGAGACGGTCCAGCTTTCAGCGACGCCGGGGATCGGCTTGGAGGCTTCGTCCTCGGTAAAGAGGCCGATGAACATGTCGCCGACAATGTCGTTGGCCCAGGTGCCTTCGACTTTCTGCGGGTCGAGCGATTTGGGGTCCGCACCGATGCCGCGGCTGAAACGTGCGCCGCTGCTGCTGGTTTCACCGCCGCAGGCCGCGAGCAGGAGAACTGCCGCTAGCGCGCCGGTCATCAGCCGGAATTTGGAACCCATTACGTAACTCCTTTGATCGCTCGACGCGTGCACGACCTTGTGTGCTGCAGCGGGGCGGCTTTTCCTCGCCGGAAAGTAGCGTCAGACTGGAGCGGATTGAAAGGCCTTTGCTTGGCCTGACGCTTTAGTGAGAAGGAACGACCATGCGTCTGTTCATCTTCGCGGCTCTTGTTCCCATAATCGCGGCGCCGGCGGCCATGGCGCAGACCGACCTGATGGGGCGCGTTGTCGCGTGCGCGGGGCTGGAGGATGAGGCCAAGCGCCATGCCTGCTTCGATGTGCTGACGCCGGAGCTGCGTGGACAGGGCGTTAAGGCGTTCGGCGAGCAGAAGAAGGCGGCGACGCCGGCCGAGCCGGATCAGATCAGCCTGAAGGTAGGCGCCATTGATCGTGCGGCGGACGGCATGGTGTTCACGATGGAGAACGGACAGGTCTGGAAGCAGTCGGATACGCGGCAGCTCGGCGGGTTCGGCAAGGGGCCTTGGACGGCGGAAATCCGCAAGGGGATGCTGGGCAGCTTCGCGCTGAGCATCAACGGCAGTGCGCAGATCAAGGTGAAGCGGGTGAAGTAGGGCTGGCCGATGTGGCGGACGATTCTGGTATTCGGGGCTATCCTGGCCGCTGCATCGTTCGGACTGCAGTGGCTGGAGTACCAGTTGCTGGCGCGGACGCATCCGGGCGAGCTTTACATCGCGCTGCTGGCGGCCGGGTTCATGGCGCTAGGGGTTTGGGCGGGGGCCAAGCTGTTTCCGCGGCAGCCTGCGGGTGAAGGGTTCGTCGTCAATACGACGGTGAAGGAGACGCTTGGCATCAGCGAGCGAGAGTTCGAGGTGCTGGGTCTGCTGGCGGCGGGACGGTCGAACAAGGAGATTGCGAGCCAGCTCAACGTCTCGCCCAACACGGTGAAGACTCACGTGGCGAAGCTCTACGATAAGCTGGAAGTGACGCGACGGACGGCGGCGGTCGTACGGGCGCGCGAGTTGGGGATGATCCGGTAACGTTGCGTGTAACGTTAGGATTTCGGGCGATTTCGCGAAAATCACCCTTTCGGGCGATTGTGTTTGCGGGGGCGACGGAGACTTCCTGATCGCGAGACGTGAGCGGCGGTGCGCTGCGGATTTCGTGAGGGGAGAACGACGATGATCTGGATCATCCTGGGCTATGGCGCGGTGGGCGGCGTGATTGTCGGCGCGCCGATGCTGTGGGGCATGCTGACGGCCGATACGATGAGCCCGATGGGCGAAGGCGGCGCGCTGATCGGCTATGGCAGCATGCTGGTGGCGCTGACGGCGGTATTCCTTGGGATCAAGCATTACCGCGACAAGGTGCTGGGCGGGGTTGTGAAGTTCCTACCGGCGTTGGGCGTCGGACTAGGGATCAGCGCGGTGGCGAGCATGGGCTGGGTGATTGCGTGGGAGCTGAGCCTGGCGATCACGAAGTTCGATTTCGTGAACGCGTATTACGGCGCGATGATCGCAAAGGCGCAGGCGGACGGCGCGACGGCTGAGCAGATTGCGAAGCTGCAGCGGGAAGGTGCGGACTTCGGCGCGATGTATGCCAATCCGCTGATCCGGATGGCCATCACGTTCGTGGAGATGTTCCCGATCGGCGTGGTGATCTCGTTGATCTCGGCTGGCCTGCTCCGCAACAGCCGGTTCCTGTCGGCGCGGCAACCTGCCTAGCGGTCTTTCGGATCGAAAGCGTCGCGCAGGCCGTCGCCGATGAAGTTCAGCGAGAACAGCGTGATGACCATGGTGACGGCGGGGACCATCAGCATCCAGGGATAGGAGAACTCACGCTGGCCTTCGGAGATGAGGCGGCCGAGCGAGGTCAACGGTTCGTTCACGCCGAGGCCGATGAAGGAGAGGAAGCTCTCCTGCAGGATGACGACGGGCATGGTGAGCGTGACATAGACCGCGACGGGGCCGAGCAGGTTCGGCAGGATGTGGCGGACGACGATGCCAAAAGGCTTCACGCCAGCAGCGCGGGCGGCTTCGACGAACTCTTTCTGCTTCAGCGCGAGGGTCTGGCCGCGAACGATGCGGGCCATGGTCATCCATTCGACGGCGCCGATGGCGAGGAAGATGAGGAAGATCGAGCGGCCGAAGACGACGGTCACGAGGATGACGAAGAAGATGAACGGGACGGCGTAGAGCACGTCGACGATGCGCATCATGAACTGGTCGACGCGGCCGCCGGCGAAGCCTGCGACGGCGCCCCAGGCGACGCCGATGACGAGGCTGACCATGGTGGCGATGAAGCCGACGGCTAGGGAGATCTGCAGGCCGGTGATGACACGGGCGACCATGTCGCGGCCGTAGATGTCAGTGCCGAGCCAGTGCATGTTTTCGAGCGTCGGCCCTATACGGAGCTGGTCCTGGTACTGGGTGTCGAACTTATGCGGCCAGACGAAGGGGCCGATGACGGCAATGAGCGTCAGGATGGCGAGCACGATGAAGCCGGCCATCGCGGCCTTGTTGGCCAGCAGGCGGCGGCGCGAGTCGTCCCAAAGGGAGCGGCCTTTGACGGCTGCCTTGTTAAGCAGTTCGGCGTTCTGGCTGGGGGCGGCGATAATCATTCGAACCGCACCTTGGGATCGAGGATGGCGTACAGGATGTCGGCGATCAGGTTGAGGACGATGATCAGTCCTCCGTACAGGATCACCGCGCCCATGACGCGGGTGTAGTCGCGGGTGACAGCGCCTTCGATGAAGGAGGAGCCGACGCCGGGAAGGCCGAAGACGCTTTCGATGACGACCGAGCCGGTGATGACGCCAACGACTGCGGGGCCGAGATAGCTGATGACGGGCAGGATCGCGGCGGGCAGGGCGTGGCGCATCATGATGCGGAATTCGCTCAGGCCCTTCGCCCTTGCCGTTCGGATACTGTTGGAGCGCAGGACTTCGATCATCGAGGCGCGCATCAGGCGCGAGATGATGGCGATCTGCGGCAGGGCCAGCGTAACGACCGGCAGGAAGATGTTGTTGAAGTTCATCCGCCCGAGGTCGAGGCCGCCGGCGGCGAACCAGTGCAGCCAGACGCCGAAGACAAGGGACAGGAGCGGTCCAGTGACGAAAGTCGGGATCGAGATGCCGACCATGGCGACGCTCATCGCCGAGTAGTCGGCCAGTGAGTTCTGCCGCATGGCGGCGATGATGCCGAGCATGAGGCCGAAGAACAGGCCGAGCCCGATCGCGAGTGCGCCGATGGTGAGCGAGACGGGCAGGCCCTCGCCCAGAAGTTGCGAGACCGACTTGTCGTAGATCTGCATGGAGGGGCCGAGATCGCCCTGAACGACCTTGCCGACATATTCGAGGTACTGCTCGTGCAGCGGCTTATCGAGGCCCATCTGCGCCTTGAGGTTGGCCTCGACGGCGGGGGTGAGCTTGCGCTCGGTGGAATACGGGCTGCCAGGGGCGGCGCGCATCATGAAGAAGGCCACGGTGATGATGGCCAGCATGGTGGGGATAGCTGCGAGGATCCGGCGGCCGGTATAGGCCCAGGGGATACGCGACATCAGACGGCCGAACGCGGAGGAGGTAGGCTGACTAGACAGGGGTTACGTCCTCCGCGGGTGCGGGCTTATATGAGGCGTATGATGGGTCCGGGCGCAAGAAGGCAAAATTGCCGCGCCTGACAACAGTTTGGGAGCGCGACATGGCCGATATCAGGCAGGTTACGGAAGACTTTTCGGTCGCTCCGCAGGTCGAATTGAACGAATTCGCCGACTTCGCGGCCCAGGGCTTCACCCACATCATCAACAATCGCCCGGATGGCGAGGCGATGGACCAGCCGGATTCAGCCGAGGCCGAGGCCGCAGCGAAGGCGGCGGGTCTCACCTATGTTCACGCACCGTTCGTGGGCCAGCCGACGGCCGAGGCCGTGAAGGCCGTCATGAATGCCAAGGGCAAGACGCTGGCTTATTGCCGGTCCGGCACTCGCTCGGTAACTGCATGGGCATTCGCGCAGGCGAGCGAGAACGGAAATGTTGAGGCGATTGTCTCGGCGGCTGAGAATGCCGGCTATAATCTCGCGCCGCTGGGCGGCCTGCTGAGACAGTTGGGAGCGCGGTAATCGTGGCCGGCATTCCATTCGTTCGCGATCTTCAGTTCAGGTATGGCGAAGTCGCGCGCGTGAGCCCGCTGATCCGCCGGGTGATCGCGGAGAACCCGGGGCCGTTCACCTATCTCGGGACCGGTGTCTATATCGTCGGCAATGGCGAAGTGGCCGTGATCGACCCGGGCCCGGTGATTGACGCGCATTTCGAGGCGATCAAGCAAGCGGTGAAGGGCGAGACAATCACGCACGTCTTCACCACGCACACGCACCTCGATCATTCGCCGCTGGCGCATCCGCTGGCGAAGTGGGCGGGGGCGAAGGTCTATGGCCTGCCCGATCCGAGCAAGGCGCACGATCAGGTGTCGCTGGAGGAGGATGGCGAGGCGGGGTTCACGCCGGACGTGCTGGTGAAGGATGGCGACATCTTCAAAGGGTCGGACTGGACGATCGAGGCAATCTTCACGCCGGGGCACATGTCGAACCATGTCGCTTACGCGCTGAAGGAAGAGAACGCGCTGTTCTCGGGCGACCACATCATGGGGTGGTCGACGACGGTGATCTCTCCGCCCGATGGGAATATGCGACAGTACTTCGCCAGCCTCGACAAGATACGCGCGCGTGGGTTCTCGACGCTGTGGCCGACGCATGGGCCGCCAGTCACGGATGTTGCGCCGTTCATCGATGCCTATGCTACGCACCGTCGCGGGCGTGAGGCGGCTATCCTGGAGCGGATACGCCAAGGCGACACGCTGATCCCAGAGATGGTGAAGGTGATCTACAAGGATGTAGACAAGCGCCTGCATGCGCCCGCCGCGCATTCTGTTCTGGCCCATGTGATCCAGCTGGTTGAAGAGGGCCGCGTGATTGCGGATGGACCGCTCAATCTCTCGACTCATTACAGGCCGGCGGCATGATCTATCTCGTTCGACATGGGCAGACGGCCTTCAATGCTGAAGGCCGGTTGCAGGGCGGTCTGGATTCGCCGCTGACGGCGCTGGGCGTCGAACAGGGCAAGCGGATCGGGCGCGCGCTGGCCGGCGTCGTGCCAAAGGACAGCCGGATCATTGCAAGCCCGCTGGGTCGTGCGCAGCATACGGCGCGGCTGGTACGCGAAGCCGGAGGATTCACGGCAGACATCGAGACGGATGCGCGGATTGCGGAGCTTCAGCTCGGCGAATGGGACGGCAAGCTGAAGCTGGATATCGAGCAGTCGTCGCCCGATTTCGACCAAGGGCGTCGCAGGTGGTCCTGGTATTTCGATGCGCCCGGCGGCACCTCGTTCGAGGGGATTTCCGCGCGGGTGTCTTCCTGGCTGGAAGATGCCCGGAAGTTCGATGCGCCGACGATCGTTGTCTCGCACGGCATTGCGAGCCGCGTGATACGTGGGCTGTTCCTGGGGCTCTCGCGTGACGAGACGCTGATGCAGGACATTCCCCAGGATGCCTGCTTCCATCTCAGCGATGGAAAGATGCGCCGGATCGACTGTCCTTAGCCGCTAGCGTTCCATCACTGGCGGCGACCAGACCTGCGCCCCGTTGCCGGGCTGGCTGATGCGGCGGAACTGATCGATCAGCATCGCAGCGCGGTTCTCGCCGACGATGCTGGCCAGCGCGCGGGCGATTTGAAGATCGGAGGCGCCGGCGGCTTGAGCGCCCATCATCGAGCCGGTGAGCAGTTCGAACGGCGTGGTGCGGTGGACGTTCAGGCGGATATCTATCTTGTCGGTCGGCTTGAAGCCGGCGAGGGCGCGGGCTTCTTCGAGCGCAGTGATGATGTCGCCGGTCTTGTTGACGAGGCCATTCTTCTGCGCGTCTTCACCTGACCAGATGCGGCCACGGGCGATTTCCTGAACCTTCTGCAGCGGCAGCTTGCGGCCTTCGGCAACGATGCCGGTAAAGCGGTCGTAGGTGGCCAGCAGGCTTTCGTGCATTTTGGCGCGCTGGGTGGGCGTCAGTTTTTCCGTCGAGTAGGCGGAGGCGAATTCGCCGCCGACGGTGACGGCATCCGGATTTACGCCAAACTCGCGCAAGGCATCAGCGATGGCGAACTTGCCGCCGAACACGCCGATCGAGCCAGTGATGGTGGAGCGGGCGGCGACGATGCTGTCTGCGCTGGCGGCGGCGTAGTAGCCGCCGGAGGCCGCCATCGAGCCCATCGAGACGACGACTTTCTTGCCGGACGCCTGGACCTTTTTCACGGCGTTCCAGACCTGATCAGATGCGGTGGGCGAGCCGCCGCCGCTGTCGATGCGGAAGACGACGGCGTTGATCGACTTGTCGTTTGCGATGTCCAGCAGCGATTTTGCGACGCGGTCGGAAGCGAAGGAAGGCGTGCCGATGGACGTGATGTTCACGGGGCCGCCATCGCCGGTGACGATGTCGCCTTCACCGCCGACGATGGCGATGACGGCGGCGCCGCCGCCGAGGTTCGGGTGGTAGTCCTCGATCTTCAGCAGTTTGCCGCTTGCCTGCTTCTCAGCGGCTGCTGCTGCTTCTTCCGGATAGCCCAGCTTGTCGACGAGCTTCAGCTCGGCAGCGGCTTCGGCCGTGTAAGGGCTCGCTTCGAGAAGCGCGCGCATGGTGGTCGCGTCGACTTTGCGATCCGTGGCGATGTCGGCGATGGAATGCGTCCACACGCTGGTGGCCAGCGCCGTCATAGCGGTGGCGTTGGCGGTGGTGTAGCCCTTCTGCTTGAAGGTATCGGCTGCGCCCTTGAACTCGTAGAACTGCTCAAACTCTGGCGTGACCTTGAACTTCTCCATCGCGCCGCCGAGGAACATCGTCTCGAAGGTGATGCCGGGGGCCTCGAAGCTGGTGCCGGGCTGGAGCCAGATCTCGTTCGCGGCGGAGATGGCGCGGTAGGCCGACGGGCCGGAGGCGAGGAAGCCCTGGCTGTGGGCAATGACGAACTTGTTCTTGGCGCGCAGGCGCAGGAAGGCATCGCGGAGTTCCTCGGCGCGGGACGAACCCAGGTTCATCTCGGCGGCCCGCACGAAGACGCCCTTGATTGACGGATCGTCAGCGGCGGCGTTCAGGCGCAGCAGGGTTTCCAGAAAGGATGTGCCGGAGAAGGCCGCGGCCAGCGGCTCGGACGCCGGCTGATCGTTGGGGCTTTCGCGCAGGTCGATCTCGAGGACCGCATTCTGGACCCGTGCCGGCTCGCCCGAGGGCACGAACGACATGATCAAAACCAGCGGGATAAGGATAAAGAACACCACCAGGGCGGCCAGACCGCCAAGGAAAGTGAGCAGGAAGCTGCGCATGCCGTCGACTCCGCGCCGGAAAGCGCCCGGCGGACAAAGCCTTAACGGGAAACGCAGGCCCGCGAAACCGGGCGCATGGCGTCCCGGGCGGGGGAAGGGATCATTTCAGGGGTGGGAGCGATAACTTGGTCGGAGTAGCTGGATTCGAACCAACGACCTCTTGCTCCCGAAGCAAGCGCTCTACCAGGCTGAGCTATACTCCGACGGAGCGGGGCCTATAGCGGCTTTCATTGGGGCGCGCAACGGCCGAAAATGCAATGGAATGAGCATTGTGGTCGCGGGTGGCCGCGGGCTGTGAATGGTTGAAACTGCGTCAAAACAAGGCCGATTCCGGTAGTTGCTTTCGCCGCGCGAATTGCATAACAGTCCGCCTCTCCCTGCACTGGGGCGTCGCCAAGTGGTAAGGCAGCGGTTTTTGGTACCGCCATTCCGGGGTTCGAATCCCTGCGCCCCAGCCAGGGAGAATTAGTTTCCGGCCTCAAGGCCGTTGAGGCTTGGATTTCAGCCCAACTCTCCGGGACTTAGCTTTCAAGAAATTCGCCAGAGACCGCATTCCCGTTCGCATTCAGGGCGACTTCGGCTCGTTTACGCGGGCCAGTCTCCGGCGTCGCGTATCGATTTCTTGAAGCCTCAGGTTGATGAACCCGTCGATTGCTGGGAACGCAAACGGCCCACTCTCCAGAGTGAGCCGTTGTTTGTCGGTAGCGCTAGCTGACGCGACCTACGCCGACCAACCACCGTCAATAGTCAGGCTTGCGCCAGTCATGTAGCCGGCCTCAGGCCCCGCAAGCCAAGCGACAAGTCCACCGACCTCGTCGGCCTCGCCGATGCGTCCGAGGGGGAGGCGGGGGCGGATGCGATCCATGAGCGCCGCCGTCATGTCCGTTGCGATGGGGCCGGGCTGGACATTGTTGATAGTGATGTGCCGAGGGGCAAAATCGCGCGAAGCGGCGCGAACCAGCTGCGCCACGGCTGCCTTGGTCATGGAATATACGCTGGAGCCCGGGCCGCCGACATGACCGGCCGTGTTGCTACCGATTGTGATGATGCGGCCTCCATCCATCAGATGCGGCGCAGCGTAGTGGATGCCTGCAAATACGCCGCGAACATTCACGGCCAATATTTTGTCGAAGTCGGTGATTGAGAACGTATCGATTGTGCCGCCCATCAGGATGCCTGCATTTACAACGAGCACGCCAATTTTGCCGTACTTCGCAGCCGCACCCTCGACTGCTTCTCGCACCTGATCAGCGTCGCTGCTGTCCGCCTTGATGGCGAAAGCTACGCCTCCGTTGCGTTCGATCTCACTGACGAGCGAGGCCGCTTTGTCGACAGCTTGCGAGTACGTGAATGCGACAGGACGTCGGTCCTTAGCGAGCCTTCGAACTATGGCCGCCCCCATGCCGCGCGAGCCGCCGAGTACAAGTGCAGGAGAGGTGGACGTAAACAGAACCGACATGACATTATCTTTCTTGACTGATCGTTCCATATCAATTGATGATTGTGGAACGATCTGTCAAGAATGATATTGACTGCACAGTCCAATAAAAGTAATTCAACTGTATGGGCAGAACAGCCGAGTATGATCGCGACCAAGTATTGGACGCTGCAATCCGCGTTTTTGCGCGGCATGGCTTTGCTGCGGCGTCGACCACAGATCTGGTCGATAGGATGGGGATCGGTAGGCAGAGTCTTTACGGCGCTTTCACTGACAAGAAGGGTCTCTTCCTTGAAGCGCTGAAGCGCTATCAGGAAAAATCACTCGATCGTATGCGTGAGGCGCTTTCGGCAAAATCAGCCGTGCGTGCACTCGAAGCTGCCGTGCTTGTAGATCTTGGGTCCGCCGATGATGTGGAAAGTGGATGTCTCGGTGTCGGCTCAATCACTGAGTTTGGCCGTTCGGATCCCGAGATCAACGCTCTGAACGATGGCGCCGGCAAGAACGTGGTTGCTGCATTCGCAGAACGTGTGCACGCCGGTATCGCGAGCGGTGAACTGGATGGTGCGTTGAACCCCATGCTGATCAGCGGGATGTTGTTGACGCTTCGATCAGGCCTCAAAATCGCGGCGAGGGGAGGCGCTTCCGAGCGCGAGCTTCGTGAAGTCGCACGACTGGCTATGCGTGGTCTGATCGCACAGTGAAGGTCTGCCACTAACGCCGTGCAGCGCATTAGACCTATCTTGTGTTAATCCGCATCTGCATCTTTTGATGGTGCAAACTGTCCCAAATTCATCGAGTTAGCCTGTGCGTTTTACCAAACGGTAGGCTCGTTCGGTTAATCATCGCAGCGCTGCGAGAGGGGCAGCGCGTATGTTGCCGTTCTGGAATCTCTTTGAGCAGGCTGGCCGCACGCGCGGCAAGACTGCGGTGCTTGAGCTCGCTGCTTTTGCAGCGCTCTGGCCGTACATATCGGGCGGATGGACGCGGCTTGATCCAGCTTATGCGTCTTTCTTCTTCGCTATTTCACTCTTTATCACCTTGATCCTTTTAATCGGTCTTAGGGCTGCGATAGCGGGCATGACCGCTGTCCCCGCGACGTTTGGTGATCACGCCATCCCCGAGGCGACAGTCGTCGCTGCCGAAGCTGGCACAGCGGTTAGCGTTCCGGCAGCTCTACCCTCCAGAGCGGCCATGATTGCGCAGATCGAGCAGCATGATCTGGTTGCGAGCAACGCGGCTCTCGGTTTGATCCGGTTCGCCAATCATACGCCGATGGTCCATTACGATGCCGCTGGAGCGCGACGCATCATGGCCATGTTTGCACAGCGCCTGAAAGCTGCCGCCGGTCGGCGGTTCATTGCTCAGATCGCAGATGATGCTGTCGGCATCTGGTTCGAAAGCCAAACCGAAGACTCAGCGGATGAGTTGAAGTCGCTCGGCTACGTAATGTCCCAGGAACTTAGCATCCCCGATCTAGCAGTTCTGCCGGACATTCATCTCAGCCTGACTACCTATTCGCCGGATGGTCACACGCCGAAAAGCTTTATCGCCAATTGTCTCACGGTCTGTACGCCGTTGAAGGCTTTTACCGGCAAGTCGCAAGTGGTGGATGGAGGCGAGGAGGAGCCTGCCTATCGCTTTGCAATGGAGCAAGCTCTTCGCAGGGCAGCGAGAGAAGGAGAACTGTCGCTTCGCTATCAGCCCCTTGTCGACACGGCCGTCGGGAAGGTCGTTGGCGCCGAAGTGTTGCTGCGATGGCGTCACCCCGGCTTCGGCGACGTATCACCGGCGCTGTTCATTCCCATTCTCGAGAAAACCGGGCTGATTCACGAGGTCGGCCCGTGGATCCTCAACAGCGCTTGCCGTCAGCTTGGTCAGTGGCGTGCCAACGGGCACCCGGATATCAAGCTCGCAATCAATCTGTCTGCCGTGCAGCTGCAGGAGCCGACGCTCAAGGCTTCGATTACGCGCATCGTTGCCTCACATGGCCTCGTGCCCTCCGACGTGGAGCTTGAGCTGACCGAGACTGCGGCGATGGAAAACCGTGAAGCTACTGTCGGACTCTTCCAAGAGTTGCGCGCGCTGGGCTTCGGAATCGCGATCGATGACTTCGGAAACGGCCACTCCAACTTTGGCTATCTTCGCAGCCTGCCGTTCACCAAGCTTAAAATCGATCGAGAGTTCGTTACCGACATCGACACGCGCATCGGCAGTCAGGCGATCTGCAAATCCCTGGTCGAGCTCGGCGCTGGTCTCGACATCACGATCCTGGCTGAAGGCGTCGAGCGTCTGGAAGAAGTGTCGACGCTCCGCCGGCTCGGCTGTCATCTGTTCCAGGGCTACTACTTCGACAGGCCGCAGACTGCAGCCGATTTTACCGCCAAGCTCGGCGATGCCGATTGGCTTTCCAACATTGCTTCAGACGTGCATCGCGAGCGCGCCGAAGTGAAGAAGCGGATGCTCCCATGAAAATGTTATTGAAAGCCGCCGTCATGATCGTGGCGTTCGGCGCCAGCGCATGCGCGGGAATGCCTGAGATGCCAGCCATGCCGGGCTTTGGCGCGTTGGCCGCTTCAAAAGTTGAAGCGCCGGAGAGCACAGCCGAGGCGGCGGTGGCTCCAGCTAGCGCGGAGCCCGCACAGAAAGACACTATCGCAAGGGCAGCCGAACTCCTCGCTGCGGGTAAAGATGTAGAAGCGAAGGCCGTCCTGCAAGCCGTGCTGGTGTCATCGCCCCGCGACCCGACTGCGCAAAACTTCCTCCGTCAGATTGAAACGGACCCGGTGAAACTTCTGGGCGAGCCTTCTGCTGAGCCATATGTTGTGCAGACCGGCGACACCATGTCGGGCCTTGCCGATCGCTTCCTCGGCGATAGCCGGTTGTTCTTTGCACTTAGCCGCTACAACGGGCTTTCGGCGCCCAATGCTCTCGCTGTCGGTCGGTCGCTGAAACTACCCCTCAGCGCCAAGCGTCTGCCAGTGACGACGGTTGCCAACGCGCCTACTGCAACTCCAAAAGCCGCTGCAGCGAAAGCGAACGACATGCGCCTGCAGGCTCTCCAGTTGCTCAACAAAGGCGAAGTTGACGGCGCCATCGCGCTGCTCAAGCAGGCCGTTGCGCTTGATGCCAACGATCCTGCTATTCGCAAGGATCTCGAACGCGCCGAACGCATTCAGGGCTCCCTGACAAACGGCTGACATAACAAAGGTTCAGCACGCGACCTTAACTCTAAGGTTGTATGACCGCGCTGTGTCGGGTCGGGGGAAACGAACTGACGCGCGGGAGGACGCCAGCCATGAAGCTGGTCGGACGCTATCAAATCAAGTCACGCATCGGGCAGGGTGCGATGGCGAATGTCTATCGGGCATATGATCCCGAGATTCAACGTGAGCTGGCCATCAAGGTGCTCAACCAGCAGTTCCGGCGCGATCCGGAATGCGTGTCGCGCTTCCTGCAAGAAGCACGCGCAGCCGGCTCGCTTTCGCACCCTAATATCGTGACGATCTACGATGTCGGCGAAGCGCAAGGCTTTCCTTACATCGCGATGGAGCTCCTCAGCGGTCAACCGCTTGATGTTGTTATGCGCGAACGTGGCGTCTTCGACATTGCAGACGTGCTGAATATCGGCGTTCAGCTTTCGGACGCGCTGTCTTACGCACATCGCCTTGGCATCGTGCATCGCGATATAAAGCCTTCTAACGTCATGCTGAGCCAGGACGGGAAGACGCCCAAAATCCTGGATTTTGGCATCGCGCGCGTATCCGAAGCATCTGGCGACGCCAACGCAACGCGCCTGATGCATACGCAGGTTGGGCAGGTGTTGGGAACGCCTCGCTATATGAGCCCTGAGCAGGCGCTGGGCCGCGAGCTGGATGGTCGTTCCGATCTCTTCTCACTCGGCGTCGTGCTCTACGAGATGATCACCGGCAAGCCGGCGTTCAACGGCGCCAGCATTGCGACCCTCGCGCTTCAGATTACCAGCCAGCCTCACCAGCCTATCGCGGTCATGCCAGAATGCCCGCGCGGACTGCGCTTCATCGTCGACAAGATGCTGGCCAAGCTGCCTGAAAAACGCTTCGTCGATTGCGCTCAGGCGACGGAGGCTTTGCGTCGCGAAGCAGGCGGATGGGCAACGGCGACGAGTGAAGCCAAGGTGCGGCGCCTTCCGTTGCATCTACGTTTCATGATGCTCGCCACCGGGTGCGTCGCTGCAGTCCTTTCACTGGGCATAGCACTTGTGCTCGATCAACAATACCGCGCTATGGAGCGCGTTGCCCTGACCTCCGGCTCATCAATCGCCTCGTTTGTATCGAGCAACGTGGCGCTGCACATGGTGGAGAACTCCGCCCGTTCGCCGGAAGAAGCAGATTGGCTTCCTGTTGAGGCATTCGTTAAGACGGCCTCCGTCGACAAGAACATCACCGAAATGCTGATCGCCGACCGCAAAGGCGTGATACGTGCCGCCGCCAATCCTGGCTTGATTGGCAAGACTTACGCGGGTGGTCGTCGCGATACGATCGATCCGGAACTCGGCGTAGCCTACGTCAGCACCCGAGACGCGTCCGGCGCAGAGGCTTTCCACTTCACACGTCCCATCATGTACGCGGGTAGGGAGGTCGGCCAGGTTGAGGTTGGCGTCCGGAAGAGCGAGTTGCTGGAAGCGGCAGGCTTCACGCGACTTCTGCTTATGTCGTTGGGCGCGATCATGATGGCAGTCGTCATCGGATTGAGTTTCTTGGCGGGCAGGCTGGTTCTGTCGCCGGTGCGTCGTCTCAATAGCGCTCTGAAGGATGCAGCCGGCGGCAATCTGGATTTCCGCATCACACACGGCCGGCGTGATGAGTTCGGCGATTTGTTCGATAATTTCAACACACTCGCAGCCAATCTTCAGCGCGAGACTGTTTCTCCGCCACAAGCCTTCCAGCCCGTCAATGCCGCCAACTCCAACTCTAACGCCGACCTGGCCGCAACGGTTCTTCGCGCATGATTACTCTGCGTCTCTTCAAATCGGCAGACCCGTTCCAGGAGATCGACTCGCGTCCCCTCGAGTCTGGATCCATCACGCTTGGCCGTGACGCTTCCGCGGATTGGCAGATCGAGGATTCAAAAGGCGACATTTCGCGCCGGCACTGCACGGTGCGTATCTACGCGGATGTTCTGTACCTGTGCGACCATAGCAAGAACGGTGTCTGGACGGGGCCAGAGCGTAGGCGAGCGCCGCGCGAGACTGACCATCAGATCCGGGTCGGTGAAACCTTTCACATTGGCGAGTACCTGGTGCTAGTCGACCAGCACCAGACGGATGAATACGTCAGCGCGACAGCTGCTATCCATGCGTCGACTAGCGCATCAATCGCGCCCTCGACGGACTACCGAGGGACGGACGCGAGCATGCTGGAAGCGTTCTGCGATGGCGCCGGCGTCGATCGCGCATCCTTCATTGGTGAGGATCCTGCTGCTCTTATGGCGCGCCTTGGCGCTCTATATCGCCAGGCTGTCGATGATCTGAGCATTCTTCTTGGTGATCGGGCCGCCCTGAAAGATTCGCTGCATCTCGATCGCACGACCATATCGGCCCGCGACAACAATCCGCTGAAATGGTCCACGCCCGAGCGTGTTGCCGTCGACCTTATCAAGGAGAGGGAGACGGGCTTCCTGAAGGGCGCTGACGCCATGCGCGCTTCCTTCGAAGATCTGCGGCGTCACAACGCAAGCCTGATGGCGGGGTCGAGCGCTGCGGTCGCCTTCGTGCTCCGCGAACTTGCTCCTGAAGCCGTCGAGGCGGTCAGTCAGAAACCCCAGGCGCTTGGCTTCTTGTCACGCGGCGATGCGCAATGGAAAGCCTATCAGACTCGTCACAAAGCTCTGACAGAAGACCTTCTCCGCGGCGCTTCTGGCCAAATCGGCGCCGTTTCGCGCGAAGCTTATCAGGAAACGATAGCTTCCCTCGAAGCCGAAGAAATCGATACGACGTTTCAATCGGTAAAAGTCGGCTGATGTCTTCCGCGGTCCAGCTCAAACCTCGCATACTGACGTCCCCGCATCCGGGCTCGCTGAAATTCCGCGCCAGCGGACGGTCGCATGCGGGATGCGTGAGACAGCACAACGAAGATGCCTGGCTGGACAGGTCGCAAGATGGCCTGTGGGCCGTCGCGGATGGCATGGGCGGACATTCAGCCGGCGACGTTGCGAGCGGGGAGGTCATTCGCGCGCTTTCCGAAGTAACCGATGTGTCGTCCGCGTTCGCATTCCGGCGTAGTGTCCGCAATGCTCTGTTCACTGCGAATGCAGCGCTTCAACGCCCTCCAGTGAGAGGGCGTCCAAATATCGTCGGCTCTACCGCAGTGGTGCTGATGGCCCACGGCAGTCACTATGCCTGCACATGGGCGGGTGACAGCAGGGCCTATCTAATGCGCTCCAACAATCTGACCCGCATCACAACGGACCACAGTCTTGCTCAGGAACTGATCAGCAAGGGCGTAGTATCGGAAGCGGAAGCTCGCAATATCCCCAACGCCAACGTAATCACCCGCGCCGTAGGAGCGCGCCCAACTCTCGAACTCGACGGCGTTTACGGCGCCATCCACGCTGGCGACCGGTTCCTGCTATGCTCGGATGGCCTGTTCAACGTACTGCCTGAAGAAGAACTAAGCCGCATCCTAAGCTCAGGCTCGCCTAATGAGACTTCCTGTCAGCTGATAGAAGAAGCGCTCGTCGCCGGCGCGCCTGACAACGCAACCTGTGTGGTGGTCGACGCTCTGGGCTAGACGAGTGGCGTCGAGTTTCCGGTGTGTCGAAGCCGATGCTGGTCCAGCGACGCCTAGTGACGCGGTGTTCTGCTCGATTCGCGAAACGATCAGACGCCGAAGGTCACAGCCGTCCCCAGGTTGAACGTCAGTCGCAATAATCGGGCTGGCCATGTGCAAGGCGACGCACCGCATAGCGATGTCGAATTCGCTGGCTAAAGAATTCATTCTTATCGGTTGACGCGCTCAGGTCCGAAGCAACGGTCGCCGGGACGTTGAAATAGCGATGTAGCCAGCCTGAGGCGAAGAGGACATCGAGTGGGCT
The DNA here is from genome assembly GCA_965229115.1 of Hyphomonadaceae bacterium. Lineage (GTDB taxonomy): Bacteria > Pseudomonadota > Alphaproteobacteria > Caulobacterales > Hyphomonadaceae > UBA7672. The sequence continues at coordinate 2,685,331 of CBDDIR010000003.1, read as the reverse complement.
CCGCGTGTCATTGTATTTGAACTCTTGAATCGCAGATATGGGCATGCGCCGGTAACGCGCCAAACCGGTTTGGTTTCCGTTGAGATGACAATAACTTGCGGGCGTTGCCACGATATAACACTGCCGCGGTTCGAGTATGCGTCATCTCACGTCGCTGGGAAGTGCTGGCTCGGGCACTTGTTCGTCATTAGCTCGCCGATGCAATCTATCGCTCTATCGACATCGTGAATGTTGGTTGGAACGCCGACCGACGCGCGTAGTGCGCCAACCGTTGCCTGGGGGCCAAGCCGCTCCTGCAATCTATGAATGCTGAAGTTGCCGCCAAGCTGATCAAGGCAACTCACGATGTCATGGTTGGCGAACTTGAACGCATGTTCCGCTGCACCCGGATTGCAGAAGCATCCACCACGGATTGCAACACGTCTGGCGCGGGCGGCTTCCTCAACAACCTGATAGGGAAGCGTTGAGCCATCAGGCCGAAGGACATTGAAGGCGACGGTGCCGCCGCGCGCTTGCATGTGCGCGGGTCCGTAGATGCGAACAAGAGCGGCCCCATTTTTGTGGCGAAGGCCGTTCATCCCGGTAATCAGTCGATCTGTCAGAATATCTAGCCGTTTTTGCAGTGCAGGTGAGTGGAAGCGGTCAATGAACGAGAAGCCGGTCGAAATGGCGCGATGTTCAGAAAATCCGGGGTGCCATCCTCAAAAGCCGCGTGACCAGCGCTTAGCTGATGTCGATCATGGGCAATCGATACGAAGTCGACGGTGCCTCCGGCAAACCACGGCCGGCGTAGGCGCGCCATGGCTTCGCGCTTCACGATCAGGGCGCCAACGCCGGTCGGAAGGCCGAATATCTTGTAGAAAGAGAACACGAGAAACTCTGCCGGATATCGACGCAGACTGATGCCTCCCATCACGCCGGCGCCGGCCGCATCGATCATTACATCAAGACCGAGACGTTGTGCTGTGTGCACCAGCGAGAGCGGATGTTTCACTCCTGAAAAGTTGGACTGGATCGGGAAGGCGAAAAGACCCGAGCCCTGTTGCACGGCGAACTGAGCGAGATGGAGCTCGGGATCTTCGAGACGTAAGTCGTCGTTGAGCGGAAGGGTGACGACGGGAGCCTGTGCGACGTGCGCGTATTCGCGGACGCCGTTGACCGAGTTGTGGTTATCCGCTGAGAGGACGTAGCCACGGTGCGGCGAGAACGGGTAGCTTTCAGCGACCAGCTTGATCGCGGCGCTGGTATTGGCGGTGAAGCAGACGTCGTAGATATCGGGATCGGCGTCAAAGAACGCGAGCGTGGCAGCGCGAGCGCGCTTCAAGTCATTCTCGCTGGCGCGTGAGGGCGCGTGGGCGGAGTGGGGATTGCCGTAGACGCCGCGGATCAGGCGGTCTGCATACTCAGTGGCTTGTGATGCGCCGTAGAGGCCAGCAGCTGCGTAGTCGAGATAGGCGATGTTCTGCTCGTCGAGGCGGGAGAACTCGTTCGCGCGCAGGTCGTCGAAGATGTCGGTGAGGGGCAAGCTTGTGGTGCTTAGCATCCCCGCCTCCGCACGTCTGCGATGCGCGGAGGCGGGGCGGCTCGGGGAGAAGCCGGGGGAATGGGCTTCATGCCGGTGGAAGATTCGCCAATCTGAGGCTCGCCGCCGAAATAGCGGCTGAGTTCGGCTGTAGCTTCGAACGCCTGAGCTTCGTTGGAAGACGCACCAAGCGCGAGCGTGGGCGTCATGACGTCGACATACCAGTCCACTAGGCCGCCGCTGATGAAAGTGACGTTTGCAACGCCGATGGCCTTCAGTATGACCCAGGCTTGTCCCGCGTGTGCGCCGCCTTCGGAGTAGAGCACGACGGTTTCGGTTGGCTTGAATGTGGTGCGCGCGAGCTGGTCGACGGGGATGTTTTCGGCGGTCGGGATGGCGTACTCGGCGAACTCGGCGGAGGTGCGGACGTCGATGACGCGCAGGCCGGGCTTGCGATCGCGGATCCAGGCAGCGAGTTGCAGCGGCTCGATGTGATCTTCGCCAGTCGCGATGAGGCGGACGATCTGGTCGATGTCGAGATGCGTTGGCGTGGCTTGATAGGGACTGCCTGCGAACGGCGCTGCCAGACCGAGGACAAGCGCGCCTGCGCCAAGGTTTCGAGCGAGGGTCATGCGCGGCGCTCGAAACGTTCGATGGCGTAGAATAGCCCGACGGCCATGACCGCGATGACGGCTACGATGACGCCATAGGGCGCGCCGATCAATTGCGGCACGGTTAGCACGCCTTGCGCCGTGCTAATGTAGAAATTCTCGATCAGGGGGAAGGCGATGCCGGTCAGGAGGACCCCAGCCAGCAGGCCGCCGACCGTGGCCATGCCATCAATGCGGCCGGTAGCGGCGGCGACGCAGGAGGTGCCGGGGCAAAGGCCGCTGATGACGAAGCCGACCCCGAAGATCAGACCGCCGACGACTTGTGGTGCGAGGAATGTCTCGGGAACGTAGATTGCGGAGAGATCGATGAGCCCTGCGCGTCCGAGCCAGAAGGCGCCGAGCATGGCTGTAAGGATGGCGCTGAACATGACTTTGAGGACGGTGAAGTCGGTAAGGTAGAACTGGCCAGCCAGCTTGCGCGCATTGCCGAGGCCCGCGCTCTCGAGAGCGAAGCCGAAAGCTGTCCCGACAATGAAGGCGACCGGCAGGGTATCAGTGAAGCTCATGTCCAGAGCTTCCGCGTGAACGGGGCGGCGGCGTAGCCTGCGGCGAATGCGGCGATCATGAAGGCCCAGCTGCCGACGCTGAGCATTGATCCGCCCGAGAGCGCCTGGCCGCTGGTGCAGCCACGCGCGAGAACGGCGCCGAGGCCCATGAGGATGCCTCCAGTGGCTGCGGCAGTCAGCCGAGGAGCTGTGCCGACGCGTGGGCCCTTGTCGATGGCGACGCGGAAGCGGCCGGCCAGCAGCGCAGACAATGCGCCGCCGGCGAGGATGCCGACAACTTCGATCACCATCCATGCGGTCCACGGCGTGCCGGCGGCGAGATAGCTTTGGAAGTAGGCGTTGTCTGCAGCGGCTTCGGGCGCGACAGCGGAAATCATGCCTGTGCTGACGTTGGCGAATGCGCCCGACGCGCCGAGGCCCTGTCCCGTCACGACAAATGCCGTGAGCAGGACGAGGCCAAGGCCTACGCCGGCAACATACGGATTAGCGTAGGGCTTCGGCGTCATTATTTGGCGCCGCCGGGGAGTTCAACCGGCAGGTTGCGGTGGGACCAGTCCTGGAACGAACCGTCATAGAGGGATGCGTCATAGCCGAGCGAGCGCGCAGCGAACACGACCGCGGTGCCCTGCCAACCGACATGGCAATAGACCAGCAGCTTGTCGCCACTCTGCACCCCCGCCGCCTTGAATGTTGCGGCAAGATCGTCAGCTGATTTCAGTTTGAGGTCTGTTCCATTCACGGCGGTGAAAGGCACGCTGAGCGCGCCGGGGATATGCCCCTTGGCATGCGTGTCACCACCGCCGCCGCCAGCCTGAACGCCGTCATAGAACATGGCCGCACGGGCATCGATGATCTTGTAGCCAGGTGCCTTGAGATGCTGCTGGACATAGGCGGCATCCACGACCTGGCTCTGCATCTTGAGCGGCGAGAGCTTGCCGGCTTTGATCACCGTTGCATCGGCGACGACCGGGTAAGCGGACCGCTTCCATTCGGGCAGGCCACCATCGAGGAGCGATACCCGATCGCCGAAGCCGGCATTCTGTAGCGTGAAATAGACGCGCGTTGCGGCGGGTATCATGCCAGAGCCGTAATAGACGATCACACGCGAATTGTCGGTGACGCCTAGAGCTTCGAGTTGCTTCTTCAGCTCATCTGCTGGGAGCATTTCCAGCGTAAGCTTGCCTGCGCTCCCCATGCCGGTCGACAGGCCGTCCACCGGCAACAAGCGGGCGCCCGCGATGTGTTCCTTGTCGAAGCTCGCCTGATCGCCAACATGGAGCAGGATCAGGTTGGCATCCGCCGTGTGCGTTTTCAGCCAGTCGGCCGTGACCAGCATCTTGTCGCGTGGAGAGGTGCTTTGCGCTGAAGATGGTCCGGCAAGAGCCATCGCGCCTGCCATCAGGAGCGCGCAGGTGGTAAGCAGCTTGTTTCGTTCGGTCGTCCTCATCACACGCTCCCGCATTGTGTCCCGTCACATCGAAACCTAGCGGCGTGGGGAGAACCGGGGCGCGAAAGCGACGAAACGGGGTATGATGCGATGGAGCGCCGGGCTGGGCGGACGAAATCGCCGGACTAAAGGCTCTTGAAGCGTCCAGCGAATGTGGACGAGACCTGCAGCGTTTCTGCCTTGCCAGTGATAGTCAGCTGGAGCTTGCCGTCTTCATCGCGCTTGACCGAGCGTATCGCGGATACGCGCACCACCGTGCCGCGATGCACCTGCCAGAAGGCATCGGGATCGAGTTGCGGGAGTAGATCCTTCAGCGGCAGGCGGATGTGAGCTTCCTCGCCAGCCGTGACGACGCGCGTGTATTTGTCCTGCGACTGGAAGAACAGCACAGCATCGACAGACAGCATCTTCACCACGCCGCCAACGCCCGCGCTGATCCAACGGATGCGTTCTGGTCGTTGGGCCGAGTTTGCTTCGAGGGCAGAGAGAAGCGCGCTCACGTCGATGGGCTTCGCGGCCGACAGTCGCGCTTTCAGCCGCTCGATCGTGTTCTTGAGGCGATCTAGGCTCAGAGGCTTCAGGACATAATCGACCGCGCCATCCTCAAATGCCTGGACGGCGAAATTGTCGTAGGCCGTGGTGAAAACGATGTGCGTGCCGGCGCCGGCTGCGCGTGCAACCTGCATTCCGTCCGGCCCCGGCATGCGGATGTCGAGGAAGGCAACATCGGGCACGTGCTGCTTCAGAGCGGCTATGGCTTCGGCGCCGTCTGCGCATTGCGCAAGGATGCGGAGATCCGGCCATAGCTCGCCAAGCATGTGCGCCAGCTCGGCCCGCTGTGGCGCTTCGTCTTCCGCCAATATGGCTGTAGGCGCGGTCATGCTGCGCGTGCCGGGACTTCGATCCGCGCGCGAACTCCGCCTGCGGGCAGGGTTTCAACGGTCAGCGAAGCATCATCGCCAAAGCGGTGCTGCAGTTGTTCGCGGACATTGGCGAGGCCAACACCCGAGCCTGCGCCTTCGCTGAGGCCAACGCCATCGTCTTCGATGTTGACCTGGAGTTTTTGGTTTGAAGGTGCGCCTGTAAGGCGTGCGCGCAGGACGATGGCGGCGGGCCCGGCCTTCGGCTCTACGCCATGCTTCACAGCGTTCTCTACCAGCGAAATCAGCAACAGAGGCGGGAACGCCATTGCTTTCAAGTTGTCTGGAATGTCTGTGGTCACTGTGATCCGCCCAGCCATGCGGATGTTCATCAGATCGAGGTAACGCACGCAGATCGTTGCTTGTTCGCCTAGTGTTGCGCTTTCTACGCCCACGTCCTTGCGAAGCTTGGGCAGCGTGGAGCGCAGATACTCGGATAGCGCATTGATCGTGTCGATCGCACGGGCAGGTTCGGTTCGGATCAGCGAGCGCACGGAGGCCAACGTGTTGAACAGGAAGTGCGGTTCGATCTGCGCCTGCAGGACTGCCAGGCGAAGGTCCGCATCTGCCTTGTCTCTCCGAAGGGCGCTGAGGTCGCGCTTGCGTTGATAGTCAGCGAGCCGCCGTCTTTCACTCGCGTAAGAGATCAGTTCCCACCCGCCGCCGATGATGAACAGCCAGAGCCAGCGGGGCAGCTCGCCCATGAGATTGCCAAGAATGCGCGAGATGCCCTCGACTTCTGCGGTCATTCTCATCGACCTGCCGGAATGTCGCTGCATCAGCATATCGTGGTAATTCGACACCCACGTTCCAGCGATGTCGGCGAGCAGCAGGCCGATCGCGATACTCAGGACCACGGCGAAGAACTCTACCCGATAGGGAAGATGGCGATATCGGATCAGCATTGCCAGCAACGGTCCGGCGCCCACCGCAACGAGCACGCTTCCGACCGAGCGAATGCCAAGCGGAAATGCATCCGCCCACGTCGTCATGGAGGAGGCGTGCCAAATCCCCATGAACGAGCCGTAAGCGATGGCAAACGGCACAACGACCAGCGCACGACGCCTGAACCAGGGCCAGGTGAAGGCGGGATACTGCTGATAACGGAAAAGCTGTCCGAGCCCGCCTGCAGCGACATCGGGCGGCAGCGCATGATCGAGTGATCGGACCTCGGAGGCAGCTGGTGCAGAAGTCATAACGCCAGCTTCGCCGGAGAAGGATTACTGTGATGCGGGCGAGGATACAGCAGGCCTAGGGGAAGGTGTAGCCGGAGCCGAAGGTACTGCTGGCTTGGCCGGCGCAGGTTGCGGCTGATCATGTTTGTCCGCGAGCGATGGCTCGGCGGCGGTCTTCTCAACCATTGGCATGCCGCATGCCGGGCACGGCCCAGGAGCGTCGAAATCCTTGTGATCCTGACCGCAAGCGCACGGCGGGCAGACCCATTTCTTGCCGGTCGCGTTGGGTGTCTGCGCCGCAGCAAAGCCAGGCAGGCTCAGGCAAGCCGCAATTCCCGCGCCTAGGACGGCTCGTCCGAGAAATCTGCGTCGCTGTTCGTCACACATATCACAACCCCGCCGTTACCCTCGGTATCCCCGGGAAAGTATCGGCGCCACGCGCTCCCGGAAGTACTTTGCGACGAAAGCCGGAATCGGTGCGACGAAACCCGCTCATCGCGTCTGGACGGTCAAGCAAAGCTTCGGATCGTTTTCTGACTGCCGCGGAGCGCTTTCGCCCCGACGCGAAGCAACATCACATCGATTGCTGGGGCAAATTCGTCCTGTTCCCCGTTCTGAAGGAAATGGCGAGGGAAGCTTGTCCTGCAAATGTCTCGCGGTTTTCGCACCGAGGACATTCCCTGATCCAAAGTATTCGAGCGTCTCCGGAAAGCAAGAGAAACGCTGTACTCACGGGACATTACGGTCGTGCTGCGTATTCTCCTACGCCGAAACAATGCGAAATTTTCCGGCGCCAGGGAATGCTGAGAGCAATGAGCCATAGAGGTCGCCACACAGCCAGAGAGAATTAGTTTTCGGCCCTGTCCGCTGCTTGTTCTCGGATAGCGCGTGAAGTCCGGGACTTGGTTCTCATGAAATTTCGCGGGTTTGGCGCTGGATCAGCTCGTCAGTGAGTTGTGCGGCCTAGCGCGGTCAGGCGGGCGCTGAGTTCTTCGCGGTGGAACGGCTTTTTCAGGAGCGCCACGTCTCCGAGAAGGCCTTCGGCGCCGGAGTAGCCCGATACGATCAGCGCCGGCATCCCGGGAAACTCGGTTGCAAGCAATCGCACCAGATCGGCGCCGGTCATGCCGGGCATAACGTGATCAGTGACCACGATATCTGGTCGGAGTCCGCTGCGTAGCTGGCGCAAGGCAGCTTCGGCAGAGGACGCTTCCACAACGGTGTAGCCAAGCTCATCGAGCATGTCTGCCGTCGCCATCCGAACCAGCGCCTCGTCATCGATGAGGAGCACGATGCCGTCTTCACGCCGCGTCTCGGATTTCTGCGTCGACGGCGTGGCGATCTCGACATCGGCCACGCTGATAGGGAGCCATAATTCGATCTGCGTGCCGCTTCCGATCTTGCTTTTCAGTGTAAGTGTTCCGCCCAGCTGGCGTGCGAGGCCATCGACCATCGAGAGTCCAAGGCCCGTTCCCTTGCCGATGCCTTTGGTCGAGAAGAACGGTTCAATGGCTCGCGCCATTGTCGCCTCGTCCATGCCGCTGCCGGTATCTGCGACGGCAAGCTGCACATAGGCTCCCGGCGCCAGACCTGTCCGGTGCCCGCTGCCGATCGTTTGCTCCATCACGGAGATGCGGAGGGAACCGCCGTCCGGCATTGCATCGCGGGCGTTCACGCACAGATTGATCAGCGCCATCTCGAGCTGGCCGCGATCAGCGTAGGCGAAGGGCAGGTCTTCGCCGGCCTCTATAATCACCTGGACCTGTGGCCCCACGGTGCTGGCAATGAGTTGCTCGAGGCTTTTGGCCATTTGCCCGACATCAACTGACGTGGGCTGCAGCGGTTGGCGTCTTGCGAACGCCAGAAGCCGCTGGATCAGCGTGCGGGCGCGATCCGCCGCCTGACGCGCGCCGCCGATCAGTCTCTGCTCCCGTTCGCCGCCGATGGCGCGTCGTTGCAGCATCTCCAGCACGCCGAGAATTGGCGTCAGAAGATTGTTGAAGTCGTGGGCGACGCCGCCGGTCAACTGGCCAAGCGCTTCCATTTTCTGGGACTGTCTCAGCTGCTCCTGCGCCAGTTCCAGCTGCGCCTCAGTGCGGACGCGATCGGTCACGTCATACGACGTGCTTGAAGCGCCAATCAGTTCGCCGGCCCGGTTCAGAAGCGGACTGAAGCGAACCTCGTAATGCCGGCGCTCAAACTCGGAATCGCCGAACTCCCCGACGACAAAGAACTCTTCGCCGGACAGGGCGCGCGCCCAGATCGTGCGCTGCTGTTCGATATGATCCTTGTTATCGCCGAACAGGCCCAGGAAATAATCACCCGGCTTCGGGCTTACTCCGTACACGCGTTTGAAGGCATCCGCATTGGCCCGGTTGATTGCCAGCACGCGGAAGTCGAGATCGAGGGCTGTGACGGAGGCGGTGGAGCTTTCCACGATGTCCGAATAGACTTTTCGCTGATCCTCAACGACCGCCACTTTCCGCTCGAGCACATCCTTGGCGGACGCCGCGCGCAGGAAGCCGACGCGTGTTCCGATCAGCTCTGCAAACAGGTTGAACATGCCGAGCGTCTCAGGCGTGTTCACGCGACGCGGCTTGGGGTCGATCGCGCACAGTGTTCCGAAGATCTCGCCGTCTTCGAGGATGATCGGCACGGCGATGTAGCTTTGCAGCCCGTAGGTCGCGGGCGTGTGGTGATCTCGGTAGATCGGATCAGACGCGACATCATCGATCACGATGGTTTGCCGTGTGCCGCGAACCGTATCGCAGAGCGTGGTTTTGACCGGCAGCTCGCCGCCTGCCTTGAGCCCGAACGCGATCTCATCCCGAACCTGACACGCGATCCAACGGCTCTCGCTGACATGCGCCACGGCGGCGAAGCCCATGCCGGTCGAACGGCACACAACCTCGAGAATTGACTGGATACTGTCGGCTTCGCCCAGCTTCGTCAGAAGCGCGCTGAATTCAGGGTCGTCGAAACCTTCGGTCAACGGTTCAGCCATGCGCCAAGTTCGCACTTTATTCCGCTTCCCGCAATCGTGTGGGGGCCTGCTTTGTAAGGCTTTTAGTCTTCGTTGACGTCACACCGGCAGTCACACGGTTACGGAGAAATGGGCGCCAAATCAGCGTGGATCGGATTTCCTGCTTCGGGCCACCACGCGGCCGACAAGCGCGACGAGTTCTCCGACGCGCCGGACATTCATCTTCTCGAAGACATGCTTGATCTGGGTGCGGATTGTCGAAACCGACACGGCTCGCGCCGAGGCAATCTCTTCGACGCTCTGGCCGCTCGCCAGGAGGGCGGCGATGTTGGCCTGTGCTGGCGACAGGCTGAATACGAGACGCAGATCATCCTCAGGGGTGGAGGCCGCGATCTCAGGATCGACCAGTGTGATGAGCAGTCTCGCGCCGGGCAGAAAGTCCAGGCCAAGGCCACGTAGAGGCACCGGTCGTAAAAGGATTGGCCGGCGTCCCGCGCCGCGTTGGACAACTACGTTTCGGATGACTGCCGGAGTCTCCCGGCTTTTCGCGATCTGCACCAGCGCGTTGAGTGCTTCGGCGCTCTCGTTGTCGGATGCCCAGAGCTGCCCGCCGCGAAGCCCGAAGTCGTCTCCAAACATCTGCTCTGCAGCGGGTGTCACCGCGACCGATCGGCCATCGCTTCCGAGAATGATCAGCGGAATGCCGAGGCTTGCTGCGAAGTCGGTTGCGCTCTTGGCGCGGACGTGACGAACCTGATGCGCAAGGCTCAATGCGCGGTTGGCGACCGGCATCAATCGCGTCAGCAGTTTTTCCTCGTCGGTTCCGACGGGTCCCCGCTCTTCGGACCGCGCCAGCGAGAAAATCCAGGACTGATCTGCGACGCTCGTTCGCCACCCTCCGAAGAACGCCATACGCTGGGGAATATACAGGTCTTGATAGATGCCGACGCTGAGACGCTTCTCTTCAGACACCACGACATGGTCGAGATACAGCTTGTCTGTTGGCGCCAGATTGACCGTCGCGGCTCTGTAGTCGATTTCCACCCAGCCGCCTGCGTCATACTCGGCGAAGCCTGCGAGCGAGTGTTCGGCCGCTACAACCTGCAATTCGTGGATGTTGGAGTGGACCAGGCAGAAGTGATCAAAGCCCAGTTTTTCGCCTGCAAGGTGCAGCGTATCCGCGAGCTGCTCCGGCTCGAATACCGCAGCCTCCAGACGGGCCGCCACTTGCTCCAAAAGCGCCATGCCTATCGCCCTTACTGTCGCGACAGCCGTCTAACGAACGCCGTTTGCGCCACAGGTATCCCTTATGATGTGGGGCGAACGTAACGACGTTCAAAAAGCCAGTGATTACCGCTGCGTCAGGGTCTGTCGATGAGACAGACTGGCCTTTCGGCAGCTCTCGATGATGGAAATGCTGCTCGATTTCTGGGCGGATTATTGATCAGCGATAACGATCGCCGGAAACGCCTCAGTTCTCAAGCTTAGCCCCACAGCTCGCGTGGCTTACGTGCGCCCGGTGCTACAGAGGCTCCGGAAGTCGGATGCGATAGACCAGAACGCGATTGTCGTTGTCGATTTTGGAATTGCAGGTCTGGCCCGTCATCCGGCAGTCGCGTGCGGTGAAGTCGTTGTCGTTGCCGACGAAGAGCAGGTAGTCGGCTGGATTGTTCGGCTCGAGTACCGAGACGAGATCCATTGCCTCCCATTTCTCGGACAGTGTTCCGACGGTTAGTCCGAAACGGGCAAGCTGCGCCGGATTGAGCATGTTGACGAGTTCGGCTGTATCGGCCGGCAATATGTGCGGACGCAATGCCGTGCCAGTCCGATCCTGCAGCACGGTGGACGCGCCAGATTCGAAGGGCGTGCCGACCAGGTTTGTAACGTTGGAGACGTCGACCAGCAGAATGCTCTTGTACACGACAGGCGCACCGCTCTCTGCGCCCAAGCCGGCGCCATCGCGCGACAGCATGAGGAAGGTGCTATCGCTGAGCGCGCGGATTTCGCTCTGGGCCGCGGTTTTGTCAGGCGCTCCGCCATCGCCGGAGTTTGTATAGACCGGCAGCTGAACCACGTAGTGCGCTTTTGGCTGCGTGGGTGCTGGCGTCTGGCTTACATCATAGACCAACACGCGCGTGTTGGTGCGGCCCGCTGCGTTACCCGTTGCCGTGTCCTGCACAAGCGCACTTTGCAGCATCACAAACAGGGTGCGGCCATCGGGCGAGAGCGACATGCCTTCCGCGCCCTGATTGTTGCGCCGTCCCGTTTCTGGCGGCTGCAGCGAGCCGAAGTCGGGCTTGCCCTTGTTGCGGGGCGTGACTGCCGCAGGCGGTTTGATCACGCCCTGAAGCTGGCCTTGCTTGTCGAAATAGTACACGTTCGCCGTGTACTCATCGCCGATGTAAAATGCGCCATCGCCTGTGAACTGCAGCGACTCTGTATCGAGCGAGATCTTGCCTTTACCTGCGCCGCTGGCTGGAGCAGGCAGCACAAGGCCACGCTGTGTCAGCGTGCCTTTGCCCGGATCTGCGCCGGTGAAGGGCTGGCCGCGAAAATCGCGCAGTTCGAGGCCGCCATCAGATTGGATTTCTACCTTGCCGCTATCCGGCGTGAAGCGGATGCGGAAACGATGGAGTCGCGCGGCATAGTCGAAGAAGATGTTTGCGGCGGGATCGTTGCGACCTCTGTCCGGCAACGTCCAAAGAATACCTTCGTAATGGTCTCCAACGCGCTTCCAGCTTCCTGGCGCAATCTGCAGGGAAGAGAACGAGCCAAGCGTGTCGCCGAGAAAATCAACCGTGCCGGCTGGCAGAGCGCCTGCGCCGACCAAGCCTTGATTGGTGAAGGTCTGTCCGTTCAGCGTGACGCTGTTTGCACCGGTAGTCTGGTCGATGTGTGGCCGCCTGATCGGCTCCTCCGCCACCGCGAGGGCGGGGAGGAGCCAGAGGGAAATCAGTGCGGCGCGTAGGCTCTTAGAAATCATAGCCGATCGTAGCAAAGATCTGGCGCGGCGCCGAGGAGTGGAAGACGAGGATCGAACCCGTCGCATCATCCGGAGCGAACACGCTGCTGTCGAAGTTCGACGCGTAGCGTTTGTCGGTCAGGTTGGTGACATTGAGCGAAAGTTTCGCGCCTTCGAGCGGGCCCGGCTCGCTGAAGCGATAGTTGAGGCCGAGATCGAAAGTGGTGTAGCCGGCGAAGCTCTGGTCATTGGTAAAGGTATAGAAGCGGCGGCCGGTGTACTTGCCCATCAGCGAGGCGGAGAAGTCGCCGAAGTTCAGCGTCAGCACGGAGGAGGCGAGCTCCTTCGGCGTGTCGACCTGCTGCTTGCCGGCCGTCGCCTTGACCACGCAGGTCGTGGTGCAGAAGTTCAGGTTGCTGTCGTAGATCGACTTGTTGAACGACGCCGAGTTGTACCAGGTGAGCCACGGCGTGGGGTTCCACAGAAGGCCCACTTCTACGCCCTTGGTCTCGACGCTGCCAGCGTTGTGGAAGGAGTTGCCGCAACCCGGGTTCTGCTGCTGGTTGGTCGGGCAGGGGTTGTATTGCAGCAGGCGATTGTCGAAGTCGACGATGTAGGCTGCAACCTGCAGCTGCACGTCGCCGCTGATGAAGCGGTAGCCTGCATCCCAGCTGGTCGAGGTTTCAGGCTCAAGCGTCTTGCCCTGAACATCCCAGATCGCCTGCGAGACCGATTGCGGTCCGAGTTTGAAGCCGCCCTGGAACATCGCCATGTTCTCTGCATAGCTGGCATAGACTTCGTGCTGCGGAGCGATTTCCCAGCGAACGCCGACTTCCGGCAGGAACGAGTCGCTGGCTTTCAGCGCGCCGCTCGCGAACTGGCTGGATGCGGGCGGGGCGGAGACGGCGATGCCGCGAATGGCGGCTGCGTCGGATTTCGCGTGCGTGCTCTTGAAACCGAAGTCGATGTTCAGCGTGTCGTCGAACAGCGAGATCGTGTCCTGGATGTAGAACTGCTGCGACGTCCAGTCGGTCTCCTGGACCCACTGAGACGTGTTGGGCTGGCCATCCAGATATTGCGCAAGATCGAACGGGCCGGTGACGTTGGTCCAGATATAGCGCGCGGCGCTGCTGGTGTTCTTTTCGAGCCAGAAGCCAGCCTCGATGTGGTTGAAGCCGATTTCCCAGCCGACATTGCCGAGGATGCCCTGGCGGTCGATGGTGTAGCGCGTGTCGCGGATCTGCACCGGAACGTCGTCGGCCGTCGTTGCTGTGCCCTGCGTGGACCAGCCGGCGATCCAGTTGTTGCCGGCGCCTTTGTCGGTGTGGCTATAGACCTGCAGCCGCGTCGAGATCGTGTCGGTGACGTCGAAGTCGCCCGCCAGATAGTAGAGGTCATCGTTGCGCAGGATCTGGCCGTTCGTGAAGGTCACGTCCGAGTTCTTTTGCGGAGCGGGCGCTGCGACGCAACGGGTCGGAGCCGTCGGTGCGGTCACCGAGCAATAGGCGCGGCTGACATACGTATCCCAATCAGGTGCGTAGCCGGCCCAGTCGGGACCGAGACGCGAGAGCATGTCCTTCGAGAGATAGGCGTCATCGGCCTGGTTGGTGCGCGAGATGTCGGCGAACGCGGTGATCTTGCCGCGACCGAAATCGTAGATGGCTTTGGCGTTGTACTGTTCGCCCGTCGACTTGTTGTAGGCGGGCTGGTCAACGAACAGGTCCTGTTCGGCATACTGGCCTGAGATGTAGGCCGAGAAGCCGGCGTATTCGCCGGTGTCGACCCGCAGGAACGAACGCTGGCTGTTCTCGCTGCCGACGCCGTAGTTGGCCGTGCCGCCGAATTCCTTCGCCGGGTCGCGCGAGGTGTAGATCAGCGCGCCGCCGAGGTTGCTGGTCGAGGCGATGCTGAGGCCTGCGATACCCGTGGCCAGATCGGCGCGCGCGAGGTTCTCCGAGATCAATGCGCGGCTGATGGTGAGGCCGTTATAGTTGTTGTACGCGCCATCGCCGAGCGGCATGCCGTCGAGCGTGTAGCCGAGGTGGGTCGTGTTGAAGCCGCGTACCTGAAGCGACAGCGACTGTTCGTTGACGCCCAGCGCGTCGATCGACTGCGCCATAACGCCCGGCAGCATGTTCAACGCTTTCTGGATGCTGGTGCCCGGCGGCAGGACATCGAAGTTCGACGGCGTCAGCGTCGATACCGAACGCGTCTCGCCCTTGCCGACGATGATGACCGTGTCGAGGGCTTCGCCATCCGTATCGACCGACGGTCCCTGCGCGCTCGAGTTCGCAACCTGCGTTTCCTGGGCATTGGCCTGGCCAACAAGCGTGAAGCACGCGGCAATAGCCAGCGCGGACGCGGACATCTTCAGCATATCAATCTACCCCTCGAGAAGCGCCCACACGTCGTGTGTTCCCCGGCGCAGTGCGTTATTGCGAGGCGAGGCTATTCCACGCGAACGCGACAGTTTTGCTACAAAGCAGAATGATAATTACGCGTGTGGTCGATTGGTCACTGTGGAGAAGGCTAACCGTTTGACCGAAACGCTTGTTGAGGCTCGCAATTACAAGCGATGCGCGAGGAACCGGAAGAAGGCCTGCGCATTGTAGGCTGCCGGAGGGTCTGATGCGTCTTAATGTCAAATCGGAGTTGATCTACGACTTCGGTGAAGGGTCTGACGCCATTCTCTCTATCCAGGCCGCGCATTCCGCTGAACAGAGCGTCGTTCGCGAAAACCTCATGATCAGCTCTTCGCCTCCATTCGTGCAGGATCTTGCCGACGAGCGAGGCGAGCGACGCATCAGAGCGCATCTCTCTGGCGAAGTGACGATCCGCTACGAGGCCTTGGTCGACAACGGCCAGCGGATCATGCTGCCGCCCAACATCCGCAAGCACGGTTGGTTGGAACTACCGCAATCCGTCCTGCAGTATCTTAGCCCGAGCCGGTACTGCCCCTCGGACCGCTTCTTCCTGTTCGCCAATCGCGAGTTCAGTCAGATCCAGCAGGGCGGTGAGCAGGTCCTCGCAGTGCTCGACTGGATCCATAGTCACATTGACTACGTGCCCGGCGTCAGCAATGGCGAGACGACAGCCGAACGCACGTTCGTGGATCGCGCGGGCGTGTGCCGCGATTTCAGCCATCTTGGTATCGCGCTGTGCCGAGCGCTCAACATTCCAGCGCGCGCGGTCAGCGCCTATGCCTGGCAGCTCAACCCGCCCGACTTCCACGCGGTGTTCGAAGTCTTTCTCGACGGCGGGTGGTGGATTGTCGATCCAACCCGTCTTTCGCCTATCGAGGGGCTTGTCCGGATCGGCGTTGGGAGGGACGCAACCGACATCGCCTTCCTCACGACCACCGGACAGTGCACTGCAATCTCGCAGTGCGTGACCGTACGGGAAGAAGGCGCGGCCGATCCCAATTCGGTCGTCAGTTGAGGTTCCACGAGCCTTAGCCCAGGCTTACGACCGCTTCTGCTGCAGCTCATAAGTCTCGATCATATTCTCGAGTCCAGCGAGCTTCACACGCAGATATCCCAGTTCATCGGGCGGCAGGCGCGTGTGGCCTGCCTCGGCGGCCAGCAGCTCCTGCAGCAACCGGTCTCGCGCCGAACGCAGCGTGTGCAGTGTTTCGGCGCTGATGTTTGCCGGTATGAAGCTCATGACCCGAGCCTATGAGATGGCTCGGCGGGTGGCTAACGGTTGTGCCCACTAGCACCGGCTTGCCACAGATCAGTCATTTGCCGTGATCAAAGGCGCTCACGCGCATTTCACGCATTGCTTCGGTGCGGAGCCGGTTCGATAACTGTAGTTCTTTGCCGGGGGGCTCACGGGAGGTCGACATGGCGATTGAGCGAGACCGGCTGGCTGAAGACCTGCTGTCGTTCGCTCAGGTTGCCCCACGCGTAAATTCCGATGCCGATCTTATCGAAGAAATCTTCAAGCGCGTCTCGCCGTGGGGTGTCACCCATCTGGGCGCCTGCGTGATGTCGGACGGCGACCGGAACTTCAAGGTTGGTCCCAAGTTCGGCAAATATAACGTGGCGTGGGCGACCACATATTTCGGCCAGCAGCTCTATCGCGAGGACCCGGTCATCGACTTCGCGCTGCGCTCGGAGCGGGGCGAGTACTGGGACAAGGCGTTCGATCCGCAGCGCATCGGAAAGAGCGGACGAAAGGTCATTGGCGTTGCCGGTGAGTTCGGGGCCAAGGATGGCTACATGACGCCTGTCCCGTTGTTCAACGGGGACGTGGTGATCGTCAGCTATCAGGGCGAGCGGCTGGAGCGGCATCCGGACGTTGAAGCCGTGCTCAAGGGACTGGCGCTTTATTTCGGCGTCGAAGGGCAACGGCGCGCCGTTCGCAGCCAGATGAAGAATGGGCGGTTTTCCGGGCTAACGCCTCGACAGCTCCAGATCCTCCATCTTGCGGCGCTTGGATATCGCAACGACGACATCGCCGAGGAGTTGTCGATCTCGTTCAAGACGGTGGTCTATCATTTGGGCAAGGCGCGCGAGCGTCTCGGCGCCAAGAACACAAAGGAAGCCGTCGCCATCCTTCATGGCGCTCCGGACAACCTCTTCCAGCAATAGCTCATTGAATTCGCAGGCATGCTGAGACGACCTAGACTTTTGTCTAGGTCCACATCGTTGCAATCCCGAACAGGTTAAGGGCGCTCCAGAAAGAGGAGAGCCCACCATGCTTTGTCACTGCGTCACGCCCGCCAATCGCCGTTTCTATACCGACCAACTCGATCAGATGTTCCGAATGCGTCACGACATGTTCGTGGACAAGCTCGGATGGCGTGAACTGCGCCGTGAAGATCGCCGCGACATCGACGAATACGACACCGACGACAGCGTCTATCTGCTCGTCATCAATGACGATGATCAGGTGGTGGCGTCGGGTCGCCTGAACCCGCCCTGGGCGCGCAACCAGTATGAGGACGGAGGTCCGCTGCGGACGCGCTTCGTCATGTCCGAGCCGCCGGCCGGGCCGCGCATATGGGAAGGCTCGCGCCTTCTCGGCGGCGTGCCGGAGAAATATGGGAAGGCGTTCGCGCAGGCGACGCTCGGCATTCTGCTGGCAGGCGGCCAGGAATTCTGTGTTCGCCGCGGCATCACTGAGGTGGTCTCGATCTTCGAGGCGCCAGCGATGTCCCGTCTCATGTCGCTGGGCTGGCAGCTGAAGCCGCTTGGCCTGCCCACCCGCTATGAAACCACCCATGGGGCCGGCGAGGCGATTGCAGCCAGCTGGACGACCAGTCCGCGCTATCTGGCGCTGACGCGCGAAGCCTTCGGCATCGCTGGTCCTGTCCTGTTCGAGGCGGAGCCCTATCCGATCAGTACGCCTGAAGCCCTGCGCGTCCGGCCGACCGGCTGGAAGAAAGGACAAACCAGTGATGCCGCTTGACCTGGGTTCGCGCGCGCTGCTGCGGGCTCTTGTCGTCGATCGAAACAGGCAGACGCGGGAGCGGACACGCAAGCTTCTGCGTCAGGAAGGTTTCGACAGCGCCGAGGCAGAAGACGGGATCGAAGCGTTGCAACACGCTTCGGTCCTGAGGGTCGATCTTGTCGTGACCGACATCGAGATGCCCCGCATGTCGGGCTATGAGCTTGTAGAACTGATCGGGCGCGGCGTGTTTGGAAACGCGCCGCCGCCTATCATCGTATGTTCGAACGAGGACGTTGGAATGCTGACAAGCTCGCCGTGGCTGCGCGACGTGGCAGCCTTCGTCGCCAAGCCGGTGGATCCAGGCGAGCTTCGCTTTGCAATCGCCAAGGCGTTTGAGCAATAATTGGGGCAGTCCCTATAGCGCTCGCGCCCGCGTCGCCCTAGGACGATGCGGGGTCGCTGGGAAGTGAGTATGAGTGATCTGGACAACGATGACCGGGTCACCCTGTTGGTCGCATTGATCGACCGCCTTTTCGGGCCAGAAGGCCTGTGTGCGCTCGCGCCGGCCCAATACGCCCTTCTGCGCCATTTCCGGGATGGCCCACTCGACGTCGAACAGGCCGCAGAGCGAACAGGCGCCCATGCGGCGATCGTCAAACGCGCTTTCCTTTCCCTTGAGCGCAAGGGGCTGCTGGTGCTTGTCGAGACTGACAGAGATGGGCGCGTTGGCGCGCGATCCGGCGGAGACCATGATCGCTATCGCCTGACAGCCATCGCCCACGTTCTTTTTGACCCGTCCGCCGCCAGACAGCTCGCGCCCATGCTGGCAAAAAGGCGCGTGGCGGACCCCAGTTCTCTCGACGAGATGGTCGCAGCCCTGCTCGACGAACTGCCACCCGAAGCCATGCTCTGATCAGACGACTTCCGACTGACGTTGTGCATGAAGAGGCGATCGCTATTGTCCCCGTGGCGAGGACATCAGCATGGCGAAACTCCCGATTTTTCAGCGTTTGTCGAAGGCGCCGACTCAGCCGAAGGCGGCTGCGCCGTCGAAGGCGTTCGATGTCGCCGATCTTTATGAAGGTCCGATCAGTACGGGCGAGGCGCATGGCGGAGAAACCGCGGCGTTCGACGAGAAGCTTCGTCAGGCCTATTTCTGGATCGTCAACACCGCGATCATTAGCCCGCACTATGATGTGGAATTCAACGACGCCCCGCCGATCCAGTACCGGGTCGGTGATACCAAACGGCTACTGACGCTGCCGTCTGCGCAGAGCTATTCGAGCTACGCGCTGCTGCCTCTGCTGACCTTCGCAACCCAGGGCAAGTGTCTGTTCATCGGCGGTCCCGGTCGCGGCAAGACGGCGAGCGCGATCCTGATGGGCGTGCTGGCGGGCTACCCTGTGCGCGATGTGCGCCGGGCGATGCAGCATGGGCATCCGCAGATGACGATTGCGGACCTGCTGGGCAATCCGCTGCCCGCGGACCTTGTGACCGCGCAGAGCATGGAGGCGATCCGCATTGCCTGGCGGCCGTGGCTGGGCATGCGGGTGAAGATCATCGACGAATACAACCGCATCCCGACACGCACGCAGAGCGCGCTGCTGACGGTGATGGGGGACAACTATGCCGAGGTGCTGGGGCAGATACACGAATGCCCGCCGGCGGCGTGGTTCCTGACGGCGAACGATGACAAGGGCGGCGGCACTTATCAGGTGATCGAGGCGCTGCGCGACAGGATCGACGTGATTGTGCAGGCGCTGGCGTTCAATCCGCGCTTCCTGTCGGACCTGCTGGTGCGCATCGAGGAGAACCTGCGGCCAGAGGATGTGGTGCCCTCGGAGATCGTGTTCAGCGAGGGCGAGCTGAAACAGCTGAACAAGGCGGTGAGGCGGGTGCCGATCCCGCCCGAGGTGCGGCGGCGGATGGAGTTCTTTGCGAGCCAGTTCGAGTTCATGGAGACGGCTGGCGAGCAGTATGAGTACATGACCAAGGATACCGCGCGCCTTTCGGGCGTGGACTGGGGACTGGTGACGGCGGCGGACAATGGACGGGACCGGCTGAAGGACATCGGCTGCCAGACGGTGAACGGCCTTTCGGTACGCAACTTGATGACGCTGATCAGCTATTCGAAGGCGATGGCTTACTTCCGCGGCGGGCAGGAGGTGAGCCTTGAAGACGTGCGGCAGATCCTGCCGTTCGTACTACGCGACAAGCTGAAGCCCGATCCGGACGCGCCGTTCTTTGCGATGCCCGAGAATGCCGCCCTGCGGGTGGATTCTATCGGTTGGCTGCGTCACGCCTTCGACCTGTCGTGCGAGGAGTATGACCGGCTCAACCTCGACCGCGATGATCCCGTCGCAAACCTGTCGGACGAGTTTGCGCAGGGCCTTGATGACCTGAGCGAGCGCGAGGTGCGTGCGCGACTGACGCGGATCGAGCGGCTGATCGGCGAGCGCGTGGAAGGGCGCAAGCTCTACGGCTCGACCTATGATGACCTTCTGAAGCTGAAATACCTGCACCAGCGCTACACCAACTATCTTCACTGGCTGAGCGCCAAGCGATGAGCGTTTCGAGCCCACTTGCGAAGGCGCTGGCGGCGGGGCGGCCGCAGTTCAACGCGCGCGTCGCAACGTTTCGGCGTGCGCAGAGTGGGTTCGACGAGGAGCTGTTCGGCGCCATCATCGCCGCCCTGCTTGACCCGGTGGTCGCGAGCGTCGATGCCGTTGCGCCTGAGCGAACGGGCGCGGTTGCCGAGGCTGGGTTTGATATCGCCCTGACCCTGACAGCGCGGCGACTTGCCGGCCCCGGCGCGCGACGCGATGTGGTCGATCGCTTGTGGCGGGAGGTGCTGCCGACCCTGGCGCGTCCGATCTCTGAGCGTCCGCGTGCGCTTCTGGGTGGTTTGACCAATGCCGTTCTCAACATCGCCGGCATGCCAGGCGCGCGGGCGGACGAGTGGCTGGGTTTCATGACGTCAGCCGCGCCATCTGCCACCAGCGAGACCTTGCTGCCGATCGGGCAGGTGCTCGCCTGGCGGGCGGGAATGTCCCACTACCGCGAGGGAGCATTGAAGGCGCTTGATGCGCTGCCCCCGGAGATGGCGTTGGCGCTACTCGGCGCAAAAGGCGACTGGGCCAAGGTGCGCGCGCGTCTTCTCGCCGACCGCTGGTGGCGCCCGGACGGCGATACCGCAGCAGAACTGGCGATTGGCGCCTTCACCGGCTTCGGCGGCCCCTTCCCGGAACCGCCACAAGTCCGCGCCGGGCCGGACGGCTTTGTGGTGCGGAGCGCTGATCGCACCCTGTTGCTGGTGGCCGATGGCTATGGGGCAACCCTGCATCCGGTGACGCCAGAGAGCTTTGATGCTCTGGCTGATCGCCCTGTTGCACTCGATGGCGCCGGCGTGCGCGTGGGTGATCGCGTTGTGCCGCTGACCACGCCATCGCACGGGCTTTCCACCGCGGCGGATGAGACCACCGTCGTTGTGGCGTCGCGCTATTCCTATGAAGTGAGGGTGCTGCCATGGCGGCATCCGTGACGGGACAAGCGTCGGATAATCTTGCGCCCTGGCGCGAGGCGTGGCCGGAAGCGCTGGCCGTGTGGAGCCGGTTCACGCGATTGCGCGATCCGCGGCTGTGCGAGTCGACCGTCGACGCATCGCGCGAAGGGCTGACCGGTTCGTTCGCGATGATCCGCCTCCTCGACAAGAGCGTGGTGATCGATCTTGAGCAGGTCGAAGCGCTGGGCCTCAGGGACTATCCTGTCGAGATTCTCGCGCATGAGATCGGCCACCATGTGCTGGCGCCCGCAACAGCAAGCGACAGCTTCCGGCTGATCGCGAGGCTGAGGAAGGCCCTGCCGACGCTGGAGCGGCATGCGCCGATGGTGGCGAACCTGTTCACCGACCTGCTGATCAACGACCGGCTGCAGCGCAGCGCCGGCCTGCGGATGGCGGATGTCTATGCGAAGCTGCACCGGCCCGGCGGCGGTCGCCCCAGCCGGCTGTGGACGCTCTACATGGGCATCTATGAATCGCTGTGGGGCCTGGCCGCCGGATCAATCGGCGGACCAAAGGGCGACAAAGAGCTGGAAGGCGACGCCTGGCTCGGCGCGCGGCTGATCCGCGTCTATGCGCGCGACTGGATTAAGGCTGCCGGCCGGTTTGCGACACTGGTGCTGCCGTATCTGGCCGAGGACACGGAGAAGGATCGCGCGCTGGCGGCGTGGCATGACACGCAGTCGGCGGCGCAAGGATGTGAACCAAGCGGCGGGCAGGACATTGAGGACGACGAGGAGCGCGGCGCGATCCACCCTTCGGATGATCCGCTGGTGACGGGCGAAGAAGGCGCAAAGCCGGTTGAGACGCCGCCGGCGGATACGGCCTCCAACGCGCGTGCCGGCGGCGGGCAGAAGCGGGAGCCGTTCGAGTATGGCGATATCCTGCGTGCTGCAGGCGTTCAGCTGAGCGAGCAGGACATCGCCATACGATACTATCGCGAGCGCGCCCTGCCGCATCTTGTGCGCTTTCCGGTGCGCCCCGGCGTTGCATCCGAAGAACCGCAGATGGAAGGCCTTGAGCCCTGGGAGATCGGCGCGCCGCTGGACGAGATCGCCTGGCTGGAAACGCTGGGACAGTCGCCGGTGGTCGTGCCGGGCGTGACGACGGTGAAGCGTGTCTATGGCGTCGAGCCGGGGCAGCCGGGAAAACCGGAGCCGGTGGATCTCGATCTCTATGTCGACAGCTCAGGCTCGATGCCGGACCCGCGCAAGTTTACGTCCTACCTCACGCTGGCCGGCGCCATTGTTGCGCTGTCGGCGCTGAAAGCCGGGGCGCGGGTGCAGGCGACATTGTGGAGCGGCAAGTCGCAATGGATTTCGACGAAGGGTTTCGTGCGGGACGAGCGCGCGATCCTTGGCATCCTCACCGGCTTCTTCGGCGGCGCGACGCAGTTTCCGATCCATCAGATGCGTGAGACCTATGCCGACCGCAAGCCGACCGACCGGCCCGTCCACATCCTGCAGATTTCGGACGATGGCATCACGACGATGTTCGACCAGGATGAGCATGGCGCGAGCGGCTGGGAAATTGCGCGCCATGCGATGCAGGTCGCCCGAGGCGGCGGCACGATGGCGCTGAACCTTTATGCCAACCTGTCGGCGGAGAGCGAGACCGGCCGCGCCTTGCGAAGGGCCAGCGAGGAGCAGGGGTGGGAGATCTTTCGCGTCAGCGACATGGCGCAGCTGACCGATTTCGCGCGCGCGTTCAGCCGGCGGCGGTATGGAGGCGGCCTGTGATCGTGCTGTGGCGCATCACTGAGCGGTGCAACTATGCCTGTGGGTTCTGCGCCTATGACCGGCGGTTGAAAAAGCCGCGCGCGAACGTGAGCGAGGCTGATGCGCTTCGGCTCGGCGCCGTTATCGCGGCGCATGGGCGGGCGAGCGGCGAGCGCGTGATGATAAGCTGGCTGGGCGGGGAGCCATTGCTGTGGTCGCCGCTGTTTGCCGTATCGGAGGTTCTTCGCGCGGATGGTGTTGCGATCAGCCTGACGACCAATGGAAGCCTGCTGCATCTTCCGCAGGTGCGCGAACGTTTGCTGGAGACCGTGGACGAGCTGACCGTCAGCGTGGATGCGGGGCGGATGCTGCATGACCAGCTGCGCGGTTTTGATGGCGCGTGGCGGCGCTGTCGCGATGGCGTTTCGGCCTTGAGGCATGAACGCGAGGCGCGCGGCATTGGCCCGAAACTGCGCGCCAATATCGTTCTGATGCGCAGCACCTTGCCGGGCTTCGAAGAGCTTTGCCACGATCTGGCGGAATGGGGCGTGGACGAGATCACCTTCAACCAGCTGGGTGGGCGCGACCGCCCGGAGTTCTTTCCCCCTGAACGTCTCGAAGCGGCAGACGTGATTGGGTTTCGCCGGAGCGTTGATCGGCTGAAGGCATCCCTCGCGACCATGGGCGTGCGACTGTGCGCCTCGCCGCGCTATCTCGACCGGTTTACGGCGACGGCGGCGCGGGAGGCCTGGCCCGTGAGCGAATGCGGCATGGGCGAAACATTCCTCTTCATCGATGAGCTGGGGCGCATCGCTCCGTGCAGCTTCAGCACCAATGATTTCGGCGTGCCGATTGCGGACTTGCAGGTTCCGGGTGATTTCGACCGATTGCCGGCGCAATTCCGGGCCATGAAACAGACAACGCCTTGCGCGACATGCGCGGATTGCCCCTCCACCCAGGTTTTTGCAAAGTTCGACGCATGATCCTCGATCACTCCGGACCTCCGCTTGAGAGCCTTGTGCACCGGCTGGCCGAAACGCCGCGGGAGTTTCTGGACGAGCCGCGCATGCAGGGGCGCGGGCAGGTGGCGGTTGCTGCGCTGGTGCATGACCTGATGGTTCGTCTTGGGCACGTTCCCGACGACGACTTCCTTACTGGTTTCGATGCGGGCGGTGGGGACTCTCATCGCAATCGGCTATCGTTGGTCGCAGTGCTGGTCTGGCTACTGGCCGATGAATGGTTCGCTGAGCATCGCGAGCTCACAACCGACCTAAGTGGACTGCTTACCGATTCCGCAGCTCTGCTAGCGGAAGGAACCTCTGTCGAGCGCTACATCAGCGATCCAGATCGGCGGGAAGAGTTGGTGAGGACGACGCTCGCAGCCTTTGGATGCCGCCCTGCTGGAGAGACATCACAGCAGGCGATCGATCGGTTGACCGCCGTGAGTGGAACAGAGCGCCGGCGTCTGCTGCAGGCCAGCCGCGCTGCCGAGGAGCGAGCCAAGGCGGTTCGTGAAGCTCTGGTGCGTAAGGCTGCGCAGGAATCCGCCGACAAGTGGACGCGCGAGTGAGCGGTGAGCCTGATGACGCGGAGAGATATCCGACTTTGACCGAAGCCGGTCGCGCGACGTTGCGCCGAATGGTCGAGCATGAAGCGGCGCCCGTCTATCGCAATCAGAGCGGGAACAGGCTGTTGGGCGAAGACCTGGCGGGTCTTCGCGATTTTCACGATGGCGTGCTCGCGGCGAAGGTGGCGTGGGCGGCGGATCATCCGCCGGCGTGGGTGTCGGGTTTCATTGAGCGCGCTTATGCGGAGGTTCCTCATTATCGCGGTCAGGGCGCAGCGCCTCGACAGCTTTCAGGCATTGCTCCGATAAGTCGCGCTGACCTGTCTGCCGATATTGCGCGGTTTGTGCCGGACAGCGTGCCCGTGGACAGGTTGATCAACTTCCAGACGACGGGGACGACGGGGCATCCATTGCTGGTGCCTTCGCATCCTGTCGTGGCGGCGCGTTATCTGGCGTTTCACAGGCGAGCACTGAAGCGCTTTGGCGTTGAGCTCAGCCATGGCGCCGGGCAGGTGGGCGTCATGCTGCTGGGCTTTCAGCGCAAGTGTTTCACCTATGTCTCGGTGACGCCGATGATGGGCGAGTCCGGGCTTGCGAAGATCAACCTGCATCCGGACGACTGGCACGATCCGGGTGACCGTGTGCGTTACATCGATGCGATGGCGCCCGAGGTGATTGCCGGGGATCCGATTTCCTTCCAGGCTTTGCTGGATCTGCCGGTTACCGTTCGACCGCGCGCGCTTCTGTCCGTTGCGATGATGCTGACGGAAGGGCTGCGCCTGCGGTTGGAAGAGCGGTTCGGGTGTCCCGTGCTTGATCTCTACTCGATGAACGAAGTCGGGCCGATCGGCGTTTATGACGCTTCAGCCGGAGGCCACGTTTTGCTGCAGCCGCAGCTCTATGTCGAAATCCTCGATACAGCTGGCGAGCCCGTGCAATCCGGGGAGCGGGGTGAGATATGCGTGACGGGCGGTTTCAATTTCTGCCTGCCGCTGCTGCGGTATCGGACGGGTGATACGGCGGCGCTGAAGGTTCACCGCGGAGAGCTGGTTCTTGAACAGTTGTCTGCCCGGCGGCCGATACGGTTTCGTGCGAAGAATGGCGCGTGGTTCAATAATATCGATGTGAGCCATGCGCTGAAGCATCTTCCGATGGCGAGGTTCGGGCTTCATCAGGCGGCTGATGGGACACTGACGCTGAAGCTGTCTCGGGATGCGGCGATGTATGCATCGGCCGCGCTGGGCGCGTTGCAGGGCATGTTCAAGGACAGCGAGATTGCGGTCGCGACCATCACGGTCGAGGACAAGATCCTGCAGTATGAAACGGATCTGCCGGAGGGGCTGATTACGTGAAGAGAGATCTGCGGGCGACGCGGTTGCGCCGCCCGCGGGGTCCAGGTGTTAGGCGACGCGATCGGCAATGCGGATCAGCGTGTCGCGGAGTGCAGTCAGGCGTTTGGCCTTCGCGCTGTCGCCGGTGGTGTCGAGCGCGTTGGCGGCGGTGCGGAGGTCTTTGGCGACCGTCGCATTCTTGCGGTTGCGCTCCACGAGCGGGGTCGCCTGGTCGAGAAGCGCGGTCAGGCGCGTGGCCGTTTCCGTGGCCAGTCCGTTCTCGCGAGCGAGCTGGTCCATGTAGGCGCGCGCCACCACGGGGTGAGCCGGCCAGGTGACCGGGTATTGCTGCTGCGGGTTCACCGTGCGGCCCTGCTGGCCCATGCGGGCAGCAGCGATCTCGTTTGCCGAAAGGTATTCGCTGGGCGTCAGCTCGAACACGTCGAGGCCACGGGCGATCTCGGTGCCGTAGATCTTGCCTTCATACCAGTAGATCGACCAGTAGCCGCCGAGGATGTCGTAGTCGGCGTTGACGGGTCCGCGGTCGAAGTAGGCGATCTCTTTCGGGTGAGCCGAGTCCGTGAAGTCGCTGATCGACAGGCCGCCCTGGTACCAGGCCTGCACGAACAGGTCGCGGCCCGGAACCGGGATCAGCGAGCCGTTGTGTGCGACGCAGTTTTCCTTGTCGGTCTGAACGGCCGGCAGCTTGTAATAGCTGCGGAACACCAGCTTGCCGTCGATGATGTCGTAGATGGCGTTGGCGCCCCAGGTCTGCGGGTCCTGCACGCGGCAGCGCGGACGGCCGCCGCCGCCCCACTCGTCCGTGAACACGACCTTGGTGCCATCATTGTTGAACGTCGCGGAGTGCCAATAGGCGAACCCTGCGTCAACGACCGCATCGATACGCTTGGGCGCTCGCGGATTGGTGATGTCGAAGATAATGCCATTACCCGAGCAGGCGCCCCCAGCAATGTTCTTGGAGGGAAAGAGGGTAATGTCGTGACAATGGTCCGTCCGATTGGTTGTCTGCGTACCTTCGCCGTGATTGCCGCCGAGCCACAGGCCGCCGAGTTGGCCGCTTTGCGCGTCGGCGAACACGGTCGGGCTGTCGATGATGCGCGCCTTTGAGGGATCGGCGACCGGGATTTCGATGACATCGACGCGGAAGAGCGCGGTGCGGTTGTCGCCCGGCTGGCCGGTGATGCAGCCAGCGAGTTCCTTGTCATCGCGAATGCCGGCGGTGCCCGAATTGTACACGATCAGGCGATCAGCATCCGACGACACGACCGAATGCGTGTGCGAGCCGCGGCAGGTCTGAACCTGTCCCACCTGACGGGGGCGCATGATGTTCGAGATGTCGAAAATGCGCAGGCCGCGGAACCGCTCCTTGCTGGCTTCAGGTCCAACACCCTCGCGCCCGCAATCGATACGGCCGCTGGTCGCCTCGACCGACATCAGCAGCAGGTTACCGACGATCGATACGTCGCCCTGTCCGCCGGGGCAAATGATGGCGCTGATCAGTTTCGGCTCGTTGCCACCCAGGCGATAGAACTGCACGCCCTGATAGCTGCCGACAGCGAGCAGATCCCCCGAGAAGGCCATGTCGGTGTTTGCGAAGCTGAGGAACGGCGCACGACGGCTGGTCTCGTCGGCCGTACCCTTGCGTGCATCGCCATCCTTGGCTTCAGCCGGCAGGCGCAGCGGCAGACCTTCCGGGTTGGACGGGTCGAAGAACCCTTCCGGCTTTGGCAGGCTGCTGATCAGCTTCATGTTGCTGATCGCCTGACCTGCATCGAGGAAGCCAGCCTTCAAAGTTGCGCGCGGGTCAGTGGAGAGACCACGCGATAGCGCAGTCATGCGGCCGATCTCCGCATTCTGCTCGTTCGTGACGTCGCTGGTGAAGCGGTACAGCACTGGATCGTAAGCCGAGCCCGAGCGCGTCAGGAGGGTCGACACCATTTTCACCGCGCCTTCGTGGTGCGCGATCATGAGCTGCAGGAACTGCTTGTCGAACTCGGCGCCGCTCGATGCTTTCAGTTGCGCCAATTGGGCGGCGGTCACCATCCCCGGCATGGTTGCATGCTCGACGGCGTGTCCCGCTGCCGCATGGCCGGCATGGGCATCAGCAGTGGTTGCGGTCGGCACAGGCGCGTCTTCGCCGCGCTCTTTCAGCCAGCCCTGCATGAAGGAAATTTCGTCCGCCTGCGATGCGTTGATGCGCCCGGCAAGATCGACGATCGATTGTGTTGAGGTGCGGCCCTGGACAAGTGCGGCCATTTCGACGGCCTGGCCGTGGTGGTGGATCATGCCCTGCATGAAAGCCACGTCGTCGTCAGAGTACCGGTTGTCCGCAATGCGCGATGCCTCGCGGCCTTCAAGCGTCTTGCTCGCCTCGCCGGGTGCGCCGGGCTGAACCAGCGGGGCCGATTGCTGGGCGCAGGCTGATGTACCGAGGAGGGCAGCAGCAAATATCGAGTTGATGAGGATCGTCGAAACGGAAAGAGAAAAACGCGACAAGAACGGCCTCCGAAACAGCTAATGCGGAACAGTTACAGGCGAGTCTCGCCCTTGCCCAGCATTTCAGGAGCCATCGGGGTCGATTGTAAGCAATAAAACTCCCATCCGGCCCAATCGCAGCCAGATATGGCGGCTCGCGGCGCAATTGCGGTCACGCTGAGCCCGGCGAGCTGGGTCGTGTCTGCCGCTTAGGAAAGCCGGATCGCTGCGCCCCTACATTTACCTCGACGCGCTCGACCTGTAGCCTTTCGGCAGACGACCGTGGTTGGGAGCGTCCTTTGAACATCTTGCGTCGATTGATTTGCGCAGTCGCGGTCCCCGCCTTGATCATGGCGGCGCCCCTTACCGCGTCGGCGCAGGGACTGATCCGCGACGCTGAAATCGAGCGCATCCTGCGCAGCTATGCCGATCCGCTGTTCGCGGCGGCAGGCCTCAAGCCGGAAGATGTGAACCTCTACATCGTGCAGAGCGACGACATTCAGGCCTCGGTTGCTGGCGGCCAGAACATGTTTGTCTATACCGGCCTTATCCTGCATTCGCGCACGCCTGAAGAGCTCAAGGGCGTCATGGCGCACGAGATCGGGCACATCGCGCTCGGGCATAATATCACCCGCCCTGCGGCGGCGGGCGCGAGCTCGGGTATCTCGCTTATCACGATGGGGCTTGGAGCCTTGGCGCTGTTTGTCGGCGCTCCGGACGCAGCTATGGCCTTGTTCGGCTCAGCCTCGCAGTTCGGGATGCTGACGTTCTTCAAGTTCACGCGCGCAGAGGAAGCCGCGTCCGATCTCTACGGAATCAGTCTGCTCGAAAAGACTGGCCAATCCGCCAATGGCTTTTCCGATTTCATGGAAGGCTTCCGCTATCAGGAGCTGATGACGGAAAATCGGCGGAGCCCTTACTGGCGCTCCCACCCGATCTGGAGCGACCGCATCGGTACCGTCACCAAGCGCGCAAACGAGATATCCGGCAAAGCACGTCCGCAAACGGCCGAGGAGCAGGAAGGCCTCGTCATGATGCAGGCCAAGCTCACTGGATTCCTGGGTCCGCCCAATCGTGTGCTGACGCGCTATCCGAGTTCTGATCAGTCGCTTGCTGCAAAGTATGCGAGGGCGATCGCGGCCTACAAAGCGGTCGATATCAAAGCTGCGCTGACGCTCACGCAGGGATTGATGGATGCAGAGCCGGACAATCCATACTTCGCGGAACTGAAAGGACAGATCCTGTACGAAAGCGGGCGCGCAGCGGAGTCGGTCGAGCCTCATCGCAAGTCCGTGGACCTCGCACCGCAGCACGCGCTCCTGAAGGTCAACCTCGCAAGATCGCTGACTGCCACCAAGGACGAAGACGCGATCAAGGAAGCCGAAGGGTTGCTGATCGACGCGCTAGCTCTTGAAGAAGACAATGCGTTCGCGTGGACATTCCTCGCCGACGTCTATGCCAAGCAAGGCCGCATCGGAGATGCCGATCTCGCAACCGCCGAGGCCTCCTACCAAGTCGGCAATATGAGCCGCGCGCATATCTTCGCGAAGCGCGCGCGCGACAAGCTCACCTTGAGTACACCGAATGGCCAACGCGCCGACGATATCATGGCGCTGTCAGACCCTCGCAATCGCCAGCGCGGTTAACCCTGTCGCATTCGTTGCGCTGTTGCACAGGAGCGCTCCGCTTTGGTCGCGCCGATGTGAATTTCCCTTTGGCGGGGCGCGCAGCATCCTCAATCGCTCGCATAGAAGCGGGACAGCGACTCTTTTGGGGGAGTGCGTATGGAGCTTCGACAGCTTCGGCAGTTTGTGGTGTTGGCCGAGCGTCTGAGTTTCCGGCGTGCGGCCGAACAACTGAATATCGCTCAACCGCCGCTTTCCGTATCCATCGCCAAGCTGGAAGCAGAGCTCAACACCAAGCTGTTCGAACGTCACACGCATGGCGTCAGCCTCACGCCCGCCGGCGAAGCCGCCCTGCCTTTCGCTAGGGAAACCATAGCCCGCTCGGATGAAATGCGCGCGGCCGTCGGCGCCGTCGTTACCGGAAAGCATGGACAGCTGCGCGTGGGGTTCGTTAGCTCGGCCAGCTACAATCTGGTCCCGCGCATCGTCGCAAGATTTCGTGATGCCTATCCGGGCGTGCACCTGATCCTCGAAGAGGCTCGCGGCATGGAATGTATCGAGCGTGTCGAAGCGGGCGCACTTGACGTAGGCATTGTCAGGACGCCTCTGCCGGAGACTGCATCGCTACGTCTTGCGCCAATCGAGACGAGCGAACTCATGGTCGCGATGCCTCACAATCATCGGCTCAGCAATGCGATCTCAGTGAGGCTGGAAGATCTCGCGGAAGAGTCATTCATTCAATACGATCGTTCTGCACCCGGCATGCGGTCCATTGTTCTGATGTCCTGCCAGGCTGCTGGCTATAATCCGAAAGTCACTCACACGGCTGCGCAAGTGCACACCGTGCTGTCGCTTGTGCGCACGGGGCTGGGCGTCGCGTTGGTGCCAGGTATTGCAGAGCTTGAAGAGCAGTGCGCGGTTGTTCCGCTTACGTGTCGCGGTCGCTCGATCACGCTCGGACTGTCGCTAGCGCTTCGCCCTGAAGAGTCATCTCGCCTCATCACCAATTTCTGCAACATCTCGCGCGAAGTTGCCGGCCGAGAGCTACAGCAGGTGTCGTGATACCTAATCGGTATCGCCAAGCTGTCAGATAATATTGGACTGTCTGCCCATGCTTCTCATCCTTCCCTGATGGGCGCTCCCTCTGACGAGGAGGGCATCCAAAAAAAATAGGGACCGAAAAAGGTCCCAATGGGAGGACTGCATGAAACGGTTGTTGCGCGGCGCATCATGCGTCGCATTGCTCGCTGTTATTCTTCAGCCCATGAGCGCCTGGGCTCAACAGCAGACCACACCACCAGCTGTTCAGTCCGCTCCAGAGACAATTACGACAGCGCAGCCATCGACCGCTCCGGGCCTGGAGGATCGCGTTGTTGTCACCGGCTCGCTCATCGCGGGCAGTCCTGAAGACGCCGCGCTGCCAGTGGAAGTGTTTTCGGCCGAAGACCTTGAGAAGCAGGGATCGCCCACTGCACTCGAGTTCGCGAAGAACCTAACCATTTCGGGTCCCACCAGTGGCGAGGCCAACTTCTTCGGCGGCAACCCGGGCGCCGTGACCTTCAACCTGCGCGGGATCGGTTCGGACAAGACGCTGACCTTGCTGAACGGTCACCGCGTAGGATCGAACGCCAACTTCATTCCGGGCGCTGCGCTGGAGCGAACCGAACTGCTGAAAGACGGCGCGGCCGTGAC
The DNA here is from genome assembly GCA_965229115.1 of Hyphomonadaceae bacterium. Taxonomy (GTDB): domain Bacteria; phylum Pseudomonadota; class Alphaproteobacteria; order Caulobacterales; family Hyphomonadaceae; genus UBA7672. The sequence goes on along the minus strand of CBDDIR010000003.1, from coordinate 2,653,763 downwards.
CTACGGCGCAGACGCCATCGGCGGCGTCGTGAACTTCATCACGCGCAAGAAGTTCGTCGGGCTCGAAGCCAAAACCAACTATAAATACATCGACGGTTCGGACGGCGACTATGGCGCCAGCCTTCTGGGCGGCATCGGCGAAGGCGAGACGAACTTCCTGATGTCGGTGGAATACGAGCACCGCTCTGCGCTCCCCGCGCTCGAGCGCGACTGGGCGACAACGCCGCGCTCGGTGAATATCGGTCCGTGGTCGAGCATCACCAATCTGGGTTTCTACTCGCCACGCGGCGCATTGCCCGCGGGTCCGCTGACGCCAACAGGTGCGGGCGGCCAATTCACGCTGGCCGATGAATGGGGTCCGTCTCTCGGCGCCGCTGTGCGCGACAATGCCAACTCCGTCGGCACGCCAGCCCAAAACTGCACAGCGATTGGTGGCGCCTACACGACCGCGTGCCAGTTCAATTACTACAATTTTTACAACATCGTCGAACCGACGGACATCTATCGCGCATACGCGCAGCTCAACACGACAATCAACGACGACATGAAATTCCATGTCGATGTGGCCTACGGTCAGGTGCGAACGGTGCAGCACATCTCGCCGTCGGTCGCGTTGCAGAGCGGGCCGGCCGCAAACTCCGCTGAACAGCAGATCTTCATTCCGACGTCCAACCCGTATGTCGCGCAGTTCATGAGCGATGCGGGTTACACGGCGCCGGCTGGGCTATCTGGCTTTGCGTTTGGCAGCGCGCCGACCGGCGCGTTCTACCGCGTGTTCGCATTCGGCGGATCGCAAGCCTATGGCGAGAACACGATCTTCCAGGAATACGACTCGCAGGGCTTCCGGGTTTCCAGCGGACTGAATGGACGCCTGGGAGATTGGGCAGGGCCGCTGGGGGATGTGAACTATGACGTGACGCTGAACTATGATCAGTCGATCACGCGGACAACCTATCCCGACATCATCGGCTTCAGACTCCAGCAGGCGCTGAATGGCTTTGGCGGGCCGAACTGCAGCGCGCTCGATTTGAATCCGAACCTGTTCGGCACGCAGAATCCTGCGGCGGCGGGGAAAAATGGATGCTTGTGGTTTAACCCGTTCGTCACGGGCTTCCGCAGCAATCCGGCGCTTGGGCTATCCAACCCGCAGAGCGGGTCGGTGCGAAACCTGGCGGTCCCCGCCGGCGTGACGTCGTGGGAAAATCCGGTCGAGCTCCAGCGTTGGCTCTATGACGACAAGGAACAGGAAACGGTCAACACGGCGCTGACGCTTGATGTTGTGTTCAATGGTCTGACGCCGCTTGAGCTGCCGGGTGGAACGGTTGCCTGGGCGCTTGGCTTCCAAGGCCGACAGCTCGAATCCCGCGAAACGGTTCCGAGCCAGTACAACAACGACTCCGTGCCGTGCTCATGGCCGGGTCAACAACCGGCAGTTCCGGGCACGCCGCAATACACCGGCTGCAACATCGATCGGCCGGGACCGCTGGTTTATACGTCGACCAACGTTCCAGATTACCGCGACCAGCAACAGCGCGCGGCCTTCGGCGAGGTTCAGCTGCCGATCTTCGACAACTTCAACATCTCTGCAGCGGTGCGCCGTGAGGAGTTCTCGGGCGGGTTGGGCTCCACAGTCTATAAAGTCTCTGGCAAATGGGACGTGTGGGCCCCAATTTCGCTGCGCGGATCGTACGGCACCAACTATCAGGCGCCGCCAATCACGTTGCGACCGGGCGAAATCAACAACGGGGTTGCGAACTACACGCGTGCAGGCGGTCTCTGGCTGCCGGCTACGCAGATCACGCGAAACGATGTTGTGCCGGCAACGGCCACGGCCTGGAATGCTGGCGTGATCTGGCAGTCCGAGGGCTTCGCCGCCGATCACAGCTTCCGCTTTATCGTCGACTACTTCAGCATCGAAACGGAAAACGAATTCCGTCAGCTGGCGACCTACAACCAGATCTTCGACGCTGTGTGGAGCACGACCGACAGCTACACGCCATGCAACCATCCGCTGGCAAGCCGCGTGGCCTATCAAGCCACGACGACATCGCCGGGCGGCGTGTGTTCGGCAACGACCCTGCCGACCGATCTTGGCCGGGTCACGACTGAATACGGCAACGGCCCGGGCATCATCACGAACGGCTTCGATTACCAGATCGACTATTCGATGCCGATCGGAATGGGCGACTTCATGATCGGCGCGACAGCGACCCAGCTGAAGGCGATCGAAGATACGGCGGTCACGATCGACGGCTTCCAGATCTTCGCCTCGCGCAACCGGCTGGGCAACCTCAACCAGTCAGGCGCTGCGCTTGCAGCTCCGGAATGGAAGGTGAATGCGTTCGCGACCTACTCATTCGACGCGCATACTTTCCGCTTCGGCGCTGACTGGGCTTCGGCCGTGTATGATGACCGCGTCGGCATCCAGTACGGCGAGAATGGCGAAGACCCGATCTACTTCGACTTCGTCTGGCTCTGGGATCTCAGCGACACGCTGCGCCTGAGCGCCTCGATCGACAACATCACGGACCGTGACCCGCCGAAGCATCAGATGGAGCCGGGTTATGACCCGCGGCAGGGCAGCGGCCTTGGCCGTACGATCGAGATCGGGATCAAGAAGGTGTTCTAAGCCAGCTCACAGGGTTGGACGGGACATGACTTCTTGAAGACGTGCAGTGCCCACGCATGCTGGACCCTTGCCAGCATCCTCCTGAACTCCCCGGACCTCACAAGGTCCGGGGCTTGTTCGCTTCGGCTGCACGCTCGTTGTTGATCGGAGTTGCAGTTGTGAGTGATCGGTGCGGCGCGTAGTTTGTGAGTCACAACGATAAATAATCGGCCCTCGGAGGAAACATGACCCAACGTCAACGCCTATGTCTCGCGGTCAGCGCAATGGTGCTTGCCTGCGGCTTCACCGGCGAGGCATCTGCGCAGGCCGCAGCCCAGACGGGCGCCCGCGTCGAGGTCCACAACCTGAAGCCGGCGAAGGAGACCGACAAGGTTGCGGCAGGTTACGTGGCGCCGCGGCTGGAGATCGGTCAGCCGGACATTTCGGGCGTGTGGTCGAACGCCTCCAACACGCGGATGACCCGGCCAGCCAAGTTCAAGACGCTGATCCTGAGCGATGCCGATGCAGAGGAGGCGCGCAAGAACGATCCGTCGAACATCCGCCAGGCGACTGACGACAACCAGAAGACGGGCGATGGTCTGCTCGACGGGAAGGATCTGGCTTCGGGGCGTGGCTACAACTCGTTCTGGATCGACCCGGGTTCGAACCTCGCCAACGTGAAAGGCACATGGCGCACGTCCTGGATCGTCGATCCGCCGAGCGGGCAAGTGCCGTTCACGGAAGAGGGTCGCAAGGTGGCTGCGGCCGGCCGCGGCGGCTATCTCGCGCGGGGCACTGGCTATGACAATCCCGAAGAGCGTGCTGCGGGCGAGCGCTGCATCGTCGGCTTCGGCGGCACGGGCGGCCCGCCGATGATGAACGTGCTCTACAACAACAACTATCAGATCATCCAGGCGAAGGACCATGTCGTCATCGTCGTGGAGATGAACCATGACGCCCGCATCATCCCCCTGAACGCCAAGCATCGCCCCGTGGCGCTGAACCCCTATCTCGGCGACTCCATCGGCTGGTGGGAGGGCGACACCCTTGTGGTGGAGACAGTGAACATCAACCCGATGGGTGGCGGGCAGGTTCAGCTGACGCCCAACGGCAAGGTGATCGAGAAGTTCACGCGCTATTCGGACACGCAGGTTCTCTACGAGTTCGAGATCCACGATCCCAAGCTCTACAGCCAGGTGTGGAAGGGCGAGGTCGGCCTCAACCGGGTCAACGACAACGTCTATGAATATGCCTGCCATGAAGGCAATTACGGCCTGCACGGCATTCTCGAAGGCGGTCGCGCTGCGGATCGCTCTGGCAAGTCGATCCAGGAGAAGGGCGATCGCGACGAAGGCTGATCGCCTTCGCTGCGTCGTCACAAAGCCGAGGCGGCGGGTGCGATTGTCCACGCATCCGCCGCCTCGCGCATTTGAAGCAAGCTAGCTTCCGCTTCAATTACCGAAACGGCGACATGATCAGGCGATCGAACGCCCGGTCTGACAGAACCCGTCGGAGGAACAACAACGTCCCCGCCAGCCCTCCGCCGTGATAACGCGTGGCCGGTCGTTTTGCGCGCAGCGCTTTCACGATCAGATCACTGATGACGCGAGGCGGAGGAGACTTCCGGTTGCGGGACCGGAATTTCCGCATCCCAGCGACCAGGCCTGCATAGGGCCCTTTGCCGGAATATCGCTCCGCTTCGTCCGATGCGATGCCGCTCCATTCGGATTCGATGGCGCCAGGCTCGATGACAACAACATCGATGCCGAACGGCCGAACCTCCAGACGCAGGGAGTCGGAGTAACCTTCCAGCGCATGTTTGGAGGCGTGATACCAACCGCCCAGCGGCGTCGCCAGTTTGCCGCCAATCGACGAGACGTTGAAAATCCGCCCGTACTTCCGTGCCCGCATGTGCGGCAGGCAAAGCTGGATCAGACGCGCCGGCCCGATCAGATTTGTCTCCATCTGCCGCCGGCCTTCATCCATCGGCACATCTTCCAGCGCGCCGAACTGGCCATAGCCGGCATTGTTGATCAGCACGTCGATCCGTCCCTGCTCAGCGATTATCCGGTCAACGCAGGCAACGATCGACGCATCATCCGTGACGTTCAGCGCGATCACTCTCCCGCCTACGACTTCGATCTCGCGCATGCGATCCGTCCTGCGGGCAGCGCCATAGACAACATATCCCTCCGATATGAGACGCAGGGCGAAGTCCTTGCCCATGCCGGCGGATGCGCCGGTCACCAGCGCGACGGGCTTCGATACAGGGTTCATGAACGTCTCCAGGCTCCGCTTGCGGTCAGCCACACCTCGCGTAATCTGTGGGGAAACCCCACAGTCAAGAGGTGCTGACATGCTGATCAGCGAGGTGGCCAAACTGGCCAACATGTCGAAGGACGGCATCCGCCATTACGAGGAGATGGGGCTCATCACCTCCACGCCCCGCGCTGCCGGAGGCCGCGTCTATCGGGAATATGACCACACAGTGCTGGAGCAGATCGACAAGGTGCGTCAGGCGTAACAGCTCGGCTTCACGCTCAAGGAGATTGGGCCGCTCTTCAAGGCATACGCAGCCGCTGGTCCCATCTCGAAAGAAACGATGATCGCATTCCTCGAAGAGCGGCTTGTAGTGGTCCGCGAAAAGCTCGAGGCCATCAGAACGGTGGAGACTTACATCTCCGAGAAGATCGATCGCTATCGCGAGGAACTGCGAACCGGCGTTTGAGCGGTCAATCCCGCTTCGGGCGCGAGACGAACATAGGTGTTTGCTGGCAGTTGCCCCGAAGGTATTCTGCCGTCACCGTAAAGGATGGAAGCCATGAGCTACGCTGTCGGCCCCGGCGATCTGGTTTTATGCGTCAATGTCGCGCCCAACCATGTGACGGGAGAGCCAGTGCCTCTCATTGCTGGCGAGGCTTACCGCGTCTTGTCTGTGCTGGAGTTTGCGTGCCCGTGCGGGCGTTCCGATGCGTTGCTTGATGTCGGCGTTGATTTCGCCTGGTGCCAGTCGCGTTTCCGGCTCATGCCAAAGCCCAAGTTCGAAGCCAAGACGCGTCGCCTGTCTGTTCCCAAGCAGAAGCAGACCGTTCGCTAGCACGCTGTCCGGAAATAAAAGGGGCCACTGGCGAACCAGTGGCCCTGATATCGAACATTCGTAGTCGGGGAGACCCGAATGCACGCACACGATTTCAGACGATCATCGTGTCTGCAATCACATCATGATGACTCCGGCCATATAATTTCGCTGCGCGGAAAAATTTGCCGAGCTTACGTTCCGTCACATACAGAGTGCATGCTCGGTATTTGCAAAAGTGCTTTCCGCCACGCGTGCTTGCGTAAACTGACGTAGCGAGTTGTCCCAAAGATAAGTGCGTGTTCGCAGTCGCACGCTGACACAACGTCTGGTTTATTTTTGTGTTGTCGCATTCGAGCAACGATGTGCCGAATACCTCTCGTGGTCGTTACGACAAGCCGATCAGTCTGTTTGTGAGTCTACGCTCATGCTGCGCACGCGAGAGCGGTGTCAGCCTTAATAGATTTATTGACGGACTGTCACAGTCGCCCAAAACTTCTCCGATCTAGGGTCGAGACAAGACTCAGTCCGGGGAGGGACATCGATGAAAACCGTATTACGCAGCGCGTCGAGCGCTGCGCTTCTCATTGGCTTTGCGGGCGTGTTCCCGGCATGGGCCCAACAGACAACACCATCAGCCGTTGATCAGATAGCGCCTGCGCAGGACGATACGCGTGATGCATCGCGCGACCGCGTGGTCGTCACGGGCTCGCTGATCGCGGGCAGCTCCGAGTCTGCGGCTCTGCCGGTCGAGGTGTTCTCGCAGGCGGCTCTGGAAGAACAGGGCGCGCCGACCGCGCTGGAATTCGTGAAGTCGCTGCCGTCGAGCGGCCCGACGCTGGGCGAGGCCTATTACTTCGCTGGCGCAGGCCAGACCGGTAACGTTGGCTTCAACCTGCGCGGCATCGGCGCAGACAAGACCCTGACGCTGCTGAACGGTCGCCGTACCAGTGAGAACGCGTCCTACATTCCGGCCGCGGCTCTGGCCCGCACGGAAGTCCTGAAGGACGGCGCAGCGGTGGTTTACGGCGCCGACGCAACGGGCGGCGTGGTCAACTTCATCACGCGCACCGACTTCACGGGCATCGAAGCCCGCACGGACTACAAGTATATCGACGGCTCCGATGGCGAGTATGGCGTCCACCTGCTCGGCGGTTGGGGCGATGGCGATGTCAACGTGCTGCTCTCGCTCGAATGGGAGCATCGTTCGCGCCTCGAGAGCGAAGAGCGCTCGTTCACCAGCCTTCCCTATGACATCAACCCGGCCCCGTGGTCGGCCGTTACCAACGTGGCGCGTTACACGCCGCGCGGCGCGATGCCGATCCCGCCTGCCAGCTACAACACGGCGGCGGCACGCGGCGCCCAATTCGGCGCGGCTGTTGCGACATCGCTGCCGGACTTTACACCGTCTGCCTGTAACGCCTTCGGCGGCGTCGTCACCGGCGCTGCAGGTGGCGTAACCACCACGGGCATCGGCGGCAACTCGACCTGCAACTACGACTATGTTTCCTATTATAATCTCGTCGAACAGCAGGATCTCTATCGCGCGTTCGCGCAGGTCAATGCGCCGGTCAATGACTGGATGAAGCTGCATATCGATGCGAGCTACGGCCAGCTCGAAGTGCCGAAAGTGTTCGGGTCGCCTGCCCAGCCGGGCGTGCGTGGACCGGCTATCGAGACGGGTCTGGCGTCGCAGTACTATGTGCCGACGGTTACGACTGCGTTGCTTGCGAACGGACTGCCGGGCTATGCGGCCAACCCGTATGCGGCTGAGTTCCTGCTGCGGAGTGGCTATGCGGCGGCGAACCCGACTGCAGCTGCGGCGACGCAGGGCCTCAGCATCAACTCGTTCCGTGCATTTGCTCACGGCGGCAACCCCGGCTTCAATGGTGGGGAGGATGGCTTCGGTGTTCCGTCGAAGGTCTCGAACCAGTATTTCCGTGTTTCGGCCGGCATCAATGGCGACCTGCCGGAAGCAACGGGCTTCCTGGCGGGGATCCATTACGACGTTGCGCTGACCTACAATGACAGCAGCGTTGCGCAGACCTCGCCGGATATTCTCGGCTTCCGTCTGCAGGAAGCTCTGGCTGGCTTCGGCGGACCGAACTGCAGCGCGCCTGACCTGAACCCGAGCGTTCTGGGCACGCAGAACCCCAACGCGGCTGGCAAGAATGGGTGCTTCTTCTTCAACCCGTTCTCGACCTCGTTCCTCAACCAACCGGAACTGGGCCTTGCCAACCCGAATAGCGGCAGCGGCCGTGGCCTGGCTGCACCTGCGGGCACGCCCGGCTGGGAAACGCCGGCTGAGGTTGTTCGCTGGCTGTTCGATGACCGCTACACCGAGACAAAGAACAACGACCTGACGCTGGACGTCGTGTTCTCGGGCGAGACCCCGCTCGCGCTGCCGGGCGGCAATGTCGGCCTCGCTGTCGGCTATCAGGCGCGCGCGCTTGAGAGCCGTCAGGTGGTGCCGTCGAACTTCTATAACGGCAACACGCCTTGCGAATGGCCGAATACGATTGCCGGCCGTACGGCTCAGGGCGCGCAAACGCCGCTGCCGACCAGCAGCCCGCAATTCAACGGCTGCACGCCTGACGAGCCGGGTCCGTTCGTGTTCTTCGCGACCAACAGGCCAGACTATCGCGATCGTCAGGCGTCGTCCTACTTCGCCGAAGCGCAGTTCCCGATCTTCGACGTCCTGAACGTGACCGGCGCTGTGCGTCGCGAGGAGTTCTCGGGCGGCTTCGAGGCGACCGTCTATAAGGTCTCCGGCAAGTGGGATGTCTGGGGTCCGCTGTCGCTGCGCGGCTCGTACGGCACGAACTATCAGGCGCCTGGCCTGACAGTTGTTCCGGGCGAGATTGCGAACGGCACGGTCTCGCTGACCAAGGCGGCGGGCCAGTGGCTGGGATCGCAAACGATTACCCGCTCTGACATCGAGCCGGAAACTGCGAAGGCCGCCAACGCCGGCGTCATCTGGCAGAGCTCCGGCTTTGCTCAGGATCACGACTTCCGTCTGATCGTGGACTACTTCAAGATCGAAACGGAAGGCGAGATCCGCTCGCTGGCGACGTCGAACAACATCGCCGAGCTGGTCTTCCCGGGCGCGAACGATGGTACGGCTCTGGCGAACTGCTCGAGCCCGCTGATCTCGCGCATCTTCCTCAACTCGACGACGACCTCGCCGGGCGGGGCTTGCGTGCAGGGCTCGACCCGCGCGAGCGATATCAACCTTGTCCAGTCCGAGATCGGCAACGGTCCGGGCCAGACGACGGCTGGCTTCGACGTGCAGGTCGACTACACGATGCCGATCGGCGAGATCGACTTCTCGATCGGCGCGGCAGCGACCAAGCTGACCGAGCTGACGACGTCGGCTCAGATCCTCGATGGCGTGACCGTTGTCGGCGAGATCGATCGTCTGGGCTATCTCAACTTCGGCAACGTGGTTTCGGCCGTCGCTGTCGCGGGACCGGAATGGCGCGGCAATGCTTACGCCAACATCAACTGGGGTCAGCACAACCTGCGGGCCGTGTTCAACTACGTGTCGGGCGTTACCGATCAACGTGGTCCGATCACGCTTTACCCGTTCACGGGCGTCAGCCCAGCCAACCCGGTCGTGTCGATCTACGGCGTGAACGGTCAGGACTGGCGGACGCTGGACCTGTTCTACAACTTCAACTTCTCTGATGATCTGCGCTTCTCGGCGTCGATCGTGAACGTGACGAACGAGGATCCGCCAGATGCTCGCGAAGAGCTGGGCTACGATCCTCTGATGGGCAGCCCGCTTGGCCGCACCGTCGAGTTCAGCATCAAGAAAACGTTCTAGGACTGGACGACCTCAAAGCACGGGAGCAGGCGGCCGATGGGCCGCCTGTTTTCGTTTTGGGGCGCGGGCGTGCGGGGGCGTTCCCGCTTGTGGCGGGTTGGGTGGGGGATGGGTTTTTGCCCTGAGCTAGGTCAGGGGGTCAGATGATGGGTGCTTCCGCCTTCGCCGTGCTTCGGCGAGACGAGACGCGCGCTTTGTTCTGAGGGCTGGATTCCGGCCTTTGCCGGGAACGCGTGCATGGAGTGCACGCTTCCAGAGTGGACGGTGGGCTTGGCTTGCGCCCCCTCCGTCTTGCGCGCAAGGGCGCGCAATCCACCTCCCCCAGTGCTTCGCACAGGTGGAGGCAATTCCCCTTCGTCGCGCGCATTGGGGCGCTGTTTGCCTCCACCACACGGGGTGTGGGGGAGGTGGATCGCACGCGTAGCGTGCGAGACGGAGGGGGTGGTGCTCGGAGTGGTGAGCACGCGCTCGTGCTTCGACGGACGGCTCGCGAAGCGAGCCTGCTCAGCATGAGCGCTTTGGGGATAGCTGCGGTGTTGCGCAGCTGAGTTTGTTTCCTTGGATTGGGTGTCGGTCTTCGCTTGGGGCAGATCTGCAGGCGTAGTGCGTGTGGCATTCACGCGGGTACGGCGGCGGATCATCTGAAGCGTTGAGGCGACGTGGAGCACGAGCATCGCAAGCACGTGCAGCGTCGCATCGATCCAGTGATCGAGAGGCGACGGGGTTACCAGCCCAGTTTGCGCGTGTTTGTGTCGTGTCATGCGGGGTAGAATACCCCGGCCCAGGGCGCCGTAGATTCTAAGAGGCTCTATCCCACAATCTCTCGCGCTAGTGCGTTGGGATTGTTCGGGATGATTTTTGGCTGTCCTACAGTTTGGGATCGCTCCATCCCCCAATTTCGCGCAGCGTGGGGGCGTAGGGTGCATCTTGATGCACCGGGGGTGGATCGCGGTGCATCAAGATGCGCTCTACTTGGCGGGCGTGGCCCCTGGGTTCCTGCTTTCGCAGGAATGACGGGGATAGGGTTGTGGGTGTCGCGCTCGTCCTTCGACGGACGCGCAGCGGAGCTGCGCTGCTCAGGATGAGCGCTATAACCGCGGTTCGCTAAGTAGCGCTCATCCTGAGCAGCCGCGTAGCGGCGTCCGTCGAAGGACGGGCGTGTGGGCTGGGTGCATTTTCAATGCACCCTACGGCTTGGGCGCGGGGCGTTGGTAGAGTTCGATTTTGTAGCCGTCGGGGTCGCGGATGATGTTGGTGCCGTCGACGATCTTGGCGGGGGGGTAGCCTGCGGCGGCGACGCGTTCGGCCATTTTGCGGCCGTCGGGGACGACGATGACGACGTTGCCGAACTCGGTGGCGCCGGGGACGATCTCGCCTTTGCGGATGACGATCAGGGTGTCGGCGCGGATGTCGCCGGTGAGGCCGAGCAGGTATTCGACGGCTTCGCCTTGGGCCGGCACCTTGGCGTTGACCTTGAGGCCGAGGACTTCGGTGTAGAATTTCTTCGAGCGTTCGAGATCGGAGACGCGCAGGCCGACACCGGAGATGCGGATGGGCTTGATTGCGTCAGCGAGCGGCGGCGTTGCGGTTGGCGTTTGTGCGGCAGCGGGCATGGCGGCGAGGCAAGCGGCGGCGATCGCTGCTGCGAGGCTGAAGCGATGGATCACTTGGCGTCTCCTGTGGCTCTTATTGGCCGGCGGTGGTGGCTGGCGGCAGGATGACCGCGGTGGGGCCGGCCTGCGTCTTGGCGTTGCGGTCGATGACGATGCCGTCGACCACGTTGAAGGTGGTGGAGCGGGGGCGTTCCGGCGGCGGCTTGGCGTCGCCCTTGTAGGAGATCACCGACGTCACCTGTTTTGAAACGTCCGGCGTGGTGATGAAGGCGGGCAGCGCATCGACGCGCAGGGCGTAGGAGATGTGGGTCTTCTCGCCGGATGGACCGGTGGGGCTGTAGTCGGCATTGCGCTTCAGCGCGTAATAGACGCCGGGCAGTTGCACCCAGGTCAGCGCTTCGATGACGGGGCCGCGGGCGTCGACCCAGCCTTTATAAACGGGCTCCCACGCGCGATAGCCGCCGACATAGCCCTGCAGCGTGCCATCGGGCTTCATCTTGAAGTTGATGCGCGAGCGGAGCAGGTCGAGATCCTGCGAGTAGCTTGGATCGCGCAGCATGACATCGGACGGGGCGGTGGAGATGATCGCGCCTTTTTCAGTGCGGGCGGAATAGAGGGCTTCGTATTTGCCATCGGGCTTGATGCGGAAGGTGTAGTCGGCGGCGACGCCGCCATTGCCATCCTTCACGATCTTGTCGGCGCCCATATAGATGCCGACTTTCACGTTCTTGTCGTTCATCGGATCAGCGCCCTGGCCCGTGGCGACGATCAGCGTCGTCCATAAGCCGTTGCGCATGGCGTCGTTGAACTGGAGCGCGCCGCTGGAGAGGCGCTGGGGGCCGCGATAGGTTTTCCAGCAGCCGAGCGTCTTGTAGAAATTGTTGTCGACGCCCTTCTCACCGTTGAGGCCGGTGAAGCCGTTCTTGAGATTGCCGTCGAGATCGACGCCTTCGCCGATCGTGCCCGAGACGGGCGTGAGGCCGGGGTCAGCGACCGAAGTGGGGTTGGTGTAAACGTTGGCGCGATCCTTGCCGCGGAAGGCCATCTGGTTCTGGCCGTGGACGGGGCTGCGCGTGGGGTTGGCGGGGTTGCGAAGCCAGGTGGCTTCTTCCCTGGTGTAGCCGGAATTGACCATCACCTGCACCCAGTCGATGTCCGGGTTGGTGCCTTTTGGGCAGTCGGTGCCGGGATCGATGACGCCGTCCTTTGCGCCATAATACATGGCGGGTTCGTTCCATTCGACGACCCAGGTCTTCGTCCATTCGGCATGGGCGGCGGCCGGGAAGGCGGCGAGCGTGAGTGCGGCGATAGCCGGTCCGATTGCGTGACGCATCGTCGTATCCCCTACGCCATGACTTCCGTGATGGAGCGCGACGTCTTCATGCCGCCCGAGCCGAACTCGCCGACGGGTGCGCCGGCGATTTGTTGTGCGGTGAGGGAGACGCGCGTGACGCTCTCGCCCTTCATCGCGATATGCTGGCCGGCCTTGTGCTTGCCGTTGGCGCCGCCGGCGAGGAACATTGGGATGTTCTCGATGGCGTGGATCTTGGCGTAGCCCGTGTCGCTGAAGCCCATGACGAGGCTGTGGTCGAGCAGAGTGCCGTCGCCTTCCTTGATGGCGTCCATCTCGTTGAGGAAATCACCGAAGGCGGCCATGACCATGCCGGCGATCTTGGACGTCATCGGCTGGTAGCCGAGCTTGGCGTCTGTCGGCTCGTCGTGCGTGATCTGGTGGTAGATCTTGGAATCGCCGGCGATGTAGGTTTCAGACGAGCCAGCGGTGTGGACGAAGTTGAACACTTTCGTCTGATTGCAGGCCATCGCCATGGCGAGCAGCTTGGCCATCGCCTTGGTGTTGGCGTTGACGACGTCGACCGAGGCGGAGCGGTGCGGCTCTTTCGGCGGCGGGGGCACGACGCAGGCTTCGCATTTTTCAGGCTTCTGCAGGCCGATGGCGAGCTGGTTTTCCATTTCACGGAGCGAGGTGAAGTATTGGTCGAGCTTCACCTGGTCGGCCTTGCCGACATTGGCCATGAGGGATTGGCGCTGGTCTGTGATCGCGGAGAGCACGCTCTGGCGGAGCATGATGTTGGGATCGGGCTTCCAGTTGTCGCTGTTGGGGTCCTGGAAGCCTTCGCCGAAGATGCGCTCGTAAAGCGAGAGCGGCGTGGTCTCGGCGGTGGCGAAGGCGTTGCCTGTGCGGGTGGAGTAGCTGACGGGTTTGCGGGAGACGGAGGCGTCGACGTCCAGCGTCTTGAAGCGCGTGCCGCCGCCGATGGCGTCTGCGATCTTGGTGTCGAAGGTGGGGCCGTCGAATTTGGTGGAGCCTGCGGGCGCGATGCCGGTGAGGATGGAGGCGTGGCCGCTCCAGTGGACGAGGTTGGGCCGGCCATCGCCGATGACGCGGAAGCCGGAGAAGACGGAGACTTTGTCTTTGACCGCTTTCAGGGATTCCAGTTCGGGCGTGATCTCGTAGCCGTGGCCGGTCTTGGTGGGGACCCAGCGCGTGCCGCCGGTGGGCGTGTCGGTGAGGCCGAGGCCCCAGAAATAGGTGCCGAAGCGGGTGGGGAGCTTGGCGCCCTCGGCCCAGGCTGTGCCGTTGCCATTGAGGAAGGCGTCGAGCGCGGGGAGGCCGACGCAGACGCCGGCGCCGCCGAGCAGTCCGCGCATCAGGGAGCGGCGATTGAAGCGGAGGGACATGGGGTGGTTTCCGTATCCTAGAGTTTCTGTGCGGGCGCGGGCGTAGCGAGGCGCGGGACGATGGCTTTGAAGAATTCAGGGCTGGAGGCGATCTGGATCATGAGATCGGGCAGGCGGTAGCCGGAGCTCATGAAGGCCGCGGTCTGGTCGTGCAGGTAGTCTTCGTCGCGCTCGTCGGTGTGGCGGCCGACGCCATAGGCATAGACATTGCGGACGAGGCAGGCGGGGATTTTGGGGTCTTCGCGGAGGTATTTGGCGAGGCCCTGCGCGCCTTCGAACTTCTTGCCGTCGAGGTCGGCGCTGACGTCGATGCGGGCGCCGTTCTCCATGGTGCGGAGCTGGCCGAGGCCGTCGAAGTGTTCGAGCGCGAGGCCGGGCGGGTCGCTGCGGCGGTGGCAGGCGGTGCAGCCGGTGTTTTCCATGTGGTCGAGCAGGCGGCCGCGGACTGTGCCCTTGGTGCTGTCCTGCACCTTGGAGAAGTCGACATCGGCGGGCGGGTCGGGCGTGGGCTCGCACATGAAGATCTCGTGGACCTTCACGCCGCGCCGCGTGGGCGAGGAGCCTGCCGGATGGGCGAAGAGCGAGAGGAAGCTCACCTGCGTGAGAATGCCGGCGCGTTCGGATGAGTCCGGGAAGGTGTAGGGCGCCCATTCGCTGGCGGAGGTGAAGGGCACTTTATAGACGGAGGCGAGGTAGCGGTTGATGAAGGTGTCGTTGGACGAGAACAGGTCGCGGTAATCGCTCTTGCGGGCGACGAGCAGGTTTACTGCGGTCTTGAGCGTCTGTTCCTTCGCGCTGTCGGCGACCGCCTGGTTGAACTTGGGGTAGGCGGCGGGGTCCTTCACCAGATTGTCGAAGCCGTCGAGCTGCAGCATGTCGACGAGGAAGGCGCGTGTGCCGGCTTCGAAGCGGGGCGAGGCGACGAGGCGGTCGAGCTGTTTGCGCAGGCCGGCGGCGGTGTGGATGTCGCCGTTGGCGGCGGAGGCTAGGAGCTCTGCGTCGGGCGGGGCGTCCCACAGCAGGAAGGAAATGCGCGAGGCCTTGGAGTAGCCATCGAGGCGGTAGGCGCGCGGGTTGGCGGGATCGGCTTCGGCGGTTTCCATGCGGAAGAGGAAGTCCGGGTCCATCAGCAGGCTGGTGAGGGCCATTTTCAGGCCCTGATAGAAGTCACCCGTGCGTTCGGCGCCGAGGGCGGCTGTGGTGAGGCGGGATTTGGTTTCCGCGTCCGTCAGAGGCCGGCGGTAGAGCTTTTCGCCGTAGGACGTGATGAAGCTTTTGGCGCAGGCGGCGTCAGCTTTCGCGGGATTGGCGGGCGTGCAGCCGACTGTCTTGGCGCGGCGGTCGTCGGCTAGCGCCTGGTCTGCGACGGAGCTGGCGAGGGCGAAGTATTGTTCGAAGCCTGAAGGGGTCAGCGAGAGTTGCGCGCTGCCGACGGCGAGGAGGCCTTCCTCGCGTTTTTCCGGCTCGAATCGTGCGGTGATCTTGATGTCGGAGCCGAAGGTGTCGGCGATGGCGTGGCGATACTGGCTTTCCGTCAGGCGGCGGACGCCGACTTTCACAGGCGTCAGGGGAGCTGCGCCTTGCGCCCAAACAGGTGATGGCGCGTTGGTCGTGAAGCTGGCCGCTCCAACGAGACCCGCGATTGCAAGCGCCGCCCAGGCAAGCCCAGCTTTTGTCGCCACTGTAATCCTCCGCAACGCGCTGCTGCGCCGGGCTTGCGCCTCTTTTGCGGTCCAACTAGACCGTAAGTGATCTCGGTCGTCAATATGCCGGTAGCGGAGTGTTGTGCATGTCGCGAAGCCTTCGGATGGGTGTTGTTGCTGCAATCGGTGTGTGCAGTGCGGTGTTCGCCTTCGGCGCCGCAGCACAGGAAACGACTGCGCCAGTAGGCGATGCTGACGCTGGGGCAGACGTCTATTCGACCGAATGCCGGGGATGCCATGCGGTATCAATCGCGCCGACCCTGCGCGGCGTGATCGGCCGGCCGATTGCGAGCGTTACGGCGTTTACAGGCTACAGCGACGGTTTGAAGGCGAAATCCGCTGAGACGTGGACCGAGGCCAATCTCGATACCTTCCTGAAAGCGCCGGCCGGGTTCGCGCCGGGAACGCTGATGATCAAGTCGATTGCGGATGCCCAGGTGCGCGCCGATGTGATCGCCTACATCGCGACGCTGCCGCCGCCACGCTCCTGAACGTGTTCCGGCCGTTCTGGACTTTGCGGTAGCAATCTCTCATCTACGACAGCTCGCGGGGGCTAGTCCCGTCACTGGAAGTTGAGCATGGCGACCAAGCGCGGATCACGCACGAAGGAAAAAGACGGCGACAACGTTGTCGCGATCCGTGGCCCGCACGCGGAACGCACGGCGGCGATGCGCAAGCGCTTGATCGAAGCGGCAATCGAATGCCTTGAGAAGAATGGTTATGGCGCGACCACGCTGCAGCTGGTGACGGATGCAGCCGGGGCGAGCCGTGGCGCGATCCTGCATCACTTCCCCAACAAGGTGGATCTGATGATCGCCGTTGCGGAATACTGCGCCGGCAAGCAGAACCGGCACGTCGCGCGGATGCTGGCCAACACGCAGCCGGGGATGGACCGTTTTCTCGGTCTGACCATGGCGACGTGGGATGCGATGCAGCGCCCGCCGGCGATCGCACTGCTTGAGATCATGATGGGATCGCGCAGCGACAAGGATCTTGGCGCGCGTTTCCCGGCTGTGCTTGAGGCACTGGAGAAATCGCAGCGCGAGGGCGTGTGGGAGCAGGCGCAGAGCATCGGCATTACGGATCGCGCGCAGGTCGAGGCGATGTCGTGGCTGCACACGGCGGCGATGCGTGGATTGTCGATGGAGCTCATGTTCACCAAGGACGTGCGCAAGGCGAACGCGGCGATGAAGCTGATGCGCCGCTACAAGAGCCTGCTCACGGGCGAGCTGGTGACCAAGCCTTTTGAATAGCGACCTCTAATCAGTTCGGCTTCAGATCCATCTGTGCCTTGCCCGTTTCAGGATCGTACGGGAAGGAGACGTGCTGGTGGATGGCTTTCCATTCGCCGTCGATCTTATGGAAGACGCGCGTGGCGCGTGACCAGCTTTCCATCTTGCCGGACTTCATCTTGCTGAAGCCCCACGCGACGACAATGTCATCGCGCGCAATGACCTTCAGCGGCTTGAACTCAACCTTGAGATCGTCATCCGACAGGTCGAAGCCTTTCTGACAGACTTCGCGGACGGCATCAGAGCCGTGATACATCAGCGGCGCGTCATGCTCGAAACTGTCGATGTCGTCCGCGATCATCTCCATCGCGCCATCGAGGTCTTTCTTCTCCGACGCTTTCATGGCGCGGTTGGTGACATCGAGAACCGCCTTTTCAGCGGCGGAACGGTCTGACGATGACAGGTGCGTGGGGCTGGACATGCGCGTGCACTCCTTTGCGGGATCGTTGCCCAGCAAACGGCACGCACAGGCCGAAGTTCCGGATGGAGTGCAGGTGGAGGCGCGGGATCAGCGTGTGATTTCCGCCCAGTCCATCGTGCTGTAGGTGACGACGAGCTTGGCTTCCATGATGAGGAAGGCGAAGGCGAGGACTGTGGAGTCGCTCGGCAGGCCCGCGGCGATCAGTTGAGCCGACACGCGCTTGATGAGCGGATCATTGTCGCGCCAGGCGCCATCGAGGATGACGTCCTGATCTGCTCGCGGAAGAGCGGTGAGGACTGTCCCGAGCTGATCGAAGGCGGCAGGCGTGACGCCTTTCGATTTGCTGAGCGCGTGGCTGAAATTATCCATGACGATCTGGAACATGCCGACCTGCGCGGCGAGGTTGGTCTGGTGGTCAGTCCATTTGTACTGCTGCTGGCAGGCGACCATGGCCTCGTCCATGGCTTTGACGTTGGCGTCGTATTCCTGACCCTTCTCGTCGCCGCGCGCATAGACCTGCGCGATGGACACATCGACCTTCTCGGCGACGAGGCGGTCGCTGATGCAGGCGAGTTGCTTGGCCTTGGCGGGCGTCATCTGCGGAGACTGCGCGAGGGCGGGAGCGCACATCGCGCCGGCGGCGAGCGCGGCCAAGGTCAATCTGGCAAACATGCAAACTCCCAAGTGCCGGAAGGTCCGAGTGTAGCAGGCCGCATTATGGCCGCATCACCCTTGTGCATGTGACAAGGTGTTCGGAATGAGGAGAGTCCGGGCGCATTGGGAATCGCCACACTCCTGCTTGCTGTGAGTGCTTGACGAAAGGCTGACGTAAGGTATCCCGCCAGTGAATGCTCACTGTCGTGAGAGTGACCGTGATCGGGCTGTGAGATGCGCCCTTGAGGGTGCGCCCTGACCTGATCCGGGTTGGAGAGGACCTCTGGATGCCATCTGGAACTGCCGCAAAACGGCCGGGACGGACCAAGGCTGAACAACGCGCCGAGAGCCTCGAGCAGATTCTCGATGCGGCGGAATATCTGTTTTCCAAGAACGGTCTTTATGGCGTCACGCTGCGCGATGTGGCCCAGCGGGTGGGCATCCATACGACGCTGCTGAACTACTATTTCAAGGACAAGGCGAACCTGTTCGAGGCCGTGTTTGCGCGGCGCGCCGGCGTGACGAGCAGCCGGCGCATGGAAGCGCTGGAGCAGTATGAGAAAGAGGCGGGCGACAAGCCGACGGTTGAGGGCGCGCTGCATGCGTTTCTCGATACCGACCTCGATCTTTATTATGAGGGTGGCGAGCTCTGGATGAACTGGGCGGCGTTCTGCGCGCGGGTGAGCCCGACGCCGGAAGGTACGGCGCTGATGGACGAGCATTTCGATCCGGTGGTGCTGAAGCTGGTGAGCATACTGAAGCGGGCGCTGCCGGATTACTCCGACGAGGACATCTTCTGGGGCTATCACTTCGTCACCGGCGCGCTGATGAACACGCTGGCGCAGACGGGACGGATCGACCGCCTGTCAGGCGGGCTGTGTCATTCACAGGACTTCCCGGCGGTGAAGAAGCGTTTCGCCAAGTTCATGGCCGCGGGCTTCTTTACGCTCGGCAAGTAGGCTTCAGGTGCGCCTTGCGTCTTCCCGGCGCAGCATGCGCGCGAGGACGACGAAGCAGCCGATTGCGATCAGATAGACCGGGATCAGCGTGTAGAGCGCCATCTGGAGCGAATGCTCGGGGTGGGTGGCTTTGAACATGTCGCTCATCATGCCGACATAGGTGGGGCCGAAGCCGAGGCCGGTGAGGTTCATGATGAGGAGCAGCAATGCGCCGGACATCACCCGCTCGTTCGGCTTTACCTCCTGCTGTACCAGCGTGACGCTGGAGGAAAGGTAGAAGTAATTGAGGAAGGTCGGGCCGATCAGGAAGATGAGGGCCACGGGCCAGGTCTCGGCCCAGACGAAGCCTGCGTAGAAGGGCACGGCGAGCGCGAGCGAGGCTGCGGGCAGGATGGCGTAGGCGACTTTCGACTTGCGCGTGAAGCGGTCGATCATGCGGCCTGAGACGAAGATGCCGGCGCTCATCGCGATGCCGACGACAAGCGCGTACCAGACCGCGACATCGTTGAGCGCCATGCCTTTCTCGCGCTGCAGGAACAGTACGGTGAAGTTGCCGAGGCCGTAGGTGATGAACTGCGTTGCGCCTCCGCCGACGGCGATGAGGACGAGGATCGGGCGCGAGAAGAACATGCGGAAGGTGGCGAGGAAGCCTGCCTTGGCGGGCGCTGCTTCGGCATTCGCGGGCTTGTAGTCGAGGCCGCCACGGGGTGGTTCGCGCACGACGAAGTACACCACCAGCGCTGCGAGAATGCCGACAGCGCCGATGACGAGGAAGGCGTGGCGCCAGCTGAAGGCGATCGCGATGGCCGCGCCGAAGGCTACGCCCATGGCTTGGCCGATTGGCGGGCCGAGATTGAAGATGCCGAGTGCTGTGCCGCGGCGGCTGGGCGGGAAGTAGTCGGAGATGATGGCGTAGGACGGGGGCACGCCGCCGGCTTCGCCGATGCCGACCATCATGCGTGCGGCGGTGAGCTGTCCGTAATTGCCGGCGAGGCCGCAGCCCATCGTGGCGGCGCTCCAGATGGCGCAGGAGAGCGACAGGACCTTTGCGCGGTTGGTGCGGTCGGCAAGCCAGCCGACGGGGATTGAGATGATGCAATAGAAGAGCGCGAAGTAGAGGCCGCTGAGCAGGCCGAGTTCGCCATCGGTGATGCCGAGGCTTTCCTGAATCGGCTTGGCGAGGATCGAGACGAGCTGACGGTCGAGGAAGTTCAGGACGTACACGAACCAGAGGATTGCGAGGACGATCCAGGCCTGGCGGGTGGGTTTTGGCGCGGCGAGCGTGTCGGTTGTCATGGCGCTCACCGTGTTGCGAAGTTGGGGAAGAGCACGGCGATTGCCGCAGCGGAACAGGCGCGCCGAGGCGCGTTGCAGGCGATCCGAGTCAGCAAAAAAGTCCTCCCGAACTCGATCTTGCGTCGATGTCCGAGGCGACCATGAGGGCGGGCCGACACGCCGTCAAGAATATTCACTCTCATGAGCGTGAACGTTATTGACGTTGTGCTGCAGGTGTTAGAACACTCACGCAAACAAGAATGAGAGCCACAATGGCTCCGTTAGGGAGAGAGAAACAATGAAAACCGCGCTCCGCAGCGCGTCCACCGCTGCGATTCTCGTAAGCCTCACGGGACTGCTGCCTGCATGGGGTCAGACGACCGTTCAGACGCCTGCAGTCGATCAGGTTGCGCCTGCTGCGCAGGATCAGCCGGCGAGTGCTGATCGCGTCATCATCACCGGCTCATTCATTCGCGGCACGCCGGAAGATGCAGCGCTGCCGGTGGAGGTTTTCACGCAGGAAGAGCTTGAGCAGCGCGGTTCGCCCAGCGCGCTTGAGTTCGCCAAAAGCCTGACGATTGCCGGCCCGACTTCGGGCGAGGCCTATTACTTCGGCGGGCCTGCGCTGATTGGTTCGGTGAACTACAACCTGCGCGGCATCGGTGCGGACAAGACGCTGACCTTGCTCAACGGTCGCCGCATGAGCTCGAACACGTCGAACATTCCGTTCGCGGCTATCGAGCGTGTCGAGATCCTGAAGGATGGCGCGGCAGTTATCTATGGCGCGGACGCTACGGGCGGCGTCGTCAACTTCATCACGCGCAGCAACTTCAACGGCCTCGAGGCGAGCGCGCAGTACAAATACATCGACAGCTCGGATGGCGATTATGGCCTGAGCCTGCTCGGCGGCTTTGGCGATAGCCAGATGAACTTCCTCTGGTCGGCTGAGTGGGAGCATCGCTCGAAGCTCAAGGCCATCGATCGCGACTTCACGCTCGACTCGCTTGATCCCACCAAGGTTGGCTACAACCCGGCGCCGTGGTCGACGCTGACCAACCTGGCTGGCTGGTTGCCGCTTGGCCCGCTGCCGGCAACGCCGACGATTGGCGCGAACGGCGCCGAGTTCGGATCGCCGATTGCCGGCATCACGTCCGACTTCACGCCTGCGTCCTGCGCGGCTGTTGGCGGCCGGTACGACAACAACTTCACCTGCGCGTACAATTACTCAAATTATTACAATCTGGTCGAAGACAACGACATCTATCGCGCCTTCGGCCAGTTCAACGCGTCGTTCGACGACAACACGCACTTCCACGTTGAAGCCGCCTACGGGCAGGTGAAGACGCCGCACATGTATGCCTCGCCCGCGCAGCCGGTCATCAAGGGACCCGCGATGGCGACGGGAGCGACGTTCCAGTTCTATGTGCCGATCACCAACCCTTACGCTGCAGCGTTTGCGCAGCGCACCAACACGACGGCGGCGTCTGGCTTCACGCCAGTGACGTATCGTTTGCTGGGCCATGGCGGCAACCAGGCGTTCGGCGCCAATGGCGTGCCGGACACGATCGATAACCAGCTGTGGCGCGTCTCGGCGTCGCTGGATGGCACGCTGGGCGATTGGGCAGGCTTTGCGAAGGATGTCGGCTACGACTTCGCCGTCACCTACAACCAGGCGATCAACTACAACACGCACCCCGACACGATCGGCTATCGCCTGCAGGAAGCGCTGAACGGCTTCGGTGGCCCGAACTGCGCGGCGACCGATCTCGATCCGAACCGCTTCGGCACGCAGAACGCAGCCGCTGCCGGGAAGAATGGCTGCCAATACTGGAATCCGTTCGCGACGTCGTTTGCGAAACAGCCGGTGCGCAATCTCGCCAACCCGCAATATGTGTCGGGTCAGGAGAACTCGCTCGAACTGACGCGCTGGATGTTCGATCCGCGCGCCATGGAGACGGTGTCGTCCAACCTTACCGTGGACCTCGTGTTCAACGGCAAGACCGGCCTGCAACTGCCGGGCGGAGATGTGAGCTGGGCGCTGGGCGGCCAAGGCCGTCAGTTCGAAAGCCGTGAGACGGTGAACAGCCCGTTCTTCAACGGCTCTATCCCGTGCGAATGGCCGAGCGGCACCACCAGCCAGAACGGCGCAGGCTCGCTGCCGCTGCAGCAGAACCCGCTGGCGACGACCAACCCGAACTTCCGCGGTTGCACGCCCGACAGCCCCGGCCCGTTCGTGGCCTTCAACCCGGACCCGGCGAACTCTGCTGACCAGCAGCAGTATTCGGTGTTCGGCGAAGTGCAGCTGCCCGTGCTCGACAATGTGAACCTGCAGGCCGCCGTGCGGCGTGAGGAGTTCTCGGGCGGCCTCGGCGCGACCGTGTATAAGGTGGCGGGCAAGTGGGATGTGTGGGGACCGCTGTCTCTGCGCGCTTCCTACGGCACCAACTACCAGACGCCGCCGGTTGGCACGGTTGCTGGCCAGGCCATTGCTGCCGCGCGCACCTATACGGTTGCGGCGGGCAACTGGCTGGGCGCGACGTTCATCACCGACGCCAACATCAAGCCGGAAACGGCCAAGTCGTGGAATGTCGGCGCCATCTGGCACAGTGACGGCTTTGCCTCGGGCCATGATTTCCGCCTGATCGTCGATTACTTCGACATCCGCACGGAAGACCAGATCGGCCAGATCGCGGACCCGAATCAGATCGCCAGCCTCGTCTTCAACGGCGCGGGCGGCACGATCACCACCTGCGATCCCAACGTTCAGCCGCTGCTGCGCCGCGTGACCTTCAACGGCTCGTGCGCGGTTGGCATGAGCGGCGTCGGCGCCTTCTCGACGATCTCGACCCAGTACGGCAACGGACCGGGCCAGACGACGAATGGCTATGACATCCAGGCGATCTACACCCTACCGCTCGGACCGGGCGATCTTGCGCTCGACCTGACGGCGACGAAAGTTGCTGAACTACGCACCGGCCCGACCTCACTGGACGGCGTGCTGATCACGGCGGGCGATGATCGTCTCGGTACGCTGAACTTCGCGACCTTCGCGCAGGCGGCTCCGGAATGGCGCGCAAACTTCAGCGCCAACTATCGCCTGGACAAGCACAACTTCCGTCTTGGCGTGAACTACGTCTCCGCCGTGTCGGATGAGCGTCCGGGCACGCAGTATGGCGAGAATGGCGAAGACTGGGTGACGACGGACTTTACCTATCGTCTCCAGCTTGCAGACGATCTGGCGCTCACGGCGACGGTTGCGAACATCTTCGATCGCGATCCGCCGAAGGCGCAGGAAGAACTTGGCTATGACCCGCTGATGGGCAACCCGCTGGGTCGCACCATCGAGCTGGGCGTCAAGAAAGCGTTCTAGACCCCGAGTGACTGGGCAGGCGGCTTTGGTCGCCTGCCCAATCTTTTTCAATTCAGACGCCAGACGATGCGGGGTCGCCGCGGCGTACAGATAAAGTTTGGCGTGTTGAACGATGACTTATGTGCAGGACTTCCCGCTCACGCTGAACGGCTTTCTCGAACATGCTGCGCGTTGGCATCCGCAGGCGGGCGTCATCACTGCGCTGGGCGGGGGCAAGACTGTTCGTATCACATACCCCGAGCTGCTGCTTGCGAGTCGCAGGTTTTCGTCTGGGCTGAAAGCGCTGGGCATCGGCCATGGCGATCGCGTGGCGACGCTGGCGTGGAATACGCAGGCGCATGTCGAGGCGTGGTATGGCATCACCGGCATTGGCGCGGTGGTGCATACGCTGAACCCGCGGCTGGCGATTGAGACGCTGGCGAGCATGGTGCGTCAGGCGGAGTGCCGGTTGCTGATCGTGTCGGCGGATATTGCGAAGTCTGCTGTCGAGATTGCGAAGCTGGCGCCGTCGATCGAGCGGCTGATTGTCATTGATGATGTGATCGACGCCGAGGCGATCAATGCAGGCGTGCCGGTTGTGCAGCATGCCGAGATGCTGGGCGACGACGATGTCGTGTGGGGCGATTTCGATGAGAACAGCCCGGCGGGGCTTTGCTTCACATCGGGCACAACGGGCGACCCGAAGGGTGTGGTTTATACGCACCGCTCATCTTACCTGCACACGCTGCGCGTGTTGCAGACGGATGTGATCGGGATCACGGCGAACGACAATGTGCTGATGGTCGTGCCGATGTTTCATGCCAATGGCTGGGGCTTTCCTTATGCGGCGCCGGCCGTGGGCGCGTCGCTGGTTTTGCCGGGGCGGCATGCGGATGGGGCGAACCTGGCTTCGTTGATCAACAGCGCTGAGGTCACGGTGGCTGCGGCTGTGCCGACCGTGTGGCTGGGGCTGGTCGATCAGCTGGATGCATCGGGCGGCGCGTTGCCGAGCCTGAAGCGGATCATCGTGGGCGGCGCGCCTATGGGCGAGCAGTTGATGGAGCGGATCGAGAAGCGCATTGGCGCGATCGTGCAGACGAGCTGGGGCATGACGGAGCTGACGCCGCTGGGCGCGATTGCGCCGGCGGGACTGCCGAAGCGCAATGCGGCGAGCGCGGGGCGGATCGCGATCGGGATCGACTTCCTGCTGAAGGATGGCGATGGCAATGCGCTGCCCGAGCAGCGTGGTGTTGAAGGGCGGTTGCACGTCAAAGGCCAGAGCGTGGTGAAGCGCTATTATGGCATGGCCGACGATGCGGTGGATGTCGATGGCTGGTTCGATACCGGGGATCTGGCGCGCATTGATGCGGACGGGGCGCTGTTCATCACGGGGCGGGCGAAAGATCTGATCAAGTCGGGCGGGGAATGGATCAACCCGGCAGAGATCGAGGCGATCGTTGCGGGGTTGCCGGCTGTGGCGCAGGCGGCGGTGATTGCGCGGGAAGACGCCAAGTGGGGCGAGCGGCCTGTGCTGGTGGTGGAACTGCGGGACGCGGATGCTGTTACGGACGACGAGCTGACGGCATCGCTGAAGGGACGCGTGCCGTCCTGGTGGATGCCGGATGCGGTGATCCGGCTGGCGGCAATGCCGCTGGCGGCGACGGGCAAGATCGACAAGAAGAAGCTGCGCAGCGAGTTCGGGAGACGGGCGGCTTAGGTCTGCACATTGCGCTTCGCGGTCGCGCGTGCGCTAAATCCTGCGTCAACGCGGGGATGCATCAATGAGCCGGATCTTTGGGAAAGTCTGCCAGAACGGTTATGTCGTGCGCGACATCGAAGCTGCGATGAAGCACTGGATTGAAGTCATGGGTGTGGGCCCGTGGTTCTACATCGAGGATGTGAAGACGGACTGGTTCAGGCATCGCGGCCAGCCGTCTGACGTGAAGATGTCGATAGCGCTGGCCAATTCAGGCGACCTGCAGATCGAGCTGATCCAGCAGCGCAATGATGCGCCGTCGATGTACAAGGAGTTTCTCGATGCGGGCCTCGAGGGGCTGCAGCACATGTCCTACTGGTCGATGGACTATCAGGCGCTGTACGACCGGGCATTGTCGCTTGGATATGTGGTGGGCCATGAAGGCTGTATCGGCGGCGAGAAGGGGCGGTTCGCGTATTTCGACACGCAGGCGCATCCCGGCACGATTGTGGAGATATCCGATATCAGCGGCACGAAGGGGAAGACGTTCGAGCATATCCGTCGCGTCGCTGCCGACTGGGATGGCTCGAACCCGATCCGCGTGATCAAGACCTGACGGCTGGAGCTCAGCCGCCGCCTCCGCCGAGGCCGATCCAGCGACCGGCAGCGGCGACTGTGACCCAGGCGAGGATGGTGAAGACGCCGATCATGCGGTTGAGCTTGGGCGTCGCGGCGTCTGGCGATGGCTTGCCGACGAATTCCCACAGCAGGAAGCCGGAGACGATCAGCGCCGTGACGCGCAGGGTCCAGCGGTCCACCTCCATGACGAGGTCGTAGTCGTCGAGCGGATTGTGCAGCGCCACGGTCATCGTGAACATCCAGATGACGATGACGGCTGTGATGGCGCCGAGCGCGATGCGGGTGAGCTTCGAGCCGAAGACCATGGCGATCAGCCAGCCGGCGCAGACGACGTGGAACGAGCCGGGCGCTGCGCCATAGGATGTGCCGAAGATCAGGATGGCGGTGAGCCATGTCGCCAGCGCGATGCCGGCCATGATGCGCGTATTCTGCGTCATCACGCCATCGGTGCTGGCGAGCGAGCGGACGACGCCGAGCGAGAGCAGCAGAGCCGGGATGAGTGCGATGGCTTTCACGAAGAAGGCCGGCGCCTTGTAAACCTTCATCGGGTTGACGATGCACATGAAGATGCCGGTCAGCGCCAGCACGATCAGGGCCGCCCAGAGCCAGGGGCGCACGGTCTTCTCGACCGATGCGGGCGAGACGCTGGTCATGCCAACGCCCATCAGGCGCAGGCCGGGCAGGAGCATCGCGCCGCCCAGAACGGTGATGGCGAGAACGTGGGTGACCAGGATGGCCGGCATCGCCCAGCTGGACGATTTGATGAACATAACGCCTTCGGACGCCGCGAAGGCTTTGAGGGCGGGCTCGAGATCAGGCAGCAGCGTTGCGATGTTCATCGTTACTGCTCCTGCGGCGCAGCTTGGTCAGCCGGGGCATCGGCTGGCGCATCTTCGGCGGGCGTCTCACCCGACTCCTCGGCCGGAGCCTCTTCGCCTTCCTCGCCCGTGCTTTCTTCACCGGTGCTGTCGTCAGTGAACTCTTCGGATGATTCCTCCTCCAGCATTTCATTCACGGCGCGCATTTCGGATTCGCACTCGGCAAAGGCATAGCCGAAGGAGCCGGGCGGCATGTTCTCACACTCGAAGAACACGAAGGCCATCAGGCGGCCGAAGATGATCACGAACATCCACGACGCCAGCGAAATGCCGGCGGCGAGCTTCACGGCAGTGGGTGGATTGGTGCGTGCGTCCCATTCGGCCTGGGTCTTCTGAACCCTGTAGTGGAACCAGAAGATGTTGGCGGCGGCGATAATGATGAAGATCACTTTCGCCCTGAACCAGACGTTGTGGTAGTAATGAACAGGGTTCGAGAAGAACAGCACAAGTCCAGTGACCATCACGAGCGCGAAGCCGGCAATCGTGTAAGGCAGTATCTTGTTGTTCAGGGTCGAATACGGCACGTCCTTGAAGGCGAGGCCAAGCATACGCAGGTCCACCATCAGAATGGTGCCCGCGAAAAGCATCAGCGACAGGACGTGGGTTCCCTCGATCAGGGCCCACAGGTGAAGCGAGCCGGCGAGGACCTGACTCCACGACGTCGACGGATCACCGTCGACGGCGCCGGGGACATCCTGCAGCCATTGGAGCAGATCGTGAAACAATGCCGGACGCCTCCCCGCTCCTGTGCGGCGCCAGTTGGGTGGGAGAGGTGGCGGGTGTCAAGCCGCTCAACCCTTTGTGCAGGCGCATCATTTTCCAACGTGTGCCGCTGGCATTGTTAGGGGAAGCGGCGGTGATGTGAGCGACCAGCACGTTTTTCTCACGCGTGTTCGCGCGGCGGTTGCCGCACGTAACGGCGGCCCAAAAACCTAACCCGATCGCCCCCAAAATTTATTTTGATCCGTATGCATCGTTTTCCATCGTCGCGCGTATGGCGTCGAGGAGCTGCGCGGCTACAGACCATGCCGAAGACAGCGCGTGATAAAGTTCTGCCAGGGGGCCGTCCGTGTCGCTTAATGCAATGCCGCCGAAATCGGCGCAGCCGAACGCATCATTCTCGCGTCCGGTTTCGCTCAAACGGCTTGCCTCGCTGGCCCCCCTCGCACTCGCGGACGAGATGCTGATCCGCCGATTGAAGCCGCGGACCCTTGCTGCTGGCACAACTCTCACCGAGACGGATGGCGGCGCCTGGATCATTCTGGACGGATGGTGCGCGCGCATGCGCCATCTGCCGGATGGCCGCCGCCAGATCATCAACCTGCTTCTGCCGGGCGACAGCGTGAACATCTGCGCCGACCGGTGGGCTGGCGATGGGCTTTCGGTTGTTGCGCTGACGCCTGTGATCGCGGTCGATGCCGAACCGGTCCGGTCTGCGATCAAGCAGAGCCCCGCAGCGCATGTGGGGCTGGCGCAAGCCTGCGAGCGCGCGACCTGGTGCGAGCAGGTCTATTGCCTGAATGGCATCGTTCGGCTCGGGCAACAGAATGCCTATGAGCGCCTCGCGCACATTATCCTCGAAGTGCAGGAGCGGTTAGCCGCCGTTGATCTAGTCAACGGATCGGGGTTCCAGCTGCCGGTGACGCAGGACATCGTCGCCAACGCCCTGGGCCTGAGCCTCGTCCATCTCAGTCGCACGCTGAGACAGATGCGTGGAGAGGGTGTGATCGCACTACGCCCCGGTCACATCGATATCCTGAAGCCGGATGTTCTCGCGACCGCTGCGAGCTTTCCGCACGCAGCCTCTTTCGAGCCGGTAAGCAACTAGGCTCCCCTGCCTAGCTGATCGCGCGCAGGATGGCGTCTTTCTGATCCTGCGTGAGGCTTGCCAGCTGATCCGGCGTGAAGCCGCTGATCTGGACTGGCGTCAGCGCGTCGATCTGCGTGACCGTCAGCGCGCCGATAGACGTCGTGCTGATGCCGGAGATCTGCGTCGAGGTCAGACCAACGAGCTGCGACGGCGTGAAGGAGCCGACCCAGGCGGGCAGGTTGCTAAGCTGGGCCGAGGTCAGCGCGCCGATTTGCGTTGCCGTCAGGGTCGAGAACTGCGCCGGCGTGAAGCCGCTGAGACGCGTGGATGACAGGCTGCCGATCTGTTCGCCGGAGAGGGCCGCAATCTGCGTGGTCGAGAAGGCGCCGATCTGCGTTTCCGTCAGCGTGCGCAGCTGGACGCGGACGAGGCCGGCAAGCTGCGTCACTGTCATTGCGGCGATGTCGCCGGTATCGAGATGGCCGATATCGGTCGTCGTCAGCGCGCCGATCTGCGCGGGTT
Source organism: Hyphomonadaceae bacterium (assembly GCA_965229115.1). Lineage (GTDB taxonomy): Bacteria > Pseudomonadota > Alphaproteobacteria > Caulobacterales > Hyphomonadaceae > UBA7672. The sequence continues at coordinate 2,624,742 of CBDDIR010000003.1, read as the reverse complement.
TGAGGCCGGAGAGCTGCGTTACCGTCAGCTGATCCACTTGCGCGCCAGTCATACCCGTGATGGCGGTCGGTGAGAGAGCGCCGATCTGTGTGGCGCTGAGCGAGGCAAAGCCCGACACCGTCATCGCGCCTAGCTGGTCGGCCGTGAGACCGCCAATCATTGTCGCAGACATCGCGCCGATCTGGCTTGTCGTGAGGCCATTGAGTTGCGTCGTGGTGAGGGCTGCAGCCCAGCTTGCTGGGAAATCAGCCGATGCGAGCTGCGTTGTCGTCAGCGTGGCAAGCGCGCCGGTGGAGAGCGCCGATACTGCGGTAGAAGACAGCGCGGCGATCTTGGAACCGCCGAGATTGCTGATCTGCGTTGTCGAGAGCGCTGCCGCCTGCGTGGCCGTGAACCCGTGTACGGCGGACGTGGACAACGCGGCCAGCTTCGTGGCGCTCATCGCGCTCAGCAAGGTGGACGAGATGCCGGAGATCTGGGTCTCACCGATGCCGGAAAGCTGCGTCGTGTTCAGCGCATTGACCTGCGTCGTGGTGAAGTTCGAGACCTGCGTGGTGGTGAGCGCGCCGATCTGCGTTGACGTCAGGCTGTTGAACTGCGTGCTGTTGAGCGCGCCGATCTCGGTGGCGTCGAAGCTCTGCATCGTCGTGGTCGAAAGCGATGCGATCTGCGCAGGATACAGCGACTGGATCTGCGTCGTCGTGAAATAGTCGATGTTCGCTGCCGTGAGGCCTGCAACGGCGCTGGTCGACAGGCCGCGCAGCTGGCTTGTGGAGAGCAGGCCAAGATGGTTGGCGTCCATCGCGGGGATCTGCGTGGCCGTGAAGCCGCCCATCTGCGTTGTCGTCAGCGCCAGCATACGCACCAGCGTCAGGCCCGGAAGCGCGGAAGTGGACAGCGCGCCCATCTGGGTCGAGGTCATTGCCGCGATCTGTCCGGGCGACAGCGCCTCGACTTGGGTTGCCGTGAGGCCGGCTACGCCGGAGGCAGACAGCGCCGCGATTTCCGAGTTCGTGAACGTCGCCAGTTGCGAGGTGGACAGCGCGGCGACCTGCGTTGCATTGAACCCGGCGACGCCCGTGATGGAGAGCGCTTCAGCCTGCGTGATGTTCAGCGCCTGGATGGCTGTGGTGCTCAGCTCCGAGAGCTGAGAGGCTTTCAGGCTGCGGATCTGCGTGGTGGTGAAGGACGCAATGGCTGTTTCACCCAGCGCTGCGATCGCCGAGCCGCTGAGGCGCGACAGCTGCGTTGCATTGAGCGCTGCGGACTGCGTGGCCGTGAAGGCTGCGGCTTGCGTTTCCGAAAGGGCGGCGATCTGGTTCGACGATAGCGCTGCGAACTGGCTCGCGCTGAGCGCCGCGATCTCTGCGGTTGTAAAGCCTGCGACGGCGGAAGTCGAAAGCGCCGCGATCTGGGTTGGCTTCAGCGCGGCAAGCTGCGTCATGGTCAGAGAAGCGACCTGCGTGGCGACGAGGCCCGAGATCTGTGATGTGTTGAGGCTCGCCAGCTGTGTCGTGCTGAGCGCTGCGATCTGTTGCTCGCTGAGTGCGCCAATCTGCGTCGCCATCAGGCCGGTGAGGCGGGTCGTGGCGAGGTTCTGGATGTCTTCCTGCTCGAAGCCATGGATCGCCGTGGTCGACAGGCTGTTGAGCTGTGCAATCGACAGCTTGTTCACCTGATCGGCCGACATGCCGGTGATCTGGTCGGCCGTCAGGCCCTTGATCTGCACTGACGTGAAAGCGCCGATCTGCGTTGTGGTGAGCGAGGCGACCTGTTCGGTTGTGAGCGCCGCGATGCTGGTCCCGGTCAGGCCCTTCACTTGCGTCGTGCTCAATCCGGAAATCTGCGTGGTGGAAAGCTCGGCCATCTGCGTGGCGCTGAGGCCCGACAGCATGGTCGATGTCATCGCGCCGAGTTGGGTGCTGGTCAGGGCTGCGAGCTGCGAGCCGGTGAGGCTGGCCGTCTGGGTCGATGCCAGCGAGGAAATCTGGGTCGTGGAAAGGCCCGCGATCTGCGTCATCGTCAGCGCAGCTATGCTCGTGCCGTTCAAGGAACGCAGCTGCGTGGAATTCAGGTTTGACAGCTGGGTGCCCGACATGGCGCCGATCTGTACTTCGTTGAGTGCGGCAAGCTGCGTGAAGGCGAGGCCGCCGATCTGCGTGCGCGTCAGCGTCGCAATATTCTCTGCACTCAGCCCCTCCATCGCTGTGACGGAGAACGAGCCGATCTGCGTGGCGTTGAGCGTCGCGATCTGTTCGGTGGTCAGCGCCGCCAGTGCGTCAGCGCCGAAACCGCGGAGCTGCACGCCGCTCAGGGCGGCGAGCTGCGTCGTTGCAAGGTCCGCAACCTGTTCAGCCGACAGGCCGCTGATGCCGGTTGCGGTGAGGCCCTTGATCTGGGTCGTTGTCAAACCCGCCAGCGCGTCCGATCCGAATGCGCCGACTTGCTGGGCCGTAAAGCCGCTGACCGCCGTCGAGGTGAGCGCCGCCATCTGCGTCGATGAGAGGTTGGAGAGTTGGTCCAACGTAAAGCCGCTGAACTGCGCGCCCGTCATCGCGGCCACTTGCGTGGCCGTTAACGCAGCCATCTGAGTTGTCGCCAGCAGTCCGATCTCGCTGGCCGTGAAGCCTTTGACCTGTGTGGTTGTAAGCGTCGCGATCTGCGTTTCAGACAGCGCCGCGAGCTGCGTTTCGCCGAAGCTGCCGATCTGTGTTGCCGTCAGCGCCGCGAGCTGGCTGCTGGTGAAGTGCGTGATGTCGCGGGCTTCGAGGCCGGAAATACCGGCAGCGCTCAAGCCGGCCATCTGCGTGGCGGACAGGGTGGCGATCTGCGTGTCCGTCATCGCCGTAATCTGGTCCGCGCTCAGGGCGCGCAGCTGGACGGTGGTGAAGGATGCCAGTTGCGTTGTTGTGATCGCAGCGATCTGGTCGCCGGAGAGAGATGTGAAGCTCGTTCCCGACAGCGAGCGCAATTGGGTGGTCGTCAGGCTCGCGAACTGTTCGGCGCCCATCGCGCTGACCTGCGTGGCATTCAGCGCAGTCATCTGTGTGGTGGAGAAGCCGGCGAGCTGCGAGCTGTTCAGCGCGGCCATCGCCGTGCCTGACAGGGCGCTCAACTGCGTCGTCAGCAGCGAGCCAAGCTGGGTCGACGACAGGGCGGCGATCTGTCGCTCGCTCAGCGCATTGATCTGCGTCGTCGTCATGACCGACATCTGCGTCGTACGCAGCAAGCCGATCTGCGTGGTCGTCAGACCTTCGATTTCGGAAACGGGAATGGCGCGGATCTGCGTGGCGGTGAGCGCGGCAAGCTGGTCGTTCGAGAGCGCGGCGAACTGGTCGCTCGACAGGCCGCCAATGCCGATGCCCTTGATCTGTGCCGTTGTCAGCGCCGCCAGTTGTTCCGTCCCGATCGAGGCAAGCTGGGTCGACGTGAGAGCGCCAAGGGCGGTCGCCGTGAAGGCCGACCATTGCGTCGTGGAGAATGATGCAATCTGCGTAAGGCCCAGCCCCTGGATCTGCGCGGACGACAGCGCACTGATCTGCGTCGATTGCAGCGACTGGAGTTGCGTGACCGTGAAGCCGTTGATGCTTGATGAGCTCAGCAGCTTCATCTGCGTGGTCGACAGCATCCCAAGCTGCGTCGTCGTCAGGGCGGCGGCTTGCGTGGAGTTCAGCGCTCCCAGTTCCTCGGCGCCGAGAACGGCGACCTGGCTGGTGGTCAGCGCCTGGAGCTGCGTCTCCGAAAGCTGGCGCACCTGCGTTGCGGTGAGGCCTGTGATCTGCGTGGCGACGATCGAGCCGATCTGGTCATTCGTGAGAGAACCAAGCTGCGTCGTGTTGAAGCCGCCGATCTGGCTGGCGGTCAGCGCGGCGAACTGCGTGGTGCTCAGCGAGGCAACCTGCTCGGTCGACAGCGCGGCCAGTTGTCCCGCCGTCACTGCTTTCATCTGGGTCGGCGCGATCAGGCCCAGCTGCGTCGTCGTCAGGCTGGAGAACTGCGTATTCGTCAGCGCCGCGACTTCTGCGGGCAGCAGCGCCGCCATGCGCGTGGCGTCGAGCGACTGGATCTGGGTCGACGTGAAGCCCTTCACCTGCGTCGCGTTCAGCGCCGTGAATTGCGTGATCGACAGCGCTTCCCATTGCGTTGTCGCAAAGCCATTGATCGCGGTTGAGGAGAGGCCAACGATCTGCGCCGTCGAGAAGCCGCTGAGCTGTTCGGTCGTGAAGCCCTGCACCTGCCAGGCGTTCATGGCGGCGATCTGCGTCTGACCAAGCGCGCCGGTCTGCGTCGCGGTCAGTTGCGAGATCTGCGTCTGCGTCAACGCCTTCACCTGCGCCGCCACCAGGCTGGCGATCTGGGTCGGTGCGAAGGCTGCCAGCTGTTCCGTCGACAGCGCGCTGATCGCGCCGGTCGTGAAGCCCTTGATCTGCGCCTGTGTCATGGCGGCGATCTGCGTCGTGCTCAGCGCGGCCAGCTGCGTCGTCGACAGCGCGCCAAAGTCGCTCGCCTCAAGCGCGCGGATCTGCGTGGTCGACAGGACGGCGAGATCTTCTGGGTCGAGCGAGGAAACCTGCGCCGACGACAAGGCGAACAGCTGCGCGGTCGTGAACGACATCTGGCTGGGCAGCAGCGCCTGGATCTGGGCGCGAGAGAGCGAGCTGACCTGACGGGTCGAAAGCTGGGAAATCTGCGTGCCGCTGAACGCAGTCATCTGCGACGTGGTGAGGGCGGTCGCCTGCGTCGTCGTCAGCGCTGCGAGATCGGTTCGCGTCAGCGACTCGATCGTCTCACGCGACATCGACGCGATCTGCGCCAAGTTGTAGCTCGTGATGAAGGAAACCACGGTCTAGCCCCTCTCGCGGCCCTACGGCCGTTTGACTGACACCGCGCACACGCGCGTTGCGCGCGAGACCTCGCAAGACCCGGGCCAAGAAATTAACCAAGGCAAATGCTGCAAATACAATGCACTAGGCCGGGCTCTTGCGAGCCCGGCCCGGCATTATCTGCCCACCAGTCGGGTCTAATTGCCGGATGGCGTTCCGGCGGGAGTGGCATCGACAGGCACGATGGCCTCCTTGCGCCTGGCCCTGAAGCGCGCCGCCAGCGTCGGCAGGACGACCAGAGTGAGCAAGGTTGCGGTCACCAGACCCCCGATGACGACGGTCGCGAGCGGCTTTTGCACCTCTGCGCCCGCCCCGGTGGCGATGGCCATCGGAATGAAGCCGAGGATCGCCACCAGCGCCGTGGTCAGCACGGCGCGGAGGCGGCTGACCGCTCCCTCGACGGCCGCATCGCGTGGCGAGGCGCCCGCATCCAGTCTCTGCCGCACCGCCTGCATCAGCACGAGGCCGTTGAGCGTCGCGACGCCCGAAACTGCGATGAAGCCGACCGCCGCCGAGATCGAGAACGGCATTCCGCGCAGCAGCAACGCCAGCACGGCTCCCACCAGCGCCAACGGCACCACCGCAAACACCAGCGCCGCCTCCAATGCAGAGCCGAGCGCCATGTAGAGCAGCACGCCGATCAACAGCAGGACGATCGGCAAGATGACGGCCAGCCTCGCGCTTGCGCGTTCGAGGTTTTCGAACTGTCCGCCCCAATCCATCCAGCCGCCGACCGGAGGCTGCACCTGCGCGTTCACCTTGGCTTGCGCGTCGCTGACGAAGCTACCGAGATCGCGACCGCGAACGTTGGCCTGCACCACGATGCGTCGCTTGCCGCCTTCGCGGCTGATCTGGCTCGGGCCTTCTGCCGTCTCAAAGCGCGCGACGGCGGATAGGGGCACGGTTCGTCCCCCGGCTTCGACCGTCTCACGCATGACAGGCAGCTGCTGCATGGTCGCCGGATCGTTTCGCACGGCATCGTCCAGTCGGACGACCACGTCGAAACGACGATCGCCTTCCAGAACGATCCCGGCCTCGCGACCGCCCAAGCCGATGGCAAGCGCATCAGCCGCGTCACTCGCGTGAACGCCTTGCGCCGCCGCCGCCGTGCGGTCGACGATCGCAGTGATCGTCGGCTGCCCGGTGACCTGCTCGACGCGAACATCCGCCGCCCCGGGAATGGACTGGAGAATGCTGGCCACCTTCGCAGCGGTTGCGCCCATGGTGTCGAAGTCGTCACCATAGATCTTCACCGCCACGTCGGAGCGGATGCCAGCGATCAGCTCATTGAACCGCATCTGGATCGGCTGCGTGAACTCATAGCTGTTGCCCAGCAATTTCCCGAGTTCGGTTTCCATGCGGCTGACGAGCTCTGCCTTAGGCAGACGCGGGTCAGGCCATGTCTCGCGCGGCTTCAGCATCACGAACGTATCCGAGATGTTCGGCGGCATCGGGTCCGACGCGATCTCCGCCGTGCCTGTGCGCGTGAAGACGAGGTCCACTTCCGGCATAGCCTTCAGCGTATTCTCGACACGGAACTGCATCTCTTGGCTTTGCTCAAGAGACGTAGAAGGCACGCGCAGCGCCTGCACCAGCAGATCGCCTTCATCCAGAGTTGGAATGAACTCGCGACCAAGCGTGAAGAAGCTCAACAGCCCCAGCACGAATGCGGCGATGGCGCCCGTGATGATCGCGATGGGGCGTTTCACGCTCCAGCGCAGCAGCGGCTCGAATATCGAGCGCGCCGCCTTTTCGATGCGCGTTTCGTGATGCGCCTTTGACGGCTTCAGGAACAGCGCAGTCATGGCCGGCACAAATGTGAAGGAGAGGATGAACGCCCCACCCAGTGCAAACATGACCGTAGCGGCGAGCGGCGAGAACATCTTGCCCTCGACGCCTTCGAACGCCAGTAGCGGCGCATAGACCAGCAGGATGATCGCCTGACCGAAAGCCGCCGGCGGCGCCATCTCCCTGGCCGCCGCAGCCGCGACACCCAAACGTTCACCGGCGTTCAGGTCGCGCGCCAGCTCTTCACGTCGCAACGCCATGCGCCGCAACGTGTTCTCGATGACAACGATGGCGCCATCGACGATCAGGCCGAAGTCGAGCGCGCCGAGGCTCATCAGGTTGGCGCTGATGCCGAACCTGTTCATCGCAGAAGCGGCAAACAGGAAGGACAGGGGGATGATCGTCGCTGCAATGATCGCCGCGCGCACATTGCCCAACGTCAGGAACAACACCACGATGACCAGAAGCGCGCCGAGCAGCAGGTTGTGCTCCACCGTGCCAATGGTTGCTTCCACCAGCTTGGTACGATCCAGCGCCGGCCGCGCCACGACATCCTTCGGCAGGCTCGCCTGGATTTCCTTCAGCCGCTCGCCGACGCGATGCGCCACCTCACGGCTGTTCTCACCCTGAAGCATCAAGGCTGTGCCAACCACGACTTCGCGGCCGTTTGCGCTCGCAGACCCAAGACGCGGCGCCCGCCCGGCCTCGACCGTTGCGAGATCCGAGACGCGAACGACCAGCCCGCCCTCGTTGAGCACCGGTGTCTGCGCCAGCTCCTCAAGGCTCCGCAGCCGCGCATCCGCACGCACGACATAGGCCTCGCCCGCACGGCTGACATAACCTGCGCCAGCAATCCGATTGGCATGTTCCAGCGCTTCAACCAGCTGCACCAGACCAACGCCATAGGCCGCCAGCTTGGTCGGGTCGGGGTGAACCGCATACTCCTTCACATAGCCGCCGAGCACATCAACGCCTGCCACGCCTTTGACGGTGCGGAGCTGCGGCGCGATGATCCAGTCCTGCACCGTGCGCAGATAGGTCGCCTTCTGCAGATCGTTCGACAGCGTTTCGCCCTCAGGCGTTACATAGGCCGCGCCTTGCTTCGCCATCTCCGGCGAGAACTCGACGGTCCAGATGTAAACCTCGCCCAGTCCCGTCACGACAGGTCCGGTGGTTGGCGACAGCCCCGCAGGCAGTTCCTGCTTCGCCGACTGCAGCCGCTCGTTCACGATGTTCCGAGCGAAGTAGATGTCGGTGGAATCCGTGAACACTGCCGTGATCTGCGAGAAGCCATGCCGCGAGATCGAGCGCGTTTCGGTCAGTCCCGGCAGGCCCGCCAGCGCCGTCTCCAGCGGGAAGGTCACCTGCCGCTCGACCTCTTCAGGCCCAAGCGCCGGCGCAACCGTATTGATCTGAACCTGCCGGTTGGTGATGTCCGGCACGGCGTCGATGCGCAGGTGCAGGAGTTCGTTCACGCCGAAGGCTGCGAAAACCAGTGTGATGAGCGCGATCAGCCAGCGGCCGCGCACGGAAAAGTCGATGATGCGTTTCAACATGATCAGTGCTCGTGCTCGACGCTGCCCTTGGCGAGTTCCGCCTTGAGCAGGAATGCGCCCGTGCCGGCGATCTGTTCATCGCCTTTCAGGCCGCTGACGATTTCGGTTCGGCCATTGGCCGTGCGTCCCGGTACGATATGGCGGGCGCGGAAACCCTCCGCCTCGACCACGAATACCGATGGCGCGCCATCAACCGTCTGCACTGCATCGCTCGGCACGGTCAGCTGATCGCCGCCGCCGCCAACCAGCCGCGCCGAGATCACAGTCCCCGGTGAGGGCGTTGCGCCCACCGGCTTCGCCCGCACGCTCGCGGTCATGCCGGACTGGCCCGGCGCCACGCCCGTCACCACACCCTCGATGGATTGCCCGCCCGTCCAGCGCGCCTCCAGCTTCGTGCCGATCGCGATCAGCCCCAGGCTCTCCGGCGGCGCGTCGAATACCAGCTCCGCCTGGGACGTGTCAGACACGCGCGCGATCACCGGCCCATCGACCAGCGCCGATCCCGGCGCCACGGCCACGTCTGTCACCACGCCCTTGATCGGGCTGCGAATGGTCGCGACCCCGTCGGCAGTGGGGGAGCCCAGCGCCACGAACTTGCCTTCCGCTTCGCGCAACTGCGCCCGCGCCGTTTCGGTGGCTGTCTGGATGTTCTCCCAGTCCTGCCGCGGCAGAACATCGGCTTCGAATAGACGCTGCCCGCGTTCATAAGCCGTATCCGCATTGGCCTTCGCCACACGCGCCGAATCCAGCGCAGCGCGCACAGCCGCAGCTTCGGGGCTGCGCATTGTCGCAATCGGAGAGCCTTTGGAAACGCTGCTTCCCGGCGTGACCGCCATGGTCACGATCACGCCATTCATCGGCGCGCCGATAATGCTGCTGGCGTTCGTCGCCACAGCCACCCGGCCGGGCAAGAGCAGGTCAGACCCGCCGCCACGCTCCACCTGCGCGAGGTTCACCCCCGCGAGCTGCGCCTCCGCAACCTTCAGCGGAATGAAGCCAGCGGCCTCCTCGCCATGTTCATCGCCATGCTCATCTTCATCGGCATGTTCGGCTTCCGCAGTCTCTGCAGGGGGCGGCGACAGACTGCGCGCTACGAAGAATCCTGCGCCGGCTGCAAGCACGGCAATCGCTGCGCCGCCAAGCGCAAGGTTGCGATAATTGGTCATTGTCGTTGGTCTCGAACGATGTGTGGACGCGAGACCCGCGCCGGTCAGGGCGCAGGTGCGATTGGCACGATCATGGCGTCGACAAGCGCAAGGCGCCCGTCACGCGATCAGCCTCGCGGGGGGCGTTCGGGTGTGTTGGAGGGCAGCGGCAGCAACCGCGCATCGTTCAGCGGAGCAGCCTGTTCGACTGCAAATGCAGCGAGCGAAATCGCCTTGAACGGAGAGGGCGTTTCGCTGCCGGCATGGATGCAATGACATGCAGGGCAGATGCAATTCGCATCCCCCGCGCCCTGATCGTCAGCCGTCGCTGCGGTGGTGTTAGCCGCCGAAGCAGCGACTTCCACGTCGCAAATGCACTCTGCCTGCGCCATCGGAGCGGCGACAAAAACGGCCAGGATGAGCGCGAAAAGCGCCCCCAGACGTCTCAGCTTTGCTCCGACAAGGTGCAACATGGCGGCGAGCCTACACCACAAAAGGTTTCAGATCGCCAAAATTCTCCAGCGAGGCATGGCTGACAGATTAACGCAGCCCCGCGCGCCTCGCGAAATCCCCGTGCGACGCCTTGCTTTTGAAAGCGAGCGATGACTAACTTTCGTTAACAGCGGGTCATAGGGGTGTCGCAATGACGGATGCGCCTGTCGGAGTGTGGATCGGCGATCGACCGAACCGCGTTCAGTTCTCCGCCGTCATGTTCCTCGGCGTGACTGCCATCATGATCGCTGGTCTTCAGCCGCTGCTGCTCGGCACGCTGGCAACCGAGGGCAGGCTGACCTCCAACCAGCTCGGGCAGGCCGCCACCGCCGAACTCCTCGCCATGGGCCTGGCAGCATTCATCGCGGGCGCCGCGCTGAAACCTGCCCAGCTGAAGATTATCGGCATCGCCGCCTCGCTCATCCTCGCCGCCGTCGACTTCGCAACACCCTTCGTTGCGGGCGACACCATCACGCTGATGCGCGGCCTCGCAGGTCTGCCCAGCGGCGTGCTGATGTGGATCACCATCGCCCTGATCGCCCGCACGCCAACGCCCGAGCGTTGGTCAGGCGTCTATCTCACCGTGCAGACGCTGGCCCAATTCTTCATGGCGACCTTCCTGTCCGCCATGATCGTGCCGCGCTTCGGATCGGACGGCGGATGGTTCGCGCTCGGTGGTCTCTGCATCGTCACGGCTGTCGTCGCGTTGGCCGTTCCCGGCGAATATGCGCCGCTGCCGAAGACTGAAAGCAACAGCTCGCTGCCTGGCATCCGGGGCTGGATCGCACTGATCTCGGCCTTCCTCTATTCCGCTTTCACCATCGGCGTCTGGGTCTATGCCGAACCGCTGTCGCGTCAGTCAGGCCATGACCCGGGCATTACAGGCGCCGCCGTCTCCATCTCGCTCGCCTGCCAGGTTGCCGGCGGCACGGCGGCTACGTTGCTGGCAGGGCGGATCAACTGGCTCTGGACGACGCTCATCGCGGCGGTGATCAATGTCGGCCTGCTGATCGGGCTCTACAACCTGCCGGACCCGCAGACCTTCCTCATCCTGTCAGGCGCCTTTGGCTTCCTCTGGATATTCGTGCTGCCTTTCCTCGTGCCCATGGTGATCGAGGCCGACCCGACACGTCGCGCCGCTGTCCTCATCGGCGGCGCACAGGTGCTCGGCGGCAGCTTCGGCCCCTTCTTCGCCTCGCTTCTGGTGACGGAAGCAGACTCGCGCGGCGCCATCACATTCGGCGGCGCATGTCTCGTCATCGCCATCGTCCTAGCAATCGGCCTGCATCAGTTCAAGGCGCGCAAGGCCGTGATGCCATGACCACGACCAAACGCGCCAGAACAAAGCCCAAGCCCGCCTCCCGCGCAGCGCCCAAGCAGGAACGCGCGCTGCAAACCCGCGAGCGGCTGCTCGACATTGCCGGCGAACTTCTCGGCGAAGTCGGCATCGAGCGCATCTCAACCAACATGATCGCGGCGAGGGCAGGCGTCTCTCCCGCCGCGCTCTATCGCTACTACAAGGACAAATACGCCGTCCTCGAAGCACTCGGCCGCCGCTTCATGGATCGCCAGAACGTCGTCCTGTTTGCCTGGCTGGAGCAGCACAAATCCGGCGGCCTCGCCGAAATGGGTAAACACGTCGAAGACCTGCTGCGCGCTACCGCCGATGTGACAGCCCGCGAACCCGGCGGTGTCTGGATCGAACGCGCTCTTCGCGCCGTGCCGCAACTCGCTCACGTCCGGGTCGAATCCCACCGGGAGGTGACGGATGCGATGCTGGAAGTCTATGCGCCGCTTCTGCCGCATGTGAATCGCAAGGTGCTGTGGCGGCGTCTGCGCATGACGGTCGAGTACGGCTACGCCATCGACGAAATGCTGAACGAGGAAGACCGCATACCGCGCGACGAGATCTTCCGCGAAGCCGCCCTCCTGTTCGCCAACGCCCGCCTGGGAGAGAAGTGATGTCCACCTGGTCGAACTGGTCCGGAAGCGTAGCGGCGACACCCGCACAGATCGCGCGCCCGAAGACGCAAGCCGAACTGGCAAAGCTTGTGCGCGAGGCGAAGAAAGTTCGCGTCGTCGGTGCAGGCCACTCCTTCATGCCGCTCTGCGAAACCGACGGCACGCTGATTTCCATGTCCGACATGGAAGGCGAGATCACCGTCAGCGACGACAAGCTGCGCGCCTCCGCCCCCGCCGGCACATCGCTCGCCAAACTCACCGATATCCTCTGGAAGCAGGGCGCGTCCCTCATCAATCAGGGCGACGTAAACCCGCAAGCCCTCGCCGGCGCCATCGCCACGGGCACGCACGGCACAGGCGCAACCCTCGGCTCACTCTCCACTGCAGCCCGCGGTTTCGAGCTGATGACGCACGATGGCTCCATCGTGAAATGCAGCCCGACCGAGAACCCCGACCTGTTCCAGGCCTCGCGCCTCTCGCTCGGCCTTACCGGCATCGCGACGCGCATCGAGTTCGACGTACTGCCCGCCTACCACCTCGAAGAACGCCTAGAAGTTTACCCGCTCGACGAGATCGCCGCGCGCTGGGGCGAGCTCGCGGCGCAGAACCGACATGTCGAATTTTTCGTCTTCCCCTATGCCGACCTCGCCATGCTGAAGATCCTCGATCCAAAGCCGTCGGAAGGCGAGATGCGCGAACAGCGCGACATGGACGACACCGCCTTCAGGCGCGTATGCGACATCTGCAAGATGTTCCCCTTCATGACGTCGCACCTGCAGAAACGCCTTCTGCCGCAACAGATGAAGCGGCGCAGGGTAGGGCCCGCCTACCGCATCTTCCCGTCCGATCGCACGGTTAAGTTCGAGGAGATGGAATACGAACTGCCGCGCGCAAACGGCTGGCCTGCGCTGCGCGAAGTCATCGCGTGGATCAGAAAGAAGGGGCTGCCCGTGGCATTCCCCTTCGAGTTCCGTCTCGTCGCCGCAGACGACATCTGGCTCAGCCCGTTCAACGGCCGCGTTGGCGCGTCGATCTCCATGCACCAGTACCATCGCATGAAATGGCATGCGATCTTTGCTGAAGCCGAAAAGATATTCCGCGCGTACGATGGCCGCCCGCACTGGGCCAAGCGCCACACGCTTACGACGGCCGATCTCCACCAGCTCTATCCTGACGCTGCAAAGTTCTGCGCTGTTCGCGATCAGATCGACCCCGTCGCAAAGTTCGCCAACGCACACCTCACCAAACTCTTCGACATCAAGGCAGGCTGAGCCCATGAACGACCGCGAGCTTCACGCGCATCTCATCGGCCAGCAGGGCGGCCGCAAATCCTTCAACACCCCCGTACTGGTTATCGACCTCGACCTGCTCGAACGCAACATCGCGACCATGGCCGCCTTCGCCGCCGAACGCGGCATCGCGTTGCGCCCCCACGCGAAGACCCACAAGAGCGCCGACATAGCCCAGCGCCAGATCGCCGCCGGCGCTGTCGGCGTCTGCTGCGCCAAGCTGGGCGAGGCGGAAGCGATGGCCGATGGCGGCGTCGGCGCCATCCTGATCACGTCGCCGGTCGTCTCCGCCCCCGCCATCGCCCGCCTGATGCAGCTCAACGCCCGCATCCCCGACCTGCGCGTCACAACCGACAATCCCGACAACGTCACAGCACTCGCCGCCGCAGCCCAGGCGGCTGGCAAACCCCTGCAACTCGTCGTCGATATCGATCCCGGCATCCGCCGCACCGGCGTCCGCTCCCCCGGGGATGCAGTCGCGCTCGCCCAACGCATCGCTGCCGCACCCTCCCTGAAATATATCGGCGTCCAGTTCTACTGCGGCCGCGAGCAGCACATCGAAAGCTACGCCGACCGCCGCTCGGCCATCGAGGAGCGCACCGCCTATCTCCGTACCGTCCTCGAAGCCCTAACCGCAGCCGGCCTCCCGCCAGCCCTCATCACAGGGGGCGGCACCGGCACCCACCGCATCGACGCAGACCTCGGCGTCTTCAACGAGCTGCAGGTCGGCTCCTACGTGTTCATGGATCGCCAGTACAACGAGTGCGACCTCGCTAACGGCGCCCCCATCCCCTACGCCACGTCCCTCCAGATCGACGCCCGCGTGGTCAGCGCCAACACCCCCGGCCTCGCCACCCTCGACGCCGGCTTCAAGGCCATGGCGACCGACGGCGGCCCGCCCGCGATCCTGTCCGGCGCGCCGGTCGGCTCCCCGTTCCACTTCATGGGCGACGAGCACGGCCTGATCGCGGCGGGGGAGGAGGCTAAGCTGGCCATCGGCGACATCGTCACCCTGGCCGCGCCGCACTGCGACCCGACCGTCAATCTGTACGACTTCTTCCACGTCGTCCGGGGCGACACCCTTGTGGATATCTGGCCCGTCCAGGGCCGCGGCCGCTCGCGCTAGATTCCCCTCATTCCGGCGCAAATCCCGCGCAAACCGCAACGATCCAGCACAGCCGGCATCGCGCCTCTCGCGCTGTAACCCGCGTGTAACGCCCGGTAACGCGCACTTTTGGCTTGTTTCGCGACTCCCCCTCGGCGTTACGCAGCGTTGTTACCGTAATTCACTCCGAGTGACCCCCGAAACCCTCCTAGACCTCCCATCCGACGCGCACGGGGGCGCGGACATTTACACAACCCTCGGGAGGGACGGACTTTGAAACTGCACTCGACTTATCGCGGCCTGCTGGCCACCGGCGTAAGCGCCCTGGTCATCTGCCTTGCCGCGCCGCTTGCGGCCGCCCAGGCCGGCCCCAGCGCCGAAGCCACGCCGCAAACCGCCGACACAGACGTCGTCACCATCGTCGGCCAGACGATCGAGGAAACCCTCCCGCAGGAGCTCGAGAAATACGGTTCCGACCTCGAGGTCGTGACCTCCGAGGAGCTCCGCAACCAGATCTTCGTCGACGCCCAGCAGGCGATGCAGATGAAGGTTCCGGGCCTGTTCGTCGCCCCGCGCGGCGGGCCGTTCTCCTACATGGACATCTCGCTGCAGGGCTCGCGCACCCAGGACATGCTGCTCCTGGTCGACGGCGTCCGCATCAACAACCGCCTCTATTCCGGCACCATGTCCGACACGCTGCCCGCCAGCATGATCGAGCGCATCGAAGTGCTTAAAGGCGGCCAGGGCCTGTTCTACGGCACCCAGTCGGTGGCCGGCGTCATCAACTTCGTCACCCGCGGCTACACGGATGATTTCAACGGCCTCGTCACGGTCGGCGGCGATACCAACGACTCGATCCACCTCGACGGCTATGTCCGCGGCAAGGCGGGTCCGGGCAACTACGTGCTCTTCGCCTCGCAGGACAAGACGAACGGCTTCACCACCTACAACAACTTCGCCCCCAGCTCGACCGACCACGATCGCAGCTCGGACATGCTGAACTATGGCGGCAAATATCGCTTCCAGATCGGCGAGCGCATCGCCATCGACGCCCGTTACCAGCACACCGACGGCCGCCTCGACAACACCAACCCGCGCGTCAACGCCTATTCGAAGAACGAGCGCGACGAAGACATCGCCAGCCTCGGCGTCGATGTGCAGGCTGCTGACTGGGCCCAGATCCTCGTGAAGGGTTACTGGCACGACTGGGATTCCAGCTACACCACGATCCGCAACCGCCTGCAGGGCGGCACGGGGCCGATCATCGGCCAGACCGTCACCGACAACCAGACCTATTGGGGCTTCGAGGACAAGGGCATCAACGCCCTCGCCAAGCTGACGCCCGGCGGCCCGCTCGAATACCTCGTCGGCTACGACTACCAGACCTATTCCGGCAAGGACGACGTCCTGCTGATCGCGGAGCAGGAAGAAGAGGTTCACGCCTTCTTCGGCCAGCTGCGCACCACCGACGACTTCATCAAGAACGGCTCGTTCGCACTCGGCGTTCGCCACAACAAGACGGGCGGCTCGGAAGCCACCGTGTGGAACGCCAGCGGCCGCTACGACTTCGCGGACTTCCTGTACGCGCAGGGCAATATCGGTACGAGCTTCCTCCTCCCCACCGCCGAACAGCTCTACGCCATCGAGGACTACGAGATCGGCAACCCGAATGTCGGCGCAGAAAAAGGCCAGAACCTCAACGTCGGCCTCGGCGGCCAGATGACGTTTGGTCCGACCTTCAGCTGGCAGGCGACCTACTTCGCCCGCAACATCGACAATCTGATCGGCTTCGTGAACTGCGACGTGACTATCCCGGCGCAGAACTGCGAAGTGCTGTTCCCGCAATTCCCGGACCCGAACCCGGCAACGCCGCGCAACGAGTTCTTCGACGGCAACGGCTTCTTCGAGAACGTCGCCGGCAAGGTGAAGGTCCGTGGTTTCGAACTGCTCGGCACAGCCGACTTCGGCAACGGCTTCTCGGCCATGGCCAGCTACACCGACTCCAGCACGAAAGACCCGAACGGCACGCAGCGTCCGCGCATCCCGCGCAGCTACGCCAAGGTCGGCGGCTCCTACGATGCTGACTGGTGGGGCGCAGACGTCTCCGCGCTGTGGACCGGCGAGCTGAAGACCGCATCCCTTCCGGGCGGCGTCGGCGTTGTCGAATACGGCGACTACATGGTCGTCGATATCGCGGCGCACGTCTTCCTGGATGCAGACCGCAAGCACAAGCTTACGGCCCGCCTCGAGAACGCGTTCGACGAAGGCTACTTCACCAGCGTCGGCCGTTCGGCCCCGATTACCGGCTACGACACGACGCCGGCCTTCGTGTTCGGTTTCAATGGCGTGCCGCAAACACTTCACGTCACCTACAGCTACGGCTTCTAGGTACGCGTAACGCCGTCTCCGGTTGGGTGGGCCTTCCGGAGACGGCGCTAAACGCCCAGTGATCTCGTGATGACCTTATGATTATGAAGACCCTCATCGCCGTGCACCGCTATCTCGGCGTGGTGCTCGGCGTGATCATGACGATGTGGTGCCTCTCCGGCTTCGTCATGATGTATCAGGGCTATCCGGCCACCACGCCGGATGAACGCCAGTCGGGTCTCGAACGCCTCGACCTGACCATCCTCAGCGGAAATATCGGTTTCGCCGCTGATGCGCCTGCGGGGCAGGCGCGTGTTGAAATGTTGAATGGGACGCCTGTGCTGCGCATGGGCGGAAGGGACGGGCCCAAGGCCTACAATCTCGCATCCGGCGAGACTGTCGGCGTGCTGTCGGAAGAGCAGGTGCGCAATGTCGCGGAGACCTACGCAGCCGGCAACAGGATCAACGGCAAGATTTCCGAACTCGGCACGCTCCTGATCGACCAGTGGTCGGTCCAGCCCGCGCGCCGCTCGCAACCACTCTGGAAAGCCGTGTTCGATGATCCGGGCGCAAGCTGGGTCTATATCAACGGCTCCAACGGCGAAGTCGTGCAGGACGCCAACGGCCACGAGCGTTTCTGGAACTGGCTCGGCGCCATCCCGCACTGGCTCTATCCACGCATCCTCCGCGAGAACGGCCAGCTCTGGAACGATGTCGTCGTCTGGTCCTCGCTGGTCGGCTGCTTCCTCGTCATCACCGGCATGGTCATCGGCTTCATCCGCCTGCGCGGCCGTTCAGGCAAATGGTGGCCCTATCGCAACCGCCCGATGTGGATGTGGCACCACCTCTTCGGCACCTTCGCCGGCGTGCTCGTCCTCACCTGGACCTTCTCCGGCATGATGACCATGTCGCCCTTCGGCCTGCTCGAAAGCGAAGGCGCCATCAGTCGCGCCGACGTCCAGAGCCCGATGCAGGTCGGCGAGGTCCAGACCATCCTTGCGCAGGTCAAGGCCAACCCTCCGGCCAACCTCGTCACGGTCCGCGCCGCCCCGCTGCTCGGCAAGCCCTACCTGATCGCCCGCTCAGCCGACGGAACCGACACCCGCTTCGGCCTGAACGGGATCGCTCCGATGACCCAGAACGAGCTGCAAGCCGGCCTGACAGAGAAGGGCGGGCTCCTCGCTGCGGGCAAGCTCGAAGTCCTGAACGCCGAAGACGACTATTATTACGGCCACAAGCGCACGGTCGACCTGCCGGTCTATCGCGTCACGCTCAACGACCCCGACAGCACCAAGGCCTATTTCGACTACAAGACCGGCGAACTCCGCCAGCTCGCTGACGGAACCGGCCAGCGTTACCGCTGGTTCGAGTCGGGCCTGCATTCGATGGACTTCTCTTTCCTGCGCGCCCGCCCGGTCTGGGACATCGTCACCCTGCTGTTGCTCGCCGCTGTAACGGTCGCCTGCGCCACCGGCGCGTGGATGTCCTTCACGCGCGTCGGCCAGGATTTTTCCCGCATCCGTCAGCGCTTCGCCCGCAAATCCAAGGAGCCGAGCCAGCTGTAACGGCCCGTAACACCGCTGAAACCGTAAATAACTTTCGGCCGCCACAGCATCATGCAGGATCATCTCAACGACGAACCCATGGTTCTTGCTCTCGCTCTCCTCCTCCTGTGGGGGCCAAGCCATGACAAACTGCCGCTGCGGAGACCCCTCCGCAGCGGCTTTTTCTTGTCGCGATGTCTAGGGAGCCGTCCGCTCTAGCGAGCAGGCTTCTTCTTCGCCCGCGCCAGCTTCACAGGCTTGGCTTTTGGGGCAGGGCCGGCAGAGGCACGGAAGATCGTCACGATCTGCGCCGCGATCTCGGCAACGCTCAGCCGCCCCGTGCGATACCACATCGGAACGGCGTTAATCAGCGACACCAGCGACAGGCGATAGATGCTGCGGTCGACGGACGGGTTCAGCGGCAGGTCCGCAATCAGCTGCTTGTAGATCGTCTCGAACCGGTCGCGCGCCTTCACCAGATCCTCGCGCATGTCGCTCGACATGGCGGAGATGTCGCTCATCATCGGCAGGGTCACGGATTCCGGATCAACCTGCACGGCCAGGTGAACGCGGCATCCCGCTTCCAGCCGCTCCCACGGGTCCGTCAGCTTGGCGATCTCGGCTTCCATCCGGTTCGCAGCATTCGCCAGCGCCGCGCTATGCACTTCGACATAGAGATCCCGCTTCGAGGGGAAGTGGTGATACAGCGACCCGCCCAGTATCCCCGCCGCATCTGCGATCTGGCGCACGCCCACGGCGTCATAGCCACGCCGCGCAAACAGGTCCGACGCGATCAGCAGGATCTCCTGACGCCGGGCATTGTTTTCTTCAGCAGCAGGCTGAATGCGTTTGGTGGCGATGGTCTTGGTCAATTTTGTCTCGCGCGCAGCTCAGTCTCTTTTACAGGCTACAAGAACTCGAAAGGCGAGGGGAAATCCTTTCTCTTCTCCAGCCGTGACCTTCACGATAGCGGCATATCCCTGTGGGGACTGGAAAGGATCATCCAGCCCGCAAACTCAGGGAGAATGACGTTCCGTCAGGCCCGCTTGAGACCAGCGACAGCTCGCCTCCCATGCCCCGCGCCAGCTCGCGCGCAATCGCCAGGCCGAGCCCCGTGCCGCCATCCGATCCCGCCTTTGAAAACGGCTGAAACAGCTTGGCGATAACGGACTTTGGTATGCCCGGACCATTGTCGCTGATGACCAGCACGACCGTGTCGCCAGAGGCAGATCGGCTCGCCTCCGCAGTCACCAGCCCCGCGTCAGAACCGGCTGGCCGGCTTGTAATTGCCTTCGCCGCGTTCCTCACGAGGTTAGTGATGATGCGGTGCAAATGATCGCTGTCCGCCATCACCGCGAGGCTCTCGTCACAGTCGACGCGCACTGTCACTCCGGGCCAACCCGCAATGCCTTCCGCCATCGCCTCATCGATCGCCGGCTTAAACGACTCACGCTGCATGCTCGGCAGCGGTGTTTCCGAACGGCCATACTTCAGCGTCGCCTCAGCCAACGTGATTGAACGCTGGATCGCCCGCTCCAGTCGCGGCGCAGCATCCCGCACGTCAGGGTCCTTGGAATCCGCGAGCCCATCCGACAGTATCTGCGCCGCCGACAGGGAATTGCGCAGGTCGTGGCTGATCTTCGCCACCGCCTCGCCAAGGTCGGCCAGCCGCTTCCGCTGACGCAGCGCCTGCGAGACTGTCTGCTGCATCGTCTCCAGCGCAGCCGTCACGCGACGTATCTCATCGCTCTGCCCATAGGGCAGCTTGATCTGCGTCGCCTCCGGCGCTTCGGAGAACCGCGTCACCGACGCCGCAATCCCCTGCATCGGCCGCACGATCAGCCGGTACACGGTCACGTAAACAATCGCGCCCGCCAGTATGGCGAAGAGCAGGGCGTTGAGAATGATCGCGCCCGACTGCGCCAGCAGCGCCTCACGCAGCGTCGCCTCCGATACGGTAACTTCCATCTCATCGTATGGCGTCAGCTCCGGCTTGAACGTCAGCCGCAGATGCCTGTCCTGCGCCGTGAAGTGCGCCACCGTATCCGGGAACCACAGCGACCGGTCATCCGGCCAGTCCATCCGCACCGGCGTGCCTGTAATTGGCTGCGACGGCGCGAGGATCGTCTCGCGCGCATCCTTGGTGTCCGCGATGATGGAGAGAATGAACAACCGGTCGCGCGCGATCCGCGAGAAGTCATTGCTCGCACGATGCTCCGGGCTCGACTGCGCAGCCGCCGCCACCAGCTCGGCCACGTTCACCCGCCCCGCCAGCCACTCATTGCGCCGCTCCGAGATCAGCAACGGAAACAGCAGCACCACGATCAGCAGCACCAGCCCGACCGTATAAAGCAGCAGCTGCCCCGCAACGCCGGTGAAGAAGCCCGACACCATCGTCGCGCGCGCATCCTGCACACGCGAAGGCGCAGCTTCCGCTTCCGGTTCGCTTGCAGGCGTTATGTTCGACGCGTCAGCCATCTGGCCACTCGTTTACGGCCTGCGCCGCACTCCTCCCTCGTCGTAAGGGCGTCCGTCTAACCGCGGACTATCAGTCTCCTCACGACAGCTTGAGCATGCCGTGGGGCGTTTGTCCTGTCGAGCACGCAAACAAGTGTTTGGTTGGAAGCCGAAAACCTGAGACAGTACAGCCATAGACGGAGCCTGACGTCGCGTGCGCAAGCATCGCCCGTTTGGTTACCGCGAGAGCATCCGATCAGGATGCCGAGACGGCCCAGGAGGAGGGACTACAGGCATGAAAGCCGAGCGTACGATTCTGCTTATTGAAGACGATACCGACCTGCGCGAAGCGCTCGCGCGGCAGTTCAACCTGCAGGAAGACTTCAAGGTCGAACACGCTGCCACCGCTGCGGAAGGCATCGACAAGGCAGAATCAACGCGCCCCGACATCATCATCCTCGACGTCGAACTTCCCGACATGGATGGCCGCGACGCTTGCCGCCTCATCCGCAAGCATAAAGTTCTCGCCCCCATCCTGATGCTCACAGGGCAGACGACAGACAGCGACGCGATCCTCGGTCTTGATGCAGGTGCGAACGACTACATCGCCAAGCCGGTGCGTTTCCCCGTCCTGCTCGCCCGCGTGCGCGCGCACATCCGCACGCACGAACAGAGCGACGACGCCTCCTTCCATCTCGGCCCCTACGAATTCCGCCCGTCAGCGAAAGTCCTCATCGACGAAGCACAGCGGAAGATCAGGTTGACGGACAAGGAAACCGACATCCTTCGCTATCTTTACAAGGCCGGCGGCAAGCCCGTGCCGCGCGAAGAGCTGATGGCGGAGGTGTGGGGTCACAACTCGCAAGCCACCACGCACACGCTTGAAACGCACATGTATCGCCTGCGCCAGAAGATCGAACCCAATCCCGGCGTCTCGCGCTTCCTCATCACAGAGGGCGGGGGCTACAGCCTTCAACCCTGATCCTATGCTCGCAACCGCAAAAGGTTTGCTGGTGTTGTTCGCACACGCACACATTGTTCGTTTGATGCAACATCAACGAAAACATCGTGCGCCTCAACGCTGAGACCTCTTGCGCTAAAGCATTTTTGACCCTCTATATCGCGACCAAACGAACGTTAGGTTGATCGAGGTCCTGCCATGGCTTTTCAGCAGACCATCTTCATCATCGATGGCGACGCCGCTGCTAACGAATTTCTCGCCCGACACTTCGAAGCGCACGAGTTCATCGTCCACACGGCCACCACGGCGGAGGAATGCCTCGCCATGGTGCGCACGCAACGCGCCGATCTCATCATCCTCGGTGTCGATCTGCCGGACATGGATGGCCGCGACACCTGCCGCCTCCTGCGCAAGCGCGGCCTGCTCACGCCGATCCTGATCGTCAGCCACCAGGGCTCGGATGCAGACACGATCCTCGGCCTCGACTCGGGCGGCAACGACTACATCGTGAAGCCCGTCCGCTTCCCCAGCCTGCTCGCTCGCGTCCGCGCCCACCTGCGCACCTCGGAAGCCAGCTCCACCGCCGTCATCCGCATCGGCCTCTGCGAATTCCAGCCCGCCGACCGCGTCATCACCGGCTTCGATCGCGAGACGATCCAGCTAACCGAGAAGGAGACGCAGGTCCTGCGCTATCTCTTCCGCGCCCGCGGCCGCCCGGTCACCAAACAGGAATTGCTGGTTGAGGTCTGGGGCTACTCATCCAAGGTCAACTCGCACACCGTTGAAACGCATGTCTATCGCCTGCGCCAGAAGATCGAGCGCCTGTCGCAAGCCGGCTGCGTCCTCCGCACAGAAGAGAAGGGTTACAGCCTGTCGTCCTCCGTTCCCGGACGCCAGGAAACCACACCCCAGATCGCGGCCGAATAAGAAGCCGCCGCCAAGCAGGTCGCCCCTGCTCACATACCTACAAAAAGACCCCGGATCTTCCGATCCGGGGTTTTAATTTGCCAGGGAGTCCCGGCGCCGTCGCCAGCGCCGGGTTAGGCCACGCTCAGAAACGAACCTGGAATTCAATGCCGCCCCAACGCGGCATCCGGTAGGCCACCTGATCCGTCAGGCACGATTCAGCCAGCGAGCCGTTGCCGCTATTGCCCGCCGGATTGATCGTCGTCGCGGCGGTCGTGCCGCAATAAACGACCGTGTCTGGGATGAGACGCGCTGTCGAAGTCAGCAGTCCGCCCGGCGTTGTCGCCGCTGGTGTGCTATCCGCACGGCGCAGGCTGGTTGTGTGGTTGTCGTACTGGATCGAGTCGAACAGGTTGTTGACGAACCCGATGATACGGAACCGGCTGTCTTCCGAATTCCAGATCAGCCGCGCATTCACAAGGCTCCACTCAGGCGTCCGGTTACTCTCGCGGTTGAAGATCGTCGCATACATGTTGTCCTGCCAGCTATAGCTGGTCGATGCCGTCACCGATCCCGCGCCACCCAGATCGAACGTGTAGAGTGCGCTGATCGAAACCTTGTTCTCCGGCGTCAGCGGCAACAGGTTGCCGGAAAGGTCCTGCGGTATCTGTCCGTCGATCAATACGCCTGTTGCAGAATACCGTCCGCCGATCACCGGCGCAGATCCAATCGCTCCCGCCGCACGCGCCAGCGGATCGGACGAGTCGATCAGGCCCGACGCATCCTTGATCTCCGGATGCACATAGCCGTAATTCGCAAGGATGCGCAGCTCCTCGATCGGCGCCCACGTCGCTTCGATCTCGAAGCCCGTCGTCTGCACCTTCGGCAGGTTAAGGAAGGACGTATAGGGCGCAACCGCAGAACCCGTCGGCGGCGCAACCGCGTTCGGCACCTGATAGCCCTTGTAGTCGTAGAAGAAGAGGTCGCTGTTCAAGGTCAGGTAGAGATCACGGATCTCCTGCTTCCAGCCGATCTCGTAGGAGTCGATGCTTTCCTTGTCGACCCGTGGCGTCGGCGCGAACGATGTCGCATTGAACCCGCCGCCCTTGTAGCCGCGCGCATAGTTCGCATACAGCAGCGTTTCCGGCGTCGGCGTCCAGTCCACGCGGATCATGCCGGTGATGGCGCTCCATGTATCGTAAAGCTCGCGCGCCCGGTTGCCGTATTCATCGATGTAGGCGCCCGACGGGTTGGCAGCTGATGCGCCCACCACGCCCGGCGCGCCGTTCGGATAGAGCGAGGGCAGCGCGCCATAGAACGCCTGATCCGTCGCATCCACGCCGGGGCTCGCCACCGTCGCGCCCGCCGACTGGCAGGTGTTGGTGTAATAGCAGGTCACGCGCCCGCGCTCTGTGATGTACGAATAATCCGCCGAGTAGCGCAGCCCGCCCGTCGCTTTCCACTGTTCGTTGAACGTGTAGTCGACCTGCGTGAACACGCCGTAGGAGTTGGCGATGCCATTATTGTCGGTCAGCGACGAGATCACCTGACCCTGATATGTCGGCACAGGCTGGCCGGGCGTCACGCCTGTCACCGCGCCCGTGGCCGGGTTCACCGCCACACGCCCCATCGTCGCGCCCGGCTGCGGATTATCGAACAGCACATAGACCGGCTGCCCGAAATTCTCTTGGTATTGATACAGCCCGGCGATGAACTGGAACGGCCCGTCATAGGTCGACAGCACGTTTATCTCGTTCGAGAACCACGCCCGCTGTTCCGTATAATCCGAATGCCGGCCCGGCCGTATCGTCGTCAGCGTCCCCGCCGGCGAGAACGGATAGACGCGCGCCTGGAACGAGTTGACCGGCGTGTTGTCCGTGTCGGTCGAGAGCAGGTAGTCGTAATACCCGTACCCGGCCAGGTACTTCACATCGACGCCCGGTCCCTCCCAGATAATCTCCAGCGCCGCATCGTTCGCTCCTTCCAGCTTCGCAAAGCTGGTGAAGTCTGTGTTGAACGTGAAGCTGTCGCGCACCGCCGGGTTGCCGATGAACGGCCCAACCTGCGTGTAGGACGGCGCGTTGTAGCCATACGCCGCCCCCGGCGTCAGCGAACTGCCGCCCACATTGAACAGCCGCGTATCATAAGGCTGCCGGTCGCCCGATGTTGTCCGCGCGCCCGGCGCACCGTTCTTGATCCACTGGATGTGCCCCCAGCGCGCAAACCACGAAATGCTGTCGCCAATATCGCCCTCGAGCTGCACCTCGTAGTTATAGCCATCCGTCCGCAGGCCCTCGGTCTCGAGGCCCGACGCGTTGTTCAGGAAGCCTTC
This sequence comes from Hyphomonadaceae bacterium, assembly GCA_965229115.1. Lineage (GTDB taxonomy): Bacteria > Pseudomonadota > Alphaproteobacteria > Caulobacterales > Hyphomonadaceae > UBA7672. The sequence goes on along the minus strand of CBDDIR010000003.1, from coordinate 2,599,955 downwards.
GCCCTGATAGTCGCGCGACCCCACCACGCGATAGCGCAGCCAGTCGGTAATCGGCCCCGACACGGAAAGGTCCAGCGTCCGCGTGTCATACGTCCCGATCCCCAGATACAGCTCGCCCGAAAACTCATCCGTCGGCCGTTTCGAGATCAGGTTCAGCGCCCCGCCGATCGAGTCCCGCCCATACAGCGTTCCCTGCGGACCCCGCACCACCTCCGTCCGGTCCACCATAATCGCCCGCCGCGACGCCGTCGCGATAATCGAGGAGGGGTAATAAACCCCGTCCACATAGTTCGACACGCCAGACCGGATGCCGAAATTGTTCGTGTTCCGGTTGATGCCCCGCATCCCGATCCGGTCGTTGGCGACAGAGAAGGTCAGTCCCGGCGCGAAGTTGGTGAAATCCTGCAGCGTGTTGAGGCCAATCTCCTGCCGCATCTCGCTGTTCACCGCCGTCACCGCGATGGCGATGTCCTGCACCGTCTCCTCGCGCTTCTGCGCCGTCACCACCACCACGTCGCGCCGGGGATCATTATCCTCGCGCACCTCCGCCTGCGGCGCAGTCTGCACGGTCTGTTGGGCAAAGGCGGTCGGCGCGACGCTGATCCCGATCAGCAATGCGATCGCAGAGGCGCCGGAAAGCGCAGTCGTCTTCATCTGATCCTCCCCAATGCGCCGCGCTTGTGCCGGCGTCATGTCCTTCGGTGGTGCGTGCCACCAAACGGTTGTTAGGGCCGATGCAATCACCGCTCGCACCGCACAAGCAAGAAACCGCGCGTGATGCTGCGCACGCTGTTCGTGAGCCGCCTGCGAGCAGCCTCACACCACGCGTGAAGCGCAATCGCGGCCATGGTCGCTGCGGCAGTACCCGATTGTAATTTTCGTTATCGCTATGGTGCGCAGCAAAAACAGAGCAGCCAGTCCGCTAACCACCCGGATAGTTGATGCACTCTCCCGCGCGCCGTGCCCCAACGCACCGCTACGGCGCCGTCCGACAAACGAAAAGCGCGGCCAGATATCCGGCCGCGCTTTCCATTTTCTCCGCGAGACTCAGCTCAGCTATTCGCCATCTGGAATATCGACGCCCGCAAAGATCGGCTTCTCCAGCGGATGCGGGCGGCCCTCGCGCTCCAGCTTGCGGGCGCCAGCAAGAATGCCGGGCAGGGCGTAGTTGCCTTCGTGGCACGCATATTCATACAGCGGCTCGGACGAGTGGTTCAGCGACATCTCTCCGCCCCACGTTTCCTTGTAGAGCTTCGGATCCTCCACCTTGAACTCGTAATACAGCTGCCCATCCGACCAGCGCGAATACCGCTCCGTCACTTTCCCGCCGGGCCCGATGAACGAGCGCTGCTTCGGATGCGAGTTCACCGTCTCCACCACCAGCGTATCGCCCTCATACCAGCCGACCGCATCGCCGCCCCATTTCGGAATCTCCGCCGGCCCATGCTTGGCCTCCGCCGCAGACGCCACGATCGGGATCACCCGCACATCGTGGATCATCTCCGTCAGGATCATCACCGCCCCCGGCGACTGCACGATCTGATAGGTGTTGTTGTACATCCCGTTGTTCATCACCGGACCAGCCCCGCCCGTGAAGCTCATCAGGCAGCGCTCGGGCAGCGGCCGGATCTCGTAATCATCAAAGTGGCTCGCCCGCGTGTTCGCCGCGATGCCGGCCTCGGTGTAGGGAATCTTCCCATCCGCCGGATAGGTGATCCAGGAGGAGCGATACTCGCCCTTCACCCGCGCATAGCTCGCGCCCGGATCCATCCAGAACGTGTTGTACCCGCGCGAAGGGTTCTTGTCCGCCAGCAGCTTGTCGGACGATTCCTTGTCCACCTTCGATGCGCCAGCCTCTTCCGCCCGCGCCGCCGTATAGGTGTTGCGCTTGGTCAGCTGCTCCGCATCATGATCGCTCAGCACCAGCTTGGTGGTCAGCGCCGTGCGCTGCATCGTCGTGAACGACGTATTGCTCCAGAACCCCTGCAGGTCCGGCACGCCCCAGCTCGTCTTCGGCTTGACGTAGTCCGCGCCCTCTTTCGGCGGCGCACCAGCCTCCTGCGCCGAGGCAACAGGCGCCGCCACGATCATGCCTGCGAGCAACAGCTTCGACAGCAGTTTCATCAATCCCTCCCTGCGGCCGCTTATGCAGCTCGCGCAGCGCAAAGCGCGCCGTATCGGGATTGATCCTAACGCTACGTCGCCCCCGAGAAAGGCCGGGAGAGCGGTCACTCCGCTTTGTGAAATCCACCCCCACGCCGCTCACGCAAAGCGGAGCGCGCCAAGGTCATTGGATCAGAACGACTATTTGGCCGAACCGCGCCAATCCGAAGCCGTCGCCACGAACAGCGCCGCCATATCCGCCCGCAGCAGCGCTTCCGCCTCGATAGACGCCAGTTGCGTCCGCTGAGACTGCCGCTGCGCATCGATCACCTGGATCAACGAGCCCGCGCCATTCTCATAGCCAAGCGAAGCCAGCCGCGCGCTTTCCGCCGCCACATCCCGCGCCCGGGTCTGCGCCGTCAGCAGCTCGCCATCCGTCGACAAAGCCGAGAGCAGATCCGACACCTGCACAAACGCCGTCAGCACGGTCTGCCGATAAGCCGCATCCGCTTCCTTCGCCGCCGCCTCGGCTGCCTTCTGCCGCGCCTTCAGCGACCCACCATTGAACAACGGCGCCGTGAACGAAGGCCCAACCGACCAGCCCGACGAGTCATACTTGAACACGTCTTCCGGATGCAGCGCCGTCAGAACGAACGAAGCATCCAGCGACAGGTTCGGATAGCGCGCAGCCTCCGCCACGCCGATGGCCGCCGTTGCCGCATGAAGGTCCGCCTCAGCCGCCAGAATATCCGGCCGCTTCCGCACCAGCTCCGAAGGCAGGTTCACCGGAATGGCCGCCGGAAGTGTCAGCTCATTCAGATCAATATCCGGCGCGCTCCAGTTCGACGGCGCCTGACCGACCAGCAGCGCCAGCGCATGCCGCGTCGTCGCAATCCGCCGCTGCAGGGCAGGCCGCCGTGCCTGATCTTCCGCCAGCTGCGCCTCAGCCGGGTTCACCGCCGATGCCGGCGCGCCCCCAGCCTGGATGCCACGCTGGATCATGCTGATCGTCTCGTTGTCGACCTTGATGATGCCATCCAGCGCCGTCAGCTGCGCCCGCAGGCTCGCCAGCTCGATCGCACGCGACACAACCGCGCCCGTCAGGTTCAGATAAGCTGCATCCGTGCGCTGCTGCTGCGCTTGCGTGCGCGCCGCCGCCGTCTCGTCCTTGCGGCGTTCACCGCCCCACAGGTCGAGATCGTATTTGAGGCCAGTGCCCAGCGAGAACACATTGATCGTCGGGCTCGGGAAGCCCTCAATGCCGAACGCCGCCGTGTTCACGCGCTCACGCTGCGCTTCGCCGCTGGCGTTCACCTGCAGACCATTGTCGCCGCGCTGCGCCCGCTCCAGCTCGCGCACGCGAACCAGCGCCGCATCCGCTTGCTGCAGGGTCGGATTGCCCTTCAACGCCTGTTCGACAAGCGCATTCAACTCAGCCGAATTGAACGCCGTCCACCATTGCGTCGCGCCCGCGCTGCTCGATCCCAGCGACGCAACAGATGCGCCCGCCGGATCGCCCGCCATCGCAAAGCTCGCCACATCCGTGGCTGCCGCCGGGCGTTGGAAGTCAGGCCCAACCGTGGTGCAGGCCGTGACGGCCAGAAGGCTCAGCCCTGCAAGGAGTGATTGTCTAAGCATGAGAAGCTCGTTTCGTACGCAACAGGAAGAGTAGGGGGATGATCGCAACGCTCATCAGGAACAGCATGTGGAAGCTGTCGATGTAGGCGATCAGTGCGGATTGCCGGTGGATCATGCCGCTCATCATGGCCTGACCCGCCGCCGTGGTGAGATCGACGCCCGGCATGTCCGCCGCGATGTTCAGATTGTCCGGCGTCACATGCTCGGCCATCGTCGAAGCGGCGACTTTCGAGTTGTAGATCTGCAGAACGCCAACCACCGAAATGCCAAGGCTCGAACCGATATTGCGGATCAGCGTGTAGAACGAGGCAGCTTCCGTGCGCAGCGTCGGCTGGATCGTCGTGAATGCGATCCCCATCAGCGGCACGAACACCAGACCCAATCCCAAGCCCTGGAACAGACCCGAAATGATGATCGGCGTCTGGTCCATGTCGAGCGAGAACTGCGACATCTGCCAGTAGGACAGCCCGGTCAGGCTGATGCCCACAAGGATGATCAACCGGTTGTCGAACTTGCCCGACAGGCGCCCGACAAGGAACATCGACACGAACGTCCCCACGCCACGCGAAGCCTGCGTCAGGCCGGCGGTCAGAACCGGATAACCCAGCAGCCCCTGCATGAGCGTCGGCAACAGCGCCATGCCCGCGAACATCAGCACGCCGATCAGCAGGATCATGCCGGAGCCGAGCAGGTAGTTGCGATCCGTCAGGATCGACGGGTGAATGATCGGCCGTTCGCTCGTGAAGATGTGCACGAAGAACAGCCAGAACCCGATGGCCGACAGGGCGAGATAAATCCAGATCTCGGACGACGAGAACCATTCCGCACTCGGACCCCGGTCAAGAACCAGCTGCAAGCCGATCAGGCCCGTCACCAGCACGATGAAGCCAAAGCCATCGAACTTGTGCTTGTCGCGCGTCGCCCGCTTCGGCAGCGTCGCCGCCATGATGAGGAAGCCGACGATCGCGATCGGAATATTGATGAAGAACACCCAGCGCCAGTTCAGCTGATCGGTCAGCCAGCCGCCCAGGATCGGTCCGATGATCGGCCCAAGCACCGCGCCCATGCCCCACAGCGACATCGCCCGCGCATGGTCCTTCGGCGGGTTGATATCGAGCAGGATCGCCTGCGAGAGCGGAATGAACACAGCCGCCGTCGCGCCCTGCAGCACGCGATAGAACACCAGCTCGATGATCCCCGTTGCAATGCCGCACAGCACGGATGCAATGGTGAAACCGACCAGCGCAAACAGCAGCAGGTTGCGCCGCCCAAGCGTCCGCTCAAGCCAGCCAATCGCCGGCGTCACGATTGTCGACGCCAGGATGAACGACGTCAGCACCCACAGGATCTCGTCGTCCGACGCCGACACGGATCCGCGGATCTGCGGCAGCACCGTGTTGGCGATGGTGCCGTCGATCGACGTCATCAGCGTGGTCAGCACGACGCCCAGCGTAATCAGCGCCCGACGACCGGGCTCCGGATATTCGCCATAGGCCGTTCCGGCTGACGCCGTCGGCGTAACTGGAATGCCTTCTTCCATGGTCTAGCTCTTCTTGCGCGTATCCACGGTCGCGGTCGCAGACAGGCCAACGGCCAGCTGCACTTCCGGCGGCGGGTTATCGAGTTCGATGCGAACGTTGAGGCGCTGAACAACACGCACCCAGTTGCCCGAAGCATTCTCCGCCGGCAGCACCGCAAAGCTCGAGCCTGTGCCCGGCGAGAAGCTGGTCACATGGCCGGTGAGGTGAGCATTCGGGAACGCATCGACATGCACCTGAACCGGTTGCCCCGGACGCAGGTCCGCCAGCTGGTTCTCTTTGAACGCTGCATCAACCCAGGGCTTGCCCGAGATGATCCAGAACATCGTCTGCGACGGCTGCACGTAAGAGCCCGGCTGAAGCTGGCTCACGCGCGTCACCACGCCATCCGCCGGCGCCTTGATCGACGTATCCGACAGATCGCTCTGCGCCTGATCCAGCGTAGCCTGCGCCTGCATCACCAGCGGATGCTTGGCCGTCTCAATGTTCGGCGAGCCGCCAAGGTTCGCCAGCGTATTCGCCAGCCCCTCATTCGCCGCCGACTGATTGCGCGAGGCGAGGTCCGAAGAATTGCGCGCCTTGTCGAGATCCTGTTGCGAGATCAGCCCCGCCTTGAACAGATTGTCCTGCCGCGCCAGCTCGCTCTTGGCGAAGGCAGTTTCAGTCCCCGCCGTCCGCACATCCGCCGCCGCCTTGCGATAAGACGCCCGCAGCGCATCAACCTGCAACCGCGCCGCCGCCAGCTTGGCTTCGGCCTGCGCAACGTTGATGGCAAAGTCATCGCCATCCAGCCGCACCAGCTCATCGCCCTTTTTCACGGTCTGGTTCTCGGTCACCAGGACCTCGGTCACCCGCGCCCGCACGCTCGAGACAATCGGCGCCCGCGCCGCAGAAATCTGCGCATTGTCAGTCGACACATACCCCGCCGACATCATCACCCAGATGCCCGCAATGATCGCGATCACCACCGGCGGCCCGATCATCAGCGCCAGCCGCTTCGTCTTGGGCGACAGCCCTTGTTTAGCCGGGGCGAGTGTCGTCGCCGCCGCGCCTTCGCGCTCGAAAGAGCCGTCCATCACCATGCCTCTTTATGAATTCGGTTCGGCGGCAAGGCCGCGCGTTCCATCTCGCACGACATAGGTTGACATGCGGTTTGAACCAAATGATATCTGTGCATCTGCAGCATGAACACCATTCAGTTCAAAAACCTCGACCTCAACCTGTTCCGCGTGCTCCTGGCCCTGCTGGAGCACCGCAGCGTCTCGCGTGCGGCTGAGGAATTATCCCTAACGCCATCAGCCGTTAGCCATGCTCTGGGACGTCTCCGCACCGCCCTCGGCGACCCGCTTTTCGAGCGTCGCGGCGGCGGTCTCAGCCCAACTTCTTTCGCACTTGATGTCGGCCGCCGTGTCCGCGGCTCCATGGACACCCTCCGCGACGCCCTGATCCGCGACGCCTTCGACCCCGCCACCGCCGAGCGTGAATTCGTCCTCGCCACCGGCTCCTACCCGGTGCTCGTCCTCCTCCCGCAGGTGATCGACCATCTCGCCCGCGTCGCCCCCGGCGTCCGCGTCCGCCTGCGCCGCAGCGAGGACCAGTCGCCCGACGATGTCGAACACGGCCGCCTCGACATGATCTTCGGCATCGCCGCCAACGCCACCGGCCGCCTCGAATTCCGCCCGCTGATGTCCGACCAGATGATCTGGATCGCCCGCCGCGGACATCCCGAAATCAAGCCGCCGCTCACCATGGAGATGCTGGGCGAGGCGCGTCACATCATCATCGAGAAGTTCAACCGCGTCGCCAGCTCCGAATACCCCGAGCTCCGCCGCTTCTTCGACGAAGGCCGCGAACTCGGCGACGCCGGCCGCGCCGCTGTCGGCATCGGCCACAACCGCCGCAAGATCGCCGGCGCCAGCACCATCGTCACCGACACCATGCACGCCATCGCCATGGTCGCGAACTCGGACCACCTGACCCTCACGCTCCGTAAGGCCGCCGAGTCATTCCTGACAGATCAGATACAGATCCTCGATCCGCCGCACGCAACGCCGCCCATCAATATCGGCGTCATCTACCATCCCGACCGCCTGCGCGATCCCGGCTTCGCCTGGTTCCTCTCCGTGCTCGAAGGTCTTAGCGCTGCCTGAGCTAGCTGAGAGTCACTCTCACCTAGAGGCAATATCGACGACCCGTCCGAAACCGCGCTAAGCCTTCAGCACTAGCTGGAGAGCTGACCCCATGACGCCAGATGAACCTCATGATGCAGTTGTCGTAGGGTCCGGCGCCGGCGGCGCCATGGCCGCCTGGGTGCTGACCAAAGCCGGCGCCTCCGTCCTGATGCTCGAAGCGGGCAGGGACTATCACCCGGACGAAGCCGCCATGCTCAACATGGCCATGGACGCGCCCCTCCGCGGCGTCGGTACGCCTGATAAAGAGTTCGGCTTCTACGACGCCACCGTCGACGGCGGCTGGCAGATGCCCGGCGAGCCCTACACGATGTCCGAAGGCTCGGAGTTCATGTGGTGGCGCTCGCGCATGCTCGGCGGCCGCACCAATCACTGGGCGCGCAACTCCTTCCGCATGGGCGAATACGACTTCAAGCCGCAAACCCGCGACGGCCTCGGCGTCGACTGGCCGATCGAGTATAAAGACCTCGCCCCCTTCTACGACCGCGTCGAAAAGATGATCGGCGTTTACGGCACCAACACCGGCCTCGAAAACCACCCGAGCTCCGGCCCCGGCGTGCTGCAACCGCCGCCGAAATTCCGCGTCTGGGAAACCTTCCTCAAGGCCGGCGGCGATGCGCTCAACATCCCGGTCGTGCCCGCCCGCCGCGCCATTCTCACCAAGAAGATCGACGAGCGCTCGCCCTGCTACTGGGCCTCGGGCTGCGGCCGCGGCTGCGGCATCGGCGCCGCCTTCCAGACCACCACCTCGCTCATCCCCTGGGCCAAGGCCACCGGCAAGCTCACGCTCGCCACCGGCGCCATGGTCTATGAAGTGCTTCTTGATGCCAGCGGCAAGGCAACCGGCGTCCGCTACATCGACAAGGCCTCGGGCCAGCACAAGGAAGCGAAAGGCCGCGTGGTCATCATCGCCGCCTCCACCGGCGAGACCGCGCGCATCCTCCTCAACTCGAAGCCCAACGGCCGCTCCGAAGGCGTCTCCAACTCGAGCGGGCAGGTCGGCCGCAACCTGATGGACACGGTCGGCTCCAGCGTGAACGCCTACTTCCCGAACCTCGAAGGCCGCCCGCGCTACAATGAAGACGGCGCCATGGGCCTCCACGCCTACATCCCCTTCTGGGACTACAAGGGCGTGAAAGACGGCACGGCCGGCACGCCGCGCGGCTACCACGTCGAAATCGGCGGCTCCTTCGGCGACCCCGGCATGGGCGTCGGCTCTGGCCTCGACGGCTACGGCTCATCCCTCCGCGCCGACGTGAAGCGCCGCTACGGCTCGCGCATCAACTTCACCCAACGCGGCGAGATGATCCCCAACGCCAAATCCTTCTGCGAGATCGACACCAACACGAAAGACAAGTTCGGCATCCCGGTGCTGAAATTCTCCTTCGCCTGGTCCGAGCACGAGTTGAACCAGGTCACGCACTTCCAGAAGAACATGAAGGCGCTGATCGACAAGCTCGGCGGCACGCTCGCGGCAGAACCCGCCGAGCCCACCAAAGCCATCTCCAAGGGCGGCGAGATCATCCACGAAGTCGGCACCGCCCGCATGGGCAAGGACGCCAAGGACTCGGTCGTCAACCAGTACGGCAAGTCATGGGACGTCGATAACCTCTACCTGACAGACGGCTCCGTCTTCGTCTCGAAGGCCCACAAGAACCCCACGCTCTCCATCATGGCCCTCGCCATGCGCTCATCCGAATCCATCGCCGCGCGTCTGCGTAAGGGCGAGCTGTAGGAGGAATGACAATGTCCGAACAGAAATCCTCCATCGTGATGATCGACCGCCGCGTGACGCTGAAATGGCTCGCCGGCGCCATGGCCGTGGGCCAGCTCGCCGCCTGCGGCGATCAGGCCAAGGGCCTCACCTGGCCCGAAGTCGCCGCCATCAAGGCGCAGGGCATCGGCGTCGACCCGGATCTTATCAACCCCGTCGTGCCATGGCCGCTGACCATGACGCAGGCCGAGCTGCTCGCAGCCTCGAAACTCGCCGACATCATCCTGCCGGCCGAAGGCGACGCCCCCGCACCCTCGAAAGTCGGCGTCCCCGCCTTCATCAACGAATGGGTCAGCGCGCCTTACCCGGACCAGCACGAAGATCGCAAGCTCATCATCCCGGGCCTCGCCTGGCTCGACAATGAGAGCAAGACCCGCAACGGCGTCGTCTTCGCCAACGCAGATGTCGGCGCCCAGAAACTCATCCTCGATGACATCGCCTTCAAGGACAAGGTGAAGGAAGGCCTCGAACTCCCCGCGCAATTCTTCAACCGCATGCGCGTGCTGACCCTAGGCGCCTACTTCACCACGCGCGAAGGCTGGGCCGACATCGGCTACATCGGCAACCAACCCGGCACCGGCGACTACGCCGGCCCCACCCCCGAAGCCGCCGCCCACATCAAAGGCGTCATCGAAGCCATGGGCCTCACCTACACGCCTGCCTAATCCCCTACGTAGGGTGCATCTTCAGATGCACCGCGCCCACGCGCCCGTCCTTCGACGGACGCACGCTTCGCGTGCTGCTCAGGATGAGCGCTACAGGAAAGTTAGTGGTTTAGCGCTCATCCTGAGCAGCGCAGCTTCGCTGCGCGTCCGTCGAAGGACGAGCGCGTGCTCACCAAACGCCGGTTTGGGGGATAGCGGTGGTGCAGAACTGTAGGACAGCCAAAAATCATCCCGAACAATCTCAACAGCTTGCAGCTCCAGGTTGGGGGATAGAGCCCCGCAGAATCTACGGCGCCCTGAACCGCCCTTATAATCATCCCCGCACCCACATGAGGGAGGTCCAGGAGACGTCCGAAACTCTGGATGTGGGGGCGTTGGCCGGCGTGGCTATCGAGGCGTCAGCGCGGAGAGGGGTGAGGATCCCTCTTCGGACAGCACAGCGAGGAAGTCCTGCGGGTAACGTCCCGTGGGGCGAAACGAACTTCGAGAAGCATGGCCTCCGGGGGATGTGAAACCGGAGGGGCCAGGGGGACGGTCGGTTAGGCCCCCTGACACGCTGAACCGGGTGAACAGGCACGGAGCTAAGGCGCCAGGGGCAACGACGTACCCTGGAAGACCGAGACAACTCCTCATGCGGCTGAACCGGGACAAACGGCCAGACACGGGGCGCGTGAAGACGCGCAACAGCTGCAGCGATGCAGCACAGGCACTACCCACGGCGTGACTTCATGCGCCCCGCTCCCTCAAGGGGGAGAGACGAACACAGGCATCCCGGACAGCAGCGCTGGTCCGAACGAGATTTGCTGTTTGAAATTCAGTCCACACGCACCGCCCGCGCGGTAGCTCTTCCCCCCGTTCACGGGGGAAGTGGATCGGCGCGAAGCGACGAGACGATGGGGGTGAGTCGAATTCACAGGATGAAGACCGCACGCAGATGTGGACGTAACCCGCCCCCATCCCGGCTTCGCCGTACTTCCCCCGCTTCGCAGGGGAAGAGCTGCACACCAGCCTAAATCGCTCGCACCTTGATATTCCGGTACCAAACCTTGTCGCCGTGATCCTGCAGCGCGATGTGGCCCTTCGCGAACGTCCCGAACAGCGGCCACTGCTTGAACTTGCTCGCAGCGACCTTGGCCTTCCACGCATCGTCGCCATAGCTCGACTCCGACACGAGCTTGCCGTTCAGCCAGTGTTCGATCTCCGATCCGGTGAAGCGGATCGTCGCCTCGTTCCACTCGCCAACCGGCTTCACCGCGCCATCCGGCGGCGTCTCGATGTCATAGAGCGCGCCCGCGCGATGCGACGGGATCTTGCCATCGGCATGCCCGTCATTGTCGAGTACCTGCATCTCAGGTCCCGTATTGTAGGTGTTCTCGGCCTTGGCATCTTCCTGGATCAGGTAGATCACGCCGCTGTTTCCGTTCGGCGAGATTTTCCACTCATAGGTCATCTCGAACGGCCCATACTCCTCGACCGTCATCAGGTCGCCCGCGCCGCCAGCCGTCAGCGTCAGCGCGCCATCCTCGACCTTCCACGCATCACCCGGCTTGTCTTTCTTGTACCCCTTCCACCCCGTCAGATCGACGCCGTTGAAGAGCAGCTTCCAGCCAGCCGCGGTCTGCTCAGCCGTCAACGTATTCGGCCCCGGAGCTTCAGGCGCGGGAGCAGGGGCTTCAGCAACGGGCGCTGGAGCAGCAGGCGCCGCCGGCGGTTCACCGCCACACGCACCCAGCATCAACGCCGCAAACGCAAGACCACTCACCATCCGCATTCAAGCCTCCTCAGACCAGCGTCAGACTTTCGTCCAGCCGCCATTATTCCCACTCGAAGCGACAGCCGCCTCGATGAATCTTACCCCGCGCAGCCCATCGGCAATCCCGGGCGCCAGCCTCGCGAACTGCGACGGCTCCCGCTTGTCCTGCCACGCCCGCACCAGCTCCGCCGCATCCGCATAGATCTGCGCGAAGCCCTCAAGATACCCCTCCGGATGCCCGCCGGGAATGCGCGTCGCATGTTGCGCCGAAGCCGAAACACCAGCCCCGCCACGCCGCACGATCCGCTGCTGCTCGCCCAGCGGCGTGAACAACAACGTTTCCGGCGTCTCCTGCGCCCACTCGATCCCGCCCTTGTCCCCGAACACGCGCAGCTTCAGCACGTTGCCCGAACCCGTTGCAACCTGGCTCGCCCACAACATGCCACGCACAGCCCCGCCAAAGCGCAGCAGCACGTTCACATTGTCATCCACCTTCCGCCCGTCAACGAAGGTCGAAAGATCCGCTGCGATCGTCTCCGCCTGCAGCCCGGTCACGAACTCCGCCAGCTGGAACGCATGCGTCGCGATATCGCCCAGCGCGCCGCCGGGGCCCGCCTTCGCCGGATCGCCGCGCCATTCCGCCTGCTTGTTCCCCGGCAGCTCCCGCGCCAGCCAGTCCTGCGCATACTCCACCTGCACCACGCGGATCGCGCCCAGCTCGCCCGCCTCCACCATCGCCCGCGCCTGCCGCACCATCGGATAGCCCGAATAGTTATGCGTCAGCACAAAGGGCAGGCCAGTGCGTTTCACGATATCGGCGAGATCATCGGCATGGCGCTGCGTGATCGTCATCGGCTTGTCGCAGATCACCGGAATGCCGGCTTCAAGGAACGCCTTGGCAATCGCATGGTGCGTCGAGTTCGGCGTCACCACCGCAACCGCATCAATCCGATCGGCGCGCTTGGCTTCCGCCTCAGCCATGGCCCGGAAATCGCCATAGCAGCGATCATCCGCAAGCCCCATCGACTTGCCGAACGCCACAGACTTCGCCGGATCCGACTGGAAGTTGCCCGCCACCAGATCCCAATGCCCGTCCAGCCGCGCCGCCATGCGATGCACGCCGCCAATGAACGCGCCTTCGCCGCCGCCTACCATGCCAAGTCGCAACCGCCTCAACGGTCCAGCCCTAGCAAGCGCCGGTTCGCTGCTTCATCCGTCCCACTCGCTGCGAAATCGTCGAACGCGCGCGGCGTCACGCGGATGATGTGGTCCTTGATGAACTGTGCACCCTGGCGCGCGCCATCCTCGGGATGCTTGATGCAGCATTCCCACTCCAGCACGGCCCAGCCTTCGTAATCGTAACCCGCCAGCTTCGAGAAGATGCCTTTAAAGTCCACCTGCCCATCGCCAACTGAACGGAAGCGTCCAGCGCGCTCAAGCCAAGGAGCATACCCGGAGTACACCCCCTGCCGCCCCGTCGGATTGAACTCGGCATCCTTCACGTGGAACATCTTGATCCGCTCGTGATAGATATCGATGTACTCAAGGTAATTGAGCTGCTGCAGGACGAAGTGGCTCGGGTCGAACAGGATGTTCGCGCGGCGGTGGCCCTTCACGCGGTCGAGGAACATCTCGAACGTCGTGCCGTCGAACAGATCCTCGCTCGGATGGATTTCGTAGCAGAGATCGACGCCCGCATCCTCATACGCATCGAGGATCGGCTTCCAGCGCTTAGCCAGCTCCTCAAACGCCGTCTCGAACAGACCCGGAGGGCGCTGCGGCCACGGGAAGAAATACGGCCAGGCCAGCGAGCCCGAGAACGTCACGCTCGCATCCAGACCCAGCCGCCGCGAAGCCTTCGCCGCCAGAATCACCTGCTCGACAGCCCATTCCTGCCGCGCCTTCGGATTGCCGCGCACCCGCTCGGGCGCAAACGCATCGAACAGCGTGTCATAGGCGGGGTGCACAGCCACCAGCTGTCCCTGCAGGTGGGTGGAGAGCTCGGTGATCTCCATCCCCATGTCGGCGAGCATCCCCTTGATCTCGTCGCAGTAGGCGTCGCTTTCCGCCGCCTTGCGCAGATCGAACAGGGAAGCCTCGCCCGTCGGGATCTGGACGCCGACAAAGCCTTTGTCCTTCGCCCATTTCGCAATGGTCGGCAGGGAGTTGAACGGCGCATCCGGCCCCACGAATTGCGCGAGGAAGATGCCGGGGCCCTTCATGGTCTTCATAAGCAGTCCTCAGGTCACAAGCGTACTGAGGTACTTATATCCAATTTCCGCGGCTTCCATGCGACCCTTTTCGAACGGGGCCTCCTGCTCGAGGAAGTATTTCCGCACGCCCGACTTGTAGGCAGCCGGCAGGATGGATTTCCAGTCGAGCCGGCCCGAGCCCACCTCGGTCGGGTCCATCTTCAGCTCGATATTGGCCTGGGTCGAAGGCTTCACGTCCTTCACGTGCATCAGGAAATAGCGGTCCGGATATTTGCGGAACAGCTCCACCGGGTCATACCCCCCGGCCGCCACCCAGCCCACATCCAGCTCGAACGTCACCAGCGCCGGATCGGTTTCCTGCATGAAGATGTCGAAGCCCGTGCGGCCGCCGACCTTCACGAACTCGAAGTTGTGGTTGTGATAGCCGAAGGCGAGCCCCTCGGCCTTCAGCTTGCGGCCGATGTCGTTAAACTGATGCGCCATGCGCTTCCAGTGATCCTCGGTCATCGCCTGCACGATGCGGCTGATCACGCGGAAGCCTTCGCCCGGATTGGGCGCGATCTTGATGTCTTCCGGCGGCGCCATCGCGGGGCAGATCACATGCCCCGCGCCGATGACATGCATGTCGGCTGCAACCTTCGAAAGATCATCCAGCAGCTTCGGCTCATTGGCCGTGCCCTTGGCCATGCCAACGTGCGCGCTGGTGCAGGAAAGGCCTGCCGCGCTGAAAGAAGCTTTCAACTGCTGCGGCGTCTTGCCGAGATAGCCCGCGAGCTCGACCGACTTGTAGCCGATCTGCGAGATCTGCTTCAGCGTGCCATCCATGTCCTTCGTCATCAGGTCGCCCAGCGTGTAGAGCTGGATGCCGATGGGCAGGTTGCGGCTGGCGAAGAACGGGCCGCTGGGCATGGCGCTATCCATGGTCTGGCAGGCGGCTGCGATGGGCGCTGCGGCGCCGGTTGCAGCCAGCGCCTGAACAAAACTGCGGCGGGACAGGTTGGTCATGTTGAGCTCCATGTCTCAAAATCATGCTGCGACGACGGCGGTAGGCGCACGTTCGGAAGGCTTGAAGAACACGGCCAGCAGCAGGATCGCGACAAACGCCATCGCAGCCGGCACCATGAACAGCGTCTTGTAATCGACAGCGGTGGTCCCCGGCTCAATCCCGCCAACCGTGAACTGCGCCATCAGCGCCGGGAAGAGGAAGCTCGCTGCAACGTTGCCGATGCCGAGGATCAAAAGATTGAACAGGCCTTGCGCGCTGGAGCGCACATCCTTCGGGAAGGCCGCATCGACGAAGATGTAAACCGTCGCGAAGAAGAAGGCGTAGCAGATGCCGTGCAGCAGCTGCACCGCGATGATGGTCGGCACGCTGTCCGGGAAGAAAGCAAACGCGAGGAAGCGCGCGCCATGACCAAGGATGCCCACGATCATCGTGGTCTTCCAGCCGAGCCGCACCAGCACCGCGCCGAGAATGAACATTGTCACGATCTCCGCGACCTGACCGATCGACAGAACGATCATCGAAAGGTTGGCGTCGATGCCCACGCGGTTGGTGAGGAAGCCGTCGGCCATCACGAAGTAGCCGTTGTGAACGACGCTATCGATGAAGGTCACAATGAACAGCACGGCGATGGAAGGAACGCCCAGCAGCTTGATCGCCTTGCGCCAGGCCAGCGGATCGCTGTCCACGGCATCGCGACGTGGCGGCGTGTGCGGCAGCGTCAGGCTGTAAGCGGCGAAGGCGAACGAGACGATCGCGGCCACCACGAAGATCAGGCGAACCTGTTCCGGCCCCGCATGCGCGCTCAGCAGGAAGACGAACGGCCACGAGACAAGGATCCAGCCAATCGTGCCGCCCATGCGGATCGTGCCGAATTGCTTTGCCGGATCGCGCAGGCTGGCGAACGCGATGGCGTTCGAAACCGACATCGACGGCACATAGACAAGGCTGAACACGAGATAGCAGGCGAAGAACGACCAGAAGTCGGTGAAGTAGGCGCACCCGAGAAGCGCCACGCCGCCGATCACGTTGCTGCCTGCAAGGAAACGTTCGGCGGAGAAGTTGCGATCCGCAAACTGGTTCGAGAAGAAGATGCCGAGGATCGCGGCGATGCCCCAGGCCGAGCCGACCAGCGATTGCTGCCACGCCTCGAAACCAAGCTGGCCCATATAGGGGAACAGCTTCGGCATATACGCTCCCCAGATGGCGAGCTGCAGAAGCATCATCACGAAGAGGCGGACCTGAATCACGTATGGTTCTCCCACGAGAGCCGGCTGGTCTGTCGCCGTCACGGCTCATGTTCTAAGGTTGAGTGTTACCAGTGCGGCAAGTCCTGTCCACCGGAACGGCGCGGGAAGAGGGAGCGGACATCATGCAATCGTGGGCAAGGCTCGTTGCCGTTACGGCCATCGCACTTGCAGCAAACGCATGTTCGTCGATGCCGCGCAGCGGCGAAGACGGCTGGATACAATTGTTCGACGGCAAGACGCTTAACTGCTGGACGCCCAAGATTCGCGGTTTCCCGCTGGGGGAGAACTACGCCGACACATTCCGCGTTCGCGATGGGGCGATCGTCGTGAGCTACGACAAGTACGACAAGTTCGGCGAACGCTTCGGCCACCTGTTCTACAACAAGCCGCTCACGGGCGCTTACCGCCTCTATATCGAATACCGCTTCCTGGAAGAGCATCCGGCCGACACGCCCGCATGGGCGATCGCCAACTCCGGCGTGATGATCTTTGGCCAGGACCCGAAAACGATGGCGGTCGACGACAGCTTCCCCGTCTCCGTCGAGGCGCAGCTGAACGGCCCGGCCCCGGGGCAGGATCGCTTCAACGGGAATATGTGCTCGCCCGGCACCAACGTCGTGATCAATGGCAAGCTCGAGACGACGCACTGCATCAGCTCGAAGGTTCGGCCTGTGGCCAACGGCGTGTGGAGCGGCTTCCAGATCGACGTGGCCGCCGACGGCACGGTGATCCAGAGCGTCTATGGCATACCGTCGATGACATACTCGGAAGTGCAGCTTGATCCAGAAGGCCGGATGGCGAACTCCAAACCACTAATCGCCGCAGCCGGCGGCAAGCTGAAACTCGATGGCGGCTACATCTCGCTACAGAGCGAAGGCAACCCGATCGAGTTCAGGAAGGTCGAGATGAAGCGCCTGGATTAAAGCGCCCACGCCTTGCCGACCTGCGAATACGGAATGTCGCCGCGATACGGCCCCGGCGTCTGCTCGTACTTCAGCAGCTTGGTCGCCCCCGGTTGCGACGTGCAGTAGCCGATGATGGTCAGCTCCTTGATCATCCGGAAGAAGTGGGGCGTCCCGGTCGGGTTGGCGCGGCTCTGCTCATACTGCGCCTGATCGTATTGCTTCATCAGCTTGATCTGATCGTCAGCGCTGAGCGCCGCAAACGACTTGCCGCCCAGCTTCGTGGCGTCGCTGGCAATCTGCATCAGCCCGGCGCGGAAAACGCCCCGCTCGATGTCGCGGTAATATCCGGTCGCCATGCGGTCGATGTAGGCAGGCACGCCCACATCAATCGCACCCGGCGTATCGGTGCGCGGGATGATATGATCGGCCATCGCCGTCACAATCGCCATCTCCCCCGGAGTGAGGAAGCCGGACAGCGGCTTGCCCGTATCCTCCGCAGTCGCCACCCCCGGCGACGTGGTGGTGCAGCCCGCAAGCACCCCAGCCGTAACGCTGGCCGAAATCGTGCCGCCCAGCAGCATCGAGGCGCGGTAGAGAAGTTCGCGACGATCCATCATGTGCCTGGCTCCTCAGATTTCGCCGCGCTTCAGCGCATTGACGGCATGATCCGCCGCACGCGCCGTAAGCGCCATGTAGGTCAACGACGGGTTCACGCACGAAGCCGACGTCATCGCCGCGCCATCCGTGACATAGACGTTGGTGCAGGCGTGCACCTGGTTGTGCGCGTTCAGCACCGACGTCTTGGGATCGCGCCCCATCCGCGCCGTTCCCATCTCGTGAATGCCAAGGCCCGGCGCATACGTGCGATCAAACCCTTTGACGTTCTTGAAGCCCGCAGCCTCGAGCATCTCAAGCGCCGTGGTCTGCATGTCCTTCCGCATGGCGTATTCCTGCTCGCGGATGGTGACGTCCATGGTGAGCGTCGGCAGGCCGTGAATGTCCTTCACATCCTTGTTCAGCACCACGCGGTTGTCGCGATACGGCAGGATCTCGCCGAAGGCAGTAATGCCGATCGTCCATGCACCAGGCTGTTCGATCTCGTCCTTCAGCTCCTTGCCGAAGCCCATCTCGCCAACAAGGCGCTGCCAGCCTGTTCGGCTTGCGCCGCCCTGGAAGCCATAACCACGGTTGAAGCCATTGCCCTTGGTCGCCGCCGTTCCCAGATTGCGGAAGCGGGGGATGTAGATCCCGTTCGGACGACGCCCGGCATAGTACCGGTCCTCATGCCCCTCCACATCCGCCTGGGCTCCCACCAGGAAGTGGTGATCCATCACGTTGCGGCCCAGCTCATCCGAGTCGTTGCCGAAACCACTCGGGAAGCGATCGCTGGACGAGTTCAGCATGATCCAGGTGGTGTTCAGCGCCGAGGCGCAGAGGAAGATCACCTTGGCGTAGTATTCCGTCTCGACCTTGGTCTCCGTGTCGAGCACGCGCACGCCGGTCGCCTTGTTGGCGGCCTTGTCGAACAGGATCGCGGTCACGACGGAGTCCGGCTGCAGCGTCATGTTGCCGGTGTGATCGGCAGCAACCAGCGTTGCAGCGTTGGAGGAGAAGTAGGCGCCAAACGCACACCCGCGCATGCACAGGTTACGGCTCTGGCACTGGCCGCGTCCCAGCTTCAACTGCTCGTCCGTCGGCTTGGTCAGGTGCGCCGCGCGACCGATGGTGACGGTGCGCTCGGAGAACTTGGCCTGGACCTTGGCCTTGAGATCCCTCTCGACGACGTTCATTTCCATCGGCGGCTGGAAGTCGCCATCGGGAAGCTGGGGCAGGCCTTCGGTCTGGCCGCTCACGCCGATCCACTTCTCGACATAGGAATACCAAGGGGCCATCTCGGCATACCGCACCGGCCAGTCGACGCCGACGCCTTCCTTGGCATTGGCTTCAAAATCCAGATCGCTGTGGCGATAGCTCTGGCGCGCCCACACCAGCGAGCGTCCGCCGACCTGATAGCCGCGCATCCAGTCGAAGCGGTTCACTTCGGTATAGGGATGCTCGTCATCCTTGACGAAGAAATGCTTCCACTGGTCGTTGATCGTGTAACCGGTGCGCGCCTGCTTGGGATAATGCTTGTCGATCTCGTCCTGCGGCGTGCGTCCGCCAGCATAGCGGAAGTCCCACGGGTTCATGCCGAATGTTTTGTAGTCCTGCGGGTGCTTCACCTGTCGCCCACGCTCGAGCACGAGCGTCTTGAGGCCCTTCTCCGTAAGCTCCTTCGCCGCCCAGCCTCCGCTGATGCCGCTGCCGACCACGATGGCGTCGAACGTCCGCGCCTCGCGCGAACCATTGGCAAGATTTTGCATTGGCCGTTCCCTCAAGCGTTGCGCTTCTTCTTGGCGCTGTCAGGGAGATTGGCGCCGTTCCATGCCGGACGCTAGCGTCAGCCTTGGCCAAGATTGTATCAGCGAATTGACGTTACGTCGCACGCCCACGCCTGAAGGTGAAATAGCCCGCCACGAAGACCAGCAGGCACGCCGTCGAGGCAATCAGCTCGTTGCGGCTGCCCTCCTTGAATGTCATGGCGACAAGCACCGCGCCCATTGCTGCAAGCGCGATAATTCCTGACCATGGATAGAACCAGGTTTTTAGCTGCAGCTTTTCCGGCGGGATGCGTTTGCGCAGTACGAGGTGAGCGGCGACGATTGTCATGTAGATGAAAAGCATCAGCGCGCCGGAAGCGTTGAGCAGGAAGGAGAACCAGTCCTTCAGGAACGCATCCATCACGACACAGACCAATGATAGAACGGCCGCGACAAGGATAGCTCGCGTCGGCACGCCGCGGCTGTCCAGCTTCACGATGGACTTTGGCGCGTCGCCTTTGGACGCCAGCGTGAACATCACGCGCGAGGCGACATAGATGCCGGAGTTCAGGCAGGACAGCACAGCTACCAGAACGATGATGTCCATCGCCATGACCGCACCGGGAATGCCGACCCGGTCGAGCGCCATGGTGAAGGGCGACATCACCTGGATCTTCGATTGTGCCGCAATCTCGGTCCACGGCACGACGGCGACGATGACAGCGATGGAAAGCACGTAGAACACGAGGATGCGGAAGATCAGCGTGGTGGTGAGGTTGGCGATCACCTTGTGCCCCTCGCGCGCCTCAGCCGCGGCAACAGTCGCGATCTCCGCACCCACCAGCGTGAAAATCAACGATACCACGCCAACCAGAACAGGCGACCAGCCCATCGGCGCAAAGCCCTCATAGGCGACGAGGTTGCCCAGCGTGCTTTGTCCGGTCGGGTTCCAGCCGAAGATGTAGGCGAGGCCGATAACGATGAAGATGATGATCGCTGCGACCTTGATCGATGAAAACCAGAACTCGAACTCGCCATAGCTGCGCGTCGACAGCAGGTTGGACCCGGTGAGCAGAACAGTGAGAACGGCTGCGGTGATCCAGGGCGGAATTTCAGGCGGCAGCCATTGCGCCATGATGCGCGCGCCGACGATCGCCTCGAACGCCACGACGACGACCCAGAAATACCAGTAAAGCCAGCCCGACGTGAAGCCGGCGAGGTTGCCCAACCCAATGCGCGAGAACTCGGTGAACGCGCCCGTGTCGGGATAGGCCATCGCCATCTCGCCGATCATGCGCATCACAAAGAACACGATGGCGCCAGTAAGGAGATAGCTGACCACGACGGCGGGGCCGATGTTCGCAATCGCGACCATCGAGTTGACGAACAACCCGCCGCCAATAATGCCACCGATCGAGATCATCGCCACATGGCGGGCGCGCAGGGACTTCGCCAACGTGGGCGCGCCCGGTACGGCGTCAGTCGTGGCGTGTTCCAAGCAGCTCTCCCCGCGCTAACGCGGTATGAGCACCTGACTTCGGGAGCTTGGCAACTGGTTCCGGCTTAAAGCTGAATGGTAACAGCTTTGACGTCCAGGAATTCGTCGATGCCGTAATGCGAGCCTTCGCGCCCGATGCCGGATTCCTTGACGCCGCCGAACGGCGACACCTCGGTGGAGATCAGGCCGGTGTTCATGCCGACCATGCCGTATTCCAGCCCCTCAGCCACGCGCCAGGAGCGGGAGAGGTTGCTGGTATAGGCATAAGCTGCCAGCCCCGCACGCGAGTCGTTCGCCATGCGGATCGCGTCGGCTTCGTCCTCGAAGCGGATCAAGCCGGCGACCGGGCCAAAGGTTTCCTCGCGCGCCAAGAGGGCGTCCGGAGCCACATCACGCAGCACTGTCGGCTGGTAGAAGGAGCCGCCGTGCTTGTCTTTCGCCGCGCCGATCAGCGCCTTGGCGCCGTGATCCAAGGCGTCGGCAACGTGGGCCTCGACCTTCTCCAGCGCCTTCATGTTGATGAGCGGACCTTGCTGCGTCACGCCAGCGAGGCCGTCGCCGACGACGAGGTCCGCGGCTTTCTCGGCCAGCAGCTTGGCGAACTTCTCGTAGATGCCGTCCTGCACGAAGAAGCGGTTCGCGCAGACACAGGTCTGACCCGTGTTGCGGAACTTCGAGATGATCCCGCCGGCGACGGCGGCCTCAAGATCGGCATCGTCGAACACGAGGAAGGGTGCATTGCCGCCAAGTTCCAGCGACACGCGCTTGACCGTCGTGGTGCACTGAGCCGCCAGTTTCTTGCCGACCGGCGTTGAGCCCGTGAAGGTGAACTTCGCGATGCGCGGATCTTCCGTTAGCACGCGCCCGATCGGCTCGGCATCGCCCGTGACGATGTTGAGCACGCCCGGCGGCAGGCCGGCTTCCTCGCCAAGTGCAGCAATGGCGAAAGCGGAATAGGGCGTCAGCTCGGAAGGTTTCAGCACGACTGTGCAGCCAGCTGCGATGGCCGGGCCGACCTTGCGTGTGATCATCGCGGCCGGGAAGTTCCACGGCGTGATCGCGCCAACGACGCCGACCGGCTGCTTGATCACCATAATGCGGCGGTCGGTTGCCGGGCCGGGGATCACGTCGCCATAGGCGCGCTTGGCCTCCTCGCCGAACCATTCGAAGAACGAGCCGGCATAGACGACTTCGCCGCGCGCTTCGGCCAAGGGCTTGCCCTGCTCAGCTGTCATAAGGCGGGCGAGGTCTTCCTGATGCTTCACCATCAGGTCGTTCCATTTGCGCATGATGACGGCGCGATCCTTGGCCGTCAGGCGTCGCCATTTCGGCAGCGCCGCGTGAGCGGCGGCGACAGCGCGCTCAGTTTCTGACTTGCCGAGATTGGGGATGCGGCCGATCACGCCGCGCGTCGCCGGGTTGCGGACTTCGACCGTGGGATCGCCAGTCCACTTGCCGTCGATATAGCACTGCTCGCGGAAGAGATCGCCGCGCTTGAGTCCGATGCGGTTCAGTTCGCCTTCGCCGTCGGCCATGTCAGGTCTCCACTATTCCGGGGTTGCCAGCTTCGGGCAGCTGGCCGCATCGAGTTGTGCAATCTCGTTACCGACCTGGGCGTTGCGTTCCATCGCGATCTGCGGATTGACCCAGGCCAGTTTCTTCGCGGCACAGCGTACGCCATAGCCGAACGTGTCGCTCATGCTGACCTGATCGAAGGCGAGCGGGCCGGCATAGGCGACTTCCGCCGGGATCATGGTGAAGTCGAATGTCATGCCGCCACGCTTCGCGAAGACATCGGCCTGCACCAGTGCGTTGCGCGTCATGTGGTTCATCACGGCGGTGAAACTGCGCGAGGCGACATCGACCGGGTTGTTCAGCGTGGTGCGTGCGGGCGAAGAAGCCGGACCGTTGACGATGACATAGATATGCGCGCCACGCAGGCTTTCGGGTGGGTCGCCCATGATCAGGGCAATGTCAGGTGCGATGAAGAAGGGCGTGGAAGCGCCGCCGTCGACGTGCATCTCCTGGAATTTCTGGCCGTCTTTCTCGACGTCGATCATCACGGGCGGAAAGACGCCCGGAACACTTGCCGACGCGACCAGCACATCCTGGAACAGTTCGCGCGCGCGATCGCCGCCCTCCTGAGCGATGGCGCCCATGTTCCAGATAACCGTCTCCTCGCGGTCGAGGTTCGTGGTCGCGACGAGGAGAAGGCGACCGGTCTTTGCTTCCTTCGCAACCGCGTCGATCAGTTCGTCATCGACAAAGCGTTCGACCAGCTCCTGCAACGGGCCGCCTTCAAACACGCTGGACCCGAACAGCATGCCGAGACCGCGCGAGACCAGCAGCTTGTCGGTCGCGGTGCCGCCATAGGCTTCGGTCAGCTTGTTGTCCCATTCGGGGCCGAGGAAGGCGAATGGGGCGATCAGCGCGCCGGTCGATACGCCGGTCACGATCTCGTAGATGGGACGCTGGTTCGCGGCAGTCAGGCCCACAAGGATGCCTGCGCCGTAAGCGCCGCCTGCGCCCCCGCCGGACAGGGCGAGAATGTCCACCGAGCCATCGCTCATTGCCTTGATGGCGCGCGCCGTCTTGGGGAGCTGCTCGATCAGGAAGTTGCGATCCATCGCATCGGTGCGGATCGGCTGCATGAAACCGGGCGGGGTGGCGTCAGCAGGTGAAGCAGGCGGCGTGTCGAGCCGGGGCGCGGTGGCGCAGCCCGCGATTGCAAGGCATCCCAGAAGACCGATCCGCCCAGGCATGGTCATGCGCAACTGCTCCGCGGTTACGCCAGCAGATAGCGACGCATGTCCCCGGCGCCAAGTCGCAGAAGGCGATATGGCGTCAGCGCAACGAAATAGCCTGAAGTTGGGTCGGTCCTACCAGAAGGCCATACGGAGCGTGATCGATCCGTAGTGCGTCATGGAGTTGTCGCCAAGCTCTGCATCGTAGCCGAGTTTGACGTTCAGGAACTGGCTGCTGACATTGATGCCGAGGCCCGCCACGATCGCATCCTCGGGTTCCAGACCCGGATCGAGCGTGAAGGTGGTTCCGGCGGTATTGCCTGCGAAGCGCATCGCGGCCGGGGTGCTGTCCCAGCTCAGAATGTTGCGGTAGCCGACCGTCAGTTGCGGCTTGATCGCGAACGCGTTGTCCGACCCCAGATTGCCGATCAGCGAAACGCCGTATGATGCGGTCGCGAGCGTTGCATCGGCGTCGCCGGCATCGATTGCGAGCTTCGAGTCGGTCGTGGCCGTTTCCTTATAGCCGTCCTGCTTGAAGCCGATGAAATCTGCGGCGACGAACGGCTTCACATCCAACCAGCCCAGCGGGAGGTTGTAGGTGGCGCGGGCGCCAGCCGTGTAGCTTTGGCCTTTCCACTCAGCGCGCAGACGGTCCGTTATGGCACCGATTGCGACCTGGCGGTCCGAGGTGAAGTCCACGAAGCCGTAGGAGGCCGCGCCGTTGATTGCGAGGTTGCCGTTCACCCAGCCGCCATACAGACCGAAGGCGGTCTGGGCGACGTTGAGCGGGGCGCTCGTGCGGGAGCTTTCTTCCAGCTCCGCCGACTCCAGCGCCGCATACGCGCCGATCAGCGAGGTGCCGTTCGAAAGCAGGTCGACGCCTGCAGCAACGCCGAAGCCGCCGCCGTCCACGCCGAGCGAGCGGTCGGTCTTGTCCGTCTTATGATAGACGCCGAATTCTTCAACCCATGCGCCGCCGGGAGCATCCGGCTTGTTGGCGATCAGGTCGAGGCGGTTGGCGGTGGCGCCGAACGCAGCGGTTGCGTTGGACGACAGGACGCGCATCACGGCGGCGTCCGAACCGGGCATCAGATCGGCCCAGCCGCGCATGAACTCGCCAGCGCCGGGGATCGACGTAACCGCCGCACCAAGCGTGTCGTCATTGCCGAGCAGGTCGAGCACGGCGCCGTAGGCGCTTGCGTGACGGGTGTTGAGGCCCAGCTCAGTCGCCGTTTTGACGTCCACGACCAGGTCGATCGCGTTGGCGTTCGGCTGGGTGAGCGCGACGTCGTAGATGTACGGCGCATTGGTGTTCAGCATTGCGCTGAGCGGTCCGCCCAGGTTCAGCGTCGTCGCGTTGACGACGCGCAGCGTGAACGGGTTTTTCGCGAACTGCGAGAAGACCGGCGTGAACAGCGTGTTGGCGCCGATGGTGGCCGTGCCCGCTACGTTATAAATCGGCGTGTTGCTGGTGACGCGGGCGTTGTTGACCACGAGACCGATCTTGGCGGCGTTCGCCGTCGACATCGACGTCAGGTTCAGCGTGCCGACGCCTGAGTTGTTGACGGTCGAATTGTTGACCGTCAGCGACATCGGCCCGGTTCCCGAGCGGCTGATGGCGCCGTTGTAGATCGTGCCGTTGGTGAAGCTGAGCGAGCCGTTGGCCGAGCCAAGCGTCAGCGCGCCGGTCATCTCGGCAGCATTGAGGTTCACCGCAGCGCCCGTTCCGCCGAAGATCGCGTCGCCGGTCAGCTTGGCGCTGGTGATCGTCAGGGCGTCAGAACCCGTGCCGAAATTGATGTTGCCGCCGATCTCGCCCGACAGAAGGTTGAGTTGATCGTTGCCCGAGCCCAGCGCGATACCGCCGAAGATCCGTGCGTTATCGGCTGCTTCGTTCTGCGTGAAGACGACGCCGGTCGTGTTGCGCGACAGGTCGACGGCAATGGACTGGCCTGTGCCGCTCGTGATGCTGTCGGTCGTATTCTTGTCGATATAGCCAGCAGCGATGCGCGACGTGTTGGTGAAGTTGGTCACCGTGCCGGACAGGTCGCGGAAGGCGACGGCGTCGCCGTCGAAACCATAGGCCTGAGCACTGATCAGTCCATTGTTGACCACAGTGCCCACGTTGGCGCCGGTGTCGATCAAGACAGCGAATGCATCGTGGTTGGTGACCGTGTTTACGGTCGCGCCGATGGTGCCGTTGTTGACCAGTTGCGGCGTTGTTGCGCCTGCGCCGATGCGAACACCGGTTGCATTGGCTTCGAACGAGGTCGCAGTGATCGTGCCGCCGTTGAAGACGCCGCCGTCGATCGTCGTTGTGTGCGTTCCGTCGGCAGATCCAGCGATATCCACGCCGGTTGCGGCAAAGCCCACGTTCAGCCCGTTGGCGGTAACGATGCCACGGTTCATGAATCCGTAGTCGTAATTGAACGTGCCGATGACCTCGGTCACGTTGCCGTCCTTATCGTCGTCCAGCGTGTCCAGTACCGTCTCGCGAACGCGGGCGAGCGTGATGTTGCGACCAGCTGCGCCGTCCTGGGCGCGGATCGAAACCGCGGGGGCGGAACCGAACGAGGAAACTGAGCCCGTGGAGCGGTTCTCGTTGAAGTCCTGCACCACGTCCTTGATGTCGTCCGTGGGGTCGACGCCGCCGACCGCAGCGCCGTTGATCAGGAAGCCATGCGCGAGGCTGCCGCGAATTTCGACGGCGCTGCCGCCGACCAGCAGGTCATCCGCATCACGGAGTTGAGCGCTGGTCTTGCCGTCCGTTCTCGGAATGAAGGGGTCGATGTAGTTGACGTCGCGAGGATCAACGCTGGTGAAGCCCGTCGCACTGACCGATCCGTCGATCATGAACTCACCGGCGACATCGCCGAGAGACCGAACGCCGACAGCGCCTTCGCCCTGCGCGGACACGTTGTTGAGTTCGACATTGCCCGTCACGTTCTCACGGAGATCAACGCCAACCGAATTCGAACCAGTCACCGTGACCGACGAATTCTGCGTGTAGTTGCCGTTCAGGATCGAGCGCACCGAAACGCCGTACGAGTTGTTGCCTTCGACGGCGACGGCGCCATTGAGAACGATGTTTCCGTTCATCGTGCCGCCGGGTTCAATCAGAACGCCGACGCGATTGCTTCCCGTGGCCAGTGGGCCATCAAGGTCGCCATCGTTGTCCGTATCCGTGCGGGTGTAATCTTCGAGCACGCTGACGGTGCCGGTGTTCGTGAAGCTGCCGGTGAAGCCGGGCAGGATGCGAACGCCCACCACGTCATTCGTGTTGGGAATGGAAATCGTGCCGGCGTTAGTGACCGAGTTGTTGCTGTCGATCGTGACGGCGGCTGTGCCAGCGGCTGGCGTGGCCAATGTGATCGAGCCAGCGGTCGTGATGCTGACATCCGATGCTGCGCCACCGTTGGCTGTCGATGTCCGGACCGGCGCCGTCGTCGCCGTCGCTATCGAGACCTGCGCGACCGCGGGAAGGGTGAACACAAGCGGAGCCGCGGCTCCAAGCAGCAGGCGCATCTTGAACGTCATGAGAGCCGTCAACTCCTGAACCGTCGTACACACTAATACAGTCGCACGCCGCACGCTTCGGGCGCGGGACGATCCAGGCGCCCCGCCCGACCGGACGCCTGCCTAGCCTGCCGCCGGGCTTGAGGAAACCCCGGACATGCTGTTGGAGCCGGAATCCCCCCGGATTGCGACCTGCCGACGCAACTCGGACAATACCGCTGTGGCGGAAAGGTGGCCGGATCCCCGGTCCGTACGGCTTGATACAATTATGGGAGAAGGCGGACTGGCTGACGAAGTCGGCTCAGGCCTTTCTTTCCGTCTTGTCAGGTTTCTCGGCGGCTTCCGGCGGGTCCAGATCGTAGGCCTCCCGCGTCGCCTTGCGCCACTCGCGGATGATGCGGCCATACCAGACGAAGCGCTTTTCATCGGAAAGGCCGTCATTGTCTTCGAGCCAGGCCACCAGCGTATCGAAGGCAAACAGGCTGATCGTTCGGGCGGCCTTCGCAACCTGGTCTGCGGAAAGGTGCGCAGCGCCAGGGCCGGGCTGGAAGAAGCCAGCCGCCTGAGCGTGCATCAGTGCGAGCAGTTTCTCGCGCAGCGGTTCCAGCGCCGGATCGCCACGGAAGGTCTTCAAGGCAACCAGGAAGATCTCCGGCTCCTTCTTCGCCTCCACATAGAGAACGCGGAGGGCCCAGCCGTAGCCGTCCCACTTACCCTTCTGGTTCTGCAAGATGACTTCGTGGATGTGCTGGAAGAAGCTGTCGATCAGGTCAGCCCGCGAGGGGAAGATCCGATAGAATACCGGTTTGGGCGCACCTGCAGCATCGGCCACGTCCTGCATGGACGCCGACGCGCCCTTCGCAAGAAACGCCTTGGCGGCGGCGCGCATGTATTCTGCTTTACGAGCTTCCTTGTCGACGCGCGGTTTTGCACGCGAGCTGGGTTGCGGCCCAGTGTCGTTGGTCCGTTGAGCTGGTCTTGCCATGGCCGTGAGTTCGTCCCCCAAATGTCCCCCGAGGGCCCATTATGGGTATTTCGGCCCCCCGCGCTACAAGATTCCCGTAGGGCAGATCGTTCAGGCAGAGTTCCATGCAGCGGGGCCGGGCTTGTTAACGCATTGAAGCGCGAACGCGTATTCAAGCGCCGTTTCCCGCATGCTGGCGAAGCGTCCGGAGACGCCGCCATGGCCAGCTTCCATGTTGATCTTGAGGAAATAGGGCCCGCTGTCCGGCGCTTCGTGGCGTAACCGCGCTGCCCATTTCGCAGGTTCCCAATAGGTGACGCGCGGGTCAGTCAGTCCGCCGGTTATCAGCATGGGCGGGTAGGGCTTGGGGCCGACCTGATCGTAGGGCGAGTAGGCGAGAATGCGATCGTAGGCCTGCGCGTCATTCATGGGATTTCCCCACTCCGGCCATTCCGGCGGAGTGAGCGGCAGGCTCTCGTCCGACATAGTGTTGAGCACATCCACGAATGGAACGGCTGCAATCACGCCGCCGAAAAGGGACGGATCGAGGTTCACCGCCACGCCCATCAGCATGCCGCCAGCCGAGCCGCCCATGGCGACGATGCGGCCGCGGCTGGTGTAGCCGATCTTCGCCAGATGCTCGCCGGCAGAGACGAAGTCGGTGAAGGTGTTGATCTTCTTCTCGAGCTTACCGTCGAGATACCACTGATAACCCTTGGCCATCGAGCCGCGCACGTCGGCGACGGCATAGATAAAGCCGCGATCGACAAGGCTCAGACGACCCGTGCGGAACTCCGCGTCGATGGTGATGCCGTAGGAGCCATAGCCGTAAAGCAGGACGGGCGCTGTGCCATCGATCGGCGTTGTGCGGTGGCGGACCAGCGTGACGGGAATGAGTTCGCCGTCTTCGGCGGGCGCATCGATGCGCTCGACAATGTAGTCAGACGGCGCGTGGCCCGACGGCACGGTCTGCGTCTTGCGCAGGATGCGTTCGCGGGTCTGCATGTTGTAGTCGAAAATCTGCGCCGGCGTTGACGGCGACGAGTATTCAAAGCGCAGCCAGGGCGAGTCCCAGAGATAGCCGTTCGACATGCCCAGCGCGTAGGCTTCCTCGTCGAATGCAATCGCGTGTTCCGCGCCAGTGACACGCTCGCGCACGACGATGCGGGGCAGGCCGTTCTCGCGCTCCATGCGCACGATGAAATCCTTGAACGGCTCGACATCGAGCAACAGCACGCCGGGGCGGTGCGGAATTTCGACACGCCAGTTCTCTTCGCTTGGCGTGTCGTGCGGGGCGGTGACCAGCGCGAAATCGACTGCGCCGTTGCGGTTGGAGCGGATCCAGAAGCGATCATCGAAATCGACGACCGCGTAATCGACGTCACGTTCGCGATGCGCGATCAGCGTCAGGGCGTGATCCGTGCGGTCGGTGCGCAGATAGCGCCACTCGGTCGTGGTGTGATCGTTCGCCGTGATGAAGATGAACTTGTCGGACTGGCTCTTCTGGATGCCGATGAAGAAGCCCGGATCGTTCTCGCGATAGACAAGCGCGTCGCTGCCGACGCCCAGCGTCCGGCAGAAGACTGCGACGGGGCGCGCATTCTCATCGCGCGCGACCCAGTAGAGAGAATTCGAATCCTCACCCCAGACGAACTCGCCATAGGTGTGCTCGATCGTTTCGACCACTTTGCTGGTCTCCGCGTCGCGCACGGTCAGCGTGTAGAATTCCGAGCCCTTGTCATCGACGGCGAAGGCGACAAGGCGATGGTCGGGCGAGTGCGAGATCTTGCGCACGTCCCAGTACTCGCATCCCTTGGCGTGCTCGTTGCCATCCAACAGGATCTGTTCGGGCGCATCCTTGTCGAAGGCGCGATCAGCGGGCCGGCGAGCGAAGATCGGATACTCGCCGCCTTCGCGGAAGCGGCGGTAGTAAGCCCACGGGCCATCGACAGCGGGAACCGAGCTGTCGTCTTCCTTCACGCGGCCTTTCATCTCCTCGAACAGGGTATCCTGGAGGGCAGCGGTGGGCGCTTCTAGCCGGGTGTTGGTGTAGGCGTTCTCGGCCTCGAGATAGGTGCGGATGTCCGAGCGCAGCTGTTTGGGGTCGCGCACGACCTCCTTCCAGTTGTCGTCCTTCAGCCACGCATAGGGGTCGATGCGGGCGCGGCCCAGCTGCTCGATGGTCGCCTGCTCGTCACGACGCGCTTTTGGCGGGGCGGCGAGGGGGGATTGGGACGTTTCGGGCATTGCGGAGCCTTTACCTGCGGTCTTACGCGCCCGTCCCTTTGAAACCCTCGCTTTGGAAGCTCCAGTCTCGCGCGCCATGATGACTTACACCCGCTTTCATTGCGGGCCGGTTGTCATTGGACTCGTGATTCGGCCCAATGCCCACACGATAAAGTCGTGTGGGCTGAAGGCTTTACCAAGGGTCAGTGCACAGGTTTCTGGCCGATAACCCTGTTTTCTCAGGTTTTACGCGCCGTAAATGATGCCGATCGACTCGGCGACGCAGGCCGGACGGTCCTTGCCCTGGATCTCGATGGTCGATTCCATGACCACTTGCTTGCCTCCAGCACGGGACTCAACCGCCAGGCATTTCTGGCGCAGGCGGACCTTGGACCCAACCGGAACCATGTTGGTAAACCGGACCTTGTTGCAGCCGAAATTGATGCCGCGCTGGACGTTTTCGACCCGCATGATCTGGGCGGCCAGCATGGGCAGGAGCGACAGGGTCAGGTAGCCGTGGGCGATGGGGGCGCCGAGTTCGCGGGTGGCGCGCTCGACATCGACGTGGATCCACTGGTGGTCGCCCGTGGCGTCGGCGAATTTGTTGACCTGGGACTGGGTGATCTCGTGCCAGGGCGACGCCCCGACTTCCTGCCCGACGAGGGATTCGAGGTCGCTGAAGTTCACCAGTCGCATGGATTAGTCCCCTGAGGTCGTATCTGAGTTTGCTTGGCGTGGACCATAAACCCCGAAAAAGCGCGTGCAAGCCGTGTCCGGACACGCTTTTTCTGGTGTCCGGACAGATTTTGGAGAAGGCTGAGGGCCGGTCTGCCACGATCCTGCCATGGCCGGACGGAATCTGTCTGGCGCCCGGTCGGTAATCCGCTGGGCAGGGATCGCGGCTGGGTCTTCCCTGAAAGAAGGCCGCCGCGCCGGAGGGATGAGCACATGACAAACGACAATCAGAAGCCGACCCATTCTAAAAGGTCAGAAACTTTGGCCAAGAAGTCGGAAACTCTGGAAGTGCGCATCCCGCACGAAACCAAGCAGGCATTCCTGACTGCCTGCCGGGAAGACGGCACAACCGCCAGCGAAGTGGTTCGCGAGGGTGTGCAGTCCTACCTCGACGCGCGCGAGCGGCCTCCCATCCAGGAAAAGAGGTCCATCGTTATGAGATTCCCCCAACCCGTTCGCCACTATGCCCCCCGCATCGCCGCCGGCGCCGTAGCCGCCATCGGCCTGACCACATTCGCCGCTCTGCCCAGCGTCGCCGCACCCGACTTCAAGGCCCAGTTCAGCCGCCTCGACGTGAATGGCGACGGGGTCCTGTCGGCCGATGAATTCCTCGGGCCCAAGGAGGCGGTTGCGCCTTCCGGCAAGAACGTCGTCGTCGAGACGCGCAGGGTCGTGCGTCAGGGCGACGACGCAGACGCAGCCAAGCCTGTTCCGTCGTCGCCGACGATGAAGCAGGAATCGTTTGCGTTCTCGATCCCCGATGAACTGGGCGGACAGTCCAAGGGCGAGACGCGCCAGGAGTTCAAGTTCATCACGCGCGACGCAGCCGGCGCGCCGGATGGCGAGGTAGAGGTCGAGAAGAAGATCACGCTGGCGCTGAGCGATTTCCGCCAGAAGGAGTTCGACTCCATCGATACGGACAAGGACGGCAAGGTGAGCCTCGCCGAATACCAGGCCCGTCAGCTTCAGCTTTACACGCGCGGTTTTGAGATACTCGACGGCGACAAGGACAAGTTCCTGAGCCAGGACGAGTACGCCAAGATCGTCTCGCCGCCGATCGTCATTCACTTCGAAAGCGACGACAAGGCGCCCCCGCCGCAGATCAACATCAATGGCGGGTCGACAGCGTCTCCGGAAGCGGTCTCGGCCGCCTTCAAGCGCCTCGACACGAACAAGGACGGCAAGCTGTCGTTGCAGGAATACCTGCCGCAGACCTGATCGGATCTCGCTGATCTGTCATTCGATCGTCACTTCCGCGGCGGGATCACGCGTCGCGGGAGTGACGATCACATTTGGCGTCCCGGCATTTCTGCGCCATGCTGCGCGCTGTGCGTGAGGGAGCCAGACTATGCGTGAGGCCCGGACTTTGGCGGGGTGGGTGATTGCCCTGTTCCTTGCGGCAATGCTGGTATGGGTGGCCGTCGATACGCTGGCGCCGCCCGCCGGCACGAAGAACCACCTGTTCCAGCTTTTCGCGGACACGTCTGGCATCGCCTATTTCGAGCCCACCGGACGTCTGGTGACGGGGGCGCTGGAGCTGTTCGTTGCGTTGCTGGTGTTCATCCCGTTCACGCGGCGCTTCGGCGCCATTCTCGGCGTGTTGCTGATGACGGGGCTGACCGCGCTGGTCGTGCAGCTGATGATGCTGCAGGTCGAAATTCCGGTCGATGTGGTCGGCGAAGGCGGGGCGGTGACCACGACGGCGGCGGACCCGAGCGCGCTTTTCTATCTGCTGCTCGGCCTGCTGATCGCGTCGCTGGCGCTGATTTTCGTGCATCCCGGCAAGGACGACCTCGCTTAGACGCGATAATTGCCGATAAACGCTGGGTTATTCCGCCCAAAAATGAACGCGGGTTGAGGCTCCGTTAACCGCGCATGTGCATGCTTCCCCCTGACAAAGAGCAGGGGTGACATGTCTGACGTCCCGTCTTCCGGAGAGGTTCATGCCTCCACCGGCGTCGCACAGGCGACGTCAGACGGCTTTGCACGCCGCTCGCTTCTCCGCAGGTTGATGGACGTCGTGGCGTTGCCGTCGTCGCGTGGGAACATGCAGGATCGCGCAATTGCTGGCGACCTGCTGCTGGAAATTCTGCTCGAGTCCGATGTTGGCGCCCGCGAGCTCTGTGCGCGCCGTCTTCAGGAGATGAGCCAGGCGCCCAAGCGTCTGCTGCGCTTCCTCGCGCTCGATGCGCCGCACGTGGCGCAGATCATTCTCGCCGACAACCGCGCTTTCGATGACGCAGACCTTTGCCACATCGTCGAGCACGGCTCGACGCCGCACCGCGTTTCGGTTGCCAACCGTCGTGACATCGGGCCGGCTGTTGCATCTGCGATTGCAGTTTCGGGCGATACGGTTGCGATGAAGGCGCTGCTGGAGAATAACCAGTCCAAGCTGTCCGATCGCGCTGTCGAGCTGATGGTCGGCGCCTCGCGCAATGCTCCGGCTCTGCCGCCGCTGTTGATCAACCGGGAAGAAGTTCGCCCGGCGCACGCGCTCGCGATGTTCTGGTGGTCGGCGCATCAGGAGCGCAGGCAGATCCTGATCCGCTTCTCGGCCGAGCGCACGCTGCTGATCGATATGTGCGCGGACATCTTCCGCTATGCCGGCACGGACGCCGATCCGGTTGTGCGCAAGGCGCTGCAGGTTATCGAACGTCGTCAACGCGACCGTACCGCGATTGGCCGCTCGGAGCATGAGAGCCTTGAAGCGGCGATCCAGGTTGCTGCCGTTCAGGGCATGTCGCCGGACGCGCTGATGGATATCTCCGCGCTGTCGGGCATCAAGGCCACGACGGGCGAGCGCATCTTCCAGGATCTGGGCGGCGAGGGTGTTGCGGTGCTTTGCAAGGCCACCGGCCTCAAGCGTCCGTTCCTGCGCGATCTGTGGCTGGCGCTGCGCCGGCCGGTGGATACTCCGGACTTCGCGCGCGTTGCAGAAGTTTATGAAACGATCGCCGTCGCCAAGGCGCAGACCGTGCTGCGCTACTGGAACTGGTCGCTCTCCTCGGCCTTTGCGCCGGAAGCTCTGGTCGGCGAAGACGAAGAGGGCGATGAGGCCGGGTTCGCGCGCGAGTTGCGCATGATCGACGCGGCTCGTCCCAAAACGGCGTTTGGCCGCTAATCGCGTATTCGCGCGACCGGATTCACTGGCAATTTCCGATAGAGTGGTTCAAGTCGCTTCTGGCGCCTGAGAGGGAGGACCGAAGGACATGGCTTATCTTCCGGGCCTTCTCGCGGCGCTGGCGATTTTCTGGTTTGCGCTGTCTGGCGAAACCGCGCCGCTGTTCCTGTTTCTCGGCGTGATTTCGGTGCTGCTCGTCCTGTGGCTTGCGGCGCGGCTCAAGATCATCGACCGCGATGCCTCTCCCTATCACCGAGTTCCGCAGATGCTGGTCTATGGCGGCTGGATGATGGTCGAGATCGTGAAGGCGAATGTCGCGGTGATCCGCAAGATCCTCGGGCCGAGCCATGCGATCGATCCGGTGATGGTGACCGTCACCACCGCCACGACAACCGATCTCGGCAAGGCGGTGTTCGCCAATTCGATCACGCTGACGCCTGGCACCGTGACGGTCGATGTCGATAGCGATCAACTGCAGGTCCACGCGCTGGTGCGCGAGACGTCGCCTGCTGCGAGCTTTGCCGAGATGGATCGCAAAGCCGCTGCCGCTGCAGACGGCAAGGGGCGCTAGCCATGATGTTACTGGCTGGCACGGTGGGGCTGCTCGTCGCCATGGCGATGATGATCGCGCGTGCGATCGCAGGCCCATCGCACTACGATCGTATCCTCGCCGTCAATTCGTTCGGCACAAAAGCTGTGCTGCTGCTGGCCGTGATCGGCTTCATGTTTGGCCGCCCGGCCTTTCTCGATATCGCAATCGTCTATGCGCTGATCAATTTCATCGCGACGATCGCGCTGATGAAGTTCTTCCGCTATCGCGCGCTGGGCCAGCCGCTCGGCGCGTCTCCGGGTGAGGAGGCTGGCGATGGCTGATGTATTCTCCTGGATCGGCGCCGGGTTTGTTATCATCGGCGTTGCGCTGTCCATTCTCGGCGCAATCGGCGTGCTGAAGTTTCCTGACGTTTACACGCGCATCCATGCGGCGAGCATCACGGATACGGCTGGCGCCAGTCTGGTGTTGCTGGGTCTTTGCCTGATTGCGGGGCTTAGCGCGACGACGCTGAAGCTGGTGTTTATCTGGATGTTCGTCATGCTGACGACGCCGGTGGCGGCGAACGCGCTGGCGAATGCGGCGTTTGGGTCGGGCCACCAGCCGCGTATCGGCACATTCCAGATCATGCGCGCCGATGAGCGGCGGCAAACTCCGCGCGAGGCAGACGCGCCGTGATCACCCTGTCCTCATCCATACAAGCTAGCCTTGTGCTCGACATTGCGTTGCTGGTCATGCTGCTGGTCGTGGCTGGCGCGATCGTGCAGACGCGCAGCTTGCTGGCCGCGATCATCCTGTTCGGCGCCTATTCGATGATCAGCGCGATCTGGCTGGTCGTTATGGACGCGCCCGATGTGGCGTTCACCGAGGCCGTTGTTGGTGCGGGCGTTTCGACCATCATCCTGCTGGGCGCGATCCTGCTGACGCGCGCCGAGGCGAAGAGAACTGCCGGGCGCAAGATCGTTGCGCCTTTGTTGATCTGCGCAGCCGTTGGCGGCGTGCTGGTTTATGCGGCGATGGGATTGCCCGAGCTTGGCGATGCAGCTTCGCCCGCAAACACGCATGTCGGTCGCGCTTATATCGAGCGGACACAGCAGGACATCGGCATCCCAAACATGGTGACGGCGGTGCTGGCGAGTTATCGCGGGCTCGATACGCTGGGCGAGACGGCGGTGATCTTTGCAGCCGGCCTTGGTGTGGCGCTGATGCTCGGCTTCGGTCCGCGCTCCAGCCTTGCGCCGCCGCCGGCCCAGCTGGGTGATCATCACGTTACGTTGCGAGTTGCCGCGAAGCTGCTGATCCCGTTGATCGCGCTGTTCGCGCTCTATGTGCAGTTCCATGGCGATCTCGGCGCGGGAGGAGGCTTCCAGGCCGGTGTGATCATGGCGGCGGCGATCATCCTGCATGCACTGGTGTTCGGCCTGCGCGAGACGATGAAGGCTATTCCGCCACGTGTGGCGCGCAGCGTCGCGTCGATCGGGGTGCTGCTGTACGCGGGCGTTGGCGTTATCTGCATGATCAATGGCGGGGGCTTCCTCGACTATGATTATCTGTTCCCGCCAGAGATCGAGAAACAGATCCCCGGCTGGATCCTGGGCGATACCGGACACGCGCCGCATTGGGGGCAGCATGCCGGCATTCTGGTCATCGAGCTTGGCGTGCTGCTGACGGTTACCGCGACCATGGTGACGGTGTTCTATGGCTTTGCCGGTCGCACGGTGGAAGACGCGCGGCGGGAGGCGAGGCGATGAGCTTCTTCGCGACGCACTTCAATTATGTGGTTGTCGTTTTCCTCTTGATGGCGGGGCTGTTCCTCGTCTTCTCGAGCGGCAATCTGATCAAGCGGATGATCGGTCTGGCGATGTTCCAGACATCGTCGGGCTTGTTCTTCATCAGCCTGGCCAAGGTTTCGGGCGGCACGGCGCCGATCAAGGTTGAAGCGGGCAGCGAGGCCGCGAAGGCGCTCGCGAGCCAGCTCGATCACGCCTATGTCGCGCAACGCGGCGTTGAGGGCATCGTATACGGGAACCCGCTGCTTCACGCGCTGATCCTCACGGCAATCGTCGTCAGCGTGGCAACGCTGGCCGTTGGCCTTGCGATAGCCGTGCGCATTCGCGAGGCGTTCGGATCAGTCGAGGCCACCGAAATCGATGTGTTGAGCCGCGTCGAAGCGATACAGCCGGGCCCGCAAGCGTGATTGCGCTTGATGCTCTCCATGCGGCGCCTCCGGTGCTGGCCGTGCATGCGCCGGTGCTGCT
Source organism: Hyphomonadaceae bacterium (assembly GCA_965229115.1). Lineage (GTDB taxonomy): Bacteria > Pseudomonadota > Alphaproteobacteria > Caulobacterales > Hyphomonadaceae > UBA7672. The sequence goes on along the minus strand of CBDDIR010000003.1, from coordinate 2,562,952 downwards.
GGTTGCTGCGCCGCTGATTGCCGCTTGCGCAGCTGCATTGGCGCCGAGCGCGCGGATCAGCTGGATGATCTCGGTGACGGGATCGATCTTCGCGGCGTGGATGGCGCTGACGCTTGTCGGCGAAGCTGCGCGCCATGGTTCGGTCACCTACACCTTCGGCGGCTTTGCGCCGCCACTTGGTATCGCCTTCCACGTTGATGGCCTTGGCGCGATGATGGCGCTGCTGATCTCCAGCGCGGGCGTCATCGCGTCTGTCTATTCCGGACATTCGCTTACCGCAGAGGTTCGCGCCGAGAAGCACGTGCTGGTGCAGGCTGGTTTCATGCTGTGCCAGGCGGGGCTGCTTGGCCTTGTCGCGACGGGCGACACGTTCAACGCGTTCGTGTTCCTCGAAGTCTCGTCGATTGGCACATACGCGCTCATCGCGATCGGCGAGGCGCGGGACAGGCGGGCTCTGCCGGCCGCGTTCAACTATCTGATCATGGGCACGATCGGCGCGACCTTCTACCTGATCGGGCTCGGCTTCCTCTATGCCGCGACGGGCACGCTCAACATGCACGACATGGCCGCGCGTCTGGCGACGCTCAGCGACAGCACGGTCGTTCAGGCGGGGTTTGCGTTTGTCATTGTCGGGCTCGGCATCAAGGCGGCGATGTTCCCGCTGCATGGATGGTTGCCGGGCGCGTATGCCTATGCGCCGTCGCTGATTTCGATCTTCCTTGCCGCGACCGCCACCAAAGCGTCGCTCTACCTGATGGCGCGGTTCATCTTCGACATCTTCCCGGTCGGCGCTGGCTTTGGGCAAATGTTCATCCATTGGGTGCTTGCGCCGTTGGCCGCGACCGCCGCGATCGTCTGCTCGCTTCAGGCGGTCTTCGAGAAAGAGGTGCGCCGCATCCTGGCTTTCTCGTCGGTGGCGCAGGTGGGCTTCATCCTGCTCGGACTCTCGCTGGCGACGAGCGCGGGCTTCTCCAGCGCGATGCTTTATCTGCTGGCGCATGCGCTGCTCAAGATGACGTTGTTCATGGCGATCGGCGGCCTCGCGCTCAGCCTGCGCTTCAGGACGCTCGACGATATCGCCGGCATTGCGCGTGATGCGCCATGGTCGGCGACGGCTTTCGCGGTTGGTTCCGCGAGTCTTGCAGGCGCGCCGCTGACCATAGGCTTCCTCGCCAAGTGGCAGCTGATCGAGGCGGCGCTGCAGGCGGGGCAGGTCTGGATCGCCGTGGTGCTTGCGATCGCCTCGTTGCTGACGCTGCTATATGTTGGCCGGATGATCGAGGCGGTATTCTTCCGCCCAGCGCCCGCAGGCGCGCAGCGCGCGAAGGAAGCGCCGGTTGGCGCGCTTGCGCCTCTGTTCGTCATTGCTGGCCTCTGCGTCATCTTCGGCGTCGATGCGTCATTCCCGGAGCAGCTGGCCAATGCTGCTTCGCGCGCGCTGTTGGGTGCGCCATGACGGGTAGCGGCGAACTGCTGATCATGCTGGCGCTGATTGTGCCGCTGTTTGGGGCGGCGGCGATCTATGCTGTCGGGCGCATGCCGGATGTGCGCGAGACGTTGACGATGGTCACGTGCGTTGGCCTGTCGATCATCACCATCACGATGTTTGTGCGCACAGGCGCGGGCGATCCGCCGAACTGGGTGCTTGCCCGGCCAATGGCGGGGCTGGAGATCGCGTTCAGGCTTGAGCCGCTTGGGGCTTTGTTCGCGCTGATGGCCAGCCTGTTGTGGGGCGTGAACTCGCTGTTCTCCATCGGCTATATGCGGGGCAGGCGCGAGGCGAACCAGACGCGGTTCTATGTGTGCTTTGCACTGGCGATGTTCGCGGTGATGGGCATCGCGATGGCGGCGAACCTGTTCACGCTGTTCATCTTCTACGAGGCGCTGACCTTCGCGACTTATCCGCTGGTGACGCATGCAGGCGACGCGCGTGCGCGAAAGGCGGGGCGGATCTATCTGGCGACGCTGGTGGGGGCATCGCTTGTCTTGTTGCTGCCGGGGATCATCGGCGTGCAGATCGTGGCCGGGTCGACTGCGTTCACGCAGGGCGGGCTGCTGTTCGGCAAGGTCGATCTGGTGGCGGGCAATGCGCTGCTGCTGTTGCTCGTCTTTGGAGCCGCGAAGGCGGCGTTGATGCCGCTGCATGGCTGGTTGCCGAGCGCGATGGTGGCGCCTGCGCCGGTCTCTGCGCTGCTGCATGCTGTGGCCGTCGTGAAGGCTGGCGTGTTCGTCATCCTGAAGACGTCGGCCTACATTTTCGGGCCCGACCTGATCTCTATCCTGCCGGCGGCGGGATGGCTGCTGTGGGTGGCGGCGGCGACGATTGTCATTTCGTCCATCGTCGCGATGACGAAGGATGATCTGAAGTCGCGTCTGGCCTGGTCGACTGTAGGCCAGCTTGCCTATGTCACGTCGGCGGCATTGTTGCCGGTTGGGGCGGGGCTTGTGGCGGGCGGGTTGCACATGCTGGTGCATGCGTTTGCGAAGGTGACGCTCTTCTTCTGCGCGGGTGCGATCTATGTGGCGACGGGCGCCAGCAAGGTCTCGGAGATGCGTGCACTTGGTCGCCCGATGCCGATCGTGTTCAGCTGTTTCCTGATAGGTGCATTGTGCGTCGTCGGGCTGCCGCCGTTTGCGGGCATGTGGTCGAAATTCCTGCTGATCACGGCAGCGTTCGGAACGCTCGAATGGATTACGGCGGCGGCGATGATCGTGTCGTCGCTGCTTGGGCTGCTCTATCTCGTGCCGGTTGCGGTGCGCGGCCTGTTGCCGGCGCAGGGCGAGGTTGCCTCGCGCGGCTTTATCCGTCCGGGAGGCGCGCCGGGACCGGCAGTTGCGGCGTTGATCGTTACCGCCGCGATGTGCCTCGTGCTGTTCGTGCTCGCCGACGAGATTGTCCAGTATCTGGCGCCGATCGCGGAGAGAGCGCGATGAGTGAACCGATCGAGCAAGCGCCTGCGGAAGAGAAACCCGTGAAGGAGAAGGTCCAGCTCGGCGAGCCGGGCGAGCATCCGCTGTCGGTGCTGCTGTTCTCGTGGATGCGCAGCAGGTTCTTCTTCCGTGTCGCGATGGCGCTGCTCGCGGCGCTCGGCGCGGTGCTGGTTGCGCTCGAGACGGTGCTGTCCGGCAAGAATGTGACGAGCCTTGCAAACATGCCGGGCTTCTTTGGAATTGTCGGCTTCGTGGGCTGCGGCATCGTCGTGTTGAGCGGCTGGCCGCTCGGCAAGCTGCTGCGGCGGCCGGAAGATTACTACGACACGCGCAGCGGGGAGGCCGGCCGTGACCGTTGACCGCCTCGTCGATTTTGCCGTGACGATGAACCCCGGCTTCTTCCTCATAATCGCGGCCTTGCTGGTCGCGGTGGCGAAGGATGCATTCACGCGCGCGGTTGCGCTGATCGGCGGACCGGTCGTCGCGCTGATGGTCATGCTGTATCCGCCGGTGGCGGGCACGGAAGTGTCGCGCGAAGTGTTCATGGGCTTCCAGCTGTCGCTGTATCGCCCTGACTCGCTGTCGCTGATCTTCGGGCTTGGCTTCGTGATCGCGTCTGCCTTGGGCGGCGTCTATTCGCTGCATCGGCGTGACCGGCTGCAGGATGCGGCTGGGTTGGTCTATGCGGGCGCAGCGCTTGGGGTCGTGTTTGCAGGCGACCTGATCACGCTGGTCATCTTCGCAGAGATGGCGACGATTGCTTCGGCTCTGCTGGTCTTTGCGACGCGGACGGGGCCGGCCTATCGCGCGGGCATGCGTTTCCTGACGATCCAGATCATTGCGGGGCTTCTGCTGACCGCTGGCGCTGCGATCTATGGCGTGCAGGCGGGGACGTATCTGATCACCGGGCTTGGCGGCTTGTGGAACGGGCTGGTGATCGGGATCATTGATCCGTCGACGTTTGGCGGAATGCTGATCCTCGTGGGCGTTGGGATCAAGGCGGGCTTCCCCCTGATCCATAACTGGCTGACGGATGCCTATCCCAATACGACCGAGACGGGCGCGGTCGTGCTGTCGCCGTACACGACGACGATGGCTGTCTATCTGCTGGCGCGGTTCTTTGCGGGCTATGATCCGCTGATCTGGATCGGTGCGGCGATGACGATCTATCCGGTTTTCTTCGCCGTGATGGAGAACGATCTCAAGAAAGTGCTGGCCTATTCGACCAACAACCAGATCGGGCTCATGGTGTGTGCGATCGGTCTTGGATCGACCTTGTCGATCAATGGCGCAGCGGCCCATGCGGTGGCGCATATCGTGTTCAAGACGCTGTTGTTCATGACGCTGGGCGCGGTGCAGCTGCGGCTTGGAACGACGAAGGCGAGCGAACTGGGCGGGCTGCATCGCACGATGCCGTGGACGGCGCTGGCGTGTCTTGCGGGCTCTGCTTCGATGGCGGCGCTGCCTTTCCTCGCGGGCTATACCAGCAAGACGATGATCACGACGGCGGCTGAATCCGGACCCGGATTGTTTGCTGTCTGGATGCTGCTGCTGTTTGCGAGCGCGGGCGGGTTGATGATGTCGGGCATCAAGGTTCCGTTCATGACGTTCTTCGCGCGCGACAGCGGGAAGCGGCCGGAAGAGGCACCGTTCAACATGCTGCTCGCGATGGGGCTTGGCGCGGGGCTTTGCCTGATCATCGGACTTTATCCGGGCTGGTTCTATGCGCTGCTGCCGTTCCGGGATCAGGCGCAGGAGTTCCTGGTGCAGGACCTGTTCTCGATGTCTCACGTGCTGCAGCAGCTCCAGCTGCTGGTGTTTGCGGGGCTCGCTTTCATGGTGGTGTGGTGGGTCCGGGCTTATCCGAAGGAGCAGCCGGGGGTGATCCTCGATGTCGAGTGGCTCTGGCGGAAGGCCGGGCCGGTGGCGGGCAGGGCGATGGCGGGGCCGCTTCGGAAGGTTGGCCGGATCGTTTCTGGCCTGACTTCGGCAACCATTGGTGGAATTCAGGCCGCGACCCGTCAGGTCTTCGCGGCCGATGGCGTAGTCTCGCGCAAGGTTCCATTGAGCGCCACGGCGATCTGGGCGGTGCTAATACTCGGTCTTGTGCTGGTGATTTCGCTGTTTCGATAGCTGAGGACAGCATTCGATACACGTATCCGCGACCTAAAAGCCCCCGGTATTTACAGTCTCCGAGAACTACCAGAATATCGGTGCAGTATTGGCGTCGACTGAAGTCGATTCTGCTGGGCCGAAAGACAACGAGCACATGGAACGCGAATCGCGAGCGGGCTCTCATCTTATCGAGATGGTGTCGGACATCGTCTCCGCTTACGTGGCGCACAACTCCGTGCCGGTGGCGGACCTGCCGCGATTGATCGAGCGGGTGCACGCGACCCTGAGCGAGATTGATGGCGGGGGAACGGTCGAGACCAAGCAGGAGCTGAAGCCTGCGGTTCCGGTTCGCAAGTCGGTGGCGGATGACCACATCGTCTGTCTGGAAGACGGCAAGAAGTTCAAATCGCTGAAGCGGCACCTTCGCACGCGCTATGACATGTCGCCGGAAGAGTATCGCGAGAAGTGGGGACTGCCGGCGGACTATCCGATGGTGGCGCCGGCTTATGCGAAGCAGCGCTCCGAGCTCGCGCGGAAGATGGGCCTCGGCCAATCGAAAAAGTAAGCGCCTAGGCGTGCGCGGCTGCAACCAAGACCTAGGTGGTTGAATCGCGCGCGCTACCGCATCTAGCTGCGGCAATCTGGAATGAATCCAGCTCTCATCGAGAAGAGTGCGAGCTGCTTCAAGCAGAGCGCTCTGGCGTTGCTTGGAAATTCTTCGCTGCGTGCGATTGAATCGTTTTCGCAACGGACTGCATTGAGACTTTATTGACGCACATGAAGAAATCGTTCCTCCGGCTGCTTGCCAGATTCTGCGAACCGAATCACCTTCGTCGACAGTGATGCGAATCACCGGGCCGCGCTGTGTTGTGGGCGTTTGTGTTGGGGCGGCTCCCTCAGAAAACGGATCTTCGCAAACTGGTCGGGCTGGCCAGAGCGAGTTCGGGAAACAGCATAAGTCCTGCCGGCTGCCGGTCTCTTTTGACCGTGCCGTTTTGGACTCTTGAAGGGGCTGAGAATGGCGATCGACCAAACGGTGTCCGCTCCGCGCGGGCAGCAGAAAGTTCTTGATGCCTGGAGCAAGCGTCTCCGCGGCCGGAACTTCATCACCTGCGAAGATATCGATATTCCGGCGATCAACCGCGAGCTGGCGTACATCAGCCTGCTCGGCTGCGATGATGGCCAATTCCGCTTCCGCCTTGCAGGCACGGGCCTGCAGCAGGTCTTCGGCGGCGAAGCGCGTGGCAAGGCGACGAGCGAGATCGACGCCTGCCGTGGCGGTTCGATGTGGACTGAACTGGCGGCGCGCTCGATGCTGCGCGCCATGCCGATCTCGGGCATGACTGAACTCTCCGATGGCTCGGTGCACTTCTGGCTGCGCCTGCCGGTGTCCTCGAATGGCGTGGAAGCCGACATGGTGCTCTGCCATGACCGCTACCTGCCGGCCGAAGCGCTGAACGATCCGGATCGCGCTGCGCTGCAGATCGACATGTCGCTGCGCCGCGATACGGGCGCTCTGCTGGCGGCGTAACGCACTCAGGTTTGTAAGACACAAACGCCCGCGACCTCGCTGTTGAGCAGCAAGGCGCGGGCGAAGTTGTTTTTGGGATTGGGGTTGGTGGGGTGGGCCGCGGGCGAACGCGCCACCCCCTCCGTCTCGGCGCGAAGTCGCGCCGATCCACCTCCCCCAGTGCTGCGCACTGATGGAGGCAATCTGGACGTTGAACGCGCGCAGGCGGTTTGCCTCCACCAGTCGAAGACTGGGGGAGGTGGATCGATGCGGAGCATCGAGACGGAGGGGGTCGCGCTGCATGCGCTGCGCGCGGCGGGCTGCGAGCGTTTCGAGATTGTCGAACAGCGCCACGAGGCGCGTCAGGCGCGTGACGATGCTGTCGACGGGCTTGTCTCGGACGAGGTGGCGGTGCGCAGCATCGCGGTGTTCGAAGGGCAGGTGGAGGAGTTGTCTTGCGCGGTGGTGCACCAGCAGGTTCACGCCCTGCTCGATGACGGTGATGTGGGAGAGGAGGTGGCGGCGGGCTTCTGCGTTGTTCTGCAGGTGGTCGACGGCGCGCGGATCGCTGAGGGGGCGGATGAGCCAGTGGATGTAGTCGCGCGTGAGCTCGCGCAGCCGCGCGACGGGGTCGTGCGGGAAGAGGGTGCGCAAGAGGGCGTAGAGAAGCGCGATCATGGGGGCGAGTATAATGCCGGCCCGGGAGGGGGTTGGATCTGGGAGGGTCTGTCCCCCAAGTTTGTGCGCTAGTGCGTTGGGATTGCTTGGGAAGGTTTTTGGTTGTCCTGCGGTTTCGGTGCAGCTCCATCCTCCATTTCGGCTCGATCAGCGCGGGGATGTAGGGTGCATCTTGATGCACCGGAGTTCGGTCGCGGTGCATCAAGATGCACCCTACGCGGTGAGTGTTGCTGCGCTTGTTATTGTGGGTCTCGCGCTCGTCCTTCGACGGACGGCCCGCTTTGCGGGCCTGCTCAGGATGAGCGCTTTGGGGAGGGCGGCGGTTGTTGAGCTCTTCCCCCGCTTGCGGGGGAAGTGGATCGACGCGAAGCGGCGAGACGTTGGGGGCGGGTTGCGGGGGCGGTGCGTGTGACTCGCCCCATCCCCCTTCGGGTACTTCCCCCGCTTTGCGGGGGAAGAGCGCGGTCACTGGCGACGGTAACTCGATGCATTTTCAATGCACCCTACGGACCCCTCAACGACTGGCGCGCGTGGTTATCCACACCCTGGGGTTATCCACAGGGTGGGGGAACGGGGCTGAATCGGAGGGGGAACGGAATTGAATCGGGTGGGGAACGCTCGGCCGCCGTTGGCGGCCTTGCGGGGAACATCCGACTGCCCGGAAGGGCTAGTGATGGTGGTGGTGGTCTTCGTCGGGGACCTGGTTGTACTTGCCGCATTTCGGGCATTTCACGGCGTCGAAGGGCTCGCCGTGGAAGACGTCCATGTGGCTGACATTGTCCATCAGGCGGGTCTTGCAGGCGCCGCAGCGGTAGGTGGTGTCGCCATTGCCTTCGAGCGCGAGCTTGCCGGCTTCCGGTTCGAGGACGATGGCCTCGCCTGCCGGTTTCGGAATGATGCGCATCTCTTTCTGGGGCATTGGGGTCTCCGTGACTTGAGGCATCTGCCCGGCGGGCAAGGTGCGCGTCAAGACATTACGCCTTGCGAGCTCTGTGAACGGTGAACGGGCGGCTGGATTGCCAGCGTTCCGGCTTGAGCTACAAATTGGGCGAGAGACGGGAGAGTTCAATGTTCTCCATCGGACGGGCTTTTGGGTTTGCCGCCGGGCTGATGATGTTCGGCGCCGTTCACATCGCAGCCGTGCAGACGGCGAGTGCTCAGGCGCCGGCTTCCGCCGATTTCATGCAGGTCGACATGAGCAAGGTCGCCAGCCGCGGCGACTGCCCGGTGGAGCAGCACCGCAAGGCGATCAATCCTGACATCATCCGCTGCCACGCGAAGTTCGCGCCGCTTCCGGACTTTCCGCAGGAAATCAATCCGGACAATCCGGAGCATTTCGAGATCCTGCGCGAGAAGGCGGATGTGTTGCTGGAGCAGCTCGATCGCGGGCAGGCGTGCGGGAAGTTCGCGGATGTGCGGCCGGCGGAAGCGTGCGCGATCCTTGTCTATGTGATCGAGGACGAGTTCCGCGATGCGGACCTGCCGTGGACGTATGTGGTGAAGATCTACCGCACGACGCATCCGCGCGAGAAACGCGACACGGTGGTGAGCGTGGTGAACAGCAATAATTCGGAATTGCTGTATGGCCCGAACTCGCCCGATGGCGAGGTGTGGAAGCTGTTGGCGGATCAGCGCGCGAAGGTGCGTTGCAAGCTGGGCGCGTCTGAGTTCATCCGCAACAGCAGCGCGGTGTCGTCTGGCCATTCGCGCAATCCGGACAAGTGCAAGGACACGATGATGGATGTGCGGTATCGGCCGGTGTTGCTGATCGGGCGGCGCGAGGCGGAGAAGGTTCTGAACCGCGAGTCGATCCGGAGTGCGTTCGGGCCGAACTAACTTTGATTGTTGTGTGGGCCGGCGGTTGTTGAGCTCTTCCCCGGCGTGCGGGGGAAGTGGATCGACGCGAAGCGGCGAGACGTTGGGGGCAAGTCGGATTTGCGGAGCGGCGGTTTACACAGTCGTGGACGTAACTCGCCCCCATCCCGGCTTCGCCGTACTTCCCCCGCACGCGGGGGAAGAGGGCATTCACTGGCGACGGTGGCGCGCTAGCCGAACCTTCCAGTGATGTAGTCCTGCGTCTGTTCGATCTTCGGGGCGGTGAAGAGTTCGGCGGTGGGGGCAGTTTCGATCAGCTTGCCGAGGTGGAAGAAGGCGGTGATCTGGCTGATGCGGGCGGCCTGCGCCATCGAGTGGGTGACGATGACGATGCAGGTGTGCTTGCGGATGTCTTCTATCAGCTGCTCGATGTGGGCGGTGGCGACGGGATCGAGCGCGGAGCAGGGCTCGTCCATCAGGATGACGGCGGGCGAGACGGCGAGCGTGCGCGCGATGCAGAGACGTTGCTGCTGACCACCGGAGAGGCCGAGGCCGGGCTTGTCGAGGCGATCCTTCACTTCTTCCCAGAGGGCGGCGCGGCGGAGCGATTTTTCGACGAGCTCGTCGAGGTCTGCCTTTGTGGTGGCGATCTTGTGGGTGCGCGGGCCGTAGGCGACGTTGTCGTAGATCGACATCGGGAAGGGGCTGGGCTTCTGGAAGACCATGCCGATGCGCGTGCGGACGGAGACGGGATCTATGTTGGCGGCGTTGACGTCGACGCCGTCCATCAGGATTTCGCCTTCGACGCGCGCGTTCGGGATCGTGTCGTTCATGCGGTTGAGGCAGCGCAGCAGGGTGGACTTGCCGCAGCCGGAGGCGCCGATGAAAGCCGTGACGGCGTTGTCGGGGATTTCGAGGTTCACGTCGAACAGCGCCTGCTTGGCGCCGTAGAACGCATTGATGTGGCGCAGGTTGATGCGCGTGGGGGATGTGACCGGGCCGCTATTGGCGACTTTGAGGTGAAGGCCGGGGGCGCGGGCTGCCGCGGGTTGGGACGTGCTCATCCCGCGTGGCTAGCGGGATGAGGCGGTGTTGTCCACTTGCAGGCTTGTTACCTCAGCCCTGGCCGCGCTTCACGTAGGCGAGCGAGACGCGCGAGATCACGTTGAGCAGGAGGACGCCGACGGTGATGAGCAGCGCGCCGGTCCAGGCGAGCTGGATGAGGTCGGCGCTGGGCGAGCCGGCGTAGCGGTAGATCGCGATCGGCAGGCTGGCCATCGGCTTGGTGAGGTCGGTCGACCAGTTGGAGTTGCCGAGCGAGGTGAAGATCAGCGGCGCGGTTTCGCCGGCGATGCGGGCGACGGCGAGGAGGATGCCGGTGAGGATGCCGCCGAAGGCTGCGGGGAGGACGACCTTGCGGACCACTTCGTTCTCGCGGCTGCCGAGGGCGATGGCGCCGTCGCGGTAGGCCTGGGGCACGAGGCGGAGGATGTCTTCCGTGGTGCGCGCGACGACCGGCATGGCGAGCAGGGCGAGGGCGATGGCGCCCGCGATGCCGGAGAAGCCTTTGAACGGCGAGACAGCGATCTGATAGACGAAGAGGCCGATGAGGACGGACGGGGCCGAGAGCAGGATGTCGTTCACGAAGCGGACGACCTGCGCGAACTTCGAGTCCTTGCCGACTTCGGAGAGATAGACGCCGACCATCATGCCGAGCGGCGCGCCGATCATCGAGCCGATGCCGACCTGGATAAGCGAGCCGACGATGGCGTTGGCGAGGCCGCCGCCCGTGCCGGTGGAGCTCATCGACTTGGTGAAGACGTCGAGCGAGAGGCCGGCGAAGCCGCGCGAGAACAGCATGTAGAGGATGAGGGCCAGCATGATCAGGCCGATGATGGCCGCGAGCACGCAGAGGCCGCCCATGATGAAGTCGGTGGCCTGGCGGCGGAAGTAGCGGGCCTTGGCGTGGGCGGAGAGCGTTCTCATGCCATGCGTTCCATTATGCCATGCGTTCTTGGCGGAGGAGTAGGCGTGCAAGCGCGAGCACGCCGAACGAGACGACGAACAGGATGAAGCCGAGGCCGAGGAGGGCCGCGAGCTGGATCGATCCGGGTTCGGATTCGGGGAAGTTGTTGGCGACCACCGAGGCGATCGAGGCGGACGGGGCGAAGAAGCTGTCGGGCATGCGCGTGGCGTTGCCGATGACGAAGACGACGGCCATCGTCTCGCCCAGCGCGCGGCCGAGGCCGAGGAAGACGGCGCCGAAGAGCGAGCCGCGCACGGCGGGGATGACGACGCTGGTGAGCGACTCCCAGCGGGTGGCTCCCATGGCGTAGGCGCCGTCCTTCAGGAGTTGCGGGGTGGAGAGGAGAACGTCGCGCGTGGTGGCGGCGATGAAGGGCAGGATCATCACGGCGAGGACGAGCGAGGCGGTCATCAGGCCGACGCCGAGGGGGGCGGCCGAGAACCAGAAGAAGTTTTCGCCGAGCGGCGGGATCCAGGCGAAGGTCTCGGTGAGCCAGGGCTGGACGTATTCGGCCATGAAGGGCGCGAGCACGAAGAAGCCCCACATGCCGTAAACGATGGACGGGATGGCGGCGAGGAGCTCGATGGCGATACCGAGGGGGGCGCGGAGGGCGCGCGGGCACAGCTCGGTGAGGAAGAAGGCGATGCCGAAGCCGATCGGCCAGGCGATGATGATGGCGAGCAGGGCGGTGATCAGCGTGCCGGTGATGGCGGGGAGCGCGCCGTAGATCGACGTCACCGGGTTCCATTCGGTCGACCAGATGAAGCCGATGCCGAAGGTCTCGAAGGCCTGGCGGCCGCCGAGGAACATGATGAGCAGGATGGAGGCGAGCACGACGACGACGATGCCGCCGGCGATGTAGAGGCTGATGTGGAAGGAGTTGTCGGCGAGGTGCGGCTTGCGCGTACCGATCAACGACTTGGCTGGCAGCGCTTTGGCTGGCGCGGTGGTTTCCATCATCAAGCCCCTGAGCACCCCGGGTATGCGCAACGCGAACGCACGTCTGTTATTCAGTCTTTGTGACAAATGGAACGGGGCGGATTTCTCCGCCCCGCCATTTTCGGTGGTTATCGCCTATTTCCAGACCGGCGTGCCGTTGGCGGAGATGGTTTTCCACTTGGCGCGGACCTGGTCCTGCACGTCTTTCGGCAGGGCGATGTAGTGCAGCTGGTCGGCAGCCGGGCCGCCCGACTTGAAGGCCCAGTCGAAGAACTTCAGCACGTTGGTGGCGCGGGCTGCGTCCGACGGGTTCTTCGGAACGAGGACGTAGGTGGCCGAGACGATCGGCCAGGTGGTGTCGCCTGCCATGTTGATCATGGAAGCAGCCATGTTCGGGGCGTTCTTCCAGTTGGCTTGGCTAGCAGCGGCGTTGAAGCCGGCGACGGTCGGCTTCACCGACTTCTTGGCGCGGTTCTCAAGCTGCGGCGTCTGCATCTTGTTTTCGGTGGCGTAGGCGTACTCGACATAGCCAATGCCGCCCTTGGTGTTCTGCACGGCGGCAGCAACGCCAGCGTTGCCCGGAGCGCCGACGCCGGTTTTCCACGGCACGGAGTTGGCGGCGCCAACGTTGGTCTGGAAGGGCAGGCTCACGGCCGCGAGGTAGGACGTGAAGATGTTGGTCGTGCCCGACGAGTCGGCGCGATAGGCGGGAGCGATCGCGACGGCGGGGAGCGTGACGCCCGGGTTGAGATCCTTGATCTCCTTGGCGTTCCACATGCGGATGCGGCCTTGATAGATGTCCGCAACAACCGGGCCCGTGAGTTTCAGCGCGTTGCCGTCAACGCCCGGGATGTTCACGACCACAACCACGGCGCCGATGACGGCCGGGAATTGCAGCAGGTTGTTCGAAGCCAGACGCTCGGAAGCGACCGGGGTGTCCGACGCGCCGAAGTCGACGGTGCGGTTGATGATCTGGGTGACGCCAGCGCCCGAGCCCACGCCCTGATAGTTCAGAGCCGGAGCGCCGGTGGCTTTATATTGCTCGCCCCATTTCGTGTAGATCGGGGCCGGGAAGGTGGCGCCTGCGCCGGTGATGTCCTGGGCGTAGGCGGAGGCAATTCCGCCCGCGAGGACGGTGGCCACGGCGGCGACGCGTACGGCGCGGCCAAGACCTTTAGCGATCTGATTCAACATGCATTTCTCCAGTTGAAAACTTGTTGCGGCGTTCGTGTCGCCAGCGTGGTGAGGTGATTACCACTCGATCTGCGAACGTATTGTGACAACGTCTGCGGTTCCGCTGAGCGGGCTGCTGGGACGTTCGATATCCAGGTGCGAGAGGTCGGCCTGGAACTTCAAGAAGGCGAGCGGCTGCCAGGTAGCCTGGAGCGTAATGCCCTTCTGTTCACCGCCGTCCATGAGGCCGTCGGTCAGGTCGAGGAAGTCGTAGCGCAGGCCGAAGAGGATTGCGCCGATACCGTCATCCGAGCCGAGCGTACGGCGCGGCACGATGCGGCTGAAGGAGCCGTCCTTGCCGTTGTACACGCGACCATCGCCGGTGGGCGACCAGAAGACGTCGAAATAGCCGCCCTGGAAGGTCGGCTCGAAAGCGCCGAGCGTGGTGCCCGATTGCGGCTTGGCTTTCAGCTGGCCGTATTCGCCAGAGAAGCCCCACTCGTTGAGCTGGCCCGCGATTTCGGCGCCATAGAAAGTGTCCTGCGCGAAGGCGAGGGAGCCGGTGTCGACGAAGCGGTCGCCATAGCCGGTGTTCGGACGCGCACGGTAGCGGAAGCCGGGACCGCGATTGCCCGAAGCATCGGAACCGCCGCCATTGTCGCGCACGCGGGCGTTGACGCCCACATGCAGGACAGTGATGCCGTCAGGCGTGCGATCATAGATCGGCGCCCATGTCGCGCGGCCTTCGAGGCCGACGGTTTCGCCAAGGTTGGTCGATTCCGGGTTGTTGAAGTCGTCGCCCTGCAGCGCAACGCCCGCCGACCAGTTGCCGCCGCCGGTCGCCACCGCGATCGAGGCGATCTTGGTGAAGCCGAAAGCGTTGATGTAGCCCGAGCGTTCGTTGAACGGGATGTTCAGCGAGGACGTGCGGTCTTCCATCGGCGAGACCTGGTTGTTCTGGCCGAGCGTGATTTCCCAGTCGCCGAGGACATACTGAATGAAGGCGTCGTCGAAGCCGACTTCGGTGTCGGCGCCGGAGGTGGCGACGGCAGTGACGGTTGGGCCGCGATCAGCTTCGCCCGTGGCGCAGTTTGCGCGCTGGACGATCGCGTTGGTGGCGGTGTTCTGGCAGAGGCGGACGGTGGTGACCGTGGAGGTCGCCTGGTCCGCGCCCGGCTGGAATTGCAGCTTGATGTTGTACTTCCAGTTCTGCGTGAACTGGCCTTCGACGCCGAGGAAGGCGCGGCGGACGAAGCTGCGCGAGTAGTTCTGGTTTACGGTCGTGAGATCGTCCGTAGAGAGGTTGAACGCGTCGTACATGACGCGGCCATTGATCTTGAAGATGCGGTCTTCTTCCGTGGTGCGGGGCGAGCCGCCGGACCACGAGGTGGCGACGGTTGGCGGAGGCGGCGGCGGAAGGGCGAGCTGGTCGACCTGCTCGGCGGCGGCTTTCTGCTCGGCGAGCATCTGCGCCACGATGGCTTTGACTTGTGCTTGTTGTTCAGGGGTCAGCTGGTCGAGCTGTTCCTGGCTGGTCTGAGGCGTGGCGGGCGTAGTCTGGACGGTGGTCGGCGTCTGGTCAGCGGGCGTCTGGGCGTAAGCCGCCGTGGCCGAAGCCACCGCGAGCGCCGCCAGCGCCACTGCACAACGCAGCGTTGCGTTCAGTGACATGCTGTCCCCTCATGGATCCCAAAGTGCGGCCGGGTCTGGTGCAGACTACGGTCCGACGGGCGAGGGGTTATGACAGTTAGGCGACGGGTAAATGACGGTTATGCGTCACTTATGTAACAATCCACAGGCCGGCCAGCGTGTCGCATGGATGGGTCCTATTCCGCAGATCTGCGGGCCGGCTGAAAATAGTTTCCCAATGAAATCATCGACTTAGTATAGGACTATAGTCCTATGTCTAGGAAAGTTATCCTACACCCTCCCGTTTGGTGCGATACTGGCCGTATCGAGTCAGGAGGTTGGATTGGATTTCAGAATACAGATGAAGGCTGACCAAGCGCGGGCGGAAATCGCGATCGCGCTGGCGGCTGGGGCGTGCGGGGCAAGCATTGAGGCCGTGACCGACGGCAGGCGGGACTATCGCAGCGCATTTGCGCGGCAGGTCGCGATGTATCTGGCGAGCGTTGGGTTCGGGATGAGCTTGGGGCGGGTGGCGCGGGCCTTCGGGCGGGACCGGTCGACCGTGCGCCATGCCTGCCTGGTGATGGAAGAGCGGCGCGAGAATCCGGGCTTTGACCAGTGGATGGACGCGCTCGAGGCTTCGGCCGTGCGTTTGCCGGTGACGTCATGAGCGAGGTTGGGGCGAACGAGGGCCAGTGTGAGGGCGAGGTCAGGCCGGTTGAGGACCGGGCGGATTACGTCGAGCGGGTGATGCGGGCGCTGAGCCTGAGCGGGCGGCGGCTGGCGCGGACGCCTGTGGGATGGAGTGTGCTGGTGAGTGCGGACCGGCGCGGGCGGGCGCGTCTGCTGTTGCAGGATGCGGAGGTGGTGGCGCTGGCGGCTGCGGGGCGGCTGCGGGCGCTTGAGCCGGACGTCTATGTAGTGGCGGATGCGGTGGTGGAGCGCAGGCCGCCGCTGGAGCCGTGGGCGTTCATCGAGGCGTCGCGGCGGGAGCGGGTGCGCAAGGCGGAGATCGGCTTTGCTGCGCTGGTGTGGCGGGCAAAGGCCGGCGAAGGGCCGCTGACGATGCGCCACATCGAGGCGGGGCTGAAGCTGATCTCGGACGTCGAGCAGCGCGAGAACAGTCGCGGGCTGACGATGAACTGGGATGCGGGGCCGGTGGATCGGCAGAGGCGCAGCGGCACGGGCGGCGGCTTTCACGGCATGGCTGCGCGGACGGCGGCGCGGCTGCAGAAGGTGAAGCGGTTCACGAGCATCGAGGCGTTCAGCCTGGTGTGGGCGCTGTGCGTCGAGGCGACGCCGTTGCGGACGATGCGGGAGCGCTTCGGGCTTAGCGGGCGCAGGTTCGAGGCGGCGGCGGCTGCTGCGCTGGAGGAAGTGGCGATGGCTTATGATCGCTTGGTGGCGCGCTAGGCTGCGGCTGCGATGGCGCGGATGCGGGTGATCATGGAGGCAAGGCCGTTGGAGCGCTGGGGCGTCAGCGCGTCGGCCACGCCGATCTCCTTGAAGAAGGCAGGCGCATCGAAGGCGAGGATGTCTGCCGGTTGCTGGTCGGCGTAGAGGTTGACGATGATCGCGACGAGGCCGGCGACGATGGCGGCGTCGGAGGCGCCGCGGAAGTGGAGCGCGCCGGGGGTCTTGGTCGAGGGTTCGGCGACGAGCCAGACCTGGCTGGAGCAGCCGCGGACCTTGTTGAGCTCGTTGTACTCCTCGTCCTTCAGCGGCGGCAGCGCCTTGCCGAGGTCGATCAGGTGCGTGAAGCGGGCTTCCCAGTCGCCGAGGAAGGCAAAGTCTTCGCGCATGTCTTGGGCGGCATCGGCAACGGTCATGCGCGTGACATGGCGCGGTGGCGGGAGAGGCGCAAGGGCTGAGGCAGATACGAAAACGCCCCGGCTTTTGGCCGGGGCGGTTCGAACTTGGGTTGGCTGATCAGCCTACTTCGCGATTTCCGAGAAGCAGCCGCCCATCGAGCGGACGTCTTCGCCCGGCAGTTTCAGGCCGTGACGGGCGAGGCAGAAGGTCAGGTCCGAGCGGACGTGAGCGGCCGACACGCACGAGAAGAGCTGCATTTGCGCTTCTTCGAGGCAGGCGACCGACATCGAGTCGTTCATGGCTGCCTTGACGTCGTTGGTGTTGGTCTTGTCGGCTTCGATGGCGTGGAAGGCGGCGAGCGTGACCATGCGGTTGGCCGTGCCGTTGTATTTCGGATCGACCTTGAGGCCCGACGAAGCGGCGACCGGCGAGAGCGCCGAGAAGGCGTTGCCCGGGGCGCTGGCGGCGAGGACCGAGACCTTATCCCAGACCGAACCGGCGCTGGCGGGCGAAGCGGCGACGCTGGCGAGCATCGCGTTCATGTCCGGGCCGGAGAAGACTTTCTCGGCGGCGTCGGTGACCGGGCGGGCGGCTTTCGAGGCGACCGCCAGGGATTTCACGCTGCCGTTGGCGTCTTTGACCTTGGATTTGCCCCAGGTGACGTTCTGGAGCTTGTAGGACTGCTCTTTCACGTAGGCGCCGGCGCTGGAGATGCGGCCGCTATCCTTGGAGTTGACCTGGAGGGCGGTCTGGAGGGCAGCTTCGCCGCCTTTCAGGGTGCGGGCGTAGCCGACATCGTTGCGCATGCCGGTCATGACGCGCTCGCGGCCGTAATAGCTGTCGATATCGCGGACGGCGTCGACGAATTCCTTGTTCTGGGCGGCGAGGATGGCCGAGTAGGAGATCCAGCCGGAGGACAGCTGGGCCGGGTTCGGCGCGCCGAACGTGTTCATGGCCTCGTCGAGGTCCGCGGCGCTGCTGAGCTCCTTGGACATGATCTGTGAAACTTCGCCCTGATATTCACCATAAGCGGCTGCCGACGTGGGCAACATTCGCTTTTCAGGCGTGGGACTTGCCGGCGTTTGGGACATCGCAACCGGGGCGGCGATCGCGGCCAGAGCGAGGATGGCGGCGCAGAACTTGAGCTCGGAACGCATGGGAACCTCCGACAGAAAAAACCAAGGGCCGTAGGGGACTGACTGCAACCTAGCAGACGCGGCCCGCAATGTGCTTGCAAATGGAGTCTGGGGGGTGAGTCATTTACACGCGGTTAGGATGCTTGATGGAACCCGGCCTCACAAGCCGTCGCCTGCGGAACGTTCGTTAGAAATGACGGCGTCCCGCGCGATATGGTTAGGACTTGCGACCCTGGCGGCAGCCTGGGGCGTGTTCCTTGGCGTGCCTTTCCGGGACAGCGCCCTCATCTATGCGTGCGCCATTCTGCCACCCCTGGTTGGAATGTTCATGCGCGGATCGACAACCGAGGCACGAATTGCCGAGGTTGAGTCGACGCTTTGGGTTGTCTTTGCCACGCTCGGCGCGGCGAGCACGGGCGGGTCGACCGCCATGATGGTGAACTTCGCAGTTGCCGTAGCGGTGGCCTGGTCTTCTGGCAGCTCGCGGCTGACAGGCGAGATCGCCGGCTTCTCTCTGGTGGGTCTTGCAGCTGCGATCGTTGCGGGAGCGGGAGGATCCTGGCTCCACACGCACGACGCTGCGATCCTTGCCATGGGTTATGGCGTTGCGGGCGTGGTGTTGGTTGGCGCGATTGCGGTGACGGCTGCGCCGGTGCGCAGGCAGGTCGTGCAGGTTGCTCCTGTCAAACAGCCGGAACCGCCGAAGGCAGATCCGGTCGCGGCGGCGAAATTGAAAATACTCGAAGCGGAACTGCGCGATGCGCTGGCTGCGGCGGAAGCCGCGAAGGCCGAGGCCGAGGTGGCGAAGGGTCAGCTTGAACAACGCACGACCTTCTTTGCGCAGACCAGCCACGAGCTGCGCACACCGCTGAACGCGATCGTCGGCTTTGCGGACATGATGCGGAATGCCGTCTTCGGTCCGCTGACGGATCGCTATCAGGAATACGCGACGCTCATTCATGAGGGCGGACAAAATCTGACGCTGATCGTGGACGATGTGCTTGATCTCGCAAGACTTGAGGCCGGGCGTTACGAAATCCATCGCGATGTCCTGAGCCTGACGGACATGGCGTATGAAGCCGTGCACTTCATGCGCGATGAGGCGACGCGCAAGCAGATCGAGCTTGAATTGGTGGGCGACGATGTCGAGGCGTTCGCCGACTCCAAGGCGGTGCGCCAGATTGCGCTGAACCTGATTTCCAACGCGCTGAAGTTCACGCCGGCCGGTGGGCGGGTTGAAGTTTCCGCCGTGGAAGGACCGGGCGGCGCTCTGCTCGCCGTGTCGGACACGGGCGTTGGCATCAGCCCGGACGAGCTGACGCGTCTGTCGCGCGCGTATGAACAAGGCGGCGCAGGGAAAAAGCAGAAGGGTGCGGGACTTGGCCTGTCGGTCGTGCGCGCCTTTGCCGAACTGCACGGCGGCCGGCTGGACATTGAGAGCCGCGAAGGCGGCGGATCGACGATCGCCGTCTATTTCCCAGGCGAAAAAGTCGAATCCTGAGCTTCAGGTGACGTCCGGACGTAGTCTGGCAGGCGAATGCGCTTGCACGTTGACGCACCACCTCCACAACCCGCTCTGCTGCTGGTATTAGGGTAAACAGGGGGGCAGCCCAGAGGGGCCGCCATGACGGATATCTACGTTTCGTATGCGCGCGAGGATCGCGAGAACGTCCGACGGCTGGGCGAACTGCTCGGCCACGAAGGTTGGGACGTATGGCTGGATCCCGCCGAAGGGTCGTCAAGCAACAGCGCCGAACTCGATGTGAAGCTCGCTTCGGCGAGCGCTATTCTGGTCGTGTGGTCGGGATACTCGCGCGGCTCGGAGACAGTTCGTTCTGAAGCGGCAACGGGCCTCTACAAGAACAAGCTGGTGCAGGTGAAGATCGATCCGGCCTCGCCGCCGCGTCCATTCGATCAGGTCGAGGTGTCCGATCTCAGTCGCTGGTCGGGTGACCGCGAAGACATGAGCTTGCGCAAAGTTATCTCGGCTTTGCGTTTGCTCGCCGGCCTGCCGCAGAGCGTGAGACCGCATCGCAGGCAACAGGCTGATCGCGCGCCGAACGTCGAGCAGCGTCATCAATCGGTCGAGCGGTTGCATTCTTACGAGCGGCCGCAGCGGCCCCAGCGTCCGGAACGCGTCGAGCGTCCTGCTCCGCCGGAGCGCCCGCTTCCGCCGCCGCGTGGAATTGATTTCGATCATTCGCTCGACTTCGATCGGCCTTCGGAAGTTCAGCGTCTGAACCCGCAGGCTTCGCGCCGCGAGTCGTCGTCGCGATCCTATCGCGAGCCGAAGCGGTCGGGCGTGCTTGGGCCGCTGTTGGCGTTTGGCGTTGTGGCGGCTGCCGGCGCAGGCGTCTGGTATGTCGATCCGCTGGGGTGGCGTTCGGGCGAAAGCGTAGCGAGCGCGCCTGAGGCGACGCAGGTTGCATCGCTTGAGAATGCATCGACGTCGACGGCGGCGGCAGGTGTTGAAGATACCGCAGAGTCGGCGGCGAGCTGGACGCGGGTCAATCGCGACAGTGTGGTCGCGCTGCGCGATTACGTTGCCGACTATCCGCGGTCGAGCAATGCGGAGACGGCGCGGTCGCTGCTGCGCGTGCGCGATGCGCAGTCGTGGGTGAAGGCTGTCACCACGGACAATGACAGCGCTTATCAGGCCTATCTTACCGAGTTTCCGGCGAAGGGTGTCGTGCCTGGCGCGATGGCGGCTGCGGCCACGGAGCGGTTGTCGTCGCTGAGCTCGGAGCGGGCGCTGGCGATCCGCGATATCCAGAGCGGCTTGAGCGCGCTGTCGATTTATGACGGCGCGATTGATGGTCAGGGCAGTGAGGAAACGGTTCGCGCCGTGAAGCTGTTTGCCAGCGAAGGCAGGAAGCCGGCGCCGGCTCTGCTGACGGCTGCGCCGCGCGATCTGCGCACGTTTGCGGATGCGATTCAGAAGGCTGCTGGGGCGCGTTCAACCAAGGCGCCGATCATTGCGGCGACGGCCACGACGACGAACGCCGCGAACGCAGCGGCCGAGGCGGATCGGCAGCGTGTGGCGGAAGCGCAGGCTGCAGCGAAGGTGGCGACGCAATCCGCGGCTGCGACTGTTGCTGCGGTCGATGCTGATGCGCTGGCGCTGGGTCAGCAGGATGCGGCGGCGTGGGCTAGCGCTGAGCGGACGGCGACTGCGGCTGGGTATCAATCCTATCTCGCGGCGTATCCGACGGGTGCGCAGGCTTCGACGGCGCGGACGGCGCTGGCGGCGATCAACAAGAAGCAGTCGGCGTTCAGCCTCGACCAGATTTCGGGCGAAGTGAAAGCAGCGGCGGAAGCAGCGCGGCGGGCTCAGGCGTCAGCGAACGGGCGTGCGTCTCAGGCGCGTGATGCGGCGACGGCTGCGGCTGGCGCTACGGGCCTGCGCAGCATCGTGGCGGCGAATGGCGATCAGTATGAAGCGCAGATTGCCGGCGGTGCGCCCAACGGTCTCGGCGTGCGGGTCAGCGGCAGCGCCGCCAATGCGGGCGATCGTTATCGCGGCGAGTTGCGCGACGGTCTGAGCTCGGGCCTTGGGGTCTATGAGTTCGGGTCCAATCCGAACAATACCGGCGGCGCGGCGCGCTATGAGGGTGAGCACACGCGTGGCGGCGCGTCTGGCTATGGCGTGACGTACTGGAAGAATGGCGACAACTTTGCCGGCCAGGAGACGAGCGGCAATGGGCAGTCCCGCGGCGTGTTCACGTTTGCCAACGGGCAGAAGTACGAAGGCGAGATGCGTGATGGCACGCGCAACGGCTTCGGTGTTGTCTGGGGACCGGACGGCACGTTGATGGCGGCAGGTCGCTGGGCGAATGGCGAGTTGGTCGAGCCGATGAAGGCTGGCCAGTAGTTCCAGGCAGCGTTAGTGGCGCGCCTGGTACTGCATCTCGCCGAGGGCTGCTGCTGAGCCCTGGGGCAGCATGAGCGGCAGGCCGTTCTGGAAGCTCGCGCCGCCCTTGCCCGACATGATGTCGTTCAGGACGCGGCCCTGCATCTGGCTGAAGCCCTGGGCGGCCATGCCGAAGACGCGCTCCTTGGTGCCGTGCGGCAGGCGGCGCAGCTTGTAGGTGATCGACTTGCCGAGCTTGCAGATGTCGACGTCCGGCATTGAGGCGACAGCGTTCGGGCCGCGCGAGCGGGCGCTGGCTTTCATGAGTTGGCCGACCTGCGGGTCTGTCATCATGCCGATGAAGAAGGTCATGAAGGCCTGGTTGTCTTCATCGCGCATGTCGGTAGGCGCCGGCGGGGCGTTGCGGCCCTTGGCGGCGAGCTTGATGAGCGTTGCGCTGGTCTGCATCGAGAACTTGTAGCCGTCCGAGCCGTAGGCCCAGGGCTTCTGCATGTTCTCCGGGTTGGCGATGAAGGCTTCGAGCTGTTTGGTCGTGCAGCCGGCGGTGCTTTCAACGAGCGTGAGTGCGCCATCTGTCATGTTCATCAGCTCGTCGAAGCCTTCTGCGCCGGTGCGGCTGATGGCCATCATGTTGGGGGCTGCGAAGCCGATCGACCACTTGGCGAATTCCTGGAGCAGCGCGTCTCGATCGCCGCCGCCGAGGGCTTCGTCGGCGAGGACGGTGGTGAGGTTGTCGTGGTCGGTGGGGAAGTTGGTCTGGAGCGCGGACATGAAGGCGCGGCCTTCATTGTCGGGGAAGGCTTCGCGGGCGAGCGCGGCCTTGGCTTGCGCGCGGTCGAGGCCGGCGACGACTTGTTCGATGGGGCGGACGTGTGTGCCGAACATGTCGAGGACGGACGGGGCTGCGAGTGCGCCGCCGCCGGAGACCAGGACGACGCCGACTGCGAGGGCGATGAAGCCCTTGTCGATGCTGCCGGGGTTGGCGACCTTGGTGCGGACGGATGTGGGTGCGGCTTCTTCCATCGGCGGAAGGAGATCACGTGCGGGATGACCCTCGCCCTTCGTGCGCTTTCCAAAGCTCATGCTTGCCCCCAAGACCATCGCTTGTGGACAGAATGCCGCGATGAGCTTGAGATACGGTTAGGCGGAACCGATGAAATTTCATCGATTGGTGAAGGATTGCAGCGGTTCCGGTAACCTCGATTAGTAATACGTCTGCAGAGCTGCGGCGTCGTAGTCGCGCAGTTCATCGAAGCGGTTGGCTTTGACTTTCACCACCCATTCCGGGTCCTGCAGGATGGCGCGGCCGACGGCGACGAGGTCGAACTCGCCACGATCCAGACGCTCGATGGTTTCATCGAACTTGCCGGCGGCGGAGCCCTCGCCGCGGAAGGCGCCGGTGAATTCAGACGAGAGGCCGACGGAGCCGACGGCGATGGTCGGGATGCCGGTGAGTTTCTTCACCCAGCCTGCGAAGTTGAGGCCGTTGGGGCCGTCAACGTCCGGGAATTCCGGCTCGAGGATGCGGCGTTGCGAGCAGTGGATGGCGTCTGCGCCGGCATCGACCAGCACCTTGATCCAGCGCTCCATCTCCTGCGGGGTGGTGGCGAGCTTGGCGTTGTAGTCGACTGATTTCCACTGCGAGACGCGGATGATCATCGGCAGGTCGCCGATGGCGGCGCGGCAGCGGCGGAGGGCTTCGGCTGCAAACTCGGAGCGCTGTTCGAGGCTGGCGCCGCCGAAGCGGTCGGTGCGCTGGTTGGTGACGGGCCAGAAGAACTCGTCGATCAGGTAGGCGTGGGCGCCGTGGAGTTCGATGCAGTCGAAGCCGAGGCGTTTGGCGTCTGCTGCAGCGTCGGCATAGGCCTGCGCCATGTCGAGGACGTCAGCTTCGGTGGGCTCGTCGGCGATCTTTTTGCCGGTGAGCGTGATGCCCGAGGGGCCGTCCGACGGGGCGTCGGGGAAGTGGCCGGTGCCGGGCTTGCGGCTCATGCCCTGGTGCCAGATCTGCGGGCCCATCTTGCCGCCGGCGGCGTGGACGGCGTCGATGACCTTCTGCCAACCGCCGAGCGCTTCATCGCCCCAGAACAGCGGGATGTTGGCGTCGTTGGAGGCGCCCTTGCGACGGGTGAGCGTGCCTTCGGAGAGGATCAGGCCGACTTCGTTGGCGGCGCGGCGCTCGTAGTAACCGACGTTCTCGGCGTTGGGGAATGCGCCAGGCGAGCGTGAACGCGTCATCGGGGCCATGACGATGCGGTTCTTGAGCTCCATTCCGCGGAGTTTGAAGGGGCGGAACAGCGGGGTGACTTCGGTCATGGCGGCATCCTGTGAGTGCAGGCTCACATGTCGGGGATGCTGCCGCTCGCGTCAATGCAGCTGGGCTGGGGTCAGGCTTGAGGCGAATTGGCGCGCTGGGGCTGTTTTCGGCCGTCGAGGAAGATCGCGACGATGGCCAGCACCAGATAGGTGGGGAGAGCCATTGCGCCGGATTCGGCGACGCTGTCGGCGGCTTCGGCGGGCATCAGCATGGCGATGATCTGGACGGCGACGAGCAGCGCGATGAAGGCTGCTGTGGGCCAGGCTTGCTGGCCGGCGCGGATGCGCTGGGCGGACCAGAAGATGCCGGCGATGGCGATCAGCCCGATCTCGACCGCCTGCTCTGCGACTTCGAGGTCCCAGAGGCCAAGGCCGAGCTTGGGCCCCTGCGGGTAGAGTTCGAGATCCGGGCGATGGACGATGAGATCGAGCAGCCAGTGCGAGAACACGACGGCGGCGATCGCGATGGCGGTTGGCCAGACGAGACGGAGTGCGTAGCGCGCAAGGAGAGCGGCGGCGAGCGACCAGGCGATGGCGGCGGGCAGAGAGTGCGTGAACGGCATGTGTTCGAGCACGAGCGCGCTGCCGGGAAGCGTTGGGTCGACGCGGCCGTGCTCGATGCCGGTCATCACGAGCGCGGACCAGCCGATGTCGACCAGTTGGGCGCCGGCGATGAGTGTCCACATCGGTGCGCGGGGTTCGGCAGCCTTGGCGGCCAGGGCGGCGGCGTAGTGACCTACGAACATGGCGTCTCTCCCCGATCGGGAGAGCTTAGACGGCAATGTGTGACGGTGTCATCCGCAGAGCGGGCGGGCGTGCGGCGTGCCGTAGCGCTAGCTGCGCGCGTTGTGGGCCAGCGCCAGCAGGATGTTGGTAACGATCGGGGCGGCCAGCACGATTGCCGTCATCAGGATCGTCACGCGGGTCGATATCGAACGGATACGCATCATGACTAACCTCGGTTGCAAGTCAGGTTTGCAAGCCAGAGGCCAAGCGTGAGCGCGGTGTGCGACCGGATTGAGGCGCAGGTGGGCGGGATGGTGGCGGTAACATTAAATCCGCTGCCGCGTCGCGGCATCACGCAGACGCGCGGCGCATGCTGACACGTTCTGACGGATCGATACTTTAGAACGGTGCGAGTCGATCTGGGAGGGTGGGATGACGAAGTTGCCGTTGGTGGGCGGATGTCAGTGCGGTGCGCTTCGCTATGAGGTCTCCGCGGCGCCGGTGATGGTGTACAACTGCCATTGCACGAACTGCCAGAAGATCGGCGGCGGCGCGTTCTCGACGCCGGTGACGATTGTCGAGGCTGCTTTCTCGTTCACGCGGGGCGAGCCGGCGAAAGTGAACTGGACCTCTGATGCCGGGACGCAGCGTTGGGGAACGTATTGTGCAGACTGCGGCAGCCGGATCGCGCACGGGCAGACGCCATCGAAGGGCGTGCTGAGCCTGCGCGGCGGGACGCTGGATGACACAAGCTGGATAGAGCCGGTGGGCGATATCTGGCTGCGCAGCAAGCAGCCTTGGGTGGTGATACCGGAAGATCGGCTGACGTTCGACAAAGGCCCAAGCGATTATGCGCCGCTGATGGCGAAGTTCCGCGCGCAGGGGCGGTTCTAGCTTAGCCGATCAGGCTTGATCGTCGTCCTTGGTGCGGCGGGCGCCGTCGAGTTTGCGGATGTCGGCGGACTTCTGGGTTTCGTCGCGCTTCTTTTCGCCCTTGGTGCGGCCGAACATCATGCGTTTAGCAGCGGCTTCGGTCTCACGTTCCTCACGCGCCTTGCGCTTGCGGCGATCGTTGAGGTTGACGATGTCGGCCATGTTGAGCTCTGCGGCTGAATGGGGACGGGGCGAGACTGGACGATGTTGGTAGAGGGATCAACCCCGAGAGAGCCCTGGCGCGGTGCAGCAGATCAGTGTGCTGCAGGCGCTGCGGCTGCGGCCGTTTCAGTTGGTGCTGGATATTCCGGCGGCGGGATCTGGCTGAAGGCGTGAGCTGCGCGGATGTCGCCGACTTCGAAGGCCACGCTTTTCACGGTCTGGTCTTTTGCGCGCTGGGGCGGAACGAAATCGAGGCGGAAGCTTTCGCGCGGGTCGAGCGCTTCGAGGCGCGTGAGAGCGGCGGCGTTGAAATAGAAGATCCAGATCGGATCGCCGACAGCGTCGGTTCCCTTGCGGATTTCGGCGGCCCATTCGACGCGTGCGATGGAACGCGGCGGGGGCGCGAGATCTTTCGTTGCGCCTGTGATCGAGCCAAGCCAGGCTTCGGGCATCTTGTCGGCGTCGCGCATGACGAGCTGGACGGTCTGCGGCATCGCGCCTTTGGCGGGCATTGTGATGGCGAGCTTGAAGTCGTCCTTCACGCGGCGGAGGCCGAAGACGACATTGGTTTTCTTGTCGGTCTGGGCGACGGCCCATTTGTCGTGGCCCGAGCGGGAGGCGGCCCAGGTCGAGCGCGGCGTGGGGTATTCGAGGTAGGACGTCTTGGCGAACTGGCGGTAGCTCGACCGGATGGTTGCGGCGACTTCGACCACTGACGGGTGAGCGCAGCCGAGCGAGCGGGCGTGGGCTGTCACTTCGGCCTCGAGCTTCTGCATTTCGGCGGCTGTCTTGTTGGCGCGCAGGAGTTCGCCTTGCGCCTGGTAGATGCCGGACTGCAGCGCGAGGCGTTCGCCTTCGCTGAAGAGGTTGCAGTTCTTGTCAGCGGCGCTGATCGCGACGCGCTCGAGCCAGGTGCGCTGCACGGCGGATGAATCCGCCAGGGCGGCAGGCGCGGCCAGGCTGGTCAGCATGGCAAAGGTTAAGGCGCGACCCAACATGTGCCGGACCCTGCCTGCAGGAATTGAAGATGGGGTTTACGGCCTGTGAGCAGTTTCCGCGCGCATCTCGAAAGCGAGGCTGACGAGGCCGGTGAACAGCAGGGCAAAAACAGCAATCAGAACAGTGGCGCCGGGATGCAGGGCATCCGGCGCGTGTTGGGCGGCAATGGCAGTGGCTTCTGTAATGAGCATTGCGGGCGGCCGAATGGTTTACGTGTTTCCAAGGCTTAGGGTGCAATCGGGGCGCCAGCCGGGGAAATTGTGGTAAAGGGCGCGAATGCCACGCGAGATACCTGCTCAACTCTGGGTTTCAGCCTTGCTGCGCCGCGCCAGCGTGGCGGGGGCGTTTGCGACCATCGTGCACCGGGGCGACGAGCAGCGCGGGGATGTGCTGGTGAAGGTCGCGCGGGCGCGCGGGGAGGCCATCCTGTATGCGCCGGCTTTCAGTCCGGAGGGGCCGACGGAGTTCGAACGGCTGTCGGCCGAGGACGAGGCCGGCGTGGATGCGCTGATCGCCAAGCGGCTGAAGATGGACCGGGATCTCTGGGTGATCGAGATCGAGGACCGCGAGGGGCGGCATTTCCTGACCGAGACGGTGCGGGAAGGCTGATTCAGGCCGGGATTCCGGCGGTTTTGACGTTTCGGGCGCACCCCTGTATCAGCCCGGCCCATGGCCCTGACACCTGAACAAGAAGCGGCGCGCCGGCGCACGTTTGCGATCATCGCTCACCCCGACGCTGGTAAAACCACGCTGACGGAAAACCTGCTGCTGGCGGGCGGCGCGATCCGTATGGCCGGCGCCGTTAAGGCGCGCGGTGAGCGGCGTCGTACGACGTCCGACTGGATGAAGATCGAGCGTGATCGCGGCATCTCGGTTTCGGCGTCGGTGATGACGTTCGAGTATCAGGATTGCGTGTTCAACCTGCTCGATACGCCGGGCCACGAGGACTTTTCGGAAGACACATACCGCACGCTGACGGCGGCGGACTCGGCGATCATGGTGTTGGACGCTGCGAAGGGTATCGAGCCGCAGACGTTGAAGCTGTTCGAGGTGTGCCGCCTGCGGGACATTCCGATCATCACCTATATCAATAAAATGGACCGCGAGGCGCAGGACCCGTTCCAGTTGCTGGACGAGATCGAGCAGAAGCTGGCGATGTCGGCGTCCCCGCTCTACTGGCCGCAAGGCTCGGGCGATCGTCTGCGCGGGATGAAGGATCTGCGGAACGGCGAGTTCGTCACCTACCAGCGTATCGTGGAGCATGACGGTTCGGTCGAGTTCAAGACGGAGCGGGTCGGCCAGGATCGTTTCGACGAGATGATGAGCGCGGACGAGCAGGCCGAGCTTGAGGAACAGGCCGAGATGGCCGCGGGCGTGTGCAAGCCTTACGATCACCAGAGCTATCGCGAAGGCCACATGACGCCGGTGGTGTTTGGTTCGGCGCTGCGCCATTTCGGCGTGAAGGAATTGCTGGATACGATCTGGCAGGAAGCGCCTGCGCCGCGCGTGCAGAAGGCCAAGGTGAAGGGCAATCCGGCGCCGGTGGGTCCGGAGAACAAGGAAGTTACCGGCTTCGTGTTCAAGATCCAGGCGAACATGGACCCCAACCACCGCGACCGTATTGCGTTCTTCCGCATGGTGTCGGGCAAGTTCCAGCGCGGGATGCGGCTGAAGACGGTGGCGGGGAAGCAGCTGGGCATTACCTCGCCGGTGATGTTCCTGGCGCAGGACCGCGAGATTGCGGACGAGGCGTTTGGCGGGGACGTGATCGGTATTCCGAACCACGGGCAGCTGCGCGTGGGCGATGCGCTGTCGGAGAGCGGCAATGTGCAGTTTGCGGGTATCCCGAACTTTGCGCCGGAGATCCTGCGCAGGGTACGCACGAAGGATCCGATGAAGTCGAAGCACCTGCGCAAGGCGCTGGAGGGGCTGGCCGAGGAAGGCGTGACGCAGTTGTTCACGCCGGAGATCGGTTCGGACATGATCGTGGGCGCTGTTGGTCAGCTGCAGATCGAAGTCATGGCTGAGCGGATTGCGACGGAGAACAATCTCGAAGTGCTGTTCGAGACGAGCCCGTGGGCGGCTGCGCGCTGGATCTCGAGCGACGACAAGGCAAAGTTGGACGCATTCCTGGATGGCAACCGGTCTGCGGCCGCGAAGGATTTGGATGGCGCGCCGGTCTATCTGGCGAAGAACGCGTGGGACGTGGGCTACGTGTCCGAGAAGAACCCGGCGATCCGCTTCACCAAGACCAAGGAACGCGTCTAGGCGGCGAACTTGCGGTAGGCCCACCATGATGTGGCGAGGGCCAGCAGCATGAAGGCCGCGCCTGTTGGTCCCATGGCCGGGTGCAGGTTGCGGGTGATGAGTTCACCGCCGATGGCTGAGCCTGCCGCCTGGCCGAGATAGAGCACGGACGTGTTCAGCGCGACGGATGCAGACGCCAGTTCTGGAGCGACTGCGATCAGCCTTGCCTGCTGCATGGCGACGCCGGCGCCGAAGCCGAGGCCCCAGACGAAGATGCTGGCTATGGCGGGCGCGGGCGATGACGCGAAGATCGACCAGCCGATCAGTCCGGACGCCATGATGGCGACGCAGACCATGTGCGTTCGCGCAGCGCCGAACGAGTTCACGGTTCTGGTGGCGGTGATTGAGCCGACCAGGCCTGCGGCGCCGTACATGCCGAGGGCGAGTGCGACGGCGGACGGGTCGGCATTGCTGGCGCGGCGCATCTCGGCGGCGAGATACGGGAAAAGCGCGAACTGGCCGGTGATCTGGAGGCAGGTGGCGGCCAGCAGGATGAGGATGGCGGGACGCCTGACCACCTCGCCCCAAGTGCTGAGCGACATGCGCGCGGGATAGAGTTTCGCGGGGACGGCTATCAGCACGCCGATCGCGGCGAGGAGCGATCCGGCGCCGAGAACGCCATAGATCATGCGCCAGTCCATGACTTCGGCGAGAATGCTCATGAGCGGGATGACGACCGCGGTGGCGACGGCCCAGCCCATGAACACGGTTGCGACGGCGCTTGAGCGACGCTCGACCGGCATCATCAGGGCGACGGCGCTGGCGGCTTGGGGCGTGAAGATGGCTGCGCCGCTGATCATGGCGAGGCGGATGATGAACAGGCTCGTGTAGTCAGGCGCGAAGGCGGATGCGGCGTGGCCCGCGGCGTAGAGGAGCAAGGACGCTGCGAGGAGCGTGCGGCGGTCGACCTGGTTGGTGAAGAAGCCGAAGGCGGGCGCGCCGATGCAGAGCACGACGGCGCCCCAACCGATCAGCGCGCCGATGGCGACGGCGCTGACATTCAGGTCCGCCGTCATCGCGTTGATCATTGCGGCGGGCGCGAGGACGCCGGAGCCGATGAAGATATTGCCCAGGAAGAGGACAATGAGCGCCGCGCGCGTGTTGACGGGGGTTGCGGCGGAATGTGCGACTGGAGGCGCCGGCATGGCTAGCTACTTTCCGGCGGAGATGCAGTGTCCCCGTCGAACTAGTATGTTCGTCGTCATATTACCAGTGCAGCGGGGCTATCCAATCCGTTAAGGCAGGATCAGCGATGGCGGCGGCGCGACGCGGCCATCAGGGCGCGCGGCGGCGATCATGCGCTTGAAGGCGGGGCGTTGTTCGACGCGCG
The DNA here is from genome assembly GCA_965229115.1 of Hyphomonadaceae bacterium. GTDB lineage: Bacteria > Pseudomonadota > Alphaproteobacteria > Caulobacterales > Hyphomonadaceae > UBA7672. Next base: position 2,532,544 of record CBDDIR010000003.1, on the reverse strand, counting down.
CATTCCATTCGGCGATGCGCGGATACTTCGCTGGATCGGCGACATTCATGCGGATCGCATAGCTGATCGGGAAGACCATCATAATGTCGGCGGCGGTGAATTCCGAGCCGCCGAAATAGGGATGCTTGGCGAGGAAGTCTTCGGCGAAGCGCATGGCGCGCTGGCCGTCGGTTTCCTTCTCGCCGCGCGGGGCCTTGTTGTCGGTGGCGCGGGCGACGCGATAGTCGGCGACGACGTCTGACGCGAGTGTGCCTTCAGCGTAATGCATGAAGCGGAGATAGCTTGCGTAGTCGGGCGAGTTGACCGGCGGCACGAGTTTGCCGTGGCCGTTGCGGTCGAGGATCAGCTGCATGATGGCGCCGGATTCAACCAGCAGTTCGCCATTGTAGAACACGGTTGGCGCAACGCGCATGCCGGGGTTCACGGCGTAGATGTCTTCGAACGAGCCCGTGACGTCGCCGCGGCGATATTTGAGTTCGTAGGGAAGGCCGAGCTCCTCGCACAGCCAGACGATGCGCTCCGAGCGGCGGCCCTCGGCGTGATAGATGACGATCTTCGGCGTTTCGGATGCGGCAACTGTCTGCTGCGATGTGGTGGTGCAGCCCTGCGTGGCGGCGGCCAGCGCCAATGCGAGCGCAAGTGTTCCGATGAGCTTCAACGATCTCTCCCCTCATTTGTATTTTTGGGCCCGCGCGTCGTGTTTCGCACGCAGGTCTGGGGACGAGACTAGGCGGGCTTGGGCAGTCTGGCGAGTAGGTGGACTTGACGGGTGTCCAGTCATGTATCATGTAGAGTTACATGACACGAGATCGGCGGCTTTCTCAGACTTTGCACGCGCTTCTGCACATGGCGGAGCAGGAGCGGCCGATGACGTCGGCAGAGCTGGCGGTGTGCATGAGCACCAACCCTGTCGTCGTTAGGCGGACGATGGCGGGCCTGCGCGAGGCTGGCTTCGTGCGGTCCGAGAAGGGGCATGGCGGCGGCTGGGAGATCGCGTGCGATCTGAAGAAGACGACGCTGAAGGATATCTACGATGCGCTTGGCGCGCCCGAGTTGATGGCGATGGGTGTGACGCTTGAGGGCTCGCACTGCGTGGTTGAGCAGGCGGTGAACCGGTCGCTCAATGGCGCTTTCGAAGAGGCTCAACAGGTTCTGGTGAAGCGGTTGTCGGGCGTGACTCTCGCGGTGCTGGCGGAAGATTTCAAGGCTGGCGCGAAGGCGCATCGGGCCAAACACAAATAGAGGTACACGCGATGTTCGATGCAATCATCATTGGCGGAAGCTATGCGGGATTGTCTGCGGCGCTGCAGCTGGCGCGGGCGCGGCAGAAGATCCTGGTGATCGATGCGGGGCAGCCGCGCAATCGCTTCGCGTCGCACTCGCATGGCTTCATCACGCAGGATGGCCGCAATCCGCGCGAGATTTCGCATGAGGCGAAGCTGCAGCTGCAGAAGTATCCGACCGTGCTTTGGCTCGATGCGTATGCGCAGAGCGCGACCAAGACGGAGCGTGGCTTCGTGGTTGAGGCTGCGGGGCAGGCATATGAGACCAAGCGCATCGTGCTTGCGCTGGGCGTGACGGATGGATTGCCGAAGGTAGAAGGGTTGGAGGAGCGCTGGGGGAAGAGCGTTTTCCATTGCCCGTACTGCCATGGGTATGAGTTGGATCAGGGGCGCATCGGCGTGCTGGCGGTGTCGCCGATCTCGATCCATCACGCACTGATGCTGCCGGACTGGGGGAAGACGACGTTCTTCCTCAATGGCGTATTTGAGCCGGATGCGGCTCAACTAGCGCAGTTGGCCAAACGTGGCGTTGCGATCGAACGTTCGCACATTCTCAAGATGTCGGGCCATGCCGACATGCATCTGGAAGACGGGCGCATCGTTGCGCTCGATGGATTGTTCACGGCGACGGCGACGAAGCCATCCAGTCAGCTTGCCGAGCAGTTGGGGTGTGCGTTCGATGAAGGTCCGATGGGCCCGTTCATTCGCGTCAACGAGATGAAGGAAACCAGCGTGCCGGGCGTTATAGCTTGTGGCGATGCAGCGCGGGTGGCGGGATCTGTGGCGCTGGCAGTCGGCGACGGTGCGATGGCGGGGGCCGCCACGCACCGGTCGCTCATGTTTGCGGACCTTTAGGCGCTGGCTGGTTCGCGCATTGCGATTACGGGCTTCGGTTCGCTCTTGAGGCCGAACAGGGGTCGCAGCAGGGGCGCGCGTCGCACGATCTCGTAGCCGATCCAGCAGCTTGCCGCCGTGGTCGCGATCAGGATCGCAGCTTCGATGCCAACCGGCAGGCCCAGCTTGTTGAGGTAGTGACCTGCGACCACGATGGTCGTCTGGTGGATGATGTAGAACGGGAAGATCGCATCTGTGAGATAGCGCCGGGCGGCGTTGTCGTGGCGCAGATGCTTCCGGGCGAAGCCGAACAGGGCGAGGATCATTGTCCAGGCTTGGAGCTCGCGAAGGATGGGGCCAACCAACGAGATCGCTGGGGTCGATGGATCGCCGAGCGTGAGGCCGCCATAGCGGTAGGCCGTCAGCGTCGCCCAGGCTGTCAGCGCAAGCATCAGCATCGGCCAGCGCATCCGCTCGCAGCTCTGGAAGAAGGGCTCGTGCTTGGCGATGGCGTAGCCGAACAGGAAGGCGGGGAAATAGACGGCGTGGGCGTACCAGTCGTCGACCAGCGCGTGGGTCTCGTCGAACATCGGCTCCAGCGTGGCGCGGGTGAGCGTCAGGAACAGGAACGGGATGATGATGACGGGTAGGCCCTTGGCCAGCGGCGCCATGAAGCGGGCCGGGATGCGCTTCAGGAGCGAGCCGATGCCGGCGATCAGGGCGGTGTAAACGAACAGGTAAACGACGAACCAGAGATGGTTCCAGGTTGGGGCTGCGAGGGGCCAGCCGCCGCTGGCGGTCGCGTACTGGCCGTAGAACTCGCCGAACGAGCCGGTGTAGCCCAGCTTCTCGACCAGCTCGAAATATGTCTGCGGCGGAACGATCACGAACATGCCGAAGACCAGCGGGATCAACAGCCGGCTGGAACGCGCGCCGAGGAAGGCGCCGGTCTTCATCTTGTCGAGCATGAACCGGGTGGCGCATCCCGAAATGACGAACAGCAGCGTGAGGCGCCAGGGGTTCAGCAGCAGCATGAACGGCTCGGGCGCGGAGCTGGCGTGGCCCGACTTAACGTGGAAGCCCCAGGTCACGTAGAACATGCCCACGTGGTAGAAGATCAGCAGCCCGAAGGCTGCGATGCGCAGCCAGTCGAGGTCGACGCGGCGGTCTGGAACGGCGTTGGGGAGGATCATGGGAGGCTCCTTGTCTTTGCCGCCATGATCCGCGAGGTTGGATCGCGGGCCAGAGAAAAGCCTTTAAAGGACAGGGTGCTGTGACAAGCGGGGTCGGCTCTGGGACGAGCGGCGGGAAAGCCGGGACGAGCGGCTGGCGCATCGAGTGGGTTCCGCTTGCGGTGATCGCCGTCGTTGGGGCGGTGGTCGCGATCCTGAACGCGACATCGGCGATCATGGAGGCGCAGACGGGCGGTCCGCCGATCGATCCGCGGGCGGCGTGGCTCTATGAAATCTCCTCGGTGGTGATGGTCGTGCTGCTATCGCCCGGGATCAGCTGGATGGTGTGGAAGGTTCCGGCGCCGGAAGAGATGAAGCTTCCGGGGTGGGCCAGGTTTGCGGTGCTGCACCTGCTGGCCGCCACGCTGTTCTCGCTGCTGCACATCGCAGGCATGGTGGGCATCCGCACGGTTGGATATGCGCTGGCGGGGTCGGTCTATCATTTCGACTATCAAGGCGATCTGGTGCTGCCCGCCGTCTATGAGTGGCGGAAGGATGTGCTGACCTACGCGTCCAATGCGGTCTGCTACTGGGCCTGGGGCGTATGGCTGGCCCGACAGGCGGCGGAGGCTTTGCTGGCTGCGCCGCGCCCGACGGCGGCGGAACCGCGGCTGGAGATCAGGGACGGTGCGCGGATCACGCTGATCGAGCCGGCGCAGATCGCGTGGATCGAGGCGGCGGGCAATTATGTGGAGATCCACACCGGCGATGCGACGCATCTTGCGCGCGGAACATTGGCTGCCTTCGGCGAGAAGCTGGCGGTGCATGGGTTTGTGCGCATTCACCGCTCGCGGCTGATCAATCGCGCACGGGTGAAGTCGTTCAAGCCGACGGCCTCGGGGGACCTCGATATCGAGCTCGATGACGGCCGAACGATTGCCGGGAGCAGGCGCTTCCGCGCGGCGCTGGAAGGCGTCTAGATCGACGAGCGTAATGTCACTTACATTACATCTTTGATTTCTCGCGACATTTTCGCACAGCGAATGCACATGATAGTTATTCGCAAATTGTAATCGATCGTCCTACGGCCTCCCGCAGTTCACTCGGGAGACGGAAAATGACGGGACGGCTTGCAGTTATCGGGATGCTTCTGGCGACGAGTTCGTCGCTGGCGCTCGCGGCTCATGCGCAGGAGGCAGGTCCGCAAGCCGGGCCGGTTTCGAATGAGGACGTCGTCGTCATCACGGCTTCCGGCTTCGAGCAGAAGCTGACGGATGCGCCGGCCAGCATCACCGTCGTGACGGCCGAGGAGCTTCAGAAGCGACCCTACATGACGCTGATCGATGCGGTGCGCGATCTGGAGGGCGTCGATGTAGGTGAGACTGCGGACAAGACCGGCCAGCGCACGATCAGCCTGCGCGGCATGGGCTCCGACTACACGCTGATCCTGATCGACGGGAAGCGCCAGAACAACCATGGCGACATCTATCCGAACAGCTTCAGCGGCAACCAGTTCAACCACATCCCGCCGCTGGACACGATCGAGCGTATCGAAGTCATCCGCGGGCCGGCCTCAACGCTGTATGGGTCGGATGCGCTGGGTGGCGTGATCAACATCATCACCAAGAAGTCCGCTGCCAAGTGGAGCGGGTCGATCACGGCGGGCTACAGCCTGCAGGAGAATGATCAGTATGGCGACGACTCAACCGTCGACGTCTTCGTCTCCGGGCCGATCATCAAGGACGTGCTGGACATCAGCCTGCGTGGCAGCTGGTACAAGCGCGACGCCTCGAACCCGGTCTATCCGTCCGTGACCGATCCGGCGGGCGTGTCGCATTCCCGCGCTCTCGGCTTCGGCGGCGGCGGCAAGACGGTGGACAACACCAACACCGCGCTAGGTGGCAGCCTGTCGTTCAACATGGCGCCGAACCAGCGTCTGGTATTCGATTACGACGCGTCCAAGCAGGAATACGACAACGCGATCACGATCAACGACGATGGCGTGGAAGAGTATCCGGTCGGCACGGTGGACAATTACGGCGCGATGCTGCGCCTCGCCAATACGGGCCGGATGGAGCCGCGTGCGGGGTATTCGGCCTCGCAGGAGTTCACGCGCGACACATGGTCGTTGACGCATGAGGGCGACTGGAATTTCGGCAAGAGCTTCGTGTCGCTGGCGCACGTGTCGACGAACAATGACGGGCGTACGCTGCCGTTCTCGGTGGATGAGCGGCAATCGCTGCAGCTCCTATGGAACGCCGCTTGCGTGAATCTCGGCGGCGCGGTGACCAGCGCCGGAAACTGCGTGCCGCCGGGAAGCGGCACGGCTGCGGCGCGCGTCACGGCTTTCAACAACCGCTCTGAGGCGGCGAAGCTCGCGCTGATGCAGGCGAACCTGATGCCTGCACAATACGCTGCGATGCTGACTTACCTTCCGCGCGACAAGCGCACGCTGGAAAGCGAACAGTACACGCTGGACGCCAAGCTGAGCATGCCGTTCGAGTACGCTGGCGAGCACATGGTGGTCGTGGGCACGCAAGTGATCCAGGGCAAGCTGAACGATGGCGTGTTCGGTCTTGAGGCCGGTACACCCGGCGGCACACAGGACCACAACATGTATTCGGTGTTTGCCGAGGATACGTGGACGCCGGTCGAGCCGTTCTCGATCACGGGCGGCCTACGCTTCGACGACCATGAAGTGTTCGGCGACCATTTCAGCCCGCGTCTGTATGGCGTCTATACGATTTCGCCACAGTGGACGGTGAAGGGCGGCGTGAGCACGGGCTTCAAGACGCCCAAGACGACCCAGCTCTATGACGGCGTGGTCGGGTTCGGCGGACAGGGCGTGTCGCCCATGTTCGGCAACCCGGACCTGAAGCCGGAAACCAGCGTCAGCACCGAGATCGCGGTTTACTGGCAGGCGGCCAATGCCGGCCACAACTTCAACCTCACCGTGTTCAACAACAAGTTCGAGGACAAGATCACCTCGCAACCGTGCGGCGGTGGCCTGACGCTAACTTGCTCGACCACGGGCGAGTATGCGGAACTCGGCTACACCACGAGCACGCGGACGGTGAACATCGACGAGGTGGTCATCTCTGGCGCTGAAGTGGCGGGCAAATATGAGATCTTGGAAAACCTGTCGATCCGCGCCAACTACACCTACACGGACAGCGAACAGAAGAGCGGCGCCAGCGCCGGACAGCCGCTGGGTAACTCGGCCAAGCACATGGCCAACGCCACGTTGAACTGGGACGTCACCAACGAGTTCAGCACGCAGCTGATGGTGGAGTCGCGATCGAAGCGCTATCGCGGCGTCGATGCGCTGACGGGGCAGCATGTGTACTTCAAGGACTATGAAGTGCTGAATCTCGGCGCGCAGTACCGCTTCAACGACTTCCTGACGTTGAGCGGGCAGATCAACAACCTGCTGGACGAGGACTTCACGACCTACGACACCACCTTCGTCAACAATGGCGATGGATCGTTCACGCCCAGCTTCCAGGATCACTACAATAACAAGGACAAGGCGCGCAGCTATTGGGTGAGCGTGAACGCCAGGTTCTAGGTGACTAGAGGCATCCGGCTCTGAGGGGCCGGATGCCGCCCTAGGCGTTGGAAACTTCGAGCGCGAGGAATTCCAGCGCGGCGTCAGTGAGTTTCTTTGTGCGATAGCGCACGGAGTCTGGCGTCCAGAACTTGGTCTTCGAGACGTCGTTGGCGAACTTCGTCTTGAACTTGCCGTACGCCTTGCGCTTTTCCTCAAACGGGCCGTTGCCGAGCTCGTCCTGCGGCAGGACGCAGAGATTGCCCGCCATCTCGCGCAGGGTGGCGAGCTGGTTGATCTCCAGCCCGTTCTCGAAGGCGAGCCAGTGATCCTGCGGGTTGCGGGGATAGACGTGTTCGACGGATGAGCGGGTGTCGATCACGTATTTCGGCACGCGATCGCCGTGGGCTGCCGCCTCGATCCAGCGCATGATGGTGGAGCGTCGGCCGCCCTCGGTGATCGGGCTGCCAAGGTGGCGAACCAGGCGTTCATACTGCTGGGGCGAGAAGGTGAACCCGCCCTGCTTGCCGAATGAGCCCTTGGCGAAGCGCTCGACACGCTTGCCGATCATCTCAGCGCAACGGCGCTGGTCCGGGGTTGAGACGGTCAGGGCGAAGCAGACGCGATCGAGGATATCGATACGCTTGTTGAGATCGGCGGGCCGCGACTTCATGTAGATCAGCATGGCGTAGGCGCGCCACTGATCCCACTTCAGGAGCTGCAGGCGGCGCAGGCTGGCGTGCACGCCGACCGCCCATTCCTGCTCAGCGGATTCGTAGATCCATTTGAACGCAGCCAGATAGTGGATCAGCGTTTCGGTCGCCCACTTGTAGCCCTGCTGGCCGGGGTAGCGGCGGCGGATGTGTTCCATGAGCTGGATGGCGTAGTCGGTCGATTGCGCCATGCGCCGCTCGATGAAGTCGACGGAGCGCAGGAAGTCATCGAAGCGCTGCTTGCCGAGTTCTTCCTGCATGGAGTTCCATGCGAACAGGATCGTGCGGGCGGCTTCGTCGGCATTCGGCATGGTCGAGGACAGGTCGATCAGCTGGCCCTTGACGATCTCTTCCGGCTTCAGCGGCAGGCCGCCCGAGTTGATGCTGACGAAAGCCTTGGCAGCGATACGGCGATCAGAGATGCGCGTCACGGTGACAAGGACGGCTTCGGACAGGAAGCCGATGAAGGCGTTCAGCCGTTTGGCGTTCCAGCCGTTGAACATGCCCCGCGCAACCGCCACGCACTCGCGCAGGCGCTCGGACGCGTCGGTGAGCATCGGGTGGGGACGATGGCGCTTGGCTGTGCGGCCCAGCGCGAGGATGTCAGATTCCAGCGTGTTGTGTTTCATCTGGAGATTAAGGCGCCAGATGCCGCTCTCGTTCGCAAGCAATGAGTGGACGGAGTGGTTCTTGTCCGCCTGCAGCATGTCGCGGAGCACGGCGAAGATCACCGTAAAGGTGGTTACGCGCTGGAGGCCATCGTAGATATCCAGCCGCTCGCCGGCCGGGTGCAGCACCACGGTTCCCACGAAGGTGTAGGGCGCGGTCAGCTCGAGTTCCTTGTCGTAGTCCGCAACCTCGAACGGCGCGTCGGTGGCCGGCTCGTTGAGGGAGCCGTGATCGTCCTCGACCTCGGGGTCGAGGCCAAATTCGCCGAAGGCAGCGATCAGGTCTTCGAGCAGGCCGGCCTGTTGGCGTTCCGTCCAGCAATAGTCGCGCTGAACTCTCGCCGGCTGGAACGATCCGAGACGTAACAGGTCGCCAATGCTCACGGTCTGTGAGCGGATGACAGGGTTAGGCATGCACTCTCTCTACGCCCCGCGGGCCGGAAACCTAGGCGAGCGGTTGATACGGAGCAATTCGGGAACTGCTGTTTGATCCTACGCAGATAGGGGCGCTGGCGAATATTTTCATCCGGTGTGTCCCGATCTCGCCTATGGGCCGAAAATCAGGGTTCGCCTTCGCCGATTTCTCTGGGGAGAGAATCATCGGCTTTGCGGCGGTGCGTCGCGGCTTTCTTGAGTTGTGGACGCGGTGGGCTAGTTTGCGCTCTGGATGTCGGTAATGGCGGATTCAGTTCTCAAGGGTGGCGGGGAGACGGGCGCGATTCTGCGCGCGATCGACTGGTCGTCTTCGATTTTGGGACAGCCTGAAACCTGGTCTCCGGCGCTGGTTGCCACTGTGCGGGCGGTCCTGGACGCGACGACACCCGCCTATGTGGCGTGGGGCCCTGACCAGGTGGCGTTCTACAATGACGCTCACATCCCCGCGATGGGGGCGCGGCATCCTCAGGCGCTAGGCCGGCCGTCGATCGGCTGGTGGACCGAGATGACGGATGCGCGCGAGCAGCTCGAGCGCACGCTGTCGAACGCGGAAATCATCGGACTGTGGGACTGGCAGATCAAGGAAGACAAGGTCATCGCCGATGCGCGGTTCGCGCGGCTCTATGGCGTGGACCCGGCGCGCGCGGCTGTGGGTGCGCCGATCTCGGACTTCATCGCAGGCGTACATCCCGATGATCGCGGCAGGCTGGGCGAGACGATTGCCGGGTCTCTGGCCTCGGGCCAGCCCTTTGCCTGCGAGTATCGTCTGCTTAGCCAGGATGGCGTCCAGCGCCACGTTCTGGCGCGCGGGCAACCGACCCTGAACCAGAGCGGCAAGGCGGTCTCACTGGCTGGCGCGACGATCGACATCACGTCGCAGCGTGAGGCCGAGCTGGGGCGCAGCGAGAGCGAAGAGCGCTACAGCACGCTGTTCAATTCCATCGATGCGGGCTTCTGCATCATCCAGATGCTGTTCAGCGCGGATGGCACGCCGATCGACTACGTGTTCATCGAGACCAATCCATCGTTCAATGTGCAGACGGGACTGTCGAACGTTGCGGGCCGGCGGATGCGGGATCTGTCGCCGACGCATGAGCAGCACTGGTTCGATATCTATGGCGAAGTGGCGCGCACTGGGCGCAGCGTGCGTTTCGAGGATCAGGCGGAAGCGCTGGGTCGCTGGTTCGATGTGCACGCATTCCAGATCGGCAAGCCCGGGTCTGACCTCGTCGCGGTGCTGTTCACCGATATCACCGAGACCAAGATCGTCGAGCTCCGGCTGCGGGCGAGTGAATCGCAGTTCCGGTCGCTGGCGCAGGCCATGCCAAACCATGTGTGGACGGCCTCGTCAGATGGCATGCTCGATTGGTTCAACCAGCGCGTCTATGATTTCAGCGGCCTGTCACAGGGCGTTCTGGACGGCGTGGGCTGGACCGCTCTGGTGCACGCCGAAGATCTGCCCCTGGCGGCGGAGCGCTGGGCGAGTTCGCTGACCGGTGGACATGTCTATGAGGCGGAGTTCCGCCTGCGCCGGAATGACGGGGTTTATCGCTGGCACATCGCCCGCGCCGTGCCGATCAGGACCGAGACCGGCGAGATCACGCGCTGGGTCGGCACCAACACGGATATCGATGACCAGAAGGCGGCGGTCGAGGCGCTGGCTAACATCAATGCGTCGCTTGAGACGCGCGTGGCCGAGCGCACAAAGGAGCTGATGGCGGCGGAAGAACAGCTGCGTCAGAGCCACAAGATGGAAGCCATCGGCCAGCTGACGGGCGGCATTGCGCACGACTTCAACAACCTGATGACGGGCATCATCAGTGCGCTGTCGCTGGTTCGGCGGCGGCTGGAGAGCGGGAAGACGCAGGATCTCGACAAGCTGATGTCTGCGGCGTCGACCTCGGCGCAACGGGCTGCCGCGCTGACGCATCGCCTGCTTGCGTTCTCGCGCCAGCAATCGCTCGATGTGCGTGCGGTGGATGTCGGCGAGCTGATCCAGGGGATGCGCTTCCTGCTGAACCAGACACTCGGCGAGGATATCCAGGTCGGCGTGGATTGCCCCACGGGTCTGTGGGCGGGACTGACCGATGCGAACCAGCTCGAGAATGCCGTGCTCAATCTCGTCATCAACGCACGCGACGCCATGCCGTCAGGCGGTCAACTGACCGTCACCATGGCGAACCGTACGCTTGCGGTTGAGGACGTGCGGCACGAGAGCGAGGAAGAGCCGGGCGATTATGTCGAGATCGCCGTGTCCGATACGGGCGAAGGCATGTCGGCGGATACCCTGGCCAAGGCCTTCGAACCGTTCTTCACGACCAAGCCGATCGGACAGGGCACGGGGCTGGGCCTGTCGATGGTGTATGGCTTCGTGCAGCAATCCGGCGGCCACGTGCGGATCGAAAGCGAAGTGGGCAAGGGCACGCGCGTTGCACTGTATCTGCCGCGCGCGGTCGACAGCGTTGCGGAGGCGCCGGTCGAGGACCAGGGCGGGCAAGGCTCGCAAACTGGCGGCGAGACCGTGCTGGTCGTCGAGGATGATCCGACCGTGCGCCTGATGGTTGTCACGGCCCTGCATGACTGGGGCTATGGCATGATCCAGACGGCGAGCGCGCACGAGGCGATCCCGGTTCTGCGTTCGAACAAGAAGATCGACCTGCTGCTGACCGATGTGGGCCTGCCGTCGATCAACGGGCGCCAGCTGGCGGAAATCGCGCGCCAGTTCCGGCCCGGCCTGCGCGTGCTGTTCATGACAGGTTACGCTGAGAAAGCCGCCTTGCGCGGGCAGTTCCTCGACACGGGCATGGATCTCGTCACCAAGCCATTCACGCTTGATGGCCTGTCGGAGAAGATCCGGGAGATGCTGAAGCCGGCTCGCTAGCCGTCTTAGGCCGCTTGCGCGCTGGTCGTGCCTTTGGAGCGGACCTTCCAGAAGCGGAGGGCGCGCTGGGCGGCGGCGACCGGTACCTGCTCATAGAGCTGGCCGTATTTTTCGGCTTTGCTGAGACCACCGCCATCATTCATGATGGTGATGCACAGCGTAACGAACAGGCCGCGATCGAAGCCAGCGCCACGGCACAGCATGGCGAGCGCGTCGATGTCTTTCGAGTCGAGCAGACGGCGGCCAAGGTCGAACTCGATGTCGGCGAGTTGCGCGAAGGCGAGCAGGAAAGCGGTCTGACGGCTCTCGCGGAGCAGCCGTACAAGAACCGGTGGCTGCAGCGGCGAGATCTTGCCGAGCGCGGTCACGTATTCCTTGGCGGCCTGATAATCGTCCGGCAGGGCGCCGTAAGCGGCTGAAAGATGATTGCGGCTGACTTCGAGAGCTGCTTCCAGTTCGGCCGGCGAGACGCCGTGGAACTTGCGCATGATCTCGCGGCGCAGATTGCTCTCGACGCGCAGATAGACGTTGTTCAGCATGTCGAGCGGAACATGTGCGTTGCGAACCAGCGGCGCGTGCAGCACGGGGTTGGCGTCGGCGCGTTCGGCGACACGTTCGTATGTTTCACGGTTGAGGCGGGCCGTGCGGTTTTCGAGCAGCGAGGCGACGACGCGATCTTCGCCGCGTGCGACGAGCGCGCTCGAGACGTTCTCGCCGATGTCCGGACGCTTTGTCACGGCCAGCAAGTGTTCCTGACCCTTGGCGTTGATGACGTCCACGAGGTCGGCCTGCGTCAGCGCCTTCGAGTTTTCGATGACGGGGCGGGCGACTTCGATGACATCCATTGCGAGGCGGCGAGCCGTGCGCTGGACCGGCACGTTGCTGACGGCGACCTTGCGAGCGAGTTCGATGCGGACCTGCGTTTCGAGATCGGACGCAACAGCGCCGACGATTTCGTCGAACAGCATGGACTCGCGATCCGTACGCTCCGGCGGGTCCGCCAGGAAGACGTCGGTGATCTGGCGCAGCAGTTCACGGCGCTTCTCACTCGAACCCTCTTTGGCGAGGTCGAGCAAAAGAGCGAAATTGTTGACGGTCCCCGCCATGCCGGATCTCCCCTCGGGCAGAACCAGGATTACTCTAAGGCAGTTAAAAAAACGCTTGCTCGGTGTGTGGAATTAAACCGGCTAGCGCGCCCGAACGTCGCAAATGCGGGGAGTTTATAGTTACCCGCGTGCTAATGCTTCGCGCTTCTCCTCAAGGCCGAGCCATTCCTCTTCATAGCTCTGCAACTCCGCGCGCGCCGTCGTCAGGCGATTGGCGCGCGTCTGGAAGCCTTTGGGGTCCTTCGTGAACATCGCGCTGTCGGCCATGGCGTCTTCGAGATCGGTGATCTCTTTCTGACGTTCCGGCATGAGGCGATTGAGTTCGGTGAGGCGGTGCTGGTCCTTGAAGCTGAGCTTGGCTGCAGGTGCTGAACCTTTCGCGGGCGCGGCCTTCGCTGGAGCTTTCTGTGATGTCTCAAGCGCGGACGAGCGGAAGACGACAGCACCGGATTTCTTCTGCGCGACGTAGTCCGCATAGCCGCCCGGCGTTTCGAGCCACTGTCCCTTGCCTTCGGGCGTCAGGATCGAGGTGACGACGTTATCGACGAAAGCGCGGTCGTGGCTGACGAGCAGCAGCGTGCCTTCGTACTCGCTCAGCATGTCTTCGAGCAGGTCCAGCGTCTCGATATCGAGATCGTTGGTCGGTTCGTCGAGGATCAACAGGTTGGACGGCTTGGCTAGCGCCATGGCGAGCGTCAGGCGGTTACGTTCGCCGCCCGAGAGCGCGTGGACGGGCTGGTGCAGCTGTCTGGATTCGAACAGGAAGTCCTTGGCGTAGGCGGCAACGTGGCGGGGATGGCCGCGGACCATGACCTGGTCGCCGCCGAGCGGGGTCAGCGTGTCCCACAGCGTCACGTCGGGCTTCAGCGTCGCGCGAGTCTGGTCGAGATATGCAATCTCGAGCGTCTTTGCGAGGCGGAGGGAGCCTGCATCCGGCTCGATCTGGCCGAGCAGGAGTTTCAGCAGCGTGGTCTTGCCCGCGCCGTTCGGCCCGATGATGCCGAGGCGGTCGCCGCGCATGACGCGCAGGTTGATGTTGTCGACGATCGGCAGCGGGCCGTCGGGCGTCTGGAAGGTCTTGGTCAGGCCTTTGGCTTCGATGACGAGGCGGCCGGATTGCTGGCCTGCGTCGATGCCGAGATTGGCCGTGTTGCTGGCCTGGTTGAGCGCGATACGGCGCTCTTTCTTCTCGTCGCGCATTTCGTGCAGCTTGCGCACGCGGCCCATATTGCGGCGACGGCGGGCGGTGACGCCGCGCGCCATCCAGCGCTCTTCGGCCTTGAGTTGCACGTTGAGCTTGTCGAGCGCTTTTTCTTCGTCGGCCTCAACCGTGTCGGCCCACTCCTCGAAAGCTGCATAGCCTTTGCCGAGCGTGTGGACGGTGCCTTGGCGCAGCCAGGCGACGGAGGTGGAGACGTTTTCGAGGAAGCGGCGGTCGTGGCTGACGATCAGGACGGCGCCGCGGAAGGCTCTCAGTTCTTCTTCCAGCAGTTCGATGGCCGGCACGTCGAGGTGGTTGGTCGGCTCGTCGAGCAGGAGCACGTCGGGATCGTGCGCGAAGGCGTGGGCTAGCGCGATGCGACGGGCCTGACCGCCGGAGGCTTTCGAGAGGTCGAGGTCCTGCGGCACACCCCAGGACAGAAGCTCCGTCTCGGCGCGATAGAGCATATCGTCGTCGAGGCCTTCGCTGACATATTCGATGGCCGTCTTGAAGCCGGTGAAATCCGGTTCCTGCAGCAGGTGGCGTGCGTCCACGCCGGGCTGGATAAAGACTTCGCCTGCGTCCGGCTCGAGGGCGCGTGCGAGGATGCGCATCAGGGTGGACTTGCCTGCGCCGTTGCGGCCGACCAGCGCCATGCGCTCGCCCCGTGCGAGGGGGAGATCGACGCCTGAAAACAGGGGTGTCGCGCCAAGCGTGAGTTTCACGCCGCGGAGAACAGCAATAGGAGGTCCGGCCATGTCGCGCATGGACCCGATACCGGGCGTAAGGTCAAGCCAGATAAGCCCGTAGGCGTATCAGCCGCCGCCGCGGGCCTCGACCGATGAGAAGGCGCTGGCGAGGCGGCGATAGAAGTTGAGGCGTTCCTGCGTTTCGCTGGGCAGGTATTCCTCGGCCTGTTTCGCGCCCGGCAGGGGTTCTGGCGGAATGTCCTTGAGCGCGACCTTCATGATGTCGCTCCAGATACGGGCCGACATTTCGCCGCCGGTGATCTTGGCCATCGGCTTGTCGTCGTCATTGCCGACCCAGACGCCGCCGACATAGCGGGTGGTGTAGCCAAGGAACCAGGCGTCGCGCCATTCCTGGCTGGTGCCGGTCTTGCCGGCCACGTCCCAGCCCGGGATGCGCGCAGCCCCGCCCGTGCCGGATACGACCACGCGGCTGAGCATGGAGTTCATGTCGGCGGCGAGGTTCTCCGGATAGATGCGCGGCGCGTTTACGGTCGGGTTCGAATAGAGCAGGTCGCCCTTCGAGTTGCGGATTTCCTCGATGATGTAGGGCGACATCTGCAGGCCGCCCTTGGCCAGCACGCCGAAGCCCGTGGTCATGTCCATCAGCGTGACTTCATCCGAGCCGAGCGTGATCGACGGATAGTTGTGCAGCACCGACTTCACGCCGAATTCGCGGGCGAGCGCCGTCACCTTGTCGACGCCGATCTCGTTGCCGATCTGGGCGGCGACGGTGTTCAGCGATTCAGCCAGCGCTTCGGAGAGCGTCACCGGGCCGCGATATTCGCCGCCATAGTTGCGCGGGCGCCAGGAGCCGATGGTGATCGGCATGTCGAAGCGCACGGTGCCGGGCGTCATGCCGTCTTCGAGCGCTGCTGCATAGACGAACATCTTGAACGACGAGCCCGGCTGGCGGCGGGCTTGCGTGGCGCGGTTGAACTGCGACTTGAGATAGTCGCGACCGCCGACCATGGCGCGGATCGCGCCGTTGACGTCGATCAGCAGGGCTGCGCCTTCAGACGCGCGGCGATCCTTGCCCATGGTGACAAGACCGTTCTCGACGGCTTTCTGAGCGGCTTGCTGCAGCGTCAGGTCGAGCGAGAGCTTGATGACCAGATCTGGCGGCGGGTTGGGCAGAACCTCGTGGACGCGTTCGATGGCGTAATCGAGGGCGTGGCCCGTGAAGCTGTCCTTGTCGTCCTTCGCGAACACCAGCGTCTGGGCGAAGGCTTCGTCGGCCTGCGGCTGCGAGATGAAGCCGGCTTCGACCATCTGTTCCAGCACGTAATGCTGGCGATCCTTCGCGCGGGACGTCTGCACCTGGTTGGCAAAGCGCGTCGGCGCTTTCGGGAAGGAGGCCAGCATGGCGGACTCGGCCAGCGTGAGATCGGCCGGGGCCTTGCCGAAATAGGTGCGGGAGGCAGCGTCGAGACCGTAGGCGCCGGCGCCGAGATAAATGCGGTTCAGATAGAGATCGAGGATCTCGTCCTTGGTCAGCAGGCGTTCGAGGTCGCCGGCGAGGCGGGCTTCCTGCGCTTTCCGCTTCAGCGTCTGGTCCGGCGTGAGGAACAGGTTCTTCACGAGCTGTTGCGTGATGGTCGACGCGCCCTCGACCGTGCGGCCGGCGCGGGCGTTGGCGAGGAAGGCGCGGACGATGGCCCACATGTCGACGCCGGTGTGTTCGCGGAAGCGGCGGTCTTCGGCGCCGATGAAGGCGTCGACCACGTGGCGCGGTATGTCGGTGGCTTTCACGGCGCGGCCGTAACGCGGACCACGGACGGCGATCGTTTCGCCCTTGGAGTCGATGAATTCGATGGCGGGTTCGCGGTTGAGCGCCCACAGCGCCGCCTTGTCCGGCAGGGACGGCATCTGGGCGAACAGCGTGTTCCAGAGCAGGGCGAAGGTCACGAGGCCGACAGCGGCTGCCGTGCCGACGATTTTGAGAATGGGCGGGCCAAAGCGCATCAGCAGGCTGGTGGACGCCGGTTCCGGCGGGCGCGCGTGATTCTCGTACGACAGGGTCGGACGGGAGGGCGTCGGATCTGGAGTGTCGGTCGTCATATTCAGATCCCGCCAGCCTCTTCCGGGCGCCGCCAGGAGGTCAGACGCTTCTCCGCGCTGGCCTCCCCAAGTTGGGAGGTAGGGCGCGGAAGCCCGTCTTCACAATGAAATAGCAGCAACCCGGCGCCCGTCACGGTCGCGGAGATAATTCCGCAGCCGAATCCGGGGGATCATACCCGTTCACGGCGATTTTGTCGTCACACGTGGCCCAGAAGCCAGCCTGCCCAACCAGTCTATTCCGCGCGTTGCGGCTCGTCGCGATCGCTAAACCGATCATTCCGGCGTTCCTGGCCCGACGAAACCGGGGGTGGAGGCGGCGGCGGAGGGGGCGGCGGCGAAGGCGCAGAGAAGGTGCGCTGCGGCGGGGAGTCGTCAGATGACGACGGCCGATTGTACCGGTTTCCGTTGTTTTGCGGCGGCGGCGTAGGATTGGACTGCGGCGGCGGCGACGAGTTGCCATTGCCACGGTTGTCGTTCTTCTGCCCGCTGAACAGCGGCGGGTAGCTGTTATTGTCGTCGCGGTTAGGCGGACGTCCACCACCGCCGGGGCGCGGGCCGTTCGGCGGGCGGTCATAGTCGTGACCGTCGCCCCAGCGCCAGCCGCGATCCCATTGATGGTTCCAGCGATTGTCCCAGCGATAGTAGTCGCGGCCACCTCGGATCCAGTCGATCCGGTAGAAGGCCGAGTCATACCAGCCGCCCCACGGATACATGCTGCGGTAGTTTTCGTAGGCCCAGATCTGGTCCATCGCGGCGGCGTAGCGCCAGGCCTGATAGTCGCGCTCGCGCAGATCATCCATCGAGCGTGAGGCTTCGACGCGCCAGCGGCCGTAGGGCTGGCTCGACAGGTAGAAGTCGTAGCCGTTGAGCGAGTTGTCGGCGAGGGCGCGGCGCCAGGCTTCGTCATCGCGGACGCGGATGAGGTCGAGCTCGCGGCGCGCATTCTCGATGTAGCTCGAGCGCGGCCACGCCTGCATGAAGGCCTGGATCTCGGCGGGCGAGCCCGAGCGCATGGCGCGGACGAACGCGCCCTGATCGGTGCGCCACATCGCATCGAGCTTCGTGCCGGCTTCGGCGGCGTGTGCGCCGCGCGGCCAGTCGGCGAGGAATTTCTCATAGACCTCGATGCGGTCCGACTTGCGGACTTCCTGCCAGGCCTTGTTCTCTTCGGCGGCAAGGCGGGGTGCGGCGAGCGTTGCGCGACGCGCGTCGGCTTCGGTTGCGTTCACGCCCCAGGGGTAGCGCGCGAGATAGCTGACATAGGCGTCTTCGTTGTCGATCTTGCGCGCGGCCTGGTAGGCGGCGTTCTCCTGGAGGCGCAGCTCCTCGATGCGCTGGCGGGCGACGACGTTGAACTCGCCGGCGGGGTACATGCGCAGGTAGGCTTCGTAAGCGGGCGGGGTGTCGAGACGGGCGGCGGTCTGCCATTCCATCTGCGCGATCTCGGCGGGCGTCGGGCCGGTCTCGCACGCGCCGAGCAGGGCGCTCATCGAGACGGCGGCAAACAGGATCGCGAAGCGCCGATGGCGGCGCGAGGTGATTTTGGTTTCGGAGCGTGCAGCGCTCATTGGGTTAGTCCTCCCGAACCTACCCATATATGGGCGATTATGAACGGGAGTGGAATGGGTCGAGCGGCTGCGAAACTCAGTGCGTCGGCTGGCGGAGCAGGCTGTTTACCCCGTTGAGGACCGTCTCCTCGGTAAACGGCTTGTCCAGAAACGGCACGTCGGCATAGCCCTCGCGGATGGTCAGATAGCCGCTCAGGAACATGAAGGGCGTCGACTTCCGGCGCAGCTCGTCGGCGACGGGATAGGTGCTGCCGTCCTGCAGGTGGACGTCCAGGATCACGGCGTCGAACTTGGTCTTGTAGATGTTCTTGAGCGCATCCTCGGCATTGTTGACCAGCACCGTGCTTGCCCCCGCTTCCTGGAGGATTTGCTCCAGGTTTGTGCCGATGAAGAACTCATCCTCGACGACGAGGATGGTCTTGTTCGCGAGGTCAGTGCTGGCCATGCAGGCTCCCGGCGGTTGCGACCGAATTAGACGCACCGCTGGGGATATAGGTTCCCGGGGGCTGAGCGGGAGGGCTAGCGGCCGGTGAATTTTGGGGCGCGCTTCTCGATATAATGGGCGATGCCTTCCTTGAAGTCGTCCGACTTGAAGCTGGCGGGCATGTCGCCATTGGCGGCTTCGATGGCGTCTCCGAGTGACTGGAACTGGGCGTTCCAGATTTCGCGCTTCATTTCGCGCAGCGAGCGAGGGCTGACTTCGGTGGCGAGCATCTTGGCGTAGGCCATCACCTCGCGCTCGAATTCGGCGGCCGGGATGACGCGGCTGACGAGGCCCATGCGGAGCGCGTCGGCGGCGGTGATGACGCGGGCCGAGTAGAGCAGGTCGGCGGCGTTGGCGAAACCGATCAGGCGGGGGAGCAGCCAGGAGATGCCGTGCTCGGCGACGAGGCCGCGGCGGGAGAAGGCGGTGGTGAACTTCGCATTGTCGGCGGCGAAGCGGATGTCGCAATAGAGCGACATGATGAGGCCGAGGCCGGCGGCTGCGCCGTTGATGCCGGCGATGATCGGCTTCTGGACGGCGGGGAACCAGGAATACTGTTTCTGGAAGTTCGGGTTCGCGGATGCGTCCCACGGCTCGAGCGCGTTGACGGCGGAGCGGGATGTGCCTGCGTCGCCGGACTGGATCGTCTGGAGCATGTTCATGTCGGCGCCGGCGCAGAAGCCTTTGCCGGCGCCGGTGAGAATGATGACCTTCACGGCGGGATCATCGGCGGCGGCGCGCATGGCGGCGCGGACGTCGCGGTCCATCTCGCCGCGCCATGCATTGAGCTTGTCGGGGCGGTTGAGGGTCACGATCGCGACGCCGTCTTCGACGCGATAGAGAATGTCCTCGTAGGTTTTGGTTGCTGTATCGGCCATGGCGGTTCTCCCTGCTGATCAGATTAGGTGGTCAGGAGGCTGCCGCAAGATCACGCTGGGAGAGGTGATCACTTCCTGGATCGTCGCACCAGGATCAGGAGCGCGGCGATGCCGAGGGCTTCGGCGAGCATCACGCTGAGGACGACGGCGAGCTGGTAGGGCTGGACCCACCAGACGAAGAGGAAGGGCGAGATCGCATAGACGCCGATCAGCGGCGCGATCACGACGACGCTCAGGAAGGCGATCAGGATGGAGAACCACATACCCTTTTCGAAACGGCCCAGCATTAGTCGATCTTCACGCCGAACGAACGCAGGGCTGCGATCGCGAGCAGGGTCACGATGAAGGTGAGGACGACGCCTGTGCCGAAAGACCACCAGAAGGAGAGACCGAACTTCTGGAGGATGGGCAGCAGGATGAAGAATGTGATGCCCGGCCAGAAGAGGAGGAAGGTGGTGTTGGCGAACAGGTTGGCCTGGGCGGGGCCGGCCTTGGGGTCGGTCGCGAGGTTGAAGACGACCAGCATGGTCATCAGCGGCAGGGCGGCGATCGCTGCGCCCATCACGTTGGAGCGCTTCTGGATTTCCGAGATGAGGACGACGACGGCGAGCGTGCCGACGGCCTTGAGGATTGTCATCCAGAGCATGGCGTATTCCCTGGCCCCCACCAATCAGGGACCGCGATTCCGGCGGGAGAGTGGCCGCTGCCTGCCGCCACCGTCAACCTCGGCGCATTTCACACATTACGGCACGTCCTCCGGCATGGTCGCAGTGTGCAGGCCCATGGCCGCGGAATAAGCCTCTTCGAGCTGTGTTTCGCGATAGCGGAACGTCTCGATCAGGGAGCGCAGGCCGGGGCCGTGGTTCAGCATCCCCTGCGAGCCCTCGGCAAATATCTCGGCGTAGATGATGTTTCCGGCGGTGACCTGCTGCTGCATGTAGGACGCCTGCTGGGCATAGACTTTCGAGAGCGACAGCACCTTGTCGAAGGGCAGGTGGGAGAGTGCGCCGACCTCGCTGGCGGAGGTCCAGGCGGCGCTGGAGAGCTGGGCGGGCGCGACGAAGCCGCGATTGAAGTTGCGGATGTCGAGCGGGGTGTTGGCCTTCTGCGCTTCGGCTAAGGTGGCGAGCTTCTCCTCGTGATAGGCGCGCGCTTCTTTCACGGCGGTGTGGTTGGCGCCGATCTCCTCGATGATGCCGGCGAGGGCGTGCTGGGCTTCGGCTTTCTCGGCGCGGTCGTTCTGCCATTCGGTGATGGCGAAGCCGAGGACGACGCCGAGCACGACCAGCACCGCCTGAAAGATGGCGGAGCGCCAGCCCATCTGGACGGACAGAGGCGAGGCCGATTTGGGCGGAGCAGGCGGAGCGGGCTCGGACTGCTTTGCGGCGGCTTCGATTTCGGTGGTCATGGCTGCATCCCCTGACAGTCGCCGCATTCGAGGCCGAGGCTTGCGGTTTGGCAAGATGGCGGGCGGGTGGGGGCGCCATGTTCCCTGCGTGCAACGATGATGGAACTCAGGCGTTGATGGCTCCAGGACTGGCGCGAAAGCGTCTGATCGAGGGAGACGTCCATGATGAAAGCTATGGTAATTGCGTGCGCCGTTCTGGGCGTTTCGGGTCTGGCCGCCTGCGAGAAGGCGGGCGAGGACATGGATACGGCGATCGAGAAAGTCGGCGACGGCAAGGCCGATCCGGGCGATGGCGCGCTGGAGAAGGCCGGCGAGGCGATCGACAAGACGATCGGCACGGAGCGGAAAGACACCGCGGATTCGATCGCGGATGCGGTTGATGGCGACAAGGATACGAAGCCGAACTGAGGCTGGTTGAGTAAGTACGGTTGAGACAAGCGCCCGCGACCTCGCTGCTGAGCAGCAAGTCGCGGGCGAAGTTGTTTTTGGAGTTGGGGTGAGGAGGGAGGGCCTCGCGCGAACGCACCGCCCCCTGCCGCCTTCGCTGCGCTTCGGCGCGCCAGGCCGTCTCGGCGCGAAGACGCGCCGATCCACCTCCCCCAGTGCTGCGCACTGATGGAGGCAATCTGGACGTCGAGCAGGCGCTGGCGGTTTGCCTCCACCGCGCAGAGCGCGGGGGAGGTGGATTGCAGCGTAGCTGCAAGACGGAGGGGGAGGTTGTCGGGTTCGCGGCGCAGGCGTTCGGCGCGGCGCTGGGCGTAGCGCTCGTAGTCGGCGAATTTGGCGGCGAGGCGTTGGAAGGAGCGCCAGAGTGCGATGAGGTTTGTGCTGGAGTGGGTCCAGGAGAAGTCTGGCTTGAAGCTGTCGATGCGCGGTCTCACGCCGGCGATCTCGCAGGCTCGCAGGTAGATCAGGAGATCGACCTTGCGGTGCGCGTCGAAGAAGGCGGCGGCGATGGTCTGGCTGTAGGCGGGGTCGAAGGTGAGGTCGTCGATGGCGTCTTCGTCCGAGAACATGCCGAGGCAGAGCTGGATGATGTGCGCGAGGTTCGCCTCCAGCGCCTGAACAGGGCGGAGGCGCCAGAGGATCTGCAAGATGATCTGCCAGAGCGCTTTCATGGGTGGGAGTATAACCCCGGGCCAAGGGGGTGCGGGATTTGGGGGGCGCTATCCCCCAAACTCTCGCGCTAACGCGCTGAGTTTGTTCGGGATGATTTTTGGCTGTCCTACAGTTCTGATGCAGCTCCATCCCTCAATCTGGCTTCAGTGATCACGCGCTCGTCCTTCGACGGACGCGCAGCTTTGCTGCGCTGCTCAGGATGAGCGCTTTGGGGAGAGCTGTGGTGTGGGAAGCTCTTCCCCCGCTTGCGGGGGAAGTGGATCGACGCGTAGCGGCGAGACGTTTGGGGGCGGGTTGCGTGCACCGCCCCTGCGACTCGTCCCCATCCCCCTTCGGGTACTTCCCCCGCTTTGCGGGGGAAGAGGGCAGTCACCGAGATCAGCGACGTGGTGCATCGTTGATGTACTCACGCTTGCCTCCGCGTCACTCGCTTGCGGCGATAGATTTGCGGGCATTGTCAGTGAGCTGAAGTTCGCGCAATCGTGGGGGACCAGACGGGGAGAGAAACGGCAATGTTTTCGCATGTGATGGTCGGGACGAATGATCTCGAGCGGGCAAAGAAGTTTTATGACGCGACGTTGGGCGCGCTCGGGGTGCGGCCGGCGGCGATTGATGGGCATCGCATGTTCTATCGCACCAAGACGGGCGTGTTCGGCGTGACGGAGCCGATCAATGGACAGCCGATGACGATTTCGAACGGCGCGACGATCGGGTTTGCGGTGGACTCGCCCGAGCAGGCGCATGCCTGGCATGAGGCGGGGCTGGCGAATGGCGGAACGGCGATCGAGAATCCGCCGGGCATTCGCAAGGGGCCGACGATGGAGCTCTATCTCGCTTACCTGCGCGATCCGGATGGCAACAAGGTTTGCGCCATGATGCGGATGGGCTGAGGCTCGTCTGTCGGGGGCATACGATTGTCGATGGGAAGAAAGATCCTCGGGTCAGGCCCGAGGGTGACGTGTCTGCGAGCTGTTGTTTCAACCTAAAATCGGGCTGCCGCCACTATGCTGACACTTGGCTGTCAGCAGGGGCGGCGTAGCTTGTTTCCTGTGGCGGCGGCGAAGGCCGCTGACGAGGAAACAAGGGAGAGTTCCGATGCTGAAATTCTATCATGCGCCGTGGTCGCGCTCGACGAATGTGCTGTGGCTGATGGAGGAGCTGGGCCAGCCTTACGAGGTTGAGCTGATCGATATTCGCGCCGATGTTCCGGACGCGTATCGGAAGATCCAGCCGAACAAGAAAGTGCCGGCGATCGAGCATGACGGCGTGGTGGTGACGGAGCGCGCGGCGATCTCGATCTATCTCGCCGATGCGTTTCCGCAGGCGGGACTGGCGCCGAAGATCGGCGACAAGGATCGCGCGGCTTACCTGACATGGCTTGTCTATGCGGACTCGGTGTTCGATCCGGCTGTGGCCGTGCACACGCTGGGGCTCGAGTACAAGCCGAGCGGCGTTTCGTTCGGATCGTACGACGACATGGTGGCGAACCTTGAGCGGCGCCTGTCGGAGAGCACGTACATCGCGGGCGAGCGCTTTACCGCTGCGGATGTGCAGGTGGCGGGCAGCATGGGCTATGTGATGCAGCAGAAATGGCTGCCTGAGAAACCGGCGTTCAAGGCGTATGTCGAGCGCTGTGCGTCGCGGCCGGCGGCGAAGCGGGCGGACGAGAAGGATCTCGCCTGGGCGAAGGATGTTCCCGCGTTTGCCGAGATGTTCAAGAAGTAGGGGTGGGGGTGGTAATCGT
Source organism: Hyphomonadaceae bacterium (assembly GCA_965229115.1). Classification (GTDB taxonomy): domain Bacteria; phylum Pseudomonadota; class Alphaproteobacteria; order Caulobacterales; family Hyphomonadaceae; genus UBA7672. Next base: position 2,508,696 of record CBDDIR010000003.1, on the reverse strand, counting down.
CATTCCCGCCGGAGCGTAGCGAAGAGCGGGAACCCAGGGGCTGAATGAATTGCTCTTGCGGCCCCTGGGTTCCTGCTTTCGCAGGAATGACGATTGAGGAAATCCCGCTGAGACTCGCCCCCATCGTCTCGTCGCTGCGCGACGATCCACTTCCCCCGTGAACGGGGGAAGAGCTGCGCTGGTGTGCGCGCGAGTTCTTCGGATTTGAGATATTGGCTTGGAGCCAGGCGACCGCGTCGGTGACGCTAGGCCTGGATGTCGACGTACACGCCGAGTTTGGAGTCGGTGGACTTCGGTTTGTCGGCGACGGCGACTGGCGTTTCGACCGGAGCTTTCACGGCTTCGGGGCGCTGGATCGTGTGCAGCGGATCGACCTTGGCGTGGAGTTCGGTTTCCTTGACCTTCGGCTCGGTGCGGGCAGCGCGTTCGGCGTCGGCGCTGGCGCGCGCGGCTTCCTGATCGGCAGCCATGCGTTGCACGGCTTGCGCGTAAAGCAGTTCCCGGATTTGCGCGGCGTACCGGACCGAGACGGGTCCGATCGCGCCCGTCGCTTCGGCGCTCATGATCGACTCCTACGATGCCCATTATGTGCCGGTTGCGTGAATCGCTCGTAAACGAAGACGCGCGCAAAACCTTTATTTGGTGGGGTCAATGGTTAAAGCGTGCGGCCTTTTGATTCAGCGCGGGCGGCCGAAAAATGCGGGCGGTCGTTGCGGTAACTCGCGCCCAAATTGAATTTTCGCACTGCCGCATCAAGCATCGGTGACGGGTTAAAGCCTGACTGAGCCGCAGATTCTTTTGCGCGGCCTGAGGGTGCGTGGCAGGTTTTCAGGTTCGGAAACGGACAGGGTTGGGCTTGTTCGGTTGGGGTTTGCGATGGCCGGATTTCAGCCTGAGGGCTGGCGGACAGTAACGCCGCGGATTTTCACGGATGATGTGCGGGGGCTGGCGACGTTCCTGCGGACGGTGTTTGGCGCGACGGGGCGGCAGACGACGGGGCGGCCGATGGAGATGCGCATCGGGGACAGCATCGTGATGCTGAGCGATGCGGACGTGCGCGAGCCCTATACGGCGTGCCTGTATGTGTATGTCGAGGATGCGGACAAGACGTATCGCAAGGCGATTTCGGCGGGCGCGAAGTCGGTGGAGAAGCCGCAGGATACGCCTTATGGCGACCGGCGCGGGATTGTGCGGGATGGCTGGGGCAACACCTGGCAGATCGCTACGCGGCAGGCGGAAGTCGCGGTGAAGCGTACGGCGGTGAAGAAGCGCTAGGCCTTGATGTCGACGATGAGGGCGGTGTGGAAGCCGGCGCGGGCGCGGGCTTCGGTGTCGAGCAGGGTTGCGATGGTGTTGATCTTGCGCAGCTTGAAGTCGGCGGTCTGGGCGTCGCGATAGACGGCGTAGTCCCGCTTGGTGGGCGGCGCTGTGCGGATGCCTGAGAGATCCAGCGACATGGGTTAGTCCTGACGACGTCGCAGTTTGCGACCTATGCAGGATGGCAGGTTGTCATGAAGGGCGCGTCGCGGAGGCGTGTGCGATTGCGCGTGTCGGATTAGCGGGTTGGTAACTGCGTTCCTAGGCGACGATGTCGACGAGGCGGCCTGTGCCATTGGTTGGGCGCGAGCGCGGGCGCTGGTCGGTTTCGGCGGCGTTGTCGCGGGCGCGGTCGGTGATCGTCGGGCGCTGGGCGGACGATTCCTTGGCTTCCTCGACGCGGGCTGCGCGGCGGTATTCGGCGCGTGTGGCGAGATACTGAGCGGCAGCTTCGCGGGCGTCGTCGCGGCGGGTCTGTTCGCTGGCGCGGACAGAAATGGGAGCATCGATCGCCATGGCTGCATCTCCACCGCCGCGGGATGCGGCTATGACCCGAGAATGGGGGATAGAGGTGGAGCGAAACTGTAGGACGGCCGAAAACTTTCATCCATTCAAACAGGGTGTTGTTCACCAAAGTTGGGGGATGGAGCGTTTCTGAATCTACGGCGCCGTGGGCCGGGGTATATTGGCTCATGGTCGACAAGTGGGTCAGCGCCGAGGCGCGAGGCCACGGATCAGGAAACAGACGCCTGAACGCCTGATGGCGCGGCGCACTTGTTGGCCAGTTCAATTGCAGCAGCGCTGTAGCCCGCCCCGTATCGGAGGACATGATGAGACTATTCAGGAAGCGCGAGGCGAAGTCCGCCGCGCCGCTGGTTGCGATTTCCGATCTGCGCGCGGCGCAGTGGTCGGGGCTTGGGCAGCTGACGCGCGAGGGGTTCGAGAGGAACGCGGTGGGGTATCGCTGCGTGCGGATGATTGCGGAGGCGGCGGGGAGCGTGGGCTTTCGTGCTGCGGGGGCTGAGGGCGAGCTGGCGCAGCTGATGGCGCGGCCGAATGGCGATCAGGCTGGGCCGGATCTGCTGGAGACATTCTACGGGCATCTGACGATTACGGGCGATGCGTTTCTCGAGGCCGTGTCGATCGATGGCGAGGTGCGCGAGTTGTTTGTGCTGCGGCCGGACCGGATGAAGGCGCTGAAAGGTCCGCGCGGGTGGCCGGTGGCGTGGGAGCATCGGGTGGGCAGCGAGGTGCGCAGGATTGTGCGCGAGGCGGATGGGTTTTCGCCGGTGATGCATCTGCGGCTGTTCCATCCGGCGAATGACTATGACGGGCACTCGCCGCTGGAGGCGGCGGCGCGGGCGGTGGACATTCACAATGCGGGCGGGGCGTGGACGAAGTCGCTGATCGACAATGCGGCGCGGCCTTCGGGCGCGCTGGTTTATTCCGGCGCCGAGGCGCTGACGGAGGAACAGCGCGCGGAGTTGAAGAGCGATCTCGATCTCAATTTCAGGGGTGCGCCGAATGCGGGGCGGCCGATGTTGCTGGAGGGCGGGCTCGACTGGCGGCCGATGAGCCTTTCGCCGGCGGATATGGATTTCGTGGAACAGCGGAATGCGGCGGCGCGGGAGATCGCGCTCGCGTTTGGCGTGCCGCCGATGCTGCTGGGGATACCGGGGGATGCCACCTATGCGAATTATCGCGAGGCCAATTCGGCGTTCTGGCGGCTGACGGTGTTGCCGCTGGTGAACAAGGCGGCGCGGGCGATCTCGGTGTGGCTGGGCGAGCGGGTTGGCGGATCAGTTGTTGCTGATCTGGAGGGCGTGCCGGCGTTTCAGGAGGAGCGCGCGGAACAGTGGGCGCGGATTGATGCGGCGAGTTTTCTGACGGTGGAGGAGAAGCGGCGGATGGCGGGGGTGGAGGCGTAGGTGCTTGCCAACCTGACGGAGTCATTCTCGGGCTTGTCCCAAGAATCCCGGTTGCATCAGGTGAGGGACCGCTGGCTATCCCTATGGAGATCGAACCGAGATTCTCGGGACAAGCCCGAGAATGACTCCCCGTTTGGGTCGGATTGTGAGCCGAGCTAGTTCGGCTTCGCGCGACCCATCGTCAGGCCGAGTTCGTGGGCGCGTTGGAAGACTTGTTCCGGGGTGCGGGCGAGGCGGCTGGCGATGTCGGCGGGTGTGAGATTCGCGCGGGCGAGGCGGCGGAGTTCTTCTTCCTGGGCGGTGGTCCAGGGATGGGTGCTTTGGTGCAGGCGGTTCATGGGTTGCTCCTTTGCAAGAGACGGCTTTCCCCCAAGGCGTATGGGTGAGGTGGGGCGCGGGAGGGGGATTTCAACTGTGTTTTGCTGTGCGCTGAGACGTTGCGGTAACTCTTCCCCTGCGACGCGGGGGAAGTGGATCGCGGCGCAGCCGCGAGACGATGGGGGCGAGTTACATGCACCGCCCTCGAGACTCGCCCCCATCCCGGCTTCGCCGTACTTCCCCCGTTTCACGGGGGAAGAGGTGCGCCGGTGGCGGCTTCTCAAATTTTGGGCGGTTCAGGCGCTCACGCCAGTACGGACAGACTCATCAACCCGATGAAGACGACGGCGATGAATATGCGCTGCGCCATAGACGGACTCCAGTTGGCTGCTCACTCGTGTGGGCACGTCGTAGGGGTCGATGAGTTTTCGGGATTATTCCGCGGCTACGTTGTAGCGCGGCCGGTTGGGCGTAGGGAAAGGTTCGTCGTCCCACGCCTGGCTGTGGCGTGAGGGGGCGGGCAGCGCCGGGAGGGGCGGTGCGAAGGACGGGCGTTGTTCGACAACGGAGCGGACGACGGCCGTGTGGTGCATCAGGAAATCGATGATGTTGCGCAGGGTGTCGGCCGAATAGTCGTTGAAGGCGTGCTCCATGAAGCGCGCGGCGAGCAGAAGTTCGCGCGGCGAGCCGAGCGGCGCGGTTTCCGGCAAGCGCTTGGTGGCGCCGGGCGGCAGGATGAAGTGCGCGAACCAGGCGTGATCTTCTGGAGCCAAGCGCAGGCGCGGTTCGGGCACGCGGCCGAAGGCGCGGCGGATCAGCATTTTATCGATGCGATTGCGTTCGCGATTGGTCGGTAGCCGGTCGCGCGCGAAAGCCAGGAACATGGCGAGGGTGACGAGGCGCTGCTGTCCATCGAGCAGCGTGGAGAGGCCTTTGCCGAGCGGCGTGACGGAGATCACGCCGAGATAGAAGCGCTCCTCAGGAACGTCTTCTTCGTCAATGGAATCTTCGGCGGCGGTTTCGAGATCGACGAGGAGTTGGGCGACTTGCGGCGGGCCCCAGTGAAAACCGGGACGAGCCGGGCCGCATCGAAAACGCGCTGTGCCTGCAAAGAGGCGACCAACGCTGACGACATCCGCCCGCTTCAAAATGAGAACTCCCGAAGACGCACCACGCGCCGCCCAGCCCGGAAGTGAGATCTATGTAGCAGAGGTTTTGAGGATGATCGACAAGAAAATCACATGGGCCCTGATTTTGGCGATCGCTATTGAATCCGCCGGGATCTTTGTGTGGGCGGGCGGCATCGCCGAGCGATTGCGCAAGGCGGAAGCGGATGTCGCCGAGCAGGCGGGACTGGCGGTTCGCCTGACGCGAGTCGAGGTGAAGCTGGAGCTCGCCTCTGCCCAGCTCGACCGGATCGAGGCCAAGCTGGACAGAAGGTGAGATCAGACCGCGACGCCGACGGTGACGGCGGCAGCATAGCCATTGGTGCTGTCGCCGGAGAAGGCGGGCGTCATGGCTGTGATCTGGGCCGAGGTGTTGTCGCGGAAGACGTTGTCGGTGGCGAGCGAGATCGACTGGAAGTTCGAGCGGCTCGAGGTGTAGCCGGAGGTTAGATTGTAAACCGTGTTGCAGACGGTTTGCGGCAGGGCGAACTGCGAGGTGAGGATCTTGTTGCGGTAGGACGTTGCCGAGGCGAGCGTCGGATAGACCTCGAAATGGATGTGCGGCCAGCGACCGGAATAGCAGCCCGGGAAGATGGTGGTGAACGAGACCATGCCGTTGGCGTCGGTGACCTGGACGCCGCGAAGGTAGTTCTCGTTGGGCAGGTCGTAGAGCGAATACTGGCCCGACTGCGTGCAATGCCAGATGTAGATCGGGTAGCCGGCGAGCGGGGCGCAGGAATTGTTCGTATTCACCAGCTGGATGGCGAGCGTGACGGGCAGGCCGGCGGCTGTGTTGGATGAGACGCCGCCGAAGCTGGGGCGAATGTCCGTGCGGACGACGCCCGACGTGGTGAGGACGTTGCGCAGCGTGCCGCTGGAAGAGTTGGAGCCGTCGGCGGGATAGGGGCCTTCGGTTTCCGAGACGGTGACCGAGCAGTTGGCTGAGTTTGAGCTGCCCGTGCCGGTCGATGAGCCTGTGTCTGTCGTTGTGCCGGTGGTGGTCGTGCCATCGGACGAGCCGCCGCCTCCGCAGCCGGTGAGGATCAGGCCGCCGGCGGACAGGCCGAGCAGGCGCAGGACGTTTCGGCGCGGGCGCAGCTGGTTGAGCAGCATTTCGAGATCGGCGGGCAGGCCGCGATCATGATCGTGCAAGTGATCGTCGTGAGACATGGAAGGAGCCTCTCCAGAAGGACGGCTCACTGTTTCGCGACATCTGTCTCTGGAATTTCCCGCGTTTGTCGCGGCCTGTCGCAATGGGTGCGGCGGATTGGTGAGGTGTTGGATGAAGTCGCTGGTGATCGAGGGATATGCGTCGCTGTTCGGGGTTGAGGACCTGGCGGGCGATGTTGTGCGGGCGGGGGCGTTTGCGCGGTCTCTTGCGAGGAGCGGTGGGGCGGGCGGGAGTGGTGTGGGGATGTTGCTGAGCCATGTTGGTGGGCGGACTGCAGGGCGATGGACGGCGATGCGCGAGGATGGGCGCGGGTTGTTTGTGCGCGGGCTGGTGACGGATGAGACGGCGGCGGGCGAGGCGGCGCTGCGGTTGATCGGGCAGAAGACGATGAGCGGATTGTCGATCGGATTTGTGGCGCGGGACTGGTCGCCGCGTGTGATGCGTGGGCGGGAGCTGCGCGAGATCGAGCTGCGGGAGATTTCGCTGGTGACGTCGCCGATGTTGCCGGGGGCGCGGTTTGCGGCGGCGGGGCTGGTGGACGGTAAGGTTCTTCCCGGGAATGTGCGAATTGCCTGACGCAGCGGCAGCCTTTCCGCGTGCGGAAACGGGGAGTAGGACTCGCCCAACGATTGCACCGATCACAGATAGACTGGTTCATAGCCAGCAGGGATCGGGCGGCATCTGGAGGAGCGCCATGAAGACCAAACTGCTGGCCGCTACGGCTGTATGTGTTGCTGCTGTTGTGTTCGCGGGTGTCGCCGCCGCGCAGGGGTCGGAGGCGGGTTACGCCGTGCCGAAGACCAAGTGGGGCGCGCCGGACCTGCAGGGCTTCTGGAACAACACGTCGGTGACGTCGATGCAACGCCCGGGCGATGCGAAGTCGCTGGTGGTGAACGAGAAGGAAGCCGAGCGGCTGGTGAACCGCAACCTGCTCATCGTGCTGTCGAAGCAGGACCAGGCGACGAACGGTCAGGATCCGAACAACACCAAGCTGCTCGAGGACAAGAATCCGGACCGTGGGTATAACTCGTTCTGGATCGATCCGGGTTCGAAGCTGGCGACGGTGAAGGGAGAGATCCGCACGTCGTGGATCACGGCGCCGGAGAATGGGCGCATCCCGTACAAGCCGGGCGCGCGGAATACTGGCGGGTATGCGATCACCAATTTCGACGGACCGGAGACGCGTCCGCAGGCTGAGCGTTGCGTGCTGGGGTTCTCGGGCTCGTATGGACCGGTGATGCAGAACGGAATGTACAACAATACGATGCAGTTCGTGCAGACGCCGAACCAGGTGATGATCGTGGTCGAGATGAACCATGATGCGCGGATCATTCCGATCGTGGCGAGCAAGGCTGACGTGAAGCATGGCGCGATCCCGAAATGGGGTGGCGACAGCGTGGGCTGGTATGAGGGCGATACGCTGGTGGTGGAGACGACCAACGTGCATCCGAACCAGCGCGCGATGATCACGAAGGACGGCAAGCTGACGGAGCGCTTCTCGCGCTGGAACAATCACCAGATCCTCTACACGTTCGAGGTCGAGGATGCCTCGCTCTATAGCCAGGCGTGGAAGGGCGAGATGGCGCTGAATGAGAGCCCGCCGCTGTATGAGTATGCGTGCCACGAAGGCAATTACGCGATGCCGGGTATTCTGGCTGGCGCGCGCGAGATCGAGAGCCAGGGCAAGGTGCCGGGCATGGGTCCGGGTATTACGGCTGGCGTCGTGCTGCCACGCGATGAAACAGGCGGCGAGGGCTTCAACTAGATTTTGGTGGGACGGGACAAAGGAAGGGCGCGGCCGTGGGGCTGCGCCCTTTTTGTTTGTGGGGTTAGGCGGCCGTCCTGCGTGACGGCAGCAGCAGCACGATGGTGAGGGCGAGCGCGACGCCGAGGCCGACGAGGAGGCCGATGCTGTGGGTGCTGACTGTCTGATAGTGGCCGGTGATGGCGACGGTGAAGACGCCGAGGGTGAGCGCGTTGGCGGCGAGCATGGCGCGGGTGGCGAGAGCTGCTGCCGGGATGAGCGCTGAGAGGATCAGCGCTGCGGCGGCGACGTAGTCCGGGATCACGAACAGCTGGTTCGACATGAAGCCGAGCGCGACGTTGGCGGCGGTGGCGAGACCGCTGACGATGGTGACGATGCGGATGGCGAGCAGCATGGCGGCGTCCTTCGTTGGGCGTATCGCGAGCTTGTGGGCGTGGGCTGGCGTGGTCCAGTCACCGTTTTGTGGCTGCGCGTATGCGCAGGTCCTGCCGGATATTCGGGCAGTTTGAATCGGCGCTGGGCTTCGCGGCGCCGGGGATTGTTTGAGCGAAGCTGATTTAGGGAAACCAATGACAATCGAGACGAAGATGAACGCACCTTCGGGCGTGAATGCGGACGCACGTGCGTTGGCGAATGAGATGATGGCGGCATTCGAGGCGCTGAAGGCGACGAACGATGCGCGGATCGAGGAGATCGAGAAGCGCGGCGCGCCTGATGCGCTGCTGGATGCGAAGCTGAAGAAGATCGAGCAGTCGCTGGATCGTCAGCGGAGCGCGCTGGAGCGGTTGGCGCTGGAACAGGCGCGGCCGGCGATGGGCGATGATCCGCGCAAGGGTGATCCCGAGCGCAAGTCGGCGTGGAGCACTTACATGCGCCGCGGCGATGACAGCGGCATTGCGCGGCTGGACCTGAAGTCGGTGAATGTCGGCACGGAGGCGCAGGGTGGTTATGTGGCGCCGCCGGAGCTGGATCGCCTGATCGAGCAGCGGCTGATGGCGTCGTCTCCGATGCGCCAGATTGCATCAGTGCGTCAGACGTCGGCGACGGTGTTCCGCAAGCCGGTGAGCCTTGGGACGACGTCGGCCTGGGCGGCGGAGACGGGATCACGCGCGGAGACGACTGCGCCGCAGCTCGACCTGCTCGAGTTTCCGGCGGCGGAGCTTTATGCGATGCCGGCGGCGACGCAGACGCTGCTGGATGATGCGTATGCAGATGTCGACGAGTGGCTGGCGGATGAAGTCGAGCAGAGCTTCTCGGCGCAGGAGTCGACCGCGTTCGTGACGGGTGATGGATCGAACAAGCCCAAGGGCTTCCTGAGCTATGACATGATCGCGGATGCGAGCCATGCCTGGGACAAGATCGGGTTTATCCTGTCGGGTGCGGCGGGCGCGTTTGCGGCGAGCAATCCGGCCGACAAGCTGATTGATCTCGTCTATGCGCTGAAGAGCCAGTACCGCGCCAATGCGCGCTTCGTGATGAACCGCCGGACTGTGTCGGCGGTGCGCAAGCTGAAGGATGGCGATGGCAACTATCTGTGGCGTCCTGGCGCTGCGGGCGAAGCGGCGAGCCTGCTTGGCTATCCGGTGACCGAGATCGAGGACATGCCGGACATTGCGGCGAACGCGTTTTCGATCGGGTTCGGCGACTTCCGCCGTGGCTATCTGATCGTGGATCGTCAGGGCGCGCGTGTTCTGCGTGATCCGTACTCGCTGAAGCCTTACGTGCTGTTCTACACGACCAAGCGTGTCGGCGGCGGCGTGCAGAACTTCGACGCGATCAAAGTGATGAAGTTTGCCGCCTCCTGACGGAGGCGGAGGCAAGGTCATGAAGTTCGCCGCTTCCTGACGGAGGCGGTGGGAAGTTCGCGGCCTCATAAACTGAGCGGTACTTAGCTCGACGGGTGGCCCGGTGGAGCCTAGCTTCGCCGGGTCAACCGGAGAGATTCTGTATGGGTTCGCCTTCACCTGAACGCACCGCCGATGCGTTCATCGAGAAGTTCAATTCGGGAGACGCAGTAGGCTTTGCCCAGCTTTATGCCGAGGACGCAGTTTTTACCTACGATGGGCTGGAAAAGGCGGTCGGTCGCAAGCAGATCGAGGGCGCAATCGCAGGCTTCATGCTCGCGGGGCTCAAGTTCAAGGGCGAGAACGTCAACGTGTATGTCGTGGGCGACGTCGCGCTGACCCGGTTCAAGTGGGAATTGTTCGACGCGGCGGGAGCGACCGTATCCAAAGGCGTTTCTGTGGAAGTGCAGCGACGCGGCGAGGATGGCCTGTGGCGCTTCGTGATTGACGACTCGGGCGGCGGAAGCCGGCTGTAAACGCTTGATCTCCAGAGCTTCGTACGGAAGATGCGCTCCACAACAGGGAGCGGATCATGGGCGTGGCGTCACCGGAACTTATGGCGGAGACTTTCATCGCGCGGTTCAACGAGCGCGATGCCGCCGGGATGCTGGCGCTTTACGAGGCGGATGCGTTGTTCACGTTTGATGGCGTCGCCAAGGCGGTTGGGCATGAGCAGATCCAGGGCGCGCTCGCGGGTTTCCTGGAGTCGCCGTTCAAGCTGCGCGGCAAGTATGATTTCGTGCATGTAGCAGGCAACACGGCGCTGTGCAGCCTGAAGTGGGAGATGCTCGAGCCGGAAGGCTGGATCAACTCGGACGGCATTTCGATGGAAGTGCTGGTGAAGGGCGCGGAAGGTCTCTGGCGCTTTGCCGTAGACGACGCCACGGCCGGACGACGCGCTGAAGCGTAACGCTGGTTATTAGCTAAGCAGAATTGATCGGTTCGCGGACGATGTTCGCCACGCTTCTGTTGCGTGCTGGCGGGCAAACCGGGGCGAACAAGGTTGGTACGCGCACGCAACGCCGGATTTCCGGGCGTTGGTGACGCGAACATGCGCTGCCGTTTGGCAGCGGCGTGAAACTTTGAACCCCCGAGTGCTTGTCGCTTGAGACGTGTCTGGCCGCGCCCGCGGAATGGGCGTGCGCCGGGGACGGTCGCGGAATCACAAGGGGTAATACGATGCGTAGGGTTGCGTTGCGGACTTTGCTGCTGGGGTTTGGCTCAGCGCTGGCGATTGGAACGGCGTTTGCGCAGGAGACGCCAACGCCTGCGCCGCAGACCGGACCGGAAGATGTGGTGGTCGTCCAGGGGCGGCGTCTGTCTGAGGCCGACGAGGCGGTTGGTCTCGACAAGGCGAGCAACGTGGTGGCCGTCACGCGCGAGGCGCTGCTGTCGGCGCCGGCGGGTATCTCGGGCCTGAAGATGCTGGAGAGCCTGCCGGGCTTCAACGTGCAGACGGAAGGCGCGCTGGGCCTCTACGAGTTCGGCAATTCGGTGACGGTGCGCGCATTCAACCTGCAGCAGATCGCATTTGTGCTGGACGGCATTCCGATGGGCCGTAGCGATGCGTTCGGCGGCAGCCCGATCTTCCGTTATGTCGACAACGAAAACTTGGGTTCGGTGGTGGCCTCGCCTGGCGCGGGCGATGTCGCGCAGCCTGCCTATTCGTCACTGGGTCCGATCGTCGAGTATCACTCGATCGATCCGAGCGATGAGCTTGGGGGGACGGTGTCTGTCGCCTGGGGCGACGACAAGTTGCGGCGTTCGTTCGTCAAGCTGAACACGGGTAAGTATGGCCCGGTGTCGGCGTATGTCAGCCGCACCAAGCTGGACAGCAATCTGGCGCGGGGCGCCGGCACGATCGACCGCGAGCACGCGGAAGCGAAGGTAAAGGTCGACCTGTGGGACGACGCGTATGTCGACTTCAAATGGGTTTATAACGATTTCTACGACTTCGATTCACCGAGCGTGACGAAGGCTCAGTATGCAGCGGGGACGCCGTGCCCGAACGGCGAAGGCGGACAGTATTGCGGTTACTCGGCGACGTTGCCGCCGGGAACGCTGGGCACCGTGCTCGAGTACAACGTTCCGGGCTATACGTATGACACGACGGGCTGGTCGCTTGATCGCCTGAACGTGCGGACTGACCAGCTGTATGGCAGCACGTTCCACACGCCGCTGGGCGACCAGGCGTCGCTGACGGTCACGGGCTACTACGAGAAGAAGGAAGGCTGGGGTTCTTCGCCTGAGACGTATGGCACGCCAACGTCGGCGACGTCGCTCTATGGCCGCTACACGCGGCAGAAATCGGTGGGCCTCAACGTTGTCGCGCCGCGCGGCACGGCGTTCGGCCTGACGAGCCTAGAGGGTGAACGCAAAGGCGTGATCGCCAAGGGCGAGTTCGAGATCGCCAATCACTCGCTGCAGGCTGGCATCTGGCTGGAAGGCGATGGCTACACGCGCTTCACGCGCCGGGTGAACCATTCGGGCGGCCTGCAATCGGGCGCGGTGCTGTTCAACGAGGTGGTCTATTACTGGCGCAACTATAACTCGACGCGCGATACGCTGCAGGTGTTCCTGAAGGACACGATCAGCCTGCTCGACGATGCGCTGAAGGTGGAGATCGGCGTCAAGTCGCTGAAGGTGGACTATGAGCTCGCGGGCTACCGGAACTTCAACGACTATTATCGCGTGGTTGGCACGTCGACGGTTGCGGGCTGGGGTCCGCAGTCGCTGAGCGAGACGTATGAGAAGAACTTCCTGCCGATGGTGGGCGCTGTCTGGAGCGTGACGCCGAGCGAGCAGCTGTTTGCTTCGTACTCTCAGAACTTCGCCCTGCCGCGTGGTACGGACGACATCTTCTCGGTGTCGCCGCAGAACGTGGTGGCGACGCCGAACCCGGCGGCGGAAGAATCCGAGAACTTCGAGATCGGCGCGCGGACGACGCGCGGCGAGTTCTACGGCTCGGTGGCGGCGTACTACACGACGTTCGACAACCGGATCGAGAGTTATGCTGTGCCGCTCGCGGGACAGACGGGCGCGACGGAGACCTATTATCAGAGCGTAGGTGGGGTTGAGGCTTACGGTCTTGAGTTCACGGGCGCCTGGAGGCCGGAGTTCTTTAACCACAGCCTCTACTTCAACGGGACGCTGACTTATAACCAGACGACGTTCCAGGATGATGTGCCGAACTTTGCCAACACGATTGCGAGCACGCGTTGTGCCAGCGCGACTGTGCTGTGCCTGTCGGGCAAGACGCTGCCGGATAGCCCGGAGTGGGTGATCAGCGGCGGGGTGACGTGGGAGCCGACGGACTGGATCGTCGCCAACATCTCGGCGAAGTATCAGTCGGATCGCTACTCGAACTTCGTGAACACGGAAGAGATTCCGGACTACACGACGGTGGCGGCGTATGTCGACTTTGGTACGGGCGATGGAACGGGTCCGCTGGGCCGGTTCAAGGCGCGCCTGAACATCGACAACCTGTTCGATGAGGACAAGCTGGCCTTCATCTCGTCGTCGATCGCTTCGACTGCATCGTTCCGCCCGCTGAACCCGCGGACGATTTCGGTGTCGGTGAGCGCGGACTTCTAGGAGGTCCAGTAGCCGGTCATGAGTTCGCGGGCCCAATCGGGCTCGCGAACTTCACCGCGCGGGGCGAAGCCGGACATCCAGGGCTTGATGTCGAGGACGGGCGTGCCGTCGATTGCGTCGAGGCCTGAGAGATGCAGGATTGTGCCTTTGACTTTCAGGACTTTGCAGATCGTAAGCCCAATACGGTTGGGGCGGTTCTTGCCGCGCTGGGCGAAGATGCCGGCGAGCGGCCAGGCCTTGTTGCCGCGTGGATGACGGGCGCCGAGCGTGGGCGTGGCGGCTTCTTCGTGGTGGAACCAGTAGAGAATTTCGACGTGGCTGAAGCTGTCGAGGCTGAGCAGCGCGTCTGAGGTGAAGGTCGCGGTATCGAGCTCGATGCGTGTGGTCTCGTGATCCCAGTTGTCGTCGGTGGGGTCTGCGCGCGTGGTGCGGACATAGCCGATGGGGGCGAGTTCGATCTTCACGGTGTGGCTCCGTTCAGGGCGGTCAGCTCCCTGCGCATGTTTTCGCGGGCCTGATCGCCGTAGGTGGTTTCGAAGACATTGGTGCGGAACAGGCGTGGCCAGGTGAGCGCTTTGGTGAGGAAGGCCGAGCGGCCGGCGCGGTAGGCGTCGTCGGGCGCCCAGGCGTATTCTTGGCGCACGTTGCGGGCGTAAGTGTCATAGATCTCGGGCTTGGCGCCGAGGATGGCGATGTCGGCGTCGAGGAAATAGTCGCCGTCGCCAGCGGAGCCGCCTTCCCAGTGGTTCCTGGTCATCAGGATGATGCGGCAGGTCTCTTCTATTTTGGCGGGATCGACGCCTAGCTGGGTGAGATGGGTGCGGGCGAGATCGGCGCTGCGTTCTTCATTGTCGCGCGCTTGCGGATCGTAGATTGCGTCGTGCCACCAGATGGCGAGGTGCGGCGGCGTGGCGGAGTAGATGTCTGTCGTGTGCGCCCACATCAGGCGCTTGAGCGCGATCAGGTGGTCGAGGCCGTGATAGCGGCGGTGGCGTTCGGAATGGCGGCGAACGATTTCCTGCCAGATTACTTCGGCGACGGGGCCTTCGGCATGGATGTCGCTTTCCCATTCTTCGCGGAGACGCTTTTCGGCAGAGGGATATGGCAGCTTCGTCCATGATTTCAGGAGCGCGGTGAAGGACAGGGCGATCTCGTCGATCTGCTGGTAGTCATGGTCCCATTTCCAGACGGGCGCGTCGGCCTGGCGGGTCTGGTTTTCGGCGCGGACGAAGCAGAGCGGATTGCCCATGCAGTCCGAGGCGAATGGGACATAGCCTTCGGGCAGGCCGAGATAGGTTTCGGGTGTGATTGGCGCGATGGAGTCTAGCGGGATGAATTCGCTGGCGTCAGACAGGCCGCTGGCGTCGTCGGCGATTGCGCCGAGGAGTTCGATATCTACGCTTGGCGTGCCGTGCTCGCGGACGGCGTCGATATAGGCTTGCGGGAAGAGGAAGCCGATTTCGGCTTCGCAGCTTTCGATCTCAGCGGCCGTCGACGGCGTTGTCTCGTATTTGGGATGAACCCATTTGCGGACAAAACCGTCGAAGGCTGATTGAGTCATGCGCCTATCTTGGCGCCATGCGGATGCCGCCGTCCAGACGGACGCATTCGCCGTTGAAGTAGGCGTTCTGGATCATCTGTAGGGCGAGCGAGGCGTATTCGTTCGGATCGCCGAGACGTTTCGGGTTCAGCACGGTGGCGGACAGTGCGGATTTGACGTTGTCGGGCAGGCCGGCAAGCAGAGGCGTGTTGAAGAGGCCCGGCAGGATGGTGTTGACGCGGATGCTTTCGGTCGAGAGGTCGCGTGCGATTGGAAGGGTCATGCCGACGACGCCGCCTTTGGAGGCGGAGTAAGCGGCCTGGCCGATCTGGCCATCTTCGGCGGCGACGGAGGCTGTGTTGACGATCGCGCCGCGATCGCCGTCGGCCATGACGTCGAGCGTCAGCATGCCGGCCGCGGATTTCGAGATGCAGCGGAAGGTGCCGATGAGGTTGATCTGGATGATCTTGTTGAAGCTATCGAGCGGGTGAGAGGTGATCTCGCCGGTTTCCTTTTTGCGGCCGGCGGTTTTGACCGCGATGCCTGTGCCGGCGCAGTTGACGAGGATGCGCTCCTGCCCGTTGGCGGCGCGGGCTTTTTCGAAGCCGGCGTCGACCGATGCATCGTCGGTGACGTTGACGTTGCAGTAGAGCGAGCCGGTTTCAGCGGCGTAGGCCGTGCCGACTTTTTCGTTCATGTCGAAGATCGCGACTTTGACGCCTTGGGCGCGCAGGGCCTTCACGGTTGCGCCGCCGAGGCCGGAGGCGCCGCCCGTGACGATGGCGGAGACGGAGCTGTCGAGTTTCATGGCGTGTTCCTGCTGCGCAATTGACGTGTGCGGAAGCTTTAAAGCGCCGGAGCGCGCGCGCCTAGATGTGACGTGGGGTCAGTTCTAGGGTCAGTTTGGTTTGAGATCGGCTTCGTAGGCAAAGAGCGTGGACGTGTTGTCGTCCGGCATGAACCAGGCGCGCAGGCCCGTGGGCGTGCGCTCGAACCATGCCGGGTTCTGGAGCATGGAGCGGCCGGAGGGCGACCAGAGTTCGATGGGCGTCTGCCAGAGTGGGCTCAACGTGGCGAGGTCGATGAGTTCGGCGCCGCCGAGGGAGAGCGAGACATCCGAGCCGGGGCGCGAATAGGTGGCGAGGCCGGTGCAGAGCATCTGGCGGACAGGCAGGCTGTGGCAGTCCTGCCAGTCGATGAAGTGTGAGGTGGTTTTTACGGGCGGCGTCGCGAGATCGGATTGCTTGACGGAGCCGTCGGTCTGGATGGGCCAGCGATAGATGAGCCGGCCGCCCCAGCTGGCGCCGATGAGCGTGTTGGTTTCGCGGTCCATGGCGACGGCGCCGATATGGTCGGGCACGCGGAAGGCTTCGGTTGGCGTGAGCGTGACCGGGTCGACGCGGTAGATGATCGAGCGGCTGTTGGGGCGATATTCGGCGACGGGGATCCAGAGCCAGCGTCCGTCGAAGTCGAGACCGCCGGGGTGGTAGATGTCGCCTTCGCCGAGCGGGATATCCGATTTGAGCGCGCCGTCTTCCGACATGCGGAAGAGATGGCCGCGCCCCTCGCCCGTGTCGCGGTCCATGCCGTTCTGGGGTGTGGGGTAGCGCTTGGTTGCGCGGATGATGTCGACCGAGGTGACGAAGAAATCGGCGTTGATGCGGACCATGCCTTGCGGGTGGTGTGTGTCGAAGGGGATGCGGGTCTCGCTGGCGAGCCGCCATTGGGTGGTGCGGTCGATCTGCTTGAAACGTTGCGCGAGGTCGCTGGGTTCGGGCGCAGGCTTGGGCGCGCCTGTGCAGGCGGCGAGGGCCAGCGTTGCGAGATAGAGGCCAGGCTTGAACACACGCGTCTCCGGTCTGATGCCGCATGCCTAAAGGCATTTGTTGACAGTTTCAGCTCGGCGGGCCGGTGAGCTCTATGGTGATGCCGTTGGGATCTTTGACGAAGCACTGGCGGCCGAAGCCGGATGGGATGTGGGACCAGCGATAGGGAACGCCGAGCTGGTCGAGGTGTGCGAGCGCTGCGTCGAAATCCGGTGCGGTGAACGAGATGTGGTCGAGCGCGCCATCGGGGATACGAGGTGTGGGCCGTTCGACCAGATGAATGACGGCCTGGTCGCCGATGTAGAGCCAGGCGCCGGCGAACGGGAAATCCGGGCGTGGGCCGAGCTTGAGGCCGATGACGCCGACAAAGAAGTCGATCGTCTCCTGCAGCTTCGCTGTCGAGATGTTCGCGTGATTGAGGCCGGTGACCATCGGCAACTCCGTTCTGGCTACACAGCCTAGGACGAAACCCAGAAGGAAAACAGGAATGATCGTAACGACGCTGGCGCCGCCAGCGGCCGAACCCGTGAGTTTGGCCGAAGCGAAGGATTATCTGCGGATCTCGGGCGATGGCGAGGATGGGCTGGTTGGCAGCCTGATCGCCGGAGCGCGGGCCAGGATCGAGGCGCTGGCGGGCGTGGCGATGATCTCGCGCACCTTGCGCGTGACGATGGATGGGTGGCCGCGAGGCTCTATCGAGAAGCGTACGATGGTGATGCCGGTGCGGCCGGCGGATGAGCTGGTTGCTGTGCGGGTGTTTGACCGGGCTGGCGTGGCCGAGACGGTGACGGATCGGTTCACGCTGGCGCGTGGGCGGTCGGCGCGGCTGGTGTGGACGAGTGGTGCGTTTCCGTGGCCGGGGCAGCGCTATAACGGGATCGAGATCGATTATGTCGCCGGGTTCGGCGAGGGGCCGGACGATGTGGCGGAGGCTCTGTCGCTCGCGGTTAAGCGGCTGACAGCGCATGCCTATCACAAGCGGGATGGCGAGACGCTGAATGGTCCGCTGCCGGAGGACGTGGCGGGGTTGATCTCTCCGTGGCGCCGGGTGCGGCTGTGAGCGGGGCGGAGAACGCGCTGGAGCGTGCGATGCTTGAGGTGCTGGCTGCGGATGGGGCGGTGAAGGCTGCGCTGGGCGATCCGGTGCGCATGGCGGAGCTGGGGTCGCCCTTGCCTGCTTATCCCTATGTCGAGATTGCGCGGCATACGAGCGAGCCGGCTGGTGGCGTGGATGCCGAGGCGAGCGAGCATCGGGTGGATCTGGTGGTGGCGTCGCGGGATCTGGGCGGCAGGCAGGCCAAGGACGCGCTGGCGGCTGTGCGTGCGGCGTTGATGGGCGCGGAATTGGCGATGGAGGGGTGGCGGTGCGTGCTGCTTGTGCCGCTGTTCGCCGATGCGACGCGCCAGAGGATCGGTCTCTGGCGCGCGCTGTTGCGGGTGAAGGTTGTGGTGGAGGCGGGTTAGATTTTTTCCGCCTTCGATTTGGTCCAGGCGTAGAGGCCGTAGGTGGCGGCAGAAATGCCGACGACGGCGGCGATCATGGCGGGCCAGCCGGAGTCTGTCGGGATCAGCGCGAGGACATCTCCATTGCCGGAGGCAGCGACCACGCCGGCGGTAAAGACGCCGAAGAGGCTTTCGCCGACGATCATGCCTGAAGCGACGAGAATGCCGAGGCGTTTGGCGATCTCACCATACGGTTTGCCGGCGACCCACTTGTTGTAGATCGTGCCGAGCACGGCGCCGGCGAAGACTGTCGTGGTGATCGCCATTGGTAGGTAGATGCCGATGCCGACTGCCAGCGGTGGGAGCTTGCGCTTTCCGCCCGAGACGCGGACCAGGACTTCGTCGACCAGAATGATGACGACGCCGATGGCTGCACCGATCCCGATCAGGTCCCAGCGCAGGCCGCCCTCGATGACGCCTTTGGCGAGGGCAGCGATGAGGGTGGCTTGTGGGGCTGAGAGCGGTTCAGTGTTCGTAGCGGTCGGAGGCGGTCCGCCTTCGAAGCCGTTGGCGTTGTTGAGCAGGTCGAGAACGAACGGGATAACAAGCGCTCCGGCGATCACGCCGACGATGAGGGCGGTCTGTTGGCGCCAGGGTGTGGCGCCGACGAGCTGGCCGGTCTTGAGGTCCTGAAGGTTGTCGTTCGAGATGACGGCGACGGCGAAGACTACGCCTGTGATCAGTAGCGCGAAGGCCACGATCGAGGGGTCGGCCTGAATGCCCATGAGCTGCATGGCGCCGACCATGAGGAGCGAAGCGATAACGATGGCGAGGATACCGACACCGGAGACTGGGCTGTTGGACGAGCCGATGAGGCCTGCCATGTAGCCGCAGACCGAGGCAACGATCAGGCCGATCAGGACGACATAGATGAGGCCGCCGATCACCAGCGCTGGCGCGGATGAAGCCAGGGGTGTGCCTGCAGTGAAGCTCCAGAGAAGGATGGCGATCGCTGCGAGGACGCCGAGCGAGATGAAGCTTACCAGCGTGATCGGGATGTCTTGTTCCGTAATGTCGAGCGCTTCGCTGGAGGCGCGTTTGCGTTGGGCAGCGAGGGCCGAGGTAACGCCGGCGACGAGCGGGCCGATGAGCTTGATCAGCGTCCAGATCGCGGCGACGCCGATTGCGCCTGCCCCCATGAAGCGGACCTGATTACGCCAGACGTCGATTGCGGCGGCTTCGGCTTCGCCGGGTGTCATCTGCAAGGAGGTCAAGATCGGGACGCAGGCTGCCCATGCTATAAAGAAGCCGACCAGCATGGCGATGCCAACGGCCAGGCCGACAAGGTGGCCGGCCCCGAGCAGAGCGAACTGCATGCCCAGGCTGATACCGGTCGCGCCGCCGCCGAGGGCTGCGGGAAGGCGGAAGAATGTCGAAGCTTCGCCGATGAAAACGCGGGCCGCTACGAGCCAGGCGTAAAGAGCGGATGTGATGGAGGATACGATCACGACCAGCAGGCCAGCCTTGTTCTCGCGAACGGCGGCTTCCGTTTGATCGGCTCCGCGTGAGCCGACCTTGAGGACTTCAGCAGCCGCGACGCCTTCCGGGTATGGCAGGGCGGCATTGATCACGAGCGCGCGGCGCAGGGGGATCGAGAAGGTGACGCCGAGGATGCCGCCGAAAGCGCAGATCAGGAAGGATTGCCAGAACGGGAAGTTCGTCCACCAGCCGACCATGACCAGCGCGGGAAGAACGAAAATGATCGACGAGATTGCGCCGCCCACGGAGGCGACGGTCTGGACCGTCATGTTTTCCCAGATTGTGGAGGTGCGGAACACCCTGAGGATGGCCATGGAAATGACCGCTGCAGGGATGGACGAGGCGAAGGTCAGGCCGACCTGCAGGCCGAGATAGACGTTCGCCGCCGTGAAGATTACGGCGAGCAGACATCCAAGTATCAGCGCGCGAGCTGTCAGCTCTATGCGTTTCGTCGGTGCGGCGAGTCCGGTCATGTCTGCCCCTCAGCTTTGCGCGGAGGTAAGCCGACTATGGGGCGTTGGGCAATGTCTGGGGTAAGGTGTGGCCGTTAACGGCCGAGGCGGCCCGCTGCGTAGAGGATGCCGCCGCCGATGAGGCAGTACAGGGTGAGTTCGCTTGTGAAGAACGGCAGGGGCAGCTGGTAATAGGCTTCGGGGCGGGCCTGGATCATGGCGACGTAGAGGCCGGAGAGGCTGCCGACGATAAGGCCGGCGCCGCCGCCGATGATGCTGAGCGTGCGCAGGGTCGCCACGAGGCCATGATGGCGGCGGGCGTTCTGGCCGAGATATTTGCGATTTACGGCGTCATGCTCGCCGGCGACCAGCCACATGCTGAAAATGATGGCAAAGCCCAGCGAGAAGGCTCCGGCCATGCCGAGCGAGCCCAGGCCGTGCGAATAGACGACGAGGATGCCCGGCAGCTCATTGTCGCCCATGCTCGCGCCGGGACGCGTGAGGCCTACGTAAACGGGCAGGCCGGTGAGGATAAGAAGGAGGGTAGCGCCCGAGATTATGCGAAGACGTTTGGTCTTGTAGAAACGCATGGTCGGCCCCGGGAACTGGCAGGACCCTAGGCAGAAGTTAGTTAAAGTCCGATTGGACAGCTCCTGCAGATTTCGCCGAATGGATGCGGTGCGCGCCCTGGGCGCCTATTTAAAGAGGCGACCTGCGAACGAACTCCTTGCAATTTGAATCGGCGATCTGCGAAGGTCTGAATCACGGACCCTCACGCTACGAAAGGCGTCTCTATCAGTGCAGCATGACTCTCCACTGATAGCGCTACTATCGATCGGTTTTGGGCTTGCCTTCCTGTGTGGCGCGGTGGCGGTGCGGCTGAGATTGTCGCCGCTGGTGGGGTATCTGGTGGCGGGCGTGGTGATCGGGCCGTTTACGCCCGGTTTTACCGCGAACGCCGACCTTGCCTCCGAAGTCGCCGAGATCGGCGTCATCCTGCTGATGTTCGGGGTGGGTCTGCACTTCTCGCCCAAGGATTTGCTGTCTGTGCGCGCTGTGGCGGTGCCGGTAGCGCTGTTGCAGATCCTGCTGGGGAGTTTTCTGGGTATCGCGCTGGCGGTTGCGCTGGGCTGGGGCATCGAGACCGGGATTGTGCTGGGTCTGGCGCTTTCGGTGTCGTCGACCGTGGTCGCGCTGCGCAACCTGCAGGAACGCAGGCTGATGCAGACGGAGCGCGGCAAGCTGGCGGTTGGCTGGCTGGTCGTGGAAGACCTGGCGATGGTCGTGGCGATGGTGCTGCTGCCGACCTGGGCGCACATCCGCACGCAGGTGGCCGGCGGTGAAGCGATCAACATGCTGCAGATGCAGGATGCGGGGCTCGCGGTTCTGCTCACGCTGGGCAAGGTGGCGCTGTTTGCGCTGATCATGCTGCTGGCGGGCAAGCGGGTTGTGCCGTGGTTGCTGCATCGCGTGGTGCATATGGGATCGCGCGAGCTGTTCAGGCTGGCGGTTCTGGCGATTGCGCTGGGCGTGGCTTACGCGGCTTCGGTGTTCTTCGATATTTCGGTGGCGCTGGGCGCGCTGTTCGCCGGCCTGATCATGGCGGAGAGCGAGCTTTCGCAGCAGGCGGCGAACGAGACGCTGCCGCTGCGCGATGCGTTCGCGGTGCTGTTCTTTGTGTCAGTCGGGATGCTGTTTGATCCGATGATCCTGCTGCGCAATCCGTGGCCGTTGCTGGCGACTGTGGCGATCATCCTGGTGTTCAGGTCGCTGATCAGCGTGGGGTTGCTGCGGATATTCGGACAGTCGCGCGAGGCTGCGGCGACGGTGACTGCGAGCCGGGCGCAGATTGGCGAGTTCTCGTTCATTCTGGCGGGGCTCGGCTTGCAGTTCGGACTGATCCCCGAACCCGCGAACGATCTGATCCTTGGCGGCGCGATCATCTCGATCATGCTGAGCCCGCTGATGTTCGCGTTCTTCGACTGGGTCGGGAAGAAGGCACCTGTGGTTGAGGCTGCGGTGCAGGTCGCGCCTGCTCCCACGCCGCCCAAGCGGGTTGTGCTGGTGGGATATGGCCGTGTCGGATCTTTGATCGGCAAGGCGCTGGATGATGCGCGGGCGACCTACTCCGTCATCGAGGATCGCGAGGATCTGGTCGAGTTGCTGAACCAGCGTGGCATCGCCGTGGTGCCGGGCAACGCGGTATCGCCGGGGACGATGGAAAAGGCTGGCGTGGCGAAGGCGGACCTGATGTTCGTGACCGTGCCGGATGGATTTGAGGCGGGACGGATTGTGGAGCTTGCACGAACGCTCAATCCGAACGTGAAGGTTTATGCGCGGGCGCATTCTGACGCCGAGGTGGAACACCTTCGCGGATTTGGAGCTGACCTGATCGTGTCGGGCGAGCGCGAGATTGCGGACGCCATGATCGACAAGGCGACGTCGGTCATCCCCAAGCGGATAACGCCGGCTTCTGCTTAGGTCTGTAGGTCAAACCAGTGTCGCGAGGATGCCGAGCATCTTCTCCCATGAGCCGCGTGCGCGATCGAGGTAAGCCGCCCATTGTTCGTCCATCTCGTGCATCAGGCGGACTGAACAGCCTTCAGGTGTCGGTGTGATGTCGATGATCACGTGGGAGGGTTCGTCAGCGCTTTCGCCGACGACGCCCCATGTGAAGACGATGCGTTTGGGCGGGTCGAGTTCCAGGAACTTTCCGACATGGTCGATCTCTGTGTCGCCGCGGCGGACCTTGTAGGAAAATTCGCCACCGACGCGGAGGTCGCTGCGGATGTGGAGGATGGTTTCCTCGCGCAGCAGCGGGCCGAACATCCATTGCGCGACCATATCAGGCGCGAGAATGGCGTCATAGACGCGTTGCGGCGGCGTCTTGAAAGTCTGGATAGCGATGGCGGTTGGCTTGGTGGCCATGGGCTAATGTCCTTCCGGCCAGGTGCGGGATTCGACGAAGGACTCGCCGGTTTCGAGCAGACTCTTGAGGCTGGCGAAGATGTGCGGCCAGCCTTCCGAGACGCCGCCGATCAGTTTGGAATCCGGCTTGTCCATCTCGTGCGTCACCGTGAGCTTCACGGCTGAACCTGCTGGTTCGAGGTCGTAGGTGCAGGTGGAGTGACCTTCGGCTTTCAGGTCGGGCATGAATTCGTTGCGCCAGGTCATGGAGAGGCGCTTGGGCGGATCGAAGACGAGGATCTTGCCGCTGTCGCCGACGCGGCCATCGGGGATTATGATTTTCCAATCGGCGCCGACCTTCCAGTCGGACACCTGATGCGTGCCGGCCCAGTATTGCCGCGTGAAGGCGGGGTCGATCAGCGCGTTCCAGAGTTTTTCCGGCGTGGTGCGGATGTAGGTGACGTACACGAAACGGGAGGTGTTGGCAGTGTTGGTCATTTCAGGCGCTGCTCCTGCTGCGCGAGGACAAGGGGCCAGGCTTGTTCGTGCCTGGCGGCGGATTGGGCGTTTGGAAAGCCGCGGTGGCTGAGGTGGATGCGTGTGCCGTCTCGTTCGGGTTCGAATGCGACAGTGACGATTGTTTCAGCGCCTTCGGTTCCACCTTCGCCGGTGACCCAGCTGATCTCGACGAGACGTGACGGCTGGAGGCGGAGGAAGCGGCCGTAGTGCGGGTTGAGTTGGCCGTTGAATTCGGTGGCGAAGTAGAAGGGCTGGCCGGGTTGTGCGTCCATCACGACCGTGCCGGGCGCGGCGAACCACACGTCAAACTCCTGCGTCCAGGCGCGATAGAGGCGCGCGGGTGCGACGTGCATCCAGTGTTCGGCGTGCGCCTCGAACGGGCGTGAGGCGATGTCCGGATGTGGAATACTGCGGGTCATTCTGACTCCAGCCTGCGTTTCAGATCCACGAGAGCGTCGACCTTGTGACGCTCGAACTTCTTGATCCAGCGGTTGGCGATTTCAGCGATCGGAACCGGGTTCAGGTAGTGCAATTTTTCGCGGCCGCGTTTGATGGTCGCGACGAGATTAGCCTCCTCAAGGATGGCCAGGTGTTTCGAGACGGCCTGACGCGACATTGAAAGGCCTGAGCACAGCTCGTTGAGCGTCTGGGCGCTGCGCGCGCTGAGGCTGTCGAGCAGGGCCCGTCGGCTTTCGTCGGCCAGCGCGCGGAACACCAGATCCATGCGGATTAATAAGCAACCGTACGGTTGCATGTCAACTCATAACTGAAGCGAGAAGGAGAGAGGCATGGCAGGCCAAAGGGGCCGCGATGTTCTGATCAGGATTGGCGATGGCGGATTGTCCGAAGCCTTTGTCAGCGTGGCGGGCATTCGTGCACGAACGATCAGCCTGAGTGCGGGACTGGTGGATGCGACGACGGCGGAAAGCCCGCAGGCGTGGCGTGAGCTGGCGGCGGGCGCGGGCGTGAAGCGTGCGGAGGTTTCCGGCAGCGGCGTGTTCAAGGACGCGGCTTCGGACGCGCTGATCCGGCGTGCTTATTTCAACGGCGAGGCGCCGCGCTTCCAGCTGGTCATTCCGGGTTTCGGCGTGATGGCGGGGCCGTTCCTGATTAGCGAGCTCAGCTATTCGGGCGAGCATGATGGCGAGGCGGGCTTTGCGATCCGATTGGTGTCGGCCGGCGTGGTGACATTCGATGAGCTGGAGGAAGCCTGATGGACAATGATGACGAGGCGCTGCTGGCGAAGGCGGCGATGTTTGAGGATGCGATGCTGAAGTCGGCGCGTGCGATCGAGGTGGAGCTCGAGCGCGTGATGAAGCGTGGCGAGGATCAGCTTGAGCGGCTGGCGTCGCGGATTGCCGAGGTGTTGGCGAGAGTTGCAGTTGATGGAACGTTGGATGCTGTGTTGGGCGGTGGTGAGCAGTCTTTATCTGATGCTGGGTCTGGATCGGCGAACCAGACGGCGTCGTTGATTGCGCGCGCGGTGCGTCGTGGGGCGAGGTTCATATGAGCTTTCACGATGTGAGATTGCTGTTAGCGCCGGCTTTGGGCGCTAGCGGCGGGCCGGAGCGGATGACGGATGTCGTGCGGCTGGCTTCGGGACTGGAGAGCCGCAATGCGCGGTGGGCTGGCTCGCGGCGGCGATGGGAGATTGGCGGCGCCCTTGTGAAGGCGGATGTGGCGCACGATCTGCTGGCGTTCTTCGAGGCCCGGCGCGGGCGGATGCATGGCTTCCGGTTTCGCGATCCGCTGGACTGGAAGAGTTGTCTCCCGAGCGCGGAGGTGTCGAGGCTGGATCAGGTGATCGGTATTGGCGATGGCGTGGCGATACAGTTTCAGCTGGTGAAGCGGTATGAGAGCGGTGGGGCATGGACGGTGCGCGCGATTGCGAAGCCGATTGCGGAGACTGTGGTGGTCGCTGTTGCGGGCGTGGCGCTGACTGCGTTCGAGGTTGATACGTCGACGGGCGTTGTGACGTTTGAAGCTGCTCCGGCTGAAGGTGCGCAGGTAACGGCGGGGTTCCTATTCGATGTGCCGGTGCGGTTTGATGCGGATTGGCTGGAGCTGTCGCTAGTTGGGCGTGATGCCGTGCGTGTGATGCGTGCGCCGCTGGTAGAGCTGTTGGGATAATCGATGAGACAGATAAGCGAGGACTTCGCCGCCAGGCTGGCGGCGGAGACGACGAGCCTGTGCCTGTGTTGGCGCTTTGAACGCGCCGATGGCGAGGTGTTTGGGGCGACAGATCATGATCATTCGCTGGTGTTTGATGGTGTGACGTATGCGCCGTCGGCGGGGCTGGAAGGCGTTACGTTCCAGAGCACGAGCGGGCTGGCGCCGGGGCATGCTGCAGCCAGCGGCGCGCTGATGTTGGATTTCATCTCTGACGACGCGCTCGATGCGGGTCTTTGGGATGGTGCGCGGGTGGATGTCTG
The DNA here is from genome assembly GCA_965229115.1 of Hyphomonadaceae bacterium. GTDB lineage: Bacteria > Pseudomonadota > Alphaproteobacteria > Caulobacterales > Hyphomonadaceae > UBA7672. The sequence goes on along the minus strand of CBDDIR010000003.1, from coordinate 2,482,935 downwards.
GCGCGTGGATTGGGGCGCGGTGGAGCATCGCGTGGTGGTCTGGTCGGGACGGCTGTCTGAGGTGGTGCGGCAGGGGCAGTCGTTTACGGCTGAGCTAGTGAGTTTGAAGGCCGATCTCGAACGGATGATCGGGCGGGTCTATGCGCGTGGGTGCGATGCGGAGTTGGGGGACGTGCGCTGTGGCGTTGATCTCGCTGATCCGGCGTTGGTTGCGAGTGGCGCGATAGCGGCTGGTTGCGACAAGAGCTTTGCGATCTGCGGGGCGAGGTTTGCGAACCGGGTGAACTTTCGCGGATTCCCGCACATGCCTAGCCCGGACGCGGTTCTGGTGGGACCGGCTTCCAATCGCCCGAATACGGGCGGGAGGCGCTCATGAGCGGGCTGTCGCGGGACGTTGTTGTTGAAGAGGCGCGGGCGTGGCTGGGGACGCCGTATCGGCATCAGGCGAGCTTGCTGGGCGTGGGCGCCGATTGTCTCGGACTGGTGCGCGGTGTTTGGCGTGGAGTTGTCGGCGCTGAGCCGCAGGCGGCGCCCGCCTATACGCCGAACTGGGCGGAGGCTCTGGGCGAAGAGACGCTGCTGGAGGCGGCGCGGCGACATCTGGTCGAGATTGCACCGGGCTCGGCGCGGACTGGCGATGTGATGCTGTTCCGCATGGCGCTGGGATCGCTGGCGAAGCATGCGGCGATCGTGTCGGGCGAGGACCGGATCATCCATGCGTATTGGGGTCGCGCTGTCTGCGAGACGCGGCTGGTTCCGTGGTGGCGGCGAAGGATCGCGGCCGCGTTTCAGTTTCCGGGAGTTGAAGGCTGATGGCCGAACTGGTGTTGGGAAAAGTGGGCGCCGCCGCTGGTGCTGCGCTGCTGCCGAAGCAGCTGGCGTTTCTGGGTGGCGCGGTTGGTCGGATGGCGGGGGCGTTTCTGTCGCCGCCTGTGCAGGGGCCGCGGGTGAAGGAATTTCACCTGACCGAGGGGCGTGAGGGCGCAGGTATTCCGCTCGTGTATGGTCGGTGCCGGGTTGGCGGGCAGCTGATCTGGGCGGCGGAGTTCAAGGAGAGGCGTGACGTTCAGGGTGGCAAGGGCGGGCCGCGTGTAGCGGAATATTCGTACTCGCTGAGCTTTGCGGTGGCGTTGTGCGAGGGTGAGATCGCGCGTGTGTCTCGCTGCTGGGCGAATGGCGAGCCGTTCGATCTCTCGCAGGTGACGTGGCGTCTGTATTCAGGCCGGGAGGATCAGGCGCCTGATCCTCTGATCGAAGCGATCGAGGGCGCTGGGCAAGCGCCGGCTTATCGCGGTGTGGCGTACATCGTTTTCGAGGACATGCCGGTCGATCAGTTCGGTGGACGCATGCCGCAGCTGTCGTTCGAGGTGGTGCGGCCGGCGGCGGGTTCTGGCGAGCGTCTTGAGACGATGGTGGGTGCGATCAACATGATCCCGGGATCGGGCGAGTTCGCGTTGTCGACGGACATTGTGCGTCGGCGGATCGGTCCGGGTCGTGAGATTGTCGAGAATTTGCATGGGCAGGAGCGCAAGAGCGATTTCGAAGCGTCGCTGGATCAGCTGGAGGCTGAGCTGCCGAATATCGAGCGCGTGAATCTGGTGGTGGCCTGGTTTGGTAGCGACCTGCGAGCCGGCGAGTGTCTTGTCAGACCGGGCGTCGAAGTCGCTGACAAGACGACTGTTCCCTATGGCTGGCATGTCGCGGGTGTCGTTCGGGAAGATGCATATGTTGTGTCAGCTACGGATGGACGTCCGAACTATGGCGGGACGCCTTCGGACGACAGCGTGCGTCAGGCCGTGTTGATGTTGAGACAGCGGGGATATCACGTCACGCTTTACCCGTTTCTGCTGATGGACATACCGGAGGGCAATGAACTGCCTGACCCGTATGGCGCGGCTGAGCAAGCGGCGTTTCCCTGGCGTGGGCGCATCATGGCCGTTGGTGGAGATCCTGCAGCGGAGATCGGCGAGTTCTTCGAGCGCTATCGTGCGCTCGTACTGCATTATGCGGAGCTTGCCGGTGAGTTGGGTGCGGATGGCATTCTGATTGGATCGGAACTGATCGGGCTGACGCATCAGCGTGTCGGTGGCGTGTACCCAGCGGTGGAGGCTTTGTGCGCTCTGGCTGCAGATGTGCGGGCGATAGTCGGGTCGGATGTGGAGGTCAGCTATGCGGCTGACTGGACTGAATATGGTGCGCATGTCAGCGGTGGAGATGTGTCGTTCCCGTTGGATGCGTTGTGGGCGCACGGTGCGATCGATTATGTCGGGGTTGATTGGTACCCGCCCATGGCTGATTGGCGCGATGGTCGGGCGCATACGGATGCAGAGTCCGGAGATGAGAGATCGCTTGCCTACCTCACGTCTCAGGTTGCGGGTGGCGAAGCGTTCGACTGGTATTATGCGGACGGTCCCGGGCGTGAAGCGCAGAGCCGGCTTGCGATCGTTGATGGCGCCTATGACGAGACGTGGGTGTTTCGGCAGAAAGACATTCGTGGGTGGTGGAGCAATGCGCACCTGCCCCGCGTTGGCGGCGTGAGGTCGCTTACGCCAACGGCGTGGGTGGGCGGGATGAAGCCTGTCCGCTTTGTCGAGATGGGGTGCCCGGCGGTCGACAAGGGGGCCAACCAGCCGAACGTTTTCTTCGATCCGAAAAGTTCGGAAAGCGCCTTGCCGTATTTCTCGAACGGGTCGCGTGATGATGTGATTCAGCGTCGCGCTATCGAGGCGATGCATGCCTTCTGGACGGACGTGAGCAACAATCCGGTGTCCGGCATGTATGACGGTCGAATGGTTCCGGATGGCGGGATCGCGGCGTGGGCTTGGGATGCGCGGCCGTATCCGGCCTTTCCTGCTTTCAGCCATGTGTGGGGTGATGCTGCCAACTGGTGCGTTGGGCATTGGCTGAACGGGCGTACGGGGTTGGCGCTGCTGCGGGATGTTGTTGCGGATATTGGTTCACGCGCAGGTGTTGTTGTGGATGCGACCGATCTCGCGGGCGTGGTGTCTGGCTATCAGGTGACCGGTCCGATCAGTGCGCGATCGGCGTTGGAGCCGCTTGTGGCTGTGTACGGTGTCGATGCGACGGAACGTGCTGGGGTGATTGCGTTCAGGATGCGCGGCGATGCCGTTTCCTCGATTGATGAAGCTCGCATCGTTGATGACGGTCAGTCGCGGTTGAGTGTTTCGCGCGAACATATGGAAGAGCCAGAGGCTCGTGTGCGTCTGCGGTTCGTTGATGTTGAAAACAATCATGAGCCGGGCGTCGTCGTGTCGGGTGGATCGACTGAAGCCGCCGTTGTCGATGTGGAAGCAGCGATTGTGATGGATCGCAGCCAGGCCAGACAAACGGCTGAAGCTCTCGCATCGCAACTCGTGTTTGAGGGCGAGCGCGTGCAGTTCGGTTTTGCGGCTGATGGCTTTCGGTATGAGCCTGGTGATTGCGTGACGCTTGGTGGAGTCGATTGGCGCATCGTGTCGATGTCAGCCGGCTTGAATGCTACGTTTGACGCTGTGCACGCTGGAGGCGCCAGCGTTTTGCACCTGGCGACGGCTGAGCCGGTTGCGGCTGTTGCTCCCATGATCGCTGCCGAGCCTCATGTCGTCATCGTGGACGCACCGCCATTGCCGGGCGCTGAAGATGATACGCGACCGATTGGGTTTGCGACTGCTGAGCCCTGGATCGGCGCGGTTGTGTTTTCTGCGGGACCGGATCTGACGGCGATGCATGAGCGGGGGCGTATCGAACGGCCGTGCGTGATGGGGGAACTCGTCAGCAGTCTGTATCCGCACGTGTCCGGGCGTTGGCAGAAGAGTTCGGTCTCGGTGCAGGTTAGCAGTGAGGCACTTAGCTCGCGGGATGAAGTCGCTGTGTTGAATGGCGCCAATGTCGCGCTGGTGCGAACGGACGTTGGTTGGGAGATGTTGCAGTACCAGCAAGCGGAGCTGGTTGATGTCGGCACATATCGTCTGAGTGGGCTGCTTCGCGGGCAGCAGGGTTCGGAGGCAGCGATGGCGGCAGGGGCGTCTCCGGGCGCAGCCGTAGTGTTTCTCACGGGCGCTGAGACGCGGCTGGAGCTGTCGGACTGGGAACATGGGCTGGAGTTGAAGTGGCGGGTTGGCAGCGAATCGAACGGCAGGAGCTGGGAGGGAAACCACATGCATGCGGGCGCTGGCGCTGCGCCTTGGTCGCCGTGCCATCTGGCTGCGAGCCGACAGGGCGGCGATCTGGCTTTCGGGTGGATACGCAGGGCCAGGAAAGGCGGTGATTCGTGGATGGCCGGGGAGCCGCCGCACGAATGGCCGGAGGCTTATCGGGTTCGCGTTTCGGGAGGCGGCTCGACGCGGGAATGGGATGTGTCTGAGTCGTCAGCCCTCTACACGGCGGGCGATCAGGCGGCGGACTTCCCGGCTGGGGGGAGCGGGCTGGTCGAGGTGGCGCAGCTTGCGGCAAATGGCCAACCGGGCGGCTGGGCGCAGCTGGAACTGGAGATTCCCGCGCCCTAACGTGTGGGATACTCGTGTTTCGCCTCAATATCCCCATCTTCCGGCTTGTCTTGGAGGGACGGGAAGGCCAACGCTAAGGCCATATATTCAGCAAGGGTCGCATTTTGAGCTGGGATCCCTATGCAGCGCTGGGAGTGCCCAAATCCTCCAGCGCTGAGGACATACGGAAAGCCTACCGCAAGCTCGCCAAAGAGCTGCACCCGGACGTGCGCCCGAATGACAAGGCGAGCGAAGAGCGGTTTAAGCGCGTTACGGCGGCCTTCAATCTTTTGACGGACCCAACGCAGCGCGGTCGTTTCGACCGCGGCGAGATTGATGCGGACGGGAATGAGCGGCCGCAGTTCCAGCCTGGCGGCGGGTTTGGCGGATTCGCTGGTGCGGGCGCTGGTGCGCGGGCGCGTACGGGCGGTGGACGCAGCGATGTGTTCGAAGACCTGTTCGATGGCCTGTTCAGCCGTGGCGGCGGATCGCGTGGCTTTGGCCAACAGCGCGGCGAGGATGTGCGCTATCGCATGGAGGTGGACTTCCTAGATGCGGTTAACGGAGGGCGACGTCGCGTGACGATGTCGGATGGCCGTTCGCTGGATCTGGCGATTCCGGCGGGGCTGAATTCCGGCCAAACGTTGCGACTAAAAAGCCAGGGGCTCCCCGGCGCGGGTGGTGGACCGGCGGGTGACGCGCTTGTCGAGATCACCGTGGGAGCTCACCCGACGTTCAAGCGCGAAGGCGATGACATTCGCATGGACTTGCGGGTGTCGCTTGCGGAAGCCGTCGAGGGTGGCCGCGTGCCGGTGCAGACGCCGTCGGGCGCGGTAACGCTTTCAGTGCCGCAAGGGTCAAACTCGGGCGATCTGCTCAAGCTGCGTGGTAAAGGCGTGCAGACGCGGCCTACTCCAGGCGATCTGCTGGTTCGTATCCTGATCGTTTTGCCGCGTAAGGACGATCCGGAGCTGAAGGAATTCGTTAAGTCGTGGTCGGGCCGCAAGGTTGACGTGCAGCGATGATACGCCGGCCAACTGCTAAAAAGCAGCTGAAACTGCTGGATTTAACTATCCCGACATGGCGTTCAGACGGGGTTCACGGTCAGGTCCGTAGATACATCCTCATGCTTCGGCGAATTCTCATACCGGCCCTTGCGGCCCTCCTGATCACAACCCCTGCGCTTGCGCAGCGCGGTGGTGGTTTCCCGTCGTCACAGTGGGATCGCGGGAGCGATGGCGGCGAAGAGCGCGAGGTTTCGCTGAACCAGGTTCAGCGTCAGCTTCAATCGCGTTACGGCGGTCAAATGCTCGATGCGCAGAAGGCGGGCGACCGCTACATCATTTCCTGGATCACCAAGGACGGCCGGCGTCTCACCATCGAGGTGGATGCTTCTAGCGGTCGTGTCCTCTCCACGCGTTGAAAGATCACCATGCGAGTTCTTGTTGTTGAAGACGATCCCGATCTGGGCCGGCAGCTTACTGAAGCGCTGACGCAGGCTGGCTATGCAGTCGATCTTGCGCCGGATGGCGAGGAAGGTCACTTCCTCGGCGACACCGAGCCGTATGATGCGGCTGTGCTGGATCTCGGCTTGCCGAAACTAGACGGCGTGCGCGTGCTCGAGAAGTGGCGCAATGCCGGCAAGGATATGCCGGTGCTGATCCTCACAGCGCGCGATCGCTGGAGCGAGAAGGTTGCAGGCTTCGATGCCGGCGCCGATGATTATCTGACGAAGCCTTTCGTCACCGAGGAATTGCTTGCGCGTCTGCGTGCGTTGATGCGCCGGGCGGCAGGTCATGCCAGTGCGGCGCTGGAGTGCGGCGATCTGCGGGTCGATACGCGTGCGGCGCGGGCTTCCGTGAATGGCGAGCCGATCAAGCTGACGGCGCATGAGTATCGCGTGCTCAGCTACATGATGCACCATCAGGGCCGAGTGGTGCCGCGTACGGAGCTGGTCGAGCACATTTATGACCAGGACTTCGACCGCGATTCGAACACCATCGAGGTGTTCGTTGGTCGTCTGCGCCGCAAGATCGGGTCGAACCGTATCTTGACGGAGCGCGGTCTCGGGTATCGGCTGATTGATCCGAAAACCGAGAAGATCGTCGAGTAAGCATGACTGAAACGCCGGGGGCTGGCGAAGGCGAGGGAACGCGTACGCGCGGCTCCATCGCCCGGCGTATGCTCGTTGCGGCCGCGATCTGGAGTGCGGTTGTGCTGCTGGTGGCCGGCTGGTCGCTGCAGGCTTTCTATCGCGCCGAAGCGGACCAGCAGCTTGATCTGGCAAACCGCGACACGTTGCTCACGCTCGCCAATGCAGTGAACTCAGACGAGTTCGGCGAAGCGCAGTTCGATGAGGCCAAGCTGCCCAAGGACGAGAAGTTCGGCATGACCTTCTCGGGGCGCTATTGGGCGTTCCTTGATGTGAACGACCAGGCGCAGATGACGCGCGCCAAGCAATCTCCCAGCTTCTTCGATGAGCGACCGGAACTGCCGAACGGCGCGATCGCGAACGCCGTCGCGCATCCGGGCGAAACGGTGCAGGTCGATGGCGTTGCGCCGAACGACCGACTTGTTCGAGTTGGTCTGCAAGCGGTGACCTTGTCTGGCCGTCCGTTGCCGATCGTTCTCTATTCCGGAATTGACCGTACAGCGGTCGATGAAGGGGTTGGTCGATTTACGCTTCGCCTGGGTATCGCTCTCGGCGTGCTGGCGTTGGGCATTGTGATCGGTGTCGTCGTGCTGATCCGTTATGGCCTTCGTCCGCTCCACGAAATCCAGGACAAGTTGGGCGATGTGCGCGCTGGCCGGCGGGACAAGCTGGATGGAGAGTATCCGGGAGAGCTCTCGCCACTGGTGAAAGAGATCAACACGCTGATCGTGCAGAACCGCAAGGTCGTGGATCGGGCGCGTACGCATGTCGGCAATCTGGCCCATGCATTGAAGACGCCGCTGGCTGTTCTCAAGAACGAAGCCAAAGGCACGGACCGGGTGTCGGAGATCGTCCGTCGACAGACCGAGGCGATGACGAACAACGTCAACCACTACCTCAAGCGCGCCCAGGCTGCAGCGCAGGCTGAAGTGCTCGGCGCTCGCACGGAAGTGAAAGAGCCGGTCGAAGGCATCGCCCGCATGCTCGAAAGGTTGCACCGCAGCAAAGGCATTGCGATCGATGTCGACGCCGATCCCAAGGCCGTCTTCCGGGGCGAGCGGGGCGATTTCGATGAACTTGTTGGCAACTTGTTGGAAAACGCTGCCAAATGGTGCAAGTCGCGCGTCAATGTCACGGTGACACGCAGCGATGACGGGCTGCAGGTTATTGTGGACGATGACGGTCCAGGTCTGCCCGCCGAACATAGGGCCAAGGCGCTGGAACGTGGAAAGCGGCTCGATGAATCAGAGCCGGGTACTGGTCTGGGATTGTCGATTGTGACCGAGCTTGCGGACATCTACGGGGGGCGGCTTCATCTGGAAGACAGCCCGTTCGGCGGTCTTCGCGCGCGGCTTGAGCTGCCGGCGGCGCCGCTTTGATCTGGATCATTCTCGTAGCTGTTGTGTTCGTCGCGGGTGGGACGTGGTTCGTCGCCAAGTCCATGCAGACGCGCGCGGTCGTGTTCGTTGCTGCTCTGGCGGCAGTTGGGACTTACTGGTTCCTCGGCAAGCCCGACATGCCGGACGAGCCTTACGCCGCGCGGCTGGTTAACATCGAGACGCAGGCGCAGAGCAACCCTGAGTCCATGAAGATCGATCAGGTCATCGCGCTCGCGCAGAAGCGTGCGCAGGATGATCCCAAGGATCCGCGCCCGCACTGGATCATGGGCAAGATGCTCGAAGCGTCGAACAATCCGCAGGGCGCGTTGTTGGCCTACGAGTCGGCCCTTCGGCGCGATCCGAACAATATTGAAACTGTGATGGATCTGGCAGACCTGCGCTTCAAGATGTCAGGGCAGGTGGATGCAGCGACGACCGGGCTCTACCAGCAGGCGTTTGCCGCACAGCCGCAAAACCTGCGGATTGGCTATCTGGCCGGTATTGGCCTCTGGCTACAGGGCAAGAAGCCAGAAGCTGAAGCCATGTGGGCGGATATCAATGCCCGCGCGCCCGAGAATGGCCCTGAAAAGCAAATGTTCGCTGCACTGCGGCAGATGTTTGGAATTGATCCGCCAGACGCGGCGACGCCGCCAGCGGATGGTAATCCCCCTAAATAGTGACCATATCTCGCGCCAACGTGTCGCTGGCGCTCGATCAGGCGCCCAATATACTGTGGCAACCGGCGAATGGAGGCGCGGCCCATGCGCAAACGATCACAGAGGCTTTGGCTGATTGGCGCGGCTGCCGCGCTAACGACCGGCGCCGTGGCGCTGGCCGTCATGGGTCTGCAAGACACCGTGGCGTTCTTCCAGTCGCCGTCCGACATCGCCGCGAAAGGTGTAGCGAACCTCAAGCAGAGCATTCGCGTTGGCGGCCTGGTCGAGAAGGGCAGCGAGACGCACGGATCGGACGGCGCGCTGCTGTTCAAGATCACCGATGGTGTGAACACCGTGCCGGTCGTCTATCACGACATTCCGCCTGACCTGTTCGAGGAAGGCAAAGGCGTTGTCGCCGAAGGCAAGTTCGACGAGACCGGCCGTCTCGTGGCGAAGCGTGTCCTCGCCAAGCACGACGAGAATTACATGCCGAAGGAAACATATGACGCGCTGAAGCGCGCTGCTGAATCCGCAGGCGACAAGAATTACGGGAAAGAGCCCACCACTTGATCGCTGAACTCGGCCACCTGCTGGCATTCCTCGCGCTGGCGACGGCGGCCGCTCAAAGCGTTCTCGGACTGACGACTGGCGGGGAGGCTCCGCGCCGTCTTGCGGTTGCGACGGGCATGTTCCTGGTTCTGTCGATGCTGACCTTGGTGATCAGCTTTGTGCGCCTCGATTTCTCGGTCGAGCTGGTCGCCAAAAACTCCCACACGCTCAAACCGATCATCTATCGCATTGCCGGCGCGTGGGGGAACCACGAAGGCTCCATGCTGCTGTGGTGCGTGATCATGGCGGGCTATGGCGGCGCGGCTGCGCTGTTCATGCGCAATGACCGTTTGCGTGACCGGGCGCTTGGCGTGCAAGGGCTGCTGACGCTTGGATCACTGGCCTACCTGCTGTTCGCTTCCAGCCCGTTCACGCGTTTGACAGATCCGCCGCTGGATGGCGGTGGCATGAACCCGCTGCTGCAGGATCCGGCTGTCGCGCTGCATCCGCCGTTCCTCTACCTCGGCTATGTCGGGATGTCGTTCGTGTTCTCGCTCGCTGCGGCTGGCCTCATCAATGGCCAGATTGATCGGGACTGGGCGAAACGGGTGCGCCCCTGGGCGCTGACGGCGTGGAGCTGCCTGACGGTCGGGATCGCGCTGGGCTCGATCTGGGCTTACTACGAGCTCGGCTGGGGTGGCTGGTGGTTCTGGGATCCGGTCGAGAACGCTTCGTTCATGCCGTGGTTGGTCGGCGCGGCCTTGATCCATTCGCTGATCGTTACCGAGAAGCGCGGGGGCATGTCTGCGTGGACAGTGTTCCTGGCCGTGCTGGCTTTCTGTCTTTCCTTGCTTGGTACGTTCCTGGTGCGCTCGGGCGTGATGACATCGGTGCACGCCTTCGCGACTGATCCCACGCGTGGCCTCGTATTGCTTGCGGGCCTTGGTATTGCGGGCGGAGCGGCGTTGGCGCTGTTTGCGTGGCGTGCGCCCAAGATTGCGGCTGGCCCCGAATTTGATCCGGTGAGCCGTGAAGGCGCGCTGGTCCTCAACAACCTCTTCCTGTCGGTTGGCGCTGCTCTCGTGCTGCTTGGCACTGTGACGCCGATGGTGGTGCAGTGGTTGGGCGAGATCAAAGCGATCCCGCCGGAGAGTGCATCACTCTCGATCGGCGAGCCGTACTTCCAGCTGACGCTCGCTCCGATGATTGCGGTGCTTCTGCTGTTCCTGCCGCTGGCGCAGGCTGCGCCCTGGCGCAAAGCGGACATGGGGCCTCTGGTGAAATGGCTGACGCCGGCGATTGCAGTTGCTCTGGTCGGCGCGCTTGTCGCCATGGCGCTGGGCGGCTGGGGAATCTGGCTGGGCTTTGGCGTGCTGGTCGGTCTCTGGGTTGTGGTTGGTGTTGGCTTCGATCTTTGGCGCCGCGTTGAGCCCGGCGGCATTGGCCGCGTGTTCCGCCTGCCGCTGACCGTATGGGGCATGGCGATCGCGCATATCGGCGTCGGCATCTTTGTGATCGGTGCCACCGTCGAGACAGCGTCGCGCACCGAGCGCACTTTCCCGCTCAGCAATGGTCAGTCCGCCGAGATGGCTGGCTGGACCTTCGAGTTCCAGGGCGTGCATTCGGAAGAGGGCCCGAACTACTACGCGACGCAGGCCGACATCAAAGTCACGCATGGCAACACGACCGAGATCATCCATCCCGAGAAGCGCTTCTATCCAGTCGCAAATACCAGCACGACAGAAGTGGCGATCCGCAAGACGATCGGTGGCGATGTCTATGTGGCGTTGGGAGATACCATTCGCGACGAGCCGGGCGTCTGGCGCATTCGCATCGCGCATCACCCGCTGATCGACTGGGTCTTTGGCGGCGCCTCGCTGATCGCTGTCGGCGGCTTCATGTCGCTGGTCGCACGGGTTCGCCGTCGCGCGCCGGCTCAGGCTGAAGCTCCAGTTCACGACACTTCGGCCGAGGCGCCTGCAACGCCAGTCGCGGGAGCGACCGCGTGATTGCCGGAGCGATCATCGCTTTGCTGCTTCAGGCGGCGGGATCCGATGTTCCGCTAGACGACGCAACCAAGGAGGCGCGGGCTCAAGGCCTCATGCGCGAACTGCGCTGCGTGGTTTGCGAGAACGAGCCGATTTCCCAGTCGACGGCCGATATCGCGGTGGACATGCGCCGCGTGGTGCGTGTCCAGATCGAAAAGGGTCAGACGGACACGGAAGTCCGTCAGTATTTCGTCGACCGGTATGGTCAGTTCGTGTCCTTCCGCCCGCCGTCTGACGGCTGGGGCGTCGCCCTCTGGGCGTTTCCGTTCCTGCTGTTGATCGGCGTGGGCGGGGCCATGGGCTACCGGATGGTTCGGGCACGGAAAGCCGGTCTGACCCCGATTCCCGACGACCGGGGTGGCGGACCGGACGCCTAGACGGCGAAAATCGGGCCAGAAGTCTTTGAATTCCCACTGTATGGGCTCTGGCGCCGCCGCATGATTGCCTTAAACTAACAGATTATCGGTTGTCACAACCGCGCATGGAATCCGTCCTCGCGCGGCGACTGCTGAAATCCGGGCTGGGCTTTGCGGTTGCAGGGACCTTTCCGGCGTCTAAGTCGCATCTGGACGGTCGCGCAGGCGAATGCAGTGAGAGAAAGCGAATGATGAAGGTTGGAACTGTCCGCGCTGGCCGGGTTGGCATTGCGGCGGGTCTTATGGCTGCGCTTGCGGCGGGGGTAGCAATGGCTCCCATCGCAGCGGCCCAGAAACCGATTGCTGTCACGCCGCCTGCTGGCGCTCCGATGAGCTTTGCTGACCTGATTGAGCGGGTCAGCCCGGCGGTCGTCAGCGTGCAGGTGACGACCGAGGTCAAGGCTGCTCAGCGCAACAGCGCCTTCAACCCCTTCCGCGGCCTGCCGGGGTTTGACGAGTACGAGGATCAGTTCGGCGAAGGTGAAGACGAAGAAAAGGGAGCCCCGGAGAAAGATCAGGAGGGCAACGCCCTTGGTTCGGGCTTCTTCATCAACGCACAGGGCTATATCGTCACCAACAACCACGTGGTCGAGAACGCCCGCGAAGTGACAGTCAGCCTCAAGAATGGCGATCAGCTCGAAGCTGAGATCGTCGGCACGGACGAGCAGACGGACCTGGCTGTTCTGAAAGTGAAGAAGAGCGGCTCTTATCCGTTTGTCGAGTTTGCGACAAAAGCCAAACCGCGTGTCGGCGATTGGGTCGTGGCCGTTGGCAACCCGTTCGGTCTGGGCGGCACGGCGACTGCCGGCATCGTCTCGGCCGATGGCCGTGAGCTGCTCGGCGGCAACTACAACGACTTCATCCAGATCGACGCGCCGATCAACCGCGGCAACTCCGGCGGCCCGACCTTCAACCTCAATGGCGAGGTTATCGGTGTCAACACGGCGATCTTCTCGGACACGGGCGGCGGAAGCGTCGGCATCGGATTCGCGATCGAAGCCAACGCGGTGAAGACGATCGCCGATACGCTGATCAAGAACGGTAAGGTGATCCGCGGTTGGCTGGGTGTCGAAATCCAGAGCATGAGCCAGCGCTATGCGGACGCCTGGAGCTTGAGCAGCGCGAAGGGCGCTATCGTGCGCACCGTCACTGCAGGCGGTCCGGCTGAATCGGGTGGCATCAAGCGCGGCGACATCATCATCCAGGTCAACGGCGAAGAGGTCAAAGACAACCGCCAGCTGACCCAGCGCGTTGGCAGCCTGCTCGCAGGCTCGACCAACACGTTCAAGATCATCCGTGAAGGCAAGGAGCAGACGCTCCGCGTGACTGTTCGCGCTCGTGACGACAAGGCTCTCGCCAATGCCGAGCTGAACCCTGATCGCGCCAACATGAAGCCGCCTACGCCCAGCGATGCTGACGTCAAGGTACATGGCGGGACGGTTCGTCCGCTGACGGCTGATGAAGCCAAGAAGTTCGATGTCGGCGCGGCTGGCACGGGCCTGATCGTCGTGACGGTCGAGACCCGCGGCGCCTTCTCCAAGGCCGACATTTTCCCCGGCGATGTGATCCTCGAGGTTAACAACAAGGCAGTGAAGACGGCCAAGGAATACGAAGACGCCGTGACGGCTGCGAAAGCGGCTGGAAAGAAGGATGTCATCGCCCGAGTGGGTTGCGGAAATCAGGAACGCTGTTTCGACCTGACCGTCCTGCGTCCCATTGAAATTGCTGCTGCAGAATAGAAGCGAAACCATGCGGGTTATTGTTATCGAGGACGACGCCGACGCCGCTGCCTTCGTCAAAGGCGTGCTTAGCGAAGCGGGGCATTCCGTTGACGTATGCGGTGACGGCGAAACGGGCCTGAACAAGGCGCGCACCGGCGACTATGATGCGCTGGTCGTTGACCGCATGCTCCCGGGCATTGATGGCGTGAAGCTACTCAAGAGCTATCGCGACGGTGGTGGACGTGCGCCGGCCCTGTTCCTGTCGGCGCTTGGTGAAGTCGATCACCGCGTCGAAGGCCTGCAGGCTGGCGGCGACGACTATCTCGTCAAGCCCTATGCGCCGAGCGAGTTGGTTGCGCGTGTTGAAGCTCTGGGTCGCCGTGCGACGGGCGATATCCCGACCACGAAGCTTACGGTCGGTGGTCTCGAGATGGATCTGCTGGCTCGTACGGTCCATCGCGACGGGCAGAAGATTGATCTTCAGCCGCGGGAATTCCGTCTTCTGGAGTTCCTGATGCGGCACGCGGGGCAGGTCGTCACACGCACGATGCTGCTGGAGAAGGTTTGGGATTATCACTTCGATCCCCAGACCAACGTGATCGACGTTCACGTCTCGCGCCTGCGCGGGAAGATCGACAAGGATTTCGAACGGCCGTTGCTGCACACTGTGCGCGGCGCTGGATACCGGCTCGAAGCTTAAACGATGAAGATCGGCCGCCTGCCGGCGCTGGTCCGGACGACAACGTTCCGGCTTGCGCTGCTGCACGCATCTATCTTCATTCTGTTTTCGGCCTCCCTACTGGCCTACCTGTATTACGAAACGGCCGGTCATTTGGGCCGCCAAGCTGAAGCGGAGCTCAATGCCGAGTTCGGCGAGCTTTCTGCAGCTTATCGTGGCGGTGGCCTGGATCGTCTGAAGCAGGCGGTTACCGAGCGTCGTGAAGCGCGGGGCAAATTCTTCTATCTGTTGCAGGACGGAAGCGGCCAGAAGATCGAGGGTGACTTCGATGTGCTTCCGGCGCCTGCGCCTCTTGGCCAGGTGGTGAACGTCGAGTTCGCGTATGATGCCCGGACAACGCAAGGCGAGCCCATACGCAGATCGGCCGAAGGCCGCATATCGCGCCTCTCCGAGGGCGGTGTGCTGATGGTCGCTTACGACGTCGGCGATCTGGGTGAAATGAACCGGCGGATCACGGAGGTGGTCTGGCGATCTGCGGCGGTCGGGTTCGTTCTGTCGCTTATTGGCGGCGTGGTGATCTCGCGATCTGCAGCCCAGCGCGCGGAACAGTTGGCCAAGACAACCGAAGGCGTCATGGGTGGAGACTTGACACGACGCGCACCCGTATTCGGGTCTGGCGATGAGTTCGACAGGCTTTCCGAACAGCTCAACGCGATGTTGGCCAAGCTCGAGAGGTTGGTGATTTCGTCCAGGTCGGCTGGCGACTCGATTGCGCACGATCTGCGATCTCCGCTCACGCGATTGCGTAACCGACTGGAAGCGGGTCTCCGGGAAACCGACAAAGATGGCGCGCACGCAGCCCTGGAGAGTTCGATCGAGCACGTTGATGCAGTGCTTGATACGTTCAACGCCGTCCTGCGCCTGTCGCGCGTTCAGGCCGGCGCAACGGGTTCATTCCGGCGAACGAATGTGACCGGCATCACGGACGAACTGGCTGAACTCTATCAGCCCGTCTGCGAGGAGAAGCGGCTGGCGTTCAATTATACGACGCAGGGCGAGCTCTTCGTGCTGGCCGACCGCGATCTGGTAGCGCAGGCTTTGTCCAACCTGATGGACAACGCAGTAAAATACACCCCGGAGGGCGGTGCCATCCGGCTTGAGGTGAAGCGCGGCGGTGAAGGGAACATAGAGCTGGTCGTCGCGGATTCGGGGCCGGGCATTCCTGTTGCTGATCGCGAGCGCGCAGTCGAAAGGTTCGTGCGTCTTGAGCAATCCCGCAGTCAGCCGGGCAGCGGTCTGGGGCTTAGTCTCGCGTCCGCTGTTGCAGAAGCCCATACTGGCAAGCTTATCCTTGCCGATGGTGGCGGCCCGCCGACACGACCGGGCCTTTCGGTCACTCTACAGCTTCCTGCAGCCTAGATCGTTCGATAGACGGAAGTCGTCTGGAAGCTAGGGTCTTCGCATGACGGAACAACTTGGCCAGTTTGGATTCGGCGCGCTTGCAGGCGCTCAGGGCGATGCTGTCGGCGCATTGCGACTTGCGGCCCAGCATTCCGACTACATCGCGCGCATCGGACGGCGTCGGCCGGAGATCATCGACCGGCTTGCGGCTGGGCCCGATCGTGTGCTGGCCGATGCTTTGGCAGCCATGGACGTGGCAGGCTCGATCGAAGGTCCTGCAACGGAACCGATGCGAGCGATGCGGCTTGCCAAGGAAGCCGCGCACGCAGCAATCGCTGCGGCAGATCTGGCCGGCCTTTGGTCGCTGAATGACGTTGTAGGCCGGCTGACCGACCTCGCGGATGCGTCAGTGAAGTCCGCCTTGAAGGTCGCGATCCGGAATGCGTGGGCGTCAGGAACTCTGGGCGAAACGCGTGCGAGCGACGAGATGCCCGGCCTGTTTACATTGGCCATGGGTAAGATGGGCGCTGGTGAATTGAACTATTCCAGTGACATCGACTTGATCGTGCTGTTCGATCTTGATGCGCTTCCAGTCCAAAGCACGCGCGTGAAGGAAGGCATGCTCCGCCTGACGCGCGATCTTGTGCGCATTCTGGAAGAGCGGACTGCGGATGGATATGTGTTCCGCACTGATCTGCGACTCCGCCCGGATCCGGCGTCCACGAGCCTCGCGATCTCCACCGATTTCGCCACGGGCTATTACGAAAGCGTCGGACAGAATTGGGAGCGGATGGCGCATATCAAGGCGCGCGTCTGTGCCGGAGATGAAGCTGTCGGGAAAAGTTACCTGAAGGAGCTGGAGCCCTATGTGTGGCGACGGCATCTCGACTATTGGGCCATCGCAGACATTCACTCGATCAAGCGGCAAATCCACTCGCACGGACAGCATGCGGAACTGAGCTCTCCCGATTTCGATGTGAAGCTCGGGCGGGGGGGCATTCGCGAGATCGAGTTCTTCACGCAGGTTCAACAATTGATCCTGGGAGGCAGACGTCCGGAACTCCGCGCGCCGCGAACCAAGGACGCGTTGGCTGCAATGGCGGCGGCAGACATTGTTGCTCCGGATGTCGTCGACGATCTGTGCCGCAGCTATGATTTCCTGCGCTCTGTCGAGCATCGGATTCAGATGCTCAACGACGAGCAAACCCACCACCTGCCGAATGTCGCGGAAAAGCGCGCGGCCGTGGCGATCTTGTCGGGCTATTCCGATCAAGCGCTGTTTGAAGCGGACATTGGCGCCGTGCGTCGGCGCGTGCATGGGGCCTATTCGGATCTGTTTGCAGCCGAAGAGCGGTTGTCTGGCGAATTCGGAAATCTCGTGTTCACGGGCGTTGATGACGACCCGGGTACGGTTGAAACGCTTAAAGCGATGGGGTTCTCCGACCCGTCACGCATCATCCACGTTTTCCAGCAATGGCATCGAGGAAGCATCGCCGCGACGCGATCGGCGCGATCACAGCAGTTGTTTACATCATTGGGTCCGCGGCTGCTGGATACAATGTGCAAGGCTGGTGAGCCTGATGCGGCTTTCGAGCGCTTTCAGGAGTTTTTCTCAGCCCTGAAGTCTGGCGTTCAGGTCATGTCGCTGATGCTCGCGGAGCCGGCGCTCACGCGCGATGTCATCGAGACAATGTCCTTCGCGCCGAAGCTGGCAGCCGATCTGGCGCGACGCCCGGCGCTGATGGACTCGATGCTGGAGCCGTCATTCCGCGCGCCTGTGGCATCAGATGCACCGGACGCTCGTATCACAAAGCTGCGTGCCTTACTCGAGCGTGCCGATGGTTTCGAAGAACAGCTCAATGCTGCGCGCCGGTTCCATCGGGAAGAGGCATTCCGGATTGGCTACCAACTGCTGCGCGGAGCGATAGGCGCGGCTGAGGCCGGTGTGGCTTACGCCAATCTCGCCGATGCTTGCGTGATTGGTCTTGCGTACACGTGCGAGAAGGATGTGCTTTCCCGCTTCTCGGGCAAGATCGGAAAATGGTCCGTGTGCGCTCTCGGCAAGTTCGGTGGGCGGGAACTGACCGCGACGTCCGATCTCGATCTCATGCTTATCTACGAACCCGAAGACGATACCGGCGTGCAGATGGCGACGCGGTTCATTCAGCGATTGATTTCTGCATTGTCGGCGCCGACCGAGGAAGGCACCCTTTACGAAGTCGATGTGCAGCTGCGGCCGTCAGGACGGGCAGGGCCGGTCGCCGTGAAGATCTCTTCGTTCGAGACCTATTATCGGGATGACGCCTGGACGTGGGAATTCATGGCGCTCACGCGCATTCGTCCCGTGACTGGGGACGCAGAGCTAGGATCCCGGATCGTCGATGTAACGCGCGACGCGCTTCGCCGGAAATCTGCTGATCCCAAGATCACGGAAGATGTTTCCGACATGCGGCGGCGGATGGCGCGTGAACGGCCGCCGCGGTCGATGTGGGACGTGAAGCTGGCGCCCGGCGGGCTGGTTGATATCGAGTTTGTGGTGCAGCACGCGATCTTGACCTCGGCCGGGAACGCGCCTGGCGTTGTGATCCCGACGTCCATGGATGCCATCGGAGCGCTAGAGCAGGCGGGAAGGTTCAGCTCCTCGGATGCGGCCGTTCTCATTGAGGGGCTGTCCTTCCAGCTCAACCTGCAGCAAGCCTTGCGGATTGCGATGGGAGACAAGTTTGAGCCGGAAAACGCTTCAGACGGGCTGAAGAGCTGGTTGGCCAATCACCTGATGATGAAAGACTTTTCCGAGCTTGAGGCCAAGCTGGGTGCGGTTCAAGCAGCCGTGGCTGACTTACGTGCACGGAAACTCGGTCCGCTCACGACGGAACCCTCAAGCCCAGCCGTTTAATCAACATCACAGGAGACGGCCGCGACACCCCGGGATCTGCCCGGACCGGGGCAATCAAGGCTCGGCAAACGCCGCTGCAGGATGCATAACCGTGGCGAGCCGTTCAGCTTTGAACATCCTGTCCAGACGGACAGCCCTACAGCCTCTCGGAGTTGGCCTGAGCGCCATGCGGGATCCAGACGAGGAACTCGTTCGCAGAGTTGGCGACGGCGACAAGCGTGCCGCCGCTGAGCTGGTTCGTCGCCACCTGCCTCGCATGGTCGGTCTGGCGCGCCGGATGCTCGGAGATCGCGCCGAAGCCGAAGATGTGGCGCAGGAGGTTTTCCTCCGGGTGTGGAAGCACGCTGGCTCCTGGCAGCCAGGACAGGCCAAGTTCGAGACATGGATGCACCGTGTCGCGATGAACCTCTGTCTCGACAGACTGCGCCGGAGTGGGCGTCAGGGCGGTGAAGTTTCGCCCGAAACGCCTGATGCGCGGGCCTCTGCCACGCGCGCTTTGGATGATCGCCAACGGCGCGAGCGCGTGAGCGATGCGCTGCAGGCGTTGCCGGAACGTCAACGTGCAGCGCTGGTGCTTTGTTACTATCAAGACAGGTCCAACATCGAAGCGGCGGAAATCCTTGGCATCAGCGTTGATGCTCTGGAAAGCCTGCTGTCGCGGGCTCGCAGGACGCTCAAATCGGCCTTGTCTGCCGAACGAGCGGATCTGATGAGCGGGCTCGAGACGGGTTGAGGAAAGCGCCATGAACGAGGCACGTTTCATCGAGTTGCTGGGGTCCTACGGGGCCGAGTTCTCCCGTTGGCCGGAGGACGATCGCGGGGATGCGGAAGCATTCCTCGAAGTCGCTCCGCACCGCATCAAGGACATCTGGGAAAGCGAGCGGGCGTTCGATCACCTTCTGGCGCTTGAGAAGGATATGCCGGCTTCAATCTCGCTGGAGACGCGTGTGCTTTCGGCGTCGATGGAGAAGCGGACGAAGCGCCGCCCGGTCAGCGCGTTCGGCAAATGGCGTGTGCCGCAATGGATGACGGGTGGAGCTATCGCGGCCTCATTGGCCTTGGGCTTTGCCGTTGGGTATGCGGGTGAGGCTGCGCAACCTTCCGATGGTGAGTACGCGAAGATGCTGACCGTTTCGGGTGGCGGCGCGGGCTCAATGTTCCTGTCCGCCATGAATGATGCGGATCGTTGAGAATTCCATGCCGTCGCGTATGTCGCTTTTTCTGATCGGATCTGTTGCGCTCAACGCTGCGCTGCTGGGCATTGTAGGCGGGCGTATGCTTAGCCCCGCATCGCACGAGCCCACCGTGCAGATGCAGCTCGAGCGCTATGGGCCGACATCTGATGTTGTTGCGGCTGCGTGGGCACAACTCCCTGAAGTCGATCGCACCGAGCTGCGTACCCAGTTACGCGAGAGCTGGGTGGCTATGGAGGCTGAGCGCAAGCGTCTCCGCGAGGCGGGTGAGGCTGTTTACAATGCGGCGTTGACGGAGCCTTTCGACGACATGCGCCTGCGTGATGCTGTTGCGATATTCCAGCTGCGTGAGAAGCATCTGCAGGAAAATGCCGAGAACATTCTGATCAGCCATCTTGGCAAGATGCCGCCACAGGCGCGCGCTACCGCCGCAACCGGACTGCTGACGCCTTTCAATGCACGTATGCAGCGGGCCGATAACAAGGACAGCGGCGCGAAGGCTGTATCGGAAAGCATCCGGCCGTCAGAAGCGACTGCCAAGTCGCCGAACTAGGCGTTCAGGTTTTCGCGCACGCGATCATTGCCGACGGTGGGTTTGATCGTCGGCAGGAAGATCGACACGCGCGTACCAACGCCCAACTCGCTTTCGATCGTGATGTATCCGCCGTGCATTTCGGCGAACGACTTGGTCAGCGCGAGGCCAAGGCCGGTGCCGCGCACATTGCGTTCCTTGGCCTCGGGTGTTGAGACCTGTTCAAACGGCTGGGCCAGGCGAGGCAAATCTTCCGGCGCGATGCCAATGCCCGTGTCCTGCACGCGGATCGCGATCCACTGGCCTTCCTGCGCGATGGTGACGCTGATTTCGCCGCCGGCATCGGTGAACTTGATCGAGTTGGTGATCAGGTTGAACGTCATCTGCTTGATGGCGCGATGATCGCCGTTGATATCCGGCAGATCGTCGTCTGGATCGAAATGGAGGGCGATCTCACGATCAGCGCAGCGGCGGCGGGCGAGCTTCACCGCGCCATCCACCGCGTCGACGGGATCGATCAGCGTGGGCGACAGACGCATCTTGCCTGCTTCGATCTTCGACATGTCGAGGATGTCGTTGATCATCTCTTCTAGGTGCTTGGCGGCCTGAACGATGTCCTGCGTGTATTCCTTGTAGCGTTCGCTGCCGAGCGGCCCGTAGATCTCATTTGCCATCATCTCGGCGAAGCCGTTGATATGATTAAGCGGCGTGCGAAGCTCGTGGCTCATGTTCTGGAGGAATGAGCCCTTGGCCTGCGCGGCGCGCTCGGCCCTAGCCTTGGCTTCTGCATACTTCTCGGTCAGTTCCTGGGCCTGGCCCTTGGTGCGTTGCAGTTCTTCCACCATCGCGCGCAGGCGGCGCTCGCTCTTCTGCAGGCCGACTTCCTGGCGCTTCATGTTGGTGATGTCGAGACCCACGGTGATGAGGCCGTCTGTGGCTGTGCGCCGATCGACAAGACGGATCCACGTGTCCGACAACAGCAGCATCTCACGCGCGTTGGCGTCATCGCCGAGCGGACGCTCCACGCGAACGAACTTCGATATTTCCGCCATCAGCAGGTCGTACGATGCGCCGGGCTGGACCACGCCTTTGTCGATGTTGAACACGCGCGCGAAGGCGGCATTCCAGTGTGTCAGGCGCTTGCGGCTGTCCCAGACCGCGAACGGGCCAGGGTGGGCGTCGAGCGCTGTTCGCGCCAGCGCTTCGGCGCGGCGAGAGCGATGTTGTGCCTGAATGCGGTCGGTCACGTTCAGGATAGCGCCGGTAAACGCGCCTTCGCTGTATGCGCCGACCAACTCAAAGAATTTGCCGGCGGTGCGGTCGACGCCCTGGAACGACGCACTGATCCCAGCCAATGATGAGGTTTCGAATGCCTGGCGCACACGACGGCGATCTTCTTCCGCAATCATCGAGGTGAATTCGTCCAGCGTCATGTCGCCGTTACGGCCCGCGCCGACGAGATTGCCCGCCTCCGGGCCGACGGTCAGTAATTGTGAAGTTGGAGCCCATCGCCAAAGACCAATAACGCCAGGCACTTCGAAGGACGTCCAGCTGGCGCGTTCCAGCGCCGCGGGAGTTGGAATGCTTTTCTCCAGCTCCGCCTTCTCCCGTTGCAGGCGGCGGAGTGCGTTGACGAGGCCGAAAACCGCCAGCAGGGGCGCTGCGAGCAGGAGCCCGTAGATGACGACGCGGTTGATGTCGCCCGCTCCGAAAAGCGGCGTTGGACGGGATACGCAAGCAGCGATCCCCGAGTCCGAAACAGGCGCGCATCCAACCGCGGAGCGTTCGAGTTCATCCTGCAGGAAATGCGCACTCACCGGCATGCCGTCCACAGGTATGAGATAGAACTT
This sequence comes from Hyphomonadaceae bacterium, assembly GCA_965229115.1. Lineage (GTDB taxonomy): Bacteria > Pseudomonadota > Alphaproteobacteria > Caulobacterales > Hyphomonadaceae > UBA7672. Next base: position 2,460,979 of record CBDDIR010000003.1, on the reverse strand, counting down.
CCGCCCGGCGAGCGGCTGCATCATCACTTCGGCTCTGGCATTGATGCCGGAGATCCAGCGCCCCTGAGCGTTCTTCGAAAAGATGCGAACGCCTTCATCATCCGTCAGCTGCGCCCAGGCGCCCGCCGGCGGCTCCCGTTCAGCGACTGCATCGAACGGCACGCCGCGGCGGATGGCTTCAAGGGAAGCGCCGCTGAGGAGCAGCCCCTCCATCTTGGAGCGTGAAGACATGAGCTCGGCGCGGACATGGCCCGCGAGCGCTTCAGCTTCGCGTTGTTGCTGCACGAGCGTGGACGTATCGGTGGACTGGCGCTCGTCGAACGCCTTTAGGAAGAGGGCGCCGCCAAAGGCGATCATCAGGACGGCGAGCATGCCGAGGGGAACCGCGCTACGCGGTTTTTTGGACGCGTCTATGCGCGCCTTCCCACCCTTGGACGCCCTCGTCCCCAAAGCGATTCCTTCCGTAACGAACGGATTCACCAGTTTTGGATTCGAAAGGCTGCGAAAGGGTTAACGGGGGATTAACTGTGGGCCATCCGCCTAACCCAGGTTTGTCGCCTTTAGGCGGCTGTGTCCTGGACCTTGGCGGGGAACATGGTCGCGCCTTTGGGCCCGAACAGGTTCTCGCGACGCTCCTTGCCCTTGTAGTGGTCGTCCTTCCGGCGGCGGCGATCGGGACCGAAATAAACGCTGGTTCGAATGAAGGAGCGGGGCGTGTTGATGACGGAGCAGACCTTCCGGTAGAGCTCGGTCGCCGTCACAGGCTTGGCGCAGAACTCCGTGACGCCTGCATCACGGGCGGCCTCAACCTTCGATTTCTCGGCGTAAGCGGTCAGCATGATGATCGGCACGAAGTGGTTCGGGCTGTCTTCAGCGGTGCGGATCAGCTTGGTGAACTCGCAGCCATTGATCGGATCCATCGCAAAGTCGGTAATAATCAGGTCGAACGGTGTCGTGCGAATCAAGCTGAAGGCGTCGGCGGCATTGCTGGCGTCGAAGAAGTCCTTCACCTCGAAGCCGCGCAGGATCGTCTTGATGATGTTGATCATGTGGTGGTTGTCATCGACAACCAGCACTTTCAGGCGTTCCAGCATGCGATCCATAGTGTTCCCCGTCGCTATGCCGCGCTACGCAGCGAACGTGGGCTGCGTGCGAAGAAGTTTTCGTCAATGAGCGGGCGGCCGTAGAAATAGCCCTGAGCGTATTTTACGCCCGCTTCGAGCAGTATCTGGCGATCCGTTTCCGTTTCGATGCGCTCGCCGACCGAGGTGATGCCCAGCTCGGCGCACATGCGGGCCACGCTGCGCATGAGGGCGATGCCGCGAATGTTGACCTCGGAGTTCTGCAGGAAGCTGCCGTCGAATTTCAATCCGTCGACATCCAAGGCTCGCAGATAGCCGAACGAGGCCGAGCCGGCGCCGAAATCATCGAGCGAAACACTGATTCCGCTTGAGCGCAGCGTGCTAACGGCGCGGGCGGCGGTCTCGATATCGTGGATGTGGGCGCTTTCGGTCACTTCCACGATCAGGCGGCTGCGGTGGAAGTCGTGGCCCGAGATGACGGCGCACAGCTCGCGGACAACGTCCAGGCGCTGCAGGGATTCACCGGAAATATTGACGGCAAGGCGGTAGTTCGGGTCCGTATTTGCTTCCAGCTGCGCAGCGGCTGCGGCGACCATGATGTAGTCCAGATGGGCAATCTGGCCGCTCTTTTCGGCAGCCTCGATCAAACCGATAGGCGAATCTTCCCCGTTGAAACGTGCAAGCACTTCATAGTGGCTGACCGCGCCGGAACGGGTTTCGACCACCGGTTGGCGGGCGGCCATGAGGCGGCCATTCATAACTGCATCGCGGAAGCGCTCCGCCATGATCTCGTCGACGCGATCGCCGCGAACGCGGACGGAGGCCGGCATGCGCGAGACGATGAAGTTAAAGCTATTGAGCGTTGTGGCGTCGCGCTGGATCACAATGCGACGGCCGCCTTCGATCGAGCTGACGTCTTCCCACGAAAGCCGACGGCCCGGCCCGAGCGACCACAGCTCTTCGCGCAGGCGGCTGCCTTCGGCTTCGCTGATGAGGTCGATTGCGTTGCGCCCAATCAGGCGATCGGCGGTCGGGTGGTGCAGAAGTGTTGCGTCGCCGTCCGCATGGGTGATCCGGCCGCCGGCGTCTGTCGACACCAGGAGGTCAGCTGCCGCGAAAGCAAACTCGCGAAAGCGCGTCTCGTCGAGAGTTGAAACCGACATCCCTGCCGTCCGGCCACAAATATGCAGTGTGAACGCTATCGGCGCATGATTAGTCGGTAGTTAACGCTAAAGAAGTGTAGAGGGCGATTCCAAGGCGCTTTGAAAAGGCAGGATTTTTACGTCGCCTCGGCTAGCGCCCGGCCGATGATATCCAGGGCGTTCTTCGACAGGCCGGCTTCGGACAGGCGCACCAGCTCGGCGTGGGCTTTTTCACGGCGCACGGCATTGAAGCTCCGCCAGCTTTCGAAAGCCGTTGAGAGGCGGGCCGAGAGCGCGGGGTTCAGCGGATCGACCTTGAGGATCAAGTCCCCGAGGAAGCGGTAGCCCCAGCCGTCTGCAGTGTGGAACGCCACAGGGTTGTTCATCGAGAACGATGCGGCCAGCGAACGGACGCGGTTCGGATTGCGAAGATCGAAGTCCGACCGCTCGAGCAGACGTTGGAGGCGGTCGCGCAAGTCATCGCGAACGGATGTCGCCTGCGCAACATACCACTTGTCCATGACCAGTGGAGAGTCTTTCCATTTCAACTCAAAGTCCCGCAGCGCCGTGTCGAAAGCGTCGCTTTCGATGTTCGACAGGGCCGTCAATGCCGCAAGGATTTCCGTCATGGTAGTGGCGGAACGATAGGCTTGCGAAACGAGGCCTTCATGGCGATCGCCGAGCGATGACAACAGCGACAACGCCGAAGCGCGTAGCGCACGTCGTCCGGCAGCCTTGGCGGACGCGTCGAACGTGACAGGTTCGGCCTTATCCAGAACAGACAGCAGAAGGTCTTCCAGGGCGCGACCGATGGCGCGCCGCACATGCTGGCGTACGACGTAGATCGCTGACGGGTCCGCATCGCGAACGTCAAGAACGAGTTCGCCAACGGTCGGTAGGTACAATAGCAGAGCTGCATAGGCCGCATCCGATTGCGCCGCGCGCGATACGGAATGGCGAAGTGATTGCACGAATGCTGTGAGTCTTGCCTGATCCGGTTCGCGTGCGCCTCCGCGCACAGCATCGAGGATCAAGGCGCGGGCGATCGTCTGCAGGGCTTCCCACTGGGCGAAGGCGTCGTCGTCGAACCCTGCAAGCGATGCACGGTCCGCCTCGGTAGCGTCATCCGCAAGACGGATGGGCGCAGAGAAGCCGCGATTCAACGATGCGCGAGGTTGCGAGGCGACGTCCTTGAAGGTGAAAGTGGACGAGGCGCTTCCAAGGACAACAACATGCTCGAAGCTGGGCGGCGCATCGCCAAGGCGCGTTTCCATCTTTGCGCCATTCGCGTCAAACAACGCGACGCGCACAGGGATCTGTAGCGGCTTCTTGTCCGGTTGGCCGGGTGTCGGCTGCACGGTCTGTGTCAATGTCAGCCGCCATGTGCGCGTGGTGGCGTCATAGTCGGTCTTGGCGCGAACGGCCGGCGTGCCGGCTTGCGCATACCACAAGGCGAAAGCCGATAGATCCTTGTCGGTCGAAGCCTGGAAGGATGCAACGAAGTCTTCGATGGTCGCCGCCGTGCCGTCGAACTGATCGAAATAGCGGTTCATGCCAGCGAAGAATGCTTCGTCCCCGACAACGAGGCGCAGCATGCGGATAACCTCCGCACCTTTCTCATAAACCGTCGCTGTGTAGAGATTGTCGATGCGCGCGTAGGACGATGGGCGCACCGAATGCGCCAGCGGGCCGGCGTCTTCTGGGAACTGGCGTGTGCGCAGGCGGATCACTTCCTTGATGCGCGCAACTGAGGGCGAGCGCATCGCCTTCGTGAACTCCTGGTCGCGATAAACCGTGAGGCCTTCCTTCAGGCAGAGCTGGAACCAATCGCGGCATGTAATGCGGTTGCCGGTCCAGTTGTGGAAGTACTCGTGCGCAACGATGCTCTCGATAGCTTCGAAGTCTGCATCGGTCGCTGTCTTGCCATCCGCGAGAACGTAAGCGGAGTTGAAGATGTTCAGCCCCTTGTTCTCCATCGCCCCGAAGTTGAAGTCGCGCACGGCAACGATCTGGAAGACGTCCAGATCATACTCGCGTCCAAACACATCCTCGTCCCATGACATCGATGCCTTCAGCGAGCGCATGGCGTACTCTGCGCGCGGCGCATCGCCTTGCTCGACGAAGATGGAGAGCTTCACCGGCTTGCCGGAGAAGGTCGTGAAGTCATCGTGTAGGACGTCGAACTCACCACCGACCAATGCAAACAAGTAAGATGGCTTCGGGTGTGGGTCGGTCCATTCAGCGAAGTGGCGACCATTGCCGAGGTCGCCTTTGTCGGTCGGATTTCCGTTCGACAGAAGATAGGGATACTTCGTCTTGTCTGCTTCGATGCGCACGAAGTACGGCGCCAGAACGTCCGGCCGATCGGGATAATATGTGATCCGGCGGAAACCCTCCGCTTCGCATTGCGTGCAGAAGCGATTGCTCGAAATATACAGACCGGACAGTTCAGTGTTCGTCTCTGGCGAAATGCCGGTCTCGATCTCGAGCGTGAACACGTCGCCCGGCTTGAAGATAACCAGACCTTCGGGTTCGACAGCATAGTCCTGATCCGAGAGCGCATTTCCGTCGATGCGGATCGACTCGAGAGTCAGCTTTTCGCCATCCAGGCGCAGCGGCGCCTCCGCATCGCCTGTGCGACGAATGGAAAGCTGGGAGATGACGCGCGTATCGCTGGGCTCGAGCCGGAACAGCAGTCGAACTTGCTCGATGCGGAACGGGAAGGGTTTGTAGTCGACAAGCCTGACAGGTGGCGGCGTTTCGGTTCGCATCACAAGCCCTTGGCCAGCACGCCGCCATCACGTTGCGGCAAGGCAATGCCTACAGGGTTTGCTGCCAAGATAAAGGCCGCGAGCCCGGAATTCTCAACAAATGCCGGGTCTTGTCGCGGTGACGTGAATGTTGGGGCAGCTATTCCGCCGCGAGATTCATCGCAGTGGGGTCGCCGGGCGTCTCATAGACGCGTCGCAGGAGAACGGTCGCCTTCTTGGCTAGTTCGAGCAACTCGTTCGGCATGTCGTCCGAATGGTTGTGGCCGAACTGGGCGAGGGCTTTCGAAATGCGCATCAGGTGCGGCGCTGCTTCGATGATGCGCGCCTGGAACTCGATCCGCTGAGGGTCGCGATCATACTCGGCGCTCGGTACGCGCCAGCCGCCCCAGTTCTTGTCGTCGGTCGTTACGACGGGATAGGTGCCGGGCTGCGGGTGGTTCGGGACTTCCGCCGAGTCTTTCCAGCGGTTACGGGCGCGATTGATGCGCCAGTTGTCGAACTCAGCCACGTCGTCGAGCGGTGCGCCGGCCTTGTCAGCCATCAGCTCGCTAGCAGAGAACTCGCGGCCGAGGCCCACGTCATAGAAAATCTTCAGCGGCTCATCGAGGCCTTTGACCCACTGCGGAAGCACCGCCTCCACAACGGCCCAGGTGCCGACCGGCTTCACGAACACTTTCTGGTTCTTGTGGAACGAGGCCTTGGCCATGGGACGATGTCCTCCCCTAATCCGGGGCAGGAATAGCATCGTGTAGTTAGAGCCACATGAATCCGAACGCGAAAATCGGACAGGCCAAGCCTGCCCGATCTCCTAACCGGCGTTAGCAATCACGCCTAACGACACCCCTCATCAAACGGAAAGAGCTGCTGGTCTGGAACTTTCCAGGAGACTTCTTGCATTGTACCAGTTGGCACTCCTTTGGAGTCCTTGCTGTAGTATTGGTACTTCATGGAAGAGTAAGCGATTTCAATGTTCTCGATGGGGGCGTTGCCGTTGTTGAAGTCGGGGGAGACGCTGAAGCTGCGGACTTCAGCACCCTCAATTATCCACTTTGACACCACGGCCTGGCCGCCGCTGCGGAGGGGTGACGTAAAGGATATCTCGATCCGGCCCAGGGGCTGACCCTCGACAGCCGCCAGCATCAGCTTCGGCGAAGAGCTGTCTGGAAGCTTGGTAAGGAAGATCGGCGCGACGGTGGTTGAGCGCACCTGATCGGCCAAGCCTTCCGGGTCGGGCATGACGAAGCTCGACACGTTCATGCTGGCGCCCGACACGGTGATCTGACCTTCGAAGCCGCGCACGGAAGCCTCACCTGGCGTGCCTTCGACCTTCAGGAAAACATCAGCATTCGCAGCGCCTGCGGCGGCCACGGCGCCGGTCAGGGCAATGGCCGACAGAATGCTCGTGCGCGCGAAAGTACGGATACTCATTTGTCCCTCCAGGCCGCGCGCCGTCCGGGGATCGGGTGGTGTTGGCGGCCAATCGCGGGTTTGTGTCCCCGCTTGTGTGGAGTTGTGAGACTCGCTCACGGCCGGCGTAGGGCGGCGGCGCTGTTTGATTGTGGCGATGGTGTCCGGACGGTGGCGGATGGTTAAAATCCGCTGTTTTGCGAATGCTTAAGCGGGCTTTGCTAGATTTCCGGCGATTGAAGCGACCGGCGGCCCATTAATGCCTGCACACGAGAACACCTCACGGCTGGCGTGGATCGCGGGCTGGGCGCTGGCGGCGCTTGTGCTGGTTGCGAGCCATGGTTCGGCTGCGCTTCAGCAAGCATTTTCAGAACCGGACAATGCGATGCGCCTCGTGCGCGTTCGCGACATGCTGGCTGGCCAGGGCTGGTTCGACAGCGTGCAACATCGCCTGAGCCCGCCAGCGGGCGTGCCTATGCACTGGGCGCAATGGATCGATGGATTGCTCGCCGCGCCCATCTTCCTGCTCACGCCGCTGATCGGCCAGCACGCGGCAGAGATCGTCGTCGCATTCGCGTGGCCGCTTGGCTTGCTTGCGCTGTTCATGATGGTGACGGTGCGCGTCTGCGGGGAGATCGGCGCGCGCGAAGATTTGCGGCGCGAAGCAGAGTGGGCTGGAGCGATCATCGCAGCGCTCGCATTCCCAACCATCGAGAAGTTCGCGCCGGGCGTCTTCGACCACCACAATGTCCAGCTCATTCTTGGCATGGTCGCTGTGCTGGGCTTCATCAGGATGCATGAGACGCCGCGTAGCGGTTTGTGGGCGGGCGCAGCACTTGGTCTTGCCATGGCGACTGCGGCTGAAGGTTTGCCGCTGGTTGTTGCGGGGCTGATGGTTGCGGGCCTGCTGTGGCTTGCGCGTCCGGCTGTGTTCTCGGCTGGATTGCGCTGGACCGGCATTGGTCTGGCGGCGGCATCCGCCGTCATGCTTCCCGTGCTCGTGCCGCCATCGGACTGGTTCAAGCCGGTGTGCGATGCGATGGGCGCGCCTTTCCTTGGTTTTGCTCTGGTCGGCGGCGGCGTGGCGATCGCGCTGTCCTACCTGCCGGTGAATCTGACATCGAGGTGGTTCGGGCGTCTGGGTTCGGCGGGTGTGCTGGGTGTCGCCGGTGTCGCTGTGCTTTACGTGTTGTTCCCGCAGTGCGCGGGCGGAAGCTATTCGGTTCTCAACGTGGATACGGAGAACCTCTGGATCAGCCAGGTTTCAGAAGCACGGTCGCTGATGGACCTGTTGGGCGATGATCCGTCCATGATCCTTGGGCTCGCGGGCGCGGCCGCTGCGGGCCTCATTGCCGGCGTCGTCTTCCTGAAGCGCCATTGGCGCGAGCCGCAGGGGTGGGTCGTTCTGGCGTTCCTGCTGTCCGGCATTGCTGTACTGGTCTGGCAGATCCGCGGGGCGACATTCGCCACAGCGTTTGCAGTTCCGTTTGCTGCGTGGGCTGTTGCCAAGGTTCGCCGGGATTATCGCAACAAGGCCTCCGCCATCAGGGCGCTGATCTTCGTCGGGGTCGCGGCCAGTTCGGCGGCGGCGGCCTGGGCGAGCGCGGGACAGGTCCTGCAGTCACGGATCACGCCGGCGGCGGATTTAGCGGACTACAAGATGCGGACGAGCGAGGCGGGTTCCTGCTCGTCTCCGGATGCGCTCAAGTCACTCGCGAGCGTAGAGCCGGGCGTCATACTGAACCATTTCGGGCTGGGCGCTGATGTTCTCGTCTGGACGAAGCATTCGGTGATCGCGGCGCCGTATCACCGCAACATCGCCGGCACGATGACGATGATGAATGCGCTACGTTCGTCGCCCGAGGCTGCGCGCAGCATCGTGGAGGCTTCGCCCGCGACCTACGTGCTCGTGTGCTCGGCTTCGCCAGAGACGCAGTTCTATGAGCAGCATCCGGCGGGTGGCATCAAGCCGGCGCAGACGCTTTCTGCGGTGCTGGCTGCTGGTCAGCATCCCGACTGGCTGACGCCAGTCGATCTCGGCCTTTCGCCGCTGAAGCTCTACCGCGTGGTGCGGTAAGTTCGGCGCTAGTTCGCCTTCACCGCGCCCGCAGGCTCTTCCGACGTAACCGGACCTTCGGGCGAGGCGGCCTCTGCAGCCTTCTCGAGGTTCTGGCCCGGACCGCGACCGCGCAGCGGGATTTGCGGAACGAACAGCACGCAGACGAAGGCGATGGCGACAATCACCAAGCTTCCCGTGAAGATGTAGCTCATCGCCTCGGTGATGGTTTTGGAGATGAAGCTTTCAAGCATCGGCGACATCGACTGTCCGGTCTCGCCGCCGGCCATGGCCATCTTCTGCATTGCGCCGATGTCGACTTTGACGCCCGGGAATTGCTTCGAGATCGTCTCGGCCATCTTCGACATCAGCATTGCGCCGAAGATCGAGACGCCGATCATGCCGCCGCACTGGCGCAGGAACATGCTGGTCGATGTGGCGACGCCGATCTGGCGCAGGGGCGCTGCGCTCTGGGACACCATGTTGAACAGGCTCTGCGATGGCCCGAGGCCGACACCGACGATGAACAGGCGCCACACGACATCCCACTGTGCGGACTCGGTGGTGAGCTGGGACATCAGGTAGATGCCGACGAACTGGAAGACAGGGCCGGCGAGCATGACGCCCTTGTACTTGCCGGTGCGCGTTACGAACCGCCCCGACAGCGTTGCTGACAGGATGAGGCCTGCCATCAGCGGCAACAGCAGGATGCCGCTGTTGGTCGCCTGGATACCGAGGCCGAGCTGCAGGAAGAGCGGCAGGTAAACGATGGTGCCCATGAACGCCATCGAGATGACGAACGAGGCGATGGTCGTCGTCGTGAAGGCGGGGATCTTGAACAGTTCGAGTGGAAGGATCGGCTCCTTCACCGCGCGTTCGATCAGCAGGAAGATCACGCCGGTGACGAAGGCGAAGGCGAACGAGCCGAGGACGATTGGCGACGTCCAGCCCTTCTCGTTGCCCCATGTGAGGGCGAGCATCAGCGCGCCGATGGAGAGGACGACGAAGATTGCGCCGAACCAGTCGATCTTGCCGCCGCCGGTGTGGCCGAGGTTCGGCATCTTGATCGTGATCATCGCCAGCGCGATCAGCGACGTGGGAAGGTTTACGTAGAAGCACCAGCGCCAGCCGGCGACGTGCATGCCGCCGATGTCGACGCTGCCATGGTCGGTGAAGTAGCCGCCGACGATGGGGCCGACGACGCTGGCGAGACCGAACACAGCGCCGAAGAGACCAGCATAGCGGCCGCGTTCGCGCGGCGGGAACAGGTCAGCGATCGTGGCGAAGGCTGTCGTGAACAGCGCGCCGCCGCCAATGCCCTGGATGCCGCGGAAGACGATGAGCTGCATCATGCCGTTGCCGACGAGCGGCATGTCTCCGAACTCGCCCGCGAGGCCGCAGAGCCATGAGCCCGCAACGAAGATGACGATGCCGATGATCAGGATCAGCTTGCGGCCATAGAGGTCGCCCAGCTTTCCCCAGATCGGGACCATGACGGTCGAGGTGAGAAGGTAGCTGGTCGTGACCCAGGCATAGAGGTCGAGGCCGTTCAGCTCCTTGATGATGGTCGGCATCGCCGTGGACACGATGGTCTGGTCCAGCGCGCTGAGCAGGAAGACGATCATCAGCGCCCAGAAGGTCAGGCGTTTTTCGTCGGCCGTGGGTTCACGCCGGTGAAGGGTATCGGCAGTCAAAGCGAAAACTCCGGTCTGTCGGGCCGAAACTGAGCAGTTTCCGTCTCAATACACTGGCTTTGTACGAGTCGCCAAGTGGGCCGTAATGTCGCTTACATTTGAGCGTGCGCAAGGACTTATCTCGATTTGTAAGCTGGGGCCCGGCCCGATAGGGTGTCCGGATGCAGCAGAGAACCGGCCCATGTTCGCTCTGATCGCACGGGTGAAAAACCTGCTGCTGACGCCAGGGACCGAATGGGAAGCGATTGCCCGTGAGCCGGCCGAGCCGGGCAAGCTGGTAGTTCGCTACGTTATTCCGCTGGCCCTGATCCCGACGCTGGCCATGGTTATCGGGCTGTCGGTGCTGGGCGTTTCGGTGGGCGGGGAGCAGAGGCGGGCCCCGATCATCGATGTCGGGGTGTCGGCGGCGCTGTTCTTTACGTTGTCGGTGCTGGCCGTTTTCGTGTTTGCGAGCGTGATCAACTGGCTGGCGCCGCGCTTTGGCGCAACGCGGGACTATCGCCAGGCGTTCAAGGTGTCGGCCTATTCGATCACGGCGGCGATGGTGGCGGGGGCGCTGACGGTTGCGCCGGCCTTGCAGATCGTGGCGCTGCTGGGGGCGACTTACAGCCTGTATCTGCTGTTTGTGGGCACGACCAAGGTGATGGGGCCGCCGGCAAAGTCCGCCGTGAACTATTCGATCGTGACGACGCTGGCGGCGATCGTGATTGCGCTGATGGTGGGCACGGCGACGATGTTTGCTGCGGCGCCGACGGGGAATCTGTTCCCGAACCTGCCGCGCATTGCGGACATGCTGAGCAGCGAGCCTGCGCCATTGCCGGGCGCTCCGGTGAGCCGGGAGGCGCCGCCCTTGCCGGCGTCGGCTGGCGTTCTGGCGTCGGGCGGCGGGGGGCGTGTTGCGGGTGGCGATCTGCGCGGGGCGGCGCCGATGAAGCTGATCGGGCTGGATCGCGTGGCGATTGGCGTTGAGCGGAGCGGGCTGGCGGGGCAGCGGACGATCAATGTCGAGGCGGAGTATCGGGATGGGCGGCGGCAGGTGATGCTGCAGATCCTGTATTCGAAGACGATTGCGGAGCGGCTTGGGTTTGGCGGGCCGTCGACGTCGGAGTTCGATCGGGAGACGGCGGAGGGGTATTCGCGGCGCAGGAGAGTGGGCGAGGCGATCATTGTCGAGGACTGGGATCAGGTGTCCGAGACGGGGAGCTATGGGCGGCTGGCGGAGGATCGGTTTTACGTAAAGGCATCGGGGGCGGGCGGGATAAAGCCGGAGGACCTGCGGGCGGCGGTGGAGCTGTTCGGGCAGGAGACGCTGGCGCAGTTCGAGGCCGAGAGTTAAGCCATCTCATGAGCACAGCTATCGTTCGCCCGGCCAACCGTGATGACCTCGATCAGCTCGAGGCGATGATCTCGCGCGTGGATCCGGGGATGCTGACGATGCCATCGTCGCGCGAGGCGATGGCGGCGCGGATCGAGCGGTCGCTGAGCGCGTTTGCGCGCGGATCACTGGCGCCGGAGAACGAGTGCTACTTCCTGGTGATGGAGGAGGATGGCGAGCTGCTGGGGACGGCCAGCATCTTCACCAATCTCGGGGTGGAGCGACCGTTCTATTCGTACCGGATTTCGCGGGACTCGAAGGTGTCGCCGGAACAGGGGGTGAAGGCGGAGCTGGATCTGTTGTTCCTGGTGAACGACTACCATGGCGATTCAGAGCTCGGCACATTGTTCATCGAGCGGAAGGCGCGTGGGGGTGGGCGGGGGCGGTTGTTGTCGTTTGCGCGGTTGATGCTGATCGCGGTTGATCCGGTGCGGTTCGGGCCGAAGGCGATGGCGGAGATCCGTGGCTTTACCGATGGCGAGGGCAAGAGTCCGTTCTGGGATGCGGTGGGCTCCAAATTCTTCCACATGGATTATCGCAAGGCCGATGTGCTGAGCGCGCGCGATCATCGGTTCATTGCCGATCTGATGCCGCGCTATCCGATCTATGTGGCGCTGCTGCCGGATGCTGCGCGCAGCGTGATTTCGCGGCCGCATCCGGATGCGGAGCCGGCGCTGGCGATGCTGCAGTCGCAGGGGTTCCGCTATAATGACGTGGTCGACATCTTCGATGCCGGGCCGACTGTCGAAGCGTTCATCGATCATATCGACACGGTTCGCGAAGCTGTTCGTATGTCGGCGGCGGAGTTTGCGGGTGGGGACATGCGTGTTCCGTCCGGCCTCATAGCTCTGGCCAATACCGACCGATTTGCCGTCACGCAGTTCACGCGCGGCGATGATGTGGATGCCGTGCTGAAGCGTATTGGCGCGGCCAGTTCTGACGAGGTTCTGGTTTATCGGTTGCCGGGGAAACGCTGATGAGTGGAGCGAGCTATACGGGCGAATGCTTCATCGGCGGCCGGTGGGTAAAAGGCACCGGAGCTGCGTTCAAATCGATTGCGCCGGCCGATCAATCGGAAGCCTGGGCTGGCAATGAAGCAGGTGCGGCTGATGTCGAAGCTGCTATAGCGGCGGCGCGCGGGGCGTTCCCGGCCTGGCGGCGGCGATCGCTGGATGAGCGTATCGCTTTTGTGCGTGCGTTCGCGAAGCTGGTGGAATCCAACAAGGCGGAGATGGCGGCTATCATCTCTCGCGCGACTGGTAAGCCGCTGTGGGACGCGGCGACGGAAGCCGCCGCGATGGTGGGCAAGGCCGAGCTTTCGGTGAAGGGCTATCACGAGCGGACGCCGACGAAGGAAGCGCCTGCTGGCGCGTTCGTTGCGCGTATCAGCCACCATCCGCATGGCGTTATGGCCGTGCTTGGCCCGTTCAATTTCCCGGGTCATTTGCCCAACGGCCACATCATGCCGGCGCTGATCGCGGGCAATACCGTGATCTTCAAGCCGTCCGAGCAGACGCCGGAAGTTGCGGAGTTCACCATGAGGCTGTGGGAGCAGGCTGGTCTTCCAGCGGGCGTCATCAATCTCGTTCAGGGCGCGCGAGGGCCGGCCGAGCAACTGGTTGCGCATGATGGCGTGGACGGCGTCTTGTTTACCGGCGGCGTTCCGGCGGGGCGTGCAATCCACCGCGCGCTGGGCGGCAAGCCGGAGAAGATCGTTGCTTTGGAGTTGGGCGGCAATGCGCCTCTGGTGGTTTGGGATGCCGGCGATCTAGATGCGGCCGCTCGGTTAATCGTGAAGTCTGCCTTCATCACGTCGGGCCAGCGTTGCACATGTTCGCGCCGTCTCATTGTGAAGTCAGGCTCTGAAGGCGAGCGCGTTCTTGATGCGCTGATCAAGCTGACCGACCGCGTCGTCACTGGTGCGCCAGACGCGCAGCCGCAGCCGTTCATGGGGCCGCTGATTTCGGTACGCGCCGCTGACGCTGTTCTCAAAACCCAAGCCGAGTGGTTGCAGGCGGGTGGTGTTGCGCTGCGCGAGGCGAAACGGCTGGATATTGGGCCTGCCTATGTGTCGCCGGGCATCATCGATGTAACGGCGATCAATGCGCGGAAGGACGAAGAGGTCTTTGGCCCGCTGCTACAGGTGATCCGTGTTCCGGATTTCGATGCTGCGATTGAAGAAGCCAACAATACGCGGTTCGGCCTGGCGGCTGGGCTGATCTCGGATGATCCAGCATTGTTCGATACGTTTGAAGCCGAGGTTCGTGCCGGCGTGCTTAACTGGAATCGTCAGACGACGGGCGCATCTGGTTCGGCGCCGTTTGGCGGCGTTGGTCAGTCCGGCAATCATCGTCCCGCTGGGTATTATGCAGCCGACTATTCCGCCTGGCCGATGGCGAGCCTCGTTGCTGCAGGTGCCGTGAAGGATGACGAGGCGATCACGGGCTTGCTCCCATGACGGCGATTGAAGTCAATTTCGACGGGCTTGTCGGGCCGACGCACAATTATGGCGGCCTCGCGCAGGGCAATCTCGCGGCAGCGGCCAACGAGGGCAAAGTTTCCAACCCACGTGAAGCGGCGCTGCAGGGCCTGGGCAAGATGCGCACGCTCATGCGGATGGGGCTGACGCAGGGCGTGCTGCCGCCGCATGAGCGCCCGCATGTTGCTAGCCTGCGCAAGATGGGTTTTGCGGGAAGCGATGCCGATGTGATTGCGAACGCGATGCGGGCCTCGCCTGTATTGCTGGCCAATGTGTCGTCGGCTTCGGCCATGTGGACGGCGAATGCCGCGACCGTTTCTCCATCTGCAGATACGGGCGATGGCCGGGTGCATTTCACGCCTGCCTCGCTGTCTTCGCATTTCCATCGCGCGATCGAGGCCGAGACGACGTCGCGGGTGCTGCGTGCGATCTTTGCCGATCAGACGCGGTTTGCAGTTCACTCCGCTGTTCCGTTCGCGACGTTTGGCGATGAAGGGGCGGCCAATCATTGCCGTCTGTCCGCTTCGCACGGCGAGCGCGGGATCGAACTGTTCGTTTATGGTCGATCGGCTTTCGCCAAATCCGAGGGTGAGCGGTTCATTGCGCGGCAGGCGATGGAGGCGTCTCACATTGTCGCCACGCAGCATCAGCTCTGGACCGGCGGCGGCGCCATGCTGGTGAAGCAATCGCAGACCGCAATCGATGCAGGCGCGTTCCACAATGATGTCGTCGCTGTTTCGAACGGCAATGTCCTGATGTTCCATGCGCAGGCGTTTGAGCAACGCGACGCTTTTATGGAAGGTTTTGCGCGTGTGTCGGACGCGCGGGGATTCCAGCCCGTGCTGCTGGAGGCGGGCGCTGACGAATTGTCGCTCGACGATGCCGTTAAATCCTATCTCTTCAATTCGCAGATCGTGACTTTGCCAGCCGGCGGGATGGCGTTGATCCTGCCGGGCGAGGCCGAAGAGACGCCGCGCGCCAAGGCTTTCGTTGACCGTGTGCTCGCCTCGAACGGGCCGGTGCGCGAGGCGCATTATCTCGATCTGCGGCAGTCCATGCGCAATGGCGGCGGGCCGGCATGCCTGCGCCTGCGTGTTGTGTTGACGGAAGATGAGCTGGCCGCTCTTGCCGAATGCGCGTTGCTGGATGAGGCGCGGCTTGCGGCGCTGGAAGAGATTGTGCGGCGTCGCTATCGCGACCGTCTGGCCATTGCCGATCTAGCCGATCCGGCTTTGCTGGACGAAAGCCGCACGGCGCTGGATGAGATCGGCCGGGTGCTTGGCCTTGGGGCGGTGCATGACTTCCAGCGGGTTTGATCGCGCGCCGGTTCTGGAGACAGAGCGGCTGGTGCTGCGCGGCCATGTCGCCAGCGACCTGCAGGCCTGCCTGCCGATGTGGAATGATCCCATCGTTACGCGTTTCATTGGCGGTCGCGCCTATACGCAGGAAGAAGTCTGGCAGCGCGTGCAGCGTTATGCCGGGTCGTGGGCGTTGCTGGGATATGGCTTCTGGGTGATCGCCGAGAAGGCATCGGGCAAGCTGATCGGCGAGATCGGGATCATGGATGCCAAGCGCGATATGCAGCCGCCGTTTGGCGATGATCTGGAGCTTGGCTGGGCGTTGCTGCCGGAGGCGCATGGCAAGGGCTATGCGAGCGAGGCGTTGGCTGCCGTGCTCGACTGGGAGAGGCGTGTTCTGAACGGGGCATGCCTCGTGGCGCTGATCGATCCGGATAATGCGCCGTCGATCAAGTTGGCGGATAAATTCGGATTCAGGGAACGCTCGCCGACCGTTTATCGCGGCGTCGCCACGGTGCAGTACGAACGGCGGAGAGACGCATGAGCGATGGTGTGATCCTGGCGCTGGATCAGGGGACGACGTCGAGCCGCGCCATGGCGATTGGGCTTGATGGCTCGATCGTGGCGTCGGCGCAGGAAGAGTTTCCGCAGATCTTTCCGCATTCGGGATGGGTGGAGCACGATCCGGAAGCGATCTGGCGCACGCAGAGGCGGACGGCGGAACAGACGCTGGCGCGGCTGGGCTCGCGAAAGGTTGCCGCGATCGGCGTGACTAACCAGCGCGAGACGGTGGTCGTGTGGGATCGCAAGACGGGCGCTGCGATCCACAATGCCATTGTGTGGCAGGATCGGCGGACGGCTCAGCGGACGCAGGAGTTGGCGGCGGCCGGGCATCAGGATGCTGTGGCGGAGAAGACGGGGCTGGTGCTGGACCCGTATTTTTCTGCGTCGAAGATGGCGTGGATTCTTGATGCTGTGCCAGGCGCTCGCGAGCGGGCGAAGCGCGGCGAGCTGGCTGCGGGGACGATTGACTGCTTTCTGATCTGGCGGCTGGCGGGGGGCAAGGTTCACGCGACCGATGCGACGAATGCGTCGCGCACGTCGCTGTATGACATTCGCGCGGGCAAGTGGGATGCGGAGCTGTGTGATCTGTTTGGCGTGCCGATGTCGTTGTTGCCGGAGGTGAAGGATTCGGCGGGCGATTATGGCGTCAGCGATATTTTCGGGCCGAGCCTGCCGATCCGTGGCGTGGCGGGCGATCAGCAGGCGGCACTGGTGGGGCAGGCGTGTTTTGAAGCGGGTGATGTGAAGTCGACTTACGGGACGGGCGGTTTCCTGGTGTTGAACACCGGGGCCGAGCTGAAGCGTTCGAAGTCGCGCCTGTTGGGGACGATTGCTTATCAGACCCGGGGTGTGACCACGTATGCGCTTGAAGGGTCGATCCTGTCGGCGGGGTCGACGATCCAGTGGCTTCGCGACGAGCTGAAGATTATTCGCGATGGCGCTCATGCGGGGGAGTTGGCGCAGGGCATTGCGGATACGGCGGGCGTGCATTTGGTGCCGGCGTTTGTGGGGCTGGGGGCGCCGCATTGGGATTCGGATGCGCGCGGGGCGATCCTCGGGCTGCAGCGTGGTTCGACGATCGCGCACATCGCGCGTGCGGCGCTGGAGAGTACTGCGTTCCAGACAGCGGAGCTGCTGGAGGCTATGGCTAAGGATGGCGTGGCGCCACAGCGCCTGCGTGTCGATGGCGGGATGGTACGCAATGACTGGCTGCTGCAGTTCATGGCGGACATTCTGGGCATTGAAGTCGTGCGGCCGAAGAATACGGAAACGACGGCGCTTGGCGCGGCCATTCTGGCGGCGGTTGGCGTGGGCGAATTTGGCTCGCTGCATGAGGCGTCGGCGCTGTGGAAGCTCGATCGACAGTTCTCGCCTGCGATGGACGCTGGCGAGCGATCGCAGCGCCTGGCGGGCTGGGGCGAGGCCATTGGACGCGTGAAGACAACCCGCTAGGATAGCGCGCATGAACACATCCATCGAAATGGTCGAGGTTTCGCCTCGCGACGGTCTGCAGAACGAGAAGGAAGTCTTTGGGACGGCTGACAAGCTGGAGCTGATTGCACGCGCGATCGCTGCAGGCTCGAAGCGGATCGAAGTTGCGAGCTTTGTGCACCCGGGGCGCGTGCCGCAGATGGCGGATGCGGAGGCGGTGTGCGGGGGGCTGCCCAAGCGCAGCCGGGACGAGGTCACCTATATCGGTCTCACGCTGAACAAGCGTGGCGCGCTGCGGGCGTTGGAGACGCAGGTGCATGAACTGGGCGCTGTGGTGTGCGCGACCGATGGGTTCGGCACGCGCAATCAGGGGCGCACGTCGGATGAAACGCTCGAGGATGCGATCGAGATCATCCGGTTGGCGAAGGAGCATGGGCGTACGGCGCAGGCGACGATTTCGGTGGCGTTCGGCTGTCCGTTCGACGGCGAAGTCGCTGCATCGCGCGTTGCGGAGATTGCGCGCAGGCTTGCTGCGGCTGGACCGCGTGAGATTGCATTGGGCGACACGATCGGCGTTGCGGTTCCAAGCCAGGTGAAGGCGGTGGTGACCGCTGTAAAGGCTGCGGCGCCGGGAATACCGATCCGGTTGCACTTCCACGACACGCGCAACACGGCAGTTGCGAATGCGTGGGCCGGGGTCGAGCTGGGCGTGAATACGCTGGACGCGTCTATCGCCGGTATCGGCGGATGCCCATTCGCGCCCAACGCTACGGGCAATGTGGCGACGGAAGATCTGCAATACATGCTGCAACGTTCAGGCGTGGAAACGGGGCTGAAGCTGGATGGACTGATCGACGCCGCGAAGTGGCTTTCCGGCAGGATGGGACGCATGCTTCCCGGTCTGGTCAGCCGTGCCGGGGGCTTCCCGAAGTGAGCGGTCCTCTCGAGGGG
The DNA here is from genome assembly GCA_965229115.1 of Hyphomonadaceae bacterium. Lineage (GTDB taxonomy): Bacteria > Pseudomonadota > Alphaproteobacteria > Caulobacterales > Hyphomonadaceae > UBA7672. The sequence goes on along the minus strand of CBDDIR010000003.1, from coordinate 2,442,729 downwards.
CTGCTTGTCATCGAGATGGGCTCGCTGATCGCGGGGCCATTCTGCGGGCAGCTCATGGGCGACATGGGCGCGGACGTCATCAAGATCGAAGCGCCGGGCGATGGCGATCCAATGCGGCAATGGGGGCAGGGCGCAAAGCCGGCGTGGTGGCGCGTCATCGGCCGCAACAAGCGCTCGTTGTCGCTCGATCTGCGTCAGGCGCGGGGGCAAGAAATCGCACGCAAACTTGCGGCCAAGGCAGACATACTCATCGAGAATTTCCGGCCAGGTACGCTCGAGAAGTGGGGCATGTCGCCCGAGGCGCTGCATGCCATCAATCTGCGTCTGATCATCGTGCGTGTATCTGGCTATGGCCAGACAGGGCCGTATGCCGACCGCGCCGGCTTCGGACTTGTCGGCGAGGCGATGGGCGGCTGGCGCTATCTTGTCGGTGAGCCAGATCGGCCGCCGGCGCGGATGGGCATATCCATCGGTGATACGCTTGCAGCGAGCTATGGCTGCATGGGAGCGCTGGCGGCACTGCATCATCGCGAAAAGACCGGGCGCGGGCAGGTGGTGGACTCGGCGCTCTATGAATCTGTATTGCAGGTCACGGAGTCCCTGCTGGCGGACTATGGGGCGAGCGGCCACATGCGTTCACGGTCCGGCTCCATTCTACCGGGCATTGCGCCATCCAACGCCTATCCCTGCAGCGACGGGGACATCGTGATCGGCGCGAACCAGGACAAGGTGTTTGCACGCTTTGCGGAAACTATCGGCAAGCCGGAGTGGGCTGATGATCCACGCTTCAAGACGCACCATGCGCGGGGAGAGCGGCAGGCGGAGCTCGATGGCCTGATCTCCGACTGGACGCGCAAGCATACGGTTACGCAAGTCGACAAGATCATGTCGGAGGCGGGCGTGCCGGCTGGCCCGATCTATCGGCCGGATCAGATGTTGAACGATCCGCAGTTTGTGGCGCGCGACGCAATTCATTGGGAGGAGCATCCGAAGCTGGGTCGCATTCCCATGCAGAACGTGTTTCCGAAGCTGTCGGAGACGCCCGGCGCTGTCCGCCGCCCCGCCCCGAATGTCGTCGGGCAGCATTCCGATGAGATTCTCAGTGAGATGCTTGGGTTTGGCAGCGAAGAATTGGCTCAGCTGCGTCGTGACGCTGTCATCTGACTGTCGTTGAGCGTGATTGGCGCTGCGACAGCGCAATTTCGGCCTGAAACCGGGGCTTTTGTCGGCCGCCAAGTGCGGACTATGTTAGCCGGATAGAATCTATTCATTGGAGACGCGCATGTGCGAGAACCATAACGTCGCCCGCCCTCAAATCGTGTCACTGGACGGCATGCATCGGCGCGATGTCGTGCGTCGTCTCTGGGCCGGCACGATGTTGCTTGGCGTTGCCTCTACTGCCGGCGGTTGCGCGGGCGCCGCGGACTTCCTGGCCCCGTCGGATGCTGACTTGGTGCCCATGGCGGCCCAAGCCTGGGAAGAAACCAAGAAGCAAACGCCGATCTCTAAAGATGCGCGTGCAAACCAGCGCCTCCAGAGCGTCGGCAACAAGATCGCCAGCGTCGCCAACGTGCCGGGCGCCCAGTGGGAATTCGTCGTGTTCGACAGCGAAGAGAAAAACGCCTTCTGCCTGCCGGGCGGCAAGGTCGGCTTCTACAAGGGCCTGCTTGATTTCGTGGACAATGACGCACAGGTAGCGGCCGTTCTTGGTCACGAAGTTGGTCACGTTGTCCTCCGCCACGCAGCGCGTCGCATCGGGCAGGAAAGCCTGACGAGCATCGCCATTCAGGGCGCAGGCGCCCTTGTGGGCTCGCAGGTTCAGATGAGCTCGGAATCGCTCAACATGGTGATGGCTGCCGCAGGCGCCGGCGCACAGGTTGGCATCCTGCTGCCGTTCAGCCGTTCGAACGAAACCGACGCGGATCGCATCGGCGTCGATTACATGATGCAGACCGGCTACGACGTGAAGCAGGCTGTGCGTCTGTGGGAAAAAATGGGGTCCGCCTCTGGCGAGCGTCCGCAGGAATGGATGTCGACCCACCCGAACCCGGAAAGCCGCGTTGCGGATCTCAAACGCTACATCACGGAAAAAGGCTACGCGACCTTCTAGTCGCGACGCAGACAAACATATGCAGCATCGCCCGCTTTGGCCTTCGCCGAAGCGGGCTTTGTTTTAGCGCTTCTCGCGAACCTGCCGCGGCTCATAGATTGCCCAATGGCGGCAGCTCATGATGTGGCGGCTGGCAGATAGCATCTGGACGTCGAGCGTCACGATCAGGTGGCCTTTGGATTCGACGTTCTCCCCAACAACAGCACGTACCTCCAACTCCTCTCCGTCTCGGAGAAGGCCGTGCATGTTGATGTCGCTCTCAACGTGTATCCACGGCCCGAGCCGTACGTTGTCCGCGAGGACGTAGTTGGCGCGACGCAGCAGCCAGCCGGCGTTGGCGACACGTCCATCATCGTAGAGGTCGCGATCGTCCCGCACCGCCGCGATGTGCTCGATACCGTCCGCGCGGGTATAGGTTTCGAGCAGCGTCCCGAGAGTGGCCCCGGGCTGAAGGCTCGACATCGAGGCGGGTGGGCGGCTGTCCTGATCCGGCATCGCGGCGACAGGAAGAAGTTGCGTGGGCAACTCGGCGCCGCGTGCGCGGGCAGAACCGGTCGCACACAGATCTCCACGTGCGTTGATGAGGAGGTCCAGACCCTCCGGCGTGTCTGTGGCTGTAACCTGTGCGGTGTCGCCATCATAAACGGGTTTGAGAAAGCGGGCGCGCATCTGGCCGCCACTCAGCCAGTCCATGCCCCATTTCGCCATCGGCGCGTGAGCGAGATAAGCAAAGACATCGACGCCGGGCACGAGGCCGCCCGTAAAGCCAAAGCGGCTCGCCACGGAATCATCGTGGATCTTGTTCTCGCTGGCCGTTGCCGTGTTGAAGGCGGTGAGGGTGCGGGTCTGGGTCATTAGGGGACGCTAGCCCCAGCTTGTTCGCCCGTCGAGCGTCAGGTCCGAGCGGTATCGGATCACACTATTCTTGGCGGTTCCGAAACGTTAGCCTGCACGCGTGACCGATGCATCGCCAGTCAATGTTGTTATCTTCCTGTGGCGCCTGGACCGGCCCGCTCCAGACGTTGCGCGTCTGCGCGGCGTGCTTTCGGGAGACGAACGCGCACGTGCGGATCGATTTGTCCGGCCGTCCGACCGCGATCGCTGGACCGTTTCGCGAGCGGGTATGCGGCAACTGCTCGGTCAAAAGCTGGGGATCCGACCCGATGAGGTCGTCTTCACCCAAGAAGTAAACGGGCGGCCCGCTCTTGTTAGTACAAACCTGTCGTTCAATCTCAGCCACTCGGCGGATGTCGCCGCTCTGGCAGTTTCTTCCGATGTCCGGGTTGGCGTCGATATCGAGGCGATCAGGCCGATAGCGGATGACGAAATCGCGTGGGCGCTCTCTCCCGCAGAGCGTCTGGAACTCTCGCAAGTTGATCAAACGACGAAGCTGGACAGCTTTTTCCGCTTCTGGACGCTCAAGGAAGCTTTCATGAAGGGGACCGGATTAGGCGCGCAGTTGCCTCTCCATGACTTCGATATGGGCCTCGCCCCGGCGCGTCTCGTGCGGCTTACGGGTAAATCTGAAGCACCTACCGAATGGAATTTTCACGATATTGCGCCACAAGCGGGAATGCGTGGCGCAGTGGCGGCGCGCACAGAGGGGCGTACTTTGGCTGCAGCGTGGACGTGGGTCGATCTTGATTAACTGCCCGCGCCGTGGCCGACGCAGATCAACCGGCGCGCGAACAGTTATTCCCACAATCCCGCGTTGTGGCGCCGGACTTGCGACCTCAATTTAGTTAACTGGTTAGTGTCGCCCCGAGCGAAGGGGCGGCAGCATCTGGTTTGGTTGGGCGGACTACAAGAAGGCGTAGACTATGGGTGAAGTTCTCGCACAAAGAGCGGCTTTCATTGGCAGCGGCACGCTGCTGGTCGCATGTGCGGAGATGTGGATCGCAAAGGGTAACGCGATCCACGGCATCGTTACGTCGTGCCCAATTGCGACAGCCTGGTGTGAACGCAGCGGCGTTCCCCACATTGCTCCAAATCAGGATCAGATTGCGTGGCTCGGCCGCGCGCCGTTCGACTACCTGTTCAGCGTGGTTAACCACGCCATCACGCCTGCCGAAATTCTCAAGCTGCCGGCCAAGCGCGCGATCAACTATCACGACTCGCCGCTGCCCCGGTATGCCGGCTTCAACGCCACCTCGTGGGCGATTCTGAACAATGAGAAGCAGCATGCCGTGACGTGGCACGCGATGACGGCCGACGTCGATGGCGGCGATATCCTGCTGCAGCAACCGATCGACATACTCGAGGACGACGTGGCCTTCTCGCTCGGCGCCAAGTGCATCGAGGCGGGGCGTACCACCTTCCAGAAGCTCGTCGACATGCTGCAGGCGGAGGCCGGCGGCGCTGTGCTGCAGGTTCGGTCGCAGGGGTTGCGGGAAGGTTTCCATTTGCGGTCGGATCGCCCGGGCTTGGGCATCATCGATTTCAGCAAGACCGTGCAGGACATCCGCAATCTCGTTCGCGCGACCAATCTTGGGTCTGATGACAACTGGATGTGCCGCGCGAAGCTGGCGCTGCCGTCTGGCTTGTACACAGTCGAGCAGGCTGACGTTGTTGAGCGTATCGGGGCTGCTCCCGGAACGATCGTAGCTATCGATCGCAACAGTATCGAGATCGCGGCGCGCGATGGCGTGCTGCGGTTCGATCTGGTTTCAACGCTTGAAGGCGGGCCAGTCGACCTGCTGACCGTGTGCGTTCGTGCAGGCGATGTTCTTGCGCCTCAGCAGGATGGTGTCGCTGCCGACGCCGCAGATGCCGTGCTGACCAAACATGAGCGCTTCTGGGTCGAGCGGTTGGCGACGTCGCGCGCGCCTTCGGTTGCGGGCGTCAAAGCTCATATGGACAAACCTGAACCGGCGCTGCTTGTGCGCGACCTGCCGGGTAGCTTCACCGCGTCTGGCGCGGAGCGCCTGGCGGCGCTGACGGCGGCTTTGCTGGCTTATGTTGTTCGCACGGGTGAGGACGATGGCTTTGACCTCGCTTTTGCTCCGGTTGTGCCTGCGAGCGTTAAAAATGCTTACGCCTCGCGCGTTCCGTTCCGGGTCGCGGTGGACAAGGCTTCGGGCTTTGATGCGCTGAGGGCGCAAGTTGTTCAAGAGTTTGCGACGCAGCAGAAGCGCGGCTCGTATGCGCGCGATGCCGTCACGCGTTACCAGGCGCTCCGCTCGAGCAAGCCAGCTTCTCTCTCGCTCGGGATTCAGGTTGCGTCCCTCGAGGGGCTGGACGCGGCTGAGGCGCTGGCAGATGGGCTGACGCTGTCGCTGATCGTTTCGGAGAATGGCGGCTCATACGCGTGGGCTTATGAAAGCCGCGCAATCGATGCTGCTTCCGTGGCGATGCTGGCTGAGCGTTTCGAGGTGTTGCTGGCCAGCGGTCTTCGCGATGGCGTAACGGCGTTGAACAAGCTGGACATGCTGCCGGAGCGCGAACGCACGCTGCTGCTTCAGACGTGGCAGGATACGGCTCTGGCTGGCGTCACTGAGCAGGGCATCCACCAGATGTTCGATGCGCAAGTTGCGCGCACGCCGGATGCAGTTGCGCTGCGCTTCAAGGGCGAAAGCCTGACTTACCGGCAGCTGGCCGACCGATCCAACGCCGTTGCAGAAGCACTCAGGGCGCGTGGCGTTGCGCCGGGCGTGCTTGTTGCCGTTTGCATGGAGCGATCGCTCGATCTGGTCGCCGGTCTCATGGGCGTGCTCAAGGCTGGCGGCGCCTATGTTCCGCTCGATCCGGCTTATCCGCGTGAACGCCTGACGATGATGCTCGAGGACTCGCAGGCGAAGGTTCTGCTGACCCAGAAGCGACTGGCGGATACGCTGCCGGTTGCCAAGGATGCGCAGCTCTTCATCGAGAACATCGAGGCTAGCCCGGCCAAGCAACCGACTGCGTCTGCGCCAGTGGGCGATGATCTTGCCTATGTGATCTTCACGTCGGGTTCGACCGGCCGGCCGAAGGGCGTCATGGTTCGTCACCGCAATGTGGCCAACTTCTTCGCCGGCATGGATGAGCGCATCGGAACCGAGCCGGGCGTGTGGTTGGCGGTCACCAGCGTGTCCTTCGACATCTCTGTGCTGGAGATCTTCTGGACCCTGACTCGCGGCTTCGAGGTTATCGTCCAGGCTGAAAGCGACCGGGCGTCGATCGCACGGGCTCCTTCGGTCAGCGCTTTCAAGCAGCCGATGGATTTCAGCCTGTTCTACTTCGCGGCCGGTCAAGGCAGCGCGGGCCCGGGCGGGCCGTACCGCCTTCTGCTCGAAGGCGCAAAGTTCGCCGACACGCATGATTTCAGCGCCGTCTGGACGCCAGAGCGTCACTTCCACGAATTCGGCGGCCCGTATCCCAACCCCGCAGTCACAACGGCTGCGCTCGCCACGATCACGAGCCGCGTCGCGCTGCGCGCAGGCAGCGTCGTGCTGCCGCTTCACAATCCCCTGCGTGTTGCCGAAGACTGGTCGGTGATCGACCAGATTTCGGGCGGCCGGGTCGGGCTGTCCTTCGCATCCGGCTGGCATGCCGACGATTTCGCATTCATGCCGCAAAACTACGAACGCCGTCGGGAGGTCATGCTCGAGAGCATCGACACCGTGATGAAACTGTGGCGCGGGGAAAAGGTCGAAACTGTCAACGGGCAGGGCAAGACCATTTCCGTTAGCGTTCTTCCGCGTCCGGTTCAGGCCAAGCCGCCGATGTGGATCGCTTCGGCGGGCAGCATCGATACCTTCAAGGCCGCGGGCCGTATCGGCGCCAACGTCCTCACCAACATGCTTGGACAGGACATCGATGATCTCCGTAACAAGTTCGCGGCCTATCGCGAGGCGCGTCAGGAGGCGGGTTATGAGGGCCCTGGCGCCATCACGGTGATGCTGCATACCTTCGTATGCGAAGACACGGAGAAAGCGCGTGAACTGGCTCGGGAGCCATTCTGCAACTATCTCAAGAGTTCGTTCGATCTGATCAAGGTCGCGCCGTCCATGTTCCCTGCCTTCCGTCAGCCTTCAATCGCTGATGGCGAGGGGAAGGGCTTCGATGCAGCGCGCTTCACGGCCGAAGACATGGATGCTCTGATGGAGCATGCTTTCGATCGCTATTTCGAAACTGCCGGTCTGTTCGGTTCGCCGGCGAAGGCGCTCGCGATGGTTGATCGTCTCAAGTCCATCGGGGCGACCGAGTTGGCGTGCCTCATCGACTTCGGCATCGATACCGAGGTCGTGCTGGAAAGCCTGCCGCATCTGAACCAGTTGCGTCAGATGTCCAACGCTGCAAACGACGGCGACACCAACGACTATTCGATTCCTGCGCAAATTCGCGACCGTGGTGTCACGCACTTCCAATGCACGCCCTCGCTCGCCCGCATCATCATCAGCGAGCCGGAAGGCCTGGATGGCCTCAGTAAGCTCAAGCGGCTGATGCTAGGCGGTGAAGCGTTGCCGGTTGATCTCGCAGAACTGCTCGCGCCGCGGGTCCGCGGTGAAGTCCACAACATGTACGGCCCGACCGAAACAACGATCTGGTCGACAACCTCGCACGTGCGGGCTGGGCAACCGATCACGATCGGAACGCCGATCGCCAATACGACGATGCGCATCCTCAACGAAGCTGGTCAGCCCATGCCGATCGGTGTTGCCGGAGAACTTTACATCGGCGGGGATGGCGTCGCAGCGGGCTATTGGGGGCGCCGTGACCTTACGCAAGATCGCTTTGTCGCCGATCCATGTGGGACGGCTGGCCTCCTCTACAAAACGGGCGATCTCGCGCGCTACACGCTGACGGGTGACATTGAGTTCCTTGGCCGCTCCGACTTCCAGGTGAAGCTCAACGGATATCGCATCGAGCTTGGAGAGATCGAAGCAGCGCTTGGACGGCACGACCGCGTCGGTCAGAGCGTTGTCGCTGCTCGCGCTGATGACGGTGTCACAAAGCTTGTGGCGTATGTCACGCCGATCCAGCGCAGCGCAACCGCGAGCATTTCGGCTCAGCAAGTCGCGCAATGGGAAAGTCTCTGGGATGGGGCTTACCGCAACGTGGCAGGCAATTCCGAGCCTCGCCTGAACACGGCAGGCTGGAATGACAGCGCTACCGGAATGCCGATCCCGCGCGAACAGATGCGGGAATGGTTGGACGGTGTCGAGCAAAGCATCCTCGAGCTGGAGCCCAAGCGAGTTCTTGAGATCGGCTTCGGCACCGGGATGGTGCTCTACCGTCTCCTTCCGCATATTGAGCACTACACGGGTGTGGACCTGTCTGCTCACGCGCTTGAGGCCATCCGCATGGAGCTTGCGCCGGCTGAGAAGGGGCGTGTGACGCTGCATCAACAGGCTGCGCACGCGCTTGACGGCATCGCGGATCGCTCATGCGATACCGTGATTATCAACTCGGTTGCCCAATATTTCCCGGATGCAGCCTATCTTGAGAATGTGCTGCGTCGCGCGACCGAGATCGTCAGCGACGGCGGCAATATCTTTGTCGGCGACGTTCGCGGCATGGAGCAGTTTGAAGCCTTCCATACCAGCGTGGCGCTGCAGCAGGCGCCAGATGGCTCGAGTGCCGCCGAGATCGCGCAGCGCGTTCAGCGTCGCATGGCGCAGGACGGCGAGCTGATCGTGGGCGAGGCGTTCTTCCATGCGCTGCTTCGCGATCTTCCGCGAGCCAGCCGGATTGAGGTTCGGTTGAAGCCAGGCGTTGCGCACAACGAAATGTCCGACTTCAGGTATGACGTGGTCATCCATGTGGCTCCTGCGGACGGAAAGGTAATCAAGCCGGTTGTCGTCTCGCGTTCGGATCTCGGCGCTGCGCTGGCGCGCGGTGAACCTGCCGTAATGGTTCGCGACATACTGAATGCGCGCGTCGCTGGCATTCATGCGGTGCGACGTATCCTGGCCGGGGCCGGCCAGACGGGTATCGGCGAGTTGCGCGCAACCGCGGATTCGTACGTTGATGGCGCGGTGGAGCCGACTTCGCTGGCTGCGCTCAATGCCGGTTACGATGTGCAGGTCATGCCTGCGCGTTCGGGCGATCCCGAGCGCTTCGATGCCATGTTCCGGAGCCGCCGGGTCGATGACGCGGTTCGTATCGATTGCGATGCGCCCGCGCACGACAAGCCAGCCCACACTTACGCCCGCAACCCGCGCGCGCCAGAGGCAACGGCGCTCTCGGTGGACGAACTGCGCGCCTACCTTCGCGTCTCGCTGCCCGAGTACATGATCCCGGCGGCATTCGTCATACTCGACGCGTTCCCGCTGACGCCGAACGGCAAGATCGATCGCAAGGCGTTGCCACGCCCGGTGCAGCCGATTGCTGCGTCGGTCGAGACGGCTGCGTATGTTGCGCCGTCCAATTCGGTCGAAGAGACGATTGCGGACGTGTGGAAGGCCGTGCTGGGCATCGCCCGCGTCGGGCTGAAGGAGAACATCTTCGACCTGGGCGCCAACTCGCTCCTGACAGTGCAGGCCAACCAGCGTCTATCTGGCCTTCTGGGCCGCAAGATCGCCCTGGTCAGCATGTTCCGCTATCCGACCGTGGAGGCTCTGGCGGCCCATCTGTCCGATGGGCAGGCGCAGGCTGAGCCCGCCGCGAAGCGGCTGGAGGAGCGGGACGCGCGCAAGAAGGATGCTGCCGAACGCCGTCGTCAGCTGCGCGCCACTCAGTCATGAAGTTGGCCGGCCTGAAACTCGCCGGGACCGGGCTGTTGTGACCGTTCAGATCGCGTGGGACGTGTTCCAAATTGGTCGCCTGATACGCGTTATCCTGGGTCATAAGCAGCCGATAACTACTCCTGTTAGGCGAGTAGTGGTTGGCTGGGGATAGGGACAGGATTAATGGCTGAGCTATCGGCAAATACTGGACCCTCCGGCCACCCGGGAAAGTCCTGAATCCGTAAGGGTTTTCATCGGCTGCGTCGGCTCCTTTTCGGTTAACCGCCCCGGACCGCCCTAGCCAAAAATATCAACCCGCCAGGCATTCGCAGACAGCGACGGCTGGCATGTTTTTGGAAAGCTTGACGCAATGAGCCGTCAAACTCCTCAAACCCCTCGTGCAGTCGACGTTGCCATTATCGGCATGGCGGCGCGTTTTCCTGGTGCGGAGAGCGTCGATGAATTCTGGGCGAATGTGCGTGATGGCGTTGAGTCCATCCGCCAGCTCAGCGACGAGCAATTGGCGGCTGCCGGCGTTCCGGCCGCGACGCTGGCTGATCCGGATTACGTCAAGGCGAGCCCCGTTCTCGACGACGTCGACAAGTTTGACGCCGCCTTCTTCGGCCTGAGCGCGCGCGACGCGTCGGTCATGGACCCGGCTCACCGCATCTTCCTCGAAATTTCATGGAAAGCGTTCGAGCACGCAGGCTACACGGCGCTGCCGGAAGAAGGCGCCGTTGGTGTTTTTGCGGCTGCGGGCGCGCCCATCTACATGATGGAAAACCTGCGCACCAACCCGGACCTGATGCGGTCCATGGGCGAGTTCCTGGTGCGCCACACCGGCAACGATATGAACTTCCTGGCGACGCGCGTGTCCTACGAGATGGACCTGCGCGGCCCCAGCATGAACATCCAGACGGCTTGCTCGTCCTCGCTCGTCGCTGTTCACCTTGCCTGCCAGAGCCTGGCGCGCGGCGAGTGCACGATGGCGCTGGCTGGCGGGTCCACCGTTCTGCTGCCGCAAGCCCAGGGCTATCACTTCAAGGAAGGCGAGATCCTGTCGCCGGACGGCCACTGCCGCCCGTTCGACGCCAAGAGTGCCGGCACGGTGTTCGGCAGCGGCGCTGGCGCGATCATCCTCAAACGTCTGAGCGACGCGCTCGACGATGGCGATACGATCCACGCTGTCATCCGCGGCTCCGCGATCAACAATGATGGCGCGGTCAAGGTCAGCTATCTTGCGCCGGGCGTTGAAGGCCAGGCGGCTGTCATCGCTTCTGCACTCGCATCCGCTGGCGCAGATGCCGACTCCATCAGCTATATCGAAACGCACGGCACGGGCACGCTGGTTGGCGATCCGATCGAAGTGGAAGCGCTCAACGAAGCCTTCCGCGCCAAGACCAACCGCCGCAACTACTGCGGAATCGGCTCGGTGAAATCGAACATCGGCCATCTGGGTGAAGCAGCCGGCGCTGCATCGCTCATCAAGGCGGTCATGGCGCTCAAGCATCGCCAGCTTCCGCCGAGCCTCGGCTTTGAAACGCCCAACCCGGCAATCGATTTCGTCAACAGCCCGTTCTACGTGAACGCCCGCCTGAACGCATGGACCAGCGAAACGCCGCGCCGCTGTGGCGTGACGGCTCTGGGCGCTGGCGGCACGAACTGCCACGTCATTCTAGAAGAAGCGCCCGCAGCACTTCCGGGTGAAGGTCAACGCACGCAACAATTGCTCATGCTATCGGCAAAGAGCAGGACGGCGCTGGACGCAGCTGACCTCAACCTCGCTGACGCGCTCGAAGCCAACCCGAACATCGATCTTGCCGATGCCGCTTACACCCTGACGTTCGGCCGTCGTGGCATGTCTCATCGCCGCGTCATCGCCGCCGCCAATACTGCGGAAGCGATCCAGTTGCTGCGCGGATCCGAGCCGAAGCGCGTCGCAAACGGGGTGGCCAGCGATCAGCACCTCAAGACCGTTCTGATGTTCCCGGGTGGCGGCGCGCAGTACGGCGGCATGGGTCGCGAACTGTATGAACAGGAAGAGGTCTATCGCGATGCGGTCGACGCCTGCCTCGACATTATAAACCCGGCTCTGGGCCTCGATCTTCGCACGCTGATGTATCCGGCAGCCGGCGATGTCGAGAGCGCCACGCGTACGCTCGAGCGTCCGTCGCTGACGCTTCCCTCGCTGTTCACCACTGAGTACGCGCTCGCTCAACTGTTCCATTCGTGGGGCGTAAGCCCGCAGGCGTTCATCGGGCACAGCGTCGGCGAATACGCAGCCGCTTGCCTGGCTGGCGTCATGAGCCTCGAAGACGCGCTCAAGCTCGTCATGATGCGCGGCCGCCTGTTTGAGGTTGTTCAGCGCGGCGGCATGCTCAGCGTCCAGGCGTCGGAAGCCCAGCTTCGCACCCTGATGCCGGCCGGACTCGACATCGCCGCCATCAATGCGCCGGAACTCTCCGTTGCGTCTGGCCCGACGCATGCGCTGAAGGATCTTCAAACGCGGCTTGCCGAGCGCGGCGTTGAATCGACCCCGGTTCACATCGACGTGGCTGCGCACTCATCCATGCTGGATCCTGTGCTGGAGCAGTTCCGCCAGCTCTGCCGCACAATCAACTTCAAGGCCCCTGAGACGCCCTTCGTTTCGAACGTCACGGGCAAATGGATCACAGCCGAGCAGGCAACGTCGCCCGAATACTGGGTGACGCACCTCCGCTCGACTGTCCGCTTCGCCGATGGCCTGACGACGCTTCGCGAGCTTGGAGATGTCGTTCTCCTTGAGGTTGGACCTGGCCGCACGCTCAGCATGCTAGCGCGCGCACAAGCGCAGCCTTTCCAGAACGCGTTCAGCTGCCTGCGTCACCCGCAGGAAACCGCAAGCGATCTCGGCTTCGCGCTGACCAGCCTTGGCCGTCTCTGGGCGGCCGGTGCGGAGGTTGATTGGGCGGCCTTCTATGACGGCCAGCTTCGCAACCGCATTCCGCTGCCGACCTATCCGTTCGAGCGCCAATCCTACTGGGTCGAGCCCGGCAAGAGCGTCGCTGCCGTCGCTGCCGCGCCCCTGACGCGCAAGCAGGACGTCACTGACTGGTTCAGCACCATCGGTTACCAGGAAGCCCCGCTCGTCGTCCGCCCCGACGCCACACGCCAGCGCATCTGGCTGGTCGTCGCTGAAAATGTTGCCGAAGCTCGTGACCTTTCGCAGGCATTGGCGCCTGATCGTGTCCTCATCGCGACGCCCGGAAAAAAGGGTTTCGGCGAGCGGATGGACGGCACATTCCGCATGGATTTTGCCGACCCCGAAGAGCACGCGGCCATGGTTCAATTCATGGAAGAGCGTACGGGTCTGCCCGACCATGTAGTGTACATGACCGACCGTCGTGTTGGTGCGCTGTCGAGCGATGCAGCGGTGCAGCGACGGTTCATGCCAATTGTTCATTTGCTGCAAGCACTTGGGGCGCTTTCGTCGCCGACGCAGGTCTCCATCGTCACAACCGGGATTTCGGGCATCGGCGGCGTCCGGGTACATCCGGCAAATGCGCTAACGCTTGGTCCAGCGCTGGTCGCGCCGCGCGAATTTGATCATATTCAAACGCGTTGCGTTGATCTCGTCGCTGAAAATCTGTCATCAAAGGACAAGCGCAGACTCGCCGCGTTGCTTGCTGGCGAACTGCGTGCAGAAACCAACGACAAGGTTGTTGGTCTCGGCTTGTCTAGCCGTTGGGTGCGTCAAGCGTCAGCGTTGTCCCTCACTAGCAATCAGGTGGGCGCGGCCGAGTGGGCGCGCGAGGACGGCGTTTATCTTATCACGGGCGGTCTCGGCGGCATCGGACTGGAAGTCGCGACCCATCTTGCGCGCACCAAGCGTGTGCGTCTTGCGCTGCTCGCGCGCGAGTCGCTTCCGACCGAAGACAAGTGGGACAGCATTCTTGCCAAGAATCCGTCCAGCCGCGTTGCGGGCCGTGTCGCCAAGGTGCGTGAACTTCGAGCCCTAGGTTCTCGCGTTATGGTCGTCGCTGGTGATGTAACCGATCAAAATGCGGTTGCTGCCGCCGTCGCTCAGGTACGCAGTGCATTCGGCGCGATAAATGGGGTGATCCACGCCGCGGGCGTTATGGACGACGCTCCGATGATGACCAAGACACCGGACGCGATGAGCCGCGTTCTGGCTCCGAAAGTCGCTGGTACCTTAGCGCTCGATGCGATCGTTACCGAAGATTTGGATTTCTTCATCCTCTTCTCGTCGGTGGCTTCGAGCCTCGGTCTTCCTGGTCAGGTAGATTATACAGCGGCAAACGCGTTCCAGGATGCATTTGCGCGCGCTCGTTCAACGCGCGCTCGCGGCCGCACGCTCGTTGTGAACTGGAACGCCTGGCGCGACGTTGGTATGGCCGCGTCTGCGCATCTGCGTGATACCGCTGGCATGGAGCCTTGCCGCCCCAGCCGCCACCCGGCTCTTGATGGCTATACCGATAGCGGCGCCGAGCGCACTTTCGTTGCAACGTTTGCGGGCGCTTCCGCCTGGATGCTCGATGAACATCAGACTAACGCGGGGACATTTGTTCTCCCGGGCACCGGTTTCGTCGAACTCGCTCGCGCAGCGTTCGCAGAGGATCGTGCTGGCAAGTCGATTGAGCTGAGCGATCTTGAATTCATGGCGCCATTCCGCCGTGAGCCAGGAAAATCGAGCCGGCTCGAGATTAGTCTGACGCCGTCCGGCGACGCGGCTAATTTCGTCATGCGCGTCGGTGGTCAGAATAAGCAGGATATCGTCACAGGTAAGGCCAAGCTGAATTCTGCAAGTCAACCTGCTCGTCTCGACATCGATGCTATCGCGGTTCGCTGTGGGCTGCGGGAAGAGTCGACGCGTGACAGGAAGCTGGCGCAGTCGTTCATGGCGTTCGGCCCACGCTGGGCGAACATCGAACGCACACGCTATGGCCAAGGCGAGGCGCTTGTTGAACTCAAGCTCGACCCGGCGTTCCACAGCGATCTGGGCGAGTACGTTCTGCACCCTGCCATGCTCGATATGGCTACCGGCGGCGCGCAAGCGCTGATCCCGGGCGTAGATCTCACGCGTGATTTCTATGTGCCGCTAGGTTATGCAAGCGTGCGCGTCTTCGGCACGATGCCGGCGCACGTTTTCAGCCATGTGCGTTGCACCGCTGAAGCGGGCAGCAGTCTGGCTTACTTCGATGTCACGCTGTGCGATGAAGGCGGAAACGTCTTCGCTGAGATTTCGCGCTTCACCATGCGTCGCGTCGACGAAAGCGCGGCGTTTGGCGCCGTATCGTCGCGCGGGGTGATGGCAGACAGAAGCGATGCGCTCAGCGAAGCGTTGCGAGACGGTATCCGTTCGGCGGAAGGCATTGACGCGCTGGACCGCATCATGGCGCAGCCCAATCTCGTCCAGGTGATTGCATCGTCCGTCGATGTGAACGCCTGGAATGCGAAACTGAACGCGGCACAAATCCACACCGTGGTCGCCGACGAAGGCAGTGTCGAAGGGTTCGAACGCTTGCCGGGATTGCCCGAATACGTTGCCCCTTCTACTGGCGCTGAGCGCATGTTGGCGTCGATATGGGCTGACTTGCTTGGGTTCAAGGCTGTCGGTGTTGCTGACAACTTCTTCGATCTCGGCGGGAACTCGTTGCTGGGCGTTCGCCTGTTCGCTGCGGTCCGCAAGAAGTTCTCGGTTTCCCTGCCGCTGGCTACGCTGTTCGAAGCTCAGACGATTGCTGATTTGGCCAAGTTGCTTGCCGACCCTGGTCAAGAGATCCCGATGTCCGGGGCAAGCTGGTCCCCCATGGTTTGCATGCGTCCGGGTGTAGCCGGCCAAACGCCGGTGTTCTTCATCCACGGTTCGCGCGGCAACGTATTGAGCTTCAAAGCGTTCGCCGATCGTGTGCGCCCTGAGCAACCGATCTATGCGCTGCAGGCCGCTGGCGTTGATGGCAAGATGCAGCCGGACCAGACGATCGAGGCGATGGCGGAGCGCTATCTGACTTCCATTCGTCAGGTTCAACCGAATGGGCCATACATGTTTGCGGGCTATTCTGGTGGCGGCGTAATTGGTTACGAACTGGCCCGGCGGCTTCGCGAAGAGGGCCAAGAGACTAGCCTGCTAATGCTGATTGATGCGCTCGAGCCGGATCAGATTCGTCGGCCGGTGACGATCCTCGATCGTTTGCTCAATATGCGTGGACTTCAGTTCCATCGCTTTGTCACCCTTCCGTATGTGATTTGGAGAGGCAAGGTTCGTCCGTTTGTACGCAAGCTCATGGGCGCACAGGAGTTGCCGCACGTGCGTACTGCGCTTGAAGCGGCGTCGGATGAGGTGGATCGCGCTTACAAGGCGGCGCAGCTGGCGTATCGGTCGCCGCCGTCTGACATCGATGTGGTGGTGATCCGTGCATTGGATGGTCGGCTTCAGTTCCGCCGTAGCGGGCCAACACTTGGTTGGAACCGCTTTGTGAGCGGCAATATCCGTCGTTACGATGTCGACGGCGAACATCATCTGGTCTTCACGGAGCCGGCTCTTTCGCAGCTGCTAGACGCATTCAACGACGTCATGGAGCACAAAGCCGCTGCAAACGATGCAGGGAACTCCACGAAAGCCACTTGAGGTGACCGGGGCCTTGCGAGAGGTCCTGGTACCAGCTCCCGGGCTCGAACCGGGGACCTCTAGATCCACAATCTAGCGCTCTAACCAACTGAGCTAAGCCGGCATTCCAGAACGATGCGCCCTCGGGCGCGTCGCGAAGGCCGTGGTCATAACCGCAAGGATGCCCCCCGGCAAGACGCGAAACCCGCGGAATTCACGTCGCTGATTGTGGGATGGCATTGCGCCGGAATTCGCCGAAACAACTGATTATTGGCGGTTTTTGTTCGTGAACGGTGTGGGACGGGTGGAAACGCCGTCCCTCAGCAGCCTCGACCGAGCGCGAAACTCCATTCCCGGCGCACGATGGTCGTGCCCCGGACTGGAGACCCAAGATGTCCAAACAACTTGAGAAGGCGGCGATCCTGTCGACCACCCTTCGATTCCTGACGGCGGGCGGACTGACGCTCGCCCTCGCTGTGGCGCAGGAGGTGGTGAAGCCCGACCGCGACTGGTCGATCATCGCCACCATGCTGGCGGGTATCGTGGTCGGTATCGGCGGCGGCGCCTATGGCCGCATGAAGGCCGAGACGCCGATCACGTCGGTTCTGCCGAAAGCCTAGTTCTTCTTGCCGAGTAGCTTGTTGAGGGCCTTGTCGGCTTCCTGCTTCAAGCGGTCCTCGGCTGACTTCGGCGACTCCTGCGCAGCCTGAGAGGGTTGGGCAGTGGCTTCGGGTTGGCCTTCGGCTTCAGCAGCGGGTGCAGGCGTCGGCGTTGCCGGCGTCTGCGCTTGCGCGGGCGTCGAGGCTTTGCCGAGTCCGAGTCTGGAGCGCAGGCCATCGCCAAGGTCTTTCAGCTCGTCCTGGATCTGCGCGCCTGCTTTTGCCTGCAGGCCGGCAACGGCTTTCTCGCGCAGGAAATCCCAGTCGAGACTAAGGCCGACGCCATCCCAACCGCCTTCCAGCTTGATCGGGAGGCCAAGGCCGTTGAGGCCCGCCTTCTTATCCTTGAATTCGGGGAAGAGGCTCAGGACGACCTGCTGCTTGCCGATGTCGAGTGCGCCGCCGCCGGACACGTTGAACGTGTCGGCGTCCATCTTGAGGCCAGTCAGAAGAGCTACGCCATCCTTCATGGCGAAGCCCGCGTTCAATGCCTTGAAGTTGGTTTGCGAGTTTGCCGAGAAGGCGCCGAGCGAGATGCTCTTGTTGGTGAGGGCGGTCTGAGCGGCCTTGCCCAGTTCCTGAAGGTTCACGCCTTTCAGCACGCCATTGTCGAACATGAAGTCGCCCTTGCCGGCGAGCGAGCTCATCATCGACTGTAGGTTTGCGCCGGAGCCTGCAATATCGACATCAATATCGCCCTTGCCTTCGACCATGTCGAACCCGGCGGCAGCGACCAGAAGAGGCTTCAGCGCCAATCCGCCGAGTTTTGCCTTGAGGGCGATGGCGGGCACTGAGCCGCTTCCGTCAGCGACGAAGCTGGCGCCGCCCGCTCCGCCGAAAAGCGAGGTTTGCTTCAGGTCCGCGGTCAGCTTTCCGTTGGTCAGCAACACGGCAATGTTGGAGGGGCCGAAATCGAACTTGTTGAAGCTGATGCCGCCGGTCTTGAGGGCGAGCGATGCATCGACCAGACGAAGGGGCTTCAGGTCGATCGGCGTTGCGCCCCAGCCTTTGGCTGCTGCGGGGGCGGGTGCGTCCGTCGGCGCACCAGATGCTGATGCGTAGGGCGTGATATCGATGTCGCCTGTTGTCAGTGCGCCCGTCAGCCGGGGCTTTCCATTGGCGCCGACGAACGTCATGGCGGCTTCGCCAGTCCCCTTGATGTTGTCGAATTGCACAACGGCGTTCTTCAGCATCACATCCTTGCTGCCGCCCGAGGTCTGACCGGTCAGCGAGAAGGATTTGTAGATGTCGCCGGCTGGCAGCGAGGTCCCGGCGGCAGCTGCGAGTTTGCGTAGATCCGGGGCGGCAATGGTGAGATTGCCGGCGAAGGTCAGTTCGTCCTTGAGGTGGGCGTTGCCGTTGAACAGCAAGCCGAGAAGGCCGCTGTTGTGCTCGAAATTCACATTGCTGAACGTCAGGTCATCCAGCGTGCCGGCGACCTTTGTCGTGGCGCGCGCCTTGCCGAGCGCTGCAGCTGCCGGTGCGACGATATCCATCGCTTTCGCAAGGTCGGCGAGTTGGGGCGCCTCTGCCGTCGCGTCGAGCTGCAAGGCGATTGCCTTGGCAATCCTTGCTTCGCCCTTCAGGTCCGCGGTCAGCAGTGGGCTCTCATGCTTTGCGCCCGCGATCTTCAGCGTGAAGTCGTCGAATGTTCCGAAGGCCTGCCCGTTCAATGAGAGCTTGCCCAGCACACCGCGCGCGGGCAGGTCCTTGATCTGGAAGGCGTCGGCGAGCTGTACGGCTGATGGAATTTCCCCATCGAACTTGAAGTCGAAGTTCGGCTTTGCGCCGAGGCCCATTTTTCCATCAAGCGACGTCTTCAGGAGATCGGTTTCGAGCTTGATGGAGGCAGGCGTGATCACGCCATCCATCATCGCCTTCGGATTCTCGACACGCGATTCAAGCTTGAATGCGAGAGCATTGGCCAGACCGGAGGCCTTGAATGAAAGCGGCTTGTCCAGCGCCTGCATATCCGCTGAAAGGTTCAACTCGCGCAGCGTCTGAACGCTCTTCGATTGCCGGTCGTCATAAGAGACCGTGCCGTTTTCGATGCGAACGTCGCGCAGGGCGGCGCCAGTGGATCCGCCGCCTTGCTTCGGCGGTTCACCTTCCTTGGGCGGGGCGGATCCGAAATCGAACGTCCAGTTGTTCTTGCCGTTCTCGAGGTTCACCAGCGCGATAGTCGGTTCGACCAGCACGAACTCTTCGATTTCCACATTCTGGAAGAGCAGGGGCCAGAGGGCGACCGCTGCGCGAAGCTCCTTCATTGAGGCAAACGGGACGTCTCCGAAGCCTTGCGGATTGGCGATGGTGGAGGCGCCGGCGCGGGCTTCCAGGCGGGGGAAGATCGAAACACCCACATTCCCGGTGACTTTCACCTGCCGGCCGAGAACCTTGGAGGCTTCTTCCTCGATTTTCGCCCGATAGACCTCCTGGGGGATGAGGTTGGGCAGGATGAGTAACCCGCCTAGCAGGAGCACCAGAACGCCGCCGACGATGACAAGGATACGTCCCATCGTTTCCTCTTTGCTTTCTGCCAGTTAAGCACAATTCGTGACGATGGCGCCACCAAGGCGGCGAAGCCCGACAGATGTGGATTTAGTCCGCCTCGCCCACTGTTAAGGTGGCGTAGGACCTGAGTTGAGGCGCACGAGCTTTACCGGGCGGGTCGCGGCCCCTAAGTCGGGCCCTCTTATGCGGGGCGGACGGCCCTAGAGGACGCTATTTTGACACTGGAACAGGACCTTTCGGCCTACGCGGAGCGATTCAAGTCGCGGCCGGCCCGCAAGTACCCTTTGCCCCCTCATCTCCAGAAGCTGGAGGCTGAGAGCATCTTTATTATGCGGGAGGTGGCTGCGGGGTTCGAGAACCCTGTGATGCTGTATTCCATCGGCAAGGATTCGTCGGTGATGCTGCATCTGGCGATGAAAGCCTTCTGGCCGTCGCGTCCGCCGTTCCCGTTCATGCATGTCGATACGACGTGGAAGTTCCGGGAAATGGTGGCGTTCCGGGATCTGATTACGCAGAAGCTGGGCTTGGAGCTGATCGTCCACATCAACCAGGACGGGATCAAGCGCGGGATCAACCCTTACACGTCCGGATCCAATCTTCACACGCAGGTGATGAAGACCGAGGGCCTGCGCCAGGCGATGGACAAGTACAAGTTCGACGCAGCGTTCGGCGGCGCCCGCCGTGACGAGGAGAAGAGCCGCGCCAAGGAGCGCATCTTCTCCTTCCGCACCGAGAACCATGGCTGGGACCCGAAGAACCAGCGCCCGGAACTCTGGAGCCTCTACAACACCCGCAAGTCGCCGGGCGAAAGCATCCGCGTCTTCCCGATCTCCAACTGGACCGAGCTCGATATCTGGACCTACATCGCGGAAGAAGAGATCCCGATCGTTCCGCTGTACTTCGGCAAGAAGCGTCCGACCGTCATCCGCAACGGCCAGATCTTCATGGTCGATGACGACCGCACGCCGATGGAGCCGGGCGAGGTTGCCGTGGATCGCATGATCCGCTTCCGCACGCTGGGCTGCTATCCGCTGACCGCCGCCGTTGAAAGCGACGCCGCCAACATGGACGAGATTGTCGCCGAAATGCTGACCGCTCGTACATCCGAACGCTCGGGGCGCCTGATCGACCATGACGAGAGCGGTTCGATGGAGAAGAAGAAGCGTGAGGGCTATTTCTGATGGCCACGAACGTGACCCCTCTCCGCAAGTCCGAGCAGGGCAAGCCCGAAGCTACGCAATCCGTTCGTGAGCTGGCCTCCGCCGAGAAAGGCGTGCTCCGCTTCATTACGTGCGGTTCTGTGGACGATGGAAAATCGACGCTGATCGGACGGCTGCTGTACGACACCAAGCTGATCTTCGAAGACCAGCTGGCGAGCCTGAAGAAGGACTCGATCAAGCACGGCACGCAGGGCGAGAACATCGACTTTGCGCTGCTCCTCGATGGTCTGGAAGCCGAGCGCGAGCAAGGCATCACGATTGACGTCGCCTATCGCTTCTTCTCGACCGACAAACGCAAGTTCATTGTCGCCGACACGCCTGGCCACGAACAATACACGCGCAACATGGCGACCGGCGCCTCGACGGCTGATGTCGCCGTCATCCTGATCGACGCACGCAAGGGCGTGCTGCCGCAGAGCAAGCGCCATACATATATCGCCAACATGCTGGGCGTTCGCCACATCGTGGTGGCGGTCAACAAGATGGATCTTGTCGACTACAGCCGCGCGCGTTTCCACGAGATCGTGGCGAGCTATCTGCAGATCGCCGAGAATCTTGGCTTCGAGACCATCACGCCGATCCCGATGTCTGCCCTGAAGGGCGAGAACGTGACGGTGAAGTCGGAAGCGATGCCGTGGCATCCGGGGCCGACGCTGCTGGAGCATCTGGAGAACATCGAGATTGCGGATGAGCGCGCCAATGCGCCGTTCCGTTTGCCGGTGCAGTGGGTGAACCGTCCGAACCTCGATTTCCGCGGCTTCTCCGGCACGATCACGTCTGGTTCTGTGAAGCCGGGCGACGAGGTTGTCGTTACGAAGTCCGGCAAGGTGTCGAAGGTGAAGGCCATCGTCACGGCTGATGGCGACCTGGAGCAGGCTTCGGCGGGCGACGCCGTTACGCTGGTGATTGCGGATGAGATCGATGCCTCGCGTGGCGATGTGTTTGCATCGTCCGACGCGCGTCCTGAAGTGTCGAACCAGTTCACGGCCAACATCCTCTGGATGGCTGAAGATGCGCTGACCACTGGTCATGCGTATCTTTTGAAGATCGGCGCGCAGACGGTGCAGGCGACGGTTACGCAGATCCGGCACAAGATCGACATCAACACGCTGGAAAAGACGCCGGGGCAGTCGCTTGGTCTCAACGAGATCGGCTTCTGCAACATTTCGACGGCCCAGACGATCGCGTTCGATCCCTACAAGTCGATCCGCGAGGGCGGCGCGTTCATCCTGATCGACCGCTTCACCAACCAGACGGTTGGCGCAGGCATGATCGAGTTCACGCTGAGCCGCGCGACGAACGTGCATCGCCAGGCGATGGACGTGACCAAGGCTTCGCGTTCGCTGCTCAAGGGCCACAAGCCGGCGATCCTGTGGTTCACCGGACTGTCGGGCGCGGGCAAGTCGACGATCGCGAACCTCGTCGAGCGCAAGCTGGCGTCGATGGGCGCGCACACCTATGCGCTTGATGGCGACAACATCCGGCAGGGCCTCAACAAGGACCTTGGCTTTACCGACGAAGAGCGGATCGAGAATATCCGCCGTATCGGTGAAGTGGCGAAACTGTTTGTCGATAGCGGCCTGATCGTCACCGCCAGCTTCATCTCGCCGTTCCGTGCGGAGCGGGACATGGTGCGGGGTCTGGTCGACAAGGCGGAGTTCATCGAGATCTTTGTCGATGCGCCGCTGGCCATCGCCGAAAGCCGCGATCCGAAAGGTCTCTACAAGAAGGCGCGTGCGGGCCAGATCCGGAACTTCACTGGCATCGACAGCCCCTACGAGCCGCCGCTGGACGCCGAGCTGCGTCTCGACACGTCCTCGGCGACGGCAGAGGCCCTGGCCGATCAGGTGGTCGCTTATCTGAACCTGAAGGGCGTTGTTGGCGCGTCGGTCGATCAATCGCTCGACTTCAGTATCTGAGCTCACGAGGATTTTGCCGGGGCGTATTGTCCCGGAAATCTGGGCTTGCCCCGTAAGTGTTACTATGTAACACCAGCGAACGGCTCGGTGGCCGGCAGGATGTCTGATGGCTGGTTCTGAAGCAGCGATAGTTCTCGGCGCGGCCGCGTTGTCGGTGGCTGGCGTGGCGTTCGCGCTGCTCACGGCAACCATGGCGCGTCGTGTTACGGACCTCGTCGGCCTGGTCGGCGGTATCGTCATTCTGCTGGTTGCGATCACGCACCTTGCGCCGGAAGCGCTTGAGGCGGGGGGGCAGCAGCTCTGGTTCCTTGTCGGCGGCGCCGCCGCTGGCGTTGTGCTGGAACTGGTTTTCCGCGTTCGCTCGAAGCCTTCAGAGTCGAATGTGCGCTTTGCCGCCTGGCTTGGCGTTGTCCTGCTCGCCATTCACTCGACGCTTGATGGCGCGGTGTACACGGCCGTGTTCTGGCATGGCGAAGGCTCGGGCCTGCTCGCATCGCTTGGCCTGATCCTTCATGAAGCGCCAGAGGGCGTTGTCGCCATGGCGCTGGCGCTGCAGGCTGGTTTGCGTCCGCCGATCGCTGCGTTGGTCGCCATTATGGCTTCGTCCGTGACCACGCCGATTGGCTGGGTTCTGGCGCACGCTGTTGGCGAGAGCGGCCATGGCGTGATGCAGGCGATGTTCGCCGCATCTGCCGGCTTGCTGCTCTATGTCGGCTGGCATCTGATCGCGGGCGGCTGGCGGGCGCTTCGAACCGGCAAGCAGGCTTGATGGCGTAGCGGCGCCGCACGGTTTTCAGCGAATCCAAGGCTGTCGCGCACGGGTATTCCAAAGATCGAACGGAATATAAGCGCAGCGTCGCTTCATTACCCCCGTGTCACGGCATATATCTTCGGCAAACGCCGGAGACATTCATGGCCGATATCTTTGAAAACCCGCTGGGCACCGACGGTTTCGAGTTCGTCGAGTACACGTCGCCCAATCCGCACGAGCTTGCGAAACTGTTTGAAGCGTTTGGCTTCACAGCGGTCTCGAAGCACCGTTCCAAGAATGTCGTTCGCTACAAGCAGGGCGATATCAACTTCATCCTGAACATGGAGCCTTCGGGTCAACCCGCTGCCTTCCGCGGCGTTCACGGCGCCGGCGCCAATGCGATGGCGTTCCGCGTCAAGGATGCCGCCAAGGCCTATGCCGAAGCGATCAGGCGCGGGGCCGAGCCGGCCTTTGGCAATGTCGGTCCGATGGAGCTGAACATCCCCGCCATCCAGGCCATCGGCGGTGCGTATATCTATCTCGTCGACCGCTACGGCGCGCACGGCATTTACGACATCGACTTCATGCCGATCCCCGGCGCGGAGGAGAAAGCGAACTCGGTTGGTCTCACCTATCTCGATCACCTCACGCACAACCTGCATCGCGGGAACATGGCGAAGTGGGCGGACTATTACGAGCGCATCTTCAACTTCCGCGAGATCCGCTATTTCGACATCGAGGGCAAACAGACCGGCCTCCTGTCGAAAGCCATGACCAGCCCGTGCGGCAAGATCCGCATTCCGCTCAACGAGAGCCGGGACGACAAGAGCCAGATCGAGGAATTCCTGCGCGACTATAATGGCGAGGGGATCCAGCACATCGCGCTGGGCACCGACGACATTTACAAGTCGGTCGAAATGCTGCGCGAGCGCGGCATGCAGTTCCAGACTGCCCCGGATACGTATTTCGAAGGCATTGGCCAGCGCATCGGCACGCACAATGAGGATGTGCCGCGCCTGCAGAAGAACCAGATCCTCATCGATGGGGCGCCGACACAGGGGCAGGGCCTGTTGTTGCAGATCTTCACCGCCAACCAGATCGGTCCGATCTTCTTCGAGCTGATCCAGCGCAAGGGCAATGAAGGCTTCGGCGAGGGCAATTTCCGTGCTCTGTTCGAG
The DNA here is from genome assembly GCA_965229115.1 of Hyphomonadaceae bacterium. Classification (GTDB taxonomy): domain Bacteria; phylum Pseudomonadota; class Alphaproteobacteria; order Caulobacterales; family Hyphomonadaceae; genus UBA7672. The sequence continues at coordinate 2,418,128 of CBDDIR010000003.1, read as the reverse complement.
TCGATCGAAGCGGACCAGATCCGCCGCGGAGTGCTGAAAGCGGAGGCGTGAGCATGCAATTACCCATCGAAGGCGGATGCATGTGCGGCGAATGCCGCATGCGTGTGAGTATTGCGCCGATCATCACGATGGCCTGTCATTGCAAGGGCTGCCAGAAGTTGAGCGCGAGCGCGTTTTCGCTGACGGCCATGGTTCCGGCGGATGGCTTCGAGCTGATCAAGGGCAAGACGCAGATCGGTGCTCTGCATGGCGACAACCCGTTTCACTACTGCTCGAAATGCCTGAACTGGCTGTATACGAGCCTCGCCGAAGCGCCGTTCGTGAATGTGCGCACGACCATGTTTGACGTGCCGGCATGGTCGACGCCTTTCATCGAAAGCTATGTCAGCGAGAAGCTGCCATGGGCGACAACGCCGGCGCGTCACAGCTTTGCCAAATATCCCGAAGAGCATCAGTACGGCCCTCTGATGGCTGAGTACGCAGCCTGGAGTGCAGCGCAATGACGACAACGATCCTCTACGGTTACTGGCGTTCGTCTGCGACCTATCGCACGCGGATCGCGCTGAACCTCAAGGGGATCGCTTACAAGACCGTCGGCGTGCATCTTCTGAAGGACGAGCAGGTGCAGCCCGCGCATCTGGCGCGTCACCCGTCCGGGCGGGTGCCGATCCTCGAGATCGACGGGCATCGCATCGGGCAGTCGATGGCGATGGTGGAATATCTTGATGAGACGCGGCCGGAGCCGCCCTTGCTGCCGCGGGATGCGTATCTGCGGGCGCATGTGCGCGATCTGAAGGATCAGATCGTGGCGGATATTCACCCGCTCAACAATACATCGACGCTGGCGCGGTTGCGGTCGCAGTTCGGGGCGGACGATGCGGCGATTGCGACATGGTACGAGCACTGGATCGTGCGTGGCTTCCAGGTGCTGGAGCAGATGCTGCCGAACGCCGGGAATTTCTGCGTGGGCGAGGCCGTGACGCTGGCGGACATCGTTCTGGTCCCGCAGGTCGCGAATGCGCGCCGCTATCCGCAGATCGACCTCAAGCAGTTCCCCAACATCCTTCGCATCGACGCAGCGCTCCGCCAGATCGACGCCTTCCATCGCGCAGCGCCGGACCAGCAACCGGAGGCGAGCGAGCCGCAATGACCAAAGGCAAGTGGATTCCGGTCAAGGGCGCTGAGGGCAGGCATTCGAAGCAGGCTCACGCAGACATGCCGGAAGGCACGTACGAACGGGAGATGTCCAAGGAGGGGTTCTTTGGCCCGGCAGCGTTCTTCCATCATCGCAAGCCACCGACGGGCTGGACGAATTTTGAGGGCCCGCTGCGGCCGCGGGCGTTTGACCTGACCAAGTTCGATGGTTTCACGCATTCACCGTGGGAAGCGCCGGTTATCCTGTCGAACAAGGCGACAGAGGTGCGGATGTGGCATCTCACGGCGCCGATGAATGGTTACGCGCGCAACGGTGATGGCGACACGCTGCTGTTCATCCACGAAGGCCACGGCCATCTCTGGACGGATTGGGGCCACCTTCAGGTTGAGGAAGGCGACTACGTCTATCTGCCGCGCGGGACGATGTTCAATCTGGACAAGCATACGTCCGATGGCTTCCGCATTCTCACTATTGAAGCCACGAACACGCACTTCACGCTGCCGGATCGTGGTCTGCTGGGGCCGCATGCGTTCTTCGATCCCGCCATGCTGCAGGCGCCGGTCATCGACGACGCCTTTCTCGATCGCCAGAAGGACGGCGGCGAGTGGAAGGTCTGGGTGAAGAAGCGCGGACAGGTGTCGACGGTCACCTATCCCTACAATCCGCACGATGCCGTTGGTTGGCATGGCGATCTGGCGCCGGTGAAGATCAATGTGCGCGATCTGCGCCCTGTCGCTTCACACCGCTATCATTTGCCGCCCAGCGTCCACACCACCTTCCTGTCGGATCGCTTTGTGGTCTGCACGTTCTGCCCGCGTCCTTTCGAGACGGATCCCGGCGCGCTGAAAGTGCCGTTCTTCCACAACAATGACGATTTCGACGAAGTGCTGTTCTACCACGCCGGCGACTTCTTCAGTCGCGACAACATCAAGGCGGGGATGATGACGTTCCATCCGTCCGGCTTTACGCATGGACCGCATCCGAAGGCGCTGAAGAAGATGCTGGTTCAGGACAAGCCGATGACGGACGAGTACGCCGTCATGATCGACACGCGCGACCCGCTGGATGTTGGCGAGCGAGCGGACGCTGTCGAAAACAAGGCTTATGTCGATAGCTGGAAGACGCGGGAGTAGCGTAGTAGCCTAAATCTCGCCGAGACATTGCCGTCGGCTTCGCGCCATCCACTTTCTATCAGGCATGTTTTCTCGATTGAATGGAGGGTTTCTATGCGGTCCTTGGTGATGATATCGGCTTCGCTTGCGCTTCTGGCGGCCTGCGGCGGGGAAACCCCAGCTGCGCCGGTCGAGCCAACTCCGCCTGTTGCGACGCCGGAAACCGCCGCCCCGGACCCGACAGCCCTGCAGACGCCCGCGCAGGCTGATGCTGCGGGCATGAACCTGATGTGCGGCGGCAGCCCGATGAAAGTGTCGTTCCAGGATGCGAAAGCAGTCGTCACCAACGACGACGGCACCACGACGGACCTTCCGGTTGGACCTGCCGATGCAACGACCGAACCCGGCGTCACTGTGTACACCGACGGCAAGATGTCCTTCGCCAAATCCGGCGGCGGCGACACTCCCACCGTCATCCGCTTCGCACGCGGCCGCATGGCCTGGCAGGACTGCGCCATCGCTGTGAACTAGTCCGTCACACATTCCCTGCAACTGATCACGCGCTCTTGTGGGATTTGTTGCAGGGGTGTTTGCCCCGGCGCGAATTTGGCGGCATAGACTTGGGGCATGAAACTCGCGTCTCTCAAGAACGGCCGCGATGGCCTGCTTGTTGTCGTGTCCCGCGATTTGACGCGGTATGCAGACGCCTCGCACATCGCACCTACGCTGCAGTCTGCGCTCGACAACTGGAAGCGCGCTGCGCCTCGTCTCGAAAGCCTCGCGGAAGAGGTTGAGCTCGGGGCGGTGCCCACGGAGCGGTTCCACGAACATGACTGCGCCTCGCCATTGCCGCGCGCTTATCAGTGGGCGGATGGTTCGGCGTACGTGAATCATGTGGAGCTGGTGCGCAAGGCGCGGGGCGTGGAAATGCCCGAGACGTTCTGGACCGACCCGCTGATGTATCAGGGCGGGTCCGACAGCTTCCTGGGGCCGCGCGATGCGATCCCACTCGCTGATGAAGCCTGGGGCTGCGACATGGAGGGCGAGGTCGCCGTGATCACCGGCGATGTTCGCGCGGGCGCGACGCCTGAGGAGGCGCAGAAAGCCATCCGTCTGGTGATGATCGCCAACGATGTTTCGCTGCGCAATCTGATCCCGAACGAACTCGCGAAGGGTTTCGGCTTCTTCCAGTCCAAGCCGTCGTCAGCTTTCTCGCCGGTCGCTGTCACGCCGGACGAGCTGGATGGCATGTGGGATGGCGCGCGCCTCAACGGATCGCTCAGCGTGAAGCTGAATGGCGAGGTGTTCGGCAAGGCATCGACAAAAGTCGATATGACGTTTGACTTCCCGACGCTCGTCGCGCATGCGGCCCGCACGCGGCCGCTTTCGGCGGGCACGATCATCGGCTCCGGTACGGTTTCGAACCGTGGAGACGATGGCGGACCGGGCAAGTCGATTGCCGATGGCGGTGTCGGCTATTCGTGCATTGCTGAGCTGCGAATGGTCGAAACAATCACGCAGGGCGCTCCGAAGACGGGTTTCCTGAAACGCGGTGATCGCGTCGAGATAGAAATGCTGGATAGTCGCGCCCATTCGATCTTCGGGCGAATCGACCAGACAGTGGGCTGAAGACTGCGGGCTGAGGACAGGCATTATGGCGACCAAGATATTCCCCAACGCGCAGGCGGCCCTGGAGGGCAAGCTGTTTGATGGCATGACGATCATGGCCGGCGGCTTCGGCCTGTGCGGCATTCCCGAGAATTCGATCGAAGAGATCAAGCGGTCGGGCGCGAAGAACCTTACCGTGATTTCCAACAATGCCGGCGTGGACGGTTTCGGGCTCGGCGTACTGCTGAACACCAAGCAGGTGAAGAAAATGATCTCGTCCTATGTCGGCGAGAACAAGGAATTCGAGCGCCAGTATCTGTCGGGCGAACTCGAGCTGGAGTTCAATCCGCAGGGTACGCTGGCTGAGCGCTGCCGTGCAGGCGGCGCAGGCATTCCTGGTTTCTATACCAAGACCGGCGTTGGCACGATTGTGGCGGACGGCAAGGAGCATCGCGAGTTCAACGGCGAGACCTACATCCTCGAGACCGCGCTGGTTTCCGATCTGTCGATCGTCAAAGCCTGGAAGGCTGATGCGCAGGGCAACCTCGTCTTCCGCAAGACGGCTCGCAATTTCAACCCAGACATGGCGACCGCTGGCAAATTCTGCGTGGCGGAAGTTGAAGAGATCGTGCCGGTGGGATCGCTCGATCCGGATCAGATTCACCTGCCGGGCATTTTCGTGAACCGGGTCATCCAGGGCAAGTTCGAGAAGCGCATCGAACAACGCACCGTCCGCAAGCGCGCAACGGCCTGATCGGCATAAACGGATCATAGGAGACGATACATGGCCTGGGATCGCGATCAGATGGCGGCGCGCGCGGCGAAGGAGCTGGAAGACGGGTTCTATGTGAACCTCGGCATCGGCATTCCGACGCTGGTGGCCAACCACATTCCTGAAGGCGTCGATGTTACGCTGCAATCGGAGAATGGCATGCTTGGCATGGGTCCGTTCCCGTTCGAGGGCGAGGAAGACCCTGACCTCATCAACGCCGGCAAGCAGACGATTACCGAGCTTGATCGCTCCGTCTATTTTTCGTCGTCGCAGTCCTTCGGCATGATCCGCGGTGGGCACATCGACCTCGCCATTCTCGGCGCGATGGAAGTTTCCGAGAAAGGCGATCTGGCGAACTGGATGATCCCGGGCAAGCTCGTGAAGGGCATGGGCGGTGCCATGGATCTGGTGGCGGGCGTCAAGCGCGTCGTCGTCATCATGGATCACGCCTCCAAGGCCGGTGAAACCAAGTTGCTCAAGGAATGCTCGCTGCCGCTGACTGGTAAAGGCGTGGTTGACCGCATCATCACCAATCTCGGTGTGTTCGATGTCGTGGACGGTGGCCTGAAAGTGGTGGAAGCTGCGCCCGGCGTAACGCGCGAGGAAATCGCGGCGAACACGCAGGCGAAACTGGTCTAAGGGGACGGCATGAAACGGCGACTGGTCTGCGCATTGGCTGCAGCACTCATGATCGCCGGCTGCTCTGCGGGAGGCGCCGCGCCCTCCTTGGCTGGAAACTGGTCGGGGACGATCACCTGCTACAGCATGGACTCCCCGCTCATGATGACGGTCGATGCCGCAGCACCGGCTGAGGCCAAGATGGCGATGGGCGAAGGCGGCATGTTGCCGTGGGATGCGTCGATAGGCGTGGATGGCGCGCGTCTCGTCACCATCAAGTCTCACATCCAGAGCGGTGATGCGCAGCTACTGACCGGTACGCTGGATGCTGCTGGCAACGCTATCGTGGGCGTTATGGACAAGCAGCTCTGCAACAAGTTCACGCTGACGCGCGCAGCGGGATGATAAGGCAGGCGGCGATCTTCGCTACGCTGGCGATTGCGCCTGTAGCCCATGCGCAAGACATCACGGGCGATTGGTCCGGCCGGTATATCTGCAATCAGGGCGTTACCGCGCTGCATCTCATCATTCAGAGTGCAGGCAAGCCTGGCACGCTTACGGCTACTTTCAGCTTTGGTCCGCCGCCGGAGAATCCGGGAGTGCCCAACGGCACATACACCATGCGGGGGAAGTATGACGGGGCAACGCATCGCGTCACGCTTGCGGGCGAGCGTTGGGTCAGACAACCACTGGGGTACATAATGGTCAGCCTTGATGGCCGCATGACGCCGGATGGTGACAGGATCACGGGGCGCATTCCCGAAATGCCCGGCTGCACGAATTTCGAAGTGCGCCGCACCGCTCCATTGATCGGTTAATCGCAGAACGCTGGCGCCAAGCTACAGCTGCCTGCGGAACAGGCCGAGCGAGCAACCGTTTGTCCATCAGATTGATCGGACAAGCTTATGGTTCTCAGCACCACCGCACTTCTGCTTATCGTTGTGCTTCTCGTTCTCGTGCTGGGCGTCGTGCCGTCGTGGCCGCACAGTCGTAGCTGGGGGTATGCCCCTTCCGGCACGCTCGGCACGATCCTCGTTATTGTGCTGATCTTCGCGATTCTCGGATACTTGTAGGCTGCCCCGCTAGACCTTCCGGACTGGAGGGACTTTCCATGTCCGGCTGCGCAGTTCTGGCTTGGGCAGGTATGCGCGAAGCGACATGCGCATCGCGCCCGCAGCTGCGGGTAGCCAGTTGGCGGCGAGCGGTCCTTCCGGCTTTTCGCGCTGGATCAGGACGTCGATCGACCCATCGGCATTTTTCACGAGCCCGCCTGTGCGATCTCCGATCGAGAAACGGTTGATCGGGTTCTGCACGAGGAAAAAGCGTCCATCGTCTTCCGCCTGATACATCGTCAGCGACCAGAATGCTCCTGCGGGGATGCCGCCGGGCGGGATGCGCCAGACATACTTGTTGTCTCCGGTCAGGCGAGTTCCGGCTTCGTCAGTCGTGGCCTGGAAGTACATGGCTTCGGCTTCGGGAAGCGCAGCAAGGCCGCCGAGTGCGATGGCTGAGCGCAGCAGGTCGCTGGCTGAGGCTTCGCCGACGCCGCTTTCCTGATAGCCCCAGCCATTCACCACCAGGTCGCGGAAGATGAATTTCTCTTTCAACTTGGCGATGCCCTTGGGCAGGTAAGCATTCCACATCGCGAGTTGCTCAGCCGTTGGCGTAATGCCGGGGCCGACCCCTACCTTCGCGAAGTTGTTCGCGCGCGCCATGTGTCCGAGACCGCCGGGTGAGCGCGCCAGCATGTCGTTCACGACGCCCACGAAGTTCGCGGCATCTTCTGAACGTGTTGCCTTCACGCCAAAGGCTTTCGGCGTGGTCGTCGCGAGCGGTTTGATCTTGATCTGATCCTGCAGAGCCTTTGCAGCGGCGAGATCGCTCGGGCCTTCAACGACGATACGCCCCAGCATCCAGACATCGTTCGTGGAGGAGCGGAATACCGTAACGCCAGCAGGCGCAGCGCCCGTCCATTGCGGGCCAACAACCCAGAACGTCCCGCCCTTGCCGCCGGTCAGCCGCGTACCGATGCCGGCGAAATTGTCGGAGAACGCATCCATGAACGTGATGTTGAAGTAGCGATCCGCGCTGCTCGGCGAGATCACCTCAACCGGGCCGCCCGAAAGCTCAAGCTGGGCTGACGAATACACGGTGTCGTTGTTCGGCGCCGTGATCTGGCGTGCCGTGTGATCGGAAAGAACTGCGCGGGCGCCAAGCTTGTTGAGCCCCGGCGCCTGCGCCCGGTTCTGGCCCGTGCGGGCAATTTCGTAGAGCGGATAGGCATAGAGGAACGCCGCTTCGACGCCCGCTTCGTTCGCCTCGACGGGTCCTGCTGATGCTGTCGTCTGACAGCCCGCCGCGCCCAACACGCCAACAGCGCCCATGCCCCACAACACATCACGACGCCGCATCAGTCCCTCCATCGATACTACGCGGTAACGATGTGCATGAACGCGCGGTGGTTTCAATACAGCCCGACTCTCACGTCGGCTTAAAAAAATGCCCCGGACCGCTGCAAGGTCCGGGGCAGTTCCTCCTCATAACTCCCTCAGGAGTTCAGTCTGTTAGCCGACGACCTTCTGGGCGTCCTTGCGGCGGTCAGCGAGGTCGAAGCGGTCGAGGTTCATGACCTTGGCCCATGCGGCGACGAAGTCCTTCACGAACTTCGCTTTCGCATCGCTTGCTCCATAAACTTCCGCGAGCGCGCGAAGTTGCGAGTGCGATCCGAAAATCAGGTCGGCGCGCGAGGCGGTCCACTTCGTCTGGCCGGACTTGCGATCCTTGCCTTCGAAGAGGTTTTCCTTGCCGCCGACGGCCGTCCACTGCGTGCCCATGTCGAGCAGGTTGACGAAGAAGTCGTTGGTCAGCGTGCCCGGGTTCGAAGTGAGCACGCCAAGCTTGGCGTCGCCTACCTGCAGCGCACGCAGGCCGCCGACAAGAACCGTCAGCTCCGGCGCGGTCAGCTCGAGAAGCTGGGCGCGGTCAACCAGGTGCTCTTCCACCGACATGATCGGCTTGCGCACATAGTTGCGGAAACCATCGGCCTTCGGCTCGAGGAAGGCGAAGCTTTCGACTTCGGTTTCTTCCTGCGTGGCGTCAGCACGGCCCGGCGTGAAGGGAACCTTCACGTCAACGCCGCCAGCCTTCGCCGCTTTCTCGACGGCGACAACGCCGCCCAGAACTATCAGGTCAGCCAGCGAGACCTTGCCGCCTGCTTCCTTCTGGATGCCTTCAAGAGCCGAAAGCACTTTCGAGAGCTGGGCAGGCTTGTTCACTTCCCAGTTCTTCATCGGCGTCAGGCGGATACGCGCGCCATTGGCGCCGCCGCGACGGTCAGAGCCGCGATAGGTCGAGGCCGAAGCCCAAGCTGTCTCGGCCAGTTCCGTCACCGACAGGCCGGTTGCGGCGATCTTGGCTTTCAGGCCATCGACATCCGTATCCGTGATGCTGCTCGGCTTGCCCGAGATCGGGTCCTGCCAGATCAGCGTTTCCTTCGGCACCAGCTTGCCGCGGTAGAGGACCTTCGGCCCCATGTCGCGGTGGGTCAGCTTGAACCAGGCGCGAGCGAACGCATCGGCGAACTCGGCCGGGTTGTCCTTGAAGCGGCGCGAGATTTTCTCGTAGGCCGGGTCCATGCGCAGCGCCATGTCAGCCGTGGTCATCATCGGCTGGTGCATCTTCTTGGGATCATGCGCGTCGACCACGTTGCGGCCAGCATCGCCCTTGGGCTTCCACTGGTTCGCGCCAGCCGGCGACTTGGTCAGTTCCCACTCATAGCCGAACAGCGTTTCGAAATAGCCGTTGTCCCACTTGGTCGGGTTCGGCTTCCAGGCGCCTTCAATGCCCGACGTGATGGTGTGACCCGCCATGCCGCTTTCAAAGGTCGACGCCCAGCCGAGGCCCTGGCTTTCGATCGTCGCGCCTTCCGGTTCTGCGCCGACATGGTTGGCGGGGCCTGCGCCGTGCGCCTTGCCGAAGGTGTGGCCGCCGGCGACCAGCGCCACGGTCTCTTCATCGTTCATCGCCATGCGGCCGAACGTGTCGCGTATATCGCGGCCCGAGGCGACCGGGTCCGGCTTGCCGTCCGGGCCTTCCGGGTTGACGTAGATGAGGCCCATCTGCACCGCGCCGAGATCGCCATGAAGTTCGCGATCGCCCGAGTAGCGGCTGGCGGCGTGCTTCGAGTCAGCCAGCCACACGTCTTCCGAACCCCAGTTCACGTGTTGCTCAGGCTCGAACGTGTCAGCGCGGCCGCCGCCGAAGCCGAACGTCTTGAAGCCCATCGAGTCGAGCGCGACGTTGCCGGTGAGGATCAGCAGGTCGGCCCACGAAAGCTTCGCGCCATACTTCTGCTTGATCGGCCAGAGCAGGCGGCGCGCCTTGTCGAGGTTGCCGTTATCCGGCCACGAGTTCAGCGGAGCGAAGCGCTGCTGTCCGCGACCGCCGCCACCACGGCCATCGCCCGTGCGGTACGTGCCGGCTGCGTGCCAAGCCATGCGGATGAAGAACGGGCCATAGTGGCCATAGTCAGCCGGCCACCAGGACTGGCTGTCGGTCATCAGTGCGGTGAGGTCTTTCACGACCGCATCGAGATCGAGCGTTTCGAACTCTTTCGCGTAGTCGAATTTCGCGCCGTAGGGGTCGGAGTCGGGCGTGTTCTGATGGAGCACGCTGATGTTCAGCTGATTAGGCCACCAGTCGCGGTTCGAGCGCCCGCGTGCGTGGGGAACCGGGCACTTGCCGCCGTCGCTGCCACTTCCGTTGCCGTCCATGTGCTTACCCTCTTGTTGATTATGTCGAGTGGAAGCGCCCGTGGACGCGACCTTATGGGGTAAACTTAGAACCGTTCTAAAGAAGGGGTCAAGCCGATTTTGGAATTATTCCAAAATCGCGATCAGGCGTCGCGATGGGCGGTATTCAATGGATTTTGTGCGTAATCGCGGCCCGACAAGGCGTTGCAGTCGAGAACTGCGGCGTAGCCTGACAATCTTATGTGACGGCGGCCCGGCGCATGAATTCCGGCCGGTCCCAGGCGCGCGTCGCGAGGATGTCAGCGAGCTGGTCCATTGCATCCCACACATCGACAAACCGTACGTAAAGCGGGGCCACGCCGAAGCGGATTGCATCAGGCGCACGGAAATCCGGAATGATGCCGCGGGCGATCAGTGCCTGCGTGACGGCATAGCCTGCGGCGTGCCGCACGCTCACATGCCCGCCGCGCTTGAGACTGTTCGCGGGCGAAATGGATTCCAGTCCCAGCGTTGCCGTGCGCGCCACGACCAGATCGCCCAGCGCACGCGCCTTTGCGGCGACATCGCTCATCGCAACGCTATCGAACGCGGACAGCGACGCATCCAGAGCTGACAGCGAAAGTACACCCGGCGTTCCCGCCGCAAACCGCCCAACGCCTTCGAGCGGGCGATAGCCCGCATCAAACGCAAACGGCGCCGCATGGCCAAACCATCCCGACACCGGCGACTGCATGCGCGCCGCCACATCGCCACACGCATAGACAAAGCTCGGCGCACCCGGTCCGCCATTGACGAACTTGTATGTGCAGCCCGTTGCGAGCTTCGCGCCGTGAGCATTGAGCTGAAGATCAAGCACGCCGGTCGCATGGCTCAGATCCCAGACGATCATGCCGCCGGCCTCTGCCGCAACAGTCTCTACGGCGGCAACGTCTTCAACGAGTGACGTCCGGTAGTTCACAACGCTCTTGATCAGCACGCCGCCCGTGCGCGCCAGCACATTCGCGCCTTCGCCGGCGTCAGCACGCGTTAGCTCTGCGCCGGTCAGACTGGCGATCCCTTCGGCCACATACTGGTCAGTGGGAAATTCGCTGTCTTCGACGATCACGGCGCGGCCCCGCGCCAACGGCAGCGCCGCTGTCGCCAGCTTGAACAGGTTCACAGACACGCTGTCGGTGACGATCACTTCGTTAGCCTGCGCGCCGATCAGCCGCGCCAGCTTCGTGCCGACCGTTCGGGGAAGCTCGAACCAACCCGCGTCATTCCATGACCGGATAAGCCCGCGTGCCCATTCATCCTGCGCGGCGGTCTGTACGCGTTTCAGTGCTGCATGCGTGGCAGGCCCAAGCGAATGGCCGTCGAGATAGATCACGTCGTCCGGCAGGGCGAAGGCCTCGCGCGCAGGCGCCAACGGATCGGCGCGGTCGCGCGCCTCGCATTCTTCGCGTGTCGTGGGAATTTCAGCGGCCATGCCGCCATTTGCGATGCTCAGGGCGGGTCTTGCAATGGCCGCATCCCCACGCCACACGAAGGCATGCGTTTTGTTCTCGCCGTCGCAAGCCTTGTTTCGGCCAGCCTGCTCTCGCTGGCTGCCTGCACGCAGCCGAACGCTCCCGGCCCTGTATCCGCATCAGAGGAGGCGCCCCGCGTGACCCGCTTGATGACGTGGGAAGATCTGCTCGGCCGCCCGGAAGTCGCGCCGACGCACACGATCAATTGGGGCACGGGCGCAACTGACATTGCAGACCTCTGGCTGCCCGAAGAGACTGGTCCGCACCCCGTCGTGCTGATGGTGCATGGCGGCTGCTGGCAGAAATCGATTGCCGATCGCACGTTGATGAATTGGGCCGCCGAAGACCTGCGCAAGCAGGGACTGGCCGTCTGGAACATCGAATACCGCGGCGTGGACGAAGCAGGCGGCGGCTATCCCGGCACATTCCTCGATGTTGCCAACGCTGCCGATGCGCTGCGGGGTCAGGCTACGCAATACAATCTTGATCTCAACCGCGTCGCCGCAATCGGCCACTCGGCGGGCGGGCACCTGGCGCTCTGGATCGCTGCGCGTCACAAGCTGCCGGCCAACAGCCCGATGCGGATGGACAATCCGCTGAAGCTGGTTGGCGTGGTCAATTCGGGCGGCCTAACGGATCTCAAGGCGTCGCGCTCTGTTACGGCACGCAGCTGCCTGTCCGACATATACGATCAGCTCGTTGGCCCCATCAGCTCAACGCGCGCAGAAGTTCTCTCGGATACGTCGCCAGCCGAAATGCTGCCACTGAAGGTCCGGCAGGTCAGCGTGAACGGCCATGACGACGGCATCGCGCCGCCCGTGCTTGGCGAGGGCTACACCCGCCGCGCCAAGGCTGCTGGCGACACTGCTGATGTGGTTGTGGTCCTGAACACCGGTCACGTTGAACTGGTGTCGCCCGGCTCGGAAGCCTGGGACATCGAAGTCGCGACGCTGAAGAATATGCTGAAGTAGCGCCTAGCGCTTTTTCTCGTCGGCCGACATGCGGACGATGACTTCCACCGAGCGCACTTTCGAGCCGGCAGGGATCGGGGGCAGACCCTCGACCTTGATGGTGTCGCCCGGAATGTCGTGCAGCACGCCGTTCTCCTCGAAGAACAGGTGGTGGTGATCCGACACGTTGGTGTCGAAATAGGTGCGGTCTGTATCCAGCGTGATGCGTTTCATCAGGCCGGCGGACACGAACTGGTTCAGAGTGTTGTAAACCGTGGCCAGCGAGACCCGCACGCCGCTCTTGCGAGCGAGGATGGCGACGTCGTCTGCGGTGACGTGGCGGTCCATCCCGTCGAACAGCAGGCCGCCGATCGCGATCCGCTTCGGGGTCGCGCGCAGGCCGGCTGATTGGAGGCGGGTGGTGATGTTCATTTGCGGCCTAGAATGGTTCTAGTCTGGGCTGAAAGCAAGAGTGCTGCACCGCACAGGCGAAAAAGCCGCACAAATCGTTGATGATTCCGGCGCTTTCGTGCGTCCCAGAGCACTTGCGCTGCGCTGCGTCGGGCAGCTACGCAGGCTACAGGCCGCGCTGAACAGCGGCGTCGGGAGGATACTTTGGTAGCGTCGTCGACTGGCCCGCTGGCGGGCGTGAAAATCCTCGATCTCTCGACCGTGGTGCTGGGGCCGTATGCGACCCAGCTCATGGGCGACATGGGGGCCGACGTCATCAAGGTGGAGAACGGCACGGGCGACATCATGCGCCACGCCGGTCCCTCGCCCGCGCCGGACATGGGCGCCATCTATATGGGCTGCAACCGCAACAAGCGCGCGATCCTGCTCGACCTCAAGAATCCGGACGGCATCGAGGCCCTGAAGCGCCTCGTGAAGCAGTGCGACGTGTTCTTCACCAACGTCCGCATGGACGGCCTGAAGCGCCTTGGTCTTGGCTATGAAGACCTCAAGAAGATCCGCGAAGACGTCATCTACGTTCACTGCGCAGGATATGGCGCCGAAGGCCCCTACGCCGGCAAGCCCGCCTATGACGACCTGATCCAAGCCGGTTCGGGCATCGCTGACCTGTTCCACGTCCGCGATGGCGGGCCGCCGCAATACATGCCGGCGCTGATGGCGGACAAGGTGGTCGGCCTCCACGCTGCCTACGCGACGATCGCGGCGCTCTACGCCAAGACGCAGTCGGGCAAGGGTCAGTTCGTGGAAGCGCCGATGCTGGAAGCTTTCACGGCGTTCAACCTGGTCGAGAACCTCTACGGCCACACCTTCAACCCGCCGATGGCGCAGATGGCCTACACGCGCTCGTCGTCGTCAAACCGCAAGCCGTATCCGACCAAGGACGGTTACATCGGCATCATGCCCTACAGCGACAAGCAGTGGGTGACCTTCTTCGAACTCGGCGGCCGCCCCGAGATCATGACCACCGATCCGCGCTTCTCCACCTACAACGCCCGCACCGCCAATATCGGCGCGCTCTACCAGCTCGTTGGCGAAGTCGCGGCCACCAAGACGACGGACGAATGGCTTGAACTGCTGGGCAAGGCCGACATTCCGGCCGCCCGCTGCGCCACGCTGCAGGAAGTGCTGGAAGATCCGCACCTGCGCTCCACAGGCTTCGTCCACGAACGCCAGCACCCGGCCGGCTTCCCGTACACCACGCTGCTGCACCCGGTGAAATTCACCGGCACGCCGGCCGACATCCGCCGCGATCCGCCGGCTCTCGGCGAGCACACGATCGAGGTGCTGAAGGAGCTCGGCTACAGCGACGCCGACGCCCAGCGCATCGCCGCCGAAGCCGCGCCGAAGAAGTAGCTACTTCATCGGTTTCGCCAGCGAGTCGATGACGGCATTGACCAGCGCATCCTTGCGCCGCTCGATGTCCGGCAGCTCGCGATAGGTCACCATCAGCGGGTGGGTCTTCTTCACTCCGCTCTTGGTGCGCCCATACTTCCACCCCGCCGCGACCTTCTCGGCCATCCAGCGATCATGCTGCGCCGATGCGCCAGCGTTCGGGTTTTGCAGCCGCCACCGCACCGCCTCGACTGACGCGACCTTCATCCACTTCGCCGCGCGGCTCCACACAGGCAGGGCTGCCTGATCGTTCGCCTTCTGCCAGGCCCGCACACTCTCATGCACGACCTGCGCGATTTTCGTTGCAGCTTCGTCACTGATCTTCGCCATACCGCTGGTTACCATGCGTCCAGACTGCTTCACAGCCTGTCGCCCCGTCTTGCCTTCGCGGCGGACTGGCATAGCGTCGCGTGGTCGGGGAGAGTGGTGATGAGCGACCCAGAAGCAGTCGTAAGCGGACGCCCGGCCACACGCCGATCCATCTTCCTGATCGCGATCTCCACGCTCGCCATCCTATGCGGAATCGTCGCGCTGGTGCTTGCCGCCTATGGCTGGACCTACGAGCCGGAGGTCACGCAAGAGCCGTTCGTGATGCGTGTCGCGGACATCACCATACGCACGATCAAGGTGCTTCTCCTATCGGACATATATTACGAACCGATCGAGCACACCGAGAAATGGCCGCTTGAAGTCGCACGCGCGCTTGGCACGGCCTCGTCCGTTCTCTTCGGCATCCGCCTGCTGCTCTACGCGATCGGCTCGCACATCCACGCCATGTGGTTCCGGTTCATTTCGTCCGGCCATGACGTGATCATCGGCTCGGGCCCCGCCGCGCTCGAATACGCAGGCCGTCATGGCGATCTCTTCGGCAAGCGCCGCGCCATTCATCTTGCGGAAGAGCGCGCGCCTACAACCAAGCTGCTTGCCACCTATGCCCGCACGGGCTCGCTCAAGAGCCAGCTGCGCAGCGCTTCCGCCAGCAGCGCCAAACGCATCCTCATCGACGAAGGCGACGACGCCGACACGTGGCAAACCGCACAGGTCATCGCCAAGGCTTGCCCGAAAGCCGAAGTGCTCGCCCATATCACTGACCCATGGATGCGCGACCGTCTCAGCCGCGAAACGCCTGTCGCGCGCCTCACACCGTTCTCCTACGCAGGCGGTGCGGCGCGCCAGGTCATGCTTGCTCATCCGCCATACCTGCTGGCGCAGAAGCTGAAGGCGCCAGCCCAGCACATTCTCATCGTGGGCTTCGGGCAGGTCGGCCAGTCGATTGCGCGCGAGTTCATCGTCACATGCGTGTCGCCGCATGTGCCCGAGATGATGGTCACGGTCGTCGATCCGCAGGCCAGCCGCGTCGAGACAGACTTCCGCAGCCGCCACCCGGACCTTTGCAAGCCGAAGGACGGTTCTGGCGGTAGCAGTGGGCATGTCGACTTCGGCTTCTTCGAAGGCGACTTCCGTTTGAACGATGAAAAGCTGTTCGCCTTCATCCGCGAAAGATCAAAGACCGCCGAGATCAGCGCTGTCTATGTCGCCATTGATGTCGAGCGTCGCCCGCTGGGCCTTGCGCTCGCGCTGCGCGGCATGGCCACGCAGCAGAAGCTTTTCCGTGCGCCAGTCTTCGTGTGTGCGCAGCATGGCGCTGGTCTGCCCACAGTACATCACGGCGCAGGCTATGTCGGCGATGCCGCCGCGCCGAAGGAGCGTATCGAACTCGAACGCAAGGCCGGACAGGATGCCCGCCTGTGCGATCTGCGGATTGTCTCGTTCGGCTCATGGCCCGAAGCGTTCGACGGCGCAGGACTTCTGGAGAAGGAACTCGACGCGCAGGCCAGGCGCTTCCACAAGGAATACGAACGGCGCCGTGTCGAGGAAAGCCGCCGTCGCGATCCTGTCGCGCCGCTGTCTGACCCGCAGCCGTGGGAAATCCTCCCCGATCAGTTGCGCGTCTCGAACCGGCGTGTCGCGGCCCACATACGCGCGAAGGCTCACGCTGCAGGTTACGATCTCGGTGCGTGGCTCGACAGCAGCAAGGACTGGGGCACGCATGATCTGCCGCCTGCAGCCAGCTTCCTGCCCAATGATCCAGATGATGCACTGACCGGCGACAGGGCTGCGCTGATGCTCAAGCTCGGCGAACTCGAACACCGTCGCTGGATGCTCGATCGCTATCTCGATGGCTGGCGGAAGGGGGAGCGGGACGATTACGCCCGGCAGCGGCCGGACCTGATCCCGTTCGAGGAACTCGACGAAACGTCGAAGAAGAAAGACTACACGGTTATCCGCGTCACCCACACGCTGCTTGAGGGCAGGTCGCCGGGCGGGAAGTGGCGTTCGTGATCTAGATCAAGCAACCCGGCGAATGAAGAAGCCCTTCGGCTTGGGTTGATCGGTCGCTTCGGCGATCTCGTGGAACGTCGTCCTGATATCCAGGCCGAACGTGTCGAGCGCATTCATAGCGGCCTCGAGGTCCGCCATGGCGATGCGCCACACGGGAACGCCTTCTATGCGCTCGTCAGGGTCTTCCCCCTGAAGGGCGCAGTATCGGCGGGCAAGCTGCTCGTACGCAGTCATGATCTCCATCCTTATGGCTCGCGCGAACCATGGACGCAGGCTCAATCCAACAAGCTGACTTTTTCGTTAATCCTGAATTCATCGCGCCAAAAACTACCGGCCAGGATCATTGCGGACGCCGCGAAATATCTATTCTGTGCGACGGAGGCCCGGCACGCTGGGGGCGCTCAAGGTTGCCGTGATGCTAGGTCCAAAAACTCGGGTCGGAATGCTGGATACGCCTGAACGCGAACCGTCTATCGCCTCGGCCGATCGCTTCGAGCGTCGCCGCGCCGATATCATTGCAGCAGCGATCCCAGTGCTGAATGAGCAGGGTTTTAAAGGGATGCGCCTCACGGACGTGGCCGAGCTTATCGGCCTGCGCGCCACGGGCGTGACCTATTATTTCCCCCGGAAAGAGGAGCTGGCGGTGGCCTGCCTCGAGTCGGGGTATGCCATTTTCCACGACCTTCTCGCCGTGGTTGAAAAAGAGGGTGACGCTAGGTCACGTATCGGCAAGTTGATCTCGCTGTTCGTGGAGCGGGACGCGGCGGTCCGCCGCGGCGATGCCGCGCCACTGGCCGCATTCGCTTCGATCCGCGCGCTCGAGGGCGAGCACCGCACGCGGGTGATGGAAGGCTACAAGAAGATGTTCCGGCGGGTCCGCGACCTGCTGGATTCGCCCGAGCTGGAGGGCATGGACAAGACGGATCGCACGATCCGGACGCTGATCCTGATGGAACAACTGTTCTGGGCCAGCAGCTGGCTCGGCGATTTCGAGGTCGACGAATTCCCACGTCTGGCGCAGCGCATGACGGACATTGTCATCAATGGCATCGCGCCAGATGTGATGGCGCAGGCGGCCGACAATCTCGATCTGGGCAAGTTCGTTCCAACCGGGCCGGACAATGCCAAGGAGAACTTCCTCAAGGCGGCGACTTTGCTGATCAACGAGTACGGCTATCGCGGCGCCTCAGTGGACCGGATTTCCGCCAGCCTCAATCTCACCAAGGGCGCGTTCTATCACCACAACGACGCGAAGGACGATCTGGTCGCGGCTTGCTTCCGGCGCTCCTTCGGCATCATGCGCGAAGCGCAACGGCGCGCGCGGCAGCTCGATATCTCGGAAGGCCGCCGCCTGTTCGCTGAGGTCACGGCGTTGATCGGCTTCCAGCTTGGCCGCGAGGGACCGCTGCTGCGCACCTCCGTGCTGTCGTCGGTGCCGCCTGAACACCAGACCGAAATCATCAACCAGTCCCACCGGATCAGCCGGCAGTTCACCTCCATGGTGTCAGATGCGATTACCGATGGGTCGGGCAGGGCCGTTGATCCGCTGGTGGCGGGCTCCATGGTGCACGCCGCCATCAACATATCGTCGGATGCGCGTATCCTCGAAATGGCGAATGATCCCGGCATCGTGCAGCGTTTCGCCAAGCCGCTGTTCATGGGCTTCCTGAAGATCTGAGATGAAAGCGCCGACACATCCCTCGGGCCGCTACCAGTCCTTCTCGGAATTCTATCCGTTCTACATCCACGAGCATTCCAACCAGACCTGCCGGCGCATCCATGTGGTGGGGTCCGCGCTGGTAATCCTGGTGGCCGTCATCGGGCTCGTGACGATGAACCCATGGTGGCTGCTTGGTATGCCGCTGATCGGCTACGGCTTCGCCTGGGTCGGCCATTTCTTCTTCGAGAAGAACAGGCCGGCGACGTTCAAATACCCATTGTGGAGCCTGATGGGCGACTGGCGGATGTTCTTTGAAACTGTCTCCGGACAGCGCCGCTTCTGATCAGAGGCATTCCACAAATAAAGACGCCGGCTCCATAAGGAGCCGGCGCGAGTTATTCGTGGGACCCCCAGGGGAGGATAGTCCCAGCGAGAGAAAGCCTCAGAAGTGGACCTGCAGTTCCACGCCGTAGGTGCGCGGAAGCGTGTAGGTGGTTGACTGGTAGATGCGGTTGTTGCGCGCGGGATCGAGCGAGCGCAGACGGAACGCCGTCTGAAGGTCG
The DNA here is from genome assembly GCA_965229115.1 of Hyphomonadaceae bacterium. Taxonomy (GTDB): domain Bacteria; phylum Pseudomonadota; class Alphaproteobacteria; order Caulobacterales; family Hyphomonadaceae; genus UBA7672. The sequence goes on along the minus strand of CBDDIR010000003.1, from coordinate 2,399,224 downwards.
AAGCCTTCCTCGTCGAACGCGTTACGCACCCAGCCGATCACGGTGAACATGCCGGTCGAGTCGTTCCAGATCAGACGAGCATCCGTCTGGCCGTAGGCCTTGGTTTCCTGACGGGCGTCGTTGAACAGGCTCGAGTAGAACGCGTCGCGCCAGTAATAGCTGACCGACGGCATCAGCGTTGAACCGTCTTGGAAGTTGAAGACATAGTTTGCGTTGACGGCCACCTTGTTGTGCGGTGACTGCGGCAGCATGTTGCCTTCAACACTCTGCGCGGTCGTGGCCGCGCCCGGCAGCGGGCAGCTTGTGCCAACCTGGTCAACCGGGATCGCAGCGCCCGCAGCAAGCGGAACGCAGAGCGTGTTGACGTATGCATCGCTCTCTTTGATCTCGGCATTCAGGTAGGCGTAGGTGAACCGGATCGTCAGGTCGTCAACCGGACGCCATGTCGATTCCAGCTCGAAGCCCGTCGTTTCAACTTTCGGAACGTTGATGAAGCCCGTGTAGGCCAGCGCCGGGCCTTCGCCATCGGGGTCGATCGACAGCGGGACCTGTACGTCTTGATAGTCGTAATAGAACAGGGCCATGTTGGCGGTGAGGTTGTAGTCACGCACCTCCTGCTTCCAGCCGAGTTCGTAGGAGTTGACGATCTCCTGACCCGTGCGCGGACGCGGCGCCATGTCGGTGGCGTTGAAGCCGCCGGTCTTGTAGCCGCGGCTGTATTTGGCAAACAGCAGTGTGTCGGTGGATGGCGTCCATTCGAGGCCAGCTGTGCCCGTGATGGCGTCCCATTCGTCCTCAAGCAGACGCTCTGCGTTGCCGGTGGTCGGGTTGTAGGTCACGCCGCTCGGGTTGGCCGCCGTCGCGCTTGCGACGCCCGGTTGCAGACCCGGCACGGTCGATGCGCCACTCCAGATCGCGCGCGTCACGTCTGTGTAGGGCGAATAGCCCGGCGCGAACGAGCACTGGATGAAGCAGAACAAGCGCGCCTCTTCCTGGATGTGCTTGTTGTCGACCGAGTAACGCAGGCCTGTCGTCAACTTCCAGTCGTCCATGAATGACCAGTCGGTCTGAACGAACACGCCGTAGGAGTTATTGAGACCCTTGTTATTGGTATAGCTCGACAGGCGCTCCGGGTTCGGAGCGGCGAACGCGATCGGAGCGTAGGCAGCGTTGAGCGCCAGAATGCCCGGCGCCGAAGCCAGCGGCTCGTTCGGGAAGAAGGTCTTCACCGGCTGCGCAAAGTTTTCCTGGTACGCATAGATACCAGCAATCCACTGCAGCGGGCTGTCATAAGTCGAGATGAAGTTCAGCTCGTTCGAGAAGAACGCCCGGTTCTCGTTATAGTTGAGTCGCAGATCCGGATAGATCGTCCGCGCCGCCGAGCCCGCTGTCCCGACCGGCACAGGCGCGCCGAACGATGTCGAGTTGTACGTCAGCGACTGGATCGGCGATCCGTCCTGATCGCCCGTCAGGACGTAGTTATAATATATGTACCCGCCGACATACTTGATGTCGAACGGCCCGGTTTCGTAAATCGCTTCGAGTGCGAAGTCGTTATAGTGATCGGTCCGCGAGTTGCGCTTTTCCTGATCGTTGACGCTGAACGGATCGCGCAGGGCAGGGTTCTCGGTCGTGTTGCCGAGCATTGTAAAGCCAAGTTTCCGCGGGTCGGTTCCGAGCGCCCAGTACGGGTTCGGGTTGATCGCGCCGGTGGCGGCAAGCGAGCCGAACGAGTTCTTGTCGTACGGTGCATTCGAGTTCGGCGTGGTGCGCCCGCCCGGAGGACCGGCGTTGTTGTATTTGCCGGCAGTGTATTTGGTCCACCAGCTGAAGCGCTCGCCGATGTCGCCTTCGAGCTGCACTTCCCAGTTGTTGTTGTCGATGTTGTAGCCTTCGGTTTCGCCGGTGCCGTAATTCTTGAAGACACCTTCGCCGCGTTGTTCCTGGTACGCGACGACGCGACCGCGCAGCCAGTCTTCAATGATCGGGCCGGAGAGCGAGAAGCCAGCCTTGGCCGAGTCGTAGTTGCCAAAGCCGAGGCGGAATTCGCCTTCGAATTCATCTGACGGCCGCTTCGAAATGATGTTCAGCGCGCCGCCAACCGAGTTGCGGCCGTACAGCGTGCCCTGCGGGCCGCGCAGAACCTCGATACGATCGACGAACAGGTTGTCCCGGCCAGCGATCGAAGCGAATGACTGATAGATGCCGTCGGTATAGTTCGCGACGCCCGGCTCGGCGCCGAAGTTGTTTGTGTTGCGGCCAACGCCCCGGAGCGTGATGCGTTCGTTGCCGGCCGTGTAGGACAGGCCAGGCGTGAGGTTGGTGAGATCGGTGATCGAGCGGATGCCGATCTCTTCGCGCATCGTGTCGGTGACGGCGGTCACGGCAACCGCGATATCCTGAACAGTCTCTTCGCGCTTGTTGGCGGTGACGACGACGACATCGCGACCAGGCTCCGCCTTCTCAGGTTCCTGCGGCGGCGTCTGCTGCGCCATTGCCGGCATAGCGATGCCGAGGGCGAGCAGGCTCACCAATGAAATACGATTTAGCTGCGCCATGCGCGCCGACCTCCCTGTGGACGTGTTTGCTCCCGGACCGGCGCATCTTTTTTTGATTGCGTACGCCGACGCCTCCCGAGGTTGTTGGTCCCCCGGTATGCGAAATTCGAACGTGCGGTTTGTGTTTTGCGACGTCAATCAGATCGCAGCGTCAACGAACGCATTTTCTCGTAATAGTGCAAGAAATCCATACATGTTGACGTATGGGAAGGGTGTGAAGGCGGCATTGCGGGGGGTTATTTCGAATCATCAGTATGCGAATTTTCGTGTGTTGGTTTGCAAAATAACCCGCAAAACAGCGTGACGTTTGCGTCAATGCTGGCGAGGCTTAGCGCGTGACGTCGGGGCAGCGCTTGCTGGGTCATCCGGCCAGTCATGCTTGGGATAACGGCCGCGCATGTCCTTGCGCATGTCGAGATAGCCGCCGCGCCAGAAAGCGGGCAGATCGCGCGTCATCGCAACGGGGCGCATCGCCGGTGAAAGCAGCGCGACCGTAAGGATGATCTTCCCGTCGGCGATCGTGGGGTGTTCGCCCAGCCCATACGCTTCTTGCACCTTGCACTCGACGCGCGGTCCGCCTTCGGTGGCGTAGTCGATCTCGACAACGCGGCCTGCAGGTGTTTCCCATCTAAGCGGCGCCAACCGGGCAAGATCGCGCGGTAGCGGCCAATCAAGCAGTGTCAGCGCAGCGTCAGCGATTTGGCCGCCATCCAGCGCATCGAGGGCTCCGGGACTATCCAGCAGGGGTCCCAGCCACTCATCCATGCGTTCGACCAGCATCGCTCGGAAGTTTGCAGGCCAAGGATCGCCGATAGCGCCAGCCAGCATCTCCACCCGATGGATCGTGTTTTCCAGCGGACCGAAATTCTTGAGCAAGCCAAAGCCGCTTTCACGAACGGCTTCCAGAAGTGCAGATTGAACAAGCTGCGCGCCGGGAGACGGCAGCGGTGTTTCTTCCAGAAGGATGGAGCCTATACGACGTGTCCGCCGCGCCCGGACGCGCCGCGACGCTGGATCGTACTTGGCTTCTTCCGTCGTCTCGACCGCGCCGGATTCCAGCGCCTCTTCTTCAGATAGTCGCGCCGCCAGCGTGACACGCAGATCAGGGCCGGACCCCGTCATGTCGGCTACGGTCAGCCATGATTGGCGCGCGAGCGGGTCCGTCTCATCCAGCATCGCGCCGCGTCCGCCAGCCATGACGAAGCGTCCGGCTGCTGCCCCGCGCAGTTTGGCGATGCGCTCCGGGAAGCCGAGCGCCAGCACTGCAGCCGCAGAGCTGCCGCCATTGTCCTTACCTCCGGCAAATTTTGACCATCGAGCCGCAAGCTCGCGCATGGACTTCGCGCGCTGCCCATTCTCGCTTCTGAAGCGGACAAGCCTTTCATCCAGATCGACCGAACGGCCGCCAAGATCCCGTTCGCTCATCACAGCGGCGATCTCGCTGGCCAACTTCGCGTCGCCTCGTTCGGCTGCACGCAGAACCATCAGCGCCAGTCTCAGCGGCAGAGCCAGATCGCCGATGCGCTTGCCGAGCGATGTCAGGTCGCCGGCCGTCGACATCGCGCCGCCGCTCATCAGGACATTGCGGGCATGTCGCCATGCGGCCTCGCGCGGCGGGTTTAGCCAGCGCAGGTCTGCCGGGGACTTGGCGCCCCATCGCGCCATATCGAGCGCAAGGCCGGTGAGGTCGGCGTTGTCGATTTCGGGCGCTGGCGAAGCCTGAAAGCCGCGCATCTCGGCTTCACGCCAAAGTCGGTAACAGACGCCGGGACCGGTACGTCCGGCGCGGCCGCGGCGCTGGTCTGCGTTCGCGACAGCGACACGTACGGTTTCCAGGCGAGATGCGCCGAGCGACAGATCGAACCGCGGCACGCGTGCAAAGCCACAGTCGATGACCACGCGCACGCCTTCAATGGTAATGGCGCTTTCGGCAATGTCAGTGGCGATAACGACCTTTCGCGTGCCCTTGGGTGCTGGCGCAATAGCTTCGTTCTGCTCCTGCGGCGTCAGCGCGCCATAGAGCGGCGTGATATGCACATTGCTGTCGACCTGACCGATACGATCCGCCGTCCGCGTGATCTCGGCGACGCCGGGCAGGAAGGCGAGGATTGACCCTTCCTCTTCGTGCAAAGCCTTGCGGATGGCGGCGGCCATCTGGTCCTCAAGTCGCTGACGCGGTTCGTAGCCGAGATAGCGCGTCTCGACCGGCCACGCCCGGCCGAGGCTTTCGACAACTGGCGCTGCGAAGAAGTCCTGCGTGAGATTGCCGGGCAAGGTCGCCGACATCAGCACGATGCGGAGGTCTTCGCGGATGACGCCTTGCGCATCCAGCGCGAAGGCAAGCCCTTCGTCGGCATCCAGCGAGCGTTCATGGAATTCGTCGAACAGCACCCCGGCAATGCCTTCAAGTGCGGGGTCCGACAGAACCATGCGGCTGAAGACGCCCTCTGTGACGACTTCAATGCGGCTGTCTTTGGAGGTGCGAACATCGAGGCGCGAGCGCAGGCCGATTGTCTGGCCAACTTTCTCGCCAAGGGTGCTGGCCATGCGCTCGGCGGCCGCGCGCGCAGCGATCCTGCGTGGTTCGACAAGGATCAGCTTGCGGCCTTCGGTCCACGCCTCATTGATCAGCGTCAGCGGAACGCGCGTCGTCTTGCCGGCGCCGGGCGGGGCGGAAATGACCAACCGCGTCTCATTGCGCAGCGCCTCGACGATCTGCGGAATGACGTCTTCGATCGGAAGGTCGGACTTCGGGAGCATAGGGCGCGGGCTATCAGGCGTGTTGGGTCGGCGCAACGGCTAGCGGCGCAGCTGTGCGACGATCTCGATATGGGGGGACCAGAGGAACTGGTCGATAGGCGTGATACGCGTAACGCGCCAGCCGCCTTTCAGCATGATCGCGAGGTCCCGCGCAAACGTCTGGACGTTGCACGACACCATCGCCACACGCTTCAAGGTGGAGGCCGCAAGCTGCTGCGTCTGCGCCTCTGCGCCTGCACGCGGCGGATCGATCACGGCGGCGTCGAAGCGCTTCAACTCGTCCCGGGTCAGCGGGCGGCGGAAGAGATCGCGCTTCTCGATGGTGACCGGCTTGAGGCCCCGCGCGCGCTTGGCCGCGCGTTCGAGCGCCGCAATGGCTGGCCCTTCGCCTTCGGCTGCGTGGACTGTGGCGTCGGAAGCTAATGGCAAGGTGAATGTTCCTGAGCCAGCGAACAGATCAACGACGCGTCGCGCGTCGCCGATGGCTTCTTTGACAAGCTGAAGCATGGCTGACTCAGATGCCGCGCAAGCCTGCAGGAATCCGCCCGGCGGCGGCAACAGCTGTGCGGCGCCTGCGGGAATGCTCGGCGGAACGCGTTCCAGCGCAACTTCACCGTTCATGGAGAGACGCGCCAGCCCCAACTCACCCGCGGCCTGGACGGCGCGCAGGCGGCCGTCAGCTGGGAAAGCTTTAGCAACGCCAACGAGAGCTACATCAAAGCCCGTGGCTGTTTCCGTCGCGGTGATGGTCAACGCATCTTTCTGAGGCGCAGCAATGAGCGCGAGGCGTTCCAGCTTCGGAAGCAGGTCAAGCAGACCCGGCGTGATAACCTCGCAATCGGTAATAGGAACGATGCGATGGCTCCGGCGACCGTGGAACCCGATCGCCACGCCATTGCTGACGCGATGCGCAGCGAACACAGCGCGGCGTCGCGATTGCGGCGCGATGGCGACGACTGGATCAACCGGCGCATCGATCTTCTGATAGGACAGCGCCGTTACGAGATGCTCACGCTTGAAAGCGAGATACTGTTCATCCGCCAGATGCTGCAACGAGCAGCCGCCACACTCGCCATAGTGCGAGCAACGCTGCGCAACGCGGTTCGGGCTCGGCTTGAGGACCTCCAGCACGCGCGCGCGATCGCCGTTAATCTCCGCAATCACAGTCTCACCGGCCAGCGTCAGTGGAACGAATACCGGCTTGCCATCATGCTCAGCCACGCCATCCCCCTGCGCCCCAAGGCGCTGGATTTCGAGGGTGACAGAGTTCGCTGACATCGGCGGCTTGAAGCAGTTTCCGTCGCCAAGCGCCAGCCTTCGCGTGCAAAGCGAAACAGTAACCATGACATGAATATATCGCCCCAATAACAGCTATTATCGGGCTTGAGGCGCACGGTCGGGCGCGACATGGTGCCGGCGATGCTGACGGCTGAGGAAATCCAGATTCTGGCGACCAGCCTCGGCGTGGCCGGGCGCGCGGTTGTATTTTCATTGCCGGTCGCGATCGCTTTTGCCTGGGCCCTGTCGCGTCCGGATTTCCGAGGCAAATGGGTCGTCGATGCGATCGCCCACCTGCCGCTTGTCCTGCCGCCGGTGCTTGTCGGCTACTTCCTGCTGCTGATCTTCGGCGTACGCGGGCCGGTTGGCGCATGGTTGCGCGATGCATTCGGCATCCAGCTCGCGTTCACAGCAGAAGGGGCCGCGCTGGCGACAGCGGTCATGGCATTCCCGCTGATGGTGCGCGCGATCCGTCTGTCATTCGAGGCGACCGATCGTGGCCTCTTCGAGGCTGCAGCTGTGCTGCGTGCGAGCCCATGGGATCGCTTCTGGTCGATGGCGTTGCCGCTGGCCTGGCCCGGCGTTCTCGCTGGCGCGGTGACGGCGTTCGCCGCAGGCCTTGGCGAGTTCGGCGCTGTCATCACCTTCGCCTCCAACGTCGAAGGCCAGACGCAAACCCTGCCGCTCGCGATCTATTCCGCGCTGCAGACGCCAGATGGCGAAGACACCGCGCTGCGCCTCGCAGCCATCTCGATGACCGCCGCAATCGTCGGCCTCGCGTTGGCGGAACTGCTGCAACACTGGGCGCGGCGGAGGCTCGAAGCGTGAGCCTGTCGCTCAAGAACGCCGTCGTGAAGAAGGGCGCATTCCGCCTCGCCGCGGCATGCGAAGTCCCCGCTAGCGGGATCACGGTCGTCTTCGGCCCGTCGGGCGCCGGCAAATCCATGTTGCTCGCGACGGTAGCGGGCCTGCACCGGCTCGAAAGCGGCTCAGTGGAATTCAACGGGCGCTTGCTCGAAGACGCTGGCGCCAAGTCGCGCGTAGGTCCGCATGATCGCGGTATCGGTCTGGTGTTCCAGGATGCGCGGCTGTTCCCGCACCTGACCGTGCGCGGGAACATTCAATATGCCGAACGCCGCCGCCCCGCCGCGCGCAATGCGCCGATCACCGTCGAGATCGCAAGGCGGCTGGAGATCGAGGACTTGCTTGATCGCCGCGTGCGGAACTTGTCGGGCGGCGAACGCAGCCGCGTTGCGCTCGCGCGGGCGATTGTATCTGCGCCCGAAATGCTGCTGCTGGACGAACCATTCGCGGCGCTCGACGGCCGCCGCCGCCGCGCCTTCCTGAAATTGCTGCGCGATCTGTCAAAGGGCCAGAACCTGCCCCTGATGGTGGTAACGCACCAAGTGGAGGAAGTGGCCGAGTTGGCGGATCATGTCATCGCCATGAAGGGCGGGCAGGTCGTCAGTCACGGTCCTGCAGTCGAGGTCATGGCCCGGCCGGAATTTGCTGCGCTACTCGATCGCCGAGACTATGGCGCGCGCGTTGAAGCTGCTTCAGTCGCCGGCGCGCAAATGGGTGGCGTCTGGATCAAGGCGGACAGTGTGCTGCTTGCGTCAGAAGAGCCGCGTGGCATTTCCGCCCGCAATGTCTGGCAGGGCACGGTCCGCGCGATTGCTCGCGAGCCGGATGGATCGGTTCTGGTTTCCCTCGCCGCCGACGCGGGCTATGTTTCAGCGCGTATAACGCCTGAAGCACTTGCGGATCTCCGGTTGCAGGAGGGAGCAACTGCCTGGGCGCTGGTGAAATCACACGCTCTTTAGGGTGTTGCCGATGCTGAAAACTCTGAGACTGGCGGCGATGGGTCTTGCCGCCACGCTGATCGCATCATGCGGCCCCACCGAAGCGCCCAAACCGGCAGAGACGGCAGCGCCTGAAGCTGCGGTTACTGTGTTCGCCGCGGCGAGCCTCACTGACGTGCTCAAACAGATCGGAACGCAGTTTGCGGCGGAGGGCCATCCCGCTCCGGTGTTCAACTTCGCCGCCAGCTCGGAACTCGCCCGCCAGATCGAGCAGGGTGCAGGCGCAGACGTCTTTATCTCCGCCGATGAGGCCTGGATGGACTATGTGGCGGGCAAGAGCCTGATCGATCCCCCCAGCCGAAAGACCCTGCTCACCAACACGCTCGTTCTGGTGGCTCCGTCAGACAAACCCATCACGATTGAACTGACCAACGGCGCCAACCTCGCTGCGGCGCTGAAAGGCGGCAGGCTGGCCATGGGCAATCCCGACAGCGTGCCCGCCGGAAAGTACGGCAAGGAAGCTCTCGAGAAGCTGGGCGCCTGGGCTGGCGTCGAAAAGTCCGTGGTTCGGGCCGAGAATGTGCGTTCGGCCCTTCGCTTCGTCGAAACGGGGGAGGCCGCGGCGGGCATCGTCTATGGCACCGACGCGAAGGCTGCGGGCGCTGAAGTCGCTGTCGCGGGCACATTCCCGGCGGACAGCCACACGCCCATCACCTATCCGGCGGCGATCGTCGCGGGAAAAGAGTCAGGCGGCGCCAAGGCTTTCCTCGATTTCCTGTCCTCTCCCAAGGCGGCCGAAACCTTCCAATCGGCCGGTTTTGGCCTGAACTGAGCCCCGGGAAACTCCCGGGTACATGCCCGCAATGTGAAGACTTTTTTGTCTTTACGCGACAGCTGCCGCCACGGCGCCCAGTTGCCGCGAACGGCAGCTATCAGCACTATCCGCCGAAAGATGCGCCACGTCGGAATGGCGCGCTGGAGGAGGAAAGCCATGAAGCGTTCGCACAAGCTTGGTTTGACCGCGTTGGGATTGGCCGGAGCGGCTTCGGTTCTCGCGCTGGTGGCCATCGCGGCCCCGACGCCATCGAAGATCTCGCTCGCGGGCAGCCGCGTCGACAACTTCATGCTGGCCGACCAGACCGGCATGGGCCACGAACTCTATTACTTCAAGGACGCCAAGGCGATCGTCATCGTCGCGTCCGTGGATGGCGACGCCACCTCGAAGCGCGCCGAAGCGGCCCTTCTGAAACTCCAGAGCCAGTACAAGGATCAGAACGTCCGGTTCGTGATGCTCGACTCGGGGCTCAACTCGAAGCGCGGCACGTTCGATGGCAAGCCGGGCTCCGCCGAAATCCCGGTTCTCGCTGACGAACTCCAGCTCGTCGGCCGCTCGCTGGGCGTCACGACCACGGGCGAAGCTTTCGTGGTCGACCCCAAGACGTGGAAGGTCGCCTATCACGGCCCGATCGACGGCTCGTTCGCTGACAAGAAAGTCGCCAATGCAGACGTCACGACCGCGCTGAACGCCGTCCTCGCGGGCAAGGCGCCGCCGGTTGTCGAAGCCAGCTTCAAAGGCGCGAAGATCGAGTTCCCGGATCGCACCAAGCAGGCCGACTTCGCCAAGATCTCCTATTCGAAGGACGTTGCCCCGATCCTCGCCGACAAGTGCGTGGTCTGCCACACCGAAGGCGGCATGGGCCCCTTCAAGATGGACAAGTTCGAGGTCGTGAAGACCATGGCGCCGATGATCCGCGAGGCGCTGCGCACCGGCCGCATGCCGCCCTATCACTCGGACGCCCACGGTTCGCAGTGGACCGACGACATGCGCCTGAGCGCCAATCAGGTGAAGACCGTCGTGAACTGGATCGAGGCCGGTGCGCCGCGTGGCGAGGGTGAAGACCCGCTGCCGCAAGCCGCCAAGCCCGCGCCGAAATGGCCGTTGGGCCAACCCGATGTGGTGGTCGACGTTCCGGCGTTTGATGTGCCGGCATCAGGCATTGTCGACTATCAGGATCGCTCGGTTGCGACGAACTTCACCGAGGGCAAATGGCTGAAGGCCACTGCCTGGGCCAACGCCTCGCCGACCGTGCACCACGCGCTGGCGGGCTGGATTCCGAAGGTTGATCCGAACGGCCGCGGCTTCTCGTGGAACGTCTCGCTCGGCGGCTACGGCCCCGGCGGGGAAGCCAACCTGACGCCTGCCGATACGGGAATCTACGTCGCTCCGGGCGGTTCGTACGCCTACCAGATGCACTACACGTCGATCGGCAAGCCGACGACGGACAAGACGCAGGTCGGGTATTACTTCTACAAGGAAGAGCCGAAATACCTGCTGCGCCAGGCCTCGATCACCGACTTCTCGCTGGAGATCCCGCCGGGCGCCGAGAACTGGAAGGAAACGGCCTATCTGGAGATCCCGGAAGACATCCTGATCTTCGGCACGCAGCCGCACTGCCACTCGCGCTGCTACTCGACCAAGCTGCGCATCCGCTATCCGAACGGCGAAGAGAAAGTGCTGCTCAACCAGCCGCGCTATGACTTCGCATGGCAGCGCGAATACCACTTCAAGGACATGCTCGAAGTTCCGAAGGGCTCGCTGCTGATCGCCGATTACGTGTTCGACAACTCGGAGCGCAACAAGGCGAACCCCGATCCGAAGAAGAACGTGACGTTCGGTGAGCAGACTTCGGAAGAGATGCTGTTCACCTTCTTCCGCTTCCGCTTCAAGAACGAGACGGTGAAGGATCGCCACGATGAGTGGTTCCAGCAGCTGCAGCAGAACGTCGTGTTCGGCGCACTGGACGACAATATCGACGGCAAGCTGACCAAGGAAGAGTTCCGCAACGATCCGCGCTTCAAGTCGGTGGTGAACTACCTGCCGATGGTCGACGCCGACAAGGACGGCATGCTCAGCAAGGCCGAAATGGCGAACGCCATGCAGATCATGCAGAAGATGCGCGCCAGCGGTCAGCTCGCCCAGCCGAAAGTTGATGCGGGCACAGCGGCCATGACCCAGCAGGGCTCGCACTAGGCGTCTCTGACTGCATCTGAAAATACAGAACCCCGCCGGGCGACCGGCGGGGTTTTTGTTTGGCGCTCAGGACGCGCCCGGCTCAGTAGTCGGGGAAGAACTCGGTGCCGAGATAGCGGATGCCGAAATTGGTGAAGTTGTAGGCTGCGTGCTTGCGCGCGTGAGCCTCGGCTTCTTCGTGAGTCGCAAACTTGCGGTAGCCGAGCCAGGTGCCGTCGCCGAGGGGCAGGGCGCCTTGTTCGCGGGCAAGGTGCTCATGTTTCTTGGGCACTTCCCAACGATTGCGCCAATGCCCGTTCTCTTCGCGAGCGGGCTCGCGCCTGGTCTTTTTCCGCTCGATGGTTTTCGTGCCGGAGGCCAGGTCTGGATGTCTCACAGCGCTGTGCCTTGAAGGGTAGAATGGCTCCCGTTTCTGAATTCATATCGAACCATGGTGACGGCGCCGAGGGGGAATCTGCGAATTATCTTCGAACAAGGTATACTGCGGGAGCTGCTTCCCGGACCATGGTCATGGTCAGATCCCGATGCAACGTAGTCCGCTAGGACCAATGCTACCCGGTCTTAGTCTGCGGCGCTCACAAGGAGCGTGGTTATCTTAGAAAAGATCAAATAATTGGCTGCGCCAATAGCCGTGCGGCCGCTCCACGATGCGCTACCCCTAGGAGCAGCCATGTTCTTCTCAATTTTCTTAAGGGTGCTGAAGATCCGTCCCGCCGACATCATTGCTTGATACTATAGCCAACGAAGCTCCGCGGAAGATGATGGGAAAGCGAGGGAAATGGTCGAAAATGGGCAGCAGATGGAACGAAAAAAACCAAAGGTTTAAATCAGTCTGAGCCTGAGACGTGTAATTACCTCTAGAGACGGTTCATCCGGCTCACCTGAAACTGCTCCAACCAGTCGGCGGCGCTAGCGGTCCAGCATGTCAGTGCGTCGAATCCTGAAATTTGGTTGGGTGAAGGCCATCATCACACCGCCAAATAACGCCAAGCTATGTAGGCGGCGACCGTCAAAACAAGGATGGCGAAAAGATTGCGTGCGAGGCGCCGTCGCGCTGACAGCGCATGGGCTGCGATTAGTCCTCCGGCGCCGCCCGCCACGCCACCCAACAGGAGGAGCCCAGCGAGGCGCCAGTCGACCTGGCCCGACAGGGCGTAGTTGAAAGACGTGGCGGCTCCGAACAGGGCGACCGACAGGAGGGACGAAGCGGTCGCGTTCGCCATTGTCATTCCGGTGGCGAGCATCAGCCCGGGGACGATCAGGAAGCCGCCGCCGATACCGAAGAAGCCGGCGGCAAGACCCGTGAGCAGGCCGAGCGGCGCCAGGCGCGCGATAAGTCTCATGTTGATCTGGACGTCGGGATTGCCTGTGCTCTTGGGCTTGCGGAACATCGAGAGGCCGACGGCTGCCATGGCAAAGGCGAAAGCCAGAAGAAGATGCTGACCTGAGATCAGCTTGGCGAGGCTGGAGCCAATGAAAGAGCCCGCAAGCCCCGTGATAGCGAAAACCGTGGCGCATGGCCATTTGACCGCGCCGCCCTGCCAGTGTCCCGCGAGATTGATCGCTGCGTTCGCCGCAACAGCCGCGCTGGCTGTGCCAATGGCGACATGCGGATCGGTGACGCCGCCGAGATAAAGGAGGACTGGCGCCGCCAGAACTGAACCGCCCCCTCCGAAGACGGCGAGGAGGAAGCCCACGGCAGCGCCACCCAGCACGATGGCGATGGATGGATCAAGCAGCATCTGTGTCTATAAGGCCGGCTTGCGGTTCCATGGCATCTGACCGAGCAGCTTGGCCATGCCGCACCAGCCGCTGGCGCCCGCAAACACCAATCCAGCGCCGATGAAAGCGGAGAGCCATATGAACCCCGGGTGCACGGTGGCGGACAGGGTCGCGCCGAGAAGTGTGATCGCGCCTGCAGTGATCTGAACCTGGCGCATGATATCGATTGGCGCCTTGCGATTAGCGCGCGTGACGAGGCCTGCTTTTTTCCAGCCGTCCAGTCCGCCTTCGAGAAAAAAGGCCGGTTCTACGACGTGCGCTGCAAGGCGTTCGCAGTTCGAACTGGTGCGCATGCCCGACCGGCATGTGAAGACAACCGCCGTGTCGCCCCGTAGCGCGACGTGCCCGGCCTCCAGGCGTGAGAGGGGAAGCGAGACGGCTCCGTCGATGTGCTCGCGTGCGAATTCGTCTGGCTCGCGGATATCGATCAGCGTGAGTTCACCCGATTTCAGCTTGCGGGAGAGCGATGGGGCGTCGATCGGCGTCAGCGGCGTCATGTCATTTCTTCTTTTTCGCGGAAGGCTTGTCAGGGCAGAAGATCGCCGCCAGCGTCTCGATCACTTTAACGGCGGCGGGGTCGGCGATGCGGTAGAAGATCGTCTGCGCGTCGCGGCGCGTCGTTACGACACCCGCTTCGCGCAGCACGGCGAGGTGCTGCGACAGCGCCGACTGCGAGAGGCCGAGCGGCTCGTGCAGGGCGCCAGCGGACAGTTCGCCCGATCCAAGCTGGCACAGGATCATCAGCCGCTTCTCATTTCCGAGCGTACGGAGAAGGTCCGCCGCTTTGCTGGCGCTGGCTTCGAAGTCGGCGAGTGAAAACGTCTTCAGATGAACCATGCAATCAATATATTCGCTCTTGCTAATTTAGCAATGGCTAATATATAATAATCCATCTGCTGATCTTGGGAGCTGTCATGCCCGGCATTCAGGCCTTTTTCGACGCAGCCACTTCGACCGCATCATTCCTCGTCTCGGACGAGACGACGGGTGACGCCGCGGTGATCGATCCCGTACTCGATTTCGACCCCGCGACAGGAAAATTATCGACCAGATCCGCCGACAGGATTTTGGCGCGGGCCGAAGAAATCGGACTGCGCATTGTGTGGGCGCTCGAAACGCACGCGCACGCTGATCATCTCTCGGCCGCCGACTACATTCGCAGAAAGATTGGCGCGAAGATCGGCATCGGCTCCAGAATTACGGAGGTGCAGACACGCTTCCGGGCTCTATTTGGCGCCCAAGAGGCAGAAACAGAAGCCTCCGTGTTCGACACGCTCTTCGCGGATGGCGCCGCATTCCAGATCGGAAATCTCGCCGCGCATGTGATCCACACGCCGGGGCACACACCTGCCTGCGTCACCTATGTCATCGGCGATGCAGCTTTCGTGGGCGATACGGTGTTCATGCCCGACTATGGCACGGCTCGCGCGGATTTCCCGGGCGGGGACGCCGCAACGCTTTACCGCTCGATCCGCAAAATTTTGGCGCTGCCGCCCGAGACGCGCATCTTTGTGGGCCACGACTATCTTCCCGCAGGGCGGAGCAGTCCAACGTGGGAAACGACGGTCGCGGAACAGCGCGCATCGAACATCCATGTGCATGACGACGTTGGTGAGGCGGAATTCGTCAAGCTGCGCAACGCGCGCGATAGGACGCTAGCGGCGCCGAGGTTGATCCTGCCTTCGCTGCAGGTGAACATCCGCGGCGGCGCGCTGCCAAAGCCTGAGAGTGACGGACGTGTATACCTGCGAACGCCGGTGGAAACCGGATGAACTCTGATGAAGCCGCCTGTTGTGGCGTTGCGACCAGGCGAGCGACACCCGAAGCTCGCCTTTCGACCGGCGCGATGCATTGGACGTGACGTCTACAAAGGAAGCTGCGACTCCTTGGACATTCGGTCGCGGCCATACGAGTAGACAACGCGACCTTGCGCTATAAATAAATCTCGTCCGGTGGTGTGCTGCGTGCGCCGGGCTTCATGACAACGGAGGCTGAGCAACTTTTGTTGGAGCTTCCGCATGGCGCTTTTATCGCAACCCTCGTCGCTGCTGCATAAAATCCTCGCCAGCGAAACCGCGGGCGGCCTGATTCTCATTGCTACAGCCGCCATCGCGCTTGTCGTGGCGAACTCGCCGTTGGGCTCTGACTATTTTCATATTCTTCATGTCTATGCCGGTCCGCTCACCGTGCATCACTGGATCAATGATGCGCTGATGGCGCTGTTCTTCCTGCTGATCGGGCTGGAAGTGAAGCGGGAGCTCCTTGAGGGCGAGTTGTCGACATGGGGTAGCCGGATCCTGCCTGGAGCGGCGGCGATAGGCGGCATGGCCGTGCCAGCATTGGTCTTTCTGGCCTTCAATGGCGGGGACCCCGCTCTGGCGAAAGGCTGGGCTGTTCCCGCCGCAACGGATATCGCCTTTGCGTTGGGCGTGCTTTCGCTGGTTGGCAGCCGAGCGCCTGCTTCACTCAAGATTTTCCTGGCTGCGCTCGCGATCATCGACGATCTGGGCGCGGTCGTTATCATTGCTCTGTTCTACACCGCCAATCTTTCGATGATCGACCTCGTGGCCGCCGCGGGATGCGTGGCGTTGATGCTGTTGCTCGGTCGGCTGCGAGTGATGTCTCTGGTCGTCTATCTTGCCATCGGCGCCGCGCTCTGGGTTTTCATGTACCGCTCAGGCGTGCACGCAACTTTGGCCGGCGTCATGCTTGCTTTCTGCATCCCGATCACGCCAGCCAAAGACGGCGGAGATGGTCCGCTGCACACGCTGGAGCATGCGCTGCACAAGCCGGTCGCCCTCATCGTCCTACCAATCTTCGCGTTCGCCAATGCCGGCGTGCCGCTGATCGGCTTGACAGCGGATGTTCTGTCACAACCCCTGGTGCTCGGCACTGCAACAGCGCTGCTCGTGGGAAAACTGATCGGCGTCTTGACGGGATCGGCGGCGGTTATTCTGCCTGGATGGGCGCCCATGCCGTCGGGGGCGCGGTGGGGCCATATGTTCGGCGTGGCGCTGCTATGTGGGATCGGCTTCACGATGAGCCTTTTCATCGGCCTCCTCGCCTATGCAGACCCGGCGCTTCAGGACCTGATCAAAATTGGCGTACTTGCCGGATCCATTCTGGCCGGCGTGCTGGGCTATGCCGTCCTGGTGAGCCAGAAGGGGGCGGCAAAGGCATTGGACATTGCGGCCCCCTAGACCTGCGATCGGCCTGCGACTTCGATCGTGGAAAGGCAGATGCGCGGACCAGGGACGCCCATCGGCATTGCGACACGCAGTGGTTCGTCAACCGCACTGCAAATGACTTACGAAGTGCCAGAGTTCGTATCGGCGCCGAGGAGCTTTTCCTCAAGCATCTTCAAACGTGTGTTCCGCCGACGAATGAGGCCTCGAAGATAGGACGCTCGCGCGATGTCCGCGGGTTCACGTCCAAGTTGTCCGAGCTCCACTTCCCAACGTTTGATGTTGTGACGAAGAGTTCCGATCTCCGAATAGAAACGCGTCATGTCGCCGCCTTGCTCGCTCGGGTAGGACGATAAAGTCTCAGTGCCGAGCACACAACCGCAGGCATCGATGGGGCTGGCCGTAGGGTGCCGCTCTGCCTGGATAAGAATGCAATCGACACGCAATCTCGCATCAGTGCGAGAACGTAGCGGCAATCGCCAACGCACTTTCGCGTATCGGCAGAATGATCGTCGACCCGAAGGCCAAGCCGCAGTCTTCGCGGTTTCCTCGATTTAGAGTGTGACCTGCGTTCCCATTTCGACGACTCGTCCAGGCGGAATTTTGAAGAAGTCAGTTGGGTTGGCGGCGTTACGCATCAGGAAGAGATAGAGCCAGTCCTGCCACATCGGCATGCTGTGACCCGGGCGTGGAACAATCGTTCTCCTGCCCAGGAAGAAGCTCGTCGACATAATGTTGAACTTTAGGCCGTGCTGCCTGCACTTGCTGAGCGCCTTCGGAAGGTTTGGCGTTTCCATGAACCCATAGCGGATGACGAGACGATAAAAATCGTCATTGAGCTTATCAATGGTGATGCGGTCATGTTCGTCGACCCTGGGGCGGTCAATTGTCTGGACCGTCGCTATGATATTTTTGTCGTGCAGGACTGCATTGTGTTTCAGATTGTGCAGGAGCGCGACTGGCGCAGCTTCTGGATCTGACGTCAGGAATATCGCTGTACCGGGCGCGCGTTGCGGAAGCTTTGCCTCAATCATCGCAATCAAGTCTGTGAGGGGGATGCTTTCGCGACGGCTCTTGATGGCAAGCAGTCGGGTGCCGCGTTCCCAGGTCCACATCAAAATCACAACCAGAATGCCGATCAGCAGGGGCGCCCACGCCCCATCAGGGATTTTCAGAACGTTTGATCCGAAGAAGCTGAGGTCGATCAGGAGGAGCGGGACAATGATTGACAATGTGAGAGCGAGGCTGCGCTTCCACAAAACTCTCAGAATGAAATAGGCAAGGACGGTATCAACCAGCATTGCTCCCGTAACCGCTAAGCCGTAGGCGCCCGCGAGTTCAGAAGAGCTTGGGAAAATGGCAAGCAGTAGCAGGACACCGATCAGCATAACCAAATTCATTGTTGGTACGAAGATCTGGCCGGAGTGAGTTTCGCTGGTGCGCCGAATGGTTAGCCTTGGGAGCAGGCCCAGCTGAACAGCCTGTTGGGTAATGGAAAAGACCCCTGAGATCACCGCCTGGCTGGCGATGATCGTTGCCAGGGTCGCAAGCACCAGAACCGGCCAGAACGCAAATTCAGGCACCATGTTCCAGAACAGGTTGTCAGCCGCTTCGGGCGATCGGAGCGCCAGAGCGCCCTGGCCGAGATAATTGAGCATCAGACTTGGCAGGACGACCCAAAGCCAGCCAGCGCGGATCGGAGATTTTCCGAAGTGTCCCATATCCGTGTACAAAGCTTCGGCCCCCGTCACCGCCAGGAAAATGCTTCCCAGAATGACGAAGCCCGTTGGACCACTGCTGAAGAGAAACGTTGCAGCGTAGTGTGGCGACAGGCCCAGCAATACGGATGGCTCGTCCGCAATATGATAAAGGCCAAGTGCAGCCATCGTCAGGAACCAGAGGGTCGTGATCGGACCGAACGCCTTTGCGAGGCCAGCTGTGCCATGGGATTGCACCGCGAACAGGATGATGAGAATGCCGATCGTGATTGGCATCACGAAAGGGGAAAGGGCCGGCCCAAGCCCAGGCGCCTCGCGCAGGCCCTCGGTGGCCGCGAGTACCGAAACCGCTGGCGTCAGAAAGCCATCTGCGAAGAACATCGCAGCGCCACACAGACCGAGTAAAAAGACGATCGACGACCGCCGCCCCAGTGCGCGTTGCGCCAGCGTCATGAGAGACAGTGTCCCCCCTTCGCCATTGTTGTCGGCGCGCATCAGGAAGGCGACGTACTTGATCGTGACGATCACTATCAACGCCCAGAAGATGAGCGACAGTACGCCGAGGACAGCTTGCGGCGGCGCGCCTTCGACATGGTCAAGAGATTCGCGCATCGCATAGAGCGGACTGGTGCCGATGTCGCCGAACACCACACCGATCGCGCCTACTGTAAGGGCCGCCATGCCGTGTGTTTTGCCGACAGGAGGCTCGTTGGCGTCCTCAGTCGGGGAAGGGCTGCTATCAGCTGGACCGTTCATTGCGCGTTTCCAACCTTGAGGCGGTTTCGCGCGATAGAGGCCCGGATGGCTGCCGTCAATTGCCGCCTGTGCGCAACCCCATATGCCAGTAGCGGAGCGCCAATGGAATCTGCCGCGCGCGGTGGAGCATTTCCCCGCCTCTGTGAAGTGGCAGGGGACGGTTGCGGGAAGGAGCAGTCAAATCGCACACCTCGACGCCATGAGATCCGCACGCGACGATCGCCTGGCGCATGACTAGGTCCCCGGAACTGTCGATTCAGGCCTCATCATTGTCTAAGGGCATCGGGTGGCGACGGTCGGCCAGGATGGCGTTTCTGATCGCCAGCGGCTTGCTTTGGTTGGTGCGCGCGAGGGCGTCGCACAAGTCGATCAAAGCTGCTGACTGCGGAGCGTAGAGCACGCGCCCGGCGGTGAGGTCGACCAGCCCGATTACGCTCAGGTGCTCGATCACCCGTTCGACCAGGTTGGGCGCTGCTCTCAATTCGTTGACGATTTCAGCCGGGCTCAGAGCCAGCGGGTGGGAAGCGCGAACATGCAGCAGGACTTCCAGAGTCCATATCGACGGCAGGTATGTCGACACAAAACGGCTAAGCGCGGGGTCAAGAATGGTTGAGTGAGTCAAGTCAGCAACACCAATTCTCGCAACCTGAAGATTGGCGCCCAGAAACCAGCAATGCTGCAGACGCCTCCTGTGCTGCGAAAAAGTGGGGACGGGGAACACCATTCAGTTCCCCGTCCCAGACGCCGCGCCACATGGGCGACGCGCCTCCCCGTTTAGCTCGTCTTACACGAACGTAATTTGGGCCGTCGCTCGCACGAGTAAAACGAAGATTTTCGATGCCATGATCGATTTTTTCGATGATCGAATTAAGCGCGGCCCGCAAAAGGTGTTGGGGCGTGAGCATCTCGTCTACATCGTTTTCAGTCGTTCTCGTGGACAATGCTAAGTCCATGTCCACAGGCTTTGCAGTGAACCGCATCAGGTTCGTGCCGCTGTAGGCCGCAAGCCGGGCAGGGGTGACGCACCTTCGGCGTGCGCATCGCAACCTGCACCAGTCTGAAGAAGAGACTGACACCGCCAAACATGATGAAGATCGACACGGCCTTGCCCCAGAAACCTGGCAGGACGACATCGCCGTATCCGGTGGTCGTGAGGGAGGCGGCCGTAAAGTAGAGAGAGTCCATGTAAGAGTGGATGGCAGGAACGCGCCCGGCAAAAGCTGTGTGGACCAGGGCTGTCATCATGAAGATGAAGACGATCAGATTTGCGATCGCCTTTATCGTATCAGCATAGTCTCTCCAGCCGTGCGGCAAGAGCCGCCACAGGGACTTGCCGTTAATGAGGGAATAGGCTCGCAGGATCCGCAGGAAGCCGAGATTGGCGGTATGCACGGGGACGAGCAGCGAAATCAGAACGGCCATGTCAGCCCACACAATTGGACGGGCGATCCACCTACCGAAGCTTCCAAATGTCCAGGCACGTGCCGCGAGATCAACACCCAGAATCGTCGCGATCAAGTAGTCGATCGCAAGAAACAAAGGGCCGCGGTCGATAAACGGGGACACCATGAAGAAGGCAATCAGCATCGCATCGAAAGTCAGCCAGATTGCCTGGAAGCGGACCGCTGACGAGCTGTCGCCGTGATAAAGCTCCTTCAGCCGGGCGCGTAATGCACTCATGGCGCGTCTCATCCACGTTCGCGACTAGTGGCCGCTTCGAGTGCGGTCGTTTGCTGCCGTTGCCGGCGATTTGAGGCGGATCACCCATCCGATTGTCGATCCCTGGACAAGCACAGAGAATAGCACGACGACGTAGGTCGAGGTAACGATCAGGTTCTTCGCCTCTCCTGCGGGTAACGACAGAGCGAGCGCAATGGAAATGCCCCCGCGAAGTCCGCCCCAGATCATGACAGGCATCGTTGTCTTGAGTGGAAGTGTAGACCGGAAAAAGAACATCGGTCCGACAACCGACAACAATCTCGCCATCAACACCATCGGGATCGCCGCTAGCCCGATCCCAGCGAGTTGAGGGTTGCCGATAAGAGCAATGCCCTCGAGCCCGATGAGCAGGAAGAGGACAGCGTTCAGGATTTCATCGACCAGCCCCCAGAACTTGATCACGTGATCACGGGTGGTGTCGCTCATCGCAATCGCTGCGCCCCGGTTACCCGTCAAAAGGCCGGCGACCGCCATGGCGACTGGACCGCTGACATGGATCTGCTGCGCCAGCGCATAACCTCCCATGACCATTGCCAGCGTGATCAACAACTCGACGGGATAGTCATCGATCGACTTGAGTGCGAAGAAGCCGACCCATCCCACGAGCAGACCCAGCACGGCTCCCCCACAAGCTTCGACGACGAACAGAGACGAGGCCTCGGCGAGCGAAAAATCTGCCCCGCTGATGGCTGCGCCGACGATGATGCTGAAGATGACAACGCCGACGCCGTCGTTGAACAGACTCTCGCCAGAAATGGTCGCCTGAAGACCACTCGGCGTATTGCTGCTTTTCATGGCGCCCATGACAGCGACGGGATCGGTCGGGCTGATCAGCGCTCCAAAGACAAGACACCAGATCAGCGGGACCTGAAGGCCGGCAAGTTGCGTGAGGCCGAAGAACAGCAGTCCTATGATCACGGTCGACAGAATGACGCCAACGGTGCTCAGAATGCTGACCGGCAACCAGGATCGCCGAAGATCGCCGAGATCAACATGCAGGGCGCCGGCAAAAAGCAGGAAGGACAGCATGCCCTCCATGAGTGTCGTCTCGAAGTCTATACCCGACAGGAAGGCTCTGACGGCCTCGCCAATCGCAAAGCCCGGTGTCAGCGTGTCAATCAGAATGACAACAAGTGAGGCGATAGCCCCCATCAAGGCAAGGCCAACGGTCGAGGGCAGGCGGAGGAATTTATGGTTGAGCCAGCTGAGCGCAGCCGCAAGCGTGATCAGAATGGCTGCGACGTCGAAAACACTCGGCAGATGATTGCCATGCATGCCGAATGTGCTCCCCTCTGCACCCTGATGACCCTGCGGTCGCTGTCTCTCGCGCAGACCGGCTTCGGCGGCGGGATCTGGCGACTTTAGCGACCTGCGAGGCGGACCTCAATCATTCACATAACCAGGCGTCGCCCGATTATGTCGCCGATCAACACGAGGAAGGCCGCAAGACGGAGGAACAGGCTCGCGACCGATTCAGGGTCGTACAGCGAGACAAGGCGGGACGCTGCAAACAGCAACGTCGCAAGTGCGATCGTCAGATAGAAACCATCCCGGGTCCTGCGCCACGCTCTTAGTGAGACGGCCGTCGCAAGCGCCAGACATGCTATGAGGACAAGCGGCACGCGCGGGCTCCTTCATGACTGCGTTCGCGATGCGAGACCGGCCACCAGACAGCCAACCCCTGCCAGCGTCAGGAGTTGCCGCATGAGAACCAGGTCAACATGCCAGACCCCCAACTGATCGAGAAAGAAGAGGACATTGCTTCCAGCGATGAGGCCGAAGGCGATGGCAATTGATCGGAGGTCTGGGGTGCGCACACGAAGCCACAACCGCCAGAGCAAGACAGCAGAGACAGCGCTTGCCGCCGCGCACAGGAAAGAGATCGCCTTCAAGAGGTGGGCGCTTCCAGAGCGGCTCTTCGCAACGCCAGATCAATGGGTTGACATAATTTCATAAAGATATACTTCGGTGAGCGAAGTATCATGTCAATCATTTAATCGAGAAACGTTGGGAGAATTGGATAAGTCCCATCCCGACTATTTCTGTAAGCGAAGAGATTAGGACCTGAATGTCGGCGCGCAGCCGTGAGGCAATCATCGCGATCCGGAAGATCGTTCGCGCGGCGGACAACGCTGCCAGAGAGCTTTCAGACAGAACAGGCCTCACCCCGTCACAGGTCATCATCCTGCAGCTGATCGACAAAGCAGGTCAGGCAAGCGCGGGAGAGGTATCTGAAGCTGCACGCCTCAGCCAACCGACCGTGTCCGCAATCCTGGATCGTCTGGAAGAGGGGCGGCTTATCACGCGCAAGCGTGACACAGGCGACAAGCGCCGGGTCGCGCTTGAACTCAGCGCCAAGGGAAAGCGATTTCTGCAGGACCTGCCTGATGTGCTGCAGAACAGGTTTGAATCCCGCTTTGAAAGTCTTGCTGACTGGGAGCAGGCCGGTCTCGTTGCCGCATTGGAGCGGCTGGTGCTGCTTCTGGATGCAGCCGCGCTTGATGCAGCCCCTATTCTCGATGTCGGCAGGCTGGACAGGTCAGGGCGCGAAACGTGATGGCCGAGCCTAATGAACAGGTTGACCGTTATCCTCTTTGCGTCCTAGCGCACCGCCTGCCAGGGGCGACTCAGCGCCCACGCGCAGGTGATGATACCTACGAGCGAGTAGGTTTGCGGATAGTTCCCCCAGAGCTCACCCGTCTCGAGCGAGACATCTTCGGACAACAATCCGGCGCGCGTGCGCCGCGCCAGGATTTTCTCAAACAGGACCCGGGCTTCGTCCGTTCGACCACGGCGATGCAACGCCTCGATATACCAGAAGGTGCAGAAGTTGAACGCCGTCTCGGGCGCCCCGAAGTCATCGGGCTCGACATAGCGGAACAGGTTGTCGCCATGCCGCAGGCCGCGCTCGACCGCCAGGAAGGTCGCTTGCGCGCGCGGATCGTCATGGTCGATGAACCCAAGCTCTGCCAGTTGCAGAAGGCTCGCATCGAGTTCGGCGCCTCCGAAACTGGCGGCGAAGTGACCCTCGGCTTCATTCCACGCTTCATTTTCAATGCGTGTCTTGATGGTTGTGGCGCGCGTCTGCCAGACGCGCGCTCGCTCATAGAGCTGCAGAGCTTCAGCAGCATTTGCCAGGCGGTCGCAGGCGGCCCAGCACAGCAGGGCGGAGTAGGTGTGGACGCGTTCCCGAGTTCGATACTCCCAGAGCCCGGCATCGGGTTTGTCGAAAGCGAGCCAGGCCTTGTCGCCGACGTCTTCCAGCGCCTCGAAATCTCCCTTGTCACCCATGCGCAAAAGCCTCTGGTCGAAGAAAGACTGGGCAAGTGGGAGGATAATCTGTCCGTAGACGTCATTCTGACGTTGTTCGTGCGCCTGATTACCCAGCCTGACCGGCCCCATCTCGCGATATCCACGAAGCCCCGGCGCCAGACGCTCGGTCAGCGCCTGCTCAAGCCCAACGCCGAAAACAGGCTGGACATCGCCAGCCTGGCTCTGGTCGACCAGATTGCGAAGATAGACCAGATAGTTCTCGAGCATGTCCGCCGCGCCGAGCCTGTTGAGCGCGCGTACCACGTAATAGGCATCCCGGATCCAGCAGTATCGATAGTCCCAGTTCCTTTGGGTATGAGGCGCTTCGGGAATGGATGTGGTCATCGCGGCGATGATCGCTCCCGTCTCTTCGAACGCGCAGAGTTTGAGGGCGATCGCTGCCCGGATGACCGCGTCCTGCCAGTCGAGAGGCAGGGAGAGCGTTCGTACCCAACCCCGCCACTCATTCACTGTCTGGGCGAGGAGCGCTTCCGCATCAGCAACAACGTCGTCCGGATGTGGTTCGTCCGGACCGAGATAGAAAGCCGCAGGCTGTTCGAGCCGGAAGGCGCGCTCCTGCATGACATGCGACACGGCCACGTTCGTCGTAAGCCGGAGATTGACCGCACCACAGCCGAATTTGACATGGCTGGAGCCAGCCGATTGTGTCGCCCGGTCAATCCCTTCGTGTGCGGTCGGGCGAACGCGAATAACGATTCGCGGCGCGCCCTTTATCGGCCGTACGAGCCGCACAAAGGCCGCCGGCCGGTACATCCGTCCATGGTGCTGAAAGCGCGGTGCGAAATCAAGAATTTCGAGGGTCGCCCCGCGCTTGTCCCTCAGGACGGTCCTGAGGACGGCGGTGTTGCGGATGTAGGCCTGCTCGATGGTCTCGCCATCGACCACCGCTATGTCCCAGAACCCCGCCTCCGCAGATCCACCACACGCAGGCTCAAGCAGTGCCGAAAAAATCGGCTCGCCATCCGGCCTCGGATAACACGCCCAGACCAGACGTGCCGTTGCATCTATGAGCGCATTGACCGAGCCATTGCCAATTGGGGCCAGATCAAGATTTGCCGTGGCAGGCGCAGAGCTCATGTCACGATCTCCAGATTGGGCATCAAGTTTCGTAATCATCTGGGTCTGGCTGGCGGGTTGTCCACCAGTCAAGAGCGGGGCAAGGTCATGAGCTGGTGATCATGAGCATTTTCGACACTCCAATCGACGTACCACTTAATAGGGCCGCTCTCTTTCTTGACCTGGACGGCACGCTTGCGTCGTTTGCTGAACACCCGCAGCAGGTGGGTCCGGAGCGTGGACGTACGGCGCTCCTGCGCCAGCTTGTTCGCGCTCTGAATGGCAGGGTCGCGATTGTCAGTGGTCGCACGGTTTCCGACGTCGACCGCATTGTCGAGAGCGCTGTGCCATTCGTGGGCGGCTTGCACGGACTGGAACGTCGCAGGAAGACTGGGGGACTGAGCGTGAGCGAGCCCCATCCGGCGCTAACTCGAACCCTCTCCGTCGTGAACGCATTTGCCAGCATGCATCCCGACCTCCACGTCGAGGACAAGGAGCTTGCGATCGCCATACATTATCGACGCGACCCGAATCTGGCCGAAACCGTTCTCAAGTTTGCACGCCGTCTTGCTTGGGCGACCGGCCTGAAGCTGCAGGCCGGCAATATGGTTGCTGAGCTCAGATCGCCCGGCGCGCACAAGGGAGACGTTGTGAAAGACTTCATGTCACTGGCGCCTTTCCGGGACTCCACGCCGATATTTGTCGGCGACGACCTGACCGATGAAGATGGTTTTGCCGCCGCTGGCAGTGAAGGTGGGTTCGGCGTTCTGGTCGGCGAAGACAGGCCAACCAATGCGGTCTCGCGGCTCCGTGACGTCGGAGACGTGATTGAATGGCTGACGCATTCGCTTGAGGACGAGGTTTTCAGACTGGCGGTGCGTCCATGAGCCGACTGATTGTTGTTTCCAATCGCGTCAATCCGCCCGCCGATCCCGGTGTCGGTGCAACAGGCGGGCTGGCGATGGCGCTGGCTGCCGCGCTTCGCGAAGGGCAAGGTCTATGGTTTGGCTGGAGTGGTGAGACAGTAGAGCGATTCACTGGCGCGTTGTCGAGCCAGACCATCGGGGGCGTCACCGTGGCCCTTGTCGATCTCGAAGAGCAGGATCGCATCGAGTACTACGATGGCTATGCCAACAAGACGCTCTGGCCGCTGTTTCACTACCGCATGGATATCGTCGCGTATGAACGCTCGTTCAATGAAGGCTATCTCCGTGTTAATGAACGCTTTGCGCAGACCCTGCTCCCTCTTATCGAACCGGACGACATCCTCTGGATCCAGGACTATCATCTCATTCCACTTGCCCGCGAACTGCGGCGCCACGGGGTTCGCAATCGGATCGGTTTCTTCCTCCACATTCCATGGCCCGCACGGCGCGTCCTCCAGACCTTGCCGCGTCACCTTGAGCTCGTGGAATCCATGTTTGCCTACGATCTGGTCGGCTTCCACACGGATGACTATCGCGACGCGTTTGCAGACTATGTCACCTTCGAAGCTAACGGCGATTTCGACGGGGTTACGGCGCGTGCTTTCGGGCAGGTCGTCAAAACCGGCGTGTTTCCGATCGGCATTGACGCTGATGAGTTTCGTAGCGCCCGGCATTCAGATGCAGGACTGAAGGCCTATGAACGGGTGACCACGAGCAAGCTGAACCGGGCGATGCTGATCGGGGTTGACAGGCTCGACTACTCGAAAGGCCTTGAAGAACGGTTTCTGGCCTACGAGCGCTTCCTGTCGGAAAACCCTGATGTCGCCGAACGGGTTTTCTATCTCCAGATAGCAACGCCGAGCCGAACGTCCGTCGAAGCCTATCAGGATCTCAGAGCGCGCCTCGACACGATCTCTGGACGTATCAATGGCTCTCACGCGTCGATCGACTGGGTGCCGCTGCGCTATGTCAATCAACCTTACCGGCGCGACGAGTTGGCAGGGATCTATCGCGCGGCTGATATCGGGTTCATCACGCCCTTGCGCGACGGCATGAATTTGGTCGCCAAGGAATTTATCGCCGCGCAGGATGAAGACGATCCAGGCGTTTTGATCCTGTCCGAATTTGCCGGCGCTGCGGAGCAGATGAAGGATGCGTTGATCGTCAACCCGTTCAGTCTCGATGACGTTGTGGAAGCGTTGAAGCGCGGTTTGGCGATGCCCGTGGAGGAGCGACGCAAGCGCTGGTCATCGCTGATGAAGGACATCGAGCGCGGTGATGTTGCAAGCTGGCGCGATGACTTTGTTTCAGCGCTGACCGATTCACCGACGCAAGGCTGACTGACTCTAGGGTGTCGGCGTGGCCTCGTCTTCCGCTCTGTTGGCGACATCTTCGATTTCACCATTGGCGAGGATGTGCAGCCAGACGCCTTCCTGTCTGATCCCGTCATTGATCGGAGAGGGGGGAGGCTCGAAGGGCGCGGATCGGGAGGCGACCTTTATGCCTGCTGATGAAAGCCGGGTGGAGACACCAATCAAACGATTGAGCGCTTGTTCCGGTCCGCCTGTGGACGGCGCGGACGCAAGCGTGCTGATCTGGACGCTGTTGAGCCCCCATTTCTGGATTGCCCACAAAGCGGCCGAGAGATCATCTTCATTGATCACGTCCTGCCCGTTACCAGTGGCGGTCCACGCCACGAATATGTCTCTCCGGAAGGGAGGTATGATGGCAATGCGCCACGCAGACGACCCGTCATCGAGCCGTCTCTCTTCAGCGCGATACGTGGCCAGCGACAGAGCCTCAAGGTCTGCAGGCGCCAGCAGGATCGTGTTGGAAGCCGTATCAACCCAGGCAGCCAGGATTGGAATATGGCTGCGCGCGCGGATCGCCTCGATAGACGGCGGCTCGGCTGCAGACGTTCTGAGGTTGCGTGCGTCAATCGCAGCATCGATCATCGCCTGGGTCTGGCTGCGCAGGTCGGCGGCGACGACTTGACGGAACGTGAAGTCGGGTTCGTTGCCAAGGATCGAACGCAGCGTTGCCCGGAGATTGGCTTCAGCATTCCGCTTGTAGTCTGGCGTAATGGCGGTGACCGATACCTTGGGATCGCCAACGAAAGGGTAGCTGACGCTGAGCTGCGCGATCTGTGAGGGGTCGATTTCGAGCTCTTTGGTCACCTCGCGCCGCATGGTGCTCGTGAGGAAGGCCTCCTGCGCCACGCGCTGCAGGGTCAGCGCCAACGGCGCTGCAAGCAGGAGAAAGGCGGCTATGCCCAGCGCGACATGGATGGGCTTGAACTCGACATTCTGTATGGGACGCGCGACCCCGCGAAGACGCGCGACGAGAGCAAATGAAAAGGCGATCGCCGCAAGGTTGGTCAGGAACAGGAGACCTGCGCCCGCAGCGAAGTCAAAGCGAAGGACGGCAAGGCTATATCCAACCGTCGCAAGAGGCGGCATGAGCGCCGTCGCGATTGCAACGCCAATGGCCGTTTCACCCTTGCGATGAACAGTTGCGTAGCCGCCCGCAAGGCCGGACAGGAGCGCCACGGCAAGATCGAGGAGGTTCGGCGCCGTTCGGGCGAGAATTTCCGGGGTGGCATTGCGTATCGGGCTGATCCCGGTGAGGAGCATGCCGGTCGCAATGCCGATCCCTGCGCCGATGGCGATGACTTTTGCCGCTTCTTCGATGCGGCGCCCATCGATCGAGGCGAAACCGAACCCAAGGGCCGCAATCGGGCCCATCATCGGTGACACAAGCATAGCCCCGATGACGACAGCGGCAGACGACTGGAGCAGGCCCAGCGTGGCGATACCAGCCGACAAGCCGCACATCAGCGCGAAGCGCTCCGTGAGCTTGCCATCTGCATCGACGCCAGCGCGAACCTGTTTGGCCTCATCGGCTGGCAAGGACTGGAGAATGAGCCGGCGCGCCCAGCGCCACAGGACGATAATCCGACGGATCAGGCTGTCCTGCCGGGTCACCGGTTTTTCTCCCGGGGCTACAGGCTGATCAGGCTGTCCCTGCATGTCACAAGATCCTCTCGTGCGCCGGCCCACGCCCAAAGGCGATTAAGGGGAGGGCATAGGACGCTGCCTGCCAGTATTCAGCATGCGCGTCTTCACCTGACCAGTGGGCCATCAAAGCAGGGGGCAGGATTGCGGCGGAAAGGGCCCACCATGCTTTGGTTTTACCCCGTCAAACCGTGGTGCTACCAACCGGACATATCTCGTAGGCACGGGCGCCAATCGAAGGAACGAGAACCCTACGTCCCAGAAATTCGAAGTCCGTCCAGCCCGGATCGCTCGGCTTCTTGATCCGCTGAGCCCGCTCCCGCCGCCGACAGAATATTTATCCCGTACCGTCGAAGAGTTTGTAGGGTTGTGGATGTGTGAACTGGCACGCAAGGCAACGCTCATGTTCGTTGCCGACGGGCCGGCGCCCAATGTAAGCGAAGAAGACCGCTGTGCCTTGATCGCAGCCCCTTGCCGCTTTTTTCAATACAGCGCGGATCGGCAGTAAAAAAGGTTTGTACGGGTTTTTCCGCGCTCGACGGTTATCGCTCGCAGTCCGAGTCGGATCAGATGCGGTGAGCGCAGACGTCTTCAAACGTGAAGGCACGTACTGGAACGAAGTGCCTGAAGCTTTTCCGTGGACGGAATTGTTGCTTTGGTCTGGGTCGCCAGCTGACGATCCATCCATATTTTGTTCCATGAATGGTGGCCAATCTCGTGGCGGCACTAACTACAGGCGATCGACCGCCGTAGATGTCGAAGTCATACACAAAACGGTTGGCGTCTGCGGTTAAAAAAATGGCGGAAGCGTCGCTGGGAGCGGTAGGCTTCCGCCAGAAGCGGGGCTTAGAGCTGCGGTCTCGCCCCTAACGGGTCAGGCATAGGCGGCGTTTAACCACCCTCGCGAGGGAGGCTCTTAACTTTCAGGGTCGCTTTCGTCTGCCTTTGCCTTTGTAGGCGACGCAGGCGCAACTGACGTTGCGATCCATGTTCTCTGTGCGCCATGTGGCTGGAGATCGGGCTTCCCCAAAAGGCGGTAAAGCAGGCTCGCGCGTCTCACGAAATTCAAAGCAAACATCGAACGATCCAACGTCTAAAATTACAATATTTATATGGTCGCTGGCGCATGCGCTCGCAAACGCAATCCTGCAATGCATGTGATCGGTTTTTTGAATGGATCGGGGACTTCATCGCATGTGAAGGCGTTGAGAAGACGGCGTTAGGGACGGAACTCATCCACGAGCGGCACTGCGTTGGATTTGCAGGCACGTCGTGCCAGTTTGGCGACTTGGTTGGACCGGGCTTTGACTTCCATGGACATGCCGTCATTCCACGCAGCCGGCGCGATCCTGCTCGCAATAGCAGCTTTCTGGCTCTTTGCGCGTGGAACGGTCAGGCTCGAATTCGTCTCGCTTGGCGTGATCGCTGTTCTTGCGCTTTTATTGTATTTCTTCCCTGTCGAACGCGAGGGATCGCGCGGGGGTATCGAAATAGCCTTTAGTGGCTTTGGTCACGAGGCGCTGATCGCCATCTGCTGCCTGATGATCCTGGGGCGAGGCCTTGTCGTGACCGGCGCTCTTGAGCCGGCAGCCAGAGTGCTGACAGGGATATGGCGTCGAAATCGCGTCGTCGGGCTCCTTCTGACGCTGATCGCGGCAGCATGCATGAGCATGGTCGTGAACGATACACCGGTCCTCGTGCTGCTGCTGCCGCTTTTGCTGAATCTAACGGCGCGTATCGGGATCTCAGCATCGAAAACGCTCATGCCGGTCAATTGCGCCATCCTAATTGGGGGAATGGCGACGACGATCGGAACCTCGACGAACCTCCTCGTCGTGTCCATCGCAGAGGACATGGGTCTTCCCGCGATGAGCCTCTTCGAGTTCACAGGCATTGCTCTCGTCGCTGCCTTGGTCGCCTTGCCTTACCTGTTGTTCGTCATGCCGCGACTCTTGCCCGAAAATGGAGGTCCCGATCAGCTGCAGAAGCGTCGGTTCCAGGCCGCACTCCATGATGGCAATGTGATCGGTGACGGCGCATCCTGGCAGGATGTCAGCGCGAAGCTTCACCTCCATAACATCAAGCTGATCGGTATGTCGGGAGAGGGGGCAGCAACACGCACGCCTGATGGCGTGTCACGGACGGTCGTGCTCGTAGAGGGCGATGCAGACCATCTGCGCGAAGCAGCGTCGTCGCTAAAGGCAACGCTGCTGCCGCATCATCTCCTGAAAGCCATGCGGGATGGGCGCTGGAAAGGCGAAGGCGACCTGATCGTCGCGCAACTGGCGGTCGCCGCTGACAGCCAGCTTGTTGGCGAAACGATCAAGTCTGCGGAAATCGCCGACCGTCACGGCGTCGCGGTTGTGGGTTTCAACCGGCCGGAAGCAGAAGGTTACACGGTCGACCCGCACGCCGTTACGGACATTCGCATACGCATGGGAGACGTCTTGCTGGTGCAAGGCAAGGAGGACGACCTGCATCGCTTCGAGATCGAACAGGGAGCGCTGATGCTGGCTGGCGCGTCTGACATGCCGCGCACCGCGAAGGCTCCGCTTGCCGCGTTGATATTCGCGCTCGCCGTCGCCGCTGCAGCCACCCATCTGCTTCCCATTGCAATCTCAGCCATGGCCGGAGCGATCGCCATGCTCGCAACGGGCTGCGTGAAATTCGAGCGAGTTGGGCGCGCCCTGAGCGGCGAGGTCATTGTTCTTGTCGCAGCCAGCATTGCACTTGGCCGCGCGCTCCTCGAAACTGGCGCGGCGGAATGGTTGGGCGCGGCCATGTCTTTGGGCCTCCAGTTTCTCCCGGCGGGGGGAGTCTTGGCCGCCATGATGACGTTTGCAGCGATCCTCACGAACTTTTCGTCGAACACGGCTGCTGCAGCGGTTGGAACACCGATCGCCTTCTCTCTGGCCGAACGCCTCGACATTGCTCCCCAGCCGCTCGTGCTGGCCGTGCTCTTCGGCTGCAACCTCTGCTTTGCGACGCCAGTGGCCTATCAGACCAACATCCTGATCATGGGGCCGGGCGGATACAGGTTCAGTGACTATGTACGCGCAGGGCTGCCCTTGGCTGTTTTGATGATCGTCACGCTTTCATTGTTGCTCGTCTGGCAGTTTGGACTTTGATACGCCTGAGCGCGGCAGCGGTAGGCAAGTTTCGCAGCAACGGATAGTCTCGCGTGATTTTGACACGTAATGGGGGCTTGCAGCAGGCGTAATGATCGACGTTGAAACGGCGCGAACATTCTTGGCGATCGCCTCGACAGGCACGTTTCAGGCCGCCGCCAGGCGGGTGAATGTCACCCAGAGCACGGTCAGTGCGCGGATCAAGGTGCTCGAAGCGCGATTAGGTCAGAAGCTGTTCGAAAGATCAAAGACCGGCGCGGATCTCAATGTTTATGGACGGCAGTTCGAACGTTATGCGCGCGCCATTGTTCAGGCGTGGGAGCAGGGCAAGCGGCAGGTCGCACAGGCTGAAGCTCCCAAGGCCATTCTTGCGATCGGCGGCCAGCCGGATCTGTGGACGCGGTTTCTGTCGCAATGGCTGCTTGAACTCCAATCCATCCTCCCCGCTGTCGAGATGCGTGCGGTTGCCGACAAGGGCGCGCGTCTGAACGAGCGCGTTGCCGAGGGGAGTCTGGATATCGCGATCTCACACGCGCCGGTCACGCTGACCGGCATCGACAATATTCGCCTGATGATGGACGAGCTCGTGCTCGTGACGACGAGCGATCAGGGCGAGGTCACCGACCGCTACGTTATGCTCGACTGGGGTGAGGCCTTCAGGGATTTTCATGATGCCGAGTTTCCCCATCTGGCCGACGCACGCGTGCAGGCCGAGCTTGGATACTTTGGCATTCGCTATGTCCTGATTGCCCAAGGGGCGT
Organism: Hyphomonadaceae bacterium; assembly: GCA_965229115.1. GTDB lineage: Bacteria > Pseudomonadota > Alphaproteobacteria > Caulobacterales > Hyphomonadaceae > UBA7672. The sequence goes on along the minus strand of CBDDIR010000003.1, from coordinate 2,366,417 downwards.
GTTTTGCTCCGCGCCGGCTCGTTCAACCGCATCTCGATGCAGGCTATCTCTACGAAGTAGGCGATTGCCCAAGCCTGGCCTATCCGGTGTTTGCGGCTGTTCGCGCTAATGCTTCGAACCCATCCCTGTCACGGGCTGTTGATGCGTTGAAGGATCTTGCGGAGATCGCAGAGAAGGGCCAGCTGCCGCCTCCCTTCTGGAGCAGAAGCGATTGACGCACATCGTTGCGCAATTGAGTCCGCGCCGCTGATGAAGTCTCACCTCCAATGTCCTTTACGTCTTGAACGTGCTGTGACGACGCCCACGGCTCGGTAGGCCCTGGACAATAACAAACGTCAGCTGCCATTGCGCGCGTGCAGCTGCGGTAGCTCGGTCACGCATCAATATTTTCGATGACCGCCATCGCTGATTTGCGTTTTTATCGGCTGCGGGCAAACCCTACATAAAGTTCAGGTTTCGCGCGATGCGGACAGATTCTCAGGCACGTCCTGCGAAACGGCCCTTACGCGCACGTCGTTGAGATTGGTGAACAGAAAGGAGAGCCATGTTGTACAAAACACTCCTCGCAGCAAGCTGTGCCTGCACCCTTATAATCGCCCCGCTGTACGGGGCGGCGCCTGCAGCAGCTTTGCCTCAAGTGAAGACCAGCGCGGAGTTCGCAAAACCAATGACCGAGGCGGTCGAGCTCGTGAAAGCGCGCCAGTACTCACCCGCTCTGAAGAAGGTCAATCAGGTTGCAGCCCTCGCATCGACGCAAGCTGAACGGCTATCTGTCGAGCAATTACGTACAGCCATTTACAGCGGTCTGGGCCGGACGAACGATCTCATCGTGTCCCTCGAGAGACAGCTGAAGATCGGAGGCTTGCCGATAAGCACCGTCAAGGCGCATCGCAAAACCCTGGCCGGGCTCTACGAGAAGTCGGGCGGACACGAGAAGGCCATGTCCCTGACCCGCGCTTTCCTCAAGGATTATGGCGGCAGTCCTGACCAGTACGCGTTTGTGGCCAGCGATGCACTCGACCGGGACGACTATACCTCTGCTATTCGATACGCAGAGAAAGCGATTGCTGGCGCGAAAGCCACGGGGAAGGACGTGCCAGACGCATGGCGTCAGATCGTCATGGGCGCGCGTTACAAGTCTGGAGATCTGGAAGGCTATTATCGCGCTGTGGAAAAGGCGGCGGGTGAGGCGCCCATCCGACATTGCAGTGGCCAATGTGGCGGCGCGCACGGACGGAAAGTACTCTATCGCCCATCATGCGGCAGCCATGCCGGGAGCAAGTCAGGAGCTGATGGAAGCCAATGTGAGGCGCCTCGAAGCGATGCGCCGGGCCGGCCTGGTCGAGCGTCAAAGTGATGGCGTGTTCCTGATTGCCGGAGATCACCTCGAACGTGCGCTTGTCTACGAGCAGAAACTCGCGCTGCGCTCGCCAGTGACCGCACGCGTTCACAGCTCGTGGCCATTGAAGGCTCAGGTCCACGCAATTGGTCCGACGAGACTGGATCGCATTCTTGCTGGCTCGGACAAGCCGCTTGTCGGCAACGGCAGGGCAGCGTCTGCCGAGGCCGTCGCTGTCCAGCAGCGGCGCATGTTCTTGATCGAGCAAGGTCTGATGGGAGCCACGGACGAGCGGCTAGGCGCATCGGCGATATCGCGCATGGCTAGCGCCGAACTGTCAGAAGCCGCACGTCGCGCCTCAAAGAATTTGGGAGTACCCGTCATCACGCAAACCCGGACAAGGCGGATTACTTCCGTATCTTGTCGCAGTATGCGCGCCAGGCGCCGGACTTCCATCAGGCAGACCATCAGCTGGACATTTATCGTGCTTTGACAGCTGCTGGCGTGCCTCTCTCACCTGATGAACGCGCCGACATGGCCGAGCGCGCCCTCAGCCGGGGGCTGGGGAATGAAGCAGCACAGATAATGGCTCCGCTGGCGCGCTCAGGATATGCTGGCGTTGACGCGACGAAGGTCGAGCGTCTGAAGCGGCTGAAGGCTAGGATCGACGCCGATGCAGCGCGCGCTTCTGAAAGACTGCTTGCGACATCGGCATCCGCCAAAGGCCCGTCCCTGGTGACGATTGGTGAGGCTTATTCAGCCGCCGGACAGCACGAGGCCGCAAGGAAGGCGCTGAGGCAGGCCTTGAACGGAGGAAATCTCAAGTCGGAAGAGGTAGGCTACGCGAAACTCCAGTTGGGCATCGCCCAGTTTCGTGGAGGCGAGGAAGCGCTTGCCCGGAAGACGTGGGCTGGAATTGACTCCACTGATGGATCCCAGCGCCTGGCGCGCCTCTGGAGTGCGATATCGAGGTCCAGCGTCTCTTGAGGTTGGACGCCTTTACCGGACGCTCCGCCACTAAACGACGCGGATGGCGCCACGTCGGTGAGCTACGACGTGGCAGGGCGAACCCGGGTCCGCTTGCGGCATCCCTACTGCCCGAAAGTTTCCTGACGAAAGGCCTTCTGCGTGTATCAAGGATATCTGGACGCGGCGCTCAACTACATCACCACGTTGGGGCCCACGGGCCTGGCTCTCAACGCGGTGCTGACTGTGGCCGCCGTGGCGCTCGCACTGATCGCAAGTTTTGCAATCACGCGTGCGTGGCGACTGTCATTCAAGGCTGTGGCTGCCCGCATAGGCTCGGAGCGGGAAGGTGCGTTCGAGCCGCCAAAACTGGTCACTTTCATCATTCGGGTTCTTATCCTCGCTGCCGCCGTGATTGCCGCGTTGAGCATCTGGGGTATCGACGTCATGGCGTGGGCGTCGGGACAGGGGGCGCCGCTCGTCGCCGGCGTTTTGCGCATTGGTCTGGTGCTTGTCGGCGCGGTCGTCATCTGGGAAATCGGAATGCTGGCGATCGGGGCGGCCTTTCACTCCGCAGCCAGATCAGCAGGATCCCCGCGCCGGTCTGCCCAGCTCAGGTCTCTCGGGCCCATGATACGTGGCGCGATCAAAACGGTGATATCCATCTTCGCCGGCATGATCATCATCTCCCAACTCGGGGTTGAGATAGGACCCCTCCTCGCGGGTGCGGGCGTGGTTGGCATAGCAATCGGCTTTGGCGCGCAAACCATCGTCAAGGACTATCTGACCGGCTTTTCTCTTATCCTTGAAGATATTGCATCTGTCGGGGACATCGTGCGCATCGGCGATCACGGTGGCCTCGTTGAAACCATGACGTTGCGCACCATACGTCTGCGTGACTTCGACGGGACGCTGCACATCATCCCCTGCAGCGAGGCGCAGACAGTTCACAATCTGACGAAAACCTTCTCCTATTATGTGTTCAACATTCCGATCTCGTATGACTCCAGCATCGATGAGGCGCTATCGCTCATGCGGGATGTGGGTGCGGAAATGAAGGATGAGGCAGCTTACGCCGATAGCATTCTCGAACCTATTGAGGTTGTGGGCGTCGATCAGCTGGCCGACAGCGGCGTTGTTCTGAAAGCAAGGATCAAGACCGCGCCCATCAAGCAATGGGGTGTCGGACGCGAGTACAACCGGCGGATCAAGCTGGCTTTTGACGCCGCCGGCATCGAAATTCCTGTGCCGCACATGAAGTTGCAGTTTTCGCCACAGGCCATTTCGGTCGTAGCGTCAGGCCGATGAGCATCTGAGTGAAGCTGACGCTGGTTGTTACGATCGCCGGCCCGATCGAGACGCGCAACAAGCCTCTCAATCGCCGTGAGGTAGATCATTCAAGGTTCAGGTGAGGCGGGTTCAGGCCAGGCCAGATCGAGGTCAGGGGAGCGGCGTCCAGCGTCCATAATAGGCTCCGACAGCGTCGCGATACGTCACGTCCTCGCCGCCGTAGGAGGTCAACTCATCGGCCGTATAACTGGGCGCGCCAGCCAGCTCTTCCTTTGTCAGACCGATGACATACCCATCGCGTGCAGTGTCGTATTTTAGGACCGCCCATGGGAGAGGATGAAATTTTCCGCCAATCCCGAGGAAACCGCCGAACGACATGAGCGCATAGCGAACCTTTCCGCTCTGACGCTCGATCGAGAGATCATCGATCGTGCCGATCCGGTCGCCAAACGTGTTGTATACGGATGTTCCCTTGACGCGGCTTGAAACAATCAGGTCGCCCTTTGGACTTGTGGTTTCAGTTTGCGGGTCGTTTGTCATCGTTTGCTCCTTTCATTGTTAACTGAATGTAAGAGCAGTCGAGATGTTCCAGTTCAGGCGAAGGTCTATGAGCCTTTCGCGCGTGCTCAGGTGCAACGGAACGCATCACAGGTGCGCGAGAAGCGACGAAACACGCGCGCCGGGTCGGAGCGCCGGGTCAGGCGTTGAATGCCAGACCGTGCTGGCCCATCCCGCCTAACGCCATATCTCTGCCTGATGACCTCGACCACGCCATGAAGGCTAGCCTCGCCAAATTTCTCAAATCGACAGCCGATGCGTTCTGGCTGGTGCCCGCCAGTATGGTGGTCGCAGGCGCCGTTCTCGCCGAAACGCTGGTCCAGATTGACCGGAGTGGCGTGATCGCCAAATGGGTCGAGGCTGGTTGGCTGTACGGAGGCGGGGAGAGCGGCGCGCGCACGCTGTTGGGAGCGGTCGCGTCTTCGACGATCGGCGTTGCTGGAACGGTCTTCTCGATCACAATCGCGGCGCTGGCGTTCGCTGCAAGCCAGATGGGACCGCGTCTGCTCAACAACTTCACGCGCGACCGCGGGAACCAGGCAACGCTCGGGCTTTTCCTCGGCACGTTTGCATTTGCGCTCGCGGCGCTCAGATCCGTGCGCGGCGTAGACGAATCGGTCTTCGTTCCACACCTGGCTGTCACTGCGGCCATCGTTCTGGCGATCGCTTGCGTCGCGATGCTCGTCTATTTCGTTCACCACATGGCCGGGCGCATCAATGTCGATACGGTCCTCGATCTTGTCCACGAAGACTTTCGCGCGTCCATGAAACGGCTGACTGTTGAGCGTGAACCACCAGACTCACCTCCGATGACATGGGAATCGCAGCAACACGTTGTTGCAGTCAGACACGGATATCTGCAGCAGCTTGACGAGCAGAGCCTGGCGGATTGGGCTGCGGAGCATGATCTGCAGATCCGGCTGCTGGTACGGCCGGGAAATTTCATTTTTCCAGGCGCGCGGATTGCAGAGTGCTCAGCGCGCCATGAGAGCCTGGACGAAGCCGTTGCCCAGGCGATGGCTGTTGGAAAGCATGCCGTAGATTCCGCCGACCTCGAGTTTGGCGTACGTCAACTCGTTGACGTTGCTGTCAGAGCACTCTCGCCGGGGATCAATGATCCGCAAACCGCGATTGGCGTTTTGGACAGGTTGGGCTCTTCTCTATGCGAGCTGGCGGCGCGGTATTTGCCGAACGGCAAGACATTCCACGACGGAAGCTTGAGGGTAACGCGACCGTGCGTCGACTATGTCGGCCTGTGCGACGCCATGTTTCACGGCATACGTCAGAACGCCAGGGGATCGGCGATTGTGCTGATCCACATGCTCGATGTTCTCGCCAAGGTTTCTGAAGTCGAGCGGGACCCTGGTCGCCGGATTGTACTTCAGCGGCATGTCCAACTCGTGCTCGACGAAACACGTCGGGCGGCGTTCGACCGCGAAGCCCTTGCCGCCGTTCGTAAGCGCGAAAGGGCGTTCTACACAGCATCTGGACAGAACGGACGATACGCTTGCTGAGCGCGGTCGCACCGATTCAACTGTTAGACTTCTTCTCAACGGCGGTCGGCTGCTGACATGCCTGATCCCTATATCATTTTCATTCTTGGGCTTGGCGTCAGTATCCTGATGGTGGCCTGGTTGCCGCTTGCACTCCGCAAGCTGCCGTTTTCACTGTCCATCATGTGCGTGATTTTCGGCGTGGCGGTATTCAGCGTTGGCGGTATCAGGTTCGATCCCGATCCCGACACTTACCTGCCAATTGTGGAGAAGCTGACCGAAGTCGTGGTCATCATTTCGCTGATGGGAGCCGGCCTGAAGCTGGATCGTCAGCTGGGAGTGCGATCATGGTCGACCACATGGCGTCTGCTGGCAATTGCGATGCCACTGACGATCCTCGCCGTGACCGCCATCGGTCTTGGTCTTGGACTGTCGCTCTCAGTCGCCCTTCTTTTCGGCGCTGCAATTGCCCCGACAGATCCCGTACTCGCAACCGATGTTCAGGCGGGCAAACCCGGTACGGGGGAGGAAGGCGAGGTCAGATTTGCACTGTCGTCGGAGGCAGGCCTCAATGACGGGCTCGCTTTTCCGTTTGTTTATTTGGCCATCGCAATCTCTCTTTTGCCACAGGCGCCGGACAATGGCATCGAGCCAGGCATCGTCGTTCAGTGGCTGTTATTCGACGTGCTCTGGAGGGTGGGCGCTGCACTCGTGATTGGATGGGCCGTCGGACGGCTGTTGGGATGGCTGACGTTCGGCGCGTCGCGCGTCAAGCTATCGGGAACGGGCGACGGTCTCGTTGCGATCGGCGCCACGCTGATTGCCTATGCGGTTGCAGAGGTCTTTCACTGTTACGGCTTCCTGGCAGTCTTTATTAGCGCTCTGACGCTGCGCGATACAGAACGCCACCACGAATATCACGAGGCGCTCCACGACTTTTCCGACCAGATCGAGCGTGTACTCATGATGTTGGTTCTTGTTCTGTTTGGCGGCGCAATCGCAATGGGCCTGTTTTCCGGTCTGACATGGATCGATGGCTTGGCCGCCCTGGCAATTGTCTTGCTGGTGAGGCCGATTGCGGGCCTCATGTCTCTGGTGGCGACACCACACGCATTCGCAGATCGCGCGATGATTTCTTTCTTTGGCATACGCGGTATTGGGTCGATCTATTATATCGCCTTCGGTCTCGGCCATGGTGACTTCGTCTCGAACGAAAAGCTCTGGGCGATGACCGGGCTTGTCATCCTGATCTCAATCACGCTTCACGGCATTGCGGCTACGCCGTTGATGCAGTGGCATGGTCGTCAAGCGGCGCGAAACGAGTCCGCTGGGTCAACGAATGACGCATCTGACAAGCCTCACGAACAGGCGTAGGAGCGGCTGGACTTCGGTGCAGGGAGCAGCCATCGCGCAGTGGGGCAGGCTAAAACCCGACAGACGTTCGTGCGTGAAAGAATGCGCATCGCGTGCAACGAGCTTCCCCGGCGCGAGAGAAAGCCTTGGGGTTATCGCGAGGGTTGAAACTCAGGTCATCACGATGCCTGCTTGGAACAACCGGGCGTGAGGCTGGTTCTCACCTTGTCGAACCCTTCGACAACCACCAACACTCAACTCCGCCAGCCCGCCGGGCTGGCGTCTTTGCGTCTACCGCAACGATGAGAGGGCATGGGCACGCAGGGCTTAACCGCTAAAGCATTCCGGCATACGCCTTCATCCCGTGCAGACACCGTATGGTGACTTCATTTCGCGGGTGGAGGCATCGCTTTTCCAGCGTGTGCGGTTAGGCTCATGTTTGAAGGGAGGCGCTCCATGGTCGACACAGGTGAACAGACGCTGGCGCACGCCCTGGAACTTCTGCGCGCCTTCAAGCAGGAATTTGCCGAGGAAAAGCGCCGGTCGGGAAGCAACCTCGTTGTCTTGCAGGAGGCAATCGACAGAACGGAAAATACGATCACGCAATTGCGTGCGCAGCTCAAGCAGCATGTATCGGACAGATAGCCTCCCAGCTGGCTGCGCGGCCACGTTCGGCGCAGGCGACGTTACAGGTTGGTTGCTTGATTTGGGTTTATGTCAGGCACGGTGATCGCCGTGGGCCAACCTCCGACTTGACGCCACAATGGCGATCACGAGCAGGACCGCTGCGATGGCAAGGCCAAACGTGTGCGGCACGAATTTGGAATTGCGGGGGCGTGGAAATCGAACGCTAGCCGCCCACGATCGCACCCCGATAACCGTGCTGCTCGATTGGGGCTACCCACGGCAACTGACACGCAGCTGAGGCTTCGCCGCACACTATTTGCAACGGGGTCAACGCTGTGGCGTTCTCAAACCATGAAAAAGTCTCCTCTCTCCGTCGGAGCCGGCAACCCGCCACCCGAAGGACCGATCAAACGCCCGCCACCCCCGGTACGGGATTCCCTGGAAGGTCCCGCAGAAGATCCTCGCCATGCGCCGAAGAAAGAGCCACCCGACAGCGAGCGAAAGCGCCGCTGAGGGGAGGGTGGACTCAGAGAGGCCGTTCGCAACTGTTGCACAGGCGGATCCCCAAACACCTCCCGTGAATGCAGATTGCATGGCGCGCGGGCCGGTAATCGGCAATTCGGCTGGTCGAGACCATCGGCAGACCTAGATTGACAGACGGACCTGTCAGGACATGCCATGAATATGTCACCTCTTACGAGGCGTTTGGCTGCGGCTGGACTGCCGCAAGACCAGCTGTTGCGTATTCCGCGGCTAGTGCCGACAGCTTTCAGAGAGGGTGCAATTTTGCCCCTCGTGCCGGCTGCAACGCGTTGCGTCTCGAGCGGTTGGGTTATTGCCCAGCATCGGGTGGGTGATCTCAATCAAATCCTGAGGCTGCACCTGCCCGGCGACCTGATGCTGGATATCAGCAACGAGCTGCCATCGGTAGAGCTTGTCGCTCTCACCCGATGCAGCACTGTGGACCTTCCACACGAGATTACGCAATCCCGAGGCTTTGTCGACGTGATGGCCGAGCAGGCACGCGCAGAGACCAAGAGGGTGTTTGAGCATACCATGCGTCTTGGCCGGATGGATGCCTACCAACGTCTCGCCCACTTCATTCTCGAACTCGATGAACGCTGGCGGCTCGCCCATCCAGAGACCGGCGACCGCATACCGTTCGAGATGAAGCAGCCCGAAATAGGCGACTATCTCGCGCTCAGTGCTGTTCATGTGAACAGGACGTTGATGGCGCTGCGGCGTGACGGTTTGATTGAGTTACGTCCAGGATTGAAGATCACCGACAGATCTGGACTCGTGCAAGCTGCGAAGGCGGTCACCCCGCTGCCACAGCCAACCAATGATGTCTTGCCGCGGCGCTGGATAGCCTGAGCCGGACGCGGACTGACACCTGCGGTCGCAGCCCATAAGCATACGGCGCGGCGCGGAGGGGTGGCGCTGCCTGGCAATTCGTTGGAATCGGGCAAACGACAGTGATGATAGTCTAGCATGGCTGGCAGCCATCCGGGACACGCCGATCAGCGCCGATCCTTAGTCTTCTACGCGCCATGACTTCAGAAGGTGTGACGGAACGACAGATTCAGTCCGCCTTCGAAGGCGTCGAACTCGGAGAGGTAGAAGGTCGAATTCTGCTTTTCGTAGGAAAGACTGGCGGCGAGCGTGGTGCTAGGCAACGGACGCCAGATCAAGGACCCGCTTATCCCGGCCGTGTCGTCTTCGCGTTTCACGAACGTGACGTCTTCGTAGAAGTCGTCATAGTCACGCTTGGAAGCGGAGATGCGACCGGCAGCCGTCCACTGTGGGGCGATGGCGAAGATGACATCCACCGACACCGTGCCCGTGACGCTGTTGTTCTCGGAGACATCGGACCATTGGCCCGTGATCCCGACACCTGGCCGGAGGAGAAGGGTGGGCGCCAGCTGGAATGTCGCGCTGATATTGCCGGCAAGGCCATTAAATCCCGTCTCGTTGTTGAAGCTGTCGTCGAATGCATAACCGCCAAAGGCGGTGACGCTGCCATACAGCGGTGCCCAGAGCGTGGATCCAACCGAAGCATTTGCCGAAACACTGCGGCTGGAGGCGACGTCGTCATCGAGGAAGTCCCGTCCATCCACGCTGGCAGCCGCGGTGAAATCGACGGCCCCGCCAAGCCGGGTTGCAACACCCAGCCTTGCATTGAACTCGCCAAAATAGTCCTCGCCCGCATCCGACGCGGTGCGCGTCGGATTGCTCGCGTATCCAAGGCCGCCGGACCCGGACGCGAAGAAGATCTCATTGATGGTGAGGATGTAGATCCCGGCTTCGCCCGCGATTTCGTTGGAGCCGGCTGAGCCGCCGGCGCCTTGCGGCCCGATAGCTTCACCAACCGAGCGGTTGAGGATTTCGCCCTGGATGACCACGTCCTCGAAGGGTGGGGACACCTGCGCCATGGCGCATGGCGCAGCGACGCCTGCGAAGAGCAGGGGGAGTGCGAGTTGACGGATCACGGCGTGCCTCCCGGGGCGCCAGCGGCGGCTCCCGCTTCAATGCGCAAGGTTGCGGTCTCGCCGGTTCGCAGCGAGTAGGTCTGCGTGCCTTGACCACGCACGACATTGTCGATGCGGACCTGGGCCGTGTTCGGGGGCGAATACCCCTCGTTTACGGCGAAGATTTCCAGCGAGGCGACGCCGCGTCCCAGTTGCTGGTTGAACACCTCGCCGAGATTGGTGAGGTTCACCTGGCCCTGATAGATCGTGCGGCCGAACTGCGTGATCTTCACCTGGACAATGTCGCCATCCTCAAGCGAGTGGTCGCGCAGCAGGTAGTTCAGGTTGAGACCGGAAATGCCGATGTCGCTGAAGCCTCCGGTCGAGAAGATGTCGCGGCTCTGAGCGAGAATATCGCCGAGCGCGACGACGGACTGCTTCATCCACCACCGCTCGAGATAACTCGGTCCGCACCCCGCCAGTCCGTTGCACGACGGCGCCTGCATTGCCCATCGGCGGTATCCGGGATCCTGCGACTGACGGATGAGGTTACTTGCGTCAGCCAAAGCTGAGGCGAGGTTGGGATAGCCGGCGAGGGCGGCATATCGCTCCAGCTCGCGCACGTTCTGCGTCGCGAGCCATTGCGCCCACCGGGAAAGATCGGTGGGGACCGTTCCGACCATGCGCGAGTAGTCGAAGGCGTTGTTGGTGTAGAAGTCGTCATTGTCGGCGAGTCCGCCGGTCGTTTCCGCTTCAGTGTTCGTCTTCTTTGAGCTTTTGTCGTCAAGCTGCTTGCGCAACTCGTCCGCCGTGCGCTTCATCTGATCCACGAGCCGCTGATAGTCCGCGACATCGGCGCTGTCGGGCCGAATCCAGTCGGGCAGGCTGGTGTAACCAGGGGCGTCCGGGTCCTGAAGCCGCGGGGCCACCAGATAGTTAGGCTGCTCGCTCAGTTGGCGCGCTGCGTCGGTGATGGCGTCCAGCAGCGCCTGTCTCTGCTGGCCGTTGAGGTTAGGCGTCGTCGGGTTGGTCGCTTCCGACGCGCTTTTGGCCAGATCCTTCAGCATTGCCATGACCTGTTGCTGCTGCCTGAGAGCCGCTTCGCGGATCGCGGCCTGCTCTGGCGTGAGCGGCGTGGTGGGCGCATCGAGGTAGAGTTCGCCATTCGCGCCAACCTTGAACGGCAATTCGTAGGGCTTGCTGCCGAGATCGGGCCCGCTGCCGGGAGGGGGCGGCATCGTGCTCTTGTTGTTCGCGAGGTAGACCATCATCGCCTGGAAGGCTGCGGCATCGACCGTCTGGTTCGGAGAAAAGCCGAGGGCGTCGAGCATGGCGGTCGCCGTGACCCGTGATCCGCTGGCCACCGAGCCCGTCCTGTCGCCGGCGGGCGGAGTGGGCATATTGGTTGGGTTGGCGGCGTACTCTCTCAGCAATTGCAGCGTCGCCGGGTCGAAGGTCTTGGCAGGATCCACGCCGAGCGCCCGCAGGGCGGCGGTGGAGGCGTCGGGCGTAGGCAGCTGCAGAGCCTCAAGCATGGCCGCTGCGTTCACCCGCGCACCGCTGGCCACCGAGCCCGTACTGTCCACGTTTGGCGGAGCGGGCATGTTGCTTGGGTTGTTCGCGAGATACTCCCTCATGGCGGCAAGCGTCGCAGGATCGAGAGACTGGGCGTTCGGCGGCAGACCCATCGCCTGAAGCATGGCCGTCGCGCTTGTCCGCGCACCGCTTGCAACTGAGCCCGTACTGTCCACGTTTGGCGGAGCGGGCATGTTGCTTGGGTTGTTCGCGAGATACTCCCTCATGGCGGCAAGCGTCGCAGGATCGAGAGACTGGGCGTTCGGCGGCAGACCCATTGCCTGAAGCATGGCCGTCGCGTTTGCCCGCGCCCCGCTGGACACCGAGCCCGTGCTGTCGATAGCAGGCGGGGCGGGCATGTTGCTGGGAGTGTTCACGAGGTATTCTCGCATAGCGGCGAGCGTTGCAGGATCGAGGGACCGGGTGGGATCGAGGCCCAGCGCTTCGATGGCGGTCGTCGAGGCGGTGTTCACAGGCAGTCCCATCGCCTCGAGCATCTGGGATGCGGAGGTCCCGACGCCAGCGCCCAGCGGCACCGGATTGGCGCCGCCTTCAGCCAGCGCGAACGCCGCCATGTCGAGGTAATCAGCCAGCATGGCGGGGAAGGGATCGACACCGGCCACGTTCGGGTCTGCCGCGACGGTGTGAGCCTTCTCGCCGGAAACATCGGCAACGCGTTCAAATGCAGCGCGTATTGCGGGCGCGCCTTCAAAGCGCATGGACCACGCACCCTGGGCGTCGATCCCATGCATTGTGTTGCGCACGCTGATGGGCCTCATCGCGCCATCGGCTGCTATCGCGCTTGCGCGATGCTGCGTGCCGCTCGCGAAGATCTGGCTGTAGTCCGCATCGACCACAGCGAAGCCGCGAGCCCAGTGGATGACGGTTTCGCCGCCGGGCGCATGATACTGGAAGGCGGGAATGTCGAACTCGAGCAGGACGACCGGCTGTCCGTCAACCTGCTGGGAGCTGCGCTTGAGCTTCAGTTCGAGTGGAGCCGCCCCCGCCTTGAACATGCCCAAGGCGCGGAGATCGGTCGTCACCATCCAGTTTGCGTTCGCACCGGTAGGTGATGTCGATGCCGCCAAGGGGCGCATCCACGTGTTGAACACGGCGGCTGTTCCCTTGTCGCCGCTCACCCGGCCGGTCTTGTAATTGTATGCGAAGCTGACTTCGGGGCCGCGTCGGCTGGACAGCGGCGCCGCCACCGACTGTCCGTCCCGCTCGACGACGACAACGCCATTCTGTGCATCGTAGACGAGCATTGACTGGTCGCCCGTGCGGTGACGCGCCATGAGGATGTCGCTGCTGGTGCTGAGGATCTGTTTGCCGTCGGCGATTTCCGAGGCGACGCGCAGTATCTGCACCTGATCCGGTGTTTCCTGGGCGAAGGCCGCCGGACCGAAGGCAATCGCCAGAGCCGAGGCGCTGTAGGCGAGCGCCGCACGCAGCGCGCGGGATGACAGGATACGCGTGTTCATTTGGTCCCCCCGGAAACGCGGCTCACGAATACGAAGTCGTCGACGGTGCGCAGCTGCAGTGTGGCCGCGCCCGAGCGCCAGGCGCCGTCCACCAGTTGGGGCGCCTCCGATGTCGTCGCCTGGGTCCAATTCCCGCTCGCGATAAGTGCGCGGGCGGCCATCAGACGCGCCTCGCCTCCGCCGCCACCCAGCGTCCGCCCGCCGAACGCTTGGGGGTCCAGGAGCGCGGCTGCTGTCTTGGCGTCGCTGTTGCGCAATGCTTCGACAAAACGCGTGGCGACCATCTGTTCGACTGCCTTCGGATCGCTGGCGCCGGAGAAGCGGATTTCGCGGACGGTCTCATTGCCCATCAGCGTGCGTGTTGCTTGTTCTTCTCTTGCAGACCCCGACGCCGCGACATTGAAGCTTGTCTGGCCCAGTCGTCCGAACCAGACGCCAAGGTCCTGTCCACCCTTGATGCGCTCAAGGCTCGCATAGGCTTCGGGCGCCGCCGCCTTGGCCGCCTCGGACCATTTGGCAAGTAGCCGGGCCGCATCGAACTGCTCGACCGACGCTTCGGCGCCATACGGGCGCAGGATCAACAGATGGCCGCCGGTCGCCTCGGCCTCGCCAGCGGACGCCGAGCCATCAAGCACCACCACGTAAGCCAACTCGTTGGCATAGCCTACAATTCCCGTGAAGCCGGACAGCGTGATTGTCCGGCCGGCAAAGGAAATGTCCGACGTACGCGACGTCAACAAAAGCTGTTCGCCTGTCGCCAGCGCGGTACTGTCCGCTGGTCGTGCGCTGCTGAGTAAAATACCCGGTTCGGCCAGCGCGCCAGACGTCCCGAGGTTTCCCAACGCGGCAAGCGCGAAAAGTCCTAAGCCGCTCCTGCTTAGCCGGGCTGATAGCGATGGCATGACGATGTTCCCCTGAATTGTCCCTTCATCATAGACAGCGGGAGAAACTGATTGCTGGGATCACGGGTTCTTCAGGACGGTACGATTTAAATTCTGAGGGCGAATGATTTGGTTGTTGGTCGCAAGCCTGATCCGTCCTGCGCGGTCTGAAACAGTCGTCAGAGCCGTGTTTTCGGATGAATGGATACGCAAGGTGAATGTGTGATCCCTGGGCAGTGAGGGAATGCGGCCACCAAGTAAGTCCGTCCAATGAAGACCTGAAAACCTGCAAAGTGAGACTAGGCGCTGGTGCCAGCTGGTAGCTTCGGATCCATTCCTTCAGGGGCAGTACTATTGAAAGAAGGCTATTGAGCCTTCCGGCAGTTTTTTTTGGATCGGCCGTAACCTTGAGGGCCAGCGACGTGTGATCGGCCGCTGGAGGCGTTATGTCCTGGCTCTCTGCGTCCGTACGCCTGAACACCGCAGGGCCGCTCAAATATTTCGACGCACCCAAACGGGGTTTGATTTGGTGACGAATGACCACTCTCCTGTCCGCGGGGAGGGAATCATGTGGGAGGGCAACCGTGCGGAAATGTGTGCTGGCGGCGCTGGTCGCGCCGCTGCTGTCGGGCTGCGAGACGTTCGAGGAAAGCTATCTGATCGAGCAGAACGTGATCATCGACGATCACGGTGTGCGGGTCGTCAGCGACATGGAAGAAGACGTGCTCGGATCGCGCTGGTGGCAATTCCGGGCATTCAACTCCAACGATTTCCCCGCCTGTGTGCAGGTCACGCTGGACCAGAACTCGCAGACGAGCGGGCATTCCATGGGCGCGGTCCACCGGATCGAACCTTTCGGATCGGCGGACATCGGCTACATCACCGCCCCGGCGAGCTTCTACGTAAACGCAGCCGTGTTCGCGACCGACGAAGAGGGCGTCTGTACCTGAGCTGTGCTTGCGAGTGTGTAAGTTCCTTTCGCAATAGCCACGTGGCGCGGCTTGGGGTGGAGGCATGCGGAAGGCCTTCAGTTTCGGACCGCCTGAAGCGAGCCCGTCCAGGCCACTGTGCCCCAGCACGCCACTCCGAAGAGCGCCTTTGACTGAGCTGGGCGTGCACCGGGACACGTATCCATTTGGGGGGTGAGAGGTGACTGCGCCAATCGGCTTCATCTAGATTCGGCATATGGGCGCGTGAGCAATGCATGAGGCTGGCCAGCCTCGCATATTGCTTTTTGGGAGATCGCATGAACTTACGTCCTCTCGCCCTGACGGCTTTCATGTTCAGTGTTGTCTGGCCTGAGGCTGCTTTCGCTCAGAAGAAAGAAGACGGCGTGCAATACGCCGGTGAGTCTCTCGGCGGCTCACTCATTCTCGGAAGTCGCGGCGACTGGAAGAAATGTGCGGCGGCATGCGAGGGCGAAGGGCGCTGCGATTCATGGACCTACGAGCACGAGCGCGACGACATCAGCGCGGTATGTCGCCTGAAGGCTGGTGTTGGCGCCAAGATCAGGACGGACAAGCGATACATGTCCGGGCTGAGGCAATCGCCAAAGCCTGTCGCGCGCGCGGCTCCGCCACCACCGCCCACGGAGGCCGATCTCGCGGCAGCAAAAGTACGCGCACTACGTGTACCCGAAGAAGTGGTCGAGCTTCACCGCCCTCGCTTCCAGTTGCGCAAGCTCTCGGCGGCCGAGAAGGCGGAGGCTCATCAGATCGGACAATGGATCGGATCCGGTCTGACCTGGCCGGAATTCCAGCGACTGCAGCAACTCGCCGAAAGCGGCGACAAGCAGGCGATGGAACTGGTCTACAACGCCTTGAAGCGACTGCCCATCAACCGGGCCTTTCCCTTCGAGGTTCGCGATGCGAAGATCGAGGGCGCGCCCTATACAGCTCTGGCCAGTCTCTGGGCCGCCCACATCCAGGCCATGCACGGCGTGGATACGTCCAAGTACAGGCTGGACTGTTCGAGCGCGCCGCGCGCGCTCTATGGCGACTGCGGCTACCGCATGACGAATTACAGCTTCTCGCGCCAGCGCGCTGACTTCAAGTTTGTCCCGGTGTGGGGTGATGATGCCTTTCAACGCCAGCGCATCGACGACATCTTCAAGCGCATGGCCCAGAACATCGAGCCCAGCAATGTCGAGGTTGTCTGGCTGCAGAAGTATTCAGAAACGCATGATCTGTCGGCCGAGTTCAAGACTGCAGAGGCGGCGCGGTCGTCGCTGTTGAAAACCATCGCGGAGTCGAATGCGCGCCAGCGCGCAGCGGCGCGTGAGGCATCGCTTGCCAGCTGGAACCGGTTGTTCGGCAAGCCGCTGGACCAGAAAGGCGCTTCTGACTTGTGGTGGGCCGCCCAAAACCTGGGTGGGGAACACCTGCAGCGTTACGAAAGCGCCTATGGCAAGGGTGGTCCGCCGCCCATGCCTGAGACGAACTGGAGCGCTGCCGCGTCCGCCTGGCTGAATCCGGGAGAGGTCAATGTCCGCGTCGTTGACGGGAACGGTAACTATCATGACTCAACAATGAGCTCGTTCCAGGCCGCCATTATCGGCGCAAAACGGCAGTAATGACGCCTCTGATCCTGCGGGATGTCAGCGGGAGGGGCGCCCAGACGCTCAGGAAATCCCGCGGCCTCGTCCTGTGCGGCCGATCATGTCTCCCAGACACGATTGTGATCAACAGGGATACGCCACAGGTCCGCCTCATCGCATCAAGCCTGTTCAAAACGCGACGCGACAGACATACAGAACGCAAAGCGCGTTCCATACAGTCGACCTTGTGCATGCATCGACTTGAAATCATTTATCCGGATACATCTCCCGTGCCGGATGTTGCGCATACGTTTCCAGCCGCATGGCGCGCGTTTCAGTTTCGGCGCGTCAGGGCAGGGGCGGCTGCTCCCTGGTTCGACATGTTCGACGACGCGCATTTCGGCCGGAGTGTTGTAATGGTCGGAAGCGTCGAGCGGATCTGCTCGCAATCTCGGCCGCCTGCAGCAACGCCGGCAGCTGAGGGACGCCAGGCCCTGGCGCTCGTCTATCTCAACTGGCCCGTTGTTGAAGCGAGGCTGAGGTCATTCGCTCTCGACTTTGGATGCTCGCCCGCAGTGGTGCGGACGCTGGTGGCGCTGTTGCAGACCTGCGACGTGCGTCTGACCGCGGCGAGACTTGGCATCTCCTATGAAACCGCGCGTGAGCAACTCGACAGCGCGCGAAAGGTGGTCGGAGCAGGGAACCTGACGCGCCTCGTAACGATGATAGGTCTTGGAATCGGTCGGACGGGCGAGGATGGAGAGGAGTCTGATCAGCTTCTTGCGGCGACCTATGCGCTATCACCCCGTCAAGTGAAGATTGGGGCCTTGATTGCAGATGGGGCGACGCGTCGGTCTGTGGGACAAGCCTGCGGAATCTCCGAAGCTCTCGTCAAAAAGGAACTCGCTCATATCTTCGCCGCCGTCGGGGTATCGAATGCGGTTGCCCTGGCTCGCACCCTTGTCGAGATGCGGCTGCTGTCGATCGCCACAGGGCTGGCCGCGAGGCGGCCCATGTCCGGCGAGCCTGCATGCCAGGTACTGTCAGCAGCCGCACGGGATAATCGGAAGATCGTGGCAAGCGACTATGGCCCGCCAAGCGCCTCGCCCGTGCTCGTCCTTCACAGCAGCATGACAACCCGGCACGTCAATTCCGCATTGGTCTATGCCCTACAGGCAGAGGGTTTTCGGCCGATCGCAATCGATCGCCCAGGCTTTGGCGACACGACAGATGCGCCGCCGGGCTGTGCAGGCCAGGCGTTCTTTGATCTGGCGGCGCAGGACATCGTCGACTTTTGCGCCGTGATGCGCTGGCGACAGCTTCACCTTGTCTCGCGAGGCGCGGCGCAGGTCGTTCTCGCCCTGCACACCATTCGGCCAGATCTGATCGGCTCTGCGGTCATCATGAACCCCGATCCCGATGCCAGGTCGAGTTCGAAAGAGACTGGCTTCATCGCTACGATGAAGAGGAACTTCGCCCAACGTCCCTGGGCGGTTGAGATTATGTCGCGTTGGGTGATCAACTCCATGACATTCGAGCGCGTCAGGGATCATGTCCGGCGTGCTGCGGCTGGATGCGAAGCTGATGCGCGCACCATGGAGATGCCCCAACACCTCGGAGACTACTATCGCGCACTTGTCGATTTCAGGCGTGGCCGACTGGATGGCTTCATCAAGGAACAGGTCGCCCTGGCGACGACAGGAAAGCCCGCGGCCGTTATGAGCACGCCGCACTTTGCGCTGCTCATTGGTCAACATGATAGCCTCCACGATCCTGAAGAGACCTTGCAGTACTGGCGCGATGTCCTCCCGGATGCGGACGCCTCGATCGTCCCCGGAACAGGGCGCTTCATGAGCTATAGCCATCCTGAAATTGCGGCGAGCGCGCTCAAGCAATTGGGCGCCAATGATTCGATTTCATCCAGAGGAGCGAGCCAATGAGACAACGCCTGGCGGCAGCAGCTTTGGGTCTTGGCTGGGTGATGACGGCGCAACCTGGCTGGGCAGAGTGTTCGTCTGCTCAACTCCAGACAGCCGCAAACAGTTTCTTTGACTCCGGTGACGCAACTGTCGGCGCCAACGGGGTCGCTACATCGCTCCGGTCCATTGCGGAATCTTGTCCGGATGACCCTTATACGCAGAAGGTTGCAGCACTTGGCTTTGCCAATCTCGCAGCGCGGTCCGGGGTGACGCCTGACGACCTCCTGGCGCACGCATCCGACGGTTTTGCTGCGCTAGAGCGCATGCATCGCAGCATGCCGAAGGACAACCGGACGCGGCCGATTCTCAATCGGGCAAACCAGACCCTGAACATCAATTTCACCGACAATTATGATGTCTCCAAGCGCATCATCAACACGCTGCTGGTGGCCGAAGCAAGAGCGGGGCGGTTGGCGCCGTCCAACACGCCGGCGAAGGCGGGGGATGCGCCGATCCAGTGCGATGTCTACCAGACAGGCCTCACCCAGGAAGTCTCCTACTGGATCAAAAACAATCAGGACTCGCCTGGCGGCATGAACATCATCAACAAGCGGATCGCGAACTGTCAGGGCAACGCCTACAATCTTTCGTCCATCCATGCGCATCGGGCGCGCGCAACGCTGGCCATGCTGAAGCGTTCGCCCGATCGATCCGACAGCGCTGCCCTTCTCACACGGATCATCGCCGACATCGATGTCCTGAAATCCACGCGCGATAATATCCGCTATGATTGGGGCGAGTCCGATCAAAGTGAATTGGAGCGCATGAGTTGGACCATCGTCACCAGGCCCGGCTCAACACTTGCCATTCCGCAAGCGCGCTGGTTTGACACGCAGAACCTCGACAGGATGCTGACCAAGATGTCGATCGCGGCCGCGCTTGATGCCGCCTACGCCAAGGACAGAGCCGAGGCCGGCAGTGCCGCATCGACACTGAAAAGCTATCGGGCCCTTATTGGCGACGCTTACAAACAGGTGCAGGGACTGCCGGCAGCCGAGCAAGTTGTGGCCCGAAAATCCCTTTACACCGCCGCCAGGATGCATGCCGACGGCACGTGGCGTTCGGAAGCCAGCAAGGCGCTGCCCAAGCCCTATGACTTTCTCTACAACTGGATCGACCCAAACTACAAAGCGCCTGCAAATTCAGCGGGCGTACCCTGATGGGCGTCGGGGATTTGCAGGTTTGGCAGATCATCATCCACGGTGACATCTCTGCAAAAGCAAGTAAGGCGGCGGCGACAACTCCACATCCACTGACGAGAGCGAAAAAATCCGGGCCCAAGTCGAGGTTTCAAGTATAGCTATTATTCGAAATGCACGCGGCGGTCCGAATAGGGCTGGCATCCAGCTTACCAGCCGACACCTCAGCGGGGTGCGTGCAATTCACTTACGCTCGCAATCCAAGATGGCCGGGCTGTCACGCCGGCCGTCGCCCGCCTTGTGCCGGCGTTCAAGGGACGCTGCGCTCTGGCGCCCTTGAGCGCCAGCCCTGACGGCAGGCGCTGAGGGACGAGCCGCGACAGCGGTCCCGGCCAGTCATCCTACGGCTCACGGGCCGTGCTCCCGCAGTGATCAGACCCCGCCTTTACCGTCCTGGCTGTCTGTGGGCGGCAATCTGCCATCGATCCTAATGACGGCGTGATAGCCGATCGTTCCATCGTCCTTGGCGGTCGGATCAACGAACACAGAAATTCCGATCGCATCCGGCCGCTTGGCGCGCTCAGCGGCGACAGCGAGTTCAACCGCACGCGTTTGCTCATCCTTGTTCAGCAATCGGGGCATGATCATCTCACTCTGAAAAATGATCTCGTGAAAATGACCGTGTGGAGAAGCGGTTGCAGGAGGGATGCAATTTTTCCAACCCTTCCCGAACGCAGCCTTTCGACAACCCGTTCCCTGCCCAATACTCGGCTCCCAAGGCTTGTGACGACGTGCTGACTTTCACCTAGGTTTAGGCGGGCAGCTTCTGATCGTGGTGCAGTGTGAGGTTTTTGGTGCTGCACTCTTGCCGCGCGGCCTATTCTTTCTCTTTTAGGTTACGCGTCACGCAGGAACAGACGCGACAAAATTCTCAGGGAGCAAACATGCGAATACTCTTCGCAAGCGCAGCCATGGCTGCGATGGTTGCCGGCTGCGCGCCGGAATCTGACAAGACCAATCCGGCCGTCGCGACCGATGAGGCCGCGGCAGAACGCGCAACGACAGCTCCGGCGATGGGAGCGAATTCATTCACGCAGGAGCAGGCACGCGAGCGCGCAACGGCGGCAGGGTATGCTGACGTCGGCGCGCTGACACAGGCGGCGGACGGAACCTTGCAGGGCGCTGCGATGAAGGACGGTGCGAGCGTTACGGTCGTTGTGGACTATCAGGGCAACGTCACGACGCAGACAGGCAGCGCCCCGATGGACCCAGCGACTGCGCCCGCGACCGTCCCGCCTGCGACGCCCGCGCCGACACAGCCTCAATAGGAAGCAAATCATGGCCGACACCATCGTACGTCTTTTCGATCATCCCGCCGACGCCGTTCGCGCGATCGACCGCCTCGAAGGCATGGGTGTGAAACCCGACCATATCAGCCTCGTCGCGAATAACCGTGAAGAATGGTATGGCGAGGAAGGCATCCGCCACGACAAGCTTCATCACCATCACCACCGGATCAAGGACGACAATCTCAATGGAAAGGATGACCGCGCAGAAGGCGCAGCCGGCGGCGCAACGACAGGCGGGCTGATCGGCGGCGGCGTCGGGCTGCTGGCCGTCCCCGGCCTGGGTCCGGTGGTTGCAGCCGGCTGGCTGGCTTCAACCGCGGCGGGCGCAGCTGTTGGGGCGGTCGGTGGAGGCGTCCTGGGCGGCATTGTCGGCGCGCTGACCCATGAAGGCGTCGACAAACGGGATGCGGCCTGGCAAACTTGGGCAAACTGCCCCCCCTTTTTTTGCGATAATGCTCCAAGACCAGACTCACGGGATCCGCTGCGTGAGCGACTGAGCCGAGCATGTCCAACTTGCCGTCTCTCTGGACACTTCGGGCTCTCCCGTTATTCCCCGCGCTCGTAACGCCACTTTGTCAAACATCCCCCCTTGGCTTCAAGGGGTGTGGTCCATGTGGCGAGTGTCCAGCAGGTTGTGCAAAGGGAAGCTACCGTCCGCGAGTAGAGAGGAAGCACCCTAAAAGGCTTCTGCCTATTTTGGCGGCTTTGACGAAAGGTTCGAGACGCCAGTTCCCTTCGCAGCGACGGGCGGGCGGAGTTGCGGCTACTCGATGACGATAGCGCAGTCGCAGTATTGAGACGGGCCGGGTCCGCTTATCAGGGCAGCATCGAGCGCGCCCGCTTGGCGGACCGTTCGGTTCCCGCATGCCGCGCCCACCGTTCAAGGGACGCTGCGCTCTGCGCCCTTGAGCGGCGTCCTGCCCGGCGGGCGTCACCTTCCAAAGCCGCCAATCGGCCACCGAGATCCGCGCGCCATCAACGTCACCGTTACTCGTAGAGCCGCGCGAGTATCAGAGCGAATTTTTTCAAAGCACGGACAGGAGCGTTCGTCGTGGTGCGCGACCGAAGCCTGAGCGTGACGGACGCATCTACTTGTGTCTTCCCACGGAATTTGGGTAACCTGCAAAGACCTAGCCCGCTCATCGCGCTGGAGCGAGGTAGAGCGCCGCTCGATAATCGTTCTCCGCCCAGCGCGGCACATCGCAGGCACTTGTGTAGAGAATGCCATCGCGGCCGACGCGCGCCGCCACCAACGCTTCTGCGCCAGTTTCGTAAGCGACCTGACCTTGCCCCTGCGCATCCGCGATCGGGTGCCGCACAGCGATATTCAGCGTGAAGGACCAGTGTGACAGCATCTTGAGCGGCGCTGTCACTTCAAAAGTGGTGATCGCGAACAACCCGGGTGCGGCAGGGTCGGGCGTACTGCCGACCGATCTGCCCCGGAAGACCGTGTCCACCTCGGCGACATGCTGGGCGGCGCTGGTGAGTGGTGTGGTTGGGCAGGCCTGCGCGGCGGTTGGAAAGATGATCGTGGGCGCCAAGGCCAGTGTCGCCAGAAGCGATCGCATGGGTGGCGTCCTCGTGTGTCATCGGGTTGACAGGTGATTAAGGAGAATTGCGCGAGTTTGTCCACTCGCGCTGCTGATGAGGTTCTGCGGCAGAGGCCTGTCGCCACAGCTAATTCCCTTCTGGTGCGAACCCCGGGACCAGACCGTCAGAGCGCCTCACCTCGCAAAGTGATCCGTTCCCGCTAGAATGCGCCTTCCGGACATGCCAGCCGGGCGGGCCTAAAAACTGAGCGGCCAGCGGCGCACAGGCTGGACGCGCAATGCCCACAAAACGGCTTTCCATCGACGTCACAGCTCCTAATTTGCGGCTCAGCCATCAGCGCAGTTCGAGGAATCCGGTCGGGGAAGATCTCATGTCAAGCCAATCCGCTGCCGCAATCGTCCACGCTCTCAAGCTTTCAGTCGCCTTGCCCTGGCTTGTGTGGGCTTCTCCCGCGGAAGCGCAGGCTGCTGCGGAATGGGCGCCGGCGTTCGAGAGCGAGGAGTTTGTGGGCGCATTCGATCGCCACTCTATCCAGAAGTCGGCGTCCTACGCCTTTCCGGCTGGCGCCGACGTCAGGCGTATCCACATCATGCTCGTTCCGAGGGCGGGCGTGGTCTATGGCAACACGCAGTACGGCTATGTCGTGGGCCATGCTGACGTCGCATGCGACCGCAATGAGATCATGTGGGTGCGGGAAGAGTATTTCCAATTCGGTCAGACCCAGGCCGGAGCTGTAATCTCCCCGCCCGGCGCTGCCCGCAAACCGATCCAGCCCGACACGATCGACTATCACGTCGGTTACGCAGCCTGCGCGGACGACGTCATCACCGGGGCGCCGTCTGCGACGGCCGACGCGCTCGCAATTCGCTCAATGGCCCGGCTGATGGCCTCCGCGCCACCGCCTAAACGGACAGGCTGGATGGTGGTCAAGAGCGATACCCAACAGGTGAGGGCGCTCGACATGGCCTCGATCCAGCCGGCGACGGGACCGTATAGCGGCAGCGGACTGCTATCTGCGGTGACCGTTACCCTGAACCGGGGCGGCACGTTCGAAGACGGCGTCAGGTTTGACTATGTTTCCGAAACACACCTGATCCGCTGTCAGGCGGGAACGTCTGCGCCGGCGTATCGGTCATTCTATAATTTCGGCGACGTTGGCGCGCCGGTCGTCGCCAAGCGGGTGATAGGGGCCCACCAGAATCTGGCGCCGGTAACACCGGGGTCGGCGGGGATCGAGGCTCTGATCACCGCCTGCAACCTGGTTCCAGCGAGGACTGAGACTTTCGACTTTGAACCCTTGTTGGCGAAGCTGAGAGGCATGGTCGGCCTCTGATGGGCCCAGGCGATCGCTTTCCTTAAATATGTGACGTCCTTCAGGCGCTAGAGGTCGGTGTGCTCGCTGGTGCGATCAAAGCCCAGCGCGCGTTCAATGCAGGCCAGGGCGCGATTGCGGCTTGTCTGACGCGCTTTCAGGTCCGGGGTGAAGAAATCCTGAAGCGCGAAATCGACGGAGACAATTCGGGCGCGCCCGACACAGGTCCAGGAAAGTGTGTCACCCTCCAGCCGCCCGTCCACGAACACCAGGTTCAGGGGATCGAAGTGTTCGAATGTGATCCCACTCACCGCCGTCTGAACGCAGGTATGGTCCTGGCGGTCCCGGCGCAGACAATCCAGCGCCGGTTCGGTCAGTGCGGTCAGCGCGGCTGGCATTGCGATCTGAAAGAAACCACGTACCGCCAAGGCTGCGACTGCATCTTCTGTCTGGCGAGAAGCATCGTAGCCAAAGCCGAAAGGGCGAACCGCCATGGGCCACTGTTGTGGCGGCGGTGCGGTCGGGTAGGGCGGCTGCAAGGGTGGGACGGCATCCTGAGCGAGGGCGACGGGCGGGACGGCGGCGAACAGGACGCCGATCATGGTCAGGCTTTTCATGCGAATCGCAGATCTCAAGGCCGGGCTCCGGACGGCTGGCCGCTTGATCATGAGTGCGGCTGGGAAGAACAGAGAGCACACAAAGCAGGCATAGTGTACTCTGTCGAGGAGCCCGAAGCGACGCGGTATGCGCGTCGCATTCCTGTCCGGCGCCGGCCTTCGATCTGCCACAAGGTCCTGACGACATTTCGATGCATGTTGGATGGGAGCGGGATCGTGGGGCGCGAAGACATGAGGATTTCCTGTTTCGTTGTTGGGCTCGTCATGGCGTGCGCAAGCTTCGCCTTTCCGGCCGAGGCTGTGACGTTGCAACCGGATAAGTTGCCGGGAATGTGCCTGTCGATGACCGGCCACGAGGGACAGGCGGAGAGTCGCGAATGCGACGGATCCCCTGATCAGGAAATCGAGCTGCCAGTCAAGGAAGGCGGACCAATCCGTCATGCGGGCAAATGCCTCGCGCCGCGGGGCCAAGGCCATTATCCCGAACTTTTCGCGGTGGCCTGCGACGGGTCGGCCGCGCAGACCTGGACATTTCCGGCCTCTGGAGAGGTGCGCAATGGCGAGGGGCGGTGTCTTGCGCTGCTGGGCCTGTCATCCCGCTCGGGCGAACGGCTTCACGCCGGCGAATGTCCGCAACGCGGGGCCCCCCAAAGCTGGCGGCAGGTCGACGCCACGCAGCAGACCTACCGCAACATGACGGGCCGGTTCGAGCTTGTCGGACGGGAAGGGCGGTGCCTTGCGTGGATCGACGCCGGCAATTTTCTGGGACTGGCGACGTGTGCGGATGTTTCCGAGCAGCGCTTCAGCTTCAATGCGGCGCAGCACGGCCAGTACTGGATCAAGAGCGCATGCCTGACGGCAGGCTATCTTGATGGCGGGATGAGCATCAGCGATTGCGGGGCGGGTCGTGAAAGCCTGTGGCTCCATCGGACCGACCAGAAGCTTGTGAACGGGCTTGGCCTGTGCGCGACCGCTGAGAGCCAAAACGGTCGCGATGTCATTCGTAGCCGACCGTGCAGACCTGAGTCCGCCCAGCAATGGCGGTTCGTGACAGAGACCCGGGTAGCGACGCTGCAGCATGAACGGCTCCCGGGCATGTGCATGTCCATGAGCGCGCCCGAGGGAGCGTCCGAAAGCCGACCATGCGATGGTTCGGTGACGCAGGCGTTCAGCTTCTCCGCCGTTACGGGAGAATTTGGCGGTCCCATTCGTCATCAAGGAAAATGTCTCGAGCCGCGCGGCGATGGCTACTATCCGGAGCTGTTCGCAGAAGTATGCGACGGGTCGCCAGCGCAGACCTGGTGGTTCACGTCGGAGGGCGCGTTGCGCAACGGTGCTGACCGTTGCCTTTCGGTGTTGGGCACGACCAGTGAATCTGGTGCAATGATCTTTGGCGGAGAGTGCGATCAGAACGCCGAAGCGCTGCGCTGGCGCGTTGTGAATGCTACTTCCGACTTGAGAAAGCCAGCGACAGGCACTTTCGAATCGCAAGTGCATCAGGGCAAATGCATCGCGTATGATAGCGCGTTCGACCTGACGCCATGCGAGGACAAACGGGGGCAGGTGTTCAGCTTTGATCGCGCCGCTAACGGACAATTCCGGCTCCTGGGCTCTTGTCTTGCGGGCGGCTTTGCCTTTGGCAACGTGGAGTTGGCGGCTTGCGCCAACTTGGCTACGCAAACATGGCGGCTGACGGCGGCCGGTCAGATAGCCAGTACGGGCGGAACGTGTGTTTATGTAAAGGAAGAAAATGAGCAACACGTGCTCATGGAAGGCGCCTGCGGTGAAGGTCTTGCGGCGCAGCGCTGGATTTTTCGGGACTACCAAGACTGATCGCGGACCGCGTCATGTCGCAACGTCGTCGCTGAGAGCTGTCAGGTTCTTGTGACGCGTTCATTGAGTGCCGGACGCATACTCAGATCTGGTGGCCGGCGGCAAAGCTAAGCGGCAGACCATCGAGACGGTTGGCTTCTCGCGCCGTCGCCGGGCTTTCAGTCCCAATAATGATTGGTAGCACCATCGCGCAATTTCGGGAAAATCCGTCGACCCGATCACCCGCAATCTAGTATTTCGAAAATTGTCGAAATTGGCTTGACCGCCAGGCGATCGTCAATGCAAACATATTTCAATGAAACTCGAAAAAGCATCTGCGCAGTTGGGCGCGTTGGGCAACCCTTTGCGCCTCAAGATCTATCGGATTCTCGTGCGCGCTGGCGCTGACGGGCTTTCTGTGGGCGCGGTGCAGGACAAGATGGGCATGGCTGCATCATCCCTGTCGCATCACATCAAGGAGCTGGTTGAGACCGGCCTGATCAAACAGGAGCGGAAAGCAACGACGCTTATCTGCACGGCGCAGTATGCAACGATGAGCACGCTTATTGGCTATCTGTCCGACGAATGCTGCGCAGATGGCGCTGCGCCCGCAGAATGCGCCCCGGGCTCATGCGGACCCAAGGCCGCCAAATGAGCGGCGCACTTCAAGGCCTGCCCAATGTGATGGCTGCAGCTTTGCAGATTTCCGCGGGCAATGACTTGCTGGCGGCGCGCTCAACGCACAAGCCTCGCATTCTTATGCTGTACGGATCGCTGCGCGAGCATTCCTACAGCCGTTTCCTGACACTGGAGGCGGCACGATTGCTGGAGCACTTCGGCGCTGAGGTGAAAATCTACAACCCAGCGGGCCTGCCGCTTCCGGATGACGGTTCGCCCGATCATCCGAAAGTTCAGGAACTGCGTGACCTGAGCGCCTGGTCGGAGGGGCAGGTCTGGACCAGCCCAGAGCGTCATGGCGCGATGACAGGCGTGATGAAGTCGCAGATCGACTGGATACCGCTGTCGGTCGGCTCGGTCCGGCCGACGCAAGGGCGCACGTTGGCCGTGATGCAGGTGTCGGGCGGATCGCAGTCGTTCAACGCAGTCAACCAGATGCGTGTGCTTGGGCGGTGGATGCGGATGGTGACCATTCCGAACCAGTCATCCGTGGCCAAGGCTTATCAGGAGTTTGAGGAAGACGGACGCATGAAGCCTTCTTCTTACTATGACCGGGTGGTCGATGTGATGGAGGAGCTGGTGAAGTTCACCCTCCTGACGCGGGACGTCTCCAGCTATCTCACTGACCGCTACAGCGAGCGCAAGGAAAGCGCTGCAAAGATCGACGCGCGCGTTCGGCTGGCATCGATTTAGGGGGTGGTCATGGGGGTTACGATTGCGCCGCTCGACATCAGCACGGCTGAAGCTCTCGATCTGCTCACCCGATCCAGACTTCAGACGTCCGACATTGACCGAAGCATCAGCCTGTTCTTCGGAGCAAAGGCCAGTGAGACGCTCGTCGGCGTCATCGGCGTGGAGCGTCGCGGCGGATTCGGGCTCGTGCGTTCCATGGCCGTGGCCGAGGACTTCCGCCATCAGGGGATTGCCCGCCAACTCTATGAGCGCGCCGAGACCGAAGCGCGGGAACATGGTATTGCTTGCCTGTACGCGCTGACCGAAACCGCGGAAACTTTCTTCCAGGCGGCCGGTTTCGAGTGGACAGATCGCGCAGAAGCCCCGGCCGAAATTGCCGATTCAACGCAGTTCGCCGCACTGTGCCCTGCAAGCGCCGCTCTCCTGCGTCGGCAGCTCATATGAACGTCTCGCTGCAACAGAAGCTGGCAAGCGAGCTGGTCGGATCAGCTATGCTCGCGGGCACAGTTGTGGGGTCCGGCGTGCTCGCCGCCCGGCTTTCGGCAGGCAATGACGCCGTCGCGTTGCTTGGAAACACCGTAGCCACGGGCGCGATGCTGTTCGTGCTGGTGACGACGCTCGGTCCCGTGTCAGGCGCCCATTTCAATCCGGCCGTGTCGATGGTGATGGCGTTGCGGCGTCAGCTCTCGCTCGGCATGGCCACGCTGTATGTGGTCGCACAGGTGCTTGGGTGCGTCGGCGGCGCATGGCTTGCGCATGCGATGTTTGAGTTGCCGGTGCTGCAGCTAGCGCAGCACGAGCGGTCCGGCGGAGCCCAGATGCTGAGCGAAGGCGTCGCGACATTCGCTCTGGTCTTCGCGATTCTCGCTACCCGGCGCTGGAGACCCCAGGCGGTCGCTGCGGCTGTGGCTCTGGTCATAACCGCTGGCTATTGGTGGACCGCGAGCACATCGTTCGCAAACCCGGCCATTACCGTGGCGCGCGCCCTCAGCGATACGTTCGCGGGTGTCCGCATGGCAGACGTGCCGGGCTTTATTTTAGCGCAGCTCGTTGGCGCTTTCGCGGGGTGGAAGATCTGCACCATGCTGGTTCCTGAAGAAGACCCAGATTGAGTGCGGGAGCATAAGCCTGCGTCCAACGTACGTCGCTTGTGTGTCTAATGCATCGGACCTGGGCCCTCATGGGGACTGACGTGTCGGACCAGAGCAAGCCGACGACCGGTCTGGAAAGACGTCACCACAAGGCCTATAGGCTATGGCGCAGGCGTCCTCTGCAGCCGCGTCGTCCAAAGGGCCGTCACAGAAGCGCGCTGCCTCGAAGATTGGAATTCTCCCGCAAATGCTCCTAGTGTGCCTGCGGTCGGCATGGGGGACAATCGATGAAAGTTACGCGGGCCTTTGCCATCTCGACGGTCGCGGCGCTTGGCTTGTCCGTGGGGGCCATGGCTCAGGGCTGGCAGCCCGAGTTCGGTATGGACCGCGTGGGTAACGACTACAGAAGCTTTTTGACGGCGAAGGACGACTGGAAAGCGTGTCAGGCGGCCTGCGAGAGCGATGGCGTGTGCCAAGCCTGGACGCTCTACACGCCACAGGGCGGGGCGGCTTCGTACTGCTGGATGAAAAATCTCGCGGGCGAGCAAAAGCCAAGCGCGCTTGCCATCTCCGGGCTGCGTCAGACACCGGCGCCCGCGATCGGCGCCGCGGCATCCGCGGACGCAGATAGCATCGCACGCAACAGTCGTGCGCAGCGCGTGCCGGAAGAAGTGGTCGAGCTTCACCGGCCCCGCTTCAACTTGCGGAAGCTGTCCGCGTCGGAAAAAGCCGAGGTGCAGCAGATCGGACAGCGCGTACGCTCAGGGATGACTTGGCCGGACTTCCAGCGCCTGCAGCAACTCGCCGAGACCGGCGACAAGCAAGCGATGGAGTTCGTCTACGACGCCCTGAAAGACATGCCCATCAATCGCGCCTTCCCCTTCGAAGTGCGCGACACGAAGATCGAGAGCGCGCCTTATATCGCCCTGGCCAGTCTCTGGGCGGCCCATATCCAGGCCATGCACGGGCTCAACACCAGCAAATACAGACTGGCATGCTCGAGTGCGCCGCGGGCGCTCTACGGCGACTGCGGCTACCGCATGACGAATTACAGTTTCTCGCGCCAGCGCGCCGACTTCGCCTTCGTGCCGGTCTGGGGAGATGAGGCTTTCCAGCGCGAACGGATCAACGGCATTTTCCAACGCATGGCGCAGAACATCGAGCCCAGCAATGTAGAGGTTGTCTGGTTGCAGAAATATTCCGAACGACATGACCTCTCGGCCGAGTTTAAGGCTGCGGAGCAAGCGCGGGCTTCGCTCCTGCAAACCATCGCCGCTAACAACGCGCGACGTCGTGCGCAGTATGTCGAGCAGGCAACTGCCACCTGGACCCGTCTGTTCGGGAAACAGCTCGATCAAAAGGGCGCCTCCGATCTGTGGTGGGCGGCTCAGGGGCTGGGCGGAGACTATCTGCAGCGTTACGAAAGCGCGTACGGCAGGGGCGGCCCGCCACCCCTTCCAGGAACGAACTGGAGCGCTGCTGCGTCAGCCTGGCTCAATCCCGGAGAGGTGAACGTCCGTGTTGTCGACAATAATGGTAACTATCACGATACGACGATGAGCTCCTTCCAGGCCGCCATAATCGGAGCGAAGCGGAACTGACGTCAGCGCTGCCAGTGCCCTTCCGGTGTCGCTGCACATCCGAGGCGAGCCTCCAAGCAACAGCACGCAGTCAGGCTTCAAATAAAGCCTGATCCGATTTGCGGAGCTTCTGCGCTTGTCAGGATGGAGCGCCATTGAGGGCGCTTTCGCTATGGCATGTGGCGACACCAGCCGGCCAAAGTGCATCGGTAGTTTCGGGGATTTAAAATGCGTAGGTTAGCTGTTCTGGCATCCTTGTCGTCGACCTTGGTTGCAACGCCAGCGCTCGCACAGGAAAGCGGGGTCTATCTTGCTGGCGAGCTCGGTGCACTCCTCTCGTCGGAGACTGACCAGACGTATACGCCCGGCGCCACGGTCGGATCGACTGGCAGCGTGTCGACCGACCATGATCTCGGCTTTACCGGCTCAGCAGCACTCGGGTACCGGTTTGGCGCATTCCGTGTTGAACTGGAGGCTGGCTTACAGTCTGCCGATGTCGACAAGGTAACGAGCAATTTCGGCTCGGGCGTGACACTCGCCGCCGGCTCCCAGGATGCGGACGGCGAGATCAGCGCACGCACTCTGATGGCGAATGCGACTTTCGATGTCGCCAGCCTCAGCGACTTCACCTTCTTCGTCGGCGGCGGGGCCGGTGTCGCAGACCTCAAGGTTTCGGGCCTCGTCACCGCGACAGGATCCAATCCTGTTCTCGACGACAAGGACGACCGGCGTTTCGCCTGGCAGGGTATTCTCGGTGTCCGCAAGCCGCTCACGAGCAATATCGATGTCCACGTGCGCTATCGCTACTTCAGCATGGACGACGCGGAGATGGTTGGCTTTTCCGGGCGCGCGGTGACGGCCGAGTTCACGTCACACGCCCTGTTGGCAGGCGGCAGCTATCGCTTCTGATCACTCGATCCGACCTTGGCGCCAACCCGGCATGGCGGTTGGCGCCAGCTTGCGGCGTGATAGTACGTCAAGCCTGGAGGGGAGGCGGATCGACCTTGGCTTGGGCGCGCACGTGCGCGCCCTCCAGGCGCTGGCAACACCCGCGTATCAGCGGGCCGCATGTCCGGATGCAGGACGAGGATGCCGGCATGGTGTGAACCAGGCCGCGACGGCGCCTGTCGAGCTACGTGAAGCTGCAGTCCTGGACATGCGCTCTAGTTTCTGAACGCTGATCCCAGCTGCCCAATCAGTCTCCGCAGCGATACAAAAATCGCAATCGGCCATACGATGGCAGTAAGGAAAGCCGGCACCACACCTTGCGCGGAGCTTGCGTCGACCGTCCCTCTCCCGGCCGGAATAGCCATGATCACAAAGGTGATCAGCGCTCCGACAGCGTAGACGATCATCTTTTCAGCATTTTGATCCATTGCCGCACGTTGGGCGGATGGGTCTAACCAATCGTAAACGTACGGGACGCTGATCGCATGCCGGTCGCGCCGGAGTCGTTTGACCATCAGCGTCTTGTCTTAAATGGTCATCGCACGGCGAACCCCGGCCGTCGACGCCCGATGCTGAGCGTGCGCGTGTCAAGGCAGTACCGTCCGGTGTCGGGTCGCCGTGAATCTGTCTAAGGCTCCTGATGGATGATCCATCGTCATGTCATCCATCGGCGTGCGTCTATTCGTTTGAATGTCTGTCGTCGCGCTAGTTCTGGAAGACTGTCGCGTAGACGAAAGCCGCGACAGCGATGGCGAACGCGATGAATATCAGAATAGCCATCAGCCTCCCGCGCTTGCGCCGCATCTGGCGGTAGGCGTCTTCATCGAGATAATAGGTCGAGGCCGCGCCCTGCTTGATGGCCCCGCTGCGAACGAGCGATCGAAGCGCCGCTTGGCCAAGAGGCCGGTGCACATCTATCGCTGTCGCTGCTGCCGCAGACGTCGCATTGTGCGCGCACAGGGCCCGGACAATCTGACGTTCGCTGCGTAGCTTGACTGCCGCAACGATTGAACCTGTGTTCGTCATTATCGTCTCCCTGCTCGCCCCGACATTATGTGCGAGCCCCTGTGGACGCCAGCCTTCGACGACGAAATCGTCGGTCATAGGGACCTGCTGTGCATCAAGCGTTGGCCGTGAGGATGTCGTCGAACTCGGTCGTATAGCGGGGTGAAAGGCGTTGACGTCGCATGGACCAGCGCTGCATCAATCCATGCCGTCCCGGCACAACCGCTCGCTTGCCGTAGCGCTGGTTGATCGCGTCCATGGCTGACATCAACCGGGCAGAACGATCAGGGTCGATCGACGGCAGGAGGATAAGAGGCGTGTCGTCGATCGTCTGCAGGTCGATGAGGACGACGCCGGCCTTGGCATAGCGATAGCCCGGGCGCCACAGCTGTCGGCCAGCGCGAAGGGCATCCTTGATCAGCGCGAGCGTGTCCATCGTTGGCTCAATACCGAAGGTCGATTGGTTCGCGTATTTCGGATCCTTGTTGAATTCGTTGGTCCGCATGAAAACCTGCATGGCGGTCGCCATGAGACCGTGGCTCCGCAGCTTCTCCGCCGCCCGGGTGGCGTAGGACGCGATCGCCTGTTCCATCTCGCGCCAGGTGGTCACGGCCTGACCGAAGCTGCGCGTGACGGCCAGGCTCTTGCGGGTCGCAGGCGTATCGGAAAATCCGATGCAGCTGATGCCGTTCAGTTCAGCATGCGTGCGGGCGCCAACAACCGTCATGAGGCCGCGGACTTCCTCCCTGGGGATGAGGAGGAAGTCCGCAACCGTCATGACGCCACGCTTCCTGAGCTTGGCCTGCGAGGCAGGACCGATGCCCCAGACGTCGGAGATGTCAATTGTGGTGTAGGCGGCATCGCGGGCGGTCGGGGTGGATAGATCGCAGATGCCTGTTCCAGCGCGATAGGACTTGGCGACCTTGTTGGCGAGCTTGGCAATCGTCTTGGTGGGGCCGATGCCGACACAGGTCGGGATCTTGGCGACGCGGCGCACATAGGTGCGCATGTCGGCGGCGAGGGCGGGCATGTCGGGAATGCCCGTGAAGTCCATGAACATCTCGTCGATCGAGTAAGGCTCGACGGCGGGGGCCTTCTCGACGAGAAGCTCGTACATGCGCCGGCTCATGTCGCCATAGAGCGTGTAGTTGGACGACATCCAGACAACGCTCTCAAGGCCCTTGCGCTTCGAGGCGATGTGCCAGGGCTCGCCCATCTTGAGGCCAAGGTCCTTCGCCTCCTGCGTGCGGGCGATGATGCAGCCATCATTGTTGGAGAGAACGACGACAGGCTTGCCGCGGAGCGTGGGATCGAATGCCCGCTCGCACGAGCAGTAGAAGGAATTCCCATCGATCAAGGCGAACATGGGATCACCGCGCGCATAAGATGAACACGAGCATCTAGAGCTCGGTCCGCACGAGCGCGTGCACCACGGCCCAAACTTCGACGTCTTCCGTGATCGGAACTGCGCTGCCTGACGAGAGCACGAGCATCCAGTCGCCTTTGCGGCGGCTGAGCGTTGCAAGGATCACATCGCCGCCGATCATCGCGACGCACACGACCCCGGGTCGTGGTTCAGTCGTCGCATCGGTGACCAGAATGTCGCCATCGCGGATGCCGCGATCCTCCAGCGCCTGTCCTTTGACACGCACGGGATAGCGGCCGGGGCGGCGCAGATCGAGCAC
This sequence comes from Hyphomonadaceae bacterium, assembly GCA_965229115.1. Classification (GTDB taxonomy): domain Bacteria; phylum Pseudomonadota; class Alphaproteobacteria; order Caulobacterales; family Hyphomonadaceae; genus UBA7672. The sequence goes on along the minus strand of CBDDIR010000003.1, from coordinate 2,332,411 downwards.
GGCGGCAAGATCGACGACGCCCTCGATGTAGTCCTGCGCCGGCGATTGAAAGCCGGTTGTGTTATCGCCGCGATAGCCAGCCATGGCAAGAACAAATAGCGAACATTTGAATTGTGGGAAGCGGGTATTTTTGGGTTGTCCCCAGCATCCCCATAGTGCGACCACCCAGGTCTTCGAGATCACGGCTTGGCGTGTGGGGTGGGAAAACGAAAACAGCGAGCGCCAAGTGAAGCGCTCGCTGTTCAATCGTTCAAGTGTCAGACGTGCTAAGCGGCAGCAGCTCGCACCCTTGGATGCACAGACGCCAGGATAAACAAGCGCTGGTACTGAGGCCGACCGTTCAAACGGAAGACCTTGGCCTCAATGGCATCCTGCTGGACCCATTGAAGCACGCGTGCCGCCTGCAGCCGGTTGATGAAACCAACATCGCGTCCGTCGTCCCGCACGACACACACAGCATCGGAGTCATGCTTGTTGTGTGGATCAGCCACGAGACGGACACAGTCGCCCGATTGCAGACCTTCGGCTTTGTCCAGACGATACCTGTAACCGGCAACATCGAAGATGAAGTCGAACGGCCGGTCAAAACCGTCGAACGTTTCCGATATGCTGAAGCTGTCGCTCGCGACGCGCGCACCCGTGTAGGCCAGAAGGCTCAGATCGCTGAACTCTGCTTTTGGCGACAGACCAAAGGTGCGCATGAAATCGTCGAAGTCTGCCCGGCCGCGCGGTGGCAGCCGGCGCATCAGGATCTCAAGCGCATCGTCGTAACGCGCAGAGTCGTCCAGCGACAGGCCAGGGTAGCCGACAAAGCCTTCGTCCTGAGCTTTCCGGAACGCATCCGTATCCCTGAGATAGGCAAACCGGGCCTTGCCGCCCTGACATACCAACTCGCCCACAGGACGGCGCTCCCGCGAAAGCTCGGGCAGGTCCAATGGCGACTGCCACGTCAGCAACGCGCGCTGCGTCTGAATGGGATGCGTAATCACGGCTTGCTCCTAACAACAATGTTCTTAATACGTTCCAGCCCTGATTTCAAGATTTTGGAGATGAATATGCTGCGAGGGTTTGTAAGCCGATAAGCGGCCGGAAGGTCCGTTATCTGCTCGATTTGATTGAGAATTTCGGTCAACGGCGCAAGATCGAGCGCCTCGACCATCTGAAAAACCCCGCGGTGCTCGGGGTGCGCGGCCAGGAATGCGTCCGCCACGTCTTCAAACCTGCTGCCCTTCCTGGCGGGTTCCTTCAGCCGCACATGGTGGGTGCCGCGGTCCATGAAACGCTTCAGCCTGGTCGCGTCGAACACGCCCTTGTTGTTGAACCACTTGGCAAGCCCGGCAGCGTCGAACTCACACCCCATGCTGGCCGCATTGTCATAGAGCGGCGCCATGCGCTGGACGCCGCCGCTCTTGATCACGGCCCAGTTCTCGGCATGCCGGTCAGTGTTGGAGATCAGCGCGTCGAACGCGAGCGTCTGGGCCCAGAAAGCCCTGTAGTCATTCGCCGGCACGTCGAGGACACCGTCCGGCCCGACAAGCGACATCAGCAGCGGCAGCGTGTGATGGGTGCCGACCTTGATGTCGTAGTCGGTATCCTTCTGCGCACAGTAACGGAACCCTTCGACGAACTCCTCGCCGGGATTGAAGACGTGGCGCATGAGATTGCCGTACTCGCCATTCATGCGGGCGATGGAGACGTGCTGGACCGGCCAGCCCAGCAGATCGCCGGCAATGTAGGAGGCCAGCAATTCCGACCAGATCTGCGCTTCGCGATCCTTGGCCGGCTTCTTGAAGACGTAGAGCTGGTTGGTTGCCGGATCGACAACGTTCTTCTTGACGCGCGAGCCCATCAACTGCTCGTCGAGGACAACCGGAATCTCGCGTGTTCGAACCTCACTTGGGCGAACGGTGAATTGCGCGCTGACTTCAAGGAGCCGTTTGATTTGCTTGCGAAAACCTTGGGTAGCGCAAGTGGCATCACTAGCGCTGACGACCGGCAAAATCGGGAAAAAGCGAACTGGCTCCCTGAGCTGGACTCGAACCAGCGACCATTCGATTAACAGTCGAATGCTCTACCAACTGAGCTATCAGGGAGCACGGTTGGAGGCGGGGGTATAGCCGCCGACTCTGGGAGGTTCAATAGCGCTGCCGCTATTTCGCGACCGGAATTCTGCGATCCTGGGAACAACTCACACCAAAAGCCCTGGAAACCCAACGCAAAAGAGAAGGCGGGAGCCAGAGGCTCCCGCAAAGGCGTTTGGGTGATGGTGGGGTGTCTTCAAGGGAAGACAGGCCCAACATGCTCCGCGTCGGTAAACGAGAAGTTAACGCTAACCGGATCGCTCAAATTTTGCGGATTGTGTTGGGAATTCTCGAAGTTGGAGGCCTCGCCCGGAATCGAACCGGGGTGCAAGGATTTGCAGTCCTCTGCGTCACCACTCCGCCACGAGGCCTCTCCGGAACCGGCGCTGGCGGAGCGACGGCCGTTTAGTGGGTAGTTTGGGCGCGTTGCGCCGGGTGGTGCGTATGCTAAGAGCCCCGGGCGCACAAGACCCCGGGAATCATTGGGAAGTCTGTGCAATAAAATAGGGGCTATTCGTGGATCTTGAAGCCGCTCGCACCGCGATGATCGACAGCCAGGTCCGTCCTAACGACGTGACCGACCGGCGGCTGATCTCTGCAATGGCTGCTGTTCCGCGCGAAACTTTCGTGCCCGCCGCCCGCATTGCTTCGGCCTATGCCGACATCATGGTCGACACCGGCCCGGGCCGCTGGCTGCTGGCTGCGCGGGACTTTTCCAAGCTGCTCAACAGCTGCGCCATTCGCGAAACCGACCGCGTTCTCGATATTGCGCCGGGTACTGGCTATTCCGCAGCCGTGATTTCCAAGCTGGCCGCGAGCGTTGTGGCGCTGGAGCAGGATGAAGCTGCGGCGGCGGCTGTTCGCCAGAACGTGCCGGGCGTTGAGGTTGTCGCCGGTTCGCTGAAAGCTGGTGTTGCGGCGAAAGGTTCTTTCGACGTGATCTTCGTCAACGGCGCGGTGGAAGAAGTGCCGCAGGCGTGGCTGGATCAGCTGGCTGAAGGCGGTCGTCTGGCGGTCGCTGTGGCCGAAGGCGGCGTGCGCCGGGCAAGGCTTTATACCCGTTCTGGCGGCAAGACGGCCTGGCTGACGCCGTTCGATACGGCTATCCCCCTGCTGCCCGGCTTTGAAAAATCTGCCGAATTTCGTCTTTAGGGTGAATTAGGGTCTTCGCGGTCAGCCTCCGCGCGCTGCCGCTTGGTCCCGAACCAACGAAGCAGGACAACGCAGGTGTTCGCCAATGCCCTTGATAAGGCGTTGGCGGCTCGAAGGAGTCGGTCATGAGAATTCTTGCAGCCGTGATGCTGATGGCGTCGGTTTCGACGCCGGCCCTGGCGCAGGCCAGCCGCGATACGCTGGCGGATGCGGTCGACTCCGCGATCGCGAACAACCCGACGCTGATGGCCCAGCGCAAGGTGCGCGGCGTGGCGGATGAGAACCTGACGCAAGCGCGGGCGCAGATGGCGCCGCAGGTGAGCCTCGCGGGCAGCTATGGCGTTGGCCAGAACGAAGTCGGCCGACAGTTCGCAACCCCGGCGGGCAACTTCCCGGAAAGCGGCGGCAACCAGAGGGCGCAGGTGGGGCTTGAAGCCCGCCAGTCGCTGTGGTCGGGCGGCTCGCTGACAGCGCAGGCGGATCTGGCGCGGGCGGGCGTTGATGCTTCGCAGGCGCGGCTGATCAATGCCGAGCAGGATACCATCCTGTCGGTGGTGACGGCATTTATGGACGTGCGACGCGCCGAGCGCGAACTGGAAATCCGCGACACCAACGTGGCTTCGCTGCGCGAGCAGGTGCGGGCTGCGACGGATCGCTTCAATGTTGGCGAGGTGACCCGCACCGACGTTTCGCAGGCTCAGGCGCAGGCTGCGGCTTCCGAGTCGGACGTTGCGACGGCGCGAGCGAACCTTGCGCGGGCGCGTGCGATCTATGAGCAGATTGTGGGCCGTCCGCCGATCCAGCTGGCTGAGCCGCCGCCGGCGCCGCAGCTGCCGGGCACGCTGGAAGAAGCGATCGGGATGGCCCGCAGCGGCAACCCGCAGCTGCTGGCGGCGCAGGCCGACGAGAAGCAGGGCGAGCGTTCGGTGGATGTCGCGCGTGGACAGCTTGCGCCGCACTTTGATCTCGTGGGCAATGCCGGGCTGACGGATACGCGCTACAGCGACAGCTTCCAGGATACGAATGTGGGGCTGGTGGCCGAGTTCAAATGGCCGCTGTTCTCGAGCGGGTTGCTTCAGTCCAAGACCCGCAGCGCGCAGCTGGATGCGGATCGCGCGCGTTATCAGCGCATGGCCGTTGAACGGCAGGTCACCCAGCAGACGACGACGGCGTGGCATCAGGTGATTGCGGCGCGGGAGGCCATCACGGCTTCGGCGAGCCGGGTGTCGGCGGCTGAGGTGGCGCTGGAAGGCGCGATGCAGGAGCTTGCTGTAGGCACGCGCATCACGCTCGACGTGCTGGATCAGGAGCGGGAGCTTCTGAACGCGCGACTCGGGCAGGTTGATGCTGAACGCCGGGCCTACATTGCGATTCATGAACTGCTTGCGGCGATGGGCCGCCTGCGGCCGGAAACGATCGCCAAGTAGCGCTTTCCAAGCGGAAATCGTTGTTAACGAATTTCACACCATAGGCCTGTCTATTCCTTAATCGTGGGGTGGTGGGAATCGTGTTTCCCGTTCGCCCGATCGAATTGAAACGAGGACGGCGATGTCTGCGGAACAAGCTCAGCGTGAGCCGACGATGGAGGAGATTCTCGCCTCCATCCGCCGGATCATCTCTGAAGAAGACAAGCCTGCCGAAGCCGGCGGCGACGTGCTCGACCTCCAGCCGCCTCCGGCGCCTGTTGCCGAAGTGAAGGCTCCGCCGCCGCAGGCTGCTGCTCCCGCTCCCAAGCCTGAGCCCATGCCGAAAGCGGCGATGGCTCCGCTTTATGACGAGCCGCAAGAATTCACGCCGCCTGCGCGTTCGATCGAAGAAGATCTGATGATCGTCGAGGACGAGCCGGCTCCGATTCCGGAACCTGCGCCGCGTCCCGCTCCGGTTGCTGCTGCGCCTGCGCCGGCTCCGCGCGCCTATGAGCCGCCGCCGGCTCCGGTTGCTGCGCCGTCCGAAACACTGACGAGCGCCCCGGCTGCCCACCAAGCGGCTGGCGCTCTCGGCAAGCTCATGGGTTCGATGCTGGTGTCTTCGACCGGCACGCTCGATGACGTTGTTCGTGAACTGCTGAAGCCGATGCTGAAGGAATGGCTCGACGCCAACCTTCCGCAACTCGTCGAAGCCGAAGTTGCGAAGGAGATCGATCGCATCCGCCGTCTCGCGCGTTAGAGACACGGAACCGGCCGCGGGTTGGCGCGGCATCAAACGGACTACGGACTGATCAGAAGAGTTGCAAACACAGGGCGCACCGCAAGGTGCGCCTTTTGTGTTTTCGGGCGCGCGCGTGCGGTCTCGCTTGTGGCGAGTTGGGGAGGTTTGGGTTGTGGCCTGAGCTTTGGCTCAGGCGTGGCGTGTGAGGTGTCTCGACACGCGGTTGGAGGTTAGGGCGGTGCGCGTGGCGCGCGCCCCCTCCGTCTCGCCGCGAAGACGCGGCGATCCACCTCCCCCACTCTTCGAGTGGTGGAGGCAATTCCCCTTCGTCACGCGCATCGGAGCGCGGTTTGCCTCCATCAGTGCGAAGCACTGGGGGAGGTGGATCGCTTGGCGTGAGCCAAGCGAGACGGAGGGGGTGGGTGTTTGGCTCACGATGGTGAGCACGCGCTCGTGCTTCGACGGACGGCTCGCGAAGCGAGCCTGCTCAGCATGAGCGCTTTGGGGAGAGCTGCGGTGTTGCGCGGCCTGTATTGTTTCCTGTTGTTGGGTGTCGGTCTTCGCTCTGGGCAGATCGAGCGGCGTGGTCGGTGTGGCATTCACCTGGGCACGGCGGTCTTTCATCTGGAGCGTTGAGGCGACGTGGAGCACGAGCATCGCAGCCAAGCGCAGCACAGCTGTCAGCAAGAGCTGAGGAAGCTGCGGGATCCCTAGTCCAGTTTGCGCGTGTTTGTGCCGTGTCATGGGTTGGATAATACCCCGGCCCGCGGGGACGTAGAATCTGCGCGGCTCCGTCCCACAATCTTTCGCGCTAACGCGCTGAGATTGTTCGGGATGATTTTCCGTTGTCCTACAGTTTGGGATCGCTCCATCCCCCAATCACGGAGTCATTCTCGGGCTTGTCCCGAGAATCTCGGTTCTGGCGGCGTGGGGTTCGTCTGCTTGTCCCGCGGTTGGTCCAACCGAGATCCTCGGCACGGGGCCGAGGATGACGGCGCTTTGTTGTTGGCTTGGGTGCGTGCAGCTCCGTGCATCTTCGATGCACCCTACGGCGTCACTTATGGCGGGCGGCGACTTCTTTCATGAAGGCGACGGTCATGGCTTCTGTTGCGGTGGGGCCGGAGATGTTTACGCCGAGATAGACGCCGTTCTTCATGATGGCTGAGCCATAGCCGGCGAGTTCTTCGACGACATAGCCCTTCTCGCCGAGCTCGGGCATCGCCTTGTAGGTGGGGGCGTTGGTGGGGAATTCGGCGTAGCGCTCTTCGAGGATCTGGATGAGCGTGGAGCCGTCGTCGGCTGTGGTGGTCCACGCGCAGCCTGTGCCCATCGCGGCTTTCTCGCCGGGCTTCACCGGGGCGCCCTGGTATTTGGCGATCTCGTCCTGCGTGAAGAGCTGGCAGGTGGGGTCGGTCATCGCGGGTTGGCGGGTGTACCGGGGATGGCGCTGGGTGGCGTGGAGCCGGCGGCGGGCGGGGCCTCGCTCGGGCCGCAGGCGGTGAGGGTGAGTGCGGTGATGAGGATGAGGGCGCGCATGGGTGACTCCCCGAAAGGATCGGCGGTGATGGGAGTCAGGTAGCGCGGGAGCGTCTATCGGCCAGTTGTGAGCGAGCGCTCGTCCTTCGACGGACGCTTGCTTCGCAAGCTGCTCAGGATCAGCGCTAAACTTCTGCCTGGCCTGTAGCGCTCATCCTGAGCAGGCCCGTAGGGCCGTCCGTCGAAGGACGGGCGCGTGGGCCACAGGCGTGGGACAGGAAAATCGTGCCCCTTGGGACACAAAACTGTCGTTTCCCTTGCACGGATTGACCTTTACGGCGGGGCCGCGTAGAAGGCGCGACCATGCAACGTTCGTTTTTCAAGCGCTACTGGAAGACCATTACCCCCGCGGGGCTGATGGCGCGCTTGGCTATGACGAACTAGCCCAAAAGCCCGCCGACCAGCCCCGCCGGAAACCGGATGGGGCAGAGATCGCCCCGTCTCCCGGCTAAAGAGGAGACTACCCCGTGACTGAGGCAGCAACGACCGCCGCTCGCAACGCCACCATTGGCGCTGGCACGAAGACGGTTGCGGTTATTGGCGCGACCGGAGCGGTTGGCGCGGAGATGCTGCGCTGCCTCGAGGAGTCGAGCTTTCCGACTGGGAAGCTGAAGGCGTTTGCGTCTGAACGCTCCGCCGGCAAGCGGTTCAAGTTCAAGGGCCAGGACGTCGAGATGCAGGTGCTGACGGATGATGCCTTCAAGGGCGTCGACGTGGCGCTGTTCGCCTCCGAGACGGACATCTCGAAGAAGTATGTTCCGATCGCCGTCGAGAGCGGCGCGATCGCGATCGACAACTCGTCGGCGTTCCGCATGGACGCTTCGGTGCCGCTGGTGGTGCCGGAAGTGAATGGCGATCTCATCAAGCACACGCAGAAGATCTACGCGAACCCGAACTGCGTTGCGGCCATCATGGTGATGGCGCTGTGGCCGCTGCATCAAGCGGGCAAGCTGAAGCGCGTGATTGCGTCGACCTATCAGTCGGCGTCGGGCGCGGGCCGTCCGGCGATGGACGAGCTGGAAGAGGCGACGCGCGCCTATCTCAAGGGCGAGTATTATGCGCCGAAGGTTCTGCCGCATCCGTATGCGTTCAACCTGTTCAGCCACAACACGTCGATCGGCGATGACGGCTATAATGGCGAGGAGACGAAAGTCGTCGCCGAGCTGCGCAAGATCATGGGCCTGCCGGAGCTGCGCGTGGGCGTGACCTGCGTGCGCGTGCCGGTTCTGCGTGCGCATTCGATGTCGGTGACGGCGGAGTTTGCGGACAAGGTTTCGGTGGATCAGGCGCGTGCGATCCTCTCCAAGGCGCCGGGCGTGAAGGTTGTAGATGACCGCGTCCGTAACCATTTCCCGATGCCGGTGGAATCGAGCGGGCAGAACGATGTGCTGGTTGGCCGGGTGCGCGAGGATATCTCGGACCCGACGGGCCATTCGCTGTCGCTGTTCCTGTCGGGCGATCAACTGCTGAAGGGCGCGGCCCTGAATGCGGTGCAGATCGCGGAACGTCTTTCGTAGAGTGATGTGATGAGTGACGACCGTATTGACGCAGGCTTCGGCGATGTTCTTGATCGCGCGGGCCAGCTTGGAGCAGGTGGAAGCGTGACGCCGACAGCATCGAACGTGCGTGCGGACTGGTCGCCTGCCTCGTGGCGGACGAAGCCGGCGGCGCACATTCCGGCGGACTATCCGGATATGTCGAAGCTGGATCAGGTCGAGAAGCAGCTGTCGAGCTATCCGCCGCTGGTGTTCGCCGGCGAGGCGCGCACGCTGATGTCGCGTCTGGGCGATGTGGCGCAGGGCAAGGCTTTCCTGCTGCAGGGCGGGGATTGCGCGGAGAGCTTCAAGGAGTTCCATCCGAACAATATCCGCGACACGTTTCGCCTGATCCTGCAGATGGCGGCGGCGATGACGTTCGCCGGCGGCAAGCCTGTGGTGAAGGTGGGGCGCATTGCGGGGCAGTTCGCCAAGCCGCGCTCCTCGCCCGTGGAAGAGATCGGCGGCGTGACGCTGCCGAGCTATCGCGGCGACAACATCAACGGGATGGAGTTCACGCCTGAGGCGCGCACGCCGGACCCGCAACGCCTGATCCAGGCGTATGCTCAGTCGGCGGCGACGCTGAACCTGCTACGCGCGTTTGCGCAGGGTGGTTATGCGAGCCTCGCCAACGTGCATCGTTGGATGCTCGGGTTCGTAGAGCGCTCACCCGCGGCCGAGCGCTACAGGGCCCTTGCGACACGCATCTCTGACGCGATGGACTTCATGGCGGCTTGCGGCATCACGCCGGAGACGACGCCTTCGCTGTCGCAGACGGAGTTCTATACGAGCCACGAAGCGCTGCTGCTCGGCTATGAGCAGGCGATGACGCGGGAGGATTCCACGCGTCCGGGCGAATACTACGATACCGGCGCGCACATGGTGTGGATCGGGGATCGGACGCGGCAGCTGGATGGCGCGCATGTCGAGTTCTGCTCGGGCATTCGCAATCCGGTGGGCATGAAGTGCGGGCCGTCGCTGGCGCCGGACGACATGCTGCGCCTGATCGACAAGCTGAACCCGGACAACATTCCGGGCAGGTTGACGCTGATTGCGCGGTTCGGTTCGGACAAGGTTGAAGGCGGCCTGCCGAAGCTGGTGCGCGCAGTACAGAAGGAGGGGCGCACGGTGGTGTGGTCGTCCGATCCGATGCACGGGAATGTCGAGAAGGCGAGCTCGGGCTACAAGACGCGGCCGTTCGAGCGGATCCTGAGTGAAGTGAAGAACTTCATGGACATCGTGGAGGCGGAAGGCGCGCATCCGGGCGGCATCCACCTCGAGATGACCGGCCAGGACGTGACGGAATGCACGGGTGGCGCTCACCAGATCTCGGCGACGGATCTGCACGACCGCTATCACACGCATTGCGATCCGCGCCTGAACAACGAGCAGGCGCTTGAGCTTGCCTTCCTTCTGGCGGAGAAACTGGCGGCGAAGCGGAAGTCGTAACACCGGCCAGTCCACCAGAGTGGGAGCGCCGGGTTGGGAGAACCTGATGTGGCGTTCCGAGCGTGTGTTGGCCGGTGTGGTTGGGCTTCTGGTGTTTGGCGTGGCGGCTTGCGGGTCGCCGCCTCCCGCGCCGCAGGGCAAGTGGGCGTGCAAGGCTGACAATGGTCAGCTGACCGTCGATGTCGAATACGCAGCCGATGGATCGAAGTCCGGCACGGCGCGCATGACGCAGGCGGACGGCACGCGCGACTATGATGCGCAGATGAAGTTCCAGGGCATCTGGAAGATCACCGGCGACCAGCTGACCGAGAGCATGACGGTGGAGATCACCTCGGCCACGTCGAACGGCGCGCCGATGGCGGATGAGGCGCAGGCCATGCTGCGCAATGGTCTGGGCGCGGAACAGACATCGACGGTGAAGGTGACGGGGCCGGACGCGATGGCGCTGATCAATCCGGTCTATGGCCTTGGGTGTACGCGAGTATGAGGGCGGCTGGTGTCCTGGCGCTGCTGACGCTCGCGGCTTGCGATGACGTGCCGCCGGCGGCGACGTTGACGGAGGTGCCGGACAAGTTTTTGGGGCAGTGGGAAGAGACGGTTGCGGATTGTGCGGCGGGGGGCGCGTGGTCGGTGATTGTTACGCCGACGGAAGTGAAGTTCCCGGACTCGACGATCACGGTGACGGGCGTGGCGCCGGATGGCGGGTATGCGGCGCGGGTGGACGGGAAGTTCAAGAGCGCGGACGCCGAGTGGAATGGCGGCGTGCGGCTGGAGCTGGCCAATAGCGGCAGGGAACTCAACGTTGTGAACGGCTCGCAGCTGCGGCCGCGCGTGAAGTGTCCGTAATGCAGCGGGCGCCTCGGTTGGTGGACTTGGGCGCCGCATGATCGTATCCCGGTGGAGGTCAGGAAAAGGACTCGCCGCCATGAAACGCATTCTGCTTGCGACTGTTGTCTTGGCTTTGGGCGCGTGTGCGTCTGGCCCAAGCGGATCGGCGGCTAAGACGCCGGCGCAGATGATCCTCGGAACCTGGAACTGCAAGGCCACGGCAGAGGGCATCACGACGGACGCCAATGTGAACTATCTCGACGGCGGCAAGGCCACGATGGATGCCAAGGTTGGCGTCACGCAGAGCGGCATGGCGATCGAGATCCTCGCCAAGGCTGACGCCACCTGGAACTTCCGCGCCGATGGCAAGCTGGAAGAGATGATCACCAAGATGACGGTGACCAAGGGCTCGATGGGCGGCAATGACGTTCCGCCCGCGATGATCCAGCCGATGATCGAGAATGCTGTCGTGAACCAGAAGACCGTTGCCGTCGCCGAGTTCTCGGAAGGCAAATTCGTGTCGACGGATGAATCCGGCACGGTCACGACCTGCACGCGCTGAACTATTGCTTGAGGGGGATTGAGATGAAGATCGTCCGGACTGTTGCGTGCGCTGCGGCCATGGTCGTGTGTGCGACGGGTGTTGCTTCGCCGCAGACGCAGGCGGCCCAGATTGCGGGCAAGTGGACCTGCGCGGCGATCGCGGCGAACAGCGTGGTTGCAGGCGATATGACTTACAACGCCGACGGCACGATGGACTCCAACGTGTCGGTCAATGTCGAGTTCGAGGATGGCGAGCTGGACCTGATGGTCACGTCCAAGTCGACCTGGAAGCTCAAGGGCGACGGGTTGATCGAGGAGCAGATCCTCAGTGCGACCGCAACGAGCGGCACATTCGCGGGCAAACCTCTGGCTGCAGCTGACCTCGCTGGCTTCAGCGACGATGTGCCAAAGGAGCCGGGCACATCGACCGTGGAAGTGTCCGCGGACAAGATGACGCTGATCGATGGCGGCGGTACACAGACGATCTGCGCCCGCTGAACCTAGAAACTGCTGTTGCGCCGAGGGGCGGTTCACACCATGTGTGGCGCCTCAACAGGAATGGCGTGATGGGCAAGAAGTTCAAACTCAAGGCGGACGATATCAAGCCGCTGGCCGAGGGCCGGGGCGCGTGCATTGCGTCGGACATGATTACGGTGCGCGGCAAGCCGGTGGGCTTCATGTATCGCGAGAAGACGCCGGACAATGAGAGCGACAGCGGCTGGCGTTTCCTGTCGGGGCTGGAAGACCAGGACTACATGGACGAGTCCGACAATCACGGCGTCTATGACGTGAACACGATCGTGAACTACGACCCGACAATTCTGGAGTTTCTTGACGCAGCGCCCGGAAGCGTTTTCGAGCGGACGCCGGGGACCAGGAACTTCCGCGTGGTTGACGACTGGACGCCGCCCGAGGATTAAGCCTGCCGACTACGCCTGAAGCGCACGACAGATGCGCGATGGAGCTGCCCCATGACCGCCTCCCCAAGAAGCCGGCTGCCCGCCTGGGCCCGGCCCAAGGACATGCTCGACCTGACGCGCCTGGCTGTGCCGGTGGCGATTTCGCGCGCGTCGTTCATGCTGATGTCGCTGACGGATGCGGTTCTGCTGGGACGCTATGCGCCGGGCGAGCTGCCCTTCGTGCTGAATGGATGGCTGCCGATTGGCGTGCTGTTCGGCTTCGGCATGGGGCTGATGATCGGCGTGCAGGTTCTGACGGCCGAGCTGAATGGCGCGGGCAAGGCGAATGAGACGGGGCGCATCTTCCGGCGCGGCATGGTCGTGGCGCTGGCCTATGGCGTGTTCGCGACGTTCGCCTGCATCATCATCGCGCGGCCATTGCTGGACCTGATCGGGTTCAACGCGGACCTTGCCGAGGCGACGACCAACTGCACGCACATCCTGGCGTATGGCGCGATCGCGCACATGGGCGGACTGGCGTGCCAGTTCTATCTCGAGGCGCTGCGTAAGCCGAACATCGCGACGGCGATCAATATGAGCGCGGTGGCGTTCAACCTGATCGTGGGCCTGATGCTTGTGCCAGAGCATGGCGCGATCGGCGTGGTGTGGGCGACGACGGCGTCGCGCTGGTTCATGCTGGTGCTGTTCGTGATTGCGGTGGCGTTCCTGACACCAGCGTTTCGTCGTTCGAGCGCTGCGCCTGCGGGCGAGTTCAAGCGGCAGAACATGGTGGGCGTCGGCACGGGCGTCGCCAATATTGCCGAGTGGGGTTCGTTCAACCTGACATTTGCGATTGCGACTCTGGTCTCGATCGATGCGGGCACGGTTTATGGGCTCGCGGTGCAGATGATGGGCGTGATCTTCATGATCTATGTCGGCATGGGCACGGCGACGAGCGTGCGCGTGGCGGAGCGGTTCGGGCGGGGCGATGCGGTGGGCGTGCGCGAGGCGTCGCGGCTGGGCGTGGTGGCGTCTGTCGTGCTTGGGCTGCTGATGGCGGGCGGGCTGATACTGCTGCGCGATCCGATTGCGGTGACGTGGCTGAACGGGTCTGAAGTGGCGTCGGCGGGCGCGCATCTGGTGCCGTTGCTGTCGGTGATGCTGGCGGCGGTGGCGTTCGTGACGCTGTTCGATGGGCTGCAGGCGGTTGGCTCGATGGCGCTGCGGGCGCAGGGGGCGGTGTGGATTCCCACGGGCATCCATGTCGGCAGCTATGTGTTCGTGATGTTGCCGCTGTGCTGGTGGCTGGCGCTGCACACGGACTATGGCGTGTGGGGCGTGATCATCGGGATTTCGGTGGCGTCGCTGGTGGCGGGCCTGGGGCAGGCGCTGGCGCTGGAGGTGAAGTCAGCGCGCGGCGTGAAGTTCGGACTGCCGAAGGATGCGGGTCGGGCGAGCGTGGTGGTGGGGCACTAGGTTTTCGCCGGGTGCTTGCCGACGGCGTTGGCATAGTAGGCGCGGATGATGGGCAGGTCGGCTTCGTAGTCGCCGCTGGGATGGACGACGCCGGCGATGCTCATCGTCTTGGTCCTGTAGTCGAGCACGCTGAGCACGATGGGCACGCCTGCGGCGACGGCGATGTGGTAGAAGCCGCTCTTCCATTCGGCGACGCGCGCGCGGGTGCCTTCGGGCGGGATGGCGAGGACCATGGTGGGTGATGCGCCGATGGCGTCTGCCATGGTCTTCACGACATCATTGCTCTGCGAACGGTCGATGGGCACGCAACCGAGCCATTTGATGAGCCAGCCGAAGGGGCCGGTGGTGAGGCTCTTCTTGCCCATCCAGCGCAGGCGGATGCGATAGTAGCCAGCCGCGACCAGCATCTGCAGGCCATCCCAGTTGGATGTTTGGGGCGCGGCCACCAGCACCATCTTGTCGATCGCGGGCCAGTCGCCCTGCATGCGCCAGCCGGTGAGCTTCAACTGCGCGATGCAGATGATCCGCACGAATTGGGAGAACGCGCCTTTGGGTGGAGCAGGGCGCGCGGTTGCAGGATCGATAGCCGTGTGGCGAGTCATCCCCGCTTCTGACAGCTATCCCTGAAAAGTAAAACGGCGTGCGGCGTCTTGAGGACAACCGCACGCCGTTTTGAGAACCTCGTACCTGCCAGAATGTAGCGAGCAGCCGGGCGGCGAGGTTCTTTCCTATTTCATGTCCTTCATCGCCGCTGCGGGCTTGAAGGCGGCCGATGTTCTGGCCGGGATGTTGATCGTCATGCCGGTGGCGGGGTTGCGTCCCTCGCGTGCGGCGCGCGTCTTGGCGACGAAAGTGCCGAAGCCGGAGATTGCAACTTGCTCGCCCTTCTTCAGGCTTGTCGTGATAGTGTCGAAGACGGCGTCCACGAGACGCGTCGCCTCCGTCTGTTTCAGGCCGGTCGAGTCGGAGATCGACTTGATCAGGTCAGACTTGTTCATGGCCCGCTCCCACCAAAGGCTTCGAACACGCCGCCGTGATATAGCGGTTGCCCATAGAACCTTTCGTTCGAGCTGATTCACAAGAGCGGAATCAGGAAATAGCGCGGAAAATCCGAACTAAATTCCCAGAATCCAGCCTTCCTCTGACGTCACCTTGGCCTTCTGGGCGTCGGTGAGCTTGGCCTCGCCTGCGAACATGGCCGCCAGCTTTCCGTTGGCGTCACGCTCGGCAAGAGCCTCGCAGATGCCGCGGACCTGGGCTTCGTCGCGGATTTCGGACGACTGCTGGTTCGTGGCGTTCAGGGTCGTCAGGACCTCGGCGACGACGATGCGCGCGTCGGCCAGACCTTCAGCGTCGAGCTTGGCCATCGGCATGTCGAACGGCCAGACTTTCAGCGCAGGGAATTTCTCGCGCAGGCGTTCGATGGCCGGGATGCCGGTCATGGCCTGGCCGCCGATGGCGCCGGCGTAGGCGATCTTCCACACCGGTTGCGGGCGCGCCTTCTTGGCGTCGAGCGCCTTGTCTTCGACGATGCGGAATTCCGCGATGTCCTTCGGGCCGTGCTCGCGCGTCTTCTTCACGGAAAGCGTGGTGAGCTCGTCCTTTTTCGAGCAGCCCCAGAATGGGAAGGGGCCATCCGAGATGAGGCGGTTCATCCGCGCTGCGAGAGCAAAGCGGTTGTTCGAGTTGTCCGGCTTGTCCTTCATTTCCTTGAGCAGGAATTCGCGCAGCGACTTGCCAGGCTCGCCCTTCAGCTTGAGCGCTTCGGACGTGCCGGCGGGGAAGCCGAGCGGGAAGTCGACGCCCACGAGCACGCGGTCGCCGCGCTTGAGGCAGCGGTTCAGGAGCTCGGTGAGCTCTTCCATGGCTTTCGCGCGCGTAGGCGGGTTCGAGGCCTTGAACGACAGCTTCAGGCGCGAATCCGGGGTCAGCGCTCCGATCCAGATGGAGTCGGCGCCGGTGGCAGGTTTGGAGGCAGCGCTCCAATCCACCATCACGTAGCTTTCGAACAGGCGGGCCATAGGCGTGGTCTTTCAGAAGAAGCGGACACGCAGGCGCGTCCGGTGGCTAACATAGGGCCGCGATCAGCGCGGCAGGGCATAAGTTCTTGGGAATAGGACGGGGGAACCCGTAGTCCCCCGACAATATAGGGAACTCTAGCAGGCTTTCACGGGCTGACCAGCGGTTAGGCGGGTCGGAAAACGGCCAAAGCGGCGACAATTCCTGAGTCCGACAGGGTCGTTTCCGCCAGTTTCAGGCCAGCTTCACTTTTAGCTCGGCGTTTCTCCTCCGAGGTCAACAGGTCAACGAGCGCATCAGCGAACGCCTGGGGCGTTTGCACGCGGATCGAAGCACTGTCCAGTTCGGAGCCGAAACCGTCGAGGCCCCCCGGATAGCCGATCACCGGCATGCCTAGGCCCATATAGTCGGCGACCTTGATAGCGATGCCGCTGAAAACGCGGATCGGGACGAGGCCGATACGGTCGGGACCGGCGAGGGAGGCGAGATCGTCGACGCGTCCGATCGGCTCAATGCCGTTTTCGGCAGTCATGCCATCGCCGATTGCGCCGGCGACAATGAAACGTGCGTCGGGCACGCGGGCGCGCACGAGGGGCCAGACTTCATCGACTACGTGATTAAGGCCTTCGCGGTTGCCGGCATGGTTGGCGCCCATGAACAAAGCGGCGGGTGCGCGAGACTGAAGGGCGTTACGGTGCGGCGTCGTGGTGGGGCGCATCCAGACATGGCGAGCATGTGGAGCGTGCGGCGCAACCTTCTCCAGCTCGTTCATGGACGCGTGCAGGATGAGGTTGGCGGAGGCAAGGCGCTTGGCCTCTTCCGCAAGCGTCATGTCACCGTGATCTGGCAATTTGCCGGCTGCGCGGAAGCTTTCGGCGCGGCTGGAGAAAAGGTCGTGCATCAGGACTCCGCGACCGGGGATGTCCTGCAGGTGTGCAAACAGCGGAGCGAGTGAGGAGTATTCCACAACCACGCAGGACGGCGCGTGGACGCGGATGGCGCGGGCGAGTTCTGCCTGTTCGCTGGCGGATGGGATACGCGACAGCAGGCTGACGGGCTTGGCTTTTGTGAGCTTGAGGCGGTTGCCGGCTTCCGTGCCGAGGCGCTTCAGGAAGCGGATCCAGACGGATGGTTTGGTGGAAACGAATGTCCCGCCGATGCGGGCCGAGCCAGGCCATTCGGGCGTGGCGTGGGCGAGCACAGTGTCGGAGATTTTCGCCCAGGGTTTGCTGCCGAAAGCGGTGTCAGGAGCCATGATCACACGGACCTTGTAGCCGGCCTGTTTGGCCGACTTCAGGAACGTCACCAGATATGCGCCGCTTCCTGAGCGCACATCGTCGAGGCGGCGATTGCTGACGAGGATCATCACGTCGGTTGTTCCAATGGGCTTAGCCCGCTTCCATTCACCGAGATTGGGGAGGGGATACGGGGCAGGGCTTAATGGAAGGGAAGTATGCAGGGCTCGCGCCACCCGCGATTCTGGCGCCGTCCTCGCGCCTCACGCCATGTTACGGATCACATCACGCGGGGTGTTTCTGTCGCAGTAACAAGCGGTGAGGTGTGACCGGTATTCCTGTGTGTTTTCAATCGGATACAGATTGAAAGATTGTGTAACCATCCTTGATGGTCCCGCTCATTGTGCGGCTGCGTTAATCGCGTATCTGCTCACTTCGCGCTGCAAGGCGTGTCGGAGGGTTACCAGTGAAGCGTACCGAAGTTTCTTCCAGAACCGCGACCGTCATCGGCAGCCATCAGGGCCGCGTCCGCGTTGGCGTGATCGGCGCCGGGGTGTTCGGTGGCTACCACGCCCAGAAATTCGCCTCCAGCGTCCATGCCGAGTTCGTCGGCGTGTTCGACCTGAACCAGGAAGCTGCAGGCAAGGTCATCGCCAAGGTCGGCAAGGGCGAAGTGTTCGGCACGTTTGACGCGATCGCCAATGCCTGCGACGCGCTCGTGATCGCGACGCCGGCCTCCAGCCACGCCACGCTGACCCGCCGCGCTCTCGAAGCCGGCAAGCACGCTCTCGTTGAAAAGCCCTTGGCTCTGACGGGCGTTGAAGCTCGCGGCCTCGCCAAGCTGGCGCTTGAGAAAGATCTCGTCCTGTCGGTCGGCCACCAGGAACGTCTGGTGTTCGAAGCGATGGGCCTGTTCGGCACGGGCGAGCGCCCGCTGCGCATCGAAGGCGTCCGCATGGGCCCGGCTTCGCCGGATGGCCGCTGCGAAGACGTGTCGGTCGTGTTCGACCTGATGATCCACGACCTCGACCTGACGGCTGAGCTGTTTGGTGGCGAAGTGAAGAGCGTCGATGGCGCTGGCTTCTCCTCGCACACGCGTCTGCTCGACCAGGCTTCGGCCGAGCTGCTGTTCGCCAATAACGGCCACGCCAAGCTGACGGCTTCGCGTTGCGCCGAGAAGCGCGAGCGCTGGATGAAGATCGAGTACGCCTCGGGCATCGTCGAAATCGACTTCATCACCCGCCAGGTGAAGAACACCACCAAGTTCGACATCCGCGCCGATGTGTCGGCGATCCTGCCGGATCCGCTGAAAGCGGCTGACGAGGCCTTCGTTGCTGCGATCCAGGGCCGTGCGGCTCCGGTGATCACGGGCGGCGTTGGCGCGCGTGCGGCGGCAATGGCCGAAATGGTCGAGACCTGCGCCATGGCGGCCACCACGGTCGCGGCGGCCTAGGCTTTTCGATAAACGCCTGTTAAGCAGCCAGCGTTGTCGCATACCCTTGCGATTCCGGTGATATGGCCCAGATGAAGCTCGCGGCCTGATCCGCCTCCCAAAATACGATCGGAACACACCATGGCCAAGAAGCCGACGGCGCGCGTCGAATTCGCGTTTTTCAACGTCGTTTATGAAGACGGCACCCAGAAGTCGAACCGCAAGGTTTCGGCCGACGTGCTGAATGATCCTTACAACAAGGACAAGGCGATCCGCGAAGCGATCGAAGAGCAGGATCGCGTCATCTCGGAAAAGTCCGGCCTTCCGCCGCTGGCGATCAAGTCGATCACGCCGGCGAAGTAGAGCGGCCTAGGCTCATCGAATAATCAAGCTGACTGACGTGGCGGCGCCGGTTGTGCGCCGCCTTTGCTTGCGTAGCTTCCGCTGACATAGCGGAGGGCGACGTATGCCGGATCTTTCTTCAACGCAGATGCAGATGCTTTGGGCGAGCCTTGTGCTCGGCTTTGTCTATCTGCTTGCTGCAGCGTTCATGTCGATCACGCAGCGCGGGACCAAGTGGGCGGCTGGTTCACGCGATGGCGCGACGCCGCCGCTGAATGCGGTGGGCGGGCGGATCGACCGCGCGTGGAAGAACTACCTCGAGACGTTGCCGCTGTTTGTCGGCGCCGTGTTGGTGCAGGCGGCGTCCGGTCATGAGAGCGGTTTGGCGCCGCTGGGCGCGCAGCTCTACTTCTGGGGACGGGTCGTTTACCTGCCTGTTTATGCCAGTGGCCTACCTTTTGTGCGAACTTTGGCCTGGGGCGTCGCGATGGCAGGGATTGTCCTGCTTTTGGTGGCTTGTTTGCCCGGTTTCTAACCACTCACATTTTTGAAAGTGATGCACGCCGCAGCTTGTCGAGTGGGGCGGGTCGGCTCATCTTACACACATAACAGACCGCCATAGCAAAGCCGCCAATAAAGGCGGCGGGCGGGAGGAACGCCCCATGACCACCCTGACTCGCCGAGCGATGCTCGGCGCTCTCCCAGCCTTTGGGCTGGCTGGCGCCGCTTTGGCTCAAACGCCCACCTCGCAGTCTCTTGGACAGAGCGTGGGATCGACTGCAACGTCTGCTGCTCTCGACATCAACGGGACGCTCGACGCCTGGGTTGATACCTGGGGACGTCCGGCTGCGCGCGTGATGCTGAACGGCAAAGGCCCGTACGCCTTCATGGTCGACACGGGCACAACCAACACCGTGCTGGCCAAGCGACATGTCACAGCGCTCGGTGCGCCGATCACCGGCACCGCGACTGTTGCGGGCACGACCGGCATGGCGCAGGCGCAGACGGCCGAGCTCGACATGATCGAGGTTGGCGCAGTCACCAAGCGCAAGGTGCGCGTCGCTGTTCTGCCGGATGCGGGGCTTGGCGCGATCGACGGCATTCTCGGCGCCGATGTGTTCGCCGGGAAGAAGGTGGTCTTCGATATCCAGGGCAAGAGCGTGAAGATCGAAGGCTCTCGCAAGCCGACGCGTGCAACACGCGGATCGACGCTGTCGAACATGCGCGTGCGCAACGGGCTGCTGGCGGAGATCGACGGCAGGATCGGCAATGTCAGCTGCAAGCTGATGCTGGATACGGGCGCGCAGAACTGTATCGCCAACATGGCGCTGAGCGACGCATTGAGGGCGGCGCATCCGGGTCTGCGGCGCGTGGAGAATGTCAGCGTGTTCGGCGTGACCGGTCACGTGATGGCGGGGCAGTTTATTGGCCTGCCGAAAGTGGAGCTGCGCGCCTTCTCGGTGAGGGATGCGGGCGCGGTGGCGGTGGATGCTCCGATCTTCGATCTGTGGGACCTGCGGGACGAGCCGGCGATGATCGTCGGGGTTAACCTCCTGTCGCGGCTGGATTCCTTCTCGATCGACTATGGAGCGAAGTCGTTCGAGGCGACACTGATGTCGGGCCAGGTTGCACGCAATTCGGCAGAGTTCGGCTAACCTTACGCCTATTGCCGTTGGCACGGGCCGGGATCATGCTCCGCGTATGACAGGTCGCCCCGAAGGAGGGCGGTCGGGGAGGATGGCCGATGAATTTCGCCCTCACACGGCGTGCAATGTTGGGCGCTCTGCCGGCGCTTGGACTGGCGGGCGTTGCGGCGGCGCAGACGCCGTTGAAGACGCCGTATCAGCCGGGACCGGGCGAGCGCGTGTTTCAGCCGGGCGAAGAGTTCACGCCCAGTCTCGACACGTGGCTCGATCTCTATGGCCGCCCGACGACGAAGGTGATGCTGAACGGCAAGGGGCCGTTCTCCTTCATGGTTGACACGGGGTCGACGGTGACGGTGCTGGCGCAGCGGCATCTGGCGACGGTGGGTGCGCCCATCGTGGGCAAGGTGACGGTCGCGGGCACGACCGGCATGGCGGAGACGCCGATGGCGCGTGTCGAGATGTTCGAGGCGGGCGCTGCGAAGCAGAAGTCCGTGCAGATGGCCGTGCTGCCGGACAATGGCGTTGCCAATATCGACGGCATTCTCGGCGCAGATCTTTTCGATCGCAAACGGCTGACGTTCGATATCCGCCGCAAGACGGTGAAGATCGAAGGCTCGCGGCATCCGATCTATGTGCCGTCGAAGTCGATCATGCGGGTGCGCAATGGCCTGCTGGCGGAGATCGATGGGCGGATCGGCAATGTGCCGTGCAAGCTGATGCTGGATACCGGCGCGCAGAATTGCATCGCCAATCTCAAGCTGAGCCAGGCGCTGCTGAAGGCGCATCCCAAGCTGGTGCGGCTCGACAATGTGAAAGTGTTTGGCGTGACCGGGCATGTGCTGACCGGACAGTTCATCGCCATGCCGCAGGTGGAGACGCGGTCCTTCTATGTCGAGGATGCCACCGCCGTGGCGCTGGATGCGCCGATCTTCCAGCAGTGGGGACTGACGGAAGAGCCGGCGCTGATCGTGGGCATGAACCTGCTGTCGCGGCTGCAGTCGTTCACGCTGGACTATGGCGCGAGGTCGTTCGACGCCAAGCTGTTTGCCGAAATGATCGCCGGCAACACGATGGGAATGGGTTGAACAGGCCCAAAAAGCGCTGGTTTCCAGCGCAAAGCTTGCCAAGGCGGGGCGGATGGGTACATGCATCCGGCCTATCTCCGGAAACCCGGAATCCGAGCTTTTGAAAGCCTGAACCTATGACCGTCAAAGTCCGCTTTGCGCCTTCGCCCACGGGCAAGCTGCACGTCGGGAATATCCGTACCGCGCTGGTGAACTGGCTCTATGCCAAGGGCCAGGGCGGCACGTTCGTGCTGCGCATCGACGATACGGACCTCGAGCGCTCCACCAAGGAGAATGAGGACGGCATTCGTGCCGACCTGACCTGGCTGGGCATGACGTGGGACGAGACGTTCAAGCAGTCGGAAAAGTTCGAGCGTTATGCGCAGGCGGCGGAAGAGCTGAAGGCCAAGGGCTTGCTCTATGCTTGCTACGAGACGGCTGAGGAGCTGGAGCGTCGGAAGAAGATCGCGCTGAGCCGTGGCAAGCCGCCGGTTTATGATCGTGCTTCGCTGGCGCTGACGGATGAAGATCGTGCGAAGCTGGAAGCTGAGGGGCGCAAGCCGCACTGGCGCTTCAAGCTGTCGGGCGGGCGTGCGGAGTGGAACGACCTGGTGCGTGGCCAGCAGTCGATCGATACCTCGTCGGTGTCGGACCCGGTGCTGATCCGTGAGGATGGCTCGTTCCTCTACACGATGCCGTCGGTGGTGGACGATATCGATGCGGCGATCACGCATGTGATCCGTGGCGAAGATCACGTCACCAATTCGGGTGCGCAGATCGAGATCTTCCTGGCGTTCGGCGCGAAGCCGCCGGAGATGGCGCACATGCCGCTGCTGATCGGCGCGGACGGGCAGGGCCTGTCCAAGCGCCTTGGCTCGCTGTCGGCGGAACAGCTGCGCAATGAAGGCTATGAGCCGATGTCGATCCTGTCGCTGCTGGCGAAGATCGGCACGTCGGATCCGGTTGAGGCGCGCGAAAGCCTGCAGCAGCTGGCGCTGGAGTTTGCGTTCTCGAAGATGGGCCGTGCGCCGGCGCGCTTCGACGAGAATGAACTGAGCGCGCTCAATGCGCAGATCGTCCACGGCATGAGCTTCGAGGCGGTGCAGCCGCGTCTGGCGAAGCTGGCCTATGGCGACAAGGCGACGCCGGACTTCTGGGATGCGGTGAAGGGCAATCTGAAGGGCGTGCCGGATGCCGCGCTGTGGCTAGCGGTGGTGTATGGCGGCGGCCTGACTGGGCCGGAGCTGGATGCCGACGATCAGGCGTTCATCGGCGAAGCGGCCAAGCTGTTCCCGGCAGGCGATGTGACGGCGACGACCTGGAAGGAATGGGTCGATGCTGTGAAGGCCAAGACGGGCCGCAAGGGCAAGGGCTTGTTCATGCCGCTGCGCCGCGTGCTGACCGATCAGGAGCATGGTCCGGAGATGGACAAGATGCTGCTGCTGATTGGCGGCGACAAGGCGCGTGCGCGGTTGGTGCAGGCGGCTCCGTAGGGCGCTGGGCAGTCGCGTGAGGTGAAGCTCTTCCCCTGCGAAGCGGGGGAAGTACGGCGAAGCCGGGATGGGGGCGGGTTACGTCCGCATCTGTGTGCGGTCTTCACCCCGTGAATCCGACTCGCCCCCATCGTTTCGTCGCTTCGCGCCGATCCACTTCCCCCGTAAACGGGGGAAGAGCTACCGCGCGAGCGGTGCGTGTGGACTGAATTTCAAACAGCTGATCTCGTTCGCACGGACCGATGTCCTGCGGGATGCTTGTTGTCGTCTCTCCCCTTTGAGGGAGCGGGGCGCATGAAGTCACGCCGTGGGTAGTGCCTGTGCTGATCTCGTGGATCAGCTGATGCGCGTCTTCACGCGCCCCGTGTCTGGCCGTTTGTCCCGGTTCAGCCGCATGAGGAGTTGTCTCGGTCTTCCAGGGTACGTCGTTGCCCCTGGCGCCTTAGCTCCGTGCCTGTTCACCCGGTTCAGCGTGTCAGGGGGCCTAACCGACCGTCCCCCTGGCCCCTCCGGTTTCACATCCCCCGGAGGCCATGCCGTTCGAAGTTCGTTTCGCCCCACGGGACGTTCCCCGCAGGACTTCCTCGCTGTGCTGTCCGAAGAGAGATCCTCACCCCTCTCCGCGCTGACGCCTCGATAGCCACGCCGGCCAACGCACCCACATCCAGAGTTTCGGACGTCTCCTGGACCTCCCTCATGTGGGTGCGGGGATGATTATAGGGGCGGTTCACGGCGCCGTAGATTCTGCGGGGCTCTATCCCCCAACCTGGGGCTGCAAGCTGTTGAGTTTGTTCGGGATGATTTTTGGCTGTCCTACAGTTCTGCATCACCACTATCCCCCAAACCGGTGTTTGGTGAGCACGCGCTCGTCCTTCGACGGACGCGCAGCGAAGCTGCGCTGCTCAGGATGAGCGCTAAACCACTAGCCTTCCTGTAGCGCTCATCCTGAGCAGCCGCGGAGCGGCGTCCGTCGAAGGACGGGCGCGTGGGCTCAGACGTATTTGATCCAGGCTTTTACGATTGCGGTGAAGGCTTTGGCGTTTGCCTTGAGCGTTTTGCCTGAGCCCAGGGTGGCCAGCGCGCGGTCCTTGGTTAGCCAGACCAGGAGGCCGTTTTCGTCCGGGATGGTGAAGTCGGGATTTTCCTTGGCCTTTGCGCCGGTGTGCATGACGAGCTGGATCGTGGTGGTCGAGCGGAGGTTCACCGTGGCGAACCAGTCGGTGTGGCGGAAGCTGATCGAGTTCCACTTTACGCCGTCTGCGATTTCGGGAGAGGCGGAGAGGATGAGTTTGCGGACGGTTTCGATGTCTGCTTTCAGGGGATGGTCGAGGGCGGCCATGAAGGCGCCGGCATCTTCTGATGCGGGCGCCTTCTTGGGCGTGGCGGCTGCTTTCTTTGAAGCTGGCTTTTTGGGTTTGACCGCCATGGCGCCGGCTCAGCTTTCCTGTTGTTCCACGACGAGCGTGTCGAGGCGTTGGTAGCTCGTCTCCATGCCGTCGGTCATGCCGGTGGAGATGGCAGCGTCGCGTGCTTCCTTCGAGGCGTATTTGATCAGCGTGACCAGCGTGGTGACGCCGTTCTTTTCGGAGAAGCTTGTGCGGTTGATCGTCGGGCTGCTGGCATCCATCGCGCCGCCCATCGTGCCGGGGTCGTAGTGTTCGACCTGGACCATGTGGGAGGGCGCTTCGACTTCGCGGAACTCGCCGAAGAAGCCGAATTCCTGGCCGCTTTCGTCCATGCGCCAGCGCCAGCGATACTTGCCGCCGGTGCGGACATCCATTTCGCACACCGGCATCGACCAGCCCTGATAGCCGCCGATCCAGCGCTGAAACAGTTTCGGATCGACATGCGCCTGCCAGACAAGCTTGCGCGGGGCGGCGAAGTCTCGCGTGACGCGGATTTCGGTGTCGCTGGGCAGGGAGACTTCAAGAGGTTTTGGCATCTCAATTCCCCTGCTGTTCGGCGTAGAGCTTGTCGAGGCGCTGGTAGCCCATTTCCATGCCGTCGGTCATGCCGGTGGAGACGGCCATGTCGCGCGCTTCCTTCGAGCCGAAGTCCATCAGCACGACGAGCGTGGTGACGCCGTTCTTTTCGGTGAAGGTGTTGGTGACGATCGCCGGCTTGCTGGTGTCCATGTCGGCGGTCATCGTGCCGGGATCGTAGTATTCGGTGTGGGCGAGCGTGGCGTGCGCGTCGACCCTGGTGAACTCGCCGAAGAAGCCGAACTCGGCGCCGTTCTCATCCGACTTCCAGCGCCAGCGGTATTTGCCGCCGAGGCGCAGGTCGACCTCGCACACCGGCATCGACCAGCCGGGCGGGCCGAGCATCCAGCGCTTGATGAGTTTGGGATCGGTGTGGGCCTGCCAGACGAGAGTGCTTGGGGCCTTGAAGTCGCGCGTGACGCGGACTTCGGTGTCGCTGGGCAAGGAGACCTGGGCTTTGTCGATGAGGGCCTGCATGTCGTTTCCTTTCTGGAATTCTTTGGGCTGGAATTCGCTTTAGTGGCGTTTGCGTTTTGATTTCGGGGGCTTGGCCTGGAGTTGGCCAAGGAGTTCGTCGAGGGCGCTGTAACGGCGCTCCCAGAACTGGCGGTATTCCTCGAGCCAGGCGTTGGCTTCTGCGAGGGGCGCCGCTTCGATCTTGCGGGGGCGGCGCTGGGCGGATTGCGCGGTGGAGATGAGGCCGGCGTTTTCGAGAACCTTGAGGTGTTTCGAGATGGCGGGCTGGCTCATGGCAAAGGGTTCGGCGAGTTCGGCGACGGAGGCCTCGCCTTGCGAGAGGCGGGCGAGGATGGCGCGACGCGTCGGATCGGCCAGAGCGGCGAACGTTGCGTCGAGGCGTTGTGAAGGTGTCATGTTCGTATATCCATAACCGATGAGTTATAATAACCTGTCGGTTATGGACGTCAATGGATTTGTCGAACTTTCTTCATTCGCCCGAAACGCGAGGGTTTTATTTGCGGGGAGGCAGGGCCGGCCGCTGGTTGGGCGGCAGGGCGATGCGATAGACTTCGTTTCGCGTTGTCTTGCTACGCAACGGAACCTTTCACCGAACCGGGCATTCTGGACCGGACGAGTGGAGGGCTAAGAGCATGGCGACTGCGCAGAAGAACAGCAATGGAACGGTCAGCGAGCTGGCCGGAAGGGTGGCGGAAGATATGTCGGATTTTTCGGAAAAGGCGCGCCGCGCATTCGGCGATACGTCGGAGCGTGCACGTGAGTTCGCTGGCGAAGCAGCCGATCAGGCTGTGCGCAGCGGCAAGAAAGCCGTGAAGTTTGTCCGTAGCGAAGTGAAGGAGCATCCGCTCCGCACGCTCGCGATCGGCGCGGCGGTTGGCGCGGTGGTGGCTGCGGTCATCATGCTGCGCAAGGAAGACTAAGCAGACTTCTTATGCTGCTAGGCGGGCCGTGGCTGACAAAGCCACGGCTTCCGCTATTTTGATTCCGTCCACGGACGCGGAGAGGATGCCGCCAGCATAGCCTGCGCCTTCTCCGGCGGGATAGAGCCCCTTCACATTCAGCGACTGGAAGTCCTCGCCGCGCGTCATGCGGATGGGGCTTGAGGTGCGCGTTTCAACGCCGGTCATGACGGCGTCATCCATGGCGTAGCCGGGGATCTGGCGGCCGAAGGCGGCGAGGGCTTCGCGCATGGCTGTCGTGGCATATTCCGGCAGGCAGAGGTTGAGGTCTGTCATGGTGACGCCGGGCTTGTAGGAGGGCGTGACCGAGCGGAGTTCGGTGGACGGGCGGTTGGCGAGGAAGTCGCCGAGGAGCTGGGCGGGGGCCATCCAGGAGGAGCCGCCGGCGATGTAGGCTTGCTCTTCCCAGTGGCGCTGGAAGGCGATGCCGGCGAGCGGGTTGGTGCGCGCATCTCCGGGAAAGTCCTCGGGCGTTACACCAACGACGATGCCGGCGTTGGCGTTGCGCTCTTTGCGCGAATACTGGCTCATGCCGTTGGTGACGAGGCGGCCGGGTTCGGAGGCTGCGGCGACGACGGTGCCGCCCGGGCACATGCAGAAGGAATAGACGCTGCGGCCGTTGGCGGCGTGGTGGGCGAGCTTGTAGTCGGCGGCGCCGAGGATGGGGTGACCGGCGTTCTTCGCGCCGAAGCGGGCGCAGTCGATGATCGATTGCGGATGCTCGATGCGGACGCCGATCGAGAAGGGCTTGGCCTCGAAGAAGACGCCGCGATTGTGCAGCATCTCGAACGTGTCGCGGGCGGAGTGGCCGAGGGCCATGACGACGTGGGTGGTTTCGATCGTCTCGCCAGTCTGGAGCACGACGCCGGCGACATGTTTCTCGCCATTGCGGTCGTGAAGGAGAATGTCGGTGACCTGTTGCTGGAAGCGGATCTCGCCGCCGAGGCGTTCGATCTTCTCGCGCATGTGCTCGATCATCGAGACGAGGCGGAAGGTGCCGATGTGGGGTTTCGAGACGAAGAGGATTTCTTCGGGCGCGCCGGCTTCGACGAATTCGGTGAGGACCTTGCGGCCGAGATGGCGCGGGTCCTTGATCTGCGAATAGAGCTTGCCGTCGGAGAAAGTGCCGGCGCCGCCTTCGCCGAACTGGGCGTTGGAGGCGGGGTTGAGCACGGCCTTGCGCCAGAACTTGAAGGTATCGACGGTGCGCTCGCGGACGATCTTGCCGCGTTCGAGGATGATCGGGTTGAAGCCCATCTCGGCGAGGATGAGGCCGGCAAAGAGGCCGCACGGGCCCATGCCGACGACGACCGGGCGGTTGCCGGTCGCGGGGGCCTTGGCGACCTGTTTGTAGGAGATGTCCGGCGTGCGGCCGATCTGCTTGTCTTTTTCCAGACGCTTGAGGACGGCGGCTTCGTCCTTCAGCTCGCAGTCGATCGTGTAGATGAGCTGGATGGCCGACGTCTTCCGCGCGTCATAGGCGCGCTTGAAGATGGTGAATGCGGTGAGGGCCTGATCCGAAATCGAGAGGCGTTTGACGATCGCCTGGCGCAGCGCGGGCTCGGCATGATCGAGCGGCAGCTTCAGTTCCTGGATGCGGAGCATCGCGTGTTTCTCCATGGGGGTGGCGCAACGCACACCAGACCAATGGGCGGGGCTTATAAGGGCAGTTGTGGGGAGGGGGAAGAGGCGGGCGCAGAGGGCCGAAATGAAAAGGCCCGCGGGTGTCCGCGGGCCTCTTGTCGTTTGTGGTGTAGAGGCTCTTACGGCTTGGAGGCGGCTTCCTGGGCGGCTTTCTCGTCGTTGGCGCGTTTGATGACGTATTGCATGATGGCGTCGGTTTGCTCTTCGGTGAGCGAGTCCTTGAAGCCGGGCATGCCGCGTTGGGCGCGGTCGCCGTCGCGGACGGCGCCGTTCCAGCCGCCGCGTGCGTTCAGCAGGGCTGAGTAGCGCAGGTCGGGGGCGATGGAGCCTGAGGCGGGGACGACGGTGGCGCCGTGGCAGACGGCGCAGTTGGCGGCGAAGAGGCCTTCACCCGATGCGACCGTCTCGTTGTTGGCGGTGAGGAGCGGCGGGTCGATCTTCACTTTAACGGCTGCGCCGCCGGCGGTCGTCGTCGGCATGGTGGCGGGCAGGGTGGCCTTGCCGCCGATCTTGTAGACGAGGATGCGCGAGTTGTTGGCGCTCTGCGGGTTGGTGCGGATCTGGCCAACGGGGAGACCGCGTGCGCCGGTGAGGATGGCGACCTGCTGTTCGCCATCAACCGTGTAGGTGGCGGCGGCGGCGACGACGCGGGCCTGGACCGGTGCGGTCCAGAGCTTCTTGCCGTCACGGGCGTCGTAGGCGACGAACTCGCCCTTGTGGTTGCCCGAGAAGATCAGGTTGCCCTGCGTGGCGAGCACGCCGGACGCGCCATAGATCTCGTTCTTGATGCGGAATTTCTCCGTGCCGGTGACCGGGTCCCAGGCGAGGAGGTAGCTGTCCTGCACGGTCGGCTTGCCGCCGGCGATGACCGGCGTGACGCCCGGACCAGCCGAGAAGCCGATGCCGGTGTTCCAGCCATTGAGGTTGACCTTGAAGTCGGCCGGCTTGGTCGGCGAATAGGTGGCGGCCGAGACGGTGACCGGCAGATAGACGAGGCCGGTATCCTGGCTGAAGGCCATCGGATGCCAGTTGTGCATGCCGAGCGCCTGCGGGGCGACGACCGTGGGGACGCCGGTGGTGTCGAAGCGGGCTTCGGGCACTTCGACCGGGCGGCCCGTCGTCATGTCGACGTGGGTTGCCCAGGTGAGCGGCGCGAACTTGTTGGCGTTGAGCAGTTTGCCGGTCTTCGCGTCGAGGACGTAGAAGAAGCCGTTCTTCGGCGCCTGCATGACGACGCGGCGCTTGCCTTCGGGATATTTCAGGTCGGCGATCATGATCGGCTGGGTGGCCGTGTAGTCCCAGGTCTCGCCCGGCGTGGTCTGGTAGTGCCACTTGTATTTGCCGGTGTTCGGATCGAGCGCGACGATGGACGACAGGTAGAGGTTGTCGCCGCCGCCCGGGCTGCGGAGGTTCTGGTTCCACGGCGTGCCGTTGCCGGTGCCGACGTAGAGCGTGTCGAGCTCAGGGTCGTAGGCCATGCCGTCCCAGACGGTGCCGCCGCCGCCGAGCTTCCACCATTCGCCCTTCCAGGTCTTGGCGGCTTCTGCGAGTTCGGGCTGTTCGAATTGTTCGGCCGGGTTGCCGGGAACCGACCACCAGCGCCAGGCCTGCTCACCGGTTTCGGCGTCGTAGGCGGTGACGTAGCCACGCACGCGGTATTCGGCGCCGCCGTTGCCGATGACGACCTTGCCCTTCACGATGCGCGGCACGCCGGTGATCGTGTAGGGGAGCGAGGTGTCGGTGGTCTGCTTCGACCAGACGACAGCGCCGGTCTTGCCATCGAGCGCGATCAGGCGGCCGTCGAGTGCGCCGAGATAGATCTTGCCGTTCCAGGCGGCGACGCCGCGGTTGACCACGTCGCAGCAGGCGTCGTTGCCCTTGGCGCGATCGATCGCCGGATCGTAGGCCCAGAGCTGCGCGCCGGTCCTGATGTCGTATGCTTTGACCATCGACCAGGCGGTGGTGAGGTACATGACGCCATCGACGATGATGGGCGTGGATTCCTGACCGCGCTCGGTGTCGATGTCGGCATACCAGGACAGGCCGAGCTGGCCGACGTTTGTGTCGTTGATCTGCGTGAGCTTCGAGAAGCGGTCTTCGTGATAGTTGAGACCGGTCGCGAGCCAGGAGCCGTTTTCGCGCTGGGCGTTGATGAGGCGATCGCTGGTGACGGCGGCGGCGCCGACGGGGTTGGTCTTGTCCACACCGAGAGCAGGTGTGTTGTTGCAGGCCGCGAGGCCCAGAGCCATGGCGGACGCAGCCGCAGCGAGCGTCATCAGGTAGGCGCGCATATTCCCTCCGGCTGGCCTGTCCCGGCCATGTTGTTTGTCGCCGGGCTGTGGCGCGTGTCTCCCCGACCTCGCGCTGTAAGTGACCCCGGCGGCGGCAACCTATGTGGCTGCGGCCGTTGCGGCAATACGGCTGGGTTTCCAAGATTAATGCGGGAAACCAGCAAAACCCGCCTGATGACGGGATTTTGCTGGATCGTGCGGCGCGTTGGAGGTGGTCAGGGACGCCTAGAGCGCTATGGCTCGGTCGTGGAGGGCGTCGAGGGCGGCTTCGGGGGTGTTGGTGTCGGCCATTAGCTGGAGGAAGCTTTCCGGGAGGAAGCCGCCTTCGATCATGTGGTCGATCAGCTTGAAGTAGGGCTGCCAGTAATTGTTCTCGGACAGGAAGGCCATTGGCTTGCGGTGGAGCGAAAGCTTCGCCCACGACAGGGTCTCGACGGCTTCTTCGAGCGTGCCGATGCCGCCGGGGAGGACGATGAGGCCGTCGGCCTCGTCCAGGAGCGCCTGTTTCCGCTGGTGCATGTTTTCGGTGTAGCGGTTCTCGATGCCGTCGAGCACGCCTTCAAGGTCGCGCAGGAAGTGGGGCATGACGCCCAGCACCTTGCCGCCGGCGTCGCGGGCGTTGGTGGCGACTGCGCCCATCAGGCCGACATCGCCGCCGCCATAGACGGTGCGCCAGCCGCGCTTGGCGATGGCCTTGCCGAGATTGGCGGCGAGCTTGAGGTAGGAGGGGTCGGATCCTGGGGCGGAGCCGCAGTAAACGGTCACGGACTTGATTCCGGGCATTCTTCTTCTTTCTCTTCTTTATCCGGACATAGATGCGCCGGTTCGGCGACGAGGCAAAGACGTTCGCTCTGGAAGGGTCCGCGTCTGGCTTATGCACAGGCTGCTGACATGAGGGTGGCGGCAGGGCTGGGCCGGGAAATCAGGGGAACTCTGGAGTTTCGACCGGGCTGCGCCTATTTACCCCGTCATGGCGAGACATCCGAGTTCCACTTCAGCTGACGTCGATGGTCTGGAGACCGGCGACGCGGGGCTTGGCGCCTCGCTGGTACGGATCGGCCAGATCATGGCGCGGCCGCAGCTGAAGAAGTGGCGGCCGGTGATGGTGGTCGCGCTGGTGCTGACGCTGGCGAGCAAGGTGTTCGCGGTTTACGCGCCGGTGTTCTTTGGCGACGCGATCAACCGGATGACGGGGCCGGATGCGGCGCTTTCTGCGATCGTGCTGTTGCTGGTGTGGTGGACGGGGGCGCGGCTGTTGTCGAGCAACCTGCCGTATCTGCGGGACGCGATGTTTGCGCCGGTGAGCCAGGATGCGCAGCGGTTGATTGCGGTCGAGGCGTATGGCCATGCGCAGGGGCTGTCGCTGGCGTTTCACCAGACGCGGCGGACGGGGGCGCTGAACCGGATTATCGACCGGGGCGTGGCGGCGCTGGATTACCTGATCCGCTTTCTGGCGTTCAACATCGGGCCGACCTTGATCGAGCTGGCGCTGGCGGCGTTTGTGCTGTCGACGCGGTATAGCTGGCTGTCGGCTGTGGTGGCTGTGATCGTGGTGGCGCTCTATGCGACGTTCACGGCGCTGCTCACCAACTGGCGGACGGAGCAGCGGCGCAAGCTGAACGCGGCGGATACGGAGCTGCGGGCTCTGGCGGTGGACAGCCTTACGAACTTCGAGACGGTGAAGGCGTTTGCGGCGGAGACGCGCGAGACGGATCGCTATGATGCGGCGATGCGCGTTTACAACAAGAACATGGTGGATGTGTCGCGCTCGCTCGCGCTGCTGAATGCGGGGCAGGATATCATCATGGCGCTCGGCCTGACGGCTGTGGCGGGCATCACGGCGCTGGCGACGTTCAACGGGCAGGTGCAGGCGGGCGACATGGCGGCGGTGGTGCTGATCATGAGCAACCTCTATCGGCCGTTGTCTGTGCTGGGATGGGCGTTCCGCGAGATCAAGCAGGGCGCGATCGATCTCGAGAAGCTGTATGGCCTGCTCAACATGAAGCCAGAAGTTTCGGATGCGCCGGATGCGAAGCCGCTGTCCGTGAAGGGCGGGGAGGTGCGGTTCGAGCATGTGAGCTTTACGCACGATGCGCGCTCGGCGGGGATCGACGATGTGTCGTTCACTGTGCCGGCGGGGACGAAGCTTGCGGTGGTGGGGCCTTCGGGCTCGGGCAAGTCGACGCTGCTGAAGCTGCTGTTCCGGTTCTACGACACCAAGGGTGGGTCTGTGTTTGTCGATGGGCAGGATGTGCGTGGGCTGAAACAGGAAACGCTGCGCGATGCGATCGGGCTGGTGCCGCAGGAAGTGGTGCTGTTCAACGCGTCGATGAAGGAGAACCTGCTGTATGGGCGGCCGGATGCTTCCGATGAAGAGCTGCGCGATGCGGCGAGCCGCGCGCAGCTTCTGGAGTTCATCGACAAGCTGCCGAAGGGCTGGGAGACGCGCGTGGGCGAGCGCGGCGTGAAGCTGTCGGGCGGCGAGCGTCAGCGTGTGGGCATTGCGCGGGCGATCCTGAAGAACCCGGCGATCCTTGTGCTGGACGAGGCGACGAGCGCGCTGGATTCAGCGACAGAGCAGGAAGTGCAGGAGGCGCTGGACGAGGCCGCGAAGGGGCGCACGACACTGATGGTGGCGCACCGGCTGTCGACGGTTGCGGGCGC
Source organism: Hyphomonadaceae bacterium (assembly GCA_965229115.1). Classification (GTDB taxonomy): domain Bacteria; phylum Pseudomonadota; class Alphaproteobacteria; order Caulobacterales; family Hyphomonadaceae; genus UBA7672. Next base: position 2,299,516 of record CBDDIR010000003.1, on the reverse strand, counting down.
GGACGAGATCATTGTGCTGAGCGAGGGCAAGATCGTGGAGCGGGGCACGCACCATGAGCTGTTGGCGGCGGGCGGGCTGTATGCCGATCTGTGGAGCCGGCAGTCGCGGGCGCATGATCTGGCGTTGGCGGCTGCGGAAGCGAGCAAGGTGGCTTAGCGGCGCTCGCGGTTGTCCTGCGCGTCAGGCGCGATCTCTTTTCTCAGCTCGCCTGTCGGAACTTCCCACGCTCGCACGTCCTATGGCTGTAACAGCCATTGAGGAGCCGCCTTATGCGTGAACTTCATCTCAAAATGTCCATGTCGCTGGATGGGTTTGTGGCGGGGCCGAAGGGGCAGATCGACTGGATTTTCTCGCTACCCGATCCGGAGGCGGACAAGTGGGAGGCGAAGGTGATCAATGACACCAGCCTGCATGCGATGGGGTCGAAGACTTACGCGGACATGATTTCGTGGTGGCCGTATTCGGACGATCAGTTTGCCAATCCGATGAACTCGATTCCGAAGGTGGTGTTCACGCAGCATGACGCGGCGCATGTGAAATCGATGAAGCCTTCGGCGGGGTTGCAGGACGCGGCGGATGCGGCTGAGGCCAAGGGCGAGAAGCGGCGCGAGCCTGATCCGAAGATCCTGAAGGCGTGGCAGGACGCCTACATCGCTGCGGGGCCTTTGAAGGATGAGCTGGCGAAGCTGAAGAAGGAGAGCGGCAAGCCGATACTGGCGCATGGCGGGGCCGGGTTTGCGCGCAGCCTGATTGCGACGGGGATGGTGGATCGGTTCCACCTGCTGGTGCATCCGATCGTGCTGGGCGAGGGGATGCCGATTTTTACGAAGGTGGATGCGCCGCTGAAGTTGAAGCTGGTGGAGTCAGTTTCGTTTCCGGCGGGTACGGTGGCGCAGATTTATGTGCCGGGGTGAGTTCGGTGGGGACGCGCTCGTCCTTCGACGGACGCCGCTACGCGGCTGCTCAGGATGAGCGCTACAGGCGCGTCTTCTAGAAAACGGTCCCGTCGTTAGGCGGCGCGGAGTGAGGGAACATTCCGAAGTTCAGGTATTCGCTGTTGCATTGATAGAGGAGGATGATCGTAACCGCGATGGTCAGTGCAAAGGCGACCTTCATCCATCTCGGCATTTATTGACCGGATTTCGGCAGCATGAATGCTGAAGGACCCACGCCGCTTTCCTGATAGACGGCTTCTTCCTTGCCGTAGCCGAAGTGCATGACGTTGCCGGGGACGAGGAAGTGGCTGCCTTCGGGGTACATTGTGCAGCCTTGTTCGCTGAAGGTGTCGCCGAAGCCGTAGCAGAGATTGCCGGCTACGACTGTGATGAGGCGGTCGTCCGGGTGGGTGTGGGGGAGGATCTTGCCGCCTTTCGTGATGTGGACGCGGATCGTGTAGGGCGCAGCCGTGGTGGTGCTGCCGTCGATGGTGGACGAGAACGCGCCTGAGCCGGTGGCGGCGCCCATGGGGGTGTAGGCTGTGCCTGTCGTCCATGGGGTGATCGTGTCAGGTGCGGTTGCGCAGCCGGTGGCGAGGGCGGCGATGGCGATCATGGATAGGCGCATGGATCTGTCCCCTGATGGGGCGAACCTAGCGCGGGAATCGGGGCCTGTCAGTTGGGCTGGATCGTATCAGGAGGCGTTCTGATCTGTTCCGGCTTGTAACTCGCCGGTTCGGGCCGCACATCTTGGGCACACGATACGAGGAATGCCTGCCAGGGAATGCCCGCATGAGCGACACTTACACCCCGCCGAAGGTCTGGACCTGGGACAAGGGGAGCGGGGGGCGGTTCGCGAATATCAACCGGCCGATCGCTGGCGCGACGCATGAGAAAGTGCTGCCGGTGGGCAAGCATCCGCTGCAGCTTTATTCGCTGGGCACGCCGAACGGCGTCAAGGTGACGGTGATGCTCGAGGAGCTGCTGGCGCTGGGCAAGACTGGCGCAGAGTATGATGCGTGGCTGATCGATATCGGCAAGGGCGATCAGTTCTCCAGCGGGTATGTGGAGATCAATCCTAACTCGAAGATCCCGGTGATGGTGGATCACAGCGAGCCGAAGCCGCAGCGGATTTTCGAGAGTGCTTCGATCCTGGTTTATCTCGCCGAGAAGTTTGACGCGTTCCTGCCGAAGGAGCGCGCGGCGCGGACGGAGGCGATGAGCTGGCTGTTCTGGCAGATGGGATCGGCGCCGTTCCTCGGTGGCGGGTTTGGTCACTTCTATGCGTATGCGCCGGAGAAGTGGGAATACCCGATCAATCGCTATGCGATGGAAGTGAAGCGGCAGCTGGATGTGCTCGATCGCCGTCTGGCGGAGAGCGAGTATCTGGGCGGCAGCGACTACACGATTGCGGATATGGCGACGTGGCCCTGGTATGGCGCGCTGGTGAAGGGCGTGCTGTACGAGGCGGGCGAGTTCCTGGCGGTGCACGAATACAAGAACGTCATCCGGTGGGCGGACCAGATTGCGGCGCGGCCTGCGGTGAAGCGTGGGCGGATGGTGAACCGCACGTTTGGCGATCCGGCGAGCCAGCTGCACGAGCGGCACGACGCCAGCGATTTCGCTACGAAGACGCAGGACAAGGTTGTGAAGCCTGCCTGATGCGGCTCGCGTTGACCCCCTCGCGTTGACCGGGGCGCGCGAATGATGCCACCTCCTCGGCAAGTCAGCTGAGGGGGACATCCGCATGATGAAGAAGGGCGCGCCTGTTGCGGCTGATCCCGACGCCTATGTGCGCGGGCTTCGCGGCTGGAAGAAGGATGTGGTTGCGGAACTGCGTGCGGCGGTGACAGGGGCGGCGAGCTTCGAGGAAGCGATCAAGTGGGGGCACATTGTCTATTCGAGCAATGGGCCTGCGCTGCTGATACGCGCGGAGGATGAGCGCGTGCTATTCGGATTCTGGCGGGGGAAGCGGCTGCGCGAGATCGAGCCGAAGCTGAAAGCCAGCGGGAAGTATGAGCTGGCGAACCAGGTTTTCCTGAAGGGTGATACGGTGGATGCCGCTGTTGCAGCGAAGCTGGCGAAGGCGGCTGCTGCGTTGAACAAGAAGCTGGGTAATCCGCAAGACGCTGCGAAGAAGGCTTGAGGGTTACGCGATGCGCTCGTTCTTCTTTGCGGTCGGGTTCTGGTGGATCTCGATCCTCTACGTGCTGATGGCGGCGATACTGGCGCTTGTGCCGGGCAGCGGCGGCGTGCGGTGGGCGGTGAAGCGCTACACCAAGCGCATGGTGCAGCTGATGAAGCTGATCGGGATCGAGCCGGTAGTGCGGGGGCGCGAGAAGTTGCCGCCGCCACCGTTTATCCTCGCGCCGAAGCATTCGAGCTATGGCGACGGCTTCATGATGTATGTGCAGTTCGATACGTTGGCGTTCGTGACGGGCGATCACCTCGAGCGGTTTCCGCTGGTGCCGAAGGTGCTGGAGAAGCTGGGCGCGATCGTGATCGACAATTGCGGCGGGCCGGAAGCGCGCAAGGATCTGGCCGCGAGCTTTGCCAAGGCGGCCGAGGACAAGCGCATTGTGCTGATCTATCCGGAAGGTCACCTGACGAAGGTGGGCGAGCACAAGCGGTTCCGCGCTGGCGTGTGGCATATGCAGGAAGCGTCGCAATGGCCGGTGGTGCCGGTGGCGACGAGCCTGGGGCTGCGCTGGCAGCAGGAGGACTATCGCAAATATCCGGGGCCGGCGGTGATCGAGTTTCTCGATTCGATCCCGCCGGGATTGGGCAAGGACGAGTTTCTTGAGCGGCTGGGCGGCGCGATCATGTCGAACACCGACCGGCTGATCGAGGAGGGGCGGCAATGGGACAAGGCGAACGGGATTGTTCGCGCGCCGGAGAAGCCTACCTCTGTTGCGAAGCCGGATGCGGTTTCGCAGGACTCGTGATGCTGGAGATGATCTATGGCCCGCAAGCCGACGCGTGATGTTGAAAAGAGCTACACGCGGGCCCAGTTCGTAGCGAAGCTGCGGCGGTTTGCGGATAGTCTGGAGGCGGGCGAGCCGTTTGTGATCCAGATTGCGGGCGAGCGGGTGCATGTGCCCAAGCGGGCTGTGTTCAATATCGAGCATGAGCGTGGCTCGGACGGCGAAGAGATCGAGTTCCAGATGAAGTGGAAGCCAGAGCAATGACAACCGCACACGATTTCGATTTCACCTCGATCGATGGAAAGCCGCTGCCTCTGAAGCAGTTCAGCGGGCATCCGGTGCTGATCGTGAACGTTGCCTCGAAGTGCGGGCTGACGCCGCAGTATGAGGGGCTGGTGAACCTGTATCACGAGCTGAAGGACAAGGGGCTTGTGGTGCTCGGCGTGCCGTCGAACCAGTTCATGGGGCAGGAGCCGGGGACGAATGAAGAGATCCAGACTTTCTGCTCGACGACCTATGGCGTCGACTTCCCGCTGACGGCGAAGACCGATGTGAAGGGCGAGACGGCGCACCCGTTCTATCAGTGGGCCAAGTCGGCGCTGGGCGATCCGGCTGAGCCGGTCTGGAATTTCCACAAGCTGCTGATCGGCAAGGACGGCAAGGCGCTGAAGGCGTTCGCGCCGACGGTCGTGCCGGAAGCGCCGGAGCTTAAAGCAGCCATCAACGAGGCTCTTTGAGCATGACGACCGCGTATGACTTCGACTTCACCGGCATCAATGGCCAGAAGCTGCCGCTGAAGCAGTTCGAGGGGCAGGCATTGCTGGTGGTGAACGTGGCGTCGAAGTGCGGGTTCACGCCGCAATATACGGGGCTGCAGAAGATCCAGTCCGAGTATCATGATCGCGGCTTCACGGTGATCGGCGTGCCGTGCAACCAGTTCCTGTGGCAGGAGCCGGCGAAGGAAACGGAGATCGCAGCGTTCTGCGCGATCAACTACGCCGTGACGTTCCCGATGACGGAGAAGACGGCTGTCAAAGGCAGCCACGCGCATCCGTTCTACAAGTGGATGCGTGAGAAGCTTGGGCGCGCGGCGCATCCGGCTTGGAATTTCCACAAGCTGCTGGTCAACAAGGCGGGCGAGCCTGTTGCTGCGTTCAAATCGAATGTCGAGCCGGAGAGCCGCGAATTGCGCGCGGCGATCGAGAAGGCCATCGCGTAAGGCGCGTTACGGCCTGCTCGATGAGCGAACTTCGCACACGATCGGCTCGAACTCCGCGAGATCGGCCGCGGCTTTCATGTGTTCAGCTGCGCGCGGATCGTCGTGCATTGCCTGCAGGTCTTCTTTCGAGCGCCATTGCGCGTAGCTGATGACGCGGTTGCCGCAATCGCTTGTACGGTTGTTGGCGGAGATGAAGCCGGGCTGATCCTTCATCGACGTCTCGGCGGCCGCGTCGAGCAGATCAACCAGCGCCTGCTGCTTCTCCGGCGCTACAGTGAATACGTTGATCTGCGTGATGATGTCCGGCTCCAGTTCGTCAATGGTGTTGACGATTGGACTTGGTGGCGCGTGACGGGCGGGGCAACCGCGATGCATCCGGGCAACAGAACACGATTGCGTTGATGGCGTTCAATCTCATTGCGTAAACTCAACGAACGCGCGGCGCGTCACGTTGCGGATGAAGTTGTGCGTGCAAGAGGCGCGAATACGTTCGCTTTTTCGAAGCATCCACAGGTTGTGCAGAACAATTCATCCGTTAACGGAATAGGGCGTCAAAAAGGCAGCGGCCGGTGTGACTCTTCTGTGACAGCCGAATCTATCCGCACCCTGATAGAGCCGCCGCCGCGAGGCAAAAACGCCCGCTCCTATCGACAGGAAAAAAAGTGAAAAAATATGTCGTAACCGCCTCTCTCCTGGCGGGTCTCTCCATGGTCTCCGGCGCTGCGTTCGCGCAGACGTCGGGCAGCGTTGGCGCCAGCTTCACCAAGGTCGATACCGACTTTGGCGATCTGGACACCTACGGTGTGGACGGCGAAGTCATCATCCCGACGGGCGGCGCCTGGTCGACGATCCTTGAAGCTTCCTTCTCGGACTCCGACGACACGGACAGCACGATCGAGGGCCAAGCTCACTTCATCAACAATGGCGCAAACAATGCCTGGGGTGGATTTGTGGGTCTCGGCCGCAGCGATGACAGCAACACGTGGCTGATCGGCGGCGAATACGCTCAATTCTTTGATGCGTCGACGCTGGCCTTCAACGCAACCTACGGCAACAACGATGACGCAGACGTGGATGCCTGGGGCATCAACGGCGCGTATCGCATCTTCGCTTCGGACAATCTCCGCTTCGACATCGGCGCAGGCTTCGCCCGCGCTGACGCGAACGGCTTCGATGCCGATGTGTGGACGCTGGGCGCCGGCGTTGAATACCGCTTCACCAACTCGCCGTTCTCGGTTGGCGCTGGCTACACCCGCGCTGACAGCGATATCGCTGACGCCGACATCTTCGGCATCACGTTCCGCTACAACTTCGGCGACGAAACCCTCAAGCAAGCCGACCGTAAAGGTAAGACCTTCACGGGTCTCGGCAGCGCGCTGCAGGGCTTCTAACTGATCCTATGAAGGCAACCGCCCTTACGGCGGATGTCGACGAGCTACGGAAGGGCGGTCCGCAAGGGCCGCCCTTTTTGTTTGGCGAGGTGTGGCGAAGGGTCTGCGGGTGCTGCTGACGAAGGCGGCGGCGAAGTCGCCGTTACGATCAGACGTCCGGGCTTTCGTGGGGGGCGTCCTTGGCGTGGATCCAGCGGAGCAGGGGCTTCAGGGGCAGGACCCAGGACATGCCCACGATCGGGAAGTAGAGCAGCTTCCAGGCCCAGTGTTCGCCGGCGATCCGGTCGCCCACCACGGCCGCGACGGCGATATAGGCCACCATCCAGGCGACCAGGATTAGCGATCCGATCAGTTTGCGCATGGGCAGCTCCCGGCGAGGCCAGCAGATGCGGCTTTTCCGCCGCTGGCCTTCCGTTGTCACAGGTAGGATAAGCGCGCAATGAGCGAGGCTGTCGCTGCCCTTTTACCATCCAGTTCAATCGCTCCCGCCAAGGGCGTGGGGCTGGTGCGGGCGTGGCTGCTGGTTATCGCCACCCTGGTTTACGGGATGATCCTGGTCGGCGGGGCGACGCGCCTGACCGATAGCGGGCTGTCGATCACGGAATGGAAGCCGCTGCTGGGCGCCTTCCCGCCGATGAACGCCGCCGACTGGCAGGATGCGTTCGACAAGTATCAGTTGATGACTGCGCAATTCCACCAGCTGAACCCCAACATGGATATCGAGGGGTTCAAGGGCATCTACTGGTGGGAGTGGAGCCATCGCGAGTTGGGCCGGATCATCGGCGTGGCGTTTGCGCTGCCGCTGATCTTCTTCTGGGCCACGGGACGGACGACGAAGAAGCTGTTGCCGCATCTGCTGGTGTTGTTCGCGCTGGGCGGGCTGCAGGGGCTGATCGGCTGGTGGATGGTGTCGTCGGGGGTGAACTCCGAGCTCACGTCGGTTGCGCCTTACAGGCTGATGACGCACTTCGGTCTGGCGCTGCTGATCATCTGCTATTGCTTCTGGCTCTGGATGGAGCTGGGCGCGACGAAGCGCGAGACGCCGCGTGAGGCGTTTGGCTGGGCGACGGCGCTGATCTGGATTTCGGGATTGCAGATGCTGCTGGGCGCGCTCGTGGCGGGTCTGGATGCGGGGCGTGGCTATACAGACTGGCCGTTGATGTCAGGGCATGTCGCGCCGCCCGAGATGTGGTCGATGAGCCCGTTCTGGGTGAACTTCGCTGAGAACCCGGCGACGGCGCAGTTCTTCCATCGTCTGGTGGCGTATGGACTGCTGGCCATGGCGCTATGGACGGCGTGGAAGTTCCGGGCGCAGCACTGGTCGCTGTTCAAGCTGTTTGCCGGGCTGGTGCTGGCGCAGGCGGTGCTGGGCATCGTGACGCTGATGCACGCTGCGCCGCTGGATATGTCGCTGACGCACCAGGCGTTGGGCACTGTGGTGCTGCTGGCCGCGACGCGGCTGGTGTGGACGGCCAAACCCTAGGAAGCGGAGAGCGGGCGTGAAATCGAATGCATCCATGCCTTCGAGCGCCGTGATCCCGCTGCTGCCCTATGCATCGGTGGTGGAAGCTGCGGCGTGGCTGGAGCGCGTGTTCGGTTTCAGCGTGCGGCTGGCGATCGGCGGGCATCGCATCCAGATGAATGCGGGCGAGGGGCATGTCGTGCTGACGCTGACGAGCGAGCCGGTGGCTCGGTCATCCGTGATGGTGCGTGTGGATGATGTCGATGCGCATCATGCGCGTGTGGTGGCCGAGGGCGCGCAGGTGAGTGGTGCGCCGCAGACGTTTCCTTATGGCGAACGGCAATACACCGCCATCGATTGCGGCGGACATGCGTGGACGTTCTCGCAGTCGGTGGACGACGTGCCGCCGGAAAGTTGGGGCGGCACGCCGGGCCGGTTGTAGTTACGGTGTACGCGGCGGTGCTGCCGCCGGAGCTGCGGGGTTCGGTACGGTTGCGTCGGTCGCCGGGCGCTGGTGGCGCGGCAGCTTGCCGGGATGGTTGGCGGCCAGCATCGCGAAGCTCGCCATGATGACGGCGTTGCGGCGCATGTCTTCGGGCTGCAGCGTTTCGAAGAAGTCGCGGTTGGTGTGGTGGGTCTTGGGCTCGTACTCCAGCGTGTCCTGGATGAACTGGAAGCCGGGCAGGCCCGCGGTGTGGAAGGCGACGTGGTCGGTCGAGCCGGTCGAACGCGGCGAGACGTGCGTGACCCCGAGATCGCGGACCGGTTCCATCCACCGGCGGAAGATCGGCATGATCGCGGCGTTGCCTTGGCTGTAGATGCCGCGGATCGAGCCGGCGCCGTTGTCGAGGTTGAAGTAGGCCTGGAAGCGGCTGTGGTCGCGCGTCATCGGCATGACATTGCCGCGCGTGTTGCCGGCGACGGGGACGCCGCGCGTGCCGCCGAAGTGCTTGGCGACATAGAGGCGCGAGCCGATGATGCCTTGCTCCTCGCCGTTCCACAGGCAGATGCGCACGGTGCGTTTCAGCGGCGCGTTGGTGGATTTGAGCAGGCGCATGGCTTCGAGCGCTATGCAGCACGCGCCGCCATTGTCGGTGGCGCCGGTGGCTGCGTGCCAGCTGTCGAAGTGGCCGCCGATGATAACGACTTCGTTCGGAAGTTCAGAGCCGCGGATCTCGCCGACGACGTTGAACATTTCCGGGTTGTCGTACCATTCGTTGACGATGTCGGCTTCGATGGTGATGGGCTGGCCCTGCTGAACGCTGCGGGCGATGCGGCCGTAGTGTTCGGCTTCGATGGCGATGCGCGGGAGCTGCTGGTCGGGCAGGTCGGTGCGCACGCCGCCTTGCACGTTGTAGGCGCCATGTCCCTTGTTGGTCTGGAAGATGCCGAGTGCGCCTTCCTCGAAGAAGAAGGTGTTGCGGTTGAATGCGCCGGGTTGTGGCGGCGTGAAGGGTGGTGGCGTCGGAACAGGCGGCGAGCCGTTCTCGGCCGGGCGTGCGGGGATCTCGAGCGCGTCGAGCTGTTCGTTGGTGTAGCGCTTGGCGACGGCGTCCCATTGCGCGCGCATCACGATCGGCGCCTGCGCGAGGATCCATTTGCCGCGCAGCTTGCCGGCGTACTTTTCGCGCAGCGTTTTTTCGTCTGTCTCGGTGACGAGAACGCACTCGCCAGCAACAAGGCCCTTCGTGCCAGGCGTCCAGGCGAGCGACATGCCGAAGATCGGGAATGAGTTGGGTGTGGTCGCGGCCATGTAGAATTTCGTGTTCGACCAGCCGCGCGGGAATGAGTTGTTCGTGCCTGTCGGATCGGTCGGCCATGGCTCGAGGTTCGCGCCGGTGAGGCCGTAGCTCTTCATCTTCTCGACGATCCATTCGCCGGACTTGCGGATGCCCGGCGAGCCCGAGAGGCGCGGGCCCAGCACGTCCATCATGTAGCTGGCGTTGCTCATCACCTGCGATGTGTTCTCGTTGAGGCCTGCGCGGAGCGAGGCGAGCGCATCGTAGTTGATCGAGGTTTCAGCGGCGGCGCGGCCTGCGAACAGGGCAGGCGCCAGGGCCGACGCGGTTGCGGTCGTGAGGAAAGAGCGGCGGTTCATGAAGTCTCCCCTGAGATGTCCGGCCGACTATAGGGGTGACGTGTGCGTCGTCGATTGGACTCGCGCGAATGGGATCGCCAGGCCGGGCCTTGAACCGGGGCCTGCCGCAAGGCGAGGCGGATGTGCTAGGTCCGGGGCATGAATAATGACCTCGTTATCCTTGTCTGCGGCGTCATCCTGCTGGTTGCGGTCCTGCCCATGATCCTCATGAGCCGGGCCTTCAAAGGGGCCGGCGGCCGGAAGGGAGCCCCGGCAGCCGACGCCAACCCGGTGGGAATCGATCCGGGGGTGGCCAGTCTGGGGTCGGCCAAGGTCAAAACCGGCCACAACCCCGACGATTCCGGCGGCTCAAGCGACTCTGGCGGCGGAGATGGCGGCGGCGGCGGGGAGTAATCGTCGCTGTTGGCTGGGCTTTCTGGCCGGGCGGAGGGCAGGGCGATGCCCCGGCCATTGGATAAAACCCAAGTAATTCCGGTTTCTAGCGGTTGTCAGGTGCGGTTAAAGCGTCTATCCGGGCCAACCTGACGGAAGGTTAGATACAGTCCGCAGGCGCTGTTGACACGGGGCGGGTCGCCCTGTAGCTGCACGCGTTCGAAATTCAGTACTAAATCCTTGTCTGAGAAAGGCTCCGCCAGGAGCATGCAAACTGTTTCCGTGAAACCGGCTGACGCCGTGAATAAGTGGGTCATCATCGATGCCGAAGGCGTCGTGGTGGGCCGTCTGGCTTCGTACATTGCGCTTCGCCTGCGCGGCAAACATCGTGCGGACTACACGCCGCACGTTGATCTCGGCGACCACATCGTCGTGATCAATGCGGACAAGGTCGCCATGACCGGCCGCAAGCTGACCCGCAAGGAATACCACCGCCACACGGGTCACCCGGGCGGTATCAAGACCACGACGCCGGGCAAGATCCTGGCCTCGCGCTTCCCGGAGCGCGTGCTCGAGCTGGCCGTGAAACGCATGATGCCGGGTGAGAGCCCGCTCGCGCGCAAGCAGTTCGCCAAGCTCCGCGTGTACGGTGGCGCTGACCATCCGCACACCGCTCAGAACCCGGAAAAGGTCGACTTCAAGTCGAAGAACTCCAAGAACGCGAAAGTCGCCTGATCATGGCCGAAGCCGTCGAATCCCTGAGCTCGATCAAGGACCTCAACGTCAAAGCCGCCGCCGCTCAGGCGCCGGCGACCGCGAAGGTCGACAAACTCGGCCGCGCCTATGGCACCGGCCGCCGCAAGACCGCCACCGCCCGCGTGTGGGTGAAGCGCGGCACCGGCAAGATCATCATCAACGGCAAGGATCAGACGGAATACTTCGCCCGTCCGGTGCTCCGCCTCATGATCAAACAACCGCTCGAAGCTGCAAAGCGTGAGTCGGAAATCGACGTCATCGCGACCGTCGCTGGTTCGGGCCTCACCGGTCAGGCTGGCGCTGTTCGTCACGGCATCGCCCGCGCTCTCGTGAACTTCGAACCGGAACTGCGCGTCGCCATGCGCCCGCAGAAACTTCTCACCCGCGACCCGCGTGCGGTCGAGCGTAAGAAGTACGGCAAGGCCAAAGCCCGCCGTTCGTTCCAGTTCTCGAAGCGCTAGTCCGCTCGATATCTGTCTTTCGAGAGGCGCTTCGGGAAACCGGAGCGCCTTTTGTTTTTGGGGCTTTGCATGGCCACGCGCAGCGAACCACTTTGGCAGGTTGGCCAGCCGTGGCTCAGCGGCGCGCGAGTTCTGGTGCTGATCGCGATATCGCCAGTCTTGATATGTGGTGCAGTGCTGGGGGCGGTGGTGTCGCTGGTGAGCCCTTTGTTTCCGCCTCGCGTTTCATCGGCTGCCGACATGGTCGAAGGTTTGACGGCGATACTCGGGGCCGACGACGATTCCTGGGATATGGATGACGCCATCGGGAACGTGGTCGGGCGCAGGTATGCGGACGCCCGACTTGAGCAGTTGAAGCAGCAGGTAAAGCAGTTACCAGACCTGCCTTGGGACGAGACGACGATTCAGGAAGTTGCGGCCATGCGTGATGCAGCGCAGGCGATCGCAGAAGAAGGCATGCAGAATGACCGCTAAAGTCTTCATCGACGGCGAGGCTGGTACGACGGGTCTGCAGATCCGTCAGCGACTGGCTGGGCGTCGTGACCTGCAGGTGATCTCGATCGATCCGGAGCGGCGGAAGGATCTGTCTGCGCGCGGCGAAATGCTGAATGCGGCCGATGCCGTCATCCTGTGCCTGCCGGACGATGCAGCGAAGGAAGCGGTGAAGCTGGTCACCAACGACCGTACTGTCATCATCGATGCTTCGACGGCTTTCCGTGTCGATCCCAACTGGGTCTATGGCTTCCCCGAAATGGCGGACGGCCATCGCGTGATGCTGCAGCGGTCGAAGCGGATTTCGAATCCCGGCTGCTATCCCACCGGCTTCATCGGCCTGACTGCGCCGCTGGTGCGCGCGGGGCTGATTCCGGCGACCACGCCGATCACCGTGAATGCGGTGTCTGGCTATACCGGCGGCGGCAAAGGCCTGATCGAGGAGTTCTCGGTCGCGCCGCCCGAGACGACCAACGACGCGTACCGCACCTATGGAATCACGCTGACGCACAAGCATGTGCCGGAGATGACGAAGTATTCTGGCCTCGCGCATCCGCCCGTGTTTGCGCCGTCAGTCGGCCGCTATGCGCAGGGGATGATTGTTGAAGTGCCGCTTCAACTCTGGTCGCTGCCGGGTACGCCCACGCCGAAGATGCTGCGCGATGCGCTGGCGGATTTCTATCAGGGCGAAAAGTTCGTCACCGTGGCGAGCGAGGCGGAGATCGCAACGCTTCAGAAGCAACGTGCGGGCGCCGGCGGCTATGTCGGCGCGCTGGATCCCGAAGCGCTGAACAACACGAACAAGATGAAGCTGTACGTGTTCGGCAATGAGGCGACGCAACAGGCGCGCCTCGTGGCGTTGCTGGACAATCTCGGCAAGGGAGCGTCGGGCGCTGCGGTGCAGAACCTGAATATCGCGCTGGGGCTTGAGGAAGGCGCGGGGCTCTAGAGCCTTACGCCGCTGGGGCGACTTCCTTCTCGCGGATCGCATCGAGCGAATCCAGCTTGTCGAGCAGGTATTCGAGATCTGCGCGCGGGATGGCCTGGAACTGCGTCAGCACGCGTTCGACCATGCGCTGGCGGAAGCGTTCCTTGTCGCCCGGGCCGCCATCCATTTCCGTCTTGTGGTAGATGTCGACAGCAAGGCGGAAGGCCGTGAACATGCCAGACGGCAGTCCGGCGCGTTCGAACACGGTCTTGAGGCCGAGCGTTCCGGCGTCGTGGATCATCAGCCAGGCCTTGGAGCGCGGCACGCCGGCGAGTTCGGCCAGCGCGTGCTCGACGAAGCCCATATGGCCCAGGCACAGCGCGCGCATGATCAGCGACGGCGTCAGGCGGCCATTGAGGTGGAGTTGCTGGACGAAGCGGGCCGGGTCCGACGACAGGCCGGCTTGCTCGACAAGATCGAGCGTGGCGCGCTCGCGGGCACCCGAGGCGATCTCGATGGCGAGTTGCGGCGGCAGTTCGTGCTTGTTGACCAGACGGTCGAAGAGTTCGCCCGTGACCATCGTGACGAGCTTCTCGGTGATGTGCAGCGGCAGAGCGCTGCGCGAAACGAGTGCGCCCTTGATGTCGTCGTCATTGGCGAAGCGCTTGAGCATCCCCGCATAGGCATCGTCCGAGAACGCCGCGCCTTCATTCAGTGCGCAGGCTTCCACGGCGGGCTTCGAGCCGTACAGCGTGAGGACTTCGGTCAGGCCTTCGCCGAGCTTTTCGCGCTGGGCGATGGCGATCTGTTTTTCCGACGAACCGGCCAGCACGATCTCGACCAGGTCTTCGTCCGTGATGACCGGCGAGTTCTTGAGAATCGGCAGAGCGATCGCGTCGACGTCCTTGGCGAGCTTCAGGGCGATGTCGCGCGGCAGCTTGGGCGAGTTGCGGAGCGTGACGGCCAGCGAGCGGCGCACCAGCTCGGCCGTGTCGTTGCACATCAGGTCGAGGATCTGGCGAGCGGACTCGGTGTCCTCGTCGGTCATGTCCATCGCGTCGATGCGTTTGCAGATCTTGTGAGCCGCGTTGGCGCGCGACTCCGGGCTGTCGCCACGTACCAGTCGACGGATGTCGTCCTGTGTGAGGGATGTGCGCATGGTCGCCACAGTCATTCTTCGAGCCTTCCGGCTTGAACTACCTTGAAAAATGACAATTGCTGGCTCGGGTTAAGAGAGATTTACGGAGCGTCCCAAAATGGCGCTACTGGCAAGTTAAATCGGGAGGGCCGGATGCTGCTTAAAGGCGTGAAAGTCATTGAACACGCTACGTATTATGCGGCGCCGGGGGCTGGCGGCATCCTGGCAGACTGGGGGGCCGAAGTAATAAAGATCGAACCGCCGGGCGGAGACCCGGTCCGGACCAATTTTCCGACCAAGGGCACCGGCAAGGAGCACCTGACCGACAACCCGGCCTTCGACGGCGATAACCGCGGCAAGAAGTCGATCGTGGTCGATACGCGGACCGAGGATGGCCGCGAGGTTGTGCGCAAGCTGGCGGATACGGCGGACGTGTTCCTCACCAATGTGCGGCCGGGCGGCATCGAGCGCTCGGGTCTGGGCTACGACATCCTGTCGAAGCGGAACCCGAAACTGGTTTACTGCGCGCTGACCGGCTACGGCCTCGAGGGACCGGATGCGAATGCACCGGGGTTCGACGTGGCGAGCTTCTGGTCGCGATCGGGTCTCGCGCGGCTGACGGCGCCGAAGGGTTCGGAGCTGTTTCCGATTCGCACGGCGGCTGGCGATCACACGACCAGCATCGCTGCGGTGGCGGCGATCAACGCGGCGCTGATCCAGGCGCTGAAGACCGGCAAGGGGCAGCTTGTCGATGTCAGCCTGCTGCGCACCGGGCTCTATACGCTCCACACCGACCTCGCGATCCAGCTCTTCTATGGCCGCAACGCGTCGACGCGCTCGCGCGCTGAGGCCTACAATCCGCTGACCAACTTCTTCCGCACCAAGGACGATGCGTGGATCTGCATCGTGGCGCGGGCCGGCAAGGCGGACCTTCCGCGCATGGCGCGTGCGTTCGAATTGCCGGGTATCGAGACAGATCCGAGGTTCCAGGACGGCAAGTCGCGGCGCGACAGCGCAGCCGAGATCACAGCCATGTTCGATGCCGCCTTCGCGCGCTTCACCAAGGATGAGATGGCGGCGCGCCTGACGGCGGAAGAGATCGCCTGGGCGCCGGCGCAGACTTTGGCCGATGTCGCGGTTGATCCGCAGGTCCATGCGGCAGGTGGAATCGTCGATATGCCGGGCAAGGACGGCGTTGGAACCTTCCAGTCGCCCGGCGGTCCGGCAAGGTTCCATGGCGTGGATGACGGCCCCAAAGGCCCAGGACCCAAGCTCGGCGAGCACACGGTCGAGGTGCTCACGTCATTGGGATACGCGCAGGCCGATATTGACGCGATGTACGCAAGCAAATCGGTTGCCTGACGAACTTAGTCCGGCTTTCTTGACCCATGTTGATACCGGATTATTTCGCGCCTCAAGGGGTCGGCGGAGCGTTATGTGACTGAGGTTAAAAGCGCTATTGGCGCTACAGACAGTTTGGAGTTCCCGATTGGCGGCGGCGAATGCGGTCGGCTGATTCGTGAGTTCGACTGGGGCGCAACCAGCATTGGTCCCATCTCCGGCTGGCCGGCCTGGCTGCGCACGTCCGTCGATATCTGCCTGCAGGCGCCGATTGCCATCGTCATGCTGTTCGGCGACGACGGCGTGCTGATCTATAACGATGCTTACGCAACCTTCGCAGGCCAGCGCCATCCGCAACTGCTCGGTATGAAAGTGCTGGAGGCGTGGCCGGAAGCGGCTGACCTCAATCGCGAGGTTCTCGACACCTGCTTCGTGAACGGCCGCACGCTGTCGCTGAAGGACCAGCCGCTGGTTCTGTTCCGCTACAACAATGCTGCCGAAGAGCTGTGGGTCGATCTCGACTATTCGCCCATCCTCGATGGCGCCGGGAAACCTGGCGGTGTCTTCGCCATCGTCGTCGAGACGACCGAGAAGGTGAATATCGAACGCACGCTCATGAAGGAGCGCGTGACGGTGATGGAGGCCAACAAGCGGCTCTCCGCCGAGTCGGTCTTCCTGCGCGACCTGTTCGAACAGGCGCCGAGCTTCATGAGCATCCTGTCCGGCCCGGCACATGTGTTCGTGCTGGCGAACAAATCCTATCAGGAACTGATCGGCGACCGCACGGTGGTCGGCATGACCATCCGCGACGCGCTGCCGGAGGTTGTCGACCAGGGCTTCGTCGATCTGCTCGACAAGGTCTTCACCACCGGCGTGCCGCATATCGGAACCGGAACCCGCATCGCGCTGGACCGGACGATCGGCGGTAAGGCTGGCGAGCGGTATCTCGATTTCATCTATCAGCCGATCCGCAACTCCGATGGCCTCGTCAGCGGCATCTTCGTCGAAGGCCAGGACGTCACCGAACGCACGCGCGGCGAACAGCACCTGCGCCTTGTGGTCAACGAGTTGAACCATCGCGTGAAGAATACCCTCGCGATGATCCAGGCTTTGGCGGCGCAGACATTCCGCGATGCGAATAACCTGCCGCAAGCGCAGGCGACATTCTCGCAGCGCATCATGGCGCTCGCCCGCGCCAACGATCTTCTAACGGGTGAGAACTGGGAAGCTGCTTCACTCGCGGACATCGTGGCGGGCGTATCGGTCGCGCATGGCGGCAACCAGCCGAACCGGTTCGACACCAAGGGGCCCGCTGTACGCCTGTCGCCGAAAGTGGCGCTGTCGCTTTCCATGGCCATGCACGAACTGGCAACCAACGCCGTGAAGTATGGGGCGCTGTCGGTTGCTGGCGGCAAGGTCAATGTGACCTGGACCTTGCAAGCTGGCAGGCTGCATATCGAATGGCGCGAGAGCGGCGGTCCGCCGGTTCAGGCGCCACAGAAACGCGGGTTCGGCTCGCGCCTTGTCGAGCGCGGGCTCGCGGGAGAAATGGGAGGCTCGGCCATCATCAGCTTCGAACCCACAGGCGTTGTCTGCGTGATCGATGCGCCGATGGACCAGTATGAGGAGACCGCCTGATGGGCGAGTCTCTCAAGGTTCTCGTCGTCGAAGACGAAATGATGATCGCCATGATGATCGAAGACATCCTGGCTGAGCTGGGCCACGAAGTTGCTGGCGTCGCGATGCGTCTGCCGCAGGCGCTGGAACTCGCGAAAGGCGTCGATGCCGACGTCGCCATTCTCGATATCAATCTCGATGGGCGGAAATCCTTCCCCGCGGCGCAGGTGCTGCGCGATCGGGGCATCAAGATCATCTTCGCATCGGGCTACGGTTCGCCGGGCCTCGAAGCCCCGTTCACCGAAGACGTGATCATCAAGAAGCCGTTTGAAACGAGCGACATCCGCACGGCAATCCAGCGGGTTATCTAGCGAAGGCTAGCCGCGATCTTCCTGCAGGCCAAACAACGCCATCATCAGGCTGCTGTTGAGGGCGGCCGTTCCCAGCTTCGCCTGAAGCAGAGCCGCCTGGTTGGACTGGTTGTTGGGCATCACGCCGGATGACACGAGACCGGCATCCGCCAGCTTCACGTCGACGCCGGTCAGCTTCGTATAGAGCTGCGCCGGCGAAAGCTTCGCGCCATCTGCGCCGCTGAACACATTGGCATTTGCAAGCGCTGCACGCGGGAACATGTCGGCGGCAAGTCCGGTCTTGTTCTCACGCGCCGCCTCGATCAGGCGGGCCGCATCGCTCGGTCCCATGAAGTGGGCGGCGTAGAGTTCAGCGGAGGTCGCTTCGCGCCCCAGCTTCTTCGCGAGGATCTTGCCGTTCTCGCCAGCCAGCTCGCCGGCCATGCTAGCGGATAGGCCCGCATCCTTGCGCAGGTCGAGGACCTGTTCGCGCGAGAGGCCATCGGTGTTCACGCCATGCTTCGCGCCATAGCGCTCCAGCACGTTCATCCATGTCTCGCTGGTGAACTGGAAGAGACCCGTGGCGGACGAAGTCGACGCCTTGGCGCCCGGATCGAAATTGCTTTCGCGCTGCGCCGTCTTCACGAGGTAGTCGAAATCCGCGCCCGTCTTGCTCGACGCCGTCTTCAGCGCGCTCATGACCTGAGCGCGTTGCAGAGCTTTCGGAGATGCGCCGATAGAATCGGTCACGAGCCAGGGTCCTTGTTCAGGTCCCTAGCTCGCTGGAGTATGGTTAGTGAGGGGTTAATTTCGCCCGCGTCTAACTGACAACGGGCAGGGGCCCTAGCTGTCGGACTTCGGCGACATGCCGAAGTGTACGCCCAGTTCCGCCAAACGCTCGCAATCGCGCCAGCGGACGTTCTCGGCGATCAGGGCGATGCCGTCCGCGCAGGCGACTTCCAGGCGGGTCATCGGGATTTCGAGGGCTTCGCAGCGCGACGGGTCGAGGCGCACGGCTTCGAACGTCATGCGGGCGCGAGCACCCATCGGGGTGCGCCAGGATTTGCGGGCGTCGAGGCCAACGCGGAAGCCGCGGCGGCGGAACGCATCCACGCGGTCGAGGGCCAGGTCTTCCAGCGACGAAACCGAAGCGTCGCAGAAGTCGATGCGGATCTCTTGCGGCAGGATGCCGGCGCGTGCAGCGCCTGCTTCTGCGGCCATCGGAGCGTCCTTGTCAGCAAGGGCGGCCATCGGGGCCGAGATCGACAGCGGGCGCAGGTCGAGGCCCGTGTCGCGCGCAATGCGGGCGGCCAGTTCGATCAGGTCGCCCAGCCAGGCGGCAGCCGACGGATGGGCGGCGTCCGAGAAGTGGCGCAGCTGGACGGTATCTTCGAAAGCCACATCGGCCTCGGCGTGCATGCCGTAGGCTGCGCCATCGGCCAGGCGAAGCACCGGACGGAAGCGAAGCTTGGGCTGGCGCGCCACGACGGCTTGGGGCTCGTTCACGACGAGACGCAGGTGCGAGGCGCGCGCTTGGGTCATTGCAGGGTTCCGGCTGAGGTGGTGTGTTGCAGCCTGTATGACAGAACAGCCTGAAAGCTGGCCGAAGCCGGGCGATGCAATTTAGAGCAAATCCCCAGACCGCGTTGGCATCCCGTTTTTCAAGGTTAGGAAGTGGTGAATGAGCCTAGAAGCCGATCAGCCCAAGCCCGCCTCCACCGTTGTTCTTGTTCGGGATTCACTGGAAACGCCGCAAAAGCTGGAAGTTTTGATGGTCCGGCGCAGCGCGGGCATGGCTTTCGGGGCCAGCGCCTGGGTGTTTCCGGGCGGCAAGGTGGCCGCTTCTGACGCCGATCCGGCCTGGGATGACCTCTCGGATGGAACCTACGACCATTACCAGCGCTCGCTGCGGATCGCTGCGGCGCGGGAAGTTTTCGAGGAATCCGGCCTGATGCTGGCGACCCGCGATGGGCGCGAGATGGATGCCGAAGCCAGCGCGGGGTTCGACGCCATGCGCAGCGCAGTGGAGGCCGATCCGGCACTTCTCATAAAACTGGCGCGCGATGGCGGCCTGCGGCTGACGCTGGATCGGCTGGTGCCGTTCGCCCACTGGATCACGCCGAGCTTCGAGCCGCGCCGGTTCGATACGCACTTCTACCTCGTCCACGCGCCCGCCGATCAGGTCGTGCGTCATGATGGGCGCGAGGCAGTCGACCACCAGTGGGTGGCGCCACAGGAGCTGCTGGACCGCCGCAAGCAAGGCGGCGCGAAGCTGATGTTCCCGACGCGACTGAACCTCGAAGTGCTGGCGCGCTCACAGACGGCGGCTGAAGCCGTAGCGGCTGCGCGCAAGCAAAAGGTCGTGACGGTGGAGCCGCGCGTTGAAGAACGCGAAGACGGCAAGGTGCTCGTGATCCCGGCTGAAGCCGGTTACGGCCTCACCGAAGAGCGCATGCAGCAGGTTATGGGTTAGATCAGGACTGCGGATGCGGCGGCGCAGCGGCCTCAGCGGCGGCATCGGCCGTCTGCTGCGCAATGATTTCCTTGGTCTGGACTTCAAGCTCGGCCACGAGCGCGAGGCCAACCGGGTGGTCTGCGCCTTTGATCTTGCCAATGACCGCAGCTTTCACGGCGTCGACATGGGCTTTCAGCAGGCGGTCCGGCGCGGTGATGTCGCCGTGCTCATCGCCGGTCAGCTTGCACAGCGTTGCGCAGATGCGGCCGACAAGCGGATAGCCGTAGGTCGGCGCGAGGCCTTTGAGATCATGAGCGCGGCGGTGCAGCTCGTTCTTGGCGGGGCCGCTGCCCGGGCTCTGTTCGTAGGCAGCCCACGCTTCCAGCAGGCGCGCGAGCTCTTCCTTGATCCATTCGGCAAACTGATCCGACATCTTCTCAAGAGCAGCTTCCGCTTTCGCGATCGCACGCTGATCGAGCGCCGGCAGAGCGCCGCCGACTTTCGTCTTGAGAACGTTGGGAGGCGTGATGACCTCGATGGGCTTCTGTCTGGACATTCCCATCCCCTGTGCCGGTGCGCATACCAAAGCGCGCATGATTCAGATGCTAGTGTGGTGTTAGGAACGTTAACAAACGACTGACCCATGGCTACCCCGTAATTTCCCCGGGGCTGCTTTTGTCAAAACCTCGCCCCCACCGACGCAACCCAGCCTTTTTCCTCGAACTTTCCCGATATTTCCTCACGCCAACCAAGGCCAATCCGGAAATTCCCTACGTCATGGGATAAGCTGGCTTCGGCCTTGATGGAAAGGCTGCCGCTGCCGCGTTCGTCCCAGGCCTTGAGGGTGAGATTCCATTTCGGCGCAAACTCAAGGCCGGTTGAGATCTCCACGATCTGCCGCTCGCAATCGCCGCGGCTGCGGTTGGCGGCTTCGGTGTTGATGTAGCCCTCACGGCCGAACAGCGAGAAGGATGTGCCGAGGGCGGCGCGGAGTTCGAGGCCGGCGTCTTGGCATTCAGGACCCTCCACCGCTTCTCCGCCGACGACCGATGCCTGCAGCGCAAACGAGGCGCGATCGGTCAGCGCGAACGCCTTCAGCACGCCGACCTGAAAGGCGGTGCGGTCGTCGTAGAAATCGCTGATCCGGATTTCGCTCTCGATCTTGGCGTTGATCGCCCAGCTATCGCCGAGCCCGACTTCGAGCAGATCGTCAGCCCGCCAGGATTCCCCGAAGTCGCCGGTTTCGTGGGAGACAGCAGCGAACCATTGCTGCACCCCCTCCGCCATCGCCCAGGCGCCCGCATGCGCAGGCTGTGTCAGTGTTGTCGTGCCGGCCAGCAAAGCCAGGCTGCGCGAAACCGCGCGTCGTCCCCCAACCATCTAGTCCCCAACTCTACTTTATCAGTCCTTATGTGTCGTAGCCCGGCGACTCGCGGTCGAGCTTCCGCAGGCAGCCCGGCCAGGCCAGCATCGCGCCGATGCCACTTGCCATCGCCTGCTGTTGTTTCACCGTCTCGATCGCATCGTCCGGCGCGAGGCGGATGTGCTCGCGGCCCTGCGCCGAAGCCATCACCTGGATCGCGCACGCGCGCTCGAGATAGAAGATCGTCATCCAGCACTGGGCGGCCGTCTCGCCGACCGAAAGCGTGCCGTGGTTCCAGAGCATCAGCGCGTTCTTGTTGCCGATGTCCTGCACCAGCCGCTCACGCTCGCCGAGGTCCAGCGCGATGCCTTCATAGTCGTGATAGGCCAGGTTCGGCAGAACGATCAGCGCGTGCTGGCTGATCGGCAGCAGGCCTTCCTTCGTCGCGGCAACCGCGATGCCGGCGTCCGTATGGACGTGCAGGACGAATTTCGCGTCCTCGCGCGCGGCGTGAATGGCGGAGTGGATCGTGAAGCCAGCCGGATTGATCATGTATTCGGTCGGCTCGACGATATTGCCGTCGAGATCCACCTTCACGAGCGAAGATGCGGTGATCTCGTCGAAGAAATACCCGTAGGGGTTGATCAGGAAGTGGTGCTCGGGCCCCGGCACGCGGGCGGAGATATGGGTGAAGATCATGTCGTCCCACCCGTAGAGGGCGACCAGACGGTAAAGCGCCGCGAGTTCTACGCGCGCTTTCCACTCTTCCGGGCTGCACCGGCTCTTAACGCTGACGGACTTGAGGTCATCGGCCATGAGAGGTCTCCTGTACTGGGCAGTTTAACGCGCCCGGAAAAGAATGTCATTCGGTCGTCTTTTACCTATTTCACCTCTATAGCTGGGCGCCGTAGCGGGACTTCAACCCCGGGACTTCCACATGGCCGACCCCAAGATCCACTTCACCGCATCTGCGAAGCCGGAAGCCCGGCAGGCGCTGGACGCGATGACGCGCCGCTACAGCCAGACCGCGGCCAGCAAGGCCGATGTCATCGTGGCGCTGGGCGGCGACGGCTGGATGCTGGAAACCCTGCGCGGTCGCTATGCCGACAAGCTGCCGGTGTATGGCATGCACCGGGGCACAATCGGCTTCCTGATGAACGAGTATGACGAGGTTGGTCTGCCAGACCGCCTCAATGCCGCCGTGCGCGCCGTGATCCATCCGCTCGCCATGACTGCGGTGAGCATCAAGGACAAGGTCACGCATCTGCAGGCGATCAACGAAGTCTCGCTGCTGCGCCAGACCGCACAGACCGCCAAGCTGCGCATCCTGGTCGACGGGAAAGAGCGCCTCGCCGATCTCACGGCTGATGGCGTGCTCGTCTCAACGCCCGCAGGCTCGACCGCCTACAATCTTTCCGCTCACGGACCGATCCTGCCGATCGGCGCGAACCTTCTTGCGCTGACCCCGATCTCGCCCTTCCGTCCGCGGCGTTGGCGCGGGGCGTTGCTGCGCCATGATGCGCGCGTCGAGATCGAAGTGCTCGATCCCGAGCGTCGCCCCGTTGCGGCATCAGCCGACACGCAGGAAGTTCGCGATGTCGCGCGTGTCGAGGTCCGCGAGGATCACGGCAAGTCGCTCACCATGCTGTTCGACGAAGGCCATGCCCTCGACGAACGCATCCTGCGCGAACAGTTCTCTCTCTAGAAAATCTGGCTAGAAATTCCGGTTACGGCTTCCGGCTCTCGATCAGCAGGTAGGCGATCAGCGCGTGGCGCTCTTCGTCCTTCTTGATGCCGTTGAAGAACATCGACGTGCCCGGCACGAAGCCTTGCGGCGCGAGCAGCCATTGCTCCAGCAGGTCCGGCGTCCATTCCTTGTGCTCGAAATTCTTGAGCGCCGGCGAGTAGTTGTAGCCGGGCGCCTTGCCCGTGCCGCGCTCGAACACGCCATGCAGGTTGGGGCCAACAAGGTTGCCCTTGCCCGCCGCCACATAATGGCACGACGCGCACTGGCGCCCGAAAATGCTCTTGCCGGCGTCCATGTCCGCCGTGTTGTAGGGTGCGGGCAGCTCCGCCTGTGTTGGTACCGGAACGGCCGGGGCCGCGGGTTCTGCCGGAGCAGGCGCCTCGCCGCCGCAGCCGGACAACGCCAGCACGCCAGCCACAACCGCCGAAATCACAAAACCAGACCGCATAAGAGCGCCTCGCCAGCCTTCAAAGCCAATCAGTTAGGGCACGCATTCAGGATTAACCGCTAATGCGGTATCCGGGCTCGCCGATTGCATCAGCAGCGCCAAATCTTTCAGACCATCCGGTTCCGCAAGGGAATATCGCAAAATGACGCTCTCCAGCTGGAAAACCGTCCAGGCCGAATACACCCGCCTGACCGCGATCCCCCTGCAGGAGACCGCCAAGCGCGCCAATCTGGACGCCTTCATCTGGGCTGCCCCTCATCTGGAAGCCGACGTCGGCAAGCAATTGATCGACGAGGCAGCCCTTGCCGCCCTCCAGTCCCTGGCCGCCGAGCGGGGCCTGAAGGACAAGATCCGCGCGCTGTTCGCGGGTGAGATCGTCAACGTTTCCGAACACCGTCCGGCACTCCACTGGGCGCTGCGCGGCAACGGCAAAGGTATTCCAGCCGCCGAAGCCATGGCGCGCGAAGCCGAGAAGGCCGCGGTCTTCGCCAAGAAAGCCGCCAGCGGCGGCCTCGGCTTCACCGTGAAAACCATCCTGCACATCGGCATCGGCGGCTCGGACCTTGGGCCCCGCCTGATCTGGGACGCGCTGCGCGACTACGCCACCAACGGCCCGAACATCCGCTTCGTCGCCAACGTCGATCCGGAAGACTTCGCCGAACAGACGGCCGATCTCGATCCCAAAACCACGCTCGTTCTCGTCGTCTCCAAATCCTTCAAGACGCCGGAGACCGCCTCCAACGCGCTGCTCGGCCGCGAATGGCTGGTGAAGGCGCTGGGCGAGGCCGAAGCCAACAACCACCTCGCCGCTGTTTCATCAGCGCCCGACAAGGCGAAAGCCTGGGGCGCAGCCGAGGACCGCATCTTCCCGATGGATGAGAGCGTTGGCGGCCGTTACTCGGTCTGGTCGTCGGTCGGCCTGTCGCTGCAGATCGCGCTCGGCGCCGATGTCTGGAACCGCTTCCTGAAGGGCGCTGCCGAAATGGACGCGCACTTCCGCGACACGCCGCTTGAGACCAACGTACCGGCCAAGCTCGCCATGCTCGACGTCTTCCGCCACACGAACAAGGACGGCGCGCCAACCCGCACCGTGCTCGCCTACGCACACCGCCTCCGCAAGCTGCCGGACTTCCTCCAGCAGCTCGAAATGGAATCCAACGGCAAGAACGTGTCGGATGCGCCGGGTGGTCTCATTGGCCTCACCGCGCCGATCACCTGGGGCTCGGTCGGCACGCTTGGCCAGCACTCCTTCCATCAGCTGCTGCACCAAGGCCTGCGCGATAGCTCCATCGAGTTCGTCGCAGCTCTCAACGCGGGCGCAGGCGATAAAGGCCGTGGCCGAGCCCTGCTCGCCAACGCCTTCGCGCAAGCCGAAGGCCTGCTCGGCGGCCGAAGCCGTGAAGCAGCCGAGAAGGAACTGCTCGCCAAAGGCATGTCGCCCGAGAAGGCCAAGGCCCAGTCCGTTCACATGCACATGGAAGGCGGCCGCGGCTCGACGACAATTCTGCTCAACGATCTCTCGCCCGAAAGCGCCGGCGCGCTGATCGCTCTCTACGAGCACCGCACATTTGCTGCCGGCATCCTCTGGGGCATCAACCCGTTCGACCAGTGGGGCGTCGAGCTCGGCAAGGTGCTCGCCGAACAGCTGGACAAAGCCATCGCCGGCGATGACCCCGGCCAGCGCGATCCCTCCACGCTCCGCCTCGTTTCGCGCGCGAGAAAGACGCTGGGTTAGACGTACAAGCTGGACATCCCGCCCATCTCGGCCAAAACGAAGGTCTGGGAATTAGTGGGGTGTCCCATGCGTCTCGCCGCGATCGCTCTAGCCTTGTCTTTGACGGCCTGCGTGTCCGCGCCGGATACGACCCCAATCAATCACGCGCTGACCGAGCCGCCCGCGCCGCCCGTTGAAATCGAGCTGGGCGTCGACGGCGACGCCATCGCGCTGGCGCTATCAGGCGGAGGCGCCCGCGCCGCATCCTTCTCGCTGGGCGTATTGCTACAACTTCGCGACATGAAAGGCCCTGATGGCCGCTCGCTGATCGACAAGGTCGATCTTGTAACGTCCGTGTCCGGCGGCTCGACCATCGCAGCATGGTTCGGCCTGCATGGCGCCGCTGGCCTCGATGGCTTCCGCCCGGCCATGCTCGACAAGGATTGGCAGAGCCAGCTCAACACACAGGTCATGTCGTTCGACAACTGGCAACGCCTGATGCAGGGCGGCGTCAACGGGCCGGACAAGCTGGCCAACTGGCTCGATGCGGAAGTCTATGCCGGCGCGCAGATGAAGGACTTAACCAATCATCCGCGCGTCATCATCAACGCAGCCGATCTCTACAATTCGACGCCGTTCGCATTCGCCGCGCCGTACTTCCAGGCGATCTGCAGCGATCTCGGATCGGTCCGTATAGCGGACGCGGTTGCAGCATCCATGTCGGTTCCGGCGGTCTTCCGTCCGATCGTCGTGAAATTGCCGGAGGGCGAATGCCCCGCGCCGATGCCTGACTGGGTGGAAACAGCCAAGCGTGAACGCACCTCGCCCACCTTGCTGCGCGAGACGGCGATTGCCTTCGAGGCGTATCGCGATCCCAATCGCATGAAGTATCTGCATCTCACCGATGGCGGCGTCGCCGACAATTTCGGCCTCTCCAGCCTCGTCACCATCCGGCGCGCCGCAGGCAAGCCCTACGGACCTTACTCCGCGCGTGATGCGGTGAAGATCCGCAGGATGGCGTTTCTGCTCGTGAACTCCGAGCCGTATGTGACCGACACCTGGCCGATGCGGCCGGAAGGTCCTGATGGTGTCCAACTTGCCGCTGCCTTGCTCAGCGCCTCGATCAACGCGCCCAAGCGCGCCGCCAGCGATGCCTTCGGCAGCGTGCTAGCCGACTGGCAGCGTGATCTGATCGCCTGGCGCTGCACGCTGACCCCGGAAGAAGCGCGCAACCTCGGCGCAGGCGAAGGCTGGGATTGCCGCGATGTGCAATTCAGCTTCGACACGATCTCGTTCGCCGATCTGCCGCCGGATCAGTTCGAACGCCTTGGTGCTGCGCCCACGGCGGTCAGCCTGCCAAAGGCGATGGTCGACGATCTCATCGCGGGCGGACGCCGCGCCATCGTCACAAACGAACTGGTTCAGAAGCTGACGCGCTAGCGCGGCGATCTAGCTCGCCGGCGTCATGATGCGGACGCGGGCCTTGGCCGACCGACCGGCATCGTCGACCACGAACACTTCATAGAAGCCCGGATCGTTCGGACGCCACACCGCGTCGCCTGCCACATTGCGTGCCAGCGCCTTGCCATCGACATACCAGGCGAGCTTGCCCCGCCCCTCGGCCGCCAGCACGAAGGAGGTGTGCTCCTCGTCCTTCCACACTTCCGCGCCATCCGGCGGGAAGAGAATCTGCGGCGGCGCATTCTGCCGCTCGAACCGCGCCAGCGCAGACGGCGGCGTATGACTGCCCGCGATCTCCTCGCGAAGCGGCGGACCAGACGACCGGCGCGGCGTGATCCGCGTCACCGCATCATAGACATCGAACAGAACCGGCAACGCCGCATCGCGGCCCGTGATGCCGGGGCGCGGTGAGGAATCCGCACGCCCAATCCACACCACCACCGCATGCCCATTGCCCGTGCCCGCCGCCCACGCATCGCGGAAGCCGTAGGACGTACCGGTCTTGAACGCGATCACCGGCGCTTCCTGCGTCAGCATCGCCGGCATCCGTCCCTCAGGCGCAGGGGCAGATCCCAGAATGTCCACGATCTGCCGCGCCGACTGCGCCGACATGATCTGCGTCGCTTTCTCCGGCGTCTTCAGCGCCGCCTCGGTCTCAGACTTCAGCCAGTGCAGCGGCAACGCGCGCCCATGATCGCCGAGCGCCGCATAGAGCAGCGCCACATCGCGCACCGTCATGCCCGCGCCGCCCAGAGCGATCGCCAGACCCGCATCCTCATCGCCCGTCAGCGGCATGGAGAGATCAGCGCCCGCAAACGACAACGCCGCCGCAAACCGTTGCGCACCCACCGCATCCAGCGCCGCCACCGCCGGAACGTTGAGCGAGTGCTGCAGCGCTTGCGCAACCGTCACATCGCCCCGGAACGTCCGGTCAAAGTTATCCGGCCGATAGGTTGCAAACCTGCGCGGCGCATCCGCGATCCGTGTATCGGGCGAGGCCACGCCATCGTCGAACGCCATGCCATAGATGAACGGCTTCAGAGTTGAGCCAGGCGAGCGCGGACGATTGGTAAGATCGATCCACCCGCCAGCCGCCGCACGCGTGGACGAGCCCGCCGCCGCGCGTACTTCGCGGCTGGCGATGTCCACCACCATGATCGCCACCTGCACGCCATCGCGCGAAGTCCCCGCCGCACGCTTGGCCAGCTGCTCCACTTCCTTCTGCAGGGCGAGGTCCAGCGTCGTCTCGATATTGTCCGGATCGCGCGCCCGCTTCAGCGCCTCTTCCGACGCGTGCCACGCCACGGTCGGGAAGTCGCGGCGCTGCGGCGCCGGATAGTCGGCCGACTCCGCCGCGAGGTCCTTCTGGAACAATCCCTGATCCGCCAGCCGCATCAGCACACGCTCGCGCGCCACGATCGCCGCCTGCGGCCGCAGGTCCGGCCGCCGCGCCTCGGGCGATTGCGGCAGAGCGATCAGCATCGCGATCTGGTCCGGCGACAGGTTATCCGGCTCGCGCCCGAAGTAAGCCCACGAAGCCGCCCGCACGCCCTCGAGGTTGCCGCCATAAGGCGCGAGCGTCAGATAGAGCTCGAGGATCTCTTCCTTCGAATACCGCCGCTCAAGCTGCCACGCCCGGAACGCCTCGATCAGCTTCGAGCCGACATTCCGCGGCCGCGGCTCCAGCAGGCGCGCCGTCTGCATCGTAATCGTCGACCCGCCCGACACGATCCGCCCGGATGTCACCAGCGACCCGGCCGCCCGCGTCAGCGCCGTGAAATCCACACCGCCATGGCTCATGAAGCGCTTGTCTTCATACGCCATTAGCGCGGAGATAAAGTCCGGATCCAGCTCCTCGACATGCGCACGCATGCGCCACTTGCCGTCATCGACCGGAAACACGCGCAACACAGCCCCGCGCCGGTCCATCACCACGCCGGAGACTTCCTGGAAACGCTTCAGCGGCGGCGGAAAGAAGAAGTCCACCGCCATCAGCGGCAGCAACACATACAGCACGACCAGCGCAGCCCTGCGCCACCACTCCGCCGGCCACCACCAGTTGCGCGGATTGAGAGAACGCAACGCGACGCGCCAGCGCGGCAAGGCGGCTTCGCTCATCGCGAACCCCGCCCCGCCGCAACTGGCCTAACGCTGCTCATAACTACCGTTTCGCAACCGTGATCGTCCGCGAGACCGTGCGGGCGTAGGTGTCCGGCTTGTACATGTCTTCGGCGACCACGCCCGGCATCGTGAACGTGCCAGGCGTCACCACGCGAACCATGTAGGCCACAGTCTCGCGCTTCTGGTCGTAGAGGTCCCACGCCGCCACGAAGCGGTCATCCCGCGCCTCGGCGATGTTCAGCGCAACCAGCGTGCCGAGGAAACGATACGGCCCGTTGGCGCCGGCATCTTCTGGCCGCAGCACAGCTTCGATCTCGAAGCCGGCCGGCAGGAGATCAGCCACCACCAGCGGCACTTTCCGCATTTCCGAGCCGCCCACGCTGATCGCAACGATCAGGCGGTCGCCCTGGCGGAAGCTCGTGCCGTCAATCGCTTGACCGCCCGGCGTCCACAGCTGCTTGATCGCCGTCATGCCATCGGCGGCCGGCGGCGGCGCCGAAGCGGGCGAGCCGCGCGACACTGCCGTCACCCACAACTGGCCCTGACCCCGGTTCGTGAACACCGGCGGCGTCCGCATCTGCGCATCACGCATCTTGTAGACGCCCGCCGAGACAGCTTCCGGCTGGCCCTGCACCGCGACATTCACCGCGGCCTGTCCGCCCGAAAGCGCGTTGGCGGCGAGAAGAAGGAAGGCCTTCTCCTGCGTCGTCAGGCGATCCGGCTCCGGCAGGTCCTGCGCCACGCGCTGCGACAGGCGCCGCACGCGGTCGGTCTGCTTGGCTTCCTGCGCCAGCGCGAGCACGCCGGCGAGGTCGCGACGCGACGTCTGATACCAGTCGCCCGTATTGGTGTAGCCGATCGCAGCTTCCGCCTGATCGAAGGCAGACTTCGAACGGGCATTGTCGCCGATCATGTAGAGCGCCGCCGCGATCTGCGCCTTGGACAGCGGGTCCGCAATGCGGCTCAGCCGGTCGTCGTGCAGATAGCGCAGACGCGACTTGTCCATGCGCCCGGCCTTGGCCAGCACGTAAGCCGCATAAGCCACCGAACGATCCATCAGCTTCTGCTGCGTGTCGTTGGTGTAGCGGCTCTCATAGACTTCGAAGTCATAGCTGGAGGCATAACGGTTCTCGCGAACCGCAAACTCCTCAAGCGCGTCATAAGCCTTATCCAGCGCCGCATCCGGAACAACGAAGCCGGCAGCCTTGGCGCGGAACAGGAAGTCCGTCGCATAGGCGCCCAGCCACGGCGTCGAGAGCGCATCGCCCGTGCGCCACAGACCAATCGCGCCATCCGCGCCCTGCCGGTTCAGCAGGGTCGAGACAGCGTCCTGGATCTGCGCACGCATGTCGCCCGGCGTCTTGCGCCCGGCCAGCGCCGCGATCTGGTTGGCGTATAGCAGCGGCAGAGCGCGGCTGGTGATCTGCTCGGTGCATCCATACGGATACTGGTCGAGCGAGTCATACAGCGCCGCCGCATCCATCGGGATGGGCGAGAACGACACCTGCACATAGCCCGACCCCGGCACGAACGAGCCCAGCGAGCCCGCATCCGGAGCAAACGTTCCGCCCGCCGGAATGGTCGTCCGGCGCACATAGCTCGCCGGCATCCACGCAGAGCGCGTCTGGATCGGATAGGTCCGTTGCACCGAGTAGTTGCTCGGGCCCGTCACGTTGAACGACACGTTCGAGATACCCTCGGACGAAGCCGAGAATGTCGTGTCGATGTCGCTGCGCTGGCCCTTGTTGAGATTGGCCGACAGGTTGCCCGTCACCGCACGCACAGGCGCCGAAGCCTGGATCGCCGCGTTGTAGGCGCCAGCAGCGCCTTCAACGTTGTCCAGCGTCAGCGTCGCTGTCGCCGTGTCTCCCGGCGCAAGGAAGCGCGGCAGAGCCATAAGCGCCGGCACCTGATCGCGCACGGTCACCGGCTTCGATGCGCCGCCAACACCCGAGTTCGACCAGGCCACAGCCATCAGCCGCAGTTCGCCATTGAACGCCGGCACATCGAACGTGATCGCCGCCTTGCCGCCGCTCAGCTTCACCGGTTGCGACACCATCACCACCGACTGCGTCGGCACAACGGTCAGTCCAGCGCCGCCAATCTGGTCGCCGCCCTGACGGATATTGCCGGCCGCGCCCTGGTTGGGGTCGAGCAGGCGGCCATAATCGTCGCGCAGCTCAACGCCCAGACGGCGCTTGCCGAAGAAGTAGTCGACCGGATCAGGCGACTTGAAGCCGGTGAGGAGGAGGATGCCCTCGTCCACCGCCATCAGCTGCACATAGGCATCATCGCTCGGGCCTTTGGCCGCGATGTTCACCGTCATCTTGGTGTTCGGCCGCTGGACAGCAGGCGCCGTCAGCTCAAGCGCGAACGTCCGCGGCTTGGTGTCGACAGCGATGTGGGCAACGCCCACAGCGCGCCGCGGCTTCGGCGTCTTCACGGCATCGCGCGGCGTATAAACCGTCGCCATGACATAAGCGCCAGCGCCCCAGGCCTTGGTGACCGGCAGCTTCACGCGCGTGCCTTCATTCGCCTTCACCGTAATGGTGCGCGAGGTGATGACGTTCTCCGACGCGACCACGATTTCCGCTTCGCCCGCGTAGGGCGCAACGATCGTCACATCCACATCATTGCCAATGCCGGGCAGGTTCTCAGGCACCTGCACGCGCACGCGGTCCGGCGCTTCCACGCCATCGACCGGCTGGCCGCCCCAGCCAGACCAGAAGGCATAGGAAGCCTCCCCGCCATTGGCTTCCTCGGTGATGTAGAGTTCGAAATCGCCGTAATCGAGCTGGCGCGTCTTCAGCGTGCCGCGCTGGCCTTCGCCGACCTTCAGATTGCCGGTTTCGAGTTCGACAACCCGGCGAGACTGGCGCCACTGCCAGTCGCCGCCATCGGCGCGATACCAGTCATATTTCCAGTCGATGCGGACAAGGCGCCAGTTCAGCGTCGCCGCCTTCAGCGCGCCGGTGCGATCCACCGACACGACTTCAAAGCTCGCCGCTTCGCCTTCCTTCGACGACCGATCGTCAAACGCCGGCTTCACGCCGACATAGCGCGCTTCCGGACGATACGAGACGCGCACATCATCCCGAACCGCCCGTCCGCCCGGCTCGATCGCCGACACCACCGCGCGCAGGCGCAGCGGGCGGGACGAGGTGGCGTTATCGGCCGCACGCGGATCAAGCGAGATCACCGCCCGGCCCGTTGCATCCGTCGTCGCCGCAGCGAGATCGAAGGTCGACTCACGGAACTCTTCATTGTGACGGCCGAACACGAAGCCCTTCAGATCCGGGAACGGGTTCTGGTCCGTCTCGACGCGCACATTGCCTTCAACCGGCAGATCAGCGCCCGGCGCCCCGTAGAGGAAGCGCACATTGGCCGTGATCGGGCGCGTCTCGTTCGCCCGCATCGGCGTCTTGTCGTCCGCCGTCAGGTCGAGCGCGATGCGTTGCGGAACGAAGTCCTCAACCGAGAAGCTCTGTCCGCCGATGACGCCAACGCCATCCACCTCGGTCGAAATCCGCCAGCTGCCGCGCGCAGCCGTCTTCGGAACATCGAACTCATAGGTGATCGCGCCGTTGGATTTCTTCGCGTCCTTGAAACGCACGCGACCGGCTTCCAGCCCGTTCGGGCCATAGACGATAACCGAGCCGGGACGGTTGCTGGCCGAGTTGGCCGCCGCATCGCGGATCAGCGAGGTGATGAACACCTTCTCGCCGGGGCGATAGACGCCGCGCTCGGTGTACATGAAGGCGTCGGCCGCCTGTGCAGGCGCACGCCCGCCAATGTCGCGCTCTGTCAGGTCAACCGGCGAGCGGTCGAGATCGAGGATCGCGAAGTCGCCATTGGGCGCATACGCCATCAGCATGCGCGGCGAGACATTGCCTTCGCCACGCATGATCGGGCCGGAGAAGTTCACGCGGCCCGTGCCATCGCTGTCCCCACGCGCCAGGATCTCGTTGTTGCGCGCCACCAGCTCCAGCTTCACGCCGGAAACCGGCTTGGCCGACTGCAGCGAACGCACCGTCGCGGACATGCCGTCATTGCCGGTGTAGGTCGTAAGGGCGAGGTCGGTGATCACCAGCCAGCGCTTGGCGCGGGCCGCATTGTTCGGCACCTCACTCGATGCGCTCAACTGGTCCAGCTCGACGAAGTAAGCGCCTGGCTTCAGCTTCGGCACAGCCTTGGCGATCGGGAAGACGGTCGTTTTCGCCGTGTTGGGCGAGGCCGGCGTATCCAGCTCGCCGGTCCACACCGGCTCGGCCACGTCATAGACTTCCGAGTTGTAGTCCATATAGCCCCAGCCGCCCTGGCTGTGCGAATAGCCTTGCGTGATCGTCTTGAAGGCCAGCGCGCGATCCGTGATGCGCGAGATCGTCACCTTCACCTTGTCGACGTTCACCGTCTCGAGGCCCAGGCCATCCGCATCAATGCGCGGCAGGATCACGCCATCGCCCTTGAAGCCAACATAGGCCGGGCGATCGCCGAACGAGATTCCAACCGTCTCTTCAAACGGCAGCGTGCGCCCATCATTGGCGGGCAGGCCGGAGCGGATCTTTATTTCGCGATCCGTCCCGAATGTCAGACCACCGAGGCAGAGGTTCGCGCCTTCCGTCTGCAGCGCGATCTGCGGACCATTCCCCATGTCGAGGAACGGCCGGTAGTCGGTCGAAGGATTGAGCGTGGAGGAGAAGGTGAGGCAAGCGCGCGGCAGGTCTTTCGACACGTCGATCGCATAGCGGACGAAAGCGAACTCCTTGGAGTCGGCGCCGGCCCGCGCTGCATCCGCCCGTCGCGTCTCAAGCTGTGGACCCTGGTCCTTGCCGATGACGACTGCTGCGTCGCTGCCTTTGCCGGGCCCTCCGCACGCCTGAAGGGCTAAAGCTGCAACAATCCCCGCCGCCGCAAGCGAAAGCCCGCGCCAGATGCTGTTCGTCCCCACGACGTCCTCCTGAGTCCCCAGCCCATTTCTTATCGGATCACATTATCGCGTGCGCAGACGCGCGATAGGGAGGTAAAGCCGGAAGCTGCTGAAAAAGTGGGAGTTGTTCCGTCAACCGGCTGAATGCCGTGTGACAGGAATACTAGGCGTGGTGCCGCGTGAGGGGATTGAACCCCCGACCTTCGGTTTACAAAACCGCTGCTCTACCGCTGAGCTAACGCGGCCCGCGGATCACGGGGGAATAGGCGCCGCCGCGATCCTGCGCAAGCCCCACCCAAATAGTCCCGAATCTGGCCCAAATCGAACCAGAAGTGGCCGGAATACGCCCGGTTTGACCTCCCGAAGCCCGCTACCGGAACCAGTTTCGATCCCGGCACGTTGGTCGGTCGAATTGGAGCCGGGAGGCCACTATGCAGAAACTGACCCTTATGACCGTCGGAGCGCTGCTGATCGGCTTCGGAGGCTTCATCTACGACGCAGCCAATGCACAGTCGCTCTACGCCAAGGACCCGGCTGTCTGCTCGTCGCGTGAAGTGTCGATCTATTTCGACAAGGACACGACCGAGTTCAACAAGTTCTCGCAACAACTGGTCGAACGCATCGCTGCCGACGCGAAGGCCTGCGGCGCGAAGCAGATCGTCGCCGAAGTGAAATCCGGCCCCGAGCGTGCGCAAGCCGTCTCGCACGCCTTCAATGATCTCGGCGTAGGCGTCATCGTTACCGGCAACCCGAAACTCATTCCTGCAACCGAAACGCTGGCCGACCGCGAAGTCGTGGTCCGTGTCGCCGCTGGCGCGCAGCGCTTCGCCAACAGCTAACCGCTTACTTTCGTCTGGGCATGTGCGAGACTCCTCCTGCTTCGGCAGGAGGTTTTTTTGCGCGCGATTCTGATCGCTGTTCTCTTCATCTGCGGGCAGGCCGCGGCGCAACCGTCAACCGCGCCCAAGCCTCCGCAAGCGCCGACCAAGCCCACCGTCGCCAAATCCGGCGCCGTCAGATCACAGCCCGCCAAGCCGGCTGACGACGACGAGATCAAGCTCTCGGCAGACGTCGCAGCGCTCCTCTCGCGCCAGCCCACCGTCATTACGCAAGCCATCCGCGCCCGCGCCGCCAGCGCACTCGCGGATAAAGGCGTGCCCCTCAATACCATCGTCAGCGCCGAACTCCGCGCCGTCACGCCGCGCGATCCCGTCGCCAACGGCCTGGCCCTCGCCATGCGCGGCGGCTACTGGGCGACCCAGCCCACCGGCCACTCCATCATCTATCTCCCCAGCCGCAAGACGGCGCCCGCCGCCGCCATCACCCTCCGCTTCAGCGCGCAGGCAGCCACGCGCTACCTGGCGCTCTGCCACCTCTCCAACCCCGCCAACTGGGACCTCATCGTTGACGGCCGCATCACGCCCCTGAACGCGCAGGACGAGATCACCGGCGCAGCCCTGATCCCCGCAATCCCCGCCGAGGGCCCGCGCGCCGCCAAACTCGTTGTCTCCCGCGCCGCCGAAGCCAGCACCAGCCAGACCGAGTTCCTGCAACGCTGCGAACTGACTCCCATCCGGAACTAGGCAATCCGCAACTAAAAGCCCGGAAAACCTCGCGCTGGCGCTCCCGCGCGCCCATGTTACAAGCCCGCACACGGCACCATCAGCCGGCAGACTGGAACATAAAAATGGCGCGTATCCTCATCACCTCGGCCCTGCCGTACATCAACGGCGTGAAGCACCTCGGCAACCTCGCGGGCTCCATGCTCCCGGCCGACGTCTATGCCCGTTTCAACCGCGCCATGGGCCACGACGTCCTCTTCATCTGCGCCACCGACGAACACGGCACGCCCGCCGAACTGGCCGCCATCGAAGCCGGCCAGACCACGGCGCAATATTGCGACGAACAACACGAAATCCAGAAGCGGGTAGGCCAGGGCTTCCACCTGTCCTTCGACTGGTTCGGCCGCTCCTCGCGCGAGCCCAACCGCCGCCTCACGCAACACTTCGCCAACGTCCTCGAAGACAATGGCCTGATCGACGAGCGCACCTCGAAGCAGGTCTATTCGATCGACGACAAGCGCTTCCTGCCGGATCGCTATGTCGAGGGCACATGCCCGAACTGCGGCTACGAAAAAGCCCGCGGCGACCAGTGCGACAACTGCGGAACGCTGCTCGATCCGGTCGATCTCAAGAACCCGTACTCATCCGTCTCCGGCTCGCGCAACGTAGAAATCCGCGACACGCGCCACCTCTACCTCCTGCAAACCAAGCTGCAGGACGAAGTCCGCGCCTTCGTCGACGCCCGCGCCGCCGACTGGCCGAACCTCACCACGTCCATCGCCTACAAATGGCTCGACGAAGGCCTGATTGACCGCTCGATCACGCGCGACCTCTCCTGGGGCGTGCCCGTCACGCGCAATGGCGCGCCGCGTCCCGGCTTCGAGAACAAGGTCTTCTACGTCTGGTTCGACGCGCCCATCGAATACATCGGCTCCACCGTCGAATGGTCGGAAGCAACCGGCGGCAACTGGGAAAGCTGGTGGCGCACCGACAAGGGCGCCGACGACGTCACCTATGTCGAGTTCATGGGCAAGGACAACGTCGCCTTCCACACCGTCTCGTTCCCGGTCACGATCCTCGGCTCGAAGGAGCCGTGGAAGCTCGTCGACAAGCTGAAAGCCTTCAACTGGCTCAACTGGTATGGCGGCAAGTTCTCCACCAGCCAGAAGCGCGGCGTCTTCATGGACCAGGCGCTCGAACTGCTGCCGGGAGACTACTGGCGCTGGTATCTCACGGCCAACGCGCCAGAGAGCTCCGACACCGCTTTCACCTGGGAAGCCTTCAAGGCCTGCATCAATTCAGACCTCAACGACGTGCTCGGCAACTTCGTGAACCGCATCACGAAATACGCCGCCGCGAAGTTCGAAGGCAAAGTACCCGAGGGCGGCGAGCCCGGCGAACACGAAGCCTGGATGGCCAACGAACTGGCCACGCGTCTGCCCGCTCTCATCGGCTATTACGAGGCGATGGAATTCCGGAAAGCCGCCGCCGAAACCCGCGCCATCTGGGCCGCCGGCAACGAATACATCACCAAGGCCGCGCCATGGACCGCGTACAAGACGTCGGTGGATCAAGCCGCCGTCGGCATCCGCACCGGCCTCAACCTCGTCGCGCTCTTCGGCATAATCGCCCAGCCGATCGTGCCCGAGACGGCGAAGAAAATCCTCGACGCCCTCGGCATCCCGGAAGACCGCCGCAGCCTCAACCCGAAAGACCTCGGGCAGGGCGGCTACCCAGCGCTTCTGGATGCACTCCCCCGCGGCAAGAGCATCGAAGTCCCGCCGCAACTCTTCACCAAGATCGAAGACGCCCAAGTCGCCGAATGGACCGCCCGCTTCGGCGGCGGTTGATCGCGAAACTCTTCCCCCGTGAAACGGGGGAAGTGGATCGGCGCGCAGCGACGAGACGATGGGGGCGAGTCTCAATGGGACTCGAATTTCGTTGTTCCGCTCATCCCGACGTAAGTCGGGACCCAGAGCAACGCACACCACCTTCGTAACTCGCCCTCATCCCGGCTTCGCCGTACTTCCCCCGCACACGGGGGAAGAGTTCAAAACCTATCGGCAGCCCACCCCTAGCTCTGCTGCAGCAACCCCCGGAACAGCCGCGCCCGCGTCGCCGGCTCTTCCTCGCCTAGCGCCTGCGTCATCGCGATATTGCCCTCGCAGATCGCCTTTGCCTGCTCATCGGTCGGCGAGGACAGGCCCATAATACCCAGCGCCTCTGCCGCTTCCGGGTGCGCGGATGCGAACTTGATGATCCAGGCTTCCAGCTCTTCCTGCGTCGCGCCCGGATTGTTCTGTTTGCCCGCGCGGATGATGCGCGCCATCACGCGCATCTCGCGTTCCTGCGTCGCCTTCGGCAACTGGCCCACGCGCATGTCGGCTCCGCCCATCGCCACCGTCACGCACAGCTGCGGGTCGATCGCCATCAGCTGGGTCATCTGCTCGCCCGAATAGTCGAGCATCTCGTTGATGTCGCCATCGGCGGCGGTTTTGCCCAGCTCGGTGAAGCGCGCGAGATAGAGCGGGCGAATCTCGGCCCCCGCCTCGAAGCCTGCCTGTTCGGTCGGCAGGCCCGCAGTCACCTTGCTGGTCGCTGCCTCGACGAACTTCTCATAGATTTCCGGCTCCGCCGTCCGCAGCGCCGCGAACACTTCGCCCATGGCCGCGCCCTGCGTTTCCATCTTCATGAACTCGCTGCGCACCCACTCGCGGGACTTCTCTTCATTCCCGACAACCGGCCCGCTCGGAGAGCAGGCGACCAAAGTCGCCGCCGCCAAACCCGCCACAAGCACACGCCCAAAAGTCCCGATCATCATCGTCCCCTCAAGACCAACGCCGCGCCCGTCGCGCCCACCACAAGGTATTTTGCCCCAGCCATAAGTCGAGTTGCGAGTGAGAAAGAAACCGAAAGCGCCAGTTCCACGCCCGCAGGGTGCATCTTCAGATGCGCCGCGCCGCAGGAAATGGAGGATAGAGCGATCCCCAACTGTAGGACGCAGAAATAATCCCCCGAACAATCCCAACGCACTAGCGCGAAAGATTGGGGGATAGAGCCTCCTGGAATCTACGGCGCCCTGGGCCGGGGTATTCTACCCCGCATGACACGACACAAACACGCGCACATTGGGCTAGGGACCCCGTCGCCACTTGATCACTGGATCAATGCGACGCTGCGCATGCTTGCGATGCTCGTGCTGAACGTCGCCTCAACGCTCCAGATGATCCACCGCCGTGCCCCGGTGAATGCCACACCGATCGCGTCGCTCGATCTGCCCAGAGCGAAGACCGACACCCAATCCAAGGAAACAACACCCGCTGTCCAGCACGACAGCCCCAATAGCGCTCATGCTGAGCAGGCTCGCTTCGCGAGCCGTCCGTCGAAGCACGAGCGCGTGCTCACCGCCCTGAGCACCACCCCCTCCGTCTCGCACGCTTCGCGTGCGATCCACCTCCCCCAGTTTTCAACTGGTGGAGGCAAACAGCGCATCGTCGCGACGAAGGGGAATTGCCTCCACCAGTTGAAAACTGGGGGAGGTGGATCGCCGCGTCTTCGCGGCGAGACGGAGGGGGCGCTTGCCCCAACTCCAAACAAAAACGCGCCCGCCTAAGCAAGCGCGTTTCCAACTCGAAAAACCCAAACCCGCCACCAGCGGGAACGCACCCCTATGCCTGCGAACTCGGCCGCGCCGTCACGCGCTCATGCCACGCCCGAACGTTCGTCATGCCCTCTGGAATCGCCAGTCCGATCCACGTCGCAAAATCCACGGTCGACAACAGGCAAATGTCCGCCACCGTATAATCCGGCGTTGCCAGAAACTCGCGCCCCTTCAGCTCCCCATCGAGCCAGGCCAGCGCCCGCTCATAATGCGCCCGGTTCGACTCCCCGAACTCCTTGTACTGCGGAACCACCACCGCCGCCGTGAACGGATGCGCGTGCCGCCAGAACATCCCCACCGGCGTCATCACCGCAAACTCAACCCGGCGAACCCATTGCTCCACCATCGCCTGTTCAAACGCCGTCTGGCCGAACATGGGCGGGGTAGGGTGCAGGCTCTCGAAATACCGGCAGATCGCCACCGTCTCCGAAATCGCCGTTCCGTCCTCCAGCTCCAGCGTCGGCACCTGGCCAAGAGAATTGCGCGCCAGATGCTCAGGCGATTTGTGCTCGCGCTTCATGATGGCGATCTCGCTCATCGGCACCGTGATGCCTTTCTCCGCCAGAAAGATGCGAACCCGCCGCGGGTTCGGCGCAGGCATCGGCGAATTGTAGAGTTTCATGGGCGTTCCTCATTATTGTTTGCCCAAGGCGTAAGCCCGCACCCTTGGCTCTGGCAAGCGTGACCCCAAGTGAGGTGACGCGGTCAGGTCGAGCCGCTATGAGCGACCATCGGCTCGGAGTTCACGGAATGAAGCGTACTGTCCTCGTCCTCGGCGCAACGCTCCTCGCGGCTTGCTCAACCGCGCCCCAGCCGGCCGAGGCCCAGCAAGGCTTCTCCGCCAATGGCAAAACCCTGCGCCAGATCTACGAACACCTGCACAAGAACCCCGAACTCTCCTTCCAGGAAAAGAACACCTCCGCGATCCTCGCCGCAGAAATGAAGCGCCTCGGCTTCACCGTCACCACCGGCCTCGGCGATAAATGGGTCAAGGACCGCGCGATGAAGGAGTACGGCAAGATCCAGGACGGGGTCGGCGGCTACGGCCTCGTCGCCGTCCTTCAGAATGGCGTCGGTCCCACCCTGATGATCCGCGCAGACATGGACGCGCTTCCCCTCGTCGAAAAAACCGGCGTCCCCTACGCCTCCACCTTCCGCGACACGGCATGGTCCGGCGAAGAGTCCGGCGTGATGCACGCCTGCGGCCACGACATCCACATGACCACCTGGATCGGCACCGCCCGCGAACTCGTCGCCCGCAAGTCGGAATGGAAGGGCACGCTCGTCATGATCGCCCAGCCAGCCGAAGAGATCGGCCTCGGCGCAAAGTCGATGCTGGAAGATGGCCTCTTCACCCGCTTCCCCAAGCCCGATCACGTCATCGCCCTTCACGACAACGCAGCGCTCCCCGCCGGCGCGCTCGGCCTCGGCTCGGGCTATGTCATGGCCAATGTCGACAGCGTCGATCTCACCGTCAAAGGCAATGGCGGCCACGGCGCCTATCCGCAGGACACCAAAGACCCCATCGTCGTCGCAGCCCGGATCGTCACCACGCTGCAGACGCTGGTCTCGCGCGAAACCGACCCGCAGGACTCAGCCGTCGTCACGGTCGGTGCGATCAATGGCGGCTTCAAGCACAACATCATTCCCGATGAAGTGAAGCTCCAGCTCACCGTCCGCTCCTTCGCAGACGCCACCCGCGACAAGCTGCTCAAGGGCATCGAACGCATCGCCAAGGCCGAGGCGATGGCTGCCGGTCTCGAAGGCGACAAGGCGCCCACCATCTCGATCAAGGACGACTACACGCCCTCGCTCTACAACAACCCGCAACTCACCGCCCGTCTCACCAACGTGCTGACCAAGGAGTTCGGGGAAGAGAAGATCAATGTGGCTTCGCCCACGATGGGTGGAGAAGACTTCGCCCGCTATGGCCGCACGGAAGATCGCATCCCGATCATGCTGCTGTGGCTGGGCGCGGTCAGTCAGGCCAAGTACGACGCCTCGATCCAGCCCGGCGGCAAGCCGCTTCCGTCGCTCCACTCGAGCGAGTTCGCGCCGGACCCGGACCCAACCATCGCCGCCGGCGTCAAGGCGATGACGGCGTCCTCGCTGGATCTCTTCAGGAAGTAGCGGCTACTCGCTCAGCTTCTTGGTCTGCTTCTTCTCTTCCCGGAAACGCAGGAAGGCGAAGATCGCAGAGCCGATGCCGGCAAGGGCCGCAAGCACCGCGAACAGCGGTTGCACGCCCTTCGCCCAGCTGACGATCTGGTCGAACTGCTGCACCTCGACGACGATCACATCGCGATAAGCATCCAGCGGCTCAGCATCCAGCGAGCCAGAAGCATACCCGAAGATCTCGAGGATCATCGTATGCTCCCCGATCTCGGTCGGCGTCACCCGCCAGGCCCACCGATTGATCACCTTGCCCGAGAGGCGCTGCCGCTCAACCGTCTGCGAAGTGATATCGAAACCCACGCCCGTCAGCTGCGCTGAAACGGTATCCGAAAGATCCACATCGCGCTCAACGACCGTGCCCGGAAAACCCTTCAGCGCTTCCTGACCAGCGTTCTCGTCCTCGGTCGCATTGATCACCAGCGAAACATCAATCGCCTTGTCCAGCGCCAGCTTCTGCGGCGGCCGATTGTAAGTCACCTTCCGCGACTTGAACTGCGCCTCCAGCCCAGCCGGAATAGCCGGAACAACAGTCGGCGCCTGCTGCGCAAACACCCGAGGCTCAACCGCCGGTGTGCTCGTCTGCGGCTCAGCCGGCGTAGCCATCCGCGCCTGTGGAGCCGCCTCGACTGAACTCTGAGCTTGCGTCTGAGGCTCGGCAGGAACCGGCGCAGCCTGCGGCAGCTTCGGCAGCTGCAGCCCA
This sequence comes from Hyphomonadaceae bacterium, assembly GCA_965229115.1. Taxonomy (GTDB): domain Bacteria; phylum Pseudomonadota; class Alphaproteobacteria; order Caulobacterales; family Hyphomonadaceae; genus UBA7672. The sequence goes on along the minus strand of CBDDIR010000003.1, from coordinate 2,257,697 downwards.
TTCTTCCCATCAAGCGTCGTCGACAGAGACGGCTTGGTATTCGGAGCAGCCCGACCCGGCTCAACCGGCGGCGCAGCTTCCACAGCCGCAGGCGGAACAACTTCAGGCGCAGGAGCAGCAGCTTCCGGCACAGCCGGCGTCGGCGCAGCAGCCGGCGCGGGAGCCGTCCGCAAAGACGCCTGCGGATTGGCAGCCGGCGCCTGAACCGGCGCGCCCGCCACCACAATCTCCGGCTCGCGCACGACCGGCGTCTGCGGCTCGCCCACGCCGCCCGTCAGCGCGCCGCCGAACTGGCCCAGCCCCCAAACGCCCGCGGCGAGCACCGCAATAATCGCAAGCCCGATGACGATCGCGTTCCGCATGAAAATCCCCTCACGTCCGGCCGGAAGTCCGTCAGCTCGGCAGTCTAGTCGGCTTCGTCCTCAAATCCATCGTCATCCGCATCGTCGGCGGACGCGGGCAGGGCCGCCTTGGGCGCAGGCGGAGCCTTCCCGCCACGCTTGGCCGCCTCGTAGAAGGCGATTGCAGCCGCGTTCGAAACGTTCAGGCTTTCCATCTGCGACCCGATCGGAATGCGCGCCAGCCCACTGCAAGCCTTCGCCACGCCTTGGCGCAACCCTTCGCCCTCGGCCCCCATCACGATCGCCAGCGGCTCCGGACCAGCAAAAGCCTCGTCCAACGTCTGAGTCGCCGTTCCATCCAGCCCGATCACCTTCCAGCCGGCATCCGTCAGCGCATCAATCGCGCGCGACAGGTTCACAGCCCGGATCTCCTCGATGATCTCGATCGCGCCCGTAGCAGCCTTCGCCAGCGCCCCGCCAAGGGCGGGCGCGTTACGCGTCTGCATAACCACGCCGCCGATTCCGAAAGCAGCAGCAGACCGGAAGATCGCGCCTACGTTCTGCGGGTCGGTCACCTGATCCAGGATCACCAGCGGCTTCTCTGCCTGCATGGCTGCATCCGCTATATCGATCCCATCCAGCGGCTTGCACCGCACAGCCAGCCCCTGGTGCACAGCGCCCGGCGGCAGCCGCAGGTCGATATCCTTGGGCTCCATCAGCTCAATGAACTTCGGCAACGACCGCGCATCCAGCCCGGCCCGCTCGGCCGCGTTGGGGCTCACATAGCCCTTGCTGATACGACGCATCGGATTGGCCAGTGCAGCCGTGGCTGCGTGAATGCCCCAGATCCAGACCTCGCCATGCTCCTCGAACGATGCCTCGCGACGATCATTGCCCTGCGGCCGACTGTCCCGGCGCTTCTGCTCGAAGCGGTTCTGCCCGCCACCCTTGTTGAACCCGCCGCCTTTGCCGCCGCCACCGCCAGGCTTGCCCGGAAAACGCTGACGCTGTTCGCCGTCCGGGCGAGAAGCTGCGCGTTCGCGTCCCCACGGCTTGTCGTTTTGATTCCCGGAACGGTCCGCTTGATCGGCTCCGCCATCGCGTCCCCGACCGGGCGCACCGCTGCGATCCCGGGGGCCGCCATCGCCGCGACCTCCGAAATTACCTGATTTTCCGGCCTTTTCAGGCCTGTTGCGTGGACGATCCTTCGTCACTATAAGACGCGCTCCCAAGTGAGGCCGGGCTTCGTTTCGGTCTCATCCGCTCCGGCGTCAAGCCGTAGCTTCGTCGTGACTAGGTCGGCGTGGAAGGGTGGGAGAGTGGTTAAATCCACGAGACTGTAAATCTCGCGCTTAACGGCTACACTGGTTCGAATCCAGTCCCTTCCACCACCGATCTCCCGGCCCGACAGATTGCCGGGATACACACCAACCAATCTATGTGGTTCGATCGGGTCGCCGCGACTTCTGTTCGCGCTGAACCTGGAATGCCGACCATGTCCGAGATTGCTCCATTTCAGGCGATCGCCATCAGCCAGCTGGCGCACCAGATGGCGGCGAGCGGTCGGCGTGTCATCCAGATGCAGTTTGGTCAGCCCTCGACCAGCGCGCCCAAGGTAGCGCTGGATGCCGCGCGCAACGCGCTTGAAACCGATGCCATGGGCTATTGGGAAAGCTCGGCGCTGCAGGCGCGTCTCGCGAGACACTATTCGGAGATGTATGGCGTAACGATCGAACCCGAGCGGTTCATCCTGACATGCGGCGCCTCGCCAGCGCTCGTCCTTGCGCTCAACACGCTCTTCAAGCCAGGCGATCGCATCGCCTTCGCAAGGCCGGGGTATGTTGCCTATCGCAACTCTGTGCGGGCGCTGCACATGACGGCGGTGGAAATCGCATCGTCTGAAGAAGAGCGTTTCCAGTTGTCGGCAAAGGCGCTTGCCGCGCTGGATGATCCGCCTGCCGGCATCATCGTCGCCAGTCCAGCAAACCCGACGGGGACGATCCTGTCGCCCGCGGAGCTGCAAGCCATTGCCGACGTGTGCAAGACGCGTGGCATCCGCATTATCTCCGACGAGATCTATCACGGGCTCAGCTATGGCGCGCCGACGCGCTCGATGTTGGAGTTCGATCCTTCATGCATGGTCATCAGCAGCTTCTCGAAATACTTCAGCATGCCCGGCTGGCGGCTGGGCTGGCTTCTAGCGCCGAAAGCAGACCTGGATGGCGCGAGAGCACGCGTCGGCAATCTATTCCTGACGGCATCCTCCCTGAGCCAGCACGCGGCTCTGGCCGCGCTGGACGCGCGCGACGAACTGGACGGTCATCTGGAAACCTACCGCAACAATCGCGAACGGCTACTGGCAGCACTGCCTGAATTGGGCCTGACGGCGAATGCTCCGCCAGATGGCGCGTTCTACATCTACACCGATGTCGGTCATCTCACTGACGACAGCATCGCGTTCTGCAAGAAGCTGCTGGAGGAAACGGGTGTCGCCGTGGCGCCGGGAGTCGATTTCGATCCGGTGAACGGCCATCGCTTCATTCGGTTCAGCTTCGCAATCTCGACCGACCGTCTTGATTACGCCCTCGACCAGCTGCGCCCCTGGTTCGCCAAGCAGGCTTCCGCGCGCAAATAGTCAGCGGCGCCTAAGCGCACTCGAAATCTTCCGCGCTGGTGGGCCAGCATTGTTCCGGGAAGCCATGCTTCCGCCAGTAGGCCTCAATGTTCATCGTGCGGACAAACCACTGGAACTCGTCGGACTTGCGGAACTCCGGCGTCTCCGGCAGCCACAGCGCGAAGTTGGACGAGGGCACAGGCGCATACAGCTCGTAAGCGCCGAGCTCCAGGATGATCGGGTAGATCAGATACCGCCACGGCCCTTCAAGCGTCCATGCGCGGAGGTCTTCCAGCACGGGCTTCATGTCCTTCGGGCGCGAGCGGAGCGCTGATAGGATAGACTCGGGCATAAGCGAACGCTTGGGGATGCGCGTGAGCTCCTCGCGTATCAGCTCCTCTTCGCCTCGCGCCAGCAGAGCCTGCACGAACATGGTGTGTCTTGGCTTCACGCCGTCGCGAAGCAGGCGGCGGTGTTCAATGAGCGCGAGGTCTGTTTTTCCGCGCATGTGCAGCACCCATGAAAGATGCTGCCTGCATCCGTCATAGGCGGGGTCGAGCTTCAGGCATCGTTCAAGCAATTCCTGCGAACGTTCGAGATAGCCAAGCTTGTGCATTTCATTGCCGAGCCACAGCAGGGCAGTCGTGTTCCTCGGATCAAGGGCGACCGCCTTCTCGAGGCTTGCGATTCCGTTCTCCCAGTCGACGGGTTCGGAATAGGTGAGCATCATGCCCATGACCGCGTGCGCCAGAGAGAGGCGCGGATCGAGCGCCAGCGCGCGTTCGGCAGCGGCCACACCTTCTTCCGAAACGTTTCCGTCGTCGCCGGCGACAAAGGTCAGCGCCGCCAGAAGCTCCCATCCACGGGCGAAATTCGGGTCGAGATGCGTTGCTTCCCGCATCATCTCGATGCCTTTTTCGTCGTCGCCTCGTTCAATCAGATTGGCGCGGGCGCGAAGATAGAGCTCGTAGGCGCGGAGATTGCTGGTGCCGGAGGATGCCGTTCTCGATCGCGCATCCTGCGTGCCGAGGCCGCTGGCGAGCGACGTGCGCAATTGCGAGACAACCCGTTCTGCGACCTCGCTCTCGATCAGGAATACGTTCTCGACCGACAGCTCGCGCTCGTAATCGCGCGCCCAGGCGGTCTGGCCTGAGCGGGCATCGACAAGTCGCACCCTGATGCGGACATTTCTTTCATCGGCTCGAATAGAGCCTTCAAGGACGTGATCGACCCCAAGCTGCCGGGCAATTTGCGGGACGGTGAGTTCCTTGCGGTTGCGGTAGGCAAATGACGACGTTCTTGAAGCCGTCGTCAGCCCGTCAACGCTCATAAGAACGTTGAGGATCTCCTCGGAAACCCCGTCGGCGAAATAGCTCTGGTCGCCAGCAGGCGACAGGTCTTCGAAAGGCAGAACTGCAACGCTGGCGACCTTGGGCGGCATCGCCGCAACGCCAAGCGTGCCTTTGCCGAGCAGCGGCGCCGCCAGCCCGACTACCACGATCAGCAGGACAGCGATCACCGCAGCGGACTGGGGTAACCAGGGGAAGCCCTTGGTTTTGAGTGTCGACGCCTGTGCGACGGCTGCGGACTTGGACTCCATCGCGGGATTGGCTTCGTCCGAGCCGGTGGCGTCTCTCTGAGACTCAACCGACTTCAGGAAGCGGTAGCCGCGGCCGTGGACGGTGCCGATGTAAACAGGTTCCTTGGCGTCGTCGCCGAGCGCGCGCCTCAGTTCCTTCATGCCGGTCGTCAGCACCGCATCCGAAACGAAGCGACCGTCCCAAACGGCTTCGATCAGTTCTTCCTTGGTAACGACGCGCTGCGGCGCTTCCATAAGCGCCTTGAGCAAGCCGAAGACTTTCGGTCCGAGTTCAATCGGCCGTCCGTCAATGCGCGCAGATTGATCCGCGAGGTCGAGCGCCAGCGGCGCCGCCCACAATATGGTCCTCTGATTCATGGCGTGAGCTTCTTCGCGGCCCCGTCCTGCAATCTGTCCCCTCAGAACTCGCTCATAAGTCCGAGTTGGCCGGATGTCGAGCGCGGGGCGCATCGCGTTCGGTGTTGGCAATCAAGCGATTTTTTTCTGAGCTGCAGAACTCATTGGCTTCTCAGGACTTTGCGCGCCGCGAGCGTTCACAACCGCCGCGCTGGACGCCCCGCGGCGCCAGTCAGGCCTGTCGCGAACCATCATCCTCCGGCGCGCGGCAGGCCTGCTCTCGAAACCAGCAGGAAAAAAGATGACCGAGATGTCACGACGAACTGCCCTGGCCGGGCTCACGCTTCTCGCAAGCGGCGTCGCCCACGCGCAGGCAAACTCCCCCGAAGCCATGATGCGCGCGTCACACGAGGTGTCGCGCTTCAACGCTGCGCGGTTCAAGGCGCGCTTGAGCATTACAACTCAGTCAGGAAGCCCGCGCGTCCGCGAGTTGGCGGGCGTGTCCAAAATTCTGGAGGGCGGTAAGGCGACCGCGCGGATGATGCGCATAGCGGCGCCCGCCGATATGCGCGGTGTGGCCACGTTAACGATCGATCGCAATCAAGCGGCCGATGATCTGTGGATCTACCTGCCGTCCTTGCGGCGTGTGCGCAGGCTCGTGGCTTCGAACCGGCGTGATCCATGGATGGGATCCGATTTCTCGTATGGCGACATACTCGGCCACGAAGTCGGCGATTGGCACCATCGCATTCTGCGCCGCGAGACGATCCAGGATGTTGGCTGCACCGTTATCGTCAGCACGCCCATGACGGATGGATTGGCCAGTGAAACCGGCTACTCCCGTCGGCTGACATGGCTGCGTGATGCAGACATGCTGGCGGTGCGTGTAGACTTCTTCGATCTCGCCGGCGCTTTCCTCAAATCGATGGAAGCAAGCGATGCGCGCCAGCCCGCTGCAGCGTCTGGCAAGCAGCAGCCCATGCGCATCCTCATGCGAAGCGCCAAAAGTGAATCCATCCTGACCTTCATCGAGTTCCGCGCAGACGTCGTCGTGGCGGATGCCGAAGTCGCTCCGGAAAGCCTGAAACAATGAGACAGCGATCCGGACTACTCAGCGTGACTTCGCTCGCGCTTCTGGCGATGCATTCTCCCGCTTTCGCCCAGGAAACAGAAACCTCCATCCGCGCGTCAGCGTGGTCAGACAACCGCACCGGAGGCCTGCAGGATGACGGGACCTTCACTGCGGAACTTTGGGGGCGCGGTCGCTGGGACGTAGCAGACAGCGTCTCCCTGCATGCGGAAGGTTGGCTCGCCACCGATCCGGTAGGCGAGGGCAATGGCGATGCGGAGATCAGGGAAGCCTATCTCGGATGGAGCGGCGAGGGGCTTCGCTTCAAGGCCGGTCGCCAGGTCTTTGCGTGGGGTCGCGCAGATCGTCTCAATCCGACGGACATTCTCTCCGCTCGCGACTACCGTCGTCTGGTCATTGACGAAGACGATGCGCGCCTCGGCATCGCCGCCGTGTCTGCGCAGATGGATGTCGCAGAAGGCGAAGTAAGCTTCATCTGGGCGCCTGAATTCCGGCGCACGACATTGCCGCAGCTCGTCGCGCCCTATGGCGTCCCTGTCTATCAGCAGGAACCGGATAATCCGGAAAGCCAGTTCGCAATCAGGTATGAGCAATTCGGTCAGACATTCGACTGGTCAGTCACTTACGCTGAAGCATTCGATCGAACGCCCTGGGCATCTCGTAGCGACCAGCCAGACGGCAGGCTCGCAGTCACGCTGCTCTATCCGAAGCAGAAGATGCTTGGTGGCGACATCGCCACAACGGTCGCCGACTATGGCGTTCGGGCGGAGGCCGCATTCTACGACTTCGACAAGCCGGCCCTGATCGGCGTGGCGGCACGCGTGCCCCGGTTCGCCTTGGCTCTGGGCGCCGATCGAGATCTGCCGGGGCAGTTCAACGTAAATGTGCAGGCGCTTGTTCGTTCGAACGAGTCCCTGCAATCGCCGGCGCCACGCCTAGCTCCGGTCGCTCGCGGCAACGGGTCAATCCACTACACCTGGCGAGACACGGTCGTCGGCGGGCTTGTCCGCGTGCGGCATGCCTTCGACGGTGATCAGGGATCGTTTGAAGCGTCGGCCGGTGGTTTTTCCGGCGGCGGGAGCTTCGCTCAGGTGAAGCTCGTCTATGCGCTTGCTGATGGGATCCGCCTCATCGGCATGGCCGAACGCTACGCTGGATCACCCGGCACGCAACTCGGCCGTCTCAAAGACAACAGCCTTTTCACCATTGGCATTCGGTACGGCTACTAGCCGTCGGGGAGAAGCTACATGTACCGCATGCTCGGCCACGTCATCGTTGGCCATCCATGGAAAGTTATCGCATCTGTCGTCTTCGCCTGCATGGTCGTTCTGGCGGGCCTGAGGCAAACCAGTTTCGTCAGCGACTATGACGCGACATTGCCCGATCATAGCGAACTGACGCAGGACATTCGCGCGATCCAGAGTCGCTTCGAGAGTCGCAGCACGCTTGCATTCCTCGTCTCCGGCGGAGACGAGGCTGCACGGCTAACCTCTGCCTGCACTTTATCGGCACAACTCGAACGGACGCCCGGCATCGCGCCCGGTCGCGTCTATGGCTTCGGGTCCGACACGCTCAAGTATGTATCGGAAGAGGCAGGAGACCTGCGCGTTGTCGGCTTGCGTGAGTTCTGTGATTTCGGAGAATCGATTACGGAGGATGTACTAGCAGGGCTGGGGCCTCAACGCTCCCTCATCCTCGCTCCGAACGGCGACCTGATCGTCTATGCCGATCTTAACGTCATCAGTGGTGAGTTCGACGGCATTCTGACCGGCATCGACGCCATGTTGCCAGGCTTGAGCCAGTCTGGCGTCTCAATCGCGTATTCAGGCCAGCCGGCTTTCATCGCGCAGAACGACCGCTTCTCGAAGCGGATCGCGATCTTCTTCCCGATCATCATGATCCTCGTGCTCTTGCTGCATTGGGAAGCGTTGCGCTCGGTCCAGGCCGTTGTCGTTCCGATTTTCACCGGTTTGATCGCAACGGCCCTCGGTCTGGGTGTCTATGGCTGGCTGCGCATGCCGCTCGACACATACGCGGTGCTTGCGCCCATCCTGATTCTTGCGGTTGGCGCGGGGCACTCTGTGCAGCTTCTCAAACGCTACATGGAGGAAATCCGGGAACGTGCAGAGCCCGGTACGCGCGCTACCAAGCAACAGAATGGCGAGGCGATCATTGAAACGGTTGCGTCCGTCGGACCAGTCCTGACGCTTGCAGTCAGCGGCGCGGCAGCGTGTCTGTTTGCGCTTCTCCTACTCGACGTCGCAGCGCTTGCACGATTTGGCGTGCTTGCAGGCGCGGGCATCTGCGCGGCTCTGGTTCTGGAGCTCACGCTTGTCCCCGCCATCAGGGTTCTGCTGCCGCGCCCGATCGTGCGGGCGGGCTATGGCGAGCTAACACCCTTCTGGCAGTCAACGCTGCGTCGCATCGCATCCGTCGCCGTAACCGGCCCACGGGTCGCAATTGGCATAGGCCTGATTGCGTTTGCAGGCGTGCTGGGCGTGGGCGTCATGCTGGTGAAACCCTCACACAGCATCTCGGTTTATACAGCGCCCGATGTTCCAGTTCAGAAGACGGTCAACGAACTGGTCGCGGCTGGCGTCGGTCCGTACGTCTTCGATGTCATGATCGATATGGGCGCTGCAGACGCCGCCTTTGCCCCAGACAAGCTTGATGTTGTGCGTGAGGTCGAAGCCAGGCTTCGCGCCGATCCAGCGGTAACTGGCACATTGTCGGCGGCGCTGACGATCGATTTTCTGCAGTGCCGCTTTGTCGGCGCGTCCGATTGCAGCTCATCTCATGCGGGTTCGGCAGACGAGGCGGGTCAGATCTGGACGATCCTGTTCGGCGGAGGCCGGGAGGTGGGCCTTGTCGATGACACGCGGCGTTTCCTTCGCGTGCGGGCCTTCGTCAAAAGCGATGAGACGCATGTGGCTGAGCGCTTGATAGGCATCGCGAAAGCTACGGGTGACGCTCATGGTCTGCCCGTGACAACAGGAGGCTCAGCAATTGCAGCCAAGGCTCTGGCCGATGGCATCGTTCGCGTGAGCGTCGAGAAGGCGTTCCTGCTGATCGGCATTGTCGCGCTGATCGGTGGTCTCGCTTTCCGCAGCCTACATATGGCGCTGGCGTTCGCATTGCCGAGCATTGTCACGGTGCTAGCGAACTTCAGTTATCTCGGTTGGAGCGGAACGAGCCTCAACGTTGCCACTGCTGCAGTCGCAACAATCGCTGTCGGCGTTGGCCTCGACTATCTCGTCTATGTAGCTTTCCGCATCCGCGATGGCATCAGGAAGGGCCTGCCGCTTAACGAAGCGATCGCTTACGGCCATGCATCCGCAGGCGGGGCTGCAGTCTGCGTCGCGACTGCTGTTGCCGCCGGATATGTGGTCCTGATCTTTTCGCCGGGCTATCTGCTCCACCACTGGATTGCAGTGCTGGTGCCGCTGACGATGCTCTCCAGTCTTCTCGGCGCGCTGTTCGTCTTCCCGTTCCTCGTGCGCCTGATAGGAGCTGGGCTGTTCCGTCGCCTTTGACCAACCAGCACACTGGATAAACGGCAGGCCGCCTTGTCAGCGGCCTGCCGGATTTCGAGATCAGGACTTCTTGCGCGACTTTGCTTTGGCGGCGGCAGCCGCCGCTGCTTCGTTCAGGCGTGCGCCGCCGAGGATGCCGGCCATCGAGTAGTTTCCTTCATGGCAGGCGTATTCGTAGATGACGCCGTTCGTCGGCTTGAAGGCGTACTCACCTGACCAGGCCGACGTGTAGTGCTCAGGGTCCTCGACCTTGAACTGATACAGCAGCTCGTCGCCAGCGATGCGGGTGAAGCGCTCGGTCACGACACCTTTCGGAGAGAGCGGCGTTTGCGTGCGCGCGCTCTGGATCGGGTTCACATTGCGGGTTTCGGAGACGAGCGTGTCGCCGTCCCACCAGGCAACGCTGTCGCCGAGCCATGGCGTGATGACATTCGGCTTGTGCGCTGCGCGGGCTTTCTCGGCCGAAGCGTAGATCGGGATGATACGCGCGTCGTGAACCATCTCGACGAGGATGACGAGGTGATCGTCGGTCAGACGGAATTCGTAGTTGTTGTTATAGAGTCCGTTCAGCATCACGGGACCACCGCCATCGCTCTGCGCGATCAGGCAGCGCTCGCGAAGCGGCAGATCTTCCGGACCTTCATAGGCGCCTTTGCCGGAGCGATATTCGACGCCCTCGCGGATCGGTTCGGCGAGGCTCTTGGTACGATTGATGAACGGAATTTTTCCGTCAGCCGGTTCGACGACATAGGAAGAGCGCGCTTCACCGCGAATGCTGGCCAGGCCAATGCCCGGATCAGTCCAGAACGCATTGTAACCGGCCTGGCTGTTGGAATCAGCAGGGGCTCCGGCATTCGGGTCGGTCGGGGCGTTAGCGGCTGCTGCGCGCTCGATGGCGGCCTTGCGGAGGCTTTCAGCCTCTGCAGCCGGAACGATCAGCTGCTTGAAATTCTCCGGACGCTCGAGGCGCGTGGACGAGCCATTTGTCCAGACACCGTCAAAGCTCGGCTTGCCATTTGCCGAACGCGTCGCTTCGGCTGGCGCTGTCTGCGCCAGGGCAGGTGCGGTCAGCCCCGCGATCAGTGCTGCAACACATATCGATTTTGCCAGCATTCCCATGCCCATCTCCACTCTCATTGCTGGGTGAAATGGTACAATGTGCCGTCAGGCCGAGCAATCGCTCTGTAAATCACGCGTTACCGCGAAAGGCGGGCATAGCCAGCCACATGTCGTGGTTTGCGGATTTGGAGATCAACAAATCTGCGTGTTGTCGGGCAGGCGCAATATGCTCGCGCAGATTGGGAAGATTGATACCAGCCCATACCTGACGCGCAAACGCATCGGCTTCCGTTTCGGTCATGGTCCGGAACTGGGCGTAGAACGATTTCGGATTCGTCTCTGCCTCGCGCCACAGGCCCATGAAGCGACGGACGAACCAGTCCTCGAGATCCCGCTCCGCTGCGTCGATGTAGATGAGCAGGTCGAGGAAGGCGGATGGGTCGCGCTGTTTGCCAGTGGGTGAGAGGCCAAGTCCCTCGACCAGCAGAATGTCCGGCCGATCAATCGTGCGATCCAGCTCCGCGGCGCGATCGTAGGTCGTGTGCGAATAGCCCGGTATGCGAACTGCGCCCCAGCGCGCGCGCTGAAGAGCGCCAGACATGAGATTGGCATCGTAGCTTTCGGGATAGCCCTTCCGAAGAAGCAGGCCGCGATCAGCCAGTTCGGAGTTGGGAAGCAGGAAGCCATCGGTCGATACGATCTCAACGCGCATGGTCGAACGCAGATGGTCGACAATGGCGGAGCAGAAGGTCGACTTGCCCGAGGCGACCGATCCGGTCACGCCGATGATCAACGTTTCGCCAGGCGTTGCGCATTCTGCAAGCACGTCTCCGATCAACGCGGAATCGGCTGCCTTCGGCAGATCGCTCAGCAGGTCGTTCAGCTCGGTATAGACGTGCGGCGAACGGAATTGGCGCTGCGCAAGGTGAGTGGCCTGCATGGTGTCTGGCCTTTCATTTTCTGCCTGCAAAACTGACAGAATCTACCCGGCTGCCGCAAGCGCAAAGGCGAGTACCGGTTAGTCATATTCATCATGTGGAAGGCGCCGGAAGTGCTTAGGGCCGCGGACATGCGGTTTGGCGATAAGCAAAGCGACAAAGATCATAAGCGGCCATGGGCCTGAGCCCGCGTCTGCGTGATAGCTGAAATGCCCTGTGCGCGATGCGCTGACAGGGAGATCATCATGACTAAATTCTGGGGCGCGGTCTTGCCGGTGCTCGTGCTGATGGGCTGCCAGCCCGCAGCGGAAACTGCTGCTGCGCCGGAGGCGGCGGCAGAGAAAAAGGAACCGCCGGCGTTCGTAGAGGGGCTGCCACGCGATCAATGGCTGACACTCACCTCCGCCATTCCGCTCAGCGCGGATGGCGTGGTGCGGGACGAGAAGCGTCGTCCCTACAGCTACGAACTGCTTGGCAAGCCGGCGCCGGCATTCTCCGCAACGCTGGTTGATGGCACGCCGGTCACCGAAGAGGTGTTTCGCGGCAAGTGGACCATCGTTGATGTGTGGGGAATCTGGTGCGGCGACTGCCGACGCGACGCGCCGCTGGTGAAAACGCTGGCGGAAAAGGCCGAAGCTGATCCCGATATCGACTTCATCTCGCTGCACACGCCCGCAAGCGCTACTCGCGCGAAGGATGCCTACGGCGCGTACGGTTCAATTCAGGCCTATTTCGACAAGGAAGGCGGTGGCTACAAAACCATCGTCGACCCAGATGCGTCTCTGCGTGAGGCTTTCAAGATCGTCTGGACGCCATCCTACCTGCTGATCGGACCTGATCTGACGATCCAGGCCTTCCGCACCGATCTCAGCGTCGGCACGGCTGATGGCATCGACAAGGTCATCGCGCAGGCGAAGGAGATCAAGATCGCCTACGCGCCTGTCGGCTCCAGCAAAGGCTCCCCGTAAGCGGGGATACGGAGCGGTTCGGCCGTCTGTTTCTTGCGAGGTTCGCGAAGAGACAGGCGGCTGAGCGCTGCTTCCCGCAGTTCCAGCGCTGCAAGATGCGGCGCGAATATCTCGACGAAACGATAGGCGAATGCGTGCAGCAGGGCGCCACGCTGGAACGCCACCTTGGTGATTGACGCCTCGAAAAGGCCCTTGGACCCTTTCAGCACTTTCAGGCTGTCCGAGCCAAAAGCGCCGACCGCCATCTCAGACACAATGCCGACGCCGATGCCGCGTTGTACGTAGAACCGGATGACGTCCGCATCCATGGCCGTCAGGCGGATATCCGGCTCGATCTGTCTGGCACGGAAAGCCGCGTCGATCTGGCTGCGGCCTGAGAACTCCGGACTGTAGGTGATCAGCGGATACGCCGCGATGTCTTCCAGCGTCGGGTTCTCGATTCTGTGCAGCGGGTGATCGGCCGGCGCAACGACGACGTGTCTCCAGGAGAAGCAGGGGAAGGTCAGTAAGTCGGCGTACTGATCCAGCGCCTCAGTCGCGATCGCGATGTCGGCTTCGCCACGCAGCACGCTTCCCGCCGCCTGCTTCGGCGTCACCTGGCGCAGTTCGAGTTGTACGTTCGGAAATTCCTGCGCGAACTTCAGCACGACGTCGGGCAGGGCATAGCGCGCCTGGTTGTGTGTGGTTGCGATAACCAACCTGCCGCGATCCTCGCCCGAGAACTCGCTGGCCAACCGCTTGAGGTTTTCGGTCTCCGCCAACACGCGTTCGATCAGCTTCACCGCGCCTTCGCCTGCGCGCGTAAGGCCCGTCAGGCGCTTGCCCTTCCGCACGAAAATCTCGATCCCCAGCTCGATCTCCAGCTCGCGGATCTGCTTGCTTACCCCCGACTGTGAGGTGTTCAGAGACTGCGAGGCCTCGGTCAGGTTGAGGTCGCTGCGCACGGCTTCGCGTACATAACGGAGCTGCTGGAGGTTCATGGCGGTCCTTTGTTTCTACCCAGAAAAACTAAATCGCCTTGGGTTCGTTAGGAACGCGAATAAGCTTATTATTACTACTGTTCGCCTGTTTGCTGGCCTTAGAAAACCTGCATCGACTTTCATACACGATCATCTAACTAGGGATTGAGCCGGGTAATCGCGCCCGGGTACGGTTAAGCCAAGTCATTGTTGGCCAAGTCAGGGAGACACGGATGACGATCAATCGCTTCAGCCGCCCCCTCGAGTCTTGCGTGCGACTGTCCTGTCGAATGTGTTGCTGCAGCTGTTGATGCGTCTTCGCGCCAGCTGATCTTCTCACCTCAAGTTTTGATGGCCGCGCCGCCAAGGGTGCGAGTGGCGGCTTGTGTTTGAAAGCAATATCCATGTCTACGCATAGCGTTCGTTCTGACGCGACTTTCTCTTTGTCTGCCTATCGCAAATCGATCGCCGAGATGTTCGGCGTGCTCGATGCCCGCCAGCAGCGCGAACTTGTCGAAAGGCTCGCGCTGCTGCCGCGGCATATCCATCAGCTCGCATCCAGCGGGCAAATTGCCGTGCCTCTGAAGTAGCGCCTCAACACAACAAGGAATGCACCGATGAAACGCAACAACGCCCTTCTGGGGCGAACGGCTCTGTTTGCCTTGAGCCTGGCTGTCTATTCGTGGCCGGCTTCGGCTCAAACGCCTGAGCAGATTCATAAGCAGGCGATCGTGATTGATCCGCATGTGGACGTAGTTGCTACGTCTCAACTGAAAGCCGGTACGACGATTGATGCGGGAACGCAGATTGATGTCGCCAAGCTGAAGAAGGGTGAGGTCGACGCGATCTTCCCGTCCGTGTTCGTGGAGCAGAGTGCGCGTACGCCGGAGGGGTATGCCGCGGCGCGCAAGGAAGCGGAAGCCAAGCTTGCGGCGATCCTCGATATTGCTGCGAAGCATCCGAATGATGTCGTGATTGCGCGTTCGGCCGATGACGTTGAACGGGCGGCTGCTGCGGGCAAGACGGCGATTGTTATCAGCTTCCTGAATGCTTACGCGCTGGGCAAGGATCCGGCGGGGTTGAAAGCCTTCTATGACAAGGGCGTGCGCGTGTTTGGCCTGGTCCACGCAGGCAATAACGACTTCGCAGACTCGTCCCGCCCGCATGCGCGCGACAAGGCGGGCGAAAATCATGGGCTTTCGGCTGCTGGCAAGCAGGCGGTGGCGCTGGCTAATGATCTTGGGATCCTTGTCGATGTGTCCCAGCTGACGACGGAGGGCTTCAATCAGGCCATTGCTGCTTCGCGGGCGCCGGTGATTGCTTCTCATTCCGGCGTGTCAGGCGTGGTGAAGTCTGCGCGCAATCTCACCGATGCAGAACTCGACGCGATCAAGGCCAATAATGGCGTGGTCGGGATCGTGGCTTTCTCCAGCTACCTCAAACAGCAGACGCCAGAGGTCGAAGCGGCTGTGAAGGCGGTTCGGCAGAAGTATGGTGCGGTGAATGGCTATGAGGGGCTGACGCAGGCGCAGCGGGATGCATTGGGCAAGGAGACGGCGGCGTTGCAGGTGCGCGCGTCGGTCGACGATTTCGTCGCCAGTATCGACTATGCGGTGAAGCGCATCGGCATCGACCATGTCGCCATCTCGTCTGACTTCAACCATGGCGGTGGCGTTGTCGGCTTCGAGGACGAGGGCGATGCGCCGAATGTGACCAAAGCGCTTGTCGCCAAGGGCTACAGTCAGGCCGACATCAACAAGCTCTGGGGCGGCAATGTGCTGCGCGTCCTGCGCTCGGCCGAAGCGGCGAAGGAGAAGGACCTCGCTCAGAACTAGATGCTCAATCCGATTGTCTGGCGGTTCCTCCCCACCGGACATGACTGCGGCGCCGGGAAGTGGGCCTTCCGGCGCCGCTAGTCTTTAAAGTCGCGAAGCGTCCAGGCGGCCGCGTGATCTCGACGACAAGAAGCGCCTGACGGGTTCGTCGTAGAACTTCAGCGCGATGTACGAGGCTATGACGGTGGCGACGATAAACGCTGTGACGCTCAACAGGCTGAACCCCAAGGCAGCGACTGTCATCTGGAGAATGGGGTAGTGCAGGATGTAGATCGGATAGGAGATGTCGCCCGCCAGTGACGCCGACGCGCGCATGGAGGAGGGAGGCTCAATGCCAGCTGCGATCCAGAGGAGCAGCGGGAAGCCGATCATAGCTATAGCCAGAGAGAAAGGCAGGCTAATCGCTTCGGAAAGTGGAGCGACGATCGCAACGGCGAGCACGATGATCGGCGCCAGCGACAGGGAAGTGACGCGGCGCTTAACGCCGACGCCGAAGCGGAAGGCCATCATACCTGCGCTGAAGCCAAAGATGGTGCGTGCAAAGCCGTAACCCGCGTGTTCCCAACCCCACCCGAGATTCCACGTACCGTATGTGTACGCGCCGAAGGTCGTCACGGTAGCAGCCACAACCGCGACAACGGCGAGCATCGCGCGGGGCATCCAAATCAGCGCCACCGCGAAGATCAGGTTGATGATGACTTCGAAGAACAGCGACCAGGCGGGCGGGTTCAGCGGGAAAAGCAGCTGAGGGTTATAATTAAGTGCTGGCAGGCCAAGAGAGTTTTCGCCGAGCCAGACCAGGAACTGCTCTGTACCCCAGCTCGTGCCGTGATGAGCCAAAATCTTGGCAGCTGGCAGGGCCACGCCAAGAATGATGCTGGCGATGAACAGCGGATAAAGTCGGACAAAGCGCAGGCGGAGGAAATCAAGAAGCGGTAGGCCAGACTTGAGGCGGCTTTCATAAGCCTTCGCGATCACGAAGCCGCTGAGCATCAGGAAGAAGTCGACGGCCAAATAGCTGGGCGACAGCGTCATGTCGCCCGTCGGCGCCATTTTCTGGAAATGGTAAACGGCGACCAGAAGGGCAGCGACACCGCGCATGGCGTCGAGTGTCAAATAGCGTCCTGTCACCGGCAAGGCGGGTATCCTGGAGGGGCGCCGTTTCCGGCTTGCACCAAGGCGAGCAAGTTGGGCGCCACTGCCCTAATGCACGAGAAACCCAGCAAATATGAGTTCGAAGTCCAGTCTCAGGACCGTCGGGTGATCATGGCCCAGACAATAACGGCCACCGGCACGCCGAGGCCGATCCATGACGCGAGGTCGAACATATCAGCCCCCAAAAGGGCGGCGAAAATGCCGACCAAGCTGACTACCGCGATGATCGCGGGCGCGCCGAAAGTTCGGACGGTTGATGAGTTGCGCTTTTGCCTGGGTGTCATTCAGCGGCCGCCATGTCCGCCACGACTGCATCCGATCCGGTTTTGCGCCGCGAGAGCCAGAGGTAGAGGCCGCTGGCCAGGACGATGATCGTGATTACGTCGAGGATGGCCCAGAGGATTTTCAGGGGGAGGCCGCCGTAGTCGCCGAAGTGGAGGGGTTGGGAGAGGGAGAGCATCTGGTTGTACCAGGGCATTTCGCGGATCGCGACGAACTTGCCGGTTTCTGCGTCAATCAGGGCGGGGCTGATGATGTGCTTGGTCAGCGGCGTGTCGCCTTGCAGGAAGACCGCGTAGTGATGGTCGGTCGAGAAGCTGCCGCCCGGGAACGCGACGAACTGCACCCAGTTGCCGGGCTTGGCGGCTTTGGTTTGCTCCACCGCATCGTTCAGTGAACTCAATACGGCCGGGCGTGGCTTGCCGCGGTATTCCGCGGTCAGATCGGTCAGCGAGGTGTTTCGCCAGGCGTCCGTGATGGGAGTCGCCAGCGTGTTGATGACGCCGGTGATCCCTACGACCACGACCCAGGCGACCGTCACGACGCCGAGGAGGTTGTGATAGTCGAGCCACTTCACGCGCGATGACTTGCTCACGCGCACCGTGCCGAAGTCGAGCTTTCGCATGAAGGGCGCATAGACGACCACGCCGGATACGATCGAGGCGGTGAACAGGACGCCCATCGCGCCGAGGAACAACATGCCCGGCAGGCCGAGGAACATGTCGGTGTGGAGCTGGAGGATGAAGTCCATCACGTCGCCGCCGTTGGGCGGCGGCACGAGGTTTCCGCTCGTCTGGTCGAACGAGGCGAAATGCATCTCGCTGCCATCGGCATTCGGGCGTGGCCCGGTGGTGACGTTCACCACCGGGCGGTCGTCGTCAAAGCTCATGAAGATCGGCACGTCGCCTGCGGGGCGCGAGGCGAGAGCGATCGACAGGATCTGGTCGAGATCCAGCAGCGGGCCATCCGGGTTCGCCGGATGCCATTGCTCCGGGTTCAACGCATCGTCGATCTCGTGGTGGAAGATAAGCGGCAGCCCCGTCACGCACAGCATCAGAAGGAATGCGGTGCAGACGAGGCTTGTCCACTTATGAACCCAGGACCAGGCGCGTATCGTTCTCGGTTTCATGCGACCTTATACAGTCGCGCTAGAAATCGACCGAGGCGGAAATCACGGCTGTGCGCGGTGCGCCCAGCACGAGGTAGTTCGCGCCCGGATAGCCGCCGGACGACGCCCAATAATCTTCATCCGTCACGTTCTCGAGGCGAGCGCGGAGGGTGACGATCTTCTCGGCGATTTCGACCGGGTAGCGAACGCCAAGGTCGAAGCGCGTCCAGGAGTCGAGTTGAACCGTGTTGGCGGCGTTGGCGTATTGCTCGCCCGTGTAGGTGATGCGGCCATCGACGGTGAGGCCCGGCAGGAAGGGCAGATCCCATTCGACGTTGAAGTTGGCCTGCGTTTCCGGAACGCCGATAGCGGTGTTGCCATCGAAGGCGCCGCCGGCAGTTTTCTTGAGTTCAGCTTCGACGAGCGTGAGGCCGCCGAGCAGGCGGAGGCCTTCGACCGGTTCGCCGAACATGCTGAGTTCGAAGCCGCTGTTTTCCTGTTCGCCGTTCGAGCCGAACACGCCGTTCTGCACGTAGGCAGACGGCAGGGTGAGCTTGAAGACGCTGGCCGTGCCGCCGAGCGAGCCGTTGTCATACTTGGCGCCGACTTCGTATTGCTTGCCGCGGAAGGGCGAGAGGATTTCGCCGGCGTTGGTGACCGGCGTGCTGCCGCTGGTGGCCGGGGCGATGCCGCCCGGCGTCAGGGATTCGGAGTAGTTGGAGTAGAGCGAGATCTGATCGCTCAGCTTGTAAACGACGCCGAGCGCAGGCGTGACCGCATCCGACTTGTACTGCGAGAGCTGGGCGCCGGAGTTGTAGTCGTACGAGCGCGTGTCGAGTTCCTGATAGCGGCCGCCGATCGTGACCAGCAGTTGGCCATCGAGGAAGGACAGCATGTCGGCCAGCGCGAGGCTGGAGGTTTCGCTGCGCTCAGTCTGTAGGGGCGAGCCGAGATTGCCGCCGACGAAGAAGTTCGCGGCGGGCTGGGCGACGGCGGTGGGCGTGTAGAGGTTGTTGGCGAAGCCGGCGAAGTTGGAGAAGGCGTAGGCGTTGCGCGATTTCAGCGTGACGGCAGAGGCCGAGGCGACGACGCGATGGCCGACGGGGCCGGTGTCGAAGTCAGCGCGGATGCCGGTGTCGGCGGAGATGACTTCATCTTCGCGGGTGTTGTCGAAGCGATAGGCGCTGGTCGTGCCGTCTGCTGCGGCGGTGGGGTTGGCGAGGACGTTGGCTTCCTTGCCGTCGCGTGCGCCGATGGCGGCCCAGGCTGAAATGTCGGACGTGAAGTCGTATTCGCCGCGGACGACGCCGAACAATTGCTTCTCGTTCGAATAGGTCCACGGTTGTGCGAAGTTGGAGTCCGCATCGGGTGCGCGGGGGATTGCGCCGCCGGGCGTGACCTGCGGGCGCGGGGCGTCGATCTGCTGGTCCTGATAGCCGATGTCAGCTGCGAAGCGGAATTTGTCGCCGTCGAAATCCATGCCGGCGGCGATGACGGAGAGGTCGCGTTCCTGGCCGTCGACCGACGTTTCGCCATTGCGCTTGGCGAGGTTGAGGCGTGCGCCGAAGGCGCGGTCTTCGCCGAAGCGGCGGGCGATGTCGGCTGCGCCGTAGAGGGCGCCGCCTGTCTCTGTGCCGACGGTGAGGCGGTTGAGGTCTTCGTTCGGCGCGCGCTTCGGCACGAGGTTGAAGGCGCCGCCGACGCCGGAGCCGCCGGGAGCTGCACCGTTGAGGAAGGCGGTTGCGCCGTGGAAGACTTCAACGCGCTCGACCAGTTCCGACGCCACGAACTGGCGCGGGAGGATGCCGTACACGCCGTTGTAGGTCATGTCGTCCGAGTACACGGGGAAGCCGCGGATGACGTAGAGTTCCTGGAAGTTGCCGAAACCCTTCGCGACGCGCACGACCGGATCGTTCTGCAGCACGTCGCCGATGCTGCGGGCTTGCTGGTTGCGGGCGAGTTCTTCGGTGTAGTTCGTGGAGGAGAAGGGCGTGTCCATGACGTCGAGCGCGCCGAAGATGCCGACGCGGCCGCCGCGGGCCACCTGGCCGCCGACATATTCACGGGTGAGGTCGACCTGCGAGCCGCTGATGACGACGGTGTCGGTGGGCTCCTGCGCTTGTGTGGTGGTCGTCTGGGCGAAGGCGGGGAGGGCTGCGGAAACAGCGAAGGCCGCCGCCGAGGCGAGCAGAAGAGCGCGGAACGATGTCATGGGAAATCCACTTGGAGTTGCAAGTCATTCGCATTAGCGATGAGTGCTGTCACACGCAAGAGCGCTGGGGTGCGCCATTTGCGTCGTTTACCAAGGGATTTCGTGGCGTTTTCGTAATCTCGGGCGAAATTGGCTGTCAGCCCGTATTCCGGAGGCCCGCGGCTACGCCGTTGATGGCGAGGAGGATGCCCTCGCGGGTTTCCTCGGTTTTGTCGCCCTTCCGCCGGCGCGCGATCAGTTCGATCTGGAGGTGGTTCAGGGGGTCGATGTAGGGCAGGCGGGATTTGATGGTGGCGGCCAGCTCGGGTGATTTCTCAAGGAGCTCGGACTGGTTGGTGACTTTCAGGATGGTGTCGTGCGTCAGATGCCATTCCGAGGTGATTGTATCGAACACGGTCTTGGCGAGCGGCTTGTCTTCGACGAGAGCGGCATAGCGGGCGGCGATCGACAGGTCTGACTTCACCATCACCATTTCCATGTTGCCGATGGCGGAGCGGAAGAAGGGCCAGGCCTGGTAGAGGTCCTGGAGGGCCGCGATGTCGAAGCCGGCGTTCTGGGCGGCGGAGCCGAAGCCGAACCAGCCGGGCAGCATCACGCGCGATTGCGCCCACGAGAAGACCCAGGGGATGGCGCGGAGGCCTTCGATGCTGCGCGTGGCCTGGCGCGATGTGGGGCGGCTGCCGATGTTGAGGTCTGCGATCTCGGTGATCGGGGTGGCGTCGTAGAAGTAGTTCACGAAGTTCGGTGTTTCATAGACCAGCTTTCGGTAGGCCTGCATGGCGGCTTGCGAGAGCTTGTCCATGATCTCGCTTTGCTGCGTTGTCGCGCTGGAGGTTGGGCGCGGGGAGAGGGAGGCGAGCAGGACGCCTGCTGTAAGTGTCTCGAGGCTTTGGCGCGCGAGTTCGGGGTCGCCATATTTGTTGGCGATGACTTCGCCTTGCTCTGTGATGCGGATGCGGCCGTTTACGGTGCCTTCGGGTTGGGCGAGGAGGGCTTCGAAGCTGGAGCCGCCGCCGCGGCCGACGGCGCCGCCGCGGCCGTGGAAGAGTTGCAGGCCGAGGCCGGCGTCGGTGACGACCTTGTGGAGTTCGCGCGAGGCTTTCTGGAGTTCCCAGATGGAAGTGAGGTAGCTGCCGTCCTTGTTGGAGTCGGAATATCCGATCATGACTTCCTGCACGCCGGCGGGGCCGTGCAGGGCCTTGATGAGCGGCAGGGAGAGATACTGCTGCATTGTCTTGCCCGCGGCGCGGAGGTCGCCGATCGTTTCGAACAGGGGTTCGGCGAAGACGTCTGCCTTTGGCTGGTCGCCGGGGCGGAAGAGGCCGACTTCCTTCAGGAGGAGGTACACTTCCAGCAGGTCCGACACCGCCATTGTGTTCGAGATGATGTAGTTGCGGATCGCGGCGGGGCCGTGCCGGCGTTTTACGTCGGCGGCGGCGGCGAGGGTTTTCAGCTCGCGTTGGGTTTCCTCGCTGTACTGCGCGTAGGGCGAAGAGAGCAGGCGGCCGTGGGAGAGTTCGCGGACCAGCAGCTCGCAGCGTTCATCTTCGCTCAGTTTCTCGTAGTCCGCGGCCACGCCGGCGATCTTGAGCAGTTCGGCTACGACGCGGCCGTGGATGGATGAGTTCTGGCGCAGGTCCAGCGTGGCGAGATGGAAGCCGAAGACGTCGACGGCGCGGATGAGATCGGCGAGCGGTCCGGTGCGGAAGGATGCGCCCTGATATGTCAGGAGCGATTGGTGGATTGTGGTGAGGTCGGTCTGGAGATCGGACGGGGAGGCGTAGGGCTCGGCCTTTGCTGTCGACGCGATTGCGGCGCGCTCGCCTGTCAGGGCGCTGAGAGTTGCTGCGAGGCGGGCGTAGATGCCGGTCAGCGCGCGGCGATATGGTTCGTCGGCACGCTGTGGCGACGCGTCGTGCGATTGATCGGCCAGCGCCTGTAGTTCCGGGGTTACTTCAGTGAAGCGCGAGGAGAGCGACAGCTCGGCGCCCAGTGCGTGGACCTGCCGCAGATAATGGCGCAGCGCTGCGCCGGACTGGCGCCCCAGCGCCTTGCGCATCATCTCGCCTTCGACATTCGGATTGCCGTCACGATCGCCGCCGACCCAGCTGCCCGCGCGCAGGAAGCTCTTCAGGCTTTTCGGATCGCCGAGCACGGATTGCCAGTGGGCGTAGAGTTTTGGAACGGCGGGAAGGAAGCTCTGTTCGAGAAACGAAACAGCGTTCTCGATTTCGTCGTCCACCGCGATGCGCACATTGCGGAGGAGGCGGGTGCGCCACAGGATGGCCACTTGGCGGCGCAGGTCGATGTCTATCTGCCGGCGCTCGGTATCGCTTGCGGCGCGATCGAGTTGTTCGAGATCGACGGCGATTGCATTCTGGCGATCCAGCACGCTCTTGCGCCGGGCTTCGCTGGGGTGGGCGGTGAGGACTGGCGCGATCAGGCCCTTCGACAGAAGCTCCAGCACCGTCTCGCGCGAGACGCCTTGCTCTTCCAGCGTGCGGACGGCGCCTGCCAGCGTGTCGGAGCGGGCGTCGCCTGCGCGGCTGCGGCGGCGCTGGATGTGGTCTTCGGCCAGATTGGTGATCTGCAGGAAGGCTGCAAACGAATGCACAAACCGAACGACTTCGGCGGCATCCAGCTTTTTCAGATTGCTTGAAAGGGCGGTGGCCGTCACATCCGAGTTTTCGCGATGATAGGCGACCGAGGCCTGCCGGATGTCCTCGATCTGGCGGAACACATCCTCGCCATCTTCCTCGCGGATGACATCGCCCAGAACCGCCCCCAGCATGCGGACGATTGCGCGTTGGTCCTTGGCTTCGGTTGTCATGAAGGCTCGCAATGGCTGGCTATCAACAGTCTAGGTAGCGCAGGTGACTGGCGTATCAAATTCAGGCTTGTATGACGGGTGGGTCGCCGCGCCGATTTGGGCGTGTGCGAGCCATAAGCCGTGCCGTCTTCGGGCGGTTCCTGGCATTAGTCGCCCACCACCGGATAGTCATTGAGCCCAATGCGTTCTCTTCCCGATTCCATCGCCCCATCGCAGCGCCCGCCCGTTATGACGGCGGACGCCATCTGATGGCCGACCGGGGAGATCTGCCGACAGCGCAGCGCGTGACCAAAGCGGATTGTGCGCCGGGATTGGCCGCAACACGCATTGCCGAGGCGCTGGCATCCGGAAATGTGCTGTCGATCATTTCGACTGATTATCGCGCCCGCGATGTGTTTGCGGCCGTGCAGGCTGCAGCGCCTGAGGCCGATGTCATATTCTTCCCGCCAAGCGACGCGCTGCCGGGCGATGCGCAACCTCCCACGGCGGCCAATACGGGCCAGCGTCTGGCGGCTCTGAGGCAGATCAGGGAAGCGTTGGCGAGCGGCGGGCGCGTTCGCGTCGCTGTCATAACGACTGCCGAAGCCGCTTCGGAGCTTCTGCCGGACCCCAAGGTTTTCGATAAGCCGCTCCCAGCCTTCAATGTGGGCGATGCGCTTGAAACGCCGACCTTCCGCAAGACCGTCATGGCGCTCGGCTATTTCGAGGATGACCGCGTCGATGAGCCGGCCGAGTTCGCCATTCGCGGCAAGGTGATCGACATCTTCCCGGCGGGCGCATCGTCGCCCGTGCGGATCGAATTATCCGAAGGCAGGATCGTCCGTATCCGGGAGTTCGACTCCGTTTCGCAGCGCGGCCTTGAAGAGCTGGATCTTGTTGAAATCGGGCCGGCCGTCGAGCTGGAGCTGCCAGCCAAGCCCAAGACGCTTTTCGATTACGTCCCGGGCGCAGCCGTCGCGATTGATACGAGCGCGCTGGATGAGCGGGCCAAATACATGGCGCTGGCTTCCGACGCTGCCGAGCTGTTGCGCGGTCAGGCGGCTGGCAATAACCGCCGACTGGTGAAGAAGCCTGTGTGGGACGCGGCGCTGCGTGGCCGACAGATCGTTCACCTGCCGTCTGACGCCGACCATCGCGTGGTGCGCCTGGCGTCGACGCCTAACTCCATTCGCGCGATGACGGCGGAGATCGCAGCCGCGCTTGCCGCCAAATCGCGCGTGATTGTTGCGGGCAATGATCACGACCTGCGCTTCATCAAGAAGCGGCTTGGAAAGGCTGCTGCGGCGGGCGCCAAGACGATCAAACGCTGGACGGATGCTGCGAAGGGCGCGCGTTCCAGCGTCATGCTGCTCGAGATGCCGATCACGCATGGGTGGCAGGAGCCGGGCAGGCTGGTGATTTCGGCGTCTGACGTTCTGGGCGCGAATGCGGGGTTGGCGGCGGCTGCGCCTGATGCGCATAGCCAGCTGCTGGAGATCGGCGATATCTGTGCGGGCGATGTGGTGATCCATGAGGATCATGGCATCGCGGTTGTGAAGGGCCTCGCGAGCGCTGGAAACGGCGGCAGCGTGAAGGGCGACGCGATCGAGATCGAATATGCGGGCGGCGCGCGGCGGCTGATTCCGATTGAAGAAGGGGATCGCATCTGGCGCTATGGCGCGGATCGCGATGCCGTCACGCTGGATGGGCCAGATGGCACGAGCTGGCGCAAGCGCAGGCTGGTGATCGATCGCGCCATGGCGGAGGCGGCGCTCGACCTGACGCGGCAGGCCAAGGAAAATGGCAAGCGGCGCGCGATGAAGATCGAGCCGGATCAGGCGGCCTACAAGCAGTTCGTCGCCGGCTTCCCGTTCTCCGAGACGCCTGACCAGACGCGCGCGATCAACGCCGTGAAGAAGGACATGGCCAGCGGCAAGCCGATGGACCGGCTCGTGATTGGCGATGTTGGCTATGGCAAGACGGAAGTCGCGATGCGTGCGGCTGCACTTGCGGCGCTGGCGGGCAAGCAGGTTGTGATCGCTGCGCCGACGACGGTTCTGGTGCGCCAGCATGTCGAGACGTTCCGGCAGAGGTTCGAGCGTGTTGGCATCAAGGTGGCTTCGCTGTCGCGGCTGGCCGATACGGCTGAGCGCAAACGGGTGAAGGCCGGGCTGGCGGATGGATCGATTTCGATCGTGATTGGCACGGGAGCGGTTGCGGCGAAGGATGTGTCTTACGCGAACCTCGCGCTTGTCGTGATCGATGAGGAGCAGCGCTTTGGCGCGGCCGACAAGGCGACGCTTCGTAATCTGGCTGTCAAAGGCCATCTGCTGAGCCTGACGGCGACGCCGATCCCGCGCACGCTGCAGAATGCGCTGCTGGGTCTCAAGCAGATGTCGGTCATCGCGACGCCGCCGGCGCGGCGCCAGCCGATCCGCACGATTGCCGGGGCGTTCGATCATGGTCGTGTGCGCACGGCGCTGATGCGGGAGAAGGAGCGCGGCGGGCAGAGCTTTGTTGTCGTGCCGCGTATTCAGGACATTGCGGCGCTTGCGGCCAAGATCGAGCAGCTGGCGCCGGAGCTGACCATGTTGCGCGCGCATGGCGATATGCCTGCGGGCGAAATCGACACGGCGATGGTTCGGTTTGCGAATGGGCTGGATGATATCCTGCTTGCGACCAACATCATCGAAGCGGGCCTGGATGTGCCGCGGGCCAATACGATGATCGTGTGGCGATCGGATCGGTTCGGTCTGGCGCAGTTGCACCAGTTGCGGGGCCGGGTGGGGCGGGGAAATCGGCGGGGGCAGATCCTGCTGACGACCGAGCCGGGCGTCACGCTTTCGGATGCGACGCGCAAACGCTTGCGGACGCTGGAGTCGCTTGATCGGCTGGGCGCGGGCTTTGCGATCAGTGCGCGCGATCTGGATATTCGTGGCGCCGGCGATCTCGTGGGCGATGCGCAGAGCGGGCACATGAAGCTGATCGGCATTGACCTGTATCAGCATCTGCTTGAGCGGGCTGTCCGCGAGGCGCGCGGCGAGACGCTGCAGCGATGGACGCCGGTGATCAATGCCGACGTGACGGGGCGTTTCCCGGCGGACTGGATTCCGGAGACTGACACGCGCCTGTCGCTCTATCTGCGTCTTGCGCGGCTGACGTCGCGGACGGAGCTGGATGCGTTCGAGGACGAGCTGATCGATCGGTTCGGGGAAGAGCCGCCTGAGGCAAGCACGCTGCTGCGCATGGCCAATCTGCGTGTGATGGCGCGCAAGGCGGATATTGCGCGGATCGACGCTGGCCCGGAGGCGATCGCCTTTACGCCGCGTGGAAAGCTCGGGCGGAAGGCGGCCCAGGCGGGTCTGCGCGAGAGCAACAACCGCTATCTTCTGGTGAAGGCTATCCCGACGCCGCTTGGCCGGATTGCGCAGATCGAGAAGGTGCTGGCCAAGCTGATTGCCAAGCCAAAGCCCCGCAGCTGACCTCGCGCCGCGCGGGTAAAGTTAATGGCGATCCAACCCATGTTAAGCGTTTCGGCGCTGAACGGCTGAGCCGGCCGACAAAACGCGCTATATCGTTCAATTACGGCGCGAGCTTTCTGTAATTTTAGCGGTTTGTGTGGAAGCGTGCGCTGGGGGTTAGCAAGTGGGCAGGCGTGAGAACTTTGGTGACAATCCGTTGCGGCCAGCGCCTCTGCGCGCTTGACCGCAAAGCTGTGCGGGAGGTGACGCCTCTCCCGGAGCTGTCGCTGCCGCCGTCCCTGCCTGCGAGCGTTGAAGGCGTGATGAACCTTGGCGGCGAGGCGGTGCTGGTCGTTGATCTGGCGCGGCTGCTGGGGATTGATCCGGATGCGGATGTTGATCCGATCTATCGCCATGTCGTTGTGCTTCAGCAGGGCGAGAGCGTTATCGGACTGCTGGTCGATCGGGTTGCGGATGTGACGAGCGTGGCGGCGGATGCCGTGATGCCGGCTGATGCTGCGACGACGCTGAATGACTGCGTTACGGGCCAGGTGGAAATAGCTGGCGAGACGGCGCATGTGCTGGATGCGGATCGTATCCTGCTGGAAGCTGAGCGGGTTCGGTTTGCTGATATCCAGCGTGCCGAGCAGACGCGTCTGGATGCGCTGTCATGAGCCGGCTGTCCGCGCTTGATCGGCTGAAGCAACTGGTCATCCAGCGGACCGGGCATCACTATTATCTCGACAAGGACAAGCTGCTCTACGAGCGCGCGCGTGAGCGGATGCTGGCGCGGGGTCTGGCGAGCCTTGATGCCTACATTGACGATCTCGAGCGCATCGGGTCGCAGGAATGGCGGGCGCTTGAGGATGCGATCACGGTCGGGGAAACGTATTTCTTCCGGTATCCCGACCACTTCGCGGCGCTGCGGAACGATGTTCTGCCGCGGTTGATCGATGCGCGCAAAGATGTGCGCAGTTTGAGGATCTGGAGCATTGGCTGCTCCAATGGCGCGGAGCCTTACTCGGTTGCGATCATCATTCGCGAACTGCTTGGGGACGATATCGACAACTGGCGGGTTTCGATTACGGGCGGCGATATCAGCGAGAAGGCGCTCTCGGCGGCGCGGGGCGGGCGGTACAATGCCTGGGCTCTGCGGACGATGGGGCCTGAGGATCGGGCGAAGTATTTCGATCGGGATGGGTCGAACTGGATTCTGAAGCGCGAATTCAGGTCGATGGTGCGGTTCGAGCGTCAGAACATTCTGGCGCTGTTGTCCGCTCTGCCGCCGCTGGAGTGGACGGCGTTCGACCTGATCCTGTGCCGCAATGTTCTGATCTATTTCTCGCCCGAGCAGGCGGTGGAGATCACCACTGCGCTGACACGCTGCCTTTCGCCGGAAGGCGTGTTGTTCCTCGGCCATGCCGAGGCGACGTTGGCGGTGAACCCGGAGCTGTGGCAGGCAGCGCCGCGGGCATTGCCGACGGAGTTCGTCCAGGCGTTGCAGCCGCCGGTGGCGCCGCTGCCGTGGATCTATACGCCGCCGGTTCTGCCGCCGATGCCGCATCTCAATGCTGCGCCGAAACCGGCGCCGGTGGCGGCGAACGTGCAGGACGATATCAGCACGATCCAGCAACTTGCTGATGCCGGCGCATATGAGGAAGCTGGTCGGCTCTGCGCAGACATGATCGGGCGCGATCCGACATCGCCGCGGCTGCACTACTACGACGCGATTCTGCGGCAGGTGTCTGACGATCTGGCTGGAGCTGAAGCTGCGCTGAAGCGGGCGCTGTATCTGGACCGGAACTTCGTGGTTGCGCATCACCGGCTTGGGATGCTGCTGCTGGGTGCGGGGCGCACGGCTGACGCTCGCCGCGCGCTCATGACTGCGTCGCGGCTGGCAGAGGCGGCGCCTGCATCTGATCTGCTGCCCGAGGGGCAGGGTGTTTCGGCGGCGGATTTGCACCAGGCGCTGCGTGAACAGCTTGCGGCGATCGGAGAAGCGGCATGAACAGCCCCAAGCTCTCCGTTGCTGGACGTCGACATGCGCTGCTTGTTGCGCGCGCGCGCCGGCTGGCGCGTCCACGCAAAGCGGCTCCGGCCGTTGCTTCGATTTCGTGTCTCGTCTGCGAGGCGGGCGACGAGCTTTATGGCCTGCCGATCATGCGGACCGCGCATGTCGCACCATTCGTTCGCGCTGCGGCTGTTCCGACGCGTAACCCGGCGCTGATTGGCGTCAGCTCGCGTGCGGGCGTTTTCTATCACGTCTATGATCTTGCGACGTTGATGGGCGTCAGAAGCGGCGGCGAGGGCGGACGGCTTGTCATGCTGCGCGGAAGCCCGCCTGTCGCACTTCGCGTCAATGAAGCCATCCGCGTGGCCGATCTTGTAGAACTGCCCGCCGCCGATGCTTCGCAGATCCAGGCCAATCATCCTGCGGTGACCGGCTTTGCCCGCGCCGTGCAGGCCGACCTTTTCAATGAGCGAACGATATCGCTCATCAACCCCGACAAGCTTGCCTCGGAGTCCACTCCCGAGCGCGTTGAAGGAGACTCGCGTGACCATCAGTAACCGCCTGCTTGCCGGCTTTGGCATCGTCATCATCCTGATGCTGGCCATCGGGATCTACGGCCTCAGCCAGGTCTCGCGCGTTCGCGACACCATGGATCGGGTGGTCGAGCGCGACTTCACCATGATCAGCGAGTTGAACGTCATCTTCGAGGCGCAGGCTGAGGCAACAGCCGCCACGCAGGATGCGGTTCGTCTCGGGCTGGGCGGCAACCCGCCGATCGCGGAAATCGATCGCGCCGAGGCTTCCTATCGTGGAGCTATCACGCGGATGCAGGATGCGGTTCGCCGCGGAATTGCGATCACCGATGAATACAGCAACACTGCTTTGTCTTCGGATCGCGCCGCCGGCTGGAAGCGTAATGGCGAGCTGCTTCGCGAGATCGACAATCTGCTGAAAACCTCGACGCCGCAGCGCGAGGAACAGTTCCGCGCCATCCGCGCCGGGCAGACCATCAGCACGGCCTTCATCGAAGCGAGCATGGCCCAGCGCCGCACGCAGTTCCTGGCGCTGATCAGCGAGATGCGCGAAGTCGCCAATGGCGGCGTCGAGAATGGCCGCCAGCTGGTTCGCCGCGTCTATGAGGAGAGCCAGATCTCGATCATTGGCGCCATCATCGCTGCAACCATTGTTGCGATTATCATCGTGATGCTGCTGCGCCGCGCGATTGTCGGCCCGATCCAGAAGTTCATGCTCTTCGTGGAGCGCGTGGGCCGCGGCGAACTCTCCGGCCAACCCGCGGGTATCGGCACGGATGAAATCGGCCGCCTCGGCGTCACGCTCAACAGCATGGTTGCGGGCCTCAAGGATCTCGCCATGCAGAGCCGCGAGGCGACCAACAATCTCGGCACCGCGATCGCCGAAATCCGTGCTTCAACGCAGGAGCAGGCGGCGGGCGTCGAAGAGCAGCTTGCCGCGGTTCAGGAAACGGCCGCAACGGTGGACGAGATCACTCACGCTGGCTCGCAGGTTACCAAGCGCGCGCAGGAAGTGATCGCGTCGGCACAGGCGACGGCCCAGACCTCGACCGAAGGCATGCGCGCCGTCGGCGAAACATCGCGCGCCATGGATGGCATCCGCGAGCAGGCCGAGCTGGTTGCGCAGAACATCGTGTCGCTGAGCGAGAAGACGCAGGCGATCGGCGATATCATCTCCAGCGTGAACGACATTTCCGAACGCTCGCACCTGTTGGCGCTGAACGCAGCGATCGAGGCCGCCGCTGCGGGCGAAAGCGGCCGCAGCTTTGCAGTTGTGGCGTCGGAGATGAAAGTGCTGGCGGATCAGGCCAAGGACGCGACCAACCAGGTTCGTGCCATCCTCGGCGACGTGCAGCGCGGCATCAATACGTCGGTGATGCTCACCGAAGAAGCCGTTAAGCGCGCGGCGACAGGCAAGGAGAGGACGGAGATTACGCAGCGGACCATCGGCGAGATTGCCAACCGGTTCCAGGAAAGCGTTCTGACGTTCCAGCAGATTGTCGCTTCGACCAACCAGCAACAGCTGGGCATCGAGCAGGTAATGGGCGCGCTGCAGAACATCCGTCAGGCAAGCCAGCAGACGGCTGCAGGCACGCGTCAGCTCAATGATGCAGCCAGCAATCTCGGCGGCTTGTCCGAGCAGCTGCTGGGCCTTTCCGCGCGGTATCGTATCTGATCGATAGCTGAAGAAACGGAGGCCGCATGGCCGACATCCGCGAACAGCTTCTGGCGGCATTCGAGGTCGAGTACCGCGAGCATGTCGACGCAATCCGCGCCGCGCTTGAACGCGCGCGGGCTGGCGAGGCCGTGAACGTGCGCGAGATATTCCGCCGGGCGCACTCGCTGAAGGGCGCCGCGCGCGCCGTTGACCTGCCGGAGATCGAGGAAGCGGCACATGTGATGGAAGCCGCCTTCGCCGAAGTGCTCGAAAAGGGCGGGCAGGTTCAGGCGGGGCTGGTTGGGCGCGTAGCGAAGGAGCTCGACGCGATCGAGCGGCGCGCGGCTGTTGTTTACAAGCGCGCAGTTGTTGCAAGCGAGGCCGATGCGGTTCCGGTTGCCGATGCGGCGCCAACGGAGTTTCTGCGGGTGAATGCCGGGCGTGTGCAGCAGCTATCGGCTGCGATGCATGATCTGTCCGCCAACATCGACATGCTGGACATCGATGCGGATGATCTGCGCGATGTTCATGTGCGCGCCGATAGCCTTGCGCGCATGCTTGAGAGCCCGGCGCGGCATCTGGAAGATATGGGTCGGCTCGCGCAGGAAGCCCGGGCTATCGCGCGCGGTCTTTACGCGGCTATCCGCGAGCACAAGGAAACGTCGCGTCGATCCGTGGTCGCGGCTGCGCGGCTGAGGGATGAGATTGAGCGCATCGCGCTGGTGCCGGCATCGACTGTGTTTGCCGGCCTTGAAACCATGCTGCGCGATCTGGCGGAGGAAACCGGCAAGCGGGTTGATGTGCGTATCGAGGGGCTCGATACCCAGGCTGACCGTTTGCTGCTGCAATCGCTGCGTGATCCGGTCATCCACCTGCTTCGCAATGCGCTGGCGCATGGCATCGAAACGCCGCTGGACCGCCATTCCACGGGCAAGGCGGAGCGCGGCGAGATCGGGATGCGCGTGACGGCGCGCGCCGGGAAGCTGGAGATCGTCGTCTTTGACGATGGCCGCGGCCCCGATCTGCATCGCATCGAGGAGGTCGCCATCCAGCGCGGTCTGCTGCAGGCGAGGGCGGACAAGGAAGCTGCGCCTACGGCTGAGCGGCTGTTGGCGATCGTGTTCGAGCCGGGGTTTTCCACAGCCCAGTCGGTTGACCGGGTGGCGGGTCGCGGCATGGGGCTTTCGGTTGTCGCAGAGACGGCGCGGCTTGCCGGGGGCGGCGCGTTCATGCGGCGCAGATACCCGTATGGCGCTGAAATCATCGTGTCGACGCCGCTGTCGGCGGCCCGGCAGCCGGTGCTGCTCGCCATCGATAATGAGCAGATCTATGGACTGCCCACGCGCGTGCTCGAAAAAGTTCTCCACATCGCGCCCGATCAGATCGAACGGCTTGATGGGCGGGACACAATTAAATTCGCCGTCGGCGGGAACCAACTCGTTGTGCCGCTCGTTCCTTTGGGTCTGGTGCTCGGCGCCACGGGGACGGTAGGTAAGGATACGACTTTCGTGAGTATCGCGGTTCTGCGTCTGGGCGATCAGCGCCTTGGCGTCCGTGTCGACGCTTTCAGCGACGTGCGGACCGCGACCGTTGCTGCCCTGAATCACCCCGACGTGGATGATCTGGTGCAGGGCGCAGTTCAGCTTGAGCATGACCAGGTGGCCGTGGTGATCAACCCGGAAGCCCTGATGCGCCGCTATGCGCGCAATGAGCTGGGATTGCGGACGGCGGCTGTGCGCGCGCCTGTGCAGGCCAAAGCGGCGCGGCGCACGATCCTGATCGTCGATGATTCGGTGACGACACGGACGCTTGAGAAGAGCATTCTCGAGACGCACGGGTTCAACGTCATGCTGGCGGTCGACGGGATCGATGCGCTCAATCGTTTGCGATCTTCGGCAATGACTGTTGACCTTATCGTGGCAGACATCGAAATGCCGCGCATGGATGGATTCGGTCTCCTCGCGGCATTGAAGAGTGACGATCGGCTCGCGCGCATTCCCATCATCATGATGACGTCGCGCGCGGCCCCGGACGACGTGCGCCGCGGCATGGAGCTGGGAGCCGACGCTTATCTGGTGAAGCAGACATTCGACCAGAAAGAACTCCTGACGACCATCGGACAGCTGCTTTGAGGCCTCAACCTCCCAAGGTGAGGGTGATGCTGGTCGAGGATAGCCCGACCGTGCGGACGCTTCTGTGCCACATCATCGACCGCGACCCTCGCCTCCAGCTGGCGGCTGTGTGCGTCAGCGCGGAAGAGGCGCTGGATTCGATTGCGCAGGTGGCGCCTGATGTGGTGTCGATGGATATCCGCCTGCCGGGAATGGATGGGCTTGAGGCCACGCGCAGGATCATGTCGGAGCATCCGACGCCTATCGTGGTGATTGCGGACAGTATCCACGACTCGACGCTTGGCATTGCGATGAACGCGCTGAAGGCCGGGGCGCTGACGGTCGTCGAGAAGCCGAAAGGTCCGGGCGCCGGGGCGTACGATCAGATCGCCGACGCGATCGCGACGCAGCTGTTCATCATGAGCGAGGTGCCGGTGATCCGGCGGCGCGGCACGGTGGGCGCGCGGTCGATGCAGTCGCGGAAGGGCTCGCTGGATGCGGTGGCTCCGACGCGGGCGAACATTGTGGGGATTGCGGCGTCCACGGGCGGTCCGCCGGCACTGGCTGCCGTGTTGGGGCCGTTGAGCGCGAACTTTCCGGCTCCGATCCTTCTGGTGCAGCATATGGGCGCGCCGTTCATGGAAGGGTTTGCGTCCTGGCTGAGCGACCAGACTGACCTTCGGGTCAAGCTGGCGGAAAGCCGGGAGATACCGCTGCCGGGCGTCGTTTACGTGGCGCCGGGAGATCGACATCTTGAACTGGCCCCGGGCAATTTCCTGCGGCTCACGACGGAGCCGCCGCTGGCGAGCCAGCGTCCTGCGGCAACATATCTGTTCCAGTCACTTGCGCGCGTGGCGGGGCCGAAAGCTGTCGGCGTGCTGCTCACCGGTATGGGTGAAGACGGTGCGCGTGGACTGGTCGAGATGAAGGAAGCTGGCGCCTTCACGATCGCCGAGGACGAGACGTCGTCGGTGGTTTACGGAATGCCGGCCGCAGCAGTTCGGATGGGCGGGGTAAGCCTGTCGCTGCCGCAGGACATGATCGCGTCCCGGCTGACGCAACTCACCGCGGAGCCGGCGCCATGATCGATGCGCGGAAACGCCTGGCTCATATTCTCGTTGTCGAAGACTCTGACGTGCAGGCGCTTGAGCTGCGGTCTGTGCTTGAGACGAATGGCTATCATGTCAGTCGCGCGGACAGCGCAGAGCGTGCGATGGACATGCTCAACGATGATGTGCCGGACCTGATTGTCGCCGACTATCAGCTGCCGAGCATGGATGGGCGCGAACTGACGCGCCAGTTGCGGCTGAACGAGCGTACGCGCGTGGTGCCCATCGTTCTGATGACGGGCGACGAGCGGATTGGCGAGCGGGCTGGTCTTGAGAGCGGCGCTGACGCGTACGTGCCCAAGTCGCGTGACCCGGAACCGCTGCTGCTTCGCATCAGCGCGTTGTTGCGTAGCCGTCGTCATGCACGGGCGGAGCCGGGGGCGCAGTTCCGCCGTGGCGAGCTGCTGGTGATCGACTCCAGCAACACCAAGCGGCTGCAGTTGCAGTCTGTCCTGCAGAAGGAAGGCTACCTCGTCACCGCGGTTGCGACGCCCGAAGAAGGCGCCAGGTTCATGTCTGAAGGGGCGACCGACTGCGTCGTGGTCAACCTGCTGGATGCGAAGTTCGATGGCATTGCGACCTGCGCCGAGCTGTCGCGCCTGCGTGACCAGCGGGCGGCCGACAACGATTCCCGCCAGCCCTTCCTCGTCGTCGGCGTAGGCGAGGGCAAGTCGACCAACGAAGACCTGCTCAAAGCTGCCTTCGCCGCAGGCGTTGATGACGTCGTCTCATCTGCATCCGACACCGAGCTGTTGAGGCTGCGCCTGCGCGCGCTTGTGCGCCGCCAGTTGATGATTGACGAAGCCCGCCGGCTGGACGACGAGCGGTCGTCAGCCCGTCAGGCGCTTGAGCAGTTCCGCATCCTCGTCGAAGGGGTGACGGATTACGCGCTCTACATGCTCGACCCGTCCGGCATGGTATCGACCTGGAATGCCGGGGCGCAGCGCATCAAGGGCTATCGCGCCGACGAAATCATCGGCAAGCACGTGTCGCATTTCTATACCGAGGAAGAGCGCAACCGCGGCGATGCGGATCGCGCCCTGCGTATTGCCCGGGAAGAAGGTCGTTACGAGACCGAGGCCGAGCGCGTTCGTAAGGATGGCACGCGCTTCTGGGCGCACGTGGTTATCGATCCGATCTTCACCGATACGGGCGTGTTGCGCGGTTACGCCAAGATCACGCGCGATATCACCGAGCTGAAAGCTGCTACGCATGAGCTGCAGGAAACGCGTTCGGCGCTGATGCATGCGCAGAAGATGGAATCGATCGGCCAGCTGACCGGCGGCATCGCGCACGACTTCAACAACATGCTGGCCGGCATTATCGGCGCGCTGAACCTGATCAAGCGCCGGATCGAAGCGCAGCGTTATGACGACGCCAACAAGTTCATCGAAGCCGCCCAGACCGCAGCGAACCGCGCGGCGTCGCTGACCTCCCGCTTGCTGGCCTTCGGTCGTCGCCAGTCTCTCGATATCAAGCCGGTCGATGTGAACGAGTCGATCGCTTCCATGCGTATCCTGCTCGACCGCACGATGGGCGAGAACGTTACGATCGAAACCGATTTCGACGCGGAAGAGCTCTGGGCTTCGACGGATATCAGCCAGCTTGAATCCGCTATTCTCAACCTCGCGATCAACGCGCGCGATGCAATGCCGAATGGCGGCTCGCTGCGCATCGAAACGCGCCATGCAGCCGCCTCAAACAGCGAGCTGATCTCCGTGACGGTGCGCGACAGCGGGACCGGGATGTCGCCTGAAGTGCTGGCCAACGTTTTCGAGCCGTTCTTCACGACAAAGCCGATCGGACAGGGCACGGGCCTTGGCCTATCGATGGTTTATGGCTTCGTGAACCAGTCTGGCGGCCGCGTTCAGATCGACAGCGAAGTCGGCAAGGGAACGTCCGTGACGCTGCTTCTGCCGCGTGGATCGCCGGAAGCGGCGGTTGAGCAGGCAGAAGCGCCGCAGCCTGAAAATCACGGCGCGGGCAAGACGGTGTTGGTGGTCGAGGACGATCCGCAGGTGCGCATGCTGATCCTCGAAGTGCTGCGCGACCTTCGCTATCGCGCCATCGAGGCCAGCGATCCCGAACAGGCGCTCGCCGCGCTGCGCAGCCACAACAATGTGGACCTGATGGTTAGCGATGTCGGCCTGCCGGGCATGAACGGCCGCCAGTTGGCCGAGATTGCGCGGGGCAGCCGGCCGACGCTCAAGATCCTGTTCATGACGGGTTATGCCGCCGAGGCGTCAGTGCGCAGCGAGTTCCTTGAACCGGGCATGGAAATGATGCTGAAGCCATTCCAGCTAGAAGGCCTGACGGCCAAGATCCGCGAGATGCTCTCCGCGGGTTGATCGTCCAGTGTCAAAACGAAGAAGGCCTCCAACCCGGTTCGGATTGGAGGCCTTTTCTTATTCAGCCGGATGTAACGGCGCTGGTTGCTGCTCGACCGCAGGGGCCGGAGGCGGCGCCCGGCGTTTCGCTCCGGGCAGGCGCTCCGAGACCCAACGCATCACCACGTAGAACACCGGGGTGAAGAGCAGGCCGAAGAACGTCACGCCCAGCATCCCGAAGAACACCGCGGTGCCCAGCGCCTGACGCATCTCCTGTCCGGGGCCGGTCGCCATCATGAGCGGCACGACGCCGAAGATGAAGGCGAACGACGTCATGAGGATCGGACGCAGACGTGTCTTGGCGGCTTCAATGGCTGCGTCGAAGCGCGACTTGCCTTCTTCTTCGGCCTGGCGGGCGAATTCCACGATCAGGATCGCGTTCTTCGATGCCAGCGCCACGAGCACCAACAGTCCGACCTGGGTCAGGATGTTGTTGTCGAAGCCGCGCAGGTTCACGCCAATGATTGCTGCGAGGATACACATCGGAACGATGAGGATCACCGCGAGCGGGAGCGTGAAGGCTTCATACTGGGCGGCCAGCACGAGGAAGACGAGCACGACGGCCATGAGGAAGACGATCGGGCCGGTATTGCCTTGCGACTTCTCCTGCAGCGCCAGCTCGGTCCATTCGTAGCTGAACCCGGCCGGCAGTTGCGCCGCATAGCCTTCCATCGCCGTGAGCGCTGCGCCCGAGGAGATGCCTGGCGCGGCAGCGCCCTGGATCTCCGCAGCCGGGAACAGGTTGAAGCGAACCACGCGAACCGGTCCGGTATCGTCCTTCAGCGTCGCGACCGTTCCCAGCGGAACCATGCCGCCGGATGTGGAGCGAACTTTCAGGTTTGCGATATCGGAAATATCGTCGCGAAGCGTCGGTTCAGCCTGCGCCGTCACCCGGAAGGTGCGGCCCAGCATGTTGAAGTCGTTCACGTAGGTCGAGCCGAGATAGGTGCCCATCGCGGCGAAGATTTCGGACGGTTCAACGCCCATCATCAACGCTTTCTCGCGATCGACTTCCGCCATCACGCGCGGGCTGCCGGTGTTGAAGCCGGGGAACACGCCAGTGACGGGAGCGCCGGGCTGGCTGGCCATGCCGACGATCTGCAGCTGCGCCTGTTCAAGGGCCTGATAGCCTTTGCCAGACGTGTCCTGCAGCATCATCTTGAAGCCGCCGCCATTACCCATGCCTTGCACCGCAGGCGGCGCGAGCACGAAGATGTTGGCTTCTTCAATGGCGCCCATCGCGCCCATGATCTGGCCAGCCATGGCTTGTGCGTTGAGCGCGGAGCCGCGCTCTTCCCATGGCTTCAGACGGATGAACATGACGCCCGCGTTGGACGAGTTGGTGAAGCTTGCGCCGTCCATGCCGGCGAAGGCCGCTACGTCCTGCACGCCGTCCGTCTGCGCGAGTTGCGCGGCCGCACGTTTCACCACGCTGTCCGTCCGTTCGAGCGAAGCGCCCGGCGGAAGCTGAATGACGCCGATCAGGAAGCCCTGGTCCTGGTCCGGGATGAAGCCGGTCGGGGTATCCGTCATGCGCCAGCCGGTCAGGCCGAGCAGGGCGGCATATGCGACCAGCATGATAACGGTCATGCGGATCAGGCGGCCGGTGAGGCGGCCGTAACGATCCGACAGCCATTCGAAGCCCTGGTTGAACTTGTCGGCTGCCCAGCGGAGCGGTCCGAAGATGCCGCCCTTCTTCTGGTGACCGTGCTCGTGCGGCTTGAGCAGCATCGCCGCCATGGCCGGGGAGAGGGTCAGCGAGACCAGCAGCGAGACAGCCGCGGCCGTCGCGATGGCGACCGCGAACTGGCGGAAGAACACGCCCGGAATGCCCGGAACGAATGCTGCCGGAACGAACACGGCCAGAAGCACGAGGCCGATGGCGATAAGCGCGCCAGAGACTTCGTCCATGGTCTTGTAGGCCGCCTCCTTGGGCGACATGCCAAGCCGGATGTTACGCTCGACGTTCTCGACCACGACGATGGCGTCGTCGACCACGATGCCGACTGCGAGCACGAGCGCAAACAGGGACAGCGAGTTGATCGAATAGCCAAGCAGAAGCTGGACGATGAAGGTCGCCACCAGCGCGATCGGGATAGCCACGATCGGGATGATCGCCGCGCGCCAGGTCTGCAGGAAGACGACGACCACGATGACGACGAGGAAGATTGCCTCGATCAGCGTGTGCTCAACCGACGAGACGGATGCTTCGACGTATTCGGTGGGGTTGTAGGGGACTTTCCATTCAACGCCTTCCGGGAACTCCGCCTCGGCGGCTTTCACGGCCTCGAGCACGGCGTGCGAGGCGTTGATGGCGTTGGCGCCCGGCGAGGGGGTGATGGCCATCGCGATGCCGCGATCGCCGCCGAAATAGCCGCGGACGGAGTAGTCCTGCGAACCCAGCTCGATGCGGGCGACATCGCGCAGGAAGGTCACCTGACCTTCAGCTGAGCGCTTGATGACGACCTTGCCGAATTCTTCCGTGGTCTTGAGGCGGCCTTCGACCTGAACGGGGAGTTCGTTGGTGACGCCTGAATCGAACGGAGGCGAACCGATGGAGCCGCCGGCTGCCTGGATGTTCTGGGCGCGGAGAGCTGCAACGATCTCGGTTGCGGTGAGGTCGCGGGCTGCGGCTTTGCCCGGATCGATCCAGACGCGCATGGAGTAGAGGCCGCCGCCGAAGACCTGCACGCCGCCTACGCCCTGGATGCGGAGGAGGCGGTCCTTCAGGACCGAGTTTGCGAAGTTGCCGATCATGTCGATGTCGGCGTTCGGGGATTTGGAGGTGAGTGCGACGAGAAGCAGGAAGCCTGTGTCCTGCTTCAGGACCTGCACGCCGCCCTGTCTGACCTGATCAGGTAGTCTTGGTTCCGCCAGCGCGACGCGGTTCTGGACCAGAACCTGCGCCGTATCGAGATTGGTGCCAGGCTTGAACGTGACCGTGATCTGCGCCGTCCCGTTTGACGAGGACGACGTGATGTAGAGCATGTTCTCTACGCCGTTGATCTCCTGCTCAATGGGCGCGGCGACTGTCTCCGCGACCGTTTCTGCAGACGCGCCCGGATAGCCGGCCATCACCATCACGGATGGCGGGGCGATGTCCGGGTATTGGGCGAGGGGGAGGTTGGGGAAGGCGAACAGACCCAACAGGGTGATGAACACCGAAATGACGCCCGCAAAGATCGGGCGATCGATGAAGAAGCGTGAGAAACGCATGTGACCGTGCCTGTGCTGCGGACCTCTATGGGAGGGGCCCGTCTTGTTTTGTCAGTCGAGTTAGACGCGCCGCTATTGCGGTCGCGCTATTCCTGCTTCGGAGCCGTGGCGTTGGCCAACTCGGCCGTCTGCGTGATGGTGGTGACTTTCGCCTCCACCGTTGCGCCGGGCATGGCGCGCTGGATGCCGTTGACGATGACCTTGTCAGCTTCACCGAGGCCGCCGCGAACAACACGCAGGCCATCAACCAGCGGGCCGGTTTCAAGCGGCTTCACTTCGACCGCGCCGTTTGCACCGACGACGTAAGCCACCTTGTTGGCGCCCTGCGAGACGACAGCCGTTTCCGGAATCATCAGGGCGACATATTCAGCCGAGCCTTCAACACGCGCTTTGCCGAACATGCCCGGCTTCAGGAAGCCGTCCTTGTTCTTGACCAGCGCGCGCATGCGAACCGCGCCCGAACCGTCATTGATGGCGTTGTCTGAGAAGTCGACCGTGCCGGTCCAGCGATAGTCGTTTTCGTCCTGCAGCCGGATCTCGACCTTGCCGCCGCCCTTGGCCGCTTCACGCTGATGCTTGAGCAGTTGAGCTTCCGAGGCGTCGAAGGAGAAGTACATCTCGTCGGTGGCGACGATGGTGGTCAGCACGTCGGCCGCAGACGTGCCGCCAGCAATGACGTTGCCGGCGTCGACCCGGCGATCCGAAACCGTGCCCGAAACCGGGGCGACGACACGTGTGAACTCGACATCGAGGCGGCGGGCGCGCAGGGCGGCGTCTGCAATGTCCAGGGCCGCGCGGCGCTGGTCATAGTCCTGCCGGGAGATGGCCTGTTCCTTCATGAGCACTTCAGCGCGCTCGAAGGCCTTGCGGGCAACCGCTGCATCCGCCTCGGCCGAAGCCAGGGAGGCCTGAGCCGGACGGGCGTCGAGGGTAAACAGGAGCTGGCCCTTGTTGACGTGCTGGCCGTCCTTGAAGTGGACCCCCTGAATGAAACCGCCCGCGCGGGCGCGGACATCCACATGCTGGGTGGCTTCGAACCGGCCGACGAAGTCGTTCCAGTCGGTCACGTTCTGCTTGAGGGGGGTGGCGACGGAGACCTGAGGCGTCGGCATTCCGGCCGCTTCGGTTGGTTTCTGGCCGCAAGCGGTGAGTGCCGTAGAGGCAACCAATGCTGCCAGCAAGGTTTTGGCGTGAGTTTGCATGTTAGACCCCGGGGAGGAGACGGGCGCCCACTTTGGGCTGCTCTTTGTTTGGCTGCCCTGTTAAATTGGTACGACCGCCACTATGTCAACACCCGTTGACAAAACTTTTCGTGCAGTGCAGCAAAGGTAATAGATGACGGCTCTTCAGGCCCTGGCGGCCCGCAAACGAAACGCGATCAATACCCGCGCCACGCTTCTGGCGGCGGCGATGGAGCGTTTCATGCGTGAAGGTTATGACAGTGTCAGCCTTCGCGAGATCGCTTCCGACGCTGGCGTCGATGTTTCGCTGGTGTCCCGCTATTTCGGCGGCAAGGACGAGCTGTTCGCCGACGTTCTGGCGGCCTGTCCCTCTGGCACGGATATCTTTGAGGGTGATGTCGCGACCTTCGGGGAGCGCCTCGCCACCAAGATCGTGGACGACGCGACCGAGGACAAAGACCTTACCTGCCTGCTGATCATCCTGCGCTCGGCCTCATCGCCGAAAGCCCGCGAGGCGATCCGCAAGTCGGGCGAGGAGCGCTTCTTTGGCCCGATCGAGAAATGGCTCGGCGGCCCAGACGCAAAAGTCCGCGCCCGTCTGATCGCCGATATCGTGATGGGCGTGATGATCGATCGCGTGATTTCCGATGACTTCGATCTCGGTGCGGAAGAGCGCAAGCGCTTCCACGACCGCCTCGCGCGCGTCATCCAGGGCGCCATCGAGGCCTGATCGCTAGTCCAGCGGTACGACGTCGACGGCCTGTGTGCTGGTCTGGGCACCCGAAATCCGGACAACGCCGCGCACGGGGGCCACGTCTCCATAGTCTCGGCCGTAAGCCACGATGATGTGGTCGTCGCCCGCGAACATGCCGTTCGTCGGGTCGTACTCAATCCAACCCATGGCCTTGCCGCACCAGGCCCGCACCCAGGCGTGCATCGCATCGGCGCCTTCCAGTCGCTGCTGTCCGGCCGGGGGAGCGGTACGCAGGAAGCCGCTGACATAACCTGCCGGCACGCCAATGCTGCGCAGGCAGGCTATCATGATGTGGGAGAAGTCCTGACACACGCCATGCCGCCGGGCGAAAGCTTCCTCGGGCGGCGTGTTCACGTCCGTCGCGCCGGGGTCGAATTTCATGTCGCGATCGATTGCCCTGCCGATCGCTTCGACAATGGCGCGCGTGGTCATGCCTGCGCGCATGGCTTCGTGCGCATAGCCGCGAAATTCGGGGCGCGCCTGCACACGCGGGGAGTCAGCCAGAAAGTGCTGAGGCGCTTCCGGTGCCAGCGACCGCACGCTGTTGATCTCCGCAATCAGCACTTCCAGCGCTGGAGACACATCGGCAGTCGGCGTCTCTGCATGGCGCTCGACGCGTGATCGCAGGCGGAACAGGATCTCGCTGTGCGGCTCGCGGAATGCCGCCTCGACCAGCGTGTTGCCGAAGAAGTCCTTGCGCGCGAACCGCTCGTCCGGCGTTGGCTTTATCTCAAGCAGCGACGTGATCGCGCGCTGCCGGCCCGGCACATCAGCAGGTGTAAGATACAGCACGTGCCGTCCGCCAGACGCCGGGCTTGCGTAGGAATAGGTGATGCGAAGGCCGATATCGTACAGCATAGGTCAGCGCAGATAGGTTGAGGTCAGAAGGTCGGACAGACTGGAGAGTTCGCTCTGGATGTCGAGCAGCGCATCGGAGTCGAGTGACTCTGGCGGCGCCACAGCCAGATCGGCGCGCAGTTTCAGCGACGCTCGCGCCAGCGAAGACATTTGCGCGCCTTCGCGCGCGCCGGGCAGCAGGCTGACCTGATGCTCGATCTCGGCCAGATGATAGTGGATCGAGCGCGGGTTGTTTGCGTCGCACGCCAGCAGGTCGACAACGGTCGGGCGGGACGTCGCCACGGCGTAGAGCCGTCGATGGGAGAGGACGCTGTCGCCGATTTCCACGACCAGATCCAGCGCGCCTTCCGGAGCCTCGGGAGCGGCGAACCATGCCAGTAGTTGCGCCATCGCGCTGGCGCGCTCCAGCGATCGGCCGATCGACAGGAAGCGCCAGCCCGCAAAACGATACATGTTGTCGTGCACGAGGCCCGAGAAGCCCGTGATCTGGCGCAAGGATCGGCCGAGCGCTCGCGCTGTCGCATCGCCGGGCGCCACGGACTTGAGAGATGCCTGCGAGCTGGCGGCGAGTTCGTTGAGCGCAGCCCATCCATCAATCGAGAACCTGTCGCGCACCACGCTTGCACTGGCGGTTGCCGACGCGATGGCGCTGAACAGGTCCGGCGGGGTCGCAACCAGCGGATCGACGCCTTCGAGGCCGGGGAAGCGCGCGGCATAGTCGATCAGGTTGGTATCTGCGCGACCGGCTTCACCGATGCGGACGTGGATCGAGCGCAGCAGGCGGATAAGGCTTTCAGCGCGTTCGACATAGCGCCCCATCCAGAACAGGTTGTCGGCGGCGCGGCTCGGCAATGTGCCGATGTGTGCGCGCACATAGGGCGTATCGACCGACGGAAGCAGCGTCTCGTTCCGCACTGGCTTGTCGCCAACGATCCAGGCGTCCGAAACGGAGCCGCCGCGTTGCAGGGCGATTGCGGTGGCGTCAGCGGAGCGACCGATCCTGCCGTAGCCGCCCGGCATCACCCGCCAGCCGCGCGATGTGCGCGCCAGGAAGACGCGAAGGCTCATGGGACGGGGCGTCAGCTTGCCGTCCACGAATGCCGGGGTGGTCGACAGCGTGACCGTTTCCTGCCCGACCAGAAGGGCTGCTTCCGCATCCAGCAGCGTATCGACAACGCCGCCCGGTCCCGCCTGCAGGTTTGATCCCAGAACGGTGGAGCCTTCCGGATCGAACGGCATGCGCGTCGACAGTGCGGAGCCGATCATCATGCGATGCGCATTCGCCCGCACATGCGCGCGTTCCGCTTCCTGTCCGCACCACCACGTCGCGATGTTCGGCATCTTCAGCGGCTCCTGCCGCAGCGCCTGACAGATGCGGGGCAGGAAGGCCAGCAGGGCGCGTGTTTCGAGAACGCCGGAGCCCAGCGCGTTGACCATCGCCAGCTTGCCGCGCCGGATCGCGTCCACAAGGCCGGGTGTGCCCAGTCGTGATTGCTCGTTCAGTTCCAGTGGGTCGGCATAGCTCGCATCGATACGCCGCCAAAGGACGCTGACGGGCGACAGGCCGGCGATTGTGCGGACCATGACCTGGCCATTCTCGACCGTCAGGTCATCGCCTTCAAGCAGCATGAAGCCGAGATAGCGGGCGATATAGGAGTGTTCGAAATAGGTGTCGTTCAGCCGGCCCGGTGTCAGGATGCCGACGCGGCTTTCCGTGTCGCCGCGAAGATCGTTCAGCGCATCGCGGAAGGAGCGGAAGAAACCGGCGAGCCTTTGCACATTCGAGCTGGCATAGAGGTCGGGGAAAGTGCGCGCTGTCGCGACGCGGTTCTCAAGTGCGAAGCCTGCGCCTGATGGCGCCTGCACGCGATCACCCAGCACCCACCATTGGCCGTCCGGTCCGCGCCCGATCTCGAATGCGAGGAAGTTGAGATAGTGGCCCGAGCGCGGACGCACGCCCACCATCGGCCGCAGCCATTCGCGGTTCATGGCGATGAGCGATGTGGGAAGGTGGCCCTCCTTCACAAGGCGGGCGTCGCCATACAGATCGGCGCAAACGGATTCCAGCAGCTCAGCGCGCTGGATCAGCCCTTCCGAAATCTTGGCCCATTCGGAGTCGTGGATGATCACCGGCAGATGGCTCAGCGGCCATGCGCGGTCCTCGACGCCTTTGCCGCTGTATTGCCGGAAATAGACGCCGGCGTCGCGCAGGTACTGGTCGCCACGCTCGAAGCGTCGCGCCAGTTCGTCGGGCGGCTGTTTCGCCAGTGTCTCGATGAACGGGCGCCACACGGGGCGTAGCGCGCCGTTCGCATCGACCAGTTCGTCCGCCACGCCGGGCAAGGGCTTGTAATCCGCCAGGAAGCTGGCGGCTGGATCAATCTGTGGCCGGTTCTGCGCGGACACGTTGTGCCTCTAGCCTCAGATTCCCGCCGGCCGCCTGAGGTCGAGCGTGAAGGGAAATTCGGAATGCGCCGACTCAGGCGCGAGCGGGTAGAACCCCGGAGTATGGCCATGTGGCTGGAACCGCGCCAGACGACGCGCCTCCGCTTCATTTCCGTTGACCGGGAAGGTCTCATA
Source organism: Hyphomonadaceae bacterium (assembly GCA_965229115.1). GTDB lineage: Bacteria > Pseudomonadota > Alphaproteobacteria > Caulobacterales > Hyphomonadaceae > UBA7672. Next base: position 2,213,003 of record CBDDIR010000003.1, on the reverse strand, counting down.
GTTCCGTCCGCCCGGGTGCGCCACATGATACACGCACCCCCCGATCGCTCGCCCGGTCCATGTGTCGAAAATGTCGAATGTAAGCGGGGCGTTGACCGGGAGCACCGGGTGCAGGGATTCCGGCGGTTTCCACGCTTTGTAACGAACACCCGCCACCGCGACGCCATTGGCGACCTGCGCCAGCGGCACGCGTCGTCTGTTGCAGGCGACAGTGTAGCGATTGGGTTCGGCGGCGGTCAGCTTGACCTGAAGGCGTTCGGCGGAGGAGTCGGCATAGCGGACGGTGCCGCCGATTGCGCCGGTTTCGCCGAGGACGTGCCACGGCTCAAGCGCCTGCCGGATTTCCAGATGGGCGCCTTCTGCTTCTACCTCGCCGCAGAACGGGAAGCGGAACTCGCTCTGCGCCTCGAACCATTCCGGACGAAGCGTGAAGCCATGGTCGGACAGGTCGCGCAGCACTTCGAGGAAATCTTCCCAGACGAAATGCGGTAGCATGAATCTGTCATGCAGCGACGTGCCCCAGCGCACCGGGGATCCGCTGAGCGGCGATTTCCACATCCGCGCGATGATCGCCCGCACCAGCACCTGCTGAGCCAGGCTCATCCGTGCGTCTGGCGGCATCTCGAAGCCCCGGAACTCGACAAGGCCCAGGCGGCCGGTCGGTCCGTCGGGCGAGAACAGCTTGTCGATGCAGATCTCTGTGCGATGCGTGTTGCCCGACACATCGATCAGGATGTTGCGCAGCAGGCGGTCAACCAGCCAGGGCGGCGTCGACATGCCGTTGCCCGGCGGCTGGATCTGCGACAGCGCAATTTCGAGCTCGTACAGGCTATCGTGGCGCCCTTCGTCGATCCGCGGCGCCTGCGATGTCGGTCCGATGAACATGCCTGAGAAGAGGTAGGACAGGGACGGCCGCCGCTGCCACAGCAGCAGCAGGCTTTTCAGCACATCCGGCCGCCGCAGGAAGGGCGAGTCCATCGGGGTCGCGCCGCCAACCACGACGTGGTTGCCGCCGCCCGTGCCGGTGTGACGTCCATCGATCATAAACTTGTCGCAGCCCAGCCGGCTCTGCCGCGCCTCGTCATAAAGCGCCTGCGTGTTGTCCACGCACTCGCGCCATGTCGAGGCGGGATGAACGTTGACCTCGATCACGCCCGGATCTGGCGTCACCCGCATCACATTCATTCGCGGATCATGCGGCGGCGCATATCCCTCGATATGTACCGGCACGCCGAGCGTCATGGCAGCAGCCTCGGCGGCAGCCACCAGTTCGAGATAGTCTTCGATCCGCTCCACTGGCGGCATGAACACGCACAGCCGACCATCGCGTGCTTCCACGCTCAGCGCCGTACGCACGAACCCGCCGACCTCTGTCGGCATTTGTTCGTTGATCTGCTGCGGGCTGCTGGCCGTCGGTGTGAACTGCGCGCGCGCCTGCGCAGATGGCGTGTACACCGGCAGCGGTCCACGCTCCTCGGCGGGATCGGCTGGGATCACATGCGGATAAAGGGACGGCGCAATCCAGGGCAGGGAGTTGAGTGGCAGGCGATACCCCACCGGACTGTCTCCGGCCGCGAGGAACATGTATCCGCGCCGCAGCCGCCACTTCTCTGATTTCCACCGGCCCGGGGTCGCAACACGTCCCGGCGTCGGCGTCGCCGCGGCCTTTTTCGCGGCCCCTTTGCCAACTTTCTGCTTCGTGCTTGCTTTTGCCTGCCAGCGCTGGATCGGCAAGACGAAGCCAGCCGGCTCCGTCAGTCCGCGACCGAACACCTTAGCGATCCGGCCCCGCTCCTCCGGATCCTTCAGCTTGGAATCTTCCGGCGTCACATTCTCTGGCAGCTTGCCTTCCTTGATGATCCAGTCGGCTGGATCTTCATAGGCGGGGATGACCATCTCCGCCCCGACGCCAAGCTCCTCGGCCATGGTCTGCAGCAGAGCTTCTGCGTCGGTCTTGGTGGCCTTCGACTTTTTGTTCTCGCCCGCGACGAGGTCGGGGTTATGCCAGATCGGCATACCGTCGCGTCGCCAGTAGAGTGAGAAGGTCCAGCGCGGCAGCGTTTCGCCAGGATACCATTTGCCCTGGCCATAATGCAGGAAGCCGCCCGGCGCGAAGCGATCGCGCAGTCGCTGGATCAGCGTATCCGCCAGCTTCCGCTTGGTCGGACCATCCGCTCCCGAATTCCACTCATCCGCCTGGAAGTCGTCGATCGACACGAAGGTCGGCTCGCCGCCCATTGTGAGGCGAACGTCTCCATCACGCAGCGCCGCATCTACCTTCTCGCCCAGCGCATCCAGCGCAGCCCAACTTTCATCGGAGAACGGTTTGGTGATGCGCGGATGCTCGGCTACGCGCGTCACCTTCATGTCGAAGGCGAACTCGACCTTTGGATTGCCCGTGAGCCCACCCGAGATCGGCGCGGCATTCCGGAAGTGCGGCGTCGCCGCAAGCGGTATGTGGCTCTCACCCGTCAGCAGGCCAGAAGTCGGATCAAGCCCGATCCATCCTGCTCCCGGCAGATAGACCTCGCACCATGCATGCAGGTCGGTGAAGTCCACGCTGGTCCCCGGCGGGCCATCGAGCGCGACCAAGTCCGGCTTCAACTGGATCAAGTATCCGGACACGAACCGGGCGGCGAAGCCCAGATGCCGCAACGCGTTCACGAGCAGCCAAGATGAATCCCGACAGGACCCGGACACCTTTTTCAGCGTCTCTTCCGGTGTCTGTACGCCGGGCTCCAGACGGATCAGGTATTTGATCTCGTTCGATACGCGCGCATTGAGTTCAACGATGAAGTCGATCGTGCGCTTCTTCTTGCGTGGAACCTTCGCCAGGAACTTCGTCAGCAGCGGTCCGGCCGGCTCGGCCTTGCGATAGATGGCAAGGTCTTCAGCGATGTCTTCGGGATACTCGAACGGCCATTGCTCCGCGATCTCTTCCACGAAGAAATCGAACGGATTGTACACTGTCATATCCGCCACAAGATCGACTTCGATCTTCAGCTCGCGCACGGGTTCGGGAAAGACGAACCGCGCCAGATAGTTCCCATAGGGGTCCTGCTGGTGGTTCACGAAGTGGCCGCCCGGGCTCACCTTCAGCGAATGCGATATCACGCGCGTCCGTGAGTGAGCTGCCGGCCGCAACCGTATCACCTGAGGTCCAAGCACAACCGGCCGGTCATACTTGTAGTGTGTCAGGTGATAGATGCTTGCTTTGATCGACATTTCGCCTGCCACAACGCCCGTTCGCTGTTCACATAGAGCGCGATTTTCAGGCGCTTGTCGCCAGCTAGTTTGGCCTCGCGAGCGGGCTGCGAGTATATTGGGCGTGATCCAAAGCCCATCGGGCAAAAACCGGTCACTCGCCTGTTAGGCATTAACCGTGCGCGAGCCGCTGCTTTGCCAGCAGGATGCCGCCGGCCATTGCATCGGCCTCCGGCTCCGTGAGCCGCGCGGCAGTCGCCGGGGGAATGTGCGGTTGAAGAAACGGCACAAGACCGCCGACCAGCGCGACCCGTGGCGCGCCGCGGGCGAGGACAGCCTCGACAAGTCCGGCGATATGAACCGCGGCGTCGCGCAGCAGGTTGGTCGCTGCTGGTTCGTGAGCATCTGCATGCTTGATGACGATTGCAGCGAACGCCGCATAGTCCGTTGCGCTGGCTGTCTCCGACCAGCGGATCACTACGGCCGGGTCGGACTGGAAGCGTTCGAGGATTTCGTTTGCAAACGCTGTCGACTTGGCGCGCCCATCCAGCGTGCGCAGAGCGTAGCGGATCGCGTTCAGTCCGATGTGCGCGCCGCTGCCTTCGTCTGAAACGGGGAAGCCGTATCCGCCGACTCGGATCGTGCTCTTGTCATACGTTATGCCGATGCTGCCGGTGCCACACACAACGATGCCGCCATCGCCGCCGCCGAACGCACCGAGATAGGCCAGATAGCCATCGCCCTCGAACCACGCCGCAGCGAATGGATGCTTCCATGCCTCAAGCGCCGCGCGTGCTCCAAGCTGCCCTGTGCCGGCGAGGCCAATGCCGGCGGCGGTGAGCGCGAGCGCGTCTTCGCCAAACCCGGCCTCACTCAGTGCTTGCCGTGTCGCAGCCATGATCGACTCACGCGCCGCTTCGAATCCGAAGCGCATGCTGGCTGGTCCAGAAAGGCCGCGACCGAGCACCTTGCCGTCCGCTGTTTCCAGCCGGGCCCGGCAGCGTGTTCCGCCGCCATCGACGCCGAGGTAGTAAGTTGCGGTCATGGCCTCTTGTCTATCCCGATTTGCCTGCCATTCAATCACACTGAACAACGCGTAAGCAGTAACCGAGGACGTCATGGGCACCGAGGATATCAGCGAGCGCTATCTGGACCTTGATCTGTGGGGCACAGAGCAGGGTGTGCGGGCGCTACATGAAGGACAGGTCGAGGCGGTTGCCGCCATTGGCTCGGCAATCCCGGCGATAGCTGCTGCGGTCGATGCAGCCGCGCCTAGGCTTAAGCGTGGCGGACGTATCATTTATGTGGGCGCCGGAACGTCTGCGCGCATCGGCGTGCAGGACGGGGCGGAACTGTTCCCGACATTCAGCTGGCCGAAGGAGCAGATTGCTTTCGCGATTGCAGGAGGCGAGGGTGCGCTGCTGCAGGCTGTCGAGAACGCAGAAGACAGCGCGAACAATGGCGTCGCGCGCGTGATCGAGTTGGGTGTGGGGCCGAACGATGTGGTTATCGGTGTGGCTGCGAGCGGCGCTACGCCCTACACGGTTGCTGCGGTCAAGGAAGCTAGAGCGCGCGGCGCGCTGACGATCGGCATCGCCAATAACAAGGCTCATCTGTTGTCGGTCAGCCAGCGTCCAATTCTTGTCGAAACGGGCGCCGAGGCGGTGGCGGGCTCGACGCGCATGAAGGCTGGTACGGCGCAGAAGATCGTGCTGAACCTTTTCTCCACCATGGTGATGGTGCGTCTCGGCAAGGTCTATCGCGGTCTCATGGTTCACATGCGACCGACCAACGCCAAGCTTCGGAATCGCGCAGCGCAGATGGTTGTGACGATTACGGGCTGCGATCAGCGCACGGCGAACGATGCGATGGCGAAGGCGGATGGCGACGTGAAGCTTGCAACGCTATTGGCCAGCGGTGCGGACATGGCGGCAGCCACATCTGCGCTCGACAAGCATGATGGCAATCTGCGGTTTGCTCTGGCGGAGATCACGCCGCGTCAGTGAATCTGGCGCCCGCCGATCCACGTCGCCTTGGTGTGCATGTTGTCATCCAGCAGGACGAGATCGGCGCGGTAGCCCGGCGCCACGCGGCCGCGTTCATTCTGGACACCGAGGAAGGCAGCCGGCGTCAGACTGCCCATGCGCAGCGCTTCGTTCGGTGACGCCTCTAGTAGTTTCGCCGCGTTTCGGACTGCGCCGGACATTTCGAGATGTGCGCCGGCGAGCGTGCCCGATCCGGTGCGTAGCGCGCCATCCTGAACGGTGATTGCTTCTCCGAACAGCGACATGAACTCATTGGCGGCGCCGATTGTCGCCATCGCGTCCGACACAAGGATCATCCGGTCCGCCGTCTTGGCTGCGAACGCAGCGCGAGCGGAAACCGGATGGACGTGGATCCCGTCAAGAATGAGCCCGGTCCACGCTTTGCGGTTCGCCAGGGCAACGCCGAGCGCTCCGGGGTTGCGTCCCTCCAGCGGCGGCATCGCGTTAAACAGGTGCGTGAAGCCACTCGCTCCCGCAGTCAGTGCAGCTTCCACCATCTCTGTGGAAGCGGCCGTATGCCCAATGCTCACGCGCACGCCCGCATCTACCAGTGCCTTGATCGATTGCGGGCCGACCTGTTCCGGCGCCACGGTCACCATGAGCGGGAACCCGTGTTTCGCTGTCAGCAATGCCAGGTCGTCGGCATCCAGTTCGCGTAAATACTGTGCGGGATGCACGCCGCGCCGTGGCGCAGATAGCCACGGTCCTTCGAGGTGCAGTCCCAACAGCCCCTCGACGCCAGCATTTATAGCGTCTTCGACAGCCTCGATCGCGGCGGCGGCCTTGGCGCGCTCATCCGAGATCAGCGTGGCCATGAAGCCGGTCACGCCGAACCGCCGATGAGCTGCTGCGATTGTCGACAGCGTCTCGATTGTCTGCGCATCGTTGAACAGCACGCCGCCGCCGCCATTGACCTGAATGTCGATGAAGCCCGGCGCCAGTAGTCCATCCAGCTTGACCGCATCGGCTGCAATGCCTGCAGCGACATCAACAACACGTCCGCCATCGATCCGCACTGTGGCGTTCTCGATCATACCGTCGCCGGTAAACAGACGTGTAGGCGCCAGCGCCAGCATCACCGCGTCTCCGTCACTTTTGTCAGCATCGGCGGATGATCCGGAGATCGTCCACGCGCCAGCGCTGATGCATTTACCAGCAGATAGAACCTCTGCAGCATTGCCAGCAACTCCAGCACAGGCTCGGCGTCCGCCTTTACACCAACCTCGGCCCCTGGCGATACGAACAGGACAGGGCAACCCAGCCGCTCCAGATCTCCCGCCAGTTTCTTCAATCCGTCAAACGCCGCGTCCCGCTGTGTGAACACGATGATCCTCAGCTTTGGCCCCACCAACGCGAATGGACCATGCCGCACTTCAGCGGCGCTTACCGCTTCAGCATGCAGGCCGTTCGTTTCCTTGAGCTTCAATGCGGCTTCCGCCGCCACCGCGAGACCCGGCCCGCGTCCGATCACATAGATAGGGCCATCGCCAGCAAGGAAGGCTTCCGCTTTCGCCCAGTCCATCTCCAGCGCTCCGGCCAGAACATCTGGTGAGCGTTCGAATGCGGCAATCGTTTCCGTGTCACTGCTCCAGTGCGCGGTCAGTCCGAGCACCAGCACCATCGCTGCAAGGCACGACTTCGTCGCCGCCACGCTGGTCTCGGGGCCAGCTTCCAGCGGCACAACCGCCTCCACAACGTCTGCCAGCGGCGAGCCCACAGCATTGATCAGCCCAACCCGCATCACGCCCGGCCCAGCCGTCGATCGACAGAACTCGACCAGATCGGGTGACCGACCTGACTGGGAAATCGCCAGCACCAGCGCCTGCTCAACTTTCAGCTGCTTTCCATAGATCGAGCGTATCGACGGCGCGGCAGAAACCGTCGGCAGGCCGAGCCGCGCCTCGAACAGGTATTTCGCCAGCAAGCCTGCCGCGTCCGAACTTCCGCGCCCCGCCGCGATCGCATAGCGAGGTCCAAGCTCGCGCAGCCGCCCACCCAGCTCGCTTAATACCGGCCCCGCCAGCTGCACTAGACGCGCGGCCACCGCAGGCGCTTCCCGCGCCTCCGTTTCCATCTGCGTCCGCATCTCGCTCATCGGCGACTCCATCTCCCACTAGATATGGGCGACTCGCGCCGAAAGGTGAGCCTCATTCTTTCCGCGCAGGGAAGGGCTGCTCGCATTCACCACGAATACTCGTCACGTACCCGTGTACCCGCCTATCGACCTGATTATTGACAACGTAAAAAATAAAATAGACAGTGTCTAAAAGGCTTAGGGTTGGCAGCGATGACAGCGCGTTCCGGATTGATCTTGGCGGCGGGACTTCTTGCCCTGGCGCCAGCAGCATGTTCACCCGCCGCAGAGCCCAAGGCAGAGGCCGCGAAATCGCAGGCCGTGGCGCCGATCGAGGTTGAACTCTACCGCATCGCGCAGCGCGAGCAAGATGGCGTCCTCCGCGCCAGCGGGCTCGTCGCTTACAAGAGCGAAACGCTGCTCTCCTTTGGCGCGCCCGGCATGGTCGAGAGCCTGCTGGTCGACAAGGGCTCGCGTGTTTATGCCGGGCAAGTGCTCGCCACGCTGCGCCGCACGACGGTTGGCGCGGATGCCGCTGAATCAGAAGTCGTTCGCCAGACGGCGCAGCAGACCTTCGATCGCGTCAGCCGGCTCCATGCAGCCGGCGCCGCTTCGCAGGCGGATCTCGACAATGCTCGCCTTGCGCTGGAGCGCGCGCGGGAGATCGTCTCGATCGTCTCGCCGGCTTCAGGCGTGGTTCTACGCCGCGACGTCGAGCGCGGGCAGATGCTGACGACCGGCCAGTCGGTGCTGCAGATTGGCGAAGACCGCACTGGCGTTATCGTTCGCGCGCAGCTCTCATCCGTCGATGTGGCGCACGTCAAAACCGGCGACACGGCAACCATCGACATTCCGGGCCGCGAGCCGCGCACGGGCAAGGTCTCCCAGATCTCGCCCAAGATGGCTGCCAATATGGGTTCGTTCGAAGTCGAGGTCCGCCTTGATGATCCGAGGGACCTCAAGAGTGGCGAAGTTGCTGAAGTGCGTATCGCTGCGAAGCCTAATGCCGAGCAGACGGCGCGCGCTTCATACCTGATCCCGGCGATCTCGCTCATCGACGCTCGCGCCGACCAAGGCATGGTCTATGTCGTGGACGAAGCAGGGAAGGCGACCCGCCGCTCGATCCAGACCGAAGGCGTCACTGACGCCGGCGTCGTCGTGACCGGCGGCTTGCAGCCGGGCGAGGCGATCATCACACGCGGCGCCTCCATGGTCCGCGACGGCGACACCGTCAAATTCCGTAAGGAATAGACCATGCAGGCGATCACCCGCTTCTTCATCGAGCGCTGGCAGTTCACGCTTGTCCTGTTCGGCATGCTATTCATGCTGGGTCTTGCCTCGGTCCAGGCAATCCCGAAATCCGAAGACCCGATCGTCCAGTTCGCTGGCGTTGGGGTGTTCGTTGTCCTGCCGGGCGCGGACGCCGAGCAGATGGAGCGCGTCGTCGCGATCCCGATCGAGACGGCGCTGAACGGCCTCGAATATGTCGACGAGATTTCCTCGACCAGCAGCGCCGGTCTCGCCTCGATCAGCGTGCAGTTCGAATACGGCACCGATCCGGAGAAGAAATACGACGAGGTCGTGCGCGAGCTGAATGTGCTTCGTCCGACGCTTCCTTCCGGCATCACGCTTATCCGTGCTGACCGCGCCAACCCGGCGCAGACCAGCATCGTCCAGATGGCGCTGGTTTCAGAGACGGCGCCTATCCGCCAGATGGAAGCCTACGCACGCGAGCTTCGCGATGCTGTCGAGCGCGCGAATGGCGTGCAGCAGGCCGAAATCTGGGGCGTGCCCGCTGCCGAAGTTCGCGTGACGGTCGATCTCGACAAGCTGGCGGCCTACCAGATGCCGCTCGGCTCGGTCACCGAAGCGCTGGAGCGGGAAGGGGCAGACCTGCCCATCGGCTCCGTGGAAAGCAGCGGCCGCCGCTTCAACGTCGAAGCCACTGGGCCGTTCGATAGCGTCGAAGAAATCCGCTCCGTCGTTCTGCGCAGCGCCAATGGCGTAGTCGTGAAGGTCGGCGATATCGCCAATGTCGAATGGGCCAATGATGAGCAAACTCACATCACGCGTTACAACGGCCAGCGAGCGCTATTTGTAACTGCCCGCGCAAAGCTCGGCGCGACCATCTTCACGGTCATGGACGGCGTGAAAGCCCGCGTCGATGCTTTCGAACCGCGACTGCCCCCCGAGATCAAGCTGGAACGCGGCTTTGACCAGTCCGAAACCGTGGCGCACCGCTTGTCATCGCTGGCGCGCGATCTTGGTATCGCTATCGCGCTGGTCCTTCTCACGCTGTTGCCGCTGGGCTTCCGCGCTTCTCTGATCGTCATGGTGTCGATCCCGTTCTCGTTCGCGATCGGCATCACGATCCTCAACATCATGGGCTATTCGCTTAACCAGCTCTCGATCGCGGGCTTCGTTCTGGCGCTCGGCCTGCTGGTCGATGACAGCATCGTCGTCACCGAAAACATCGCTCGACACCTGCGCGGAGGTCTTACGCCACGCGACGCTGCCCTCGAGGGCGTCAAGGAAATCAATGTGGCCGTGCTTGGCTGTACGGCCGCCCTGCTGCTCGCCTTCGTGCCGCTGCTGAACCTTCCGGAAGCGGCTGGGGACTTCACGCGCTCGCTGCCCATGGCTGTGGTCTGCACGATCGCCGCTTCGCTCTTCGTTGCGCTCAGCGTGATCCCCTTCTTCGCCAGCCGACTGTTGCCTCGCAAGGGCCATGGCAACGTCTTCCTTGATGTGCTGATGGGCGGCATCCACGCCATCTATCGTCCGATCCTGCACCTCGCGCTGTCATTCCCGCGTATCACGATCGCGATTGGTCTTGCGCTGTTCGCCGCGACGCTGACCCTGGTGCCAAAGCTCGGCTTCAGCCTCTTCCCCGAGAACGACAGTCCATACTTCCTGCTCCGGGTCGAACTTCCGCAAGGTGTTTCGGTCGCTGAGACAGATCGCGCCGTGCAGTTCGCGGACAAGGTGCTGGCCAAGCGTGAGAACATCACCTGGCGCTTCTCGAACGCTGGCCGCGGAAACCCGCGTGTCTATTACAACGAGCAACCCTCGGAGACCCAGTCGAACGTCGGCGACATCTACGCCCGCTTCGATCATTGGGAAGCGGAAGAGGGGCACGCCGAACTCGAAGCCATCCGCAAGGAACTGGCTGCCTTCCCGGGCGCCCGTTACAACGTGAAGCGCTTCCTCAATGGTCCTCCGATTGAAGCGCCAATCGCCGTCCGTATCCGCGGCGCGGATATCAACGTGCTTACCGATCTCGCCGCTCAGGTCGAACGACTGGTCGCCGAGACGGACGGCACCCGCAACGTGCGGAACCCACTGGGCGAGAAGCTGCTGGATCTCAATCTCAATATCGACACTGAAGTTGCGGCCCTTCGCGGCGTGCCGGCTGGGGCGATCGACCAGACACTCCGCATCGCCATCGGCGGTGCTCGTGTTGCAACCTTCCGCGACCCTGTCGGCGACAGCTACCCGATCGTCGTCCGCGCGCCGCGTGCAGAGCGCATGAGCATCGAGGATGTGAGCAAGCTCTATATCTGGACGAGTTCAGGCGCGGCAGCCCCGATCTCCGAGTTCGCCAAGCCCTCGCTGGTGGCGGGTCCCTCGCGCATCAGCCGTTATGAACGCGAGCGCACGGTCACGATCAGCGCCTTCACCCAACCGGGGCGTCTGGCAGGCGATGTCACCCGCGCCGTTGCGGCCAAGCTTGCGCCGCTGACCCTGCCGCCCGGATACTCGATCATGTATGGCGGCGAGGCGGAGGCGCAGTCGGAAAGCTTCGGTGGCTTTGGCCCTGCGATCATCATCGCCATGTTCGGGATTCTCGCCGTGCTGCTGCTGGAATTCGGTTCGTTCTCCAGCGCTGCGGTCGTCGCCTTCGTTATCCCGTTCGGGATCATGGGCGGCCTGATCGCGCTCTACATCGGCAAGGAGTCGCTGTCCTATACCTCGATCATTGGGTTCATCGCGTTGATCGGCATCGAGATCAAGAACTCGATCCTGCTGGTCGAATTTGCCAACCAGGAGCGAGAGCGGGGGACGCCGCTCAGGGAAGCCATCGAGAAGGCGGGCGAGGTTCGCTTCCTTCCCGTGCTGCTCACCTCGATGACGGCCATTGGCGGCATGATCCCGCTGGTGATGGAGCGGTCGCCGCTTTATTCGCCGCTCGCCATGGTCATCATCGGCGGCCTTATCACCTCGACGCTTCTGGCCCGTATCGTGACCCCGCCGCTCTATCTGTTGCTGGCGCCGGGCGAGGCCAAGCAGAAAAAGCCGAAACGCGGCCGTCGTGGCAGGGGCGATCCAGACCCGGTCGTAACACCGGCGGAATAGACCGGCCCAGACAGGCCAAGGCTGGCGAGCGGGGATTTCGGACGCTACACAGGCGTATGCGTCACGCCCTGACTCGCCACCCGTCCACCGGATCGCCTGCTAGCTCGGTTGAAGCCGAGATAGCGCGCACGGCCGACAAGCTGACGCTGCATTATTATGTGACCGGCAGGATAGATCAGCTGGTTCTGCCGGAACTCGTCGATCGGGCGCGTGCCGATGAGCTCTGGAAGCATTCGTGCTTCGAGGCCTTCATCATGCCGGAGCAGGGCGGCGGTTATACAGAGTTCAACCTGTCGCCATCGGGCCGTTGGGCGGCCTACCACTTCAAGGCGCACCGTTCGGGTATGACCAATATCAAGGAGGTGTCGGACCCGGGTATCGGCACACGCGAGTTCGGGGATAACTTCCAGCTCCGCGCCATCTTCGACATCAGCCGCATCCCGAATCTCGGTGGCGACTGGAAGGTCGGGCTGTCGGTGATTCTCGAAGCTGCCGATGGTGTCCGGTCCTACTGGGCGATCCGGCATCCAGCCAACAAGCTGGATTTCCACCATCTGGATTGCTTTGCCATGCAACTTCCTTCAGCAGGGTGAGCCATGAAATTCGGCATCGACCGCCTTCTCGCTGACCCGGCCCTGCGCGCGCCTCTCAAGGGCAAGCGTGTGTCGCTGGTTGCGCACCCGGCCTCCGTCACGCGCGATCTCACGCACACGCTGGATGCGCTGGCGGCCACGGGCGATATCAAGCTGACATCCGCCTTCGGCCCGCAGCACGGCATGCGCGGGGACAAGCAGGACAACATGGTCGAGAGCCCGGATTTCGATGATCCGATCTTGGGCATCCCGGTGTTCAGCCTCTATGGCGAACAGCGCCGCCCGACCGGGCAGCAGATGAGCACGTTCGATGTCGTGCTGATCGACCTGCAGGATCTCGGCTGCCGCATCTACACCTTCATCACGACGCTGCTCTACGTGCTCGAAGCGGCCGCGAAGGAGGGCAAGTCGGTCTGGGTGCTGGATCGCCCGAACCCCGCCGGCCGTCCGATTGAGGGCCTGACGCTGCGCAGCGGTTGGGAGAGTTTTGTTGGCGCCGGGCCTATGCCGATGCGCCATGGCATGACGCTCGGCGAACTCGGCCACTGGTTCATCGATCACTACAAGCTCGATGTCGATTATCGCGTGATCGAGATGGAAGGGTATCAGCCCGACGCTGCGCCCGGCCATGGCTGGCCGCTTTACGAGCGCACGTGGATCAACCCCAGCCCGAATGCGCCCAATCTCTGGATGGCCCGCGCTTATGCCGGCACGGTGATGTTGGAAGGCGCGACGCTGTCCGAGGGTCGCGGCACCACACGTCCGCTGGAACTGTTTGGCGCGCCCGACATCGACGCACGCCGCGTCATCACCGAGATGTATAATCTCGCCCCGCAATGGCTCCGCGGCTGCAAGCTGCGCGACTGCTGGTTCGAGCCGACCTTCCACAAGCATGTCGGCAAGCTGTGCTCCGGCGTACAAATCCATACGGAAGACCCGGCCTCTTACGATCATCAGGCCTTCCAGCCCTGGCGCATCCAGTCGCTCGCCTTCAAGGTTATCCGTAATCGCTATCCGGATTACCCGCTCTGGCGCGACTTCCCGTACGAGTACGAACTCGGCAAGCTGCCCATCGACGTGATCAACGGCAGCCCGCTGCTGCGCGAATGGGTGGACGATCGCAACGCCCAGCCTGGCGACCTCGACGCCGTCACCCAGCCTGACGAGCAGGCATGGGCGCAAACCCGCCGCCCACACCTGCGCTACTGACACCCGCGTTGCGCGCGCCCCACGTGCACTGGCTTGCAACTTAAGCGGGTTTGCCTGAACTAGGGGTGACAGGCAGGGGACCAGCATAGATGGATGGCGAGCCCAAAACCGCCCAGCTGATCGCCGAATGGCGGGACGGAGCCGTCGATGCCCGCAACACCCTGATCGCGCGCCTGCATCCCGAACTCAGCACCATTGCTGCAGCGCGTCTGCGGGCAGAGCGGGGAACATCGCTTTCAACGGGCGACCTGATCAATGAGAGCGTGATGCGGATCGCGACCTCGGATGGCCTGTCGATCACGGACCGCACACACATGCTGGCGCTGGCCTCGCGCATCATGCGCAACATCTTGATCGATCATGCCCGCTCGAAAAACACCGGTAAACGGCATCACCACAAGGTTGAACTCACTACCCAGGTTGATGGGGATCAACGCTTTGATCTGCTTGTCCTCGATTCCGCGCTTATCAGGCTGAAGGTGCTCGACGCCCAACTCGCGGAGCTTGTGGAAATGCGATATTTCGGGGGGATGACGGTGGAAGACGTGGCCCTCGCCACGGGCCTGTCCGAGCCCACGGTCAAACGCCGCTGGCAGGTTGCCCGTTCCTGGCTCCTCGACGCGCTCAACAATCCGATCGACGAATGACCGACCTCGCGCTTGATCGCGAAGCCCTCGCGCTGTTCGAGGCCTTTCTCGAGGCCGAACCGCAGGATGCCGATGCCTGGCTCAATGAACGCACAGCCGGCCGGCCGGAGCTGCTTGCCCGCATCCGCCGCCTCGTCGACGCTGAAGCCACTGTCGCACTCCTCACCGGTGGCGCCGTCTCGAGCATGGAGCAGGAAGGCCCCGCACCCACGCGCCTTGCCGGCTATGCCATCTCCGAGCGTATCGGCGCGGGCGGCATGGGCTCGGTCTATCTCGCCAAACGTGATCGCGGCGACTTCGAACACCTTGCGGCGATCAAGATCATTCGCCCCGGCCTGCTGTCGCAACGCCTGGTCGATCGCTTCCGTCGCGAGCGGCAGATCCTCGCCCAGTTGCGCCACCCCAACATCGCGCAGTTGTTCGATGGCGGCGAAACCGAAGACGGTTCGCCCTACATCATCATGGAGTATGTGGAAGGCCGCGCGTTGCTCGCCTGGGCCGACGCCACGAACGCCACGCGCGCCCAACGCATCGACAAGCTGCTGCAGGCGTGCTCCGCCGTCGCCTTCGCCCACGCCAACCTGATCGTCCATCGCGATATCACGCCGTCCAACGTCATGGTCACGGCCGATGGCGTGGTGAAGCTGATCGACTTTGGCATCGCGCGCCCCGCCGGCGCCAACGATCCCGCACCGCCGCCGCCCTCCAGCGCCGGCGGATCGCTCCACACGCTCAGCCTCACGCCCGGCTATGCCGCGCCCGAGCGCATGACTGGCGCCGAGCCCACCACCACCGCCGATGTCTATTCCCTGGGCAAGCTCGCCGAGAAGCTGCTTGAGGTCGACGGAGAGGATCGCGAGTTCGCCGCCATCATCGCGTGCGCCACCGCCCACGCGCCGCAGGATCGTTACGCCTCCGTCGATCTTCTGGCCGCAGACATCAAAGCCTGGCGCGATGGCTATCCCGTCACGGCCTACAACGCGGGCAGGGGCGGCTACGCATTCTCGAAGTTCATCGGGCGCCACAAGCGCGCCGCCTGGGCCACGGGCCTTGGCGTTGCGCTTGTGATCGCTGCCTTCGCCGGCACGGGCATCGCCTTCTTCCGCGCCGAAAGCGCCCGTGAGGCCGAAGCCCGTCGCTTCCAAGAGGTACGCGAACTCGCCAACTATCTGCTGTTCGATCTCAACGAACAGCTCCGCTCTATCCCAGGCAACACCACCGCCCGCGCCAGCCTCGCGGAGAAAGCGCAGACCTATCTCGACGTGCTGGTGAACACGCCCAACGCAAGCCGCGCCTTGCGCATCGAAACCGCCAAGGGCCTGTTGCGTCTCGCCGAAATCCAGGCGTCGCCGCTGGAGAGAAATCTCGGTCTCAACCGCTTCGCCACCGAAAACCTCGGTAAGGCGCGCACCATGCTCGCCGGCGTCCGCGAGGAGTTTGGCGACGCGCCCGAAATCGCCATCTCGGAAGGCCAGATTGAAGCCATCGCCAGCCTCATTGCCTTCTACAAGGACATCGATCCCGATGCCTCGTTGAAGCAGCTTGAAGCCGGAAAGGCCGCGATCGCCCGCGTGCCGGAAGTCAGCCGCAATCTCGCATGGCGCATCGCCCAGCGCGACCTCAGCCGCGCGGAGATGGAGCGCCACACCGCGAACGAAGAGTTTGACGCGCTGATCGCTTCCGCCGACGCCCACGACGCCATTGTGAATGCTTGGCCAGCAGAAGAGCAGGGCGAAGCCGCCGCGATCGAGCACGCCTATGCACTCTACAATCGCGGCCTCGCCTGGCACCTGATGGATCGCGACACCGAAGGTTATCCAGCCATGCGGGCCGCCCATGATGTGCTCGTCGCCGCTGAACAGAAATCGCCGGGCAATACCTTCCTCCTCTACATGATCGGCTGGAGCGGAGCAGACGCGTATGCGTCCGGCGCGAAGCTCGGCAAGGCGCAGGAAGCCGAGGACCTGCTGGTCAGCGCCCAGCTCGCCTCGAAGAAACTCGTCGCCATCGAAGACCGCGATGAATCCGCCCGCGTGATGAACATCATGATCGGCGAAACCTATGCCCAGCATCTCGGCAATGTCGGCCGCTATGCCGAAGCCATCGCGGAGCAGAAGCAGATCGTCGCCGCCAAGATCGCCGACATGGACGAAACCAGCTCGGGCGCAGACGCGGGCTGGGGCGAGCTCATCCTCGGCCAGATTGCGCAAAAGGCCGGCGACCGCGCGCTTCTCTGCGAAAGCTACACCAGCGCCGAAGCCCGTTTCACCAAGGCGGATGCCATGGGGCGCCTCGTGGCGTTCCATCAGGCCTTCCTGCCGGGGCTGCGCGCCAACATCGCGATCTGCAAGAGTGGCGGATCGAAGTTCCTGCCGCTGCGCTAGCCAAAAATAGTTTGAGTTGCTGTGACCCATTCTGCGGGCCAAACGCGCATACCTATTGAAAGGCTCCCTCGCCGGATCCTTTCATGGGTTGGGGTGGACCCGGGGCCACAAACCCGGGTCCCTCTCCCGTCTCGCTAGGCGCGAACGGCTGTCTTCCGCGATCCGGGCGGAGGCGGGGATTCGGCGTCGCCGGCAAAGCACTGTGCCTTGGACATCCAGTTTCTGGCGTTGGCGCCTGTCACCTTGAGCGACGTGTCGGCGATGTTCCGCGTCTGGGTCACGACCTGGCAGAATTCGGCGGCAGTGCCTTCGATCAGCTCTGTCTCGCTTGGCTCGTTGTAGAGCCAGACTTCGCCTGAAGGTGCAGTGAGCCGCAGGTGTGGGCGGGGCTCAGGCGCTGGTTCGCCGCGGACCTTGAAGGTCCAGCCATAGGTGTTGTTGCCGAGCACGACGATGTTGCGGATCCTGTCGCCGTTCTGACGCACGACGCCGAGGACATCATAGGCTTCCTGGCCGTGCGCCCATGTTTCCATCAGGCGCGCTGTGATGGACGAGCGTGCGCTCATGTCCGGCCCGGCCCACTTCACGCGCGCGGACGGTTCGGCTTCAGCAAAGCGCGCGGCAGTTTCTGCAAAGCCGGAGCGCCAGGCCGCCACGAGGTCGCGACCGCCGAGGCCGTTCAGCCATTCGCGCTCGAAGCCGCCCATCGTGCCGCCGGAGCGGCGGTGGGCTTCGAGTTGCGCGTAGTAGGTTTCGAACGAGCCATCGCCCTTCAGCGACATCAGGGCGGCCATGTTCCAGACATGCAGGTGCTGGACGACCCGTTCGATCGTCCAGGACTTGAATGCGGTTTCCTGTTTCAGCCCGGCGTCATCCAGCGGGGCAACGAGCTGATAAAGCGCGCTGCTCTCGTCATGGAAGTCTTGTCCGAGCGTCTTCATGGAAGGCCTTAACGCGGCAGGCTGCTTGTGCCCATCAGGTATTCATCCACCGAACGTGCGCACTGGCGGCCTTCGCGGATGGCCCAGACCACCAGCGATTGGCCGCGGCGCATGTCGCCGCAGGCGAAGATCTTGTCCGACGACGTCTTGTAGTCGTTCGTCGTCGCCTGGACGTTGCCGCGCGGATCGAGCGTCGCCTTGGTCTGGTCGACCAGGCCCGGCACGATCGGGCCAGTGAAGCCCATGGCGAGCAGTACGAGATCGGCCTTCAGCTCGAATTCCGAGCCCGCGACTTCCTTCATCTCCATGCCGCGCTCGGTGCGGACCCACTCGACGCGGGCGCAGACGAGGGCTTTGACCTTGCCGCCTTCGCCGATCGCGCGCTTGGTGACGACCGCGAAATCGCGCTCGCAGCCTTCTTCGTGGCTGGACGAGGTGCGCAGCTTCAGCGGCCAATCCGGCCAGGTCATGGCCTTGTTCTCTTTGGTCGGCGGCTGCGGCATGATTTCGAGCTGGGTCACCGAGGCCGCGCCATGGCGGTTCGACGTGCCGATGCAATCGGAGCCCGTATCGCCGCCGCCGATGACGACGACGTGCTTGCCTTCGGCGCGGATCGTGCCGCCCGGGGCTGCGGTCTTCTCATCATCGCCTGCAACGCGCTTGTTTTGCTGCGTGAGGAAGTCCATGGCGTAGTGGACGCCGTCGAGTTCGCGGCCCGGGATCGGCAGGTCACGCGGCTTCTCGGCGCCGCCTGCGAGGACGAGCACCTGGTAATCGTCGAGCAGGCGCTGGACCGACACGTCGATGCCGATGTGCATGCGCGGGCGGAAGATCACGCCTTCGCCCTCAAGCTGGCGCACGCGCTTGTCGATCAGGTGCTTTTCCATCTTGAAGTCGGGGATACCGTAGCGGAGCAGGCCGCCGATGCGGTCGGACTTCTCGAACACGGTCGGCGCATGGCCGGCGCGGGCGAGCTGCTGGGCGCAGGCGAGGCCCGCGGGGCCGGAGCCGACGATGGCGACACGCTTGCCCGTGCCGCGTGGCGCGAGCTGGGGCTTCAGCCAGCCCTCATCAAACGCGCGATCGACGATCTCGCACTCGATGGTTTTGATCGACACTGGATTGTCGTCGATGTTCAGGACGCAGGACGCCTCGCACGGGGCGGGGCAGACGCGGCCGGTGAACTCCGGGAAGTTGTTGGTCGAGTGCAGGTTGTCGCTGGCGGCCTTCCAGTGGTCGCGAAGGACAAGGTTGTTCCAGTCCGGAATCTGGTTGTTGACCGGGCAACCGGGCGTACCCGGCGCAACGGAGCCCGTGCCCTGGCAGAACGGAATCCCGCAATCCATGCAGCGCGCGGCCTGGGTGCGGATTTCCGCATTGTCCATGCGCTTGAGGAACTCGGAATAGTTCTTCTTGCGAGCTTCCGGCTTCTCGTAGCCGCGCTCTTTCTTTTCGTACTCGAGGAAACCCGTGGGCTTGCCCATGTGCGTTACGTCCCCTGAACTCTACTCGGCCGCGATGATGGTGCGCGTGGACTTCATGTCCTTCAGCGCGCGCGCATAGTCGGTCGGCATGACTTTGACGAAGTGGGTGAGCGCCTCGCTCCAGTTATCCAGCAGTTCCCGTGCGCGGGCGCTGCCGGTGTGGAGCAGGTGGCGTTCGACGAGGATGCGCAGGCGTTCGGCGTCGTAACGCAGCATGTCGCCCATGCCGTTGTTGTCGACTGCCGGAGCGCGCTGCTGCGGCGCATCGGCTTCGGCCGAACCCTCCGCGGGTTTCACAGGTTCAAGCGCAACCATCGATGGGTTGCAGTTGTTGGTGAAGCCCTTGTCCGGGTCATAAACGTAGGCGATGCCGCCGGACATGCCGGCTGCGAAGTTGCGACCGGTCTGGCCCAGCACGACGACAACGCCGCCGGTCATGTATTCGCAGCCATGGTCGCCGCAGCCTTCGACGACGGCGACGGCGCCAGAGTTGCGCACCGCGAAGCGCTCGCCAGCGACGCCCTCGAAGTAGGCCTCGCCTGCGATGGCACCGTAGAGCACCGTGTTGCCGACGATGATGTTTTCAAGCGGCGAACGATTGACGGTCTCCGGCTGTTTCACGATCACGCGGCCGCCCGAAAGGCCTTTGCCGACATAGTCGTTGCCATCGCCCACGAGCGTCAGCGTGACGCCGCGCGCGAGGAAGGCGCCGAAGCTCTGGCCAGCCGTGCCGGTGAGTTCGATCTGGATCGTGTCATCGGGCAGGCCGGCATGGCCGTGACGCTTGGCGACTTCGCCCGACAGCATGGCGCCGACGGTACGGTTCACGTTGATGACCGTGTCCTTGATCTGGACCGGCCTCGGCGTCTTGGCGAGCGCGGCCTTGGCGGCCTTGATCAGCTTGTGATCCAGCGCTCCTTCGAGGCCGTGGTTCTGCGTCTCGTTCAGTTTGATCGCGACGCCTTCTTTCGGCTGCGGCTGATAGAGCAGCTTGGAGAGATCAACGCCTTTGGCTTTCCAGTGGTCGATTGCCGGTTTCATGTCGAGCAGATCGACGCGGCCAACCATCTCTTCGACTTTGCGGAAGCCCAGCTTGGCCATGATGCCGCGCAGTTCTTCGGCGACGAAGAAGAAGTAGTTGATCACGTGTTCCGGCTGGCCGGTGAAGCGGGCACGCAGGACGGGGTCCTGGGTCGCAACGCCGACCGGGCAGGTGTTGAGATGGCATTTGCGCATCATGATGCAGCCAGAGGCGATCAGCGGCGCCGTCGAGAAGCCGAACTCGTCCGCGCCGAGCAGCGCGCCGATGGCGACGTCACGGCCCGTGCGCAGGCCGCCGTCGACCTGCACGGCGATACGGCCGCGCAGTTCGTTCAGCACCAGCGTCTGCTGGGTTTCGGCAAGACCGATTTCCCAGGGCGAGCCAGCGTGGGTCAGCGAGGTGAGGGGCGATGCGCCCGTGCCGCCTTCGAAGCCCGAGATCGTGACGTGGTCAGCCCGCGCCTTAGAAACGCCCGCCGCGACCGTGCCGACGCCGACTTCCGAGACGAGTTTCACGGAGATACGCGCGACCGGGTTCACGTTCTTCAGGTCGTGGATCAGCTGCGCCAGATCCTCGATCGAGTAGATGTCGTGGTGCGGCGGCGGCGAGATCAGGCCGACGCCCGGCGTCGAGTGGCGCACCTTGGCGATGTTCTTATCGACCTTGTGGCCGGGAAGCTGACCGCCTTCGCCGGGCTTTGCGCCCTGCGCCATCTTGATCTGGATGTCATCGGCATTGACCAGATATTCAGTGGTCACGCCAAAGCGGCCCGAGGCGACCTGCTTGATGCGCGAACGCATCGAGTCGCCATTCTTCATCGGCTTGAAGCGATCCGGCTCTTCGCCGCCTTCGCCCGTGTTGGAACGGCCGCCGATGCGGTTCATGGCGATGGCGAGGTTCGTGTGCGCTTCACGGCTGATGGAACCGAAGCTCATCGCGCCGGTGGCGAAGCGTTTGACGATCTCCGCTGCGGGTTCGACCTCTTCGATCGGAACCGGCGTTTCCGCGAACTTCATCTGCATGAGGCCGCGGATGGTCAGCAGGCGCTCGTTCTGTTCGTTGATGGTCTGAGCGAAGGCTGCGTAGTCCTCGGAGACATTGCCACGAACGGCGTGCTGCAGCTTCGAGACGCTTTCCGGCGTCCAGGCGTGATCCTCGCCGCGGATGCGGTAGGAATAGTCGCCGCCGACATCCAGCAGGTCTTTATAGATCGGGTTGTCGCCGAAGGCCGCAGCGTGACGGCGAACGGCTTCCTCGCCGATCTCAAGCAGGCCGACGCCTTCGATCGTGGTGGCTGTGCCGGTGAAGTATTCCGCGATCAGTTCGCTCGACAGGCCGACGCCGTCGAAGATCTGCGCGCCGCAATAGGACTGGTAGGTCGAGATGCCCATCTTGGACATGACCTTCAGGATACCTTTGCCGACGCCCTTGATGTAGTTCTTCTGAACGTCCTTCGCCGACAGCTTCATGCCTTCGCGAACGCGGATCTCTTCGAGCGTCTCAAAGGCGAGGTAGGGGTTCACCGCTTCGGCGCCATAGCCGGCGAGCGTGCAGAAGTGATGCACTTCGCGCGCCTCGCCCGTCTCGACAACGAGGCCGACCTGCATGCGCAGGCCCTGACGCACCAGCTTGTGGTGCACCGACGAGAGCGCCAGCAGGGCCGGGATGGCGATGCGGTCAGCGTTCACGCCGCGATCCGACAGGATCAAGATGTTGATGTCCTGCAGCACATGCTCGGTCGCTTCGAGGCGGATGCGCTCGATCGCGGCCTTGAGGCCGGCTGCGCCTTCGGTTGCATCCCACGTGATGTCGATCGTCGCCGTGCGGAACGTGCCGTCCACGAGTTCGGAGATCGAGCGGATCTTCTCGAGGTCGCGGTTGGTAAGAACCGGCTGCGTGACTTCGAGGCGCTTGTGCGTGCCGGCGGCGAGGCCAAGCAGGTTCGGGCGCGGGCCGATCATCGAGACCAGCGACATAACGAGTTCTTCGCGGATCGGATCGATCGGCGGGTTGGTCACCTGCGCGAAGTTCTGCTTGAAGTAGTTGTAGAGCAGCTTCGGCTTGCGCGAGAGCACGGCCAGCGGCGTGTCGACGCCCATCGAACCGATCGGATCATCGCCATTGGCGGCCATCGGCTCGAGGAAGAACTGGATGTCTTCCTGGGTGTAGCCGAAGGCCTGCTGGCGATCGAGCAGGCTGATCGAGTTGTCGCCCATGTGCGCGGGCGGTTCTTCCGGATCGGAAAGCTCGGTCAGCTTGAACTGCATCTCGTGCAGCCAGTCCTCATAGGGGTGCTTGCTGGCGATCGCTTCCTTGATCTCTTCGTCTTCTATGATGCGGCCCTGATCGAGATCGATCAGCAGCATCTTGCCGGGCTGTAGGCGCCATTTGCGGACGATCTTCTCTTCGGGGATCGGCAGCACGCCGGATTCCGAAGCCAGCACGACGAGGTCGTCATCGGTGACGATGAAGCGGGCGGGACGCAGGCCGTTGCGGTCAAGCGTTGCGCCGATCTGGCGGCCGTCGGTAAAGGCGATGGCGGCCGGGCCATCCCACGGTTCCATCAAGGCGGCGTGGTATTCGTAGAAGGCGCGGCGCTTGGGATCCATGTTCTGGTGGCCGGCCCAGGCTTCCGGGATCAGCATCATCATGGCGTGCGCGAGGGGGTAGCCGCCCGCGACCAGCAGTTCGAGTGCGTTGTCGAGGCAGGCCGTGTCCGACTGGCCATGCGGGATCAGCGGCCACATCTTGTCGAGGTCGGCGCCGAGGAGAGACGATTCCATCGAGCGGCGGCGGGCATACATCCAGTTCACATTGCCGCGCACCGTGTTGATCTCGCCATTGTGGGCGATGAAGCGATACGGGTGGGCAAGGCGCCAGGACGGGAAGGTGTTGGTCGAGAAGCGCTGGTGGACAAGAGCGAGCGCGCTCTCGCATAGCGGGTTCGTCAGGTCGGTGTAGAAGGTGCCGACCTGGTTGGCGAGCAGCAGGCCCTTGTACACGATCGTGCGTGTCGACAGCGACGGCATGTAGAATTCTGCGAGGCCCGGCAGGTTACGCTTGCGCGCGACTTCGGCGAGCGGGTTCTGCGTCTCTTTCCGGATGGCGAGCAGCTTGCGCTCGAACGCATCCTGGCTCATCGCGGACGAGCCCTTGGCGATGACGGCCTGCTTGATGACCGGCATCGAGTCGATCACGGCCTTGCCGATGCCCGTGAGGTCGGTCGGCACGTCGCGCCAGCCGAGCAGGTTCTGTTTCGACTTCGCGAGGAAGTTCTCGAACTGCTTCATGGCGACATCGCGCGCAGCTTCGTCCTGCGGCAAGAAGCACATGGCGACAGCGTATGAGCCGGGCTCGGGCAGCTCGACCTTGGCGGTCTTGGCCCAGTCGCGGAACAGAGCATCGGGAATCTGAATCAGAATGCCGGCGCCATCGCCCAGCAGGGGGTCTGCACCCACGGCGCCGCGATGGTCGATGTTGAGCAGAATCTGGAGACCTTGCGCCACGATGGCGTTCGATTTTCGGCCCTTCACATTGGCAATAAAGCCGACGCCACAGGCGTCGTGCTCGTTGCGGGGATCGTAAAGTCCCTGTGCCGGGGGAAGGCCGATATCCATGCGCAAAACTCGTTAGGTCACTACTGGAAATGAGCGCGTAGCAGGTGGGCACAGAATTTCAATCGCATAGCCCGTCCGGCATCACTAATTGCGTGGGAGAGCCGGAGCAGAGCCGAGTTGAGCACGGGTTGGCCCCAAGCAAATCGCTTTCGGCCCTTTGCGCTCTCAAGACAATCGAAGCCGCGATGCGGGGGCTCGCCGCAAGCTTCTGCTGCGGATCGCGTGCTGGGTAGAAATTCTGTCGAACAGCGATAGCGACTAAAGACCGGTGGCAAATGCGCGGCTTGCCGCAGCCAGGATGCGCACGGCTTCGCGCTCCTCTGAGGCGAGTAGCGGGTTCCAGACGTCGAAGATGAGAATGACCCGCAACTGGTCGCTATCGTTTCGGGCTGTGTGCTCGATCGTATCGTCGAAGATCAGCAGCTGGCCCTCGGTCCATGTCCGGTGTTCGAAGCCGACCCGGTAGGAGCATTTCTCGGGAATGACCAACGGAAGGTGGACGACCAGACGGGCATTGGTCTCGCCGGTATGGGGCGGGATTTCGGTGTGAGGGCTGAGGGCGGAGAACATGGCGTTCGGGCAGAGGCCGCCGATCTCTGCCATGTTGACAGCTTCGAGGGCGCGGCGCGTCTCGGGGCAGCGGGCGAGATGGGCTTCGTCGGGCTCGCCGTTTCGCCAGAGGTTGTAATGGCTCCATCGCGGGGAGCGGTTGAGATCGCGCCACTGGTCCACGGGCTGACCGGGGCGGAGGTTGATGTAGGGCTGGAAGTCCTGACCTTCCGCTTCAAGGGCGGCTTTCAGTTCCTCGCGGATGAGGTCGGTCTTGCTCTCCAGTTCGTCCGCCCAGGAGAAGAGGCTGCGGTCGTAGAACGGGATGGCGGGCAGGCGGGGGACGTGGAGCTGATTGGCGTGCTGGCGATAGGGTTCGGTGACACCCGCCATCACGGAGGCGGCTTCGCGCCAGCGTTCGGCGGCGTCTCGCGAGAGTGACGACAGGATCGGCGCTAGCGATGAGGCGAGGTGCGCGTGATGTTCGCGGGCGTATCGGGCTGCGACCCGACTGGCGTGAACGAGCTGGGTGCGGAGCACTTCCGGCCACATGGGTTCTGTGCCGGCGATCTTGAGCGCGTTGCGGAAGAACATCGCGGCGGCGGGTCCATTGCCGATGCGTTCGAGGCGCTGGGCTTTGGCGAGGAGCGCCGGGAGGAAGTAGGGATCAACTGCGAGCGCGAGGTCGATCTCGGCGCCTTCGCCGGTTTCGTCTCCGGCCTCGCGTCTGGCTTTGGACAAGGTTAGAAGCAGGAAGGGGTCACGTGGCGAGGCGGCTTTGGCTTCTTCGATCAGGGCAACTGCTTCCGTGAAGTCGCGCCGCTGCATGGCATGGATGCCGAGGCTGAAAGCGGCTTTTGGATTGCGTGGGTCGCGGCGGCGAACGTCGATCCAGAGCTTTTCGGCTGTCGCCCATTGGCCGGCGTTGGCTGCGGCTTCGGCCTGGCGAACGCTTGAGGCGAGGTCTTCGGTCGTGATCTGCATGTGAACACCGGGAAAGAAACGGCGGCTCCCGAAGGAACCGCCGCAAGCGGAGTGACTAGAACTTCGTCGTGATGCCGACTGTGAACACGCGGCCCAGGACGTCATAGGTCGAGGGATAGGTGTTGCCCGAGTTGAACGTGGTCGAGCCCGTTTCAGTCGCAACGAACGGGGGCTCTTCATCCGTCACGTTGGTGACGCTGAGACGGAGCTTGGCCCAGTCGGTGATCTGCCAGGAACCGGCGAGATCGATATAGTTGTAGTCCGGGATGGAGGCAGACACCGGATCGGTATCGGCCGCTTGGGTTGCATCGACGTCCGAGCCGGAGAGGTAGCGCCAGATCAGCGAGGCGTCGAAGTCGCCGAAGCTCCACGTTGTGCGCTGCACGAAGTGGTTCTCAGGCGTCGGGCCGCCGGTCGATCCGGAGACGGTCGACGGCAGGCCGCACTGTTTGCCGTACCGGCCGACGCACTCGACGGTCGCGCCGCCGGGAGCGGGGACGTAGCTGGAGTCTAGCACGTGCGTGCCATCGAGCGCGAGTTCGAGGCCGCCCCACTGGCCCAGATCCCAGCCATAGCGCACCGAATAGTCGATGCCCTCGGCGTGGACTTCGCCAATGTTCTGCGTGACCTGCTGGATGCCATAGATGAGGTCGCCCTCGATCGAACCGTTCGCACGGTTACGCGCGATGAGCTGGCAGTCCGCATTGCTGGCCGACATCGTGGCGTTGCGAGCGATGCTGTAGCAGCCATCGACGATGTCGTAGTTGGGCCGGATCGAAATCGCGTTGTCGACCTGGATGTCGTAATAATCCAGCGTCACCGCGAGGCCCGGCACATAGTCAGGCTGCCATACGACGCCCAGCGTCACCGTGTCGGCTTCTTCCGGCGTCGTGCTCGGGTTGCCGCCGAAGAAGGCGTTGACCTGTCCCGAGGTCGGTTGAGCCAGCGTGGCGTTGTCGATCGCGGCCGTCGGCACGCCGGTTGCGATGCAGAGTGCGCGCAACTGGCCCGTCAGCGGAGCGCCGGCCCGGCCGTTGGCGCAGGGGTCGGTGAGCAGGTCGCCGGTGCCGGGCGTCACGGGGTTGAACAGTTCCGCGATGTTGGCGGCGCGAACGGCGCGCTGGGCCATGGCCCGGAAGCGAAGGCCGCTGATCGGCGCCCAGTCGGCGCCGTACTTGTAGCTTTCGACATTGCCGGAGGTTGAGTAGTCCGACGTGCGATAGCCGAGTTCGACGTTGATCGACTCTGCGAACGGTGCGTTCTCGACGACCGGGATGATCGCTTCGCCGAAGAACTCCTGCACATCGTAACGGCCACGCGTCGGCAAGGTCTGGCCGAAGCCGGGTGATGCGCCGGATTGCGAGGCGGCATCCGGACGGTAGTCGGATGACTCGTCGCGATACTCGGCGCCGAACGAGACGGCGACGGGTGAGGTTGCGAATGGCGAGACGATGCCATCGAGTTCGCGGCTGACCGAGGCGGTGACGTAGTCCTGTGTCGTGAGAGACTGAACCTGAAGGTTCAGCGAGACGAACTGTGCCGCAGCCGCCGTGACCGGGATGCTGGGGTTGAAGATGTTGATCGGCGAGCACAGTCCGGACGGGTCCGAGCAGGTTGTCGCCGACGTTGCGAACAGCGCTTGCTGGAAGCGGTTTGCGTCGATGTCGTTGTTCTGTTGCCGCTGCAGGCTGGTTTCACCGTGAGCGCCGGCGATGTCCCAATCCCATCCCATGAACTCGCCGCGCAGGCCGACGAGGGCTTGCGTGGTGTCGTACTGATAGACGTACTGGCGCGGACCCACGGGAACGGCGCGCCAGCGGATGCCGACGTTGACGCACTGGCCGAGCGCAGGCTGGTCGCACGTGGCGACCGGGTTGTTGGCGGCAAGATACTGCCGGGCTTGCGCGTTGAGGAACGGGTTGGAGAGCGGTACGTCGAACGAGAAGCCGAACGTGCCGGAGGAGGCGAGCTGCGGGGCGGAGGTCGAGCCTGAATAGATGAAGCGTGAGTAGGCTTCGACATTGTCGTTCAGGGCGTACTTCGCGAGCGCGACTGCGTTCCAGCGTTCTTGCGGCGACTGGTAGAGGTTCTGCGGATTGAAGTCGAAGCCGAGATAGAAGGGCACGAGGTTGCCGTTGGCATCGAACTGCGTGCGGGCGCCCGTTGCCGAGTCGATGCCAGCCGGGTTCGCCGTTGACGATGCGCCCGGTGTTGCAGCGCCTGGCCCGCGGGTCTGATAGACGGCTTCGCGATTGGCGTAGCCGACGCTGAGGACGACATTGCCGCGGCCATCGTCGAGACCTGCGCCGATCGTGCCCTGGATGTTTTCGGATTCGCCGTTGCCGTGATCGGTAATGGAGTAGGACGTATCGAGCTGCACGCCTTTGAAATCATCGTTGAGGATGAAGTTCACGACGCCTGCGACGGCATCCGATCCATAGACGGCTGAGGCGCCGCCGGTGACGACGTCGACGCGTTTGAGCAGGGCGAGCGGGATCGCGGTGACATCAAAGAGGCCGTTCGGGTCGAAACCGACCATGCGCTTGCCGTCGATGAGCGGCAGGGTGCGCGGCGTGGTGAGGCCGCGAAGATCGAGCGTCGATGTGCCGGACGATCCGTTGTTCACCTGGCCGCCATTGCCGGGCAGGAATTGCGGCATTGAACGCAGGACTTCTTCGACGTCGACGGGCTGTTTCAGAGCCAGTTCGTCTGCGTCGATCGTGGTGATCGGGCTTGAAGAGACATAGCCTTCGCGTGCGATGCGCGTGCCGGTTACGACGACGACGTCATTGTCTTCGGTGGCTTGGGGAGCGGCTTGCTGGGCCATGGCTGGGGCCACGGTGATCACAGACAGGCTGGCGAGGCTCAACAGGGTCGAGCTCAGAAGCAATGGCTTCAGCTTGGGTCGGTTCATGGTCTACTCCATTCTGATGATTGCCTCTCCTTTCGCTGTGACGACCATGTTGAAGGCTCTGACCCCACGTCTCAGACAAGAGAGTGGCGGGGTCAGATTTTGCTACGCCGGTGAGAGCGTCAATGAAGATGGGGACGAGTAGCAGGCTGTTTGGACAAACTGCCTGATACTGCAGCATTTATGCATCAGGGACGAATTCGCAGTCCTTTGATGCCGCTCGGGAAGGTTCAGCCAGCCGCCGGGTAGAGCTTTGCGTGCTCGGCCGCATAGGGGGCGTAGCTTTCCTTCAACGTGGCCTGATTGAGCAGCATGGTGGCGATCACTTCGCTGCCGCCCGGCTTATAGACGTAGGTGCGCGTCCAGTAGCTTTCGGTGCGGCGGCTGCCGGAGAGGGCGACGATCTCGCGTTCGATCTCGTAGTTCTCGCCGACGAAGAGCGGGCCTTTGATGAGGCGGATTTCCTGATCGGCGAAAAGGCCGACGGCGGGGCCGCGGATCTTGAGACCGTCTTGCCGCGCGACGTGCATGAGCAGGACGCTGATCATCTCGAACGGGACGATGGCGCGGCCCCAGGGTGTGCTCGCCGTGTTGTACCAGGGCGAGGGCTCGGTGATCTTCTTCAGCTTGTCGGAAAGCGAGAAGGGATAGAGGTCGCCCATGTGCTGGTCCGCATCCATGCGGATCGCGATGCGACCCGAGCGGTGACCGACTTTCACATCGCTGAGGATGACCGGCTGTTCGAGCGGCGAGAGTTCGTTGAGGCGGATGTCGAGCGCGGTGGGCGGGGATTTCTCGCCGACCGACGCGGTGCCTTTGAGGACTTCGGTGCCGTCGCGCTTGGTGGCCCAGATGCGCGCGGAATCCGCGCCGGGTTCGCGTTCGATGAAGGCGCGGACTTCTTCGCCTTCGACGACCATGTTGCGGTAGTGCGCCGAGAGGCAGCCTTCGGTGAGGAACCGTTCGCCCCAGATGGCTTCGCCTAGCGGCGCGAACTGGCTGAAATGGGTCGGGCCTTCGACGGGGCCGGCCTTGAAGCCGAGTTTCTCGGCCATGGAGTCGTCATGAATGGAGAGGTGATTGTCGTAGGACTGCTCGAGCAGCATGTTGATCGGCTTCCGCCAGGGGCCGGCGAGCACCTGTCCGATGGTTTCAAGCGGGGTATCGAAAGCGCGGGTCATGAGCAGTCTCCTTGGGGCCGATTATTGCAACCCCTGCCTTGGAAGACCAGCGGTGATGGCGAACGATCCGGTTCGAGATTATATGGGGGTACGAAGGAGACTTTTCATGGCCACGCCCATCCGGATCGACTTTGTTTCTGACGTTGCCTGCCCGTGGTGCGTGGTGGGGCTGAAGTCGCTGCAGAAGGCGCTGGAGGCGGTGGGCGACAGCGTTCAGGCGGAGATCCATTTCCAGCCGTTCGAGCTGAACCCCGACATGGTGGCCGAGGGCGAGAACACGGGCGAGCATGTGGCGCGCAAGTATGGCGCGAACCCGGAACGGTCTGCGGCTTCGCGCAATGCGCTGAAGGAGCATGGCGATGCGCTGGGGTTTGATTTCGGGTTCAGGCCGGAGAGCCGCATCTGGAATACGTTCGATGCGCACAGGCTGCTGCATTGGGCCGGGCTTGAGGGCAAGCAGCTGGAGATGAAGGAAGCGCTGTTCAAGGCGAACTTCACAGACCAGCAGGCGACCAGCGACCACGATGTGTTGGCTGCGGCTGCGAAGGCGGCGGGGCTGGATGAGAAGCGGGCGCGCGAAATCCTGGCGTCGGATGAGTTCGTCGACGAGGTGCGGCGCGATGAGGACCTGTGGCGCAATCGCGGGATCAGCGCTGTGCCGTCGGTGATCTTCAACCAGCGCTGGATGATCCAGGGCGGGCAGCCGCCGAAAGTGTTCGAGCAGGCGATAAGGCAGATCATTTCCGGTCAGGCGCAGGCGGCCCAAGGCTAGGGCGTCAGGAAGAGCGTGCGTTCGCGGGCGCGGCGTTTGGCGAGCGCCTGCATGACGACGCCGTTCATGCGGTTCCAGAGCAGGAAAGCGTTTGCGGCGCCGGGGCGGTCTTCGTCGTTGATGCGTTTGACGATGGATGAGCCGCGCGTTTTTCCGCTGCCGACATTGTAGCAGAAGGCGACCATGGCGCTGAACTCGTTGAGCGTCACCGGGATCGTCACGTAGCGTTCGATCGAGCCTTCGCACCAGTGAAGGTCTTCGACGAGGAAGGCGTCGGCCTGTTCCTCCGTGATGACGTCGTCTTCGCCTTCGAGCATCAGGTGGCCGTAGCCGATGAGCCAGAGGCCGCCGAGTTCGTAGGCTTCGAGCTGGAGCGTTTCTTCTTCCTTTATGATCTGAACGGCGGTGTGGTTCGTGTTGTATTCGGCGGGCAGCTTGTAACTGGCCTGCGGCTCGAGCGCGTCGAGGAAGTTGACCTCTGCGGTGAGCGGCACGAGGGGGATGCCGTTGGCGGTGGGGATCACGTCGGCTTCTGCATCTGGGACGAGAGTTGCGGCGGGGGCGGGCTTTGCGGCGGCGGCTGCGGGCGTGGTGGCGTCCGATGGGCGGCCGCAGGCGGGGAGGGTGAGGAGCGCTGCGACTGCAGCGATGCCCAACAGCTTCCTGGTCACGGCACGCCTCCCTCGCGTCGAGTCAGGGGAGAGAAGCATAGGGTGCGGGGGAGAAAAAGGGGGAGGCGGCAGTCGGGCATGCGGGAGCGGTCTCCGTCGCGTGGCGACGGAGGCGGTAGGCAATCGGCAATAGGCAATCGAGTTGATTAAGGGAGGTCCGCGCGAAGACGCGCAGCCCCCTCCGTCTTGCGCGCGAGAGCGCGCAATCCACCTCCCCCGCCTGCGGCGGTGGAGGACTTCGAGGGCGGTGTGCGTGGTTGGTCCTCCGCCGGCGAAGCCGGGGGAGGTGGATCGATGCGTAGCATCGAGACGGAGGGGGCTGCTGGCGCGGAGCGACAGCGGATGTCGCTGCGCGCGCCGCGCTGCGAGGCGGTCGAGATTGTCGAATAAGGCGAGAAGACGCGTGAGCCTTGCGACGATGGCGTCGACGGACTTGTCGCGGACAGGGTGGCGGTGTTCGGCGTCGTGGTGCTGGAAGGGGTGGCCGAGGAGCTGTCTCGCACGGTGGTGGATCAGCAGGTTCATGCCCTGCTCGATGACTGCGATGTGGGAGAGGAGTTCGCGGCGCGCGGCTGGGCTTGCGTGTAGATGCGGGATGGCGCGGGGGTCGCTGAGCGGGGCGATCAGCCAGCGGATGTAGTCGCGCGTGAGTTCTCTGATCCGCGCGACGGGGTCGAGCGGGAAGAGGATGCACAAGAGAGCGTGGAGAAGCTCGGCCATGGCGCGATTATAGCGCTGGTTCGGGGCGCCGTAGATTTTGGGAGGCTCCATCCCCCATGTTGGGCGTGCAGGTGGTTGATTTTGTGCGGGATGATTTTTGGCTGTCCTACAGTTCTGCATCACCTCCATCCCACAGTTTTCGTCATTCCGGACACGCGCGTAGCGCGTGAGCCGGAAGCCAGGAGCCGCGAGGGCGATGCTCGCAGCCCCTGGGTTCCTGCTTTCGCAGGAATGACGAGGAGAGAGTTGTGGGTGTTGCGCTCGTGGTTCGACGGATGGCTCGCGAAGCGAGCCTGCTCACCATGAGCGCTTTGGGGAGAGCAGTGGTGTGGCGCGGTGCATCTGAAGATGAACCCTACGGGTGTGTGCGTTAGCGCTCATCCTGAGCAGCACGCGTAGCGTGCGTCCGTCGAAGGACGAGCACGTTGGCGCGATTAGTTCTTCGCGCGTTTCAGCAGCGCGTCGCCGACTGCGGCTGAGAGGCCCATGCGGTCTTCGGCGGTGATCTCGCGTTTGTCGCATTTGCCGAGGAAGTATTTTCCCTGGAGCGGCGTGACGCGGCAGGTGGTGCGGTATTCGTCGAAGTCGGTTGTTTCCGAGACTGCGACGAGGATGCCTTCGGCTGTTGTCTTGGGTTGTTCGAAGTTGATCTCGGTCAGGGCCTTGCCGATGTTTGCGTAGCCCGAGCCCGGGGTCATGTGATCGCGGTATTCGAGGCCGGCGGAGGCCCAGTCGCAGTTGGCGGGCGTCCAGTCGAAGCGCGTGACGCCGTCGAGGACGGCGATGTTGCGGCGCTTGAGCCTCAGCTCCTCGATGGCGACGACGATCATGGCGTCGCATTCTTGAACGCTGGCTGCGGCCGGGATCGGCATGGGTTGCAGCTTGTCGCAAGCAGATGCGGACAAGCCGAGGATAACGATTGCCGGAATGGTCATACGCATAGTCGAGCCCCCACTCGTTGTACGATGAGCGTCTGTTTGCGGGCGCGCGCGTTAAGTCCCACATAAGAAACAGGCGTGTTTTGGCGGCTTCTGCGTGATTGTCGGCGACTATCGCGAAGCGTTCGATCGCGGCCCGGTTTATTTTCGAAGCGCGCTGCGAGGCCTGTATCAGGCTGGGTCGACGAAAAATCGTCAGCATACAGAGGGTTTTGCGCGTTTACTTTCTGATTACAAAGAATACCAAAGTAAAACTGGAGAAATTAGAGTAGAAAATTGCATCAAAGTCGTTGGATTTAGCGATTGCTTAGTCAAGCGCGTGTATCTTCACACCATAAGCCGAGCAAATCGGCACGACGATAAAAACAAACGATGGTGGTGATGATGATGACGAACGCGAAAGTCCGCGAAACCGCGGCTGATGAAAACGTTGAACAGTCTTTCCTGAAAGCCCTGTCGTTGCTGGAGCAGGCTCATCGCCGCCTCCACGACGTCGTGAAGGACAATCTGGAACGTAACGGCGAGCGCTCGCTGACCGGCGTCCAGGCTCTGCTGCTGTACGAAATTGGTGAGAGCGAAACCCCGGCCTCGGCGCTGCGCGCACGTGGCTCGTTCGCCGGCACCTCGATGTCGTACAACGTCAAGAAGCTTCAGGAAGGCGGCTATCTGATCCAGTCGCGTTCGAATGACGACCGCCGCACGGTTCGCCTCAAGCTCACCCCGTCGGGCAAAGCCGTTCGCAATCACGTCGCCGATCTCTTCGAGAAACAAGCTGGCGCGCTCGAGCCCACCGCTTCGGTGCGTTCGGACGATCTCGACCAGCTGAACAAGGCGCTGGCTCGCCTTGAGCGCTTCTGGTCCGACCAGATCCGCTACCAGCTCTAACGCATAAACACAGACCCTGGCCTGATAGTTCGGGGCTGACATACTTGGGGAGGAGACGGCGGACTTGGCCCTATGCGGCTGACCCGACCGAGATAACCCGCGCCGCCGGCTTCCTAACGGAAGTCGGCGGTTCTGTTTTCCGGCGCGCGTCCGCGCGCGACGCGGCTTTCTCACGGAAGTCGGCGGTTCTGTTTTTACTTCTTCGTTTTCGGCTTTGGCGCGCGCGTCTCGACGATGCGGGCCCCGCGCAGCATGTTGCTGAGCGAGTAGTTGCCTTCGTGGCAGGCGGACTCGAAGATCTGGTGGTCAGTTCTCATCAACGAATACTGCACGCGCGTGGGCGCGCTGAGCATCGCGCTGTCTTCCTGAATGTATTCATAGCCGATCTCGTTAGCGGAGATCAGGTGGAAGCGTTCGGTGACACGCCGCTGCTGGTCGAAGGCGTTGAAGCCAGGGCCGGGCGGGGTTGGCTTGATCAGGGCGGTTTCAACGATGAAGACGTCGCCATCCCAGCGGCCGACTGAATTGCCCGAGAGCGAGAGCATGGCCGGTGGCAGGGGCGCGGCGCCGATGCCGATGATGCGCGAGGCCATCTGGTCCTCGGTGTAGATCACCAGCTGGTCCGGCGTCTGGACGAATTGCCGGTACATGCTGCCCGGCGTGACGGCGAGGGGCGCGCGGCCGGCGGAGGCGAGGCAGCGCGTGTCGGAGGAGAAGGCTTCGGGATCGTGGAGTTCGTCGGAGCGCTTGCGACCGGCGGCGCTGAAATCCTTGGCGAGTTGGGTGCGGGCGCGCTTGCCATCGGCTGGTTCGATGATGAGGGAGGTGCGGAAGGCGCCATCTGCGGCAGGCAGCAGGCCGGCGAAGTCGTAATCGTCTTCCGGATGCAGTGCGCTTTCGCCGGTGACCATCTTGTTGCGGAGATCGGTCTCGAGCTTTTTGGCGTCATCGCCGCTGACGGTTGGCGTGGTCGTGCCGTCCGGGCGTTCGAAGGGCGTAAGCCAGCGGCTTTCCCAGACGCCCTGGAAGTCCGGCTTGCCGTTCGGCGTGCGGGGGATGTCTGCCGTTTGCGCATGGGCAGCGCCGCCTGCGAGTACGGCGAGGCAGATGAGCGTGCGAGCAAGCATGGCGATGTCCCCGTCACAGGCGTGCCATGGCGGCCTGAGTTTTACAAAAGAAAAAGCCCGCGCGGTGAGGCGCGGGCTTGATCGTTCGGAGATCGAGAAAGCTACGGCGTGTTGAGCTTGCAGCCGCCGCCGATGCCGGCGGTGGCGGGATCTGCGCAGGCGTGCAGCATTTCGGCTTTCGCGTTGGCGTTGACGCGCGCGAGGTAGCCGGGGGCGCTGGCGCATTTCACTTCGTAGATAATGCGCTTCTGGCCATCGACGCCGATCTGACGGGACTTCTCGACATTGCAGGACGCGGCGTCCGTACCGGCGAGAACGTCTTTCCAGGCAGCGTTGGATTCAGCGGCCGTGGAGAGTTTGCACGCGCCATCGGTCGAGGCGGCGCGGCGCCAGCAGGCGATTTTGGTCCAGCCGCCGTCTTTCTGCTCGATGATGTAGCCGTCCGAGTTGGCGCAGCCGATCTCGTAGGCGTTGCCGCCGAGGGTGAGGCCGCCATCGACGGTGCAGGGGATGCCGGCGGAGGTGGCGTAGCTGGCATAGTTCACGGCGGCGACCTGGTTGGCCTTGAGGGCGCAGGTGGCGGTGCCGGGCAGGGTGACGCCATCGGCCTTGGCCTGTTCAGCCTGGGCTGCCAGCACTGTGCAGTCGAACGGGTCCGACTTGCCGGGGCTGGTGATCATGTAGCCAGCGCCGGTCTTGCAGGCGACTTCCCAGAGGTCGTTGTTGTCCTGCGTGACGCCGCGCAGGGCGGCTTCGTTGACGTCGCAGTTGAGGCCGTTGACCTTCACCGCATCCTTGGCGCCGCTCATCACCAGGCCGGGATTGAGCGTGCGGCCGCGGCGGTCGCGCGGCTGGTAATTGCCAGCCAGTTCGGCCGCGATCCGGTCGCGGTCGTTGTTGGTGCGCAGGTCGCCGATGTGGCGGTCGGCGCCCGGCACGGATGAGAACTGGCCGAGGAATTCCTTGCCGGATGCGCTTTGGGCCTGGGCCGCTGGAATGGTCGTGAGGAGCGTCGCCGCAGCGACAGCGAATGCAGTCAGAAGCTTCATGATGAACACCTATCCCCAGTGAGGACATCAGTAGTACGCCTCGGTTTCGGGCACGCAAGCGGACTTCGCGGACGCGGCATTCACGAGCCATCACGACCCTCTCACGTGACAGTGTCCAATAGTTGCGACCTATTCGCAAAAAGTGCTGCGACTTGAAGGCGCTATGTGAATTTCGGGTTGATCAGCGTCTAGGAAAGCTGCGTGTGTGGGATTAGGTTCACCCGCGACGCCCGCTAGAGGCGTGGAAACGCTCTGTGCCGTGAGAAACGCCCCATGAAGCACCTGGCCCACTTCGAAAACGCCCTGGAAGAGATCCGCTCTGAGGGTCGCTACCGCGTTTTCATCGACCTCAAGCGCTACAAGGGCGAGTTCCCGCGCGCCTCGGTCCGTCACAATGACGGCCGCGAGCAGGACGTCGTGGTGTGGTGCTCGAACGACTATCTGGGCATGGGCCAGGACCCGGACGTGATCCAGTCGATGCACGAAGCCGTCGACACGTTCGGCGCAGGCTCGGGCGGCACGCGCAACATTTCCGGCACGACGCGCTATCACGTTGAGCTCGAGAAAGAGCTCGCCTCGCTGCATGGCAAGGAAAGCGCTCTGCTGTTCACCTCCGGCTATGTGTCCAACGAGGCGACGCTTTCGACGCTCGCCAAGATCATGCCGAACGTCATCATCTATTCGGACGAGCTGAACCACGCCTCGATGATCGAGGGGATCAAGCGCGCCCATTGCGCCAAGCGCATCTTCCGCCACAACGACATGGCCCACCTGCGCGCCCTGCTGGAGAACGATCCGGCTGATGCGCCGAAGGTGATCGCGTTCGAGTCCGTCTATTCGATGGATGGCGACGTGGCCCCCATGCACGAGATCTGCGACCTCGCCGAAGAGTTCGACGCGATGACCTACCTCGATGAGGTGCACGCGGTCGGCATGTATGGCGAAGAGGGTGCGGGCGTGGCCCAGCGCGATGGCGTGATGGACCGCATCACCATCTGCGAAGGCACGCTGGCCAAGGCGTTCGGCGTGATGGGCGGCTACATCGCCTCGAAGACGGCAATCGTGGATGCGATCCGCTCGATGGCGCCGGGCTTCATCTTCTCGACCTCGACCTGCCCGGTGCTGGCCGCCGGCGCGCTGACCTCGATCCGCAAGCTGCGTTCGGACTTCGGCCGTGACCTGCGCAAGGTTCACCAGGCGAAGGCGGAACTGCTGCGCCAGAAGATGATCGCGGCGAAGCTGCCGGTGATGATGGCCGACACGCACATCGTGCCGCTGCTGGTTGGCGATCCGGAACGCTGCAAGGCGCTGTCGGACACGCTGCTGTTCGACTTCGGCATCTATGTGCAGCCGATCAACTACCCGACGGTGCCCAAGGGCACGGAGCGCCTGCGCTTCACGCCGTCGCCGCAGCACACGGAAGCCATGATGGACGAGCTGGTCTCGGCCCTGCTGGCGATCTGGAAACAGCTCGGCCTGCAGCGCGCAGCCTAGAGCCAGCGCTACAAGAATTGAGAAAGGCCCGGCTCGCGCCGGGCCTTTTGCTTTTGGCGGGCAGCTTACGGCTTGGGCGCCGGGTCCTTCACGGACATGCCGCCGAACACGCCCAGCAGGCCGCTGGCGGCGCCCACGACTGCAATCAGCAGGGCGATGGCGGAGACGAAGAGCAAGACCATGCGGGCGGCCTGCAGGAAGGATTCCTGCGGGTCCCACGGCAGGGCAAGGATGAACACCGTCAGCGTCACCCAGGCGCCAAACACATAGAGCAGCGTTTCGCCGAGGCGGCCGAGTGTGGTGGTGCTGGGCTTGTTCATCATGGTCCCCCGACAGGTGAGCAGGCTGTAATCTAGGCTCTGCGCGGCGGAGCGCGAGCGGATAAAGCAGTCGTGTTTGCAGGGGCAGGGCGCGGGCCGCTATAATCGGGTGAATCGCAGGTGGAGCATGGCTGGCGATCCCGACGCAGAAATCCTGATCGAAATGAACCGCATGCGCGGCGCAATGGAAGTGCGCGCAGTGTCGGCGGGCGATGGGCTGGAAGTCGTGTTCATGGCGCCAGCGAATGCGGCCCAGAGCGACATCCAGAAGCTGGCGCGGTCAAAGCTGGCCTATGTGCGGCGGCGGTCGCAGGGCGGCGACGAGGAGCCGGAGCGCCCGGATGGCAAGGACAGCAAGGGTGGTTGGGTGGCTTAGACACGTGGCGCGGTGCGTCTGAAGGTGCGCCCGACAGATCAGGTCCAGTCGAAGGTCAGTACTGCGATGGACGTGACCGGGTCGAAGAACAGCAGGATCGTGTCGGCGCAGTTTTCGCGGTAGTTGAAACCGGTGGCGGAGCAGACGAAGCGGAAGCGGCGGCCGTCTTCGGTGAGGGGCGAGACGGGGGTGAAATCGTCATTGGGGCCAGGTTCGCCATCGCCGAGCTTCAGGCCGAATGAGGCCCAGTTGCCATCGCCGATTTCGCCGCCGACCTGTTCGAACCATTCGACGTCCAGCGAACGATTGACGGCGCAACGCAGCCTTCCGGTTTCCCGGTAGTGGCGCCTGGTCTCTTCGTAGCTGGCGTCCTTCTCCGCATAGTCGGCTGCGAGGGAGGGGCGGACTGTGTCGAAGTCGGGATTGTTGATGAGGAAGTAGCGCCAGTCTCCGAGAAATTCGTAGCGGCCATCTTTCACGCGGAAGCCGATATAGTTCTCGGTGCAGTAGCCTGCGTGGAATTTCGTAGTGTCATCGCCGAGCAGGCCGTCTTCGGGCTCGAGCGGCGTGACGAGGTGAAGGAGGCCGCTCCACGACGGATCGACCACTGAAGCTTCGATCGACATGAGAGGATGCAGCACGCGCCGATGCGCGGCGACGTCTCCGGCGAAAACATCCTCGGGTTCAGGAAGCGGACGCATCCATGGCTGGACGGTCTGGTACTGAGAGGTGTCGGCCACTGGTCTGTCCCCCGCATTGCTCAACTCTGCAATGTGGTGCGGTGTGAGGCCGTGACCAGTGCCGGCTCCTCGCAGGTTATTGGAGGGCGCACGCTTCAAAAAGGTCGCCGACATCCTGCGCTCCAACAAGGCGCGAGAGCAGCGTGACGATTTTGAAACCTGAGACAATTCCGATGGGCCCGAGGAGCGTCATTGCCCAGATGCCGATCATCGGGATTCGGTTGATCTGGATGGTCTGAGCCTTGTCGCTGGCCATAAGCGTCAGACGGTAGATCAGCAAGGTGGCGACTGCCCATGAGAAGTAGCGCCCGTGGTCGATCGTTATCGCCCACATTGCGACAGGAGCAGCCAGCGTCAGCCATGCGCCGAGCTGGCGGGTGGGTTTCTGGCCTGCGAATAGCGCCAGGATATGCAGGACTGCGAACAACAGCAGCGCTGACACGCTGATGATCGGAAGCAGGCCCGATGTCTGCGCGCAGATGCTGAAGCGAGCCGCTTCTTCCAGCGGCGTGACCCAGGCGTAGTATGGGTCTGTGATGGGGATCGGCTGCGGTCCGGCGGCAACTCCCGGAATGCCGGCGAGGTCCTCCATCGCCACCGATGATTTCAGCAGAAGCAGGAAAAGTGCGGTGAGAACGACAGCGCCGAGGGCAAGTCTCAACCGAAGCGTTCGTGATCGTTGTTGCTCTGTGAAGGCATCGAGTCCGATTGCAGCAAGCGCGGGGCCGGCAAGGATCAAGGCTGCTTCGTGGATGAGAGCCGCGATTGCCAGCATAGCCGTCGCCAGGAGTATCTTGCGCGTGGCGATTGCCCAGAATGCCAGAACGATGGCGGCAAATGTCAGCATGTCGAAGCGGCCTGGGTCGCAGCCCCAGTGCATGAAGGTCGCGGGCGAGAGAAGCAGCGCGGCCATTACGAGTATGCGCTGCGTAGCTGGCAGGCGTCGTGTTGCCCACGCAGCGAATGCCGTGATGATGATGGTTGAAAGGACGACGCTTATCGCGAACCCGATCACCACCGCGGTATCGCTAGCGCCGACACCCATGAATCGGGCGAGTGTTCCGACCAGACCTCGCCGGACAAATCCGAAGTCGAAATAGTCGATCTGGAAATACGGGTAGAAGTAACTCGGCGGCGTCCAGGGCAGGAAGCTCGACACGAACGGCAGAACGCCAAACAGTCCCAAGGTGAGTGCGACGGCAAAGAACGTCGCAATCAGCCATGGCCTTTCCAGGCTGGTGACGCCGGAATTCATTATACCCCTGCGCCGGCCACGCCGGCTTGCCTCATCTCGTTGGCGCAGTTCGCTGCAAGCAGCGTACCGGCAGCTGTGGCTGGGTTAATGGATGATCTAGCGGCTCTTCCGCACGCCTTTGCCGAGGCCGATCTTCTTGG
Source organism: Hyphomonadaceae bacterium (assembly GCA_965229115.1). Taxonomy (GTDB): domain Bacteria; phylum Pseudomonadota; class Alphaproteobacteria; order Caulobacterales; family Hyphomonadaceae; genus UBA7672. Next base: position 2,173,295 of record CBDDIR010000003.1, on the reverse strand, counting down.
CGAATTCGGAGCGGCGTTCGGTGTAGCTGGGGGCGACCATGGGGTAGTCGGCGGGGAGGTTCCAGCGGCGGCGGTATTCGTCGGGGCTCATGTCATAGCGCGAGCGGAGGTAGCGCTTGAGCATTTTGAGCTTACGGCCGTCTTCCAGGCAGATGATGTAGTCTTCGGTGACCGACTTCCCGACCGGCACGGCGGGCTTCAGTTTTTCATCTGTTCGAGCCTCTGACGCGCCATTCAGGCCCGAGACTGTGCGATAAACAGAGCGGATGACATCAGGAAGACTCTCCGATGTGACCGGGTTGTTCGATACAAAAGAGGAGACGATCTCCGAAGTCATCCGAAGCAATTCATCGTGTGGTAGCACAGAATTGTTTGGTGTTTCTGGCATTGGTTTCTACCCGATCAACCCAACAACGCGCCTAAACGACGCAACATCACTAGATGAGGGCAACTAAAGCCAAGTAGCTGACCACAGATTAAGCGGGAATACTGATTCTAATCCATCCAACACACCACGTTCGTGTCGAACATCATTCGATGGTTTCCACACGGTTGCCGTGAGACTTGCCAACGCGGAGACGAGCCCGTATCGCCCGTCAAATCCGCCCCGAAACGCTAGGAGTCGCGCCTATGAGCCAGTCGAATTCCCCGACGAAAGGGTTCTTTTCGACAGGTCTTAACGAGGCCGACCCCGTTATTTCCAAATGGATCGGTGAAGAGCTCGGCCGTCAGTCGCATCAAATCGAGTTGATCGCGTCGGAGAACATCGTCTCCCGAGCAGTGCTTGAGGCTCAAGGGTCGTTGCTGACCAACAAGTATGCCGAAGGTTATCCGGGCAAGCGTTACTATGGCGGCTGCGAATTCGTGGACGAAGTCGAGACGCTGGCGATCGAGCGCGCGAAGCAGTTGTTCGGTTGCGAATACGCCAACGTGCAGCCGTCGTCGGGCAGCCAGGCCAACCAGGCCGTGTTCAACGCGCTGATCCAACCGGGCGACTCAATCCTTGGTATGAGCCTCGATGCAGGTGGCCACCTCACGCACGGTGCGAAGGCCAACCAGTCGGGCAAATGGTTCAAGGCGCACCAGTATGGCGTGCGCCTGCAGGATGGCCGCATCGATTTCGATGATGTGCGCAAGGCCGCCAAAGAAAGCCAGCCGAAAATCATCATCGCGGGCGGATCGGCTTACTCGCGCACGATCGACTTCGCGCAGTTCCGCGCGATCGCGGATGAAGTCGGCGCTTACTTCATGGTCGACATGGCGCACTTTGCCGGTCTGGTCGCTGCCGGGCTGATCCCGAGCCCGCTGCCGCACGCACACGTCGTGACGACGACGACGCACAAGACGCTGCGCGGACCGCGCGGCGGCATGGTGCTGACGAATGACGAGGCGATCGCCAAGAAGATCAACTCGGCCGTCTTCCCCGGCATCCAGGGCGGGCCGCTGATGCATGTCATCGCGGGTAAGGCCGTGGCGTTTGGCGAGGCTCTGAAGCCGTCGTTCAAGGCCTACGCGCAGGCTGTGATCGACAACGCCAACATGCTGGCGGAGACGCTGAAGGCTGGCGGTCTCGATATCGTGTCGGGCGGTACGGATACGCACCTGATGCTGGTCGACCTGCGTCCCAAGGGCGTGAAGGGCAACGCGACCGAGAAGGCGCTCGAGCGCGCCTACATCACCTGCAACAAGAACGGCGTGCCGTTCGATCCGGAGAAGCCGATGGTGACGTCGGGCGTGCGTGTCGGTTCGCCGGCGGCGACGACGCGCGGCTTCGGCACGGCGGAATTCAAACAGGTCGGCCAGTGGATGATCGAGATCATCGACGGGCTGGCGAAGGGCGGCGAGACGGATGCCGTTGAAGCGAAGGTGCGTGAAGAAGTGAAGGCGCTGACCGCGCGCTTCCCGATCTACGCTGCGCCTTGGGGTTGATCAGGCGAGGGTAACGATTGCGCTGTCCTTACTGCGGGTTCGCAGATTCAGTCGTGAAGGACAGCCGCCCGGCTGAAGAAGATACCGCTGTGCGCAGGCGGCGCGGCTGCACCAATTGCGGCGGCAGGTTCACGACATTCGAACGCGTGCAGTTGCGCGATCTGATCGTGGTGAAGCGCGATGGCCGCAAGGCGGCGTTCGAACGCGACAAGCTGCGGCGGTCGCTTAAGATCGCGCTGCAGAAGCGGCCGGTGAGCGACGATCAGCTCGACCACATGATCTCCGGCATTGTGCGGCAGCTCGAGAATATGGGCGAGAGCGAGATCAAGACGTCCGACATCGGCGAGATGGTGATGGAGTCGCTCGCAGCGCTCGATCCGGTGGGCTTCATCCGCTACGCGTCGGTGTACAAGGACTTCAAGACGCCGGCGGATTTTGCGGCGTTCGTCGCCAAGGCGGCCGATGAAGACGAGACCGGCGAAGCGGAATGAGCGGCGAGGCTTCTCCTGCACGACCGTCTGTCACGCTGAAGCTTGCGACATCGCTGGATGGCCGCATCGCGCTGGCCAATGGCGTCAGCAAGTGGATCACGGGTGAGGCGGCGCGCGATGAAGTGCATCGCCTGCGTGCGAACCATGATGCGGTGATCGTGGGCTCCGAGACTGTGCTGGCGGATGATCCGCTGCTGACCGCGCGGACGGACCCGATGCCCGAGAAGCAGCCGCTGCGTGTGGTGGCGGACAGCCGGGCGCGTGTGCCGGCGAGCGCGAAACTGTTCTCGACGCTGGAGATGGGGCCGGTTGCGATCGCGACGCTCGAGACGGTGAACCTGGATCACTGGCCATCCACCAAAGGCCTGCAGTTCTGGATGCTGCCGGCGGGCGAGGGATCGAGCAGCGTGTCGCTGGTCGAGATGATGAACTCGGCGCAGCGTGCGGGCGTCACCTCGATGATGATCGAGGGCGGCGGGCAGCTGGCGGCGTCTTTCGTGCGGGCGGGGCTGGTCGACCGGATCGAGTGGTTCCGCGCGCCAGTGCTGCTGGGCGGGGACGGGCGGCCTTGCCTGGGCGGGCTGTCGCTGGAGACGCTGGAGGCCGCGCCGCGCTACAAGCGAGTTAGCGTTAAGGAGGTCGGCGTCGACCTCTGGGAAAGCTACGTCCGGGCCTGACACTGGGCCTCAGATGGGCCTGCGTCGAATTGGCTTTCACACCCTGTATCGCGCGCCAAATCGGCCTCCCGGCTTGGTATTAACGATGCATGATCCCACCTGATGGCAGGCAATGGTTGTCATGCGGCCCGGACGGGCGTAGCGGCATGGCGGCTGGCCCCGAGGTGGGGGCCGGATCGGGATGTTTGAATGTTTACGGGACTGGTTACTGATGTTGGCCGTGTTGCGTCCGTCGCGGACGCAAATGGGATCCGGCGCGTAACCGTGCGCAGCAAGTACCGCCCCGAGCAGTTGCAGATGGGCGCATCGGTTCAGCATTCGGGCGTGTGTCTCACGCTGGTGGATTTCGGGCCGGACGATGAAGGTTCGTGGTGGGTGGTCGAGGCGATCCCCGAGACCCTGTCGCGGACGACGCTGGGAAGCTGGCAGGCCGATACGTTCGTGAACCTCGAGCTGTCGCTGAAGCTGGGCGACGAGCTGGGCGGGCATCTGGTTTACGGGCACGTGGACGGGCTGGGGCAGGTGTCGGATATCCGGCACGTTGGCGAGAGCTGGGTCGTGCGCGTGAGCATCCCCGGGGAGCTTTCGAAATTCTTCGCCGAGAAGGGCTCGGTTACCATTGATGGCGTATCGCTGACGGTGTCTGCGGTAAGCGCCGCCACCCAAGCTAGTAATGGGGGTGATGCGTGGTTCGAAGTCTCGCTCATTCCGCACACGTTGTCGGTGACGACGCTGGGCGGGCTGAAGACGGGCGACAAGGTCAATCTGGAAGTTGATATGCTGGCGCGATACGTCGCGCGAATGCTTGAGTGGCGCGCATGAAAGATCACATCGAAAAGTACGATTTCTCCGCAGCGATTTCTCCCATCGAGGAGATCGTCGAGGAGGCGCGCAACGGGCGCATGTATATCCTCGTCGATGCTGAGGACCGCGAGAATGAAGGCGACCTGATCATCCCGGCGCAGTTCGCGACGCCGCAGCAGGTGAACTTCATGGCCAAGCATGGCCGTGGCCTGATCTGCCTGTCGATCACGCGTGATCGCGCCAAGCTGCTCGATCTCGACATGATGGCCCGCGAGAACCGCGAGAGCATGAAGACGGCTTTCACCGTGTCGATCGAAGCCAAGGAAGGCGTCACGACCGGCATCTCCGCGCACGACCGCGCGCACACGATTGCTGTGGCGATCGATCCGACAAAAGCCGCTGACGATCTTGTCTCGCCAGGCCACGTCTTCCCGCTGGTGTGCAGGGATGGCGGCGTGCTGGTGCGCGCAGGGCATACCGAAGCCAGCGTCGATATCTCGCGTCTGGCCGGTCTCTACCCGGCGGCGGTGATCTGCGAGATCATGAATGATGATGGCTCGATGGCGCGTCTGCCGGAGCTGGTGACGTTTGCGCAGCTGCATGGCCTGAAGATCGGCACGATTGCCGACCTGATCGCGTGGCGTCGCCGTCATGACCGCTTCCTCGAGCGCCGCATCGAAAGCGATTTCGAGAGCGCCTACGGCGGCAAGTTCCGCGTCGTCGTGTTCCGCAACACGCTGGATGGCGCCGAGCACATCGCAGTTGTGAAGGGCCGTGTTCAGGGCGATCAGCCGACGCTGGTGCGCGTGCACCGCATCGACTTCCTGTCGGACTTCCTGGGCGAGGCGGGCGACCGTGAAGGTCTGGTGCGCCGCGCGATGGAGAAGCTGGCGGCTTCCGAAGAGCCGGGCGTGGCGGTGTTCGTGCGCATGGGCCTTGGCGAAGAGATCACGCGGGCGCTGGGCGGGCAGGACGTTTCGCCCACCGAAGAACCTCACCCGCTGCGCGAATATGGCGTCGGCGCGCAGATCCTGAAGGATCTTGGCGTGCGTCGCATGATCCTGATGAGCAATACACGCCCCAACGTGCTGCCCGGTCTTGACGGATACGGGCTGACGGTCGAGGGCTGGCGCCGCATTGACGGAGAGTGAGCCATGGCTACCGCACCCCGCATTCTGATCGTTACCTCCCGCTACTACGCGCACATCGCGTCGGAGCTTGAGGCGTCTGTCGTTGAAGGCCTCGAGAAGGTCGGCGCGACGCATGAGTTCCTCGAAGTGCCGGGCGCTTTCGAGATCCCGGGCGCAATCGCCATGGCGGCGGGCACGGGCGAGTGGGACGGCTTTGTGGCGCTGGGCTGCGTGATCCGTGGCGAGACCAGCCACTATGACCTGATCACCAACCATGTCGCGCGCGGCCTGATGGAGTTGTCGATCTCGGGCGTGCCGCTCGGCTTCGGCGTGCTGACGGTCGAGAACGAAGCGCAGGCGAAAGTTCGTGCTGATCGCACGCAGAAGAACAAGGGCGCGGAAGTTGTCGCTGCTGTTCTGCGCATGGTCGGCCTGTCGTATCGCTTCAACAAGCTGGACGAGATCGAAGAGTGAGCAACGCTCCTTCCGCCGAGGCTGAACGTCAGCTGCTCGCCGCGCGTCGCGCGGGCGCACGCCTCGCGGCCGTGCAGGCGCTTTACCAGATGGAGCAGACCGAGCAGTCGGCGCGCTCCGTGATTGCGGACTTCATGGCGGACCGTCTGGGCCTCAATGATGAGGGCGAGCCGGTGGAAGAAGCCGATCCGGATATCTTCCGCGCCATCGTGGATGGCACGGTGGAACGCCAGGAAGCCATCGACGGCGCTATCATGAAGCGGCTGGCCAATGGCTGGAAGATCGAGCGGCTGGATGCAACCTCGCGCGCGATCCTGCGGGCGGCGGTCTATGAACTGATCGCGGAGATCAGCCTGCCGTCGCAGATCATCCTCGACGAGTATGTCTCGATCGCCCACGCCTTCTTCGAGGGCGCGGAGCCGCGCTTCATCAACGGCCTGCTGGATGCCGTCTCGCGCGACATTCGCTCTGCCAGCTAGCGTTCTGGCAGCTAGGCGGTGCGGCTGCGCTCTGCCATTCTGATCGCATGGACGAGTTTGACCTCATCAAGAGCTACTTCGCGCCGCTGGCGACGTCTGCGGGCGCGGATGGTTTGCGCGATGATGTCGCCGTCATCGCGCCGGGGCTGATCGCGACCAAGGACGCGATCGTCGAGGGCGTGCACTTCCTGCCCGATGATCCGATCGGCACGGTGGCGCAGAAGCTGGTGCGCGTGAATGTCTCGGACATCATCGCAAAGGGCGGCAAGCCGGATGCGGCGCTGCTGGCGCTGGTGTGGCCCAAGGGGCGCGACAAGGCGGAGATCGCGGAGTTCGCGCGCGTGCTGGGCAATGATCTCGCGAAGTGGGGCGCGCATTTGGTGGGCGGCGATACGACGTCGACGGATGGCCCGCTGACATTGACGCTGACCCTGCTGGGGCGCGTGGACAAGCTCGGTCCCGTGCGGCGCTCAGGCGCCTGGGTTGGCGATGATGTATGGGTGACGGGCACGATTGGGGATGGCGTGCTGGGACTGATGGCGGCGCAGGGGAAGCTCGGCAAGCTGTCTGCTGAAGCGAGCAATCTGCTGGTGTCGCGCTATCGCGTGCCCGAGCCGCCGAAGCTGGCTTTTGCGGATGTGGTGGCGGGCCATGCGACCGGCTCCATCGATGTGTCGGACGGGCTGGTGGCGGATGCCGGACATATCGCTGAGGCGTCCAGCGTGCGGATCGTCATCCGTGCTGGCGACGTACCGCTGAGCGCGGTGGCGCAGAGCTACGTGACCAACAGCAAGGTAACGCTTGCCGCGCTGCTGACCGGCGGGGACGATTACCAGACGCTGTTCACCGCGCCGCCGGGTGCGCGCGCTGAACTGGAAGCGGCGAAGGCGACGCGGATTGGGGTGGTCGAGGCGGGGGCGGGCGTTGCCGTTCTCGATGCGACGGGCGCGGAAATGGCGTTTGACCGGGCCGGCTGGACCCACTTTTCGGGATCATCACAACCGTAAACGGGGCCTAAACCATTGCCGGGCAGGGTGCGGGCATGCGCCTTTCCCGTCGTGATCTCCTGAGTGCCGTGTCGGTCGCCACCATGCTGGTGATGCTGCCGGTTGCCCATGCAGACGAGCCCCCGGCAGAGGGTGGCGGCGATGCGCCGGACGAGGCGGAGGTTGCCCGCTCGGTCGAACTGGGCGGCATGGTGTTTCCGATCTTCGACGAGCAGATGAAGCTCAAGAACTATCTGTTCGTCAGCGCGCGTATGCTCGCAGGTCCTGGCAAGGACGTGTGGAAGTATCGCGAGCAGCAGCACTTCATTCGCGACGCCATCGTGCGCGCCTCGCACAAGGTGAGCTTCAACGTCGCCGGCAACTACAAGAAGCTGGACGAGAAGATCGCGGCTGCGGAATGCCTCAAGGCCGCCAACGCTGTGGTGGGTGAGAAGGACGCGCTCATCACCATGACGTTCACGCAGATCGCAAGCCAGCTCACGCGCGGCTAACGCTTCGAGATTTCAGATCGTAAAGCCGCTTACTGCTGGCGGCCGGGGTTGTCGCCCGGCTGGCGGTTGTCGCGTTCCATGCCCGGGAGCTGGTTGCGCAGCGAGCCCAGCGAACCGAACAGCTGTTCCAGGATGCCGAGTTCGCGACCACGGGTCGGCGTGACGCGCGAGTTGTAGGCAACCACGCGGCCATCGTCGGTGTCGTAGGTCAGGACGTCGGAGACCACATCGTCATCGTCGAACTGGACGGCGATGATGTGACGGGCAACCACCTTCGGATAATAGAAGGTCAGGCGCTCGCGCGTGGACGACATATAGACCCAGAGCTTTTCCTTGCCCGGGGAAACCGCACCCTGAACGCCGGCATGATCGAAGATCGAGGCGGTGGAGGGCGTACCCAGACGCGCCAAGACGGTCGAGCGCGTATCGACCGCAGGTTTCACGTCTTCCGGGAGGGCCTGGTCAGGCACATAGCCGTGGAAGTCGCGCGTGGCGGTGCAACCGGCCGTCATCACGGCGGCGGCGGCAAGTCCGGCAAAGGCGAGACGGCGCAGGGCCATGAGGAGACTCCGGGTATTTGCGGCTAGCTACAGGCAGGCCCGCTGACTTGGCAAGGCTGGCGGACATCAGGGACTTTTTTGGGGCGATCGGCCGCTTTGGGGCGGCTTCCCAGCCGGGTGAACCCTGATAGTGTCTCGCGCCTGACGCGAGGTCTGCTGCTGGCGGAACCTCGCCTTGGGTAGGAATTAAGGGGCAGGCATGGCGCTGGGCTGGTTTCAATCCAAGAAGAACCGCTGGGCGGTGGACCGTCTGCACCGGTCGATCCAGGACCAGGCGCTGCGGCCCGATTTCTATTACGAGGGCGGCGCCCGCGACAATTTCTCCGGTCGGTTCGAGATGACCTCGCTGCACGCGGCCCTGATGTTCCGCCGCCTGCGGACGGCCGGTGCTGCAGGCAAGGCTTTGGCGCAGGACGTGTTTGATGCGCTGTTTGACGGCTTCGACGAGGCCCTGCGCGACATCGGCACGGGCGACCTCAGCGTCGGCAAGAAGATCCGCAAGATGGGCGAGGCGTTCTACGGCCGCGCCAAGGCCTATGACGATGCGCTGGCCAAGGAAGACAGTGACCTTGAGCTGCGTCAGTCGCTGATGCGGAATCTCGGTCTGGCCGAGGCCGAAATGGAGCGCTTCGGGCGCTATGTCCGGCTGGTCGAGAGTACATTGAAACGTCACACAGACGAGCAGCTGATGTCCGGCGAGGTCAACTGGCCGCGTCTGGGCTGATTTCACGCCTGTTTTGAAGGCAGAATCAGCAAGCTGACATTGACGCAGGGTCTGCGTCTCACGGGGCCTGTTACCTCCCGTCGCTCGTGCTATTAGACCCCCTGAATCGTGGCCACACCGGGTTGATTCCGCTCGGGAAGTGTCACGCTGGAGCGCATCGGCGACATGGCGGATCGGAAGATCATTTCCATCGATGGGATGGGCGGCGATAACGCGCCCCTGATCGTCGTTGAAGGGCTTGAGCTGTTCGCCAAGCGCCGTAGTGACCTGCATTTCCTGCTGCATGGCGACGAGGCCCAGCTGGCGCCGCTGATGGCGAAAGCGCCGACCGCTGCGCCGCGCACCACCATCCGTCACACCGACAAGTTCATCGCGATGGATGCCAAGCCTGCTGACGCCGTTCGGCGGGGTAAGGGCTCCTCGATGTGGAACGCCATTGAGGCCGTGAAGAATGGCGAGGCGATTGCCGCTGTCTCGGCCGGCAACACGGGCGCCCTGATGGGTCAGGCGATGTTCGTGCTCAAGAAAGCTGAGGGCGTGGAGCGTCCCGCGCTGGCGGCGAACTGGCCGACGCGCACCGGCGTGTGCGCCATGCTGGACCTTGGCGCGGACATTGCGGCCACGGCGGAGCAGCTGGTCGAGTTTGCGATCATGGGCCAGGCCTATGCGCGCGTCGTGAACGGCGTGGAAAATCCGCGCGTTGCGCTGCTGAACATCGGCTCGGAAGAGCTCAAGGGCCATGAGTCGATACGGGAGGCTGCGCGCCTGATCCGCGGGTCGAACCTGCAGATGGATTTCCGCGGCTATATCGAGCCCGACAAGATCGGTTACGGCACCATCGACGTGGTGGTTGCAGACGGCTTTACGGGCAACGTCGCGCTGAAGACGGCCGAGGGCATCGCGCGGATGATGTCCGATATGATCAAGGACGCACTTAAATCCGGACCTATCGCCATGCTCGGCGCGTTACTGGTCATGCCGGGACTGAAGAAGATGCGGGAGAAGATGGACCCGCGTAAGGTCAACGGCGCAGTGTTTCTGGGCCTCAACGGCGTTGTGGTGAAAAGCCATGGCGGGACTGACTCGATTGGCTTCGAAAAGGCGATCTCGGTCGCTGCGGGCATGGGCGAAAGCCACTTCCGCACCGAAGTCGAGGATAATCTGAAGCGGCTGGTCGCCAGCACGAGCGCCGCGGCGCCTGTTGCTGCGCCGACTGAACAGGCTGCCAAGTAGTTACGAGGCGTTGGCGTGACAGAATTCGTATCCGTTATCCGTGGCGTTGGTGGGCATCTGCCGGACCGGGCGCTGACCAATGAAGACCTCGCCAAGATGGTCGACACGACGGACGAATGGATCACGGCCCGCACTGGCATCAAGAAGCGCCACATCGCGGCAGACGGCGAGACGACGTCTGACCTCGGCGCGATTGCTGCGAAGAAGGCGATGGATGCGGCGGGCGTTGGGCCCGAAGACATCGACCTGATCGTCTGTGCCACGGCGACGCCGGACTACACCTTCCCCGCAACAGCGACGATCATTCAGAACAAGCTCGGCATCTCGCGCGGCGCCGCGTTCGACCTGCAGGCAGTCTGCTCCGGCTTCGTCTTTGCCATCGCGACGGCGGACAACTTCCTCGTGCGCGGGCAATTCGAGCGAGCGCTGGTGATCGGCGCGGAAACGTTCTCGCGCATTCTCGACTGGTCGGACCGTTCGACCTGCGTGCTGTTCGGCGACGGGGCAGGGGCTGTGGTGCTGGAGCGGCAGGAGAAGTCCAAGGCCGGTGATCGGGGCGTCAAAGGCATCCACCTGCGTTCCGACGGCAAGTTCCGCGATCTGCTCTATGTCGATGGCGGCCCGTCGACGACGCAGACGGTTGGCCACCTCCGCATGGTCGGCAACCAGGTGTTCAAGCACGCCGTCGGCAAGATCTCGGATAGCGTGCGGGCGGCGGCCCAGCAGGCGAACATCGAGATCAAGGACATCGACTGGTTCGTGCCTCACCAGGCAAATCAGCGCATCCTGTCGGCCGTGGCCGAGCGGCTGGGTCTGGAAGAGCACAAAGTCGTGTCCACGGTCGCCGACCACGGCAACACGTCGGCCGCTTCCGTGCCCCTGGCTCTCGCAGCGGCGACCGAGGATGGACGCATCAAACAGGGCGATCTGGTGCTGATCGAGGCCATCGGCGGAGGCCTGACCTGGGGGTCCGCCCTCATCCGAATTTAACATCTCGTAAAGGGATGAAATTGTTCGAGATTTGAGGGCTAGACCCCTTAACATCCGAATCGGCGCAGATTAGTCTCCCTTTACGCCACGGAGCTGCAGGTGCCCGAGAACACTCTCACGCGCGCAGATATCGTCGATCGGCTCGTCCAGAAGGTCGGGCTGACGAAGCAGGATTCCAGCAACTTCCTCGAGCGCGTGCTCGAGCTTGTCTGCGTGGAACTCGAGCGGGATGAGGACGTGAAGTTCGCCCGTTTCGGAAATTTCGTGGTGCGTCGGAAAAAAGCACGCGTCGGTCGCAATCCCAAGACCGGCGAAGAGGCTCCGATTTCTGCAAGACGGGTGGTGTCGTTCAAGCCTTCTCCACTATTGCGGCAGAGGGTTGAAGCTGCGCAGACGCCCCGGAGAGACTAATGTCCGTTACATCGCAGGCTGTTGTGGCAAGAGACTCGGAATCCGAGTCCGCCTACGCCAGCGAGAAATCGGCTGAGGCCTTCCGCACGATCGGCGAAGCTGCCGGCGAGCTGGGCCTCAAGACCCATGTGCTCCGCTTCTGGGAAACGAAATTCGACAATCTGCGTCCGATGAAGCGCCCTGATGGCCGCCGCTTCTATCGCCCCGATGACATGGAACTGTTGCGCAGGCTGCAGAATCTGCTGCACGTTCAGGGACTGACCATCCGCGGCGCCATCAAGGCGCTGGATGGCCAGACAATCGAAGGCGACGACGGAGACCAGCCGGGGGCGGCTGCCGGAGTCGAGCAGAATGGGGCTGACGAGATGATGGTTCCGGTAGAGGCCGGCGCATCCGTGCGCGAGCTGCAAGACGCCGTCCGCGATGCGGTCGAGCGTGGCGACTTCCGCACGCCGGACGTGAAGGACTCGTCGGTGGCCAAGCAGCGGCTGGAGTCGCTCCTGTCGGACCTGACCAACCTGAAGTCGCGCCTGGATGCGGTGCGGACTGCCGCTTAAGGGCGGTCGAGCTTCCAAAATCCTTTATTTTGCGCCGGAATCCCGTTGTTGCTCCCGGCGGACGAGCCCCCTATAAGGGCGCTCCTGAATTGGCGGAGCGTGGCGCAGCCCGGTTAGCGCACTAGTCTGGGGGACTAGGGGTCGTGGGTTCGAATCCCGCCGCTCCGACCATTTCGGAACCCGCCAGGGTTGGAAGTTCGGGCGGTTAGCTCAGCTGGCAGAGCATCTCGTTTACACCGAGAGGGTCGGCGGTTCGATCCCGTCACCGCCCACCATCTTCACCTGGGACAAGAAGCCGGAACGTAGCTGCTGCGCACCCGTTCGGGGTCTGATGACCCCGGATGGAGATGCGGCATGAGCGATAAACAGATGCAGGCGGAAGTGCAGGCCGAGAAGACGGCCGCCGCGCATCGCAAGATCCAGTCGGAAATCGACGCGAAGGCGAAGCCTCCGGAGAAGAACGAAGCGCCGCAGACCGGCGCACGCAAGTATCCGGTTCCGCCCTTCGCCAAGCAGCATCAGCCGAAGCCGGGCTCCGAAGAAGATCTCGATCCGCAGCCGATGTATGACGCGCCCTTCTACAAGGGCTCAGGCAAGCTCGAGGGTAAGGTCGCAATCGTCACTGGCGGCGACAGCGGCATCGGCCGGTCGATCGCCGTGCTCTATGCGCGCGAGGGCGCAGAGATCGCGATCATCTATCTCTCCGAACACGAAGACGCTGAGCAGACGCGGCTCGCCGTTGCAGACGAAGGCAAGGAAGCGCTGCTGATCTCCGGCGACATTACTGATCGCGCGTTCTGCAAGGACGCCACCGCGCAGGTGGTCGCGAAATTCGGCAAGCTCGACGTGCTCGTGAACAACGCCGCGTTCCAGCTTCACGTCGATAAGTTCGAAGATCTCACCGAAGAACACTTCGACCGCACGCTGAAGACCAATCTCTACGGCATGTTCCACATGTGCCAGGAGGCTGTGCCGCACATGGGGCAGGGCTCGGCCATCGTGAACAACGGCTCGATCACCGGGCTGCAGGGCAACAAGGCGCTGCTCGACTATTCAATGACCAAGGGCGGCATCCACGCCTTCACGCGCTCGCTGTCGACGCATCTGTTGCCGCGCGGCATCCGCGTGAACGCAGTCGCGCCGGGCCCCGTGTGGACGCCGCTGAACCCTGCCGACAAGGAAGCGGAAGATGTCGCGAAGTTCGGCTCGCAGACGCAAATGAAAAGGCCGGCGCAACCCGAAGAGATCGCACCGGCCTTTGTCTTCCTAGCGTCGCCGCAGATGTCCTCCTACATCACCGGCGAGATCCTGCCGGTGATTGGCGGATACAGCGGCGGTTAGTCCTCAACCGGCGCGCCACGCGCGGGACGCGGCTGCGGTCCGAGCGTCTTCACGACGTATTTCGCAACAGCGTCGATCTCGTTCGGCTGAAGCGCTGCGGCCAGCGCGGGCATCTCGCCCTGGCCCTGTGCGATCACGCGCGCGATGTTGGCGTAGTCGGTGCGGTTGGTGATCGGCGGGGCGCTGCCGCCCGAAATGCCGACGCCGCCCGGGCCATGGCAGATGGCGCACATCTGGTCGAACTTGCCTTTGCCGAGCGCGAGCTCTTCAGGTGTTGCCGACACCGCCTGTGCCGCCAGCTTGGTCGAGGGCGGAGCCGCTGCGAGCGGCACGCCGCCGGCAGGCGCTGCGCCATTCTCGCTCATCCCATCGAGCGTGAGCGCCACCATCTCTGCAGGCTCGCCGCGCTTGGACACGGTGAACACAACGTACTGGCGTCCGTTCAGCTCGTAGGTCATCGGTGCGCCGGTGACGAGGTTCGGCATCTTCGCCTCCCACACCACCTTGCCATCGCGCTTGTCATAGGCGCGGAACATCGGCCCGCCCGAACCGCCGCCAATGTTGCCGGACTCGCCGAGGAACAGCAGCTCCTTGGTGAGCAGCGGGCCGGGGCGCACGTCGAACTTGCCCATCTTCGAGAAGTCGAGATTGAGCCCTTTCAGCGCCGGATGGTTCTTCACGAAGTCATCCGCATCGCCGATCGGCATGCGCCACTTGTGCTCGCCCTGGTCCATGTTGGTGACGATCACTTCCGAATACGGAGGCTTCATGATCGGCAGGCCTTGCGGCCCATTGATCGGTGCGCCGCCGCCACCGCCATAGAATGGCATGTTGGTGGTTTTCGGATCACCCGCTTTCAGGCCGGCGTATTGCGGCTTGAGACGCACGGGCGTGTACAGCATATGCGTGTCGGGATCGAACGCCGCGCCGTTCCAGTTGGGGCCGCCGCCCGTTCCGGGATAGAGCCACGTGCCCTTGTTAGTCGCCGTGACCATGGTCGGCGTCGTGTAGAGCGGACCCTTGGTGTATTGGTCGGCGAGCTTCTTCGCCTCTTCGCGAAGCGCGGGCGTGAAGTCGATCAGCTCGTTCTCGTCATAGCCGAGCGTCAGCATCGGGCCGGGCTTGGTCGGGAAGGGCTGCGTCGGCGAGGGGCGCTCGCCCGGAATGTTGGAGCCCGGCACTTTACGCTCTTCGATCGGCCAGACCGGTTTGCCGTTCACGCGATCGAACACGAAGGTCAGGCCCTGCTTGGTCAGCAGGGTGGCGGCCTTGATCGTCTTCCCGTCCTTTTTGATGTCGTGAAGGATCGGGGCGGCCGGCATGTCGTAATCCCACAGGCCGTGGTGCACGATCTGGTGATACCAGACGAGTGCGCCCGTCTTGGCGTTGATGGCGACAATGCTCTCGCCATAGAGGCCGTCGCCAAGGCGCTGGCCGCCATAGAACTCGTTCGTGGGCGTTTCGAGCGGGATATAGACATAGCCCAGCTCGGGGTCCGCGCTCATCATCGACCAGGCGCCGGCCTGACCGGTGTAGAGGTTCGAACCGTTCTCCCACGTCTTGGCATTGGGATCGCCCGGCTGCGCGATCGGGTTGAAGGTCCACACCACCTTGCCGGTGCGCACGTCGAAGCCGCGGATCTTGCCCGGCGCGCCTTCCTTGTTGCGGCTGCCGCCCGGGATGACCTGCACGACGATGACATCGCCGACCACGAGAGCAGGCGAGACGGATCCGACGTCGGTCGCGTCTGTGCCCTCGATGATGCCTTCACGCAGGTTGATCGAGCCGTTCTTGCCAAAGCCTGCAATGGCTTTGCCCGTTACGCCATCAACGGCGATAAGGCGGCCATCGCCCGAATTGTGGAAGACGCGCTTGTCCTTGCCGTCGGTCCAGTAGGCGAGCGAGCGCAGGCCGAGCGAAGCGGCGCGACCGCCAATGTCGGCAGGCTGCGGCTCGAACGTCCACACCGTCTTGCCGGTGCCGGCGTCAATCGCGGCCATGCCGTTGTTCAGCCACGGAATGTACAGCACGCCGTCATCCAGCAGCGGCGTCGACTTGTAGTTGGCCGAGCCTGGATCGCCGGACGTATCGGCCGTCCAGCGCCACGCCACCTTCAGGCGGTTCACAGTCTGCAGGTTGATCTGGTTGAGCGGCGCATAGCGCGTCTGGCCGGCGTCGCCGCCCCAGTACTTCCACTCGGTGGCGTCATAGTTGGCCGCATTGGCCAGGCTGGAGGATGACGATCCCGACTGCCCTCCCGGCATCGCACACGCGAACGCCAAGGCGACGGCCATCGCGCAAGCGGCTGCGCCGCCCGCTAACCTGCGGTTCAACATGACTGATCTCCCTCCGAGTAAGCCCAGCGTTGGATCGCCGAGTCTCTATGCTGGGGGCAAATTAGCCTCATCCCGTGCCGGCGCAATCCGCTACGGCAACTTGCCCGCTCACATCGTGAGGAGGGGATTTGATAGCGCGGATGTCACGAAACGTCGTTTTGACGCCGCTTTAGACGAATCTGCGCCGCAACGCCTTGCCTGCTGCGATCTTTGCCAGGGTCGAAAGCGTGTAACGGGCCCCAAGAATGTCGGATCCCAGACGCTTTGTAGCGGTCACCAGTTTTCCGGCTTTCAACGCATCTGCAACAGCCACGAACTGATCGACATTGGCGAGAGCTCTTTTGCGCGCGCGCTGAGCTTTGCGTTCATCCGCCGTCATGTGTTTGCCATGTCGGGTAATGAATCTTGACTCGGCGGCGAGCCAAGCCTGCGTCTGCTTGGGCTTGAGCCTGTGGGAGGTCGAGTTACGCGACCGGGTATAGAGATACCCTTGGCTTGGGGTGTAGATCATCACCGCTTTTGTCGCGAGCAGATCGGCGATCAGATAATAGTCTTCACTGTTCCGCAGGGCCGTATCATAGGTGATGCCGGTTTCCACCAGCTTGCTGCGTCGGATAAGTGGCTTCAGATAGCCCAGCATATCGCCGCCAGCCATTGGATTGTTATAGCGGATCCAAGTTGCGAGATCGATGCTGCGGCACTTCGAAAACTCGGAGGATTTCAAGAATGGGTTGTCCGCCAGTTTCACGCCGGCCTCATCAACATTCAACATGTTGTCGATGGCAATGTCGGCGTTACGCTCGTCAGCCAGCGCAACGAGTTCGGCAAGACGTTCGGGCACGATGATGTCGTCAGCGTCGAGAACGGAAATATAACGACCGCGAGCGGCCTCGATGGCGCGATTTCGGGCGGCTGACGGACCGGAGTTTTTGTTCAACTCCAGCGCAGACACGCGCGGGTTCGTATGAGCGACGCGCGAGAGCACTGCAAAGGTGTCATCCGGCGAAGCGTCGTCGACCGCGATTACCTCCACGGTCACATTGGTTGAAGCTAGGGCAGAGGCGATCGCTTTCTCGACAAACGCACTTGCCTGCCAGGATGCAATGACGACGCTGACGTCGATCTGCTGGGTCACGGCGTTGCTCGCACCATGCCGCCGCTGCCACGCCAAAAGGCGGTTTTGCCTTTGCCGATATGCTCTTTCCGTGACGCCGCAATAAACATCAGAACGGCCGCCCCCGAAAATTCTGCGGCCAAGTCGACCTCGCTGAACGTGCGCACGATCAGCATGAGCGCGATGACGAGAAAGGTGCTGTTGATCAGCGACTGATTGCGGAACCAGGTGAGCGCCGAGCTGATGCAGACCCAGGCAGCAAGAATGATCGTAGCGAAGAAGCCAGGATAGCCGTAATTGGCGCCGTTCTCATAATAGGAGTTGTGGAACGAGAATCCGATCAGCCTATCCCAGCCCATGATGATGTTCGTCATGGTGTTGGCTGGCCCGTTCTCGTAACGCCAGTAGCCGTTGGCACCGAGGCCAGTCCAAGGATGCTCGTCCATCGCGCGCTGAGCGATATCCCAGAGCAGCGTACGAGCTGTCAGGGTCGAGTCTTTGCCGAGCGCGTTAAGGACCGCATCTTTGATGTCGAACTGAAGGATTCCGACAATCACGTACACAGCCAGCAAGGTTGCGACAGCAAATACTCCTGCAATGACTGTCCGTGCGTGCCGCAGTCGGGATGCCGGCTTCCAGATTAGCACGTGAGCCAGGACGACCATCGTGGCGCCGATCACGAGAAGCGTGGTCGTGCCCGACTTCGCCATGAAGATCAGGAACAGCGACAGCGGTATGGCCATGCCCGCTAGCAAGCGCAGCCAAAGCGCATTCTCTTTACCGAAGAAGAGTGGGATGGCGGTCAGATAAAGGACGAACATGTTGATCGCGAACATGTTCTTACTGTCGTAAACACCGATCCAGGCGCCTTGGTCCATATGCGGCACAATCACGCTGCAGACCGCTGCGATCAGTTCCGTCAGGAAGTATGCAATAAGGATGTGGCGACCGGAGACACGCGTTGCAGCGTAAACGCCGACGAATCCCGTCAATAGAAGCTGCATGCCTTTCCTGAAAGCTTCCTCGGAACTCGGCGCCCACAGTGCGGAGATAACACAAAGGATTGGCAGCATAAGAAGCGGCCACGACCGGCCGATCGCAGGGGCAAACTGGCGGCCGAAAACCAGCAGCGCAATCGCGAAGTAACCCGCGGCAACATAACGGAACGGGCTCAAGAAGGCCCAGCTGAAGGGCAGCATGGTGGACGCCGCCCACACGAACACGATGAACGGGTCGAGACGGTGGGCGAAACGCAACAGCGACTTGGGCTGCTCGGCCTGTAAGCCGGCAGGGAAGTTGTTGGGCGGAAGGCCCAATGCGCCAGAGGTCGTTGTCGTCATGCCGGGGGCCATGCGGTCGCGGGCGGAGGTGGTCTTGGTGTCACGTGAGCAATCTGCATACCAGCGAGAGAGGCAGTCACGTGGAGGCCTCCTGTTGGGCGAGTTTGCGGCGTTAACTACAACCGGCTTCCAAATGCTAGGAAAGCATCGCGGATATACGCAAACTGGGTAAAGGAAGGCTTGGCCGCCTCGGGCGGCTTTGCACAGAAGGGTCTCGCAATGTCCCAAATCAGGGTTGCCTGTGTCCAGATGCGGTCCGGAACGGACGTGGCGGAGAACATCGCTGCGGCGAGCGCCCTGATCCGGGAGGCGGCCGCCGGGGGCGCCACCCTGATCGCCACCCCCGAAATGACCACGCTGCTGGACCGGAAACCGGGGGCGGTCTTCGAAAAATCCACCACCGAGGCGGCGGATCCGGGCATGAAAGCCTTCCGGGCCCTGGCGAAGGAGCTGGGCGTCACCCTGCTGATCGGCTCGATCGCGATCCGCGCGGACGACACCAAATGCGCCAACCGCAGCTTCCTGATCGGGCCGGACGGCGAAGTCATCACGACCTATGACAAGATCCACATGTTCGACGTGCAACTGAACGCCGGGAACATCTACCGCGAGTCCGACAGCTATCTCGCCGGCAGCACATCGGTCATCGCCGATATTCCGGATGCCAAACTCGGCCTCACCGTCTGCTATGACGTTCGCTTCCCGGACCTCTATCGCGACCTCGCTTGGGCCGGCGCGAAGATCATCGCCGTACCCGCCGCTTTCACGCGCATCACCGGCGAGGCGCACTGGCACATCCTGCTGCGTTCGCGCGCCATCGAGACCGGCTGCTTCATCATCGCCCCCGCACAAGGCGGCAAGCATCAGGACGGCCGCGAGACGTTCGGCCACTCGCTGATCATCGATCCGTGGGGCGAGATCCTGGCCGAGGGCGGCGTCGATCCCGGCGTCATCCTCGCAACGCTCGACCTGTCGAAGGTCGACGATGTGCGTGGCAAGGTGCCGTCGCTGAAGCATGTCCGTCCCTTCAAGACGGCCGAGGCATGAACCCGGTTTACGCCGCTCTCGGCGACACCATCTTCGATGTCATGTCCGGTCTCGCGCGGGAAACCGGCGCGGTGAATCTGGGCCAGGGCTTCCCCGAGTGGGATGGTCCGCTCGACATCCGCGAACGCGCCGCCCATGCGCTCATAGAAGGTCCGAACCAGTATCCGCCCATGCGCGGCCTGCCGGTCCTGCGCGAAGCTGTCGCCGAACATTACAAGCGCCTGCAGGGCGTCGATCTCGACTGGCAGAGCGAAGTCACAGTCACTTCCGGCGCCACCGAAGCGCTCGCTGCTGCTCTCCTGTCCGTGCTACAGCCCGGCGACGAAGTCGTGCTGTTCGAGCCGATGTACGACAGTTATCTGCCGATGCTCCGCCGAGCAGGCGCCACGGCCCGCTTCGTCCGCCTCTCACCGCCCGACTGGCGCGTCGATCCTGCCCAACTCGCCGCCGCCTTCACGACCAAGACCCGCGCCGTAGTCCTAAACACGCCGCTCAACCCCACTGCCAGCCTATTCGGCGCCGAAGACCTCCGCCTCATCGCCGAGCAATGCATCAAGCATGACTGCATCGCGATCTCGGACGAAGTCTGGGAGCACTGTGTTTTCGACGGCGCATCGCACCTGTCCATGCTCAGTATTCCCGGCATGCGCGAGCGCACCATCAAGATCGGCTCGGCCGGCAAGATGTTCTCGATGACGGGCTGGAAGGTGGGCTTCGCCTGCGCCGCCCCCGCGCTGACCACCATGTTCGCCCGCGCCCACCAATTCCTCACCTTCACCACGCCACCGAACCTGCAACAGGCTGTCGCCTACGGCCTCGCCAAGCCCCGCCAGCATTTTGACGACATGCGCGATCAGCTCACCCACGGTCGCGACCGCATGGCGTCGGCGCTTAAACAGGAAGGCTTCCACGTCCTCCCCAGCGCCGGCACCTACTTCATGGGCGTTGACCTCAACGCCTCCGGCCTCGACGTCGCTGACGCAGACTTCGCCGTCCGCGCTGTGAAGGAATGCGGCGTCGCCACCATCCCGTTCTCGGCCTTCTACACCAGCGCCCCGGCGTCCTCCGTCGTCCGACTTTGCTTCGCCAAGTCGGATGCAACCATCGACAAGGGCGTCGAAGGCCTCGCCAAGGCACGCAAGCTGCTGTTCGCCTGAACGGACTTAACCCCTTGCGCTCGAGCCCAAGCGCGGTTCGATAGGCGCATCAACGGAGAGCGATATGGCGTCGATAAGGGTCACAGCGCGACTGATCGCCAGGGGCGACCGGGCCTTCGGGCCGGGAAAGGCCGAACTGCTGGAGCACATCATCGCCGAAGGCTCGATCTCCAAGGCCGCGAAGGCGATGGAGATGAGCTATTCCCGCGCCTGGCAACTCGTCGACACCATGAACAAGGATTTCAAGAAGCCCCTCGTTGAACTCTCCACGGGCGGCAAGAAGGGCGGCGGCGCAGTCGTCACCAAGATGGGCCAGGAAATCCTCTCGCTGTTCCGCAAGATGGAGCAGCAGCTTATGGCCCACACCGACACCTTCTTCGCCGAGTTCGAGAAGCGCCTGAAATAGGGAACCGCTCGGAGCGGGAAGGCGGGGGATGCGCGACACAAGAAAATCTCTGCTGATTTCCGGCGGCCTCGCGGCGGGCAGCTCCGCCATGGTCGCCACCGGCGCAACCCTGTTCGAAACCCAGGGCGAAAGCGCGCTTACCGTCGCGCTGATCTTCATCGGCCTGATGATCGCGCCGATCTCCATCATCTGGTTCATCGGCTCCGCCGTCAGCGGCCTTCGCAAGGAAGCGCTCGAAAGCGGCGCGGGGGAGATCGCCCGATGGCGCCTGACCGCTAGCGAATGGGCCGCCTTCCGCGCGCAGGAAAAGCAGATGGTCGCCTCCGGCCGCCCCATCAACCTGCTCAACATTCGCTCTGGCGAGCCGCAGGACGGCGATGTCATCTTCGCCAGCAAGGCCGTCATCGCCGACGAGGACTATCAGAGCCTCACCCCCGGCGGCGTCATCGACCTCATCGGCGTGGAATATGTGCAGGGATCGCCCTCCTGCCTGCAGTTCGCCATGCGCGCCCACAGGGGCCCCGGCGCCAGCGGCGTTGGCATGGGATACGACCACTCATGGCTGCGCGTGCCGATCGCGGCAGGCGAGACGCGCGAAGCCATGAAGGTGATGAAGCACTACAGCGCCACCACCAAGCGCAGCCCACCCCTCGCCATGATCAACCCGAAGCTCACCCAGCAGATATGCTTCGGAATCGCTGCGGTTTGCGCCATCGCCGCGATCTGGGGCTTCTCGAACACGCAGACCCGCGCCTACGGCGACGCGCCCGTCTATGCCGCAGTAATAGGCGTGATTGCCGGGGGAGGCGCGCTTCTCCTTGCAGCCATCGTGTCCTTTCGCGTACGGGTGGACAAACGCTAGCAGTCTCGGGGCCCGGACATGGAACACGCAACCGGCGGTACGGATCTCGGCCTTGCGGTAGCCCTTCTGGCCGCAGGCGTCGTCGCTGTCCCGATCTTCCGCCTGCTGGGCCTTGGCGCAGTGCTGGGATACCTCACGGCGGGCGTCCTCGTGGGTCCCTATGCGCTGAAGCTGTTCAACGATCCGCAGTCCGTGCTGCATGTCGCCGAATTCGGCGTCGTCATGTTCCTGTTCCTCATCGGCCTTGAAATGCGCCCCGCCAAGCTGTGGGCGATGCGGCGGGACATCTTCGGGCTGGGCCTGCTTCAGGTCGTGGCTTGCGGCGTTCTCCTGTCCGGCGTCGGCATGGCGTTCGGCCTCAATCCCGCCGCAGCCGTCATCGGCGCATTTGGCTTCGTCCTGTCGTCCACCGCCGTCATCATGAAGATGATGGAGGATCGCGGCGAGGTGTCCTCTCCTGCTGGCCAGCGCTCCGTCGCCATCCTGCTGCTGGAAGACCTCGCCATCATCCCGCTGCTGGCGCTGGTCGCCATTCTCGGCTCGCTGATGCCGGGCGCCGAAGTCAACGAACATGCAGCCCCCCTGTGGCAGACGCTCGCCCTGGCCGTCGGCGCCGTCGCGCTAGTGTTCGTCGCCGGTCGCTACCTCATGAACCCGCTCTTCGGCTTCCTCGCCTGGACGGGTGCGCGCGAAGTCATGACAGCCGCCGCCCTCATGGTC
Organism: Hyphomonadaceae bacterium; assembly: GCA_965229115.1. Lineage (GTDB taxonomy): Bacteria > Pseudomonadota > Alphaproteobacteria > Caulobacterales > Hyphomonadaceae > UBA7672. Next base: position 2,151,015 of record CBDDIR010000003.1, on the reverse strand, counting down.
GTTCTCGGCGCGGCCCTGTTCATGCAGTGGGGCGGCCTCTCCATGGCGATGGGCGCCTTCCTCGCCGGTGTGCTGCTCTCTGAATCCACCTTCCGCCACCAGCTCGAAGCCGATGTAGAGCCCTTCCGCGGCATCCTGCTCGGCCTGTTCTTCCTCGGCGTCGGCATGTCGCTGAACCTCACCGTTGTCGTCGAGAACTGGATGATTGTCGCCGGCGGCGTCGTCTCCTTCATGGTGGTCAAGTCGCTGGGCATCTACATCGTCGCCCGCGTATTCAAGGCCAACCACCGCGAAGCGCTGCACCGCGCAGCCCTGTTCGCGCAGGGCGGGGAGTTCGCCTTCGTGCTCTATGCCGGCGCGCTGACCGCTGGCGTCATGGATGCCGAAACCGCCGCCACGATGACCGCCATCGTCATCCTATCCATGGTCCTCACCCCGCTCGCCGTCATGGCGATCGAGCGCCTTACGCCTGCCGAGAAGGAATCCATGGACGGCATCGAGGAAGCCTCGGACCTCCACGGCCGCGTCCTGTTCGTGGGCTTCGGCCGCTTCGCCCAGGTCGTCTCGCAACCGCTGCTGGCCAAAGGCATCGACGTCTCGATCATCGAGATCGACATCGAGATGATCCGGGCCGCCGGCCAGTTCGGCTTCAAGGTCTATTACGGCGACGGCACACGCCTCGACGTGCTCCGCGCCTCCGGCGCCGCCACAGCCGAAGCCATCCTCGTCTGCGTTGAGAAGCCCGAAGCCGCCGACAAGATCGTCGAACTGGCGAAAGCCGAATTCCCGCACGCCAAGCTGTTCGTCCGCGCCTTTGATCGCGGCCATGCGCTTCGCCTGATCAATGCCGGCGTCGACTACCAGCTGCGCGAGACGTTCGAGTCCGCGCTGGCCTTCGGCAAGCACGTTCTGGTCAATCTCGGCGTCGAGGAAGAAGAAGCCGACGAATACATCCTCGACGTTCGCCGCCGCGACGAACAGCGCCTCGAAATGCAGATGGCGGGCGGCCTCGCAGCCGGCCTGTCGCTCATGCGCGGCAACGTCGCCACGACGCAACCGGCGCCGCTGGTCGTGCCCCGCAAGGAAGCCAAGGCGCTCAACGAGGAAGCCGCCGGCGTCATCAGCGAAAAGGCGAGCTGACCGCCCGTCGCCCGTTGACCTTCCGCCCAATCGCACGAATTTCAGCAGGTAGCCTGTCAGGCATAACGTTGGAGGGACGTATGGGTTCGAAGTTCATGGGCGCCGCCGCCATGGCCGCGCTGGCATTCGCCGCCTGTTCGGAAAAGCCGGTCGAACCGGCAGCCGCTCCTGCAGCGCCCGCGACCGAAGCCGCGGCCCCTGCGCCAGCCGCAGCAGCACCCTCCATCGAAGGCCTGCCAGCCGGCGACTACAAGATCGACCCGTCGCACGCGACGCTCATCTTCACGGTCAACCATCTCGGCTTCTCGCACTACACCGGCCAGTTCACCCGCTTCACCGCAGACCTGAAGCTCGACCCCGCTAATCCGGGCGCAGCGCAACTCTCGGCAACGGTCGACCCGACCTCGCTCAGCATCCCGTCGCCGCCCGCCGGCTTCATCGACGAACTCAGCAGCGAGCCCTGGCTCAGCACGAAGGCGTTCCCGCAGATGACCTTCAAGTCGACCAGCATCGCCATGACCGGCCCCAACACCGCTGATGTTACGGGCGATTTCACCCTGCGCGGCGTCACCAAGCCGGTCACGCTGGCGATGACATTCAACGGCGGCTGGAAGGGCATCCCGCAGGATCCTCACGCCCGCCTCGGCTTCTCCGCCAAAGGATCGCTCAAGCGCGCAGACTTCGGCATGACCACGGGCGTTCCCGCGCCGGGATCGACGATGGGTGTCAGCGACGATGTCACGATTGCGATCGAGGCGGAATTGACTGGCCCGCCCATGGCCGACGCGCCCAAGCAATAACGCGGCGCGAAAGTGTCCGGGGAGGCGCGAAGGCGTCGCTCCCCGGATAATTCCGAAACCTAGTCCTTGGCGCGTTCGACGTAGGCGCCGTCTTCCGTCGACACGATGATGCGCGTGCCCGTGCCGATGTGCGGCGGCACCATCACGCGGATGCCGTTCGACATCTTGGCCGGCTTGTACGAGCTCGACGCCGTTTGGCCCTTCACGACCGGCTCGGTCTCGACGATCTCGAGCGTCACGCGCTGGGGAAGCTTGATCGCCACCGGGCGGCCATCGAACATCAGCAGGTCGCAGTCCATGTTCTCGCCGAGATAGGCTGCGTCATCGCCCAGCATCGCGGCCGGAACCATGACCTGCTCGTAGTTGGTCGGGTTCATGAACACGTACAGCTCGCCGTCCTTGTAGAGGAACTGGTGCTTCACCTCTTCGACGAAGGCGAGCTCGAGCTGGTCGGTCGTCTTGTAGGTGTCGACCACTTTCACGCCGTCGGAGATGCGGCGCATGTCGATCGTCGCGGTCGGCGTGCCTTTGCCCGGGCGATAGGTTTCAGCCTTGAGGACCGTATAGAGCTGGCCGTCTTCCTTCTCGAGCACATTGCCTTTGCGCACGTCGCTGGCGATGACTTTAACCACGATAAGCCGCCTTTATCTTTGAAGTGGCGACGGAGTATGACTCGGTCGCTGGGAAACTGTTGAAGCGGCGCGGTCATACAATGCCCCGCCGTGACGGCCAAGCCCGGCTTTCTGCGGCTATTGGAGCGCCGGTTGCCCGACACAAAGCCTTGGTGGAACAGGGATTCTCACGCGGACCGCCGCCCCTTCCTGGAGGGGCGGGGCAAGATCAGGGATGCCTCCCGGTCCTGGTTCCGCTCCCATGGCTTCACGGAAGTGGAGTGCGGAGCGCTCCAGGTGTCGCCGGGGAATGAAGCTCATCTGCACGGTTTTCGCACCGATTGGGTCGGCGAAAACGGCGATCGCCGCCCGTACTACCTGCACACGTCGCCGGAGTTCGCCGCCAAGAAACTGCTCGCGGCCGGCGAGACGAAGATCTTCGATTACGCCCGCGTCTATCGGAATGGAGAGGCAGGCCCGCTCCATTCCTCCGAGTTCACGATGCTGGAATGGTATCGCTCGGGCGAGCCCTACACCGCCGTGATGGCCGATTGCGTCGCTCTCTGCCGCCTGGCCCTGGAACAGACCAAACGCGATGCCCTCGAATGGCGCGGCCAGTCCTGCGACCCCCAACCCGAGCCCGAACGCCTCCCCGTAGCCGAAGCCTTTCAGCGCCATGCCGAGATCGACCTCGAAGCCACCTTCGGCGACGCCCGCGCGCTCGCCCGCGCAGCCCAGGCCATCGGCGTCCGCACCTCCGCCGAAGACAGCTGGTCGGATCTCTTCAGCCGCATCCTCGTCGAACGCATCGAGCCCAAGCTGGGGCAGGGCTGGCTCACCATCCTCTGCGAATACCCGTCCGAAGAAGCCGCCCTCGCGCGCCCCGTGCCTCGCGACCCGCGCTATGCCGAGCGCTTCGAGCTCTATGCCTGCGGCGTGGAGCTCGCCAACGGCTTCGGCGAACTCACCGACCCCGCCGAACAACGCCGCCGCTTCGAAGCCGAGATGGATGTGAAACAAGCCACCTATGGCGACCGCTACCCGCTCGACGAGGAATTCCTCGCAGCGCTAGCCCACATGCCGCCAGCCAGCGGCGTCGCCCTCGGCTTCGACCGCCTCGTCATGCTCGCCACCGGCGCCCGCCGCATTGCCGACGTCCTCTGGACGCCGCCTGTCTGACATGCGCTTGCGTCCATCCGCCCGCCTGCTGATCGTCGATCCGCAGGACAGCGTCCTCCTCTTCCGCTTTGTCTTCACCACGGGCGCGCTCGCCGGCGCTGACTACTGGGCCACGCCCGGCGGCGGCGTCGAACCCGGCGAGACCTTTGAACAAACCGCCATCCGCGAACTCTGGGAAGAAACCGGCCACACCATCAATGCGGTCGGCCCGATCGTCCTCACCCGCAGCTTCCCGATGATGTGGTCTGACGGCATCGAGACAATGGTCGACGAGCGCTACTTCCACATCCGCGTCGCCCACAACACGCTCTCCCGCGATGGCTGGACCGACCATGAGCGCAACATCATGGTCGAACATCGCTGGTGGACGTGTGACGCGCTGCGTTCCACCACCGATCCAGTGTATCCGGAAGACCTTGCGGGCTTGCTGGATCGCCTCGGCTCGCCCTAGCTTGCACGGGAAGCAGAGCAGGGATCACCCATGGCCCACCATATTCGCATGCGCATCGCCGCCCTCGCGCTGGCCTGCCTGCCAGTCTTCGCCAGCTGCGCCTCGACGCCCAAGCCCTGCACATCCGAATGGGTGCACTGGAAGACCGAACGGTTCGTCTCCCGGTTCGTGAAAGACCACCAGAAAGAGTTCAACGACGCCCGCAACAGCAGCGCCATCTTCTCCGGCATGGGCGGCCTCGACACCTCCGGCGGCATCCCCATGATGCTGCTGGCCGCCGGCGGCATGCTCACCCTGGCGTCCGATTTCATGAACGATCTCTGGCCCGAACTCCGCGACGCCGTGTCCGAGTGCGACACCGCCCCGCGCGCCAGCCAGCTTTTCGCCAGCATCCTGCGCGAACAGGGCGTGGACGAGCGCGCCGCCAAGGCGGTCGAGGATCTGGGCATGCTGCTGGACAGGCAGAGCTGAGGGCGCGATAGAGGCCCCGCATAGAGGCCCCTTTGACCCGACTTGTTCACCTTAACCAAGCCGCCAGAACGCTGCGCACCGCAGGCGATCTCGCCGCCGCAGGTCTCGTTACACCTGGCGAGGCGCAGCAACTCGCAGACGTCACCGCCGCCTACGCCACCGCCATCACGCCCGCGCTCGCCGCCCTGATCGATCGCGACGCCGCCAACGATCCCATCGCCCGCCAGTTCGTGCCCTCGCGCGCCGAACTCGACATGCAGCCCGAAGAGCTGCCCGATCCCATCGGCGACAAGACGCACGAGCCCGTCGAAGGCATCGTCCACCGCTATCCCGATCGCGTGCTGCTGAAGGCCGTCTCGGTCTGCCCGGTCTATTGCCGCTTCTGCTTCCGCCGCGAAATGGTCGGCCCGGACAAGGACGGCAATCTCTCGCCCGCCGAACTCACCGCCGCGCTCGCCTATATCCGCGAGCATTCTGAAATCTGGGAAGTCATCATCACTGGTGGCGACCCCTTCATGCTGTCGGCCCGCCGCGCCGCCGCTCTCACGCGCGAACTCGAAGCCATCCCGCATGTGAAGGTCATCCGCTGGCACACCCGCATGCCGGTCGCAGACCCCGAGCGCATCACCGATGATTTCGTCCAGGCGATCCGCTCATCCTCGAAAGCGGTCTATGTCGCCGTCCACTGCAACCATTCGCAGGAACTATCGCCCGCCGCCCGCGCCGCCTGCGCCCGCCTCATAGACGCCGGCATCCCGCTGCTCAGCCAGACGGTTCTCCTGAAAGGCGTCAACGACGACATCGAGACGCTGGAACAGCTCATGCGCGCCTTTGTCGAGCTGCGCATCAAGCCCTACTATCTGCACCACGCAGACCTCGCCCCCGGCACATCACATTTCCGCACCACGGTAGAGCAGGGGCAGGATCTCGTCCGCCAGATGCGCGACCGCGTCTCCGGTCTCGCGCAACCCCACTATGTCATCGACATTCCCGGCGGCGTTTCGAAAGCCCTCGCGTCACCTGCAGATGTCGAAACCGAAAACGGCCGCACACGTTTGCGCGGCCGTGATGGCGCCTGGCGTGACTACGCCGGCATCTGAACTTCCAATCTAGTTAGGACGACGCGGCGCCCGCATCGGCGCACGCATGCGCTCCATGCTCATGAACGAAAGCCACTCTCGGCCTTCGACTTCCATGCCGTCATACAGGAACACGCAGTTCATGAATGCGACGCTCTCGAACTCGTCGAAGCGCACCGCCGGCCCGCCGACGACGACGCAGGACATCAGCTCCACATTCTTCCAGTGAGCGTGGTCCTCGACCTTGATGAGCTTCCCGGCAACTCGGCCCGTGATCATAGACATGCATTGCTCCTTCACCACGAACTCAACGCACGTCCCTCCACCCGGCTCCCATCCATCAGGCAGTAACATCGCCGCGCGCGATGGAACCGTTTCGAACATGGCAGGCTCGCCCAATTCCGATGCGTAACTGCTGCGTCGCGCAGCACCGAGCCGCCAAACACGGCGCTTTCGCCACGATTGGCGCGGCGGGCAGGGCGGCTGCGAATGACAGCTTTGCCGCAGCTAAGCCCCCGGGTTTGCCCCTAGTACTCTAGGTTAATCGGTTGAATTTCATGAACGTCCCACCCCAAGAAATTATCACTATCCGTGCATGGTGTTCCGAAAGGCGGCCCGGTGGGGGCCAGCGTGCCAACCCGGGGCTAAGACCATGCAACAGTTCATCAAGCGTATCGCGACCAGCAAATCCTTCGCAGCCTGCAAGAGCGGCGCAACCGCCATCGAGTACGGCCTCATCGCTGCTCTGATCGCCGTCGCCGTCATCGGCGGCGTCACCGCCCTCGGCAAGAACGCCAACACCACCTTCACCAAAGTCTCGGCGAAAATGGCCTAACGGCCGATCCCGGCGCGCAATAAAAAAGGGCGGCTGGCATGCGCCGGCCGCCCTTATTCTTTGTCCGTTCGAGCGATCTATTCGCCCTGGCGACCGTCGCCCACGTCCTTGCCCTCGGCTTCGTTCACGCGCGCGCCCGACAGGATGCCGTGCATGGCGTAGTTGCCCTCATGGCAGGCGTATTCGTAGATGCCCTGCGACGGGTTGAACGACATTTCGCCCTTCCACACCTGGCTGTAGATCGCAGGATCGTTGACCTCGAACTCGTACAGCACCTGCTTGTCATTATAGCGGGTGAAGCGCTCGATCAGCTTGCCATCCTTCGACAGCGGCACGCGACCCATCGCGACCTGCGCGTTGTTGAAGTGCACGGTCTCGACGACCAGCGTGTCGCCTTCCCACCAGCCGATCGAGTCGCCCATATACGGCGCCATTTCAGCGGGGCGGTGCTTGAGGTTCTTGCCGAGCGGAATGATGCGCGCGTCGTGGTTCATCTCGAGCAGGATCATCACCGCATCCGGCGACTGCACGATCTGGAAGTTGTCGTTGTAGTACCGGCTGTTGTTCATGATCGGGCCGGCATGGCCGGCGAACGAGATCACGCAGCGCTCGCCAAGGCCGCGCTCTTCCGGGTTGTTGAAGCCGCCGCGCGGCAGGCCCTTGGCCATTTCCGCCTGCAGCTTGCGACCGTCGGCCGTGATCGGGATCTGGCCGTTCGGCGGGTCGACGATCCACGAGGTGCGGAACGTGCCTTTGACATTGCCATAGCCGTCGCCCGGGCTGATCCAGAACGCGTTGTAGCCGCGGCCCGAGTTCAGGTCCTTGCCGTCCGACTTGGTCAGGTTGTTGCCGGCGTCGTCCGTGCGCTGGCGAACCGTCAGCGGGTTCGATTCCGTGGCGTGGTGGGCTTCCTCTTCGGTGAGCACCAGCTTGTTGAACTCGGACGGGCGGGTGAGGGCGGTGATCGACGCATTCGTCCACATGCCCTGCAGGTCAGGCTGGCCGATGGCCAGGCGCGGAGCCTTGTAGCCCGGCTCGGTGCGGGGCTTGGCAATCTCGGCATTGGCGGCGGCGACGGCTTCAGCCGACGGAGGCGCGGCAGGCGTCGGAGCGGCCGGTCGCTGCTGCGCATAGGCGGCGCTCGCCCCAAAGGCGATCGCCAGCAAGGCAACGCCAGACAGTCCTGTATTGCGGATTCCCAAAGCAAACTCTCCCTGATGCCCGGCATTCGCCGTGGTCGTATGGCTTCGTCTAGCAAGACTGAGGGGAAAGGCTGACTCCCAATCGCGTTACCGTAGCGAAAATCAGCAGAAACTTGCTCGTAGAAACAAGGTCTGCCGTTTCATGTGGCGTCATGTCCGCTCAAATGGGCGTTAATCGGCATCCCGGTGTGCAAAGCGACCGACCGCCAGCCCTGTCAGTGTCAGGCCCTCACGCAAAGGCGAACGCCCCGGCGCCATGACAGGCAGGGTGTTTGAAGGCACACTCCTCGGCAAATAGCAGCGCAAAGCGCCGATCCGGGAGAGAAACTTGAAGCCCAGCATTTACGCCGTCGCATCGTGTGCGGCCATCGCCGCGATCCTCGCCCCGCTGGCCATGGCGCAGGGAACGACCACGCCTCCAGCCGCCGCGATGGCGCCGGCCGTGCCGCAGGTCGTGAAATCGGGCGCTCAGTTCACCGGCGACTTCAAGGCCCCGCGCACCGCCGATGGCAAGCCGGATCTGCACGGCTTCTGGACCAACGCATCCGTCTCGCGGATGGAACGCCCGCAAGGCTACCCGCTGATCCTCAGCGAAGAGCAGGCCGCCCAGCTCGAAGGCCGCTCGCTGTTCAACGTGCGCATGAAAACCGAGAAGGCCTATGTCGATCCGAAGGAAGGCGCGCCTGAAAAGGGCAAGGCGCTTCCTGGCGTCGGCAACTATGACGTGGCCTACACCGATCCCGGCGCCGCGGTCGCCAACATCAAGGGCGAGAAGCGCTCGTCCTTCCTGACATTCCCTGAGGACGGCAAGATGCCGGGAATGACGGAGAACGGCCGCAAGCTGCGCGCCTCCATGCTCGGCGGCCGTCGCGGCACCGGCTATGACAATCCCGAAGAGCGCGGTAACTCGGAACGCTGCCTCATCATCGGCACCAATGGCCCGCCCTTCGGCAACTACCTCTACAACAACAACTTCCAGATCGTGCAGACGCCGAGCCATCTCATGGTGATGTCGGAGATGATCCACGACGTGCGCGTCGCCAAGATCAACGGCCAGCATCGCCCCGACAGCGTCCCGCAATGGATGGGCGATTCAACCGCCACCTGGGATGGCGACACGCTCGTCGTCGAAACCCGCCACCTCGATCCCCGCTCGGGCGGCGCCTTCATCTCGGAGAACGGCAAGGTCGTCGAGCGCTTCACGCGCATCGCCGACAACCAGATCCTCTATGAGTTCGAGGTCAACGATCCCACCGTCTATACCTCGGTGTGGAAGGGCCAGATGCCGCTCACCAAGCTCGAGGACAAGGTGTACGAATACGCCTGCCACGAGGGCAATTACGGCCTCCAGAACATCCTCGAAGGCGGCCGCCGCAACGACCGCCTCGGCATCGCCCACACCGGCGGTTCGGATCGCGGCGAGTAGTCTCGCTCGAACCTACAATTGCGTCTTGATCGACACGCCCCACGTCGCGGGCTGTGACCGGAACGTATTGTAGCCAACGAACCCATAGCCCGACACGGCATAGTCCTTGTCGAGCAGGTTGCGTCCCCAAATCTCGAAGTCGAGATGGTCGTTCGGCGACCAGCGCAGCGTGGAGTCCAGCAGCGTCACCGGACCCTGCCGCCGATCTGCACGACCTTCGGCGTCGAGGAAGTACTCGCTCTGATGCTTGACGAACACGTCGAGCCCCAGACGACCATCATTGGGAAGCGCCCACGACTCCTGCAGCCCAAGCGTGACTGACAGGTCAGACGCGAAGGGCAGCGGCTTGCCGTCGAAAGCCAGCGCGTTGTCCGCGCCGCTCGCGCTGGGCGGCTGGTTGATCTCGCTATCAAGCGCCACCACGCCGCCGGTGATCCGCAGCGTATCCGTCGCACGCCACACGGCAGACACATCAACGCCGCTGACCGTCGCCTCATACAGGTTCGCCAGCGAGTTCGACGTGATCAGCCCGCCGCCGGGCAGGGGGAAGGCGACGAAGATCCGCGCCTGCGGCGCATCGATCGCCTGCCAGAAATACGCAGCCTCTACCGACAGCACGCTGAACACATCGCCCTTGAAGCCGACTTCATAGGCATCGACCGTCTCGGCGCGGAACAGGCCTTCGTCCTGATAGTGCGTGACGTTGTTCGCGACCTCGCCATTGAACCCGCCACTCTTGTAGCCCTGTCCGAACGACGCATAGACGTTCCCGAAATCGCCAAGCCGCCGCTGCAGCGCCAGCATCCCGGTGAAACGGTTCTCATCGATCGCGTTTTTACCCACTGCAGGGCCAATGCCGGACCGGTTGTTCAGCGCGCGAACGCCATCCGCATAGATATGCTGCCCAAAGCCCGCGCCTTCGATGCGCTCCACCGTCTGACGGCCGCCAATGGTCAGCGTAGTGTCGGGATCGATCGCAAGATCAACCGTCGCAAACACCGCGCCCATGTCGCGCTGCTGGTCGATATGCGTCAGCAGCGACACAGCCGGCGCCGTCGAAGCAGGTGTCGGTCCAACACGACCAGCAGCCCCCGGATAGGCGCAAGTGCCGGCCAGCGTCGACGCATTCAGCGTGCCGCACCAGATCAGATAATCCTGACTGAAATCCTCCGTCGCCAGCGAAACGCCCGCAATCAGGCTGCCGCCCGACCAGCGCGTCGCCGCCGTCACTTCCTGGCTCACCTGCTGGAAATCGCGATCATAGGAAAGATTGGCCAGCGGCGCAGGCATCCCATCGAAGTCGAAGCCATAGCGCTGCTGGAACGCCTCAAACGCCGTCAGCGACTTGATCGTCCACCCGCCAAGCGTCGTGGAATAATCAACCGATGCGCCAGTAAAGCTGTTGTCCGTCGGCTGCAGCCCGTCCGCGCCAATCGAGATCTGGTGATCCTGCACCGTCAGGCTGGAGTTACGCGGAGCCGGGTTGATCCCCTTGTCGACCTCAGCATGCGCGCGCAGCAACAGCTGGCTATCGCCCCCAAGATCGAAGTCGAGCGCCCCGCGCAATCCCAGCTGCTTCTTGCGCCCGCCAGCGTTCGCAGGCCCGCCAACATTCTCCAGCGCCGGCCCTTCGAACAGCATGCGCCCAGCAACACGACCGCTCACGCCCTCCGCCAGTGGCCCGCTCAGCGCACCCTCAACGCTCTTGCTCGCAAACGTACCCGCCGACGCCTTGATATAGCCCTCCGGCGCATCCGTCGGCGTCGCGGTAAAGATGTTCACCGACCCGCTCGCCGCATTGCGCCCCTGGATCGCGCCCTGCGGCCCCTTCAGCACCTCGACCCGCTTGAGATCATAGGCAAGCGCACTGGCCTGAACGTTGGTCGCGAGAAACACGCCATCGACATGAACCGCCGCCGCACTCGGCGTCAGCGCCTGGTGATCCACCGCCCCAAGTCCACGAATCTGGAACGTCGCCTGCGATCCGTTCGAGATCGCGACCTGAACACCCGCAACGCGATCAGCAATATTATCGAGACTGTCGATCTCGCTCAGATCGCGCTCGCCCAGAACCGCAACGCTGAGCGGCAGCGACTGCGCCGCCGCTTCCCGTCGCGCCGACGTAATGATGACCGTGTCTTCCGGCGCTGATCTCTGTGCGAGGGCAGGGGCCCCTGTCATGGCCGCCGCAGCAATGCCAACGCAACTGGCCGCACGAAGGGAAAACACCACGGGGACGCCTCTTGAACAGCTTCAGAGGCGGTGCTGATACGCAATCATCCGGGGAAAGGCACGCGAGCTTTGCTCACTTACAGTGTCAGGCATCCAGCCTTCCGTGTGCGGACGGCCTGTTTTCCGGCGTTGTGACACTGACAGGTGCGGCATCAGGTCCAGCCTGAACGCCGTCAACATGAACGCCGAATGTGAGCAACCCGCCGGTCCCGGCCTCCGGGGATCCTTTCGAATCCCGGAGACCAAAACCGGCAGGCCGCTCACATCAACTCATTCAGTCGTACTAGAACGTCTTGGACACTTTCGCGAACAGTTTGCGGCCGAAGTAACCCACCGGGCTGCCGGTGATGTACTGACGCAGGCTGTTGTTGTAGCGCTCCGTTTGGTAGTCCCACACCGGCTGCGGAATCTTGTCCGGGTACTGGTTGAAGACGTTGTCTGCGCCGATCGTGATGCGCAGGTCTTCCATGGGTTTCCAGGAAGCCTCGATGTTGAACAGTGCCATCGTGCTGATCTGGTTCTTGTAGTAGTCGACGTTCTGGAAGCGGACGATGTCCAGCTGGTTGCGAACGGCCGGCGGCAGGGCCGCAGCCGACGTCAGCGAGTAGGACTCACCGTAGATCGTCTCACGCAGGTTGAGCGTGAAGTCGCCCCACGTGATGCGCGCGCCGAGGTTGACGCGGTATTTCGGATCCGACGTCTCCATGTTGCGGAGCGTCAGCGGGCTGTACATGACCGCGCCGCCGAGAACCGCCGGAGCGGACTTGGCTTCGAGCACTTCCATGTCGTTGTAGTTGGCAGACAGCGACCAGGCGATATCACCCCAATCGAACTGCGTGTCGTAGCTCATCACCCAGTCGACGCCGCGGGTTTGGGTCGACAGTGCGTTGTTGAACAGCGACACCGAGATGTTCGAACGCGCCGTCGGATCGAGCGAACCGCCCGGTGCAGCCGGGTTGTTCCACACGCCGATATAGCCGAAGGCCACGAGCGCATCGCCGAGAGCGCGGTTGTATTCCGCATCCGGGATGCCGTCGCCATTGGTGTCGGCCGGGTCGGGCGAGTTCGAGTTGGGCGTGCCACCGGCGCGGCCCGTGCGCGTGTTTGCGCTCTGACCGGTCGAGTAGGCGAAGCTGCCGCGGCCGATACGATCTTCGATCGTGATTTCGTACGCATCAACCGTCATCGTGAGGCTCGGGACGATGTCCCGCATCACGAAGCCCAGCGAGTAGTTGGTCGACGTTTCCGGCTGCAGACCTGCGCCGAAGCCGAGCGTGGCGGCGCCAGCTCCGTTCGGTTGCAGCTGCGGGCTGGCGCTCGTCGGGCCGACGTTGACGGCCGAGTAGAAGCCTTCGCCCAGCGTCGGAGCGCGGAAGCCCGTGGAGGCCGTGCCGCGAACAGCGAACATGTCGTTGAAGTCGTAGCGCGTGGTGATCTTGCCGATCGTCTGCTCGCCGAAGTCGCTGTACTTTTCGTAGCGCACAGCAAGGTCGACCACCCAGTTGTCGATCGGTTCGAATATGCCGTTCACGTAGCCAGCATAGCTGTCGCGATCGTACGAACCGGTGTTGACGGCCGGGTTGTAGCCCGGGAAGGACGAGGCGCCTGCGCCATAGTAAGAAGCAGGTTCACCCGGCTTGATGCCGTATTCGTCGACGCGGTATTCCACGCCCGTCGCGAAGGTCATCGGGCCAGCGAGGCCGATGTCGAAGTCCTTCGAGAAGTTGGCGGTGTTCGACCAGTTCGACGACCAGTACGTGCCGTCGTAGAAGTTCTCCGGCGACGTGCCGGTCTCGTTCCACAGCGTGAAGTTCATCGAGTTCGTCGTGAAGACGTCCATGCGGCTGCGGCCGTACACCGACGCGAAGTCGTAGTTCCAGCCGTCGAAATCGCCACGCAGACCGCCGGCGAGTTCATAGTCGCGCTCATCGGATTCTTCGAACGGCGTGAAGCCGTACGGATACTTGTTGACCTGGCTCTCGCGAACGCCGTTCACGGTGTCGGCGCGATCGCCATCGCGGTTGAGGTCCACGCCGCCGTCCTGGGTCGGACGACGATAGGTCTCGTGCGATTTGGCCTGCTTGGTGCCGAACGAACCATAGGCGTACAGCTCCATGGTGTCGCTGATGTGCCAGCCCGAGTTGAACATGAAGCTCTGGCGGTGAATTTCCGGCGGGTCGCCGACGTGGTTCACATACGGGAATTCCGGGTTGTAAACCATGTTGACGTCGTTGCTGGACAGGTAACCGGCAAGTGCCGAGTTCCGGTAGGCCGTACCGTATTTCAGGTAGCCGGTGTCGAGATAGGCTTGGCAAGCGGTGCGGTTGGCCACGCAAGCAGCGGGACCGAATGGAGCGGGACGGGTAACCGTCTCGCGGTTTTCGATGTCGAAGCCGACGTTGAAGTAGGCGCTCTCGTTGCCGAAGCCCCAGTTGCCAGACCAGGTGTCGGTCTCGCCGCCGCCGTCTTCGTAACCGGTGTAGCCGGCCTGGAAGCTGCCGCCTTCATAGTCGTCTTTCAGGATGACGTTGAACACGCCGGCGATAGCGTCCGAACCGTACAGCGCCGCGGCGCCGTCCGTCAGAACTTCGACGCGTTGGATCATCGAGGTCGGGATGTGGCCCATGTCGGCCGCCATCGAGCCGCTGCCCGCGCCGACGTTCGACGTGATGTGGCGACGCTTGCCGTTGATGAGCACGAGTGCGTGGTTAGGCGAGAGGGCGCGCATTTGCGCCGTCAGCGTCTGGCTGGCCATGTCGCCGCCGGTCTGGTTGGCGTTGAACGAAGGCGTCTGGTTGGCCAGTGCGTTGATAAGGTCGGTCGCGCCGGTCGATGTCAGCACTTCTGCCGTCACGACCTGGATTGGCGCCGCGCTTTCTTCGATCGTCATGCCGGTGACGCGCGTACCGGTAACGATGATCACATCGTCCTTGCCCGGAGGCGGCGGCTGGTTGGCAGGTGCATCCACCGTATCAACGGTCGTCGCCACTGTCTGTGCATGCGCAGCGCCCCCGAACGCGGCTGCACAGAGAGCGGTGGCAATGGCGATCGACGGCGAAAGTGCGCCGCGCAATCTACTCTGAAGTGGTTTGATCTTTCGCGACGCGACTTTCATTTTCTTTCCCCGACAAAAAGCAAATTTAGGCAACAGGAGGCTCGGGCATGACGGCGAACCGTCATGCCGAGTTAGGCGGATAGTCAGTCTTTAGTGGTCTAGGCGGCTGCGCTTAGCAGGCGTGCAGGGCCATCATGTTGGCACCCGTACCCACGAAGCTGGCGCGCTGCAGCGTTGCGCCCGGAAGTTCCAGGCTGGCGCGTTGGCGAACCGCCGGCTCGATGGAACCCATCTTGCCAGCCATGACTGCGGTGAAGGCTTCGCGGAAGCGAGCCATCTCGGCCTCGGTGCCGACGCTGACGCGCGGCCAGTTTTCAAAGCCGGCCCAGGTGCGGCCGATGTTGACGCCGTGCGTGGCCAGAGCCGCTTGGAATTCGCGGCCCGGACGTTTCACGTCGACGAGGAAGCAGTTGGCTTCCGATTTCGAGCAGGCATAGCCCTGCTTCTCGAGCCACTTCACCGTGTCGGTGCGTGCAGCTTTGATCATCGAGCGGCGCGACGGGACCAGGTCGGCGTCCGTCAGGCTGGCGATGCCGGCGCCGATGGTCGTCATGGCGACGATGCCCTGGCTACGGCCCGAGCCACCGTTCATCTTGGCGAGGTTCGCCGGGCTGGCGACAGCGTAGCCAAGGCGGAGGCCGGCCATGCCGTACAGCTTCGAGAAGGTGCGCAGCACGATCACGTCTTCAACAGTGTTGACGAGGTCGGCGGCGGTCGTCGCGTTGTCCGAGAAGTGGATGTAGGCTTCGTCCACGACCAGAACCGAGCCCTTCGGCTTGTTCTTCGCGGCGAACTCGATGTCCTTGCGGAGGTTGATGCCGCCGGTCGGGTTGTTCGGGTTGCAGATGTAGATCATGCCCGGCGCGGCTTCAGCTTTCACCATGCCTTCGACATCGTGGCTGTAGTCTTTGCGCTGGGTGACTTTCGTCAGGCGTGCGCCTTGGCGTTGCGAGGTGCGCCAGGCTTGTTCGTAGGTGACGTCAGCCGTGACGAGGGCTTTGTCCGGGCCGGTGAAGGCGACGGTCACGAGGTCGAGCGGCGTGCCCGAACCCGGGTAGACAGCGATGTGGTCGGTCGGCACGCCGAGTTGCTTCGAGATCGTCTCGACGAACTCGTTGCCTTCACGGCCGCCGTATCCGCCGGCTTTCACGGCGTACTTGCCGATGGCTTCCAGCGCTTTGGCCGACGGGCCGATCGAGAGCGTGTTGGCGCCCAGGTTGATGACCGGCGGCGTTTCGACCGACGGAGCTTTCACTTGCATCGGCGCCTGCGCGAACGCTTGCGGAGCTGCGAGTTGCATCGCTGCGCCAGCGGCGCCTGCGGTGTAGAGAGATGTTCTCAGGAAGTTGCGTCTCGAGACATCGTTTTTCATGTGGTCCCCTTGATGTGAGCAGAGTGGGCTTTGTGAGAGTGGGTGGTTGGTAGGCGGCTAGTAGAGAGCTAGAGGCAGGTTCTTTGGTTCGGTTTGGAAAGCGGTCTGGTAAGCAATCAACTCCAAATAAGTGGCGGCTGAGTGCCTCCGCCGGACAGCCAAAGAATGTGGGCGAGCACGCGTCTGCTTCAGCCTGGCTTGCGAAGTGGCAAGGCAGGCGCCGGAGGCGCGAGACTCAGTCCCCTGCGCGCATTTCGAAGTGCTGCGCGCACCCATGGTTACCTGACCTCTGATGCGTCTCTTCCCGACGAGCCGTTTTCTTATTTGTGACCCAACAGTGACGAACACCCCTGTGGTCGCAACGTTAAATTCGCTTTTCGCTGCACTGCGGGATGAAACGACTGCGCATTGTGCAAACTGCGTTCGCAGCTTGGGCAATTCGTGTTCTCGGCGCTCTTGAAAGGCGTCGATAAGCGACTAACGAACAGGCGGCCTGCGCATTATTGTGGCTATCCGCCTTCGGTGTAAGACGAG
This sequence comes from Hyphomonadaceae bacterium, assembly GCA_965229115.1. GTDB lineage: Bacteria > Pseudomonadota > Alphaproteobacteria > Caulobacterales > Hyphomonadaceae > UBA7672. Next base: position 2,134,568 of record CBDDIR010000003.1, on the reverse strand, counting down.
CGGCGAGATCCCTGAGCTGCATTTGAGCCCCTGTCGCGCGAGCGACTCGAGTCGGTGTCGCGCAGAAGGCCTCCAATGATGATTCAACTCGCGACCCTTGTGCCGCAGCCCTTCGAGAATTGAGTGCTTATGTCCAGCAATCCCGTTCCGCAGATGAAACTCTATCGCGACTGGCTCGCACGCGAACGCGATCTCTCCTTCGCTGACTACGAAGCGATGTGGCGCTGGTCAGTCACGGACATGGAAGCCTTCTGGCGCTCGATCTGGGACTACCACCAGCTTGCCTCGCCAACGCCCTGGACCAAGGCGTTAAGCAAGGAACAGATGCCCGGCGCAGTCTGGTTCGAAGGCGCGCAGATGAACTACGCGCAGCATGTCCTCCGCCATGTCGCCCCCGCACACGCCGCCGGCCAGCCCGCCATCATCGCGGAGAACGAGCAGGGCGAAGTCCGCGAACTCTCCTGGCCCGAACTCCGCCGCCAGATCGCCTCCATGGCGCTCACCCTCCGCGAGCTTGGCGTAAAGCGCGGCCAGCGCGTCGTCGCCTACCTGCCCAACGGCCCCGAAGCCATCATCGCCATGCTCGCATGCGCCAGCATCGGCGCCGTCTGGAGCATCTGCGCCCCCGACATGGGCACGCCCGCCGTGGTCGACCGCTTCAGCCAGGTCACGCCAAAGGTCCTGATCGCCGCCGACGGCGTTCACTATGCCGGCCGCCCGATGGATCGCAGCGCCACAGTCGCCGGCCTGCGTGAAGCTCTACCCACGCTCGAAAGCCTCATCCTGCTCGAAACGCCCCACGCGACGAGCAAGCTGAAAGCCGAACGCACCTTCGCCGCCGCCGTCTCCCGCACCGGCGCAGAGATCGACGCCTTCGAACCCGAATGGCTCCCCTTCGATCACCCGCTCTGGATCCTCTACTCCAGCGGCACCACCGGCCTGCCCAAGCCGCTGGTCCACAGCCATGGCGGCGTCATCCTCACCGCACTCGCCGGCGGCAAACACGGCGATCTCGGCGCCAGCTACGATCCCAACACGCTGGGCGAGCGCTTCCACTGGTACTCGTCCACCGGCTGGGTGATGTGGAACTCCCAACTCGCCGGCCTCCTCGGCGGCACCACCATCTGCATCTACGACGGCAGCCCCTCCGGCCCGAAGGACAAGCCCGACTGGAGCGTCCTCTGGCGCTTCGCCGCCCGCAACAAAGTGACGTTCTTCGGAGCAGGCGCCGCCTTCTACACCAACTGCATGAAGGCCGGCCTCGAACTGAAAGCCTGCGGCGACCTCTCCAGCATCCGCGCCATCGGCTCCACCGGCTCGCCGCTCCCGCCCGACGTGCAGGACTGGGGCACAGCCCAGTTCGCCTCCATCGGCACACCCAGCATCTGGTGGTCCAACATCTCCGGCGGCACAGACATCGCCGCCTGCTTCGTCGGCGGCAACCGCGAACTCCCGCTCGACACCGGCCGCATGCAATGCCGCCAGCTCGGCGTCGCCACCGAAGCCTGGAACGACGAGGGCAAGCCCGTCATCGGCGAAGTCGGCGAACTCGTCTGCACGCGCCCGCTCCCCTCCATGCCGATCTACTTCTGGGGCGATGACCGCAACGAGCGCTACCTCTCGTCCTACTTCGACACCTATCCCGGCATCTGGCGCCACGGCGACTGGCTCACCATCCACGCAGACGGCAGCTGCTCCATCACAGGCCGCAGCGACGCCACCATCAACCGCAACGGCGTTCGCATGGGCACCAGCGAGATCTACGCCGCCGTCGAACGCCTCGATGACGTGCTCGACTCCATGGTCATCGAACTCGAACGCGGCAATGGCGAAAGCGACCTCGTGATGTTCCTCGTCCTCCGCGAAGGCGTAACGTTGAACGCAGACCTCAACGCCCGCATCGCCGCCTCCATCCGCGGCTCACTCTCGCCGCGCTTCGTCCCCGACGAGATCATCGTCGCCCCCGGCATCCCGCGCACGCTCTCCGGCAAGAAGCAGGAACTCCCCATCAAGCGACTCTATCAGGGCCGCCCCATCGAGAAGATCATCAACCGCGACGCGATGGCGAACCCCGACGTGCTCGACTGGTATGCCGCACAGGCAACCGCACGCGCCGCGAAGCCAATGGCCTGACAGCCCAATGGCCTGACTCTGCGCCTGTGCTAGCCTCCGCCTAAAAACGGAGGAAACAGGCGTGAGTGATTCCGAATTCGTGCTGCCGCGCAGAGCCGTGCTGGCGTCCGGCGCAGCCCTCGGCCTCGCCGCCGCCTGCGGACACGCACCCACCCCATGGGAGAAGCCCGCCGCGCAACCCTTCCGCGTCGTCGAGCACACATGGATCCCCATGCGCGACGGCGTCCGCCTCTCAGCCCGTCTCTGGATTCCCGAAGGCGCCCAACGCCACCCGGCGGTCCTCGAATACATCCCCTATCGCAAGCGCGACCTCTACCGCGCCTATGACGACATCTGGGGCAAGACCCTCGCCGAAGCCGGCATCGCCTTCGCACGCGTCGACGTCCGCGGCAGCGGCGACAGCGAAGGCGTCATCACCGACGAATACTCCGAACACGAACTCGAAGACGGCGAGGCGATCATCGCCTGGCTCGCCAGGCAGGATTGGTGCACCGGCGCAGTCGGCATGCGCGGCCTCTCCTGGGGCGGCATCAACACGCTGCAGATCGCCGCCCGCCGTCCGCCCGCGCTCAAGGCCATCATGCCGATGGGCTGTTGCGATAACCGCTACACGGATGACGCCCACTATATCGGCGGCGCGCTCGGCCGCACGAACTTCCAGTGGGGAGTCGTCTTCAAGAACGTCATGGCCGGCCCGCCAGACCCCACCATCGTCGGCGACGCCTGGCGCACGATGTGGCAACAACGCCTCGACGCCACACCCTCCATCCTCGCCACCTGGCTGCAGCACCAGCGCAAGGACGCTTACTGGAACCGAGGCTCCGTCTCGGAAAACTACGCCGCCATCGACATCCCCACCTATCTCGTCAGCGGCTGGAACGACACCTACGCCGTCCCCGTCCTCCGCCTCCTCGAAAAACTGAAGTCCCCCGCCAAGGCGCTCATCGGCCCATGGGGCCACACCTATCCAAACCTCGCCACACCGCAGGGCCTCGACTGGGCCTATGAAGAAATCCGCTGGTGGCGTCACTGGCTCATGGGCGAGGCCACCGGCATCATGAACGAGCCACGCCTGCGCTGCTTCATGCCCACGTCAACAACATCAGAAGTGCAGGGCGCAGCCATCCCCGGCCGCTGGATCGCAGAATCCAACTGGCCCACCAGAACCAGCACGCACCGCTACTTCCTGAACACAGGCGCGCTCGCCTCAACCGCTATTGGCGGCGCCCCGATCATCCACCGCGACAAAGGCATCGTCGGAACGACCAAGCCCGAATGGCTCGACCGCCCGCCGATCGAACAATCCCACGACGACCAGCTCTCGACGATCTTCGACACCGCACCACTCGCCGCCGACCTCGAAATCCTCGGCGCGCCAAAAGTGAAACTCGCGCTCGCCAGCGACACGCCCATCGCCAACGTCGTCCTGCGCCTCAACGAGGTCTGCGCAGACGGCAAGAGCTGGCTCGTCACCTGGGGCGTGCTCAATCTCACGCGCCGCAAGTCGATGTCGCAACCCACTCCGCTCGAAGCCGGGCAGGCCTACGATCTCGACATAGACCTACGTCCCATCGCCCACCGCTTCACAGCCGGATCACGCATCCGCCTCAGTCTGTCGGAAAGCCAGTGGCCGATGATCTGGCCATCGCCCGCCACGCCCACCTTCACCATCGCCTCCGGCCAATCCACGCTCATCCTGCCAGTCCGCGCGGCCGAGCGCGCCCCGGCGCCATTCCCGATCCCCGAAACCAACAGCGCCGCCCAACCGCCCGCCACCTACCAACCCTCATCGCCAGACGCCACCGGCCGCATCCGCATCGTCAACGCAACACCCGCCTACGCCTACAAGGTCGGCGGCGCCGACAGCGAGCTCTCATCCGCCCGCGAAGAAATCTGCGAGATCACCGCAGGCGACCCGCTCTCCAGTAAATGGCAGCACACCACCACCTCAACCTGGAAGCGCCCCGGCTGGGACTGCCGCCTCCAGGCCAGCTACACACTCACCTGCGACGCCACCTCCTTCCACCTCGAGGAATCCCTCCAAGCCTGGTCCAACGGCGAACCCCTCACCACCCTCCGCAACAAAACCACACTCCCCCGCGACCTCATCTGACCGCCGCGCGCTCGCCGCTTCGCGTCGTCGCCAATGACGACCCAGTTGCGCGCAATAAAGGGGAGTCATTCTCGGCCTTGTGCCGAGAATCTCGGTTGGATCATCAGCGGGACACGCAGTTCATCACCACGATTCAAGAACCAAGATTCTCGGGACAAGCCCGAGAATGACGTCCGTGAGTTCCATCCAGATTCCGCGGAATCCAACACGCCACCTGTAGGACGGAGCCCCCCGAAAACCCACGTTTCCAACGGCATTTCAACAATCTGCTGTAGGGCAGCCGGAACCACAAACCCGCACCCCATCCCCCACCTGCTACAACATCCCCGCACCCACATGAGGGAGGTCCAGGAGACGTCCGAAACTCTGGATGTGGGGGCGTTGGCCGGCGTGGCTATCGAGGCGTCAGCGCGGAGAGGGGTGAGGATCCCTCTTTGGACAGCACAGCGAGGAAGTCCTGCGGGGAACGTCCCGTGGGGCGAAACGAACTTCGAACGGCATGGCCTCCGGGGGATGTGAAACCGGAGGGGCCAGGGGGACGGTCGGTTAGGCCCCCTGACACGCTGAACCGGGTGAACAGGCACGGAGCTAAGGCGCCAGGGGCAACGACGTACCCTGGAAGACCGAGACAACTCCTCATGCGGCTGAACCGGGACAAACGGCCAGACACGGGGCGCGTGAAGACGCGCATCAGCTGATCCACGAGATCAGCACAGGCACTACCCACGGCGTGACTTCATGCGCCCCGCTCCCTCTTGGGAGGAACGACAACAAGCATCCCGGACAGCAGCGCTGGTCCGAAGGAAAGATCGCGTCACGATGGGAAGTAGGGTGCATCTTGATGCACCGCGACCGACCACAGGTGCATCAAGATGCACCCTACGGTTCAGCGGACTAACCTAACCGCCCCACCAGCATGTCCGGCTCAAGCGCCAGACACGTATCATCCAGCTGCTCGACCAGCGCGAAACCATTGTCCGCCATCGGCAGCATATAGCGGAAGTAATACCGGCACGCCGCCAGCTTGCCCGCATAGAAGCTCCCCGGCGTCTTGCTCTGCCCAGCGCTCGCGGCAATCGCCTGCTTCAGCCACAGCCAGCCGACAACCACCAATCCCGACGCATCCAGATACAACGTGGCGTTCGCCAGGCTCCGCTCCGTATCCGGGCAGGCGAGGGCCGCCGCCGTCGCCCCCCTCCAGCGCGCAATCCCACGCTCAAGCTGATCCGCATAAGGCTTCAGTTCAGCCGACCCAGCCGCCTCGCCAATCGTGCTCTCGATCCGCGCAAACAGCAGCTCCAGCCCACGTCCGCTCTCCATGCGAACCTTGCGCCCGAGCATATCAATGCCCTGAATGCCCAGCGCGCCCTCATGGATGTGGTTCAGCCGGTTGTCGCGATAGAAGCGCTCCACCGGGTGATCCATCGTATAACCCGCGCCGCCGAGTATCTGGATCGCCAACTTGTTTGCCTCGAGGCAATACTCCGAAGGCCAAGACTTCACGATCGGCGTCAGCACTTCGAGCAGCAGCTCAAGCTCGTGCCTCTCCTGCTCGTTGTCCGAGATCGCTTTCCGGTCCACCAGCGTCGCCGCATACCCGCACAGCGCCATCGCGCCCTCAACCTGCGCCTTCTGCGCCAGCAACATCCGCCGCACATCGGCATGCTCGACAATCGGAACCTGCGCCGACGTCGGATCCTTCTGCCCCGGCTTGCGGCCCTGCAGACGATCGCGCGCATACTCCAGCGAATACAGATACCCGGACAACCCAGACATGGTCGCGCCATGCCCAACCGAAATGCGCGCCTCGTTCATCATCTGGAACATGTAGCGCAGCCCCTGATTGGGCTCGCCGATCAGATAGCCAACCGTCGGCCCACTCTCGCCAAAGTTCAGCATGCAGTTGGTCGTGCCCCGCTGCCCCATCTTGTGGTTCAGCCCCACCAGCGTGACATTGTTCAGCTCGCCCGCCTTCCCATCAGCGCCGACAACACGCTGCGGCACGATGAACAGCGAGATGCCCTTCACACCCGGAGGCGCGCCGGGAATTTTCGCCAGCACGAGGTTGATGATGTTCTCGCTGAAGTCATGCCCCGCGCCCGAGATCCACATCTTGGTGCCCTTGATGTGGTAAGTCCCATCGCCCATGTCCTGCGCACGCGTGGTGATGTCGGAGAGGGAGGACCCCGCCTGCGGCTCGGAGAGGCACATCGTCCCCGTCCACTGCCCCTCGATCATCTTCGCCGCGAAGGTGGTCTTCTGCTGCTCGGTGCCGAATGTCTGCAGCAGGTTCGCCGCCGCCGTCGTCAGCAGCCAGTAGTTGAACAGCGGCAGGTTGGCCGCGTTGAACATCCCGTTGATCGCCTGCGTCAGCACGAACGGGAATTGCAGACCACCGCTCTCGAAGTCGAATGACTGCGCCGCCAGCCCCGCCTCCGCATAGGCCCGCAAAGCGCGCGTGATATCTTCCGAAGCCGTGACCCTGCCATTCACCGCCTTGGGCGGGTCCTGATCCAGCCGCGACGCGCTGGGCTGGAACATCTCAACCGCGATCGCATGCGCCGAATCCATCGCCTGACCGATCACCGTCGGATCGAGATGGCTGAAGCGCTCATGCTGGATCAGCTCGCCGAGCCCCAGCACCTCGAACAGCAGAAAGTCCACATTCTGCCGGTCAACAATCGCAGCCATAACGCCATTCCTCAGGAAGAACCCGAGGCGTTGTTATCAGCCCTGACGCAGAGTTCCAGAGCGACACTTGGCTCAGGCGCGCATCAGCCCGCGCTAGACCGGAACGGCGACATGCTTGCCGGCGAACACCGCCTGCCAGCTCTCGATCTCGTTGATAACGGTCTCGTCCACCTCGCGCGCCAACTCGGCCACCTGGCCATAATCCAGGGCCGCTTCAGGCCCATCGAGCAGCTGCGTAATCCGCGCATGAATGCCCGACAGCCTCTCCGCCGTCACTTCCGAGATCGACGAGAACCGCTCGAAGTCTCCGAAATACCGGATGCCCGCAATCGCAGCGCCGAAAGTCGGCAGAGCCACGCCAAGGAAGGTGAACGTGTAAGAGCTCTTCTCCGCCAGATATTTCGGCCACCAGTGCTGCACGCCGCCAAGCTTCAACACGAGGTAGGTCGAGACAGACAGGACAGCCAAGGCAAACAAGGCTTCCGACAGCTTGTCGAGATTGTGGTGGGCCGCCGCAAGGCGCTTGGCCTTGTAGCGATGGTAATCGCGCTGCTGCACCACATGCGTGTCGAGCACGTTCTTCAGCGCCTCGCGCAGATAAGGCTGGGTCAGCTTCGCGCGCGGAAGGCCCGGCTCGCGCAGACTCCGACGCGCATACCATTCCGGCCACGACGTCTCAGACCCCTTCGGCCAGCGGCTGGGCGACCTGACCACGCCGAGCGGCAACATCACCAGCGCATGCCTGACATATTCAGCAACGCGGCGCGTCTCGAACCAGCGCGCGTGCCAGCGACGTCGCTGGCCGATCATGGTGATCGCAAGAATGCTGCCCAGCAAGGCCAGCTCAAGCGCCGCAAAGATCCATTTCTCGTTCGACGAAGCGAAGGGCAGGTAAGCAAGCCCGGCGACAATCGAGAGCGGCGCCATGATGAAGTTGAGCGTCATCCCGCCGCGATACGCATCCGACAGATAGGCCGACACGCCATCCGCCCACGCAAAGCGCTTGATCGTGTTGGCCTCGACAGCGTCGACAAAGGCCACGTCCTGGCCCGGCAGCTTGCGAACATGCGAAAGCCCTGCAGCCGAGCTGCCGCTCGAAATCGCATTCGGGGTTTCATAGGTCTGGCGCAGATTGCGGAAACGCCCCTTCCAGTTGTCCGCGCCGAACAGCGCTTCCATACGGCGATAGCCATGGAACAGCGGATTGCTCTTTTCGCGCCAGCGCTCGTGCGTGAACGTATCCGGCCCCTTTTCCTGGCCATGCGCAACACCGTGAGCGCCCCCATGCTGGCCATGCGCTTTCCGGGCGGGAGCAGGACTCATCGAAGCCCGAACCAGCGCATGCAATTCAGTTGTTCGGGTCGCGCTCGGTTGGGCGGGCGCATGTATGCTCGCCAGCGACTCCGGGTTGTAGAGTATTCGCCAGCGGTCCGGCGCGTTCGCGTCGATCCAGATCACCGGCGCGCCGATCTCCAGCGCCAGCTGGATCGTGTGCCCCGTGCCGCCGATGAAGGCGCGGGTCACGCCATCCCAAACGCCGATCAGAATGTCCGAATGCTCGATCATCACCCGCGCGGCGTTCTCCACGCGCAGGGAGGACTCCGCCGCAAATGTATCTGCCTTGCGCTTGTCGTCGGGAAACTGGAGGCCGGCGAGGAACAGGCTGCCGATAATCCTGTCGCGTTCCGCCAGCTCGAACAGAGATGCGCGGCGGGCATACTGACGGATGGCGTCGGCGCGTCGCTTCACATCGATGCTGGCCGGCTCGCCCCCGGCAATCAGGGCGCGCGCATCGTCAGCCGTCGCAGGCAGGGCGTTGATGGCGATGTTGAGGTCAAACCCGAAGGGCAAGGGCGCGACCAGCTCCCATCCGCGCGCAAGCGCCTGCTGGGCGGCCATCAGGTCGAAGCCCTCAGCCAGCATCGAGTGCAGGCGGGTGGTCGCAACGGCCCCCTGTGCGGTCTCGGCCTTGATGGCGGCGGCGATGACGCCGAGAATTTCCGTCAGCACGATCTCGACGCGGCTGCGGTTCGCGGCGAACGCAGGATTGCCTTCCCGATGGCCGGTGACGGCAAGGTTGAGACGCGCAGGCGGAACCGGTGGGGCGGTAATCACAGGAGGGGAGCTCATAGGTCGACCACTCACGCTACCCACATGCCGGCGAGGCGCAGGTCTGCTTTGCGGTTGCTCAGCCTTCCATGCGCCCTTGTCACATCACGCCCATTCTGCGCGCGATATGTTAATCCGGCTTTCTTCGCGTCTGAACGGCGATAGCTCATGAGGATTTCGCCTGTCATCCGCTCCCGATCCCTCGGATCCGCCCGTCGCGGGTTGTGCCCGGCTTTCCTTATACCGGCAACGCCCCGGCAGAAGCATATGCTGGTGGACCACTTGCAATCGCCCGCGACAAACCACCAGATGTAGCCGGAGACTTAACCACAAGAGGGACCTGCCTGGTGCTGACCGTGCTCGACCTCTTCCGGATAGGCCTGGGCCCGTCCTCCTCCCACACCGTCGGCCCCATGCGCATCGCGCGGCGCTTTCTTCTCGGCCTCGAGGCGCAAGGTCTGCTCGATACCGTCGAGCGCGTGTTTGTGGAGCTGCAGGGGTCACTGGCCCTCACCGGGGCGGGGCACGGCACCCCCGGGGCCGTCATGCTCGGCCTGATGGGCTTCGAGCCGGACGCCATCGCGCCAGACGACGCAGTTGAAGCCGAAGCGGCGAGCCGCAAGTCAGGCAAGCTCGCTCTGTTGGGCGGCCGCGTGATTTCGTTTTCGCCAGCGGCGGATATTGATCTCGCCACGATCATCATTCCAGCGCTCCACCCGAACGGCATGCGACTGAAAGCGTTTGACGCAGCCGGGGAACCCATCGCTGACGAAACCTGGTTCTCGATCGGCGGCGGCTTCATCGCTTCGCGCGAAGAACTCGAAGGCGCAGCTGCGCCGGCCAAGGAACTGCCGACGCCTTTCCCCTTCAACTCGGCCACCGAACTCCTCGGCATCTGTGGGTTACAAAACCTGTCGATCGAAGACGTCATGTGGGCGAACGAGGATGCCATGCGCCCGCGCGGGGAGACGGCGGCCTATCTCGATCGCATCTTCACCGCGATGATGGCCTGCATCGATCGCGGTCTGGTGCGCGAGGGGCTGCTGCCCGGCGGCTTGAAGGTGCCGCGCCGAGCGCCAGCCTTGTGGCGCAAGTTGAAGGCTGTACCCACAGCCAACGAACACGAACGCCTGTTCGATTGGCTGAACACCTACGCGATGGCCGTGAACGAGGAGAATGCGGCCGGCGGGCGCGTGGTAACCGCGCCCACAAATGGCGCTGCTGGCATCATACCCGCAGTCTTGCGCCACTACTGCGCCGATCATCTAAACAGCGGCGAGATGGCGCGCCGCTTCCTGCTGACCGCCGGCGGCATCGGCATCCTCTACAAACAGCGCGCATCCATATCCGGAGCCGAGATGGGCTGTCAGGGAGAAGTCGGCGTCGCCTGCTCAATGGCCGCCGCCGGTCTCGCCGCCGTATGGGGCGCCACGCCCTTGCAGGTCACCATCGCCGCAGAGATCGCCATGGAACACAATCTTGGCCTCACCTGCGATCCGGTCGGCGGCCTGGTCCAGATCCCCTGCATCGAACGCAACGCAATCGGCGCAGTCAAAGCCGTCAACGCCGCCAGACTGGCGATGCATTCGGACGGCCCCATGCGCGTCAGCCTGGACGACGTAATCGAAACCATGCGCCAGACCGGCGTCGACATGTCATCGAAGTACAAGGAAACCAGCCAGGGCGGCCTCGCGGTCAACGTCGTCGCGTGCTGACTGCTGCATATTCAATGCTCGCAATCGAGCGTCATTGAACGTGCGGGGCAAACTGCGCGTGGCAGCTGTCGCATGTCTCGTCGAGCTGCTCGCCGAGCACAAGCATCGCCTCCGTGCTCTGGTTTTCAGCCTGAGCCTTGCCTTCCTTGGCAAGGTCCAGAAACTGCTTCGCCAACCGGTCCCAATCAGCAATCGGCTCGCGGGCGTAAGATGGCTGCAACAACAGATGGCCGCTGACCACGAGCGTCGCCGCCCCATCCTCGACATGCTTCCACTCAGCTTCGGTCTTCGGCGATATGTCCCGCCAACCATTCTCGTCGAGGATCTCGCTATAGCCTTTCCAGAAGCTACGAGCGGCTGGTTCAACAACATGAACCATCAGCTCAGGCGCTTCGAGTATCGGCGGCGAGGCGGCGGTGTTGCTGGCCGCTTCCGAAGCGGAGCAGGCAGCCAGCGCAAGAGCGCCAACGCCGGCTGTCAGACGAGAGGCGCTAGTTCTCATAGGCTTCCGGCCCCGGAGGAACAGCAGGCAGCGAATCTTCATAGCCAAAGCCGCGATTGCCATCCGGCCCAATCACGCCAGCTCCGGGTCCGATGTGGGCCGCGTCGATATTGTTCTCGTTGCAAGGATACTCGTTTACGCCCTGACCCGGATCGCCATGCACCCATGTGCGATTGAACGTGAAGGGACGGGTGTAATACTTCAGATCCGTAATCGTCATGGCGAGCTGGATGTGGTTGAAGTCCGGCCGCGTCCAGCGTTCGATGACAGTTGTCTGATCGCTCGTCGGATCGCCGTTCTCGTCGAGCCAGATCTTCTCCTTCGAGCTGTCCTTGAGTCCGCGCGTTTCGATAACGAGCGTATCGCCTTCCCAGTGCGCGAGCGCATGGCCGAAATAGAGCGGCTCGAGAATGTCCGCGAACTTCAGCCCTTCACCGATCGTGACGAGGCGATGGGTGTTGTAATTGTAGAGCGTTGCCAGTCGCTCGGGTGTGTGCAGGATTTCGAAGGGCAGGCCGCTGGCGTTGTGGCGCGGGATGCCGCCGAGAATGCAGACGGCTTCGGGATCGACCGTGTGGTTCTGGCTATAGATATGAGCGCGCTCGCCCACCGCCGTATAGGGCAGAATGAAGTTCGGTTCGTCCTTGCCCATATTACCACCCGGCTTGCCCGGCTCGCGCAGCGGACGCCAGTAACCCGAAAGATCAGGCTTGCCGTCGATGCCACGCGGCGTCGCGATCTTCGGCCCCTTGTAGGGCGAACCGGTGATCGTATCCGCCGATCAGCTCGAACGGCGTCGTGCTGATCGGCGGCGACTTGGCCGAGGGTGTTTGGGCGCAGGCGGCGATGGGAAGAAGAAGGGCGGCCGTGCAGGCGAGCAGGATGCGGCGCATGACAATGAACTCCGGATGATGATTGTGACGCGTTAGTCCCGCGGCGGCGGAAGGTCGGACGGCTTCGCCTTGTTCTTGCGGAACAGCCAGTAACCGGTGCCACGCGAGCCTTCGACCGCGCCCAGCGGCAAGTCCGGCACGATCTGGTTGTCCGGCCCATAACCGCGATTGCCATTGGCGTTGATGACGCCTGGTCCCGGCTCGAGATGCTCAACCAGCCACGGCGTGTTCCACTCGCAGGAAAACTCGCGAAGGTATTCGCCCTTGGGCGCGGCAACCCAGCTACGCTTGTAGGTGATCGGCTTTGAGTAATAGGTCGGGTCGGTGTAAGTCAGTTCGAGATTGAGGTGGTGGAAGTCCGGACGCGTCCAGCGTTCCACCAGCTTTGCCTGTGCGCTGATCGGATTGGCGTTGTCGTCGAGCCAGATCTTGCCGTCGGCGCTGTCCTGGAAGCTGGTGCTTTCGATGACGAAAGTATCCTTGTCCCAGCGCGCGATAGCGTTGCCGAAATAGCGCGGGTCAGCTTCAGGATCGACCTTGCGGCCATCAAGCCAGACCCAGCGATGCCAGCTCAACTGATGCAGGAACGCGACGCGCTTCGGCGTCTGCAGGATCTCGAAGGGTAGAACGCTGGTCAGAATACGCGGCGTGCCGGTGATGATGCAGCGCGCCTCCGGGTCGATCGTCTCGAAGTTCGCTTCGAGTGCTTCCTGACCCGCGGCATTGTAGGGCAGTTTGAACCCCGGCTGGTCTTTGGCGAGATTGCCATCGGGCTTGCCGTCTTCATGCACGAGCTTCCAGAAGCCAGTGAGCACCGGCTTGCCATCAAGACCGCGCGGCGTCGCGACTTTCGGCCCCGTGTACGGCTTGCCAAGAATGATGTCGGCCGAGCTGGGCGCTGGCTGCTGGGGCAACGCTGGAGCAACACAAACCACGTGCGCCGACACAAGCGCCACCGCAAGCCTTCGAAACAAAGCCATACCTACCGATCCCTGCTGCAATGCGGGCGGACGATTGGCCGGCGGGGTCGCGGCTGTAAAAGTGTTTGTGATGCTAAGCTAAGCAGAAATCACTCGTTCGCCGAACGAGGCGTCGTCGCTAGCTCTGCCGCTGTTTCAGCCAGCGGGTTCCCACGATGAATATCAGAGCAGCCTTGATCGCAGCCGGACTGGTCGTGGTGTCGACCAGCGTCGCCGAAGCGCACCACTCCTTCTCCGCCATGTATGATGCGGCCAAGCCCGTGCGCCTGATCGGCAAGCTGACCAAGATCGAATGGACCAACCCGCACTCGTATTTCTATATCGACGTCACCGACTCAAAAGGCGTCACTACGAACTGGGCCTGCGAAGGAGCAGGGCCGGGCGCATTGTCGCGTCGTGGGTTCAAGAAGGGCGATATCAAGTTCGGCGATTCCATTATCGTCGACGGATACCTCTCGAAGAACGGCGCCAAGATTGTTGATGCCCGCCGCGTGACCTTGCCGGATGGCCGCATCGTGAACGGCGGCACGCCGGGCGATGGCGGCCCGGGAGATCCTACGCGCGCTCCAGCTGCGCGCTGATCCCGCGTCATGGACTTCATCCAGCCTGTCATTCAGGTGATCTACGACTCGCCGATTCCGACTTCCATCCGGGAATCGGAGTGGACGTTCCCGGTCATCCAGACCTTCCACATTCTCGGCATCCTGTTGTTCTACGGCGCAATCGCGCTTGTTGATCTGCGCATCGTCGGCGTCTTGCTGAAGGAACGTCCGGCGCGTGAAGTGGCTGACGGCCTGCTGCCAATTGCGTGGGTTGGCTTTGCGGTGATGGCGATCAGTGGCGGCCTGCTGTTCGCGGCGCAGGCTGCAAAAATCTACACCAACATGTTCCTGCTAGCGAAGTTCGCCCTCATCCTTCTGGCGGGGCTCAACCTTGTGGTGTTCCACCGCTTTGCCGGGCGCGCGATTGCGACCTGGGGCGGAGAAGGCGGAACGGCGCCGAACTATGCGCGCATCAGCGCCGGCCTCTCCTTCCTGTTGTGGACCGCTGTCATCGTGACCGGCCGCTTCATCGCTTACTTCTGATCGGTAGCCCATGTCGCTCGAAGACGCATTCATCTGGCTGGGTGATACGCCGCCGGGACTTTTCCTCGCGCAGTCAACGCCTGCGTTCGCAATCGTTCAGTCAGTCCACATTCTGGCGTTTGGCCTATTGGGCGGTGCGATCCTCGCGCTGGACTTGTCAGCTCTACGAGTCGTGTTTCGCAAAGCGCCGCTGGATCAGACGGGCATGTTGTTGCTTCCGGTGTTTATTGCATCCCTCGCGACGGCGGCAGTCTCCGGGCTTCTGCTCGTCGCTGCAGGTCCGCTGAAGTATTATACGAACCCGCTATTCGCCTGGAAGCTCGGCACGCTTGTGGTCGCGCTGCTCGTGCATCTCACGCTCTATCCACTCCTCACGGCAAAGTTCGCGGAGCGTGGTCGTGCGATTGCAGCGGCGCTGGGTCTTGCTTCGCTCGTGCTGTGGTTTGGCGTCGCCATTCTGGGCCGCTGGATCGGCCTCATCTGACGCCGCTTCCGTCGCGATGTCAGAATAAGCCTAGCGTCAAATATCATTACGCGGACTGGCTGACCCCGCTGCAACGCGTGATACCTGAATAGCCCTGTTTGTTAGCGCATAGCGCGTCTGTCGGGGTTTATCATGTATCGTAGTCGTTCGTCGTTTCGCCTTGCTGGCGCGGCAAGTCTTCTCGCTCTTGGAGCTGCTTGCGGCTTACCCGCAAACGCTCAGGTCGCCGGACCGGTTGAAGCGGTCGACACAGTCGCGGCAGTCGAAGACGACGCCAAATCGAATGACCGCGTAATCGTCACCGGCACACGCGGCGTTGCGCGTACGGTCGATGACAGCGTTGCGCCGATCGACGTGCTGTCTGCCGCCTCTGTAGAGTCGGCCACGAAGGCGAACCTGCTCGAAACGCTCAACACGCTCGTGCCATCGTTCAACTTGCCCAATGTGGCTACGCCGAACGTAGGCAGCATGGTGCGCGCTGGAACGCTGCGCGGCCTCAATCCGGACCAGACGTTGACGCTGGCGAACGGCAAGCGCCGCCACACAACGGCATTCCTCGGCGCAGGCGGCTATAGTGCTTCCGCGCCGGTCGACCTGTCGATGATTGCGTCTGGCTCCATCGACCGCATCGAAGTGCTGCGCGACGGCGCATCCGCCATCTACGGCTCAGACGCCATTGCTGGCGTCATCAACATCCTGACCAATCATAGCGGCGAGGGCGGCGAGCTCTCATTGCGGGCCGGTCAGTACTTCGAAGGCGATGGCTTCACGCATGTCCTGAAGGCTACGCAAGGCTTTGCGATTGGTGAAACTGGTCACCTGCGTATCTCCGGTCAGATCGACGATCAGGAGATCGTCATCCGCAACAGCCCGGTGAACCCGAACCTGCTGTTCTACTTCCCGATCAGCAACACGACCAACCAGGAGGTGACGCCAGCGGGGACGCTGAGCAGCTATCCGCAGCTTCCAGCTGGAGCGCGCCCCAACCCGCGGGAAGCTACACGCGACAACAACGCATGGATCAACCAGGGCAAGGCGCCTTACCGGCTCGAAGCGCTCTCTGCCGATTTCGGCGCATCCTTGAATGCTGATCTAGACTGGTATGGCTTTGCCACGCTGGCGCGCCGCGAATCGTCGGCGCCGCAGAACTTCCGTACGCCCAACCGGGACGAGGTCGTCCGCGCGATCTATCCGGATGGCTTTACGCCCGTCGAGGCAATCGAGGAAATCGACTACTCGCTGCTCACGGGCTTGCGTGGCCATACGCAAGGCTTTTGGGCATGGGATCTCAGTCTCTATCACGGCAAGGACGACCTCGACATCTTCGTCCATAACTCGGTCAACGCCACCTACGGGCTTGCCAGCCAGACAAGCTTCTTCATCGGCAATCTCCAGTCCGAGGCAACGATCGCGAACCTCGATCTGCGGGAGTCGTATGAGGATTTCTTCGTCCCGCTCGATGTCTCGCTCGGCGTGGAGCTGCGCAACGAGCATTATGAGATGAATGCGGGCGACGTGCAGGGCTACACGCATGGCGGAGCCCGCGTACTGGATGGCCCACGCGCGGGTACGGTTCTGGCCCGCTCACTTGGCGTGTCCCAAGCGCTGCCGGCTTTCCGGCCGGACGACGAGCAGAGCATTGATCGCTTCAGTGGCTCGATCTACGGCGGCGCAACGCTGCATCTTGCACCGAACTGGGTGCTGGACCTTGCCGGCCGTCTCGAAACCTATGCCGATTTCGGCGGCGCTCAGACCGGCCGCGTCTCAACGCGTTACGACTTCAACCCAGCCTTCGCTATCCGCGCGACGGTAGCGAACGGGTTCCACGCGCCGGCTCTTGCAGCTCAGGCCTACAAGAATACCGGCAACGCCAACACATCCACGAACCATGTCCTCCAGGTCACGTCGCCTGAAGCAATCGCGCTGGGCGCCAAGCCGCTTACGCCGGAAACGTCAGTAAACTACAGTGCAGGCTTCGTGCTCCGCCCGTTCGGCGATCTGAGTATCGCTGTCGATGCCTACCAGATCGACGTCGAGGACCAGATCACGCAGTCCACGCAGTTCAACAACACGACCTATCCGGGTTCGGGTGTTCTCGTCACGGCGGCGGGGTTCGATGCAAACGACGGCGTCAGCTATTTCATCAACGCAGTCGACACCCGTAACCGCGGCGTCGAGATCACGGCCAATACCACGACCGATCTTGGCGAGTGGGGCCAGCTGCGTTGGAGCTATGCCGGCGCCTGGACCGAGACGAAAGTCACGCGCGTAGCGGCAACGCCTGCCGTGCTCGCAGCCTTCAACATTCCTGTCTTCAGCCAGGGTTCGATCACCAACCTCGAGAATCGCTCGCCCAAGCAGAAGCACGTGCTGGGCGCGGACTGGTCGGCTGGTCCCTGGAAGGTGGGCGTGCGCGAGACCTACTATGGCTCGCTGACGCGTTCCGGAACGCCCAACCCGATCCCGACGACCGGGCCATATGCCGGGCAGGCGACGATCTTCTACAATATCGGCAGCCTTTGGACGACCGATCTGAACATTTCCTACGACTTCACGGATCAGATCGGCATCACGCTAAGCGCAACGAACCTCTTCGAAACCAAGCCGGACCTTCTGCCGACGCCATTGCTCGCCGCGCAGCAGCTATACCAGTACACCAACAATGGCCCCATCGGCGCCGAAGGCGGTTTCTACTCCGCGACGCTGCGTTACAGCTGGTAGGTTCGCATCGACCAGTCAGACCTCTCCAGCAAGCCCGCTTGTTGGAGAGGCTGAGGATCTGAAACCCAGCAAGGCGCCGCAGATCATCGAATCTGGCAGCGGCATCCTCGGCGCTGGCAGGCACGCGCGCGTCCGCGCTAGCACCTTTGGCGCTAAGCTATGCACGACAAGTTCGATGCTCGCGCGCTTGATGGCGCGTCTCTGACCTACACATCCAATGAAGCGACGCACGAAATCCACCGCGGTGGAGCAGGGGTGGGTCGTCATTGGCTTTCGTGTTCCCGCGCCCCGTCCGGCAGGGATCAAAACGCGGCAGTCATCTGTCCTCAGCGACCCACCCCTCGACCGCCACACGCATATGACGATCCAGCACAAGCATAGCTCCACTGGATCGTTCGTCGCGCCTGAGTCGTCGACTACCAAACTCGGCAATGATGCAGTTGGGGAGCATGCAAGATGCCCGCGTCCGCCTCCGGAAACAGTTCGCTCCACTCACGCACGCTTCGTCTCGCAGGCGCGGTGCTCGTCGGCCTCGCACTAAACGCTGCGGCCACCGCCCAAGCGCCCGCCAAGCCCAAGGGGCCCTTCGGCGCAGATACCGTCGCCTGGTCCGTCAGCGCTCCGGCTGGAGACGTGAAGCCGGGCGCGAAGATCAAGCTCGCGGTCAAAGGCGCAGTCGTCGAAGGCTGGCACATCTACGCGCTGGAGCAGGGCTCGCGTGGTCCCATCCCACTCAGCGTAGATATCGACCAAAACGCTGTCGCGGCAGCCGACGGCGCGCTTATCGCGGAAACGCCTATGAAGGCGCACGACAAGAGCTTCGGCTTCGAGACGCAGTATTACGACAAGGACTTTACCGTCGAAGTCCCCGTCCAGATCGACGCAAAGTCCGCCACTGGCGCACAGCAGATCCCCGTCAGCGTCTATTTCCAGTCCTGCAATGGCAAGGTCTGCCACCCGCCAAAGTCCGTCACGCTGTCCGCCCCCATCAACGTGAAGGCGCGCTAAGCCATGACGAAGCGGTCGCGGCTTTCAGGTTCGACCAAGCAAGAGCGGCGCGCCCCAGCCGCTACACTCATAGGCGCACTCTTCGTCGCTCCGTTGGTCGTGCTAATCGCATCCGCCAACGCCCAGATCGCAGTCCGCAACCAAGGCTACATCCCCTACAGCGACGCGCCGATCAATTACCGCACCGGACCTATTAATGACCCTGTCGCGCTTTTGCAGAAACAGCTCGATGCTGGCGAAGTCACGCTAAATTACGACGAGAAGCGCGGCTATCTCCAATCTACGCTCGATCTCCTCAAGATCCCGGCCTCGTCGCAAACGCTCGTCTTCTCCAAGACCAGCTTCCAGCACAACCACATCTCGCCCGACCACCCGCGCGCGCTCTACTACAACGACGACGTGTATGTAGGCTCCGTCAAAGACGGCAAAGCCCTTGAGATCATCTCGTTCGATCCGGTGCAGGGCGCCATCTTCTACGTGCTCGACGAGCACAAGGTCGATAAACCCGTCTTCCAGCGAGCCGAGCTCGATTGCACGCAATGCCACATCGCGCCGGGAACGCGCGGCATCCCCGGCGTCTTCCTGCAATCGGTTTATGCAACCACCACAGGCAGCCTCGCGCCGCGCGCCCCGTTCTACATCACCGACCAGAAGAGCCCGTTAAATGAGCGCTGGGGTGGTTGGTACGTGACCGGCGCGCTCGCGACCGCGACGATGGCCAACGCAGCCGTCACCGTAGCCACCAGCCCAGTCGACAGAACCGCAGCGCCGGCCCCGCGCGAACTCACGGCATTCGACAAGCCGTTCGATGCCTCCCGCTACATCGTCCCCACCAGCGATGATGTCGCCTTGCTTGTGCTGGGACATCAGACGCAGATGCACAACCTCGTCACATTGCTGAACTACCAGACGCGCATTGCGCTGCATTCGCTTGGCGACGAAGCGCCGAAGACGTTCCCGGCGGACGCCGAAGCCGCGCTTCAGTCGCTGCCCGAGAAACAACGCGAACAGATCAAGACGCCCGCCGAACAGCTTCTGCGCTACATGCTGTTCGTGAAGGAAACGCCGCTCGGCGGGCTGGATGCGAACAAGGTCATTGCCAACTCCACCTTTGCCCGCGAGTTCGCCGCCCAGGGTGTCCGCGACTCGCGCAAGCGCTCGCTCCGCGATTTCGATCTCAAGGATCGCATTTTCCGCTATCCGCTCAGCTATCTGATCTACTCGGATTCCTTCGACGCCCTCCCGCAGCTCGCCAGCGGCTACATCTATCATCGCCTGCTGCAGGTCCTCACCGGCGAAGACAAGGATCCAGACTTCGCACACCTCAGCGCAGGGGATCGCCAGGCAATCCTGTCGATCGTGCTCGAGACCAAGCCCGGCTTGCCTGCGGAGTGGAGCGCCTACGCAAGCACCAAGCAATCGAAAACGTCACCCGCAAGCCAGTCATCAGCGGGGACGGGGAACGGCAAGTAGTGGTTCGCCAACATCAAGTCGCAAGCATCAGGAGATCACGATGAGACTGTACTGGAAGGCGGCGGCCCTCGCTGCCGTGGTAGCAAGTAGTGGAGCGGCATTCGCTCAGGACGCAGGCGGCAATCTGAACGGCCGCTGGGATGCAGCGCTGGTCCGCAACGGAGTCGAAATCCCGTTCCGCCTCGACATCAAGGGCGACGGTGAAACGCTCCAGGGCGTCTTCTTCGATGGCTGGACCGCCTATGACGGTACGACCAGCGCCTCGTTCAAGGACAACAAGCTGGTCCTAAATGTCGATCACTATCTCACCACGATCAACGCCGAGCTGAAGGACGGCAAGCTCGCCGGCAACGCCTTCGCCCAGAACCGCGAAACCAGCGCCGAATACACCTTCACCGCCGTTCGCCACGTCGAGAAGCCCAAGACGGCGCACGGCCCGTCCATCGCCGGCTCGTACATCATCCCACTCGAGACCCCGTCGTCCAAGGGTGAGAAGGCCTTCCGCTTCATCGCGCACCAGCAGGGCGATGAAGTCGCCGCCGCGATCCTGCGCATCGACGGCGACACCGGCTCCTACAGCGGGACCTACAAGGACGGCAAATGGCTGCTCAGCCACTTCGACGGCGGCCGCCCAGGCGTCATCGTCGTAACCCCGAAGCCAGACGGCACGCTTGATGTCCAACAGCAGGTGGACCGTCCGGGCCAGCCCGCAGCCACCGCCGCCACGAACGAATACGGCCGCGGCGCAACGCCAGACGGCCGCTACGCCTCAGCGCTCGTCGCCTATCGCGAGGATATCGCCAAGGCCAAAGGTCTTCCCGAGCCGGATGACTCCCTCAACCACACCACCATCCGCGATCCGAACGAGATATTCGCCTTCAACTTCCCGGATCTCGACGGCAAGCAAGTCTCGAACAAGGACTTCGAAGGCAAGGTCGTCCTCGCCATCGTCACCGGCACCTGGTGCCCCAACTGCCATGACGAAGCGCAATACCTCGTCCAGCTCGACAAGAAGTACCGTGACCAGGGCCTCGCCATCGTCGCGCTCACATTCGAAGAGCCCGCGCAGCACGCTGAACTCGAACGCGCCCGCGCCTTCGTGAAGCAGTATGGCGTCGAATACACCTATCTGCTCGCCGGCGCTCCGGCCGAGATGTGGGAGAAGGTCCCACAACTCAACCACCTCGACACCTGGCCAGCCACCATCTTCGTCGGTCGCGATGGCAAGATCGATGCAGTCCACTCGGGCTTCGCATCGCCCGCCGCCGGCGATTTCTACAAACAGCAGAACCGCCAGTTCGAAGTGCGCATCGAACAGCTGCTCGCCGAGAATGCTCCGGTGAAGGCAACGAAAGTCGCCTCCGCGCAAGGAACGGCACTGAAGTAAGTCGCGAGACGATGTGAGCGTCTCTCGATCTGGCGGGGCAGGCGAAAGCCTGCCCCGCTTCCGTGTTTAGATCACTTCAGCTTCGATCTCGTCGGGCTATCAACGCGCACTACGGCGTAACCATCAGGCTCGCCCGCGCCCCCACATCGATCACACGGCCTCCCGAGCAGGTTGCGCCGTCTTTCTTGCACGAAGCTTCCATCTTGGCTGCGACATCCGCCGTCGAATAGCCAAACTCGATCCGCGTCACGTCCTTGCTGTCGCTCAGCACCTTGATGAACTGCTCCGTCCCCCAATCGTCATCGGTGAGGAACGGCACGCAGGCGCCCTTGCTCTCCTTCTCGCACAGCGCCTTCGCCGCACGCTTCGCCCCCTCCAGCGTCGGCTCGCCCGTTACGATCGCCAACGGGCGAACCGCGGAAGGCGTTGACGACCAGAAGACCGCATAGAAGCCGCGCATCGGACGGTCCGACTTCAGTTCCTCGATCACCGCCGTGCGCGTATCCGTCGCTTTCGTTATGTCGACGACCCGGCATTGCCTGCCTTCCGGACACGTCTTGGTCGCGACCTGTTTCGCCGCCTCCGCGTTCGGTGCACTCACCCAGTGTATAACGCCCTTGTCGTCGACATAGCGCACCAGCACGCCATTCGCGCTGTGCTGTCCACGCACGCAGTTCACGCCGGTGTCCGCCTTGCAGCGTGCAACAGCGGCGGCGACTGCCTTGTCGTATCCCTCAACACCGCTCGCCAGCCACGACCGCCCGCGCCACGCCTCTGCCGGCAACGTCTCCGGCCACGCTACAACCGCATAGCGATAAAGCGACGGCCGCCCGCGCGGAAAGCTGTCCTTCGGCATGCCGCTGTTTTCGATCAGCCCGGCATTCCTGCATCCCGTGCTCACCGCACTGCATTCCGTCATCGCCTTTTTCTGTGCGTCGGAGGCGAAATCCCCGGCCTCGAGAAACACAAGTCCCGCCGCATCCGTCACGGCTGCAATCACGAAGTCATTCCGGCCCTTCCACAGCACGGCGCAGCCTTCGCCCATCGCGCGCTTGCAACCCTCCAACGCCGCACGCCGGGCCGCGTCTTCGGTCGGATACCCTGCCGACGTCCACCACGCCGACGTGTCGTGATGTGTCACCACCACCATGTAGATATCCGGCAATGGCGCGCGGTAGCCGCCGCCAGAACTGCCACCGTCATCGAAATCGTCGGACGACACGGCTCCATTGTTCGCGCACAACGGGGTCGCCATCACGCCATGCGATCCGCCCATCACACCGATCTGCACCTCGCCCGGTCCCGGCCCCCCAGGGCAGGGCCACTGCGCATGCGCCACGCCAGAGGTAGCCACACACATCAATACGCTCGCCGCAAACCCCGTTAAACAGAACCGCATGCGCTCGCCCTTTACGTCGACAACACTCCGTCGATCATAGGCAAAGGCCCAAGCCCCAGCACCGGATCGAACATGCCGTTCGTCCACACCGCCATGCCGCTCGTCCCTGATTGCAAAGCATTTCCACACGGCGTCCGTTCGCTACTTGCCCGAAACGGAAGGCCCCGGACGCCGCATCCAAAGGTCTAACTTAACGGCTACGCCGCAAATGAGACTTGCAGAATGGCCCCATCCTTCGCCAGATAGCGTCAAACAACACCATGCCGGCAGGTTTCAGGCTGCCAGGTTTTGGGATCGGGAGAGAAAAGATGCGCCACTCAACCATTCTGCGCGCCGCCGTTTGCGGTTTCGCGCTTCTCGCCGCCGCGGCTCCCGCCCTGGCGCAATCCTCGCCGGCGCGCATGCCCGCCGCTGTGCTGGAGCAGGGATACAAGACGCCGCGCCTGGCGGACGGGCAGCCCGATCTCCACGGCGTCTGGACCAACGCCAGCCTCACCAAGATGGAACGCGCCCGCAAGGACGGCGACAAGCTCGAATACACAGACGCTGAAATGGCAGCGATCGAGAAGAACAACGCAGCGCGCAACGTCCGTCAGAATGCTCCGACGCCGAAAGAAGTGCAGGAGAACTGGACGAAGATCGCAGGCGATGGTCCCGACAAGCTGGACGAATGCCGCTCGGGAGCTGTCGCGGCTGCGTGCGGCTACAACGCCGGCTGGACCGATCCGGGCGACTGGATCATGCGGGTGAACGGCAAGGGCCGCACCTCGATGATCACCTATCCTAAGGACGGCCGCATACCGGCGCGCATTCCGGGATCCGAAGTCGGCCGGGTTCGTACCGGTGGCGGCGGCGAGGAAGACACGACGCGTGGCCAGGCAGATAATCCCGAGGACCGTTCGCTGGGCGAGCGTTGCATCATCCAGCCCACCCCCGGACCGCCGATTGGCCAGTATCTCTACAACAACATGGTGCGCGTGGTTCAGTCGCCAGGCTATGCCGTGATCCAGACCGAGATGATCAATGACGCACGCATCGTGCCGATCGGCGGCAAGCACCGCACTGATGGCGTGAAGCCGTACATGGGCGACGCGATCGGCTGGTGGGATGGTGACACGCTGGTGGTCGAAACCACGGGCTTCAATCCGCACCAGAACATCCGCGGCTCTGGCCCCAACGTGAAAGTCACCGAGCGTTTCACGCGTGTCGGCGAACATCGTCTGCACTATGCTTTCGATGTCGAAGACAAAGACACCTGGGCTGAACCATGGGGCGGCGAGTTTGAGTTCGCCTCCGTCGACGGCGAGGTGTACGAATACGCCTGCCACGAAGGCAATTACGGCCTCGAAGGTATCCTCTCCGGCGCCCGCGCCGAAGACTCGCGCGCTAAGCCGGTCTCAACCAAGAAGAAAAGCTAGCCAGCGCGCGTCAAGCACCGCACTGCCCGTGTCCGCATCTCTTTACGGTCAGCTCTTGTCGGCTGCGGGTGGCTGGCTCACCGCGAAAGTGGCTGTGGCAGTCGCGCACAGCTGATCCGAGCCGTCGACCACCGAGCCTTCTGCAAACGCAGTGCTGCGGCTCAGGCGAACGACGCGTCCGCGCGCACGCACCAAGCCGGACTTCACCGTTATCAGCCTCAGATAGGAAACGTTGAGGTTCAGCGTCGCGGATCTGGCCGAGCCGGGCAGTTTCGTCTGGATCGCCGCTCCCAGCGCATTATCCAAAAGCGTTGCGGCCACACCGCCGTGCAGCATGCTGGCCAGATTCTCGAGGTCTTCTCGCGGCTCCAGCGTGAACTCGATCTCGCCATCGCCGATCTCCCCGATTGAGAATCCGAGCAGGCGCGCGATCGGCGGCGGCGCGATGCGCCCATCGCGTATGGCTTCCAGCACCTCACGACCAGACATGGCGGCCATGACCGGCCGGAAAGGCGCAGTCTCCGCCCAGCTGACTTCACGCACGCGATCAAACTGCAGAGCGATGCTGGTCATGTCGTTGGTATCCAGATGCGAGCCGCTTAATGCTGGGCGAGATCGACCGTCACGACAGTCGAAAGCCCGGGGCGCAGGCGGGTGATTTCAGGCTGGTCGCGGTCAAGCGCGATGCGCACCGGCACGCGCTGCACGATCTTGGTGAAGTTGCCCGTGCCCGGCTCAAACGGCAGCAGCGAAAATTGCGAGCCGGATCCCGGCGCAAAGCTTTCGACCTTGCCGTGCAGCTTCACGCCGGGCAGGGCGTCTGCCTCGATCGTGGCCGACTGGCCCGGAAGCATCCGGGCGACCTGCGTCTCCTTGAAGTTCGCAATCACATAGAGCGCATCGAGCGGCACGACCGTCATAAGTCGCGTGCCGGGCTGCACATAGTCACCGACGTTGGTCTTGCGGTCGCCCACGACGCCATCAATGGGTGCTTTCACCAGCGTGTAGGAGCGATCCTGCCTTGCGAGATCCAGCGCTGCCTTGGCGCGCGCCTCGGACGCTTCTGCTTCGGCAAGCGATGCGGTCAAAGTTTCATGGCGCGCGGTTACGGCGGCCGACTGGCTTCTGGAAACGTCCAGCTTTGCGGTCAGCCGCGCAACTTCAGCCGTCGCCGTCGCCGCAGCGGCGCGTGTCTGGTCCACATCACGCCGGGAGGCCGCGCCTGCATCGGCAAGGCGATCGAAACGCTCGCGGTCCGCTCCGGTCCGGTCGGCCTCAGCTTCTGCCGCGACGATGGCCGCGCGTGCAGCCGTCACGTCGCTGTTCGCAAGCCGCTGTTGCGCGCCAAGCTCGGAGAAGGCCGCGCGGGCCGCCAGCACAGCTGCCTGAGCAGTACGAAGATCGGCCTCCGCAGAGGCTTCACGCGCAGCAAACTCTGCATCATCGATGCGAAGCAGGGGCTCACCCGCCTCCACCGTGGTGTTGTCGCGAACAAGAACTTCGGAGACAATGCCGCGAATGCGCGGCGATATAACGGACCTGTCGGCTTCGAGATAAGCTGCGTCCGTAGTCACGCTGCCATGCGGCATCAAGATCCAGATTACGCCTCCAACCGCGAGTGCGAGAGCGACGCTAACAGCCACAAGTGTCTTCCCAGAGAAGGGCAGGCGAAGGCGTCTCTTCCCTTCAGGTTGAGCCGTTACGGACGCCGGCGCGGCCACAGTCCGGAGCGTTTCGGCGGTCTGCGCACTCATGAAGCAGCTCCTCGCGGTACTGAACGACTATTCTCCTCCAGCCCAAGCCGGCGAAGGATCGACTGTCGGGAACTCTTCAGGATTTGATCCGAACGCTCCACGTCAGGCTCGGAGCGCGCACGCCCAAGTGCGCCAATAAGCTCGGACAGGATCGAGCTGGCTTCGTCCTCGGCATGGGCGCGGCCCAGCTCCTTCAGGCTGGCCGCCAGAATAGCGGATAGGCTGTGCATGCCTTCCGCATAACGGCGCGAAGCGCGCTTCGGCAGGCGCGGAGCATCCGAGTTGAGCAGCGCCAGCGGGCAGCCAAAGTTCTTCGCGTCACGGTGCTTGCGGGACAGATAGAAGCGGACGAAATCGGAAACATTCTGCGCGCCGCCGTCTTCTCGCACCAGAAGCTCCCGCGCGGTCCCCTCCTTGAACAACTGATCGACGCCGGCTTCCAGAAGATGATCGCGCGATTTGAAATGCGCGTAGAACCCGCCATTGGTCAGGCCCGCGCTCTTCATCACCGCGGAGAGCGACAAGCCGTCCGGACCCTTCTCGCGGATCTCCAGTGCAGCCTGCTTCAGCAGTGCTTCACGCGTCTTCTGTTTGTGATCGGCGTCATATCGCATGGCTTGCAATCCGTTATATGAAGTACTTAATATAATGAAGCGCGTGTTGCAAGGGGCCGTCATGAGCAGTTCGACGACGATAGCGGGCAACCCACGCCCCGCGCTCCAGCTCGACAATCCCGCAACCATGCCGGCGAGCCGGAAGTATATGATCTTCGGCGTGCTTGCCTTCGGTCAGTTCATGGCGTTGATCGACATCCAGATCGTGGCGGCCTCCCTTAACGAAGTGCAGGCCGGTCTGTCGGCGGGCCCCGATGAAGTGAGTTGGATCCAGACCGGCTACCTGATGGCCGAGCTCGTCATGATCCCGTTCTCGGCTTTCCTCGCTCAGGCGTTGTCCACGCGCTGGCTGTTCGCGCTGTCTGCAGGGCTATTCACGTTGGCGAGCGCACTGTGCGGCGCTGCGTGGGACATTGAATCGATGATCGCCTTCCGCGTGATGCAGGGATTTGTCGGCGGCGCGATGGTTCCGACAGTGTTCGCCGTCGGCTACACACTGTTTGAAGGGCGTCAGCGCGCCATGATCCCCGCGATCCTCGGCATGGTGTCCGTACTTGCGCCAACACTCGGGCCAACGGTCGGCGGCTGGCTGACGGACGCAGCCGGATGGCGCTGGATCTTCTACATCAACATCATTCCGGGCATTCTGGTCACCTTCCTGTCGCTATCTCTCATTCGTCTCGACCGTCCGAACTTCGGCATGCTGAAGCGGATCGACTGGTCACACTTCCTGTCGATGGCGATCTTCCTCGGAGGTCTTGAATACGTCCTCGAGGAGGGGCCCCGGCACGGATGGTTCGAGGACCACAATATCCTGATCGCTGCCTGGCTCTCCTTCGTGGCCTTCTTCCTGTTCCTCGAACGATCTTTCCGATCAGGCGGCCCAGTCGTGAAGCTGACGCCGATGCGCAAGCCTACGTTCGTCTATGCTTGCATCTTTAATCTGGTGATCGGCTTCGGGCTCTATTCATCAACCTATCTCATCCCGCTCTTCCTCGGCCGCGTGCGTGGCTTCACCGCAATGGATATCGGCGCAACCGTCTTCGTCACGGGCATTGCCCAGCTGGCCTCGACAGTGATCGCGGCGCGCCTGTCGCAGACCGTCGACCCCCGCAAGGTCATCACAGTCGGGCTGACGCTATTTGCGACCAGCCTGTGGTGGACCTCTCACATCGGACCCGAATGGGGATTCTGGGAGTTGCTAGGCCCGCAGATGCTGCGCGGCTTCTCCATCATGCTCTGCATCGTGCCGAGCGTCGGCCTCGCGCTCACGGGCTTCGCACAGGTAGAGCTTCGCTACGCTTCCGGCCTCTTCAACCTCATGCGAAACCTCGGCGGAGCGATCGGCATCGCCGTCGTCAACACCTGGCTTGGCGACCAAACCCGCATCCACTTTGCCCGTGCTGGAGAAGCGCTGGGGCAGGCGGGCGAACAGGCTTCAGGCTTTGTAGCCGGAATGGCGCAGGCCTTCGGGCAGATAACGACCGATCCTGCCGAAGCCCTTCAAATGGCGCAGAGCGAGTTCGCCCACGCAGCCAGCCGGATCGCTCTGACCTCAGCCTTCGACGAGGTCTTCCAGATCATGGCCTGGGTATTCGTCGCAGCGCTTGTGCTCGTTCCGCTCTGCAAGGCGCCGGCCTTGCCAGGCCCAGGAGCCCCAAAGCCTCCCGCTTCCGCCGACGCGCATTGATGCGCTTGGAGTCTGGTCTTGCTCGTCGGCTAGTCCGCTGCAGGAGCCCGGCGGCGATCTGGCCTCCACGCGTCGCACAATACCTGAAGTTCCTTCCATTCTCTGCTCAACTACGCGTCCGCCTATCGACCCGCGGACGGGTTTGCAGTCGCTGATTGCGCGCCTTAGCGTTGCCCCTAGACTTGGCCTGTGTTCGCCAACTACCCCTGCGCTTGTCGATGCCGGGCATCGCGGGTTGAAACCCGTGCCCACTGGTGACACACGCAGATAGGAAACGGGCGACAACGGCGAGAACCTTGGAAAGCAAGACCCTGAATCCGTCGCCTAACCCTTCGAGCCGAGGCCGCCGACGATGAAGCAAGATGATGTGCCGAGACAAGCGCCCGCGGCTGGATCGCACCCATCTGTGCTGCTGTCGATAACTGCCGCTGCGGCGTTGCTGTACTTCTTCAGAACGGTCATCTGGCCTTTCGTATTGGCCTTTGCGTTCGCGATCCTCATCCGGGCGCTGACCCAGCGCATCAAGCGTATATTGCCAAGAGCGCCGGGATGGCTCGTTTCCACCTTGACCGTGCTGGCCGTGGGCGGGATCGCCATCGTTGCAGTTCTCGTGATCATCGAAGGAGGGGCGCAGATCGTAGCAGAAGGTCCGCATGTGGCCGCGCGGCTGCAGGAGATTGCGACGTCGATCAACGTGCCGGGGACATCTTTGAATCTGGCTCAGGCAGCGTCGACGTTTGACGTCACGCCAGTGATTGCGTCTGCCGCCGGCAGCTTCCAGGACGGAGCCTCCGGTATCGTGCTCACCTTCCTGTATCTGGCATTCCTGCTGGTATCCGGTCGCATGATCACCAAGCGCTTGAGGATTATCCTCGCATCCAGGTCTTCCAACAAAGCCTTCACGGTGTTGGAGCGCAGCATCGCCGGCATTCAGGCTTACGTGTCCATCCAGACCTTCACAGGTCTC
Organism: Hyphomonadaceae bacterium; assembly: GCA_965229115.1. Taxonomy (GTDB): domain Bacteria; phylum Pseudomonadota; class Alphaproteobacteria; order Caulobacterales; family Hyphomonadaceae; genus UBA7672. The sequence continues at coordinate 2,105,432 of CBDDIR010000003.1, read as the reverse complement.
ATGATGGCAGTCGCGTCTGGATTGGTCATGTACTTCGTCGGCCTCAGCAACGCGCCATTCTGGGCGGTCATGATTTTCCTGTTCGCCTATCTGCCGGTTGTCGGCGTCTTCATCGGCAGCATAGGTCCAACGCTGTTTGCGGTGCTGCAGTTCGAAACGCTGACGCCTGCGATCATCATCTTCCTCTCAATCCAGGTGATTTCCTTTATCGTGGGCAATCTCATTTTGCCAAAGCTGCAAGCCGATACGCAGAACATCGATCCATCGGCAGGGGTTCTCGCTATTGGCGTATGGACGGTTTTGTGGGGCATCCCGGGCGCGTTCATGGCAATCCCTCTGACGCTGAGCATCATGTACGCTCTGGCTCAATACGACCGGTTCCGCTGGATCGCCGTTTTGATGTCGAATGATGGTTCGCCAATGCCGGACGCAGCAAAACGCTCGCATGCGACGGACGAGGAGTCTGGGTCGTCTCGGCAATAGCGCGTTTGCAAGGCTGTCGTGTGCAAAGCCGACGAGGTTCGCCGCTTGCTCACCTTCCGAAACGTCCTCGCCGGAATCAGCCGTCCACGTCGACGTTGATCTAGTTGGGAAGAGCCAACGCAACGATCTCGCCAGCCTTGCCGTCGCCGCCGGCCGTTGTCATCACGACATACTGCTTGCCATCGAGCACGTAGGTCATCGGTAGGCCAGTTTGCGTGCCGGGCAACGCAATCTCGGCAATGATTGCACCCGTCGTCTTATCATGCGCGCGCAGAACCGGACTTCCGGATACCCCTTCGCCCGCGAACAGGAGCGTCTTGGTCGCAAGTAGCCCAGCCCGCGTGGCGATGCCGGTGCGGTCCAGTTTAAGCCCAGCGAGGGCAGGGTTTGCGCTGATGCTTTGAGGCGTGTCGGCATTCGCGATCATCCACGCATGCTGACCCGTCTTCATGTCGATCGCCGTGATCCTGCCATAGGGTGGCTTGGCCAGCGGGAGCCCCTGAACCGTAGGCGTGCGGCCGCCGCCGAAATGATAGCGCGTTCCCGCTGCTTCCGGCGCTGGCGACAAGGTCAGCAAGCCGATGTTGGTCATCGAGCCAACGAAGAGTGTCCCGGTCTCAGGATCGTACGCGCCGCCTTCCCAATTGCCGCCGCCAAGCACGCTAGGGAGCGACAGCGTTCCTCGCGTGCCATCGGGGGCGCCGATCAGCGACGGCGGCGCCATGAACGCGCCAAGCCGGTAAGGCTTCACCGCTTCCATTGCCTCGATGCGAAGGGCAGGCGTGAAATCGATGAGATCGTCAGCCGTCACGCCCTGCCTGTCGAACGGGGCAGGCAGCGTCGGCATGGGCTGGGTTGGGAAGGTCTGCTCGCCCGGCACATCCGATTGCGGAACGGGCGTCTCGACGATTGGCCAGACCGGCTTGCCTGTGTCGCGATGGAATGCAAACACGAAGCCCTGCTTGGTTATCTGCAGAACAGCTTTGACAGTCCCCGACGACGCAGGGATGTCCGCCAGTATCGGAATCGCCGGAACGTCCCAGTCCCAGATATCATGATGAACAAGCTGACTGGACCAGCGCAGCTTTCCTGTCCGGCTGTCGAGCGCGACGAGACTGGAGCTGTAAAGGTTCGCGCCAGTCCTTCCTCCGCCATAGACATCGCCCGTCGCCGCCTCCACCGGCAGGAAGATCAGCCCCGTCTCGGGATCACCCGACATCGGCGCCCATACGCCCGCATTGCCGGCCTCTTCTGCGGATCCCGCGACCCACGTCTCGTAGCCAGCCTCGCCCTTGGCCGGGATGGTGTGGAAAGTCCAAAGGAGACGGCCCGTGCGCGCATCAAAGCCACGCACATCGCCTTTGACGTTCTTGCGCGACTGCGGCCGCATGCCAACTTCATGGGCAGGCCCAACAACGACGACATTGCCGATCACCAAAGGCGGGGACGAATTGCCGATATCGGGCAGATCGCCCTTCGGCGCGCCACGCAGCCCTTGCATGAGATCAACCCGACCACCCTTGCCGAAGCGGCTGACGGGCCGTCCCGTAGCTGCATCCAGCGCAACGAGCTGGAAACCTGGCGTAACAGTGAAGATGCGCTTGTCGCGCTTTCCATCGGTCCAGTAAGACACACCGCGCCCCGAGCCTTTTCTCGGCGCGTTTTCGTAGCGGGCCTTGTCTTCTGCTGCACGCCACATCCACAGCGTTTCACCGGTCCGTGCATCGATCGCCACGACATTGCGCGTCAGCCCTGCCGTCACATAGAGCGTCTCGCCAACCATCAGCGGCGTTGCGATGCTCCGCGCCTCTGGCGTTGCCCCCATTCCCATGGAGCTCCACCGCCAGGCCGTCTTTAGGGATTTGACGTTGCCGGCATTGATCTGGTCAGCCGGCGAATACGCCAGACCGCTCAACTCACCGCGCCAGTTTCGCCATTCTATGTTTCTGACATCAGCTGGCGACACAGACGCAGCGGCCCCGGTTGAGGGAACTTTTGCCGAGCGGAATGCCTCGCTCGCGAGCGTTGCATCCGTTGATCCGGGCACAGAGCCCAGCGTCTGCGAGAGATAGCCAAGAATATCGACATAGCTCTGCGGCTCGGGCCGATCCGCCGAAAATGGCGGCATGGTTGCTGACAACCGGGCATGGAAGTCCGGAAACAGCGTTCCGCCCGCTCGCGATCGCATCAGTTCAGCAGCTTGCGCAGGCGTGTGGCAGGACGCGCATTCATCCGCAAACACGCGCTCGCCCCGCGCAGCCTGTGCGCGGGAAAATACCTTGTCCTGCGCAAATGCCCCGGCCGCGAGCTGAAGGTGCGCGATCGCCACCGCGCCCGCTATGCCTGTCCGATAAAGCCAGCCACGCATGAACCCACCCCTTCACCCGTCGTTCCGAAAGAACGGCGTTACTGCCCCGGCTTGTACGTCCGTGCGGTGTGGCCAGCCAGCTCATCCGGATAGAAGTAAACCTTCCGAAGATCGCCAGCCGCATAACGTTCGATCTGGTCGTCGAAGTGCGGAGACGCCGGATCCCCATTCTCGCCACCAGCGCTGACTGCGCGGGCGCTCACCCGGGGCCCGAACTCAACAACGGCGACAAAGCTGTTCCCGTTGGTCCCATAGCGCTTCTTCGTGTTTGCCGATCGCTGGGCGCCATAGGACGCCAGAGACCCCCACTGCGCAGACGTGAAAGGCACCGGGACACTGGCCTGGGCGTCATCGAATGTTGCGGTGATAGCGCTGCTCAGTCTCTGGAACCGGTTGATCTCGCCCCACGGCACGTCCCATCGGCCGAAGTCCCGCTTGAGCCCGTCAGTTGCTTCTTCGAGTGCTGCCAGTTTCTGCGCAGGCGTCGAAGCCCTGATCGCATCCTCCACCGAAATCCGTCGCGCTCGGGCATCGGCTGAGAGCTTGCTCCACGCGGCCTCGCCCCAGTGAACAGCAACAGCTGTAGGCACGGATGCCGCAGACCATTTGAAATCCCAGCTGCGCAATGCCGCAACCGGATCGGAGAGTTTCATCCGCGCAGCGTCCGTCGCGGGAAGCGCGTCATAGGCAGCGATCAGCTCAGGGATCAGAGAAGCAAACGCGGGCAGGTAGGGATCGTAAGCCGCATCAAGCAGGCCCTGAAGCGTGAAGCCCGTATGCCCATCAAGAACCCGCAGCGCATGAGGCGTGCGTGCGTTGGCGCCAAGCGTATCCGTATAACGCGGGAAGGCAGACCGCGCCGGGCTGTCCGGGCCCGCCGCCCACCATGGCCCGTCATTGCTGTTATAGACCCAACCATTCCTCGGGTTACTAACCGATGGAAGCCCATCCATCGGCGTCTCTCCCTTCCATTCCGTGGCAGGATCGGATCCATCCACGGGTCGCGTGTAGTCGAAACGATCATCCCGCTTCGGCAGAAACTGCGGAAGCAGCAGGGCTACATTCCCCTTGGTGTCAGCAAACAGCGTGTTGTTTGAGGAGTTGGCAGCAAGGCGCGATATCTTCTGGAAGGACGCGAGATCAACCGCCTTCGTGCGCTCAAACGATTGCGTCAGCGCTTCGACCGGCTTGTGCATCAGCGCCGTCGCGATCCATTTACCGGCCTCCTTGCGGACAATCGGACCATGATGCGTGCGTCGAACATCGAATGTGCGCTCGGCAAGGCCGCCCTCTGCCGTGCGATAGTGCAGGGTGAGCGTGTGGCTCTCGACCGGTCGCGTCTCTGTCCCATAACGATAGAAGGTTTGCCCATCGCGCTCGACAATGGTCTCGGCGAACTCATCCACCGCGTCCACCGTCGATGTCGTGTGCATCCACCCCGCATGCTCGTTGAAGCCCTGGTAGATGAAGAACTGGCCCCACGTCGCAGCGCCATAGGCATTGAGGCCTTCCTCGCTCGTCATCTGCAGTTCGGAGCGGAAGTAGAAAGACGTGTGCGGATTTATCAGCAGAAGCGCATGGCCATCGCGCGTAATGGACGGAGCAAGCGCGATCCCGTTCGAACCGCGCGGTTCCTCGAACAACGGATGGTCGAGTTGGGCGGTCTGCTGAGGCGGCGCTGCTCCATAGAACTCTTTGAGCCCCTGGATCGAGATAGATGAAATATCGCCACCGATGCTGCCTTCCGAAAAGGCGAGCGTCATCCAGGGCTCGAACTTTGTGATAACTTTCGGGCGCGTCTGCGGATGTGTCAGCAGATAGTAGTTGAGACCGTCCGCCCACGCATTCATCAGCTTCTTCAGGTTCGCAGGGCTGGATGCGTACCGACGCTTGAGATCATCCGGATCAATGAACAGGCGCTGGCGCAGATCGCTCCAGATGGCTGTCTCGCCATCGGCTTCCGCCAGCCGGCCCAGATTGGTCAGGTAGTTCGTCTCGATGCGATTGAAGTCGTCCTCGGCCTGCGCGTAGATCATACCGAACACCGCATCCGCATCCGTCTTGCCGCGAACATGGGCGATGCCCCAATCGTCACGGGTGATGCTGACGCGCGAAGCGAAATCCTCGAAGCGTGCAGACTCCGGCATTGGCGCTGTGACGCATGATGTCATCACAACCGGAAGAACCAGGCCCAGCAGGCGTGACATCGATTTCATCGGCATATGCGTGGCAGACTCAGCAAGGATTGCGACGGATTCAACGTTTTCGATCTTCGCAGAGATCGTTTGAACGACAAGCTCGTTCTGATTTTGCCGTCGCGCCAATGCTGGAATGCCTGGTCAGGGATCCCGCAAGTCAATCGCAGGTCGTTGGCAGTCCAGCGGAGCAGCGTCCACCTTCAAGACAAAGGTCTTGCTAAGGCGGCGACCTTCGCGTCTTACCTGAGCGCGCCACTTTCCCGCTTGGACGTTTGCTAACCATCGCCATATACCACCTTCGCAACACCTGTATTTTCAGGCATCCGCAGGTGGCGCTCTGGTGATACACGCGGGCCCAAAACGGGCGAAAACGACAGGAACTTTGGGAGAGCATCGGGGCATAAATCCATAATCCCGTTCTTGGATGCCTCGATATTTTTGATGACAAACCCGTCCCGCAAATTCTCTGTAGCTCCGATGATGGACTGGACGGACCGGAATTGCCGGGCTTTCCATCGGCATCTGTCGCGGCATGCCTTGCTCTATACCGAGATGGTTACTGCGGATGCGGTGATCCATGGGCAGCGGGATCGGTTGCTGGGGTTTGATCCGATCGAGCAGCCTGTCGCGCTGCAGCTCGGCGGGTCCGAGCCGGAGAAGCTGGCGGAGGCGGCGCGTATCGGCGCGGCCTACGGATACATCGAGATCAATCTCAATGTCGGCTGCCCGTCGGAGCGTGTTCAGTCGGGCGCGTTCGGCGCCTGCCTGATGCGCGAGCCCAACCTCGTCGCCGACTGTCTCTCCGCCATGCGCGAAGCTGTCTCCGTGCCCGTCACGATCAAGCACCGTCTTGGCGTCGACGATGATGATCCGCGCGAGCGTCTCTTCTCCTTCGTCGAGACGCAGGCGAAGGCCGGCACAACCTCCTTCACCGTCCACGCCCGCAAGGCATGGCTGAAGGGGCTCAGCCCGAAAGAGAACCGCGAGATCCCGCCGCTCGACTACGAGATCGTCGCAGAGTTGAAACGCGCGCATCCCGACCTCGAGATCATCCTCAATGGCGGCATCGCCGATCTCGACACTGCGCTGCGCGAACTCCCGCGCGTTGATGGCGTCATGCTCGGCCGCGCTGCGTATCATGAGCCCTATCTGCTGCTCGGCGTCGATAGCCGCATCTTTGGCGACGACGCGCCGCCGCGCACGGCCGATCAGGCCGCGCGTGATTTTCGTCCGTGGGTTCTCGCGCGGCTGGAGGAGGGCGCCGTCCTCCATTCCGTTACGCGCCACATGCTCGGCTTATTCTCCGGCCGCCCCGGCGCCCGCCAATGGCGCCGCACGTTATCGGAGAAGGCCCCCGGCGCTCGCGGCGTGCAGGCGATCGCGATTTATGATGAAGCGCTTGAAGCTGTTGTAGCGCGAGCCGATACGCTTTTGGGAGCGTAGATCATCATGCGAGCAGCTTCGTTGAGTCTGCTGCTGGCTCTCGTTGCGTGTGACAACGCCCCTTCGGCTCCGCCGCCAACCTCCGCGAAGAGTGAGGCGTGCGTGCACGAGCCGGTGACCGTGAGGATCGAGAATAACGAGATTTTCTGGAACGGCATGGCTGTTGATGAAAGCGAATTGGCCAGACGGGCAGCATCTCATTGGTGTGGTGAACGACCTTACGCGATCATGATGGATAGCGCTTTGCCACCGCCGGATGATCTGTCTGGAACGAAGTTGGCAATGCGGGTCAGCCGATTGGTCAACACGCGGCCAGCAGCACTCGCTGAGACGCTCAGGAAACTGGATGAGGGAACCTACTGACGAGTAGAGCTACTCGTGGATGATGATCGCTTGTGCGGTCACGTCCCAGCCTTCGAGGCGGTTGAGGAAACTCATGCCGAGCAGGGAGTGCTCAAGCCCGTCCTCGATCACCACGGCCGACACGTTCTTCACGGTCACGCCGTCGATCGTGATTGCGTCCAGCACTGTGGTCGCCGCCTGCACGCGGCCGGCGGCGGTGCGCACTTCGGCATTGCGTTGAAGATTGTCCGTGTCGATGCCCAGCCGGCGCGCGTCGCGCTTGCTCAGCGCCACAAGACTCGCGCCCGTATCGACCAGGAATTTCACTGGCTGATTGTTGACCCGCGCCGTCGCCCAGTAATGCCCGTCGCCTTCCTTGCGCAGCGACGCGGTGCGGATCTGGTGCGAGGAAATGACAGGCAGCGCTTCGGGCTCGACGGCGGCTTCTTCTGCCAGAGCGGGCTTCGCGTCGACCCGCATGTCCACCGTGTCCCTCAGGGCCACGAGGCCGAGGGCGGCTGCGCCGAACAGCGCCAGAGCAGGAAACAGGGCCTTCCGCACCGACCAAGACTCCCCAAGGGACGTCACTCTCACGTTCTCCTAGCAGAAAATCAGCTAGCAAAGAACAAACAGACCGCAGCCCCAGTTCCTTTTGCGCATTTTGGCCGTCAGCCCAGTTTTCCGGCCGCTTTCAGGGCGTCCATCCGGGCGGGCAAGGCGGCCAGCACGCTTTCCCGCTCCGAATCCGTGAATCGCGCCCAGCGCGCGATTTCGCCCAGCGTCCGGCCGCAGCCCAGACAATTGCCACTAGCGCCGTCGACGACGCATACCTTCACGCAGGGTGTTTTGATCGGTTGGAGCATGTCGCCCTCCGTATAGCGCCAAACTTGCCGCTTTGCAGCTTGACGTTGCGTCAATGCGACCTCGCGTCCGTCGGGCTTTACGCTTGACGTACCTGAGGTAAACCGGAGCATAGCCATCTAGAATTCATGACGAAACGTCCCTGACGCTACGTCAACCAAAGCCGCCCGGAGATCACCATGGATCTGAGCTTCACGCCCGAAGACATCGCCTTCCGTCAGGAAGTCCGCACCTGGCTCGAAAACGACTACCCGGCCGAGCTGCGCGGCAAGTTCTCGCGCGACGAGTATTCGAAGGAAGACTTCCTTCTCTGGCAGCGCACGCTGTTCGCCCGCGGCTGGGGCGCCCCGGCCTGGCCGAAGAAATACGGCGGCACCGGCTGGACCGCCGTCCAGCGCTTCATCTTCCAGGAAGAATGCGCCCGCGCCGAAACGCTCCCGATCCCGCCCTTCGGCATGTCGATGCTGGCCCCCGTGCTGATGGCCTTCGCGTCCGAAGAGCAGAAGGCGCACTACCTGCCGCGCATCATCGAGGGCAAGGACTTCTGGTGCCAGGGCTACTCCGAACCCGGCGCCGGCTCCGACCTCGCCTCGCTGAAAACCAAAGCCGAGCGCGTCGGCGACCATTACGTCATCAACGGCCAGAAGACCTGGACCACGCTCGGCCACTTCGCTGACTGGATCTTCGTCCTCTGCCGCACCGACCCTGCTGCCAAGAAACCGCAGGAAGGCATCTCCTTCATCCTCGTCGACATGAAGACGCCCGGCGTCGAAGTCCGTCCGATCATCACCATGGATGGCGGCCACGAGGTCAACGAGACCTGGTTCACCGACGTCAAAGTCCCGGTCGCCAACCTCGTCGGCAAAGAGAATGAAGGCTGGACCTACGCGAAATACCTGCTCGCCCACGAGCGCACCGGCATCGCCGGCGTCGCCCGCTCCAAGAAGGGCATCGAGCGTCTGCGCGAAATCGCATCCGTCGAACTCGACCAGGGCGAGCCGATTATCCGCAATCCGGACTTCGCCAAGAAGATCTCCGAACTCGAGATCGACCTGTCGGCCCTCGAATACACCGAACTCCGCACGCTCGCACGCGAAGCCCAGGGCAAGGGCCCCGGCCCGGAATCCTCGATCCTGAAAATCAAAGGCACCGAGATCCAGCAGCGCATCACCGAGCTCACGCTGGAGGCGGTCGGCGTCTATGGCGCGCCTTACTTCCGCGGCTTCCCGCAGGACGGCGACAACCAGCATCCGATCGGGCCCGAGTACGCTCACCTGACCGCGCCGATGTACGCCAACATGCGCAAGACCTCGATCTACGGCGGCTCGAACGAGATCCAGCACAACATCATCGCGAAGATGGTGCTGGGCCTCTAAGGGCGACAGCTGCGGGGAACGGCAATGGCTCTGTCGCAACCGGTGAGGGGACTTGCCTGCGCGATCGCCCTGATGTTCGGGGCGTTCGCGACAGGCTGCGCCTCCACGCCGCCTGCAAGCGAGACCACGCAGACCGTCACCATCCCCGTCGCCCGCGCACCCGTCACCGAAGCCAACGTCTTCGGCTTCCCGCACGCCAAGGCCTATCGCACTGAAGGCACAGACGCGCGTCCCGTCCTCCTCATCCTCGGCGGCGCCGAGGGCAATGACGAAGCCGGCAAGCGCTTCGGCCCCATCTTCGCGCGCCTCGGCTACACTGCCGTCAGCTTCCCGTACTACTCACCCAACTGGGGCGACGCCGCCCCGCCGCCGCAACTGCCCGAAATCCCCGGCAGCTTCATCGACATCCGCCTCGAGAACATCGCCAAACTCCGCGACGCCCTGAAGCGCATCCCCGGCGCAGACATCAACCGCTTCGGCATCTTCGGCGGATCGAAGGGTTCAGAGTTCGCGCTCAGCGCCGCCAGCCGCTATCCCTTCATCACGTCGGTCGTCGCCTACACGCCCTCCGATCTCGTGTGGGAAGGCTTCGGCCTCGAGATGGTCGAACACGAAGGCACGCGCTCGTCCTTCTCCTACCAAAACACGCCGCTGCCCTTCATGCCCTATCGCGGTTTCGTCGACGGCCTGCTCGCCGGTCCCACGGCAGACCTCCGCGCCATCCACGAAAACGGCCGCGCCGATCACGCCGACAAGGAAGCCGAAGCCCGCATCCCCGTCGAGAATTACAAAGGCCCGCTCCTGCTGGTCACAGGCGAGCGTGACGCCCAGTGGAATTCCGCGCGCATGGCCCGCAACATCGTCGCCACGCGCCAACGCGCCGGCCTCGAAACCGAAGCGCTCATCTACCCGGAAGCCGGCCACAGCATCTCCGGCGGCGATGGCCTCCGCCCGCTCGATCCCCGCAGCGGCGGCTCGCCCGAAGCAGACGCCGCCGCGCGCCAGGATTCCTGGCCGAAGGTCATCGCCTTCCTCCAGCGCACGCTGCGCCCCGCCGGTTCAGGCGGCCAATGATGCGTTTTCGCAGCGCCGCCAATCAGTGTTATGGTCGCTCACCGCCAGCCCCCGATCAGAGGGGCGGCACGGGAGGGTATCATGACAACAGCAAAAATCGCCGGCGGCGTCTGGTGGTCGGTTCTGGCCATTCTGTCGATCGGCGTCGGCGGCTACGCGCTCTTTCACACGTTCACGGGCTTTACGCATCTTCCCCTGCGCAACCCGATGTTCGAACCCTGGGGCCTGCGCACCCACATCGCCACCTCGGGCTTCGCGCTCATCCTCGGCATCTTCCAGTTCCTCAAGCCACTCCGCATGAAGGCGCCGTCCCTCCATCGCTGGATGGGCAGGGGATATGTGCTGGTCTGCGTGGTTGGCGGATTGGCCGGCGGGACCATAGCACTGTCCTCCACGGCCGGGCCGGTCGCGGGCTGGGGCTTCTTCATTCTCGCCGTCCTCTGGGTGCCGTTCACGCTGCTCGCGCTGACGTCCGCCATGCGCCGGGATTTCATCGCGCACGAAAAGTGGATGATCCGCTCCTTCGCGCTCACGCTGGGCGCAGTCACGCTCCGGCTTCAACTGCTGGGTGTGGAGCTGCTGGATCTCTCCTTCCGCGAGAGCTACCCGCTGATCGCCTGGCTTGCCTGGGTGCCGAACGCAATCATCGCCGAACTCTGGATCGCCACGCGCCCGCGCTTCCGCCGTCGCAAAATGCCGCCCGCAGCGGCGCCCGCCTGATCGCAAGCCTTATCGTTGTTGCACGACCCTGAACGCACGGCCTAAAAGGGTCGCAAGGAGAACTAGCCCATGGATTTCAGCTTCACTTCCGAACAGGACATGCTCCGCGACACGGTCGCCAAGCTGGTTGCCCAACAGTACGACTTCGATACGCGCCGCAAGGTCGCCAAATCCGAAGCCGGCTGGCGTCCGGAAATGTGGGCGCAGTTCGCTGAACTGGGTCTCCTCGGCGCGTCCTTCTCGGAAGACGAGGGCGGCTTCGGCGGCGGCCCGATCGAAGCGATGATCGTCTCCGAAGAGTTCGGCAAAGGCCTCGTGATCGAGCCCTACCTGCAGACCGTCATCATCGGCGGCAACTTCCTCCGCCATGGCGGCACGGCCGCTCAGAAGGATCAACACATCGCCGCCTCATCGGCGGCGAGAGCATCTTCGCCTTCGCCTATTCGGAGCCGAAGTCGCGCTACGACCTCAACGACGTCTCCACCACCGCGAAGAAAGACGGCGCGGGCTACACGCTCAACGGCCACAAGGCCGTAGTCATCGGCGCCCCCTTCGCCAACCACCTCTTCGTCACCGCCCGCACCTCGGGCGGCCAGCGCGACAAGTCGGGCATCACCGTCTTCTTCGTGCCGAAAAACGCCAAAGGCGTCTCGACCCGCGACTACCCGACGGTCGACGGCCTGCGCGCCTCGGAAGTCTATTTCGAGAACGTGCAAGTTGGCGCTGACGCCGTCGTCGGCGAAGTCGACAACGGCCTGCCGCTCGTCGAGAAAGTCGTCGACTACGCCATCGCCTCGCTCTGCGCCGAAGCCTGCGGCGGCTTCAAGGTGCTGAACGACGCCACGATCTCCTACGCCAAACAGCGCAAGCAGTTCGGCCAGCCGATCGCCAACTTCCAGGTCCTGCAACACCGCATGGTCGACATGTTCATGGCCGCCGAACAGGCCATCTCCATGACCTACATGGTGACGCTGAAGCTCGACGAAGCCGACAAGGCCCGCAAGCTCGCCGCCTCCGGCGCGAAAGTGCAGATCGGCAAAGCCGCCAAACTCATCAGCCAGGACGCCGTCCAGATCCACGGCGGCATGGGCATGACCGACGAACTCAATGTCGGCCACTTCTTCAAACGCGCCACCATGATCGAAAGCCAGTTCGGCAACACCGACTGGCACCTCCGCCGCTACACGGAACTCAGCAACAGCTAAGCGTAGCGCGAAGCAGAACAGGGAAGGGCCCGCTGGCGACAGCGGGCCTTTTCATTTCCGGAAACGACACGCGCAACGGCCACCATCCCCGCGCTGCACGAAATTGAGGGATGGAGCGATCCCAAACTGTAGGACAGCCAAAAATCATCCCACATGATTTCAACAACCTGCACGCGCAGGTTGGGGGATACGCACGCGCAGATTCTACGACCCCCTGGGCCAGGGTTATTCTCTGACCCATGACACGACACAAACACGCGCAAACTGGACTAGGGATCCCGCAGCTTCCTCAGCTCTTGCTGACAGCTGTGCTGCGCATGCTTGCGATGCTCGTGCTCCACGTCGCCTCAACGCTCCAGATGAAAGACCGCCGTGCCCCGGTGAATGCCACACCGACCATGCCGCTCGATCTGCCCAGAACGAAGACCGACACCCAACCCAAGGAAACAGAAATCGCTGTCCAGCCCGACAGCCGAACCGCCCCCTCCGTCTCGCTTGGCTCACGCCAAGCGATCCACCTCCCCCAGTGCTCCGCACTGATGGAGGCAAACCGCGCTCCAATGCCGGCAACGAAGGGGAATTGCCTCCACCACTCGAAGAGTGGGGGAGGTGGATCGCCGCGTCTTCGCGGCAAGACGGAGGGGGCGCGTACCACGCTCACCACCCTCCAATCGCGCCCACTTAACCAACGCGCGCAAAAGACGCCCGCCCGCTAGTCGCGCGGCGCGCAATCCCACCCTCAAACAACCCGCCTCCTGCGGGAATGCACCCGCACGCGTACACGCAAATGCCATCCGGGCCGGGATGACAGGCGCCCCCGCGTCAGCTAAGCGCATGCCCATCATCATAAACGGCTCGCGGAGGACCACCCATGATTACGCTCGAGAAAAAAGGCCCAATCGCGATCCTGACGCTGAACCGTCCCGATGCGATGAACGCGCTGGGCGAGCCGGGCGATGGCGAGGCGGTGCGTGATGCCTGCGTCCAGATCAACAAGGATCACTCGATCCGCGCCGCCGTCCTGACCGGCGCCGGCAAAGGCTTCTCGGCGGGCGGCAACGTCAAGGCGATGCGTGATCGCGTCGGCTCCTTCGCCGGCAACCCGGCCGAGGTCCGCGACAACTACAAGAACGGCGTCCACATGATCGTGAAGGCGCTCTACAACCTCGAAGTCCCGCTGATCGCCGCCGTCAACGGCGCCGCCATCGGCCTCGGTTGCGACGTCGCCTGCATGGCCGACATTCGCATCTCCTCGGACAACGCCCGCTATGGCGTCACCTTCCTGAAGGTCGGCCTCATCCCCGGCGACGGCGGCGCCTGGCTGCTCCCGCGCGTCATCGGCATGAGCCGCGCCTGCGAACTCCTCTTCACCGGCGACACGATCGACGCGAAGACCGCCCAGGAATGGGGTCTCGTCTCGAAAGTGGTCCCGGGCGACCAGCTGATGGCCGAAGCCGAAGCCCTCGCGAACAAGATCGCCAAAATGCCGCCGCAAGCCCTCCGCGTCGCCAAGCAACTCCTTCGTAATGGCACGCAAGCCAACTACGACACCATCATGGAACTCTCCGCCACGGCGCAGGGCCTGATGCACCACACCAAGGACCACGAGGAAGGCGTCGCCGCGATCCTCGAAAAACGCGAGCCGGTCTTCAAAGGCGAGTAGGTCTGGTAAAGCGAGAGTGACCTAAGGGCGCCTTGGCTCTGAAGCCGGGCGCCGCTAGGTTCCGCCGCAACAAGAACAAGACGACTCTCGAGGAGGCTACCCGCATGAAACTGCGTTTTGCAGGGCTCATTGCATTGGCGATCGCGCTCGCTCCCGCTGCGCTCGCCCAGACTGCTTACAAGGCCCCGCGCACGGCGGACGGCAAGCCGGACTTCAACGGCTTCTGGACCAACGTGTCGCTCACCAGCCTCGAGCGTTCGGCCCAGTTCAAGACGCTGGCGATCCCGGAAGCCGACGCCAAGCGCATCCAGGACGGCCGCGCCGCCGCGGACCTCCGCGCCTCGCTCCCCACCGACCCGAACTCCGGCGCCCCCAAGGCCGGCCAGGACGTCGGCGGCTACAACAACTTCTACGTCGACGCCGGCACGCACTTCGCCAAGATCAACGGCGAGATCCGCTCGTCCTGGATCGTCGACCCGCCGAACGGCAAGATCCCGTATTCGGAAGCCGGCAAGAAGACGTTCGAGGATAACCTCCAATTCGTCCGCAACACGTTCGACGGTCCGGAAACCCGCCCGATGGCAGAGCGCTGCCTCGTCGGCTTCGGCTCCACCGGCGGCCCGCCGATGATCAACGTGATGTACAACAACACCTACCAGTTCCTGCAGACGCCGGAGCACGTGGTCGTTGTCGTCGAGATGAACCACGACGCGCGCATCATCCCGATGACCGACAAGGTCGACCAGCGTAACCCGCAATGGCTCGGCAACTCGAAAGGCCGTTGGGAAGGCGACACGCTCGTCGTCGAGACCACGAACTTCAACCCGGGCGAAAGCCTCCGCACCTTCTTCCAGAACAGCTACTACCTGTCTCCGGATGCGACGGTGATCGAGCGCTTCACCCGCGTCTCGGACACGGAAATCCTGTACGAGTTTTCGGTCAACGACCCGAAGATCTTCAGCCAGGTCTGGAAGGCCGAGATGATGTTCAACAAGTCGGACAAGCCGGCTTACGAATACGCCTGCCATGAAGGCAACCACTCGCTCCCGGGCATCCTCGCCGGCGCGCGTCGTCACGACACGCTCGGCAAGGTGAACTACGCCGAAGAAGGCGAGTGAGCCTCTAAGGCTTCGGCCTAGATTTTCCGACTGTCATAGGCCCAGTGCAGCAGCGCCTGCCGCTGCCTGGGCCGGCAGAACGGATCCCCCCGATCGCAATTGGCCTGCACCTGCCGCACATGGCGGGTGAAGGCTTTCCACCGCTTGATCTGCCGCGCGTCGTCATCCATCCGGCGACCCATGTAATAGCGGCAATACCACTGGAACCACCCGCGCGGGTCTTCCTTGTGAATCCAGCCCTTCTTCTTCCAGTAGGAGAGGGGCTTCGACGCATCGACCCCGAAATAGTTCAGCTCCTTGTCGGCATGATCCCCGGTCGCAAGCTTCGCGCCCTTGAACCATGAAGCCGGAAATTCCTTGGTGCAGTCGCGCAGGTATTTCCCGCCAAACACGCCCAGATGGAGCATCTCCGCCGGGGTCAGCTGCGGCTTGAACTCCGGATCGAAATCCTGTCCCGGCCGGGCCACCAGCTCGTAGCGGTAGTCCTCCTGCATCTCGTCATCGACGGTGACGTAGCGCTTTGCTTTGGTCATGCGGCCCTCCGCCTCTCCTACGGCACGAAGTCGCCAGCGGATCAGCCAATCCCCCAGATGACAACGCCCCCGTAAAGTCTATTCTGCGCCCGCAAACAGGAGATGTGCATGTTCGGAGCGGTCGCAGAGCTCACCATCATTGACGGCAAGCAGGCCGAGTTCGAAGCCGTCGCGAAGGAGCTTGAAGCCGCCGTCGCCGCGAACGAGCCGGGCGTGCTCTACTACAAGCTCTTCAAGGTGAAGGACGCGCCCACCAGCTACGTCTTCATGGAACAATACGCCGATCAGGCCGCCGTCGACGCGCATCGCGGCTTCGAACACTTCAAGCGTCTCGGCAAGGCGATGGGCCCGTTCCTCGCCGCCCCGCCGAAGGTCACCCGCATGGACAAGGTGCAGTAGTCATGGATCTCGAATTCTCCACCGACGAACTGAAGTTCCGCGACGAAGTCCGCGCCTGGATCGCCGAGAACTACACCGACGATCTCAAGAAGCGCATGGCGCTCTCCAAGAGCGGTTCTCTTGATGAGGTGAACCAGAAGGCCTGGCAGAAGAAGCTCGCCCAGAAGGGTTGGCTCGTTCCGAACTGGCCGACCGAGCATGGCGGCCCGGGCTGGAACCAGACGCAGAAATACATCTTCGAAATGGAGATGTCGCTCGCCGGTTGCCCGCGCAACTCGTCCATGGGCGTTCGCATGTGCGCGCCCGTGATCATGAAGTTCGGCACGGACGAGCAGAAGAAGAAATTCCTGCCGCCGATCCGCAACTCGGACGTCTGGTGGTGCCAGGGCTATTCCGAGCCGGGCTCGGGTTCGGACCTCGCCAGCCTCTCGATGAGCGGCAAGCGCGAAGGCGATCACTACATCCTCAACGGCTCGAAGACGTGGACCACCTACGCCCAGTGGGCGCAATGGATCTTCTGCCTCGTCCGCACCTCGAAGGAAGAAAAGAAGCAGAACGGCATCTCGTTCATCCTCGTCGACATGAACACGCCCGGCATCACGATCACGCCGATCAACACGCTGGACGACACGCCCGTCGGCGACCAGGAGATCAACTCGGTCTTCTTCGACAACGTGAAAGTCCCGGTTGAAAATCTCGTCGGCAAGGAAGGCGAGGGCTGGACCTGCGCCAAATACCTGCTGACCTTCGAACGCGGCTCGGCCTACGCCCCTTCATGCCGCAATGCCCTGCGCAAGGCGCGCGAGATCGCCAAGCTGGAAATGGCCGGCGGCCACTCCGTCGCCGATGATCCGGACTTCGCGCGCAAGATGGCCGAGCTGGAAATCCAGATCGAAGCCCTCGACGCAACCGAGCGCCGCATCTTCGACAAGCTCTCGTCCGGCCAGTCAGTCGGCGCGATGTCGTCGCTGATGAAGACGCGCGGGTCGGAGATTGGCCAGAAGGTGACCGAGATCGTCCTGGAAGCCGCCGGCGTCTATGGCGAGCCCTTCGTGCAGGACACCTACGCCCACCTCGAAGGCCGCTCGAACGAGCCGCTTCCGGCGCCGGAACACCTGATCGCGTCTGCGGGCTCCTATTTCAACAACCGCAAGACTTCGATCTACGCCGGCTCCAACGAGATCCAGCGCAACATCATGGCGCAGATGATCCTGGCGGGCTGACGCAGGCTATCCTGCCGCCAAGGTGAATCCCCAAGGTGAAAGCGAAGTAACGCGCTTCGCATGTGCCTTGGCGGGCAGGGACCTACATCCTCCTCAGATGCAGAGGAGGACTGGTCCATGCAGCGTTTTGCGATCTTCGGTCTGGCAGTTGCGACACTCGGCGTAAGCGCCTGCGCAACGCCGGGCCCGGCCAAGCTCTACGACTTCAACGCCATGAAGCAGGACCGGGTCTCGCCCGGCATGAGCCGCCGCTTCGTCATGGCCGACAGGTCCACCATGGCGATCTACAACCTGCGCAAGGGCACGTTCGTCCCGGTCCATTCCCACGACAGCGAGCAGCTGACCTTCGTGCAGGAAGGCCGTCTCCGCATCGCCGTCGGCGGCCAGTCCTTCGATGTGCGGCAGGGCCAGCTGCTCGTTATCCCCGCCAACGCCCCGCACTCGATCGAAGCGCTGGAGAACAGCGTCGAATACGACTACTTCGCCCCCGCCCGCCGCAGCTGGGTCGACGACCGCGACACCGGCTCAGGTCCGCCATCCGGCCAGCCGGGGGATCGGCGCAACTGAGGCTCAGTCGGCGACGGGCGTCATCCAGACGCGGTCTTTCTGGAAGTCGAAGACAATGTGGAACCGCTTCATCAAAGCGACGCCCACAACGCCGTCCATATCAAAAAACCAGTGCAACACCATGTCTGCCACAGTTGCGCGCACGTCTGTAAAACGCTGTCCGCCAAGTCTAACCACCGGGATCGTGATGGCATCCTGTTCGTGATTGCCGTCGATGCCGGAGACCATGCGCCGGGTTCTAGGAAGAGCGCTCAGGTCTGGCGAGTCGGCTACGATGCGTGTTTGCAGGTGCAGCGCGCTTGAGGCTGCCGTGTCCAGCAACAGATCGACGTCGGTGTCTCCGAGCGTGACGCTGAGTGTCGGCCGCAAATAGCGCCTTCGCTTCATCGCGAACGGCTCGCCAACGGGAGGCTTGAGTTCGGTCGTGCGCTCGATTTCCACGGTCATCTTCTGGAAGTCGAGCGACACGGCCAGATTGTTCAGCACGTCCATGCCGATGAGCACGTGCACGCCTTCAGGGGCAAAGGCGTGATCGGACTCGTAAGTGCCAAGTCTCAGGCGCCTTGGGCCCGTGCCGATGTCGAGCTTCAGGTCGCGGGTCATACCGAAGCGGATTTGCTGGCCGGATGCGCCGACTGTACCGCCATCGATGCGTTGGCTCCGAATGCCAAGCTCCTTGGCGAAGGCTGCATCGATCAGGGATTTTGTGGCGCCCGTGTCGAGCAGGGCGGGCAGGTCCTTCCCATTCAGGTTGACCGTGATCACAACCTGTCCGTCGCGCAGCTGGAAGGGGCGGGGCGCGGCCTCGGCCGGTAGGGTCGCCATCATCGCTGCGAGGCAGAGGCAGATCCGGGCCAGAATCCAGCGCATGCGTCCCTCCCGGGGCGACTATCCGGCCGCACCCGCAGGGATGCAAGGCCGCCAGAACTCTGCTAATCTCCCTGCAAACGGGCCGTCTCAAGCGCCCGACGCCGAGGGAAATGCAGCCATGGCCGATGATCTGAAAGCCCCGCCCACGCCGCACGATGCGACGCACGAAGAGCCGATGGGCCGCGCCACCTTCACGGCGTTCACCAACGCCACCGAAGAAGACTGGCAGAAGATCGTTGCTGCGAACTCCGTATTCGCCAAAAGCCATGTCGACCGCATCGTTACCCACCTCAACCTGCTGAAGGGCGATTGCGGCGGCTTCCCGATCGACCGCCTCGAGCATTCGCTCCAGACCGCCACGCGTGCGTTCAAGGCCGGCATGGACGAGGAGTATGTCGTCTGCGCTCTGCTGCACGACATCGGCGACACGCTGGGCGTGTTCAACCACCCGGATATCGCCGCTGCGATCCTGAAGCCGTTCGTTTCAGAACAGAACCTCTGGATGGTCGAGAACCACGGCATCTTCCAAGGCTATTACTTCTGGCACCACATCGGCCTCGATCGCGACGCCCGCGAGAAGTTCCGCGGCCATCCGGCCTTCGAATACACGGCCCAGTTCTGCCACCTCTACGACCAGCCGGCGTTTGATGGCGCTTACGAGTCCATGCCGCTCGATGCCTTCGTGCCGATGATGCATCGCGTCATGTCGAAGCCGAAGAAGTCGATGTACCTGAAGAAGCAGGGCGAGGTTGCCTGGTAGCCGCCCTACCGGCGCCAGCCATCGGACAAATCCGAAAACAAAAAGGCCCGGACGGGGGTGTCCGGGCCGAGTGCGGGGGGAACTGATCAGCCGGTTGCCGTAGCGCTGGCTGGGACACTGGACGCGTAAAACGCTGGTCACGGGGTCGAACGTTGGCGCGATAACGGGCGGGGTGGCGCCGCTGTTCCATTAATTCGTACCTTGCAGGTCGATTTCTTCCCAATTCGCGGCCCAGCGCCGCAGCCTTCATGCTTGAGCGGCTCGTCCGCACTGATAGGTTTCCGCCACGGGGAGACGCACACGAATTGAGGTTCTGCTGATGCGAATTCGCTTCGCCGCCATCGCCGTCTTGGCTGCCGCAACGTTTGCGGCGGGTACGGCGGCGCTGGCCGATGAAGGCATGTGGACCTTCGACAACTTCCCCTCCGCCAGGGTGAAGCAGCTCTACGGTTTTGCCCCCGACCAGAAATACCTCGACCGCGTGCGCAAGGCGTCGGTGCGGCTGGATGTCGGCTGCTCGGGTTCCGTCGTGTCGAAGGACGGGCTGGTGTTGACCAACCGACACTGTGTCTCCGATTGCGAGGCCGATCTCTCCAGCCCCGGCCATGACTATGTCCGCGACGGCTTCTTCACGATGGCGCGCAAGGACGAGAAGATCTGCCCCGGCGCAGGCGCATCGATCCTCCAGTCGATGACCGACGTGACGCAGCGTGTGCAGAAGATCGAAGCTGGCCCCGCGCGCGCCGCAGAGATCGATGCAATCGAAACCGAAGCCTGCGGCGAGAACCGACAGAAACTCTGCCAGGTCGTGAATCTCTATCGCGGCGGCCAGTACCAGCTCTACGTGTACGACCGCTACGAAGACGTCCGGCTCGCGTTTGCACCTGAGCTTCAGGCCGCATCCTTCGGCGGCGATCCGGACAATTTCAACTTCCCACGCTACGCGCTCGATATGGCGCTGGTCCGCCTCTATCGCGACGGCAAGCCTGCGACGTTCACCGATCCACTGAAGCTGGACACGGCTGGTCCGAAAGCCGGCGACCTTCTGCTTGTCTCGAGCCATCCCGGCACGACGGAACGCCTGCTGACGAATGCGCAGCTGGAATTCCAGCGCGACCAGTTCCTGCCGTGGCGTCTCGAATACACGGCGCAGCTGCGCGGAGAGATGCTGGCGGAGTCGACCAAGGGCGAAGAAGAAGCGCGCCAGATCAGCGAGACGCTCGAGAATGTCGAGAACACGCTGAAGGTCATCAAGGGCCAGCGGGGCGCACTCGTAGAGCCCAGCTTCTTCGGCTCGAAAGTTGCCGAAGAGAAGAAGCTGCGCGACGCGCTTACCGCTCGCGCCGATCTGCGCTCCAAGTTCGGTGATCCGTTCACCGACCTCGCGACGGCCGTTGCCGCGCAGAAGCAAAGCTTCCTGCCTTACCAGATGCTGGAAGTCCGCTACGGCGCAGGCTCCGTCCTGATGACCGACGCGCGCGCGCTCGTGCGGGCGACTGCGGAGCAGGCCAAGCCGGAAAGCGAACGTCTGCCGGAGTTCACCGCCTCGCGCCTCACAACGCTGAAGCAGACGTTGCTGGCGGAAGCGCCGATCCATCCCGTGCTTGAAAAGCTGCAGATCGCTTTCTGGCTCGACAAGACGCGCGAATATCTCGGTCCCGATCATCCCGCGGTGAAAGCGCTGTTCGGCTCGCGTACCTCGGCCCAGATCGCGGCCGAGATCGTGACCTCCAGCCAGGTCGGCGATGCCGGCTTCCGCAAGCGCATGTGGGAAACGCCCACGCTCGTCGCCAGCTCGAACGATCCGGCGCTTGTGCTGGTGAAGAAGGCCGATGACGCCGCCCGCGCCGTCCGCGCGAAATACGAGGCGTCGATCACCAAGCCAACCCTGACCGCCACGGAGAAGGTCGCCGGCCTCCGCTTCGCGCTGATGGGCAAGGAGATCTATCCCGACGCCACCTTCACCCTGCGCATGACCTATGGCGTGGTTAAGGGTTGGACCGATCCGGTGCAGGGCGAGATCAAGCCTTTCACCTACATTTCCGGCCTCTGGGATCGCGCAACGGGCGCATTCCCGTTCAATCTCGCGCCCCGCTGGATAAATGGGCAAAGCAAGATTGCGGGCACGACCCAGTTCAACTTCGTCTCGACCAATGACGTGGTTGGGGGTAGTTCAGGCTCACCGGCGTTGAACAAGGATGGCCGCATCGTGGGCCTCGTCTTCGACGGCAATATCCATTCGACGGGCGGCGCCTATGGCTACGATCCGGCCCTCAACAGGACGGTGTCGGTCTCGAGCCAGATGATCATCGAGGCGTTGCGGAAGATCTACGGCGCAGCCGCGCTCGCAGACGAAATACAGAAGTAAGTTAGGCCAGGGCAGGCGGGGCACGACATGGAATACGGCTGGGACAACGCGCGCGCCATTCTTGGCCTGTTCGTCATCACCGGGATCGCTTGGCTCCTGTCGGAGAACAAGCGGAAGTTCCCGTGGAAGATCGTGATCGGCGCAACGGTCATGATGTACGCCTTCACGCTGCTGCTGTTCGGCGTGCCGATCATCCGCGCGGGTCTTGATGGCGTGAACAACGGCATCAACGTGCTGATCGCTGCGACGCGCGAGGGCACGGCCTTCGTGTTCGGCCCGGTCATCGGCGATCAGGCGAAGTGGGAACAGCTCGTCGGTGCGCCCGGCCCGATCTTCATCTTCCAGCTCCTGCCGCTGATCATCGTCATCGGCTCACTGTCAGCGATCCTGTGGCATTGGGGCATTCTCAAAGTCATCACCAACGCCTTTGCCTTCGTCTTCCAGCGCACGATGGGCATGGGCGGACCGACCAGCCTCTCCGTCGCAGCCAACATCTTCATGGGCCAGACGGAAGCGCCGCTGCTGATCAAGCCGTATCTGAAAGTCATGACGCGATCGGAACTGCTGATCGTCATGGCGACCGGCTTCGCCACCATCGCGGGCTCCGTGCTCGTGGTCTATGTCACGCTGCTGCGTGACACGCTGCCGGCAGTTGCTGCGCACCTCATCACCGTCTCGATCATCGCGTCCCCGGCGGCCGTGGCGCTCGCCATGGTCATGATCCCGGAAACGGGTGAGACATCCAAATCAACTGGCGAGACGGATTTCAAATACCACTCGACGATGGACGCGTTCGCCACCGGCGCAACGGATGGCATCGCCATCATCTGGAACATCGCCACCATGCTGATCGCAGCGCTGGCGCTGGTCTATATCGCCAACGCCTGCCTCGGCGCGATCCCGATCGACTTCGGCGGTCAGCGTCTCAGCCTCGACATGATCCTCGGCTGGATGTTCGCCCCGCTTATGTACATGGCAGGCATTCCCATGGAGGAGGCCGCCAAGGCCGGCACATTCGTCGGCCAGAAAACCGTGTTCACCGAGTTCGTCGCCTTCATCAATCTCGGCGCGCTTCCGGCCGGCGAGATGACCGAGCGGACGCGCATGATCGTCACCTACGCGATCTGCGGCTTCGCCAACTTCGGTTCGATGGGCATCCTGATCGGCGGCCTGTCGATCATGGCGCCGGAACGCCGTCCCGACTTCCTGTCGCTCGCGTGGAAGACGCTGTTCTCGGGCACGCTGGCCACCATCATGGCCGCAGCCGTCGTCGCCTCGCTGCCGTATTCGCTATTCGAGACGGCCAACGAAACCGTGCCGCCGGCAGCGGTTACCCAACCGGCGGATGTCCTGCCGCAAGCCGCGCCCCCGCCGGTAACCGACACGGCGCCCGCTCCGGCGCCTTCAAGCCCGATCACAACTCCGGCGCCTGCCCCGGAAACCGCCCCGGCTCAGCCAACTACGCAAACCCCGTAGTTTCCCGGCACTAGCGGACCCTGCGGAAAGGCGTAAACAACGGCGCGAGGCGAATGCATTTGCCTCGTAGCTGTGCCCTGCTTGGCTATGGGGCCTGTCCATAGGCGCCAAAGAGCGCCGGTCTGATACGGAGGAATACGTGCGGGGATCTTACTCGAACGCGAGCTGGCTCGCGATCGCCACAGCCATGGCTGCCTTGTCGTCACCGGCTCTCGCCCAGCAGGCGCCGACGCGCCTCGTCCTGGACGGCCAGACCGGCGGCGCAGGCGATGTCGTCGTCATCTATGGCGACCGTGACTCGAACGACCCGGGCGCCTACTCGGTCATCGGCGAACAGCAGATCGCAGAGACGGCCGCCAACAACCCCGCCGAGATCCTGAACCAGATCCCGGGCGTCAACATCCAGATGAACTCGGGCCAGGAACTGCTCGTCGCCATCCGCTCGCCGGTTCTTCCGGCCGGCGCAGGGCAGGGCTCCTTCCTCATCCTCGAGAACGGCATTCCCACGCGCGCGCCCGCGTTCGGCAACGTCAACGCGCTGTTCGAAGTCCATCACGAGACGGCCGAAGCGATCGAAGTCGTGCGCGGCCCCGGCTCGGTGCGCTACGGCTCGAACGCCGTCCACGGCCTGATGAACTTCATCGACCCCGAGCCCGGCGCACAGACGGGACAGACTCTCGTGCTCAGCGCCAACTCGCTGCAGCGCTACCGCGCCGACGCTACCGCCAACTTCATGACGGGCGACGTCGCCAACTGGGTCGGCTTGTCGCTGATGGACGATGGCGGCTGGCGCGATGCGTCCAGTGTCGACCAGCAGAAGCTCACCGTCCGCTCCAAGTTCGGCGGCGAGACGTGGAACGCGGTTGCAACGCTTGCAGCCGTCAACCTCAACCAGGAAACCGCCGGCTTCATCCAGGGCCCGAAAGCCTACCGCAATTCGGATATCGCCAAGACCAACCCGAACCCCGAAGCCTATCGCGACGCATGGGCTGCCCGCGCCAATGTGCGCTTCGAAACCAATATCGGCGATGGTCAGCTGACGGTGACGCCGTTCGCGATCACGCAGCGCATGATCTTCATCCAGCACTTCCTGCCGGATCAATCGACCGAGAAGAACGGCCACGACTCGCTGGGCCTTCAGGCGCGCTACGACTTCGGTCCGGAGAACTTCCGCTGGGCCGTGGGCACGGACCTGCAATACGCAGACGGCTTCCTGAAAGAGATCCAGACCCGCCCGAGCTTCGGCGCAATCATCGCCGGCAGCCCGACCTTCCCGCAGGGCATCCACTACGACTACGACGTCGAAACGTGGACCACCGCGCTCTACGGCGAACTCGACTGGGAGTTCGTCAAGGACTGGAGCCTGCTCGCAGGAGTCCGCGGCGAGCAGCACACCTATGATTACGTCACGCACAAGGCGCCGGGCACCACCGGCCGCTTCCGCGTCGCGCCGAGCCGTGAAGACGATTTCGACTTCATCACGCCGAAGCTGGGCCTCACCTATTCGGGCTTCGACAACCTGATCCTCTATGCCAACTACGCCCGCGGCGCCCGCGCCCCGCAGACCTCCGACCAGTATCGCTTGCAGAACCTGCAGACGATCCAGCGCCTCGATGTCGAGAATATCGACAGCTACGAAGTCGGCGCGCGCGGCAAGCTCGCCGGCGTGGACTTCGACGTCGCCGCTTACTCGATGAAGAAGCGTCACTTCTTCTTCCGCGACAGCGACGGTCTCAACGTTCCCGATGGCGCAACCGATCACGTCGGCATCGAAGCGTCGGTGGCCGGCGAGTTCGGCGAGTTCGGCGGCGGCAAGTTCCTCTGGAACGGCAACATCGCCTGGTCCGACCAGACCTATGCCTTCGATCGCAACGTCGTCGCTGCTGCCGAAGACATCTTCAAGGGCGACCAGATCGACACGGCGCCGGAATGGCTGGCTGATGCCGGCCTCGGCTGGCAGAGCCAGCAGTTCTCGCTGTTCCTGACGGGTGAATACGTCGGCGAGTACTTTACCAACGCCGCCAACACGGCGACCTATCCCGGCCACATCCTGGCCCACCTGCGCACCAGCTGGCGCTTCTCGCCTGACGTCGAGGCCTTCGGAATCATCCGCAACCTCACCGATCAGCGCTATGCAGACCGCGCGGACTACGCCACCGGGGCCGATCGTTACTTCCCGGGCGAGCCGATTAACCTCACCGTCGGCATTCGCATCCGCCACTAGCCGCAGGTTAGCGCAAGAACCGACCGGTTAACGGCCTGAGCACAGGGGAATTGCTCGGGCCGTTCGCTAATCGCGCGCTCTGGCTTGCACAAACATGCCTGCCTCGCTTATCTCGCAGCGCAACACTACGGGGCCGTACCCATGAAGGATATCGTCGAAGCGCTGGAGAAGAAGCGTGAGTCTGCCCGCCTTGGCGGCGGACAGAAACGCATCGACGCCCAGCACGCCAAGGGCAAGCTGACCGCGCGCGAGCGTATCGCCCTGCTGCTCGATGAAGGCTCCTTCGAAGAGTGGGACATGTTCGTGGAGCACCGCTCCCACGATTTCGGCATGGAAAAGCAGCGTATTCCGGGCGATGGCGTCGTCACCGGTTGGGGCACCATCAACGGCCGCGTTGTTTACGTCTTCTCGAAGGACTTCACCGTGTTCGGCGGCTCGCTCTCGCGCGCCCACGCCGAGAAGATCGTGAAGGTCCAGCAGGCCGCCATGAAGAATGGCTCGCCCATCATCGGCCTGTTCGATGCCGGCGGCGCCCGCATCCAGGAGGGTGTTGAAGCCCTCGGCGGCTATGCCGACATCTTCCTCGAAAACGTCCTGTCCTCGGGCGTCATCCCGCAGATCTCCGTCATCATGGGCCCGTGCGCAGGCGGCGACGTCTATTCGCCGGCGATGACCGACTTCATCTTCATGGTGAAGGACACGTCCTACATGTACGTGACCGGTCCGGACGTGGTGAAGACCGTCACCAACGAGATCGTCTCGCACGAAGATCTCGGCGGCGCGCGCGTGCACGCTGCGAAGTCGGGTGTTGCTGATGGCGCGTTCGAGAACGACCTCGAGGCGCTCAACCAGATGCGCCGCCTGATCGGCTTCCTGCCACTGTCCAACCGCGAAAAGCCGCCGACCGTCCCGACCTTCGACAATCCGGAACGCTCGGAGCCCTCGCTGGATACGCTGGTTCCGGCCAATCCGAACACGCCTTACGACATGAAGGAACTGATCCAGAAGGTCGCCGACGAAGGCGACTTCTTCGAGATCGGCAAGGACTTCGGCAAGAACATCCTGACTGGCTTCGGCCGCATGGAAGGCACAACAGTTGGCTTCGTCGCCAACCAGCCGATGAGCCTCGCAGGCGTTCTCGACATCGATTCATCGCGCAAGGCCGCACGCTTCGTGCGCTTCTGCGATTGCTTCAACATCCCGATCGTCACCTTCGTCGACGTTCCGGGCTTCATGCCGGGCACGAAGCAGGAATACGGCGGCCTCATCAAGCACGGCGCGAAACTGCTGTTCGCCTATGCCGAAGCCACAGTTCCGAAAGTCACCGTCATCACCCGCAAGGCCTATGGCGGCGCTTATGACGTCATGAGCTCGAAGCACCTGCGCGGCGATGTGAACTTCGCCTGGCCCACCGCCGAAATCGCGGTCATGGGCGCGAAAGGCGCTGTCGAGATCATCTTCCGCGCCGACGCGGGTGATGCTGAAAAGCTCGCCGCCAAGACGAAGGAATACCAGGACCGCTTCGCCAACCCGTATGTCGCCGCATCGCGTGGCTTCATCGATGACGTGATCATGCCGCACAACACGCGCAAGCGCATTGTCCGGTCGCTGCGCACGCTCAAGTCCAAGAAGTTGGAAAACCCGGCCAAGAAGCACGACAACATTCCGCTTTAAGAAGCGGAAGGCCGGAATACCGAGCGATTGCTCTGCGATGTCATGAAACTACTTGCCCGCAGCAGGGAATGCTGCCGCTAAGCGGCATTTCCCGAGCTGCGGCATCCGTCTCACAGGATTCTCGCGTCTTTGTTGCGCGGCTGGCAAAGCCCTTCACGGGTTTAGCCTTGCCCTCAAGGACAGGCCGTAGCAGCCTCCCGTCACGAGACCGTCCAAAGGGCGGCGAGGGGAGAGACGTTCCATGGAAACCGCCGCTACGGGTGCGCCCGACAAGCATCCTGAAAAGCAGAATGGCGCTCTGGTGATCGGCGCTTCCAGCGTCGGCACCATGTTCGAATGGTACGACTTCTTCCTGTATGGGGCGCTGGTCGCCAACATCAACGCCCACTTCTATTCGGGCGTGAACGAGACGACCGGGTACATCCTGGCGCTCGCCACCTTCGCGGCCGGCTTCATCGTCCGCCCGTTCGGCGCGCTGGCCTTCGGCCGCGTCGGCGACATTGTCGGCCGGAAGAACACCTTCCTCGTCACCATGATCATCATGGGCATCGCCACCTTCCTGGTCGGCCTGATCCCCAGCGCCACGACTTTCGAGGCGATGGGGGCGGGACTTGGCGTCATCGCCCCGATCCTGCTCGTCAGCCTGCGCGTCCTTCAGGGCCTCGCGATCGGCGGTGAATACGGTGGGGCTGCGACCTACATCGCCGAACACTCCCCGCCCAACGCCCGCGGCTTCTTCACCTCGTGGATCCAGATCACGGCCACGCTCGGCCTGTTCGTGTCGCTCCTCGTTATCCTCGGCGTGCGTCAGACCATGTCGCCGGAAGCCTTCAACGAGTGGGGCTGGCGCATTCCGTTCCTGCTGTCGGCTGGCCTGCTGATCGTCTCCATCTGGATCCGCGTGCAGCTCAACGAGAGCCCCGTCTTCCTGAAGATGAAGGAAGAGGCTGCGCTGTCCAAAGCTCCGCTGTCGGAAGCCTTCGGCCAGTGGAAGAACGTGAAGTGGGTGCTGATCGCGCTGTTCGGCTGCGTGATGGGCCAGGCGGTCATCTGGTACACCGGCACGTTCTACGGCCTGAACTACCTCAAGCAGACGCTGCGCATGGATCCCGCCCAGGCGGATACGCTTGTGGCCGTCTCGCTGTTGTGCGGCACGCCGTTCTACATCTTCTTCGGCTGGCTGTCGGATCGCATCGGCCGCCGCTACCTGATCCTCGCGGGCCTGATCATTCCGGTCCTCACCTACTTCCCGCTCTTCCATATGCTGACGCAGAACGCCAACCCGGCGCTCTACGCCGCCGTGGACGCCTCGCCCGTGGTGGTGAGGGCGGATCCGACCGCCTGCGCGCTGCAGTTCGATCCGGTCGGCAAGAACAAGTTCGACTCCCAATCCTGCGACGTGGCCAAGGCGCTGCTGTCGAAGGCCGGCGTCAGCTACAACGCCGAAGCGCTGCCTGCGGGCTCTGCGGCCGAGATCCATATCGGCGGGCAGGTCTATGCGGCCCCGGCCGTCGAGAAGATGGGCGCTGAAGAACGCGCCTCGTCGATTGCTGCTTATAACAAGGAAGTCAGCGACGCCCTGAAAGCCGCTGGCTACCCGGCCAACGCCGACAAGGACGCCGTCAACGCGATGATGGTGATCCTGCTCCTGTTCTTCACGCAGCTTTGCACGGCCATGGTCTACGGCCCGATGGCGGCGATGCTGGTGGAGCTGTTCCCGGCCAAGGTCCGTTACACCTCGATGTCGCTGCCATATCATATCGGCAACGGTTGGTTCGGCGGCCTGCTACCAACCATCGCATTCGCGATTGTGGCCTCGACGGGGGATATCTACTCGGGCATCTGGTATCCCGTAATCATTGCCGGGATCACCTTCGTGGTGGCGCTGTTCTTCCTGCCGGAAACCTACAAGCGCAACATCCACCACGATGAAGGCCCGGGAGACACCAAGGGCAAGTATTGACCAAACTAGGTACGCTGGTTCTGTCGCTGCCGATCCCGGGGCCCGTGCGGTCCCGGGCTGAGGCGTTGTTCACCTGCATCGATCCGGGCAAGCACATCGGCACGGAAAAGCTGCTGGAGACGGCAATCGCCAACAAGGCGGATGCGGTCCTGATCTCTCCGGGCGTGCCGATGAAGGCAGACGCCATCGCGCGCCTGCCGGACAGCGCGAAGATCATCGCAACAGCCAGTGTCGGCTTCGACCATATCGATGTCGCCGCAGCCCGCGCCCGCGGCATCGAAGTCGGCACCACTCCGGATGCAACGACAGACGCCACCGCTGATACCACCATCCTCCTGATGCTCGGCGCCTCGCGCCTAACCAAGGGCCATGTCCGCTCGATGGATCAGGCCTGGAGCGTGAAGAACGGCTTCTTCGACGGCCTCGGCATCGATCTCACCGGGAAGACGCTGGGCATCGTCGGCATGGGCCGCATCGGCCGTGGCGTGGCTGAGCGCGTGCGCGGCTTCCGCATGAAGGTGCTCTACCACAACCGCAACCGGCTCTCGCCCGAGCTGGAGAACGGCGCGGAATACTTCGCCTCGATCGACGAGATGCTGCCGCACTGCCAAGTGTTGAGCCTCAACCTGCCAGGCGGGCAGGGCGTCATCATGACGGCAGAACGCTTTGCCAAATTGCCCAAGGGCGCGCTGTTCGTGAACTCCGCTCGCGGCAGCCTCGTCGACGAAGATGCGATGATCGACGCACTAAAATCAGGCCAGCTCTTCGCCGCCGGGCTCGACGTGTTCAAGAGCGAGCCGAACTACGACACCCGCATCAACGAGCTGCCGAACACCTTCCTGTTGCCGCATATCGGCACGGCCACCGTCGAGTCGCGCACGCTCATGGCGAACAACGCGCTCGATAACATCGAAGCGGTGCTGTCAGGAAAACCGGCCCCATATCCGGTGCCGCGCTAGGGTCGGAAGCTAGTTCCAGAAGCCGTTATCGGCCGGCACAGGTTTCCTGTGCTTCTGCCCGTGAGCAGTCTTGTGAGCTGTCTTGTGGGCATGCGCGTGCTGGTGGCCTTCATGGCCCTTCTTGCGCTTCATGCCGAACAGGCCGGCGAACCAGTCCGCCACATCGCGGCGGAACTGCCACCAGCGGCGCAGCTCCGGCGTATTCGGGGCGTCGTCCTCGCAACGCGGCATCTGCACGTCGTTCATCCGGGGCTTCAGGCCGCGGATGAGGTCTTCCTCGATCTTGCGGCGCTCTTCTTCCGAGGCGACCCGCATCACATGGCGCTCGGTCGCGCCCAGGATCCACCAGGCCTTGCCCCACTTCTCATGGCCGACCAGACGGCCGCGCAGGTTGGCGGCCTTGCCGACATAAAGCGCCTGCAGGAAGAAGCCGAACCGACGGCGAACAAAAACATAGATACCGCCCGAATCGTTCGGAATGCCGTTCTTGGTCAGCGCACACTTGAATGTGTAGGTCCGGCCCGTTTCGCCGGTCCATCCGTGTCTGCCGAAGAACATCATGGCGGTTATCCCGACTATCCCTGAATCGGAGCGGATTTTCGTGCTCTCAGGGTTAATGGGGCCTGAAAATCGAGTCCTCCCAATGGCGGTATATGGGGCGGTCTTCGCCTTATCGGCGTTCAACCCACAACCGGCGCCGTTTTGGCGATTGCCTTGGCGGAACATGCCTTTTAGTGACAGAGCCGTCACAGGTCTTGGGTCGCCGGGGTTACGAATGTTCTCCAAAATCCTCATCGCCAATCGCGGCGAAATCGCTGTTCGGGTCATCAAGACCGCACGGCGCATGGGGGTGAAGACAGTCGTCGTCTATTCTGACGCCGACGCCGGCTCGATGGCGGTCGATATGGCGGATGAAGCCGTCCACATCGGCGGCTCGCCCGCAGCCCAAAGCTACCTTGTACAGGACAAGATCGTCGACGCCGTGCGCAAGACCGGCGCTGAGGCCGTCCACCCAGGCTTCGGCTTCCTCTCTGAGAACGCCGGCTTCGCCAAGCGCCTGCAGGACGAGAAAATCGTCTTCATCGGCCCGAACCCGTACGCAATCGAAGCGATGGGCGACAAGATCACGTCCAAGAAGTTCGCAGCCGAAGCGGGCGTCAGCACGGTGCCCGGCCATATGGGCCTTATCGCCGACGCCAAGGAAGCGGTGAAGATCGCTGACTCGATCGGCTACCCCGTCATGATCAAGGCGTCGGCCGGCGGCGGCGGCAAGGGCCTGCGCATCGCGTGGAACTCCGCCGAAGCCAAGGAAGGCTTCGAAGGCGCCCGCGCCGAAGCCATCTCGTCCTTCGGCGACGACCGGATCTTCATCGAGAAGTTCGTCGACCAGCCGCGCCACATCGAGATCCAGGTCCTCGGCGACAAGCACGGCAACATCATCTACCTGAACGAGCGCGAATGCTCGATCCAGCGCCGCAACCAGAAGGTCTTCGAAGAGGCCCCGTCGCCCTTCCTGAACGAAGAAACCCGCAAGGCGATGGGCGAACAGGCCGTCGCTCTTGCCAAGGCCGTCAACTACGACAGCGCCGGCACGGTCGAGTTCATCGTCGACGGCAAGCGCAACTTCTACTTCCTCGAAATGAACACCCGCCTGCAGGTCGAACACCCGGTCACCGAACTGATCACCGGCTATGATCTCGTCGAGCAGATGCTGCGCGTCGCCGCTGGCGAGAAGCTGGCGATCAAGCAGAAGGATGTCGGCATCAAGGGCTGGGCGCTCGAATCGCGCATTTACGCCGAAGACCCGTACCGCGGCTTCCTGCCATCGATCGGCCGCCTGAAGCGCATGAAATTCCCGGCCGAAGGCAAGCTGGACGAGGGCACCGTCCGCATCGACACCGGCGTCCGCGAAGGCGACGAGATCTCGATGTTCTACGATCCGATGATCGCCAAGCTCATCACGCACGGAAAAGATCGCGCCTCCGCCATCGCCACGCATACCAAGGCGCTCGAGCGTCTGGAAATCAAAGGCATCCAGGACAACTCGCCCTTCCTGGCCGCCGTGCTCGACCAGAAGCGCTTCCAGTCCGGCAACATCACCACCGGCTACATCAAGGAAGAATTCCCCGACGGCTTCCACGGCGCTGAGGCCTCAGCCGACGTCGAGAAAGTTATCGTCGCCGCCGCAACCTACGCCAACGTCCTCATGCGCACGCGTATGGCCGGCATCTCCGGTCGCATCGAGCCCGCCCGTCCGCAGCGCCGCGATTGGGTCGCGCTTGTCGGTCGTAAGCCGGTCGCCGTGAACATTGACTACACGCAAGGCAAATCCACGATCGAGTTCGTTGGCGGCAAGACGCACACGATCTCCACCGACTGGACGCCCGGCATGGGTCTGATGGAGCTGGTGTTCGACAAGGCCACCTACGCGCTTTCGATCGCCACCGCCGATGAAGGCTTCATCGTGCGCCGCCTCGGCGTCGAAGCTCACGTCAAAGTCTGCACGCCCGCGCAAGCTGATCTGCACACCCGTCTGCCCGTGAAACAGAAGCCGGACACCTCGAAGCTCATCATGAGCCCGATGCCCGGCCTCGTCGTTTCAGTCGCGGTAGTCGTCGGTCAGGAAGTGAAGACGGGCGAAGCGGTCTGCGTCGTCGAAGCGATGAAGATGCAGAACATCATTCGCGCCGAAGCCGACGGTGTCGTGAAAACGGTCACCGCCGCTCCGGGCGCGCCTGTCGCTGCCGACGAAATCTTGGTCGAGCTCGCTTAAGCCGAACTCGCTTAGGCCAAGCTGGCCTAGTCGCGATCGAGCTTCATGACGACGCCGTCGCGGGCGGAGATATCGACTTCGATCTCCCGCCCGGCGGCGTCGCGGCCTTCAAGCTCCCACTCGCCATGATCTTCAAGATCAATCTCGCGCAGCGTGACGAGGCCTTGCGCCTTCGCGATCTCGATGGCGCGGGCAGCCTTGATCGGCAGGTTCAGCGTCGTCGCCCGTTGATCGAGCTGTTGCATCCGGGTGGATGAGAGATCCTTGTCGTCAGCATGCGCTGGCATCGCGCCGACCGAAGCCACAAGCGTCAGGCTGGCGAAAAGCGGGGAGAGCTTCATCGTATCGATCCTGTCTCTGTTATCGTCCCAGCGAACTGGGTACGGAGACAGGGCGCGACAACCGCAATCCGGCCACGGTCGCGTGATCGCTGCCAGACAGGATGTCGCGTAATCTAGAGTACGTGCGAAGCTCGCGCGATGCATGCTGTGGGAACCGGGCAGGGCGCTCCCACGTTTCCGTGCCGGATGAGCAAGCTGTTCACGAAATTTGCAAACGCCGTCTCTGCCGCCGCCGGCAGCCCTTTCGCATTTCTGTTATGCGCGGCTTACGTGATCATCTGGGCGATGACCGGACCCATCTTCGGCTTCTCCGACACCTGGCAGCTGGTCATCAACACCTCGACCACCATCGTTACCTTCCTCATGGTGTTCCTGATTCAGAACACGCAGAACCGCGACAACGGCGCCATCCACGCCAAGCTCGACGAACTCATCCGCGCGACGACTGACGCGAAGAACGAGTATATCGGCATCGAGCATCTCACCGACGAGGAGCTGAAGGAAATCCTCAAGAAGGTGGAAGAGAACGCTCAGCAGCTGCACCAGGAAAGGCGCAGGCGGGCCAGCAGCAAGAAGCAGCCGGCCAAAGCCAGCAAATAGCCGCCCTCTGGACTTCCCGCTCCAAGGCGAGCAAATCCCGCTCATGGCCATTTACGTCGATGCGGACGCCTGTCCCGTAAAGGAAGAGATCTACAAGGTCGCCCGGCGCCTCGCGCTCGACGTGCATGTCGTCGCGAACTCCTACATTCGCACGCCAATGGAGCCGCGCATCAAGTTCGTCCTCGTCGATGCCGGCCCCGACATTGCCGACGACTGGATCGCGGAGCGCGCAACAATTGGCGACGTCGTCGTCACCAACGACATCCCGTTAGCTGCCCGCGCGCTGGAGAACGGCGCCGAAGCCATTTCGCCCACGGCCAAGGTGTTTACCTCGGACATGATCGGCTCGGCTCTCGCAACGCGAGGCCTGATGGAACACCTCCGCTCGTTCGGCGAGATCACCTCGGGCCCCAAGCCATTCTCACCCAAAGACCGCTCCGCCTTCCTCTCCGCGCTGGATGCCGCCATCAATCGCGCCAAGAAGAAGTCAGGCTAGCAATCCCGATCAAGCGGGCCATGATCGGGTGAGGCAAGGGTAGGCCATCGCTTCGTGAGGCTTATAGATGCAGGCTATAGGAAAGGCCCTTTGGTACATCGAAAGCCATTTCGGCGAGCCCTTGACGCTTGCCGACGTGGCCGAAGTATCGGGCCTGTCCCGCTTCCATCTCTCGCGCACCTTCGCCGCCATCATCGGTCTTCCCGTCCTCGCCTATGTGCGCGGGCGGCGGCTGACCGAAGCTGCACGGCAACTGGCTGATGGCGCGCCTGACATTCTGCAGGTCGCTCTGTCTGCTGGCTACAACTCCCACGAAGCGTTCACCCGCGCCTTCCGAGATCAGTTTGGTCTGACGCCGGAAGAGGCGCGCGCACGGCGATCGCTCGCCACCCTCAAACTCGTGGAGCCCATCCGCATGCCCGACCAACCCGCAGCCAGCATCATCGCGCCTGATCGTTTCGCCAAAACAGAGACAATGCTCTTCGCCGGCCTCCGCAAATACTTCCGCTTCGATGATCGCGCTGGCATTCCCAACATCTGGCAAGCCTTCGGTCCGATGATCGGCACGATACCGGGCGAAGTGCAGGGCGCAGCCTACGGCCTCAACCTTTCGCCCGCAGACGAGAACGATGACAGCGGCTTCGACTATTTCGCCGCCGTGCAGGTGAAGAGCCTCGACGACATTCCCGAAGGACTATCCGGCGTCCGCATCGGTGCCCGCGAGTGGGCCGTGTTTAAACACGCCGGCCACGTCTCCAGCATTGGCGCAACGTGCGGCGCAGCCGGCGACTGGCTCTCCCAATCCGGCCGCGCCCCGAAATCCGGCCCCATGCAGATGATCGAATTCTATCCGCCCGAGTTCGATGCCCGCACGGGCCTCGGCGGCTGCGAAGTCTGGGTGCCTGTGGTCTAGCTGAACACCAGCTCCGGATCGTCCAGCTTGCCATAACGCAGCATCATCAGGTCGGCGACATAGTTCTGGTTCAGCTTCCAGGGCTTGCGATCGCCCTGCTTGGGGAAGCGGTCAATGGTGCGTTGGACGTAGCCCGACGAGAAATCCAGCCACGGCTCCTGCTTAGTCTCGGCCTGCAGATTGCGCGGCGTCACAGCATGAACGCCCGCCTTGTCCATCCGCTTGATAACCCGGCAGGCAAACTCGCAGGTGAGGTCACACTTCAACGTCCAGGACGCATTGGTATAGCCGAACACCGAAACCATGTTCGGGACGCCTTCATACATCATGCCCTTGTAGGTCAGCCGCTTCGACAGATCGACCGTCTCGCCCTCGACCTTCACCGCAGCGCCTCCAAGGAATTGGAGATCAAGCCCCGTAGCCGACACGACAATATCCGCCTTCAACTCCTGGCCTGACGCCAGCTTGATCCCGCTATCGGTGAACGTATCGACCGTATCGGTCACAACAGAAGCGCGCCCAGAATTGATCTGGTTGAACAGGTCGGCATCGGGGATCAGGCACATGCGCTGGTCCCACGGATTGTATTTCGGATTGAAGTGCGTCGACACAGGATAGTCCGGCCCAAGTTGCTTCTGCGCCAGCTTCGCAATCATCGCGCGCGTCTCCTGCGGCTTCGCACGCGAGCGTTTGTAGAACAGCATACCGAGCAGCACGTTCTTCCAGCGCGTCAGCCCGTAAGCTGTCTTCGCCGGCAACACCTTGCGCATCCCATTCGCGATCGCATCCTCCGAAGGTCGCGAGACGACATAAGTCGGCGATCTCTGCAGCATCGTCACATGCGCCGCCGTCTTCGCCATCTCCGGCACGATAGTCACTGCCGTCGCGCCCGAGCCGATGACGACAACCTGCTTGCCCGAATGATCCAGCGCCTCCGGCCACAGCTGCGGATGGACCAGTTGTCCCTTGAAGGACGACAGACCAGGGAAGTCCGGCGTGTAGCCGTGTTCGTACTTGTAATAACCACTACACATCATCACGAACGAGCACGTGATCTCGAACGTCACGCCGTCGACATCTGATGTGATCGTCCACCGCGATGTCGCGCTCGACCAAGACAGCTCTGTAACGCGATGGCGAAAGCGGATGTGCTTATCGATTCCATTCTCGCGCGCTGTATCGCGCACATACTCACGAATGGATGGGCCGTCCGCGATCGCCTTGGCGTGCGGCCACGGTTTGAAATTGTAACCGAGTGTGTACATGTCGCTGTCCGACCGTATGCCGGGATAGCGAAACAGATCCCATGTGCCGCCGATGGCGTCGCGCGCTTCCAGGATCGCATACGTCTTGCCGGGCAAGCGTTTGGTGATGTGATAAGCCGCGCCAATCCCCGAAAGCCCGGCCCCGACAATCAACACGTCGACATGCTGTGCGACCAAAGCCCGACCTCCGCAAAGTCCCCGAAGGGTAGGGTAGGACCGCTGCGGCAAACCGCAATCAGGCGGGGCGTTAGTGAATCAAACCTTGGTTTGATTCTCATAATCAGGTTGTCGCTACGGCGAGCACCCGCCGGGCGAATCGAAAATTATGCCCACGGACCTAAATCCAGGACGGATCTCGTGCGTTAATCGCCTTGGTTGGATTGCAAACAGGAAATCGTGTTGCCCCCGAGCCCCGCAGGTGCCGAAAAAGCACGGTGCCCTGCCGTTCGGCTCGGGATCATATGGGCAACCCAAAAAAAAGCGTGTAACGCGGGATCATAATGCGGGGCGACCGCGTTTATGACCCGGTGCCGGCCTCCGGACACCGGGGAATACCTTTGGACAAGGGGAACGGTAATGAAGAAAGCACTATTGTGCGCCACCGCGGCCGCCGGCTTGGTGTCTGTTGGCGCAACTGCTCATGCTCAAGATGGCTGGTATGGCGTCGGTAAAGTCGGCGCTGTGGTTGATGGCATCCAGGATGTCGACGCAACCGGCCCGAATAAGAACGGCCAAATCGATACGCTGATGTCGCCGAAAGTCGACCCGGTGTTCAACCTTGGCTTCGGCTACGGCTTTGATGCCTTCCGCCTTGAAGGCGTGGTTGGCTATCGCAACAGCAAGTTCGACGTGCCGAACACGTTCGTTGGCACCCGCCCGGCTGGCACGGCTGGTCCGGATGGCGCTGGTTCGACCCGCGTCACGACGCTCATGTTCAACGCCATCAAAGACTTCGAAACGGGCGGCAACATCGTCCCGTACCTCGGCGTCGGCGTTGGCGCTGCTCGCGTCGACTCGAAAGTCTCGTCGCTGTACGCCGCTCCGGGCGGCTTCCCGACGAACGGCTTCGACGACAGCGACACGTCGTTTGCCTACAACGCCCTCGCTGGCTTCGGCATCAAGATGTCGGAACAGCTGACGGTGGACATCGGCTACACCTACACCGCCGCTCAAGACCTCTCGTGGCAGGGCCGCGATGGTGGTTACGAAGGTCGTTGGGACGAGCACGCTGTGAGCGCCGGCATCCGTTGGCAGTTCGCTGCCCCGCCGCCGCCGGCCCCGCCGCCGCCGCCCCCGCCGCCCCCGCCTCCGCCGCCGCCTCCGCCTCCGCCGCCGCCGCCTCCTTCCACGGAGACGCAGGTTGCTCAGGCTTGCTCGGCTCAGCCGGCTCCGTTCGTGGTGTACTTCGAGTGGGATCGCTCGGACCTCACCTCGGTCAACCGTGACACGATCAACGCTGCTGTGGCTCGCGCCAAAACCGGCGGTTGCTCGATCACGCTCACCAACGTCGAAGGCCACACCGACTCGTCGGGTACGCCTGCCTACAACGATAAACTCTCGGCTCGCCGCGCGGATATCGTGAAACAAGCTCTGGTTGCTGCCGGCGTCTCCGCCGCTTCGATCAAGACGGAAGCACGTGGCGAATCCGACCCGGCCGAGCCGCGTCCGGACGGCGCTCGCGAGCCGCTCAACCGTCGCGCAGAAGTGCAGATCACGATCGGTCGCTAATCGCGGTCAGTCGTCTAGAAACGAAGGAGCAGCCCGGTCGAAAGACCGGGCTGTTTCCGTTTTGGGGCAGGGCGTCAGAAAAAAGCGCTACACGGCGGCGCAACCTCAGGATGCGGCGGCTCGCTTTGCCTCGGTCGACGACGGCACAGGTGGCGACGCGCCTTCGCCTTCCGATTCGAGACTCACGCCCGCCGCTTCCAGCAGCCGATTGATCGCGCCCACGAGCTCGATGGCCCGCGGCCGATCCTCAACGCCGGCGATGTTCTGTGACAACGCTCGCACCAGCGCCTGCAGTCGCGCCGCGCCAATCGCCAGCGCTGCCTCCCGCAACTCGTCCGACGCACTGACCGAGGCGCCCGCAGGATCCAGCTTCGCCGGATCAACCTCCACCAGCATCCGCTTCATCACGCCGGTCTTCGCGCGTGTCAGCGCCAGTACATGCTGCCCAACCTCGATCTCCGCCGCGACCGCCGTGCCTTTGCCGCCCTCATACTCCCGCGGCGCGCCGAGATAGCGAAGCGGCCAGCCATAACTCGCGATCCGCTCCGCCAGGCGCAACTCGGCCAACATGGTGAGATGCGTTAGTCCGCGTGACAGGCAGAACTCAAGTATGCCCGCCATCAGTTCCCGCTGATGATTCGAAGGCCAGCGCGGATTGGTCGATCGCCTGTGCTGGGGCGCTGCGATCCAGCGCGAAATGTCCCACACCCCATCCGTTTCCGGCAGCGCCTCGTCAGACCAGTCCGCGAACTTCTTCAGCAAGGTCGGCTGCGTTGTCGGATTGAGCCGCACCGACGCCGCCACATCGCCGAACGGATCAATGCTCATCAGATAGACGGCATGCTCATCGTCGAACTCGTCCGTCTCGCGGCCATCGTGGGAGGTTAGCCCCGCCCAGCCATGGCCTTCGACATAGAAAGCGTGGCGCATCCTGAACATCGAATCGAGCTGACGCGCATAGAGATGCTGGTTGGCCAGCGACACCACATGAATCATCAATTTTCCCCAACCGGCGCAGAAGCCCAACCAACGGCGACAACGGCAAACGTCAATATGGCGAGGGCAATTAACAAAAGCAACTACAGGTTGTGTAGCCCAAATCAGTCGTGATTTCAGTCTGTTTCAAGGCCCTGGTGCCCCTTTGCGCTCGCCCGCATGCCGTGCTTGTCTGCGCTACCCCGGGGGAGGCGGCATGCCGATACTGAACTTCATCAAGTCACGCCCATGGTTGACGGCGGGCATTTTCGTCGCCGCGTTGATCGTTGGCTTCATGATCTACATGTCGTCGGCCACGCCGCGCCTCGATCGCGACTGGACCGAAAACCTCGCCGTCATGCCGAAGGTGACGATCGCCGGCGACGACTTCGCCCTCGATCCTGTGATGGACTGGACTTATACGCCCGACAGCCCTGCCACGAAAGACTCGACCAGCTTCGCCGCGAAGATCTCAGAGGTGAAGAACATCTGGCTCATGGTCGAGCCCCAGCCCGGCCAGCCCTATGCCGCCCATACGCTCCTGCTGTTCGAATTTCCCGATGACCGCATCGTCGGCCTCACGGTCGAAGCGCGCCTAGAGAAGGACGAAACCTATGATGCCGTCGAAGGCCTGCTGAACAAGTACGAGCTTGCCTATATGTGGAACACGGCGAAGGAGCTGCTCGAACGCCGCGCCGTCTATCTGAAGAAGGATATCTACATCTATCCTCTGACGCTGTCGGCGGAACAGAAACAGGCCTTCCTGCGCGGCCTTTTAGAGCGCTCGGTCGACATCCAGATCCATCCGCGCTTCTACAATACGCTGTTCTCCAACTGCACAAACGAGCTTGCGAAAACCGCCAAGCTGGCGTGGCATCACTCTTGGATCCTCACCGGCTACTCGCCGCAAAGGCTGTATGACCTGAAGATGATACCCGGCCAGACCTTCGCCGCCGCTCGCGATCTCGCCTCCATCGGCGATCAGCTGCGCGGTTGGAACGATCTCGCCAGCCGCGACTTCGACCGCACGCTGCTGGCCGAGCTGCACAAGCGACACGGCGAATGAAGCCCGCTTTCAAGCGGGAATCCGTCGACCAGCGCATCACGGACCTGATGCGCGACAGCGAGCTCTACAAGCCTGAAGGCGAGGGGCCATTCCCCATCGTGCTCCAGTTCCACGGCTGCGGCGGCAAGAAGAACCTGCAGGAACGCTGGGCGGCCGTCGCCCGTGCCGCCGGCTGGGCCGCGCTCGTTGTCGACAGCTATGGCCATCGTCGCATCTCGCGCCTTGAAGCCTACGCAACTGTCTGCACCGGCCTCCAGCTCTGGGGCCGCGAGCGGGCAGGCGATCTCTTCGCAATGATGGAATGGGCCCGCCGACAGCCATGGGTCGATCCCAACCGCATCGTCATCGCCGGGTGGAGCCATGGCGGCTGGACCGCGCTCGACGCCATGTCGATGACGCCCGGCCGCCAGATCGAGAACGCGACGCGCATCTACGGCCTGCCCGACGAGCCGCTCGCAGGCCTCGCCGGCGCATTCGTCATCTACCCCTACCAGGGCATCGGCGCTCTCGCGCCATCCTACGGCCTCCGCGTTGACGTACCCGTGCAAGCCATCGTCGGCACGGCAGACACCGTCGTCGGCGGCAAGTCCGTCGTCCGCGTGCTCGGCCGCATGCGCACGCCGTCATCGCCCATCAATGTTGAAATCTTCGAAGGCGCGACCCATGCCTTCGACGAGATCGAAGCACAGGACTGGCGGGTCCGCTACGATCCCGCCCTCACCGAACGCGCCCACCGCATGTATGGCGCCTTCCTCAGGTCGGCGGCGGCGCGGCCGTAGGCTTCTTGTCCGCAGGTTCGAACATCGCCAGCGCCTTGTCCGACTGCTTCGCCAGTTGTTCTTCCGCAGCAATCAGATCCGACAATCCGAGATACATCTGCATCACCGAACCAGCCGGTCGATCACTCCGCATCAGATCGGCAGGCAGTCGCGTCAGCGTCTGATACAGTGTGTCGTTGATCAGCTTCAGATCCTCCTGCACGCGATAGACCCGCGCCAGCTCAAACACCTGCTCCGGCGGCATATGCTCCAGCAGGTCGCCCGATGAAACGCTCCGCCACACGCTGTCATCCACTGGCGGCAGATGAACGCCCGTCTTGGTGATGGCCTGAAACGCGGGTCGCGCCTCCGCAAGCGTAACATCCATGTCCGTAATCGCGCCGATCGTGTCTCGCAATCTGCGGTGATGCCCGAGATGTGCATCCGCCAGCACCAACGCACGATTGGCCTTTATCTCCTGCAGGATGTAGCCGCGCATGTCGTCGACACGCCGCTTCTCGCTCGCATCCTGCGCCCAGTTCGTCAGCCACAGGCCCAGCAGTAGCGACAGCACGATCATCGCGCTCTCGAATCCCGCCGTCAGCAGCCACAGCCGCCAGTTCATCTGCGAGCGTCGCGCAGCCTTGGGCTCCGACAGATTTTCAGGATCAAGCACGCAACGCCCCCAACTCTAAACCCGCGTCTCCGCGCCCGGCGGCGTGAACACGTATTCCAGCTTCATCCCATCCGGGTCCGCAAAGAACACCGCGTAATAGCCAGGGCCATAATCAGGATACTCCGCCGGTGCATCGAGGATCGTCGCGCCAAATGCCGTCAGCTTCGCATACAGCGCGTCCACATCCGCCCGCGAGCCAGCCCGCAGCGCCAGGTGATGCAGCCCCGGCGAATAGCGGTCATGCGTCCGCGTCGCACCGTCGCCCGTCGCCTTCATCAGCGTGATGCATGGATAGCGTTTGTCGCCCAGCCCGAACCCCGCCCAATCCGCCTCCGCGCCTTTCAGCGTGAACCCGCAATGCCCGAGGAACAGCTCATACAGCGGCCGCGACTTCACCGGATCGGAAACCGTCAGATCCAGATGATGGAAGAAGCCGCTCATCTCCCTGCCGCGACCACTTCAATCTCGACCAGGAACTGCGGCGCCACCAGCTCCTTCACCACCACCAGCGTCGATGTCGGATTCACATCGCCCAGATATTTCCGGAATGCCGCGCGAAACGCGGCCAGCGCATCACGGCTCACAATGTAGCCGCGTATGCTCGTGATGTCGGAAAGCTTCAGACCGTCCTCGGCCAGGATCGCCGCCGTGTTCTGCCAGATCAGCTCAAGCTGTTCCTCAACGCTGGGCGGCGTCACGCCATCCTTCGTGATCCCGACTTGTCCCGCAGTCGTCACGATCCGCATGCCGGCAGGCACGCTCACGCCATGGCTGTAAGGCGACATGGGCGCGGCGACAGATGAGGGATTGAAACGCTTGATCATCGCGGGATCAGACCCGCTGGCGTTCCTGTAGTCCAGCGCAGCGCAGCCCGAAGCCGCCACCATCACGCCAACAACCAATAACCGCCACATCGGAACCTCCCCAAGCCGCGTCAGCGGCGAGGGGAGGTGACCGGCGTAAGTCCTACTTGTCCAGCGCCTGCGAAGCGTTCGGCTTCGATTGCAGCTGCACGTAGTTCTGGATGCCCATCTGCGAGATGAGGTCGAACTGCGTTTCGAGATAATCGATGTGCTCTTCCTCGTTGTGGAGGATCTTGAACAGCAGGTCGCGCGTGCCGTAGTCGCGGATCTTCTCGGCATACTCGATCCCGTCTTTCAGGACTGGAACGGCGATCTGCTCGACCTTCATATCGCACTCCAGGATCTCCTGGACGTTCTCGCCGATGAAGATCTTGCCCAGGTCCTGCAGGTTCGGAAGGCCCTCGAGGAAGAGGATGCGCTCGATCAGCCAATCGGCGTGATTCATCTCCTCGATCGATTCCTTGTACTCGTTGGCGGCCAGTTCCGAGACGCCCCAGTCCCGCAGCATCCGGGAGTGCAGGAAGTACTGGTTGATGGCCGTAAGCTCGTTCTTGAGCGCCTGGTTCAGGAACTCGATGATCTTGGGATCGCCTTTCATGGGCGGGCTCCTTCAAAGGGCGGTCGGGGGAGGCCGGAAAGCGCCTCGTTAGGCATAACGCGCAACACGGCTCTTAAGACCCCGACTCAGGGAGCTTTTCAAGTTGTTTTTAAAAGGAATTTTCGCGAATGAGAGGACGTCTCGTTCGCACGGATCACTCCGCGGCGACAAGAACCCGCTGCGACGAGCAGACGTCATCCTGCGCCTGTTCGCGGATCATCCCGCAGACAGTTTCGCAGCATTTTCCGCAATTTATCGTCGTTTGGTGATGCTTGTGGACCTGCGCAGGGGAGCGAGCGCCCGCCGCGATGGCGTCGTTCACTTTCGTCGTATTGAGGCCCCGACACACGCAGATGATCATGAGAGCGATTTGCAGCTGGTTGCGATTGATTGTCAATTGCCCTGCAACAGCCATACCGCGAATTTCTCGTCGCACCCCTAAGACGGGTGGCTGGGGGTGAACCACGGGCCTTCAGGGGCGTTCGTCGGGGGCAGGAGGCCCCAATGATCCGCAAACTCCCGGCAGGCGGTTTCCGCCTCTATTCCCGCAAGAAAGACCCCAGAACCGGCAAGCGCCGCAACCTCGGCACGTTCAACACACGGGCGGCCGCCGAAAAGCACGAACGCGAGGTCCAGTACTTCAAGCGGGCAGGCTGATGCCGGCTCCGAGCCCCTCAACCGCCGTGGAATGGGCGCACTGGCACGGCGGGGTCTTCTCGATGAAATACCGCGGCGGCGACGCCTACGACTATTTCGACGTTCCCGAGGAAGTCTTCCTCCAGTATCGCCACGCCGGCTCCAAGGGACAGTTCATCAACTGGGTTATCAAACCCAACTACCGCTACCAGAAACGCACCCACCACTGACGTCTCGGCCACCTTGACCCTGTACCCCGCGCCGCCTAGGCCCGGTCCCACAGGAGTTCTCGATGTCCACCGCCGATCTCGCCGCCACCGCAAAAGCCTGGCCGTTCGAACAGGCCCGCGAGCTCAAGGCGCGCATCGAGAAGCTGGAGAAGGCCGGCCGCCCCAAGGATGCCCCCGTCGTCTTCGAAACCGGCTACGGCCCCTCGGGCCTCCCGCACATCGGCACGTTCGGCGAAGTCGTCCGCACCACCATGGTCCGCAACGCCTTCGAAGCGCTGACGGGCGGCGCGTACAAGACGCGCCTGATCTGCGTCTCTGATGACATGGACGGCATGCGCAAGATCCCGGACACCGTGCCGAACCCGGAGAAGCTGCAGGCCTATCTGCAGATGCCGCTCACCACCGTGCCCGATCCCTTCGGCACGCATGAGAGCTACGGCGCCCACATGAATGCGCGCCTCCGCGCCTTCCTCGACAGCTTCGGCTTCCAGTACGAATTCGCCTCCGCGACCGAGCTCTACAAGTCCGGCCGCTTCGACGCGATGCTGCTGCGCGCCGCCGAGAAGTACGATGACATCATGAAGGTGATGCTGCCGACGCTCGGCGACGAGCGCCGCGAAACCTATTCGCCCTTCCTGCCGATCTCGCCCACCACCGGCCGCGTTCTCTACGTGCCGATGAAGTCCGTCGACGCCAAAGCTGGCACGATCACCTTCGTCGACGAGAACGGCCAGGGCACGACGCTCCCCGTCACCGGCGGCCATGTGAAGCTGCAGTGGAAGCCGGACTTCGGCATGCGCTGGGCCGCTCTCGGCGTCGACTTCGAAATGTTCGGCAAGGACCACCAGGCC
Organism: Hyphomonadaceae bacterium; assembly: GCA_965229115.1. Classification (GTDB taxonomy): domain Bacteria; phylum Pseudomonadota; class Alphaproteobacteria; order Caulobacterales; family Hyphomonadaceae; genus UBA7672. The sequence goes on along the minus strand of CBDDIR010000003.1, from coordinate 2,060,796 downwards.
AACGCGCCGATCTATTCCAAGATCTGCCGCATCCTCGGCGTCGAAGCCCCGCACCAGTTCGTCTATGAACTCTTCCTCGACGAAAAAGGCGAGAAGATCTCGAAGACCAAAGGCAACGGCATCTCGGTCGAGCAGTGGCTGAAATACGCCCCGGCTGAATCGCTGTCGCTCTACCAGTGGCAGAAACCGAAGACCGCGAAGAAGCTCTACTTCGACGTCATCCCGAAAGCCGTCGATGAATACCTGACCTTCCTCGGCGCCTATGCCGGGCAGACGCCGGAACAGCAACTCGAAAACCCCGTCTGGCACATCCATGGCGGCAAGCCGCCGGCGAAATCCTCGCCTGTCTCGTTCGCCATGCTGCTGAACCTCGTCTCGGCCGCAAACGCGTCGAACAAGGATGTGCTCTGGGGCTTCATCAAGCGCGAGGCGCCCAACGCCACGCCGGAAACCGATCCGCTGCTCGACCACCTCGTCGGCTATGCGCTGCGCTACTATGCCGACTTCGTCGCCCCGACGAAGAAGTTCCGTGCCGCCGACGACAAGGAACGCGCCGCCCTCGAAGATCTCGCTGCGCGTCTCGAGAACTGGGATGGCGCGCTTGATGGCGAAACGCTGCAGACGATGGTCTTCGCCGTCGGCACCGAACACGCGTTCGACCCGCTCCGCCTCTGGTTCACCGCCATCTACGAAGTCTGCCTCGGCCAAAGCCAGGGCCCCCGCTTCGGTGGCTTCATCGCGCTCTACGGCGTGAAGGAGTCGGCAAAGCTGATCCGGGATTCGCTAGCGCGCGGCTAGTGGTACGCCAGCACGGCGAACACGATCGTCAGCACGTAGCAAAGCGTCGCCAGCGGCCCGAGCGTCAGCAGTAGCTGCGCCACCTTCGGGTCCTTCCGTGCACGCTGATAGACCATCAGCGTCGAAACCGTCGCGAACGTGACGGCACCCGCAAACCCGATCTTCATCCAGAACATCGGACCCGTCGCGCCCGCAAAGTCCGTCACCATCAACAGCCCGATCCCCGTCGGCCACATGATGACGAGCCCCGACATCGACAGGTGAGTCAGCGCCGGCCCGATCCCGCGAATGGGTCCGCCCTTGGCCTTCTGCGCAGGCGAGGCGATAGCCAGCACAACGGTGCCGCCAAGGCCCCCGGTCACGCCCATCATCAGGCCGAGAAAATGGAAGATCAGCAGAATGTCCGAAATCATCCCTCGCGGCATAAAGTGAGCCGCGGGGCCGGGCAATCAGCCTGTCACGTCCTCATCGGACAGCGCACAAGCTCTTCGGGATCGGCATCGCTGATGCGCACCCGCATCTCATGCCGACCTGGCTTCACGCGGAAGAACAGCACGTCCTCGCTCTCGCGCCCCGCCGCGAGGCAGCGCGCATCCGCCCGCCAGACTTCCGCCTCGACCGAACCCTCGGTCTGGCGCACCTGGCTGAACACACAGAACCGCTGCTTGCGCACGCCCATGCGGTGGTCTTCGATCGTCCACACCTTGCGTGCGTCCGTGCAGTCATCCGTCTGCGCAGCCCACTCGCCGGAGTAGGGGCGTTCCTCTCCGGAAATAGCGGGCGGAATGTCGGGTTGTGTCGGAGGGCTGGACGAGGCCGTGTTGCCGCGTTCTGGCCCGCCGCAAGCGGCCGCCAGTGCGAGCACCGCAACACAAGCTAGACTACGCACGGCCGATCGCTCCTCGATTTTCTCTTAAGCGCCTGAGTTTGGATCGTTGCGCAAGAGGAAAGCTCGGCGCATCATGACATTTCCGGATGGTAAGGATGAGAATGCGCAGTTCACGCGGCGCTCTCGTGGGCCTTGCGGTGGCGCTCGCCACGTTGGCGCCGCTTGCCGTTCCGGCATCCGCTCATCCCATATCAAGCGAACTCGCCGAGAAGTTCGCGCGCGGCGAGTATATGGATGCAGCCCGCGAAGCCGAGGCAGGCGCAAGCGCGCACGACCTCTCCTTCGCCGCCCAGTCACTTCTGGCCCTCGCCATGACAGGCTCAGGCGAGCCGGATGCCGCCATCCTCGACCGCGCCGAACGCAACGCCGAAGCCGCACTCAAGCTCGCGCCTGACCTCGACGACGCACGCCTGCAACTTGCTTTCGCCCTTTCGCTAAAAAGCCGCCCGATGGACGCCATGGCCGTCTGGACCTCCGGCAATGGCGAGAAAGCGCGCAAGCTCGCTGAAGCCGTCCAGAAATCCGACCCGTCGAACTTCTATGCCCTCGGCTTCCTCGCCGTCTGGAACATCGAAGTCGAAAAACGCGGCGGCGACATGGGCGCATGGATGATGGGCGCCAGCCTCGAAAAGGCGCGCGACTACTACGCCGCCGCCGCCAACCTCGCGCCGGACGACATAGGCCTCCACTGGCAATACGCCCGTGCCCTGATCGCGCTCGATCCAACGAAATACGAAAATGATGCGGCCCGCGCTCTCGACCGCGCCGCAAACGCCAGCGCAGGCGATTACCTCGAACGTGTCATGCAGGAGCGCGCGATCGAACTCGCAGCTGCCCTAAAGGCTGATAAAGCCGCCGCGCAAAAGCTCGCGGAAACCATGCTGTGACAGTCGCTGAACGCGCTCGCGCCAGGACCGGCTTCGATCAAGTGCGCGCCGTTCTTCACACCGACTGGGACCCGATCGGCTGTGGTATCCCGCTCGACGAATACGACAGCTACGCTTGGCAGGTTCTTGCCATGCTCCAACGCAAGCCTGATCGCACCGAAGTCGAAACCTATCTCCGTTGGGCCGCCGACACGGCGATGTCATCGCCAGTCCCGCAGACGCGCCTTACCGAAGTCGTCGACAAACTCATGGCGCTCGACCTCGCATAAGAAAACTCCCCCGGCCGAAGCCGAGGGAGTGGAGATAAGCGAGAGCAGTAAGAAAGGATCAGGCTGTCGCGGTCGCGCGGCGCAGGCCCATGAACTGGAGCTCTGCAAACACGCCGACGATTGCCGCCTGGGCGACGATGAAGATCTGGCCGAGCAGGCTGGGCGCAAACGCCGGGCCGAACGCCACGAACAGGCTGCCGGCAACCCAGGCGAAGTTCGTCACGATGATCGCCGCAATCAGCCAGGTCGGCGCGCGACCGGCCCGCACGATCATCGCCAGCATCGTCACGAACGGGATCAGCGCGACGCCCGCCCAGAACAACAGCTCCGAAGGCAGGCCGAGTAGTTCATGGGTGAAGTCAGCCCCGCCGATCATGGCTAGACCCGCCGCGCCGGAAACCACGGTGTCGGCAAGCAGGACTTTGCGGAGGTAGGAGGAAAGGGCAGGCATGTCGGGCTCCTGTGTTGGCCGTTGCGATGGACCGAACATGGCGAGCCTCCGGCAGGCTGGCGATTACGTGACAGGTAATGGAAGCGCGGATCGCACCCGGCTATCGTCTTGCCATGATGAAACAAGCCTCCTCCCCACAGCCCGCGCGCGTCGGCGACCTGATCAAGGAATGGCGCGCCCGCCGCCGCCTCAGCCAGCTTGATCTCGCGCTAGAAGCCGGCGTCTCACAGCGCCACCTCAGCTTCGTCGAAAGCGGCCGCTCCGCGCCCTCGCGCGACATGGTCGAAACCCTGTCCGAACACCTCGGCCTGCCGCTGCGCGAGCGCAATGTGCTCCTCCTGTCCGCCGGCTTCGCCCCCGCCTTTGCCGAACGGAAGCTCACGGACCCCTCCATGAACGCCGCCCGCGCCGCCGTCGAACTCGTGCTGAAAGGCTACGAGCCCAACCCCGCACTCGCGGTGGATCGCTACTGGAATCTCGTCATGGCCAACGCAGCCGTCGCGCCGCTGCTCGGCCTGGTCAGCGACAAGACGCTCCTCGAAGGCCAGATCAACGTCCTGAAGCTGTCGCTGCATCCGGGCGGCCTTGCGCCCTTCATCGCCAATCTCGCGCGCTGGAAATCGCACGTCCTCTGGCGTCTTGGCGAACAGATCAACGTCACCTGCGATCCAAAGCTGATCGCACTGGAAAAGGATCTCGCCGCCTATCCCGCACCGCCCGCGCCAAAGGGCAAGCTGTGGGAAGATGCAGACGCCATCGCGCTGCCGTTCGAACTGAAGCTAGGCGACCAGCTGCTATCGTTCATCACGACAACCACCGTCTTCGGCACGCCCGCAGACGTCACGCTGTCAGAACTGGCCGTCGAAGCCTTCTTCCCATCCAACCCGGAAACCGCCGCCGCCATGCAGGCAATGGCAAAGGCGCGCCAGAACTAGAAGCTACTGGCTCGCCCAGAGAATGCGCGCCATCCACGCCACATCACCCCGCGCCAACTCGCGCGGCGGATAGGCCGGGTTGAGCGACAGCAGTTCCACCAGCCGCTCCGTCTGCCGCCCCAGCACCTTGGCCAGCACCTCGCCATCCCGCGTCCGCGTCACCACCCGGTCGCCGCGCCGCACGGCTACTCCCGGCGCGACCACGATCCGATCGCCATGGCGATAGACCGGCTCCATCGAGTCGCCCGTGATCTCCAGCGCATAGACCGTCTCCGTCTCGAGGCCCGGGAAGCGCACTTCCTCCCAACCATCTCCGGTCGGCATGCCCGCATCGTCGAAATATCCATCCGTGCCTGCCTTGGCGAAGCCGAGCAGGGGAGCCGTATGCCCCTGCCGTCCCTCGGCCAGCGCCGCGAAATCCTCCAGCGATGTCCCCACCGCGCTCAGCGCCTTCATCAGGCTCTCGGTCGACAGCCAGCGCGGCGACCCATCCGCGCCCGCCCGCTTCGACTTGTTGAACGCCGTCGGGTCCAGCCCCGCCTTCCGCGCCAGTCCGGATGTCGACAGCCCGTTCCGCTCGGCCAGCGCATCGACTGCTTTCCAGATATCGTTGTGGCGCATGGTGGCTGCTCCCGGCTAGGACAGGAAGCACGTTATAGGAATAAACTCCTATATGCAAACCATTCAGCACCCCGCCGCCCAAAATGCACGCGCATCCACAATCTTCTGGGGCGACACATCCGTGTCCTATATCGTTGATATTGGAACGATTTATCGCGGGAAGCGCTGATGAGCGCGACCTAAGGCGGCTGTTGAATGCAGTCGCCAACTATCGCAGAAGATGAACCGCCGGGTTCTCCGGTATCCCAATCACACGGGCCTCACGGGCTCGCGGAGTATATGGAACTTCTTATCCTCGTACTGCTCATCCTGCTCAACGGCGTGTTCGCGCTGTCTGAGATGGCAATCGTTTCCTCGCGCAAGCCTCGCCTCAAGGCCATGGCCGACCGCGGCAACCCAGGCGCAAAGACGGCGCTACGCCTCCTCGAAGACCCTTCGAAGATGCTGTCGACCGTCCAGATCGGCATCACCGGCATCGGCGTCATCGCCGGCGCATACGGCGCAACCTCGCTCGCCGACGATCTGACGCCATGGGTCGCCAGCATTCACCCGGCGCTCGTGCCGCAAGCCTCTGCAATCGCCTTCGGCCTGGTCATCGCCTTCACCACCTTCCTGTCGCTGGTGCTGGGCGAGCTGATCCCGAAACGTATCGCGCTCTCCGCGCCTGAAGCACTCGCCTCGGTGATGGCGCCGATGATGGCCTTCATCGAAGTGATCGCTTCGCCAGTCGTCATCATCCTGCGCATGTCGACCGAGGGGCTGATCCGTCTCCTCGGCCTCCACCGCACCCGCCAGGAAGACGTCACCGAAGAAGAACTCCAGTCCCTCATCGTCGAAGGCGAGAAAGCCGGCGTCATCGAGGAAGAAGAACGCGACATGATCCAGAGCGTGATGCGCCTCGGCGACCGCTCGGTGAAAGCCATCATGACGCCGCGCACCGAAGTCATCTGGCTCGATCCGGAAACGTCGCGCGAAGAACTGCTCAAGGAAATCACCGACAGCGGCCACTCGCGCTTCCCCGTCGCCAACGGCGACGCCGACGAAATCGTTGGCATCGTCCAGACCAAGGAACTCTTCGCGCACCTGGCCCGCACCGGCGCCATCGACCTCAAGGCCGTGATGCACCCGCCGCAATTCGTGCCGGAAACCATGCCGGTTCTGAAGATGCTCGAAGCCATGCGCGGCAACCCGGTCCGCATGGTCATCGTGTCCGACGAATACGGCGCCGTCCTCGGCCTCGTCACGGCCGCCGACCTGCTGGAATCCATCGCGGGCGATGCAGCCCTGTCCGAAGACGAAGGCCTCGCGCCGCCCGTCAAACGCGACGACGGCTCATGGCTGGTCGATGGCATGACGCCCGTGGATGAGTTCGAAGAACTCGTCGGCGTCCGCGGCCTCGAAGACGAAGGCTATTCAACCGTCGCCGGTCTGGTGATGCACCTGATGCGCACCGTGCCGAAGGAAGGCGACAAGGCCGAACGCCTGCCGCTCCAGTTCGAAGTCCTCGACATGGACGGCCGCCGCATCGACAAGGTGCTCGTCCGCAAGGTCGAACCCATCGACGACGATCCAAGCGGCTGATCCCTAGCGACGCGGAGCCTAGAGCTCCACGCCCGCCCGCTTCAGGCCCAGCATGACGATCTTGTTCAGCAGGTCGCCATAGCTCGTGCCCGCGTGCAGGGCGGCCTGCGCATACTCCTGGCTCGAGGCGATCTCCGGGTTCGGGTTCGCTTCGATGAAGTAGGGCACGTTGTCCTTCGACAGGCGGAAGTCGATACGGCCATAGCCGTCCAGCTCCAGCGTGTGCGCAATCCGCTTCGCCAGCGTGCGGATCTTGGTCACCGTCTTGGGCGAGAGGTCCTGCGCCGGTCCCTGAAGGATGCCGCGCTTTTCCTGATAGATTGGATCGTGCTTCACCTTCTCGGTGGCAATCGCGTGCGAGCCTTCGGCGAGGTTCGAGAAGCTCAGCTCCCACACAGGCAGAACCTGGATGCGGTCATTGCCCAGCACGCCGACATAGATCTCGCGACCTTCGATGAACTCCTCGGCGATCGCCGGCGTATTCAGCCGCTTGTGAATGAACGCCACGCGCTCAGCCAGCTTCTCGTCAGTGTCCACGATCGAAGCCTGCGCGATACCCAGCGAAGCATCTTCCCACAGCGACTTCACGATCAGAGGGAATTTCAGACGGCCGGGACGGCGCACCTTCTTGCCGATCGGGAACACCGCAAACGCCGGCACCGGCACGCGGTGATACTTCAGCAGCTTCTTCGACAGGTCCTTGCCGCGCGCCAGCATCAGCCCGCGCGGATTGCAGCCCGTGTACGGCACGCGCAGCAGTTCCAGCAGCGCCACCACGTTCTGCGCGTACAGCGACTCGCCGTGGAACTCCTCGAGCATGTTGAAGACGATATCCGGCTTCCAGTCCTCGACCGCATCGCGGATCGGGGCCAGCTCGGTCTGCACGCCCAGCATGCGCACTTCGTGCCCGCTGGCCTTCAGCGTCGTGGAGACGTCGTACTCCGTCTTCCAGACATAGGCCTCTTCTTCCGAGAGTTCCGCCATGTTGTCAGGCGGAATCAGGTCGGGGTGAGCGAGAGCTAGAATACGAAGGGATTTCATACCGCGAACCACTGCCGGCGCGAGGTGTGCAGCTGGTGCGCCACCTTGTTATGGATAAGGCGAACCATCGCCTTGCGCAGCTCGCTCTCCGTTCCCGGAGCGCGAAGCTTCAGGGCGCGGGCGCGGCTGATCAGTTGGTCAATCGTGTGCTCGAGCGCGAAGTGATACGCGCCGGAAACGCGCCAGGCGCCTTCACGGATCATCACGCGGTTCTTGCGCAGGAAGGCCGATGCCGGTTTCGAGCGCGCATGGCGCGGCTCGTTCGAGAAGATGCGGAGAAGGTCCTTGTCATAACGCGTATCGGTATCGATCGCGTAGTGCGCCAGCTTGCGCTCGTAATGGTCCGCCAGCGTCTTGTTGAGACGGCCGACAGGGTCGACCTCCATGCGACGCGTCAGGCCAGCCTTGCTGCCCGAGATTTCCTGCATCAGCGCATCGACGAATTCGAGCTTGCGCAGCGCGCCCGGCCATTCGGCATATTTCTTCCGCCAGCTCGCACGCGGCGTCAGCCACACGGCGAACGTCTCGGCGAAGTCCTCGTCCGGATGGCTCTGCGCATACCAGCGCGGCAGATGCTGGACGAAGTCCTTGCTGTTCGGGTTCGGGCGATAGCTGTCAGGGTAGGGCGATGACGACCGGCCGAACATCTCCTGCCATTTGCGGCGGCGGTGCAGGGCGTAGGCATGCTGGATGATGTGGCCGGCTTCGTGCCGCAGGATCTGCATGCACTGGCGCTTGGTGCCGCCTTCCACTTCCTTGAACATCTTGCGCTCGAGCCGCGCGAGGCGCGGGTGAGCCAGGTAGAACGGAACGGCGATGCCCGGCGTCGTGTCGGGGCTGAACCATTCGTCGGAAATCCAGGCGTGGGCCTGAACCAGGCCGCGGCGCTTGAGCTCGCTGTTGAGCTCCTTCATCGAAGCCTGCAGCCAGGTGCCTTCGATGGAAACGTGCAGGTCCTTCAGGCGCATCTGAAGCAGTTCGGCATCCGGCAGGTAGGACCACCAGGGTTGGCGCGATTTCGTCTTCATCGACCAAAGTGTTCCGCCGGAGTCACCCATTACGCCCGCTCCCCCGAGGCTGTCGTTCTATCAAACCCAAACGCGCCCCGGCCCATGCCTGTTGCAGGGGCTGTTGCACCAAAAATGCCGGGCGAGAACCCGGACGAGGGGGATGACAAAGACAAACGATCGACCTCTCCGCGACGAGATGCGGACGGAACGCTTTCTAAACCATAAATCTCCGGCCATGCCTCAGGAAAATCGAGGTTTATCGGGGGAAAACTGCACAAAGATTTCGCCTCCGCGCACGCGCTGCATCCAGTTTGCCCAAGCCCCAGCCAGCCGGGCGCAGCGTCAGGGCGACTCGCCCGCCCAGGCCGGGCCGCCGGTCGGGCATCCCCAGCGTCAGATTGGGTCGTACGGGAAGACATCGGCGGTCGCCTCGACCCCGAAGAAGTCCCCCGCCATGGCCGGCAGGCAGTTGTCGAGGATCTTCTCGGGATTCCAGCCCGTCGTGTTCGCCACCGACCGGATCGGCCGGGGCTGGTCGAACAGGATGATCTCATTGCCCCGTACACAGAATATCTGGCTGGTGACGGCCTTGGCCCGGTCAGAACAGAGGGCGACGGCCAGCTGCGCCACCTGATCGGCCCGCATGGCGTCCCGCATCCGAGCGACCCTTTTGGCGCTGGCCTCGTCCTTCACCGGGATCGACTCGATCATCCGCGTCCACGCAAACGGCGCGATCACGTTGGAGCGCACATTGTTCCGCAACCCCTCCATCGCCACCACCCGCGACAGGCCCACAACGCCCATCTTGGCGGCGGCATAGTTCGCCTGGCCGATATTACCGATCAGCCCGGAGGTGGAGGTGAACAGTACATACGCGCCATCCTTCTGCTCCCGGAACAGTTCGATCGACGCCCGCGTGACGTTGAAAGCCCTCCGCAGGTGGACATTGACCACCCGGTCCCAGTCCTCCTCCGTCATCTTGTGGAACATGCCATCCCGCAGGATGCCCGCCGGGTTCACGATGGCATTCAGCCCGCCAAACGTATCCTTCGCCTGCTCAACCATCCGCGCCACGGCGGCGTAATCCGTCACGCTGTCGGAGTTGGAAACCGCCTCGCCACCCGCCGCCCGGATCTGCTGCGCCACCTGCTCAGCCGGCCCCGCCGAGCCCTCATCACCCCCGGTCAGCGACCCGCCCAGGTCGTTCACCACAACCTTCGCGCCCTCCTTGGCCAGTAGCAGCGCCGTCTCCTTCCCGATCCCGTTCCCACCTCCGGTAATTAGGACAACCTTGCCCTCCAGAACTCCCATCACGCGCTCCTTGTTTGCTGCCCAAATCCACCACAGCAGGGCAGGCGGAGCCAGCCCGCCCGACAACACATCCTTCGAGACGATCGCTCCGCGATCCCTCATGAGGCCGGCGGTCTGCCTCCCCAAGTGGTCCGCGCCCACCCACAAACCTCATCCTGAGGGATCGGCGCTCCGCGCCGATCGTCTCGAAGGATGCGTTCAGCCCACCACCAACGCAGCAACCCCGACTTGTCATCCCGGAAGCGCGCAGCGCTATCCGGGAACCATTCCGCCAGCACGACGGTCTCCCGACGGTTCCCGGCGCTCCGTTCCGGCGGACCGGGATGACGGCCGAACCGCCAGTGCTCCCACCGAGCTAACCCACCTTCCAGCCAACCCAACCGTCACCGCAGCTACCCGGCCGCTCGCGACCACCCAACCGCCCGCACACACCCAACCAACCCAACCAACCACCCCCACACAAACCAGCCCAACCACCCCACGCCTCCAACCCCCCAACCATCCCAGCTACTCACACGATGCCTCTCGCGCGAATTGTGGCAGCCCCGGCGGCCAGCCGCCGACTTGCCCCAGCGGCTGTCACACAAAAATTCTTGCACCCCGGGTCAAACGACCCTATGTGCACCCCCCAATAACCGGCTGCGCGAAGGGCCCTCGATTCCTTAAATGGGTTTGGGGGGAAGACGGCGACCAGCGGTGATGTGCTGACCTGGGCCTAGGCAAAAGCCGAAGCTGCGGTCGTTGGTTCGTCACTCTCGTCTTCGGAGCCTACGCCCCGTGAACACTCCCTCGACCATCCCCCCGTACGCTATTTCGCTCGACGCGCCGGAGCATGCCGACGCCGTTGAAGCCCTGTACGACGAAGTCTTCGGCCCCGGCCGCTTCGCCAAGACGGCCGAGCGCCTGCGCGAAGGCAACACCGCCATCGCCGACGCCAGCCTCGTCGCAATCGACTCGGAAGGCCTCACCGGCGTCGTCCGCGTCTGGCCGGTGAAGGTCGGAGAGGGCGGCCGCGCCGCCTTCCTCGGCCCCATCGCCGTCGCCGAGCGCCGCCGTGGCAATGGTGTCGCTTTCAAGCTTATGGAGCGCGCCATCGGCGTCTGCCGCGAGCAGGGCTATGCCGCCGTCATCCTCGTGGGCGACCACGAATACTATGAGCGCTTCGGCTTCCACCGCGCTGACGACCGCTTCACGCTGCCCGGCCCGGTCGACCAGCACCGCGTGCTGATCCGCGACCTGTCGGACCGTGCCGCCAAGCTCAAAGGCGAGCTCAGCGTTCCGCGCTAAGACCTGTTGTGAGGAAGAGGGGCGGCCTACCGCCCCTCACGCCGCCAAGCCAGCATCAGGAACGCACACGCCAGCAGCATCCCGATCACGCCCGGAATGAGCGTCGTCGAGTCCGTCGCGCGCACCGCGTAAGCCTTGCGCTCGCGCAGGCCCAGCCAGTCCGACCCGGCAGCATTCCCGCGATCGCCCACGCGCTGCACGCGCGGCATCGTCGGCGTGCCATCCGCGCCCAGCCTGAACACGCCGCCCAGCGTCGCCGTCGCCACCGGCTGCAGCTTGTCCGGCGTCGCGCGCAGGTCGAGATACTCCCGCGGATGCGTCGGCCCGCGCAGCGTCACCGCGTTCAGCTTCCCGCTCGTTGCGCGATACAGCCCCAGCTCCTTCGCCGGCACAGCCGCGCGATAATTGCCCGGCGATACCAGCGACCACGGGCTCTCCACTTTCGTGCCATCCGGCGCCTCCACCGAAAGCGGGGCAGGCGTGTCCGACATCGTGTGCAGGCTCGCCGTCAGCTCGGGCGACGCGCCAGCTTCCAGCTCCAGCAGCTCTTCCTCAAGCTCCGGCTCTTTCATCAGCCAGTGCGCCGTGCGCCGGATCAGCTCCGCATACGGCCCGCCGCCCTCATAGCCACGCGCCCACAGCCACAGCTGGTCAGACATCACCGACGCCACGCGCCCCTGACCCACGCGATTGAGCAGCAGCAGCGGATGACCATCCGGCGTCTGCATCAGCGCTTCGGCCTTGCCCTGGTCCATCTTCATGTACCGCATCCACGGGCCCCAGCCCTCGGTCGGCAGCGTCGCCGTCACCGAGTGCCGCTTGCCCAGTTCGGTGAGCTGCGGCGTGAATTTCCCATCCACCACTTCGCCCGTCGCGCGGCCCGGCAGAACCCCGCCCAGCGGCGTGTTGTAGAGCAGGTACGATCCCGGATACGGCTCCCCCGCCGCGATCAGCAGCGCGCCGCCACGCTCCACATAGCGCGCGACACGATCCAGATACTGCTCTTCCAGCACCGACGGACGCAGTTCGTGGTCGAAGATTACCAGGTCGAACTCGTCCAGCTTCTCGCGGAACAGTTGCGGCTTGGGGAAGGCGATCAGCGCGATCTCCTCGATCGGCACATTGTCCGACTTCTGCGGCGGCCGCAGAATGGTGAAGTGCACGAGGTCCACCGCCGGATCAGACTTCAACAGGTCGCGCCACACCCGCGCGCCCGCATGCGGCTCGCCCGTCACCAGCAACACGCGCAACCGATCCTGCACGCCCGAAATACGCGCCGAGGCGAGGTTGTTCGCCAGGGTCAGCTCGTTCGGAATGCCATCCACCGACAGCACGACAAGGTTCTGTCCGCGCCGCTTCAGCGTGAACGAGATCATCGCCGGCTCGCCAACCTTCACGGTCTGCTGCGGCTGCGCCTCGCCATTGATGGTGATCGTCACCGGCACGGTCTGCGCCGTCGGATCATTCACCTGCACCCGCATCTCGACCTTCTGGTCGATGATCGAGAAGGAGGGGACCTGCTGGATTTCGATATTGCGGTCGATCTCTTCATCGCCGCCAACGATCAGCGCATGCACCGGGCCCATCGGCTTGGCATCGTCCGCATTCGCCGGCGCGTCATGGATCTGGCCGTCGGTGACGAGGATCGCCCCCGCAATCCGCTCCCGCGGCGCATCCGACAGCGCCGACTCCAGCGCCACATAAAGGTCCGTGCCATCCGCGCCCGGATCGGTTTCGGCGACGCGCAGCTCCAGCGTCTCGTCCGCGTCGATCTCTTTACGTAGAGCTTCGAACGCCGCCTGCGCCGTCTCCGTGCGCCCACGGAAGTTCATGCTCTCTGAGCGGTCCATCACGACCGCGACGATGTCCTTCAGCGGCTCGCGCTGTTCCTCGATCCACAGCGGGTTCGCCAGCGACAGCGCCAGCACGGTCATCGCCAGCGCGCGGAACAGCCACGCCTTGCCGCGCAGCCATGCATACGTGCCCCACAGCGCAACAGAGGCCGCAACAAGCACCCACAGCACAAGCCATGGCACCAGAGGATCAAACGCAAGACGGGAAGCTTCGAGCATGACTAGTCAGCCTTGTCCCGAGACGTCCCCAACCGGTCGAGCAGATCCGGAATGTGGACCTGATCTTCCTTGTAGTTACCCGTGAGGATGTACATCACGAGGTTGATGCCGAAGCGGTAGGCCATCTCGCGCGCGTTCGGCCCGCCATCCATCGTGCGCAGCGCCTTGCCGTTCCGGTCGATCGCCCAGGCGCCCGCCCAGTCCGATCCGCCGATGAACAGGCCAGACACGCCATCGCCGCGACGCGTATCGCGATCCGCAGCCCCGCTCTCGATCCACAGACGCCCGTTGAGGCGGCCCGGGAAGGAGCGGATCAGGTAATAGCTCTTAGTCAGCACATGGTTCGGCGGGGCAGGCTGCAGCGGCGGCGCATCAATGCCCGCCAGCAAGGTCGCAAGGTTCTGCGAAACATCACGCCCCGGCGCCGCATCGCGCGTATCCACCACGAACGCACCGCCTGCGCGCAGATAGGCGTTCACCTTCGCCACGGCCGCCGGCGGCAACGCCTTCGCGTCACGCGGCACGGCGTAATAAATCATCGGATAAAGCTCGAGGTGATCCCGCGCGAGGTCCACGCCATGCGGTTGCTCGGGCTCGACAGAGGTCCGCGCGCCCAACTCATACGACAGGCCGAACAGCCCAGCCGCCGTCGTCTCATCCAGGCTGCGATCGCCCGTCTTCACATACGCAAACCGCAGGTGTGCCGCGGCTTCCTTCGCCAGCTGGTCCGCCGTTTGCGCCGAAGCCGGTTGGCCATTCAGCATGGCGCCCGCGATGAAGAACATCGCCAGCGCGCCCGCAGCCTGCCGGCCAAAGCGCGGAAGACGTCCCGCGAACGCCAGCGCGATGAGCAGGTCGAGCGCCACAATGCCCAGCGCCAGCGCGATCATCCAGCCGCCAAGTCCTGCACGCTCCACCACTGCTTCCTGTTCTGTCACCTTGGTCACGCCCGGCCATGTCTCCACGATTTGCGGCGCAGGCGCACCCGCATTCATCGCCCGCTCGCCGCCCGGACCCGCATACAGACCCGGAGGCGTCGTCGGCCCCGGCCGCGTGGTCAGGAAGCTCGCCGCCGGAATAGGCGTCGCCGTCGATTGCGGCGGCTGCAACACGCCATAGCCATCCAGCACCCGCGTCGGCGCCAGCGTGCCTTCCGTGCTCAGCGCCGCTGCGCCCGAACGCTCGCCGCCCGACACCACAGACCGGCGCAGCATCTCAACGAACGCGCCGGTGTAGGGCAGGTCAGACCAGTCCGGGTCCGCCGTCACATGGAACAGGATCAGCTCGCCACGTCCGATCCTGCGCGCCGTCACCAGGGGCGTTCCGTCTTCAAGGCGCGCCCAGGTCAGGCTGTCGAGTTCAGCCGAAGGGTTCGCCAGAACCTGCTGACGCACAGCCGTATCGGTCGGCCGCGGAATGCCAACGAAGGGCGAGTTGTTGTCGAACTGCGCAATCCGCTGCGGCGTCTCCCACGACAGCGACGACCCCAGCGAACGAGACGTCGGGCGCAACGGCACCGGCGTGAACGCATCGTCCTGCGCCGCCAGACGCGGACCCGCAAACCGGATCAGCACGCCGCCCTTTTCGATCCACGCCGTCAGCTTCTCGCGAACATCTTCCTCGATCGTCCCGCGGTCGCCGAGAATGATCGCATCGATCGGCGAGTCGAGTAGGTCGGAAAGCTTCTTCTCGGTCAGCTGCGCATAGGGCTGCAGCGCTTTGCGCACATAGTAGTGTTCGGAAAGCAGCGGCTGCGCTTCGTCGCGCGCGTCCGCCAGACCCACATGCGGCCGCCGCGCCGTATCATCCCACAGCCAAACGCCGCCCGCAGACGGCGATCCGCCAATGCGGAACCGCGCCACGCGATTGAGCGCCGCCGCCGGAATGGCGAACAGCGCATCCGCCGTCATCGAGCTGCCCTGGAAGGAAATCCGCGTCGACGCAATCGATGCGCCCTCGGCCGTCTCCGCAATCACATCCGCCGTCGCGCCCGGCAGGCCATTCGCCCGCACCACGGAAACCCGCGCGCCTTCAGCAGAAGAGTCAGCCGAGGTAATCGCAAACGCATTCTTCGGCCGCGTCACCCGCACTTCGGTCGCAGCCTTCGCCGTCAGCCCGCGCGCGAACGCTGCGCTGTCGTCATGATCGAAACCATCCGTCGCCCAGACAATCCGCCCCGGCTTCAGCCCCGTCTCGTCCAGCTTCTTCAGCGCCGCCACCCGATCCGGCAGCCACGCCGCCGGCTGCGTATTGCGCAACAACTGCCGCGCCGTCTCCGCATCCAGCACCTCAGACGGATCGCGCGTAACTTCGCGCGGCGCCGTGAACAGCACATGGATCGCGCCGCCATCCTGCGATGTCTCGTCGACGGCAGACGTCGCCGTCCGCACCAGGTCGCGCCAGCGCTCAGCGCTCGGCCAACCATCATCGACAACAATCAGCGTGCCGCCGCTCGTATTGATCTGCGCATTCGGCGCCCAGGTCGGCCGCGCAAATCCAAGGATCGCAAGCGCCAGCGCAATCATGCGCAGCAGCAGCAACCACCACGGCGTCCGCGCCGGCGTCTCTTCATCCGGCTTCAGATCGTCAAGCAGCGCCAGCGAGGGCAGAGCGAACCGCTTCGGCTCCGGCGGCGTCGCGCGCAGCAACAGCCACAACAGCGGCAACGCCAGCAGGCCCAGCAGGGCCCAGGGTTGAAGGAATAGGAACGGGCCCAGACTCACGCTGCCGCTCCGCTGATCGCAAACCCATGGGCCAGCTTGCCCAGCGGCGTCCGCGCTTCTTCGTTGGTCGCGTGCGTCACGAACCGCCAGCCCAGCTCACCCGCCAGCGCCTGCATGTCCGCGCGGCGCTGCGTGAACTTGTCGAGATACCCCTCGCGGATCGACTCCGCGCGCCCGATCAACCGCTCGCGATCCTGACCCGGCCGGAAGAACCGCACCCGGCCATTGAACGGATAAGCCTCTTCGATCGGATCACACACCTGCAGCAGCACGCCATCGCGGCACTTCGCAGCCACCGGCGTCAACCGCGCACGCCACTCGTCCAGCGGCGAATAGAAGTCGCTGCACACCACCACCGCCGCCCGATCACGCGGCGGCTTGGGGAAGGGCATATCAGTCCTGAAATTCCGCAGATCCTCGCCCACGCGCGATGGCGCCCGCGCGCCCGACACCGGACCACGCCCGCCGCCCAGCGCTCCGCAACGCTCGCCCGAGCGCGACAAAGCCCCAGCCAGCGCCATCGACAGCAACAGCGCCCGGTCAGCCTTCTGCGGCACGTTCTCCGCGCTCGACCAGCCAAACCCCGGCGAAGGGTCCACCCAGAACAGGAATGTCCGCGCCGTCTCCAGCTCGGTCTCGCGCACGAACAGATGCTCCTCGCGCGCCGACCTGCGCCAGTCCACGCGATCCGCCCCGTCCTCGGACGTATGCCGGCGATACTGCCAGAAGTTCTCGCCCGTGCCTGACTTGCGCCGACCCGCCGATCCCATGTGCGCAGCACTGGCCGCCCGCGCACGCGTGGTCAGCGTGCCGAGATCGCCAGCAAGCGCGGACGCTTCGGCTTTCAGTTGACTAAGTGGCGCCTGTGGCAAGGGGAGGTCCTTAGGCGTTAGGCGGCTTTGGAAGCTAGTTCCTGGATCAGCGCCGACAGCGAGCCCCCTTGTCCCGTCGGATCGTAGGCCAGCGCCATGCGGTGACCCAGCGCCGGCTCAGCCAGCGCCTCGATATCATCCAGCGACGGCGCAAGACGGCCGCGCAGCAGCGCACGCGAACGCGCCGCCAGCATCAGCGCCTGACCGGCGCGCGGCGACGGACCCCAATCCACACGCTTCTTCACCTGCGGATGATCCGACTGCTCCGGACGCGCCGAACGCACGAGACGCAGGATCGCCTCGAGCACCGTCTCCGGCACCGGCATCCGCCGCACCAGCGACTGCAGCGCAATCAGCTTCTCTGAATTCAGAACCGGGTTCACCGTCTGGTCGCCCATGCCCGTCGTCTCGACAAGAATGCGCCGCTCGGTCTCACTGTCCGGATACGTCACATCCACTTTCAGCAGGAAGCGATCGAGCTGCGCTTCGGGCAGCGGATACGTGCCTTCCTGTTCGATCGGGTTCTGCGTCGCCAGCACGTGGAACGGCTTGGGCAGGTCATAGCTCGCCCCCGCCACCGTCACATGCCGCTCCTGCATCGCCTGCAGCAGCGCCGACTGCGTCCGGGGCGATGCACGGTTGATCTCGTCCGCCATCAGCAGCGAGGTGAAGATCGGACCCTTCACGAACCGGAAGCTCCGGCCCGATGCGCTCTCGTCCAGAATCTCCGAACCCAGAATATCCGACGGCATCAGGTCAGGCGTGAACTGCACGCGGCCCCAGTCGAGACCCAGCGCCCGCGCCGTCGTCTCCACCAGCTTGGTTTTCGCCAGACCCGGCGCGCCGATCAGCAGGGCATGGCCCCCCGCCAGGATCGTCGAGATCACCAGCTCGACCACGCGTTCCTGTCCGAACACGACCTTGCCGATCTCGGCGCGCACCTGCGCCAGCAACTGAACGGCGGCGTCCGCCTCCCGCACAATGTCGTCTGAAGGAGCGTTTGCGATGGCGGCTTCACTCATGGAGCGCATTTACCTATGTCTGAGGCGAACCCGAAGGCCGAGCCGCCCATGTCGAACGCGAATGACCCGAAAGCCCAAGACCCGAAGGCGGTGGCGCTCGCGAACCTGATTGCTACCTTGCAGTCGGAAGCGGGTTTGGAAAAGCCCCGATCCCTGCCTCCCGTACATTTGTGGAACCCGGCCAACTGCGGCGACATCGGCCTCGAGATCCGACGGGACGGATCCTGGTGGCAGAACGGGGTGCGGTTCAGCAGGGACAAGCTTGTCCGCCTGTTTTCAACGATACTCAGGAAGGATTCCGACGGATACTATCTGGTCACCCCTCACGAAAAAGTGGTGGTGAAGGTCGAAGACGCCCCATTCATGGGGGTTCGCGCGGACCGGCATGAATCGGACGGGCATCAGGTAATATTGGTCACCACCAATGTGGGCGATGTCGTGGCAGTCGATGCAGACCACCCGTTGAGGGTTGTGACCGATCGCCAGACAGGCGAGCCCTCCACCTATGTTCTGGTTCGCGGCGGGCTAGAGGCAAGGCTCGCACGCCCGCCCTACTACGAACTCGTGAACTGGGCGGAGGACGAAAACGGCGACGGAACGATGAGCGTCGCCTCATCCGGCGCACGTTTTTCCATCGGCCAGGCTGCCTGATTCATGCCCTTCACCACCAAGGCAGACTTCGAAGCGCGCTGCGCCGCCCGCCTCGCGCCGGTGGACGCCACCTTCGACACGCCGCTGCGCACCGACTACGACCTCAACCCCGGCTGGCCCGTCCCCGAAGCCGCTGCAGTCCGCCAGGCCGCCGTGCTCGTGGCGCTGATCGACCGCGGCGATGACTATAATGTGCTCCTGACCCTGCGCCCCGACACCATGTCGAACCATGCCGGCCAGATCGCTTTCCCGGGCGGACGCCTCGAACCGGGCGAAACCGCATTCACCGCAGCCCTGCGCGAGGCGAATGAAGAGGTGGGCGTCGTCCCCGAAACCGTCCGTATGCTGGGGCAGGGGGACACTTATCTGTCAGGCAGCGGCTATGCGATCGCACCGTTTGTCGGCGTCCTGCCGCCCGATTTCGTCCCCCAACCCCATGCAGGCGAGGTCGCAGACGTCTTCGAGACCCCGCTCAGCTTCCTCATGGACGCCGCCAACCACGAGCGACACGAACGTGAATTCCGGGGGGCCTTGCGCGCCTACTACGCCATGCCCCACAACGGACGCTATATCTGGGGGGTGACCGCCGGAATGTTGAAGTCACTGTATGATCGTCTCTACGGGAGCATCGAAACCTAGCTAATGGCCCAGCGCGTCCTCATAGAACTCCTGCTCTTCCTCATCCCGTTCGCGGTGTTCCTGGTATATCGGGCCGCCTCGAAGGACATGAAGATCAAGGACCGCTGGCCGCTCACCCGCCTGGTCATCATCGGCGCCGTCATCGCGATCGCAGCCCTCATCATCACGCCGCTGCTCGAACCGCGCCAGAGCGACAAGTGTTTCGACCCCGTCCGCTACGACGCCGAAGGCCGCATCGTGCCGCCGCGCGAAATCTCCTGCGAGCAGCAGAAGCTCCCGGGCAGCGACACGACCGGCACAACCACGCAACAACCCGCACCGATCGCCCCGCGCGATCGCGGCGCCGGCTCCGGCAACTGACATGACCCGGCTGGCCAACCAGCCCTGGCTCTCGTCCCCCGCAGCCACACGCGTGATGGACGCGCTCGACGCCGTGCGTCCGGGCTCAGCCCGCTTCGTCGGCGGCTGCGTACGCAACGCACTCCTCGATGAACCCGTCGCCGACATCGACATCGCTACGCAGCTGACGCCCGATCAGGTCGAAGCCGCCATGCGCGCCGCCGACATCGCGGTCCATCCCACCGGCATCGAACACGGCACGCTCACCGTCGTCGCCAACCACCAGCCCTTCGAAGTCACCACGCTGAGGCAAGACGTCGAAACCGTCGGTCGCCGCGCCACCGTCGCCTTCACCGAAGACTGGGCCGTCGACGCACAACGCCGCGACTTCCGCATGAATGCTCTGTACGCAGACAGGGCAGGGACTGTGTACGACCCCACCCATGGCGGCCTCGCCGACATCGCCTCGCGCAGCATCGTCTTCGTCGGCGATCCAGAAACGCGCCTGCGCGAAGACTATCTCCGCATCCTCCGCTTCTTCCGCTTCTACGCCTGGTACGGCCAGAGCGCCCCCGACGCCGAAGGCCTCGCCGCCTGCAGCAAGCTCCGCACGGGCCTTTCCGGCATCAGCGCCGAACGCATCTGGACCGAAACCCGCAAGCTGCTCTCAGCGCCCAACCCGATGCCGTCGCTCGAAGCGATGGAAACCTCCGGCGTCCTCGCCCAGCTCTTCCCCAATGCGAAGGGCCTCGATCTCGTTCGCAAACTCGTGGCTCTCGACACGCGCGAAGGCTTCAAGCCAGACCCCATGCTCCGCCTGCTCGCCCTGTTCTGGAAAGACAGCGACACGATCCACACCGTCGCCAACCAGCTCAAAATGTCGAACGACGAACGCCAGCGCCTCAACTGGTCCGCCAAGGACGAGACCGCGCTGTCGTCCGACATCACACCCAAATCCCTGCGCGCCGCCCTCTACCGCAGCAGCCCCCAGATCATCCACGACCGCGCCATGCTAGCCTGGGCCAACGACGCCAACGCCAGCTGGCGCCAACTCCTGACCGACATCACCACCTGGCAACGCCCCGTGATGCCCATCACCGGCGCCGACCTCCTCGCCCACGGCATCCCCCAAGGCCCCCAACTCGGCGCCACCCTCCGCACGCTGGAAACCGCCTGGCTAGAAAGCGACTTCCAGCTCTCGCAGACCGATTTGCTGAAGCGCATCACTCCGTAGGGTGCATCGAAGATGCACCGCTAGCGAGCACGCCCTTTCCATCCTTCGAGACGATCGCCACGCAAGATCGTCGGCGTTGCAGCATCGCACCCGCGATCCCTCAGGATGAGGGCTAACACCAACCGGCCCCGGATAGCCCTCATCCTGAGGGATCGCTGTCACGCCGTCCGCACCACGGAATTCCATCGTGCGATCGTCTCGAAGGATGGAAAGGGCGTGCTCACCAAACGCCGGTTTGGGGGATGGCGGTGGTGCAGAACTGTAGGACAGCCAAAAATCATCCCGAACAATCTCAACAGCTTGCACGTGCAAGTTGGGGGACGCAGCCCCGCAGAATCTACGGCGCCGTGAACCGCCCTTATAATCATCCCCGCACTCACATGAGGGAGGTCCAGGAGACGTCCGAAACTCTGGATGTGGGTGCGTTGGCCGGCGTGGCTATCGAGGCGTCAGCGCGGAGAGGGGTGAGGATCTCTCTTTGGACAGCACAGCGAGGAAGTCCTGCGGGGAACGTCCCGTGGGGCGAAACGAACTTCGAGAAGCATGGCCTCCGGGGGATGTGAAACCGGAGGGGCCAGGGGGACGGTCGGTTAGGCCCCCTGACACGCTGAACCGGGTGACCAGGCACGGAGCTAAGGCGCCAGGGGCAACGACGTACCCTGGAAGACCGAGACAACTCCTCATGCGGCTGAACCGGGACAAACGGCCAGACACGGGGCGCGTGAAGACGCGCATCAGCCTGCGCGAGCAGGCACAGGCACTACCCACGGCGTGACTTCATGCGCCCCGCTCCCTCAAGGGGGAGGAACGACACCAGGCATCCCGCAGGACATCGGTCCGTGCGAACGAGATTTGCTGTTTGAAATTTGGCTCGTCATTCCCGACGACGCGAAGCGTCGAGCGGGAACCCCGGGGCTACACACACCAGCGCTCGCAGCCCCTGGGTTCCTGCTTGCGCAGGAATGACGATGAAGGGGAGTCATCCTCGGGCTTGACCCGAGGATCTTGCTTTCCATCCAACGGAACTGACGCGGCGACGAAGAAAGCTCCTCGGTCAAGCCCGAGGATGACGGCGGAGGAAATCAGCACTCGATTGCCTACTGCCGATTCCCGACTGCCCGGCGCGCAGCGCCTAGTTCGCCACCACCACCCACGTATTCAGATACGTCGCGAACGTCAGCCACGCTAAATACGGATACTGCATCACCGCCGCGAGCTTCGAATGCTTCCGGAACTCGCGGATCATCATGAAGACCAGCACCCACAGAGCGACAATGTCGATCAGCGCCGCCGAGGCGAGGTGGTATTTGAAGAACAGATAGCTCCAGCCGAGATTGGCCACGAGCTGCAGGAAGTAGAGACCCAGCGCGCTGTCGGCCCGCTTCCATGTCCCGCCCGCACGCCAGACCATGCAGGCCCCGATCGCCATGAGGATATAAAGGGCAGGCCAGACGATCCCGAAGACGAAGCCCGGCGGCGTCCCCGGCGCCTTGTTCAGGGCGACATACCAGGGGTCGCTATCCCCCGCTGACGCTAGGGCGCCGAGGGCCGAAACCAGCGCGGTCCCGACGAAAATGGCGATGAAGGCCAGGATCGTCGCCTCGACAGGCCGCTGGGCGGGCTGCTCGGGCTGGGCCGAGGCGTGCAATGGCTGGGTCATGGATCAGCTCCCTCCACCCCTCTCCCGGGGGCGCAGCTGACTCAATTAGGACCAAAAAACCCTTGGACGAGGGGTCTTGGGCCTGGGTCGGCACAATTCGACAGCCTTGTTTCATGTGGCATTAAGCTAGCTGGTGCTAGTAGCTAGCATTGGAAAAGGCCATCGCCAGAAGTGGCCATCAGTAAACTCAGGGTTGGGCCGATGCTGCAACGCCTCTTGAGCAATACCCGCGCGACCTCAGCTGTCGAATTCGCTCTCGTTGCGCCGTTCATGATGCTGCTCGTGGCCTCGATCCTGGCCTACGGCTCGATCTTCGCAACGTCGCTCAGCCTCCAGCAGATCGCCGCCGAAACCGCCCGCGCAACCATCGGCGGCCTCTCCGACGGCGAGCGCAAATCGCTGGCCCAGAACAAGCTCAACGCCATCGCCGCCGATTATCCGATGCTCGACGTCGGCAAGGTGACGTTCTCGTTCGACGTCGGCACCGGCACGCAGCTCAGCCGCGTAACGCTCAGCTACGACATGTCGACCCATCCCGCCTACACGCTCGACAAGCTCTTGCCCCTGCCGAAGTCGCCGCTGACCTACAGCCAGATCGTCACCGACGGAAACGGGGTGTCGTCATGAGGTCGTTCGGCAAGGACCGCAAAGGTTCGGTCATCACCGTCTTCGCCTTCAGCGCCATGGTCTTCGCCGTGCTGGTCGCGATCGTGATGAACCAGGTCTCGTTCTACATCACCAAGCGCAAGCTCCAGAACGCCGTCGACATGACGACGCTGATGATGATGGAGTCCGGCGTCATCACCATCAGCAACGCGAAGAACCTGCTGGAGAAGCAGCTTAACCAGCCCATCGCGAACATTGTCATCACCCAGGGTCGCTATTCCCCGAACTCCACGCTCGAGGAAGGCAACCGCTTCATCGCGAACGCCACACCCTTCAACGCCCTCCAGCTCACCGCGGAAGTCGCCGCCGACAAGGTAATGCTCAGCGGCATGATGGCTGACAATCCGAAGATCTCCGCCGCCGCCCGCGGCGCACGCCGCAGCACCGCCTCCATCGTCATGGGCTCACGCCTCGTCCGCCTCGAAGGCGGCCTCAGCGCGGCCCTGCTGGACGCAACGCTGGGCTACAAGGGCAAGCTCACCGTGATGGACTACGAGTCCCTCGTGTCCGCCAATGTCGACGTCGCCCAGTTCCTGCAGGCGCTCAACGTCAAGGCCGACATCAAGGCGCTGACCTATGCCGACGTCGTCACCGCGCCGGTGCGCGTCGGCCAGATCGTCGACGCGCTCATCGCCACGACGCCAACCGGCACGGTGCAGACGCTGCTGAAGAAAGCCTCGCCCGTCTCCGGCACGGACAAGGTGCTGCTCAGTCAGGTGCTCGACCTAGGCTCGATCACCAACCTGCCGATCAACTCGCTGCTGGCCGGCGAAGCGTTCCCGATCAGCGTCGGCGAAATCCTCGGCGGCGCCGTCTCCATGGCGGATAGTGACCACCAGGTCGCGATCGACCTCGGCGCAGCCGCCGGCGGCGTGTCACTCGCAGACGTATCGCTCGACCTCGGTGAGAAGCCGAAAGTGCTTGATTACAAGGGCAGGGCGGACAAGGGCGCGAAGGTCTCGACCTCGCAGTTCTCGCTCAACATCGGCGCGCTCGGCGCTCTCAAGGTCGATGTCACGCTGGCCAACGCCCAGGTGCAGATCGACGACATCAAGTGCAAGGCCGACGGCTCGCCCGAAGTCACGCTCAAGGCCATCACCGAAGCTGCGAGCGTCGGCGTGAAGGCGCCGATCCTGCCGCGCATCGGGGTGAAGCTCGGCAATAACGAAGAGAAGAAGCTCACCTTCACTGCAGCCGACATCAAAGCAAAGACTTACAAGCCGGTCCGCTCCGGCCTCGGCCTGCAGATCGGCTCACTCTCGATCGCGCAACAGCTGCTCTTCACGCCCGTCGATGCGCTGTTGGAGGCGCTCGGCCTGCACGTGGCGGAAGCTGATGTGAAAGTGGTCGAAGCCAGCTGCGGTACAGCCGGTCTCGTCCAGTAGTCTGGACCCTACGGCCACTTCACCACGGGCGGCATCGACGACAGGATGCTCGTAACATTCCCGCCCGTCTTCAGGCCGAATGTCGTGCCGCGATCGTAGAGCAGGTTGAACTCGACATAGCGGCCACGGCGGATCAATTGCTCGTCCCGCTCCGCAGGCGTCCAGCTCTCCAGCATCCGGCGCTTCACGATCTCCGGATAGACATCGGCGAAGTGCCTGCCGACGCTCTGCGTCAGCGCGAAGTCTGCTTCCCAGTCGCCGGTCGCATGGCGATCATAAAAGATGCCGCCGATCCCGCGCGGTTCATCGCGGTGCGGAAGATAGAAGTATTCCTCGCAGTGCTTCTTGAACGCCGCATAGTCCGCGCCCGGATGGCCTTCGCACGCTGCGCGCATCGCATCATGGAACTGGATGGCATCCGGGAAGTCCTGTTCGCGCTGATAGGCGAGCAGGGGCGTCAGGTCCGCGCCGCCGCCGAACCACGCGTCCGACGTCACCAGCATCCGCGTATTCATGTGCACCGCAGGCACGCGCGGCGAATGCATGTGCGCGATCAGGGAAATGCCCGCCGCCCAGAACTTGCCGCCCGATTTGTCGGCGCCGGGAATGGTCTTGGCGAACTCCGGCGCGAACGATCCATAGACGCACGATACATGCACGCCGACTTTCTCGAACAGCCGGCCGCGCATGACCGCCATCGTGCCGCCGCCAAGATCCTCGGTTCCATCGCCGCGCTTCCACGGCGTCTTCTCGAACCGGCCAGCGGCGCCCTTATAAAGAGGAGGGGAGGCTGCATCCTCCAGCGCCTCGAAGCGCGAGATGATGTCCGCCTGCAGGGTCTGGAACCATGAATAGGCGCGCGCCTTCCGCTCTTCGAGCAGCGAGGCGTCGTCACGTGCAAGGGTCTGGGCCATGGCAGGTAGCTAGCCGGTGAGGGTGGCTCGCGGCAAGCGGGCGTAATTTCGCATACGCCTGCCACCGTAAGCTTCACGCACGCGGCTGTTAGTTGCAGACAATTCAGGTTCCGCGGCCCTGAAAAGCTGTCTAGGCTCCCCACTTCACCTGCAGGGTCAGGCAAACAGGGAAAAGCGATGACGCGGGTTCTGGCTCTCGCAGCGATGGTTCTGGCGGTTTCCGCCTGTGGCGAAAGCAAACCGCCCCCCAGCGCCCAGCATGTCGAATACGCCAAGCTCTGCGTCGATGCCGGCGGCGAGCAGGCGCATTGCGAATGCCAGGCGACCAAGGTCGACGAACTGCTGACGGCCGGCGAGATCAACCCGAAGGTTCAGGAGGCTCTGCTCCTCCAGGCCCAGGGCAAGGAAGACGAAGCCGACGCGATCATGCTGGCGCTCCCTTATAATGAGCGTTTCGAACACCCTAGCCTGGTCGCCGAGAAGCAGCTTGAGTGCGACGCTCCAGCCTGACGACTTTTGTTGAGCCTATCGTCGCCCGCGGCTAGAAGCGCGGCGTCAAACTCCCGGGGACGGATCACAGCACGCAATGGCGCGCCTCCCACTCATAATGCTTGTTGCTCTGACTCTGGCTGCCTGCAGCCAAAACGAGGTCGGCAAGAAGGTGATCGCCGAACAGTGCATCGCCGAGGGTGAAACCGTGGAAGTTTGCGAGTGTTTCGCAAAAGTCTCCGACGAGAAGCTCGACAAGGAACTCTTCGACATCGTCGTCCTGGGCGCCCAGGGCGAAGACGGCGAGACCGAAAAGCTGATGCAGGAACTCACGACCACCCAGAAAGCCCACTTTATCGCGGCCGTTCGGGAAGTGATCGGAACCTGCGGCGGGCAGGGCTATCTGGCCGCCAGCTAGGGCTGCGGAAGCTGCCCGGTCTGGCGCAGGCCTTCCCACAAAGCGATTCCCGCCGACATCGCCATGTTCAGAGACCGGGCTTTCGGCATCAGCGGTATCCTGACCCGCGCGTCAGCTGACTCATGGACATCGTCAGGCACGCCGGCAGATTCGCGCCCGAAAAGCAGGATGTCGTCCGGCTGGAAGGCGAATGACTGAAGTGTCGCAGCACCCTTGGTCGTGAACAGGACGAGTCGGCCGCGCCGCACCTCTTGGAACGCCGACCAGCCGTCATGACGCCGGATTTCGACGTTTTCCCCATAGTCCATGGCTGTCCGGCGCAATGCTTTGTCGGTCAGCGGGAACCCGCACGGCTCGATAATGTCGACTGCGACGCCAAGGCACGCCGCTAACCGGAGATTCGCCCCAAGATTCTGAGGGATGTCAGGTTGAAAGAGGGCGAGTCGCACTTTAGACGGGTCCGCTACGCAGGGGGCTTTCTTGCGACACCTCGCCACGTAGGGCCTTCCCTGTGTGGCGGTAATAAGGCGTCCAAAGCTCCGGATAGCATTGGAGACTCGTGTGTCGGAACACGGTTCTAAGACGGCGCCAGCTACTGGCGCACACGCCGGGGAAACGCGGCGGGATTTCATTCATATCGCGGCGGCGACTGTTACCGCAGGCGGTGTTGCAGCGGTCGCCTGGCCGTTCGTGCAACAACTCGCTCCTGCGGGTGACACGCGCGCGCTCTCCAGCGCCGACGTCGATGTCTCCAAGGTGCCGCTCGGCAGCGAGATCCGCGTGCTGATCGGCGGCCAGCCCTTCTTCATTCGTCACCGCACGCCGGCAGAGATCGCTTCGGCCAAGGCTGGCGACACCGCTCAGTTGCGCGATCCGGCAACGGACGACAGCCGCCTGGTCAAAGGCGCTGACGGCAATCTCAACCCGGCGATCCTCGTCACCTCCGGCACCTGCACCCACCTCGGCTGCGTGCCGGTCGGTCCGGCACAAGGTTCGGTCGGCGAATTCGGCGGCTGGTACTGCCCGTGCCACGGCTCGCACTACGATACCTCAGGACGGATCCGCAAAGGTCCGGCGCCAAAGAACCTGGCGATCCCGCGGTACACGTACTCGACCGCCACCATGATCAAGATTTCGCTGTAGTAGGGGGAAGGGGCTCATGAGCGGACCATCGACCTACGAACCGAAGACCGGTTTCACCAAATGGATGGATGAGCGTTTGCCCATCATCCGTTTCGGCGCGGACCTTATGGATTTCCCGACGCCGAAGAACCTCAACTACTGGTGGACCTTCGGCGGCATCCTCGCCGTCTGCCTCGCGATCCAGATCGTGACCGGCATTGTCCTCGCCATGCACTATGTGGCGAACACGCAAATGGCGTTCGCCTCGGTCGAGCGCATCATGCGCGACGTCGACTTCGGCTGGCTGATCCGGAACATCCACGCCAACGGCGCTTCGATGTTCTTCCTCGCCGTCTACATCCACATGTTCCGCGGCATGTACTACGGCTCGTACAAAGCCCCGCGTGAGGTCATCTGGATCCTCGGCGTCGTGATCTACCTGCTGATGATGGCGACCGCCTTCATGGGCTACGTTCTGCCCTGGGGTCAGATGTCGTTCCACGGCTCGGCCGTTATCACGAACCTCATCGGCACGATCCCGCTGGTCGGCGACACCGTCAAAACCTACCTGATGGGCGGTCCTGCCATCGGCGACCCGACGCTGAACCGCTTCTTCTCGCTCCACTACCTGATGCCGTTCGTCATCGCTGGCGTCGTCATCCTGCACATCTGGGCGCTGCACGTTCCGGGCAACAACAACCCGACGGGCGTCTCCGTGAAGGACGTGAAGAAAGACACCGTTCCGTTCCACCCGTACTACACGGTGAAAGACGGCTTCGCGATCGTCCTCTTCCTCATCATGTTCGCAGCCTTCGTGTTCTTCTTCCCGAACGCGCTCGGCCATGCCGACAACTCGATCGAGGCGAACCCGCTGCAGACCCCGGCGCACATCGTGCCGGAATGGTACCTGCTGCCGTTCTACGCGATCCTGCGCGCCATCACGTTCGACGTTGGCCCGATCCCGGCGAAACTGCTCGGCGTCATCGCGATGTTCGGCGCTATCGGCATCCTCTTCGTGCTGCCGTGGCTCGACACCTCGAAGGTCCGCTCGATGCGCTACCGCCCGGTCGCCCGCTCGGTGTTCGTGGTCTTCGTCTTCGCCTGCGTCGGTCTCGGCTTCTGCGGCGCGAACGATCCGGACAAGCTCGTCTTCAAGACGCAAGCTGACACGCTCGCTCTGACCTTCAACGACACCAACGGCCACCCGCAGCGCGAAGTCTTCGACGACTACAACGCTGCCCGCGCCAAGATGACCAGCCTGCCGCCGACTGCCGGCGCAGCGCTCGAGGTCAACTCGGTCGGCTTCAAGTGGCTGTGGCTCTCCCAGATTCTGGGCGCCATCTACTTCCTGTACTTCCTGTTGTTCCTGCCGCTCCTCGGCGTGATCGAAAAACCGAAGCCCCGGCCGGCGTCCATCGCGGACAGCGTCCGCAAGAAGCACGGTTCGGCGCCTGCCGCCGCTGTGGCTGCTGAGTAGGGAGAGAGAAATGCGTCTCGCGAAACTCGCTCTCGCTGGTCTTGCCGCTCTCGCGGTCAGCGCCATCGCACTCCCGGCTCTGGCTCAGGAGCATGCTGCTCCGGCTGCTGGCGGTCATGAAGAAGCTGCCGGTCACGCGGCGGGTGGCGAACACCACCTGCTCGAGCCGAAAGGCGGCTGGCCCCACGAAGACTATTTCGGCACCTTCGACCAGAACCAGCTGCAGCGCGGCTTCAAGGTTTACAAGGAAGTCTGCTCGGCCTGCCACGGCATGAAGCTGCTGTCGTTCCGCAACCTCGGCGAGCAGGGTGGTCCGTTCTACGACGCCCGCTATCCGAACCCGAACGACAACCCGGTCGTGAAAGAACTCGCGGCGACCTTCGTGAACCAGATCCCGTCGATCGACCCGGACTCGGGCGATCTGGTGAAGATGCCGCCGAAGACGTCTGACCGTATCCTCGGACCGTACGCCAACGACATCGCGGCGCGCGTTCTGAACGGTGGCGCTCTGCCGCCGGATCTCTCGGTCATCACGAAAGCCCGCCACGGCGGCGCTGCCTACGTTTACTCGCTGATGGAAGGCTACGACGCCCCGCCGGCTGGCCTCACGGTCGCTGCCGGTCAGCACTACAACGCCTACTTCGGCGGTGACACGGCCGCTAGCTGGACCGGCGACCCGCGCCTCAAGCCGCCGGGCGGCTTCTTGGCGATGGCCTGGCCGCTCGAGAACGCCAACGTCACCTTCGACGACGGCACGCCGACCACGAAAGAGCAGATGGCGCATGACGTCTCCGTCTTCCTCGCCTGGGCAGGCGATCCGAAGGCGGTGGTTCGCAAGCAGACGGGCGCAGCGGTGATCCCGTTCCTGCTCCTGCTCTCGGTCCTCCTCTTCCTGTCGTACAAAGCGATCTGGCGGAACGTCGAACACTGAGGCTTTGAAGCCTGATTATCCCGCCGCGATACCCTCGCGGCGGGATTGTCATTTCTGACCCGCAAAACTCTCACAATCAGGCTCTTCTTTGCGCTGATGCGCGCGCGGAGCTTTTTGCGATACGCCGCAAGGCGTATGCCGGGATCCGCTCAACCGTCGGGCTGTCGGTTTGCGCGGGTCCCGGATCGTTTTCGCAGGCGGCGTAAGTGAGTGCTGAGCTTCCCCCAGGCTTCCATGTCCGCCTCGCACGGCAGGACGAAGCCGCGCTGCTTCTCGATGTGATGCTGCGCTGCTGGACCGGCACGGTCGCCGAAAACTCCAGCGCCTACCGCGAGACAGTAGATACTATCGCGCAGCAACTCGAACGCGGCGGCGCGGCCATCGTGTTCGAAGGCGACAAAGCCGTTGGCGCTGGCCGCTACTATCCTGTTCCCGGTCCCACGGATGATCCGAACGACTGGGTAGAGATCAAGCGCGTCGGCATCCTGAAGTCACATCGCAAGCAGGGACTTGGTCCCGCGCTTGTTGCTGCACTAGAGGATGCGGCTCGCCAGCGGAACTTCGCCGGCGTGCAGATCGGCATCCGTCACGACCAGCCGCGCCTGATCGCCTTCTGGTCCTCGCTCGGCTACCAGCTCGCCGACGATGTCACGCTGCACACCGTCAACCCGCTGACGCCAACGCCGACTTTCATGCGCAAGCGCTTCTAGGCTGCCCCGGATTTCCCATTGCTGGCAGGCGCCCTAGGTTAGGCGCATGAGCAAATGGACACTCGGCATCATCGGCGGCTCCGGCCTCTACCAGATCCCCGGCATTGAAGGCGGGCGGTGGGAGGCGATCGCATCCCCCTGGGGCCAGCCCTCCGACCAGGTCTATCGCGGCACGCTGCATGGCATCGATCTCGTCTTCCTCCCGCGCCACGGCCGTGGCCACAAGCTCGGCCCGACGCAGCTCAACTACCGCGCCAACATCGACGTCATGAAGCGGGCAGGGTGTACCGACCTGCTGTCGCTCTCCGCCTGCGGTTCGCTGAAGGAAGAGCACGCGCCCGGAGACTTCGTCATCGTGGACCAGTTCATCGATCGCACCTTTGCGCGCGAGAAGAGCTTCTTCGGCGAAGGCGTCGTCGCGCACGTTTCAATGGCGCATCCGGTGTCCTCGCGCATCGCCGGTTTCGCAGCGGAGGAATCTGCAGCGCTGGGGATCAAAACCCATCGCGGCGGAACCTATCTCGCGATGGAAGGTCCGCAGTTCTCCTCGCTCGCGGAATCCAAACTCTACCGTTCATGGGATTGCGCCGTGATCGGCATGACCAACATGCCCGAAGCCAAGCTCGCCCGCGAAGCCGAGCTTCCCTACGCTACCGTCGCCATGGTGACGGATTACGATTGCTGGCACGAGGAAGTCGCCGCCGTGTCGGTGACGGACGTGCTCAAGGTCCTGCACGGAAATGCGGAGCGCGCATCGGCCCTGGTCGGGCGCATCGCCCAGCGCCTCTCCACCACCCCCCGCACCCCCGACCCCGACGGCATCGACACCTGTCTCGACCACGCCATCATCACCGCCCCCCAATTCCGCGATCCGGCCAGGGTCAAGCAGCTGGATGCGGTGGCTGGCCGGGTGTTGAGGGCTTGACGGAAACGGAGGGGTACTCCCACATCCCGCGCGTGGTGGGGAAGAGAGTTTAATGCCCGACAACCTCCTGTTGTTTATCGGGATGACCACGCTGGTCAGCCTCGCCCCCGGCCCCAACGTCATGTTCATCATGTCGCAAGCGGCCCTGCGCGGTCACCGCGCCGGGCTGATGGCGGGCTTCGGCATTCAGGTCGCCAACGTCCTCTACTTCGCGCTCACTGCGCTCGGTCTGGCTGGCCTGATCGCAACATCGCCGCTGGCGTTCTTTATCCTGAAATGGCTGGGCGCAGGCTATCTCGCCCTCATCGGCGCGCTGGCGCTGATCCGCTCGTTCAAGGCGCACGCGCCGATTGATCCGAACCAGCCGGCGCCCGTCATCGCCGTTCACCGCGGCGCGTTCTTTGATGGCCTCATGCTCGGTCTCGGCAATCCGAAAACGATCATCTGGTTCATCACGCTGCTGCCGCAGTTCATCGATGCGAGCCAGCACGTCCTGACGCAGACGCTGGTGATCGGCACGATCGGCACGATCATCGATATGGCGATCCAGTTGATGTACACGCAAATCGGCGGATCAATGTCGCGCTTCCTGGCGAAGCCGCATATCCGCAAATGGTTCGAGCGCGGCGTCGGCATCGTCTTCATCGCGCTCGCGCTGCTCGTCGCATTCGGCTTGAGACAGCACGTCTAGCGGTCGCAAGGATTAGAGGAGAGAGATCATGGCAAAGCCTCGCTTGCACATCGGCGACAAGAACTACTCGTCATGGTCCATGCGCCCCTGGCTGGCGCTGAAGGTCGGCAAGGTGGACTTCGAGGAAGTGCTTCACGAACTGCCCGAGATGGGCGGCAGCAAACCCGCGTTCGGTGCGATCTCGCCGAATGCCCGCGTTCCCGCATTGGATCTCGGTGACACGGTCGTCGCCGAAAGCCTCGCCATCTGCGAATGGGCCGCCGAGCAGAACCCGGCGCTCTGGCCCAAAGGCGCCAATGATCGCGCACTGGCGCGCTCCGCAGCCGCCATCATGCATTCGGGCTTCCCGAACCTGCGCAATGATTGCCCGATGAATATCCGCCGCCGGACAGATGCGTCCCGCATGACGCAGGCCGGGCGCGATGACGCCCAGCGCGTCGACGAACTCTGGAACGAATGGCTCCAACGTTCGCGCGGGCCATACCTGTTCGGCGACTATTCGGTGGCCGATGCGATGTACGCGCCGGTCGTCACGCGCTTCGTCACTTACGGCGTTCCGCGCTCCAGCGTGGCGCAGGGCTATATTGATCGCATGTTGGGCGAGCCTCACATGGCGGCGTGGATTGCGGCAGCGGAACAGGAAACGCGCCAGCTTCCGCGATCCGACATTGCCTAGTCACACGGGCAGGGCAAAGCTGGGCCTCAACGAACAGGGACGACCATGGAACTGAAAGACGCCATCCGCACCATTCCGGACTTCCCCAAGCCGGGGATCATGTTCCGGGACGTAACCACGCTGATGGGCAACCCCCGCGCCTTCCGGCAGGCCGTGGACGAGCTGGTGCAGCCATGGGCCGGCCAGAAGATCGACAAGGTGGCGGGCATCGAGGCGCGCGGCTTCATCCTGGGCGGCGCCGTGGCGCACCAGCTTTCCGCCGGCTTCGTGCCGCTGCGCAAGAAGGGCAAGCTGCCCCACAAGGTCATCACCGAGAGCTACGAGCTCGAATACGGTGTCGACTCGATGGAGATCCATTCCGACGCCATCCAGCCCGGCGACCGCGTCCTGCTGGTGGACGACCTGATCGCCACGGGCGGAACGGCCATGGCCGCCGTCAAACTGCTGCGGAAAGCAGGGGCCAAGATCGCCGGATCGGCCTTCCTGGTCTGTCTGCCGGAACTGCAGGGCGACACCAAGCTGATCGCCCAGGGTGTGGATGTCAGCTATCTGGTGTGGTTCGCCGGGCATTAACCAGCGCCCCATCTAGGCCTGTGGAAAAGCCCAATTTCAGCGGCTTTCCGCCCAGCCATTGACCCGATGCGCCGCAGACGCCACCTATGGGGTCTACGACTTTCTGGAGCTCCCATGACGATTCGGTTCGACGATGACGAAGACGGCGATGATTCCGCGAAGAAGGAAGAATCCCCATCGTCCCTGATGGAGAAGGCGCTCTTCGAGGCCCGGACAATTCTCCTGACCGGCGAGATCAACGACAAGCAGGCCCGCGCGGTCTGCACGCAGCTGCTGGCCTATTCGGCCGTCAGCGATAAGCCGATCCTTCTCGTTCTGTCTTCGCCCGGCGGTCACGTCGAAAGCGGCGACATGATCCACGACATGATCAAGTTCGTCCGCGCCCCGGTGAAGATCCTCGGCACGGGCTGGTGCGCCTCGGCCGGCGCGCTGATCTACGCGGCTGGCGAGAAGCAGAACCGTTACTGCCTGCCGAACACCCGCTTCCTGCTGCACGAACCGCGCGGCGGCGTCGGCGGCCAGGCTTCGGACGTGGAGATCCAGGCCCGCGAGATCATCAAGATGCGCGAGCGCCTGAACCAGATCTTCGCCGATGCGACCGGTCAGCCGATCGAGCGTATCAAGAAGGACACGGATCGCGACCACTGGATGGGCGCGAAGGAAGCCGTGGAGTACGGCCTTGTGGGCAAGATTGTGACTTCCCACAAAGATATCGTCTGAGCCGGTCCACATTTCATGATTTCGCAGTCACCCATCGCGCGGGCATAGTCCGGCGCGATGGAGCTGTGGAACACCATACGCAGCCGGGTGGGGCAGTTTGACTGGCGCAGGCATGCGCCGGTCGCTAGCTCCATTGCGGCGCACGGCGTCGTCGGCGTTGCGATTGCGGCCGTGATGGCCGCGTCGGTAAAACCCGAAGTCAGGCGCGTAGAGTCGCCACCGCTTGAAGTCGCGCTGATTGTGGACTCGTTGCCAGCGCCCGCCGACATGCGCCCGCCTGCCTCCGCGCCACGCCCCAGAACAGAGCCGTCAGGCGATACCGCTCCGGCAATCGCAGCGCCTGCGCGCAAGACCGATAAGCCGGCCGCGCCCCAGCCCGTGGCAAAGCCCGACAGCGATACCGTTTACATCCCGCCATCGCCCTTCGCGCAGCAGGCGCCGACGGGCGGTCTGGCGGGTCTCGTTGCGCGCGATCCCTGCACGGCGCTGAAGGGAACGAAGCCGAAGGATTGCGCGAAGAACTGGTCTGGATCGATCGGCACGGTGGCGTCCGTCATCCCGCGATCCGAGGAGGATCTGCGCACCTACCACGCCGAGTTCATGCCGAAGTGCGAACTGAGAACGGGCTGCGGCCCACACAGCGGCGTGGCTGTCGATGGCGTGCTCAATAACGGCGCGCGCAGCTTTGGCCTGAAGTCGCCCATGGCGTCGGGCGCTGGCGGGCTTCAGGGCATCAATGAACTGGTCGGGCGTCTTCCGCAGAAGCCCGACTATGTCGATCCGGGCTTTGGCGACTAGTCGAAGATGTCGAACAGGTCGAACCCGCCGCGGCGTTTGCGACGTCCATCGCGGTTCTCGTAGCGGTCGTCATCATCGTCGCCGTCATAGCGATAGCGTTTCTTCTCGTCGTCATACTTGTGGTTGCGCTTCCAGTCGTCCGGATTGCGCTCGAAGTTCTTCACTTCCTCCTGGAACCGGCGGTGCGCCTGCATGGACTTCTCGGAGTCCTCGCGCTCCTGAACCAGCAGCTTGTCGAGCTCGCCACGGTCCAGCCAGATACCCTTGCAGGTCGGGCAGATGTCGAGCTCAACCCCGCCGCGCGAGACCTTCTGCATCTGCGAGTCGTCGTTCGGGCACAGGAAAAGCGGCAAGAAATCCTCCTCGGGGACTGACTGAGGAGCAGGTAGGGTGTAGGTCCGGTTACACAAGTTTCGAGTAAGTCAGGTGGATGATAACTGCGTTATCGCGCCTGCGACCGTTCGCAGCGAAACAGGGATTACGCCTTGAACTATCGTCACGCCTTCCATGCCGGCAACTTCGCAGACGTCGTGAAGCACGTTGCGCTGGCGCTGTGCTTCGAGCGGCTCAACGCGAAAGAGGCGCCCTACCGCTATATCGATACGCACGCCGGCATCGGCCTTTACGACTTCGAAGGCGAAGAAGCGGGGCGTAGTCCGGAATGGAAAGATGGCATCGGGCGCGTCTGGGATGCAGAGCAAGGCGCATCACCAGAAGTGCGCGCAGCGCTGGCGCCGTGGCTCGAAGTCATCCGTAGGCTGAACACGGGCGGGCTGCAGCACTATCCCGGTTCACCGCTCATCGCCGCCGAGATGATGCGGAAGGACGATGCGATCCGCCTCTGCGAACTCCACCCCGAAAGCGCTGTCCTGCTGCGCGAAGCGATGGGCAGGGACAAGCGGGTGAAGATCGAGGAGCGCGATGGCTTCGATGCTCTGCCGGCGTATCTGCCACCGCCGGAGCGGCGTGGGCTGATCCTGATCGATCCTCCGTTCGAGGTGGGGACGTCGGGGCGGAAGATGGACTTCGAGTGGATGCTTACCGCTGCCCTTAAAGCGGTGAAACGCTGGCCGCTTGGGACTTATGTCTTCTGGCGGCCGATCAAAGACGTTGAGGCGGTGCAGCAGTTCGACGGCGAGCTGGTGAGCATGCTGATCGAGCAGGGCGGCATTGCTTCCGAGAAACTGCTGGTCGCTGATCTTTGGGTGCGCGCGATCGGTGAAGGCAAACTGTCAGGCGCTGGCGTCGTGATCGTGAATCCGCCTTACGGCGTTGAGCAGCATTTGCGGGCGGCGATGCCGTGGCTGTGCGATCTCACGAGCCAGGGCCCGGGCGCGGGGTGGCGCCTGGCGACGGCGGTGTCCGCTTAGCGGACCAGCGGGCTAGCGAAAGAGCGTGCGCCAGCTGGCGACTTGATCGCGCGACTTGGTCGGGATCTCGGTCGGCTCCGGGAGATAGGTATAGCGCGCGGGCCGGTCAGCGGGGGCGAGCGCGTCAGCTGCAGCGTGACCAGCAGCTCTGGCGGCCGCGTCCGTGGGGTAGCCGCGGCGGGTGACCAGCGTCTGGCCGACAGCGTTCACGACGGTATAGCTCCACCCGGAGGCGGCGCGGGTCGTCTTAACGCGAAGGGTTCCGTTGTTCATGCGCGGGACGTCGCAAGGATCGTGCCGCGCGTTTTGGGTCAGTTTGCGTAATCGTACGGACCGCCCTTCTTAAGGGCTGCCTGGTAGGCGGGGCGCGCGTGGATGCGGTCCAGGAAGGCTTTAATCATAGGGCGCGACTTGGCGTCGGCCCGGGCCGCCGCGGCCTCGAGCGGGAAGCTCATCATGATGTCGGCTGCGGTGAATTCGTTACCGGCGAACCATTCCGATTTGGACAGTTCATTGTCCCAATAATCGAGGTGGGTGCGGATCTGCGGATCGGCGAGGCGTTCGTTGGCTTTGGTCGAAATGCTCTTCACGATGCCGCGGAGGAGCCCGGGGGCGTTCTCGGGCAGGCGGGTGAAGACCAGCTTGAGCAGGAGCGGGGTCATGGCGGACCCTTCGGCGTAGTGGAGCCAGTAGGTGTAGCGCAGGCGATCATCCGAGCCGGCAGGCGGGATGAGTTTACCGCGCCCGAATTTGTCGATCAGATATTCGATGATGGCGCCGGTTTCGGCGATGGTGCGGCCGCCATCGGTGATCACCGGCGACTTGCCCAGCGGGTGGATCGCCTTGAGCTCTTTGGGAGCCAGCATCGTGGTCTTGTCGCGCTCATAGCGCTTCACTTCGTAAAGCGCGCCCAGCTCTTCAAGCAGCCAGAGAACGCGTTGCGATCTGGAATTATTCAGGTGGTGGACGGTGATCATGCGCAGCTCCCCTGGTCGCTTAGGTGTGGATCAGGGCGAGCGGCTGTCAATCGCTACCTGTGCTTGGCTTCACCTGGACGGGCGGCTCATGTCCCGGTCCGTGGTGGGGTTGCATCAGCTTTCCACGCTCGGTGATGAAGATGGTGAGCAGGGCGAGTGAGCCAACGACAAAGTGGCCAATGAAGATCGGCGTCACCGTGCCGTCGAACTGGCGCGCCACGAGGCCGCCGATCGAGGCGGAGACGAAGCTGGAGGCAAACCCAATGAGGGCGGCGCCCGAGCCGGCGAGCGCGCCCAGCGGCTCCATCGCGATGGCGTTGTAGTTCGGTCCCTGGAAGCCGATGGCGAAGAAGGCGAGGATCACCAGCGTGTAGAACAGCGGGAAGGGCACCGGCCCCATCATCGCGATGACCGCGTGGATGGCGCTGATGGCGACGAAGGCGATCAGGGCGCTGTGGGACAGGACGCGCATGCCCAGCCGTTCGACAAGGCGCGAGTTGATCAGGTTCGAGACAGACATGGCGACAGCTGCCCCGGCGAACCAGAGCGCGAACCAGTCACCCGTATCATAGACCTCATGGTAGAGCTGTTCGGAGGATGAGATGTAGCTCATCAAGCCGCCGAACAGGAAGCCGGAGGCGATGGTGTAGCCGAGCGCTTCGCGCGTGCGGATGACCTTGCCGTAGTTCTTGAACATGGTGGGGATGTTCAGCGGCACGCGACGCTCGGGCGGCAGGGTTTCCGGCAGGCGCAGCAGCACCCAGAGGAACATGATGACGCCGAAGACGGCGAGCGCCCAGAAGATGCCGTGCCAGGTCATGACCTTCAGCATGAGCTGGCCGAAGAAGGGCGCAACGATGGGCGCGGCCATGAAGACGATCATCACCAGCGACATGACCTTCGCCATCTGGCGGCCGGCATAGAGGTCGCGGGCGGCGGAGACGGCGATGACGCGGCTGCCGCCGGCGCTCGCGCCCATGAAGGCGCGTGCGGCGATGAGCAGCTCGAAGGTCGGCGCGTAGATGCAGAGGATCGCGGCGACGATGTAGAAGAACAGCGAAATGAACAGCACCTTGCGGCGGCCGAAACGATCCGTCAGCGGTCCATAAAAGAGCTGCGAGACGCCGAAGCCCAGCATGTAGGACACGATGATGAGCTGGCGGTCATTCTCCTCGCGCACGGCGAAGTCGAGCCCCATCTGCGGCAGGGCCGGCAGCATGATGTCGATCGCCAACGCGTTGAGCGCCATCAGCATGGCGGTCAGGCCCACGAACTCCCACAGCGGCAAGCGGCGGGTAGGCGCGGCTGGCTGATGTGCGGGGGCGAGGGACACGGGGTGATTACTCACTTCTGCTTGTTGGGGCGGGGTTTAGGGGAGATTTGCGGGGATGGGTAGGGGCGGTTTTTGGGGGTGCCCAAAGGTGGCCTTGCCAGCGCTGGTGAGCGCGCCCAGCCTTCGCTATCGCTTCGGCGTTCGCAGCTTGAATTGGTCCACTGGACCAATTCATCCGCTTCGCGGACCGCCGCTCACCCTTCGAGACGATCGCACCGATGGAGTTCCATTGCTGATGCGCCGTGCCTGCGATCCCTCAGGATGAGAGCTATCGTGGGTCGGTGGGTGTGTAGCCCTTATCCTGAGGGATTGGCGCGAAGCGACAATCGTCTCGAAGGATGGAAAGGGCGTACGCATGATCTCGCGTTCGCACGGACCGGTGTCCTGCGGGATGCCTGTGTTCGTCTCCCCCTTGAGGGAGCGGGGCGCATGAAGTCACGCCGTGGGTAGTGCCTGTGCTGCTTCCCACTGCGAATGGGCTGCAGCTGTTGCGCGTCTTCACGCGCCCCGTGTCTGGCCGTTTGTCCCGGTTCAGCCGCATGAGGAGTTGTCTCGGTCTTCCAGGGTACGTCGTTGCCCCTGGCGCCTTAGCTCCGTGCCTGTTCACCCGGTTCAGCGTGTCAGGGGGCCTAACCGACCGTCCCCCTGGCCCCTCCGGTTTCACATCCCCCGGAGGCCATGCCGTTCGAAGTTCGTTTCGTCCCACGGGACGTTACCCGCAGGACTTCCTCGCTGTGCTGTCCAAAGAGGGATCCTCACCCCTCTCCGCGCTGACGCCTCGATAGCCACGCCGGCCAACGCACCCACATCCAGAGTTTCGGACGTCTCCTGGACCTCCCTCATGTGGGTGCGGGGATAATTATAGGGGCGGTTCAGGGCGCCGTAGATTCTGCGGGGTGCTATCCCCCAAGTTAGACGCGTAGAGCGTTGAGATTGTTCGGGATGGTTTTTGGCTGTCCTACGAATTGGATCCGCTCCATCCCCCAATTTCCGAACATGACTTGTCATTTGTTAGCCGGCTGTCGAGGTTGCTTTGGACCTGCAAACCGAACTAGCGTCACGACGGTGGTTTGGGGGCGTGCATGCGTGTTGCGTCGGTTCTGCTCGGTTTCTGCATGCTTGTGCTCGCTGCGTGCGGAGGAGGCGGAGGCGGAGGTGGCGGCGGCTCGAGCAACGGCGGCTCCGGCGGCACAATTCCCAATCAGGCGCCCGTCGCGTCGATCGCCTTGAACGGTCCTGTTTATGCAACCGGATTAGCTGCGCTCGACGGGTCAGGTAGTTCCGATCCAGAAGGAAAGGCGCTCAGTTACTTCTGGACACTTGCTTCTCGTCCGGACGGCAGCGCCGCGTTTATACTCAACAACACCGCCGCCAAGCCGCTGTTGCGGGCAGATCTAACTGGCACATACCGCGTAACGCTGACGGTAAGCGATGGTGCTCTAAGCAGCAATCCTGTCGCGCAGGAGTTTGCCGTCACTCTGAATTCGGAAGACGGACAACGCGCGGCTGCTTCATCCCTCATTGGCGTTGCTGAGCGAACGACGAGTAGTCACATCCTGCGTTGGGTCGATGGTTTCGACTCGTACAAAATCGAAGTCAAAGACTCGAATGGCGTCTTTGGCTTGATCGATACGGTGGTCGGAACCGGCGACGGCGTCAGCGTGGTTGAGTGGCGCAGGTCGATGTCGGGCGAGCCGACATTTCGAGTGATCGGGCAGCGTCAGGACAGGGAGCGCGTTCTCCATGGGCGCAACGGATATTCTACTCTGACTCTCAAACCTGCAATCGACGTACAGATCAACGTCGATCAGCCATCTATCATCACCGGCTTGGCAAGTCTGACCCTGGCCCCCGTCTCGGCATCGCCACGCGTCCACTGGCTTCTCAACAACGAGCGGCTACCGATGCGCACGACGGACACGCCGGCGGTTCGTTCGGGAAATCCATATCCCTGGCAGTCTGGAGAAATGCCAGACGGATCTCATAGGCTTCACGCGCTGATTGATCGTCAGGACGATACGTACTCTGAACTCAGCGTCCAGATTTCGACGGCGAATGCTGGCATCGGGTTGTCTGCAGAACTCAACGAACAGAACGGAACCAAGGAAATTACCGCCGTCGCAACGTCGGCCGCCGGTGTCGTCAAGGTCGAGGCTATACTTGTGGGGCAGGTCACCCAAACGCTGACCGCGCCGAACGCGTGTATCAGCGCCTGCATGGCTCCTGCCAAGAACGCCTACAGGTTCAGCTACAATACGAACCAGCTATCCCCGGGGTCGTACTCTGTCACGATACGCGCCACTGATGCATCGGGCGCGACAACCGAGAGGATCGTCTCCTTCTTTGCGCGAAGAGCGCCCGTGTTGACAGTGTCTCAGCCAGCCAACGCCTATGTCAAAAATCCGCTGCACCTTGCCGGCACGGTTGTGACCGACGCGTCGAATGTAACGGTGACTGCGCATATCGATTCCATAAAGGTCTTCGAGACAACCTCGTTGTCGTTCAACTCGATGATCAACCTTCCGAGCTCACTGAATCCCGGGCCGTTCACGATGACGGTCAAAGTTACGGATTCAGAAGGAGGCGCTGCAGTCCAGCAAAGGCGAATCTACCTGCTGCCCGCCTCGGGTACGATCCCGGCACCGATCGGAACACTCGATTATGGCGGCTGGCTCGAATACGTCGACGGTGATCTAGCTCCTCGTTAGCCGGCACGACGGCGCAGTTACACTTATCAACCACGCCGCAGGATGGCAGCGAACGCTCGATGGCGTAGTCAGTCCGTGGACCGTTCTCAACGGGAATGCGCTGTACACGTCTGGTCGAACATTTGACTCGACGTGTCCCGGCAATAGCGGATGCATCTACAGATGGACGCCCAATGACGGGTGGACGAATTTTTCGCTTGGCGAAGTTTATTCCGGGTCGCCGTCCGCGGCGCGATTTGAGCTGCTTTCGCGCGGGCCTTGGGTGGTCTGGCGTCGACAGGCCGGGGACGGGAGTGATCGGCCCCCACCGAGTGGTCCAAGTCGATTGTTAGTTCATTGCTCGCTCTGATGCTAGCCGGAGCATGGCTGGCGGAGCGCTTGCGCGACGCGGAGCCGGCCATGCTCCGGCTAGCGTCGGCATGAAGACCTCCGGGGCCGGGGCGCGATATCCAAGCGATGCATGAGGACGCACGGCGTTGAAGTGACGACGCCAGCTCTCGATCACGACACGGGCTTCAGCGAGTGAGTAGAAGATCTCGCCATTGAGAAGTTCATCGCGCAATCGCGCATTGAAGGACTCGACGAAGCCGTTCTCCCACGGACTGCCGGGCGCGATGTAGGCGGTCCTGGCGCCTACTGCCGCGATCCACTCCTGCACTGCCTGGGCGATAAATTCGGGCCCGTTGTCTGAACGAACATGTTCGGGCACGCCACGCGTGATGAAGAGATCAGACAACACGTCGATGACGTCGATCGACTTCAGCTTTCGTTCGATGCGGATGGCGATGCATTCATGCGTGAACTCATCGACGACATTGAGCATCCGGTACTTCCTCCCCTCATGGGTGCGGTCTTCGACGAAGTCGTAAGACCAGACATGGTTGCGGCGCTCCGCCCGGAGGCGGATGCACGATCCATCGCTGAGCCATAAACGGCTGCGTTTTGGCTGTTTCTGAGGAACCTTCAGTCCCTCCTGCCGCCAGATCCGCTCGACCCGCTTGTCGTTCACGACCCAGCCCGCCGTGGATCGCAGCAGGGCTGCGATCTTCCGGTAGCCATAGCGGCCGTACTGCCTGGCCAGCTCGACAATGTCGGCGGTCAGTCGTTCCTCGTCGTCATGGCCCCGCGGCCGCTTGCGCTGCGTGGAGCGATGTTGTCCGAGCACACGGCAGACCCGGCGCTCGGACAGTCTCAGCTCCGACCTGACATGGTCGATGCAGGCGCGGCGACGCGCGGGGCTCAGAAGTTTCCCTTGGCGGCTTCCGACAGGATCAGCTTGTCCAGCGTCAGATCCGACACCGCCTTGCGCAGCCGCTGGTTCTCCAGCTCAAGATCCTTCATGCGCTTGACCTGATCGGTCTTCAGGCCGCCAAACTCAGATCGCCATCGATAGTAGGTGACGTCCGTGACCCCGATCGACCGCACCGCATCGGTCACTGACTGGCCCTGCGAGACCAGCACATCAACCTGCCGGAGCTTCGCAACAATCTCCTCCGGCTTGTAACGCTTCCTTGCCATCCACCTACTCCATCCGCTCCAAAAACATATCTAAGTGCGGACCACTTCAAAGGGGGCGGATCAGGAGTATGTCTTTCTCTCTCTACAATGTGCAGACGCAGACGTTTTCCACGGCGCCGGGACAGTTAGGCGGCTTCAAATCGACCGAAATGTTCGACGTCGGCGTGGTCAACGGGCAGCCTTCAATTGCTTTCCTCGGCGCGACAACGCCCGGGCAGAACCCGGCGCGAGGACTGTTTGCGTGGACGCCGAACACCGGGCTAGTTCAGCTGGCGACGTTCACGAGTCCGGAGACAGGCGTCGCGGTAGCTACCGACGGGAGGCATGTTGCGTATCAGATCGGAAGCAGGCCGCCGGGGCAGGATCCTTTCGGAGCAACATACCGCGTGGAGGTGCGTCCGATTTCGGGCGGCGCACCGACGGTATTGACGGAAGACGCTCGGTTTGCCGGCTATCAGCTAGGGTATCTCAAGCTGCGTGATGGCGTTTTGACTTTCGAAGAGAAGGTCGCGAATTCCGACAACATCAATGCGAAGGTGTGGTCGGCAGCGCAGGGGCTCGTGACGTTGAACAACACCAGTTTTCCGCACACGCGCCAAGATGTTGGTTCAGGCGTGGCTGTTCATTTCGCGCCGTGGGGCGCATCCAATCGCCCCGGGCTGAATACTTGGAATGGGATTACTGGCCTCTCAACGCCTCGAGCAGAGACGACGGGTTGGGGCGGTCATATATCCGGCAACTATCTCTACTTCACGTTCGAAGGGATGATCTACCGGACGCCTTTGAGCTAGCGTAGCCTACACGTTGAAGCGGAAGTGCATGACGTCGCCGTCTTGGACGATGTAGTCCTTGCCTTCCTGGCGGGCTTTGCCGGCTTCTTTGGAGCCGCTTTCGCCGTTGAATTTCACGTAGTCGGCGTAGGCGATGGTTTCGGCTTTGATGAAGCCTTTTTCGAAGTCGCCGTGGATGACGCCGGCTGCTTGCGGGGCGGTTGCGCCTTTCTTGACGGTCCAGGCGCGGGCTTCTTTCGGGCCGACGGTGAAGTAGGTCTGGAGGCCTAGGAGTTCGTAGCCGGCGCGGATGACGCGGTTGAGGCCGGGCTCTTCGAGGCCGAGGCTTTCGAGGAATTCCTTCTGCTCTTCGTCTGACAGAACGGCGACTTCGGATTCGATCTTGGCCGAGATGACGACGGCGGCGGAGCCTTCGGCCTTGGCGTGGGCGAGGACCGTGTCGGAGAATTTGTTGCCGGTGGCGGCGGAGTTCTCGTCGACATTGCAGATGTAGAAGACGGGCTTGGAGGTGAGGAGCTGGAGCATCTTCCAGGCTTTCTGATCCTCGGCGTCGATGGTGGCGCGGCGCGCGGGCTTGCCGGCGTTGAG
The DNA here is from genome assembly GCA_965229115.1 of Hyphomonadaceae bacterium. Classification (GTDB taxonomy): domain Bacteria; phylum Pseudomonadota; class Alphaproteobacteria; order Caulobacterales; family Hyphomonadaceae; genus UBA7672. Next base: position 2,016,724 of record CBDDIR010000003.1, on the reverse strand, counting down.
CTGTTCGAGGGCGAGCTTGATGAGGGCCAGCGTCTGGACAGCTTCCTTGTCGCCGCCCTTGGCTTTCTTCTCGACGTTCTGCTTGCGCTTCTCGAGGCTTTCCATGTCGGCGAGCATCAGCTCGGTCTCGACGACTTCGAAGTCTGCCAGAGGATCGATCTTGTTCGAGACGTGGGTGATGTCGTCGTCCTCGAAGCAGCGGAGGACGTAGGCGACGGCGTCGCACTCGCGGATGTTGGAGAGGAACTGGTTGCCGAGGCCTTCGCCCTGGCTCGCGCCCTTCACGAGGCCCGCGATGTCGACGAAGTTCATGCGGGTCGGGATAATCTCTTTCGAGCCGGCGATCTTGGCCAGCACGTCGAGGCGCGGCTCGGGCATGGCGACGTCGCCGACGTTCGGCTCGATCGTGCAGAAGGGATAGTTCGCAGCCTGGGCGGTGGCGGTGCGGGTGAGGGCGTTGAAGAGGGTCGACTTGCCGACGTTCGGCAGACCCACGATGCCAGCTTTGAAGCCCATCAGTTCGGTTCCTTATTGTCTTCTTGCGGCTTGCGCGGGTCGCTCTTCGGGGCGGGCGCAAGGCGCATGACTTCGTTCTGGTACTTGTCGTCGTTGTTGGCCAGCAGCAGAGGCAGCGCATCCGAGCAGGCGTCGATCAGGGCGGTGAGCCAGGGCTGCTCGGCCTTGGCGAAATCGGAGAGAACGTGGGCGTGGACCAGTTCCTTGACGCCCGGATGACCAACGCCCATGCGCGCGCGGCGAACGTCCGGGCTTGCCTGTGCGATGATCGAGCGGATGCCGTTGTGGCCGGCAGCGCCGCCGCCGGTCTTCATGCGGAAGCGGCCGGGGGCGAGGTCGATCTCGTCGTAGAAGATGATGGTGTTGGCGGGCGTGATCTTGTGGAAGCGCATGGCCTCGCCGACGGCGTGGCCGGAATTGTTCATGAAGGTCTGCGGCTTGAGCAGGAGGGCTTTGACCTTCACGCCATCGGAGGTGGTGAGGGCGCCTTCGGAGATCTCACCCTGGAAGCGCGCGCGCCAGGGGCCGAAGCCGTGCTGCGACGCAAAGCGCTCCACGGCCATGAAGCCGATGTTGTGACGGTTGCCGGCGTATTTGGCGCCGGGGTTTCCGAGACCCGCGATGAGCAGCATCTGAGCCGTCCAATCGAAGTTTGGAAGGCAGGAACGGCCGGCGCATCGTTGGATGCGCCGGCTTTACGTCCTTACTTCTTGGCCGGGGCCTTGGCGGCGGCCGGAGCGGCTTTCGCGCCAGCGGCCGGAGCGGCAGCTTTCGCGCCAGCGGCGGGAGCAGCAGCAGCCGCTTCGCCAGCCGGTTTGTCTTCGGCCACATCGTCCTTGGCTTTACGGCCGGCGATGGTGATGACGGTGAAGTCGCGGCCTTCGATGGTCGGGCGCGTACCTTCCGGCAGCGGGATCGCCGAGATTTTCAGCGAGTCGCCGATTTCGAGCGTCGAGACGTCGGCTTCCAGATGCTCCGGGATCGCGTCGGCCGGGGCGTAGAGCCAGACTTCGTGACGGACGATGTTCATGGCGCCGCCGCGCTTGATGCCCGGGGAGACGCCCTGGCCGGTGACGTGCACCGGAACGGCGACGCGGATGATCTGGCCCGGATCGACGCGGTAGAGGTCGAGGTGGGTCGGCTCATCGGAGACCGGGTGGAACTGGATGTCCTGGGCGAAGACGAGCTGGCGCTCGCCTTTGTATTCCAGCGTCACCGTGTGCGAGATGAACTTGCCGGATTTCAGGGCCTGGATGATGGTTTTCTTGTCGATCGAGATCGCGACCGGGGCCTTGTCGCCACCGTAGAGGACTGCGGGAACGCGACCCTGACGACGGGTTTCACGCGCACCACCGCGGCCGATGCCTTCGCGGACGTCGACGTTGAGGACGATTTGAGGTTTAGCCATTTTTGCTCTCCGTTTCGCCCTGACTGCGCCGGTTCTGCCGGAGCGCCCTGACTACACAGGCGACGCCAATCGCCGCCTTTCGGGAAGGCGGGCTTATACGGGAGGCCCCCCGGAGTGGCAAGCGCGGCATAGGCGCCTGTTTCGGGGTCATTTTCCGCGCAGTTCTGGGGCGGCGGATTAAACCTTCGCAGGACTCGCCCACGAGGGGACAGGCATCGGCTGGAGCGTGCTATCTGGTTAAGTATGGGTAAATGCGGCCAGAATGGCTGCAAACGGGGAACGGATGACGGAGCTGGATGAAACCGGCGAGACGGTGCGGGTCGTGCGACCTCGCATCCGGGGCCCGTGGGGGGCAGCCGGGCGGCTGCCTTTCATGCCGTTCGGGCTGGTCCCGCTTGTGGGGCTGGTGTTCGCCATTCTGGTGGCGATGGCGCCGTTTGCGATCAGCGAGGTTCAGGCGCCGACCGAGGCTGCGGCCCGGCGCGCGATCGCGGATGTGGGCGCGGACTGGGCGACCTTCAATGTTTCGGGTCAGTGGGTGGTGCTGGAGGGCAAGCCGCCTTCGCGCGAGGCCGCCAATGAGGTGCTGAACGCGGTGCGCAAGGCGAAGTCGCCTACGCTGTTCGGCGAGGCGGAGCCGGCGACCTGGGTCTATGACCGGTTCACCTGGACGGAGGACTCGCTGCTGCCCTCGTCCGGCAATACGCCGCGGATTGGCGAGCCGGGTGGGGCGAATGGCAATGGCGCTGCGCCTGCATCGCCGCCGACGCCCGAGCAGATGGCGTCGTGCGACGAGTCGATGGCGCGTCTGCTGGGCGCTTCAACGATCGAGTTCGATACGGCGAGCACGAGCCTTGGCGCGACGAGCGACAACTCGCTGACGGCGATTGCGCGGGCAGTGAACTATTGCCGCGGCGTGCTGCGCATCGAGGGGCACACCGACAATGTCGGCAGCGACGCCAACAACAACACGCTGAGCCGCAAGCGGGCCGAGGCTGTGCGTGCGGCGCTGATCGAGCGTGGCGTACCTGCGGAGCGACTGGTGGCAGAGGGCTTCGGTTCGGCCAAGCCGGTGGCGACCAACAACAATGATGACGGGCGTGCGCGTAACCGGCGGATCGAAATCCGCTCGGTGCGCCCGCCAAACTGACCTTCAAGTGTGAGACGCTGACATGTGGTTCCTGCTGCTTCAGATCTTCCTGCTCATGCTGCTTGCGGCGGCATGCGGCGCGGCGTTGGCGTGGTGGTGGCTGAGCCGTCGCCATGAGGACCTTGCGGCGAGCCGCGAGCGGCTGGTGATGCAGGCGGCGACGCTTGATGGGCTGGCGACGCGCGAGGATCTCGCGAAGGAAGTCGCGGTCATGCACAAATTGCTCAGCGAGCAGAAGCCGGTGGATCTGGCTCCGGTGGAAGACCGCATGGCGCGGATACATTCTGCGGTGTCCGGCATCCGCGTGCCGGAGGTGAACATGGCGCCGGTGAATGCGCGGCTGGAGCAGATGGAGCGCAAGCTTTCCACCATCTCGATCGATCCTGTGATGCAGCGCGTATCCGATGTGGTGACGCGCGTGTCGGATGTCGGAACGCGCGTGACGGGTGTGGGTGAGGCGATCGGGCGTATCCAGCCGACGGACCTGCGGCCGATCAATGAGCGGCTGACGCAGGTTGAAGCGGCGTTGCGCGGGCTGAAGCTGCCGGAGCTGGATCTGGGGCCGGTGCATTCGGGCATTGCTGCGGTCGGGCTGTCGGTGAAGGGGCTGGAGCCTGTGAACGGCCGGATGGCGTCGATCGAAACCAAGATCACCGAGCTGGGCGCACGACTGGAAGGCGCGCGTCGCAGCGATATCGAGACAATCACCTCGCGGATTGCGACGATCTCCAACACGCTGTCGGCGCTGCGCGTGCCGGATCTGGCGCCGCTGCAGACGCGCCTGTCGGAGATCCAGGTGGCGGTGGCGAATATTCCGCGCACCGACCTGTCGACCGTGCATTCGCGGATTGCCGAAGTGCAGGCGGGGATTGCGAACATTCCCAAGCCCGAGCGCGTGGACCTTGGCAATGTGCAGAAGTCGCTGACGGACCTCGAGACGTTCGTTGTGGCGCTCGACAAGCCGGGGCCGGACTTCGGCCCGCTGCATAGCCGGTTTGCGGCGCTGGAGGCGGCGTTGATGGCGGTGCAGAGCGAAGTGCGCGAGGGCAAGGCTTTGGCGCCGATCGATCTGCGGATTGCTGGTCTCGAAGAAGCGTTGGTGGGATTGCCGGGGCCGGACCTTGAGCCTGTGCTGGGCGCTGTGCGGTCGATCGACAGCCGGCGTGATCTGGTCGCGGTCGAGAACCGGCTGACGGCGATCGAATATGGTCTGGCGGCTGTGCACCATATGCTGCGTTCGCGCGCCGATGGCGGCGAGGTGCGGGCTGCGCCGCCGCTGCAGGTGGTGCGCGATGTGCCGGTGCCGGTTGTGCCGACGCGTCCGGCGCGCGAAGCCGATCCGATCAATGCGGCGCGCAAGGCGGATGATCGCGCGAACCTGCTGGTCGAGCCGGCGTTCGGGAAGGCGGATGACCTCGAGCTGATCGATGGCGTGGGGCCGATCCTTGCCTCGCTGCTGAACGATGTCGGCGTCTATTACTTCTGGCAGGTGGCCGAGTGGACGGGCGACGAGATCGACTGGGTCGAGAGCAAGCTGAAGCATTTCCGCGGGCGCATTCGCCGGGATGACTGGGTGGGTCATGCGCGCGAACTGGCGGCTGTGTCGGGCGCTGCGAAGCGTCCGGTGGCGCAGGGGTTGCGGGGGACGTTCTAATTCCCGCGATTTGTCATCCCGGCCGAGCGTAGCGAGAGCCGGGAACCATTTCTGGATCGCCGTAATCCCACAATGGGTCCCGGATAGCGCTTGCGCGCTTCCGGGATGACAAGTTGTGCGCGGTCCTAGTTCAACCCATGATAGCCGCGTTCGCCGTGCACGTGCATGTCGAGGCCTTCGACTTCGGCTTCGTGTTTGACGCGGATCTTCACGACGAGGCTGGCGAGTTTGGCGATGGCGAGGGTTGCGATCACTGACCAGGCGATGACGACGACGACGCCCTGGACCTGAACCCAGAGCTGCTGGCCGATGCTGACGTCGCCTAGGCCCGGCGAGAGTGGGCCGGCGCTGGCGAGGAAGGGGAGGATCAGCGTGCCGAGGATGCCGCCGACGCCGTGGACGGCGAAGACATCGAGGCTGTCGTCGATCTTGAGCATGTTGCGGATGAACATGACGGCGTAGAAACAGACCAGCGACGCCGAGACGCCGATGATGAGCGCGCCGACCGGGCCGACCGAGCCTGCCGCCGGTGTGATCGGGGCGAGGCCGGCGATGAGTCCGGTGACTGTGCCGACCAGGCCGGGGCGGCCGAACTTGATCCATTCGATCGCCATCCAGGTCAGCGCGGCGGCCGAGGCCGAGATGTGCGTGACGATCATGGCGTTGCCGGCGTTGTGCCCGGCGGCGAGCGCGGAGCCGCCGTTGAAACCATACCAGCCGACCCAGAGAAGCGCTGCGCCGATCATGACGAAAACCGGGCTGTGGGGCGGGCGCATCTCATGCGGGAAGTGTTTCCGCTTACCGACCATCAGCGCGATGACGATGGCGGAGGAGCCAGCCGTTGCGTGGACGACGAGGCCGCCGGCGAAGTCGCGGACGCCTTGCTCGAACAGCCAGCCGCCGGGGCTCCAGATCCAGTGCACGACTGGCGCATAGACCAGCAGCATCCAGAGCGCGGAGAAGAGGAGGACGAAGGCGAAGCCTGTGCGTTCCGGATAGGCGCCGACGATGAGCGCGGGGGTGATGATCGCGAAGGTCATCTGGAACATGAAGAAGACGGATTCCGGGATCGTGCCGCTTTCGCTGGTGGCTTCGACGCCGTTGAGGAACGACTTTCCAAGGCCGCCCCAGATGGCGTTGCCGTCGCCGCCGTGTCCGAAGGCGATGGAGTAGCCGAAGGCGAGCCAGAGGACGGACATCAGGCAGGCGATGACGACGCACTGGCTGAGCACGGACAGGACGTTCTTCGACTGGACGAGGCCGCCATAGAAAAGGGCGAGGGCGGGCAGCGTCATCAGGAGAACGAGCGCGGTGGCGGTGAGCACCCAGGCGGTGTCGCCGGAATTGGTTTCGGCGAAGGCGGCGGGGGCGGCGATGAGCGCACAGCCGATCGCTACGGCCGCGCGGCGGCCGGTATGCAGGATGGTCATGGGGTCCTCATAGGCTTCGCCGACTTCGCGGCGTTGCCCGCTGATTAGGCGGCGGCGGGCGATTCCGCTCACACAACGAGCGGAGGTCCGCGACTAGGTTGTGAGGCGCCAAAGAGTTGGGCGTGTGTGCGGGGTTTTTGCACAGAAAACGGGCAAAAAAAGGGTGCGCAGAAGGCGCGTGCTACATTTGTAGCGAAACCTGTTGACGGGCGTAGCGGGCGCGCTACACATGTAGCATCGCTTAGGAATCGGACGGGAACACCATGTCTGCGACCGCCAACAAGACCGAACTGGCTGTGCTCAAACAGCTCTGGCCCGAGGACCGCAAAAGCGCCCGGGAAATCCACGATGCCGTGACCGAAGAGACGGGCTGGAGTTATTCCACAACCCGCACGGTGGTCACACGCATGGAGGAGAAGGGGCTGCTCGCGCGGTCTGAAGTGCACGGCGTGGCTGTCTATGCGCCGGCGCTGTCTCGCGTGGCCGTGCTGGGGGCGATGGCGCGGGAGCTCACGCGGCAGGTCTTCGACATCAAGGGGGCGCTGCCTGCCTCGATGTTCGCCGACAGCCCGCACCTTACGAAAGACGAGCTCGCAGAGCTCGACGACATCCTCAATGCCGACGACAACAACAATAAGAAGGACGCGGAATAATGACGATCCTCACCTGGCTTGCGGTTTATTCTCTCGTTTGGGGCGGGCTGATCTGGGCGGCTGGACGGCTGCTGCAGGGCTCGGCCGATGTATCGGGTCGCGCGCGACAGTGGATGTGGCGCGGGGCGACGGCGTTGCTGGTTGCGCCGTGGGTTGCGGCGCCGGTGGTGGCGGCTGCGGGATGGGGGCTTGCGCCGAGTGAGAGCGCGGCGCCGGCTTCGGGCGCGACGCTGGCTACGCTGGCGATCGACAAGTTCACCGGCGAACAACTGCTGGATTTCACGGGCGCTCCGGCGCCCGCGCAGATTGATCTCGATGTGACGCAGATCCTGCTGCTGGTTCTGGCGGCGGGTTGGATCGTGCGGTTCGTGCTGGCGCAGTATGCGGGCAAGTCGCTGATGGGTGTTGTGGCCGCATCGCGTGCGGCTGAGCCGGGGCGGGCGACGGCTGCGCTGAATGCGTGGAGCAAGCGGCTGGGCATGAAGCGCGCGCCGCGTCTGCGGATTGTGAGCGCGAAGGTGTCGCCGTTCTCGTTCGGCGTGCTGCGTCCGACGATCTGCCTGCCGGAAGGCCTGGAAGACGAGCTGAGCCGTGAGGCGCTGGACCTGGTGGTGGGGCATGAGTGCCTGCATGTGGCGCGCGGCGATGGCTGGCGGCGTCCGCTGGAGCGGATCACGGCTGATGTCATGTGGTTCAACCCTGCGGCGTGGCTGATCCGCCGCGAGCTGGATGTGGCGCGGGAGCTGGCGTGCGACGAGGGCATGGTGGAGCTGTCGTCGGCGCGGACGGCTTATGCGCGGACGCTGCGCGATGTGGCCGGATTCTCGGCTGGGCTGTCTCATGCAGCGCCTGCGGCTTCGATGTCGCTGGCCGGTGGGCGTAGCTTGATGCTGCGGGTGAAGCGGACGCTGGGTTCGGCGAAGCGCAAGCCGGCGCGGGCGGCGATTGCTGCGGCGGTGCTGCTGGGCGTGGCGGGTGCGCCGATGGCTGTGGCGCAGGTGATCATGGTGATCCCCGCGCCGCCGGCTCCGCCTGCTGCTCCCGCAGCTCCTGCAGCGCCGGAGTCTCCTGCGGCTGCTGCGATCGATGCGGATGGTTCGGTGCGGTCGACCTTTGCCGGCAAGATCACGCTGGTGAATGGCGGCGCGCAGAACGGCTACAATGTGCGGCTGGAAGGCAAGGGCGATGAAGGCACGCCTTGTGTCGCGGACATGGTCGGCCTCGTCAGCATCAATGTCGCCAAGGGCGATCAGGTGGCCGAGGGCGGGCTGATCGGCAAGCGGCAGACTGGGCGTAACCTGCGCGTGTCGGTGACGTGCACGGGCGATGAGCTGGCGGGCAAGGAGCATTCTTCTCTGGCGATCCCGCCGGCGCCGGCTGCTCCCGCGGCTCCGGTTCAGCTGGCGCAACTTGCTGCGCCGTCCGCGAAGCCGAACGTGAATGCCAATCCGAGCGTCAACGCGAACCCGAACATCAGCGTCAATCCGAACATGCATCTGAAGCCTGTTCCGGCGCCTGCGCCGCTGGTCTCGCCCGCGCCGCCGGCTCCTTTGGCGCCGATGGCTCCGCAAGCCACGCCGCTGACGCCGGCTCCGCCTGTTCCGATGGCGCCGCAGGCAACGCCGCTCAGCCCTGCGCCGCCGGCTCCGCTCGCGCCGCTGTCGCCTGTGTCGTCGGTGAGCCCCGCGCCGCCGGCGCCTCCGGCTCCTGCTGCATTTGCTGCACCGGCAGCACCTGCTGCGCCCGCCTCATGGTCGTCGTCATCGACCTCGACCATGACCTCGACGACGGCGACGGTCGCCACGGTGGATGCCGTGGAGCCTGTGATGACGACAGTTGTTGTGACGGCAGGCTGAAAGCCTGAGAGGCGTTAATTCGCCTCGAACATCTTCGAGATGGACTCGTCGTTCGCGATACGGCGGATGGCTTCACCGATCAGCGGGGCGAGGGAGATCGTGCGGATCTTCTTCGCCTTCGCGACATTCTCGGACGCCTGGATCGTGTCGGTGATGACCAGCTCTTTCAGCTGCGACTTGTCGATGTTGGCGGCGGCGCCGTTCGAGAGGACGCCGTGCGTGACGTAGGCGGCGACTTCCTTCGCGCCTTTCTTGAGCAGGGCGTCAGCGGCGTTGATGAGCGTGCCGCCCGAGTCCGTCATGTCGTCGATCAGGATGCATTTGCGGCCTTCGACGTCGCCGATGATGTTCATCACTTCGGACTCGCCGGCTTTTTCGCGGCGCTTGTCGACGATGGCGAGATCGGTGTTAAGGCGCTTGGCGAGTGCGCGGGCGCGGACCACGCCGCCGACGTCCGGCGAGATGACCATGAGGTCCTGGCTGCCGTACTTCTTGATGATGTCGTCGGCCATTTCCGGCATGGCGAAGAGGTTGTCGGTCGGCTTGTCGAAGAAGCCCTGGATCTGCGCGGCGTGGAGATCGACCGTGACGACGCGATCGGCGCCGGCGGTGGTGATGAGGTTGGCAACCAGCTTGGCCGAGATCGGCGTGCGGCCGTCGGTCTTACGATCCTGACGCGAGTAGCCGTAATAGGGGATCACAGCCGTGATGCGGCGCGCGGACGCGCGGACGAGCGCATCCATCGTGATCAGCAATTCCATGAGGTGGTCGTTGGCCGGGGCGGAGGTTGACTGGATCACATAGACGTCTTGGCCGCGGACGTTCTCGTTTACCTTCACGAAGACTTCGCGGTCCTTGAAGGTCTTCACCTCTGCATTGGTGAGGCGGATGTCGAGGTACGCCGCGATGTTATCGGCAAGCGCACGATTGGAATTGCACGAGATGAGTTTCATCTGCCCGCATCTCCCGTAATACCGCCCCTGGACCGTTCTGGCGTCAGGGGGCTCCCTCGGCGTCACGCTTCTGTCGCAGAATCGAAGCGGCTGCAATCGCGAAGGGTGCTGAATCCGGTGGAGTGATTTTGCGGCAACCCAAACTGTCGCAACGGTTCGTAAACGCGCCGAAATGGGGCGATTTTCGCCTCAAGCGGTGAGCATGATCGCTGTCATGTTGCGTCCGCAGTCGCGATCGCCCGCTTTTACAGACGCGCGATGGGAGAAATAGAGGTCGGGCTGCGTCAGCGTGTCATCGGTCAGCGCGTCCATGTGGGCGACGCCCATGCGTGCGAGACGGCCGAGGCAATAGCGCTTGAGATCGAAGAACTGGCGGTCGCCTTCGCCCGGTTCGAACAGGGTTTCCGCCCACGGCGTCGCATCGAGCACGGCGTCGGCCAGATCCGGTCCGACCTCGAAAGAAGATTGTGACAGGCACGGGCCGACGCCCGCAGCGGTCTTGGCTGGATCGGCGCCTAGCACTGACATGGCTTCGACCGCGCTTTCGATGACGCCGCCGACAGCGCCGCGCCAGCCGGCATGAATCGCGGCGATGACGCCATTGTGCGGATCGCACAGGACGATGGGCGCGCAATCAGCCGCCAGCACGCCGAGCAGGAGGCCGGGGCGTTTGGTGACGAGCGCATCGCACTCCGGGCGCTCGTTCGGCTCGTAGGCCTTGTCGGTGATGACGGCTTTCGCCGAATGGATCTGGCGGGGCGTGGCGAGCTTTTCCAGCGGCGCGCCCATTGCGTAGGCGATACGGCGGCGGTTCTCGAGAACCTTCTCCGGCTCATCGCCTGAGCCGGGGCCGCAATTGAGCGATTTATAGACGCCGTTGGAGACGCCACCGCGACGGCCGAAGAAGCCGTGACGGACATGCATCGAGAAGCGCTTGAGTGCGGGAGCTTCCTCGAAGGGCGGGCGATCTGGGGTCATGCGGGCTCCGCTAGAAACCCGGCGGGGTTTCGGCGCCGAAGGGGGTCAGCGCGATTGCCTTGAACCTTGAGCCCATCTGCTCGGGCGAGACAAGCTTGTCGATTGCGCGGGCGATTTCTTCGGCGCGGCGCGGGTTGGCGGCGATCAGCTGTTCGGCGCGTTCCTTGGCGCCGAGGCGGGTGAGGAAATAGCGCTGCTGGATCGGGCCGTGGACGGCGAGGCCCTCGCTCTCGCAGATGCGGCGCATGCGGGGGAAGTCGACATCGGCGGTGAGGTCTGAGACACCGGGATGCGCGAGCGGGGGAACCTGTTCGCCTGCCTTGTAGGAGCGGAGCGTGTCGTCGGGCGAGCGGTCGTCAGGGCCGTAGTCGAGGAAGAGGGCGCGGCCGGGGTGCTGGCGGAAGCGGCGGGCGAGGCCGGCGATGACGGTCTCGAGCGCGGGAGCGACTTCGACATGGTCGCCGACGGGAATGACGTCTTCAGGCAGTTCTGCGGGCGGGCCGACGCCGATCACCAGATTGCCTGCGTCGTCGAGGCCGACCTGGCGTTCGCGCCAGCCATTGCCGTCGCGCACATACTGGCGGATGGCGAGGCAATCGAGGAATTCGTTGGCGACGATGATGGAGGGGCCTTCGGGCACGCTGTCGAACTCGTCGAAATGCTGGACGGTGTATTTCGAGAGCAGGTGTTTCTGCTGGTCGCGCAGGGCGGGGCTGGCTTCGACGAGGGCGACCTGCGCGGCTTCGGCGAAGCCGGGCACGCTGTAGGCGGCGCGCAGTAGGTCGGCCATCATGGTGCCGCGGCCGGGGCCGAGTTCGATCAGCCAGAATTTGGCGGGTGAGCCGAGCTTGATCCACTCATGCGCCGCCCACAGGCCGACGAGCTCGCCGAAGACCTGGCTGGTTTCGGGCGCGGTAGTGAAGTCCTGGTTGAAGCCGGGACGCGTCGCGTAATAGCCCTCGCGCGGATCGTGCAGGCACATGAGCATGTACAGCGAGACCGGCATCGGGCCGTTGACCCGGATGGCCTCGGTTATGCGCGCGCGCAGGTCCGTCATGATGCTCGCCGGCGCGCGTTATCGCGCGGGGCGATCACGCGGCGGTCGCCTGACTGGGCGCGCGATTGCCACGCCAGATGAGGTAAGCGCCGCCGAGGATCATCGGGATCGAGAGCAGCATGCCCATGGTGAACCATTGCGGCATGATGCCTTGGGTGAAGTTGTCGGGCTCGCGGAAGTTCTCGACGATGGTGCGGCTGATCGCATAGCCGATCAGGAAGATGCCAGCGACGATGCCCGGCTTGCGCAGCAGGCGGAACTTCCAGACGGCGAGGCCGCAGACGACGAAGAGAAGCAGACCTTCGAGCGCGGCTTCGTAGAGCTGGCTCGGATGGACGAGCGGTTTGCCTTCGACCGAACCCCATTGGCGCGTCGCCCAGTTGTAGTCCGGGAAGCGCATGGCCCAGGGTGCGTCTGTCGGGCGGCCGAACAGTTCGCCGTTGATGAAGTTGGCGATGCGGACGAGGCAGATGCCGATGGGTGCCGCGGCGCAGGCGACGTCGCCCAGGCTGATGACAGGAATCTTGCGTAGCCATGACGTTGCAAAGACAGCGACGATCGCGCCGATCAGGCCGCCGTGGAAGGACATGCCGCCTTCCCACATGCGCAGGATGAACATCGGGTCGCCCGAGAGCTTATGCGGCTCGTAGGGGATGGTGTAGAACAGGATGTAGCCGATGCGGCCCCCGAGCAGGATGCCGATCATCGCGTAGAATGCGAAATCGTCGATGTCCTGCTTCTTGATCGGGCCGGCGGGGCCTTCACCCCACAGGCGCGGCGTCGAAACAATGCGGGCGGCATACCACCAGCCGAGCAGCAGGCCGAAGATGTAGCCAAGCGCGTACCAGCGCACCGGGAAGGGCCCAAGATGAATGGGCCCGAGCTGCATATCTGGCAGCGGAATGGTGAATGCCGCCGGATCTATGCGCGGAAAGGGAATTTCCAGAGGAATATACATGGAGCGACGCTGTATCTCATTCATGGGGTACTTTGAAATACCCGCCCTGCTGGGCCATATAGATACCGGCTCCGGCAGCGGGGTCCACCTCAGGAGGCGTCACATGCAGACCCGCAACCCAATCATGGACGATATTTCGCGCATGATGCAGGGCGCCGCCGGCATGGCGCAGGCCGCCAATGACGAGGCGAAGGCCGTATTCCGCTCTGGTCTGGAGCGCATTGTCGCCGACATGGACCTCGTGAAACGCGAAGAGTTCGAGGCGATGAAGACACTTGCCCGCAACGCGCTGGAAAAAGTTGAAGCGCTTGAGCGGCGTGTCGCCGAGCTTGAGGGCAATAAACCCGGAGATGCTGCGGATCGGCGTTCGTAAACGCGATTCGAATCTCGAAAGCCTTAACCACACCGCCATTGTTAGACGTAGCGACGCTCTATAGCGTTGGAACCGAAGCGGGCCTTGCCCGTGATTCTGGGAGGACCAGATGCCGCAACTGAACAGCGTTTCCGCAGAATTCACCGATCGCGCCATGGATGTCGTCGAGCAGACGCTGCTTGCCGCTGACTGGGCTTGCGAGCGTTCGGAAGAAGGCATGATTCATTGCGCCTCGATGACCAAGTGGGGCGAGTTCGGCGGCATGTTTGCGTGGCGCGATGAGCCGGCGTCGCTGAATTTTTCGCTGACGCTCGACCTGCGTGCGCCGAACGCGAAGCAGTCGGCGATCTCGGATCTGCTGCGCAAGATCAACGAGCGGCTGTGGCTGGGTCACTTCGATTACTGGAATGAGGATGGCGTGGCTGTGTTCCGTCACACCATTCCGATGCTCGACCGCATTGCGCCCGATCCGGGCGAGATTTCCGCTGTGCTGACGGCGGCTCTGGATGCGGCGGACCAGTTCCTGCCGGCGTTCAACTTCGTCGTGTGGGCAGGCAAGTCGGCTGAAGAAGCCGTGGCCGCTGTTGTCTTCGAAACTCACGGCGAGGCTTAAGCGCCATGGCCGCGGACAAGACGCGGCTGAGGCATGCCGTACTCGCAGGCGCGGGCCGCATGGGCGCTGCGATGGCGCGCGGGTGGGTCTCTGACCTGTCGGCGGCGGGCATTGGCCGGTTGTCGGTGATCGAACCAGCGCCGGCTGACGATGTTCTGCAGGCAGCGAAGGACAAGCTGATCGCGCTGAACCCTGCGCCCGAGCCTGCGGACATCCTTGTGCTGGCGGTGAAGCCGCAGGGCTTTGCCTCGTCGGTCGAGGGTCTGAAGGCCTGGGTGTCGAAGGACACGCTGGTTGTTTCGATCATGGCGGGCGTGCCGATTGCACGGATCGCGGCGGCGCTGGGTACGCCGAAGGTGGCGCGGGCAATGCCGAATACGCCGGGCGCGATCGGCATGGGTGCGACGGGTTATGCGCTGTCGTCGGCTTGTGGTGATGCGGATGGTGAAGCGACCGGGCGGTTGCTGGAGCCGCTGGGGCTGGTGCTCGGGCCGCTGCAGGAAGCGCAGATGGATGCGGTGACGGCCGTGTCGGGTTCGGGTCCGGCCTATGTGTTCCTGCTGGTCGAGGCGCTGGCGGCGGCGGGACGTTCGGCGGGCTTGAGCGAAGAGACGGCCAATGCGTTGGCGCGCGAGACGATTGTCGGCGCGGGCGCATTGCTGGGCGAGCTTGCGGAGTCGCCGGCGGAGCTGCGCAAGCAGGTGACGTCGCCGGGCGGCACGACGGCGGCGGCGCTCGACGTGCTGATGTCGGCAGGCGGCATGCCGGACCTGATGCGTAAGGCTGTCGATGCAGCTGTCAGGCGCGGCCAGGAACTGGCGCGCGAAGCGGACAAGAAGTAGCCGCGCTCAGTCGTCTTCGTCCTTGATGCCTTTGGGACGCTCCGCATCTAGCGGCAGGCGAATGGTGGCGCGCAGGCCGCCGAGTTCTGACTTTCCGAGCGTGACGTCGCCGCCGTGAGCGCGAGCGGTGTCGCGGGCGATGGTGAGGCCGAGGCCTACGCCGGAGACGTTCTGGTTGCGCGAAGGGTCGAGGCGGCTGAACGGGCGGAAGGCGTCTTCGTAGTTCGTCGCCGGAATGCCGGGGCCGTCATCCTCGATGGTGATGACGGCTTCGCCCGGCGGCGTGGTGACGGTGATGCGGATCACCTTGCCGTGGTCGGCGGCGTTGTTGGCAAGGTTGGAGATCGCGCGCTTCAGGGCGAGGGGGCGCACGCGCATCTGGACGGGTGAGCCGAACATGAACTCCAGACGCGAACGGGCTGCGGCGGCGGCAGCCGCTTCGCGGGTGAGGGTGAGGAGGTCGACCTGCACGGGCTGCTCGCCTTCCTCACCGCGGGCGAAGGCGAGATAGCCGTCGAGCATCCGCTCCATCTCGTCGATGTCTTTCTTCGCGGGGCCGACATCGTAGTCTTTCGGCGCCATCGCCAGTTCGAGCTTGAGGCGGGCGAGCGGCGTGCGCAGGTCGTGGCTGACGCCGGCGAGCATGGCGGTGCGCTGGTCGGCATAGCGGCGGATACGGTTGCGCATGCGGAGCAGGGATCGCGCGGCCTTGCGGACTTCGATGGCGCCCGAGGGCTTGAAGTCCGGCACGTCTTCGCCGCGGCCGAAGGCGTCGGCAGCCCATGACAGCTGCAGGATCGAGCGCACCTGGTTACGCAGGAAGAGATAGGACGTCAGCAGCAACAGGACGCTGAAGGCGACGGTCCAGACAATGAAGATGTGCGCGTTGATGATGATCACGCGCTTGCGGTCCATCTTCGCTTCGAGGACGCCGTCCGGCAGCAGGATGCGGAGCGTCAGCTGGTCGTCAGGGCGGTAGCGATAGGTCCAGCTCTGGCCTTCAAAGCGGTAGCGCAGCTCTTCGCCGAGTTCATCGCAGCAATCGTCGCCTTCGGGCCGGGTGAGCACGGTTGCGCCGGGTGTGAACGTGACGTCCATCAGGCCGGCCCGGCGGAAGCCGTTGACGACATCCGGCCAGTCTGCCGGATGCGCAAGCCGCTGTTCGTTGATGAAGACGAGTTCCGAGCCGACCGCGCGTGAGAGACGGGCGTTCACTTGCTGAACGTGCGTATAGAAGAAGTACAGCGTCATCGCGACGACGAAGATCAGCATCGGCACGATGAGGATCAGGATGTGCCGGGCGTTGTAGCCTCTGGGCGTGTAGTCGCGCAGGCGCATATCAGTCCCCGGTCAGCCGGTAACCGACGCCGCGCACGGTCTGCAGGTGCACAGGCTCACGCGGATCGCGCTCGATCTTGCGGCGCAGGCGCGTGACCTGCACGTCGACGGAACGTTCCACGCCGGCTGCGGTCAGCATCGCGAGTTCGTGGCGCGAGACCGGCGCGCCAGCGCGGCCGGCGAGAATGCCGAGCAGCTGCGTTTCGCTTTCCGTCAGGCGGACGAGGCGGCCGTCCTTGCGAAGCTCGCCCTTGCCAACGTGGAAGATCATGCCGGAGAGGCGGAGTTCTTCGACTGGCGCTTCGGGCGCAGCGCGCTTCAGGATGGACGCGATGCGGAGCGCGAGTTCTTCCGGCTCGAACGGTTTCGAGAGGTAGTCGTCTGCGCCGATCTTCAGGCCCTCGATGCGTTCGGCCGGCAGCGAGCGAGCCGTGAGCAGGATGACAGGCGTATCGGATTTCTTCTCGCGCACGCTCTTCAGCAGCGACAGGCCATCCTCGCCCGGCATCATCACGTCGAGGATGACGAGATCGAACGACATGGTCGCCATCAGGCGGCGGGCGCTTTCGGTGTCCTTGGCTGTGGTGACGTCATGGCCTTCGCGCGTGAGATAGCGCTTGAGCAGGTCGCGCAGGCGGTCGTCGTCATCGACGCAGAGGATGTGGCCTTTGACGTTCACGAGTCGCCCCGGGCGCGGAGGAGTTCGGAGAGGACACGGCGTGCGCCGCTGACGGCGTCAGGGCCGCCGGTGAGGAAAGCCTGGCGCAGGGCGGCGCGGCGACGTTCGGTCGCGTCCCGCGTGAAGGTCATGCCATCGGCCGTCAGCGTGACGAGGCGGCGGCGGCGATCGCGCGGGTCCATCTCGCGTTTCACGAAGTTCCGGGCCTCGAGCTGGTTCAGGTTGCGGGCAAGTGATTGCTTGGGCGAGGCGAGTCGTGCCCGCAGATCGCCCACATCCATCGGGCCGAGATCATGGATTTCCTGCAAAATATCCATTTCCGGGGCGGAGATATTCGCGGCGGCGCCGGCCGTTTCGGCCAGCTGGGCGATCCGGCGCGCGGCGGCGCGGATAAGGGCGGCCCCCTCGTTCAGGTCGTGGTCGCGCAGGTACAGCCGGCCGTCGCCTGCGGAAGAGGCGCTGGCCGCCGGAGCGGGAGTGGGCGAGGGTCGGTTGACAGGTATGGCCACGACCGGACAATGGGAGAGCAGGACGCGAAACTCAAGCTGGTACCCCTAAAACCGCGTCTTCCAAGGACCTTATTATGGCTGCCCCTACTCCTGGTTTCGTCCCGTACGACGATCGTGATGGCTGGATCTGGCTGGATGGCAAAATCGTGCCGTGGCGCGACGCCAAGATCCACGTATTGACGCACAGCCTGCATTACGGCGCATGCGTATTCGAGGGCGAGCGGGCCTATGAGGGCAAGGTGTTCCGGTCGACGGACCACTCCAAGCGCCTGCACAAGTCGGCCGAGCTGGTCGGCTACAAGATTCCCGTGCCGGTGGCCGAGCTGGATGCGATCAAGCTCGAGCTGATGCAGAAGAACGGCCTTGAGGATTGCTATATCCGCGCGTTCTCGTGGCGGGGTTCGGAGATGATGGGCGTTTCGGCCCAGCAGGCCTCGATCCGCACCTGCGTGGCGGTCTGGTATTGGGGCAATTACTTTGCCGACAAGACCAAGGGCATCCGCGTGACGATGTCCGACTGGCGCCGCCCGGCGCCGGATACGATCCCGTCGGCGGCGAAGGCTTCGGGCTTGTACATGATCTGCACGATGTCGAAGCACAAGGCCGAGGCCGAAGGGTTCTCGGATGCACTGATGCTCGACTATCGCGGCTATGTGGCGGAGCTGACGGGCGCGAACGTGTTCCTGATCCGCGACGGCGCGATCCATACGCCGACGCCGGATTGCTTCCTAAACGGCCTGACGCGTCAGACCGTGATCGAGCTGGCGCGTGCGCGTGGCTTTGAGGTGATTGAGCGTCACATCACGCCGGATGAGCTTTCGACGTTCTCGGAATGCTTCATCACGGGTTCGGCTGCGGAAGTGACTCCGGTGGCGGAGATGGCGGGACATCACTACAAGCCCGGCAACATCACCGGCACGCTGGCCGACGACTACAGCCTGCTTGTGCGCAACAAGATCACGCTTGAGCAAATCCGCGCCGGCATCAAGGCGCAGTAACGAAACGGGTTATCGCGATCGGTGCTCAGTCGCCTGCGACTGCATCGATCGCTGCTTGTTTCAGCGACTGCCGGGCGGCCGCCGCGTAGCCCTTCCACGGGTCTGACTTCTGTTTTTTCAGGCGTGCGCCGATCGTCTCGATCGTGAAGGCGGCGCCGCTGTCGATGTTCTTGAGCTCGGCCCACGAGACTGGGGTCGCGACGGGTGCATTGGCGCGGGCGCGGGGGGAATAGGGCGCGATGGCGGTGGAGCCGCGCTCGTTACGCAGCCAGTCGATGAAGATGCGGCCCTCGCGCTTGGCCTTGGAGGCTTGCGCCACGTAGCGGTCCGGCGCGGACTTCGCGAGCATCTGGGCGAGGCCACGGCAGAAGGTTTTGACATCGTCCCACACCTGCGTGCGTGCGATGGGGGCGATGACATGGATGCCCTTGCCGCCGGTGAGCAGGGGGAACGACTTCAGGCCGACGCTGTCGAGCACGCCTTGCAGTTCGACGGCGGCTTTCTTCACGTGGGTGAAATCGAGCCCTTCGTCGGGGTCGAGGTCGAAGACGACGCGCTCGGGCTTTTCGATCATGTCCTCGCGCGAGCCCCAGACGTGCAGCTCCATGCCGCCTATTTGAGCTGCGCCCACGAGGCCCGCCTTGTTGCGGATGATGAGGTAATCTTCCGAGCCGCCCTTTTTCTCCTTGATCTTCAGCGTCTCGATCGCGTCGGGCGTCGAGGGGTTGTGGTGCTTCTGGAAGAAGCATTCGCCCTGATAGCCTTCGGGGCAGCGCACGACGGACAACGGCCGGCCCTTTACGAAGGGCAGGAGGTGGTCGGAATATTCGTTGAGGTAGTTGGCAAGGTCGAGCTTGGTGAGGCCTGCTTCCGGCCACAGCACCTTGTCCGGCGACGTCAGGCGCTGGCCGAAGACCTTGGCCGGGCTGCTACTCGATTTGGCGGAGCGCTTCGCCGTGGCTTTGGTCTTTGCAGCTTTCTTCGCGGCCATCTTTTTCGGCGCGGCCGACACCGAGGAGGAGCCGACCGACACATCCTTTGCCTGCTTGTCTTCCCTCAAGCCGAGATAGCTTGGATGGCGCAGATGACCATCCGGCGTGGTTTCGAGATAGGCGACCTGCGCCACGATCTGCGGCTCGACCCACACGGCGCTGCGTTTGGCATCGGCCGGCGTGGAGGCGAACGGGCTGGTCTTGCGCTGGAGCTTCTTGAGCTGCGGCAGCAACGTCTTGAACGTCTCCTCGGTGAACCCTGTGCCGACGCGTCCGCGATAGACCAGCTTGCCCTTGTCGAACTCGCCGACCAGCAGCGAGCGGAAGGCGCGGCCCTGCTTGTCGGACAGGCGATAGCCGCCGATGACGAACTCGTCCTCGCCGATGCATTTGGACTTGATCCACATCGGGCTGCGGCCGGAGCTGTACTTGGCATCCGCGCGCTTCGAGATGACGCCTTCCAGCTTCATGCTGCAGGCGGAGGCTGACACCTGGTCGCCATCGCCGATGATGTGGTCGCTGTACTTCACGAACTCGGAGCCGTCGCCAATCAGGCTCGCCAGCCGCGCCTTACGCTCGGCGAGGGACAGGGAGCGGAGGTCCACGCCGTCTTCGTTCAGCAGATCGAAGACGTGATAGACCAGCTTGATCGAGTCATCCTCGCCCGCTGCCTGCATCTGAGCGAAGCTGGTCTTGCCGGCGCCATCCATGGCCACAAGCTCGCCATCGAGCGTGCCTTCGCCGAGCTTGAGCGCCTTCAGCGCCTTGGCCGTGCGCTCATAGCGCTTGGTCCAGTCGAGCTTGTTGCGGGTGAACAGCCGGATCTTGCCGCCATGCATGACGGCCTGGATGCGATAGCCGTCGAACTTGATTTCGTGCAGCCAGTTATCGCCCGCGGGCGGGGCGTCGCGCAGTTGCGCCAGCTGAGGCGGAACGAAGGCGGGCACGCGCTTTGGGAGCTTGGCGTCCTCCTTGGACGCCTTGGTCTTCGTGGCCTGGGCCTTCGCCTTAGTTGCGCGCGTTGTAGCGCGCTTCTGCTTCCCGGCGTCGCTGGCGCGCGACATCTGTTCAACCGTCCGGCCGGATTCGACGCTGTTATCCCAAGCGTCGGTCGCGATGGTTGTCTCGCTGGCATAGCGGTCGCGGTGTTTGATCAGCAGCCAGTTTTCCCGCTTGCGACTTTCGCCCGGCCTCGGCTTGAGCCGCACGAGCGCCCAGCTTCCCTTCAGCCGCTGGCCGTGAAGCGTGAATTTCAGCGAGCCTTTCTTCAGCCCCTCGCGCGGATCTTCCTCCGGCTCCCACGAGCCATTGTCCCACAGGATGACCGTGCCAGCGCCATAGCCTGAAGGGATGATGCCTTCGAACTTGCCGTACTGCAGGGGATGGTCTTCGGTGCGAACCGCGAGGCGCTTGTCGGCAGGGTTGAGGCTCGGCCCGCGTGTGACGGCCCATGACAGCAGCACGCCGTCCAGCTCCAGTCGGAAATCATAGTGCAGGCGCGTCGCGTCATGCTTCTGGATGACGAAGGAATGGCCTTTGCGCTTGCCGACCTTGCCGCGGGGCTCCGGTGTTTCCCGGAAGTCCCGCATCGACTGATACTTGTTGAGCGTGTCGGCCATCTATCCCGCCTTGCGTTTGACCGGCGCTTTCTTCTTGGCGGCTGTCTTGCGGGCAGCCGGCTTGCGGCGCGTGGTCGATGCCGCCGCCTTGTGCGTCCGGGTAGCGCCACCCTTGTTGGCGACGCTTTTGCGCAGCGCTTCCATCAGGTCGATGACATTCGAGCCTTCATTCTCCAGCTCTTCATCGGTCGCCGCTGTGACCTTGCCCTTCTTGCGCTTCTCGTCGATCAGGTCTTTCAGCGCGCCGAGATAGTGCGACTTGAATTTCTCCGGATGGAATTTGGCTGACTTGCGCTGGATCAGCTCTGCCGCGAGGTCGAGCATCTCCTTGTCCACGCGCGTCTTGCCGATGGAGGAGAACACCTCGTCCGAGTCCTTCACCTCTTTCTCATAGCGCAGCGTTTCCAGCAGGATGCCGTCTCCGCACGGCCGCACGGCGCACATCTGGTCCTTGCCGCGCGTCGCCATCTGTCCGAGGCCAACCTTGCCGGCCTTGCGCAGCGCCTCCCGGATCACCGCGAATCCTTCGTGCGCCACATCGTCCGCGCCGGGCACGACGTAGTAGGGTTTCTCGAAATAGCGTGGGTCGATCTCCTGATGATCGACAAACTGCACGAGGTCGATCGTGCGCTTGCTTTCCAGCTTGATCGCATCGAGTTCGTCATCGTCGAGCGTAACGTACTCGTTCTTCTCGACTTCGAAGCCCTTGATGATGTCGGCTGTGTCGACTTCACCTACACCCGGCGCGACCTTCTGGTAGCGGATGCGCTTGCCAGACGGTTTGTGGATCTGGTGCAGGGGAATGGTGGCGCTCGATTTGATCGCCGAGTGAAGCTCGATGCCGATCGTTACAAGCGAGAGGCGAAGGTGGCCCTTCCAGTACGCGCGCGAAGCCATGTTTTGTTTCCGGATGCTGCCGGAGACAACGTTTGAGTCGCGGAACGCGTTCCTGCCTGGATTCTGGCCTGATTGAGTTCTGGCGCTATTTCAGCGACGCCAGCATGTCCTTGATCCGGATTGAAACAAACCGGATCGCGGAGTCCGCAACCGCATAGGGGATCAGCACGCTCTCGCCGACTTTCAGCATTCCGCAGGTATAGACCACGTTCGGCACATAGCCTTCGCGTGTTTCGTCCACCGGCGTCAGGAACGGCTCGACTGAGCGGCCGAGAAGTTTCGACGGGTCTTTCTTGTCGAGCAGGACGGCGCCGATCGAATACTGCCGCATGGCGCCGACGCCGTGGGTGAGCATCAGCCAGCCTTCATCGAGTTCGATGGGCGAGCCGCAATTGCCGAGCTGCACCAGCTCCCACAGATATTTCGGCGTCATCACGCGCTTGCCGTAGTTCCAGACAAAGCGGTCGTCGCTGGTCATGTAGAACAGTGACTCATGGTCGAGGCGGCCGATGGCGGCATAGCGGCCATCGATCTTGCGCGGGAACAGGGCAAGGCCCTTCTGGCCCGACGCGGCGCCGCGCAGGGGTGTGAGGTTGAACTCGGAGAACTTGTCCGTCGTCAGCATCTCGCAGCCGACATCGCGTCCGTTGAACGCGGTGTAGGTGCCATAATAGTGCTTCTTGCCGTCGTCCTCAGTGAAGTGGACGAGGCGCAGGTCTTCAAGCCCGTTCTTCTGTGCACGGGTGATCGGGAAGATCACGACGCCGGAGAGGGGCGAGGATTCATGGCGACGCACGGTGACGGGTCCGCCTTCGCCATCATGTGCGTCAGCGCCCGCCGCTATTGCAAACGGCGTTTCCGGCCAGAGCGTGAAGTCGCCGCTTTCGGTCGCGACGCCTTCGCGGAACGACACGGATGAGATGTGGCCTTCGCCCACCGTGCGCATCGACATGACGAACTTTACCGCGCCATCGCGCACGCCGGTCTGGTCCGGGTGGGGCACGATGGAGGGGTTCATGATGGCGGCGGCGGCATAGGAATATTCGTGGCTGAAGTAAGCGCCGATCAGCTTGGCGTGGTCTTCGTTGATGTCCTTGATGTCGCCAACCAGTTCTTTCACCTGGTTGTAGCGCTCGAGGAATATCGCGTGCGTCTGCCAGTGACGGCCGAAGAAATCGCCGTCCACCACGTCGAGATATTTGCGGCACTCTTCGTCCGTCAGCTCCATGACGCCGCGGGCGATGCGCTCCGCGCGGGTCATGACGCCATGGGCTGTGCCGCGCGGCTCGGATGCGATGCTGAAAGGCCTTAACACCACGCGCGAGGGGTCTGCGCACAGCGATGTGTCAAAGTGCCGGATATCCATCAGCGTCCCGCCGTAAGCCATGATAGTAGCTTAAGTTAGGTCGCGTTCGCGGGCAGGCGAAGGAGGAATTCGCGTATCGACGTCGCAGCCAGTTGATAGCTGAGGATTGATTCCGCGCCGTGATTTCGATTCAGGCCCGCAACGGTAAGGCCATCGAGACAGATGCCGTCTGAAGGGCGGGCGAGGGCGAGGCCGTGCACGTTGAAGCCGCCGAACCATTCGAAGGCCATGCGCGCCTTGTGGCAGTGATGCGTGTCACCGGTAGCGTGCCAGGCAGCGAAGCAAGCTTCGACGGTTGCAAGGGCTTCGATCGGCTGCTGGTCGAAGTGGATGTGATCGGCGTCGCTTTCCGCAAAGCAGCTCGTGGCGACGGGGGCAAACCAGCCCTGCTTGGTGGTTTGCAGCCTCATCACGCGCTCGAGCGTTTCGAGGCCCATCGACAGCATGTCCGGATCTTCGAGGTGTTCACCAGCGAGGATCAGGGCTTCGGGCAGGCGGGCGTTGTCGTAGGCGAAGCAGTCTTCGAACCAGTTGTGGCCCTCATTGCGGCCCTGCTGCAGGGCTTTCATCAGCTGCATGCCGTTTTCGTAGATAAAGCGACGAGCTTCGTCTTCGCCCATCACCACGCCTGAGGCGGCGATGCAGGCCTTGATGACGAGCGCATGCGAGCGAAGCGATTTCCATTCGTGCACGTGCTGCAGGACTTCACGGGCGAGGTCGGCCGCCCAGTCGCGCAGATCATCCTGCGGCCATTCCTTCGCAACGAGGCACAGGGCTTCTAGCGCACGGGCGCAGCAATCGTCAGAGCCGCCTTCGTCGAGCCATTGGCGATCAAAGCCCATGAAGTTGCGGAAGCGGCCGGTTTCAGGGCTCCAGGCGTGGTTCACGAACGCGGCGCAGGAATTGGCAAGCTTGAGAGCCGCCGGCTCCAGCACGCCTTCCGAGGCGAGGCGGGCCATCAGGCTCAGCGCGCGAGCCGTGTCGTCCGTGCAATAGCCGTGGCGGCGATCCGGCGCGCCGAAGCGCGAGTGCTGATAGACGCCGCAATCGTCGGCCATGCGGTAGAGGCCGTCGAGTTTCGGGCGGGCGAGGGTGCGGAAGGCTTCTTCCTTGCGCTTCTCGTGCGTGGAGCGGCAGGCGTCGGCGAGATCGACCACCGAGTCTGCGACCTTGCGCCAGCGCGACGGCTCGCCAGCCTTGTAGGCGCGGCGCGCCATGGCATCGCGTTTCACCGGGTCCGAGAGGAGTTCAGTGATCGCGGTCGAGAAAGCCTTGGTGTCGTGGAACGGGCAGATCACGCCCACGCCATCAGCCAGCGCTTCCTTGGCGTGCCAGTACGGCGTCGAGATCACGGGTTTGCCGACGGCGATGGCATAGGCCAGCGTGCCGGAAGTGATCTGCGCCTCGGTCAGGTAGGGCGTCACATAGAGATCGGCCGCTTGCAGCAGGTCGACCAGTTCTTCATCGCCGAGGAAGCGGTTCACAAAGCGCAGGTGATCGACCACGCCCAGCGAGCGGGCCAACTCGATCAGGCTTTCGCGATAGGCTTCGCCTTCATTCGCGACGAGGTGCGGGTGGGTCGCCCCGGCGATCAGATAAACCGCATCGGGATGGCGCGAGAGGATAGAGGGCAGGCCCTTGATGATCGTCTCCAGCCCCTTGTTGGGCGAGAGCAGGCCGAACGTCATGATGACCTTGTGGCCGGCAAGGCCCAGCTCAGCCTTGAAAGCTTCGGTGGGCAGGAAGGGCCGCTCCGGCGCGCCATGCGGAATAACGTGGACCTTCTGCGGGCCTGCGCCATGCACGCGCTCGAGAATATCGGCACCCATCTCGCTCATCACGATCACCGCGCCGGCGATCGAGATGATTTCATCCAGCACTTTCTTCTGCACCGGGTTCGGGCGTTCCAGCACCGTGTGCAGCGTCACGATCACCGGCATGCGCAGGCGGCGCAGCAGCACCAGCAGGTGAGAGCCAGCCTCGCCGCCATAAATGCCGAACTCGTGCTGCACGAACACGGTCTCGACGCCCGACAGGTTCAGATCGTCAGCCACGCGCTCATAGGCCGAAAGGTCGTCCTGCGGCACCACATGCGTGACGGTGTTGGGATAAACATGGCCGCCCGCGCGATCTTCCATCGCGATGAGGCTCCACTTGGTCTTCGGCAGCGCGCCGCGCAGGCTCTCGAAGCTATCGCGCGTGAAGGTGGCGATCCCGCATTTGCGCGGCGGGAAGTTTCCGATCATCGCAGCGCGCGCGATCGTAGGGCGAACAGCGACACTGCGCCCGACGTTCAAGGCTTGGGGGTTCAAGGCATGAACGATCGCGGTCGCTGAATCGAAACCCATGATAAATTCCGTGCGCTATGAGCTTTCCCCCGCGGAGAGTAACGCTCGCATACGCAGCAAGTTCCCCGGAAAATGACGGGTGCGTAACGATGTTGGAAACCAAGAAAAATCCCGCGAATGCTGGGAATTTTGATCGCTCGTGATGCGCGCAACAGGCGTTTTGCGGCGCCGAGCTTACCTAGGATAATTCCGCCGTGTCAGAGCGCGGCGGCGATCCGTGCAGCCTGCTCGCGCAGAAGGTCCATATCCGCAGGCTTGCCGCCGTGATGCGGCTGCAAGGGCAGGTTGGAATAGCGTGGGACGATGTGGAAATGCAGATGGAAAACTGTCTGCCCGGCAGGCGCGCCATTGTACTGCGTCACCACCACGCCATCGGGATTCAGCGCCTTGATCACCGCCTTGGTCAGCTTCTGCACGGCGGCGAAGTAAGCCCCCAGCTTCTCGGGCGGGAAGTCCGTGAGGTTCCGCGACTGCACACTCTTCGGAATGACCAGGCAGTGCCCCTGGCTCTGCGGGAAGATGTCCATGAAGGCCAGGACGTCGTCATCTTCGAAGATCTTCACGCACGGCATCTCGCCGCGCAGGATCTTCGCGAAGATGTTGCCGCCGTCGTATTCGCCCACAAGGCTCATCAGAAGCTCTCCTCGTCCTGCTCAGCGGGATGCGCGCCCTTCCGGAAGGGCGAGTATTCGCTGAGCTCGTCTATACCTTCCTCGACCGCCAGTCGCTCCCTGTCGAGATATTCCTCAACCGCCCGCCTCAAACCGCTGTGAGCGATCCAGTGCGCCGAACGGGTGAGGGAGGGTTCATAGCCACGGGACAGCTTGTGCTCGCCCTGCGCCCCGGCTTCGACGCGCTTCAGCCCGCGCTCGATCGCGAAATCGATAGCCTGATAGTACGAAATCTCGAAATGCAGGAACGGCCGGTCCACCGTCCGCCCCCAGTACCGCCCGAACAGCGTATCCGAGCCGATCATGTTCAGCGCGCCAGCAATCGGCCGCTTGCCGTCCATTGCGAGGATCAGCAGGCATTTGTCGCCCATCCGCTCATGCAGAAGATCGAAGAACTCGCGGTTCAGATAGGGCGAGCCCCATTTGCGGCCGCCCGTGTCCATGTAGAAGTCGAAGAACGCATCCCAGTGATGCGGCTTGATGTCGTCGCCGGTCAGCCGGACGATCTCCAGCCCCTCCTGCGCCTCGCGCCGTTCCCGCCGCAGCATCTTGCGCTTACGCGATGACAGCTGGGCGAGGAAGTCCTCGAACGAGCCATAGTCGCGGTTCATCCAGTGGAACTGCTGGTCCTCACGCAGGAGATAGCCCTGCGCGCCCAGCGCATGCCACGCATCTTCCTCGAGGAAGTTGATATGCGCGGAGGATGCGCGCCATTGTTGGCCGACCTGTACAATCGCATTGGCCAGCGCTTGCTCGATGGCGCCCGCATGTGGTCCGGCCGACAGCAGCCTGCGTCCCGTCACCGGCGTAAAGGGCACGGCGCACAGCAGCTTGGGGTAGTACCGCCCGCCAGAACGATGCAACGCATCCGCCCACGCATGGTCGAACACGAACTCACCACGCGAATGCATCTTCAGATAGAGCGGGGCGCACCCCACCAGCGCGCCTGTCTTGTCGTGCGCCAGCAGATGGCGCGGCGTCCAGCCGGTCTCAGGCTGCGCACAACCCGAGCTCTCGCACGCTTCCAGAAAGTCCCAGTCGAGGAAGGGGTCGTATCGGCCGCCAGCCGGGTTCGCGAGCGCGTTCCAGCTTGTCCGATCGACAGCCGCCATCGCGTCGGCGACCGACAGCGTCAGTTCGATCCGGTCTGCGGAATCGTCGGCCAATGCTCACCTCAGGCCAATCTACTGGGGAAGTCCGGCCCCACCCGACTATATCGGGTCTCCGGGCGGTAATGCGAGGGCCAGCCTCACACTTCGACCCCAGCCCCCTCGAATATCGGTGCAGCGCTGTATTCGCGGGCAATCGCCAGCTCCTGAGCCGTCCGCACGGTCCAGGTCACCATCGGCAGGCCGCCGGAAGCTTCAGCCATTTCCGCCAGAATGGAGTGGTGTGGCCCGATATAGTCGCAGCCCAGGCCGCGCGCCGTCGCCGCCTTGGTCGCGATCTGCACCGGATTGTTGTCCGGTGCGACCAGCAGGCCGATCGGTCGATCCGTCACCAGCCGGCACAGCTGGGCGACCGTCGATTCATCGAAACTCATCACCGCTAGCAGGCCACGCCGGCCATTGATCACGGCAGCCACCCGCTCCGCAATGTCGCTGGGATCATCATCGACCTTCAGCTCGATAAGGACGGGCAGCCCCTCCATCACATCGAGCACGCGTTCCAGCGACGGGATGTGCGAACCATCGGGCAGGCGCGCGACGAACAGCTCATCCGCCTTCAGCCGATCGACCGTCTCGTCTCGCCCGCATAGGCGCTCCAGCGTGGCGTCGTGGAACACCACGGGCAGGCCATCCATGGTCAGCCGCACATCAAGCTCGACGCCAAGCCCAGCCGCGCGCGCCGCCTCGAAAGCAGCCAGCGAGTTCTCCGGCACGGGTCCGCCCCACAGCCCGCGATGGGCATAGACATAGCCCGAGACGTCGAAGAACCGCTCGCTCATCTAGATCAGGCGAACTCGACGACCGCGTCGACTTCCACCGCAGCGCCCATCGGCAGGACGGGGCAGGCCACAGCCGAGCGCGCATGGCGTCCCTTGTCGCCGAATGCCTGGACCATCAGGTCCGAGCAGCCATTCACGACTTTCGGAATATCGATGAAGGCATCTGCCGAGCTCACAAAGCCGCCGAGCTTCACAATGCGCGTGACGCGCTCGAGGTCGCCAAGCGCCGACTTCATCTGCGAGATCAGGTTGATGCCGCAGATGCGCGCTGCAGCCTGGCCTTCTTCAAGAGTCATGTTCTCGCCAAGGCGTCCCGTCACGAGGCCGTTCGGTCCCGCGCTGACCTGTCCCGAAATGAACAGCAGGTTGCCGGTGATGACGAACGGCACATAGTTCGCCACGGGCGCGCGCGGCTCGGGCAGGTTCACGCCGGCAGCCTTGAGACGTTCGAGTACGGACATTTGCATCTCCTGATCTGCCGCCGTTCTAGGGCGAGAGGCCGCCGGTTGTCATCCCGGAAGGTCGAAGGAAACCGATACCTCGATGGTATCACCGAGCTTGATCTTTTCCTTCCGCCGCACATCGGCCTTCACCGGCAACAGAAAGGCCTCCCGCTTGGTGTCGTGAAACAGCGATGTTTCCCAGCGTGTCAGGCCGGTCCGCGCCTTCACCTTGAACGAGCCGAATGGCTTGAGCTGCCCCGCCGTCAGCGTGCGGATGCGTTTCGACAGACTGGCGGGCAGGGTCACGAAATGCCACGCGCCGGTGCTGTCCTGCGTCCACACTTTCGCGCGGAAGGTTTCGTCCAGCATTGTAGTCCCCCAAACCCGCAGCGTCTTAGGCGTAGCGGGTTTCCATAAGGTCGATCTCACGCACCAGCTTGGTTGCGATATCGTGCTCGATCTTGCGCGTGCGGGCGAGGCGGAAAATCTCCTCGCGTTCGGCGCGCAGGGCCGCGATCCGCAGCTTCTTCTCGATCTCGTCCGAGCGCCGCACGAGTTCAGCCGCTTCCCCAGTCTGGCTACGGCCCTGGATGCGCTCGCGGTACAGGTCCATCAGGCGCACGGCGGTATCGACATAGACGTCGGCGTCTTCCTTGCCGGCAGACATTTCGTGCTGGGCCGCTTCGATCGCCTTGATCGCCGCCTGCGCCGCTGCAACGCGCGTCTGGTCCTCGGCGGCCAGATGTTCAGTCTCGGCGGGCACTTCCAGCCCCTTGAGCAGCATGGGCAGGAAGAAGGTCGCGCCCAGAAGTGAAACGATGATGACGGACGCTGCCAGCAGGATCGCGAGGTCGCGGGCGGGGAAGTCCGTACCATCGCTCATCACCAGCGGGATCGTCAGAACGCCCGCCAGCGTGATGGCGCCGCGCACGCCCGCCAGCGACATCACGGCGACCACCCGCCATCCCGGCCGTTTCGCGCCCGGCGCTGCATTGCGACGCCGGAAGTTGATCTGAACCGACACCCACACCCAGACAAAGCGCATCACACCCAGCATCAGTGTGATGGCGCCCGCATAGATCAGCAGCCACCACGTCTCATGGTGGCCAGTGGCTTCAACCGTCTCGCTCGCGCCGGCGACGATGCCCGGCAGCTGTTCGCCCAGCAGCACGAAGATCACGCCGCTCAAGGCAAACTGCAGCATGTCCCACACCACGCTGCGGCGAACGCGGGTCGAGGCCATGGCCTGGCCGGAGACTTCAACGAAGCTCATCGTGATGCCCGCCGCCACGGCAGCGAGAATGCCTGAGCAATGGAAGCGTTCGGCCAGCAGGTAGGCTGCGAACGGGATCAACAGGCTGATCAGGATCTGCGAGCCGCTTTCCTCGCCGAATTTCTTCGACAGCTTGCCCTTGGCCCAAGTGATGACCCACGTTACGCCCACGCCAATCCCAATGCCGCCCAGCGCCAGCTGCAGGAAGGTGAGGGAGGCGTCGAAGATCGAGAACGAGCCGGTCAGCGCCGCCGCGATCGCAAAGCGCAGGCAGACGAGGCCCGACGCATCGTTGAGCAGGGATTCGCCCTCGAGTATGTGCATGATCCGCTTCGGGATCGGCGTGCGCGCGGCAATCGCTGACACCGCGATCGGATCGGTCGGCGAGATAACCGCCGCCAGCGCAAACGCCACCGCCATCGGCATGGCCGGGATCAGCCAGTGGATGAAGAAGCCAACCCCGACCACGGTGAACACCACCAGCCCGAGCGCCAACTCAAGGATCGTGGACCGGTCGCGGAACAGGTCCTGTTTCGGAATGCGCCAGCCATCCAGGAACAGGAGTGGCGGCAGGAACAGCAGGAAGAAAATATCGGGCTCAAGCTCGACGCGATAACTGGTGGCGTAGGCAATCACAGCCCCGATGGCGATCTGCACCAGCGGCAGAGGCAACGGGATGGGCAGCATACGCACGACATAACCGCTTGCGACAACTCCAAGCAGCATCACCAGAATAACGTCGATTGTTCCCAATAGCCCGTTCCCGCGTCCGAGGTTGTGTAATCAGTAGTTTCCTAAAGCACGTCGGCGAAGGCTGGAAAGCTTTTTCTGCCGCGTCTGCAGCTTCAGGTTTTCTTGCGCGCAAATTCGGAGCGCACGCCGCGACCGGTTTTTACAGCAGCGTCACCAAACTTCTCGCGCGCTAGGTCAGACGCCCGCTCCGCCTTCGCGCGCTTCAGCGCCTTTGGATCAGCCAGATCCATCGCATCGGCCTTCGCATCCACCAGATCCGATATGCCCACGCCCAGCAGGCGATAGCGCTGCCCCAGCGACTCGCGCGCCAGCATAGGCTTCGCCGCGCGGAAGATCACCTGCGCCAGCTGCGTCGCCTCATTGAGAGACACCCTGCGGGTAAAACTCTTGAAGTCGTGCGTCTTCAGCTTCAGCGTCACCACGCGCCCCTCGACGCCGGACTCCTTCGCCCGATCCGCCGTGCGTTCGCTCAGCCGCCAGAGAATATCCTCCAGCGTCCGCGCATCCGACACATCCTCGTTGAACGTCGTTTCGGACGACACGCTCTTCCGCTCGCCCTCCGGATCGACCTTCCGGTCATGCCGCCCCTGCGAGCAGTTATGCAGCCACAGCCCCGTCTCGCCATAGCGCTTCACCAGCGTCTTCAGCTCGATCTTCTGGATGTCGCCCACCGTGCGGATGCCGTCGCCGTTCAGCTTCTTCTCGAACTGCGGCCCGATCCCGCCGATCACCCGCACCGACTTGTCGCGCAGATAGTCCGGCGCCTCCTCGATCCCCAGCGCAAAGAACCCGCGCGGCTTGTCCGCCTCGCTCGCCGTCTTCGCCAGGAACTTGTTGCTCGCCAGCCCGACCGAGATCGTCAGCCGCATCTCTGTCTCGATCTGCTTCTGCAGCTTCATCAGGCTGACAGCGGGCGGGGCGCCATGCAGCGCAGTCGTGCCCGACAGGTCCAGATACGCCTCGTCGATCGACACAGGCTCCACCAGGGGCGTCAGCCGCTGCATCATCTCCCGGATCGCCCGGCCCTCGGTCACATACAGGTCCATCCGCGGCTTGATCACCACCGCCTGCGGGCACAGCTTCAGCGCCTTGAACATCGGCATGGCGGAACGCACGCCATAGGTCCGCGCTACATAGCAGCAGGTCGACACCACCCCGCGCTTGCCGCCCCCGACAATCACCGGCTGCCCGGTCAGATCCGGCCGGTCTCGCTTCTCGATCGAGGCATAGAACGCGTCGCAGTCGATATGCGCCACCGACAGCTCAAACAGCCTCGGATGCGAGACCAGACGTACCGATCCACATGCCGGACACCGCCCGGATCCGCCCTGACGAATCCCTTCCCACTGCCGGAAGCAGTCACGGCAAGCAGTCGGTAAATTACCGTTGCTGGGAGCAATCTTTCCGTTCAAGATACAGATCCGGCCGGAAGCGTTTGTATAACAGGCATTTTTGTTAATTTGCAGAGCTGCAATCGTTGCTCTGCGAGCCGCAGTTGAAAATAGGCGGTTAATACTCTCAGGTCTAACAAGAACGGACAAATGCGGGAATCAACCCGCTTCGGTCCTAGCGTGATGTGCTGATGGCGACGCCCCCCGCCAAGAAAGTCCTGGTTGTCGAAGACAACGAGCTCAACATGAAGCTCTTCTGCGACCTGTTGGACGCCTTCGGATTCCAGACCGTCGAAAGCCGCGACGGGCTGAAAGCCGTCGACCTTGCGCGCACGCACAAGCCCGACCTTATCATCATGGACATCCAGCTGCCGGAAGTCTCCGGCCTCGATCTCACGCGCTGGATCAAGGACGACAGCCAGATCAACCAGATCCCGATCATGGCCGTGACCGCCTTCGCCATGCGCCAGGACGAGCGCCTGGTCCGCGAAGCCGGCTGCGAAGCCTACATGTCCAAGCCGATCCAGATGAGCGCCTTCATCAACGAAGTGAAGAAGCTCACCGGTCCGCGCGGGGCAGGTCAGCCCCCGCGCAGCGTGCCGCCTCCGCCAACGCGGCGGGTGGCTAGATGAGCGCACGCGTCCTGGTCGTCGATGACATCGAGCAGAACCGGAAGCTGCTCACAGACAAGCTCAAGAACGAATACTTCCACGTCATCACGGCGGTGGATGGTGAAGACGCGATCGAGCGCGCGCTGGCGGAAGAGCCGGACGTCATCCTGATGGACATCATGATGCCGCGTCTCAACGGCATCGAAGCCTGCCGCCGCCTCAAGAACGACCCGCGCACCGAACACATTCCCATCGTGCTGGTCACCGCGCTGAACGAACGCGAAGATCGCCTGCGCGGCCTTGGCGCCGGCGCCGACGACTTCCTCACCAAGCCGGTCAACGATCTCCAGCTTCTGTCCCGCGTCCGCGCGCTGACCAAGTACAAGATGGTCGCCGACGAACTGCGCAAGCGCGAAGCCTCCGGCAAGCGCATGGGCGCAGTCGATATTTCAGCGCAGAGCAGGGCATCCGAGCCTGCCCGCATCCTCGTCATCGACGAGAACGAACGCCAGGCCCGCCGCATCTGCCGCTATCTCGAGGGTCTGCACCGTCCGCTCAGCCACGCCGAAGCGACCCAGCTCGGCATCTCCGGCTCGATGGTCGATCTGATGATCGTCTCGCTGCAGAACGAAAAGCTCGATGGCCTCCGTCTCTGCGCCTATTTCCGCTCGCTGGAATCCACGCGCGATCTTCCTATCCTCGTCGTCGCCGAACCGGACGACGAGAAGAAAGCCGTCCGCGCGCTCGACCTCGGCGCCTCCGACATTGTCATCAAGCCGATTGACTCGGAAGAACTCCTCGCCCGCGTCAAAACCCAGGTCCGCAAGAAGCGCTATCTAGACGCCCTGCGTGCCCGCCTCGACCAGTCGATGGAACTCGCCGTCACCGACCAGCTCACCGGTCTGCACAATCGCCGCTATATGCGCGTGCAGCTCGACAGCCTGGTGAAGCGCGCCAACATGGGCGGCCAGCCCGTGTCGATCCTGCTGTGCGACATCGACCACTTCAAGAAGGTCAACGACATCCACGGCCACGCCGCCGGCGACGATGTCCTGCGCGAGTTCGGCCGCCGCCTGCGCGAGAATATCCGCCCGCTCGATCTCGCCTGCCGCTATGGCGGGGAAGAGTTCGTGGTCATCATGCCGGAAACCTCGCAGGCGCTGGCTCAGCAGGCCGGCGAGCGCATCCGCCAGATCATCGCCGAAACCCCGTTCTCCATCGGCCGGGGCGACGAGCTGAAAGTCACCATGTCCGGCGGCGTCGCCACCACCCTCCCGCCCGAGGACGCCCTCGAAGCGCTCCTGAAGCGCGCGGACGACGCCCTCTACCGGGCGAAATCGGCCGGCCGGAACAAGATCGAGCAGGAAACCATCCTGTAGCGCCCATACTCTAGGCCCCATCCAGGCCCCAAAACCGGGACATGCTGGCGCCTTAACTTCGCCGCGCAACGAGGGCATATAGCGCCCATGGACACGTTCACTTCTGGATCCCAGCCCGGCGAAGCCAAGCTCCGCTACCTCGATGCCGATTTCGAGGTGCTCAAGCCCGGCCGCTTCGTTTCGTGCGCCGTCACCAAGCGCAAGATTGCGCTGGAGGACCTGCGTTATTGGAATGTTGAGACCCAGGAAGCTTACTTCGACGCAGATACGGCGTTGAAAAGGTGGAAGCAGTTATCAGGTCGGGAATAGCCAGAGCGTTCGTCGCCGCCAGCCTGTTACTCGCCGCATGCGCGGGACCGGCCACCCAGACTGTTGCCGCAGCCGAGCCTTCCGTCGCCGCGCCCCCGATCATCGCCGACACGGCGCCGCCCGAACCCATCACGCCGCCCGAACCCCAGCCGCCGCAACCGCAGCCGGTCGTCACGCCGGTTGTCGCTGCCCCGACGACCGCGCCGATCTGCTCAAGTGAAGCCACGCAGGGCGGGGCCATTCTCTGCCGCGTGTCGCCCAACGCCACCGTGAAGCTCGATGGCAAACCCATCGCCCGCGCAGACGACCAGGGCCTCGCCATCATCGGCTTGGCGCGCAACCAGCTCACGCCAGCCGTCATCTCGCTCGACGTACAAAGACCGGAAGGCGTCTTCCCCGTTTCGATCTCGATACCCGTCCTCACGCGCCACGACACGGTCACCAGCTTCGGCATGGAATGCGGAAAGATCGCGCCGCAGAATCCGGAAGACAAACGCAAGGCCGAAGTCGCCTGGGTGAAGAAGGACAAGGCGCTCAAATCCTTCAACGCGCCGCTGCAGGACTACGCGATGCAGGGCCCGGTGAAGCTGGAAGGCGTCAGCTATTCATCCTCCTATGGCGCAACACGCACCTACGTTCCCAAGACGAAGGAATGCGAGCCCACCACCAACGTCCACAACGGCACTGACATCGCTGTCGGCACAGGCACGGAAATCCGTGC
The DNA here is from genome assembly GCA_965229115.1 of Hyphomonadaceae bacterium. Lineage (GTDB taxonomy): Bacteria > Pseudomonadota > Alphaproteobacteria > Caulobacterales > Hyphomonadaceae > UBA7672. Next base: position 1,982,038 of record CBDDIR010000003.1, on the reverse strand, counting down.
GCCCATGTCCGGCACGGTCATCCTCGCCGATCCCGAACTCTTCTACGAAGGCGGCTGCGTCTTCCTCGACCTCGGCCGCGGCCTCGTTTCGGTGACGATGCACATGAGCCGCGTCGACGTGAAGCCCGGCGATGTCGTGAAGCAGGGCGACATGCTCGGCCTCTCCGGCGCCACCGGCCGCGTCACCGGCCCCCACCTCCACTGGGGCCTGAAATACCGCAACGTCTTCTCCGACGACCGCGGCACAGACATCTGGCTTGACCCGATGCTGCTGATGAGCCTGAAGGCGCCGGCGTAGCTTCTCGCCGCCCTCTCTAAGCGCTCATCCTGAGCAGCGCAGCTCTGCTGCGCGTCCGTCGAAGGACGAGCGCGCCGCCCACAAACCCCTCATCGTCATTCCCGACGACGCGAAGCGGCGAGCGGGAACCCAGGGGCCGCACACACCTGCGCTCGCGGCCCCTGGGTTCCTGCTTTCGCAGGAATGACGACGGTGAAGTTGCAAGCTGGATGACAACCGTTGTCGTTGAAGGCATCCTCAACCCAATCCGGGAAGGGGACTCCCATGGCCGACATCAAAACCAAAGCCACCAAGGTTAGCGTCAAGGACTTCATCGCCGCCGTTCCGAACGACACGCGGCGCGAAGATGCAAAAGTGCTCGCGAAGCTGTTCGAGAAAGTCTCGGGCTGGAAGGCGCAGATGTGGGGGCCGACCATCATCGGCTACGGCTCCTACGAATACACCTATGACAGCGGCCACACTGGCAAGATGTGCGCGCTGGGTTTCAGCCCGCGCTCGACCAGCCTCGTGATCTACAGCGGCATCGACCACGCCGAGACCGCACCGCTTCTGAAAGCGCTGGGCAAGCACAAAACTTCGAAGGGCTGCATCTACATCAACAAGCTGGCCGATGTGGACATCGGCGTACTTGAGAAGCTGCTGAAAGCCGGCCTCGCCACCACGAAGAAAGACTGCAAGGCCAAGGGCTGGCCTGTCGCTGCGACGTGACCTTCACTTGCCTCCGCTCCCAGCCCGGTTAAGGGTGGAGCAGGGGCCACAAGTCGAAGGACGTGTCATGAAACTGGTGATGGCCTGCGCCGCGAGCCTGTCGATACTCGCTCTTTCGGCCTGCGGAATGATGGGCGGCAATCAGGGCGTAGCCCCGGATTCCCCCGCCGCCCGCGCACCTGCCGCGCTGCCCCCGCCGATGACGCCCGCGCCTGCGCCGACCGCATCCTCGCCCATGCCCGAACCCGTGCCGGAAAACCTCCCGGCCGTCTCCGCCGACAAGGTGAAGTGCATCCCGCCCTTCGTGCTGCAGACCGTCATCGTCAACGCGGTCGAAGAACCCCGCTGCATCGCCCCGTCCGAAGCCAACACGAAACCGCGCTAAACCGTCAGCCCATCCGGGGCGAGCCCAGCCAGCACGCCCATCATCTCCGGCGTCGCCGGCATGATCTTCCGCGTCTCGAGATTCAGCGCCACCGCGACCCCCTCAGCCGTGCACCAGGCCTCGCCCGTATCCGGGTCCATGATCCAGTGCACGAACGAATGCACCTTCTCCTTCTGGAAGCCCTTGCCCGAGCGGATGACGAACCGATCGCCCGAGCGCGGCCAGCGGCGATAGACCAGCCTGTATTCCAGCACAGCCCCGCCCATCCGCACGACCTCGCCACGCGCCTGCGCCTGTCGCGCCATCTCCGCGCGCCACGGCCGCAGCAGATGCCCGACGGAATCCGACAACCGCCCGATGAAGAACTCCGCCATCATCGCGCCGTTGAGATCCACCTGACCCGGCAGCACCACGCCGCGCCCGATCACCGGCGCCTTGATCGCATCCGCATCCTGCAGCTTGGCCGTCGCCCGCGGCGCCACGCTAATATCCAGCGACCGCGGCGCACACGCCGCCGGCGCCTCGCCCTTCAACCCCTCCAGCCGCTCCCGCGTCTGCTTCGACCACGGGAAGGCGAGCCCCGTCGACACGTCGATATGATCCACCCACGTCCGGTAAGCCGCACTCGGCTCGCCGCTCAGATGGTTGGTCTGCTGGTAGATCAGCACCGAACTCTCGGCGACTTCCAGCACGCACGCCCGCATCGTGAACGGCTCGCCCGCCTTTGCCTCACGCATGAACCGGATGTGCTGGTCGCGCGGCCGCAGCGTGGAAGGCCCATCCGCCCGGAAAGCATGATCCAGCCCCAGCGTGTGCGCGAACTCGGCCAGCCCCTCCATCATCTTGGCGACGTAGAAGCGCACATTCATGTGCCCCATCTCGTCGCATTCCCAGGTGTTGATGCTGCCGCGATAGACTTCGATCATCGACCCGCCCACTCCACTTTCACCGTCGCGCAGGCCGGCTCGCCCTTGGCGTCCGTCCCCGCATACGATCCCTCCAGCACCAGCGTCCCCGCCTTGGCCTTGGCAATCATCGCCGGCGTCACCTCCGGCAGATCAACCTTCGCCCGCCGGTCCCACGTCGTATGCGGGTGCCCGGCATGCTTGCCAATCCCGACATAAACGAAGCGCCGCGTCTTGCCTTCAGTCCGCACGAAATCGCCCAGCCAGCGCCAGCCGGCCTTGCCTTCCTCCAGCCTAACCGGAATTTCGAACACCAGCGTCCGCCCCGTCGACATCCTCGCGTCGACGATCTCGCCATCCTTGCCCTGCAGCGCATGCGCCACGCCCTTGGGCGGCGTCACCACGCTAAGCTTAAGGAGGACCATGGCTAGGCAGCCCCGTCTTTAGGCAGCGCAGTCCTTGCACATGCCACGGATCTCGATCACCGCATTGCGCATCTTGAACTTCACGCTCTCGACTTCCTGCGTCAGCTTCTTGACGCTGTCGCCCGCGTGCAGCTCGCCCGCCATCCCGCACTTGTCGCAGATGAGGAACACGGCCGCGTGCCCATGCTTCCAGTGCCCGCACGCCACGAACGCGTTCAGGCTCTCGATCCGGTGCGCCAGCCCCATCTCCAGCAGGAAGTCCAGCGAGCGATAGACGGACGGCGGTTTCGCCGCCTCGCCATCATCGCCCATCAGGCTCAGCAGGTCATAAGCCTTCGCCGGCCCATCGGACTCCAGCAGCAGTGTCAGCACCTTCTTGCGCAGCGGCGTCAGCCGCCCGCCACGCACCTCGCACAGGGCCTCCGCCTCCTTCAGGTTTTCGGCCAGGGAGTGGGGGGAGCAGGCAAGGTGGGCGTGCGCATGGGCCATGGCCCGAATGTCGGCGTTACCGCCCTGATTCACAAGGGCTGCGCTGGGTCTGGCTTCCGGCCGAAATCGCCCAAAAGCAGGGATAATTAACGCTGGCTGGATAGATTTGCCGTGACCCCATCGCGGGGGCGGGGATTGGCAGGCCTATGTCCATTTCGAAATACACGCCGCAACTGACCATTCTGGCGGTCCTCATCGTCTCGCGATTGCTCGTGTCCGCCCTCGGCCTCCACCCCGATCCCGCCATCGTGGTCGACCACTGGCAGCACGTCGACCTCCGCTTCCTCAGCGCTGACCCGTTCGGCTCGCTCTGGGCGCTGCACACCCAGCCGCCGCTCTGGAACGCCATCCTCGCGCTCGCCGTCGCCATGGTCGGCCCGGATGGCGAGGCCGTCACCAACCTGATGTTCGGCTTCCACCTCCTGCTCACCGCGGGCGGGGCGCTGATGCTGTTCTCGATCCTGCGCCAGGTCGGCTTCCCGGTGCTGGCCGCAACCATCTTCACCAGCCTCGCCATCTGCTCGCCCAACATCCTCTATTTCGAGAACTACATTTTCTATCCCCACTTCACCGCCTTCCTCGTGACGCTCCTCCTGTGGCTTCTGGTGTGCGTCCGCCGCGACGGCCCGCTCTGGCCGGCCGCAGCCGCGCTCGGCGTCCTGACGGCCCTGTCGCTCACCTGGGCGATCTTCCACCCCGCCTTCGTCGCGCTCGCCGGTTTCGCGCTCATCGCCTGGCGCCACGGCCTCTCGCTCAAATCGTTCAGCCTCAAGCCCGCCACGCGCCCGCTCGCCGCCATCGCCGCGCTGGCCTTCGCTGTCTCCTGCCTGCCGACCATCAAGAACATGGCGATCTACGGCATACCGTCCGCCTCGACCTGGATCGGCATGAACCTCGCGCAGACCATCCCCGGCGGCCAGACCGGCGAGTTCGTCCATTGCGACTTCGACACCGCCCAGCGCGAAGGCGTCGCCGCCCATCCCGGCCTGCCGACAGACCACCCGCTGCTCACGCAAGTCTGGAAGAACCCCAAGGCCGCCAACTTCAACCACGCCGGCATGATCCCTACGAGCAAGCGCTGCATGGACATGACGAAGGCCGTCATCCTGCACGACCCGATCGGCTGGTTCTCGTTCCGCATCGAAACGCTGGTCGGCTCCCACCAGCTCGCGCCATCCAACTACAACGCCGATCCGCTCGGCTGGAACGCCATCTTCGCCCCGATGGAAAACGCCGTCGAAGCCACCGGCTCACTCGCGCGCTCGCTCACCATCCTCTGGTATCTCGTGCTCATCTATGTCGGCGTGAAGATGATCCGCACGAACCCGCCGCTCTATCTCTCGCTGCTCGGCATCATCGCCTACTTCACCTTCGCCTCGCACTTCCTCAACGGAGGAGAGCAGGGCCGCATGCGCTACACGATCGAGCCGATCTATCTCCTGTTCAGCGCGCAACTCCTGCTCGCCGCCTGGCGTCGCTTCGGCGCAAACCTGCGTCTCGGAAGGTCGCCGGAAGACGCCCCCGAAGCCGCCTCTTCACCGAGACTCACCCCCTCGTGATTCCCCGGTAAAATGGGCCTTTCCGGGCTTTCGCAACGCAACATTGACCAAAAAACCACGTTTTTCGGGGCTTTTTGCTGTGAAAAGCGTAGATTCGCCTTGTAAATCGGGCTTTTCGGGGTTGGGAGACCCCAAAATCCGTGTATTCAGAGTGCCGGTTTATCCAAGGGAGTCGAAAGACAATGGCCACCGCAAAAACTGCCGCCAAAGCCAAGCAGAACACCGTCAGCCTGAAGCACCTCGCTGCGGCTCTCGCTGAAAGCCACGAGCTGCCGAAGAAACAATCGGAAGCCATCCTCAACGACATGGTTGCCCTGATCGCCAAGCACCTCAAAAAAGGCGACCGTATCCGCATCGTCGGCCTCGGCGTCCTCGTCGTCCGCAAACGCGCCGCCCGCATGGGCCGCAACCCCGCCACGGGCGAGCCGGTGCAAATCAAGGCCTCGAAAAAAGTCGCCTTCCGCGCCGCGAAAGAACTCAAAGAGTCGATCTAACGATCACTCCGAGCTTCTGACCGAACAAAGAAAGGCCCGCTGGCAACAGCGGGCCTTTCGCTTTTTGGGGTGAGGGCCATCGCCCTCGAAGCTCTTCCCCCGCAAAGCGGGGGAAGTACCCGAAGGGGGATGGGGGCGAGTCGCAGGGGCGGTGCATGCAACCCGCCCCCAACGTCTCGCCGCTACGCGTCGATCCACTTCCCCCGCAAGCGGGGGAAGAGCTCCCCAAACCATCGCTCTCACCAAAGCGCTCATCCTGAGCAGCGCAGCTCCGCTGCGCGTCCGTCGAAGGACGAGCGCGATACCCACTGTTCTGACAGCTCTGGAAGCGTGAAACGCGTTCCCGGCGAAGGCCGGGATCCAGTGGACACACACCCCGTCCAGCAGGACCCCCTCCTGTCCTCCCCCTTTCAGGGGGAGGGACCCTGCAGCAATCACCGATGTTGGGTAAGCTCCCACCACCTGGTCCCTCCCACCTGAAAGGGGGAGGACAGGAGGGGGTCCAACCGAACGCACGTTTGGGGGATAGAGGTGGCGCAGAACTGTGGGACAGCCAAAATTCATCGCTCACGATTTCAGATACGTAGCCAATCAAGTTGGTGGATAGCACCCCCCAAATCCCGCACCCCCATGGCCCGGGCTTATACTCCCACCCATGAAAGCGCTCTGGCAGATCATCCTTGCGATCCTCTGGCGCCTCCGCCCCGTACAGGCGCTGGAGGTGAACCTCCGCGACGTGATCGACATCGGCCTCGCCATGTTCGCCGACGACCTCGCTCTCGACGACATCACCTACGATCCCGCCTACCGGAGCACACTCGCCGCCGCCTTCTTCGACGCTCACAGAAAGCTGGACCTGCTGATCTATCTACGAGCCTGCGAGATCGCAGGCATCCGCCCGCGCATCACCAGCTTCAAGCCAGACTACTCCCACACCAACAGCAGCGCTGACCTGATAAAGCTCTGGCGCTCCTTCCAGCGCCTCGTCGCCAGGTTCGACGACTACGAGCGCTACGCGAGTCTGCGCGCCGAACGCCTGCGCCGTGAACCCGACAACCTCCCCCTCCGTCTTGCAGCTACGCTGCAATCCACCTCCCCCAGTCTTCGACTGGTGGAGGCAAGCCGCCTGTGCGCGTTCAACGTCCAGATTGCCTCCATCAGTGCGCAGCACTGGGGGAGGTGGATCGGCGCGTCTTCGCGCCGAGACGGAGGGGGCGGTGCATTCGCGCGGGGCCCACCTTCGGCACTCTACTGCCTATTGCCGACTGCCAACTGCCTCGCAGGCTTCACCTGCGAGAACGCCCCTACACGGCCTTCAACCGCGCATGCCGCTTTTTGCCCACCGACAACCGCGCTGAGCCCTCAGCATCCAGAGCCGCCTCGCCAATGACCGCAGCAGCATCGCTCACTGTCTCGCCATTCAGCTTCACCGACTTCTCGCCGACCGCGCGCTTGGCTTCGCCCTTCGACGCCGCCAGCTTCGCCGTCACCAGCGCATCGAGCAGGGCATACCCGGCCACGATCTGCGAGCGCGGAACCTCGAACGTCGGCATGCCTTCGCCCGTGCCGCCGCCCTGGAAGACAGCCTCGGCAGCAGAAGCCGCCTTCTTCGCTTCTTCCTCGCCATGCAGCATGGTCGTCGCAACATCCGCGAGGCGCTTCTTCGCATCGTTGATCGCCGCGCCCTCGGCCTTCGCATGTTCCGAGATCTCGCTCTCGGGCAGGTCCGTGAACAGCCGCATGAAGCGCGCAACGTCCGCATCTTCCGTGTTGCGCCAGAACTGCCAGTAGTCATAAGGCGAGCGCATCTCGGCATTGAGCCACACAGCCCCGCCCACCGTCTTGCCCATCTTCACGCCCGAAGCCGTTGTGATCAGCGGCGTCGTCAGACCAAAGACCTGCTTCTCGGCAATGCGCCGCGTTAGCTCGATCCCGTTGACGATATTGCCCCACTGGTCCGACCCGCCCATCTGCAGCTTGCAGTCAAAGCGGCGCGACAGCTCCAGGAAGTCGTAGGCCTGCAGCAGCATGTAGTTGAACTCGAGGAAGGTGTACGGCTCCTCATTGTCCAGCCGCCGGCGCACCGTCTCCTGCGCGATCATCTTGTTGATCGTAAAGTGCTTCCCGTAGTCGCGCAGGAACTCGATGTACTTGATCGTATCGAGCCACTCGGCGTTATCGACCATGATCGCGTCAGACGGGCCATCACCGAACTTCAGGAAGGGCTGGAACGCCGCCTTGATGCCATTGGCGTTGGAGGCGATCTCGGCCTCGGTGAGAATAGGCCGCGACTTCTCCTTGTCGGTCGGATCGCCGATCTTGGTCGTGCCGCCGCCGATGAGAACGATCGGCTTTCCGCCCGCCTGCTGGAAGCGGCGCAGCGCCATGATCGACACCATGTGCCCCACGTGCAGCGAAGGCGCCGTCGCATCGAAGCCGATATAAGCCACGCGCTGTCCACCCGCCGCGTAGGTATCCAGCCCCTGATCGTCGGTCACCTGATAGATGTGCCCGCGCGAATCCATCTGCTGAAGGAATTGCGACTGCGGCGAGATTTTCAGGACGGTCACGAGAAGCTCCTACGGGTCGTTACGACCGGAGGCCATCTCAATATGCCGCCGGTCAGGGCGGCATGCACAATCGCACCGCCCGCTATATCAGCGTGCGGTAGTAATACGCAGAGGTGGCGCGGTGCGACATGGCCTCGTGATAGGCCGCCGGGGCGGCTCAGGTCAAGCTGCCGGTCAAGCCGGTTGCTCGTAACCATCCGGCAGCGGGCCATAGCCGAAGGCGACGTCGAACGCCTCGAGCTGTTCACCAAGCTGGTCGAGGATCTGCATCATCGGACCCGGCGGCTCATACTGCTGGAAGATCGCAATCCGCCGCTTGCGGCCAACCGCTTCCGGCATGGCCTCGTCCAGCTGTCCCGTCGTCATGAAGCCGAGATAGGCCCCGATCTTCGCCTGCAGCGCGTTGATGTGCGCCATCGGGTCAGACCAGTCGAGATCGTCCGAGATCACCATCATGGCGTCGCCCGTCTCGGGGTCGATGCCCAGCGCGTCCACTGTGTCAGGAGTCTCAACGCCCATCGCAGCGCTTCGCGTCCGTTGGTTGGATCAGGTCGCCGGCTTGGGCGGCGGCAGCTTGGCAGCGTCCTTGATGGCCTTCGCCTCGGCCGCTTCCTTCTGCGCCTTCTCGAACGCCTTCATGCGGCGCTTGAGATAGGTCGAGGCCGTCTTCTCGAGATCGTCGAGCTTGCCCTGGAAGAAGTGGTTGGCGCCGGTCACCGTGGCGCGATCAATGATCTCGCCCTTCTGCACGCGAACCTTGGTCAGCGAGCGGTCGATGTCAGCGGGGGGAGCAACCACGTCCTTGTCGCCCGAGATGATGATGCCCGAGGCCGGGCAGGGCGCGAGGAAGGAGAGGTCGTAATGGTTGGCCGGCGGGGCCACCGCCACGAAGCCGTCGATCTCCGGACGGCGCATCAGGAGCTGGAGGCAGATGTACGCGCCAAAAGACGAGCCCGCGACCCAGCACTGGCTCGGCGCCTCGTTCAGCGACTCAAGGTGGTCGAGGACGTAAGCGGCATCCGAGAGTTCGGCGACGCCGGCATCGAACGTGCCCTGGCTGCGGCCCACGCCGCGGAAGTTGAAGCGCATGGTCGAGAAACCATGAGCGGCAAACATCTCGAACAGGGTGATCGTGACCGGGTCCTGCATCGTCCCACCTGCTTTAGGATGGGGGTGGAGGATCAGGGCGATAGGCGGGTTATCACCCGGCGCCTGTGTATATCTCGCCTCAATCCGGCCTGCAGGTCCGGAAATGATCAGTTCGCCCATGTCGTGCTCGCGTGATCAGGGGCCGCGTAACGGCCGTTTCGATGGCTCAGACGCCAAGAGCGGCTGTCAAACACCATTTCGGAGTCGGATTTCAAGCTTTTCGTGTGATCCGGACGCACGAGTCCCACGTAACCCCCACGAAAGCCCGGGAAATACCCAGGGGTTTGGTTCGAAAAGGCCGCAAATGCGAGTGGGTTCCAAAGGACGATACGCTGTAATTGCCCTGGTTGACGTGGCCACAAATTCAGCATCCCGCCCCGTAGCCCTCGCAGAAGTCGCGGAACGGCAGCAGATTTCGCTCTCCTACCTCGAACAGCTCTTCGCGATGCTGCGGAAAGCCGGGCTGGTCGTGTCCTCCCGCGGACCGGGTGGCGGGTATCGCCTCCAGCGCCCAGGAGACGAAATTACGGTCGGGGAGGTGTTCCGGGCCGTCGAGGAGACCGGAAACGCCGAAGCCCACGGCCGGGACTGGTCCGGCGGCGCAACGGCCGGCCTCTGGCTGGCCCTGGACGAGCATATCCGCGACTTCCTGGAAGGCGTCGCGATCAGCGACGTGGTAAACGGCAAGCTTAAGGGTTTGACGACCAGCAGATCAGCTGACGGCGTGGATCGCGGTCTGTCAGCCTCCTAGGAATTGGCGTATGAGCCCGGAACATGAGTTCCGGCCCACGCATCTACGCAGACTATAACGCCACCGCGCCCCTTCGCCCCGAAGCGAAGGCCGCCATGGCGTCTGCGCTCGACCTCACCGGAAACCCGTCCTCCGTTCATGCAGAAGGCCGCAAGGCCCGCGCACTGGTCGAGGGCGCCCGCGAGACCATCGCCGCCGCCATCGGCGCCTGCCGGGATGACATCGCCTTCACCAGCGGCGGCACCGAAGCCGTCTCGCTGGCCCTCCGAGGCGCGCTGAAGGCAGCCCCGCGGGCCGTCATCGCTTCGGCTATCGAGCACGACGCAGTCGCTTCCGTTGCAGGCGATGTTTCGGCCTGGCCCGTAACGGCTGCAGGCACTGTCGATCTCGACTGGCTGCGCGGCGTGGTCGATGCGATGGCCGTGAAGGGCGAGACGCCCTTGGTCTCGCTCATGCTGGTCAACAACGAGACCGGCGTGGTCCAGCCTGTCGCCGAAGCAGCCGAGATCGTTCATCGGGCAGGCGGCCTGATCCACTGCGACGCGATCCAGGCGCTGGGCAAGATTGAGGTCTCGATCATCGACCTTGAAGTCGACTACCTCTCGCTGTCCGCCCACAAGGTCGGAGGGCCGCAGGGCGTCGGCGCAACCTATGTGAAGCCGGGCGCTCCATTCGCCTCGGTCCTGACCGGCGGAGGGCAGGAGTTTGGCCGGCGCGCGGGCACCGAGAATGTCGCAGGCGTCGCAGGGTTCGCTGCAGCCGTGGATGCCTCGCTGACCGGCCTCAAAGCCTATCAGGCGCTGGCCGAGCACCGCGATCGCATGGAAGCGCGCCTGAAAGCTGCTGCCCCCACGCTTCAGGTGCACGGGCGCCAGGCGCCTCGCGTTGCGGGCGTGTCCTGCTTTGGCGTTGAAGGTTTGCCCTCGGAGACCCAGATAATGGGCCTGGATCTGGCTGGCTTCGCCGTCAGCGCTGGATCGGCCTGTTCGTCGGGCAAGGTGAAACCCAGCCGCGTGTTGACCGCGATGGGTCTCAGCGATACCGCCGCACGCTCCGCCATCCGGGCGAGCTTCGGCTGGGCAACGGCGGCGCAGGACTTCGACGCGCTGGCGGAAGCCTGGATCAAACACGCGGCCCGCGCACGGCCGCAACTGGTGAAACTGGAAGCTCATGTCTGAGGGCAAAGAACTGCTGGTGAAGGAAGGCATCGACCAGGGAACGGTCGATGCCGCCCGTGCGCTTGAAGCCGACAAGTATTCCGAGGGCTTCGTCACCGACATCGAGATGGAGCTCGCGCCCAAAGGCCTGAGCGAAGACACCGTCCGCTACATCTCCGCCAAGAAGGAAGAGCCGGAGTGGATGCTGCAATGGCGGCTCGAAGCCTTCCAGCGCTGGAAGGAAATGACCGAGCCGACCTGGGCAATGATCAACTACCCGAAGATCGACTACCAGGACGCGCACTACTACGCCGAGCCCAAGGGCGCTGCGAAATACAAGTCGATCGACGACGTTCCTAAAGAGATCCTCGAGACTTACGCCAAACTCGGCATTCCGCTGAAGGAGCAGGAAGTGCTGCTCGGCGTTGAAGGGGCCATGGAATCCGCTGCCGAAGCGCGTGAGACGCCTCGCGTGGCGGTGGACGCCGTGTTCGACAGCGTCAGCGTGGCGACGACCTTCCGCGCGGAGCTTGCGAAGTCCGGCGTGATCTTCATGTCGATCTCGGAAGCCGTGCGCGAGTATCCGGATCTTGTTAAGCAGTATCTCGGCTCGGTCGTGCCGGTGACGGACAACTTCTTCGCCACGCTCAACTCGGCTGTCTTCTCAGACGGTACGTTCGTCTATGTGCCCAAGGGCGTTCGCTGCCCGATGGAGCTGTCGACCTACTTCCGCATGAATGCGAAGGGGACAGGTCAGTTCGAGCGCACGCTCATCATCGTCGATGAAGGCGCCTACGTCTCCTACCTCGAAGGCTGCACCGCGCCGATGCGCGACGAGAACCAGCTGCACGCAGCTGTCGTCGAACTCGTTGCGCTCGATGATGCCGAGATCAAATATTCGACCGTCCAGAACTGGTGGCCGGGCGACGCGGAAGGCAAGGGCGGCATCTACAACTTCGTCACGAAGCGCGGCGATTGCCGCGGCAAGCGCTCGCGCATTTCGTGGACGCAGGTTGAGACCGGGTCAGCCATCACCTGGAAGTATCCGAGCTGCGTCCTGCGCGGCGACGACTCTTCGGGCGAGTTCTATTCGATCGCCGTGACCAACGGCCGCCAGCAGGCCGACACCGGCACGAAGATGATCCACCTCGGCAAGAACACGAAGTCGCGGATCATCTCGAAGGGCATCTCCGCCGGCAAATCCAACAACACCTATCGTGGCCTCGTCTCGATCCACGGCAAGGCTTCCAAGGCGCGCAACTTCACCCAGTGCGATAGCTTGCTGATCGGCGGAGACTGTGGCGCCCACACCGTGCCGTATGTCGAGAACCGCCGCGCCGATGCGCAGCTCGAACACGAAGCCACAACCACGAAGCTCTCCGAAGACCAGCTCTTCTACGCCCGCCAGCGCGGCCTCGGAGAAGAGCAGGCCGTGGCGCTGCTCGTGAACGGCTTCGTCCGCGACGTGCTGCAGAAGCTCCCCATGGAGTTCGCCGTCGAAGCGCAGAAACTGCTGGAAGTCAGCCTCGAAGGCAGCGTCGGATAGAGCCGCCAGTCGATGGCGCATGAGGATCGGATATGACCGAAGCGCACATCATCGACATGGCCCCCATGACCGGCGCCGGCATCGAGGTCTATTCGACCTGGGCCAACCTCGTGCCCACCATCCGCGCGACCTTCGACCGCCTCTACAAACCCGGCGCGCTCGCTCCCGGCCATGGCCATAACTTCATCCTCTATTCGAACGAGACCAAGGAGGGCGGCACGCTGCTCATCGGCGTGCTGGATCGTCAGCCGGGCGGCGGTGATCCGGATGTTAAAGCAGCCCACGTCCCGGGCGGCAGGGTCATCACCGCGCCGCACTGGGGCGACTATGGCCGGATGCGCGAGACCTACGACGCGCTTCACGCTGAGGTCGCTTCTCGGGGCTTGAGGCGGATCTGGATGTCGCTGGAGGTCTATGGCGACTGGAGCGATGATCCGGCCAAGGTCCGCACCGACCTTAGCCTGTATCTGGCCGTAGCGATCTAAGCCCAGCTTCCGGCCATTACAGCAGCGTAAGCTGGCATGTGGCCGCCAACTGATCTATTCCGGGTTCCATACAAGGGGCACGGTCATGAAACTCCGTCTTGCAATCTGCGCCATTGCGCTCGCGGCTTCCGCCTGCGCGCCAGACACCGCGACCGAGACAGACGGCGCTGCCGCTGGAACGGCTCCCGCCGCCAAGCGCATGCCGCTGCCGGATTGCGCTGGCGTCGAAGCCAAGGATGCCGGCGCCGATGGCTGGAAGCACCCCGACTGCCGCCTGATGTTCGCTGACCAGTCGGGCATGGCGATCGAAGCGCGCTACACGCCCGCCGAGGACGAATCCACGCAGATCAATGTCCAGGTCGTCGCCACAGGCGACGCTACGCTGCAGGCGATCGACGAGCGCATGGGCAACACGTTCAACGGCCCGTCGCTGCAGGACTTCGACAAGGACGGCAAGCTCGACATCGTGCTGCCGCTCGAAACCGGCAATGTGAACACCACCTGGGCCGTCTGGCGCCAGGTCGACGCCGGCAAGTTCGTGCGCGTGGGCGAGCCCAGCGGCGTCTCGCTCGACAAGACCGCCAGCGGCTATATCGCGACGCCGGCCCGCTCCAGCGCCAACTCCTGGAGCGTCTCGTTCTACAAGCTGGAAGCCGACGCCCTGCAGCCCATCGCCACGGCCGAGATCACGGCAGAGGGCGAGCCGGACAAGATCACGGGCACGACCTGCGAAGTGACCGACGATGGCGGCTTTGCCGCAGCCGGCCTGACTGCCGATACGGCGAAGGCCCAGTTCTGCGCCGAACCTGTGGTTACCGAGATCTTCAAATAGCAGCCTTTAGGGCGCGCTACTGGACATTTCGGGCCTCCGGCCTGAAACACCCTGCGAACCAGCCGGCCCGCCCTCGCGTAGATGAGGGAGAGGGCCTATCTAGAGGGTCCGGGATTACGGAAAATCCCGTGTTTGCAGGCGTTTGATGCTCGAACTCAACAACCTCCATGCCCGCGTCGTCCCCGAGGACGGTCCGGCGCGCGAAATCCTGAAGGGGCTTTCGCTCAGCGTGCCCGCAGGCGAGGTGCACGCCATCATGGGGCCGAACGGGGCGGGCAAATCGACGCTGTCCTACCTGCTGACTGGCCGCGACGGCTACGAAGTCACGGACGGCACGGCCACCTTCGAAGGCGAAGACCTGCTGTCGCTGGCGCCGGAAGCCCGCGCGGCCAAGGGCCTGTTCCTGTCCTTCCAGTATCCGCTCGAGATCGCCGGCGTGCCGGTGATGACGTTTGTGCGCGCCGCGATGAACGCCCAGCGCAAGACGCGTGGCGAGCCGGAAGTGTCTGCCCCCGATTTCCTCAAGCTCTCGCGCGTGGCCGCCCAGCAGCTGCGCATCGACCCCGAGATGCTGAAGCGTCCGCTGAATGTCGGCTTCTCAGGCGGCGAGAAGAAGCGTCTGGAGATCTACCAGATGCTGATGCTCCAGCCGCGCTTCATGATCCTCGACGAGACGGATTCCGGTCTCGACATCGACGCGCTGAAAGTCGTTGCCGAAGGCGTCAATGCGCTGCGTGGCGAAGGCCGCTCGATGCTGGTCATCACGCACTACCAGCGCCTGCTCGATTACATCAAACCGGATCGCGTCCACATTCTCTCGGCCGGCCGGATCGTGAAATCGGGCGGGCCGGAGCTGGCGCACGAGCTGGAGAAGTCCGGCTATGACACCGTGATGGCCACGCCGTGATCGCTGTTGACGCCCTGCCGAACCGGCGCGTCGAAGGCTGGCGTTGGAGCGATCTCAGCGCCGCCCTCGCGGGCCGCGAAGTCCCGATCATTCCGGGCGATCGCCATGTGCTTGCGCGCATCGCAATTGGCGCGCGCCGCATGGGCGGCATCGTCGTCAACGCTGGCGAGACCCGTACCGATGTCGAGCGTGTCGGCGACGATGGTCTCGACACGCGCGCGCTGGAGATCGACGTCCGCGAAGGCGCGAGCCTGTCACTGGTGACGATCCAGCAAGAGGGTGATGTCTCTCTAGCCCACCGCAAGGTGCGGCTGGGCAAGGGCGCAACCTTCCGTCAGTTCATTATCGCCGGCGGCGCGCGCTACGCGCGTATCGAAACCGAGATCGATGTTGTGGGATCGAACGCGAAGATCGAGCTCAACGGCGTCTATCTGGTCGGGCAGGGTAACCATGCCGACCTGACCAGCCAGGTTCTCCTCAACGCCGATCACGCCGAAGTCCGCCAGATCGTGCGCGGCGCAGCCCGCAAGGGTGGGCGCGGCGTGTTTCAGGGGCGCTTCAAGGTCGAGCGCGTGGCGCAGAAGACCGATGCGAAGATGGAGCACAACGCGCTCCTGCTCGAAGACGGCGCTGAAGTCTTCGCCAAGCCTGAACTCGAAATCTACGCCGACGACGTGCAGTGCGCGCATGGCAACACGTCAGGTCAGCTCGATGAAGCTGCGATCTTCTACCTCCGCCAGCGCGGCCTGCCGGAGATCGACGCCCGCGCCATGATCACGCGCGCCTTCCTGGTCGAAGCGCTGCCGGACTGGCTGGACGACGCTATCCGCACCGAAGCCGAGACGCGCATCGATGCCTGGCTGGGGACGTCGTCATGAGCTTCGACGTCAACGCCATCCGCGAGCAATTCCCGATCCTCGGCCGTCAGGTCCACGACAAGCCGCTGGTCTATTTCGACAACGCGGCCTCGGCCCAGAAGCCGAACGCGGTGATCGACGCCATGGCCGAGGTCATGCGCGACAGCTACGCAAACGTGCACCGCGGCCTCCACACGCTCGCCAACGAAACCACGCAGGCCTACGAGAGCGCGCGCGAAGCTGCCCGCCGCTTCCTCAATGCCGCATCGATCGACGAGATCGTTTTCACCAAGGGCGGCACGGAAGCGATCAACATCGTGGCCGCCGGCATCGGCGCCAGCATCCAGCCCGGCGACGAGATCGTTCTGTCGGTGATGGAGCACCACTCCAACATTATCCCGTGGCACTTCCTGCGCGAGCGCAAGGGCGCAGTGCTGAAATGGGTCGAGCTGACACCGGATGGCTCGCTCGATCTGCGCAGCCTCGAAGAGCAGCTGACGAAGAAGACCAAGCTCCTCGCGCTCACCCACATGTCCAACGTGCTGGGCACGGTGCCGGACGTGAAGAGCGCGATCCACATGGCGCACAGTGTGGGCGCGGATGTGCTGCTCGATGGCTGCCAGGCGATCGTCAATGTGAAGGTCGACGTCCGCGATCTCGACGCCGACTATTACGCCTTCACCGGCCACAAGCTTTACGGCCCGACCGGCATTGGCGTGCTCTACGGCAAGAAGAAGAAGCTGGAAGCCCTGCCGCCGTTCGAGGGCGGGGGAGAGATGATCGAGACCGTCTCCCGTGACCGCGTCACCTACAACGCGCCGCCCCACCGCTTTGAGGCTGGCACCCCGCCGATCGTGGAAGCCATCGGCCTTGGCGCCGCCATCGGCTGGCTGGAAGGCCAGGACCGGGATGCGATCCACGAGCACAAACAGGCGCTTATGGCACGGGCCACCGAGGCCCTGCGGGGCATCAACGGCCTGACCATTCACGGGACGGCCCGGGGGAAGGGGCCGGTGCTGTCATTTTCGCTGCAGGGGGCGCATCCCCATGATCTGGCGCAGATTCTGGACCGCCATGGCGTCGCGATTCGCGCTGGCCATCATTGCGCCCAGCCTTTGATGTCCCATTTAGGGGTTAGTGCTACAGCCCGGGCGAGCTTTGCCCTCTACAATACGCTCGAGGAAGTCGACGTGTTCGTGGAGGCGCTTTCCAAGGCCCGGAAGATGCTGTCATAGAGTGCGTAATGGCTGACGACCTGAAGCATCAGATGCCGGAGACCGCCGCCCCTGCAGAGGGCGATGCGAAGCCGTCGACTATCCCGCAGGACGAGCTGGATACCATCACGGACAACCTGATCCAGGAGCTCAAGAAGGTGTACGACCCGGAAATTCCGGTCGACATCTACGAGCTGGGCCTGATCTACAAGGTCGACATCAATGACGACCGCCATGTCGATATCGAGATGACCCTGACGGCCCCTGCTTGCCCCGTAGCGGGCGAAATGCCCGGCTGGGTGGAGGATGCCGCCCGCAAGGTCGAAGGCGTCCGCTCGGCCAAGGCGACCATCGTCTTCGATCCGCCATGGGATCCCTCGCGCATGAGCGACGAGGCCCGTCTCGCGCTCAACATGTTGTAAGCCGGTTTCAGGATATCCATTTAAGCCATATGGCCAGACGTCCTCGCCCCAAGGTTGTGACCCTGACTGACGCCGCAGCGGCGCAGGTGCGGGAACTCATGGCCGAAAAAGGCGCGGGCTTCCTGCGCGTGGGCGTGAAGAATGCTGGCTGCGCGGGCATGGAATACACGATGAGCTATGCCGACGCCGCCGATCCGCTGGACGAGCGGGTGGAGGACAATGGCGTCTCGATCATCATCGACGCCAAGGCGGTGCTGTTCCTGCTCGGCTCGGTCATCGATTACGAAGTCACGCCGATGCATTCGAAGTTCAATTTCACGAACCCGAACCAGACGGACGCGTGCGGCTGCGGCGAGAGCGTGACCATCGTTCCGGCACAAGCGGCCGAGTAGCGCTCCGGCCTCTGGCCACACTCTCCATTTTGCGCGACAAGGCGGCATGCCGCTGTCACCCGGATTTCCGGACTATGTGCTCGAGCTTCTCGCCGGCTTCGGCAAGCTCGAGATGAAGCGCATGTTCGGCGGCGCGCTGCTCTCCCACAAAGGCGTCAGCTTCGCCGTTCTGGACGACGATACGTTCTTCCTGAAAGCTGACACGGCGCTGGGCACCGAACTGGAAGAGCAGGGCAGCAAACCCTGGCGCTACTCCGTGACGAAGGACGGCGCGGTTCGGGACGTGGCTTACTGGAGCCTGCCGGATACGGCTGCGGATGATCCCGACGAGGCGGTAGCGCTGGCGCGCCGATCCTTTGCAATCTCCGCGATGGCGGCGAAAGCTAAAGCGACAAAGAAAGCCGCTCCCGCCAAGAAGAAGGCGGTTGCAACGAAGTCTGCCAAAGCGCCGACAAAAGCGAGGGCGAAGAAATGAGCATCCGGATCTGGACCGACGTCGACAGCTACATCGAAGATCGGCTGGTCACCGAAGACGAAGCGCTCTCCGCCGCCATCCGCGACAGCGCCGCTGCAGGCCTGCCCGCCATCGCCGTCTCAGCGGCGCAGGGAAAGATGCTTCACCTCATGGCGCTGTCCACCGGCGCCAAGCGCATCCTCGAAGTCGGCACGCTGGGCGGCTACTCCACCATCTGGCTGGCGCGCGCTCTTCCGGAAGGTGGCGAGCTGATCTCACTCGAGCTGGAACCCCACAACGCAGACGTCGCCCGCAAGAACATCGCCCGCGCCAGGCCCGCTGCGAAGGTCGAGGTGAAAGTTGGCCCAGCGATCGACCTGTTGCCGGGTCTGAGCGGCCCGTTCGATTTCACTTTCATCGACGCCAACAAGGAAGACAACGCGGCTTACTTCACGCACGCGCTCCGCATGTCGCGAAAAGGATCGATCATCATTGTCGACAATGTCGTGCGTGAAGGCGCCGTCACCGACCCGAACGGCGATGCGCGTGTTCAGGGCGTGCGCAAGATGTTTGATCTGATCGCCAAAGAACCGCGCGTCTCATCGACCGCCGTGCAGACGGTCGGCGTCAAAGGCTATGACGGCTTCCTGATGGCGGTGGTGCTCTAAGTCTAAGCGGCGTTGGTCGCGAGCGGCGGCATCTGGGTTTCCAGCGTGACGCGGTTACGGCCGTTGCGCTTGGACATGTAGAGGCATTCGTCCGCACGCGTAATCAGCTGCCCAACGCTCTCGCCAGCTGCATACATCGCCGCGCCGAAAGACACCGTGACGGCGCCGATGGTTTCGTTGGTCGAGCGGCGCACGAGGCGCTTGGCTTCGATGGCGCTGCGGATCTGGTCGGCGATGCGGCCGGCGTCCTTCAGCGTCGTGCGCGGCATGATCACCGCGAACTCTTCGCCGCCGTAACGGGCCACGAGGTGATCGGGCAGGGCGAACTTGGTGAGGGCGGAAGCGACAAAGCGGATGACCTGGTCGCCCGTCTGGTGGCCCCAGGTGTCGTTGAACGACTTGAAGTGGTCGATGTCGCAAAGCAGCAGCGCCAGCTCGGTCTTCTCGTTGTCCGACTCCTCCTTGCGCAGGCGCAGGGTCTCGTCGAACAGCTTGCGGTTGGCGATGCCGGTCAGCGCATCCGTCAGCGCCTCGGCGCGCGCCTGGCGCAGCGACGTGCGCAGCTTTTCCATTTCCTGCGAAGACTGGGCGAGCTTGTACGACAGGTTGGAGTTCTGCTTCGACATCTCAGTCGTGGCGGACGACAGCACGTTGATCAGACGCTTCAGCGCGTCGCCATCGATCGTGGCGTTCTGCAGCGAGTCAGCGGCCACGTTCAGGGTCGCGCCATAGCGTTCGGTCGTCGCGCCGGCTTTCTTCAGGGCATCAAGCGCGTCCGCGATCTCGTGCGCGATCCGCGAACCCGTTTCCATGACCTGGGTCGAGAGGTGGGTCGTCGAGAAGAAGCGCTCATAGAGCTGCTCCATGTCGTCGGCGGTCAGCTGCTTGCCCGTGGCCAGCAGCTTGTCGAGCGCCTGGCGAAGATCAGGCGAGGAATGCGTGAGGTAGGTCAGCCAGACTTCGTAATTCTGCGGGCTGACCGGCAGCAGTTGGCGGCCCATCTCATCCACGGTCTTGTGGCCGAGAGCCAAGCCTTCCGGCCCTTGCAGCTGGGTGTTCAGCATCGCGATCGCGCCCCTCGGATTGGCCCGCTTCATGGGCGCCAATCTCTGGAGCAATTACTGAACGGAAGCGGTTACGGATTGGCTAAAATCGATTGCCCGACGTTAAGTCCGTGGGCGCCAAAACCGTCCGGTTTCTCAGGCTTCTTCGCGTTTCCCGAGCGTTCTCAACAGGAAAGCGGGGACATGGTCGCCCATTCCCTTAAACTTCTCGTCGCCGCCCTGCGGGTCGCCCGGCGTCAGTTCGCCGCGCCGATTCCGGCCGCCACGATCACGGTCGCCGCGCGACTCATTGCGATCGGCACGCGGCTCGTTCCGGTCTCCGCGGGGCTCGTTGCGGTCCCCGCCGCGGTTGCGGTCGCGATTGCGTCCGCCGCGGCCACGGCCTTCACGCCTTGGCTGCTCCTCACGGGCGGCCTCTTCAGCCTCCACGATCGGAGCGATTTGATCGACTTCCATGTCCTCGACCTGAGGCGGGATGAAGGTCGGCGCCGCTGCAACAGCAGCTGGCTCTGCCTGCGGACGATCCTCACGGGGCCCGCGCTCTTCGCGCCGCTCGCCGCCACGGCCACGGTCGCGACCGCGTCCACGACCGCCGCGACCTTTGTCGAACCGGTCACGGCCGGGAGCAGGGCCACGGCTGCGGGCTTCGCCCACGGCTTCTTCCATGCCCTCGGGAATGAACTGTTCGGGATCCTTGCCGATGCGCTTCAGCACGGCATCCCACAGGCGCGTGTCGCCCGGCGAGACAATCGTGAAGCTCTCGCCGAGGCGTCCTGCGCGGCCCGTGCGGCCGATACGGTGCACGTAGTCGTCGGAGTTCGGCGGCGGGGCGTAGTTGAAGACCTGGCTGACTTCCGGAATGTCGAGACCGCGCGCGGCCACATCCGATGCAACCAGCAGCTTCAGATCCTTGTTGCGGAAGCGGTCGAGCGTAGCCATCCGCTGGCTCTGCGGCAGGTCGCCGTGAATGGCGGCAGCATCGAAGCCATGGCTCGCCAGCGATTTCGCGACGATATCCACTTCCGTCTTGCGGTTGCAGAACACAATGCCCTGATCGGTCAGCTTGGCCTTGATGATCGAGCGCAGCACGGCGCGCTTGATCGTGTCCTCGTTGGACGGGCAGTGCGTGACGTACTGGGTGATCGTCGAAGCCGTCGTCGCAGGCTTCGAGACCTCGATACGCACCGGCTCCTTCTGGAACTGCTTGGCGAGCTTGGTGATCTCCGGCGGCATCGTGGCGGAGAACAGCAGCGTCTGGCGCGTTTTCGGCAGCAGCGTGCAGATCTTCTCGATGTCCGGGATGAAGCCCATGTCGAGCATGCGGTCAGCTTCGTCGATCACCAGCATCTGCACGCCGGTCATCAGCAGGCCGCCACGGCCAAAGTGATCCATCAGGCGGCCCGGCGTCGCGATCAGCACGTCAGCGCCAGCGTTGAGTTTCTTTTCCTGGTCGCCGAACGAAACGCCGCCGATCAGCAGCGCCATGTTCAGCTTGTAGCCCGCGCCATACTTCTCGAATTGTTCGGCCACCTGGGCGGCGAGTTCGCGGGTCGGCTCGAGGATCAGCGAGCGCGGCATGCGCGCCTTGGCGCGGCCCTGGCCCAGCTTGTGGATCATAGGAAGGACGAAGGCGGCCGTCTTGCCCGTGCCCGTCTGGGCGATGCCGGTCACGTCGCGGCCACCGAGAACGGCAGGGATGCCCTGTTCCTGGATGGGCGTCGGCGTCGTGTATCCGGCGCCTTTTACGGCTTCCAGAATGCGGGGGTCGAGGCTCAGCTCGTCAAACGTCATCAGATTGTCTTTTCAGGCTCGTCGGCCGGGCCGCGAGCGGAAACACGGGGCTTTACGGGAACCCGCGGAGGAATAGACCCCCCCGGCCTCAAGTCAATCCTGCGGCCCGTATCGCAGGATATAGCGCGATTCCACTACGTTTCCGCGTCGCCTTAAGCATAGCAGGCGGGCATTTGGGCAGTTCAGGCGTTGGCTACGGCTTCCGGGCGCGGCTCAGGCAGCCGGAAATGGCACCGCACCAGGCAGATCGGCGAGGCCTCATCCCGCTGCCAGGCCTCGGAATGGACGGTGGCCACCCGTCGGCCCATCCGGCGTACCACCGCCCGGGCATAGACCGGCTCCGGCCGACCCGGACGCAGGTATTCGACGCTGAAGTCGATCGTCCGGGCAGGTGCCGTGGTGTCCATTTGATGCGCCAGCTGGAGCAGGCAGGTGATCTCGAGGAACGCCGCTACGCCGCCGCCATGCAGCGCCGGAATGCTCGTATTGCCGATCAGGTCCGGCCGTGCGGGCAGGATGGCCAGCACGCCGCGCGCGTCGATCTTCGTCTCGATCCCCATGAACCGGCCGAACGGCGAGGTTGCGATGATCTGGTGAATGTCCGCCATGACCTCAGCCCTCGCGCCGGTTGAGGATGAAGGCCGCCTGTGCGGTGGCGATCGGATCATCTTGCGAGATGTCCCACGCCTCGGCCCGCAGGAAGGCGATCGTCCGCGTGGCCTTGTAGCAGTGCGCAGCGCAGGTGACGCTCAAGCTCGGTTTCGCGGGGCGCATGTGGTCGATCCGCAGGTCCAGCGTCGCCGGGTTCGCAGTCATGCCGAAGCCCGCCATGATCGCCAGCCCGCAGGCATGATCGATCAGCGCCGTCACCGCGCCCGGCGCAAGGATGTCGCTGCCATCTGCGCCGCAGATGTCCGCCCGCCAGGGTAGCAGGATCGAGCCGCGACCGTCCTCCGACGACGACAGGAACTTCATTCCCAGCGCCACGGCATACGGCGCGTGCGTCACCATCTGGGAGGCGTGCCAGCCCGCCCAGTTGGTCTGTTCCGGCATGGCCTTGTCGTCGCTCATCCGTTCCGTGCTCCAGTCACCGACTGGATGTGCACAGATTGACGCGCACAACAACCTTTGCGGTGGATTAGACGTCCAGTTCTTCGATGAACTTGGCGTTGTCCTGGATGTACTTGAAGCGGAGTTCCGGCTTCTTGCCCATCAGCGTCTCGACCAGTTCCTCGATCGCCTTGGGCGACTTCGGCAGCTGCACGCGCGCCATGGTGCGCGTGGCCGGGTTCATGGTCGTTTCCTTGAGCTGGGCGGGCATCATCTCGCCCAGACCCTTGAAGCGCCCGATCTCCGGGTTCTTGCCCTTGAACTCGGTCTTCAGCAGTTCTTCCTTGTGCGCGTCGTCGCGCGCGTACATCGATTTGGTGCCCTGGCTGATACGATAGAGCGGCGGCATGGCGAGATAGAGCCTGCCGCTGTCGATCAGACCCGGCGTCTGGCGATAGAAGAAGGTGATCAGCAGCGCCGCGATGTGAGCCCCATCGACGTCGGCGTCCGTCATGATGACGATCCGTTCGTAACGCAGGTCTTCCACGCGGAAGCGATGCGCAAGGCCCGTGCCCAGCGCCGTCGCCAGATCGCTGAGCTCCTTGTTGCCCGACAGCTTCTCATCGCCCGCGCTGGCGACGTTCAGGATCTTGCCGCGCAAAGGAAGCACGGCTTGCGTCTCACGGTTGCGCGCTTGCTTGGCCGAACCACCGGCCGAGTCACCTTCTACGATGAAGAGTTCAGTGCCGATTGCCGATCCGTTGGAGCAATCCGCCAGCTTGCCCGGCAGGCGCAGCTTCCGTGTCGCCGACTGGCGCGCGACTTCCTTGTCCTTGCGCTTGCGCATCCGGTCTTCAGCCTGGCCGATCGCCCATTCGAGCAGGCGGTTGGCGTTGGCCGTCGATGCGGTGAGCCAGTGATCGAACCGGTCGCGCATCGCGTTTTCAGTGATGCGGAAAGCGTCCTGCGTGGACAGCTTCTCTTTCGTTTGACCGACGAACTCCGGGTTGCGGATGAACACGGAGAGCACAGCGCCAGCCGTTCCCATCACATCGTCCGCCGTGATCAGGCCGGTCTTCTTGTTGCCGACCATCTCGCCATAAGCGCGCAGGCCTTTGGTGAGCGCCGAGCGCATACCGGCTTCGTGCGTGCCGCCTTCAGGCGTCGGGATGGTGTTACAGTACGTGCGCGCAAAGCCGTCAGCCTCGCCAAAGCCGTTGGCCGACCAAACGACCGCCCATTCAACAGCGCCGCTGTCGTTGTTCTCGACGCGTCCCGTGAAGGCGTCCGGCAGGACGAGCTTGGACTCCGTCACAAGCTCCTTCAGCATGTCGGCAAGGCCGTTGGGGTAGGAGAGAGTGGCTTCCGCCGGCGTCGTGTCCCCTTCCTTGATCAGGCTCGGATCACAGCTCCAGCGGATCTCGGCGGCCCGTGAGAGATATGCCTTCGACTTGGACATCGCGTAGAGGCGTGACGGCTTGAAGTGCAGCTTGTCGCCGAAGATTTCAGCATCCGGATGGAAGCTGACCTGCGTGCCGCGACGGTTCGGCGCCGCGCCGACCGGAACGAGCTTCGAGGTCGGTTTCCCGCGGCTGTAAGTCTGGCGATAGAGCTTGCGGTCGCGTGCGACCTCCACCTCCATCTTGTCCGACAGCGCATTCACGACCGATGCGCCCACGCCGTGCAGGCCGCCCGACGTGGCGTAGGCCTTGCCGGAGAACTTGCCGCCCGAGTGCAGCATCGTGAAGATGACTTCGAGCGCCGACTTGTTCCGGAATTTCGGGTGCGCATCGATAGGCATACCGCGGCCGTCGTCGCGCACGGTAACGAAGCCGTTCTTGTCGAGCGTCACGTCGATCCGCGAAGCGTGACCGGCCACCGCTTCGTCGATGGCGTTGTCCAGCACTTCGGCGAACAGGTGGTGATAGGCGCGCTCGTCCGTGCCGCCGATATACATGCCCGGGCGTTTCCGCACCGGCTCAAGGCCCTCGAGAACCTCGATGTCCTTCGCGGTGTAGTCGGACGAGGAGTCCGACTTGTCGCCGCCGAACATCTTTGCCTGGTTGTTCTTAGCCATGATTTTCCTGAGACCGAATCAGCGCCGGAATCGCGAGTTGCGACCTAGCCCGAAGGCTGCCGAGTGGACAATTCCGGTGTTAAAGAAACCCTTGTAATCCGCCGGTGTCACAGCCGTAAAACGCTTTCCCCAGCAGGTCATCCACAGCAACACCAAGTAGATACGAACCGGCTGGGGCATATTGTCTTGGTCTGGTCACGCTCCAGCTCTTCAATGGTCCACGGCAGGGAGATCGAACATGCGGGCAATCTGGGCGTCTCTTCTGGTCTTGTGCCTGTCTGCTTGCGGGGCGGCTCCGGCGTCGGGTCCAAGCGCGGCAATCGAAACGATGCGCGACCGGTTCGAGGCCGAGGTCCTTGCTATCGAAAAGGATCATGGCGACGACGCTCCCGCCTTGCAGCGGGCCGCGGCTGCGATCGCGGAAAAAGTGTACGGCGCCGACTGGAATGTCGTTCGTGCCGAAGCCAAACGGAGTGTGGCGGCCCTGCCGAAGATCGACCTCTCACCGTACGAAGCCGCCACGCCCTTGCCGTCGCGAATAGATCAAAGCGTAGCGCGAGACATGGCGATGTTCATGACGCCCGGAGGCTTGGCGTCGATCAGGTTCTGGGATGCGCAAACGGTCGGGTATGTTGTCGCGCCGATTGCGTCGGACCTGACGCGGGGCGCCGAAAGCCCGGCCATGATCGGCATGAAGATCGGTCTGGCGCCGCCGCGCGTATGGGGCGGTAAGTTCAAGGGAGAGGACGTGATCGCCATCCGTCACATGCGGGCGATGGTGCTCGTACCCTATACTTTCTCAGCCGAAGGGATGATCCTTCCCACATTCGCGAGCGTTCGCGTCTTCGACCTGCAGCCAGCAAAGGCGGCGCAATGATCCCCTGGTGGTATTACCTCGTCGCCATCCCCGCGACCGCCTTCCTCGTCAACGGCATCCCGCACTACGTTCACGGCATCGCAGGCAAGCAGTTCCCGACGCCTTTCTCGGGCGGCGCAGGCACGCTCGATAGCCCGGTGCGCAACGTTCTGTGGGGCGGCGGCAACCTGATCGTCGGCGGCGTGCTGCTCTGGCTGATCTGGCCCGGCATCACGGATCTGCCGCTCGTGATCGAGCTGGTGGTGCTGGCGATTGCCTTGGGGTGCTTCCTAGCGAAAGCGCTGTCGCGCGAGAAGAAGCCGAAGGCCTAGAACAGAAACCTAGAACAGCCCTAAGAATTTCTGCGGCTTCAGCGCGTCGCACGTGCTGATCTGGCTCTCATAGCGCGCCGCCTGCTGCGCTACGCGGCCGGCCGTCGAGATAAGCCAGCCCTTGCTCTTCCAAGAGCCCTTCAGATAGCCCGTCGCGCCTTCATGGTAGGCGAGATAGTGCTCGCGATAGTCGTACGGCCCGAGCCCTGTGCGCTTGCCGGTCGTGTTGTAGTACCAGCCGATGAAGTCGGACGAGTCCGCAAAGTTGTGGCGGTTGGCGCCGCCGCGACCCGTCTCGCGCTTGTACATCTCCCACGTGCCGTCCAGCGCCTGGCTATAACCAGCGGCCGACGAAACGCGCTTGCCCTCGACCAGACCAAACCACTCACGCTCGCCACGCGGGGCGAGAGCGCGGCTGTCGAAGCTGCTTTCCTGCTTGATGACGGCGAGCTGGAATCCCATCGGCGCGCCCCACCGGCGGGCGGTCTCGCGCATCACGTCATGCCAGGGCTTGTTCTCTTTCAGCAGCAGGCATGCGTCCGCGATTTCCGCGTTCGACGGCTGCGGCGCACCTGCGCAGGCGCTGACGCCCAGCGCGGCGATTACTGAAAGGAAAAGCTTCCGACCCATGGGCGGGACCATAACCGAACACGGTTAAAGCCGCTTCAACCATAAGCAGTAAGTCGCTTCAGTTCGTTTCCGAAATCTCAACCAGCGTTGCGTCCATTGCAGCAATCGCGGGCCCCGCCACGGACGGCCGATCGTTCGCATAGGCCGAGAAAATCAACGTCTTGCCGCTCTTGGTCAGCATGAAGCCTGACAGGGCGTTTACGCCGTTCAGAGTCCCCGTCTTCGCAAACACCCGGCCCTCCAGCGACGTGCCCGCAAACCTGCGCCGCAGGGTTCCATCCACCCCGCCTACCGGCAGGGTGCTGCGGAACTGCTCGCCCCAACCCTGTTGAGCCGACCAGTAAAGCAGCTTCGCCACCGTGCGCGGCGTCACGCGATTGTAGATCGACATTCCGGCGCCATCCGAGAAGTCCCACTCTCTGCGATCAACGCCGATCCCGTCGAGCATCTGCCCGATGATCGCCAGTCCATCCTCCACCGACCCGCTGCCCTCGACGCGCCCCAGCCGCCGCAGGAAAAGTTCGGCATGGAGGTTCTGGCTCTGCTTCATCAGGAAGGTCGCATCCTCGATCAAAGGCGGCGGCAACAGCCGCGCGATCTCCGTGCCTTGCATTGCGGGCGAGGGCACAGCGCCATCCTTCCGGAGCTTCGGCGTGTCCTCAAGCACCTGCGGCCGATGAGAGGCCAGCGCAGTTCCCTCGATCACAACGCCACGCTCGCGCAGTAGATGCGAGAACCGCCAGGCCGCTGCCTCAGCCGGGCTCGTCACCGCGACTGGAATAGTCCGTGCAGGCGATCCTGCCTCGACGCGTCCATACACGCGAAGGCCCGAAGACCCCGCCGGCCGCTCCATCCCGATCAACGCATCCGGATCGCCGTCGACCGAAGCGACCGTCACCATCTCATTGGTCAGCGCATAGGGTGGAGCGCCGCCGAGCACATCACTCGGCCGCCATGTCACGATCGCCGGATCGCCAACAGCGGCGCCGGGCTTGATGACGATCCCCACCTCATTGCTGTTCACCGTCAGCGCGGATGTTGGCGCACCCGACCGCGTGACAAGGTCTTCCCAGCTCCACCCCAGCGCCCATGGCTGGTCCGGATAGAGCCGGTCATCGCCAACAACATTGCGGATGCGCGTCACGCCATTCTGCGCCACCATGTCCGCCAGCGAAGCGAGGCAGTCGCGCACGCAATCCGCGCCATCCACCAGCATGGGGTCGCCGCCGCCCACCAACAGCAGGTCTATTGCGCCGTCCGCGCCGGTAACGACGCGCACTGACGTTCCCATCGAAGGATCGGCCTGTGTCAGATCACCAAGCCGGTGAAACGCCGCCGCCACTGTAAAGATCTTCGTGTTGGACGCGGGCGTGAACCGCTCGTCCGGGCGGATCGCAACAAGTTCCTTTCCGTCCATCGTCATCACAACGAGGCCCCACCGCGTGCCCTCAATGCCAGCCGCATTCAGGGACTGGGACGCCCTGTCGGCCAGCGTGCTGCAAGCCGAAAGGGCGATCGTCAGTAGGGCTGTAAGGAAGACTCGCATCGGGCGACCCTAGCGGCCCATTCCCAAACGGAAAGCCGCCCGGCGCTGAAAATGGTCATGCGTCGGGGACATGACCACGTCATATGAAACAGCTAGCCTGTTCACATGACACAGATCGACCGCCGCCGCCTTCTCGCCCTCGGAGCCGCAGCCCTGACGCTGCCGCCCGCCATCCAGAATGCCTGGGCGATCGACGCCAAGGTGAAGACCGGCACGATCAAGGACATCGACCACATCGTCATCCTGATGCAGGAGAACCGATCCTTCGACCACTACTTCGGCACGCTCAACGGCGTCCGCGGCTTCGCAGATCGCTTCCCGATCCCGCTACCCGAAGGCCGCACAGTCTGGCGCCAGTCCTATACCAAGGGCGAGCCCAAACAGATCGCGCCATTCCCGCTCAACACCGCGCAGACCTTCGCCCACATGCGCGTCGAAGGCACGCCGCACTCCTGGCCCGACGCACAGTACGGATGGGACAACGGCCGTCTCACAAACTGGCCCGATCACAAAAACCCGCATTCGATGGGTTACTTCGAACAGGCCGACATCCCGTTCCAGTTCGCGCTCGCCAACGCTTTCACAATCTGCGACGCCTACCACTGCTCCTTCACCGGCGGCACCAACACCAACCGCCTCTTCCAGTGGTCCGGCACGAATGACGGGCAGGGCACGCGCGGCGGCCCGTCCATCTCCAACTCGCACGACACGCTGCCGGAGAAGCAGCCCATCGCCAAAGAGCCCTACACCTGGACGACCTACCCCGAGCGCCTCGAAGCCGCCGGTATCAGCTGGAAGATCTACGAGGACATGGCCGACAATTTCGGCGACAACCCGCTCGTCGGCTTCAAGGCCTTCCGTGACAGCATCGCCAAGGCGCCGGGCAGCAATCCCGCGCTCGCCGCCAAGGGCCATTCAACCCAGCACCTCGATGTCATGCGCGCCGACGTCGCCGCCGGAACGCTTCCGCAGGTCTCATGGGTTATCGCGCCGTCCTTCGACAGCGAGCACCCCGGCCCCTCCAGCCCCGCACAAGGCGCCGACTACATCGCCCACGTCCTCGATTGCCTCACGTCCAACCCCGAGGTCTGGGCCCGTACCGCTCTGCTTGTGAACTTCGACGAGAACGATGGCTATTTCGACCACGTCCCGCCGCCAGCCCCGCCAGCGAAAGACGCCGCCGGCAAGATGCTCGGCGGCTCCACCGTCGACACCGCTGGCGAATACCACCTCGTGCGCGCGCCCAGCGAGAAAACCTCCGAGCGCGACGACCTCATGGATCGCCCCTACGGCCTCGGGCCCCGCGTTCCGCTCTATGTCATCTCGCCCTTCGCCCGCGGCGGCTTCGTGAACTCCGAAGTCTTCGACCACACCTCGGTCATCCGTTTCTGCGAGACGCGCTTCGGCGTCGCAGAGCCCAACATCTCGCCCTGGCGCCGCGCCGTCTGCGGCGACCTCACCAGCTGCTTCGACTTCAAGACGCCCAACGAAGCCGTCGCCGAACTCCCCGCCACGGCCGATACCGCCCAACGCGCCAAGGCCCTGCCGGGCCGCACCAAACCGCCAACACCCGCCGAACCGCTCGCGCCCGTGCAAGCCACCGGCGTTCGCCGCTCACGCCCGTTGCCGTATGCGCTCGAAGTCCGCGAAGTGGAGAGCAACGGCCCGCTGCGCCTGCGCTTCGAGAACAAGGGCAAGGCCACAGCCGTCTTCCACGCCTACGACTGCCACCGCCTCGACCAGCCCCCGCGCCGCTACACTGTCGAGCCCGGCAAGTCGCTTGAAGGCGACTGGCAGGCCGGCGCATACGACGTCTGCGTTTACGGCCCGAACGGCTTCTTCCGCTCATTCGCGGGCAGCAGTGCTGACGCCCAGCGCCCGCTGGTTGCTGCACGCATCGAGCCGATGGTCGGCGGCCCGATCAACTTCACCCTCGGCTTCGAAATCACATCGCGCGGCGCCAAGGATCGCATCAACGCCAAACCGGCCGCATACGCCGAACATCTGTCAGCAAAAGCCCTGATACCGCCCGCAAAGGGCAAACCCGCGCTGATCGAACACCGCTGGAGCCTGATGAAAACCAGCGGCTGGTACGACTTCGTCCTCACCCGCGAAGGCGATCCTTCCTGGAAGCGACGCTACGCCGGCCGCCACGAAATCGGCGGCGCACTCACGAGCGACCCAGCCATGGGCGGTGCGGCGATCTTGGACTGGAAAGCCTAGCGGCCGATCAGGCCAGCAGCCGTATCGGACAGCGCGCCATCATTCGCCTCCGGCGTGATGCCGATCAACTGCGCGAGCAGCGGATAGACCGACACGTTGTCGAAGCGCGGCAACGTCATCCCAGTCCTGAACGCCGGACCATTGGCGACGAACAACGCAGCCATCTCCGGCGACTCCGGATCGAAGCCATGCGCGCCCAGTGATGCTCGCGAGTAGGGCGCAAGCTGCGAAGAGGCGAACATCCAACCCACATCTGCAAGGCAGATGATCGCCGGGATGCGCGCGTTCGTTCCATAGGCCAGCCGCTCTGGCATCTCTCCCTTACGCCAGCATTCGCCATGCTCCTTGCGCCCGAGCAGCGCTGCCTCCGCATCGGCTTCGCGACCCGCCACCGGCGCGATCCCCGCAAACGGTCCAGCCCAGATCACGCGCGCAATGTCCGGCGCAACGCCCAGATCAACCGTACGACTCGTCGAGACGGACGCCATGCCATGGTCTGCCACGACGACAACGTTCGCAGTCCGCCCGCGTTTCTCCAGGCCCTCCAGCAGGCGCGCAATCGCGGCGTCTACTTCAGCTACGGCGCCCATCGTCTCGAGCGCATCGGGCCCGTAATAGTGCCCCGCCGTATCGACGAGATCGAAGTACAGCGTAGCCAGTTGCGGCGAGATCGACGTGTCATCGAGCCAGCCGAGCAGGGCATCCACACGCGAGAACCCGGGAAGCGACTGGTCAAACAGGCGCCAACGCGTCGGCCGCACGCCCCCGAGCTCGAAGTCAGACCCCGGCCAGAACATCGTAACGGCCTGCTTGCCCTGCTTCTCCGCGGACACCCAGATCGGCGTCGCCTGTTCCCACCAGCGCGGATCGAACGCGACCTTCGGATCCATCGAGAACAGCATCGGGAAGCGCGGATCCTCGAACGTGTTGTTGACGATGCCGTGGTGATTGGGCCGCTTGCCCGTCACCAGCGTGTAGTGGTTCGGGAAAGTCACCGACGGAAAACTGGGCCGCATCGACGCGCGCACGCCCATCTCCGCGAGACGCGAGAGCGTCGGCGAATACCCACGATCCAGATAGTCCGCCCGGAATCCGTCGATCGAGACGAGGATCGTGATGGGCGGCTTCGCATCCGGCGCGGGCGTCGATGCGCAGGCAGAGACGAGCAGGGCGATAGCAAGGCCGAAGAGCGTGCGCAGGTTCATGCGCCCTCATATCCCGCCTACATCACAAAAGGAAAACGGCGCTGGATTGCTCCAGCGCCGCTTCCTTGCCCCCCGGCAAGCCTGCCGGCGGACCGGCAGGCATAAGGTCGATTACGACTTGTAGTACATGTCGAATTCGACCGGGTGGGGGTGCGTTTCCATACGCAGGACTTCTTCCATCTTGAGGTCGATGTAGGCGTCGATGAAATCGTCGTCCATGACGCCGCCGGCCTTGAGGAAGTCGCGGTCGGCATCGAGGCTCGTGAGAGCTTCGCGGAGCGAGCCGCAGACAGTCGGGATGTTCTTGAGCTCTTCCGGCGGCAGCGCGTAGAGGTCCTTGTCCATGGACGGACCCGGATCGATCTTCTTGTTGATGCCGTCGAGGCCGGCCATCATCAGGGCCGTGAAGGTGAGGTACGGGTTCGAAGCCGGATCGGGGAAGCGGACTTCGATACGCTTGCCCTTCGGGTTCGGGGTCCACGGAATACGGACCGAAGCCGAGCGGTTGCGAGCCGAGTAGGCCAGCAGCACCGGCGCTTCATAGCCCGGGACGAGACGCTTGTACGAGTTGGTCGTGGCGTTCGACAGCGCGTTGATCGCCTTGGCGTGCTTGATGATGCCGCCGATGTACCAGAGGCATTCCTGGCTGAGGTCGGCATACTTGTCGCCGGCGAACAGCGGCTTGCCGTCCTTCCAGAGCGACTGGTGGACGTGCATGCCCGAACCGTTGTCCTTGTAGTACGGCTTCGGCATGAACGTGGCGGTCTTGCCGTACGAGTGCGCAACGTTGTGCACGATGTACTTATACAGCTGCATGTTGTCGGCCATCGTGACCAGCGTGTTGAACTTCATGCCGAGTTCGTGCTGGGCCGGGGCGACTTCGTGGTGGTGCTTTTCAGGCTGAAGGCCGAGTTCGCCCATCAGCGTCAGCATTTCCGAGCGCATGTCTTGCAGGCTGTCGACCGGCGGGACGGGGAAGTAGCCGCCCTTCGGACCCGGACGGTGGCCCATGTTGCCGCCTTCATACTGGCGGCCGGTGTTGTACGGCAGTTCGCGGTCGTCGAACGAGTAGCCCGTGTTGTTCGGGTCGGTGTTCCAGCGAACGTCGTCGAACACGAAGAACTCGGCTTCCGGGCCGAAATAGGCCGTGTCGCCGATGCCGGCCGACTTCAGGTACAGCTCGGCCTTTTTCGCCATCGTGCGCGGGTCGCGGTTGTACGGCGTGTTGTCGTTCGGGTTCAGAATGTCGCACATGATGGCGAGCGTAGTGTTCTGGAAGAACGGGTCGATGCGGGCGGAGGAGGGATCCGGCATCAGCAGCATGTCGGACTCGTTGATGGCCTTCCAGCCCGAGATCGACGAACCGTCGAACATCGTGCCGTCTTCGAACAGCGATTTGTCGACCATCGAGAGGTCGAAGGTGACGTGCTGCATCTTACCGCGCATGTCGGTGAAACGCAGATCGACGTACTGAACGTCTTTTTCCTTGATGGTCTTGAAGATAGCGTCCGACACCTAGTGTCTCCCTCGTTTTCACCCTGGGTCCCGGCGGACCCAATCCAAAAATGCTGTAGAGATCAGATCGCCTGATCGCCAGTCTCGCCCGTACGAATCCGGATCACTTCCGCGATTTCGGAGACGAAAATCTTGCCGTCGCCGATCTTGCCCGTGTGAGCCGATTTCGTGATCGCGCCGACCGCTGCCTCGAGCTGGGCGTCGGAGACGACGACCTCGATCTTCAGCTTAGGCAGGAAGTCGACGATGTATTCTGCGCCGCGATAGAGTTCCGTGTGGCCACGCTGGCGGCCGAAGCCCTTGGCTTCAAGCACGGTCATGCCCTGCAGACCGACGGCGTGAAGAGCCTCCTTCACCTCGTCGAGTTTGAACGGCTTGATGATGGCCTCGATTTTTTTCATCGCAGTGTTCCTGAGAGGCGCCTGATTGTTGTCCGAGGGCGCCCGCCTTCCTGCACGATGAGTCAGGGGAGGGAATAGGCCGGGCGCCTGAAGATCGTGCGTCCATATCAGAGCTGCACGAAAAATGTGCATTGGCGCCACAAAACAAGGCAGGCAGCCTAGCGTTTATCCACAGACCGCTGCGGAAATTCCATGTTAGAACCCGGAAATCGCAGCAGTCACAGGCGTTTTGCGCATGATCTACCTCATCCGGCATGGTGAGCCCGCAGGGGCATATGGCGCCCATCCGAACCCGGGACTGACGGAACTTGGCAAGCGACAGGCCTTCGCGGCGGCTGAAACATTGGCAAAGGCGGGCGCCAAACGGGGCATAACCTCGCCACTGGCACGCAGCCGGGAAACAGCCGCCGAGTTCGAAAAGCTCATGGAAACCCACGCCCGCATCGAAACCGGCGTCGGCGAGATCATCACCCCTCCGGGCATCGAGGATCGCGTCACCTGGCTCAAGGGCATCATGGCGGGAACCTGGACGGAAGCCGGAACGGACCTCCTGGCGTGGCGCGAGAATGTGCTCGCCTCTGTCGAGAAGCTGCAGGACGAAACCGCCGTCTTCTCCCACTTCGTCGCCATCAACGCGCTCGTCAGTCTGCTGATGAATGACGATCGCGTCGTCGTATTCAAACCCGGCCACGCCTCCATCACAAAACTCGACCGCCGCGGCGGCAAGCTCGTGGTCGCCGAACTCGGCGCTGAAGCGGCAACCATCATCACCTGAGGCGAGGGAGCTAATGCACGATCCCGCAGACAATAATCGCCGGACCGTGCAGGCCTACGACGCCTACGCAGAGCGCTATGCTGAAGTAACCAGAGACGGCCGCACGCCCACGGGCTCGGACGGCTTCGACATCTTCCTCGCACGCCTTCCGCCCGGTGGCCGCATCCTCGAAGTCGCCTCCGGCCCCGGCTGGGACGCCGACATGATGGAGGCGCGCGGCTTTGTTGTCCGCCGCACCGATGTCTCAGATGGCTTCATCGCGGTGCAGGCCAAACGCAACAAGCACGTCGAGAAGCTCGACCTGATCGCAGATGATTTGGGCGGGCCATATGACGGCTTGGTCGCGCTCTATGTCATCCAGCACATTCCGCGCGATGAGGTCGCCGCGCTGCTCGAGCGCATCGCCCGCGCCATCGCGCCAAAAGGCGCCTTCCTCTTCTCCTTCCAGATCGGCGAAGGCGAGCGTATCGAGAAAGGGCAGAGCGGCGATTATCACATCGTCATGTGGAAGCGCGAAGACATGGAAGCGATCATTTCCGCCTACGGCCTCTCCATCATCTGGAGCCGCGTCGACGACGACACGGAAGGCCGCTGGGTCTCACTCGTCGCGGTCCACGCATGAGCCTCGCAATCCTCACCTGCGATGAAGTCCGCGCCGCCGAGCAACGCGCTGTCGAGAACGGCATCTCGCTCTGGGCGCTGATGCAGAAAGCCGGACAGGCCTGCGCAGATGTGCTTCACGCAGAGTTTCCCCACGGCCGCGTCATCGTTCTCGCAGGCCCCGGCAACAATGGCGGTGACGCCTTCGTCGCCGCCCAGCGCCTGCGCGACCTCGGCCGCAACGTCTTCCTCTACGATCTCGCCCCCACGCGCGAACGCACCCCCGAAGGCGCAAATGCCCTCAACGCCAGCACTGGCCCGCGCCAGCCGCTAGAAGACATGCGCGTCCATCTCGACGATATCGTGCTCGATGGCCTCTTCGGCGCCGGCCTCAGCCGCGACCTCACCGGCGAGGCCGCCTTCGCCGTCGAACAGGTCAACGCCTCCGGCGCCAAGGTTGTCGCCATCGACGTTCCCTCCGGCATCAACGGAGACACCGGCGCCATCACCGGCCCCGCCATCCGCGCCGACGTCACGGTGACCTTCTGCGCCAAGAAGCCCGCCCACGTCCTCCAGCCCGCCGCCTCGCTCTGCGGCGAGGTCATCCCCGCCGAAATCGGCTTCGGCAAATTCGTTGAGGAGGTCAGCCAAAGCCGCCTCCACGAAAACGCCCCCGCGCTCTGGAGCAACCAGCTCCGCTGGCCCACCGCCACATCGCACAAACACCAGCGCGGACGCCTGGCAGTCGTCACCGGCGGCCTCGCCAACACCGGCGCCGCGCGCCTCGCAGCCCAAACTGGCCTCCGCTCCGGCGCCGGCCTCGTCACGCTGCTATGCCTGCCATCAGCGCTGATGGTCGTCGCATCCTCCGTCACCGCCGTCATGTCGAACAGCTTCACCAGCGCCGACGATCTCGTCACGCAAACCGAGCGCAGCACCGCCATCGTCATCGGCCCCGCCGCCGGCGTCACAGACGCCACCCGCGCCAATGTCGAAGCGCTCGCACGGGCAGGGCGCAGCTTAATCCTCGACGCCGACGCACTCACCGTCTTCGCCGAGCAGGCTGATCAGCTCCGCGCGATCCTCTCAGCGCCCACCATCCTCACCCCGCACACCGGCGAATTCGAACGCCTCTTCCCGAACCTGCTCGCCAGCTCGCCCAACCGCATAGAAGCCGTCCGCACCGCCGCACAACGGGCCAACGCCGTCGTTCTCCTCAAAGGCGCCGACACCGTCATCGCCGCCCCTGACGGCCGCGCCATCGTGAACACCCACGCCACGCCATTCCTCGCCACCGCCGGCACAGGCGACGTCCTCGCCGGCCTCTGCGGCGGCCTCCTCGCGCAAGGCATCCCAGACTTCGAAGCCGCTGCCGCAGCCGCCTGGCTCCACGGCGACGCCGGCCTGCGCGCCGGCCCCGGCCTCACCGCAGAAGATCTCGACGCCACGCTCCACGCCGCCATCCGCGAGCTCTACGAGCGCCGTCACGCGAGTGTAATGTAGAGGGCGCATTCAGGCCCTCGCAACAAACGGAGGGGTCTATGCGCAAGCTGTTCGCGTCGCTTCTGGTTCTGGCTGTTCTCGCGCCCGCGCCGGCCATCGCGCACGATGGCCCCGCCATCGCCGCCGCCCGCAAGATCGCATTCCCCAAACTGGCAGACGGCCGCTCGGTCCTCGCCGTCGACCTCCACACCCACAGCGTCTTCTCCGACGGCATGGTCTGGCCCGATGTCCGCGTCGAGGAAGCCAAGCGCGACGGCCTCTTCGCCATGGCCGTCTCCGAACACCTCGAATACCAGCCCAAGGCCGCCGACATACCGCACCCGGATCGCAACCGCTCCTACCAGCTCGCCGCCAAGGCCGCCGAAGTGAAGCCCGACGCGGTCGGCGCCAACAAGGCACCGCTGATGGTCATCAACGGCTCGGAGATCACTAAAATCGCCATGCCCGCTGGCCACATCAACGCGGTCTTCATCACCGACGCGAACCCACTCAAGACCGGCGACGCGCTCGCCCAGCTCACCGCCGCCAACGCGCAGGGCGCCTTCACCTTCTGGAACCACCCCTACTGGCATGCCCAGACGCCAGATGGCGTCGCCCGCATGACGCCCGTCCACGCAGACTTCATCAAGCGCGGCCTCCTGCACGGCATCGAAGTCGTCAACGGCCTCGACATGTCGGACGAGGCGTTCAAGATCGCCCTCGACAACAACCTCACCATCCTCGGCACGTCGGATATTCACGGCCTGATCGACTGGGAGTTCGATCTCGCCGGCGGCGGCCACCGCACGGCCACGCTGGTCCTCACCAAGTCCGAAACGCCCGACGGCCTGAAAGCCGCCCTCAAGGCTGGCCACACCGTCGCGATCTACAAGGACAACCTGATCGGCCGGAAGGAAAACGTCGAAGCCGTCGTCCGCTCCACGCTCCGCATCGAAGTCGACAAGCCGCTCCCGCGCACCACGGTCACGCCGGTCAGCGTCATCAATGACAGCCCGGTCGACTACATGCTCGAGAACACGGGCCCCGAAGGCGCCTACGACGAAGCCCACGTCTTCACGGTCAAGGCGGGCTCGACCTTCACCATCCTGGTCAAGAACGTGCCGGACCCTTCAAAGCTGAGCCTCACCTTCAAGGCGCTCAACACCTACATCGCCCCGCGCGAACACCTCACGGTCCAGCTCCGCGACCAGACGCCGTAGGCCGAAGCCTAGTTCGGTTCCGACACCCACCGCTTGCGAACAGCGTTCTCTGCCGCGTTCGCCTGCATCCAGGTCATGGCGGTGGGGAAGTAGAAGCTGTCATAGCCAGGCTGGCCCGCTTCATTGAACATGTCGCGCAGCCGCGAGATCACGTCGGGATGCAGCTGGCCGCCCTGGACCAGGGTGGCTTCCGTCGAATCCGGCAACTCGTCAGCGATCGGCTGCAGGGTATTCAGCGCCATGTCCGTGGCATTGTCGTCCTCGGATTGGTAGATCGCGTAGATGTCCTCCGCCGCCTCTTCCTTGATCGCCACATAGCTCGCAATCATCTGCGCGAGTCCGGTCTGGCTGTCTGTCCAGCCGTGCTGCGTCCGGCACGCGCTCGTCGCGGCATCCAGAGCCGCCTGCGCCTTGTCGCGATTTCCCGACCGGTAGAGGGCGTCGCCCACATCGCTCAGCTTGTTTGCCGCGCTCAATCCGTTGGCGATGCAATACAACTCCCGCTCGCTGGCTGCCGGCATCTCGGGGGGAGGGGTGGCCGAACTCGGCAGCGCAATCGCCAGCGTCAGGCCGATAACGGCCACCGATCGAAAACATCCCCGCATGTCCGTCCCCCAGGCTCCCGCGAATCCAGTCCGGGCCGAATTTATCATGGTCTTGAGCACATGACGAAAGGCGCTGGCCTCCCGCCCCGGACGGTTCTATTACGCGCCGGCCTACCGATGCGGGTGTGGCGGAATTGGTAGACGCACTGGATTTAGGTTCCAGCGGGCAACCGTGGGGGTTCGAGTCCCTCCACCCGCACCAGCCTTCGCGCTTCGCGCTTCGGCTCGGCAGGCCAGCCTGAGCGAAGCGATAGGGCTGGCCTGCCGAGCCGAGGGGCGGACGGGCTGCCGCGCCGAAGCCCGATAGGGCGCAGGCGGGCCGGGCAACGGACCAGCGTTGGGGGACGCGGATGACCTACGTCTACATTCTGGAAAGCGTTGATGGCGGCCATTTCTACGTAGGCCTGACCAACGATTTGAAGGCTCGACTCCGGGACCATAACGCTGGTCACGTTGCCCACACATCCAAGTTCGGACCTTGGCGGGTAAAGACCTATCTGGCCTTTGATGACTACTCGCGGGCCTCGGCTTTCGAGAAATATCTTAAGTCGGGTTCTGGCCGGGCATTTGCGCTGAAGCGACTCTAGGGTCGGTCAGGGCAGGGCGGAGCGCTTCACTTTACCATCCCATCGCGAAATCCTTCGCAAAACGCCCGGATTCTAAGGCAAAGTCGCATAGACAGGCCCATCGGGCATGTGTAAGACACCGCCTCCTCTCGCCCGGCTTGCGCCGCTGGCGGGGCTAACCATTCAGCTACATCTGGGGTTCCCTGATGAACGTCACCGAGACGAAATCGGAAGGTCTTTCGCGGGAATTCCGCGTTTCCATCCCCAAGGGCGAGCTTGCCGCCAAGCTCAACGACAAGATTACCGAGATGCAGCCGAAGATGAGCCTGAAGGGCTTCCGTCCCGGTAAAGTCCCGGCTGCGCACATCAAGAAGATGTACGGCAAGTCGATCATGGGCGACATCGTCAACGATCTCGTCAACGAGAGCTCGACCAAGGCCCTGGAAGAGAAGTCCCTCCGCCCGGCCTCGCGACCGTCGATCCACCTCGACGTCGCCGCTGACAAGGTCGTCGCTGGCGAAGCCGACCTCGATTACCACATGCACGTCGAAGTCATGCCGGACTTCGAGCCGACCGACGTGACGGCCCTCACGATCGAGCGCCTCGTGTCCGAGCCGACCGAAGACGAGATCAACGACTCGCTGAAGCGTCTGGCCGAGAACAACAAGTCCTACGCCACCAAAGAAGGCAAAGCCGAGAAAGACGACCAGGTCGTGATCGACTTCGTCGGCTCGATCGACGGTGAGAAGTTCGATGGCGGCGCTGCTGAAGACATGCCGCTGGTTATCGGTTCGGGCCGCTTCATCCCGGGGTTCGAAGACCAGTTGATCGGCGCTTCGGCCGGCGACGAAGTCAACGTCAACGTCACCTTCCCGGAAGAATACCAGGTCGACACGCTCAAGGGCAAACCGGCCCTGTTCGAGGTGAAGGTCAAGGAAGTCAAAGGTCCGAAGGAAACCGAGATCGGCGACGAGTTCGCTGCAACGCTTGGCCTAGAGAACCTCGACGCCCTCAAAGGCGCGCTCAAGAATCAGCTGTCCGGCGACCTCAACTTCGCCACCCGCCAGCAAGTGAAACGCGTCCTGCTCGACGCGCTGGACGAGCGTCACTCGTTCGACCTGCCGCCGCTGATGGTCAAAGCCGAGTTCGAGCAGATCTGGTCGCAGTTCGAGCAAGAGAAGAAGGCCGACCGCCTGTCTGAAGAAGACAAAGGCAAGTCGGACGAAGAACTGAAAGGCGAATACCAGAAGATCGCTGAGCGCCGCGTGCGCCTCGGTCTGGTGCTGGCCGAGATCGGTCGCCGCGCCAACGTTCAGGTCACCAACGAGGAACTGAGCCAGGTTCTGCGTCAGGAAGCCCAGCGCTATCCGGGCCAGGAACGCCAGGTTATCGACTTCTACCGCCAGAACCCGGGCGCGCTCTCGCAGCTGCAAGCCCCGGTCTATGAGGAGAAAGTCGTCGACTACATCCTGTCCCAGGCGACCGTGAACGACAAAACGGTCACCCGCGAAGAGCTGATGAAGGAAGTCGGTGACGAGTAATCGTCGCTATTTCTGCGATATACTTGGATAAGCAGGCGAAATGACGTGGCCCGGCGCAGGGGGACTTGCGCCGGGCCACATGCGTTCGGATATTGTTAGTCCAATCCGTGATTTGAGTCTGAATGGGCCCTGATGGGCCGGAGAAGAAGAAAACCGCCATGGACGATATGATTACCAAGGCCATGAACCTGGTCCCCATGGTTGTGGAGCAGTCCAGCCGTGGCGAACGCGCCTACGACATCTTCTCACGTCTTTTGAAGGACCGGATCATCTTCGTGACGGGTGGAATCGAGGATGGCATGGCCACCCTGGTTACTGCCCAGTTGCTCTTCCTTGAGTCGGAAAACCCCAAGAAAGAGATCGCGATGTACATCAATTCCCCGGGAGGACACGTCCATTCCGGCCTCGCGATCTACGACACGATGCAATACATCCGCTCGCCGGTTTCGACCGCCTGTATCGGTATGGCCGCCTCGATGGGCGCCCTTCTGCTGGCTGCCGGCGAGAAGGGGATGCGCTTCGCGACCCCGAATTCGCGCATCATGGTCCACCAGCCGTCCGGCGGTTTCCGCGGCGTCGCCAGCGATATCGAGCGCCATGCCCTTGATATTCTGTCGGTTAAGAAGCGCCTGAACGAGATCTACGTGAAGCACACGGGCCAGCCCTACGAGAACGTCGAAAAGACGCTGGACCGCGATTCGTTCATGACCGCCTCCGAGGCTCAGGCCTGGGGCATTGTGGACAAGGTCTATGAAAAACGAGCGGCCCCGGCCGATTAATTGGGGTTTTCAGCAGTTTGTAGCCAGGGAATGCGCAGCCTGTAACCTTGCGGCGCCCCCCTTGCTATGATCGAGTAGCCTGACTTGAACCTATCAATAACGATTGAAATATAGGATTCGAGACTTGGGCGCGGTGGGTTAACGCCCATGGGTTTGCACCCTTGGGCGGTATCGAGGTGTCTATGAACAAGACCACTTCCGGCGGCGACAGCAAGAACACGCTGTATTGTTCGTTCTGCGGTAAGTCGCAGCACGAGGTGAAAAAGCTGATCGCGGGCCCGACCGTATTCATCTGCGATGAGTGCGTCGAACTCTGCATGGATATCATTCGCGAGGAGTCGAAGACGGCTCTCGTGAAATCGCGCGACGGCGTGCCGTCTCCGCGCGAGATCTGCGATGTGCTGGACGATTATGTGATCGGGCAGGCCAAGGCCAAGCGCGTCCTCTCGGTCGCCGTGCACAACCACTACAAGCGTCTCAACCACGCCGCGAAGAATTCAGACGTTGAGCTGGCCAAGTCGAACATCCTGCTGATCGGGCCGACCGGCACCGGCAAGACGCTGCTCGCGCAGACGCTGGCCCGCATCATCGACGTTCCCTTCACGATGGCCGACGCCACGACGCTGACCGAAGCCGGTTACGTCGGCGAAGACGTCGAGAACATCATCCTCAAGCTGCTCCAGGCCTCCGACTATAACGTCGAGCGTGCGCAGCGCGGCATCGTTTACATCGACGAGATCGACAAGATCTCCCGCAAGTCCGACAACCCATCCATCACCCGCGACGTGTCGGGCGAGGGCGTGCAGCAAGCACTTCTGAAGATCATGGAAGGCACGGTTGCCAGCGTTCCCCCGCAAGGCGGCCGCAAGCATCCGCAGCAGGAATTCCTGCAGGTCGACACGACCAACATGCTCTTCATCTGCGGCGGCGCATTCTCGGGCCTGGATAAAGTCATCTCGGATCGCGGCCGCGGCACGTCGATCGGCTTCGGCGCCACCGTGATCGACCCTGAAGATCGCCGCACGGGTAAAGTGCTCGCAGGCTGCGAGCCGGAAGATCTCGTGAAGTTCGGCCTCATCCCCGAATTCATCGGCCGTCTGCCCGTCATCGCCACGCTCGAAGACCTGGACGAGGCCGCCCTCATCCAGATCCTCACCGAGCCGAAGAACGCCCTGCTCAAGCAGTACCAGCGCCTCTTCGAGATGGAGAACGTGACGCTCACCTTCACCGACGACGCGCTCGCCGCCGTCGCCCGCCGCGCCATCCAGCGCAAGACGGGCGCACGCGGCCTCCGCTCCATCATGGAAGGCATCCTGCTCGATACCATGTTCGAGCTGCCCAACCTGCGTGGCGTGGAAGAAGTCGCGATCAACGCCGAAGTGGTCGAAGGCCGGGCCCGCCCGCTCTACGTCCACTCGACGGAAAGCCAGTCAGCCAGCGCCTCGTAAGCGGCAATACCCAAAATGGTTCTGGAGAGGCCCGCCCGAAAAGGCGGGCCTTTCTGCATCTGGCGCTGAGTCATTCCGCGCAACGGTCGAAACGACTCACCCTGTCTTCGGCCATGAACTGTGGACAACGGCTCAAACTGCACCATCTCGCTCAACTGACAGGTAATTATCTCTATAAAATCATGCGTCATTGGCGTGGGTTGAACCTGAGGCAGTGACGGGCCACTTTGATCCTCAAGTGAATGTCCGGTCCGATCTTTTTCGCATGGCCCGGCCTTCCTCCCACCCACGTGCTTCACCGAAGGCGAGGGTGGTGGTGAAAGGAGAAACTACAAATGACGAACGTCCTCCCAGTCCTGCCCCTGCGCGACATCGTGGTGTTCCCGCGAATGGTCGCGCCGCTGTTCGTCGGACGCGACAAGTCCGTACGAGCTCTGGAAGAAGTTGAAAAAGGCGGTGGCGAGATTCTGCTCGTCGCCCAGAAGGAAGCCGGTGTCGATGACCCGGCCGAAGAAGATCTCTACTCCGTCGGCGTGGTCGCCACGATCCTGCAGCTACTGAAGCTGCCGGACGGCACTGTCAAAGTGCTGGTCGAAGGCAAGCACCGCGCGCGTCTCGAAAAGCTCATCGACAAGGGCGACTACTACGCCGCCGAGCATTCGAAGATCGACGAGAAGGCTGTCGATGGCGAAGAGTCCGCCGCTCTCATGCGCGCGGTCATCGAGCAGTTCGACGGCTACGTTAAACTCAACCGCAAGATCCCGTCCGAAACCGTCGGCACGGTCTCCGCGATCACCGACGCCGGCCACCTGGCCGACGCGGTCGCCGCCCAGCTCTCGATCAAGCTCGAAGACAAGGAAGCCCTCCTTGAACTCATCGACGTGACCGAGCGTCTGGAAAAAGTCTTCTCGCTGATGGAAGGCGAGATCGGCATGCTCCAGATGGAGCGCAAGATCCGCAACCGCGTGAAGCGGCAGATGGAGAAGACGCAGCGCGAGTACTATCTCAACGAGCAGATGAAGGCGATCCAGCGCGAGCTTGGCGACGGCGATTCCGGCGGCGGCGGCGAGCGTGACGAGATCGGCGAGCTTGAAGAGAAGATCGCCAACACCCCCATGTCGGAAGAGGCTCGCGCCAAGGCCGAACAGGAAGTGAAGAAGCTCCGCCAGATGTCCCCGATGTCGGCCGAGTCCACCGTCGTGCGTAACTACCTCGACTGGATGGTCTCGCTGCCCTGGGGCCGCAAGAAGGAAGTCGTGCGCGATCTCCAGCACGCGCAGGACGTTCTCGATGCCGATCACTACGGCCTCGAGAAGGTGAAGGAACGCATCCTCGAACACCTCGCCGTGCAGGCGCGTGGCGACAAGGTTCGCGGGCCCATCCTCTGCCTCGTCGGTCCTCCGGGCGTCGGTAAAACCTCGCTCGGCAAGTCCATCGCCAAGGCCACCGGCCGCGACTTCGTTCGCGTGTCGCTCGGCGGCGTGCGTGACGAAGCCGAGATCCGCGGTCACCGCCGCACCTATATCGGCTCCATGCCGGGCCGCGTGATCCAGTCGATGAAGAAGGCCAAGAGCGGCAACCCGCTCTTCCTGCTCGACGAGATCGACAAGCTCGGCCAGGACTATCGCGGCGATCCGTCGTCGGCCCTGCTTGAGGTCCTCGACCCCGAACAGAACGTGACGTTCAACGACCACTATCTGGAAGTCGACTACGACCTCTCGGATACGATGTTCATCACGACGGCCAACTCGCTGAACATGCCGCAGCCGCTTCTCGACCGGATGGAGATCATCCGTCTCGAAGGCTACACGGAAGAAGAGAAGGTCGAGATCTCCAAACGGCACCTGCTGCCCAAGGCGATCGAGCAACACCTGCTTCGCGAAGGCGAACTCGTCGTGGAAGAGAGCGCGATCCGCGACCTCATCCGCTACTACACCCGCGAGAGCGGCGTGCGTTCGCTCGAGCGTGAAATGGCGCGTCTCGCCCGCAAGGCGGTCCGCGACATCGAGATGAAGAAGGCCACCACCGTCACGGTCAATGCGGAAAACCTCGACAAGTTCGCAGGCGTTCGCAAATACCGCTTCGGCATGGCTGATCGTGAAGATCAGGTCGGCGTCGTCACAGGCCTCGCCTGGACGGAAGTCGGCGGCGACCTCCTCACCATCGAAGCCGTGCAGATGCCCGGCCGCGGCCGCATGACGGTCACCGGCTCTCTGCGCGACGTGATGAAGGAGTCGATCTCGGCGGCTCAATCGCTCGTCCGCTCGCGTTCGGTCCAGATGGGCATCCGCCCGCCTGTGTTCGACAACACGGACATCCACGTGCACGTGCCGGATGGCGCAACGCCCAAGGATGGCCCGTCGGCAGGTATCGCAATGACCACGGCGATCGCTTCGCTTCTGACCGGCAACCCGATCCGCAAGGATATCGCCATGACCGGCGAGATCACGCTGCGGGGCAGGGTGCTTCCGATCGGCGGCCTGAAGGAGAAACTGCTCGCGGCTCTGCGTGGCGGCATCAAGACGGTGCTGATCCCCGAAGAGAACGAGAAGGATCTCGTCGACCTCCCGGAGAACGTGAAACAGGGCCTCACCATCGTGCCCGTCTCC
Source organism: Hyphomonadaceae bacterium (assembly GCA_965229115.1). Lineage (GTDB taxonomy): Bacteria > Pseudomonadota > Alphaproteobacteria > Caulobacterales > Hyphomonadaceae > UBA7672. The sequence continues at coordinate 1,937,056 of CBDDIR010000003.1, read as the reverse complement.
ACGATCGAACAGGTCCTGGCCCGCGCCCTCACGCGCCCGCTGAGCCCGATCACCTGGAGCGAGTCCGACGAAGCCGCCTACCGAGCCGACCTCGCCCGAGGCGGTCCGGGCGCCCCCCAACCCCAACTCCCGCACTAACAGCGGCTAGTTGAAAAAGAGAAGGCCCGCGGCAAACCGCGGGCCTTTTTGTTTGGGCTCATAGCGCAGTTGAGGGGCCCGTAGGGTGCATTGAAAATGCACCGCGCCACACGCGCCCATCCTTCGACGGACGCCGCTACGCGGCTGCTCAGGATGAGCGCTACTTAGCGAACTGCGGTTATAGCGCTCATCCTGAGCAGCGCAGCTCCGCTGCGCGTCCGTCGAAGGACGAGCGCGACACCCGCAACTCTCTCCTCGTCATTCCCGCGAAAGCGGAAACCCAAGGGCCACCACGGCCAACACCAAAGCGCCGTCATCCTCGGCCCCGTGCCGAGGATCTCGGTTGGACCAACATCGGGACAAGCAGACGAACCCCACGTCTCCAGACCCGAGATTCTCGGGACAAGCCCGAGAATGACACCGTGATTGGAGGATGGAGCGGTTCCAAACTGTAGGACAGCCAAAAATCATCCCGCATGATTTCAACAACCTGCACACGCAGGTTGGGGGATACGCACGCGCAGAATCTACGTGGCCCTGGACCGGGGTATTCTACCCCGCATGACACGACACAAACACGCGCAAACTGGACTAGGGATCCCGCAGCTTCCTCAGCTCTTGCTGACAGCTGTGCTGCGCGCATTTGCGATGCTCGTGCACGTCGTCGCTTCAACGCTCCAGATGAAGGACCGCCGTGCCTCGGTGAATGCCACACCGACCACGCCGCTCGATCTGCCCAGAGCGAAGACCGACACCCAATCACAGGAAACAAAACCCGCTGTCCAGCACGACAGCCTCCAAAGCGCTCATGCTGAGCAGCGCAGCTACGCTGCGCGTCCGTCGAAGCACGAGCGCGTGCTCACCACCGTGAGCCAAACACCCACCCCCTCCGTCTCGCACGCTACGCGTGCGATCCACCTCCCCCAGTGCTCCGCACTGATGGAGGCAAACCGCGCTCCAATGCGCGCGACGAAGGGGAATTGCCTCCACCACTCGAAGAGTGGGGGAGGTGGATCGCCGCGCCTTCGCGGCGAGACGGAGGGGGCCGCTCTAAGTGCACCTCCGCCAAACAAAAACGCGCCGGCCTAAACCAGCGCGTCACAACTCATCCCCACCGCACCCCGCCGCCAGCGGGAACGCACCCTCACTCCCGCGGCGCAAACACCCGCACCGTCACGCCATCCACCACAACATCCTCACGCACCCGCGTACCCCCGCCACGGGCCACGGCCGCCATGCACCGCGGATAAAGCACATGCTCCGCCTTCAGCACCCGCGCCGCCAGCGAAGCCTCATCATCCCCCGCCAGCACATCAACCTCGGCCGACCCAATCGCCGGACCTTCATCCACCCCCGCCGTCACCTGATGCACCGTGCAGCCATGAACCAGATCGCCCGCCGCCAGCGCCCGGTTGTGCGTGTCCACACCCGGGTATTTCGGCAGCAGAGCCGGATGGATATTGATCAGCCGCCCGGCCCAATGGTTCACGAAGAACGGCGTCAGCACGCGCATGAACCCGGCCAGCGCGATCAGCTCGACCCCAGCCGCCTCGAGCTCGACATTCATCGCGCGCTCGAACGCCTCGCGATCCTTGCCGAACGGCTTGTGATCGACGGCAACCGCCTTCACCCCAAACCCGCGCGCCTTCTCAAGCCCGCCCGCATCAAGCTTGTTCGCGAGAACCAGAACCGGCTCGCACGGCCACGCCGGGTCCTGCGCCGCCTTCAGCAGCGCCTCCATATTGGAGCCGCGTCCAGAGATCAGAATGCCAAGCCGCTTGCGGCTCACTTTGCAGCCAGCTCGCCAATCACGAACGGCGCTTCGCCCTCGTTGAACAGCCGCTCCATCAACGGCTGGGCCACAGCCGGCTCAACCGCCAGCACCGTGCCCACGCCGCAGTTGAACGTACGGCGCATCTCTTCATCAGAGACCCCGCCCACCTCCTGCAACCACTTGAACACCGGTGGCAGATCCCATGCGCTGTAGTCGATTTTCGGCACCAGATGATCCGGGCACATGCGCGGCGCGTTCTCGGTCAGCCCGCCGCCCGTGATATGCGCCAGCCCCTTGATCCGCTTCAGCCGCACCAGTTGCAGCACCGACTTCACATAGATCCGCGTCGGCGCGAGCAGCGCCTCGCCAAGCGTCAGCTTGTCATCGAACGGCGCCTTGTCGTCCCACTTCAGGCCCGAGCGCTCCACGATGCGACGCACCAGCGAATACCCGTTCGAATGCGGTCCCGACGAGGGCAGGGCAATCAGAACGTCCCCAGCCTTCATGTCCTCGGTCTTGGGCAGCACATCCGCCCGCTCGACCGCGCCGACCACGAAGCCCGCGAGATCATAATGCCCCGGCGCATACATGCCCGGCATCTCCGCCGTCTCGCCACCAACGAGCGTGCAGCCCGCCTGACGGCAGCCTTCGGCAATGCCGGTGACAACCTTTGCAGCCGTGCCGGTCTCAAGCTTTCCGGTCGCGAAATAATCGAGGAAGAAAAGCGGCTCAGCCCCCTGGGCCAGGACATCGTTCACGCACATGGCGACGAGATCGATCCCGATGGTCTCATGCCGCCCCGTCGCAAACGCCAGCATCAGCTTGGTGCCGACACCGTCCGTACCCGAAACAAGGATCGGATCCTTGAAGCCGGCAGCTTTCAGGTCGAACAACCCGCCGAAGCCACCCAGCGAACCATCCGCCCCCGGACGCTTCGTGGAAGCCGCCAGCGGCTTGATCGCATCGACCAGGGCCTCGCCTGCATCGATATCCACCCCCGCGTCGCGGTAGGTCATGGGTTTGTCAGAATTTGATCCGGTCATGAGGCGGCAGTTAACACGCTGGGGAAGCTCGGGCCAGCGTGGCCAAGTGTTCATGCACAACCTGCCTTACAAAGGCCGGACCCCGCTGCTAGTTTCCGCCCCCATGAGACAAATCACGAGATTCGCAGCCGTTTTCGCCGCTTCGCTGGCGCTCGCCGGAACCGCGCTCGCGCAGTCTCCGGTCTATTCGGTGAAGGACCTGCCGATTGATAAAACGGCAGCCTCGGCCGCCGAAGCAACCAATCAGGGCAGGGCCGAAGCTCGTGTGCTCGGAGCACAACGTCTGATTGACCGTCTGACCCTGCCGGAAGATCGCTCCGCCGCCCGTCAGCCGATCGATGCCGCCACCGTCGCGCGCTCCTACCGCTCGGTTCAATCTCAGGGCGAGAAGTCGTCATCAGTTGCTGGCGGCATCCGCGCCACCGGCCTCGTGACGTGGAGCTATCGCGAGAACGAAGTCCGCGCTTATCTCGATAGCGTCGGCGTCCCCTATGTCGACAGCCAGGCTGGCCTCGCCCTTGTGGTGCCGGTCGCCGCTGCAGGTGTTGACGGCGGCCAGTGGGGCGCACTATGGGCCGGCAAGACCGACGACAGCGTTCTCACCCCCTATATCGGCGCCACCGGAAGCTGGAGCCAGCGCCCGACCTGGGCCGACGTGCAGGAAGAACTCACTCGCACCCGCGCTAACCACGGCGTCATCGCCGAGGCCTATCAGCAAGGCGCGCAATACTACGTCCGCCTGATCGACATGCGCACCAACATCCCGAACCCTGATCTCGGCGTCGCCGGTCCGTTCGTCAGCCTGCAATCGGCTCAGGCCGGGGCTGTCGCACAGATGGAACGCGCCTGGAAAACCGCCTCGATCGTGCGCGGCACCGGCACGTCAAACCTGACGCTCACCGCGGCCTTCGCCGACATCTCGGAATGGGTCCGCATTCGCAAAAGCCTCGAGACTTCGCGCCTTGTCCGCGAGCTGAACATCGAGTCGATTACCACCGTCGGCGCCGATATCAGCTTCGCCTATACGGGCCGCCCGGATCAGCTTGCGTCGGATCTGCGCTCCAAGGGCGTCGACCTCTCGGGCTCGGGCAACACCTGGTTGCTAAGGGTCTCCGGTCCGCAATGACGCCGTCGGGCGGCCAGCTATTCCTCGACTTTCCCCGCATTGATGCCGGCCAGCGTGAGCTGATCGACACGGGCTCGTATGCCGCCGCCGTCGCAGCCCTGCGCCGCTGGAAGCACTGGCCGGGAGGCCAGATGGCCGTCGTGGGCGAACCCTTCGCCGGCAAGACCCGCCTGCTTCACGCCTGGGCGTCCGATGCTCAAGCCGCCCTCGTCACCGGCGAAGCCCTGGCCCATGCCGAAATCGACGAGATCGCGCGGCTCTCGGTCTCGGCCCTCGCGGTCGACGACGCTGACCATCCGGAAGCCGCCCTCGGCCTGCTGGCGGCCCTCAACCTCTGTCGCGATCGGGGCGTCCCCGTTCTGGTCTCAGGCCGGACCGATCCCGCCGGCTGGCACTCACGACCGCTTGATCTGAAATCCCGCCTCACGTCCATGCCGGCAGCCCATATCGAGCCGCCAGACGATGAAACGCTGGCCCTGCGCCTGCACGAAGAATGCGCCCTCCGGCATCTGATTTTGCCTGATGAATCCGTGGCTTACCTTGCCAACCGGATGGAACGCTCCTGGGCTGCTGTAGGGCAGGTTGCCGACCAGATCGAGCGCACCCCGGGCCGGGCCGAAAGCCTTCGATCGGCCCGTGCGGTTCTCACCGACCTGGGCATGGACCCTGGTTAATCCCTGCGGGCGCGGAAGAAGTTCTGTAATATATTGATGTTATGCAGGTTTCACGTCCGGCATCAGACCGGCAGCAGAACCTGGGTGTTGAAGTGGACCAAGCGGATATGGCCGACCGCAGCGAACGCGCGCGCGAACCAGCCCCCAAGGGCAAGGAAGCCGCCGCCGTGACCGCAATCGCGGGGCAACTCGCGCAATCACCCGAGCGCTTCTTCAATCGCGAACTCTCGTGGCTGAAGTTCAACACGCGCGTGCTGGAAGAAGCCGAGAACAAGCGCCACCCGCTGCTTGAGCGCCTGCGCTTCATCTCGATCTCGGCCACCAACCTCGACGAATTCTACTCCGTCCGCGTCGCCGGCCTGCGCCAGCAAGCGCGCAACGGCATCACCAAAGCCTCGCAGGACGGCCTGACGCCGCAACAGCAGCTCGACCGCATCTTCATCGACGCCGGCATACTGATGGCCGAGCAGCAGCGCATCTGGAACGAGATCCGCTCAGAGATGAAGCGGGCAGGGCTCGCAGTCGTCGACGAGGACGATCTCAACGACGCCGACACCGAATGGCTTCGCGCCCGCTTCCTCGAGCGCGTCTTCCCGGTTCTCACGCCGCTCGCGATCGACCCGTCTCACCCGTTCCCGTTCCTGCCGAACCAGGGCTTCGCTGTCGGCTTCGCGCTGAAGCGTTCCAGCGATGGCGAGAAGTTGCGCGCACTGGTTCCGATCCCGAACCATATCGAGCGCTTCATGGAATTGCCGCCGGGCCCGAAAGGTCGCCGGTTCATCGCGCTTGAAAACGTCATCACGCTATTCCTCGATGCGCTGTTCCCGGATTGCGTGTCGAAGGGCCGCTGCGTCCTCCGCATCATCCGCGACAGCGATATCGAGATCGAGGAAGAGGCCGAAGACCTTGTCCGCGAATTCGAGATCCTGCTGAAGCAGCGCCGCCGTGGCCGCATCGTGCGCCTCAAGATCGAGCGCAGCGCGCCCGAGCATCTGAAAGCCTTCTTCATCGAGGAAATCGGCGCCGAGCCGAGTGATATCGTTGAAATCGACGGCCTGATGGGCCTCGGCCAGCTGAAAGAGCTGATCGTCGACAACCGTCCGGAGCTCGTCTTCAAGCCTTTCGAAAGCCGTTTCCCGGAGCGTATCCGCGAGCATCACGGCGACATCTTCGCCGCGATCCGCGTGAAGGACATTCTGGTTCACCACCCCTACGAGTCGTTCGACGTGGTCGCGCAGTTCCTGCGCCAAGCCGCGCGTGACCCGGATGTGGTCGCCGTGAAACAGACGCTCTACCGCACGTCCAAGAACTCGCCGATCGTCGCCGCGCTGATCGAAGCGGCTGAAGCCGGCAAGAACGTCACCGCGCTGGTCGAACTCAAGGCCCGCTTCGACGAAGAGGCCAACCTTCGTCTCGCCCGCGATCTCGAGCGCGCTGGCGTGCAGGTCGTCTATGGCTTCATCGAACTCAAGACGCACGCCAAGGTCAGCCTCATCATTCGCCGCGAGCAGGGCACGCTGCGCGCCTACACACACGTCGGCACCGGCAACTATCACCCCGTCACCGCGCGCATCTATGACGACCTGTCGCTGTTCACGGCGGACGAAGCCATCGGCCGCGATGCCGGCCGCGTCTTCAACTACGTCACCGGCTATTCGAAGCCCAAAGAAATGGAAGCAATGGCGATGTCGCCATTCACGATGAAGTCGACCTTGATCGGCCTCATCGAAGCGGAGATCGAGCACGCCAAGGCGGGCCGTCCAGCGCAGATCTGGGCGAAGCTCAACGCGCTGGTCGATGAGAGCATCATCGACACGCTCTATAAGGCCAGCCAGGCCGGCGTTCAGATCCAGCTTGTCATCCGCGGCATCTGCTGCCTGCGCCCCGGCGTGCCGGGCCTGTCGGACAATATCGAGGTTCGCTCGATCGTCGGCAGGTTCCTCGAGCACTCGCGTATCGTGTGCTTCGGCGCTGGCCACGGCCTGCCGTCGGACGAGGCAAAGGTGTTCATTGCCTCGGCAGACTGGATGCAGCGGAACCTCGACCGGCGCGTTGAAACGCTGACGCCGATCAAGAATCCGACTGTGCATAACCAGGTCCTCGACCAAGTCATGCTCGCCAACCTTAACGATCGCGCACAAAGCTGGACGTTGCGCCCCGATGGGCGCTATGTCCGGAACGCGCCAACCAAGGGTCGTCAGCCCTTCTCGGCGCACGACTACTTCCTTGAGAACCCCAGCCTTTCGGGCCGGGGGAGCGCGCTGCGGACGACCACTCCGCCGCAGCTCAAACCCAGGGGCTGATCCGCTATAGGATGGGCCTCGGGTAGCTACGGACCAGAGGCCTACGCATGACGGCAACTTCCACCACCCGAGCCAGGACGACCGGCAAGCCGGTGCGTTGGAAGCGGATCGGCGTGATGGATGTGGGCTCCAACTCGGTCCGTCTGGTGGTTTACGATGTGCGTGGCCGGGCCATGCAGCCGCGCTTCAACGAGAAGGTGCTGGCCGGCCTCGGCCGCGGCCTGACGACGACGGGCCGCCTGAACCCGGATGGCGTCGAGGTGGCGATTGCCGCGCTCTCGCGCTTTGCCTCCATCACGCGCGCCCAGAAAGTCGAGGCGCTGTTCCCGTTCGCGACCGCCGCCGTACGCGAAGCCGCCGACGGCAAGGAATTCGTCGATCGCGTGAAAAAGGAAACCGGCGTCATCCTCCGTGTGCTCTCCGGCGGCGACGAGGCCAAGTTTGCAGCCGAGGGCGTCCTCGCTGGCACGCCGGGCGTCGACGGCATCTGCGGCGATCTCGGCGGCTCCAGCCTCGAACTCGCGCGACTGGCCAACGGCCGATACGAGGGCGGCTCAACCTATCCGCTTGGGCCGCTGGCGCTGGATAGCGGCGGCGCGTTCAACGAGGAGAAGGTGGTCGCGCGCGTGACCGAGGTGCTCTCCAAGGCCCCCGAACTGAAGAAGACAGGCGACACCTTCTTTGCCGTCGGCGGCGCCTGGCGCTCGATCGGCACGCTGCACATGGAACTGACGCGTGCGCCGCTGCACATGCTGCAGAACTACGAGATGGATGCAGGCGATCTTTCGAAACTGCTCACCGAAATCCTGAGCGGGAAGAAGCACACTGACCTGGTGCTCGACATCGCCAAGCGCCGCGCTCTCACCATTCCCTATGCCGCCGCCGTGCTGAAATCCGTTCTCGATCTCGGCAAGTTCAAAAGCGTGATGATCTCGTCCTACGGTGTGCGCGAAGGCATCATCTTCGACAGCCTCGATCAGGTCGAGCGGCTGGAAGATCCGCTGGATGCCGGCTTGGAAGCGCTGATCGCCGATGAGCAGGCGGCCGAATTCGGTCGTGCGCTTGCCGAGTGGGCGAGCGAGGCTGCCCCCTACACGTTGAACGCACGCCTCTCGTCCGCTGCATGCCGCCTGGTCGATATCGGCGCGCTTCTGCACCCGGATCACCGCGCTGATCTGGCCTTCGATCTCGTTGCCCGCGCCCCGCTTCCCGGTCTCAGCCATCGCGATCGCGCAGCATTGGCGCTGGCCGTGGCGTCGCGCTTCAAGCGCGGTGTTCGCAACGATGTCAGCGAAAAACTGCTCGACCCGCATACTGCCGGCAAAGCCCGCGCGCTCGGCGCCCTGATGCGTCTGGCGGCTGATTTCTCGGGCCGTTCAGCAGCTTTGCTCAAACACGCCAAGCTGTCGTGCGATGGCGATACGCTGTCGCTTAAGGTCGCCGGCCCGTATCGCGCGCTGGTGTCGGAATCCGTCGAGCGTCGCCTGGAGCAGGCGGCCGATGAACTCGACATGGATTATTCGCTGACGACCTGAAGGTCGCTCAGACCTCGACGATCTTCACGCCCTTGGGCGAAGCGGCGAGGGCGACCTTGCCTGACTTCAGACGCAGGGCCATTTCGCCGAACACTTCACGGCGCCAGCCTTTGAGCGCCGGGATATCCGGGTTCTCGTCACGCGCCAGCTTCTCAAGATCGGCCGCGTTCGCAATCAGCCGCGTTGCAACGCCGGCATCATCCGACACCTGCTTCAGCAACACCTTGAGCAGTTCGCCCACGGCGCCCGGAGGCGGGCCCGACGATTCAGGACGCTCAACATCCGGCGCATACTTGTCCGGATCATCCAGCGCCTGGTTGATGGCGTGGATCAGGCCTTGGCCGTGCTTCGACTTCGCAAAGCCATTCGGCACCGCGCGCATGCGCTCCAGAGCGTCCGCCGTGCGCGGCTTCTGCTGGGCGATCTCCTGAATGGCATCGTCCTTCAGGATGCGGCCACGCGGCTTGTCGGTTTCCTGCGCCACGCGCTCGCGCCAGGCCGAGACGTTGGCCAGAACAGCCAGATAGTCGCTCTTGTACTTGCGGATCTTGTGACGCTTCCAGGCCTGTTCCGGCTCGAACGCGTAGATCTCCGGATCGAGCAGGGCGTCGTGCTCATCGGCGATCCACGACGCACGGTTCTGCTTCGCCAGCTTCTCCGAGAGAATGCGGTAGATCTTGCGCAGATACACCACGTCGCCACGCGCATAGCGCAGCTGCTTCTCGGACAGCGGACGGCGCGCCCAGTCGGTGAACTGGGATGACTTGTCGACCGTGCCCTTCAGCACGCGGCTGACGAGGTTCTCGTACGAGATCGAGTCGCCAAGGCCGCAGGCCATGGCCGCAATCTGCGTGTCGAAGATCGGCGCCGGGGTGTGGCCGATCAGACGGGTGAAAATCTCGAGGTCCTGACGGGCCGCGTGGAACACCTTCACCTTGGAGGTGTCCGACAGCAGCTTCAGGAGCGGGGAAAGGTCGATGCCCTTGGCGAGCGGGTCGACCAACACGTCAAAGTCGGCATTGGCGACCTGGATCAGGCAGACCTGCGGCCAGTAGGTTGTTTCGCGGTGGAATTCAGTGTCGACCGCCAGAAAATCGCCGTCAGAGAGCCGTTCGCAGGCGGCAACCAGCGCGTCCGTGTCGGTAATCAGCCGGATCTCGCCGGTCTCGTCGTCGTTCAAATTCCCAGGCTCCCGATTCGGCGGTTAGCCGATATTGACAAGCTCGACGGCGACATGCGCTTGTCCGCCCGATCTATCAAGCCATTTTCCCCGGTTTTGGCCGGAAATACAGGAGTTTCGCCCCGATGCATGCTTACAGGACGCATACCTGCGGCCAGCTGCGCGCGGAGCATGTCGGAAATAATGTCCGCCTGTCCGGCTGGGTCCACCGCAAGCGCGACCTGGGCGGCCTCCTGTTCATCGATTTGCGCGACCATTACGGCATCACCCAGTGCGTCGTGACGCCCTCGAACCCGCATTTCGGCCGTCTGGAGCGTATCCGCGTCGAATCCGTGATTTCGCTGTCGGGCGAGGTCGTGAAGCGCGACGCCGCCACGATTAACGCCACGCTTGCGACCGGCGAGATCGACCTGAAGGTTCAGGACCTCGCCGTCCTGTCCGAGGTGGCCGAGGAGCTGCCGCTGCCGGTGTTCGCCGAGCCGGAATACCCGGAAGACGTGCGCCTGAAATACCGCTTCCTCGACCTCCGCCGCGAAACGCTGCACGCCAACATCGTGACGCGCACGAAGGTCATCGCCTCCATGCGCAACCGCATGGCGCAAACCGGCTTCACGGAATACTCGACCCCGATCCTTACGGCCTCCTCGCCGGAAGGCGCGCGCGACTTCCTCGTGCCAAGCCGCATCCACCAGGGCAAGTTCTTCGCTCTCCCGCAGGCGCCGCAGCAGTACAAGCAGCTCCTGATGGTCGCCGGCTTCGACCGCTACTTCCAGATCGCGCCTTGCTTCCGCGACGAAGACCCGCGCGCTGACCGTCTGCCCGGCGAATTCTACCAGCTCGATCTCGAGATGAGCTTCGTCACGCAGGAAGACGTGTGGGATACGATGGAGCCCGTCCTCCGCGGCGTGTTCGAGGAATTCGGCAACGGCAAACCCGTCACCCAGAAATTCCCGCGTATCCCGTACGACACGGCGATCCGCAAATACGGCTCGGACAAGCCGGACCTGCGTAACCCGATCGAAATGGACAACGTCTCCGAGCACTTCCGCGGCTCGGGCTTCAAGGTCTTCGCCGGCATGCTGGAGAAAGACGCCAAGAACGAAGTCTGGGGAATCCCGGCCAAGGGCGGCGGCTCGCGTGCGTTCTGCGACAAGATGAATTCCTGGGCCCAGCAACAGGGTCAGCCCGGCCTTGGCTACATCTTCTGGCGCGAAGGCGAAGAGGGCGGAGCAGGCCCCGTCGCCAAGAACATCGGCCCGGAACGCGCCGAAGCCATCCGCCAGCAATTCGGCCTGGCCGTCGGCGATGCCGTATTCTTCACGGCCGGCGCACCGTTGGCCTTCTACAAGTTCGCCGGCGAAGCACGTAACCGCGTCGGCACCGAGCTGAACCTCACCCAGCCGGACCAGTTCGCCTGCTGCTGGATCGTCGACTTCCCGTTCTACGAATGGAACGAGGACGACAAGAAAGTCGACTTCGCACACAACCCGTTCTCGATGCCGCAAGGCGGTCTCGAAGCCCTGAACTCGGGCGTCGATCCGCTCTCGCTGAAGGCATTCCAGTACGACATGGTCTGCAACGGCTATGAGATCGCATCCGGCTCGATCCGTAACGCCAGCCCGGAAACCATGGTGCGCGCCTTCGAGATCACCGGCCTCACCAAGGCCGATGTCGAAGCGCAGTTCGGCGGCATGTATCGCGCGTTCCAGTTCGGCGCCCCGCCTCACGGCGGCATGGCGGCCGGCGTGGATCGTATCGTCATGCTCGTCTGCGGCGTCCAGAACCTGCGCGAGATCACGCTCTTCCCGATGAACCAGCAGGCGCAGGATCTCTTGATGAACGCGCCGAGCGATGCCTCGATCAAGCAACTTCGCGAGCTTGGCATCCGCGTCGCCGCTCAGGAAAAGAAGTAAATCTTCGCGCGCCCAACGCGCTGCTAACGATGCTTACAGCGGGTACATAAACCCTGAAAAGATCAACGGCGGCGGGCCTTTGCTGGGTCCGCCGCCGTAATAGCATTTACGCTCATGGGGTTTAACGCGATCGGTTGAATTGCGGCTGCCTCGATAGCTTCGCGCTAAACGCCTCTCCATCACCCTCGATTTAACAGGGCGGGAGAGGGCGATGACGGACGGGGTAAGGGTAGTTGTGTTTGCGTCCCAGAAGGGTGGGTCGGGAAAGACAACTCTGTCTGGCCACATCGCGGTCGAAGCAGAGCGAGCCGGGGACGGCCCGGTCGCTCTGATCGACACCGACCCGCAGGGCTCGCTCGCAAAATGGTGGAACGCCCGCGCAGCCTCGACGCCGGCATTCGCCCAGGCATCGCTTGAAGAGCTCGACGCCTGCCTCGATCACCTCAAGAGCATCGGCTTCCGGCTCATCGTCATCGACACCCCGCCGGCCGTCACACAGACGATCGCGCATGTCGTGCAGCGCGCAGACCTCGTCGTCGTACCAACCCGTCCCAGCCCTCACGATCTCCGCGCCGTCGGCCCCACAGTCGACATTGCCGACGCGCTCAACAAGGCGCTGGTCTTCGTCGTCAACTCGGCCACGCCGCGCGCTCGCATCACGTCGGAAACGGCGGTCGCTCTCTCGCAGCACGGCGTCGTCGCCCCCGTCACGCTGCACCACCGCGTCGACTTCGCAGCCTCGATGATCGACGGCCGCACGGTTGGCGACATCCAGCCGGAGTCCAAGTCCGCGCTCGAAGTCTCCGCGCTGTGGATGTACATCCGCGTCCGCCTCGCCAAGCTCTATGGCGGCAAGGACGTCCATTGGGGCGAGAAGGCGCGCGCAGACTTCTCGACCGCTGTCCTGACCCCGGAATCGCCGATGCAGCCTTCCGCTCCCGTCGTGAACGAGGACGACGAAGACGGGTGGGATGCTGACCTCCCGGCCTGGGCCAACATTGCCGTCGCCAATGCCACCGCCGATCGCCGCAAGGCCGCCGGTCAGCCGCGCCCGGCAGCTCAACCTCAAGCTCCGCGCCAGGCGCCGGGCGAGGTGCTGGAAGCCCAGCGGCCCGATCGGAACATGCTGGATCGCCGCGTCGCTGATCGCGGCCCGCCGCCGGGGCAGCCGGATCGCCGTCAGGCGCGCAGCTTCGGCCGTCGTCCCACTCACTGAGGCCCCAACGAGGGGGAAAGCGCGATGTCATCACCTCATTACGCGTCGCTGAATGCGGGGCTGCTCGCTCGCAAGGGCGAAGCGCGGCCCTCTCAGGAACCGTCATTCGGATCGAAGCCGTGGCAGCCGCCGGTGATTCCGGTCGCGACCGTCACCCCACCGGTGAGGCCGCCGTCTGCGCCCCAGGCGCCTGCCACGGTTTCGAACGCGCCAGAGGCTCCACGCGAAGCCGCCGCCGCGAAGGTGCGGCTGCAGGATGTCGCCTCGATCTGGCCGCAGGCGAAGCCGGCGCCCAGTCCGGGGCCGAGCGTGGATATCGATGGCGGCGGATGGGTGACGGCTAAGCCGAACGCCTCGCAGCCTGTCGACTACGCCCAGCCGATCAAAACCACGATCCGCCTCACGCACGCGCAGGCGAGGGCGGTGAAGCTGGCGGCGCTGGTTCTGGACAAGCCGCAGCAGGAAATCCTGACGGCAGGCCTGCTGGGCCAGCTCGAAGCGCTGGCGTGCTCGGACCTGTCGAGCTGCTCATGCTTCAAGGCAGTGCTGGAAGGTTTGAAAAAGCCAGGCGCGATGGAATTGCCACTGGCTTACTAGCGAGCGCTAGTTCCTGCAGGCGGCCAGCTTCAGCCCTTTGGGCAGCTTGGTCGCCGCATCGCCACAGGCGGTATTCAACTGAGCCTGGCTAAGGCCCTTGGCGGTCGCGAAATCCGAGCCGGAAAGGTTCGCATTGTCGAACTTCGCCCCGGTGAAATCCGACCCGCCAAAGGCGCCGCCGACGAGGATAGCGTCCGCAAAGTCCACCTTGCTGAAGTCGGAATGCTCGGCGCGCACGCCGAAAGCATTCACGATCGACATGTTCGCGCCGGTAAACCTGGATTTGTCGAAGGTCGAAAGGCTCAGGTCCGCCTGACGCAGCCTTGCGCTGGAAAGATCCAGACCGGGAAGTTCCTGATAAGAAAGATCGACCTGGAACAGGTCACACCCTTCGCACGTTGTTTGCCCCTTGATCAGCTTGTCAGCCGTCGCCTTTCGGGCGGCTTCGTTCTGTTCAGGAGTTTGCGCAAGGGCTGTCAGGCTCATCGCGCCAATCGCGGCAACCGCAATCAGTATACGAATGAGCATGTAGCGAGGTTAAGCCCTAAGCGAGGACGGAGAGGCTCATCAGACCGATGGCGAAAACCGCGATCACGATACGCTGTACCATTAATCTCTAGGTCCCTGTGTGCAGTCGCGGTGTTCACCGCCCAGTAAGCAACGTCCGCGCCAAGAAAGAGTTCAATCGCGGCGGATCGCGGGCGGAATTTTGTAGGTCTGGCGGTGGTTAGATGTGTCTTTCGTTAGAATTGCCGAAAGCCATTACCGAAATACCAACACCGCACGCGTCTGTCGCACGGCAAACGCATTACTTCTTGGTTGGAAATCGAACGGACTCTGTAAGTCGGCAACTTTTGCCGAGCTGATGCGTCAGCGAGCCGCTGTCGCCGCACCGTTCAACGCATGCGTTACGCCGTCTGGACGGTCGCCCCACACGCCTCGCACACCGCAACGCCATCGTCCGGACGCAGGGTGAAGTGCCCGCATGTCGGGCAAGCGTCGGAGAGATACTCCGGCGCACGCTGTGATGGGATGGTCGGCGCTTCCGTTTCTTCCAGGCGCTCCGCAACCCGCCGCGCCGTGAACGGCACGATGTTGTCCGGCATGACGCCCCGGCTGAAGCCTTTGGAGATCAACTGCTCCGGACGCATGGGCTGGACGGGAACGGTCGGCTCCTCGCCTTCATTCGCACCCGTGCCCAGCCCGTCATGGCTGACATTCTCAACTTCTGCGAGGTCGTCGCGGCCGAGATAGGACACCGCCAGCTCGCGGAAGATGTAGTCGAGGATCGACGTCGCCTTGCGGATGGAGTCGTTGCCGGTGACTTCGCCAGCCGGTTCGAACCGGGTGAAAACGAAGGCGTCCACGAACTCTTCCAGCGGCACGCCGTATTGCAGGCCGATCGAAACCGCGATCGCGAAGTTGTTCATCAGCGACCGGAAGGCGGCGCCTTCCTTGTGCATGTCGATGAAGATTTCGCCCAGCTCGCCATCGTCGAACTCGCCGGTATGCAGATAGACCTTGTGGCCGCCCACGGTGGCCTTCTGGATGTAGCCCTTGCGCCTATCCGGAAGACGGCGACGCTCGGCCAGATAGACCTCGTCATGGCTATGATCATGCCCATGGTGAGAATGCGCCGGAGCAGCCGGCTGCGGCTGGCGTTCGAACGTCGGCGCCTGCGTCTCGCTGGCGAGCGGCGCCCGCGCCCGGCGCTTGGCCTCCGCAATGCGATGCTGCAGTTCGCCATCAACGGCCGGACGTCCAGCCTCAATACGAACACCCAGTCCAGCGCCCATGGCGGCACGCACGGACGCATGTACCGTCATGCGCGTCGTATCCGACTGATCGCCACCCGTCGAAATCGCCACCACCGGCTGGCGCGTCAGATGCGGCGCAACGCCCTTGGCAAAGCGCACCCGCGCCTCCGGCGTCACGCCATCAGCCCGCGCCAGCACGCGCGCCAGCGGAGACTTCGGGTTCGACACCGGCCGCCGCCGGCCCTGAACCGCCACCCGAGCCTCATCAATCTCGCGTGCCGAAATGCCCAACGCACGGAGCAGGGCCTCGCCATCCGTGTCATAAGCTTCCGGATTGAGCCCCAACCGCTTCCGGATAAGCTCATCGCCAACAACCCAGCGCGAGAACGCCGCCGAAAGGCTCAGCCCTTCCTTGAGCGCCTGCTCGATACGATCCAGCGCATCCTCGGTCAGCCCACGCGACTCCAGCCGGTGTCGCTCCAGCCCATCAATCTGATCCAGCGTCCGCGCGCCAAGAATACGCAGCCGCACATCTTCCGCTTCCGTCTTGCTCGCACTGGCGTTCAGCGCGGCCGACACACACTCGGAAAGATCCGGCGTCTGCTCATCCTCATGCGCCAACAGCAGGTCCACCGGATCCGTCCCGCTGCTCTCCGCCGCAATCCACCGAATAGCTGCCGGCGAAGCATGCTCGGCGGAAATGCCGGCAATCGCATTCTTCGCCAGCTCGCTGATCTTCGCAGCCGCAGCCACGCCCTCTTCGCTGTCATAAGCCAGCCCGCGCGACATCACAGAAGCCGCCAACCCCGCCAGCCGCACCGCGCAACCCGGAACCAGCGCATTCAGCGCCTCAAGCTCGGCCGTCATCACCGACAGATCATCGGCCGCCGCATAGCGCGCCGTGTTCACCGCCACAGCCGCCGCATTCGCATCAACCGGCGCCGGCCCAACCCCAACCTCCACAGCCAGCCGCGTCCGGCTCACCCGCTCGATCGTGCCCGCAACCTCATTGGCCTCAAGCCCGGTCCATCCCGGGATCACATAGCTCTGCCGCCCCGGCTCCCGCGCACCCGTCGCCTGACGGCGCAGCGTGATCGCCGCCGCCCGCGGCCCGCCCGGCGTACACAGCGCAATCTCCACCAGCTCCGGATCAGCGCCCGAGCGGAACGCATCAATCAGGGCAGACGTCGTCGGCCGCCCCTGATCGTCCGTCTCGATCGTCAGCGCCTCCAGCGCATCGGCCACCGCCACAAACGCCTGCGTCGCCACAGCCCGGGCCGACGCCACCGCCGTCGCATCCGCAATCGCTGACAGCAGCTGCCCCGGCTCCAGCACATGCGGACGGCCGCCCTCGATCAGGCTGGCCGGTGCAATCGGCGACATCCGCCGCGCCCGGATCGCCTCGCAGACCGTCTCGGCCGCCTCGTTCTCGCCCCCCAGCGTCCGGATCGCCGAAAAGTGCGCATTGAGCAGCCGGGCAGGCGGCGCATCGCTGTCGCCGTGCGAGATCAGGGCGGCGCCTGTCTCCAGCACGCGCGCCAGGTGGCGGCTGCTCGATTTGGTGCGGGACTCGGCCATAGGTTCGCTCCCGTGTAAGTACTGCGCGCAACCAATGCGGCAGCCGTCGCGAATCGGCCACATGATGGGGTGGTTCGGGGCCGGCTGCACACAGGAATTTGTCGCAGGGCCAAGGCTTTCGGGGCTGCTGGACCCATTAATTCGCGGGCGCCATATTCGCGCCGCTCAGATCGTGCCTATCTAACTGAATTCCTTGCGGAGCCGAGATGCTGAAGTCGATCTTCACCTGGTGGAACGGAGCCACGATTGGCGCCCGGTTCGACATCGGCCGCCGCGCCGGATTCGTCGGCAAGGACGATCAGGGCAACAAGTATTACGAAGAGCGCAAGCCGAGCCTCGAGGGCCGCAAGCGCCGCTACGTGATTTACGAGGGCTACGCCGAACCGTCGAAAATCCCGCCGGACTGGCATGGCTGGCTCCACCACACCTTCGAGAAGCCGCCGACCGAGGCCCCGCTCCCTCGCAAGAGCTGGGAACTCCCCCACAAACCGAACATGACCGGCACGCTCGAAGCCTATCGCCCGCAAGGCAGCCTTGCCGAAGGCGGCGAACGCGCGAAAAGCTCTGGTGACTACGAAGCCTGGAAGCCCTGATGCGTGAATCGCTGTTCGAAACACTGGTTGGCCTGGCGGTCGTTCTCGTCGCCGGCTTCTTCCTGTTCTTCTCGCTTTCGCAGCGCAGCGATGCCGCGACCGGCGACAGCTATGACCTGATCGCCAAGTTCGACCGCGCCGACGGCGTCTCGCCCGGTACGGACGTGCGCATCGCCGGCGTGAAAGTCGGCACCGTGCGCTCGGTCAAACTCGACCAGGCGACCTTCAAGGCCGAGGCGCTCCTCGCCATCAAGAAAGACGTGCAGATCCCCGAAGAGTCCGCTGCCCAGATCCAGTCGGACAGCCTCCTCGGCGGCAGCTACATTCATATCCAGATAAGCGGAATGCCGGAGAACATGCAGCCCGGCTCCAAATTCGAATACACCCGCGGCAGCATGGACATCCTCGGCATCCTTCTGGAAGCCGTCGGCGGTCTGGGCGGCGGGAACACTGGTGATGCCGGGGGCGGCTCTCATGAAGAGGCTCTCCCATGACACGCTTCATCCGCTTCACGCTTGCTACGGCCGCCATGGCGCTGGCCGCAGCGGGCGCTCACGCCCTTGAACCGCGCGCCGGCGTTAAGCTCCGCGCGCTCGACAAGATCACCGGCAACTCGACCGACATCAGCGCGAAGGTCGGCGAAACGCTCACCTTCGGCCGTCTGAAGGTCACCGTGAAAGCCTGCTTCCAGGCCCCGCCGGAAGATGCGCCAGAAGCCGCAGCCTTCCTCGAAATCCACGCCACGGCTGCAGCCGGCAAGGGCGGCAAGCAGGATGTCGCCGCAGACACCGCGCGCATGCATCGCGGTCCTCAGCCAATCGGTCCGGATGGCTTGCTGTTCGCAGGCTGGATGTTCGCGTCCTCGCCGGGTCTCAGCGCGCTCGAACACCCGACCTATGACGTCTGGGTGATTTCCTGCAACACGTCGACGCCGGCCCAACCGGCAGCTCCCGCTGCCGAGGCGCCTGCAGCTCCGACCGAGCCGCCAGCCACGCCGAACTGAGCGTCAACCTGCAGGGCCACCGCCAGCCGGCGGTGGAACTCTTCGCGGTCGATCTCCTCGACGCCGAATGTACGCAGGTGCTCGGTGACGAACTGCGTATCCAGCAGGACATAGCCGCCACGCCTCAGCCGCGCGACCAGATGGGCTAGGGCGACTTTCGATGCATCGGTCACACGCGAGAACATGCTCTCGCCGAAGAACGCGCCCTTGATGCTTACGCCGTAGAGCCCGCCAACCAGCTCGCCCTCCAGCCACGCCTCCACGCTGTGCGCGTGGCCCATGCGATGGAGTGAGCTGTAGAGGTTCAGGATCGGCGAGTTGATCCACGTGCTCGGCCGATCAGGCGCCGCTTCCGCGCAGAGCTCCATGACCCGCGAGAACGCCGTGTCGATACGTATCTCGAACACATCGCTACGGATCGTCTTGCGCAGGCTCTTTGACACATGGAAGCGGTCCAGCGGCAGCACGCCCCGCAGATCTGGATCGACAAGGAACAGTCGCGGATCGTCATGCGCGTCCGCCATGGGAAACACGCCACGTCGATAGCAGTCGAGAAGGTCTAAGGGGCCGAAACCGCGGGACATGCCCCAATTGTCGCCAGATGCGGCTGACGTGGCAAGGCGTGGCGCGAACCGCGCGAAAAACACATCCTTCGAGACGATCGCTTCGCGATCCCTCAGGATGAGGCCGGTGGGCTCTGCCGCCCAGCTACACCCGCAACCCTCATCCTGAGGGATCGCCGGCACAACTTCTAAGCGCCACCGCTCTCGCGTGGCGATCGTCTCGAAGGATGTGTCAGTGCAACCGGACCGGTCGCCGACCGCCTACTTCTTCATCCCGAGGAGCTTCTCGAGCCAGTGGATGTCATAGGCGCCCTTCTGGACGTCCTTGTTATCCACCAGGCGCATGTGCAGCGGCAGCGTCGTCTCGACGCCACCCACGACCATCTCGCTCAGCGCACGGCGCAGGCGCGCAATCGCTTCAGCGCGCGTGGGCGCGTAAACGATCAGCTTGCCGATGAGGCTGTCGTAATGCGGCGGCACGCGATAGCCGGAATAGACCGCGCTATCGAGGCGAACGCCCAGACCGCCTGGCGCGTGGAAGTCGGAGATCAGGCCCGGCGAAGGCGTGAAGGTTTCCGGGTTCTCGGCGTTGATGCGGCATTCGATGGCGTGGCCTTTGATGACCACTTCCTTCTGCGTCAGCGACAGCTTCTCGCCGGCGGCGATGCGGATCTGCTCCTGCACCAGATCGACGCCCGTGATCATCTCGGTGACCGGGTGTTCAACCTGAAGGCGCGTGTTCATCTCGATGAAGTAGAACTCGCCATCCTCGTAGAGGAATTCGATCGTGCCGACGCCAAGATAGCCAAGCTTCTTGATCGCCGTCGTCACCGTCTTGCCGATCGCAGCACGCGCTGCATCGTCGATGACGGGCGAGGGGGCTTCCTCGAATACCTTCTGGTGGCGGCGCTGCAGCGAGCAGTCGCGCTCGCCGAGGTGGATCACATTGCCATGGCTGTCGGCCACGACCTGGATCTCGATGTGCCGCGGCTTCTCGAGATACTTTTCCATGTACACGGCTTCGTTGCCGAAAGCCGTCTTGGCTTCGGTACGCGCCGTCGACCATGCGACCTCAAGCTCTTCAGCGTTGCGGGCGACCTTCATGCCGCGTCCGCCGCCGCCGGCCGTCGCCTTGATCAGCACCGGATACCCGATGCGCTTGGCGGAGCTCTTGGCGTCCTCGATGGTGCTCACTGCGCCGTCGGAGCCCGGCACCACCGGAATACCGGCGGTCTGGATCGCTTCCTTGGCGGTGATCTTGTCGCCCATCATCCGGATGTGTTCCGGCTTGGGTCCGATGAAGGTGATGCCCGACTTCTCGACGATCTCCGCGAACTTCGCGTTCTCTGAGAGGAAGCCGTAGCCGGGATGGATCGCCTGCGCGCCCGTGATCTTCGCGGCCGTGATGATGGCCGGGATATTCAGGTATGATTTCGTCGCGGGGGCAGGGCCAACGCAAACGCTCTCGTCGGCGAGGCGCACGTGCATGGCGTTGCGATCAGCTTCCGAATGGATGGCCACCGTGTGGATGCCCATCTCTTTGCAAGCACGGTGCACGCGGAGAGCGATCTCGCCGCGGTTCGCTATGAGGATCTTGTCGAACATTGCGGGTGCTATTCGATGATGACGAGAGGTTCGCCGAACTCAACCGGCTGCTGGTTCTCGGTCAGTATCTGCACGACCTTGCCGCCGCGCGGCGCGGTCACCGGGTTGAAGGTCTTCATCGCTTCGATGAGCAGCAGCGTCGCGCCGGCATTCACGGTGTCGCCAACCTTGACGAACTTCGGAGCGCCTTCTTCGGCCTGCAGGTAAACCGTGCCGACCATCGGCGACTTCACCGCGCCCGGATGGTCCCGCAGCGATGCCTTGGTGGCGGGAGCAGCGGCAGCAGCCGGAGCTGCAGCAGGGGCGGCCGCCGCAGGAGCAGCGGCAACCGGAGCGGCTGCGTAGTGCACCGCGCCGCCAGCCTTGGCGACCTTGATGCGCACGCCGCTCTGCTCGACTTCGATCTCGCCGAGATCAGCTTCACGCAGGATCGCCGCGAGCTCGCGGATCAATCCGGTGTCGAACTTGCCAGTCTTGTCGGCAGGCTTGTCGGCCATGGTCGTCAAACTCTCTTCTGTTCAGCGAGGGCGACCGCAGCCTCGATGGCCAAGCGGTAACCCAGGGGGCCGAAGCCGGCGATGACGCCGGAGGCGGCAGGGGACACCAGGCTGCGATGCCTGAAGTCTTCTCGATTCCCAGGATTGCTGAGATGCACTTCCACGACGGGGATGGTCAACACCTTGAGCGCGTCGTGGAGCGCGACCGAGGTATGGGTATATCCGCCAGCATTGATCACGACGGCCTGCGCCTGCTTGCGGGCTTCCTGCACCCACTCGACAAGCTCGCCCTCATGGTTGGTCTGGCGAAAAACAACCTTTGCGCCGGCCTTTTCAGCCGCCGATTGGGCAAGCTTTTCCACGTCCGCCAGCGTTGCGGTGCCATAGATCGCAGGCTCGCGCTCACCCAGCAGGTTGAGGTTTGGGCCGTTCAGACAGTAGATGGTCAGGCTCATGGCTGGGATACCTGGCTGGCCTTTACCTGAAACCGGTGCGCAAGGCGAAGAATCCGCGTTGCAGTTGGCGAATGAATAGGCGAATCCCGAGCCGGATCAAATGCCTGAGACGACGAAATGAACTTATTCCTCAATGGCGAGCCGGCCAGCGTCCCTGACGCTGTCACAGTTGCCGAATTCCTCGAATCTCTGGGGATGCCCGCCAAGGGCGTGGCCGTCGAACGGAACCGGGAAATCGTTCCGAAGTCGATGTATGCGACCACGCGCCTCGCGGAAGGCGACCGGATCGAGATCGTCCAGTTCGTCGGTGGTGGTTGAGCCGGCGGCTGATCTCGCGCGAGACGCGAACTCCCTCCCGCCGCACACCCAATGTTGAGTTGTCGCCCCCCGAAGCGTAGGACGCCCGAATGACAAGCAACGACCCCCTGATCATCGCCGGCCGCACCTTCAACTCCCGCCTGATCGTGGGCACGGGCAAGTACGCCTCCTACGCCCAGAACGCCGAAGCCGCCGCCGCCGCCGAAGCCGAGATCGTCACCGTCGCCCTGCGCCGCGTGAATGTCGCCGACAAGGGCTCAGACCGCCTGATCGACCATCTCGATCCGCAGAAATTCACCTACCTGCCCAACACCGCCGGCTGCTTCACCGGCGAGGACGCCGTCCGCACCCTCCGTCTCGCCCGCGAAGCCGGAGGCTGGAGCCTCGTCAAACTCGAAGTCCTCTCCAACACCGCGCACCTCTATCCCGACATGATCGAGACGCTGCGCGCCACCGAAATGCTGGTGAAGGACGGCTTCGACGTCATGGTCTATTGCACGGACGATGTCGTCTTCGCCAAGCGCCTGGAAGAAGCCGGCGCCGCCGCCGTCATGCCGGCCGCATCTCCCATCGGCTCAGGCCTCGGCATCCAGAACCGCGTGAACATCCGCCTCATCGTCGAACAGGCTAAAGTCCCCGTCCTCGTCGACGCCGGCGTCGGCACTGCCTCAGACGCCGCCATCGCGATGGAGCTCGGCTGTGACGCCGTCATCGCCAACACCGCAATTGCTGCTGCGAAAGACCCGATCCGCATGGCGCGCGCCATGAAGCACGCCGTCATCGCGGGCAGGGAAGCCTATCTTGCAGGCCGCATGGCGATGAAACGCTACGCCGATCCGTCGAGCCCGCTAGCCGGACTCATCTAACGGCTAGGTCTTCACCTTGTCGCGCGCCTGCTTGACGATGTCGTTCAGGTGCTGCTCGCCAAAGCCGCCGACATACGTCCCGTTGATGAAGAAGCTCGGCGTGCCTTCCAGTCCGACCTTCTCATAGTCCGCGACCGAAGCCTTCACCGCGTCGCGCACTTCCTTCGAGTTCATGTCCGTCCGCATGCGCGCCACGTCCATGCCCACCGACTTGCCGACCTGATCGATGATCTCCGGCGTGTACGCATTGGCCGGCACCTTCATCAGCGCCAGGTGCATCTCGCGATACTTGCCCTGCTTGGTCGCCGCCAGCGCTGCCGCCGCCGCCATCTCCGAGTTCGAGCCACGCACGGCCGACTCCTTGATCACCACCTTGATGTCGCCACGGCGATCATCAACCTGGTTCATCACCCACGCCGTCGCCAGCTTGCAGTAGCCGCAATTGTAATCGGTGAACTCGACGATGGTGATCGGCGCATCGGCGCGGCCCAGCACCGGATCATGCGGCGAGATCGAGATCTGCTTGTACGCGTTCTCGGTCGAGGCAACCTTCTGCTCTTCCTCGCGACGCTGCAGCTCCTGGAACGCCTCCGCGAGCACGATCGGCTCACGCATGAGGTACTCTTTCACGATCGCCTCGACCTGCGCCTTGGTCAGGCCATCCACGCTGTCGGGAGCCTTCGTGGCGCTCTGGCCCGAGCAGGCAGTCAGCGCCATCAGGGCAGCCGCGGCGGTCATGATTTGCAGGCGCATGGGTCTTGGTCCTTTCGGGCAGTGCGCCCGGTCATTCAGGAGGAATATGGGCCGTTTCGCCCGATTTCCATCATCAATGTTGGGTGTGCAATGCCGCTTCCGCAAACCCGCGTGAGCCGCGCGGGCGGTTCTTCGGGTCGGACAGCGCCATGATATCGTCAGCACGCTGTCCATTGGGCGTATTCAGCGTCAGCTTATCAACCGCCCGGCGTGCGAAGATGTGCGCACGGCTCATATTACCAACCTGATAGGCTTCCTCAGCGGTCGCGAGGTCGGCATCGCCAATCCGCCCCTGCTTGGCATAGACGACTGCCAGCTGGTTCCACGCAAACGCGTTGTCATGCTCCAGCGCCAGCGCGTCGATCAGAAGGCCCTCGGCCTCGTTTATATTCGCTTCCGTGTTGGTCCCCACCAGTGATCGGGCAAGGTTCACCTTCAGCAGCGCATGTTGCGGCGCCAGCTCGACCGACCTGCGGTGCGGCTCCACCGACTCCGCAGCCTTGCCGCTCTCGAACAGGATCTGCCCCTTCAATTCCTCGAAGTAGGGGTTCTCCGGATCGGCATCGATCAATTGCTGCGTCAGCGTCAGTGCAGCCTTGATGTCGACCGCCTTGTAGGCCGCGATTGCGCGCGCGTACTTCGCAGGTGTCGACTGATCACTTGCCGGATAACGCACGGCGACGCGCGTTGCCGGCCCGATGAAGCCGACCAGCTTGGCCTTCATCATCGCAAGTTGCTCGATCGTTTCCGGGCTCTGCGGTTTGGATTTCGCGGTGATGTCCTTCGCACGGCGTTGCAGCGCCGCGATACGATCGCTCGAGATCGGGTGAGACCGGAAATACGGATCGCGGCGGCTCTCCGACATCAGCTCTTCATAACGGAAGTGCTCCATGAAGGAGGCGAGGCCATCAGCCGACTGGCCAGTCTTCTCCAGGAAGTCGAGGCCATACTGGTCGGCCGAGCTTTCGTCCGGGCGCGAGAACTTGAAATAGGTCAGCATGCCGAACTGGCCCGCGCTGCCGAACAGGGCGAGCGCTGCATCCGGCGCGCCGGCAAACAGGGCGAGGGCGCCAAGGCCCATCGTGACAAGCGAGGTACCGCTCGCGGCGTTCATCGCGCCCTGGCGGGTCACGTTGTGGCCGCCTGCGATGTGGCCGGTCTCGTGCGCGATGACGCCCTTCAGCTCTTCGGGCGTCTTGGTTTCCATGATGAGGCCGGTGTGCAGGAACATGTTCTGCCCCGCCGCGACGAACGCGTTCAGCGAGTCGTCCTGCACGATGTAGATGTGCACGTCGGATGGCTTCAGGCCCGCTGCCTCGAACAGCGGGTCGGAATAGTCCCGCAGGATCTGCTCGATCTCGGCGTCGCGGATCAGGCCCTGGGCGGATGCCGTGAAGGGTAGCGCCAACGCCAGCACGGGGCCGGCGACAGCGCGCAGAATCCGGTTCACGACGCCCATACAAACGCTCCTTCAGCACCGTCCCGCCGGTTCGCAAGCTGGACGCCGGAAAGGCGTCCCGCAATTGCGAACGGCAGTCGGTGACAGCCGATACGTCTCAGCCTGTCTTGCGGCGGCTCCACCAGCCCGCCTTGCGGGGGGCTTTCTCCGGCGAGGGCTCGGACTCTTCCGGCGCGCCATGAATGGCGTGACGGCGGGTCTCGGCCGACGACGACGGTTCTGGAGCAGCTTGCTCCACCGGCTCGACGGTCGGAGCTTCCGGTTCCCTTGCGGCAATTTCGTGATCGGCCGGCCTCGTTTCGGCCGCTACAGGTGCGACCTCTTGTTGCCGTGAAGGCTGCTCGGGTTCCCGATCCGCGGGAGTTTCCACGGGAGACTCGAATACCGGCATGGCTTCGACGGGCGCTGCATCCAGCGGAGCGGCGTTCTGCTCGGCTTCGTGCTCCTGCGGGGTAACCACAACCAGGAACGGCGCTGAGGCGATGGCGTCGAGCATTTCGCCGCCATCCGACGCGATATCCGGCGTCCGGTTGCGCTCGCCACGATCCCGGTCACGGTCACGTCCGCCACGGCGGCGACGGCGCCCACCACGGCCACGGCCGTCTTCGCGTCCGCCATCATCTCGTGCAGCGATCGGTGTCGTGTCATCCGACGGTTCGACAATCTCGAGGCCGGAGGACTCGCGCTCGCCACGGTCACGTCCACCGCTACGGCGGCGACGGCCACCACGACGGCCACGACGGCCGCGCTGGCCACGGTCTTCATCTTCATCGTCTTCGGCGTCCGAAGAGGCTTCATCGTCGCCTTCTTCGTCGTCGCCGTGATCGTGACCTTCATGGTCATCGTCTTCGCCGTCATCACCGTCGTCGATGATCTCTTCGTCTTCTTCCTCGATCTCATCCGGCGCCGGCGGCGGCAGCGGCTTGAGCTTGCGGAGGTCGATGGGCTGCATCGGACGCGGCTGCACGACGTTGCCGTCGGCGCGGCCTTCGATCTTGAACTCGCCCGTCTTCAGGTCTTCGTCAGCCTCGATGCGAACGCTGACATGGCAGTCAGCTTCGATCGCTGCGATCGACGAACGCTTCTCGTTGAGCAGGTAGAGCGCCACATCCGGCGATGCTTCGACATGCACGCTCTCGACACGGTCGTCCGCCGCGCGGGCTTCCACCGTGCGCAGCAGCTGGATCGCAGCGCTGTCGATCGAGCGCATGCGGCCCGTGCCGCCGCAATGATCGCAAGGCTCCGAAGACAGCTCAAGCACGCCGGCGCGACGACGCTGGCGGGAAATTTCGAACAGGCCGAACTGCGAGATACGGCCGGTCTGCACACGCGCCCGGTCGATCTTCAGGCAGTCCTTCATCTTCTTTTCGACGGCGCGGTTGTTCTTGTTGTCTTCCATGTCGATGAAATCGATCACGACAAGGCCGGCAAGATCCCGCAGGCGCATCTGGCGGCAGGCTTCAGCCGCCGCTTCAAGATTGGTTTTGAGGGCCGTGGCTTCGACGTTCCGCTCGCGCGTCGCCTTGCCCGAGTTCACGTCGATCGCAACCAGAGCTTCGGTCTGGTTGATGACGATGTAACCGCCCGACGGCAGCTGAACCGTCGGCGAGTAGATGCCTTCGAGCTGGTCCTCGACGCCGGTCATCACGAACAGCGGACCGTTGTCCTCGTGCTGCACCACTTTACGCGTGTGCGACGGCATCAGCATTTTCACGAAGGTGCGGGCTTCAGCATAAGCCTCGTCGCCTTCGACGATGATGCGTTCCACGTCCTTGTCGTAGAGATCGCGCACGGCGCGCAGGACCAGGTGGCCTTCCTCGTGGATGAGGGCAGGGGCCATCGATTCCATCGTCTTGCCGACGATCTGCTGCCAGAGCTTGGTCAGGTATTCGAAGTCCCGACGCACTTCATTCTTGGTGCGCTTGGCGCCCGCCGTGCGGACGATCAGGCCCGCGCCACGCGGCACGTCGAACTCGGACGTGATGGCCTTCAGGCGCTTGCGGTCCGAAGCATTGGTGATCTTGCGGGAGATGCCGCCGCCGCGCGACGTGTTCGGCATCAGCACGCAGTAACGGCCGGCCAGCGACAGATAGGTGGTCAGCGCCGCGCCCTTGTTGCCGCGCTCTTCCTTGACGACCTGCACCAGCATCACCTGCCGGCGGCGGATCACTTCCTGGATCTTGTACTTGCGCTGGAAGAGGGCGTTGCGCCGGTTCTGCTTGCGCTCGGCTTCTTCTTCCGCCTCTTCGTCGTCCTGCTCTTCGTCCTCGTCGGCGCCGCCAGCGTCTTCGCCGTCAGCCTCTGCGATCAGGGCTTCGCGATCCTCTTTGGGGATCTGGTAGTAATCCGGGTGGATCTCCGAAAACGCCAGGAAGCCGTGGCGATTGCCGCCATAGTCGACAAACGCCGCCTGCAGCGACGGCTCTACGCGCGTGACTTTGGCGAGGTAGATGTTTCCGCGGAGCTGTCTCTTGTTCCGCGCTTCGAAATCAAAGTCTTCGATCTGTCCGTTCGCGACGACGGCCACCCGGGTCTCCTCCGGGTGGGTCGCGTCGATCAGCATGAGCTTGCTCATGTAGGGAAACCTCTTTGGAAATGCAGGCGGCGCGCAAAAGCGCGACTCCAGCCTGCGAAATGGCAACATGGTCAGGTGACGAGGGGGCGTCGATGCGTCCGGTCGGGCTGACTGAATCTCGCGAAATCGCGTTCATAATTGCCCTGGCCATGGAGGCAGCGAAAACGCGGACCTCCCAATACGCACGAAACCGACTAACGCCCTCTACGATATAGATATTTCGGAAAAGCTTCGCGAGGGGCGCGAGAAGCAGACCATTGGGACCCGCTTCGGACTCACCTATGCACCTATTGGAGCCCAAGGGGAAGTGACTATGCCCCAACCACCCGTTTATCCACAGGCAATCGCCCGGACACTCCAATTAGTCATTTGATTTAAAACAAATTAATCGACTGCCCAGAAATTATCCACCGCTACACGGCCGGTTCTGACCAACCACGCCCAAGCGTTTGACCTTTCCCTGGGCGTTGTCGATGTCGAAGTAGATATTGCCGTAGTCATAAAGCGTAGTATCGCCGCGCGTTTCTACGCAGCGGGGCTTTCCGAAGCTGGCGCGGGCGAAGATCTGCTCTGCGCCGGGCCTGACCCCGGAGCTGGTGTGGAAGCGGGCGTCTTCTGCGATGATCCAGTACACCTCGTCCTGGGCGCCGACCGTAAGCCCGTCCTGGAAGGTGTAGGTCGTGGCATCCGTGCCGGGTATCGGCGCGGTTGTGGTGGGGTTTCCCTTAACGGCAAGGAGCGTGGCCAGCGGCATGCCGATCTGGATTTCCCCGATGCGCTCGCCCGGCACGACCAGATCGTCATCCAGCGTCAACGGCCCGGTCACACAGGCCGTCAGGGCGATTGCGGTAAGGGAGAGCAGGGCTGGGACCAAGCGCGCAGCATTCATGGCGGAGAGTCTCTCATCACGCGCCCCGCCAGCAGCACGAGCTGCAGATCAGCCGAAAAACTCGGGAAAGTCGAGCGGCCGCAGCGATCCCAACGAACAGTTAACGAGCCTGGGCTAACCCTGCGATCAGGGCAGAAGCCCCATTACGAAGCCTGAAGGGGCAGTCAGACTTGCGCGCGTGGTTGCTGACAGTGTTGTCGGGGCTGGGACTTTGCGTCCTTGCGAGTTCCGCCATGGCGGACCCACCGGTCGGCCGCGTGCTTTCCGTTAAAGTCGGCGGCGAGGGCGAAGCGACCCGGGTGGTCGTCGAGTCAGATGTCCCTCTCAAATACCACGTCTTTATGCTGGCTGCCGGGACCCAGCGGGTGGTTGTGGACCTTCCGCGGGTGCGTTGGTCGATCAACGGGCTGACGTCGGAGTCAGGTTCGGGCAAGGGGCATGGCGTTGTGGCCGGCTACCGCTACGCCCAGAACACTGCGACGACATCGCGTCTAGTGCTTGATCTTGCGAAGCCGGCACTGGTGGCGCGGGAGTTTGTGCTCGCGCCCAAGAACAAGAACGAAAACCATCGCATCGTGCTGGATCTCGACTCCGCGACGACCGCTGCATTCGCCGAGGCGGCGACGGGCGAGAACTCTGGGCCACAACCTGTAGCGCAGCAGGTCGTCCGCAAGCCGCTGATCGTCATCGATCCCGGACATGGCGGCAAAGACCCGGGCGCTCTTTCCAAATCGGGCGCGCGCGAGAAGGACATTGTTCTCGATGCAGCCATGGCCTTGCGGGAAGAGTTGCTGAAATCAGAGCGCTACGATGTCGCCCTGACGCGATCGACCGATGTCTTCATCGAACTGGAAGACCGGGTCACCAAGGCCCGAAATCTGGGCGCTGACCTGTTCATTGCGCTTCACGCCGACGCCGGGTCCAAGCCAGCTACCAGCGGCGCTTCCGTGTACACGCTGTCGCCAGAGGGCGAGAAACGGGTCGATGGCGCCCGGAAGAAGAATGACTGGATTCTGGACGTGGAGGTCGATTCCTCCCGGCCTGAAATGGTCAATCAGATCCTGGCCGACCTCGTGCAGCGTGAAACCAAGAACCAGTCCGCCCGGTTCGCCCAGATGCTGGCTCATTCCATAGCCGAAACTGGCTGGCCAACGCTGGAGAATACGCACCGCAAGAAGGGCCTGTATGTGCTGCTGAGCCCGGATGTGCCTGCAGCACTGCTCGAGATGGGCTTCATCACCAATGAGGCCGATGCCGAAGCCATGGCGTCACCCAGCAAACGCAAGAAGCTGGTGCAGGGCATAGCCCACGGCATCGACCAGTTCTTCGAAAGCCAGACGCGCCTGGTGGCGCTGAAATAGCCGGCCGAGTGCGTACCGGCTGGTTCTGAAGGCCGTTTGATGCGCCAACCGCGACGGCGGGCCGCAGGCTTACATCAAGCCTTCACGAAGATGGGCTGAGTTTAACCCGATAAAGCCCTGTTACCGGCGGATTCCACGCCATAAAGTCACCTCAAAGAGCGGTGATTCCGGGGCCATGCGTTTGCAGCGGCTTTGCCGTTGCCCAGTTGGCGCCAGAACAGGCGCGTCGTGGTGAGATTGCAGCTGCAGATGTCTACGTGGAATTGGAGAGCGATCCTCATCGGGGCCGGCGTCACCTTTGGTGCGCTGGTGCTCGGCGTCGTCGCCTGGTTCTTTATCGTGACGCAAAACCTGCCGTCGGAAGACGAGCTCGCGAACTACGAGCCGCCTATCATGAGCCGCGTCCATGCCGGCGACGGAAAACTCGTTGCTGAGTTTGCGACCCAGCATCGCGTTTATGTCCCGTCTGAAGAATTGCCGGACCAGCTCGTGCAGGCCTTCATCTCGGCGGAAGACAAAACCTTCTTCGAGCACTCCGGCATCGATCTGTGGGGCATGTTCCGCGGCACGGTTGTCAACGCGCTGCAGGGCAAGCGTGTTACCGGTGGCTCGACCATCACCCAACAGGTCGTGAAGAACATGCTCGTGGGCGACGAGCGCTCGGTCGACCGTAAGGTTCGTGAGGCGGTGCTCGCGATGCGTATCGAGAAGAAGCTCTCGAAAGAGCAGATCCTCGAGCTCTACATGAACGAGATTTATCTCGGCGGCCGCTCCTACGGTGTTGGCGCTGCAGCTCTCAACTATTTCGGCAAATCGCTGGGGCAGCTCTCGCTGGCCGAGTGCGCCATGCTCGCCGGTCTTCCGCAGGCGCCGGGCAAGGTGAACCCGTACAACAATCCGGACGCTGCAATTGATCGCCGCAACTACGTCCTCGGCCGCATGGTCGCGAATGGCTATGTCGACAAGGCTGCCGGCGACAAGGCGATGGCTGAACCGCTGAAGGTCGTGAACCGTCTCGACACAGACGAGAACCAGGCTGCCGCCTATTACGTCGAAGAGCTGCGCAAGGAGATCCTCGCGCTTGGCGATCAGAAAAAGCTGGCCGGCATCGACAGCCGCGGCGCAGCAGAAAAGGCCTTCCTCGAAGGCGGCCTCTCGATCCGCTCGACGCTCGACTCCAACCTGCAGCTGATTGCTCAGACGGCGCTGCGTGCTGGCCTCGAAACCTACGACCGTCGCCATGGTTGGCGCGGCCCGGTCGGCAAGCTGGACTCGACGGATGATTTCGAAGCCGGCCTGAAGGCGTTTGCGAACAACAAGGACAACAAGGCGAAGATCGCTGGCGGTGGAAACACCTGGCAGATCGCTGTGGTGCGAACTGTCGCCAAGGATGGCGTGCGTCTTGGCCTGGCCAGCGGTGAAGCCGGCACGCTGAGCCCCGACGACGTGAAATGGTCCAACCCGCTGAAGCGTGATGGCGGCGGCACGGGCCTTAAAGTGGGCGATGTGATTCAGGTTTCCCGCGATGCGACGCCGGATGTCTCCACGCAGCTGATCACTGATTATGGCGTTCCGAAAAAGCCTGCAGCGAATGCGCCGTGGCGTCTGCGTCAGGTTCCGGCATTGCAAGGCGCGCTGGTGGCGATGGATCCGCATACGGGTCGTGTTTACGCGATGGCCGGCGGCTACTCGTTCGAGCGCAGCCAGTTCAACCGCGCGATCCAGGCCAAGCGCCAGCCGGGTTCATCGTTCAAGCCGTTCGTCTATGCTGCTGCGATGGAGCAGGTCGATCCTGCCACGAACACCTACAAGTGGACGCCGTCCTATCGCGTGCCTGACATCCCTTACGTGTCGTGCGATCCGAACCAGGCGAAGTGCTACAAGCCGACCAACTATTCGGAACAGTTCTACGGCCTGACCACGTTGCGCGTCGGCGTCGAGAAATCGCGGAACGCCATGACCGTGCGTCTCGCCTCAGAGATCGGTTTCGACAAGGTCTCCGCCATGGGCGAGAAGATGGGCATCTACGACAAGCTGCCGCCTTATGAATCCATGGCGCTTGGCGCTGGCGACACCACTGTGATGCGGATGGCTGTCGCGTATGCGGAAGTCGTCAACGGCGGCAAGCAGGTTGCGCCGGTCATGTTCGACCGCATCCAGAACCGTTACGGCGAAACCGTCTATCGCACCGACCAACGCCCGTGCACGAATTGCGTGACCGAGTGGAAGGCGGGAATGCAGCCGCCGGAACTGCCGGATGAGCGCAAGCAGGTGATGGACCCGATCACGGCCTATCAGACCGTCTCGATCCTCGAAGGCGTCGTTCAGCGCGGCACGGGCACGATCATCCGTGCGGTGGGCAAGCCGGTTGCGGCCAAGACGGGTACGACCAACGATCAGTTCGACGCGTGGACCATGGGCTTCAGCCCGGACCTCGTGGTTGGCGTGTGGGTTGGCTTCGACAATCCGCGCAACATGGGCGAGGGCGAGAGCGGTGGCCGTGTTGCGGCGCCGATCTTCCGCGACTTCATGCTTGCGGCGCTGAAAGACCGTCCGGCCGTGACCTTCCGTATTCCGGATGGCGTCGAGCTGGTGGAAGTCGATGCGGACAGCGGTTGCCAGCCCGCGCCGGATACGCGCCTCATCATCACGGAAGCTTTCCGCCCGGGTTCGGCCCCTACGGATCGCTGTTCTGTGCCGGTGGGCGCGGATGGTTATCGCGTCGATTACAGCAAGATGGGCGCGGGCGACGAGTCTGCGACGGCGACGCGCGATGGTCAGGTTATCGCTCAGCCAGGCACGGACGCTGTGACCACCAGCAACCCGGCCGACCCGAACCAGCCTGCCGAGAAGCCCAAGGAAGAATTGACATTCCAGGACGGCAACTACTAGACGCTGGCCTTCTCCAAGGCGCAGGTCCTGCGGCCTCTATCCGTACCCCGCAGCGGGTTCCGCTGCTGAAAGCAAGCCTATGACTCCTGAACTCGAAAACATGGTCGAGACTATCCGGCAGTCGGTCAGCTTGCTGCGGAGGCGTCTTTGACTGGGGTGTCGCCGAGAAACGCCTCGCTGAGCTGAACGCGCTCTCCGAGCGCCCGGACTTCTGGAACGATCCTGTCAAAGCCCAACCGATGATGCGTGAGCGAAACCGCATCGAGTCCGCGATGGAAGACATCCGCATGCTCGAGCGCGAGGCGAATGACGCCGTCGAGCTGTGGGACATGGCGGAGGCGGAGGGCGATCAATCGGCGCTTGCGGAAGTTGATGCCAGCATTCGGGCAGCTGTCGGCAAGGCGAAGGACGCCGAGCTCAAGGCGCTGCTGTCGGGCGAGGTCGACGCGAACGACTGCTATATCGAGGTGAACTCGGGCGCAGGCGGGACAGAGAGCCAGGACTGGGCGTCGATGCTGCGCCGCATGTATGTGCGCTACGCCAATGCGCATGACTACAAGATCGAAGAGATCGACGAGCACGCCGGCGATACGGCCGGCATCAAGTCTGCCACGATGCTGATCAAGGGCGAGAACGCCTATGGTTGGCTGAAGAGCGAGAGCGGCGTGCACCGCCTTGTGCGCATCTCGCCGTACGACTCCAACGCGCGGCGCCACACGAGCTTTGCCTCGGTGTGGGTCTATCCGGTGATCGACGACACGATCGTTGTCGACATCAAGGAGAGCGACGTGCGCACGGATACCTATCGCGCGTCAGGCGCCGGCGGGCAGCACATCAACAAGACGGACTCCGCGGTTCGCCTGACCCACGCACCCACGGGTATCGTTGTGGCGGTGCAGGCGGAGCGTTCGCAGCACAAGAACCGCGCCAAGGCGTGGGACATGCTGCGCGCGCGAATCTACGAGATGGAGCTGAAGAAGCGCGAGGCGGTTGCGCAGGCCGAAGCCGACTCGAAGACCGAGATCGGCTGGGGCAGGCAGATCCGCTCCTACGTTCTGCAGCCCTATCAGATGGTCAAAGACCTGCGCACGGGCGTGCAGACGTCTGACACGCAGGGCGTGCTGGATGGCGATCTGGATGAATTCCTGGCCGCGTCGCTATCGCAGAAGCTGGGTCCAGAAACGGTGGTCGAGGACCTCGACTGAGCTGCCTAGAAAAGACCTCAATTGAGCCGCTTGCGCTGACCGGTCTTATCGATTATCGATAAATCAAGGTCAGGCGGGTGATTCCGCCATAAACGGCGGAGATCGTCTGTGCGGAACTACTATTCATTTAGTTTGGCGTCAATCATCGCGATTGCGCTCGCGTCACCTGCGCTCGCACAGGAGCCTGCAGCCCCAGCGCCCGTGGCGGCGAAGGAGGGGGTGATCTCCTACACGCCCGCCGATTTCGCAGCGGCGCGTCCGAACACCGCGCTCGACATGATCCAGCGTCTGCCGGGCTTCACCTTCGATGGCGGCGAACAGGTTCGCGGCTTTGCCGGCGCTGCCGGCAACGTCCTGATCGACGGCCAGCGCCCGACCATCAAGACGGACTCCCTGTCCGACACGCTTAGCCGGATCACCATCAGCCAGGTCGAGCGTATCGAGGTCATACGCGGCAGCGTGCCGGGCATCGACATGCAGGGGCAGACTGTCGTCGCCAACGTCATCCGCAAGAAGACCGACACCTTCCAGCAGGTGCTGGGCGTGCGCAGTTTCCTGTTCGCCAAGACGGGCAAGACGATCCCCGGCTGGAACTATCAAGCGACCCGTCGGATTGACGATCACCAGTTCGAGTTCGGCATGAGCCGCGGGGTGTCCATGGACGACTCCGTCGGCACAGGTTGGCGCACGACGGTCGATCCCGACACGGGCGCTCTGGACCTGTACGAAAACTCCCGCACCGAAGGCGATGGCTTCTCCCACGCCATCCGCGGCAACTACAAAGGCCCGCAACTTGGCGGCACGCTCTCGCTGAACGGTCTGGTCTCCGCAGACGAGTTCAAAAACGAGCAGCGCTTCATCGCTCCGGTCGTCAGCGACAAGAACTTTGTCAGTCGTTCTGCGAACCAGCGTGGCGAGCTTGGCGTGAACTACGTCACCAAGCTGGCGCCTGAGTTGGAGTGGGAGACGCTGGGCCTGTTCAAGCTTGCAAATGGAACACTGGATGCGACAGGCGTCGTCGCCAATCTCGCAAGCGGCGCGCCTGCGTCTTCCCAGCTCTTCCAGGTCGAAGCCGAAGCCGGTGAGCGCATCGGGCGCAGCGTCCTGCGCTACAAGATGTCGCCGGAGCTCTCGTTCGAAGGCGGTGGCGAGATTGCCTACAACTATCGCGACCAGCAGGTCGCGCTGAACGTCAACGGCGCGCCGATCACGCTTGATTCATCGGACGTTCTCGTCGAGGAGCTGCGTGGGGAAGCCTTTGGACAAGCGTCCTGGCGGCCTTCGAAGGAATGGTCGTTTGAGGCGGGCATCCGCGTCGAGCGCTCCAAGATCGAGCAATCCGGCGACATCCAGAAGTCGCGTTCCTTCACCTATCCCAAGCCGCGGCTGCTGGCCTCCTGGTCGCCGAACGAGTCCGATCAGCTGCGCCTGCGCATCGAGCGTGAAGTTGGCCAGCTCGACTTCCAGCAGTTCGCATCCGAGGTCGATCTGAACTCGGGCCAGCAGAGCACGGGCAACTCCGATCTCGAGCCGAGCAAGTCCTGGGTCTATGAGGCCGCCTACGAGAAGCGCTTCTGGGAAGGCGCCGCTGCGGTTCTCACACTTCGCCACGAAGACGTCTCTGACGTTTCGGATCTCTATCCCCGTCGTGTCCAGGTCGATACCGACAATGACGGCGTACTGGAAACGATCTTCGTCGAAGGCCCGGGCAATATCGGGGATGGCACGAACGACCTCGTCCAGTTCACGCTGACGCTTCCGCTCGCCAAGCTCGGCCTTGAGGGCGGGGAGGTGAAGGTCGATACGATGTGGCAGAACAGCGAGGTCACCGATCCGCTGACCGGCGAGAAACGTCGATTCTCCGATCAGCGCCCTGAAAAGCTCAACGTCAACTTCCGCCAGGACTTGCCCGAACTGAACCTCACCTTCGGCCTTGGATGGTTCGGTGGCTGGCGCGAGAGCTACTATCAGGGAACAGCGATCGAGAACCTGAAGCTGCGCGACTTCTTCAACTCGTTCATCGAATGGAAGCCCGATCCGGGCTTCACGCTCCGCGCCGAGTTGAACAATTTCGACGCCTACAGCTTCAACATCGAGCGCCGCGTTTATGGTGGTCCGCGCGATGTGAACCCGCTCAGCTACATCGAGACCGAGCGCCGCAACTCGCAGGTGCTGGGCCTTCTGAGCGCCCGCTGGACGTTCAACTAGAGCTTGGCTGACGGGCCGTCCGGGAGGGGATTCTCGCTCCTTTCGGACTCCCGTTTGGCCACTCCAGCCGAAACCGGCCATTTTGGCCAAAAACTGACACTAAATCAGCGACTCAGGCCTGTGGATCAACCGCGTGAATCGTTTGTGTGGCGGCGCACAAATGGGCTAGAAGAAAGCGTCGAATCCCGGCGGCGCCGCCGCCCCTTGCCCGGACGCTTTCTGCTTGACCGATACACCTGATAAACCGGCTTCTCCCGAGGCCAATGGCGCGGGCGAAATCGCACCGATTTCCATCACGACCGAACTGAAGAAGTCGTATCTCGATTACGCGATGAGCGTCATCGTTTCGCGCGCTCTGCCGGACGTGCGTGACGGCCTGAAGCCTGTTCACCGCCGCATCCTGTTTGCCGCCTATGAGGGCGGGTACACGCACGACAAGGCGTTCCGTAAATCCGCCAACATCGTCGGCGACGTGATCGGCCGTTGGCACCCGCACGGCGACCAATCGATCTACGACGCGCTCGTGCGCATGGCGCAGCCTTTCTCGATGTCGCTGCCGCTCATCGAGGGACAGGGCAACTTCGGCTCGATCGATGGCGATCCGCCGGCGGCCATGCGTTACACCGAAAGCCGCATGGCGCGCGTTACGGCGAACATGCTGGACGATATCGACAAGGACACGGTCAACTTCGAGGACAACTATGACGGCTCGCGTCAGGAGCCGACTGTCCTGCCGTCCAAATTCCCGAACCTGCTGGTCAACGGCGCAGGCGGCATCGCCGTCGGCATGGCGACCAACATTCCGCCGCACAACCTCACTGAGATTATCGACGCGACGGTCGCGCTGATCGAGAACCCCGCCATCGAAGACATGGCGCTGCTCGATATCGTGCCGGGTCCGGATTTCCCGACGGGCGGCCTGATCATCGGCCGCGCCGGCTCGCGCAATGGTCTGATGACCGGGCGCGGTTCCGTCATCATGCGCGCGAAGACCGACATCGAAACGCTGAAGGGCGGCCGCGAGGCCATCATCGTCACCGAGGTTCCCTACCAGGTGAACAAGGCGTCGATGGTCGAGAAGATCGCCGAGCTGGTGCGCGACAAGAAGATCGAAGGCATTTCTGATCTGCGCGATGAATCCGACCGTAACGGCATTCGCGTCGTGATCGAGATCAAGCGCGACAGCTCCGCTGATATCGTCCTGAACAACCTGTTCCGCCTGACGCCGATGCAGACGTCGTTCGGCGTCAACATGCTGGCGCTCAACAATGGCCGTCCGGAGCTGATGACGCTGCGGGCCATGCTGCAGGCCTTCATCCGCTTCCGCGAAGATGTGGTTGCACGCCGCACGAAGTTCGAACTCAACAAGGCGCGCAATCGCGCTCACCTGTTGATCGGTCTGGCGCTGGCCGTCGCCAACATCGACGAGATCATCCGCATCATCCGGTATTCGAGCGATCCGGATGCCGCACGCATCGCGCTGCTTGAGAAGCCGTGGCCCGCTATGGACATGGCGCCGCTGATCGGCCTGATCGCAGACCGTCGCACCACGTTCAACGAACAGGGCGAGATCCGCCTGTCGGACGAACAGGCGCGCGCCATCCTCGCGCTGCAGCTCTCGCGCCTTACCAATCTTGGCCGCGACGAGATCGGCAAGGAAGCCTCAGGCCTGGCCGAGCAGATCAAGGACCTCCTCGATATCCTGTCGTCGCGCGCGCGCGTGATGGAGATCATCAAGGGCGAGCTCACCGGCATTCGCGACAAGTTCGGCGTTCCGCGTCGGTCGGAATTCGTTGAAGCCGACCTCGATCTCGAAGACGAAGCCTTCATCGAGAAGGAAGACATGGTCGTCATGGTCACCCATGGCGGCTACGTGAAACGCACGGCGCTTTCGGCTTACCGCACGCAGAACCGTGGCGGCAAAGGTCGCGGCGGCATGGAGACGAAAGAGAACGATTTCGTCGTCCGCCTGTTTGCTGCCGATACGCACACGGAGATCCTGTTCTTCTCCTCGACGGGCATGGCCTACAAGCAGAAGGTCTGGCGTCTGCCGCTTGGCGCGCCGAACGCGCGCGGCAAGGCTCTGGTCAACATCCTGCCGCTGAAGCAGGGCGAGCGGATCACCTCTGTTATGCCGTTGCCGCAGGACGAGGACGAACGCGCCAAGCTGAACATCCTGTTCGCCACCAAGTCAGGCGGCGTGCGCCGCAACCTGCTGACGGACTTCCTGTCCGTGAACCGCGCCGGCAAGATTGCCATGAAGCTGGACGACGACAGCGACGCTATCGTGGACGTGCAAATTTGCGCGCCTGCCGATGATGTTCTGCTGACGACAGCTTTGGGCCAGTGCATCCGCTTCTCGGTCGAGGACGTCCGGGTGTTCACGGGCCGTACGTCGACCGGTGTGCGCGGGATCAAGCTTGGCGCTGGCGATGCACTGATTGCGATGAGCGTACTCGGCCAGATCGACGTGACGCCGGCCGAAGCTCGCGCCTATCTCAAGCGCGCCAATGCGGCTCGGCGTGCAGAGGGTGACGAAGCTGTCGAGGAAGTCGAAGATGATACCGCGTCTGACGGCGAAGACGGCGCAGCCTCGGCTGAAGCCAATGGCGAAGTCGAGCTGACGGACGATCGCTTCCAGCAATTGTCGGCCGCCGAGCAGTTCATCCTCACCCTGACGGAAGAGGGCATGGGCAAGCGCGCATCGGCCTTCGACTATCGCCGTACGGGAAGGGGCGGGAAGGGACTCATCGCCCACCGTCTGCCGAAGAATGGTAAACTGGTCGCGTCCTTCCCGATCGGCGGATCGGACGAGATCATGGTGGTGACAGATGCGGGGCAACTGATACGTTGCGCCGTGGATCAGATCCGCATTGCGGGACGGGCGACGCAGGGGGTTCGTGTGCTGCGCGTTGCAGCGGGCGAACGGGTGGTCTCCGTGGAGAGGCTGGAGGACCAGAGTGGCGACGAGACGGCCGGAAAGACGGGCGGCGGGTGAACCGCGTCCGGTTCGGGGTAGCGCGACCAGCAGGGCGAGCCTGAGCGGGCGAAGCGTGAAACGAATCGGGCTTTATCCCGGTACGTTCGACCCGATCACCAATGGCCACCTCGATATCATCGGCCGGGCTGTGAA
Organism: Hyphomonadaceae bacterium; assembly: GCA_965229115.1. Taxonomy (GTDB): domain Bacteria; phylum Pseudomonadota; class Alphaproteobacteria; order Caulobacterales; family Hyphomonadaceae; genus UBA7672. Next base: position 1,897,847 of record CBDDIR010000003.1, on the reverse strand, counting down.
GCTGGTCGACAAGCTGATCATCGGCGTCGCGATCAACGAAGGCAAAGGCCCGCTTTTCACGCTGGAAGAGCGCACCAAGATGGTGCTCGACGAGGCGCGCAAGCTGGCCAATGGCGTCGAGATCGAGGCCCGTCCGTTCGACAATCTGCTGATGCATTTTGCAGAGCAGTGCGGGGCCCAGATGATCATCCGCGGGCTGCGGGCCGTTTCGGATTTCGAGTATGAATTCCAAATGGTTGCGATGAACCAGCGCATGAATGACGAGATCGAAACCGTCTTTCTGATGGCCGATCCGCATCACCAGGCCGTGTCTTCGCGACTGGTGAAAGAGATTGCGCGGCTCGGCGGAAGAGCCGATCTATTCGTCCCAGAAGCAGTTCAAGGAAAGCTGCTCGCCAAATATGGGCCGAAAAAGGGCAAGTAAGCATGTTCCGAAATGTTGTGATGGCGGCCGTTGGCGCGGCAGCGCTCGCCTGCGCCGGTGCAGCCTGGGCGGGTCCCGCTGACGATCCGGCCAACTGGCGCAAGGTCGATCCGGAAAACCTGCTGCAGTTCACGATCAACAAGCAGGAAGTGCTGATCGAGCTTCGGCCCGACATCGCACCTAAGCACGTCGAGCAGGTCAAGAAGATCACGCGCGACACAAACTACGACAAGCTGCCCTTCCATCGCGTCATCGACGATTTCATGGCGCAGGGCGGCGAAGTCTATGCGGTTTACCAGATCTACCCGCGCTACCCGCTGCTGAAGGCCGAGTTCACCTGGGCGCGCAATCCCGCCAAGCAGAAGGTGCAGTGGTTCGGGCAGACGCCGGGCGGCGACAAGCTCGGCTACATGGAAGGCTTCGTCGTGCAGGGCCAGGCGGACGAGATCGCAGCGATCTCCGATCCGCCGGTTGCGAAAACCTGGGGCGTCCACTGTGCGGGCGTGACCTCGATGGCCCGCTCCAATGACCCTGACAGCGGCGACACCCAGTTCTTCCTGATGCGCCATCCGCGGGTGGGTCCGGAAGGTCTGGATCAGAAGTACACTGTCTGGGGCCGCGCGCTCACGGGCGTTGACACGATCCAGTCCATCAAGGTGGGCCCTGCCGAAACGGATGGCCGATTTGCCAATGCAAACCAGGCGGACAAGCTGACCAAGGCCATGGTCGTGGCGGATATTCCGGAAAAGAAACGTCCCACGGTCTATGTGCGCCGCACGGACGGGCCTGAATTCGCGGCGACCCTTGCCACACTGAAGGCATCTGACCCATTAGAGGCCTGCCAACTTCCTCCAGTTGAAGTCATCGTTGAAAGGCCTACCCCGTGAGCGCAGCTGACAAAGAGAACACCCTGATCCTCAACCTCGACACCGGAACGGTGACGATCGAGCTTTTGCCGTCCAAGGCCATGGGCCATGTGGAGCGTATCAAGGAACTGGCGCGCGAGGGTTTCTATGATGGCGTGGTGTTCCACCGCGTGATCGACGGCTTCATGGCGCAGGGCGGCGATCCGACCGGCACCGGCATGGGCGGCTCGAAGAAGTCGAACCTGCGCGCCGAGTTCAACGACGTCAGCCACCAGCGCGGCGTCTGCTCGATGGCGCGCTCGAGCGATCCGAACTCGGCCAACAGCCAGTTCTTCATCTGCCTGGACGACGCGTCCTTCCTCGATCGGAAATACACCGTCTGGGGCAAGGTGATCAGCGGCATGGAAGCCGTTGATGCGCTGCCGAAGGGCGAGCCGCCGAGCAAGCCGGGCAAGATCATCTCGGCGAAAGTCGCTGCGGACGTTTGATCGTCTGAACAATCGAACCGATCAGGGCGGCCCCACGGGCCGCCCTTTTCATTTGCCTCAGTGCACAGGCTCGGGCTCGCCGCCGGGCCGATAGATCGGTGCGTCTTCGAATGCGACTGCGGGGGGCAGCGGCTCGGCGGGCTTGCCTACATTGCCGTCGTCGAGCCAGGCCGTTTCGTGAGTCATGCGGCCGGTCAGGTTCGGTACGATATCGGCGTAGAACAGGTTCATTTCAGGCGTCTTGTATTGCGCGCCCGCGCCGCCATCGGGTTGCAGTTCCGGTGCGGAGGGACGTTCGACATCGAGCACGCCGTTGTTGCAGCGCGCGGTCACAGCCTTTGCGATGATGGCCGGTTCGAGATCAGTCGCATCCTTCGCACGGGCTGCACCGCGATGGTCGTCGCGGGCGGACAGTTCATCATCCAGCGTCCAGCGCAGCGGGTTCACGCAGGCGAGTGCTTTGCCTTTGGATGGCGCAATCTTCCAGTCAGCGGTCCAGATGGGTGATTGCTCGCGGAAGCGGTTGGCATCTTCGCCGGCGAGAATGGTTTTCCAGCCGACGATGCAATGGATCTGATCGTACTGCGCGCAGAGCGGCTGGCTGACGGCCTTGCCGGGAAAGTCAGCGGGAAGAGCCGCGTCGATCACGTAGGCGGCTGCGAGGCGGCTTTTCAGCGGGTCGGTCTGGAAGCGATCGGCGAGCAGGCGCTGAACATAAAGCCCGCCTTGCCCGATGCCTGCGAGGACCACGCCGCGATGACGGTTGTCGTTGGCCATGTAGGCATCGAACGCGCGGAGCACGTCATCGTAAGCCAGCTCGAAGGCTCCATCGCCTTCGCCGCCTACGTTCAGCTCCGCGTGAAGCGAGGCTTGGCGATAGAGCGGCGCATAGACGGGACCGGCCTGTATGAACGGGCCGGCGTGATTGGGCAGGATCTTCTCTTTCAGGCGCTCGAGCGCCTCCGCGTTATCGGTCGGCACGTTCCAGCCTGCGTTTGAATAGGCGCTGACCGGCGAGATGAAGAAGATGTCGATGCCCCATGGTTTCTCCCACCCGCCCGGAGGCGGCTGGGCGGGGCGGAGGGCCCAGCTTTCCTTCTTGGCGTAGTCGAGCCTTGCTGGCGCGGCCTCAGCGCTGAAGCGGCCGGAGGGGGTGATCGACATGCGGAAGAGGGCGTCCTGGAAGAGGACGAACACGGCGATGCCCGCCACGATCACGGCCGCCCCTGCGATCAGCAGGATACGGCGGATTTTCGGGTCCTTGAACATGGCTGGTGACAGAGCCCCACAGTTTCAGCCGAACGGATAAGGCCCACGATCCGATGCGTCTATGGCGGCCATAGGGCGCCCGATCGCCCGGCGAGGCAGGAAACCGCATGGGCGAGCGACCTTATTCACGCCACACGCGACTGGAATCAGGCGAGAAGGCCCACAGAGGATTACCGATGCCGACAGGCATGCCGCCACAGTCAACGCCGCCGGTGAAGACCGGACCGCTCACGACCCTGCGCAACTGGTTCTTTGCGGGCGTGGTGGTGGCTGCGCCGATCGGGATCACGATCTGGCTGATCTGGAGCTTCGTGTCCTTTGTGGACATGCACATCAAGCCGCTGATCCCGCGCCAGCTGAACCCCGAAACCTATCTCAACTTTGCGTTGCCGGGGCTCGGCATTGTCGTCGCCGTGGTGACGCTGGTTGTTCTGGGCGCGTTGGCCGCGAACCTGATCGGACGGTGGGCGCTTCGGACGGGTGAGCGGCTGGTGGCGCGGGTGCCGCTGGTTCGGTCGATCTATGCGGTGCTGAAGCAGGTGATCGAGACTTTTGCTTCCAGCGATGCGTCGTCCTTCAAGGAAGCCGTTCTGGTCGAGTATCCCGGCAAGGGGCTGTGGGTGATTGGCTTTGTGACCAGCCGGACGCCGGATCCGGAAATCCTGAAGACGGTGCCGGACGCGGTTGCGGTTCTGGTGCCTGCTTCGCCGAACCCGGCGATGGGGCAGCTGGTATATGTGTCGCCCGAGAGGTTGCAGAAACTCGAAATGCCGGTCGAGAAGGCTGCGAAGCTGGTGATCTCGTTCGGCATTCTGAACGAGCAGTCGCCTGAGGCTTCGGGCAAGTAGCTATTCACCCTCCGCAATCGTGGACGACAGGCGCGGCGCGAAGAGATCGCGGACGCGGCGGACGGCCGTGCCGCGTGCGCCTTCGAGGCGTGGGTCGGCTGCGAGGACGGACTTCGCATCCGTGCGGGCAGTCTCGATGAGGTTGGCGTCTTCGGAGATTTTGAGCACCCGGAAAGTGGGCATGCCCGACTGGCGCAGGCCGAGCAGGTCGCCGGGGCCGCGCAGCTTGAAATCGGCTTCAGCGATCTCGAAGCCGTCGGTGGTCTTGCGCAGGATGTCGAGACGTTCCTTGCCGCCTTCGGTGAGCGGGGCCTGATAGAGCAGCAGGCAGCTGGAGGCTTTCTCGCCGCGACCAACGCGGCCGCGGAGCTGGTGGAGCTGGGCTAGGCCGAACTTCTCGGCGTGCTCGATAACGATGATGGTGGCCTCGGGAACATCGACGCCGACTTCGATGACGGTGGTGGCGACCAGCACGCCGGCTTCGCCGGTGCGGAGCTTGTCTAGGGCTGCGTCGCGATCTTGGGCCTGCATGCGGCCGTGGACCATTTCGACGGGGGCGTTGACGATGCCGGCCAGGACATCGCGGCGGGCGACGGCGGAGGCATCGCCGGCGTCTTCGCTGTCGACTGCGGGGCATATCCAGAAGGCGCGCTCGCCGCGATCGACGGCACGGGCGACGGCGGCCATGACTTCATCGATGCGCGTGTCGGGCACGGCTGCGGTGGTTACTTCCTGACGATTGGCGGGCTTCTCGCGGATGACAGAGATGTCGAGGTCGCCGTGGACGGCGAGAGCCATGGTGCGAGGGATGGGCGTTGCGCTCATCACAAGCATATGGGGGCTGGCGCCCTTGGCGTTCAACTTCATGCGGTCTGCAACGCCGAAGCGGTGTTGCTCGTCGATCACGACGAGGGAGAGCTCGGGGAGGTCGACGTCGGATTGATAGAGGGCTTGCGTGCCGGAGAGGACTTGCACCTTGCCGGTGCGGACATCGTTGAGGATGGCTTCGCGGCCGGCGCCTTTGTCGCGGCCGGTGAGGGCGGCGACCTTGATGCCGATGGGCGCGAGGAAGCGGCCGATGGCTTCGGCTTGCTGGCGGGCGAGGACTTCGGTGGGGGACATCAGGGCGGTGACGCCGCCGTCGGCTGCGACCTGGGCTGCAGCGAGAGCCGCTACGAGGGTTTTGCCGGAGCCGACGTCGCCCTGGATCATTCTCCGCATGGGGACGGGGCGGCCCATGTCGATGGCGATTTCGGAATAGGCGTCGAGCTGGGCGCGGGTGGGCTTGAACGGCAAGGCTTCGATGATGTTGCGTTCGGCTCCGATGGCGCGGGGGATTGCGCGGGAGAAGCGGCGTTCGCGCGCTAGTCTTGCCTGACCCATGGCCATCTCGCGGGCGAGGGCTTCGTCGTAGGCGAGGCGCTGGCGGGCGACTTCGAAGCCTTCGGGGTCATAGACTTTCGGCTGGTGAAGGCGGAGCAGCGCCTGCTTGAATGCGGGCCAGTTGTTGCGCTTCATCAGGTGGGGGTCGATCCACTCGTCGAGATCGGGAATGCCTTCCAAAGCTGCGGCGATGTATTTGCGGAGGGCTTTCGCGGTGAGGTTCGCCGTCATCGGATAGACGGGTTCGACTTCGGGGAGTTCGTCGTCCTTGTCCGGGCTGATGACATGATCGGGGTGGGTGATCTGGCGGCCGCCCTGATAGTCGTCGATCGTGCCGGAGACCATGACGTCTTCGCCGACCTTGAAGGTGCGTTCGAGCCATTGGTTGTTGGCGCGGAAATAGATGAGAGTCAGGAAGCCGGTTTCATCCCGGAGGCGGACGCGGGTGGGCCACTTGCCTCGGCTCAAGGTGAGCTGGTCGACGGTGGCGGTGACGGTGGCGACTTCGCCGATCTGCAGCGCTTCGATCGAGGCGCGGTTGCGGCGGTCGATCCAGCTGGTCGGCAGATGGAAGAGCAGGTCGAGCCAGGTTTCTCCGCCGATCAGGCGCGCGAGCACCGGACGCGATTTCGGGCCGACGCCGGGAAGGCTCGATAGGTCATTGTAGAAGGGATAGAGGACCGGGTCGCGCATTGGCGCACATGGTAGCCGGTTTTGTGCGGGCGTGCAGCCGCGTTCTCGCAGGTGCGAGTTGGGGCGGGGTTGGGTTTTGGCGCCGTGTGGCGCTAGAGGTGGGGCGGCGCCCCCTCCGTCTTGCGCGCAAGGGCGCGCAATCCACCTCCCCCACTCTTCGAGTGGTGGAGGCAATTCCCCTTCGTCGCGCGCATTGGAGCGCGGTTTGCCTCCATCAGTGCGAAGCACTGGGGGAGGTGGATCGCACGCGTAGCGTGCGAGACGGAGGGGGTGGGTGTTTGGCTCACTGTGGTGAGCACGCGCTCGTGCTTCGACGGACGCGCAGCGAAGCTGCGCTGCTCAGCATGAGCGCTTAGGGGAGAGCTGCGGTGTTGCGCGGCTGGTGTTGTTTCCTTGGATTGGGTGTCGGTCGTCCTTTTGGGCAGATCGAGCGGCATGGTCGGTGTGGCATTCACCGGGCTACGGCGCGCTTTCATCCGGAAGGTTGAGGCGACGTGGAGCACGAGCATCGCAAGCACGTGCAGCGTCGCATCGATCCAGTGATCGAGAGGCGACGGGGTTACCAGCCCAGTTTGCGCGTGTTTGTGTCGTGTCATGGGTCAGAGAATAACCCTGGCCCAGGGGGGCGTAGAATCTGCGCGGCTCCGTCCCACAATCTTTCGCGCTAGTGCGCTGAGATTGTTCGCGGTTGTTTTTCGCTGTCCTACAGTTTGGGACCGCTCCATCCCCCAACTCGTCGTCATTCCGGACGCGCGCGTAGCGCGTGAGCCGGAACCCAGGGGCCGAGGGTGCAGTGCTTGCGGCCCCTGGGTTCCTGCTTTCGCAGGAATGACGATTGAGGGAGTTCGCTCGCGACTCGCCCCCATCGTCTCGCGGCTATGCCGCGATCCACTTCCCCCGCTTTGCGGGGGAAGAAGGCAGTCGCTGGCGGTGGTGCGCGGGGCGCGGTGCATTTTCGATGCACCCCTCAGACCCCTCAAAAGGCGAAATGACATTGGGAATGACCGGGCCGCGCCTCTGCGCTACACCCCCGCCATGAGCGATATCGAGACGCGGCGGCGGAAGTTGAAGTTTCGGGCGGACCGGCGGGGATTCCGGGAGCTCGACCTTTATATGCAGCAGTTTACGGACGCCCATCTGGCGACGTTTGATGAGCGGCAGCTGGATCAGTTTGAGGCGGTTCTGGATATCCCGGACCAGCATACGTTTGACTGGATCATGGGGCGGGGGGAACCGCCGGCTGAGCTGAGGTCGGAAGTGCTCGACCTGCTGCTTTCATTCCGGTATTCCGCGCCTAGATAGATCGTACCGGCGGTTTCCTGAACCGTTGGCGGATTGGCTGAACTGACGGCGGACCTGACGCTCAACGAGGCGTTCGGGCGGCCGATCTATTCGTTTGTTTGCGGTTTTGGGCGGACTTCCTATGCGTGTTTGGGACTCGATCGCCAGCCAGAAGAAACCGGTTCGGGTCTTTGAGACGCCGTTCATTGCGGATGTTCGCCTGATGGCTGAGGCGGCGCAGAAGCGGGGCGGGACTTCGCTTTATATCGCGCAGGATGACCGGCATGCCTTCATGGCGGTGGCGGCTGCGCGGTTCTTTGCGCCTCTGCTGGAAGTGGTGAACCTGCCGGCTTGGGATTGCCTTCCCTATGACCGGGTGAGCCCTTCGCCGGGGATTGCGGCGTTGCGTTGTGCGGCCTTGGCGCGGCTGGCGAGTCGGAATGCGGGATCGCCGCCTATGCTGGTGGTGACGACGTCGACGGCTGTGGTGCAGCGGATGCCGCCGCGGTCTCACATGGGTGTTGCGGCGTTCGTGGCGCGTGTGGGCGATGCGGTGCCGCAGGAGCGGGTGCGCGGGTATCTCGACATCAACGGATATTCGCGCGCCTCGACCGTGCGTGAGCCGGGCGAGTATTCGATGCGTGGCGGGATCGTGGATATTTTCCCCGCGGGGATGCCGGAGCCTGTGCGGCTCGACTTCTTTGGCGATGAGCTGGAAGCGGCGAAGTATTTCGATCCGGAGACGCAGATCTCCACGTCTCCGCTGAAGGAGATCGTGCTGGCGCCGGTGAGCGAGATTGATTTCTCGGACAATGCGCTGTCGCTGTTGCGGAAGAATTTCCTGTCGGCGTTTGGGTCGCCTGGGGGTGATCCGACGTATGAGGCGGCGCGGGAGCGTATTCGCCGGCAGGGCGTCGAGCAGTGGTTGCCGCTGTTCTATGAGAAGCTGGAGACGCTGTTCGATTATATCGGCGCGAGTGCGCTGATCGGGATGGACCCGGCTGCGGCGGAGGCGGCGAGCGAGCGGCTGGCGCAGGCGGCGGAATATTATGACGTGCGGAAGTCCGCGGCTTCGGCGGGCGGGATCACGCAGCACGTCTTGCCGCCTGATCGGCTGTATCTGACGCCGAAGGAGCTGGGCGAGGCGCTGACGGCGCGCGCGACGGTGACGTTCACGACGCAGAATGCGCCGGAGGTTTCGGGTGGGCAGGTCGAAGGGCTGATCAGCCGGGCTAAGCCGGGGCGGTCGTTCGTGCTGGAGCGATCTGATCCGGGGCAAAACCTGTTTGATGCCGTGGTTCGGCACATCCGCGAGCGGCAGGCTGCGGGCAAGAGGGTGATCGTCGCGGCATGGAGCCAGGGGTCGGCGAGCCGTCTGGTCGGCATTCTGGAAGACCATGGCATTCCGGGCGCGAAGCCGATCGGGTCGTGGCCTGAAGCTGCGAAGAATGTCGTGTCGGTGGCCGAGATCGCGGTCGAGACGGGGTTCGAGGATGATGATCTGGTCATCATCTCCGAGCAGGACATGCTGGGCGACAAGCTGGCGCGGCCGCGCAAGCGAAAGTCATCGGCGGCGGTGATTGCGGAGGCGGCTGCGCTGTCTGCGGGCGACCTCATCGTGCACGTCGAGCATGGCGTGGGGCGGTATGATGGCCTGAAGACGGTGACCGTGAATGCGGCGCCGCATGATTGCCTCGAGCTGATATATGCGGGCGGCGACAAGATCCTGCTGCCGGTCGAGAACGTGGAGCTGATCTCGCGCTACGGCGCAGAGAGCGGCGAGGGCGCGCTCGACAAGCTGGGCGGGGGCGGATGGCAGTCGCGCAAGGCGCGGGCCAAGAAGAAGATCATGGACATGGCGGACGAGCTGATCAGGCTCGCCGCAGAGCGCGAGATGAAGCGCGCGCCGAAGACGGATACGGCCGATGGCGTGTTCCGCGAGTTCTCTGCGCGCTTCCCGTATGAAGAGACGGACGATCAGCTTTCGGCGATCGAAGACGTGGTCAAGGATTTGACGTCGGGCAAGCCGATGGATCGCCTGATCTGTGGCGACGTGGGCTTCGGCAAGACGGAAGTGGCCCTGCGGGCGGCGTTCCTGGTGGCGATGAGCGGGCTGCAGGTGGCGGTGATTGCGCCGACGACTCTGCTGGCGCGGCAGCACTATCAGACGTTTGCGGAACGGTTTGCGGGATGGCCTCTGCGCGTGAAGCACTTGTCGCGCTTTGTGACCAACAAGGAAGCGAGCCAGACGCGCGAAGAGATCAACAATGGCGAGTGCGATGTGGTGGTGGGCACGCACGCGCTGCTGGCGAAGACGATCGACTTCAAGCGGCTGGGCATGATCGTGGTCGATGAAGAGCAGCGCTTTGGCGTGAAGCACAAGGAGCGGCTGAAGGAGCTGAAGGCGGACGTGCACGTGCTGACGCTGTCGGCGACGCCGATCCCGCGCACGCTGCAGATGGCGCTTACGGGCATTCGCGATTTGTCGATCATTGCCACGCCGCCGGTGGATAGGCTCGCGGTGCGGACGTATGTGGTCGAGTTCGATCCGGTGACGATACGCGAAGCTCTATTGCGCGAGCGGTATCGTGGCGGGCAGTCTTACTTCGTTGCGCCGAGGGTGGCGGATCTGCCGTTCCTGGAGCGGTATCTGCGCGAGCAGGTGCCGGAGGTGAAGGCGATCACGGCGCATGGCCAGATGACGCCGACCGAGCTGGAAGACGCGATGTCGGCCTTCTATGACGGGCAGGCGGATGTTCTGCTGGCGACGACAATTGTAGAATCCGGGCTCGATATTCCGCGGGCGAATACGCTGATCGTGCACCGGTCGGACATGTTTGGTCTGGCGCAGTTGTATCAGCTGCGCGGGCGTGTCGGGCGGGCGAAGTTAAGGGCGTATGCGTATCTGACGACGCCAGAGGAAGAGGCGCTGACCGATGGCGCGGCGAAGCGGCTGAAGGTGTTGCAGTCGCTCGATAGCCTGGGCGCGGGCTTCATGCTGGCGAGCCACGATCTCGATATGCGCGGTGGCGGCAACCTGCTGGGCGACGAACAGTCGGGGCATATCCGCGAGGTTGGCGTCGAGCTGTATCAGCAGATGCTGGAGGATGCGGTGAAGGCGCTGCGTTCGGGCGAGACGCTGGATACGCATGTGGTGGCGGATGACTGGTCGCCGCAGATCGATGTGGGCGCTGCGGTGCTGATCCCGGAGCATTATGTCGAGGATCTGGCGACGCGTCTGGCGCTGTATCGGCGGCTTGCGGATCTGAGCACGGATCAGGAGCGCGAGGCGTTTGCGGCGGAGCTGATCGACCGGTTTGGTCCGCTGCCCGATGAGACCAAGCAGCTGCTTGAGATCACGGCGGTGAAGATCCTGTGCAAGCGGCTGGGCGTGGCGAAGGTGTCGGCGGGGCCGAAGGGCGCGCTGCTGGCGTTCCGGCAGGACTCGCCGCTCGATGGGGCGAAGCTGATTGCGTATGTGCAGAAACGGCCGAACGTGCTGAAGCTGCGGCCGGACATGAAGCTGGTGCTGGGCGGCACGTGGGTCGATGCGCCGGCAAGGCTGGTGGGCGTGAAGAGCCTGCTGCGGGATATGAGTGGATTGCTTTAGGAGCTGATGATGGCGGGACGTGTTGCGGGTCGGGTGGCGCTGGTTACGGGCGCGTCGAGCGGGCTGGGTCGGCAGTTTGCCAAGGTGCTGGCGGCTGAGGGGGCTAAGGTAGTTGTGGCGGCTCGGCGGAAGGAGCGGCTGGATGATCTGGTGACGGAGCTGGGTTCGGATGTGGCGCTGGCGGTGCAGTGCGATGTTACGGACGAGGCGGCTGTCATCGCGATGTATGATGCGGCCGAGGCGAAGTTCGGGACGGTCGATACGATCATCAACAATGCGGGCATGACGCATGAGAAGAATGCGCTGACGCAGGACATCGCCGAGTTCCGCAAGATCATGGATCTTAACGTGACGTCGGTGTGGTGCGTGGCGCGCGAGGGTGCGCGGCGGTTGATCAAGGCGGGGGCGGATGTTTCGGCGCGTGGGCGCGTGGTGAACATCGCCTCAATGGCGGGGCGGATCATCATCCCGAACGTGTCGGCGTATAATGCGTCGAAGGCGGCTTGCGCGCACCTGACGCGGTCGCTGGCGCGTGAGTGGGCGCGGTATGGGATCAACGTGAACGGTTTGTCGCCGGGTTATGTCGAGACGGAGTTGACGGCGGACTGGCTGCATGGCGATGGCGGGCAGAAGTATCTGCAGAAATTCCCGCGCCGCCGCGTGATGGACGAGCAGTCGCTGGACGAAGCGCTGCTGTTCCTGTGCTCGGACGCGTCGAAGTTCGTGACCGGCACGGATGTGCTGGTTGATGACGCGCAGAGCATGGGTTGATCCAGACCCGGCAGCCTCTGCTATTCGACGCGTATTAGCTGGGTAATTCGCCATTGCCCTGGGCGGGGTTCCGTGATCGAAGGCGGCATCCCTACATCGCGAGCCGACATGCCCGTGCCTTTGATCGCATTGTTCATTGCCGCTTTTGCGTTCGGCACGACTGAGTTCGTGATTGCGGGGGTGTTGCCGCAGGTGGCGCTGGGGCTTGATGTTTCGATACCGGATGCGGGTTATCTCGTGTCTGGCTATGCGCTGGGGATCGCGATTGGGGGGCCGTTCCTGACGCTTGCCACTGCGCGGTTGCGTCGGAAGACGTTGCTGCTTGGTTTGCTTGTCGCGTTCACGCTTGGGCAGATTGCTTGTGCGCTTGCGCCTGACTTCACGTCGATGCTTCTGCTGCGTGTTGCGATCGCCGTCGCCCATGGCTCGTATTTTGGTGTCGCGATGGTTGTGGCTGTCGGGCTTGTGCCAGGAGAGCGTCGGTCGATGGCCGTTGCGGTGGTGCTCGCTGGCCTGACTGTCTCGAATGTTGTTGGCGTGCCGCTGGGCACGGCGATTGGCAACGTGTTCGACTGGCGCGCCACCTTCTGGGCGATGTTTGCGCTTGGCATTGTTGCCGTGTTGGCTGTCGCGGCGCTTCTGCCGGCGAGAACGGGCGCGGCGCGGCCTGCGGGATTCTTTGACGAGGTTCGGGCGCTGGGCCGGCAGCAGGTGTGGACCTCGCTCATCGTCATGCTGATGCTGATGATGGCGCAGATGATCCCGTTTACCTACATCACGCCATACCTCACCGAGGTAACCGGGCTCGACGAGGAGGCTGCGCCGTGGGTGCTTCTCGCCAATGGCGTGGGCGCCACGATCGGCGTTTTTATCGGCGGGCGCTTGTCTGACTGGAAACTGATGCCCTCGCTTATCACGCTGCTAGTGCTTCAGGCTCTTGTGTTGGCGACGATGTATCTCGTCAGCCCCTATGTGTTGCCGATGATCGTTATCGTGACGCTGTGGGGAGCGCTGAACTTCGCGATTGGCACACCTGTCCAATCCCGCATTCTGGAGTGGACGCGGGATGCGCCGAACCTTGCTGCGTCGCTCATCCCTTCCGGCTTCAACCTAGGCATTGCGATCGCGGCTTCGATTGGCGCGATCATGCTGAATGCGGGGCTGGGTTATCGCGCGCTGCCGCTGGTCGGAGTCGGCTCGATGGCGATCGCTGCGCTGGTTGCCATAGCATCGTACGCGCATGAGCTCCGCAGCGGACGGACGGCGCCGGTTGCGAATCCGGTTTAGCGATAATGGACCTGCCCGGGTTCACGGGGCGCTGTTTGGGCAGTAAGGCTGCGGGATGCGCCTTTATCTGATCATCGCCGGGCTTGGGCTTGCTGTGTCCGGGCTTTCCGCCTGCAGCAATCCGGAGCAGCAGTTCATGGCGGACTGCGAGGGGGGCGGTATCAAGACGGAGCTTTGCAGCTGTCTGTTCAAGCGCTTGCCGCCGGAGCGGCGTGAGGCGTTGTTCGATGTTCCCGAGAAGGTGGACGGCGAGTGGGTATTGCCGCACGACATGGCGCCGGCGCTGTCGTGCTTTGATGTGGGGACGAGTTCGGGCGCGGCCTGATGCTGCCCGACAAGATCAGGCGGTCTGCTTGCGCAGGACCTTTTCCATCGGGCGGCCCTTGGCGATCTCGTCGACGAGTTTGTCGAGATAGCGGATGTTCTGCATCAGCGGGTCTTCGATGTCTTCGATGCGGACGCCGCAGATGACGCCGGTTACCAGGCTGCGGGCCGGGTTGAGCTTGGGCGCCTTGGCGAAGAATTGTTCGAAAGTGGTTTTCTTTTCGATGTGCGCGTCGAGGGCTTTCTGCGTGTAGCCGGTGAGCCAGCGGGTGGCTTCGTCGAGTTCGGCGCGGGTGCGGCCCTTCTTTTCGACCTTGGCGATGTAGTGGACATACACGCTGGCGACGCTCATCGCGTAGATGCGGTGCGGTGTGGCTGCGCCCATGACGTGTTCCCCTCTGCGCGATCAGACTGCGATGGATAAGGGGCGGGATCAATGGATCGGGGCTGGCGGCGGCTGCGCCGTGCGCTAGTTTCTGCTGCATGCACGGATTTGAGACTATCCTGATTGTGTTCGCGGCGGCGATCATGCTGTCGATTGTCGCGCAGCGGTTGAACGCGCCGTTTCCACCTTTTGTGGCGCTGGCGGGGGCGGGGGTGGCGTTGCTGCCGTTTGCGCCGGAGGTGGGGCTGGACCCGGCGCTGGTGCTGGCGATTTTTGTTGCGCCGGTTCTGGTGGATGCAGCGTTCGATTCGTCGCCGCGCGATCTGAAACGGAACATCATTCCGATTACCTTCCTGAGCCTGGCGGCGGTGGGCGTGACTGTTGTTGCGGTGGCGGTGACGGCGCGGGCGTTGATGCCGGATATGCCGTGGGCGGTCGCGGTGACGCTGGGCGCGATCGTGGCGCCGCCGGATGCGGCTGCGGCGACGGCTGTGCTGCGGATCATTCCGGCGCCCTATCGGATGCGGACGATCCTTGAGGGCGAGAGCCTGTTCAATGATGCGAGCGCGCTGCTGATCTATCGCTTTGCGGTGGCGGCGACGATTGGCGCGATGCCGGAGGGGTGGGATCTGGCGGGCGGCATTGTGTGGGCCGTGATCGGCAGCGTGGTGTTCGGTCTTGCGATGGCGTGGCTGCAGGTTCGGATGATGCGGCTGCTGACGGAGGCGCCGCCGGCGATCCTGCTGCAGTTCATTTCGGCTTTCGGGATCTGGATTGCGGCGGAGCGGCTGGGGCTGTCGGCGATCATCACGGTGGTGGTGTTTGGGATGTCGGTGGCGCGCATGGCGGCGCGTGGGTCTGCGAAGATGCGGGCGCCGACTTATGCCGTGTGGGAGACGGTGGTGTTCGGGCTGAACGTGCTGGCGTTCATGCTGGTGGGGCTGCAGATCCAGCCGATCTGGGCGGACCTCGCGGATGCGGAGCGGCAGAGCTATCTGGTGTTTGCCGGGACGGTGCTGGGCGTGTGCGTGGCGACGCGGTTTGCTTGGGTGCTGGGGTATCACTTCATTATTCGCATCAAGAACCATTTCCTTGGCGCGAGCCTGCCGACTGGAACGGATACGCCGACTGTGGGTGGCGCTGTGGTGGTGGCGTGGGCGGGGATGCGCGGGGTGGTGAGTTTGGCCGCGGCTTATGCTCTGCCGCTGGATTTCCCGCAGCGCGATCTGATCCTGCTATCCGTGTTCGTGGTGGTGATGGGGACGCTGGTGGTGCAGGGGCTGACGCTTGGGCCGCTGATCAAGCTGGTGGGGCTGGGCGATGATGGCGTGCTGGATGGCGAGATCCGCAAGGCGCGGGAGGCGATTGCGGATGCCGCGATCCGGCATGTGGACGGGCGGGATGATCCGGCGGCGAAGCGGTTGCGCGAGGAATATCAGGAGCGGCGGGCAGCGCTGGAGGGGGCGGACGGCGACGGGCGGGTGAAGCTCGACGTCGATCACCTCACGAAGGAAGTGCTGGAGACGAAGCGCGAGCGATTGCTGGAGATGCGGATGAGCGGGGAGATCAGCGACGCTGCGTATTACCAAATCGAGGAAGAGCTGGACCGGCATGCGCTGGCGCTGATGCCGGTTGTGAGGTGACGTGACCTCGGGCGGTTCGAGACGCCGGGAGAGGCTTGACGTTCGCGGCAATGGCGGGAGTGTCGCTGCTGCAAACGGAGAAGCGTTATGGCGTCTGGTCCCCTTGTTGGTGTGAAGATCGTGGAGTTCGCAGGCATTGGTCCGGGGCCGTTCTGCGGGATGTTGCTGGCGGATCTGGGCGCGGATGTTGTGCGGATCGATCGCTCGGATGCGGTGGGGCGCGGGCAGCCGGATCTGGCGAATAGGGGCAAGCGGTCTGTCGCGATCGATCTGAAGAAGCGTGAAGGCGTTGAGGCGGCGTTGAGCCTGATCGCGAAGGCGGACGGGTTAATCGAGGGCTTCCGGCCGGGGGTGATGGAGCGGCTGGGGATTGGGCCCGACGTGGCGCTGGCGCGGAATCCGCGGCTGGTGTTTGGGCGGATGACCGGCTGGGGGCAGACGGGGCCGTGGTCGACGATGGCCGGGCACGACATTGATTATATCGCGCTGACGGGCGCGCTGCACACGATGGGGCGCAAGGGTGAGCCGCCTGCGCCGCCGCTGAACCTGGTCGGTGATTTTGGCGGCGGGGCGCTTTATCTGGCGTTCGGATTGCTGGCAGGGATTATCGAGGCGAAGGCGTCGGGCAAAGGGCAGGTGGTTGACTGCGCGATGATCGATGGCGCGGCGTCGCTGATGACGATGTTCTACGGGATGAAGGCGGCGGGCATGTGGAATGCCAATCGCGACGACAACCTGCTGGATGGCGGGGCGCACTTCTATGACACGTATGAATGTGCGGACGGCCAGTATCTGGCGATCGGGGCGATCGAGCCGCAATTCCATGCGCTGCTGGTGAAGGGGCTCGGGCTGCCGGACGATGCCTTCCCGGCGCAGATGAAGCGGGCGGAGTGGCCAGCTTATTCGGCGAAGGTGGCGGAGGTGGTGAAGACCAAGACCCGCGACGCGTGGATGGCGGTTTTTGACGGAACGGACGCCTGCGTGGCCCCGGTTCTGAGCATGGAGGAGGCGCCGAAGCACCCTCACAACGCTGCTCGCAAAACTTTTGTCGAGGCGTTCGGGGCGGTTCAGCCAGGGCCTGCGCCGCGGTTTTCGCGTACGGCGGGAGCTGTGAACGGCGTGCCGGCCATGGCAGGTGGGCAGTCTGGCGATGTGCTGAAGAGCTGGGGGATCGAAGCTGAACGGGCCGAGGGCTTCCTGAAGGCCGGCGCGGTCGTCCAAGGCTGAGGGTGGTCCGGTTAGCGTGCGATTCAGCCTGAAATATGGCGTGGAGTCAGTGACTTCCGCTTATTTGTTTCACCTGAATTAAGGACAACAAGCGCCTCAATCAGCGTTCAGACTCACTCCCATATACCAAGCACATACCGCCGGGACGCCTTGATGTCCCTCGATGGTTCCCGACG
Organism: Hyphomonadaceae bacterium; assembly: GCA_965229115.1. GTDB lineage: Bacteria > Pseudomonadota > Alphaproteobacteria > Caulobacterales > Hyphomonadaceae > UBA7672. Next base: position 1,881,172 of record CBDDIR010000003.1, on the reverse strand, counting down.
GTTCTGTTCCTGTGCACCTGGGCCGGCTTCGCAAGAAGCCGGCCCTTCCTTTTGGGCCAAAGCTCGCTTTTCGGGATATGTGCCGGTTGTCGTAACGTCGCGGTGACTCTTCATCGTTTATCGCTAAAACCCGGCGGTTGGGGCTGCTGGACCGGGAGTTTGCGGATGAAATTGGCCTGGATTGCCGCTTTGGCGGTGGCTTTCGTGTCGAGCGGATCGGCGTTTGCCGACGCGAACAAGCAGACCAAGGGCAATTGGGACGACAAGTTCCGGCAGCTGGAAGTCGATCTTCCGTCGCCGAACACCTATCGGGCCGCCTCGGGCGCCCCGGGTGAGTCGTACTGGCAGCAGCAGGCCGACTATCAGATCAACGCCACGCTGAATGAAGCGAACAAGCGCATCACGGCGACGGGCACGATCACCTATCGCAACAACTCGCCCCATCCGCTGAACTACATCTGGCTGCAGCTCGACCAGAACATCTTCAAGCAGGACTCGGCTTCGCGCCGTTCGGCCAAGGCTTCGGCGGGCGGACCGAATGCGCGTGGCGATCAGGTGGGCATGGGCGCCATCCGTCAGCTGCAATCGTATCAGGACACGCCGCACGGCTTCGAGATTCAGTCGGTGACCGACGGTGGTTCGCGCGCGCTGCGCTACACGATCAACGACACGATGATGCGTATCGACCTGCCGCAGCCACTGGCGGCGAAAGGCACGACGACGATCAAGCTCGCCTGGGCCTTCAACATTGTCGACAACGACCTGTTCGGCGGCCGTTCGGGCTATGAGCGGTTCCGCGAGAACGACACCTACATCTTCTTCCAGGCCCAGTGGTTCCCGCGTCTGGCGGCTTACACCGACTACACGGGTTGGCAGCACAAGCAGTTCCTCGGGCAGGGCGAGTTCACGCTCGAGTTCGGCAACTATGATGTGTCGATCACCGTGCCGGCCGATCACATCGTGACGGCGACGGGTGTGCTGCAGAACCCGAATGAGGTTCTGTCTGCCGAGCAGCGCAATCGCCTTGCGCAAGCGCGCAAGGAATACTCCAAGCCGATGTACATCGTGACGCCGGAAGAGGCTCTGGCGAACGAGAAGGAAGGCACGACGGCGACCAAGACCTGGCGCTGGAAGGCCGGCAATGTGCGCGACTTCGCGTGGGCGTCGAGCCGCAAATTCATCTGGGACGCCATGAACGTGAAGCAGCCGGAAGGCGGCGACGTGCTGGCGCAATCGCTGTTCCCGACGGAAGCCGATCCGCTGTGGTCGCTGTATTCGACGCGCGCTGTTGCGCACACGATCGACGTCTATTCGGAGTTCTCGTTCCCGTATCCCTATCCGAACGCCATCTCGGTCAACACCTGGCTGGGCGGCGGCATGGAATATCCGATGATCTCTTTCAACGGCTATCGCCCGGTGAAGGACGAGAAGACGGGCAAGAAGACCTATACGCGCCAGTCCAAGAACGGCCTGATCGGCGTGGTCATCCACGAGGTGGGCCACAACTACTTCCCGATGATCGTCAACTCCGACGAGCGTCAGTGGACGTGGATGGACGAGGGCCTGAACTCGTTCCTCGAATTCATGGCCGAGCTGCGCTGGGACGAGAACTTCCCGGTCATGGGCGACAACGCCAACTCGCTGGACGAGATCGGGTCGTACATGATGTCGGAAGATCAGGTTCCGATCATGACGAACTCGGAGTCGGTGATCCAGTTCGGCAACAACGCCTATAACAAGCCGGCTGCGGCGCTGACCGTGCTGCGCGAGACGGTGATGGGGCGCGAGCTGTTCGACTTCGCGTTCAAGGAATATGCGCGCCGCTGGAAGTTCAAGCGTCCGACGCCGTCTGACTTCTTCCGTACGATGGAAGATGCGTCTGGCGTGGATCTCGACTGGTTCTGGCGCGGCTGGTTCTACACGACGGACCATGTGGACGTCGCGATGAACGGCGTGCGTGAGTACCGCCTGTCGACGCGCAATCCGGAAACGGAAGCGCCGCTGCGTCGCGAGCGTCAGGATGCGACCCGTCCGGACCCCGTTACGGTTCTCGAGAACCGCGAGCAGGGCATCCAGACCTACATCCAGAAGCATCCGGATGCGAAAGACTTCTATGACGCGAACGACGAGTTCGTGGTCAACAACAAGGACCTGAACGACTACGCCACCTATCAGGAAGGCCTGAAGGAGCCGGACAAGTCGGCGCTCGAGCGGGCCCTGCGCGAGAACCCGTACATCTACTTCGTCGACTTCGAGAACAAAGGCGGGCTGGTTACGCCGCTGCCGCTGACGTTCACGTTTGACGACGGCTCCAAGAAGGAGATCATGATCCCGGCGGAGATCTGGCGCACGGACAACCAGAAGGTGACGAAGATGTTCATCGAAACCAAGAAGGTTGTCTCGATCGAGTATGACGTGAAGCACCAGACGGCCGACGCCGTGCGGGCCAACAATAGCTGGCCGGCGCGTAGCGAGCCGAGCCGTCTTGAGGTGTTCCGCGCTAGCCCGCGTACGGCGCGTAACCAGATGGCTGAAGCTTTGACCGAGCTGCGTGCGAAGAAGGCGGAGCCGGATAGCCCGGCTGCGCCGATCGCTCCGGCTCAGTAGTGGCGGCTCAGTAATGACGATGGGCGGCGGCAACATCACGCGCAGGCTGGCGATCTTCGCCGGCTGCGCGTTGGCTGTTGCCCCGGCGGCGTTTGCCCACCGATCGCAGACGGTGTTGACGACGGTGTTGTGGAATGCGGCATCGTCGATGCTGGAGGTCACGCACCGGTTTCACAATGCGGATGCGGAGGCCTGGCTGTCGCAGCAGAGGCAGGGTGGCGGGGCTGAGACGATCGACATCTCGATCGTGCGTAATCAGGCGTTGATGGTGCTGTATGTTGAAAGCCATTTCGCGCTGACGGATGGGGCCAAAGCGATTGGGCTGCAGCCGCTTGGGGCTGAGGTCGAGGGTGAGGCGCTGCTGATCTATCAGGAGTGCAAGCTGGCGCAGCCGCCGAAGGCGCTGGCGATCAACAACCAGATTTTCCGCGATGTGTTCGAGGGGCAGACGAACCTTGTGAACGTGCGGCTGGCGCAAAAAACGCGGACGCTCATCTTCTCGGGCGGTGATGGCGTGAAAAAGGCGGAAGGCCTGCTGTAGCGCAGATGCGGGCGCATCTGGCGTGGCGCGGCGCCGGCAGCTAGCATCCCTCACCTGGCCTGGTGGGGCGGATGCCGAGGGATAGCCGTGCGGATTGTCATCTTTATCATTGTGGCGCTGGTCGCCGTCGTTGCGGGCGGTGTTGCGCTGTTCCCGATGGCGACGGCTGCGGACATGGCGAAGCAGCGTTTGCCTGACCTGAAATTTGCCAATGCTTCGGGCAGCGTGTGGGACGGGAAGCTGGGCGGTTTGTCCTATGGCGCGCAGACGATTGGCGACCTTGCGGTGAAAACGGATCTGCTTGCGCTGTTCGGCGGCAAGGCTGCGGGCAAGGTCGGGATGGCGCGCGAGGGACTCGCGGGTGAGGCGGACATTTCCTACGGCCTGGGCAATGGCGGGCTCGACCTGAAGAATTTGAAGCTGGCGGGCGACACGTCGATGGTGCCCGGCATTCCGCCGACGATTGCGGCTGCGGGCGGCAAGTTCACGCTGAACGTGGCGAATGTGAAGTTTGCGAACAGTCTCTGCGAGGATGCTTCGGGCGAAGTGTGGACCGATGCGTTGGCGAAGGTGAACTACAAAGGCTGGGTCGGACCGGAGTTGCGTGGTCCGGTTAGCTGCGCGGGCGGCAAGATGCAGGTGCAGGCTTCTGGAACGGCGGAAACGGGCGAGGTGGTTCAGGCCTCGCTGGATATCGGCCAGCATCTCGACATGGCGATGACGGCTACGGTTTCGAATGCGGGGACGACCGCCATCGAGGCCCTGACATCGGTTGGTTTTGTGCTGGAGGGCGACAAGCTGGTTCTGCGTCAGGCGATGGCTTCGAATTAGGTCAAAATCCCTGCGCCAATCCGCTTGACCACGGGAACGGTGACGCCTAAACGGTCGCTCCTTCGATACCTGCAGCGCGCGGGTGTAGCTCAGTTGGTTAGAGTGCCGGCCTGTCACGCCGGAGGTCGCGGGTTCGAGCCCCGTCACTCGCGCCAGGTATCGGAAGACAATCGGCGGGTCCCAGATGACCGCAAATCCCGAAAATCCAAATATTTTCAGCGTGGATCCTACGGATTCGCGGGTTGTTGCGGCCAATCGGGTGCTGATTGGCGGTCAGGGCCGTCCGGCAGATGCTGTCGCTGCGGCAGCGATGTATCGGGCGGCGGTCGAGCAGGGCTCGGGCGCTGCTGCGGAGCGGATGGCCGTTCTGGCGGCTGCTGGGGTGGGGCGGGCGGCCAACTGGCAGGAATCACTGGAATGGCTGAGTCGGGCGGCGGAGTTCGGTCACGGGCCGTCGCAGATGCAGCTGTGTGTGCTGGCTGGCCGAGATGCGGCGGGAGAATCGGTTGGCGCTGCGTGGAAAAGCGCGCTGGCTGAGATCAACTTGCGAGCGCTTCTCAAAGCGCCGGCTCTGCGCAGGGTGCATGAGCGTCCGGGGATTGCGCTGATCGACGGTCTGGCGACGCCGGCGATGTGTCGATGGCTGATCGGGCGTGGAGCGGCGCGGGTTGAGCCGTCGATGATTGGGGATGCGCAGACGGGGCAGGCGGTGCGTGATCCAATCCGCACGGGCATGGGCGCGGGATTTGGTCTGGCGAATACGGACGTCGTATTTGTGCTGACGCAGAAGCGGCTTGAGCTGGCTTCGGGGCTGGCGGTGTCGCAGCAGGAAGCGCCGTTCGTGCTGAGCTATGAGCCAGGGCAGGAATACAAGGCGCACTACGACTTCTTCCCACCGGGAGAGGCGTTTGCGCGCGTTCTGCAAGTGATGGGGCAACGTGTTGCGACGTGCCTCACGTGGCTCAACGAAGATTATGACGGCGGAGAGACGGCGTTTCTCAAGATCGACTGGAAGCATCGCGGCCGGGTAGGCGACGCCATGTTGTTCCTGAATGTCGACACGACAAACAGGCAGCCGGACCCGATGACGCTGCACGCGGGGCTGCCAGTGATAGCCGGTCGCAAATGGCTGTTGTCGCAGTGGGTGCGTGATCGGGCGCAGCCTATCGTCTGATAGCCTCGGGTTGCGACGTTCCAACGCACGCGGAAAGCAGCCACAGCCCGGATTCATGGCCGGAAAGTCGCCGTCCAACGAAGAATCCGGCAAGGGTTTGGCGGCTCTATTGCCTCTCACGTCAAAGCGGCATAGGCGTGCCGCAAAAGACTAGCCGAGGGTATAATGGAAGACGCGCAGACGCTCGTCGTCGAATATCTGCCGGTCGTGATTTTTCTCGGCCTGGCGATAGCGATCAGCCTCCTATTTCTTGTTGCATCGAGCCTGCTCGCGCCTCGCAAGCCGGATCCGGAAAAGCTGTCTGCATACGAGTGCGGGTTCAACGCATTCGACGATGCGCGCATGAAGTTCGACGTTCGATTCTATCTCGTCTCGATTCTCTTCATCATCTTCGATCTCGAAGTCGCGTTCCTCTTCCCGTGGGTGTTCCAGGTCGCTGCCGGCAACGTTGCGGCCTTCTGGTCGATGATGGCGTTCCTCGGCGTTCTGACGGTTGGCTTTGTCTATGAATGGCGCCGTGGCGCGCTGGAGTGGCAATAATGGCCGAGGCAAAGGTAGCTGCTGCTCCGACCGGCGGTGCGCTGGTCAAATCGAACGATCCGTATTTCGCCGGACTGTCGGACGAACTGGCGGACAAGGGATTCATCGTCGCTGCTGCTGACGACCTCATCACCTGGGCGCGCACGGGCTCGCTGATGTGGATGACGTTCGGCCTCGCGTGCTGCGCAGTCGAGATGATGCAGGCCTCGATGCCGCGTTATGACATGGAGCGCTTTGGCGCTGCTCCGCGCGCCTCGCCGCGCCAGTCGGACGTGATGATCGTCGCCGGCACGCTGACCAACAAAATGGCTCCCGCGCTTCGCAAGGTCTATGACCAGATGCCGGAGCCGCGTTACGTGATCTCGATGGGCTCGTGCGCGAATGGCGGCGGGTACTATCACTACTCATACGCCGTGGTGCGTGGCTGCGACCGGATCGTGCCGGTCGACATCTACATCCCGGGCTGCCCGCCGACCGCTGAAGCGCTGATCTACGGCCTGCTGCAGTTGCAGAAGAAGATCCGCCGCGAGGGGAGCATCGAGCGATGAGCCTTCCTTCCCGCGCCAACATGATCTCAGAACTGAAGCTGCACCTCGAGAGCGTGCAGGGCAAAGCCATCAAGGCCATCAACGTCGCTCATGGCGAGATGACCGTGATCGCGAACCGCGACTCGATCGTGAAGCTGCTCGAGTTCCTGCGTGACGACAGCCAGTGCCGCTTCGAGACGCTGGTCGATCTCTGCGGCAGCGATTACCCGAACGACGCCGAGCGCTTCGAGGTGGTTTATCACATGCTGTCGATGCGCCTGAACCAGCGCATCCGGATCAAGATCCGCACCGACGAAACGATGCCCGTGCCGAGCGTCGTGAGCGTATTCCCGGTCGCCAACTGGTATGAGCGCGAGACGTTCGACATGTATGGCGTGATCTTCTCCGATCACCCGGACCTGCGCCGCATCCTTACGGACTACGGCTTCGAGGGTTATCCGCTGCGCAAGGACTTCCCGCTGACCGGCCGCGTGCAGGTTCGCTATGACGAAGCTCAGAAGCGCGTGATCAACGAGCCGGTGAAGCTGATCCAGGAATATCGCAACTTCGACTTCCTCTCTCCGTGGGAAGGCATGCAAGCCGTCATCCCGGGCGATGAGAAGGCGGGTAAGCCATGATGCACGTGGTTAGGATAGCGACCGGTGCTTCTGCGAGCTGCTTGATGCTTGCTGGCTGCACGACACCGTCACGGCCCATGGAAGATCAGATTTCGCTGGCTGGGATGTGTGGTGCCCATTCAGCGTACATGCAAAGCACTACGCCGCGCGATGACGAGCGCCTAATGGCGGAGCGACAGACCGATACGCGCTTCTGGGGCACCAAGCTTGCGGAGCTAGTGCCTGACGAAAGTATGCATCACCGCATGCTAGATTCGAGCTCAAGGGCTTTTGCGAATACGATCTCGAATAAGTCGCAAGACGAAGTGAATCGCGAGCTGGAAACTCAGGCCCGGATCTGCCGGAACGAGCGGAACACCATCGAGCATGGCGGTTACCAGTCCGCACTGGCGGGAGTGATCAATGGCTGACGATCTTTCCCCCGCCGCAAACGTCGATCTCGACGATCGCAAGTTCACGATCAACTTCGGACCGCAACACCCGGCCGCGCACGGCGTGCTTCGCCTCGTGCTGGATCTGGATGGCGAGATCGTCGATCGCGTCGATCCGCACATCGGCCTGCTTCACCGCGGCACCGAGAAGCTGATCGAGTACAAGACGTTCCTTCAGGCGCTGCCGTATTTCGATCGTCTCGATTACGTCGCGCCGATGAACCAGGAGCATGCCTACTGCCTCGCGATCGAGAAGCTGGCGGGCATTCAGGTTCCCGAGCGCGCGAAGTACATCCGCGTGATCTTCTCGGAGATCGGCCGCATTCTCTCTCACCTGCTGAACGTCACGACGCAGGCGATGGACGTTGGCGCTCTGACGCCGCCGCTGTGGGGCTTTGAGCCGCGCGAACAGCTGATGGTGTTCTATGAGCGCGCGTCCGGCTCGCGGATGCACGCAGCGTACTTCCGTCCGGGCGGCGTTCACCAGGATCTGCCGCCGGAACTGGTGGAAGACATTCACAAGTTCTGCGGCCCGTTCCTGAAGACGCTCGACGATATCGAAGCGCTCGTTACCGAGAACCGCATCTTCAAGCAGCGTAACGTCGACATCGGCGTTGTGTCGGTTGAAGACGCGCTAGCCTGGGGCTTCTCGGGCGTGATGGTGCGTGGATCGGGGCTGGCCTGGGATCTGCGTCGCGCCGAGCCGTACGAAGTCTATTCGGAACTCGACTTCAAGATTCCGGTCGGCAAGAACGGCGACTGCTGGGACCGTTATCTCTGCCGCATCGAAGAGATGCGCGAGAGCGTCAAGATCATCAAACAGTGCATCGACAAGATGCCGGTCGGCCCGGTGCTGCCCGAGCATTCGAAGTACGCGCCGCCGCGTCGCGGCGAGATGAAGAACTCGATGGAAGCGCTGATCCATCACTTCAAACTCTACACCGAGGGCTTCCACGTGCCCGCCGGCGAAGCCTACGCATGCGTTGAAGCGCCGAAGGGCGAGTTCGGCGTGTATCTCGTGACCGATGGCGGCAACCGTCCGTATCGCGCGAAGATCAAGGCGCCGGGTTATGCCCACCTGCATGCCATGGACTATCTGTGCCGCGGCCACATGCTGGCTGACGTCTCGGCCATCCTGGGTTCGCTGGACATCGTGTTCGGGGAGGTCGACCGTTGAGCCACCGCCGTTTCCACGATCCTTCGCATCACGAGCCGTTCGCGTTCACCCAAGCGACCGAAGAACAGATCGCGTGGTGGGAGCGCAAGTATCCGGCTGAGCGCCGTCAATCGACGGTGATCCCGGCGCTTTGGATCACGCAGAAGCAGAACAATGGCTGGCTGTCCGAGCCGGCTCTGCGCGCGGTCGCTGAGCGTCTCGGCATGACCTACATCCGCGTGTACGAGGTCGCGACCTTCTACACGATGTTCAACCTCGAGCCGGTCGGGAAGTACCACTTCCAGGTCTGCGGCACGACGCCGTGCATGCTGCGCGGAGCCGACAAGCTGAAGGACTTCTGCGAGCGGAAGATCGGCCCGAAAGGCCACGTCTCCGGCGGCGGCAAGTTCTCGTGGGTTGAGGTCGAGTGCCTGGGCGCGTGCGTGAATGCGCCGATGATCCAGATCAACGACTATTACTACGAAGACCTGACGATCGAGACGCTCGAGAAGATCATTGACGACTTCGCTGCTGGTAAAGAGCCGCAGCCGGGTCCGTATGTGAAGCGCGAGACGTCGGCGCCGGAAGGTCCGCCGACGTCGCTGACGGATGAGACGCTGTATGACGGCTCGAAGGCGAAGCCGCTGAGCGCCATTCCGAACGCGCCGAAACCGCCTGAGCCTGCACAGACATGAGGGAAATGACCATCATGTCGGAGCCGCCGAGCGCCAAGAAGGTCGCTGCGAAGAAGCTGCTGATGGCGTGCTTCTATGAAGCGCTTGCCATTGTCGCTGGCCTTATCGCTTACGCGCTGACCGGAAGCTGGGTCTGGATCGCCATTGGCGTTCTGGGTGGCCTTGGCTTCTCGCTGCCCGCCGTCATCGTTTTTATCCGTGCAAGCATGGAGGAGCGCGACCGTGCTTCTCGATAAAGATCGTATTTTCACCAACCTGTACGGCCGCCAGGACTGGCGTCTGGAAGCCGCGAAGAAGCGCGGCGCGTGGAATTCCACGAAGGAGCTGATGCAGTTCGGCCCCGAGTGGATCTGCGACCAGATCAAGGCTTCGGGTCTGCGTGGCCGTGGTGGCGCAGGCTTCCCGACCGGTCTGAAGTGGACCTTCATGCCAAAGGTGGTGAAGGACCGTCCGCACTATCTCGTCGTGAACGCTGACGAATCCGAACCCGGCACCTGCAAGGACCGGGACATCATGCGCCACGATCCGCACCTGCTTATCGAAGGCTGCCTGATTGCCTCGTACGCGATGCGCGCGAACAAGTGCTACATCTACCTCCGTGGCGAATACATCTTCGAGCGTGAGACGCTGGAGAAGGCTGTCGCTGAAGCTTACCAGGCTGGTCTCGTCGGCAAGAACGCTTGCGGCTCGGGCTGGGACTTCGACATCTACATCCACCACGGCGCCGGCGCTTACATCTGCGGTGAAGAGACTGCGCTGCTTGAGAGCCTTGAAGGCAAGAAGGGCCAGCCGCGCCTGAAGCCTCCGTTCCCGGCGAACGCTGGCCTCTATGGCTGCCCGACGACCGTGAACAACGTTGAATCGATCGCTGTTGCACCGACCATTCTGCGCCGTGGCGCTGGCTGGTTCGCTGGCTTTGGTCGTCCGAACAACACGGGCACGAAGGTGTTCTGCATCTCCGGGCACGTCGAGCGGCCGTGCAATATCGAAGAAGAGATGTCGATCCCGCTGAAGACGCTGATCGAAGAGCATTGCGGTGGCGTGCGCGGCGGCTGGGGCAACCTGAAAGCCGTGATCCCGGGTGGATCGTCGGTGCCGATGTTGCCGAAGGATATCTGCGACACGGTCCTGATGGACTTCGATGCCCTGCGCGACGTGAAGTCGGGCCTGGGCACCGCGGCCGTCATCGTCATGGACAAGTCGACGGATCTGGTTCGCGCGATTGCGCGCATCGCTTACTTCTACAAGCACGAGAGCTGCGGCCAGTGCACGCCGTGCCGTGAAGGCACCGGCTGGATGTGGCGCGTGCTCGAGCGGATGGTGAAGGGCGAGGCCGAGACTTCCGAGATCGATACGCTGCTAGATGTGGCGTCCCAGGTTGAGGGTCACACGATCTGCGCGCTGGGCGACGCTGCTGCGTGGCCGATCCAGGGTCTGATCCGCCACTTCCGTCAGGAAATCGAAGATCGCATCACGAACTACCGTCAGGGCCGGCCGCACGTGGCAGGCCACACGCTGGCGGCGGAGTAGGGCATGACCGATACCGTCAAACTCGTCGTCGATGGCGTCACGGTCGAAGTTCCGAAGAACTTCACCATGCTGCAGGCTTGCGAAGCGGCTGGGGCCGAGATCCCGCGCTTCTGCTATCACGAGCGCCTGTCGATCGCCGGCAACTGCCGCATGTGCCTCGTTGATTGGGTCGGTGCGCCCAAGCCGATCGCGTCCTGCGCACAGACTGTGGGCGACATGGCGCCGAAGAAGGACGGCACGCCGCACGAGATTTCCACGAAGTCGCCGCGCGCCATCAAGGCCCGCAACGGCGTGATGGAATTCCTGTTGATCAACCACCCGCTGGATTGCCCGATCTGCGACCAGGGCGGCGAGTGCGACCTGCAGGACCAGGCGATGGGCTATGGCCGCGCGGCTTCGCGTTATGCCGAGAACAAGCGCGCGGTCGACGACAAGAATATGGGCCCGCTGGTCAAGACGATCATGACCCGCTGCATCCAGTGCACGCGTTGCGTACGCTTTGCCGCTGAGGTTGCTGGCGTGGACGAGATCGGCCTCGCGAACCGCGGCGAAGACGCCGAGATCACGACGTATCTCGAGAAGTCGCTGACGTCGGAGCTTTCCGGCAACGTGATCGATCTGTGCCCGGTGGGCGCGCTGACCTCCAAGCCGTACGCGTTCAACGCGCGTCCGTGGGAGTTGCGCAAGACCGAAAGCATCGACGTGATGGACGCGCTCGGTTCGGCGATCCGCATCGATGCGCGTGGCCCGACCGTGATGCGTATCCTTCCGCGCGTGAACGAAGAGATCAACGAAGAGTGGATCTCGGACAAGACGCGCTTCGTGTGGGACGGCCTTGGCCGCCAGCGTCTCGACAAGCCTTATGTGCGCGAGAATGGCGCGCTGAAGGCAGTGGCGTGGGATGAAGCTCTGAAGGCTGCTGCTGAAGCGTTGAAAGTTTCGGGCGACCAGATCGGCGTGATTGCCGGCGACCTCGCTGACGCTGAAGGCATGAAGGCCGCGATGGATCTCGCTGCTTCGCTGGGCGTGAAGTCGATCGATTGCCGTCAGGATGGCGCCAAGCTCGGCCTGGGCGCTGATGGCGCCAAGCTGCCGCGCGAGAGCTACCTGTTCAACTCGACGATCATGGGCATCGACGAGGCAGATGCAATCATCCTCGTGGGTGTGAACCCGCGCAAGGAAGCTGCGGTTCTGAATGCGCGCCTGCGCAAGGCGTGGCTACGCATGGTTCCGGTCGCGCTGGTCGGCGAGCGTGTCGATCTGACGTTCGACTACAACTATGTGGGCGCTGGCCCCGATAGCCTGAAAGACCTGAAGGCTGGTCATCCGGTGTTCGACACGCTGGTGAACGCGAAGCATCCGCTGGTGATCGTCGGCCAGGGCGCGCTGACGCGTGGCGATGGCGGTGCGGTGCTGAACGCTGTTTCGGCGTTCGCTGCTGCAGCTGGTTGCTTCAAGGATGGCTGGAACGGCTTCAACGTTCTGCACACGGCGGCTTCGCGCGTGGGCGGTCTCGATATGGGCTTCCTGCCGGCTTCGGGCGGCAAGGACGTGGCGGGCATCGTTGCTGGCGCTCAGTCGGGCGACATCAAGACGGTGCTGCTGCTTGGCGCAGACGAGATCGATACGTCGAAGCTCGGCTCGGCCAAGGTCATCTACATCGGCAGCCACGGCGACAATGGCGCTCACCGCGCGGACGTGATCCTGCCGGCTGCGGCCTATACCGAGAAGTCGGGCACCTATGTGAACACGGAAGGCCGCGTGCAGCGTACGCAGCGCGCTGTCGCTCCGAAGGGCGATGCCCGTGAAGACTGGGCGATCATTCGGGCTCTGTCGGCTTATGTCGGCAAGACGCTGCCGTACGACACGCTGGCGCAGGTTCGCGCCAAGCTGGGCCAGGACCACGCGACGTTCCTGGGTCTCGACTTTGCGCCGGGTGCACACGGGGCTGGCCTTGCCGGTCCGTATGGCGCGGCCGGCTCGATGCAGTCGACCGGGTTCACGACGCCGATCAAGGCGTTCCACCTGACCAATCCGATCGCGCGTGCTTCGCGCACCATGGCGGAATGCGCCGAACTCGCTGCGGGTGTGAACCCCGCGGTTGCGGCAGAATAGGGGGAGGGCGCTATGGAAAACCTCTTCCAGTGGGGCGGCGGAATGTGGGGCGGCATCGGCTTGGCCGTGCTGCAGATCCTCGCCTTCGTCGTGATCCTGCTCGTGCTGATCGCGTTCCTGCTGCTGTTCGACCGCAAGGTTTGGGCGGCGGTTCAGCTGCGTAAAGGCCCGAACGTGGTGGGCCCGTTCGGCCTGCTTCAGTCGTTCGCGGACCTGATCAAGTTCGTTCTCAAAGAGATCGTCATTCCGGCGGGCGCCAACAAGACGGTGTTTCTGCTGGCGCCGATCATTACGCTTACGCTGGCGCTGGTTGGCTGGGCCGTTATTCCGGTCGCGCCGGGCTGGGTTATCGCCAACCTGAACGTGGGCGTGCTGTACCTGTTCGCGATCTCGTCGCTGGGCGTCTATGGCATCATCATGGGCGGCTGGGCTTCTAACTCGAAATACCCGTTCCTCGGCGGCCTGCGTTCGGCCGCGCAGATGGTGTCGTACGAAGTTTCGATCGGCTTCGTCATCGTGTCCGTCCTGCTTCTGGTCGGCTCGCTGAACCTCAGCGATGTCGTTCACAACCAGGAAGGCGGCATCTGGAATTGGCACGCTTTCGCGTTCCCGACCATCTTCGTCATGTTCCCGATGTTCGTGATCTTCTTCATCTCGGCGCTGGCGGAGACGAACCGTCCTCCGTTCGACCTGCCGGAAGCTGAATCGGAACTCGTGGCCGGCTATCAGGTCGAGTACTCGTCTTCTCCGTACCTCATGTTCATGATCGGCGAATACGTCTCGATCGTGCTGATGTGCTCGATGCTGACCATCCTGTTCTTCGGCGGCTGGCATATGCCGATCCCGATCCCGGGCGTGGAAGGCCTGCCGGAATGGCTGCTGAGCCTCGGTGGTCTGCTGGTGTTCATCGCCAAGACGACGTTCTTCTTCTTCCTGTTCGCGATGGTGAAGGCGATCGTGCCGCGCTACCGCTATGACCAGCTAATGCGGCTTGGCTGGAAGATCTTCCTGCCGACATCGCTGGTCGCCGTTGTGATCGTCGCTGCGTACGTGACCTTCATGAATGCGCCGGCGCGGGCTGAGTTCGATCGCCTCGACACCGACAAGAGCGGCTTCCTTGAAGCCAGCGAGCTTGCTGCGGTGACGATGCAGCCGGGCATGGACGTCAACAACGACGGCAAGATCAGCTTCGCCGAATTCCGTGGTGAGGCGAGGAGCTAGCATGTCGATTGGTCAAGCCATCCGGGGCGCAATGCTCACTGACTTCCTCGGCGCATTTGTGCTGGCGATGCGTCAGTTCTTCGTACGCAAAGCGACGATCAATTACCCGTTCGAAAAAGGTCCGCTCAGCCCGCGCTTTCGTGGCGAGCATGCGCTGCGCCGTTATCCGAACGGGGAAGAGCGCTGCATCGCGTGCAAGCTGTGCGAGGCGATTTGCCCGGCGCAGGCCATCACGATCGAAGCCGAGCCGCGTGACGATGGTTCGCGCCGCACGACCCGCTACGACATCGACATGGTGAAGTGCATCTATTGCGGCTTCTGCCAGGAAGCCTGCCCGGTGGACGCCATCGTCGAAGGCCCGAACTTCGAGTTCGCGACGGAAACCCGTGAAGAACTCTACTACAACAAAGACAGACTTCTGGAGAACGGCGACCGCTGGGAACGCGAGATCGCGCGCAATCTGGAACTCGACGCACGCTACAGATAGAAGGGCGCGGCTCGCGGGGGCGAGTCGGGCCTGAATGAACTTCAGTTGCCCCATCCGGGGCGTTTTGGAACCAAAGGAAGAGGAAAGCCACGCTATGGCGCTGATCGCTTTCTACATCCTCTCGACGATCGTGGTTTTGTCCGCGCTCTTCGTCGTTGCGGCGCGTAACCCGGTGCACTCGGTGCTCTGGCTGATCCTGGCGTTCTTCACGTCGGCGGGATTGCTGGTGCTGATCGGGGCGGAGTTCCTCGCGATGCTGCTGGTCGTCGTCTATGTCGGCGCCGTGGCCGTGCTGTTCCTGTTCGTGGTCATGATGCTCGACATCGACTTCGCCGAGCTGAAGCAGGGCTTCCAGAATTATCTTGTCGTCGGCGTGCTGGTGGCGTTGGCGCTGCTGGCGGAGATCGGGATCGTGGCGGCGGCCGCGACGTTCGGCGGCGGTTCGACATTCAACGCGAGCCCGGGCGCGGCGACGAACGCCGAAGCGCTCTCGAAAGTGCTCTACACAGACTACCTGCTGCTCTTCCAGATGTCGGGCATCGTTCTGCTGGTTGCGATGATGGGGGCCATCGTGCTGACCCTGCGCGCCCGCCCGAACGTCAAACGCCAGAACATCGCGCAGCAAACCGGACGTAAACGCAAGGACGCCGTCGAACTCAAGGACGTGCGACCGGGGCAGGGGATCTGATCATGGCAGGCCTCGAACTCACCCTCGGCCACTATCTCGCGGTATCCGCTGCGCTGTTCACCATCGGCGTGTTCGGCATCTTCGTGAACCGGAAGAACATCATCGTCATCCTGATGTCGATCGAGCTCATCCTGCTCTCAGTGAACATCAACATGGTGGCGTTCTCGGTCTTCAACGGCACGATCATGGGGCAGGTGTTCGCCATGCTCGTGTTGACTGTGGCGGCGGCCGAAGCGGCTGTCGGTCTCGCAATTCTCGTCGTGTACTTCCGTAACCGCGGTGAAATCGCGGTGGAAGACGTCAACGTGCTGCGCGGTTAAGGGAGCAGAGGCGTGACCTTCCAGGATATCGCAGCGATCTTCATCGTGCTGGCACCGGGCATTGCCGCGGCGGTCTCCGGCCTTGGCCAACGCTTCCTTGGCGACAAGGGCGCGATGGCGGTCACGACGACGATCGTTGTTTCGGCTGCATTGCTGGCGGCTTGGCAGTTCTTTGCGTGGTCGCTGGGCGGCGGTTCGGGCGCGGGGCACACGATCGTTCTGGCCAACTGGCTGAACGTGAACACGTTCATCGCTGACTGGGCGATCCGGATCGACGCGCTGTCGGTCATCATGATGTTCGTGGTGACCAGCGTCTCGGCGCTCGTTCACACCTACTCGATCGGCTATATGGCCGACGATCCGCATCGTGCGCGGTTCTTCGCTTACCTGTCGCTGTTCACCTTCGCGATGCTGATGCTCGTGACGTCGGACAACTTCATTCAGATGTTCTTCGGCTGGGAAGGCGTGGGCGTTGCCTCCTACCTGCTGATCGGCTTCTGGTACAAAAAGGCTTCAGCCAACAGCGCCGCGATCAAGGCGTTCGTGGTCAACCGCGTCGGCGATTTCGGCTTTGCGCTCGGCATCATGGCGCTGGTCTTCATGATCCAGCCGGCCGCGGGCGTGGACTACACCCAGTTCGGCATCACCAACTTCTCGTCGATCAAGTTCGAGACGGTGTTCGCGATCGTCGCCAACAATGCGCCGATCCATGTGATCGGGCAGGCGGCTGCAACGCCGATCCAGGCGGTGACGTTCGACTTCCTCGGCGTCCATGTCTGGGGCCTCGAGATGGCGGCGATCCTGCTGTTCATCGGCGCGATGGGTAAGTCGGCCCAGTTCTTCCTGCACACCTGGCTGCCGGACGCGATGGAAGGCCCGACGCCGGTCTCCGCGCTGATCCACGCTGCCACCATGGTGACCGCTGGCGTGTTCCTCGTCTGCCGTGCTTCGCCGATCTTCGCGGTCTGCGAAGTGGCTTCCAGCGTCGTGACGGTTGTCGGCGCCGTGACCTGCCTGTTCGCGGCGACGGTTGGCCTTGCGCAGAACGACATCAAGCGCGTGGTTGCGTATTCGACGTGCTCGCAGCTGGGCTACATGTTCTTCGCCGCCGGCCTTGGCGCTTACGGCGCGGCGATGTTCCACCTCTTCACGCACGCCTTCTTCAAGGCGCTGCTGTTCCTTGGCGCAGGCTCCGTCATTCACGGCATGCACCACGAGCAGGACATGCGTTTCATGGGCGGCGTTCGCCAACCGATGATGTTTACCTGGGTCATGATGCTGATCGGCACGCTGGCGCTTATCGGCTTTGGCATTCCGGGGACGGATATTGGCTTCGCTGGCTTCTTCTCGAAGGACGCCATCATTGAGACCGCGTTCGCTTCGGGTTCATCGTTCGGTCCGTTCGCCTTCTGGTGCAGCGTGATCGCGGCCCTGCTGACGAGTTTCTACTCGTGGCGCCTGATGTTCATGACGTTCGAGGGCAAGTTCCGTCCGAACCCGCATGCGCATCATGACGATCACGCGCATGCCGATGACCATGGCCATGCTGATGCGCACGGTCATGATCATGGCCACCACGCGCCGAAAGATGGTCGCGCGCCCGCTCACGAGTCGCCGAAGATCATGCTTGTGCCGCTGGTGATCCTGGCGACGGGCGCGGTGCTGGCCGGCTTTGTCTTCAAGCCGCAGTTCCTGACAAGCAATGCCGACAATTTCTGGAGCGGCGCGATCGTTCGCGATACCGATCCGATGTACGGCCCGCATGGCGTTCACCCGTATGGCGAAGCAAACCCGAACTTCGCGCCCGCCGCTGCGCACGGCGCAGAAGAGGCGCTTGCGCCTGCGGCGCCAGCTGCGGAAGAGCATGCTGCCGCACCGGCTGACGCTCACGCCCCGGCCGCCGCCGACGCGCATGCGCCGGCTGCTGCAGGCGAACACGCTGAGGCTCATCACGAGCTGCCGGCCTGGGTTATCTGGGCGCCGTTCGTCGTGACGCTGACGGGCTTCATCGGAGCCATCATCTTCTACCTGCTCGCGCCGTCTGTGCCGCGTCGCATGGCGGAGAATGGCGGACCGATGCACTCGTTCCTGTCGCACAAATGGTACTTCGACGAGATCTACAACTTCGTCTTCGTGAAGGGCACGGCGCTGCTGGGCGACCTGTTCTGGAAGGTGGGGGACAAGAAGATCATCGACGGCTTGGGGCCAGATGGCGTGACAGGCGTGGCGAAGGCTGGCGCTGGCGGGCTGTCTAAGCTCCATACCGGCTTTATCTTCCACTACGCCTTTGTTGTTCTGATCTCGGCCGTCGTCTTCGTCGCGGTCGTCATGTTCGGTCAGGGACGCTAACCTATGGCCGGCTTGCCCATCCTCTCCATCCTCACCTACACGCCGCTGGTCGGCGCGCTGCTCATCCTTGCGTTCCGCATCGTGGCAGGCGCCAACGCTGCCTCGACCGCCTCGAAAGGCATTGCGCTGATCACCTCGATCGTCGCACTCGTCGTTTCGCTGGTCGCGCTTTCGGCGTTCGACGCCGGCAAGGTCGGCTATCAGTTCGTTGAAAGCATGCCGTGGTTCGGCGGCTCGTCGTACAAGCTCGGCGTCGACGGCATGTCGATCGCGCTGATCGTCCTGACGACGGCGCTGACGCCGCTGTGTGTGCTGCAATCGGCGACGTCGATCAAAGATCGTCTCGCCGAGTACATGATCTGCTTCCTCGTACTGGAAGCGCTGATGATCGGCGTGTTCTGCGCGCTGGATCTCGTGCTGTTCTACGTCTTCTTCGAAGGCGGCCTGATCCCGATGTTCCTCATCATCGGCGTCTGGGGCGGCAAGAACAAATTCTACGCGGCGTTCAAGTTCTTCCTCTACACGCTGCTTGGCTCGCTGCTGCTGCTTATCGCGCTGATTTACATGGGCATCACGGCCGGCACGACCGACGTCGTCGTGCTGCAGAACGGCCTGCATCCGGTCACCGGGGCGCTGCTATTCCCGCCAGAAGTTCAGACGTGGCTGTGGCTCGCCTTCTTCGCGTCGTTCGCGGTGAAGCTGCCGATGTTCCCGGTGCACACCTGGCTGCCGGATGCGCACGTTGAAGCGCCGACGGCTGGCTCGGTTGTGCTGGCGGCCGTGCTTCTGAAGATGGGCGGTTACGGCTTCCTGCGGTTCTCGCTGCCGATGTTCCCGGAAGCCTCGCAGCTGTTCCAACCCCTGATGTTCACCCTGTCGGTTATCGCGATCGTTTACGCATCGCTGATCGCCTTCCGTCAGACGGACATCAAGAAGCTGGTGGCTTATTCATCTGTGGCTCACATGGGCTTCGTGACGCTCGGCATCTTCGCGTTCAACGAGATTGGTATCCAGGGCGCGATCTTCCAGATGATCTCGCACGGCATCATCTCGGGCGCGCTCTTCTTCTGCGTCGGCGTGATCTACGATCGCATGCATACCCGTGAGATCGCGTTCTACGGCGGCCTTGTTCACCGGATGCCGGTCTATGCGGCTCTGTTCATGCTGTTCTCGATGGCCAACGTGGGCCTGCCGGGAACGTCGGGCTTCGTCGGCGAGATCCTCACCATGGTTGGCGGCTTCCAGGCTTCGACCTGGGCAGCGGCTGGTGCAGCGCTCGGCGTGATCTTCTCGGCTGTTTACATGCTGACGCTCTATCGCCGCGTCGTGTTCGGCGAGATGACCAACGAGAAGCTGTTCGACATCAAGGACGTGACCGCGCTCGAATTCTTCATTCTAGGATTGCTGGCTATCAGCGCCCTGGCTTTCGGCGTCTTCCCTGGGATGATCTTCGATCTCACCAAGGGCTCGACGCTGGAAATCCTGCGGATGATCGGACAGTAGGGGCGCGCCATGGATTTCCTTGCCGACATCAACAACGCGGTTCCAGAAGCCACTCTTGCTGGCTTCGGTCTGATCGGACTTCTGCTTGGCGCCATCGGCGGCGACAGGATCTCGGGTCTGCTTCGCATCCTCGCAGCCTTTGTGCTGGTCGCGGCTTCCGTACTGACCTTCTATCAATTCCAGCACCCGGGCGCGGTCGACGGAATCTCAGCCTTCGCCAGCCCGATTTCGCCGGACGGTCTCTATCGCGTGACCATGTTCACCCTGTTCGCGAAGGGCGTCACTTACGCTCTGGCTGCTTTGGCGCTGTTCATGTCGGGCGGCTTCCTCAAGACGGCGCAGATGGAGCGGTATGAGTATCCGCTGCTGATCACCTTCGCCTCGCTTGGCGCGGGCATGATGCTTTCGGCAAACGACCTGATGACGCTCTATGTCGGCATCGAGACGCTGAGCCTTTCGTCTTACGTGCTGGCTGCCTTCCGTCGTGACAGCATCAAATCGGCAGAAGCGGGCCTGAAGTACTTCGTGCTTGGAGCGCTTGCGTCGGGTCTGCTGCTTTACGGTTCGTCGCTGATCTACGGCTTCACGGGCGGCACGGGCTATGCCGTGATTGCGGCTGCGCCTGTTTCGATCGGTCTGACCTTCGGCCTGGTGTTCGTGATCTGCGGTCTGGCCTTCAAGGCTTCGGCAGCGCCCTTCCACATCTGGACGCCGGATGTTTATGAGGGCGCGCCTGCGCCTGTCGTGGCGTTCTTCTCGACGGCTCCGAAGATCGCGGCGGTTGGCCTGCTCGGGCATGTCCTGTTTGTCGCCTTCGGCCCGCACATTGCCAGCTGGCAGCAGATCCTCGCGATCATCGCGGCGGCCTCCATGCTTGTCGGTGCGTTCGGCGCTCTGCTGCAGAACAGCATCAAGCGCATCCTTGCTTACTCTTCGATCTCCAACGTCGGCTTCGCGCTCATCGGCATCGCCGCCGGTGCGGAGAAGGGCGCTGCTGCGGTTCTCGTTTACATGACGCTCTACGTTATCGCGACGCTCGGCATGTTCGGCGGCGTTCTGGCGCTGCGTCGTGGCGGCAAGGCGATCGACTCGATGTCGGATCTCAACGGCCTTGTGAAGCAGAAGCCGGGTATGGCGCTTGGTCTGCTCGTACTGATCTTCTCGGTCGCAGGTATTCCGCCGGCTGCTGGCTTCTGGGGCAAGCTGTCGGTCTTCCAGGCTGGTCTCAGTGCGAACCTTCTGTGGCTCGTGCTGGTGGGTGCGCTCGCGAGCGTGATCTCGCTGGGTTACTATCTGCGTCTCGTGTGGGCGATGTTCATCAAGCCGCCGGGCGAGGCGCTCGACAAGACGGACGTCAGCGTTGGCGTGATCGTCTTCGCGACCGCGATCCTGATGTTCCCGGTGCTGACGATCACCATCCAGATGCTGCTCGACCTGGCTGCCCGCGCGTCTGGCGGCTGAGGCTGATGACGCTCGAAACATTCTCGAGCGCCTGGCCGGTCGTCCGGTTTGACGAGATCGACTCCACGAACGAGGAAGCGCGCAGGCGCTCCATGAGCGGGGACGTTGGCCCGACATGGCTGGTCACCGAGCAGCAGACGGCGGGCAGGGGGCGACTTGGGCGTCAGTGGTCGTCGCCTAAAGGCAATCTGTTCACGACAGCTCTGCTGCCTTGGCCGGGCACCCTTCAGCAGGCGGCGCTCGCCTGCTTTTCGGCAGGGCTGGCCGTGATCGATGCGGCCCGGATGCTCGGGATCGATCAGTCGGCGCTCAAGCTGAAATGGCCGAACGACATCCTTGCCGGCTCGGCAAAGGTGACTGGTATCCTGATCGAGACGGGCAATCTCCATGGTCAGATCTGGATGGCGGCCGGTATCGGAGTGAATGTCGAAGTCGCGCCCGAGCGCTCGGATCGCGCCACGTCCTGCCTGACCGCGCTGCCGGGCGGCGCCGGGGCGACACCCCAGAAGCTGCTGACCATGCTAGATGTCGCCTTCCGCGCGAGATTGTACCAGCTGCTCACGGAGGGCTTTGGCCCGACGCGGGATGCCTGGCTGGAGCACGCGGCTTTTATGGGCGCAAAGGTCGAGCTGACGCCGGCGTCCGGCCGGATCGAGGGCATCATGACCGGGCTGGCCGAGGACGGCGCGCTTATCGTTAAGCTGCCCGATGGGTCAGAAACCCATGTTCGGGCGGGAGAAATCTCGGTATTGGGCTAGTTTCTGGGCTTATGGAGCGGCGCATGCTGCTGGCAATCGACACGGGCAACACCAACACGCTGTTTGCCGTCCACGACGGCAACGAGTGGCGGGCGCAATGGCGTTCAGCCACGGACATGACCAAGACGGCGGATGACTACGCGGTCTGGCTCTCGACGTTGATGGAACTCAACGGCCTCAAGCTGTCCCAGATCGACGACTGCATCATTTCGACCGTTGTGCCTCAGTCGCTTTTCAACCAGCGCAATCTTGCGCGTCGCTATCTCAACGTGGAGCCGTTCGTGGTCGGCGAGAACGTCGAGCTTGGCGTGAAGGTCAATATTCCCAAACCCAGCGAAGTGGGTGCTGACCGTCTGGTAAACGCCGTGGGCGCCCACGACGCCTATCCGGGCTTCCCGCTGATCATGATCGACAGCGGCACGGCCACCACTTTCGATATCGTGGGCGCAGATGGCTCATTCGAAGGCGGCATTATCGCGCCGGGCATCAACCTTTCCATGAAGGCGCTGCACGAGGCGGCCGCCAAGCTGCCGCGAGTCGCGATCCAGAACCCGGGGCGGGTTATCGGCAAGGATACGGTTACTGCGATGCAGTCCGGCGTGTTCTGGGGCTATATCGACCTGATCGATGGGCTGGTCGAACGCATCAAAGACGAGTACGGCCAACCGATGAAAGTCATCGCGACCGGCGGCGTGGCCTCCCTCTTCGAGGGTGCGGCCAGCAATATCGACCATTTCGACAGCGACATCACGATCAAGGGTCTGCGGATCCTTTATGATCGCAATGTCGCCAACGCAGCCAAAGAGCTGAAATGAGTGAGGCCGAACTCATTTTCGCGCCTCTCGGCGGCTGTCGTGAAATCGGGATGAACCTGAACGCCTACGGCTATGGCCCGCCCGAAGATCGGCGCTGGATCATCGTCGATGTCGGCGTGACCTTTGGTAATGACTCGACCCCTGGCGTCGATCTCATCATGCCGGACCCGGTTTATCTGGAGAGCTTCGCCGACCAGATCGATGCCATCATCCTTACCCACGCGCACGAGGACCATATCGGCGCTATTGGTTGGCTGTGGCCGCGCTTGCGTGCGCCGATCTATGCGACGCCGTTCACCGCTTACCTGGTCGCCGAGAAGTTGCGCGAGCGCGGACTTGAGGGGCAAGCAAAGCTGCACATCATGCAGCTTCAGGAGACTCGTCAGTTTGGCCCGTTCGAAGTGGAGCTGATTACGCTCACGCACTCGATCCCTGAACCGAACGGCCTCGCCATCCGCACCCCGCTTGGGGTGATCCTTCATACTGGTGACTGGAAGATCGATCCCGATCCGATCATTGGCGAGGACTTCGATCAAGCCAAGATCGAACAACTCGGTCGCGAAGGCATTCTCGCCATCGTTTGTGATTCGACCAACGTGTTCGAGGAAGGCGAGGCAGGCTCCGAAGGCATGGCGCGCGAAGCGCTCAAGCGTGCGGTTGCCGAACAGACGGGCAAAGTCGCGATCACGTCGTTCGCATCGAACGTCGCTCGCCTGCAATCGTGCTGCGAAGCGGCGCGCGCGAATGACCGCTCGGTCTGTCTTGTTGGCCGGTCGATGCTTCGCATCGTGGCGGCTGCGCAATCGGTTGGTATTCTGAAGGGCTTCCAGTTCATTGATCCCGAGGACGCTGCAGACCTTCCTGCGCAGCATGTGCTCTATCTCTGCACCGGTAGTCAGGGCGAGCCCAATGCAGCCCTCGCGCGCATCGCGCGTGGCGACCATCCGTCAGTGAAGCTCGGCGAAGACGATACAGTCATCTTCTCTTCACGCGTAATCCCGGGCAATGAGCGCGCGATTGGCGAAATCCAGAACACGCTTGCCGAGCGCAACATCAAGCTGGTGACAGCCCGCCAGTTCGACATCCACGTATCGGGTCACCCGTGCCGCGATGAGCTTCGGCGGATGTATATGTGGGCGCGCCCGCAAATCGCCGTGCCGGTGCATGGCGAGCGTCGCCACATCATGGAACACGCGCGTTTCGCGAAGTCGCTGCAAGTGCCTTACGCGATCACGCCGGACAATGGCCACATCATCAAGCTGGCGCCGGGCCCAGTCGAACTGATCGACGAGGTGCCGGTTGGCCGCTTGCACGTCGATGGTGAAGTGCTGACGTCGGATAAGGCTGGCGGCATGTGGGAGCGTCGCAAGATCGCCTACAACGGCCACCTCACGGTCAGTGTCGTCATCGCCAAGGGCAAGATCGAGGATGGGCCGATCATCGTTGGCCGCGGCTTCTCCGAACCGGACGGCCGCCCGGCGGATGAATCCATGGAGCCGATCGACGATGCCGCCGAAGCGGCGCTCGCCAATCTGAAGCGCGGTGACTTTGGCGATGATGAAAAGATCGAGAAGGCGCTGGTAAGAGCTGTACGCCGCGCGGCCGAAAGCCAGTTCGGCAAGCGCCCGCTCATCGACGTCACCATACACAGAGTTTAGCACGGAGCCTGCGATGACCATCGGCCGCCTCAACCACATCGGAATTGCCGTTCCGTCGATCGAGAAGACCTTCGAGACCTACAAGACCCTCTACGGCGCGACTGAGTTCATTCAGCCGTTCGATATGCCGGCGCAGGGCGTGCGGGTTGGGTTTATCAACCTGCCGAACACCCAGCTCGAGATCATCGAGCCGCTGGGCGAGAAGTCTCCGATTATCAACTTCTTGGAGAAGAACCCTAAGGGCGGGCAGCACCATGTCTGCTTCGAGGTGCCGGAAATCCATGCCGCGAAGGCCGAGATGGAAGCCAAGGGAGCCAAGGTTCTGGGCGAGCCGCGGATTGGCGCTCACGGGACGCTGGTGATCTTCATCCACCCAAAGGACTCGGATGGTGTGCTGATCGAACTCATGGAAACCCCGAAGGGTCACCACTAAAGTCCCGTTCCATGGGCATTTTTGAAGCCATTGTTGTCTTTATGTGCTCGTGGTGGCTGATCTTCCTGCCGATGCTGTCGGCCGGGACGCGCAGCCAGCACGAGACGGACAACGTGATCCCCGGTACGGAGCGGGCCGCCCCTGTGGCGATCAACTGGCGCTGGAAGTTCATTGTCCCCACGGCAGGCGCGGTCCTGTGCACTTTCCTTGTCTGGCTGACGCTCCATATGCACTGGCTGGATTTCATGATTCCAAAGACTTAGGCGGTCCTTAGGCCCCAGTCTGGCCTCATTGCGCGGGCACGGCTGGGCGGGTATCAGCCTGAGTCCCGTCTGCACGCGTTCCAGGGCCTTTTATGCGTCTGTCTCGATATTTCCTGCCTGTTCTCAAGGAAGCGCCTGCTGATGCGCAGATCATCTCCCACCAGCTGATGCTGCGTGCGGGCATGATCAAGCAGAACGGGGCAGGGATCTATTCCTGGCTGCCGCTGGGCATGCGGGTGCTGCACAAGATCGAGAAGATCGTCCGCGAGGAGCAGGAACGCGCCGGCGCGATCGAACTTCTGATGCCGACGATCCAATCGGCCGATCTCTGGAAAGAATCCGGCCGCTACGAGGCCTACGGCAAGGAGATGCTGCGCATCATCGATCGGCACGAGCGCGAGATGCTCTACGGGCCGACGAACGAGGAGATGATTACGGACATCTTCCGGACCTACGTCCGCTCGTACAAGCAGCTGCCGATCAACCTCTATCACATCCAGTGGAAGTTCCGCGACGAAGTGCGTCCGCGCTTTGGCGTGATGCGCGGGCGCGAGTTCCTCATGAAGGATGCGTACTCGTTCGACGCGACGCCCGAGGGCGCCAAGCAGTCGTACTATCGGATGTTCTGCGCTTACCTGAACACGTTCAGCCGCATGGGGCTCAAGGCCGTACCGATGCGCGCCGACACCGGCCCGATCGGTGGCGACCTGAGCCACGAGTTCATCGTGCTCGCCGAGACGGGTGAGAGCGCCGTGTTCTGCGACAGTGCACTGGTCGACATGCCGCCTCCGGGAGCTGACCTCAACTTCTGGCAGGACTTGCTGCCGGAAGTGGAGAAGCGCACCAAACTCTATGCGGCCACCGAAGAGATGCACGACCAGGCGCGGTTCGAAAGCGAAGTGCCGGCCGAGCGTCGTCTGTCCGCGCGCGGTATCGAGGTGGGGCACATCTTCTACTTCGGTACGAAGTATTCTGCGCCGATGAAAGCCGAGATCGCTACTGCTGATGGCAAAACCATCCCGGCGGAGATGGGCTCGTACGGCATCGGCGTTTCGCGTCTGCTGGGCGCCATCATCGAAGCCAGCCACGACGACAAGGGCGTGATCTGGCCGCGTTCGGTTGCTCCGTTCGAAACGGCTGTGGTCAGCCTGCGTAGCGACGATGCTGACGTGACGAAGGTCTGCGAGAGCGCTTACGAGCAGCTTATGAACGCGGGCATCGACACGCTGTACGACGACACGGCTGAGCGTCCCGGCGCCAAGTTCTCCACGATGGAACTGATTGGCGTGCCGGAACTGATCGTGGTCGGCCCGAAAGGCGTGAAGGCTGGCGTTGTTGAATACCGCAACCGCAAAGCTGGCACTTCCGAGGAGATGACCCTCGAAGCCGCCATCAAGCGCTGCCTCGACAACCGGGGAGCGTAAGCACAATGGACGCGACCAAGGAGCAACGGGTCGTCCACCGGCCCTTCGGTCCGTTCGAGCGCATGCTCGCCATGCGCTATCTCGGCGCCAAGCGCGAGCATGGCGGCCTGGCGTTCATCTCGATCGTTTCGGTGATCGGCATCACGCTCGGCGTCTGGGCGCTGATCCTGACGATGTCGATCATGAACGGCTTCCGGCTGGAGCTGGTGTCCAAGATCGTGGGCTTCGAACCGCACGTCTTCATCGACACACGCGGCGTTCCTCAACCGCAGGTCGATGCGCTGATGGAAGAACTGCTGCAACGCCCGGGCGTCGAAAGCGTTGAGCCGCTGCACGAAGGAACGGGCCTCGCGTCGGCTTACAACCGCAGCGAAGGCATTCAGGTTCGCGGCGTCCGTCCGGAAGATATCCGCAACAACAAGATGATTGCCGCCAGCGTGGCTGGCGCTGCTGCGCCGATCCCCACGGATCCACCGAAGAACCGCTGCTCGGCAATCTTTGCGCCGCCGTCCGGCTCCGGTTCGCTCGCGCGCTTTGGAGACGAGGGCGCACTGTCTGCGGACATGGTCATGGGCGATGCGTTCGCGTACGCGCTTGGCGTCGGCATTGGCGACAAAGTCACCATCACTCAGCCGAATGGCGCCCGTACTGCGTTCGGCACTTCGCCGCGCACGCGCACCTATACGATTTCCGCGATCTATCACGTCGGCAACGAGCGGTTTGATCGCTACGTAGTCTTCCTGCCGATCGAGAGCTCGAAGAACCTGTTTGGCTATGACGAAGGCTATCCGCTGATCGGCATCCGCCTGAACGATCCCAACGCGGCCGAAGACTTCGTTCGCAAGCTGGAGCAGGAAAAGCCTTATCGGATGCAGAGCTGGATTCAGCGCAATTCGACATTCGTGACGGCCCTTGTGGTCGAGCGGAACGTGATGCGTCTGATTCTGTTCATCGTCGTCGTCATCACCGCGCTCAACATCATCACCGGCGTTCTGATGCTCGTGAAGAACAAGGCGCGTGACATCGCCATCCTGCGCACCATCGGGGCGACGCGAGGCGGGGTTGTGCGCATCTTCATGATGACAGGAACCGTGCTCGGCATGGCGGGCGTTGGCGCGGGCGTGTTGCTGGGCGTTCTCAGCGCTCTCTTCATCGCCGATATCCAACACTTCCTCGAGAACCTGCTCGGCTTCTGCCTGTTCCCGCCGGACATTTACCAGCTCGACGCGCTGCCTGCGCAGCTTGAGTGGGGGGAGGTTGCCTGGGTTGGTGGGTTGGCCTTCCTTGTCACACTGTTCATGTCGATCATTCCGTCCATGTGGGCTGCGCGCCTCAACCCGGTCGAAGCGCTGAGGTTCGAATAATGGAAACCTCAGCCACTCCCGCGCCTGCCGGTACGCCGGTTCTCGCGCTCAAGAATGTCGAGCGGCAATACCGCTCAGGCGAGCGCGCGCTTCACGTGTTGCGTGGCGTCGACCTGGAACTTCGCGCTGGTGAGATGACTGGACTGATCGGGCCGTCTGGGTCGGGCAAGTCGACACTGCTCCACGTTGCCGGCCTGCTTGAGCAACCCGACTCTGGTCAGGTGTTCTTCAATGGCAAGGATGCCCTGAAGATGAGCGACCGCGACCGCACGGTTGTGCGTCGCCTGCAGATTGGCTTCGTTTATCAGTTCCACCATCTGCTCCCCGAGCTGAACGCCGTCGACAACGTGGCCGCACCGCTGATGATCAACGGCATGTCGCGCTCTAAGGCTCGTAAGCGGGGCACTGAGCTTCTGCGGCAGATGGGTCTCAACGAGCGTGACCACCATCGCCCGGGCCAGCTCTCCGGCGGTGAGCAGCAGCGCGTGGCGATCGCTCGCTCGCTTGCCAATAAACCTAAAGTCCTGATCGCAGACGAACCGACCGGGAACCTTGATCCCAACACCTCAATGGTGGTTTTCCAGAACCTTTTCGACATCGCGAAGCAGGAAGGGGTGGCCGTTCTCGTGGCAACCCATAACGTGGAGCTGACGACCTATATGGATCGCACGCTCGCGCTCCAGGAAGGCCGACTCGGCCCCGTTCCCAAGGCGCCCGGCGACTCGGTCTAGGATCGTCCCTATCTATGAGGCTCGTGGGCCTCACAGGGATCGAGAAAATGACGACTGAAGCGGCCAAATTCATCCATCTGCGCGTGCGCACGGCGTTGTCATTGCTGCAGAGCATGATCCGGCCGAAGCAGTTAGGAAAATGGGCCGCGGCGACATCTACGCCAGCTGTCGGCGTCACTGACGACAACCTGTTCGCGGCGCTGGAGCTCGCGGAGGCGTTGAGCGAGCAGGGCGTCCAGTTCATCACTGGCCTGACAGTTGAGGTGGTCGAGCCCGGCGTGCAGGGCGAAGTCGGCAAGCTTGCGCTGCTGGCCCAGAACGAGGCCGGCTATCAGAACCTGATGAAGCTATCGACTGCCGGTTTCGTCACGCCGGCTGGCGACGACAAGCGCATCACGCTCGCAACCCTGCTCGAGCACAATGAAGGTCTTATCTGCCTAACGGGTGGCTACGGTGGTCTCTACAACCGCCGCGCTGCTGCGGGCCGCATCGATGACGTGCGAACGCGGCTTCAGGAGCTGGCCGCTGCCTTCCAGGGGCGCCTCTATGTCGAGCTTCAGCGTCATGGCCGTTCCGAGGAGATCGCGTCGGAAGGTCCCCTTGTCGAGCTGGCGTATGAGCTCGACCTGCCGCTGGTCGCGACGAATGACGCGCGCTTCGAAAAGCCTGAGCAACACTCGGTCCACGATGTGCTGCTCTGCATCGCAAACTCGTCTTACGTAAGCCAAGCTGATCGCCCGCGTGCGTCGCCGCAGCAGTATCTGAAGTCGCCTGCCGACATGGCTGCCACGTTCTCGGATTTGCCGGAAGCTCTGGCTTCTACGGTCGAGATTGCCCAACGCTGCGCTTACCGCCCCAAGAAGCGCAAACCGATCCTGCCACCTTTCGATAGCGCGGCCGGCCGCAATGAGGCGGAAGAGCTGCGGGTCCAGGCAGAGGCTGGGCTCAAGGCTCGCCTGCAGGTCGTGGAGCCCGCCGCTGAGCTTTCCGTCTATGAAGAACGTCTGAAATACGAAGTCGGCGTCATCGAACGGATGGGCTTTCCCGGCTACTTCCTGATCGTGTCCGACTTCATCAAGTGGGCCAAGGAGCATGACATCCCGGTCGGTCCGGGGCGGGGTTCGGGCGCAGGTTCGCTAGTCGCGTGGGCGCTGACGGTCACTGACCTCGATCCGATCCGCTTCGGGTTGCTGTTCGAACGCTTCCTGAACCCGGAACGCGTTTCGATGCCCGACTTCGATATCGACTTCTGCCAGGATCGCCGCGGTGAAGTGATCGAATACGTGCGTAAAAAATACGGTTCCGATCGCGTCTCGCAGATCATCACCTTCGGTACTCTGCAAGCGAGGGCCGTGCTGCGCGACGTTGGCCGTGTGCTGCAATTGCCGTTCTTCCAGGTCGACAAGCTGGCGAAGCTCGTACCGTTCAATCCGGCCAAGCCGCCGACGTTGGCTGAATCGCTGGAGATGGAACCGAAGCTTCAGGAGGCAATCGAGGAAGACGAAGCGGTCGCCAGCCTGTTTGAGACCGCGCAGCAGCTCGAAGGTCTTTATCGCAACGCTTCAACCCACGCGGCCGGCATCGTCATTGGCGACCGTCCGCTGGTCGAACTTGTCGGCCTCTACCGCGATCCGAAGTCAGATATTCCCGCCAGCCAGTTCAACATGAAATGGGCTGAAGCTGCCGGCCTCGTGAAATTCGACTTCCTCGGCCTCAAAACGCTGACGGTTATCCAGCGCGCGCTGCAGTTCATCGCCAAGCAGGGCAAGGAGATCGGACCGCACTGGGAGGATTTCCAGGACGAGAAGAGCTACGAACTGATGGCCTCGGGCTACACGCTGGGCGTGTTCCAGCTCGAAGGTCAGGGCATGCGGGATACGCTGAAGAAGGTGCGTCCGGCCTCGATCGAGGACGTCATCGCGATCATCTCACTCTACCGTCCGGGCCCGATGGACAACATTCCGGTGTATGTCGACGGCAAAAACGATCCCGCGAAGGTGAAGTACCAACATGCGGATCTGAAGCCGGTGCTCGAGGCGACTTACGGCGTTCCTGTTTATCAGGAACAAGTCATGCAGATGGCGCAGGTCATCGCGGGCTACTCACTGGGCGAAGCCGATCTTCTGCGCCGCGCCATGGGCAAAAAGAACATGCAGGAGATGTTGGCGCAGCGAGCGCGCTTCTGCGCAGGCGCCTTAGAGCTGAAGGGGGTCGCCAAGCCGCTTGCCGACGAGATCTTCGACACGATGGAGAAGTTTGCGGGCTACGGCTTCAACAAATCACACGCCGCCGCCTACGCGATGATCGCTTATCAGACCGCCTTCCTGAAGGCGCACCATCCTGGAGAGTTCCTTGCTGCGTCGATGAGCCTAGAAGCAGGCAACACCGACAAGCTGGGCGTATTCTTCCAGGAAGCGCGGCGGATGGGCATCGAGGTGCTACCGCCTGATGTGAACTTCTCCATGGCGGACTTCACCGTCGAAGAGGGAGCGATCCGTTATGCGCTCGGCGCCATCAAGGGCGTCGGCAAGCCAGCCATGCTGTCGGTGGAACAGGCACGCGCATCGGGCGGCGACTTCCTTGACCTGCAGGATTTTGCCGAACGTATTGATGCGCGCCTCGTCAACCGCCGGTGCTTCGAAGCTCTGGGCAAATCGGGAGCGTTCAACTCGGTTGAACCAAACCGCGCCAAGGCGTTCGCGGCCGCGAGTATGTTGTCAGCGATTGCGGCGTCCGCTGAAGAGCAGCGCAACTCCAATCAGGTCAGCCTGTTCGGCGATCAACCCGCGCAGAAGCTTCGTCTTCCAGAAGCGTCGTCGTGGGGCGAGTCCGAGAAGCTGGACAACGAATTGACCAGTGTCGGATTCTTCCTGTCGGGCCACCCGTTGGACGACCTGCTGACCGGCGTCATGCGCAAGCGCATCACGCTCGCGGTTGAGCGCGAGATCGTCGGTCATGAGAAGCAGTTCCTGGACATGATCGGCGTGGTGCGTTCACGCGTTGAGAAGCCGTCCAAATCTGGCGGCAAGTTCGCCATCGTGAATTTGTCGGATCCGTCGGGCGAGTACGAATTGTTCGTCAATGACGAGCTGCTTCAGAACGCGCGGGATATCCTGGAAGTCGGTGAGCGCGTGCTCTGCCGCGTGCGCGTCCGCAAGGTCGACGAGGAACTACGCTTCTCGATGGATGGCGTGAAGAAGCTGGCGCAGGCATCGATCGGCACGCATGAGACACTGCTCGTAAGGCTGAGTGCAGATGCGCCGCTCGATCGTGTAGCCAGCGTGGCGTTGGGTCTGAAGAAAAACCCCAGCCAAAGCGCGCTGGGCGAAATCCACATCGAGATGATCGTCGAAGGTAAGGTTGTCACAATCGCGCTGGATGGTCGCTATCCGGTCGACTTCGGCGCCATGTCTGCGTTCAAGTCGGTTCCGGGGGTTGATCAGGTGAGGCCCGCGGCGGCCTAAGCTTCGGAGGCGCGCATGACGTTCGACCCACAACGGTTCGATGCCGCGTGGGAGCGATACGTCGTTGCCATCGAGAAGACCCATCCAGCCTTCCGCAGCTATCTGGGGCAGGGTGCTTCCGAGGCAGAAATTGTGGCCGCCGAGACAGCGACCAAGGCAACTTTTCCAGCCGACCTGCGGCGCCTGCTGAGCCGTCATGCCGGCAGCAACAGCTACTTCGTCTTGCCGGGGTGGGAATTGTTCGAACCCGCCCGGATCGCCGACGAATGGGCGATCTGGGAAGAACTGCGGCGCACCCAGTTCGTACCCGAGGGGTATGATTGTGAGCCCAACGGGCCGATCAAGGGCGACGAGTGGTGGCGACTCGGCTGGATCCCGTTCTGTGGCGACGGCGGGGGCAACCATTTGTGCGTCGATCTCGACCCGGCCGAAGGTGGCGCGGCGGGGCAGGTGATCAGCATGTGGCACGATATGCCCAATCGCGACCTGACGGGCACATCGCTCACTGATTTCATTGAAATTATTGTCGCAGACGCCGAAGCCAGCAACCTCGTTTGGGACGAGGACATGGGCGGCGTTTACGAGTCCCAAGAGACTTGAAATCCGTACACAATTTGCCCAGTCGCCTGACGCTTGCGTCCCGGGCTGATCCCACGTATATCGCCGCCCATTCCGACACGCGGACCCATTCCGGTGCGGGCGTAAGCTCGTTCTGTCCGCGGCGGCCAACCGGATTAGGAGAATACATTGGCACTTCCCGACTTTTCTATGCGTCAGCTCCTGGAAGCAGGCGTTCACTTCGGCCACCAGGTTCACCGCTGGAACCCCAAGATGAAGGGTTTCATCTTCGGCGAACGGTCCGGCATCCACATTCTCGACCTGTCGCAAACGGTTCCGCTGCTTCACCAGGCTCTGGTGAAAGTGCGTGAGACGGCCGCCAAAGGTGGTCGCGTGCTGTTCGTCGGCACCAAGCGTCAGGCTGCTGAGCAGATCGCGGAGGCCGCTGGCCGCTGCGCGCAATACTACATGAACGATCGCTGGCTGGGCGGCACGCTCACCAACTGGGCCACGGTTTCGAACTCGATCAAACGCCTGCGCGATCTCGATGAGATGCTGCAAGCTGGCGACTCGACCGGCCTCACCAAGAAAGAATTGCTGCAACTGCAGCGCGAGCAGATCAAACTGCAGCGCGTGCTCGGCGGCATCCGCAACATGGGCGGTCTGCCGGACCTGATGTTCGTGATCGACACCAACAAGGAGTCGATCGCCGTCAAGGAAGCCCGCAAGCTGGGCATCCCGGTCGTCGCAATCGTCGACACCAACTGCGATCCGCAGGAAGTTGACTTCCCGATCCCGGGCAACGACGACGCCGCCCGCGCGATCCAACTCTACGTGAACCTGATCGCCGACGCGGTCCTCGATGGTCTCTCCGAGTCCTCGATGTCCGCCGGCGTGGATCTGGGCGCATCGGAAAACGTGCGCGAGCCGGCTCTGGCCGCCTCGACCGAAGCCGAAGCTCAGGCCTAAGGCGCTATTGCGGACCGTCAGCAGATCACCATCTGTTGGCGGTCCGGCAAGGCCGGAAATCTGTTACAGCCGGCCCATATAGCGCTTGGAACGAGGTTCCAGGCGCTTTCGGGCTGATACGAAGTCCAGGAGGATAATATGGCCGACATTACTGCCGCGCTCGTGAAACAGCTGCGCGACAAAACCGGCGCTGGCATGATGGACGCCAAGAAGGCGCTCGTTGAAACCGCCGGCGACATCGAAGCGGCCTCCGATTGGCTGCGCGAGAAGGGCATCCTGAAAGCCGCGAAGAAGGCTGACCGCGTTGCGGCCGAAGGCCTGATCGGCATTGCAGTGGGCGAGAACTCTGCCGCCCTGGTCGAAGTGAACTCCGAGACCGACTTCGTTGCCCGCAACGAGGGCTTCCAGAAAGCCGTGCGCGGCATCGCTGGCGTCGCGCTCAAGGAAAACGGCGACGTCACCAAGGTCGCCCATGCCCCCGCTCCGGAAGGCAATGGCACCGTCAACGAGATGCTGCAAAGCCTCGTCGCTACCATCGGCGAGAACATGACCCTGCGCCGCGCCGCCGCTATCTCGGTGAAGCAAGGTGTGGTGGCCACGTACGTTCACAACGTCGCCGCTGACGGCCTCGGCAAGATCGGCGTGCTCGTCGCTCTGGAATCGACCGGCGACAAGTCGCGCCTGACGGATCTCGGCCGCAAGGTCGCCATGCACATCGCATCGATGAAGCCGCTGGCCGCCACCACTGCCGAGCTGGACCCGGCCGTGGTTGAGAAAGAGCGTCAGATCCAGACCGCAATCGCGTCGGAATCGGGCAAGCCCGCCAACGTCGTCGAGAAGATGGTTGAGGGCCGTATCCGCAAATTCTACCAGGAATCAGTCCTGGTCGAGCAGGCCTTCGTGATGGATCCCGATGTCACCGTCGGCAAGTTCATCGAGACGGCGGGCAAGAACATGGGCGCGGACGTTGCGCTCAAAGGCTTCGTGAAATTCGAAGTCGGCGAGGGCATTGAGAAGGCCGTGAACGACTTCGCCGCCGAAGTTGCCTCGTTCAGCAAGCCGAAAGAGTAAAACCTTTGCGAAACCGGTGGTTTCGCGGGTAGAGTTCAACGGCCCGGCGCTTGCGCGTCGGGCCGTTGATGCAAGTGCAAGGATGCGAAAATGACAGGTCATGCCGACCTCAAATACAAGCGTGTCCTGCTGAAGATCTCGGGTGAAGCCCTGATGGGCGACCAAGGCTACGGGATCGATGTTCCGGCCGTTACGAAGTACGCGGAAGAAGTGAAGTCCGCGATGGATCTGGGCTGCCAGATCTGCCTCGTCATTGGCGGGGGCAATATCTGGCGCGGCAAGTGGGGCGTGGACGCGGGCATGGAGCGCGCGCAGGCCGACCATATGGGAATGCTCGCCACCGTGATGAACGCACTGGTCATGCAGAACTCGCTTGAAAGCATCGGCGTGCCGACGCGCGTTCAGTCCGGCATATCGATGATGTCGATCGCTGAGCCGTTCATTCGCCGCCGTGCCATCCGCCACATGGAAAAGGGTCGCGTCGTGATCTTCGCGGCCGGCACAGGCAACCCGTTCTTCACGACAGATACCGGCGCTGCTCTTCGCGCGGCGGAGATGAACTGCGATGCGATGCTGAAGGGCACGCAAGTCGATGGCGTGTACACGGCTGATCCGAAGAACGATCCCGACGCCACACGCTTCGACACCCTCGACTACATGGAAGTGCTCTCGAAAGAGCTGAAGGTGATGGACGCAACCGCCATCAGCCTTCTCAAGGAAAACAAGATTCCGATCGTCGTCTTCCGCATCCGCGAGAAGGGCGCCCTGGAGAAGGTCCTTAAGGGCCAGGGCATCTCGACGACCATCGGTAAACTGAAATCGTAACGGAGGAACTGATGCCAGAGACATTCGATCTCAAGGCGCTTGAGAAGCGCATGGATGGAGCGCTCGCGTCGTTGAAGACCGAGTTCTCGGGTCTGCGCACCGGTCGCGCGTCGATCCACCTTCTCGATACCATCCACGTCATGGCCTACGGCGCCTCGACGCCTATCAACCAGGTCGCCTCCGTCAGCGCCGTCGATGCGCGCATGCTCAGCGTCAGCGTGTGGGACAAGAGCCTTGTCGGCGCCACTGACCGCGCCATTAGGGAAGCGCCGCTTGGCCTCAACCCGATCACTGACGGCCAGACGCTTCGCATCCCGATCCCGCCGCTGAGCGAAGAGCGTCGCCGCGATCTTCAGAAGCTGGCCGGCCAGTTTGCCGAGAATGCGAAAGTGGCGGTCCGCAACGTTCGCCGCGATGGCAACGACTTGCTCAAGCGCATGGAAAAGGCCGGCGACCTCAGCGAAGATCAGGTGAAGGGACGCTCCAACGACGTCCAGAAGATCACCGACAAGCACGTTACGGCCATCGACGACCTGCTGAAGCACAAGTCCGAAGAGATCATGCAGGTGTGAGCGAGCTTCAGACCTCCTCGAACAAGTCCGACGTCGCAACGCTGCGCCAGCCGCCGCG
The DNA here is from genome assembly GCA_965229115.1 of Hyphomonadaceae bacterium. Classification (GTDB taxonomy): domain Bacteria; phylum Pseudomonadota; class Alphaproteobacteria; order Caulobacterales; family Hyphomonadaceae; genus UBA7672. Next base: position 1,845,395 of record CBDDIR010000003.1, on the reverse strand, counting down.
TCATGTGGCTATCATTATGGATGGCAACGGGCGTTGGGCGAAGGCGAGGGGGCTGCCGCGCGCGCTCGGCCACAAAGAGGGCGTTGAAGCGCTGCGTCGCGCCGTTGAAGCAAGCCGCGATCTCGGGCTGACGCATCTGAGCGTCTATGCCTTCTCCACCGAAAACTGGAACCGCCCGCAGCAGGAGATCGACGCTCTGTTCGATCTTCTCCGCGTGTTCGTACGGCGCGATCTAGCGCGGTTGCACAAGGACGGTGTTCGCATCCGCATCGTCGGCTCACGCGTGGGCTTGAGCGACGACATTCTGGGGCTCATCGACGAGGCGGTCGAGAAGACCAAGGACAATACGCGCCTCACTCTGAATATCGCCTTCAACTACGGTGGCCGAGCAGAACTCGTTGCCGCCATGCGCGATATTGCCCGCGCAGTTGAAGCAGGGACGCTCAAGCCCGATCAGATCGACGAGGCTATGGTCTCGCGGATGGTGTGGACGGCCGAATCCCCCGACCCCGATCTGGTAATCCGGACAAGCGGCGAGCTGAGGCTCAGCAACTTCCTGCTCTGGAGTGGGGCCTACGCTGAGTTGATGTTCATGGATTTGTGGTGGCCTGACTTCAACAAGGAGAGCCTCGAGAAGGCAATTGATGCGTACCGGCGTCGCGACAGACGGTTCGGCGGCCTTGGCGCCTGAAGCAGCCCCGGCACGCACGAGCGGACGGCGCGAGATACTTCTCCGCGTCGCTTCGGCTGCTGTGCTCGCACCTCTCGGGCTTTGGGCTGCCTATGTTGGCGGCTTGCCTCTCATCATCGCGACGGCTGCAACCGGAGCTGTCGCCGCGAGTGAATGGACCCGGATGGCAGCTCAAACCGAGCTGCCTTGGGCCAAGTATCTTCTTTATGCGGTGATGGCGGTAACATCCGCGGTCGCGGCGGCCGTCGCGCCGCAAGGCATTGAACTCGTCGCCCTCGTCGCCCTCGTGGGATGCCTCGTTTCCGCAGGCGTCGCTTTGGTGGGCAAGGGATCGGCCAGTTCGATGGCGTTCGGGGCTATCTACACCTCACTGCCGTTCGGGTGCTTCGTGTGGATCCGTGAAGCTACCCCGAACGGCCAACTCTTCCTCATGGCGATCCTCGCAATCGTCTGGACCACGGATATCGCAGCCTACTTCGCGGGCCGCGGTTTCGGCGGTCCGCTGCTGAGCCCGAAGGACAGCCCAAACAAGACATGGACCGGCGCCATCGGCGCTCTCGTATGCGCAGGCCTCGCGGGCGCAGCGGTTGCGCGTGGAGCAGGCGGCGACTTCACACACTGGCTCGTATTCAGCCTCGCACTGTCGATTGTAGGTCAATGTGGCGACCTGCTGGAGTCGCGCTTCAAGCGCCTCTACGGAGTGAAGGACACCTCGGGGCTCGTGCCTGGACATGGCGGTGTGCTGGATCGCCTGGACGGATTGATCGCTGCGACCGTGGCTGCCGCTATTGTCGTCAAGTTCCTGCCGGCGCTAGCGCCAGCCCTGTCAACGGCGGCCGTGGGATGAGTGATCGCGTTCGCGTTTCAGTTCTCGGTGCGACCGGCTCAGTCGGCGTTTCGACCCTTGATGTGATCCAGGGCGGAGCGCCCGGCGCGCCCGACTTCGGCGTCGTAGCGTTGACAGCGCACACCAATGTCGAAGCGCTTGCCAAGTCCGCCATCGCGGCCCGAGCGGAAGTCGCCGTCATCGCTGATGAGAGCCTGTACGGCGAACTGAAATCGCTTCTCGCCGGCTCAGGCGTTCAGGCAGCAGCCGGCCAGCAAGCCATCGTTGAAGCTGCTTCGCGTCCCGCTGACGTCGTCGTGGCGGCCATCGTCGGCATTGCCGGACTACCCGCCACGCTGGCCGCGATCCAGCACGGCAACAGCGTCGCGCTCGCCAACAAGGAAAGCATGGTCTGCGCGGGCAAGTTGCTCCGCCAGGAAGCCGAGCGGAGCGGCGCCAAACTCCTGCCCATCGATTCCGAGCACAACGCCATCTTCCAGGTGCTGGACCGCCCGGAACGGGTCGAGAAGCTGATCCTGACCGCCTCTGGCGGACCTTTCCGCAGTGCCAGCATGAGTGAAATGGCCGCGGCTACGCCGGAGCAGGCTATCGCGCACCCCAATTGGGCCATGGGCGCCAAGATCTCGGTCGACTGCGCAACCATGATGAACAAGGGTCTGGAACTGCTCGAAGCTGCCTACCTGTTCGACGTTCCAGACAGCCGAATCGACGTGCTGGTGCACCCGCAGTCCATTATCCACAGTCTCGTGTCCTACGATGACGGCTCGGTACTCGCCCAGTTGGGGATGCCGGACATGCGCACCCCGATCTCCTACGCGCTGTCCTGGCCCAACCGGATGCCCCTGCCGGGGCTTCAGCGCCTTGATCTCGCCAAGATCGGAAGGCTGGATTTCATGGCTCCTGATCCCCAGCGCTTTCCCGCTCTGGGGCTTGCGAGACAGGCAGTATCTGCAAGCGGCGGCGCGCCAGTTATCCTAAACGGGGCTAACGAGATCGCGGTGGCGGCCTTTTTGCAGCGCCGGATAGGATTCTTGACGATCGCTCAAGCGGCAGGCGAAGTGCTTGAGGACTATCTGGGGAGCCCGACGGCAGGGGTGGCGCCGGCAGGTTATGACGACGTGTACGAACTCGATCGGTGGGCCAGACAGCGCACGATCGAGAAGCTGCGGTTGGCAGCTTAGGGCAGGCCGGGGTTTAGCTGTGAGAGGCGTCTACTGATGGATGGCATTTTCTCCTTCGTGGGGTCGGCGCTGCCGTTCATCATCCTGATTTCTGTCGTCATCACCGTTCACGAACTGGGTCACTACTGGGTCGGCCGTGCGTTCGGGGCCGCCGTGGAATCCTTCGCAATCGGCTTCGGCCGTCCGATCTTCGAAGTGCGCGATAATCGCGGCACGCGCTGGCGCCTGAACTGGCTGCCGCTCGGTGGCTTCGTGAAGTTCGTCGGCGAGCTGCAAGCCCCAACCGATACGCGCGAGACTGATGGTCAAACGACTTCAGATGCGTCGCCCAAACCTGCTTCACAACCGGTGAAGCTGGTCGGCAAACCCTACACCGAGCTTGGCCCCATGAAGCGGTTGGCCGTGTCGCTTGGTGGCCCGTTCGCGAACTTCGTCTTCGCCATCGCCGTGTTCGCGTTCCTGGGCTTTGCCTTCGGCGTGCCGCAGTCGAAGGAAATCATGGTCGCAGACGTGCTGCCCAATTCGGTCGCTTCTGCCGCTGGCTTCCAGAAGGGTGACATCGTCGTCGAAGCTGGCGGGCGCAAAGTGTCGATCGCGGGCGACGTCAATCGCATGACTGAGCTGAGCGCAGGGGAGGCGGTGATCTACCGCGTACTGCGCGACGGCTCTCCAGTTACGTTGACGGCCACGCCGGTCGAGACGGAAGAAACGAACCAGATGCTTCAGATGAAGCAGAAGGTCGGCCGTATCGGGATTCACCTGACGCAGCGTGATACGCAGATGCGCGGCCTGAACCCGGTAGAAGCGGTTGGTTACGGCTTCTCCCAGACGGGCGATGCGCTGAGCGCGACGCTGAACGTCCTGCGCCGCCTGGTGACGGGCAAGGAAGGCATCGACAAGCTCTCCGGACCTGTCGGGATTTTCACGCTGGCTGACAAGGTCACCGACCTGCACCTCAAGCAGAAGGACGTCGATATCTGGGAGAAGCTGCGTCAGCTTTCCCTGAGCCTTCTGCAGCTTTCGGCCCTTCTGTCGATCGGCGTCGGGTTCTTCAACCTGCTGCCGATTCCCGTCCTGGATGGTGGAGCGGCTGTAATGTGCCTCGCCGAGGCCGCCACCGGTAAGGAAATCCCTGAAAAAGTGCACAGAGTCGGGCTGACAATCGGGCTTGCATGCCTCGTCAGCTTTGCGCTCTTGATCACGTGGCAGGACATCACCCGGCTTTGGCCCGGGGGATCATGATCCGTCCGTCGGCGGCTTGAGATTTCACGCCGCATGTTGTCTTAAGACGCCGAAGAAGCCGCGTTAAGTGGGCAGACTAGAGTGAGGGATAGGTGATGCGGTCTTGGTTCGCGAGCGCTCTGGCGCTGACTGCGTCGGCTAGCGCCCTCGTTGCTGCTCAGGAAGCTGCAAAGGTCAATGAAGCCTGGGGTCAGCAGCCTCAGCAACCGCCGGCTCCGGTTCAGCCGCCTCAACAACCTCCGGCCGCGCCGCAGCCGCAGACGCCGCAAGTGATCTCCCGCATCCTCGTTGAGGGTAACCAGCGTATCGAAGCGCGCACGGTGCTGTCGTACCTGCTGGTCAAGCCGGGCGAAGCTTTCGATCAGGAGCGCATTGGTCTGTCAGTTCGCGCTCTCGGCGCCACCGGCCTGTTCGCAGACATTCAGATCGAAGCCCGCGGCACTGACCTTGTCGTTCGCGTTCTGGAAAACCCGATCATCAACCGCATCATGTTCGAAGGGAACAATGCGGTCACGACCGAGAAGCTGGAAGAAGAGACCGAGGCTGAACCTCGTCAGACCTTCACGCTCTCGCGCGTCGAGCAGGACGTTCAGCGCATTCTCGAAGTCTATCGTCGCGCCGGCCGCTTCGCCGCGACCGTGACACCGCAATACAAGGTGCTCGAGCAGAACCGCGCCGACCTCATCTTCTCGATCGACGAAGGCCCGAGCACGGGCGTGAAGTCGATCAACTTCATCGGCAACGAAGCCTTCCCTGACGATCGTCTTCGTCGGGAAATCACGACGCGCCAATCACGTTGGTGGCGCTTCTTCGAACAAGCGGACAACTACAACCCCGGCCAGGTCGAGTATGACCGCTCGCAGCTTACAGAGTTCTACACCAACGCGGGCTATGCAGACTTCCGTGTGATCTCGTCGGTCGCCGAACTCACGCCAGACCGTCGCGACTTCTACCTGACCTTCACGGTGGACGAGGGCGCCAAGTACACGTTCGGTGATCTCGCCGTTGAGACGCAGCTCGAGAAACTGTCGAGCGAACGCCTTGCTGCGGTCCTCGGCATCAAGAAGGGCGACCAGTTCCGCGCGAAGAGCATTCAGGATGCGATCGATACCCTGACCTTCGCAGCCGGTATTGCCGGCTACGCAAACGTGCAGATCCGCCCGCGTGAAACGCGCGATCCGGTGAACCACACGATCGGTATCACCTTCCAGGTCGATGAAGGCGCACGCGTTTACATCGAGCGCATCGACATTCAGGGCAACACGCAGACGCTCGATCGCGTTATCCGTCGCGAAATTCGCGTGGCCGAGGGCGACCAGTATAACCCGGTGCAGCTCGACAACGCGAAGAACCGCATCCGTTCGCTCGGCTTCTTCAAAGCCAACACCGTGTCCGTCGAGGACGAGCCTGGTTCGACATCAGACCGCGCGGTCGTGAAAGTGAAAGTCGAAGAAGAGGCGACGGGCGAGCTGGCCTTCTCCGCCGGCTTCTCATCGCAAGACGCCTTCCTTTTCTCGGTCAGCGCGCAGCAGCGCAACTTCCGCGGTCGTGGCCAATACCTGTCCGCACGCATCCAGACCACGTCGCGCCAGCAGGACATCGAATTCCGCTTCACGGAGCCGAAATTCCAGGACCGCAACATGGCGCTTGGTTTCGACCTGTTCCTGACGCAGTCGGACTTTGCCGACATCGCTGGCTTCAAGAACAGCACGGTCGGCGTGGGTGGCCGTCTGCTGTTCCCGCTGTCGGACCAGGATCAGATCGGCCTTCGCTACAACCTGCGCAGCGACAATCTGGAAATCGATGCATCGCTGGACGGTTTCACTGATTGCAGCTCGACCGCGTTCTTCCGCTCGTCGCTCTGCGATCAGCAGGGTCAGCAGCTGACCTCGTCGTTCGGCTACACGCTGACGATGAACCGCGCGAACGACTACATCAATGCAACGCGCGGCTATGAGCTGAACTTCAGCCAGGACATCGCAGGTCTCGGTGGCGACGTGAACTACCTGCGCAATGAGTTCCGCGGAATTCACTACCACGGCTTCGCGCCGGGCTGGACGCTCGAGACCCGCCTCGAAGCTGGCTACATCGACAGCTGGGGTGACGAGGGTGTTCGCGTCAACAACCGCTTCTTCAAGGGCGGCAACTCGTTCCGCGGCTTCGATACGGCTGGTCTGGGACCGCGTGAACTTCGCTACTATTACGAGAACTCGTCCGACTGCACGACCGTGAACAATACCTCGGGTTGCGCCGTGCAGCCGATCGCGCTCAGCCCTGGCGTTACGCCGCCTGATTTCACGTATGCACGCCTCAACTCGGATGGAACCCAGGTTGTGAACGATGCTGGTCAGCTGATCTATGATCAGGCTGCCCGTGACAGCTCCGGCAACCTGTTGCCGATGAAAGTGCAGAGCTTCAACGCTCTGGGCGGTAAGGCATATGCAATTGGGTCCTTCCAGCTGTCCTTCCCGATACCGTATGCTCCTGAAGAGCTTGGGATCGGCGCTGCCTTGTTCACTGAATTCGGCACCGTGGGTCTGCTTGACGACACAGACAGGAACCGCCGTGCGGACAGCGCAAGCACCTTCTCATCCTACCGGATTGACGACAGCGCCAGCCTGCGCGCCAGCGCCGGCCTCAGCGTTTTCTGGGATTCACCGTTTGGCCCGATCCGCTTCGACTTCTCGCATATCCTGGCCAAAGAAGAATACGACCGGACCGAGTCATTCCGGTTCAGCACCAACACAAGGTTCTAGCGTTATGAAACTCCGTAATCTCGCGCTTGTCGCCGCGCTGCTTGTAGGTGGCGCAAACATGGCTGGCGCGGCTTTCGCCCAGACAAAGATCTTCATCGTGAACGAAGACAAGGTTCGTCGCGACAGCAAGGTCGGCAAAGAGATCAACCAGAGCCTTGTCAGCAACGCGAACGCGGGTGCGGATCAGCTTGGCCTGAACAAGCTCAAGACCGAGATCGACGCCGAAGTTCAGCGCCTCAAGCCGCAAACTGAATCGCTGACGCCGGAAGCCATCAACGCGAACCCGACCCTCAAGGCTCAGGTCGAAGCGCTCGGCAAGAAGCAGCAGGAATATTACCAAAAGGCCGGCGCCCTGAACAACGGCATCGAACGGGCCGACAACGGCCTCAGCCAGGCTTTCCTCTTTGTAATGGGCCCGGCTGTGAACCAGGTCGCCAAAGACGTTGGCGCCGACATCGTTCTGGATGCGAGCGCAGCCTGGTTCATGAAGGACGCACAGGACATTTCGGCGAAAGTCGTGGCGCGTCTCGACGCCACCGTGCCGAACTTGCAGGCCTTGAAGGATGCCATGCCTAAGCCTCCTGCTGGAGCGGCTGCTCCGGCGACCGCGCCGAAACCGGGCTGATAGTTTAGCGAAGGCGGGGCGGTGATAGATCCAAGGTTCTACGCGGTCGAAAGACCCCTGACGGCTTTGGACATCGCTGCCCTCGTAGCGTCTGACAAAATTCGTGGTGATACCGGGCGCAGCGTAACATCGCTTGCGCCCGCTTCGCTTGCGAGTGCCGCCGATCTGACCTTTCTGGAAAGCGCAGCGGGAGCCGCGGGCCTCGGCGCTGCCGGGATTGTGCTGGCGTCACGAGAGGCCGCTGCAGCGATCCCAGACGGCCCCGTCGTAATCGAAACCAAACACGCGCGACCGGCCTTTGCGAAAGCTGCTGCAAAGCTGGCGGTTGTTCGTCAGTTCGAGCGAGGCCAGGCCGCTGTGCACCCTTCGGCCAAGATCAGCCCGTCCGCCACTCTGGAGCCGGGTGCTGTGGTCGGCGCCGGCGCAGCCTTGGGCGCGGGCGTTTATGTTGGCGCGAATGCCGTCATTGGTCCGGGCGTGCAGATCGGTGCGCGAACAACGATTGGCGGCAATGCCAGCATTCGATGCGCACTGATTGGCGATGGCGTTCGCATCTTCCCCGGTGCGGTGATCGGTGAGACCGGCTTCGGCCTCGCAGCAGGCGGAAGCGGCGCAGCGCTAACCCCTCATTTCGGTCGGGTGATCATGCAGAACGGCGTCTCGCTGGGCGCCAATTCCTGCATCGATCGCGGTCTCCTCGAGGACACCGTGATCGGCGAGGGGACACATATCGATAATCTCTGTCACATCGGTCACAACTGCCGGATCGGATCGCATGTCGTGATGGCGGCGTTCGCTGGCATCTCAGGATCAAGCATGGTGGGCGATGGCGCCCAGTTTGGCGGCCGGGTGGGCCTCAAAGACCATGTTCACGTCGGTAAGGGCGCCAGGATCGCCGCCGGTGCGGCCGTGTTGAGCGATGTGCCGGCCGGCGAGACTTGGGCTGGCTACCCGTCCAAGCCCATTCGAACGTGGATGCGCGAGCTTGCATGGCTGGCGCGCTCAGCGCAAAAGCGTTCCAACAAGGAAGACTAGCCGGCCTGCCGGCTGAAAAGTGCTGGCAGATTCATGGCTGTATCGATCCACCCCTCATCCATCGTCGAATCCGGAGCCGAACTGGCTGACGGCGTCGAGGTCGGTCCGTTCTGCATCGTTGGCTCGAACGTGAAACTGGGCGAGGGCGTGAGGCTGGTCAGCCACATTTCGGTCGTGGGCAACACATGGATTGGCGCCCGCACGATTATCTATCCCCACTCGTCCATGGGCCATCCGCCTCAGGACCTGAAGTACAAGGGCGAGGATACGCTCCTGCGCATCGGCACAGACAACGTTATTCGTGAGAACGTGGTCTTCCATACTGGCACTGTTACTGGCCGCGGGCAGACCGTCATTGGCAACAACGGGTTCTTCATGTCCGGCAGCCATGTCGGGCACGATTGCATCATCGGCAACGGCGTGGTGGTGGGAAACACGACCGCGCTGGGCGGCAACGCGGTGTTGGAAGACTTCGTCATCATGGGCGGCACTTCGGCGGTCCACCAATTCGGACGTGTCGGAAAATACGCCTTCGTAGGTGGCGGCGCCCCCGTTGTCGGCGACGTAATTCCGTTCGGAATGGTCGACAACCATGGCAACCTACATGGTCTCAATCTGGTCGGGCTGAAGCGTCGTGGGTTCACGCGTGAGACGATCAACGAGCTGCGCGCCGTTTATCGGAAGCTGTTCCATGGCGACGGGCTCTTCGATGAACGTTTCGCCAAAGTCGTAGCCGATCACGGCTCGACGCCTGAAGTCCGCATGATCATCGACTTCATTGAAGCAGGCCAGAAACGTGGCCTGTGCCTTCCGAGGCCTGAGTAGTGGCCGGCCGCCTGGGCATTATCGCGGGCGCAGGTGAACTGCCCAAGCGCATTGCTGCTCATGCCAACGCGACCGGGCGCGAGGTTTTTGTGCTGGGACTCCGGGGCTTTGCCGAGCAAGCTCTCATGGACGCATATGACGGCGCTGAAGCCGCCATGGGCGAGATAGGCAAGGGCATCCGACTTCTGAACGAGGCTGGCTGCGAAGAGATCGTATTCGCTGGCGCCATCAGCCGCCCGGATCTGTCCGCGCTCAAGTTTGACATTCGCGGAGCTGCGCTCATCCCGCAGCTTGCCGCAGCCGCTGGCAAGGGCGACGACGCGCTTCTCCGTGTGGTGCTCAACGCGTTCGAGAAAGCAGGCTTCAAAGTGATCGGCGCGGACGACGTGCTGGGCTCGCTGCTCGCGCCATTGGGTCCTCTCGGATCGCGCGTACCCAAGGATGGCGACTGGCCCGATATTCGTGCGGCCACAATCGCAGCTCTTGAGCTGGGCGCGCAGGACGTTGCACAGGGCGCCATCGCGCGTGGCGGCGTCGTTATTGCTCGCGAAGCGCGGGACGGAACTGATGCCATGCTCGGCCGCCTGGCTGCAGATGGCTCATCGAGCGGCGTGCTCGTGAAGCTGCCCAAGCCGCAGCAGGAACGGCGTATCGATCTGCCGACCATCGGCGTCCAGACGGTCGAAGGCGTCGCGCGAGCTGGACTCGCGGGCATTGCCGTAGAAGCCGGCGCGGCCCTCGTGATTGATCAGGCGCAAGTGGCGGTCGCAGCCGACCGGCTGGGCGTGTTCGTGTACGGCTGCACAAAGGCAGAGCTCGGGTGAGTCACATCTTCCTGGTTGCCGCGGAAGAATCTGGCGACGCGCTCGGGGCGGACGTCATTGATGAGATGCGCGCGAAGAATCCATCCGTGCAGGTGTCCGGGATCGGCGGCGAACGTATGCGCGAACGTGGCGCGTTCTCCGATGTCGACATGTCCGGCCTGGCCGTTATCGGCCTGATCGAAGGCCTTAAGGCGTATGACCGCGTAAAGAAGGCTGTAGAGGATGCAGCTGACGTCATCGCAAAAGCAGATCCGGACAGCGTCGTTCTGATCGACAGCTGGGGTTTCATGTGGCGCCTCGCACGCGCTTTGAAGATGCGCGGCGTGAAAGCCAAACGCATCAAGCTCGTAGGCCCTCAGGTGTGGGCCACGCGTCCCGGTCGCGCGCGCGTGCTGGCTCAATGGGTGGATCACTTGCTGTGCATCCATCCGTTCGAACAGCCCTTCTACGTGAAGTGGGGTCTGCCGACGACTGTGATCGGCAACCCTGCGCTGCATCGCCTGCCCAAAGGCGATCCGGCTGCGTTTCGAATGCGGCACGGTGTTGCCGATAATGTGGATCTCGTCGGCCTGCTTCCCGGCAGCCGGCGCGCTGAGTTGCGCCGCGTGGCGCCAACACTGTTCGATGCGGTCAAGCAACTGACCGCGAACAATCCGAACCGACAGGTCGTCTGCATGGTTGCGCCGAGCGTTGCGACAGATGTCGAGCGGATGGCCGGCGAGCATCCAGGCAAGCTCATTATTGTGCGCGACGAAGCGGAGAAGGCCGATGCTTTCGCAGCCATGAAGGTCGCAGTCGCTTGCTCCGGCACCGTGACGACCGAACTGGCGGCTCAGGGCGCGGCCGTCGTCACGGGCTACAAGCTGGGATGGATTACGTGGGCGATCCTGCGCGGCCTCCTGTTCAAGTCCCGCTTCAGCAGTCTTGTGAACGTGGCAGTTGATCGCGAAGTGATTCCGGAATTTATCCAGACGCGCTTCAAGGCTGATCTGATCCGTGATGCGGCCGAACGCAGGCTTAGCGATCCTGCCGTCCTGCAGGCCCAACTGGACGGTCAGCGCGAGGCGCTGAAGATCATGTCGGGAACGGGCAGGCCGGCTGCAGAGATTGCGGCCGAGACCATCCTCAGTCTTTCAGCCAAATGAAAAGGGCGGCCCGAGAGCCGCCCTTTTTGGTCTTTGCCGTCAGGCCGTCGCTTAGCGCGATCCAACCGGCACGTAGTTGCGTTGCGGAGCGCCCGTGTAGATCTGGCGCGGACGGCCGATACGCTGTGTGTTGTCCGTGGTCATCTCTTCCCACTGAGCGATCCAGCCAACGGTGCGGGCCAGGGCGAACAGCACGGTGAACATCGACACCGGGAAGCCCATCGCTTTCAGCGTGATGCCCGAATAGAAGTCGACGTTCGGGTAGAGCTTCTTCTCGATGAAGTACTCGTCCGACAGCGCGATGCGCTCGAGTTCCATCGCGACTTCGAGCAGCGGATCGTTGATGCCGACTTCTGCGAGAACTTCCTTGCAGGTTTGCGCCATGACTTTCGCGCGCGGATCGTAGTTCTTGTATACGCGGTGTCCGAAGCCCATGAGGCGGACGCCGTCGACCTTGTTCTTCACCTTGTCGACGTGCTTCTTCACGTTGTCGACGGTTCCGATTTCCTGAAGCATCTGCAGGGCGGCTTCGTTGGCGCCGCCGTGCGCCGGACCCCAGAGGCAGGCGATGCCGGCCGCGATGCAAGCGAACGGGTTCGCGCCCGACGAACCGGCGAGGCGCACGGTCGAGGTCGAAGCGTTCTGTTCGTGGTCTGCGTGCAGGATGAAGATGCGGTCCATCGCGCGGGCGAGAACCGGGTTCACCTTGTAGTCCTCAGCCGGGACGGCGAACGACATGCGCAGGAAGTTCGACGCGTAGTCGAGCTCGTTGCGCGGCGACACGAAGGGCTGGCCAGTGTGATACTTGAAGGCGCGGGCAGCGATCGTCGGCATCTTCGCGATCATGCGGTGCTGCGCGACCTTGCGTTGCTCCGGATCATTCACGTTGGTGGAGTCGTGGTAGAAGGCCGACAGGGCGCCGACAGCGCCGCACATGATGGCCATCGGGTGGGCATCGCGGCGGAAGCCTTCGAAGAAGCGATCGAACTGCGCGTGCAGCATGGTGTGGCGCGTGATCGTGTTCTGGAATTCGCGATCCTGTTCGGCAGTCGGCAGCTCGCCGTGCAGAAGCAGGTAGCAGGTTTCCAGGAAGTTCGATTTCTCGGCCAGCTGGTCGATCGGGTAACCGCGGTGCAGCAGGATGCCCTGGTCACCGTCGATGTAGGTGATCTGGCTTTCGCAGGAGGCCGTGGACGTGAACCCCGGATCCAGCGTGAACATGCCTGTCTGGGCGTACAGCTTTCCGATATCGATCACGTCCGGCCCGATGGTGCCGCTATAGACCGGCATTTCCACGGTTTTCCCGTTGGCGGTTACGGACGCTTTGCCGTTCGGTTTGACCTTATTTTCCATCGCGCAGTCTCCTCAATTCCCGCGGCTTTCCGCCGCTCAGCCCCCAGCGGCGGCATAATCGCTCAGCCGCGCGAAAGCTTCATTACGACCTAGCAAGGCCAGCACAAGTGCAATATCGGGCGCGGGCGCCCCTCCGGTAAGTACGGCTCGTAAAACAGGGCCAATTTTGCCCAGGCTGATGCCGTTTTGCTCGCAAAAACGCGTGAGCTCGGACTTTATCGATGGCTCGGACCAGTCGGCCACCCCCTGAAGCTGCGGCAAGAGCGCTTTCAGGCGGGCGCGGGCCTCGTCGTTCACCTGGTCAGCGGCTTTTCCGGTCAGGGTGATAGGGCGGATGTCTGTCAGGAATCTAACCTGTTCGGCCAGCTGAACGATGTTGGCCGCCCGCGATTTGAGAACCGGGAGCGCGCCGCGGATCCGCTCCATGGCATCCGGGCTCTTGCCCTGCATCTCAGGACGCTGGAGCAGAAGGTCGAACAGGACGACGTCTGAGGCGTCCGCCATGTAGTGCTTGTTCACCGAGTCCAGCTTGGCGAAATCGAGCCGCGCCGGGGCCTTGTTCAAGCCGTCGAGATCGAACCATTCGATGGCTTTGGCTTCCGGAATGATCTCATCGTCGCCATGGCTCCAGCCGAGGCGAAGGAGGTAGTTCTTCATGCCCTGCGGCAGGTAGCCCAGCACGTCGCGGTATTCATCGACAGCGGTCGCGCCATGGCGCTTGGACAGCTTCTTGCCATCCTGACCGTGGATCAGTGGCACGTGCGAGTATTCCGGCTGCGGCCAGCCCATGCCGAGATAGATCGGGAGTTGGCGAAAGGTGTTGAGGAAGTGGTCGTCGCCACGGATGACGTGTGTCACGCCCATGTCATGGTCATCGACAACGACGGCCAGCATGTAGGTCGGCGTTCCGTCAGACCGGAGCAGGACGAGATCGTCCAGGTCCGCGAACTTGCGCGAGACAGTGCCCTGTACATGGTCAGTGACCGTCAGTTCGCCCGTATCTGGCATGCGGAGGCGGACGACCGTCGCCGCGCTTGGGGGCAGCGGCAAGGCCGGATCACGCCAAGGCGAGCGGAATGGGCGCGTAAGCTCATCCAGCTTCGCTGCATCCTCCGTCGATAGGCTGCCATCGGCTGCCTTCTTCTTTTGAAGCAACTCAGCGGCGTCGCGGCGCTGTTGAAGCTCCTCGGGCGTGACAGGGCAGCGATAGGCGGCGCCGCGTTCAACCAGCTCATGGGCGACCTGCGCGTGTCGCCCCATACGCGAACTCTGCAGGATAGGCGGTTCGTCGCCGCCCAGCCCGAGCCAGTTGAGGCCATCCAGAATGGCGTCAATCGCCTCCTGGGTAGAGCGCTCCTTATCCGTATCTTCGATCCGGAGCAGGAACTTGCCGCCCTTCGCACGCGCATATAGCCAAGAAAACAGGGCCGTCCGGGCACCTCCGATATGGAGGTACCCAGTGGGCGAGGGGGCGAAGCGGGTGACAACCGTCATCGGGTTCCAGTTCGAGTCATGTCCTTGCGTCCGCCAAGCGGAGCGCGGGCTCTGAAGACCACATCCGCTCCTTTACTGGCAAGTACCAGTGCGGGAACCGCGGCCCAAAAGCGGCCTGCCGGGTTCCTGACAACGGGCGGGCAATTCCTTTCCGGAGCCATCAACGATCAGGCCCTGCGATGGCCTTTGCTGGCCCCTCTGGCGCTCACCTTGGGCGCTGGCTTCTACATGTCGGTTCCCTTTGAGCCGCCCTGGGAGATGCTGCTGGGGCCTACGATACCGCTGATTGTCCTCTGGGCATTGGTCAGGCGGCGCGGGGTCGGGACGCTATCCCTGATACTGACCATGCTGGCCTGCGTCGGGATTGGCGCGGTGGCGGGCAAGGTACGCTCGGAACTCATCGCTGCTCCCGTCTTGAAAGAGCAGATCGGACCTGTCCGGATCGAGGGCGTGATTGCGGAAATCGACGCGAGTGAGCGAAGCCGGCGCGTACGGATCGACGTCCGCGCGATCGAGCGGCTCGGACAGGCTCAGACGCCGGAATACGTAAGGTTCAGCTTCAAGGGCGACATGCCGTTCTATCCGGGGCGCGCCGTCGCCTGTCGCGCAATCCTCTCGCCACCGCCACGTCCGGTTGTGCCGGGAGATTACGAGTTCCATCGCGACGCCTGGTTTCAGCAACTTGGTGCGGTCGGATTTTCGACCGGTGGCTGCGAGCCGCTGGCCATGGCGCCGCCCAACGATCCGCTTGAGCAGTTCTCGTACTGGCTTGGCGCGGTCAGGCGAGCGATCGCGGAACACGTCAACGCCGAAGCGGGCAAGGAAGGTGGCGGCATGTCAGCCGCCATGGTGTCGGGTGATCGTAGCTTCATCACGCCCGACGATGCCGAGGCTTTGCGGCTGTCTGGCCTTGCTCACCTGCTGTCGATCTCCGGCGTTCACATGGTGCTGGTGGGTGGATTGGTGTTCTTCATCATCCGCTTTCTCTGGCCGCTGATCGAACCGTTGGCTCTGCGCGTGCCATCCGTGCGCGCGGCAGCGTTCGGAGCCATCGTCGCGTGCACGCTCTATTTCGGCATATCGGGGATGGAGGTGGCCACACAGCGGGCCTTCATCATCGCGTTGATCGGATTTGGCGCGAAGCTGTTTGACCGGCCCGCGATCTCGTTGCGATCGCTCGCGATTGCACTGGCGGTTGTTGTGTTACTGCAGCCGGAAGCCGTGGTGACGCCCGGCTTTCAGATGTCGTTTGCAGCCTCGGGCGCTCTAATCGCGCTCTACGAGATGTGGCCGAAGATGGAGCGGCCGGATCGTCCCGGCGTTCTATCGCGGGTTCGTGCATCATTCGTCGGAGCGACGGCGACATCCATCGTGGCTTCGCTGGCTACGATGCCGTTCGCGCTTCACCACTTCGATCGTGCTGCGTTGTTCAGCGTGCTCGCGAACATCATCTCAACGCCGGTCATCACGCTCTGGACGACGCCTGCCGCGATGCTGGCGGCATTGGCGGCTCCATTCGGCGTTGACGAACCATTCCTGTGGCTGATGGGCAAGAGCATGGAGGTCGTGCTCATCATCGCTCGCTGGTCGGTCGAGATGTCACCCGAGTTTGATCTCCCGCGTCTCGGCGGCGCGGGCATGGCAATGGCGGCGGTCGCGATTTCGCTGTTCTGCGTGTTCTCTCGCCGCGGCAGGATCTTCGCAATTCCGCCGGCCATTGCGGCCGTGGCGTTCTGGATCACTGCACCGCAGGCTGTCGGCTATGTCGCCGACGACGGGTCGGTGTTCCTGCAGCAGGACAAAGCCTGGCTGGAGTTCAAGGACTGGCGAGCGGACAATGGCCTCAATCCGCTCATCATCAATGGTGCGATCGACAAGGCGCCGTGTGCAGGGAAGGGTGCGCCTTGCTGGGTCGACGTGACTGCGGGGCAGGCGGTTGTCGAACAGGTTGACCTGCCCGCACCTGAAGGCTGCCCCACTTCATCCCGGCTTACCATCTATCCGACAGTCGATCTGGCTCTTCCCATCGATCCGTGCTCGGTCGTCGGACGCGGGGGAGCGGCTATCGACTCAAGCGACGGAAAGCTGTCGCTTCGTCTGGCCGAAATGCAAAACGGCCGGGCGTGGACCCAGCCGCTCTATGCAAAGCCGCCGAAGCGGACAGTCGCAAAAGATCAGTGATACTTGCGCACGAGGGCAACAAGCTTGCCCTGAATGCGAACGCGATCCGGTCCGAAGATCTGGGTGCCGAAAGCCGGGTTGGCGGCTTCAAGAGCGATCGAACCGCCCTTCTTGCGGAAGCGTTTCAGCGTCGCGGTTTCTTCGTTGATCAGCGCCACCACGATATCGCCGGAAGCCGCATGCTCGGTCTTCTTCAGGATCACCGTGTCGCCGTCGAGAATGCCGGCGTTGATCATGCTCTCGCCTGAGACCTCGAGTGCGAAGTGCGTATCTGGATCGAAATCGTCATCCGGGGCGGCAACCTTATGAGTCTCGTGCTCGATCGCCTCGATCGATGTACCGGCAGCGATGCGGCCCATGACCGGGATCATCGAGGAGCGAACAGCCGACGCAACCTTGCGGCCAACATCTGCGGCGGCGCCCGCCACGACGCTTGGACGGAACGGCGTGCGGCCAGCGGCTTGCGGAACGGCGCTTTCGGGGAGCTTCAAGACCTCCAGAGCTCGCGCGCGGTGGGCCAACCGGCGGAGGAAACCACGCTCCTCAAGCGCTGTAATCAGGCGGTGGATGCCGGACTTGGAGGCCAGATCCAGCGCCTCCTTCATCTCGTCAAACGAGGGGGAAACGCCCGTTTCCTTGATCCTGTCATTGATAAACAGAAGCAATTCGCGCTGTTTCTTCGTGAGCATGAGCCTACCCGCGTAAATTTATGAGTCGCAGATAGTTCTACTATCGTTCACGCTTTGGGTCAATTCGTCTGTGGACGCCTTAGCGCGCGGAGAACATCGAACGTACGGATTCGACTGGATTTTCGGCTCGCATGAGGCTTTCGCCGATCAGGAAGCCCCGGGCGCCACATGTTCTCAGTCGGGAGATATCGGCGGCCGAGCGGACGCCGCTCTCTGAAATCAGGAGCTTTCCAGGCGGCAGGATGTCGGCCAGTCGTTCGGTTACGGCGAGGTCGGTGGTGAAAGTGCGCAGGTCGCGATTGTTCACGCCCAGCAGCGGCGAGGGCAGGCCCAGAGCCCGGACCAGTTCGGCTTCGTCGTGGGCTTCCAGCAGGACGGACATGCCGAGCCGGTCGGCCGTCGCATGGAGTTCGGCGGCTAGAGTATCGTCGACGGCGGCCATGATGATCAGGATCGCATCGGCGCCGGCTGCGCGGGCTTCGACCACCTGGATGGGGTCGACCATGAAGTCCTTGCGGAGCACGGGGATAGATATCGCGTTGCGCACGCTGATCATGTCATCCAGCGAGCCGCCGAAGCTGGGACCGTCTGTGAGCACGGAGATGCAAGCCGCGCCGCCAGCTTCGTAGTCGCGCGCCACGGCGACTTGATCGCGCCCGGGGCTGATATCGCCGGCCGATGGGCTCTTGCGCTTCACTTCGCAGATCAGCGCGTTGCCGTCGTCCGCAGCGATGCGCAGCAGCGCTTCGGCAAAGCCACGAGGCTTCGATGCGACCTTCGCATCCGCCTCGAGAGAATCCACAGAGCGCTCGCGCTTCAGCTTGGCGACCTCATCATGCTTGTAGGCGATGATGGCCTTCAGACGATCCGCGAGTTCAGCCATTGGATGCGCGCCTCAGGGCTTCCAGCGCCGCAACGGCTTTGCCGGAGGAGATGGAGGCGCGCGCTTTCGCGATGCCGTCCTCAATCGTGTCGGACAGGCCGGCAACGAGGATGGCTGCGCCGGCGTTGACGGCCACGAGATCGGCAAATGCGCCAGCTTCTCCGCCGAGAACGCGCTTCAGGGACTCAGCATTCTCAGAAACCGAACCGCCACGCAGGCTCTCGATGTTTGCGCGCGCGACGCCGAGTTGCTCCGGCGTGGTCTCATAGACATGCACGGCGCTGTCCTTGATCTCAGCGACGAGGGTCGCGCCGGTTGTCGAGATCTCGTCCATGCCGTCGAGGCCGTGGACCACCATGGCGCGCTCTGCGCCAAGCGACAGCATGGCCTTCGCGACTGGTTCAACCCACTCAGGCGCAAACACGCCCATCACCTGACGCTTTACGCCGGCCGGATTGGCCAGCGGGCCAAGCATGTTGAAGATGGTGCGCATGCCCAGCGCCTGGCGCACAGGCGCGACGTGTTTCATCGCTGTGTGGTGTTGCTGGGCGAACATGAAGGCGACGCCGGCCTCGCGGAAGCTGGCCTCGATCTGTGAGTCAGAAGGAGCGAGGTTCACGCCCAGCGCTTCGAGCACATCGGCCGAACCTGCGCGGCTCTTGGAGCGGTTGCCGTGTTTGGCGACAACCACGCCTGCACCGGCCGCAACCAGCGAAACAGCGGTCGACGTGTTGAGCGATGTCCACGATAGGCCGCCCGTGCCGCATGTATCGATCGCGCCTGCGGGAGCGTTGGCGCCGCGCATTGTGGCGCGCATGACCTTCACACCGGCGACGATGTCCTCAACCGTTTCACCCTTCATGCGCAGGCCCATCAGGAAGGCTGCGATAAGGGCGGGTTCTGCTTCGCCGGAGAGGATGGAGTGGAAAGACGCGCCGATCTCGTCGGGCGTCGGGCTGCCGCCATTGGCGAGCTTGCCGACTGCGCTGCGGACGGCGTCACTCACTTGAGGCCAGCCTTCTTCAGGAAGTTGGCGAGCATGACCTTGCCGTACTGCGAGCCGATGGACTCAGGGTGGAACTGCACGCCGTAAACCGGGCGGGTTGCGTGGCTGACGGCCATGACTTCGCCATCTGCGGTTTCAGCATCGACAGACAGGACGTTCGGCATGCCATCGCGGCGGATGGCCAGCGAGTGGTAGCGAACGGCTTGGAACTGCTCAGGCACGCCGGCGAATAGATCGCCGCCGAGAACCTTCACGGCCCATGCCTTGCCATGAACAATGTCCTTGGCGCCTTCGACGATGCCGCCCATGGCCTGGCCGATCGCCTGGTGACCGAGGCAAACGCCGAGGATCGGCATGGCATCATCCGCCAGTTTGATGACGTCGAGGCAGATGCCCGCGTCGTCTGGCGTGCACGGTCCCGGCGACAGCACGATCGCATCGGCGCCCTTCGCCAGCGCTTCCTTCGCCGTCAGCGCATCGTTGCGCACGACTTCGACTTCCACCTCCGGGCTGATGTCCTGGAGGTAGTGGACGAGGTTGTAGGTGAAGCTGTCGTAGTTATCGATGAGCAGGACTTTGGTCATCACCGGTTCCCCCGGTCATAGCGGGCAGCTTCTTCGGCGGCGCGGAAGAGGGCGCTGGCCTTGTGCACCGTCTCCATGAATTCGCTTTCTGGATTGCTGTCGTAAACGACACCACCGCCGGCCTGAACGTGGATCTTGCCGCCCGCGAACACAGCCGTGCGCAGGGCGATGCACGTGTCCATGTCGCCGCCGGCGCCGAAATAGCCGACGCCACCCGCATAGACGCCGCGTGCGTGCGGCTCGAGTTCGGTGATGATCTCCATCGCGCGGATCTTCGGCGCACCGGACGTCGTGCCGGCCGGGAAGCCAGCTGCCAGCGCGGATACCATGTCCTCGCCAGCTTTCAGCTTGCCCTGCACGTTGGAGACGATGTGCATGACGTGGCTGTAGCGTTCGACGGTGAAGCTCTCGGTGACATCGACCGTGCCGCGTGCGGCTACGCGGCCGACATCGTTGCGGCCGAGGTCGAGCAGCATCAGGTGCTCTGCGCGCTCCTTGGGATCAGAGATCAGCTTCTGTTCGTTTGCGAGATCGGCTTCCGGCGTCGCACCACGCGGCAGCGTTCCGGCGATCGGGCGAACGGTGACCGTGCCATTGCGCACGCGCACAAGTATCTCCGGGCTTGAGCCCGAAACCTGGAACGCTCCGAAGTTCACGTAGAACATGAAGGGCGAAGGATTCAGGCGACGGAGCGCGCGATAGAAGGCGAACGGCGAGCGCTCGAACGGCGCGGAGAAGCGCTGGCTCGGCACGACCTGGAAGATGTCGCCGGCGTGGATGTAGGTCTTGGCTTTCTCGACCATGGCGAGATAGCGCGACTTCTCGGTGTTCGACTTGAACTCGATCTTCTCAATCGGCGTATCGTTCGGCCGCGAGGGCGGCATTGGCTGATCAAGCTGCGCTTCGACCGCATCGATCCGCGCCATAGTCGCCGCTTCACCGCCACGTTCAGGCGCCGCGATGATGATCTCCTGACGCACGCCGTCGAAGATCAGTACAACGCCCGGACGCATGAGCATCGCTTCTGGAACGCCGTTTGGATCAGGCTTCGCAGCGGGCAGCTTTTCGACATAGCGGACCATGTCGTAGCCGAGGTAACCGAACGCACCTGCAGCCATGGGCGGCAGGCCCTCCATGCCCGACACCTTGCACGCGTCGATGAAGGCGCGGAGCGAGTCCATGATGTCGGTCGAGGTCGAGAGGACTTCCTTGAAGTCTTGCGTCAGCGACGTTTCGGCCTTGCCCTCGCGCACGCGCCACCACAGGTCGGGAGCCATGCCGATGAAGGAATAGCGGCCACGGGTTTCACCACCCATGACGCTCTCGAACAGCACAAGCCCCGCCGACATCGGGTTGAGCTTGAGCATCGCCGAGACCGGCGACTCCGTGTCGTCGACCCGGCGCCGGACGTGAAGCCGGGGCAGGGGCGTCGTCATGATGCCTCAGGCGTCAGATAGCTTTGGAAGTATTGCTGGATGGCCGCTTCATCGCGCTTGATCGGCACTTCCTTCTGCAAGCCACGCACGAACACTTCCCGGATGTCGCTCTCAAGCGACTGGGAAACTTCAGGCGCGACTTGAGCGCGAAGGATGGCAGCGTTGGCAGCGGTTACCGGCTCGATCTTGTCGACCCGCGCGACCCAAGGCTCGCCACCGCGACCAGGGATGATGCCGACCTCATCAAGCTTCAGCTCGAAGGCGCCTTGCAGCACAGCTGCATCCATCTGCTGTCCGCCTTGGCGGGTCGTGGTGATTGCGGGAAGCGCGATCATCTTGGACGACGTAGCCGCCTGTTCGAACGTGCGGCCGGCTTTCACGGCAGCGACCATGTCGTTTGCCGCTTTGGTGGCGGCCGTCCTGACCTGCTCGACCATGTAGAGGTCATGCACGCGCGCCTTCACATCCGCGAAGGGTTGCGTGAAGGGCGGCACGATTTCGTCGAGACGATACATGGAGCGGCTTTCATCGCCCTCGAACAGGTTGGTCATCTGACCAGCCTGCAGCGTGAAGAGTTCCTGCAGCGCCGGATTGTTGACCAGCAGTTGCGTCTGGTCGCCGCGCTGGGTGCGAGCCTGGTTGTCGACCGGCGGAAGCTGGATCACCGGGAAGCCGAACTGCTTGCCGATCTCTTCCAGCGGCTGACCGCCAGCGGCGTCGCGGAACTTCTCGGACTCATCCTCATACAGACGGCGAGCGTCGGAGAGCGCCATGTCATGGCGGACCTTTTCCGCAACCTGCTCATAAGGCTGGGCAATGCCCGGCGTGATGGTCTTCACCAGCACGACGATCCAGGGAGAGGCTTCGTCGAGCTTGCGCGGGTTCGTATCCGGCTTGCCTTGCGGCAGACCGAAAACGAGATTGCGGTAACCTTCGTTGGTGATCTCTTCCGGCTTCACCGACCGCTCGGTCACTGTGACGTTTGGCGTGCGCTTCAGCGCTTCATCGATTGCAACGCCCTGCTGGGTGAGGTCGATGAATGACTGCACGGCGTTACGATCGGCCGATGTGTATTCGGCGATCAGACGCGTCTCAGGCGTGGAGTAGTCGCGGATACGCGTCTGGTACTCAGCCTTGACCTGATCCTCGGTCAGCTCGACGCGATCGATATAGTCTTCCGGCGAGAAGCTGAGCAGCGAAATGCGACGACGCTCTGGCTGCGCGAACTGCTGCTTGTTGGTCTCGTACCAGGCCTGAAGCTGCGCATCGGTCGGCTCGGCCGGCTTGGAGATGGCTGAATCGCTCACGCGGGCAAAGGTCAGCGTACGCGTTTCGCCGATATACTTGATGACCGGCTCAGACAGGATGTCCGGCACCTTGAACGCGTTGAAGGCCGCCGACGTGACGTAGCCGACCGTCAGGTCGTCGCGCACAGCATTCTCGAAGTCGCGCAGGGACATGCGCTGGGCGTCGGCGCGGGCGCGGACGGCGTCGAGGTTGAAGCGGCCCAGCGCGTCCTTGAACGCACCGGCGCGGTTGATGAGGAGGTCGGCAACTGCCTGCTTGCTCGCACGAATGCCGACCTTGTCGGCATAGGCGAGGATCATGTTGCGGTATTCAAGCTGCGCGAGAACCTGCTGCGCCAGACCTTCGCGGATCGCATCAGCCTGGGTCAGCACGCGGCCATCCTGCTGGCGGATAGCTTCGATCTCGGCGGTCAGCTCCTCATTGAGGTCGCGCGCATGGATTTCGTGATCGCCGACCTTGGACAGGCCGCCGCCCGAAATGCCGCTAAACACATCCTGGGTGCCGAAGATGCCAAAGCTGATGATCAAGGGAATGAACAGCAGGACGAGCGCCCACTTGGATTTGGCAAACTTGCGAATACCGCCGATCATCGGCGTAACTCCCTGATACTTGGCGACTCCCCCGAAAGGTTGTCCGCTGGAACACGGCTTGCTAGAGCATTTTGAGGCGGAGGGGAAACCGGTTCGCCACAGGAATATGTGACAATACGGCATGCCGTGTCCGGAGTGCGTCTTCGGCCGTGACACCTTTGTCGCATCACGGGGCAGGGTAGATGACGGATCGCAAGAAGCTGGTAGCCGGCAACTGGAAGATGAATGGCCTTTCGGCCTCAGTCTCCGAAGTTCAGGCCATGGTTACCGGCGCCGCTGACGTCCCGGGCGTCGAACTGGCGATCTGCCCGCCTGCCACGCTGGCTGCGTTGATCGGCGCGGCTCTTAAATCCTCGTCGATCGGTCTGGGCGGGCAGGACTGCCATGCCGAGAAGTCTGGCGCCTTCACCGGAGATATCAGCGCCGAGATGTGGGCCGATATCGGCGCCAAATACGTGATTGTCGGCCATTCCGAGCGCCGGACCTTGCATGGCGAGACCGATGCGATCGTCTCCGCCAAGGCTTCCGCCGTCCTGCGGGCTGGCCTGACCCCCATTATCTGCGTGGGCGAAAGCCTGGCCGAGCGTGATTCTGGCCGGACCCTCGATGTCATCGCGACCCAGCTGGATGGCTCCGTCCCGGACGCCGCTGGTCAGACCCCGATTGTGATCGCCTATGAGCCGGTCTGGGCTATCGGCACGGGTCGTACACCTACCGTCGCCCAGGTCGCCGAGGTCCATGGAGCCATCGCCAAGGCCATGGAAACCCGCTTCGGGGCCGCAGGCAAAGGCATCCGGCTGCTCTATGGCGGCTCGGTCAAGCCGGATAACGCCAAGGAATTGATGGCTGTAGCCGGGGTGGACGGCGCTCTGGTGGGCGGCGCGAGCCTGAAAGCCGCTGATTTCCTGCGGATTGCCCAGGGCTGCGCATAGCGGGCTTCAGGGCCGCACCCATATGAAAAGCTGACGGGGGGCTTGGCCGCACCCCTCCAACGTGCTTTGACGCGGTCGCATTCACATACGGCGGCCCCCTTCTATGCTCGCAGTCCTGCTGACCATCCACATCATCGCGTGCATCGCGCTGGTTATCGCCGTGATGCTGCAACGCTCTGAGGGCGGCGCGCTCGGCATGAGCGGCGGCGGCACGGGCGGCGTGATCTCCGGCCGCGGCGCGGCTGGCGTGCTGGTCAACGTGACCATGATCCTGGCCGGCGTGTTCTTCTTCACCAGCATCACGATGACCCGCATCAACAATGATGCGAACGCGGCTCCGAGCACGCTGGAACAGCAACAACAGCGTCAAACGCCTGCCGATCCGTTCGCTCCGGCTGGTTCGACTGCTCCGGCAACCACACCGTCGACGACCGCGCCCGCAACGCCGGCTCCGGCCCCGACGGTTGACCCGCTCGCTCCGGCCACGACCCCGGCGCCGGCGCCGACCACCACGCCGCCGGCCGCCACGACGACGCCTCCGGCTTCGGCCACCCCGGCTCCTGCGACAACTACGCCCACCGCTCCGGCTCCTACGCCGTAAATCGGTGGATTGATTATCTAGTCGCCTAACTTCGACCATTCAGCCTCTCGCTTGAGGCTGCCGAATCATTAAACTGAGCATCCGTCATGAAGCGTTTCATCTTCATCACGGGAGGCGTTGTGTCCTCCCTCGGGAAGGGCATTGCCTCGGCAGCGCTTGGCGCGCTGCTGCAAGCGCGCGGCTATCGCGTGCGTTTGCGCAAGCTGGACCCCTATCTGAACGTCGACCCCGGCACGATGTCGCCGACCCAGCACGGCGAGGTCTTCGTCACCGATGACGGCGCTGAAACCGACCTCGACCTCGGCCACTATGAGCGCTTCACCGGCGTATCGGCGCGCAAGACCGACAATACGACGACGGGGCGCATCTATAAGGCGATCCTCGAGAAGGAGCGCCGCGGCGACTATCTGGGCGCGACGCTGCAGGTCATTCCGCACGTCACGGACGCCATCAAGGAATTCATCAAGTCGGATACGGATGACGTCGACTTCGTGCTGGTCGAAGTGGGCGGCACAGTGGGCGACATTGAAGGCCTGCCGTTCTTCGAGGCTATCCGTCAGTTCAGCCAGGATGTTGGCCGCGATGCGAGCCTGTTCATCCACCTGACGCTGCTGCCCTACATCAACACGGCGGGCGAGCTGAAAACCAAGCCAACGCAGCACTCCGTGAAGGAGCTGCGCTCGATCGGTATCCAGCCTGACATCCTGCTGTGCCGCGCGCCGATGCCGATCCCGCCGGAAGAGCGCCGCAAGCTGGCGCTGTTCTGCAATGTGCGTCCGGAAGCGGTTATCGAAGCGCTGGATGCGCAGCACATCTACGAAGTGCCGTTGGAGTACCACGCGCGTGGGCTCGACCACGAAGTGCTGCGCCACTTCGGTCTCGAGAAGCAGACGACGCCGGATCTGAAGCACTGGGTTCAGACCTCGCAAACCCTGCGCAACCCTGACGGCGAAGTGCGTATCGCGATCGTCGGCAAGTATGTGGCGCTGCACGACGCCTACAAGTCGGTGGTTGAAGCGCTGGGCCATGGCGGCCTCGCCAACAAGGTGAAGGTCAACCTGACCTGGATCCCGTCTGACCGCTTCGACGATCCGAATGCTGACCTTTCCGAGCTCGACAATGTCGACGGCGTGCTGCTGCCGGGCGGGTTCGGCGAGCGGGGCGCTATCGGCAAGATGCGCGCGGCTGGTTATGCGCGCCGTCACAAGCTGCCGTGCTTTGGCATCTGCTACGGCATGCAACTCGCTGTGATCGAGGCGGCTCGCAATCTCGCGGGCATCTCGGGCGCTGGCACCACTGAGTTCGGCAAGCCGGAGTATCCGGCCGTTGGCCTGATGGGCGAGTGGGTGCGTGGCAACACGCGCGAAGTTCGGACCGCTGATGGCGATCTTGGCGGCACGATGCGTCTGGGCGCCTATCCCGCTGCGCTGACCAAGGGATCGCGAGTCGCTGACATCTACGGCTCGACTCATATCTCGGAGCGTCACCGTCACCGGTATGAGGTGAACGCCGACATTATCGACAAGCTGGCGCCGCATGGCGTGGTCTTCTCGGGCATGTCGCCGGACGGGAAGCTGCCGGAAATCATGGAGCTGACGGACCACCCGTGGTTCATCGGCGTCCAGTTCCATCCGGAACTCAAGTCCCGGCCGTTCAGCCCGCACCCGCTGTTTGCCTCGTTCATCGCGGCCGCCCGGGACAAGAGCCGGCTCGTCTAGGGCGTCTGCCGGCGCATTCCGGCTCGCCTGGGCGGGGAAACCGGCCAAGCTGACGCTGACCCACGCTAACCGCTTGCAGGGCAGGCGAGATGCGCGTATGAGGCCCCCTCGCAAAGAACGGCCTGTTACACGAATGGGCCCGTTTACAACCAGTTTCCTGCCGTTTCCGAGGCAATCATGGCCGTCCCTAAGCGCAAAACCTCCCCCTCGAAACGTGGCATGCGCCGCGCCCACGACGCCCTGAAGGGCAATACGTACGTCGAGGACAAGGAATCGGGCGAACTGCGCCGTCCGCACCACGTCGACCCGAAAACGGGCCTGTATCGTGGTAAGCAGATCCTGAAGGCCAAGGACGAAGAATAGTCCTGACCCCAAGGTCATTTGAGACGCTGGCGGCCGCATCTGCGGCCGTTTGCTTTTCTGGGCTCTGATTCTCCCCTGAAGGCTGGCCGCCGCATTGCAAGCGGGGACGGTTCAAGACATAGCAGGCACGCTTTTCGCCCGTGGGAGCAGGTCCTCCGGGTTTGCGTTCGCCTATCAGCCAAGGGACAGGCCAGTGACCGAGATCGTTGACGTCTATGCACGGGAAATCCTGGACAGCCGGGGAAACCCGACCGTCGAGGCGGAAGTCACCCTGGAAGACGGTTCGACCGGCCGCGCCGCGGTTCCGTCGGGCGCATCGACGGGCGCCCATGAGGCGGTCGAGCTGCGCGATGGGGACAAGAGCCGCTATCTGGGCAAGGGCGTCCTTAAGGCCGTCGAGGCCGTCAATGACGAGATCTTCCCGGAACTGCTTGGCATGGACTCGACCGACCAGCGCGCGATTGACGCCGCCCTGATCGAACTCGACGGCACGCCGAACAAGTCGCGCCTCGGCGCCAATGCGATCCTCGGTGTTTCGCTGGCCGTCGCGAAGGCCGCCGCGAACGCCTCGGGCTTGCCGCTCTATCGCTATGTGGGCGGCGCCAATGCTCACATCCTGCCGACGCCGATGATGAACATCATCAATGGCGGCGCGCATGCGGATAACCCGATCGACATCCAGGAATTCATGATCATGCCGGTGGGCATGGACACGTTCGCTGACGCGCTGCGTTGCGGCGCTGAGGTGTTCCATACGCTGAAGAAGGGCCTCGCCGCGGCTGGTCACAACACGAACGTTGGCGATGAGGGCGGCTTTGCGCCGAACCTGAAGTCGGCTGACGATGCGCTGGGCTTCATCATGAAGTCGATCGAGCAGGCCGGTTACCAGCCTGGCGAAGACGTTGTTCTCGCGCTCGATGCAGCTGCGACCGAGTTCTACAAGAAGGGCAAGTACGAGCTGGAAGGCGAGGGCAAGTCGCTGTCGTCCGACCAGATGGCCGCCTACTGGGGCGACCTCGTGAGCCGCTTCCCGATCGTGTCGATCGAAGACGGCATGTCGGAAGATGACTGGGAAGGTTGGCTCGCGCTGACCAAGCTCATCGGCAACAAGTGCCAGCTGGTGGGCGACGATCTGTTCGTCACCAACACGGCGCGCCTGTCGGAAGGCATCGAGCGCGGCGCGGCCAACGCGATCCTCGTGAAGGTCAACCAGATCGGCTCGCTGACCGAGACGCTGGAGTCTGTCCAGATGGCGCAGATGGCGCGCTATGGCGCCGTGATGTCTCACCGCTCGGGCGAGACGGAAGACTCGACGATTGCTGATCTCGCGGTTGCCACCAACTGCGGTCAGATCAAGACCGGCTCGCTGGCCCGTTCGGACCGGCTTGCGAAATACAATCAGCTGCTGCGCATCGAAGACGAGCTTGGCTCGGCCGCACGCTACCTCGGCCGCGCATCGATCCGCGTGTGAGGGTGCGTTCCCGCTGCAAGGCGGGGTGAGTTGGGTTGAATTGGAAACGCGCTCGCTTAGGCGGGCGCGTTTTTGTTTGGAGATTGGGCGCGTGGAGCGGCCCCCTCCGTCTCGCCGCGAAGACGCGGCGATCCACCTCCCCCAGTTTTCAACTGGTGGAGGCAATTCCCCTTCGTTGCGCGCATTGGAGCGCGGTTTGCCTCCATCAGTGCGGAGCACTGGGGGAGGTGGATCGCTTGGCGTGAGCCAAGCGAGACGGAGGGGGTGGATGTTTGGCTCACAGTTGTGAGCACGCCCTTTCCATCCTTCGAGACGATCGCACGAGAGAGTGCCGTCGATGCGACAGCGTGCGTGCGATCCCTCAGGATGAGGGCTATCGGGCTGCTTTGCTGAGCAGCGATCAGTTCCTGTTGTTGGATGTCGGTCTTCGATCCGGGCAGAGGCTGGGGCATCTGACGTGTGGCAT
Organism: Hyphomonadaceae bacterium; assembly: GCA_965229115.1. Taxonomy (GTDB): domain Bacteria; phylum Pseudomonadota; class Alphaproteobacteria; order Caulobacterales; family Hyphomonadaceae; genus UBA7672. The sequence continues at coordinate 1,817,149 of CBDDIR010000003.1, read as the reverse complement.
TCACGGCGGGACGGCGCAGGCGCATCCGGATTGTCGAGACGACGTTCAGCACGAGCATCGCAAAGACACGCAGCGTCGCATCGATCCAGTGATCGAGAGGCGACGGGGTTACCAGCCCAGTTTGCGCGTGTTTGTGTCGTGTCATGCGGGGTAGAATACCCCGGTCCAGGGGGACGTAGATTCCAAGAGGCTCCGTCCCACAATCTTTCGCGCTAAGGCGCTGAGTTTGTTCGGGATGATTTTTGGCTGTCCTACAGATTGGGTCCGCTCCATCCCCCAATCACGGCGTCATTCTCGGGCTTGTCCCGCTGTTGATCCAACCGAGATCCTCGGCACGAGGCCGAGGATGACTTCCCTTTGTTGTTGGATCGGGCGCGGGGCGAGCCACGGTGCGTTTTCAATGCACCGTACGGGCGGTGGTTAGGCGGCTTGTTTGATGTCGTGCATCAGGACGTTGGCGTCGGCGATGTCGAAAGTGCGTTCGAAGTCCTTGATGTTGTTCTTCACGAGGTTGAGGCGGGTAAAGGCGAGGGAGAGGGCCCACAGGGCTGTGCGGTGGGGCCAGCTGGTTTGGGTCATCGGTTTGATGGTGCGGCCCCAACGTCTGAGGACGCCGTTGGCGCGGTGGGCGCCGGTGGTGATGCGGGAGCCCCAGGTCTGGTAGTCCATGGAAAGGGAGACGCAGAGGCCTTCCTGGTTTTCGACGCGGTGCGGGGCGTAGAGGGGCCAGGTGAGGACTTCGCCGGGGACGATGTCGAAGCGCCAGGCTGCGCCGTCCATGATGCGTTTGTAGGGCAGCTCTTCCGTGGTGGTGCGCATGATGACCTGTTCCATGGCGTCCTGCGGCAGGAAATCTTCGGTGTTTGGATAGACCCAGACACGCTTCACGCCGCGCAGATGGAAGAGGACGACGCCGGCGGCGTCGAAGTGGAAGGGGACGCGTGTGGCAGGCGAGCTGAGAATCAGCTGGCCAGTCATCTTCCGGGCTTTCGTGGCGCCGATTTGGGGGGCGAGGCAGCCCAGGGCGCGCTGGACTTCGGCCCAGAGGCCGGGATGGGCATCCTCGCAGGAGCGGAGGTTCACCCAGAGCCGGCCTGCCTTGATGGCGGCGAGGACCGTGCGGCCATCAGCCCGGCCACGTGTGCCGGTGGTAAGCGACACCTGACCTTCGGCGTCGAAGTCATAGCAATTGATGTCGAACAGCTCTTCCGGGTAGCGGTCGAGGATGTGAATCAGGGCCTCATCGCTCGCCAGATAGAGCGGGATGTCGTGTTCGACGGTCTTGGGGGCGGTAACGCCGGTTCCGGCAGTCACACTCGATTCAACTGATTGTGTCATATCGAACCTCGCACTTCGCTTTTAAAGGGAGGTGCAATCGACGGGCCTTTACCTGTGACGTTGCGTTATCGGCGCGAAACGGGGTGTTTAGGGGCGCGTTAACCGTGTCACGGTCAGGTCTGACCCGCACGGCAGGTCTGTGTGTGTCGTGTAGCGTTTGGGAGGGTTGAGAGACGGGATGGAAGGGGTGGTGAAGACCGCGAAAACGGTTCTGCCGGCCGCCGCTATCGGCGCGCTCATCCTCTATTTCTCGTATCACGCCCTTGCCGGCGACCAGGGCCTTGCCGCCTGGACCGAGCTGCAGAACGAGGAAGCCCAGCTGACCAAGAAGATCGACGCGCTGAAGCTGGAAAAAGCCGCTCTGGCGGCCTCGCTGGAGCGCCTGCGGGATAAATCGATGGATCTCGACTATGTCGAGGAAATCGCGCGCACGAAGCTTTCGTTTGTGCGCCCGGACGAACTTCTCGTCGCCGTCCGATAATTTCCTTTCAAATTAGGTGTGGAACGCGCCGCCTTAGCCCGTGTTAGGCATGGGTCGGGGGCGGATTCGTACCTATCTTCTCCCTGACGCTTAGTTTTTCTGGCAGCAGGGAATCTCCGCCATGGCAGCGAAAAAGGCCGCGACCGAGAAAGCGACCAAGGACGCGCCGAAAGGGCGGAGGCAGATTGCCGATCCGGCCAAGGACGAGCTGATCCAGTATTACCGCGACATGCTGTTGATCCGGCGCTTCGAGGAGAAGGCGGGGCAGCTTTACGGGATGGGTCTGATCGCGGGCTTCTGCCACCTGTATATCGGGCAGGAAGCGGTGGTGGTCGGCGTGCAGTCGGTGCTGGACCCGGACGATCAGGTGATCACGGGCTATCGCGACCATGGACACATGCTGGCGGCGGGCATGACATCGCGCGGCGTGATGGCGGAGCTGACCGGGCGCGAGGGCGGATACGCGCGCGGCAAGGGCGGCTCGATGCACATGTTCAGCCGCGAGAAGAACTTCTTCGGCGGCCACGGCATTGTCGGCGCGCAGGTGCCGATCGGGACGGGGCTGGCGTTCTCGAACAAGTACAAGGGCTCGGATGCGGTGTGCATCGCCTATTTCGGCGACGGCGCATCGAACCAGGGCCAGGTCTATGAGGCGTTCAACATGGCGTCTCTGTGGAAGCTGCCGGTCGTCTATGTGATCGAGAACAATCAATACGCGATGGGCACGTCGATTGCGCGGGCTTCTGCGGAGACGGAATTGTTCAAGCGCGGGATTTCGTTCGAGATACCGGGCGAGGAAGTGGACGGGATGGATGTGCTGGCCGTGCGCAAGGCGGCGGCGAAGGCGATCGAGCGGGCGCGGGCTGGCGATGGGCCGTATATCCTCGAGATGAAGACATATCGCTATCGTGGGCACTCGATGTCTGACCCGGCGAAGTATCGCACGCGGGAAGAAGTGCAGGAGATGCGCGAGCATCACGACCCGATCGAGATGCTGAAAAAGAAGCTGCTGGATGCGAAGCATGTGAGCGAGGACGATCTGAAGAAGATCGAGGCCGAGGTGCGCGAGATCGTGAACGACAGCGCGCAGTTCGCGCAGGATTCGCCCGAGCCTGATCCGGCCGAGCTGTGGACTGACGTGCTGGTGGAGAGCCGCTGAGATGACCGACATTCTCATGCCTGCGCTTTCGCCCACCATGGAAGAGGGCAAGCTGGCCAAGTGGCTGGTGAAGGAAGGCGATACCGTGAAGCCCGGCGACGTGATCGCCGAAATCGAGACGGACAAGGCCACGATGGAAGTCGAGGCCGTCGACGAGGGCGTGATCGCCAAGCTGATGGTGGAAGCCGGCACGGAAGGCGTGAAGGTGAACGCCGTGATCGCGCAGATGGCTGGCGAGGGGGAAGCTCCGGCGCCGAAGGCGAACGGTAAGGGCAAGGCCGAGGCGAAAGCTGAGGCCAAGCCGAAGGCGGATGCCAAGGCTGCCAAGTCGTCTGACGAGCCGGCGGAAGAGGCTGAGGAGCAGACGCGCGAGGAAGCCAAGGCGGATGCGGCTGGGGGCAAGCCTGATGGCGAGGCCAAGGCGAAGAATGATGGGCATCGCCTGCGCGCGCCGGAGCAGAAGTCTGCGGCCGCTGAAGGGCTGCATGATCCGACGCTGCCGGACGGCGTGACGTACAAGAAGACGTCGCTGCGGGACGCCCTGCGTGATGCGATCGCGGAGGAGATGCGGCGCGACGAGACCGTGTTCCTGATGGGCGAGGAAGTCGGCCAGTATCAGGGCGCGTACAAGGTCAGCCGTGGCTTGCTGGAGGAATTTGGCGATCGGCGGGTGATCGATACGCCGATTACTGAATATGGCTTTGCGGGTCTCGGCGTGGGCGCGGCGTTTGGCGGGCTCAAGCCGATCGTCGAGTTCATGACGTTCAACTTCGCGATGCAGGCCATCGACCACATTATCAACTCGGCGGCCAAGACGCTGTACATGTCGGGCGGGCAGATGGGGTGTCCGATCGTGTTCCGTGGGCCGAATGGCGCCGCGTCGCGCGTGGGCGCGCAGCACAGTCAGGATTATTCGGCGTGGTATGGCCATGTGCCGGGGCTGAAGGTGATTGCGCCTTATGATGCGGCTGATGCGAAGGGCCTGCTGAAGGCGGCGATCCGCGATCCGAACCCGGTGGTCTTCCTTGAGCACGAGCTGATGTACGGCATCGAGTTCGATGTGCCGGAGGTGGAGGATTTCGTTCTGCCGATCGGCAAGGCGCGGATCCGGCGTGAGGGTACGGATGTGACGCTGGTGGCGCACTCACGGATGGTGAAGTTCGCGCTGGAGGCTGCGGAGGAGCTGGCGGGGATCGGTATCGAGGCGGAGGTGATCGACCTGCGCACGCTGCGGCCGCTGGATACGCAGACGGTGATCGAGAGCGTGAAGAAGACCAACCGGATCGTCTGCTGCGAAGAGGGCTGGCGGTTCTTCGGCGTGGGCGCGGAGATTGCGGCTGCGGTGACGGAGCATGCGTTCGATTATCTTGATGCGCCGCCGATGCGTGTGGCGCAGAAGGATGTGCCGCTGCCTTACGCCGCCAACCTTGAGAAGCTGTCGCTGCCGCATGCGGCTGACATCGTCGAGGCGGCGAAGAAGGTCTGCTACGTGACGGAGCAGGAATAATGGCGACCACCATCACCATGCCTGCGCTGTCGCCGACGATGGAGGAGGGGAACCTTGCCAAGTGGCATGTGAAGGTGGGCGACACCGTGAAGCCGGGCGACCTTCTTGCCGAGATCGAGACCGACAAGGCGACCATGGAGGTCGAGGCTGTAGATGAGGGTACGGTCACCAAGCTGCTGGTCGAGGAAGGCGCGCAGGGTGTGAAGGTGAACGCCGTGATCGCCGAACTGGATGGCGAGGGCGGTGGGGCGGCTGCGAAGTCGGACGCTCCGAAGACGGAGAAGAAGGCTGAGGCCAAGGAGCCGGAGAAGGCTGCCAGGAAGGAGGAGCCGGCTGAGGGTAAGCCGGCGCCGAAGGTAGCCGAGAAGGCCGGCGACAAGAATGGCGCTGCGGCCGTGACCACGGCTTCGCCGGCGGCTGCGGGCAAGGAGCCGGTAGCTGTGAAGGCTGACGGGCCGTTGCCGAGCGCAGGCAAGGGTGCGGAGCGGGTGAAGGCTTCGCCGTTGGCGCGGCGGTTGGCGCAGCAGCAGGGGGTGGATCTGCTGGCGTTGAAGGGCTCGGGTCCGCATGGGCGGATTGTGAAGTCCGATGTGATGAAGGCGCCGAAGGGTGCGCCGGCTGCAGGCAAGGCTGCGCCAGGCGCGGCGGGCGGCATTACGAGCCTGATCGAGCCGGCTTTGCTGGATGATCGGGTTTATGCGCCGGATAGTTACGAGCTGATCCCGCTGGATGGCGTGCGGAAGGTTACGGCGCGGCGTCTGACGCAGTCGTTCATGCAGGTGCCGCACTTCCCGCTGACGGTTGATCTGGAGATCGACCATCTTCTGTCGGCGCGCGTTCGTATCAATGAGGCGGGCGAGAAAGCCGGGGTGAAGGTGTCGGTCAACGACATGCTGATCAAGGCGTGCGCCATGGCGCTGATCGCCAATCCGGATGCGAATGCGAGCTACACCGACAAGGGCGTCGCGCAGCACAAGTCGGCGCATGTTTCGGTGGCGGTGGCCATTCCGGGCGGGTTGATTACGCCGGTGGTGCGCGATGCGCAGACCAAGGGGCTGGCGCAGATTGCGGCAGAGATGAAGGACCTGGCGGCGCGGGCGCGTGAGAAGAAGCTGAAGCCGCAGGAATATATGGGCGGCACTTTCTCGATCTCGAACCTGGGCATGATGGGCATTCGTCAGTTTGCCTCGATCATCAATCCGCCGGAGGGGATGATCCTGTCGGTCGGCGCTGGCGAGAAGCGCGCCGTGGTGAAGGACGACAAGGTCGTGGTCGCGACCATGATGACGGTTACGCTGACCTGCGATCACCGCGTGGTCGATGGCGCAACCGGCGCGCGCTGGCTGGCGAGCTTCAAGCAGTTCGTCGAGACGCCTGAAGCGATGCTGCTGTGATGTCGGTTCGCCTGCGGATCCTGATCGCTGTTGTGGCCCTGAGCCTGTCGGCGTTCGCGATCTTCGGCGACGAGTTCTTCATGCGATTGGGGTTGCCGTCCGGCTCGGGCAGGATCGTGACGGCTGCTGTTTTGTTTGTTGTCGGTGTCATCTGGTTTGTCTGGTCGAGCGCGGGCGTGCGCAAGACGACGGACCGGGTCGCCCACCGGCGTTCCAAAGATTGAGCAGGAGCTGAGCTTGGCCGACGCCAAATCCTACGATCTCATCATCATCGGCTCTGGTCCCGGCGGCTATGTGGCGGCTATTCGCGCGTCGCAGTTGGGGATGAAGGTCGCGATCGTGGAGCGGGCGGAGCTTGGCGGGATCTGCCTCAACTGGGGGTGCATTCCGACGAAGGCGCTGTTGCGGTCTTCAGAGGTGTTTCACCTGATCAGCCATGCGAAGGACTACGGGCTTTCGGTTGAGAACCCGAAAGTGTTGCTGGATGCGATCGTGAAACGGTCGCGCGGCGTGGCGCAGCAGCTGTCGAATGGCGTCACCTTCCTGATGAAGAAGCACAAGATCGACGTGCTGATCGGAACGGCGCGGCTGGAGAAGGGATCGCCTGCGCCAAAGGTGGTGGTCGAGAAGGGCAAGGGTGAAGGCACTTACACGGCCAAGAACGTCATGCTGGCGACCGGCGCGCGGGCGCGCGAGATTCCGGATGCGGGGCTGAAGGTCGATGGCAAGACGGTGTGGGCGTATCGCGAGGCGATGGTGCCGACCGAGATGCCCAAGCAGCTGCTGGTGATCGGCTCGGGCGCGATCGGGATCGAGTTTGCGTCGTTCTACAAGACGCTGGGCGCGGAGGTGACGGTGGTGGAGGCGCTGGATCGCATCCTGCCGGTGGAGGATGCGGAGATTTCCGCGTTCATGCTGAAGCAGCTGGGCAAGCAGGGCATCAAATTCATCACGTCGGCGCAGGTGAAGTCGCTGAAGGTCGACAAGGGCGTGGCGACAGCCGAGGTGCAGACCAAAGAGGGCAGTCAGACGCTGAAGGCTGACAAGGTAATCCTGGCCGTGGGCATTGTCGGCAATGTCGAGAACCTTGGGCTCGAGGCGCTGGGCGTGAAGGTTGAGAAGACGCACATCGTGGTCGACGGGTTCGGCAAGACGAATGTGCCGGGGCTATATGCGATCGGCGACGTGACCGGGCCGCCCTGGCTGGCGCACAAGGCGATGCATGAAGGCGTGATCGTCGTTGAGGGCATGTCGGGCAAGGCGCCGAGCCACAAGTTCGATCCGTGGAATGTGCCGGGCTGCACGTACAGCCATCCGCAGGTGGCGAGCGTGGGCATGACCGAGGAGAAGGCGAAGGCTTCGGGGCGCAAGCTGAAGATCGGCAAGTTCCCGTTCATGGGCAATGGCAAGGCGATCGCGCTGGGCGAACCAGAAGGCATCGTGAAGACGATCTTCGACGAAGAGACCGGCGAACTGCTGGGCGCGCACATGGCGGGCGAGGGCGTGACGGAGCTGATCCAGGGCTATGCCATCGCGCGGCAGGGTGAGCTGACGGAAGCGGAGCTGATGGAGACGGTGTTCCCGCATCCGACGCTGAGCGAGATGATGCACGAGAGCGTGCTGGCCGCTTATGGGCGGCCGCTGCATATCTGACGCGTTACTGGACAGGACCTTTGCCGCTGAAGTCCCAGCCGCCGAACTCGTCGCGGTAAAAATCGTACGCGTAGTACGTGTTCACCGTTTCGGTTTCGCCATTGCCCCATGTGCGAAGTTCCGAATAGCGAGCGCGGACGGGGTAGGCGGTGTCGCCGCGAAGGCCGTCGATCTTGTCCTGTTCGTTGAGGGGGCGTGGCTGGCCGAACTCGACGGCTTCGAATGTTACGGCGACGGACTTGTGGCTTGAGCCGACGCCGGTCGCGAGGGATTGCACGCGCCGCTCGATCACCGCTTTGACGTCTGCTTCGCTGGGGCCGCCGGCGGGTTGCGCGGTCGCGGCTGCTCCACCGGCAGGGGCTGCGCCTTCACCGCACGCGGCGAGCGTCAGCGCGGCAAGAGTTGCGGACAGGACGAGTTTCGAACGGAACATGCAGCCTCCCAGAATCACCGAGAGAAGCTGCACTACGCCTGCGAAGTTCGCCACGGCATGGATTGGTAACGCCAAGCGTTAAACGTCGTTAGGAATTACGCTCATTCCTAAGGGCGCTTAGGAAAGCGGGCTATTCCTAACGAGACTTAGGAATGAGCCCAATTCCTAACGCACGTTTACTCTGCTGCTTGCGCGCCGGCGTCGTTGCGGGCGGCGATTTCGGCGGCGAGTTTCTGGACGCCGCCAATGTCCATCTTGCCGGTGCCGAGGACGGGTATCTGCGTCACCTGGAAGATCTTGCGGGGCAGGCTGAGCTCGTTGACGCCGTGGTCCTGCGCCCAGCGTTGCAGCTCGCTGCGGTCGGCCTTCGGGAAGGTGGTGAGGAGGACGATCTGCTCGCCCTTGCGCTTGTCCGGCAGGACGGCGGCGGCGTGTTCATGGTCGCGCCAAAGGGTGGAGGCGCAGTTCTCGACAACGGCGAGGGAGACCATCTCGCCGCCGATCTTGGCGAAGCGCTTGAGACGGCCCTTGATGGTGAGGAAGCCCTCCTCGTCCTGGACGACGACGTCGCCCGTGTCGTGCCAGCCGGAGGGGAGGTGCTGGAGTTCGCCGGGCTTGGCGGGTGAGAGGTAGCCCTGCATGACGTTCGGGCCGCGGACGAGCATGCGGCCACCCTTTTCGATGCCTGGGACGGCTTCGAACTGGACTTCCATGCCGGGCAGCATGCGGCCGACGGTGCCGTGATGGTTGTGGCCGGGCTGGTTGACCGCGATCACGGGGGCGGCCTCGGTGGCGCCGTAGCCTTCCAGAAGCTCGACGTTGAAGCGGCGGCGGACGAGCTGGCGGGTTTCGTCGCGGACGCGTTCGGCGCCGCAGACGGCGAAGCGCAGCTTGCCGAGTTCATTGCCGGCGCAGGCGCGGATGTACTGGTTGAGGAAGGTGTCGGTGGCGAAGAGGATGGTGGCGCCGGTTTCTTCGACGCGCTTCGGGATCAGCTTGGTTTGCAGGGGCGAGGGGTGCAACACCGACTTCATGCCGCTGAGCAGCGGAAGGATGGCGCCCGCCGTCAAGCCAAAGCAGTGGAAGGTGGGCAGGGGGCTGAACAGGACATCATCCAAGCCCAGCGCCTCGGGCACGTGGGCGAGGATCTGGTGGACGTTGGCGACGATGTTGCGATGGGAGAGGACGACGCCCTTCGGGTCGCCTTCGGTGCCGGAGGTGAAGAGGATGACGGCCGGGTCGCTGGGGTTCGGGTTGGCGGCGACAGCCCAGGGAACGATCGGGCCGAGCGCGCCGGCGGCTTTCTGCTTGGCGCCGAGGGCGGCGCGGACGTCTTCGAGATAGACGAACTCGGCTTCGGATTTGAGTTCGCCGACGAGTTCGTGGAGTTCGGCCTTCTCGATGAAGGCGTGGGCGGTGATGATGCGCTTGACCTGCGCAGCCTTGAGGGCGGCTTTGACGTTGCGCGCGCCGGCCGTGAAGTTGAGCATCGCGGGGACGCGGCCATAGGCGTTGATGGCGAAGAAAGTGATGATCGCGCCGGCGCCGGTGGGCAGCATCAGGCCGACGGCTTCGCCGCGCTTGGTGTTCTTCTTGAGGGCGGAGCCCAGCGCGAAGGCTGCGCGGATGATGTCGTCATAGGACAGCTTGCGGTCGTCGGCGTCGTGGATGACGATCTTCTTCGGGCCGTACTCCTTGCGCGCAGATAGCAGAGCCTGGAAAACACCGATCTCGGCGTTACGGGGGTCGTAAGTCGATCGCAGCGACGCCATGTGACAGTTACTCCCTCGGGCGCCCCACCGCGCTCTTTTATGTATTGGGTTTAATATAACCTGTGGCGCATAAAGCACAAACTTACAAACCAGCTTCACATAACGTCGCGTTTTCATACGCGGCCAAACCGAGGTAACAGGCCACATGGCCACACTTCTCGACACCAAGGGCGGACCTGACTCGCGGCCGCGGCACCCGGAAAAGCAGGGGCGCGAGGACACGCCGATCCAGCGCAAGCCGTCATGGATTCGGGTGAGGGCGCCCACCAGCGAAGGGTATCTCGAGACCAAGAAGATCGTGCGCGACGCGAATCTCGTGACCGTGTGCGAGGAGGCTGGCTGTCCGAATATCGGCGAGTGCTGGACCAAGAAGCACGCGACGCTGATGATCATGGGCGACACCTGCACGCGCGCCTGCTCGTTCTGCAATGTGCGTACGGGCATGCCGGCGGCGCTGGATGCGGACGAGCCGCGGCGCGTTGGCGAGACGGTGGCGAAGATGGGCCTGGGCCACGTCGTCATCACGTCGGTTGATCGCGATGATCTGGCCGATGGCGGGGCGGAGCATTTCGCGGCGGTGGTGCGGGCTATCCGCGCGGCTGCGCCGAAGTCGACGATCGAGATCCTGACGCCGGACTTCCTGCGCAAGGGCGATGCGGCGAACATCGTGATCGATGCCAAGCCGGACGTGTTCAACCACAATCTCGAGACGGTGCCGCGGCTGTATCTGAGCATTCGCCCGGGCTCGCGGTATTATCACTCGCTGCGCCTGCTCGAGCGGGTGAAGGAGCGCGATCCTTCGCAGTTCACGAAGTCCGGCCTGATGGTCGGCCTTGGCGAGAGCAAGGAAGAGGTGATGCAGGTGATGGACGACATGCGTTCCGCCGGCGTCGACTTCCTGACGATCGGTCAGTACCTGCAGCCGTCCCGCAAGCACGCAGCAGTTGATCGCTTCGTGACTCCAGACGAGTTTGCGACGTACGAGACGATCGCGAAGTCGAAAGGCTTCCTGCTGGTTTCGGCTTCGCCGCTGACGCGTTCGTCGTATCACGCGGACGAAGACTTCGCGAAGCTGCGCGCGGCGCGCGAGGCTCAGCTGGCCCGCCGCTAACGTGACCTCGCACCGTCAGACACTGGACCTGCCTTATCGGCCGGAGGATCTGTTCGATCTCGCCGCCGATGTCGGGCGCTATCCGGAGTTCGTGACGTGGATCCAGTCGCTGAAGCTGGTGAGCCAGCAGTACGAACCTGACCATTCGCGTTGCAGGGCAGAGGTTACCGTGGGCTTCAAAGGTTTCCGCGAAACGTTTGTCACGGATGTGGACGCGAAGAAGTCAGACCTGTCGATTAATGTCGGGTTGGTGCGCGGGCCATTCAAAAAGCTGGCGAACACCTGGCGGTTCAGCCCGATCCCGACGGGATCGCGCGTGGATTTCACGATCCAGTTCGAGTTCAGGAATTTCGTGCTTCAGGCCTTGGCTGACGCCAACAAGACGTACGCGGTCAAACGCGTGATCGACGCGTTCGTCGCTGAAGCTGCGCGGCGTTATCCGAAGGCAGTACCGATCAGCTGATCAGTTCGTTGAACCGGACGGTGTGCCCGGATCAGCGCCCTGCGTGGTGAGATCGCGCGCGGTGAGCGGGCGGTCGCCACTGGGGGCAGTCAGCGTGTTATCCGGCGTCTGGTCAGCTGGCGTCGGGGCGGCAGCGCGCGGCTGGGTCAGCTTCGGATCAGGGCCGCACTCATCGACCGACCAACCGGACCCGCCATGTTTGACGCGGCAAAGCACGGCGGTGGTTTCGCCTGCAGTGGTCGTGATGGACGTGCGAACCAGCGCGCCTTCGTCATCATAGCGGGGGCGATTGAAGGTGATGCGACTCATGTTCGGGGTGGCGGCTTCGCCTTCAGGACCGCTGACCTGAACGAGGTTGAAACCTGCGGTCTGCCAATCGCAGCCGGGGGTCCACGGGGCATCTTCGCCGTTCAGACGGACGGTCGCCGGCGGGTCGTCACGGGAGAGGTCGTAGCGTTCACGGCCGATCGCGGAAATCAGGGCGCAATCATCGGTGATGAACAGCGGCTCCTTGGCGGCCACTTCCTCCGGGCCGCTTTCGCAAGCAGCCGCCGCGGCGAGAACGCCTACCAGAAGGAACATACGCTTCATCAGGACACCCAGCTTGTCTTGCACTCGCCAACAGTCCATCCGGCGATACCCGAATGCAGGCGGCATTCATAGCCGATGCCCGCCAAGGGTCCATGCATGATCTCAGTGCGGATGGTCGCGCCGTTTCCGTCGTATTGCGGCTGTTGGAAAGCCACCCATTTCAGGCGTTCCCGGGGCTCAGCGGTCGCGGGGACGTCGTTATAGTCCGCGAACGACAGGCCGTATTTCGCCCAGTCGCACTGGGGCCGCCAGCCGGCCTCGCCCAGCCCCTTCAGGGGCGGGGGCGGATTATCGGGCCCGAATTTGTAATGTTCCTTGGCGACCGCGGCCATGACGGCGCAGTCATTGCCGCTGACCTCTACGGAAGCTGGCCTGCCGGCGGTTTCGGTTTGGCCGGGAAAGTCGGTCGAGGCGCAGGCCCAGACCAGCATGGCCGCGGCGCTCAGGACCAGGATATTCGCAACACGCATCAGGTTGATCTCCATCCGCCGGCTTCTTGTGGCCGGGCTTGGGATCAGGAGTCGCGGGCGTTGATGGCCGGATCAGGGCAGGGAGGTGGCGCAGACCGACCTGCCAGATGAAAATCAGGCCATCATCTTCCGCAGCATTTCGAGCGCCGTGATGACCGTCTCGCGGCGGACCTTGTCGCGGCCGATGTCGCCGAAGCGCATCGCCTGATGGAAGATCGGCTTGTTCTCGCGGGCGACGGCTATGTGGACCAGGCCGACCGGCTTGAGCGGCGTGCCGCCGCCGGGACCTGCTACACCCGTGACGGCGACCGCCAGGTTGGCGCGGGATTGTTCGAGTGCGCCTTCGGCCATCATGCGGGCGACTGGTTCGGAGACGGCGCCCGCATCGGCGATGAGATCGCCGGGCACGTTGAGCATCTCTTCCTTGGCGCGGTTGGAATAGACGATGAAGCCGCGTTCGACCGTGGCCGATGATCCGGGGATCTCGGTCAGCAGGCCGGCGATGAGGCCGCCGGTGCAGCTTTCGGCGGTCGCGATCTTCAGACGCTTCTGCTGCGCTTCATCGAGCGTCAGACGGGCCAGCATCAGGAGATGATCGTCGAACATCTCGTCACTCTAGCTGAATGCGTCAGCGCGACAACAGCACCGTGGCCTGCGCCGCAATGCCTTCCTCACGGCCGACAAAGCCGAGTTTCTCGGTGGTGGTGGCTTTGACGCTGACCACGTCGGGCGAGACGTTCATGGCTTCGGCGGTGGCGATGCGCATGGCTTCACGGTGCGGCGCGATCTTTGGGCGTTCGGCGAGGATGGTGAGGTCCGCGTTGGCGACGTGGAAGCCGCGGTCCCGGGCGAGCTTCACGGCGTGCTGGAGGAATTTAATGGAGGCAGCGCCCTTCCATTGCGGATCGGAGGGCGGGAAGTGGTCGCCGATATCGCCGAGGGCGAGGGCGCCGAGAATGGCGTCGGTAAGTGCATGCCATCCGGCATCGGCGTCGGAATGGCCTTCCAGCTTCTTGGTGTGTGGGATGCGGACGCCGCAGAGGATGACCGCGTCGCCGGGCTCGAAGCCGTGGACGTCGAAGCCAGTGCCGACGCGGATGGCCGGGCCGGCGATAAGTTTCTCGGCCACAGCCAGATCCTCCGGATAGGTGACCTTCATAAGCGCGTGACGGCCGGGCGTCAGCACGACTTTCGCGCCAGCCGCTTCGACGAGCGCGAGGTCGTCAACAGCTGAGGAGGCGTTGGCGAAGGCTTCGCGGATGATCGGCCAGCGGAAGGCCTGGGGGGTCTGGACGCGCGAGATGTTTTCGCGGCTGACCGAGCGCACGGCGCCGTCGATGGTGGACTTGAGAGCATCGGCGAGGGGGAGAGCAGGGGCGGCGGCATCGGCGGCGTCGAGGGCGTCGAGGAGTTCGGCGACGACATCCGGCGTGAGGCCGGGACGGGCTGCGTCGTGGATGAGCACTTTGGAGGGGAAAACCGGGTCCAGCGCATCGAGGCCGGCGCGGACGGATTCGGTCCGGGTGGTACCGCCTGCGACAACGTGGATGTTCCATGCACGCGGCAGGAGCGCCCTCACGCGGTTGGTTTCACCGGGTGGGGCGACCACGATGATGGTCGCAATTTTTTTGCACTGCAGCATAGCTTCGACGCTCCACCGGAGCATGGGCTTGCCGCCAAAGGCCTGAAATTGCTTGGGAGTTGCCCCTCCCAGCCTCTGTCCGGATCCGGCTGCAACCACGATTGCACCCGCGTTTCCGCCTATAAACGCCTCTTGATTGTGCATTCTTGACGCCTTCCAGCGGTTGGGCTCTATTGGCGCACGGAATTTGCCTAAAGATTAGGCATTTGTCCGGGGCTCTGGAGTGACTGTTTCGTGTTCCGAGTAGGAGATGTCCAGATCGCCGCGCCGGTATTCCTGGCGCCGATGTCGGGCGTAACCGATGCGCCGTTCCGGCGTGAAGCGGACAGGTTCGGAGCGCCTGCTGTGGTGACCGAGATGGTCGCCGGAGCCGAGCTGGCGCGCGAGACGGAAGAGTTCGTTCGCCGCGCTGCACCGCACAATGGAACGGGGCCGTTCATCGTCCAGCTCGCTGGCCGGTATCCGGAGTGGATGCGGGTGGGCGCAGAGCTTTCGGAGGCAGCCGGGGCGGACATCATCGACATCAACATGGGCTGTCCCGCGAAAAAGGTCACGGGTGGCCAGTCGGGTTGCGCGCTTATGCGCGAGCCGGAGCTGGCGCGGCAACTGATCGCGGCGACGGTGGCGGGCACGAAGCGGCCGGTGACCGTGAAGATGCGGCTGGGCTGGGACGAAGGCTCGCTCAACGCGCCGGAGATTGCGCGGATCGCCGAGGGCGAGGGCGCGCAGCTGGTGACCGTCCACGGCCGGACGCGGATGCAGTTCTACACGGGGCATGCGACCTGGAACCGGATCGCCGCCGTCGTTGAGGCGATAGACCTGCCTGTGATCGCGAATGGCGACATCGAGGATGGGGCAAGTGCGCGGGCGGCGTTGGAGCAGTCTGGCGCGCATGGCGTGATGATCGGGCGTGGGGCCGAGGGACGGCCGTGGCGGCTGGCGGAGATTTCCAACGCGGTGTTCGGAACGCCTTACCGCGAGCCGACTGCAGCGGAGAAGCTGGAGTCGATGCTGAACCAGATCGCCAACTCCGCAGACCTGTATGGCGAGAAGCTGGGTGTGCGGGTCGTGCGCAAGCATGTCGCCGCGTTCGTGGATGCGTGGTGCGAGGACTACGGTCTGGCGCCGATGGCGGAGGCGCGCGTTGCGCTCTGCCGGATCGAGTCGCCGACAATGCTTCGGGATGAACTTGTTGCTGCGTTGAGCGGCAGAAGGGATGCGGCATGATCACGCCGGTTCAGGATTCATCGGCGATAGCGGCGCGCGTTCTGGACGCGATGCCCTTTGCGGTGATTGGGCTTTCGCGACGGGAAACGGTCAACTTCGTGAACCCGGCAGCCGAAACGCTGCTGCAGCGTTCTGCGCCTTTGCTGCGTGGCCGGCCGCTGACGGATCTGCTTCCGCCGGATGCGCCGCTGCTGGACTTCATCGACCGGGCGCGGCGCGAGGGCGGAGTAATGTCAGCCCGATCGATCCGGGTGGCGAGCCCGCATATCACGCCGACGGACTTCGACGTGTCGGCCTCGCCTGATGGCGAAGACGGCGGGCTGGTGCTGACCTTCCTGCCGGTCTCGCGCAACGTGCAGGACGAGACGACGGCCGAGGTGAATGCGTTTGCGCAGATCGCGCGGATGCTGGGCCATGAGGTGAAGAACCCACTCGCGGGGATTGTCGGCGCAGCACAACTGCTGGCGCGTCAGGCGCGGGATGATCAGCAGGCTTTGCTATCGCTGATCCGCGAAGAGGGCGCGCGCATCGAGCGGATCGTCGATCGCTTCACGGCGTTCGAGACGTTCTTCTCGCCGCGGACGCGGATCACCAACGTGCACGTCGTGCTCGACAGCGTGATCGATCTTGCGAAGGCGAGCTTCGGCGCAAACTCCCGCTTCGAGCTTCTGTACGACCCGTCGCTGCCGGAGATCGACGTTGATCCGGATCACCTGCACGAGGCGGCTTTGAACCTCGTCAAGAATGCGATCGAGGCTGTGGGGCTTGGAACCAAGCAAGCGCGGATTTCGGTGGCGACCCGCTATCGCGCCGGCTTCCGGTTTGCTGGTCGTGATGGCCCGCGGGCGCGCGGCGCGCTTGAGATTTCGGTGACGGATAACGGGCCGGGCGTGCCCGAAGCCTCCATCGGACGTGTGTTCGAACCCTTCTTCACCACCAAATCCGGCGGCGCCGGCATCGGTCTCGCGGTCGTCGCTGAGATCATGCAGGCGCATGGTGGCTTCGTGGTTCTTGATAACAGCGCGACAGGCGCGTGCTTGCGCTTGCTCTTCCCGATCGCGCGGCAAAAAGGAGCGACCAAATGAGTGGTCCGACAATCTTGGTCGCGGACGACGACGCGAGCGTAAGGCTCGTGATCAGCCAGACACTGGCGCAAGAAGGCTATCACGTACGGGCGACCAACACGATGTCGGCGCTGTGGCGCTGGATCCAGGCGGGCGAGGGCGATCTGCTGATCACCGATGTCTATATGCCGGATGAGTCGATCTTCGACATGCTGCCGCAGATCCGCCGGACGCGTCCTGACCTGCCGATTATCGTTATCTCGGCGCAGTCGACCGTGCTGACCGCGGCGCTGGCATCGGACCATGGCGCATACGATTACCTGCCCAAGCCATTCGACATCGACAAACTGGCCGAGACGGTGCGCCGGGCTCTCCAGAAGAAGCCGAACCGTGGTCAGGAGACCTCTGGCCGCCGTGCGGAGAAGGACGAAACGCTTCCGCTGATCGGCCGTTCGAAGTCGATGCAGTCCGTCTATCGGGTCATCGCTCGCGTGATGAACAACGAACTGACGGTGCTGATCGAAGGCGAAAGCGGCACAGGCAAGGATCTGGCGGCGCGCGCCATTCACCAGCTCGGCAAGCGCAAGTCCGGACCGTTCGTTGCCGTGAGCCTTGCGGCTCTGCAGCGCGATCAGGTGGAAGAAGAACTGTTTGGTGCGGGCAGGGACGATCATGGCCGTCGGCGCGGCAAGGTGCGCGAAGCCGATGGCGGCACGCTCTTCCTCGACGAAGTCGGCGACATGCCGGTTGAAGCCCAGACACGGCTTGTGCGCTTCCTGCAGGATGGCCGGTTCGCATCCTCTGGCGATGACCTCAATGTCCGCATCATCGCGTCGACCAAGCATGACCTCCGGTCGCTGGTCGATCAGGGCCTGTTCCGCGAAGACCTCTACTACCGCCTCAACGTCGTGGCGTTGCAACTGCCGCCGCTTCGGGAGCGGAAGGAAGACATTCCGGATTTGGCATCCGCCTTCCTGGTGCGGGCCAAGAAAGAAGGTCTGCCGGAGAAGCAGCTCGACAAGAGCGCTTACGACCTGCTGGTCGCCTATGACTGGCCGGGCAACGTGCGTGAGCTTGAGAACGTCATCCGCCGCCTGTCGGCGCTTAGCCCGGAGCCGGTGATTTCGGCTCGCGAAGTGGAGCGCGAGCTGCGTTCCACGACCCGGACGGTGGCAGGTGAACGGGAGTTCGAGGCTGAAATCGAAGCTCTGCTGTCGCGCCACTTCATCTCGGCTCTGTCGGCCGACCCGGACAAGGACCCGGATGGCGGCCAGATCTACCAGACCGTGATCGAGCAGGTGGAACGCCCGCTGATTAAGTTGGCGCTGGCTGCGACCAGCGGAAACAAGGTGCGCGCGGCGGCCCTTTTGGGCCTCAACCGCAACACACTTCGCTCCAAGATCAACGGCTTGGGCGTCGGCGCAGACGACTGATAACTCGCCTGTTGGTTGAACGGGTTCGTCGCACGGGCGGGTTTCCAGCCCCGGACGACCCGCCACAGCCTAAGTCTGTTGCATACATACATCAGACTGTGCTTTGCTCGTCACACAGTGTTGCCGATCCGCCGCAGGTTCCTACCTGCCAGTTGGGTGGGTGATCGCGTGATCAAGCCTGACAGATAGCGCCACCCTTGGTCAGGACGGGGAGGGCGGTTCCGGTCGGGCCAACCGGGTAGAGTGCATGCCTGACACGGCCACAATGACGGATGCGAGGGCGAGGCTCGGAAGAGCCACCTCGAATACGTTCAAAGTGTTGTTCGGCCTCGCGGCGGTCATCGCTGCGGGCGCGACCTATCTCGCCATTACCGATTCAAGCCCGGGCGCGGCGGCGCAGCCCGGTCTGCTGTGGCTTCTAATCGCAAACCTGATCCTCATCGCCAGCATCGCGACCGTGTTGGGGATGCGCGTCTATCATCTCGTCAAAGAGAACCGCGAAACAGGCGGCGGGGCGCGGCTGAGGCTGCGGATCATTTTGCTGTTCTCGGCAGCAGCCGCCATACCTACTGTGATCGTCGCCGGCTTCCTTGCGGTCGCGATCAACCGGAGCGTTGAAGGCTGGTTCGGCGAGCCGGTGCGAAACGTGGTGGCCAACGCGCAGGCGGCGGCGCGCGCATCGGTCGACGACGTGAAGGACGATGCGACCACTGAACTGGCCGCGATGGTGAACGACCTCAACACGCCTGACTACGTCTCCGCGCTCGCCAAGAGCCCGGAAGCGTTCCGGATCGACCTTCTGGGCGGGCAGGCGCAGTTCCGCGATTTCGCGCGCGCGACCATCCTGTCCTCGAATAAGCAGAAGGTGAGCGAGTGGACTGACCCGAGCGCGTTGCCGATGCGGACGCCCACCGAAAAGTGGTGGCGGGATGCGAATGAAGGCGCCGTCGGCGGCATTGTCGACGAGAAGGAGATCATCGCCTTCATAAAGCTGCAGGCTTATCCGGATGCCTACCTGTACGTTTCGCGACCGATCCCGCCGGTACTGAGCCAGCGTCTGGCGCTGATCGATGCGGACAACCGCCGCTTCCGCGAGGCGGAGCTTCGGCGGAACAGCCTCGCTGTCGTTCTGACGCTCTCCTACATCGAGGCGGCGTTGCTCATGCTGCTGGGCACCGCGTGGCTGGGGATGACGGCGGCGTCGCGCATCGCTGCGCCGGTTGGCGCGCTCGCGGGCGCTGCGCGCGCTGTGCGCGATGGCGATCTGTCTGTGCGTATCCTCGCGCCGTCCGTGCGCGACGAGATCGCGGACCTAGCCGATGCTTTCAACGAGATGACCGACCGTCTGTCTCGGCAGACGGCGGCGCTGGATCGCGGCAGGATCGACGCCGAGGCGCGTTCAGCGTTTATCGAGGCGGTGCTGTCGGGTGTTGAGGCCGGCGTGATCCGCGTGGACAAGAACCTCAAGCTGACGATTGCCAATGCGTCGGCGCAGACGTTGCTGGACTTCATTTATCGCCCGGGTACGCCGACTGATCTGGCACAGGTTGCCGGCGAGTTCGTGACGGCGACGCGGCGTTCAATCGAGACCGGACAGTCGGTCGATACCAGCTCCAAGCGCCCGACCACCGAAGGCGGCACGATGCACCTGCAGGTGCGCGTGGCGCCCGAGTATGATGGGTTCGGCGCCGTGATTACCTTCCACGACACGACACGGCTTGTGTTGGGGCAGCGCCAGGCGGCGTGGCGCGACGTGGCGCGGCGGATCGCTCACGAGATCCGCAACCCTCTGACGCCCATCCAGCTATCGGCCGAACGTTTGCGCCGCCGTTTCTCCAGCCAGATCACGACGGATCGTGAAACGTTCGAGAAGTGCACCGATACGATCACGCGCCAGGTCGCGGATATCGGCCGGATGGTTGAGGAGTTCTCAGGCTTCGCGCGGATGCCCAAGCCGACCTTCGGCGAGTTCAATCTGGTCGACATGGCGCAGTCGGTCGCGTTCGCGCAGCGCATGGCGACGCCGGCGATCGCCGTGTCGGTTGACGCGCCGGCGCATCCGATCGTGATCCGGGGCGATGAGCGCATGCTGGCGCAGGCGCTGACCAACATCGTCAAGAACGCGTCCGAGGCTGTGGAGCGCCACCTTGAGAGCGGGGCGACGAAGTTCGGCTCGGTGATGCTCGATATCTTCGAGGACGGAGACGAGGTTCAGGTAACCGTGCGCGACAACGGCCCGGGCTTCCCGGTGCAGGACCGCGAGCGACTGCTTGAACCCTATGTGACGACTCGCAAGAATGGCGTAGGTCTTGGCCTCGCCATCGTGACGCGGATTGTGGAAGACCATGGCGGCCGGATCTGGCTGGGTGACAACGATACATCGCCAACTGGCGCGCGTGTCGACATCCGGCTGCCCGTGCAGCCCAATCTCAGTGAAGAACCTGTGGCGTATGCCGGTGAGGGAGTAGCCTGATGGCGGCGGAAATCCTGGTAGTCGACGATGAAGCGGACATCCGCGAGCTGGTGGGAGGCATCCTTCAGGACGAGGGCTTCGCCGCGCGAACGGCGGGCAATTCGACCGATGCGCTTGCCGCGGTACGGGCGCGCGCGCCGCGCCTGGTGGTGCTGGACGTCTGGCTGAAGGGGTCGGAACTGGATGGTCTCGGCATCCTGTCGATCCTGAAGGAGATGGACCCGTTCCTGCCGGTGGTTGTGATCTCGGGTCACGGCACGGTCGAGACGGCGGTCGAGGCGATCCGGCGCGGGGCTTATGATTATCTCGAGAAGCCGTTCAAGGCCGAGAAGCTGATCGTCACGGTTCAGCGCGCGTTGGAGAATGCGCAGCTCAAGCGTGAGAATTCCCGTCTCCGTGCACGGTCCGCGTCTTCGCATGAAGTTGTCGGCAAGTCGGGCATCATGGCCCAGCTGACGGGCTCGATCGACAAGGTGTCGCCGACCAACAGCCGCATCATGATCTCGGGCCCGCCGGGTTCTGGCAAGGATCTGGTGGCGCGTCTGATCCACGAGCAGTCGGCCCGCGCAACGGGCCCGTTCGTGGTCGTCAACGCGGCGGCGATCGATCCGGAGCGGGTCGAGAGCGAGCTGTTCGGCGAGGAATTCGGCGACGGCAAGGCGCCGAAGATCGGCCTGTTCGAGCAGGCGCATGCGGGCACGCTGCTGCTGGACGAGATTTCCGACATGCCGTTGGTGGCGCAGAGCCGGATACTCCGCGTGCTGGTCGATCAACGCTTCCGGCGCCGCAATGGCCGCGATGACGTTACGGTGGATGTGCGCGTCATTTCCACGACGGCGCGTGACCTGCGCTCCGAGATCCAGGCCGGACGGTTCCGTGAGGATCTCTACTATCGCCTGAACGTGGTGCCGGTGGATGTGCCGTCGCTGGATCGCCGGCGTGAGGACATTCCGGAACTGGTGAACTACTTCGTCCAGCGCGTGGCTGACGCTACGGGATTGCAGCCGCGTCCGTTCAGCGAGGATGCTGTCGCAGTGCTGCAGGCCAGCGAATGGCCGGGCAACGTTCGTCAGCTGCGCAATGTGGTCGAGCGCCTGCTGATCCTCGCCAATGGCGAGCCGCCGGGTCCGATCACGGCGCAACACCTCCCTAGCGACGCAAAGGGGGGAGGGGCTTCGGCTGCGGGTTCCATGCAGATGATCTCCATGTCGCTGCGTGATGCCCGCGAGCATTTCGAGCGCGAATATCTTGCGATGCAGATCACGCGGTTCGGGGGCAACGTCTCCCGCACGGCGGCCTTCATCGGGATGGAACGCTCGGCCTTGCACCGCAAGCTGAAGGCGTTGGGCGTCGACACCAGCCTCAACATCAAGGAACCTCAGGGCTGATCGCCGCTGGGTTAACGCACAGCCCGACTGTCACAATTCACCCGGCGCCACGCGACCGGGCGATTATTCCGTGGCCTGACGCTGCTTGGGGCGGGTCAACTCGTCGCCCACAGTAGCGAGGGCAAGGCATTGCTCATTGCACGCTGGAAGCGTTAAACACGAGGCAAGGCCCCAACAAAGAAGGCTCGGAATATCCATGTCGGCTGACAAAAAACAGAACCTGCAAGACATTTTCCTAAACGCCGTGCGTAAGGGGAAAACTCCCCTGACCGTGTTCCTTGTGAACGGCGTCAAACTCCAAGGCATCGTCACCTGGTTCGACAACTTCTGCGTGCTGCTCAAAGGCGAGGGACGCCCGCCGCAGCTCGTGTACAAGCATGCCATCTCGACCATCGCGCCGAATGCGCCGGTCAATCTCTTTGAGAATGAAGACGAGGACTGATTGCCGAGAGAGCTGATCGATCGCCGGCCACCTGAAGACATCGCCGCGGTCGTTCTGCCTGTCATCGGCGGCGCCGACGTCGCACGGTCCCGGCTCGAAGAGAGCCAGGGACTTGCGGAAGCGTTGGGCGTCAAACTCGCTTTCACCGAACAGCTGAACGTTCGCGAACCGCATCCGGCGCGGTTGCTGGGCGCAGGCCAGCTTGATGCGCTGGCGCGGCGCTTCAAGGAGGAGGGTGTGACCCTCTTCATCGTCGATAGCGCGCTGACGCCGGTTCAGCAGCGCAACCTCGAGACCGAGCTCAAGCTGAAGGTGATCGACCGGACCGGCCTGATCCTGGAGATCTTCGGTCTGCGCGCGCGTACCGCAGAGGGCCGTTTGCAGGTGGAGATGGCGCGGTCGCTGTATGAGCGGTCGCGGCTGGTTCGGACATGGACCCACCTTGAACGTCAGCGCGGGGGCTTCGGCTTCCTTGGCGGTCCGGGTGAATCACAGCTCGAAACTGACCGCCGCTTGCTGGACAAGCGGATCGCAGGCTTCAAGCACGAGCTGGAGGATGTTCGGCGGACACGTCGTCTCCAGCGCGAAGGTCGTGCGCGGCGGGGCGCGCCCGTGGCGGCGATCGTTGGTTACACCAATGCCGGCAAGTCGACGCTCTTCAACCGGCTGACGTCATCCGATGTGCTGGCGGCGGATATGCCGTTTGCGACGCTCGATCCGACAGCCCGTGAGATTGTGGCTGCATCCGGCCGCCGTCTGGCGCTGGTCGACACCGTCGGCTTCATCACGGACCTGCCGACGACGCTCGTGGCGGCTTTCCGCGCGACGCTGGAAGAGGCGATGGAAGCGGACCTGCTGGTGCATGTGCGCGATATTGCGCATCCGGATACCGAGTATCAGGCCAACGACGTTTACACGATCCTCGAGCAGCTGGCGGTCGAGACGGGGCTGGAGCAGCCGCCGATGCTGGAAGTGTGGAACAAGGCTGACGCGCTGGATGACGCCACGCGGGACGTGCTGGCCAAACGCGCCGCCTCCCAGCAACCGCCGGCGCTTATGGTTTCGGCTTTGTCGGGGCAGGGAACGGACGAACTGCTCTTCCACATCGAAGCGGCGCTGTTCCGGAACCGGCGTCCGCGTGTCGTGACTATTCCCGCAGCGGATGGCCGGCTGCACGCCTGGCTGCACAACAACTGCGAAGTCTCGTCAGAGATGCTGTCTGGCGATGCCGATCTGAAGCTGGAAGTCTTCATGACGGACGAGGACGTCGCGCGCTTCACTTCGGTGTCGCGGGACGTAAGGGTCGAAGGATAGGGCCCGAGGGCTCGTGAGGGGGCTGATATGCGGAAGCTGATTGTCTCGTTAATTGCGGCAGCGGCTTTCGCCTCGGCCTGCCAGACGACAGCCACTCCGGCGATGTTGGCCGATCCGCCGCGTGACGCAGCCAATCCAGCGCGCATGGAAGTGCTGCACGTTCCGTCCGGCGGCGTTGAGATCAATGGCGTCGCCTATCTTGCCAGCGGCGCCGGCGCGCACCCGACGCTGGTCATCGCGCATGGATGGCCGGGCAATGAGAAGAACCTCGATCTGGCGCAGGCGGTGCGCCGGGCAGGTTGGAACGCTGTGACGTTCAATTATCGCGGAAGCTGGGGCAGTCCCGGCGAGTTTCATTTCACGCAGGTGCCGGAGGATGCCGCCGCCGTCATCTCGTTCCTGCGCCGCCCGGATATCGCGGCGAAGTACGGCATTGATCCCAAGCGCATCGCCCTTGCTGGTCACAGCATGGGCGGCTGGGCGACCTCGCAGGTCGCATCGAAGGATCCGGATCTGGTCGGTGCGATTCTGATTTCCGCGGCCGAAATGGCCCGGCTTGGCAGCCTGCCGCGCGAGCAGCGTATTCAGGCATCGGCCGGAAATGCGGAAACGCTGGTGACAACGCCGGAGAAAATGGCCGACGAGCTGGCCACCCCGGCCGTCACCTCCATGACGCTGAATTCAGCCGCCGCCGGGCTCGCAAGGATTCCGGTCCTTATCCTGTCCTCGGATGATGGCCTGGCGCCCGGTACGGACGCCTTGGCGGCAGCTATCCAGCAGGCAGGCGGAAAGGTCACCAAGGCGCATGAGGCGACCGACCATAGCTGGTCCGACCGCCGAATCCGGCTGGCCAGCCTCGTCACGGACTGGCTTCGGGCCCTCCCGGGCGCCAAGTAGTTTTCTGGGGAATGCTGGTGCTGCCGGGGAGGATTGAACTCCCGACCTCAGCCTTACCAAGGATGCGCTCTACCACTGAGCTACGGCAGCATTCCGCCGAAGCGGAGGCGGACGCATAACGGAAACCCCTCGCCATGGGAAGGGGAGGTGTGGGATAGGCGAGAATGTCGCGGAATCCTCCGGAAAAGCCCAGAAAACCACCAACCGAGGCGGAGCGCCGTCAGGCAAAGCTGGCCGAAGCGCTGCGCGCAAACCTCCGGCGCCGCAAGGCGGCGGGGCAGGCGGCGTCCCGGAATACCTCCGGAAAGCCCCACGACAGCGAGGATTAGCCGGGCAAACGCCTTGTCGCGGACGAAATCGGGCTCATAACCATGGCCCATGGATAAGCTTTCGATTCTCGGTAAAGGCCCGCTTGAGGGCACAATTCCTGTTTCCGGCGCCAAGAACTCGGCGCTGAAGCTGCAGGCGGCTTCGCTCCTGTGCGAGGAGCCCCTGGTGCTGACCTCGATGCCGAACCTGGCGGACACGCGGTTCATGGCGGACCTGCTGAAGAGCCTGGGTGTTGAAGTGGAATGGCCGAAAGGCGAGGCGCTGTGCCGGATGCACGCGGCGAACATCTCTTCGACCATCGCGCCTTATGACCTGGTGCGGAAAATGCGGGCGACGTTCAACGTGCTTGGGCCGCTGCTGGCGCGCGTGGGCCATGCAACTGTGTCCTTGCCGGGCGGCTGCGCGATCGGCGCCCGGCCGGTGGACCTGCACCTGAAGGCGTTCGAAGCCATGGGCGCGGACATCGTTATCGAGGAAGGCTATGTGAAGGCCGCCGCCCTGCGGGGCCTCAAGGGCGCGCACATCGTGTTCCCGTTCATTTCAGTGGGCGCGACCGAGCATGCGATGCTGGCGGCCGTGCTGGCGCATGGCGAGACCATTCTGGAGAACGCGGCGTGTGAGCCGGAGATCGGCGATCTCGCGATCTGCCTGAACGCGTGTGGCGCGAAGATTTCGGGTTACGGAACCCCAACCATCCGGATCGAGGGCGTCGCGAAGCTCACGGGCACGCGGCACGACGTTATTGCGGACCGGATCGAGGCGGGCACCTTCTGCATCGCTGCGGCGGCGACCGGCGGCAACGTCCTGGTCGAGGGCGCACGCGCAGAGGATCTGGGCGCGCTGATCGATTGCCTGCAGCAGGCGGGTGTGACGGTGGAAACGGAAGCCAAGGGCCTGCGGATCAAGCGCGACCCGTCTAAGCCGATCAAGCCGGTGGACGTGCAAACGCAACCGCATCCGGGCTTCCCGACCGACCTGCAGGCGCAGTTCATGGCGCTGATGTGCATTGCGGACGGCACCAGCACGATCCGCGAGAACATCTTCGAGAACCGCTTCATGCACGCCCCGGAACTTAGCCGCCTGGGAGCCAACATCACGGTTCGCGGCAACGAGGCCATCGTTAAGGGCGTCTCGAAGCTGAAGGGGGCCCCCGTCATGGCCACCGACCTGCGGGCGTCTGTCAGCCTTGTGATCGCAGCGTTGGTCGCCGAGGGCGAGACGACCGTGAACCGGATTTACCACCTCGACCGTGGTTTTGAACGGCTTGAGGAGAAGCTTGGCCGATGCGGGGCCAAGATCACCCGGTCAGGCGATTCTGCCTGATTTTCAGGCCGCTCCAAGTTGCTGGAGCCATGTGGAAATCTGGTCTAGGAGACCCCGTCCGGGCGTTTGTCCCGTGAACGTGGAAATGGGCTTATGGCGGCGAATGTTCTGAAATTGCTGGCGGAGGATGCCGACGGTCTCGGCGTCATCGCGGCCGCCGTTCAGGACGCGCTGGTGAAGCCGGAAGACATCAAGCTGGATAGCCGTTCGCGGACATTTGGGCTGGAGATCAACCGCTTTCAGTGGGAACGCGCGGGCAAGCGCATGCCGTTCTTCCGGTCCCGCGCCGTGCTGGCGTTTGCTGGCGTGCAGAGTGTGCGTAGCCGCGCCGTCTCGCGCGACATCGATGCCGTACACGCACTGATCGACGTTCGGTTCGAACCAGCGGCGGAGCCGCCGGCAGGTTTGCTGACCCTGACATTCGCTGGTCAGACGCAGATCCAGCTCAATGTCGAATGCCTGGATGTGACGCTCGCTGATATCGGTCCGCCTTGGCCAACGCGGCGCAAGCCTGACCACGAGAAGACGCGGTCATGAGCATTCGGCGTTTCAATGCAAGCGAACCCGGCTTCGTCGAAGAGTTCGGCAAGTTCCTCTCCCTGCGGCGCGCGCAGGGGACTGAAGACGTGCACGCCAAGACGGCTGTCATCGTGCGTGACGTGCGCGAGCGTGGCGGCGAGGCCGTGGCGACTTACACCCAGCGCTTCGATGGCGTGACACTGAATGCGGAAACGCTGAAAGCCCCAGACATCGATCTGCTGGAAGCCGCCGAGCGTTGCCAGCCGGATGTGCGCGAGGCCCTGAACTTCGCGGCGGATCGGATCGAGCGCTATCACGCGCAGCAACGTCCGCAGGATCATTCTTTCACGGACGATGCCGGCCTTGAGCTCGGCTGGCGTTGGACGTCAGTTGATGCAGTCGGCCTCTACGTGCCGGGCGGGCGGGCGAGCTATCCGAGCTCGGTGCTGATGAACGCCGTTCCCGCGAAAGCTGCAGGCGTGCAACGTATCGCGATGGTGTCGCCGGTTCCTGGCGGCGAGATGAACCCGGCAGTCGCCTATGCCGCGTTGCGGGCAGGGGTGACCGAGTTCTATCCGATCGGTGGCGCACAAGCCGTTGCAGCGCTGGCTTATGGGGCAGGGGCTTTGAAGCCGGTCGACAAGATCGTCGGGCCTGGCAACGCTTATGTGGCTGCAGCCAAACGCATCGTCTTCGGCGATGTCGGCATCGACACGATTGCGGGACCGTCTGAGATCACGGTCGTTGCCGACAACCAGAATGATCCTTCATGGATCGCAGCTGACCTGCTCTCGCAGGCCGAGCACGATCCGCTCGCCCAATCGATCCTGATTACCGACGATGCAGAATGGGCGACAAAGGTCGAAGCCGCAGTGGCTGCGCAGATGGCTAAACTCGCCACCGGCAAGACGGTTGAAATGGCTTGGCGCGACTACGGCGCGATTGTTATCGCGAAGCTGGATGCCGCCGCCGCTATCGTGAACCAGATCGCGCCTGAGCACGTTGAACTTGCTGTGGCAGATCCGGATGCAATCGCGAAAGACGTGCGCCACTCCGGCGCGATCTTCCTTGGTCGCTTCGCGCCGGAAGCGCTGGGCGATTACGTAACCGGCTCCAACCACGTTCTGCCCACATCTGGCGCTGCACGCTTCGCGTCTGGCCTGTCTGTGCTCGACTTCATGAAGCGCACCTCCGTGCAGCGCATCAGCGAGAAGGGCTTCCGTCATCTGGCTAAGGCGGCCGAAACGCTGGCCGCTGCCGAAGGCCTGCCGGCGCACGGTCTGTCCGTCTCCATCCGAAGGGGTGAGGGATGACCAACAACGCCCGCATCGCTTCCATCGAGATCGACGAGCGCAGCCTTGCGCCCGCCGGACCGGATGCCGAGCACGAGCGCAAGGTCGCCATCTTCGACCTGATCGAGGGCAACAGCTTCAGGGTGGTCGGTCACGACGGTGGGCCGTACAACGTGGTCCTGTCGCTGGCTGACAACCGACTGGTGTTCGACATCGCAGAGCAGGATGGCTCGCCCGTACGCAAGCTGCTGCTGTCGCTTACGGCGCTGCGCCGGGTGATCAAGGACTACTTCATGATCTGCGACAGCTATTATGACGCGATCCGCAATTCGACGCCGTCGCAGATCGAGGCGATCGATATGGGGCGCCGGGGCCTGCACAACGAAGGCTCCCAGGTTCTGACGGAACGGCTGGCGGATAAGGCTGAAGTGGACTTTGACACCGCTCGCCGGCTGTTCACCCTGGTCTGCGCGCTGCACGCCAGGAGCTGATTTCCAAAGATTCGACGAATCCCCGGGAAAGCGTGTATAGGACCGCCAGCAAGACGAACCGCCACCCAAAGGGAGTTGCATGGCGAAGGAAGAACTTATCGAGTTTGAAGGCACTATCGTTGAACTTCTGCCCAACGCGACGTTCCGCGTGAAGCTGAGCAACGATCATGAAATCATTGCGCATACGGCCGGAAAGATGCGGAAAAACCGCATCCGCGTGCTCACGGGCGACAAGGTGCTCGTCGAGATGACGCCTTACGACCTGACCAAAGGGCGCATTACCTACCGCTTCAAGTGACCTCCGCTGCGGGCGGACAGGCGCGGCTTGCGCTGGCTAGCGCTAGCCCGCGTCGGCTTGCCTTGCTGGACCAGATTGGCCTGAAGCCGGATCTGGTCGCTCCTTCCGACATTGACGAGACTCCCCTGAAAGGCGAGCGGCCACGGCAGCTCGCTTTGCGGCTGGCTGTCGGCAAGGGGCAGGCGGCACGTAGTAAGTTTCCTTATGACTTCATACTATCAGCTGACACCGTAGTAGCAGTAGGGCGGCGGATGTTGCCCAAGGCCGAGACGGAAGCTGAGGCGCGAGCGTGTCTCGAGCTTCTATCCGGCCGTGCTCACGACGTGCTCACCGGCATCGCGGTTCTGGCCCCGGACGGCCGTCAGGCGACGCGCGTCGTTGAAAGCCGCGTGTCGTTCAAGCGCCTCTCGCATGTCGAGTTCGAGGGCTATGTTGCGAGCGGCGACTGGAAGGGCAAGGCCGGCGGCTATGGCATCCAGGGCATCGCTGCATCGCTGGTGACAGAGATTTCCGGATCATATTCCTCGATCGTCGGACTGCCGCTTTACGAAACTGCATCTCTTCTCGAAGGGCTGGGATACCCGGTCAACCGGCGCTGGAGCGCGCGGTGAAGGCGACGCTCTGCATCGATGATGCGGTCGGCGAACATCGGCGCGCTCTGCTCGACAGCGATGGGCGCCCCTTCCGCCTCGAGATCGAACGTTGGAGCGAACGCGGCGTCCGCGCGAAGCTCGATCAGGTCAGATGGGGCAGGGCAAAGGCCCGTACGCCCGGCAATCGCGGCTGGTTCGTAGATCTCGGCGCTGGCCCCGATGGCATTCTTGAAACACGCGCCGTCGTTATCGAAGGCGCCCTGTTGCCGGTACGCGTGAAATCCGAAGCTTGGTCCGACAAAGGACCCGTTCTCAGCATGGCCGACATGCCCGCCAACGCCGCACGCCCTGACAAGCCCGGCCTGCACGCGGAACCGGCCGAAGACCCATTCCTGATCGGGCTCGAGATCACCGACACACTGACCGGCGCAGGCGCGCGAGAGCAGATTGATGCGGCGATTGAGGAAGCGGCACAGCGCATCCTGGCGCTGCCGGGCGGCGGTGACATCGCTATCGATTATGCTCGTGCCCTCGCTGTGATCGACGTCGATAGCGGCGATCGCCGGGGCGAAGCCGACGCAGACACCTTTGCGCTGAGCCTCAACCTCGCAGCCGCTGCTGAGGCAGCCCGGCAAGTATCCATGCGTGGCATCGGCGGCCTGATTGCAATCGACTTCGTCGGCATGCAGCAACCCCGCAACCGGCGCGCTGTGGTCGACGCTTTCCGTAAAAGCCTGGCAGGCTATCTCCGCCGCGCCAGCGAAGTCCTCGATATGTCGACGCTTGGCGTATGTGAGGCTGCTATCGCCCGCCGGGCGCGTCCCGTATCTGCAGCGCTGAGCATGCCGGCCGCCGAACGCGAGGCGCTCGATACGCTGCGGATGATCGAAACTACGGGCTGGAATGCCCGCGGTTCGCGCCTACATGCCCGGGTGTCGGCGGAGGCCGCCGGCTGGCTCGAAGCGAACGCTTCGGTCTGGAAGGACCAGCTCGCCGGCCGCATCGGCGCCCGCTGGCAGATCGAGCCGGAACAGCGGCCGCCCGGCCAGCCGACAGTATGGAGCGCGTGATGTCCTGCCCAATCTGTTCGAAGCCTACCGACGCCAAATACACCCCGTTCTGCTCGCGCCGCTGCGCCGACGTCGATCTGTCGCGCTGGTTGAAGGGCGGATACGCGATCCCGGGCGCCCCGGCAGACGAGGAAGAGGACGGAATCTCGTCCGAAGGCGCGGAATCCCCGAAAAACCGCGATTTTTGATCATCGCAAAAGGGCATGGACAGGGAATAGTCGTTTCCCTATACATCGCGCCTCAAATCGCCCCGGCGATATGCCCAGGTAGCTCAGTTGGTAGAGCAGTGGATTGAAAATCCACGTGTCGCTGGTTCGATTCCGGCCCTGGGCACCATCTCCCCAAAATCCAACCCAGACGCCTGTCGCCCCTAAAGGTACGACAGCCACCAGTCCTTGCGGCGCTGCTTCACGCCCTGCCACCAGCGGCATAGCGGATAGAGGGTCGCAATGACCGCCACCCAGGTCAGGTAGGTTACCCAGATCGGCGGGTGGAAGCCTTCGAAGCGCTCCGACGCGAAGACGAATGTGCGCATCGTGTCGGTCATCGGCGCCAGGCTGGCGCCGGCGATGACGCGAAGCAGGATTGCATACACGTGCATGATCACGACGTGCGCGACGTAGGCGAATAGCGGCACCGAGCCGAATGTGCGGAAGAACTCTGTCACGGGTTTCGGCAAGCGTTCCAGGCCCGGCGCCATGACGAAGACCAGTCCTAGAACAACCAGCACAAAGCTCAGCGATGGCGGGTTCTTGGTGACGTCCATGAAGGCGTAGATCGTTCGCGTGAGGTCCTCACCCGCCGCCCACGGTCGCGGATCGCCATAGAGATTGGGCACGCGCAGGATCAGGAACAGCGCCAGCATGGCGAGGCCGAGTCGGAACAGGTCGCGATCGCGATGTTCGGACCGGAATATTGATCCAAGCCCATACCCAAGCGCCATGATCCCGAACCAGGGCAGGATCGGATACACGATGAAGACCTGTGCATCGGCCGGGCTCGGCAGGAAGCCGGGTGCGCGCTGGAGGATTTGCCACAATGGCGCGAAGTCGCCGAAAGTGGCCGGTGGGATCAGGGTCAGCATGCTGCTGGCCGTGATGATAGCAGCGCCGATAATCAGCGAAGCGATTGGCGGAAGGAACACCATTCCCGCCATCAGCACCATCGACCAGCCGATCGCCCAGATGACCTGCCAGAACTGGATGAAGGGCAGCGAGAAAGACCAGGCAAACCCGATGATCGTCATTTCGAGCAGGACGAGCCACAGGCCCCGCTTGATCAGCCGCGCCGACAGGGCGGGCGACGAGAACCGCCCGGACGCCTGCAGCCTTATGGAAACGCCGGCGAGCAACACAAAGGTCGGCGCACAGAAGTGTGTGATCCAGCGCGTTATGTAGATGACGGGATGGGCCTCGGGCCCAAGCGCGTTGTAGGCCCAGCCGCTGTCGTGGGTGAACTCCCGGATATGATCGAGCGCCATCAGGATGATGACGATGCCGCGCATAACGTCGATCAGAGCTATCCGGTGCTGGCCGCCAGACTGGAGTGTAGGCGATGACATGCTTTGCCCAAGTCAAATGCTATGCGGGCACAACGCCCACGCGCTGGAGCGTCCAGTAAAGACCGATCAGCGCGATGACGCCAGCGACCGGGATTATGAAAGCTGGCCGATAGAGTTGCGGCCGTTGAGCGGCTTTGAGCGCAACCCGGACGACGAATGCGACCACCGCCGTGCCCAGAAGCACCAGCAGATGGCCCATTTCCACGCCGATCGTGATGCCCACGAGACCGGCGGAGAAATCGGCGTTTTCCAGATACGCCTTCATGACGGTTCCAAAGCCAAGGCCGTGGAGCAGACCGAAGGCGAAGATGACGGGCAGGCGCCAGACATTGGCGCGCTTGAAGACGATGGCCTCCAGCGCCAGCACGACGATGGAAATGGCGATCATGGGCTCGATGAATTCGCCAGGGGCCGAGACGACGCCTGTCGAGGCCAGAGCCAGGGTGATCGTATGGGCGACCGTGAAGGTGGTGACCTGCAGGAGCAGCGACGGCCAGTTCCGGGAGTTCAGGTACAGCGCCACCACGAACAGGACGTGATCCAGCCCCTGCGGAATAATGTGCTGGAAGCCGAAATCGATGAACGTTCCGACGTTCTCGAACCACATGACCGGAGGTTCCCGCGAAGGCTGGCAGCGCCTGATCCGGGGCGCGAACTGGCGGAGAGGGTGGGATTCGAACCCACGGTGGAGTTTCCCCCACGACGGTTTTCAAGACCGTTGCCTTAAACCACTCGGCCACCTCTCCCGCGGCGACCATGTATTATCGCTTTGCCGCAAAGAAAAATGGTTTATGCGCGCATGTCTGCCGCAGGGGTCGTGACGGGCAGGGCGCCGCACAATTCCAAGGAAAACGGCGCATCGGCGGGGTTCGAAGCGTGAAATTCCCGACTGCCCGGTAACGCTTTAGCCAAGCCTGCGAACATTGTCGCAAATTGCATCGATCTTGGTTTATGGGCCGAAACGGCCCTCCGGTAGGTTCTCCCCAAGCCGCCAGTAAGGCAGCTGGGCGCCGAAGTAATCAGCGCGCCTATCCAGTAAGGGACTGTGGGAATGGTTGCGATCGGCAAGGCGCGCGTGGGTATCAGCGCCAAGATGGTCACGGGTGCAGCTCTGATTGCGGTGGTTTTCACCGTCAGCAGCGCCGAAACCTCCTACGCCCAGACCGGCGCTCCGATCGTTTACAAGGTCTCGTCCACTGCGACCCCGACCACCCGCCTCGAGAACCGGGCGGACAGCATGTCGCTGAACGTCGCCCCGCACGCGCCGATCCCGACTTTTGCGAACTCTCCGAACACCGCCGACACGATCGACCTCCGCCCTGCCGCCAACGCCAGCTTTGGCCCGGCGCCGCTGTCGTCGATCTCGCGCGAAGAAGCGCCGCGTGGCCTCGCCACCGCCGCCCCGTCTGCTTTCGCCAAGCCGTACGCAGGCCCTCCCTACCAGGTCGCCGGCAAGTGGTACGTCCCCGCGTATGAGCCGAACTACAACGAAGTCGGCATTGCTTCGTGGTATGGCCCGACCTTCCACGGCAAGGAATCCGCGACCGGCGAGACGTTCGACGAGATGGCGATGACTGCCGCTCACCCGACGCTGCCGATCCCGTCGCTGGTCCGCGTCACCAACCTCGAGAACGGCAAGACCGTTGTCGTGCGCCTCAACGACCGCGGCCCGTTCGTCGACGACCGCATCATCGACCTCTCGAAAGCCGCCGGGGCCGCGCTCGACCTGCACGGCAAGGGCACGGCCAAGGTGCGCGTCCAGTATGTCGGACCTGCCCCGGCTGAAGCCAACGCCGCTCCGGTTCAGCCCGCCACCCAGCAACTCGCCGTGCGCAGCCAGGACCTCGCCCCGGTCGCCGCTCCGCAGCCGATCCCGGTTGCCTATGTTGCCCCGGCTCCGCGCCAGTTCGAAGCCGCCCGTCCGATCGAAGCCAAGGCCGGCTTCTTCCTCCAGGCCGGCTCGTTCGCCGACCTCGGCAACGCCAACCTGCTCCGTGACCAGCTCCGCGCCAACGGCCCGGTGTCGATCAACTCGGTGCAAGTGAACGGCTCTGAATTCTACCGGGTCATGGTCGGTCCATGGGCCACCCGCGCGGACGCTGACCAGGCTCAGGCCCGCCTCGCCGCAGCCGGCACGAAAGCGCTGGTCGTCGCCAAATAGGACCCAACACGGCAGGGCCGGCAGCCAGAGCGGGGCAGGGTGGTGTGTCCCGCGCGCTTTGGCCGCCCAAATGCTTGTAAACTGACACCTTCCGAAGGTTGACGCGGGCGCCCGAAGCGCCGTCTTGTGGGCGGATTCTTGAGGGAGTCTGCACCCATGCGTTTCATCGCTGGAACCCTGCTTGCCGCTCTGGTCGCGACGTCGGCCGTAGCGCAGCAACCGACCACGCCGCCGGCTCCCGCGCCGACGCCTGCGCCAGAGCAAATGCTGGCGTCCGATCCCCTCAACACAGCCGCGACCTACGCCTTCATCATGGATGGCGATGGCGGCCTTCCGCTCTACTCCAAGCGCGGCGATGAGCCGATGATCCCGGCTTCGATGTCGAAGCTGATGCTCTACTACATGGTGTTCGAGCGCATCAAAGCTGGCCGCCTCACCCTCACGGACGAATTCACGGTCAGCGAGCACGCCTGGCGCACAGGCGGCGCCGGCACGGACGGTTCGACCATGTTCCTGCCGCTCAACTCGAAAGCGTCGATCCAGGATCTACTCAAGGGCGCGATCATCATCTCGGGCAATGACGCCTGCATCGTGCTCGCCGAAGGTCTGTTCGGTAGCGAGGAAGCTTATGCACGCGCGGCGACGGCGCGCGCGAAAGAGCTTGGCATGACGAACTCGACGTTCGCGAACGCGACAGGCCTCGACGCGCCGGGCCATCGCATGAGCGCGCACGACATCGCCACGATCGCCTTCCGGATCATCAAGGACTTCCCGGAATACTACCCGATGTTCAGCGAGCCGGAGTTCACCTTCAACAAGACGCGCCAGTACAACCGCAATCCGCTGCTGCGGGAGCTCGATGGCGCTGATGGCGTGAAGACCGGTCACCTGTCGGTCTCCGGTTATGGTCTGGTCGGATCGGCGATGCGCGAAGGCAAACGCCGCATCATCGTTCTCAATGGCCTGACGAGCGAGACGGAGCGCAAGAAGGAAGGTCCGCGCGTGATGCGCGCCGCCTTCCTCGACTTCACCGCATCGACGCTGGTCAACAAAGGCGCCGAAGTTGCCGTGGCTGATGTCTGGATGGGCGAACAGGAGAAGGTCTCGCTCATCGCCACCGAGAGCTACGCTACCGGCCTGCACATGGATGCGCTGCCGAAGATCAAGGGAACCGTGAGCTACAAATCTCCATTGATGGCGCCGATCAAGGAAGGCGATATTGTCGGCGACCTGATCATTTCGGCGCCTGGAACGCCGGACAAGAAAATCCCGGTCGCCGCCGGCAAGGCCGTCAACGAGATGGGCCTGTTTGGCAAAGCGATTGCGGGGCTGAAAGGCGAGTAGATTTTGGCTGCGCGAGGCCGGTTCATAACGCTTGAGGGAGGCGAGGGCGTAGGGAAATCCACGCTGGCCGGCGCGCTGGAAGCGCGACTGGCTGCTCGCGGCCACAAAATCGTTCGCACGCGCGAGCCCGGCGGAACCCGCGGCGCCGAAGCTATTCGTAGCCTGATCCTCAATCCGCCTGTCGACGTGTCCGGCTGGGAGCCTGTCGCAGAAACCCTGCTGTTCTATGCGGCGCGTACGGATCATCTGGACAAGCTGATCCGGCCCGAACTGAAAGCCGGAAGCTGGATCATCTGCGATCGCTTCTCTGACTCTACGCGCGCTTATCAAGCTGCGGCGGGTCATGTGCCCAGCGACCACATCGAAACGCTGGATCGGATCTGCGTTGGCGACACCACGCCTGATCTCACACTGATCCTCGACCTGCCCCTGTCTGTCGCACGCGATCGCATGACGGCGCGCGCTAACGACAAAGACGCGATTGAATCTCGCGTGCTGAGCTATCATGAGGCGGTCCACAGAGCCTTCCTCGACATCGCGCGCGCCAATCCGCAGCGCTGCGTCGTGCTCGACGCGTCGCTTGCGCCTGCGGCGTTGGCCGATGCAGCGATGGCTGCAATCGATGAGCGTCTCGGCGGAGATCGCTGATGGAGATCGTTGCGAACGAACTCGGCGCTGTCGTCGGCCATGCCGCGGCAAAGCTGGAATTCCTGGCGGCGGTGGATTCCGGCAAGCTGCATCATGGCTGGCTGCTGCGTGGGCCTCGCGGCGTTGGCAAGGCGCGGCTCGCCATCCAGTTCGCGATCCATCTGCTCGGCGCTGGCGACGGCAAGTTTGCAGCGACTGCGGATTCACAGGTCGGTCGACTGATCTCTGCCGGCAATCATCCGGACTTCCGCATTATCCGTCGTCCCATCGACGACAAGGGCAAGCAGAAATCCGAGATCCCGGTCGACAGCGTTCGCGAGCTCTCTGAGTTCTTCGCGATGCGGCCAGCGATGGGCGGCTGGCGTGTCGCGATCATCGACTCTGTCGACGAGATGAACCGGCATGGCGAAAACGCGATCCTCAAGACGCTTGAAGAGCCGCCCAGCCGGGCCGTGCTGTTCCTGATCTCTCACGGCGAGCAGCTGTTGCTGCCAACGATCCGTAGCCGCTGCCGCGTGCTGCGCTGTGGCGCGCTTGGCGAAACCGAGACGCTGCAGACACTCGCGCAAGCTGGCGTTGATGGCGCGCGTGCCGACGCCGTTGCACGCATCGCGCCTGGCCGTCCGGGGCGCGCGCTCGAACTCGAAAGCGCTGACGCTGCAGCTGCCGCCGACACGATCTCAACGGCAGTTCGCAGCCTTGGTGATCCGGATGCGCGAAGCCTTCACGCCGCACTGACGCAAGCTTCGAAGAGCGACGCCTCCATGGCGGCCGCGATGGAAGCTCTGCGCCTCAGCTTGCAGAAGCGCGCTGCACGCGAATTCGACCCGACGATTGCCGGCGACTGGGCTAGCGCAGCGCTCGACGTGATGCGTATCGACGCCGAAGCTCAGGCGCTCAATCAGGATCGCGCACAGACCGTGGCCGCCGCCTTGTCGCGCGTTGCGCGGCTGGCACGGGCAGGCGGCTGATCATGTTGTTCGACACTCACGTCAATCTTCACGCCGAGCAGTTCACGGGCGAGGTCGACGCCATTCTCGCACGCGCACGCGCTGCAGGCGTCACGCGCTTCGTCACGATCTGCGATCGACTCGATCGCTATCCTGCCGTGCGCGCCATCGCAGAAGCGAACGACGACATCACATGCACGGTCGGCGTGCACCCGCACTATGCCAAGGACTACTGGTCGCTCGAAGCCAAGACGCTCGTTGAGGAAGCTCGGCATGCAAAGGTGGTCGGCATTGGCGAGACCGGACTCGATCAGCACTATGGCTACAGTGATATCGCTCTGCAGGAGCGCAGCTTCGTGGAGCACATCCACGCGGCGCGTGAGACTGGGCTCACGCTAGTCGTACACACGCGCGAAGCTGACGATCTCACCGGCGACATTCTCGAGCGTGAGTACAAGCGCGGCCCGTTCCGCATCCTGATGCACTGCTATACGAGCGGCGCACGGCTGGCTCAGCGCGCGCTGGATCTCGATGCGCGTTTCTCCGTGTCGGGCATCCTGTCGTTCAAGGGCGCATCCGATGTACGTGACGTGATGGCGAAGGTGCCGCTTGAGCGGATCATCCTTGAAACCGACTGTCCGTATCTTGCGCCGATCCCGCATCGTGGTCGCCGCAACGAACCAGCGTACCTGGTGGAGGTCTGCAAGGCATTCGCCGGACATCGCGGCTTGAGCTTCGAGGAAGCTGCCCAGCTGACGACTGCCAACGCCGTCGCGCTGTTCCGGAGGGCGGCATGAGCGCGGCTGGAGCCAAGGGCAGGTTGCAGGTTCGGATCCTCGGGTCGGGTTCGTCCGGCGGCGTTCCGCGGATCGGCAATGACTGGGGCGCCTGCGACCCGGCCGAACCCCGAAACCGCCGGTCCCGGTGCTCGATCCTGATCCGGTCCTGGGCCCCGGGTGCGACAGAGCCGACCCTGGTGCTGGTGGATACCTCGCCAGACATGCGCGAGCAGCTTCTGGCCGCCCGGATCGTACGGCTGGACGCTGTGCTGCTGACCCATGAGCACGCTGACCAGTGCCATGGGATCGACGATCTCCGCGCGCTGGTCATTCGTCACCGCCGGCGCATGCCGGTGCATATGGACCAGGTCACGGCGGACATTGTCGGCCGACGGTTCGACTACTGCTTCGACGGGGCTGGGTCCTATCCGGCTATCCTCGACAAGAAGGTGGACCTTGAGGACGGGAAGGTTACCCGGATCGAGGGTCCGGGCGGGCCTGTGGATATCTTGGTGCTCCATCAGGACCATGGCGGGATCCCGTCGCTGGGCTTCCGGATCGGGAACTTTGCTTATTGCAACGATGTGGTCCGGCTGCCGGACACGACGCTGGCGCGGCTCGGCGGTCTGGACACGTTCGTGGTCGACGCGCTGCGCTACACCGACCATCCGACGCATGCGAGCGTTTCGCAGGCGCTTGGCTGGATCGAACAGCTGAAGCCGCGCCGGTCGGTTCTGACGAACCTCCATGTCGATCTCGACTACCAGAAGCTCAGGGCAGAGCTGCCGGCCGGCGTGCAGCCGGCGTTTGACGGTATGGAACTGGAAATCCCGCCAAATGCCTGATTTCAGTCCAATCATTATTGCCCATAATGTTGATTATGCGACTTGCCGATATGGGGCTTTGAGCGATGGCTGATCCGGCTCCGACAAAAACGACCGCCGGCGGCGACCCGGCGACGAGCTCAGGCGGGGACCGCTCCCTCCCCTCAAGCGGGGACCCCTGGCGCGATCTGGTCACGTTAATGGCTCGGCTGCGGACGCCAGGCTCGGGCTGTCCATGGGACATCGAACAAACCTTCGAGACGATCGCGCCGTACACGATCGAGGAAGCCTACGAGGTCGCTGACGCGATCCAGAAGAAGGACATGGGCGAGCTGAAGGGGGAGCTGGGCGACCTGCTGTTCCAATCCGTCTTCCATGCCCGCATGGCCGAGGAAGCCGGCCACTTCGATATCGACGACGTCGTGCGCGGGCTGGTCGACAAGATGGTCGACCGGCATCCCCATGTCTTTGGCGACAAAGTTATCCACAGCGCCGACGCCCAGACCGGGGCCTGGGAAGTCATGAAGGCAGCCGAGAGGGCCAAGAAGGCCAAGGACGGTCCGGCCAGTGCGCTGGACGGGGTGGCGCTGGCGCTGCCGGCGCTGATGCGGGCAGAGAAGCTGACCAAGCGCGCCGGCCGGGTTGGCTTCGATTGGCCGTCTGCCGGACCGGTTCTGGAGAAGCTTCAGGAAGAGATCGGCGAGCTTGAGGAAGCGATTGCGGCTCCGGTGAAGGATCAGGCCCACATCGCCGAGGAGCTTGGCGACATGCTGTTCGTCGTCGCCAATCTCTGTCGCAAGCTGGCGGTCGATCCGGAAGAAGCACTTCGCAACGCGAACTCAAAGTTTGTGAAACGATTTTCGGGTATGGAAGAGCTGGCCCGGGCACGTGGGCAGGACTTCGCCAGCCTGACGCTGGACGAACAGGAAGCGCTCTGGATCGATGTGAAGCGGATCGAGCGCGGCGGCTAACGCCGGTTTGAGCGCGCCGCGCGGCGGCCGACCACCGGCATCTCTTCCATGTCGATCGACGCCAGCTCGTCCTGGTTATCCACAGGCGCAGGTGACTCTGTCTGACGCGCATCCAGTTCCGCGCCGCGATGCCGCTTCAGGATCTTGAGCTGGCTCTGCGCAAGCTGAAGGTCTTCACGCGTATCGACGTCGAGCAGCAACGGCGCCGGCGCATTGAGCGCAACCACCTTGAAGCCACCCTGCCCGATAATTCGTTTCGCACCGTCATCGCCATCGAGAGCCGCGAGCGCGTCGAACGTCGCCGGGCCGAATGCGGTCGGCGGATGCGGACGATCGGCCGAACCGGCATGCACGATGTCGACGCCCTGGATCAGTCGGCCGACCACGTCCTCGAACACCCAAGGCTCCATGAACGGCATGTCGCCCATCGCCAGCAGGATCGCATCGGGCTTGAACTGTAGCGCGACATTCACGCCGACTGCGATCGAATGACCAAGGCCAAGCTTCGGCTTCTTGTTCACGGCGATGACGAAGCGGTTGATCAGCCGCTCGCCAATCTGCGGCCGCTCTGACGGACACACAGCGACACGCGCCAGAGGCTCAAGCTGCGCAATCGCACGCGCCGAATGCTCGACGAGCGGTTGGCCGCCAAGATCAGCCAGCATCTTGTCCTTGCTGCCATAGCGGCGCGACAAGCCGGATGTCAGCAATACGATGGCGGTGCGGTTCATGGCGACGCTCATGCTGCGCCTCCGTTCTTTGTCGTTCGAACTTTTACAATCTCAGCGAGCGCCGACATAGCGAGCGAGCGAGGGTCTTGCGAGGGAAAAAGACCGATCGGACCCTTGAGACGCTGCAATTCCTCAGGCGTCGCGCCAAGCGCCGACAGTACATCGCTCCGTGTACGCTGCGTCTGGCGCGAGCCAAGCGCGCCGACATAGAAGGCCGGGCTGCGCAGCGCCTTGAGCAGAAGCTCGGCTTCCCACTCATGCTCGTGGAAAAGACATGCCACAGCCGTATCGGCATCAAGCGGCAGGTCCGGCGTGGCTTTCGGCACGGTCAGTTGGATCAGTTGATCAGCATACGGACGGCAGAATTCAAGCGTCGCTTGCTCCTGGCTTGCGACCACGAGTTCGACATCGGCCGTCTGGGCCAACTGGCTCATCGCCACGATCTCCCATCCACGCCCCGCCAGCACGATCCGGAGTTTTGGGTCGAAGCGCCGCGCGAAATGTCCGCTGGGAGCCTCGAAGTTTTCATCCTCGACCCGGAACGACGCACGCGTGGATGCCGGATCGAAAGTCAGGGAGAAGCTACGACGCGCACGGCCAAGCGCAATTGCCCGTTGCAGTTGGGCGCGGTCGATATTCACATCGACATACAGATTGATGCCGCCGCCGCACGGCAGACGCACATCCAGATAGGGAGAGCCGGTTCCATAACGCAGGACCCGGTTCGTACCTTCGCGGATCGCGATCTGGGCCTCTTCGGTCAGGGCGCGCTCTAGGCAGCCGCCGGAGATACTGCCCGCGAACTGTTGGCTGCCGGAGACCGCCAACTGCGCGCCGAGTGGACGCGAAAACGGTCCATCCAGATTGACGATGGTGATCAGCGCCGCCGGACGTCCCGCCGCGAGTTCCGTTTCGGCAAATGCAAGCACATCCAGGTCGCCGGTAAGGCCCGGGGGCAGAAGGCGGTCGCTCATGCGTTGGCGACCCGGCAAGATGCAAATTCAGACACGTCCAGATCTCCAGCGGAGAGGCATACCTGTGGCGGGTATTTCCTCCCCTTTTGCGGGTGCGGCGACGGTTCTGCGCCGATTTGTTGCCTTCCCGCGCGCATAGCCCTTGCCTCCGTAACGGCAACCAGCCTAGCGCTTAGATATGGGTCGTAGAGGCGTTGTCCAAACGGGTCAACGCAACGAACTGAATGAGAATCAAGGTTCTGGTCTATGGAATATGCCGGCGGGCGACTGGTGACCGCACAGGACGGGCAGATCGGCTGGATCACATTTAACCAGCCGGAACGCCTCAATGCCGTCCGCCGCGACATGTGGGATGACCTGCCCGCCGCCGTTGCCGGCCTCACCACCATCCCGGACGTCCGAGCCATCGTGGTCCGTGGCGCTGGCGACAAGGCCTTCATCTCGGGCGCCGACATCGCCGAGTTCGAAGTCCAGCGACATGACGCGGCTTCCAATCGCCCCTTCACCGAAGCAGTCACCGCCGCAACCGCGTCCCTGATCGAAGCGCCGGTGCCGGTCATCGCGATGATCCGCGGCTTCTGCATTGGCGGCGGCATGGTCATCGCCAGCGCCTGCGACATCCGCCTGTGTTCCGACGACGCCCGCTTTGGCGTTCCCGCTGGCAAGCTCGGCCTGGGCTATGAACTCGACAATCTGGCGCGGCTGCAGTCGATCGTTGGTCGCGGCATCGCCATGGAAATGCTGGCCACCGCGCGGCACTTCACGGCCGCCGAAGCCCTGGCAGCCCGCTTCGTCAACCGCGTCGTCCCGGTGGGCGACCTGGAAACCACCGTTCGCGACATGGCTGCCCAGATCGCCCAGACAGCGCCCATGAGCTTCACCGCCGCCAAGCTCGCCAGCCGTGCCGCTATAGATCCGGCGTTGCAAGGCGAAGCGCAGCGCGCCATCGATACGTGCTTCGACAGTCAGGACTTCAAGGAAGGCCGCGCCGCGTTTCGCGAGCGGCGTTCGCCCAACTTCATCGGCAAGTGAGACGCATATGACCACGGCAGCCCAGCTTCTCGAGCAACCTTTCGCCACCATGCCGGACATGATCCGTGCGCACGCCCAGGA
The DNA here is from genome assembly GCA_965229115.1 of Hyphomonadaceae bacterium. GTDB lineage: Bacteria > Pseudomonadota > Alphaproteobacteria > Caulobacterales > Hyphomonadaceae > UBA7672. The sequence goes on along the minus strand of CBDDIR010000003.1, from coordinate 1,774,925 downwards.
GCGACCGAACCATGTCGCTGTCGTCGACGGCGCACGTCAGGTCACCTTCGCCGAGTTCGACGCCCTGATCGACCGCGCCGCAGCCGCGCTCCAGCGTGACGGCGTCGGCAATGGCGGCGCGGTAGCGATGTGCGGACCGTCGTCGATCGAATACGTAACCACCTACGTCGCCGCGCTCCGTATCGGCGCAGCCGCCTGCCCGTTGGCGCCATCTTCGACACCGGAACAACTCGCCGCCATGGTCCGCGATTGCGGCGCTGGCCTGCTGTTCGTCGATGACAGCGCGAGTTCCGCGCTCGATACCGTCGCCGAGAAGCTGACGGTCAAGCGCATCGCTTTGGAAGGCTCTGCCAATCCTTCGTTCGCGTCCTGGCTGGCGCCCGAAGGCGCCAAGCCCACGCCCGTCACGATCGACCCTGGCCAGACCTTCAATATCATCTACTCGTCCGGCACAACCGGCACGCCCAAAGGCATCGTGCAGCCGCACAGCATGCGCTGGGGCCACATCCGCCGCGCCGAAGCGCTGGGCTACGGACCGGATGCCGTCACGGTTGTTTCGACGCCTCTCTATTCGAACACAACGCTGGTCAGCCTGATCCCCGCTCTCGTGCGCGGCGGCACTGTCGTGCTCATGCGCAAGTTCGACGCGCGCGGCTTCCTCGAACTCTCGCAGACGCATCACGCCACGCACGCCATGCTCGTGCCGGTACAATACCGCCGCCTGATGGACCTGCCCGACTTCGACAGCTTCGATCTTTCCACCTTCCGCATGAAGACCTGCACCAGCGCACCGTTCGGCGCTGACCTCAAAGCCGACATCCTGAAGCGGTGGCCGGGCGGGCTCGTCGAGATCTACGGCATGACGGAAGGCGGCGGCTCCTGCCTGCTGCGCGCCCACGAATTCCCAAACAAGCTGCACACGGTCGGCCAGCCGGCGCCGGGCCACGACATCCGCATCATCAGCGAAGACGGCAAGGAAATGCCCCGCGGCGAGACCGGTGAAGTCGTCGGCAAGTCGATGTCGATCATGACCGGCTACCATAACCAGCCGAAGAAGACGGCGGATGCCGAATGGTACAGCCCCAATGGCGAGCGTTTCATCCGCACCGGCGATGTTGGCCGCTTCGATGAAGACGGTTTCCTCGTTCTCGGCGACCGGAAGAAAGACATGATCATCACCGGCGGCTTCAATGTCTATCCCAGCGATCTCGAAGCCGAACTCGCCAAGCACCCCGCCGTCGCCGAAAGCGCCGTGGTCGGCATCCCGTCGCGTGAATGGGGCGAAACGCCCGCCGCCTTCATCGTGCTGCGCCCCGGCGCTTCCGCAACGGCGGACGAGCTGCGCCAGTGGATGAATGCTCGGGTCGGCAAGACCCAGCGGCTTACCTACGCCACGCTGGTCGACTCGCTGCCGCGGTCGTCGATCGGCAAGGTGCTGAAACGCCAGCTGCGCGATGAGTTCAAACCGGCGACAGCCTAACCGCACACATTGCCCATAACGGTCGCGCGGCTCTATGTTGCCGGCCACAACCGGGATCCGGGAACGCGAACCTATGAGCAAGACCGACACTCTGACTGACGAGCAGCTGACCGCCCAGGGTATGACCGTGGCGGTCAATGCCCGCCGCATGCCGGATCAGCTGGCCATCATCTCGCAGAACGGGAACCGCACCTGGCGCGAGTTCAACGACCGCGCCAACCAGATCGTGCACCTCCTGCGCAAGCGCGGCGTGCAACCCGGCGACGGCGTCGCCCTGCTCGCCCACAACGGACCTGAGTTCGCAGAAGTCTGGGCGGCAACTCAACGCGCGGGCTTCCGGCTTACCGCCGTCAACTGGCACCAGTCGCCTGAGCTGATCGCGTACGTCATCGACAACTCGGACGCCAAAGCGCTCATCGCCAGCGGTCGCTTCGTTGCCGGGGCGACGGAAGCCGCCACGAAGGCCGCCAACAAGCTCAATGTGAAGCTGGCTTTCGCCGGGGCCATTCCGGGCTTCGACGACTACGAGGCGTCGCTCGCCGCAGAGAGCACCGAGAATATCGAAGACCCGGAGCCAGGCTCGACGATGCTCTATACGTCCGGCACGACCGGACGTCCGAAAGGCGTTTACCGCCGCACGCGCCCCGTGGTGTCGCAACTCACCGGCGTCTGCAACGAAACGGCGAAGTGGAATCCGAAGACCGATCTCTCGCTGATCACCGGCCCGCTGTATCATGCGGCGCCGCTCGGGATTAACTTCGTCATCCCGATCAATGCCGGTGTTGGCGTCGTCCTGATGGACAAGTGGGATGCAGAAGAAACGCTGCGCCTGATCGAGCAATACAAGATCACCCACACGCACGTCGTCCCCACGATGATGCACCGCATGCTGCAACTGCCCGAAGAGACTCGGAAGAAGTACGACGTCTCGTCGATGCGCTGGATCATCCATGGCGCGGCGCCCTGCCCCGCTCATGTCAAGCAGCAGATGATGGAATGGTTCGGACCCACGATCTACGAATACTACTCCTCTACAGAAGGCGGCGGCGTATTCGTCGGCCCGCACGAATGGCTGAAAAAGCCAGGCACGGTCGGCAAAGCGGTTCCGGGTGTCGAGATCAAGCTGCTGGACATCGAAGGCAATCTGGTTCCGCAGGGGACCGAGGGCCTCATCTATGTGAAGGCGCCGGCCACCGGTCGCTTCGAGTACTACAAGGAAGAGACCAAGACGGACTCCAGCTATCGCGGCGACTGGTTCACGCTCGGCGATATGGGCCGCTTCGATGCAGATGGCGATCTGTTCCTCACCGGCCGCACAGCCGAGCTGATCATCTCCGGCGGTGTGAACATCTATCCGGTCGAGATCGACGAGATCCTGATCCGCCACCCCGACATTGCAGACGCTGCTGTCGTCGGCGTGCCCAACGAGGATTGGGGTGAAGAGATCAAGGCTGTGGTCGAACTGAAGCCCGGCGTGCCGCGCACGCAGGAGACGGTTCAGTCGATCATGGATTTCGCTAAGGACAAGCTGCCGGGCTTCCAGCGCCCACGCACGGTGGACTTCGTCGACACGCTGCCGCGCAATGCCGCCGGCAAGGTGCTGCGTGCGCAGGTCCGAGCGCCGTTCTGGGCCGGTCGGTCGAAGAGCATCTAGCCTAATGGCGGAACAGGATGGGCAAAGAAAAAGGGCGGCCGAAGCCGCCCGATTTGCTTAGTCGTTGGTTGTCTGACTTCAGAATGCCAACTCGTGTGCCGGTCCTGACTCCGGCCTGATATTTGTGGCACGGGTAAAATCCCGTGCGCAATGCAAATGTCACAAATTGCCTGCGGCAAGACGATCCTGTGACGCCGCTGACACAGCAAAAAGCCCAGAAAACGAGCGTCTGGCCGGTAGATCGGCGCTTCAGGCGGTCGCGATAGCGTTAATCCGTGTCCTGTTCGATAGGCGGAGCCGCCAGCGGCATCGGCTTGCCATTCATCGCGGCCTGTAGCCGGTCACGATCCAGCGCGCCTTCCCAGCGGCTGACGACGATGGTCGCCACCGCGTTGCCAATGAAGTTGGTGAGCGCCCGGCACTCGGACAGGAAGCGGTCGACGCCGAGGATGATGGCCATGCCGGCGATCGGGATCGACGGGAAGACAGCCAGCGTCGCAGCCAGCGTGATGAAGCCGGCGCCGGTGACGCCAGCAGCGCCCTTCGAGCTGAGCATCGCCACGAGGAGCAGAATGATCTGATCGCTGAGGCCGAGTGGTGTGTTCGTCGCCTGCGCGATAAAAAGGGCAGCGAGCGTCATGTAGATGTTGGTGCCGTCGAGATTGAACGAATAACCGGTCGGAACGACCAGGCCGACAACCGGCCGCGCGCACCCTGCCCGCTCCATCTTCTCCATAAGCGCCGGCAGCGCCGACTCCGAGGATGACGTGCCGAGCACGAGGAACAGCTCTTCCTTCAGGTAGCGGATGAGGTGGAGGATGTTGAACCCAGCCCACCAGCCGACCGCGCCAAGGATCAGCAGCACGAACAGCAGTGACGTGAGCCATACTGCACCGATAAGCTTGGCCAGATCCGCGATCGCATCGACGCCCTGATCGGCGATGATGAAAGCGAAGGCCCCGAACGCGCCGATCGGCGCCGCGCGCATCAGGATCGCGACCATCTTGAATACGGCGGTGCTGAATGATGAAAGCACGTCGACAGCCTGCTGGCCGCGTTCGCCTACGGACGCCAGAGAGATGCCGAACACCACCGCCAGGAACAGAACCGGCAGGATGCTGCCGCCGGTGAACGCGCCGACAAATGTCGTCGGGACGATGTCGCTGATGAAGCCGAGGATAGTCAGGTCATGCGACTGCGCTTCGTAGCCGTGCACGCGCTCGACCGCTGTTGGGTCCAGGCGGCTCGCATCGATGTTCATGCCGGACCCGGGCTGGAAGACGTTGGCCACGATCAGGCCGACCACCAGCGCGAGGGTCGAGAAGGTCAGGAAGTACGCAAAGGCTTTGAAGACCACCCGGCCAAGCTTGCCGAGGTCGCGCATGCCGGCAATGCCGATCACGATGGTGAGGAACACCACCGGCGCGATGATCATCTTCACGACCTTGATGAACAGGTCGCCCAGCGGCTTCAGGTATTCGCGGACCCAGCCATTCTCTGCGATCGCCACCTGCCGATGGACCGGCTGAAGCGTGGTGGGATCAATCATCGGCTGGCCCGTAGCGGGATCCAGCGCCGGCACCGTATGCCACAGCGGGAACAGCGCGCCGATCAGGCCGCCGACGAAGATCGCCAGCAGCACCTGAAAATACAGCTCGGTATAGAAAGGCCCCTTGCGTCGGTGGCCGCTGGCCGGCGCGTCAATTACGGCCATCGTCTATCCTCCACCCCGGTGGCGCGCCTCCGCCTGTGGAGAATGACGTCGCCTGCATGCAGCACAGTAATGGGGCCGCGGAAGTGCGCCAGCCCTTTCGCGTATAGGGGCCTGAAAGCCTACGGTGTCGCTTTCGCCGTGGTTTCGGCGCCAGTGTATTTGGCGCCCGGCAGACGGCCCGGCAGGTGAATCAGCATCGGCGCGGCCACGAAGATCGACGAATACGTGCCGATGATGATGCCGAACATGATCGAAACGGCAAAGCCGAACAGGACCGGCCCGCCCAGGAACGCCATCGCGCCAGCCGCCATCATGGTCGCCAGCGAGGTCATGATCGTGCGCGACAGGGTCGAGGTGATCGAGATGTCGATAACTTCCTGGATCGGGAGCTTCTTGTACTTCTTCAGCATCTCGCGGATGCGGTCATAGACCACGACCGTGTCGTTGATTGAGTAACCCGCCACCGTCAGCACGCCGGCGACGATCGTCAGGTCGAAGGTCATCTGGGTGATCGAGAACAGGCCGACGACCGCATAAACGTCGTGGAAAGTCGTCACGAAAGCGCCGGTGCCGAACTTCACCTCGAAGCGGAACCAGACGTACATGCCGATGCCGACAACCGCGAGAACGGCCGCCAGAACGCCGCTCATGAACAACTCGCCGGAAACCTTGGGACCAACGACGGCCGGCACCTGGACGGAAACCCCGTCACCGAGAAGCTGCGTGACGCGCTGCGCGATCGCGGGCACCTCTTCGGCGCCGGTTTCAACCGGAAGACGGATGATAACGGTCTGGCCGCCATTGGACGTCGTGATGACGCTGTCTTCGAACCCGGCCTTGAGAATCTGTTCCCGGACGTTGGCGACGTCGAACGGAGTCGCGCGCGTCGCTTCGATCTGGACGCCGCCGGTGAAGTCGAGGCCCAGATTGAGGCCCTGAGTTGCGAGCGAGACAGTCGTGACCACGAAAATCAGCGTCGTGACGATGAAGCCCAGCCAGCGGATTTTCATGAAGGGAAGCGGCTTGCCTTCCGGCTTCGGCTTCGTTCCGGGTTTATCCCACCACATCAGCGTCTCTTGCCTGCACGGTTACCGGCGCGGTTCGTTCCAGAACCCGCCCAATCGGCCTCTGCGCTACCAGTTGGGACTGAAAAGCGCTATCCAAAATGTCGGAACCGATGGTCGCGCGACGTGTAGGCCAAGACATTGAAACTGCAGGGCCGAGCCTATTGAGCGACATTTCCTCGATTTCGACCGAACCAGACCCACACCCCGGCCAGCGAACGTCCGACCTGCTGATTTCGGCCGTACGCGGCGAAAGCGAGCGGGTGACCATCGCCGAGATCCTGGACGCGCTGGATAACCGCGCCTTTGGCCTCGCAACCCTGCTTTTTGCAATCCCCTCGGTCATCCCGATGCCGCCGGGCGTGCCGACGGTCGTGGGCATCGCGCTGCTGATCGTGTCGTTGCAGATGGTGATCGGGCGGCAAGAGCTTTGGCTTCCAAAAATCCTGTCAAAACAGGGTTTTTCTCGGAAATCGCTTGTCTCGGGCTTCGAGAAGATCAAACCGCAGCTCGAATTCATCGAGAAGTTCGCAAAACCCCGCCTGCTGGTGCTGACCGGCAAGGCCGCGACGGTCGTGATCGGGGTGATCATCCTGATAATGGCGATTATCCTGATACTGCCCCTGCCGCCTGGTGGAAACTTTCCGCCCGCCCTCGCCTGCGCCGTTCTCGGCATGGGCCTGGTCGAACGCGACGGGATCATCGTTCTGATCGGTATGGTCGTGACCGTGGCGGCATCGGTTGCCGCTTACTTCCTGCTGATTCTTCTGATCGGGGCGCTTCCCGGCATCACAGACTGGTTCAGCTCGATGTTTGGCTTCAAATAGGTCCCAATCGAGACTGCTAATCCGACATTCTGCGACAAAGGTTGCGCACGTTCGGCGCAGTCCTGCGACAGATCTTGCTCATCTTGGCTCTCATAGGGCGACACCTCGATCGCCGTTACTGGAGACGCCTCCCAATGAAACTTCGTCTGATAGCAACCGCCGCTCTCGCTCTCGTCGCTGGCTCGGCCGCCGCCCAGCCGCCGGCTGGCGCTGGTCGCGGACCCGGTCTGGCTGGCTTTGGCCTGCTGGAATTCGACGCAAATGCCGACGGCAAACTGACCAAAGCGGAATTCGATGCCGGCCAGCGCGCCCGCTTCGACAAGATCGACGCCAACAAGGACGGCTTCATCACGCAGGAAGAACGCCAAGCCCAGCGCAAGGCGATGGATGACACCCGCCGGGCTGAGATGGCCAAGATCCGGTTTACCGAGCTGGACAAGGACAAGAACGGCCAGCTTAGCCCGTCCGAGTTCTCGGCTGGCGGTCCGCGGGTGGACGCGAAAGCGCCCGGCCGTGACCACGGCGGTCACCGCAAAGGCGACCGGGGTCGCCCCGAGCGTGTGAAAGCCAATGCCGATAAGGCGGCGGCCGACGCCAAGATCAGCTTCGCTGATTTCTCCGCCCGCGGCGCCGAAGCCTTCGCGCGCGCTGACGCTAACAAGGATGGAACGGTAACTGTCGCCGAACTGCAGGCGCTGAGACCGGACCGCCCGTAACTTCAAGAACGTAGATCCCGCTCCTCCCCCCTCCCCGCGGGATCTTCGTTTTCCTGGGCTATAGCCTGTTGCGTCGGCCTATTTCGATGCAGCAGGCTATGGCTGTTTTGTGATACTGGATTGCCTATGAGTCAGAACATCCTGATCGTCGAAGATGAAGCCTCGATCCGCGAGCCGCTCGTCAAGTATTTCGAGAACAACCAGTTTCGCGTGAAAGCGGCGGCGAATGCGGGCGAGGCCCGCGCGCTGCTGGCGGCGCACGCCTTCGATCTGGTGATTTCAGACATCATGATGCCGGGCGAGGACGGCCTCAGCCTCTGCCGGCATATCCGTTCGACCAGCAACCTGCCCGTTATCCTGCTGACTGCCCGCACCGAAGAACTGGATCGCATCCTGGGCCTTGAAGTCGGCGCCGACGACTATGTGCTGAAGCCCTTCTCTCCGCGCGAATTGCTCGCACGCGTGAAGGCCGTTGTACGGCGCACCAACAGCCTGCCGCCGAAGCAGACATCTCCGGAAACAGCGGCCTTTGCTTTTGGAGACTGGGTGCTGAAAACCGGCGAGCGCGAGCTGGTAGGCGCAGATGGCCTTAGTGTTCCCCTGTCGTCGGGCGAGTACACTTTGCTGCTCACGCTTGTCGAACGCCCCAAGCTGGTGCTGACGCGAGATCAATTGCTCGATCTGACGCAAGGTCGTGAAGCCGGCGTGTTTGATCGGTCTATCGACAACCAGATCAGCCGCCTGCGCCGCAAGATCGAGGAAGACCCCAAGACGCCCAAATACATCAAAACGGTCTGGGGTGGCGGCTATAGCTTCGCGACCGAGGTGAGGAAGCTTTGAAGTCCTTCCTGCCACGCAGCTTGCCGGGCCAACTGGCGCTCGTGATGGCGGGCGCCCTGCTTGTGGCGAGCGCCGTCAACTTTGTATTGCTGATCGGCGAGCGTCATCGCGCGCAACTGATCGAGCAGACGGGCCCGGCCGTCGCGCGCTTTGTCGATGTTGCGCGTGAGGTGTTCAGTTCGCCTCCCCCAACAGGGCAACAGATGCCGATCGCCCGCCTTGGTCCCAGCCGCTATCAGCTGCAGGACACCAACCCGGTCGAGACCCGCAATCTTCCCCGCGACGGCACGATGGAACAGCGTCTTTCCAGCGCGCTGAAAGACGCCGACCTCGATGCGGTTGAGATACAGGCATCAGTCCACACGATCATGTGGCCCGACCGATCGGCCATGGGCGGCATGCGACCGCGCTTCGACAATGGAGACCGCGACCGTTTCCGCTTCGGACCTATTGCCGATCAGGATGCGCCTCGCCCGCCTCGTAGCGATCGCGACAATGGTGGCCCGCCGCCGAATTTCGGGAATGGCCCGATGCCGTCGCCCGACGCCGGCCAACCTCGCCCTCCGCGAGAAGCGCGCGAGATCGTGCTCACCGCGCAGCTTCCGGACAAACGCTGGCTGACCAGCATCACAATCTCTCCCGAAGGTACGAGCGGCGACATCTTCCTGCTCGGCGCCAGCACCTTCATCATATTCGCCTTCGTGCTTACGGCCGCGCTCTGGATCGCCAACCGCGTCGGCCGGCCGCTGCGCGACCTGACCGAAGCGGCGCAGAAAGTCGGCGCGGCGGGAGAACCGCAAGAGGTCGTCGTACAGGGTCCGGGCGACGTTCGGCAGACGCTGGAAGCGTTCAACGCCATGAGCCGACGCGTCAGTCAGTTGCTTGGCGAGAAAGACGTCATGCTGGGCGCGCTGGGTCATGACCTGCGCACGCCGCTCGCGAGCCTCCGCATTCGCATCGAGAGCATGGAGCCGGAAGCGGAGCGTCAGAAGGCTATCCGCACGATCGAGGAAGCAAGCGATCTGCTGGAAGACATTCTCGAGTTGTCGCGTCAGGGCCGCTCCAAGGAGCCGGTCCAGACCATGGATGTCTCGATCCTCGTCGAGGACATGGTGGAAGACTATGCCGAAACTGGAGCGCCCGTGTCGCTTGCAACTTCGGAGAAGGCGCCGGTCGCTTGCCGGCCGGTGCTGTTCAGGCGCGCGCTTCGCAATCTGATCGACAATGCAGTTGCTTATGGGGGCGTTGCACGGCTCACGGTTTCACGACTGGAGTCAGAGGTGCTGGTGAAGGTCGAGGATGACGGGCCGGGTATGTCGGCTGAAGCCTTGGCATCGGCTGCAGACCCGTTCTATCGCGGCGACGCCTCGCGCAATCGCACCACGGGCGGCGCCGGGCTGGGCCTAACGCTGGCTGATGCGATTGCGAAAGCCCATGGCGGCGTGCTGGTTCTCAGCAACCGCACGCCGAACGGCCTGAGCGCCACGATCAAGCTGCCGCTCGTGACGCCAACAAAGCCGGCCTAACCCTTCAGGACAGCGGCCTGCCCTTCGTTTCTGGCAGCAGGAAGATGCAGCAGGCGAAGCTGATGCCTGCGAAGAACACGAGATACCAGAGACCCGAGAAGATATCGCCGGTCGCAGCCGCGATCGCGAACGCCGTCACGGGCATGAAGCCGCCTACCCAGCCGACACCCACATGGTAAGGCACCGAAAGCGCCGTGTAGCGGATGTTGGTCGGGAACAGCTCGACCAGTGCCGCAGCCTGCGGGCCATAGAGCGCCGTTGCCGCCACAACCATCGCCGCCAGGCCCAGCGCGATTAGCAGCCAATTCGTCTGGCCATCGTGTGCGTTGGTTGGGTAACCCGCCGCGCTGAGCGATGCGGAGATATCGGCGCCAGCCTTGTCGGCGACCTTCTTGAGCTCCGGCCCTGACAGACCTTCGCCTCCCGTTACCGGCACAACGGCGCCGCCGACGTGCACGGTCGTCGGCTCGCCAGCGGCGGCAGCTTCCGTGTGATACGCCACACCTACCCGCGTGAGTGCGGCCCGGGCGATGTCGCATGCCGTCTCATAACGCGCACGGCCGAGGATATCGAACTGGAACGAGCATGTGCCCTGCGGGGCGTGGATGCTCACCGGCGCCTTGTCGACCGCCTCGAACAAGGCCGGGTTGGCGCCCCGCGCCATCATCTGGAAGGACGGGAATACAGCGACCAACGCCAGGCCGATGCCGAAGGCGATGACTGGCTTGCGTCCGATGCGGTCCGACATCCAGGCGAAGAAGATGTAGAGCGGGATCGACACCAGCGTCGCCGCGCCCAGAACCATGTTGGTCAGGAACGGCTCGAACTTCATGGTCGATTCCAGGAACACCTGCGAATACGAGAAGGTGCACCACCAGATGGCGCCTTGCGCGCCGGTGATCGATAACAGCGCAATCAGGACCAGCTTAAGGTTCTTCCAGTCGAGGAACACATCCTTGAATGGCGCAGAGCTGAGCTTCTTCTCCTCGCGCGCCCGCTCGAACTCCGGGCTCTCGTGCAGTTTGGCGCGCATCCAGATCGAGACCGCCAACAAGCCGAGCGACAGGATGAACGGCACGCGCCATCCCCATGCAATGAAGGCTTCCTCGCCGACCGTCAGGCGCGTGGTGAGCACCACAGCCTGGGCGCCCAAAAGACCGAAGGATGCGGACGCCTGAATCCAGCCTGTCGACACACCACGACGCTCAGCCGTCGCATGTTCAGCGACATAGATTGCTGCGCCGCCGTACTCACCGCCGAGGGCAAGACCCTGCAGGATGCGGATGATAATCAGCAGGATGGTGCCGATGCCGCCTGCCTGCGCGTAGGTGGGCAGCAGGCCGATGGCGAAGGTTGCCCCGCCCATGATGACGACAGTCGCCAGAAACGCGCCCTTGCGGCCGTAGCGATCGCCCAGCCAGCCGAAGATCATCGCGCCCAGCGGCCGGAACAGGAAGCCCGTCGCGAACAGCGCCAGCGAGGCCAGCAGGCCGGAGGTTTCATCCAGCTGGGAGAAGAAGTTGCGGGCGATGACCGGCGCGACTGCGCCATAGACGAAGAAGTCATACCATTCGAACGCGGTGCCCGTGGATGACGCCAGCACGACCGTGCGCATCGAGGTGGGCTTCTTTTGCCCGCCATCCTGTGCAGCAGTTGCCATGCCAGTCTCCCTCCGACGCACCCTTTCGGTGTCATTACAATGACGTGCACCAGTTTCGGCGGGTTCGCCAGCGTTGTCTTGGCGTAGGCGAAGCACAGTGTATTTTCACGCCGGAGAGTCAGCCTGACTGGGAGTCGCCTTTGAGATTTGCCTCGGTTTTCGTCGCCGCCGCTGTATTGGCCGTTACGCCGGCCTTCGCGCAGCAGGCCGCGCGTTCGCAGCCCCAGCCACTGGCGGCGGCTCCCGCCCTGCCCACCCCGCGCGATGTTGCCTATCCCGGCCCCCTCAAGCTGGACATCGACGCGACGGACCTCGATCGCCGCATCTTCGGGATCAAGCAGTCCATCCCTGTCTCGAAGTCAGGACCGATGACCCTGCTCTATGCTCAATGGATCATGGGCAATCACGCGCCGCGGGGCCCGATCTACAACTACTCCGGCATCAAGATGACCGCGAACGGCAAGCCGCTCGCGTGGACGCGTGATCCGTCGGATGTTTACGCCTTCAATGTCGATGTGCCCCAGGGCGTCAAATCGATCGAGATCGAGGCCCAGTTTCTGAGCGCGATCGAGGCGGCACAGGGCCCAGTCATGATGACGCCAGAGATGCTGCGTCTGAACTGGTACATCGGGGCGCTGTACCCGGCGGGACACTTCGCGCGGAAAGTCAACTTCGACGTCTCGGTGAAGCTGCCGCAAGGCTGGGACTACGCCACGGCGCTGGAGACGGCTTCGAGCGCGAACAACGTCGTGCGCTTCAAGACGGCGGATTGGGAAACAGTCATCGACAGCCCGCTCTTCGCCGGCAAGTACATGCGGAAGTTCGATCTCGATCCCGGCGGTCGCTCACGCGTGACGCTCAATACGATGGGCGATGATCCCAGCCAGGTCGATCCGGGCCCCGAGATCATCCAGACGATGCGCAATCTCGTCGTTCAAGCCGACAAGCTCTACGGCGCGCGCCATTACAACCACTACGACTTCCTGCTCTCCGTCAGCGACAGGCTCGCCACCTCGGGCATCGAGCATCAACGCTCGAGCGACAACGGCGTCGCTAGCGGCTACTTCAAGAACTGGGACACGGGCTTCGTCAGCAAGGACCTGCTGGCGCACGAGTACAACCATTCTTGGAACGGCAAGTATCGCCGCGGCGCGGACCTGTTCACAGCGAACTTCAACACGCCGATGCGCAACAGCCTGCTCTGGGTCTATGAGGGGCAGACGCAATACTATGGCAACGTCCTGGCCGCCCGCTCCGGCTTCGTCACGAAGCAGCAGGCGCTCGACATGATGGCCAACAACGCGGCGCTGTACGACATGCGCACGGGTCGCGAATGGCGTCCGCTGATCGACACGACCAATGACCCGATCATCGCCGCCCGCCGCTCCCTGCCCTGGTCCAACTGGCAACGCAGCGAAGATTATTATTCCGAAGGCCAGCTGATCTGGACGGACGCGGACACGCTCATTCGCGAGCGTTCGGGCAACAAGCGATCGCTGGACGATTTCGCCAAGGCATTCTTCGGCGTGAACGATGGCGACTGGGGCACGCTGACCTATACGCGCGCTGAATTGGTGGCGACGCTGAACAAGGTGGAACCCTACGACTGGGAAAGCTTCTTCAAGACGCGTGTGGACAATGTCGCTCCCAAGGCGCCGTTGGCCGGCATCGAACGCGGCGGCTACCGCCTCGTTTATGGCGACACGCCGAACGGTGTCTGGCGCGATGGTGAGGTCCGGTCTCGCGCGGCCAACCTGCTTTATTCGATCGGCCTGTCAGCCGACCAGAACGGCAAGATCACGCTCATTCAGTGGAACGGTCCGGCCTGGAAGGCGGGGCTGAATACGTCGATGACGATGACCGGCGTCAACGGTGAGGCTTATTCTTCGGATCGCCTGCGCGCCGCCGTGGCGGCCACCAAAAATGGCACGCCGGTGGATCTGCTGTTCCGCATCGGTGAGACGTTCAAGGCCGTGCGGATCGACTACAAGGGCGGCCATCGCTATCCGCGCCTTGAGCGGATCGAAGGCAAGCCAGCCTATCTGGACGACATCATCGCACCGCGTTGAGGCTATTGATTGGGCGCCTGCAGGAAGGTGCCCACAACGCCCGCGAACTGGACCGGGCTGGCGTAACCATCGGCAGAAACGGCCTGTACGCCGAAGAACCAATCGTCGATGACGACATTCTTCAGCACGGCGGATGCTTCGCTGCCAGCGACGACCTGCGAGTGTTGCCAGGTTGGCGATGTTGTATCCCGCCACCAGACGACATAGGTGGCTGCGCCTTTGGCTGGCGTCCACGACACCTTCGTGTCGGCCGATACGGCGCCCTCCACTTTGACCTCAAGCGGCGGGCGCGGCGCGGACGCCAGCGACGCCAACGTCATCGCGTTGAGTTTTGTTACGCGCGCGAGGTAGGCGAAATCGACACCGTCGATCGTGTCGCCATAAACCACGCCATTCTCCGTGCGCAGATCCTGGTGCTGGCGATGATAGTTCTCCGCAGCCTCCGTGACGCGGACGGCGGGGAACCCCGCTTCCACCATCGGCACCTGGTCCCCGCCACGCCCGAACCGGTCGCGGCGATAGATCATGGCAACGTCAAATTCTGCGAGATGACTGTCCGCGATGGAGTCCATGTATCGCGCCAGATTGCGCGACGGTGAGTCAACTTCGCCCCCAACCGAGCGCCGGGCATTACCCTGCGCCTGCGTTTCAGCCGAACGCACGCCTTCCGAAAAGACACGTACGCGCCCCTCGATTGTCTCGGCCATGCCGCGCGTATTGCCCACGATATCGTTGTTGAGCACAGCCAGAACTTCCCAGCCCTTGGCCTTGGCATAGTCGGCGAGAATCTTGCCGCCCAGCAGCCCCTGCTCCTCGCCTGACAATGCCGCATACACCAGCGTGGCGCCGAACTTCCGCTTGGACAGGATCCGCGCCGACTCCATCACGGCGGCGACACCCGATGCGTCGTCATTGGCGCCGGGCGCATCGGAGGTGAAATCCATCACATCCGTAACGCGGCTATCGAGGTGCCCCTGAATGATGATCACGCGATTGGGGTCAGTGGTTCCCCGCTGTATCGCCACCACGTCCACCACCTCGGTTGGGTTAGGCACGCGCTGGCCAGTCACGACATCGGCAGGCAGGACAATCTCAAGGCAGCTATCGCACGCTGCGCTCATCGTCTTGAACTCGCGCTCCACCCAGCGCCGCGCTGCGCCGATGCCACGCGTATCGGACTTGGTGTCGGAGAGCGTATGCCGCGTACCGAAGCTCACCATGTGCTCGATATAGGTCCGCAGGCTGGCCTCGCTGACCTCGCCGGAGATTTCGGCCAATGTCTGCTTGACGGTTGCCGACGGCGCCTCGCCCGTTGGCGCGGAGGCGCATCCAGCTCCTGCCAGAGCCGCACAAAGCCAAGCCGCCACGCCGATTCTCATATCGCGCCTCCACGCACCTTGCGCGGCTATGCTTTGCTCATGCTAGGCTTCCTCGCAAGAGAGCGGCCGGGATCGAACACGCGATGATCAGGTACAGGCAGATTGCAGGCGCCGCCGGGCTAATTTTTCTTGGAGCAATGCTCATGGCGAACGCACAAACGCCGAAGCTCGATCCCGACAGCTTCCTGCCCCCGGCTCCGGCCTGGCATGGCGCCAGTGAGAAGCTGATCGTGCCGAACAGCGATCCGTGGGTGACCCCGTCGGAGCTTACAGGCCTTACTGCGACGCCGACATTCGATGAGACCATCGCGTGGCTCAAGAAGGTCGACGACAAGTCGTCGCTCGTGCGCATCGAGAAGATGGGCGTCACGCCTCAGGGGCGCGAGCTGAAGGCCGTCATTATCTCGAAGGACAAGGGTGCGTTTGCGGCGTCCAAGCCGGTATTCCTGGTTCAGGCTGGCATCCACTCCGGCGAGATCGACGGCAAGGACGCGATGCTGATGTTGATCCGCGACATCTGCTTCAAGGGACGCGACGATCTGATCGACAAGGTCAACATCGTGTTCGTGCCGGTGTTCAACGCTGACGGCCATGAGCGCTCGACAGAATACAGCCGACCGAACCAGCGTGGCCCGGTGAACATGGGCTGGCGCAACACAGCTCAGAACCTGAACCTCAACCGCGACTTCATGAAAGTGGACGCGCCGGAGATGCAGGCGCTGCTGGCGCTGGTCGCCAAGTACGATCCGGATTTCTACATCGACCTGCACGTCACCGACGGCATGGATTACCAGTACGACATCACCTACGGCTTCGACGGCTGGGACGGCCTCTACGCGGACAGCCCCGCGATCGGGAAATGGTTGAACGACGTCTATCGCCCAAAGGCCGACGCAGCGCTCAAGACGAACGGCCATATTCCCGGCCCGCTGATCTTCATGCGCGATGAAGCAGACCTCTCCAAAGGTACGGACCTGAACGCCTTTGCGCCGCGCTTTAGTCACGCCTATGGCGACCTGCGTCGCCTGCCGACTGTGCTGGTCGAGAACCACTCGCTGAAGCCATTCCGCCAACGCGTGCTCGGCACGTACGTATTGCTCGAGGCGACGTTGAAGGCGCTCGCCAGCGATGGCGCCGCGTTGAAGACCGCCATCGCATCCGATCGCGCGCTGCGCCCGAAGACGGTGGCAGCGAACTGGAAGGAGAAAGCGGAGCCTGTGCACTGGCTCGACTTTCCGACCATCGAGGGCTCGGAAGTCGATGCGCCGGTTACCGGCGGCAAGACTATGCGTTGGACCGGCAAGCCGGGGCCGGTGGTGAAGATCCCGGTCTATGGCTCCGAGCCGGGTCTGCAGCTCAGCGTTCCAAAAGCGTACTGGGTGCCGTCGACCAAGCCCGACGTGATCGCGCGGCTCAAGGCGCATGGGATCGCCGTGGAGACGGTCGCAAAGGCGCAGGAGGTGAGTGTCGACATGGTTCGCCTCGCCGGCTTCAAGACGAGCAATCCCGCAGAGGGGCGCACGCCGGTTGCAGCGACGGGTGTCTCGCATCAGACGCGGAAGATCACCTTCCCGCCCGGTTCAGTTCGCGTTTCTACGGATCAGCCGCTTGGGTCGCTGGCGACCTATCTGCTGGAACCCGAGTCCGAGGACTCGTTCTTCGCCTGGGGCTTCTTCTCGGAGATCCTGCAGCGGGTCGAGTACATGGAGCCCTACGCCATCGCGCCCATGGCTGAACAGATGTTGAAGAACGATCCGACCCTGAAAGCCGAGTTCGAGAAGCGGCTGAGGGACGATGCGGGCTTTGCAGCATCGCCCCTGCGGCGGCTCACTTTCTTCTACGAGCGCAGCCCATTCTATGATGACCGGTATCTGCTTTATCCGGTTGGCAGGGAGCTCTAGGCGGGTAGTAGGGATCACAAGTCTTCTCCCTCCAATCCAACGGAACGTTACGTCTGCTGGATTGTAGGGAGGGACTTGGTGAGCCGGGCAGGAATCGAACCTGCGACCCGCTGATTAAAAGTCAGCTGCTCTACCGACTGAGCTACCGGCTCTCTCAAGAGCGGCGGAACCTAGTGTTCGATTCCGATTGGGTCAACGTAAGAAAGGCCGCAGTTTTGGTTTTTCGTATGCTGATCTGCCGCACCCGGAAAACACGCTGGGAATAAGGGAAAACAGAGGTATTCGGACGATGAGACTCTCCCGGAAACTGGGGATAATTCTGGCGGTTAGCCTTGGAACGGGCTGTTCGACGGCCGTTAGCAAGACTCAAGCGGGCTTTGGCGACGCCGCCATGGCGCCCCTGACCGACCTGAATCTGAGGCGGACGGAGGTTCCCGTCCTGCTCGATCAGATCCGCTCGCCCTATGAGCCCATCCCGGCGGTCAACTGCAGCGCGATCAGCCGGGCCGTGGCGGAGCTGACCAACATCCTGGGTCAGGACGTCGATGCCCCTCCCCGGCCGGATGCCTCCTGGGAGGACCAGGCGGGGTCCGGAGCGGCGGGAATGACCCTGAACGCAGTGTCCTCCACCATGACGGATTTCATCCCGTTCCGGTCTGTGGTCCGCGAGGCCACTGGGGCGTCCGCCCATGAGCGGAAGCTGCGGGCGGCGTATGAGCGCGGGGTGACGCGCAGGGCGTATCTGAAGGGCGTGGGCGCCCAGCTGGGCTGTGCCCCGCCGGCAGCGCCGGAGCCCAATGCCGGGATCCCCATTCCGGGCGCCCGGATCGAATATCGCGGCAAGGTTCAGCCGGACTGATCGGCGCCCTTGGTGAGCCAGCGGCTGCGCACGTCCGCGCGCCAGGCTTCGAAGCGGCCTTCACTGATCGCCTGACGCATGGCGCCCATCATCGCCTGGAAGAACGCGATGTTGTGCCAGGAGAGCAGCATGGGGCCGAGATACTCGCCCGCCTTGAACAGGTGGTTGAGGTAGGCCTTCGAATAGTCGCGGCTGGCAGCGCAGTTCAGCGACGGATCGATGGGCTGATCGTCTTCGGCGAACTTTGCGTTCTTGAGATTGATCGGGCCATCCCACGTCCAGGCCTGGCCGTGGCGGCCTGAGCGCGTGGGCAGAACACAGTCGAACATGTCGACGCCGCGGGCGACCGCTTCCACGATGTCGATCGGCTTGCCGACCCCCATGAGATAGCGCGGGCGATCCTTCGGCAGCAGCGGCGCCGTGAGGCTGATCGTGTCGCACATGGCCTCGTGGCCTTCGCCGACTGCGAGGCCGCCGATGGCGTAGCCGTCAAAGCCTGTCTCGACGACGCGCTCGGCGCTTTCCTTGCGCAGGTCGGCATAGGTCGAGCCCTGCACGATGCCGAACAGGGCCTGGCGGTCGCGCTGGCCGAAGTAAGTCTTGGAGCGTTCGCCCCAGCGGGCCGACAGGCGCATGGCGGCGGCGGCGGGCGCGTGCTCGCATGGATTGGCGACGCACTCGTCGAGCTGCATGGCGATGTCGGAGCCGAGAAGGTCCGACTGGATCTCAATGGAGCGTTCCGGCGACAGGAAGTGCGACGAGCCGTCGATGTGGGAGCGGAACTCGACGCCCTCCTCCTTCATCTTGCGCAGCTCGGACAGCGAGAAGACCTGGAAGCCGCCGCTGTCTGTCAGGATGGGGTTTGACCAGCCCATGAAGCGGTGGAGCCCGCCGAGACGGTGCACCCGCTCGGCGCTGGGTCGCAGCATCAGATGGTAGGTGTTGCCGAGGATGATGTCTGTTCCGGTTGAGCGGACATCGTCGAGGAACATGGCCTTCACCGTGCCGGCGGTGCCGACGGGCATGAAGGCGGGCGTGGCGATATCGCCGCGCGGGGTCGACAGGCGGCCGGTGCGCGCTTCGCCATCGGTGGCGGATATGTGGAAGGGGAACTCGGCCATTACGGTAGCAACAGGCAGGCATCGCCGTAGGAGAAGAAGCGATAGCGCTCTTTCACGGCGTGGGCATAGGCGCGTTGCATAACATCAAGACCCATCATGGCGCTCACCAGCATGAACAGGGTGGACTTGGGGAGGTGGAAGTTCGTCATCAAGCCATCGGCGACGCGGAACTGGTAGCCGGGCGTGATGAAGATGGCGGTGTCGGCCTTGTAGGCGTCCAGCGGTTGGGCGGTTGCGGCGGCGCTCTCGAGCGTGCGGAGCGCGGTGGTGCCGACGGGGATGCAGCGGTTACCTGCAGCGCGGGCGGCGTTTATGGCTTGCGCGGCTTCGGCGGAGAGGTCGGCCTGCTCCGCGTGCATCTTGTGCTCGGCTATGTCGTCGACCTTCACCGGCAGGAAGGTGCCGGCGTTGACGTGGAGCGTGACGTTCGTGCGGGCGATGCCGGAGCTATCGAGGCGGGCCAGCAGATCGGGGGTGAAGTGAAGGCCTGCGGTGGGGGCCGCGACTGAACCGGACTCGCGGGCGAACAGGGTCTGGTAGTCGGAGGCATCGGCTTCGTCGGCGGGACGTTTTGAAGCGATGTAGGGCGGGATCGGCATTGCGCCGGCGGCGTCTATGGCGGCGTCGAGTGCTTCGCCCTGGCGGTTGAAGCCGAGGCGTACTTCGGCTTCGGACTTCGCGATGACGATGGCGATCAGGCCGCCGGGGAAGACGATGGCGTCGCTTTCCTTGAGGCGCTTGCCCGGACGGGCGAAGGCGGACCATTCGAACGGTGAGAGACGGGAGTTGAGGTTGACCTCGATCTCGACATCCGGCCCCTCCCCTCGCCCCGGACGCTGGCCGACCAGGGCGGCGCGGATGACGCGCGTGTCGTTGGCGACGAGGATGTCGCCGCGGTTCAGGAGGTCGGGCAGATCGCGGACGCTGCGGTCTTCGAGTTTCCCTTCGCGTCCGCGGACGACCAGCAGGCGCGCGGAATCGCGGGGATTGGCTGGTCGCAGGGCGATCAGCTCCTCCGGCAGGTGGAAATCGAAGTCGGACAATTTCATGGGGCGCCCATAGCGGGGAACAGCTTCCGGCGCCAGTCCGCCCTTGCGCCGCCCGGATTTGGGGTATTGTGAATGCGGGAGGACGACACATGATCCGCTTTGTTCTGGGCCTTACGCTGCTGGCTGCGGCCTGCTCGCCGGCCCCTGCTCCGGACCAGGTTCAACCGCAAGTTGAGGCGGCGACGCCGGGTGATCTGAAGGCGCTGGAGGCTTCGCATGACTGGGCGAATGATCCGGGCGAGAAAGCCAACGCGGACTGGAATGCGGGGGTGAAGGCGATCCTCGGCAAGATGAGCCGGCCGGATGCGATCGCGGCGATCGAGGCGGCGGGGTTCAGCTGCATGTATGGCGAGGCGCATCAGGATTATCCGGACCCGATGGCGGTTTGCTCGCGCAGCTTTGCCACGCGTGAGTGCCAGATGGATTGGGAGATTGCCTCGACCGCCGACAAGGGGATGGTTCAGGACGTTGATGGCGCGTTCAAGCGCGACTGCGTTGGGACGGATCGCGATTGGCTGGATGCGGTGAAGTCGGCGATCGATGATGGGCTCGCGCCGGCAGCGCCGCCGCAATAGGCGTGAGGGTGCGTTCCCGCTGGTGGCGGGGTGTGGTGGGTTTTGATTTCAGCGCGGCTGCTTAGGCGGCCGCGTTTTTGTTTGGAGTTGGGGCGCGTGGAGCGGCCCCCTCCGTCTTGCGCGCAAGGGCGCGCAATCCACCTCCCCCACTCTTCGAGTGGTGGAGGCAATTCCCCTTCGTTGCGACGATGCGCTGTTTGCCTCCACCAGTTGAAAACTGGGGGAGGTGGATCGCACGCGAAGCGTGCGAGACGGAGGGGGTGGTGCTCAGAGTGGTGAGCACGCGCTCGTGCTTCGACGGACGGCTCGCGAAGCGAGCCTGCTCAGCATGAGCGCTAGTGAGGCTGTCGGGTTGGACAGCGTGTGTTGTTTCCTTGGGTTGGGTGTCGGTCTTCGCTCTGGGCAGATCGAGCGGCATGGTCGGTGTGGCATTCACCGAGGCACCGCGGTCTTTCATCTGAAGCGTTGAGGCGACGTGGAGCACGAGCATCGCAAGCATACGCAGCACAGCTGTCAGCAAGAGCTGAGGAAGCTGCGGGATCCCTAGTCCAGTTTGCGCGTGTTTGTGTCGTGTCATGCGGGGTAGAATACCCCGGCCCGCGGCCACGTAGATTCCAAGAGGGTCTATCCCACAATCTTTCGCGCTAACGCGCTGAGATTGTTCGGGATGATTTTTGGCTGTCCTACAGTTTGGGACCGCTCTATCCCCCAATCGCGGGGTCATTCTCGGGCTTGTCCCGAGAATCCCGGTTCTGGCGGCGTGGGGTTCGTCTGCTTGTCCTGCGCATGATCCAACCGAGATCCTCGGCACAGGGCCGAGGATGACTCCCCTTGCTGATGCAGGCGTGCTTGTGGCGCGGTGCATCTGACGATGCACCCTACAAGCCCCTCAGCCGTCATTCCGTTCTAGGGAATGACAGCGGGACGTTTTGCTAGAGGCCCAGCTTCTTCAGCAGGATCTCGTTGACGGCGGCGGGGTTCACCTTGCCGCCGGAGGCTTTCATGATCTGGCCGACGAGCCAGCCGAGGGTTTTTGGTTTCTCGTGACCGGCGGCGCGCTGGTCGGCGATTTCCTGGACCTGTTTCGGGTTGGCGGCGATGACTTCGTCGATGACCTTTTCGATCGCGCCGGTATCCGTCACCTGCTTCAGGCCTTCGCGTTCGACGATGGCGCCGGCGGCGTCGCCCGTGGCGATCATCTTGGCGAAGACGTCCTTCGCGATCTTGCCCGAGATCGTGTTGTTCGCGATCAGCGCGATGAGGCCGCCGAGCTGGTCTGCCTTGATCGGCGACTGGCTGAGTTCGAGGCCTTCCTTGTTGAGATAGCCCAGCAGGTCCTGCGTCACCCAGTTGGCGGCGAGGCGTGCGTCCCTGCCCTTGGCGACGGCTTCGAAGTAAGCCGACTTTTCAGCGTCGCTGGCGAGCAGGTTCGCGTCGTACTCCTTGAGGCCGTAGTCTTTCACGAAGCGGGCGCGCTTCTGGTCCGGCAGTTCCGGCAGCTTGGCGCGGATGCTTTCGATGTATTCGCCGGTGAGTTCGAGCGGCAGAAGATCGGGATCGGGGAAGTAGCGGTAATCGTGCGCGTCTTCTTTCGAGCGCATGGAGCGCGTCTCGTCCTTGTCCGCGTTGTAGAGGCGAGTTTCCTGATCGATCTTGCCGCCGTCCTCGAGGATGTCGATCTGGCGGCGGGCTTCGTATTCGGCCGCCATCTGGATGAAGCGGAACGAGTTGACGTTCTTGATCTCGCAACGCGTGCCGAGTTTTTCGAAAGAGCCGGTTTTCTTGTAGTGATCGTAGCCGCCGGGCTTGCAGACGGAGACGTTCACGTCGGCGCGGAGATTGCCCTTCTCCATGTCGCCATCGCAGGTGCCGAGCGCGATGAGGATGGAGCGGAGCTTCTTCACGTAGGCTGCGGCTTCAGCGGGCGAGCGGATATCCGGACGCGAGACGATTTCCATCAGGGCGACGCCCGAACGGTTGAGATCGACATAGGTCGCGTTGGGATCCAGATCGTGGATCGACTTGCCGGCGTCCTGTTCGAGGTGCAGGCGTTCGATGCCGACGGTGAAGGTGTAGCCTTCGTCGGAATCCACATCGATCGCGCCCTCGCCCACGACGGGGGATTTGAACTGCGAGATCTGATAGCCCTGCGGCAGATCCGGATAGAAATAGTTCTTCCGGTCGAAGCGCGAGAACTTGTTGATCTGCGCGTTGAGGCCGAGGCCGGTTTTCACCGCCTGCTCCACGCAGAACTGGTTGATGACCGGCAGCATGCCCGGCATGGCGGCGTCGACCAGCGAGACGTTGGTGTTCGGGTCGTTGCCGAACGCGGTCGAGGCGCCGGAGAACAGCTTGGAATTGGAGGCCACCTGGGCGTGGACTTCGAGCCCCATGACGACTTCCCAGTCGCCGGTGCGGCCTGAAATCAGATAGGGTTTGCGCTCAGCCATAGTGTCCTCAAATTCGGTAGATTCCGGCTTTTAGCGGGGATTTCCCGGGGCGTCACCCCGAGGCCTGAAATCGTGCGCGAGGCTTGTCGGATCAAGGGTTTGCCGCACGTCTTCAAGGCATGAGCGGCCGTTGAGGGCCGATAACACAAGGGAGATGACGATGCCGGGCACGGTGAAACTGCACAGGGTTTTCGCGGCCAAGCCGGAGAAGCTGTATCGGGCGTTTATCGACGCCGACGCCAAGACGCGGTGGCTGCCGCCGAACGGGTTCACGGCGAAGATGCACAGCCATGAGGCGAAGGTGGGCGGGACCTACCGGATGTCGTTCACGAACTTTACGACAGGCAACAGCCACTTCTTTGGCGGGACGTTCACCGAGCTCGTGCCGAATGAGCGCATTGCCTACACCGACAAGTTCGAGGATCCGAACATGCCGAGCGAGATGCGTGTCACGGTGGTGCTGAAGAAGGTGATGGTCGGCACCGAGGTGCACATCGAGCAGGCTGGCATTCCGGACATGATCCCGGTGGAGGCCTGTTATCTCGGCTGGCAGGAGTCGCTGGAGTATCTGTCGAAGCTGGTGACGCCGGAGATCCCGGACTGAGCTATCTGGGCGCCAGGGGGTCGAAGGCGGCGGCGACGTCCTGGGTGCGCAGCGGCATGTCGTAGGCGTAGCCCTGGACGTAGTCGCAGCCGATGGCATGGAGTTCGCCGGCGACGGCGGGGTCTTCGATGCCTTCGGCTGTGACGGTCATGCCGAGGCCGCGGATGAGGCCGGTCAGCGCCGTGATGATGCGGCAGGCGCGCGGCTGGCGGACCATGCGGGAGAGTTTGGGGTCGAGCTTCACGCCGTCGGCGGGGATCTCGGCGAGCCAGGCGAACGACGAGTGCCCTGCCCCGAAATCATCGAGCACGATGCCGGCGCCGGCGGCGCGGAAAGCGGCGAGCGCGCCGAGGGCGCCTTCGAAGTCGCGGAGCGCTGCCTGCTCGGTCAGTTCGACGCGGAGAACGCCGTGCGGAAGCTTGGCATCGCGGATGATGGCGGCGACTTCTTCGACCAGCAGCGGACGCGCGATTTCGGCGGCGGAGAGGTTCACCTGCATGAACACGTCGCGGCCGGCGGCGCGGAGGTTCGCCAAGGCTTCAGCGGATTTTTCGAGCATAACGGGGGCGATGGCGGTCCAGTCGGTGTCGCCGCCGAGGCCCATCAGTGTGTCGGGGCCGACGAGCTGGCCATCGGGGGCGCGGAAGCGGGCGAGCGCTTCGAAGCCGGCGACTTTCAGCGTGTCGAGGCGGCGGATGGGCTGGAAGACGGGTTCGACATTGCTCTCGCCATGGAGCATGCGCGTGCCGGCTTCGGCGGGGACGATGAGGCCGCGTGCGACGCCGAGATCGTGGAACACGCCGAAGAAGTGCGCGGGGCTGCCATCGAGCAGCGTGGCGCGGATGTCGATGGGATCGCCGGGGCGGCCGGAGCGCAGCGGCGTGGCGATGCGGACGCGTGCGAGGCCGTCGAACTGAGCGAGCAGCGCTTCGAGTGACCACGCGCCGTCGATGGAGGAGAAGGCGCCGCCGGGTTCGGCGCGGATGGTGAGCACGCCTGTGGCGCCATTCCACGACCACAGCGCTGCGCGTTGTGTGGATGTCGAAGTGTTGGCGGCCAACTGGTTCATGCGGCTCCGCGGATTCCGGTCAGACGAAAGAAGTCAGGCGAAACAGATCAGGCCATCAGGCTAGGCGGAGACAAACGCTTCGGCGGCGGCAAGTCCAGCTTTTGGTCCGACGGCGGATGCGATGGCGGGATTCGCCAAGGCGTCCGCTGCGACACGGCGCACGTCGTCCAATGTTACGTTGCCGATATGGCCGAGGACTTCCTCGACGCTGACGAGGCGATCGAAGGTCAGGAGTTCGTAGGCGGCGGAGCCTGCGCGGGCGGCGGGGGCTTCGGCGGACATGGCGAACTGGGCGGCGGCAACGGCCTTGGCGCGGTCGAGTTCGGCTGTCGTGGGGCCTTTGGCGGCCATGTCGGCCCAGATGTCGCTGGTGATCTTCACGACTTCGGCGGCGTCCTTTGGATCGCTGCCGGCATAGACGGAGATGCGGCCGCAGTCGGAGTGCTGATCGCAGGCGGCGTCGATCGTGTAGGCAAGGCCCCTCGCCTCGCGGACGTCCTGGAAGAGGCGCGAGGCCATGCCGCCGCCGAAGATCTCGGCGAAGATGCGGGCGGCGAAGCGGTCTGGCGAGGTGGCGGAGACGGTGCGGCGGGCGAGGACGATGTGGCTCTGTTCGAGCTTGCGTTGCTCGGTGCGGAGCGTGGCGGCGGCGATGATGGGGGCTGCAGCTGCGGGGGCTGCGACGCCCTTGTGGGTGGCGAGCCATTTGTTGACGACGCCGAGTACGGCGTCGCGGTCGAAGGCGCCGGCGACGGAGACGACGGTGCGCTGGGGCGAGTAGTTGCTGGCGCCGAAGCCAAACAGGTCTTCGCGGCGGATGGAGTCGAGCGTCTGCTCGGTGCCGAGGATAGGGCGGCCGAGCGGGTGGCCGGGATAGCTCGCCACTTGTGCGAGTTCGAAGACGAGATCGTCGGGCTGGTCAGCGGCTTCGCCGATCTCCTGGCGGACGACGCCCTTCTCGCGTTCGATTTCATCGGTCGGATGATCGGGGCCGAAGGCGAGTGCGAGGGCGACGTCGAGCATTTCGGGCGCGTCGGGTGAGAGGCAGCGGACGAAGTAGTTGGTGAGTTCGTAGCCGGTGGAGGCGTTCATGACGCCGCCGCGGGCTTCCACGGCTTCAGCGATCTCGCGGGCGTTGCGGCCGGCGGCGCTCTTGAAGGCCATGTGTTCGAGGAAGTGTGCGAGGCCGTTGCGATCGTCGGACTCGTGGCGTGCGCCGGCGGCGAGGAAGACGCCGACTGCGGAGGTGCGAAGGTTCGGCATCGTGTCGAAGACGATGCGGGCGCCGTTGGGGAGCTGGATGACTTCTCTTGCGTCAGTCATCAGCTGGCTTTCGCCACGATGGCGTCGACGCGGTCGCGGACGAAGTCGGCGCTCATCGGGCCGGTGTCGAACTTTTCGGGCTTGGAGGTGAATTCGCGGGCGCGATCCGGCAGGCCGATGTCGAGGCCGAGGACGTCTTTCACCGTCTCCGGGAATTTGGCGGCGTGCGCGGTGGAGAGCGTGACGATCGGGCCATCGGCGTGGCGGGTGCGGCGGGCGGCGGCGAGGCCGACGGCGGTGTGCGGGCAGACGACCCAGCCGGTCTCTGCGTAGGTGCGTTTCATCTCTTCAGCGGTTTCGTGGTCGCTGACGCGTTCAGCCGAGAGGCCCATGGAGGCGAGCTTGGCGGCGGCGGCTTTCGGCAGCGGCGCTTCGCCCGCGTTAGCGAGCTGAGCATAGGTGTTGGCGACGGCGGCGCCATCGCGGCCCGAGGCTTCAAACAGCAGACGTTCGAAGTTGGACGGGAGCTGGATGTCCATCGCAGGGCTGATGGTGGGCGTGGTTGCGCCCTTCTTCATCGGCAGGCCATCGATCAGACGCGCCATGGCATCGTTAGCGTTCACGGCGGCGACGATGTCGAGATTGTTGAGCAGGCCACAACGCGAGGCGACGTAGCCGGCGAGCGCGTCACCGAAATTGCCGGTTGGCACGACGAAGCGGATGTTGCGATCGGCGCCGAGCTGAGCCTGAGCTTGTGCGAAGTACACGCTCTGGGCGGCGACGCGCGTCCAGTTGATCGAGTTGACGGCGGCAAGGCGCGTGCGGCGGCGGAACTGATCATCGGCGATCAGTTGCTTGAGGATCGCCTGCGTGCCGTCGAAGTCGCCTTCGAGGGCGAAGTTATGGATGTTGCTTGCGCCGGTCGCGGTCATGAACAGGCGCTGCTTCGGCGAGACGCGGTTGTGCGGATGCAGGATCACCATGTCGACATGCTTCGAGCCAGCGAAGGCCGAAGCTGCTGCGCCGCCCGTGTCGCCCGAGGTGGCGCAGAGGATGGTCATGCGCTCGCCGCGCAGGCCGAGGATGTGATCGTAGAGCTGCGCGATCAGGCGCATCGCCACGTCCTTGAACGCGAGCGTGGGGCCGTGATGCAGCTCCATCATCCAGCGGCCGGGGCCGACTTCAGTGAGCGGCGCGACGGACTGGTGGGCGAAGGGCGCGTAGGCGCGGACGCACATGTCGCGGATCGCCTGCTCCGGCAGGCTGGCGCCGGCGAAGGCGGAGAGCACGCGCGTGGCGGTTTCGACGTAGGTCGCCGTGGCGTTGGGACGTTCGATCTGCGGGAAGGCTTCCGGCGTGAACAGGCCGCCATCGGGAGCAAGGCCCATCAGGCTCGCCGAGACGAAGTCGGCGGGCTGTGTGTTGCCGCGGGTCGAGACGTAATTCATTCCGTGGTCTAGCCTTCTTTGCCGGGCCGTTTTCCGAAGCGTAAGCGACCTGCCCGCGCATGGAACACGCCGTATATCACCGCGAAGGCAATCGCCATCCCGAACCACGTGACCGCATAGCCGATATGGCTTTCAGGCGGTGTTCGCTTGAGGAAATCGGGCGTTCCTGACAGGGGCGTAAGGATGAACGCGGCATTGAGGGGCGCGGCTTCCAGTCTGGTCGCCATCAGGGGTGCGTCGAACCAGTGCCATTCATTGTCGGCGGGAGCGTTCTCCGGCGCCATGAACGACTTCTCGGGCCAGGGCTGGACCAGGAAGCGATCCGGCGGCGTCCTGGGGCTGGTGGAGACCGGTGCGCCGCCAGGACCGCCGATAGGCAGCACTTCGAAACCGGTCTCCGCGAGGACGGCGCCACAGGAGAGTTGGACAGCCTGGAATTCGCGCCAGCCGGCCGTGCCTTCGACGTCGTGACCGAACATGCGGAGCTTGGGGCCACTGGCGGTCGGCGGGGCGACGACCGTGCCCTCCTTGGGCGTGCCGGTGCAGAGGGCTGCTTCGGGCGATTGGGGTTCGGTTTTGGCGGCTTCGGCGAATTGCTGGATCAGGTCGGCTTTCCAACCCGCGCGCTGGCTCTGCCAGACGCCGAGCCAGATCAGCGCAGCGAGCGCCGGCACGGCTATGATCGTCAGGATGGGGAACGGCCGGAAATACATGGAGCCGGTTTAGACCTGCTGGAGGCGCAGGACTACTCCTGCTGCGTATCTTGAACGCGGCCCTCGCCGGCCTTGTGCTTCCACTGCAGCGCGAACAGCAGGGCTTTCACGGGCCGCAGCAGGAACAGGCAGAAGCCGAACGTGACCGGCGGCCAGATGAGGGCGTGAACCCAGCCGGGCGGACGGAAGGCGAATTCGAAGAACATCGCCGACGGCACGATGAAGATCAGCGCGGCGAACATGACGAAGAAGGCGGGACCATCGCCAGCGTCAGCGACGGTCAGATCAGCGCCGCACGCGTCGCACTGTTCCTTGAAGGTGAGGAAACCGCGGAAGACCCTGCCCTCGCCGCAATTGGGGCAGCGGCATTTGAGGCCCGCAGACAGTGCTGAAACGGCCATGGCGCCCTCAGGCTTGGGCACTCGCAGCTAATGCCGGCGCCAGATACAGGGCGATGTAGGTGACCACCCATGTCGCCGCAACGACGACCCAGTTCAGTGCGACAACGTGGAACCCGAACGGACGGCTCTTGCTGGCGAGGCCGGCGATGATCGCGACGATGGATAGCGCGAACAGGACGAAGCCGATGAAGAACTGGATGTTGAACTTCTGGTTCAGCTCGTAAAGCATATAGACGTTCTGGAAGCCCTCGGGGAAACCAGTGTCGCCGCTGAGCCATTGGTCGGCGATGAACCAGTTGCCGCCTGCGCCGAGCAGCAGGGCCGCCACGGCGATGCCCACGGCGAGCCAAGTGCGGCCGAGGTTGAACACGAACATGGAAGCGATGGCGGCGGCGCCCGCGGCGACCATCAGCAGCGTGGCCCAGAGCAGCGGACCGTTCCACTGGAATGGCGTGGCCAGGACGACCTGGCTGCCTGAACGGAAGTTGCTGGAGATGTTGGAGAAGCCGCGGCCGCTCCAGATCTGCTGACCGGTGATCGGGTCATGGCCCAGATAAGGCTGTATCGCCATCACCACGAGGGCGACAGCGATCACCTGCAAGAGCAGGAAGCCAACAATGGCTGCCTTCCTGCTCATGCGAGAGCCTCAATCATTCAATGGCCGTTAGTGACCAGCGCCCGGAGGGCCTGCACCCCAGATGAGGTGCGGGGCCACATAGACGAAGGCGAAGAGGAACAGCCACACCACGTCGACGAAGTGCCAGTACCAGGCGGCGAATTCGAAGCCGAGGTGCTTCTCTTTCGTCATGCCGCCAGCCATCAGGCGGAACAGGCAGACCGCGAGGAAGAGCGTGCCGATGACGACGTGCGCGCCGTGCAGGCCGGTCGCCATGAAGAACGCCGAACCATAGAGCGAGCCAGCGTAGGAGAAGCCGGCTTCCATGTATTCGATGACCTGCAGGCAGGTGAACGAAATGCCGAGGATGACGGTGAGCAGGAGGCCGATCTTAGCCGACTTGCGGTCGCCGACCTGGAGTGCGTGGTGAGCCCAGGTCACGGTCGTGCCCGAGAGCAGCAGGATCAGCGTGTTGATCAGCGGCAGGTGGAACGGGTCGAACGGACGGACGACATGGGCGTCGGTCTGCGTGACTGGCCAGGAATCCCAGTGAACCAGGTTCTCGAGCGCCGGGTTGGCAAGGTCGGTGTGTTCCGGGTTGGCGCGCAGCGTGTGGTAGATCGCCAGCTCGAAGTAATCCCAGAAGAAGGCGGCGAAGAGCATCACTTCCGAAGCGATGAACAGCACCATGCCGTAGCGCAGCGAGATCTGGACGACCTCCTTGTGGTCGCCGGCGCGGCTTTCCTTGAGGACGTCGCCCCACCAGCCGACGAGCACGAAGAGCAGCGCGATGAGACCCGGCACAGGACCCCACAAAGCGCCCTGCGGGATGAACCACAGGCCCTTCATGTACCCAGCGCCGCCGAGAACCATCGCTCCGATCGAAAGTGATGCGAGCAGCGGCCACGGGCTGGGTTTTACCAGGTGGTAGTCGTGCTTGACGTCGCCGGCCATGGCTCCAGTCCCTCAATTCTCGCGGGGAATCGGGCGATGCCCTCCCCGCAGTCCAAGTGTGTCCTACCGTCGGTCTAGTTGACCGCGGATGCGTCCTCAAGCCGCGCAGCGGAAGCCTGGGGCCCCGTGGCGCGGAAGTATGTGTACGAAAGCGTGATTCCCTTCACGTCATCCTGTTGCCAGTCCTTGGCCATGTCAGGATCGACGAAGAAGACGACCGGCAGCGTAACCGTCTTGCCGGGTTCGTAGGTCTGCTCCTTGAAGCAGAAGCATTCGATCTTCTTGAAGTAGAGGCCGACCTTGTCGGGCGCGACGTTGTAAGACGCCATAGCGCGGACCGGTTCGGACGAGGTGTTCGTGACCTCGTAGAAGGCCATCATCTTCTCGCCGAGCTTGATGTCGACGTGAGCCTGTGAGGCGCGGAATTTGAGCGGCGCGCCGGGTGCGACGTTGGCGTCGAACATCACGCGGACCTTGCGATCGAGCGTGAACTTCGGAGCTTCGGTTGCGACCTGCGTGGTGCCGCCGAAACCGGTCATGCGGCAGAAGGTCGAGTACAGCGGCTCGGCAGCGAAGGAGAGGCCCAGCATGGAGAGCGCTGCGCCCGAGATGATCCAGGTGGTGAGCTTGGCGCGCTTGTTCATACGCTCTGCTCCGCACCATCAGCGTCGATCGAGGACGACTCGAAGGTCGAGCCCCAGTTGACGATGTTGCCGCCGATCTTGGTCATGGTCAGCACGAAGAGCAGGATCACGAAGGCGAACAGGGCGAGCGCGATCCACTGGCCGCGACGCTTGCGGGCGGTGGTCTGTTCCGGCGTGAGCACGACGCGCTCGCCGGTGAGGAGCGCTTCATGGTTGTCGAAGATCGCGCCGGCGATGCCGCCACGGGCGGGCGCGAGTTCGGGCTTGATCTCCGGCTGCGGAGCTTTCTCCGGCTCGCCTTCCCAGTCCTTGATCTGATTTTTGTCCAGCATCAGGCAGGCACTCCAACGGTGAAGTGCAGCGGAAGGACGCGTTCGACCAGCAGAGCGGCGAACAGGGCGAAGAGGTAGATGATCGAGATGCCGAAGAGCTGCTTGGCGCGGACCATGTCGGCGGGAGCATCAGCATCGCCGGCCCGGCTGAAGAAGACGCGGACTGCGCCCCACAGGAAGGCTGCGCCACCGAGCGCTGCGACAACGAGATAGATCCAGCCGCCAAGGCCGGTCGCGACCGGCACGAGGCCGAACGGGGCGACGACGAGCGTGTAGATCAGGATCTGGCGGCGGGTTTCTTTCGAGCCGCGGGTAACCGGCAGCATGGGCACGCCGGCGCGGGCGTATTCCTTCTGCGTCCACAGCGAGAGGGCCCAGAAGTGCGGCGGGGTCCAGAGGAAGATCAGGCCGAAGAGGATCCAGGCGTCGGTCGGCGCGCTGCCCGTGGCGGCGGCCCAGCCGATCACAGGCGGGAAAGCACCGGCGGCGCCGCCGATGACGATGTTCTGCGCGGTCGAGCGCTTGAGCCACATCGTGTAGACTACGGCGTAGAAGAAGATCGAAAAGGCCAGCAGCGCGGCAGCGAGCGGCGTCGCGGCCAGAGCCATTAGCGTGACGGCGATCATCGACATGATGAGGCCGAAAGACAGCGCTTCCTGCGGAGCAATCAGACCGGCGGGAACCGGGCGCGTGACCGTGCGCGCCATCAGAGCGTCGATGTCAGCGTCGTACCACATGTTGAGCGCGCCAGCCGCGCCCGAGCCGAGCGCCACCGCGAAGACGGCGACGGCGGCCGTGAAAGGATGCATGCCGACAGGGGCTGCGACCAGGCCGACGAGCGCGGTGAAGACGACCAGCGACATCACGCGCGGCTTCATCAGGCGCACATAGTCCATCGCGCTCGCCGAAGCGGAGGCGGTGGCTGTGGACGTGCTGACTACGCTTGCGTCGGACATTCGCTTTTGCGGTGCAGCCCGGACCTTTGGGTCCGGGCTGCCCTCGCCCTGTTACTTGAACCGCGGAAGGTCGTTGTACTGGTGGAACGGCGGAGGAGAGGACAGCGTCCATTCCAGCGTCGTTGCACCCTCACCCCACGGGTTGCCGCTTGCGGTTGCCTTGCGACGGCGAACCACCGCCTCGAGGATACCGATGAAGAACACGATCGTGGCGGCAGCGGCGATCCAGTAGCCGATGGTCGACCAGTGGTGCCATTCGCGGAAGGCGACGGCGTAGTCGACGTAGCGGCGCGGCATGCCCTGCAGACCCAGGAAGTGCTGCGGGAAGAAGATCAGGTTCGAACCAACGAACATCAGCCAGAAGTGCAGACCGCCGATGAAGCCGTTGTACTTGATGCCGAACATCTTCTCGAACCAGTAGTACCAGCCGCAGAAGAGCGTGAAGACGGCGCCCAGCGACAGCACGTAGTGGAAGTGCGCGACGACGTAATAGGTGTCGTGCAGCGCGTGGTCCACGCCGGCGTTAGCGAGCACGACGCCCGTCACGCCACCGACCGTGAAGAGGAAGATGAAGCCGATCGCCCACAGCATGGGGACCTTGAACTCGATCGAGCCGCCCCACATCGTGGCGATCCACGAGAAGATCTTCACGCCCGTCGGAACCGCGATGACCATCGTTGCGGCCACGAAGTAGGCCTTCAGGTTCACGTTCATGCCGACCGTGTACATGTGGTGCGCCCACACGATGAAGCCGATCACGCCGATGGCGACCATCGCGTACGCCATCGCGAGGTAGCCGAAGATCGGCTTGCGCGAGAACGTCGAGATGACGTGGCTGACGATGCCGAAGCCCGGCAGGATCATGATGTACACTTCGGGGTGACCGAAGAACCAGAACAAATGCTGGAACATGATCGGGTCGCCGCCGCCCGAGATCTCGAAGAACTTCGAGCCGAAGTTACGGTCGGTCAGCAGCATGGTCAGCGCGCCGGCGAGAACCGGCAGAGCGAGAACCAGCAGGAAGGCGGTCACCAGCACCGACCAGGCGAACAGCGGCATCTTGTGCAGCGTCATGCCCGGAGCGCGCATGTTGAGGATGGTGACGATGAAGTTGATGGCGCCGAGGATCGACGAAATACCCGCAACGTGCAGCGAGAAGATCACGAGGTCCATAGCGAGGCCCGGGTGACCGGTCGTGCCCGACAGAGGCGGATAGAGAACCCAGCCGCCGCCGAAGCCGTTGGCGCCGGCAGGACCCGGCACGAACATCGAGAGCAGGAGCAGGAAGAACGAAACCGGCAGCAGCCAGAACGAGATGTTGTTCATGCGCGGCATCGCCATATCCGGCGCGCCGATCATGAGCGGCACGAACCAGTTGCCGAAGCCGCCGATCAGGGCGGGCATGACCATGAAGAAGATCATGATCAGGCCGTGCATCGTCGTGATGACGTTGTAGTTGTGCTCGTGGCCAAAGAAGCCGCCGAAGGCGGTTCCGTTGAACAGCTGCAGGCCCGGCTCGGCGAGCTCGGCGCGCATGAAGCCCGAGAACACGAAGCCGATGATCCCCGCGCACATGGCGAAGATCAGGTACAGCGTGCCGATGTCCTTGTGATTGGTGGAGAACAGCCAGCGAGATGGGCTGTACCACTTGGGATCGTGGTGATCATGAGCATGATCGTGGCCATGGCCGTGACCGTGGTCATGACCGTGTCCGGCGGCGGCAGTTTTCGGCTCGCTCGACATCTAACGGCTCCCTCTTCCTACTGCGCGGACGCGACTTGCGCGGGCTTCGGCCGCACTTGGTCGAGATAGGCGCGCGCGCCTTCCGGCGATTCTTTGTACAGACGCTGCCACTCTGCGTACTGCTGCTGGGTGACCATGCGCAGTTCGATCGGCATGTTCGAGTGGTCCTTGCCGCACAGTTCCGAGCACTGGCCGTAGAACACGCCCGGCTCGTCAACCTTGAACCAGAGCTGGTTCAGCTTGCCCGGCATCGCGTCGACCTTGAGCATGAACTGCGGCATCGCCCAGGCGTGGATGACGTCCTTGGCCGAGATCTTCAGGCGGATGTATTTGCCGATCGGCGCAACCATCGGGTTGTTGACCGACAGCTGGGCGATGTCGCCGCGCTCGGCGTGCAGCTCGAGCGAGGGATCAGGCGCGCCGGCTTTCAGCATGCGCGACTCGACGTTGAATTCCTGGTCGGTGCCGACGTTGTACGTGTAGTCCCAGAACCACATGTTGCCGTACACCTTGATGTCCACGATCTCTTCTTCGCGGGCTTCGGACGGCATCACGTCTTGTTCGTAGAGCAGCGGGAACGAGCCCTTGGCGATCCAGACGAGGATCAGCACAGGCACGACGGTCCAGAGAATCTCGATCAGCGTGTTGTGCGAGAATTTCTTCGGCACCGGGTTCGCGCGCTTGTTGTAGCGCAGCATCACCCAGACCAGCAGGCCCGTGACGAAGATCGTGATCACCGTGATGATGATCAGAACCTCGTGGTGGAACGCCTGAATGTTCTTCGCGGTTTGCGTCACGGGCGTTTGGAAATTGATCCCGCCATCGTGCGGAGTCGCCCACGCTGACCCGCCTGCCAAAAGGCTGGCGGCGCCAAGCGCCCAGTATTTCCAAGCAGCACTGCGCATATTTGTCCACATCCTCCAGCCAGATGCGTGAAACCGGGGCTTTAACGTGATACGGTGCCCGTTGCCACCACTCCGTTTTGGACCACTGGGAGCATAGTGTCGCAGGCGGTCCGATTCGAATTGGTCGGCGCGAGGTCGCTACCAGAGGCATAGGGAGTTGGGAAGATGAGCACCCGGTTTCGATTGGGGATTTCGACTGCGGCAATAGTGATCACCATGCCGTTCGCTGCACATGCACAGGGGGCCGTGACGGTGGTCGGCGGCGGCCTCGCCAGGGACTGCTACGAGGCCGTCGAATATAGCAAAGTGCAGCTCACAAGGGCTATCGAGGTGTGCAACCTGGCCCTCGAAACGGAGCAGCTCCGGCTGGCCGATAAAGCCGCGACTTTTACCAACCGCGGCATCTTGCTCATGCGGCAGGGCAACAATTCGAAGGCGATGAGCGATTACACGCGCGCCATCGACCTCGCCCCCGAGCTGCAGCAGGCAAAAGTGAACCTCGGGGCCGCTCTCTACAACCTGAAGCGCTACCCTGAGGCGATGACCGCCCTGAACGAGGGGGTAAAGACCGAGTCGGTCGAGGCGCGAGCCATCGGCTACTACAATCGCGGCCTGACCCACGAGAAGCTTGGCGACGTTCAGGCGGCTTACCGGGACTTCCGTAGCGCCCTGGAGCTGAAACCGGACTTCCAGCAGGCAACCGCCCAGCTGGCCCGGTTCCAGGTGGTTCCGGCCGGGAGCTGATGGCTAATCAGCGTTAATGCTGTCATTTGACGGCCCCTGCCCCTATCTAGAGCCTATCCCCAATGGGGATTGGCCTGAGCTAGCTTTGACCGAGGTAAACCCATGACGGACCGCAGCCTGATCGAGGAAGCCGGTGTCGGCATTACCCGGGCGGCGAGCATTCTGGATGAGGCGCTGGCCGGCGCCGAAGACGGCGAGATTTTCGTCGAAAGCGTCCGGTCCGAGAGCTTCCTGTTCGATGACGGCCGACTGAAATCGGCCTCCTACGACAGCGGCCAGGGATTCGGCCTGCGGGTCGTTTCGGGCGAAACGACGGGTTACGCGCACGCCAGCGAGATTTCGGAGGCTTCCCTCCGCCGGGCGGCGAATTCGGCCTCTGCGGCCAAAAGAGGCCGTTCGGGAACCCTGGCGGTCGGCCCGACGCCTGTGAACCGCCGCCTTTACGCGGACGTCGACCCCACCGCCTCCCCTGACTTCGTGACCAAGACCGGCCTGCTGGCCGAGATCGACGCCTGGTGCCGGGCGCAGGACCCGCGCGTCGTTCAGGTGTCAGTGTCGCTGGCCGGGTCACGGACGCAGGTCGAGATCATCCGCTCGGGCGGCGCGAGCGTGGCCGAGGCGCGGCCTCTGGTGCGCCTGAACGTGTCGGTGACGATGGAGAAGGATGGGCGCCGGGAAACCGGGTCGGCTGGCGCCGGTGGTCGGGCGGCTTATGACGAATGGATCCAGCCCGATCGCTGGAAGGCATTGGCTCAGCGCGCGATGCGGAAGGCCGAGATCAATCTCGATGCCATCCCCGCCCCCGCTGGCGAGATGGAAGTGGCGCTCGGGCCGGGATGGACCGGCGTGCTGCTGCACGAGGCGGTCGGCCACGGTCTGGAAGGCGACTTCAACCGCAAGGGCTCGTCGGTCTACTCGGGCCGTATCGGTGAGCAGGTGATGGCGAAGGGCGTGACCATCGTTGACGATGGCACGATCTCGGATCGCCGCGGCTCGCTGTCGTTCGATGACGAGGGTACGCAGACGCAGCGCAACGTGCTGGTCGAGGACGGCCGTCTCGTCGGCTACATGCAGGATCGCCAGAATGCGCGCCTGATGGGCGTGCCGGCGACGGGCAATGGCCGTCGCGAGAGCTATGCGAGCGTGGTGATGCCGCGCATGACCAACACCTTCATGACCGGCGGTACGCATGATCCCGAAGAGATCGTGCGCTCGATCAAGAAGGGTATCTGGGCTGTCGACTTCGGCGGCGGCCAGGTGGACATCACCAACGGCCAGTTCGTGTTCCAGTGCACGGAAGCTTACCTCGTCGAGAACGGCAAGGTTGGCGCGCCGGTGAAGAACGCAACGCTGATCGGGCATGGACCGACGGTGATGAATTCCATCTCGATGGTCGGCAACGACTTCTCGCTCGATGATGGCGTTGGCACGTGTGGCAAGGGCGGACAGTCAGTGCCTGTGGGCGTTGGTCAGCCGTCTCTGCGTATCGACAAGATCACTGTCGGCGGCGCGGGCTGATCGATCGACTAATGCGGATATGAAAACGGCCTCCCCTGCGGGAGGCCGTTTTTGTTTGGCGCTGTGGTACAAGCCTATTTCTGCTCCGCCGGATCGACGATGACCTCGGGTTTTTCCTCGAAGGCGCCGTGGGCCATGTGCTTGAGGAAGAAGCTCGCAACCACAAGCGCTGCGCCGATGCCGAGGCCCCACCATCCGAGCATCTCGAAGACCTTGAGCGACGAGTCGAGCGCGGCCTTATTGTCGAGGGCGGCGCCCGCAATCGTTTCCGTATCCGCCATGCCCGCGATGATGCCGCTGACATAACCGGCCCAGGCGTTGGCGAGGAACCATGTCGCCATCATGGTCGACAGCAGCTTGAACACGGACAGCTTCGACACCGCTGATAGGCCAACCGGCGAGACGAACAGTTCGCCCGTGGTGTGGAACAGGTTGAGCAGGATCAGGAAGATGATCGGAACCTGGAAAGCGCCGTCGGCAAAGGTTGCGCCCCAGGTCAGCATGAAGAAGCCGAAGCCGACCTGCATAATGCCGAGGCCGAATTTCAGCGTCGGGTTGGGATCGAGCTTGCGCACGCCGAGCCATGTCCAAAGCGCTGCAAACACGGGCGCAAAGATCAGGATGAAAGCGGAATTGAAGGACTGCGTTTGCGCTGCGTTGATGGTGAAGAATCCATCGTTCGGCAGCTGCGTGTTGCGCTCGGCGAACAGGTTAAGCGACGAACCCGCCTGTTCGAACAGCGTCCAGAACACCGTTGCGGCTGCGACGAGAACCAGTGCGAGACCAATCCGCTGGGACTCATGCGATGTGAGCCCGCGCATGTTCCAGAAGATGTAGCCGAGGATCAGCACGGAGCTGATCAGCAGCGCGATCGCGATGTGGATGTGCGGCTGGCTGGTGATGCCGAGCATGCTGAGGTTCTTGTCCGCGAATGCGTTGAGGCTTTCGAGAATGCTGGCAGGCGGCGACTGTACGAGCAGCCACACCACGCCGACGCTCAGGATGCCGCAGACATAGATGATCTGTTCGCGACTGAGGCCGAATGCAACCTTGGCCGCCAGCTTCTCCGGCTCCGGCGGGTTTCCGACTTCAGCGGGCAACTGCTTGGGGCCGTTTGTCCAGAAGAACAGGCGCTGGCGCGTGAACACGATCCAGCCGAACAACATGCCAACACCGGCAAGACCGAAGCCCGCCCACCAGCCAACACTTTGACCTAGCAGGCCGCACAACGCGCTGGCCCAGAAGGAGCCGAGATTGATCCCGTAATAGTAGAGTGTGTAGCCGGGGTCGCGTCGCGGATCGCCCTGCGGATAGAGCTGGCCCACCATCGAGGAGATGTTGCTCTTCAGGAAGCCGACGCCGACGATGATGAGCGACAGCGCCATGTAGAAGATGCCGACGAACAGCGGATTGCGATCTGCGACGTCAAACGTGTAGTCGGCTTTCGGAATGGTTGCGGCCAACGGCGAGTTCGCCGGCAGGCCGGTGAAGACGAGATCGCCGGCAGCGTTCGGCGTGATGCTGCAGGTGGCTTCCGCGCTGGCCTTGGGGTTCAACTCGCATCGCGCGTCGCCGACCGGCAGGAAAATGCGGCGGTCGCCAGCCCTGCCCTCGACTTCGAAGCGGTATTCGGTGGCGCCGACCTTCATGGTTTGGACGGCAGGCTCGCCTTCGGCCGCCATCAGGACGTGACCCGCAACCAGGAGCAGCGCACCGAAGGCGACCGACTTCTTCGTGCCGAGATAGCGGTCAGCCAGGATCCCGCCGATCAGCGGCATCAGGTATACGAGCGAGGTGTAGGCGCCGTACTGCGAACCCGCGAATGCGCCCGAGAACAGGAAGTGCTGGGTTAGGTAGAAGATCAGGATCGAGCGCATGCCGTAGTAGGAGAAACGCTCCCACATCTCGGCGAAGAAGAGGATGTGCAGCCCACGCGGATGGTGGCGCATCTGCGTGAAGACGGGGATCGCCGTCAGGCCCGTGATAATCAGGCCGACAACGACGATAATGTTGAAAAATTCCATAGACCCCTCAGCGCTTGCGCAGTCGCCGGAGATCAACACGCGATGGGAGGCGGCTCAACCCCTTGAATCGCCGCAAGTCCGCAAGGATTTGCCCCTGCCCGGCTTTAGGCCAGGCCCGATATCAGGGTTGGGCGTCGATCAGCACATCCTTGAAGGCGAGCCGGACGTCGCGCTGCCAGGGGCCGTTGTACATCGCCAGCAGGCGCTCGGCCGGCGTGATCCCAGTCTCGGCAATTTGCTCGAGTTCCGTGAGGAAAATCGTCTCGTCCTTGCCCGACGCGTTGAGCTGCTTGCGGCGCTTGAGGCCGGCGATGGCCAGCTTCACGGCTTCCTTTGCGAGAGCCTGAGCGGTCGTGTTGCGGATCGGCGCCTTCAGCCCCTGCACCGGCACGGCCGAACGCAACGCCTGACGCTCCGCCGCCGTGAAGCCCTTCACGAGCTCCCATGCGCCATCAAGCGCGGTCTCGTCATAGAGCAGCCCGACCCAGAAGGCCGAGAGAGCGCACAGGCGATGCTGCGGACCAGCATCCGCGCCACGCATTTCGAGGAACGTCTTGAGACGCACTTCCGGGAAGATGGTCGAGAGGTGATCGTCGAAATCGTCCATCGCCGGCTTCTCGCCCGGCAGCAGCGAGAGCTTGCCGGCCATGAAGTCGCGGAATGAATGCCCCGATGCGTCAATGTATTTGCCGTCACGGCGCGCGAAGTACATCGGCACGTCGAGCGCGTAGTCGACATACTGTTCGAAGCCGAAACCTTCATCGAAGGCGAATGGCAGCATGCCCGTGCGATCCGGATCAGTGTCCGACCAGACATGCGAGCGATAGGACAGGAAGCCGTTGGTGCGGCCTTCAGCGAAGGGCGAGTTGGCGAACAGCGCGGTCGCGATCGGCTGCAGCGCCAGGCTGACGCGCAGTTTCTTCACCATGTCGGCTTCCGAGCCGAAATCGAGATTGGTCTGCACCGTGCACGACCGGAACATCATCTGGCGGCCAAGGCGGCCGACCTTCGCCATGTAGGCCTTCATGATGCCATAGCGGCCCTTCGGCATCATCGGCGTGTCTTCGAGCGACCAGATCGGCGAGAAGCCAAGGCCGAGGAAATCCGCGCCCATCGGGCCGGCGATCGCCTTCGTCTCTTTCAGGTGCTGGGTGATCTCGGCGCAGGTCTGGTGGATGTTCTCCACCGGCGCGCCCGACAGTTCGAACTGGCCGCCCGGCTCGAGGCTGAGGCTCGCCATGTCCTTCTTGCCGCCAATGATGTTCGCGCCTTCCATGATCGGCGCCCAGCCGAATTCGGACGACATGCCCTCCAGCAGCTTCCGGATCGAGGTCTCGCCCTCATACGGCAGCGGGTCGAGCGTCTTTACGTTGAACCCGAATTTCTCGTGCTCGGTTCCGATGCGCCAATCGGCCTTCGGCTTCGACCCGCCGGCGAGTCGTTCAACGAGCTCACGCTTGTCGCGGATACGCGGTGCGGACTCGTCGATGTCGCGAGTGGGTGTTGTCATACGATAGTCCCCGGGCCGGTCCTCACCAGCCAGATAGGTACGCCCGGATAGGTGCGCCAGCGGGGGCCGTCAAATGTTCGATTGGTGAAGGAAAACTATTGGATCGTTTAGCCTAGCGCCGCCAGTCGCCCCGGACCGCCTGCCATAAAGCAAGCGCTGCAACGGCCGCAGTCTCCGCGCGCAGGATGCGGGGGCCGAGGCCAACAGGCCTGACAAACGGGAGTTGTCGCAATCTTTTGCGCTCGGCGGGCGAGAAGCCGCCTTCAGGGCCGATGAGAATCGCGCCCGGCGAATCCCCGAGGCCGGCCAGCACTTCCGCCATCGGCGCGGCCTTGCCCGTCTCCCCGCCCCAGGGGCGACCGCCATCGTCGCCTGCCTCGTCAGCATAGATGAGCAGACGCGCCGGATCCCATTTCACCAGCAACGAATCGAGTTTCACCGCCTCATGCACCGGCGGAATATCGAGCCGCTCGGTCTGCTCAGCAGCCTCGATCGCCAGACGCGCCAGCCGGTCAACGCGCACGGTCTTGGCGTCCGTGCGCTCGGTAATGACCGGCAGGATCTCTGCCGCGCCGAGTTCCACAGCCTTCTCAACCAGGAAGTCAGTCCGCTCTTTCTTCAGGGGGGCGAACAGCAGCCACAGGTCAGGCACAGACGCCTGCTCGCGCACCCGCGCGCCCAGCGTTAACCGCGCCGTGCTCTTCGTGCTGGCCGAAACGCTGGCGTCGAACTCGCCATGCCGACCGTTGAACACCCGCACCGGATCGCCGATCTCGAGCCGCAACACGCGTGTCAGGTAATGCGCCTGATCCCCGTCGATCGGGATGTCTGCGCCCTCCGCCAGATCGGGGGCGACATGAAGCCGGGGTGTCGCGCTCATGGCTCTGCGCTATATCGGGCTGCCCGCATCACGCAAGGTGTCGGCCGCCCAAGGACCTGATGTGACCGACCCAACCGCCCCGATCGCTCCAACCCCGACTGCTCCGGCAGACGCCGTGCGCGGATCGTGGGTCATGCGCGCCCCGGCGTTTGCGCGGCCCTACCTTCAGCTTTCGCGCTATGATCGGCCGGCCGGCTTCTGGCTGCTTGGCCTGCCCTGCCTGATGGGCCTGGCCCTTGCCCGCACGCAGACGGGCTTCCTGCCTTCGGATGCGTGGCTAGCCGCACTGTTCATGATCGGCGCGGTCGCCATGCGCGGCGCGGGCTGCACCTACAACGACATTCTCGATCGCGACATCGACGCGAAGGTGGCGCGCACGGCGTTGCGTCCGCTGCCGTCCGGCGCTGTGTCTCTGAAGAAGGCGTGGCTCTGGCTGTTGGCGCAATGCGGCGTTGGTCTCGCCGTGCTGCTCTGCCTGCCCGACTTCGCCAAGCTCGTTGCGCTCGGCGCCATTCCGATGGTCGCGCTCTATCCGCTGATGAAGCGCATCACCTGGTGGCCGCAGGTCTGGCTCGGCCTGACCTTCAACTGGGGTGCGCTGGTCGCCGCTGCAGCAACGCAGGGACAAATCGGCCAAGCCGATGCTCTACTCTATGGCGCGCTGATCTTCTGGACCCTCGGCTACGACACGATCTACGCCATCCAGGATCGCGAGGACGACGCACTGATCGGCGTGAAGTCCACGGCCCGCAGGTTCGGCGATCACATCAAGCCGGCGGTCACGGTGATCTACCTGCTCACCATCGCGCTCGTGGCTCTCGCGGGTTACGTAGCGGCCGGGCTCTATGGCGCTGCCGCGACCATGCCGTTCGCGCTCCACCTTGTTCAGCAGGCCATCCGGCTTGATCCGGCGAATGGCGGGCGGGCGCTGGTTCTGTTCCGGGCCAATCGCGACGCCGGCGTTATTCTGGTTGTATGCTGGGCCTTCATTGCCGTCGCAATCTAGCGGATACTCCCGCCAAACCGGGAGACGGCCATGACTGACGAACAGCAACCCCAACCCAAGCGAAACGTTCGCCGCGCCGGGCTGATCGGCGCTGCCGTCGCCATCGGCACAAGCATGTTCGTCGTCTTCAACCAGCGCAACAAGGAGCCGGACGAAACGCCGGCAGTGGAGACAGCCCAAGCTGCAGCGCCTGAAAGCCAAAGCGTCCAGACGGCTCACTTCAGCCAGACCGATGACGCGCCGAACGCACCGCCAGCGCCGCCGCCTGCCGAAGTGGCGGGCGCTCTCTCCGCCGATGGCGGCGCGGTCAAGTTCGAAGACGAGACGCTGACATTCGATGCCGTCTTCCCGGCTGGCCCCGCCACTGATCCAG
Source organism: Hyphomonadaceae bacterium (assembly GCA_965229115.1). Classification (GTDB taxonomy): domain Bacteria; phylum Pseudomonadota; class Alphaproteobacteria; order Caulobacterales; family Hyphomonadaceae; genus UBA7672. Next base: position 1,732,338 of record CBDDIR010000003.1, on the reverse strand, counting down.
CGCTGATCTCAATCCGTAACGACGCCCTCGCCTTCCTCGCCGCCCGCAAGGCGCAGGCCCGCACCACCTTCGACGACATGAAGAAGGAGGGAAACACCGGTCCCGCCTGGCCGTGGGAAGTCATGATCAATTGGGAGTACACAGCGAAGGCTGGCGACATCGTCAGCCTGGTTGGATCCGCCTACGAGTTCACCGGCGGCGCGCACGGCAATGTCCAGTTCGACACGCATGTGGCGCGCACCAATGGCGCAGCCTTGAAAGTCGCCGACATGCTTCAGGGCGGCATCACGCCGGCGCTGGTCATCGGCATCTGCGAAGCACTGAAGGTCGAGAAGGTGAAGCGCATCGGCGCGGCTACGGTTTACGATGATCCGGTCAACTGCGCCGGTGCGAACGCCAATGTGAAGATCGAGGAAGCAAAGCTCGCGCTCGCCTCCTCCAGCGAGAGCAACAAGTTCGGCGGAATCCTCGTCTATTGGGGTCCGTACGCAGTCGGACCCTATGTCGAGGGCCCGTACGAAGTGGTCGTGCAACAGGAAGTCTTCGCGCAAGACCTGAAGCCGGAGTTCAAGCCGCTCTTTGGCGGAACGGCCCCGCCGGTAAAAGGCTAACGGCGCGCGCGGAAGAAGGCCTTCAGCATGGCTGAGGATTCCTCGGCCAGCAGCCCGCTCTCGACAGTTGGCCGCGAATGACAGGTCGGCTGTTCGAAATAGCGCGGGCCATGCTCAACCGCCCCGCCCTTGGCGTCTGATGCGCCATAGACCACCCGCCCGATGCGCGCATGGCTGATCGCCCCCGCGCACATCGCACAGGGTTCGAGCGTCACATAGAGCGTCAGGCCAGAGAGCCGATAGTTGCTAAGCTTGGCGGCGGCAGTCCGCAGCGCCAGGATCTCGGCGTGGCCCGTTGGGTCGCTCAGGCGGATTGGCTCGTTGTAGGCCTCAGCCACCACTTCGCGCGTTACGGGATCAACCACGACAGCGCCGATCGGCGCCTCGCCAGCCTCGGCGGCGGTCTGCGCCAGCGCCATTGCCCGGCGCATCATCTCGAGGTCGAAGTCATCGGCCATGCCGCCCCATAGCATTTCGGCAGCGGGATGCTAGACGGACGGCCATGCGCATCGTCGGCGGCACATTCAAGGGACGCACCATTCGCACGCCGGAAGGCCGCGACACCCGCCCCACGTCCGACCGCGCCCGCGAGAGCATTTTCAACATTCTGGCCCACGCCGAATGGGCCCCGCCCTTGGAGGGCGCCCGCGTCATCGACGCCTTTGCAGGCTCTGGCGCGCTGGGCTTCGAGGCCGTGTCCCGCGGCGGCGCATTCTGCCTCTTTGTCGAAACCGAAGCAGCAGCCCGCGGCTGCATCCGCGACAATGTCGAAGCCTTCCAGCTCTTCGGCAACACCCGCATCCACCGCCGCTCAGCCACAGACCTTGGTCCCAAGCCGGCCGGCCTAGGCGCGCCGTTCGACCTCGTCTTCATGGACCCGCCCTACGCGCAGGGCCTAGTGCCCCCCGCGCTGGACCAGCTGCGCAAGGGTGAGTGGATCACACCCGATGCATTGATCGTTGCAGAAGTCGGCAGCCACGAACCCGCGCTTGAGACGCCCGCCTGGGACATCCTCGACGAGCGCACCTATGGCGCCGCCCGCGTCTATTTCCTCCGCGCCAGCGCCTGACCTTTCGGTAGCGGCGCGAAAGGCGAGAACACGAACGCCAGCAGCAAGCCGATAATCAGCAACTCGCTCGATGCGCTTGCCGTGAGCTGGGCCGGCGACCAGACGAACAGCGCGATCGACGATGGCCCCTGATCCGCTCCGGCCACGGTAAGCGCTCCGATATTGTTGATGAAGTGGAAGCCCATCGCCGCCGCAAGACTTCCCGTGCGCCAGACCATGGCCATCATCACCATGCCCATGATCGTCGCTATGGCGACGTAGAACATAGCGTAGGTGGTATCACCCGGCGAGTTCGCTGCGTGCATCAGGCCGAACAGCACCGACGGGATGAAACCCCACACGAGCGCATTGCCAAAGCGCGCTGCGAGTTGCTGCGGCAGGTATCCACGAAACACCATCTCCTCGCTGGCGGCCTGGATGAACACCACGAGCGCAATCGGCGCGAGCGCCAGCGCCCATGTCTCAAGCGCCAGATCGGACCGGCGCGGCGCGTTCCCCGAGACAAAGCTCCACGTCATGCTGACCACCAGATAGCCGGCCGCTATCAGGCAGCCCGCGCCGAACTGCGAGAAGCTGAACCGCCGGTTCGCCGCCACCACTGACATGAACGGTCGCTTGTGTATCCACCTCGCCGTCAGCCACACGCCGAGACTGAAACCCCAGATCGTGGCGAGCGCGATCAGAAGCATGGCGATCGTATCGGCATAAGTCAGCGGAACATCCGCCATGCCGAACATCGCCTTGAACGCTTCAGGCCTCACCAGACCGACGCCAATGGAGCCGAACATCAGCGCCATCGTCCACGCCATCCAGATCACGCCGATCAGGATAAGGCCGACGACCGTGCGCCAGACCTGCTCGCGCGGCCGCGCGGCATCCACCCATTGATGGAAGGGCGTTTGGCTGGGCTGAAACGCAGGCTCGTCCGGCAGATCAGTCATGACAACCTATGGCAGCAGGATCGTAGCGCCGCTGGTCTTGCGGCCTTCCAGTGCGCGGTGAGCTTCCGCCGCATCCTTCAACGCAAAGCGCTGTCGTACATCCGCCCGGATCGCGCCCGCCCGCATCGCGCCCCACACCGCCGCAGCGCCGCGCTCTAGATCGCTACGCTTGTGCGTGAAGTGGAACAGGCCCGGCCGCGTCATGATCAGCGAGCCACCCTGATTGAGCCGCCCCGGCGGAATCGGATCAGCGGGACCCGACGCATTGCCATAGGTGATGAACCACCCACGCGGCGCCAGCGACTTCATGCTCGGCTCGGCCGACGTCTTGCCGACGCTATCATAGACCACCGGCACGCCCTTGCCGCCATTCAGCTCCTTCACGCGCGCCGGCACATCCTCGCTCGCAAGGATCGTCTCCCAGCAGCCGTATTCCTTCGCCAGCTTCGCCTTCTCCGGCGTCGACACCACGCCGATCACCCGCGCGCCCAGCGCATTGGCCCACGGCACGAGGATCGACCCCACGCCGCCAGCAGCCGCCCACACCACGATCGTCTCGCCCGGCTCCAGACGCCTGATCTCGAAGATCAGCATCCACACCGTCATGCCCTTCAGGAACACCGCGGCCGCATCCTCGTCCTTCACGAAGTCCGGGATCTTCACCATGCGCTCTGCCGGCGCCAGACGATGCGTCGCGTAAGATCCTTGCAGCCCGTTATAGACCACCCGATCGCCCACCTTCAGCGTATCCACACCGTCGCCCACCGCCTCGACCACCCCGGCAGCCTCAACGCCCAGCACAGCCGGCGTCGGCCCCGGATAAAGCCCGGTGCGCGTATAGACATCGATGAAGTTCAGCCCGATCGCGGTCTGCTTCAACCGCACCTGACCCGCCGCCGGGCTCCCGAGTTCCACCGTCTCGAACTTCATCTCCTCTGGTCCGCCGTGTTTGTGGATGCGGATGACGTCAGCTGTGGAATTGGAGGCCATGACTAACTCTTGGCTGGTGTTTGGGGGTTGCAGGCTCGCTTAGAATGCATGTCTAACCCGTCCAAAGCCCAGTTACGAGCTTGGCCCAGGTATGGAATTCGTTGAGATAATCTGTGGCATCGACGAAGCCGGGCGAGGCCCCCTCGCCGGTCCCGTTGTCGCGGCCGCCGTCATTCTCGACAAAACGCGCCGGATCAACGGCCTCAACGACAGCAAGCAGCTCACCGAAGAACGCCGCGATATCCTCGCCCTGCGCATCAAGGAACGGGCGCTTGCCTGGGGCGTCGGCGTCGCCACGGTCGAGGAAATCGACACAGTGAACATCCGCCAGGCGAACTTCCTCGCCATGCAGCGCGCCTTCGCCCAGCTCGCAGTCCAGCCCACGCATGTGCTCGTGGACGGCAACGACCCGCCACCCATCCAGTGCAAAGTCACCTGCATCATCGGCGGCGACGCCTCCGAGACCTGCATCTCCGCCGCCTCCATCCTCGCCAAGACCCATCGCGACGCGATGATGGTGGAACTCTGCACCCAGTTCCCCGGCTACGGCTTCTCCAAGCACAAAGGCTACGGCGTCGCCGCGCACCTCGCAGCCCTGAGAAAACTCGGCCCCAGCCCCGCCCACCGCCGCAGCTTCCGCCCCGTGCGCGAGGCGCTCGAAGCCCGCGGCGACACGATTATCGTGCAGAGCCTGCCGCTTCCCGGCGTAGTCGGCGCCTAACGCCGCCCGAACAGCTTCTCGATATCCGCCAGCTTGAGTTCGACATAGGTCGGCCGCCCGTGATTGCACTGGCCCGAATGCGGCGTCGCTTCCATCTGGCGGAGCAGCGCATTCATCTCGTCCGCCGTCAGCCTGCGCCCCGCGCGCACGGAGCCGCGACAGGCCATGTTGCCCATCACCTCTTCCATGCGCTCTTTCAGCGCCAGCCCCGCCTCGTACTCGGCAAAGTCATCCGCCAGATCGCGGATCAGACCCTTCACATCCATCTGCCCGAACAGCGCCGGCGTCGCGCGCACAGCCACCGCCCCGCGCCCGAACGGCTCGACCTCAAGCCCCATCGCCAGCAACTCGTCCGCGCGATCCAGAACGCGTAGAGCCTCTTCTTCGGACAGCTCGACAATCTCCGGGATCAGCAGCGCCTGGCGCTTCACGCCATCGCCTGCCATCTGGCCCTTCATGCGCTCATAGACCAGCCGCTCATGCGCTGCGTGCTGGTCAACAATCACCATGCCGTCTGCTGTCTGCGCGATGATGTACGTCTCGTGCACCTGCGCCCGCGCCACGCCCAGCGGCGGGGTCTCCATAGTCGACTCCGGTGTCGGCTCCACTCGCGCACTCGGCGCATGCGCGAACGCATCGAAAGTCGCCGGCGCATTGTCCGACATTCCCGTGAACGACGCCGCATAATCTGGCGACGCCACCACAGGACGCGCAGGCGACCAGCTGGCCTTGCCCGTATTCCACGGCAGAGACGGCGCCACATGGCTCGTCGCAGCGCCCAGCGCCGCCCCAGCCACAGTCGTGCTCGCCCGATGCCCGGCCGCCGCCAGCGCATGGCGCAACGCGCCGATCATGAGCCCGCGAATGTTCGCCGCGTCGCGGAAACGCACTTCCGTCTTGGCCGGGTGCACGTTCACATCGACCTGCATCGGATCGAGATCGACAAACAACACCGCCATCGGATGTCGGTCACGAGCCAGGAAATCCTGATACGCCGCCCGGATCACGCCAACCAGCAGACGATCCTTCACCGGCCGCCCGTTGACGAACAGATACTGGTGCTGCGCCGACCCACGGTTGAACGTCGGCAAACCGGCAAAGCCCGATACGCGCACGCCCTCGCGCTCCGCATCGATCTCGACCGCGTTCTCGCGGAACTCTTTGCCAAGCACAGCGCCCAGTCGCTTCAGCCGCGCATCTTCGCCCTGCTCGGCCAGCAGCTTGATGACTGCCCGCTCTTCCGTCTCGAGATGGAAAGCCACATCCGGCCGCGCCAGCGCCAGCCTGCGCACAGAGTCAGCAATCGCCTGCGCCTCGGCCCGCTCGGTCTTCATGAACTTCAGGCGCGCGGGCGTCGCATAGAACAGGTCGCGCACATCCACGCGCGTGCCATTGCTCGTCAGCCCGCTCCACGCCGCCGGCTTCGGTCCGTCAATCTTCCCGGCATCGACGCCAATTTCGAACGCGCCATCCGCCCCCTTCGCCCGGCTCAGGATCGCCAGCCGCGACACCGACCCAATCGATGGTAGGGCCTCTCCCCGGAAGCCCATCGTGCGAATATCGAGTAGGTCGACATGCCCATCATCGTCCGCCGCCAGTTTGGATGTCGCATGCCGCTCGATCGCCACCGGCAGTTCGTCCACGCTCATGCCGTGGCCGTCGTCCTCGATCATCAGACGCGTCAGCCCGCCGCCCTCGATGCGCACGCGCACAGATCGCGCGCCGGCGTCCAAAGCGTTCTCGATCAACTCCTTGGCCGCCGCAGCCGGGCGCTCCACCACCTCGCCCGCAGCAATGCGGTTCACCGCATCCGGCGGCAGCCGGCGGATCCGTCCGAGCGGGGGTTTCAGGGCTGATTCGGCCATCGGCCGACCTTAAACGGCCAGCGCCCGGCCACGAAGCCGGAAACCTCACGACGATGTTGCGGGCTGTGCACAACTCAGATCATTGCCCCCGCCGGGCACTCCCGGTAGTTTCCGCGCAATAAAAGCAGCGATGACTGCTGGGGAGAGGAACGTTCATGCGGAAATTTGTGATGTCGCTCTGCGTAGCGACAGGCGCCCTTATGTCCGGCTGCAACGAAGCGCCGCGTTCGGCCGACGCCGCCACACCGGCCACCGCCATCGGCGCTGCCGCGGTGAACACGGAACGCCTCCTCAAGGCCGATGAGGAGCCCGGCTCCTGGCTCACCGCCGCACGCACCTATGACGAGCAACGTTTCAGCCCGCTCGATCAGATCAACGACCAGAACGTGAAGTCGGTCGGCCTGTCCTGGTATGCCGACATCGACACAGAACGCGGTCAGGAATCGACGCCCGTCATCGTCGATGGCGTGATGTATCTCACCACCGCCTGGTCGATGGTGAAGGCGTTCGACATCCACACCGGCGCCAAGCTCTGGGAATACGATCCCGACGTTCGCAAGAACAAGGCGGCTGACGCCTGCTGCGATGTCGTCAACCGCGGCGTCGCTGCGTGGAATGGCAAGATCTATCTCGGCTCGCTCGATGGCCGCCTGATCGCGCTTGATGGCAAAACCGGCAAGGTCGTGTGGGAGAAGCAAACCACCGACACCAACCTGCCCTACACGATCACGGGCGTTCCGCGCATCGTCAAAGGCAAGGTCATCATCGGCAATGGCGGCGCAGAGTATCGCGTGCGCGGTTACGTGACCGCCTACGACAGCGAGACCGGCGAACAGCTCTGGCGCTGGTGGACCGTGCCGGGCGATCCGTCCAAGCCCTATGAGCAGCCCGAACTCGCCGAAGCCGCCAAGACCTGGAAGGGCGACAACTACTGGCAGATCGGCGGTGGCGGCACCGTCTGGGATGGCATGGCGTACGATGCTGACCTCGACACCATCTATGTCGGCACCGGCAACGGCAATCCGTGGAACCAGTCGATCCGCTCGCCCGGCGGCGGCGACAACCTCTATCTGTCGTCAATCGTCGCGCTCGATCCCAACACCGGCAAGTACAAGTGGCACTACCAGACCACGCCCGGCGAAACCTGGGATTACACGGCCACCCAGCCGCTGATGCTCGCCGACCTCAACTACCCGGAAGGCAAACGCCGCGTTGTGATGCAGGCGCCGAAGAACGGCTTCTTCTACGTCCTCGACGCCAAGGACGGTAAGCTCCTCTCCGCCGAGAAGTTCGCACCCCTCACCTGGGCAACCCACGTCGACATGGCGACCGGCCGTCCGGTCGAGGTTCCCGAAGCCCGCTACGAAGTCACCGGCAAGCCCGTGATCATCAAGCCGGGCGCGCTCGGCATGCACAACTGGCACCCGATGGCCTTCAGCCCGGAAACCGGCCTCGTTTACATCCCGGTCCAGATCGCAGCCGCATCCTATGCCGGCCCGAAAGAGTTCAAGCTGAACCTCGAAGGCACCAACACCGGCACCGACTTCTCCGGCGGCGCAGCCCTCTGCGCAGCTCCCGGCGCTCAGTGCGGCAACCTCGAGACCTACATTCTCGCCTGGGACCCGGTGAAGGCGAAGGAAGTCTGGCGCATCAAGAACGATGTCTATGGCTCGACTGGCATCCTCGCCACGTCCGGCAACCTGATCTTCTCCGGCAACCACAAGGGCGAGTTCAACGCCTACAACGCCACTACTGGCGAAAAGCTCTGGACCGCCCCGACGCAAGCCCGCGTCGTTGCAGCCCCTGCCACCTACACGGTCGACGGCAAGCAGGAGATCGCGCTTCTGGTCGGCGCCCGCGGCCTGCCCGATGGCCAGGCCCGCACCAACGCCTACAGCGCCAACAACTCACGCCTCCTCGTCTTCAAGGCCGGCGCGAAGTCGGAACTCCCGGCCACCATGCCGGCGGTCGATCCGAGCAAGCTCGGCGTCCGCATCGATCCGCCGCTGCTCACCGCCAACAACGAGACGGTGTTTGCGGGTGAACAGGCCTACGCCGCCAATTGCGCGCAATGCCACGGCGCCAACGCCGTCCCAGGCGCAGGCGCGATCGCACCCGACCTGCGCTATTCAGGCCTGCTGCCAATCCGCAATGGCTGGAACCCCACCGTCCGCGGCGGCGACCGCGCCCAGCGTGGCATGCCGGCCTTCGAAGCCACGCTGCCGGTCGAAACCACCGACGCGATCCTCGCCTACATCATCAAGCGCGCCAACGACGAGAAGGCCGAACAGGAAGCGGCGCTGAAGAAGCAATAGAAGCGAGGACTACTCGGCGGGTTGGCCGACCATCACGAACGTGAAGTTCTCGGGCTTCATGTAGATGGCGGCCACCCGCTTCACGTCCGCCAGCGTCACCGTCTCGAAGTAAGCATTGCGCTTCTCGACATAGTCCGCCGGCATCCCGTCCTGCTGGAAGCCCAGCAGGTTCTGCGCGATCTTGCGATTGCTGTCGAACGCCAACGGGAATGCGCCCGTGATATAAGCCTTCGCATCCGCCAGTTCTTCAGCCGTCGGGCCATCCTTGCCCAACCGCCCGATATTCTCGCGGATCAGCTTCACGACCTCATCGGCCTTGTCGTTCATCGTCGAGCTCGACCCCTGCCACCGCCAGAAATGCGGCTGGATGCTCAACCCCGTACCGATGCCATAGGTCAGCCCGCGCTTCTCACGCACATCATCCGTCAGGCGCGACGAGAACGTGCCGCCGCCCAGAATGTAGTTCAGCACATAGGCCGCATAGAAATCCGGATCCTCGCGGCGAATGCCCGGCCCCGAGAACAGGATCAGCGTCTGCGGCTGCGGAAGCTGCTTCACGATCGGCCGCGCCGCCGCAGGCTTCGCCACCGCATCCGGGATCACCGGCATCTGCGCGGTCGCCGGCAGCTTGCCGAATACCTGATCCAGCTTCGGCCCCAGCTCTTCCGCGCTGATATCGCCCACCACCGCGACCAGCAGCTTGTCCTTGGTCATCTGCCGCGCCATCAGCTGCCGCAACTCGCCGCGCGTGATCGGGTTCACCGTCTTCGCGCTCGGCACACGCGCATAGACATGATCCGGGATCAGCTCGGACATCATCGTCCGGCTCGCCACCACCTTCGGGTTCGTCTCGTCCGCCTCGAGCCCCGCAATCATCTCGCGCTTGGCCCGCTCGAACGGCTCGCGATCCAGCCGCAGGTCCGAGAACGCCATGCGCAGCATGTCGAAGCTCTGGTCCGACGTCTCCTTCAGCGTGGTCATCCCGCAGCTGGTCCAGTCGGTCCACGCGCCGCAGGAGAAGTTCATGTTGAGGTCGACCATGCGCTCGCCATAGGCCGCCGTATCCAGCCCGCCCGCGCCCTCATTCATCATGTAACCCAGGATCCAGCCGATCCCGCGCCGCTCTGCCGGCTCGATCGACGCCCCGCCCCGCCACGACCACTCCATCGAGATGATCGGAACAAAGCTCTCCTGCACCAGCCACGCCGTAATCCCGCCCGGCGATTTCACCACCTGGATATCCGCCAGCGACGAACGATCCCGCGGCGCCACCGGCATGACAGGAGCGACCGGCGCAACCGGTGCAATCGGAGCCACAGGCGCAACCGGCGCCGCAACCTGCTGCTCCGTCCGCACGCTCACCACCATGCAGCCGCTCAGCGCCAGCGCCGCAACCATCACGCCCAACCGCCGCATCACTTGCCCTCCGGCAAGAGAACAGCATCGACATGATGGGCGCCGAGATACTGGTTCATCACCCGCACCACATCCGCCGCCGTCACAGCGCGGATACGCTCGTCCCAGCCCTGGATACGCTCCACCGACTGCCCCGCCGTCAGCAGCTCGCCATACCAGCGCGCCAGCGCCATCTGGTTGTCGCGCGTGAAGATCGACGACGCCGCAATCGACTCCTTCGCCCGCACCAGCTCATCCTCGGTCGGCCCATCGCGCAGGAAGCGACGCGTCACCCGCGACGCCACCTCCTCGACCTCCTCCACCGAAACGCCCGGCGCCGGATCAGCTCCGATGGCGACCAGGCCACGCGCCTCCATCTCCATCGAATAGCCATGGCTCATCACGGCAAGCCCGCGCTCGTTCAGCTGCCGATAGATCCGGCTCGTCCGCGCGCCCGCCAGTATCTCGATCCCGACCTGCAGCGCCTCGGCATCCCTGTCGCCAATCACCACGCCCAGCCAGTTCCGCGACCACGATGTCTGCCGCACCTTCGGGTCCGAATGCGTCACCGTCACATCGCCCGCCAGCGGCTGCACATCCGGCCACTTGCGCACCTTCAGGTCGCCTCGGCGCGGCACAGCGCCATAGATCTGCTCGGCCAACGGCTTCAGCTCCGCCGCCGTAATATCGCCCGCCACCACAAGGATCGCATTCTCGGGCCCATACCAGGTGCGATACCAGTCCACCGCATCGCCGCGCGTCAGCCGCGCCAACTCGGTCATGTGCCCGATCACCGGGATCGCGTAAGGATGCCCCGCATACAGCCGCGCATAGACCATCTCATCGAGTATCGCCGCCGGACTGGACTCGACATTCTGCCGCCGCTCCTCGCGCACCACGCTCAGCTCCGGGATCACCTCCGCATCGCTGAGCTTCAGGTGAACCATCCGGTCCGCCTCCATCCGCATCATCTGCGGCAGGCGATCCCGCGCCACCCGGAAATAGTAGTTCGTGAAATCCAGCGCCGTCGACGCGTTGTCCTGCCCGCCATTGCGCGCGACGATCTTGGAATAGTCGCCCGCCTTCAGCTCGTCCGTCGCCTTGAACATCAGGTGCTCGAGGAAGTGCGCGATCCCCGACTTGCCCTTCACCTCATCGGCAGACCCGACGCGATACCAGAGCATGTGGGTCACCACAGGCGCGCGGTGATCCGGCAGCACGACCGCCGTCATCCCGTTGGAAAGCCTGAAGGTCTCGGGCTTCCAGTCAGGATCGGATTGCGCGCTCGCGGGCAAAACAACAACGGCCGACAGAACGACAAACGCCGCCACGGTGAAAACCGCGGCGGCGAATTTGCGTACGACACGCGCGATCGCGAGCCTAGATATCAGATCAGAGCCCCGGCAGCTTGCTGGTGTGTTTCGGCTGGATGATCACCTTGCCGCCGCCGGTAATGTCCTTCAGCGACTCCTGCTCGGCGCGCAGACGTTCGGCTTCCGCAGCCGCATCAATCGTCGGATCGCCCGGCGCCGTCTTGCCGAAGTTCAGGATGGCGTCGGTGAAGTTGCGGCTCTTCCGCAGGATCTGGGCATTGTCGTAATCGACCGCGCTGCGGATCGAACGGTCCAGGGCGTCGCCGCCGGCAGCTTTGATGAAGGCCTTCTCGCCATCGCTGGCGTCGCGGGCATTGTCGACACCGAACACGGCCATGCGGGCCTGCGATTCCGTGGACAGCTCCTGCGGGCGCGACGAACCCGGCGTCGGCGGGCGAAGGTTGTACTCCGGCGGAACCGTCAGCGGCGCCTTGCGCACCACGCGGAACTCGTCGGGGGTCGTCATGGAACTGCACGCGGTCGCGCCCGTGGCGGCGACTACAGCGAGGCCCAGCATTGCAATACGCTTCACGAAACTCTCCTGTGCGGCGGACGCCGACTCCGACCTTCTAGCCTGCCCGGTTGCGTCCGGCCAGAAGCTGATCCAGCAGCAATGCGGCAGCCCCAAGGCTGATACAGGCATCTGCGACATTGAATATCCAGGGGAAACCGACTGGCCAGCCGCCAATCTGCATTCCGAACCACGGGCCTGAAAAATCAAGGAAATCCACGACAGCGCCGAAACGGGCCCGGTCGATCAGGTTACCCACAGCCCCGCCGACCACCAGCGACAACGCCAGCGCGGTCATGAAACGCTCGGCCCGCAGCAACCAGAATGTGAACCCGATCGCGATCAGGCCGATCAGGCCGAACAACCCCCAACGGGCGAGTCCCTCGGCCTGCATCACGCCAAAGCTAACGCCCCGGTTCCAGGTCATCGAGAAGTCGAACACCGGCGAGACCTCGATCCGGCCGCACATCCGGTTTTCCTGAAGGCAGCCCAGAGCGTTCAGCTCCGGCGTACCCAGCACCCACGCCTTGGTGATCTGATCGAGCGCGATCATCACCAGGATGAGCGGAATGCCCCAGCGCCAGGCTCGGGTCATCTTCTCGCGTGAAAGCCAGTCCATCGTAACGGCCATGCTTATTCCCTAGGAACCACGATACTCACGCACCGCCGCCGCATCGCGCGGCGTGATGTCCGGAAACGCCGGATCGGCAGATGACGGGGCGAAGTATTTCCACGAACGGGCGCACTTGATCCAGTCACCCGGCACACGTGTGCTGCTGACAGTAACAGAGCCCGCCTCGCCACCTGCAGCCAGCTTGGCGTCGGAGGTGATGAAGATCTCGGCGGCATCCTCGCCATCGAAGGCAGCCAATGTCGTCGCATCGCCGATGGCGACGGATACCGCAGCCTCCAGCGAAGCCCCGATCCGCTTTTCGCGTCGTTCGATTTCCAGCGCTTCGGTCACCGACTTGCGAACCTTGAAGATCGCATCCCACTTCGCAGCCAGGCCAGCATCCAGCCATTCAGCCGGCGTCTTCGGGAACTGCTGCAGGTGAACCGAGCCCTTGCCCGGATGACGCTGCTCCCACGCTTCTTCGCAGGTATAGACCATCACCGGCGCAAACCAGATGGTGAGGCGATCAAACACCTCGTTCATCACCGTGCGCACAGCACGGCGGCGAACCGACGACGGCGCGTCGCAATACAGGCTGTCCTTGCGGATATCGAAGTACACAGCCGAAAGGTCCACGACGCAGAAGTTCATCAGCTCGTGGAACGCCTTCTTGAAGTCGTAGGCGTGGTAAGCCTTGGTCACCAGCTCATCGAGCTCCGCCAGGCGATGCAGCACCCAGCGCTCCAGACCCGGCATGTCCTTGTAGGCCACGCGCTCCTTCTCATCGAAGCCATCGAGCGCGCCGAGCAGATAGCGCATCGTGTTGCGCAGCTTGCGATAGCTGTCGCTGTTCGCGGTGAACAGGTTCCAGCCGAAGCTCGGATCATCCGCATAGTCCGACGAAGCAACCCAGATCCGCAGAATGTCAGCGCCAAACTTCTCGCAGACTTCCATCGGCGAGATCACGTTGCCCAGCGACTTCGACATCTTCTCGCCGTCCTCGGCCTGCACGAAGCCGTGCGTGACGATGCCGTTGTACGGCGCACGTCCGCGCGTCGCGCAGCTCTCCAGCAGCGACGACTGGAACCAGCCGCGATGCTGGTCCGAACCTTCGAGATAGATATCCGCCGGCCATTGCAGCCCGCGATCTTCCAGCGTGAAGGCGTGCGTCGTGCCGCTATCAAACCACACATCAAGAATGTCGTTGATCTTCTCGACCTTGGTCGCGTCATAACCTTCGCCGAAGAACGTCGCCGCATCGCCGCCGAACCACGCATCGGCCCCGCCGTCGCGGACAGCCTTGGTGATGCGCGCGTTCATCGCCTCGGTGTTAAGGACCGCGCCCGTCTCACGATCCACGAACAGCGTCAGCGGCACGCCCCACGCGCGCTGGCGCGAGATCAGCCAGTCCGGACGCTCTTCCACCATCGCGCGGATACGCTGGCGGCCGCGCTCCGGCGTGAACACCGTATCGTCGATCGCCTGCAGGCACAGCTCGCGCAGCGTCTTGCCTTCCTTGCCCGCCAGATGCTCCAGCGGCCGATCCATCGCGATGAACCATTGCGACGTCGCACGCCGGATCACCGGAGCCTTCGAGCGCCACGAGTGCGCATCGCGCAGCGTCGTCACACCACGCGCCAGCAACCCGCCCGCCTCGATCAGCTTGTCCATCACGGCCTTGTTCGCCGGACCATCCTGGCCCCGCTTCTTGCCGTCGACCGTGATGATCTCCAGCCCCTCGAAACCGGGGCACACGCTGGTGTAGCGACCGAACTCATCCACCGTCGTCGGGATCGAAACATCGATGCCGCGCGCCTCAAGCGCCTTGGCGTTCGCCGACCAGACCTCGAAGTCGTCCTCGCCATGGCTCGGCGCGGTATGCACAAAGCCCGTGCCGGCATCATCCGTCACGTGCCCACCCGCCAGCATCGGCACGTCATACGTATAGCCATACGCATGCAGCGGATGCTTCAGCGTCATCGCCTGCAACTGCGCCGCGCTGACATCAGACACGCGCGTCCAGCTCGCAGCCTTCGCCGCCTTCATCACGCTCTCGGCCAGCTTGTCGGCCACGATCAGCCTGTCGCCCGGCTTGATCCACGGCTCGAACGCCAGACCCTGCTCCAGCCCCTCGCACTCATAAACGCCGTAAGCGATCTCCGGATTGAACGACACCGCGCGGTTGGCCGGGATCGTCCAGGGCGTCGTCGTCCATATGACAACGCTCGCGTCCTCAACGCCGCCAGACTTGGCCGCAAACTTCACCCAGATCATCGACGCCTTGCGGTCAGCGTACTCGATCTCCGCTTCCGCCAGCGCCGTCTGCTCAACCGGGCTCCACATCACGGGCTTCGCGCCGCGCTTCAGCTGGCCGCTCATCGCCACTTTCAGGAACTCGTTCACCGTCGCCGCTTCCGACGAATAAGCCATCGTCAGATACGGGTCTTTCCAGTTTCCCGCTCCGCCCAGCCGCTTGAACTCGCTCCGCTGGATGTCGATCCACTTCTGCGCGTAGTCACGGCACGCCTTGCGGAACTCCGCCATCGGCACGTCGCGCTTGTTCTTGCCTTCAGCCCGGAACGCCTCCTCCACCTTCCACTCGATCGGAAGACCGTGGCAGTCCCAGCCCGGAATGTAGTCAGCATCGAACCCGGTCATCTGCCGCGTGCGCACCACCAGATCCTTCAGGATCTTGTTCATGCTCGTGCCGATGTGGATGTGCCCGTTCGCATACGGAGGCCCATCGTGCAGCATGAAGGGCTTGGCCGCCCGCGCCTTGGCGTCCGCGCGCAGCTTTCCGTAAATGTCGTCAGCTTCCCACTTCGCCAGCCGCACAGGCTCCTGCTGAGGCAGGCCGCCCCGCATCGGGAAGTCGGTCTTGGGAAGGAAGATCGTATCCTTGTAAGGATTCGGCGCTTCTTCTTTGGCGGGTTTTTCAGGCTTGGTCATGATGGGCGTCGCTTTGAACTAAAGGGATTATGTGCGGATACGACTTTCCCGGCGGTAATCGCTAAGTGGCGACCGCCGGGCCCATAATTCGAATGCTGGCGCCCCGTTGCATGTGGAGGCTCATAGCAGCGGCGGCCTCGCCCCGGCAAGGATACTGCGCGCCTGCGCCACATCCCCGTTCATGGCCTCGACCAGCTCCTCCAGCGACCCAAAACGGGCTTCCGGACGCAGGAACTGCACAAAAGCCGTATGCAGCCGCTTGCCGTAAAGATCGCCGGCAAACCCGAACAGCATCACTTCCAGCAGCGCATCGCGCTCGCCCGTCGTCGGCGTCCGGCCGAAATTCGCCACCCCCGGCAGCCAGTCCGGCGACCCGTCGTCCCGCGCCCAGACCGCATAGATCCCGTGCGCCGGCTGAACCAGGTCCCCCAGCTTCATGTTGGCCGTCGGGAAGCCCAGCGTCCGCCCCCGCTTCTCGCCATGCTCCACGATCGCATCGACGATCCAGTGCCCGCCCAGCATCTTGCCGGCCTCGGCCACATCGCCCCGCTCCAGCGCCTCGCGCACCCGCGACGACGACACCTTCGCGCCCGTATCCTTCACCTCGGCGACGATTTTCACCTCGAAGCCCAGCTCGTCCCCGATCGCCTTCAGGCTTTCCACGTCGCCCTTGCGGTCCTTCCCGAACCGGAAGTCGAACCCGACGCTCACCGCCCGCGCCCCCACCTCATCGAGGATCACGCGCTGGCAGAACTCCCTGTCCGTCATCGCCGCCATCACGGCGTCAAAGCGCAGGAGATGCACCTCCTGAACCCCGATCGCCTCCAGCGCCAGCTCGCGCCTCCGCGGCGTCATCAGCCTGAAAGGCGGCGCATCCGGCTGGAAATACCTGCGCGGCGGCGGCTCGAACGTCGCCACCCCCAGCTTCACGCCCAGCCGTCTGGAAGCCTCGCGCGCGCTCTCGATAACTGCGCGGTGCCCCGCATGCAGTCCGTCGAAATTCCCCAGCGCGATTGCAGCGCCCCCACTGTTTTTAGCAGGGATGGCCAAAGCGATTACTCAGCCTTGCCCGACGGCACCATGACGAGCGCATCGCCCTTCATGCAGATCTTGCCGTCAACTTCGCCTTTGACGCCGAGACGAACGCGATAGCCGCGCTCGATCATCTCGATGACTTCGGCCGAAGACGTAACGACATCGCCGATCCGCACGGGCCGCACGAATTTCAGGTTCAGCTCCATGAACACGGCGCCCGGCCCCGGCAGGTCATTGCCCAGAATGGCCGAGATATAGGAGGCAGACAGCGCCCCGTGAGCAATACGGCCCTTGAACTGGGTCGTCTTGGCGTACTCTTCGTCCATGTGCAGCGGATTGTGGTCGCCGGAAATGCGGGCGAAATCCACCACGTCCTGTTCGGACACGGTGTTCTGGATGGAGACCTGCATACCAACCGCCAGATCGGCGTACGTCTTGCCCGTTTTCATCAGTTCAGTCCTTAAAGCCCGAATCCGGTGTCCTACCCGTGTCCGCCGGGTCCCTTAGGCCAGTCCGAAGCCTCGTTCACCAATTATTTGGCGTCTTCGTTCATATTTGCTGCTAGCACTTAATATGGAGGCCTCAGAACGTGGCTGTCGACATGTCCATGCCCGTCCTCGTCGTAGATGACTACCAGACGATGATACGCATCATACGTAACCTGCTGAATCAGCTTGGTTTCCGCAATATCGAGGAAGCCAAGGACGGCAAACAGGCCCTGGAAAAGATGCAGGGCCAGAAGTTCGGCCTGGTCATCTCCGACTGGAACATGGAGCCGATGACCGGCTACGAGCTGCTCCAGCAGGTCCGCGCCTCCGAAGTTTTGAAGGCCACCCCCTTCATCATGATCACCGCCGAGTCGAAGACGGAGAACGTCATCGCCGCCAAGCGCGCGGGCGTGAACAACTACATCGTGAAGCCGTTCAACGCGGAAACGCTCAAGGGCAAAATCAAAAGCGTGCTGGGTGACTTCTGATGTCAGCAGCTCAAGCCGCCGCCCCGAAGGCCTCCGCACAAAGCGCGGCCGAAAAGATCAAGGACGCGATTGAAACCCTCCGCACCTCCGGCGTGCGCGAGCGTCCGCTGGTCGAAGTGCTCGATCTCTCCCACCAGATGGCCGACGCGATGAAGACCTTCTTCGGATCGCTCGACCGCTCCATCATCGGTGAATTCCGCTACATCGCCGAATTCATCCAGAAAGCCCGCGACGAAATCTCGGGGCTGCAAGCCAACGATATCAAGGAAACCCGCATCCCGGGCGCCTCGATGGAACTCGACGCCGTCGTTCGCGATACCGAACGCGCCACCGAGACCATCATGTCCGAAGCCGAAACCCTGATGAACGCCGAACCCACCGACCTCGCGCTCTACAAGGCCGAAGTCGGCGCCGCGATGCTCCGCATCTTCGAGGCCTGCTCCTTCCAGGACCTCACCGGCCAGCGCGTCAACAAAGTCATCGCCACCCTCCGCCACATCGAAGAACGCGTCGGCCAATTCGCCGGCGCCCTCGGCGTGACGGACACGGCCCAACCCGTTTCGGCAGCAGACCAACGCGCCAAAGACCTCCTGCTCAACGGCCCCGCCATCAACGGCCCGTCCACCACGCAGGACGACATCGACGCGATGTTCGCCTAGGCGACTGCCGCCGAACTGACCCAATGAAAAAAGGCCCGCTGCAAAGCGGGCCTTTTGCTTTTAAACCTCACATAGTCCACCGCGTAGGGTGCATTGAAAATGCACCACGCCCACGCGCCCGTCCTTCGACGGACGCACGCTTACGCGTGCTGCTCAGGATGAGCGCTACTTAGAGAACCGTAGTTATAGCGCTCATCCTGAGCAGCGCAGCTATGCTGCGCGTCCGTCGAAGGACGAGCGCGCCACCACAGCCCCCTCAATCGTCATTCCTGCGAAAGCAGGAACCCAGGGGCTCCAAGCACCGCCCTCTCAGCCCCTGGGTTCCGGCTCACGCGTCCGGAATGACGAAGAAATGGGGGATGGAGCGGGACCCATCTGTAGGACAACCAAAAACCACCCCGCACAAAATCAACCACCTGCACGCCCAACATGGGGGATGGAGCCTCCCAAAATCTACGGCGCCCCGAACCAGCGCTATAATCGCGCCATGGCCGAGCTTCTCCACGCTCTCTTGTGCATCCTATTCCCGCTCGACCCCGTCGCGCGGATCAGAGAACTCACGCGCGACTACATCCGCTGGCTGATCGCACCGCTAAGCGACCCACGCGCCATCGCGCACCTACACGCAAGCCCAGCCGCGCGCCGAGACCTCCTCTCCCACATCACCGTCATCGAGCAGGGCATGAACCTGCTCATCCACCACCGCGCGAGACAGCTTTCAGGGTTACCCTTCCAGCACCACGACGCCGAACACCGCCACCCCGTCCGCGACAAGTCCGTCGACGCCATCGTCACGCGCCTGACGCGGCTCGTGCAGCTGTTCGACAACCTCGACCGCCTCGCGCAACGCCGCGCGGATCGCCCCCTCCGTCTCGATGCTGCGCATCGATCCACCTCCCCCAGTCTCCGACTGGTGGAGGCAACACACCGGCGCCTTGCCTCCACCTGTGCGAAGCACTGGCGGGGTCGACGCGCAGCGTCGACGATTGCGCGCCCTTGCGCGCAAGACGGAGGGGGTTGCGCGTCTTCACGCGGACCTCCTTCACCTAACTCAATTGTAGATTTCCAAACCCGACCGCCTCGCACTCACCTGCGAGAACGCCTTCGCGCGCCTACCACCCCAACTCCGGCATCGCCCACTTCGCGCGCACGCCGTCCGCCGCCAGGATCTTCTTCGCCGACGCCAGGAACCCCTCGCCCGCTTCCATCGCATGGCCATGAATGCCGCCGCCGATGAACAGCGCATCGACCCCCTGCCGGTTCGCCCCCAGCACATCGGTGATCGGTCCATCGCCAATCGCCAGCACCCGCCCCGGCGCAATCGCCTTGCCCGCCAGCTCCGCCGCCCGCTCGAATGCCAGCCGGTAGATCGGCTCATCCGGCTTGCCCGGCGAAATCACCTGCCCGCCTTCTTCGACAAAGATCTTTGCCAGCGACCCCGCCGACCAGATCAGCCTGTCACCCTGCTTGAACACCACATCCGGGTTCGCACAGATCATCGGCAGGCCCTTCCCCGCCAACATCTTGAGCTCATCGCGATAAGGCTCCGGCTTGCCGTCGGGATACTCGCGCAAGCTCGTGCAGCAGACGACCTTCGCCACATCCGGATCATCGCTGAACTCCAGCGGCAGACCGGCATAGGTCCCGAAATCTTCCTCCAGCCCGATGCGGTAAACCGGCCCCGGCGCAAACCGCTTCAGCTCGTTCCGCGTCGCATCGCCCGACGCGATCACATCGTCAAAGCAATCCATCGGCACGCCGAATTTCGGAAACAACCGCGTCACCCGATCCTTCGGCACCGGCGCATTGGTGATCAGAACCACCGGACCACGCGTCTCGCGGAATTGCCTCAGCGCCACACAAGCCTCGGCAAACGCCTCCCGCCCGTTATGGATCACACCCCACACGTCACAGAAGATCGCATCGTAATCGGAAGCGACTTTGGAAAGCCCGGACAAAAGCGCGACAGAGCTCACGCCCTACATCGCCGCCTGCGAAACGCGGCGGACAAAGTCCGGCGGCGGGGCGGTCTCGTCCTGCAGCGTGCCCTTGATCGGACGCGGCGCGCCGAACACATGGCCCTGGCCGAACGGGATCTCGAACTCGAGAACTTCGATGACCGACTTCTCGGTCTCCATCTTCTCGGCGATCAGATCGATGCCATAGCGCACGAACACGGCCGGCACGTCCTCGGCCGCGATGTCACGCGTGATCGACGACAGCGGACGCTCGCCACCCGGGGTAAGCTCTTCGAGCAGGCGCTCGACATTCACCTTCACGAACTTCACGCCGGCAGCCTGAAGCTGCGGCAGGTCGAAGTTCAGCCCATCGCCCTTGTCCAGCGAGAAGCGGAAGCCGAGCTCTTTCAGCTTGCTCATGTTCTTCGCAGCCGTATCCGACCGCTGATTGAACTGGCGCACGCCCAGCTCGAAGATCATCGCGTGAGCCAGATCGCGGTTCTCGCGCATGAACTCGAGGAAGGGCGGGAAGAACATCTCGTCTTCCAGCGACGCCATCGAAATGTTGCAGAACACGCCAATGCGACGGTCACGCTCCGAAAGCCGGCGAACGATCTGCACGCAGCGGAACAGCAGCATGTTGTCGATCACGCCCAGCAGGTTCGCGCGCTCAGCAGCGCCCAGGAACTCGGCCGGCATGATCACCTGGCCATTGGCCCGGCGCAGGCGGGTAAAGCCCTCGTAGAAACAGGTCCGGCGCTGCGGCAGGTTCACGATCGCCTGCAGATGCAGGTCAACGCGGTTCTCGCGCAGCGCTTCCTTCACGGCGTCGAGAATGGACGCGCCATCCATCGGCGCATCGGCGGTAACCGGCTGGGCGCGAACGGACTGGAGGCGGGTCTCGAACTTCTTCGAGAGGTTCTGGATCATCCCCTCGAGGCCGCGCATCTCGTTCAGAATCGTTTCGCGGCGCTGGGCAATGTCGCGCTCGAACGAGGATTTGAGTTCAGCCGCATGCTGCTCGTTCTGCGCCACGCGCGACGTCAGCTTGCGAATCTCCTGCTTGATCTCGAACAGGTCCTTCTCGGACACCCCGCCGCCCGACCGGGCGATGACCATGTGCAGCTGCAACGCAGCCAGCGAGCACGTGGCGCCGATGATCGACGCCGTAATGGCGTCAAACCCGGGCACGTACAGATACAGCGCAACAGCGCCGACCGCGGACGCAGTAACGTACACAAGCGCCAGCATGATGTGGGCGATAACAGGCATTGTAACCGGAGCAGCCCCTCAGGTTGCGGACTTGCGCGTCCACGTTCTTGTTTCTGTTGGCATCCGCGACGAATGACAAGGGATCAGTGTAGCGGCGCGGGCGCGCACCGCACAGTCGCCTGTGAATGCATCAGCACGCAAAGGCTATGTAGATCAGGGCGCCGCTCTGTATTTCCGATGACTTTGCGTCATCGCACACATCAACGTGCTTTATGCTGATGTTGTCTTTGGGACACACGAGTGACCGCTCGAACAGTTCAACGGTTTTCTCAAGTAGACAGCGCCCCTGGGCTTGCCGCTATATCGCCACAATCGAACGCGCCGGCCTCGGGGAGCTTCTGGGACGAAGCAAAGGGCCGGTGACGGGGGCGACCGGGGAGCGCGGGGTTCTGACTCGGGTCAGAACCCCGCCTGCTTTTCAGGCCCCAGTTCAAGCATCTGTTTTCTGGAGATTTCTATCGAGCTGGGTTGATAACCGGCTTCGCCGGCGACAGGTCGATCGAAGCCCCAACACCTCCAACAACCGCCTTCTCGCCGCGCAAAACGCCCTTCCAGGCATCCACCGATCCCGGAATCGCGGTCGAGGGATTAAGGCCGCTCAGCAGAATCGCATCGAACCGCGCCTGCCCTGCAGCTTTGATGACGTCGGCCACCGGCAAACACTCACTTTCAGCTCCCGCCGACAGCCTGTCCGAGCCGGCCGCGAGGATTGCGGCGGTACTCTGCGTTCCTCGCGCTGCCGAAACGATCTGGTCGGTACGCGACCTGCACCCGGCGATCACAAGCGACTTTCCTTCGAAATCCACGCGATAGACCCGCTGTTCATCCGGTCCTCGACCGCCAAAGGCCCTGACCGAAACCACGCCCGAGTCGAAAACAACGATTCCCGTGAGCCCCTGATCTTCCTTGTCCGTCCCGACCGAAAGCCGCGCGCTTGGCTCGCCAGCGAGCAACAGGTTGGCTCCGTCGACCACTGGAACGATTCCCTGTGGCCCATACACCTTCAACGGCTCGCGCCGCCCAACCGCCAGACTCGCCTGCGCAATCCCGGGCAAACCGGCGATCGTGTCGAGACCCATGTCCGGCAAAACGACCGCATCAAGGTCCGCGCGCATCAGTCCACGCGCACGAAGCCCGTCCGCCGCCCCCTCGCCCGCGCCAATAAGGATCGCGAGTCCGCCCGCCTCGACCAGCACGCACGGTCCAGCCGAACAGACCGTGGCCCGGAAAGCCTCTGCATTGGCCGGGTTTGGCCGCGCCGCAGCAACCCGCGCCTTCTCTTCACTGATGAAGCTGTCGATCCCCGCCCCCGGCCGCATGACCAGCAGCAGGGCTCCCCCGACAATGGCTGCAACCGCGACAGCGCCCAGCAGAAGGATGTCGCGCCTGAACTTCACTCAGCCGATCCGCGTCTGGGCGACTTCCTGCGTGATCACCTGCTCGATCGCGCCCAGCCGCTCAACCTCGACCTTCACGGTGTCGCCGACATTCAGGAATTTCGGCGGCGTATGCGCGACGCCAACGCCCGCGGGCGTTCCCGTGAACAACAGATCGCCCGGCTCCAGCGCGAATGCCTTGGTCAGATGCTCGATCTGCTGGGCCACATCGAAGATCATCTCGCCCGTATTGCCGTTCTGGCGCAGCTCGCCATTCACCCAGCATTTCAGGCTCATCTTCGAGACATCGCCCGCCTCATCCGGCGTTGTGATCCACGGACCAACCGGCCCGTGCGTATCAAAGCCCTTGCCCATGATCATGGTCTGCGTCGCACGCTGCCAATCGCGGACCGAGTAGTCGCACCCGGTCATGTAGCCGGCGACCAGTTCGTGCGCCCGCTCCCTCGGAACATGGCGGCCGCGCTTGCCGATCAGGACGACCAGCTCAACCTCATAATCCAGCGCCTTCGACACGGCCGGCATCAGGACAGGATCGAACGGCCCATGGATGCACGAGGCCTGCTTGTTGAACCACATCTGGGTGGTGGGAGCTTCCCTACCGGTTTCCTTCGCGTGATCATGGTAGTTCAGGCCGATCCCGAGAATCTTGCCGGGGCGCCCCACCGGGCATTTCAGCTTCACGTCCTTGAGCGCCAGACGCGGCGCGGACTTCGCGGCCCGCTCGATCGCATCGATACCGGCCTGACCGCCCGCCAGAATATCCACAGGATTGGGCGACAGGTGCGGCGCAACCTTGCGCAGATCGGCGACCTCTTCTCCCAGGATAACCCCGACGCCCGAACCGGACGTGGCTTCAAAAACACACAAGCGCATGAGTCGCCTCAATCAAATCTGTGGCCGGGAGATTGGACCCGGACGAGGTGTATGGATAGGTACCTAGGGGTCAGTTGGTTCTGTAGTCAGTTAGGATGCGTAGTTCATGGCGATCGCCGCTGAGGTCCAGCGCATTCGCGACGTTTTCAGCGCGACGACCGATATCCGGGTCCCGCCCTTCCAGCGCAGCTATGCGTGGGAAGATGAGGAAACGGAGATCCTGATCAAGGACCTGCTCGACGCCTTCCGCCACAACACGGTGTACTTCCTCGGCGCGATCGTCGTGATCCGTCCGCGGAACAAGGGACCGTCCGATGTGGTCGACGGCCAACAGCGCCTGACGACGCTGACCATCATCCTCGCCGTGTTGCGCGACCTGTCGCCCTCGACTGACGAGCAGGCGCTGATCCACACCATGATCGGCCATGAGAAGATGGGCATGATGTTCGGCGGCGGTCAGCGCTGGCGCATCACCCTGAACACCGCCGACACGCCGTTCTTCCGTGAGAACGTGCAGGAGCGGCGCGCCACAAAGCGGCAGGACGAGATCCGCGCCGCCGCACGCGAAGGCTCGGAGAGCCAGGCGCGTCTCGCTGCGGCCGTGAACACGATGTACGACTACCTCTCCGACATGGAGGCCGAGGAGCGCGCACGCTTTGCCCAGTGGCTGCTCGACGAAGTCACAATGGTCCGCGTGCGCGTGTCCGAGTATTCGGTCGCCTACAAGGTCTTCCAGTCGCTCAACCATCGCGGCAAGCCGCTCTCCGACCACGATATCCTGAAGTCGGCGCTGTTCGAGCGCGCAGGGTTCAGCGTGGCGGAAGCGCGCGAGCAGTCGGAGCGCTGGAATGCCTACACGATCCGCCTCGGCGATCGCGGCTTCGGCGACATGCTGAACAGGTCCGCTCGATCTACGACCGCGAGAGCGCGGGCGACATGGTGACGGATCTGATCGCCGCCATCATCCCGCGCGGCGGCTTCCGCACCTTCCTGAACGATCAACTGCCGCGCTTCGTCGAAGCCTACGACATCATCGTCAACGGCAACACGGCAGGCACGAAGCTCGGCGCGGAAGCGCTGCGCCGCATCACCTTCCTCCGCTCGATACACCATGAAAGCTGGCGCGCGCCCGCCGTGGCCTTCCTGGTCGATCATGCACAGAACCCGGACGAAACGGACCGCTTCTTCTGGGCGCTCGATCGTCTCGCCTACACGCTGCAGTATTCGGTCAACAATCGCGAATACCGGCACAAGCGCTATCGCCGCATCCTCGATGCGATGGACAAGCCCGGCGTACTGTTCGACACCGAAAGCCCACTCGACCTCACGAAGCGCGAACGCGACGACATGCTCGACCGCCTGCGCGGTCGCTTCCCGAACTTCAAGCAGCGCCGCGCCCTGCTGATGCGCATCTCGGCAGCAGTCGAAGGTGGCGTGCCGCTCGATCCCAAAACGGATTGCACCGTCGAGCACATCCTGCCGCGCACGCCCTCCAAGGGTTCGGACTGGTATGAGGAATGGTCCAAGGCCCGCGACCGCGAAGACCTGACCGAGTGCATCGGCAACTTCACGCTGCTGACGCACGCCGAAAATCAGGAAGCCGATCGCAAGCCCCTGCTCGAAAAGCTGCCGATCTTCTTCCGCAACGGCGAGGCGTCCTTCGCCTACAGCAATGATCTCAAGGGCCGCACCCGCTGGACACCCGACGACGTCCGCGAACGCCGCGAAGCCTTGATCCAGCGCCTGTCGCTCGACTGGGGACTGTAGCGTTTCCTAAGCCCTGCCGATGACAGTTGGGCGAGCTGCGTTGACGCTTCAGGCGCCGCGGGCCAGTTTTACCCCATAACAAAAGGCCGAATCCGGCTGAACCTGGGGAAGAAACACGATGATCCGTTCAAGCATGAAACTGATGGCGGCCACCGCGCTCGCCGGCGCCCTGCTCGCTGCCGGCTGTGCAACCACCGAGGGTGGAAGCTCGCCGCATTCGCAGATCGCCGCTGACCTCGGCATGCCGACAGCCGCGCCGGAAGCCGTGGGCTTCTCGACGGCAGGTCTTGATAAGCTTACGGCGGAGTTCCGCGCACTGGTGGATCAGCAGAAGCTCGCCGGCGTTACGACGCTCGTCGCCCGTCACGGCAAGGTCGTGCACTTCGACACGTATGGCGTTCAGGACGCTGCCAAGGGCGACGCGCTGAAGCCCGACAGCATTTTCCGCATCGCTTCGATGACCAAGCCGATCGCTGGCCTCGCCATGATGCAGCTCTGGGAACAGGGCAAGTGGAAGCTCGAAGATCCGGTGTCGAAATACATCCCTGAGTTCGCCAACCTGCAGGTGAAGAAAGCCGGCGGCGGCACGGAGCCGATGCGCACGCCGATGACGATGGCGCAGCTGATGAGCCACTCGGCCGGCTTCGGCGTCAGCGCCGTCTATGAGACCGCCAACCTGAGCGCGACCGATCTGCAGGGCATGATCGACAAGCTGAAAACGCTGCCGCTTGAAACCCAGCCGGGCACCGAATGGGACTATGGCCCGAGCGTCAACATCCAGGGCTACATCGTCGAGAAGCTGTCGGGCCAGAAGCTCGACGTCTATTTCGACGAGCACATCTTCAAACCGCTCGGCATGGTCGACACCGGCTTCTGGATGCCGGAGTCCAAGGCCAGCCGCGTGGTTGCGATCCACACCTATGACGCCGCCGGCAAGATCAAGGGACCGGACCAGAACCGCGTGACGATGACCAAGCCGTCCTTCCTTGCGGCTTCGGGCGGCCTGATGTCGACGGCGGAAGACTACTGGCGCTTTGCGCAGGCCATGCTCAATGGCGGCGAACTCAACGGCAAGCGCGTGCTGAAGGCCGACACGGTCAAGCTGATGCGCACCAACGTGCTGATCCCCAGCGCCAAGGTCGACCTCTACGGCCCGAGCCAGGAAGGCATCGGCTTTGGCATGGACTTCGCGATCGTGATGGACCCGCAAAAGGCAGGCACGCCGCAGGGCCTAAACACCTTCTACTGGGGCGGCGCGTTCGGAACCTGGTTCTGGATCGACCCGACCAACGACCTCGTCTTCGTCGGCATGATCCAGAACCTCAACGGTTCGACCCCGACCGGCGGCACCCCGCCGCTGCGGGCGATCTCGCCGCGCGCCACCTACGCCGCCTTGGAGAACCCTGCGAAATGAGCGAGCCGACCGCCGAGCACGATCCCGAAGTCGCCGCGCGGCTCGCGTGGGTCAACAAGGTGCGCGGACTTCACAAGAACAAGCGCATGATCGGCTTCGCCGGCATTATCGCCGGGGCCGGCATGCTGCTGTGGTGGAAGATGACACCCCAAGCGCCCGACTGGGCAATGTTGGGCGGCGGCGGCATCCTGCTGGTCAGCTGGCTCCTCTTCATCTTCGTGATCTTCGACCGCTGGCGGTATGTGAAAAACCACCCGTACAAGCCGGATACCACGGCCTGATACAGAAACGGCCGCTCCATCGAGCGGCCGTTTTGCTTTTTGGTTGCGATAAGCGATCAACCCGGCGGGTTATGCGCCTGCAGGAAGCGCAGCGTTTCGGTCAGCATGCGCTGGCGCGTTTCGGTGCGCGAGAGCCAGTGGTCCTCACCGTTGAGTTCGATGAACTCGTAGGGCTTGCCCGCCCTCTTCAGCGCATCCGCCATCAGCCTGCTCTGCTCGATCGCAACCACGCTGTCATCACGGCCGTGGATCAGCATGATCGGTGCATCTGCCTTGTCAGCCAGCTTGGAGGGCGAGCGCTCGTCGAGCGAGGTGTCGCCCAGACGATCAGCGCCCATGAAGCGGTTCCAGTACCGCACGGTCTGGTTCTCACGGCGGCCATAGATGTTGGCCTCGCGACGCACCATCAGGCGCAGGTCCGATACGCCCGCAACCGCAACGGCGCAGCGATAAATGCCGCGATCAAGCGTCGGGCCAGCCAAAGCCGCATAGCCGCCATAAGACGCGCCGACGATGCAGACTTTCTTGGGATCAATGACGCCCTGCGCCGTCAGATGGCGGACGCCATCCGACAGGTCCGTCTGCATCTTCTTGCCCCACTCGCCATAGCCCGCCTCCATGAAGGCGTCGCCATAGCCGGTCGAGCCACGGAAGTTCGGCTGCAGGACAGCATAGCCGCGCGAGGCGATCGCCTGCGAGAACCAGTCGAAGCCACGGCCGTCATGCGACGCCGGCCCGCCATGCGGCAGCACCACGAGCGGCAGGTTCTTCGGGTCCTTCACGCCGGGTGGCGTGGTGAGGAAGCCATGGATCTCCAGACCGTCCGCAGCGGCGTAGCTGATGTACTGCACGGGCCCGACCTTGTCGGCTGTGATCCCGGCATAGGCAGAACCAGCAGCCGTCAGCTTCGCGGCATCAAGATCGAAGACGAAGTATGAGCCGGAATCCTGCACCGAGTCCGTAAACACGACGGCCTGCCGGAAGTTGTCGCTCCAGCTCACCATGCGCGGCGCCTTGCCGGCAAAGCTGCGCTGCACGCTTTCCCACAGCGTCCGCGCGGCAGGGTCCACGAAGGCATAGACCGGGCCGGTATCGGCCACGTCCATCGCGCCAATCAACCTGCGCGACACGGGGTGGAAGAGCAGCGCCTGCGGATTGAACTCGAACCGCACGGGGCGCCAGACGCCTGTCTGCAGGTTCACGTCGTAATAGTGCGGGTCCGCCTTGCCCGCCTGCACCATGTCTGGCCGGTCTGCATAGACGATAACGCTGTTGCCCTGCAGGCCCAGGCCCATCAGCGACGGCGTCTCGATCGGCGCATTCGTACGATAGGTTTCGCGGAAGCCATTATCGCCGCTGAGTTGCAGCTTGTAGAGCTTGGCGACACGATCGTACTCGCCCTTCGCAATCGCCTTGCCCGACGGCTCGAGCAGATAGTCCTGCACGTCATTACCCATGACTTCCGCAAGGCGCGCGCGGCCTGTCTCGATATCGACGCGGTACATGTCGAGGCGATCCGGCGTGTCAAAATTGAAGGCGCGCACGAGAAGCGCGGGGCCTTCGGCCGTCTGGACGATATTAGGCGTTGAGAAGAGGCCCTGGAACAGACTGCCGCGCTTGTTGAGCACCTGCCCCTGCGAGTTGGTGAGGATCGGGATCAGCTTCTTCTTGGCCGGATCGTAGATCTGGGCGGTCGGCAGTTCGGTGTTGAACAGGCCGATCTCCGGCAGGTTCTCAGTCTTCGTCGTGGTGATGAGGATCTTGCCTTCGCCGATCCAGTCCAGATTGCGCACCTTGGCCTGACCGACGCTCACGCCGCCCGTCTGCGCCTTGGTCGCCAGATCGAGTATCACCAGCATCCGCTCTTCACCGGAGACGGTGACGAAAGCGAGCTGCTTGCCCGATGGCGAGATTTGCACGAGCTCAAGCGCTGGCAATGCGCGTACGCTGAGAGCGGTGCGGGCTGAGCAGTTTGTTGTGCTTGTGCAATGGCTGGCGCAACCATCGTGGAAGCGCAGAAGGAAACGGCCGCAAGACCGGCCAGAAGAACGCTACGCATATAAAGACCCCCGAGTCAGATGCCGTACTCTGGCATGCTCGGAAGTGATCTCAAGCTTTTTGCGCCGCTCGTTTTGTAACGTGTTTATTACGTGAGAACGGCCGCTCTGTGAGGAGCGGCCGCTTCACCAACAGCCCTGACGGACTGCCCTATCTTCAAACTTGTTCTAGAGTGCGCGGCGGCCGCGGAACATTCCAACTAGCGCCAGCAGCACGATTGCGCCGACTGTCGAAACCGCGAGGCTGCCCCAGAAGCCGGCGAAGCCGATGTTCAGTGCGCTGGCGATAAATGCGCCCAGGAAAGCGCCGACGATACCGACGATGAGATTGGTGATGAGGCCGTGCTCGCGGCCCATGACCTGCTCAGCGATCCAGCCGGCAAGGATACCGATGACCACTGCGCCGAGGATCGAAACTTCATTCATGACGCTACTCCGTTGCTTGGATGTGCAACGTGACGCGACACTATGGGTTCCGGCTGGAGCTGCCTTAGTCTGATGCCTAGCGGCGGCGCGACCGGGCTTTCACCCAAGCCAGCATCTGCTCGCGGCGGCGAAGGGCGTAATAGATCATGCCGCCATTGGCGCCCGCGACGGCCAGGACAAACATTTCGTAGGCGCTCATGAAGGCTTCCCTGCGATTTCCCACGGCACGCGAACGCTCTCATGACCCGATCGCGTCCTGCAACCGCCCGGTACATTAAATCCCCGCGTCATCCCGCCGCGACTACCCCGCTCTGGCGCTTCCCTTCCCAGAAACGGGCGCTATTAACGCAAGATCATTGCGTTTGGAAAACGGGACAGCGTTCCCGGAGAGAAGGATCATCCCATGCCCGCGACCGGCACCCTGTTCGACCTCACCGGCAAGACCGCCATCATCACGGGCTCCACCAAGGGCATCGGCAAGGCCATCGCCGAACAGTTCGCCGAGCATGGCGCGCGCGTCGTGATCTCGTCGCGCAAGCCGGGCCCCTGCGAGGAAGTCGCCGCGGCGATCAACGCCAAGCACAAGCCGGGCACGGCGATCGCCATTCCGGCCAACATCTCCTCGCGCGACGACCTGACCCGCTTGGTCAACGAAACCACGGCTTCGTTCGGCAAGATCGACATCCTGGTCTGCAACGCCGCCTCGAACCCGTATTACGGCCCGATGTCGGGCATCACGGATGAGGCGTTCGCCAAGATCCTGTCGAACAACATCATCTCGAACAACACGCTGACGACGCTGGTCGCCCCGCAGATGGCCGAGCGCAAGGATGGCGCGATCATCATCATCTCCTCGATCGGCGGCCTGCGCGCCTCGACCGTCATCGGCGCCTACTGCGTCTCGAAAGCGGCTGACGTGCAGCTCGCCCGCAACCTCGCCGCTGAACTCGGACCGAAAGGCATCCGCGTGAACTGCATCTCGCCGGGCCTCGTGAAGACCGACTTCGCCAAGGCGCTTTGGGAAGACCAGGAGACGAAGGAACAGCGCGAGGAAGAAACCCCGCTGCGCCGCATCGGCGAGCCGAACGATATCGCGGGCGCTGCTGTCATGCTGGCCTCGCGCGCTGGCGCCTGGCTGACCGGCCAGAACATCGTCGTCGATGGCGGCGTCACGGCCGTCTAGGATACCGGGGTGGAGCGGCCCGACGGGTTGCTCCACCTGCCCGGCCTATCCGGCCTGCCCGCCCTCGGGGAGGCGCCCCTCGCCATGATGGCTCCCTGCCCCCATATTGTCGGCACAGGAGATTTCCATGGCTGACACGCAGCGCTACCCCGTTGTCCGCACTGATGCCGAATGGCGCGAGCGCCTGACGCCGGAGCAGTATGCCGTCATGCGCCACCATGGGACCGAGCGTCCGGGCTCGTGCGCCCTGCTCTATGAGAAGCGCCCCGGGGTGTTTGTCTGCGCGGGCTGTGGCACGGCGCTGTTCAATAACACGGTGAAGTTCGAGAGCGGCACCGGCTGGCCGAGCTTCACGACGCCGATCGAAGGCGCGCTTGGCGAGACGGTGGATCGCAGCCACGGCATGGTACGGACAGAGGTCCATTGTGCGACGTGCGGCAGCCATATGGGGCATGTATTCCCCGATGGTCCGCCGCCCACGGGCCTGCGCTATTGCATCAACGGCGTGGCGCTGGACTTCCAGCCCCAAGGCTAGTTCGGCTCAACCTTCCCAGGCCAGCACTTTGCCCGGCGCGCTTTTCATGGCGGCGTTTCTTGCGGCGACGGCAGCGTCGTAGGCGGCGGGCGGCATGCAGGTGGTCTTCACCTTTACGGGGTTGGTCTTCTCGATCTCGACCTTGAAGGCGAAGGCCTTGCGATCGGCCTGCCAGGCTTCGGCGGCGAAGAAGGCCGAGTAGAAATACGCTTTCTCGGCCGGGGCTTCGGTCCATGCCGTGCACCACATGTACGTGCCACCCTGCTGGGCCTGAGCCGGAACGGCGGCAAATGTGGATGTGGCGGCCAGGATGGCGGCAGCAGCAACGATTAAGCGCATGGTATCCCCCAAAAGCGGCTCGCCTCAGTCGAGCCCGCACTTCCGGGTAATCGCATTCCCCGCTAACGACCATGGGCAGACGCAGCCCGGACGGACACAAACCGATGAGCTTTGAAGGCTTCCCAACCCTGCCGCCCCACGTGAACGCCCGCATGTCGCGCTTCATGAATGGCGACCTGCCGCCGGCGCACCGGAATATGGGCATCCGCCCTGATCTCTGGTGCAAGGAGGCGGAGGTGGGCCGGGTTCTGTTCAAATGGCCGAATGACGGCTCACGCGACATCTATGATGGCCGGGTATTCGGCGGCTGGATCGCCGCCCTGTCGGATAACATCGTCTCGCTGTGCATGGTGACCGCGCTGGAGGAAGGCGAAGGTTTCACGACGCAGGACCTGCAGGTGAAGATCTTCCGCCCCGTCTCCGGTCCGCTGATCGAGATCGAGGCGCGCGTGGTTAACCGCTCGAAGTCGACCGGCTATGTCGAGGCCGACTGGCGCCTGCCCAACGGCAAGGTCGCCGCCAAGGTCCTCGCCTGGAAGGCCATCCGCCCTGCCGAAAGCTTCCAGACACGGTAGTGTCACGAAGCATCCGTACCGGACCAAAGGGTCCGGTTCTGGTTGTTTCGGAAGCGTATTTTAGCGGCTCAAAGCCGGCTTTCCCTTGACTTGAAAAGCCCGCAGTCATACCTCGCGCGTGCAGATTGGCACTCCCTCACAGGGACTGCTAGCAGCGCAACAATTCTGGGCCGTCCACGGGGGCGGTCGGATCTGAAAAACAGAGGCAAATCATGAGCTTTCGTCCGCTTCATGACCGCGTGCTCGTCCGCCGCGTCAAAGAAGAAGAAAAGTCCAAAGGCGGGATCATCATCCCCGACACCGTCAAAGAGAAGCCTCAGGAAGGCAAGATCGTTGCTGTCGGCACGGGCACTCGTAGCGACGACGGCAAAGTGACCCCGCTCGACGTCAAAGCCGGCGACCGCATCCTGTTCGGCAAATGGTCGGGCACGGAAGTGACGATCGACGGCGAGGAACTGCTCATCATGAAAGAGAGCGACATCCTCGGCATCGTCGACAACGCCAAGCCGGCCGCCGCGAAGAAGTAATCGCGCGCCTCGCGCCCCCAATCCTCTAGTCAACAGAGACAAGCCACATGGCAGCCAAGCACGTACAATTCTCCGCTGACGCACGCGATCGCATGATGCGCGGCGTCGACATCCTCGCCAACGCCGTGAAGGTCACGCTGGGCCCGAAAGGCCGCAACGTCATCATCGAGAAATCCTTCGGCGCACCGCGCACCACGAAGGACGGCGTCACCGTCGCCAAAGAGATCGAACTGGCAGACAAGTTCGAGAACATGGGCGCACAAATGATCCGCGAAGTGGCCTCGAAGGCCAACGACGTCGCGGGTGACGGCACCACGACCGCAACGGTTCTCGCCCAAGCCATCGTTCGCGAAGGCCTGAAGCGCGTTGCCGCCGGCATGAACCCGATGGACCTCAAGCGCGGCGTCGACAAAGCCGTTCTCGAAGTCGTCGAGAACCTGAAGAAGCAGTCGAAAAAAGTTACGACCAACGAAGAGATCGCCCAGGTCGGCACCATCTCGGCCAACGGCGAAGCCGAAATCGGCGCGATGATCGCCCAGGCGATGGAAAAAGTCGGCAACGAAGGCGTCATCACGGTTGAGGAAGCCAAAGCCCTCGAAACCGAACTCGACGTCGTCGAAGGCATGCAGTTCGACCGCGGCTACCTCTCGGCCTACTTCGTCACCAACGCGGACAAGATGGAAGCCGTCCTCGAAGACGCGCTGATCCTGCTCCACGAGAAGAAACTGGCTTCGCTCCAGCCCCTGCTCCCGGTTCTCGAAGCCGTTGTGCAGACGGCTCGCCCGCTGCTCATCATCTCGGAAGACGTTGAAGGTGAAGCTCTCGCGACCCTCGTCGTCAACAAACTCCGCGGCGGCCTGAAAGTCGCTGCTGTGAAAGCTCCGGGCTTCGGCGACCGCCGCAAGGCCATGCTGGAAGACATCGCCATCCTGACGGGCGGCACGGTGATCTCGGAAGACCTCGGCATCAAGCTCGAGAACGTCACCATCGACATGCTCGGCAAAGCCAAGCGCGTGCAGATCTCGAAAGAGAACACCACGATCGTCGACGGCGGCGGCAAGAAGAAAGAGATCGAAGGCCGCATCTCGCAGATCCGCAAGCAGATCGAAGAGACGACTTCGGACTACGATAAAGAGAAGCTGCAAGAGCGTCTGGCCAAGCTGGCCGGCGGTGTTGCCGTGATCAAGGTCGGCGGCGCCACGGAAGTGGAAGTCAAAGAACGCAAAGACCGCGTTGACGACGCCCTGAACGCCACGCGCGCTGCTGTGGAAGAAGGCATTGTCGCCGGCGGCGGCACGGCTCTCCTCCGCGCTGCTTTCGCGATCAAGTCGGAAGGCGAGAACGACGACCAGCAAGCTGGCATCGACATCGTCCGCAAGGCTCTCGAAGCCCCGATCCGTCAGATCTCGGAAAACGCTGGCGTTGAAGGCTCGATCGTTGTCGGCCGCATCCGTTCGGAAAAAGGCACGAAGAACTTCGGCTTCAACGCGCAAACCGAAGAGTACGGCGACCTCGTGGAAGCCGGCATCATCGACCCGGCGAAAGTCGTCCGCGTTGCTCTGCAGAACGCCGCTTCGGTGGCCTCGCTGCTGATCACGACGGAAGCTGCTATCGCTGACGCGCCGAAGAAAGACGCAGCCCACAGCCACGGCCCGGGCGGCGGCATGCCGGACATGGGCGGCATGGACTTCTAGTCCATCCTAGCAAGTCACGGCTCGACTCAGGTCGAACCAGATACGGAAGGGCGGCTCAATCGAGCCGCCCTTTTCGTTTGGCGCGACACGATTCCAGGATGGCAACCGGCTTCACGTCGCCGTGACCGATCAAGTCGATGCTGGTGCAATGATCGACGGAAGCAGGCTTCGGCAGAATCTGATCCGGCGGAAGTGGCATTGCCGGGAAAACTCTTTCCCCAAACCCAAACGGGGCGGCAAGCAATTCCAGTTCGCCAATACCTGCATATTCCGCCTTGTAACTCCACTTACAGGATTGCTTGATTATCGATATGTCTTTATTGTTTTTCGAGAAGTTCGAAGCGCCGAGCCCATCCTGACCCCGGGCGAAGCGAGCAAATAACGAACTTCGGAATGCCAAAGGAAGGGGCGACCTGGCGACGGGTCGCCCCGACTTCATTCTGGCCATCCGCTCTCGCGATTGGCGAATCCTTTGGCGCCGGCACGTTTTCGGAAGCTGAACCTGCGCCCGTTCATCGACGCGACAGGTGGGATTCGTCAGGGTGAGTTCAATCCGGTGACGGCAAACAGCGCGCGGAACGCCCGGATACAAAGAAAAAGGGCGGCGCGATTACCGCGCCGCCACTAAAAGGGTCTGATACGAGCGTTTCCTCCCCGAAACGCCAAACCGCCGAAGCAGTTCGAGTATTAAACTGTAGCGAACCTCGCGCAGAGTCAAGCGGCATCTTACGTATCCGTTATCGGGCGTGGGCATGGATTGGCCCGTTTCTTCCGACCTATCGGGCGTGAGGGGGTGATTTCACCTCGAAAAGCCTTCGCAGCTGCAACATTGCAGCGGAGGTTCTGATACCGGATGGAATCGGGCTCGCGGTGCGATCACGCCCGCGTATCGTTCAGCGCCTTCACAAAACCGGCCAGCCGGTCGGTGGCTGCGCCGGTCGCGGCCTCCATCCCCTGCACCATTTGCGTGAGTGCTGCGATCGCTTCCGGCGACCATTCCGCATCGAGGCTGGCAGCGAGCTGCGCCTGGCTGCGGAGGATGACACCATCCTGGAGGATCTTGAGGCCGTTGCTCTCGAGCGTTGCACCAGTGGTGGTAATGTCGACGACGAGTTCCGCAACGCCGGCGGCGGGTGCGCCTTCCGTAGCGCCTGCGCTCTCGACGATGCGATAGTGGCCGACGCCCTCCTCCGTGAAGAAGCGGCGGGTGGAGCGGACATACTTGGTGGCGACGCGGATCTTGCGGCCGGTGGAGGCTTCCATGCGCGCGGCGACGTCATCGACATCAGCCATGGTTTCAACGTCGAGCCAGCTCTTGGGCGCGGCCACGACGAGATCGGCCCGGCCGAAGCCGAGCGGGACAAGCAGGTGGACGACGCGATCAAGATCGCCGGCCTGTTCACGCAACAGGTCTTCGCCGCTAACGCCGACATGGATGTCGCCGGAGATGACGCCCGAAGCGATCTCGCTGGCCGACAGGAGGCGGACTTCAACATCGGGCAGACCGGCGATGCGGGCGAAGTACCCACGTGCGCCGCCGATGGCTTCGATGCGGAAGCCGGCCTTGGCGAAGAACTCTTCAGCCTGCTCTTTCAGGCGGCCCTTGGACGGGACGGCGAGGATCAGCGAGGTCATCAGCGCGCTCCCTGCCCGTTCTGGCCCAGCCTATCTGCACGCAGCGCGGCGCCTATGGCGCTGGCCTGCTTGTCGCCGCCGCTGAGGCGCGAGATCAGGCCATCATAGCGCCCGCCGGACACGATGGGACGGTCAGCGGCGTTCTCGCGCGAGAGTTCGAAGACGAAGCCGTCATAGTATTCGAAGCGGCGGCCGGCTTCGGCGCTGAACACAGCGTTGGCCCAGAAGGGCGGCTTGTGCTTGGCGATCAGGGCCAGGCGTTCGGCGTAAGCGTCGAGCGCTTCGGAGAGATCGAGGCCGGTGCTGGCGGCGAAGGTGCGGAGCGCATCAAGGCTTGTCGCAACCGGCGCGCTGACCTTGAGATAGCTGCTCAGGGCGTTGGCGACGGCAGCGGCAGGAGCGACGTCGGCGGCCTTCTCGCGCAAGCGAGCGGCGACGTCTTCCACGGTGCGGCCAACAGGATCGACGCCGAGGCGGGCGATCTCTTCACGGACGCCCTGCGCTGCTTCGGCCGCCCCGAGTGCACCGAGGCGAGCCACGGCGCCCGTCGGTTGCGCCTGATTGCTGGCGGCGGCTTCGAGCAGTTCGCGCGGACCCTTGCGGCGCGAGAAGGCGCGGCGCAGGCGATCGCGCCATTGCGGCGACAGGTCGAGCGCGGCGAGCACGGCGTGATAGATGGCGACGTCACCGAAGCGGACAGTCGCGCCCGTGGCGCCGCCAGCCTGCGCGGCTTCCAGTGCAACTGCGAGCGCTTCGGCGTCCTCCGCCGGCGAGCCGCCATTGCCGAACCATTCGAAGCCGATCTGTAGGTGTTCGACCGGATCGTTCGAGCCGCGCGGCGGCAGGCGATAAACGGGGCCGGATTGGTAATAGCGCGCGACGGGCAGCTCATTGGACGCAACCATCTGGGCGATCGGCGTCGTCAGGTCCGGGCGGAGGCAGTGCTCCTTCCCGCTGGCGTCGGTAAAGGTGCAGAGGCGCGAACGCACGATCTCGCCCGACAGCTCCAGCACGATCTCGGCAGGCATCAGCGTTTGCGGCTCGGCGCGGACGCCGCTGACCCGGGCAATGCGCGCGAGCGCCGCTGCAGCCTGCGTCGAGAGGATCACGGCGTGCCTGTGATGGCTTTGATGCGGGCGACCATTTCGGAACGCGGGCATTCGAACTGGCCCGGACGCTCGCTGCGCCAGGCTTCGTTGTCGGTCAGGCCCTTGGCGGCTGCGGCGCCGGCGTTGAGATCCTTGATGGTGACGACGCCCTTCTCGCGCTCATTGCCGCCGACGATAACGACGGCGGGCGAGTTGCGGCGGTCGGCGTATTTCATCTGCGGCTTCATGCCGGACGAGCCGAGATACATCTCGGCGCGGACGCCGGCCCGGCGAAGGTCGGAGGCGAGCGTCGCGTAATCAGCCAGCTGGTCCTTGTCGAGGACGAGGACGAGGACCGGGCCCTGCACCTTTTCTTCGCCGGTTGCGGCCATTGCGGCGGCAAGGCGGCTGACGCCGACGGAGAAGCCGGTGGCGGGCGCGGGTTCGCCGCGGAAGCGGGCGACGAGGCCATCGTAACGGCCACCGCCGCCGACCGAGCCGAAGCGCAGCGCGTTGCCGTCTGCGTCGCGGAACTCGCGGAGGAACTCGGCCTCGAAGACGGGGCCGGTGTAGTATTCGAGGCCGCGCACGATGGAGGGATCGAAGGCGGCGGCATCGTCGCCGATGCCCAGCGCGGTGAGGATGGAGTCGATCTCGGCCAGTTCAGCAACACCAGTTGCGCCCGAGCGGGTCATGCCGACGGAGTTCGCCAGCTTGCGAGCGGTTTCGGCGCGGGAGGTGGAACGGGCGGTGATGAATTCGAGCAGGACGTCGATCTGGTTGGCCTGGAGCCCTGCCCCCTGCGTGACGTCGCCAGACTCATCCTTGCGCCCCTTGCCGAGGAGGAGCGTCACGCCTTCGACGCCAAACTTGTCGAACTTATCCAGCGCACGCAGCACCGTGCCGCGCTGGGCGGGGTCGATCACGCCGGCGGTTTCCATGATACCATCAAGAAGCTGGCGGGAGTTCACGCGGATCACATATTCGCCACGCTGCGCGCCGGCGGCCTGCATCGCTTCGGCGGCGATCGCGATCATCTCTGCGTCGGCTGCGGGGCCGGCTACGCCGACCGAGTCAGCGTCGCACTGGATGAATTCGCGGAAGCGGAACGGGCCCGGCTTCTCGTTGCGCCAGACGGGACCGGCCGAATAGCGGCGGAAGGGCTTGGGGATACGCTCCCAGTTCTCGGCCACATAGCGGGCGAGCGGAGCGGTATGATCGTATCGAAGGGCGATCCATTGCTCGTCATCGTCCTGCAGCGCGAAGACGCCTTCGTTGGGACGGTCGGTATCGGGCAGGAACTTGCCGAGAGCGTCAACGTACTCGAACGGGCCGGTATCCAGGGCATCGAAGCCCCAGCGCTGATAAACGGCGCTTATGGAGTCAACGAGCTTCCGTTCGGCGGCAATCACTGCCGCCGTTCGATCAGGAAATCCCCGCGGCTTGCGGGCTTCCGGCCGGCGCTGCTGCGCGCCCTGTTGCTCGTCCGTTGACATGATGGCCATCCGACATGGGCTCGGCAGATAGCCTATGGGAACCGCAGGGGCAACCATCAGGCAACCGTGCATTGCTTAACGGGGCGGCGGCTGACAGGCTGCGGGTTCGGGGCGCATTTGGGGATGCTGGAGAAGGCCATGAAAACGCGCCTGCCCGCTCTGTTGACCATCGCCGGACTGATGGCTGCGCCCGTGTGCGCCCAGCCAGCCGCCCAGAGCCCATCCCCACCCGCCTACGAGGCGCCCAAGACAAGCTGGGGCGCGCCCGATCTGCAGGGCTACTGGACCAATACGTCTCTCACGGGAATGGAGCGACCTGAGCGCGCCTCGGGCGTGACGGTGAGCCAGCGCGAGGCGGACCTGCTGGCGCGCCAGCACGGGCTGACGGCGGCGGGGGCGCAGGAGAGCTCGCTGTCGAGCGTGGACGAGGCGTCGTCGCAACGGCTGCTGGCGGACCGGAATACGTCGCGCGGCTACAATCGCTTCTGGATGGATCCGGGTGCGAGCTATGCGCAGGTGAAGGGCGAGTATCGTACTGCATGGGTCGTCGACCCGCCGGACGGGATGATCCCCTATCGCGAGGCGCAGAGGCCGCGCGCGCAGGATGTCGATGGGCCAGAGGTTCGGCCGCAGTCTGAGCGTTGCCTGATGAGCTTCACTCGCAGCGCGGGGCCGGTGCTGAGCAATGGGCTCTACAACAACACGTATCAGATCGTGCAGACGCCGGATGCGGTGATGATCCTGACCGAGATGATCCACGACGTGCGGATTATCCCGATCGGCAAGACGCATGGTCCGGCGGCGATACCGAAATGGGGCGGCGACAGTGTGGGCTGGTATGAGGGCGATACGCTGGTGGTGGAGACGGTGAACCCGCATCCGGGCCAGCGATCCTACATCTCGGCGACCGGGAAACTCACCGAGCGGTTCTCGCGCTGGTCGGATGGACAGGTGCTGTATCGGTTCACGGTGGAAGACCCGGCGCTCTACACGCGCACATGGTCTGGCGAGATGGCACTGAATACGTCGCCACATCCGCCCTACGAGTATGCCTGCCACGAAGGCAATTACGCGCTGCCTTCGATCCTCGCGGGCGCGCGCCAACTGGAGCGCGAGGGGCGGCCACGGCAGGCGATCAAGCCGTATATCGGCAGCATCGATGTGTCCGAGGGGCAATAGGGCCCGGTTGTGGCTTTCGCGAAGCTTTAACGGGCGTGATGGAGGCTGGCGCGATGAAGCGCACTCTTGCCGTTATGGCACTTGCTGTTGGCCTTGCCCTGCCCGCGTTGGCGCAGACGCTCCCTGAGCAAGTGAAGTCAGAAGCCAGCCGGTTGCTGGTGGAGGTGAATTCGGCGCAGACGGCGGCTAAGGCGAAGGTGGGGCTGAAGCCTGCTCCCCTGACGCCCTCGCTGGTGGGTGACCTTCAGCGCTTCGGGCTGGCGACCAGCCGTCTGTCGCTCGAGATCGATCAGCGCGGCGGACCGACGGATCTGCGCTGCATCTTCCGTGGTATGGCGGAGGAGACGGATGCGCAGCTGAAGATTGCATCTGCTGCGTCGACAGGAACCACCCAGGCGGCCGCGCTGTCACGACTGTCTCACATGCTGAAGGACGCGGTGGAGATTGCGCCGGCTGTTGGCAACGGAGCTGTGGCGCAAACGAAGACCGCCGCGAAGCTGAACTCCGCGGCGGCCAACACGTGCAAAGCGTCGCGCGATTTCTAGTATTTGACGTCGCAGCCGTAGGCGACGGTCAGCGCCGGATCGGGCGCCTTGCCTGCCTTCAGCGCGGCGAGCGATGTGGTGACGTAGTTCGTCGCCTTTGGCACATCTTCGACCTTGTTGGATTTGATGGAGTCGATCGCACCATTGTAGGCGATCTTTCCGTCCGGCGTGATGATGTACATGTGCGGCGTGGTCTTGGCGCCGTAGGCGCGACCCATCGAGCCATCGGGATCGAGCAGGACGTGCGTGGGCTTGGCGCCGCGATCGGCGGTCAGCTTGTTGGCTGCAGCGGCATCAACATGGCCCTGCGAGCCCGGCTTGGACGAGATGACCGAGAGCCAGACCACGCCATCCGCCGTGGCGGCGGCTTGCGTGCTCTGCATATTTTTCGAGTTGTAGTGCTTCTGGACGAAGGGGCAGCCGTCATTGGTCCATTCGAGGATGACGGTCTTGCCCTTGAAGTCAGACAGCGAGACCTGCTTACCCGCGGTGTTCACCTCGGTGAAAGCCGGCGCGGCGTTGCCCGGAGGGGCGGCGTTGGCGGTCGAGACAAACAGCGCGCCTGCGGTGATCGCAGCGGCGGCGGCCGTGCCGATGATAAGCGGAAGCTTCTCGCGAATAATAAAGGCCATCTTCTTCTCCCGTTGTTGCCCGTTTGAAGGGGTCAGCGTTTGAGTTGAAGTCCTAGAGAGACCCTGCCGCTTGCCGCACAGCCTGTTCGATCATGCCGGGCGTCAGGATCTGATCGAGCTTCTGCGGCGCGCCACCAGAAGCGGGATAGACGAGATACAGAGGAACGCCCGCTGCGCCGTGCTTGGCAAGCTCATCGGCGATCACTTTGTCTTTTTTGGTCCAGTCAGCCTCAAGGAACGCCACGTTGAGGTCGGTGAACGTCTTTGCGACGCTGGGGTCGTGCATCGCGCCCTTGTTGAACTGGCATGTGACGCACCAGCGTGCGGTGAAGTCGACGAAGATCACGCGGCCCTCGCCCTGAAGCTCGGCGACCTTCTCGGGCGACCAGGCGTTGGCGGCGATGGTCGTGGCGGAGGCTTCGGCTTCCTGCTTCGGCCACACGGTCCATGCGGCGGGCGCGACGAAGGCGGCGAGGATGACGAGCGCGGCAATCGCGCGGCCGACGCCGCCCCGCCCGATCTTCTTGGCGAGCCAGATGCCGAAGCCGAGAGCGATCGCGCCAGCGAGAACGGCGATGACGCCCTCTGCATCCGACTGGCCGGCAAGTACCCAGAGCAGCCACAGCACAGTGATGAACATCGGGAAGGCCAAGACCTGGCGGAATGTTTCCATCCAGCGGCCCGGCTTCGGCAGGACCTTGGCGAAGGCCGGCGTGAAGCTGAGCAGAAGGAACGGAGCAGCCAGACCGAGACCGACCATGACGAAGGTAGCCATGACTATGGGCGCGGGTTGCGCGAGCGCCGTGGCAAAAGCCGGGGCCATGAACGGGCCGACGCAGGGCGCGCCGACAAAGGCTGCCAGCAGGCCGGTGAAGAACGCGCCGGATGAACCGCCGCGTTCGGCAAGCCCGCTGCCGACGCCCATCAGCGAACCGCCAATCTCGAACACGCCGAGCAGGTTGAGACCGACCGCGAACATGATCAGCGCGAAGAAGGCGGTGACGGGCGGATACTGGAGCTGGAAGCCGAGGCCCGCCTGCTCGCCCGCAGCGCGCAACGCCAGCAGGATCGCGCCGATGGCGGCGAAGCAGACGACCACGCCCGCCGTGTAGGCGATGCCGTGGGCGCGTGACTCTTTCGGATTGTGCGCCGTGTGGACGAGACCAGCCGCCTTGATGGTGAGAACCGGAAGGACGCAGGGCATCAGGTTCAGCACCAGACCGCCAACGAAGGCGAGGCCCAGCGTGAACAGGATTTCGGCGAAGCCCATGGGCGGGGCGGCCGCGGCGTTCGACGCTGCATCGCCAGCGCCGGCTGCGGCATTGACGAAGGTCGCGGTGTCGACGCCCGGCGGAAGCGGACCGGGGACAGACTTGATTTCCCAGCCGCGTGCGAAGCCTTTGCCATCCGTGATGGCGATGATGCCCGACAGATCCTGATCGCCGTCTTTCGCAAAGTCAGAGGCAACCACTTCGATCGAGACGCCTTCGGAGCCGGTCTTCACGACCTGCTTGGCGGGGTTCGAGACTTCCGGGCCATCCGGGAAGAAGCGGATATCTTTCGCGCTCGGCACGGCGCCGGCAACGCCGGTGTCGACGGCTGAGATGCGGAAGCCCTTGGCCGTGCGTTCGACCGTCGCCTTGCCCGTGAGCGCCACCGGAATGTGCGGCAGGACTTCGGCGATGATGGCGCCGCCCGTGGCGTCCGGCTCGACCGTGTCCGCGATCTTCAGCGTGGTCGAAAGGTTGACCGATTCAGGAATGCAGATGTCGGCGCAGATCAGATATTCGATCTTGCCGGCGATCGGGATCTCTGAGCCGGGCTTTGCGTCTGCTGCGATGGTGATCTGGAATGGCAGGACGACTTGATGCTCGTAGCCATAATTCATCAGGGTCGCGAGCGGCAGCGCGTGCGGGACCGGGAAGCGGAAGTCGCCGAAGGTGACGCCCGGCGTTTCGGTCCAGATCGCTTCAGGCGGCAGACCGCTGTCGCCCGGATTGCGCCAGTAAACGTGCCAGCCCTCGGCAAGATCGAACTTCAGGGCGCCGAGGAAGCTGTCGCCCGGCGTAGCGGCTGAGCGTTCGAAGACGATTGTGACGTCGGCGTGCGGGCTGCTGGCAGTTGCCTGAGCAAAGGCTGCGCCGGTCAGCGTGGCTGCAGACAGCGCAAGCGCCGCCAAAGCCTTGGCCGCCCATGAGACGAGTGCGCGCACGAAAACCTCGCTTCCAATCCGGTCATAACCCAGCCGCCCGGCAGCTGGGGACCTGTGTTAGCAGCAGGAGGTAAGACTGCGACCGGGGAGAGGTCCATACCCCTCCCCGGATCGTGAGCCTATGGTGTTCGGGCTAAACAGCCCGGTTAGGCCTATTAGACCTGCGACAGGCGGCGCATCGTGCGCTGGATGACGCGCTGCCAGTTCATCAGCGAGACCATGTGCGCGTAGATCGCAGCCAGGGCGCCCGTGTTGCGGATGTCCGAGAACTTGCCGTCCGGGAGGGCGTTCAGGCCCTCTTCCGAAATCGCCCAGTAAT
Organism: Hyphomonadaceae bacterium; assembly: GCA_965229115.1. Lineage (GTDB taxonomy): Bacteria > Pseudomonadota > Alphaproteobacteria > Caulobacterales > Hyphomonadaceae > UBA7672. Next base: position 1,688,911 of record CBDDIR010000003.1, on the reverse strand, counting down.
CAGCGATTTTCTGGGTTTCGCCGGCATTTCCCTGCGCATCGCGCGGGGTAAAGGCGACAGACTTCTGTTCGAACAGGTTGGCCTTGTCGATCATCTCGACGAACTCGACCGTGGCGCGGCGCTGACGTTCGAATTCCTTGCAGAACTCGATCGCGTCCTGCGTGAATTTCGAGGCCGTTTCGCCTTCGAAGAACCGCACGTCCGGCTCGGACGAGACCATGGAGGCTTCGGTATCGACGCAGAGCAGCAGTTTGTCGCTCTTCGGGTCCGAAGCGAACACGAACGGATAGCGGCGGGCAAACGCCGGCAGATACGTGTCCGGATCCGGCTGGCCGGCGGCGTCGACGTACTCGTTCTCGTTCTGGCGGACGCCCATGACGGCGACCGGGGTCTTGTCCGCGCCCACGAAGATGATGGGGAAGCAGGTGGCGGCGACGCCGAACTCACTGACGGTAATCGGCACCGCGTGGGCCGTTTTCAGGAAAGAAAACGGTGCAGCGACCTGTTTAACGCCAAGGTTACGGTGCTTCTCCAGAGAAAGCGGTTCCGGCTTGCGGTAGAACATGACCTGGCCGGTCAGTTCCGGTTGTCCGCCTGGGGCTGGAGTGCTCATTAACTAGCTCCTGACTTGATGCTTGGCGGTCCTTATCGGAAAACTTTCTCAGCCTCAACCAAAGCGAATCATATGTCTGCGCTGGACTCGAAATCTTCTTTCAGAGCCCTGTTTTACGCTGCCGGTGGGCTGGCGGCGGTAATTCTTGCGGCTTGTTCACCTTCGGTGGTCAGCGCGGACCCCGACCTCGCCGCCTTCATGCAGCGCTTCAGCCAGAGTGAGATGAGCCACTCGCCCGAGCAGGCGGATGTGCTGGGCCTGTCGACCGAGGCATTTGGCGGGCGATATCAGGCCAAGCTCGATGATCGCTCGATCGCTGTGGCGGAGCGGACCCGCGCCAACCGGCTGGATCGGCTGCATGAGCTGGAGATGATCCGGCGCAGCGCGCTGGGCCGGGATGCTCAGCGCACGTACGATTCGATGATGGCGCTGTTGAACAATTCGGTCGCCGTTGAGCAGCATGGCTATGGCTGGACGTCGCTGGGCTGGGCCAGCCCGTATCTGATCACCTACGCGGACGGCGCCTACAGCGACCTCGTGAAGTTCATGACCCTGCAGGCGCCCGTGCGCTCGCGGGCGGACGCCGAGGAGTGGCTGACCCGGCTGGATCATATGGACGATGCGCTGCGCGACGAGCGGCGGCGCTTTGAAGTCGACATCGAAGCCGGCGCGATCCCGCCGCGCGCCATCATTCAGCGCACGCTGGAAAAAGTGCGCGGCCTGACGCCGAACATCCCGCGCGACCACCTTCTTATCATCTACTTCGTCGAACAGCTGGCGCAGATCCCGGACATCTCCGAGGAAGACATCACCAAGCTGGTGAAGCGCGCGAGCGATCAGGTCGGCGGGCCGATCAAAGCCGAGTATCAGGCGCTGGCGAAACTGCTTGAAGGACTGTCGTCGAAGTCGAGCGATGATCTTGGCGTCTCGCGGCTCAAGAATGGCGACACCTATTATCGCGACGTGCTGAAGCTCTACACGACGACGGACATGTCGCCAAAGCAGCTGCACGATGCCGGGCTGAAACTGATCGATCAGATCACGGCGCAGATTGAGCCGATCCTTGCGGAGATGGGTCAGGTCGAAGGCAGCACGGGCGGACGGTTGCGCACGCTGGCGATGGACCCGGCGTATCTGTTCCCCGAGACGCCTGAAGGTCGCGCGGCCCTGCTGGATGCGATCCGCGAGCGGATCAACTGGGCCGAGAAATCCATGGGCCGGATGATCGTGACCGGTCCGAAGGCCAAGGTTGAGGTGCGCGAGGCTCCGCGCATTTCACAGGACTCAGCGCCGGGTGGTTACTACAAGGCCGCGCCGCTGGATGGGTCGCGTCCGCCGACGTTCAACATCAACCTGCGCTCGACCTTGGACTTCCCGATGTGGGCGCTGCCGACATTGAGCTTCCACGAGGCTGTGCCGGGGCACCACATTCAGGCGGGGCTCGCACGTGAGCGGGCGAACCAGCCGCTGGTGAACTACCTGATCGCGCAGCCGGTGTTCAGCGAAGGCTGGGCGCTCTATGCCGAAGACCTCGCGGACGAGTTGGGCGCTTACAAGGAAGACAAGCTGGCGCGGCTTGGTTACCTGCAGTCGCTGCTGTTCCGTGCGGCGCGGCTGGTTGCGGATACCGGGATCAATTCGCAGAAGTGGACGCGTGCGGAAACGGCAGCCTATCTGCAGAACACGATCGGGTTGTCGCCCCAGGAAACAGATGGCGAGATCGATCGCTATACGATCTGGCCGGGTCAGGCCTGCACCTACATGGTGGGCCGGGAAACCATTCGGCGGTTGCGTACGGGCGCTCAGCAGCAACTGAAAACCAGCTTTGATATCCGGCAGTTCCACGAGGTTATCCTCACGCCGGGACCTCGCCCGCTACCGGTTCTCGAGCAGGATGTGGCCGACTGGGTAGCCTCCCAGCGTCCCCAAGCGGCCAAGAAATAACGCAAAGTCGGACGCGGCTAAGACGCAAACCGGCCCCAATCGGCGCGCCTCCTCACGCTCACAGAGTTGAGCAATGGGGACTCATATGACTCGCTTCCATACAGGTTTTCTATTTGCCGCGTCTGCTTTGACGCTCGCGGCATGCGCCTCGCCTACGGTTTCTGAAGCACCAAGCGGCGGGACGGTTCAAGTCGGCCAGAGCGATGGCCGGGAAAGAGTAGTTGTCACCGGACAGCGGCGCGAGAGCACGGTGCAGGACTCGCCTGTTGCTGTGGGGGCCATCACGGCACAGGAGCAGCAGGCCTACGCGCCGCCTCCCCCGCCGCCGCCTCCAGTCGGCATGCCGTCCGCGCCCATGGCGAAGATGGGCACCTACGCGCAGGTGATGCCGCAGCCGATGCCTGGCGACGTGAACCGCGACAAGTATCAGGACGTGAAGATCAACAGAGTGAAGCTGACGGCGGACGAGCCGGTCTCCACGTTCTCGATCGACGTTGATACGGCGAGCTATTCGAACGTGCGCCGGATGCTGAATGCGGGGCACCTGCCGCCGAAGGATGCGGTGCGGATCGAGGAGCTGATAAATTATTTCGACTACGATTACGCACTCCCGAAATCGAAGAACGTGCCGTTCGAGACGACCGTGAAGGTCGTGCCCTCGCCGTGGGCTGAGGGGCGGCAGCTGATGCATGTGGCGGTTCAGGGCTACGACATCAATCGCGATGCCCGGCCGCCGCTGAACCTGACCCTGCTGATCGACGTTTCGGGATCAATGAGCGCGCAGAACAAGCTGCCGCTGGCGATCCAGTCGCTGAAACTGCTGATCAACGAGATGACGGCGAAGGATACGATCGCGATTGCGGTCTATGCCGGCGCGGCGGGGACCGTGCTGGAGCCGACTTCGGGGGCGGACAAGAACAAGATCCTGGCGGCGCTGGACAAGCTGTCGGCGGGCGGATCGACGGCGGGCGGCGAAGGGCTGCGGCTGGCTTATAACCTGGCGAAGCAGAACTTCTCGAAGAACAGCGTCAATCGGGTGATGCTGCTGAGCGATGGCGATTTCAATGTAGGGATCAACGACCCCAACGCGCTGGAAGACTTTGTCAGCCGGGAGCGCGAGAGCGGCGTCTATCTCTCGATCCTCGGCTTTGGCGGTGGGAACTACAACGACCTCTTGATGCAGAAGCTGGCGCAGTCCGGCAACGGGATGGCGGCTTATATCGATACGCTGAACGAGGGCCGCAAGGTTCTGAACGATGATCTTTCGGGATCGATGTTCTCGATCGCGGACGACGTGAAGATCCAGGTCGAGTTCAACCCGGCGAAGGTGGCCGAGTATCGGCTGATTGGATACGAGACGCGCATTCTCAATCGCGAGGACTTCAACAACGACAAGGTTGATGCCGGTGAGATTGGTGCGGGATCTTCGGTGACGGCGATCTATGAGATCACGCCGGTGGGGTCGAAGGCGACGTTGATTGATCCGAGCCGTTACAAGGATACGCCGAAGGCTACGGGCAATGCGAATGAGTTCGCGTTCCTGAAGTTGCGTTACAAAATGCCGGGTGAGAGCAAGTCGAAGCTGGTGGATCGGCCGATTACGGTGGCGGATCAGGTATCCGACATTTCGAAAGCGCCTGAGGCGACGCGGTTTGCGACGGCGGTGGCGGGTTATGGCTCGCTGCTGCGCGGCGATCCCTATCTCGACAAGTCGTTTACGTGGGATCGGGTGATTGATCTGGCGAACGGCGCGAAGGGTTCGGACGCGTTCGGGTATCGGGCGGAGTTTGTTTCGCTGGCGCGGCTGGCGAAGACGGCGGCTACTCAGGAGAGCCTGAAGACGCCGGGCGCCGGCGAGGTTGGGCAGTAGGCCCTGCCCTGACTTCTGTTCTCTAAAACAGACCGGGCCCGCGGATCATGTCCGCGGGCCCGCTTCTCGTCTGGTGTGGCGCTGCCCATTCTTGCTTGGGCAAAGGGGCGGAGAACCCGAAGCGCCTTATGACGAGGTTCTGTTCTTTAAGCGGCGAGCAGTTCGGGCTCGCGCTGGAGTTCGCTTCCCGTTGCGAAGACCGGATCGAGGCCCTGGGCCAGATCGGCGGCTTCGAGGCGGCGGGTTTTCAGGTCGGCGTTGCGACGGATGAAGATGGCGGTTGCGCCGTAGCGGCGGGCTTCGCGCCAGCGCCAGAAGGTGGCGACATCGCCTTCAACACCACCTTGATCGGCGACGCGGATGACGCGCCAGGATTTGCCTTCCGGAGCTGCGAAGAGGACGACGCCGGCGACCTTCGCCCAGTCCTGCTCAGCGCCGAAGCGTTCGAATTTGTAGGAAGAACCGTTAGCCCCGCAGAAGTTCACTGCCCCGTTCGTCATGTTCTTGCTCCGTTCTTGTTCTCTGTTGTGTTCTCTTTTTGTGCTTTTCGCAAGCGGGTTGGCGGAAGTTTTTCGTAAACGAGAGGTTAAGAGGTGTGGGGCGTGCGGGGGCGTTCTCAGTCGCGTGGCGACTGAGGCAGTAGGCAGTCGGCAATAGGCAGTAGAGCGCCAAAAGGCGGGCCGGTTGAGTGCAGCCATCCGCGTGCAAGCACGCAGCCCCCTCCGTCTTGCGCGCAAGGGCGCGCAATCCACCTCCCCCAGTGCTGCGCACAGGTGGAGGCAATCTGGACGTCGAGCAGGCGCTGGCGGTTTGCCTCCACCGCGTGAAACGCGGGGAGGTGGATTGCAGCGTAGCTGCAAGACGGAGGGGGAGATTGTCGGGTTCGCGCTTGAGGCGTTCAGCGCGTTTGACGGCATAGCGCTCGTAGTCGTCGAACTTGGCGACGAGGCGCTGGAAGCTGCGCCAGAGCGCGATGAGATCGGTGCTCTTGTGCGTGTGAGAGTAGTCTGGCTTGAAGCTGGTGATGCGCGGGCGGATGCCTGCGATCTCGCAGGCGCGGAGATAGATCAGCAGGTCCAGCTTTCTGTGCGCGTCGAAGAAGGCGGCGGCGAGTGTGCTCCGGTAGGCGGGATCGTGGGTGATATCGTCGAGGGCGAGGTCGTCGGCGAACATGGCGAGGCCGATGTCGATCACGTCGCGGAGGTTCACCTCCAGCGCCTGTACGGGGCGGAGGCGCCAGAGGATCGCAAGGATGATCTGCCAGAGCGCTTTCATGGGTGGGAGTATAACCCCGGGACACGGGGGTGCGGGATTTGGGGAGTGTTGTCCCCCAAACTCTCGCGCTAACGCGCTGAGTTTGTTCGGGATGATTTTTGGCTGTCCTACAGTTCTGCATCACCGCCATCCCCCATTTCATCGTCATTCCGGACGCGCGCGGAGCGCGTGAGCCGGAACCCAGGGGCTGAGAGGGCGGCGCTTGCGGCCCCTGGGTTCCTGCTTTCGCAGGAATGACGATGGAGAGAGTTGTGGGTGCCGCGCTCGTCCTTCGACGGACGGCCCTTCGGGCCTGCTCAGGATGAGCGCTTTGGGGAGAGCGGTGGGCGGGGGTTAGCTCTTCCCCCGCTTGCGGGGGAAGTGGATCGACGCGTAGCGGCGAGACGTTGGGGGCGAGTTACACGCGCCGTCCTCGGAACTCGCCCCCATCCCGGCTTCGCCGTACTTCCCCCGCAAGCGGGGGAAGAGTGCTGTCACTAGCGGCGGTGGCGCGGTGGACGCGCCGACTACTCGTTGTCGACGTAGGGGTTCTTGTTGCTCTTCAGGACCAGACGGATGGGGACGCCGGGGAGGTTGAAGGCTTCGCGGAGTTCGTTGAGCAGGTAGCGCTTGTACGTCTCCGGCATTTCGTTGGCGCGGCTGGCCATCAACACGAAGGTTGGCGGGCGGGTTTTCATCTGCGCCATGTAGCGTGGCTTGATGCGCTTGCCGTTCGGGGCTGGCGGCGGGTGTTTCTGCGTGACGTAGGCTAGCCAGTCGTTGAGGTCGCGCGTCTTCACGCGGGCCGACCAGTCCTTGTGGACCTTCACGCAGGCGTCCATCAGCTTGTCGAGGTTCTTGCGCGTGATGCCGGACACGGGGACCAGCGGCGTGCCGGCGGCGTGTGGCAGGTGGGCGAATGCCTGGTGGTCCATCTCGCGGCGGGCTTCGGACGTGTTGTCGACCGTGTCCCACTTGGTGATCGCATAGACGAGACCCCTGCCCTCGCGCAGGACGAGGTTGGCGATCTGGACGTCCTGCTTCTCGAAGGCGTCGCGCGGATCCATGACGAGCACGACGACGTCGGCGAAGCGGATCGAGTGGGTCGTCTCCATGGTGGAGGCGCGCTCGAGCTTTTCCTGCACCTTGGCGCGCTTGCGCAGGCCGGCCGTGTCGACGAGGCGGATTTCGCGGCCGCCCCATGACCAGGCGACGGTGACGCTGTCGCGCGTGATGCCAGCTTCGGGGCCGGTGATGAAGCGGTCGTCCTCAAGGATGCCGTTGAGCAGCGTGGACTTGCCGGCGTTCGGGCGGCCGACGAAGGCGATGCGGATCGGCTTGGTCGGATCTTCGGGCGGAGCTTCGGCGTCCGGATCGAAGGGCTCTTCGGTTTCTTCTTCCGGATCGAGCGAGAGATAGAGGCCGGAGGCTTCGAGCTTGGCCTGGGCCGCAGCGAGGCCTTCATACAGATCCGACATGCCCTCGCCGTGTTCGGCGGAGATGGGAGCTGCATCGCCGAGGCCGAGACGCCAGGCTTCGTTGAGGCCATCGTCGCCCTGCTTGCCTTCGCACTTGTTGGCGGCGAGCACGACGGGCTTTCCGGACTTGCGCAGCAGCTGGGCGAAACGCTCGTCGATCGGCGTTACGCCGGCGCGAGCATCGTAAAGGAAGATCGAAACGTCGGCTTCCTTGATCGCAATTTCCGTTTGCCGACGCATGCGGGTTTCGAGGCTGTCATCGTTGACATCCTCGAAGCCGGCAGTGTCGATCAGGATCATGTCGATGTCGCCGAGGCGGCCAATCGTTTCCTTGCGATCGCGCGTGACGCCAGGCTGGTCGTCGACGATTGCGATCTTCCGGCCGGCAAGCCGGTTGAACAGGGTCGACTTGCCTACGTTCGGGCGACCGACAATGGCCACCTTCAGCGTCATGGGAAACTCCAATTCGACCGCCCTTACGGACGGCCATCGGGCGCTCACTCGCGAGCGCCGGTCTGCTTAAACCCAGAGAATGAGCCTACTCTACTACTTGATAGCGATCAGCTGGGCCTGATCGGTGAGAAGGAAGATCTTGCCGCCGGCGGCGATCGGCTCGATCAGGACGCCCTGACCGACATTCATTTGTGCAACCGTCTCGCCATTCTGCGGCGAGAGCGCCAGCACGTCGCCATAGGACGAGGTGATGACGAGACGCCCGTCGGCCATCAGCGGGCCGGTCCAGACGATGCGGTTTTCCTGGTTGTTGTCCTTGAACTCCGGCAGGTCGCGAACCCATGCCACCTTGCCGTCGATGCGGTTGAAGGCGGCGACCTTGCTGTTGGTGCCGACGATGAAGAGGTAGTCGCCGCCGATGACGGGGCCCTGGCGCGAGCCGAAGACGCGGCTCCACAGGCGCGTGCCCGAGCGGCTGTCGATGGCGGCGAGGATGCCCGAGTGGCTGGCGACATAGACGACGCCGTCCTGGATGGTGGGCTTGCCGGCGATGTCGTTGATGGCGGAGAGCGGCGTGTAGCGGCCGGTGGAGGTCAGCGTGTCGGTCCACAGGCGGCGGCCGTTGGCCGGCAGGTAGGCGATGAGTTCGCCCGAGGAGTAGCCGACAGCGAGAATGTCCTGCGTGACGGCGGGGCTGGGCGAGGACAGGACGCGCGCGGATTCGGAGAGCGCCTGGTCGTTCCAGAGGATTTCGCCGTCGTCGGTGTCGACCGCGTAGAAGTCGTTGTTGGTCGAGGTGAGGAAGGCGCGGTTGCCGAGGATGGCGGGCGAGGACGAGAGCGGGCTGTCGACGCGGCGATGCCAGATCTCCTTGCCGTCTGCGAGGCTGAGCGCGGTGACGTAGGCGAAGCCGGAGGCGACGATGAGCTTGTCGCCGGTGATCGCGAGGCCGGCGCCGACGGTGTATTCATCCCATTTCGGGTTGGCGGCCTTGAGCTTGTTCTCCCAGACGCGCTTGCCGGAGTTGATGTCGGTGGCGACGACGCGCTGGTTGCTGTCGATCGTGTAGATGCGGCCGTCGCGGGCGACGGGGGCGGCGACGATGCGCTTGAGTTCGCCCGAGCCTTCGCCGACGCCGACGCGCCAGTCGACCTTGAACTGCGAGCCGGCGGTGACGTTGACCGGGTGCTTGGACGAGTTGACGCCGGCCTGCGGCCAGTCAGTCGAGGGCTGGGCTGCGGGCAGCGCGATGGTGGCGCTGGCGAGCGTCGGGTCCGGCGTGAGGTTTTCCGAGAACGGGTTCACGGTGACGCGGGCGGCCTTCTCTTCTTCGGAGAGGACGACCGGCGCGTTGCCGCACGCAGCCAGGATGGCCGCCATCGGAAGAGCCAGGATCAGGGAACGCATGACTGACATTACGGGTTCGCCTGTGCGGGAGCGGTGGCAGGTGCGGGAGCGGGTGTTGCGGGCGCGGGCGCGGGCGTGGCGGCCGGAGCGGTGGCCGCTGGTGTTGCGGCGGGCACGCCCGGGGCGTCGAGGTTCACCTTGCGCTGAGGCAGCGTGGCGAGGGCCTGCTGCACGCGGGCCTGGACGCCGCGGGGGGCTTCGAGGTCGAGCGAGAGGGCTTCGAATTCGGAACGGGCGCGTTCGATATTGCCTTCGGCGAGAGCCTTGGCGCCGATGAGCTCCTTCGCCATCGCGGTGGCGGGGCCCGGACGGTCGAGCAGCGGCTTGAGGTCTTTCTCGAGCTCGGCGAGCGTGGCGGTGTCGGCCTTGGCGTAGGCGAGCTTGATGGTGGCGAGGTCGCCCATCACGCCCTTGTCGGCTGCGGCGGCGGAGGCGAGGTGCGCCTCGACGGCGGTCATGTCGTTGGTCAGGTCTTTCTCGACGCCGGCGAGCATGTGGCCAGCGAGCTGGTTGAAGCCGGTCTTGTCGCCTTCGAGCTGGGCGAAGCTGGAGCGGGCGGCGGCGAGGTCGTTCTTCTCGCGGGCGGCGAAGCCGGCGTCATAGACCATGGCGGACTTGTCGATCTCGCCCTCGCGCATGCCGCGCCAGATCTCGAAACCGGCGACGCCGAGGACGGCGGCCGCGATCACGCCATAGACCACCCACTGCCAACGTTTCCATAGGCTGGCGACGGACTCCTCGCGCAGGCTCTGGTCGACTTCCTGGAAGATATCAGTCACGCGCGGGGGTGCTCCGAAATGGTGGGGCAACTTAGCCGGGGCGGTGTGCCCCGGCAATTCGACAAAAGCCGTTGGGATTATGGCTGTTTTTTGAGCGAGTAGGTCTCTTTTTCCCCGGGAAACGCCCGGGCCCTCACATCCGAGGCATATCCATCTACAGCCTTGGCTATCTCGGAGCGAAGATCGGCATATCGCCGCACGAATCGGGGGGTCCAGTCGAACATGCCCAGAAGGTCGTCCGTGACGAGGATCTGGCCGTCACATGACGCGGACGCGCCGATGCCGATGGTGGGGCAGGAAACCTGGGCGGTAATCTGGGCGGCGAGGTCTTCGGCGACCCCTTCGATGACCATGGCGAAGCAGCCGGCTTCGTCGGCGGCGGCGGCTTCGGAGATGACCTTGTTACGCTCTGCGTCCGTGCGGCCCTTGGCCTTGAAGCCTCCATCCACGTTGGTGGCCTGGGGGCGGAGGCCGACATGGGCCATGACAGGGATGCCGCGCTCGACAAGGTAGCGGACGGTGGCGGCGGCGTATTCGCCGGCTTCGATCTTCACAGCCTGGCAGCCGGTTTCCTTCATGATGCGCGAGGCGTTCATGAATGCCTGCTCGACGCTGGCTTCGTAGGAGCCGAAGGGCATATCGACGACAACAAAGGCGCGCCTTGAGCCGCGCATGACCGCCTGCCCGTGCAGGATCATCATATCCAGCGTGACGCCGACCGTGGTGGGCAGGCCGTGGACGACCATGCCGACGCTGTCGCCGACGAGCAGCAGATCGCAACGCTCGTCCATCAACGCGGCCATGGGCGCGGTGTAGGCGGTAAGGCAGACGAGCGGCGTGCCACCTTTGGAGGCGGCGACATCCTTAACCGTCTTGCGGGCGGATTGGACCTGGGCGGACATCAGCGTCCCCTCTTCAAACAGGGCCGCTGAATAGGCCCCAAAGGCCTCCGAGGCAATCTATGGGCCGTTTACCCTAACCTGCCGGGAAAGGTCAGCCGCCAGAGAGGGGGTCCACGCCGATCAGCATGTAGTGCAGCTCGTAGATCAGCAGCAGGTACAGGGCGAGACCGACGGCGATCGAGAAGAGGTCGCCCCAGACGTTTGGCTTTACGTTGGCAAAGCCCACATCGCCCCGGCGCTTGACCGCGATCCGGTCGACGACGCCGTAAGCGAGGAAGGATGCGAACAGGATAACCGACGCCAGATCCCAGTTCGAGATCAGGTGCGCGAACGCCCAGATTTTGGTGGCGACAAGAAGCGGATGCTTGATGCCCTTCTTGATGAAGCCTGCTGGCGGCATGTAGGCGGCGACCACGATGATCATCGCGGGCAGCATCAGCAGCATGGTGATGTGGCGCGTCCAGAATGGCGGCGCGGCCAAGGGGATCCATGGCTTGAGCATGGCGTAGCCCCAAATCATGGCGATGAAGCCGATACCGGTGACAGCCGAATAAATGCCCTTGTACGGGCCCGCGCCTATACGCGCCGGCAGGCTGTTTTCATCGCGCGAGCGGAACGCCGTGTAGAAATGCGTTCCGAAGAACACGAGGAGGCCCGCCAGGAAGGCGAGCAGATACCAGAGTTCCATGACGACACCCCTGCTCCCCAGCCGAGCGGATCAGAGCAAAGGTGACGGCGCGAAGCAACAGGAACGATAGGCCGGGCTATCGTTCCTGTATCAATACGGCGAGGCACATGCTTGCCCCCGCGACAACGGCAGCGATCGTTATCATCGTTGGGTCGAAGCTTCCCTGCCCGGCGACCCGCAACTCGCTGGAGATCGTGCTCCACCAGCCGGACAGATCCGGGAGGAGCGGCGCCATGTCGACGATGCTGGCGACGGCGACGCCGAAGCCGGCCATGCCGGCGCCATAGACGGCCGTGCGCCGCCAGCCGATGCCGTCATTCACCTGTTCGACAACGCGTTTGGTGAAACCATCGTCGCGGATCGCTGTCTCTTCGGCAGCGAACAGGCTGGCGAGTGCGTCGTCGCCGCCATCATCGAAGCGTTCCGGGTCATTGGCGGGTTGGTCGGACATGCCTGATCCTTCGAACATCATTGTCTCACGCGACCTGATAGGCGGCCAGCGCCTTTTGTAGTTTCGACCTGCCCCGCAGAACCCACGATTTCACCGAACCGAGCGGCGCTTGCATCGCAAGTGCAGCTTCGGTGTGGCTGAGACCGGCGCCGATGCAGAGGGCGACCGCCGCCCGCTCACTATCGTCCAGCGCTTCCATGGCGCGTGTCAGATCCATGCGCTCGCCTGTTTCGCTGGAGAGGCCGGGTTCGTCTTCGAGTTCCGCCTCGAAGCGCGCGCCTTTGCGGGCGCCGAGAAACTCGCGATAGGCGATGGCGCAGACCCAGCCGCGGAAGGAGCCGCCGCGCCAGGTCGACCGCCGCCGCCATGCGGTGAGGAAGGCGGCCTGGGCGATGTCATCGCCATCGGACACCGAGCGGGCCAGCCTTCTGGCCAACGCGCGAACACTCGCCTGATGGCGGGCGACGAGCTGGCCAAAGGCCTGTCGGTCGCCCGCCATCGCGGCGTGTGTCAGGTCCTGTTCGTCAGGGAGAGAACCGGACACGGGGGATCAGCCGCGCTTCGACTCGTTGGCGAAGAAGTGGAGGCCTAGGAATGCCAGGCCGATGAAGAGCGGGAATGTGGCCACGCCGTAGAGCGCGCGCATCATTTCCGGGCCGCCGCTTTCAGTCATGCCCGTGCCGACGACGGTGGCGAAGGAGGCAAAGCCAGCGGCGATCGAGACGAAGATGATACCGCGGCGAAGGTCCGCGATCGGGCTGGACAGGCGGGCCATCGAATCGAGCGCTTCGGGCGTGAGCGGCTGGCCTTTCTCGATAGCCAGGCGGAGCGTTTTCATCGCCTCGGCGCGCTTCTTCTGGCCGGAATGCTGAACCAGCCAGACGATGAGAACGATCATTCCGAAGAAAGAGATCGGGATCAGGATTTCGACGTCCATGGGCCTTTGGCCTCCTGTTTGTGGGGCCAGTATCGCCCCGTTTGCAGGTTAGAGGACAAAAGACCCCAAAACGGATGCGGCCCCCGGAAAGAAATTTCCGGAGGCCGCAATCTGTCTTGAAATCGCTAGGTCAGCTTAGGCGCGGCGGCGTTCGCGGCCACGTTCCAGGCTGGCGATATAGCGGCGGTGTTCCTCGAACGGATCGACCGGGCGCTCTTCGCGCGGACCGCCGGGCTTGGCGACCATGCGCGTCTCTTTTTTGGCCTTGGCGGCTTCCTTGATCTCTTTCTTGCGGGCTTTGCGTTCGGCGCGCTTCTGAGCGTCGACCGACAGCTCGGCATCGATACGCGCCTGTTCGGCGGCTTCGAGGGCTTCGAGACGGGCGGCTTCGGCGGCGGCGGCGGCTTCCTCGCGGATGCGGTTACGCTCTGCCTTTTCGGCCTCGCGCTGGGCGCGGATGGCCTCAACCTTGGCGCGGCGCTCTGCGTCGTGATCGATCACGACTTCGGCTTGCACCATCGGCTTGGGTTTGAATTTTTCGAGAAGGGCTTTCTTCGCGGCCGCGGCGAGCGCTTGCCGTTCAGCAAAAGTCGAATTCTTGGGTTGCATCTAGGCTTTCGGAATCAACGGTGAATCGTTGGTTGGGAGATGTGCCGGGTACATAGGGCCGAGTTAGTGTTTCGTCCATACCCTGCGGCATTACGCCGAGTTCATTGCATTGGTGTGTCAGGCGGCGCGTCCGACATCGCCTTTATGCATGCACAACAGGGCCAGAATGAGACGGCTTTGGAGGTGCGGGCGCGACATTCTGGCCGCGGCTTTGAGCTGGCCGAGTTGCTGTTTGCGAGCGTTTGCCGGGGGCAAATTGCGGGATGCGTCGGACGCCAGCGAGCAAGCCAGTCGATCAGGCCATCATCGCGTGGACGCGTTTCAGGTCAGACACGAAGGCTTCGTACTCGCGCTCGCGATCCTCGATCGTCTGCTGGCGCAGCAAGGATGAAGGGTGGACGGTGATGAAGCCGGGCTGATCGTGCATGGCGGCGAACGTATGCAGGCCCCGATTGTCGCGAATGGTCAGCGCCCTGCCCTCGAGCGCCTGGGCGGCTGAGGCGCCGAGGGCGACGACGAATTTCGGCTGGACGAAGTCGAGCTCCTTCTGGAGCCACCAGCGATAGTGCTTGATCTCGCCGGCGGTGGGCGACTGGTGGATACGGCGCTTGCCGCGCTGGACATATTTGAAGTGCTTCACCGCATTGGTGACGTAGGCCTTGTGGCGAACGATGCCGGCTTCGGCGAGGGCGCGATCGAAGAGCTGGCCGGCGGGACCGACGAAGGGGCGGCCTTGCAGGTCTTCCTGATCGCCGGGCTGTTCGCCGACGAAGGCTATGGCGGGCTGCATGGGGCCTTCGCCGAGGATGGCTTTGTCCGAACCTTCGACGAAGGGATCGCTGTCGATGATGATGCGGTTGAGTTCGTCGAGCGTGGCGGGGCTCTGCTCCGCCATGGCGGCGACGGCTTTGGCCGGATTGCGCCTGGCGGGCATGGCGGGCACTTGCTCGATCATCTGATCGACGCGGGAGGCGGCTGCCTGGATGAGCGCCGGGATGGCCTGGGTTTCGGGGAGGTTCTTCCAGTACTTCTTGGGCATGTGCTGGCGCATCTGGTTTAGGTTGGTGCGCGCGGGGTTGAACGTGCTTTCGTAGTAGGTGCGCCAGCCGAGTTCGAACGCATCCGCTACGGGCGCGTCAGCCTTTGTGCCCGGCGGGCCGATGGCGAGTTCGGAGCGATCCCACCAGAGCGAGCCTTTGGGGGTGATGATCGCCCAGTCGATCGAGGTGAAGCGGTCGACGAAGAAGTTGGCGGTCTCCTCGATGATGTAGTGGTCGGGTTCGAACCACGCGATGTAGCGCGGGCCGGTAGCGGGGTCGTTGAATTCGCGGAAGCGGACGAAGGCGTGCATCTTGTGCAGGTCGCGGCGGATGGCCTTGGCCATGCCGGTGAGTTTCGAGACCAGCGGATCGGTGGCGATCAGGTGCAGGTGGGTTTGCGGATCCTTGGGGCGGCGCATGCGCCAGATCAGTTCGTAGAGCAGCGCGTATTTCTGCGGGTCGGTGTGGCAGACGACGAGGCGGATGAGCTCTGCGACGCTGCGCGGGAGGATGATAGGTTTGCCGGCTGTGCCGTAGGCGGATGGGAGCTGACCGCCGCCGAAGAGGTCGGGGGCGTCGCTGGAGCGCCAGGTGACTTGCTCGCTGGGGATGTTGGACCAGGAGAGAATGCGCAGCGCCTGGCGGAAGCCCTGGAGGTCGGCGCCGCCTTTGAGTTCGATGTGCTGGTGGGCGGTGGGGTCCATCAGAAGAGGCTGAGTTGCGTGGGTTGCGGGGCGAGACGTTGGCGCAGGTCGATGCGGTCGGTCTCGGCGGTGGGGCGCCAGTCGAGGGCGATGATGAAGGGGCGGACGCGCTTGAGGCCGGCGCAGACGCGGGCGATGTCGTCGAGGCGCAGCTGCGTGTGGCGGCGGGCGATGATGATGCGGTCGACGGCGCGGACGCCGAGGCCGGGGACGCGCAGGAGCGCTTCGCGGTCGGCGGTGTTGACGTCGACTGGGAAGCGGTCGCGGTTCTTGAGGGCCCAGGCGAGCTTGGGGTCGATCTCGAGATCGAGCATGCCAGCCTCGCCGCCGGAGGCGATCTCGTCGACGCCGAAGCCGTAATAACGAAAGAGCCAGTCGGCCTGGTAGAGACGGTTCTCGCGCTGAAGCGGCGGGGGCTTTACCGGCAGCGCGCTGCTGGCTTCGGGGATGGGGCTGAAGGCGGAGTAATAGACGCGCGAGAGGCCGTAGCTGCCGTAGAGCCTGGCGCTGGTGGCGAGCATGTCTGCGTCGTTGGTGGCGTCGGCGCCGACGATAACCTGCGTGCTCTGGCCTGCGGGGGCGAACTTGCGGGCGTGGCGGGAGGTCTCTTCGCGCGATTCCGCGATGCGCTCGCCCATCTGGTCCATCGCGCTGGTGATCGAGTCACCGTCTTTCTCGGGCGCGTAGGCTTTCAGGCTGTCGTTCGTGGGGAGTTCGAGATTGATCGAGAGGCGATCAGCCCAGAGGCCGGCTTGTTCGATGAGCCAGGGGCTGGCTTCGGGGATGGTCTTGAGGTGGATGTAGCCAGCGAAGCCCTGCTCCTTGCGCAGCTTCTTCGCGACGAGGATCATCTGCTCCATCGTATAGTCCGGCGTCTGGATGATGCCGGAGGAGAGGAACAGGCCCTCGATGTAGTTGCGCTTGTAGAATTCGATGGTGAGCTTCACGACTTCATCGACAGTGAAGCGCGCGCGTTCGACGTTGGATGAACGACGGTTGATGCAGTAGGCGCAATCGAACAGGCAGTAGTTGGTCAGCAGGATTTTGAGCAGCGACACGCAGCGGCCGTCGGGCGTGTAGGCGTGGCAGATGCCGTTGCCGTCCGTGGAGCCAAGACCTTTGGGGCCCGCCTTGCGCTTCTTGGCGCCGGCAGAGGCGCAGGAGGCATCGTATTTGGCAGCGTCCGCGAGAATGCGCAGCTTGCGATTGAGCGACTCATCCACGGGCGACTCCTTATTCGTCGTTCTATATTTGTTCTAGCGCTCCTTCGTCAACGAAACTTTGTCGTATGTTTGGAAAAGACCCAGTCAGATCAGGGCTTTTCGAGCGTTTCACGCAAACAGCTTGGCCCATGCATCAGGCTTGAAGCCGAGCGAGAGTTGGCCGCCGCGATCGAGCACGGGGCGCTTCACGAGCGTGGGATGAGCCAGCAGAAGCGCGACGGCTTTCTTCTCGTCCACGCCCGCTTTTTCCTTCTCGGGAAGTTCGCGCCAGGTGGTGCTGGCCTTGTTGAGAACCTTCTCCCAGCCGAGTTCCTTCACCCACGACTCGACAAGGGATTTGGTGAGGCCATCGGCGCGCACATCGTGGAAAGCATATTTGTGACCCTGCGCGTCGAGCCATTTGCGGGCTGCGCGTGTCGTGTCGCAGGTGGAGAGGCCGTAGATGGTGAGGGTTTTGCTCATGCGGGACATTGACCAGCATCTGCGCGCAGGCGCCAGCAGGAAGGCATTACAATTCACAAGCTGCACAATTCACCGGGCGGGATGGAATGCCGGGCGCGGTGGAGTATGTTCATCCCTGCCCGTCAGCGGCATGGAGGACTGCCATGTTCACCGGAATGCGTTTTGCGACCGCAGTTGTTGCGATGACCGCGGGCCTCGCCGCCTGCACGTCTTCCGAGCCGGCGGCTACAGGCACGCAACAGGCAGACAGCAGCTCGCGCGCCTGCATCCGTCCCACTGACATCGCGAAGCAGGATATCGTCAGCGACGAGGAAATCCGCTTCGAGATGCGCAATGGCGACAAGTGGGTGAACAAGCTTCCGCGCAAATGCCCGAGCCTGAAATTCCAGGACGGATTCACGTGGGAAGTGCGCGGGATGATGGTCTGCTCCAACGAACAGACGATCTATGTGAAGGATGACGCCACATCCTGCCAGCTCGGCGCGTTTACGAAGCTGCCGAAAGAGTCGTAGCTCGATAGCGATTACCGGTGCGCTTGCGCGAGGCCTTCGGCTGACCAATCGCCGCTATCGTTTAGCGCCTGGAAGCGCTGCATCCATGGCAGGATGTCGACGCCCTTCGTTTTGAGCCATGCTGCATCATAGATCGTGTCGGCATAGCGCTCGCCGCTGTCGCAGATCAGCGTGACGATTGATCCCTGCTCTCCGCGCGCGATCATTTCTGCGGCGAGCGTCAGCGCGCCGACAATGTTCGTTCCGGTGGAGGGGCCGCAGCGACGGCCCAATACGCGCTCGAGCCAATGGCAGCCTGCGACTGAGGCGGTGTCTGGCACGGCGATCATGCGGTCAATCACGTCCGGCATGAACGAGCCTTCCACGCGCGGACGGCCGATGCCTTCGACGACAGGGCTTGCCTGCCCTGTCTTCGTCATGTCGCCGGTTTCGAAGGCCGGGAAAAAAGCCGAGCCTTCAGGGTCCACGACGCAGAGCTTCACCGCTTCAACCAGATGCGGCTGGTAGCGGATGTAGCGGCCGACCGTTGCAGATGTGCCGCCGGTGCCGGCGCCGACCACGATCCATGCCGGGACCGGATGCGGCTCGAGCGCCATCTGCTCGAACATGCTTTCAGCGATGTTGTTGTTGCCGCGCCAGTCGACCGCACGTTCGGCAAAGGTGAACTGGTCGAGGAACAGGCCGCCGCATGTTCGGGCAAGTTCAACGCAATGCGGGACGACCTCGCGTGCGTTCTCGACGCGATAGACGCGTCCGCCCTGCGCTTCGATGGCTTCGACCTTCCGCTTGGCCGTATCCGCCGGGAGGACGGCCGCGAAGGGCGAGCCGATGAGGCGGGCGAAGTATGCTTCGGAAATTGCGGTCGAGCCGGACGATGCTTCGATCAGTTGCCGACCTTCGCGGATCCAGCCATTCGCCAACCCGTAAAGGAAAAGCGAGCGCGCGAGCCTGTGCTTGAGGCTGCCGGAGGGATGGGTGGTTTCGTCCTTGAGGTAGATGGTGACGCCCGGCAGTTGCGGCAGGGCGAGACGGATCATGTGCGTATCGGCCGAGCGATGAAGATCGGCGCGGATGAGTTCAAGGGCGCGTCGGCGCCAGGCCTGGTCATTCGCCATGCTAGTCTTCGCTGTCGTCCTCGCGGTATTTCGGCTGGGCTTCGAGGAAGGTTTCGATCTCGTCGAGCGTGGCCGAATACTCGTAGCCATCATTGCCGAAGACGATCTTACGCGTCTCTTCCATGCGCAGCATGTAGCCGCCATGTTCGGCGACCTTGCCGAAGGGCTTGGCGCACTTCATCAGCAGCACGCCGTAGCGATACCCCAGCCGTTTTACACGGCGTTCCTGCGAGGCTGTGGCGTGCTTGCCCTGTCCCATGCCGCCCGTATGCGACGAGCCGGGTGCTGAAAGCAAGGGAGGCGCTTGCGGGCTCGCGCGCGAAGTGCGTGCAGGTCGAGCGGCGGCGATGCAAACTTCACCAGAATAAGCATTACGCCACAGGCCTTTGGTCACGCTCGCGTGTGTGCCTTGAAGCATCACATTGCCATGCTGAATTCGATGCTAGCCAGAGATGTGCAGCGGAGCGATTTAATGACGTGGACCAACCGGACGGCGCGTGCGGGACTGTGCGCGGGTGCGTTCGCTGGCGTGCTGTTGCTGTGCGCCTGCACGCAGACGCCCGTGATGGCCGCGGCGCCTGCGGGTCAGCCCGGGTTGGTTGAACTGGAGACTGTGGTGCTGGCGCAGGGCCAGCCCTATCCGCGTTTCAAGGTGGATGCAGGTTGGCCGGTGATGCCGCCTGACCTGTTGTTGGGTCAGGTGTCGGGCGTTGCGGTGGATGATGATGACGACGTGTGGGTTGTGCATCGTCCGCATTCGCTGACGGCGACGGATACGGGGCTGGCGACCAATCCGCCGAGCGCGGTGTGCTGCAAACCGGCGCCGACGGTGGTGCGGTTTTCGAACGACGGGAAATATCTCGCGGGCTGGGGCGGGCCTGAGACGGGGCCGGTGATCGAAGGCGTGAACCAGTGGCCGGCGAGCATTCACGGCGTGTTTGTCGACAGCGACAAGACGGTGTGGTTCGGCGGGAATGGCGATGGCGACCATGCCGTTCTGAACTTCACCGCGGATGGAAAGTTCATCCGCGCGTTCGGACGCAAGGGCGTGACCGGCGGCAATGCGGATCAGGCGGCGCTGGGCAACCCAGCGGATGTCTATCATGGCAATGGCCAGGTGCTGATCGCGGACGGATACATCAACAAGCGTGTTATCCGGTTCAATTCGGAGGGCGGCGCCTTCACCGGTTATTGGGGCGCTTATGGCGAGGCTCCGGCGGGCGCCAGCCGCGAAGGGAATTTCGATCAGAGCCAGGCGACCAGCACGAATGATGGCGGGGCCGATCCGGATTCGCGCAGCTATGGCGATATCGTGCATTGCGTGGTGCCGACGGGCGATGGGCATGTCTATGTCTGCGACCGGCGCAACAATCGCGCGCAGCTCTACAAGCAGGAAGCCGGAGGGGCGCTGACGTTTGTGCGCGACGTAGTGATTGCGGGCGAGACGGGCGGCACGCGGACGGTGACGGATATCGCTGTCTCGCCGGATGGAAAGTATCTCTATGTCGCGGACATGATGAATGCGCGGATCTGGATCCTGCTGCGCGAAACGCATGTGCCGGTTGCTGCGATCGGGCGGATCGGGCGTCAGGCGGGGCAGTTCACCTGGCTGCATTCGATCGACATCGACTCGAAGGGCAATCTCTATGTCAGCGAGGTGAATACCGGGCGGCGCGTGCAGAAGCTGACCTTCACGGGCGTGGAATAGAGCCGCGGCGAGATGCCCTGCCCGGCCGCCTAACGGCGCCGCATTCCGACGCTGGCTGTACAAGACTTTGGCGCCATGCGGCTTGGCGAGCGGTTTGTTGAGCCTCCGGGGCGGGTTGCGTAGTGACGTCGGTCAAAACCGGTTAGCTCGCGGAGACCTTCAACCCTGGCGAGGCGGCTGCACATGAAGATTGCGAGACGGACACTGGCGGCGTTGCTGCTCGCCACGGCGACGGTTTCGTTCACGAGCTGTGCGATTGCGCCGGCGCATCAATATGTTCAGCCTGCGCCGACGAAGAACGAGATATTGTGGGACACCTATGGCGTGCCCCACGTGTTCGGGAAGAACACCGCCGCTGTGTTCTATGGCTTCGGCTATGCGCAGGCGCAGAGCCACGCGAACGAGATATTGCGGCTGTATGGAGAGTCGCGCGCCAAGGGCGCCGAGTATTGGGGCGAGAAGTATGAGGACACGGCGGTCTATCTGATCAAGAACGATGTGCCGGGTCGCGCGAAGCAATGGTATGACGCGCAAGAGCCGGCGTTCAAAGCCAACCTCGATGCGTTCGCCAAGGGCATGAACGATTATGCGGCGGCTCATCCGGACCAGATCGGCGCGGACGTTCGGCAGGTGCTGCCGGTATCCGGCCTGGATGTGGTGGCGCATGCACATCGCCTGATGAACTTTGTGTACGTGGCGCCGCCGGGACGTGGTGGTGGCGAAGGCGAACCATCCGATGAAGAGCTTGGCATCAAGGATGTGTCGCTGGGCGAGGATGGTTCGAACACCTGGGCTGTGGGGCCGAAGAAGACGGCCAATGGCACGACGATGCTGCTGCAGAACCCGCACCTGTCATGGGACACGGGGTATTTTATCTATTACGAAGCGCACCTTGTGGGGCCCGATTTCGAGACTTATGGCGCGACGCAGATCGGTCTGCCGATCATCCGCTTTGCGTTCAACCAGCAGATGGGGATTTCCAACACCGTCAACGGCATGGTGGGTTCGACCAACTACAAGCTGACGCTGAAGGACGGCGGCTATGTGTTCGACGGCAAGGTCATGCCGTTCACGACGCGTCAGGCGAGCTACAAGGTTCGCAGTGCCGACGGCACGCTGGCGGAGAAGACGATCGAGGTGAAGTCGACCGTCCATGGGCCGGTGTTCGAGCGCAAGGACGGGACGGCGACGGCACTGCGTGTTGCGGGGCTGGATCGGCCCGGGATGCTGCACCAATATTTCGATATGGTGACGGCGAAGTCATATGAGGACTTCACGGCTGCGATGAAGCGGCTTCAGGTGCCGACGTTCAATATCAGCTATGCGGATCGGGATGGCCACATCGAGTATGTGTTCAACGGCCTTGCGCCGAAGCGGAAGTCTGGCGACCTGCCCTTCTGGCAAGGCCTCGTGCCGGGGGACAGCTCGGAGTATCTGTGGACCGAGACGCATGCGTATGAGGATTTACCGCGAGTGACAGATCCCGAAGCCGGGTTCGTGCAGAATACCAACGATGCGCCCTGGTTCCCGTCCTGGCCTACGCCGATCAAGGCGTCCGATTATCCGCCCTATCTCGCGGCGGTGAGTGCGCCGGAGTCCATGCGCTCGCAGAATGCGCTGAAGATGATCGTGGAGAACGAGAAGATCGATTTCGAAAAGTTCATGGCGCTCAAACTCTCGACGCGGTCCCTGCTCGCGGACCGCACGCTTCCGGATCTGATCGCGGCCGCCAAATCGGAGACGGATGCGGAGGTGATCGCAGCGGTGAAGCTGCTGAGCGAATGGGATCACAATTATTCGAAGGACACCCGTGCTGGGTTGCTGTTTGAGGAATGGGCGCGGTTGTTTGCTGGCCCGCGCTTTGGCGACACGTCGAACTACGCCGTCCCCTTCTCCGCCGAGAAGGCGACGTCCACGCCTTCCGGCATCAAGGATCCGACGGCGGCTGTGGAGATGCTGAAGAAGGCAATTGCAGCGACCAAGACGAAGTATGGCGCGATCGATCGGCCGTTCGGCGACGTCTCACGCTTCAAACTTGGCGACGTCGATGCTCCCGGCGATGGGCATGTCGGCGGGCTTGGACCATTCCGCGTCATCACGTGGGGACCGCTCGATGCATCGGGGCATCGCTATCCGCAGCATGGCGAAACCTGGGTGGGAATGATCGAGTTTTCGACGCCGATCAAAGCCTACGGCCTGATGAGCTATGGCAACTCACGGCAGCCCGGCACGAAGCACTACAGCGACCAGTTGCAGATGCTGTCGGACCATCAGTTCCGCGAACTCTGGTTGCAGCGGAAGCAGATCGAAACGCATACGGCGGAAGTCACGCCGCTGACTCCGTAGGTTCGCCGAACCGAAAATGAGAAGGGCCTCTGACACGAGTCAGAGGCCCATTTATTTTGGCATTGTACCTACGCGCGGCCCGGGGTCCGGTCGCATTGAGATGATACGCTATTCGCAAGCGTTCTCACCAATCACTATTCCGCATACGTACAAACTTTTTTGGCATTGCTGTAGATCAACGCTCCGCAACTGTAACGAGCGTTCCCGAGACAACAAACGTAAAGAGGCGCGCCGAAGCGCGCCTCTTCCGTCCCCCACAAGAGGATGCCTACGAAATCAGAACCGCGCCGAGGCGCCGACAATGATTTCGCGACCAAGACCGCCGTCGAACTGGTTGGGCAAGCCATACCGGTTACGCGGCTCGTCCGTATCGAACAGGTTGTTGACCGACAGACGCAACTGAATGTTGTCGCTGACGGCGTAGCTGGCAAAGTAGTTGAAGAAGTAGAAGTCGTCCGCGAAGAAGGACGGCGTCTGCTCCGGGTACAGCGTCTTGTCGAGCAGGATGTTGGTGACAGTCGCGCTGTTCCACATCATCTGCAGCGTGTGATCGAACGGACCGATGCGGTGACGGAAGTCGTAACGGACTTCGTTCTCCGGGTTGGTGTGTTCGCGAGCCAGACGATCGGTCAGCGTCACGCCATCGCCGAAGATGTCGTAGCGCTGCGTTTCGAAGTACGAGGCGCGCAGGAAGATATCGCCCCAATTCGACATGGCGCCGCCGATGAACGGCACGTCGCCGAGGTTGAAGTTGTAGCGGGCTTCCATGTTCAGGCCGCGGAACTCGCGGGCGCCGAGGTTGAGGTTGGAGAACGCTGCGAAGGCGAATTCGAACGGCGACTGTGCGACGCCTGGCGAGCCGGTGAGCACGCCTGCGATGCCGGGGTTGCCGGTCAGCGCGTTGGTTGCCGGGATCACATACTGGCCGCCAGGACCAGTCGGGACACCATACAGGAAGGCTTCGCACGCACGCGCGCCACCAACGATCGTGTTGGGGAAGTCGGTGGAGTCGAAGCAGGCGCCAGTGAAGGTGCCCGGACCGACCAGGCCGATCTCGTTCTTCAGGTCGACGTTGAAGTAGTCGATCGCGAACACGAGGTTCGGCACAAAGCTGGGCTCGTAGGTGGCGCCCAGCGTGTAGGTGTTCGCCTCTTCGTTTGACAGACCCGGGTTACCGCCAGCGTTGGCCGGACGCGTGCCCGCCGTGCCGATGAAAGTCGACAGGAAGGTCGCGGCATCCGTGGCGTTGCCGGCAATGCCGAGGCGCTGGACAGCCGTGATGCAGTTGGCGCGACGCACGGAGGGGTTCGGGCCTTGCGTGATCGTGGTCGTCGTGCAGGGGTTGTCGCCCGCGACGAGACCAGTGAACGCGACGGTGAACGGACCGACGAGTTCGGTCAGCGAGGCAGAGCGCACCGTGCGCGACTTGGCGCCACGAAGCGTCAGGTCGTCGATCGGTTTCCAACGGAATGAGTAGTTGAAGGTGTCGTCCTTGGTGCCCGAACCAGAGAACGCAACCGTGCTGGAGTCCTGATCGCGTTCGACGATGCGGAGTGCGTAGGACAGATCGAATTCCTGGAAGCCCGGGAACTGGAAGTCCTGACCGAAGATCGGAAGCACGACTTCGACACCGTACTCCTTGAACTCCAGCGCGCCCTGGCCACGGCCTTGCGGCGCGGTACGACCAGCACCGATCTGGGTGTTGGCGCTCGGCTCGAACTCGGCAGACTCGCGACGGAATTCGCCCTGCACGCCGACTTTCAGCTCACCGCCGGGAAGTTGCAGCAGATCACCGCCCAACGAACCCGAGTAGTATTCGAGCGTGTTGAGGGCGTGCACGTTGGCGTCGCCCGTGACGTAGTTGCGAGCTTCGATCGACGGCGCGCCGCTGCCGAACAGGTTGAGAGGCTTACAGGCTGCGACCTGAGCGGCTGTCGGCGTCAAGCCGACGGTCGTGACAACGCTGGACGTACCGGGGTTGCGCACGGTGATTGGCTCAGGCGCCGCAAGCGTCTGCTGACGGCAGACCGGCTGGCCGTTTGGTCCGGTCACGACGTCGATGGCGAGTGCGAACTCGAGGTCGAGGAAGTCGGGGCGTTTCGAGATCTGCTCGGAACGGCCGTAGCCAGCCGCCACATCCCAGTAGAAGTCGATGTTGGCGAGGTTGAAATCGCCTTCCAGGCTCTGGTTGATCTGGAAGTTCTCAACCTCGAAGGTCGACTTCTGCCCGCCGCCCAACAGGTCGGTGAAGGCGCGACCCATATACAGCACGCGCTGGCCGCCGACGGTTGGAATAGTCAGACCTTGCGAAGCCAGGCTGTTGATCGTCGCGCGCGACGACGCCGTGAGGTACGGGTTCTGGTCGATGTAGATCGGAACGCCCAGACCGCCGCCCTGCGCGCTGCCCGACGACGAGTTGGTGATCGCGCCGCCGCTCTGCTCGAACTTCATGTTCGAGTACATGTACATCGAACGATAGCGCAGTGTGTCGCTGAAGTCGTACTTGCCCATCGCCGAAAGCGAGATGCGCTCAGTACCAGCCTGCACCTGCGAATGGCCAAGGCCGAACGCGTCGTAGCCTTCACCGTTGTACTGCGAGCCAAGGCGACCCTGCAGGGTCGGCGACAGTGCGCCGGGATTATAGGCGACAAGGTTGCCGCCGGAGTCGAAGGTCAGCGGAACAGCGATGCGCGGGAAGAGTGCGCTGGTCGCGGGATTGGTGTTCGGGATGGTCGGCAGATAACCATTGTTGGCGTTCAGGGCACCAGTTGTCGGGTTGTACACGCCGAACGTGCCGAGGAAGAGGCGAGGATCGAGGTTCGGGTTCGCCGCGAAGTATTCCTGCGGGGTGGGACGGTTGCGCTGCAGGAGCGCCACGGCGAGCGACGTCTGCTGGGCAGCAGAGAGGCCAGTCGTGTTGGTTCCCGGCGCCAGCGTGTTGATCACGTTGGCGGCGCTGACGCCCGTCGGGAGGGAGCTTGGCGCGAAGAACGCAAAGCCTTGCGGGTCGGCGCCCGGACGGGCGAGCGCGCCGGCGATGGGCGTTGCGGGCAGCAAGTTGGTGTTGGTGGCGAAGCCGGCGCCCAGGATCTGGCCGGTGAGCAGCGTACCGCCAACCGACGTCAGCGGGTTCGCGATCGAGAGCGGGCCGAAGAAGGTCGCGCGCACGCCATCGGCGGTTTGCGGGAGGAAGGCTGTCGGGAGCGTGCCGCCGCCGAGCAGCGTGGAAACGCCGGTCTGCGCGTTGAAGGCGTCACCGCGACGGATGGAGCCCTCGTATGAGTTGGCGATACCCGAGCCGCCATAGCGCACGGCCGATGCGGCGCTGGATCCGATATACTCCTGGGTGAAGTAATCGCCCGAGATGATGATGTTGGCTTTGTCTTCCAGGAAGCTGCCGCCCCAGGTGGACGACGCGCGGAAGGAGTCGCCGCCACCGACGGTGGTGGTGCCGCCCTGCATGCGGAAGTCCCAACCTTCGAACTCATCCTTGGTGATGAGGTTGACCACGCCGCCGACTGCGTCTGCGCCGTAGATCGCGCCGCCGGTGCCGGCCAGCACGTCGACGCGCTGAATGATCTGCGGGTTGATCGACGACAGGTCGACCTGCGATCCCGAAGCGTTGCCCGGCACGAAGACGGAGCCAGGGTTCGAAGCGATCACGCGGCGGCCGTTGATCAGGGTCAGCGTGCGCTGCGTGCCGAGATCGAGCACGTCAGGGAATGCGAAGCTGTCACCGTTCTGAACCTGCGTACCGCGGTTGTTGGTGCCGATACCGAGGACAGGAAGGTCGTCGATCAGGTCCGCGAGGCTGGCCACCTGTGTGGTCTCGACCTCCTGGGAGCCGACTTCGAACGTCGGATTCGGGTTGGTGAAGGTTTCCTGGCGGAGGCGCGATCCGGTGATGACGATCACCGATGTGTCGTCCCTTTCCGCCTCAGGCGGGACGACTGGAACTGTCTGAACGGCGTCGGTGGACGGCGCCTGCTGCGCCCATGCGGTCCCGCCGAGGAACATCGCATTTACGGCCACGCCGCCGAGCACCTGGAACAGCGACGAGCGCAATAAGTGCGCCTTCATTTTAGATTTCACGATGCAACCCCCTGAAACATTAGCGCGGTCATCGCGCCAACCTTCCCCGCTCGCTCGGGAATGCCATTCCGGGTGCGAACAGGATCTGACACATTCCCGCCACACATGTGACAGAGGTCAATCGGGTGTTGGGTGTAACAAAAATTACCCTATGTTTTGCTCGAATTTGCGGCATTTGGGCATCAGAGGCGCCATTCGGCCAGAAACGCAGCATTTTATTGCGCAAGCGCCGGATCAAGCATTTGATGTCGTTACGTTAAATTGTATCCAATTGTAACCGAACCTTGCGCCGACAGGTACATTCCGAAAGTCCCCACGAACCGTTCGCGACTGATCGTGAACCGGCGTGACCGCTTTCGAGAGTAATGTCGAAACAGAGTGAGCGCTCTGAAACGCAACTGGCTGGAGCTTTGCGAGCTCCAGCCAGGTCCGATGGTCACTGAGTCGGCGCAGAGACGCGCCGGAGTGTGGGTGCGGATGCTAGAACCGCGTCCGTAGCGTAACGCCGTAGGTGCGCGGGTCGCCGATGTTGCCGCTGACGAGGCCGGTGTTCGCAACGCCGAGCGTCTGGAAGTATTCCTCGTCCAGCGCGTTGCGCGCCCAGATCGACGCGTCCCAGCCACGGTCCGACGAGCGAAGACCTGCGCGCAGGTTCAGCAATGCGTAGCCGGGCACGCGCGAATACCGGCTGTTGGTAGCGGTGGTGTAGAACGACGTCCGCTTGGCATAGTCGGCGTGGAAGTAGAGCTGGTTTTCCGGCCCGAACGCCGTGACCGGGATGAAATAGTCCCCGCCGAGCGAATAGGAGAAGCGCGGAACGCCTGCGAGCGGCTTGCCGGAGAGGTCCTGCGGGCCCGTGATATTGAGGTTCTCAGGCGCTTGAGGCGCGTTGGTGTAGTCGACATATTTGGCCTCGGTGTACGCCGCCGACGCGGTGAGGCTCAGATTGTCAAGCGGCGACCAGATGAAGTCCGCCTCCAGGCCGCGGGAGCGCACCTTCGGGATGTTGGCGATGTACTGCCGCAGGTTCACCGTATTCGGCACCTGTTCGACGATCGTCGTCTGGTAGTCTGAAATTTCGGTCTGGAAGACGGCAAAGTTCGCGACCAGCGCGCCATCCAGCCATGTGCTCTTCAGGCCGAGTTCTGCGTTCTCGACCGACTCCGGCTCGACATCCGGCGAGATGCCGGCCGGAAGGTTCGTCAGGTTGAGACCGCCCGACTTGCCGCCGGTTGCGACCGATCCATAGATCAGCACGTCTGGCGTGACGGCGTAGGACAGGCTCAACAGGCCAGCGAGATCATCATCCTGCCGCTCACCCGTGACATAGACCGCCGGGTTGAGCTGGTTGCGAATGGCGAGCGCCGCAGTAGCCTGTGCCGCAGGTAGCGTGGCAAGGTTCGTTCCCGCCACGTGCTGCTGCAGGAAGTAGCCTTCCTTGTCCTCATGCGTGAAACGCAGGCCGCCAGTCAGCTTCCATTGCTCGCTGATGTTCCAGTTGGCTTGGCCGAACGCCGCATAGCTCTGCGTGCGTGGGGCCGAGCGGGACTCGGCGCGAAAGCCGTTGGTCGCTGCATTCGTGACGGCCGCGGGTTGCGCTGGGTACGTCCAGTTGGCGAAGTTGGGGCCGTATTCGGCGGCACCTGCGCCGCTGACGAGCTGCCAGTAGTAATATGCCCCGACGACGTAATCGATCACGCCGCCCTGCTCCGATGCGTAGCGCAATTCCTGGCTGAACTGGCGCTGGCGGTTTTCCTGCTGGAAGACAGTGATGATTGGAAGGCCGATACCGTCTGCGTCGTTCGAGGGGTTCCAGTCCCACCAGCGATAGGCGCTGATCGACGTCACCTTGCCCGGACCCACATCCCAGTTCACTTCAGCAGATGCGCCATAGGCTTTCATGTCGGCCTGATAATGTGCGTCGGCATCCGTCAGCCTGTCGAACGGCTGATATGGAAGCCGCGTGTAACCCGAGCGCGCGATACGATCCTGGTAGTTGTTCGCGATCACGGCGCCGTTGTCATAAGTTCCGAAGAACGACACGGCCTGGTTCACGCAGCAACGCGAGTTCTGCTCCGAATAGTCTCCGATCAGGCGGATCTCGAGATTGTCGGCGGCCTGCACCAGCAATTGTCCGCGGATAGCGGCGTTCTCGTAGGACTGTGCATCCTCGCCAGTGCGGACGTTGTCCACGAAGCCGTCGCGATCCGTGTAGGAACCCGTGAGACGGTAGGCGATGTTATCCGACAGCGGACCGGTCGCCGATAGCTTCGCCTGCTTGTATCCGTAATTGCCGACAGATGCCTCGGCCGAATACTCCGGCCGGAAGGACGGCTTGCGTGTGGTGACGTTGATTGCGCCCGCCGTGGTGTTCTTGCCGAACAGCGTGCCCTGCGGCCCGCGCAGAACTTCGACCTGCTGCAAATCGACGAGGTCGAACTGCGTCTGGCCCGGCCGGCCGTAATAGACGTTGTCGACATAGAATCCGACGCCGTTCTCGAAACCGTCATTGGTCAAGGAAACGTTCGAACCAAGGCCGCGGATAAGGATGTTGGTGTTGCGCGGGTTGAAGCTGAAGACCTGAAGGCTGGGGGCCAGCTGCTGGATCTGGTTGAGCGTGTAGCTGCCCGTCTGCTCCAGCGTGTCAGCGCTGATGACGCTGAGGGCGATCGGAACATCCTGCGCATCCTCGTCGCGACGGCGCGCCGAGATGACAACGACGTCTTCGCCCGCACGCGACTGCTGAGGGTCTGACGCTTCAACCTCAGCAACGGTTGGGCCAGTGGGGCCTGTAGGCGTTTGCGCCCAGGCAAAGCCGGTTGTGAGGCAGGAACCCGCCAGCAGCATTGTGACGAGCCGCTGAGGCAGGCGTGAGTTCAGTTCTTTTGGGGAGGACATTGTGCTGAAACCTTCTCTGTCGCTTTCCGCGACGCAAGGTTTCGATACCAATGCGAACCACGCACCCAACGCAGGAATGGTGCTTACTATATAACGCGATGCGCTAATGATCGCGACGTCGAAGGTTATCGTTGCGGGCGAGATCCCGAAGCATTGCGACGCGCTGGAATGCGGTTGCGCCTGCCGCAGAAGGCTAAGCGCATGTTTTGGCGTGCAGCGTATTCACTCGCGCGAGCGCCTGTGTTGCAAGCACGGACAGCGCTTGAAGAGGTCGCCGCCGTGCGGACTAATCTCACTGTTTAGCTAAACGCGCAGCACGCAATCTGGCGTTGAGCGCTAGCTTACTCCCACTCGATTATCGGTCGACCTTCCACCACATATCGCTTTCGCACCAATAGATAGCGATACTTTTGACAGCACCGACTGTTCATCATCTTGCTCGCGTTCGCTCAGGCGCGCGCGACTGGGCGCGGCGCGCAGGTGTGTTTCCAAGCGAAGATGATCAGTACTTCTCGTACGCGGATATGCTGAGCATGAGCGCCACGCCTGACTAGCTACAGGCGGCACGTGTTCAGCTGGTCAGGCGTGCGCACGTCGCATTCAACGACAATCAGGAACCGTTGCGGCAGGCCGATGACCTCCTTCAGCAACGCAAATGATACTTCCACCACGGTCGATGCCGAAGATCAGAAGATGACGCTCTCGGATCAGCATTTGATTGAAGTCGCAAAACTGCTGGTCCATGACGCTGTCGTTGTGCAGTCAGAGCTTCGCACGATCCCGGTGCTGATTCTGGCTGCGAGTGGCATTTCGGTGACAGGCGTCATCGTGGGTTGGAAGCATCTGACGAAGACCTCCAGACCACGAATGCGAGGCTGACCTCCCCCGTCAGTTTTGAGGGGAAAAAGACATTCGTCGCGACCGCAAAAAGCAACACCGCGAAGGCCCCTGCACGGCAGACAGCGACGATGCCTCGGCTTGGTCATAGAGACTTTCGACATCGTCCTTGAGTCTGCGCTAGTTGGAGGGCCTGTATTTCGCATCTCCACATGGGCGAACGTCCAGTATTTCCCCGCAACGGACATGCGACACCCCCTCGCGTCACCAGATCTGCAGTCGATCCCGTGGTGGAAAGTACATTTCGTCGCCCGGCTTTACGTCGAACGCCGTATAGAACGCGTCCAGATTGGACACGGCGCCGATGACTCTGAACCTTGCCGGTGAATGTGTGTCGGCAAGCACGCGCGTGACATCGGATAGCTTCACGTCTTCTCCAGCCCACAGCCTCGCAAAGCCGAGGAAGTACCGCTGGTCGCCCGAGAAGCCATCGACGACGGCGGGTTGGCGGCCATTCAGGGAATGTCTGTAAGCGTCGTAAGCGATCGCGAGCCCGGAGATGTCGGCAATATTCTCGCCAATGCTCAGCTCTCCATCCAGGTGATGGCCGGGCGCGACCTCGTAACGGCTGTACTGCGCGGCAAACTGGTGAGCGCGCCGATCGAACTCTGCCCGATCGGCGGCGTCCATCCACTCAACGCGTTTTCCAAAGCCGTCATACTGACTGCCAGCCTTGTCGAATGCATGGCTTAGCTCATGTGCGATGAACCATCCCAGCGCGCCGTAATTGGCAGCGTCGTCTGCATCTGGCTGGAAATAGGGAGGTTGGAGCAGCGCTGCTGGAAGCACAACCTGATTGCGGCTGACCGAGTACGAGCCGTTCACCGATTGGGCGGACATGGTCCACTCTTCACGATCCACGACGCGACCGAGCTTCTCGATCTCAAACATCCAGCGGAGTGTTTGCACCTGGATCGCGTTTTCGACCAAAGTGGCTGGATGCGTTTGCAAGGGCGCGTAGTCGTGGATCTTGTCGGGCCCTCCCATCCGAATGACCAGATTGTCCAGCTTGGCCAAGGCGCCCGCCTTGCTTGTCTTGCTCATCCAGCCCGAGGATTGAATGCGAGACCGGAACGCCTTGACGACGTTGTTGAGGATCAGTCTCGCGTGCTGCTTGGCTTTGCTGGGCAGGTGCTCGCGAATGTAAACTTGGCCGAGCGCATCGCCCATCGCGTCTTCCACGAACCCGACTGCGCGCAGCCATCGCGGCCGGCTCGTCGTCGCGCCATTCAATGTACGCGAGTAGAATGCGTCAGCCTCGTCTCGAAACGGCTTCGACAACAAACGGGCATGTTGTTCCACGAGCCGGAAGCGAAGGTAAGCGCGCCAGACTTCCACGGGCGTCTGAGCAATGAGCTCGCCGAAGGCGGCTACGTAATCTGGCTGGCTGACGTTGAACCGGTCGACGCTGGGTGGGATGCCGGCGGCATCAGCATAAATTGCAAGATGCAGCGCCGATTCCGCAGACGCCAATTGCATTCGGCTCATGCGATGGGAGGTCGCGCCAGGCACACGGGTTGCCGTTTCCGTCCATTGCGCTTGAGTCAGCTGAACTTCGAAGCTGACGATCGCTTCGGCAAGGTCTGCGCTGTTGCGCATGTCCATAAGCGCCAGGACGCGTTCGACATGATCGCGATATGCCGAGCGGATGTTTTTGAGGCGGGTAGCATCACCGAGATAATAGTCGCGGGATGGCAAGCTCAACCCGACCTGTACGAAGTCTGCGATGTAATGCGTCGGATCCTCGTCGTCCGCGTGGATCCATATCCCGATCCCGATATCGACGCCCTGAGCCGACAGGCGACCGAGCGCGCGGCTGACATCCTCCCCGCTTTGTAGCGCGTCGATACTTTTGAACGCGTCGGTAAGCGGAGTGATGCCCAGCTGCTCAACTTGAGCCTCATCCATGTAACTGGCATAGAGATCAGCCATACGCCGATCATTGTCAGTCACCGGCTCGCGGGTCAGCTTCTGCAAGTCGTCATTCAAGGTTTCGTACACGTCGAGCTGAAGCTCTCGGCCGGCGCTCCACCCGGGCATATAGGCCGGCGGATTTACGTTCTTGATCCAACCTCCGACCGCGTAGCGGTAGAAATCGTCTTGCGGTCGGACCGTTTTGTCCAAGTCACTGAGATAGACGCCGGACTTTGGCGGAGCGAGATCTTGCGTCGCGCAGCTCGTGAACGCCAAGAAGGCGATGGCTCCCCACCCCGCCGCGATCCAGCCGTTCAACAGACGCCCCAAGCCCGCCTCCGCAATTGCGTAAGTTTTTACGTAAAAGTTGTCCGACCTGGATGCAAGCCTTCTTTTGCGCGTGTATTTATGAGCGATGACCGACTTCATACACGATCAGGGACTGATCTTCTTTCCGCACGTGCTTCGACGGCTGGCCAACCGGTTCGTCGATGCCTGCCACGTTGTCTTTCCGGACTACGGCATCAAGGTCCCGCCCCGCGCCGTCTCGACGGTCCATCTTCTCTTCACTCGCGGACCGCAAGCCGTGACGGACATCGCGTCGGTCATTCAGCAGTCTCACCCGCTCGTCATCAGCTGGCTGAAGCAGCTGCGCGATCAGGGTCTGGTGGATATGCAGAAGGATCCCAGGGACCGGCGGAGGACGCTTGTAGCTCTCACCTCCGCGGGAGAACATCAGGCTCAGCTTCTGCTAGACGTGCGGCCAGCGTTCGAAGCCGCTTACCGCCGCCTGATGCGCGAAGCAGACGCGGACGTTTTCGACGCCGTCTGGCGAATGGAAACCGCCTTGGCAAAGCTGCCGTTCGAAAAGCGCATCAAGGCCGGCAAGAAGCGCTGAGTGATCAGCAAGCTTGGGGCCGGGCGAACCGACGTCCGATAGTCGCCGACAAGAAACGGTCGCAGTTTGGCCCGTCTTTGCCTCTGCCATGATGACGGACGGCGGTCTGGCCTTGCCTACCGTAGCGGCCAAACTAAGGTCTCCATGTCATTACCCGATACCGATTTGCCGGCCGCAACAGGCGATAGGAGCGAGACATGCTGATTCGTCAGGGAGACGTGTTCATCCAGCGCGTCGACCGTATGCCCCCGCAGGCGAAGCAGTCTCCTATCCCACACGGCACCCTGGTGCATGGCGAGGTTACGGGTCATAGCCACCGGCTGGAAGACATGAAGACGGGCAAGCTCTACTCAGGCGGGGCCGGCGGAGATCTATTTCTCGAGATCACTGCGCCGCCGGGCCGGATCGTTCACGAAGAGCACGGTCCGATCGATCTCGACAAAGGCGTCTATCGTGTCTGGCGGCAGCGTGAATACACGCCGCAGGCCATTCGACCTGTCTACGATTGACCCCACCCATGCCCTTTCTGATCTTGGTAGCTGTCTTTCTCGGCGCATTTGCCTGGCTGACGCTGCGCCGTACCCAGGGTCAGCAAGCCCGGCAGCACAAGCAGCAGCCGGAACCGCCAGCGACCCTTCAACCGGTCCGCACGCACGCGCCAACGCCGTTGCGTCCTCCGGCGGCGCCACCGCCGCCCCCGCCACCGCGCCCGACCAGCGGACGTGTCATCGACATGTCGGGTCAGACGATCACGGCGTTCCCGCCTCACCCGGCCGCCGACATCGCCATCACTCTGCGGAACTGCATCAATCTCGTTGAACTGCCCGACAGCATATCGACTGGCAGTCTTGATCTCTCCGGCTGTGTCGCACTGGAACGTCTGCCGGCGCACCTCGCCGTGACGTTCCTTGATCTCGCCGATTGCTCTGCGCTGCGCGAGCTGCCTGCCGACCTGAAGCTCCGAGCCGGCCGCCTGAACCTGCGCAACTGCATGCGCATCCCGCAGCTGCCCGCGGGCCTTGGCGAGGTTGCACAACTCGATCTGTCTGGCTGCCTCAATATCCGGGATATTCCGGCAGACCTGAAGGTTACGTCCTGGATCGACATTGGCGGAAGCGGGCTTACAGGCCTCCCGCCGCATCTCAATGATGTCGGCTTGCGCTGGCACGGCATTGCCATCGCGCGCCGCGTTGCCTTTGAGCCGGAAACGCTGACCCACACCGAAATCCTTGGCGAGCGTAACGCAGAGCTGCGTCGCGTGATGATCGAACGTTTCGGCTATGAGCGCCTGTTCGAGACGGCCGGCGCGGAAGAGCTTGACCGTGATCGCGATGCGGGTGGCGAACGGCGCCTGCTGCGCATGGACATCCCGGACGACG
Organism: Hyphomonadaceae bacterium; assembly: GCA_965229115.1. Classification (GTDB taxonomy): domain Bacteria; phylum Pseudomonadota; class Alphaproteobacteria; order Caulobacterales; family Hyphomonadaceae; genus UBA7672. Next base: position 1,654,338 of record CBDDIR010000003.1, on the reverse strand, counting down.
AGCCGCTGGTCTGTGTCAGCGTGCGTTGTCCATCGACAGGGCACCAGTTCGTCCTGCGGGTTCCGCCCGCCATGACCACCTGCCGCCAGGCCGTTGCCTGGACAGCGGGATATGACGACCCTGACGCCTATAGGCCTGTAAGAGAAACCTGACCCGTGTTCGCGGCCGAGAAGGCTGCGATCCGCCGGGTTGCCTGTTCGCGCGTGGGCAGATGGGCCCGCCGCTCCAGGAAGCGGCTGCCGAAGAGCCCGCCCATGTCGAGTGAGGGCAGCTGGCTGTAGCCAATGTGGCAATTGCAGGTTGATCTTGGACATGCGCGCGGTTTGAGCAGGCTTTCGAACGCGCTGTCGTAGATGTTGCCAATCGGCGCACCGACGAAATGGCACGGCTTCGCATCGCCATTTCCGCTGACAGATATTGCAGTCTCTCCTGCCCCGCACGCGCGTCCCAGCGTGCGATAGGCGCGATTGTTCAGCTCGAAAAGCGGATCGATCGCTACCAGACGTTCGATCTCTTCCTTGGTGTAGCGGCCCTGCAGCCTGTCTTCGGCGTTGATCCAGAGATAGACGTCCGCTGGAAGATCTGCGCGCATCTCTGCGATCGCGTCGAAATGCTTGCGCAGCGCCACCATGCCGACGCTGAAATGTGCGCCCATGTCGAGCAGGCCCCTCACGCGCGCCAGAAAGGCTTCGCGTGACGTCTGCCCGGGATGATAGGTTGCCCACAGCGCAGCCTTGTCGAGGTTGCAGGCAGACATCCAGTTGACCGGAAATGAAAGGTTGGTCTGGATGGCGACCGCAGACACGTTGTCCGCGTGCGAGAGCCGCACCATCGCCTCGCGATAATACTTCCTCACCAGCGCCTCGCCCCATGGGGTGAAGAGGACAGAGACAGGATAGTCCCGCGTTTCCATCCAGGCGCAGAAGCGCTCGAGATCGGCCCGGTCCTGCGCCAGCACGCGGCGCGTATCCTTGCGCTTGGCAAACGGACAATAGCCACAGGCATAGTTGCAACCGGACAGGTCGCCCCGCCACAATACCTGAAGCCCTGCGCTCACGTGTCTGGTCGGGAGCTTTGGCTGCGTTGGCGTGGGCGGCGATGGCGTGGGCGGCGTCATGCGATCATCGCCGACGCCATGCGCGCGCGCACGCCATCCGAATAGAACAGGGGCGGGATTGCATCGGAATGCTCGAACCCGGCCGCAGTCGGCCGGGTGAACCCGTTGCCACGCTCCAGCATTCCCATGTCCACCAGATCTGACAAAGCAGGGAAGAGAAACAGAGCCGGAGCACGGAACAGGGCTTCGAACCGCCTTTCATCCAGACCATCGACATGCAGAATGGATTTGAGGACGAAGCGGCGCATGCGCTCTCCTTCGCTGATGTCGATCCCGTGGCGCGCATACCGGAAGGAATCGGTTGTGCGCGATGCATAGTCATCGAGGATGCGCAGAACCGGGGATCGCTTCACGCCGTACTCCGCCGAATAGTGTAGCCGCCGGGTGTATGAGCGCGCACCTGCGCCAAGCCCCAGCATCCCGTCTTCCTGACAGCTGTACTCATCCGTTGTGCCAGGCGACCTCCGGCGGAAGCATCGCATGGAAAGCTGCTCATACCCCTGGCTCAACAAATAGGCGCGCCCTGCACGATAGAGCGTCCTGCGATGCTCGTCTTCCACGCGCGTCCGGCCATCAAGACCGGTGCTTGCGCGCACATAGAGCGGGTAGAGGTAGATTTCCTCAGGACGCCACGTCATGGCGCGCTCAAGAGACGCAACCCAGCTTTGTACCGTCTGGTTCGATGCGCCGTAGATCAGGTCGATGTTCAGATTGGCGGTGGAGTGATTGCGGATCGCATTGAGGGCGGCTTCCAGCTCGGCCGGGTCCTGCGGGCGTCCCATCGCGCGTGTTTCGGCGGTGAAGAAGGATTGCACGCCGATGCTTATGCGCCCGACGCCCCTGCTCTCGATGCAGGCGATCGCTTCGCGCGTAGCCGTTTTCGGCGATGTCTCGATCGATGAAGGGATTCTGGCGGGCTCAGCGCCGAAGATGGCGGCCAGCCGATCGAACAGCTCATCGAGCGCACGCGCGCCAATGAATGTCGGCGTGCCGCCGCCGATCGCCATGCGTGCAGGCGTTACAGGCCCCAGCTCATCGCGGGCTGCCTCCATCTCGCGGCCTAGCGCGCTGATGAAGTGCGAGACGCGCTCGTCGGAGGGGTTGGCGGTCGTGAACAGGTTGCAGAAGCCGCAGCGCATTTCGCAGAACGGGATGTGGACATAGAGAAACAGGCGATCCTTGCTCTCGCCCGACCAGACCTCGCCCAGGCGCTTCGGCTCCGCAAAGCCGCGATAGGCGCTCTTGTGCGGATAGCCATAGGCATAGTCCTGATAGAGTGGACCGAGCGTCTGCATGGCCTGACTTGCCGGCACGGTCATGCTTCCGCTCCCGTGTGGGACAGGATCGTTTCCATATAGGGCACCTCCCATACGGATGGATGTGCAAGGCGGTGTCCCCGATAGCCGTCATCGCCGAACGCGGAGCCGTGGTCGGCGCATATGATCGTCAGCACGGGCGCGCGCTTTTGCAGGGCGTTCAGCAAGCGCGGCAGATGGCTGTCGAAATCGGCGAGCGCTGCGCGTTGCGTCTCGGGCGTGTTGCGGGAGGCTCCAGGCACGTAGAAATAATGAGGTGCATGGCAGGCCGAGGCGTTCAGGAACACGAAGGCGCGCCTGTCCGCGCGCTGCGCCGCGATCCGCTCGACTGCCAGCTCGATCTGGTTCTGCGACGACGATCGCGACCCGACGCCCAGCGTTTCACCCCACCAGCTTTCCTGGAACATGTTGGGCAGGACGGAGCCCAACTGAGATCGCTTGTTGAAGAAGCCTGTGCCCCCGACGCAGATGGTGCAATAGCCATGCGCCGCAAAGCCGGAGACGATATCTGCCGTATCGAACTGCAGGGTGCGCACCGACGTGGTCTCGCTTCCGGGAAAGCGCACGGCGAACAAGCGCTCATGCGCTGCATGGTCGGCGCCGCGCGGCATGGCGGGCGTCGGCAGGAAGCCCGCGAAAAAGGACATGTGTGCGCCAAAGGTGAAGGTCGACGGCGAATGCCGCTTCTCCCAGGCCCTGCCCGGCAGAATGGCTGCGAGATGTGGCGTCTCGCCAAGCTCGAGCGCTTTTGCGGCAACATCGTAGCGCAGCGTGTCGAGCGTGATGAACAGGACATCATGCGTGCCAAGGATCGTATTGGCGTCGATGGCGCTCATGCGGAAGGCTCTGTCTGGCGCAGAAGCCTGTCGATGCGCCTTGCCTGCGCCGCGTGTGGATTGAGGCCATCGACCTCAAGACCCTTCACATAGTCGCCGAAGGCATTCACTTCGAGAACGGCGTGACGCCGCCCGTCATTCAGGATTGCAAGGTCAACACCGCTTGTTTGCAGGCTGGGGAAACACGCCGCAGCCGCACGCACGGATGCAAGCGCCGAGGCCCACGCCGGTTCTCCAATGCGGGCAATCAACGGGTCCACGGGTCCGCGCTCATTGTCCAGATGGAGGTTGGTCATGGGATAACGCGACAGACGCAGGATCGGCATGATCGTGTCGCCAACCAGTACGACCCTGACATCCACCGTGCGCCCGTCGAGGCCGATCTTGGGCAACCATTCCTCGCCGTGCAGGCCAAGCGCGCCCAGACGATCAACGAGGTCGCCGATCTCGCGAACGTCCTGCACGCGCCGAACCCGTTTGGTTGCATACAACGCGCCGTCCGGCCCGAGCCATGCGGTGGTTGTGGCGATCCAATCATCGCGATTGCGCGCTAGCGCCATCATGCCTGCGGCGGACGATCCATGCCGCAGCTTCACGAAGACGCGCGCCATCCGCGCCCCGTCCATGGCTGCGCGCAGCGACGTCCAGTCCGAGACGCCGGACAGAACGCGGGGTGTTGGAACGCCAGCCGCGCGAAGCGCTGCAAGGGTGGCAGTCTTGTCGAATGCCCGCGCCACGTCCGCCGCACAGCACGATACCAGCACCCCTTTCCGCTCCGCGATGTTTGTCGCCATGGCGATGCCTGCAACCAGCCGGGCGACGAGATCGCCCGGCGGCGCGAGCCCGCGGTTGGCGGCGTCATCCGCGCACAGACCGACGTCATCGCCATCGGGCGTGTCGATACGCAGATAGTCGCCCTTCGCCATGATAGCATCCAGCCGTGCGGGATTCGACAGGAAGTCGCTCCAGCTCAACGCACGCGGCGGCCGTCCGCGCTCGGCGATACAGGCTGCCCGGACACTGGCTACCCGCGAGCCGCCGGATGCGCCCAACGTGACGATCTCGCCCTTGCCAGTAGCGGGGATTGCCAAAGGCTGCGCCACCGTCCGGCGCTTATTCGCCGACTGCGACATGATAGTGATCGCGTCCATCCCAATGATCCGGCTGTTGCGGGTCATCCGCCGACAGAACCGGGACGGCGCCCGCGAGTTTTGCAACCATGTCCGGCGAGACAAAGTGGTGAGAGATATCCAGCTTGCGCAATTGACCGAGCTTGCCGGAGTCCAGCAGCGCCTGTGCGCCCGCGTCCGTCAGCGTACCCAGTGAAAGGTTCAGCACGGCGATGCGATCCAGCACGGGCGAGGCAGCCAGCGCCTGCGCAATCGCATCCGTGTACTCGCAATTCTTCAAGGCAAGCGTTTCGAGCTGCGGGAACAGACTGCCCGACATCAACCCGCCAAAGTCGTCGATCGACGTATTTGCGCCATAGCCCTGTGATCCCATCCAGACCTCCAGATGCCTGAGCGGGGCGTTGGCCTCCAGGGCCTCGCGCAGGACGGGTTGCACAAGGCCACCTGTTTCGACCTGCAAACGTTGCAGGTTCGGATGATTGATCTTTCCCAGCCGCAAGCCATTGCCGCCGCGTGCGCCAAACACTTCGAGTTTTGGAAAGGCGCCCCAGACCGCAGAAAGATCGGTCTGCGTGATCCAGGACATTTCATTCTCTTCCGAAATGATGTCCCCGACAAAGAGCCCCTTGAGGTTCGGGAGTTGATCGCGCATGGCGATCATCATCTCGATCGCAGCTTGCGGCGTGGCTTCCATCGCCTCGCCATTCTCCATCCAGATGCCGAACACGAGCGCCTGCACTTTCTCGACGCCCGGCTGATCGAGCATCACGGCAAGAAAATCACGGAGTGTCAGATTATCGTCATATGTGCAGCGCAACCGCGGGGCTACGTTTGAGAAATCGGCGATATCGCCAGGTTCCCTGAAGTCCTTGACCGGCAGACCGGCAAACTCGGAGAGATTTTCGTAAAGCGCCACGGCGGTCTCCTGAATCTATCCAAAAAGGCGGTCGTCAGTCTCTAGCAGCGCCGCATCGGAGCCAACAGTCTGTGCACGCTCTTTTGTCTGCTGGAACGCGATGAAGGACTGGACCGGCTGGGCCTCGCCGACGCCCCGACTTGATCCACCCCCGTCAGCGACCCATCTCATGTCTCGTCACTGGCGGCGTCTGCTTCGAATGCCGCGCCACCGATGCAGCTCCCGCATGAACAGGTTCGTCCCATGAGCGCTACAAATGCAAACCAGTCCGGTCAGTTCAAGATCGGCGGCGAACTTGCCGTAAACCGATTGGGATTTGGGGCGATGCGCGTCACTGGACGCGGCATCTGGGGAGAACCCGCCGACAGACCGGAAGCGTTGCGCACGCTGCATCGCCTGCCAGAGCTTGGCGTGAACTTCATCGATACCGCCGACTCTTACGGACCGGAGACGTCCGAAAGGCTGCTGCATGAGGCCCTGCATCCCTATGATGGGCTCGTTGTCGCCACGAAAGGCGGTTTGAAGCGGCCCGGAAATGTAGTCGTAGATGTTCGGACGCTCATCGCGATCGACGGGCGGATCGCCGGCATAGGCGTTTGAAACGCCGATGACGGATACGCCGTTGGATTTCAGTTCCCCCAGAATGCGCCCCGAGACGCCTAGGGCTGTCGATAGCGGGATGACTTCCGGCATGCCTTCGAACCAGCGCTGCGCGTAGAAGGCCGCTGACTGCAGGTCCTCCATGCGGACGGTGCGGGTGACGGTCATCCGCCGCATCTTGCCGTAGTCGTCGGCAAAGACGTCGCCAACCGGCGCCTCCGACGAATAGCGGATATGGACGCCCTCGGAGTCCACCACTTCGATCGTCTTGATCGATTCATAGTCGCCTTCGGGTTGGCTGATTGCCGTGATGAGTTGCAGGCCCGGGCACAGCTCCATGTCCGTCACCACGAGGGGCGCGCCGAACTCGGCCAGCGGCGGCGGCACCGCGGGCTTCCGCATGAGGAAGAACCAGAGCAGCAGCGCGAGCAGGATCAGCACGACAATAGCGCCGATCACCCTGCGCGTGTTTTTCGCGCGCCGCGCTGCATCATCGGTGACGGGAAGCTGAGTCATGGGGCGAGCGTGTCGCCCGCCTATTCGCCCGTCAATATTGATCTTTTTGCGCCGCACCCCCTTGCGATGCATTGGCTGGGGCATAACGCTGGCGCCAGGACAGAGGGGGCTGTGATGATGTCTCACGCGAGGCGCGCCAAACATAATGTCTGGGCGACGTCTGCCGCCGGTCTGGCGCTGGCTCTCATGCTCTCTGGATGCGGAGAAAAGGTCGGGGCCGCAGTCCCAGGCGGCGTTCAGGATGCAGCCCGCGCCGACGGGGGCACGGGCCATGCGAGCGTCACCTATCGCTCCGGCACACGCACGATGACCGCGCAGGAAGGCATGGCGCTCATCACCGGCGTCTCAAGCAACGAGGCTGCCTTCCTGATCGATGGCGCACAGCCTGCTGCCAAGACACTGGCGGCGGGCGACGTCTGGTTCGTGAAGGAAATGTTCGCGCGCAAGATCCTCGCTGTCGAAGCGCAGCCTGATGGCAACATCCTGCTCCTGACCGAGCCGGCCGAGCTTGTCGACATCATCTCGGACGGCGAGATCATCATCAACCAACCGGTCAACTTCACAAGCGGCCCTGGATCACAAGCGCAATTGCTGGATGTGTTCGGCAATGTGATCGCCCCACCTGCCTATGCTCAGGGACGCGAACAGGCGCATCTCGAAAAGGCCGAACAGGAGGGCGTGAGCGAAGCGCGCGGCAAGATGGTGTCGATGCTGACCGACGCGCTGATTGATGGCTGGAAGGTCACGACCAAGCCATCAATCTCGAAAGGCAAGCTCAACATCGACATCAAGCTGACGCGTGAGGTTGCAGGCCTGCGCGCGGTCGTGACCGTCAACGGCCATCTCGAGGGCTTTGAATTCGAAAGCGCCATCGGCGTGCAGCAAAGCAGGATGGAACGGATTGAGGCAGGCCTCAAGAAGATCAACGGCGTGCTCAACGTCACCTGGGAAGTTGCAACCGATACGCCTGGGCCCAAGACCGGCGACCACAAGATCAAACTGCCCGCCAGCGTACAGATCCCACTGAGCGCGCTGGTCGATGGCCTTCCGCTTTATCTTGAAGTGTCGTCGGCGATCATCATCCAGCCGGCCATGTCTGGCGGCAAGGAATACACCAAGGGCGCCTTCCGCGTGACCTATGATGGCGTCCAGCACTTCTCGGCCAAGAAGGGCGTGATCGACAGCGACGGCCATGTGAAGGGCGACATCGAGTTCAAGGGTGGCCAGAACATCTCCGCATTGGCGCCGCTTGGCATGGTTGTCGCCCTCGCCGCACCGCGCGTCGAGCTCTCGTTTGGCTTCAACAAGATGCTGAAATTCAGCGACATGAAGAACGCGGCCAAGTATGTCGACTTCATTGCCTCGCAAGCTGCCAAGCGATTGCTTTCGCCTAAAGCCTATGAGGCCTGGCAGAATTCGCCCTTCTCCTCGATCAAGCTCGGCGAGGCGATCGAGAACTCCATGAAGAGCGATGCGGCCGCCTGGTTCCAGATCGTAACGACGTCATCCATGGCCCATTCGGGCTTCTCCGCCATCACGCCATGCGAGCGACACGAACTTTCCGTGGCGGCGCGTGTTGGCGCCAATGCGGAAGCCTTTGGCCAGAGCGTGTTGGAATCCGAAAAGGAAATCTTCAAGAAGAACGTCGTCCCCATCGACCCGCCAACCGCCAAGCTCTGTCAGTTGTAAGAGATCAGGCCTGATACAAGCGTCACGCTCTTGAAGTTGGATCACACAATGAAATCGTTCCTCCTCCTCTCGACCTGCCTTGCAACGCTGGCTGTCGCTGCATGCGGCGGAGAGGCGCCCGCGAGTGTCGCTCCGACGCCTGACCAGATCCCGTCTGCCGGAATTGGCGGTCCGCAATCTGCCGAAGTTGCCGGGCCTGCGGCTGATGCTGCGATCGACCCATCTGCCCCGATGACTGGCGCAAGCCTGCTTCAACGCGTCCAGCAAACTTATGCGGGGCTGAAGACGTATTCGGACACGGCAACCATCGCCACCGCGATGGCGCTTCCGGGCAACCCGGATCTGCTGCGCGGCAGTCACACGTTCAGCACGAAGTACACCGCCCCACGGCAGTTCAAGTTCGACTTCCGCGGTGGCGAGGGCGATCGCCTGGTCATCTGGAGCTCCGGCGGTCCGTTCTCGACCTGGTGGAAGGCGACCGGCGTCACGGAGGAATATCCTCAGGGCGAGGGCGCAACAGCCTTTGCGACGGCGCAAACGCCGACGTCCGGCGGCGCTCTTATGATCCCTACCCTGCTGTTTCCGGGGGCGGCTCTCGAAGGTCCGCTCGCCAACATCAAGGATCCCGAACTGCTAGATCCGGAAACGCTCGACGGGCGCCAGATGTATCGGATCAAGGCGGATGTGCGGGTGAACCACTGGTCGGAAGGAACGCGGCCCACGACGGTGTGGATCGATGCCGAGACGCTTCTGGTTCGCAAGGTGCTGGAAGAACGGCCATCGACGACCGATCTGACCGACACGATTACAACCACCATAACACCACAGGCCAATATCGACATACCGGCCACGGAATATCAATTCACAGCGCCGAAAACTTGAGGCGGCATCGGTTGTTGATGGTCGCGCTCAAACCAGCCCGGTCATCGCTTTTGCGTTCTGGCTGTCGTGGAAGACAGTCGTGTCGAGGTCGGCCTGCTCCCAGCCAAGCTGGTCGCGTAGCAGCCCCTTGAACACCGATCGGGCGTCGACGGCCGGCATCAGGTCGCGGTTTTCGAACAGGGCGGCGGGTTTCAGCGTTGGCCAGTCGCCAAACATGCGACCGCCCTTGATGGAGCCGCCGGCGAGGATAGCGAGCCCCCCGGTGCCGTGATCTGTGCCGCCGCTGCCATTGACGCGGATCGTGCGGCCGAACTCGGAGACTGCGACGACTGCGGTGTTCGCCCATGCGGGACCGAGCGATGCCTTCAACGCCTTGATGCCGTTATCAAGAGCGGCGAAGCGCTGCTGCAGCGCTGCGTTCTGCTGATTGTGCGTGTCCCAGCCTTCGAGGCTGACAACGGCGATCTGCGGCCCATTGGCTTGCGACAGGAAGTTGCCTGCTGCCTGCAATTGCGGAACGTACTGGGCCGGGCCGCCCCGAGCCCCGCCACCCATCGCCTTGGCGCTCATCCCGCCCGCAACGGTGTCCGCGCCGATCGCGCTGATCAGAGCCGGCTTGAGGACCGCGTCTGTCTCGTAGAGGTCCATCAGACGGGCGAGCGTGTCTTCGCTGGCTTCCGGCAACACGGCGGGCGACCAGGAGGATGTGTTCTTCGCGGCGCCGCGAAGGATGAGCGGTTGAGATGGGCCGATAGATACAGCCGAATAGGCGCCTGGCGCCTTCTGAAGTGCGCGGTTGAGCCAGCCATCGATGGAGACTTTGGAGACTTCCCCGGATTCGAGGAGATCCTGCGCCTCGAAGTGCGAACGTTCGCGGTAGGGACCAGCCACCGCGGGGATGAAAGCGACTTCCTTTGCTGCATACATCGCCGCCAGCGTGGGCATGGCAGAGTGGAGCGCGAAGCCGTCCGAAAGAGGCGTGGCCTTCGAATCGATCAGCGCGGCGCGGTGCGCGCGGATATCCGGATCGTCTATCTTCGGCAGCGCTGCGACCCCGTCCATGGCGCCCCGCAAGATAATGACGATCAGCTTCTTGCCGTCAGCCTGCGGCGCGGCGAACGCGCCAGGAGCTGCAGCAACAAGCGTTGCCGTGCACCCGGCGAGTAGAAGGGAGCGGCGATTGAGGGCAATGGTCATTGACTATCTCCGCTGGAATTCGGGCGACATGAGCGCAAGGGTGAAGCCCTGCTCCGCACTTTCGGCGCGCGCGATAGCTGTGCGGGTCTTTTCGCTGGCGATCTCGCCGAGGGCGCGATCGATAAACTCGCTTGGTGTTTCACCACGCGACATGCGGCGCGACACGCTGTTTGCCCATTCGAGGCGTTTCTTGATGGCGTCTGCGCCGGACCATGACGCCGTATCGTCCGGCCAGCCGGCGGGTGATGGCGCGCCGAACGGAACCTGCGCCAGCGAAGCATAGACAGCACGCTGGCCGCCGCCGAATGTTGCCTGCACCCCGGCTGCGCGGGCGGCAGAGACGAGCAATTCCTCCGGCGTCTTGAACTTCTGCGACGTCTCACTCCACGCTTCATCGAGATCGACGACAGCGCGCGCGAGAGCAGCCAGATCGCCGCCGGTTTTCATGTAGCTGGCTTCAAGCTTTGCGATGGCGGCAGGCGGCGGCGCGTCGTTGACGAAGTGCCGCGCAAGCTTGGTCGCGATGTGGCGGGCGGTAGCGGGATTGGCAGCCAGATCGCGAAGGATCGCGGCCGCCTGATCACGCGCAGCCACGGAATAGGTTCTGGAGAGCACTGTGCGAGCGCCTGGCTCGTGCAGCGCTTCAGCAAAGATCGCCTCGCCGGCTTCACGTTCGATTTGCTGGCGCGTGGTCTTCTTGCCCTTGCCTTGTGTCATGCTTGCGAGGCGTGCGATTTGCGGTGTGGCGACAGTCCAGCCGGTCAACGCCTTTGCGAACTCGATGATGTCGGCCTGGCTATAGCCAGAGCCGACTCCCATGGTGTGAAGCTCAAGAATTTCGCGGGCAAGATTCTCGTTGAGCCCGCCATCCCTGCGTTGCGCTGCTTGCGTCGAGGGACCGATGGAACGCGCGGCGTCGAGATAGACGAGCATGCCGGGATGGAAGGTAGCGGCCCCGAGCAGATCGTCGAAACGGCCAAACACGTTGGGACGAATAGCTTCGCGCTCAAATGGTCCGGCGAGTCCAATCGTCTGCTGGTTACGTGCGGCGACCGTAAAGTGATTAGCCCAGAAGCGATGCCAGCGTTCGGCGAATGAGTTCGGCGTGGTGGCGGCATGGCGGCTTCGGGCAGCGGTTTCCTCCTGCAGGCTATCGCGCGCCTCACGACGCACCTCCTGACGGACCTTGCGCTGTGCGTCGTTCTGCTCGGCCGTCTGCTGCTGGCGCGGCGGCGCCATGGCCATAGCCTCTTGCCTCGCTTCGAGAACTTCCTTCGCCGACAGCAGGTCGCCGGCCGGCATGACGGCGGCAGCAGGTGCAATCTGTGATTTCAGCCATCCTCGCGGATCGGATGTAGCGGCCTTTATCTCACCGTCGCGCGCGCCCATGCCGAAGCGTGTGACAGCGATCGCGGCGTGAAGCTGGGTCATGGGAAAGTCTCCCTGATTAGCTAACGAATATAGCGCACATGCCACGCGCGAACGTGACGAACAGCAGCTGATTTTGTATCAAGTTGTGTCGTGAATCCGCTCTGAACGACGCGATCAGATCTCGCTGCGCCTGAACATGAGTTAGGCATGGCGCTATCGGAGCACGTATCCCAGACTGACCATTACAGTGCGGCCTTCGAGTTGATTGGAGATGACGCGATCCTTGACGTCGGCATAGGAGAAGCGCCCTTCGCCCGTCAGATTGGCGATGTCGAAGCTGAGGCGCAGGCCGTTTTCCATACGATAGCGGAAGGACACATCGAGCCGGCCATCGTCGTCGACGATGATCCTGTTGCCCGACGGACCAAACTCTTCTTCCAGATAGGAATCGCGGAAATTGTAGCTGGCGCGCGCGGAGAAAGGTCCGTTGTCGTAATACAGCGTCGCGTTGATTGTGTTTTGGGAGTTTCCCGGAATGGCAGCGCTGCGGCCGTCGGAAAGCTCCCTGCCCGCATCCAGCCAGGTGTAGTTGAACGCGCCGCCGAAGCCCGTAAGCGCCTCTGTCATGACGGAAAATGGTGTCTGAACGCTGAGCTCTATGCCTGTCACACGTCCTTTGCCGCCATTCCTGAAAGTCGCCACCGGAACAGTCTCGGCCGGCTGGCCTGGTGTGACGACATAAGATTCTTTGGCAACCGCAGGTTCGACGAAGTTCTCGATGTCCTTGTGGAACAGCGCGATCGCGGCCAGTCCCTCCTTGCGCGGTCCGAAATAGTATTCCAGCCCTGCATCCAGCTGGTTCGCAACGAAGGGCTTTAGATCGGGGTTGCCGCGAGCAAGCGACATGTCGGTTACGGACCATGTTATGGTTGGATTCAGCTGCGCTGGTCGCGGACGGGTCATGACGCGCGCAGCGGCGAGGCGCAGAACAAGATCCGGCGCGTGATCGCTGGTGAGCGCAAGATTGGCGCTGGGCAGCCATTCGGTGTCTGAACTGCCGGTCACCAGCGGCGAAAGCGCGGCATTACCATTGGCGTCAACCGCCTGTCGCACTCCCCGCCCGGTGAACCGCGAGAACACCCCGCGCAGTCCCGCATTGCCGCGCCAGTTCAGGCCAGCATGAGCGACATCGAACTCCGCCATGGCGTAGCCGGAAAGTGTCTGCTGCGTGAGGGAATAGCCGAGCAACGGATCTATGGCCGCCTTGGCATCCTGTTCGGCTGGGCCGTACCGGTCGACGAATGCGTTCGCATCGACATAGGGCCACACACGCAAGAGGTCGGGCCCGCCGGCGCCATTGAAGAAATCGGCGAGAGGAAATGGGGAGGCTGCATCAGCAAAGGTGTAGGCAAGCGAGCCGTTGGCGATCCCTTCATGTCGATCAACATCGATCTGCCGGAATTTGAAACCCGCGGAGACTTGATCGAGCGGACCACCAAGCTTGTGGCTGACATCCGCCTGCCCCGCAGCCTCGGAGCTGCGGATGACGCGGTATTCCAGCACATTCTGGTCGATTGTCAGCGCGCCGAGATCCGACAGGTCGACGCTGCCAAGGTCGAACGCGGGAGCGCGTTCGTCCGAGACGAGGCTATAGCCAATATCGTGGCTGGAACGGTGACGCACGCGGCGGTCGCGCCCTATCTCCTGTCCCACGCTGTAATCGGCCCGCGCGGAGAAGCTCCAATCATCGAAGGTCCATTGCGGGTTGAGCGTAGCGCCCCAGCTGGTGATGTCGCGGTTCAGTCCGCGATTGTTGAGTGTGAGCAGGGCGTCCTCAACCACCAACGTCTCTATCGTGTCGGTCTGCGCGTCTGCGTGTCCGGACAGAAACGACTTGTTGCGCCCCAGATTGAGCGCGACCCGGCTGATCGTCTCCCGGCGGTCTTCCGACGCGTAGTCAGCGTTGATCAGCAGCTGGAAGGTATCATCCGGCTGGAGTTGCAGGGTAATGTCGGCATTGGTGCGCGGCTGATTGCCGATACGCAGTTGCTGATCAAGCGCCACAGGGTACGCCTTGCCGCGAAGTGTCTGTGCGGCTGCAGCTTGCGTCTGGACTGGTTTCGCGACGGCCCAGCCTTCGAGAGAGCGCATCTGGTCGACTCGGCGGGTACGGTCATCGAATGACAGTGCTATGAGAGCGCCAAGCCGCCCGTCGTCACTTACGGTTGAGGCCATGCCAGCATAGCGGGTATCGAGACCGTTGCTGATGGAAGAATCGCGCAACTGGATATCGGCACGCAAAGCCCCATTGCCAACATCGAAGGGTCGGGGCGTGTTGAGACGCACAACACCGCCAACACCACCTTCGTCATCGCGCGCGGTTGGCGACTTTGCGACTTCGATCGATGCGAACTGGTCGGATGCGAAGATGGAAAGGGATGTGGCGACCGTGGGCTGGTCGAGGTCCTGCGTCAGGTAAGCGCTGCGTCCGTTGATCTGGATGCGCGTGAGATCCGGCTCGAGGCCGCGTATGCTGATCGCGTCACCCTCGCCATTGTACCGGGTCATGGAGATGACCGTGATACGCTGGATCGCTTCAGCCACATTCTGATCAGGGAACTGACCGAACTCTTCAGCGGTGATTACGTCGATCACTTGGTTGGCGTCACGCTTGCTCGCAAGGTTATCCAGCAGCGACGCACGAAAGCCGACCACCGTGACAACATCGACTTCCACTTCAGGCGCAACCGCGGGTGTGCGAGGCTGGCTGCGAAATAGAACGTATGCGCCATCGTCGAGACGTGCCTTGAGACCGCTTCCGCTGAGAAGTGCATCAAGGGCCGCGCCGGCGTGCATGACGCCTTTGACAGCTGGCGCCTGCTTGTCGTTCAGCAGTTCTGGTGTGGCGATGATCTCGAGCCGGGTCTGGCGCGCAAAAGCCAACAGTGCAGTGCGCAATGGCTGTGAAACTATATCAACATGCACAACGGCATCGGCTCGCTGCGCCGACGCGGGCAAGGCGGCTGACACAGCCAGCATGACCGCCGGCAGCAGGACGGACAGTCCCCTTATCTGCCCCCCGCCGTACATACGCCGCATCTTTTTTCCGACCTGATCTCCAGCTGTGGCTGTCAGCCTGGAGAAGCTGCAGCTAGCGCAAAACCATCACGAGTTTTTATCACCCTCAGATTGTGCAGCAGCGCAAGACGCCGCAGGACGGCCTCCGGCTCGTCGATGCGGAAACGGCCCGATACGTTGAGCGCCTTTACCGCAGGCGTAACGGTGACTGCGTGGCCGGTGCGGCGCTGCATGGCCGCGGCAAGATCAGCGATGGTCATCGCTTGCGTGTCGACCCAACCGGCCCGCCAATCATCCGCTGTTTCTTTGTCGTGCGTCAGCCTTATCGCCCCGGAGGCGTCGACATCCACGCTATCGCCAGGACGCGCCACCACGGACTGCCCCGGCCTCATCCTGCTGGCGACGCGCACTTCATGCTCGGTGACCCGAACAATGGAGTGACTTTCAAAATGGCTGACCGTGAAGGCGGTCCCAAGGGCGGTTGCCGATAGATGCTGCGTGGAGACCACGAACGGCCGTTTCGCATCCGGCGCGACCTGGAACGCAACATCGCCCGAAGCAAGCTCAATGGACCGCTCCACAGATGAGAAGGTGGTCGTAAGACGTGTCCCGCCATTGAGATCAATGCGCGACCCATCGGGTAGAAGCTCGGTCCGTCCTTGCCCGGCTGGCGTCACCAGTTGAATGGCTGCTGCGAACTGCTCGACAGGGTCTGCCGACTCCACAGAAGACGCCATGATCGTGGTGACACAGAACACCACCGCCGCCGCAGCGGCCATCATGCTCGTACCTACCCATACTGGCTGCAGCCAGAAGCGTTTCTTCGGCGTTCGCGCCGCCCGAACATTGTAGTCGCGCGCCGCGCTTGCCAGTGCGCCCGTCAAGGCATCAGAACCCAACAGCTGCTTGGCGAGCTCAAACTCGATGGCATGACGCTCGTCGGCGTCAAGCCATGCCTCCATGGCCTTGCGGTCAGCCGACGTCATGCGGCGCGACCATTCGCGCTCCGCCCACAGGGCGGCCGTCAACCGGATGGCATTGTCCTCACGGTGCGTCATGCGCCGCCTCGCGCGCGCCGGCTGGACTTGTCCATTTCCGAACGGATCGAGGCGATCGCACGGACAACATGCTTTTCAACGGAAGCGGCGGAAATGCCCATCGCGTCGGCAATTTCCTTATGGCTCTGGCCATGCAGGCGGCGGCGGATCAGCACTTCCCGTCGCTTGCGGGGAAGCTTGTCGATCGCTGCCCGGATCTCGTCCTGCTGCTCCTGACTGATCAGCAGGGCTTCCGCATCTGCCTCGTTGTCTTCCGGTCCCGCCAATAGCTCAAGTTCAGCCTGACGTTTCCGGCGGCGGTAGTCGTTGACCATCAGATTGTCGGCGATACGAAATGCCAGCGCTTTCGGGTTGAGCACCGCCTCGCGTTCCATGAACGTCAGGAGCCGTACCATCGCATCCTGCGCCAGGTCTTCGGCAAGATGATGGTCCCACGTCCGGCGTGAGAGATAATGCACCAGTTCGGCATGGTCCTGTGCCGAGAGAGGCGACGGGCGGGTCATCATGAGAATCTGCGCGGCGACGGCCGGAGCAGCCTCGTTCCGACGTCGCGCTAACACGGCCTCATGACAGATTTTTTGCGTTACGATCACCGAAAGGAACCCTGCGCGCCAACGCCGCAGGCGTGAGAGCGGGCGCTAGGTATGTAGACAAGCGGGCGCGGCAGAACCGGACAAAGTATTTTCGGTCTGCCGCGCTTTTTGTCTCGCTAGACCTTTTGCGCACCCGGCTTGCCATTTTCGATAACAAACTGAGCCAACGTCTGCGCTTCGGTGCGCGGGTCTCGCGCATCAAGCATCGACCGCATGGTGAACTTCATCTCTTTCGGCCCGGCTTCGACAACCGTGAAGCCACGTACCTTGTTCTCGCCGAAATACACATCCGGATTGTGTTTCATGGCGATACCCAGCCCCTCCACATCGTTGGCCGGCGAGCTGATCGATCCGCCCACGAAAGCCGGGGCGACGAGCTGCCCTTCCCGTTTCAGACGTAGGTCAGCGGCCATGAAGATATGAGAGTCACCACCGATGACCGATGGATTGGACGTGCCCGAAAGCGCTTGCAGCACGCGCTCACGGGTTGCTGGGTATGCGTCCCAAGCGTCGTTGCCAAACATCCATTGACCCGGTTTCTCGCCGGGAACCTGACGTTCAACAATCGCATACTGCTGGGCGAGAATGTTCCAACGGGCATTGCTGCGCTTGAGCTGATCGAAGAGCCAGGCCTCCTGTTCCAGGCCAAGCATGGTGCGCTTTGGATCGCGACGCAGTTCCGAATCCGGGATCTGGTTCTTGTCGACACCGAACTCCGGCCATTCGGTCCACGTGCGGTACTGGCGCCCATCGATGAGCTGCATGGACGCTGCCCGGCCCCAATGGAACGAGCGATAGATGCGCGTGCTCAGTCCCACCGGCGCCGATGATTTGCGAACCGGCATGTGTTCATACCAGGCCTGATATCCGGCCGAGCGGCGTATCAGGAAGTCTGCCTTGGAGAGACCCTGCGGATTCCATTCGCCGGCATAATTGTTGGAGACCTCATGGTCGTCCCAGATCACCAGCCATGGCGCGGCCGCGTGCGCAGACTTCAGATCCTCGTCCATCTTGTACGTGGCGTAGCGGCGGCGATACGAAGCCAGATCCTGCGCGTCTTCATTCAACGTCAAACGCACCTTCTCGCGGCCCGCCGGCGGAGCGCGCTCGTAGATGTAGTCGCCGAGAAACACCACGAAGTCCGGGTTCTCGGTAACGGCATGACGCCAGGCGCCGTAGAAGCCGAAATTGTACTGCTGGCAGGCGCTGAAGACATACCGGAAGTTCTGCACGTCGGCGTTGCGCTCCGGCGTAGTGCGTGTGCGCCCGACCGGGCTGATCGCGTCGCCCGAGGTGAAGCGATACCAATAGGTGCGGCCCGGCTTCAGGCCGTTGACCTCGGCATGGACGGTGAAGGCTGCGCCTGCGTGCGCTTCCTCTTCGCCTGTACGAACGATGCGATTGAACCGGTCGTCCTCTGCGACTTCCCAGCGCACGAACACCGGATGCGGCGGCATGCCGAAGTCCGGCGCCATCGGATCAGGCGACAGGCGCGTCCACAGCACAACGCTGCTTTCGTCCGGATCGCCCGAGGCGACGCCCATGGTGAAAGGGTTGCTGGCGTAGCTGATCGCCTGCCGCGTGGCGCAGGCGGTCGGAAGCAGCGACGCGCCGGCCAGTATGGCGGCGCCCTGAATGAGATTGCGTCGGTTGGTGAACATCGCGTCCTCGCGTGAAATCGGGAGACGCTCGCTGGACTGATTGAAGTGGCTGGCGGCGAGCGAGCCCGCGCCGCCAGCGCGCTTCATCAGAAAGTGTAGTTGAGACCCGCCGTAACCACGCGACCTTCAAGCTGGTTGAGCATCACGCGATCGATCTGGCCGGAGTATTCGTAGCGGCCTTCTTCGGTGAGGTTTGCGACGTTGACCGTGAAGCTAACGCCATTATCGAACTTGTAACCGCCCGACAGGTCGATGCGCCCTTGGCCTTCGACATAGATCTGGTTGTTGCCAGGGCCGAACTGCTCTTTCAGGTACGTGTCGCGATAGTTGTAGGCGACGCGCGCCGAGAACCCGCCCTTCTCGAAATACAGCGTGGCGTTGGCGGTGTAGGGTGAGTTGCCCGGGATCTCGACGTCCACGCCGGTGGCGAGCGTGCGCGAGGATTCCAGCTTGGTGTAGTTCAGGATGCCCCCGAAACCGTCGAACGGCGCAGGGAGGAAGGTGAACGGCGTCTGCACGCTGAATTCAAGACCACTGACCTTGCCCTTGCCGCCATTGGTGTAGGTGGTGACCAACACCTGCTCCGGCGTGGTCGTGCCCGGGAAGGCGTACTCATCGAAATAGCTGACAGGCTCGACGAAGTTCTCGATGTCTTTGTGGAAGAAGGCCAGCGAGACCAGGCCTTCGCCACCCGCGCCGAAGTAATATTCAAGTCCTGCGTCAAACTGGTTGGCCAGGAACGGGTCGAGGTCGGGATTGCCACGCGTGAGTGTCAGCGTGTCTTCCGATACGGTCGATGTTGGGTTGAGCTCCGTGAAACGCGGACGTGTCATGACGCGCCCGGCAGCAAAGCGCATAACGAGCCCGTCGAGCATCGCGGGCTCGAAAGCGACGTTGAATGTTGGCAATGTCTGCGTCGACGAGTTCGTGGTTTCGACTTCACGCGGCAGCTGGCCGGTGAGGACTTCCCAGCCGGTGCCGGTGAAATCATCCTTCACCACGCGCACGCCCACATTGCCACGAACATCGCCCCAATCGTACGTGCCTTCGAACGCTGTCTGAGCGTAGGCGGCGAGCACGTCCTGGCGAACGCCATAGGTCAACGCCGGATCGGCCGCATTCTTGGCCTGCTGTTCGGTCGGACCGAAGCGATCCACGAATGTCTGAGCATCCACGTAGGGCCAGACGCGCAGGAAGTTGGGGCCGCCCTCGCCTTTGTAGAACTCGTCGATCGGGAACGGGCTGACCGCATCGGCAAAGGTGAAAGTCGTCGGACCAGCCGCAGGCCCTTGCGAGGCGGACACACGATTATCACGCGCCTTGAGCCCGACCTGCACGTTCGTGAAGAAGCCTTCCAGCTCGCGCGTCACGTCGGCCTGGTATGCGAACTCTGACGAACGGGCCTTGCCGTATTCGTTGAGGTTCTGGTCGACGACGAAGGACGAAAGATTCGAGACATCGAGGCCCGGCACTACGAAGTCCGGCGAGCGGTAGTCATCGCGCAGGTCATACCCGACATCCCGGTTCTGGCGGCTGCGGATGCGGCGGTCGAACCCGAGTTGCATGCCTAGGCTGTAGTCGGTGCGCAGCGAGAAGTTCCAGTCGCCGGCAGTCCACTCCGGATTGATCGTCAGGCCGTAGGAGTCTGTCTCGCGGTTGAGACCGCGGTTCTGGAAGGTGAACTGGCCAAGGCTGACCAGCACTGAGTCGACCGTGTTGCTCTCGGCATCGAACGTGCCTGACAGGAACGGCCGGTTGCGCGCAGTGTTGATCGCGACACGGCTGATATTGTCGTAACGATCCTCGTGCGCCACGTTGGCGTTCACATAGAGCTCAAATGCATCGGACGGCTGGTACTGAACGGTCATGTCGACGTTCGTGCGCGGCAGCGTACCGACGCGGAACTGCTGATCGAAGTGCGTGGAATAGACCTTGCCCCGCAGCGGGACCATGTTGGGGCGCGCCGTCTGGCTGGCGGGGGCGGGCAGCCAGCCATTCATGTTGCGGGTCTGATCGTTGCGACGGGTGCGGTCATCGTAGGACGCCGCCAGCAGGACGCCGAGCTGGCCGTCCAGAAACACGTTCGAGATCGTGCCGCTATAGATCGGATCGGTCTCGCCGCTGTATTCGTTGTATCGGCCCTGCAGGCTCAGACGCGCGGCAAATTCGCCAATCTCCAGCGGTTTCGCAGTTATCAGACGGACGATGCCGCCCACGCCGCCTTCGTCGTCCGACGCCAGCGGAGATTTCACAACCTCAATTCTGGCGAACTGGTCAGACCCGAAGATCGACAGCGACGACGCCATGTTCGGCGACTCGACGTTGCCAATCACCAGCGTTGAGCGACCGTTGATTTCCACGCGCGTCAGATCGGGCTCCAGGCCGCGGATCGTGATCTTGTCGCCCTCGCCTTCAGCGCGCTCCATCGAGATGCCGGTGATGCGCTGGATCGACTCGGCGACGTTCTGGTCGGGGAACTTTCCAAACTCCTCGGACGTGATGACGTCCACCACCTGGTTCGCGTTCTTCTTGGCTCCGATGCCGGCTTCAAGAGATTCACGGAAGCCAGAAATGGTCACGACATCGTCGGCTGGCTGCGTCGCTTCCTGCGCAAGCGCCGCCGGCGCTCCCAGCATGGAGACGAACGCGAGCACGCCTGTTGATGAAGTCGCGATGAGACGCGAGCGGCTGATGCGCGAAGAGAAACTGAACATGACGACCCCGTGTGATTTGCAACTGCAACCGGCGCACTGCGTCCCAGACAGCGCGTCGACACGGGGTAGACAGACAGGATCATGAATCCCGGACAGAAAGATTGGTGAAACTTCAATGACGGCTAACCAACTCGGCCGCCTTAGAGCCAACCGATGCCGCCGCGCATACCGCCATGCCGTCACGCTGCTCAGCGAAACGCGGTGATAGTTGTCGATTGGATTTCTAGTGCGATTTCAGGGAGTTCGGCGAGCATGCCAATAGTTTGCGATTGCCGGCGTTCAGCCCTGAATCATTCCCACTCGAAGATCACCGATCTATCTCCACTTATCGCCAAAGCACCGTGAGCTAGCGTCATCACGAACTACACCGTCAAGCGCACCGTCAAAATTTTTTGCTGGAGATTCCGCCGTTCACGACTCGAGCGTGCGATGATGTCGGGTGTCGGGATTCCTACCACAACACACGCAGCAACCAAAGGTGCCTCAATGAAAGATACGGGACTTGAAGCCGCCTATGCCTATGCCGCGCAGATGCAAGCTCGACATGCTCCGACACGACGGTTTGTCAGAAAGAGCGAGCTTCGTCAGATCGTGCCACTCGCTGACAGCACAATCTACGAGCTTGAGAAGAGCAACGACTTCCCGCGCCGCATACTGCTCACGCCGCGTGTTCCTGTCTGGGATCTGGCTGAAGTAGAGGCGTGGGTCGATCAACGTCGGAAAGACACGGAAAGGGGTCGAATCAAACCCGCAGTCGCGCCAGGGAGGCCCAAGCGCAAATCGAAATCCGTGGTGAAAAGGCGCTGAGGCATTTCACTAGAAAAAGTCCAGTTGCCGGCTGTCAGACTGGCGCACGCGCCGTTGGCGCTTCAACTTTGGCAGCTGGCTTACGAGGCGCTCGTTCCTCGTTGCACGTTTCCGCTCGGCTTCGAACTTGCCGCGGCCCTCAAACTTCAACAGCGCGTCTTCGAGCTGTTGGACATCATCCTTCCGCCAGAAGACCATGTTCCGAATAATGACCGGCGTAGGAAAGTCAGGGATGCCGCTCTGACGTGCACGCCACAACGTGACGAGGCTCACGCAGAGATCCTCGGCAACCGCCTTCTGGGGAACAAGGTCTCTTGGAAACTTCATTGGACGTAACAGCCTCAACTGAATGTCGCGCGTACGAGCACGTGCGCTGAGGTGCAGCGGCTCAACCCATCGCACCAGCAGCCATCGCTCAAATTCATCCACAGGCCCGCTGGCGCTTCCACTCCTTTCATCTTGAAGATGCAAATGGAGCGCTTCCGCCGCTCTTGCTCGGCCCTTCATCCCATCGGCGGCAGGTTCGGCCCCAGGCTCCGCGCCAATCCCCATGACAGAGTCTGGCCGCGCAGCACGCCTTCGACCTCACGACCAGCGAACCGCTCCAACGCCGGACGCCACGGGACAACATAGGCCTGGCGCTCCTGCAGAATGACGGCCACGCGGCCTTGGGCCAGATCGACGCGCCGCGCATAAACGCCACGAAGGCGAGCCGGCGTTTGCGTCAGCACCGGTCGCCCGAGCTCTCCAGACAATCGCTTGGCGAGATCGGCCCGTTCATTGGCCGCCAGCGTCCGCAACACGGCTGGGGAGAGGTGCTTCTCCGCCTCACCCATCCATCCTTGCTCAATCATAAAGAGACGGCGCTGCTGCAGCGCCATCGCATACCGGCGCGCAAAGGCGCCATCTCCCTTCGGCCCCGCCGCCTCGCCGGCGAGGGTGTGATCAAGATGCGTGGGGCCGAGAGCATTGACCTGTTCGGCCAGCGTCCAATAGCTGACCACGCGAGCGGTAACCGACGATTTCTGGATAAGTTGGGTCTCGAACCGGGTGGCGCGTTCGAGATGATCCGGCGCGATCTCGAACACGCCATCCGCTCGCCGTTCGACAAAGCCACCGCGCCGCATCGCCTCCAGGCGCCGCACATTCGCCGCCACAAGCGCGCCGTCGACCTCCGGCTCGACGCTCGCATGATGGCTGGCCGAATAGACCCCGCCCGTTCTCGCCGCCACGCGCGCCACAGCTTCGTCCGAGGGCCTGGGACGCGCCACCGCTGGCTCGAACGCGACGATGGCGCCAGTTGGAGCATCAGCAAGGACGGCAAGATCGTCTCCCCGATCAAACCGGGCATACCGCAGCTCGCCGACGCCAGTCTCCACCACCGCGAGAAAGTTCTCGCCGAGCTGGTCATCCAAGCTGGCATGGACAAGCTCGCCCAAGGCGGGAGCGCTCGCGTCGGCGGCCAGGAGCGCTTTTGCGTCGCCCCGCCGCAGATGCGCCACGGCGCGCTCGACCTCGGCGCGCTCCTTCATCGCACCCAGCCGATGAATGAAACCATCGGCAAGCCGCCACTCGTCGGACGCGTGCGTGGCCAGGTCCCAGCGTTCAAGCTGCTCCAGCCGGGCGACGAGATCGGGACGGCTGACGTGACCGCCAGCTCGGCGAAGTTGCGCCGCCAACTCACGATCAAGCGCCGTGACGCCGACCTCGCGGATTTCGCGTTCGCGCTCGCGCGCCAGATCGACCCCCAGGCGCGGTCCTAGCACCCGGGTGACTACCTCCTGTGCATGCTCCCGGATGCCCGACGAAATCATCCTGGAGGGGATGAACAGATCCTGTCCGTCGCCGCGCTTACCGCGGATGAGAACATGCGAGTGGGGATTGTCCGTATCGTGGTGGTCGACGGCGACCCATTCCAAGCGGGTGCCGAGCCGGGCCTCAAGATTAGCCATCACCTCGCGGATAAACGGTCTGAGGTCGCCAAGCGCCGGGCCGTCCTCGGCGCTGATGATGAGGCGGAAGTGCCGCGCGTCATCGGCCCAGAGGGATGTCACCATCTGAGCGTCGAGACCACTCTCCCGCTGGTTATAGAATGAAATACCCCGCGCGCCTTCGCGCCCCTCCCGCCCGAGATAGTCGACCGACTTCTGCAGATTATCGCCCTGACCCTTTTCGACAGCCGGCTCAGCGAGGGACCTTTGCGCCTTCTCCTCCCGCGCGAGATAGGAAACATGCATGCGAAGCGGCGCGGCGCGCCCCGCTCCATGAGCCACATAGCGGGCCTTCACCACGACGCGACGCTGGGCGGCGAATGTCGGCTTGCCCTTGCCTTTCGATCCTTTTGCGAAGTGAGCGCGCAGGCCTTTTTGAGCGACAGGTCCGGTTGCTGGCCGAGAAGATCGCGACCGCGAGGATCTGCCAGCGATGCTGATCGTCGCGCGCAGTTGAGCCAGGCCTGATCCACGACCTCGGCCGCTCTTGCCCATTCTCGGTTCGAATTCAGCTTTGTCTGGGTCCAACTGCATGCGCGAATCCTGTCACAAGCAGATGCGAGGTCGACCGTTTGCACCTCATCGACGAAGCGCGGCGCATGCGCCGCAACGCGGAGGTGAAAGCGCCGCGCTTCTTTCCTATGTGCAGACTGGCGCTTTTCCAAAATGCGCCGCGCCAGCTTTATCTTGCAAACCGACTCCCCCTCAGCCTCAACCGACGCCGCACTGTTGCTCCAGGCCTCTCAACCAAGCCCGGGAGCTGGGTGGGCCAGACGATCCGCCATGCGCCATCCCGGCCCGCGAGCACCAGGATCTCGCGCCGGTCGCCTCGTGCGCGGCGCCCTCCGACCGCCAGTCCATGTCCCATCGATACTCGACAATGGCAGCGTCGCCGCGCTCGGTGACAACATGATCGCGCGATGCGAACCACGCGATCTTGGCCCGCACCATGAAGGCACGATAGTTCTCGACCGCCACGACAAGACCGGCCACGCAAGTCGCGCCATCGGGTGAGACAACGATGATGTCAGCGCGAGAAAGGCTGACAGATCGTCGAACCGACGCGCGATCCAGCATCGGTACATGGCGTCAACAAAGGAGATGAGCGCATCGGCCATTCGCGGAGAATGCTCGCCTCGTGCACGAAATCGACAGGCTGGACCGCAGTTTCACATTCACCCCCGCGCCGCCACCTCCGGCGTGATCGTTGCGCCCTTGGTTCGCGGCAATGACGAGGGTGAGACCGTTGAGTGGTGATCATCTCACTGGTCGAAACCCAAACGCGCGTTGATCCAAAAACCTCTGCTGCGGGCAGACGTCAGTCCGACGCCAGACGCGTAATTCCGCCCGGGTTAGAGAATGGAAGGAGCACGCCTGCAGAAGTTTGTGAACGATACTGGCGCGCAGGCCGCGAAGCGGGAGCGGCGAGCGCCGCCCCCAGACCGCGGTCAGCCCTCAACCTCAGCTTCACTGATCAGCCTGTCTTTCATCATCAGCATCGCTTCCAGTTCGGCTTTGATGCAGCAAGCCTCATCAATGTCAGCGGACCCGTGCAGTTCGGCGCGCAGCTCCTCGATGTGACGGTCGAGGGTGAAGGTCTTCGTGAACATCGTCGTCTCCTTTGCTTGGACGACATCGGCCGGGCGGGCGGGACGGAGCGGGTCAAGGGATCGCGCGCTTGCGCGACCGCATCGCGGCGGTGGGGGTCACGATTTTTTTGGCTCTGGGGCCAAAAAAATGGTGGGGCCTCGCCGTCCCTTGAGGCGGTCCGTCCCGCCCGGCATGCTGGGACGAAATGAGCAGCTAATTCCCGTGGTGGGGGAGACAGGAAGATGGTCGAAACCCCTCGGCCATGTTCGGCGCCACTTCACCGCCCCTCTGTTCGACGCGGTCATGAAGCGGCGTAATCCCGGTCGGGCACGCTTCAATTAAACTGGCCTACGTCCTCGAAACGACGACGAAACCTGACTGCCGACCTGCTAGGCGACATTATAGTTAGGGGAGATCGTCTTGGGAAAAAGGCAAAGCGCCCGCGCACGTAAACCTTTGGCCGCCGCCTCGATCGCATTGTCATCGATCACGGCAGGCGCGGCTTGTGATCCCGTACCTGAAAGAGCTGCGTCATGGATCACCAGGAAAGCCAGGCTCGAGTCGATGATAAGGCAATGGCAGAGCTTGGAATCAATTCTTCATGCCAAGACGCGGCGAGATCAAACATTCGCCAAAGCTTGCGATGGCGACATGCCAGAGGCATGCGCCATGCGCATCCTCAATCAACGGATCGAAACTGCCTATCCGGAGTTGGAAGAAGAAGCCGGCGCCATCTGCGCTTTGCCAACGATGTCGGCGGAAGGCGCGCTTGCCAAGATCGAGCTTGGATTGGCTGTCCAGGGACCTTTCGACTGGCGCGACCATGCGCTTGAGCTGGTGGAAGAAGGGCTGAAGGACTTACGGGACATGGTCGGGCTGGAGCGAGGCGACGACATTTCGGCCCATGACGAAGTTGGCGGCTTTTGACGCCAACGACGCGGCCTGGAAGATGGCGCGGTTGTCGGCCTTCAGCACTTCCAACCAGGCGCCGAGATAGTCGGCGTGGCGGACGGTCGGGGCGACGCCTAGTTCGGCGCACAGGAATGCCGAGCCCAGCTCGGCAACAAGTTCCTCGCGCGCATAGGCCTCACCGCCCCGCCTGCCGGAGAAATCGCGGTTGAGGCGCAAGGGGTGACCACTCCAATGAGTCAGCTCGTGCAGTTTCGTCCGAAACCAGTTTATCGGCTCGAAATAGGCTTCCTGTGGCGGAACCTGGATGAAGTCCTGCGACGGCGAATAGAACGCCATGTCGCCGCCGATGCGGATGTCGGCCCCAGTTGCGGCAATGACGGCTTCGACATGCGGCAGCACCTCCGTCCGGCCCGGCAGCGGCGCAGCATCGCGATCGGCCGGAATGCCGTCGCACTGTTGGACATGAAAGACGGTGAAGCGCTTGAGGAAGCCGACGCGCCGCGGCTCCTCGCCCGAGGCAGCCGCCCTATCCTGCTCCACCTTGGGAAGGAAGGTGTCGGCATAGACGACCATAGTGCCTTTTTCGCCCTTGCGAACAGCGCCGCCGAGGGCGAGCGCCTGCTTGAAGGTTAGCCAGCGCTGAGACGGCCTGCCTTGTTCGATGGCCGCCGACCACAAGAGCAAAATGTTGATCCCAGAATAGATCCGGCCAGTCGCAGCATTCTGCGGCAGGCCAAGCGGCGTCCCGCCGGAGGACGCCCAGGGCTGGACCCAAGGAAAGCAACCCTGTTCAAGCTGGTCGATAATGCGGTTGGTGACGTTGTCGTGGAGAGATTGCACGTTCGCGTTGGCGGCCATGGTGACCTCCTTGAGAAATTGGATTGCTGGAAAAGACGAGTGGCCGGCGGCGTGAGCCGCCGGCCCGGCCGTCAGGCGGCTCGGCTGCGGGACGCCTTGCGGGCTTTCGCCGGCTCTTCGGCCTGGGCAGCTGCGGGCCCCGCTTCGGCCTTCGGCTTGCCACGGGCGAGGATTTCGACCTCACCGAAACCCGTCACGACAAACTCGACGGAGTAACGGGTGTTGCCACGCTCATCTTCCCAGGAGCCCGGACGGATCTGGCCGACGAGGCGGAGACGGGTTCCCTTCTGGACGGCGGCTTCGATAAGCGCGACTTTGGCAGGCGCGAACACCGCAACACGATGCCAGTAGGTCTTCTCGTTCCAGTCACCGGATTCGAGTTTCCAGCGCTCAGAAGTAGCCAGGGATATGATGCCGAGTTTCTTTCCGTCCTTGATCGGCTTGATCTCAAGCTTGCCGACATTGCCGATGAGTTCGAACGATGCGCGGTCCATGACGATGTTCCTTCTGATCCCGCGGGATCAGCCCCGCCGGGGTCGCGTTTGCGACGCCCCTCAGGAGCGGCCGGAAAGCAAGCGCAGCGGTGACCGCGCAAGGGGTTGGTGCGGCCTGCAGCGCGCAGCGCGAAGCCTCGGCCCCTTGAGCGGGCGTGCGTCGGACGCTTGATGGGCGGACAAAGCAAACGCGGCCTTGGCGGGGGCCTACGCGACGGATGAGATCGCACCGTGACGGCCCAGAAGGCTCCCACGACATTGCGGCGAGAATCGCGATCATGGCTGCAGATTGGCGTCGGCAAAATACTCTGCCGAGTTTTGCGAAATCAGTCTCCTGGCGCGCCGATCGTCTCAGGGACTCCAAGTCCGGTCACAAGCAGGCATTCGGTAGCCGACGAACCTCACCCAGCGAGTGCGTTTGTCCGTCGCATGCTGAGCGCATTCCGGCGATAGCTTTTACGAGGCGCTGCGCGATAGATCCGTCGGCGTCGAGCTTCGGGTTGAAAATTCCCCCAGATTGCGATTTGACGCCCCGCAAAGCGCTAGCGACTTAGCTGGTGTAAACAACGACGATGGCTAAGGACTCCCGCGCGCACTGTTCGCAAGAAACCTATTTGCAGGCTGTCGCGCGCCTTGTCAGCGCCCGCCGTCAGAATCCCCGCGATAGCTTGGTCACCTTCCTTGGCAAGGAGATGGCGCTCTGGGATGCGGTGCGAGACTGCTGGGACACCTTGGTTGACAGGTCGTCATCCCCGACGCCGGATCAGGTGTTCGCTCGGCTGTAACGGCCTAGCCCCGAGCACTCATCCGCTTACGGCAGTCCTTCACGCTGAACAGCGGGCGCTCGGCGAGCACGCGGTCGCTCGCATCCCGCTCGTGTTCTGGATCACCCACGACCCGCCATCCTCAGGGCGGACGACCCGACAAGATCACCGCGCCGTGGGACTAGGGTGATGCGGTTCGCGAAGTGAGGCCTTCACCATCGCCGCAAACAACCCCGCCAGCCCGCCGGCGGCAGCGACCAAACCCCAATCCGCCCAATGCAGGGGCTTGAGCGCCAGTAGTCCGGAAAGGAGCGGCGTCTGCACAAGAAGGACGAGGCTAGCGAGGCTCGCGCCGACAACAATCCGAGCCGTCCGGCTGCTAAAGCGGCTGAGCACGGCGGTGCTGGCGGCGCTCATAGCGATCAACGCGCCGAGTGCTATCGAGCGGGCGTGCTCGACATTGTTCTCGTCCCCCAGCGCGTAGTCGAATCCGAAATAGATCACGGCGGCGAGCAGTGCTCCCGAAATCGCGATGACGGCCCAGGATCGTAGCCCGAAGAACCGTGGCGGGCCATCCCTGTGGGTCGGGAGCAGCCGTTCGGACGTCGGCAATTCCTGGAAGACCAGCAGAGCCGTCGGATGGATGATCAGTTCCAGCCAGACGATGTGG
Organism: Hyphomonadaceae bacterium; assembly: GCA_965229115.1. GTDB lineage: Bacteria > Pseudomonadota > Alphaproteobacteria > Caulobacterales > Hyphomonadaceae > UBA7672. Next base: position 1,625,578 of record CBDDIR010000003.1, on the reverse strand, counting down.
ATCGGCAGATACAGCAGCGGATGCCCGGCCAACGGTATCGCCGCCGCGCTAAGCACCAGCGGAATGTGGACCGTTAAGAGGTAGGCGAAGGCCAGCTGCAGGTTTCGGAAGAGCTGACGCCCCTCGCCGATCGCCCGCACGATCGTACGGAAATTATCGTCGAGTAGCACGACCGCGGCGACCTCCCGAGCACTCTGCGTGCCCCGCTCGCCCATCGCGATCCCAATATCCGCGGTCTGGAGCGCCGGGACGTCGTTGACGCCATCACCGGTCACCGCGACAATCTCACCCGATCTCTGCAGCGCCTGCACCAGCCTTAGCTTCTGCGCCGGTGCGGCGCGGGCGACGACGTCGATATCAAGGACGGCCTCGGCCGAAGGACCGGCGCCTGCGCCGTCCAAGGCATCGGCCTCAACGACCTTAGGCCGCTCGCCGCCCAGGCCGGCCTCGCGTGCGATCGCCCGCGCGGTGGCGGGATGATCACCGGTGATCATGATCACGCGAATGCCGGCCTCACGGCATGCCAAGACCGCCTCGCGGACGCCCTCGCGGATCGGGTCTTCCATGGCGAGTAGGCCGCTCAGGGTGAATCCCCGATCTGGCTCGGCTCCCAACGGCGGTTGCGCGCCAAGCGCCTTCGTCGCAACCGCGATGACCTTGTGGCCGCTTGCTGCATAGTCGGTGACCCGCCCTCGCCACGTGTCGAGCTCCGCCTCAATCCCCGCGCAGAGGGCGAACACGGTCTCTGGAGCCCCCTTGACGACAGCGATGCAACCGCCGTCTGCCGCCCGGACGATAGCGGTTTCGCGGCGGCGGTTCTCGGTGAACGGGAAGGTCGCTAGGCGCTCGATCGCCGCATCGGACGGCGCGGCGGCAATCAGGGCGGCGTCGAGCGGATCGCCGCTGTCGGACCGCGCGGCCGCGGCGGCCAAGGCCGCCAGAGCCTCCAGCGTAACGCCCGGCGCCGCACTGCGGTGGGCGAGCGTCAGCACCCCTTCGGTCAGCGTCCCGGTCTTGTCCGAGCAGATGCAGCTGATCCGGCCGATGTTCTCGACTGCGACGGCGCGGCGCACGAGCGCCCGCCGGCGGGCGAGCCGGTAGACTCCCACTCCGAGGAAAAAGGTGAAAACGACAGGAAACTCTTCCGGCAGCGCCGCGATGGCTAGGGTCGCGGCGCTGAGGAAGGCATCGACCAGTCCATGCCCCTGGACGAGGCGGATCGCGGCCAGGGCCACGCACAGCGCCAGCGAGGCGAGCAGCAAGATTCCGACCAGGCGGGAGATGGCCTTTTGCAACGGCGTGCGCGCGTGGCTGCCGATCAGCGCTGATCGCACGATCTCGCCATAGAGGGTTTCGGGGCCCGTGTTGACGACGCGCATGCGGGCCTGGCCAGTCAGGAGCCGTGTGCCGGCAAAGACCCAGTGGCCCGCCTCGGCCGAACCGATGGCGTTCAGCGGACCGGCGATGGGATGCTTCCGGACCGGCCAGGCTTCACCGGTCAGGGAGGACTCGTCGACCTGCAGATCGCCGCCCGCCACGACGAGGCCATCGGCAGGGAAAGGCGCGCCAGCCGCCACATCGACCAGATCGCCGGGAACGACTTCGCGCGCAGCGATGGTGACGGAGCCACCGTCTCGCACCACGCTAGCCTGAGCGGCCAGACGGCTCGACAGCGACTGAGTCGAAGATTGGGTCCGGTGGTGGAGAAACGCGTCCATGCCGATCAGCGGCGCCAGCGCCGCCGCCAGAACGGCGGCCTCGGTGTAGTCGCCGATCACTGTGAACAGGACGCTCATCGCGACCAGAAACCAAAGCATCGGATCGCGCGCTGTGTCTCGGACGAGGGTTCGCCAAGTCGATGGCGCTCTCACGACCACGTCGTTGAAGCCGTAGCGGGCCTGGCGGGCGGCAACCGTCTCGCGTGTGAGGCCGAGGCCTTCATCCCCAAGATCTGCGAGCCGGTCGGCGGGAACCTGGCGAAGGGGCATCACCGGCGTCCGATCGGGATTTGCGGATGCGTCGTCCCGCCATCCGCAGCTAGACGCCTGTCCCCGACCAGTCTCGTATGTTCCACCACGCGGTTCCCCAGATAGAATGCCCAATGAGAGGACTGGCGACGGTCAAGCCCAATGGCAACCCACTGGCCCGCCTAGAACATCAGGCCACAGCCAAGGCGGGCTTGCCTATGAGTTTGATCAGTATTCCTGCTCGAACGCCTTGAGCCAAATCAACGCCGATCAACCGCGACGGATGTCCCCGCAAGCAAGACTACGATGGCCGTTGTGGATCGAGCGGCGGCTAGGTCCTCGCAGTGTCCGCGGACTCGGAGCTAAACTCATCCTGCTGTGTGCTGGCGGCCACGCCGCCGAGGCGCGAATCCACCACTACGGCGTCAAGGACGGCATTCTGACGTGGATGCCGCCGCCACGCCCCACGTAGGGCGCTTGTATGACGTCAGGCTCGTCCAGGTCGCGCGAGAATACGCCGGCGCACGGACTTCTCCAATTCGGTCATCAGAAGCATCGTCACGCCGAGGCCAACCACGACCCCCCCCTCAAAGAGCGAAAGGGGGCGCGTGCCGAAGGCCGAGTTGAACCAAGGGAGATAGGTCAAGGCAAGTTGGCTGAGAACGACGGTGGTCACCCCGATCAGGACCGCTGGCGTACCCAAGAAGCCGCGCCAGGTGATCGAGGCCCCGTGAATGTATCGTACGGAGAACAGATAGAAGATCTGCATCACGACTAGGGTGTTCACGACCAGGGTACGCGCGTGCTCAATGTCGCCCCCTTGCCGCAGGCTCCAAAAGAAGACCCCGGTCGTGCCGGCAACAAAGACGAAGGAGACATAGAGCACCTGCCACCAAAGCTGTCCGCTCAGCAATGGTTCGTTCCGAGGGCGAGGTGGCCGCTGCATGGCCCCAGGCTCCGTGCGTTCGAATGCCAGCGTCAAGTCCAGCGCCACCCCTGTCACCATGTTGACCCAAAGGAGCTGGATAGGCGTTATCGGCAAGGCGAAGCCGAACACGAGCGCGATGAGCAGCGCACCTGTCTCGCCTCCGTTCGTCGGCAGGGCCATGGCGATAACCTTCTTCAGGTTGTCGTAGACGGTCCGTCCTTCCCGCACCGCCGCGACGATCGAGGCGAAGTTGTCGTCGATGAGCACCATCTGGGCAGCGGCCTTCGCTGCCTCCGTTCCCTTGCATCCCATGGCAACGCCCACGTCAGCTTGCTTGAGCGCCGGCGCGTCGTTCACGCCGTCGCCGGTCATCGCGACGACGTGGCCCAGCCTCTGCAGGGCCTGGACAAGGCGCAGCTTGTCGGCGGGGCTCGTGCGGGCGAACACCGTTGCGCGTTGCGCTACAACAACAAGTTCTTTGTCCGTCAGCTGCTCCAAGTCATGCCCAGTGACCACCTCCGGATTATCCGACAGCCCGAGTTGCCTAGCGATTGCGAGCGCGGTGGCCGCGTGATCGCCTGTGATCATCTTGACGGCGACCCCGGCCTGGCGACACTCATTCACGGCGGCGCGCGCCTCTTCCCGAGGCGGATCGATGATGCCAACCACCCCCAACAACACGAGATTCTTCTGGACATTGGCCGGAGTGAGTTTCGTGCAGGCCGGCTCCGCGCGTTTGGTGGCCAGCGCGAGTACCCGATGCCCCTCCCCGGCCAGCACATGGACGGCCGCGTGCCAGAAATCGGGGTCCAGAGGACCTTCGCCAGAGCCCCGCATCTGTCGGTCGCACATGGCGATCACCTGTTCGGGTGCGCCTTTGACGAAGATCCGGAGTTCATCGTCTGCGACTTGATGAAGCGTGGCCATGTATCGGTGCTGCGAGTCGAATGGGATCTCGTCCACCCGACGGCTTGGCGCCCGCAGGCGCGCTGAATCCGGTTCAATCTTCGCGGCCAGGGCGAGGAGCGCCGCCTCCATGGGATCGCCGTGGGGCGTCCAATCCTCCCCTTTGCGCTCAAGGCGGGCGTCGTTGCAGAGCTCTGCGGCTGCTGCCAGATCTGCGAGGCCAGCCCGTTCCCTCTCGCCGGGTCTTCCGCCTCGCATGGAAACCTCGCCCTTTGGCGAGTATCCGACGCCGCCGATGTCCATCACGCCGCTCGACAGCACGACAGCGGTCACGGTCATCTCGTTTCGAGTGAGAGTGCCGGTCTTGTCGGAGCAGATCACCGAGACCGACCCTAGGGTTTCGACTGCTGGCATGTGCCGGATCACGGCCCGACGCGCCGCCATCCGGGTCACGCCGATCGACAACGCGATCGTCATCACCGCCGGCAGACCTTCTGGGATCGCTGCGACCGCGAGCCCGACGATGATCATGAAGGAGTCCGCCGCGCTGTGGTCGCGCAGCCAAAACGCCGCGGCAAAGGTCAACGCGGCCAACACCACGACCGCAAGGGTTAGCTGACGCGCAAAATGATCCATTTGACGGACCAACGGCGTCGGCCGTCGTCTGACCACGGCCGCCAGATTGCTGATCTGGCCCAGCTGAGTGGACGCACCGGTCGCCACCACCAGCCCGTGGGCCGATCCCGTGACAACCAGGGTGCCGCAGAACGCCATGGACGTCCGGTCGCCGAGCACGGCATCGCGGGCGGTTGGCTCGACGCGCTTTTCAACGGCGATCGCCTCACCCGTCAGCGCCGCCTCCTCGATCCGCAGACTGTTCACCCGGATGAGGCGCAGATCGGCGGAAACACGATCGCCCGCTTCGAGCACGACGACATCTCCAGGCACAACCTGATCGGCCGGCAGAGTGACCCGAACACCGTCACGCAGCACCGAAGCATTGGGGTCGATCATTCGTCGTATGCCGGCGAGCGCCCGCTCAGCTCGTCCTTCCTGAATGAACCCTGCCAGAGCGTTCACGACGACGACGGCGAGAATCACCAGTGCGTCTTTTGCCTGTTGCAGGAGCGCGGCGCCTGCGGCAGCCGCCAGCAAGACGTAAATGAGAACATTGTGAAACTGGGCCAGGAACCGGCGGATGGCGCCGGGCCCCCGCGGCTCAGGAATCCGATTTGCCCCAAGGCGGGAAAGTCGGATTCCCGCTTCTACGGTGGATATACCCGCAGAGGAGCTACTCAAACACACCATCGCTTCATCTTGCGGGAGTGAATGCCATTCCATATCGGCAAGCTTCTCAGCTCCAGGCACAATTATGTTTGACTGTGGATTTTCAATGCGGGGCAATGGGGCGTTCCTCAATGTCCAGCCGCTTGCGGGGCAGACCGGTGATCAGCTCAGCGCGGTTGGTCCCCACCATTACCGAAGATTGGTGGGCGCAGTGCGCGATACGGTACCGACAGTCTAACGCAACCTTATCCCCGGCTAGGGCCCGGTTGGCAGAAATTCGCTGCCGACCTGGACAACTGAGCGGCCAGCAGGCAGTCGGAGACCATCAAACTCCCTTCGCTCAAGCGCGATCATGTCCGCGCGAGGTGATCCGATATGGGTCCGCGACCTAGTGGCTGAAGAGCACGTACTTCGGCGATTGGCTGAGTAGTGAACGTGTTACACCGCCAAAGATCAGCTCGCGCAATCGAGGATGCCCATACGCCCCTGCGACGATCAGGTCGGCGCCGGCCTCGATTGCTGCGTCGATCAAATCCTCTCCCACGGAATTGGCGGCCCGTTCCCTCCGAGCCACAGTCACGCTGACGCCGTGGCCACGCAGCCGATCGCCGACCTCCTCGAGACCATCGTCCGCACGTGGGTCAACCTCCGCCACGAAGCGAAGGACCTTCACCTCTGAAGCAACTTTCAGAAGCGGAAGTGCGTCCCACACGGCGCGGCGAGCCTCGCGGGTGTTCTTCCATCCGAGCACGATCCGTGTCGCGTCGAGCGGCGGAGCCGCTGGGGGCTGCAGGAGGATGGGCGTCCCTGCGGCGAGCAGCAAGGTATCAGGTCTGGCGAACAAGTTAGGAGGCCCGAACTCTCCGGTGCGGCTGCCGAAAACGAGATCGGCTCCGCAGGCAAGGTCGGCCAAGGCCGAGGCCGGCCGGCGGACCAGCGCCCGCCATTCGGCGGCTCGCAGCTCGGCGGTCGCCTCACGGAAGATCCGCTGAGCCTGCTGCAGACTCAGCGAGATTTGCTGGAGGATCGCGTCAGAGTTCCCTGTGTGATCTGGAATTGGGTCAAAGCCGGCCGCACCAAGGCCGAGCAGCTTAGCGCCGAGCTTGTCCGCTAAGCACACGGCGTTCTCCAGCCGGGCGCGGCCCTCAGACGTCACATCCACATGCACAAGAATGGTGCGGTACTGCATCTGCCCGTCTCCGCGTCGGAAACAACAAACCCTCATCCCTGATGCGACGACCGAATGCAGTGACTTAGATCAAAGTCGAACACGTTCGGAGAGCCAGATTCTTAAGCGCAGTGTCCGTCAGCACTTTTTTGCTCCGCTTGGTGCGGAGGGCGCCAAATCTGCCTCTCGATACCGTCAACCAAGATACCGTCAGCAAACGGCCCATCCGCTTGGTTTCACAGTTTATTTCGGTCGAAACGTGCGCAAGTGCCGGGAAATGGCGTGACGGTAACGGCTTCGAGCGGCTGCCGCCGTTCTCGCCATCCGTCACGCGCACCGTCACACCGTCGCGCTGCTGAGCGAACGGGGCGATAGAGGTCGATTTGGATTTTGTGAGCTTTCAGAGCTCTAGGCTGGACTTCCAATCAGCGGCGAACCGCGTGGAAGAGCCCTGAATCATTCCCAGGCAGACCTGCCCTCAAGCCGGCCGCGGCTCCAACGTGTCGCGATGGCCGGCTCAAAGATTTGCGCCTTGAGACGGATCAAGACGCGCACGGCCTCATCCATCAGACGGTACAGCTTCAGGCCGCGGTCACCGGATAGGCCGGCATGACCATCGTTACGCGCGCCACCTTCGCTGCATCGCTGCTCGTCAAAAATATCACAAGAAGGAGCCAGGAAGAATTGCCGGATCTTCAACCTTAGTGAGACAACAGAATCGCGACCTTGGGATCGTTCAAGACGTGTTCGGTCGCCCCTCCGAGAATGAACTCCCGCACCCGCGAGCGGCCGTAGGCTCCCATCACCAGAAGGCCGGCACGCTGGCTGACGACATACTCGTCCATCACGTCCCCGATGCGGCGGCCGCGGGCGTCAACCTCTTCCGCGACGGCATTGACGCCATGTGCCCGGAGGTGCCGGACCGCGTCCGCGCCCAGACCTGTAACGGCGGCAGCCTTCTCATTGACGATGGTTAGCACCTTCACTGTCTTCGCCTTCGCGAGAATCGGGAGCGCATCCGCCATGGCGCGCGCGGCGCACCGGCTGCCATCCCAGGCCAGCACGACGACGTCGAGGCCGGTAGCTGGAAGGTCGGCGCGGCCTGGCGAATAGACGATGGTGGGCCGCGCTGACTCAAAAACCACAGCCTCGGCGACCGAGCGCTGGCCGTCGAGACGATCGGCAACCGGCACGAGACAAATGTCTCGCGTGCGGGCGAGTTCGGCAACGCGTTCTCCCATGAGATACATGTCGGCGCGTACGGTCAATGCGTCTCCAAGAACGCCGGCGGCGTTAGCCGCTGCGCTGAAGTGCTTGAGCGCCCCGACGCATGCGCGTTGACACTTGGCTTCCTCTTCCTCCGCCAGTCGACTTATGCCGATCAGGTATTCGGCAATCCTGTTGTGCGGAACGCGGATATCGATATGGACGGCCACGGCGGAGAGCCTCCCGCCCAGGGCCGCCGCAAAGCCAATCGCCGCATCTATTGCCGCAGGCGATGTCGGCTCGGGGTAGGTGTCGATATGCAGAAGCATGTCGCGCATGGCGGTGGTCCTCGTAACAATCACAAATCCATAGCCAACCTCCCGCAGTCCGGTTTGACACAGATCACTGCCCGGGACCACTTCCGCTGCGAACAGGGCCTGGACCATACGACAACGACACAGACCGAGGGTACCGTGAAGGCGATAGTCCTGTTCAATCCAGCGGCTGGCAGCATGCCTGCGGATGGCGCGAGCCGCATGCGGGCCGCCCTCCGTGCGATGGCCGTGGATCAAGCTGAGATCGTGGAGACGGATTTCACCGATGGGGACAGCCAGATGCTCTCACTTCTCGCCCGGTCGCCCGACCTGCTGATTGTCTGGGGCGGCGATGGGACCCACCGCGCGGCCTTGAGGAAGGCCGGGCGCGACGCCTCGAACCTCCTTCTACTTCCCGGCGGCACCATGAACCTGCTGTCGAAGTCGCTGCATGGCGTAAGGCCCTGGGAGGAAATCCTGCAAGACGTCCTCGCAAATCCGGTGAAGCGGCGCCTGCCGGCCGGCCTGATCAATGGCGAACCCTTCTATTGCGCCATGTTGGCCGGCGCGCCGGTCGCCTTCGCGGAAGCCCGGGAGAGTCTGCGATTTGGCGACCTTGGCAAAGCCTTCACGCAGTTCGGCGCGGCGCTCGATGCACTAGAGCATCTACATCTCGTCGCCCGATATCGAGACGGCTACAGATTCCCCGACGAGCGCCTACCCACAACCAGCGTCCTCGGGGTTCTTGTGGGCCCAACCTCAAACAACGGGCGAATGGAGGTTGCCACCCTTTCCAAACCCTCGGCGCTTGCAGCTCTGGCGGTGGTCTGGTCATCACTCCTATCAGATTGGCGTCATTCACCGGATGCCAATGTTGTTTCCGCAGAGACACTTGTTATCGACAGTGAAGGCGGTGGCGACATACCTGCGATGATCGACGGCGAGGCTATGCAGGTGGGCAGTCACGCTCAGGTCGTCTATGTGGAGCACGCCGCCCAGTGCCTGACGGCAGGGTGATGGCGTGCCCCCGCCGCGGACCTGCTCAATGAGACATAAACAAGGGTGTTTCGCTCTCGGCGAGCATGGCGCGGGTGACGCCGCCGAAGATGAATTCTTCCATTCGGCTGCGGCCGTAGCCCCCCATGACGACCATGTCCGCGCCTACGGCAAGCGCTTGATCCTGGATTGCATTCGTCTCTGAGCGCCCTGCCGACGTGAGGTTGATCAACTCGACTTTGGCGCCAACTCTCGCGAGATGCGCGCAGATATCCGCCCCGGGCGCCGGGCCATACCCGGCCTCGCTTGGACGTGCATCAACCGTAACAACCACTACGCGCTGCGCCGCTCGAATAATGGCAGCGGCGTCGGCAATGGTGCGGGCAGCCTCGCGGGTCGGCTTCCAACAGATCAGGACTGTGCGTCCGAACTCCTGACTCGTCCACCCCGGCGGCACGACTATGACTGGACGTCCGGACGTAAGCAGGGCTCCCTCAAGGATCGCCGCCGCAGTCTCATACGCCACCGGTCGCGGCCGTGAGACAATGCTCAGGTCTGCGTGTCGCGCTCGCATGCCGATTGCCGATCGCACGTCCTTCAACTCGACAAAGAGGCCTTCGACGCTGCTCGCTGTGTTTTCACGATCAAGCCGAGCCCGCACTGTCTGAACGTCCAGCTCCAGGTCCTTCTGGACCGCTGCCATCCATTGCCCAAGCAATTCATCGAAAGTTGCGGCTTCCGGAATCGGGAAGGACGGGCGCCATCCCATCACCGCAGCCGTCACATAGGAGGGCGACTGCCGAACGAACTGCTCAGTGAAGCGAATAACGTGATCGCCGCCAGCGGTGGCGTCGATGACGGAGAAAACGTCCGTGACGCTCATCTGCAGCCCTTCTTTTGGTTCACGCACCGGATTCCGGCACCCCATGACTGTCTAGCACAGAGCACGGCCGGGCAGTTGACGCCGCTCAATTCGCGGCCGGCGCCGCTTGCGGCCGGGCAGCAGACTGTCACGGCCTGAGCCATTTGATAGATTTCGTGGCCGTACGCCGTACGACGCTCTCCACCCCCTGCCTGCCCCGTCAACATCACGGGCCGAACATTTCGCCCGCCAAGACGCTCTAAGCGCCCGAGCTATTGACCGGCATCAATTGGGATCCACGTGGTGTCCCGATACTGCAGTGACCGTAGGCGAGGAAGCGGACACAAATGACACCGACGTTCTCGCTCCGCAATGTCGGCAAGCGATATGGCGACGGCCCATCGGCTGTGCACGCCCTGCGAGAGGTTGATCTCGACGTCGCAGATGGCGAGATGCTCGTGCTGCTTGGCCCTTCCGGATCCGGCAAATCGACGTTGCTCAACATTCTCGGCGGGCTCGATCGAGCAACGTCGGGAGCAATCGCCTTCCGAGACAGAGCACTCACAGGTATGCCGGACGCTGATTTAACGCGCTACCGGCGCCAGCACGTTGGGTTCATCTTCCAGTTCTACAATCTCATCCCGAGCCTGACCGCCCGGGAAAACGTCGAACTCGTCAACGAGATTGCGCAAGATCCGATGCCGGCGGCGGAGGCTCTGAGTTTGGTCGGCCTCGGCGACCGCCTCGATCATTTTCCGGCGCAGCTTTCCGGCGGAGAACAGCAGCGTGTCGCGGTCGCTCGCGCGATCGCCAAGCGGCCCGCCGTCCTGCTGTGCGACGAGCCAACCGGCGCTCTTGACGTGGGCACCGGAGTTCGCGTGCTTGAGGCTCTCGTCGAAGTGAGCACGCGCTTCCGTTCAACAACGCTATTGGTCACGCACAACGCGGACGTCGCCAGACTTGGCGATCGCGTTGTGCGGTTTCTCGACGGCGGCATTCGCGAGATCGAAACCAACGCAAGCCGCGCAGCTCCTGCCGATCTGGTGTGGTAAGCGCCAATGCGGATGCTCGATAGAAAGCTCTTCCGGGACCTCTGGCGAATGCGGATCAACGCAATCGCGGTCGCAATGGTTCTTGGCTGCGGGCTGTCGATCTTTGTGATGGCGATCGGCATGCGCGCCTCGCTGGAGCGCACACGTCTGGAATACTACGGCGCTCAGCATATGGCTGATCTCGCGGTTTCGCTGGTAAGGGCGCCCGAGCGCGTCGGGATCGAACTCGCCGCCGTCGCCGGCGTTACTGCCGTCGATGCACGCATTTCCGGCTTCGCGCTGCTGAACCTGCCGGACATCGTCGAGCCAGCCTCGGCCCGACTTGTTTCTCTTCCCCCCGATGGCAGGCCAAAGGTCAACGATCTTGTCTTGGTGCGGGGACGCAGACCGGATCCCGCCATTGCCGATGAAGTCCTCGTCAATGAGGCGTTTGCTAACGCACTTGACCTCGCCCCGGGCGGCTCGCTGGAAGCGACCCTCCATGGTCACCGCCAGACGCTCAAGATCGTGGGCATCGCCAATTCGCCCGAGTTCGTCTTCGTCAGCGCCCCCGGGGAACTCTTCCCCCAGCCGGATCGCTATGCCGTCATCTGGATGGGACATGCCGCGCTCGCCCGCGCCTATGACCTGGAAGGAGCGTTCAACGAGGCCTTGTTCCGCCTCGCCGGCGATGCGGACCCAGAGCTGGCCAAGCGGTCCATCGATTCCGTGGTGCAGCGCTACGGCTCGACGGGCGCCTATGGTCGCGACCGCATGCCATCCGATCGCTTCCTCGTCGAGGAACTGCGCCAGCTCGCGACCATGGCGACATTTCTGCCGGCCTTCTTCCTGGTCATCGCCACCTTCCTGGTCAACGTCGCGCTGACGCGCATCATCGCGACGGAGCGGTCCAACATCGGTCTGCTGAAGGCCTTCGGCTACGGCAACGCCGCAGTCGCCTGGCACTACGCAAAGAGCGCTCTCCTGCTTGGCGCGATTGGCGCGCTTCTCGGCTCCGGCACCGGGATATGGCTCGGTCGGCTGATCGCAGCGGTTTACCGCGACTACTACCATTTTCCGCGCCTCGACTTCGATGCACCCCTCTGGGTCTTCCTTGCGGCCTGGGCCGCTGCGTTCCTCAGCGCAGGGGCCGGCGCGCTGGGAGCTGTGCTCAATGCCGCACGGATCGCACCCGCAAGCGCCCTCGCCCCGCCACGACCCGTGGCATTCTCGGGATCAGACGGTCTGGCAGGCGCGCTGGGACGCCGCCTCGACGCCAAGAGCCGGATCATTCTGCGCCGCATCCTTCGTTTCCCGCGCAGGTCTGCCTCGACCATCATCGGGATCGCCCTGGCGATCGGCCTTCTGGTCGTCGCGCGAACCTTCCCTGCGGTCATGGACAAGCTGCTCGACGTGCACTTTTCGCAGACCAACCGCCAGGATGTGACCCTGTCCTTCATCGAGTCACGCGAAGAAGGCGTGCTGCACACGATCGAACACCTGCCGGGCGTCATCTATGCAGAGCCGGCCAGGATCGACAGCGTCGTCCTCCACCACGGCGGCCGGAGTGTCGAGGAAGCGCTCATCGGCTCGCGACCACAGGCCCGTCTCAGCCGTTTGATAGGGGCCAACGGAGAAATCGTCGCACCGCCGGCGGCCGGCATCGCACTCGCTCGCGCCTTAGCCGCAAAGCTCGGCGTCGGTACGGGCGATGAGATTGAAATCGAGCAGACACGTGGCAGCCGCCTGCGAACAGCAGTTCGCGTCGCCGCCATTGTCGATCCGATGGTTGGATCGTCGGCCTACATGGACATGGAGTCGCAATCTCGCCTGATGCGGGAACCCGGACAGATCACAGGCGCCAATGTGCGCCTCGATCCAGCCTCGTATGACACGTTCAATCGGGAGCTCAAGCGCACGCCCGCCCTGGTGGGCGCGAGCTTCCTCAACCTGGCCGAACGTTCCATGCGGCGCAGCTATGACGAAGGCGTTGGCTACATGAACCTCATCTACCTGTCGTTCGCTGCAGTGATGGCTGGAGGGGTAGCTTTCTCCGCGGCGCGCATCACGCTGGCCGAACAGGAACGCGACCTGGCGACGCTGCGAGTGCTAGGTTTCACACGCTTCGAGGTCTCATATGTCCTGGTAGGCGAACTGGCGGCTCTGGCTCTTCTTGCCATTCCGCTCGGGTGCGTCGCGGGAACCCTGATGGCGAACTGGCTGATGCGACTGTTCCAGACGGACATGTATTCTTTCCCTTACGTTTTCAATCCGGCGGGTTACGCGTTCGCGATCGCATTTACGCTGGCGTGCGTCGCCATTGCCGCCTTGGTCGTGCGCCGCGACATCGACAGGCTCGATATGGTTGCCGTCCTGAAAGCGAGGGACTGAACTTGAAATTACCACGGTTCACGACAGCGACCGGAATCTGGACGGCCTCCGCCGCTGCCGTCGTCGCTCTCATCGCCTGGTTCGCATGGCCGAGATCAGTCAGCGTCCAGATTGTAGTGGTCGACCGTGGCGAGGTGCGTCGTGAAATTGCAGAAGAGGGTCGCATTCGGGTCCACGATATCTACATTGTGGCGGCGCCCGTCGGCGGGCTGCTCAAACGTGTTCTGCTCGAACCCGGCGATACGGTGACGAAAGGCGACGCTGTCGCCGCCATTGCGCCAGCAGACCCCAGTCTGCTCGACGCGCGAATTGCGGAGGAAGCGGCGGCGGTGACGGCAGCCGCCCGAGCAGGGCTTGCCTTGGCCGAGAGCGATCTGGAACTCGCTCGGATTGAAGATGCGCGCACAACGCAGCTTTTTGACCACGGCTATGCCGCCAAAGCCGCGCTGGATCGCACACGGGCCGGGCTCAAGGCCGCGACCTCTGTCGTCGACCAGCGCAAAGCCGAGTTGAAGCGGGCGCTCGCGGCTGAAGGCAAGCCAGCCGCGCGGGCCCGCACACCGACTACAGTGCGAAGCCCCGCATCGGGAAAGGTGTTGGAAATTCTTCAAGAGAGCGAAACAGTCGTCGCGCCGGGCACGCCTCTGCTGGAAATTGGCGACCCAGGCCAGATCGAAGTTGTTGCGGAGTTCCTGTCGCAGGATGCGGCGATCATGCGGGAAGGCGCACCTGCCTCCATTGAGAAATGGGGCGGCAGCCAGCCTATCGCAGCGGTTGTCCATACGGTCGAGCCTTACGCCAAGACAAAAGTCTCCGCGCTTGGCGTTGAAGAGCAGCGCGTGAATGTCGTTCTCCACTTCACCCGCAACCCACCCATCGTAACCTCTCAGCTAGGGCATGGCTTCCGAGCCGATGTCCGTGTCGTTGTCTTCGAACAGAAGGACGCACTGCGCGTTCCCACCGATGCGCTGATCCGGCAGAGCGACGGCGGCTGGGCCACGTTCAGGGTTGTCGATGGCCGAGCCAGGCTAGCCAAGGTGACGGTTGGCGATGGGGATGATCGCTTCCGGGTGGTGACAGCCGGTTTGGCGGCGAGGGACAACCTAGTGCTCTTTCCAGGCGACACGCTGAAGGATGGTGACACTGTGCAGGTGAAAGCGAAATGACACGTGATCCAAAGCTGACGACCGGGAAGTTGACGCCGGGTGGACAGCACGAGAGTCGTTCCCAGCTAACGATCCGCCCGATCAAGTTGGATACGATGGGCGAAAACGTGGCGATCCTGTCCCGAGACTGCCGCGCGCTTCGGCCGGAGCGTCTTGCCGGATTTCGGAAGGTCGAAATCCAGGTCAATGGTTCGACGATCGTGGCGAATGTGCTCATCGCTGACGGGATGGAGGGGCTCGGCCCCGACGAGATAGGGTTGCCGCAACCCGCCCTGAGCCGCCTCGGCGTGAAGCTAGGCGATCATGCCCATGTTTCCATTGCGCCATCCGCAGCAAGTCTCGACGCCGTTCGGGCCAAGATTCGGGGTGAGGAACTAACCCGGGAGGAAATCCGGGCCGTCGTCGAGGATCTCGCGGCTCATCGCTACTCCGACATCGAGGTTGCGGCCTTCCTGATCGCCACGTCCAGCCTCATGACAACCGGGGAAGTGCTGGCGTTGACCAGCTGCATGGCGAACGCGGGCACACGACTGAAATGGAACCGACCCGTCGTCGTCGACAAGCATTGCATTGGAGGGATTCCCGGCAACCGAACAACGATGATCGTTGCACCGATCGTAGCTGCACATGGGCTAACGATACCGAAGACGTCATCGCGCGCTATCACATCGCCATCCGGCACAGCCGACACAATGGAAGTGCTTGCCCGCGTCGACCTCACCGAAGACGAATTGCGCGACGTCGTGGAGCGCTGCAATGGCTGCATCGCTTGGGGTGGACACGTAAATCTGTCGCCGGCTGATGACGTGCTCATCTCGATTGAGCGGCCACTGTCAATCGACACGCCGGAGCAGATGGTCGCCTCAATTCTTTCGAAGAAGATTGCCGCCGGCGCCACCCACCTGTTGATCGACATGCCGATGGGGCCGACAGCGAAGATCCGCTCGAACATTCACGCACAGAGCGTGCGCAAGCTCTTCGAATTCGTTGCTTCACGCCTTGGCCTTGCTGCGGAAGTCATCATCACGGACGGGACCAAGCCGATCGGACGTGGGATTGGCCCGGCGCTCGAGGCCCGCGATGTGCTTCAAGTGCTGGATGGAAGACCAGAGGCGCCCACTGACCTGCGCGAGAAATCGATCCGGCTCGCCGGCCACCTCCTGGAGTACGATCCGCAGTTGCCAGGAGGCCGCGGGGAACAGCGCGCCCGTGAACTCTTGGATAGTGGCGAAGCGCGCGCGGCGCTCGACCGGATGATCGAGGCGCAGGGGCCGCCGCCAAAGCCGGCGCCGATCGGGTCGTTGGTGTTCGAAGCCCTGGCCCCGCGCGACGGTATCGTTAACCAGGTCGACTGCTTCCGCATCGCACGCATCGCACGCACGGCTGGAGCGCCAAACGACCCCGGCGCAGGGATTGATCTG
Organism: Hyphomonadaceae bacterium; assembly: GCA_965229115.1. GTDB lineage: Bacteria > Pseudomonadota > Alphaproteobacteria > Caulobacterales > Hyphomonadaceae > UBA7672. Next base: position 1,609,935 of record CBDDIR010000003.1, on the reverse strand, counting down.
CAGAAGAAGCCCGGCGACGTCGTCCGCAAGGGAGAGCCGCTCTATCGAATTCACGGTCTCGATCACTCCGACTTTTCCGCGGCGTGCGAAGCCTCCGGCGAAGACTCCGGCTTTCGGCTGGACAGCGCCGGTCGATGAGCGTCGCGCTGCATGCCTTCCGTGACCAAGCCGCCGAGGCCCAGCGACTGGCCGAGGCCCTTGGGATACCCTTGGCTTTCGTCGCTGTGCATACGTTTCCTGATGGTGAAATCGTTCCGCGCGTTCCTGCACCGGCATCGACCACGTTCGTGTACCGCTCGCTGCACCAGCCAAACGCCAAACTCGTGGAGCTGTTGCTGGCCGCGGAAGCGTGGCGCGGCAACGGCGCGCAGCGGCTCGTCCTGGTCGCCCCCTATCTCCCCTATATGCGCCAGGACAAGGCGTTCAGCCCTGGCGAACCGGTCAGTCAACGCGTTGTGGCAAATCTGCTCGATGCAGCTTTCGACCGGATCGTGACCGTCGATCCTCACCTGCACCGCACAGCCTCCCTTCAGGAGCTGTTCCCGACATGCGAATGCACGCACTTACATGGGGCCGACGCCCTTGCGCGCCACCTCCGGAATTTTTCACCGCCGCCCAACACATTGGTCATGGGACCGGATATCGAGTCGAGCCAATGGGTAAGGCGCATCGCGGAGCCACTCGGCCTCGACTACGCCACGATGCGAAAGCATCGGCGCGGCGACGCCGATGTGGAAATAGAGTTGCCGCCTAACTTTGCCATTGCAGGACGACCGGTACTTCTTGTCGATGACGTCTGTTCGACTGGCGGCACGCTGCGCAAGGCCACTTTGTTGCTCAGATCCTCGGGGGCGGGCCCGATCACGATCTTCGTCACGCACGCTCTTGGCGGCAAGGTGGTAATGGAAGGCCTCCTGCAGGCTGGCGCCGCGCGTATCATCTCCACCGACGCATGCCCGGATCCGACCAACGAAATTCATCTTGCAACGTTGCTTGCCGGGTCGTTGAAAGACTCCGCGTAGCGACGTCGACCGAGTCCCTTGCTTCGGATTGCGGAATTCACTTGCCCGAGGTGTGGCTGCATTTTTTGTCAGCTGCCAGCCCCCCAGTCGATCCCATCGTCCAGGATCTCCAAGAGGCGTTGGCAAGTCGAGCGTCGCCCGCGTCCGCTGCTACCTGCGAACGCCTCGCGGTGCGCCGCACCTTCACCCCAGTGACAGCTTGCGCAGATGGCCCGCAATCACTGCCTCTTCGTCAGCGCGCACCACCGCCACCCGTATCGGGCTGGCTGGTGAGTGGATATCCTCTGCATTTGCGTCGTTCAGGGAATGGTCAATGCGCAAGCCCATCCAGGCGCACGCCTCGCAGACGCGGGCGCGCACCATCGGCGCGTTCTCGCCGATGCCAGCGGTGAAGACCAGCGTGTCTATACCGCCCAGTGCGCCGGCCAGAGAGGCGATTTCACGCTGAACGGACTCGACGAAGAACGAAACAGCTTCGGCCGCTTCGGGGCGCGTGCTGGTCAGTAGGGTTTGCATGCTACCGCTTTCGGACGACAGCCCCAGCAGGCCGGACTGGCGATAGAGCAGTTCGCGCACATCCAAGGCATTCATGCCGAGTTCTTCCAAGAGAAACAGAACCGCGCCGGGATCGAGGTCGCCAGAGCGGGAGGCCATGGGTATCCCGCCCAAGGGCGTCATGCCCATGGTTGTGGCCACGCTGACTCCGTCCCTGAGGGCGCAAAGGCTTGCGCCGGCGCCGAGATGGGCCACGACCGCGCGTCCGCCGCCGCCGTAGTGTTGTCTCAGCACCTGCGCGACATGCTCATACGAGAGGCCATGAAAGCCGTAGCGGCGCACGCCGCGCAGCGCGAGTTCGCTTGGAAGCGCAAAAATGCGATTGATGCGGGGCTGCGCCGCATGAAACGCGGTGTCGAAGCACCCTAGCTGACGAACGCCCGGGGCTCGGAGGGCGACAAGATCAATCGCAGCCAAGCTCGCCGACTGATGGAGGGGCGCGAGCGCCTCAAGCTGATGAAGAGCCGAGATCGTTGCGGGTGTCAGGAGTGCCGGCCCGGCGAACTCAGCCCCGCCATGCACAATGCGATGCCCCACACCGGCCAGCATCGAAGCACCCAGGAAAGAAAGAACCACATCCAGCGCGTAAGCGATTGCAGCGCGAAGGTCGGTGACATGCGCGCCGCAGGGGGTCGTTGAGGGAGCATCGCCCGCTCGCGATAGTCTGAGTTGCGGCTGGTGATCGATGTCGAACAGCGACCCGCGTAGAAGTTCGGGACCCGCTGCGAGCGGGAAAGCTGCAAACTTCACACTGGACGACCCTACGTTGAGCGCGAGGAGCCAGTCAGACACTTGCGCGCTCCATCACCACAGAACCGCCGGCTCACCACGCCCAAGCGCGGCCGCCGCTTCCGCTTGAGTCAACAGGCCGGTGACCGGGACGCCCGTCAAACTGGCCGCGGACACAATGAGGTGCGCCCAGGTGCACCGATTGGCGAACAGCATTCCCATGGCGTCGAGCGTGCCGCCGCGACTGAGATACCCATGGGCGCGCAACTTCGAGGGACCCTCGTCGATGCGGCGCAGCACGCCGGTCATGATTTCCGGCCTCGTGTGGCTGACAACCACGCGCGGAACACCGGCAGGAAACAATTCTTCGATCTGCTCGTCGGACAGCGTCACCCGCGCCTCGAACTCGTCGCGAGGCTCGCGCAACCGCCCGGGCTCCAAGATGCAGGTTGTAAGAACCCGCACTCCTCGCTCGCGCAGTCTCGCGGCGGCCCGTTGCGCTTGGATAACCTGATAGGCGCCGACGGCGATCAACTGCAGCTCCGGATTAACCTCTCCCTCAAGCTGAATCGCGCCACGATCGAGCGCCCTTGCGGCCGACGCACTATCGAAGATCACCGGCACAGGACGCTTCGCCGCCACCAGGCACGCAATCACGCCGCGGTCGCCATAGACACGCCGGAGGCACTCGACGGCCGTAGCGGCGTCGATCGGAAACATGACACGGGAAACGTCGGACATTTCTCCGAGTAGCGCTTCGCCAATTGTGGGGTCCTGGTGAGATTGCTGATTCTTTCCGTTCTCCCAGGTGTGCGAGGTAACCACGAGCGGAACCCCGATCCACTGCGGCGGACGCCCCGCCTCGATCTGTTGTCGTGCAAAAATGATGTCCTGGCGCAGGGCGCCCAGCATCTTCACTGCGAAGGCCTCGTAGGTGACCGCAAGATTGAGCCCGCCCTTGTTGCCGAGTACGGCGCCAATCACGGCCTCTTCATTGAGCGCCGTGATGACGGAGCCGTGGATCGATTCTGGCGCATGCGGTTCTGGCTGGTTCACGCGATGCTTCAATGCATCGAGGACGCCGCCCATTTGGTTGCTCTTCAACTCGTCGGGATTGCCGACGCGAAAACGCAATGTCGGATTGGCCCGAGCCAAGGCAACCACCCATTCGGCCATCGCCGCCGTCGACGATACAGCGCCTCCTGCCGCAATCGAAGCCTGCGGCAGAACGGGGGCATCAGGGCTTCGCGTTGCGAGCGCATTGTCTCGCTCCTTTGCGCGCTCTTGTATGTTGTGCGCAGCGAACACCGTTCGCGCTGCGGCGAGATCACCGGCTGGGACGAACAGACGCTGCGCAGCGTCGTTGAATGCCTTACGCGCCGCCTCATCGTCTCGTGGCGATCCGTCGAGAGGCAAATTGTGTGCGCGGTTGGTCCCTGCGCCCGGAAAGCCGAACCCCTTCTCCGTTTGCGCGATCGCATAGGGCAACCTGACGGGATATACGGCGTGTCCGTCGCGGATTGCCGACGCTGCCGATTGCAACCGCCGTTCTGCTTCGAGAATCGCCCATACAAAGGCTGCCGGATCGCGCCCATCGATCTCGACCGGGTCGAAGCCGTTCACTTCCAGATGCCGGCTCAGCCACGCAACGCCGCCATCCTGGGCAATCTCGGTGCGTTGCTCGATGCGGCGACCGTTCAGGATCATGACCGGCGCAACCAGACCGCAGTCTTCCGCACGCCACCACCGCTCAGCCCAATCGCCGCCACGCTGCTCTTCAAATGCCCCGTCGCTCAGGATCGCGACCAGGCTCTCGCCGGGCAACGGCATATGGACGTACTGGATCTCGGCAAATCCGAGATATCCACCTTCCGAGAGTCCGCCGGCAGTGTGCGCATTCACATGGCTGCCTAGCGGCGCGGCCGGCCGGCCCGCCGCGTCGATCTCATAGCTGTAGAAGTCCGCACACAGACGGCTGAGGCCGGCCTCGTCGTGGCCGTATCGCGCAATCTGCCTCGGCGAAAGGTTGTCGACGAGGCAGTTGACGGCTTCGATGGCGGCGACGCAATGGCCCTGCCCCAGCAGCCATCCGCGCGTCTGGGAGGTCAGTAGATTCGCCGTGAGATAGCCCACATAGGCGGGCGCGACATTCAAGGCGCCGCCAGTGTGTCCCTCCGGCGCCTCCTTGAAAGCCTCGGCAGGAAGCTCCGCGCCGGAAAGGTCCACTTTCTTGGCATAGGTCATATGGGCCACGACCCACATCGCAGCGCTCGCGAGCCGGTCGGCGGCGATCAAAGCTGCGTAGACAGCGTCCTCGTCTGGCGCCTGGTTGGCGGACACAAGGCTTGACGCCAGAGCGTCGATCCGCGCGCACGTCAGCGGCGTGTGCTGAATGACGCCATATCCTCGTATCCAGTCCTGGCGGGCGGATGATGGGGATTGGGCCATATCGCGCCTCCGGTTGCTTCAGTCGATGCGTAGGTCGGAGCGAAGGCGATTCCTGGCCCCGGAGGTATGGATATCGGGACCCTCCAGACGGCGACTAGGCGATCGCTCAGGACTCCGCGGCGACTCTGGCGATTCGATGAGAGCCACTGAGAACGTTTCTTGTGCGGACGGCAGCGTAGTCAGCTCAGCCGTCGCTCCTGAGGGCGAAGAGACCGCTGTGGGCAGATTCAGGGCGGGCTTGATCATGGTCATGACAATATCTGCTTGTCGCCTTCCGTCGGGATGTTGCAATCCCAACCCAGCTCCTTCTCGATGCGGTTCCGCAGCGCTTCCGAGGCGCTGCCCTCGCCATGAACGATGAAAGTCTTTTTCGGCGGCCGTTGAAAACCGCCCAGCCAACGCAGGATCTCATTGGCGTCGGCGTGCGCTGACAACATCGGCAGGTTGTCGATCTCGGCGCGGACAGGAACCCACTGGCCATGGATCTTCACTTGATGCGCTCCATTTAGCAGAGCTTCGCCACGTGTACCAGCGGCCTGGTATCCGGCGAACAGGAGAGTATTCTTCGGGTCGGGACCGTAGGCCTTGATGTGGTGCAGCACACGGCCGCCGGTCGCCATGCCGCTTGCCGAAATGATGACCTTTGGCATCGGATTATAGCTGAGCTCCTTGGACTCTTCCACGCTCTGGACATAGGTCGCCACTGCCATTGCCGCCTCGCACTCATCCCGCGAGAGGCGGTGTTCGAGTGGGTGGCGCTCGAACATGGCGCTTGCATTGATCGCCATCGGGCTGTCGAGATAAATCGGCGTAAGTGGCAGCCGCCCCGACTGTTTGAGCCGCCAGCAGAGATACAAAAGCTCCTGAGCCCGCCCGACGGCGAAGGCAGGAATGATCACATTGCCGCCGCGCGCCGTGGTTCGCTGGATAACGTCAAACAGGGCCTCCGTTGGGGCTACGGGCGCGTGAATGCGGTCGCCATAGGTGGACTCCACGACCAGGTAATCGGCCTGTGGCACGGGCGCCGGATCATGCATCAACGGGTCGTCAAAGCGGCCGATGTCGCCTGAGAAGACAATGGACTTCCCGCCCCACCGCAGTTGAGCGGTGGCGGCGCCGAGAATATGGCCCGCGCGACGAAAAACCAGATTGGCGCCATACCCGAGGTCCGTGGGGGTGTCGAAATCGACTGGCGTCAGCAGGTCGACCGCTCGCAAGGCGTCCTGCCTGCCATAGAGAGGCAGGGCCGGCCTGTGCTTAGAGAAGCCATGGCGATTGGCAAATTCGGCGTCGCCTTCCTGAATCTTGGCGCTGTCCAGCAGCAGAAGCTCGCAGAGTTCGGCCGAAGCGGCCGTACAGCACACCGATCCTCGAAAGCCTTCACGACAAGCTTGGGCAGGTATCCGGAGTGATCGAGATGGGCATGGGTAAGCACCACTGCATCAATCGTCGCTGGATCAATGGGAAATTCCGCCCAGTTCTTCAGGCGCAGCGCTTTAAGACCCTGGAACAACCCGCAATCAACGAGAACCCTCCGGCCTCCGAATTGGAGCAAGTGGCGGGAGCCGGTAACCGTGCCAGCGCCCCCCAGAAACGTCAGACTGACTCTGGACATCCGTTCCTGCTCCACGCCGATCAGGCTTCACCATCGCTAGACAGTCGCTTGCGCACCTTGATCCAGATCACGACCTCAGCCGATCGGAGGGGCATTGTAGCCGGGCATGTGCTCCTGCAGCGGCCTTGCTCTCGCAACTGGCCGATCGCAAAGCCATAACGGTCAATGCGCATGTTAAGCAGCCATGCCTGCCTCGCCTTCGATCCGGACTTCGCGGCGGTAGAACTGGCCATTGTGGTGAGGTCGGACGTGAAAATCGAAGGACTCGGGAGAGTCCTTGCCCGAGATTCTTGCCAACGCAAGGCGCGGGGCACTTCCCGCGTCCAAGGGCGATGTGATGCAAGGAAACACTCGTCTTCTGAACTTGGCGCGCGAACTCGGCGCAACTCAGCAGTCTGCGCCAGACGATTCGCAGATCATGCGCGTCGAGTTTGAACCAGACTGGCCGCGCTGATTTCGGTGAGCGTCCAAAGATCGACTGATGCCTAGCTGAGGAACAGGTTGCTTTGGTTCCGAGCTGGGCTAGCGCACACTTGTCCACTACTAGTCGTCGTCGCCTCCGTCGCCCTCGCCTTCTCTGTCGCCGCGCCGATGGCAGCTCACGCAGTTGTCGATATTGCGAATGCCTTCCTCGAGGTGCTGCGCTCGCACGCGACCTGGCTCGTGCTCGTGACATGAGAAGCATGTGTAGCTGCCGAAATCACTCTTGGTATGGCAGGTCGCGCACGTCGCCTTGTGCGGTCCGATCAATGGGAAGAACCGATCGTGGTCGAATGTTGCTGGCTTCCAGCTGTTCTGGGTGTGACACGTGGCGCAATTGGCTGACCTGTCCGGGTGGAGCGCGTCCGCAGGCGGCACGTGGCAGCTTGAGCACTGGTTCCGCATCGTCTCATTCAGAAGAGCGTGTGAGAATGTCGGTTCGCGTGCGGTTGGGTTGGCGCCCGGATGCTCGACATGGCACGACAAGCAAGCTTGCGTCACGAGCGCCTGATGGAAGACGGGTCGCGTGCTTTGACCAGCAAGTTCCGCCCCGGTCGTCGTCCGAATTCCGATGTCCGCCACAGCGTGACACGAAACGCACTTCTCGGCGGTCGCCCCTCGGAATGGCGCATGACAGGATGAGCAGTTCTCCGCCAACGTCGCATGCGCTGGGATGAGCGAGCCGGGGCTGATCATGAGATGTGGATAGGCAAATACGAGCGCAATGATTGCGACAAGATTGGCACCGACGAGCGCCCAGACCCAACCGCGCTTCATCTCCATCCCCAGTGCCAGAACACGGCTATAATGTGCGCGAGCGCAAGAACACCGAACGCAAACGCGATCGGAAAATGAACGGCGCGCCACTGTTTGACGACATCAAATGTCAGGGTGTCCCAGTATGTGCTGTCTTCCAGTTCTTCGGCCGAAAGGCCCTGCCGACGCATGGCTTCGCGCGCTTCTTCGAGTCGTCGCCGCGCCCGTTGGAGCAGAAATTTGCCGGTCAGGCCGCTCGCAACATTGATCAGCATGGCCCAGATCGCCAGCCATCCCAGGATGGCGTTGAAGTGGATCCCGGCATGCACCAGTACGAGGAGCGATCCCACCCAAGCCATGCGCTCATGCAAGCGCAACAGGTCCGCTGGTTTGCCCGCCTGAATCAACTTGCGCTTACGAAGCGAGTAACCGAACGACCCCACAATGAGCAGCACACCGGGAATGCCCAGATAGCGGCCGACCCAGACAGCATTTAGCAGGTGAAGAAGCGCATCGAACAGAAGCGCCACCGCACCAAGGGCGAGTAGCGATGCCAGAAACGGCAGAACGTCACGCGTCAAAATATGAGCGTGTTTGATCTTCATGCGTCCAACACCAGTGCGGATCCGGGTTCGGAGATACAGAGGAGACAATGCCCCGCCGCTACTTCGTAGGCGCCTGCCTGCGTGTTGCGGACCGTGCCGGACACGACCCTCGTCTCGCAGGTCCCACAACTGCCAGAGCGGCAGCCTGATTCCGTGGCAATGCCTTTGCGCTCGGCGAAGTCCAGCAGCGTGGCATCCAACCCGTCCCACGCGAGGGTACGCTTCGAGCGCTCAAACCGCACGTCTATCGGCTCTGCAAGCGCTGCTCGGGGTCCGCGCTTCGCAGGTTCCAACGACGCCGGGCCGAAGGCTTCGAAATGAATATCCGCTTCAGGAACGCCCGACGTCCGGAGCGCCGGAACAAGGCTGACCATCATCGGCGGTGGCCCGCACACATAATACCTGCAGCGTACGCCAGCTGGCGACGTACGCCTTAGCAGCTCGATATCTATGTAACCCAAATACTGGTAGTCGCGGCCTTCGACGTCAGCGGGCAACGGGCGCTCGTAGACGACAGCCAGGTGGAAGTTCGAATTCGCCGCCGCCAGACTTTCAAGGACTTCCCGGAAGGCGTGATCGGCGCTGTTGCGGACGCCGTAGTAAAGATAAACGGCTCGGCCGGGCTGCTCTGCATTGGCCCAGAGGAGCATGCTCATCATTGGCGTGATGCCGACACCGCCTGCGATCAGTATCGACGGGACGCTTGGATCAGGGTCCAGGCAGAATTGCCCCGAAGGCGCCTTTGCCCTGAGGACGTGACCTTCACGAACAACGTCATGGAAATAAGTCGACGCAACGCCGGGAGGAGCATCGGGAGCGCTTGGTGGAGCGAGCGCTCGTTTGATCGTAACGCGGTAGCCGTCTGCGGTAGGCTTGTCGGAAAGGGAGTAGCAGCGAGTCACAGCGGCAGATCCGCTGGAGGCGTCTGCTACGGGCACATCAAACGTCAGAAACTGACCGGGCAAGTATGTGGGAAGAAGCGCGCGATCAACCGGCTGCAGATAGAACGAACACTGGGAACCAGAAGCATCTTCCGCGACACGACGCGTAACCTGAAATTCGCGCCAACCTGGCCAGGCAGGCGCGAGCAATGGTCGCGCTTCCCCAGCCGACGCAGCGCTGGCCGCTCTTACGCGCCGCCAGCGCCAGAAGGCTACGCCCAACCCCGCCGCCAGCTGAATGGCTATCGCGGCGACGATATACGCCAGAAGCTGCAGCGCGGTCACATTTCACCAGGACAGTCATGACTCAGCTTCAAATCCGCGGCGCCGGTCTTCCGAGGAACTCTCATCGGCTGCGCGCCCGTTTGGATTTGCGACGTACCAGAACAATCTGCGCCACACGCGCTCTGTCATCACCGATCTTCAAATTCCATCTTTCGTACGTACAAAGCCAAAAGGATTTGACTTGGCGCAAACGCGGATCGGTTTGAGCGCGCAGCATTACGCTGTTGGGTATGGGGTCGATGGAGCCCAAAATGCGAATGGCATTGGTCATCACCGGTTTGGCGCTGTCCTGCATTGTCGTCGGCTGCTCGCCGCCAAATGCAGCGGATGGGGCGAGCTCGTCAGCGAGTTCCGCATCTGCTCCTACCTCCACTTCGGTCAACGCCGTGAGGGCGAGAATTGAGGGAGTCGCATCGCCGACGGCCAGCGCCGTCATCGTTACATGGGCAGATTCCCAGTTTTCCGTTTCGATAGAGAACAGCGCATTGAACACCTCAACTCATTCTGCGCGCAACTCTGAAGCTGTCACCGTCGCCAATGCAATTGCTGCCGCAGCCCTGAACGATCCGGAGCTTGCCGGGCTCCTCGGGGTCCACATCGAATACGTCGCGCGGGAAGCTGGCGTGAACAAGCCGCGGCTTGTTGATAGCATCGACTTTCGGAGAGACTCCTCGGGCGGCATGACGCTTCACACGACGTAGGCGTAAACGGACAGCAGTGCTCGCCGGGGTGGTCCGAAGTCGACGGGTTTTCCGTTTCGAATGGTGGGATCGCTCGCGGAATCTCAGGGGCCGCTTCTGGACCCCGATTGAAGCAGGCCAGCGTTGCCGAGTTCCGAGCTTTCACCGTCAACAAGGCGACTATGTGCGGGTTGCTTGGAACCCCGCTGGCTTCGAGGGGAAACGAAGACCCCTCCCTACTCCGTCGGACTCACAGCAATACCCTGGGGCGGCACAATCTCCAGCTCGGCGATGGCAAGCCTTTCATAGCGGTGTCGCTTTCGCGACAGCGGCCACCAATCGTATAGGAAGATCTCCATCGGACGCCAATTGGCGACCCATCCCACATCGGGTGGGCGCTGCAGCATCTGATATACCTACGCCCGAAATTCTCGATCCCATACTGCGGTCGCGGTCCGGTTCTTCGTCACCCCCTATTCACAACAAACGGGCGGCATGGTGCATGCCGCCCGTCCTTGTGCGTGACCTATCGACGTCAGCGGCGGTCGAGGTTCATGACCTTGGCCCACGCGTTTGCGAAGTCCTGTGCGAACTTCGCATTTGCATCATCGGACGCGTACACTTCAGCGACCGCACGCAGCTCGGAGTTCGAGCCGAAGACGAGGTCGACGGGGGTAGCAGTCCATTTCAGCTTGCCAGTGGCCCTGTCATGGCCCTCGTAAAGCCCGTCCATCTTGGACGACTTCGACCAGGTCGTGGACATGTCCAACAGGTTCCGGAAGAAGTCGGTGCTCAACGTACCGGGCCGGCTTGTCAGCACGCCGTCAGAAGATCCGCCGGCATTTGCATTGAGCGCCCGCATGCCGCCAACAAGCACGGTCATTTCCGGTACTGTCAGATCGAGCAGGTTTGCGCGATCGACCAGCATCTCCGCGGGCGAGAGCCTGCTGCCCTTGCTGAAGTAGTTGCGGAAACCGTCCGCGGCCGGCTCCAGGGCTGCAAATGAGCTGGCATCGGTCTGGCCCTGCGAAGCATCGACCCGCCCGGGGTCAAAGGGCACCTTCACAGTGTTACCGGCCTGCTTGGCGGCCGTCTCGATGGCGGCGTTACCGCCAAGGACGATCACGTCGGCAAGCGAAACCGCTCTGCCGGACTTCTGCGTGCGATTGAAGTCCTTTTGAATAACTTCCAGTTTCTTGAGCACGGTTTCCAGTTCGGCGGGGCTGTTCGCCAGCCAATGGATCTGCGGCTCAAGACGGATCCGAGCGCCGTTCGCACCACCGCGCATGTCTGTCGCACGGAAACTCGCCGCGGAAGCCCACGCCGTTCTGACCAGCTGCGGGACGGTCAGTCCTGACGTCATGATCTTGGACTTCAGTTGCGCGATGTCCGTCGTGTTGATCACAGCTTGATTGGCTTTCGGAAGAGGGTCTTGCCACGTGAACTGCTGTGCTGGCGCGCTCTTGCCGACATAGTGCGAGCGGGGGCCCATGTCCCGATGCGTGAGCTTGAACCAGGCTCGCGCAAACGCATCTGCGAACTGGTCCGGATTTTTCTGGAACCGCAAGGAAATCTCACGATAGGCGGGGTCGAACTTGAGCGAGAGATCCGTCGTGAACATGATCGGCGCGTGGCGAACGGTCTTGTCGTGAGCGTCGGGCACCAGGCTCGCTGCACTCTTGTCGCTCGGGATCCACTGAATCGCGCCCGCGGGGCTCTTTGTCTGAACCCAGTCGTACAGGAACAGATTGTCCAGATACTGAGTCGTGAACGCGATTGGATTTGCCGACCAGGCGCCCTCGAGTCCGCTGGAGACCGTGTCCTTGCCGTTGCCGACGCCGCACTTGTTTTCCCAGCCGAGGCCCTGCTTCTCAACTGCTGCAGCCGAAGGCTCCGCGCCGACGCACTTGTCCGGCGCATGCGCGCCATGCGCTTTTCCAAAGGTATGCCCGCCAGCGATCAAGGCGACCGTCTCTTCGTCGTTCATCGCCATGCGACCGAAGGTTTCGCGGATGTCACGGGCAGCAGCGATCGGATCAGGGTTTCCGTTCGGCCCTTCCGGATTCACGTAGATCAGACCCATCTGCACAGCAGCCAGAGGCCGCTCGAGCTGTCGGTCGCCGCTGTAGCGCTGATCGGCCAGGAACTTGCCTTCGGGACCCCAGTAAACGCTGTCGGGCTCCCAATCGTCCTTACGTCCGCCGGCAAATCCGATCGTCTTGAATCCCATGGATTCGAGCGCGACGTTGCCGCTGAGAACCATCAGGTCTGCCCACGAAATCTTCCGGCCGTACTTCTGCTTGATCGGCCACACCAGTCGGCGCGCCTTGTCCAGGCTGACGTTGTCCGGCCAGCTGTTCAGCGGCTCAAAGCGTTGCTGGCCACCGCCAGCACCGCCGCGTCCGTCGGAGACGCGATACGTGCCTGCGCTATGCCAAGCCATGCGGATGAAGAAGGGTCCGTAGTTGCCATAGTCGGCCGGCCACCAGGGCTGCGACGTGGTCAAAACCTTCTTGATGTCCTGCTTCACAGCTTCAAGGTCGAGCGTCTTGAACTGGGCCGCATAGTTGAAATCGGCACCCAACGGATTTGACTCCGGCGCTTGCTGGCGGAGCGGACCGAGGTCAAGCTTTTCCGGCCACCAGTCCTGATTGGACATCGGTTTGGTTTGTGCGTGCGCGATGGACGTCATCATGAGTGGCGACATCGCCACCGACAGGATCGCCATTAGTTTGATGGAACTCATTCGCATGAAGTCGACTCCGATGATCAGGACCAGGCCACCCGAGGCGCAATAACTGCACTCCGCCGACTCTGCCGGATCTCCCTATTGGCTCGAACACTGACAGCATGCTTACAGCTGGCCCTGGAGGTGTCGTTCGCGCTTCTGCGGAGCAAGCACCAAGGTGATCCCGTTTGAGCTCTGCGACTGGCTTGCGGATCGGCAAGCATCTGCGACGCAGTGCGAACAGCATCGTACGCGCCCTGGCCGTCTTCAAGGAAGGCCGATCGCCGGCGCCGCTTCCAAGCAATGAAAGGCTCCGCAACCGCCGTCAGCATCCTGTCAATCAAGGCGTCCATCGTCGTCATTGTAGACCAGCCGGTGAAGACGAGTGCCCTCAAGTCTTCGCAGAGAAACACGGAGAGCCCCCACCATTCCGTGATGCTGCATCTACGCCATCGAAGTCGCGGACGCTGACGCAGAAATGCTGGCTCCCGTTCGAGACTACCGTGCGGCCGGCCCCGTCCCCCAACCCTGGGACCGGCCGCTGGTGGTGGAGGGGCGCCGGGAAACCGGCGCCCCTTTTCTCATGGACCGCTCAGCCCCACGATCCCGCTCTCATCAAAGCAGTGATAGCTGACCGGACTGCGTGGTCAGGATCGTTTCCGAATGCCGCGACGGCCTGGACGCGGGCACGCCTCAAACAACCGCGCCAAACAGACGCCCTATTCCCGCAGTCAGCGCCATCGCTATGGCGCCCCATAGTGTTACGCGGAAGATCGCGACTGGCATGGGAGCACCGCCGGTGCGTGCGCCTGCTGCGCCAAGCACGACAAGGAATGCGAGCGACGCGAACGACACCGCAGGAACCAGCGCATTCAGTGGCGCGACGAAGACGATCGCAAGTGGAAGCGCTGCGCCGATGGCAAACGTAATTGCTGACGTCAGCGCAGCCTGGATCGGACGCGCCGCGGTCATGTCTGATATATGCAGCTCATCCCTCGCATGCGCCGCCAAAGCATCCTTTGCCATGAGTTGTTCCGCCACCTGGGCAGCCAGCATGGGATCGAGGCCACGTTTGATGTAGATTCCCGCGAGCTCTTCGCGTTCGAAGGCAGGATCATCTGCGAGCTCCTTTGATTCACGCGCGAGATCGGCTTTTTCGGTATCCGATTGCGAACTCACGGATACATACTCACCTGCCGCCATCGACATGGCGCCTGCGACGAGGCCTGCGGTTCCCGCCAAAACAATGTCGTTACGGGCTGCCGCCGCTGCCGCCACCCCCACAATAAGACTCGCCGTAGAAACGATGCCGTCATTGGCGCCGAGCACGGCGGCGCGTAGCCATCCGATGCGGTCGACCGCATGCCGTTCGGTGTGAAGATGCAAGCGGCTCATGTGGTTGGCTCCTTCCTGCTCCCTGCGAGCAGACTCAATCGTCGTCGCGCTCAGATCCGCCGCCTTCGCGCTCGCCACTCTCTCCTGCTTCAGCACCGGCGTGCGGAGTAAAGGCCTGCGGGTCGATGCGGGTGGCGCCATAGGCGGCCACCCCGACTACGATCACGGCAACGGGGATTGCCAGCCGCGCAGGAGGGGCGGCATCCATCGCCGCAGGATGACGGTCCGCGCGCTTCTTCCCCGTCACCATTGCCAGGATGAGGTTGTCCTTCGCCAGGTACGACATCAGCAATACTGCAATGATATGCACCGCAACAAAGCCGAGGAGTGCGTAGGCAATGGCTTCGTGCCCGCCTTCGCCACCAGAAGTCCCGGTGAATATAGTTGCAGCGGTCAATCCAAGCAGCCCCACGACCGCGAGTGCGCCAAGGGGGTTGTGACCAATCGTCGGCGCGACCTTGCCTGACAGCAGATGCCCTATGTGCGGCGCAATCTGCAAAGGACGAATGAAGTTGATGAAACGCGCATGCTCGCCGCCAACGAAGCCCCAGACCAGGCGAAATGCAATCAACAGGGCGGCGGCCCAACCAATTGGAATATGCCAGACCGAGAACGCACTTTCCTCATCGGACGAAAGGAATGCGAGAGCGATGGAGGCGACAAGAAGCCAGTGAAAGATCCGCACACCAGGATCCCAAACGCGGATCAGGCGTGGCGCAGCATCGGGTTTGTTCGGCATGACGGGCTCCTTTTCTGGAGCAGCATAGGAGGAATGCACTGACAACGGACTGACAGGGTGATGGTTGCTCAGTTTCGGCCGATTAGCGCGACGTCGCCCATCCATCCTGGGCTTTGTCACGCTGCTCAAGCAGCGCATCTAGCGTCAGTCTCGTGTCAAGAACGGACGCCATTCTCGTGATTGCTGGGCGCCAGGCCCAAGCTTCATGGATGGAGACCCTTATGAGCATTCTCAAAATTTCTGCGATCGCGGCAGTCGTCGTCGCCTTAACCGGCACGGCCATGGCCGGCCCCCAATGCACCACCGCACCCCAGGCGCAGTGGATGTCCGAAGCGGCCATGCGCGCCAAGATCGAGAAGGACGGCTACACGATCAAGACGTTCAAGGTGAGCGGCAACTGCTACGAGATCTACGGCTTCAGCAAGGACGGCAAGAAGGTGGAAATCTATTTCAATCCGGTCGATGGCAGCATCGTCAAGAAAGAAGTCGGCTGAACGATGCGCGACATCCCCACAGGTCAAGACGCGATCGCGTCGGCGTCCCCCGCCGTCGCGCCGCAAGTAAAGGTCTGGGATCTCGTTGTCCGGCTCTTCCACTGGACACTGGCGCTCGGCTGCATCGCCAATCTCACCGTCCTTCGGGAAGTTGAGTCTGCGCATGAACTCGTCGGCTACGTCATACTCGGCGCAATCGCGATTCGTATCCTGTGGGGTTTTGTCGGCTCACGTCATGCTCGTTTCTCGGATTTTGTGACCGGCCCTAGAAGGCTCATGGGCTATCTCGCCTCCCTCATCCGCGGGAAGGCGCAGCGCTACATCGGGCACAACCCTGCCGGCGGGCTGATGATGCTTGCACTTATCGGACTTGCGATAATTTGCGGCGTGACCGGCGTGATGATGGAGCAGGATGCCTTCTGGGGCGTGGAATGGGTAGAGGACGTCCACGAAACTGCTGCCAACCTCATACTTGCACTGGCAATTCTCCACGTTCTGGCGGCGCTTGTCGAAAGCTGGCATCACCGCGAAAACCTGATCCATGCCATGATCACCGGTCGCAAACGCGCCGCAACAGGAACTGATGTCGACCATGCGCCTCCTGCTCATTGAGGATAACGAGAGACTGGGCCAACTTATCCGGGACGGTCTGACGAAGGGCGGACTTGCGGTTGATTGGCAGAAGACGCTTGAAGATGGCGGGGCGACGCTTGAAGCGGCAGCGTTCGACCTCGTGCTGCTCGATCTCGGATTGCCTGATGGAGACGGTCTCGATCTGATCCGACGCCTGCGTCGCGCCGCGGACACGATACCGATTCTCGTGTTGACGGCTCGCGGCGGCCTGAGCGACCGCGTCACCGGACTGGACGCTGGCGCCGATGACTATCTCGTCAAGCCTTTCGACATTGCGGAACTATCGGCACGCTGTCGCGCCTTGCTTCGCCGACCGGTTCAAGGCCTGACCCCTGTGTTGTCGGTTGGCAAGCTGACGTTCGATACATCTTCTCGGCAAGCCGCCTATGACGGAACGCTCATCGAGCTGTCCCGACGTGAGGCCGGGCTTCTCGAGGTGTTGATGCGCCGCCCCGGCGCCGTTCTTACCAAGCAGGCGCTGGAAGAGGCCGTTTACGACTTCAACGAACCCGTCACGCCTAACGCGGTTGAAGTCGCCATCTCGCGCCTTCGCAGAAGGCTGGATGACGCGGGCGCGAAGGATCTGCTGCATAATGTGCGCGGTATCGGCTACATGTTGAAGGCAAAGCGCGAATGAGACGCGGTTCAGTTTTTGGTCGCCTTGCCATTGGTCTCATACTTGTTGGCCTGCTCGGCGCAATCGTACTCCTGGTGTTCGTAGCCTTTGAATACGGGCTCTCCTTCGATGGCGGGTCAAACAGTCTGACCTTGGCCGAAATCATGAACGAGGTCGCCGATCATGTGGTCGTGCCGCTCCTTGTCTTGATCCTACCGCTTGCCATTGCTGTCCCTTGGGTGATCCGGAGCTCATTGCGCCCTCTCAGGGACGCGGCAGCGCAGATCGAACTGGCGCAGACAGCTGATCGCGGCTTCCGGGTGAATGCCGACGATTTTCCTGCGGAAGCCACTGGATTCGTAGAAGCCGTGAACGGCCTGCTGGGCCGTCTCGACGAGACAGCAGCACGCCAGGAGGCATTCGCAGCCGACGTCGCGCACGAACTTCGCACGCCGCTCGCGATTCTGGCGCTTGAACTGGAGAAGGTCGATGGCGAGACGGCTGCGCGGTTGAAGCGGGACGTCACGAACATGAGCCGTCTTGTAGACCAGTTACTGGTGCTCGCCCAACTTGATGCTCAGGCAGCCGCGAGAGCTCCGACGCAGGATGTCGTGCTGGCAGACGTGGCGGCAGATATCGTTTCGCATTTCGCACCACTTGCACTGGACGAAGAAAAGGAGATCGCTCTTGAACCCGGTGATGGCGCTACCGTTTCCGGTCGTCCAGAAGCAATCACCGCTGCCTTGCGGAATCTCGTCGAGAATGCGTTGCGTGTCACACCCCCGCATAAGACGGTGACCGTATTCGTCGGCCCCGGCCCCACGCTGCGGGTTCGCGACGGGGGACCAGGCCTTTCGCAGGAAGCATTGCAAGACTATCGCCAGCGCCTTCACCGCGGTGATCACTCAAGCAAGAGCGGTGCGGGGCTCGGCCTCGCGATCGTATCGCGCATCATGGAAGCTCACGGCGGTTCGCTGAAAACTGACCCAGATCACACCGAGCTGGTTCTGGCTTTCGACCGCTCTGCATGAC
This sequence comes from Hyphomonadaceae bacterium, assembly GCA_965229115.1. Classification (GTDB taxonomy): domain Bacteria; phylum Pseudomonadota; class Alphaproteobacteria; order Caulobacterales; family Hyphomonadaceae; genus UBA7672. Next base: position 1,592,182 of record CBDDIR010000003.1, on the reverse strand, counting down.
GGGCAGAGCTGAACCATTCAGTCTGACATTTGTGTACATCACAATGGTTCGCCGCAGCACGGAACGTAACATGCAGCAGCGAGTTACGGTGTTGCCCTCTTCAAAACAGCACGCCGCATCGTAGCGACGCTGAACGCAGCCGTCGCGACGTCGCAGCTTGCGCTCAGTCAAACGCCCGCCCGGGTTCTTGGCTACGAAGTCCAGAGCCCGGAAACTACCGATGACGTATGCGACGGTTCACCTGCACGTGACGCCCTATCCGGCCCCAACATCCCTGGGAGCAATCGACAACGCCTGCGCACTATCCAAACTGTTTGGAGCAAAGCTTACCGTTTCAAGTTCCCACCTGGCTATCCGGGCGCCGCAGAACTGGATAGTCGGCGCGATGATGTCGACGATGGCGCGAGAGCTCGAGACGATCAGCGAGGCGAACAGGGGCGTGCGGAACTTGACGCGCTGTCGCTAAAATTCTTGAAGTGAAACGGCGGCCATATGTGACCCCTCCGAATCCTTTGCATTCAACGTTCACCGGCGCCGATCGGTTCGCGGACCCATTGCCGGTTCACAGATTGCGAAAAGCATGGGATCGGTCATCTTGCCCTTAGCAGGCCCGTCCCCCCAACCTAGGGCCCGCGAAAGAAGGGGCCGCCGGTTTCCCGACGGCCCCTTTTGATTCCAAACCGGTGACCGCTACTCAGCGGCGACCGCCACACCTGCGGACGTCAACTCGAGGCTGCCCACGGAAACCGGTGTGACCAGCAGATCGGGTAGATAGCCGACCCCTGCGAACGCTTCGCCAACCTTGGCAGCGAGTTCAGCCTTTTTTAGTTTGGCGTAAGCCTTGATGATCGCTTCACGCGATCGCTCCGACTGGCCGGCAGGGCATGGCGCCTCGGTGAAGGCGACCAAAAGGTCCGCCTTCGGAAGGCGTGTCCAATACGATGCATCCGCCTCCCAGAACTGACGCATGTCGAGATTGAGGATTTCTGCCAGCCTATCGGCGAGCATATGGCGACGATGATCTACCGGGGATCCCTTCTCGTGGACCAGATCAATTGAATCAGCCACGATGACCGCAAGGAGCGACATCAGACTTTCTGGCGGTTGCATGAGACACCAGTCCAGCACCTCCTCCGCTTCGTCGGGAACGTGTGCGAGAACTGCGCTGCGCGTTTCAACGAGAGCGTCGAGATCGTCAACGTGCGCGGTATGCGTCGCGACGCCGATCCCGGAAAGTTCGCTTTTGAACACTGAACGGGCAATCATCGCAGCGACGGTTACGGCAAGAGCGGTTTCGCGGTCTCTTGCCAGCAGAACCCGGATCGCGCGTGTACGCGCCTGCGACAACTCGCGGATGAGGGTCTTTGGAAGGCCGCTCTCCATAGGCGTTGTTTCCGCGGCCGGGCTTTCACCTTCCTCACTGGCGTCGCCAGCGTCGATGTCGTCTGCTTCTTGCCGCTTGCGGATCGCCTTGACCGTCTTCTCGTCCGACTGCCGGACAACACCCAGTGTTGCGTGCGCCTCGCCGTCGTTACTGATCGACATGACGACGCCGGCGTGCGCGATGAGTTCCCTGTCCCAGACCCGCGCCGACTGACGCAACGCTTCGATCGCGCCGGCAAGAGTGTCTCGGGTATCCCAGCGTGGATCGTCCTCTACGCTATTATCATCCAGTGCGGCGTCCAGAGCAGCGAGGTCACCACGCAGACGCGCAAGCTCGGCCTCTTCCTCGTCCGTGAACTCGCGCCAGTCGGGTTGAAGTCGCATCGCAGCATAGCCGCAATCGGCGCGGCCCTGACCGAAGCTATTCTCAACCCATCCCCACCCCTGAGCCAGCCAGCTATCCCGCTCCCCTTCGAGCTTCTTTTCGGCCAGCTGCGCCATCAGTGCGGGGTCTTCAACATAGATGGCTTCAGGATCAAAGAGATCCCGCACCACCGCGCCCCCGGCGAGTTCATAAGATTCAAGACCGACGTACTTCGCCAACCGATCCGAAGCACGCATCCGTCCCTCCATCAGACGCGCGCGAACGGAAAGCGCATGCGTCACGGGCCGGCCAAGGCTCCGGAATACGGCTTCTTGCTGGGCGTGGCTTTCGACGAGGCAGAACGCGCGCGCTGCTTCAAGACTGACATCGCCGCGTTTCCATGCGGCCTTGATCTTGGGCGACAGTCCTGCGAGCGCGAGGCGTTGGTCGACGTGACGACGGGTGACGCCGAAGCGGCGGGCGACGTCGTCTGGCGTGGCGCCTTCGGCAACCAGCGCTGCGAAGGCATCGACTTCATCCATTGCGTCCATGGCGACACGATGGATGTTCTCGATCAATGAGACCTCGCGGCCATCCTCCGACGTAACGATATGGCAGGGCACCGGAAAGTCCTTTGCGATGACGCCATCCTTGGCGAGCTTCTTCAGCGCCATCAGACGCCGGCCTCCGGCGTCAACTTCAAAACGGTCCCCTTCTCCGGGAACGACGCAGAGGTTCTGAAGCAGCCCGCAGGATGCGATCGATGCGGCGAGCGAGTCGATGTCGATCTTACGGTCCTTTCGACGGACATTTCGCGGTGATGCGATCAGTTTGTTGAGTGGGATGTTCTGGAAATTTTGAGTATCGGAATTCACTGGACGAGCTCCATAGAGCATTCCCGGCCGCAGGATGCGACGCCGGGGCCGCTTGCGCGACCCCGCATCCGCGCCTGCCGTTTGAGGCCGCTGCTCAAGGGCGAAGAGCGCCAGCGTCCCTTGAACAGCGGACGCGGCAGGCGACGCGGGAAAGCACGCGCAAGCGACACCGGCGTTGCCGGCGCCAAGCGCGGCAGGCCGAAATTCGGGATTCTAGAGAGCGACCAGCATGCTGACGCGACCGAGAATATCGTCGGCGGACGTCACGCCGAAATATCTTCCATCATAGGAGTCCGCCGTGTCGCCAAGAAGCAGGACGTCCGAAGGCCCGAGGGTCCGACAACCAAACCAGACAGGCAGCTTATCTCCGGAACCTGACACGTCCCTGGCTACTGCTGCCGCCAGCCCGTTCACGGTGACATCCACCCCGTCACGGCACACGGTATCCCCCTGCCCGGCAACGATACGCTTTATGAGGAGCTTGCCGCGCGGTAGCACACCGCGCCGCTCCAGGTCATCGGTGAGCAGCTCAGTTGGCCTGACGGCAACACGATCACCAACATGCCAGCTGCCTTGCTCGATGCTGTAGAGTCCCGTCGGTGCACTCTTCGTGACATTCCACACAAGGCGCGCTGAGTTGGCGCTCACCGGAACGACAAGCATCGCGACCGCAGCCGCACAGATGCTCAGCAGCATGGTGCGTCTGCGGCCGCCCACTTCGGAACTCCTTGTGGCGCGCAGTTTGCGCCAAGCGTTTTCAAGCAATGTCTGCTCGTCCCTGCTGTGGTCAGAACATCAAGCGACCTGAACCGGCTTCTTTGCAGAAATCGGGTTCTGGCGGCACGTACACTTCTCGAAAGCAGGCGTAGCGCTTCGGGTCAAAGCACGCGCGTATCCAGTCAAGCACCGCTTCGCTCGACTTCGTGTTGCGCATCCGCTCGGTGTAGGCCAGCCAGAAGGCCACACTGGCAAGCGGTTTGATGTCGATCAGCGGCTTCAATCGCGGTTCGCACTCAGACACGTAGCTTGGCATGGCCGCAATACCTGAGCCTGACGCGCAGGCTTCCATCAAAATCGTACTCGTATTGGTTTCCATCGTGTTGGGCAGGATAGCGCCCCAGGCGGCAGCGGCGGGCCGCCAGCGCTCTGATTGATACTCTTCGCCGGACAGCCTCAGGCACGCGTGTGCCTGCAAGTCAGACATCGCCTTTGGCTCGCCGTGCCGAGAAAAATAGCTCGGTGAACCATAGAGAATGTAGTGAAGCCAACCCAGCTGCCGCGACACCACGTTTGCAGCGCTGGGCTGCTCAAACTGAATAGCAATGTCGGCCTCCCCTTCAGCCAGGTTTGGCGTCGTTGGAAGAGTCTTGAAAAAGATGCGGACGTTAGGATGAGCCGACATTAGTTCCGGGAGATGACGAGCCAACCAGTAAGTCGCTATGCCGTCTCGTGCGCAGATGACGATATGGTTCGGGCTGCGATCATTGGCGCAGTCGATGATCGTCTGAACCGAGTCAGACATCGTGCGCGCCGACCTCAGAATGTCCTGTCCGACCACCGTGAGGCCAAGCCCCCGATTTGATCTTTCAAACAGCTGATGGCCCAAGGTGCGCTCCAGCTCTTCGAGGTCCTTTGACACTTTGCCATAGCTGCAGCACAGGCTTTTGGCGGCAGCGTTAATGCTGCCTGTGTCGGCCACGGTCTGGAAGACTTTAAGCCGATCCCAGTCGAGTTTCGCCCCACCCACGTTCGCTCCTTTTCAACCACCCCCTGGCGGAAAAACTGGGAAGCGAAGCCGCGCCATCACGCCTAAGCCTAGCCAATCGACTGGCTGAGTGTGCGCGATGGACCCGTCTCTCCCCCCGTTAAGAAATTATCCAAGCAAGGTGCGGACCACGCTCACCTTTTCCGTTGACGTCTCCGTCATCGCGACCCCAGCCACCAAGCCATGCGCGACCTGCCCCGAAACTGACACCGAGGCGGATAGCGGGCGTCCACCCGCGCAACCGGGCACCGATCAATGAGCGCGGGTAGGATCTACTGGGGACAGATTGTCTGCGTGCTCGGCGCGTGTCTCGCGAGCCTAGCGGTCACGACCCAATGGACAGCTGATGCCCTTGGATATCAGGCACAGCTCGGTCCGCCCGATGCGGTCATGTTCGATCTTCGTCTCTACGCGCCCTGGAAATTCTTCCTGTGGTGGTATTGGTTCGATGCCTATGCACGGGACATCTTTCAGACTGGCGCCCTGATCTTTCTTGTCGGTGCAGGCCTCTCAGTTGCAACGGCCATTGGCTTCTCGCTGTGGCGATCGCGAGAAACCAAACAGTCTGACACCTATGGCAGCGCACGCTGGGCAACGACACGCGATATCAGGCGCCTGAACCTGAACTCCGGCGACGGGGTGATCCTCGGCGTCTGGCGCAACTCCCTCCTCCGCCACGATGGCGATGAGCATGTGCTCGTCGTCGCCCCCACCAATACAGGCAAGAGCGTTGGCGTCTCCCTGCCGACAGGCCTTGTGTGGCGACACTCCTACATCGCCCTTGATCTGAAAGGTGAGAACTGGACTGTCACATCCGGGCTACGCGCGTCCTTCGGGCCGGTTTACCGCTTTGCGCCAACAACGAGCGGCGCGCATCGCTACAACCCCCTCACCCAGATTCGCCGGGGCGAAGCCGAGGTGCGGGACGCACAAGTCCTCGCAGATATGCTGGTCGACCCCGAAGGCGCACTGCGCGAACGCAGCCACTGGCAGTTGCGCGCCTTTGAGCTCCTCGTCGCCGCCATTCTTTGGACGCTCTACGCGGAAGAAAAGAAGACACTGTCCCGCCTTGGGGAACTGCTCGCAGATCCGAAGCGTCCGGTCGCTGATCTGCTGGAGGAGATGCTTGAGAAACAGATCAAGGACGGCGCCCCGCACCCTGTCGTCGCTTCCGGTGCGCGCCAGCTTCTGGACATGGCTGAAGCCGAGCGCTCGGGCGTCGTCTCGACGGCGTTGGGCTACCTCACGCTGTATCGTGACCCTGTTCTCGCGCGGGCTACCGAAGTCTCCGACTTCTCAATTGAAGACATCATCACCGGAGCGCACGCCGTCTCGCTCTACCTGGTCATTCCACCGGAGGAGATCTCGCGACTCAAGGCGCTGCTGCGTCTTGTCCTGAACCAGATCCTCAAGCGCTTGACCGAGATCGCAGCGCAAGAGAACGGCAAGGGGCGCCGCGTCCTCCTCATGCTGGACGAGTTTCCCCAGCTCGGGAAACTCGACTTTTTCGAGCACGCCCTCGCCTATATCCGCGGCTACCGGATCAAGGCCTGTCTGATCGCGCAGTCACTGAACCAGATTGCTCAGGCCTATGGCGAGCATTCGTCGATCCTCGACAACGCGCACATCCGTGTCGCCTTCGCCTGTAACGACGAGCGCACGGCCAAGCGTATATCGGACATGCTGGGCGTCACAACCGAGACGCGCGCCCAGATGAACTATGCCGGCTCGCGCATGGCGCCGTGGCTCGGCCATACCATGGTGTCGCGGCAGGAAGTGCCCCGGCCGCTGCTGACGCCCGGCGAGGTGATGCAGCTGCCATCTGACGAGGCGCTGGTTCTGACGGGGGGCGCTCCGCCGATCCGCACGAGAAAGGTCCGCTATTTCGCCGAGCCGGTTTTCAAGGCGCGCATCCGTCCGCCATTCGCCTCGCCGCGTCTTGGTGGCGACGGTATCACGACGAGCTGGTCGGGATGTATCGCGCCGACCTTGCCTCCATCAACGACGCCGTCCCCACGCCCAGTGTTACCGCGTTCGCCGAAGCACCGCGCCGCCGCGCTTCATCAGAAGTCGTTCGACTTCTCGTCGCCTGTGGAGACCACGCCGACGCCGTCTCCAACAGACCGGCCTGTCGCGGCGCCCGAAGACGAGTTAGGCGCGGCGCTCGCCGGCCCCAGCGTCTCTCAGACCGTGTTCGCTCTCGATCCCGACACATTCGACACCAGCTTGTGAGTAGCCACGTCATGGTCCGCACCAAGATAACCGCACGCATCCCGCCTGACCTGGCCGACTCGCTTCGGCGTATCGCCGCCCTCAAGGACCGGAGCGTGTCGGATGTGGTTGAAGACGCGATCATCCGAGCTTTCGCGGATCGGAGCGAAGCCGAGCATGCGGCCCTGACCGTCAAGCTCGACAACATTGGCCGTCGCCTTGGCAGCATCGAAAAATCGCAGGAGACGCTTTTCGAACTGTCGGCTCATACGGCACGGTTCGCGATGAGCGTGGCGCCGGACATCCCCGATATGGACCGTGCTGCGCTCAATGCACGTGGATCTGCACGGTTTCAGAATGTTGTCGCCGCCATCGCCGCCCGCCTGAGCAGCGGCAAAAGTGTCTGGAAGGAGCAGTTCGCAGAGCCTGCCCCTGGCCAGCCCACGGTTGGGGTGGCGGCCGAATGAGCACGCTCAACTCCTCAGCCTCCGATCCATCCCGCGGTCTCGCCATGCTGGCGACGGCGCTTGGCCCAAGCATCACGACGATTCTGCTTGCGGCGGATACGATCGAGGTGATCGTCAACCCCGATGGCCGCGTCTGGGCCGAGCGTGTCGGGCGCGGGCGCGAATTTGCCGGTTTCCGTCTCGAGCCCACGGAAACGGAGCGGGCCATAAGGCTGATTGCTACGCTGACGGGCGCGGAAGTCACGCGTGACAGGCCGATCGTCTCTGCTGAGCTTCCGCCGCGCGGCGAGCGCTTCGAAGGACTGCTGCCGCCCGTCGTGAAGGCGCCCTGCTTCGCCATTCGCAAGCCTGCCAGCCAGATCATCAGCCTCGACGATTACGTCGCCAGCGGCGTCATCAACGATGCGCAGCGCTTGGAGCTGAAACGCGCGATTACTGATCATGCGAACATCATCGTCGCCGGCGGCACGGGATCGGGCAAAACGACGCTCGCCAACGCGCTTCTTGCCGAGATCGCCGCCCTTGATGAGCGCGTGGTCATTCTTGAAGACACGCGCGAGCTGCAATGTGCGGCCGAGGATGTTGTCGCGCTGCGCACGCAGCCGGGCTCTGTCACGTTATCTGATCTGGTGAGATCGACGCTCCGGTTGCGGCCTGACCGGATCGTGGTCGGCGAGGTTCGTGGGCCTGAAGCGCTCGACCTGCTCAAGGCCTGGAACACCGGGCATCCGGGCGGGATCGCCACACTGCATGCCAATTCCGCGCGCGCCGCACTTGCGCGCCTTGAGCAGCTCGCCATGGAAGCCTCGACCAGCCCGCCGACGGCGTTGATCGCCGAAGCGGTAGACCTCGTCGTCTTCATCGAGCGCGGCGGCCCTGCGGGCCGCCGGATTTCAGAGATCTACGCGCCCAAGCTTGACCGGCCCATTGTCGATCAGCGGGGGGCGCGGGAACCCGCAGCGCCTGGGCTGAAGGCGCATCGATCACCCAGTGGAGCATAGAAATGACGATCAGTTTTCGCACCATAATGAGGACAGCGCCGCTCGTCCTGATTGCCCTGGCTGCAACCGGCGCGGCGCAAGCCGCAACCGGCGGCGCCGGCGGCGCCATGCCGTGGGAGGGGCCGCTGACTGCGGTCATGGACTCCATCACCGGCCCGGTGGCGCGGATCATCGCCATCCTCATCATCGTCGCGACCGGTATGACGCTGGCCTTTGGCGATGTCGGCCAGGGCTTCAAGAAGCTGCTGCAGATCCTGTTCGGCCTCGCGATTGTGTTCGCCGCGACGAGCTTCTTCCTGCCGATGGTCGGCGGTGGCGGCGCGGTTCTCCCCTAGCTCAACCCCGGCAGGACAGATCGGTGCGCGACCTCACATGAGAGACCCCACATGAGAGATCCCAGGGATGTTCCAGGCTACCTCGCACCCGTGCGACAGGCGCTCACTCAACCCATCCTCATGGGCGGAGCGCCGCGTCCCTACGCAATCCTCAACGGCACGCTGGCGGCGGTCATCGCCTTCGCTGGCGCGCCGCTGGTGGGAATAGCCGTGGGCGTCGTGGGTCACATCGTCGGGGTCTTTCTCGCGAGGAAAGACCCCGACGCCATCGACGTCCTGAAGCGCGCGATGCGCGTTCCAAATCGATTTGATTGACCGGCGCCTAGCCACAGGAATCCCGACCATGATCAGCTTCGCCCCTTACGCACACCAGCCGAACCGGCTTGAGGATTTCCTGCCATGGGGCCTCCTGGTCGCGCCGGGCGTCATTCTCAACAAGGACGGCTCGTTCCAGAAGACGGCGCGGTTCCGCGGGCCGGACGTTCGCTCGTCAACGCCGGAGGAGCTCGTGTCCTTCGTCGCGCGCGTCAACAATGTCTTTCGCAGGCTGGGATCAGGCTGGGCCATCTACATCGAGGCCGAACGCCGCGAAGTGACAGGCTACCCTTCAGGCGCATTCGAGGATGACCTGTCGCGGCTGATTGACAGCGAGCGGGCCGCCGCGTTCGAGCAGGCGTCCTCGCAGTTCGAGACCATCCACCATCTTACCCTGCAATGGACGCCGGCGCCCGATTCCAGCCGCAAGGCGTCGAGCTTCTTCTTCGAACTCGACCAGGACAAGAAGGCGACCGCGCCAAAAGCCGAAACCGCTAAAAGTGGAAAGCCGGGCAAGGCGATCGACCACCAGATAGCGCGGGAAGCGCTGGAGCAGTTCGACAAGAGCTGCGGCTGGGCCTTCAGCCTGTTCCAGGCTATCGTCGCCGAATTCCATCCGCTCGATGACGACGCGACGCTGACCTATCTGAAGCGCACGGTATCGCCCCGCGCGACGCCCGTCCGCGCGCCGGCTGCATCTGCCTTTCTCGACGGCCTGCTGTGTGATGCCCCCCTCGTCGGCGGCGTTGCGCCAATGCTGGGCGACCAGCACCTGCGCGTCCTCACCCTCAAGGGTTTCCCACCCTTCACCAATCCCGGCGTGCTCGACGACCTCAACGCACTTGGCATGCCTTATCGCTGGATGACCCGGCACCTCTGCCTTGATCGCAGCGAGGCCGAACGGGAACTGACCAAATGGCGCCGGCTCTGGTTCTCCAAGCACAAATCGCTCTCCGCGCTGGTCAAGGAGATGCTGACGAAGGAGCAGGCGACCTTCTCCAATCCAGACGCCATCGCCAAGACCGAAGAGGTCGATGCGGCGCTGCAGGAGGTTGGATCAGAGCTGATCGGCTTCGGCTTCTTCACCTCGACCCTTGTCGTGATGGGGGCCACGCCACAGGAGGCGGACGAACGGCTTCGCGTTGCCGAACGCATTATCTCTGCGCGCGGCTTCGCTACGATCGCCGAGACTCTCAACGCCGTCGAGGCCTGGCTGTCCAGCCTGCCCGGCCATGCCTGGGCCAATGTCCGTCATCCAATGGTCTCGACGCTGAACCTCGCGCACATCGCGCCGCTGGCGACGCCGTGGGCGGGAGATCCGTGGAACCGGCATCTCGACGCGCCACCGCTCAGCGTGACCCGGACCGACGGATCGACGCCCTTTCGCCTTGATCTTCATGTCGGTGACGTCGGTCATACCCTGGTCATCGGGCCTACAGGCGCTGGCAAGTCGGTATTGCTCTCCTTCCTCGCGCTGCAGTGGCGGCGCTATCCCGACGCGCAGGTCTTTGTGTTCGACAAGGGCGGATCGGCGCGGGCGGCGATCCTCGGCATCGGCGGCGACGCCATTGATCTCGGCGGCGGCGCAAATCCCGCCTTCCAGCCGCTGGCGCGCATTGATGATCCCCCCGCCCGGTCGGCGGCGCTCGAATGGGTGATGGGGCTGCTCGGTCAGGAAGGCGTTGTCCAGACACCGGAGATGCAGGAGCGGGTATGGTCGGCGCTCGGCTCCCTCGCCAGTGCGCCACGCGAACAGCGTCACCTGACCGGCCTGCGCCTGCTCGTGCAGGACGCCGAACTGCAAGCAGCCCTACTGCCTTACACGCAGGATGGCGCCTATGGCGCGATCTTCGACGGCGCGGAGGATCGCCTCAAGCTCTCCGACGCTGTCCTCTTCGAGATGGAAGAGATCATGGCGCGCCCGAAGGCGGCGGCGCCGGCCCTGCTCCATCTCTTCGATCGGCTGGAAGAGCGGTTCGATGGACGGCCCACGCTCCTGGTGCTGGACGAGGCCTGGCTGTTCCTCGACTCGCCGCTCTTTGCCGCGCGCATCCGTGAGTGGCTGAAGACGCTGCGCAAGAGGAATGTCGCCGTGGTGTTTGCGACCCAGTCGCTGGCCGACGTCGCCGACAGCGCGATCGCGCCTGCCCTGATTGAGTCCTGTCCGACCCGGATCTACCTGCCAAACGAGCGCGCCTTCGAACCGCAACAGCGGCAGGCCTATGAGCGCTTCGGCCTCAACGAGACCGAGATCGAGCTAATCGCCACTGCCCAGCGCAAGCGCGACTATTATTATGCCAGCCCCAAGGGTCGGCGACTGTTCGAACTCGATCTTGGACCCGTGGCCTTGGCCTTCTGCGCCGCCTCCGACTCAACCTCCCGCGAGCTGATCAGCCGCCTTGAGATGCAGGCAGGCGCCGTCGCGTTCTGGCGCCGCTTCCTCAAGGCACGCCAGCTCGCCTGGGTGCTCGACGCACTCGACGGCCCCGACGATCAACCCCTCCCGCGCACCCGCCGCATTCCCGAACACGCAAGCTAACCCAGGAGACCACTCATGCGTAGATTTTCACTTTCCTCCGTGCTGCGGGTCATTCTTGCAGCGACGCTTGTCGGCCCCGTGGCCGCGCCCTCCCACGCACAGCTCGCGGTTATCGATCCGCTGAACCTCATCCAGACGGCGCTCAATGCGGCGCGGGCGCTGGAGCAGATCAACAACCAGGTCACCCAGATCACCAACCAGGTGAGAAGCCTGGAGAACGACGCAAGGAACCTTACCAAACTCGGGGAACGGTTCGCTCCAGACTTTGTGCGGCAGCTCCAGGAACTCGATCAGCTGATCGACACGGCCGGCGGGATCGCCCTGCAGGTTCAGGAAACCCGCGACGCGCTCCAGGGCCTTTATAGCGGCCAGTATGCCGGCACGGACGTCGCTGCGCGCGCACGGTCGGCTGTGCAACAGATCGACGCCTCCCGGGCGGCGCTCCGCACCTCGCTTCTGGTGCAGGCCAAAATCACGGAACAGCTCCGGTCAGACCAGGGCACGCTTCAGCGCCTTTCAACCGCTAGCGCCAATGCGACCGGCGCCCTGTCGGCGACCCAGGCGACGAACGAGATCCTTGCCTTCCAGGCTGAGCAGAGCATGCGCTTGCAGTCGCTTCTGGTTGCGCAGAGCCGGGCGGAAGCAGTCGAGCAGGCGCGCCAGATGGAGGTGCAAGCCGCCGCACGCGCCCAGCACGCACACTTCTTCGGGACAGCGCAGACGGCTCATCCAGGCCAGAAGCCCTGGCAGTAGCCAGCGCGAGCGCATTCCAGTTCAGGGTAAGGTCAGGGGACGGACGTGAACGACTTTTCTGCGATCGACGGCTTTCTGGATGTCTTCATCCGCTACATCGATTCAGGCTTTGGCCTGATATCTGGCGACGTGACCTCGCTCGCGGTCATCCTCATTACCATCGACGTTACCCTCGCCGCGCTGTTCTGGGCGTGGGGCTCCAACACCGACATCATCCAGAGCCTCGTCAAGAAGACGCTCTATGTCGGCGCGTTCGCCTATATCTTCGGCAACTTCGCAATGCTGTCGACGATCATTCTCAACAGTTTCGCTACGCTGGGCCTCAACGCATCCGCCGCGTCCTTCGGTCCGGCCGACCTCCTGAAGCCGGGTCTTATCGCGGCCGAGGGCCTCGCAGCGTCGCAGCCTATCTTCGATCATATCGGCTCGATCGCGCCGGGTCCGCTCGAGTTCTTCGCCAACATGCCGGAGATCATCCTGCTGTCGATCGGCGGCATCATCGTGATCGGAGCGTTCTTCGTTCTTTCGATCCAGCTTTTCGTCCTCATCGTCGAGTTCAAGCTGACGACACTGGCGGGGTTTGTGCTGGTGCCGTTCGCCTTCTGGAAGCAGACGACCTTCCTGGCCGAGCGCGTCCTCGGCAACGTCATCGCCTCGGGCATCAAGGTGTTGGTGATTGCCATCGTCATCGGCATCGGCTCGACGATGTTCTCGACCCTGAGGACAGCGCTCGACCCCAACGACATGACGATCGAGCAGGCATTCGCCGTCGTGCTGGGGTCAATGACCCTGATGGGCCTTGCCATCTTCTGTCCGCGGATCGCCGCTGGCCTCGTCTCCGGCGCGCCGCAGCTCTCTGCTGGCGCTGCAGTTGGAACCGCCCTTGGCGTCACCGCCGCCGGCGCCGCCGCCACCATGGCGGGAACGGCGGCCCTCCGCACCGCTGGCGGCGCCGCTGCCGGGGCCGCAAACGGCGCGGCGTCCGCGACGGGCGGCCTCCGGTCGGTGACCGCACTCGGCTCGCTTCGCACAGGTCTTACCGGTCCCGCAGCAGCGCCGCTCAATGCGGCGGTCGGCCTTGGCGCCGCCGCCGCAGGCGGCGCACGCCAGGCTGCAGCCAAGGTCGCCAGCCACTTCCAGGCCCGCAGCACCTCCGGCGCTCGCGCAGTCACCGGCGCATCTGGCGCAGCCACCCTGGCTCCAACCCCGGCGGGGTCCGCCGCCTCATCAAGCACCGGCCAGCCCGCCTGGGCGAAACGTTTCCGCCGCGCCCAGCAGATTCGCGAAGGCGTCCTGATGGCGGCGCATACCATCGGCGCCGGCGATGGCGGCGGCGCATCCGAAGGCCCCAACCTCAAGAGCAGGGAGTAAACCCCATGTTTGCCCGCGCGCGATCCTCGCGCTTCCAGAAGACCACCGAGCCCGACACTCCTTACCGGGAGGCCCAGCAGCTGTGGGACCGCCGCATGGGCGCCGCCATGGATCACGCCCGCACCTGGCGCACGGCGACCTTCGGCCTGATCAGCGTCGCCGGTTTTCTGGCAGCGGCAGTCGCTTTCCTTGCACTGCGGCCTGCCGCCGTTCCGTTCGTGATCGAAGCCAGCGATACCGGCGAAGCGAGACTCGTAGGCCCCGCCACGTCGGCCTACGAGCCGAGCGACGCCCAGATATCCTGGCACCTCGCGCGGTTTGTCGAGATGGTGCGCGGTCTGCCTTCCGATCCCATTGTGGTCCGGCAGAACTGGCTACGCGCCTATGACTGGGCGACACAGGGCGGCGCGCAGGTCCTCAACGCCATGGCGGCCGACGACGATCCGTTCGCCAAGGTCGGCAAGACCAATATCGCCGTCGAAGTCCTCTCCGTCGTCCGCGCCAGCCCGAAGAGCTTCAACCTGCGCTGGCGCGAGTCCACCTACATGTCGGGCACGCTCACCCATGTCGAACGCTTTACCGGCGTTGCGACCATCGTGATCGACCCGCCCTCAACGCCCGAGCGGCTCTCCAAGAACCCGCTTGGCCTTTACGTTCACGCCTTCACCTGGTCCAGGGATCTCCAGCAATGACACGCACACACCTTTTCGCCGCGAGCCTCGCTGCGATCATCTTCGCAATGCCCGCAACCGCGCAGCAAAGCCGGAACGATCTTGCCGCCACCAACCGCGCCGCGCTGCAGAAACCGAGCGACGCCTCACTCGTCGGCGCCCTGCACGAGTTCGCTTATGAGCGCGGCGCGCTCTACGCGATCCAGGCCTCGCCTCAGCGCATCACCGACATCGCACTTGAACAGGGCGAGACGCTACTCTCGGTATCGGCTGGCGACACGACCCGCTGGATTGTCGGCGACGCCCGATCAGGCGTGGGGCCAGCGACGCAGGCCCACGTTCTGGTCAAGCCGAACGCACCAAGCCTTGCGACCAACCTCGTCATCATGACTGACAGACGCGTCTATCATGTCGAACTCAAGAGCGTCGCAGGCCCTGCCATGGCGGCTGTCTCATGGCGCTATCCCGCCGATCTTGTCCTGCAGAATCAGCTGCCGCCCCAGGCGCTGGCGCCCTCGCCGCCGCCCTTCACGCCCGAAGCGCTCAACCTCCGCTACCGGATCAGCGGCGCGAAACCCGACTGGCGTCCGCTCGCCGCCTTCGACGACGGCCAGCAGGTGTTTATCGAAATGCCGGAGCGCATCCACACGATGGAAGCCCCGCCGCTGTTCGTCATCGGCGACCAGGGCGCGGAACTCGTGAACTATCGGGTCCAGGGCAATTACTACGTCGTGGACCGTCTCTTCACCAAAGCCGAACTTCGTCTCGGATCCGGCTGGGGCGCCAAGGTTGTGACCATCGAGCGCCAGACGCCGATATCCGCAACCCGCGCTGCGAACACGACAGGTGGCCGCAATGGCTGACGGTCTCCCGCCCACCCCGCCACCGCATGACGAGCCGGCGGGTCCCTCGCAGGGCGGCGGCCAGCCGCCCCCGCCGCTCTCGGCCATCCGCGTCAAAGGTCCCGGAGCCAAGGGGCTCAACAAGCCCGCGATACTCGCAGCTGGCGGCGGCGGCCTCGCGCTGGTCCTCGTCCTCGCGTCAGGCGGGTTCGCGAACGATGGCTCGAAAAAACCGGCCGAAACGCGACCGATGATGTCGGACCCAGCCCGGCCCGAGATGGCCAAGAGCGCCATCCGCAACCTGCCCGCCACCTATGAGGAAGCCGCCATCGCACAGGTGGCGACCCAACCGGCCAGCCCGCCGCTCCTTGGTCCGCCCATGGCTGGCGACATCGCGGCGTTCGCACCGGAGCAGGCGCAATACAACCAACCAGAGGCATCCTGGTCCGGCTCTCCCAGCGGATATGCCGACGCGCCGGGCCAGCCCGATCCCGCCGAACAGGAGGCTCAGCTCGCCGATCGCTCCTCGGTCTTCTTCGAACTGCGACAGGCTCAGGCCGCAACACCAACAGCAGGCGCCGCACCACCCGCACCTCAAAGCCCGCTTACGGCCCTGCGCGCACCACAAGACAATCCGCAAACCCCTACCCGATCCACCACCCCGAAGAACGCCCTCCATCCCGGGGCCGTCATCCCCGCCAGCCTGATAACAGCCATCAATTCCGAAGCCCCCGGCCCGGTGATCGCCCAGGTGACACAGGCGATCTATGACAGCGCCACCGGCCGCACCCTGCTTATTCCGCAGGGCGCCAAGCTGATCGGCGACTACAAATCCTCGGCCAAGTACGGCCAGAGCCGCGTCGCCATCATGTGGTCGCGCCTCATCATGCCCAATGGCGACGAGATCCCGCTTGATGAAGCCGCCGTCGATCCTTCAGGGGCCGCCGGGGTCAAAGGCGACGTCGACAACCACTGGGGCGAGGTGTTCGGCGCCGCCGCACTCGGCACGCTGATCAATATCGGCGTCGCTGCAACCGAGGACCAGCCCGGGATCACCTTCGGAGGCGTCGGTGTCGCCTCCAACTACGACCCCGTCCAGGACGCCCTTCGCGACGGCGTGCAGCGGAGCGCAGCCGTCGTCACCAACCGCGTCGTCGATCGAAGCTTGGCGATCCCGCCGACCATCAAGGTTGAGGCGGGGACGCGGATTTCGGTAATAGTGACGCGCCGCACCACGTTCTAAGCGCTTAGGCGCTAGCTCAAGAAAATATGTTCGTTGTGCCAGGCAAGCGCTGCGCGTTCGGGATGTCGCTCTGCTAAGTCAGGCAGGGATATTTCTTGTCCATGCAACGCGTAGTAGTGGCGGCCGTTCTGAAATTCCTCGCGGATGCGTCCGCTAACTTCAAACCGCTTTTTTGGCGTCACCGTCACGTAGCCGGCATCGAAAAGACTATGAAGATCCCGACGCAAGAGCAGGCCGTTGGATGCCTCATGCGAGCCGCCAGCACCGTATGGGCGAATATGAGCAGCATCAAGCGCAGGAAGAGTCTTCTCGCCTGTGACCGAGCATCGACGATGGTAGCTGTCGGTTACCAATACGCGGAATGCGCCTTGGCCCAAACGCGGGCGGACAAGAATGGGCTCGCCAAATCGCGGTGCATCGTGAAGTGGGAGAGGGGATGGGTTCGCCATTGCCCTGCCCTGCACGGCTTCCCACAGGCGCAGACCATCTGGCTCGTCAGTCGAGTAAGTCTTGAATGATACAATGTTGGAAGACCAACTCGCGGGAACCGGAATCCAGTCCGCCTCCGGAAGGAAGAAAGGCTGCGTCAGTATCCGGCACCCAACTTCAAAGTCCATTCGCTCAGCCGTCGATACCCGTCGATATTTTGCAATGCGGGTCCGCATTTCGGCAGCAGTGGTGGCGCCGTTTTTATCGGCAAACGCTTCCCAAACCAGAGAACAAGGAAGCGTCGTCGAATAGGCAAAGATACCGCCACCGACGATGAAGTTTCGCGGGGCATGAAGTTTGAAAAGAAAAAGTTCCCCTGGCTGCAGAGCGCGGAAATTGGACGGCGATGGCGACCAGAAATTCGCTTCTTCAAGGTTGGGAATGTTGCGCAGATGGTCGAACCAATCCCCGTCCGTCACCGCTACAATCAACTTTACGGCCATCCGCGTCATGCACCTTGATTCAAAGTCATCTCACGCGACCATGTTCAAGAGGCGGCCTTGAACATACGCAGGACGGCGTCGACAACAATAGCGACCGGCGTGACCGCGCTACCTTCCAGCAGGAAACCACATTCCAGGTTGGCCTCTCTAGATCGGTAGAGGAAATTCGCGGACCCGACATAGGCGGCAACGCCATCTGCAAGTACGATCTTCGCATGAAAGGTTTCAAGAGCCGCTTTGCCGTCAGCATCGTGCGTCTCAAATCGATAATTGTGAAGCTCAGTAACGAGATTTCTCAAGCGCTCTGCGGCGAAGCCAGCACGCGGAATCTGGTCGTCTCCCCTCACAACTAGGACGCGGCGGGGTGCTTGTGTGGCCGCGAAAAGATCGACTGCCCAATCGAGACCGGCGGCGTCGATGTACGGTGTCATAACCACTAGTCGCTCTTTCGCCCGCCGGGCAAGATGCAGAAAAGCATCCTTGGTGTCGGTCAAGACCGTGAACGACGAACCGGCGCCGCGCTGCAGCTCCTGCCCAATCCGGCTCGGATCGGGAGGCAACGTCACAACGAATTGGGCTCGTGCCGATGGTGCGACCAAAGCGTCAGTCATGGACGAGCCTCGGATCGAAGTACCCCACAAGCGGGGGCGCGTCCTGTGGTTCCCAAAGCGGCCCATGCCCTCCGCGCAAACTGGCGCGGCTCAGCAAGTTATTTCCCGCAATGCAGCTGACTTCCGAAATCATTATGCATGCCGGGCATGCGCCGCCCTTCGTATCGCATAGCGTGCCTGATCCACAGCGCAGCAAGCGCGGATCGAACATGCGACGAAGGAAGTCGCCCGCATGGTTGCGCCACATTGCGGAAATGTTTCCGAGATCAGGGGTCATACCCTTTCGGTAAATGACGAAAGAATAGTCTGCCGGGAAGATGTGTTCACCCAAGCCATCGCGATCGAGGCCTGACGCATCAGCCAACGCATGCATCGCTTGGTGTGCAAGGCTGTGTAGCAACATATAGGAATAAGTCGTGAGCGCCCGCTGAGGATTTCCAAGGCCTTCCCTGCTCTTGAACTGATCCAGGAAGGGTTCGAAGTCCTGATATGTTTCGATGTAAGCCGCGCCCAAAGACTGATCAGCCGTCGGCATATCAACGATGCCGTTCGACTGCAGCCAGCGGCGAACGCGGCTTTTGTCGAGCTTGAAGAACAGCGCCTCGTTCCGTTGCTGCGTCACATAGATAGGATGCCGTCCGTTCGGCATGCGCGGAAACGCATTCAGCCTTACCGGCATCGACACATTTTGGTTGTTGTACTCGCGGACGTACACCGGCGTTGAAGAAACGCGCGTGTACCCGAAACTGAACTCACAGATCGGTAGTCCGCGAATGAGGTGAAGTTCACTCACCCCGAGATTTTCGAGCAGGGCGCCAATCTGTGTCCTGTAGCGCTGCATCCGGGTCGGGTCGCCGTAAGCATCGCAAATCAACCGATCGGGATCCATGACATTGACAGCTTCATGTCTCTCCGCCCGCGCGACGATATGTTCGGCCACGAACCTATCGTGCTCTATCGTTAGGCGGATTGGGTCATAACGCTTTGCCCAGCCATCGCGCTGGACAACGGCCGCAGCCATTGCGGCGCTATCGACAGTGCCCCGGCTAACCGTGTTGTCCGAATACCAAGTCGCCCGGAGCTCTTCTGCCTGCAAGCGCAGCTGGGTTGCGAGGCGTGGAGCGTTTGCCTGCTCAGCGAAGCGCAACATCTCGCGATAGTTCTGCCATTCTGCTGCACGCCCTACGGCCGTCAGAGCAGCTTCCACCTCTGCTTCGGTAGGTCCGACGAACGGTACGCCGTGAATTTCAGCAACACGTTGGAGTAAGTCGTTCTGTCGCTGTGGCAGGAGAATATCGACTACGTTGCGGTCGGTGAACTCGATGAACGTGCCTCTCTGCGGATAGAATGCCGCGTTAGCGCGATAAGAGACAGGCAGCATGTTGGTTTCGATGAACTGGAAGTTGCGACCGCCCGCGCGCCGCACCCGATCCAACACTTCCCACGAACGCGGGTCCGGTTGCTTCAGTTCACGGCTAACGCCGCAGCCCTCGCAAACGAAACGCCATTCGGAAAACACTGGGCTCTGGTTCAAGAGACGAAAGTCACGCCCGCCGCAGGTGCAGACGCGGATTGGCGACACAGCTCCCTGAGCGTCGATGTTATTTCGGAAGGGGCTGAGCGGCTCAAGATTGCCGGACCAATGAACATAGACGACGTCCACTTGCGTCCAGCGCGCGTTGTGACCGTTACAGCGGGCTGGTAGGGGCCTCTCGGCTTGTTCATGGATGGACTCATACTCTTCGAGATGGCCGCATTGGGCGCACCGATAGAGCAGCGGGTAAGGCACGTACCCCACAATCCCGGGATCAGTCAGCTGAAAATCCTGAAGCCAGTTCGGCTCGATCAGTCCGGTCTGGTGATTGTAGAAATCGTCATCGAGGATCAGCTCGATAGGGACCGGATCAGGCGCACGGATGTTCGACGCACGATGGAACCAGTTGGAAGCAACTTCCGTGACGCCATCGAAGATCAATTGCCGGGTAGCTCCGCTCGGCGAAACTTCATTCTCGATCGGGACCGCCCGGCAAATTCCTTTGGCCCCTTCCCAAGTGAACAGCGCAGCCGGCGCATAGGTCGTTGCCAGCTGAACCCGCGAACGCGACATTGTCGGCGGTGAAGGTCGGCGGCTGTCATTGTCGCCGCCATCGCCCGGCGGCGGCCGCCTCCTGCCTGGCCCGGCGCGCCAGCCGCCGGCGGCACCTTGGTTTCTTGGCGCTCTTGTCATTGCGCCCCCCTTTCCGGAACTTCCCCGTCCGTCTCTGCAACCACGCCTCGCTGACTTCGGATTGCGCGCATGACGCGCATCAGATCGTCTTGATCGATGCGCTGTCTCCCTTGGCGTGCGCGGGCATCATGGAAGCCCGCGGTGATAATCCCAGCCTCATCGACGTCTCGTAGGGATGTCATCGGTGGCTTGAACGTCGGGCTATCGGCCCAGTAGTCGCTGAAAGCCTGCGGCGACGCCAGGTCACGCATTGCGCGAGCGAACCGGGTCACTTCTTGTCCGACTAGGTTTCGGTAGAGGTCCGCATACACCGGCTGGCCGCGATGCCCTGGCCCCCGTCCATCAAATCCTATTCCTCGCAGTATGAAACCGCCGACTTCGTTGACGAAGCCGGTTTGGTCATTGCGCGCCAATGCGCTTACGGGCGAAATCGTCGTGAAGGATTGCGCGCGAGCCTTCTGATCGTCGGGCAATTCAAAAAAGCCCTCCGCCTCCCGGAGAATGGCCCAGGTCTGAACAAGCGAGGCCAGCACACGGCGGATGGCATTTTCGGCCCAGCGCTCCACGGCTGGAGGCGCAATCATCCGTTCGAGGAACCGGTGGAAGATGTCGTGGGTCTCGACGACATATCGATCCCGGCGGCTCTGCGGTGTCGGCAGGAGCATGACGAAACCAACATGCGTCCGCCCTACCCGGCTTGAAGCCTGGATATACTCGGCGATATCGGATGGAAGACCGGCGAAGAACATCGAATTGAAGCGATCAACGTCGACCCCGTGACTGATTGCCGAAGTCGCGACGATGTTGCGAACGCGCTCGCTCAGTTCTGGATAGCTGCGGCCCTCGTTGTCGCCTTCTGCTTCTGACATGATGGACTGGATGTCCTTCATATCGATGCCGCCAGAGATAAGGCGGCTGATGAAGTTGGATGGTGGAAGCCCCGCCAGCCGGTGTCGCTGATGGATAGCGGCATCCAGGGCATCCATCACTTGGTCGCCGCCCTTCTTGTTAGTGACATAAGCGAGAGCGATCCTGTGAAGATCGACGAGAGCCATGATTTCAACCTCGCGGGCGCCCGCGAGAGCACGGTCAATTGCCGCCTGGCGCCAAACGGCAGCGGCATCTGAACCTTGCGCCGCGCGAATTCGCGCTATCGCTGCAGCACGTGTCGCAGGATCTAGGAGGTCCCGATAGAGGTTTGTGATGACGAGATGGAAAGAGCTCAATGTAGAAACGGCCGTCACGGTATGTGACGCATCGTTCGTCATCAGAGAGACGAATAATCTCATCCACGGCGAAGTGGCTTCGGGGTCGCTCGAACGTACCGCGATCCTTGTCCGCTCCTCGTTCATGGGAGGCGGCGGAGCCGGTTCCGCAAAGAACGACCGGTAGAGATCTGGACCGGGATAGGGAAAACGAAGCGGCTCACGTTGGTAGAGTACTTCCAACTGTCGATCAGGATTGGAGATTGTTGCAGTCGCCGCAATGATCTTCGGCATGCGCGGACCACGATACTGGCCATCTTGCCAGACGCGTGACACCTGCAAATCGTCGCCCGCAAGGCGATCAATATCACGGAGCGTCGTTTCTAAGAGGCTGTCGAACAGCCCGCTAAAAGTGCCGAGGCTTTCTTCCAGCAAGTGAGCTTCATCTTGGATGATAAGCGACGGAAATGGATCGACGAAGACTCTGTCGCCTTGGGAAAAGGCGGGGAACACTGACCGGTGGCCGCGATCCGAAAGAAACTGCTGGATGTCGGTGTCGATCGGCGGCGTGTACAGATGACCTGTCGGTCCAATCGTGCGGCCGAGGCCGAACATTCCTAGGACCTGTCGTATCGTACTGGTGTGCTGGCCGAGCATGGCGAGCTTGTCGACCGTTCCTAGGACGATGGCTGGCGCTCGCTGATAGATCGTGTCGTCCGTTAGCAAGAACGGCAGCGGACCGCCGACCTCAGTATTCCAAGCACACCGGGCGCTGAAGCAGGTAATTCCTAATCGGCCGGCGTCACGGTCCGCGCCTTCATAACGCCTTAGCCCAGTCTCCTCGCCGCAAACCGGACAGGACGAAACCTTGTTGTATGATGCCCGGTACTCCCGATACCGGATACCGTCCTCGATCTCATCTTCGGACACACCCACTGCGTCGTCCTCAAGCCGCGAGTCGTCTGGGTGAGTATGATCATCAGCCATCGGCACCATCGACGGCGGCGGTCGGTACCGGTTCGGCGTGTTCTTTCCTCCAACCCAAAACCCGATCTCGAACGGCCACTCGCCGACATTCTCGCGAAGGCGGACAAGTTCGGCATGAGCGATCAGCTTTAGAAGGCGCTGCCCTTGCTGAAGTGTAAGAAGCCTCAGGGGATAGCGGATGAGCGCAGTCACACCGCGTTGTTTCCCCCGCAGTCGATCAAGGAACATCGCGTACAACAGCGCTCCGTAGAAGGCCTCGGACTTGCCACCCCCGGTCGGGAAGTAGAGCAAGCTCGCCGCTTCTTCATCCATCCGGTAATCTTGAAAGGATCGATATTCATCCATGCGCGAGGCAAACGTCGATACATGGGCAAGGACGAAAGCGAGCTGAAAAAGGCGCCAACCTCGTTGGGCATCGTTCCCGTCCCTAACAAAGAACGACCGGTTCATCAGCAACCAGGCACGATAAGGGATACCCCGGCGGTCAGCGGGCGAGCGCCGATAGGCAGCCTGCGATTCCTCAAGTAGGCGGATGCCCTGTTCTATGAAGCGAACCTCTTGCCTTTGACCCGCCAAATCGGTGTTGAACCGTTCTGTTTCACGATGCGCGTCGGCGGCATTGAGGCCTTCGACGATAACGGTCCTGAGCGAGTTTTCCTGCTCGTTGATCCACTGCTCGTAGGTCCGAGGAAGATTACGAAGATCGCTGACCAGGAACTCATCGGACGCCAAGCGTTGGAATTGCACCGGCACAACGCCCTCACGCGGGATAATCCTTGGCTGGACGAAAGTGGGTGACCACGTTGTCCTTAGAGAAAGAGTCTGCCCGGCCAACGAACTCGTTACCCCGCAATTCAAACCAATCGCCGGATAGTCCAAGTACTGGCGAAAGCGATAAGACGGCTCAACGCGGTCAAGGTGCAGGGGCCGGTGTATGTGGGCGGGAATGGCGACGTCGATTGACGTGCTGAACGCTGCATCGCAACGCGTTTCGGCCTCTTGGCGCGTCCCTTCAGGCGTGCGGTTGTCAAGAACAACACGAACGGATGCCGTACCCGCTTCGGTCAAGTCGATGATGCGATCAATCTGTACGACGATGCCATCTACCTTCGGGAGAAGTTGCGGAACCGGGACGGGCATCTGCGCTGCCCTTGCTCGGTAACCTAGCCATGCGGCTTCGGAGATGACGTCCTGGGGTTGGACATCAAGATCTCGCCACGTCGCAGCCATTCCTTCTGCGGAGGTTAGCCAGATCGTGACCGTATCTGTCACCACCTGACGGAGGCGATCGTTGTAGGGTGTGAGGTCTGCTTGCACGACGTCGGCCGACGCACCTAGGCTCCAGTCAAATGTCGGCAGGTCAAGCGCGAGTCGTCGCCATTTCGCTGGCGGCGCCGCGCTTTGCAGGAGTTGAAATGGGATTCGTCGTCCGCCCTGGAGCAGGCGACTAATCGGCAACACCGGCTGCGCGGCAGCGGCCTGATCATCTGCAGGCGGTGCGTTTGGATCAGTGGGGGCACCGGCTGCATCAGCAGGCGCCATCAACTGATCGTCCGCGGCGAGAAGCTCGATTCCCTGTTCTCGGTAGGCTTGGCGCCGCACCTCAGCCTGAATTGCCGTCCGCTGTTCTCGAACGCGCTGCTTCTGCTGAGGCGTCAGCGTTGCCCATGCAGGGGTGGCAACATTCTCTGCTCTGAAGCGCTCGTCACGCAGCTGCCGAATACGCGCATCGACCGCAGTCTGAACCGCTCGCTGCAGCTCGAAAGGTATTTCAAGGCCGAGGTTGGCATTTTGCAGCTCTGCCCAGTCCGGCAGCACACGGACGTAGACCGAGAAATGAGGCTGGATTCTTCCCGCGCCGGCGCTATCGGAAGCAATGCGAAAGTCGAGGCCAATCGCAGCGATGCGAATGTCGGACGATTCATCGGCCTGGCCGCCGGCATCGAAGCGTGGCAGCAGCTGGCCCGACACAATAGAACGCCGCGGTGAAATCCCGTAGAGGATTGTGCTTTCGGCATCGCTACCGGTGACACGGCTTACGGCAAGGTTTACGACGCCGGCACAAACTGCCTCTTTAAGTTCCTGGTCGACGGCGCGAAGCGCCGACTTGCTAAGTCCGAGCATCGTCCCCCCTCTGCTCTATCTTTCTCCGAACGCGACTGACGAAGTTCTCGGCGCCAGCGCGCAAACGCCGAATTTCATGTGCGCGCTCCGGATTGTCTGATTGGGCGGAGTAGCTGTCGATCAATATACCGCGATAGGCATCGTGGAAGGTGAAGGCGGCGCGCAGGCGGCTGCGACGTTGCGCGATTACCGCCCACGTCCAGAACTGCTGCGCGAGCGAGTCGGCTACCTGCAGCGCGCGCATGAAAGCCAGGAATGTTTCCCAGTCCTGCGGGGCGTGGGGCACAACATCGGCGGTAGCGATGTCGAGCTGGTCTTCAAGGTCAACCCAATACAGCGCGCGCTCTTGCGTGACGTCTTGGCGCCCCATGCGCGCAACGAGGGTTCGCAGCCTCTCAGGCCTTGTGACGCCTTCGAGTTGAGCAAAGCGCTCCAAGACAAGTTTGTGGTAGTATTTGATCTCTTCAGCCGCATGTACGGTGATGTTGAGGATGGGCCGAGCCATTGCGAGGAACGCATCGCCGATGACACAGACACGATCCCCCTCTTCGACCGCCCTTGCTTCATCTTCTGAGAATGTCGGCACGGCGCGCGAGCGGTCCTGAACGACGAGCTTTGTGCCAGGCCGCGCGAGTACGATTTGCCCGCCATCCATCTCGAACCGAAGCACTGGTTGATCACTACGGACCCGGCCGGCCAGGTTAACAACCCCGCTGACGGGAAAGTCCAGGTCGTCAATCGCTTCCATTTCGAGAATGACCTGCGTACCGGTTAGCCGGTCAACGACTGGACGAGCCTTGTTTGCGAGGACCTTCATGCGGTCGGCCAACATCGCCAGTTCTGGCAGGTCGCCGAGCTGCTCTGCGTCCCGAACGACGGCAGAAAGAGTGTCGGAGTCGCTTAAAACAATCAGCCTGTCCGGCAGCCATTCGTCGGTCATGAGGGAGATAAGGCTTGAGCGGCTCGGCGCGACCACGATCAGGGTCTTGATGTGATTGCGTTCGCGTGGCGGGAGGCGCGTTAGGTCCTTCAGGCCGTCACGATCCGTGAAGATCACCATGCCCTTGTCCATGCGGCCGCGAATTGCTGTTCCAATTTGTGGATCGGATAAAACAATATGGGCGGCAAACTCGGCGACCATGTCCTTCGGAAAAACGACCACCGTCCTTGAGCTCTTTGCGGTGAACCCTTCGATGACCTGGCGGAAAAGCGGCGCCATCGGCGTGAACTGGGCGACGTTTCCCGCGAGGCGCTCTGCGCGGGCGCAAAGGTCATTCAGATCGCCCCTATGCAGCTGGGCATATGCGCCCAAATCTGCCCGCAGCTCTTTCAGAATGGGACCGATCCGATAAGCGGCAAGAAGGTCTGCCGCGGCGAGCGCGCCCTCCGCCTCATTTGTCACGTACTCGTTGAGCTGCGCCACCGAACCTGGAAGCGCGGCGCATCGCCGAATGATCTGGCAAAGGTCACCCAGTAGGGTCGCACAAGAACGGTCTAACTGGTCGAATGCTTTTCGCCGTGCACCCCGAAGGTCGCCAAGAAGCGCCGCTGTTTCTCCAGCATATCCTAAGATGTCAATAGACTCGACGCCGGAATAGGAAGTCGGGACATACTCTGAAGATGCGACGATGTCGGGATTGGGCGCGAAAAGCACTGACGAGCGTCCTGGCGCGCGCCGTCCCCTCTTCCCTTCCTTCTGGCCGAACGGACCAAATCGAAGCGTGTTGTAGGTCCAGGGGTCATCCGTCATTGCCAAAATGGGCACCGCACCGAACCGCTCGCGTAGCGCTTCGACGAATTCGCTAACGCGGTTCTCCCAATCTTGACCAAGACGACCACGACCCGTCCGGTCGAGATCGAGGAACACCAGATCCAGACCACCCTTGATGTCGCCAAGCTTGCGAAGTCCGTCCCGCTCTCGCAGCCCGAAAAGGTAGAAGCTGGCTTGGGCTGGATCGTCCGCCTGACGCGTTCGGCTGATCGCTCGCTGCCCTCGCCCCAAATCAGTCTTTCCGCCGACCCGCCAGAGCAGTTCGCTCCGGCCGTCCGAACCATGACAGGGTCCAGACGGCATCAACTCGTCCAGGCATGGGTGCCGAAGTTCGAGGTAGGTCTGCCCGTCCGTCCCTACTCCCTTCAACGAGCGGGAGCGCGCCACGGTCTTATGGTAATCTGCGAACGCTGCGTCGGTGTCTGGCCCTCGCCTAAGCTGGTGCTTGATGTGCAGATCAGCAAGATAGTCCTTGTCGACATAGATGTGGCGAAGGGGACGATGCGCTGTTCGGGCGTAAGGATAAATGAGAGCCCGCAACCCCATCGGTGCGCTTAGCGCCGGATGCTCACCCACTTGGATTTCGTCGGTTGCGCCACATGCGGACAGGGCAATCATCGAAGCAACAGCCGCTGGCGATGGATCCGAGTGCGGCCAGCACAGCAGCACTTTTGAATCCTCGTTGTTCAAGACATCGACAGCATGCTCGCCGAGCTTCTTGTACAGCGACGTTGCGGTAAGGCGCGTCCCGGTGCCGATCACATAGAAAGGCACTTTAGCAAGCGCATCTGAAAAGCGCTCTGCCGAGCGTTGTGGTCTGCTCGCGCGCCGCGCTGCGTCTTCGCTGGCCTTTTGAGCACGCGCTTCGGTCATCTGTTTGTAGCGATCGAGCACTGCCTGTTTAGCCTGATCGGATTGGGACCGGCGTGTTTCTGCAGACCCAGTGCGCGGAGGGTTCGGTGGTAGAGGCCCTCCCCGCCCTCGGCTCATGCTCGCTTCTCCGCTACTGCGTCGGCGGATTGAAGGTAGGCTTCCTCTATCGCTTGGTCGGTATAGCCGAAACGATCGAACGCTCTTGCAAGGACATCGGGCTTTGGAAGATCCAGAGTTCGAAGCAACGTCACCGCAATGCTCGCGGTACCGGATAGCTGGCGGTAACGGTCGTCGACTGGCTTCGAGTTTAGCAAGGTTAGGACGCGTTTCAGCATCACCGCCTTTGCTGTCGTGATGACGATCGTATGGTTCTCTGAGACGACGCCGCCGTGTTTTTTCACGGTCGCCGGATCAATTCGAGCTGCCACTAGCCGACGCGGCTGCGAACTTGTTGTTGTCCGCTGAAGGACCAGCGCGTCTGACCGAATTATCGAGGGGCTGTCCTCTTTGAATCTGACGAAGTCGGTACCTTTGCCTTTCCTATCAGTGGGTACACACAACTTGCCCGCGCGAATGTTCTTCGCCCAGATGAGCGGGACCGTGAGCGGCTTTGCCCCCTTCCGTTTCATCCGCTCCTTTTCGCGGTTCCAAACGAAGTACCCCGCCCGGACTGTCGCCCCGTAGTCGCTAAGGGTCGCACCACCTTTAGGGAAGCGTGAGCGCGCCAATGGAACGAGCCAAGATCCGCCGGCTTCGGCGGGCAGGCGTGATGCTCCAGCCGACTTGTATGCGTTTCGCCCGGCAAACCTACCAAAGCTGACGTAGGAGGTTGCTTGGTGAGCCTTCCCAACACGCGCGAGAAGCACAGCGACATCTTGGGCGACGTCAACGAAAACGTCGTCGCGGTCGATGACCGAGGCCAATAACTTGATCTCGGCCTTCGATCGTATGTGACTTCGGAGGCGATCGTATAGCGGGCCACCCATGACGCTCGCAGGCACAACGAGCGCCATCAGCCCTCCTGGCTTGGCGAGACGAAGGCAGAGCTCCGCAAACAGCGCGTAGCGGTTGATGTGCCCGGAATGGGTGACGTTTTTCCAGTGAGAGCCGACGGTGTCCGCGAGCGCGATCCGACCGTAAGGCGGATTGGCCACGACGAGGTCGAATTGTCCGATCTCGCGCACTCGTAATGAATCGCAATGGCGGACGATAGAAGCTGGATCGACCTCGACGCCGCCCAGTCGCTCCCCGACCAGTGTCTCCGACAATCGAGCCAATCCCGACTCGATCTCCATGCCTCTCAGTCGCTCAAGGATGATCTCAGCGGGCAGTTTGCTTCGGCGCATGGACGCAGCAATGGTGGAGAGAAATGCAGCCCCTCCAGCTGCCGGATCGATGACTGTGTGAGTCCCCGGCTTAAAGCCGGCTTCCTGTGCAAGCGTGACGATGTTGGTGGTTAGATGAGGAGGCGTGAAATACGCGGCGAGCGACTGCCGCTCCCCTATTTCCAACAGAAGAGTGTAGAACGTACCGATCCAATAATGACGCTCATCGATTGTCAGCTCGACCAATCGACCGCGGAAGTCTTCCAGCGGCGCGCCAATGGCCGTCCGCGACAACAGTTGCCTGCAGAGATTGAGACGTTTGGTCGGCGTCGTTGCTTCATCGCGAAAAGACTTCGCGATCTTCCGCGCGACCGTAAGAAGCTCCCGCGCCTCGGCAATGGCTTTTCGATTCGACAATCCAGCCCCTCGATCGGCTGGTCGCCGTGCGCCAATGGCTTCGGCCTATCCGAACGTCAGTGGCTGGCAACCCCCCTAGTGTCGTCTCAAGCTAGCGCGGAAAAGTGATTCAGTAAGCCTATTTCTCACCTGCAGTTCATCCGCTAGTCCCGGGTTTCCTAGAAATCATCAGGCATTCGCTTCATCCGCCTCAGCGATCGTCACCCGAAGGGGGAAGACCCGCACTGGGGCGCGGCTTCGGGCGCACCGCGCCTAGAGCGCGGGCCGAAGGTGAGGCCCTGTCCCTCGAACCAATACGAAATCATCAGCGAAGCTCTCCGCCTGAGTGTCGGCACTTGTCGACAACTGCCGACGGTTCTTACCAGCGGGAGGCGCGCAACGAGCGTTTACAGATCTTTTCCAGACGCCCTACCGCCGGAAGGATTGATACAATTCCTCGGGCAAGAGCGGCCAACCTCCGAGGTTTTGTATCTAAACCCTCAGTAACCGACCGCCGATCAACCCTACTCTTCCGCCGATTGCGAGGTCTGGTTCGACGTAAATGATGTACTTTCCGACCCAGCCAGGAATCTGTCACCGATTTTGCATGCTTTTTTAACAACATTTCTTGCATATTGGCCCCTCACGCACTAGGTTCACCGACGAAGGAGCGTGCGATGTCAGCGCTTGACGACCTCAAGAAACGCCTCCGGCCTGGACAGGCCTACCGCCGCAAGGATCTCGCGCAGTGGTCGAACGCTGTCGATCGCCACCTCCAGCAGCTGCTTGAAGAGGGTCGGCTCAAGAAGGTTTCGGGCGGGGTCTACATGGCGCCGCGAAAGACACGTTTCGGCGCTGCGCCCGCAGCGCCTGAAGAACTGGTCGGCTCCTTCCTGCACGATGACCGGTTCCTGCTGGTGTCGCCCAACGCCTACAACGGCCTGGGCGTGGGAACGACGCAGCTCTACAACACGCCTGTCGTCTACAATCACAAGCGACACGGCGAGTTCGAGCTCAACGGACGCGCTTATGACTTTCGCCGCCGCGCATCGTTTCCAAAGAGCGTCAGCGAGGAGTTCCTGCTCGTCGACCTGCTGCACAACCTGAACAGGCTGGCGGAAGACCAGGGCGCCGTCCGCGAGCGGGCGCTGGCGCGCGCCAGGCAGATGGATCGCAAGCGCCTGACCAAGGCAGTCTACGAATACGACTCGGCGCGGGTTCGCAAACTTCTGGAACCTCTCTTCAAGGGCGATGAAGCGAGACAAGCTGCGTGACCTTCCTCCACGAGCAATCCGACTTCGGCGACCTGCTCGCGGTTGTCGGCGACACCCTGAAAATCGATCCTGGACTCGTTGAGAAAGACTACTGGCTGATGCACGCCCTCTGTGGCCTGCAACAACTCGGTTACAAATTCGAACTGGGAAGAAATCCTTCATGGGATGCGGGTCTGTGCGTGTTGAGGCTGGAACCTTTTCGACTGGCACAGCCTAGGTGCCAGCGCGGGCGACCCTGACAGGGTCAAAATCCGCTGGCTAAGCCCC
Organism: Hyphomonadaceae bacterium; assembly: GCA_965229115.1. Classification (GTDB taxonomy): domain Bacteria; phylum Pseudomonadota; class Alphaproteobacteria; order Caulobacterales; family Hyphomonadaceae; genus UBA7672. The sequence continues at coordinate 1,562,055 of CBDDIR010000003.1, read as the reverse complement.
TGCACCTACGTCCACTTGGCAGATGTCCCGAGATGACTTGCAACTCTCTGCTCCAACGCCCGGCTGCGCGCTCTTACGCCAACGCATCCGACATTCGGCGCGCAGGCGCTGTGATCGTCCGACGTGTTAAGCTGACAGTTATGCCGGTTCCATTGATGGCCTGCGGGATGGTTCAGTCCCGCCAGAACCTTTTGAGGGTCGACCAAGCCTTTGGCGACCATCCTACGCAGCCCCTCGGCCGGGACGTCGCCGAACGGCACCAGCCAGGCGTTGGGAAAGCGCAAAATCTCGGGCTCGAAATACTCAGCGATCGAGCGCAGCAGCATCAGATCGCTGAAAGCTTCCGCACCACCGCCAAAGTCGGACCAGCGCGCCACGCCTTTTTGCTTCTTCCGGTGCAGGACCGGCCAGCGAAGCAGTGACATGTAGTGGGCGCGACGGCTGGCCGAGCTAAAGACTTCACCGGCATCGGTAAGACCGAACAGCCGGTCAAACGCAAAGCGGTTCATCAGCTTGGCGGCCGTTGAGCGCATGTCGCCCTTGAACGACGCACTTTCCTTGGCGACTTTCGCCGCTTCGTCAGCGCTAGCTCCCTTCTGCAATGCCTCACGCACAGCGCGCAAACTGGCGCTCGCTTGCTGGCGGCCCGGTGTGATGCCGATGATGACGATGTCGGCCTCATCGTTGATCCAGCCGAACGGAGCGTAGAACTGGCCGAATGCGCCCGACAGCTCAGATCGGAACGCCGGCTGCTTGAGGATGTCGCCTGTGTCGACGAGCCGATCGACCTCGCTATCGGAAAGCCGCAGGAGGTGCGGCGCCAGGTCTTCAATCTGCTGACGCGCCTGGCTATCGATGCTCATAAGAAATCCAAACTAACATAAGCCATTCATCGGCCAGATAAGCCTAGGGAAAACGTTGCTTCACATATTCCGGTATGGATGGGCCGCTGAGTTCAGCAGTCGCGTTTCCGCCGCGGACGAAAAATCGCTGCAGCGCTCCATCCTTGACGAAGGCAGGTTTAGGGCCTCGCTCGCAACGAACGGCCAGGACGCGCTGGTCGCCATGATCTTCAAACATCGGATGCACGTAAGGCAGAAAGACTTCGCCGATGCGATCCTTGATCAGATTGACGAGGTGAAGGCCCATCTTGTCCTCATTGGGGAAGCCATCGGCTTCGAGGCCCAGCGTCTCGCCGCTGTCATCGACGCCGACCAGGAGGGTTCCGCCCTTAGCGTTGAGAAAGCCTGCGATGGTCTTGAGCGCCGAAACTTGGATCTTATCGTCCGGCTGGCTAGTGTGGAGGTTGACCCGCAATGTAGACTTGAACTCGACCGCATCGGTCTCACCGGCAGCCACCAGTTCGGCGATGGATATGTTCGGCACGCCAGCATCAGGCAGGTTACCTGTCAGATGCTTCCAAGCCTCATGGATGACCGCCGCCATACGCACACGCCGTTGGACCAGAAACTCGTCATAAGACAGCTCCCACCAGAGCGGCGGCAAGGCATGCCAGAAGTATGATCTCTCGCGCTGCGCCGCCGACATGGCGGCGTCAAGCGGCGGCACATATGCGGCTGGACTTTGAGCACTGATCTTAAGGTTGGCCGGCCACTCGACGGAGGCGAAATTGGCGATCTGGTTGATACGCTTGAGGTCTTTGACACCGGTCGATTCCAGATAGGCCCGCGGGAAAAGATGGTGCTGCTCGAGAGCGGCCTTACTGCCCTTAATCGCGGGATCGACCATGGCGGCGATTTTGATCGGGCTGTAGAGAACATGGGCATCAAGGCTGATCAGCGCGGCTTGATAGGCGAAGAGCGATGGGCTGCGCGCCGCCGATGTGGCGAGCTGACTTGGAAGGGTTATCGTCCAATAGTCCGGCGTCAGCGTCGTCGCGGCGATTTCCCGAAGCTTCGCGAGGTAGGCGGCTCCGTCGGGAAGATCGCGGAGCATGCCGAGGTCGGCCTCGAAGCGAGTTTCCGGCGAGCTGGTGTAACGACCGGTAAGCGCGGCCATGAAGTAGAATTCGGCGATGGCCTGGCGGACGTCGCTGCGATCGAGGCCGTAATCGCGAACGCCGAGCTGATAGAGAACATAGCTGTAGATGACGGCCGTTTGCGAGGAGATCATCTTCTCACCGCGATAACCGGCCAGCGTCAGCGCGCTCAAGAAATGATGCCATGAGCCGAGGTTCAGCACGTGCTTCTGAGCTTCGCGCATGAGCGCGAACTGTTCGTCGCGCTTGCCGGGAATATCCTCGCCGGTTTGCGCGTCACGCCCACGGAGCACGCTGTAGACGTTAAGCAGGCGGGCGCGCTTGAGCGCCAACCCGACGGTCGCCCGCAGCATCTGGTCAGGCGATGGCTTGATAAAATGATTGAAGGGCGATGCCTGCCCTTCGGAGACTTTGGTTGCCTGGCGCGCGAAGGTTTCGAGATCGGCGCGACCCTCGTCCCAGAAGACCGACATCAGCGTCATGATGAAGTCGGCCTGGTTGAGCTTCTTGCCTTCGCCGTTGATGCGCACGAAGACATCGGCGATGGTTTCGGCGTCCACGGTCGAGGCCAGTGTCAGGGCCACGAACTGGAAATCCGGCAGTTTCTGCAGTCGACCGATGGCGGAGCGCGCCTTCTTGATCTGCTCTGGCGAAAGCTCCCGGACCTTCGCCAGGCCTTCAAAGTAGGTGTCGGCGATCTCGAACAGGTCGATGCCCGGCTTCCAGAGCGTCGAGACGTCGGGGATATAGGCCTTGTCTTTGACGACCGCGGCGTCGGCGACGTCGAACCGCTCTGCCAACGGGTTGAAGGCGATCCGAATAGGCTCCTTCTTGAAGTTGGCGCGCAGGACTTCGGCGCCCTTGATGACGGCGTAGAGCGAAGTCAACCGCTGCTGCCCGTCTACGATGGCGAGTCGCGGCGCAGCCTGCTCGTTCTTCGCGCCGATGCCTTTAAGGCTGCCATCGGCGCCAGTGTCCCAGAACAGCAAGAAGCCCGCTGGATAGCCGCGATAGAGGGAGTCGAATAGATTTCGGACGTTGACGTTCGGCCATACAAAGGGGCGCTGCAGCTCGGGTAGGCCGATCTTGCCGAGATCAATGTCCTCGATCAGCGCGTTGACGGGATAGCTAGTAGTTGTGAACAGCGGCAATGACGTCCCCCTCTTGCGTGACTGTGCTCGACCAAGTGTGCCCGAGGCACGGCGATTCGTCTTGGCGGTTTAGGTCTCGGGCGGCGCCACGGTTGGCTTGGCGTTCCGGGCGACAGCCGTGCGTCCGATCTTGTTCTCGACCCAAACCGTGAGATCAGCCCAGATCGGCGAAGGAGAAGCCTCAGCCGCCAGCGCCAGAATACAGTCATAAGCGAGCGGGCGTATCGCATCGGTTGATATCCGGGTCGCATGGCCCAGATCACCTTTATCGACCTTGGCGGACGTCTGAAGATGCGGTGCCCGGGCATAGGTGGCGACGACACGCGTCTGATTGCCGGTCGCGACGCCGAGGGCGCGGGCCAGGACTACGTTCCGCATCCATTGATAGGCGTCGAAGGAGAAGGGGCATGGTGCGTAGGTAGCGTTAGCTTCCAGATCATAGACTGCGGGAATGTGGTCCCAGTATCGCATGCCCTTGCCGCTCAGCGCACAGCGCGCCACGACCTGGTTCTGGGGATTGGTCTGGGGTTCATAGCGGCCGTTGCATGCGATGACGCCTTTTTTGTCCGGGTTGATCTGGCTGCAGCCGCCGCCGGCTTCTGTGAATTTGCATTCGAAAAGGATGATGGCGGACGCGCCGATGGCGACAGCATCGATCTGTGTCGGCTTGACCTCGGCCAGAAGGTTGGATGCGTCCTGCCATTCGAGGAAGAAATCCCATGGACCGTTGGCCGGCAGTTCAAGAGTACGCGCCAACGCCGACCCTATTGCGCTGCGCTCGGGCGCGCCCAAGGCCTTGATGGTTCCAAAAACGTCGATCGCGAGCATTTGGGACGAACGTGGCGAGGCGGCATGGGTGTGCCACGGAAACTGCTCCCAGTCGTCGATAGCGGCGTGAGCCCCTGGGTACATATTGGCCCGAATGGCTGCGAACGCATCGAGCATATGTTTCCCCCGGCCTGCACCTCAGTCGGCGACCGTAATATCCCGACCAGACAATTCCTACAGATTGCGGAACGGACCAATATCCTGCCCTTTTCGGGCGAACCAGCTCTCGCTTATTTTTCTCGTAGCCCGGCGTTTTGGCGGGGCCGCTTCCTCGGAGCCGCGGAGCTGCGCGAGGGGTTCCCCGCCGCGCCCAGCGGCCCCTCGCGCGGCTTTGCGGCGAGAATGCTGGCCACGCCCGGGGCTGCTTCCTTGGTGGGCGGTGAGCGTTGAAGGGCGCCTTTGCAGTTGGATAGTCTCGGCCCCACATCGGATGCGCCTTGGCCGCGGAAGGAGGATCGGGGATGGATACCGAACTAATGCTTCAGATTGTCCACCGGACGGTCGACGCAGTCAGCAAAGCGCTCCTGACGCAGTCGGTTGCGCAGTTGAATCTGGTGACCGTCGCCGCTGACGATTTTGCCGACGCCGTCGAGCATGCGCCTGGGCGATCGTCCAATGACACGCAGACCGGCATTCAAAGCGCCGCCAAGTTGGACGCCGGAGCTGAAGCGCTGATTATGGAAGCGATCGCCGAGCGGTCGGCGACAAAGGCAATGGCCGCCATGAAGAAGCATCTGCTTGATCCGGACACGCGGGCCAATCTGCGGGCGCGGAGTTTCATCTACGAGCTGGCGTTGTTCATCAAACTCTTGGAGCAGATTGCGGCTGGACGGCTAGATATGACGGCAGCTCTGTCGCCGTCCATTACGGCGCTGAAGGCGGCGGCTCCCGGCGCGACCGATCTGCGCGACTCGCTTGCGCATTTCGATGAACGCACCCTGGGGCGCGCTTACAAGAAGACGATTAGCCCGGTGCCCCACCAAACTGGCGGTGAGATCATCGGGCTTGGACTGCACCGCGAGGACAAGACATTCGGCGGCCACACGGCGAATGGATCATTCGTAGGCATCACGATCGACGGCGCCGTTGTCAGCGCGTGTCGTGCCGCCCTTATTGGCGTGCTGCAGGCCTTTCCCGAGGGCCCTGACCTCAAGCAAGCCATGGCGAACCATCAGGCTTCGATGGCGACCTGATTGCAACTGGACCATCGCGTGGGAGCCTCAGCGATCGTCACCCGAAGGGCGAAGACGCGGGCTAGCCCGCGGCTTCGGGCGCGCAGAGCCTAGAGCGAGGGCCGACAGGCGAGGCCAAACCTTAGACGTTGCTACGGTAGACTGAGTAGGAGCGACGCCAAACCACATGCTGCGGATGGCCTTCTCGATTTCCACAATGTCGTCACTCACCGGCCGCATCGAGCCGCTGTGCAATCGCTTCGACTGAGCTGATGACCAAGTTGATGAGCTTCAGGTAGTCACGGCGCCGCCAGTTCTTGGCGGCGAACCCGAGGCTGACCGCTGCTTTGACAACGCCTGCGGAATTGGGTGTGTGCGCCAGACCACCGTGGTTCCGAAGGTCATAGAGAATGGCGAGGGCGGAGAAGTCTTGCCGGACATCCTTGTTAATCGCGCTGAGTTCGGACTGTAGCTGCGCGTCACTACAGCCTGCCCCGTTCTCGGCCCACCCGACCAGATCTGGAATTTCTGCTGCCGCTGGCTTGAGACGTCCGATCAATGCGGCCACCAACACGATGCGCTGGAGCAGGTTTCGAGACGCGAGCGAGTTGCCGTTTTTTTGGTGCAGCTTTGGGCCAAACGAAGTCAGGACTGTGCGCGTCAGCGTGCCGTCGAACGCATCGAGCACAAGAGTGGCGATCAGAGTCGCGCGCGTGACAAACTCATCGTCTCCGGCTGCAGATGGGTAAGCCCATTTAAGCTGCCGGCCGGCAAGGCTATCCAGACTGCCGGTCCACAAGGTGTCGACATTCATGCCGGCGCTTCGCGTCGCGAAAGCGGAGAAAGCCTCGTTCATGCGATGAAGTGCATCGACCAGCACATTCACGGCGTCCGGAATCGTCTGCTCTGCGTCGAGCGAGTTCAACATCGCTATCGAAGGCGGCTGCACGGCGAACTGATGCCAGTGGGCCCACTCGTGATGCGGTATCGCCTCTGCAAAATCGCCGATGTACGTAGAGAGAAGCTCGTTTCCGTGCCGACGCGTGCTCCGCGATAGCCCCCAGTACGCGCCGCAATGCAGCGAGCCATCGTCATCAATCGTAAAGCCCGATGCCGACTGGTACTTCACGAGAACGTCTTGCTGGAAATATGTTCGCTCCAGGAAGTCGCCTGGTACGCCCGCGAAGACAGTGCCTGCGGGACTGCCACGGTGGGCGAAGCGACCGGGCGCGATCGGGCCAGAATGGGTCGCCAGCGTGTACTGGCTAACGTCAAAATCCGGTTCCTCAACAAACGCGGTATCTACGGACAACGGCGGAGGGTCGATCTTGAACCAGAGGTGAATTGCGCGGCGCAGATATGGCGCTTGCCCCATGCCGTCGGACTTGCCTTGCCAACTGTGTATGGCGGCCCGTGCTCCAGACGCTCCCTTCATCTCCACATTGCGAGTGACAAAGGCAGCGATGGCTGCCTGGGGTGGCTCGTCATAGTGCAGGTGTCGGTAATGACCGACGACAAGAGCTTTCTGACGCGCTTTCAGGTACTTCAAGAGATAATCTCGCCGTATATCGACGGCGAGCAGGTTATCGTTATCGACCAGATGCCGTCGCATCACCTCTTGGCCGCGCTCAGGATCCCACCAAATGCCAGCGGCCGCCTGCCGTTCTTCGAGCTTGAGAAACATCCAGAGGTCCGGATTGATGCAGAGGTCGGTGCCTGCCGTCGTATCGACGGTGAAGACGATTGGCTCACCGGAAATCTCCCGCTCATCGTCGGTGTCATCGACGGCTTCTGCGCGGTCTGCATCCCGGGTTGATTGCGGCTCATTTGGCGGCGCTGGCTGTTCGGCGGCTTCGTCACCGGTATCCCGCGCGATCGCCTCAAGCAGCGCGGCATCGAGGTCTTGATGCAGGCCGGGCATGGTCGCGATGTGCAGGTCGTAGCGGTAGAATGGCTGGTAGGCATAAGTTTGCTTTGAGCCGCGGTAAGTAACCTGCCCGCCCGGCAATCCGAGGCTGCCAATCACATTGCCGACACTCCCAAGTCGATCGGCTATCGCCACGTAGGTTTCGGAATCGAGAAGAAAGCATTTTCGCGAGACGACATCTTCAACACCGTTCGCATCCTTGCGATGATTAACGGTCCACGCTCCTAACTGGAACCAGAGGTCATGGCTCGGGTCGGACGCAATGTCGGGTGTGAGGTCGACGCCTTGTATCGCCGATAGGTCGTCCGGTGCATCGGCAAGGTCAAAGAGCGAAGCCATCAGCCATTGGTCCCCGTATCTGCGAGAACGCGCGCAAGTTCCTCGACGTTCTCGGCGCGACGCGTCTCGCTCAAGCTGCGGATATTCTGCAAACGCCATTGCACGGCCGGCAGCTTTGCAACATCGGGGATTCCCAGCAGCTGCCAATCAGGCTCGCCCTGCTCCACCGATAGCAGCAGACGGCGATGCAGCTCCGGCATGCCGCCGACGATCTGCGTAACCATCTCGGTTCGCGTCGCTTCCAGCTCCGCTTGCGTCACCGGCTCATCGGTCATGCCGGCAAAACCGCGCGCGAATTCCTGAGTGATGTCTTTCGGGCGCGCCGACAGCACCTCAGCCATCGGCCGGCCATGGCCGATCATGTAGACGGCGAAGGCGTTGCGCAGCGCCGCATCAATGCCTTCGGTGCGCAACAAGTCGCGCACGTCGAAGAGATCACGCGGATGCTGACGATCGAGCGCCGCGACCAACTTGCCGCCATAGAGATCGGCGAACGAGACGACCTGCATCTCGGCAAAGCCGAAGGAGGTTTCAACCGTCGGCGTCACGGACTGCAAGGCGACTGGATAAACGGTGCCGCGCAGCACAGGCGTCACCTCGATCTTGATCTGGGCGGTCTGTGTTGCGACCAGCAGTTTGGTGAGGGCGTTCTCGCCTTGTGTTCGGACCAGCGTGACCCGCGCTTGCGAGATGCCGGCCTCGATCCGCGCCTTGATGCGCAGCAGCGCCGCCTCAATGGCGGCAAGCGAAGTCGCCCGGTCCTGAACAGGCAGGTAGGTCAGGTCGATATCGACCGAGAGCCGCGGCATGTCGCGAACGAAGAGATTGATCGCCGTACCGCCCTTGAGCGCAAAACACGCCTCCGCCGCCACGAACGGGATCGTGCGGACAAGCAGGCTTACCTGGGCGCGATAGGCGTCAGAGATCATCCCGCGACTTTAGCAGGAACTCCGGAACTGTGATCCGGTATTTCGGGTCATAGCGGCCGTGTTCGACCAAGGCGCGTTTACCCGAGCCGAGATCAATCCGGGTAGGCTCCAGCTTCTTGAGCCAGGCATGGTTGTGGCGCTCGGCCAGGAAAAGGAACAGGCGCTTGACCTTCACCGACTGGCAGGCCTCCAGCAGCGTCTGCAGGCGGCGCGGGCTCAGCGTGGCGAGGCCCTGCATGAAGACATCGACCTGTTCGAAGGTCTCCTGCGTCGGCAGCTGGTCGATCAGTTCAAGGATGGCGCGTTCGGCCGTCGCTATGCGCATCGGCCAGCGCGCTTCCTGCCAGCGATGGAACATGAAGCTTGGCGAGTCCGTCGTGCCAGCGGGTTGGCTTTCATGCGTAAGGCTGTTGACCTCGCCTGCGAAGAGCGCCCGCCTGTGGACACTGACCTGCACACGCAGATCGAGCTGGCTGAACCACTTCGGCAGCGGCTCGGGCGTATAGAGCTGGACCTCGTTGGTCTTCCAGACCGATATGTAATGGCCAAAGCCCTGCAGTTCGAGCGACGTGCGGCCGCCGACATAGGCAGGATGCTTGAGCAGCATTTGAAGCGAGCAGATTGCCCGCTCCCACTCCAGGCCGGCATTGGGGATGACGCCTTTCACCAGAGCGACAGGGCGGCGATAGACGCCACGAGCTGGGGTCTCCAGCCAGTCGCTGCCGACGTATTTGGCGCGGAGCTGGCGCGAGTAGCCTTCGCGCTCCAGCCACGCGCTATCGACCAGCAGACCTTCAGGAAGTATGCGCTGGAGGTGGTTTAGCTTACTGGCACTTTGGACTACCATGGGTAGACATATAGCAAAATACGTAAACCAAGTCAAGTTTAGAAAAGTAACCATTGGTCTACCTAGGGTAGGCATATTCGCGGTACAACTGAACCCGCTTCCCACCTACGGCGATGTTCGCTATTTGTTCTCGGATGGGTGGCTACAAAGGCGACAACACAACCGGCTTCCAGTCGCCGGCGCAGGATTACATCGAGGGCGTGCTGGATCTGGCCGCCATTCTCGATCTGCGTCGGCCTGGACGCTATCCGGTGCGGGTGAAAGGTCAGGCCCTCGCCGAGCGCGGCATCCATGACGGCGACATTCTCGTCGCCGATGCCGCCGCCGAGCCGCGGGCCGGGGTCGTCTGCGTCGCCATGGTCGGCGGCGATGTCATCCTCGCAACGCTCAGCAAGCGCGATGACGTCTGGGTGCTGAAGCCCTCCTCGGGCGCGCTCATCACCATCGCCGACGATGTCGAGGTCTGGGCCATCGTCCAGGCGCTCGTGCGGACGGAGGTCTGATGTTCGCCCTGATCGACGCCAACAGCTTCTATTGTTCGTGCGAGCGGGCCTTTGATCCGAAGCTGCGGCCCCTGCCCGTCGCCGTGCTCTCCAACAATGACGGCTGCGCTATTGCCCTGACGCGCGAGGCCAAAGACCTCGGGCTGAAGATGGGGGACCCCTATCACCTCGTCGCCAAGCGCCCCGAGTTAAAGCCCATCATCTGGCGCTCGTCGAACTACGCACTCTATGGCGACATGAGCCGGCGCATCTACGAGACGCTGCTCGACCTTGTGCCGGTGGTCGAGCCCTACTCCATCGACGAGATGTTCCTCGATCTGGCCGGCATGCCGGGCAACCTTGCGCGCCTCGCCGCCGATATACGCCAACATGTCCGACGGATCGCCAAGATTCCATGCTGCGTAGGCCTCGGCCCGACCAAGACCATCGCCAAACTCGCCAACAAGGTCGCTAAGAAAGACCGCAACGGCTCCGGCGTTTGCGATTACAGCGAGGCGTCGGTGCGCGCTGCCGCTTACCCGACCCTGCCGCTCGGCGATGTCTGGGGCATCGGCCCGGCGTCGGTCGCCAAACTCGCAGCGCTGGGCGTCGAAACGGTTGGGGCGTTTGTGGCGATGCCGGCGGAGTACGTGCGGAAGGTTCTGACCGTCACAGGCGCCAAGACTCATGCCGAGCTGCAGGGCGTCATCTGCTTCCCATTCAACATCGCGCCTGCGACCAAGAAGAGCCTCGCAGTGACCCGCAGCTTCGGGCGCGCGGTCACCACCTGGCCCGAGATGCGCGACGCCATCGCCAGCTACACGACGCGCGCCGCCGAGAAAATGCGCCGGCACGGGCTGGTCGCCTCCGCCATGCAGGTGTTCATGCTCACCAACCGCTTCAACAAAGACCCGCGCTACGCGAACCAGGTCACATTCGGAATTGAGCCGACGGCGGACAGTTTCGCGCTGATCGCCTCGGCGGTGCATGCGGCCGAGCGCCTGTGGCGGGACGGCTATCGTTTCGCCAAGGCGGGCGTGGTGTTCGTCGACCTGCATCGGCCCGACGAACTGCCGATCCAAATGCTGCCCTCGCGCGACCCTGAGCGCTCAGCCCGTCTGATGGCGGCGCTGGACGGCGTCAACGGCCGCTTCGGCCGCAGCACGCTCCGCCCTGGCGGCACTGGTCTCAAACCGGAATGGGACATGCGGCGGGCCCGCCTGTCGCCCGCCTACACAACCCGGCTCACCGATTTGCTGCAGGTACAGGCATAGAGGAGTTGCGCCAGATATTGATTCAAGTTGCGTCGAAGACCCTACCTATAGTATAGGAAACGAAGATGACACATCGAGTTTCCTATGGCGCCTCGCCGCATTCTCTCTCCCTCTGATGTCCTGGCGGCGCTGCGCGATCAACAGCTCGCGTCGGGCCAGCCGCCGACAATCGAAGAGTTGCGCGTGCGGCTGGGCGTCGGCTCGACGCGAACCGTGCTGCGCTACCTCCACGATCTCGAGGCCGAAGGATTGATCGAACGCTGGTCGGGCGCGCGGGGCATTAAGCTCCTTCCTCCCAAGATTCGGGGCGACCAGCTTCATGTCGTGCCAGTTCTCGGCGAAGCGCCGGCGGGCGCGATGATGGACGCCGAAGAAAATCGCCTGGGATCAGTTCGTCTGATCCGGCCGGACCGGGAGCGCGGCAAGCTGTTCCTGCTGAGGGTGCGCGGCGACTCCATGAATCGCGCCGTCGTCAATGGGCGCACCATTGAGGATGGCGACTTGATCCTCGTTCGCCAGCAAGCGGACGCTCGATCCGGCGCCGTCGTCGTGGCGCTCGTTGATGGTCGCGCCACGATCAAACGGCTTTCGCTCGGCCCTCACTATGCGGTGCTTAAGCCGGAGTCGGACAATCCGAAGCACACACCAATCATCGTAACCGACGAACTGGCCCTTCAGGGCGAGGTAATCGACGTCATCAAGAACGGCGCCGTCAACGTGTGGGATGAATGATGGACATCGCGCAGCCAGCCCAGTCAATTCCCTCCTCCGTCAGCCGCGACATCTCCCGGCACATTGCCGACTGGGTCCGAGTGCAGCTGTTCGCAGAGTCAGGCGGCTTCTGCCAGTTCGACGGATGCGAGCTCAGCCTGATCGAGCATCACGTGACTCGCCGCCGCGGCAACTTCGCCGACATGGCGCACATCGTCGCCTTCAACGATGGCGGCACGCGCGCCGATCCGGCCGCCGACCCCGAATACATCAACTCAGCCGACAACCTGATGCTGCTCTGCAAGGGATGCCACAAGCTGATCGACGACAATGGCGCGGTCTATCCCCGGCGCGATCTGGAAGCCATGAAGCAGGCTCGGATCGATCTGGTCCGCACAGCCATCAAGATCCGGGCGAGCGAACTAAAGACGCACGTGCTGCTGTTCGAGGCGCCTATCGGCGGCCGTCCGGTCGCTATCGCCGATCATGAGGCGGTGGCGGCGATCGCGCCGCGGCACAGGGCTGGCGCCGGCATGCTGCGGATCGGAGTCAGCGACCTGATCAAGCTGGGAGAGACGCAAGCGTTCTACCAGGCAGCGTCGGACCTAATTGACCATGAAATCGCCAGCTACTGCGCACGGGGCGGCGCGCTCGACGGAGCGACCCACCTCTCTGTGCTGGCGCTTGCGCCCATTCCGTTGCTGGTCAAGCTGGGCGCGGCGCTGCCCGACAAGCATACCATCCGCCTGCACCACCGACGTAACGACCCGGCTACGTGGGTGTGGAATACAGAGGGCGAGACGCTGCGCTTCGGCTTTCGGGAAGTTGTTAGCGGCGCGCCTGGCGGTGCCGTCGGTTTGGCCTTGTCGATCAGCGGCGCCGTGCCGATCGCCGAACTGCAGGCGCTGCTCGGCCCAGGCGCATCCATCTACGAAGTGTTTCTCGACGGCGTCCCGCCGACGCGCACGGCGCTGCAAAAGGAAGACGATCTCGATCGCTTTCGCGCCGCCTACAGCTCGGCGTTAGGCGAGATCGCACGCAAGCACGGCGTAGCAACCCGCGTTCACCTATTTCCGGCCGTGCCAGCGTCGGCGGCCGTGGCCTGCGGTCTGATGCGTCACCCTAAGGCGCAGGGTCCGCTGAAAGTCTACGACCGGCGCAACGACGCCTATCACCCTGTGTTGGAGATTGGACATGCCTAACACACTGCAGCAGATCATCGATGACGAACGCCTGAGCCCTGACTCTCCGGAAATGGACACGATCGTAATGTCGCGTGGCGAGATCGAAGCCCTGCTGCGCGCGGAGTTCGGCTACGCCGGCCTGTCCATCCGCTATGGCGGCTCGAAGGCCAAGGGCACAATCCTCAAGTGCGAGCACGACCTCGATCTTTTCGTTTACTTCCACCGCGACAACGACGCGGCGGGACAGACGCTGTCGGATATCTATGCAGCTGTCGCGCGCGCTTTGGCGAAGAAGTACCGGGTCAAGCCGGGCACGACCTCGCTGCGGGTGTATGTGGTCGATGGCGCGACGCAGCGCGACCTCAAGGTCGACGTTGTGCCTGGCCGCTTCATTGAAGGGTCCGATGGAGACGTCTTTCTTCATCAGAGCGATGGCGACAAGGACTACCTGAAGACGAACCCGGAAACGCACATCAAACATGTGGCGGAGAGCGGCGTCGTCCCCGCAGTCTGCGGCCTCAAGCTTTGGCGCATAAAGAACGGTGTCGCGGTCAAGCAGTTTCCGTTCGAGCTCCTCTGTATCGACTTGCTGAAACCGCTGCGGCGCAGGCAGCTCGATGAACAGGTTGCGTCGGTGCTTCAGCAGCTTGCGGAGATGCGGACGCCGCCGCGTGTCGAAGATCCGGCAAACTCGAACAACGACGTCTCGACGGTGCTCAAGGACGCTTGGCCGGACATCCGGCAAGCCGCATCCGACTCGCTGCAGCGGATGGGTAGTGGCTGGGCGGACGTGCTGGGACTGCCGGCGGACGGCGCGGCCGAGGAGAAGCTGTTTGCCATGGCTGCGGCCGTGCGGACGCCCACCAAACCATGGTCGAACTGAAGGACGCAGTTCCCTGGTGGCTTGGGGACCGGGCCAAGCTCGAAGAGCTGAAGCAGGCGCTGCAGGAGCACGCGCCTCGGCTGCGGCTGCATGTCGGTCAAGACACGCTCGTCGTTCGCGGACCGTTCGCCCTCGCCGCCGATGGTGAAGCGCAGGACGTCTATGCGATCGAGATTCGATTCGAGCCGCATGACCCAGAAGCCGAACCGAAGGTCTGGGAGATAGGCGGAGCAATCGAGCGGAAGGAAGACAACCATATCAGCAATTCGGACGGCGCATGCTGCCTCGGCGTTGTGGATGAATGGTTGGCGAAGACCGGAGACGCCTCATTCGCCGGCTTCTTAGCCGGCCCGCTTTGGAACTTCTTCCTCAGCCAGACGATCTTCCGCCGAACTGGCAAGTGGATATTCGACCAGAGGTCCCACGGCCTGCCTGGAATGGTTGAGGCGTATGGCGAACTCGTCGGCGACCCCGAACCCGCGCTAGAGCGTGTCGCGCGGACGTTGTCCTTTCTCTCACTGAGGCAAACGAAGGGGCACTGGGTCTGTCCATGCGGCAGCAGCAAGCCCGTCCGAAATTGCTGTCGGCCACGTCTGCAAGGCGTGAGGCTCTCTCCTGACATCGCTGCCCGCCTGTTCGACAGACTCGCGGGTCAAGCCGTCCTGGCCAAGATGGCGGCGAAAAAGGAAGACTTATGGTACGCCAAACAGTAGGGCGCGTCGTAGAGGTTAGCGACGTTTCGCCTTATGCGGCCGTATCAGGAAGCGTTGATCTGAAACACCTCCGAGCTGCGCCCTTGCGCTCGCTGACGCCTAACAAGTTCGTTCGCGATAGCCTTGCCAATGTCCTGGCCAGTGCGTTGCTGAACCCACAACCACTGACCATTCGGGTTCATTTCCAGGAAGATCGCGTCCCCTCCGCCTTTGGGCACGATAAAATCGAAGCAACCGAAGTTGAGGCCGAAAGCCTTCATGTAGGCGTGCAAGCGCTCGATTAGTTCGGGTCGTTCGACGGCCGTGTGCGGGAGGTTGGGCGTATCAAAACGGTAGTCGTCGTTCGTCACGTCCCCCGGCCGTGCCCGAATTTCACACGCGAAGGCATCGCCTCCAATGCATGTGATCCGCAGTTCGGACTCCTTCTCAATGAACTTCTGAAAGAGCGTCGGCATGTGCCCGATCTTGTCGCCGTGCTCTTCGATCTCCCTACGGCTAATCCGGCGCGTGAAGACGCCGTACTGCGTAACTTGTCCGACGTGCTCCTGCATCACCGAGATCGCGCCGAGGGACTTGATTGCCAGATCGCCATCGACTTGGCCTGCAAAGCCCAGAACACACGCAAGCTTGTTGGTCACGAAGGTCGGCGGGACGGCAAACCCGACTTTTGCTGCTGTTCTTAGTTGCAGCAGCTTTCTATGGGCGATGCGGCTGCGGAGGGGATTGTTGATCCAGTAGACGTGATCCAGCAGGGCATACAGCCCGTGAATAATCTCGTTGAACTCGGCCTCGACGTAGTCGAGCGCGGCAGCTTCGCCGATATCGAAGTGCTGCACGACCACGGGATCGGGCTTTCGATACCAGACGGCCCTAATGTCCTCTAGACTGACCTCCTTCTTACTGTCCTTCAGGAGAAGGATACCGGTTCCCCTGGCGGGCTGAATCTCGACCTCCACATTGGTCGCGAAGTCCTCGATGTTGATCCGAACCCATGGCGTGGCGGCTTCGTCTAGATGTCGCGTTACAGCTTCAACGTGCCCGTCTCGCTTGCTCGTAATTATCAAGATCATTGGTCTGTCCTTTCGTTGGGGAGAGTTGCCGCCGGGCGTTTTTTCGCCCGGCGGCGAAGCTAGCGGCTTTAGTCGTCCTTCTGCGTGTCGGACCTCGACTTGCCGAAGATCGGGTTGACGCTCTCGTCGTAGCGGCTGGTCGAGAAGTTGCGGCCGGCGAAGACTGTCCGCTGAGCGTCGGGATCGTAGAGGACAGGCCCCTCATCCGGATCGTCCGCCGTTATCGCGTAGGGCAAGGCCGCCATGAGCGGAATGACCGCATGGGTGTTGATCGCCATACGTATTGCGTCCATTTTGAGTTTCCTTTTTTGGGGTCGCTGGCGGCACAATTGCTTCCAGTCGACTGCCGAAAGTTAGTCGCTGGGGGGTGCGCACCGAAACGCGCGCTTTGGGCATTGATGCGCACGGACGAAGACGGCGACCCGGTTCGCAAAGGAAAACAGCCTCAGCAGAAGGTCCGACTCCCTGAGGGATGGTGGCCGCGCCTCAACGACCTCTGCCGATCGCTGTGGCAAGAACCGAAGGAGCCGGGAGATCGAGCGAAGCCGCGTCTCGACATTTATGAGTTCACTGGAATAAGTCGCCGAACCTTCTCGACCGCCAGAAACAGCAACGAGATGACAGAGCCGGTCTTTCAGCGGCTGACCGAGAAGATCGGTTTCGAACGACAAGACGACCTGCTGGAAAGGCTCAAGGCATCCGTTCAACCGTCAGCAATCGCGCGAACCAATGATTTTCTCGGGGTGGCAAATGACGAGAAGAACAAGGGACTTGGGACAGAGGCGCAGCCTGCATTCGCCCTCACCTCCCTCCACGGTCAAGTGCGGCATGATTTGGACGAACACCGTACACTGCTAACTGAAATTCTATCGGCCGTGCGCGGAAATGGTCCGCCTACAACTGGTCAGGAATTGGCCGAGATATCCCCTCTATTGCGCGACAGGAAAGCACTGGCAAAAGCCGCCTCCAGAAAACACGACGAGGCAACGGCCCTTCGTTTGTGGGAAGAGGTTCGCGGGCAAGCCGAATTGGAGGGCAACAAAAACGAGGAAATCCTCGCGCAACTTGAGATGGCGTTCGTGCTTCTTCAAACTTCTCACAGCCCGAAGGACGCGCTGCGAATCGCCGACTCATGTCTTCAACAGGCGAAAGGCATCGAACTTGGCAACGTCAGATGCCACATGCTTCAACTCGTCAGCGAGATGCATCGGATAACAGGCAATATCGATCTCGCGCACGGCTTTCAGACAAGCGCCCTGGAGCTTGCGCGCAAACGCGGATCGAAACTCGACGAAGGAATGGCGCTCTTGTCGATGGCCGCGACCGCGAGGCCATCCGAACTCAAGCGGGACAACGCCAAACAGGTAGAGCTAGTTCGGAGTGCATATGAGGCATTTTCCGCCGCTTACCTCACCGGCGACTCCGAAAACCAGAGAGGGGCGAGGCGCGGATTCGCATTGTGCCATTGCCTTCGCGCCGAGGCTTTTGCCCTTGATCGGCCCGACGAAGCCCTCGCCGAGTGGTCTCGCGCGTTGGAGGCGTACAGGAGCTTGGGAGCGGAGTTCGAATGGGACACAGCCGACACGCTGCTTCATCGATCAAAACTGCTGGCCCGACAGGGCGAAGCGGAGCGTGCGGCTATCGACTTGGACGGCGCTGCGGTCATATTTCAGGGGCTTGAGAACCAACTCAGCCTTGCGAGGTGTTTCCTACAAGCGGGGGAACTGCTTGACTTAATCGGTCGGCGCGACGACGCAGCTGAACAATACGAAAAAGCGGTCGCCGTTGCCACACTCGGCAAAGACGAGCGAAGGACATCCTACTTCCATTTTCGGCATGCTTGCAAACTCTTGGAGCTACGTAAGCTTGAGGAGGCCGAGACCATCTTCATCTATTTGATGAATGCCGAATGGCTCGACCTTGAGCGAAAGCTGGATGTCATTTCCCAACTTTGCATGATTTCCCAATCCACCGAAAAACTTGGCGAGTTAAAAGAGCGGTGCTCAATTGCGCTGTCCGTGGTGGACGATTTGATCGCGGATGCCAGGTCGCCCGAAGAGCAGCGTGATCTGCTGCTTCAGAGAAGCCATTTCCTCTCACTTGCGGGCCGATCAGGCGAAGCGCTTACTTCCCTCAAGGCGTTAGCTGAGCGCTTCAGGGTGATCAATGATGAAGCGGGGGCGGCCAACGCGTGGTTCAAGATTCGCGGCATCATGCAGGATGTTGGCGATAGCGAAGGCGAACGCGAAGCATGTGATGTGATCCTGTCCATCGGCGAGAAAGGCGCTGGCAAGTTTCTTATCTCTATGACGCTAGTGCAGCTGGCTCAACTGAACATTCAGGAGCAAAGGTTCCGAGAGGCTCTGCTCCAGTTGGATCGCGCAATGGCGATTGATCCTGGCAATCCAGCGGTCGCTATGGTCACGGCTGACCTGCGCACAAAGCTACCGAAATTGTCGCCTATCACACTCGACGACCAACGTACCGCCGCTCCCGCGCCGCAGGATGATTTCCCAACGCTCATCAAGACGCTTCATGAATGGTGTGCGCTCTACCCGCAGAAGCGCAAATCGATACTCGCGATCTGGTATTCCATTTACCGCTCCAATCTGTGGAGCATCCTTCGCTCGATGATCGGCGTAAAATTTCTGATTTGCACTGCGCATGTGGAAGCCTTTGACTCGGCGCGGGCGAATTTAGCCGTCAGCGGCGATCTATTTGTATGGGGAACGACCTTCTCACTCAGGACTAAGCCCGTGCACAAGCCGACCGACCTTGAGCGTGTCCGCGCCCCAATGAATTTTCTTCACCCTGCAGGCACAACCCTAATTGCCGGCAGCGACACCGGTAATGCCGCCACCCCCGCCATGAAGGCGACCTCTTCCAAACTAAAGGGTTCAACGCTCCTTAAGCCGGTGAAAGCTCTGCCGGACAAGCCTTACTACCTCGCCTATATGACGGACACGGACGGCACCGTGGGGTCGTTCTACGTTGGACGGAAACAAGTTTGGGATAACCAGAAAGTCCCAAAATTCATGCTAGATCGCGATGCGTCCGCACTCATCGAGGACAACAGCATTTGCCTGCCTCTGGGCGAGTTCGACACTGTTCCCACTCTCAATCGAACTATGCGGATTGCTTGGGAGCACGGCGTCATTCCTGTGTTCGCTGAGCGACTGCCGCAGGATGAGGGCGTCGGCAGCGACGGTGACATGACTATCACTCTCCCGGCTAAGGCAGCCGCATCTCCGATCGATGTAAAGGGCGCGTGGGCGCAGTTCTTGTCGACGTGCGCCATCGAACCCAGGCCGTCCCTCGCGCGACTAGCGAGGGCCTTAGAGATCTCGTCTCAAACAGATTCCGAGCAGCACACTTCGGCGCGGATCTACTTGCTTCGCTTCAATGTAGATGGTCTTGAAGTTGTGCACCCAGCACTGGTACTCCTTGCCGCGTAACTTTCAGCTCTTCGATTGGGCGAGCACGGCCTTTCCGACCCTTTCCGGTCGTTTCCGACTCGATTCCCGTTCGTTTTACGGCGCCAAACATCATCACCTGTACCAAGGAGATTGATCATGCTTGCCGCCCTGCCCGTTGAAATCGTCGAAGCCAAACCCGTTGTCCGTCGCCAGCATCTGCGCGAACTCGTGCCGCTTGCCGACACCACGATTTATGAGATGGAGCAGCGGGGGGATTTTCCGAAGCGCTTCTACCTGACACCGCGTTGTCCGGTCTGGGATCTCGGAGAAATCAATATTTGGCTCGCCGCAAGGCGCGCGGCGAGTGGCCTCGTTCCGCCGCCGCACCCAGACGTGCGGCGACGGAAGTCGCGACCAGTACGTTCCTAAGCTTGCGGGTCGTGGGCCACCAGCTCGATCGTCGGCGGCATGAATGCGGTCGTATATTTCTCGCCTTTGATCCAAGCCTCAACCATGTTCGACCACTGCTGCAGCATGTGGCGCCGCTGGGGTTCGTATTCGGCCTTGTTGTAAACGCCACGCACCGTGCGACCGTGTTCGTGGGCAAGGCACTTTTCGATCCAGTCGCTGTTGAAGCCGACCTCATTGAGCAAAGTCGATGCGGTGCGCCGCAGGTCATGGACCGTGAATGGCGCAAGCGGCAAGTCATCGTCCCTCGCAATCTTCGCGATAGCGGCAGTGACGCGATTGAAAACAACTCGGCACATTGGCTCATCGGCGTCGTACCGCGACGGTAGCAGGTAGCGCGAATTTCCGGCGCAGGTCTTCAACGCGATGAGAATGTCGATCGACTGGTCAGAAAGGTAGACGTTGTGCGGCTTGGACTTTTTCATGCGCTCCTTCGGAATGGACCAAACCCGATTCTCGAAATCAAATTCATTCCATGTCGCTCCAAGAAGTTCGCTCTTGCGCACCATCGTTAGCAGGATGAGTTTCAAGCCGAGGCGGATTGTCGGCATTGTCGCTACCCGCTCAATCAGCCTGAAAGCAATTCTGATCTCGCTGGGCGTCAACGCCCTGTCTCGAATTTCGAACGTCGCGATGGAAGAGGGAGCAACGGAGTCCGCCGGGTTGGCCATCGTCTCGCCTTGCAGGACGGCAAAGCCGAAAATCTGTTTCACGATGTCGCGCACATGGATCGCCGTTGCCGGTGCTCCCCGGCCTTTTACTTTGTTGCATAGCGCTCTCAGGTCGTCCGGAGTAATCTCGGTCATCAGCCGGCTCTTCCACGCCGGGGCGATATCCCGGTCGTAGATGTGACGCCGCATGTCCCGGGTCGACTGCGCTATGTTGGCCTCTTTGAAGTAGTATTCGGCCCACTCTCCCAGGGACCGCGCCGTCGAGAGGCGGCGCTTCTCGCGTTGCTTTTCTTGGGCGGGGGAGTGGCCGGCCTTCACGGCCTTGCGGGCCTCAATGCATCGCTCACGCGCCTGGGACAGCGTGATCCCGTCGCGGCCGTATTGGCCAAGGGTGAGCGTCTCCCGTCTTCCATGTAGCCGGTAGTCAAATCGGAAGACGATCGTGCCCGTGGGTTTGACCTGGGCGTACATACCGTCACGATCTGCAACTTTGTACGTTTTGTCCTTTGATTTCAGATTCTTGATTGCTGTGTCGGTCAACATTTTCCGCTCCTGTGGGATGCGGAGAGGCGCGAAAACAGGGCTGAAATACCGTCAGCCAAAACACCGTCAGAACTCGCCTATCCGCTTGGTTTTGCAGTTTATTTCAGGCCAAACGTGCGGAAACGGCGGGAAAGGTGCATGACGGTATGGGATTAATCGGCTCGCACCGATGTCGCCATGCCGTCGCGCGTACCGCCAGACCGTCACGCTGCTCGGCAAACGGAGGCGATAGGTGTCGATTGAAATTCTAATGGAGTTTCAGGGCGTTGAGGCAGTTCGCCGATAGATTGCAAACCGCCCGGAAGAGCCCTGAATCATTCCCACTCGATCGTGCCCGGTGGCTTGCTCGTGACGTCGTACACGACGCGCGAGACGCCTTTCACTTCGTTGATGATCCGCGTGGCGGTGCGGCCGAGGAAGTTCATGTCGAACTGGTAAAAGTCGGCTGTCATGCCGTCCGTCGAGGTGACAGCGCGGAGGGCGAGTACGCTCTCATAAGTGCGGGCGTCGCCCATGACGCCGACGGAGCGGACCGGGAGCAGCACGGCGAAAGCCTGCCAGATCTTGTCGTAGAGGCCAGCCTTGCGGATCTCGTCGAGATAGATGGCGTCGGCTTTCTGGAGGATGGCGACGCGCTCCGGCGTGATCTCGCCGGGAATGCGGATGGCAAGGCCGGGCCCCGGGAACGGGTGACGACCGACGAGCGTCTCCGGCATGCCGAGTTCACGGCCGAGGGCGCGGACTTCGTCCTTGAAGAGTTCGCGCAGCGGTTCGACCAACTTAAGGTTCATCTTCTCCGGCAAGCCGCCGACATTGTGGTGCGACTTGATCGTCACCGACGGGCCGCCATCGAAGGAGACGCTTTCGATCACATCAGGATAGAGCGTGCCTTGGGCAAGGAACTGCGCGCCCTGCACTTTCTTCGCTTCGGCTTCGAAGATGTCGATGAAGGTCTTGCCGATGAATTTGCGCTTGGTCTCGGGGTCCGAGACACCCGCAAGTCCGCCGAGGAATTGCTCGCCCGCATCCACATGGACGAGCGGGATGTTGTAGTGGCCGCGGAACAGTTTCACGACTTCGTCGGCTTCGTTGGCGCGCATCAAGCCGGTATCGACGAAGACGCAGGTGAGCTGATCGCCGATGGCTTCGTGAATGAGGACGGCGGCCACGGACGAGTCCACCCCGCCGGAAAGGCCGCAGATCACGCGGGCCGAGCCGACCTGGGCCTTGATCTTCGCGACCTGTTCGGCGCGCAGGGCCGCCATGGTCCAGTCGCCCTTCATGCCGGCGATCTTCTTCACGAAGTTGGAGAGCAGCTTTGCACCGTCGGGGGTGTGAACCACTTCGGGGTGGAACATGGTGGTGTAGTAGCGACGCTTCTCGTCGACCGCGATGGCGAACGGCGCGTTCTCGGATGTGCCGATGACCTTGAAGCCTTCGGGCAGTTGCGTGACGCGGTCGCCATGGCTCATCCAGACCGGATAGCGCTTGCCCACTTCCCAGAAGCCCTCGAACAGCGGAGACGCTTCCTTGATCTCGACATCGGCGCGGCCGAACTCGGCGGCGTGGCCACCTTCAACGATGCCGCCTTGCTGGACGGCCATCGTCTGCTGGCCGTAGCAGATGGCGAGGATCGGGACGTTGAGATCGAAGGCGATCTGCGGAGCGCGGGGGGATTTCTCGCGGGTGACGCTATCGGGGCCGCCGGAGAAGATGATGGCCTTCGGGTTGAAGCCGGCTTTGATAACGGCCTCGGCTCGGTTGTAGGGGTGGACTTCGCAATACACGCCCATCTCGCGCAGGCGGCGCGCGATGAGCTGTGTCACCTGACTGCCGAAATCTATGATCAGCACACGTTCGTGCGCGTTGGAATCGTAGGAAACGGGGGTGGGGGTGCTGCTCGCCATGGCGGAACTAGAAGAGGTTCGGGCATGACGTCAATCCTGTGGTGGGATCATCCACAGGGTCAGGCGTCGTTCAGGCCCAGGGAACGGGCGCGGAAGCGGTTCATGAGGTCGGATAGGGCTTCAGCGGAATAGCCGAACGTGTCCGGGAGCATGCCGCTGGCGCCGATCATGCCCCGGTTCAGGGCGGCCAGATTGGGATGGGCGGCCTCGTCCTGCGCCGTGGAAAAACCGACGAATTTCCGCATGCCGGTCGAGACCGGGTAGAAGACCGAGCACTCGCGCCATTCGCGTCGGAAGGTGCGGAACAGGGTTTTGCAGGAGAAGCCGTCAGGGTCGAGGGTGAGGCTGGAGCCGACGCCGAACATGAGCGGGGCTGCGACCAGCCCGCAGAGCAGGAAGAAGCCGCCGGCGCCGTAGAACAGCATCGGATCGGACGGGCCGATCCAGACGGCGATGGCGACGAAGCCTGCCGAAATCAGGAATACGATCAGCCAACGCAGACGGTCCGGCTTCAACGTCATGCCATTCGGCAGGGGATCGCCGTCGGCGTCGACCCAGTCGCTCACCCTGCCCTCCGCATGACGGCCATGTAGAAGCCATCCGTGCCGGCGGTGCGGGGCGTGAGACGAACGGAGCCGTCGGGGCGGCGGCATTTGCGGAGCAATGCTGCACCCTTCTCCGTCAGCTGGCCGGAGCGGATGGCGGTTTCGGCGGCATCTTCGGCTTTGAAGTCTGTACGGTCCGCCAGGAAGCTGGCGAACTGGTCTTCATTCTCTTCCATCAGGAAGGAGCACGTCACATAGACGAGGCGGCCACCCGGCTTCACGTAATTGCAGGCGGCGCGCAGGATCATCGCCTGATCCTGAATCCGCTTCTCGAGCGCGTTGGGCTGCACGCGCCATTTGGCGTCGGGCTTGCGGCGCCACGTGCCGACGCCAGTGCATGGCGCGTCGATCATCACGAGATCCATCTTGCCTTCGAGATCGTCGAGCGAGGCGTTCTCTTTGGGATGGCGCAGTTGCACGTTACGGATGCCGGCGCGATCGATGCGCGGGATTAGCGCCGAGAGACGGCGGCCATCGATATCGTGGCTGAATATCTGGCCCTTGTTTTCCATCATCGCGGCCATGGCGATCGTCTTGCCGCCACCGCCGGCGCAGTAATCGAGCACCTGTTCACCGGGAGCAGCGCAGGAGGCGGCGGCGGCGATCTGGCTTCCCATGTCCTGCACTTCGACCCAGCCCTTGGAATAGGCGGGAATGGCTTCGACCGCTTCGCCACGCTCGATGGAGTCGGCTGCGGGAATGCGGAAGCCGTTCTTGAGCTCCGGCATCTGGCGCGCCTTTACGCCCTCAAGCGCGCGGCCAGCTTTCTCGGGATCGGACTTCAGCGTGTTGACGCGCAAATCGATCGGCGCGCGTGTCGCCATCGCCATCGCTTCGGGCACTGTATCGGGACCAAAAGCGCGTTGCAGGTTCGGCGCAAGCCATTCCGGGTAATCGCCCTGCACGTGCGGGGGAGCGGACGGATCAGGCGCGAGCAGCAGGTTCTCGCGTTCCTTGCCCTGCAGGGCTGGCGGCGCGTGATCGTCCTTCAGTGCTTCCTCGATCTTGCGAACGTCCCAGCCCCATGCGTGCTTGAGTGCGCCGAGCGCGAGGGCGCGCGGACCGGTGGCTTCCATCGCGAACTCGATCGAATTCTTGCGGCGTAGCGCATCCACCACGAGACCGGAGATCCATGCGCGGTCGCGCGAGCCGGCAAAGCGCGAACGTTTGCCCCAATCACGCACAGCTTCCTTTACCGGCGTACGGCGTTCGAGAACGTCGCGCAGGACTTCAATCGCTGCTTGAATTTTTCCGCCGTCTCTCACGGGTGCGGCCCCGCTCCGCCGTGGCGGCTTGTGAGGGCGCGACCGATGGCGCGCACGTCCTGAAGGATGGCGTAGTCGCCAACGATGATCGCATCGCCGGGCGCGCGATCCTTGTCCATCACCAGCATGGGGCAGCCCTGCCAGTCCGGGCCGACGAGTTCGATGATCTCCTTCCGCGGACGCGGGAAGGCAACGCGGCGGACGTCGATCTTGTCTGCCCAGTGCGGATTCACGAGCAAGGCGCCCTCAAGGGTCGCGCAGTCGTTGCAGTACCAATCGAAGCCGCCATCGGGAAATGGCGCGGCAAGGATGAAAAGCTGATCTTTCATGGCGCCCTCTTAGCGCCGTGCGGGCTGCCTGTCTGCCCCCGGTCGGCCAGCCCGTCAGCCGGCCGCTTTTCGCATTACATGGCGGCGGGAACCGGCCTTTCCGGCGGGCTTGAAACCAGCTTTTTTGAACAAAGGAACAAAGCCCATGAAGCGATAGCTGGGCGAGGTTTTCGCCACCGGATAGCCCTCGACTGTCTTCGCGCCGCGCTTGTGGGCATACTTAATGGCGGCTTCCAGCATCGCCTCCGACAGCCCCTCCCCGCGCATGTCGCGCCGGATGAAGAGGCAAGTGACCGACCAGGTGTCGGCCTCAGCCTCTGGGTCGTAGCTGTCCGTCAGCTTGGCGACGAAGCTATCGCGTGGACCGACGGACACCCAGGCAACAAGATCGCCCTTGAGATAGCCGACGAGACCTATCGGTGTGCGCTTGTCGACGCGGGCCTTCATCGCCTTCTTGCGGCCTGCGTTTCCGGCTTTGGCCCTGTTCGCCATTTCGCGGAATGGCATGCACCAGCAATAGCTCGGCGCGCCCTTGCTTTCGAACAGGGCTTCGAAGTCTTTCCACGTCGCCTTGGTGACGGGTTTGAACGTCAGCCGTGTCGCCATGCGAATGGAGATAGAGCCGCCTCAGACGGCGGACAGGGCTTTGCCGATGGCGGCGGAGCGGTCGGCCTCGGGCAATTTGAACAGCTCCAGCCACTGCACCCCGGCGAAGAAGTATTCGAAATCTTCCGGAGGCTGGGCATCCGCAATGAACACAGGAAGCATCGGCTTCTTGTAGCGATCGGCGAGATAGACCTCGCGCTTGATGTGATCGCTCTCGAAGGCCTTGGGGCTGCACATCACCATGACGCCCTTGGCGCTCTTGATGCCGCGCACGATTTCGCCGGCCCAGTTCTGGCCCGGATCGATGCCACCCTTGTCGATCCAGACATCGCGTCCCGCTTCCTTGACTGCGGACACGACCGGCTCGACTGCGGAATTGTCCGCGTGGGCGTAGGAGATGAAGACGACGCTGGGCGGCGGCGCGGGCGGAGGGGCAGCCGCTTCCATTTCGGGTGATGACGAGGCCTGGGCAGCCGGAGATAGCTCAGCTGGCGCGCGATCTTCATTGCGCTCGCCGCCCTCCGGGCCACCGCCACCCTTCTTCTTGGCCGAGCGCATGCGCTCTTCCTTCGGCGGCGGAGGCGCGCTCCAGAATTGCTCGCTGCGTTCGCGCATGGCTTTCTGGATGATGTCGCGCGCGGCCCGCTCGACCTGTGGCCAGAAGGCGAGCTTGCGGCCGCTTTCCATGCTGGCGTCGATCGCCGACAGATCCCGCAGGCCGACGGGCAGGAATCCGTGGTCGAGCTTGACCAGCACAAGGCGGCCATCCGCCCATGCATCGAGCATGCGCTTTTCCATCATCATGCGATGCGTGCCGAAAACCGATTTCTGCGACCAGAGCGCGATGACGACGTCGGTCGTCTGCAGATGGCGGAAACCGCGGGCGCCCGTTTCCGTTTCGGCGATGAGGCCACGTGTTTTCAGGAAAACCTTGAGGTCGTCCGCCGCAGCCTGATCGGCTTCGGCGTGGGCGATAAAGGCGTACATGGCGTCCTCGCGGTTACGCCCCCAACTCTAGCTACCATGCATTGCAGTGATTTGAAGATGGGCCAGCGATCGTTGCGCACACGCAGCGGTCGCCAGCCTTATTGCCTTCAAATCAGCGCGATAGGCGATCAGCCCGTCGGCAGCGAGTAGTTCGGCGCCTCACGCGTCATTTTCACATCGTGGACATGCGATTCGCGCAGGCCGGCTCCGGTGATCTGGATGAACTTCGCCTTCTCGTGCAGCTCCGACACGGTCTTCGCCCCGACATAGCCCATGGCAGCGCGCAGGCCGCCGGACATCTGGTGCAGGATCGGAGCGACCGGACCCTTGAACGGCACCTGCCCCTCAATGCCTTCCGGTACGAGCTTCTGCTGCTGCACGTCCTTCTGGAAGTAGCGGTCGGCCGAGCCGCGACCCATGGCGCCAAGCGAGCCCATGCCGCGATAGTCCTTGTAGGCGCGGCCCTCATACAGGAACACCTCGCCAGGCGCTTCCTCCGTGCCAGCCAGCATCGAGCCCATCATGGCCGACGATGCGCCGCCCGCGAGCGCCTTCGCAAAATCACCGGAGAACTTGATGCCGCCGTCAGCGATGACCGGCGTGTTGGTGGAATGCGCAGCGTTGGCGCAATCAGCAATTGCGGTGAGCTGCGGAACGCCAACGCCAGCGACGATGCGCGTGGTGCAGATCGAGCCGGGACCGATGCCGACCTTCACCGCGTCTGCGCCAGCCTCGATCAGCGCCTTGCAACCGTCACCCGTGGCGACGTTGCCGGCGATCACCTGAACGCGGTTCGAGAGCTTTTTCACGCGCTCGACAGCCATCAACACCATCTTCGAATGGCCGTGCGCCGTGTCGATCACGAGCGCATCCACGCCCGCATCGATCAGCGCTTGCGAACGCTCAAAGCCGGCATCCCCAACCGTCGATGCGGCGGCGACGCGAAGGCGTCCCTGCTCGTCCTTGCACGCGTTCGGATTTGCAACGCGCTTGTCCATGTCCTTGACGGTGATGAGGCCGACAATGTGATTGTTCTCATCAACGACGATCAGGCGCTCGATGCGGTGCTTGTGAAGCAGCTTGCGCGCTTCGGCCGGATCAACGCCTTCGCGCACGGTGATAACCTTGCGGGTCATCAGTTCGGCGATCGGCTGGTTTTCGTTTTCCGCAAAGCGAACATCACGGTTGGTGATGATGCCGCTGAGCTTGCCGTTGGCTTCCACCACCGGGATGCCCGAGATCTGGTGGCGGTCCTTGAGGACTTTCAGCTGGCGGAGCGTGACGTCCGGCGTAACCGTGATCGGGTTCACCACCATGCCGCTCTCGAAGCGCTTCACCTGGCGGACCTGCTCGGCCTGCTGCTCAACCGTGAGGTTGCGGTGAATGACGCCGATGCCGCCGAACTGGGCCATCGCAATGGCGAGGCCGGTCTCGGTAACCGTGTCCATGGCGGCGGAGACGATCGGCACGTTCAGCGAGATTTCGCGCGTCAGGCGTGTGCGGATGTCCACATCGCCCGGGGTGACCTCGGACGGACCGGGTTCGAGCAACACGTCGTCAAACGTGATTGCCTGGCGGATGCGGATTGAAGGGGGGTGCTGTTCCATAGACCCGTCTAGCGATTCTCCCGGGTCTTGGGAAGTGGGTCGAAAAGACATCGACGCCGCAGCCGTTTGTGACAGCCGCGGCGCCGGATTTCAGGTCAGATTCAGATCAGGCTCAGGCGTAGCACTTGCGGATCTCGTCAGCGACTTTCTGCTGCTTGGCGCTGTCGTGACCGTTGGTTTCCATCCAGTTCTTGCCGCGCGCCTGGCCCATGCCATTGCGGTTGATGAACCACTCATAGCCCCAGTTGTAGAGACCGGTCGGCCCCACTTCCTTGACCAGGGCCTTGGATGCGCAGGTGCACACCGATTCCGGAATTGCCGGTTCGGCGCTCTTGCAGGCTGCCACCCATTCCGCCTCGGTCGCCCACGGGGCGGACATGCCCGGCAGGACGGTCGGCGTCGGCTCAGGAATTGGCTCGGCCTTCTTGGCGGCGACCGGCTTGGGCGCCGGAGCAGCTGCCTCCTTCGGCGCATCGCAAGCGGCGGCAGTGAACGCAACGGCGGCAAATACCGCCAACAGGGTAGCCCGCATCCCTAGTCCTCCCAGTTTCTGTTTAAGTCCTGTAGAATACTCTACTACCGGGTGGGGGCAGACTAGGTGTCTGGCCGGCCAGCCAAGAGATTTCGCGTGATGTCCGACGGCGTGCTTGCCGCCATCTTCGACCTGGACGGTGTGCTGACCTCTACGTCGGCGCGACATGAGCAATCCTGGCGCGACGCCGCGGAACGCTTTGGTTTCAGCGTGTCGGACGAGAGCCTTCGCGCAACCCGCAGCGTGCCCCGCGCGACTTCCCTAGCGGCACTCTTGCAGCATGCCGGCATGGAGCTGGATGAGTCCGCGCGCGAAGCTGTGATGGCTTTCAAGAATGCCCGGTACAAGGAACTGATCAGCGGACTGCAACCGCGGGATGCATTTCCGGGCGCGCATGAGTCGCTCCTCCGTTGCGGCGAGCTGGGGCTGCGGGTGGGTATCGCATCGGCCAGCATGAACGCGCGCGAAGTGATGGAGAAGCTGGGCCTGATGAGCCTGGTTGACTACGTGGCCGACCCACGGACCAGCGCCCCCAAACCGAGTGCAGAGATCTACAGCGTCACTTGCGCGGAGCTTGGGGCATCGCCGGCGCGATCGATCTGCATCGAGGACGCCGCGCCGATGATCGCCAACCTGCGCAAGGAAGGGATGTACACGGTCGGTGTGGGCGACACCCTTCTGGGCGCGCACGAACACGTCGTCTCCATCGCAGACTGGGATGTCGCGCAGACCGTGGCGCGGCTGAGAGCCTAGCCACGCCCTTTAAAGCGGCGAGCGATCACGAATGTCTCGGGGCTCTCGGGACGGCTGGCTGGCGGTTTCCAGTGGCGCACGTCTTCGAAATTGTCTCTCAGCATGGTGAGCAGTTCACCCTGCGCGCCGCCCTGGAAGACCTTGGCGACGAACGTGCCATTCTTCGCAAGGTTCTCGATAGCGAACTGCGCCGCCATTTCCGCAAGGCCGACGGTACGGATGTGATCGGTCTGCTTGTGGCCGGATGTGTTCGCCGCCATGTCGGACAACACCAGCGACGGCTGATCGCCTAACGCTCGCATCAGGCGCGCCGGCATATCCGGCTCATAGATGTCGCCAAGGAAGATCGTGGCCTCGCCGACAGGCTCGACGGGAAGAAGATCGACGCCTGCAATGCGGGCGGCCCCCTTCTCGAGTGCGACTTGCAGCCATCCGCCGGGCGCGCTGCCAAGATCGATGATGCGCGAGCCCTTCTTGAGGATGTGAAACTTCTCGTCGATCTCGAGCAGCTTGTAAGCGGCACGCGCGCGATAACCTGCTTCGCGAGCACGAATGACGTACGGATCATGAAGCTGACGATCGACCCACTCGCGGGACGATTTGCCGAGCGTCTTTTTCCGGACCTTTTCCTTCTTCGCCATCGTGCGACCGCCGGGAAGCGGACGGCTATCGGCGGGGGCTTTCCAGCGGCGTTTGCCCTGGCTGTCTTCTTCGACGGTCATGCGGCTGCTTCTCCGGAAGGCGGTTTGTCGGGGCCACGAGGCTTGCCGCCCTGCCCGCGTCTTGGCTTGTTTCTCTGCGCGGGGCCGCTGCCTTTGCCGCCATGCATCATCGAGAGCAAGATGCCTTCGCGCAGACCGCGATCCCCGACCCGCAGCCGATCAGCAGGCCACGTCTGCCAGATGGCATCCAGAATGGCGAGGCCGGGCAGCATGAGATCGGAACGACCTCCAGTCAGGCAGCCTTCCTTGGCACGATCTTCGGGGCTCAAATCGTGGAGCCGCTGGCGTGTTGCGATTGCATCCTCGCGCGCGAGCCACTGACCATCGACGATCGAGCGTACGTAGCGGTCCAGCCCGAGATGCACGCCAACGAGGCTGGTCACCGTTCCGGAATTGCCAATCAACTGGCCGCGCCCAGCGCGGAACAGTGGACCAAAGCGGGTCGCCGCATCATTGGCGCGCATCAGCGTCGCCACATGCTCGACCATGCGATCATACCAGCCGGGCTCGCGATCGGTGAAAGCATCGTTGAGCGTCACCACGCCGACCGGGAAAGATGCCCAGCCGAGAATTGGCGGACGAAGCGCGCAGCCCTTCACGCCGCGTGCAGCAGCTGACTTCGCGTCGATCCAGCTCAGCTCTGTCGAGCCACCGCCGATGTCGATGACAAGCGCGAAGTCATGTCCCGGGTCGACGAGATCGAGCGAACCGAGCAACGCGTACTTGGCCTCTTCCTTCGGCGTGATCGTTTCCATGCGAAGCCCGATCTTGCGATGGACGTCATTGAGGAAGGTCTTGCCGTTGGCGGCCTGCCGGCAGGCCTGGGTCGCGATGTAGCGCGTGCGGACGGGGCGATGCTTCTTCACTTTGTCCGAACATTTGCGCAACGCATCGATCGCGCGGCCCATCGCTTTCTCTGAAAGCTCACCGCTTGTTGCCAGGCCTTCGCCCAACGTCACGATCTGGGAAAAGGAATCGACCACGCGCAATCCTCCGGACCGCGTTGGCTCCGCGATCAGAAGTCGGCAGTTGTTAGTCCCTAGGTCCAGCGCCGCGTAGAGCTGCGACGCGCCGCCGGACCGCCCGCGCGATTTCCCGCGCCGGGAGGAATTGGCTGGCTTCGCCATTGGAGCGATCCGTAACTTGTTGAAGCTGCGTATAGCCCGATCCGGAGGCAATGACACGCAAGAAGCATGGTTTACTGTCATGCTTGGTTGCGGGGCATTAATTCTTGGGTCAAATGACCCCCGACAGCTCTGGCGGGGCAGTTTATCGGCGCATAGGCGCAGATGAGAACCGCTTGCGGTTGGCTGGGAAATATCGTGGGCAATCAAGGCCAGGGGCGCCGGCGGCTATGGAATTAAACAAGGCAGCCAAATTCGGGATCGGGCAGCAGGTCCGGCATCGTTTTTTCCCGTTCCGCGGCATCATTTTTGACGTCGATCCGGAGTTTGCGAACACCGAAGAATGGTGGACGTCGATCCCGGAAGAGATCCGCCCGATCAAGAACCAGCCCTTCTATCACCTGCTGGCTGAGAACGACTCGAGCTATTACGTTGCGTACGTCTCGGAGCAGAATCTCCTGCCAGACGAGGCGCCTGAGCCGGTGAACCATCCCCAGGTGCCGGAAATGTTCGAAATCGACGATAACGGGGCCTATCACATCCGGACGTCGACTGCGCACTAGCGGCGTCCTACATACCGTTCATGAGCACGCATGCCGTTGTCCGGGACGATGATTATGTCATCGACCAGAACTGGGCCGCCTATACGGCGGACGAACACGCCGTCTGGGACCTCCTCTACCGCCGCCAGCGCGAAATCCTTGCGGACCGCGCCGACGCTGCAGTGCTTGAGGGCCACGAAGCCCTCAATCTCAATCGCGGTGGCATTCCCAATTTTGCGGAGATCAATGAAGAACTGAAAGCCCGGACCGGGTTTTCGGTCGTTGCCGTGCCGGGCCTGGTTCCGGATGAGGTGTTCTTCACCCACCTCGCAAATCGGCGCTTTCCGGCAGGGCAGTTCATCCGTGGACGGCATCAGCTGGATTACCTGCAGGAACCAGACATCTTCCACGACGTCTTCGGACACGTGCCGCTCCTGACCAACCCCGTCTTCGCCGACTACATCGAAGCCTACGGCCAGGGCGGTCTTCGGGCGATGAAGTACGGCAAGCTAAAGAATCTCGCGGCGCTGTACTGGTACACGGTGGAGTTCGGGCTGATCGAAACGCCGAAGGGCGTGAAGATCTACGGCGCGGGGATTTCCTCGTCGAAGGATGAGTCGATCTTCGCGCTGGACGACCCCTCCCCCAATCGCCTCCGGTTCGACCTCGAGCGGGTGATGCGGACGGAATACCGGATCGACGATTACCAGCAGACCTACTTCGTGATCCGCTCGTACGATGACCTGATCCGGGCGACCGTCGATTATGACTTCGCCCCGCTCTACGAGCGCCTGGCCGATGGGGTCGCCTATAAGCCGGAAACCGTCCTGCCGGGCGATGGGGTGATCAATTGGGGCACGCAGGATTATGCCCGGGCCAAAGCTGCCAAAACGCCCGGCTGATCCATATCACTCCCTGAGGCGTAAACAGGTTCAAAACGCCCTCAGAAGCGCGAGTGACCTTGTCAGACCGGCTCAGCCATACCCCCGCAGACCCGTCTGAAGCAGCGGGTGCAGCTCGCCCCTCGCGCAGCCGGAAAGCCAATTCATGACCAATCGCCGCCGACGCATAGCAGTTGTGGGCGGAGGCGTTGCTGGCCTTGGGGCGGCATGGGCCCTGCGCGAGTCGGCCGATGTCGTGGTTTACGATAAGGCGCCACGCTTTGGCGGGCATGCCTGGACCGTGGATATCGACCACACGGGCGCACGCATTCCGGTGGATATCGGATTCATCTGCTTCAACCGGCCCAACTATCCAAACTTCACGCAGATGCTTCGGCATCTCGACGTCAAGACCGTTTGGACGGACATGAGCTTCGCGGTGACGGACCCTAACGGCTATGAGTGGTCGTCCGACCCGCTGGGACTGTTTGCCTGGAAGCGCAACGCGCTCGATCCGAAATTCCGCGGCCTGTTGAACGAGATTGTCGACTTCAACAATGTCGCGCGCGCCGAGCTGACGGCGAACAAGGTCCCCGACATGTCGCTGGGCGCATGGCTGGATGGCCACGGCTATTCGGAGCTGTTCCGTCGCTCCTACCTGTTGCCGATGAGCGCAGCGATCTGGTCGACGCCCGAGCAATTGATGCTCGACTATCCCGTTCATTCGTTCCTGCAGTTCTTTGACAACCACAGGCTGATGCATCTCGTGCGCCCGATCTGGCGCACCGTCGAAGGCGGCAGCCGCAGCTATGTCGAGAAGCTGACGGCGGCGCTGGGCTCGTCGCTGCGCCCGTCAGCACGGATCGAGGCGATACGGCCGGCCGGTTCGGGCAAGGTGCAGATCGTTGAGCGCAACAAGCCGGCACAGGTGTTCGATGCCGTGATTATGGCGTGCCACGCTGATGCTTCGCGCGGGATGCTGGACCACAGCTACGAAGAACAGCGCCTCGCCCTCGGCTCGGTGAAGTTCTCGCAGAATACTGCCTACCTGCATCACGACGAAAGCCTGATGCCGCGCCGCAAGATGGCGTGGGGATCATGGAACGTGCTGAAGGGGTCGGATGATCAGGTGTGTGTCACCTATTGGATGAACCGCCTGCAGAAGCTGCCCAAGTCGCGGCAGGTATTCGTGACGCTGAACCCGGTGCATGAACCGGCAAAGGACAAGACGTTTGGCGTCTATGAGTTTGACCACCCGATGTACGATGGGCCATCCGCCGCTGCGCGCCGGTCTGTCCAACGCCTTCAAGGTCGCGACGGGCTGTTCTTTGCAGGCGCATGGCTCGGCGATGGATTCCACGAAGCGGGTTTGCGTACCGGCCTTGAAGCCGCATTTGCGCTGGGCGGCAGCGTGCCGTGGGAAGCAACGACACAGCACAAGCATACGCTCACGCATGCACCGTTCAGCCGCGCTCCACTGTCGGCTGTGCAGAGCGCAGCGCACGTGGCGGCGCAATGACTGCCCCTGCCCGCCTCTGGTTCGGGACTACGTCGCATACGCGCGAGCAGCCATTCCGGCGCGGCTTCAAACATCGCATCGCCATGCTCGAGGTCGACATCGACCGCCTGGGAGAAGCAGACAAGCTGAGCCGCCTGTTCTCGGTCGACCGCGGAAACGCCATCTCTTTTCGCCAGGCCGACTATGGCCCGCGCCAAGCCGGAGCGTCGCTGCGGCTCTGGGCTGAAGAGCGAATGGCGGAATCCGGAATAGATGTGGCCGGCGGCAAAATCCGGTTACTCAGCTTTCCGCGTGTACTCGGGTACGGCTTCGCGCCGATTTCAGTCTGGTTGGCGCATGACGCCAAAGGCGTGCTGCGCGGCGCGATCTATGAGGTCCATAATACGTTCGGCGAAACCCATTCCTATGTCAGCGCGCTCGACACCAATCGAGGCCGGACACTTGCAGGGAAAGAGTTTCACGTTTCCCCGTTTTTCGATGTCAGCGGCGATTACCGGTTTACCCTGAACCCCGGCGAAGACGGAATTGGGCTGGTTGTCGAGAACGTAAGCCCGCAAGGCAGGCGCCACGTCGCTAGCCTGGCGGTACAACCAACTGCATTGACCACACCCGCCATTTTGAAATGGCTCGTTGTAATGCCCATATCTGGATTGGGCGTAATGGTCGCGATTCATTGGCAAGCCCTTCGTCTTCTTCTGAAGGGCGCAAAATATCGCGACAAACCAGAACAACGCCCCAAACGCACGACGTTGACGCGGCCGGAAGCAGCCGCGCCCGGCGTCGTGGAAGACCTGAGGAAACGTGCATGACCCGCATGGAACGTATGGTGCTGAACGTCAGCGGACCTGCTGACCTGCATAAGCTGGATCGGCTGCCTGCCAGCCTGAGCCTTACCGCCATGATCCTGAGCCGCCTGCCGCGCGGGCGTCTCGACATGACCCTGCCCGATGGCCGCACGCTGCGCTTCACCGGCAAGGAGCCCGGCCCTCAGGCCGAGCTGATCGTGCACGACCCAAAATTCGTGCGCCAGGTTTTGGCCAAAGGCGACATCGGCTTTGCCGAAGTGTTCATGGACGGAAAGGTCGCCTCGCCTGACCTCGCCGAACTGCTGCAATACTTCAACGCCAACTGGGAAGAAGGCGCGAAGGTGACCATGGGCAGCAGCATTGCTGGCTTCTTCGCCAACATACGCAAGATGCTGCGCGCGAACACCAAGAAGGGCTCGAAGCGCAACATCCTCGCTCACTACGATCTCGGCAACGACTTCTATCAAGCGTGGCTGGACCCGACGATGACCTATTCATCGGCGATCTTCTCCTCGCCCGATGAAAAGCTGCAGGATGCGCAGCTTGAGAAGTATCGCTCGATCGCCCGTAACCTTGACCTGAAGCCCGGCCAACACGTTCTGGAAATCGGTTCCGGTTGGGGCGGCTTCGCAGAAGTTGCAGCCAATGAATTTGGCGCGCGCGTGACGTCCGTGACGATTTCAGACGCGCAGCATGCCTATGCAACGAAGCGCATCGCCGACGCGGGCCTCTCCGACAAGGTCGAGATCGTGCTGCGCGATTATCGCGACATCCGCGGCCAGTTCGACGCCGTTGCTTCGATCGAGATGTTTGAGGCGGTCGGCGAGCAATATTGGCCCGGCTATTTCGACAAGATTGCCGAAGTGCTGAAGCCCGGTGGACGCGCCGCACTGCAGATCATCACCATCGACGACAAATACTTCCAGGAATATCGCCGGCGCGCCGACTTCATCCAGACATACATTTTCCCGGGGGGCATGCTGCCGCCGGTCGGCCGGTTGAAACAAGAAACCGAGCGCGCGGGCATGTCGTTCGCCGTGGATGCGATGTTCGGCAAGTCATACGCACGCACGCTCCACGAATGGGCGCAGCGGTTCGATATGTCGTGGGACAAGATCAAGGGCGGCAAGTTCGACGAGCAGTTCCGTCGGCTGTGGCTGTACTATCTCGCGTACTGCGAAGCGGGCTTCAACACAGGCCGGATCGATGTGGGTCAGTTCGTGCTGACCAAACCCAAGGCTTGAGTTAGCGCCGGCGATAGGGTTCGCAGGCTACACCATCGTTGTCCTCGTCAAGGTGCGCAGCGTATCCCGGCTGACCGCGATGTATGGGCGCCGCGCCGGCCTGAATGACTTCGCGACAGTTCGCGTAGAAGATGCCTGATGTATCGGAAGCAACGCGCGGAGTGATCTGATCCAGCGCGACGAAACTTCCTGTGCCGATCACAGCGCCGAGCGCTACGAGCCCGATCGCCCTACCGCGAATGCGACGCCTGCCTCGGCCATGTCTTCGGAAGGCACGCTGCAAGCGGCTCAGGCGGTGTTTGCTGCCCGGCCCTTCCAGCATATCAGTTGGGCGACCAATGCCTGAGCATCTCGTGATGCTTGATCTGGCTGATGATCTCGTTGGCCAGGTTGTTCCACTCGTGCGGGACGATCGTCGGGTCGATAACCCACGCGCCTATCCCGACCGCAATGACAACGAACAGGATCTGGAACAGGAGGCCTAGGATGGTTCCGCTGGATTGGCGACGCTCGCCCTTGCGCACGTAGGGCTTGCCGGCCTTGCCAGTCAGCAGCGAGGTCGTGTGGTGATGCATCGACTGTCGTTCGGCCTTTTCGGCGCGCTCGTTCGCGAAATCGGCTGAGGTTTGTTTGGGCTTTTTCGGCGCGGGCGGAGCTTTGTCGAACTTCGACTTGTCAGAGCCATTGCGCAGGCTCGCGCGCAGATCGGCGATCTGCGTTCGACTTGGCGGCCTTTGAGCGCTTGTCGACATGTTATCCCCTGGCGCGACCCTCAGGAGATTAACCTGTAATGTCTAAGGACGGCCCAGCGACGATGCGAGAAATGCGCGGGCGCTGGTAACCTCTTGTTAGACGTCGAACTCGAGTCCAATTGCCGAGTAGCGCTCGCGATTGTCCTGCCAGCGCTCGGATACCTTCACGCGCAGGAACAAGTGAACTGGCTTGCCGAGGATGGCTGTCAGCTCCTTGCGGGCCGCCATGCCGATCTCCTTGATGGTCTGGCCACCCTTGCCGAGCACGATGGAGCGGTGTCCCTCGCGCGAGACGTGGATGAGTTGCTCGACCTTCACGGCGCCGTTGCCGTGGGTTTCCCACGTCTCGGTTTCGACTGTGAGCTGGTAGGGGATTTCCTGGTGGAGGCGCAGCATCAGCTTCTCGCGTGTGATCTCGGCTGCGAGCATGCGGACGGGAATGTCGGCGGACTGGTCTTCCGGGAAGAGATACGGACTTTCCGGC
Source organism: Hyphomonadaceae bacterium (assembly GCA_965229115.1). GTDB lineage: Bacteria > Pseudomonadota > Alphaproteobacteria > Caulobacterales > Hyphomonadaceae > UBA7672. The sequence goes on along the minus strand of CBDDIR010000003.1, from coordinate 1,524,783 downwards.
ATGCGCGAGGCGAGCAGGTCTGCGAGCTGCTGCACGCCATCGCCATTGAGGCCCGAGATCATCAGTACGTCGGAATAGACGCCGGTGTCGAACAGCTTCTTGGCGGCGGCCAGCAGCGCCTGGCGATCAACGAGATCGATCTTGTTGAGAGCGAGGATAGCCTTGGCGCCAAGTTCCTTGAGACGCGCGATGATGGCTTCGTCTTCTTCCGGGCCTTCATATTCGCCGCCCGCTGCCGCGTGCCCGGCATTGGTCCAATGACGGGCGTCGATGAGGTGGACGATCGCGTCGGCATCGCCCGCGCCTTCCCAGGCGGATTTCACCATGGCGCGATCCAGGCGACGCTTGGGCGCGAAGATGCCGGGGGTGTCGACGAGGACGACCTGGCTGTCGCCATGCATCATGACGCCACGAATGGGGAAGCGCGTCGTCTGCACCTTGTGCGTGACGATCGAGACCTTTGTGCCGACCAATTGGTTCACCAGCGTGGACTTGCCTGCGTTGGGCGCTCCGATGATGGCGGCGAAGCCGGCGCGGGTGTCGGTCATGAGTCTACTCCGATTGCGGCCAGCATCTTCTGGGCCGCTGCACGTTCTGCGTGCTGTTTGGATGCACCAGAACCGGAGACGGGGCCGTGGCCCTCGATCAGCACTGTGGCGGTGAATACGGGCGCGTGGTCGGGACCTTCGCGGGCGTCGTGACGGTAGGTTGGCGTGGGCAGGCCTTCGCCCTGCGCCCACTCCTGCAGCGCAGACTTGGCGTCGCGCGGCTTGTCGTGGCTGGCTTTGAGCAGGGTTGCCCAATGCTTGAGGATGAATTTCTCGGCAGCTTTCAGACCGCCATCGAGATAAACGGCGCCGATGACAGCTTCGGCCGCGTTAGCGAGCAGCGAGCGCTTGGTTGTGCCGCCTGTCGAGCGCTCGGACTGATCGACGATCAGATAGTTGCCGAGGCCCAGTTCGGCGCCAACAACGGCGCAGGTATCGCGACTGACCAGCGCGTTGAGGCGCGGCGCGAGTTCGCCTTCGCGAAGATCGGGGAAGCGGACAAGCAACGCTTCCACTATCACGAGGCCGAGTACGCGATCCCCGAGAAATTCGAGACGTTCATTGCTCCATGCGGCCGCGTTGCCGTGCGCGGCGCTGCGATGGGTCATCGCGCGATCCAGCAGGGCTGGCTCCTTGAAGCGATGGGCGATCGCTGCCTCGCAGGCGTCGCGCTGAGCGGGCTCAAGCGTCGGCGGGGCGATCGTTCCGCGCGCCCGATTGCGGCGGCGTTTGCCGGTGTTGCGGGAATTGGGACGCGTCACGGCTGCGTGCCCTTGGGCAGCGCCTCGATGATGACCTGCGCCTGCGCGTAAGGGTACTCATCCGTGATCGTGAGGTGGACGAAGCAGGTCATGCCCGGCGGGGTGAGTTTGGCGAGACGCTCGGCAGCGCCGCCCGTAAGCGCGAAGGTCGGCTTGCCGCTGGGCAGGTTGACCACGCCCATATGCTGCCAGTGCACGCCGCGACGCGGAACGCCGGTGCCCAACGCCTTGGCGCAGGCCTCCTTGGCGGCGAAGCGCTTGGCGTAAGTCGGCGCACGTTGCGCACGACGGTCGGCCGTCTTGCGTTCGACGTCCGTGAAAACGCGATGGGTGAAGCGGTCGCCGAACCTTTCCAGCGACTTCTCGATGCGCCGGATATCGCACATGTCCTGACCGATGCCGATGATCAAGCGTGACCTCGTGCGGTGTCGATTTCTTTGCGCATGCGCTTCACCGCAGCGTCGAGGCCAACGAACAGGGCCTCGCCCATAATAAAGTGCCCGATATTCAACTCACGCACTTCCGGAATGGCAGCGACTGGCTGGACGGTGTCGTAGGTCAGGCCGTGGCCGACATGGATCTCGATGCCTTTGGCGTGGCCGTAAGCGGCCGCCTCGCGTAGATGATCGAGTTCCTGCGTGGCGCCGACCTTGTCGCCCGCGAACAGCAGCTCGACATACTTGCCGGTGTGCAGCTCCACCACGGGCGCGCCCAGGGCTTCGGCGACGGCGATCTGCACCTTGCTAGGCTCAATAAATAACGACACGCGGATACCCGCATCACGGAGCTTGCGCACGAAAGGCTCGACCTGCGTGTGAAGGCGCGCAACGTCTAGGCCGCCTTCGGTGGTACGCTCTTCCCGCTTCTCCGGCACGAGACAGGCAGCGTGCGGCTTGAAGTTGATTGCGATGGCGAGCATTTCTTCCGTCGTCGCCATTTCGAGGTTGATCGGCAGCTTCGCGGCGCTGCGTACGGCTTCGAGATCGTGGTCGCGGATGTGGCGGCGGTCTTCGCGCAGATGGATGGTGATGCCGTCGGCGCCGGCAGCTTGGGCGATCGCGGCGGCCTTGGCCGGGTCCGGGTGCGCGCCGCCGCGTGCGTTGCGGATCGTGGCGACGTGATCGATGTTCACCCCAAGACGGGCGGGGACCAGCGTCATTCGTGAGAGCCTTCTGCCTTGCGTTGTTTCATTGCGGCGGACATGGCCGTGAACATGTTGAAGGCGAACCACAGCAACACGGCAAGTGTCACCGCGAAGGCGGCTTCCTTCACGTACGGAATGCCGATCGCCTGACCGATCGATGCCCCGTTCGCGTAAACCAGCAGCAGCCCCGCCACGACCAGGAACCAGATCCTGTTCCGCTGGAGGAACTGAGCAGCCGTCACTTCAGCCCCCTGCTGCCCGGCTTGATCGCGGGCAGCTTGGCGAGTTCAGGCGGAAGATCGTTGGCGTCGTAATCGGGGAAGTCGACTGCAGCGAGCGAGACGAGTTGCAGACCGCCCACATCCGCCTTGCCGTTCGAGCGATCGACCACGCAGGCCGCGCCGATGACATTCGCGCCGGCCGCCTTCAGGGCCTCCTGCGTCTCACGCATCGAGATACCGGTGGTGACGATGTCTTCGACGATGACGACGCGGTCGGTTGGCTCCACCGTGAAACCACGGCGCAGGCTCATCACGCCGCCTTCCCGCTCCGTGTAGAGCGAGCGGCAGCCGAGGGCGCGGGCGGTTTCGTAGCCCGGGATCAGGCCACCGACGGCCGGGCCGACGACGACATCGATCTTGCCGAACACGCCTTCGAGCTTGCGGGCGAGTGCGCCGCACAGGCGCTCCGTCGTCTTCGGATGCGAGAAGACAAGCGCCTTCTGCAGGAAGACCGGGCTGCGGCGGCCGGATGACAGGATGAAGTGCCCTTCCAGCAGGGCGCCCACTTTGCGGAACTCGTCGAGAACGTCTTCGGTTTTCATGCGCCCGCTCTAGCGCCTTCGTGCCCGTAGCTCAACGTTTCCAGCCGATTAATGGGATTTCGCGCGATTTTTGTCTCAATCGACGCAGATAGCCGCATTAGCCTTACCGCCGGTGATCGTCTGCTTGCAGCCGCACGGGTCGTTGTTGGTCGAGCAGACGCCCGTAGCGGTTGCGCCGGCGGCCGGGAATTCGCCCCCACTGGCCGAAACGCAGTCGCCAGCGCATTCCGAGCCATCTGTGCAGGCCTTGCCGGCATCTGCATATGTCGTGACGCAGGCGGGCTTCTGCATGCGGCAGACCGGACGCCATTCGCCGCCGCCGGTTTTGCAGGAAGCTTCGTCGGTAGCGTTCTCGGGCTTGGGCGCGTCGATGGGAGCTGGCGCGGGATCAACGGGGGCTGGCGCCGGGCTCGGCGTGCAGGCAGCGGCGAGAGCAAAGGCGATAACAGCGATCAGTTTGCGCATGGTCTTATCCTTTTACCCGGTCGGCCGAGTCGACCACTGCTAGTGCACGCAACGCTGCAACGATTTGTGTCAGGCGCCGGTTGTCTTCCACTTCCACGTCGAACTCGAAGTCGAAGAAGTCTGGTGATCGCTTCAACGTCTTCACGTTGATAATGTTGCCTTGGGCATCCGAGACAGTCTTTGCCAATAGCGCCAGCGCGCCCCGGCGATTGGCTGTGGTGACGTGAATGCGGCCCACCGCGAGGACATCACTATCGGCCTTGGGCTTCCAGCGGAGGTCGAGCCAGCGGTCGGCCTGATCTTCGTAATCGGCCAGACGCGCGCAATCGATGACGTGGACCTCGATGCCCTTGTCCGGGATCAGAACGCCGACGATGCGGTCGCCCGGCAGAGGCGAGCAGCATTCGGCGAGGTGCATAGTGACGCCGGCCGTCATCTCGCCGCCGGCGACGAGGTTGAGGCCTTCGACATCGGGGCTGGCCGGAATGTGGCGGCCCGGATCGTCGAGACCGGGGAAGGCTTTCTCGAGCATGTCCGCTGTCGAGAGGCGGCCGCGACCGACAGCTTCGGCGAGGCCATCGATTTTCTCGAAGCCAGTGCGGTCCGCCATCTCGGCCTGATCGACTTCGTTCGGGTCGAGACCGATGCGGCGCAGCGCGTGTTCGATCAAGCGGTGGCCGATAGCGACGAATTCGCCGCGCTCGGCCGTACGCGTCAGGCGGCGGATGGCGGAACGCGCGCGACCCGTAACGGCGAGACTTTCCCAATGCGGTTGGGCCGCAGGGCGTTCGCCGCGCAACACTTCGACGGTGTCGCCATTCTCGAGAACGGTACGCAGCGGGCGTTCCTGACCGTTGATGCGTGCGCCGATGGTGGTGTCGCCGATCTCGGTATGAACGGCGTAGGCAAAGTCCAGCGTCGTTGCGCCGGCAGGCAGGCGTACAAGCTGACCTTTCGGCGAGAACACGAACACGCTGTCGCGGTACATCTGCAGCTTGGCGTGCTCGAGGAATTCCTCGGCCGAGCCGCCGTGCTTCAGCATGTCGGCGAATTCGATCAGCTCGCCTTCGGCATCAAGGCCCGCTTCGCGCGCGGCTTCGGCATCGAAGCCGTATTGCGAATTCTTGTATTTCCAGTGCGCCGCAACGCCCCGCTCCGCCACCGCATCCATGTCGCGCGTGCGGATCTGCAGCTCGACACGACGATTGCCCGGACCGCGGAAGGTGGTGTGCAGCGAGCTGTAGCCGTTGGGTTTGGGAATGGAGATGTAGTCCTTGAACTTCTCCGACAGCGCGGCCCACTGCTGGTGCGCTGCGCCCAGCGCCTTGTAGCAATCCTCAGGCGTCGACACGATCAGACGATACGCGAAGACATCGCTGAGATCGTTGAACGAGATCGACTTGTTTTCGAGCTTTCGCCACACCGAATACGGCCGCTTCATCCGGCCCTGCAGCTCGCCGCGAACGCCGCGCGCCAGCATGACAGTCTCAAGGTCCGAGCGGATGCGATCGAGAACAGACGTGTCGTCTGACACCAGTTCTTCGAGACGCTTGACGATAGCGGAGTGTGCGATCGGGTTCACTTGCCGGAAGGCGAGATCTTCCAGCTCGACCGCGAATATCGACAGACCCACGCGGCGAGCCAGAGGCGCATAGATGTCGAGTGTTTCGCGCGAGACTCGCAGGCGCGATTCCTCGGTCGGCATGAACTCGATCGTGCGCATGTTGTGCAGGCGATCGGCCAGCTTCACGAGCAGGACGCGGATGTCTTTCGTCGTGGCGAGAATGAACTTCTGGAAGTTCTCCGCCTGCTGCACGGCGCGCGGGATCGCCTGACCCTCGCGCTGTTTCGGCAGCTTGGTGACGCCGTCGACGAGATCCGCGACTTCCGGGCCGAACATGTCGCGGATTTCGCTGACGGGGACGTTGCAGTCCTCGACCACGTCATGGAGCAGCCCAGCGATGATCGTGGACTGGTCCATGCGGATTTCGGTGAGCAGGCCGGCGACGGCGACCGGGTGCGCGAAATACGGGTCGCCGGAATGGCGCAGCTGCTGGCCGTGTTTCATCACGGCGTACACGTACGCTTTATTGAGTTCGTCTTCGTCGGCGTCCGGCTGGTAGCTCTTTACGAGATCGACCAGCTCGTTCTGGCGCAGGAACTTGCGGCGGGGCTTGGCTGCGGGCGCAGCCGAGTCCGACTTCTTGAAAGGGGCGACGTTAGACGGCTGCCCCATCCCTGCTCCTTAGAAGCGCTCTTCGCGGGCGGATTCCAGCTCGACCTGGTAAGCCTTGAGGACTTCCTCTTCCGAGGCAGCCGGAGCGGCGACCAGCGCGCGCTTGTCGGCTTCCTTCTCGGCTTCCTCGCCGGGACGGACTTCCTGAAGTTCGGCGACCAGGCTGTCGCGGATGGTTTCGAGATCGACCGTCTCGTCAGCGATTTCGCGAAGGGCCACAACCGGGTCCTTGTCGTTGTCGCGATCGATGGTGATCGGAGCGCCCTGACGGATCACGCGCGCACGATGGGCGGCGAGAAGAACCAGCTGGAACCGGTTCGGAACCTTTTCCACGCAGTCTTCAACCGTAACACGGGCCATTCGAGTCTCCTGTGGGAACCGCCCTCCCTACAGGAAGGGGTTCGCGGATGCAACATTAGCCTGCAATTTGGCGTTTCGGGGCGTTTTTTACCAGTAGCACGCCGAAGTTCCCTCGTGATCCCGGGGCATTGCCGTGCCGCTTTACCGCTCAATATCGACGAACATGGGATAAAAATGCCGGACTGGGACGCCGTGCCCGGGACCGGAAGGCTCTGTCTCTCAGGGGTAGACCATGGCCTTTTACAAGTCCGAGCGACTGGCGCTTTTCATTGATGGCGCGAATCTCTATTCGGCCGGGAAGACCCTTGGGGTCGAGGTCGATTACCGGAAGCTGCTGGACGAGTTCCGGCACCGCGGCCAGCTGATCCGGGCCTATTACTACACGGCCCTGATCGAGAACGACGACTATTCCCCCATCCGGCCGCTGGTGGACTGGCTCCAGTACAATGGCTTCAAGGTCATCACGAAGCCGGCCAAGGAGTTCACCGACTCGGCTGGGCGGCGGCGGGTGAAGGGCGACATGGATGTCGAAATCACCGTCGACATGCTCAATCTCGCCAAGCACGTGGACCATATCGTCCTGTTCTCCGGCGATGGCGATTTGACCCGGCTGGTCGAGGCGGTGCAGGAAAGAGGCGTTCGCGTATCGGTCGTGTCGACGGTGAAGACCTCACCCCCGATGATCGCGGACGAGTTGCGGCGCGCCGCGGATACGTTCATCGAGCTGGCTGATCTGGCCGAGTTGGTGGGGCGTCCGCCCCGGCAGCCTCAGCCACAGATGCAACTGGCGACGGCGGGCGCAGGCGGCCGCGGGGACCATGACGAGGATGACTGATGCAGAAGGGTAGTATCGCCGCGCCGCCAGAAGCGCCGCTCGATTGCCCCCTCTGCCCTCGTCTCTTCGACTTCCGCACAGCCAACGCCAAAGCCCATCCCGACTGGTTCAACGCACCCGTGGCGTCGTTCGGCGATCTTTCGGCGCGCTTCCTGATCGTGGGCCTGGCGCCGGGGCTTCAGGGGGCAAACCGGACCGGGCGGCCGTTCACCGGCGATTACGCAGGCGACCTGCTCTATTCCACGCTCGACAAGTTCGGCTTCTCAAGCGGCAAGTTTCAGGCGCGGCCGGATGACGGGCTGAAGCTCAAGGACGCGATCATCTCGAACGCTGTCAAATGCGTACCGCCCGAGAACAAGCCCACGGGGGCAGAGATCGTCACCTGCCGCCAGTTCCTGATTTCCCGGATGGAACAGCTGCCGAATGTGAAGGTCATTCTCGCGCTGGGCCGGATCGCGCATGACAGCACGGTGCGGGCGCTTGGCGGAAAGCCGACTGCTCAGGTTTTCGGCCATGCCCGCCGGCACGTGCTCAAGGGGCCTAATGGACCCGTGGTGCTGCACGACAGCTACCACTGTAGCCGATACAACACGAACACAGGCCGACTGACCGAGGAGATGTTCCACACGGTCTTCGCCAACGTCCGGAAAGACCTGGACGGCTGAGAGCCGATAGACTTTGGCCAAGATTTCGCGTAACCGCACCCCGGCTCGCGGGTATAGCTCAATGGTAGAGCAGCAGCCTTCCAAGCTGAATACGAGGGTTCGATTCCCTCTACCCGCTCCAACTCCCTGAAAAACCTGACCTGATTTGCGCTACGGCAAGTACGCGCCGCCAGCACGCTTAAGCTTTGTTAGGGATAGTGCGGCAAAACTGCAGACAGGGAAAACGCACCACGACCACCACCTCGCGATGGGGGACCCGGCAACGGGTTGTCGAGAAGTTGGCGGCGTTGAAGGGGGCGTTCCGGGTTCGGGCAAAATGCCGGACCGGGGAACGAAAAGGGCTACGCATGTCGCCGACCAAGATGGACGTCGATCCAATCTTCATGGAAGCGATCGAGAACTTGCCGGACGGCATCTCGATCTTCGACGCCGACGGCGTTCCCATTCTTCACAACACAGCTTCCGAGAAACGCTTCCCGCACCTGTACGAAGCGTTCGCCAAGGGCGCGCGCACCTATGCCGAAGCGCTCGAGTACAACATGCGCGCCGTCATGCCGGAGGCATCTGACGCGGAAGTTGTGCAGCAGGTCGACCGGTTCAACGCCTTCACCCTGAACGGCGAGACGTACGAACAGCGCACGGCTGATGGGCGGATTGTGCAGATCACCTACCGCCCGATGTCGGATGGCCGGAAGGTCGCGATCTCGGTCGACGTAACCGAGCTGCGTGCGCGCGAGAAGGAATTGAAGAGGGCGCAGGCCGCCGCCGTCGCCGCCTCGAATGCTAAGTCGGCCTTCCTCGCCAACATGAGCCATGAGATCCGCACGCCGCTGAACGGCATTCTCGGCATGGCGCAGGTGCTGGAGATGGGAAATCTCTCGCCCGAACAGAAAGACCAGGTCTCGACCATTCTCGACAGCGGCCGCAATCTGATGGCGCTGCTCAACGATGTGCTCGACCTGTCGAAGATCGAAGCCGGCAAGATCGCCATCGTATCTGCCGACACCGACCTCACCCACACACTGCGCCGCCTGCATCGCTTGTGGAAGCCGAAGGCTGAAGAACAGGGCCTGGAGTTCTATCTCTCGCTCGATGCGGACCTGCCGCAGGTCCTGAACTTCGATGCCGTGCGTGTGCGCCAGTGCGTGTCGAACCTGATTTCCAACGCCATCAAGTTCACCGCCAAAGGCCGCGTCGAGGTGTTCGTCACCGCCAAGAAGATGGCCGAGGGCAAGCACCTCGTGAAGATCCGCGTTTCCGACACCGGCCTCGGCATGGACGCGGAAACGGTGGGACGCCTTTTCCGTCCGTTCACGCAGGCCGATGACTCGACTTCGCGCAAATACGGCGGCACCGGCCTTGGCCTGTCGATCACGCGCAGCCTTGCCGAGCTGATGGGCGGCGAAGCCTCCGTCCGCTCCGAGATCGGCCGCGGCTCTGAATTCACCTTTACCTTCCTCGCCGGCGAAGCTGCCCCGCAGCATCGCGTGGTCAACGAGGGCATGTCGGTGAACGAGGATGACTCTCGCTCGACGCTCAAGAACCAGAACCTGCGCCTGTTGCTGGTCGACGACCATCCGATCAACCGCCAGGTTGCGTCGCTCTTCCTGCGCCCGTTCAACATGCGCATCGTCGAAGCGACCAACGGCAAGGAAGCCCTCGCCGCGCTGGATCGCGAAGCGTTCGATGTGGTGCTGCTCGACGTGCACATGCCGGTGATGGATGGCACGGAGACGATCAAGGCGATCCGCGCCTCTGGCCAACCCTGGGCCGACCTGCCCGTCATCGCCCTGACGGCCGACGCCATGACCGGCGACCGTGAGCGCTATCTGGCCATGGGCATGGACGGATACCTGTCCAAGCCGATCGGAGAGCGTGATCTGGTCACGGAAATCAGCCGCGTCCGCTCGCTTTCCGTAGAGCAGCTGAAGGAAAACCGCTCTGCCAAGATGGCTGCGTAGGCGCGCATTACGCTTCGTCCATAGGCATCGGCGCTCGGCCTTCCCGCTTTCGTGACGCTTCCAGCTGAAAAAATCGCTGGCGCTTTACGCGCCCGTCAGATCAATTCCCGGCAACCGCCAGCGAGCGGACAAAGGGAGAGGACAATCATGAAACTGGTCTCGAAACTGACCGCGCTTGCGGTCGGCGCTGCAGCCCTGAGCGGCGCAGCCTGGGCTCAAAAGGCTCCGGAGTATGTTTCCATTCCGATGGAGATCACCGTCAACAAGCCGGCCAAGGACGTGTGGGCCAAGGTTGGCGGCTGGTGCGATATCTCGAACTGGATTTCGGCTGCCGGCCCCGTGCCGTGCGAAGTCACTTCGGGCAAGGACCAGATCGGCGCGGTGCGCGTCATCGCCAAGCGCGTCACGGAAGTGCTGACCGCTAAGACCGAGCTGGCCTATGGCTACACCCAGCCGGCCGTCGAGGGTAAATTCTACAACCTCTATCACGGCTTCCTCGAAGCCCGTCCGGTCGACGCCAAGTCGTCGAAGCTGGTTTACACGCTGATGCTCGACGTGTCGGACAAGCCGGATCAGGCTGCGAAGGACGCAGACGTTGCCGCCCGCCGCAAGCAGTTTGAAGCGGCGCTCGCAAACATGAAGAAAATTGCTGAAGCCGGCTGATCGCCGCCTCAGACACTCGAACAACAACGGCCCGCTCGAACAAGCGGGCCGTTTGCTTTTGGGGTCAGCGATTGCGCGATGAGCGCGTTGGCTTGGGCGCCTCGACCGTGCCCGGCGGCGGCACGGAGGGGTTCTCGAACATCTGGCGCAGCACGCCTGGGGTGAGCGCCGCGATCGGGTTGATCGAGATGCGGGCGCGCGCGAACGTGCCGCGCACCGAATAGGTGGGCGCGAAGATGCCCTCCCCCTGACGCGAGACGAACAGGTTGCCGATGATCGGCAGCGCGCCGAGCACTGAGTTAGCGCCAACAAAGGACGGGGCCAGCACGCCATCGAGCGCGAGCTCGCTGGTTTCGGGCGAGATCCAGCCGCGCGTCGTGATGCCCATGGCGGGACCAGTGGCGCGGAGGCCTGGCAGGTCGATGCGGCCATCAACGAAGCGGACCGGCGCGTTTACTTCACTGAACATGACGCCGTCGCCGGAAAGAACGTCGGTGAGGCCCTGCAGCGACGCGAGCGAGAAGAGCTGGGCGACGAGCGGCGCATCCTTGAGGCGCACATCGCTCATGGTCACGAGCGCTTCGCCGTCGCCGCCTTTGAACTTGCCGTCGAAGACGAGCTTGCCGCCGATCAGATAGTCGGCCTTCAGGACGACGCGCGCGCCGAAGCCGGCATCGTCCATCTTGGCGAGGATGTTGCGGGTGCCGTTGGCCGTGCTGATGGTGACGTCGAGGTTCTTTCCGCGTGCGATCTGGCCGGTGATCTTGCCCGAGCGCGGGCCTTCGCCGTCGAGCGAAAGATTGACCTTTGCGGTCGCGATCTCGGCCGTGTCGCGGACTTTCAGGCGATCGGCGCTGAGCTGCAGGTCGAACGGCGGGCCCGGATCGCCCGGTCCACCGACCGGCTCGCCGACCGTTGGCGGCTTGTCGTTCGACATGTTGAGGATGCCATCCATCCACGGGCTTGCATCGAAGAACGGGCCGTTGAGCGACAGCTTGTAGCCGCCATCCTGGCGGCGACTGAGCATGCCGTGGAGATCGACGCGGTCGCGTGAGAACAGGCGCTCGATATCGACCGTCTGGAAGACGCCGGCTGCATCCATGCGGCCTTCGCCGATCAGCTCAAGACCGTCTGCACGAATGTCGCCAGTGAGGACCGAGCCTTCATTGCCTTTGCCGTATCTGAACGTGCCCTTGGCGGGAGCATCGTATTTCTTGCTCCAGCCGAACTCGTCTAGGTCGAGCTGGGCGTGGGTGAGATCGACTAGAGCAGTGATGGACGTGAAGTTGCGACCGCCGGGACCGGAGGCGGTCAGTTCGACTGCGGCTTCACCCTGCATGATGTTGCGCGCGGCCAGGCCGAAAGCATTGAGCAGGTCCGGCGTGGCGCGCGCCTTGGCGGTCAGCAGCGCCTCGCCCTCGGCCGCGCCCGGTTCCTTGCCTTCCTTCCACACGAAGCTGACGGGGGCTGGACCGAAATCGCCGCTGCCGGAGAGCGTAATGCCGTTCTGGTCGAGATCGAAATTCACGTTCGATTTCGTGAGGCCGAAATCGCCCAGCAGATTGGGAGCGGAGGCTGACACGAAGCCGCCGGTGATATTGTACTTCTCATCCTCCGGCGGAACGTGATCGAGCATCGGGTGCATCACGTGGACGTCGACGCTGCCCGTGCCGGTCATCTGGTCGATGGCCAGACCGTAGCGCGAGCCGACCTGCAGGTGGCTCTTGTCGAGCACGCGCATCATTTCGGGCAGACCGCCACGGCCGGAGACTTTGACGTCCATGATCGCGCCGCCGGGCGCAAAGCGCGGCAGGACGACGGCGCCATCATCGACCGTCCACTTGTCGAGCTTGCCGCCCGAGACATCGACCGTGAGGCTGTTGCCTTTGAGATGCCCGACACCCGAAACGCCGGTCACGGGCGGGAAGTCCTCGAGGAAGATGATGCTGGCGTCCTCGACGGTGAACTCCAGCGCGAGGTTTTCGTCCGGCAGGAAGCCCTTGGCATTGGCGCCCGGCGGCCAATCCATGTTGAACACGGCCTTGGTCGCCTTGCCGGCCGGAATGCGGTCACGCACCCACTCGCGCGCGCTGGCGCCGAGATTGACGGGCCAGAACGCCACCACCTGCTGGGGCGTGATATTGCCGGTGCCGACAGCGCTGACTTTCACGCCGATCTGGCGCGCCTCGCCATCGCCTTCGAACCAGACTTCGCCTGATCCCGCTGCGGTGAGGCCGCCGGTGACGAAATTGAGCTTCGAGACCGCGATGCGACGCATGTCCTGCGTGATGCTGGCTTCGAGCTCTGCCGATGCGAAGTTCCAGGGCGCTTCGAAGGTCGGCGTAAGGCCGAGCGTGAAGTCCGTGCCGGAGAGTTTGAACGGGGTCGGGGTCGTGTTGTCGCCCGCCATGAAAGCTGCGGCGTTCATCGAGCCAGTGAAACTGCCGGACACCTTGTCCGAGTCGATCTTGAGCTGTTCGAGCGTGATCTGCTTCGTGGCGGGATCGTAGTCGGCATCGAAGGCGAGATCGCGGACGGTTATGATCTGGTCCGAGAAGTGCGCGCTGCCAGTGACGCCGGATAGCGAGAACTTGGTGCTTTGCAGCCCGCTCTTCTCGGTGGCGGCGATCGAGAAGACCGCGCTGGCGGGCTTGCCCGACGAGAAGCCATCGCCGGCGTAGCCGAACATGCGCGCGAGCGTCATAGGATCGACGCCCTGTAGGGTGAGCTTTCCGGCGGCGCGGGTGACTTCACCATCAGCGACGATCGCGATGTTGATGGCGTTGGGCTGGCCCTGCAGCGCGCCGGCGAGGGTCGCCGTGAGGTTCAGCGCGATGCCATCCTTCTTGGCGCTCCATGTACCGGCGACAGGGTTGGCGCTCCACTTCGTGCCGCTCTTCTGGTCGTCGACGTTGAAGCGGAAGTTGGCGAGTTCGACCTGTTCGAAGTCGCCGGCCGAGATCAGGGCGCGCAGGGGTGTTGCGAGCGTTGTCCAGTTCAGGTCACGGATCGGATCGAAAGGCTTGTCGCTGGCGTCGGGTTCGCGGGCGATGACGAGGTCAGCGAGGGTCCAAACGCCGTCTTTCGAGCGGACGATTGAGGCCAGCCCGTTCTCGAGGCGAAGCTGGCGGGTCTTGAACTTCAGGCCGACAAGAGAGCCCGCGTCGAGGGCGATCATGGCCCGCTCGGCCTCGAAGGCGACGTGGTTGGACTTGTCCATCGCCGTAAGGCCCTTTGCGATGGCCTCGACCCGGCCGCGATCGCGAACCCATTCAAGGACAAGGTTCTGGATCTTCACGGGCTGACCGCCACGGGCATCGGCCAGTGAGCGCTCCACCTGCGGGCGGATCATTTCGAGGTCGATCGGCCCCTGCGACAACCGCCACGCCAGGAAACCGGCGCCGGCCAGAATCGCGAAGACGATGAACGCGAAGATCTCGATGATGAGGAGCTTTGGGGAAATCCTCAAAGCACGGCTCCCTGCTTCCAACTCCCGGACGACCGCGACTTTTCCAGGTGAGCTGAAAGACGGTACACTACGGACACTCTTCCTAGCCACAACATTACGGATCGATTGTGACACAACCCCTGAAGCCCGGCGACCGGGCGCCCGCATTCCAACTGCCGACCACCAAGGGAGGGGCCGCGAGTCTGGCGGACTTCAAAGGGAAATTCTTGATCCTGTTCTTCTATCCCAAGGACGATACCGAAGTTTGCACAAAGGAAGCAGTCGCCTTCAGCGAAGCGCTAACGAAATTCACGCGGAAAGGTGCAGCTGTCCTTGGGGTATCCCGCGACAGTCTCGCCGATCACAAGGCGTTCATCGCGAAGCACCAGCTGAAGGTTCGACTCGGATCGGACGAGGACGGGACGGTCTGCAACGCGTTCGGCGTCTGGCAGGAGAAGCAGCTCTACGGAAACCGATTCATGGGCATCGTCCGGTCGACCTTCATTATCGATTCTGATGGCGTGATTCAGCGGGTGTGGCGAAACGTCCGCGTGCCGGGTCATGTGGAGCGCGTGGAGCAGGATTTCTTGGCGCTCCGTTAACCAAATCAGGGCCCTTTTAATGGGATTCCTGTGTGTACGAATGCGTGCTGCAAAGCTGGGCGAAAAAGCTGTGTGCGGGGGTTCGCGTGCGCGAAAAACTGAGTTATCCATGTGACCGCCGGGCAACAACCAGCGGGGCAACGCGGGGCTTGGCGCGTAGAGAAATTGATCGGGCTTCGTAAATGGCGGTCAAGCACCTGAAATCGAAGACGAAAGCGTTCTTCGAGAAGGCGTTTCCTGAGAGGCAAATTTACCACCGCAGCGGCGGGTCCGTGCGGTACGTTTCCATTTCGCCGTGGCGTCAGGCCACGATGGCGGGTGGAGCGACGCTGATCGTCGGCTGGTGCCTGTTTGCGACCGTCGCTGTCCTGCTGCGTGGTCCGGGCATCGACATCCAGGGCGGCTCTTCCGATCGCAAGACGGCGCGTCTCGAGCGTGACCTGCGTCAGGCTAAGGCGGCTGAGCAGACCGCGCTGCAACTTCTCGAAACCCGGACGACCGATTTCAACTCGGCGATCAACCAGGCGGAAGACCGCCACAAGACGCTGAAGCGCTTGCTGGCGAATCTGCAGGGGCAGGACACGGCTTCGGCCATCGCCCTTTCGGGCCAGAATGCTTCGCTGCTGATCGACTCGACCATCGAGGAAGGTGACCCGCGCCAGAGCCGGCCAGAGGGAGCGGACCAAGCCGCCAACGATACCAGCAGCTTTCGCGCCCGCACCGACGAACTCATCACCGAACAAGCTGTCTTCCTCGACGCCTTCGAAGACGAAGCCGTCCGCCGCGCCGAAAGCGCCCGCGGCATCATCCGACTGACCGGCGTTTCGGCTGCCCGCGTTCTGGAGCAGCCGGGCATGGGCGGACCGCTGGTTCAGGTTGGCCTGAACAACTCGGCCGCGTCTGCGCAGCTTGAGACCGATCCGTTCAAGCGCCGCATCTACGAGGTTGAGGCCCGCCTTTACGAAGCCCAGCAATACGAGAGCGCGATTCACGCCCTGCCCCTCGGCCCGCCGGTGGATGTGCCTGATTTCCGCGAGACGTCGGGCTTTGGCTATCGTTCGGACCCGTTCAACCGCAAGACTGCTTTCCATGAAGGCACGGACTTCGGGGCCTTCTATGGCGCACCGATCATCGCGACCGCGCCGGGCACCGTGACCTATGCCGGCGTCAAAGGCGGCTATGGCCGCGTGGTCGAGGTTGACCATGGCGGCGGCTTCCGTACGCGCTATGGGCACTTGAATTCGATCACCGTGAAAGCTGGTTCGCCAATCGGTATTGGTCAAAAACTCGGCACGATGGGTTCGACGGGTAGAAGTACTGGCCCGCACCTGCACTATGAGATTTACTTCCGCGGCAAGTCGTACGATCCGATCAAATTCCTGAGGGCTGGCAAGCATGTTCACTAAGGGCAAATCTCCTGAGGCACCGCCGCCGGTGAACAACGCGCCGCGTCCGCCTGCTCTGCCGGAGCCGCCAAAGCGTACGGCTGCTGCGCGTTCGGGCCCGTCGATCATTTCGGCCGACGTGAAGATGACCGGCACGATCGTCAGCCTGGGCGAACTCGACATCAACGGCCAGATCGAGGGCGATGTGCGCGCCTCGGCTCTGACGGTTGGCGAGACGGGCGCTGTCAAAGGCGAAGTGGTTGCCGAGTCGGTCGTGATCCGCGGGACGGTCGAAGGCCGCATCCGTGGCCGCAAGGTGCAGCTCTGCACCGGCGCGAAAGTGCGCGGCGACATCTTCCATGCTTCGCTGGCGATTGAGCCGAACGCGATCTTCGAAGGCGCCGTGAAACACGCGCAGGACCCGATGGCGGATCAGGGCGGCCAGAGCTAGTCGGTTCTGGACTGGCGAGAGAATTGGAAAAGGCCGCTCGTGAGGGCGGCCTTTTTGTTTGGGGCGTGCGGGGGCGGTCTCGGAAGCTGGGCTTCCGGGGGCAGTGGGCAGTCGGCGATAGGCAATAGAGCGCTGGAATGGTGGGCCGGTGGAGCGCAGGCATCCGCGCGAAGACGCGCAGCCCCCTCCGTCTCGCGACGAAGTCGTCGCGATCCACCTCCCCCGCCTGCGGCGAGGGAGGACCAGCGACGCACACTGCCCTCGAAGTCCTCCACCGGCGAAGCCGGGGGAGGTGGATCGATGCGTAGCATCGAGACGGAGGGGGCTGCTGGCGCGGAGCGACAGCGGATGTCGGTGGGCGCGACGGGCTGCGAGGCGGTCGAGATTGTCGAATAGCTGCACCAAGCGCGTCAGGCGGGTGACGATCGCGTCCACCGACCTGTCGCGGACGGGGTGGCGGTGTTCGGCGTTGCGGTGGTGGAAGGGTAACCCTGAGAGCTGTCTCGCACGGTGGTGGATGAGCAGGTTCATGCCCTGCTCGATGACTGCGATGTGGGAGAGGAGGTCTCGGCGGGCGGCTGGGCTTGCGTGTAGGTGCGCGATGGCGCGTGGGTCGCTCAAAGGTGCGATCAGCCAGCGGATGTAGTCGCGCGTGAGTTCTCTGATCCGCGCGACGGGGTCGAGCGGGAATAGGATGCACAAGAGAGCGTGGAGAAGCTCGGCCATGGCGCGATTATAGTGCTGGTTCGGGAGGGTGTTGGATCTGGGAGGGTCTGTCCCCCAAGTTGGGCGTGCAGGTGGTTGATTTTGTGCGGGATGATTTTTGGCTGTCCTACAGTTCTGCAACCGCACTATCCCCCAATCTCGCTCCATCCACCGCTCGTCCCGACGAAAGTCGGGACCCAGGGTTGCGTGCGCCGGGACAAGCCGCCCCTGGGTCCCGACTTTCGTCGGGATGAACGGGCGTTGGTGGGTGTGGCCCCTGGGTTTCTGCTTTCGCAGGAATGACGATTGATGGGTTTGCGGGTGTCGCGCTCGTCCTTCGACGGACGCGCAGCGAAGCTGCGCTGCTCAGGATGAGCGCTAAAGATAGAGAGGCGCTGCTGCGTATGCCTCCGGCGGCTGAGTAGCGCTCATCCTGAGCAGCACGCTTTAGCGTGCGTCCGTCGAAGGACGGGCGCGTGTGGCGTGGTGCATCGTTGATGCACCCTACGTTGCCCTGCCCTTAGAGCTTGGAGAAATCCGGGGCGCGTTTTTGTTGGAAGGCGGTGAAGGCTTCCATGGCTTCGGCGCTGCGGAGGCGTTCGCCGAAGATGGCGCTTTCGGTGCGGGACTGGGCGAGGATTTTCTCGCCGTCGCGCATGAGTTTCTTGGCGGCCATGACGGCGCCGATGGGGCGCTGGGCGAGCTTGGCTGCCGCCTCGCGCGCGGCCTTGAGCACCATGTCTTTCGGCAAGGACACGTTGGCGACGCCCAGTTGCGCGGCTTGTTCGCCGGTGAGGCCGTCGCCGAGCGCGAACATGGCGAAGGCGCGGGCATGACCGATGCGGGCGGGAAGCAGGATTGACGAGGCGGCTTCGGGAACCAGCGCGAGGTTGACGAAGGGCGTCGTCAGCTTGGCGTCGCTGGCGACGTAAACGAGGTCGCAGTGGAGCAGCATCGTTGTGCCGACGCCGACGGCGAGGCCGGGGACGGCCGCGACGATGGGTTTGGGGAACTGGATGATGGCTTCGATGAAGCCGTGCGCGGCGGGGGCTTCACCGCCCATGGAGGCGGCGGCGAAATCGGCGAGGTCGTTGCCGCTGGTGAAGCTGTCGCCTTCCGAAGCCAGAAGCACGACGCGGATCGACTTGTCCTCGACGGCGCGGGCGAGCGCGGCGGTGGCGGCGCGGTACATGGCGTTGGAGAGCGCATTCTTCTTGTCCGGACGGTTCCAGACGATTTCCATGACGCCGTTGGCTTCGGAGATTTTGACAAGATCGGTCATGCGCGCACCTGTTCGGACTGGAGGACGTCAGCCGTATCAACCACCTTTGCGAAGTCCGCCGCAAGATGGGCCATGGTGACGTCGAAAATGGTTTTGGCCGGAAGGCCCGAGAGATCGAAGCCGAGGACCGCGTCTTTGACCACGGTCATGCGGAAGCCGAGGTCGGCCCCTGCCCTGGCGGTGGAGTTGACGCAGAAGCCGGCGACGGCGCCGGTGACGATGAGATCGGTGATGCTGTTGGCGCGCAGGTGGGCTTCGAGATCGGTGGAGGCGAAGCCTGACGAGGTGCGCTTGATGAAGACCGGCTCGCCTGCTTCTGCCTGTGCGCAGGGCATGGGCTGATAGCCGGCGGCGCTTTCGTGGAAGTCGGATGCCGGGTCGTCTTCGCGGTGGCGGATGTGGAGGACGGGCTGGCCGGATTTGCGGAAGGCGGAGGCGAGCGCTTCGATGCGGGCCGGCGCATCGGCGTTGACGCTATCCTGCCCGCGGTCGATGCGTTGCTGCATCTCCATCTGCATGTCGATGATGACGAGAGCTTTCACGGCTGCCTCACAACGAATGTGCCGCCGACCTGACACGGGATCAGGCGCGGCGGCAACAGGGTCGTGCGAGCAGCAGCGATGCTAACGCGTGCTCGATCAGGCGATGCGCTTGTACGACAGGTGGTTGCCGCGGCTCATGTAGAAGAAGCCGAAGGCGTCGGCTTCGATGCCGCCGAGTTCGTAGAAGAAGTAGTCTTCGCCGGAATGGACTTCGATGTAGGTCGAGGCCGGCGTGAAGGTGAGGCCCTCGGCGTTGGGCGGGACTTCGGTGCCCGGGAAGGCGCGCCATTTGGCGACGTCGTGTGCGCTGTCATCGCCGGCGTAGTCGTTGATCCAGTCGCCTTCGGCGGTGATCGTGATGGTGGAGTTGGGATCTTCCGTGGATTGCCACTTGCCCGCGAGCTTGGTGGGGACGTCCTGCGCCGGGATGTTTACGGTTTCGGGCGGGAGCGCGGTTTCGGTCGAGGCGGCTTCGGGCGCGGGAGCTGGCGTGGGCTCGGCGGCCTTGGGGTCGGTGCAGGCGGCAAGGGCCAGCGTTGAGACGGCGAGAAGAAGTGCGGCGCGCATGAGCGAATCCCCGAGATTGATCGGGAGTGTCTAGCCCAGAAACCGGGGCTCAGAAAACGAGGCTGCGCTGCATCACTGAAACGGGGCCGTGCGGGGTCGAGCGGCGGACCGCCGACTTGAAGCCGCACTTGGCGTAGAAGGGTTCGGCGCGGGGGCTCGCCGTGGCGACGAGCAAGCCAGCGTCGATGGCGATGGCGAATTGCGCCGCCTCTTCCACCAGCTTGCGGCCGATGCCGCCGCGCCAGAGATCCGGCTCGACGAACGGGCCGTCGAGATCGGCATTGCCATCTTCACGCGGGACGACGACGACGAAACCCGCCGCCGCGCCCCAGTGTTCGAAGACGATCACGAGGCCGGCGGCGATGTGATCGGCCGGCAGCTCCAGCGCCTCGGGGTGCTGCATCTGCTCGGGCCGATCAGGGTCCCATTTTGTTGACGCACGACGCTGCAGCTCCTCCAGCGCTTTGCGCTCGGAAGGATGCGCGGGGCGGAACTGGCGGGTGATGGGATCAGCCTACGATTTCGTCGAGACGGAAGAAGAAGTTGATCTCGCGCTCGGCGGAAGCTTCCGAGTCCGAACCGTGGACCGAGTTCTCGCCGATCGACTCGGCGAAGAGCTTGCGGACGGTGCCGTCAGCGGCTTTGGACGGGTCGGTTGCGCCCATGACTTCGCGGTGAGCAAGGACGGCGTTCTCGCCTTCGAGGACCTGGATGACGACCGGGCCCGACGTCATGAAGTCGACCAGCTCGCCGAAGAAGCCGCGTGCCTTGTGCTCGCCGTAGAAGCCTTCGGCCTGGGCGCGCGTGAGACGGACGCGCTTCTGGGCGACGATGCGGAGGCCGGCTTTCTCGAACACGGCGTTGATCGCGCCGGTGAGGTTACGCTTCGTGGCGTCCGGCTTGATGATGGAGAAGGTGCGTTGGACGGCCATGACGTGTTCCTGAAAGGCTGGGGAGTCTGAAAGCTGGATGCCCTGTGAATCGGGCTTGGAGCGCCCCTATAGCCTTGGGAAATGGCCCCGCCAACTGGCAGGTATGGTTTATTGGCAGAGGGAATGGGCCTTAGGTGGCCGAGGGATCGAGGAGACGCGCATGGCCGGCGATAATGCGAAGCAGATCGCGGACTGGAACGGGGCGGTCGGGGCGCACTGGGCGGCCGAACAGGCGCGGAATGACAGGCTGATCAAGGCTTTTGGCGAGGCGGCGCTGGTCGCTGCCGGGGCGAAAGCCGGGGAAGCGGCGCTGGATGTGGGGTGTGGGTGTGGGGATACCTCGCTGGAGCTGGTTTACCGTGTCGGGGTGATGGGGCGTGTGGTGGGGGTGGATGTGTCGGCGCCGATGCTGGCGGTGGCGCGGGACCGGGCTGAGGGCCGCGAGAACCTGACATTTGTCGAGGCGGATGCTTCGAAGGCGGAGCTGCCGGGTGCTTTCGACCTGCTCTATTCGCGCTTTGGCGTGATGTTCTTCGATGAGCCGGAGGCGGCGTTCCGGCAGTTGCGGAAGGCGATCAGGGAGAGCGGTCGGGTGGCGTTCTGCTGCTGGCAGGCTGCGAAGGACAATCCGTGGGCGATGGTGCCGTTGGTCGCGGCGCGGGAGGCTTCGGGGCTGGATCTGCCCCCGCCAGACCCGCATGCGCCGGGGCCGTTTGCGTTTGCGGATGCGGGGCGGGTTGCGCGGATATTGGAGGCGGCGGGGTTCGGGTCGGTGAAGGCTGAGGCTTTCGAGGCGCCGATGTTCCTGGGGTCGAGCGTGCGGTCGGCGGCGGAGGGATGCACGAAGATGGGTCCGGCTTCGCGCATTGCGCGGGAGGCGGGTCCGGAGCGGCTGCCGGCGATTACGGATGCGATCGAGGCGGCGCTGAAACCGCTGGCGGGGGTGGATGGGAGTGTCGCGCTACCCGGCCGTGTGTGGGTGGTGACCGCAAGGGCAGCCTGACCGTACATTTTGGCGCCTTTGGGTGGTTCAGAGTGTTGCTGAAGAGGCACGCTTTTGCGCCAGTCGCTTGTCTCTGCTCGCTTTTCAGCGGTTAAGAAAATTTTGAGGCATGCCTTTTTTGGGCCCCGATCCGTCTCCATCTCTGGCGCATCAGAAGACCGGGCCTTGAAGCTCGGCCAGGAATAGAAAACAGAACGAACTCCTCCCATGCTCGCCAAACGCCTGATCGTCGCGGCCTTTGCCGCCCTCGCCGTCGGAATGTCGTCCCTCGCCTTCTCCAGCTCGGACGACCTCTTCGTCGACATGCAACCGCAACCGACCGTCGTCGCTATCCTCGACTAAGGTCGCGCGGACTGTAGCCAGTAAAAATCGAATGCGTGCGCCCTCTGCTTTCGCGGAGGGCGCAGGCGTTTGCGCGCTATTGCGTGCGGCAGGTCCACGCCTTGGCGTAGGGCTGGCCGAAGCAGCGGATCAGGCCCTCAACCGCATCGAGATTCGGCGGCCATGTGGGGGATGGCTGAGCCGGATACCTAGCTTGGTGTTTCGCGATGCTTTCCGCCAACCCCTCAGGCATCGGAACAGCCGCGAGGTTATCGCGGGCTTTCCGCAGACGCGGGAGATCATTTTCCATGAAAGCGACCGTCGCCTCGACCTTGTAGATGTTCGCGTAAGACCGGCGCTCCTCGGGCATCGAGAGCTCGTACGCCAAGCCCAGCTTGAACAGCTCGAGCGCCTGCGTGTTCTGCCCCGCCCAAGCCCTTCCCTGCGCTTCATGCCATTGAATAGCCGCCGCCTGCTTGAGCAGATCTGCGTGGTAAGCGGCGATCAGGTCCGCCGCGGCGATGTCACACCCTGTCTGCGCATTACCGATCGAGCGCCACCCTTGGGGCGACTGGTTGAACTCCTCAGGACTCATTTTCAGGTAGTGGCTGAGCGGTTCGACCCCGCACTCGGCGGCGCTCTTTTGTGGCGTCTGCGCGTGGGCCGCGCCGGCAAAGGCGAGCACCGCGCAGGCGAGCGTGATGTGTTTCATGAAGTCCTCCCAACGGATCGAGAGCTTCACGGACATCGGGGCGGTATGAAGGCGCAGGCTTACCTAAGGTCAGCGGCCGACGGCCGGCGGGAATAATCGTTTCGAAATCAACGACCTCACCTTTCCATCAGGTGTTTGGGAAATCGATCAGCGCTTCATCGGGCGTCGATCAGGACGTTTCTGGGCCTCTCGCCGAGGTTGGTTGGGCAGCCGGACGGGCTGTCACACCAGGAGATGCCCAGATGAAAAAGTTCCTCGCCCTCGCCACCCTGATCGCCGCGCTCGCCCCGGTTGCGCTTGCTCCGGCCGCTCAGGCCAAGACGCCCCGCGCCCAGCAGATCGTCCTCTCCACGGCTGACCTTGATGTCAGCCAGCCGGCGGATGCCGCCATCCTGATCACGCGGATCGAAAGCGCCCTGCGCCCCTTCTGCGTCGAGAACACGTCCTACGACACCGTCTCGCTCTGCATGCGCGACCAGACCCACAAGACGGTCCGCAAGCTGGGCATCCCGGCGGTGAAGCTGGCGCTGGAACAGCGCATGGCCCCGGCCGTCATGCTGGCCCAGCGCTAACCGCCGACACCCCTCACCTGACCTCACCCTCAACATCATTCAAAAAGGAAATCATCATGTCTCGCAAGTTTGCCTCGCTCTTCGTCGCCGTCGCTATTGCAGCCGCTTCGGTCGGCCCGGCGTTTGCCCAGGAAGCCTACAAGTCCAAGGCGGAACCCGGCGCGCTTTCGATCCGGGTTGCTTACACCGACCTCGACCTGACGCGCGCTGAGGACGTCAAGCGGATGTCGATCCGGATTGATATGGCGCTCAAGGCTGTGTGCGGCTCGACGCGCGGATCGGCGACTGCCGTTCGCACCATGATCACCAAATGCCGGACGAAGGCGCTGACCAACGCGATCGCGGATATCAACGAGCCGCTGCTGACGGCGCTCTACAGCCCGGACAAGGTTATGACCCTGGCCTCGCGCTAAGCGCACATCTTTGGGGGGACGGGCACGCGGGCGCCGGCAACGGCGCCCGCGATCCGTATATGGCGGCTACTTCTTCAGCTGCTGTTCGAACCAGGCGACCATCATGTTCATGGCTTCGTTGGCGATGGCGTCTGTGCGGGCGGGGTCGCCTTCGACGAAGAAGTCGTGGCCGGCTTCGGGGAAGATCTTGAGCTCGTTCTTGACGCCGGCCTTGTCGAAGGCGGCTTTCATCGTTTCGGATTGCGAGACGGGAACGCCCTTGTCCGAGCCGCCGGAGATGATGAGCGCGGGGGACGACTTTGCATCGACGAAGTGGATCGGCGAGATCGTCTTGCGCAGGGCATTGTCGAAATTGATCACGCCTTGCTTGGGGCGATCGCCGAGGAGCACGTCGAGATCGGTGGGCGGGAAGTAGGCGACGACCGCTTTCACGCGATTGCCGAAGCGTTCGAGCGGGTTGGTTGCTGTAGGGTCGCCATCGTCAGCCATGGTGGCGGCGACGAGGGAGAGATGGCCGCCGGCGCTGGCGCCCCAGACGCCGATGCGGGCGGGATCTGCGACATAGTCCTTTGCGTGCAGCTTGATGTGGCGGAGGCCGAGGCGGATGTCGGTGACGGCGTCGGGTATCTGGAAGCGCGGCGCGGAGGAGTGATAGAGCGCGACGACGGTGAAGCCCTTGTCGATCAACCACTGATAGCGGGCCTGGCGTTCTTCGGGCGGGCCCCATTTCGAGGTCCAGCCGGCGGAGACCATGTTCACGACGAGCGCGCCGTTGGCGTTCTTCTTCGGCTTGAAGACATCGTAGGTGAGCGCCATGCCGTCGCGATGGCCGTAGATCACGTCGCGCACATAGGTGGCGGTTTTCAGTTCGGCCTTGGTGGGCAGGCCGAGCGCCTTGAGCGGATAGCCGCTGAGCGGCGCGCCGGGGGCGGAGACGCTGGTGGTGGAAGGCGGCGTTTGAGCGAGCGCCGGAGCAGCGAGAAGACCTGCGATGGCGGCGAGTGCGAGCGCTTTCAGGCGCATGTAGTCCTCCCGTTTTTCTTTCAGCTTAACGATCTGGCGGCTTGTGAGAAGTGGCCGACCTGCCCGGCGGAGTTGCTGCTGTATGGGCCACAGCGTAATGTCGCCTAACGTCAGGGGCTCGGCATGGATCTGATCGACACCTTCCGGAGACGCGGGGCTCCGAACGCGCTCTCGCTGGCGCTGATCGCATTCGCCATTGTGCTGGTGCTCGATCAGGCGAGCAAATGGTGGGTTGTCGAAGGGCTGAATCTCAAAGAGCGCGGCGTGATCCCGGTGCTCTCGCCGCTGCTGACGTTCCAGATGGCGTGGAATGATGGCGTCAACTTTGGCCTGCTGGGAGGCAATCCACAGGCGATGCGTATCCCGCTGATCGTGTTGTCGCTCTGCTTTACCGCCGCGATCATTGCCTATGCGCGCGGATCATCGAACCGGGTTCAGGCAATCGCGCTGGGCGTCGCGGCGGGAGGCGCGCTTGGGAACGCGATTGATCGCATGACATGGGGGGCGGTGGCGGACTTCCTGAACATGTCCTGCTGTTCGTTGAAGAACCCGTGGTCGTTCAATGTCGCGGACATCGCGATATTTGCCGGGTTAGGCTTTGCGGTCGTGTTCAGCAGTAAGAAGTCACAGCCAGCATGAAGCCGCGCGACTGGAAAACGTGGCTGCTCGTGGCCGCCGTGGTGATTGTCGGCGCGCTGTTCATCTACAGATACGTGTTAGCTCCCGCCGCCTCATAGCGGCGCGGCGGTGCATTTCCGCCTTGCTTCAATGCACCCTGCGGGCGGCGCTCAATCCGCTTTGGCGAAGTGGGCAATCTGGTCGGCGTGGGCTTTGATGAAGGCGGGGCGTGCGAGGATGCGGTCGACATAGGCGCGCAGGGCCGGGAATTTCTCGGTGGCGGCCAGAACCTTGGGCACGCGCAGCGCGTCGGCCATCATAATGTCGGCGACTGTGAAACGGCCGGCGGCGATGTAGTCACGGTTGGACAGGACGGCGTGGAGACGGTCGAGGCGGGACATCATCCATTGTTCGAGCGGGTTATCCTCCGTGCCCGAGAGACCGATGAACCACCAGGGGACGGAGACCATCTCGATCGAGTTGAGCGCGGAGATTGTCCATTCGAGCGTTTCGGCAGCGCCCTTGGGATCGCGTGGCATGAGCGTTTCGCTCTTGGCCGCGAGATGCAGCAGGCAGGCGCCGCTTTCGAAGAGATAGATGTCGCCGTCCTGCAGGAAGGGCACCTGGCCGAAGGGCTGGTGGGCGAAGTGTTCTGGCCCGCGATTCTTGAAGGGGACGGATTTGACGTCGTAGGCGAGACCCGCCTCCTCGCACGCCCAGCGCAGGCGGATGTCGCGGACATAGCCGCGCGGACTGCCCTTGCCGCCGGGCGCCCAGTCGTAGGTGTAGATGGTGAGCGCGGTCATGTGGTTTCGGCGAAGAGTTCGCGGCCGATGAGCCAGCGGCGGATTTCTGACGTCCCTGCCCCGATCTCGTAGAGCTTGGCGTCGCGGAGGAGGCGGCCGGTGGGGTAGTCGTTGATGTAGCCGTTGCCGCCGAGGATCTGGATGGCGTCGAGCGCCAACTGCGTGGCGGTTTCGGCGGCGAAGAGGATGGCGCCGGCGGCGTCCTTGCGGGCTGTGCGGCCGGCGTCGCAAGCTTTGGCGACGGCGTACACATAGGCCTTGGACGCGTTCATCTTCACATACATGTCGGCGACCTTGCCCTGGATGAGCTGGAACTCGCCGATGGATTTTCCGAACTGCTTGCGGTCGTGGATGTAGGGCAGCACGACATCCATGCAGGCCTGCATGATGCCGGTTGAGCCGGCGGCCAGCACGGCGCGCTCGTAGTCGAGGCCGGACATCAGGATTTCGACGCCGCTGTTGAGCGGGCCCATGAGGTTTTCCTCGGGGACTTCGCAGTCCTCGAAGACGAGCTCGCCGGTTTCTGAGCCGCGCATGCCGAGCTTGTCGAGTTTCTGCGCGACGCTGAAGCCCTTGAAGCCCTTCTCGATGATGAAGGCGGAGATGCCGCGCGAGTTCTTCTCGGGCGCGGTCTTGGCATAGACGATCAGCGTGTCGGCGGAGGGGCCGTTGGTGATCCACATCTTGGAGCCGTTGAGGATGTAGCGGTCGCCTTTCTTGGTGGCGGTGAGCTTCATCGAGACGACGTCGGAGCCGGCGCCGGGTTCGGACATGGCGAGGGAGCCGAGATGTTCGCCGGTCATGAGCTTCGAGAGGTAGCGGCGCTTCTGCTCGTCCGTGCCCCAGCGGCGCATCTGGTTCACGCAGAGGTTGGAGTGGGCGCCGTAGGAAAGGCCCACGGAGGCGGAGGCGCGGCTGATCTCTTCCATCGCGACGGCGTGTTCGAGATAGCCAAGGCCGGAGCCGCCCCACTCTTCTTCCACGGTGATGCCGAGGAGGCCGAGTTCGCCCATGCGAGGCCAGAGATCGCGCGGGAACTCGTCCGTGCGGTCGATCTCCGCCGCGCGGGGCGCGATTTCGGATTGGGCAAAGGAGCTGACTGTGTCGCGGATCATGTCCGCGGTTTCGCCAAGGTCGAAGTCGAGGGAGCGTGTGTTCGGGATCATGGGCGGCAATCTACCCGGCGCGGGGCGGATTGCCAGACTGCCGTTTGGGCAGGCGCTACACTTCGTCTGAAGGGCGGTTCCAGAAGAGGAAATAGACGCTCATCAGCAGCATCACGCCGAAAACGGCGAGGATGGTGGCGGCGGCGCGCGGCAGGCTGTCGTTCAGCGAGGCGGAATGCTGGAAGGCATCCACGGAGCCGATGACCAGGCCGAGGAGCGACAGGACGAGCAGGATGATCCATGGGGCCTGCATGGCGAGGCGGCCGGAGATGGGTCCCAGGCGCTTGGAAGCGCCGTTGACGTATTTCGCCTTGCGTTCGGCTTCGGCGAAGAGCGTGGCCGGGTCGACCGGGGGCGCGACGATTTCGGTGTCGTCGATGATCGGGCGGGCGCGATGGATGGTGTGTTCGGCCGGCTTGTCGAAATCGGGGAGGCCTTCGCGGACTTCCTGGTCGCGCGGCTTGGCGCCCGGCGTCATGGTGGATTCGACGTCGCTCTGGGCGCGCTCGAGGATGCGGGCGACGCGTTCGGCCATGACGCGGCTGGCGTCTTCGGCTTTGGCGTTCGAAGCGGGCTGAGCAGTCGGCTGGACCGGCTGCTCTACTGGCGGCTCAGGCGGGGCTTCGCGCTGGGTGACGACCGGCGGGGGCTCGGGCGGCGAGACGGTGGCGCCGAGGGGGAGCGGGATTTCCGGGGTCGGGTTGATGGATTCGCGGGTGCGCTCGGCAAGGCGGCGCACGGCTTCGGCGATGTCGCCTGATGGCGAGGGACGATCGTCCTCGTCGTCGAGGCGCTGGTATTGGGCGACGTCGATCTGCGGCACGACGATGGGCGTCGGGGCGGCCGGGTGGCCGCTGGGGTGATCGAGGAAGAGCGACTTCTCGGCGGCGCGGCGGCGGACCAGCGCGTCGACGACCATGACGCGGCCGTTCAGACGGGCCTTGCGCCACTGGTCGAAACCATTGGCGGCGGCGAGATAGTTGCCGGCATTGATGTTGGCGAGGATCTCGCTTTCGCGGAACTGGTGGGGCGAGATGTTGAAGGCGAGCGAGACCAGCGCATCGAACTGGTTCTGCATCAGGGGCGCGTAGGTCCACGAACCGATGGCGTCTTCGACCGGCTTGAGGTCGTAGGTCAGGAGGTCGGTGGCGTCTTTCTCGGAGATGGTCAGGCCTTCGCGGGCGGTACGGACATGGCCATAGCCGATCGTCCAGCGGCCATCAGGCAGCCGGGCGGCCGTATCACGGAAGCCTTCAAAGCTCTTGATGAGCTCCAGGCCCTTAGAGGAAACACGCATACGCCCAGTCATCGTCCTGACCTGACACATTCCCAACGGAATTCGCCTGTGCCGTGCAACGGCCGAGCCGATGTCGCGAAAATGGTCAGACGAGCATCAGGCTGGCCAGCCCGAGGAAGACGAAAAACCCCATCAGATCAATGCTTGTCAGCACAAAGACCGACGAGGCCACGGCTGGGTCGAGACCCAGACGGCGGATGGTTAGCGGGGCAAGAATCCCGATCAGGCCCGCCCAGGTAAACGTGGCGGACATGGCGATTAAGATAACCAGACTGAGGCGGGGGTCGTGGAACCAGGCCAGCACCACCAGGGAGGCCATCGAGGCGATAACCAAGCCGTTGATGATGGCGGTAAGCGCCTCGCGGCGGATGGCGCGCCGGATCAGCGGGCCTTCGAGGTCGCGCTCGGCGATGGCGCGGACCGACACGGCCAGAGCCTGCGAACCGGCATTGCCGCCGAGGCCAGCGACGACGGGCATAAGAAAAGCCAGCGCCACGAACTCGTTGATGATCGGAGCGAAGAGCGACACGACCGTCGAGGCCAGGAAGGCGGTGATCAGGTTGACTGCCAGCCACGGGATACGCGCGCGCACGGCCGACAGGACGGACTGGTTGACGCCGGCCTCGCTGACGCCGGACAGGGCGAGGATGTCTTCCTGGGCTTCTTCCTGGATAACGTCGACGACGTCATCAATGGTGATCATGCCGGTGAGACGGCCGGCGTCGTCGACCACGGGGGTGGAGGCAAGGTTGTACTGGCGGAAGATGTAGGCGACCTCTTCCTGGTCCATCTCCGGCCGGACGGTGGCCTTCACCTCCTTCATGATGTCCTTCAGCGGCTTGTCGCGCGTGGAACGCAGCAGCAGGGACACGGGCACCGAGCCCTGAAGGCGGAAGGCGGGGTCGACGATGTAGATCTCGAAGAAGTTCTCAGGCAGGTCGTCTTCCGACACCGATCGCATGTGGTCGATCGCCTGCCCCACGTTCCAGAACACGGGCGCGGCCACGAAGGCGCGCTGCATCAGGCGGCCAGCGGATTCTTCGTCGAAGGCCAGCGCGCTTTCGATGGCGGCGCGATCGGTGGCCGAGACCTTGGTCAGAATGCGGGCGCGGCGGTCTTCTTCGAGGTCGCTGAGCAGGAAGGACGCGTCGTCTGAATCCAGATGCCCGATCATCGCCGTGACGGCGTTGTCGGTCAGTTCGTGCAGGGCTTCGAGACGGGCGGTATCCGACAGTTCGGCCACAGCCTCGGCGGGCAGTTCCTTGCCGAGCAGGTGGATCGCCTTGCGGAAGGCGTCGGGCGGCAGATGCTCCAGCAAGTCGGCGGTGTCGGCCGGGTGGAGGGCTTTGACGGTGCGCCAGAGATAGGGCTTGTCGCCATCGCCCACGGCGCCGACGAACTGCGCGATGAAGGACGGCGAGATGACGCCGGTGCTTTCGACAGCTTCCACAGATTCGGAATGGTTTTCGGGCGCGCCGGGGTCGCGGGTGTCATTCATGGCGACCTCCCTACTCCCGAACGGCGTTCTCTCTGTTGAAGTTGCTGGTGCGGTCGAGAAGACTCGAACTTCCACGCCTTGCGGCGCTACCACCTCAAGGTAGTGCGTCTACCAATTCCGCCACGACCGCACGCCGAAGCAAGGTGCGCCGTATAAGCCGGGTTTTGCAGAATGTGAAGCGGAAAGTCTGGGATCGTGCAGATCCCCAAAAGCCCTGTAAAAGCGGGCTATTGTTCGGTGGCGAAGTAGTCTTCGACCTGGGCCGAGCGAGTGATGTTGACCGAGATTCTGTCGTTCTCGATGATCAGCTCGCCCCGGGCGATGGGGTGGTTGTTGGCCAGAATCCAGACTTCGTCGTTCTCGTTGGTATCCAGCTGGATGACGGCGCCACGGCCCATGCGCAGCAATTGCTGCATAGGCATGAGCGACCGGCCCAGAAGGACGGTGATCTCTACGCCAACATGATCCAGTTGAGACTGCACGCCGTCACTCCGATATAGGATGACAGAGTCAGGGTTTCGGATTTCGGACAGGTTAATGACCACTGGTTGGGCCATTTCTGAAGGGCTTGTGGGCTATCCCGAAGCCGTCGCGGCGATGGAATCGCGGGCGGCTGCGATAGCCGAAGGCCGTGCGGACGAGCTTGTCTGGCTGGTGGAGCACCCTGCCCTCTATACCCGCGGCGCAAGCGCGCAGGAGGGCGACCTGCTCGATCCCGGCCGCTTCCCCGTGTTCGACACCCAGCGCGGCGGTCAGTTCACGTATCACGGGCCGGGACAGCGGGTTGTCTATGTGATGCTCGACCTGACCAAGCGCGGGCGGGATGTGAAGCAGTTCGTGTGTTCGCTGGAAGCATGGATCATCGGGACGCTGGCGACATTCAATGTGAAGGGCGAGCGACGGACGGGGCGCGTTGGCGTGTGGGTGGATCGGACGCGGTCTGGCGGGGCGCTGCGCGAGGACAAGATTGCGGCAATTGGCGTGCGGCTGAAGCGCTGGGTGAGCTATCACGGCATCAGCCTGAACGTGGAGCCGGACCTGTCGCACTTTGGCGGGATCACGCCGTGCGGGGTTAGCGATCCGGGGCTGGGCGTGACGTCGCTGGCGGATCTGGGGCAGCTGATCCCCATGCACGAGGTGGACGTGGCGCTGAAGGCAGCGTTCGAGGAGGTCTTTGGGCCGGTGGAGCGGGTGGCGGCTCCGGTTTAGCCCCCGCTCAGCGGCGGCAGCAGCGCCACTTCGTCGGCGGGGCTGATACGCGTGGCGGCTTCATCCGCCACCAGTTCCTGGTTCACGGCTATGCGGACGGATCTGGAGCGCAGGGTTTCGGCGAGGTCGGGGTTGGCGCTGATCAGGAGCGCGCGGAGTTCGGCTGCCGTGCCGGCGCCTTCGGGCATGGCGATGGATGCGGCGCCAAAGGCGTCCTTGAGACGGCCGAACAGGAGAACTGCGCCACCCATCAGCCGCCTGTCAGCGACATGGTGCGGGGAGATGCCGGCGATGCGAGGCGATCGGCGTTGAAGTCGTGGCCTTTCGGCTTGCGCTCGATTGCGCCGAGGATGGCCTCGCGCAGGAGCGCACCGGTGGGATCGGTGCGGAGAGCTTCGCGCAGGTCTGCGCCGTCTTCGCGGCCGAGGCAGGTGTAGAGACGGCCGGTGCAGGTGACGCGGACGCGGTTGCAGCTTTCGCAGAAATTGTGGGTGAGCGGCGTGATGAAGCCGAGCTTGCCGCCGGTCTCTTCGATCTTCACGTAACGCGCCGGACCGCCGGTGGTGTAGTTTAGATCGGTGAGCGTGAACTGCTGCTGCAGATCGGCGCGGACTTTTTCGAGCGAGAGGAAGTCTTCTACGCGATCCGTCTCAGCCTCGCCCATCGGCATGGTCTCGATCAGCGTCATGTCGGCGCCGCGCTGGTGGGCGTAGCGGATGAGGTCCGGGATTTCCTGCTCGTTGATGTTGTGCAGGGCGACGGTGTTGATCTTGACCTTGATGCCGGCGCGGATGGCGGCGTCGATGCCGGCCAGCACTTCATCGAGCATGTCGCGGCGGGCGATCTTCTCGAACAGGTCGCGTTTCAAGGTGTCGAGCGAGACGTTGATGCGGCGGACGCCGATGGCGGAGAGATCGCCCGCATATTTCGAGAGCAGCGTGCCGTTGGTGGTGAGCGTGAGTTCGTCGAGGCCGTTGCCGAGATGGCGCGAGAAGCGGGCCATCAGCTCCATGAAGTCCTTGCGGACCAGCGGCTCGCCGCCGGTGATGCGCAGCTTGTTGACGCCGAAGCTGGCGAAGGCGGTGACCAGCTCGTCCAACTCTTCGAACGACAGAACGTCCTTGCGCGGCAGAAAGGTCATCCGCTCGGGCATGCAGTAGGTGCAGCGGAGGTCGCAGCGGTCGGTGATCGACAGGCGGAGATAGGTGACCTTCCGCTGGAACGAATCAACCAGGCCGCCCTTCCCCGCCGCCAGGGCGGTGGGAGAGGCGGCGTTAGCGGGCTTGCCCGCCGGTCGCGCGTTGATGAGCGTGTAGGCCATTTCGCCTGCAGAATAGCGTTATAGGCAGCCAAGTCGAGCGGGCGGGATGCGGGCCAATCAGCCCATGGGGTAGCGGATTTCCTTGGAAATCGCGTCGACCTTCTTCAACACCTCGGCATCGAGGGTGACATCGGCTGCAGCGAAGATGTCTGGCAGCTGGTCCTCGTGGGTGACGCCGACGATGGTCGAGGCGACGAAATCGTGCTGTTTCGACCAGGCGGTGGCGAAGGTGGTCACCGACATGCCGATCTCGTTGGCGAGGCCGATCCAGCGCTCGGTGGCGGCCAGCGTCTTCTCGTTGACGAAGCGGCGGGCCATCGGAGCCTGGCGAGCGGGCATGTCCTTGTACTTGGTGAAGCGGGCGCCTTCGGGCCATGCGCCACCCTGGTATTTGCCCGTGAGCACGCCGCCGGCGAGCGGCGAATACGGGATGCAGCTGACGCCTTCCTGACGGCAGACCTGCGCGAGTTCGTCTTCGAAGCGGCGGTTGTTCAGGCTGAAATTGTTCTGGATCGACTCGTGACGGGCGATGCCCAGCTTGTCCGACGTGGCGATGGATTTCATCAGGCCCCAGCTAGTCTCGTTCGAGCAGCCGATGACGCGGACCTTGCCGGCCTGCACGAGATCATCGAGGGCGAGCATGTGTTCGTCGTAAGCGACGCCATGGTCGGGCCAGTGGGTCTGGTAGAGATCGACATAGTCGGTCTGCAGGCGCTTGAGACTGGCCTCCATCGCGCGGACGATGTTGTGGCGATCGAGCGCCGTCATGCCTTCGCGCTGGGCGGACTTGATCCAGCCGTGGGAGGGACCGGAGACCTTGGTGGCGAGGAGAATGCTGTCGCGCGGCTTGGTCTTCATCCAGCGGCCGACGATCTCTTCGGTGCGGCCGGCGTATTTGGCGTCGGGCGGGACCGGGTAGTTCTCCGCGGTGTCGTAGAAGGTGATGCCGGCCTCGAACGACTTGTCGAGGATGCGATGCGACATGGCCTCGTCGGCCTGGTTGCCGAAGGTCATTGTGCCCATGCAGATGTCGGACACATGGATCGGGCTGCGCCCAAGGCGGCGGGTTTTCATGAGAGCTCTCCTGATATCGCGGCTAGAGATAGCAATGTGAGCGGACGCTCACAAGGGCGGGGGCGGCATAGGCTCAAGCTTCTCGAATCCAAAGTGCGCAGCACAAGCGGGCCATTGATTTGCACGGCTGACCTCGCCTTTTCCGATCCACTCTTCCGTTTGCGCGACCCTGTCGATGGCTTCCTCGAGAGCTGTGACGGACGTGGGCATACCAGCCTGCTCACCAATATAGTCCATCACGGACTTGGATTTGCCGTCGTAGGCAATCGCTATTTCGTAAGTCGGGTTATCGGTGACCTCGGCGACGTATTCGTCGTTCAATGCGAAGAAATCGGCTGCATGGAATTGTTCGACGAGACTTGAAATACCTGCGTTATCCACCTGCCGTGTCCGCGCGCCAACTTCCTTCACGAAATGAAGGCCGCAGTAAGTTGCCGTTCCGTCGCCGCGAATCTCGACCCCGTACATCGGGCAGGTTCCGAAGCATGCAGAGCGAACCAATGTGATCCGCAAGCTGCTCATGTCCTTGATGCCTGACGGATCGTCGCTTGGCGCCGGCTGCGCGCACGCAACGAGCGCCATGATCAACGCCACAGCCGTCAGGCGGAGCATTCTCAGCTCTCCATAAGCCGCGGCATGAGTTCGACCATGTTGCAGGGCATGTGGCGGCTATCGAGTTGCCAGCGGATGAGCTTGTCCCAGCCGTCTTTCACGGCGCCGTTGGAGCCCGGCAGGCAGAAGATGAAGGTGGCGTTGGCGACGCCGGCGCAGGCGCGCGATTGCAGCGTGGAGGTGCCGACGCTCTGGAAGCTCACCAGATGCCAGACGGTGTTGAAGCCTTCGATCTCCTTGTCGAAGAGCGGGCGCACGGCTTCGGGCGTCACGTCGCGGCCGGTGAGGCCTGTGCCGCCGGTGGTGACGACGGCGTCGATCGTCGGGTCGGTGATCCATTTGCGCATAGTGGCGCGGATGGCGTTGACCTCGTCGGGGACGATGGCCTTGTCGGCGAGTTCGTGGCCAGCTTCCTTCACACGATCTGCGAGGATGTGGCCAGAGGTATCGGTCTCGTCGGTGCGGGTGTCTGATATCGTCATCACGCAGACGCGGAGCTGCTTGAACTCCATCGTGTCGACCATCTTGCCGCCGGGGGCGGTCAGCGGCGGATAGGCGGGTCCGGGCATGGGTTACTCCTTGATCCGGCAGGGATCGATGTATTCGGCTAATGCAGCAATCGCTTCACGCAATACAGCGTCAACGGTCGCTTGGGCAATTGGATCGCCAATCTGTCGCTGCCGTTCCAGAGGCTTCAACAAGCCATTTTCATAGCTGGCGACTGGATCATAGAATTGCCAACCATCGCTGACACGTTGCGCGCAGAGGACCGTGTAAGTCTGCACTGCAAACGTCATATCGCGGCCACTATGCATCGCGCGCAGGGACGTTACGAGCTCACCAAGAATGCCATCAGCGCTATCGGGATAGTAAGCGAAGCGTTCGCCATCCAAAACGAAAGTCACATCAACCTCAGGAACGCCCTGCCCGAGTTTGTACATCGCGCTCCAATCGAGCCCATCTAACCAAGTGTCTGACGCGGCGCGCTTGGCAGATGGAAGAGCTGGTTCGAAAAAGATCGAAAGAACGCTCACGCGATCAGTCCTTGGAGGTCCAACGGGCGTGCGCTTCGCGATCGTCTGCGCGGGGTTCTATCCATTCGGAGCCCTCGGCGCGAACTTCTTTCTTCCAGAACGGCGCTTCGGTCTTGAGGCGGTCCATCAGGTAGTCGACGGCCTGCAGGGCTTCGCGGCGGTGTTTCGAGAGCGCGACTACCAGGACGATCGCCTCGCCCGGCGCCATGCGGCCGTAGCGGTGGATGACGAGCGTATCCATGACATCGAAGCGCGCGCAGGCGTCGGCTTCGATCTTGGCGATCTGCTTCTCGGTGAAGCCGGGATAGCCTTCGAGTTCCAGAGCGGCGACGGCGGCGCCGTGGGCGCTATCGCGGACCGTGCCGATGAAGCTGGCGAGCGCGCCAGCCTCGCCGCGGCCCTTGGCGAAGGCGGCGGTTTCGGCGTGGGGATCGAAGGCTTCGGTCTGGACGCGGATCATGCGGGGCACCCTAGCCGCCCGTCGCGCGGATGTGAACGTGCGCGGGGCGATGAGTTTCGATAGGGCTGCCGGCAAAGGAGTTATGCCCATGCCGTATGTGTTTCTGGCTGTCGCCATTGTCGCGGAAGTGATCGGGACGTCAGCGCTGAAAGCCTCCGAGGGCTTCAGCAAGACCATGCCTTCCATCGTGACGGTGGTCGCCTATGGCGTGGCCTTCTATTGCCTGTCGCTCACATTGAAGACCGTGCCGGTGGGCGTGGCCTATGCGATCTGGTCGGGCGTGGGCGTGGCGCTGATTGCGATCGTGGGCTGGGTGATGTTCGGCCAGAAGCTCGACGCTGCCGCGATCATCGGCATGGGCCTGATCATCGCTGGCGTCGTGGTGATGCAGGTGTTCTCGAAGGCGAGCGGTCACTAGGCCAGCTTGAGGATCGCAGCCGAGAATGGCGGGATCATCAGCGTTGCGCCGCTGAACACCGGATCGGATGTCCAGAGGACGTTCGGCTTGGCCTCGTAGGCGCGCGAGGTTTCCAACGCGCCGAAGTTGAAGACGCACTGGATGCGTTCGCCATTCAACTCGCGGTCGAAGACCAGCAGGTCGCCGGAGGCTTCGACGACGCGGAACGATCCGGCGTTCAGCGCTCCACGTTCCTTGCGCAGCGCGATCAGTGTGCGCGTGGTGTGGAGCATGGACTCGGCCAGCTTCTCCTGGCTCGCGACGGCGAGCGTGCGTTGGCGGGCATCAATGGGGAGCCATGTTTCTTTCGCCTTCGAGAAGCCGGCGAGGTTTTCATCCTTCCACGGCATCGGCGTGCGGCAACCGTCCCTGCCCTTCGTCGCGGGCCAGCCATTGATGCCCCACGGGTCCTGCAGCTTTTCGAAGGGCACATCGGCTTCCGGCAGGCCAAGCTCTTCGCCCTGATAGAGGAAGATGGTTCCGCGCAGCGACATCAGCAGCGCCATGAATAGCGGCGCTGCGCGTGATGGCGGACAGCCTATCGCCTCGCCCCAGCGGGTAGCGACGCGCCTCACGTCATGGTTGGAGAGCGCCCAGCTTGGCCAGCCATCATCCGGACCATCGCGCCACTGGCTGAGGATTGCCGCCATTTTCTCGACGCCCAGCCAGGCATTGAGGAAATCGAAGGCGTAGGCGGTGTGAAGGCGGTTCTGGCCTTGCGTGTAGTCGTGCATCAGCGCGTAGGAGCCGGGCGCGAGTTCGCCGACCGTCATGTTGTCGCCGAGACCATCCACGCGCTCGCGGATCTTGGCCATGAAGTCGAGCGTTTCGGGCTGGTTGGAATTGTACTGGTGCAGCTGCATGTCGCGCGGCAGCGCCGGCGCTTGTACGCCTGATGGCGGGTTATCGCGCAGGGCTGCGTCGTGGACGTAGTAGTTTGCGACGTCGAGGCGGAAGCCGTCGACACCGAGCTGTAGCCAGAAGCGCGCGACATCGAGAATTTCGGCGCGCACTGCATCGGAACGGAAATTCAGGTCGGGCTGTGTCGGCAGGAAGTTGTGCAGGAAGTACTGGCGGCGACGCGGCTCCCATGTCCATGCGGGGCCGCCGAACCAGGCCTGCCAGTTGTTGGGCGGCGCGCCATCGGGCTTGGGATCGGCCCAGACATACCAGTCGGACTTATCGTTTTGGCCGTCCTGTCGGGATTGCTGGAACCATTCATGGTCGGATGAGGTGTGGGACCAGACCTGGTCGATGATCACCTTCAGGCCGCGATCGTGGGCGGCTTTCAGCAGAGCTTCGAAATCCTGCAGCGTGCCGAACATCAGATCGATGGCGCGATAGTCCGACACGTCATAGCCGAAGTCGCGCATGGGCGACTTGAAGAAGGGCGACAGCCAGATGCCGTCGACGCCTAGCGATTTCACGTGATCGAGCTTGGAGGCGATGCCTTTGAGATCGCCAATACCGTCGCCGTTCGAGTCCATGAAGGAGCGCGGATAGATCTGGTAAAGCACCGCTCCACGCCACCAGTTCGTCGCCGTCATCACGCAACTCCTTGCGCCGGACTGTGTATCCGGCAGGCACCGCTCACCTGACCATGAGCGGGATTCGCGGTCGATGGTTAATGCGTGTTGTCTTTGAAAGCACGCAAAACTCGCGGGGTTGGGGCTCGCCTACTAGCACGGCACGTCCGTTGCTTTTCCCGTCGCAAGCGACGCTTCGAACGACGCAGCTCGCAATGTGCCGCCCCGACGGGGCTTATCAGGACCGGATTGATGCAGGCGACCGCAACATCAGGCTTCCAGCCCGCCTCCCTCGAAAGGGTTGCCTGGGTCGATTACGCCAAGGGGATCTGCATCCTCCTGGTGGTGATGTTCCACTCGGTGAACCACTATCAGGCTGCCGTTGGCTCTGTTGGATGGCTGAACGGGATCGTCGAGTTTTCTAAGCCGTTCCGTATGCCCGACTTCTTCCTGCTCTCGGGCCTGTTCCTGTCGCGCACGATCAATTCCGACCTGACGACTTTCCTCGACAAGAAGGTCGTGCATTTCGCGTACTTCTATCTTGTGTGGCTCGCCCTCACTCTGCTGATCACCGACAACGACGTGCTGCGCGCCGATCCGGTCGCGTTCGTTCAGATGTTCGCGTGGAACATCGTGCAGCCGGCGGGCGTGTTGTGGTTCGTCCATATGCTGGCGGTCTTCTATGTCGTGACGCGCCTGCTTCGCCGTGCGCCGAAATGGGCTGTGCTGGTTGTCGCTGCCGCGCTGCAGATTGCGCATCAGGCTCAATGGATCGACACGCCGAGCTACGCGATCAACCGGCTGATGGACTATTACGTGTTCTTCTTCCTGGGCTACGCCGTCTCGGGTCTGGTGTTTGATGTGGCCGAGCGTGCGAAGGCGCGCTGGCCGACGACCGTGATGGTTCTTGTCGGCTGGGCGCTGTGCAATGGCTGGCTTGTTCAGAACGGCCTGCACAACCTGCCGGTCTATGGTTTGATGATGGGCGTGGCGGGCGCGTTTGCGATGGTTGAGGCGGCAGCGCTTCTCTCGCGGATCCCTGCGATGAGCTTCCTGCGCTATTGCGGACAGAACTCGATCGTCATCTATCTGACGTTCTTCATTCCGATGACGCTGCTTGAGCGCATGTTGGTTGCGAATGGCTGGATCCCGGATGTGGGTTGGGCGAGCTTTACGATCCTGACGCTGTCGGCTGTCTTGCCGCTGCTGTTCCACTTCGCGATCAAGAAGACGCCGCTCAACGCTCTCTATGTGCGGCCGCAAATGTTCCGGCTCGGCAACAAGAAGCCGTCGCTGATGCCTGTTGCGGCCTGACGGCGACAGCTATCCGCGTTGTCACGAGTACGACGCGCGAACACTGGTAAAGCTGGCTTGGCGCCTGGGGACCCTGGCGCTTACAGCCCCAATGTTCGGAGTCATTGATGTTGAACATCGACCTCGGAAAGATCGTGACCTCGCTCGGCGAAAACACGATTGCTGAAATCGGCGAACCGCTTGGCCTGTCCAAGGAATTGTCGCTGAAGGCCGCCAACTCCCTCGCCGCCAACTTCCACGGCAATAGCGACGAAGCGATTGCCGCGGCTTCCAAGGAAACCGGGATCGGCAAGGAAGTTCTGGAAGCCATGTTCTCCAAGCTTGCGGAAGACGCCCGCAGCCAGGCCATGGATCATGTGAAAGAACAGGCGACGAGCGCTGCCAAGAACATGTTTGGCAAGTTCTTCGGCCGGTAGCGCGGCGAACGGTTTCAGCTTTCCCGGGACTGCGTTTTACTTGGGGTTCTGAAGCAATCGACAATGTCTCACGGAAAAAGTCCTGCAAAAGCAGGCGGCGCGTTGATGCCCATCAACAGCGACAAGGAACCGTTGGATATCTAGAATCAAGTCGCGATTCACAGTGATGATTGGCCTAGAGAGAGGCCATGCCCAAGGACCACGAACCGACTTCGACGCAGCTGCCGCCCCCGCACAACCTGCAGGCCGAAATGGCCGTGCTGGGCGCGATCCTCTTCGACAACAACGCGCACCAGCGCGTGACGGATATCATCAAGCCGCGCGACTTCTACGCGCCGGCCAACTCTGCGATTTTTGAAGTGCTCGATCGCCTGATCGCGAGTGGCCGCGTGGCCGATGGCGTGACCCTGCGCGAGCATTTCGATCGCGACGGCAAGCTCGTGGACATTGGCGGCGCCCGCTATCTGGCGGACCTGTTGGACTCGGCGGCGTTCGGGCCGGAGATCCTCGATTACGCCAAACTGATCCACGACCTGTCGCTGCGCCGCGAACTGATCGATATCGGCTCGGAGATGGTGCAGAAGGCGACGCGCGCGGACATTGACGAGCCGGGCGAGTTCCAGATCCAGGACGCCGAGAAGAAGCTGTTCTCGCTCGCAGAACGCGGCGCGGGTGCGCAGGGCTTCCAGACATTCAACTCGGCGCTGGCGACGTCGATCGAGACGGCCACCCTCGCCTTCAAGCGCGATGGCAAGATTGCGGGCGTGCCGACCGGCCTCAGCGAGCTCGACCGGATGCTGGGCGGCCTGCACGGGTCGGATCTGATCATCCTTGCGGCGCGTCCTTCGATGGGCAAGACGGCGCTCGCGACCAACATTGCGTACTATGCGGCGAAGAACTGCAAGCGTTCGCCGGGGCCGAACGGCATCATGAAGACAGATGAAGGCGGCGTTGTCGGCTTCTTCTCGCTTGAGATGTCGTCAGACCAGCTGGCCGCGCGCGTGCTTGCGGACGTGTCAGCCGTGCCGTCCGACAAGATGCGCAAGGGCGATCTGTCTCCGCGCGATTACGAGATGATCCGCGAAGCTGCGCAGACGATGGAGGGCCTGCCGCTCTACATCGACGACATGGGCGGCATCTCGATCTCGCAGCTCTCTGCGCGTGCGCGCCGTTTGCAGCGAACGTCTGGCCTCGACCTGCTGATCATCGATTACCTTCAGCTCGTCACGCCGTCCGGCAGCAGCAAGAACCAGGGGCGGGTGCAGGAAGTCACCGAGATCACCAAGTCGCTGAAGGCGCTGGCGAAGGAACTCTCCATTCCGATCATCGCGCTGTCGCAGCTCTCGCGTGCGGTTGAATCGCGCGAAGACAAACGCCCGCAGCTGTCCGACCTTCGGGAATCGGGCTCGATCGAGCAGGACGCCGACGTCGTCATGTTCATCTATCGCGAGGCCTATTACCTCGAGCGTCTGGAGCCCGGCGAAGGCGATCCGCGCCATGCCGAGTGGAAAGATCAGA
The DNA here is from genome assembly GCA_965229115.1 of Hyphomonadaceae bacterium. Lineage (GTDB taxonomy): Bacteria > Pseudomonadota > Alphaproteobacteria > Caulobacterales > Hyphomonadaceae > UBA7672. The sequence continues at coordinate 1,484,038 of CBDDIR010000003.1, read as the reverse complement.
TGGCGCTGAAGTTCAACGTCGCCGAAGTCATCATCGCCAAGCAGCGTCACGGCCCGATCGGCCGCGTCGAGGTTGGCTTCAACCCTGCCCGCGTGAAGTTCTCGAACCTCGAGAAGCGCTTCAACGATGGCGCGCCGTCGGGCGGCGGTGGCGGATTCGTGAGCGGCGGCGGGGGTGGTGGCGGCGGCTTCAGCGGTGGCGGGGGCGGCGGTTGGCAGAACAAGCCGAAGTCGGGCGGTGGCGGCTTCCTGCCGGACGGCAACGAATAATCCGCCGCATTTTCGCCTATCTAAGCCGTCAGGCCGGTTCGGCTTCACCTGTGCAGCAAAACCCGCTAGCGAGCCTGCATGGCTGGACCCCGCCTTCAGATCGACCTCGATGCGATTGTCGCTAACTGGCGCATGTTCCAGCGGCGCGTTGAGCCGGCTTATGCCTGCGCCGTGGTGAAGGCGAATGCGTATGGCCTAGGCGCCGAGGCGGTCGGGCGGGCGCTGGCGAAGGCTGGATGTTCACGCTTCTACGTCGCGTGGCCGTCCGAAGGCGGCGCGGTGCGCCGCGCGATCGGGCCGGGCCCCGAGATCATGGTTTTCCATGGGCCGACGTCCGACACGATGGACGTCTTGCAGCTCTACAATCTGACACCCGTGCTCAACAGCCTGGATCAGATCGACCTGTGGCTGAGCGGTAACAGCGCACCTCGCCCCGCATCCCTGCATGTTGATGTCGGAATGAGCCGTCTTGGCCTGCCTGAAGCACATTGGGCGGCGGCCGCGAAGATGCCGCTCAAGCCGACGCGGGTCATTGCCCACCTTTCGTGCGGCGATGAGAAAAGCGCGAACAACGCGCAACAGCTCGAAACCTTCGAGCGTGCGACAAAGTTCTGGCCGGGCATTCCGCGTAGCCTTTCGGCCACGGGCGGCTCCTATCTGGGCAGGCCCTATCATTTCGAGGAAGCGCGCCCCGGTATTGGCCTCTATGGCGGCGGACCCGCGCCAGCCGAGGGATCGCCCCCGCACGCGGTTGTGACGCTCACGGCTCCGGTGCTGCAGGTACGCGATATCAAGAAGGGAACCGCCGTCGGCTATGGCGGAACCTGGACGGCGGATGCTGACACGACGCTGGCCACGGTAGGTCTTGGCTACGCCGACGGTTTCTTGCGGTCCGCCTCGAACACGGGCATGGCCTTCGTGGGCGGCCAGAAACGGCCGATTGTGGGGCGGGTCTCGATGGACCTCATTGTCGTGGATGTCACAGGACTTTCCGTGTCGGCGGGGGATGAAATCGAGTTCATCGGCCCCAACATGCCTATCGGAGAGGTGGCCGGGGCCATGGGCACGATCGATTACGAAATCCTGACGCGTTTGGGTTCGCGCTTTGAACGCTCCTATGTGGGTGGCGAATGAGCGCTGTGCCTGAAGCCGTGCCGGTGCTGCTGCGCCCATTCCAGCTTATTGGCCGGACCGTCCTTGGCGGATTCCGCGAGATCGGCCGTATCGCCTCTTTCTCGGGCGGGGTCCTGCTCGCCTGCCTCACGCCGGTCATCTATATCCGCGAAGTTCTGCGGCAGTGCCTCAAGATCGGGTATTACTCCCTGCCCGTCGTCGGCCTCACCGCTGTGTTCATCGGCGCGGCGCTTGCGCTCAACATCTATACCGGCGGCTCGCGCTTCAACGCGGAGCAGTTCGTCCCGAACATCGTGGTGCTCGGCATTACGCGCGAACTCGGGCCCGTCCTCGCCGGCCTGATGCTGGCTGGGCGCGTCAGCGCGGGCATCGCGGCAGAGATCGGCGCCATGCGCGTCACCGAGCAGATCGATGCGCTGCTTACGCTCTCGGCCAAGCCTTCGCGTTATCTCTACGCACCGCGGGTCATCGCCGGCATTCTGACGCTGCCTCTGCTTGTCGTTGTGGCGGATATCATCGGCGTGTTGGGTGGTTATCTCGTGGCCGTTGGCGCGCTCGACTTCAACGGCTCGCTCTATCTCAAGAACTCGTGGGCGTTCGTGACGGGCAACGACATCTGGTCGGGCGTTATCAAGGCGGCTGTGTTCGGCGGGATCATCTCGCTGATGGGCTGCTATCAAGGTGACCGCTCCAAGGGCGGCGCGGGCGGCGTGGGTCGCGCGGCGACGCTGGCGGTTGTTGGAGCAGCCGTGCTGATCCTTGCCTCGAACTACATCCTCACCTCGATCTTTGTGAGGATCGGCCTGTGATCGATTTTTCCACCAAGCCCATTCTCGAACTGCGTGACGTCCACAAGTCGTTTGGGACAAAGCAGGTGCTGCGGGGCGTCGACCTGACGGTGGCGGCGGGCCAGTCGCTGGTGATCATCGGCGGATCGGGCACGGGCAAATCCGTAACGATCAAGTCCGCGCTCGGCCTGGTGACGCCTGATCAGGGCGAGATCTACTTCGATGGCGAGCGCGTGAAGTCGGCCAAGACGATCGACACGCTGCGCCGGCGCACCGGCATGCTGTTCCAGGGCGGCGCGCTGTTCGACAGCCTCACCGTCTGGGAAAACGTCGCCTTCGCTCTGCTCTACCGCGACGGCGTCGGCCGCGCAGAAGCCAAGAAGCGCGCGATCGAGAACCTCGCCAAAGTGCGCCTGCCCGCTTCAGCAGCAGATCTGCGTCCTGCGGAACTCTCCGGCGGCATGCAGAAGCGCGTGGCGCTTGCGCGTGCGATCATAGCCAAGCCGGACCTGATCTTCTTCGACGAGCCGACCACCGGTCTCGACCCGATCACGGCGGATGCGGTGAACAACCTCATCGTCGAGCAGGTGAAGGCGCTGGGCGCCGCGGCTGTCTCGATCACGCATGACATGGCCAGCGTCCGCAAGATCGCGGACGAGGTTGCCATGCTGCATGAGGGCAAGATCGTCTGGCGCGGCCCTGTCTCGGCGCTCGACAATTCGGGCAACCCGTTCATCGACCAGTTCGTGAATGGCCGCGCTGAAGGCCCGATCCAGCCGGCCATCTAGGCCGCCACCTACGCCCGGTTGCAAAGCCCGCAATCTGTGATCCATTGCCCAGATCGGCGTCAGACCGGCATGGGGAGTGAATATGCGCAGGCTATTCGGAGCTGCTTTCTTTGCGTCAGCGCTGGCTGTGGTCGCGAGTTGCGCGACGACACCTGCCATCGCGCCGAACCCGCCCAACGCGCTCGACGCCTATGTCGCGCGGCCCGATCCTACCTTCGCCTGGAAGGTCGAGAAGACGTTCAAAGGCGATGGCTATCACGGCGCAGTTCTCGAACTCACCTCGCAGACATGGATGACAGAGGCGCAGTCAGATCGCTCTGTCTGGAAGCACTGGCTGACGGTGACCATACCTGACGACCTGAAAAGCCAGAAGGCGTTCCTCTACATCAATGGCGGCTCGTCCACGACGCCCGCCCCGCAAGGCGCAGCCGAGCGTTTCGCGCGCATGGCGTTGGACACAGGCTCCGTCATCGCCGACCTCGGCCAGGCGCCGAACCAGCCCATCCGCTTTGCCGACACGCCGACGGTCGCGCGCAGCGAAGACGATATGATCGCCTATCTTCAGGCGCGCTATGACGCGAACAAGGAGCCGGAAGCCCTCGCGCGCCTGCCGATGGTAAAGTCCGGCACGGCGGCCATGACCGCGGTTCAGCAATTCCTCGCCAGCGAAGCAGGCGGCAAGGCAAAGATCGATGGCTTCGTTGTCTCTGGCGGCTCGAAGCGCGCATGGACGTCATGGCTGGTTGGCATTCTCGACACTCGCGTCATCGGCATGATCCCGATCGTCATCAACGTGCTGGATGTTGACGCCACCACACGCCACCATTGGGAAGCCATGGGCTACTTCTCGCCGGCGCTGGGGGACTATGTGAAGGCGGGGCTCATTCCCGACCAGACCGGCCTCAAGATGAAGGCCGTCAACACGATCGAGGATCCGCTCAACTATCGTGGGCGGCCGCAGATGAAGATGCCGAAGTTCGTCATCAATGCGGTTGGCGATGAGTTCTTCCCGCCGGACAACACGAAGTATTCCTATCACCTTCTGCCCGGCTCGAAGCAGCTGCGCATGTTGCCCAACTCGCGTCACTCGACGGCGGGTACGGATATCAACGACAGCATGACGGCCTGGTATGACAGCGTGATCAAGAACCGCGCCGTTCCGGAATATTCGTGGACCGTTCGCGACGATGGCGCGCTGGTCGTGAATCCAGGCGCGATCAAGCCGTCATCGGTTCTGCTCTGGCAGGGCACGAACCCGAAGGCGCGTGACTTCCGCGTCGCCACGCTGGGCGACAAGGCATTCACCTCGACGCCACTGCAGGTGGCTGCGGATGGAACCTATGTCGGCAATGTCGAGAAGCCGGCGGCTGGATACACAGCCTATTTCGTGGAGCTGACTTATCCAAGCGGCACAAAGTATCCGTTCAAGTTCACGACGGAAGTCTATGTGAAACCTGACGTGCTGCCCTATCGCTGGGAAGATGCGCGGCCGATCACGGCGCCGGATGGGAAGTAAGCCTGTTGCGTTGACTCCACACTCAGTTCAGTAATTCGCCGCTACCCCTGTTGCGAGAGCTAAGGGTGCACACCTCTCTGTGCATGCCGGACTGACAGGGCTTCAAGAGCCGCACAACGGCCGGATATTGGGGGCGAGCATGGCCATCCTGTCTTTCGACCATGTCGTGAAGCGCTTCGGCGATTTCACCGCGGTCGACGATCTCAGCTTCAGCGTGCCTGAAGGCGGCGTGTTCGGCTTCCTGGGCGGCAATGGCGCTGGAAAGACGACGAGCCTGCGCATGGCGCTCGACATCCTGCGCCCGACCTCCGGCCAGATCGAAATACTCGGTCGCCCGCCCGGCCGCGAGAACTCCAGCCAGATCGGATTTCTGCCTGAGGAGCGCGGCCTGTATCGCCGCATGAAGGTGCTCGAGACCATCGTCTATTTCGGACAACTCAAGGGTATGGATGTCGCTTCGGCGACTACGGAAGGCAAACGCCTGATCGATCGCTTCGGCCTGGGCGAATGGACCAAGTCGACGGTCGACAAACTTTCAAAGGGTATGCAGCAGAAGGTTCAAGTGGCGGCGGCGATGGTGAATGCGCCGCGCCTGCTGATCTTGGACGAACCATTCTCCGGGCTCGATCCGGTGAACCAGCAGGTGCTCGAAGATCTCGTCATGGAGATGGCCCGCAAGGGCACCACCGTGGTCTTCTCCACCCACGTGATGCAGCACGCCGAGCGGATGACTAACCGCCTGCTGTTGCTGTCGCGCGGCAAGAAGGTGTTCGAAGGCACGCAGGAGGAAGCCCGCGCGCGGCTGCCCGGCCGGCTCGCGATCACTTCGCAGGGAGACCCTTCCACACTTCCCGGCGTCGTCGCCGCGCAACGCACGGGCGGCAGCGAGAGCTGGAGCGATTGGGACATTGAGCTGAAGCCAGGCAGCGATCTTGGCGTGCTGCTCCAGCAATGCACAACGCAGGGCTTCGCTTTGCGTCGCTTCGAAAGTCACCGTCCCAGCCTGCATGACGTTTTCATAAGGCTTGTCGGTTCGGGACAGGAGATCGCCCAATGAGATCGATCCTGCTGGTCGCCATTCGAGAATATCGCCAGGTCGCATCTACACGCGGCTTCTGGGTCATGCTGCTCGTCCTGCCGGTGGTTATCGCGCTGACGCAGGTTGCGGGTCGTTTCATCCGGCCGAACCTGAACGCAGCCTATGTTCTCGTCGACGTCAGCGGGCAGTATGGCGAGGCCATCGACCGTCGCATCGAGATCAACCGTGAGCGCTTCAGGCTGGCGGATATCTCTGCCTATGTGCAGCGCTGGGGCGGCAGTGCGGCCAAGCCGGATGCCTTGTGGGCAAAAGGTGATCGCTGGTTCACGGATCAGCAGGTGGAGCAATTCATCGCTGAAGGCGGCGCACCTGCTGCGATGGCCCTGATCAAGCCGAAGCTCTCGAAGGACGCTCCCCCCTACCAGATCGATCCGCCCATGCATGTGCGGGCGGAGCTGCCCTACGACGTCTCGGCCAAGGATGGGCCGGACAAGCTGGCCGAAGACCTCGCGCCCTATCTGCGCAACACGATCGACACGACGCTGGGCGAACGCCCGCTCGCCATGGCGGTGTACATCCCTGAAACGGTGGATGCGCGGACGCCGATCCGCATTTGGACGAATGGCGCACCGAATGTCAGCCTCATCGACAGCGTCCGCGCAGAGGTGGTTCGTGTCCAGCGTTTGAAGGAGCTGGAAGCCCGAGGCATTTCGCCCGATGATGCGGCGCAGCTGATAGATTCTACAATACCAATACAGGTTTCTGTACCGCCACAGGGCGAAGGCCGCGAGCTCGTGGCTATGCGCTCTGTTCTGCCGCTGGCTGCAGCCTACCTGCTCATGGTCACGGTCATGGTGACGGGGTCGATGATGCTGCAGAGCGTGATCGAGGAGCGATCCAATAAGCTGCTTGAGTCCGTGCTGGCCCACATTCATCCGGCTCAGCTCATGTATGGAAAGCTGCTGGGCCTTGGAGCGATCGGTCTGACCATTCTGGCGGTGTGGGTGGGGGCGGCAATCTTCGCTGCGTTCTCGGTCCAGGGCATGGTGGCGGACATCGTGAAGCCATCCCTGTCGGCATTCGACCAGCCATGGATGATCATCGCGATGGCGTTCTACTTCTTCGCCGGATACCTGATCATCTCGATGCTCTATCTGGCAATCGGCGCGCTCTCGAACTCGCTGCAGGACGCGCAGTCTTACCTGATGCCGGTGATCTTCGTGATCACGCTGCCCGTGGTCTTCATGATGCTTCAGGTGGTTCAGGCGCCCAACGGGCCGCTGCCGGTCATCCTGTCATGGATCCCGCTCTACATGCCCTTCGCCATGCTGGCGCGGATGACTGCAGGCGTGTCGATCATGGAGGTGCTGGGCACGGGCGCGATGCTTGCGCTCTTTGTCATCGTGGAAATGTACCTGCTCGGTCGCGTCTTCCAGGCAAGCTTGTTGCGTACGGGCCAGCCGCCGAAACTCGGGGCGCTTGTCGCCACCATGTTCGGCAAGCAGGTGGAGTAGCTAGACGTAACCGCCTGCGCGTTGCAGCACTGCGCCGCCTGTTTCCAGCTTGAAGCGGGCGATGCCGGCGCCGGACTGCGTGTTCACGCCGCCGAGGTCGAGCGAGGTGACGCCTCGCGCCTTCAGGTCCTTCATGGCGGACCACAGGATGAGATTGTGCGCGGCATTGTCCCTGCCCGCTTCGCTCGTCCAGCCGACATGGTAGGTCGCGCGTGAGCCGTGAATGAGGAACAGCATGCCGGCTGCCGGATCGCGGCCCATGTCTGCGCGGAACACGGCAAGGCCTGCTCCGCGATCGCCCTTGGCGCCCTCAGCCTTCGCGTCCTGCCACGTCTCCGTAAGCTCCAGCGGCATGGCGCGATAGCCGCGCTTCTGCCGCTGCTTGATTTCCGCATCGATCAACCAGCGATACTGCGCCGGCTTTAATCCGGACTTCTGCAGCACCAGATCAGACCGTTCTGCCTTCGACAGCTTGTTGCGCCAGCTAGACTCCATGGCGCTCCGCAGCGCCGCTTCGTCCTGTGAGAGATCGATCAGCACGGTGGCGTCGCCGGTCATCACCCGGCTCATGCCGCTGAGCCCAGCCTCTGCTTCGCCAGCCTCGTTAGGCGTGAACACCAGCAACCGCGGCCATCCCTGCGGGAGTGATTTCTTGAGGAGCCGATACGCCTCGCGCTTTTCCTCCGCCGTCACGGCGCCGACCCAAGCCGGCCCATGCGTGCAAAGAGCAAAGCGGCCGACCAGAGCGAAGGGACGCGCCACGATTTGCGCCAGCGCCACAACTGATCCGTCTGCCCGGGCGACCGCCGCGCGCAATATCACGACGCTGGGCGAAGCTGCTTTCAGCGCTACGCCATAAGCCCAATCCTGCTGATAGCTGGCGCCGGCAGCCGCATGCGCTGCGTCCCACGCGGCACGGGGCAGATCATTCCAGGAAACGGTCAGGCGACTCATTTGCCAAGTTTTAGCGATTCCCGCTCCCAATTGGTGAACGAGCAGGAGTCCTCATGGCGCGCGCCAAGATTCAAACTGTCGCAGGCCACCGCCTGCCAGAGCCGCGGATTACGCCCATGGCGATCTGGCTGGCCTTCCTGTGGGTCGGCCTGCCCGTGCTGGTGATTGGTGGCCTTCTCGACGTCATCATGCAGATCGGCTTCGGCATCTGCACCGGCCTCTGGTGCTTCGCCAGCCGCTAGTTTCGACCGCGGACTGACCGCCACGCCTCGATCATTGCGGCTGCAGCGCGATCAACCTGCGCTTCGTCGGTCGCCTCGCCCGAAACGGAAATCTGCATCACCCAGCGGCCACGCCACTCCGAGCCGCCAACGAAAGCCACGCCTCCGGCCTGAACCTGCGCGATGACGTCCCGCGTTTGCTCATCCGAACCAAATGTCACCGCGACCTGATTGAGCACCACATCGTTGACGATCTCGACGCCCGGCTCTGCTGCAAGCAGTTGCGCGAAACGGCGTGCGCAGGCGCAATGACGGGTGATCATCTCCGCGATCTGCTTCCGCCCGAAATGGCGGATCAGCGCCCAGGTCGCAAAGCCACGCGCACGGCGCGATAACTCCGGCACGTAGTCAGATGGATTGCGCGCGCCATCACCTGCGCCGGGCAGATAGCTGGCCGGGATCTGCATCGCTCGCGCATGCGCCTCGCGATTGCGTACGATTGCATAGCCAGCGTCATAGGGCGTTTGCAGCCATTTGTGCCCATCGACCGCCCATGAGTCCGCGAGTTCCAGACCTGATCCCAGATGCTGATGTGTCTTCGTCGCCCGCGCCCAAAGGCCGAATGCGCCGTCGACATGCAGCCAGGCATTCTTGCCACGCAGCGCTTCGGCCATCTCCGCGAACGGATCGAACGCGCCGGTGTTAATCTGCCCCGCTTGCGCGATGGCGATCACAGGCCCGTCGACTTTCGCAAGCGCTTCGCGGAATGCGCCCGCTATGATCGCGCCATTGCGATCGACAGCGATCTTCACAACGCGCTGCATTCCGAGGCCAAGATATTTCAGCGCGGCGAAGACCGTCGAATGCGCTTCCTCGCCGATCAGAACGGTTATCGGCGGTGCGCCGAACAGGCCATCCGCCTCCACGTCCCAACCCACGCGCCGCAAGACTTCGCCGCGTGCTGCCGCGAGGCCGGTGAAGTTCGCCATCGTGCCGCCGGTCACGAAGCCGACCGAAGACTCGCGGGGCAGATGCAACAGGTCAAGCAGCGCCGCACCAGCCTGTGCTTCCGCTGCAGCCGCAGACGGCGCAGCCAGGTGGTTGGCGGTGTTCTGTCCCCAGACAGACGTGAGCCAGTCAGCGGCAACGCCGGTCGGGTTACTGCCGCCGATCACCCAGCCGAAGAAACGTGGGCCAGTCATCGCGGCGAGCCCGGGCTCGGCCTTCTCAATCAGCTCGCGGATCACCTGCTCGGCCGGCACCCCGTCGTCCTGCACCGTCAGGCCGAAGCGCTCGAGCTGTTCGGCAAAGCCTGCGGCTGGACGGTGCGCGCGATCATCGCCGCCCTCGCGCCTTTCGGCGGCATAGCGAGCGATCTCGGCAAACAAATTTTCCAGTTCGGACATGGCGTGCGCCCGCCCGAACTTACGCAGCCGGAGCTGCGTAAGGCGTCGACTTCATGATCTCGACTTCTTCCGGCGTCATGTCCGCCGGCGTGTTGGCGAACAGCGGCGTCGAGAGATAGCGCTCGCCCGTATCCGGCAGCATGGCGAGAATGTTGGAGCCCTTCGGCGCAGTCTTCGCGATTTCGAGCGCGCCAGCGAACGTGGCGCCCGACGAGATGCCGACGAAGATGCCTTCCTTCTGCGCCAGATCCATCGAGCACTTCATTGCGTCAGCGGCGGGAATGGTGACGATCTTGCTGATCTTCGACCAATCGACTTCGCTCGTCAGCTTCGGAATGAAGTCCGGCGTCCAGCCTTGCATCGGGTGCGGCTTCCAGGCCGGGTGGCTGGCGGCGGGCGTGCCGTCATCGTGACGCGACTGGGACTGGCCGCTGGAGATCAGCGGGGCATCGGCCGGCTCGCAGACGACGATCTTGGTGCGGGGGCTTTCACGCAGCAGCACGCGCGAGACGCCGTTCAGCGTGCCGCCTGTGCCGTAACCGCTGACGAAATAGTCGAGGCCATCCGCCTTGAAGTCTTCGATGATCTCCGGACCGGTCGTCTTCTCGTGATAGGCCGGGTTGTCCGGGTTCTCGAACTGGCGGGTCATGAACCAGCCATGTGCCTTGGCGAGTTCCTGCGTCTTGGTGATCGCGCCGGTCGCGCGCAGAGCCGCGGGCGTCAGCAACACTTTGGCGCCGAGGAAGCGCATCAGCTTGCGCCGTTCGATCGAGAAGCTCTCCGGCATCACGATCACCAGAGGATAGCCCTTGGCAGCGCACACCATGGCGAGACCGATGCCGGTGTTGCCGCTGGTCATCTCAACGACAGTCTGGCCGGGCTTCAATTCGCCCGAACGTTCGGCTGCCTCGATCACGCCCAGTGCGAGGCGATCCTTCACCGAGCCCAGCGGGTTGAAGGCCTCGACCTTGACCCAGAGATTGACGCCTTCAGGCGCCAGGCGGTTGATCTTCACAACCGGCGTGCGGCCGACGGTTTCGGTGATGCTGTTGAAGCGAGCCATGGGATTTATTTCTCTGTTTGCTGCTTCCTGAAGCTAATGCAGGTTTGGATCGACGCAAGCAGGGCAATCTCTGGAATTGGCGGTCAGACGCGGCATTACCGGCGTAATTTCTATCATCAGCTTGCAGTTGAAGTCCGGGACTGGCCCTGAATCGCCCGACCTGCCACATAGCCGTCATGGCCAAGTCAAACACCGCCTATGTCTGCCAGTCCTGCGGGACCGCCCATGCCAAATGGGCCGGCCGCTGCGAAGCGTGCGGCGCCTGGAATTCGCTGGTCGAGGAAACCGTCTCGGCAGCGCCCGGCGGACTTGAAGCGCCGAAGTCCGGCGCCAAGACGCGCACGGGCTCGGTGGAGTTTTCTCCGCTCGACAGCGCCGAGCCGCCGCCGCCGCGCATCTCGACCGGCGTTGAAGAACTGAACCGCGTCTTCGGCGGCGGCATTGCGCGCTCGTCCGCTGTGCTGGTCGGCGGCGATCCCGGCATCGGCAAGTCGACGCTGCTTCTGCAAGCTGCCGCCTCGATGGCGCGAGCGGGTACGAAGTGCGTGTACATATCCGGCGAGGAAGCCGTCTCGCAGATTCAGGGCCGCGCACGTCGTCTCGGCGTTGAAAGCGCGCCGGTGCAGCTCGCCGCGGAAACAGATCTGCGCTCGATCCTGAAAGCGTTGAAAGCCTCTGCGCCAGAGATCATCGTTATCGACTCCGTGCAGACGCTCTGGTCGGACAGTCTTGAAGCTGCCCCGGGCTCTGTGGCGCAGGTCCGCGCTTGCGCGCAGGAGCTGACGCGCTTCGCCAAGAAGACTGGCGCCGCGGTGATCCTCGTTGGCCACGTCACCAAGGATGGTCAGATCGCGGGCCCACGCGTGTTGGAGCACATGGTGGATGCCGTCTTCTATTTCGAGGGCGAGCGTGGACATCAGTTCCGCATCCTTCGCTCGGTGAAGAACCGCTTCGGTCCCACCGATGAGATCGGCGTGTTCGAGATGGGCGAGCTCGGCCTGTCGCCGGCGCGCGACCCCTCTGCTCTCTTCCTCGCTGGCAGCGAAGCGGAAGCATCCGGCCGCGCGGTGTTCGCGGCGATGGAGGGATCGCGTCCCGTGCTTGCCGAAGTTCAGGCGCTGGCTGGACCGGAGTCCGCCGGCAACCCGCGCCGGTCGATTGTTGGTTGGGACAGTCCGCGTCTTGCCATGCTGCTTGCCGTGTTCGATGCGAGGTGCGGCCTGCGCTTTGGCATGCGCGATGTCTATTTGAGTGTTACCGGCGGCTATCGCATGGCCGAGCCTGCGGGAGATCTTGCGGCGGCGGCTGCCCTGGCCTCTGCCCTGCTGGATCGTCCGTTCCCGGCAGGTTCAGTCTTCTTCGGCGAGGTTGCCCTTTCGGGTGCGATTCGACCGGTCGGCCGGATCGAGCCCCGGCTGCGGGAAGCAGCACGCCTTGGTTTTACGCAGGCTTTCGTGCCGGCCGGGGCGCCAGATACTGTCGACGGGATGCAGGTCCATGGGCTATCCAGACTGCAGGACCTGGTGGACGTGCTGGGCGGGGATATCGAGTAGAGGGTTCTGACGTGGCGCCTCCGTGGGTCTTCGACATCGTTGTGCTGGGCCTGACCGTCATGTCGGCCGTGATGTCCGTGGGGCGCGGGCTGATTCGCGAAGCGTTCTCGGTTGTCTCGTTCATCATTGGCGGTCTGGCTGCCTGGCTGTGCCTGAAATTCTTCGAGCCGCCGCTGAAGCAGCTCATTTCGCCCAACGAGGAGTCGGTGGTCCCGTCCGCTATCCTGGTCGTTGCCGGCTTCCTGGTGGCCTACCTGCTCGCGGCCTTCCTGGGCGGGCGGCTGTCCAAGCTGATCCATTCCTCGCCTGAAATCGGCGCGCTGGACCGGATTGCCGGGGCTGGTTTCGGCCTCGCCCGCGGCATATTGGCCGCAATCCTGTTTGTTCTGCTCATGCAGCAGGTACTTCCCGCAGGTGGGGAGCCTGACTGGGTTGCGAAGAGCTATACCTACCCGTATCTGAACGCCGCAGCCGGTGGCGTTGGCGGCGCCTTGACGTCTGTCGTTGAATTGTTCACCGGCGGGGCGCAAGCGGCCACGACGGCAGCGAGCAGTCAGTAAGCATTTGCCCGGAGGCAAGCTTTGGCCAATCTTGATCATGCAGACTGGCCTGAAGTCTTCAACGAGCCGGGGCTGGATGACGATGATTTTCGTCTCGATTCGAAAGACGGGATGCGCCACAAGTGCGGGGTGTTCGGGGTCTTCGGGCGGGACGACGCCGCTGTCCTGACGGCACTCGGTCTCCACGCCCTTCAGCATCGCGGACAGGAAGCCTGCGGGATCGTCACCTTCGACGTCAAAGGCGGCACGTTCCGGTCTGAGCGCCATATGGGCCTGGTCGGCGACAACTTCGCCCACGATAGCGGCGCCATCAACCGCCTGCCCGGACGCATGGCCATTGGCCACAACCGCTATTCGACTTCGGGCCGCGTCGTTCACCGCAACATCCAGCCGATCTATGCCGACCTTGCCCATGGCGGCCTCGCCGTCGCCCACAACGGCAACCTGACGAATGCCCGCGCGATCCACCGCGAACTGGTGATGAACGGCGCGATCTTCCAGTCGACGATGGATACGGAAGTCGTTCTGCAGCTCACCGCTCGCTCGAAGCGCAACCGGATCGAGGACCGCTTCATCGATGCCCTGCGCCAGCTTGAAGGCGGCTATGCGTTTATCGCCCTCACCAATGACAAGCTGATCGGCGCGCGCGACCCTTGGGGTCTGCGTCCGCTGGTGCTGGGCGCACTGGAAGATGGGGCGCCTGTGCTGTGCTCGGAAACCTGCGCGCTTGATGCGATCGGCGCGAGCTTTGTTCGCAACATCGAAGCGGGCGAAGTCGTGGTCATCGACAAGGATGGGGTGGAGAGCCTGACGCCCTTCCCGACCGTACATGCCAGCCCGTGCGTGTTTGAATACGTTTACTTCGCGCGGCCGGACTCGATCATGCATGGCCAGAGCGTTTATGAGACGCGCCGTCGCTTCGGGCGCATCCTCGCGGCTGAGAGCCATGTGGATGCCGATATCATCTGCCCGGTGCCGGATGGCGGCAACCCGGCGGCGCTGGGTTATGCGGAGGCTTCGAGCATTCCGTTCGGCTTCGGCATTATCCGTAACCACTATGTAGGCCGTACCTTCATCCAGCCGACGCAGACGGGGCGGCAACGCTCGATCTCGCGCAAGCATGCGCCGAACCGGCCGCTGCTTGAGGGCAAGCGCGTTGTGCTGGTGGATGACTCGATCGTGCGCGGGAACACGTCGCAGCGGATCGTTCAGATGATCCGCGATGCGGGCGCGAGCGAGATCCACTTCCGCGTGGCGAGCCCGCCGATCAAGCATCCGGACTTCTACGGCATCGACATGCCTTCGAAGGAAGAGTTGATTGCTTCGTCGATGTCGATCGACCAGATGAAGCGCTATCTGAAGGTGGACTCGCTGTCGTTCATCTCCCTGCCCGGCTTCTATGAAGCGCTGGGCGCGGGCAAGCGGAACGATAGTGCGCCGCAGTTTGCGGACCATTGCTTCACCGGCGATTATCCGACGCGTCTGGTCGATCGGGACCATGACATGGCGTCGAAGGAACAGCAGCTGTCGCTGCTTGACGACTAGGGGCTGCCATGGACCGCCGTATTGTTCTTGTTACCGGCGCCTCGAAGGGCATTGGCCGGGCCGCAGCGCTGGAGCTGGCGAAGGCTGGCAATCATGTGATCGCGACGGCGCGTTCGGAAAAGGCGCTGACCAAGCTGGATGACGAGATCGTTGCCGCGACGGGGCATAGCGCGACGCTGATCCCGCTCGACCTGCGCGATACGGCGGCGGTTGATCGGCTGGCTTCGGCGCTGCTTGAGCGATTTGGACGGCTGGATGGGTTGCTGGGCAATGCTGGCGTCCTTGGGACGCTGGGGCCGCTCGAGAACATTTCGCCGGCGGCTTTCCAGGAAACGCTCGATATCAATTTCACGGCCAACTGGCGGCTGATCCGGGCGGTGCATCCGCTGCTGCGGATGAGCGAGGCTGGCCGGGCGCTGTTTGTGACCTCCGGGATCGTGCCGCGGCCGCGGGCGTTCTGGGGCGTCTATGGCGCGACCAAGGCTGCGCTCGAGACGATGATCGCCTGCTATGCCGACGAGATCGAGAACACGCCGACCCGCGTGAACCTGTTCGACCCCGGTGCCGTCCGGACGGAAATGCGCTTCAAGGCGATGCCGGGTGAAGACCCGCTGACGCTGCCGACGCCGGCGGAGGTTGCTTCGGTGATCCCGCAATATCTGGCGGCGGAGTGCAAGCTGCATGGCGAGCGGATCGAGTTTGCGAAACGCGCGAAGGCGTAGTTGCGCGGGGGCGTTCTCGCAGGTGGCTGCGAGGTAGTGATTTCGGAAATCGACAACTGAGTTGGCTGAGGGAGGTCCGCGCGAAGACGCGCCACCCCCTGCCGCCTTCGCTGCGCTTCGGCGCGCCAAGCCGTCTTGCGCGCAAGGGCGCGCAATCCACCTCCCCCAGTGCTGCGCACTGAGGGAGGCAATCTGGACGCTGAACGCGCGCAGGCGGCTTGCCTCCACCAGTCGAAGACTGGGGGAGGTGGATTGCGGCTAAGCCGCAAGACGGAGGGGGTCGTTGTCGCGCTCGCATTTCATGCGTTTCGCGCGCCGTGCGGCGAGCTTGTCGAGGTTGTGGAAGTCGCGCGCGAGTTGGGTGATGCGCTTCAGGAGCTGGCCGAGGCTCTTCGCTTTGCGGATGTCTGGCGCCGGCTGAAGCGGGACATAGACGTAGCGCAGGCCCAGCATCTGGCGGGCGCGGGCGTGGATGAGCATGCGCATGGCGTATTCGAGGACGCAGATGGCGCGTTCGAGCATGAGGCGGTCTTCGGGCCAGTAGGCGAAGCTTTCTATCTCTTCGGGGTCGGTGACGGCGTCCATCACCTGGCGTAGCCAGCTGCGCATGAGTTCTTGGGCCCGCGCGACAGGGTCGAGCGGGAACAGAATGCGCAGGAGGATGAGGAACATCTGACCCATGGGTGGGAGTATAACCCCGGGCCATGGGGGTGCGGGATTTGGGAGGGGCTGTCCCCCAATCATTCGCGCTAACTCATTGGGATTGTTCGCGATGATTTTTGGTTGTCCTACAGTTTGGGATCAGCTCCATCCCACAGTTTTGACCTCAGCTTGTCATCTCGGACGTAGCGAAGCGGAGAGCCGGGAACCACAGGGAGAGTGTCGCGCGCTCACAATGGGTCCCGGATAGCGCTGCGCGCTTCCGGGATGACAAGCGGAGATTGTAGCGCCGGTGGGAGTTGTTGACCTCTTCCCCCGCTTGCGGGGGAAGTGGATCGACGCGCAGCGGCGAGACGATGGGGGCGGGTTGCGGGGGCGGTGCGTGTGACTCGCCCCCATCCCGGCTTCGCCGTACTTCCCCCGTTTCACGGGGGAAGAAGGCAGTCACGATTGGCGGTGAGTAGCCAAACAAAAAGGCCCGCTCGGTTGAGCGGGCCTTTCCGGATAGATGCAGCTGAATTCTAGAACGGGATTTCGTCGTCGAATTCGGGGCCGCGGGAGAAGTCTTCCTGGGCGCGGCCGGCGGGTTTGGATTTGGGGCCGGCGTTGCGGGCGGGGGCGCGGTCCTGGTTGTAGTCGCCGCGGTCGCCGCCGGAGCCTGCGCCGCCTTCGCGGCCGTCGAGCATGGTGAGCGAGGCGTTGAAGTTACGCAGGACGACTTCGGTCGAGTATTTGTCGTTGCCGTCCTTGTCCTGCCACTTGCGGGTTTCGAGGGCGCCTTCGAGATAAATCTTCGAGCCTTTCTTCAGGTACTGCTCGACGATGCGGACGAGGCCTTCGTTGAAGACGACGACGCGGTGCCATTCCGTCTTTTCCTTGCGCTCGCCCGACGCCTTGTCGCGCCACGTCTCTGACGTTGCGACCGAGAGGTTCGCGATCGAGGAGCCTGAAGGGAGTTGCTTGATTTCGGGATCGCGGCCGAGATTACCGACGAGGATCACCTTGTTGACCGAACCGGCCATTGTCGTCTCCGTTTGCACTCCGGCCCCGGCCGCCTTTCCGCGTACCGCTCCGGTTCCTGACACAGGACGGGCACTCTAGGGCTGCCCGCCACTCCACGCGACACGCGAAACCAGCGTTCGCTTCACCAAGCTGTGGAGCCTTCCCGAATTCCACAAGGAGCTTCCACAAGGGAGGCTAGGGATTCTGAGGCATCCACAGCTTGGTGAGCACGCACGGTTGCGCCTGTTCGCTTTTTGTTCTTTCACAGAACCGACGCCGTTGCAAGCTACAACAGCATCAAGACCGGCCCTCGCCCTGCCCTCTGCCTGAGATGGCGCAGATCCCAGCCCCGGGACACGCCATACAGCCCCAAGGCGGAGGTGGGCGGGGGCTGTGACTTTTTCCTCCCTGAGTGTTGCCCACGAAGGCCGTGTGACCCGCACAAGCGGCGCGCACGGCTTCGTGCGTCGCCCGGACCTCAGCGGCCGTTATACTCACGCCGAGATAACGAAGATTCGGCACGCATGGCGGCCGGACGGTGGAGAGGACGCTACCCATGAAACATTTCGCGATGGCCATCCTGGCCAGCACGTCGCTTGTCGCCGCTTCGCAGGCTTTCGCGCAGCAGACGACTGCCCCCGCATCGACTGCTTTCGAGACGGGACCGGCGCTTGGCGTGACGACGGATGGCAAGACGACGCCGCTGTCTTCCAACGTGAAGGTCTATGGTTCGGTGGTGAGTGCGGAGAGCTGTGTCTATGACCCGGCGCGCAAGCTGATCCTCACCATCAATCGTGGCGCATCGCAGAAGGAAGTGCCGAATGATGCGTGGGTGTCGCTGCACAATCCCGATGGGTCGGTGAACACGCCGCGCTGGATTGGCGTGAACCGCAATGGGCTGACGCTGAACCAGCCGTTCGGCAGCGCGATCCAGAACGGCAAGCTGTATGTCGCTGACAGCGATGGCGACACGGCGGATGGCGCGAAGCGCATTTCGGTGGTGCGGATGTTCGACCTGAAGACGGGCGCGCCTGCGGGTGAAGTCGCAGTACCGGAGAGCCCGTGGTTCAACGGACTGGCGGTTGCGAAGGACGGGACGATCTACGCCTCGCAGACGGGTAGCGCGGATGGAACTGTGAAGCAGCGCATCTACAAGATTACGACAGATGGCGTGGCGGCGGTGTTCGTCGATGGCGCGCCGCTGGCGCGGCCGAACGGCGTGGCGATCGACAATGATGGCAACATCGTCGTGGTGAACATGGGCGATCCGGGCGTGCTCACCTTCTCAAAGGAAGGCAAGCTGCTGAAGACCGAGCAAGCGGCGCAGGCGGGGAGCGATGGGATCGTTGTTCTCGCCGATGGGACCAAGCTGGTGAACAGCGTGACCCTGGGCGGCGTGTCGCGCATCAAGCCGGGCAAGAAGGCTGAGCTTGTTGCGAGCGGCATACCGGGCGCTGCGTCGGCTTGTTACGACACGGGCGCGAAGCAGCTGGTGATTCCGATGAACCAGCACAACGCGTTGGCGTTTGTGAAGGTGAAGTAAGGTTCCCTGTTAAGCCTCTAATTCACCCGAGACGGGATTCACCATTGTATTCGGGCAACAGGCGCGGAAGCGGCTTGTTTGCTGACGCTTGGGCATGTCGGGTTTTGGGGAACCAAACATGGGCTAGGTTCATTCCTCCAGCGATCAAATGAGAACTGGAGATGGCTATGGCCAACATTCCTCTTATTGCGGCTGGTGTCGCAGGCGCGCTTGCAGTGGCGGGCGTTGGCTTTGCGCTGGGCACGGCCAATCCGACGCCGGGCGCTATCGAGCGTGCGGCTTACGACAACGTCGATGCGAAGAGCGACAGCGATAAGCCGGCCAAGCTGGTGAAGGTGAAAGATACGGCGGCCGAGGATCGTGCGGCTGCGGCTGAGCGCCGTGCGGCGAATGCCGAGCGCGCTGCGGCGGCGAAGATTGCGTGTGAGCGCGAGCGCCAGCGTGCGTCCAACCAGGGCGCTGTGGTGGGTGGCGTTGCGGGCGCGGTGATCGGGAGCCAAGTGGCCGGTAGCGGCGCCAAGTCTGAAGGCGCGATCATTGGTGGTCTGGGCGGCGTGCTGACGGGTCGTCAGATCGCGAAGAAGGATCACCGCTGCTAGGCTAAGCGGCTAAAGAGTTACGACGAACGCCGCCCCGGCACGCTTCTACGGGGCGGCGTTTTCGTATTCAGCGTGCGGCCGTGGCGCGTTTGGGTTTCGGCTTGGCGGCTTCCTTCTCGCGGCGCGCAACGCATTTCGGGCAGAGGCAGTTTTCCTTGCCGATGAAGGCGTTGAAATAGATTTTGCCGTAATCGTAGGTGATCTCCTCGCCCGGCTCGATGGCGCGGAGGGATTTCACGTACACCCTGCCCCGGTACGAATAGTCGACGGCGTTGGGGCGGCAGGAGTGGTTGGCGTAGCGCCCGAGATTGGAGCGCGGGGAGCCGTCCAGGGTGAACTTCTTGTTGAGGTCGTAGAGATAGCGCGGCTTGCCCGGCATCTTGTCGGCGGCCTCGTTGGTGATGATGCGGCCGGTGTATTCGAAGATGCGGGTGTTCTTCGGGATGCGCTCGGTGGCGAACATGCCGAGACCCGTTTTCGAACGGCCGATGCGGAAGGGCTTGTGTGACATGGGGGCGGATTAGCGGGGGATTCGGGGAAGTTCAATTTCGCTGGTGAAAACAGTGGTGGAATGTGCAGCGCTGGCGGGATCGCGGGCGATATGCGGGCTGCTGCCAATTCCCCGTCAGCAATGACGCAGTGACGCGGTTGCGTGGGGGCTGGGTCTGACCATATTCGGGGTTCAATTCCACTGGCGGGTGAAAGATTGGGCCGGACGGCTGACACCGGATATCGTTCCGGATATGTTCTTGGCTGTCCTGTCGACTCAGCGCACGTCCGTCTGGCAATAAACTTCGATCAGCTCCCCGGGTTTACGCATGTCATCCGAGCCTAACGCCATTCGCGTGCGCGGCGCGCGCGAGCACAATCTCAAGAACATCGACGTGGATATTCCGCGTAACGAGCTGGTGGTCATCACCGGGCTGTCGGGTTCGGGCAAATCCTCGCTGGCGTTCGATACGATCTATGCCGAGGGGCAGCGGCGTTATGTGGAGAGCCTGTCGGCTTATGCGCGGCAGTTCCTCGAGCTGATGCAGAAGCCGGATGTGGAGCGCATTGACGGGCTCTCGCCGGCTATCTCGATCGAGCAGAAGACGACCAGCCGGAACCCGCGCTCGACCGTGGGGACGGTGACGGAGGTGTACGACTATATGCGCCTGCTGTGGGCGCGTGTGGGTATTCCGTATTCGCCGGCGACGGGGCTGCCGATCGAGGCGCAGACCGTGTCGCAGATGGTCGACAAGGCGATGGCGCTGGGCGAAGGCACGCGCTTCCACCTGCTCGCGCCGATGATCCGCGGCCGCAAGGGCGAATACCGGAAGGAATTCGCGGACCTGCTGAAGCGCGGCTTTGCGCGGGTGAAGGTGGATGGCGAGTATCACGAGCTGGAAGATCCGCCGAAGCTGGACAAGAAGCTGAAGCACGACATCGACGTTGTCGTGGACCGGATCGTCATCAAGGCCGGGATGGAGCAGCGGCTGGCCGAGAGCTTCGAGACGGCGCTGGGGCTGGCGGATGGCATTGCTGTCGCCGAGTTTGCGGACAAGGTGAAAGAGGGCGAAGAGCCGAAGCGGCTGACTTTCTCGGCCAAGTTCGCCTGCCCTGTTTCTGGCTTCACGATCCCCGAGATCGAGCCGCGGCTGTTCTCGTTCAACAACCCGTTCGGCGCGTGCCCGGCCTGCGATGGCCTGGGCGAACAGTTGAAGATCGATCCGGCGCTGGTGGTGCCTGAGCAGGACAAGTCGCTGGCCGATGGCGCGATTGCGCCATGGGGCAAGTCGGCCTCGCCGCTGCAGGAACAGACGCTGAAGGCGCTGGCCAAGAAGTACAAGTTCTCGGTCGACACGGCCTGGAACAAGCTGCCCGAGCGCGTGCATTCCATCATTCTCGATGGCACGGGCGAGGAAGAGGTCGACTTCGTGTTCGATGACGGGATGCGCCGTTACGAAGTGACCAAACCGTTCGAAGGCGTGGTGGGCAATCTGGAGCGTCGCTTCCGCGAGACAGACTCGGCGTGGATGCGCGAAGAGATCGGGCGCTACCAGTCGGCTGCGCCCTGCCCGACCTGCATGGGCGAACGCCTGCGGCCGGAAGCGCTGAGCGTGAAGATCAACAACTTCACGATCTCGAACGCGACGCACCTGTCGATCAAGCTGGCGCGCGACTGGTTCGAAGCGCTGCCGAAGAAGCTGACCAAGAAGCAGAATGAAATCGCGGTGCGGATCCTGAAAGAGATCCGGGACCGGCTACAGTTCCTGAACGATGTGGGTCTTGAGTACCTGACGCTCTCGCGCGGCTCGGGCACGCTGTCGGGCGGCGAGAGCCAGCGTATCCGTCTGGCGTCGCAGATCGGCTCGGGACTTTCGGGCGTGCTGTACGTGCTCGACGAGCCGTCGATCGGCCTGCACCAGCGCGACAACGAACGACTGCTTGAGACGCTGCGGCGGCTGCGCGACCTCGGCAATTCGGTGATCGTGGTCGAGCACGACGAGGATGCGATCCTGACGGCAGACCATGTCATCGACATGGGCCCGCGCGCGGGCGTGCTGGGCGGCGAAGTGATTGCGTTCGGCAAGCCTGAAGACCTGATGGCGAACCCGCAGAGCATCACGGGCAAGTATCTCTCCGGCGAGGAAGAAATCGCGATCCCTGAGAAGCGTCGCTGGGCCGACAAGAAGAAGATGATCAAGGTCATCGGCGCGAGCGGCAACAACCTGAAGGATGTGACGGCGGAAATCCCGCTGGGCGTGTTCACCTGCGTGACCGGCGTTTCGGGTGGCGGTAAATCCACGCTGGTGATCGAGACGCTGTACAAGGCGCTGGCGCGGCGACTGAACGGCGCGTCTGACGCGCCCGCTCCGCACAAGAAGATCGAGGGTATCGAACACCTCGACAAGATCATCGACATCGACCAGTCGCCGATCGGGCGCACGCCGCGCTCCAACCCGGCGACGTACACTGGCGCGTTCGGGCCGATCCGTGACTGGTATACGGGCCTGCCGGAGAGCAAGGCGCGCGGTTATCAGGCGGGGCGCTTCTCGTTCAACGTGAAGGGCGGCCGTTGCGAAGCGTGCCAGGGCGATGGCGTCGTGAAGATCGAGATGCACTTCCTGCCAGACGTGTATGTCACCTGCGATGTCTGCAAGGGCAAACGCTACAACCGCGAGACACTGGAAGTGCTCTACAAGGGCAAGTCGATTGCGGACGTGCTCGATATGACCGTTGAGGAAGCGCGCGTGTTCTTCGGCGCGGTGCCGGGCATCCGCGTGAAGATGGAGACGCTGGCGCGTGTCGGTCTTGGCTATGTGAAGGTCGGCCAGCAGGCGACGACGCTTTCGGGCGGCGAGGCGCAGCGTGTGAAGCTGGCCAAGGAGCTGTCGAAACGGGCGACAGGGCGGACGCTGTATATCCTCGACGAGCCGACGACGGGCCTGCACTTCGACGACGTACGTACGTTGATGGAAGTGCTACAGGAGCTGGTCGACAACGGCAACACCATCGTGGTGATCGAGCACAACCTCGACGTCATCAAGGTGGCGGACTGGATCGTCGACCTTGGCCCGGATGGCGGCGATGGCGGCGGCGAAGTGGTGGCCGTGGGCACGCCCGAGGAAGTCGCGAAGAACAAGCGCAGTTGGACGGGTAAATTCCTGCAGCAGACATTCGAGCGGCAGGAAGAGCGCCGGGCGCGGCAGCGGGCCAAGGGTAAGGCGAAGCCTGCGCCGGCCAAGGGCAAGGCGAAGAAGGCGGCTCAGGCGGCGGAGTAGCGTTGCTGCCATGGGGCTGGTGATGACGCGCTCGTCCTTCGACGGACGCGCACTCCGTGCGCTGCTCAGGATGAGCGCTAAACTGCGGTTGTCGATCTGAGCGCCTAAGCGCGGTTGGTTCTGTAGCGCTCATCCTGAGCAGCCGCGTAGCGGCGTCCGTCGAAGGACGAGCGCGTGCTTACCGCTGAATGTTGGTGTACCATCCCTCCACTTGCGGAGGCCCTGATGCCACAGCTGCGCTACATCACGCCGTTTCTACGTGTTCCCGACATTGAGGCTGCGGTGGCGTTCTTCACGGACACGCTGGGGTTCGAGGTGAGCCTGCGCGCGGGCGAGTATGCGTTTGTTTATCGCGACAAGGTGGCGTTTCGGCTGGTCGAGGATGAGGCTCTGCCGCCGCGCGGGGGTGGGCGGTACACCAGCTATATCGATGTCGATGACGTCGATGCGCTGTATGCGGAACTGAAGCCGAAGCTGGATCTGTTGCCGGCCGGGCATGTGTCACCGCCGTGCGATCAGACCTACGGCCAGCGCGACATGGCGGTGCTTGGGCCGGATGGCGATCTGATCGGGTTCGGGTCGCCGATCCCCAACCCTGATTACTTCGGAACGAAGCCCGGTGGTCTCAGGCCTTTGTAGAAGATCGCGCCTAGAGCGGCGACCGGGATGGTGGTGATTGCGCCGACGAAGGTGATCATCGTGCGGACCAGCAGCCAGGAGACGATCTCCGTGCCCTCGCCGATCGAGGTGAGGATGTTGATGCCGATCGTATCCACGAAGCTGTCGATTAGCATGATCGGCAGGACGGTGAGGATCATGGCGCCGAGGAGGCGGAGGACGTTGCCGCTGCTCCAACTCCAGGTCTGGAAGATGACCATGCGGCGCTCGCCGATGGTGGCGGCGTTGACCATGTAGAGGCGCGCGGCGAGCACGATGAAGACCGCGAACATGAACATGATGAAGAGCGAGAGCGCGGCGGCCCCGCCCTCGCCCACGGCGGCGACGATGGCGTCGTTCATGGCGTCGGGGTCGGCCAGCAATGCTTCGAGGGCGGCTTCGGATGTGGCGATCTTGCTGAAGACGGTGACGGCGAGGACGATGACGACGAGACTGATCAGCGGCACGAACAGGCAGGCCATAGCGGCAGCGACGCCGATGAGGCGGATCTCGTCGGCGCCGAAGGTGAGACCGAACTGGCCAGTGACTTCATCGCGTACGGCCTTGCGCAGGACGGCGGCCGTGAAGATCAGGCTGATGAGCATGGCCGGCAGATAGACTATGATCTGGCTGATCGCGTTCTGAAGCACGCTCTGCGGCTGGGCCACGGGCGCAGCTGTAAGCACGGCCAGCAGCGGGCCGACCTGGGAGACCAGGGCTACGATAATCGCGCCCGGCAGGAACAGCCGCCAGTTTTCGAGCAGGAACATCCACGCCTGCCGCACGCAGGCGATGATCGGGACCTTGCCTGAGGTTGTGTCCGCCATACTGCCCTCCAGAGCAGAAGAGGGCCTAGTTCAATTGGGAAGCAGCGGCAACCTTCTGCGCTGAATTGCCCAGAAGGCCTGCTGACAGAGAGCTACTTACCGAGGGCGAACTCGAAGGCCATGACATGCGTGGTTGGCATGCGGCAGGGCTGTGGGCCATCGACCTTCCAGCGCAGCGTCGGGATGACGCCGGGCATGGCGGCGGTGAAGCCGTTGTGCGGGGCGGAGGTGAGCGCGCGGGCGTTGGTGAACGTGCCATCGGCTGCGAGGTCGAGCGCGTAGATCGCCTCGCCACCGAGGTCGCGGAAGCGGGGCTCAAAGGCGAAGCCGGGGCTGCGGAAGGGGCGCTGCAGGTTGATTATACAGCGCGGCTGGGAGGCGTCGCCGGATGCGGGATAGAGCGTGTCGGCGATCTGTCGGGCGGTGGCGCGGCGGTCTGGCGTGGCCGCGCGGATGGCCGGCGGTAATGCGGCGTACATTACGTCGCCCCAGGCGGTGGCGGCGTAGTGTTCGGCGGCGAAGCGGTCGCGTGCTGGACCGGGCGGCGTGGCGACGACTTCGTCGGCGAGCTGGTTCGCGACATCGTAGAGGGCGTTATAGGCCTCGGGCGATTTCACGCGCAGGAAGGACGAGACGGCGACGCCGCGGCGGAGTTCGTAGCGGGCGGGCGGAGAGCCGGCGCCGAGTTCGTCGATGAAGCGGATGGCGAGCAGCGCGCTGTCATAGGCCTGCACCCAGTCGCCATCGGCCATGGCTTGAGCATGGAGCGCGTGGGCGGCGCGGGCGGAGATCAGGTCGCGGCCGGCGATGTTGCTGCGCGCGCGGAGCGAGGCGAGGAGCTGCTGGCGCGATTGGGGGGATGGGGCGACGGCGAGGCTGGCCCAGTCGTAGAGGACGCGCGAGACGGCGGGGGAAGCATCTGGCTTGGCGAGGGCTGCGCCCTGCTCGACCAGGAATTTGGAATAGACCAGCGCGACATTGGGCTGGCCGGCCAGCATGGCGACCCAGCCGAATTCGCGGGCGATGCCGGCGGCGCTGGGGCCGGCCTGGTCGATACCTGGCCAGGTCTCGTTGGCGGCAAGGACGGCGGCTCTGTAATCGCCGCTCTGCACGGCGGCGTTGAAGGAGCGGATATCGGCCTGGGCGGGCACTGTGGCGACGGCCAGCAGGGCTGCACAGGCGAGGATCCGGCGGAAAAGCGTCATCTAGGTCCCAATCGTAATGCAGGCGAAATGTACGCGATCACGCGTCAGGGGAAAGGCGCCTGATGCAGGGCCTGTTCCAGCCAGTCGATTTGGCTATACGGGGGCCATGAAAATCGAACCTATTCACATCATCGGCGGCGGCATGGCGGGGTCGGAGGCGGCCTGGCAGGCGGCTAATCTGGGCGTGCCCGTGGTGCTGCATGAGATGCGGCCGGTGCGGAAGACGGACGCTCACCACACGGACGGGCTGGCGGAGCTGGTGTGCTCGAACTCGTTCCGGTCGGATGACTGGGAGTACAATGCGGTGGGTCTGCTGCACGAGGAGATGCGGCGGGCGAACGGGCTGATCATCGCCATGGGCGACAAGCACAAGGTGCCGGCCGGGTCGGCGCTGGCGGTGGATCGGGATGCGTTCTCGGCGGAGGTGACCGAGAAGCTGAACGCGCATCCGCTGGTGACGATCGATCGCGGCGAAGTGGATGGCTGGCCGCCGGAAGCGTGGTCGAGCGTGATCATCGCGACGGGGCCGCTGACATCGGATGCGCTGGCGAAGGCGATCCTGGCGAAGACGGATGAGGACTCGCTGGCGTTCTTCGATGCGATTGCGCCGATTGTGCATGTTGAATCGATCGACATGAGCAAGGCGTGGAAGCAGTCGCGCTATGACAAGCCGGGCCCGGGTGGCGATGGCGCGGAGGCTTACATCAACTGTCCGATGGACAAGGCGCAGTATGAGGCGTTCCTCGCTGCGCTGATGGCGGCGCCGAAGACCGAGTTCAAGGAGTGGGAAGGCACGCCGTACTTTGAGGGCTGCCTGCCGATTGAGGTGATGGCGGAGCGTGGCGCAGAGACGCTGCGCTTTGGACCGATGAAGCCGGTGGGGCTGACCAATCCGCACAATCCGACTGTGAAGGCCTGGGCGATCGTGCAGCTGCGTCAGGACAACAAGCTGGGGTCGCTGTGGAACATGGTCGGCTTCCAGACGAAGCTGAAGCATGGCGCGCAGCAGGAGATCTTCCGGATGATCCCGGGGCTCGAGAATGCGCAGTTCGCACGGCTCGGCGGCATTCACCGGAATACGTTCATCAACTCGCCTGCCCTGCTTGATGGACAGCTGCGGCTGAAGGCGGATGCGCGCGTGCGCTTTGCTGGTCAGGTGACGGGTGTTGAGGGCTATGTCGAGAGCGCGGCCATGGGGCTGGTGGCTGGACGCATGGCGGCGGCGGAGCGGCTGGGGCGCAAGGTTCAGGCGCCGCCGGTGACGACGGCATTAGGCGCTCTGGTCGCTCATATCACGGGCGGGCATGTGCTGGATCAGATCGAGGATTCCAAGGCGCGGTCGTTCCAGCCGATGAATGTGAACTATGGGCTGTTCCCGGACATCGAGGTTGGGGAGCTGAAGGGGCCGGATGGCAAGCGGCTCAAGGGCGCGGATCGTGGGCGGGCGCGGAAGCGGATGCTGTCTGTACGGGCGCTGGATGATGTTGAAGGTTGGTTGAAGGCGCAGTCCGCTGAGGCGGTGGGTTGACGGGGCGTTGAACGCATCCTTCGAGACGATCGCAACGAGAGCTCTGCGATTGCGATAGGGCGTGTGTGCGATCCCTCAGGATGAGGGTGGTGGGTGTTGCCCCTTAGGACGGGTCCTTCTCGCCGCGCAGCGCTCGCTCGAAGTATTCGCGCTTCGATATCTGCTTCATTGATGCTTCGAAGTCATTCTCGGGACCAAAGGGGATGCCGGAGCGGCCAGCGTTGGTGATGACGCCCCAGACAGCGCGGAAGACGATCAGGCCGAGGACGCCGAGCATGGGCTGGCCAAGGAAGAACAGCGCGCCGGCGCCGACAAACAGGGCGAAGTGCAGCACGACGATGCGGCTGTAGGGCGCGAACATTTCCGCCATCGGGTTCGTCTCTTTCCATTCGCCCTTGATCAGGAATTCCCAGATGAAGAGGACCATCTGGAAGGCGACGATGGCGTAGAGGATCCAGTCGACGTGGAGGCCCGAGCGCAGCGCGTATTCGAACATGCCGCCGATATCCATTATCGGGATGGAGTTCATCGCATCGGGCCCTGATGCAAAGGCGGAGAAGGCCATCAGGAAGGTGCCGTGCACCATGCAGAACAGGCCGTAGTGGAAGACGAAGAACACGCTGAGGAACAGGCCCGCGGCGAGCCCGATGATGTTGTAGCTGGCGCCGGAGATGATGATGCGTGGAATGGTCATCACGCCGGCGACGATGTTTTCCATCCAGTAGAGCAGCACCAGCGGAACGGCCGTCCAACCCCAAGCGATGACGCCGTAGATCGGCAGGAGGTCGATCGCGAGGCCGAGCCATACGAGCGGCTGCGTGAGCGCCCGGCTCCAATAGCCAATGTCGAATAGTCTGTTCACGCCGCCCCGCCCCGAATCTGTCTTTCGCCAACAAACAGGGTTGTGGGGCGGTTGACCAGAGGCCGGCGCTTGCTGCGGATCATAGCCGCCGGAGGAGCGACGCCTTGAACACGCGCCAGCGTTTGGACAACGGCGTGCGCGGCTGCTCGCCGGTGTCGTCGACTGCGAGGTGCAGGATGGCGGGCCAGACCTGCGAAGGCAGTTTTCGGGCGGCCGTTTTGGCGGCGGTCCATTTTGCGGCGCTGCCGTCGAGGTCGGCTGAAGCTGCGACGCGGGCCTCGCCGAGCTGGGCGAGGATGGCGAGTTGATCTGGCGTTGCCGCGGCGTCGAGCGCGAGGCCGGCGAGACGATTGAGCAGGCCTTCGGTAGCGAGGTGGCGGGCTTCGTGGTCGCCGCCCGCCGTGTGGCCGCCATGGAGGTGGTCGTCGAGGATGTCGTCGAACGAGTCGACCAGGGCGTTGATCGGGGCGATCAGGTCGGCCCGGCCTTTTGTGACACGGGCCAGTTCTTCCGCCAGGTCGTGACGGCGCAGCGGGGCGAGGCCGGCGACCTGCTCGATCGTTTCGCGCCACCACTGGACGCGAATCTTGCCCAGCATCGGCTCCTTGGTGTGGAGGGTGCGCTGAAGTTCCTGATTCAGCAGGTAGAGCGCGACCAGCCTCTGGCGAGCCTCCTCGGGGGCATAGCGGGTCGCCAGCCAGCGATCTTCGTCCGTCCGCTGCAGGCGGGCGTCGAATTCTGCCGGGCCCGTCAGGGGGGCGCTTGCAAGATTTGCCGGATTGGACGTATCGCTCATGTTCAAATTCAGAAAATCGGCCCTATTTCAGGGGCAGCACAGATAAAAAACAAAGAGGGTAATATCCATGGCTTTCACGCTTCCCGCTCTGCCTTACGCCCGTGACGCCCTGGCGCCGCATATCTCTGAAAACACACTGAACTTCCACTATGGCAAGCACCATCAGGCTTATGTCGACAACCTGAACAAGCTGGTGGCCGGAACGCCGCTGGAGAACGCATCGCTTGAGGAAGTCGTCAAGCAGAGCTGGGCCGAGAAAAAGACCCCGATCTTCAACAATGCCGGCCAGGTGTGGAACCACACCTTCTACTGGCACTCCATGAAGCCCCAGGGCGGCGGCAAGCCGACGGGCCTGATCGCGGACCGGATCAACAAGGATTTCGGCTCGTTCGAGGAGTTCAAGAACAAGTTCGCCGAAGCCGGCACGACCCAGTTCGGTTCGGGCTGGGCCTGGCTGTCGCTCAAGGACGGCAAGCTGGTCGTCTCCAAGTCCGGCAATGCCGAGACCCCGCTGACGGAAGCCGGCGTGACGCCGCTCCTGACCATGGATGTCTGGGAGCACGCGTATTACCTCGACTACCAGAACCTCCGTCCCAAATACATCAACACCTTCCTCGACGAGCTGGTGAACTGGGACCACGCCAACCAGGCGCTGTCTGACGCCAAGTAAGGCGGACGGACCGCCGAAATGGCCGTCATTGCTGCGCTTTGCTGCAGTTTGACTGCTAGTGGTTAGCGGTTTCGAGACGTTTTTGTGAGCAAATTCCACCTGTCGGACCCCGGGCTGAACCGGGGCCGCAGGTGGTGATTTGTTGCGATGATGATCGTCCCCGGAACGGGATCTGACACCGCAAGCCGGCGCAACCCGCCGGCCAATGCCAGCCTGCTGGAAGCCGCCATCGAGCGCGGCGGTCTGCACCCCTTCTTCCATCCCAAAGTTTCGATGATGACGCGCCAGATCGTGGGCGTCGAAGCGCTGGCGCGTATCGCGACGCCGCAGATGGGCTTTGCCTCGCCCGCCGCTTACGTCGAGCTGGCCGAGCGCAATCAGCGGATCGATGCGCTGACCTATGCGATGGCGCGCGCTGTTGCGAAGCACGTCGCCGAGTTCGATGGCCTGCCCTGCTCGATCAACGTTTCGCCCATGTCGCTGGAGCGCGTGGACTTCGCTGACCAGATGGCGGCGGCGATCAACGAGGCGGGGCTGGACTGCAAGCAGTTCACGCTTGAGGTCACCGAGAGCCGCGCGATCGAGTTTGGCGTGCATGCGTTTGAGACGATGACGGCGCTGCGTGGCAAGGGCTTTGGACTCGCGGTCGATGACTTCGGCGCGGGCACCACCAACATCGACCGGCTGCGGAATTTCCCGTTCACGGAAGTGAAGATCGATCCGGCGTTTACGCGCCTGGCGATGGACGAGGCGTTTGCGAAAGCGGCGCTGGTGAGCTGCGTGCGGCTGGCGCGCGAGCATGGCCTGAAGATCGTCGCCGAGGGCGTCGAGACGCAGGACATGTGGGACTTCATGACCTGGCTGAAGGTCGATGAAGCCCAGGGCTTCCTGCTGTCGAAGCCGATGCAGCCGGGCGATTTCAAGGAATTGCTGAAGAAGGGTTGAGCGCAGCTCACCTGACGGCGCCTTGCCTACCGTGAATTGAGAGTCTTCTATCGGAGCATATCCGAGGGAACGACCATGACTGCCAGCTACAAGACCATCACCGTGAAGCCGCTGTCGCCCAATCTGGGGGCGGAGATTGCGGGCGTGGATCTGTCTCAGCCGCTGAGCAATGCGCAGTTCGATGACATCCACACGGCGTTCCTGAAGCACCATGTGATTTTCTTCCGCGACCAGAAGCTGTCGCCGGAGCAGCACATTGAATTCGGGAAGCGCTGGGGCACGCTGAACATCCACCCCTATGTGAAGAGCATGGAGGGGTATCCGGAGATCCTTGAGATCATCAAGGAGCCGAGCGAGAAGATCAATTTCGGCGGCGGCTGGCATTCGGACATGAGCTTCCTTGAAGTGCCTGCGCTGGGCTCGATCCTGCATGCGATCGAAGTGCCGGAGGTGGGCGGCGATACGCTGTTCGCGAGCCAGTATGCGGCTTGGGATGCGCTGTCGCCCGGACTGAAGCAGACGCTTGAGGGGCTGCGCGCGATCCATTCTGCGGCGGAGGAATATGGTTCGGGCGGCGCGTCGTCGAAGAAGCGGGCTTCGATGGATAGCGAGGTCGTGGGCGATGATGTGCCGGAGTATGAGCATCCGGTTGTGCGCACGCATCCGGAGACGGGACGCAAGGGGTTGTATGTGAACCCGGCTTTCACGCTGCGCTTTGCGGGCTGGAGCAAGCGGGAGTCGAAGCCGCTGCTGGACTATCTGTTCGAGGTGGGGCGGCGCGAGGCGTTCACGTGCCGCTTCCGCTGGCAGCCGGGCTCGCTGGCGATGTGGGACAATCGCTGCGTGTGGCACTTCGCGCTGAATGATTATCATGGGCAGCGGCGGCATATGCGGCGCGTCACCGTGAATGGCGACAAGGTGCGGTAGCTCGGTTTTCAAACATCGGATCTCGTTCGGACCAGCGATGGCTGTCCGGTTCGCTCTCGTTCGTGGCCCGCGTGGCGGGCCGGGGACGCGGGATGGCCCCGCGTGGTTTGGGCTGCTGTCGCGAGACAGCTACCGGTAAATAGAAGAAACGCGCTCATCCCGCGTCCCCGTGATCGTTGTTCGTCAGCCGGCTCACGGAGGTGTTTCACCTCTTGAAGCCTTGAGCCGCCGGCGGCAGGGCCGGGCTGTTACGCACCCGGTCCCCTGTGACGGCGAAGGCCGGAGCACCTCGCCGTTCTCTCTCCCTCGTTGGCTGCGCGAAGCTGCATTCCGAAGGGCTACACCGCTCGATCACACCACCCCCGCGCCGTTGAACATCGCGACTGCCCGCCTTGCGGGGGTGGTGGGCGCATTATCCGCTGGGAGGAGGGGGTGTAGGATGCTCATCCCCCACTTATTTCGCAGTGGGTTGAGATTGTTGGGAAGATTGCTGGAACTGGAACCGCAATTCCGCGGAATCTGAGTTCGGTGTTTTCCCCTCCCCCTTGTGGGGAGGGGTGCAGGGGTGGGGGGCTTGTGGGCGGTATGTTGTCGCTAGCGTTCTGAACGCTGCACCGCCCCCCCTCACCCTACCCTCTCCCCACAAGGGGGAGAGGGGTGAGCCGCTCATCGGTTTGATGTTCCCCAGGTCCGGGTTCATTCCGGTTGCGTGCGTCTGTGACTGACGTACGCTCGCTGCACTGGATTGGGGATCCGACATGGCGATTGAAGGCGTGTTTTACGTGCATGCGCAGGTGGCTGATCTTGCGCGGTCGAAGGCGTTCTATGGCGACATGCTGGGCTGGCGGATGGACACGAACCAGCCGGGCGTTGCGGGGTTCTGGTTTGGCTCGGGGTATCTGGTGGCGACGCAAGGCGCGGGCGCGCCGGGCGCTGGCGGACTGAACATTGCGGTGCGTGTCGATGATGTGGATGCGGAGCACAAGCTGTTGAGCGAACGCGGCGTCGCGGTGAGCGCGATTGAATCGCGGCCATGGGGCCAGCGTGATTTCAACTTCCGCGATCCGGATGGATATCTGTGGGAGTATGCGCAGGTGGCGGCGCGCGGATGACCACAAGTGCTGCACCGAATGTGACGAGGTGCATCAAGATGCACCCTACGACCTCCGGCTGAACGGTCGGCTGTCGGACGCAATGGCAGCAGGACACGGAATCCGCTTACAATGCGGCATGTCCTGCAAATCGTTTGTTCTGAGTGTGTGCGTAGTTGGCGCCGGCTTCGTGACGCCGCTGGTTTCGTTTGCGCAGCAAACGCCCTACGCTCCGCCGCGAGCCGCTGACGGGCATCCGGATCTTGGCGGCGTGTGGAGCAATTCCGAAGTGGATGCGGTGTTTGATCCGCCGGAGGGGCAACTGCCGTTTCGGGATCGCGCGACGGCGATGGCATGGCGCGAGAAGTATGGGACTTACATGAAGGGCTTGCCCTTCCCCGAGTTCACGGCGGGCGTCGATACGTTGCCGAACCGGGATCGTTGCCTGATGGCGGCGAATGCTGCTGCGCCGCCGATGACGAGCCAGGGATACAATGACGCGTATCAGATCGTGCAGACGCCGAAGGTCGTCGTGATCTCGGTCGAGATGATGGACGAGACGCGGATCGTGCCGGTGTTTGCGAGCGCGGCGGAGGCGCGCGCCGCGCATGGGCCGAAGGTGCTGGAACGGTGGACCGGCGACAGTGTGGGCTGGTGGGACAAGGATACGCTGGTCGTCGAGACCGTGCACCTGAACGCGCGGCAGGCGCGGCAGAGCCCCTACCCTACTTCGGATGATGCGATGTGGATCGAGACGTTCACGCGTGTTGCCGAGGACGAGCTCAAGTATCACGTCGAGGTGGTTGATCCGGCGATCTACACGCGCACCTGGACGGTCGACTACAGCTTCCACCCGACGCGCCGGCTGTGGGAATACGCCTGCCACGAAGGCAATTACGGGATGGCGAACATCCTATCAGGCGTGCGCAAGACGGAGCGGGATGCGGCGCGTAGGCGTTAGCGGCAGATCGCACCCTGTTTCAACGCGCGATCAGCCGCCACGACACAGGAGTGTCCCGGATCACCGGTCGGCATGGGGACGCCTTTGGGCACAACGAACTCAACAGCGTGCGCGCCGCCGAGACCTGCGGGGAAGGCCATTTGCTTCTGCACGACATACTCGCCGCTGGCGTTCTGTTTCAGCGCGCCTGAGGCAAGCAGCTGAACCAAACCAGCTTGTTGCGGCAAGACGCCGTAATGTTTCGCGGGCATACTGCCGACAACGGTCTTCGGGTCGATGGAGATTACGCCTGCTGGGCTGAATCTCAGCAATTCATCGCGTGCGCGACTTGGTCCCGCCTGGAAGACGTAGTGGCTAGCGTCTCCCTCAATCTTCAACGTTCCCGGAGGCGCCCCCTCTATGACGAGCTTCCCGTCATAGCGCCCCTTGATCTCTTCAATTCGACCGGACGGCAGGTTGAAAGTCATGACCGAGTACTTGCCGAAAACACCATCGGGATCACGACCAAGCATCTCGCGCACCTTGTTTGCCGCGCGAACGGAAGATGCCGACGGGATCTCGTAGAAGTCGGAAAGACAGCCAGCCTTGGCAAAGAAT
Source organism: Hyphomonadaceae bacterium (assembly GCA_965229115.1). GTDB lineage: Bacteria > Pseudomonadota > Alphaproteobacteria > Caulobacterales > Hyphomonadaceae > UBA7672. The sequence continues at coordinate 1,450,329 of CBDDIR010000003.1, read as the reverse complement.
GATACCTTGGCTTTCGGCACGCCTGTAACGCCTACCAGCGGAATCCCGACCGACCTGCCATCATTTCTGGCTGTTTCACTACTTGATACGACAACGCGCTCAATCCGCTGAACGGCCCCCGAGAATTGCCAGATCGACGACGAATATGATGACATCACGATGTAAAGCGGTTGCGTGCCGGGCTCGATGACAACCTTGCCCGCATGGATCACCGCATCGTCCGAACCTAGCGTAGTGCTCGACAATCCGGGCGTTTCATACGCTCCCAACATCAGAACGCGCGATTTTTGAGACGGCGCAGGCATAGCGCAACCTGCTTCGATGCCGGGCTGCGCGGTGCGCTGCGGCTTACTTTCGATCTGGCGCGCTCGCGCGAGGATGTCGTCGATGGCTTTCTGCTGAGCAACGGCGTCTGGCGCAGATGGATTTTGCCAGAAATCGACGAGTTCCTGCTGTCCGAGCTTTCCATCCTTGCTGACGTCGATCTTGCGGAACAGCGCCTCCCCCGCAGCCAGCCATGCGGCCTGTTCGAGTTGCCCGTTCTTCGCGCCGTCGAGCGTGAGCGCGTTCTTCACGCGTCCCGCGTCTGATTCCTGACCGGAGAAGCGGCGATCGAGCATGGCTTCGTCAAGCTTGGCGGCTTCGACGTAGGTAATCTTGCCGTCGCCATTGGTGTCTTTTTCGGTGAGCTGCTGGATCTGGGCCTGCAGCTGGCGGGCTCGGGCCTCTATCGTGGAACCACCACGACTCGTTGAGCGGGCTGCGGAGGCGCGCTGATCATAGGTGATGGCGATGCGGATTTCGGCGGTCGTCACGATGCCGTCGCCGTCGATGTCGTAGCGCATCAGAGAGTTGGCAGTCTGAGCGCGCAACCGGGAGCGTGCGATGGCGTCATGCAGGTCTGCATCGCGTTGGCTGATCTTGCCGTCCTGGTCGGCGTCGAGATCGGCGAACTGGCTGCGCAGCGCTTCGAGATAGGCAGGCAGATCGCCGTCCGGCTTCAGGTAGCTGGACAGCTGCTGGTAGCTGCGCGGGAGATTGCCGCTGGCGGTGGACTGTTGCGCGGCCACGGATTGTGCAGCGAACAGCGCGAGGCCGATGGCAGCGCTGGTCTGGTAAAGCCGGATTCTACGGTGCATGCGCTCGATCCCCCAATCAGCTATGATCGAGATAGATCATGTTCGGGTTGGGGAAACGTTGCCTGGTCGAGCAGATTTTCGGGAAAGTTGTGCCGATGGGCGGGTTAGCCCCGGTCCCTAAGGATGCGGCCCTTCTGCCTGTCCCAGTCGCGTTTCTTTTCGACGTCGCGTTTGTCGGGGGCTTTGCGGCCCATGGCGAGGGCGAGTTTGATTTTGGCCATGCCGTTGCCGCCGAAGTAGAGCTCGAGCGGGACCAGCGTACGGCCTTCGCGTTCGACGGCGCCGACGAGGCGGTTGTACTCGCGCTTCTTGAGCAGGAGGATGCGCTTGCGGCCGGGCTCGTGGTTGAACTGGCCGGCGGCGGGATAGATCGGGATGGTGGAGTTGATCATCACGATCTGGCCGTCCTCCTCGCGCGCGTAGGCTTCCGCGATGTTGGCGCGGCCTTCGCGGAGGGCTTTCACTTCCGAACCGGTGAGGATGATGCCGGCTTCGACATCGTCGATGATTTCGTAGTTGCGGCGCGCCTGACGGTTCTCTGCCACGAGCTTTCGGGCGAGTTCACGCGTGGATTTGTTCTTCGGGCTTTGCCCGCTGCTTTTAGGCGATTGGGCCATCAGAGGACGCCGGCTTCCTTCATTGCGGCTTCGATCTCTTTCTTCACGTCAGTCGACTGGACGGAAACGAGAGGAAGACGGACATCGTCCGTGCAGAGACCAAGCACTGAAAGAGCGTATTTGGCGGGTGCGGGGCTGGCTTCAAGGAACATGGCGCGATGGAGCCGGGCCAGCGTGTCGTTTATGCGGCGGGCTTCGGCGTAATCGCCTTTCAGGGTGGCGTTCTGCATGGCGGCGCACTGATAGGGCGCGACGTTGGCGGTGACCGAGATGCAGCCGACGCCGCCCAAGGCGTTGAAGCCGACGGCGTTGCCGTCTTCCCCTGAAATTTGAATGAAATCCTTGCCAGCGAGGGCGGTGTGGCGGGCGACGCGGGACACATCCGCCGAGGCATCCTTGATGCCGATTACGTTAGCGAGCTTGGCGAGACGGCCAATCAGCTCAGGTTGCATGTCTGAACCCGTCCGGCCGGGCACATTGTAAACAAAAATGGGCAGTTGAACCGCCTCATTCAAAGTTTTGTAATGGGCGTAAACCCCATCTTGAGTGGGGCGGTTGTAATACGGGTTCACGACGAGTGCTGCGTGAGCGCCAACTGACTTCGCGTGCTGGAGGAGGCTGACCGCCTCGTCCGTGGAATTGGAGCCTGTGCCAGCAATGACCGGAACCCGACCCGCTGAGGTTTTCACGCAGAGTTCCACGACGGCCTCGTGCTCGTCGTGCGAGAGCGTTGAGGCTTCGCCCGTGGTCCCGGCGACGACCAGCCCATGCGTGCCAGCGGCAACCTGCCGTTCGACCAGCGCCACGAACGCCTTCTCGTCGACTTTCCCGTTGCGGAAAGGCGTGACGAGGGCGGGCATGGATCCCTGGAAGATCATGGGTAGCTCCGGAGGGCGTGATAGGGGTCGCGTTCGCGACTCGCGGGATAATCATTCCATGACGGGGTTTGGCAAGCACATGTCGCGAACCGGGCGGGCTTTGATGGCCGCAGTGGCCGTTTCAGCGCTGGGTGGGGCAATTGGCGCAGGCGTGGCGGTGGCCAATCCGGCCGCCCCTTCCCTCAAGCCGGCGCCAACGAAATCGTCGGCCTGGCTGGACCAAGCGGACTTCACGACGCTGAACCGGGCGCTGGATGCGGCCGATGACGGCCAGTGGACGCAGGTGCGCAGCTATCTGGGCCGGCTGAGCGACCCGGCGGCGCAGGCGCTGATCCGGTGGCGGATTGCGACCAGCGGGGACGCTGGCATGGGCTATAGCGACCTGATGAACGCCCTGCAGGAGTTCAAGGGCTGGCCGGACACGAGCAAGATCGAGGACCAGGCCGAGATCACGATCATGCGCTCGAGCCTCACCTCCGAGGAGCGGATTGCGTGGCTGCTGGCGCGCGGCCCCCGGACGGGCGAAGGCGTGCTGGCGCTGGCGGATGCGTATAACAGCCAGGCCAAGCGCGATGACATGGTTCGCGTGATCAAGGAGGCGTGGCGGTCTCGCCCGATGACGGCGCAGGCGGCCGGGCAGATGCAGGTGCAGTATGCCGGCGACCTGACGGCGGAGGATCACTTCGCGCGCGCCGACATGTTCCTGTGGCGCGGCGATACGCAGAGCGCGACATCGCTGATGCCGAAGCTTTCGGCGGGGCGGAAGAAAGTCATCGAGGCGCGCATTGCGCTGATGAAGAACGCCAAGACGGTGGACAAGACCGTGAATGCGGTGCCGTCGGAATATATCGATGATCCGGGTCTGCTGTACGATCGCGCGCGCTGGGCCGAGCGCAAGGGACGCCAGGCGGACGAGCTGAGCTACCTGCTACAGATCCATGGCGAGGACGCGCCGGCGGTGGGCCGCGAGGCGATCTGGGGCGAGAAGCAGTCGGTCATGCGTCGCATGATCCGCGAGCGCGACTATCCGAAGGCTTACCAGCTGGCGGCAGGTCATGGCCTGCTGACGGGCGAGGCGTTCCGCGATGCGGAGTGGATTGCGGGCTGGCTGGCGCTGGAGAAGCTGAACGATCCGGTGAAGGCGGAGGCGCACTTCCGTGTGTTCGGAGCGGGCGTTGCGACGCCGATCTCGGTGAGCCGGGCGCAGTACTGGCTGGGCGAGGCGCTGACCAAGCAGCAGAAGATTCCGGAGGCGCAGGAAGCCTATCTGGCAGCGTCGAAGTTCCCGTACGTGTTCTATGGGCAGCTGGCGGCCGAGAAAGTTCGGCAGCAGAACCCGGATGCGGTGAAGCTGTCCTTCGCCCTACCCTCGCAGCCGACGGATGAAGAACGCGCGGCGTTTGCCAAGCGCATTCCAGTGCGGGCGGCGATCCTGCTGGCGGAGACGGGAAGACTTGCGAGCTTCGAGCGGTTCTCGTTTGCGCTGGACGATGTGCTGGAGACGGCGAGCGAGCATCAGATGCTGTTCGACATTGCGGCGGGCTATCTCGAGATGCGCGCGGCTGTGCGTGGCGCGAAGGCGGGACTTGGGCGCGGACTGGTGGCGCCGGATGCGGTGTTCCCGCTGATGCCGCTGCCGACGAGCCCGCGGACGGGGTCGGCTGAGCCGGCGCTGGTGCTGGCGCTGTCGCGGCAGGAGAGCGAGTTCAATGCGCGGGCCGTGTCTGGCGCGGATGCGCGCGGGCTGATGCAGATGATCCCGCGCTATGCGCAGGCGGAAGCGCGGATGGTCGGCCTGCCGTTCAAGCAGAGCTGGCTGACGGATGATCCGCAATACAATCTGCGGCTGGGCCGCGGCTTCCTCGACGATCTCGTGGACTCGTTCGGCGGCTCGTACATTCTGGCGGCGGCAGCTTACAACGCAGGCCCGAGCCGGGCGCGTCAGTGGATCAACGATTTCGGCGATCCGCGTGGGCAGACCGATCCGGTGGACTGGATCGAGAGCATTCCGTTCGCCGAGACGCGCAACTATGTGCAGCGCGTTCTGGAGAACACGCAGGTCTATCGCCAAAGACTGGCGGGCGCGCCGGTGAACATCCAGCTGTCGGACGACATCAAGCGCGGGCGTCCGCGCTAGGCTATTCCTTCGCGGGCTGCGTGGGGCCGGCGACGGTGCGGAGGTCGTTGACCTTGAGGCCGAGTTCGCCGAGGAGCGAATCCAGCAGCGGGGCCTGGGCGCGGAAGCGCAGGGCTGCGTTGACGGCCTGATCCGGGAGACCGGCCGCGCCGTCTGTTCCGGGCGAGCCGCCGCCGGAGACGCCGCCGCCGAGACCTTCGACGTGCAGGATCTTGATGCCTTCGATGCGCTCCATCGGCTTCACCGACTGTTCGATGATGCCCGGCAGCGCGGCGATGAGCGCCTGACGGATCTGCATGGCGATCTGATCCGGCGACAGGATGTTGGCGGCTTCGTTGACCTTGCGCTTGCCTTCCGCTTCGGCATCGTAAACCGAGCGCAGCGCTTCGGCGCGGAGCTTTTCGGCATCGGCGGCGCCTTGCGCAGTGATGCGGTGCTGCGAGGCTTCGGCTTCGGCGAGGATGCGCTTGGCTTCGGCGCTGTCGACCGCGGCGAGCTTTTCGGTTTCGGCGGCGACCTTGAGCGCGATGGCGGATTGTTCGGCAGCCTTGCGGGCTTCGATGAGCTGAATGGCCTTTTCGCGTTCGGCGATTTCGGTGTCGCGCGTGGTGGTCACGAGTTCGGCTGCGCGGGCGGCGATGGCGCGGGCAGCGTCTGCTGCGGCATCGGCTTCCGATTTGGCGCGGGACTTTTCCGCCACTGCGATGTCGCGCTCCTGTTCGGCCAGGGCGACCTGCTTCGACATTTCGACGCGGGCAGATTCGATCGCCTGTTCCTTCATGATGTCGCGTTCGGCGACAGCGCGGTCTGACGTGATGCCGCTTTCGCGGACTTTCTGGTTGGCGAGGATTTTCACCTCTTCGGACTCGCGCTGACGTTCGGCCTGCTCGCGGGCGATCATGGCGGATTGTTCGGCGCGGCGGATTTCGACTTCGCGCTGCTGCTCGAGGCGGGCGTATTCGACGTCGCGCTGGATCAGCAGACGCTGGGATTCCGCTTCGAGGTTCTTGCGCTGGATTTCGACTTCCGTCTGTTGCTGGATGTCGTTGCGCAGCTTGCGACGGGATTCGATGGCCTGCGTGAGGCGGGTGAGGCCTTCAGCGTCGAAGGCGTTGTCGGGGTTGAAGAACTCGCGTGCGGTCTGGTCGAGGCCGGTGAGCGAGACGGATTCGAGTTCGAGCCCGTTCTTGAGGATGTCCTCCGAGACGGCGAGCTGCACTTTCTGGACGAAGTTCACGCGTTGCTCGTGCAGTTCTTCCATCGCCATTTCGGCGGCGACGGCGCGGAGGGCGTCGACGAACTTGCCTTCGACGAGTTCTTTCAAGTCCTGCGGGCGCATGGTGCGCTGGCCGAGCGTCTGTGCGGCGTTGGCGATGGACTCAGCTGTCGGCTGGACGCGGACGTAGAACTCGGCGCGGACGTCGACGCGCATGCGGTCCTTGGTGATCAGGGCTTCGCCTTCGGCGCGGCGCACTTCGAGGCGTAGCGTGTTCATGTTGACCGGGATGCGCTCGTGCAGGACCGGGAACAGCAGCGCGCCACCGTTCATCACGACTTTCTGGCCGCCAAAGCCGGTGCGGACGAAGGAGACCTCCTTCGAGGCGCGCTTGTAGAGGCGCGCGAAGACGAGACTTGTGAGGAGAAGGAAGCCGAAGATGGACGCGGCGATCGTGGCGATCAGGACAACCTGCGGATCGTCAAACACCAATACTACTCCCCAACTAACCAGCCGCCATTCCTACCCAACAGAGAGGGCGCGGCTGGGATTCAAGATCGCGCGGAAGACTGCGCCGGTCTGTTCGACCAACAGGACTTCGCTGCCGGCGGGAAAGGCGGCGCCTTCCTCATCCGGTTCGACGAGAATGTAGTGGGACGCGCCCTGCTGGTCGCGGAGCTTCGCTTCAGCGGGGAAACCGCGACGGGCTTCACCCCGCACGACCGTGGCGATGCGGCCGATGAAGGCTTCGCGCGAGGCGGCGTCGCTGTGTTCGCGCTTGAGAAAGCGAGCGAAAATGCTGCCGACGAAGCGTGTTACCGGCAGGGCGACGATGACGGCCGGGATGGCAGCCAATAGGCCCCAGATGTAGCCGCCGACAGCGCTTTTGATGACGAATTGAAGAACGAGGCCGGCGATGCCGAAGCCGGTGAGGAAGGCGGCGAGCAGGATGAGCAGCGGCGCACGGCCCACATAGAGCCAGGAGAGCACGCCGCCGCCCTCGCCTGCGGCAGCTTCTGAGGCGTCAGCGTCGCCATCGAAGAGTTGCGACAGCGGTGCGCCGAAGAGCGCGCCGGCCAGCTCGGCGAGCAGGATCAGGCCCATGAGCATCAGGGCGATCGTGAAAGGCGCGAGATCGGAGTCGAACAGGTTCATGCGTCGCTATCCGGCCTGGCGTCGGCGCGCGCAAGTCGGTCGAGTTCGAGAAGGAGCGCGCGGGTGGAGGTGTCTGCGGGTGATTGGCCGGCCGAGATGTGGGCGATGGCTTGCTCGAGCAGCGCGATGTCCGCGTCGATGCCGGCGAGATCGTGGATGAGATCCTCGCGGCTGGCATTGAGGCGGTGGGCCTCGCGCAGGGCTACGCGCGCAAGATCTTCGCGACCGTGGCGGACGGCTGTTGCGGCTTTCGCCGAGAGATCGGATGACGTGTCCGGCAGGCTTGCGATGTGGCGGGCCAGACTGCGGCGCTCGACGATGAGCTTGCCAAGGCGGTCGCGTACGAGGAACAACGCTTGTTCGGGCGTGCGCGGGGCGGAGACGGATTCGTTGCGCTCGTGGATGTTATCCATTCCGGCGCGGACCAGGCGGTTCACCCGGTCGACCAGTCGATCAGCGGCTGGCAGCAGTCCCTTTCCCATGACTCACATGTTGTAAACTCCGGCGGAGATTACAAGCATTTTGCGAGTCGTTTGCGGATGCAGGCCCTTCTCACGCTGGCGAGTGTCAGGCCGGCGGTGTGCGGGCGATGGCTTGGGCGAACAGGTCGGCGTCGACGTTGCCGCCCGAGAGAATGAGCAGGACGGGGCCGCGGGCGGCGAAGTGCTGGCGATTGTTGAGGAGGACGGCGAGTGCGTTGGCGCCGCCGGGCTCGACCACCAGCTTCAGGTTGTGGAAAGCGTAGCTCATTGCATCCAGGAGCTGGTCGTTGCTGGCGGTGAAGCCGCCAGTGACACGGCGCTTGTGGACCTCGAAGGTGAGCACGCCGGGCTCGGGCGACATCAGGGCGTCGGCGATGGAGCGGATGCCGGGGGCGTTGGAGACGATTTTCTTCTCGGCGAGCGAGCGGATGAGATCGTCGTGGCCGTCGGGCTCGGCGACATAGACTTCGGTTTTGGGCGAGAGCGTTTCGAACGCGGTGGCGACGCCGGCGAGCAGGCCTCCGCCGGAAGCGTTGCAGATGAGGCTGCCGAAGGTGACGCCCTGGGCGGCTGCGTCCTGAGCGGCTTCCAGGCCGGCCGTGCCCTGCCCGGCCATGATCCAGCTGTCGTCGAAGGGACGCACGGTGGTGGCGCCGGTGGCGGCGACGAGTTCGGCGGCGATGGCTTCGCGGCTTTCCTTGACGCGATCATAGAGGCGGACTTCAGCGCCGCGGCGCTTCGTGCTTTCGATCTTGGCGCGCGGGGCGTCGGACGGCATGACGATAGTCGCCTTGAGGCCGAGGATCCTTGCGGCTTCGGCGACGCCTTGCGCGTGGTTGCCCGAGGAGAATGCGACGACGCCTTTCGGCTTATCGGCATCGGGAATGCGGCTGACGCGGTTCCAAGCGCCGCGCATCTTGAACGAGCCGGTGCGCTGCAGCGTTTCGGGCTTGATCCAGACGGGCGCGCCGACGGCCTGGTCCAGCACATCGTAGCGCAGGAGCGGCGTATGAACGGTGATGCCGCGGATGCGCTGGGCGGCATCCTCGATGTCGGCGAAGGTTGGCAGGTCGTGGAGCGGATCGGTGATCATGGGCGTGTCTATGCGCCTGTTCGCGGGGGTGCAGCAAACGAGGTTATCTAACCGATCGTTGGGCGCAGCTAACGGCAGGGTCAGAAGGCGGGGTCGAAGTTGAAGTAGATGGGGTTGGAGAGGCCGATCATGGCGCCGCTGCGTTGCTGCGCGTCGGGGACTTCCGGGTATGGGACGGAGGGGCCTTCGACGGTGACGCGGTAGTAGGTTCGGCCGTCTGTGGCGGGCGTGTCGGTGAAGTCTGCGGTGGCGGAGGCTTCCGTGGTCTGGAAGGTTCGGAATGCTGCGCCGTCCTTGACGACGCTGACGGTGTAGATGGCGCCGGGCGTGGGGTTGGAGAGCTGGACGCGGAAGCGGACGGGTTGGCCGGTGGCGGCGGCATTGTCGCCCATCATCATGTCCATGGCGCAGTCGGCGTCGAGGTCTGCGTAGAACTCGACGCGCGGGGCGTAAGGGTTGGCGCTGACGGAGGCGCGGCCGTTGGTGAGGGCGGCGATGACGGCTTGGGATGTGCGTGATGCCGCGAAGACCCAGGTGGTGGGCGTGCCGACATTGTTGGCGGGGGCTTGCCAGCTAAGGTCCGTCTTCTGTTCTTGCGTGGGCGGGTAGCCGTGGTGGCTGTCGCTGCCGCCGCGGGCGGCGATCTTGCGGCCGGACTTCAGCATGTCGTCCCAGATCATCACGGCATTGGCGTTGCGCGACCAGACGGCGGAGGCCCAGATCTCCATCGAGTCGACGATGTCGTAGGAGAAGCCGAAATGGTCGGTGCCGCCCGGATGGTTGGCTGACAGGTGGATGCCGAGCGCGTTCTTGACGGCGCCGACCTTCACGTCGCGCTGGTCGCGGACGTCGTAGAGCGCCTGATGGTCGTAAGGCTTGGCCGAGAGCGGCGTGCCGTGGCCACGATGCGTGGTCCACTCCGCGCCGTAGAGCAGCAGGAGCTTGTCGGACTTGAACTCGGGATCGGCCCAGGTGTGGTGCGCGACGTCGCCGTTCACGTGGTTGTCGTGGTCGGTAATGGCGAGGAAATCCATGCCGACCTTCTCACCGAAGCCGATGATGGTGGCGACGGAGTTGTTGCTCGAGTCCTTGCTGTGGCTGGAATGGATGTGGAGATCGCCCTTGAGCCAGACGCCGTCCGTCAGGCTGGCGATGGGAAGCGGCGCGGCGGGTTGGGCTGGTGATGGCGCTTGCGCGCAGCTGGCGAACACCAGCGTGGCGAGGATGGGGAACAGGCGCATGCAATCTCTCCGGCGGTAGCTCGCCGCTGGCTTAGAGGTGGATTGTTGCGGTCGCGTGTCGCCTGAACTGCGGCGGAGTGGCGTCAGACCGTGAAGCCTGCGGCGGACTTGGCGAGTTCCTGGCGGGCTTCGTCGTATTCGCGTTTGAGTTGTGAGACGTATTGCGCGGCGGGCATGCGGGCCTTCACGGCGCCGATGCCCTGGCCGGAGCCCCAGACGTCTTTCCAGGCTTTTGCCTTGGAGCTTTCGCCGGCCTGGAAGCTCATGGTGGCCTTGTCGCCGTCCGGCAGGTTGTTGGGGTCCATGCCGGCTTTGGCGATCGACGGTGCGAGGTAGTTGCCGGAGACGCCGGTGAAGAGCGAGGAATAGACGATGTCCTTTGCCGCGCTGGCGACGATCATGTCCTTGTAGGCGTCGAGCGCGCGGGCTTCGTCGGTGGCGATGAAGGCGGTGCCAATATAGGCGAAGTCGGCGCCCATGGCTTGCGCGGCGAGGATCTGGCGGCCGGTGGAGATCGAGCCGGAGAGCGCGAGCGGGCCATCGAAGAATTCGCGGATCTCGGAGATGAGGGCGAAAGGCGAAAGCACACCGGCATGGCCGCCTGCCCCGGCGCAGACTGCGATCAGGCCATCAGCGCCCTTCTCCAGCGCCTTGTGGGCGAAAACGATGTTGATGATGTCGTGCAGGACGATGCCGCCATAGGAGTGGATGGCGTCATTCACTTCAGGGCGGGCGCCCAGCGAGGTGATGACGATCGGCACCTTGTGCTTCACGCAGAGGGCGAGGTCTTCCTCGATGCGGTTGTTCGACTTGTGGACGATGAGGTTCACGGCATAGGGCGCGATCTTCGCCTGCGGATTGGCGAGGCGGGCGGCGGCCAGCTCCTCGTTGATGCGGGTCAACCATTCGTCGAGCTGTTCGATCGGACGGGCGTTCAGCGAGGGGAAGGAGCCGATCATCCCCGACTTGCACTGGGCGATCACCAGGTCCGGGTTCGAAATGATGAACAGGGGCGACCCGATCACCGGTATGGAGAGCTGGTTCGCGATGGATGCCGGAATCGCCATGGGAGAAGTCGCCTGTAGCCACGGGAAACGCCCCGCCTTTGCAACCATACCGGCCCTGCGACGCCGGGCAATCGGTCCAGAATGCCGCAAACCCTTGACGCAAGGCTATGCCAATGCCTCATGGCCCGGACCCTGTTTGTGAGAGATTCATGGCGGACGACCTGCCCCTTTCGGCTGATTTTACTGCGGCGGACGAGGCCCAGTGGCGGGCTCTGGCCGAGAAAGTGCTGGCGGGGCAGCCGCTTTCGCGCCTGACGACCAAGACCGAGCATGGCGTGCCGATCAAGCCGCTGTACCGCGCGCCGGACTGGGCGCCGGATGCCTCGGGCACGCCGGGCATGGCGCCGTTCATCCGCGGCGGCCGGGCGATCAATGACCAGTACCTGCCTTGGGACATCCGCCAGATCGTGGCGCACCCGGACCCGGCGATTGCCGGCGATCAGGTTATGGAAGCGCTTGAGGGCGGCGTGTCGTCGATCGAACTGCGCGTGGATGCGGCGGGCGAGCATGGCGTCGTAGCGCGGTCTGCGATCGACATCGAGCGGGTGCTGAAGGGCGTGAAGCTGGACCTCGCGGCAGTGGCGCTGGAGGCGACAGGCGCATCGACGACGCAGGGGATCGAGCTGGCCGCCCTGCTGGCGGCATTCATCAATGGCGGGACGGCGGCGAATGCCATGGTGGCGTTCAACGTCGACCCGATCGGCGCGCTGGCGCGGACGGGCGCCCTGCCCGCATCGGTTGAGGAAGAGGTTGCGCAGGCAGCTTCGTTTGCACGCGACGTGGGCGGTGATTTCCCGAAGGCGACTTACCTGCGGGCCGACTCGCGGCCGGTGCATGAGGCGGGCGGCACGGAAGTTCAGGAGCTGGCCTATCTGGTTGCGGCGGGCGCGGACTATGTGCGTGCGCTGATGACGGCGGGGTTGAGCGCCGATCAGGCTTGCAGGTCGATCCTGTTCACGGTGAGCGTGGGTGCGGACTTCCAGGTCGAGATGGCGAAGCTGCGCGCGGCGCGACGGCTATGGGGCCGCATCGCTGATGCGTTCGGCGCGAAGGGCTCGGCTGCGGGCATGAAGCTGCAGGCGGTGACGTCTCGCCGGATGCTGACGCGGCGCGATCCGTGGGTGAATATCCTGCGTAACACGACGGCGTGCTTCGCGGCGGGCGTGGGCGGCGCGGATATCGTGACGGTGCGTGCGTTCACGGACGCGATGGGCCTGCCGGGCAAGCTGGCGCGCAGGCTGGCGCGCAACACGCAGGTGATCGCACAGGAAGAGTCGAGCCTCGGCAAAGTCGTCGATGCGCCCGGGGGCGCGTGGGCGATGGAGAAGCTGGGCGACGATCTGGCGATTGCCGCCTGGGCGCTGTTCCAGCAGGTGGAGCGCGAAGGCGGGCTGGCGAAGGCGCTGGTGGATGGCGGCTTCCAGACGGGCGTGGCCGAGGCGCGTGGGGCGCGCATCAAGGCTGTCGCCAAGCGCAAGGAGCTTGTGACGGGCGTGACGGACTTCCCGCAGCTGCAGGAAGAAGTGCCGAGCGTCGAGGTTGTGAACCTGCCGGCGATCGTGCGGCGTGCGGCGGAGGCTTCGGGCCGAGCGCCGGCGGCGCGTTCTTGGTTCTCGCTCAAGGGCGCAGCGCAGGATCGCGCGACGCTGGCTGATCTTTCGCGCACGGCGGATGATGAAGGCGCGGAGGCTGAGCCGCTGTGGCCAATCCGTCTGGCTGAACCGTTCGAGCGGCTGCGTGATCTGGCGGACCAGCGCACGGCTGCTGGCAAGGCCCCGAAGATCTTCCTCGCGGCGCTGGGTCCGTTGGCCGAGCACACCGCGCGGCTTCAGTATGCGCAGAACTATTTCGCAGCGGGCGGCATCGGCGCGGTGCCTTCGGTTGGCGATGCCGCCTGGCATGCGCAGACGCTGGCGTCTTCGGGTTGCCAGATCGCGTGCCTGTGCGGATCGGACAAGCGCTATGCGACCGATGCGGTTGAGGCTGCGAAGGCTCTCAAGGCGGCGGGCGTGACGCGGCTTTATCTGGCGGGCAAGCCGGGGGAGCTGGAAGCGGCGCTGCGCGAGGCGGGCGTGGATGAGTTCATCCATGTCGGCGTCGATGTGCTGGCGAGCCTTGAGCTGGCGCATGCGGAGCTTGGGCTCGGCCGCTAAAAGCGGAACGCTGATTACGGTCAGGTTTTTGTGACTCGCGTGATTGGCGGCTAGGATTGAGAGCCGTTCGCACTATTTGCTGCTGCAGGTTATCTGCGGAGATCATCATGCGCGCGCTTATCCTGTCGTCGGCTGTTGGACTGGTTCTGGCGGCTTGCAGCCCGAGCGCCCCTGCCCCGACTTCGACCGCCACGAATGAGCAGCCGGGCACGTCTGGCCGTGGCGCGCCTGTGCAGCAGGGCGATCCGAACAAGACAGGCGTGACGCCGGCTTTCCCCGAGCAGACGCGTGCGCCGGAAGTGAAGTCGAATGTCTCGCTGAAGGTGGAGACGCTGGCTGAGGGCATCGAGAACCCGTGGGGCTCTGCCCTGCTGCCTGAGGATGGCGCGCTGCTGGTGACGTCGAAAGCCGGCAAGCTGTGGCTGGTGGCGGCCGGCAAGGACAAGGTCGAAGTGACAGGCGTGCCGAAGGTGGATGCGCGCGATCAGGGTGGACTGCTGGACATTTCGCTCGGACCGGACTTCGCGACGACGCGGTCTGTCTATTTCACGTTCACTGAGGATCGCGGCGGCGGCAAGAACAGCACCAGCCTGGCGAAGGCGACGCTTTCGGCTGATCGCAGCAAGCTGGAGAACGTCGCGACGATCTTCCGGCAGGATCCGGCGTGGGCTTCGACCAAGCACTATGGGTCCAACATCGAGTGGGACAGCGCGGGCAATCTCTATCTGACGGTTGGCGAGCGGTCTGACCCGGAGCCGCGCAAGCTGGCGCAGGATCTCAATGCGAACCTCGGCAAGGTTCTGCGGCTGAAGGCCGATGGCAAGCCGGCGGACGGCAACCCGTTCATTGGGCAAGCCAATGCGAAGCCGGAGATCTGGAGCTATGGCCATCGCAATGTGCAGGGCGCGGCGATCCATCCGGATACGGGCAAGCTGTGGACGATCGAGCATGGTCCGCGCGGCGGGGACGAGATCAACATTCCGGAAGCTGGCAAGAACTATGGCTGGCCGGTGATCTGCTATTGCGTCGATTACTCGGGCGCAGAAATTTCCGAGGGCACTGCACGCGACGGGATGGAGCAGCCGGTCTATTACTGGGACCCGGTGATCGCGCCGGGCGACATGATCTTCTACACGGGCAATCTGTTCCCCGCGTGGAAGGGCAACATCCTGGCGAGCGGCCTTGCGGGCGCGATCGTGCGGCTGCAGCTGGATGGCGAGAAGGTTGTTGGCGAGGAGCGGCTGCTGACCGATCAGGGCCGTATCCGCGATATCGTGCAGGCGCCGGATGGCGCGCTGTACGTGCTGGTCGACGACGCGGGCAAGGTTCTGCGCGTGACGCCGGCCTAGCTGACCGACGACTGAACTAGCGCAGACGGAACGTGGCGCGTTCGCAGTTCTGGTATTTGGCGGTGTCGCTGACGGCAGTCGGCGCGCCGCAGAGGCCGTAATTGCTGGTGTTGCCGGGGAAGCCGGTCATCGGCGCGAGCGATGATGACGGGACCCAGCCGGTGAGCGTTTTGAGGCCGCGTGTATCGCCGCCCTCCTGCGTGACGACGTTCGTCCAATCGCCCGACGTCGCGAGGCTGCGAACGTTGCGGTCCTTGAGCAGCTTGGTGAGCGAGGTTGAAGCGGGATTTGTATCCGGCTTCAGCTCGGTATCGGCGCGGAGGAAGCTGCGGGCCATGAACGTCGTCTGCGTGTCGGCGGCGGCGTGGGCTGCGAGGCGGGCGCCGCGATCGTACCACTGGCCGAAATAGCCCTGCGTGTTCGGGTTCGCGATGTTGGTGTCGATTGCGTAGCCGACTTGCGACGGCGTGACGTCGAGCGCGTTCTGGAAGAGCGTCCAGTTGTTGGTGTTGTAGAAGGCCTGCGTGCCGGAGTGACCGGTGGACCCGGAGAGCCAGAAGTATTGCGCGAGGCCCTTCTCGCGAACGGCGTTGCAGAGGCAGCCATTGGAGTAGATGCCAACGGCGATGTTGGAGCCTTCGAAAGCGCGTTTGATATCCTCGAAGTATTTGAGGATCGGATCGCGCAGGGCCGAGTAAGGCCAGTCTGCATCGACGCCGAAATAGATGGCGGAGCCTTCGGGCTGGCCTGCGGCTTCGGCCTGGCGGAGCGCCTGTTCCGCGTCCTCCTTGCCCCAGTTGTTTTCGAAGGTGCGGTAGCAGTTGTTGTAGTGCTGGAAGACGCTGCCGATCGAGAGGCCTTCGCCGAGGATGATCTTCGCTTCTTCCGGCTGCAGGTCCTTGCCGACGAGGCTGGGCGGTAGATGCGAGTAGTAGCGGAAGACGGTTTTCACACCGGCGGCGCGGAGGGCTTTGGCTTTCGCCACGTCTAGCCGCGCGGCTGTGTCAGTGATGAGCGGGAATGCGGAGCCGAGCGTGGGCACGCTTACGGGCGCGGTTGGTGTCGGTGTCGTGGGTGTGGTTGGCGTCGATGGCGTCGGCGTGGGTGCTGGCGATGGGCCCGGCGCCGGCTTTGCCGGCGAGCTGCAGGCAGCTGCGACGGTTGCTGTCGCGAAGGCAGACGATGTCAGGAGGAAGTCACGGCGATTGAGACGCTGGGCCATCATGTCCCTCCTGACAGGCTGCTTCCTATCTAGCCCGTGTGGGCGCGTAGCCAAGGTGCATACCGGCGTCGATGATCATGAACTCACCCGTCACATGACGGCTTTCCGGGCCGGCGAAGAACAGGATTGATTCGGCGATGTCTTCCGGCATCGAGGCGACTTTCAGCGGCACGGACTTGGCAACGTTCTCTGCAGTCTGCGTTTCGACAGCGTCGCCCTGATACTTCGTGAACCAGCCTGAGCCGATGTAACCCGGGCATACAGCGTTGACGCGGATGTTCGGCGCGAGGGCGCGGGCGAGCGAGAGCGTCATCGTGTTGAGCGCGCCCTTGGTCGAGGCGTAGGCGATGGACGAGCCGATACCGGTGACACCCGCGATCGACGACACGTTGACGACGGAGGCTTTGCCGGCGCTAGCGAGATGCGGCTTGGCGGCGC
Organism: Hyphomonadaceae bacterium; assembly: GCA_965229115.1. Classification (GTDB taxonomy): domain Bacteria; phylum Pseudomonadota; class Alphaproteobacteria; order Caulobacterales; family Hyphomonadaceae; genus UBA7672. Next base: position 1,434,142 of record CBDDIR010000003.1, on the reverse strand, counting down.
GGGTCATCTGGTACACGGCGACGACGTTGACCTTGTAGAGCCGCAGGAAGTCTTCGGCGTCGAGCGCGTCGAGATCGGAGTGCGCGGCGAACTTGGTGATGCCGGCATTGTTGATGAGGACGTCGAGGCCGCCGAATTTGCTGACGGCTGCATCCACGAGCGCGCGGCAGTCTGCGTCTTCGGCGACGTTGGCTTTCACGGCGAAGGCTTCGACGCCGAGCTTCTGGCATTCGGCGACGACTTCGTTGGCGGCGTCGGCGCTGGAATTGTAGTTGATGCAGAGATTGACGCCGCGACGGGCAAGGCCGACGGCGGTGGCGGCGCCGAGGCCGGTGCCCCCGCCCGTCACGATGGCGCGCTTGCCTTTCATGCTATTGATATCGCTCATCAGTGTCTCCCTGCTTTGGTCCATCGCTAGCATTGCAGAATGCTGAGGGCCACGGCAAAGACAACCGGTGTGAGCGGGGATCGGCCATAGACGTTTCGCAGTTCATCCGGGCGAATTTCCCGCTGTCTCCAGCGCCATTCGTGCCGGAGATCGTGCTGCATAAGGCCGGACCGAAGAGCGGGCTCTGGCGGTTGGCCGAAGCGGATGAGACGTTCGGCAATCCGTATTGGGCGTATCACTGGGGCGGCGGCCTGGCGCTGGCGCGGTATGTGCTGGATCGGCCGGAGGTCGTGGCCGGTCGGCGTGTGTTGGATTTGGGCGCGGGGTCGGGACTTGTTGGTATCGCTGCGATGAAGGCGGACGCAGCGTCTGTGGTCGCGGCTGATGTGGATCCGTATGCGATTGCGGCTGTTGGATTGAATGCAGCTGCGAATGATGTGGCGATTGAAACAGTGCTTGGCGACCTCACGCAGTCTGAGCCGCCGGAAGTTGATGTCGTTCTGGCCGGCGACCTTTTCTACAACGAAGAGCTTGCGGCGCGCGTGACCGGCTTTCTGGATCGCTGTCTTGCGAAGAAGATCGCGGTACTTGTTGGAGATCCTTGGCGGGCAACGCTGCCGCGCGCGCGTTTGAAGCTGCTCAAGGAATATCCGGGGTTCGACTTCGGGAGTTCGCCGGGTGGCGAGTTGCAGTCGAACGCCGTGTTCGCGTTTGTCTGAGCGCTATTCCTTGCCGGCCGCTTCGCGGCGGCGGGCGGCGAGCATCATGGCGGGCATGGACACTTCGCCTTCGCGGCAGGCGTATTCAGAGATCGGCGCGGCGGCGGTGCGAAACTCGTATTCACCGGACCAGGGTTGATCCCATTTTGTCGGATCATCGACGCTAAAGGCGTAGAGCAGCCGGTCTTCGCGGACGCGTGTGAAGCGCTCGGTGACTTTCAGGTTCTGCCATGAGCCGCGGAAGAGTTGTTCGGGCGGGAAGTTAGTGGTTTCGACGACCAGCGTCTCGCCTTCCCACCAGCCTATCGAGTCTCCGAGATAGGGGCGCTGGCCGTCGGTGCGGTGCTTGCCGTTCATGCGGACGATGCGGGCGTCGTGGATCATCTCGACGAGGATGACGGTGTAGTCGGCTGTCTGGACAATCTGGTAGTTCGAGTTGTTCGGCAGCGGCAGCATCACCGGGCCGGCGTTGAACGCGATGGGCAGGATGCAGCGGTCGTCGATGGCCTGTAGTTCGGGCCCGTCGGTGTCGCGTTCGCCAGGCTTCAGGGCCGTGCGGCGGTTGGTGTCTGGAATGGCGCCGGCTTTCATCGGCGGCACGCGGCCGTTTGCCGGGTTGGTGATGAAGCTGGTGCGCGGCTCGCCGTTCACCCGCATGGCGGGTCGGTACTGCGAGAATCCGTCGGCTTCAGCGGTTTCGGCGGGCGTCATGATCAGGCGGTCGCCGAGTTCGATGGGACGTTCGAGGCGGGTGGTGGTTTCGTTGGTCCAGACGCCTTGAAGATCGGGGTGGTCGAGCCAGGTGCGCGGCGCGCGGTATGGCTCCTGCGCGAAGGCAGGCGCGCTGGCGATGATCGCGAGCATGGTGATCAGGGCGCGCATGGCCGTCTCCCTCCGTGATCCTAGGGATAGAAAGGCGGCGGGAAGCTGCAACCGAAAAAGAAACGGCCGGCGAGACTATCGCCGGCCGCCCTATCGAAGATCGAGGCTATGCCTACTGCTGCGGGCGGGGGCCCATGCGGAGCGCCAGGAACTGCTCCTTGGTCACAAAGCCATCGCCGTCCGTGTCGACGCGCGACGACCAGATCTGGTCGGCCATCGGGCGGGCCTGCTCAGGCAGGCTGGAGACGAACTCGGCCTTGTCGAGCTTGTTGTCCTTGTTGACGTCTGCCTTGTCGAAGCGGGCGGCGCGCTCTTCGGGCGTGGGCGGGGTCGGCTGGGCGAGCGCGGGGGCGGCGATGGCCAGCACAAAGGCCGGCAGGACGAGGAATTTACCGAGAGTCATGGGCAGTTTCTCCGAGGATCAGGGTCCATAGGCCAGCGCTTCGTCCCTCGCGCGGGCGGCGATGCAGTCTTGAACGGAAACAGGCGTGCAGTCCGTCGCAGTTGCCTGCGAATGAGGAGGCTGTAAGCCGGGTTTCATGAATGCGACATGAGCAGTTCCCTTCGCACTTGCGAAGGCTTCATGGCGCGGCCTGTCAGTGCTACGAAAACCATTCGAATCCGCGTTCGGAGAGCCCGCAGATGGCCCAGACCTTTCCCGACTTCACCCAGCTGCCGCTTGGGGAAGCCGCGTCCGGCGCTGATCTGAAGGGGTGGGAGGCCCTGGCGGGCGCTGAAGGCCAGAAAGTCTGGGAAACGCCGGAAGGCGTCGGCGTGAAGCCCATGTTCACGGCGGCGGACCTCAAAGGCCTCGATTTCACGAACGACTATCCGGGCGTCGCCCCGTTTGGCCGTGGCCCCTACCCGACCATGTACACCAACCAGCCTTGGACGATCCGCCAGTATGCCGGCTTCTCGACAGCGGAAGATTCGAATGCGTTCTACCGGCGCAATCTGGCGGCCGGCCAGAAGGGTCTTTCGGTCGCTTTCGATCTGGCGACGCACCGTGGCTATGACTCGGATCACCCACGCGTGACGGGCGACGTTGGCATGGCCGGCGTGGCGATCGACTCGATCTACGACATGCGCACGCTTTTCGCGGGCATCCCGCTCGACCAGATGTCGGTGTCGATGACGATGAACGGCGCGGTGCTGCCGATCATGTCGCTGTTCATCGTGGCGGCGGAAGAGCAAGGCGTTTCGGCTGCCAAGCTTTCGGGCACGATCCAGAACGACATCCTCAAAGAGTTCATGGTGCGGAACACCTACATCTATCCGCCCCGCCCTTCGATGCGGATCATCTCCGACATCTTCGCGTACTCGTCGCAGAACATGCCGAAGTTCAACTCGATCTCGATCTCCGGCTATCACATGCAGGAAGCGGGCGCGACGGCGGACCTTGAGCTCGCCTACACGCTGGCTGATGGCGTCGAGTATATCCGCGCCGGTATGGCGGCGGGTCTGGATGTCGACAAGTTTGCGCCGCGCCTGTCGTTCTTCTGGGCGATCGGCATGAACTACTTCATGGAAGTCGCGAAGATGCGCGCCGGCCGCCTGCTCTGGGCCAAGCTGGTGAAGCAGTTCGATCCGAAGAGCGACAAGTCGCTGTCGCTGCGCGCGCACTGCCAGACGTCTGGCTGGTCGCTGACGGCGCAGGACGTTTACAACAACACGATCCGCACCTGCCTTGAAGCCATGGCTGCGGCGGGCGGTCAGACGCAGTCGCTGCACACCAACGCATTCGACGAAGCGCTGGCCCTGCCGACGGACTTCTCGGCCCGCATCGCGCGCAACACGCAGATATTCCTGCAGCAGGAAGGCGGCGTCATGCACACGATCGATCCGTGGGGCGGCTCCTACTATGTCGAGCGGCTCACCTACGATCTCGCCCGCAAGGCCTGGGCGCACATCGAGGAAGTCGAAGCGATGGGCGGCATGGCGAAGGCCATTGAGGAAGGCGTGCCGAAGCTGCGCATCGAGGAAGCTGCCGCCAAGACGCAGGCGCGCATCGATAGCGGCGTGCAGACGATTGTGGGCGTGAACAAGTTCCGCCTGAACGAAGCCGAAGACGTGCCGGTTCTGAAAGTCGACAACGCCAAGGTGCGCCAACTGCAGCTCGACAAGCTCGCACGCCTGCGCGGCGAGCGCGATGAAGTGGCGGTGGCGCAGGCGCTGGATGCGATCACCAAGGCGACCGAGATGGGCCGTGGCAACCTGCTAGACCTGGGCATCCAGGCGGCGCGCGCCAAGGCGACGGTCGGCGAGATCAGCTATGCGGTCGAGAAAGTGGTTGGTCGTCACCAGGCGGTGATCAAATCGATCCAGGGCGTTTATGCGCAGGGCATGGGCATGAAATCGGACAAGGTTATGCTGGCCCGCGAAAGGGCCGATGCGTTCGAGAAGGCGGAAGGCCGCCGCCCGCGTATCCTGATCGCCAAGATGGGCCAGGATGGTCACGACCGTGGCCAGAAGGTTGTCGCCTCGGGCTTCGCCGACCTCGGCTGGGACGTCGATATCGGACCGCTGTTCCAGACGCCGGGCGAAGCAGCGCGTCAGGCTGTCGAGAACGACGTTCACGTTGTGGCGGCGTCTTCGCTGGCCGCCGGCCACCTCACGCTGGTGCCGGAACTACGCGGCGCGCTGAACAAGGAAGGCCGTGGTGACATCACCGTGGTCGTCGGCGGCGTCGTGCCTCCGCAGGATTATGATCAGCTTTATGCAGCTGGCGCTGCGGCGATCTTCCCGCCGGGCACCGTGATTGCCGATGCTGCGATCGAGCTGCTGGACAAGCTGCAGGGACCGCTGGGGCACAATTCCAAGAACGCTGTCGCGAGCTGATCAGCGGGTGAGACACCGGGCATGGGCGTCAACTTCCTGATTGTCCATCCGGTGCTTGGTGCGCGCGACGTGCCCGCCGCAGTCGATTGGTACGTGACTAGGCTTGGATTTGTCCGTGCTTTCGATGATGGCGGAACGCCTGTGCGCTATGCCGGGGTTAGGCGCGGCGCCGTGGAAATCCATTTGCAGTGGCATGACGTAGAAAGCTTCGCCGGGCCGGATGGCGATTGCCCGGCCTACCGCTTCAGGATCGATGATCCGGACGCTTTGCATGCCGAATACGTCGCCAACGGCGTTTCTGCGGGGCCCTTGCGCGATACGCCGTGGGGCACGCGGGAGTTCGGGGTCTATGATCCCAACGGCATGGCTTTGGCGTTCTACAAGCCCCTGTAAATCCTGCGTGTTACGCATGATAAGCCGGACAGCGGCAGGCTGGCCTGTGGCGCGAAACGCGTTACCTTGAAGAGCAAGGAGACTCGTTCATGAAACGCCTGATCGGAGCTTTCGCTTTCCTCGCGCTGGCGGCCTGCGGCACCGCGCCGACGGTCTATGGACCTGCCCCCGGCATGGACAAGGTGGGTTATCGTGAACAGCGCATCGAGAATGACCGCTACCGCGTTTCCTTCCGCGCCAATGCGGACCTCAAGGGTCCGCAGGTGGAAGACCTCGCGCTGCGCCGCGCAGCCGAGCTGACGCTGGCTCAGGGCTATCAGTGGTTCAACGTGGTGACACGCAGCACGGATTGGGTCGGCGGCTCCAATACACCGTCGGGACCGAGCGTTGGCGTCGGCGGTTCGAGCGGCCGCTATGGCTCGGGCGTAGGCGTCGGGCTTGGCTTCACGTTCGGCGCGGACACGCGCCAGTACGAATCCGTGCTGGAGATCCTGCTCGGGCGCGGGACCAAGCCATCGGACCCGACCGCGTATGATGCGCAGCAGGTTCTGAACCGCGGACGCTAGGGCGGCGCGTGCCTGTTCTGATTGCTCTGCTTGGCGCTGTGACGCTCGTCAGCCTGGTCTGGCGTGCGCGTTGGCCGATTGAGCTGCTGACGCATTTCCGACCGCAGCTGATCGTCGCTGGCCTTGTTGGCGCTGCGTTGTGTCTGGCGCTTGGCGAGCGTTGGGAGTGGGCCGCGTTCAGCGGGGCGCTGGCGCTCATCAATTATGCCGCCCTGCCCGCACCGAAATGGACGAAGCCGGAGAGCCGGCTGGCGTCGACGCCGGGCATCACCGTGGTGTGGGCGAATGTCTGGAAGAAGCGCGAGCCTTTGCGGCGCACGCTGGAGTGGGCGAAGAGCCGTAATGCGGACCTGATCCTGATTGGCGAGTTTCCGGATATCGATCCGGCGACCTGCCTGACCGATGACTATCCTCACCGCGCCGATACCGGCCTTGCGCCAATGGGCCCATTCCTGACGCGTGTGGCGATTTTCTCGCGCGTGCCGCTGGAGAATGTCGAGCTGCCCGCTTGGCCGGGGCCACATCATCGGCCGTGGATCAAGTTCAGCGTGACTATTGGCGAGATCAGGCTGTCGATCGCCGCCGTGCATCCGACACCGCCGAACACAGCCAAGGTGTTGGCGGAGCGTGATCAGCAAATCGCCATGCTTGCCGGGCATCTGCTTGAGCCGTTTGTGGTGGCAGGCGATTTCAACGCGACGCCGTGGTGTCCTGGCTTCAAGTCAATTCCGGGACGACGTATTGGCGGTTACCTGTTCGCGCCGACATGGTTCAGCGATCTGCCGATGCTTGGATTGCCGATCGACCACATCATGGCCTCGCCGACGATCAAGGCGAGCGCTTACGAAGTCGCAAAATCGACTGGCTCGGACCATCGGGCCATCCTCGCCCGGATACATTCTTGAACCGCTGTGTGGGCCAGCGTAGGAAGCCCCTTCGCTTCTGGACGCCTGATAGCAACGGATTCCTGTGACGCTCGACCTTTCCACCCGTGCCGGCCTTGCGCGCGCCATCACGCTGGTGGAATCGCGTCGCGCCGACCATCAGGCGGAGGCTCGCTCGCTGCTCTCCGAGGTGATGCCGCGGACCGGTCAGGCCCAGCGCATCGGCATCACCGGCGTGCCGGGCGTGGGCAAGTCGACTTTCATCGAGGCGTTCGGCTCGATGCTGACCGAGATGGGGAAACGCGTCGCCGTGCTGGCGGTTGATCCGAGCTCGCGCCGGTCGGGCGGCTCGATCCTTGGCGACAAGACGCGGATGGCGAAGCTCTCGGCCGATGAGCGTGCTTTCATCCGTCCCTCGCCTGCCGGCGACACGCTGGGCGGCGTGTCGCGCAAGACGCGGGAGACGATGCTGCTGTGCGAGGCGGCCGGCTATGACGTGATCCTTGTCGAGACGGTGGGCGTTGGCCAGTCCGAGACTGTGGTCGCCGACATGGTGGACTTCTTCCTCGTGCTGATGCTGCCCAACGCGGGCGACGAGCTGCAGGGCATCAAGAAGGGCGTGCTCGAAGTCGCGGACATGATTGCCGTCAACAAAGCGGACATCGACCCCACGGCGGCCAAGCGCGCGGCGCGGGCCTATGAGGTGGCGTTGCACATCATGGAACAGGTGGACCCGGATTGGGCCCCGCCGGTCCATACGGTTTCCGGCTTTGCCGGCGAAGGCTTGCCGGACCTCTGGAAGGCGATCGAGATCCACCGGACCAGGACCGAGGCCTCGGGCAGCCGGGCCAAGCGGCGGGCGGGCCAGCAGGTGCGCTGGCTGGACGCCCTGATCCAGGAGGGACTGTCGCAGGGGTTTGCAACTCATGCCGGGGTCGCAACGCGTCTGCAGGCGGTGCGCCAGGGAGTCGCGGATGGTCAAATTCCTGCGTCTGCCGCGGCAGATGAGCTGTTGGCGCTGTTTTTCGGCCCCAAGTGAGCACGCTGTAATGCGGCTCGGTCATTGCCCGCAAACGCCGCTGCGTTAGACATGGATCGTTGGATTCGGGAGGCGGCGGCCCATGGCCGGGCGGCGTAAAGGCATAATCGCGGGGCTGGTTTCAGCCCTGGGCAGCATGTTGCTGGGTGCACCCGCAGCGGTGGCTGACCAACCCATGACGTTTGAATGGGGCACCGTCTTCGGCGACGTGCCGGCGATCTTTGCCGATGGCGAATTCACGCCGGAAACCCCTGCCGCCCTGCAAGCCTTCCTGAAGCGGTCGAGCCAGGCGACGCCTGACACGATGCTGTACTTCTCCTCGCTCGGCGGAGACCTGACCGCGGGCATGGAAGTCGGCAAGATCATTCGCGCCGCCAATCTGAATACGGGCGTCGCGCGTAACACGCGCAATCCGGCGGATGCGAACACGATCGATCTGGACTCGTTCAGCCGGGTCTATCCGGGCCATTGCGTGTCTGCCTGCTCCCTCGCCTTCCTTGGCGGCGTGAAGCGCGAAGTGCGGCCGGGTTCGATCTTTGCGGTGCACCAGGTGAGCATGAACTGCGTCGAGAAGCGCAAGGCGCTGTCGCAGTATCCGTGGGTCCCGATGCCGAACGTGAACTACTGCCCGGAGCTCAACGAAGCGTTGACGATGGTGCAGATCGCGAATGGCGAAGTGGTCGCCTATGTGCGCTCGATGGGCGTCGACCCGATCTTCCTCACCGAGATGTCGAAGGCCGGACCGGAGACGATCAACGCGCTCTCGGAAGAGAAGCTGCGCGAGTACAAGATCGTCTATGAGTACAAGACCGAGAACTGGGAGTTTGAGACCGACGCGCAGGGACAGTTCTTCCTGCGCTATCGGCAGGGCAACCAGTGGAAGGACGACAAGGTCGAGATCTTCTGCAACCGCACCAATGCGCCGCGCCTGTATCTATGGCTGGTGCATGACTCGCGGCGCAGCACGGGCACGATTGATGCGACCCGCATCGTCGATCTCGCGAGCAAGGGCCTGACGGTTTTCTGGCAACTTGATGCGCAACGTCCCGATGGCTTTGCCGACATTCGCAGCGTGGCTTTGCAGCCCTACGAGATCATCGACCCGCCCAAGGTTACCGATCACGGCAACATCCAGCTGACGATCGACCTGTCGCCTCGCCTGCTTGATGTCATCACAGGCGCAACGCTGTTCCAGATCGCCACGACGGAGCCGGATACCAATGGCGTCACGGGCTTCAACCTGATCTCGATCAACCTCGACCGGGACAAGCTGTCGGGTATCGTCCGCTCCTGCCGCTAGCGGACAGCGATCAGGCGCTGCCTTCGGGGGCAGCTTCCAGATTGGCGGCGGCGTCCTGCACGAGCTGCTTGGCTTGCAGCACCCACTTCTCGCGTTCGATGCGACCGCGGAAGGAAATAGCGGCGTTGACCCAGTCGATGTTCGGCTGCGTCCACCCGGCCACCTGCTCGTAGTGCCAGATGCCGATGCTGTTGAGCTTTTGCTCCAGCTTCGGGCCAATGCCTGAAATCAGCTTGAGATCGTCGGCGCGTCCATCGCGCGCCTGTTCGATCAGGTCGGGCTGTTCACCTTCAGGGCCTTTGGGCTGGGGCGCTGCAGCCTCCGCGCCCGCAGCGGACGGGGCAACGCGCGCCGTCGTGAAGCCGCCGGTGCGGACGAGTTCTTCTTCGAGGTATTTCACCCGGCCTTCAAGATAGCGGTTGCGCCAGCGCAGGCGGGTCGCCTCGTCATTCTGGTCTTCGACGGCCGGCTGGGCGTTGGCCGGGTCTGTCTCTGCGTCCGCCAGCTTGCCTTCAAGGAAGCGCACGCGGGATTCGAGGTGACGATTGCGCCAGGCCAGCGAGCCCTCGACGATCGGGGCGCTTTCCTCGCCTGCCCGTGCAATGCCGGACTTCTGGCGAAGGTCATGTGCCTCCGCCGTGGCCTTGCCGAGCTTGTCTTCGAGATCGGCTACGCGGGCAGCCTCAGCCGCCGCATCAACTTCCGCCGGCGTGGGTTCAACATTCTGGGCTTGCCGCTGCAGATACATCATGTGCAACGCCCATCCGATGGCGCCGCCGAAGACTGCCGCAATTACGAGCCAAACCCAGATTTCCATGCACTACGACTCCACACGGGTCACCCGAAACTCAATGCGGCGGTTCTTGGCCCGGCCCGCCGCGGTGCGATTGCTCGCAACCGGCCGATCCGGTCCGAATCCTACCGCAGTCAGGAGGTCCTGGGACAGACCCTGAGCGACGAGATATTCCTTCACGGCTTCCGCGCGGCGGAGGCTGAGACGGGTGTTATTGGCTTTCTTGCCTTCATTGTCCGTGAAGCCGCGGATCTGAATTTTCAGGTCAGAACAGGCCTTTGCGATAACCAGAAGTTGGTTGGCGGCCGATTTGGCCTTGGCGGTCAGGTTGTAACGGTCCCTCGGGAAGTCGATCGGATTTTCTTTTACGGTTGACGCGAATTCAGCCTGGCAGGTCTCTGCGCGGGCAGACTCGGAGACGGCGGGGTGGATTTCCGCGGCGGCCACAATTGGGGTCGGGGCTGGAGCTGGGGCAGCGGCCAGTACTGGCTCAGCAACGACCGGCAGCGCGGGCGCGGCGACTGGCTGACTTGTGACAGTCGCAACCTGAACCTGGGCCGCCTGAGCCGGCTCCGGGCTGGCAGAGGCGGACTCGAAGGTGGACGTCGCCATGAAGCAGGTAGCCGCCAGACCGAGGACGCCGAGGACCAGGATCGAGGGGGCGAGGGATCCGTTATCCATAATACTCTCTTTCACGTTGCCGAAGTGAAGCAGACCCCCGCGAACTTCTGCCGCGAGCACACCTTTCCACGTCGGCCCAACATCCCTAGAGGTACGTCGAATTGTTACATGGGCGACGCGCGTGACCTCAGGATCATCGGAAAAACCGGGAGCGCATTCAGATTCTCCAAGAGGACGATCTGGCGCGGCGACGTTCGAGCACATTTCATCGACCGCGAACGACACGGTTAAGCTGCTGAAGTCGCTTGAGCGGAAGAAATCCCGCAACGAGAGCGGGCTCTTCCTGGCCGAAGGCGCGCGCCTCGCCGAAGAGGCCCTCAACAATGGATGGTTACCGGCCTACGCCCTTGCAGGCATTGGCGCGCTCGAGCGCCCGCAGACCAGCGACCTGCTCGCGCGCATGAAGAAAGCCGGCGCCCGCGTTCTTACTGCGAGCGAGAAGGTGCTGGCTTCCGTTTCGCGCAAGGACAATCCGCAGACGGTCATCACGGCGTTCAAACAGCGGCTGTCAAAATTGTCAAACTTCCCGTCTGACGGGACACGCCGTTGGGTGGCGATGTACGAGGTTCGCGACCCTGGTAACCTTGGCACCGTGTTGCGCACGTCGGATGCGGCCGGCGTTGACGGTGTCATCCTCATTGGACAGACGTGCGACCCCTTCTCCGTCGAGGCCGTGCGCGCGACGATGGGCTCTCTGTTTGCGATGCCGATTGCGACGGCGGAATTCGACGATTTCAACGCGTGGCGCAAGCAGGCAGGCGCGCGGATGGTTGCTGCTTCGATGCGTGGCACGCATGCGCATGACAAGGCGAACTATAGCGAGCGCAGCATTGTGCTGATGGGCAATGAGCAATCGGGCCTGCCCGTCGAGATCGAGAATGAGTGCGATGAACTCGTGCGCATTCCGATGATGGGCAAGGCTGACAGCCTCAATCTCGCATCGGCTGCCAGCGTGATGATCTACGAAGTCTGGCGCGGCCAATCCTATGCGGGAGCGCGCAAATGAGCGCCGCGAATTTCGAACTGCTCGTCAGCGACGACTGGGGCGACTACGAACTGCTCGATAGCGGCGACATGCGGAAGCTGGAGCGCTTCGGCAAGGTGCGCGTGAACCGCCCTGACCCGCAGGCGCTGTGGCGCCCCAAAGCGCCGGTTGCGAGCTGGAAGACCGATGCCACGTTCGCCTCCAAGGATGACGAGGACGAACGCGGCGCGTGGACGTTCGCAGGCAAGCCGCCGCCGGATGAGTGGCCGATTGCGTGGAACGGCCTGAAGCTGAATGCGCGCCTTGCCGCCTTCCGGCACATGGGCGTGTTCCCTGAGCACTCGGTCCATTGGCGCTGGGCCATGGATCAGGTGAAGTCCGCCAACCGTCCGGTGAAGGCGCTGAACCTGTTTGGCTATACCGGCATGATGTCACTCGCGCTGGCGAAGGCTGGCGCGGAAGTGGTGCACCTCGATGCGTCGCCGAAGTCGATTGCGCAGGGGCGCGAGAACGCAGCTATGTCTGGCCTCGAAGGCGCGCCGATCCGCTGGATCTGCGACGATGCGATGAAGTTCGTCGAGCGCGAGATCCGGCGCGGATCGAAATACGACGCGATCGTTCTGGACCCGCCGAAGTTCGGGCGCGGACCGAAGAACGAAACCTGGCGCTTCGAGACGGACTATCCAAAGCTGCTCGAACACGTGCAGGCGCTGATGAGCGACAAGCCGCTGCTCGTCATTGCGACGGTCTATGCCGTGCGCCTGTCCTACGCTGCAGTGGCGCAGTCGCTTGGCGGCGCGATGGGCGGCGGCAAGGTGACGTGTGGCGAGATGGCGATCCGCGAAAAGTCGGGCCGTGACCTCGTCCTGCCCACCGGCCTGTTCGCGCGCTGGACGCCCTAGGCTTCGACCTTCGGGGCATCGCGCTTGATGCGGGTGATCACCGACGTGAAGCTGAGCGCAGGCTTGCCGTTGGCTGTGACCATGCCGCGCACATAGATCAGGCGACCGCCTGCCCGGGTGACTTCCCCCGTCGACTCGATGACGTCGCCGACCTGGGCAGCCGAGAGGAAGTCGCCGGAGAGGTTCACGGTGACGCTCGGACCCTGCGTGTGGTCTTCGGCGATGGCGTAGCAGGAATAGTCCGCGAAGGTCAGGAAGCAGCCGCCGTGCATGAAGCCGCCGCCATTCATGTGGCGCTTCTCGGCGACGAAGCGGCAGAGAACCTTACCGGCGGCGTCCTTGCAGTAATAGAACGGCCCTACCCCGCTCTCGAAGGCGTCGTGCGGCCAGGTGCGCCAGCCGGCCCATTCGCCGGTCTCGATCAGGATGGAGGAGCTCATTAACGCGTTCCGAAACGGTGATTTTCCCTGTCCCTAGCGTCGGTTTTACGCCTTGTCATGTCCCGCCTTGAACTCGCCGCACGGATCGCGTATTGCGTCCGCCTCGACTACAGGGGTGTAGCTCAGCTGGTAGAGTGCCGGTCTCCAAAACCGGATGTCGCAGGTTCGATCCCTGTCGCCCCTGCCAGTCGGTTTTCTGGCAAATCAGCTACTTTTCGAGCCGCTTACTTGGCCAGACCCGGCCGGGCGAGCATGCGCTCGCGCCAGGCGTTGAGGTTGGGGTGTTCCTCCCAGGGGCGGAATTTCACGACCCGGCCAAAGCCCAAAGCGACGTGCAGCGTGATGTCGGCGATCGTGAACCGGTCGCCGGCGACGAAGGGCGATTGACCCAGACGGTTCTCGAAGAAAGCGATGGACTTGCGGGCGCGGCCTTCGCTGATGCCGGCCCATTCGGGGCTTTGCGGCTTTTCCAGTTCGGCCATGGCGGGGTGGCTGTTGCGGAACCAGCCGGCGACCTGGAACATGTAGCTGAGTTCGACCCGGCGATCCCACATCTCGATGATGGCGCGCTCGCGGGCATCGACGCCCATCAGGTTGGGCTCGGGATAGACGCTTTCGAGATAGGTGCAGATGGCGCGGCTTTCGGTGAGCGTGACGCCATCGCCAAGCTCGAGCGCGGGGACGTGGCCGAGCGGGCTGATGGCCAGGTATTCCGGCTTGCGGTGATCCTGCTTGATGATGCTGAGTTCGGTCTTCGGGACCTGATCCCACACGCCCTTCTCCTGCAGGAAGAAGCGCACGCGATCCGGGTTCGGCGCCATCATGGCGAAATGCAGGTTCATGTCAGTCCCTCCCTCTAGTGCGGCCACACCCTAGCGTGGGGTGCGTGGTCCGCGGTCCTGTTTGGCGCGCACGGGCTTGCCGGTGTGGCGCTGGCCGCTGTGGGGGCCACGGCCGCCGGGCGGGCGCTTCTCGTCTTTCCGGTCGGTACGCTTGCGCGGATCGACATAGGACTCGACGCCCTGATGCTTGTCCGTCTTGGGACGCGCCTTTTCGCCCTTCGGTTTTTCCTGTTTCGCGTGGATCGGCTTGCCGCGCCTGGCTTCGCGTTTGGCGAAGGGCTGGGGCCGGCGCTTCTCGGAAATGAATTGCGAAAACTCGGCGAGGAGTTCGGCGGGCTCGATTTCCGCGATTGCGCCCGGGGGTAGATCGTCGAGCTGGAACGGGCCGTAGGAGACGCGGATAAGGCGGTTCACCTTGAGGCCAAGCGTTTCCAGCGCGCGACGCACTTCGCGGTTCTTGCCTTCGGTCAGCGAGACATCGATCCAGCAGTTCGAGCCGGTTACGCGATCGAGCCTCGCGATGATGGCGCGATACTCGATGCCTTCGTGCACGATGCCATCGCGGAGTTTGTCGAGTTCGCGTTGTTCGATGCGGCCGTAGGCGCGGGCGCGGTAGCGGCGCTCCAGCCCGGTGGCGGGGAGTTCCAGGCCACGGGCGAGTTCGCCGTCATTGGTGAGGAGCAGCAGCCCCTCTGTGTTGAGGTCGAGGCGGCCGATGGTGACGACGCGGGGGAGATCCTTGGGGAGCTCGTCGAAGATCGTGGCGCGGCCGTCGGGGTCGCGGTTGGTCGTCACGAGGCCGGTGGGCTTGTGATAGCGCCACAGGCGCGTGGCGTCGGGACGGTTAATCGCCTTGCCGTCGACGAGGATCGTCTCCCTGCCGGTCACCTTGAAGGCGGGCGTGTCCAGCTTGCGACCGTCGACGCTGACCCGGCCCTCGAGGATCATCTTCTCGACGTCGCGGCGTGAGGCGACGCCTGCGCTTGCCAGGTATTTGGCGATCCGCTCGCCTTCGCCAAATGACTGGTCTGGCGACTGGTCCGTCTCGCGACGCTCCGTCATGATGTCTTGTCCTTTATGAGTCCCCGCGTGAAGCGGTGGACGAGGAGCGCTACGCCGAACAATACGGTCGAGAGCGCCAGTATAGCCGCGGCGACCATCCATGGCGTGTTGAAGTTTTCGTGGTCGGTATAGTCCATCAGGTGCAGGCCGTAGAGGAAGTCGTAGGTGCGCCAGAGGTCGGTGCGCGGGTTGCTGGTGCGGCCGTTGACGGCGGAGATGTAGAGCGTGGGGTCGCCCTCGCCTTCAAAGTGCGCGGCCCAGACATTGCCGGAGACGGTGGACTCGCGCGGGGCCTTTTCGAGTTCCAGCATCGCGCGGATCGGCGTGGGTTGAACCCATGTGGCGGTTGCGATCTTCCTTGCAAAGGCCTCGTCGATTTCCACGCGGTCGCCGGTTTCGGCGGAGACGAGGAATGTGCCGATCTCGGCACGGACTTCGTAAACCGGCGTTCCGGCGAGCGAGCGGAGGATGACCTCGAACGGCCGATCCTCAGCGACTGATTTCAGGGCTTCGGTCGAGCTGATCTTCACCTGCGCCATGTTGACCGGCGTGAGGTGATTGGCGGGGTGGACCAGGTCGTCGGAGCGGATGTCGGTGATGTGGATCGCCGCGAAGAACAGGCCCGTGGCAGTCCAGATCACCAGCTGGGCGAACACGATCAGACCCAGCCATTTGTGGATCTGGGCGACGCGTCGGGCCAGGCGGGGGGAGATCATGGGACGCGCTTACGCCGCCCTGACCTCCCCCGCAAGCCAGCCTTAGTTACCGGCCCTCAGTTACCTGCTCCGGACTTGAGGCTCATGGAATATGGAATGTAGATCTCCAGATCCAGCGGGCCGACGGGGCGGGTCTGGACGCGCTGTTCCATGCCGGTGAGCGAGACCTGCACGGGCGCGTTGGGTCCGCCGAAGGAAGCCTGCATCAGGCGGACATCCTCGGAGATCGCCTTGATGAGGGTTTCGCGGTGCTTCTTGGGTTCGGCCACGCCGAGGAACTGGCTGTCGCCGATGACGGCTTCGACGCGGCCAGTCAGGGGTGTGTCCTTCACGAACTTTTCGGTGCGGGCGCGGACCTGGTCGAAGGTTTCCTTCTCCTTGATGTTCACCTTGAGCACGACGTCGATGGCGGAGCGATCATCGCCGTCTTCCTGGATCAGCTCTTTGATGGCTGCGGTTTCGATGGCAGCGGAGAAGCCGGGCTGGCCGACTTCGATGGTCATGCCTTCGGCCTTGGCGGCGCGATCGGTGACGGCCTTGAAGACGGCGGCGAGTTCGTTCTCGCGTGCGTCGGCCGAGCGCGTGCCGGTTTCGTAGCGGACGCTGAACAGGACGAAGTCGGCGCGCACGACGATGGAGACTTGCGGGATGGTGGCCTGCTGCCGGCTGACATAGTTGCTTTGCGCGACGAGCTGATCGCCGCGGACGATCTGCGCGTTGGCTGCGGGCGCGGCGATGGCGATGGCCGCTGCTGCGACGAATAACAGACGCTTCAGTGAATGTGTCATTGGGTGTCCCTCCATGCGCCTGCCTGTACCGGGGCGCCAACCTTCGACTTTTGATGCAATCACGGCTTTGGCGCGGCGCCCAGCGGGCGGGGTTGGGAAGTTTGCAGTTGGGGATACGCGCGGTGTGCAGCTCTTCCCCTGCGAAGCGGGGGAAGTACGGCGAAGCCGGGATGGGGGCGAGTTACGTCCGCATCTGTGTGCGACCTCGCTCTGTGAATCCGACTCGCCCCCATCGTCTCGTCGCTTCGCGCCGATCCACTTCCCCCGTGAACGGGGGAAGAGCTTTCCCCTTCGTCGTCATTCCTGCGAAAGCAGGAACCCAGGGGCTGCTAGCGCTGGTGCTTGTCGCCCCTGGGTTCCCGCTCGCCGCTTCGCGTCGTCGGGAATGACGAACGTGAGAGTTCGTTCGCACGGACCAATGTCCTGCGGGATGCTTGTTGTCGTCTCTCCCCCTTGAGGGAGCGGGGCGCATGAAGTCACGCCGTGGGTAGTGCCTGTGTTGCTTCCCACTGCGAATGGGCTGCAGCTGATGCGCGTCTTCACGCGCCCCGTGTCTGGCCGTTTGTCCCGGTTCAGCCGCATGGGGAGTTGTCTCGGTCTTCCAGGGTACGTCGTTGCCCCTGGCGCCTTAGCTCCGTGCCTGTTCACCCGGTTCAGCGTGTCAGGGGGCCTAACCGACCGTCCCCCTGGCCCCTCCGGTTTCACATCCCCCGGAGGCCATGCTTCTCGAAGTTCGTTTCGCCCCACGGGACGTTACCCGCAGGACTTCCTCGCTGTGCTGTCCGAAGAGGGATCCTCACCCCTCTCCGCGCTGACGCCTCGATAGCCACGCCGGCCAACGCCCCCACATCCAGAGTTTCGGACGTCTCCTGGACCTCCCTCATGTGGGTGCGGGGATGATTATAAGGGCGGTTCAGGGCGCCGTAGATTCTGCGGGGCTCTATCCCCCAACTTGGAGCTGCAAGCTGTTGAGATTGTTCGGGATGGTTTTTGGCTGTCCTACAGTTCTGCACCACCGCCATCCCCCAAACCGGCGTTTGGTGAGCACGCGCTCGTCCTTCGACGGACGCGCAGCGGAGCTGCGCTGCTCAGGATGAGCGCTACAGGGATGCTGGCGGTTTAGCGCTCATCCTGAGCAGCCGCGGAGCGGCGTCCGTCGAAGTACGGGCGCGTGGGCGTGGTGTTGGTGTGGCGCAAAAGAAAAGGCCCGCTGGGTTCAGCGGGCCTTTGGTCGTTCTGGAGTGCGTTGCTCTTACGAGCGGACGCCTTCGGTTTTGCGTTCGGCTTCGACTTTGGCCGTGTACGAGTTGTCGCGGTATTTCTTGAACTCGTTGCGGGCGATGGCGCGGTTGTGGACTTCATCCGGGCCGTCGGCGAGGCGCATGGTGCGCATCGAGGCGTACTGGCGGGCGAGACCGAAATCGGTCGTCACGCCGGCGGCGCCGTGGGCCTGGATTGCGTCGTCGATGATGCGGAGCGCGGCAAGCGGGCCGGCGACCTTGATCATGGCGATCTCGTTCTGCGCGCCCTTGTTGCCGACCTTGTCCATCATGTCTGCGGCCTTGAGGCAGAGCAGACGGGTCATCTCGATGTCCATGCGGGCGCGGGCGATACGCTCTTCCCAGACCGAATGTTCGGCGATCTTCTTGCCGAAGACGGTGCGCGAGAGGAGGCGTTTGCACATCTTCTCGAGGGCGACTTCCGCCGAGCCGATGGTGCGCATGCAGTGGTGGATACGGCCCGGCCCGAGGCGGCCTTGCGCGATCTCGAAGCCGCGACCTTCGCCGAGCAGCATGTTGGTGGCGGGAACGCGGACGTTCTCGAGGCGGACTTCGGCGTGGCCGTGGGGGGCATCGTCATAGCCGAAGACCGGCAGCATGCGGAGCACCTTCACGCCGGGCGTGTCGAGCGGCACGAGGATCTGCGACTGCTGCTTGTGCTTCTCGGCGTTGAAATCCGATTTGCCCATCACGATGGCGACCTTGCAGTGGCTGTCGCCAACGCCCGAGGACCACCACTTCGTGCCGTTGATGACGTACTCGTCGCCATCACGCTCGATGCGGGTCTCGATGTTGGTGGCGTCGGACGAGCCAACGGCCGGTTCGGTCATGAGGAAGGCGGAGCGGATGTCGCCGTTCATCAGCGGACGCAGCCATTTTTCCTTCTGCGCTTCCGTGCCGTAGTAGTGGAAGACTTCCATGTTGCCGGTGTCCGGCGCGGAGCAGTTGAAGACTTCCGAGGCGAAGCCGACGCGGCCCATGATCTCGGCCAGCGGTGCGTATTCGAGGTTGGTGAGGCCAGCGCCCTTCCACTCGCCTTTGTCATGCTCCTTGTGCGGAGGCATGAACATGTTCCAGAGACCTTCCTTCTTGGCGATCTCCTTCAGGTCGTGGACGATCTGCGGCGTGACCCAACGGTCGCCGGCAGCGTGCTGCTTCTCGAACGTTTCGACGTTCGGATAGACGTGCTTGTCCATGAACGCCGTTACGCGGGCGATCCACTCTTTGCTCTTGGCGCTGTACTCGAAGTCCATGGGGGCTCCATTTTTCCCGGCCGCGCGATTCAATGCCGCGATCCGAGATGCGGGCCCCTGCCCGTCGGGTACGCAGCCGCACGGTTTTCACCTTGTGGTGCACCGTGCGTATCGCCGCCGCCGAGGCAAGGCAATGGGCTGAACGCCCGGTTTTCGCGCCTCAGGAGCAGAATTCGAAAAGTCAGTATCTTCCTAGAGGGATCGCCGGGGCTTCACGCTCGGCCAGCGTCGCAAGGTCGCGCCACCAATATCCTACGAGCGGTACGATCTGGCCGCCGACGCTGTCCATTTTTCTGCCGGCGTGTTCGCCTTTCAGCGTCTCGTAGAAGTCGCGCGCGCCGCCATTGTCACGCAGGACCCAGAGGCCGCCCGTGAACATGCCGCGGCGAATGCAGTGATCGGCGGCGACCTTCATCAGCGCGCGGCCGATGCCGCCGCCGCGATTTTCCTTGAGCACGTAGATCATGCTGATCTCGGCTTCCCATGGCGCGAAGGCTTCGCGAGAGGAGCCGACCATGCAGAAGCCGACGACATCCTTGCCGAGGCTGGCGACGAAGATCTGTTCGTCGAAATCCTCCGCCCTGCGGTCGAGATTGGATCGCCAGCGGGCGAGAAGCCGACGCTCCGACAGGGCGTCGAGGTAGGTGCTGTCCAGAAGGCCGCGATAGGCTTCCTTCCAGGTGCGTTCATGGACGCGCGCGATGCCAGGGGCATCCGTACGGCGGGCCAAGCGAATGTGGATCATCCCGCGACTCCTTCCGACTCACTCAGACTGATGTGGGGATGCGCGTTTCGCAAGACCACTCGTGTTCGACATCTGCGCTGCGGATGGATATGTGGCCGCGGGGTCCACTCCTGTTCCCGTTTCGATTCGGTTCTGTCGGCCACGGTTTATGAGTTCCGCAGTTATCGGCATCATTCTCGCCGCAACGCTGATTACATCGGCGATATCAGGCGTGTTCGGGATGGCCGGGGGGCTGATCCTGATGGGGGTGCTGGCGTCCTATGTGCCGGTTGCCACCGCCATGGTGCTGCACGGATTTATCCAGCTGGTGTCGAACTTTTCGCGGGCGGCTTTTCTGGCCAAGCACATCGCATGGGCGCTGATCGGGCGTTATGCGCTGGGAATAGGCGTCTCGCTGCTGGTGCTGCTGATGATCACGTGGCGGCCGACGCAGGTGATGGTGTTCATCATGCTGGGGCTGACGGCCATGCTGGTGTGGATCCCCAAGAAGCTGGTGGACATCAATGTCGAGAAGCCATTCCAGGCGGAGCTGTGCGGGTTTCTGGTGCAGACGCTGAACACGCTGTCGGGCGTGGCGGGGCCGCTGCTGGACCTGTTCTTCGTGAAGACGGAGTTGAGCCGGCAGAAAGTGGTGGCGACGAAGGCTGCGACGCAGGTGATGGCGCATGCGGTGAAGATCGGGTTCTGGGGCTTTCCCCTGTTTGCGATCCTGTCCGATCCGGCGCAGCAGGCGGATGCGCATTTTCCGCCGGTGTGGATGTTCGCGGCGGTGATCCCGTTGTCGCTGCTGGGCACGTGGCTGGGCGGGAAAGTGCTGGACCGGATGACGGATGCGAACTTCCGGACGTGGACGAAGTGGATCGTCACAGCGACGGGGGCTGTCTATCTCGCGCGCGGGATCTGGTTGGGCTGAGCTAAGCCCTACTCCACCGAGCAGAACATCTCGTCCTTCGTTGCGGCGCGGCCGGCGGCGCAGCCGGCTTCGGTGAAGGGCGCCATGACGGTGTCGACCCAGCCGGAGCGGCGGTCGATCTCTTCGATCGGCGTGTCGCCCGTGGGCGGCTCGAGCGTCCAGGCGGGCCATTCGGGGAGCTTGCACTTGTCGCCGGTGACGAGGCCTTTGCGGCAGACGCGGTTGCGGAGTTCGATGACGGATGCGGCGGCGGACTTGGTGGCGGCGTCGGCGCGGTAGAGATCGGTTTCCTCGATGGCGCCGGGACCCTCGGGCGCTTCGCGTGCGCCTTCGAGCGCCTTGTCGAGGATGACGGTCCAGCGTTCGGCGCCGATCATGACGACGAAGGGATCGAGGTCTTCCGGCGGCGTGTTGCCCTGCTGGACGGCGGGCGGCGCTTCGGCGGTTTTTTCGGGTGCTGGTGTGGCTGGCGCTTGCGGGCTGCAGGCGGCGAGGATGGATGCGAGCGCGACTGCGGCGGCGAACCGGTAGGCCATGGCTGTCTCCCAACGTTGCGGAGAGCCTAGCAGGACCGCCGGGATTAGCACGCTGGCATTTTCAGCAGTTCTGCAGATCAGACCGCCGTCTTTTCGCCCGCTTCGGCCGTCTCGCGGTCGATCTTGCGTTCGGGGCCGACATAGTCGGGGCGGTCGATCCAGCCGCGCGGCGTGGTGCAGACGGAGGTGATCTTGCGCAGCAGCGTTTCGCCGGATGTGGGGAATAGCGCGTACTCGTGCGCGCCGCCCTGCATGGCGGCGTTGACGGTCTGGATGTCGCTGCGCGGGGAGATCACGATGACCGGGATCTTGTGGTTGTGGCTGGCTTCGTCGCGACGGAGGAAGTGGAGGAGCTGCAGGCCCTCGTCGTCGGGATGATCGCTGTCGACATAGACGATGACACAGTGCGGATCAGCATCGAGAAATGCTTCGCGCAGCTGCTCCTTGTTGGCAGCGAGGTTCACATTGCGAACGTCCATGCCGCGGAGGGCCATCCGCACGGTGCGTGCGATGCCCATAAAATGCGTGCACACGACGACGCTAGCGTCTGTCGGATCCTTCATGGCTTTCCCCTGCCTGAGGAAAACCATAGGTTGTTTGCGTTAAAATAACGCTACTCAGCGGTAACCTTTTTGACGGTTACGAGAGCTGAAGTGCAGCGAGGCGCGCATAGGCGCCGGCGCGCGCCACGAGTTCGTCGTGCGTGCCGGATTCAGAGACGCGGCCGGCTTCGACGACATAGATGCGATCTGCGCGCCGCACAGTCGCGAGGCGGTGGGCGATAACGATGACGGTGCGCTTGCCGGCGACGTTGGCGAGCGCCTGCTGCACGCGCGCTTCGCTTTCGCTGTCGAGTGCGCTGGTGGCTTCGTCGAGCAGGAGGATCGGCGCTTCGGAGAGGAGCGCGCGGGCGAGCGCGATGCGTTGGCGCTGGCCGCCGGAGAGATTGCGGCCGCCCTCGCCTGCCGGCGCGTTCCAGCCGCCGGGGAGATTGTCGATGAAATCGCAGGCGGCGTCTTTCGCGGCTTGTTCGATCTGTTCGTCGGTTGCGCCCGAGCGGCCAAGGCCGATGTTTTCGCGGATGGTGGCGTCGAACAGGAAGGCGTCCTGCGAGACGAGCGCGAGGTTACGGCGGAGCGAGGCGAGCTGCACGTCGCGAACGTTGTGGCCGTCGACGCTGACTGAGCCGCTTTCGACGTCGTAGAGGCGGAGCAGCATGTTGAAGACGGTGGACTTGCCAGCGCCCGAGGGGCCGACGATGGCGATGGTTTCGCCCGGCTGCGCGGTGAAGCTGAGGCCGCTGAGCGCGGGGCCTGCGCCGGGATAGGCGAATGTGACGTTGTCGAACGCGACCTGCCCTTTGGCGTGGCCGAGCGCGTGCGCATCCTTGCGATCTGCCACGTGCGTCTTCTGGTCGATGACGGCATAGACGCGACCTGCTGCAGCGAGGCCTTCGTTGACGACGGCGTTCAGAGTTCCAAGCGCGCGGATTTCCGGCGAGGCGACGCCGATGGCGACGATGATGCCGAGGAGTTCGCCGACCGTGATGTCGCCGGTGAAGGAGCGCCAGCCTGCGAACATGAAGAGGCCAGCGAGCGCTACGCCGCCGACGATTTCGAGGAAGGGATCAACCAGCGCCTTGGAGCGCAGGACCTTCATGTAGAGGCGTGCACGCTCCATGAACGAGGCGCGGGCGCGATCCTTCTGGAAGCCTTCGAGGCCGAAGGCTTTCACCGTACGCGAACCCTGGAAGGCTTCGTTGAGGATCGAGGTCATCGTGCCGGCCTGCTCCTGCGACTTGCGCGAGGACTTGCGGACGCGATTGCCCATCTGGATCACCGGGTAGAAGGCGATCGGATAGACGATGAGCAGGAACAGGGTGAGCAGCCAGTCGGTCGTCATCATGTAGATGACGGCGGCGAGGATGGTGAGCGAGGACTTGGCGAGGTTAGTGGCGACGCGCAGGGCGGCTTCGCGGATGAGCACCATATCGTTGGCGAATTGCGAAACGTACTCGCCGGAGTTCTTCGACTGCAGGCGGGCGAAGTCGCCGTCTATGAGGCGACCGAACAGCGCCTCCTGCAATTTCACGATGGCGTTCTGGACGCCGTGATTGTTGGCCTGCGTCTGCCAGTACATGGCCGGGGCGCGCAGCGCGACCAGCGCGACAATGACGATGGGCGCCGTGTTGAAGATGCGGCGGTCGCCCTGCGAGAGCCAGTCAGTGGCGAGCGAGGTGATCTGCGAATAGCCCCACGCGCACGCCGCGGTGACGGCGGCGAAGAATGCGCCGAGCGCGAACCACTTCCATTGCGGAAGCAGCCAGTCGCGGACGAAGCGTGAGGAGAGGCGGTCCTTCTCAGGACTGCCTGTGGCTTCAGGCATTGTGATGCTTGCCGGTTTCCGGATCGAGCAGCCGGTGGGCGTGCAGGATGAAGTAGCGCATCTGGGCGTTATCGACCGTGCGCTGGGCCGCCGACTTCCAGGCGTCGAAGGCGGCGTTGTAGCTGGGGAACGCGCCGACGAAGTGCATTTCCTTCAGATTGGCGAATTCGAATTTGCCGATGCTCTTCAGTTCGCCGCCGATGACGAGGTGGAGGAGCTGTTTGTCTTCTGCTTGGGAGGTCATTTTGGATCCTGGCTGGCAGGGTAATTGTGCAGCCTTTCCATTATCAGCGGGTGAAGGGCGGCGCCAGCGGCAACCACGCCGCGCTGGATCACCGAAGCCTGGTTAAAAACAAGCGGCTGGCCGTCCCTATCGGTGGCAATACCGCCCGCTTCGCGCACCAGTAGAACGGCGGCGGCCAGATCCCAGTCGTTCTTGGGGTTGAGGGCGACGGCGGCATCCCACCTGCCCGCGGCCACGAGGCACATGCGCCAGGCGACGGCGTTAGGCATGGGCGAGATCAGCTTGATGCCCGGCCAGCGTTGGCTGGCGTCTGGCGCGGCGAAGACATCGGGCTGGCCCACCATGCGGCAGCTGAGCTTGGCGCAGGTGGTGGCGCGAATGGGGCGATCATTGAGGAACGCGCCGCCGTGGAGGCGCGCGTGCAGCAGCTCGTCGAAGTTCGGGTTGTAGATGACGCCGAGGACCGGCTCGCCATTGTCGACGCGGGCGATGGAGACGCAGAAGCCGGTGTCGCCTTTGACGAAGGCTTTGGTGCCGTCGATCGGGTCGACGACCCACACCTTTTCCTGCGTGCGGTCTGCGGGGTTGTCGCGGGTTTCTTCGGAGAGCCAGCCGTATTCGGGACGGGCGGTGCGGAGGCGCTTGGCGATCAGGTCGTTGACCGCGAGATCGGCTTCGGTGACGGGATTGTTGGCGGACTTGTCCCACGCCTTGGCGCCGTGGCGGAGCCAGTCGAGCGCGAGTTCGCCTGCTTCCCGCGCGACGTCTTTCAGCAGGGCCAGATCCTGCAGCAGCGCCAGATCGGCTTCGAGCGCGTCACCGGCCGGCAAGCGTCATCCCATCAATGAGAATGCTGGGCGCGTTGGTCGAGCCGCGGATTTCGAGATCGGAGCCCATGACGGCGCGCAGGAGCATGGAGGGGAGATCGCCGGCTACGGTGACTTCGGAGACCGGGTAGGCGCGCTCGCCATTCTCGAACCAGAAGCCGGAGACGCCGACGGAATAATCGCCGGTGTTCGGGTTGATCGAGGGGCCGAACATGTCGGTGATGAGCAGGCCCTTGCCTGCGTCCTTCATGAGTTCGGCCTGCGTGCGCTTGCCCGGCATGATGTCGAGGTTCGACGTGGTGACGCCCGGCGGATCGCCGAAGCCCATGCTGGCAAAGCCGTTGGGCGTGAGGCCAAGCTGGCGGGCGGCGGGGCCGTTGAGCAGCCATTGGGTGAGCTGGCCATCTTTCACCAGCGCGGTCTGTTGCACCGGCCTGCCCTCGCCGTCGAAGCCGCGCGAGCCGAAGCCGCCGAGGCGCAGCGGATCGTCGATGATGTCGACGCCGGGTGCGAAGACGGGCTTGCCCATCTTGTCCTTCAGGAACGAGACGCCGCGCGCGATGGCGGGGCCGGAGATCGCGCCGATGAAGGCGCCGAGCAGGCGCGATGACAGGCGGTTCTCGTAGATGACGGCTGCGGTCTGGCTGTCGAGCTTGCGGGCGCCGAGGCGCGCGACGGCGCGCTCAGCGGCGCTGCGGCCGACCCATTCGGGTGATTTGTGTTTGGCGAGGAGACGCGCGGACGAGCTTTCGTGGTCGCGTTCCATCGCGCCGTCGCGTTCGGAGATCGCGACGCCGGCCATGGAGGAGTAGCCGGAGGTCTTGTGGGCGGTGAAGCCGTTGGAGGCGGCGAGCCAGGAATTGCTCGTGCCCCAGGAGGCGCCGGCGTGGGAGACCTGCTTCACGCCCTGCACCGCCATGGCGGCGTCTTCGATCTCGCGGCCGCGACGTTCGAGTTCTTCGGCTTCGGGTGTGTCGTCGCTGTCGAGCTGGAGGTTCGGGTGGTTGGTGGCGATCTCGGAGGCTTCCGCGAGGCCGCAGTATTTGTCTTCGGGCGCGAGCTTGGCCATGGCGACGACGCGCTCGCTGAGGGCTTTCAGGGCGTCGGGCGAGAGGTCGGTGCCGGAGACGGCCGCCTGGCGGCGGCCGACCAGGGCGCGGAGGGAGACGCCGCGGGATTCCTCGCGCTCGACGCTCTCGAGTTCGCGGTTGCGGACTTCCACTGACAGGCTGGCGCTTTCGGAGAGGCGCGCGTCGGCAGCGTCTGCGCCGGTCTTCAGCGTGGCGGCGATCAGGGACTGCAGCAGGTCGGCGGGAGAGGTTGTCATAGCCCCTATGTGAAGCTGCGGAAGCAAAAGGCCAAGTGTGGGTTGGAATTGGCCCACATATACGAAAAGGCGCCGGCGTATCCGCCAGCGCCTCTTTTGGTCTCTACGCGGCCATTACTTGGCGCGCGGCAGGCGGTCGTTGATGTCGTCGCGGATGTCGAGGAGCGTGACGAGGACGCCGCAGACGAGGGTCGCCGCGATCCAGCCCATGATGAGGCCGGCGACAATGGCGAGGGCTGCGAGGCCCGAGGGCGCGAGCACCATGCCCGGATCGAGCGTGCCGGCGGCCGTGATCTGGCCCGAGCCGGTGAGCTTGGAGATGATTTCCTGGATCTGCGCCCGTTCGATGTACGCGCCGAAGGCGTAGAGCGCGATGATTCCGAAGTAAGCGATGTAAACCAGGAAGCGGAAACTGTTGATGATGAAGAATTTCATGAGGACCCCTCCACGCGAACCGCTGACTTTCTAGCGGGTGGCAAGACCACAGGCGAACGGTTTTTTCGGATACCTGCCGGGAGGCGTGTATTTGCTGCTATTCGCGGCGCAGAACGTCGTCGACGTTGAGCTTAGACTTGCGCGATTTCAGGAATTTGGCCTTCAGGGCTGCTTTATCGTAGCCCTTTTCGACCCATTGCTGAAACGAAAGGCCTTTTGCGGGGCCTTCCGCTAGGTAGGTCTCGAAGAAGTAGTCGAGCACGCCGGTCTTGCCCTGCTTGATGTGCAGGTACTTGCTGGACAGCATTTCCAGCGCCTGGCTGATCGGCTGGCCCTTGCGGAAGTGCATGTAGAGCACGGCCATGATGCCGGCGCGGTCTGCGCCAGACTTGCAGTGCATCAGGGCCGGGTAAGCGATCGAGTCGAACAGCTTCTTCGCTTCCAGCACGTTCTCGGGCGGGGGGATGTCACGGGAAAACATCTGGAAATCGACGAGCTGGATGCCGTTTGCCTCGCAGGCTTCCTTCTCGAGCAGGTAGTAGCCCTTGGGGCTCTCGCCGCGCAGATTGATGATCGTCTTGAGGCCCAGCTCCTTCGCATAGACGGCGATGTGTTCCGGCGACGGCTGGTTCGCCCGATACATTTCGTCAGAGATACGATGCAGGTTGCGGAATTTCAGGCGCAGGAAGCCGTGGTCGCCCCAGATGAGCTCCTTGCGGGCGCGGCGGCGGCCAGCCGGCGTCGAGAGGTCGATGGGGAGCGCCATGGAGGCTGCGTCGCTTGTCATGTTGCCCGCTAGATGCCGCTTTTGGGAGGGATTGCAAGGCGGCGTGGCTGTCGCAGGGGGAGACAATGCAGCAGTATCAAGGCTTCAGGCCTTGTAATGACCACACCCCCATTACCTTTGGCGAAGTCTGGCGGCTGACGCGGCAGGGAGTATATAGCGGCTCATGTCCAAGCGTAGTGGCCAGTCACCTGTGATTCCCTGGATCGGGGGCACGCTGATCTGGATGTACATGTCCATCCTGTCACACACCCTCCGCTGGAAAGTGGAAGGCATCGAGAACCTGCGTAACTTGTGGGAGTCGCCGCAGGGTTGGGTCGCCGCGACGTGGCATTCGCGCATCCTGCTGATGCCGTACGCGCAGATCCGCATGCGGCCGAAATGGAAGAAGCCGCCCCACCCTGCCGCGCTGATGGTGTCGCCGTCGAAGGATGGCGAGTTCACGAAGCGCGCTGGCACATGGCTTGGCCTCTACATCATTCGCGGCTCGTCTTCCGGACGGAAGGACAAGAGCAAGCGCGGCGTCTCGGCAGCGCGCGAGGCGATGGAAGTGATGCAGAAGGGCGGCGGCATCGTCATGACGATCGACGGGCCGAAAGGTCCGCGTGAAACCGTCGGCATCGGCACGATCAAGCTGGCGCAGCAGATGGGCGTGCCGATCATGATCTATGGCCTGTCGGCCAACGCGAAGCGCCTCAACACCTGGGACCGCCTGCTCTGGCCGAACCCGTTTGCGCGCGGCGCAGTCGTAATTCCCGAACCGATCCCCACATCGAAGAGCATGGATTCCGAAGAGCTTCGCCAGCGTGTGGAGATCGCCCTGCGCGCCGCAACCGCGCGTGCGGATGAGCTTGCCGGCCTTGCGCCAGACACCGTGCCGATCCCTGCGCCCAAGGAGAAAGCGGCCGAGATCGCGCCCCCTGCTCCATCCGCCGACGCTCCGGCCGCCGGCGAGACACAGCCAGTGATGGAGCATCGCGGGACGTGACCGCTTCGCTGGCGCTCTATCGCTTCGGCACCCGCCTGCTTGAACCTCTCGCTCCGTGGCTCGTCGAGCAGCGGATCAAGAAGGGCAAGGAAAATCCCGATCGTATCGGCGAGCGCTTCGGCGTAACGCAAACGGCGCGGCCGAGGGGCACGCTGTTGTGGCTTCATGCGGCGAGCGTTGGCGAGTCTCGTTTGCTGCTTGATGTGTTCATTGCCCTGCGCAAGCGGCGCAGCAATCTGTGGGCGGTGATCACCACGCAGACGACGACGTCGGCTGACATGATTGCGTCGTGGGCGCCGCCGAATGTCATTCATCAAATGGCGCCGGTGGATGGACCCAAGGCGGTCGAGGCATTTCTCGAACACTGGAATCCCGATGCGGCCGTGTTCGCCGAGGGCGAGATCTGGCCGAACATGCTGGTGGGGTTGAAGCGCCACAAGGTTCCGGCGGCACTGGTGAATGCGCGTATGACCGAGAGGACGCTGCGAAGCTGGAACGGGCGGCCGGCGGCGGCGCGCGAAGTGTTTGCGACGTTCGGCTTTATCGGCGCGGCGGATCAGCAGACAGCGGATGGGCTGGGCTCTGCAATCGGGCGGCGCATCGAGACGGTGGGCAATCTCAAGACGGCGACGGCTGTTGAGGGGCCGCCTGCGGAGAAGGTCGAGGCGTTTCGCGTTGCGGCGAATGCGCGGCCGACTGTGCTCGCGGCATCGACGCATCCGGGCGAGGATGAGTTTGCGGCGGACGCATTTGCCGAAGTGCGCATGCGCAAGGTTGGCGCGATGATGATCGTCGTGCCGCGGCATCCTGATCGCGGCGACGCCATCATTGCGATGATGCGTGAGCGCGGGCTGACAACGCAGCAATGGTCGAAGGACAAGTCGGCGCCTGCGGCGGATGTCGACGTGCTGGTGGCGGATACAATTGGCGAGTTGCTGTTCTGGTATGCGGTGTCGGACGCTGTTTATCTGGGCGGGGCAACGGCGGAAGGCATTGGCGGGCATAATCCAATCGAGCCGGCGCAGCTGGGCAAGCGCGTGTTCACGGGGCCGCACGGGTTCAACTTCCGCGAGACGTTCGAGGCCATGCAGGCAACGGGCGCGCTGGTGATCGGCAATTCCTATCAGGAGCTGTCGGACTACTGGCTGGCTGCGCTCGATACGGCGCAACCTGCCCCGACGCTGGGCGCGTTCTTTACGGCTTCGCGCGCGCCGTTCGAGACTACGCTGGACGCGATCAACGCCATGCTGCCGACGGCCGCCCATGCGTGAGCCGCATTTCTGGACGGTGACCGACAAGCGCAGCCGTGCGGCAGCGCCAGTCCTCAAGCTGCTGATGTCGCCGCTGGCGATGATCTATCGGCGCGCTGGCGAGAACAGGATTGCGAAGACGACGCCGGTTGATGCTGGGCTTCCGGTTATCTGCATCGGCAACCTGACGCTGGGCGGCGCGGGCAAGACGCCGGTGACGGCTGCGGTTCGCAGCTACTACGTCAGCAAGGACGCACGGGCGGCGAGCCTGTCGCGTGGGTATCGTGGATCGCTGGTTGGACCGGCGCGTGTCGATGCGCTGACCAACACGTCGGCTGAAGTTGGCGATGAGCCTTTGATGCTGGCGGCGTCGGGCGAGGCGTGGATTTCGAAGGATCGTCCGGCTGGCGCGATCGCGATGAAAGCGGCGGGTGTTCAGATCGTCATCATGGATGATGGGCATCAGAACCCGACGCTGAAGAAATCGCTGTCGATCGTGGTGATCGATGCGACCAACCCGTTCGGAAATGGGCATATCTTCCCGAAAGGTCCGCTGCGCGAGCGTGTGGCGGACGGGCTGGCGCGCTCTGACGCTGTCGTGCTGATGAATGACGGGCCGGTTCCGGATGCGCTGGCTGGCTTCAAGGGCGTTGTGCTGCGGGCGCGGCTTGCGCCGCTGGAGCCTCTACCACCGGGGCGCTATGTGGCTTTCGCCGGGATCGGACGGCCGGAGCGCTTCTTCGACAGCCTTCAGGCGCAGCCTGGTGTAGAATTGTCAGAAGCCGTGCCATATCCCGACCATCACGCCTTCCAGCCTTCGGATCTTTCCTACCTCATGAAGCTTTCGCAGGAACGCGACGCGCAACTCGTCACCACCGACAAGGACCATGTGCGCCTGTCGCCGGAGGTGAAGGGTCGCGTCATGCGTGCGTCGGTGGAAGCGAAGTTCGAGGATGAGGCGGCGCTGCACGCCCTGCTCGATCGCGTGCTGGCATGAGCGACAAGACGCCCAAAGCGGGACGGTTCATCCGGCCGAAGGATCTCGATAACGCGCAGCGCACCACGCTGGGCGCGAGGATCGGCTGGGGCATCGAGGCGTTTGCCTGGGACTGGGTGTACTGGAACCCGATGAAGGCGCTGCCGGTGGAGGCGGCCTCCAATACGGTGGCGGCGATCCTCAAGACGGTTGGGCCGATCACGTCGCAGAACCGCACGATGATCCGCAATCTGCGCATGTGCTTCCCCGAGTGGGACGAGAAGCAGGTTCGGGAAGTCGCCAAGGGCACTTGGGAAACGCTGGGGCGTACGGCTGGGGAGATGCCGCACCTGTCGAAGATGCGGCCATACGTTCCCAACAGCCGGATCGAAGTTGTCGGCGCTGAACATCTCGATGATCTCACGGCGCGGGGCAAACCTGCCGTGCTGATCGGCGGCCACTTCGCAAACTGGGAGGCGCTGGCCTCGTCCGTCTGCAACCGTCCATTCGATGCGCAGATCACTTATCGCTCGGCCAACAACCCTTATATCGACCGGCGCATTGCCGAGGCTCGCCATGCGTATGGCATCAATGTGCTGACGCCGAAGGGCGCAGGCACGCGCGAGCTGATGCGGGCGCTGGGACGCAATCAATCGGTCGGGCTGATGAACGATCAGAAGTTCAACCAGGGCATCGCCGTGCCGTTCTTCGGCTATGACGCGATGACGGCGCCGGGACCGACGCGGCTGGCGATGAAGTTCAACACGCCGCTGGTGCCGTTCTCGTGCAAGCGTATCGGCGTTGCGCGCTATCGCGTGACGATCGACGAGCCGTTCATGCCGGACGCTGATCCCGACGAGAACAAGGCGATCTACAATACGGTGCTGCGGATCAACCAGTGGCTGGAAAAACGCATCCGCGAAGCGCCGGACCAGTGGTTCTGGATGCACAACCGCTGGCCGAAGGAAGCGTGGGCGAAGGCTGGGGTGATCTAGCGCTGGTGCGCTAGTCCATGATCCCGACACTGTCGTCGATGGTGCGGCGGACGGCGCCGACATAATCCACGAGCGTGTGGCCCTCGATCATGGCTTCGTAGAGCATCTTCAACGCGTCACGCACGACGTAGGGCCGCTCCATCGGGATGAAGTGCGTGGTGCCGGGCACTTTGGTGATGGCGGCGTCGGGGCGGATGTTGTGGATGCGCTGGTCGGCATCGCCCGGCGAGGTGGATTCCTTTTCCGCCTGCAGCACGATGATCGGGATACGCTTCTTGCGCAGGCGGCGGAGCGCGGCCCACGGGCGATAGCGATGCGCATCGAATACGGCGGATTCCCATTCGGGCGTGCAGGAGAGTTCGTACTGTCCGTTTTCCTGACGCAGCACGCCATCGACCACATAGTCGTCGAGGAAGGGCGAGCGCCATGTCTTGAAGGCGCCGCGGCCGCGCAGAGCTTCGGCGGCTTCGCCGGGCGAGCCGAAATTGCGCCGGCGTTTCAGCGCGGCTTTCGACATCGTGTTCTTCTGCATGAACATGTTCACGAGCGGGATGTTGTAGATGCGCAGCAGACGCTTCTTCAGCAGGACGGGATCGGTGAGCACGAGGCCGCGCACGAGATCCGGGCGCTTGCCGGCGACGAGCAGCGCGACGGTGGCGCCCATGGAGTGGCCGCCGAGGACTGCGCCTTCGGGGGCCGTCTTCTCGAGAACCTGGATGACGTCGTCGCGGAACTTGTTCCACGATTTCAGCTTGCGCGGATTGGCGGGCAGTTTCGAGCGGCCGTGGCCGCGCATGTCGAGGGCTGCGGCGTGCATCTGGCCGCCGAGCGGTTCGAGGATCGACTCGTAGGTGATCGCGTTGAAGCCGGTGGCGTGCAGCCACAGAACGTCGATCGGACGCACGGGGTCGCCGAAGGCAATGCCGGACGTCTCACCGTCCTTGATGTTTACGCGAAACCTGCGCATTGCGCGCGACTAGCCTCCGAACACTTTACGCAGGATGTCGCTCGTCCGCTTGACCGGGTCGCGTCGAATCGACTGCTCCTCACGGGCGACGTAATAGAACAATCCGTTGAGGGCGCTAGTCGTAGCGTTGTCCGCCAGCCATGTCTTGGCGTCGGTTTTCACCATTCCTGCCCCGTATTTCGCCACCACGCCGTCCACGGAGGCAAGCGCGCCGGAGGTTGCGAGCGCCTTGTCGAAATAGGGGCGGAAGGATTGTCGCAGGTTGGCCTCGGTCCGTTTGCGGAGGAAGTCGGTGGCGGCCGTGTCCCCGCCCCGCAGGATGCCCATGGCGTCGTCGAATGACATGGAGGTGACAGCGTCGACCACCAGCTTGCTTGCTGTGGGCACGGCTGCCTCGGCGGCGCGGTTCACTTTCAGCTGGAGATCATCGAGCGGGCCGGCCATGCCGAAGGGCTGCAGCTTCTTCTGCGCCGTTCCCAGCACGCCCGGCAGCGGGATTTTCACGGCCAGGTCGCCCATGAAGCCGTCCTTGGCGCCCAGGCGCTTGGACGACAGGTTGCTGGCGACCGTCAGGGCTTCCTTCAGGCCAGACGTTACATCGGCCTTGGACAAATTGCCTTTGTCACCCGGGAGCGACTTGTGAAGGATGTCGGATGCGATCTTGCTGAAGTCCTGCCCCGATGCCGGCATGGACGCAGCGGCGGTGGCCGCCAACGTGACGGCGAGCGCCAGGGACGCTCTTTTCAGCCATACGCGCATGAAACCACGCCCTCCACGGGCAGGGTTCCCCTCTCCCTGCTGGGCGGATAGGAACCGGAAAGACCCAATCCGTCAAACCGTGTCCGGCAGGACCGGCCCCGGCACGGCCAAGGAAACGCACATGAGCGCCCAGCCCACCTGTTTTGACGTGTCGATTACAGACCGCGTCGCCAACATCCGCATGAACCGGCCGGACCAGTTCAACACCTTCACGCCTGCCGCCTGGGTGGAGCTGCCGGCTATCGTTCGCGAGATCGACCGGGGCGCGAAGGCGCGGGTCATGATCGTGTCGTCGACGGGCAAGCATTTCACGGCCGGAATGGACCTCGCCGTGTTCGCCCGTCCGGACGGGATCACGGGCGAGCGCAATGATCCGCATCTGCGGGCTGAACAGTTCCGCGCCAACCTGCGTCCGCTGCAGGATGCGTTCACCTGCTTCGAGCAGGCGCGGATGCCGGTGATCGCCTGCGTTCAGGGCGGCTGCATCGGCGCGGGCGTCGACATGGTGACGGCGTGCGACTTCCGCTTTGCAACCAAGGACGCGTTCTTCACGATCCACGAGATCAATATCGGCATGACCGCCGACGTGGGCACCTTCCCGCGCCTGACCAAGCTGATGCCGGAAGGCTGGGTGCGCCAGATCGCCTACACCGGCGAGCGCCTCTCTGCCGTGAAGGCGAAGGAGCTGGGTCTCGTCAACGAGGTGTTCGACACGCAGGAAGAGATGCTGGCGCACGCCACCGCAATCGCACGCGAGATCGCGACCAAGAGCCCGCTCGCTGTCACCGGCTCCAAAGTGATGATCAACTACGCCCGCGACCACACGATCGCCGACGCGCTCGACTATATCGGCGTGTGGAACGCCGCGATGCTCTCCGGCGCGCACATGAAAGAGGCGTTCACCGCCAAGGCCGAGAAGCGCGATGCGGACTTCCCGGATCTGTTGCCGCTGAAGGATACGCCGCTCTAGCGCTTCGCGCTGAACAGCCCTTGCGCCGAGAACACCATCGCGGCGCCGATCTTGGCTTCGAGTGAGACGAAGACGATTGCCCGCGCTCGCTTGTCGGTTTTCGCGGATAGTTCGACCATGCCGACACCGATGGCGTGGGAGGCGACGTCCAGCGCCAGCGAGTTCAGGCGGAAGGTTTCGCCCGCGACTTCGGCTAGCGCCTGGATTGCGGCTGTCGCGCATAGCTCCGGATCGGGCGCGCCGGGGCCGCCGAGGTCCGTTGCAGGGATTTGCTTCAAGGTCGCCAGTGTCTGATCGCTCATGACGCCTGCCTAACCCGGATCGGCCGCTGCGTTAAGTAATGCTAACCACCCATTAACGCCTGAGGCGTACCCGCTGAAGGATGCTGCGGACGCGATTCTCATTCGCCTGCTCAGTCGCGGCGCTGACATTCAGCGCCATGCCTGCCCATGCGCAATCGGCGCCCGCCCCAACCACACCTGGCCCTGCTCCAGCAACGCCTGCGGCCGGCGTGTTCAACGCCCGCATCAACGACATTCAGGTCGCCCGCGATGGCGAGACCATCTCGATCCTCGTGAAGCTGTCGCAACAGCCGGGCGCGGCTACCGTCAAAAGCACGGGCGAAGGGCTGACGCTTGAGGTGGATGGGCTGGTGTTCAACACGCTGCACCTGTCGCCGCCGTCTGGTTCGCTGGTGACGCGGGTCGAGGCGGCTTCGGGCAAGCTGACACTTTCGGGCGTGGCTTTCAGCAATCCGACCACCACCATCTATCGCAACGCCGTGATGATCGAGGCGAAGCTGGCCGAGCCGCGGCTGCAGGCGGCGACATCGATCATGGGCGCGACGGTTGCGCCGAACCCTCCGCCTGTCGTCAGCCAACAAGCCGCTCCCGCTCCGGTTCCGGTGAAGGCCGTGCAGCCGGTTGCGCCTGCACCGCAGACTGCCGCGCCGGTGCATGCGCCGAAGCCCGTTGCAGTCAAAGCTGTTCCGACGCCAGCGCCCGCGCCAACGGCGACAGCTGTGACCAACCCTGCTCCCGCTTCGGCGCCCGTAGCCACACCTATGCCAGCGGCCACCCCTGTTTCCGCACCCGTGAAAGCTGTTGTCCCGACACCGGTAGCTGTCGCGCCGGAGCCGGTCGCGCAGCCTGTGCACCTCACAACCGCAACGCCGATTACGCCGACGCCTGTCGCCCTTGCACCGGCCGAAGCCGCGCCGCACGCGAAGCACGAAGCCGAAGACCAGCTGCAATCGCATCCCGTGCCTGCTGCCCCCGCACCGGCTCCGGTTGCAATAGCTGCCGCAGCCCCGGCCCCTGCGGCTCCGACAACCGCAACTGCGATGGCGGGCATCGATGCGGCGCGTTGCTCGACCGCTGCGGACGAACTCGCAAAGGATGCCTGGGCGTTGGCTGCGATGGGCGATCACGCGCTCTGCCTCATCGATGCGGGCAAGCTCGACGAAGCGAAGAACCGGATCGACCAACTGGCCGCGATCACGCCGCAGGATTGGCGCGTCGCGCTTGGCCGCGCGAAGCTGGCTGAGAAAGCTGGCGACACCGAAACCGCGCAAGTCGACTTTGTTTCGGCATCGCTTGCTGCGCCTGATGATGCCGTCCGCGAAACTATCACTGAACGGGTTTCAGCGACGCCGGACGACAAGGAAACGGATATCGAGCTGCCCCTTCCCACAGCGCCGGCGCCAGCGCCCACGCCGAAAGCTGCGGCCAAGCCCGCGCACTAATCCAACCGCAAATGCGACAACGCCCGCGCGATCATTGATCGGGCGGGCGCTTAGGTCGTTTCACTACCGGAGTAGGCATCTTCCCGACGTTACGATCTCGGGGGGTCGGGGGGGACGGATAAGACCGCCACGCCGGGAAGATCGCTGTATATACGCCCGTCACCAGAATGCGGTTCCGCCTGCCACGCGAATTTTTTGGAAAAATCTTCAGCAGAGCGCAGCGGAATTTTTCGCACTTGCGGCAAACAAAAACGGGCGACCCGAAGGCCGCCCGTTAGACTGTAGAACTCTACTGTTTGATCTACGCTACGCTACTAACGGGTTTGGCCGCGGCGGAGCTCATTGCTCCGAACATGTCGCCGAGATGGCCGACACCCGAAACGCCAAAAGCAGATTCCGCATACAACCCGATCGCCGGGAAGAGACGGCCAATTTCCTTGGTGCCGAGACCCTGCTTGTGCAGGTCGCGGATCACTTGTTCTGTTACAGCAACGCGTCCTCCCGGCGTGCGCTCGATCAGGCGCGCGATCACGCCGGTTGCGGCGCCAACCTGCGCGCCCATGTTGGCGGCGAGGACGCGTGCGCCCGGTACACGTTCGAAAATCTCGTCAGCCATGGGTGCGCCCTGCCGGTCCGCGGCGTTCAGCACGATCCCAATGGCGGCTTCGGCTGTCTCGAGCGGGAGGCCTGTCGACTTGGAAACGTGTTTGACGAACGCATTCAGCATTCTGGCCCCGCAATTCAGCTGCCGGACCACAATGCCTTCTTAAGGTTGCCGGGGTCTTAAGCCTGCTGCGGACCTGCAGGATCGCACGCGCCATAATGGGCGGCGTGGTGTCCGCCCAGCTTGGCCCACATCTGGTCGCCCCAGGAATAATGCCACCATTCGGTGGGATTGTTGGCGAAACCCGCTTCCGTCATCACCCAATAGAGAAGACGGCGGTTTGACCGCGCTTCCTCATCCGACATGGAGACACAGGCTTTCTGTTCGAAGCCGTCGGTCCAGGCTTCTTCGGTGAGATCGTCGAAGATGCCGCCCATATAGAGCGGCTGGCGCGTGTCGCTGAACATCAGGGTCAGGTCGAGGGCTCCGCCCGTTGAGTGTGGCGATGGCGAGTTTGCGCCGGCTGTTGGCGCGGCCCAGTATTTCTCGACCTCGTCGACAAGCGCCTGCCCTGCGAGGTGCGGTTGGCGTTGCACCAGCCATTCGGGGAACCAGACATCGTGGAAGTAGCGCTGGATCGCCTGCGGCCGCCACGCGTCGAACAGGTAAAGTTCAATGCCGATCGTTTTCAGCCGCGCATTCACCTCGACCAGCTTTACGGCGACGGATTTGCGCAGATAGAGCTCGGCAACCGAGCCCGGCACGCTGACATAGTAAGGCGGGTTACGCGGCGTGTTATAGTGGTTGTCGCCCTTGACCCCGAGCGAGCGGACTTCCGTGCACCCCTCGCCTGCCAGTGCGCCATCGAAGGCGATCGGCACGACCTCGCGATAGCCGGACTTGCGCGCCAGCACCTCTGCCGAGGGCGGGACAGGTTTCTGCTTCAAGGCGACCAGATCGAGACTCATGTCGCCCAATCTACGTGAGCCGGCCCGTGCCGCAATGCGGCGGCGGGGCGGGCATTGGAACCGGCATTACAGCCCCGGCGTTGCGCGTCTGATGAAGAACCGTCACGACGTGGACAGCCCCTTTCATATCCGCCTCAGAGATTGGCGCGCGATCCTGCTCCGCGTCGCCGGTCGCGTTGGCGCGGACAATGTGGGGCTGCTGTCTGCCGGCATCGCCTTCTACGCCTTCCTGTCGATCTTCCCCGCGATCGCCGCAGGCCTGATGATCTGGGGCCTGTTCACCGACATGACGGCGCTGGGCGAGCAGTTGCAGAGCATCAGCGATTTCGCGCCACAAGCGGCCTTCGATCTGATCGCCGCGCAGATGGTGGTGATCGCCAACCAGGATGATGGCGGGCTGACGCTTGGCCTCATCATCTCTGCGGCCTTCGCCCTGTGGGGTGCGAACGGCGCAATGTCCGCGCTCGTGCAGGCGATGAACATGGCCTACCACGAAAAGGAGAAGCGCAACTTCTTCCACGTCACGGCGATGACGCTGTCCTTCACCTTCTGCGGGATCATCTTCGCCGCACTCTCTCTCGCAGTCATCGCCGCCGTGCCGCCTATTCTGAAAGCGCTTTATCTAGGCGCGTTCCTTGATGCAGTGATCGGCACGGTACGCTGGCTGCTGATCATCGGCCTGTTCATGGTGGCGTGCGCGATGATCTACCGGATCGCACCTTCGCGCACGAGCGCACGCTGGCGCTGGATCGTGCCAGGCGCGATTGCGGCGGGCATTATCTGGCTGATCGCGTCGGTGGCGTTCTCCGCCTATGTCGAGAACTTCAACGCCTATAACGCGACCTTCGGTTCGCTTGGCGCAGTCGCCGCGCTGCTGATGTGGTTCTGGTTGTCCGCATACGCCATATGCCTGGGCGCGGAGCTGAACTCGCAGCTCGAGCTGTTCACCACGCGCGACACCACCGTCGACTCACCCGCCAAGCCCGGACAGCGCGGGGCCTATGTGGCGGATCATATCGAGAATCCCGAAACGGCCACCGGCCCCACGCCGCAGGCCGAAGAGGTTACAAAGCCACAAAGCTTGGAACGAACTGCGCCTTCGCGACTTCCCTAACCGAACATTGCAATTCCCAACGAAGGTGGACCCCATGAAAATGCTCCTCGTCTCGACCCTTGCCGTTGCTTTCGCGGCCGCGCCTGCGTTCGCACAACAGCCGCCGACCGCTCCGGAAACCTCGCAGGGTCAGGTAACGGTCCAGGGCGCTGAACCGTCCGCCGTTGAGGCCACCACGACTGCAGAAGTCGCCACCCCGCCGGTTTCGACCGATGTGACCGTGCAGACCGAAGTCACGGAAACGCCGACGGCGACCATCGAAACGACGACCGAGATTGCGGCCCCGGCTTCGGATCGCCCTGCTCTCCACCCGGCCAATCCGCGCGCTCCGGAAGTGCAGGCGCTGGTTGAGTCGAAGAAGAATTACACCACGGCCGACATCGCCAAGGCCCAGCATGAAGCCATGCTGGCAACCCCGGTGAGCCAGCCGACGACGATCACCACCACGACCACCACGACCCAGAAGTCGGGCGGCTGATCGCCTTCTGCCTGAATTTACACGCTGATTGCCGCCCGACAGGCCCCGCCTGCCGGGCGGCTTCAGTTGCATTCAAGGAAACTCTGGCGCTAAAGGTACCTCCAGCATTTACCTGAATAACCGGTACGGAGGACTTAATGCGTGAGGCAGTAATCGTTTCGACGGCTCGCACGGGGTTGGCGAAATCGGTACGGGGCGGGTTCAACCTGACCCATGGCGCGGCTCTTGGCGGACACGCGATCAAGCACGCTGTCGAGCGCGCCGGCATCGACCCGAAAGAAGTCGAGGATGTGTATCTCGGCTGCGCCAACCCTGAAGGCGCGACCGGCGGCAACATCGCCCGCCAGGCTGCCCTCTGGGCCGACCTTCCGGTCACCGTTGCTGGCGGCACGATCAACCGCTTCTGCTCCTCGGGCCTCAACGCCATCGCCCTCGCCGCTCACCAGATCCACGACGGCGCCGACATCATGGTCGGCGGCGGCGTCGAGTCGATCTCGCTCGTCCAGTTCGGACCGAAACCCCCGGCCTCCCCGGATGGCCGCAACCGCGCCCTCGACGAAAAACTGCTCGCCAAGATCCCGGCCATCTACATGACCATGATCGAGACGGCTGAAATCGTCGCCGAGCGTTACGGCGTGTCGCGCGAATCCCAGGACGAGTACGCCCTGCAGTCGCAACAACGCACCGCCGCCGCGCAAGCCGCCGGCAAGTACAAGGACGAGATCGTCCCGATGAAGACCAAGTACGCCGTCACCAACAAGGAGACGGGTGCTGTCACGGTCGAGGAAACCGAAGTCACGCGCGACGACTGCAACCGTCCGCAAACCACCCTCGCCGACCTGCAAAAGCTGGCGCCGGTGTTCAAGGGCGGCCAGAAAATCGCCGAAGGCAAATACGTCACCGCCGGCAACGCATCGCAGTTCTCGGACGGCGGCGCAGCGCTCGTGCTGATGGAAGCCAAGGAAGCCGAGAAGCGCGGCCTCAAGCCGCTCGGCGCCTTCCGCGGCTTCGCCGTTGCTGGCTGCGAGCCGGATGAGATGGGCATTGGTCCGGTGTTCGCCGTTCCGCGTCTGCTCGCTCGCCATGGCCTCAAGGTCCAGGACATCGACCTGTGGGAACTGAACGAAGCGTTTGCTTCGCAGTGCCTCTACTCGCGCGACAAGCTCGGCATCGATCCGGAGAAGTACAACGTCAACGGCGGCTCGATCTCGATCGGCCACCCGTACGGCGTGACCGGCGCACGCTGCACCGGCCACCTCCTCCTCGAGGGCCAGCGCCGCAAGGCCAAGTACGGCGTCGTCACGATGTGCATCGGCGGCGGCCAAGGCGCTGCCGGCCTGTTCGAGATCTTCAATTAGTCTCGGCACGTCGCTGAAATAGAAACGGCCCGGTGG
Organism: Hyphomonadaceae bacterium; assembly: GCA_965229115.1. Classification (GTDB taxonomy): domain Bacteria; phylum Pseudomonadota; class Alphaproteobacteria; order Caulobacterales; family Hyphomonadaceae; genus UBA7672. The sequence continues at coordinate 1,393,988 of CBDDIR010000003.1, read as the reverse complement.
AAACACCGGGCCGTTTTGTTTAGGCGCTCAAGACGCCTCCAGATCCACCACGCGATAGAACTCCTGATCCCAGAACAGGTAGAGCAGCCAGTCCGGGAAGCCGTACACGGCCTGCACGTAGTGTTCCTGCGAGGCGTGGATCTTCCAGCCGCGTAGCTTGGCCGATGTGTTGCCCGGCATGGCGTGTGTTGCTTCCGGCTGGTTATCGGCGACGAACTTGCCGGTCGCGCCGCCGAACGTGCGCAGGCCGTTAGGCGGCGTGATGACGTAGGCGAGATACTTCGGCCCGCGATAGGCGCCGCTGGCCTGCGCTCGCACCTGCTTCACCGCGGTCTCGGCGACGAGGCCCATGCGCATGTGATCCTTGTGGCCGGTCGCGCCGCTCGCGGGCCAGAACGTCACCACCATGTCCGGCTGCACGGCGTTGATCTTCGCAACCACGCGCGCGACCAGCTCCTCCATCGGAACTTCCGGCACGCCGCCATCGGGATAGTCCCACACTTCCTGGTCATCGATGCCGAGTGCGAAGCCGTTCTTCAGCGCTTCCGCCTTGCGCACGATGCCAAGATCCTGCTGGCGCGCGACGGTGGGCACCTGATGCCCCGCCTCGCCCTTCGTGCCCGTCACCAGAGAGGTGAAAGCGGCATCCTTCTCCTTCGCATACGAGAAGAAGCCCGTGACCAGCTGCTCGTCATCGGGATGCGCGAATACACCCAGCACGCGCTTGGCGCCGGTATCGCCCACCACGGACGCCACCGACTTCGCGCCATCGACCGCGAAATACGTGCGCATGTAGAGAACGCCGGCAATCAGGGCAACGACCACAACGCCCGCCAGAATGCCGACGCCAATCGCGATCTTCTTGAGCATGCCCCGATCCTCCGGAACACACCGTAGTCATACGCGCGAGACGACGCCAGCTTTGCCCCAACGACAACGCCCGCCTCAAACGAGGCGGGCGCGTTCGCTGGGTCGACTGAAACGAGATCAGCCGAGGCGCAGGTTGATGCCGAGGCTCACAAGGTCGCCACGGTGATTGCGCTCATACACGCGGCCGTCGCGATGCAGGTAAACCTGGCGCGGATAGTCGCGATGGTCGCGCCAACGTTCGCCACGGCTCGGCACATAGGTCCACGCACGCGCCGGGCAGTTTACAACGCGCATATCGCGACGGTCTTCCTGGCGATCGCGCCAGCCATTGTCGCGGCGCATGTCGCGCCAGTCTTCGCGGATGTCGGGGCAGCGCTGTGGGTTCAATCGCCATTCGCCTGCATTGGCCAGCGGCGCCAGCGTCACCATGCCGATTGCGAGCGCGCCGGCGCGGATCATTTTCTTCGTAAGGTTTTTCATGACTGTACTCCCAGTCAGACATGTCCCTCCATGCATCCGGACAACTTGCGGGCGTTCCCAGTGTTCCAAATTCGCTGCAGTTCCAACACGATCTGAACACCCGTTCAGACTGAACGCCGTTGATCTCCCGTCACGTATCTGCCCAAATCGGGCGCGAGCCTTGGGTAACCGGGAGTGGAATCATGCGCACCGTCGTTCTGGCCGCCAGCCTGTCGCTAGCATTGTCCGCCTGCGGACAAGCCAACGAGGCCGCGCCGCCCGCCTCAACAGTTCCAGCAGCGGAACAGAGCGCAGCCATGGCGCCCGCCGCTCGCGCACGCGCGAGCGTGGAAGGCTGGGAAACGGATCTCACCAGCTTCGCGCTCATCGGATCGACACTGCCGGCCTTCTCACTCAAGCAGTCTGACGGCACCGAGCTGACGCAGGAAAATCTCCGCGGACGCTGGACGATCATCGGCTTCGCTGCGCCGACTGACGACTCCCTGAAAGCAGAGACCGACTATGTCGCCGCGCTGAACTCGGCTGCGGACCAGGACCCGGATCTGGATTTCCTCGCCGTGCGCGAGCCCACCTCCGCATTGCCCGCAGCCGCGCCGACGTGGCCGACATTGAATGACGACGCAGGCTTTACCGACACGCTCGGCATCGACGCGCCGCCGGCCTACCTGCTTGTCGGCCCCGACCTCACCATTGAGGGTTATCGCGGCGCGCTGTCCGCTACGCCGGATGACGGAATCAAATCCGCGATCCGCGGTGTTGCCGAAATCCGCAAGCAGGTCGCGGCGCCGCAATAAGACCTAGCGGCCGAGCGCGTAGGCGCCGCCCTTCTCGATGCCGCGCTTCCATGCCGGCCGTTCGTGCATATGATCAAGCCACGCGCTGAAGTTGGGATAGCTCGGCAGCGATTGCTGCGCCCGCGCTACCTCGGCGACGAAGCTCATCTGCACGTCCGCGCCCGTCAGCTCATTGCCGACGAAGAACTGCTTGCCTGCCAGATAGCCATCGATGAAGCCGAGATGGTTGGCGATCTCGCTCTGGATGCGCGGGTGCAGCGGCGCACCCGCTTCCTTCAGCCGCCCGACATACATGTGCAGCATCAGGGGCAGCATGGCCGAGCCTTCGCCGTAGTGAAGCCACTGCACGTACGTGTCGTAATCGGCTGACTTCGGGTCGGGCTGCATCCGCCCGCCGCCGTGGTGGCGGATCACGTAATCGATGATCGCACCGGTCTCGATGATCGTGCGGCCATTCTCCGTGATCATGGGGCTCTTCCCCAGCGGATTGATGGCTTTCAGCTCCGGCGGCGCCAGGCGCGTCTGCGCATCACGCTGATAGGTCTTGAGCTCGTAAGGCGTCCCCAACTCCTCCAGCAGCCACAGAATACGCTGCGAGCGCGACTCGTTGAGGTGATGGACAGTGAGCATTGGCGCGTTTCCCGATAGTGTTTCGGCGACCCTAACCCCGGACGGCGCTCGAGGGAAACTTGTCCGCCGGGGTTGACCAGCAAGGTTCGCGCTCCCACTATGTGAGTGAACGCTCACAAAGCGCAGGAGTCAGCCCCATGATCCGCCGCACCATCGGAAAATCGAAACCGCTCAACGCCATCGGCCTCGGCTGCATGGGCATGGCGGCCTTCTACGGCAAGCCGCTCGACGAAGCGGATGCCGTAAAGCTTCTCCATTCAGCACTCGACCTCGGCGTCGATCATTTCGATACGGCCGAGATGTACGGCATGGGCGTCAACGAGCAGCAGCTCGGCGCCGCGTTCCACGACAGGCGTGACAAGGCTTTCATCGCCACCAAGTTCGGCCCGAAATACAATCTCGAAACCGGCGAGCGTCGCGTCGATGGCTCCCCGGAGAATGCAAAGCGTGCACTTGAACAGTCGCTGCGCTTCCTGAAGACCGATCACGTCGACCTCTGGTATCTGCACCGCCGCGATTTCTCGCGCCCGATCGAGGAAACCGTCGGCGCGATGGCCGAGGCCGTAAAGCAAGGCAAGGTACGCAATATCGGCCTGTCGGAAGTCACCGCCGAAACGCTGCGCGTGGCGAACAAGGTTCATCCCATCGCTGCGCTGCAGTCTGAATTCTCGATCTTCACCCGCTTCATCGAAAGCGATGGCATCCTCGATGCTTGCAAGGATCTCGGCACGACGCTCGTCGCCTACTCCCCGCTCGGACGCGGCATGCTCGCCGGCTGGTCGAAGGACTGGAAAGCGGACGGCTTCGATTTCCGCGCCGCCATGGCCCCACGCTTCTCAGGCGACGCTCTTGAGAACAACCTCGCCCTGGTCGAAGAGATCGTGCGCGTCGCATCCGACGCGAACGCGACAGCCGGACAGGTCGCCCTCGCTTGGGTGCTCCAGCGCGCCGACAACATCGTCGCCATTCCCGGCACGACAAAACTCGAGAACCTCAAGCAGAACCTCGGCGCTGCCGACGTAAAGCTGACGCCTGCCGCCATCGCCAAGCTCGACAGCCTCGCCGCCAAGGTGAAGGGCGAGCGCTACGACGAAAGCGGCATGAAAGGCGTCAACGGCTGAACGCCGCCAACTCTATCGGGGAACGCACGTGCCGAACAACAGAGAGATCGTCACCGCCATTTTCGACGAAACCGCGAAAGGCAATGGCCGTCCGTACGCGGATGCCATGGCCGACGACATGGACATGCGCCTGATCGGCAGCAACAGCTGGTCAGGTTCATTTCACGGCAAGGATACCATCATACGTGAGATCTTCGCGAAGCTGCGAGATCGCTTCGATGGCCCCAATGTATGCGTCCCCACTCGCATCCTAGCAGACGGCGATTTCGTGGTCGTACAGGCGCGCGGAAAGAACCGCACAAAGTCTGGCAAGGCGTACGAGAACGACTATTGCTTCGTGATCCGGATGGAGAACGGCAAGATGGCGGCGCTCGAAGAGTACTGCGACACCGAACTGGTCTCCTCGGCTCTGGGCGAACGCTAACGTCGAAAATTGAATCATTGGTTGGTCTGAGCGATTCGATCCACCTCACGAAACACTCACGCTCGCTGCATCGCAGCATGACTTTCGAATGAGCGGTACGTTTTCCGGCTTGGCTTTCCACGCCAGTCACGCATAGTTCCGGTCAGCGCACGTCAGAGGCGCAACCGGGAGCGATGCAATGACGGACGTCAGCATGGGCGATGTGCCCGCGCCTGCCACACCTGCGCCCGCGACCACGCGCCAGCCCGTCTCCTATCGCCGCTATGCCCTCGCGCTGCTGGTTGCGATCTACACGATCAACTTCCTCGATCGTCAGGTCGTCACGCTCCTGATCGAGCCGATCAAGAACGACCTTCACCTGACCGATTTCGAAGTCGGCGCCATGGGCGGCCTCTGGTTCGCCCTGCTCTACACAATCCTCGGCATCCCGATTGCGCGTTACGCCGACAAGGGCGACCGCCCGCTCATCCTTACCGTCTCGCTCGCGATCTGGAGCGGCTTCACCGTCATCGCCGGCTTCGCGCAGAACTTCTTCATGCTCGCGATTAGCCGCATGGGCGTTGGCGTCGGCGAGGCTGGCTGCACGCCGACGGCACACTCACTCATCACCGACTACTTCCCGAAGGAGTCGCGCGCCCGCGCACTCGCCATCTATTCGATGGGCATCTCGATCGGCTCGCTGCTCGGCATGGCGCTGGGCGGCATCATCGCCGGATCATGGGGCTGGCGCGCAGCCTTCTTCATCGCGGGCGCGCCGGGCCTGCTGCTCGCCGTCATGGCGATCTTCACGCTGGTCGAACCGCGCCGCGCGCCCAGCATTGGCGGCGTCAAACAGAAGATCCGCCAATCCACCTACCTGCCCGTCGGCCAGGTTCTGAAGGTTCTCGCCAACAAGCCGACCTTCTGGTTCCTCGGCTTCGCCGCCGCCTTCGCGTCGATGGTATCGTACTCGCACTCCTTCTACCTGACCTCCTTTTTTCTCCGTAACTACTTCCCCGAAATCACAGCCACCTCGTCCTCGATCGGCATGACGCAGCTTGGCTATCTCGGCCTGTTCATGGGCCTTGCCGCGGGCATTGGCGGCGTCATCGGATCGTGGCTGGGCGGCTGGTGGTGCGATCGCTTCGGCACGAAGGATCAGCGCCACTTCGTACTTCTCCCGCTCATCTCGCCTTTCATCTGCCTGCCGGTGTTCTGGTATCTGATCTCGATCAACAACATCTGGCTCGCGATGATCCTGCTGATCATCCCGAACATCGGCGTCGCGATCTGGTATGGCCCGGTCTATGGCGGCGTGCCTGGCCTCGTCCCGCCTGCCATGCGCGCGACAGCCTCCGCCGTCCTGCTCTTCATCATCAACCTGATCGGCCTCGGCGGCGGACCCATGTTGTTCGGCCTGTTGTCAGACTTCCTCGCCAACCAGCAACTCGCCGGACAGTTCGATGGCGCCATCGCGCTCGACGCACGCTATTGCTCCAGCACAGCCGGACAGGCGATCCCCATCTGCAGCGCAGCGCTCGCAAGCGGCCTGAAGAACGCGGTCTATCTCTCGACCGGCGTCCACATCCTCAGCTTCGGATTCTTCCTCGCCGCGCTCTTCACGATCCGCAAGGATATGGAGAGCTGACGCGCTAGCTGCGCCCACGCAAGGACGGCGGCGCCTCTCCGCGCGTCACGGCATCGACGCATGATTTGAACTCGCGCGTCGTCAGCGCCTGCATCTCTGCGCTCATCGTCTCAAGGCTCTTGGGCGAGTAGTTGGTCAACTCCGAACACTCTTGCTCGCCAGCAGTCTTCAGCGCCGCAACGCCCGCATCCGGCGCACCAGCCACCTCTGCCGGCGCCGGGGTCACAGGCGCATCGCAGGCGGCCAGCGACACCGAAGACAGGATGAAAGCGATCACAACGCGCATACTCGAAACCTCGTACCGGACACGGCCGGAAACACAGCCGTCCACGCCCCCGGCCCAGAGGGCCAGAAATGTGTTGCTCATCGGTTCACACGGGGATTCCGACCGGGGTACACCCGAGTTACCCGCGCGAAACCAGAGGTTTTTGCCGCCCTCTTGATCCCGCCCCGGCCCGCCGCCACCTTCGGCCCCATGCTGCCAGCCATTTTCGTCTCCCACGGTTCCCCCATGCTCGCGATCGAGGACGCCAGCGCGCGCGACTTCCTCGCGACCCTGCCAAACGTCCTGCCCGAGCGCCCCAAGGCGATCCTGATGATCTCCGCCCATTGGGAGCGCATTCGCCCGACGGTGAATGCGCCGCCGGCCAACGAGACGATCCACGATTTCGGCGGCTTCCCGCCCGCCCTCTACCAGCTCACCTATCCGGCCCCGCCCTCGGCGGCTCTCGCCAACCGCGTCGCCGAACTGCTCACGGCAGGCGGCATGCCCACCGACATAGACCCGCGCCGCGGCCTCGACCACGGCGCCTGGGTGCCGCTCATGGTCGCCTGGCCGGGCGCGGACATTCCGGTCGTCCAGCTCTCCGTGCAAACCCGCCTCGGCCCGGCCCACCACTATGAACTGGGCAAGCTCCTCGCCCCGCTGCGCGAAGAAGGCATCCTCATCATCGGCTCGGGCAGCTTCACCCACGACCTCTCCAGCTTCCGCACCTCCGGCGGCCGCATCGATGCGCCGGAGCTGGACTGGGTGCATGTCTTCGCCGAATGGATGGCCTCCGCCCTGCGCGACCAACGCACGGACGACCTGCTGAACTACCGCACGCTGGCCCCCGAAGCCGCCCACAACCACCCGACCGAAGAGCATCTGTTGCCGCTCTACGTCGCGCTGGGCGCTGGCGCCGGAACGGTTAATCACCTGCACCAGAGCACGACCTACGGCATCCTCCGCATGGACGCCTTTGCGTTCAGCTGACCGTCGCCTTTAGCTAACGAGTGCTTGCCGGCTCACATTCACCTGAGCATGGCCGCCGTATCTGTTGCTCAACCTTCCTGTGCGCTATTCCTTGGGCAAAATGACCCGGTTCACCGGGCTGCTCAGGCTATTCCAACAGGCAGGAAACATGACGACGACCTCACGCCCATCCTTCACCCGCCGCGCAGCGGCCTTCGCAGCTATCGCCGCTGCAGCCCTCTTGTCGGCATGCTCCAGCATGGGCGCATCCCCTTCGGACCCGAACCCGGCCAGCGCCAATATCGGCATCTACGAGCTGCGCACCTACACGGCTGCTCCCGGCAAGATGGGCGAGCTCGACGCCCGCTTCCGCGACCACACCATCCGCCTGTTCCAGAAGCACGGCATGACGCCGATCGGCTTCTTCCACGTCGCGCCGCAACCGAACCAGCGTCTCGATAACCGCCTGATCTACGTGATGGGCTACAAGGACCGCGCCGCCCGCGACGCCGCCTGGACCGCCTTCGCCAACGATCCGGAATGGAAGCAGGTTTACGCCGACAGCCAGAAGAACGGCTCGCTCACCTCGAAGATCGAAAACGTGTTCCTGAGCCCCAGCGACTACTCGCCCAAGCTCAACACCAAGCCGGCCGCCACGCCGCGTCACTTCGAGCTGCGCACCTACACAGTGATGCCGGGCCGCCTCGAAGACCTGCACACCCGCTTCCGCGACCACACGCTGCGCATCTTCGCGAAGCACGGCATGACCAACTACCTCTACTGGCGCCCCGTCGCCGACCAGCCGGCCATGACCGACAAGATGGTGTACATGCTCGCCTTCCCGAGCCAGGAAGCCCGCAATGAAAGCTGGAAAGCCTTCGGCGCAGACCCGGAATGGAAGAAGGTCTCGGACGACAGCCAGAAGACCGGCCCCATGCTGATCTCCCCCGGCGGCGTCGTCTCGATCCAGCTCACGCCAACCGACTACTCGCCGCTGCGTTAGGCGCTCCGCGCCGGGCAATCGGCAATAGGCAGTCGGCAATAGACGGCCAAAAACAGGCGCTTCCGGTCACCCCGGGAGCGCCTTTCTCTTTGCGCATTCGACTGCCGATTGCCCATTGCCGATTGCCCTTCTGGCCCCCTCTTGCAAGTTGTTGCATTTGCAACTATCTACCTCCCAACAGCAATTCCAACCGGGAGATCCCGCAATGATCGAAGTCCGGCCGTTCAACACCCTCGGCGGCGCCAACCATGGTTGGCTCGATGCCCATCACCACTTCTCCTTCGCGGAGTATTACGATCCCAAGCGCATGAGCTGGGGCCGCCTCCGCGTCTGGAATGACGACCTGATCGCGCCCAAGTCCGGCTTCCCGCCGCACCCGCACCGCGACATGGAAATCATCACCTATGTCCGCACTGGCGCGATCACCCACCAGGACTCGATGGGCAATCAGGGCCGCACCGCCGCGGGCGACGTGCAAGTCATGTCCGCCGGCACAGGCGTTCGCCATGCCGAGTTCAACCTCGAGGACGAGAACACCACGCTCTTCCAGATCTGGATCGAGCCCGATGCGGGCGGCGGCAAACCGGACTGGGGCGCAAAGCAGTTCCCGAAATCGGATCGTTCGGGTTCATGGTCGATCCTGGCGTCCGGCAAGGGCGACGACGGCGCTCTCACCATCCGGGCTGACGCCCGCGTGGTCGGCGCAACGCTGGAAGCCGGTCAGGAACTGACCTGGGAAACCGAACCGCACCGCCACGTCTATGCGGTGCCGGCCACCGGCGTGATCGAAGTGGACGGCAAACGGGTCAACGCCCGCGACGGCCTCGCCTTCACCGGCGGCACGAAAGTGACGTTCAAGGCGATCGAAGGCCCCGCCGAGATCGTCCTGACAGACACGCTCTAGGCACGCTCTAACTTTTGTAACGCATAGCGAGCATTCTATCCCGGCCCGACCTGCTGTAGTTTCCACTACGCCGGGTCGGGCCGGTTCGATTCAGAATGCCGGTTTCGTTACAGGACGGAAGATCGCCATGCGCAAAGCCCTTGTTCTCGCAGCACTTCTCGCCGCGACCCCGCTCCTCTCCGGCTGCCTCGTCGCTTCAGTCGCGGGTGCCGCAGTCGGCGTTGGCGGCGCAGTCATCGGCGGCACCGTCGACCTGCTCACCACCTCGCCCGAAGAACAGGCGAAGAAGGACAATGAGCGCCTGCGCCGCGAAAACGAAGAACTCCGCCGCCAGGCCCAAAAGTAACAACCGCGATAACAGGCCCGTTCGGGCCTTTACCTGTACGCCTGTTCATCCCACCTTCAGACTAAGGTTGATCTGCTGCGCCCGCCGTTCGGGTTGGCCGGCACCGATTGATTGAAAACTTTCAGGGAGCAGACCCATGCGCATTAAAGCTGTCGCTATCTCCGCCCTGGCCGGCCTGCTGCTGGCCACGCCCGCCTTTGCCGTCACGGTCGAAACCAAGACCTCGCCGGAATTCCAGAAGATACTGAAAAAGGACATCGGCGTCCGCGAAGAGAAAGTCCTGTCCGAAGCGCTCACCAAGCGCATCACCAAGGTCTTCAACGAGCGCGGCATCAAGGCCGACCGCGTCGTCGTCACCATCGAAGACGCCAAGCCCAACCACCCGACCTGGGAACAGGTCTCGCAGAAGCCGGGCCTCGATCCGATCCGCTCGTTCAGCGTCGGCGGCGCGCACGTCACCGGCATCGCCTACGACGCCTCGGGCGCAGAGATCGGCCGCTACGATTACGACTGGTACGAGAACGACCTGTCCAACGTGATCCCGTCCGCCACCTGGTCCGACGCCCACACCACCTTCGACCGCTTCGCCCGCCGCTTCGCCCAAAAACTTCAAGGCTAAGTAGCTTCAGGGCTAGGCAGCAACCACAAGACAACCGAAACGCCGCTCCATCCGGGGCGGCGTTTTTGTTTTACGGAATGCCCGTCACCTTGTGAGTCTGCAGGCTCAGCCGCCATTGCGGATGCGCCATGCAGTAAGCGATCGCCGCCGCCGTGTTCGCCTCGCGCTGCGGGCCGTCCATCGGCTGCAGGAAGAAGTTCTTGAAGCTTAAGCCCACAAACCGCTCCGGCATCGCATCGGCCTGCGGATAGACCAGCTTCAGCTCATCGCCGCTCGTCTGCTTCAGCTCCGCCGTCGACTTCGGCGACACGCACACCCAGTCGAGCGCCGCCGGCGCAGCCACCGTGCCATTCGTCTCGACAGCCACCTCAAACCCGCGCGCCTGCAGCGCCGCGATCAGCTCATCATCCAGCTGCAGCAGAGGCTCGCCGCCCGTGCACACAACATAAGGCTTGCCGCCCCCGCCCGGCCAGCGCGCCGCCACATGCGCGACGACAGCATCGGCCGTCGCGAACTTGCCGCCGCCATCGCCATTCACGCCGATGAAATCCGTGTCGCAGAACTTGCACACCGCCTGCTCGCGATCCCGCTCCAGTCCGCTCCACAGATTGCACCCCGCAAAGCGCAGGAACACCGCCGCACGCCCCGTGTGCGCGCCCTCGCCCTGCAGCGTGTAGAAGCACTCTTTGACGGAGTAGGTCACTTGGCCTCCCGCCACTTCTCCCAGCCACGCGCGCGCAGCTCGCAAGCCGGACACGTCCCGCAGCCATAGCCCCAGTCATGCCGATGCGTGCGATCGCCCAGATAGCAGGTGTGCGTCTCCTCCACGATCATATCGACGAGCTTGCTTCCGCCCAACTCATCGCCCAGCGCCCACGTCTGCGCCTTGTCGAGATACATCAGCGGCGTCTCGATCGGCGTCGGCCGATCCAGACCAAGGGTCAGCATGTTGGACGTCGCATCAATCGTATCGCGCCGGCAATCCGGATAGCCGGAGAAATCCGTCTCGCACATCCCGCCCACCAGAGCGCCCAGCCCGCGCCGATACGCCACCGCGCCCGCAAACGTCAGGAACACCAGATTGCGCCCCGGCACGAACGTCGACGGCAAGCCGCTCGCCGCAAACCCGATCTCCTGCTCGCGCGTCAGCGCCGTATCCGACACCTCGCCCAGCACGCCGAGATCCAGCAGATGATCCTCGCCCAGCCGCGCCGCCCATTCCGGGAACTGCTCCCGCAGCTTCGCCAGGAACACCGTCCGGCACTGCAGCTCCACCGAATGCCGCTGCCGATAGTCGAACCCGATCGTCTCGACGCGATCAAAGCGCCGCAACGCCCAGGCCAGGCAAACAGCCGAATCCTGCCCGCCCGAGAAGAGTACAAGTGCCGAGGTCGTGGTCATAAGGCTCCGATGCGACCACTCCGCCCCAAGGTCAAGCGCGCACCCCCGTTAGCCTTGCAACCCACCCCCAACCAGCGCAAAACCCGCCCATGATTTACAAGATCCTCACCGCGGAACAGCTCGCCATCGTCGAGGATGGCGGCGCCATGGAAGCGCCCGTCGACGTGGCCGACGGCTATGTCCATTTCTCCACCTCGAAGCAGGTGCAGGAAACGCTGGCCAAATGGTTCAAGGGCCAGAAGGGCCTCACCCTCGTCTCGTGCGACACCGCCGATTTCGGCCCGGACCTGAAGTGGGAAAAATCCCGCGGCGGCGATTACTTCCCGCACGTCTATGCCACCGTCCGCGACCACAACATCTCGTCCATGTGGCCGCTGGATGAGTTCGACGCAGACGGCGCGCCTCTCGCGCCAGACTTCGTCCTGCGCCAGCCTGAACCCGCCTCCAAGCCGCCCGCCTCCAAGCCGAAAGCATAAGCGCGTGAGCCTCTTCGACATCGCCACGGCCGCCGTCCGCATCCTGCCGGCCGAAAGCGCTCACCGCTTCACCATCGATGCGCTAAAGACCGGCCTCGCCAGGCCGACGCCGCAACTCGACGATCCGCGCTTCGCGATCACCCTGCGCAAGTCCGGCCTCAAACTGCCGAACCCGATCGGACTCGCTGCCGGCTTCGACAAGAACGCCGAAGTCTTCGCCCAGATGCTCGCCTTCGGTTTCGGCTTCGTCGAATGCGGCACGGTCACGCCGCGCCCGCAGGCCGGCAATCCGCGCCCGCGCCTTTTCCGCCTCACAGCAGACCGCGCCGTCATCAACCGCATGGGCTTCAACAATGAAGGCATCGGCATGTATGTCCGCCGCCTCGCCGCCGCCCCGCGCGAGCTCGGCGTCGTCGGCGCCAACGTCGGCGCCAACAAGGACAGTGAAGACCGCATCGCCGACTACGTCGCCGGCGTAAAAGCCGTCTGGCCCTACTGCACCTACATCACGATCAACATCTCGTCCCCAAACACGCCGGGCCTGCGCGGCCTGCAGGATCGCGGCGCACTCGAAGAACTGCTCGGCCGCATCGGCGCCGCCGCGCGCGAGATGGACGCCTCCGTCAAAGGCCGCCCGCTCTTCCTGAAAGTCGCGCCAGACCTCGACGACAAGGCCATCACAGACATCGCCGAAGTCGCCCTCGCACAGGACTGGCTCTCCGGCCTCATCGTCTCGAACACCACGATCGACCGCCCCGAAACGCTGGCCTCAACCCACAAGCAGGAAACCGGCGGCCTCTCCGGCGCACCGCTCTTCGAGAAGAGCACCAACACCCTCGCCGCCTTCCACGCCGCCGTCGGCGACAGGCTCGACCTAATCGGCGCCGGCGGCATCGCTTCGGCCCAGGACGTCATCGCCAAACTGAAAGCCGGCGCGCAGGCCGTGCAACTCTACTCGGCGCTCGTCTTCGAAGGCCCGATGCTGGCGCAACGCATCAAGGACAATCTCGTCGACCTGATGAACGCCAGCGGCGCAACACACGTGTCGGATCTGGCGAAGGTCTGAGCGTACGCGTTCGTCCTTCGACGGACGCCGCTACGCGGCTGCTCAGCATGAGCGCTACAGGTAAGCTGGAGGTTTAGCGCTCATCCTGAGCAGCGCATCGAAGATGCGCGTCCGTCGAAGGACGAGCGCGTGCTCACAAGCGTCACCACCCCCGCGCCCGCCCGCACTCTCTGGGGAAGAATGCGGGCGTCCGGGCAAGCGGCGAGCCTGGTGAGAGCAGCGATGCGGTCTCTACCGCCGCTCCCCACGCCGTCGTCCGGATAGCGGGAGGTGAGGCCCGCATGCGGAGAGGAGAATAGGTCTCCACTTAAAGGCGAAGGGCCGGACCCCGTCGGCAGGTCCGGCCCCGATACGCGTTGACGGTCTTGAGGGGGATCAGCCGTCAGCGCGGTTGGTAAAGGCTTCAGCGACCGTTGCGTTGTTGAACTTGGCGATGGCGCTGCGCATCGTGCGTTTTACGCACTTGTTCGCGTGGAATTTCTCTTCCGGCGACATGTTCGGCTCGTTGCCGCAGTGGGCGACGACGATCGATTGAAGGCGAGCGAGAAGCGTCTGCGCGCCGTCGAGGCTGCCGAGTTCGGCCGGGTCGTAGTGGAACTTGATTTCGAACTCGCCGCGGTAGGGCTGGTTCTGTGCGGATGCAGCGCCCGAAGCGAAGCCGGCCGTGAGGGCGCCCGCGATGACGATGGAGGCGATCAGGCTGGTTTTGGAGGTCGTTTTCATGGGTATTCTCCGAGTTTGACACGGTTATGTTTTTGCTCGACCCGTCTCGTGATGCCTGACCACCATCTCGACTGTCGATGATTGTTTATCGAATAACAATATGTCGTGTCAATGAACGAATTGCGGCATGTTCAGGGCATTCCCTGAAACCCATCTGCAGAAAACAACGCAAAACGCCCGGAGCGATGCTCCGGGCGTCTGCCGACCTTCGAAATGCCGTCCCCTAACGACCAGGATTTTACTTGGCAGCGACCTGCACCGGAGCCGAGTCGGCCTTCGCGTAGAGGCCCGTCGGGTCCTGCTTGGCGACGTCAGCGCGGGTCGCCTTGATGCAGTCTTTGTAGCTGAAATAGTTGATGCCGATGATCGGGCTGTAGGCCGACTGGCAGACGTTCTTCACGGCCTTGTCCAGCTTGCCGACATAAGCGGCGACTTCTGCCTGCGAGGCGTCCGCCTTGGGGGCCGAGACGGTGATCGGATCTGCGTGGGCGATGCCGGCCGACAGAGCGAGAGCGGCGAAAATTGCGATGCGTTTCATAGTGTTAGTTCTCCGGGTTGTCGTTTTGCTTTTGCGTTACTCAACGACCCTGGAGCGTTTCCTTCTGCACTTCGTATGTTCTTGTGCAGTTGCGAACACGATCATGCTGCACCGCACTCGTGTCAACAGCACCGACGTAAACTTTACGTAACGGCACCGTGACGCCGCCCGCCTGCCAGTGCAGCGTGCAGACTGGCTATCAAAGAGGCAGCGGAAGGGGCTCTCATGCGGCTCTACAGGCCCGAACTCTACAAGCCGATGACCCCAGGCGCGGGCGCCTTCCTCGTCTGCGTCGGCATCGCGATTCTCATCGGCGCCCTGTTCGCGCCGTCCGCCTCCGCCAATGTCCTGCTCGCGGGCTTCGGCGTCGGCATCGCCGCGCTGGTCACCGTCGCCATCATCGGCCGCAAACGCGGCCTGCCCCGGCCCACCAATTTCCAGCTCGTCGCCATCTGGATCCCGATCATCGCGGAGATGATCGTCTTCTTCCTGATCTTCCCGCACATCACGCTGGATGAACGCGGCAGCACCCTCGCCGTGATCGCCGTTGTCGGCGCGCACTTCCTCCCGATGTTCGTGTCGGTCGGCCCCTTGATCCTGTGGCTCGGCCTCTCCTGCATCGGCGTAGCGATCGTTGGCGCGCTCGCACCGCAGATCCCGACTGCCGCGCTCGTCGAAGCCGACGGCGCGCTGAAATTGGCATTCGGCCTTTCCATGCTAGGTGGCCTGCTGCGCACGTCGCCGGCGCGCCCCGCGCTGTGATGCGCGTGTACGGATGAAGACAGGAACCAACATGTGGGCAGTGGTTTGCGAGGCATTGGCGCAGGATTTCTCCCGCGTCGCCCTGAAGGACCTCCCCCTGCCAGAGCCCGGCGCAGGCGAAGTCCGCGTCCGCGTCGAAGCCGCCAGCCTCAACTTCCCCGACCTCCTGATGCTCAAGGGCGAGTACCAGTTCAAACCTGCGCCGCCCTTCACCGTCGGCATGGACCTCGCCGGCGTCGTCGATGCAGTCGGCGCCGGCGTCGCCATGCAGCCCGGCCAGCGCGTTGCAGGCGGCACGAAAACCGGCGCCTTCGCCGACTACGCCATCAGCCCCGCCGCCTCGCTCCACCCCATCCCCGAAGCAATGAGCGCCGCTCAAGCCGCCGCCTATCCCGCCGCCTACACCACGGCCTACGTCTCGCTGGTCGAACGCGGCCAGCTGCAGCCCGGCGAAACCTTGCTCGTCCACGGCGCCTCAGGCGGCGTCGGCATGGCCAGCGTCGATGTCGGCCGCATCCTCGGCGCCAACGTCATCGCCACCACCGCCTCACCCCAGAAAGCTGACGCACTCAAAGCCGCCGGCGCCAACCACGTCATCGTCCTCGGCGACAACCGCGGCCCAAAAAAGGGTGAAGCCTTCCGCGAGCAAGTCAAAGCCCTCAGCAACGGCCGCGGCGCAGACGTCATCTTCGATCCCGTCGGCGGCGACATCTTCGACGAGTCCACCCGCTGCATCGCCTTCAACGGCCGCCTCCTTGTCATCGGCTTCGCCGGCGGACGCATCGCCAGCGTCAACACCAACATCCCCCTCATCAAAGGCTTCTCAGTAATCGGCGTCCGCGCCGGCGAATACAGCCGCCAGTTGCCGGAACGCGGCCGCATAGTCCGCGACCAAATCTGGCGCTGGGCCGCCGAAGGCGTCACGCGCCCCGCCGTGTTCGCAGAGCTTCCGCTCACCCAATGGCGAGACGCCTTCGAGCTGATGCGAGATCGCAGGCTAGTGGGGAAGGTAATCCTTAAACCGTAGGGTGCATTGAAATGCACCTGCGCGCACGCGCCCGTTCTTCGACGGACGCTTGCTTCGCAAACTGCTCAGGATGAGCGCTACAGGGTCGCTAGTGGTCTAGCGCTCATCCTGAGCAGCGCACAAAGTGCGCGTCCGTCGAAGGACGAGCGCGATGCTCACCTCACGAGCTACTTCGTCCATCCAGCCAGCACGCTATCAGCAGCAGCGTCCAGCTCCGCATCCGTCCACTTCCGGCCTTTGATCTCGGCCTTCAGCAGATACGCGATCGGCGCCATGAACAGGCTGCCCAAGAGATCCGGCGGCAAGTTCTTGAAGTCGCCCGAAGCAATCCCGGCCTTCCTCAAATCCCCAACCATGCGGCCCACAGCGCGCCCGGCCTCGCCACCCTCACGCTCCGCCAGCGCCGACTCCGCGAACCGCTGACCGAACGCAAACGCATCCTTGTTCGCGCGATACGCCAGATAGATCGCCCGCCACGTCCGCTTCAGGCGTTCCGGCGGCGCCATGCTCGTATCCAGCCCCTCGCCCGCATTCAGGAACACCTCCTGCTTCATCTGGCGATACGCCGCGATCAGCAGGTCGTCCTTGCTCTCGAAGTGCCGGTACAGCGTCCCCTCGGCCACGCCAGCCTCAGCCGCGATGGCCGCCGTCGTCGCCGCAGCGAGCCCATCGCGCGCAACAATCCGCGCAGCAGCCTGCATCAGCTTTTCGCGCGTCGCGGCGCCAGGAGAGGTCACAGTCGTCATCGCCCCCAAAGCGCCTGTAACGGCCCTTCCTGTCAAGGTTTTGAACTGTCGCGCCGCATCGAAAGACAGCGCAAAACCCCAGGCGAACCATTGGCGCGACAGTTAATCCCGTTCACCTTCCCGCCATGAGCGACGCGCGATTCCTCGGCATCGACTTCTCCGGCGGCGCAGGCCCGTGGCGCCGCATCTGCTCCAAACCCACCGTCTGGATCGCCGCCCTCGAAGGCCCCCGCCTCGCCGACCTCCGCCCCGTCCAGAAGCTCGACGGCGCAGCCGACCCCTTCGACAACCTCGTCACCCTGCTCGGCGAAGGCCGCTACCGCGCCGCCGCCATCGATGCGCCCTTCTGCCTGCCCGAAGCCCACATGCCCCGCGGCGGCCACGCCCAGCTCCTGCGCGACATCGCCCAGCTCACCGTCGCCGAAGACCGCCCCTTCCCCCGCGGCGCAGACCTCGTGGCCTACGCAACCACCCACGCTCCGCTCGCCAGCGCCAAACCCGCCCGCCTCACCGAGCGCCAGCACAACGCCACCCGCTCCACCCTCTGGAACGGCTCACGCCCCGGCGCGCCCTTTGCCGCCGCCTGCCTCACGCTCCTCGCCCGCAGCCAGCGCCCCGTCTGGCCCTGGCGAGACGCCCCCGGCATGCTCGTCGAGACTTTCCCCGCCGCCCAGCTCAAAGCCTGGGGCCTCCCCAACGCAGGCTACGCCGACGAAGACGGCCGTCCCGTCCGCGCGCAGATCATCACGCACCTCGAAGAGACAAGGCACCTGATGATCGATCCAACCGACCGCAAGACCATGCTCAAATCCGCCGACGCGCTGGATGCCGTCCTAGCCGCCTTCGGCGCCAAAGCCGCCGCCAATCGCCGCCTCAAATTCGAAAAGCCCGACAACTGGAAAACCGAAGGCGCCATCGCCATCCACGCGTGACGCTAGGGAGTAGGGAATAGGCAGTAGGGAGTAGTCCCGGCCGCTGCTAAGCTTGCTGCCTATTCCCTACTCCCCATTCCCTATTCCCCGCGAAGCCCATGACCTTCACCATCCGCCCCCTCACCCACGCCGACCGCGCCCAGTGGAACGACCTCTGGCAGGGCTACCTCACCTTCTACGAAGCGACCGTCCCCACCGAAGTCACCGACCTCACCTGGCAACGCATCCTCGATCCCGAAGCCCCCATCCACGCCTTCTGCGCCACCACGCCAGACGGCAAACTCCTCGGCTTCGTCCACTACCTCTTCCACCCCGTCACATGGGCGGCCGGCCCGCGCTGCTATCTCGAAGACCTCTTCACCAGCCAGGACGCCCGCGGCCAGGGCGTAGGCCGCGCCCTCATCGAAGCCGTCTATACCGCCGCCGACCAACGCGGCGCCGACCAGGTCTATTGGCTAACGCAGGAGTTCAACGCGACGGCCCGCAAACTCTACGACCAGGTCGCCAAGGCTACGCCGTTCATCAAATACCGGCGTTAGCGCGCGCGCGTCAGCTGGGCGTACAATCGCCGACGCGCTCGGCCTTCTGCAGGATTGTCTGCTGGCTCACGCCGCTCATCGGCTTCGAGAACACCTGCTTCGACTCCGCCTGATAGTGCGATGTCAGATTGCCGCTCACATGCGTGTCGATCGTCACAACCGTGTCCGCATTCCTGTCGCCGGTCCCCATGAAGTTGCACACCGAGTGTAGCTGCCAGGATGTTTCGCTCGCCTGCTCGAACGTACGTTCTTCACAGTTGCGGCCATTCCCCGGCAGGCCCGACATCATGATGTCATCGATCGCCGTTTCCGGCCGGCAGAAGTTGGACGACATCTCGCCGCCCTTGCCATCGACCATGATGGTGACACGCCATTTGCCGGCAACAACCTTCGGCATGACCTCCGTCAGCGAGGCCCCCGGCGCATCGCCAGCAGAACATGCCGCCGCCATCACAACAGCGGTCAACAGAAGACCACGCGCAGAGCTCGATCGCATTTTCAGCCCCCTCTGAAGAGGCGTCAGGATGCGACGAACCGGTTAGCGGCCCGATAATAGCAATGCCACAAACCTGTCATCCCGGAAGCGCGAAGCGCTATCCGGGACCCATTGCGACAGCACGACAGCGTCTAACTGGTTCACAGCTCTACGCTTCGCTGCGGCCGGGATAGCAATCATCGGTTAGCGCTCATCCTGAGCAGCGCATCGAAGATGCGCGTCCGTCGAAGGACGAGCGCGCACCAACCCCTACTTCGAACTCATCACCGAAACGTCCGTCGCGCTTCCGCCCTTGTTCGTGAACATCACCGTGAAGCTCGGGCTCTGGCTGTACGTGATCGAATGCCCGTCGCTCGTGCCCATGTCGGTGTCCGTCGTGATGCCCGCCACCTTGATCGCCTCGCGATAGTGCGCCGTCACCTCGGCCATCGGCTTGTCGATCGTGTACATCATCGTGTGATCGCCATCATGCGACGAGCTCTGCGTGATCTTCGCCCCAGCCATCGGCGCAAGATAAGCCGGCAACCCAGCCGGCGCCTCCGCCACAGCCGCCGGCGCACTCGCCATTTCAGGAGCCGCAGCAGCCGGAGCCTCCGACTGGCCGCACGCCGTCACAACCAGACAGGCAACGCCCGCAAACACAACACCGGCACGTTTCATCAAGACAACCCTCCACGATTCACACTTCGGTTTACGGCAACAGAGTGAGCGCGTCAGCAATCATAAGCTGATTGATTGCAGCGAAACCGCAGCGCTCACCCCGTCCAACCCCACCTCCCAACCCGACCCCCACCTGTCCTCCCCCTTTTAGGGGGAGGGACCCTGCAGGCTCGCCGTCCTCAGTCGAGAAGTAAGTTCGCGCAACTCGGTCCCTCCCCCTAAAAGGGGGAGGACAGGTGGGGGTCGCTGCGTTCACCACCGACCCAATTGGATTCCGCGGAATCCACCACCTCCCCCGTAGGACACCCCACCCCAAAACCCCACCACCACAACACCAACCTCACCCCCAGCTGTAGGACGCCCGCACCCACATCCCCACACCCGCTCCACCCCGCCGCATACTCCGCGCCATGAAACGCATGATCGATCCCCTGTCCGCGCCGCCATGGCCGCCGACCAGCTTCTCGCTCCCCGAACTGTGGGAGCGCATCGCCGCCATGTTCGTCGTGTTGATGCGCGAGGCGCGCTCCGCCGCCGGCCTCGCCGCCCGCGACACGACCTACACAGAGCGTCACGCCATCCGTTGCCGTCTCATCCCGCTCGAAACGCTGGTGCGCTCCCTGCTCATCACCGAGGCGATCATCCACCTGCTGATGACACGCGAAGGCCGCGACCTCATCGCGAACGCCAAGTCCGCCACACCGCCATCGCCGCGCACCCGCGCCAAACACCAAACCCAACCCGATCACAACGAGCCACAACAGCCGAACAACAGGCCAGCCGCCTTCCGCGTCCTCGGCTGGGAAACATCGTCGCTTGACGACGACGCACCGCTCACGTCCACCACCGCGCCCACACAAGAAGATCGCCCCACCACACCGATCTCCGGCCGCCACCTCGCGCGCCGTATCGAAACGCTCACCCACGTGCTGAAAGACCCCGCGCCCGCGATCCAGCGCCTCGCCAAATTCCTCGCGCGCCTTCCCGCACATTCACTCGGCGCGCCGTTCGTCCTGCGCGAATCCAGCCTCGGCTGGTGGCATGGCCGCCCGGAATACTTCAACGCCATCGCGATCGAAGCGCGCGCCGTCCGCGCCTTCGAACGCACCCCCGCACTCGTGCCAGAGCCACGCGACGACCCCGGCTAGCCTTCCCCAACGAAAACCTGCCCGCCCCGCACTCACCTGCGGGATCGCGAACCGGCGCCACACGCTCAGCCAAACCCGGATTGGGGTCCACAACGCCATGCAACCCATCACCGCCCGCGCAAACTCCCGGCATCCCACCCCGCCAGCGCGAGTTCGGCCCCATCACACTGCGCGAATTGGGCATTCCCCGATTGCCTTTACCTGCAGCAAGCCTACAGCATTGCGCCATCGGGTTCTGGGGTCCGCTATGCCTGACGTGTTCGTTTCCTATAACCGGGAAGATCTTCCGCTCGCGCAGCGCGTGGTCGACGCGCTCGTCCACGAAGGCATCAATGTCTGGCTCGATATGGAGCTCAAGGCAGGCGAGAATTACGACGAGATCACCGAGGAGCGCCTGCGCTCCGCCAAGGCCGTCGTCGTCCTCTGGTCCAGCCGCTCGGTGAAGTCCCGCTGGGTACGCGCCGAAGCCACGATCGGCCAGCGCAAGAACACGCTCGTGCCCGTCATGATCGAAGAGTGCGATCGCCCGGTCATGTTCGAACTCATCCAGACCAACGACCTCTCGCAATGGGATGGCGACCGCGCCAATCCGAACTGGCGCAAGCTGGTCGACGTCATCCGCGCGCGCATCACCGCTGCAGGTCCCGGCCCGCTCTTCGCCGAAGGCGGCGTGAAGAAACCGACGACGAAGAAGGGCAAGGCGAAAGCCGCGCCCAAACAGGTCGCCATCCGCAAGGAACACATGGCGAAGAAGAAAGGCCCCGGCATCGGCGCCGTCCTCGTCACCTTCCTCGTCCTGCTGATTGCCGGCTTCGGCGGCCTTTATGCATGGAAGCCGCAACAGGTCGGCGCACTCATCGCCTCCTTCTCAAGCGGCGCCTCCAACGTCGCCAGCAACGTGGCCTCGCTCCGCTCCGCCGGCGCCGAAACGCCAGCCACGCCCGCGCTCACCGCCGTCGCCACACCTGAAGCGCTCGCCAACGCTGCGCCGGTTGAAGCAACGCCCGCCCCCGCAGCCGAACCTGCAAAAGCCGAACCCGCACACACGACCTTCCGCGAATGCGACGCCTGCCCGCTGATGCTCAACATCACCGGCGGCACTTTCATGATGGGCGCACCCGACGACGAACTCGGCCGCAAGGCGTGGGAAGGCCCGCAACGCAAGGTCGCCATGGCGCCGTTCGCGATTGGCGTCACCGAAGTCACCTTCGACGAATGGGATGCCTGCGTCGCCGATGGCGGATGCGGCAAGTACACGCCGGATGACAAAGGCCTCGGCCGCGGCAAGCTGCCGGTCACCAACGTCTCGTGGAAAGACGCGACCGCCTACGCCGCCTGGCTCTCGAAGAAAACCAACCGCGCCTATCGCCTGCCCACCGAAGCCGAATGGGAATATGCCGGCCGCGCCGGAACAACCACGCCCTTCTGGTGGGGCGCCCTCAACGATGCAGCCCTCTCAGGCGCAGGCTCCGCCACGCAGGATGTCAGCGCACTCGAAGCCAACGCCTTCGGCCTGCGCGGCGTCACCGGCAACGTCCGCGAGTGGACGCAGGACTGCTACGTCAACACGTTCGAGAAAGCGCCGCTCGATGGCCGCTCGGTCGAAGTCGCCAAGTGCGCACAACGCGTCACGCGCGGCGGCGCCTTCAGCGACAATGTCGAAGCGCTCCGCATCGCCTCGCGCACACGCAGCGCGCCCGATGCTCGCGATCGCCTCACCGGCTTCCGCATCGCCGCTGCGCCCTGACACGTTCGGGCCTTAACGAATTTGTATGGCGTGCGTCGCCTTGACGCCGCCGCATTCTTCGATCAAACACCGCCGCCTTGGATCAACCTCCTTTTCGGAGTCGCCCGATGAAACGGCGCAACGAAAATCAGATCGGCACTATCGCCCAGCCCAAGCTGGTCGATTGCGATCGCATGGAGGACTAGGTTCAAGGGTCAGCACAGCTGATCGAAACCGAACCCTCCGCGCAACTCGCCGGAGGGTTTTTTGTTGTCCGCAAGCGACGATGATAAACTCCGGAATGCGCGGAGGGTCTGCGAAAAAAGGAAACGCAGACATGAGCACTTTCGAAGTGTTCGAAACGGCCAAAGGGGGCCGCATCAAAGCCTGGGTCAAAGGCGTTCCCGTCGAGGACAGCGCCCGCGAACAGCTGGAAAACGTGGCGGGTTTGCCTTTCGTGCATTCCCACCTCGCCGTCATGCCCGACGTCCACTTCGGACGCGGCGCAACCGTTGGCTCGGTCATCCCGACCAAGGGCGCAATCATCCCCGCCGCTGTCGGCGTCGACATCGGCTGCGGAATGATGGCCGTCGAAACCACGCTGACGGCTGAGCAACTGCCGGACTCGCTGGCGAAGTTGCGTTCGGAAATCGAACGCAAGGCGCCCGCAGGTTTTGGCCGCAACGGAGAATGGGGCACGATCCCGGACTCTGTCGCGTCCCGCTTGCGCAATTCGGATCTCAACGCGCGCCTTGATCGCATCCGCGACAAGCACCGCAAGATTCCGAACCACAAGCTCGGCGCACAGCTCGGCACGCTCGGCTCCGGCAACCACTTCATCGAGGTCTGCCTCGATGAACGCGGCCACGTCTGGGTGATGCTGCACTCGGGTTCGCGCGGAACCGGCAACCAGATCGGGCAGTACTTCATCGAAGCTGCCCGCCGGATGCTGGAAAAACGCGTCCTCGGCTATCACGTCCCGGATCAGGACCTCGCCTTCTTTATCGAGGGCGAACCGATCTTCGACGATTACATCGAAGCGGTCTCATGGGCGCAGGACTACGCGCGCGCGAACCGCGAAGCGATGATGGAGCGAACCCTTCTGGCGATGCGCGAGCATCTCCCGAAGTTCAAGCTCGGCAAGCACGCGGTGAACTGCCACCACAATTATGTGGAGCAGGAACACCACTTCGGCGCCGATGTCTGGGTCACCCGCAAGGGCGCAGTCCGCGCCGGAGAGGGCGAACTCGGCATCATCCCGGGTTCGATGGGCGCAAAGTCGTTCATCGTGCGCGGGAAAGGCAACGCGGATTCCTTCTGCTCGTGCTCGCACGGCGCAGGCCGGAAGATGTCGCGCACCAAAGCCAAGGAGACGTTCACGCTGAAGGATCACCGCGAGGCGACCGAAGGCGTTGAATGCCGGAAAGACCAGGGCGTGATCGACGAAACGCCGATGGCCTACAAGGACATCGACGCCGTCATCGCCGCGCAGACGGATCTGATCGAGGTGGTCCACACCCTGAAACAGGTTGTCTGTGTTAAAGGTTAGTGAGATGGGCGGCTCGCAAGGCCGCCCATCTTGTTTGCCGATGCCCGGACATTAGCTCTGACATCATGAGCACAACCCGCGTCACACAGCACATCAACGCCCCGCGCAGCGCGGTCTATCGCGCGCTGACGGATGCGAAGTCCGTCCAGCAATGGATGGTGCCCGATGGCATGACCAGCGAGATCCACGTCTTCGAGCCGCGTGAAGGCGGCGCTTACCGCATCTCGCTCACCTACGATTCAACCGATCATGCCGGCAAATCGAGCGCGCACACGGACACGCATGGCGGTCGCTTCGTGAGGCTCGTGCCCGATCGCGAAGTGGTCCAGACCACCGAATTCGAAACCAGCGACCCGTCCATGCAGGGCGAGATGCTGATGACCTTCACCCTCGCCGATGCCCCAGGCGGTGGAACGGAGCTCACAGGCCTGCATGAGAATGTGCCGCCCGGAGTACCGCCCGAAGCCAATGAGGAGGGCTGGCGCATGTCGCTCGCGAAACTCGCGAAGCTGGTGGAATGAAGTCAGGTCTTCACCGCCGTCTTGGCGGCCGACACCTTGTAGATGCGGAAGCCCACGAACGCCGCGATCGCAAGAATGATGTAGCCCAGGCCCAGCGGCAGGCCGATCGCCATCAGGCCGATCAGCGCCAGCACGCCCGTGAGGATCATCGGCGCCATCAGAGGCGGCCCATAGGTCGCGCCCGTGCTGACATTGCGCAGCGCGATTGCCTGCAGCGTGCCATTGGTCATGTCGCCGGCAGCAACAATCTCGTCGCCATCACGGATCGAGGGAAAATCACGTCCACGATAGACGACCGGCTTGTTGTCCACCCTGAGGCCCGCGAGCTGGTTGACCACAACAGCGCCATTCCTCAGCGGTGTTGTATCAATCCCCTTCTCTACGCCCGAAGCCACCCCCCGCACGACCGTCGCCATACTGCACGTCTCCCAGCCAGAATTCACTGGGACTTAACATGGGCAATACTGAACGGCTCGCAACGTATAGTTGGAGGTGGCACATATCGCGCCACCTCCAACACCGTTCGTACAAGGAAGGACGCGTCAGGCCGCTTCGATCACAGTTGCGATACCCTGCCCGCCGCCGATGCATTGCGTCGACAGCGCGAACTTGCCGCCCTCGCGTTTCATGATCTGCGCAGCCTTGCCGGTGATGCGTGCGCCGGTCGCGCCAAGCGGGTGGCCGATCGAGATGCCGCCGCCATCAATGTTCACGCGCTCCATCGGAATGCCGAGCTCGCGGATGGATGCAACAGCCTGCGATCCAAACGCCTCATTGATCTCGACCACGTCGATATCGCGGATCGAAAGTCCCGCACGCGCCAGCGCTTTCTGCGAAGCCGGCACCGGCCCCATGCCCATAATCTCCGGCGGCACGCCAGCAACAGCGACCGAGCGGATGACGCCAAGAATCTCGAGGCCATGCTGCTTCGCATAGGCCTCACTCGTGATCAGCGTCATCGCCGCGCCATCAGTCAGCGGGGATGCCGTGCCAGCCGTCACGACGCCATCGGGACGGAAAGCAGGCTTCAGTCCGGCCAACCCTTCCAGGGTGGTCGAAGGACGCAACGTGCCATCGGCATCAACGATGCCATCAGCGGTCGTCACCGGCACGATTTCGTCTTTCAACCTGCCCGCGCGTTGCGCCTCGGCGGCTTTCATCTGCGAGAGATAAGCCAGCTTCTCCTGCTCTGCGCGCGAGACATTGTATTGCTTGGCGACATTCTCCGCCGTCTCACCCATCGAGATGTAGGCGTCCAGCATCACGTCGGGGCTCGTCGCGCCCTTGCTCGCAAAGCGCGGATTTGGCGAATGATTGAACCCACCCTGCGGCACGCGCGTCATGCTCTCGACGCCGCCCGCGATGAACGCATCGCCCGCGCCAATCGCGATCTGGCCCGCCGCATAATGGATGGCCGACATGGACGAGCCGCAGAAGCGGTTCATCGTGATCCCGCCCAGCTCGATCGGCAGTCCCGCAAGGAAGCTGGCCAGTCGCGCAATGTTCGATCCCTGCTCCGCTTCCGGATAGGCGCATCCGAGCACCACATCTTCCAGCGTTTTCGGATCAATGCCGGTCCGCTCGACCAGCCCCTTGATGGCGATGGCAGCCAAGTCATCCGGCCGAACGCCGGCCAGTTTTCCCTTGTTGGCGAAATGGAACGGCGTGCGTGCGTAACCAGCAATGACAGCCCGGGTCATGATGTCTACTCCTTGTGAGCTGATTTATATGATGGTCATAATATTGCATTGCACAAGAGGGTGTGAACGTTAAATCGTCGCGACTGCCATCCTGAAGTCGCCTTTACGGGTTAGCCCCTTGGAAGACCGGGAAGTTTGCGGCAGAGGTCAGCCGTCACAGGGACCGGGACGGATGCAGCAGCTCGTACTTCTTCGCCACGCCAAAGCGGCGGCCGATAGCGACACAGGGGAAGACTTCGATCGCCCCCTCGCCGCACGCGGCCGTGAGGATGCGCCCGTCGTCGGCAAGGCGCTCGCCGATGCCGGCGCCGATCCGCAGGTCGTTCTCGTCTCCGCCGCCAAGCGCACGCGGGAAACGTGGGCGTTGATCGCTTCGAACTTTCCGAAGGCCGAAGTCCGCTTCCAGCAATCGCTCTATCTCTGCGCCGCCGAAGATCTCGCCGAAGAAGCCGAGAATGCCGGCGCCGAACGCGTCATGATCGTGGCGCACAATCCCGGCATGCACGAACTCGCCGCGCGCTGGTCGCATCGGAACAATGAGCTCGAAACCCGCGTGCGCGCAAAATACCCGACCTGCGCCGGCGCCGTATTCGCCCGCAAGGACGCGGAGGCTTCATGGAAGCTGCAGGCCTTCGTCACGCCGAAGACGATCACGGACTAGTCGGCCGCTGATCAATCCGGAGTGGGCGTCTGCGCCTGCGGTGCGATCACCAGATCGCCCACGCCCTCGAACGACCAGTTGTTCACGAGGCCCAGCAGATAGACGCCATAGAGCGTCAGGAAGACCAGTCCGGTCAGCATCCCGACCCGTCGCTTCGCGAAGATCACCAGCACGACAAGGATCGCGGCGAGCGCCATGGCCCAGTTGCTGAAGGCCGTGAATTCAGGGCTCAGCGCCGTACGCGGCCCGAGTATGCCGACCACGCCGCCGACGCCCAGTATGTTGAAGATGCAGGCGCCGATGATGTTGCCCATGGCGACATCCGACTGCTTGCGAACCGCAGCCGCCACCGCTGCGCCGAGTTCCGGCAGCGATGATCCGAACGCCAGTAGCGTCAGGCCGATGATGCGCTCGGAGATATTCAGCTCCTTGCCCAGCGTGATGCCGCCATCGACGAGGAAGCGGGCGCCGAGGGGAAGACCGATCAGGCCGATCAGAATCAGCATGGTCATCCGCCATGCCGGCGTCTTCATGATCGCGATTTCTTCGTGCGTATCCTCGGTCATGTCTTCGCGGTCGATCATCCACGCGAGCACGACATAGATCGCGAGGATCACCAGGAAGACCATGCCGACGATCTGCGTCAGCCCGAAATACATGGTGACGCCGATCCACGCCGCCGTGCAACAGAGCATGAAGAAGGCGGTGATGCGCATGCGATGCGCGACGGTGGTGATCGGGAATATCAGCGCGGGGAGTGCGAGCACCATGAAGATGTTCGCGATGTTCGAGCCGATGATGTTGCCGTGCGCCAGCCCCGAATAGCCATTCGAGGCGGCCTGCACGCCAATCAGGAATTCCGGCATCGACGTGCCGAAGCCGACGATGACGATGCCGACGAGCAGCGGCGACACATTGGTCTTGTAGGCAGCCGCCAGCGCGCCGCGAACGAGACAGTCGCCCGAATAGATCAGAACGGCGAAGCCGAGGACGAGGAATACGATCGAGCCGGTCATGTCAGCTGCCCCTTCCCCGGGTCATCCGCCCCCGGCGCCGTGGATGACGGACCCTAGTCGATCCGGCGGTATTCGATGAGGTTCAGGAGGCTGAAAACAACAACCACGGTCAGAATTGCCCAGACAGCTGCCACGGTATTCTCCTTCAAACTGATCTGCACTGCGTCTATGCCTGTCCTTCCCCATGACCTGCAAGGCCTCTCTCCTTTGAGAAAAAAGACAATTCGCGAGCGTGTGTTCCAGGGCTACTTCCGGCTGCGGCGGCCTGCCACACTCGGCGTGAGGGGGGTGGTGGTCGACGAAAAAGGCCATGTTCTACTGCTGAAACACACCTACACGGCGGGGTGGCACTTCCCCGGCGGCGGGGTGGAGCGGCTCGAAACCTGTGCATGGTCGCTGTCGCGGGAACTCAAGGAAGAGGCGGGAATCATTGCCGCACCTGAAGCGCTGGAGCTGATTTCAGTCCACGCCAACCACGCCTTCTTCCCGAACGATCATGTACTGGTCTATCGGGTCCGGACCTGGACGCAGGGCAAATCCACGCAAAAGGGCGAGATTGCAGAGGTTCGCTTCGTCGATCCCAAGTCCCCGCCGCCCGACATTACCAAGGGAACGCAGAATCGGCTGGACGAAATCTTCGGCGGCAAACCCCGTAGCGAGCATTGGTAGGCGCCACACGGCCGACACAGCCCCGTTACACCTGCTGCATTTTGCTCCCTGAACAGCCATTGATTTGGAGTAATGTTTAGTCATCACTGCAGCCGGGTCTGTGGAGGACGTGCATGCGACTGGCTTCGGTCTGCAATCTGGCGGTGAGTTTCGCTGCGCTTGTGTCTCTTGGCGCTTGCGGCGATCCCGATGCAGCGAAGGCCAACCCGCTGGTGGGCAATCTCGAAGGCGACCAGGCGCTCATCGCATCGGCCCAGACGATCAGCGACGCCATCGGCGGATGCACGCGTTCGGCAGACGCGCAGCTCGAATCGAAAGTGGTCGGCCTGCAGAACGGCGCGATCGTGATGCTCGGCTGCAGCCAAGGCGCCTATTCGACGACGCATCGCCTGTTCTCGGTCCACAGCGCCGAAGACCTCGAACTGCTCACCATCCCCGACTACGAAGCCGGCGCATGGTTCGCGACGGATCAGGCGAGCATGGCCGAGATCGACTCCGGCAATGAAACGCTGACGACATTCCGCAAGAGCGCCGACGATGGCCGCTGCGGATCGGAAGGCACGTATCACTGGGACGGCAAGAAGTTCACCGTGCAGGAACTGCGCTCGCAGGATTGCACCGCCCCCGATCGCAAGGGCCCGCCCTTCCCGGTCGTGTGGCCCACGCAGGTCGGCACAGTTGTCGACCCCAACGGCGCGACGCCGGAGCCGTAGGCTCTACGCCTCTTCGTCCACCAGCTCGCGTTCGAGCCAATAGTCCTTGTCGCCGAGCGTGGCTTGCAGGGCGCCCGGCTGTTTCAGGGCGACGACGTGAGGCAGGCGGTCGAAGTCGTGCTGGGCGTACCAGCCGTCATAGGCGAAGTTGGTGGTGTCGATGCTGAGATAGGCGCCGTCGAGATAGATGACGATGTCACCGATCTTCAGGTCGGCGAAGGCTTCGGTCATCCATTCGACGCCCTCGCCCACGATCTCGTCATTCACTTCGATGTCGCGGCGCGCGAGGTCGTCGCGCACGATGTCTGCATAGGTGCGGTCGACATCGATCACGCGGGCGAAAGTGAAAGCCTTGCGGCACTTCATGCAGGTCATCAGGTAACCGCAGCCGCACCACGGGCAATCAAGCTGTGCAGGGCCGGAGGCGATCTCGCCCTCACAGCCGCAATGCGACAGCACGTCGTTGTTGGCCTTCGCGATGTATTTCGTCATGCGCCCTCAAACTCGCAGCGTTCCGTCCCCGGGGTGTTGTTGCCGTGCCGGGCGCCTGATCGTCAAACAAAAAGGGCGGCCCTTTCGAGCCGCCCTCATGGTTTTCCGTAGGTTTGCCCTATTCGACAGCTTCGGGTTCGGGCTTTTCCTTCGTCGTCGGTTTCGGATCGGCGATGAACTTGAACGACAGCTTTTCGGGGTCGTTCTTGTCGATGTCGATCTTCACGCCGCCGCCCTTCTGCAGCGAACCGAACAGAAGCTCGTCGGCCATCGGCTTCTTGACGTGCTCCTGGATCAGGCGACCCAGCGGACGCGCGCCATAGGCCTCGTCGTAGCCGCGCGTAGCGAGCCACTTGCGAGCTTTCGGCGTGAGCGCGATCGTGACGTTGCGGTCCGCCAGTTGGGTTTCCAGCTGGAGGATGAACTTGTCGACGACCATCTCGATGATCTCCTGCGACAGGCCCGCGAACGGGATCGTCGCATCGAGACGGTTGCGGAATTCCGGGGTGAACAGGCGTTTGATCGCCTCTTCATTCTCGTCTTCCCGCTTGCCGCGGCCAAAGCCGATCGCTTCCTTCGCCGCATCCGATGCGCCTGCGTTCGTGGTCATGATGAGGATCACGTTCCTGAAGTCGACCTTCTTGCCGTTCGAGTCCGTCAGCGTGCCGTTGTCCATCACCTGCAGCAGGATGTTGAACAGATCCGGGTGCGCCTTCTCAATCTCGTCGAGCAGGAGGACGCAATGCGGATGCTGGTCGACGCCGTCGGTCAGCAGGCCGCCCTGGTCAAAGCCGACATAGCCCGGAGGCGCGCCGATGAGACGCGAGACCGTGTGGCGCTCCATGTATTCCGACATGTCGAAGCGCAGCATCTCGACGCCGAGAATGGACGAGAGCTGTTTCGCCACTTCCGTCTTGCCGACGCCGGTGGGGCCGGAGAACAGGTAGCAGCCGATCGGCTTGTTCGGTTCGCGCAGGCCGGCGCGGGCCAGCTTGATCGCTGTGGACAGCGCCTTGATGGCGTTGTCCTGGCCGAAGACCACGCGCTTGAGATCCGTCTCGAGCGACTTGAGCTGTTCGGCGTCCGACTTCGTGACCTGCTTGGGTGGAATGCGCGCCATCTTGGCGATGACGGCTTCCACTTCGCGCGGGCCGATCTGCTTGCGGCGCTTGCCTTCCGGCGCGAGCCACTGGGCGGCGCCGGCCTCGTCGATCACGTCGATGGCTTTATCCGGCAGCTTGCGGTCCGTGATATACTTGGCCGAGAGGTCGACCGCGGTGCGGATGGCCTCGTTGGTGTATTTCAGGCCGTGGAACTCCTCGAACAACGGCTTGAGGCCCATCACGATCTTCACCGTGTCTTCGACGGACGGCTCGACCACGTCGATCTTCTGGAAGCGACGGGCGAGCGCCCGATCCTTCTCGAAGTGCTGACGGTATTCCTTGTAGGTCGTCGAGCCCATGCAGCGCAGCTGGCCCGACTGAAGCGCGGGCTTCAGCAGGTTCGATGCGTCCATCGCGCCGCCGGAGGTCGCGCCGGCGCCGATGACGGTGTGGATCTCGTCGATGAAGAGCACCGCCTTGGGTTGCTCTTCGAGTTCCTTCACCACGGCTTTCAGACGCTCTTCGAAGTCGCCGCGATAGCGCGTGCCGGCGAGCAGCGCGCCCATGTCGAGCGAGTAGATGACGGCGTCGGCAAGAATGCTGGGCGCTTCGCCATCGACGATCTTCTTGGCCATGCCTTCGGCGATGGCGGTCTTGCCCACGCCCGGGTCGCCCACTAGCAGCGGATTGTTCTTGCGGCGGCGGCAGAGAACCTGGATCGCGCGCTCGACTTCCGAGTGACGGCCGATGAGCGGATCGGTTTTGCCTTCGCGGGCTTTCTGGTTGAGGTCGACGCAATAGGCGCCGAGCGCTTCGCCCACGGGCTTGGCGGCATCCTCTTCCTTCTCGGCCGCGCCTTCGACGGGCTTCGGCTTCGACATGCCCGGCTTCTTGGCGACGCCGTGGCTGATGTAGTTGACCGCGTCATAGCGCGTCATGTCCTGCTCCTGCAGGAAGTACGCGGCATGGCTGTCACGCTCGGCGAAGATCGAGACGAGCACGTTTGCGCCCGTCACTTCGTCCTTCGACGACGATTCGACGTGGAGCACGGCGCGCTGAACAACGCGCTGGAACGCGGCGGTCGGCAGAACCTGTCCGCCATCTTCAACGACGAACGAGGCGCAGTCATTGTCCAGATAGTTGGCGAGGTCGCGGCGCAGCTTCTCGATGTCGAGCTTGCAAGCGGTCATGACCTCGGCTGCATCCTCGTCCTCGGTCAGGGCGAGCAGCAGGTGTTCGAGGGTTGCATATTCATGCTTCCGGTCCGCGGCCAGTGCGAGGGCGCGTTCGAGAGCACGTTCGAGGCTGGGTGTGAGTGAGGGCATTAAGCGTGCCTAATCCTCTCGTTCTTTGGTGCATTGAAGGGGGTGTTCGCTTCGGCGGGCCAGGTCCATGACCTGAGCCACCTTGGTTTCAGCGACCTCGATGGGGAATACGCCGCACACGCCGACGCCATAGTTATGGACGTGCAGCATGATCCGCGTGGCTTCCTCACGGGACTTGTTGAAGAAATGCTCCAGCACGAGGACCACGAACTCCATGGGAGTGTAGTCGTCGTTCAGCAGCAGGACCCGGTACATGGACGGCTTCTTGGGCTTCGGCTTCGCGCGCGTCTGGACGCCGAGCTCCTTGGCGGTGCCGGGTGCGCCGGGGCCTTGTCCGGGTGGTTGAGGTCGCTTCTCGGTCATAGTTCCTGAATGGATCCCTTTCGGGAGAGCCTAGCGTGTTTGTGGTGGGTTAGCAGCGGTTCGCTCTCTATTAGATATTGATCTGGAGCGCAGTTGAAAGGGCTACCCTCACGAACACCTGGGGGAAGCGTCAGAAGTAGGGGCTGGCGGGGCCGATCCGGAGGGCTGACGCGATCGTGTTCCTGCAGCGTCTGCCACGGTTTGCACAAAGTCCGGGCGCAAGGTTAATTCGTGGCCGCTTCGCTGAACCCTCCCTGCGACAACTTGCACGGTTCATGCACGATTAAGCGAAGCACCGCCCTAATCGGCGGCAGAGACCCAAAGATGGGCGCCAGGGACGGACGATCGTGCCATTCTGCAGAACAGGGGTGACGTGACTTAAAGATTGGGTAATGTCCACGTCGGACCCTCAATCTCGTCTTTGTATGTGCTTTCTGAAAGAGGAATCCCTTGCGTATGAAGACGATCTCTCCGATCGCCTGGATCCGTAAGGCGGCGCTGGTTCTGGCGCTCGCCCTTCTCGGTTCGACCCCTGCCTGGGCTGGCAAATACGCCTCAATCGTCATTGATCTGGACACGCACCAGGTGATGCACGCCCGCGACGCCGATGAAGAGCGTCATCCGGCGTCCCTGACCAAGGTCATGACCCTGTATCTCGTTTTTGACGCGCTGGACGCCGGAAAGCTCAAGCTTTCGGACCGCCTGCCCGTCTCCAAGAAGGCCTCGCAGGCCCAACCGTCCAAGCTCGGCCTGAAGTCGGGCTCGACCATCAAGGTCGAGGACGCGATTCGCGCCCTGGTCACCAAGTCCGCCAACGACGTCGCCATCGTGATCGCCGAGAAACTTGGTAACGGCAGCGAAACGAAATTCGCCGCCAAGATGAACGCCAAGGCGCTGGAACTGGGGATGACCTCCACCAACTTCCAGAACGCGTCGGGCCTGCCGGACAAGAAGCAGATCACCACCGCCCGCGACATGGCGAAGCTGGCCGAGGCTGTCTATGCCGACCACCGCGACCGCTATAACTACTTCTCGCTGTCCTCCTTCACCTGGGGCAAGCGCAAATACGCCAACCACAACGAGCTGCTGAAGCGCGTTCAGGGCGTCGACGGCATCAAGACCGGCTTCACCAACGCTTCGGGGTACAACCTGATGGCTTCGGCCGAACGTTCGGGCCGCCGCGTTATCGCTGTCATGATGGGCGGCACCACCGGCCGCTCGCGCGACCAGCACGTGGCCGACCTTCTGGAAGCCGCCTTCCTCGACATCACCGGCGCACCTGCTGACGACGACCTGCGCGCCCGTATCGCTTTCGGCGAACGCGCCCCGGTCACCTCGGCCGACAACCTCGCCATGGCCCAGCTTCGCAAGCTGCAGGAAGACGATGGCGCAGCCCTCGTTTCCTCCAACGACCCTGCCCTTGTGGCAGAGCTGGAAGAGTCGACCGAAGAAGGCGACGAGGCTTTCGAGGAAGTGGCGCAAGGCGACAGCGAAACGGCTGATGCTGCCAACGACCCGATCGGCGCGCTGATCGAAGCCTCGCCGGCCAAGGCCCAACTGGCTGCCGCTCCGGCTGCTGCTCCGGTTGCAACGACTCAGCTGGCCGCAACGCCGGTTGCTTCGGTGCAGACGACGGTTGCTCCGCAGGACGCCATCCTGGTCACCAGCGAAGTCGCCACGGGTTCGGCCCCGAGCGCACAGGCGATGAACCAGCTGTCGCTGCCGGTTTCGGCCCAGTAAGACTGATCTAGCTGACTACTTCTTCTTCCAGCGCAACGGCTTGCCGCCGTCGCGGATGACCTCGCCGCGCGCTTCTGCATCAAGCTGCACGGTCTTGGTCCACCAGCCCTGCGTCGTGTCCCATTCGCTGGCGGGCAGCGCGGCCTTCATCAGCACCATCATCTCGGCCTGCGTCACGCCCGGACCGGTTTTCGGCATC
Source organism: Hyphomonadaceae bacterium (assembly GCA_965229115.1). Lineage (GTDB taxonomy): Bacteria > Pseudomonadota > Alphaproteobacteria > Caulobacterales > Hyphomonadaceae > UBA7672. Next base: position 1,359,645 of record CBDDIR010000003.1, on the reverse strand, counting down.
ACCTTCAGAAATGCCTTCCGGGCGGCTTCGTACTTGTCGGCGTCGCGCGGATAGGTCTTGCCTGGCGCGTTGACGTTCAGCGTCTGAACAATGCGCTTTGCAGGCTTTTTGGCGGGTTTGGCTGGAGCCTTGGCGGGCTTCTTTGGTGTTGGCATTGGTGTCCTCCCTGCACGCATTGAACAGGTGAGCCCACGACTTGTCATCCCGGAAGCGCGTAGCGCTATCCGGGAACTATTGTGAGACTACGACGATGGATGAATGGGTCCCGGCTCTCCGCTTCGCTACGGCCGGGATGACAATCGGAGTGCAGCTAGAAGCTGATCTCTTTGCCTTCGAGACCCGGCAGTTTGAGCACGATCATCAGGTCGCGGATTTCCTGGCGGGCGGCGACGTGGCTCATCGTGAAGGCGACGCCGGAGCCTGCATCCGTGAGGTCCAGCAAGCTCAAGCCCATCGGGAACAGCTCGCGGTAGATCACGCGCTCTGACAGGCCCGGCGCGATACGGAAGCCGACGCGGCGGGAGAGGTTGTCGAGGGCTTCGCCCACGCGCTGCTTGTTGCGGGCGTCCAGCGGCGACATGCGGTTGCGCATGACGATCCAGTCGATCGGCTTGCGCGTCTGCTGGGCCTTCTGTTTCCGGCATTCCCAGACGAGTTCGGCATAGAAGCTGGGGCGGGCGACTTCGAGCGTCTGAGGATCAACGTCGCCCAGAAGGTCAAAGTCCACGAACGAATCGTTCAGCGGCGTGATCAGCGTATCGGCGGCCGAATGGGCGGTGCGCGACAGGAAGGTGTCGCCGCCCGGCGCGTCGATGATAATGAAATTGCACTTCTCGGACAGGCGCTTCAGGCTGTCTTCGAAATGCTTGGATTCCTCGGTCTCGGCGGCGTCCAGATCGCGGGCCTGGCTGGCGTCGATGCGGGCGACTTCCGGCATGGGCAGCGGCGCGCCCGTGTTGCGGATCCAGCGCGAGCGGTTCTCGATATAGCGGGCCAGCGAGCGTTGGCGGACGTCGAGGTCCATCACGCCGACCTTCATGCCCATGCGCAGCAGGCCGACGCAGAGGTGCATGGCGACGGTCGATTTGCCCGCCCCGCCCTTCTCGTTGCCGACAACGATGGTGTGCGCCAGGCCGGTGTGGCCGGCGGCGTCACGCGAGGTCGTGGCGGAGGGGGCTGTCATGACGGAGGTTACCATAGACTCAGTACGCCCTTATCGGGGCGACGGCACGGCAAGCGCCAGTCAGGGAAGACAGTTCCACACAGAGAGCTTCCACGGCCGCCTGGCTGGCCATCGGGCCAGCCGTCAGGCGGGTTTCAGCGCCAATTGCTGCATAACCGGGCTCGAGCCCGCTCAGGCCCTTGGCGACAACGAGCTGTTTCCAGCGGTTCTCTGCGGCCGTTTTCGAGGCGAAGGAGCCCAGTTCTGCGGCGTAAAACAGGGACGAGGCCCGGTCGAGCGCCGGGGGCGGCGAATATAGGGCAGCGAGTCGGGCGTTGTTCTCAGCCTCGGCGTCGACCGGCTGGCCGGCGATTTCGGACTGCGAAACCGGGATGAACAGGTCCGGGTGCTCGGGCAGCGGGCCCAGCACGTCGAAGGCTTTGCGCAGGTTGGCGACCTGGGAATCCAGCGCTGCAACTTGGGCTTCCAGGGCTGCGATGCGGTCGGCTTCGCTGACGGTTTGGGCTTTGGCGGCCATCTGGCCGGTTTCCGGCGGATCGCCGACCAGCGGTTCGGGACGGCCGGGAGCGGCATGGGCGGGCGCAATCTTCACGCACGCAGCCACTGCCAGCGCCGCGACGCTGAACCCCGCAAACCTGAGATAACGGCCAAGCCATGATCGCATGCAGCCAAGATCGGCTGAGCCGGTTAAGGACCCTTAAACCCGCGGCGACGCAGCCGCGGGAACTGGCGATTGATCCACGTGCGGAACGGGCCTAGAAGCCCGCCCCTGCGTCTTTCGAAGGGTTGAGCCTTGCCCAAGCGTTCCAGTCTGGTCGTCGCGCGTACACGGGCGGAAGCTCGCGACTGGCATCGGGCCCAGCGCGCCGCCGGCAAACGCATCGCCTTCGCCCCGACCATGGGCGCGCTGCACGATGGGCATATCAGCCTGATCAAGCTCGGGCTCGAGAAGGCCGATGTCGCCGCCTCGTCCATCTTCGTGAACCCGACGCAGTTTGCGGCGCATGAGGATCTGGGCACTTATCCGCGCGCTGAAGCAAGCGATCTGGAAAAGCTGGAAGCAGCGGGCTGTTCGTTCTGCTACTGCCCCTCGGCCGCGGAGATGTATCCACCGGGCGATAGCACGCGCGTTGTGGTCAAGGACCTGTCCCACATTCTCGAAGGCGAGGTTCGCCCGCATTTCTTCGAAGGCGTCGCCAGCGTGGTGAGCCGCCTGTTCCTGCATGTGCAGCCCGACGTCGCGGTGTTCGGGGAGAAGGATTACCAGCAACTGCTGGTCATCAAGCGGATGACGAACGATCTGGGCTTCCCGATCGAGATCATCGGCGGGCCGACGCGCCGCGAAGTAGATGGCCTCGCGATGTCGTCGCGCAATGCCTACCTCGATGCGACGCAGCGTAGCCAGGCCGCTGCGATGGCGCGGGTGATGAACGAGACGGCTGCGAAGCTGGAAGCGGGCGAGCCGATCCGCGCGACGACGGATGCGGCGAAGGCCGATCTGCTCGCCACCGGCTTTGCGTCAGTCGATTACGTGGAAGCGCGCCGCGCCGACACGCTGGCGCCGTTTGGCGCTGAGACCTGTCCGAATGGCGCAAGCGGTCGCCTGCTGTTCGCGGCGCGGTTAGGCAAGACGCGGTTGATCGACAATATGGGTTTCGTTCGCCGCTAGCGCGCGATTACCAGGCGAGCGCTTCTTTGAGCGCCTGCTCCAGATCGGCCGACAGCGCGGGACCCTTGCCGTCGACATCCGCGGGCGCATCGCCCGGTTCGAGATAGCGCCAGCCCTGGAACGGGCGCTTCTTGCGGGACTTGGTGCGGACCAAAGCCGGGTCGAGGTGGACGCGGCACATGGCCTTGCCCTCCTTGTCCTTCACCTGCTCGAAGCCGATCAGCTTCTGGCGGACGATGATGTGGTTCTTGATCACCCAGTAGATCGAGCCGCCTGCCAGCATTTCCTCGGCCCGCTTGGGCGTCATGCGGGTGTCGTGGAAGGGGTTGGGCGGCTTGCCCTTCTTGACCAGCTCCTTGACGCGCTTGTCCTGCCATTCGGCAAGATCCTCGACGTTGTCCACGCCGACGCAGAGCTTGATCATGTGAAGCGCCATGCGCCGAAGGTAGTGGCGCTATACGCGCCTGCAACCCTTCAGTTGAGTTTGGCTGTGAGCGCCGGGGCGTAGGGCGAAGGCTTGGAACTCAGCTCCTGACGGCTGTCGCCGGCCAGTCCGAAGGCGATATCGGTCAGTTCCACATGGACGGTGCGGGTTTCGCTCATGCCCCATTTGCCGCCCTTGGCGGTGAGGTCATAGGCCACGACGTAGGAGACGCCCCAGCGCTCGGAATACCCGAACTGGTAGGTCTGGTTGTACTGGTCGATGTTGGTGCCGTCATCGAGCTTCACAGGGCGCTCGATGTCGTAGGAAATCGTCTGCAGATAGCCGGTTGTGGGGTTGAGCTGCAGGCGGCCGATCATGCGGGCGGAGAACTCGGCGTCGATCGGGCCATCGTTCACCGACACCTTGTGGCGGAAGCTGACGGCCATGGAATCGGCGGCGCCGGCGATGCGGGCGTCGCCCAGGCTCACGCGCAGGTCGTCGGCGAACAGGCGGCTGTCGGCCTGGCCCTCTTCGCGCCAGCCCTGCACCACCGCGTCCAGCTCGTCGTTCGAGCCTTGTGACAGGGTGACGCGGAAACGCAGGTTCGGCTCGGCATAGGGGTCGAATTCGATGCGGCGGACGGCGTTTCCAGCGGTCAGCGTGGCGTGGAATGCTGCGCGCATCGCGCCCGGCGGCTCGGCCGCATCGAGCGCACGCTCAAGCGCCTGCTCGGGGGCAAGACCCGCCCACGTAACGGCGAACAGAAGAAATGCGGGCATGGCTCGCGATCCGTCCCGGGAACTCGTGACCTCTCCAGCCCACACGGTCGTTGGGGAATGTGGCTGGATTTGGCCGCGGCAGATGAATTCGATAGCGTGACTGCTGTTAAGCATTCTGCGCCGGGCTAGGTGAACAATTCCCGAATCGAATGCGGGCCAGCTGCGCGCCGTTATTCCGGGCCAGATCTATTCCGGAAGCGCCTCGAGTTTCACGAGCACGACGCCCTCGCCCGTCTGCGATCCGGCGACAGCCGAGACTTCGGCCACCTTGCCATCGCGCGGGGCGGTGAGCGTGTGTTCCATCTTCATGGCTTCCATCACCACGAGCGGATCGCCCTTCTTCACGTCCTGACCAGGCTTGGCTTTCACGTCGAGGATCTTGCCGGGCATGGGCGAGCGGATGTCGTCGCCGGCTGCCAGACCTTCCAGCGCATTGCCGAACTCCGGGCTGCGCAGCGCGATGGCGCGGCCGCGGGTGAACAGCACCGGGCCGTCACTGGTGGCGCGCACCGTACCGAACACTTCGCCGCCATCGATAGAGCCCGAGACGATAACGCCATCGTCGATGTCAGCCGTCTCGATGTCGATCTCGAAGCTGTCGCCGAAGACATGCGCGCGCTCGGCGCCGTTGGCATGATCAAGCTTCACCGAGCGGGTCTCGCCGCCAATATCGAACACATAGGTCGCGCGAGGCGACGCATTGAGGCGGAAGCCATCAGCCATGTCCCACGGATCGGAGACGTTGACCGGGTTGAGCCCGCGCATCCCGGCTGCGCCAAGGATCAGCACGTCGACCTGCTCGGCATCGTCCGGCTGCGCGATCTCCTCGATCTCGGCTTCGACGAGGTTGGTGGTCGCAACGCCCTCGCGGAATTCCGGATGGTCGCACAGGTTCGCCAGCATCGCGGCGTTGGTTGTCACCGGCCACACTTCCGCTTCGCGCAGAGCCTGGCCGAGCGCATCCAGCGCATCATCCCGCGTCGGTCCATGCGCAATCGCCTTGGCGATCATGCTATCATAGGTAGCGGGCACAACATCGCCCTCTTCCACCGCGCTATCGAGGCGCAGGGTAATGCCGCCGCCATGATCCTCGTCGTGGAAGGCCGACAGGTCGAACACTTCAAGCAGGCCCGAGGATGGCAGGAAGCCCCGCGCTGGATCTTCGGCGCACAGGCGCGCTTCGACTGCGTGGCCGTTCAGCTTGATCTCCGACTGCGCAGGCAGCTTCTTGCCCGCCGCCACCTTCAGCTGCAGCTCGACCAGATCGAGACCCGTGACCAGCTCCGTCACCGGATGCTCGACCTGCAGGCGCGTGTTCATTTCCATGAACCAGAACCCGTCCGGCCGCAGCACGCCCGAGCCATCGACGATGAACTCGATCGTGCCTGCATTGCGATAACCGACGGCCTTCGCCGCCATGATCGCGGCATCCGTCATCGCTTTGCGCACAGCCAAGCTCATGCCCGGCGCAGGCGCTTCCTCGATCACCTTCTGGCGGCGACGCTGCAGCGAGCAGTCGCGCTCAAACAGGTGGATGTAGTTGTCGTGGTTGTCGCCGAAGACCTGCACCTCGATATGGCGCGGGCTTTCGATGAACTTCTCGACCAGCACGCGGTCATCGCCAAAGCTGGCCTTCGCCTCGCGCTGCGCACTCGTCAGCGCCGCTTCGAAATCATCCGCCTTGTCGACCTTGCGCATACCGCGCCCGCCGCCGCCGGCCACCGCCTTGATCAGCACTGGATAGCCGATGCGCTTGGCTTCGGCTTTCAGCGTCTTCGCGCTTTGATCGTCGCCATGATAGCCCGGCGTCACCGGAACGCCGTGCTTCTCCATCAGAGCCTTGGCGGCATCCTTGAGACCCATCGCGCGAATGGCGGATGGCGGCGGCCCGATCCACGTCAGCCCCGCCTTACCCACTGCTTCGGCAAAGCCTGCATTCTCAGACAGGAAGCCATAGCCGGGGTGGATCGTTTCCGCGCCCGTATCCAGCGCCGCCTCGATGATGCGGTCGCCCTTGAGATAGCTGTCGGCCGCAGCCGCGCCGCCGATCCATACCGCCTCATCCGCCTCGCGCACGAAGGCGGCTTCAGTATCGGCATCGGAATAGACGGCGACCGTCCGCATTCCGAGCTTTCGGGCGGTGCGCATGATGCGTCGGGAAATCTCGCCGCGGTTGGCGATCAGGATCGATGAAAACATGGCGGGAAACTAGGACGCGGCGCGAAACGAAGGAAGCGATTTTCGCAAATGCTGGCGCGAGAGTTTCCGCCGGGTTAGACACAGAATCAGCGAACCACGACAATACGCTAGCGACTCTGGGGCCGAGGGGGCGATGGAGACGCGAATGAAACGTGAGCTGATCGGCTTCACCCTGCTGGCCGCCCCCGTTGCAGCGATGGGCTCAGCCCACGCCCAGACCGCCGAACCAGCGCCGCTCATCACCGGCAGCTATGCCTCGCTCGCCATCGGCCAGATCAGCGGAAAGGACTACAACTATACCGTCGAGCGCCTCTTCCCCGTCGAAGCCAGCATGGGGGATGGCTACATCATCGACGCAGCCTACGGCCTCAATCTCGGCGACAACTGGCGCGCGGAAGTGGGCTTCAGCTGGCAGGATCGCGACAATGCCGACGCGACATGGCAGTTCGGCCAGCGCACCGGCCCCGGCCTCTCCGCCTATTCGCTAGACGCCATCGGCTATCGCGATTTCCGCTTCAACAGCCGCACCAATGTCTATCTCGGCGCAGGCGTCGGCATCGCCAGCGTCAACATCGACGATGGCGTCATCACCGATTCAACCGATACCAGCCTCAACCTGCAGGCCATCGCGGGCGTCGAGGCGCGACTGACCTCGAACCTCATGGTCTATACCGAAGCCCGCATGCGTTCGCTGCGCGTCTCCGTCGAAGCGGGCCAGGCCGGCGCGAGCGGTCGCACAGACGGCTTCGACATCACCAACACCAGCATCTCCGCCGGCGTGAAGCTCCGCCTCTAGCCCGTCAGGCCGACGAGGATGATGGCGACGAGGAAGAACGACAGGCCGAGCACCGCCAGCAACATCATCATCGGCACACGCCACAGCGCCGAGAACCAGCCGAGCGAATAGCCGCCCTTCATCTGGAAGTAGGCGTGCACGGGAATGGTGAGCACCAGCAGCGGTATCAGGTTCTGCAGGAAGGCCGGCGCGCGCGAGAAGGCAGCCATCACGATGAACAGAAGCGACACGTAGGACAGCGAATACAGAATGTAGACCGTGTGGTCGAACAGCGTGAACCCGCGCTTCCAGAAGAACAGCAGCCACACCAGCGGCAGCGAGATCGGCACCAGCAGGAAGGCGAATTTATACGCCGCGTTCTGGATCTTGTAGAAAGCCAGCTCCGGGTTCTCGAGCTTGTGTTTTATCTTCTTGTCCAGATACGGGATGTTCGAGTTGACCTTGATCGCACCGCTCTCATAGGCGTGCTTGATCTGCTCGAACACATCGCCGCGTTCGTTGACCTTGTAGATTTCCGTGGCGCCGTCGTGAGCTTCAGGAGCGGCTGCGTCAGACGTGGCTGCTTCAGGCGCAGCCGGATCGATCGACGCAACGATCTCGTCCGTCGCCTCGCCCATCTCGATCGGTGTGCCGCCCGTGAACGCGAAGACCGCGAACATGGTGAAGACGCACAACAGATAGATCGCCAGCGGCGAGATGAAGCGCGCCCGCTTCCCGTGAATATAATCGCGCGTCAGCGTTCCAGGGCGGAACACCAGCATGGGAATGGTGCGCCACGCGCGCGTGTCGAAGTGCAGCAGACCGTGCAGGAATTCCTCGACCATGTGGCCGAGCGTGCGGTGCACGTGCGCGGGTTGTCCGCAATTCGCGCAAAAATTGCCATGGATCTCCTTGCCGCAATTGGCGCAGACGCCATGGGCTTCGGCCGCATGCACGGTCTCATCCGGCGACGCGGTCTTCTCGATCGCGCCAGCGACGAGACCCGCAGTCGCGACAGCGCCCACGGCTTCGATTTCCCCGCTCATCCGTACTACCCCTTCTGCCGTCCCGTCCCGTGGCGCCATGGCCCACGGTGTACGGCGGCCACCAGCACGAAGCTGATGATCATCAACAAATACCAGGACCCGAGCTTGTCCAGCGAGACCGGATGCCACCCTTTGTCCTGGCTTGGATAGACCCAGGCGCGGGCAAATGTGCCGAGGTTTTCGGCAAACCAGATGAACAGCGCAACGAGGACGAGCCCAACCGCCAGCGGCATGAAACGTTCTTCCCGGTCTGGCCGGAAATAGACGAAGCATGGGGCATAAATGATCACGCTGAAGGCGAACAGGGCGAGGCGGATATCTGGCAGATAATGATGCGCGAAGAAGTTCGCGTAGATCAGGACGGCCAGAATCCCCTGAACCCACAGCGGCGGGAAGCGCGCGAAGCGGAATTCGAAGATGCGCCAGACGCGTGCGAGATAGCTGCCCACCGCCGCATACATGAAGCCGGAAAACAGCGGCACGCCTGCGATGCGCAGGAATGACTCTTCCGGATAGATCCACGAGCCTGCGCCGGTCTTGAAGATCTCCATGATCGTGCCGACGACGTGGAAGGCGAAGATCACCCGCGCCTCTTCCCACGTCTCCAGCCTGGTCGCGAGCATCGCCGCCTGAATGCCAAACGCCGCGAGCGTGATGAAATCATAGCGCGCCAGCGGCGCATCGGCGGGATAGAACAGGAAGCTGCCGACCAGCACCGCCAGCATCAGACCGCCGAACAGGCAGGCCCACGCCTGCTTCACGCCTAACGAGACGAATTCGAAGGTGAAGCTGGTGATGGGACCTTTGACGAAAGCCGTGCGCCACGCCTCGCGGCGCGCGTGCAGCCATGCCTCAAGTTTCAGGCGGCGGGACATCCCCTGATCCAGCCTTTTGCGATGTTAGCGCGCCCAGACCGGCTTGCGCTTCTCGAGGAAGGCGGCAAGGCCCTCCTTGCCCTGCTCGCTCACACGACGATGGGCAAGGCGCTTGGCAGTGAGATGGCCAAGGCTCGAGTCGATGATCTCGCCAGTGACACGCGAGACGAGGATCTTGGTGTCGGCCACGGCTGCGGGCGATGCGGCGTAGGTCAGGTCAGCGTAATGCTCGACCAGCTTCTCCATCGCCATCTCGTCCTCGACCTCGTGATGGATCAGGCCGATCTTCGCGGCAAAGTCGCTCTCAAAACGCTCCGCCGTCACGAACAGCGCACGCGCCCAGCGCGGGCCGATGGCGTTGATCACGTAAGGCGAGATCGTCGCCGGGATGATGCCAAGCTTCACTTCGGAGAACGAGAAGATCGTGCCCTTGCGTGCGATCGCGATATCGGCCGCAGCAGCAAGTCCGCAAGCCCCCGCCATCGCCGCGCCATGCAGCAGTGCAATCGTCACCTGCGGAAGCTCGAACAGGCGACGCAGCATCTCCGCCATCGCGTAGGCGTCTTCCTCATTCTCGCGTTCGGAATAGTGCGAGGCCGCCTTCATCCATTCCAGATCAGCGCCCGCCGAGAACACGGGGCCATTGCCGCGGATCAGCAGCAGGCGGCATTCGGGGTTCTTCGATAGCGTCTCGAAGGCATCCGACAACTCCTCGATCACCAGCGCGTTGAACGCGTTCCGCTTCTCCGGCCGGTTCAGCGTCAGCACCGCCGTGCCTTCCGGCGAGACATCGAGGAGAATGTGTTCGTAAGCCATTAGACTGCTCCGTTTTGGAGTGATGTAGTCCTGTGGGGGTCGTTCGTCACGTCGTCAGATGACGGACTTCCGAAACGTTGCGCCTTGCATCCAGCTGCACTTCAATGTCGGCGCGACGCCCTCCCGCCATCATATGACGCGTGATGCGCTCGAAATGCGCCACGAAGCGGGCAATGCGCTGGCGATCGGCCTCGGTGAGCGCCCGGCCCAGCAGCCCCTCTTCCTGCTCGCAACGCCATTGCTGGATGATCTCGAACGACGGCGCATTCAGGCACAGGATCGCATCCAGACGCGCGAACGCATTCTGATAGGCGCCCGCAAGATTCTCATTCACCTCGCGCCGCCACTCAGCCTTCGCATCTTCCTTGGCTTCGAGGTCGTTCACCGGAATAGCCAACTGCTCGGGCGTCTGCCCCGTCGCGCCCAGGCACCAGCCATCGACCAGGATCACGCTGGGCGTCCCGCGGAACACCGGCTTGCGCGTCGCGTGCACCGGATTGTCGAGCACCTTGTCGAAAGCCGGCAGGAAAGTCTGCGCGCCGACCTTGGCCTCCAGCAACTCGTCGATCGCTTCGTTATACTGGACGAGGTTGTGGCTCCCCGGCGGCCCGCGCGTTTCAAACAGCGGATGGACGCTCTGCGCCAGCAACCGCCGATAACTTGCCGGCAGATACACATCATCAATCGAAAAATGCGCCGCGCCCTTATGCGCAGCCGCATACGCCGCCACCAGCGTCGTCTTGCCCGACCCCTGCGGCCCGGCAATCCCCACAATCGGAATCCGCCCGCTCGCCCGCTCCCGCGCTATGGCGACCGTCTGATCAAGCGCATTGAGAGCGTCGCTGTTCATGAAACTCCGGATCTACATCCTGAAAACGCCGAACGCGCTTTCGCGATCCGGCGCGCGACCATGCGGCGCATTCAGTGCAGCTGACAGGGCGAGACCCAGCACGCGGCGGGTGTCCTGCGGGGCGATAACGCCATCGTCCCAGAGGCGCGCGGTGGAGAAGTAGGGCGAGCCTTCGCGCTCATAGAGATCGCGGATCGGCTGCTTGAACTTCGCTTCGGCTTCGGCCGCCCACGTCTCGCCCTTGGCTTCCATCGCATCGCGCTTGACCGTCGCCAGCACGCTCGCCGCTTGCTCGCCGCCCATGACAGAGATGCGCGCATTCGGCCACATGAACAGGAAGCGCGGAGAATAGGCGCGCCCGCACATGCCGTAATTGCCGGCGCCATAGGAGCCGCCGATCACCACGGTGAACTTCGGCACGCGCGCCGTCGCCACAGCCGTAACCATCTTGGCGCCATCCTTGGCGATACCGCCCGCCTCGTATTTCGAGCCGACCATGAAGCCCGTGATGTTCTGCAGAAACACCAGCGGAATGCCGCGCTGATCGCACAGCTGGATGAAGTGCGCCGCCTTCTGCGCGCTCTCGGAGAACAGGATGCCGTTGTTCGCGAGGATGCCGATCGGCAGTCCGTTCAGATGCGCAAAGCCCGTAACCAGCGTTTCGCCATACAGCTTCTTGAACTCGTCGAACTCCGAGCCGTCCACCAGCCGCGCAATCACCTCGCGCACATCATAGGGCTCGCGCGCATCCACCGGCACCACGCCGCCCAGCTCCGACGGATCATACGCCGGCGGACGGGGATCGCGCACATCAAGCGTCACGCGCTTCGGCCGGTTGAAGTTCTTGACGATGTCCCGAACCATCTGCAGCGCATGCGCGTCGTTCGCCGCATAGTGATCCGCCACGCCAGACCTGCGTGCGTGCACATCCGCCCCGCCCAGATCTTCCGCCGAGATGATCTCGCCCGTCGCCGCCTTCACCAGCGGCGGACCGCCGAGGAAGATCGTACCTTGCTTACGCACGATCACCGTCTCGTCCGACATGGCAGGCACATACGCGCCACCCGCCGTGCACGAGCCCATCACGGCCGCCACCTGCGGAATGCCCCGCGCGCTCATATTGGCCTGGTTGTAGAAGATGCGCCCGAAATGCTCCCGGTCCGGAAACACCTCCGACTGGTGCGGCAGGTTCGCGCCGCCCGAGTCCACCAGATAGACGCACGGCAGGTTGTTCTCGAGCGCCACTTCCTGCGCCCGCAGGTGCTTCTTGACCGTAATCGGGAAATACGCCCCGCCCTTCACCGTGGCGTCGTTGCACACGATCACACACTCGCGGCCCGCGACCCGGCCGATCCCGGTGATCACCCCAGAGGCCGGCGCCTCGCCATCATACATGCCGTCCGCCGCCAGCGGCGACAGCTCCAGGAAGGGCGACGCCGGATCGATCAGCTGCTCCACCCGCTCCCGCGGCAGCAGCTTCCCCCGCGCCGTATGCCGCGACCGCGAATTTTCCGGGCCGCCTAGCGCCGCTTTCGCCGATTTCTCCCGCAGCTCATCAACAAGCCGCTGCATTGCAGCAGCATTGCCTTGAAAGCGCTCGGAGGTCGTAACTACCTGAGTATGAAGACGCGCCATAGGCCCTGCCATTCTGCCGATTCCCGGCATTAAGGTCAGCCGGAGGGTGGGTGGCAAGCCAAACGCGCGCGCCGAAGCGCAATAGCCCCAACCTTTCCTTCAAGGTTGCGCGTTATTGTTGAAATTGGAGGGTAACTATCCGGGCCGGGTCGAACCATGGGTTTGAAGACGAAGGATAGGTCGGTGGAAGAACCGACCCTGTTGCCGACGCTGAAGTCGGTCCCCTTCCTGCGGGATGCGCCTGCGCGCGCCCTGAAGGCAGCGGAGGATCACACCAGGTATTTCGGCCTCCCCGGCGGCTGGCAGCTGTTCGGCCCGGGCGAGCCCTCAGACAACATCTATTTCGTCCTGTCCGGCTCGCTGGGCGCCTTCCGCGTCGGCGCCAATGGCCAGATGGAGCTGCTGGGACACATCCGCGCCGGCGAACCGGTCGGCGAGATGTCCATGATCGCCGGCGAGCCGCACGAGCACGCCGTCTTCGCCCTGCGCGATACCGAACTCCTGTCCATGTCCCGCCAGGGCTTCATGAACCTGGTGAAGTCCGATCCGGCCATCCTCGAGCGCCTGACGCGCGTCATCATGATCCGCATGCGCCAGGCCCGGAAGAAAACCGGCCGCGCCGCAGAGCCGCGCGTGTTCGGCATCGTCGCCGCCTCGCCCACCATCGACCTGAAACAACGCGCCCACGTCATCGCGGACGATCTAAAATCTATGGGCCTGCGCGTCGCCATCGTCGGCGAGGAAGCCGTCGGCATGCCGGCGACCTATTTCGACGAACTCGAACTGCGCAACGACATCGTGCTCCTGCTCTCGACCCTCGGCGACACGCCCTGGTTCAAGATGACCCAGCGCCATTCCGACCGCATCTGGCTGCTCGCTCGGGGCGATGCGCGTCCGTCTATCCCGCTGCTGCCGGACGATCCCTCGCCGGCGCGCCAGTTCCGCCTCGTCGACCTCATCCTGCTGCATCATGACGGCGAGCGTCCCGCCACGCGCACGCTCGAATGGAAATACGCGGCAGACGCCGCACGCGTCTTCCACTGGCACGGCATGGAAGGCGAAGACTGCCGCCGCCTCGCCCGCACCATGTCCGGCAAGTCCGTCGGCCTCGTCCTGTCCGGCGGCGGCGCACGCGCCTACGCCCATATCGGCGTCATCCGCGCACTGCGCGAAGCCAACTGCCCGATCGACTTCGTCGGCGGCGCCTCCATGGGTGCCATCGTCGCGGCTGGCGTTGCCTGCGGTTGGGACGACGCGGAAATGGATCGCCGCATCCGCAAGGCGTTCGTCGAATCCAATCCGCTGTCGGATTACCGCCTGCCCGTCGTCGGCCTCGTCAAAGGCCACAAGGTCGATGCGCGCCTGAAGGAACACTATGGCGAGACCACGATCGAAGACCTGCACCTGCCGTTCTTCGCCGTCTCGACGAACCTGACGCAAGGCGCCTTCCAGGTTCACACCGAAGGCCTGCTGCGCGAAGCCCTCCGCGCCACCATCTCGCTGCCCGGCATCCTGCCGCCCTTCGTCTCGCAGAAACAGGTTCTGGTCGACGGCGCCGTGCTCAACAACTTCCCCGTCGACGTGATGCGCGACATGCATCGCGGCCGCATCATCGGCGTCGATGTCGCCGTGGCCCCCGAAGGCCTCTCGGCCGACGACTTCATCAACCCACCCGGCTTCATCACATGGACGCTGAGGCACGGCCTGAAGTCAGCCCCGCCCATCGCCAACCTGCTGATGCGCGCCGCCACGATCTCGATCGACCCGAACAAGCACCGCGCCCTCACCGACATCCTCATCGTCCCACAGATGAAGGACGTCGAACTGCGCGACTGGAAGGAATACGACGAGGCCGTAGAAGCCGGCTACAACGACATGCGCCAGGCCCTCGCCGACCACCGCGGCCCCCTGTCGCAAATCATCCGTGGGAACGCCGAAGCCGCGGAAGCGGCCTGATTACGTTATTCCGGGCGATGCTCCATCGACGGCGCCGACGCATAGAAGATCAGCGGCGTCGCCTGCTGAGCCCTGGCTGCTTCCATCAGGGTTCGTATCCTGCCGTTGGAGTCGGCCTCATGCGGCTCCATCATCAGTGCGCTTAGAAGGACTTCTGCTTCTTTCCAGCGCTTGTGCTGTATCAGGCCCTGCGCAGCGAGAATCTTGATCACGACCACCTGTGGATCCAGCCGGTGGGCTTCCAGCGCCACGTCCAGCATGTGCTGCGTAAAGCCTCCTTCAATGCGGGCCAGGCATTCAATGTAGCGGAACAGGCTGACTGCCATCGTCTTGTCCTGCCTGTGGGCTTCGGCAAAACTCCCGCGGGCGCGCTTGAACAGTTCGATGTCATTGTTCGCATATCCGGCGCGCAGGTCGCACAAGCCGCTCAGATGCTGCGTCTCCGCCCGAGCTGGATTGAGCGCAATCAATTTGTCGGCCAGCTCCCGCGCCTTGGCCGGCTCGCCATACCAGAGCTCGACCGTCGCCAGCGCCTCGATCGCAAATGGATCATCGTGAAATTTCGCAGCTTCCTTGCGAACATGCGCCACCGTGTCCTTGGCTTGATTTATCAACGGCACGCTGCGGATGAACGCCATCGACGCCAACAGTTCATTCGCAGCCGCAGACAGGCGTTGAACCGTGATTGCGCTCGCATGATCCACCTTCTTCTCGGCAAGCTGGAAGATCGACAATTTCTCGCGCTTGTAATCGCGCAACTCCTTGTCGAACTCCTGCACCGTAATGCCGAATGCAGGCTGGAACGCCGCGACAGGATCATCCCCGCTCGAGATCGCCATCGCATAGCGGTCGAACGCGCGCGCTCGCTCGGGGTGGGTGAACATGTAGTGCACCGCCAGCCACGCCTGCGCATAGTACATCTGCGTCTGATTGCGATTCAGCCCCTTGCGCGTGAAGAACTTGTCGATCGACAGCCAGTCTCCATTGCCCAGCCACTGGCCCCGTAGGTTGGTGAACTTGCCGATCCACACGCCTTCATCGGTAAAGTCCGCCGTACTCACGAACTCGGCAAAGCCTTCGCTATACCAATCCGGAAACGCCTTCTCGAGATTGGCCTTCATGAAGTGGTGCGCATATTCGTGAAACAGGATGACCTGCGCATCCATCGCCCGCACGTGGCGCATCATGTCCTTCTGGCGCTCGAAGGCACGGAACGGCGCTGTCGTCGCAGACACATGCTCGACGGACGCATTATAGAAACCAGCTATATCCGCGTGCACGCCAGGCCGGATCCGATTGAGGTCGCCGACATTCCCCGCGGCATAGACCGTCAACTTGCGCTCGCTGCGCGTCTCGCGCGGGATCAGACCCTCCAGCAGCGTGCGATAGCGCTCCAGAGCTGCAACTTCATTGCGCGCCTTCTGCTCGTCGCCCGTTGCGAAATAAACGAAGTGCGGGCTCTCCAGCCGCATCCACCGCCCGGGCTTTGCCTGCGCATGAGCTAACGGCAAGCCAGCGAGCGCGGCTCCCGATGCAACTCCCGCGATGAAATGACGGCGCAGCATCGAGTCCCCCAAGAACCATCGACGATGATTACAACATAGGGGGATTATAGAGGCTGACCAGCCTCCGTAAGCGCTTGCTATTGCGCCGCCGGCGTCTCGCGTTTGAATTCCTTCCAGGCGCCGCCGCGTTCCTGCTGGAAGTAGCGGGCCTTGCCGCCATTGTCGGTCGCGGCCTTGTACTGCTGGCGCGCCTTTGCGCGTGCAGTTTCATCGCCGCCGTCGAACACGACCATCGCGCGCTCGAATGTTTCGGTCGCAACGTCCGAGCCATCAAGCAACAGCGCCACCTTCGCGCCGTTGACGGATGTGGCTTCCGTCGACAGCAGTACCGGATGCCTGGCAGCATCCGTCTTGGTGCGCCCGTGCGGCAGGAACGAGTCCTCGCGGAACGTCCAGAGTGCCTTGTTCAGACGCTCCAGCGTATCCTCATGCCCCACGATCACGACGCGCCATTTGCGCTCGAGGCATTTCTCGACCAGCGGGGCGATGGCCGCGTCGAGCGAGGTATGCTCGATGTGGTAGAACCACCACTCCGCGGCCGGCATGCCCCTAGTCCTCGTAGTTGTCGGCGATCATCCGGTCGAGGATGCGCACGCCCCAGCCCGTCGCCCAGGTCGGCTCGAGCGGATTGTCATTGCCCGGCTTCCAGGCCGTGCCCGCGATATCGAGGTGAGCCCACGCGCGGCCCTCGTCGATAAAGCGCTGCAGGAACTGCGCAGCCGTGATCGAGCCCGCATTGCCGGCATTGCCGATATTTCGCATGTCGGCGAACTCTGAATCGATCTGCTTGTCGTAGCCCGGCCCAAGCGGCAGGCGCCAAACCGGCTCACCCTCTGCCTTGCCCGCCGCCGTCAGCTTGGCGACCAGATCATCATTGTTCGAGAACACGCCCGCATGTTCGTTGCCGAGCGAGATGATGATCGCGCCCGTCAGCGTGGCGAGATCGACCATCGCCTTCGGGTTGAACTTCTTCTGCGCGTACCAGAGCACGTCGCACAGCACGAGACGGCCTTCTGCATCCGTGTTCTGGATCTCGATCGTCTTGCCAGCCGCCGAGCGCACGATGTCGCCCGGACGCTGCGCATTGCCATCCGGCATGTTCTCGACGAGCCCCACGAGGCCGACAACGTTCGCCTTCGCCTTGCGCTTGGCGATCGCCATCATCGCGCCGACGACCGCGGCCGAGCCACCCATGTCGCCCTTCATGTCCTGCATGCCCGGGCCCGGCTTCAGCGAGATACCGCCCGTATCGAACGTCACGCCCTTGCCGATGAGAGCAACCGGAGCCGCCTTCTTGTCCTTGCCGCCCATCCACTTCATCACGACCAGGCGCGAACCCCGCACCGAGCCTTGGCCGACACCCAGCAGCGAGCCCATGCCCAGCTTGGTCATCGCCGCGACGTCGAGCACTTCGATCTCGAGACCCAGCTCCGACAGCTCTTCGATGCGATCGGCATAGCTTTCCGGGTGCAGCACGTTCGGCGGCTCTGACACGAGATTGCGCGCGAACTCGATCCCCTCGGCCTTCGCCGCCAGCGGCGCGTAGTCCGACCGGGCGCCCGCCGCGCTATCCGTCACCACCGACACGCTGGTCAGGGTCGGCTTCTTCTCGGCCTTCAGGTTCACACGGTAGGTGTCAAAACGGTAAGCTGCCAGCCGTGCGCCAAACGCCAGGTTCGCCGCCACGCCACGATCCGGCGCGCCCACGATCGCCAGCGACTTCGCCCCGCTCATCAGCAAGCGCTTCACCAGCGAGGCCGCAGCCTTCTGCCAGCCCAGATCGCTCGCAGCAGACTTCTTGCCGACGCCCACGATCATCACGCGCGAAGCGTCATTCCACTCCGGCGCCAGGATCTCGATAACCTGCCCAGCCCCGCCCTTGAACGGCCCGGCCGCAACCGCGCGCCGGATAGCGGCCTCTGAAGCCTTGTCGAGATCTGCGGCAAACTCGACGCCCTTGTCGCCTTCATAGGCAAGGAAGGCGACTGCATCGCCGGTGGGTTCCGCTGAAAACTTGATCTGCATGGGGATAAACAGCCCTGACTATTGTCTACATCTGGTCATCGACGTACGCCCCGGACCTCGTTAGCACTGGCTCAGGCCCGAAAGGCCTAGACCGTGGCGCTCGGCGCCGTCCTTGGGTTTCCGCATGTCAGGGTTTCAGCGCTATCTCTTTCAGAACGTGTTGAGAACCCTGCTGGCGATTGTCGGCGGTCTTGCTCTTATTGCCGTGCTGACGCAAGGCCTGTCGCAGGACCGGCTGGACCTGATTGTCGAGAATCGCCAGTCCGTTCTGGTCTATCTCTGGGTCACCCTGCTGGCGACGCCCCAGATCATTTCCCTTCTGATGCCTATCGCCCTTTTCATCGCAACTGCAGCGGCGCTCAACGCCGCTCACCGCGATAACGAGATCGTCGTCTCCCAGGCATCGGGCATGTCGAACTGGCAGGTCGCCTCGCCTGTCCTTCGCCTCGCCACGCTCGCCGCCATCCTTCACCTTGGCCTCAACCTGTGGATACAGCCCGCCGCCTCGCGGGAACTTCGCCAGACTGTCTCGGAAGCCTCAACTGATCTTGCCTCCTCGCTGGTCCGCGAAGGCACCTTCATGAGCCACGGCAAGGGCCTCACCACCTTCGCCGGACAGGTGATCGGCTCGGAGATCAGCTTCCTCGTCGCCAACGACAGCCGCGAGCCCAGCAACGAAGCCACCTACATCGCCAAGACGGCCTTCATCTCCGAAGTCGAGGGCAAGCCCACCCTGATCCTGCGCGATGGCCAACGCCAGCAGATCCGGGCGAACGGCGCGCTCGAAGCCCTGACCTTCCAGCAGTCTCCGCTGGAGCTCGGCGCCTTCATCAACGACCAGAAGGCGATCGTGATGGAGGAGTCCGATCGCTTCCTGCCGGAGCTCTTCTTCCCGGACATGAACAACTATTACGACGTCAAGAACGCAGACGCCTTCCTCGCCGAAGGCCATCAGCGCATGGCGGCGCCGCTGCTCAATGTCGCGATGGCGATGCTGGCGATCATCGCGGTGCTCGGCGGCGACTTCAACCGGCGCGGCTACGCCAAGCGGATCGCCATGGCGTCGGGCGGCGCCCTGCTACTGCGCCTTCTGGCATTCCAGACCCAGGCGGCCGGCGCCGGCAAGCCGGAGCTGAACGCCCTGCAGTACATCCTGCCAATCGTCGTGATCGCCATGATCGGCTTCTTCTACTTCATCGTTCCGGCGTTGAAGCGCAGGCGCCTGCGCCTGAAGGCGGCCTGACATGGTCATCGCGGGGCGCATCCAGCGCTACATCTTCCTTCAATGCCTGATTTCGCTGGCGATGACGCTGGGCATCATCCTGCTCGCCATCCTGCTGGTCGACGTCGTCGAACAGGTCCGCACCGTCGGCGCCCGCACGCAGATCGGCATCGGCACGGCCTTCCAGCTCACCCTGATGAAGACGCCGGGCCTGATGCTGGAGACCCTGCCCTTCGCCATGCTGGTCGGCTCCATCCTCACCTACTCGCAGCTCAGCCGCCGCAGCGAGATCCCAGCCGTCCGCGCCGCCGGCGTGTCGGCATGGCGCTTCCTCGGCCCCGTAATGCTGCTCGCGGTGCTGATCGGCGCGGCGATGGTCACCGTCATTGATCCGCTCGCGACGCGCCTCAACCTGCAATTCCAGGCAGAACGCGAACGGCTGCTCGGCAATGCGCCGGCGGAGGAAAACGGCGTCTGGCTCAGTCAGGGCGACCTGATGGCCGGCAGCGATGACGATGCGACTGGTCCAGCGCGCGATAATCCCAACGGACAAGCCATCATCCACGGCCGCGAAGTTGTCGGGCGCGGCGAGGCGATCGAGAACGTCACCTTCTGGTTCTTCCGCCCTGGACCCGGCGGACCCGCCGACCGCGTCTTCACCCACCGCATCGACGCCGAGCGCGCCGAACTCACACCCGGCTTCTGGCAGCTCACCGGCGTTGTCGAAAACCGGCCGGGCGGCGACATCAGGCGCTCAGCCAACCTCGCCCTGCCAACAAACCTCAGCAGCGATACCCTGCTGACGCGCTTCGCCTCCGCCAAGACCATCCCGTTCTGGGATCTTCCCGCCTTCGTTGAAGCCGGCCGCTCCGCCGGGATGGAGGTCGATGCCTATGTGCTGCGGTATCACGGCCTCCTCGCCACCCCGTTCTCGATGCTGGCAATGGCCCTGATCGGCGCCGTGGTTTGTCTGCGTCTGGCGCGCTCGGGGGGCTTGTCCCGCCTGATCGGCGCAGGCGCATTGGCGGGCTTCGTCCTGTTCTTCGTCACAAGGCTGGCGGCTGGCATGTCGGCGTCGGGCGCCACGCCCCCGGAAGCGGCCGCCTGGTGCCCACCGCTATTCGCCCTGTTCGCCGTTCTGACCCTGCTGGCACATATCGAAGACGGCTGAAAACGCAGGTTCTTTCCTGAACGTAATGCGGGTTTGGTTCATTTCCTGTGGCTCCGGCGCCGCTCTGGCCGAAGGGGTTCGGGGAAAACCGCTGATTGCCTTTACGCCCCCCCTGCCTTTGCGTATCGGTTTCCAGCTGGGAGTCGCTCGCAATCAGTCTGCGAGGGGAGAGTGATGGTGTTGCGGCTAGCCTGCCTTGCGTCTGTCGCAGCTGTCGCCATCACGGCCGGCAGCGCCGCCTATGCGCAACAGGCCCCCGTTGCGCCGCCCGCCCCCACCCCTGCCACCTCCACCACCGAGGAAGAGCAGGACGACGTCATCCTGCAAGCCGACACGATCGAGGAAGACCAGGAAACGCTGGTCGTAACGGCGTCCGGCAATGTCGAAATCCGCGTGGGCGAGCGCTCGATCCTGGCCGATCGCGTCATCTATGATCGCCGCACCGAAACGATGCGCGCCCAGGGCAATGTCCAGCTGTCGGATGGCACGGGACAGGTCCAGTTCGCCGACGAGATCGAAGCCGACGAAAACATCCGCAACGGTTTTGCGACCAAGTTCTCGGCCCGCCTGCTCAACAACGGCCTGATCACCTCATCGTCCGCGATCCGTACCGACGGCACGAAGAACGCACTCGATCAGGTCGTCTATACCAACTGCCCGATCTGCGAAGAAAAAGGTCAAACGCCAACCTGGGTCCTCCGCTCGCGCCGCGCGATGCTGGACCAGGAAGACCAGATGATCACCTACAACGACGCCGTTCTGGAGGTCGTTGGCGTACCGGTCATCTACATCCCATGGTTCGCCCACCCCGACCCGAACTCCGAACGCCGCTCCGGCCTGATGACGCCAGACCTCGGCATCTCGTCCAAGATCGGCTTCTTCTACGAACAGCCCTACTATCTCGCCATCGACCCCTCGCAGGACATGACCATCTCGCCGATGGTCTCGGCCGAAGTGAACCCGCTGGTGAAGGTCGATTACCGCAAGCGCTTCTTCTCGGGCTACGTCTCGGCCGAAAGCAGCTTCACCTACGAACAGGAGTTCAACTCCGACGGCGAGAAGTTCGGCGACAAGACATGGCGCAGCCACCTCTACGGCTCGGGCCTCTTCAACATCAACGAGGACTGGCGCTGGGGCTTCGGCGTCGAGCGTCAGAGCGACGACCTCTACGACAAGCGCTACAACATCGATGGCGAAGACGATCTTCGCGGTCTCGTCGGCAGCCAGCCGCGCCAGCTTCTCACGCAGGTGTACACCACCGGGCAGCAGCCTGATTTCTACTTCGAAGCAGCGACATTCATCTTCCAGGGCTTGCGCGAAGGCGAAGACGACGCACGCATCCCGAAGATTGCACCGTCCGTGTTCGCCGAGAAAGTGTTCGACTTCGGCCCCACCGGCGGCCAGCTCGCAGCTGATTTCAGCGCCGTCGCCCTGTTCCGCGACCTCGCAGCAACCCTGCCCGGCACACAGCCCGCAGGCAGCCCCTCGACCAGCCTCGACAGCGCCCGCGCCACTGCCAGCGCAGACTGGCGCGCCCAGTACATCGTCGGCCCCGGCTTCGTGTTCGAACCGTTCGGCCTCGGCCGTGGCGATGTCTATCGCATCGACGACGGCACTGCAGGCGGCCAGAAAGACATCACACGCATCCTCGGCGTCGCCGGCGCACAGGTCAGCTACCCGCTGATCAATCGCGGCAAGAACATGGACATCATTGTCGAGCCGATCGCGATGGTAGCTTACGGCTCGCCCAACGCCAACACCGACGGCGTGCCGAACGAAGACTCCCTCGTCTTCGAAGCCGACGAAACCAACCTCTTCCGTCCCAACGCGGTCAGCAATTACGACCTGTGGGAAGGCGGCGCCCGCATGTCGATTGGCGTCAACGCTACCGCCAAGATCGGCAAGGACATCGAGCTCTCCACCCTCGTCGGCAAGCGCTGGCGCGAGGATGCAGACCCGGCCTTCAACGACCTCAGCAACCTCGCCGGCGAAGAGTCCGACTACGTCGCCTCCGTGCGGGCCGACCTGGGCAATATCTTCAACGCCGGCGCCCGCTTCCGCATGGATGACGAATACACCGTCAAGCGGATGGACGTGGATGCCGGCGCCAACATCTGGCGCGTCAGCGGCTCAGCCCGCTATTTCCAGATCGCCGAGAACGCCTCCGGCATCAAGGACGAGGGCATCGCCCTTAACGGCAAGTTCAAGATCACCGACCAATGGTCCGCCATCGTCGAGCAGACCCGCAACATCACGGAAAAAGAGGACATCCGCCTCGCCCTGGGCATCTCCTACCAGGACGAATGCTCCTGGTTCCAGATCGCCTATGAACGCTCCGGCGGCCGCGACCGCACCCTGGGCCCTTCCGAATCGATCCGCTTCCTGTTCGTCCTGACCGGCCTGGGCGGCGTTTCGGACGCTGATACCGATTAATCCCGCAAAAATGCTCTTTCGGGGCGAATTGCCCCGCCTGCACCAGGGCCTCGCATTTGGCAGCCGGGCCCGGTATATCGGCCATGTTTTCGCCTTGACCGGATATCAGGGTCAAAGGGTCTGCAGGGTGTCTGAATGAAACGTATCATCGCGATCGCACTGGCCGTCACGGCCGCGACGGCTGGCCTCGCATCCGCAGGCTTTGTCGCGCTGGCCCAGCAAACCCCACAACAGACCGCCGCCCGCGGCCAGACCATCGACGGCATCGTCGCCACGGTGAACGACGTGGTGATCTCCCAGTCCGACGTGCGCAACCGCATGCGCTGGATGCTCCTGCGCTTCCAGCAGCAGCCCGACGACGAGATCATGTCGCAGATCCAGACCCAGGCGATCGACGACCTGATCGACGAAAAGGTCCAGCTCAACGAGTTCAAGAAGCTCGTGAAGGACGAGACCGTCAAACCGGCCGAGATCGACGAGAACATCACCGACCTCGCCCGCCAGTACAAACTCACGCGCGAGCAGTTCCTCTCCGCCACGGCCGACGCGGGCATCCCGCAGCAGGCCATCCGCGACATGGAAGAAGCCAAGATCGCCTGGACCGCCCTGATCCGCGGCCGCTACGTTAAGAACGTCCGCGTCTCCGAACTCCGCATCGACGACATGCTCGAGCGCATCAAGGCCGGCCTCAACAAGCCGCAGTATCGCCTGTTCGAGATCTTCCTCTACGCGCCTGACCAGGCCTCGCGCGCCAACGCCAAGGCCCGCGCCGAAACCCTGATCTCCAACATCAACCAGGGCGCCGAGTTCGCGACCCTCGCCCAGCAATTCTCCGCCGCGCCGTCCGCTGCCGCCGGCGGCGACCTGTCCTGGCTCTCGCCCGGCGACATGCGCTCGGCCGAGATCGAGAAGGCCGTCCTGGCCGCCCCCACCATCCCGGTCATCCTGCCCCCGATCGAAAGCGATGGCGGCGTCTATATCATCGCCGTCACCGGCAAGCGTGAAGCGACCGACCCGTCGAAATCCACCATCCTCAATCTCGAACAGCTCGTCGCGCGCGGTGAAGGCGCCAACGACAAGCTGCTCGGCATCAAGGGCAAGGCGACCGACTGCGCCTCACTTCCCAAGGCGATGGACGGCGTCGATGGCGTCACCCGCACACCGATGCAGAACATCGGCCTGCAACAGATCGCGCCCAACTATCGCGCCCCGCTCGAAGGCCTCGAGCCCGGCCAGTCCACCGGCATCGTCGACATGACCGACGGCGCCAAGATGGTCTTCTTCGTCTGCCAGAAGCGCGCGGGCGACGCCGACCTGCCCTCGCGCGACGAGATCAAGGACCGCCTGTTCAACCAGGAGCTCACGCTGGTGGCCGAGCGCTACCTGCGCGACCTCAAGCGTGGGGCGACGATCGTCCGTCGCTAGGCCATGGCTGCGCCTGCATCTCTGCTGCCCCTGGCGATGAGCATGGGCGACCCCGCCGGGGTCGGCCCGATCATATCGTTCAAGGCCTATGACGCGCTGAAAGCGCAAGGCGGCCGGCCGTTCTACGTCATCGCCCCACAGGACGTGATGGAGGCCGTCGGCCCCCGCATCGCCCTCATCGACGACCCGTCCGAAGCAGCAGCCGCCTTCGGCAAAGCGCTGCCCGTCCTCTCCATCCCCGGCGGCCCCGTCGAACCCGGCAAGCCCGACCCGAGCACAGCCCCCGCCGTCATCGAATCCATCCGCCTCGCCGTCGAACACACGCGCGCCGGAAAAGCCGCTGGCGTCGTCACCAACCCGATCGCCAAAGCCCTGCTCTATCGCGCCGGCTTCAAGCATCCCGGCCACACCGAATACCTCGCCGAACTCGCCGCCGTTAAGGGCCCAAAAAATAGCAAGACTACGCCGCGCCCGGTGATGATGCTCATCGGCGGCGGCCTGCGCGTCGCCCTCACCACCATCCACCGCCCGCTCACCAGCGTCGTCAAATCCCTCACCACCGATCTCATCGTCGATATCGGCCGCATCGTGCACAACGACATGCAGCAGATGTTCGGCCTCCAGCGTCCGCGCATCGGCCTCTGCGGCGTCAATCCGCACGCCGGCGAAGATGGCGAGATCGGCCGCGAGGAAATCGAGATCATCAATCCCGCCGCCGTGAAGCTGCGCGCCATGAGCGTCGACATCTCGGATGCGCGCCCCGGCGACACCATCTTCCACGAAGCCCTCGCCGGCCGTTTCGACGCCGTCATCGCGATGTATCACGACCAGGGCCTCATCCCGGTGAAGACGCTGGACATGTGGGGCGGCGTCAACGTCACGCTCGGCCTGCCCTTCATCCGCACCTCGCCCGACCACGGCGTGGCCTACGATGCAGCCGCCGCCGGCATCGCCAAGGCCGACAGCCTCATCGCCGCCGTGAAGCTCGCCGACCAGATGGCCTACGCCCACGCGAGAGCTCAATGAGCCCGAGCACGCCGCTCACGCCGGGCGCAGCCAAGAAATCCCTCGGCCAGCACTTCCTCTTCGATCCCGCCCTGCTCCGCCGCGTCGCCACCGCGGGCGGCTCGGTTGAAGGCAAGACCGTCATCGAAGTCGGCCCCGGCCCCGGCGGCCTCACGCGCGCCCTGCTCGAAAGCGGCGTTGCCAAACTCATCGCCATCGAACTCGACGATCGCTTCGCCGAAGGCCTCAAGACATGGCCCGAAACGCGCGCCGGCCGCATGCACGTCCACCATGGCGACGCACGCACCGCCGATCCCGCCGGACTGGTGAAGGCCAATGGCGGCGAACTCCCCGCCATGATCATCGCCAACCTCCCCTACAATGTCGGCACGCCGCTTCTCGTCGAGTGGCTGAAGGAGGGAGACTGGCGCGGCACGATGGTGCTGATGTTCCAGAAGGAAGTCGGCCTCCGCATCTGCGCCCAGCCCGACGAAGACCACTACGGACGTTTAGCCGTTCTGGCTCAGGCAGCCACGCGCCCACGCATCGCCATGATCATCCCCCCCGGCGCTTTCCGCCCGCCGCCAAAAGTCGACAGCGCCGTCGTCGTCCTCGAACCCCTGCCCGCCAACGAAACCTACACCGACCTCGCCGGCCTCGAGACCATGACAGCCGCCGCCTTCGGCCAACGCCGCAAGATGCTGAGAGCCGCCCTCAAATCCCTGCCCGGCGCCGTAGAAGCCCTGACCACCGCCAACATCGACCCCACCCGCCGCGCCGAGACCCTGACGCAGTCCGAGTTCAGAGCGCTAACAACGGCGTGGCGCGCAGGGCGCTAGCTACCATCGTAGGGTGCATCTTCAGATGCACCGCGCCAACGCGCCCGTCCTTCGACGGACGCACGCAAACGCGTGCTGCTCAGGATGAGCGCTAAACACCCAGCGTCCCTGTAGCGCTCATCCTGAGCAGCGCAGCTTCGCTGCGCGTCCGTCGAAGGACGAGCGCGTGCTCACCAAACGCCGGTTTGGGGGATGGCGGTGGTGCAGAACTGTAGGACGGAGAAATTCCATCTCGCCTACATTCAACGACTTCCGCGCCCAAGTTGGGGGACGGAGCCTCCCAGAATCTACGGCGCCGTGAACCGCCCTTATAATCATCCCCGCACCCACATGAGGGAGGTCCAGGAGACGTCCGAAACTCTGGATGTGGGTGCGTTGGCCGGCGTGGCTATCGAGGCGTCAGCGCGGAGCTTTGGGCTCTGGACAGCACAGCGAGGAAGTCCTGCGGGTAGCGTCCCGTGGGGCGAAACGAACTTCGAGAAGCATGGCCTCCGGGGGATGTGAAACCGGAGGGACCAGGGGGACGGTCGGTTAGGCCCCCTGACACGCTGAACCGGGTGAACAGGCACGGAGCTAAGGCGCCAGGGGCAACGACGTACCCTGGAAGACCGAGACAACTCCTCATGCGGCTGAACCGGGACAAACGGCCAGACACGGGGCGCGTGAAGACGCGCATCAGCTGATCGCGAGATCAGCACAGGCACTACCCACGGCGTGACTTCATGCGCCCCGCTCCCTCAACGGGGAGGAACGACACCAGGCATCCCGGACAGCGCGCGCTGGTCCGAACGAACAATCGTGAGCCCGCGCTCGTCCTTCGACGGACGCACGCTCACGCGTGCTGCTCAGGATGAGCGCTTCTTGAGATCAGCACTGAAGCCAGAGAAGCGCTCATGCTGAGCAGCGCCTGAAAGGCGCGTCCGTCGAAGCACGAGCGCGGGGCTCACCACCAGATGTTTGAAATCAGCACTCGATTGCCGACTGTCCATTCCCGATTGCCCGGCGCGAAGCGCCTAGCTCCCGCTCGTCGCACTCCCACTCTGCGTCTTCGTCGCGACGTGCGCGTCCTTGAGCAGATTATCCACCATGATCCCCAGCGAGGCGCGCACGCGCTTGTTGCGTTCGGTGATCAGGATCGAGCGGATCTCGTTGAAGGCCGTATCGAGATTGTCGTTGACGATGGCGTAGTCGTATTCGCCCCAGCGCAGAATGTCCTGGCCTGCGCCATCAAGGCGCGACTGCACCGACTTCGGATCGGCGCCGGGCCGTCCCTCAAGCCGCTGCTTCAGCTGCGCCAGCGACGGCGGCAGGATGAAGATCGACACCACGTCGCCCGGCCGGATCGTCTTCAGCGCCCGCGCGCCCTGCCAGTCGACGTCGAACACAACGTCTGCGCCCGACACCAGTCGCGCTTCGACTTCGCTGCGCGGCGTGCCGTAGAAATTCTTGAACACGCGCGCCCACTCAAGAAACTCGTCGCGCTCGATCATGTCCTGAAACTGTTCGACCGAGCGGAAGTGATAATCCGATCCGTCGCGCTCGTTCGGCCGCGGCTCACGCGTCGTGGCCGAGATCGAAAGCTCGACGCCCGGCACTTCGGTGATGATGCGGCGGCACAGCGTCGTTTTCCCGGCCCCCGACGGACTGGAGATAACGAGCATGATGCCCCGGCGCGGCCGCACCCGCTGCTGCGGCGTGCTGTCGGGACGATCACTCGACATTCTGAACCTGCTCCCGGAACTGGTCGATCAGTGACTTCAACGCCAGCCCCGCATTGGTCAGCTCAAGGCTGGCCGATTTGGAGCAAAGCGTGTTGGCCTCCCGGTTAAGCTCCTGACAGAGAAAGTCCAGCTTTCGGCCCGCCGCTTCACCTGCGGCAAGCATTCCACGGGCGGAATTTATGTGGGCGGTCAGCCGGTCCAGCTCCTCGCGCACGTCGGCGCGGGTGGCCATGACCAGCACCTCCTGCGCGATCCGGTCGGCGTCGATCGAGGCATCCTTGGCAATGTCGTTGAGCCGCGCCTTGAACCGCTCCCGCACCAGCTCGGGCTGCTTGGCCGCAAACTCGGTCGATTGCGCCACCAGCTGCTCGATCTGCGCCAGCATGGCGTTGAACAGCTGCAGCAGCCCCTCGCCTTCACGCTGGCGCGCTGCAGCCAGCATATCCAGCGCCTGGTCCAGCCCGGCCAGCAGCTCCTTGGCCGTCGCCTCGTCCACTGCATTGCTCGTCCGCGCCGCGCCCTTGGTCACGCCCGTGGCGTTCAACAGCCCGTCAAAGCTGGCAGGCTTCACGCCCGAGCCATTGCGCGCCCAGTGCCGCGACAGCCGGGCAAGCCGCGCCAGCTCGCGCGTATCGATCGCTGTCGCCGATGCATCTTTCGTCCAGTCGATGCGGAGTTGGAGTTGAAAGCTGCCGCGCGCGAACCGATCTTTGACGCGGCGCCGCGCTTCGAAATCCACCGCCTCGCAGCCGGGCGGGAAGTTCGTGCGCAGGTCCACCGACTTGCCGTTGACCGACCGCGCCTCCCACACCCAGGCGCCCCACGCCGCCTGTCCCTGCGCCCGGCCGAAGCCGGTCATGCCCCTGATCATAACATAGTCCTACCTATGGCTTCGGCGTGGTACCGACGGCCGCCGGTTCCTTTGCGCCGCGCTGTTTCTCGATCTCGCGCCACTTCGAAACGTTGGCGTTGTGCTCGCCCAGCGTCTCGGCAAAGGCATGGCCGCCCGAACCATCGGCGACGAAGTACACATAGTTGGTCTGCGCCGGGTTCAGCACCGCCTTGATGCTCTCCTTGCCCGGATTGCAGATCGGCGTCTTCGGCAGCCCGTCGATCTGGTAGGTGTTCCACTCGGTCTTCTGCGCGATCTCGCTGACGCGCAGGCCATGGCCCAGCGGCACGCCGCGCGTGATGCCATAGACGATCGTCGGATCACTCTGCAGCCGCATCGGCTTGTTCAGACGGTTGATGAAGAGCGACGCCACTTGCGGGCGCTCGTGCGGGACGCCAGTTTCGTTCTCGACGATGGAGGCAAGGTTCACCGCCTCCTCCGGCGTCTTCAGCGGCAGGCCCGGCTGGCGGTTCGGCCACAACTCGGCCAGCAGATCCTGCTGCGCCTTGATCATACGGTTGATGACGCTCTCGATCGTGTCGCCGCGCGTGACGGCATAATCGCCCGGCAGCAAGACGCCCTCGGCGGGAACAGCCGGCACTGGCCCCGTCAGCTTGTAAGTCGGCGCCGCTCCACCCGTCGCCTTCCACTCCCGCTCCACCAGCAGGCTGAGGATCATCTGGCTGGTCAGACCTTCAGGAACAATCACGGCGTACTGGAGCGAGGCGCCTGCATTGAGTTCCTCTACGATCGCTTCCATCGAAGCGCCGCTCTTGATCTCGTACTCGCCGGCTTTCATCACGGCCTTGTCGCCGAGCATCTCACGCATGCGCAGCGCCAGCCGGAACTGGTTGTCATCGGCGATAGCGCCGGCTTCCTTGAGCTTGGTAGCGATCGTCTGCGCAGTCGACCCACGCTCGATCATCACGACGCGCGGCTTGCCATCTGCCGTGGCAGGGCCATCCGCCGTGAAACTGCTGTTGAGCCAGAACCAGCCCGCGCCCGCAGCAACAGCCGCGACGATCACCAGTGAAAACAGAAGGCCGATCAACTTGCCCAAGCTAAACTCCCTCGCGTTCCCGAGATTCTAGCCTGCAAGTATGGATCAGTCTGCCGCCTTGATCACAAGTGCGGCGTTGGTGCCGCCAAAGCCGAACGAGTTGGAAAGCGCGGCCCGGACCTTCTTCTTCACCGCCTTGTGAGGGGTGAGGTTGATCGGCGAGTCGAAGCTCGGATTGTCCAGATTCAGCGTAGGCGGAATTACACCGTCGCGGATCGCAAGCGCGCAGAAGATTGCTTCCACTGAACCGGCCGCGCCAAGCAGGTGGCCGATGGCCGACTTGGTCGACGACAGGTGAGCCATCGATGCGGCATTGCCCAGCACGCGCGCAACCGCGCGCACTTCGATCTCGTCGCCCGCCGGCGTCGAAGTGCCGTGCGCGTTGACGTAGTCGATCTCGGACGCATCAAGGCCCGAACGCTGCAGCGCCGTGCGCATCGCGCGCTCGCCGCCATCGCCCGTCTCGTCCGGCGAAGTGATGTGGAAGGCGTCGCCCGTCAGGCCGTAGCCCACGACCTCGGCATAGATCTTCGCGCCGCGTTTCTTGGCGTGCTCGTACTCTTCGAGCACGACGATGCCGGCGCCTTCGCCCATCACGAAGCCATCGCGATCCTTGTCGTAAGGACGCGACGCCTTCTCGGGCGTATCGTTGTAGCTGGTGGACATGGCGCGGCAGGCGATGAAGCCGGCATAGCCGATGCGGCAGACGGAGGCTTCAGCGCCGCCGGCGACCATCACATCGGCATCGCCATACTGGATCAGACGCATCGAGTCGCCGATCGCATGCGCGCCCGTGGCGCAAGCGGTGACGACTGCGTGGTTCGGACCCTTGAAGCCGTATTTGATCGAGAGCTGGCCCGACGCCAGATTGATCAGAGCCGACGGAATGAAGAACGGCGAGACCTTGCGAGGTCCCTTCTCGTGCATCTCGATCGCCGTATTGGCGATGGCTTGCAGACCGCCGATGCCAGAGCCGATCATCACGCCAGTGCGGATCTTGTCGTCGTAGGACTCGGGCTTCCAGCCGCTATCTTCGATAGCTTCGTCAGCCGCCGCCATTGCGTAGAGAATGAATTCGTCGACGCGCCGCTGCTCTTTCGGCGACATCGTCTTTTCGGGATCGAACGAGGCGGGGTCGTCTTTCGAACCACCGCCGCGTCCTGAGACCCACGGGACCTGACCGCCAATCTTGCAGGCCAGGTCTCCCGTTTCGAACAGGTCGATTTTCTTCAGACCGGACTGACCGGCAATGAGACGCTCCCATGATGCCTCGCGGCCATTGGCCAGAGGAGTCACGAGTCCCATGCCGGTAATGACAACGCGCCGCATATGTATGCTCCCGGCCGTGTCGAACGCCGGTTAGACGCGTTCTTTGATGAAGCGGACGGCGTCGCCGACCGTTCCGATCTGTTCCTGGACATCGTCCGGGATCTCGATTCCGAACTCTTCTTCAAACGCCATGACCAGCTCGACCAGGTCGAGCGAGTCGGCGCCGAGATCGTCGATGAACGAGGCTTTCTCGTTGACCTTCTCGGCGTCCACTTCCAGGCGCTCGACCACGATTTTCTTCACGCGCTCGATCACGTCGGACATCTTATTCCCTTCCAGTATCAAGGCCCTGAGGCCCGGAGAAACCTGCTTTGCGGCGCGGTAACACGCCTGAATTTAGTTGACCATAGCCTGCCCGGATGGGCGGGCCTAGATCATCGCCATCCCGCCATTAACGTGCAGGGTTTGGCCTGTCACGTAAGCGGATTCATCCGATGCGAGATAGAGCGCAGCGGCGCCAATGTCAGCCCCTGTGCCCAATCTTCCCGCTGGAATACCCTTGAGAAGTGCTTCTTTTTGATCGTCCTTGAGCACATCGGTCATCGGCGTGGCGATGAATCCGGGCGCGATGCAGTTCACGGTGATGTTCCGGCTGGCCACTTCCTGCGCCAGCGACTTCGAGAATCCGATCATCCCGGCCTTCGAGGCGGCGTAGTTGGTCTGGCCGCCGTTTCCGGTGACGCCGACAACCGAGGTGATTCCGATGATGCGGCCATGGCGACGCTTCATCATCCCGCGCATGGCCGACTTGGCGAGGCGGAAATAGGCGCCGAGGTTGACGTTAAGGACGGTATCCCAGTCCTCGTCTTTCATCCGCATAAGGAGGCCGTCCTTGGTCAGGCCGGCGTTGGAAACGAGGATGTCGAGGCCGCCGAGGGCTTCTTCCGCCTTGCCGACAAGCTCGCTCGTGGCGACCGGATCAGCCAGGTTGCACGGCAGGATCACCGGCGAACCGCCGATTTCGGCAGCCGTCTTTTCCAGCGCTTCAACGCGCGTACCCGACAGGGCGACCTTGGCGCCAGCGTCGGTAAGCGCCTTGGCGATCGAAAAGCCGATGCCGCCCGAAGCGCCAGTTACGAGGGCGTGACGGCCAGTGAGGTTGAACATCATGATTTCCTAGCTGAGCGCCAAACTACGATAGGGATTTCGAGAAGGCTTCGAGATCGGCGGGCGTGTTGAGCGCCACGGTTTCCGCGTCAGGCGCATTGCGCTTCACCATGCCGGAGAGCTGTTTGCCAGCGCCGGTCTCGACAAACTTTGACACGCCATTGGCCGCCATCCACTGCACGCATTCGCGCCAGCGCACGCGACCGGTGACCTGTTCAACCAGCAGGCGACGAATGTCAGCCGGTTCGGACACCGGGCTGGCCGTCACGTTGGCAACCACGGGCACGACGGGCTTGAGAATGTTCGCGGCGGCGAGCGCCTTTTCCATCTCGACGGCGGCGGGGGCCATCAGCGGCGAGTGGAAGGGCGCCGAAACCGGCAGAGAGATCGCTTTGACGCCTTTGGTCTTGGCGACGGCAATGGCCGCTTCAACGCCAGCCTTGGTGCCGGAAATGACGACGTTGCCGACATTGTTGTCGTTCGCGACGCCGACCGTGCCCGAGCCGGAGGCTTCCAGAGCGATGATCTCTGCCGTCTCGAGATCGACCTTGCCGATCAGCGCAGCCATCGCGCCCTGCCCGACCGGAACAGCGGCCTGCATGGCCTCGCCGCGCTTGCGGAGCAGCTTGGCGGCGTCGGTGATGGAGAGCGATCCTGCGGCGGCGAGCGCGGAGTATTCGCCGAGCGAGTGGCCGGCGACATAGGCGGCCTGCGAGACTTTGATGCCGAAGCCAGCCTCAAGCGCGCGAACGGCGGCAAGGCTCACGGCCATAAGGGCCGGCTGGGCGTTGGCGGTCAGGGTCAGGGTTTCGATCGGGCCGCCCCAGATCAGGTCCGACAGCTTCTCGCCGAGGGCCGCATCGACTTCATCGAAAACGGCTTTTGCGGCGGGGAAAGCGTCTGCGAGTTCCTTGCCCATACCGACAGCCTGAGAGCCCTGGCCGGGGAAGATGAAAGCAAACGCCATGGAAGCCTCGAAGAATCAAAAGGTCAGGGGCTTCCTATGAATTAGGCCCCTGCGACGCAAGGTGGAGGGCCAGCAGCGCTCAAAGCCAGGGCTTCCGGGAGATGATACGGACCGGGGCGTTCCGGCTGACGTCTGGCTGGGCGGCCGCCGATTAGGGTAACCAGGTGCGGTAAATCGGGCCTGGGCGGTCGATATGGCCGGAATCTCCTGTTTTTGGCCCTGCGGGACCACCATCCGCGCTTGATTCACAGGCTTTTTGCTGTATCACGCCCCCTTCCAAAGAGAGGCGGTCCCCGGGCAATCGCGCCCATCCTGGATCCATCGTGGACAGTCCGCCCTTCGGACTGGCTGCGCCGCCCCTCGCTGAAGGGACCAAAAATGGCACTCTACGAACACGTGGTCGTCACGCGACCCGATATCTCTCCGCAACAGGTCGACGCTCTGGTGGAAGACATCACCAAGATCGTCACGGAAGGCCAGGGCAAGGTCGAAAAGACCGAGTACTGGGGTCTCCGCAACCTGTCCTACCCGATCAAGAAATCCCGCAAGGCGCACTACTCGCTGATCAACATCGACGCCCCTGGCGCCGTGATCCACGAGATCGAGCGTCGTCTCCGCATCAACGAAGACGTGCTGCGCTTCCTCACCGTGAAGGTGGAAGAGCTGCAAACGGAACCGTCGCCGGTCATCGCCCGCAAGGATCGTGACGACCGCAAACGCGACCGTGACGACTTCGGCGGCGGCTTTGGTGGTGGTGGCTTCGGCGACCGTCCGCCCCGCGGTGATCGTCCGCCCCGCGACTTCGGCGATCGTCCGCCGCGCGGCCCCCGTCCTGATCGCGGCTAGGAGCAACGAACATGGCACAACAGAAAATCAATATCGCCAACCTCCCGTCGCGCCGCCCGTTCGGCCGTCGGCGTAAGGTTTGCCCGTTCTCTGGCGCTGACGCCCCAGCGATCGACTACAAGGACGTGAAACTTCTCCAGCGCTACATCTCGGAGAAGGGCAAGATCGTTCCGGCCCGCATCACTGCGGTCTCCGCCAAGAAGCAACGCGTCCTGTCGCAAGCGATCAAACGCGCGCGCCACCTGTCGCTGCTTCCGTATCTCGTGAAGTAGGGGGAAGCATCCTATGGAAATCATCCTCCTCGAACGCGTGGACAACCTCGGCGCCATTGGCGACGTGGTGAAGGTGAAGAACGGGTTCGCCCGTAACTACCTGTTCCCGCAACACAAGGCCCTGCTGGCCACCGACGCGAACAAGGCTCGTTTCGAGCGTGAGCGCGCTGCGATCGAAGCTCGTAACGAAAAGGCTCGCGAAGCCGCTCGTAACGAGGGTCAATCGCTCGATGGCACGACCTATGTGCTGATCCGTCAGGCCGGCGAAACCGGCCAGCTGTACGGTTCGGTCGCTGCTCGTGACATCGCGGAAGCCATCAACTCTGCCGGTCACAAGATCGAGCGCAAGCACGTGGCGATCCAGCAACCGATCAAATCGATCGGCATGCACGAAGTCACGATCCGCCTGCACCCGGAAGTCGCCCTCAAGGTCACGCTCAACGTCGCCCGCTCGCCGGACGAAGCTGAACGTCAAGCCAAGGGCGAGAACGTCATCGCTGCCGGTCAAGCTGCCGATAAGGCTGCTGACGAGGAAGCTGCTCGTGAGATCGCCGCGGCTGCCGCCGCTGCGAACGCCGAGCGCGGTCCTTCCGAGGGCTAATCGGCTCAACGCTGATACAGCTCGACTGATCAAACGAAGAAAGGCCCGCTCCACCGAGCGGGCCTTTTGCTTTGGGCTTTGTCCCGGCTGAACCCGTAGGGACTAGGACTTGTTGTTGATCTGCGCCTGGCGCAGCTCCTGCCCAGTGATCTTCTTGTCGAGTTCGGCGATCTGCTTCTCGATGTCGTCGGCCTTTTCCGCATCGCCCGTGCCGCGTGCGAGCGACAGTTCCTGGACGAGGCGCGAGCGATCCCGGCGCAGCCGGCGGATGGGTGACTGTTTCATGGGCGTGGCCCTCCTTGGGGACCTGACGTGCTGTCTATAGCGGCGGTGCACGCCCTGCGCCATGTGGAGCCAGCGCGGCAAAGCGCGAATCGCGGCACTTTCCCCCGATGGCACGCGCGCGTCCGACCTTTCTGGAATTCTTCGCCGGCGGCGGCATGGCCCGTCAGGGGCTAGACGGCCTGTTCGACTGCGCCTTCGCCAACGACTTCGACCCGATGAAATGCGCCGCCTACCGCACCAACTATCCTGACGACGAGATCGTTCAGGGCGACGTCTGGGATCTCGACGCCTCCAAAGTCCCCCCCGCCCCCCTCGCCTGGGCCAGCTTCCCCTGCCAGGACCTCTCCCTCGCCGGCGGCCGCCGCGGCCTCAACGCTCCCCGCTCCGGCGCCTTCTGGGGCTTCTGGAACGTGATCGAGAAACAGCGCGACAAGGCGCCGAAGACGATCGTCATCGAGAACGTCGCGGGCCTGCTTTCGTCTCACGATGGCAGGGACTTCACGACGCTGCTCACCCAGTTCGCGGATGCCGGTTATCGCGTCGGCGCCATGCTGATCGACGCCGCGCTGTTCTCGCCCCAGTCGCGCCAGCGCCTGTTCATCGTGGCGCACAAGGGCAAGCTGCCGGCGAACCTGACAACCGATCATCCCAACGCAGTCTTCCACCCTGCAACTCTGTGCAACGCCGTCGACGCCCTGCCCGATCAGACGCGCATGGCGTGGGTCTGGTGGCATCTGCCCTACCCGCCCCGCCGCAATGCCGACCTCGTCTCCCTGCTCGACCGCAACCCACCCGAAGATGTCTGGCGCTCTGACGCCGACACTCGAAAGCTAATGGGACAGATGGCGCCACTGCATCGCCAGCGCGTCGAAGCCGCACTGGCTGATCGCAAGTGGAATGCAGGCGCCGTGTTCCGGCGTATCCGCCTCGAAAAGGGCGAGCGCATCCAGCGCGCCGAAATCCGCTATGATGGCATGGCAGGTTGCCTGCGCACCCCCGCGGGCGGCTCGTCAAAGCAGTTGCTGCTTGTGACCGAGAACGGACGCGCGCGGCTGCGGCCAATGATGGCGCGAGAGGCGGCGCGACTGATGGGTCTGGATGACGGCTACAAGCTGCCGCTCGGGGAAACAAAAGCGTTGAAGGTGATTGGCGACGGCGTGTCCGTACCAGTCGTTCGCTGGCTGGGCCAGCATCTGCTTTCGCCGCTGGCTGGAAGCGCAACGGCGAAAGCAGCAGCCTGATTTCTTACTTCTTGGCGCGAGCGGCCTTGGCCGGAGCTGCCTTCTTCTTCGCAGCCTTCATCGGCATCTTCTTGGCGACGGCCTTCTTCGCCACAGCGGCCTTCTTGGCGGGAGCCGCTTTCTTTGCAGCCTTTTTCGCCACGGCCTTCGCAGCGGCTTTTGCATCAGCCATGCGCTCGGCCGCGCTCGTGCGCTTCACGTCCTGGCCGTGCGCGCGCTTGTACGTCTGGATGTCCTTGAACTGACCTTCGGCGTCGCGGACTGCGTAGAGCTTCGTGCCCTTCGAGCTGCGGTGCGTTGTACGTGCCATTGATTTCACTCCCACTTCTGTCTGGAATCGGCCGTGTGCACTCTTACGTCGCAGGCTTTTCGACACAACCTGCATTCCACCGGCAAATGATCGGCATTACATTGGTCGCATCGAGACCAGCGGACAGAACCATGGACGAACGTCAGCGCGAGATCGACCTGCGTATCCGCAGAGCCCGGCGCAAGGAGATGCTCCGGCTGCTGTGGGAATCGCGCCTTGTGGTGGTTGGCGGGGTAGCTCTGCTCGGCACGCTGGCGTTCGGAGCCGTGTATGCGGTTGCTCCGACGAAACTCGAAGACGAGCAGATCGGCCACCTCGTCAGCGAAGGCAATGTCGTCACCACGCGCAAGGGCCAGCAGTATCGCGCGGACATAATCAAACTCGACAACGGTGTGACCATCACCCTCGACATGCCGGGCGCGGAACACGCGCGAATGGATGCGCCAATGAAGATCCAGATCTACGAGAAAGACTTCGGGCCTCTCCACCATGTGAGCTACAAGTTCGCAGGGTATGCGGACGCAGCCGACAAGCCGCATGGCTGACGTCTTCGATCCGGAGAAACGCTCGGCTGTCATGCGGGCCGTGAAGTCACGCGATACTGCCCCGGAGATGAAAGTACGCAAGGCCGCCCACGCGCTTGGCCTTCGCTTCAGGCTTCACCGCGCTGACCTCCCGGGAAAGCCTGACCTCGTTTTTCCAGCGAAACGAGCCGTTGTGTTCGTCCACGGCTGCTTCTGGCATGGCCATGACTGCGCGCGGGGAGCGCGGATGCCGCAGAACAATCGCGCGTATTGGGAGGCCAAGATCGGCCGCAACATAGCGCGCGATAAGGCGTCGATCGCGTCACTCAGAAAGCTGGGATGGACGTCGCGCGTGATATGGGAATGCCAGACACGCGATGCCGCAGCGTTGGCGCGACTTATCAAGCGTCAACTTGGTAGCGACCGCCCCTCAGCTTGACCGGCTTGCCGGCCGCTTCCATGGTCCACACGTCGGAATTTGGGACGTCGAGCATGCTTCACGCATCAACGCAGCAACTGATCCGCAAGCTCTGTGAACTCACGGATGCGGGCGCGATCAACTGGAAGGAAGGCAAAGGCCAGATCTCCGTGCTGGAGACCGAGGGCTATGTCGTCGAGATCCAGCCAGAACCGCCTTCGGTGCGCCTGCTGCGTGGCGACGGACAAGAGCTTGAAAGCGCGGACGCGAGTGATCTCGCAACGCCGTGGGGCGACAACGAAGGAACTTACGGCGACCACGTCGCCGACATGGCGCGGCGAGCCAACCGCTTCGCCCGCGGCGCCGAGACGGCGATTGCAAAGATCCTGTCGTCGCTTTCCGCCCCACCGAAAAAGCAGGCTGAGCCGGAACCGGAACCTGCCGCCCTTGCGTTCGCGACCGCGGAAAAAACCCAGCACTCGGTTCAGGCCAGCGAGAGCGCAGCAGCTATCGCTGCGGTGAATGCCGACCTGGAATCTCAGCGCCGCAAGGTCACTGAAGAACCGCCAGCGTCGCATTCAGTGGCCGAAGCGCCTACTCCGCTGATCTCGCCTGAAACCGAAACGGCCATTGATCGTGTGTTGGCCGTTCAACCACCGGTCATCGTAGAGGCCCCGAAAGAGGCGCCGAAGCCTGTTGCGGTCGCTCCGCCGCCGGAGCCAGTCCCGACACCGCCGCCCATCGTGGCTATCCCGCGACCGGCGCCCGTGCTGCCCATGCTGGCGCAAGCAGCGTCCGCTCCCACGCCCGCGCCCACGCCTGTTCAGGCAGCGCCTTCTCCACCACCGAATTTTCCTCAACGCGCTCCAGCTGCAGCGCCCGCACCCGAGCCTGCACCAGCAGCTCCAGTCGCGAAGGCAGGCTTCGGTGCAATAGACGGGTTCGCGCGCTCGCAGCCGGCTGCACCGACGCCTCAACCCGCACCGCCGCCAATCCCCAAGCCACAACCAGCGCCTGCAGCGACGTCAGGATTGTTGATGCGGGGTTTCAGCGTGCAATCACGCCAGACTGTTGAGCCGTCGACAGCGAAGGATTTCTACCGGGCGCCGCCTGCAAGCCAAACGCAGCCACCACAGGCGCCGCAAAAACCCGCGCCGACACCGACAGCCCCCAAGCCGGAGCCGAAGCCTGAACCGGTCAACGCGACAGGCAAGAACGTTTATAAGCCCTGGGGCTAAAACGTATCGGACGAAATCAAAGTTAGAATTTGCAGGCCTTCGTCAGAAGCCGACCAAGCACTTTGTCGCCTGCACGTACCTCTTCGGCATCCGGGCATGGGGCGTTGGTTGGCGTGCCGTCACGGAGGAAGCGCATGCGGGACATCCACGCAGGTTGCGACCCCTGCTCGATAGGATCGAGATAGGCGACGGCTGATCCAGCGGCGTCAGTCGCACACTCGTAAACCTGTCCGTTCTTTGCGCGAAGACCGACTGCAATCTGCTCGCCGTCCTGCCGCGGATAGATGGCGGTCACGAGTGCCGGTTGCGCCAACTTGGTGAGGCAAGCATCGATCGGCGCGAGCGCTTCGGTGACCTGCGCCGCCTCAGCTGACACCGATGCGAGGGCGCCGCCGAAAGCGCAGCCGTCAAAGTCGCTGCCATCAAATGTGACGGTCGCGGTGTAATCGCCCGTCGCGCCCTGCTCGGTCTGACAGGCTTCATGCTTGATGGAGACCTGCAGCGAGCCGGCGTGGAATACATCCGCACCGCCCTCGCGTTTGGGCTGAACGAGCGGCTCTTCGATGGCCCTGAGACCGGAACGACGGAAAGCGAACCAGCCATCGACAATCTCGAGACGCCAGAACGGCTCCTGCCCGGCGGCGTAAAATGGCGGCGGCAGAGTCCATGTCGCAGTGTCGAGCGGTTCCGTGGGCCGGGCGGGTTGCGTCACCGCTGGCGTACCAGGCTGCGCTGTATCAGGCGCGCCCGTGGAACCGGATGTCTGCTGCGTGCCGGCAGGATCGGTGGTCACGCCTGCCGCCGGCTGCTCCCCGCCGCAAGCCGCGAGACCGAAGAGGCATGCGAGCAACGCCGCCTTGGCAGCTCCGCTCAACAGCTCAGTGTTCCGCATCGCGCAACCTGACATCGCCTCAAAACCTCGATTGATCCAGCAGCCGAATGGCAACTGGCCTGAGTCTCGGGACCCTAGCACTTCCACATCAGTCGGGGAGCCCTTCACAGCTTAAGCTGCACCAGAGCTATACGCTTGATATCATTACTTTTCGGCTAGAAATGATCGCCCAGCTCGTGGCTAGGCGATCACAAGCCGGTATTCACGGCGATCAAGTCTGATGGGCATGGTCGACCGAACCAGTTCGCCGCCGCCGATTGCATCGAGCAGAAGGTCCGCGCGCGCGCGATCCGCCTCGCCCAGCGCTTGGTAGTGATCCTGGATCCGCTGCAGCCGCCAGAGCGCAAAGCTGCGAATGCTGCGCTCGCCCCGTCGGCCGCCGATAACGAATTCGTGGACCCCGAGCGAGCGTTTCACACGCGCCCCACTCGGCTGGGCCTTCGTCCATTCAAGGAAGGCCCGGACCGTATCCATTAGCACCGGCGCCTGCTCGCTCATCTGTCGCTTCAGCATCGGCAGAAGTGTCGATGGCGTCTGATCGTCAGGCAAAAGCGCCGCGTCGCTAGCAGGAACGCTTCGCATGCGCTCGACCCACTCCACGACCGGCGGCGCGAGACGCCTCATCCGCTCCGCGGAAGCGGGTTCGCGGTAGAGCGGCCCGTACAAAGCGCCGAACAGAGCAAAATCAGCCAGTGACGGGCGATCGCCCAGAACGAACGGCATTTTGCGCAAGTGTGCAGAGAAGTCTGCCAGGAACCCCTCGTAATGCGCTTCGATGCCGCTGGTCGTGTCATCGCTGACGCCGAAGCGCGGGATTTCATCGCGGATCGGAGCGGCGATCACGTTCCCTATTTCAACCTGCTCATCGCGCGTTGCATCTGGCCTGGCCGTGCGGCCAAGCTCTTCGATGGTCCAGTCGCTGCCGTAATCCCAGCGATAGTGAGTGGCCGGGATGATCAGCCATTCGTCGGCGTAGAGCTCGAGCAAGAGCGACACGAGTTCATGCACGGGTGTCGCCGGATGGATCTTGGACCCCGCGCCGATCCCGTCCGCAAAATCGACGATGTCGGAGGAGTCCTGGATCGTGCGCCCATCGTCCGTGAGCAGAATGGGGATGACGCCGAAGCCCACTCTTGGCTCGATGATGTCGCGATAGACTTCAGGCGTTGCGACCGTCTCGGTGAAGCCTATGCCTTTCCACCGGAGAGCGGCGCGCGCCTTCCCCGAGAACTGGCTCGCTTCAGTGCCGATGAGAACATATCCCATCTACTTCCCGCCTAGCGACTACCGCCCCAGCCCGACCTGAGCCGCTATGAATCAAACTGTGCCTGAAAAGCCTCAGGGTGGGAATCTGGGGTACCGTGAATTTATTGTTGCTCCACAAGTACGGCGGGTATTTCGGGACATGCGTGTTATTATGAACGCGGAATGAACCAAATATACCGGCAACCGTTTGTATTGAGCCGCGTTTATGCCGTTATCGTCGCCGAGGTAGTCGGCGCGAACCGGCTTGCTTGTCGATTCGGATTTAAAGGGAGATTTCGATGAAGCGTACTCTTGCTTTCATGGGCGCAGCACTCGCATTGGGCGCGTGCGCGACCGACCCGGTCACGGGTCAATCCATTTATGGAAATACGGGCCGTGGCGCCGCGATCGGCGCCATCGTAGGCGGCGTCGGCGGTCTGTTCGCCGGCGGTAACGATGGCCGGAACGTTGCTGTGGGCGCTGCTGTCGGCGCACTCGCAGGCGCTGGCGTTGGCCGCTACATGGACGGCCAGGAAGAAGACATGCGCCGCAAGGTTGCGAGCAGCGGCATCGGCCTGCAACGCCAGGGCGACAACGTCGTTCTCGTGATGCCGTCCGACGTCACCTTCGCAAAAGGCTCGTCGACGCTCGATGCGCAGTTCACGCCGGTGCTCAGCAAAGTTGCTGAATCGCTGAACCTGTACCCGAAGACGACGATCGACATCGTCGGTCACGCTTCGACCGAAGGTGAAGCTCAAGCCAACCTCGACCTGTCGTATCGCCGTGCTGAATCGGTCCGCATGTACCTGCAGGGCGCCGGCGTTCTTCCGCAACGCATGGCCAGCGGCGGTCTCGGCGAAAGCCAGCCGCTCGTCTTCCCGGACGACACGGAAGCCAAACGCTCGCAGAACCGCCGCGTCGTGATCACGCTGCGTCCGGTCGTCGAATAGACCTCACGACAACTGAATACGGAAAGGGCGCTCCTCGGAGCGCCCTTTTTGTTTGGCGTGCTTGGCGCCTCGCTATTTGGCGCTGGCGTAGTTCACGACCTGCTCGGTGATTACGCCATCAATGACCTTGGCCAGCTTATCGAGGCCTGAGAGTGAAGACCCGCTGACCTTGAAGTCCACGGTGATTGCCGTCTTGTTCGGTGCAGATCCGGCAGCAAGGGTGAAGGTCAGCGCAGTACTCACGCCCATCTCCTGCAACGGCCCCAGCGGCGCATCGAAGCGGATCATCTCTTTCGGCATCACAGCCAGAACGCGACCGTGCTCGACCTCGCCTCCGCTCCATAGCTCGCACCAACATCCCCCGGTGACCGCGTCGATCTTCAGATTGTCGGAGTTGCCAGAATAGGTGTGGGAGGACTTCCACCACGAAGATACATCAAGCAGACGCGCCCATGCATCGTCGCGATCCAGCGCGACCTCCGCTTTGACCTGAATGACAATGCCGTCCGGCGAGGAGGCTTTGACGTCTGCGTGCGCTGCGCTCGTCCACAGTGCCGCCGCCGCCACGATCGCGCCTGCCTTGATGAATTTCATCTCCGCACCCTCCTCTGCTCCTGGCATTGGATCAGTCAAACCGGGAGGCGGACAAGAGGACTGCGCAGCAGCCAGATGCAAAAAGGCCGGGCGGTTGAAGCCGCCCGGCCTTTGGTTGTTGTGCTGCAATCCGCCTACGCAGCGGCTTTCTGATCTTTCGGCGGGAAGCGCGAGTAGAAGGTCTGTCCTTTCGCCGCCATGTCGCGCAGGAGCGCGTTGGGGCGGAAGCGTTCGCCATACTGCTCGGCCAGACGGTCGCACTCGGCGACGAAGGTCTTGATGCCGACCTTCAGGTCCATGAAGGAGCAGACGCCGCCCGTGTACGGCGCAAAGCCCCAGGCGAGGATCGAGCCGATGTCGGCATCGCGTGCGTCGGTGATGACGCCTTCCTCGAAGCAGCGGGCGACTTCAACGCACTGGCGATAGAGCATGCGCTTGGTCAGCTCGACCTTCAGTTCCGGCGGGCATTCCTTGACCTTTACCTCGACCTTCTTGCTGAGGTCGGGGAAGAGACGCGCCGGCTTGCCAGCTTCGTTGTAGTCGTAGAATCCCTTGCCGGCCTTGCGGCCAACGCGGTTCTGGCTGTCGACGATCCAGGCGACGAGATCGCCGACCGGGTTCTGCTCGTAAGATTTGCCGGCGGCCTTGGCGCTCTCGCGACCGATCTTCAGCATCGTGTCGATGCCGACAGAGTCCGAGACTTCAAGCGGGCCCATCGGCATGCCGGCCATGCGGCCGACATTCTCGATGATGGCCGGAGCGACGCCCTCGGCCAGCATGGTCATCCCCTCTTCCGGATAGGTGCCGAACACGCGCGACGTGTAGAAGCCGCGGAAGTCGTTCACGGCGACCGGCGTCTTCTTGATTTTCAGGACGTAGTCCATCGTCTTGGCCAGCGTTTCCTGGGTCGTTTCCTTGCCCATGATGATCTCGACGAGGCCCATGCGCTCGACCGGCGAGAAGAAGTGGATGCCGATGAAGTTGGCCGGGCGCTTCGACGCCTTGGCGAGGCCGGTGATCGGCAGCGTCGAGGTGTTGGTGCCCATGACGGCGGTGTCGCCGAGATGTTCTTCGATCTGCGCCGTGACCTTGGCTTTCAGCTCGACGTTCTCGAACACGGCTTCGACGACAATGTCTGCGCCTTTGACGAGCGAGTAGTCGTTCGACGGGGTGATGAGGGCGAGCAGCGCTTCGCCTTTCTCCTTGCTCAGCTTGCCGCGCGACACGTCCTTGTCGACGATGCGTTGCGAGTAGGCTTTGCCCTTGTCCGCGGACTCCTGGCTGACATCGAGCAGGATAGTCGGGATGCCGGCCTTCGCCTGCACATACGCGATGCCTGCGCCCATCAGGCCAGCGCCGACAACGACGGCTTTCTTGATTTCGAAGGTCGGATAGCCAGCCGGACGCGAGGCGCCTTTCGACAGGTCCTGCATCGAAAGGAAGAGCGAGCGGATCATGCCCTTCGCTTCGGGCGTCATCAGCGTTTTGACGAAGTAGCGGCTTTCGATGCGTAGGCCGGCATCGATCGGAACCGACAGGCCTTCATAGACGGCCGAGAGGATGTGCTTCTGCGCCGGGTAGTTGCCCCAGGTCTGCTTGGCCAGCATGGCCGAGCCGAAGGTGAAAACTGTGCCGCCTTGCTGCGAGTTCGGCAGGCCGCCAGGCAGTTTGAACTTGGCGTCGTCCCACGGCGCTTTGGCATTCGGGTTGGCTTTCACCCACTCCTTCGCGCGGCCCAAGAGCTGCGCCGTCGGCGCGAGTTCGTGGATGACACCGAGGCTCTTGGCTTGCTCTGCCGACATGCTCTCGCCTTGCAGCAGGAAAGGAGCAGCCTGCTGTGCGCCGATCAGGCGCGGCAGGCGTTGCGTGCCGCCGCCGCCGGGCATCAGGCCGACCTTGGCTTCCGGCAGACCGAGTTGCAGACGCGGATTGTCGTTGGCTGCGATGCGGTAGTGGCAGGCCAGCGTGACTTCGAGACCGCCGCCAAGCGCGAGCCCGTTGATGGCCGCGGCAACCGGCTTCTTGCAGGTCTCGAGATTGCGCAGGATCTTGTTCATCTGGAATGAGCGGTCGAACGCGGCCTTGAGCTGCGCTTCCGGATCGCTCTTGTCGCTGCCCGAGCCCGAGCCGCCGCCGAGTTCGCCAAGGTCCGCGCCCGCGCAGAAGCCGCTGGTTTTGCCTGAGGTGATGACCAGGCCCTTGATCATCGCGTTGGAGCCGACTTCGTCAGCGATCGCGCTGAGATCCTGGATGGCGCGCGCTGTGAGCGTGTTCATCGAACGGCCCGGCACGTCGAAGGTCGCGACTGCGATGCCGTCTGCATCAACGTCGAGGCTGAAGGTTTCGAGTTTCATGTCAGTTGCCTTTGGAAGGTTTGTCTGACGACGGCTCGGAGCCGCCCGTCTTGATATTGTCGTTGGCGAACAGGAACAGCACGCCGCCC
Source organism: Hyphomonadaceae bacterium (assembly GCA_965229115.1). GTDB lineage: Bacteria > Pseudomonadota > Alphaproteobacteria > Caulobacterales > Hyphomonadaceae > UBA7672. The sequence continues at coordinate 1,314,818 of CBDDIR010000003.1, read as the reverse complement.
ATCACGAGCGTGATCGGGACCGAGATCGACAGCGCGAAGCCCACATCGCGGAACGCCTGCCCGAGCATGAGCGTCAGGCCGGCGCCGGTGAGCGCCGATACGGCGAGAGCGCTGATTTTCGCCTCGCCGATCCGCATCAGATGCGCTCGATGACTGTGGCGGTACCCATGCCTGCGCCGACGCAGAGAACCGCCAGCGCGGTTTCCTTGCCGGAGCGCTCGAGTTCGTCGAGCACGGTGCCGAGGATCATGCCGCCGGTTGCGCCGAGCGGGTGGCCCATGGCGATGGCGCCGCCGTTCACGTTCATCTTCTCGTGCGGGATGTCGAGGTGTTGCATCATGCGCAGCACGACCGACGCGAAGGCTTCGTTGAGCTCGTAGAGATCAATGTCCTTGGCTTCCATGCCGAGCTTCTTGAGAAGCTTCTGCGCGACCAGCGACGGGCCGGTGAGCATGATCGACGGCTCGGAGCCGATCGAGGCAAAGCCCTTGATGCGGGCGCGCGGCTTCAGGCCGAGCGCGTCGCCGGTTTCCTTGTTGCCGATCAAAACAGCCGAGGCGCCATCCACGATGCCCGACGAGTTGCCGGCGTGGTGGACGTGGTTGATCTTCTCGATCTCCGGATAGCGCTGCTTCACGACGTCATCGAACGCCATCACGCCCATCTGCTCGAACGACGGGTTCAGCGCGGCGAGCGTCTGCATCGTAGTGTCGCCACGCACGGTTTCGTCGTGCGCGAGGATCGTCACGCCGAGCTGGTCTTTCACCGGCACGACCGAATTCTTGAAGCGGCCTTCTTTCCAGGCGCGCGCTGCACGCTTCTGGCTTTCGACAGCGTAAGCGTCGACGTCATCGCGCGAGAAGCCGTACTTGGTGGCGATCAGGTCCGCGCCGATGCCTTGCGGGGCGAAGTAGGACTTCATCGCGATTTCGGGGTTCGACGCCCAGGCGCCGCCGTTCGAGCCCATCGGCACGCGGCTCATGGCCTCCACGCCGCCGCCGATCGCCATGTCGGCCTCGCCGGTCATGACCTTGGCAGCAGCCATGTTGCAGGCTTCGAGACCCGAAGCGCAGAAACGGTCGACCTGCACGCCGGCCGTCGTTTCCGAGTAGTCAGCGTTCAGCACGGCAATACGCGCGATGTCCGAACCCTGCTCGCCGATCGGCGTCACGCAGCCGAGAACCACGTCATCGATCTTCGACGTGTCTTTGAGGCCATTGCGTTCCTTGATGGCTTTCAGAGCCTGCGTGGCGAGTTGCAGCGAGGTAATCTCGTGCAGCGAGCCCGTGTTCTTGCCCTTGCCGCGCGGCGTGCGGACGGCGTCATAAATGTAGGCTTCGGCCATGGCGGCCTCCTCTTGAAATTCCACCCCGCTGGCGGGGCTAAAAGGGGCGGTCGCCTATGTCGGAACGACCGTCAAAATGCGTCGGCTGGCAGAGCCATTACAGACGTAGCACCTGTCTTTACCTTTGCGAGATGTGACGTAGCGTCAGGCAAGACCCTGTCAAAGAAATAGCGCGCAGTAGCAAGCTTATCCGCATAGAAGCGGTCGCCGCTGTTTTCCTTTGCAACAGCCGCTTTCGCCATCTTCGCCCACATCAGGGAGAAGGACGTCAGACCGAAGAGTTGCAGATAGTCGTGGCTGGACGCGCCGGCGTTGTCGAAGTTCGACATGCCGTTCTGCATCAGCCACATCGTGGCTTCCTTGAGCTGGGCCGTCGCGCTGCGGACACCATCGACATACGGCTTCAGCTTCTCGTCCGCTTCGTTTTCGGAAACGAACTCCTCGAGGTCCGAGAAGAAGCCGAACACGGCGCGGCCACCGTTTGCGGCCAGCTTGCGGCCGACGAGGTCGAGCGCCTGGATACCGTTGGTGCCTTCGTAGATCAGCGCGATACGTGCATCGCGCACGAACTGCTCAACACCCTGGTCGAGCGTGTAGCCCGTGCCGCCGTGAAGCTGCAGTGCATCCGATGCGCATTTGAAGCCGCGATCCGTGAGGAAGGCTTTGATGACGGGCGTGAGGAGCGCCATGCGATCATCCGCCTTCTCGCGCACATGCGCGTCGGGCGACACGCCATGCAAGTCGGCCTGCAGCGCGGTCCAGTAAGCGAATGCGCGCGCGCCTTCGGTGAAGGCTTTCATGTCCATCAGCATGCGGCGCACGTCGGGGTGCACGATGATCGGATCAGCGGGTTTATCCGGCGCCTTGGCGCCAGTGATCGAACGACCCTGCAGACGTTCACGCGCGAAGTCGGCTGCGTTCTGGAAAGCCACCTCGGCTTGCGCAAGACCTTGCATGCCAACGCCCAGACGCGCTTCGTTCATCATGACGAACATGGTGCGCATGCCCTTATGCTCCTCGCCAACGAGGTAGCCGGTCGCGCCTTCATAGTTCATCACGCAGGTCGCGTTGCCGTGGATGCCCATCTTCTCTTCGAGGCCGCCACACTGGAACGAGTTGCGAGCGCCGAGCGAGCCGTCAGCATTCACGAGGAACTTCGGCACGATGAACAGCGAAATGCCCTTGATGCCTTCGGGGCCACCCTCGATGCGTGCGAGCACGAGCTGGATAATGTTCGGCGCGAGATCCTGTTCGCCGCCCGAGATCCAGATTTTCTGACCGGTGATCTTGAAGCTTCCGTCCGGCTGCGGAACGGCCTTCGTGCGGATGAGGCCGAGGTCGGTGCCGCACTGCGGCTCGGTCAGGTTCATCGTGCCCGACCATTTGCCCGTCATCATGTTCGGCAGATAGGTTTTCTTCTGCTCTTCCGAACCGCCTGTCTGAATGGCTTCAGCGGCGCCGCGGGTTAGGCCCGGATACATGGAGAAAGCCATGTTTGCCGACGAGCACATTTCCAGGAACGGCATCGAAACGACGCGCGGCAGGCCCTGCCCGCCCCATTCCGGATGGGCGGAGATCGCCATCCAGCCGTCATCCGACATCTGCTTGTAAGCTGCGGGGAAACCCTTGGGGGTTGTGACCGAGCCATCGGGATTGCGCTTGCACCCCTGCTTGTCGCCGATGGCGTTCAGCGGCTGCAGGACTTCGGTGGCGAACTTGGCGCCGCCTTCCAGCACAGCATCGACAACGTCAGCTGGCGCGTCAGCAAATGTGGGGAGGTTTGAGTAGCTCCCGATCTCAAGCACTTCATTGAGCAGGAACTTCATGTCCCTGAGCGGCGCCTGATACTTGGGCATTGGTCCTCACCTCGGTTTTGCCGCCGCAGCCATGCGACTATGACTCCGGAAGCCGAACTTCCGGGGTCATATCACCATGCGGTGTTCCGTCGAGCCTGACTTTGCGTCAGCTGTCCAGATGGGCTGCGTCGCCGTCGAGTCCAGCACGAGCCACGCGCTCGTACGCACGGGCGGATTGCTCCACTTCCGCGCTCGGCCCGAGTTCCTGCAGTTTCTCTTCTGCCCAGCGCACGCCCTTATTGAGCGTTTCGAGCGCCGCCTCGATGTCTTCGCGCTGCTTCTCCAGATTTTTGATCTGGTCGCGGGACTTCTTGAGCGACAGCTTCAGCTGAGCGCGATGACCCTCAAGCGTATAGAGGTCGAGGATTTCGCGGATGTCGGACAGTGAGAAACCAACGCTCTTGCCTTGAAGAATAAGTTTCAGGCGAGCGCGGTCCCGAGTCGAATAGACGCGGTTCAGACCGTCGCGTGTTGGTGAGAGCAAGCCCTTGTCTTCGTAGAAGCGCAATGCGCGGGGCGTGACCTGGAATTCACGCGCAAGTTCGCTAATCGTGTACGTCTTCAATCTCTGCCTCCCGTTTCGTTTTTATCTTTTGCTCCGTGGGTGAGCACGGGCCGCGCCTTTTAATTAACGCTCAGTAATACGTAACGGCACGTACCCCTTAGGTCAATTCACTACCGAGGCGGATCGTCGCGGGCTTCTAAATTAACGTTTAAAGCCCGTTAACCGTATTCCGGACAACTGGCCGGAGGTGCGGGCGTATCACAGGCTCCCGCATCGATTCGGAGCCGCGATGACCCAGGGACCCTGGAGCGTTAAAGGAATTGACCCCAAGGCGAGGGAACTCGCTCGGGAACGTGCGCAGCGTCAGGGCGTGACGCTGGGCCAGTATCTCAATTCCCTTCTGCTGGAAGCGGATTCCGCCCCTATTTCCGAGATAAATCTGGGCGACTCCCTGCCCCGCCCGGCCAGCATTTCCGACGACCACGACCTCCGCCGCATGTCGCAGGAGATCGACCAGCTGGCGCAAAGGTTGGAAGCCTCGACCTCGCGTTCCGCCCGCGCCGTGGCGGGAATCGACAAGTCGATTCTGGGCCTGATGGGCAAAGTCGATTCTTCGGGAAAGGCCCAACTCCACGCCCTCGAGCGCGTCACGCGCGCTCTGGGCGAGATCGAAACCACCCAATCGGCGCTCCGCTCGCGGATCGGAACCCTTGAGTCGGGCACGAACAACTCCCCGACGCTCGATGCTCTGAAAACGCTCGAAACATCGCTGGCGCGCCTGTCTGATACCGTTCAGTCGCGTGTGCAGGACCAAAGCGACTTCCGTACCCTCTTCGAGGAAAAGGTCGGCCAAGTCGCCGCGAAGGTCGACGATGTCGTCAGTTCAGTCGACACCGCCGTCAACAACGCCGTGCGTTCGAACACCGCCGGCATCAATGGCCGCGTCGATCAGATCGAAGAAAAGATGACGACGGTCGAGCGTCGCATCGAAGCCGGCATCAACAAGATCAGTGACGCCGCCTCGCGCTTCGAACTCTTCGAAAGCAAGGCCGAGCGCGCCGTCGGCGACACGACCTGGCGCATGGAACGCGCGCTGGAGACCACGCTCGACCGCTCGCGCGCGATGTCCAAGGAAGTCCTCACCCGTGTTGACGGAATCGAGGAAAAAACCCGCGAAGCGATGAGCAGCCTCGGCGACGCCGTCGCTCGCATCACGGACCGTATCGGCCGTGCGGAGCGCAAAAGCGACACGGCGATGGGCGTTCTCGAACGCGCAATCACCGACATCGACGAGCGCACACACAAGAACAACAGCCGTAGCCATGCGGAAGACTTCGCGCAGCTGCAGTCGACCTTCCAGAAGCGCCTCGACAGCCTGGCTGAAGACCTCTCGCGCCCGATCCACGCTGTCCGCGCCGACGTTGAGCGCCGCCTGGAGGAAGCCGCTCGTACGAACAATCCCGAGAAGATCGAACGCCTCGAGCGCACGATCCGCCAGCTGCAGGAACAGATTCAGGTCGCCGAAGCTCGCCAGGCCGATGCTGTCGAAGCGATGAGCTCGCAGGTCGACCGCCTTTCGCGCGCGGTCGATGACCGCCTCCGCTCTGTCGAAGCCCGCGGCGATCAACGCTCGATCGACGACGTCCGTCGCGAGATGGCGCGGCTCGCCGATACGATCGATGGCCGCCTCAACTCTGCGGAAGCATCAAACCGCGCAACTCAGGACACGCTAGGCCGCCTCAACACCGTCGTCGACGATAAGCTGCAAGCGCTGGAGAAGCGCAGCGCTGGCGCCATCGACGCCGTTGGCGAACAAGTCGCCCTCGTCGCCGAACGCCTGCAGCAGCGCCACGACGAAAGCGTGCGCCGTCTTTCGGATCGCATCACAGAGACCGCCACGACGCCACGGGCGCTAGACAATGGCGAGATCGACCGCCTTGCCGATCGCCTCGACGAACGCGTCAAGGAAAGTGAGCGCCGCAGCGCCGAAGCCATCGGCCAGATCGGTGAGCAAGTCGCGCGCGTCGCTGACCGGCTGCAGACGCAACACGCTGAATCCCTGCGCGCCTTCGAATCCCGCCTCGCGGACTCGGGCCGCAACTACGAAAACAAACTCACCGACGTCCTGTCTGAAGTGCAACGCCGCATGGAAGAAGTCGGCGACCAATCCGCCGCTTACCTTGCTCCGATGCAGAAGACGGTTTCGTCGCTCGCACGCCGGCTTGAGGGACTTGAAGACACGCGCCGCGATCACATGGATGCGCCGGAAGTCACGCGCGACATTCCCGTGGTTACCGACGAGTACGTCATCCTGGACGACGAGCCCGTCGACCATCACGCGCAAGCTCCGGTCGCGCCCGCTGCGCTGGCGGCCGTCGAACTGGCTGACGATGCGAACGCCGAGATCGATGACATCGTCGGCGTTGAACCGCCACCGTTCGATCGCAAGGCAGACCCGCGAGACGCACACCTGTTCTCGGAAGAGGCCGTGCAGGTCATTGCACCCGCCGCGCCCCCGGCCGGCGAAGAAGCCGATCGGATCGAAGACCTGCTGGAAGTCGATGACGAGCTTCTGGGCCCGGCTCCGGCAAGCGAATTCATCGCCGATCTGCCGTCCGACGACAGCCGCGAAAAGCTCTCTGCCGGCTATCTCGAGGAAGCTCGCCGCGCTGCCCGTCAGGGTCGTCGCGTTACGCCCGTCGCCGCCAAGAAAGGCAACGGACGTGGCCTGCTGATCGCATCAGGCGTTCTTGCCGTCGCAGCCGCCGGCACCGCTTTCACCGTCATGCGTGGCAAGCAGGAAACGCAGGGCGATGACTTCGCCAAAGTCGATCCTGCAGCGCCGACCGAAACAGCCGCCGCCCCGGGTAGCGCTGACGATGTGCTGTTCAGTGAACACACCAACGAGGCTGCACCGGCCGTTCCGCCCGCCGGCCTCGCAGCGAGCGAAATCTTTGACGAACCAGCTGCAACGCCTGCGCCCGTCGCGCCTCCAGCAGCGGCTGCAGCACCTGCAGCCCCAAGCCTGAAGCCTGCCCCAGTAGCTGAACAAGCCGCTGCAGCCCCCGCTGCACCGGCAGCTGCATCGCTCTCTGATGCCGTCCGCAGCGGCGATCCCGTCGCCCTGCACGACCAGGCCCTCGAACTACTCCAGAGTGGCGACAAGGCTAAAGGCGTCCAGATGCTGCGGGATGCTGCGAGCCGCGGTCTCATCATGGCCGACTACCGTCTCGCCAAGCTTTACGAGCGCGGCGAAGGCGTTCCGCGCGACATGGCTGCATCTCGCTCTTGGACCGAGAAAGCTGCTGTCGGTGGCAACGTGAAAGCCATGCACGATCTCGCCGTCTTCTATGCTGAAGGTGATGCCGGCCCGCAAAGCTATGCTGCCGCCGTGGAGTGGTTCCGCCAGGCATCCGACCACGGCCTCGTGGACAGCCAATATAACCTTGCCGTCCTCTACGAGCAGGGCCTTGGCCTCAGCGAGGACAAGAACGAAGCTGCTTACTGGTACGAAGTCGCTGGCCGCGCTGGTGACCAGGACGCCGGCCGCCGCGCTCGCGCCCTGCTTGGCGAGATGCAACCGACCCAGGCCGAAGCCATCAAGCGCAAGGCGCGTGCTTTCGCTCCCAAGCCGGGGATCCCCCGCGCCAATGGCGAGTTCGGCGTGCGCGCCTGGGATGTGGCCTCGCCCGCACAGATCACGGAAGCCCAGAAGCTGCTCTCCAAGCTGGGCTTCTCGGCAGGTCCGGCCGACGGCCGCATGAACACGCGCACCGCCGAGGCGATCCGCCAGTTCGAGCGCAACAACGACATGCCGGTGACCGGCCAGGCCAGCGTCTCGCTGGTCCGCCAGCTCCGGATCGCCGTGAACGCCACCCAATAGGCCACGGCCAGCCCACTTAACCACGATATCCGGCCCTGACGCGATTTTGGGGTCGATTTGGCGTGATATGATGCGCCGGAGCCGCTTCCGGCGTGCGTTTCACGCGCGTAGAACAGCTCAATGCTGATTCACCTCCCCATCGCTCAGATCGCGGTCGACCCGCTGATCCTGATTGCGATCGGTGGACTGGTCGGCTTCCTGTCAGGCCTGTTTGGCGTGGGCGGCGGCTTCCTGCTGACACCCCTGCTGATCTTCTATGGCGTGCCCGCGGCTGTGGCCGTCTCCACGCAGGCTAATCAGGTGCTGGCGACATCTATCGCTGGCGTGTCGGCTCATTGGCGTGAGCGACAGGTCGATACGCGACTGGGCACCCTGATGCTGATGGGCGGCCTAGCGGGTTCAACGGTGGGCGTCGGTCTGTTCAGCCTGCTCAAGTATTTCGGCGTCGTGGATGCGACGATTGCCGTTCTCTACATCGTATTCCTCGGCGTGATCGGCGGCCTGATGGCGTGGGAGAGCGTCGGCGCTCTCGGCGGCCAGGGTGGAGATCCCGGACGCCGCACACGCCTGCGCGTGTGGATGCGCACCCTGCCGATGAAGCGCCGCTTCCCGCGCTCGGGCCTCTACATCTCGATCATCCCGCCGATCTGCATCGGCTTCTTCGTCGGCGTGCTCGCCGCGGTGCTCGGCGTGGGCGGCGGATTTATCCTCGCGCCAGCGATGGTCTATCTGCTCGGCGTTCCCACTCGCGTAATGGTCGGCACATCGCTGTTCCAGATCATCTTCCTCACGGCCTACGTCACCTTCCTGCAGGCGACCTTCAACGGCACTGTAGATTTGGTGCTTGCCACCGTGCTGATGCTTGGCGGTGTCATCGGCGCTCGTTACGGCGCGATGGCCGGCCGCAGACTCAAGGCTGCGCAGCTCCGCTTGCTGCTTGCTCTACTCGTGCTCGGGATCGCCGGACGTCTCGTGTACGAACTCTATGTCGCCCCTGTGCCCGAATATCGGCTGGTGGAGGCGTCATGAAACTGCGCCTCGCCGCCTTGCTTGCCTGCCTCCTGATGGCCCCATCCGCCTCAGCGCAACGCATCGAAGGCCCCGATCGCCCGTTCATGGCCGCGGGCCTGGCTGAAGACACGGTCGAGGTGAAGGTCAACTACAGCGGCTCTCGCATCGTCCTGTTCGCGACGGCGCCGCAGCCGGAGAATGAAACCTCCGGCATGGCCGTCGCCCTGATCGGTCCCATGGCTCCGCAGAAGATGGTCCATCGGACGGCAGCCGGCGATGAGACGATCGAGTTCGTCGCCGCGCCGCTCGTGTTTGCTGTCGGCGCCGAGCCGCAGGTTGCCGCCAGCGTTCCGCTCGAAGTGATGGTCGATGCCGGCCTCAACGCACAAGCCTCCGCCATGCCCCGCGCCAACCAGCTGATGTCGCCCGAGCTCAACGACTGGCGCGCCGCGTTCGTGAACCTCAAGATGGAACAGGGTCTCTACTCCTTCAGCGACACAACCATCGAGCGGCTGGACGGCGGCCTCCGCCGCGCAAAGATCCACCTGCCGATCAACGCACCGCCCGGCGAATACCGCATCCGCGCGGTCTCGTTCCGCAATGGCGCGCCCGTCGGCGAAAGCGAGCAGGTGTTGACGCTTGTCCGCAGCGGCCTCGACGCAACGCTGTTCGATCTCTCGCGCCAACACGGCTTGATCTACGGTTTCGTTGCGGTGCTGCTCGGCGTGTCTGTGGGCGGCATCGCCGCCTGGCTCGGGCGCAAATAGCTAGCCCGCTGCGCGCTGCGTATCCGCGGCCAGACGATCGGCAGATGCCAGATAGACGCCATCGCGCCCCATCACGCCTGCGACAGCTCCCGCGGGGAACACCGCGTCAAAGGCGACGTCGAGCAGGTTAAGCCCACCTGTGAGCGCTCCATAGGCGGGCATCACCAGTCTCTGGCCATCCGTTGCGAAGCATCGCGCCCTGACCGACCGCCCAGACCTGCCCACGACACGCGCGCACGGATGGAGGTGGCCGGCGACCTCGCCCGGCGCCGCGCCATGCGTCGGCTCATGCCGGAAGACAAGCGCACCAAGCTGAAGCTCGTTCGTCACGCGGCCACCCAGATCTTCCGGCGGCTTGGGATCGTGGTTACCCTCGATCCAGATCCAATCGCACGCCGCCGTCATCGTACGAACAAGCGCCACGTCATCATCAGCCATGCGCGGCCGCGCGCGACGATCGTGGAAGCTGTCCCCCAGAGAGATCACCGTCGTCGGCTGCAGCGTCTCAACCAGCCGCGTGATCCGCAACAGCGTGGCGCGCGTGTCATAAGGCGGCAGCATCTGGCCGCGAGAAGCGTAGGACGAGCCCTTTTCGAGGTGCAGATCCGAGACGACCAGCACCCCGGCATCCTCCCACCACATCCCGCCGCAGGGCTGCAAATGCAGCCGCTCGCCCGCGACGGTCATCGTCAGGCCAGCGTCGGTACGGGATGCCAGTGGGCGGGTGTTCATCGCAGGGGACCGTGATCAGCGTCGGCCTCTACGTCAACGCGGCCTTCGCAGCCAGTCGACAACTGCATGATCTGACAGGTGAATTGCCGCGTAACAGATGATAAGCTGGTGCGCCGGGTTGCCGCAGTCTGGCCCTGCAAGCGCAACCAGCAGCCAAGGGGAGACGCCGATGACACGTTCTGGCGCGTGGGTTGTCCTACTCGCATCTTGCGCAACGATCCTCGCGGCCTGCGCATCGCACCCGGTTACCCGAACCCAGACAACGCTCGGCGAGGTCAACATGGAAGGCCTCGAATGCCGTCGCGAAAACCAGCCCGGATCAAGCATCGGCCGCAGTTACTGCACCTCTCCTGAAGCCTGGGCGAAGTATGACGCGAAAGAGAAAGCGCAATCCAGAATGCTGCTGGATCGCGGCGGCGACGAAGACAACCGTCGTCTCTATCCCGGCATGAAAGCCGACTGACGGTTCTTTGAACGCCTGCGCAGCGAAGCCGTTTGCTTGCCGCAGCGGCCTCACCTAATCTGAGCTAACATACTGCTTGGGTGGGGATAGTTCATGCGTATCGCCGTAATCGCCATAGCCCTTGCCGGGCCCCTGGTTCTCAGTGGCTGCTCGAATTTCCTGAACCCGGGCGGCGCTGCGGCTGCACGTTGGGCAGAGGTCGAGAAAACCCGGGCCGCCAAAGTCGCCGGCCTCACGGACGCCGACAAGGTCTGCAAGGTAATGCCGGTCACGGGTTCAACCATGCCGAAGAAGGTCTGCTCGACGCAGGCCGAATGGGAAACCATCGAGCGGCAACAACGCGAAGCGTCCGAAAAGTTCAACGCCGACATCCGCAACAATTCCGGGAATGTGGGAAGCACCGGCAGCTAGCTCATCGCATCCCGCACCAGATCGTCCTCCGCCTCGCGAAGGATCGCCTCGGCCGCATCGCCCGAGAACACCGGCTCCTTACCGATCTCCAGCATCACCGGGACGGCGAACGGCGAAATCTGATCCAGCTTCGAATGCACGATCTTGCCCTTGATGCGCTTCAACGCATCGGCCAGCCGCCGAATATCCAGCAGCCCATCTCCCGCATCCTGCCGCGCCGCCTGCAGCAGCAGATGATCCGGCTCGTGTGACCGCAAGACGTCATAGATCAGGTCTGTCGAGAAGGTGATCTGTCGCCCCGTCTTCTCATGCTTCGGCATGCGCCGCTCGATCAAACCAGCGATCAACGCGTTATTGCGGAAGGTCCGCTTCATCAGCGCGCTTTCTTCCAGCCACGCATCCAGATCATCGCCCAGCATGTCTTCAGCGAACAGCTGATCCAGATCCTCGCCGCGCATATCCTCTAGCGCCCACACCGACAGCGCATACTCAGACGCGACAAAGCCCAACGGCTTCAACCCGCTCCGCTCCATGCGCCGCGTCAACAACATACCCAGCGTCTGGTGAGCCAACCGCCCCTCGAACGGATAGCAGACGAGGTAGTGCCGCTCGCCACGCGGGAATGTCTCCACCAGAAGCTGATCCGCCTCGGGGATGATCGACTTGCGTTCCTGAACCTCGATCCATTCGCGCACCTGATCCGGCAGCTTATGCCAGTTGTCGCGGTCATGCAGAATGCGTCGCACCCGGTTCGCTAGGAACGTCGTCAGCGGAAACTTGCCGCCATTATAGCTCGGTATCGCCGGATCGGGATCGAACGTCCGTGTCACCAACGCATCCGTGTCTGAAATGCCTTCGAACTTCAGCACCTCGCCAGCAAACAGGAATGTATCGCCCGGCGTCAGCATCTCGAAGAAATACTCTTCCATCTCGCCAAGCTTCCGCCCCGGCCGCATCAGGCGCTTGGCCTCGGCCCCGCCGCGATAGAAGCTCACCAGCCGCACAGAGATCATCGGATCCTCGATGATCGTGCCGATGTTCATCCGGTGCTGCCGCCGCACATCGTCATTGCGCGCGCGCCAGACGCCATCGGGAAACTTCACGATCCGCCGGAAGCGATCATACGTCTTCAGCGCATAGCCGCCCGTCGCCACCAGATCGACAACGCGCTCCCACGTCTCCCATTCGAGATCCTTGTAGGGAGCAGCCACCTTGATCTCGTCATACAGCTTCACGCCATCAAAGCCGTCGCCGCACGCGCGCCCCATCACATGCTGCGCCAACACATCCAGCGCACCACGCCGCGGTCCCGGCCCATCCAGCTCTCCCGCCGAAACAGCCTCCACAGCCGCACGGCACTCCAGCACCTCAAACCTGTTCGACGGCGCCAGCAGAGCCCGGCTCGGCTCATCCATCCGGTGGTTCGAACGACCAATCCGCTGGATCAGACGCGATGATCCTTTTGGCGCGCCCATCTGCACCACCAGATCGACATCGCCCCAGTCGATCCCGAGATCGAGCGTCGACGTACATACGACGGCTTTGAGCTTGCCTGCCGCCATGTGCGCCTCGACCTTGCGCCGCTGCTCCACATCGAGCGAGCCATGGTGCAGGGCGATCGGCAGCGCGTCCTCATTCACGCGCCAGAGTTCCTGGAACGTCATCTCCGCCTGACTGCGCGTGTTCACGAACACGAGCGACATCTTCGCGGCCTTGATGGCCTGATAGACCTCGCCAATGTTGTGCCGCCCCGTATGGCCGGACCATGGGATGCGCGCCTCGCTCTCCAGCACGGTGATGTTCGCACTCGCGCCACCTTGGTGCCGGATGATCGGCGTATCCGGCCCCAACCACCGCGCCAGCGCTTCAGGATCGCGAACCGTCGCAGATAATCCGATATGCCGTGCGGCAGGCGCCCATTCGCGCAATGTCGCCAGACCAAGCGCAAGCAGGTCGCCCCGCTTCGATTGCGCAATCGCGTGCACCTCGTCCACGATCACTGCCCGCAGGTCGGCAAAGAACCGCCCTGCATGTTCCGACCCCACCAGCAGCGCCAACTGCTCCGGCGTCGTCAGCAAGATATCCGGCGGCTTGGCCCTCTGCCTCTGGCGACGCGACGTGCTCGTGTCCCCGGTCCGCGTATCGACCGTCAGGCCAAGCTGCATTTCCTCGACCGGCGCCATCAGATTCCGTGCCACGTCAGTCGCCAGAGCCTTCAGCGGCGAGATGTAGATCGTATGCAGTGCCGGATGCACACGCGGCAGCGCATCCGCCAGCTCGATCAGGCTGGGCAGGAACCCGGCCAGCGTCTTGCCGCCGCCCGTCGGCGCGATCACCAGCCCGCCTTGACCCCGCCGCGCCGCCTCAATCAGCCCCGCCTGATGCGGCCGCAGACCCCAGCCACGCGCCGAAAACCACGCCGCAAAGCGCGGCGGCAGCAAGGTCATTGCTGTCTGATCATCAGCCATAACAACAAGATAGGTGCTCCCGGCCCGTCTGTCCTGCCTTGGCTAACGCAGCTTAACCTTTTGTTGGCCATAAGAGCGGAAACTCCCTGCTCATGACCGTTTCCATTCGCGCATCCTTGCTGCTGAGCGCGCTGGCGATGGCGGCCCTGACGGCCGCGTTCGTCGATCCGCCGGAAACACCAGACAACGCCAAAACCCCAACTCAACCCGCCCACTGGTCCTATGGCGGCGAGGAGGGCCCCGATCGCTGGGCTGAACTCGCCCCCGACAACAAGCCCTGCGCAGCCGGCCTTCAGCAATCACCGATCGACCTCAAGGGCGCGATGACCGCCAATGTCGACACACCCCATCCGCACTGGACCCCGGCGCGCGGCGGCCTGATCGTCAACAACGGCCACACCATACAGGTGGATGTCAGCACCGGCGGAAGCATCACCCTCGACGGCAAAGACTTCACGCTTAAGCAATTCCACTTCCATCATCCGTCGGAACACACGATCGACGGGAAGCAATACCCGCTGGAAGTTCACTTCGTTCACGCCGCGACAGATGGCGACCTCGCGGTCGTCGGCGTCATGTTCGCGGAAGGTGAGGCCAACCCAAACCTGGACGCAATCTGGGCTACGGCCCCCGGCCGCGAAGGCAAGGCTGCCATCGCCTTCGAGATCGACCCATCCAAATTCGTGCCTGCCAAGAGTTCGGCCTATCGCTACGAAGGCTCGCTCACCACGCCGCCTTGCTCCGAGACTGTCCACTGGACGGTGATGGCCAATCCGCAGACAGTCTCTGCCGGTCAGGTCGCAGCGTTCTCGACACTGTTCCCCTGGAACGCACGTCCGGTTCAACCGCTGAACCGCCGCTACGTGCTCAAGACATCGGGCTGAGCTTCCAGCGAGACGCGCGCCATAGCCATGGCGTAGCGACAAAGACGATCACGCCAAACAGCGTCAGACCAAGTAGCACATAATTGAACACGAACTGGAATGTCGGGAACTGAGTCCAGTTCACGATCAACGTCGTCACCATCGTCGCAACGCTCATGGCAAGCCCCGCACGCGGGCGAGTCAGCAGCAACCAGAATACGGCGAGATCAACCAGGCAGATGCCGTACCAGAACCACGGCGCCCAGCTGGGTGCGGGGCCGTAATACCAGAGGTCGCCATGCACCACGACCCAACCGATATGGCTCACCGCGCCAAACACAAAGCCCCACGCCAACCAGATCCGAACATGGTCAGCCCGGGTCATCTCCGTGCGCCACGCCTCGTTGATCTTGCGCAGGAACTTCATGCCAGCAGCTTCTTGAGCGCTGCATAGTCGGCTTTCGAATTGTGCCGCTTGTCCATCGGCACCTCAGCCAACACGACCACATCGATCGGACCCAACCCATCCGCACGTTTCTGCAACGCAGCCTTGTCCAACCCATCGCCCGACAACGCCAGCTTTGCTCTTCCAGCTCCTGCCAGCAACGCCGCCTGCCGCACGCCCGGCCAGCTAAGCGCAGCTGTCTCGATCGCAAACGGAAACAGATCGCCCGCAGCCGCCTCACGCCGCCCCAACAACCAGAGCCGCCCCTTCGCATCAATCCGCGCCGCATCCCCAGTGCGATGCCACAACTTGCCGCCACTCACCGACTTGGTCGACCTGTCATCCGCTGGATCGAGATAGCCACGGTTCACATGCTCGCCCGCAACGAACACCTCATGATCGCGCAGCTCGACATCGATCTCAGGTATCGGCGTACCCGCCAGCAACCCCGACCCCTTCGCCATCGCATCCCAGTCCGCGGCGCTGACGTCTTTCATGTCCAGATGTGCAATCGGCTCCGCCTCGGTCGAACCATAGACGGCATGGATCGCCGCATTCGGCGCCGCCTTGGCCGCAGCACGGAGCAGGTTGGGAAACACCGGCCCGCCTCCGGTAAAGATCGCCTCGATCCCCGACATGGGAGTCGCACCTTCAACGATCCGCGCCACCACAGCCGGCGGCGCAACAATCCGATTCACCCGATGCGTCGCAATCTGCCGCCGCAGCGCCTCGCCATCCAGCTTCGCCGGCCGCGTCAGCTTGCCTTGCGGAATGACGCTCGTAGCCCCCGCCGCAAGATTCGACAGGATGAACACCGGCAGCGAAATCAGATCCACATCGCTCGGCTTCGTCTGCCGCAGCTTCTCCAGCAACGTATGCTGCAACACCAGAAAATCCGACGACCGCACAATGCCCTTCGGCCGTCCCGTTGACCCCGACGTGAATGTAATCAACGCCGACGCTTCGCCCGGCAGATGCGCAAGAGCGCCTTCGCCAAGATCATCGTCACCCGGATCCGGCAACAGTTTCAGCCGTCGCAATTCCGGGAACAACAATCGAAGGATCAATCCGACCCCAGTGGTCACCACCGCCTTTGGTTGCACGGCCTCCACGGCAACGCGCAGCCCCTTCAGCCCAGCCGCAGGCTCTGGAAACATCGCCACTGCGCCGATGCGAAACACTGCCAGCAGCGTCTCATACAGCTCGACCGAAACGCCGCGCGCAATCAGCACCACGTCGCCCGGCCCGATACCGACCCTCTGATACGCCCGCGACCGCGCCGCAGACCGCTCCGCCAGCTCGGCATATGTCACCACGCGCCCCTTCGGCATGATGATCGCCGCAGCATCCGGCCGCGCCTCCACCTGCTTCAGAAACAGCTCGACCAGATTCAAAGCCGCCCACCCCACAGCGCATACCGCCGGAACACATGCCCGCCCGTATTCCCACTATGCGTCGCCGAAAGATTGCTTTCATGCATCAGCGCATGGATCACATCGCTGTATCCACGCTTCTTCGCCCGCTCATGGAAGGCATTTGCCAGCATCGACCCGCCGCCTTTCACCCGCGACGCATACGTCTTCAGGATCACCGATTTCGGCTTCGGCCCCTCCACCAGATTGGGGATGGCAAACAGGAACGCCTTCAGCTCACCGGCCTCATCCTCCGCCAGCAACACCAGCTCAGGATCGACAGCCTTCAGCACAGGCCGATAGCTACCGAGAAACGCCTCCAGCGAGATCGGCTGATAGAACGTGTTCGACGCAAACGCCTCCAGTGACAACGCATGGATGCGCATCAGGTCTTCCTCGGCCTTGCCCGGATCGAAGTTCCGCAGCCGCACGCCGGCAGGCGGCGCCGACTTGCTCTCCAGCACATCCGCCGGCCGCACCGCAGACACATAGCGCGACACAATCTTCAGCCCCGACTGCTCGAACGCCTTCACATAGTGCGCAGGATTCTCCGGCTCCATCAGGAAGGGCGGGCGGCCATCACTCTCAACCACCAGCCGATGCTTAACCCACGTCGAGCCATCCATCGGCCCCAGCACCGCGCCAAAGCCCTCGGCCTTCAGCCGCGCCATAGCCTCACGGATCAACCGCGCTCCAGCCTCGGGCTTATCGCACACAAATGCCCCCAGCGCCGCTGTTCTCGCACCATCCAGCGGCGGCGCATCCCGGAAGATCGCCAGCTCAGCTCCGTCACCCTTCATCACTTCGGGCTCGCTCATGGCGGCGGCCACATCGGCCAGGTCACCAGACCAACGATCATGCTCAGCGCTCCCAACACCATCCACGGCCGGTCATAGTCCCGTCGCCGCAGCAACCATCCCGCCACGGCCAGCGCGATAATCCCGCCCAGTCCGACCACCGTAAAGATAAGCCCATCCTGCGTCTGGCCCACATGCCAGTAAGTCCGCACCGACATGGCTGCCCACGCCACCAGCACCACAGCAGCACACCGCCACAGATGCTTCGCGAACCGCCCGGAGATGCCGCCCGCCAGCGCCGCGAACGAGAGGTTGAACCCGAAAATCGTATCCTTCAGCGCCACATTGCTAAGCACGAAATAGAACAGCGCCACCGCCAGAACGACGATCAGCAGGTTCAACGCATCGAACGGCGGTCGTTCCTTGTGCCGCACAGCATCCGCGATGAAATATGTTCCCACCACCACTGCCGGCGTCACAATGCTCGGCGGCTCGGCAAAGATCGCGATGCAGAAAAACAGTGTCGATCCGATCGCCAGGAAGTGCCGCTCTTCGCCCGACCGATTCCGCGTCACGAACAGCAGCACCATCAACGCAACAAAGAACAGCCCAGCAATCACAGCCAGACCAACCACGCCCAGATAGAGCAGGTTCGAAACCAGGAAATAGAGCCCCAGCGGAATGAACAAATTGTCCAGCCCGCGCCAGCTCGCCGCCTCCAGCAGAGCGCCAAACGCCGCCACGATGAACGACAGCAACACGGCCTCGTTGCGCCCAATATCCGTCATCACAAGGATCACGATCAGCGACAGCAACCACGCCGTTACCGCAAAGACGACGACGCCCTCGACACTCTTCGATCCTTCCTCGATCTGGAACTTCTTGCGCCCGTAACGCGATCCCACCACCGCGCTCGCCGCGTCGCACAGCGTCAGGATCAGCAGCGGCAGCACATACAGGATGGGCCCCACCGGCGGCTTGTGGTGCAACGCCAGCGACACGAAATGCCCGTCCTTCAGCCAGAACAGCAGCGCCACCGACACGGCAAACAACAGCTCGCCATAGGACGTGCGCTGCACAGCATGCAGCCCGCCGCCGAGGCTCTTCCGCATGGTCCCACGCGCCAGCAGGAACACCATCACAGCCAGCCCGCACGTCACCACGACTTCCCAAACCGCGCCGAATACGTACGGGAATGTCAGGCAGTAAAGACCAAGACTGATATGAACCAGCTTGCGCCCGATTTCCGGATCAAGCTTGGCAATCTTCGCCAGCTTGGAGACGCCCCACAGCACGAGGGCGAGCAGGATCACCGATCCAGCAATCTTCCCGGCGCTGATCAGAAGCGCATCGCTCAAACGACTTCCTCGATCACGAAGTCCGAGTAGAAGAACGCCTTGTCCAGCGGCTTCAGCTTCGCTTCCAACTCGGCATTGGTCTTCACCTTAGCGGCCAACGAAGCCGGCACGCGCCGCGGCGCCATCATGTTCCAGTAGGCAATCCGCGCCCCCGGATTGGATGCCGCAAGGATCGTCCCATACGCCTGCTCATGTGCCTGCGGTGACATGTACTCGAAGATGTCGGAGAGGTTGAACGCATCCGCCTTCACGCCTTCCTCCGCCAATGTCTCCACCGTACACAGCCGGATCTCCAGTCGGTCCAACCGCTCGCGGATGGTCTCGAACCGCTCCAGCTCCAGCGCACGCGGCAATGCCTCGCCATGGCTGCCACGCAGGATCCAGTGCAGATACGGGTTCACCGATGGATCCTGATCCACCAGCGCCTTGCGCGTCAGCCGCGCCACCTGCTGTGCAGGCCCGCCTTCCACATGATCGAAGAAAGCCGGGTCGCGCCCCAGCCGCCCCATCACGAACCGCGAGAAGAAGAGCTTGAGCATCTGCCGCCAGCCCCAGTTGTTCCAGTGCTTCTCGTAGAACGCCGCGCGATCCTCCGGCGTGCGTTCACGCAGCAGACTATCGATCGTCTCGCGATTGTGCACGAACGGCAGCGCCCACTCACGAAACAGCTTGAAGTAGTTCTCGAACTTGCCGACGCCGCCAACGCCGAACTTCAGCACATCATCCTTGCGCGCCGCCCAGAACGCCTGGTCTTCCGCCGACAAGGTCTGCGCGACCTGATCCAGCAGATGCCGCCGCCGCCCTGAAGCGCGCGATCCCATCAGTTCCAGAAACTCACCATGCGAATGCGTCTTGTAGGCCGCCACACGAAAACGCACGCAAGCTAGCTGCGTCGGGTTGAGATCGACCGCGATCACGCGCTCTGGCCCTTCGGCCAGCAATGCAAATGCATTATCGCCCGCCGACGCGATCGACACGACCGTATCGCCCGCCTTCGGCCGCAACGCCGCCGTGAGGATGTCAGCATCCTCCCAGACCTGCGCATACCTGATGATGTCGAATGATGCCCGCTTGGCGACGTCCGTCTCGGCCATGACTATTCCGATTGCCCCACACCGCCCGCGACCACAGTTCTTTCAACCGTTCCGGCCCCGCCGTCCAGCCGCACGGTATCGCCCGTCTTTAACCACTGCGTCACGCCTTTCAGCGACACCACGCACGGCACGCCCATTTCCCGCGCCACAATCGCGGAGTGAGACAGCAGCGATCCACGCTCCGCAATCACCCCCGCCGCATTGGCAAACACCGCAATCCAGCCCGGATCCGTATGCCGCGCCACCAGGATCTCGCCCGGCAGCAACGCCTCAACCCGCGGATCCTCGATCACCCGAACCTTCGCCGTGACAACACCTTTGCAGCACGCCAACCCTTTGCGCGTCTCGGCGCTTTCACCAGGCGCCGCTGCTTGAGCCGCCAACCCGGCCAGTCCGCTGATATGCGCACCTTGCACGCTGAACCGCTCCGGCGGATCCGGCCGCGCCAATTGCGCCTTCAGCTCCGCATCCCGCAGCTTCACCAACGCCTTCAGGTCAGTGGTAATCCCAGCGCCCTCAACAGCCCCAAGCAACTCCTCAACTGTCAGGTTGAAAACATCGCGCTGATCATTCAGCACGCCAACCTCGGTCAGCCGCGTTCCCATCGCGAGGAAGATACGACGTACGCGCCCGAACAACCGCGTCCGCTCAAAGCGCAGGTTCTCGCGATCCCGCACCCGCGCTTTGGCCCACTTCAGCAGCCAGCGCGCCATAACTCGCTTGCCAAGCTCCGGCACCAGATCATGCAGATCACGCTGCTCGGCCGCCGCCTCGCTAGCCGCCTTCGGCGCCGCTGCAGCCGCGACAGCCATCAGCACCTGCGCCGGGTCATCATGCAGCGTCCGGCTCTCAAGCTTCAGCTC
Source organism: Hyphomonadaceae bacterium (assembly GCA_965229115.1). GTDB lineage: Bacteria > Pseudomonadota > Alphaproteobacteria > Caulobacterales > Hyphomonadaceae > UBA7672. Next base: position 1,294,545 of record CBDDIR010000003.1, on the reverse strand, counting down.
CTGCGTACACCGATCACCAAACTTTGTAATGTAAGCATCGAACGCCGCCCGCAATTCCGGCGTCGCATCCACCGCCGTCCGATCGCCCGCCGCCAGCCGCTTCACGACCTCCGGCTTGTCGCGCACCATCGCGCCCATCGCCTGGATCATCCGCGCGGGCTCGGCCGAAACGATATCGCCCTGACCAATCAGCATGCCCGACAGGAACGCCAGCCCATCGTCGCCCGCCCATTTGGTCATCGACTTCTGCGCCGCGCCAAACGCGATCATGCACAGGAAGTCATTCACCAGCGGCGCATCCCACTTCGCCAGCAGCTGCTGCTCAAGATGCCGATACTCCGCCGCCAACTGCACAGCCGACAGTCCATCGATCTCATCATTCGGCCGCGCCAGAGCCGCGTTCAGCCGCTCATAGAATTTGTCGATAGTCGAACGGATCGTAATCTCGTGCCAGATCAGCCCGAAGCCAACGCGCGCAAACTTCAGATTGTCGAAGAACCGCTCGGTCCCGCTTTCAGTCGGCGGCGCAATCGCGTCGGCCATCTCCTGCGGCAGAGCCTCGGAGACGCCCATCATGCCTTCCATGAACTTCCGGTTCGCCTTGAACCCCGGAAACAGCGCCAGCGCACGATACCAGTTCAGAAGATTGTAATAGACCCGCCCATCCACGCGCCCGAGCATGTTCTCGAACACAGCGCGATGTTCATCCACCACTTTAACGTCGACGCCCATCAGCCGCGAGAATGCCTGATAGACATGGCTATAGACATAGCGCGCAAACGAGAACGTCAGCGGCGATGTCACACCCGGATAACTCTCGACGATGTTCGAGTTGTCCCAGATCGTCAGCTCATCGCCAGACACGACAGCGCCCAAGCCCAGCGTCGTAATCGGTCGAGACTGCAACATATGCAGCTTCGCGCCATCGAACGCCCACTCGATATCCTGTGGCGACCCGAAATGCTCCGCCGCCCGCCGTGCCATCGCAGCCACCTCGCCACGCTCCGCCTCGGTCAGCACAGGAGCCTCGCCAACCACCTCGACATCCAGCGTCTCGCCGTCAGCGCCAACGCGATAGCTGTCGCCATCCGCCTCGCCACCGACCAGCTTGTCCGCCAGCCCAAGGATCGCGCTCACCACAGCAATGCTGCGATCGCCCGAAACCGGGTCCGCCGAAAACGCCACGCCTGCCGCGCGTGCTTCAACCATCACTTGAACAACAACCGCAGGCGGCTGCGGCGCGCCCGACAAGCCCTTCGCCACGCGATACTGCGCCAGCGTTTCGCTGAACCCCGACTTCCATACCCGATGCGCCGCCGCCGCCACATCATCGGCCGGCACTTTCAGCTCCGTCTCGAACTGTCCCGCATGCGCCGAGTCCGAGCCATCTTCCTCGCGCCCCGATGAGCGAACCGCAAACGGCCCAGCGCCCAAACGCTGCAACCCTTGGCTGACCTCTTCGCGCGCCTCGGCCTTCAGGCCAGCTTCGTCAAACGCCTCAGCCGGAATGACAAAGAACGCGGGCACCGGAAACGTCGCCGCCAGCTTCGCCAGCGCCGCGCCCTTGCCGCCAGCCACAGCCGGCGAAATCGCAGCCTCGCCCGTCAGCACATATCCCTGAGCTACAGCCAAATCGACACCAGCAGCGGCAATACCCCCAGCAACAGATAGTTCGTCAGCACGAACACCCCGCTCGACGTCTCGAGCATCTTCGCCGTCTTCACCGTCGGCGTCCCCGCATAATCAATCGCCGTCCACGCCGCCCACGCGCTCACCAGCACCAGCGCCCCAAGGAACCACACGCCAGCCCCCGACCGCACATTGATGAACGCCGACATCGCCAGCCCGACCAGCACAACGCACATCACCGCCACGCCCGCGCGTCCCGGCCCCCACAGCTTGGAATACGTCTCGACACCCTCGCGCTCGCTCCCGGGCGCCCAGCACTTACGCGCAATCTCGATCGCCGTCCCGTTCACCAGCGACAGCACCAGGAACGCCCCAAGCGTCAGCCCGAACCCCTCATGCAGCGCATACCCCGCCGGCCACCAGTCGCACGCCGTCGCGTAGAGATCGATCAGCGGCATGATCGCCATATGGCTGAACATGTAGATCAACGGCCGCTTCTTCAGCCATTCCGGCGCAAAGAACTCCTTCGTCATCACCGCCATCCAGCCCCACACGGCCAGCAGCAGCACGATCATCGTCCAGTCCAGCGCCACCGTCAGCGCCACCTGCGCCACAGCAACGCCAATCGCGACCCCGCGCAATTCCGCCAGCGTCACCAGCCCCCGCGGCACCGGCCGCTCCGGCCGATACTTCGTGTCGTCCTCATTGTCCTTGTGCTCGTCCGCCACGCGCAGCTGAAAGAAGAACCCGAACAGCACCAGCACCGCGACAACAACCGAGAGCCATCCCGGCACAGCCCCGCGCAGCAACGCCGATAGACAAACCGCCGAAGCCCCGAACGCCGCAATCAACGCGCCATGCTTGAACAGCGGAAAACGCTCCGCCTGATACTCCCACAGGCGCGCACCCAATCCACGCGTATCTCGCCCCTGCGCGATCACATCGCTCACGCTTTGCCCCGCGCCAGGTTCTTGTGCGCGCTGGCAAACTCATGCGCACACAGCGCCCCGATGATCGACAGCTCCCCCGCCAGACACACCGCCGCGCACACCTCGCCAAACGCGCGCGCCTTGCCCGCGCCCTTCAGCCCCATGATGTTCAGCCCAGCGCTCTGCGTCGGCAAACCCGTCCCGCCCCCAACAGTCCCCGCAATAATGTTCGGCAACGTCACAGACACGAACAGCTTGTCGCCATCGCGCAGCTCCATCCGCGTCACGCCCACCGCGCTCTCAGCCACGCACGCCGCATCCTGCCCCGTCGCCAGATACAGCGCCGCCAGACCATTGGCATAATGCCCCTGCACCCCGATCGACCCGGACATCACCCCGCCCAGCGCCGACATGCGCCAGTACTCTTCCATCCGCCGCGCCGTCGTATGCAGCTGCTTCTCGATCTCCGCCCCCGGCAACTCCACCGAAGCCGTCACCTTCCGCCCGCGCACGCCAACGAACGACATGGCCGAAGCCTTCTTGTCGCCCGAGAAATTGGCTTCCACGAACCAGTACACCGGCTTCACCGGCGACTTCTCGATGATCGCGGCACACACCGCCTCGGTCGCGATCGTCACCATGTTCTGGCCCGCGGCATCGCCCGTCGTATAGCTGCACACGAGATAGACATGGTCGCCCTCGACATGCGGCGACAGCTCGACAAGCTTGCCATGCCGCGTCGTCGTCTCCGCCGCCGCCTTCAGCGTATCGAAGTTCATGCACACCCAGGCGACGAACAGCCCGGCTTCCGTCGTCGAAGCAAACGCAAACCCCGGCGAGCGATGCACGCCCTCCGCCAGCGTCCCCGTCGTCGCCCCGCCGACAGACGAGATCATCCGCGCCCCGCGCCCATAGCTCGCCACCAGCGCCGCCTCGCTCGTTGCCAGCGGAACATAGTAATCGCCCTTCGCGAAAATCCCGTTCACCCGCAGCGGCCCGACCACACCCACAGGCAGCCGCAACGTCCCGATATAATTCTCGACATTGTGCTCATACCGCTCCAGCGACTCCTGCGCCTTCGCATCGTAGAGCTCGGCCTTGTCCGCCTCCGTCGCGCCAGAGTTCGCCAGCAACGTCTTCCAGTTCGAAGCCGTGAACGTCGACTCCAGCCGCTTGGCCGGACGTATCCACGGCTTCAGAGGCGTCGTCTTGTCCGGCCGGGTCTGCTTTGCGATCTCGTCCGTCGTGCGGCCCTGCAGCATGGCTGCAATCATCCGCTGAGCCGCTTCAAATGCACTTGGCATCGTGTTCCTTATCGCCGTCCCTGCGACGTGGCGGCAGCAAGCCGTTGTTTTAGGGAAAGTTCAAGGCAGCGCTTATCCCTGCGCTATTGGCCTTTTTGATCGTGAATGGCCAAATGCCGCCATGATTGGATCGCCCATCCCGCGAATGACAGCGTTAGATATGATCGCGATTTACGACGCCTGCGAAGCTACCGGCATCCAAATCTGGATCGACGGCGGCTGGAGCGTCGATGCGCTACTCGGCGCCGAAACGCGTATCCACGTAGATCTAGACATCGCCATCGAGACACGCCACGTACCCGCGCTCCGCAAACGTCTCGAAGCTCAAGGCTACGCCCCAGTACCACGCGACGACACAAGCGACTGGAACTTCGTCCTCGGTGACGCACACGGCCACCGCATCGACGTCCACGCTTTCGTATTCAACGAAGCCGGTGCAGGCATCCTCGGCCCGCCCGAGAACGGTCACGCCTACCCGCCGGGATCACTCACCGGCCAAGGCAAGATCCTCGATCACAAAGTCCGCTGCATCGACCCTGAACATCTCGTCCACTTCCACACCGGCTATCCGCCGCGCGACACGGACCGCCACGACGTGAAGCTGCTCTGCGAGCGTTTCAACATCCCACTGCCGGAAAGCTATCGCTAGTTAGGCGGCTGCACCGGGAACACTAGCAGCGACGTGTCATAACCCCACCCCTTCACCTTCGCCGTCAGCTCCGCGATCAGAGCCGCGCCCGGCTGAGGATTGCGCGTGAAGATGTTCACCTCGCCAAAATCCGGTGTCGTCGAAATGAACCACGAATAATCCGGCGCCAGCGCCGCCACCCACGTCTCCCGGTTCACGAACGGAAAATACTCGACCCGGATCTTGGCGTTCGTCCCGGCATCCAGAATATGCCCCGTCCCCTCGACCACCTTCTCCTTGCCCTCAAGCGTCTTCTCCCGGCAGGAATCCCGAACGCCAACCTGATCCGTCTTGTCCGCCTTGGGCGTGTACCGCGTGATCCCGGCCACACAGCCTTCCGTCATCCAGTTCGGCCGGAAGGCAATCTCATGCCAGTCGCCGGTATAGAACCGCGCCTGATCTACCATCGCCACCGGCGGCGGCGCCCCGCCCGGGCCTGAGCTGGTAATGCAGCCCCCTGCGGAAAGGGCGATCGCGGCAACGAAAAGTCCGGCAAGCTGTTTCATGCACCTCCTACGCGCGGGGATCGCAGTCGGAGCACCGCTGTCGCAAATATTTGGCGATCCGCCCGCCCGGCCTCATATCCCTCCCCATGATCCGCCCCGAAGACCTGCTCTGCCCGACGCCGAAGGGCCTCTATTGCCCGCCCGGTGACTTCTACATCGACCCGGTCCGCGGCGGGGTAGATCGCGCTGTCGTTACGCATGGGCATTCGGATCACGCCCGCGCCGGCCACGGCGCCGTGCTCGCTACGCCCGAGACCATCGAAGCCATGGCCACACGCTACGGTCAGGAATTCACTCAGTCGCGCCAGGCCGCGCCCTATGGCGAAAGCAATCGCATCGGCGATGTCGATGTCCGCCTCTTCCCCGCTGGCCATGTCATCGGCTCAGCCCAGGTCGAGGTGAAGTGGAAGGGCCTCACCATGGTCTGCACCGGCGACTACAAGCGTCGCGCCGACCCAACGTGCAAACTCTTCGAAGTCATCCCATGCAACGTCTTCATCTCGGAAGCGACCTTCGCGCTCCCCGTCTTCCGCCACCCGGATAGCCCCGGCGAAGTCGCGAAACTCCTCGCCTCCATCCGCGCCTTCCCAGACCGCGCGCATCTCGTCGGCGCCTACGCATTCGGCAAAGCCCAGCGCGTCATCCGCGAGTTGCGCGACGCGGGCTATAACGAGACGATCTACATCCACGGCGCCATGAAGGCGCTCTGCGAGATGTACGAACGCCTCGGCGTCGACCTCGGCCCGCTCGAATCCGCTACACTGGAAAAGAAGCAGAAGTCTGAAAGCAGCAAGTTCGCCGGCAAGATCATCATCTGCCCACCCTCCGCCACCTCTACCCCGTGGGCGCAGCGCTTCCCCGACCCTGTCATCGCCTTCGCCTCGGGCTGGATGAACATCCGCCAGCGCGCCAAGGCCGGCGGCATCGAACTCCCGCTCATCCTGTCCGACCACGCCGACTGGGACGAGCTCACCCAAACCGTCCGCGACGTGAACCCGGAGGAACTCTGGGTCACCCACGGCCGTGACGACGCCCTCGCCCGCTGGGCCGAGCTGGAAGGCCGCAAGGCCCGCCCCCTCCACCTCGTCGGCTATGAGGACGAAGCAGGCGAATAGCGATTTAGCGCGCAACCGCCACGCGCCGCCCCTTCCCGCCGCAGGAATCCCACGGCATTACTGCCGTCCATGTCCTACAGATCGCTCGACGCTGACCGCATAGAAGACACGCTCGCAACCCTGCAGAAGCGTATCGACGAGCGTTTCCCCGGCCGCGGCCTCTCCGCCCTCTGCAAGGAGCTGCTGGAGATCGCCCGGGAAGATAAACGCAAGCTGAGCTGGGTCGCCAAGCCAAACATCTGGCTTCGCATCGGCGTCGGCATCGCCATCGCCAGCGGCTTCTTCGGCCTGATCTGGTTCGGCTTCAGCCTGCCCGGCATATTCCCGGGGCTGCAGGTCGACAGCGAGGTTTCCAACGTGCTTCAGGGCGTGGACGCCGCCGTGAACACCGTGGCTCTCTCAGGCGCCGCAAGCTGGTTCCTGCTCAATCTCGAATCCCGCTGGCGCCGCAGCGCCGTGTTGAAAGACCTGCACGAACTCCGCTCCATCGCGCACGTCGTCGACATGCACCAGCTGACGAAAGACCCGACCCAGCTCCACAAGGGCTACAACTCAACCGCCTCCTCGCAAGTCCACGAGATGGATGAGTTCGAGCTGATGCGGTATCTCGACTACTGCAGCGAAATGCTCTCGCTAACCGGCAAGCTAGCCGCGCTCTACATGCAGAACATGCGCGATCCGGTCATCATCGAAGCCGTCAACGAGATCGAGGACCTCACCACCTCGCTCTCGCGCAAGATCTGGCAGAAGATCATGATCCTCAACCAGCCCACCAAGCCCTGGGCGCAATAGCAGTCAGGTCAGCTTGAACCGCGCATCCGCGCGCCCGATCACCTGACCATCCGCCGTGATGAATGCCTGCGCAAAGCACAGCGTCTTCCCCGCCTTCACATACTGCGTATCGAACGCCACCCACTGCCCCAGCTTCGCCGCGCCGATGAAGTCGATCGCCAGCGACACCGTAACCAGCCCGCCCTCCGGCTTGCGCCCCTCAGCCAGCAACACCTGCCCGCACGACAATCCCATCGCATTGTCCGCCAGCGCCGTGATCAATCCGCCATGCACCATCCCCCGCGAATTGGTATGCGGCTCCCGCGCGTACAAACCGATCACCACGCGATCCTCCAGCCGCTGCGAATAGATCGGCTCCCACGGATCAGTCAGCGGCGATTTGCGGAAATGGGGCGCGAAGCCCTCGGGCGGGGCGGCGGCGTCGGTCATGTCATCTCCTCGTCCGGCTGCGCGAAGGGCGCCCATGCCCTAGGCGCCGTCTAACCGGACCTTCATTTGCTATGGCTGGACCGCACTATGCCTCGCGATCTAGTCTCCGCAATGACATCCCCGGCGAAGACCGGGATGCACGGGAGAGAAACATGACCACCAACCGCTTCGGCAGCCGCCGCGCTGTCCTGAAAGCTTCAGTCGCCCTCATGGCCGTCACCGCATCTGGCGGCATCCTCGCCGCCTGCAGCGAAGAAAAACCAGCAACGCCAGAACCCGCAGCACCGGTCGCAGACGCGAACCCCGTCGTCGCCACCAAATACGGCCCGGTCAAAGGCAAGCTCGAAGACGGCATCGCCACCTTCAAGGGCGTGCGCTACGGCGCCGACACCGCCACCACCCGCTTCCAGCCGCCCGCCCCGCCAACGCCATGGACCGAACCGGCCGACGCGCTCGGCTACGCCGCCTCCGCCCCGCAACCCGCATCCGGCGATGGCGGCGGCCTCTTCTCCTCCTGGCGCCCCAACCCGCCGCTGCCCACCTCGGAAGACTGCCTCTTCCTCAACGTCTGGACGCCAGCAGCCGACGCGAAGAAACGCCCCGTCCTCGTCTGGTTCCACGGCGGCGGCTTCACCACCGGCTCGGGCTCATCCAACGCATACGACGGCGTCCGCCTCGCCAAGCGCGGCGATGTCGTGGTCGTCACCACCAATCACCGCCTCAACCAGTTCGGCTATCTCAACCTCGCCGCCTACGGCGACCAGTTCGCTGACTCAGGCGCAGTCGGTGCGCTCGACATGGTCGCCTCACTCGAATGGGTGCGCGACAACATCGCGGCCTTCGGCGGCGACCCGAGCAATGTCCTCATCTTCGGCGAGTCCGGCGGCGGCTCGAAAGTCTGCACGCTGATGGGTATGGACAAGGCCAAGGGCCTCTTCCACCGCGCCGTCGTGCAGTCCGGCCCGCGCATCATGCACGCGACCAAGGAAGCCTCAGGCAAAGCCGCCGACGAAGTCGTCAAGAAGCTCGGCCTCACCAAGGCCAACATCGCCGACATCCTCACCAAGCCGATTGCCGACATTCAGGCAGCCTCCGATGGCAACGTCGTCGCCGGCTCCGGCCCCGTCGTCACGGGCGTGTCGATCACGCGTCACCCGTTCGATCCCGACGCTCCGCCGCAATCGTCCGACATCCCGCTGCTCATCGGCTCCAACCGCACCGAAGGCACATCCCTCGACGGCCCGCGCGAGCCCGCCCTCTTCGACCTCACCTGGGACACGCTCCCGGCGGCCATCCAGAAGCAGTTCAAGGGCAAGAACCCGACGAAGATCATCGACCTCTATCGCAAGAACTACCCCAACATCGAAGCGCCGGAGCTTTACTTCATGGCCGGCGCCGATGGCCGCTTCATGCGCGGCAGCGTGACGATTGCAGATCGCAAGGCGGCTCAAGGCGGCGCGCCCGTCTTCTTCTACCACCTCGACTGGACGACCCCAGTCGCCGGCGGCAAGCGCTACGTGCCCCATGCCCTCGACATCGGCATGGTCTTCGACAACGTCGCCAAGTCCGAATCCATGTCTGGCACAGGCCCCGAAGCCCAGGCCATCGCCGACCAGATGTCGGAAAGCTGGCTCGCCTTCGCCAAGACCGGCAACCCGTCCAACCCGAAAGTCGGCGATTGGCCGGCCTACACGGCGGCGACCCGCAACATGATGGTCTTCCGCACCACCCCCGGCGTCGAAGTCGACATCCGCGCCGCCGAACGCGCTGCAACCGCCTGAGGATCGAGCGCGCTTTCCTGCGGGAAGGCGCGCTCACATCCGCCCGTTCCATAGCGGCGCTGCGCGCCTATATCCCCCTCCATGCAAGCCTTCGCCGCGCTCCTTGAGCGGCTGGTGCTCACGCCGTCCCGGAACGCGAAGCTCCAGCTGATCTGTGATTACCTGCGCCACACCAGCGATCCCTCGCGCGGCTGGGCGCTGGCCGCCATCACCGGCGATCTCGACATACCGTCGGTCAAACCCGCCGCCATCCGCGAACTCGTCGCCAGCCGCGTCGATCCGATCCTGTTCAACCTGTCCTACGACTATGTCGGCGACCTGGCCGAGACGATCTCCCTCATCTGGCCGCAACGCCCCGGCGCCAACCGCGCACCCGATCTCAACGAGATCGTCGAAACGCTTCTCGAGTCCACCAAGGCCCAAGGCCTCAAGCTCGTCGAAGGCTGGCTCGATGCGCTCGACTCCACCGGCCGCTGGGGCCTGCTCAAGCTCATCACCGGCGGCCTTCGCGTCGGCGTCTCCGCTCGCCTCGCGCGCCAGGCTGTTGCCGATTTCGGCAAGGTCGACGTCGCCGAGATCGAAGAACTCTGGCACGGCATGGAGCCGCCCTATCTCGATCTCTTCGCCTGGCTCGAAGGCAAGGCCGACAAGCCCGTCTCCGGCGCGCTCGCGCCCTTCCGCCCGCCCATGCTCGCCCACCCGCTGCTCTCCAAGGCCGAACGCCTGGAAGCCAACGAACTCGATCCCGCGCTCATTTCGCCGAACGACTTTGCTGCCGAGTGGAAATGGGATGGCGTCCGCGTCCAGCTCGCGTCCGATAAAGGCGTGCGCCGCCTCTACACCCGCAATGGCGACGACATCTCGAAAGCCTTCCCTGACCTTCTCGAAGCCGCCTCCTTCGATGCGACACTTGATGGCGAACTCCTCATCCGCTCTCCCGAAGGCGGCGTCGCCTCCTTCAACGAGCTGCAGCAAAGGATGAACCGCAAGACTGTCTCGCCAAAGCAGATGGCCGATCGGCCCGCGATGCTGCGCGCCTACGACATTCTGAATGAGAACGGCGAAGACCTCCGCCCGCTTCCCTTCGCCGATCGCCGCAAGCGCCTCGAACGCTTCGTCGTCTCGCTCGACAATGAACGCATCGACCTGTCGCCGCTCGTGCGCTTCGAAAACGCGATCGAGCTCGAAGACATCCGCCGCAATCCGCCCACGCGCGAGATCGAAGGCCTGATGCTCAAACGCTGGGATGCGCCCTATCTCGCGGGCCGCCCCGCCGGCCTCTGGTACAAGTGGAAGCGCGACCCGATGCTGGTCGACGCCGTGCTGATGTACGCCCAGCGCGGACACGGCAAGCGGTCGTCCTTTTACTCGGATTTTACCTTCGGCGTCTGGCGCGACACCCCCGAGGGAGACGAGCTGGCGCCCGTCGGGAAGGCTTACTTTGGGTTTACAGATGAAGAACTTGTCATGCTCGACAAGTATGTTCGCGACCACACCTATGAGCGTTATGGCCCCGTCCGGTCAGTGACTGCAAATAAAAATGAAGGACTGGTCCTGGAGGTCGCCTTTGAGGGCCTGCAGAGATCACCCCGTCACAAATCGGGGGTAGCAATGCGTTTTCCTAGGATTCATCGCATTCGCTGGGACAAACCCAGCCGCGAAGCGGATCGAATGGAGACACTCGAGGCACTGCTCGCGATCTGAGCATGTTCTCTATTGCAGGTTGTGTTCTGACTGCATCAATTGACTGTCGGCCCGTCAGTGTGATTCCTACGGCCGTGAACTTTGGGGGTTCAGTAATGCGTATGACTTGGGCCATCGTAACCGCGCTTGCGTGCATCGCCTTCTTGGCGGCGCCGATCCTTGCCCAATCCCCTGAAATAGAAGCCAGCACCACGCAGGGCATCACCCAGATCGCCAAATCCCTTGGAATCGAGCTGCAACTTGAAGGTGCGGTCGTAACCGAGGTCGCCTCGACCACCTCGCTCGCCGCTGACTAGCAGGCGCAGGGCTTCCGGCCCGTTATTCCCTTGATCTGACTGCCCTTTGGGTTGCCCGCGCAGCCCCGTTGCACCATTTTCGGATTATCCGAAAAGGCGCGCGATTCAGGCATGGATTTCCAGACTCAGTTCGAAACCTTCCGCGAGTGGGCTTTCCACTTCGAAGGAACCACCCAGAAATGGATGTGGTCGGGGATAGCCATAGTCGTTGGCTACCTGCTCGGCGGCGTCGTCGCGCGGATCCTGCGTTTTGTCGCCCGCAAGCTGGCCGGTCTCGCCAAGCACAAGGAAGGCGACGCACAACCCAAGACTGCCGATCACGTCATGATCGACATCCTGGGGGCACTCATCCGCGCCTCCTTCCTGCTGGTCGCGTTCGCCATCGCCGCCAACCTGCTCGTCAATTACAGCCTGGATGAAGCCCGCCTTCTCGCCATCTCGGCGCTCAAGGGCCTCGCCATCCTGGTCGGCGTCTGGTTCCTCGGCTCGTGGCTCGGCTCGCGCGTCCGCAAGTTCGGGCACAATGTCGGCCGCAAGGCGACGTCCGGCGGCGAGACGCTTTTCACCTTCCTCGCAGCCCTGGTCCGCTTCGGCGCCTTCGCCGTTGGCCTGATCGCAGCGCTCCAGCAGTTCGGCTTTGATACGGCATCCCTGCTCGCCATCGTCGGCGCAGCCGGCCTCGCCATCGCGTTATCGCTGCAGGACACGCTGAAGGCCGTCGCCGCCGGCGTCGTCATCGCCGTCTTCCGTCCCTACAAGATCGGCGACAACGTCCGCATCGCCGGCGAAGACGGCACGGTCGCCGACATCACGCCTTTCACCACCGTCCTCAACACGGTCGACAACCGCGAGATCGTCATCACCAACGACAAGGCGTGGGGCAACACCATCATCAACTCGTCCGCGCGCAGCCTGCGCCGCCTCGATCTGCTCGTGTCGATCGACTATGACGACGACATCGACAAGGCGATCGAGATCATCACCGGCATCCTCAGCGATGATAACCGTGTCCGCGATGAACCGCCCGTCTGGGTCAAGGTGGTCGATCTTGCGGCATCATCCGTCGATATCCGCGCCCGCGCCTGGGTCTCGAACGCCGACTGGTGGAACCTGCGCTGCGACACGCTGAAGAACATCAAGCAGGGCTTTGACAAAGCCGGCATAACCATCCCCTATCCGCATCAGGTGACCGTCACCAAGGGCGATCCTCACGTCGAACCCCAAGCGCCAGTCACGCCGCAGGAAGTCAAACCCAAGGCCGCCGGATGACGTACACGCGCCAGTCGGATCAACCGCCGCCGCTCTCGGATCAGCCCCCGGCCAGGATCACCGAGGTCCAGTACGACCCCACGCCCGCCACTCGCCCCACTGATAAAGACGGCCACTTCTGGTCCGATGGCGACGACGCTCACACGCTCCGCCCGGTGTCCTTCTCCGGCCGCATGTTCAATGTCGGCTGGAAAGGCTGGGTCCGCCTCGCCCTGATCTGTATCCTCGTGGGCGCGATCTTCCAGGCTGGCGGCTTCAACCCGTTCGCGCCGGGCTTCACGATCAGCATCGGCGCCGGCCAGATCATCACCGGCATCCTGAACATCGCCGGCTGGGCCGCCCAGCTCGGTGTCATGCCGCTCATGCTCGGCGCGCTGCTCGTGGTTCCGCTATGGCTGGCCTGGCGCGCCACCCTGGCGCTCTTCAACAAGGACCGCCCGCCCGGCCCCGACGACCGCATCCTGCCAAAAAACCGCCCACGCCGCCGGCGCTAGACGCTAATCCAGCGCCTTCTCGTCCCGCTCGCCCGTGCGGATCCGCACCACGTCGCTCAGGCCCGACACGAAGATCTTCCCGTCCCCGATCTTGCCGGACCCCGCCACCTTCTGGATCGCCTCGATCACCGCCTCGGCCTGCCCCGAAGCCACCGCGATCTCCACCTTCAGCTTCGGCACTTCCGTCGCCTGGTACTCATTCCCGCGATAAAACTCGGTCTGCCCGCGCTGCCGGCCAAAACCCTGCACCTGCGTCGCCGTAATCCCCGACACGCCCAGCCGCATCAGCGCCTCGCGCACCGCCTCATATCTGTGCGGCCGGATGATCGCCGTGATCATGCGCATCGGATGCTCCTGTTCGTGCTGCAGACCCAGATAAACCAGCCGCCGGATCGCTTCAGACCTGCTGGGCAGGTCCTGCTGCGTCCGCCGCCAGTCATCGACATCCTTCCCGAAGCTTTGCGAAGCCACGAGCTGAATGCGCTGGTCGAGCTTTTCCTCATCGCTCAAAGTCCGGTCTCCGGCCTGCTGAGCCCAAACCCTAGCAACTTACACACCAAAAGCCAACCAATTGGCTGATTTGGGAAAGTTTGCGGGTCCTCTGCCTGCCGCCATCCGTAACCGAGGCGTTAACGCACAAACATCAACCCGCCCCTCCGGCCTCAACCGGATAATTACCTTGCTGGTTTACCGTGAACGGGAACTCAGAACGGGTGGACAGTTCAAGATGCACGATCCGAGAAAACCTCGGCCTCTGAAACCGCGGACTCTTCAGGTCCTGGTCGTCGATGCCAACAATTTCAGCCGCGGCCTCATCGCTGAAATCCTGCGCAGCTTGAACGTCACCAACATCACCTCCGCCCGCAGCGAGGAGATGGCCGGCAACTACCTGCTCGAACGCCCCACCGACGTCATCCTCCTCTCGTGGGAAGAAGGCGACCCGCTCGATGGCCTCGCCTTCGTCCGCAAGCTTCGCAAGCACGAAGACGACCGCCTGCGTCGCCTCCCCGTCGTCCTGATCACGGCCGGCCTCACGCGCCAGATGGTCATCCACGGCCGCGACGCCGGCGTCGATGAATTCCTCGCCAAGCCGATCGCGCCGAACGCCATGCGCCAGCGCCTCGAAATGGTTGTCGAAACCCCGCGCCCCTTCGTTGACTGCAGCGTCTTCCTCGGCCCCTGCCGCCGCCGCAAGAACCCGGCTGACTATTACGGCGCCAAGCGCCGCGCCGGCGAACGCGTTGCCGAACGCCCCGCCCTCGTCGACCAGGACGAGATCGCCGCACAAACACCGATCCGCATGATCCTCGCGCAACTGCGCCAGACCTGCACGCATCTGCGCGCCAGCCGCCCCGAAGCGCTCGCGACCGCCAACGAACAGCTCAAGATCGCAAAAGACATCGCGGTCGAAGCGAAGGACCACGCGCTCCACGCCGGTCTCGCCTCGTTCGAATCCTATGTCGGCGTCGCCACGCCGCTGGGCCAACTCGAAGAGCCGGTCATCACCACCGCCCTCACCGCGCTCGAACAGCTCGCGGCCCTGCCGCAGAACTATGCCGAGGCGCGTGACAGCGTCGCTATCGCCCTCGGCAAAGCCATTCAGAAGAAACTGGCCGCGTAATGACTGACGACCGCGTTCTCAATCCTTCGGACCTCAAGAAGATGAAGGTCCTGATCGTCGATCCGAACGCGTTCATGCGTGGCGTGGTCGCGGACTCGCTGCGTCGCCTGATGGTCACGCACATCGCCGCCGCCGCCAGCGCCGTCGAAGCCTTCCATGTCGGCCGCATGTTCAAGCCTGACCTGATCATCGTGGACTGGGATGCCGGCCGCATGTCCGGCCTCGAATTCACGCGCGAGATCCGCCGCAACACCACGGGCCTCGCCCGCGAAACGCCGATTATCCTGCTCGCCGGCGTGATCGACCACGACCAGCTCATGTCCGCGCGCCAGTCGGGCATCAACGAATTCCTCCTGAAGCCCGTCTCGGCCCAGGGCGTGCTCTCGCGCATCGAGGAAGTCGTCGTCCGTCCGCGCAAGTTCATCGACAGCCGTAACTATGTCGGCCCCTGCCGCCGCCGTAAGGACGATCCCAACTACGCCGGTCCATGGCGTCGCCTCACCGACGAGCCGCCAACCAAGGCCGCCACCGAGATGGCGAAAGAGAACGCCTTCAAGCTGCGCCAGATCATCGAAGGCCTCACCGCCTACGCCGACCGCACCGGCATCGACCGCCAGGCCGGCATCCGCGGCATGTACCGCATGCTGCAGAAGAACGCCGAAGAAGTCGCGCGCCTCGGCGACGACGTCATCGTGAAAGTCTGGAGCACCTCGCTGCGCTACATCGAAGGCGTCGGCATGACCGACACCTACGACGTCGAAGTCGTGAAGTATCACTTCCAGACCATCGCCAGCATTCTCGACATGCCCGAAGAAGCCTTCCTGCACCGCACCTCGGTCGCCAACGAACTCGAGCGCCTGGTCAACAAGAAGATCCACTCGGCCCACGAGAAGAAACACGACGTGGCGTAAGCCACCCGCGTCGTCACACGTACAAAGTAGGGTGCATCTTGATGCACCGTGGGCGTAGCGCGGTGCATCAAGATGCACCCTACAATCCCGTGCATGTTGCCGGTTAAGCGCTCATCCTGAGCAGCGCAGCGAAGCTGCGCGTCCGTCGAAGGACGAGCGCGAAGCTCACCAGCCTACCCAAACAACCGCTTCTCAATCCCGGCGCGCTTCACCGCATCCACGCCCAGCACATCACGCAGATAAGCCTCAACCCCACCGCTCTGCGTCTCGATCTCCTGCAGCGACCGCTCCAGATAGGCAGGCTCCACGCCCATCACCATCCGCATCGTCTCCAGCGTCGGCCCAAACCCACGCTCGGCCCGGATCATGTCCGCCCACTGTTTCCCGAACGCCTCGAACCGCGCCGGATCATTCGTCAGCAGATAGTCCGCCACGATGTCATCGCGATGCACGCCCGCCAGCAGGTGCGTCAGCGCCACGATCAACCCCGTGCGATCCTTGCCCGCCGCGCAGTGCACCACCAGCGCACCCTCGCCATTCGCCAGCACATCGAAGTATCGCGTGTAGAGCTCGACCAGACGCGGCAGGTGCGGCGCGCGCGTGTAGTACCGCATCATGTAGCCGCGGAAGCTTTCCTCGGTCATGTCCCACTGGCCCATGAACGTGTCCCACGTCTCTGCGCCCTCATCATGATCGTTGTTCTCGATCACGGTCCCCGCAAAATCCGCCCACCGACGCGAAGGCTGCCGCTCACGCTCGGATGGCCGCCGCAGATCGATCACCGCGCCAATCCCCATCTCGCGCAACCGCGCCAGATCCGCCTCCGACGCCAGCGCATGGTTCGCCGACCGGAACAACCGCCCCGTCACCAGCTTCCGCCCCCCGGCGTCATACCCGCCAAAGTCCCGAAAATTATGCAGCCCGTCGAACAGATGTTTCCGCGTTTCCATGCGCGCGGGTTAGGCCAATCAGGACATTAGGTCCACCCGTAGGCTGCATCGAAAGCAAAGCCGTAGGGCACATGGAAAATGCACCACGCCAAGAGCACGCCTGCATCAACAAGGGGAGTCATCCTCGGCCTTGTGCCGAGGATCTCGGTTGCATCAACATCGGGACAATCAAACGAACCCCACGCCGCCAGAACCGAGATTCTCGGGACAAGCCCGAGAATGACGCCGTGATTGGGGGATGGAGCGGTCCCAAACTGTAGGACAGCCAAAAACAACCGCGAACAATCTCAGCGCGTTAGCGCGAAAGATTGGGGGACAGAGCCTCTTAGAATCTACGTCCCCCTGGACCGGGGTATTCTACCCCGCATGACACGACACAAACACGCGCAAACTGGGCTGGTAACCCCGCAGCTTCCTCAGCATTGGCTGACAGCTGCGCTGCGCATGCTTGCGATGCTCGTGCTGAACGTCGCCTCAACGCTTCAGATGATCTGCCGCCGTACCCGCGTGAATGCCACACGCACTACGCCTGCCGATCTGCCCCGAGCGAAGACCGACACCCAATCCAAGGAAACAGAAACCGCTGTCCAACCCGACAGCCCCAATAGCGCTCATCCTGAGCAGCGCAGCTCCGCTGCGCGTCCGTCGAAGGACGAGCGCGTGCTCACGACTGTGAGCACCACCCCCTCCGTCTCGCTTGGCTCACGCCAAGCGATCCACCTCCCCCAGTGCTCCGCACTGATGGAGGCAAACCGCGCTCCAATGCGCGCGACGAAGGGGAATTGCCTCCACCACTCGAAGAGTGGGGGAGGTGGATCGCCGCGCCTTAGCGGCGAGACGGAGGGGGCCTCACCCCGCCTCCCCTAGCGCCCATCGGCGCACCACATCCCCATCGAAACAAACCCGTTCGCGGGAACGCGAACCCGCGTCTTATCCACAGCCTCGCGCCCGGCTCCGAATTCCGGCACACTCCGCCCGATTCAGACTCACGAGGCTCCCATGACTGCCCCCGTCGGCTCCAAGGCCAACCCGTCGAAATACGATCCCTACGCAAAGCTGGCTGAGGACGAGCCCTACTTCATCATCCGCGCCAACGACCTGCTCTCGAGCGCGCTGATCGAACTCCACGCCTATATCGGCGCCGGCCAGTCGGGCCCTGCCCACAACAAGCTGGCCGAGATCATGGCCCTCACCTCCGCCAAGCCCCCGCGCCCGTCGGACTCGCCCAAATACCGCGAGACCTTCGCCATCTCGAGCGCCATGGAAAAATGGCGCAACAGCCAGTAAGGAAATCCGGGTCGCCCTCGGGCGACCCGACTATCCGCGACCAACGAACGGCATGTTCGTCGCCATCACGGTCATGAACTGAACGTTCGCCGACAATGGCAACTCAGCCATCATCAGCACCGCCTTCGCGACATCGTCCACGTCCATCGTCGGCTCGGCCATGATCCGCCCATCGGCCTGCGGAACGCCCTTCGCGATCGGCGCGGCCATTTCAGTCAGCGCATTGCCGATATCGATCTGCCCGCAGGCAATGTTGAAAGCCCGCCCATCCAGCGACAGCGATTTCGTCAGCCCGGTGATCGCATGCTTGGTCACCGTATAAGGCACAGACCCAGGTCGCGGCGCGTGCGCCGAGATCGATCCATTATTGATGATCCGCCCACCCTGCGGTGATTGCTTGCGCATCTGAGCAAACGCCGCGCGCGAGCACATGACTACGGCCGTGAGATTTACATCGAGCACGCCATGCCAGTCTTCCAGCGGCATCTCGTCGATCGTCTTCGGCCGCGACCCACGCCCCGCATTGTTGAACAGCGCATCCAGCCGCCCGAACTTTGCGACCGCTTCAGCGAATACGGCCTCAACCTGATCCGCCTTCGTCACATCGCCCGCAAGCGGAAGCCCGCCGCCAGCCAGCTGAGCGGTCTCCTCCAGCGCCTCGCGCCTGCGCCCCACCAGCGCCACGTCCCAACCCGCTTTGACGAAAGCAATCGCGGTCGCGCGGCCAATGCCGCTGCCAGCGCCAGTGATCAAGATAGACGACATGAAGCCTCGCCGCGGTTCAACGCTCAAGCGAAACTAGGCCCAGCTCGGGACAGGGTAAACCGGAAGGTCAATCCTGCTTGTACAGGTAGGCGATCATCCCACCCGCGATGCAGAACATCACGGTGTACATGCCGGCCCACATCATGAGCTGCGGCGGAAACGCAACGGCAGACGCATTCGCGTTGGTCGTGGCAACGGGCGTATTGGTCATGGCTAACTCCTCCCCACCCAAGATCTCGTTCCCCACACGCAGGCTACATGCCAACACGCAGTCCAGAACGGGATTCATCAGTCAGAAGGTGCGGCCGTTTGGCGCCCGATTACCGTGCGCCCTTTGAAGTAACAGAAGTTTCCGGGCCGCAGTCGCGTTACTTCAGCCCACCCGGCGTCGCGCGGATCTCCGCGAAGGTGCGTATCGGCAGCACACGCTCGGGATCGTCCATCCACGCATCAAGCAGCGGCTTGGCGTAAGCATGCCCATCCGTGACGTGGCCATCATACGCGCTCACCTTCACCCAGCGCACGCCGTCCATGAGCACGAGCATCAGCCCGTGCTCGATCTCCCAGTCGCAATTGCACTCGAAGCAGACCCACGCCCGATCGTCCCGCTCCTCGACCACGATCGAGCCCGGCTGAACGTAAGCCCAGATGTCTTCGCTATCTGCGATAGCAGGCACATCGTCCTCACCGACCGCATCGCGGAAGGCGCGATAGTTCTCCCGGACGTGCGGCGTAATCTGGTCCTTCGCCGAAGCATCCAGCTTCAGCATCGCCTCGGCGGCGGCCAACATCGCACTAGGGATTGGAGATGGGTCATCGCCGCCGACGGCGAAGCTGATGGTCAGCTTCTCGCCGCCGAACAGCGGAACAGGCACGTCATCGGCTTCCCACCAGCCGAGCCCGCCATCCCATGTCAGCTTACCGAACGGCGGCTGATCCATGGAGATGGTCGAACTCATCCAGTGATCCTTCCGGACTAGTAGCTCTTCGGCAGGCCCAGCACGCGCTCGGAGATGAAGTTGAGGATCATCTCGCGGCTGACCGGCGCGATGCGCGCGATCATCGCTTCGCGCATGTAGCGCTCAACGTCGTACTCTTTCGCATAGCCCATGCCGCCATGCGCCAGCACCGAAGCTTCGCAGGCGGTGAAGCCAGCTTCTGCGCCGAGATACTTCGCAGCGTTCGCTTCAGCGCCGCACTCGAGACCTTTGTCGTAAAGGTCAGCAGCTTTGTAAGCGAGCAGCTCGGCAGCCGAGAGCTCGGCCCACGACTTGGCCAACGGATGCGCCACGCCCTGGTTCTGGCCGATCGGACGGCCGAACACGACGCGCTCTTTCGCATAGGTCGTCGCGCGCTCGAGCGCGGCGAAGCCGAGGCCGATCGCTTCGACAGCGAACAGCACGCGCTCCGGGTTCAGGCCCTGCAGCAGGTATTTGAAGCCTTGGCCTTCTTCGCCGATCAGCGCCTCTTTCGGGATCTCGACGTTGTCGAAGTACAGCATGTTGCACTCGACAGCCTTGCGGCCCATTTTCGGGATCGGCTTCGCTTCGATGCCCTTCATGTCCATGTAGAACAGCGACAGGCCCATATACGGCTTGGCGACCTTGTCCTTCGGCGTCGTGCGCGCGATCAGCAGGATCTTGTCGGCGCGCTGTGCGCCCGTCGTCCAGATCTTGCGGCCGTTGATGACGTAGCCGGAGTTCGTGCGCTCGGCGCGCGTCTCAAGCGAAGACGTATCCAGGCCCGAGTTCGGCTCGGTCACGCCGAAGCACATCTTCTGCTGGCCCGAGATGATCTTGGGCAGGTATTCCTGTTTCTGTTCCGAGGTGCCGAACTTCTCGATCGGCTTGGCGCCGAAGATGTTCAGGTGGATCGACGAGCAGCCCGTGAAGCCGGCGCCCGAGCGCGCGACCGTCTGCATCATGATCGAGGCTTCCTTCAGGCCGAGGCCCGAACCGCCCACTTCTTCCGGCATGGCGATGCCCAGCCAGCCGCCATCGGCCATCGCCTTGGTGAATTCTTCCGGCCATTTGCCGGTCTCGTCCGTCTTGCGCCAGTACTCGGCGTCGAACTCGCGGCAAACAGCTGCGACCGCGTCCTGGATGGACTGCTGGTCTTCCGTCATCGGTGCGATGTTATGCATGCGAGTCTCCCGAACTCTCTCTTCCCAATCTGGACCTTGCGCCCAGCTAGTTTTCTTGCGCTGGCGAGTGCGGCGCCTCGCCCTGCTTGTCAAACCTCAGCGGATCGAACGCGGCCGCCAAGGGGCTCACTTTACCGTCAATGACCTGATCTGCGATCAGCTCCGCCGTCGCAGGGGCGAAAAGTACGCCGTTCCGGTAATGCCCCAACGCGGCGAAAACACCCGGAATGGCCGTCTGACCGATCATGGGCGCATCATCCGGCGTCCCCGGCCGCACCCCCGCCCAAGCCGTTACTTCCGGCGCATTGGCCAGCGCCGGCGCAATCTCCGCCGCCTTCGCCCTTAACCCTGCAATCCTGTCCGGCTCCACCACCGTATCCGCCCTGCCCCGGTCGATCGTCGCGCCGACCAGCACCCAGCGAGACTTGGGCGCGATATACACGTCGCGCGCGTGGATAACGTGGCGCGGACCGCCGTCGGTCGGGGCAAGCGCAAGCATCTGCCCCTTCACCGGTACGGTCGCGATAAGTCCATGCTCCAGCGGAGCGCCACGCGGGCCAACGAATGCCGGCATCGCGCCAGCTCCAGTTGCGAGAACAACGCGGTCGAACTTCTCGCCATCAGGCATCTGAAACTGCTGACCGCCGACAATGCGCTCAACCTTGCGGCCAAACTTCAAACCCACGCCCGACCGGGACAGGGCCGCCCCAAGCCGCTGCAGGACCAGTTGCGCATCCACCTGCCGATCTTCCGGCAGGAGCAGGCCGCCAGCGATACCGGCTGCTATGGATCCATCCAGCTTGCGAACGTCCTCAGCCGAAAGCCGCTGAACCGGAAGATCGCGCGCCTGGCAGGCGGCAGCCAGCGAACCCAACCAGCCGATCTCGTCAGCATTGCGGGCGACAACGATTGCGCCCTCTTTCGAGAACTCCAGCCCCGCTCCGGCCAGCCGCTCAACCCGAGCTGC
Organism: Hyphomonadaceae bacterium; assembly: GCA_965229115.1. GTDB lineage: Bacteria > Pseudomonadota > Alphaproteobacteria > Caulobacterales > Hyphomonadaceae > UBA7672. Next base: position 1,272,965 of record CBDDIR010000003.1, on the reverse strand, counting down.
AAAGTCTGGCCACAGCATTCCGGCGTGCCGGGCCAACGCCGCCAGCGAGCGCTTTTCAGCCTCCAGCGCCCAGTCGAACGCTGCACCCAGCATACCGGCCGCCCGCATGGTGGCCCCGCCGCCGAGCGCCAGACCGCTATCGTAAACCGCAACTTCGGCCCCGCGCGCCCGCATCTCGAGCGCCGCGCTCAGGCCGATAACGCCGGCGCCCACCACCGCAATGCGGAGTGAACCGTTATTCCTGGAGTTGGATGGCGAGGGCATCGCGCCTCTATATATCGACCCCGACGGAGGACCAGAGCAGGAACGATCCCGGCCGGCTCCTTAGAATTTCCCGCAGGGCCATCCACGGGTTTGGCGGATTCTGCAAGGAGGCGAGTTTGGCCCCGGATCGTTCCGGAATACCGGCTCGAAATGCTGGAATACCGACCCGAAAAACCCTGCTCCGCACTGCACCATTTGCGGCTGAAAAATCGCGCGCAGACGTACCGACCCGTACCATGCCGGGCCACCTATCCTGCTGGTTGAAAATAGACCTAGGCGTTAGCCGTAAGCGTATCCGGCTGGCGAACCCGATGACGCTCGGTGCGCCAGAACACCAGGAAGCGCGCAGCATGGTCGCGGTCCTGGAAGACCAGCTTCCGCCGCATCTCGCTACCCGTGTGCTCGGTCATCATCATGATGTCCGGCGCATCGCCTGTTTCTGTCGAAAGGCCCGCTTCTGCGGCCCATTTGGCGAAAGCATCGACCGCCTGCATGAGGCGCGAGGGATCGCGACTCTCATCTGCACCGATCTGAACAACGACTTCAGACATACCGCCCCCGAAGTCCCCAACCACCACTAGCCGCCGATCTCTGTGCATATGGATCGTTCGGCTTCCCGATCCTTCCGCACGTGAGGGCGGCGCTACCACCCCAAGTCAGCAAATGGCTTGCCAGATTTATCCGGACTACAGCCTCGCTGCATCGCAGCAAAGCAGTCGGTTAAGAAAGCGTCAACAATGATTCAACCCGCAGGCGAAGTCCTTGCTGGTGGACGCTATTTTCGGGCCGCAGCAATACGCTGGCGGGCGATCGCGTCGGCGACCCGGTTCGAGGCGCGATTCTCCGACTTCGCCTGATCGAGCACTTCGCCGAGGGTCTGCATCAGGCGCTGCAGCTTGGCCTCGACCCAGGCCGGATCGTAGGTGCCGGAGATCTCGGCCGCGACGTTGATGATGCCGCCGCCATTGATGACGTAGTCCGGCGCGTAGAGGATGCCCTGCTCCAGCACCTTCTCGCCCATGTCCGGCGTCGCGAGCTGGTTGTTCGCGCCGCCCGCAATCACCTTCACCTTGAGGCGCGGCAGCGTCGCCGGGTTGATGATCGCGCCCAGCGCGTTCGGCGAGAAGATGTCGGCCTCGACATCGTAGATCTCATCAGGCGCCACGACCTTCGCGCCGGTATCCTTCGCGACTGTCGCCAGCGCCTCGGCGTTCACATCGGTGATCGTCAGCTTGGCCCCGGCCTTGGCGAGGTGTCCGCATACATATGCGCCGACATGGCCAACGCCCTGAACCGCAACGTGCTTGCCGTTGAGATCGTCCGTGCCGAACGCACGCAGCGCCGTCGCCTTGATGCCGAGGAACACGCCCTTCGCGGTCACAGGCGAGGGATCGCCGCTCGCAGCTTTTCCGGTCGGCAAGCCGGCGACGTACTTCGTCTCTTCGGCGACCAGCGCCATGTCATGCACGGACACGCCGACATCTTCAGCCGTCCAGTAGCGACCGTTCAGCGCTTCGATCGCGCGGCCGAAGGCGCGGAACAATTCAGGCGTCTTGTCGGTCTTGGCATTACCCCAGATCACCGACTTGCCGCCGCCGAGCGGCAGGTCCGCCATTGCGTTCTTGTTGCTCATGCCTTCCGACAGGCGCAGCGCATCAATGAAGGCGTCGTCCGAGGTCGCATAGTTCCACATCCGGCAGCCGCCCGCCGCAGGGCCACGCGCAGTCGAATGAATCGCGATGATCGCCCGAAGCCCGGTCTTCGCGTCGAAGACGTGGTGAACGCTCTCGTGACCAGCGAAGGCGGGCTTATCGAACATCGGGCAGGCTCCAGACGCGCCGCGTCGAGGCGGCTTGGGCGCGCATATAGACCCATTGCCCTGGGGTTTGAACCCGGCACATGAGCATGATCTTGCTTATGAATCGGCCATTCGCAGCCGCCACGGGAAGGATCGTGTTTCAGGGCGATTTGCCGCCCCGGCGCGATCAGGTCTCGTCGAACAGCGCGTCCGTCGCGCCAGCATCGTCCGGCTGGATCGAGCGGTTCAGCATGTCGGCGTTGAGTTCCAGCGGAGCGTGTTGCTCGGTCTTGTCTGCGATCCAGAGGTTCATCTCAAGCGCGCCGCCTTCAAGCGCACGCGCACGCGCACGCCAGCTCTGCGCTTCCCATGCCAGCTCCTGAAGGAATAGCGCACCTTCGCGACCCGAGAAGCCGCTCTGCGCCGCCGTCTCGAGCACACGCGTGAGATTGGCGTATCCCTGCTTCGCGCAAGCGAGCGTCTGCTCGGTCACGGAAACCTTGCGCACCGACTTGAAGCCGGCGAGCTTCAGAAGCTCTTCGATCTCGTCATTCGTCGAAAGCTGCGGTTCGGCCCACGCAGAGGCGAAAGCTTCAGCCGGCGTCTTCTTCGTGCGGCGCGTCGTATCGAGGAACACCCAGCGGCCCTGTCCATCGAGCGCGCGGAACACGCGGCCAACGAGACCGGCCTTATGGTCCGCGTAGGCGAACGCCTCGATGCTGGCGACAGCGGGAAGCGAGTTCTCGGTGAAGCCGCGCGGACGATCCACTTCGCCAACCGTTATCGTTGCCGACGGTGCAATTTGCTTGAGACGCTCGACACAGCCGGCCCGCCATTCGGTCGCCAGCGCCTTGCGGTCCGATTGTGCAGCGAATGCGTTAAGCAGTGCGCCATCCGCGCCGATGAAACCGATATCGCCCGGCTTGTCCGCAAGCTCGAGCAAGGCATCGACCATCCGCATGTCGATAGCGAACGAGCCCGGAGCCAGACGGCCTTCGCCCCAGAGCGTCTCGAGCGCCTTGATGCGCAGCTCGCCGCCCGCTTCCGAGGAAACGGCAGGCTTGGCTTTCGGAGACTTGGTGATGATCGTCGTGACGATCTTGGCGGGTTTCTCGATCGGGGGCTCAGCTTCGGTCGCAGCCGGAGCTTCAACTTCTTCAATCTTGATCTCGGGAGCAGCTTCCTGCTTGGCTTCAGCCTTGGCGGGCTTCTCGTCAGCCTTCTTCGCGTCAGACTTGGGGGCGTCAGCCGCTGCGGCCTCGCCCTCGCCTTCCACCGGCGGGACGTAGTCGCGACCGCTCCACCAGGCGCCCAAGCGCCCGGGGAGATCCCCACCCGCCATCTTTTTTACCTGCGCCAGCATTCTGCGCGTAAGTCCTCGACAACCCTTAGTCTGAGGACCCTAGGCCAAGTTGGTTAATTTTCGGGCGATTTCGATTGTCGAAATTTCACCGGTTTTCAGCGGTTTCCCGCCTAAACGGTATCTCCGGCGCCCCCGAAGGCAGGGGGGAATTGGGTTTCCGGACGAAGGCGAGGATGTCGCTCCAGACCGACTCAGCCTGCAGGTCGTTCATCAGCATGTGGAAGCCTTTCTCGTAATAGGCCGTCCTCACATGGCTGGGCATCCGCTGGGCGGCCCGCTCCACCCCCTCCGGCGGGATGATCTGGTCGTTGGCCCCGTAGAGCATCAGGGTCGGCACCTTGGCCGGTAGCTGGTCGATCTTCTGGTCCGCCTCCTCCATCATCGAGACGACGCCATAGACGCTGTCGATCCGGTTGGATTTCTGGACGTAGGGGTCGAACCACATCTCCCTCAGCTTGGCGTTGTTGTCCGTCGCCACGATGTTCAGCCCCTTGGGCGGCACCACGACCCAGTCCGGCCGGACATGCGTGCTCACCCACAGGCTGGCGCTGTAATACCAGGGGAGCACGCCCCACCCGCGCAGGCCCGGCCCAGACAGGATCAGCGCATCCACATCCGGCGGCGTTGCATCCGCAAACGCGGTGATCGCCACCGCCGCGCCCATGCTCTCGCCGACAACGGCGATTTTGGCGTGCGGATGCCGCTCCCGCGCGACCGTCACCGCCGTCTCCAGATCCTTGCGCATCACCTCATGCGTCGGCCAGATCATCCAGCCGGGCGAGCGCCCGAAGCCGCGCTGGTCATACGCATAAACCTTCGCGCCATGAGCCGACCACCACGCACCCGCAGACCGGAATGCGCCGGCATAATCGTTCATGCCGTGAACGGCGATGATCACCACATCGGGGTCTGCACGATAGATCGCAGCAGCCGCCGCGCAGGCAGAGGCTGGCGTCGCGAGATTGATGCCGCCGCCATTGTCACACGGCCCCATGCCCGGCGCAGCCGAGCGGGGCTCATAGACGTCGAGCCCGAGCCGCGCGCCATCGAACGAGGTAAACCAGTGCTCCGAAAAGCCCGGCGTTGGATCCTTATCGAACGCCAGCGCCCTCTGCTGAAGCGGCGCACACGCCGAAACCAGCAGCATCACCAACCCCGCCAAGGCCGCCCCAAGGCGCGCTGGCGCTAAATTGAGACAGGTGTGAGCGATCTCCTTCATCCGCCCAGTTTCCCAATCCTCGCGCGCTCGTCCATACTCATCCGCACACATATCGGATGGAACTTATGACCGACGCCGTCGAGATGATCATCGAGCCCCGCCAGCGCGACCTGGGCGGCTTTTTCGTGCGCCGTCTCCTGCCCTTCCCGACACGCCGCAATGTTGGTCCCTTCGTATTCTTCGACCATTTGGGACCGGCCGAGATGCCGCCCGGCAAGGGCATGGATGTCCGCTCGCACCCGCATATCGGTCTCGCAACGGTCACGTGGCTGTTCGACGGCGCACTCGATCACCGCGACAGCCTCGGCACGCAGCAGACCATTCGCCCCGGCGCGGTGAACTGGATGACCGCCGGCCGCGGCATCGTCCACTCCGAACGCACCCCGCCGGAAGAGCGTGAGAAGGGGCACCGCATCGAAGCGATCCAGACCTGGGTCGCGCTCCCGCAATCGCATGCGGAGCAGGAGCCCTCGTTCCAGCACTACCCCGCGAGTGTCCTTCCCGTCGTCGACGCAGGCGGCGCAACGGGCGTGCTGATCTCGGGCTCCGCCTATGGCCAGACCTCGCCTGTCGAATTCCCAGCCGGCATCTGCCAGGTCGTGCTGACGGCGGAACGCGACACGACCATCGAAGCGCCCACCTCTCCCGAACTCTGCATCTACGTGCTCAACGGCTCCGCCACGATCGGCGACACGGTGGTCGGCGAAGCGCAGATGGCGGTTCTCAATCCGGCTCGCCCGCTACCCGTTACCTTGACCAAAGGCACGCGCATCATGTTCGCCGGCGGCGATCCGCTCGACGGCCCGCGCTTCCTCGACTGGAACTTCGTCGCCTCATCGAAGGAACGACTCGCGAAAGCTTCGGCAGACTGGCGCGCCTCCATCGCGGGCAATTTCGAAGGCACCTGGTTCAGCCAACCGCCGCACGAAACCGCTTACATCCCGCTGCCCGGCGACCCGCAGCCCACACCGATGGACCACATTCCCGATGATCACGACGAGAATTGGTAAGGCTGAGAAGCAGTTGCAAATATAGTTGCGTCTGCAACGTTGACTCGTCCCTCGCATCGCTCCAGATACGCCTCGTTCGGGGAGTAGCCGTCCGCAACCCCAGCGGAGCACGCGTCAACACACTTGGGTTTTCGGATCCATGGCGCGCGCAACAGACCTTCGGGTCTGGATTGGCGAGACCGACGATGTGCGCTTCCGGCCTGGGCCCATGGAAGCGCGGCATCGTCGTGTCAGTGTCGCGGCCCCTGGACGTCTCATGGAAGCAATCTGGATATCGACCGCGGTCGTCGCCATCGCCGAGATCGGTGACAAGACGCAACTGCTCGCCATCGTGCTCGCGGCCAAGTTCCGCAAGCCGGTTCCCATCATCCTCGGCATTCTCGCCGCAACCCTGCTGAACCACGCCGCTGCTGCGACGCTAGGCTACTTCATCTCGCAATGGCTCACGGGCCCGACCTTCCAGATCATCGTCGGCGTCGCCTTCGTGATCATGGCCGCATGGGCGTTGATCCCCGACAAGGAAGATGAAGGCGCCGCCAAGCGCTCGATGGGCAGCGTGTTCCTCACCACGCTCATCGCCTTCTTCTTCGTCGAGATCGGCGACAAGACGCAGATCGCAACCTCGCTGCTCGCAGCGCGCTTCCACGACATCGTCTTCGTCACCATCGGCACAACTGTCGGCATGATGCTCGCGAACGTCCCCGCCGTGTTCCTGGGCGAAGCCGTCACGCGCGTCGTTCCGCTGAAATACGTCCGCATGGGTGCAGCCGTACTGTTCGCCCTCATCGGTGTCTGGATCGTTCTGGGAGCCTTCAATGTCTTTTGAGAAACGACCTGAAGGCATCGTCCGCCTCGCCCTGTTCGGCGCAATTCTCGCCGTGGGCGCCGTCATCCTCTGGGTCGCCGCCGACGTACTTGCGGAGCCTCACAACGCCTCGCTGAATCTGGCGCCTATGGCTCCGGAACCAATTCGCTAGACCGCCGTTTATTCCCCGAACTGGTTGGAATTGAAGAACGAAAGTTTGGAAATACCATTCGGTTTTGAAGGGCCCAGCGCGCAAGCGCTGGGCCTTTTAAGTTCGGGCCTGCGTAAGGCCCATTTCTCACAAATCCGTACCTTGCTCCGTTTCCCTCGCGGGATAATGTGCCCGCACTTTCAAGGAGACGTAGATGAGATTGCTCGCCCTTTCGGCAACGAGCCTCCTGGCCATCGCCCTCGCCGGCTGCGACCCGATCGAGCGGGACAAACCCGCCGCCCCCGCAGCCCCCGCCGCTGCTGATCCCAACGCAGTCACCTCGACGCTCACCACCTCGCCCGAGATTACCGGCGCGGACATCGGCGCGCGCATCAAGGAACTGGCGGACGACAAGTACGAAGGCCGCGGCCCCGGCACGGTCGCTGGCGAGAAAGCCGCTGACTGGATTGCGGCCGAGATGAAACGCATTGGCCTCGAACCCGGCAATCCGGACGGCACCTACTTCCAGATCGTGAAGATGGTGCAGCAGACGGTCGATCCCGCCACCTCGTCGCTGAAGATCGCCGGCCCCAACAACAAGACCTGGGACCTAAAGCTCGGCCCCGATGCGGTTTATGGAACGAAGGACCAGAAGAACAAGCTCGTCACCTTCTCCGACAGCGATCTCGTCTTCGTCGGCTATGGCGTCGTCGCGCCCGAAGCCAACTGGAACGACTACGCCGGCCTCGACGCTAAGGGCAAAACGGTCGTGATGTTCGTCAACGATCCAGGCTTCATCACCAACGACGCTACGCTCTTCAACGGCAAGGCCATGACCTATTACGGTCGCTGGACCTACAAGTTCGAAGAAGCCGCACGCCAGGGCGCAACCGGCGTTCTGCTTATCCATGAAGAAAAGCCTGCCTCCTATGGCTGGGGCGTCGTCGAAGGATCGTGGACTGGCGTCCAGTCAGACCTCGTGCGCAATGATGGCGGCGCCAGCCGCGCCAAGCTCGAAGGCTGGATCCAGCTCAACCACGCCACCGAACTGTTCAAGGCAGCCGGCCTCGACATCGACGCGATGCGCGCCGCCGCCAACAAGCGCGGCTTCAAGCCGGTGCCGATGACAGGCCTCAAGGCCACTGCCACGATCAACCAGACGATCGAGTTCAAGGACTCGCGCAACGTGATCGGCACGGTCAAAGGCTCTGAGAAGCCGGATGAGCACGTGCTGCTCATGGGCCACTGGGATCACCTCGGCAAAGGCACCAGCACGGACCCGAACGAAGACGTCATCAACAATGGCGCCGTCGACAACGGCACGGGCACCGCCGCCATCCTCGAGATTGGCGAGAAGTTCGCCGCCGGTCCCAAGCCCAAGCGCTCTGTCACGGTCCTTGCTGTCACGCTTGAAGAGTCGGGTCTCCTCGGCTCCGCCTACTTCGGCGAGAACCCGGTCATCCCGCTCAAGAACATCGTCGGCGGCGTCAACATCGACGCCCTACTGCCGACCAGCCCCGCGAAAGACGCCGTCGTCATCGGCGCCGGTGCCTCGGAACTGGAAGACACGCTGAAGGCCGTCCTCGCTGAATCCAACCGCGTCATCACGCCAGACCCGACACCGGAATCCGGTCGCTTCTATCGCTCGGACCACATCAGCCTCGCCAAGAAAGGCGTGCCGATGCTTTACGTCGACAGCGGCGAAGACCTGATCAATGGCGGCACGGCTGCTGGCGCCGCCGCCGCCAAGAACTACACCGACAACCTCTACCACAAGCCCGCCGACGAATACTCCGACAGCTGGGATCTCTCCGGCCTCGAAGCCGACGTGAAGGTGGACTACGAAGTCGTGAACCGTATCGCCAACAGCGACGCGTGGCCCAACTGGTATGCAGGCAACGAGTTCAAGGCGCTTCGCGACGCGCAGAGGAAGTAGGACGAGGATCGAGCCATGGCTCTAGACCGGACCAAACTCCACAAGGGCTTCCAGACCTATCTCACCAACGCTGAGCAGGCGTCCGGCAAGACATACGAGGACTTCTCCCTCGTCCTGTCGAAGTCGGGCCTCAAGAAGCATGGCGAGCTACGGTCGCACCTGATGGAGAAGTTCGGTCTGGGCCACGGCCATGCCAACGCAGTCACCGCCATCTGGCTCCTGCCCGGCAATGGCGGCCCCGCGCAGGCGATCGAAAAGCCGCCGGTCAAAGGCCCGGTGAAGAAAGCCGCCAAGGCGCCAGCCAAGAAAGCTGCGCCTGTGAAGGCTGCGAAGAAGGCGGCGCCTGCTAAAAAGTCGGCCGCGAAAAACAAGAAGTAACGCCTACAGCGCCCGCTTCATGTACACGCTGAACGGATCGAGCGTGTAGTCGCCAAACGGCCCACACACCTCGAAGCCCGCGCTCTCATAGAGCTTCAGCGCCGGCACAAACGCATCCGTCGATCCCGTCTCCAGCCACAACGTGCTGATGCCCATCGCGCGCGCCTCGGCGACGATGTGCTCGAGCATCGCCCTGCCAGCCCCCTTGCCGAGAAACGCATTCGACACGCGCATCGATTTGATCTCGCCATTGATCGCATCGAGCCGCTTCAGCGCGCCCATCACGGCGATCTCGTCGCCCGCCCAACCCGACCAGAACGTCACGCCCGGCTGGCGCAGCTTGTCGAGATCAAGCGCGTGCACGCTGCAGGCGGGCGAATTCTCATGCATGCCCGCAAGATGCCGCTTCACCAGCGCCTGTATCTCTGCGCCGCTCAGATCATCGAGACGAATTGCAATCACGCCCAGCCCCTAGCTCTCGATAATCGTTCCCAGCCGCATATGCACCAGCGGATAAGGCCGCCCCTGATCGTCCGTTTCCGAACGGCCCGTCGCAACGAACCCCATGCGTTCATAGAAGCCAACCGCCTGCGCGTTCTGCTCGTTCACGTCGACTGTCAGCGAGGCATAGAGCGTCGCCGCGTGCTCGATCAGCAGGCGGCCAATCCCGCCGCCACGCAGCATCGGATCGATGAACAACGAGTCGACCTTGTGGCCGGTCATGCCCATGAAACCGGCTGGACGCCCCTCCTCGTCGATCGCCAGCAATAGCGGTGTCTTCGGAAGAAACGCCTCAACCTGCGCATCGATCGCGGCGAGGTCGGCAGGCGACAGGAAGTCGTGCGTCGCCTGAACAGCGCTGCGCCAGATCGCAACAACCCGTTCGCCATCATCCGATGTCGACGGCCGGATACGCATCGCTACATCCGCTCCGGAACGTCGATGCCGATCAGGCCCAACACGATCTCAAGCTGCTTCAAAGTCGCCAGCGCGAGCGCCAGACGCGACGCCTTCTTCACCGGATCGCTCTCCACCAGGATCGGCGCCGCCGCATAGAAGCCCGAGAACGCCTGCCCCAGCGCATACGCATGCTCGCACAGGATATGCGGCATACGCTTCTCATAGGCGCCACGCAGCGCATCATTGAACCCGTCGAGCGCCAGCACCAGCGCGCGCTCCGCATCCAGCTCGACCGAAATCGGCCCAGCCTTCACGCCCTCCGCCGCAGCCCGCCGCGCCAGCGATTTCACGCGCACAGCCGCATACAGCAGATACGGCCCCGTCTTTCCCTCGAACGACACGAAGCGCTCAAGGTCGAAGATGTAGTTCGTCGTCCGCACGTTCGAGAGGTCGGAGAACTTGATCGCCGCGACCGCCACCTTGTGCGCGATGTCCTGTTGCTCGGCCTCGGAAACATCCGAACCCAGCTCAGCCTCCTTCATCCGCGCCGTGGCAACTTCATCCGCCTGCGCGATGAACGCCTGCAGCTTCAGCGTGCCGCCATCGCGCGTCTTGAAGGGCTTGCCATCGGGTCCGTTCACCGTGCCGAAGCCCAGATGCTCCAGCTCCTTCTCTGGCAGATAGCCCGCGCGATCACTCGCCCGGAACACCTGCTCGAAGTGCAGCGCCTGCCGCTGGTCCACGATGTAGAGCGACAGCTGCGGATCAATGCTCTGCTTGCGATCCACGATCGTACCGAGGTCCGAGCCGTGATAGCCGATCGCGCCATCCCGGTTCACCAGGATGATCGGCGGCATCTCTTTCTTGTCATTCTCGCGCGCCACGCGCACGATCCACGCGCCCTGATCGAACTCCGAAATCCCCCGCGACTTCAGATCTTCCACGATCTGCGGAATGAACGGCTCCGCATCGCTCTCGCCCTTCCAGAGATCGAACGTAACGCCGAGGCTCTTGCACTCGCGCTCAAGGCCCACGCGCGTGACATTGCAGAAGTGCTTCCACAGCGCGCGATAGCCCGGCCGGCCCGACTGCAGCTCCTGCGTCGCTGCGCGGTCTTCATTCCGCCGCGCCTCATCCGTCTTCGACTTGCCGGACGCCAGCGGATAGAGCCGCCCCAGATCATCCATCGTCACAGGGCTCTGCTCGGGATACGGCCCCGTGAAGCTCGCGTCGAAATACGGCAGGTCCGGCTGCTCCAGCTTCACCTCATTGATGAGCTGTCCCATCTGCAGGCCCCAGTCGCCCAGATGCACGTCGCTCGTCACGCTGTCGCCCATGAAGCGGAACAGACGCTGCAGCGAATCCCCGATCACCGTCGAACGCAGGTGACCGATGTGCATTTCCTTCGCGACGTTCCAGCCGCCGAAATCCATCACCACGCGCCGCGGCGTCTCGACCGTCCACGCGCCCGAACGCTCATCCGCAGCGATCTCCGCCGCGCGCGTGTTCAGCCCTTCAGCCGACAGCTTGATGTTGATGAACCCCGGCCCCGCCACCTCGCAGCCGGCGACCAGCGAAGAACCCTTCAGCGCATCGACAACGCTGGTTGCGATCTCGCGCGGGTTCTTGCCCAGCTTCTTCGCACCGGCCATCGCGCCATTGCACTGGAAGTCCGCCAGATCCGGACGGTCCGAACGGCGCACCGCGCCCAGCTGCGCCTCAAGTCCAAGCGCAACGAAAGCTGCACCTGCGGCGTCCGAAAGAAGGCCGGCGAGATCTTGTGTCTTGGTCATGTTTCAGTCCGGGGGCTGGAAAGCCTCGCCGGACTACTTCGGCGCGGCGGGGCGTGCAACGTTGATCGTGAAGCGGGTGCCCGATCGGTTGTAAGCGATCTGTTCCGGCGTCAGGTCAAAGCCGACGATCACCTCGAAGTTCGTGCCCGAAACCGTGTCGTTGGCGCGCGGGATAACGATCCCCGGCACGCTTTCGGTCAGGCGCACGATGTCTTTGCCGGGCGGGAAGGTCACGTTCATGGTGAACGTCTCCTTGGCCAGAACCGAGCGGTCCCGGCGCGTCACGGTCACGAACACCGGATAGGATTTGGAGGTCGCTTCGGCCTTAGGCCCTCTGCCGAAGGCAAAGTTGATATCCAGATCCATGGCGATCGGATCGCTGCCTTTGTACCGGCAGAAGCTCTTCACGCCCTCGACCGAGCCCGTGAAGGCGACGTTCTCATGCCGCTCGGCCCCCTGGATCTCGACCAGGCGGCTGGCGTCGTAAAGCACGCCCGCAACCGGGCACGGGCCCACGTTCGGCGTGGTATCGAGCGCATCCACGGCAGCACAGCCGCTGGCGAGCAGCATGGCCGAAAGGCCAAGACAGGCAGGCACAAAACGCTTCACTGGCACATCCTGACGCAGGGCCCCTTGGATTACGGCCAAGGCGGCGACATTTTCACGGTGCGTGATAGCCTCTAAAGACCGGCCCACGCAATCTCAGAGCCCATACCGGCAACAAGGCGGAATTTTGCCCGACTTTTCCACCCCTTCCGAATCGCCCCGCCCCCCGCTGAAGGTCCTTCTGGCGGCCCCAAGGGGCTTTTGCGCCGGGGTCGACCGGGCCATCCAGATCGTGGAACAGGCCCTGGTGAAGTGGGGCGCCCCGGTCTTCGTGCGGCACGAAATCGTCCACAACGCCCACGTTGTTAAACGCCTCGAGGCCATGGGCGCCGTCTTCGTCGAGGAACTGACCGAATGCCCGGATGACCGCCCGGTCGTCTTCTCGGCCCACGGCGTTCCCAAAGTCGTCCCCGCGGAGGCCCAGCGCCGCGAGATGACCTATGTCGACGCCACCTGCCCGCTGGTCTCCAAGGTTCACGCCGAAGCCCAACGCCACGAGCGCAACGGCCTCCACACCCTGCTGATCGGCCACGAAGGCCACCCGGAAGTCGTCGGCACGATGGGCCAGATCGGCCCCGAAGCCATGACGCTGATCGAAACGGTCGAAGACGCTGAAACGTTCAAGCCCGCCGATCCGCTCCGCCTTGCCTACGTCACGCAGACCACGCTCTCCGTCGACGACACGAAAGACATCGTCGCCGCCCTCCGCCGCCGCTTCCCGCACCTCAATGAGCCGCGCAAGGATGACATCTGCTACGCCACGACGAACCGGCAGGACGCCGTGAAGTCGATCGCCGCCCAGGCTGAGCTCGTGCTCGTCATCGGCGCCGCGAACTCCTCGAACTCGGTCCGCCTCAAGGAAGTCGCCGAACGCTCCGGCGCGAACGCGGCCTACCTAATCGCCTCAGCCGACAATATCGACTGGGCATGGTTCGACGGCGTGAAGACCCTCGGCCTCACCGCCGGCGCCTCCGCCCCTGAAACGCTGGTGCAAGGCGTCATCGCCGCCTGCCGCGCCCGCTTCACGGTTTCCGTGGAGGAAGTCGTCACCGCGCAGGAAGACGTCGTCTTCCGCATCCCCCGCGTCCTCGAAGGCGTCTGATCTGGCCTCACGTACGGCTGGCGTTGCCCGCAGCGCCCGCTACAGTTCCCCCAACGCTGCTCATGCATGAAGCGGCGACGGGAGCACGCCATGGACATCGAACTTGTCTGCGAAGGTCTGAAATTCCCCGAAGGGCCGATCGCCATGGCGGACGGCTCGATCATCCTCACCGAGATCCAGGGTCAGACGCTCACGCGCGTCACGCCAGACGGCAAGCGCGAGACTATCGCGAACCTCGGCGGCGGCCCCAACGGCGCAGCCATCGGCCCGGATGGCGCCGTCTACGTCACCAACAATGGCGGCTCGTTCCAGTACCACGAGGTCAACGGCCTAAACATTCCGGGGCCCACACCCGCAGGCTACACCGGCGGCTCGATCCAGCGCGTCGATCTCAAGACCGGCGCCTTCACCACGCTCTACACCGAAGCCAACGGCAAACGCCTCGAAGGGCCCAACGATCTGGTCTTCGATAAGCAGGGCGGCATGTGGTTCACCGAGCACGGCACCACCACGCCCACCGGCCGCAACTATGGCGGCCTCTGCTACGCCACGCCCGATGGCTCGAAGATCACGCGCCTGCGCGACGGCATGATCGCGCCCAACGGCGTCGGCCTCTCGCCAGATGAGAAGACCGTCTATGCAGCCGACACCTGGCTCGGACGCCTGTGGGCGTTCGACGTCGCCAGCCCCGGCGTGCTCGCAGACCCGCCGCCCTTCGCGCCCGGCCGCGTTGTCTGCAACCTTCCCGGCTACCAGCTGCTCGACAGTCTCGCCGTCGAAGCCGGCGGCAAGGTCTGCGTCGCCACTATCATCAATGGCGGCGTCACCGCCTTCGACCCGGACGGCACGACCGAACACTTCCCCTTCCCGGACCTGCTGTGCACCAACATCGTCTTCGGCGGCGCCGACATGCGCGATGCCTGGGTCACCGCCTCAGGCACCGGCAAGCTCTACAAATGCCGCTGGCCCCGCCCCGGCCTCAAACTGAACTTCAACGCGTAGAGTGCTTTGATGAACCGTCGCCATTTCCTCCTCGGCTCTGTCGCGCTTGCAGCGCTCGCCGCCTGCGCCACGCCGCAACTCGGCAGCGTGTCCGCGCGCAAGCCCAATGTCGTCGTCATCCTCGCGGACGATCTCGGCTATGGCGATCTCGGCGCCTATGGCGCGCGCGCCATCCGCACGCCGAACCTCGATCGCATGGCGGCCGAAGGCGCGAAGTTCACCTCGTTCTACGCATCGGCCAGCGTCTGCACGCCATCGCGCGCGGGACTGCTCACCGGCCGCTATCCGATCCGCACCGGCCTAGCCAAGGATGTCATCCGCCAGACCGACACCAACGGCCTGCCGCTCGCAGAGATCACCATCGCCGAAGCTCTGAAGCCGGATTACGCCACCGCCCTCGTCGGCAAATGGCATCTCGGCCACGTCGCGCCCTTCTGGCCGCCGACACAGCAAGGCTTCGATGTCTTCTTCGGCCTGCCCTACAGCCACGACATGCAGCCGCTCAGCCTCTACACCAAGGAGCCCGGCGTCGAGCTCACCAGCGAAGAGCCGGCGATGGACAAGCTTACTGATCGCTTCTTCCAGCGCGGCTTCCGCTTCATCGAGGAGAACAAGGATCGTCCGTTCTTCCTCATGCTGACGCTTACCGCGCCACACGTGCCGCTCGATCCGCACCCGGATCACGCAGGCCATTCCAACGCCGCCGAATACGGCGACGTCGTCGAAGAGATCGACGCGAACATGGGCCGCCTCTTCGCCAAGCTGAAGCAACTCAACCTCGACCACGACACGCTCGTCATCGTCACGTCCGACAACGGCCCGTGGTGGGAAGGCTCCGCCGGCGGCCTGCGCGACCGCAAGGGCGGCGCCGGATGGGAAGGCCCCTACCGCGTGCCCTTCATCGCCCGCCAGCCCGGCCGCATCCCCGCCGGCATCGTCAGCGACGCCATCGCGATGAACATCGACCTGCTCCCCACGCTCGCGAAGTGGACCGGCTCGCCCACCCCTTCCGCCCAACTCGACGGCGCAGACATCACCAGCCTGCTCACCCTCCGCAACGCGCCGTCGCCGCACGACGAACTCATCCTGTTCATCAACGAAGACATCGCCGCGATCCGTACGCAGCGTTACAAGCTCGTCGTGCGCTCCTTCTACCGCAGCCTCCTCGCCCCGCTCGACACGCGCGACGACTGGCAGGTGCTGGTCGATCTCCAGAACGACCCGGAAGAATCCTACGACGTCTCGAGCAAACACCCGGACGTGCTGGCAGACCTCACCGCCCGCCTAACCCGCGCCCGCGCTACATTCGATCCGCTGAAAACCCCGGCGCCCAAACCCGCCGGTTGACGATCACACACGCCTGAACAGAGACCCTGCTTGCGCATGGCCATTACGTCCCCTAACCACGCGTCATGGCCGTCTATACCGACATCGACGATGCAGCCCTCGAAGCGCTGCTGACCGAGTACGACCTCGGTCCCCCGCTCGCATTCAAGGGCATCGCCGAAGGCGTCGAGAACTCGAACTTCCTGCTCGAGACGCCCAAGGGCCGCTACATTCTCACCGTCTTCGAAAAGCGCGCGAAGAAGGAAGACCTGCCCTTCTTCATGGGCATGATGGGACACCTTGCCTCGAAAGGCTTCCCCGCGCCGCTTCCCGTTCCCGCAAAAGACGGAAACCCGCTACGCACCATCCACGGCAAGCCCGCCGTCATCTGCACATTCCTGCAGGGCATGAGCCCCCGCCGTCCCGACATCGGCCAGTGCCGCGCGCTCGGCGAAGCGCTCGCCCGCTTCCACGTCGCCCTCGCCGATTTCCGGATGCGCCGCCCGAACGACCTGTCGCTCCCCGCCTGGCCCAAGCTCTGGGAAGGCCGCGGCGCCGAAGCCGACGCGCTCGCCCCCGGCCTCTCCGGCCAGATCAATGGCGACCTCGATTTCCTGAAAGCCAACTGGCCGAAAACACTTCCCGGCGGCGCCATCCACGCCGACATGTTCCCGGACAACACGTTCTTCCTCGACGGGAAGCTCTCCGGCGTCATCGACTTCTATTTCGCCTGCTCGGATTTCCTCGCCTACGACATCGCCGTCTGCCTCAACGCTTGGTGCTTCGAGCGACGCGGCGAATACAACCTCACCAAGGGCCGCGCGCTCATTGCTGCCTATGAGACAGTCCGCCGGCTCGAGCCGCGCGAACGTGCCGCCCTCCCAACGCTAGCCCGCGGCGCCGCGATGCGTTTCTTCCTCACGCGCCTCGTCGATCTCGCCGCCACGCCGAAAGACGCGTTGGTCAAACCCCACAACCCGCTCGACTACGCCGAACGCCTCGGCTTCCACCGCCAGGCAAAATCGCCTGAGGATTATGGGGCGTGAGCTAGGCGCAAACTGGACCGCTAAAAGAAAGCAACCGCCTGCGCGTCTCCAACTCTGGCAGGCAAGCCTTTAGCTTGTGCGAGACTCTTGATGATAGTCGATTTCCAAGATTTGTAGCCCCCGCAGTTCAACTCGATATGCTGCAAAGCGTTACTGTAGGTTTTGATGATCGTAAGTTTTCCTTTGTTCGCACCGCTGCCGTAATAGTCGCAATCGCTACACCAAAAATACAGGCTCGGATTATTCATGTACGCCGTAGCTAAGGTCGCCGACTTTTTGCACGTGTAGCATTTTGTACGAAGTGGCTTGCGATCGAATATACCAACCAAGCGCTTGAACTCGGTGCTTAGTTTGGCGGTGGGATACGCGCCAATATACCATTCCACATAGTCTGGAAACTTTAGCACAACCTGCTCGCTCGACTTCCCCGCGTACTTGCCAGATCTTATTTGCATGCATCCCCCATATTGCCAGACGTGAGCCCACCTGCTCGATCAAAATTCGGCAGGCTCATGATCAATATTGCGCCTGAGTTTGGCAACATCATCGAAAGCTACCGTGATAATACTAAGCTACCGCGAAACCGACGCCCACACACCGGCCGCAACCGCCGCCGCTGCAATGAGCAACACCACCCAAACCGGCAAGCTCTTCTTCGGCTCGGGCTTCGCCTCGTCCTCGCGCTGAACCTGCAACCGCCGCGGACCATCCGGCCCGTAGTCCTCCATCGACCGCCGCTCGCCCAACCCGATCGTGTCGAACTCATCGTTCGTCACATCCCGCTTCACGCCAATCGCTCGCAACGCCTGATTGATCGTGCCCCCGCCGCCGCGCGCCCGCTGAGGCGCCATCGCCTCGCGCCCATCGACAAACGCCATCGCAGATTGCCCGCCGGTCCCGCCGAAATACTCCGTCTCGACATAAGCCAGCCCGCCGCCGCCCTCGGTCGCACCAGCCAGCGCCAGATCCAGCCCCAACGGCGACACATCCATCTCCGGCGGCCGGCTCGCCCCCGGCGCCTTCGCCTCGATGGCGGCGTAAAGTGGCTCCTCCACAGGTATCGCCTGCCACCCGTCGCGCAGCTCCACCGCCCGCGCGCCCGGCCACTGGCGCAGGAAAGCCTGCACCGCAGCCCCACGTCCAACGATCAGCTGAACACTGTGCCCCATGTTCCAACCCTCAAGGCTACGCCGCAGTCTAGCCCGAGTCTTGACGCCAGACACGAACCGCCCGACCTCGTCACCATGACCGATATCATCGAAATCTGGACCGACGGCGCCTGCTCCGGAAACCCCGGCCCCGGCGGTTGGGGCGCCGTCATCCGCACCAATGGCGTCGACGTCGAACTCCACGGCGGCGAGCCCGCCACGACGAACAACCGCATGGAACTCATGGCCGCCATCGCGTCGCTGGAACACCACGCGCCCGGCACGAAGCTGACCCTCCACACGGACTCCACCTACGTGAAGGACGGTCTCACCAAGTGGATCATCGGCTGGAAGCGCAATGGCTGGAAAACCGCCGACAAGAAGCCGGTGAAAAACCAGGATCTCTGGATGCGCCTCGACGCCGCCGCCTCGGCCCACAAGGTCGACTGGCGCTGGGTCAAAGGGCATTCCGGCCACAAGGAAAACGACCGCGCCGACGCCCTCGCCCGCCTCGGCTGCGACGAAAATCGCCAACGACGCTAAAAAATAAAGGGGCGCTAGCAGTTAACCTGCAGCGGTCGCGCACAGCGCACTCCCTTTTGCCGAAGGCCTCGTGCTGGTGTAAACCCAGTTACGGATATCCGGGGCCGCCATGAACGTCGAACTCGCCGAAGAACGCATTCTCCTGCTGCCGGACAAGCTCGGCGCGCCGCAAGCTGAAGGTCGCGCCTGGTCGAAGCGTACCGATGCCTTCGGCGCCTTCGCCAAGCTCGGCGGCTTCCTCAACAAGCCGAAAGACGAAGACTACGAGGTCGTCTATCGCGAGCTGCGCCTGCAGCCCTTCTGGCGCCTCAGCGCCTCGACCACGCACATCTACGAACGCCAGCGCGTCCACAAGCTGAAGGTCGGCGCCGAAGTCGAAGCGCTCAATATCGGCGACCAGAAGATCCCCGCGGTCAATCGCGAAGTCTCGATCACGGTCACCGAATGCTGCAACGAATCCGTCCAGCGCGACTGGTTGTTCGACGGCATCTCGAAGAAGGCCGACAACAGCCTGAAATCCTATGTCGGCCCGGAAGCCGCCGTCATCACCACGGACGAGCTCAACGAGAAAGCCAAGGCCGGCGCCATCATCGTGCCGCCGCAAGCCAAGGCGTCCATGCTCGCCCGCGATGTGATTTCACAAGCCATCCGCAAGATCGAAGCCGACCGCATCATCGAAGAGAAGATGCAGATCGACGCGATCGACCTCTACTACCGCCCCGTTTATGCAGTGCGCTACAAATGGCAGGGCAAGGAAGCCGTCGTTGAAGTCGACGCCGTGACCGGCGAAACCAAAACAGGTGGCGCTACCTTCGAGGCCTATATGGGCAAGTTCGTCGACCGTGAATTCCTGCTCGATGCCGGCGCCGAAGCGCTCAACACCTTCATCCCCGGCGTGAACCTCGCGAAGATCATCGTGGTCAAAGGCCTGAAGATGGGCGCTAAGGCCTAGGCCATCAGGCCTAAGCTAGGCGCACCTTCAGCAACCCAGCCTCGGCGCCGGTGATCACGATCTGATCGCCCTCGACGATGACGGTATTGTCCGACTGCTCGGCCAGCCACACGGTATCGCCAACCTTCACCTTGCCGCGTTGCTGGTCGAAGTTCGTCGCCGCCTCGCCGCGCTGCCCCACCATGCTCGCCAGGCGATCGTTGAGATGCGGATGCGTCGTCGTCCGCGTGCGCAGACCCTTGAAAAGCGTGCGCCCGGAAATCACGAACGCCAGCGCCACGATGCCGAAGAACACCATCTGCCCCTGCCAGCCGCCCGCAGGCAGCGGCACGATCAGGGCGAACAGCGCCGTCAGGAACGCACCCACCGACACCCACAGCAGATCGAACGTGCCGACGGCCACCTCGATCGTCATCAGCACAATGCCGAGCCCGACCCAGTGCCAGACCGTCAGCCCACCCAGGAAACCGACAATCGCGTCCATGACCTAGCCTCCACTGACCTAGCCGCGAGTCGTGAACGGGCTGGGCGTACCGCCCGGCGGGCGCGGCGCATCCGGCGGACGCTTCACATTGTCGGTCAGAGCCTTCACGCCCTCGATCGCGCCGACCAGTCCGGCAAAGTCCGCCGGCACGATGACCGTGCGTTGTTGCGGCGAGGAAGCCAGCTTCGCAAACGCCTCGACATATTTCAGGCCAAGGAAGTAGTTGATCGCATTCACGTCGCCCTTGGCGATGGCTTCCGACACAACCTCGGTCGCCTTCGCTTCGGCCTCAGCTGCACGCTCGCGCGCTTCAGCGTCGCGGAACGCAGCCTCACGGCGGCCTTCAGCTTCAAGGATCTGCGACTGCTTGAGGCCTTCGGCCTTCAGAATGGCCGACGCCCGATCGCCTTCCGCTTCGAGGATCTGCGCACGCTTCAGGCGTTCCGCCTTCATCTGCCGCGCCATAGCTTCGGTAATATCGCCCGGCGGCGTCAGGTCCTTGATCTCGATCCGCGTGACCTTCACGCCCCACGGATGCGTCGCCGCATCGATCACCTTCAGCAGGCGCGCGTTGATGTCATCGCGGTTCGACAGCACCTGGTCGAGGTCCATCGAGCCCACGACCGTACGGATGTTCGTCATCGACAGGTTGCTGATCGCGCGCACGAGATCATTGACCTCGTAAGCCGCCGGAACCGGATCAACGATCTGCGTGAACACCACCGCGTCGCACGACACCTGTGCGTTGTCCTTCGTGATCACTTCCTGCGTCGGAATATCGAGCACGTTCTCCATCATGTTCAGCTTGTGACCAATCCGGTCCACGAACGGCATGATGAAGGCGAGGCCGGGAGACAGCACGCGCGTGAAGCGCCCGAACTGCTCGACCGTGTACATATAGCCCTGCGGCACAACCTTCACGGCGCTGAAGATCAGCACCACGCCGGCAACAACCAGAAGCAACGGGATCAGCAGGCCTGCATTGTTCAGAAGTTCGCCATCCATGTGCGTCGTCCTCCACAACCATGACAAGGAACCTTGTCACGCACCGATATGGGGGTCAAGCTTGAATCAGCAAGCCCTCCGTGTCCGGAAGGACGCGAAGGGCTCGCCACGAGTCTTACCTGGTTCGTAACTCAGAAATGACAGAGCAGTCTTAGAGCTGACCCAGCAGATACTCCGCGCCGCTCACTTCGAACTTGCCCGGCGCTTCCACGTTCAGCTGTTTCACCACGCCATCTTCCGCGATCAGCGAATAGCGCTGCGAGCGTGCGCCCATGCCGAAGCCCTTGCCATCCATCTCAAGGCCGACAGCCTTCGCGAAGTCGCCATTGCCGTCCGCCAGCATCACCACGTCCGAACCCACCTGCTGGTCCTTGCCCCAGGCGTTCATGACGAACACATCGTTGACCGAAACGCAGGCAATCGTGTCCACGCCCTTGGCGCGCAGCTCAGCCGCCTTCTCGCGATACCCCGGCAGGTGGCGCGCCGAGCAGGTCGGCGTGAAAGCGCCCGGCACGGCAAACAGCGCAACCTTCTTGCCCTGTGTCAGTTCTGACAAAGTCAGATCGGCGGGCTTGCCGTCCTTCATCACCTTGAACGTAGCTTCCGGCAGCTTGTCGCCTACCTTGATGGTCATGGGGATCCCGTCCTCACAAAAGGATAAATGAACCTGCCACGATCTAGTCTCATTCTCCGCCCAAGGCGAATCCCTTCACCGGCCGGCATTTTTTCGAAAATACCCGGCCCGATCCCCGCTTGCCTTGCCAGCCGTGAAAGCCCAGCATGCCCGACTTGACCGACCCGGAGGCGCTACGAGTGGAAGGCTCACTCGCTGGAAAATTGCTGATCGCATCCCCCTCGATCGAGGACCCGCGATTCAGCCGCGCCGTCATCCTCGTGTGCACGCACAATGAGGAGCACGCGATGGGCATCGTGCTCAATAAATCCAGCGACGAAGACAACCTCTCCGAACTGCTCGACCAGCTCGGCGTCGATGGCGATGGCGCGCCCGATGATGCACACATCCTCGTCGGCGGCCCCGTCAGCCGCGAACGCGGCTTCGTCCTCCATTCGGAAGATTACGACAGCGACGGCGCCACTCTCAACGTCTGCGAAGGCGTCTGCCTCACGGCAACGCGCGACGTCCTTCACGCCATGACGTCGGACTCACCACCCGAAAAATTCGTACTCGCGCTGGGCTATTCCGGCTGGGGCGCCGGCCAGCTCGAGATGGAGCTCGCCGAAAACGTCTGGCTCGTCGGCACGCCCGACGACGCCCTGGTGTACGACCCCTCCCTCGACACCAAATGGAGCCGCGCCCTCGCCCGCATCGGCGTGTCTCCCGATCGCCTGCAGGTCAGCGGCGGCCGGGCGTAGGTCCGCTCACAACCGCTTCATCCCTCTTGCAAACGCGCCCGCTCCGCGACCTACTCCCCAAAAATCGGAGAGGACACCCCATGCGTTTCGCCCTGATCGCCGCAGCCCTGCTGTTCAGCGCCCCCGCCTTCGCGCAGACGCCAGTGCACTTCCCGCAGAAGCTCGACACCCCCGGCTTCCAGGGCATGATCGCCGACACCGGCCCCGCCTACGTCTCCGGCCAGCCCACCGAAGCCGCCCTCCGCGCCATGGCCGCGCAAGGCGTGAAGACGGTCATCAACCTGCGCACGCAGCAGGAAATGGATAACCGCAAGCAGGTCCCCTACGACGAAGCCGCCGTCGCCAAGGAACTCGGCATCAACTACGTCCACGTCCCCCTCGGCGGCCCCGACACGCCTTACACACCCGAAGCCGTCGAGAAAGTCGCCGCCGCGATGAAAGCCGCTGACGGCAAAGTCCTCCTCCACTGCACCGTCGCCTGGCGCGCCAGCCACATGTGGGCCGCCTACCTCGTGAAGGAAAAAGGAATGTCCTACGAGGACGCCGTCAAAGCCGGCGAAGCCATGAACCTCGGCGGCTACAAACCGCCAAACGCAAAGTCGACCCCGGTCGAAGACCTGCTGGGCCGCACGCCTGCTAACGCTGGCTGAAGTCAGCGGGTACGCGCTCGTCCTTCGACGGACGCCGCTTCGCGGCTGCTCAGGATGAGCGCTACAGCACGGATGTCTCTAAAGCGCTCATGCTGAGCAGCGCAGCTTCGCTGCGCGTCCGTCGAAGCACGAGCGCGCCTACACCGTAGCTAGAACAAATCCCCCTGATCGTTCTCACGCGTCCGCCGCCGTATCCGAGGCCGCTGCGGCTCAGCTGCAGCTGGCGCCGCCGGCGGCGACTTGGGCGCTGACGGCGACCCAGCCGTCACCCCAACCTCACCATCCGCAAACCGCAACTTCAGCGCATCCCCCTCAGCCACAGACGCAGCAGACCGCACCAGCCCGCCATCCGCCCCCGTCACCAGCGCAAACC
The DNA here is from genome assembly GCA_965229115.1 of Hyphomonadaceae bacterium. Lineage (GTDB taxonomy): Bacteria > Pseudomonadota > Alphaproteobacteria > Caulobacterales > Hyphomonadaceae > UBA7672. Next base: position 1,249,737 of record CBDDIR010000003.1, on the reverse strand, counting down.
CACGCGCCAGCACGCGCTCATACGAAACAGAATCCAGCACCCGCGACTGCTCGCGCAGCGCATCACGCAACCGCTTCAGCCGCCGCCCCAGCGCAGGCTGCACCCGCGCCGCCAACCGCTCCACCTCAGCGCGTTTCCCAGCAATCTCCCGCCGCAAAGCCGCCGGCCTCAGCCCGCCGCTCGCCGCATCAAACCGCCCACGCTTCCGCGCCACCATCCGAGACAGCGATCCGCCAAACCGCTGCGAAGCCATATCCAGCCTCTGCCGCGGCCCCTGCAGCAACGTATCCAGCTTCGGCAACCGCCCGCTCGCGGATCGCAACTCCAGCTTCCGCTTCTCGACCGTGCCCGTCAGCCGCCGCGTCAACCGCCCGCCCAGCGTTTGCACCGCCGCAATCAATTCGCTCCGCACGGGCAGAGCCATCTCTGCCGCGCCCGTCGGCGTCGGCGCACGCTTGTCCGACACATAGTCGATCAGCGTCGTATCCGTCTCGTGACCCACAGCGGAGATCAGCGGGATCTCGCTATCCGCCACTGCGCGCACCACGCGCTCCTCGTTGAACGGCCACAGATCCTCGATCGACCCGCCGCCCCGCGCCACGATGATCACATCCGGCCGCGGGATCGCACCGCCAGGCTTCAGCGCATTGAACCCGCGTATCCCCGCTTCGACTTCCGCCGCCGCCCGCTCGCCCTGCACCAGCGCAGGCCAGATCAGCACGTGCACCGGGAAACGATCACGCACACGATGCAGAATATCGCGAATGACAGCCCCGGTCGGCGACGTCACCACCCCGATCACAGCCGGCAGATACGGGATCGCCTTCTTCCGCTCGGCGTCGAACAGCCCCTCCGCCGCCAGCTTCTTCTTGCGCTCTTCCAGCAGCTGCATCAGCGCGCCCACGCCCGCCGGGCGCAGCTTGTCCGCAATCATCTGGTAATTGGACCGTCCCGGATAAGTCGACAGCTTCCCTTCAGCGACCACCTCCAAGCCCTCCTCGGGCTTGAACGGCAGCCGCGAAGCATTGCCCTTCCACATGATGGTGTTGAGCGTCGCGCTTTCATCCTTGATGTCGAAATACAGGTGCCCGGATTTCGCCAGCACCACCCGCCCCAACTCCCCGCGCACCCGCACGAAGGAATAGGTCTCCTCCACCGTCCGCTTCAGCGCATTGGACAGCTCGGAAACCGACATCTCCGGCATGTTGTCCCCGGGCTGCTGCGGGGTCTGCGATTCGAACATCTCATCCATGCGAATTAGTATAGGACGGCTGCGCGCACGGGCGCACCCTTTCGTTGGGGGCATCGCATGACGGCTTCAATTGGGACTAATTTGCAGCTCGCAGCCGTACTGCTGCAAACGACTGTGCAAATGCTGCACTGGTCAAAAGACCCCGAATGCGGTCGCCCTGATGGCGAAGCAAAAGCGGGGGAATATTTCTGGCACAGCTTCCAGCTCGATCTCGAGGTCCCAACCGAAATTCTGGCCAGCCTCGGCCTCGCCACACCCACGCTGTACAATACATCTGTCCATCAGCTGCTGGTCGATGCCGCCGATGTTCCCGCCCACGTTGCGAGCATGTCTGGGAATGACCTCCCGCTTGATCGGGTGATTTCCGCTTTTCTCGGCGTCGCCAGCCTGCGTGGCTATGTCGATGTTTCGCGTGAAGCGGTCTTCATGCCGCCGTCCGACATTTATCCGGCCATGAATGCCTTGGCCGATGCGGACTACGCCAAACGTTCGGGTGAGGGATTCGCGTGGCGCGAAAGAATCCGGCCAGCCATGCACGTCCAGCATTTCTGGCCAGCCTCGGCCATCCCTTACCCGTACTAAATCTCGCGATTTCCCGCGAATACGGGCGGCTCTCCCAAGGCTCACAGCACCACACGGCAACGTTTCTTTGGGTCCGATCAATAATTCCGTAGGGGCACGCGGCTATCCAGCGGCGTCGTCCGGGGCATCGAACTTGACCAGAACCAGACCATTCGCACCCGCCACCCTTGGCGCAACGCTCATCGCCGCCACCCTGCTGGCCGCGCCCGCTTTCGCCCAGGCCAACACCGACCTCGCCGCCCCAGGCGCGAAGGTCACCGAGACCGTGTACGGCCCGGAATTCTACGCCCGCTACTCCCCCCGTTCCGCCCTCGACATGGTCCAGCAGACCCCCGGCTTCACCATCACCGAGAGCGCCGAAAAGCGCGGCCTAGGCCAGGGCGGCGCCAACGTCCTCATCAACTCCCAGCGCATCTCGTCCAAAGCCACCAGCGCGCAGGACGCGCTCACCCGCATTTCCGCCGACCGCGTCGTCCGCATCGAGATCGTCGATGGCGCCCGCCTCAACATCCCCGGCCTCTCAGGCTACGTGGTCAACGTCATCACCCGCGGCGGCGCCATGACCGGCCGCTGGGAATGGTCGCCCGAACTCCGCGAAGACCGCACGCCCCGCCTCGAACGCGGCAAGCTTTTCGTCTCGGGTGATCTCGCCGGCTGGAACTACACCGCCTCCATCCTGCATGACCAGAAAGGCGACACCGTCGCCGGCCCCGAATACGTCACCGACAACCGCAAGGTGGTGTACGACACCCGCCTCGAGCGCGACGAGACAGACGACGAGCGCCTGCAAGGCTCACTCGATCTCTCGCACGAAGCTCTCGACGGCGCCGTCGCCAACCTCCGCCTGCTGGCCTATCGCGAAGACAAGACCCAGCGCGAACTCTCGCTTCGCTCCGGCACACGCCTGCCCGATCGCGCGCGCTTCTACGAGAAGGCCGACGAGATCGACAATCTCGAAATCGGCGGCGACTACGAGTTCGGCGTCGGCCCCGGCCGCCTCAAACTCATCGGCCTGCATCAGACGCAGAAGACAGCCCCGCACGAAGGCGTCCTCGTCGACTATCTCGGCGTCCGCCCCCGCACCGGCTCGCGCGTCGCCACCGAAGGCGAAAGCGGCGAGTCCATCGTCCGCGGCGAATACTCGCTCAGCGCCAACAAGACCGATTGGCAGGTCTCCCTCGAAGGCGCCTTCAACTATCTCGACACCAGCGGCCAGTTCTACACGCTGTCAGGCGCAGACTACGTCCTCGTCCCCGTCCCCGGCACAGACAGCCGCGTCGAAGAACGCCGCGCCGAAGCCGCCCTCGTCCACTCCCGCCCGCTCACCGACAAACTCAGCGCGCAAGCCTCCCTCGGCGTCGAATACTCCGAGCTTGCCCAGTCCGGCGCCAACGGGCTCACCCGCGAGTTCGTGCGCCCCAAGGGCTTCCTTGCCCTCTCCTGGGCCTTCCACGACAACTGGGACGCTACCTTCCGTCTCGAACGCGCCGTCGGCCAGCTCGACTTCGCGAACTTCGTCACCTCCGTCACACTGAACAACGATCAGCAGACCAGCGGCGGCAACCCGAACCTCGTCCCCGAACAAAGCTGGGACAAGGAAATCGTCGTCAACGGCAAGACGCCCCTCACCGGCCCCGTGAAGATCCGCCTCTATCACCGCGACATCGAGGACGTGAACGACAAGATCCTGATCTCGCGCATCGTCAATCCGGACAACTCGATCACCATCCTCGAAGGCGCAGGCAATCTCGACAGCGCGGTCGACTACGGCATCGAACTCTCCGGCACCTACAGCCTCGCCGCCATCCTCCCCGGCGCCAAGCTCGACTGGCTCTACCTTCTCAGCGAACAACGCGTCGAAGACCCGATCACCGGCCAGACGCGCATGCTCAACCAGGTCGACTTCGACCGCATCGACCTGAAATTCCGCCAGGACATTCCCGACAGCTACTGGGCCTGGGGCGCAGACTTCCTCGCCTATCGCGGCTCCGGCCTCTGGCGCATCGACCAGCGCGTCCACCGCCTCGACCATGGCGGCGCGCTCGACGTCTACGTGCAGAACAAGAACGTCTTCGGCCTAGACGCCAAGCTGCGCCTCAACAACCTGCTCAACGAAGACGACACGCTCGGCCGCCTCGTTTACGCCGGCACCCGCGCCGATCCGCTCAGCTACGAGGAACGCCGCTTCCGCCATCGCGGCAAAAGCGTCGTCCTCACCGTCTCCGGCAGCTTCTGAGCTAGTACCGAGTCTCCAGCACAACCGCGCGCTTGGCCTTCGCCGCCTGCGCCCCGCGCGACACCCGCACCAGCACGAACCGCCCCGACAGGCCCGGCAGCACCCATCCGCCGTCGATCATCGTGAAGTTCGAATCCACCGTCCCCGAATAGACGATCGCGTCCCGGTGAACGCCCGGCGCCGGGTGGTACAGCTTGTTGAACTGCACGCTCAGCTCGCCCCGCATGCCCGAAATATCCGCCGACAGCTCGATCAGCCCCGGATGCGCAAAGGTATTGGGCTCCAGCGTGGTCCCCGAGATCGTCCCCAGATTGTCCACGATATGCGCCGAAAACGGCACCGGATTGCCCGTGCCATACCAGTATTCGCCCGACCAAAGGCCGGTCAGATCGCTGTCGCGAGAAAAGGAGGAGGGTCCGGTCACGCAAGATACCTTGTCTTCCCGGCCCCGCCGGTACTAATCCGGCCCACAGTATAACATTCGCCCTCGGGCCGGCCGGGAATTTACATGAAAATCCTCATTGTCGGATCCGGCGGCCGCGAACACGCCCTCGCCTGGCGCCTCAAGCAGAGCCCCCGCGTGACCGGCATCGTCGCCGCCCCCGGCAATCCCGGCATCGCGCAACTTGCCGAATGCGTGAACGTCGCCGCCGACGACATCGACGGCCTCGTTCGCCTCGCGAAACAGGAACGCCCGAACCTCGTCATCGTCGGCCCGGAAGTCCCCCTCGTCCTCGGCCTCGCCGACAAGCTCCGCGCCATCGACATCCCGGTCTTCGGCCCCTCCGCCCGCGCCGCCATGCTCGAAGGATCGAAGGGCTTCTCGAAAGACTTCATGGCGAAGCACAACATCCCGACGGCGCGCTATCGCCGCTTCGACACTACGCAAGCCGCCGAAGCCAAAGCCTATCTCGATACCTTCGACGGCCCGCCCTACGTGCTGAAAGCTGACGGCCTGGCGGCAGGAAAAGGCGTCGTCATCCCCGAAACCCGCGCCGAAGCCGAAGCCGAAATCGACGCCATGCTCGGCGGCAAGTTCGGCTCAGCCTCCGCCTCCCTCGTCATCGAGGAATTCATGCACGGCGAGGAAGCCAGCTTCTTCGCCCTCTGCGATGGCGAAACCGCCGTAGCCCTGGCGGGCGCCCAAGACCACAAACGCGTCGGCGATGGCGACACCGGCCCCAACACCGGCGGCATGGGCGCCTACTCGCCCGCCCCCATCCTCGACGCCGCCATGCAGCAGCGCGTCATGGACGAGATCGTCACGCCCACCGTCGACGGCATGCGCAAGGATGGCCGCCCCTATCGCGGCGTCCTGTTCGTTGGCCTGATGATCGACGAGAAACACGGCCCCCGCGTCGTCGAATACAACGTCCGCTTCGGTGACCCCGAATGCCAGGTCATCATGACCCGCCTGAAGGACGATCCGCTCCCTCAATTCCTCGCCTGCGCCACCGGCGGCCTCGCCGGCTGCGCCCGCCTCGAACGCTTCTCGGATCACGCCGTCACCGTCGTCATGGCCGGCAGCGGCTATCCCGGCGAGCCCAGGAAAGGCGGCGTCATCGGCAAGCTCGACGAAGCCGCAAAGGTGGACGGCGTCACCATCTTCCACTCCGGCACCAAGCAAGACGGCGACAACATCCTCGCCAACGGCGGCCGCGTCCTCACCGTCACCGCCACCGCCCCCACCCTGCAAGACGCCGTCACCCAAGCCTACAAAGCCGTCGACACCATCGACTGGACAGACGGCTTCTCCCGCCGCGACATCGCCTGGCGCGCGCTGAAGCGGGGGTAACAACTTGTCATCCCGGAAGCGCGCAGCGCTATCCGGGAACCATTGCGCCGCCACGATAGCCTCCCGATGGGTCCCGGCTCTCCGCTTCGCTACCGCCGGGATGACAAGCCGTGATGGGCGCTCATGCTGAGCAGGCCCGCAAAGCGGGCCGTCCGTCGAAGCACGCGCGCGACACCCACCTACACCCGCGTAAAAATCGCCAGCTTCAGCCCCGGATCATCATTCGCCTGGAACGTCGCATACTCGAACTCCAGCACGCCCAGCTTCGGATGCCGTAACCGCTTCCGCCCCGCGACGGCCGAGCGCACCTCATGCGACTTCCACCATCCGTCAAACTCCGGACACCCCGCCCGCACCCGCTCCCGCAACTCCACAAACGCTGGATCATGCGACCACAGATCATGCACCTGCCGGAACTGCGCCAGCACGCGCCGCGCCTCAGCTTCCCACCCGGCGCCAAACAGCTTCCGCGTCGCCGGCTTCGTCAGTAGCGACAACAACGTATTGCGCTCGTCCTCCGCCACACGGCTGTAGCCGAAGATCTCATCCGCCGCCGCATTCCACGCCAGCACATCAAACCGCCGCCCGCTCACATAGGCCGGCTGGTTCAAACTCTCGACCACGCGCCGCACGGCATCCGGCACAACCTCACGCACGAACGCACCCGGCGCCACAGGCCGCGTCAACGCCTTCAAATGCGCATGCTCCGCCTTGCTCAGCTTCAGCGCCCGCGCCAGCGCATCGACTGTCCCAGCCGACGGCCGCACGCTACGCCCCTGCTCAAGCCGCACATACCAGTCGACGCCGATCCCAGCGAGCTCCGCCACCTCCTCGCGTCGCAGCCCCGCCGTCCGCCGCCGCTGCCCGCCGCTCAAGCCAACGGCCTTCGGCGTCAGCCGCTCGCGCCGCGACCGCAGGAAATCGCCCAGCTCCTTGTTGAGCGGCTCTGCAACCAACGCTCGCGCCGTATCCGCCATCGAAGCCTCACGAAGGTAGGACTATCCAATCCCAGGATAATACTAGGTCTGCACGACCACCCTAAAGCCGCGTACCCCTCACGTCCAGCAGACGGAGACACCTCATGCGCGCAGCCATCCTCAAATCCTTCGGCACACCCCTCGTCGTCGAAACCGTGCCTGATCTCGCGATCAGCTCCGGCACAGGCGAGGTCATCGTCGATGTCCACGCCTCGCGCGTCATCCCCTACGCAGCCGAAGTCCTCAGCGGCAAACGCAACTACCTGCTCGAAACACCCGTCGTCCCCGGCGGCGGCGCAGTCGGCCGCGTCCGCGCGTTGGGCCCCGACGCGACGCACCTGAAAGTCGGCGACTGGGTCTATTGCGACGCCACCGTCCGCTCGCGCGACGACATGCTGAACCCCGACATCACCCTGCAGGGCATCAGCGCCCGCGGCGAAGGCGGCCTCCGCCTGCAACGCTACTTCCACGATGGCGCATGGGCCGAACAGATGCGAATCCCAACCGAGAACGCGATCCCGCTAGGCAACATCGACGAGAGCAATCCCGGCGCATGGTGCAATATGGGCTCGCTGCTCGTGCCCTATGGCGGCTTCCTCGCAGGCAATCTGCAGCCGGGCGAGACAGTGCTCGTCAGCGGCGCCACCGGCATGTTCGGTTCAGCCGCCGTCGCCCTCGCGCTCGCCATGGGCGCAGGCGCCGTCATCGCCACCGGCCGCAACGCCGCCGCACTCGCCGGTCTCGAAAAACTCCACGGCCCCCGCCTCCGCACCGTCGCCATGACGGGCGATGAAACCGCCGACCGCAACGCCATGCTCGCCGCCGCGCCCGGCCCCATCGACCTCGTCTTCGACATTCTCCCACCGGTCGCCAGCGCCACCCAGGCCCGCGCCGCCATCATGGCCGTGCGCCCGTATGGCCGCGTCGTCCTCATGGGCGGCATCAACATGCAGGGCGGCCCCGGGCTCGAACTCCCCTACGCATGGATCATGCGCCAGTGCATCACGATCCACGGCGTCTGGATGTACCCGCCCCACGCCCCGGCCCAGCTGGTGAAGCTCATCCGCTCCGGCCTCCTGCGCATCGACGCCGTCGAAACGGCCGTCTTCGCTCTGGACAATGTCAACGAGGCCGTAGCCCACGCCGCCGCGAATGCCGGGCCATTCCAGCGCACGGAAATCCGCATCCGGCCGTAACCGCGCGTATCCCCTCCCTCAGCCCAAGAAACCCCTCGACCTGTCCGCCCTGCCGCCCTAATCAGGGATCGAATAACCGGTATGGCGTGACAGGCGAGACATGACGGAAGCGAACCCCACCGACCTCTTCTCCGGCACGAAAGACGTCGCCGACAGCCACAAGTTCGACGAGTCCAAACTCGCCGCGTGGATGGAAGCGAATGTCGATGGCTACAAGGGCCCGCTCACCGTCCGCCAGTTCAAGGGCGGTCAGTCCAACCCCACCTACCAGCTAATCACGCCTTCGAAGAAATACGTCATGCGGCGCAAGCCGCCGGGCAAGCTTCTGCCCTCCGCCCACGCGGTTGATCGCGAATACCGCGTCATCGCTGCCCTCCATCCGCTCGGCTTCCCCGTCGCGCGCCCTTATGGCCTCTGCGAGGACGACAGCGTCATCGGCACGATGTTCTACATCATGGACATGGTCGAAGGCCGCATCCTCTGGGACGCTACGCTGCCCGACTACACGCCCGCCCAGCGCGGCGCGATCTACGACGCGAAAGTCTCCACCTTCGCAGCCCTCCACAATGTCGACTGGAAGAAGGCCGGCCTCGAAGGCTTCGGCAAGGAAGGCGACTACATCGCCCGCCAGATCCACCGCTGGACCAAGCAATACCAGATGTCCGAGACCACCAAGATCCCGGAGATGGACAAGCTGATCGACTGGCTGCCGAAAAACATCCCGGCCAACGAAACCACCACCATCGTCCACGGCGACTATCGCATCGACAACATGGTGCTGCACCCCACCGAGCCGCGCGTCCTCGCCGTCCTCGACTGGGAGCTCTCCACCCTCGGCGACCCGCTCGCGGATTTCACCTACCACCTCATGTCGTGGGAAATGCCCTCGTCCGATCCGCAGCGCCCGTCCATCGCCGGCGTCGTCAACACGCCCGGCTACGGCATCCCCAGCAAGGACCAGTACGTCGCCCGCTACTGCGAACTCACCGGCCGCGCCGGCCTGCCTGAGCTGGACTATTATTTCGCATACAACGCCTTCCGCCTCGCCGGCATCCTGCAGGGCATTGTCGGCCGCGTCCGTGACGGCACCGCCTCCAACGCCGCCGCCGCCCAGAACGAAGGCCGCGTCGCGCCCCTCGCACAATTCGCCTACGAACGCGCCCTCCGCGCCGGCATGACCCCGTAGAAGAGTAGCGCTCATCCTGAGCAGCACGTGGGACACGTGCGTCCGTCGAAGGACGAGCGCGTACGCCCCGGCGTCAGGCTTGCTAGCCACACGGTCCCGTGCCTAGCTCACGACTTCCAAAGTCGTGGGGCACGCCAATGCGCAAGTCACTCCTCCTCGCCGCCAGCCTCCTGGCCGCCGGCCTTCTCGCCACGCCCGCTCTCACCCAGCAAGCAACAACGAGCCAGGCCGACGTCGAAGCCAAATTCGACAGCTTCATCTCCTCCTCCGAAATGGATGGCTGGATGAAGAAGATGGCGGCCGAGCCCAACCATGTCGGCTCGCCACACGACAAGGCCAACGCGGAAGACACGCTCGCCCGTTTCAAGGCCTGGGGCTGGGACGCGCACATCGAGGAATTCCAGGTCCTCTATCCGACCCCGCAGAAGGTGCAGCTCGACCTCGTCACCCCGCGCAAATTCTCCGCCACGCTCACCGAGAAACCCATCCCCGGCGACGCCTCCTCCGCGCGCACCAAAGCCCAGCTCCCCGCCTACGTCGCCTTCCAGGGCGATGGCGACGTCACCGCCCCACTGGTTTACGTCAACTACGGCATGCCCGAAGACTACAAGGCGCTCGAACGCATGGGCGTCGACGTCAAAGGCAAGATCGTCATCGCCCGCTACGGCCAGGGCTGGCGCGGCCTAAAGCCGAAACTCGCGCAGGATCACGGCGCCGTCGGCTGCATCATCTACTCAGACCCGCGCGACGACGGCTTCTCCGTCGATGACGCCTACCCGAAAGGCGCAGCCCGCCCCGCCCAAGGCTTCCAGCGCGGCTCCGTCGCCGACATGCCGCTCTATCCCGGCGACCCGCTCACCCCCGGCGTCGGCGCCACGAAGGACGCCACGCGTCTCAAGCGCGAAGACGCCCCCACCATCCTGAAAATCCCGGTGCTCCCCATCTCCTATGGCGACGCCGAAAAATTCCTCGGCGCGCTCGATGGCCGCGTCGTCCCCGCCAACTGGCGCGGCTCGATCCCGATCACCTACCATGTGGGCGGCACAGACGCCGCCAAGGTCCACATGGTGGTGAAGTCAGACTGGTCGCTGAAGACCGCCTACAACGTCATCGCGAAGATGCAGGGTTCGCAATACCCCGACCAGTGGGTCATGCGCGGCAACCACCATGACGGCTGGGTCTTCGGCGCCTCCGATCCCATCTCCGGCCACATCGCCATGATGGCCGAAGCCAAGGCCATCGGTGAACTCGCCAAGACCGGCTGGAAACCCAAACGCACCCTCGTCTATCTCAGCTGGGATGCGGAGGAGCCCATGCTGCTCGGCTCCACCGAATGGGTCGAAACCCACGCGGCAGAGCTCAAGCAGAAAGGCCTCATCTACATCAACACCGACGGCAATGGCCGCGGCTTCCTCGGCGCAGACGGCAACCACGCCTTCCAGAACTTCGTCTCGAAAGTCGCCGCCGACGTGAAAGACCCGCAGACCGGCGTCACCGTCGATCAACGCCGCCGCGCCGCCGCCATGGTGGAAGGCGCAAGCGCAGGCGCCGGCGAACGCTCCAAAGCCGTCGCCAAAGCCGCAGGCGATGGCAAGGACCTGCCGCTCGATCCGCTCGGCTCCGGCTCGGACTATTCCAGCTTCGTGCAACACCTCGGCATCGCCGCGCTCAATGTCGGCTATGGCGGCGAAGGCAGCAGCGGCGGCGTCTATCACTCCGCCTACGACACCTACGAACACCACTCCAAATTCGTCGACCCCGGCTTCGTCTATGCCGGCGTCCTCGCCAAGACGACCGGCCGCATGGTCCTCCGCATGTCGGAACTCGACCTGCCCGTCCAACGCTATGGCGACTTCGCCGACACCGTCTCGACCTACCTCGACGAAGTGAAAGCCCTCGCCACCTCCAAGCGCGAAGCGCAGACGCTGCAAGCCAAGATCATCGCCGCCGGCGCCTACAAGCTCGCCGACGATCCCACCGAAAGCGCAGGCCCGCCCACGCCGCTCAAAGTGGTTCCGTTCTTCAACCTCTCGCCAGTCGAAAACGCCATCGTCCGTCTCAAGGCCAGCGCCAAGGCCTACGACGCCACGCTCACCGCAAAGGGCGCAACACTCAGCCCCGACGTGAAAGCCAAACTCGTCGCCCTCGCAGGACAAACCGAACAGGCCATGACCACCGAACCCGGCCTCCCGGGCGGCCGCGGCTGGTACAAGAACATGATCTACGCCCCCGGCCGCTTCACCGGCTACGGCGCCAAAACCCTCCCCGGCATCCGCGAAGCCATCGAGGATGAACGCTGGGAAGACGCGGACGCGTATGCAGGCTATACAGCCAAGGCGATCAACGCCTACGCCGCCCTGCTCGACCAGGGCGTAGCCCTCATGGGCGGCGCACCCGCAGAACTCCCGATCGGAGCCAAGTAATGAAGCGCCTGCTCATCCTAGCCGCCACACTCATCGCCGCCGGATGCGCAGCCACGCCCAGCTTCGACGTCGCCACCCTGAAGCCCACGGCTGAGGGAGAACAGATCTCCCTCACCGGCCGCTTCGAACTCTCCGGCCTCCAGTTCCGCCTCTACTCCGGCGCCGAAAGCGCCTGCATCTCCGGCGCCCTCACTTCGCTCGCCGGCGTCCCCACCCCCGACTACAACAACCGCACCATGACCCTCACCGGCACGCTGGTGCTAGCCGACACGCCCGCCGCCGGCGCCATCAAGGAAGCTTGCGGCCGAGGCGTCGTGATGCTGGCGAACGAAGTCACCGTCCCCTGATCCGTAGGGTGCATTGAAAATGCACCACGCCCACGCGCCCATCCTTCGACGGACGCCGCTCCGCGGCTGCTCAGGATGAGCGCTAAACCACCAGCTTCCCCGTAGCGCTCATCCTGAGCAGCGCAGCTTCGCTGCGCGTCCGTCGAAGGACGAGCGCGTGCTCACCAAACGCCGGTTTGGGGGATAGCGGTGATGCAGAACTGTAGGACAGAGAAATTCCATCTCGCGTGAAATCAACCACCTACACGCCCAACTTGGGGGATACTCACTCCCAGAATCTACGGCGCCATGAACCGCCCCTATAATCATCCCTGCACTCACATGAGGGAGGTCCAGGAGACGTCCGAAACTCTGGATGTGGGTGCGTTGGCCGGCGTGGCTATCGAGGCGTCAGCGCGGAGAGGGGTGAGGATCTCTCTTCGGACAGCACAGCGAGGAAGTCCTGCGGGGAACGTCCCGTGGGGCGAAACGAACTTTGAGAAGCATGGCCTCCGGGGGATGTGAAACCGGAGGGACCAGGGGGACGGTCGGTTAGGCCCCCTGACACGCTGAACCGGGTGAACAGGCACGGAGCTAAGGCGCCAGGGGCAACGACGTACCCTGGAAGACCGAGACAACTCCTCATGCGGCTGAACCGGGACAAACGGCCAGACACGGGGCGCGTGAAGACGCGCAACAGCCTGCGCGAGCAGGCACAGGCACTACCCACGGCGTGACTTCATGCGCCCCGCTCCCTCGATTGGGAGGAACGACACCAGGCATCCCGGACAGCAGCGCTGGTCCGAACGACCAATCGTGAGCCCGCGCTCGTCCTTCGACGGACGCACGCTCACGCGTGCTGCTCAGGATGAGCGCTAAGGGAAACCGGCGCTCGCTTTAGCGCTCATCCTGAGCAGCGCCTGAAAGGCGCGTCCGTCGAAGGACGAGCGCGGGGCTCACAACACGATGTTTGAAATCACCGCTCGATTGCCGACTGCCCGGCGCGCACCACCCAGCAAAAAGGCCGGCGTGTCCAACACCGGCCTTTCCACCACTCTACAAACCTCAACCGCTAGCGGCGGATCTTCCCGAACTCGATCTTCACATCGCCATTGCGGCCAACTTCGCACCAGCTATCGGCGTAACCATAACCCTTGCGGTCATGCAGGCGGACCTTGCCCTGCATTTCCCAGCCATAGCGGCCTTCAACCAGCTTCGGCCCATCATCGTACTGGGCGCTGTAGAAGTTGCGGTTCCACGCCTCACGAATGCTCGCCATCGAGCAGTCGCGCTGCACCGTCTGGAAGTCCGGCTTGCGGCGCTGCCAATCCCGGTCGTTCCAGTTGCCGCCGCGGTCATCGCGCTGGCCCGAGAACAACGGCGGGCCGCCCTCAAGGCGTCCATCATCGCGATACCCCGGCTGGGCAAGCGCCGGAGCGGCGAAAGCGAGAGCCATGGACGCAGCCAACGCTGCGGCGACGGCTTTGGTGGAGAACAGGTTTTTCATGAGGAGCAGCATGCCTGCCCGAAACGGAACCCAGCCTGAACGCGCCGGTCAGGTTAGTGAAGGCAGGCTGGTAGGCGAATGAGTGGCCGCGAAGCTACAGCACCCCGGTTGCAGAAAGCGCACACCGCCAATCGTTATAAAACTGACGCGGAACCGCCCCCTATTCGAAGCGTAGGTGCACAGGATCAGACGAGGGGAATTCCATATGGCGCCGCACACCTTCCAGGCCGCAGCAGACTCGCGCATCGCCGATAGCTTTATGTTGGTCGTCGCGCTGATCATGATGATCGCGCCGTTCGTGTTCTCGATCTTCGCCAATATCGGCCGCCAGCCCTGGCCGTCCTACCGCAAGGAAGCGGTCAAGGCGAAACCCCGCGCCCTCGCCGCGCCGAAACGTATCGCCGCTTAACCTAAAGCCGCGAACCACAGATCGAGCGCCCGCGCTTCCTCACGATGACGTTCCGTGCGCCGCATGGCTTCGTCGTCCTGGCCCCAGCGCTCGATCTGGAACTGCTCGTCGATCCGCGACAGCTCATAAGCCTCCGCCGCACCGATGCGGCCACGCTCCACGGCAAGCCCCAGCACCGCTGATCCCAGCAACGCCACGCCGTGCACCAGCCCAGCCAGCCGGTAAGCATCAATCGCCAGCGCATGATCGCGCATCGAAGCCAGCGACTCTTCCGGCTGCGCTTTCGCGATGATCCCCTCGACAGGCTTGAGGCGAACACCCATCTCGTCCGCAGCCCAGTTGCGCAACGGACCCCAGCCCGCCTGCTGCCGATCCCGCAGCGCCGCCGGCGTCTCCGCCAGGTGGGAGACAAGATCGGTCTCGGCATAACGCGCCGCTTCCGCCGCCATCTCTCCCGGCGCCCGCCCCGCCCGGTCGATCGCCACATGCGCCAGCCGCGTATTGTACATCGACAGGATATCGATGCGCTCAACCTGCGCGCGCCATTCATCGGCAACGACATTGGCCAGCGCTTCAGTCGGCAGGATCAGCGCATTGCCGTTCGGCGTCTTCAGCGCGCGACCATCCAGCGTCACACGCCAGACATCGCCATCGGCGGCAATGCCCACTTCCTTGTAGAACCGCTTAGGCCTCTGATCGATCTCCCCCTTAACGCCCTTCGCGTATTCAGGTTTGTCGCTCATCGCTGCCGTCTCGGTTTCCTAAGGTCGAAGAAGTTCTCGGCCGAGTCCTCATCGAACCCGAGCACGCTGAAGGTCTGCTTCATGTGCGCCGGCAGTTCCGCCACGATCTCGAGCGGCGGCCCGCCCTTGTTCGGCAGACGCAGCGCCCGCGCATGCAGATGCAGCCCGCTCGCAAGGCCCGACGGCACCTCGCGATCGCAGGTGTACTTGCCATCGCCCAGGATCGCCGTCCCGATCTCCGCCATGTGGAAGCGCAACTGGTGCGTCCGGCCCGTCTCAGGCCGCAACGCAACCCAGGCGGCTTTCCGCCCGGCATTCTGCACCACCGAATAAAGCGTCAGCGCGTGCACGGCGCCCTTTTCACTCTGCTCCGCCGGCCTCATCTTCTCCTTGTCGGAGCCCGGGCCTGCGGACTTGATCATGTAGCCCCGGATGTCCCCGCTCACCGGGTGAGGCACGCCGAGGGTCACCGCCCAGTAGATCTTGTCGAGCTCGCGCGACTTGAACAGCTGGCCCAGCTTGTTGGCCGTGCCCACCGTCTTGGCGAGGATCAGCACGCCGGTGGTGTCGCGGTCGAGCCGGTGAACAAGGCGCGGCTTCTCCGCCTGGTCATCGACCAGCGCACGCGACAGGGCGTCGATATGCCGGGTGGTCCCCGTCCCCCCCTGCACCGCCAGCCCGGCGGGTTTGTTGAGGGCGATGATCTGGTCATCCTCATAGATGACCAGCGATCGCATCATGTCGGCGTCGGACGACTTGACCCGCGCGCGCGGTTTCTCGTCGGCGCCCTCTTCGTCCTCGCGGCCCTTGGCGGCCGTCATGGGCGGGATGCGAACGATCTGCCCCGCCTTCACCCGCGTATTGGCTTTCGCCCGCGCGCCATCCACCCGGATCTCCCCGGTCCGGCACGCCTTCTCTACCTGGCCCTGCGTCAGGCCATGAAACTTCCGCTTCACCCAACGATCCAGACGCGTGTCGTCTTCGTCATCTTCGACGACGAGATTGATGACCTGACCGACATTCCAGCTCATCCGAGCACCCGTTTTGCCATCGCGAGACCAATGGCGACGGCAACCAGGCCGGCGATCACGGAACCGATCGAATATGTACCTGCGCCAACCCAGTCATTCCGCTCGATCATGCGCATGGTCTCGAGGGAGTAAGCCGAAAACGTCGTGAACCCGCCGAGCACGCCGACGCCAAGAAACAGTCGCCACGGCTCGCCCGCTTCACCGCGCGAAGCCAGCCAACCGCCCAGCACGCCGATCAGCAGACTGCCCACGACATTGATCCCGAACGTCGCCACCGGCCACGCATCCGCCCGCACCGGCACGGCGAGCGAGACGCCGAACCGGCCTGCGGCCCCAAGACCGCCACCGAGGGCTACGAGAAGGACGTTGAGCATTATGGCCCCGTCCATAGTGCTATCCGGCGTTCAAGGCCAGATCGGAGGGCATTTCCAGCCCTGCGGCACGCACAACGTTGACGAAATCGGCCGGCGGCGGGGCGTTAATCACGATATGGCCGCCCGCCGTGGGATGCGGGATCTCAAGGCTCGCCGCATGCAGCATCAACCGCGGCACCGGCTCGCCTTTGAGGGTTCCAGCTCCCCCATAATAGGGATCACCTAGAATAGGCCTGCCTTCGATCGACAGGTGCACCCGGATCTGGTGCATCCGCCCCGTCAGCGGCTCCACAGCCAGCAGATGGGCATGACCGTTCGAAGCCAGCACCCGCCAGCGCGTCACAGCCGACTGGCTCTTCTGATCCCCCGGCCGGGACGCCCGCATGAGCTCCAGCCCCGGCCGCGCGATATGGCGCGACAGCGCCATGGAGAACTCAGTCTCCGCATTCGGGAAAGGCGATCCAGTGACGAGCGCAAGATAGGTCTTCGAGACAAGCCGTTCCGCGAACGCCTGGCTGAGCGCCGCAGCAGCCGGCTGCGTCTTGGCGGCGACGATCACGCCGGATGTCTGCGCATCGAGACGATGCACGAGGCGCGGCCGCTTGCCGTTCGAGCGCGCGAACGCCGCCATCAGGCGATCAAGCGTGCGATCCTCGACATTTCGCGTCTGCACGGCCAGGCCCGACGGTTTGTTGAACGCCAGAACCGCGCTGTCATCATGGATGACGAGCGCGCGCACGTAAGCTGCGTCTTCTTCAGACACGGGCATCGCTTCGTAGTTTCGCTTCTCGCCTTTAATCACCCGAACGCTCACGACGCATCTTGGCCCACTGTTCGAGCTTCTCGCGGATCGGACCTTCACGGCCCGCACCCTTCGGCTGATAGAAGTTCTGCCGCTCCATGTCGTCCGGGAAATAGTTCTGGCCGGAGAACTGCCCCTCCGCGTCATGGTCGTACTGATAGCCCGAACCATAGCCGAGCGACTTCATCATCTTGGTCGGCGCATTCAGGATATGCGCCGGCGGCATCAGCGAGCCGGTCTCACGCGCCGCAGCACGCGCTGCCTTGTAGGCCGTGTAAGCAGCATTCGACTTCGGCGCGGTCGCGAGATGGATCACAGCCTGCGCCAGCGCGAGTTCGCCTTCGGGCGAGCCGAGACGTTCGTAAGCTGCGGCCGCTTCGTTACAGATCATCAGCGCGGTCGGATCGGCAAGGCCAATATCTTCCGACGCCGCGCGGATCATGCGGCGTGCGAGGAACAGCGGGTCCTCGCCGCCCTCCAGCATGCGCGCGAACCAGTAGAGCGCCGCATCCGGATCAGACCCACGCGTGGCTTTGTGCCAGGCGGAGATGAGATTGTAGTGCTCCTCACGATCCTTGTCGTAAGATGGCGCGCGTTTCTGAAGCAGCTTCATCAAGCTGTTCGCATCAATCGGCTGCGAGCGGTTCCACGCGAACACTTCTTCGACGAGGTTGAGGAAGTAGCGCCCATCGCCATCAGCCATCGCCATCAGCGCGGCCTTGCCATCCTCCGTCAGCGGCGCAGGCTTGCCGAGATGCTGCTCCGCCTTGGTGATCAGTTGCGCGAGCGCTGCATCATCGAGGCGCTTCAACACCATCACCTGCGTGCGCGACAGCAGAGCGCCGTTGAGTTCGAACGAAGGGTTCTCGGTCGTCGCACCGACCAGCGTGACCACGCCGCGCTCCACGAATGGCAGGAAGCCATCCTGCTGCGCCCGGTTGAAACGATGGATCTCGTCGACGAACAACAGCGTGCCCTTGCCCGTCGCGCGCTTGCCCTCGGCTTTCTCAAACGCCGCGCGCAGATCCTTCACGCCGGAGAAGATCGCGGAGAGCTGTTCGAAATCCAGGTTGGCGCGCTTGGCGAGCAGGCGGGCGATGGTCGTCTTGCCGGTTCCCGGAGGACCCCAGAGGATCAGGCTGGCAAGCCTGCCCTGCGCCAGCATCCGCCCGATCGGCCCATCCGGCCCCAGCAGGTGATCCTGCCCCACAACGTCCTCGAGCGCTTCCGGACGCAGCCGGTCGGCCAGCGGCCGGGGGGCCTCGTCGGTCAGTCCTGCAGCTTCGAAAAGATCGCTCACAGACACGATCTAGCGCGCATAGGCCCGCTGTTCCAGCGCGTTAGCCGCGCAGCCCATCTAGCCCTGAGACCAGCTAGCCCCGAAGCGACGTCTCGATACGCTGGCCGTTACGCTCGATGGCAAGACGCCATTCCGAGCTGGGAACCGCCTCGGCCTTCTTCACCGCGGTTTCGAAGTCCTTCTTCGTGCGAATGGTGACGCCGTTGATCTCGCGGACAATATCGCCGACCTGGAAGCCAACATTGCGGGCGACCGTGCGGCCGGGAACGCTGTAGATCAGCATACCGTCCTTGGCCTGGAACGGGTCGAGGCCCAGCGCATCGGCCAGCGCCGGCGACAGCTCCGCCACCTGGGCGCCCGAAAACGGGTTGCGGGTGGTGATCTGCATCAGCTCTGCCTTCGACGTGCCCGGAGGCGCCGACATGCGGACACTCACCGTCTGCGGTTTCTTGTTGCGGATGATGCTGAGCGTGGCGGTCTCGCCCTCGGCCTTGGTGGCGGCGATGAACTTCATGCCCCGGTCGTCGAACACTTCGCGGCCATCGACGGAGAGGACCACGTCGCCCTCATGCAGACCCGCCTTGTCGGCCGGCCCGCCATCATAGATCTGCGAGATCAGCACGCCGCGCGGACGATCCAGACCGAGCGCAACGGCTTTGGCGCTGTCGACCACATCACCCTTCGCGCCCAGCCATGGGCGCACCAGCGTGCCGCCGTGGACGGCCGCATCGACAACGCGCTTCACCATCTCGGACGGGATCGCGAAGCCGACGCCGTTGGAACCACCCCCCTTGGAGAAGATGATCGAGTTCACGCCGATCAGCCGGCCCTGCATGTCGACCAGTGCACCACCCGAGTTGCCCGGATTGATCGAGGCGTCGGTCTGGATGAAGGACGCATAGTCCGACACGCCGACGTCGGTGCGGGCCAGCGCAGAGATGATGCCGCTGGTGACGGTCTGACCAACACCGAACGGGTTGCCGATGGCAAGCACGAGATCGCCAACGGCGACGTTCTTGGTGTCGGCATAATCGAGCATGGGCAGCGCCTGACCGTTGGCGTCGATGCGCAGCACGGCAAGATCGGTGCGCTCGTCCTTCATCACCAGTTCGGCGGGGAATTCGCGGCGGTCGTTGAGGACAACGCGGAACTCCTGCCCGCCTTCGACGACGTGGTTGTTGGTGACGATGACGCCGTCTGCGCCAACGATCACGCCCGAGCCGAGCGAGTTCTCGACCTTCTGGCTCTGCGTCGGCGCGTTGCCGCACAGGCGCGAGAAGACCGGGTCGTTGGCATAGGGGCAGTTCGATTTGCGGACGGTGACGCTGGAATAGACGTTGACCACGGCCGGCGCCGTGCGGCGCACGACCGGCGCGAAGGATTGCTGCATCGACGCCTGCGAGTCCGGAACCACGCGGGCATCCAGTTGAGGAGCGGGGTCTGGCGCCGGGCCGGAAACCACAGGCGCGGGCGGCGCCTGACCTGTCGTTTGCGTCGTGAGCTGGCCCAAGGCCGGGGCGGCGAGCATGGCTAGGGCGGTGGCCACCGAGGCCGAGGCGACCAGAATGACATTCTGCCGGTTCATAAACCTACTCCGCGCTGCCAGTTGGCCGTCCCGCTTGGGCGGAGATAAGGACCAGATTCCGGCGCAAACAAGGCTCCGCACGCAGCTGCGAAGGTCAGTTGGTCACATCCAAAAGCAAAACGTCCGGGCAAAAAGCAAAAGCGCCCGGCCAAAAGCAAAAGGCCGCCCGGGAAGGGCGGCCTTTCAGATTTTGGATCAGATCAGAAGATCAGGCGTCTTCCATCTCGGCCATCGCCTCGAGGCGGGCGCGGTCGTCAGCGCCTTTGGCGTCGACGTCGCGGTCGATCAGTTCGATGATCGCCAGCGGGGCGTTATCGCCATGGCGGAAGCCAGCTTTCAGAACACGCGTGTAGCCGCCGTTGCGCGACTTGTAGCGGTCAGCCAGCGTGTCGAAGAGCTTCACGACGACATCGGCTTCCTTCAGCTGTGCAGCAGCCAGACGACGGTTCGAGAGACCGCCCTTCTTGCCGAGCGTGATCAGCTTGTCGACGATGGCCTTCAGCTCTTTCGCTTTCGGCAGGGTGGTGGTGATCTGCTCGTGGCGGATCACAGCACCAGCCATGTTCGCGAACATCGCCTTGCGATGCGCGGCCGTGCGGTTGAGTTTGCGAAGCGCGTAACCGTGGCGCATTTTACTATCCAGCCTTCTTGGGGCCGGCTCCTAATCAGGTGTGGTCTTCGTACTTCTTGGCGAGCTCTTCGATGTTTTCCGGCGGCCAGGACGGAACGTCCATGCCGAGGTGGAGGCCCATCGATGCGAGCACTTCTTTGATCTCGTTGAGCGACTTGCGGCCAAAGTTCGGTGTACGGAGCATTTCCGCTTCCGACTTCTGGATGAGGTCGCCGATGTAAACGATGTTGTCGTTGCGCAGGCAGTTGGCCGAACGCACCGAGAGTTCCAGCTCGTCGACCTTCTTGAGCAGCACCGGGTTGAAGCCCAGGTCCGGCTCGTCGTCGGCAGCCGAAGCAGCGACCGGCTCGTCGAAGGTGATGAGAAGTTGCAGCTGGTCCTGCAGGATGCGCGCGGCGTAAGCCACTGCGTTTTCCGGCGTGACCGAACCATCGGTCTGAACTTCCAGCGTCAGTTTATCGTAATCGAGAACCTGACCAGCGCGGGTGTCTTCCACGAAGACGCCAACGCGCTCAACCGGCGAGAAGATCGAGTCGATCGGGATGTAGCCGAGCGGGGCGTCATCCGGACGGTTGCGGTCGGCCGGGACGTAGCCCTTGCCGGTTGCGACCGTGAACTCCATGCGGAGCTCCGAGCCTTCGTCGAGGTGGCAGATGATGTGGTCGGGGTTGAGGATCTCGATGTCCGAAGACGTCTCGATCTGGCCGGCCTTGACCGGACCGCCGCCCGAAGCCTTCAGCGTGATGCGCTTCGGCGTATCCGAAACCATGCGGATCGCGACGCGCTTCAGGTTGAGGACGATGTCGGTAACGTCTTCACGGACGCCCGGGATGGACGAGAACTCGTGGACGACGCCGTCGATCTGGACGCCCGTGATGGCGGCGCCCTGCAGCGAGGAGAGAAGAACGCGGCGGAGGGCGTTGCCCAGCGTCGTGCCGAAGCCACGCTCGAGCGGCTCGATCACGAGCTTCGCTTTACGCTGTGCGTCCCGATCGTGCTCAACAACCGGACGGTTGGGGCGGATCAGGTCTTTCCAGTTTTTGTCGTTCACCGAACCGGCGGGTTGCGCCATGGGTTTAGCCTCTCAGTAGAACCAGACCGAAACAGGTATCGCGTCTTAGACGCGGCGGCGTTTCGGCGGGCGGCATCCGTTGTGCGGAACGGACGTCGTGTCGTGAATGGTCGTGACAGTGAAGCCAACGGCTTGCAGGGCGCGCAGCGCCGACTCGCGACCCGAACCCGGGCCGTGGACGAGAACTTCCAGCGTCTTCACGCCGTGCTCTTGCGCTTTCTTGCCAGCATCTTCCGCGGCGACCTGGGCGGCGTACGGGGTCGACTTGCGCGAACCCTTGAAGCCCATCGCGCCAGCCGACGACCAGGAGATCGTGTTGCCCTGCGCGTCGGTGATCGTGATGATCGTGTTGTTGAAGGACGCGTTCACGTGGGCAACGCCCGACGCGATGTTCTTGCGTTCCCGTTTTTTGACCCGGCCTTTGTCGCCAGCTGCTTCGCGCGCCATTGTCTATCCTACTTCTTCTTGCCGGCGATGGCCTTTGCGGGGCCTTTGCGCGTGCGGGCGTTGGTGTGGGTGCGCTGACCGCGGACCGGCAGGCCTTTGCGGTGACGGAGGCCACGGTAGCAACCGAGGTCCATCAGGCGTTTGATGTTCATCGCAACTTCGCGGCGGAGGTCACCCTCGACCAGGTAGTCAGCGTCGATCGTTTCGCGGATTTTCAGGACTTCAGCATCCGTCAGCTGGTTCACGCGGCGAGCCGGCTCGATGCCGAGCTTGGTCGTGAGTTCCTTGGCTTTGGCCGGGCCAATGCCGTGAATGTAGGTCAAGGCGACTTCGACGCGCTTTGCGGTCGGAAGGTTCACGCCTGCGATACGGGCCAATTGGCTCTCCTGAACGTCCGCCATTCCCGCAGGAATAGCTCTGAAAACTCATCCGAAATGCGTGCGCGACGGGAACGCAGCCGCAGCGCCCTCAGGCGCGGCGAAGCATTGGGCCCATCGCGGAAGCCGCCGTTATAGAGGGGCAACCTCCGTCGTCAACCGCTTATTTCCTTTTCGTTTTCGCCTGGTCCGCAGCGGTTTGGGGCGGTTCAGACGCAGATTCTATTAGGCTTTTTTGGACCCCGCGGCGTCCAGGATCGAAGCGATCGAGGATGACACAGTGTCCACGTCGGCCATGCCGTCGATTTCAGTCAGCTTCCCCTGCCCTTTGTACACTTCGACCAGGGGGGCCGTTTGTGTGTTGTAAGCAACCAGGCGCTTTTTGAAGGCTTCCGGATTGTCGTCAGCCCGGCCTTCCTGCTCGAATCGCTTGGTGACGCGGGCGATCAGGGCCTCTTCATCCACTTTCAGGCGAATGACGCTGTCGACCTTCTGGCCGCGGCCGGCGAGCGAATCGTCCAGGGCCTTGGCCTGGGGAATCGTCCGCGGGAAGCCGTCGAAGATGAAACCGGCGGCTTTAGTATTCTTGTCGAGCTGCTCTTCGATCAGGGCGATCACGACCTCATCCGAGACCAGCGAGCCTGAATCCATGATGGCGGCGACGCGCTTGCCGAGTTCCGACCCAGACGAGCGGGCTGCGCGCAGCATGTCGCCTGTCGAGAGCTGGATAAAGCCACGCTCGACGACGAGCTTCTTGGCCTGGGTTCCTTTGCCGGCTGCGGGCGGGCCGAAGAGGATCAGATTCACTTCTTCTTACCCCCGAGCCGGGCGCGCTTGATCATGCCTTCGTACTGGTGGCCGATCAGGTGCGACTGGATCTGTGCAACCGTGTCCATGGTGACCGACACGACGATCAGTAGCGACGTGCCGCCGATATAGAATCGCCCTGTCAGCGGGTTGTTTCTCAACAGTTCAGGCAGGACGCAGATGGCGGCGATATAGACAGAGCCGATAACCGTGAGGCGCGTGAGGACGTAGTCGAAGTATTCAGCGGTCCGCTTGCCGGGGCGATAGCCCGGGATGAAGCCGCCATACTTGCGCAGGTTCTCGGCCGTCTCTTCCGCGTTGAACACGATGCCCGTGTAGAAGAAGCAGAAGAAGATGATCAGGGCTGCGAACAGGATGATGTGCAGCGGCTGGCCAACGCCGAGATAGGCGTTAATGAAGCCGAGCGTCTCGCCCCACCAGCCGGTTTGAGCCGTAGCGCCGGCAGCGTTGTTCATGCTGGCCATCGTCTGCGGCAGCATCAGCAGCGAGGACGCGAAGATCGGCGGGATAACGCCAGCCGAGTTCACTTTCAGCGGCAGGAACGACGATTCGCCGCCCACCATACGGTTGCCCTGCTGGCGCTTGGGATACTGGATCAACAGGCGACGTTGCGAGCGCTCGATGAAGACGATGAACAGGACCATCATGATCGAGAGCGCGGTAATCGCGAGGATGACCGTGAAGTCGATCGAGCCCTGATACAGCTGCTGCCAAGTCTGGACGATGTAGTTCGGCAGTTCGGCCACGATGCCGGCAAAGATGATCAGCGAGATACCGTTGCCGACGCCACGCGCCGTCACCTGCTCGCCCAACCACATCAGGAAGACCGTGCCGCCCACCAGCGTCACGACCGTCGAAGTCATGAAGTAGATGCCCGGATCAAGCGCGGCAGACGTGCCGTCCGTTTGCACGGTGTTCAGCGAGGTTGCGACCATGAAGGCCTGCGCCAGCGCCAGAACGACGGTCAGATAACGGGTGTACTGGTTGATCTGCTTGCGACCGGTCTCGCCTTCCTTCTTCAGGCGCTCGAGCGCCGGGACGGCAGTGGTCAGGATCTGAACGATGATCGACGCCGAGATATACGGCATCACGTTGAGGGCGAAGATGGCCATACGTTCCACGGCGCCGCCGGAGAACGTGTTCCACATGCCCAGAATGCCCTGGGACGCCGCGCCGAACTGGGCGGCGTAAACGGCCGTATCGATACCGGGAATCGGAACCTGCGTGCCGATCCGATAGACGATCAGCGCGATGAGCGTGAACCAGATACGAGCCTGAAGCTCTTTTGCCTTCCCGAAGGTCGAGAAGGAAATATTACGAGCCAGCTGCTCGGCCGCGGAAACCATGAAGCCCGCCTCCCAGATCGCGCGGCCCTTGGACCCGCCGGGGTGGCGGGCTCAGAACACGCGGGCGCCCGCCCTGAACAGGGCAGGCCTACTCGGCAGCCTCAGCGGCGACCGGCTTCGTGACAGTAACCTTACCGCCGGCTTTTTCCACCGCCTCGATAGCAGCTTTGGAAGCACCGTACACGACCAGCTCAACTTTGGAGGTGATCTCGCCCTTTGCAAGGAGGCGAACGCCGTCCTTGGCGCGACGCAGCAGACCCGACGCTTTCAGGGCTTCCGCATCGATAGGCTTCTTGGCGTCGAGTTTGCCAGCCTGGACGAACTCTTCGATCTTGCCGAGGTTCACTTCCGAGAAGGACTTCGCGCCGTGCGGGGTGAAGCCGCGCTTCGGCAGACGCATGTAGATCGGCATCTGGCCGCCTTCGAAGCCGTTGATGGCGACGCCGCGGCGTGCCTTCTGGCCCTTGACGCCGCGTCCAGCGGTTTTGCCTTTGCCCGAGCCGACGCCCAAGCCCACGCGCATCCGCTTCTTGCGGGCGCCTTCTTTGTCAGCGATCTGGTTCAGTTTCATCTTAAGCTCCAGGCCGGCCTGCCCTGTTCGGGCGCACCGGTGAAAGTACTAGTCAACGATCTCGACGAGGTGTTGAACCTTGGCGATCATGCCGCGGATCGAGGGCGTATCCTCAAGTTCACGCTCGCGCTGAACTTTGTTGAGGCCGAGCCCGACAAGCGTCGCACGCTGCGAAGCTTCGCGGCGCTGCGGGCTCTTAACCTGCTTCACGCGGAGGGTTTTCTTGGCAGCCATTTCGACCGTCTCCTAACCTTACGCCACTTCGGCGTTGCCCGAGCCGTCAGTACGGCGGGCGATGATGTCCTGCACCTTCAGGCCGCGCTTGGACGCGATCTGACGGGGCGAAGCCTGGCGCTTGAGCGCGTCGACCGTGGCGCGAACCATGTTGTACGGGTTCGAGGAACCCGTCGACTTGGCGACGACGTCGCGGATACCGAGCACGTCGAACACAGCGCGCATCGGACCGCCGGCGATCACGCCCGTACCGGCCGGAGCCGAACGCATGATGACCTTGCCAGCGCCCCAGCGACCGTGGGTGTCGTGGTGAAGCGTGCGGCCTTCGCGAAGCGGAACGCGAACCATCGACTTCTTGGCTTCTTCGGTTGCCTTGCGGATCGCTTCGGGAACCTCACGGGCCTTGCCGTGACCGTAACCGATGCGGCCCTTCTGGTCGCCGACGACGACGAGAGCAGCGAACGCAAAGTTCTTACCGCCCTTCACGACCTTCGCGACGCGGTTGATAGCAACCAGCTTGTCGACGATCTCGGACTGTTCGCGATCCTCATTGCGATCACGACGGCCGCGACCGCGGTCACCGCGCTCACCACCACGTTCGCTACGTTCGCCTTCACGCGCCATTCGCGACTCCTAGAATTTCAGTCCGCCCTCGCGGGCGGCTTCGGCGAGCGCTTTCACGCGGCCATGGAAGATGTAACCGCCGCGATCGAAGACGACGTCGGTGACGCCGGCTTTCTTCGCACGGTCCGCGATGAGCTTGCCCACAGTCGAGGCGTCCTCGGACTTGGTGCCGCCCTTGAAGTCCTTCTCGAGCGACGAAGCGGCAGCAACGGTGACGCCTTTGGCGTCGTCGATGAGCTGCACAGAGATGTGCTTGGTCGAACGGGTGACCGACAGGCGGGCTTTGCCGTCTGCAACCTTGCGGAGCTTGGCGCGGACGCGCTGGGCGCGGCGGAGTTTGTTTTTCTGGTAAGCTTGCATGATCGCCTACTTCTTCTTGCCTTCCTTGCGGCGGACGAATTCGCCCACCTTGCGGACGCCTTTGCCCTTGTAGGGCTCAGGGGGACGCCAGCTGCGGATTTCGGCAGCAACCTGACCAACGGCTTGCTTGTCAGCGCCCGAGATCTTGATTTCGGTCGCTTTGGCCGAAGTGAACGTGATGCCAGCCGGCGCTTTGTAAACAACCGGGTGCGAGTAGCCGAGCGAGAGCTCGAGATCCTTGCCCTTCATGGCGGCGCGGTAGCCGACGCCAATCAGTTCCAGGTCCTTGGTGAAGCCGGTCGTAACGCCCGTCACCATGTTCTGGATGTTGGCGCGGGTCGTGCCCCACATGGCTTTCGATTTGCGCTCGTTCGGGTTGCGCGCTTCGATGTTCACTTCGCCGTTCTCGATCTTCACCGAGACTTCGTCCGAAAGCGGCATTTTCAGCTCGCCCTTGGGACCTTTGACAGTGACCGTGCCGCCGCCGACTTTGATGTCGACGCCTTTGACAGCCGTGATCGTCTTTTTTCCTACGCGAGACATCTTAGCTCACCCGGCAGAGGATTTCGCCACCGACGTTCTGGGTGCGCGCCTCGGCGTCCGACATCACGCCCTTCGGCGTGGACAGAACCGAGATGCCCAGGCCATTACGAACCAGCGGCAGGTCACGGACAGCCGAATAAACGCGGCGGCCCGGCTTCGACACGCGGCGGATCTCAGAGATCACCGGCGCGCCGTCATAGTATTTCAGCTCGATGTCGAGCTCCTTGCGACCATCCTTCTCGACTTCGGTGAAGCCGCGGATGTAGCCCTCGCGCTCGAGAACCTCGAGCAGGTGGACGCGGAGCTTGGACGAAGGCGACTGGACCGACGAACGGCCACGACGCTGAGCGTTGCGGATGCGCGTGAGCAGGTCGCCGACGGGATCATTCATTTGCATTGGTCTGATCTCCCCTACCAGCTCGACTTGACGAGGCCCGGGATCATCCCGTTGGCGCCGTATTCGCGAAGCGCAATGCGCGACATTCTGAGCTTGCGGTAGTAAGCGCGCGGACGACCCGAGATTTCGCAGCGGTTGCGAATGCGGACCGGAGCCGAGTTACGGGGCAGCTTGGCCAGCTTCATGCGCGCGTCGAAGCGATCTTCCAGGGGAAGGCTTTCGTCGAGCGCAACGGCTTTGAGCTCAGCACGCTTCTTCGCGTACTGCTCAACCAGTTGCTTGCGCCGGTTGTTTTTTTCGATCGAGCTTTTCTTAGCCATCGTTTTTCTCCAGCGCGCCTAGTTGCGGAAGGGGAAGCCGAACTCCGTGAGGAGGGCTTTCGCTTCTTCGTTGCTGCGCGCCGTCGTGCACACAATGATATCCATGCCCCAGACGGTCTCGATGTTGTCGTAGCTGATCTCGGGGAACACGGTGTGCTCCTTGAGACCCATGGCGAAGTTGCCACGACCATCGAACGACTTGCCGTTCAGGCCACGGAAGTCCTTCACGCGCGGAAGGGCGATCGTGGTGAGGCGGTCGATGAACTCGTACATGCGCTCGCGGCGGAGGGTGACCTTCGCGCCGATCGTCATGCCGTCACGCAGCTTGAACGTGGCGATCGACTTGCGCGACTTGGTCTCGATCGGCTTTTGGCCCGAGATCGCCGCGAGGTCGGCCACAGCCGAACGGATCTTCTTGGAGTCGGCGACAGCTTCGCCCACGCCCATGTTGATCACGACCTTGTCGAGTTCCGGGATCTGCATGCCGTTCGAATAACCGAACTGGCTCGTCAGCTTCTCGCGGATCGACTGCGTGTAGAGCGTCTTGAGACGCGGAGTGTATTTAGCCTCAGCCATCGATCGTCTCCCCGGAGCGTTTGGCGAAGCGCACTTTGCGGCTCTTCTCTCCGGTTCCTTCAGT
Source organism: Hyphomonadaceae bacterium (assembly GCA_965229115.1). Taxonomy (GTDB): domain Bacteria; phylum Pseudomonadota; class Alphaproteobacteria; order Caulobacterales; family Hyphomonadaceae; genus UBA7672. The sequence continues at coordinate 1,221,623 of CBDDIR010000003.1, read as the reverse complement.
TTTGAAACCAACGCGCGTCGCTTTGCCGGACGTCGGGTCGACGTGGGCAACGTTTGAGACATGGATCGGCGCTTCGTTGCGCTTGATCCCGCCTTGCGGGTCAGCCTGGCTCGGCTTGGTGTGACGAGCCTTGATGTTCACGCCCGAAACCAGAACGCGGTTCTCTTCCGGGAACGACTTGAGGACTTCGCCCTTACGGCCCTTGTCCTTGCCGGTGATGACAATCACCGTGTCGCCTTTACGAATTTTGGCGGCCATTACAGGACCTCCGGAGCGAGCGAGATGATCTTCATGTGGTTCTTGGCGCGGAGTTCGCGCGGAACCGGTCCAAAGATACGCGTGCCGATCGGCTCGTTCTGGTTGTTCACCAGGACGGCGGCGTTCGTGTCGAAGCGGATGACCGACCCATCACGGCGCTGAAGGTCTTTCGAGATGCGCACGACAACAGCGCGCTTCACTTCGCCCTTCTTCACCCTGCCCTTCGGGGCAGCTTCCTTGATCGAGACGACGATCACGTCGCCGATCGAGGCGTAACGGCGCTTGGAGCCGCCGAGCACCTTGATGCACTGGACGCGGCGGGCGCCGGAGTTGTCCGCCACATCGAGGTTTGTTTGCATCTGGATCATGCGTTCGCCCCTTTGAACGAAACGATTTCCCAACGCTTCAGTTTAGAACGCGGCGGGCACTCTTGGATCTCGACGTGCTGGCCAACCTGGGCAGCATTGTCCGCATCGTGAGCGTGATAGCGCTTCGACTTACGAACCGTCTTCTTGAACAGCGGGTGGATGAAGGTACGCTCGACCTTCACGACAGCGGTCTTGTCCATCTTGTTGGAGACGACCACGCCTTCCATGATTCTCTTGGGCATCGCTGTCTCCTACGCCGTCTGCTTCTTCGACTTCTCGGACAGCACGGCCTCGATGCGGGCGATGCTGCGGCGGATGTCGCCGACGCGAGAGGTCTTTTCCATCTGGCCCGTGGCCTTCTGGAAACGCAGGTTGAATTGCTCTTTGCGCAGTTTCGCGAGCTCGTCGCGAAGCTGGTCAGCCGTGGAGGAGCGATAGCCCTCCAGGTCTTTGCGGATGTCGTAAAGCTTGGTCATCGCCTACTCTCCGATCCGGGTGACGATCTTCGTCTTCACCGAGAGCTTGGCAGCGCCAAGCGTCAGGGCGTGACGGGCGACCGCATCAGGAACGCCATCGATTTCGAACAGGATACGACCCGGCTTGACGCGGGCGACCCAGTATTCCGGAGCGCCTTTACCTGAGCCCATGCGGACCTCGATCGGCTTTTTCGAAACCGGGACGTCCGGGAATACGCGGATCCAGACCTTGCCGAGACGCTTCATCTCGCGGGTGAGAGCGCGGCGGGCAGCCTCGATCTCACGGGCGGTGACGCGGTTCGGTTCCATGGCTTTCAAGCCGTGGCTGCCGTTGTTCAGGGTGAAGCCCGATTTGGCGACACCGTGAATGCGGCCTTTGAAGGCCTTGCGGTACTTTGTGCGCTTGGGTTGAAGCATTGTTCTATCTCACTTACGCGCGCTGATCTTGACGCTCGCGGTCGCGACGCGGGCGCGAGTCGCCCTGTGCTTCCTGCTTGCGGTCCACAGCCATCGGATCGTGCTCCATGATCTCGCCTTTGAAGATCCAGCACTTGATGCCGATGATGCCGTAGGTCGTGGAGGCTTCAGCGGTACCGTAGTCGATGTCGGCGCGGAGGGTGTGGAGCGGCACGCGGCCTTCGCGATACCATTCCGTACGAGCGATCTCGGCGCCGCCGAGGCGGCCGGCGACCGTGAGACGGATGCCTTGGGCGCCCATACGCATCGTGGTCTGCATCGCGCGCTTCATGGCGCGGCGGAACGAGACACGACGCTCGAGCTGACGAGCAACGTCTTCGGCAACCAGGTTCGAGTCGGTTTCCGGCTTGCGGATCTCGACGAGGTTCAGGAACACTTCGTCCTTGCAGAGCTTGCCGATCGCCTTGCGCAGCGTCTCGATGTCCGCGCCTTTTTTACCGATCACCATGCCCGGGCGGGCGGTGTGAACGGTGATGCGGCACTTCTTGTGCGGACGCTCGATGATGACCTTGCTGACGCCAGCCTGCTTCAGCTTCTCTTTGATGTACTTGCGGATCTTGATGTCTTCGTGGAGCAGACGGCCGAAGTCGGCGCTGTCAGCGTACCAGCGGCTGTCAGCCGTGCGGTTGACACCAAGGCGGAAGCCCGTCGGGTTGATCTTCTGACCCATATTATGCGGCCTCAGAGGTTTGGGCGACCGCGGACGTGTCGCGGAGCACGATGGTGAGCTGGGAGAACTGCTTCTCAACCCGGACGCCACGGCCACGTGCACGAGCGTGCATGCGTTTCATGACGAGGTTCTTGCCCACGTGGGCCTCGGCGACGATCAGGCTGTCGATGTCGAGGCTGTGGTTGTTGTCAGCGTTCGCAACAGCGGACTTGAGCAGCTTGAGAACGTCGACTGCCGCGCGCTTACGCGAGAACTCGAGTTCAGCCATCGCCTTGTCGACTTTGAGGCCGCGGATCGATTGCGCGAGCAGGTTCAGCTTTTGACCGCTGATGCGGTACATGCGCAGAACGGCGCGGCTTTCGTTCGAAGCTTGCTTCGGAGGAGCTTTTTGCTTGCCCATGATTACTTACCTGCCGGCTTGCGAGCGACTTTCTTGTCGCCGCCGTGGCCTGGGAACGAACGTGTCGGCGCGAACTCGCCGAGCTTGTGACCAACCATCTCTTCCGAGACGTTGACCGGCACGAACGTCTTGCCGTTGTGGACCTGGAAGGTCAGGCCGATGAAGTCGGGGAGGATCGTCGAACGGCGCGACCAGGTCTTGATCGGGGTCGGACGAGCGGCGCCACGCGAAGCTTCTGCTTTCTTCAGCAGGTAGCCATCGACGAAGGGGCCTTTCCAGACGGAACGGGTCATCTCAATTCTCTCCGTTACGCTTTATGCCGGCGACGAACGATCAGGCGATCGGTCGACTTGTTCTTGCGGGTCTTCGGACCGCGGGTCTTCTTGCCCCACGGGGTGACCGGGTGACGGCCACCGGACGTCTTGCCCTCACCGCCACCGTGCGGGTGGTCGACCGGGTTCATGGCGACGCCGCGAACGTGCGGGCGCCAGCCCTTGTGAACGTTGCGGCCGGCCTTGCCGATCACGACGTTCATGTTGTCCGGGTTCGACACCGCGCCGATGGTCGCCATGCAGGCTTCCGGGATCAGGCGGACTTCGCCGGACGACAGCTTGACCTGAGCGTAGCCATCGCCACGACCGACGAGCTGAGCGTACGAACCAGCCGACCGAGCGATCTGCGCGCCCTTGAGCGGCTTCATCTCGATGTTGTGGATGATCGTGCCGACCGGGATCGACTTCAGCGGCAGGGCGTTGCCCGGCTTGATGTCGACGCCCTCGCCCGCGATCACCGTATCGCCAACATCAACGCGCTGCGGGGCGATGATGTAGGCTTGCTCGCCATCCGTGTAGGTGATGAGCGCGATGAAAGCGGTGCGGTTCGGATCGTATTCCAGACGTTCGATTGTCGCCGGGACGTTCCACTTGCGACGCTTGAAGTCGATGATGCGGTACGACTTCTTGGCACCACCCCCACGCCAGCGCGCGGTGCGACGGCCGAGGTTGTTGCGGCCGCCCGAGGAGTTCTTGCCCTCGGTGAGCGCCTTGACCGGGCCACCTTTGTGCAGGCCCGAACGGTCGATCAGCACAAGCTGACGACGGCCAGGCGAAGTCGGGTTGAAGGTCTTAAGAGCCATGACGCCTTATCCTCAGAGCCCGGTCGTCACGTCGATGGACTGGCCGTCCTTCAACGTCACGATCGCTTTCTTGATGTCCGAGCGCTTGCCCGGGACACCGCGGAAGAATTTGGATTTGCCTTTGACGACGATCGTGTTCACGCCAACCACGTTGACGTTGAACAGCGCTTCAACCGCTTCTTTGATCTGCGGCTTGGTCGCGTCGAGAGGCACGCGGAAGACGACCTTGTTGAACTCGGAGAGCATCGTCGATTTCTCGGTGATGATCGGCGAGGTCAGTCGCGTGTAGTGGAGAGCTTTAGGAGCGGCCATCGGTTACGCCTTCTCGGCTTCGGCGAAGCGCGCGTTCACGCCTTCAACCGCTTGACGCGACAGAACCAGCGTCTTGCGGCGCAGAACGTCATAAACGTTGAGGCCGGCGAGCGGGAGCACGTCGATGTTCGGGATGTTGCGAGCGGCTTTGGCGAACTGTTCGTTCACTTCAGCGCCGTCGATGAACAGGGCGTTCGAGATGTTGAGCGCCTTGAGCTGGGCAACCAGGTCCTTGGTCTTGCCGCCTTCGAAGCCGTCGAGAATGATCAGCGTCTCGTCTTTCACTTTCGACGAGAGGGCGTGCTTGAGAGCCAAGGCGCGGACCTTTTTCGGGAGCGCGTGAGCGTGGCTGTGCGGGTGCGGACCGTGGGCAACGCCACCGCCGACGAAGATCGGAGCGTTACGCGAACCGTGACGCGCGCCGCCCGTGCCCTTCTGGCGATAGAGCTTCTTGGTGGTCACCGACACGTCGTCGCGGTTTTGCGTCGAGTGCGTACCAGCCTGGCGTTTGGACAGCTGATAGCGAACCATGCGCTGCAGGATGTCCGAACGGATCTCTTCAATGCCAAAGACGGCGTCAGCGAGTTCGATCTCGCCGGCTTTTTTGGCGTCAAGTTTGACGACGGGGAGTTTCATCAGCCCTGCCCTTCCTTGGCGCGAAGACCAGCAGGCGACGGAGCGCCCTTGTTGTCCTTGGCCTTCACAGCATCACGAATTTCGACCCAGCTGTTCTGGGCGCCGGGAACGGCGCCCTTCACGAGGATCAGACCACGCTCGGCGTCCGTACGGACGATCTCGATGTTCTGGGTGGTGACGCGCTCCATGCCCAGGTGGCCGGCCATTTTCTTGCCTTTGAAGACGCGACCCGGATCTTGGCGCTGACCGGTCGAACCGTGCGAGCGGTGCGAGACCGACACGCCGTGCGAGGCTTCAAGACCGCCGAAGTTCCAACGCTTCATGGCGCCGGCGAAACCTTTGCCCTTGGTGATGCCGACGACGTCGACCTTCTGACCGGCAACGAAGTGATCAGCGCTGATTTCGGCGCCAACTTCGAGAAGCATGTCAGCGGGGACGCGGAATTCACGAACGACAGCTTTGGGCTCAACCGAGGCCTTGGCGAACTGGCCGCGGAGCGACTGGTTCACGTTCTTGGCCTTGCGGGTGCCTGCGCCGAGAACGACAGCGGTGTAACCGTCATTGGCTTTGCGCGTGCCGGTCTTTTCGCCCTTCTTGAGGACGTCAACTTCACGCTCTTCGTCTTTCTTGACGCCAACGACCTGGCAGCCTTCGAGCGAGAGCACGGTGACCGGGATGTGAGCGCCATCAGCGCCGAACACGCGGGTCATACCGATCTTTTTGGCGACGACTCCAGTACGCATTAGCCGTTCCCCAGCTTGATCTCGACGGCGACGCCGGCGGAGAGATCGAGTTTCATGAGGGCGTCGACCGTCTGCGGGGTCGGGTCGACGATGTCGAGCACGCGCTTGTGCGTGCGGATCTCGAACTGCTCGCGCGACTTCTTGTCGATGTGGGGCGAGCGGTTGACCGTGAATTTCTCAATGCGGGTCGGCAGCGGAACCGGGCCGCGCACTTGGGCGCCCGTACGCTTCGCCGTCGACACGATCTCGCGCGCCGACATGTCGAGCGCCCGATGGTCGAAGGCCTTGAGCCTGATCCGGATATTCTGTTGTGCCATCGGTCCACCGAAACAGCGTGAAAGCAGCCAGACCCGGGACACTTCCCCGGCAGGCCGCCGCACTCGTTGAGTTTTTCCTTTTGTCTCAGCGTCTTGCGTTTATTCCGGACGAACCGGGATACGGCCAAGGCGGCTTGAAACGAGCCGGGGTATTAGGCCGGTGGTTTAAACACGTCAAGCACTCGATTGACGCCAGCTGTCGCAGGGGTGCAGTTTTCTGCTAAGCAACTGATTTACCGGGATATTAGTGTACATGCAGGCCTAATAGGGCCCAGCAAATTCACCTCTGAGCATCACGGATTTGGCGATAATCGTCGCTCGACGCTGCGCCAACTGCTGGGTTTGGGGGTCTGCGCGGTACGAGTCGAAGGCCGAGTCGTCGGGAAAAGCCACGATATGTACCTCGTAGGGTGAGTCTTCACCCTCACCGCGAATCCGGATGGCGCGCTCGATCCGCCCGCCATGGCTAGCCATGATAGCCGCCGCCTCCCGTTCAAAGGCTTCGAACGCCTGTTCCTGGCCGGGGTAGATCCAGAGACTTACCACCCGAACAAGCTCAGCCACCTGCCGCCTCCCCTGCCCCGCCAGCTTTCCGCAGCCGGTCGGTCTCCCGTTCCAGACGGGCGGCGTTCGACTTGGCGGACCCGCGCCGACGCAGGCTGATCCTCAGCCGGTAGAGACCGTTCCCTATCACCTGTAGTTGATTCCGGTCCGACGACTCACGGTCGCTGCCGCCGACATGCTCGGGCTTATTGCCGAGAAGCGATTCCAGGGGCTTTTCCAGCGCGACAGGCGGATCGAGCTGGTAGATTCGGAAAGCGGGACCAGCCCGCGAGCCCAACTCGGCATCCGGGGTCTGGAAGTAACCGCCATCCAACGCCTTGAGCGCCAGCTGCGCCCCTTCCCGCGAATAGAGGAACGCTGCGGCTCCAAACGTCATGTTCTTCGGCACTACGAGCCTGTGCCCCGTCGACACGCTGACACGCGACCCCGCCAGCACCCCGCGCTTGCGCCATTCGAGCCGGATAAGATGCCAGCCAGCCGTTTCAGCAATCAGTGCTTCGACCGCATCACGAAAACCGTCGAGCAGCTCGACATCGTCCTCGAGCACAACACCAAAAGCATCGCCTGCATCCACCAGGATCCGCAAAGCGCGACGATGGCTCTCGACACACCCGATTTCTGCGGGGTTCAGCTGCTTCCCGACAAACGTTCGCCGCAAGGAACTATAGGTCGTTGGAAGCTTGCCGATGTCGCGCTTGCCATCGAAGCCCGGCACGCGCTCCGCCAATACACCGGCCTTCGCGATCTCCGCCTCGACCTGCTCGCGTCGATCAAGACTGCGATCGAGGTTGATGTACAGGCAACGGAAGCCCTGCCCTGTCATGCGCGGTCCAGTCTCGAGGAATGATTCCGAGCCATACCTGCCGCCCAACTGTCGCAAGAGTTTGTCGCTTGCGCCCATCGTGATCGACGCAAATGGCATAGCCGAAAAGCGAAAGGGCGTCAGGTTTCCCTGACGCCCTCTCTAGTGTTCAGTCAAAGATGGTCGAAGACTACTCGACGATCTTCGCAACGACGCCCGAACCAACCGTGCGGCCGCCTTCGCGAATGGCGAAGCGTTGTTTTTCTTCGAGAGCGATCGGGGCGATCAGCGAAACGACGAGTTTCACGTTGTCGCCCGGCATCACCATCTCGGTGCCAGCCGGAAGTTCCACGATGCCCGTCACGTCGGTCGTGCGGAAGTAGAACTGCGGACGGTAGTTGGCGAAGAACGGCGTGTGACGGCCACCTTCATCCTTGTTGAGGACGTACACCTCAGCTTCGAACTTCTTGTGCGGCTTGACCGAGTTCGGCTTGCACAGCACTTGGCCGCGCTCGACTTGCTCGCGATCGATACCGCGGACGAGGATGCCGACGTTGTCGCCAGCCTGGCCCTGATCGAGCAGCTTGCGGAACATCTCGACGCCCGTGCAGGTCGTTTTCTGCGTGTCCTTGATGCCGACGATTTCGAGTTCGTCGCCGACTTTCACGATGCCACGATCGATCTTGCCGGTCACAACCGTACCACGGCCCGAGATCGAGAAGACGTCTTCGATAGCCATCAGGAACGGCTGGTCGAGCGGACGCTCCGGGGTCGGGATGTTGGCGTCGACAGCAGCCATCAGCTTCAGAACGGCTTGTTCGCCGATTTCAGCATCGCGGCCTTCGACAGCGGCCAGGGCCGAGCCCGGGACGATGGCGATCGTGTCGCCGGGGAAGTTGTACGACGACAGCAGTTCGCGAACTTCGAGTTCGACGAGCTCGAGGAGTTCTTTGTCGTCGACCATGTCGACCTTGTTCAGGAAGACCACGAGAGCCGGAACGCCGACCTGACGGGCGAGCAGGATGTGCTCTCGGGTCTGCGGCATCGGGCCGTCAGCGGCCGACACAACCAGGATACCGCCGTCCATCTGCGCGGCGCCGGTGATCATGTTCTTCACGTAGTCGGCGTGTCCCGGGCAGTCGACGTGAGCGTAGTGACGCTCGGCCGTTTCGTACTCGACGTGAGCCGTGTTGATCGTGATGCCGCGGGCTTTTTCTTCCGGAGCAGCGTCGATCTCGTCGTATTTCTTGGCGGTCGCGCCGCCCGACTTGGCGAGAACGATCGTGATCGCCGCCGTCAGCGTCGTCTTGCCGTGGTCGACGTGGCCAATCGTGCCAACGTTGACGTGCGGTTTGTTACGCGCGAATTTTTCCTTACCCATCTTTCCTACTCCGTAAATTCAATCAGCGGGGTTGGCCGCCTGTTAGGCTTCATCAGCCGCTGAGTTTCTCAATCACTTCCTTCGCGACGGCGCCCGGCACCGCCTCGTAGTGGTCGAACTGCATCGTGTAGTTCGCCCTGCCCTGCGTCGAGGAGCGCAGGTTGTTAACGTATCCGAACATGTTGGCAAGCGGGACCATCGAGTTGATGACGGTCGCGTTGCCGCGCATTTCCTGACCCAGGATCATGCCACGACGGGAGTTCAGGTCGCCGATGACGGTGCCGACGTAATCTTCCGGCGACACGACTTCGACTTTCATGACCGGCTCGAGCAGTTTCATGCCCAGCTTGTCCGAGATTTCGCGGAACGCAGCACGGGCCGCGATCTCGAAGGCGAGCACGCTCGAGTCGACGTCGTGGAACGCGCCGTCCGTCAGCGTGACCTTGAAGTCGATAACCGGGAAGCCAGCCAGCGGACCCGAGTTGAGGACCGACTTGAGGCCCTTCTCGACGCCCGGGATGTATTCCTTCGGCACCGAACCGCCGACGATCGCGCTTTCGAAGATGAAGCCCGAACCCGGGGGCAGCGGCTCGAAGGTGAGCTTCACGCGGGCGAACTGGCCCGTACCGCCGGACTGCTTCTTGTGCGTGTAGTCGATGTCGGCCGGACGGCCGAGCGTCTCACGGTAGGCAACCTGCGGCGCGCCGATGTTCGCGTCGACCTTGTAGGTACGGCGCAGAATGTCGACTTTGATGTCGAGGTGAAGTTCGCCCATGCCTTTGAGGCGGGTCTGGCCCGACTCGTGATCGGTCGAAACGCGGAAGGACGGATCCTCAGCGGCCAGACGCTGCAGCGCGAGCGCCAGCTTTTCCTGGTCGGCTTTGGATTTCGGCTCGATCGCGATCTCGATGACCGGCTCGGGGAATTCCATTTTCTCGAGGATGACCGGGTGAGCCGGATCGCAGAGCGTGTCGCCCGTGGTCGACTCTTTCAGAGCAGCCACAGCAACGATGTCGCCAGCGAAGGCTTCCTTGATGTCCTTACGGTCGTTCGCGTGCATTTCGAGCATGCGGCCGATGCGCTCTTTCTTCTCCTTGGTGGAGTTGAGGAGCGTGGTGCCCGAGTTCAGCGTGCCCGAGTAAACGCGGCAGAACGTGATCGAACCGACGAACGGGTCGTCCATGATCTTGAAGGCGAGCATCGACAGAGGAGCATCGTCCGTCTGCGGGCGCTCGATCTCGGATTCGTCCTTCGGATCGATGCCTTTGACGGCCGGCACGTCGAGCGGCGACGGCAGGTAGTCGACGACGGCGTCGAGCAGGGGCTGAACGCCCTTGTTCTTGAAGGCCGAGCCGCACAGCACCGGATAGAAGGCGCCGGTCAGAACGGCTTTGCGGATCAGGCGCTTGATCGTGGCGGTGTCCGGCTCTTTGCCTTCGAAGAAGGCGGCCATGACTTCGTCATCGAGCTCGGCAACGGCTTCGATCAGAGCAGCGCGGTACTCTTGCGCTTTCTCTTTCAGATCGTCCGGGATTTCGACGATGTCGAACTTCGCGCCCAGCGACTCATCGCGCCAGACCACAGCGTTCATCTCGACCAGATCGACGACGCCTTTGAAGGTGTTCTCGATACCGATCGGGAGTTGCAGCGGCACCGGCTTCACGCCGAGACGCTTCACCAGGTCGTTGACGCAGTTGTAGAAGTCCGCGCCGATCTTATCCATCTTGTTCGCGAAGACGATCCGCGGAACATTGTACTTGTCGGCCTGGCGCCAGACGGTTTCCGTCTGCGGCTCAACGCCTTGGTTGCCGTCGAGAACGGCCACAGCGCCGTCGAGAACGCGCAGCGAGCGCTCGACTTCGATCGTGAAGTCGACGTGTCCGGGCGTGTCGATGATGTTCAGGCGCTTGTCTTGCCAGAAGCAGGTCGTCGCGGCCGACGTGATCGTGATGCCGCGCTCTTGCTCTTGCTCCATCCAGTCCATCGTGGCCGCGCCATCGTGGACTTCGCCGATCTTGTGCGACTTGCCTGAGTAGAACAGGACGCGTTCGGTCGTCGTGGTTTTGCCGGCGTCGATGTGCGCCATGATCCCGAAGTTACGGTAGTCTTCGAGCTTGTGTGTGCGAGGCATGGGGAGCCCTCTGTATGCGTATTGCGGCGGACCGCAGGATTACCAGCGGTAGTGCGAGAAGGCGCGGTTGGCTTCCGCCATCCGGTGCGTGTCTTCACGCTTCTTCACTGCAGAACCACGGCCGTGCGAGGCGTCGAGCATCTCGGCAGCCAGACGTTCCTGCATCGTGTTTTCCGAACGGGCGCGCGCGTACTCGATCAGCCAGCGGATGGCGAGAGCCTGACGGCGCTCCGGACGAACCTCAACCGGAACCTGGTAGGTTGCGCCGCCGACGCGACGCGAACGGACTTCAACCGACGGAGCGACGTTGGTGAGCGCTTCGTGGAAGATCTCGGTCGCAGGACGCTTGGACTTCGTAGCAACGGTTTCCAGCGCGCCGTAAACGATCTTCTCGGCGGCGGATTTTTTGCCCTGATACATCACCTGGTTCATGAAGCGGGTGATGACCTGATCGCCATATTGGGCGTCGGGAAGGACCTGGCGTTTTTCTGCGCGGTGACGACGGGACATTTCTGACTCTGCTCAGCTTATTTCGGACGCTTAACGCCGTAGTGCGAACGGCGCTTCTTGCGGTCTTTGACGCCCTGGGTATCCAGCACGCCGCGGAGGATGTGGTAACGCACGCCCGGCAAGTCTTTCACGCGGCCGCCGCGGATCAGAACAACCGAGTGTTCCTGCAGGTTGTGGCCTTCGCCCGGGATGTAGCACACAGCTTCGTGCTGCGTGGTCAGGCGCACCTTGGCGACCTTACGAAGCGCCGAGTTCGGCTTCTTCGGGGTCGTCGTATAGACGCGCGTGCAGACGCCGCGACGCTGCGGGCACCCTTTAAGGGCCGGGACTTTGTTCCGGGCCGGCTTATCGTGCCGCGGCTTGCGGATCAGCTGCTGAATCGTAGGCATTCACCCTCGCTCGTAACGCCAAATCGCCGGGCTTTTTGGGCCAAATCGGCGTGTCTTGCCTGCAAAAACTTTGGCCGCGACAACCCATAAGGCTGTCCCGGCTGAATTCTATCGAGGCTTTCGCTCTCTTAGGACACATTGCCTTAACCGCGTTTGGACAAAGTCCACGGCCGGTCCGCCAATGTGAGCCGGGGCTATACTGGCCTCACTTAACGGGGTCAAGAGCGGCAACCGCCGGAATCTGCGCGTATCGCCTCAATGGGGGTCGAGCCTTGTGCCGCAGGGCTTTTCCGGTGGCAAGGACCTGCCGCTACCCCCTGCCCTGACCGCCGATTGACGCCAAAAGCGGGCTCGGACTCGCCGAATCCTGAATTCCGCGTGCGGCATGGTTCAATCGACGATTCCACCTGCCGCCATACGGATTCGGCGCGATCGCCGGTCCGAAACGAAAACGGGCGCGGAATCCTGAGATTCCGCGCCCGCTATCATTGGTAGGCTTCGCCTTCCCTATTCTGCCGCTGGCAGAGCCGGGAGGGGCTGGTTGACCTTGCGTTGCTCCTTCAGGCGAACATCGCGATCGCCAGCGAGTTTGCGGTACTTGCGCAGCGCGCCACCGGTGCCGGCCGGGATAAGACGGCCGACGATGACGTTCTCCTTGAGACCATCGAGCGGATCGATCTTGCCCTGGATCGCCGCTTCCGTGAGGACGCGGGTCGTTTCCTGGAACGAAGCGGCCGAGAAGAACGACCGGGTCTGCAGCGAGGCCTTGGTGATGCCCAGCAGGACGCGGGTGCCCTTGGCGGGCTCGCGACCGGCTTTGATCGCCGCAGCGTTGGCTTCTTCGAACTCGAGCGCGTCGACGGCTTCACCGTTGAGCAGCGTGGTCGAACCGCCTTCGGACACTTCGACCTTCTTCAGCATCTGGCTGACGATGACTTCGATGTGCTTGTCGTCGATCGGCACGCCTTGCAGACGATAGACCTTCTGGATCTCGTTCACGAGATAGTCGGCCAGCGCCTCGACGCCGAGGATGGTGAGAATGTCCTGCGGCGCGGGATTGCCCTCGAGCAGGTATTCGCCCTTCTTCAGCAGGTCGCCTTCCTGGACCATCAGGTGCTTGGTCTTCGGCACCAGATATTCCATCGGCTCTGCGCCCTCCTCTTCCGGCACGAGACGGACGCGACGCTTGTTCTTGTAGTCGCGACCGAATTCCACCTTGCCGGTGATCTCCGCGATGATCGCGTGATCCTTCGGACGACGGGCTTCGAACAGTTCGGCAACGCGCGGCAGACCACCCGTGATGTCGCGGGTCGTCGCGCCGCCGGTCTGGACACGCGCCAGCGTGTCGCCCGGACGAACGTCGTCGCCTTCCGACACCGACAGGATAGCGTCGACCGGCAGCAGGTAACGCGCCTGCATGCCGCCAGCGTGTTTGATCGGAGCGCCGTTGTCGTCGACGAGCACGATGCTCGGCTTGAGCTCGACCTTCTTCGAACCCGTGCGAGCGTCGATCACCACCTTGTTGGCGATGCCGGTCGCTTCGTCGGTTTCGTCGCGGGTCGTGACGCCTTCGATCAGGTCTTCGAACTTCACCTTGCCCGCGAGGTCGGTGACGATCGGTGTCGCGAACGGATCCCAGTCAGCCACGCGCTCGCCGCGCTTGACCTTGTCGCCATCGCCATAGCGCAGACGCGCGCCATAGACCGGCTTGAAGGTCTGACGGATGCGGCCTTCGGCGTCGATGAGTTTGACCTCCATCGAGCGGCCGTTGACCACGAAGGTGCCGTCGTCGCGTTTGACGACCGAAGCGTTCTCGAAGCGAACGTCCGAGTCGAACGCGGCTTCGAGCGAGCTTTCCGTCGTAACCTGAGCCGCGCCACCGATGTGGAACGTACGCATGGTGAGCTGCGTGCCCGGTTCGCCGATCGACTGAGCGGCGATGACGCCGACAGCTTCACCGACGTTGACGCGCGTGCCGCGAGCGAGGTCGCGGCCGTAGCACGAGGCGCAGCAGCCATTGCGGGTTTCGCAGGTCAGCACCGAGCGCACCAGGATGCGGTCAACGCCGGCCTTGTCGATCTGGGCGGCGACTTCCTCGTCCAGATAGGTGTTGGCCGGAGCAATGATCGCGCCGGTGTTCGGGTGCTTGATGTCTTCCGCGGTCGTGCGGCCGAGGGTGCGTTCGGCGAGCGAGACGATGACGTCTGCGCCTTCCATGACCGCCGCGAGCGTGATGCCCTTGTCGGTGCCGCAATCCTCTTCCGTGATGATGCAGTCCTGCGCCACGTCGACGAGACGACGCGTGAGGTAGCCCGAGTTCGCGGTCTTGAGCGCCGTGTCGGCGAGGCCCTTACGTGCGCCGTGGGTCGAGTTGAAGTACTCGAGAACGGTGAGGCCTTCCTTGAAGTTCGACACGATCGGCGTCTCGATGATCTCACCCGACGGCTTGGCCATAAGGCCGCGCATGCCGGCGAGCTGCTTCATCTGGTTCTTCGAACCACGAGCGCCCGAGTGGGCCATCATGAAGACCGAGTTCGGTTCGCCAACGGTGGCGCCGGCAGCGTCCATCATGGCGTCGGCGACCTTGTCCGTACAAGCGGACCAGGCGTCGACCACCTTGTTGAACTTCTCGCCGCGCGTGATGAGACCGTCAGCGTACTGACGTTCGTACTCGTTCACGAGCTTGCGGGTGTCGGCGACCAGTTTGTCCTTGGCCTTCGGGATGACCATGTCGTCCTTGCCGAACGAGATGCCAGCCTTGGCAGCTTCACGGAAGCCGAGCGCCATGACGCGGTCGCAGAAGATGACCGTCGCCTTCTGACCGCAGTTCCGGTAAACGATGTCGATCAGTTTCCCGACCGATTTTTTCGTCATCAGCTCGTTCGCGGTCGTCGGGTCCATGCCGTGTTCACGCGGCAGGCAGTCCGCGATCATCATGCGGCCCGGCGTGGTGTTGAACACCTTCGCGACGTCTTTGCCGTTCTCGTCCTTGGTGATGAAGCGCGCCTTGACCTTGGCGTGCAGCGACACCTTGCCGGCCGACAGAGCGTGTTCGATCTCGGCGAGATCCGAGAACATCATGCCCTCGCCTTTCTCTTTCTCCCGTTCGATCGAGAGATAGTAGAGGCCGAGAACGATGTCTTGCGACGGCACGATGATCGGGCGGCCGTTGGCGGGCGAGAGGATGTTGTTGGTCGACATCATCAGGACGCGCGCTTCGAGCTGGGCTTCCATGCTCAGCGGAACGTGCACGGCCATCTGGTCGCCGTCGAAGTCAGCGTTGAACGCGGCGCAGACCAGCGGGTGGAGCTGGATGGCCTTGCCTTCGATCAGCTTCGGCTCGAACGCCTGGATGCCCAGACGGTGGAGCGTCGGCGCGCGGTTCAGCAGAACCGGGTGTTCGCGGATAACCTCTTCGAGGATGTCCCAGACTTCCGGCTTCTCTTTCTCGACGAGCTTCTTCGCGGCCTTCACCGTACCGGCGAGACCTTTCGCGTCGAGACGCGCGTAGATGAACGGCTTGAACAGTTCGAGCGCCATCTTCTTCGGCAGGCCGCACTGGTGCAGCTTGAGCTCCGGACCGACGACGATGACCGAACGGCCCGAGTAGTCGACGCGCTTGCCGAGCAAGTTCTGACGGAAGCGACCCTGTTTGCCCTTCAGCATGTCGGACAGCGACTTCAGCGGGCGCTTGTTGGTGCCCGTGATGACGCGGCCACGACGGCCGTTGTCGAACAGCGCGTCCACCGACTCCTGCAGCATCCGCTTCTCGTTGCGGATGATGATGTCCGGCGCGCGGAGTTCCATCAGGCGCTTGAGGCGGTTGTTGCGGTTGATCACGCGGCGATAGAGATCGTTGAGATCCGACGTCGCGAAGCGGCCGCCATCGAGCGGAACCAGCGGGCGCAGGTCCGGCGGGATGACCGGCACGATCGTGAGGATCATCCACTCCGGGCGGCAGCCCGATGCGATGAAGCTCTCGACCAGCTTGAGGCGCTTGGCGATCTTCTTCGGCTTGAGTTCGCCGGTCGCTTCCGCGAGCTCAACGCGCAGACGGTCGGCCTCGGCGTCGAGGTCATAGGCCTTGAGCAGTTCGCGAATCGCTTCGGCGCCGATGTGGGCCGTGAACGAGTCCTCGCCCAGCTGCTCCTGGTTCTGCATGTACTCCTCTTCCGTGAGGAGTTGCTTTTCCTTGAGCGGCGTCAGGCCCGGCTCGGTGACGATGTAGCTTTCGAAGTAGAGCACGCGCTCCACATCCTTCAGCGCCATGTCGAGCATCAGCGAGATGCGCGACGGCAGCGACTTCAGGAACCAGATGTGAGCGACCGGAGCGGCCAGCTCGATGTGGCCCATGCGCTCGCGACGGACGCGGGCGAGCGTCACTTCAACGCCGCACTTCTCGCAGGTCACGCCACGATACTTGATGCGCTTGTACTTGCCGCACAGGCACTCGTAATCCTTGATCGGCCCGAAGATGCGGGCGCAGAACAGGCCGTCGCGTTCCGGTTTGAACGTACGGTAGTTGATCGTTTCCGGCTTCTTGATCTCGCCCGACGACCACTTCCGGATCTCTTCCGGGCTTGCGATCGCGATACGAATGGCCTCGAACGTCGGCACCGGTGTGTTCGGGCTGAACAGGTTCGTGATTTCCTGGCTCATCCTGATTAGTCTCCCTCTTGGGGTGACCGGAGGACCTGACGGCCCTCCGGATATTCATGGCGAAAAGTCAGACGATACCGACGCGGATTACGTGGCGGCGTCCTCGTCTTCGTTAGCTTCAGGCTGCGACTCGAGGAGCTCGACGTTGAGGCCCAGCGAACGCATCTCTTTGACAAGCACGTTGAACGATTCCGGGATGCCGGCTTCGAACGTGTCGTCGCCGCGGACGATCGACTCGTAGACCTTCGCCCTGCCCGCCGTGTCGTCCGACTTCACCGTCAGCATTTCCTGCAGCGTGTAGGCGGCGCCGTACGCTTCGAGCGCCCAGACCTCCATCTCGCCGAAGCGCTGGCCGCCGAACTGCGCCTTGCCGCCCAGCGGTTGCTGCGTGACGAGCGAGTACGGACCGGTCGAACGGGCGTGGATCTTCTCGTCCACTAGGTGGTGGAGCTTGAGCAGATACTTGTAGCCGACCGTGACCTTGCGGGTGAAACGCTCACCCGTGCGGCCATCGTGCAGATACACTTGGCCCGACGTGTCGTAGCCGGCCTTCTTGAGCATGACGGCGATGTCGTCTTCGTCGGCGCCATCGAACACCGGCGTCGCAATCGGAACGCCTTTCACGAGGTTGCTGGCGAGTTCTTCCAGCTCTTCGTTGGTCTTCGGCAGCTCTTCATCCTCGCCATACGCATCGCGCAGGGATTTCTGGAGAGCCTTGGCGTCGTGGTCGTGACGGTACTCTTTCAGAGCCGCATCGATCATCTTGCCGATACCCGCACAGGCCCAGCCCATGTGGGTCTCGAGGATCTGACCGACGTTCATACGCGAAGGCACGCCCAGCGGGTTCAGAACGATGTCGACCGGCGTACCGTCGTTCAGGTACGGCATGTCTTCGAGCGGGTTGATCTTGGAGATAACCCCTTTGTTGCCGTGACGGCCGGCCATCTTGTCGCCCGGCTGCAGCTTGCGCTTCACAGCCACGAACACCTTGACCACCTTCATGACGCCCGGCGGCAGGTCGTCGCCACGCTGGACCTTCTCGATCTTGTCCGCGATGCGGGCTTCGATCAGGGCCACCGAGTCATCGTACGAGCCTTTGAGCGCTTTCACCTGGCTGTCGACCGCGTCGTCGTCCACGCCGATCTTCCACAGATCAGAGGCGGACTGCTCGGCGATGAACTCGTCGGTGATATCGGTTTTCTTGCCGCCGCGAGCGACAGCTTTCTGACCGTTCAGCAGCACTTTGAGACGCGAGAGAGCGTCGCGTTCGATGATCGCGATCTCGTCGTCCTTGTCGGTCATCAGCTGGTCGATCTGCTCGCGCTCGATCTGGAGCGCGCGCTGATCCTTGTCGACGCCGTGACGGTTGAACACGCGGACTTCCACCACCGTGCCCGTCGCGCCCGGAGGCATGCGGAGCGAGGTGTCGCGGACGTCCGAGGCTTTCTCGCCGAAGATGGCGCGGAGGAGTTTCTCTTCCGGCGTCATGGGCGACTCGCCCTTCGGCGTGACCTTGCCGACCAGGATGTCGCCGGCAGCCACTTCGGCGCCGACGGCCACGATGCCCGCTTCGTCGAGGTTGCGCAGGGCTTCCTCACCGACGTTCGGGATATCGCGCGTGATCTCTTCCGGTCCGAGCTTGGTGTCGCGGGCGGCGATTTCGAATTCCTCGATGTGAATCGAGGTGAACACGTCGTCGCGCACGATGCGCTCGGAGATCAGGATCGAGTCTTCGAAGTTGTAGCCATTCCACGGCATGAACGCGACGAGCACGTTCCGGCCCAGCGCCAGTTCGCCCAGGTCCGTCGACGGACCGTCAGCGATGATGTCGCCTTTGGCAACCTTGTCGCCGACCTTCACGATCGGGCGTTGGTTGATGCACGAGTTCTGGTTCGAACGCTGGTACTTCGACAGGCGGTAGATATCGACGCCGGACTTGGCGTTATCGAGATCGTCCGTCGCGCGCACAACGATACGCGTTGCATCGACCTGCTCGATGATGCCGCCGCGTTTCGCAGCAACCGCAGCGCGGCTGTCGCGAGCGACTACACCTTCGAGACCGGTGCCGACCAGCGGAGCTTCCGTCTGGATCAGCGGCACGGCCTGACGTTGCATGTTCGAGCCCATCAGCGCGCGGTTCGCGTCGTCGTTCTCGAGGAACGGGATGAGCGCGGCAGCGACCGACACGACCTGCTTCGGCGAGACGTCGATGTACTCAACGCCTTCCTTGGCGACGAGCATGGCGTCACGCGCCGGACCGACGCGGGCGTTGACGAACTCGTTCGTCAGCAGACCCTTCGCATCCATCTTCGCGTTCGCCTGGGCGATCGCGTAGCGCTGTTCTTCCATGGCCGAGAGGTACTTCACCTCGTTGGTCAGCTTGCCGTCCTTCACCTTCCGGTACGGGCTCTCGATGAAGCCGTACTTGTTGATGCGGGCGTGCGTGGCCAGCGAGTTGATCAGGCCGATGTTCGGACCTTCTGGCGTTTCGATCGGGCAGATACGGCCGTAGTGCGTCGGGTGCACGTCGCGCACTTCGAAGCCGGCGCGCTCACGCGTCAGACCGCCCGGTCCAAGGGCCGAGAGACGGCGCTTGTGGGTGATCTCGGAGAGCGGGTTCGTCTGGTCCATGAACTGCGAGAGCTGCGACGAGCCGAAGAATTCGCGAACGGCGGCAACCACCGGCTTCGCGTTGATCAGGTCGTGCGGCATGACGGTGTCGATATCGACCGACGACATACGCTCCTTGATCGCGCGCTCCATGCGGACGAGACCGACACGCACGGAGTTCTCGAGCAGTTCGCCCACCGAACGGACGCGGCGGTTGCCGAGGTTGTCGATATCGTCGACTTCACCCTTCCCGTCTTTCAGGTCGAGCACGGTGCGCATCACGGCGACGATGTCTTCCTCGCGCAGCGTGCGCTGCGTGTCGGGAGCTTCCATGCCGAGACGCATGTTCATTTTCACGCGGCCGACGGCCGAGAGGTCATAGCGCTCGCGATCGAAGAAGAGCTGGTTGAACAGCGCTTCACCGGCTTCCAGCGTCGGCGGTTCGCCCGGGCGCATGACGCGGTAGATGTCC
Organism: Hyphomonadaceae bacterium; assembly: GCA_965229115.1. Lineage (GTDB taxonomy): Bacteria > Pseudomonadota > Alphaproteobacteria > Caulobacterales > Hyphomonadaceae > UBA7672. Next base: position 1,202,313 of record CBDDIR010000003.1, on the reverse strand, counting down.
GACAGCGCGTCGATGCGCGACGTCGCCTTGTCCACTTTCAGCGTGTTGCGGATCCACGGGCCGCGGGCGTTGTCGCCATCGGTGTCGAGAAGCTGGATCGACTTGATCTTGGCTTCGCGCAGCGCCGCCACAGACTCTTCAGTCAGCTCGTCGCCGGCTTCCGCGTAGATCTCGCCGGTCGCGGCGTTGATCACGTCCTCGCCGACGAACTTGCCTTCCAGGAAGCTCGAGGGAACCAGGATGTCCTGCAGGCCATCGGCTTCGGCTTTCTTGGCCTTGACCGGGGTGATCTTCTTGCCAGCCGGGAAGACGGCTTTGCCGGTCTTCTTGTCGACCAGTTCGAACTCCGGGCGCGCGCCTTTCCAGCGGTCAGCCGAGAAGCCCGTGACCCAGCCGGCTTTGTCCAGCTTGTACGTGACCTTGTTGTAGAACGTGTCGAGGATCTTGCCGCCGCTGTAGTTCAGCGCCTGCAGCAGCACGGTCGCCGGCAGCTTGCGCTTGCGGTCAATACGGACGTGCAGGATGTCTTTCGCGTCGAACTCGAAATCGAGCCACGAGCCGCGGTACGGGATCACGCGGGCGGCGAACAGCAGCTTGCCCGAAGCGTGGGTCTTGCCCTTGTCGTGGTCGAAGAACACGCCCGGCGAACGGTGCATCTGCGAGACGATGACGCGCTCGGTGCCGTTGATGATGAAGGTGCCCTTGTCCGTCATCAGCGGGATGTCGCCGAGATAGACGTCTTGTTCCTTGATGTCCTTGATGGACTTTGCGCCGGTCTCTTCGTCCGTTTCGAAGACGATCAGGCGCAGTTTCACTTTCAGGGGCGCAGCGAAGTTGAGGTCGCGCTGCATGCACTCCTGCACGTCGAACTTGGGCGCCTCGAACTCGAACGAGATGTATTCGAGGACGGCGCGATCAGAGAAGTCCTTGATCGGGAATACGGACTTGAAGACAGCTTCCAGGCCATCCGCCTCACGCTTGTCAGCGGGCGTATGCATCTGGAGGAATTGTTCATAGGAGGCGCGCTGAACCTCGATCAGGTTCGGCATCTGCACTGTTTCAGGGATCTCACCGTAGGACTTCCGAATACGCTTCTTCGCGGTGAACGACAGAGCCATGTCTTGGTCATCTCGTTTGTTTGGGCCGCAGCTTCCACCCTCAGGGCTAGGGTGGCGCCGTTGGACCGTTAGTATCCGGTGCGCGATGACGGCCTGGAATCAGACCGCCGGGATAACTCTACACCACCCGTCAACCCCACACGCGCGTGAGGCGGAAGGCGGAGCGTGCCGCCGAAGGACGAGCCCTCGGCGACACGCAGAAGGCCTTACTTGATTTCGACCTTGGCGCCGGTCTCTTCCAGCTTCTTCTTGATGGTCTCGGCTTCCTCTTTCGACACGCCTTCTTTGACGGGCTTCGGAGCAGCTTCGACGAGGTCTTTCGCTTCTTTCAGGCCGAGGCTCGGCACGACTTCGCGAACGACTTTGATCACGTTGATTTTCTTGTCGCCGGCATCCTTCAGGATGACCGAGAACTCGGTTTGGGCTTCAGCAGCCGGGCCGGCAGCGACAGCCGGGCCAGCAGCAGCTGCGACCGGTGCGGCAGCCGAAACGCCCCACTTCTCTTCGAGAAGCTTGGCGAGGTCGGCAGCTTCGAGAACCGTCAGAGCCGACAGGTCTTCGACGATTTTATCAAGTTTCGACATTTGAGATTTTCCTTGAGTGCGGGTGTGTGACTACGGATGTTTCGTTTGAGAGCGGGTCTCAGGCGGCGTCTTTGTTGGCGTAAGCGCCAACGACACGAGCGAGCTGAGCAGCCGGCGCAGCCACGATTCCAGCGATCTTCGTCGCCGGAGCCTGGATGAGGCCGATGATCTTGCCACGGAGCTGGTCCAGCGACGGCAGAGCAGCGAGCTGCTTAACCGCGGCCTGATCGAGCACCTGGTCGCCCATGAGAGCGCCAATCAGAACGAGCTTGTCGTTCGTCTTGGCGAAGTCCGCCACGACCTTCGAAGCCGCCACCGGATCCGGCGAGAACGCAATTGCCACGGGGCCGACGAACATCGCCCCCGCTGCATCGCCGCCCTTGCCTTCCAGCGCGATTTTCGCAAGCCGGTTCTTGATGACCTTCAGATTTGCGCCTTCAGCTTTAAGCTTGCCGCGCAGATCCGTGAGCTCACGCACGGTCAATCCGGAATATTGCGTGACAACGATCACGCCGGCATCGGCGAAGACCTGTTTATAGGCCTCCAGCGCTACCGCTTTTCCAGCTTTATCCATATGCGGTCTCCAGATTGGACAACCGGACTATTCCGATCGCCCCAGGAAGCGCACGCAGGACCCGCGGTCGTTTCACCCTTCCAGCCAACCTGAAGCCATGAGAGGCTACCGGTCAGTAAGGAGAGGGCTCGCGGTCCGCATGACCAACGTGCCCCCGTCCCGAGGCGGAAACGAACTCGAGGGTGTCGTCGTTAGCGTCGCCGCCAACTACGCACCCTGTCCCGTCACACCCCGTCTCATGCAGGAAATTGAGGAGCAAAACCAGATAGTTAGCTGGTTTTGAATTGCTTGCTCCACCTGCAATCTTGGACGAGAAACGGCAGGCTCGTGTTAACGAATCTGCCGCTCAGAGGGGTCGTATAGCCGCCCACCAGCTTTGTTGCAAGCGGGGCCTTGCTTTTTTCCCAAATGGTGATCCGGCCAGCTAAAATGGCCTTATTTCGAAGGGGAAACGAGCCCTCAGGCGCTGGAAATAGGGAAATACCATCCCCGCTTCAAGTCTTTCCGCCAGTTCCCGACCCAGCCAGACCTGATCAATAACCCCGGGGATAGCCCTCATACCCTGCCCTAAAGGCAGCAATCAGCCCCGAAACAGCTCGGAATGCTTCTTCAGCACCTTGGCCCCGCTCTCCTGCTCGATCAGGTAAGCCGGATTATCAGGCTCCCCGTTTCGAACCACGCGCGTGCCCTTGATCGTCCGCTCCACGCGCTCGGTGAAGACCTCGGCGACCTTGCCCTCGGCCATGTGCTCGCCCCAGCGCCAGCGGACCTGCTGCCCTACCCCGTACGGCTCCAGCGACTTTTCCAGATCAGCCTCCCGCGAGCTTCACCAGCACTACGTCCGGCGAGGCATCTCGGATCAGCCCTCCGTCACCGGGCCTCCGTCACCGGGCCTCCGTCACCGGGAATGGCACGCCCGGCAGGTAGAGCGGGATCGGCCGCAACTCGTAGATCGCCGACGGATTGGCCTTCTGCAGATCCTTCGCCGCCTGCACCGCCTCCTCCATCGAGGCGCAATCCAGCACATAGAAACCCAGTAGCGCCTCCTTCGTCTCGGCGAACGGCCCGTCGAACACCACGCCGCCCCGCACAGTCCTGGCCTTCTCCGTAGCCCCGAGCCGCGCCGCCGGCCCCAGCTTGCCCTCGTCCGTCAGCCGCCCATGCACCTTGTGCATGCCCTCCATCAGCGCGACGTCCTCCTCAGGCGTCATCGCCGTGATCGTGCCTTCGGTATGGTAAGCCAGCATCGCGTAGAGCATCGCGTCCTCCCCCCTTCCTACGGCGACAGTATCCGCAGGCTGAGCGCGACCACCGCCGCCAGCACCACAAACGCGCCGATCACATACGCAACCACCCGCGCCTTCCGCTTCGGGCTCAGCTCATCAGACATCAGCCCGCCTCACGCAAAGCAACGCACAAGGGAATATCCCGCTCCTCCGCCGTCTCGCACACATCCGGCTGCGTCTTCGTCTGCTTCCAGTAATCGACGAAGCCCAGCTTCTGCGCCACGGTCAGGAAGCGCGGATCGGCGCGCATCGCCTTGGTCGACGGCAGGAAGATCGGCGACCAGTAATTCCACATGAAGACGGTAAAGTCCGGCCGATCAAACATCTCGAACGCGCGATCGAGATCGCCAAGCATCGACTGCGCCTGGATGTTCACATGAGGACTGTCGAAGGCCGTCAGGCAGACATCTGCCCGCTTGGCGCCCGCCAGACGCACTTGACGATCCGTCGCCTTCAGCGACGCAATCAGGTCACGATAGCAGGGCACGGCCTCCCGCGCATCCGGCGGCGTCGCCGCGAACACGATCTCCGGGTCCGTCGCGTTCAGGAAGATCGCGGCCGTCATCGCGATCTCCCAAGTATATCCACTCACGCGGGTCGCAACGAGATCGTTTAGGAGCTCCTTTGCACCGAATTGGCCGGACGCAGCCTGAGCAACGGCCTGATAATAAGCGAAGTTGCCGTAGGTCGGGTCATTGAGATTCGCCTGCGCGAAATATCGCTCGGCATCTCTGATGCGCCCGAGTTCCAGCACTTGCTGACCGGCAGTTCCGCTTGCCCGCGCAAACGCGAGCGCCTCGTTCGGCTTGGGCGCGCGCGCCAGCGTTTCTTCCAGACGCGGCAACCAGGCAAGGGGCGCCTCCTCACGAACCACGGCCGACGACACACGCGCAATCGCTGTCCCATAACTGTCCGGAGCCATCTCTTCTGCGCGCTTCACGGCAGCCTCGGCCTCTGCAAGCGCCGCCGGCCGTTGCGCCTGCGGCAACCGCGGAAGCCGCCACACCAGCGAGTCAGCCAGATGTCCTGGAGCCAGCATGTTCTTCGGCCGCTTCTCCATCAGTTCCCGATAGCTGGTCGATACATCATTGAGGTCGGTCGCGCAGGCCCGCCCCATCAACGTAAATGCTTCCGTATTCAGCGTCGCGGCGTCATCGGCTGCTATGTAGGCCTCGAGGCACGCCATCACCCGCGCCGCGATGGCAGCGCTGCCGTAGGCAATACTGTTGGGCTTGTCCCCGCGTCTTTGCAGGCTGATCTGCGCAATAGTCGTGCGGGCTGACACGTCCACGACACGTACGGTCGACTTCAGCGCCTCCCCTTCGCGCCTGATATCGCCGCTCAGCGCAAACCGCGCCCCGAGCTCGCCCGCACGGTCAGCCGCCGAGCCTTGATGCGCAGCTTCTGTTTCAACAGGCGAGACCGCATCGACTTTCACAAGATCGAGCAGACGATAGGCTTCCGCAGTCGCCGTCTCTGCCGCTCTTACCGCTTCACCGTCATCGGCTGCCGCCGAAAAGCCGAAGAACGCCGTACGATAAGCGCCAGCCTGCGCCGCACCACTCGCCGGCTTCAACAGGAAAGCCGCGCCCGCTACCGCAACAATCGCCGCCGCAACCACCGCGCCAATCACCAGCGTCCGCTTCGTCCAGTGCGGCTTTGGCTTGGCGTGCACCGCCTCCGTCGTCGTCCCAAGGCTCGCCGCAGCCGCCTCCGCCTTCGGCCCGCCCTTCACCAGAGCCGCAAGATCATCCGCCAGCTTCGCGAACTTCGCCTCGGTGTTCTCGTAGGCATCTACCCAGTTGCGGCTGGCCAGCTCATAGAGGAACGCTCCCTTCGGCCGGATATTCTCGATCCGCACCGGCACGACGAGCTTCTTCTCCAGCGTCGCCGCTGCCAGCTCCTTCGCGATGTCCGTACTTTCCGACGCGGCCTGCGAAAACAGCAGCACGAAGATCGGGGCCTTCTCCAGCGCGCCCGCAGTCGTCGTCCGCCAGTCCTCACCTGCCCCCAACAGCGCGTCGTACCAGGCATCAACGCCGCGCGCCTTCAGCAACTCATAAAGCAGCGTCGCCTTCGCCTGATCGACGCGCCGATAGCTGATGAAGATCTCGCCCGACATGACGCCCCCTGCCCCGAGAAGGGCTGTCAGGCAGGCTGCCCGCTTTTCATGGCTTCATCAACGTGCCGGCAGGCAGATCACGCCGCCTTCATCGGCATGACATGCATCAGGTCGCCCGCGGCGCGCCCTCGAGAACTTCGACCAGCAGCGCGAGGCTCGCCTCGGCAAAGCGCCACATGTTTTCGACGCGATCCTCCAGCCCCGTCTCCAGCGTCCGCACGACACGCACAGGCCCCGCCACGGCCATGCAGGTGTGCCCCGACGCATCGCCATAGCCATTGCCGCCCGGACCCGCTGCGCCCGTCTCCGATAGCCCCCACGTCACGCCGCCATGCCGCTGCCGCACCGCCTCCGCCAGCATCTCCGCATACGGCTCCGAACTCGACCGGATCCCCCTCGCCCGCATCTCATCCAGCGAGATGCCCGCAAGACCGGTGATCGACCGCCGCGAATAGGTGATGGCGCCGCCAGCGAAATAGGCCGACGCGCCCGGCACAGCGAGCAGGCTCGCCGAGATCAGCCCGCCCGCAGATGTTTCGCCCACCGCGATCTTCTCGCCACGCGCCTTCAGCAGCGCGCCCGCGCGTTCACCCATCCGATAGATATCGCGCATGCCTACCTCGTGCTCCCGCGCGCAGTCTGCCCGCGCCCCAAACCCAAAGCAAAGGTTCCAAAAGCAAAAGGCCGGCAGATCACTCCGCCGGCCCTTCTTCATTCCATCAGTCCAGGCTGTCTCCGGCCGCGAGGCCGGCGAGCCTTAGCTCGCGGCAACCTGCGAAAGGTCGTTCACGTCGACCGAAACGCCCGGGCCCATCGTCGAGGAGATCGCGATCTTCTTGACGTACGTGCCTTTGGCGCCCGACGGACGGGCCTTCACGAGTGCGCCGACGAAGGCGCGGACGTTCTTCTCGAGATCAGCTTCCGAGAACGAGGCCTTGCCCACGCCAGCGTGGATGATGCCCGTTTTCTCAGCGCGGAACTCAACCGAACCGCCTTTGGCGTCTTTGACAGCCTGGGCGACGTTCGGCGTAACCGAGCCAACCTTCGGGTTCGGCATCATGCCCTTCGGGCCGAGCACCTTACCGAGACGGCCGACCAGACCCATCATGTCCGGGGTCGCGATGACGCGGTCGAAGTCGACCTTGCCGCCGTTGACGATCTCGAACAGGTCTTCAGCGCCGACGATGTCAGCGCCAGCGGCGCGGGCTTCTTCGGCTTTCTTGTCGCGAGCGAACACAGCCACGCGAACCGTGCGGCCCGTTCCGGCCGGCAGGTTCACGACGCCACGGACGTTCTGATCCGCCTGCTTCGGGTCGATGCCGAGGTTCACGGCGATCTCGATCGTTTCGTCGAACTTCGCTTTCGCGTTGCTTTTGACGAGCTTCACTGCGGCGTCGACTTTATAGACCTTGGTCGGGTCGACGTTCTTGCGCGCAGCGGTCGTGCGTTTTCCGAGTGCCATGTGATTAAGCTCCCGTGACCGTGAGGCCCATCGCGCGGGCGGAGCCGGCGATGATCTTTGCGCCCTGATCCACGTCATCCGTGTTCAGGTCCTTGAGCTTCTTCTTCGCGATGTCGCGGCACTGGTCCATCGTGACCGTACCAGCCGAGTCGCGGCCCGGCAGTTTCGAGCCGGACGTGACTTTCGCCGCTTGCTTCAGGAAGTAAGACGCCGGCGGCGACTTGATCTCGAAGGTGAACGACTTGTCCTGGTAGTACGTGATCACCACGGGAAGGGGCGTGCCCTTCTGTTCCTGCGCCGTACGGGCGTTGAACGCCTTGCAGAATTCCATGATGTTGATGCCGCGCTGACCGAGAGCGGGGCCGATCGGAGGAGACGGGTTTGCCGCTCCGGCGGGAACCTGAAGCTTCAGGCTCCCCAACAGTTTCTTCGCCATGTTTCCCTCACGTGCGAATACGGCCTTCAGCTCCTTGCGGAGCATCCAGCCTGGGAATGCGTGGTACGGCGGCTAACCTTCCACGCGCTTTGCCGGAGACGGTCCGGCAACCGATAGATCAGATCTTGTCGACCTGACCGTATTCCAGATCCACCGGTGTCGAGCGACCGAAGATCGTCACGGTCACCTTCAGGCGGCCCGTAGCTTCGTCGATCGAGTCCACCGCGCCCTCGAAGCCCGCGAACGGACCTTCGTTGACCTTGATCTTCTCGCCGATCTCGAACTGGATCCGGGGGCGTGCGCGCTCCACGGTGCCGCTCTCGATCTTGCCGAGGATGCGATCGACTTCCGATTGCGGGACCGGCAGGGGCTTCTTGCCGCCCTCTGCGCCCAGGAAGCCGGTGACCTTCGGCGTGTTCTTCACGAGGTGATACGCCTCGTCCGTCATCTTCATCTTCACCAGGACGTAGCCCGGCATGTGGCGCTTCTCGACCGTGCGCTTGCGGCCGCGAACGACCTCCACGACTTCCTCGGTCGGCACTTCGATCTCTTCGATGAGATCGGTCAGGCCCTGCATCTCGGCCTGTTCACGGATGGTCGATGCGACCTTCTTCTCGAAGTTCGAGTAAGCGTGAACGATATACCAGCGTCCGTCAGCCATTAGTGCCAGATCCCCGTCGCGATCCCGACCCCGAGCTTCACCAGGCTGTCCGTGGCGTAGAAGAAGATCGCCGCCACGACGACCATGATGACAACCATGATCGACGCCACCATCGCTTCACGACGCGAGGTCCACGTAACTTTGCGGCCTTCATCACGCACCTGCTTGAAGAATTGCAGGGGCCCAACGCGCTTTTTGGGCGGGTTGCTGGATGCGGTCTCGGAGGTTCCGGTGGGGTTCTTCATGATATTCCGGGGGTTGGACGGGACCGTCTAAGGCAAAGGAGCCTCATCGTCCATCGCTTTTGTAACGCAGGCCACAGTTAAGAGGGAATGGGGAGTAAAGGCCATTTTTCAAGGACTTAGCCCGAAAAACCGCCCCCTTCCCGGCTCCGCAGGCGCGAAACCTAGATCGGGATCCATTTCGGCCTGAACACCTTCAGCCACATCGCCATGATCCAGCGCGCCACGATAACCGCGGTGAAGAACGACGTGATAACGCCGATCACCAGGGTCAGCGCGAACCCGCGGACGGGTCCCGAGCCGAGGTTGAACATGACGAGCGCGGCGACGACGTGGGTCACGTTGGCGTCGATAATCGTCGCCATCGCGTGGTCGTAGCCCGCCTCGACCGAGGTGAGGACCGACCTTCCATTCCGCTTTTCTTCGCGAATCCTCTCGAAGATCAGCACGTTATAGTCGACCGCCATACCCATGGTCAGCAGGATGCCCGCGATGCCCGGCAGGGTCAGCGTCGCGCCGAAGAACGACAGCACGCCAATCAGCAGAACCATGTTCAGCAGCAGCGCGATAACCGAGAAGAAGCCCAGAAGGCCGTAAGCGGCCATCATGAACAGGGCCACCATGCCCACGCCCACGACCGATGCGGTAACGCCCGCGCGGATCGAGTCGGCGCCAAGGCTGGCGTCCACCACGCGGCGTTCGGCAACCTTCAGCTTGGCCGGCAGCGCGCCCGAGCGCAGCACGACGGCCGTCTGTTCGGCTTCCTCGATCGTGAAGCTGCCGGTGATGCGGCCGCTGCCGCCCGTGATCGGGCTCTGGATCGTCGGGGCCGACACGATGCGGTTGTCGAGCACGATGGCGAAGCGCTGGCCGACATTCTTGCGGGTCTCATCGCCGAAACGCTTTGCGCCGGCGGGATGCAGCGAGAACGAAATGCTGGCGCGGCCGGTTTCGTCGAAGTCCTGGCGCGCGCCCGAAAGGTCAGCGCCCTGGATGATCGAATCGAGGAAGACCACCGTGGTCTGGCCGTTCATGCTGTCGTCCGGCAGGGCAATGCGGTTGTTGCGCGGCACGGTCAGCTGGTAGTCGGCAACGTTGGCGGCCGGGTCGACCATATTGAAGGTCAGCACGCCCGTTTGCGTCAGCGTGTCGATCAGCGTGTCCATCTCGGCCGGGTTCAGGCCCGGAACCTCGACGAGGATACGGCTGTCGCCCTGCTTCTGGATGTTCGGTTCGACGAGGCCCGAGTTGTCGGCGCGGCGGCGAACCGCCTCGATCGAGCTCGAAAGCGCGTCAAGCTGAAGCTTGTCGAAGTGTGCAGGCGAGAAGCGCATCTCGATCGCGCCATCGGCGCGCTCGGTCACGACGTAATAGTCCTGCACGCCGATAGCGCCGGCAGGCGGTTTGCCCAATGATTTCAGGCGTTCCAGCGCCTGCGCCTTGTCGGCGGCATTGCGCAGTTTCACCACCACCGCATCGCCTTCCGGCTGGCGGCTGGTCACCGGGATCAGCGGCGTCTCACGCAGCTTTTCGCCAACCGATCTGTTCACATTGCGCAGCTCGTTCTGCCGCAGCTCAACCGGATCGACCTCGAGCAGGATCGACGCCCCGCCCTTCAGGTCGAGGCCGAGGTTCAGCGGCTTGATCGGCAGCCATGCGAGGTACTGAGCGCGCTGCTGTTCAGTCAGGACGTTCGGCAGGGCCGCGAGCGAGCCAAGCAGAATCGTGCCGAGAACAAGCGCGACCTTCCAGAGCGGGAAACGAAGCATCTACGGATCAGCTTTGCTTGGAGTCGTTCGCCGGGGCCGGAGCCGTCGGGTTCTTCACGTCGACGATCATGCCACGGGCAATGCGCAGCTTGCCGCCTTCACCCGTGTCGAGGACGATTTCCTCGTCATTGAGCGAGAAGATGCGGCCGATGATGCCGCCCTGGGTGACGACCTTGTCGCCTTTTTTCATGGCCGCCAGCATCGCGCGGTGCTTCTTCATGCGGTTGTTCTGCGGGCGGATGAGCAGGAAGTAGAAGATCACGATCATGCCGATCGGCAGCATGAGGTTCGCCATCAGGCTGCCCATGCCGCCATCGCCGGCAGGCGCTGCGCCAGCTGCGGGAGCGGCGGCCTGCTGCAAGAACATGATAAACGACGACATAGGCTCTCCGTGGGAATCTCTCGACACTCCCGCGTGACCGGGGAGCTGAAGCGGGCGGACTATATCGGGAGGGGGCGCCTTGGCAATGCACGCTTCTGTGGCGCGTTTTCGCGCAAGGCGTGTAGCGAGCTCAGCCTCGCAGGGCCGGCAAGTGTAATGCCGGATCTACCGGCTCCTTGCCCTTGCGCAACTCGAAATGGACCTGCGTCTGGCTGGCATTTCCGGTCTTGCCCGCCTGCGCGATCGTCTGGCCCTGCTTCACTAGGTCGCCCTCTTTGACCTTCAAGGCATCGGCATGGGCGTAAGCTGTCACCCAGCCGCCAGGATGCCGGATCAGCACCAGGTTGCCGAACCCGGCCAGCTCGCTACCGGCATAAACCACTTCCCCGCCCGCAGCCGCCTTCACGTCAGCCCCGTGAGCCGCCGCGATATTGACCCCGTCATTCCGGATTCCATCCGCGCCCGGCCCGAAGCCCTTCAGCACGTCGCCGGAGATCGGCCAGACAAAGTCCCGCGCGCCAGCAACCGGCGCTGGCGTCGACTTCGGCGGCGCAGCCGGCGCCACCGCCGCCTTGGGCGCAGCAGGCTTGGGCTCGACAACCTTCGGCTCAACCAGCGGCTTCGTCTCCAGCCCCTTGGCGCCCGTCAGCGAGATCGACTTGTCGCTCGCCAGCTTGTCGTTCGTCGCCTTGGGCCCAGAAAGAATTGGAGCCGGCTTGGCCGCAGCCACCGGCGGCGCAACCACAATCGGCGCACTCGCAGCCATCACAGGCGCCGCCACCTGCTGCGGCATCACCACCGCCCGCTCCTGCTCGCGCGCCAGCGGCGGCAGCAGCAGCTCATCGCCCGGCCAGATCGTCCACGGCCGCTGCATGTTGTTCAGCACCGCCAGCGACCGCGTATCCACATTGTAGCGCCGCGACACCGAATACAGCGTCTCGCCGCGCTCCACGACATGCACATTCGGCGGCGGCAGATAGATCACATCGCCCTTGTCGAGCGCGTACGGCGCATCGAGATCGTTCGTCTCGATCAGCGCCCGCATGTTCACCGAATAGCGCCGCGAGATCTCGTACAGCGTATCGCCCGACTGCACCTCGATCGCCCGCTCGCCCGGATTGTCCCGCACCTGCCGCAGAGCCCCGCCCGGCCGATACCCGGCCTCGGCATTCATGCTCCTGGCTTCCTCGATCGCGCTCCGCCCCGTCGGCGACACGCCCATGTCGACCACGCGCTGCACCATCTCCGGATTACGCTCGACCGGACCTGGAACCGGCGCCGCCTGCACAGGAGGCTGCACCGGCGGCAGAGGCTGGGGCGCAACCGGCCCCGACATCACCACCCCCACCGGCGGCGGACGATGCACCGGCCCAGCCGCGCGGAAATCGATCGGCGCCGGACCCGGATCAGGCGGATTCGACGCGCACGCCGTCAGCCCCGCCGCAGCGGACGCCAACAACACGGCGCGCATCGCAATCTGGCTCACAGCCGCAAGGTCTCCGAACTACCAGCCCGGACCGTGCCCCATCATGCTTACCGGAAGCTAAAGCTCGCGTGCGACGCCCGGCGCCAGGGGCGCAAAACGGGCTTTTTGCACGACAGTTTCATTAAATCCGCCGTCGGCGCGCTTCTCCAGCCGCACGACCAGCCCCTCCCCGTCCTGCTCCACCGGAACCACGGCGACGCCCCCCACCGCCAGCTGCCGTGCCAGCTCCTCCGGCAGTTCCTTCACCGCCCCCATCAGCAGCACCCGGTCAAACGGCGCCGCCTCCGGCCACCCCTGCAGCCCGTCCGCCAGCCGCACCTCGACCCGCGACGACACGCCCAGCCCCTCGATAGCCGCCCGCGCCTTGTCCACCAGCGTCCGATAGCGGTCGATCGCATAGACCCGCCGCGCCAGCCGGCTCAGCACGCCCGCGCCATAGCCAGACCCCGTCCCCACCTCGAGCACCATATGCTCGCGGCTCACGCCCAGCGCCTGCAGCATCACGCCCACCGTCACCGGCCGCGTCATCGACTGCCCGCAATCGATCGGCAGCTCGACATTCTCCCACGCGCTGTCGGCAAACGGCTTGGGCACGAACGCATCGCGCGGCGTCTTCTCCAGCGCCTCGGTCACGCGATGATCCGTCACCCCGGCCTGCCGGAGCGCCAGAACCAGTCGCGCAGCCTGAAAGCGCGGATCCTCGCTCATCTCTAGTCAGCACACAGCGGGTAGCCCGCCACGCCCTTCTCGACCAACTGGAAGCATCCGCACGGATCATTGCTCGCCGTGCACTTGCCCGTCGCCGCGCTCGTCGGCTGCAGCTGGCCATCGGCCTGGCACCGGCCCTGACAGTCCGAACTATCCGAACACGTCTTGCCCGCATCCTTGAACGCGATCACGCACATCGGCGTCTGCATCATGCACACCGGCTGCACCTTGCCGCCCGCCTTGGCGCACGCCGCCGGATCAGCCGTCAGCGCTTCCTGCACCGCATTGTCCGTCACGCCGCCAACCTTCAGCGGCCTGCCCTCGAAGCCGACGAACGTTCCGCTCTCCTTGGCAGGCTCAGGCCCCGAACACGCCGCTGCCGCCAGCGCAACAAAAGCCAGTAGCAACGTACGGATCATCAGTGTCTCCCCGGTTCGCCCACACGCTAGAGCGAGCCGCGCCGCAGCGATAGCCAGCCGCTTCAGGCGATATGCACGCGCTCCAGCGCCGTGAAAGGCCCGATATCGTCATCGAACCCGATCTCGTCATGACGGAACCCCGTCACATCCGCCGCCAGGTCGAGCGGAATGTCGAACACATGCTCCGCGCTTCCACCCTCGGCCTGCAGCGCGCTCGCCTCGTGGCTCAGCTCCTCGAACACCGCCGGCAGCGCGCCCTCGACCGCCAGCTCCTCGCCGCCCTCGCTGCCATCATAAGCCGCCGACCACACCAGCTTCCCGTCCGCCCACTCCATCGCCATGGAGTTCAGCGTGTCGTCATCCAGCGCCACAGCCACCAGCCGCCCCCCCGCCGACCACCCGCCCACCTTGGCCGGATCAAGCAGGCCCACATCGCTCGAGACAATCACATACCAGCCATCAGCCAGCGTGCCGCCCGAATGCTCTTCATCAAAGTATTCGTCCGGATCCCCCGTATCGGTGAACCCCGCCCGCTCCAGAAACTCCTCCGGCTCAATCCCATGCGCCGCAAACCAGACCAGGGACATGCTCACGAGAAAACCTCCTGCTCTGAGTCCTGCCCCACCGAAGGTGGGGAAGGTGGATCGCGACGTAGTCGCGAGACGGAAGGGGTGAGCGACGGCGCCAACGGCGCGATTTGATCCGGGGGATCAAATCGAGGAGCGAACGCCCCGGCAGGGGCCGCGTGGCCCCGGGTCCGTCTCTCGCTTACCCAATAACCTCAACACCACCCATGTACGGCACAAGCACCTTCGGCACGCGAACCTTCCCGTCCGCCTCCTGATAGTTCTCCAGGATCGCCACCAGCGTTCGCCCGACAGCCAGGCCCGACCCGTTCAGCGTGTGCACGAACTCGGGCTTCGGCTTCTGGTTCTCCGCGCTCGGCGCCTCGCGATAACGCGCATCCATCCGCCGCGCCTGGAAGTCACCGCAGTTCGAGCAAGAGGAAATCTCGCGATACGTCTCCTGCGACGGCAGCCACACTTCGAGGTCGTAAGTCTTCTTCGCGCCAAACCCCATATCGCCCGTGCACAGCAGCACAGTGCGATACGGCAGCTCCAGCCGCTCCAGAATACCCTCGGCGCAACGCGTCATCCGCTCATGCTCAGCTTCCGAGTCCTGCGGCTTCACAATCGACACCAGCTCCACCTTGATGAACTGATGCTGCCGGATCATGCCCTTGGTATCGCGCCCTGCGCTGCCAGCTTCCGAACGGAAGCACGGCGTTGCAGCGGTCAGACGCGCGGGGAGCGCTTCGGCTTCAGTGATCTGTTCGCGGTAGATGTTGGTAAGCGAAACTTCTGCGGTCGGGATCAAGAATTTCGACCCAAACCCGCCCCCACCGAATACGAACTTGGTAGCTTCGGCTTCCAAATCTGCTGTCTGTTCGGTGTAAATCGCTTCAACTATTCCATGCGCCACGTTGCCAAGATCGTCTTCGTGGATACGTCCTTCTGCAACATCTCTCTTGAGAGAACCAACGAAGCTTTTCGCCTTGACCAATGCGGTGGCGTTCCGCTCTTGCAGATAGTCTGCCGAGAACCGTTGCACGCTTTCAAGATCGACCGAAATCGTCCTGAAGAGGTCGAGTTCAAACTTAGGAAGCTGTCCTGTTCCAAACATTGCTTTTGAGGTAACAAGTAGCGGCACCTGATGCTCGACATACCCATTCTCGCCCGTCTGCACGTCGAGCATGAACTGCGTCAGCGCGCGCTCCAGCCGCGCCAGCTGTCCCTTCAGCACAACGAACCGCGCGCCGCTCATCCGCGCCGCCGCTTCGAAGTCCATCATCTTCATGGCTTCGCCGAGATCCGCATGGTCCTTCGGCTTGAAGTTGAACGCGCGCGGCGTGCCGACAGTCCGCACAACCTTGTTGCCATGCTCGTCCGCGCCTTCGGGCACATCCGCGAACGGCACGTTCGGCAAGCGCGCCAGCACATCGTCACGCTTCGAAACAGCCGCCGCCTCAAGCGCACCCGACTCCTCGATCGTGCGCTTGGCCTCGGCGACCTCTTCCATCAGCTTCGCCGCCAGCGCTTCATCCTTCGAAGCCTTGGCCTTGCCGATCTCCTTGGACTTGGCGTTCCGCGCCGCCTCGGCCTGCTCCTTGACCAGCAGCACGCGCCGCACCTCGGCATCCAGCGCCAGGATTTCCGAAACCACCGACGCCCCATCCACCGTCGGCCGACGCGAAAGCGCCGCCGCATAGGCATCAGGATTGTCACGGATGGCGCGAATATCGTGCATGAAAAGCCCTCTCTACCCGCGCGGGTCTAGCGCGCTCCGCGCGAACTCAAAAGGCCCAGATTGGATACCCAAACCCGTCATTCCTGCGAAAGCAGGAACCCAGGGGCCGCAGGCGCCGCCCTCGCAACCCCTGGGTTCCGGCTCACGCGCTACGCGCGCGTCCGGAATGACGAGCTTTTGGGGGATGGAGCGGTCCCAAACTGTAGGACAGCGAAAAACAACCGCGAACAATCTCAGCGCGTTAGCGCGAAAGATTGGGGGACGGAGCCTCTTAGAATCTACGTCCCCCTGGACCGGGGTATTCTACCCCGCATGACACGACACAAACACGCGCAAACTGGGCTGGTAACCCCGTCGCCTCTCGATCACTGGATCGATGCGACGCTGCGTGTCTTTGCGATGCTCGTGCTCCACGTCGCCTCGACAATCCGGATGCGCCTGCGCCGTCCCGCCGTGAATGCCACACGTCAGATGCCCCAGCCTCTGCCCGGATCGAAGACCGACACCCAATCCAAGGAAACAGATATCGCTGTCCAACCCGACAGCCCCACTAGCGCTCATGCTGAGCAGGCTCGCTTCGCGAGCCGTCCGTCGAAGCACGAGCGCGTCCTCACCACCCCCTCCGTCTCGCTTGGCTCACGCCAAGCGATCCACCTCCCCCACACTCCGTGTGGTGGAGGCAAACAGCGCATCGTCGCGACGAAGGGGAACTTGCCTCCATCAGTGCGCAGCACTGGGGGAGGTGGATCGCCGCGTCTTCGCGGCGAGACGGAGGGGGCGCAAGCCAAGGCCACCGTCCAATCTGGAAGCGTGAACCTGTTCACGCGTTCCCAGCGAAGGCCGGGATCCAGCCCTCAGAAAAATGCGCGCAACGCGCTCAATTTCTGAGCCCCTGACCTAAGCTCAGGGCCAAAAATCCCAACTCACAAAACCCGCACCTGCGGGATCGCGATCACTCGCCCGCGGGCAAGGTTCCCGCCGGCGGGGTCGACGTCACCGCGATTGCGCGCCTGCGCGCCTCTTCGGCGGCTTCGCGCTTGGCCTCGTCTTCCTCGCGCTTCGTCTCGGCCGCTTCCCGCCGCTTGCGCCCGCGCTCGATCATGGCCGCCACGATGATCCCGCTCTCGTAGAGCATGTAGAGCGGCACCCCGAGCACGAACTGGCTGAACGGGTCCGGCGGCGTCACGACGGCCGCGACCACGAAGATGATCAGCAGCGCATACTTCCGCCCCGCCCGCAGGAACGAGGTCTGCAGCACCCCGGCCATCGACAGCAGCGCCATCACCACCGGCAACTGGAACGCAAAGCCGAAGCACATCAGCAGCGAGATGATGAGCTCGTAATACTCCTTCACCTTCGGAACATAGACGGCCTTCACATTGGTCCCCGTCAGCTCCTGGCTGAACGACAGGTCCATGAAGGCCGGCATCACATAGTAATAAACCAGCGCGGCTCCCGCCGCGAAAAGCGGCGGCATAACGAACAGGAACGGCATGATCGCCGCCCGCTCGTTCTTGTACAGCCCAGGCGCCACGAAGGCGTAGATCTGATAGGCCACGTACGGAAAGCCGATCGCCAGCGCCATCACGAAGGCCAGCTTCAGCTTCACGAACAGCATTTCCAGCGGCGCAGTCGTCTGCGCCACGAACAGCTCGTCCAGCGGCCGCCCCGCCCGGTGAGCGGCATCGCCCAGCGGCGTCAGCAGGAAGCTCAGCACCGTATCGGTCACGAACCACAGGCCGCAGAACAGCAGGCCCACCACGATCAGGCTGTGCGTCATCCGCGTGCGCAGCTCGATCAGGTGTTCCATCAACGGAGCACGGCTGGCCTCGACCTCGTCGACCGGCTCGCTCGGCGCTGGTTCTGGTTTCTTCTTTGCCATCAGGCAGGCGTGTCCTGCTTCACGGGCTCAGCCGCAACCTGTTTCGCCGGCGAAGATGCTTTCACATCCTCGTCCTCAACAACCTGCACGCCCGTCGGGACCTGCTCGGTCGGCTCGGTGTGATAACCGTCGATCCGGAAGTCCTCGCCGGCGTCATAGCCCGGATGGTCCGGCGACAGGCCGGCATAGGGCAACGGCTCCGGCTTCACCTCGGTAATCGCCGCAGCTCCCGCCGCCGCACCGACAGCGCCTCCCAGCGCCGGATGCACCGGCGCGGGCAAGGGCTTCATCACCTCGTTGACGTCTTTCTCGATGGCGGCGCGATCTTCCTCGAAGTCACGCTTGAGATCGTCCAGACCGGTATGCGCCTTGAGGTTCGCGACCTCCTTGCGCAGCTCATCCAGCTCGGCCTGCCGGCCCAGCTCGTCGATGCCCTGTTTGAACTCGAAGGCCATCGCACGCATCTTGCCGGTGAAGCGCCCGAACTTGCGCATCATCAACGGCAAATCCTTCGGGCCGACGACGATAATCGCCACCACGACCAGCAGGATCATTTCCTCGAAGCCGACACCCGGCATCATGGCGTTGTCGCTCCCTTGCGGAGAGACGAGAGTTCAGACGTGTCCATTCCGCCCCCGGATGGGACGCTCAGACTTTCGTCTTCTCTTTCTCGGGAGTGACATTGATCGGCTCATTGATCAGCGGGCCCGACGTGGTCTGGCTCGTATCAACGTCGCCTTCCTTGAGGCCCTTGCGGAAGCTTTTGATGCCCTTGGCCATGTCGCCCATAATGCCCGAGATCTTTCCACGGCCGCCGAAGAGCAGCAGCAGGATGGCTGCGATAACCAGCAGCTCCGTAATGCCCAGTTTTCCAAACATGAGGTGTACTCCGGTGCGCCGTTTCCGGCGGATTTCAGTGGGCGTCCGTCGCCCCGGTATTGCTGCAACGTAACCTTCCGGAGCGGACTCTGCAAATGCTGGGAACTGGGAAGTGCAGCCATTTGCATTAACTGCGTCAGGTCCGGTCCTCGGCGCCTTCCAGGAAGTCAGACTGGAATTCAGCGTCTTCCAGGGCGTCCTCGCCCAGAAGTTCTCCCGTCTCAGGGTCACGCGGAGTGCCCGCAAACTCGAAATCACGGGGGATATCGGCCGAAAGCAGCCCCGCAGCCTTCAGATCGTCCCGGCCCGGCAGGCTGTCGATCGCATCCAGTCCGAAGTGGACAAGGAACGACTCAGTGGTTCCAAATGTCACAGGACGCCCAGGCGTCCGACGCCTGCCTCTTGGGCGCACCCAGCTCGCTTCGATCAGGATATCGAGCGTTCCCGATGACACGGCGACGCCCCGAACGTCCTCGATCTCCGCCCGCGTCACCGGCTGGCAGTAGGCGATGATCGCCAGCGTCTCGAGCGCCGCCCGGGAAAGAGCCTTCGGTTGCTCGCGCGTCTCCTCGAACAGGAAGGCCAGATCCGGCGCGGTCTGGAACCGCCACTTACCTGCCAGCTCCACCAGCTGCACGCCCTTGTTGGCATACATCGCCTTGAGCTTCACCAGCACGTCGCCCGGCTCCACCCCCTGCGGCAGCGCCTCGGCCAGCGTCTTGGCGTCGATCGGCTCATCGGAGGCAAACAGCACCGCTTCGGCCCGGCGAATGCCATCGGCCAGCCGATCCGGATCCGGCTCAGCCCGGCTCACCTTCGGCGCCTCTGCCTGAGGTTCAGCCGCCGCAACCGGCTCCGCCTTGCCCTTCCGCGCCTTCGCCAGCTTCGCGACCGCATCCCGCATGTCGTTCAGCTCGGGTGGCTTGTTCTCGTCTTCGCCGCTCATTCCGCCGCCTTCAGCGCCTCGCGCGCCTTGCGCACATAAACATCCGAGAACGGCTGGTCCTGCCGTATCTCCACCGCCCGATCCTTCGTCAGCTCCAGCGCCGCCGAGAAGAAGCTCGCCACTTCAGACCGCCGCGGCGCGTCCTTCGACTCTTCGTCTTCCGCCCGCATCATCTGGATCGACGCCCAGTCGATCAGGTCAGGCACCAGCGAGGCCAGCTTCCGCCGCGCCGTATCCAGCGGCACCACCGGCTGGCGCTTGATGACGTGCGCCTTCAGTTTCACCTTGCGCGTATTGATGTCGCCAAACGCCTTCAGCACATCATGCAGCGTCGAGTTCCAGAGCGGCTTGCGGATGATCTTCGCCAGCTGCGGATCGCCCCGCGGAAACACGTCGCGCTTATCGACATCGCCCTCATAGAGCTCGTTCACCGCCTTGCGCATCGCATCCAGCCTGCGCAGCCGGAAAGCCAACCGCCCGGCCAGCGCATCCGGATCAAGCTCGTCCTCGCTCTTTTTCTCGGACGGCAGCAGCAGTTTCGATTTCAGGAACGCCAGCCACGCGGCCATCAGCAGATAGTCCGCCGCCAGGTCGATCCGCTGCGCCTGCGCCTCGCGCACGTAAGCCAGATACTGGTCCGCCAGCTTCAGGATCGAGATCTTCACCAGGTCGATCTTGTGCCGCCGCGCCAGGTCCAGCAGCAGGTGAAGCGGGCCCTCATACCCGTCCAGATCGACGACAAAAGCCTCCGTGGCGTCCGCCGCTTCGGCGGCCGCCTGGGCCAGCATGTCGTCATCAGGAACGGGGAGTACCGCCATACCCCCGCACTAGAGCATCACGCGGAAAAGTGGAAACCGGTTTTCCGTGGCCGGCTGCGCCAAACCGGCAAAACCCCGCCCAAAGGGCGATTTATCGCCCGCTAGGCGATGTTCTGATTGCCGGCCATGGCCAGCAGCTTCTCCAGCCGCGCCCTGCCCTCGGCCTTGTCGAACGGCTGGACCTTGCCCGTCGCCGCATCCGCAGCCTGCGCCCGGCGCAGCTGGTCGCCCGACAATTGCGGGCAGACGTCCGCGACTTCGCGCATCTCGCGCAGCACCACGTCCGGATCGCGCAGCACCTTGCCCCACGCATCCAGACCCGAGCAGTGCAGGATCACATCGCACCCGGCCTCAAGCGCCCGCGTCGCCCGGCTTGCCAGATCGCCGCCAAGCGCCTTCATGCCGAGATCGTCCGTCATCAGAAGACCGTCGAAGCCGATCTCCTTGCGGATCACTTCGTGGATGATCTTGTGCGAATGCGTCGCCGGCGTGTGCTCGTCATGCAGCGCCTCAAACGCCAGATGCGCCGTCATGCCCATGGTGGCGTGGCGGACCAGCTTGAACGGCGCGATGTCCTGCTCGACCAGCTCTCGGGACCCGCGCACCACCGGCATCGTCTCATGGCTGTCGACTTCCGCGCGGCCATGACCCGGCATGTGCTTGATCACGCCCGCAACGCCACCGGCCGCCAGACCCGCCAGCGCCACCTGCGCCAGATCACCAACCGCCTCCGCGCTATCGCCCAGCGCACGATCGCCAACGATCTTGTGCATCCCCGCGTGCAGAATATCGACCACTGGCGCGCAGTCCGCGCGGATGCCCATCGGTTCCAGCTCAGCCGCCATCAGACGATGATGCAGCCATACCGCCTCCCGGCCCAGTTCAGGATCGGACTTGTAGAGCGGCAGGTAAGACAGCGGCGCAGCAAACTCCGGCCATGCCGGCGGCCGCAGGCGACGCACGCGCCCGCCTTCCTGGTCGATGAAGAACAATGTCTCGCGGCCCGTAACCTGACAGACCTCAGCCGTCAGCGCCGTCACCTGCTCCACGCTTCCGCATGAGCGGCCCATGAGGATGACGCCCCACGGATTGACCTCGGCCAGCAGCTTCCGCTCTCCGTCCGTGAGCGTATGCCCCGAGACGGACAGGATGCAGGCTTTAGGCTGAGCCATTGAAAGGTCCGGTTACTTCGCCGCCGGGAAGCAGTTTCCGCCTTTGCCCTTGTAGGCCGTGCAGAACGCATCCGCATCAGCCTTCGAGGCAAAGGAGCCAGCGCGCAGACGGTAAACGGATTTGCCATTCACGTCAGCGTGGATGACGAACCTTTCCGCAGTTGCAAAGAACTCCGGCAGCGACTTCACGCGCTTGTCCCATTCGGCAATCGCGCCAGCCTCGCTCGACGGCGCAGCAACCTGCACCACCCAGCTACCGCCAGCCGCAAACGCCGGCTTAAACGCGCCGGCGGGAACTGCAGCCACAGGCGCAGCAGGCGTCGGTGCAGCAGCAACCACCACCGGCGCAGGCGCCGGAGCGGTCGGCTTGGGCAGATCAACAATCTTGGCAGGCGCCACAGCGGCGGGTGCGACCGCAGCAGCCGTCACAGGCTTTGCGGCTTCCGGTTGCTTCAGCGCCGGCGGCGGCGCGGTGACCTTCGATGGCGCAGGCGCAACAGCGGCAGGCGCCACAGTCACCGGCGCGGGTTGCGGACGCTCTTCCACCACCGGCGACGGCCCGCCTTCCAGAATCTCGACTTCAGTCGTCGGCACGGCGGCAGTCGCAGCAGTGCTCCGCGGCGGCGTCTTGAACGAGCCAGCCGTCGACAGCGCAGGCGTCGCTTCCGGATCATCCGAACGCACGCCTTCACGATAGGCATTCCACACGACCACGCCGAACACGGCGACGATCAGGATCGCGGCGACCAGCAGGATCGGCCCACGACCATTGCCTTCGACATGGCGCGGGCCAGCGCCCGGCTCGCGCAGCGGCGCGTAGTCAGCCCGGCGGCGACCATCTTCCTTGCGGCGCTCGACCTTCTTGCGGCGATCGCCATCGGCGCCGCGGCGCTCCTTGGGCGAACGCTCGACGAGGAAACCAGCCTCATCGACATCCATGTCCATCGGATCGGAGTAGTCGTTCGAGCGATCATTCGCAGGCGCCGTGATCGGCTTCTTCTTCGAACCGAAGACGATCCCGTCGAGGCTCGGACCATCCTGATCGCCAGCGTCTTCGCTAGGACGGCCCGGAATTACAGAACGAGAATACCGTGTCATCGCCGCGCCCACAGCTTTCATCCGGAGCCCCCGCCCCGCTATCGGAAAACCCTGCCAAACACGCGTTAATGAACCGGAAAGAGTTGTAACCGGGGCGTCGCCAAAGACTCAAACAGCCCGCGGCGCGTAGAGAATAATGCCCGCCCCAACCAGGCAGACGGCCGCGCCGATCACGTCCCAGCGGTCCGGCGGGCTCTTCTCGACCAGCCACAACCACGCCAGCGAGGCTGCGATATAGACCCCGCCATAAGCGGCATACGCCCGGCCCGCGGCGTCAGTCGGCACCAGCGTCAGCAGCCAGGCAAACAGCATCAGCGACCCGACACCCGGGATCAGCCACCAGGGCGACTGCCCGTTGCGCAGCCATGCCCAGAAAGCAAAACAACCTGCAATCTCTGCAAGCGCGGCGAGCGCATAGACTCCAATCGTGACCGGGCTCACACCCAGCGCTCCAGATTAAACAGCCGCCGATGCTCGTCGATCGCATAGGTGTCCGTCATGCCGGCGATGTAGTCGCAGACGATCCGCGCACGCTTCATCGTATCGGCCGCCAGCGCACGATCCCGCCACAGCGCAGGCAGCGCTTCAGGCTCGGCAAAGTACAGACCGAAGAGTTCACGCACCACACGCCGCGCCTGGCTCATCATCCGATTGACCTTCGGATGGCGATACATGCGCGCAAACAGGAACTCCCGCAGCGGCTTCTGCGTCTCGAGCAACTCGTCAGAGAACGCTGCAAGCGGACGATTGAGCGACCGCACCTCTTCCACCGATTGCGGCTTGGCCAGCGCAGCCCGTGTCTGGAATTCGGAGATGAGATCACGCGTCCAGATGCCGATCAGGCGACGCACCATCTCGGCCAGCACGCGATCATGCGGCAGATCCGGGAACTCGCTGCGCACAGCGCGCAACACATCACCGGTCAGCGGAATGTCGAGCAGGTCATCAATCGCGAGCATGCCCGCGCGTACGCCATCGAGAATGTCGTGATTGTTGTAGGCGATATCGTCCGCCAGCGCCGCCACCTGCGCCTCCGGTCCGGCATAGGTGTTCAGCTCCAGCGACTGCAGAGCCTCATAATCGCGGAAGGCAGCCGGCAGCATCCCGATCGGCTTCTCAGCCGTCACCAGAGGGCCGTTGTGCTTGATGACGCCTTCCAGCGTCTCCCACGTCAGGTTCAGTCCATCGAACTTCGGATACTTCTGCTCGAGCTTGGTCAGCACGCGCAGCGCCTGCGCATTGTGATCGAAGCCATCATACGGCTTCATCACCTCGTCCAGCGCCGTCTCGCCAGCATGACCGAACGGCGGATGACCGATGTCGTGGGCCAGCGCCAGCACCTCGGCGAGATCCTCGTCCAGCCCCAGCACGCGCGCCACGGTCCGCGCGATCTGCGAGACTTCCAGCGAGTGGGTCAGGCGCGTGCGATAGTGATCGCCCTCATGCGCCACGAACACCTGCGTCTTCTGCTTCAGACGGCGGAAGGCGTCGGAATGGATGATCCGGTCCCGGTCGCGCTGGAACTCGGTGCGGGTAGCGCTGGGCGGCTCGGCGTGCAGGCGGCCGCGCGAAGCGTCCGGATCGCTGGCAAACACCGCTTTTGGCGGCGCATGGAACCCCTTCTGGGATGTCGGGGGCATGGTAGTCTTCCCTTTAAGCTTCAGGCTTCATATCTGAGAGGCTGCGAACAACGAATTAAGGCCCGAAAGGCTGAATTCAGTGCCCGATACTGCAACAGCAACACCCGAGATCGGCCTCAGCGCCTCGGCCGCCCGGCGGATCAACAAGATCACCGCCGGCCAGGCCGCAGGCACCATGCTGCGAGTCGAGGTCATAGGTGGGGGCTGTTCCGGCTTTTCCTATCGCTTTGGTTTCGCTGAACAGGCGAACGCAGACGATCAGGTGATCGAGCGCGACGGCGCCAAGGTGGCCATCGACGAAGCCAGCCTGCCCTTCCTGGCCGGCTCGGAAATCGACTTCGTGGAAGAGATCATCGGTGCGTCCTTCCGCATCCATAATCCAAACGCCACCAGCGGCTGCGGCTGCGGCACCAGCTTCTCGGTCTGATTTGAACTAGGCCGAAACAGAAAACGCCCGGCGCAATGGCCGGGCGTTTTTGTTTTGAGGCGCCGTCGGATCAGTCGCGGTTGCGACCACGTCCCTGCCCTTGCCGGTTGTAGCGATTGTCGCCACCTCCGCGATTGCCTTCGCTGCGCTGCTGCCCCTCAGGACGCGCCTCGCGCTGCTGTGGCGCCGGAGCCGGCGCTGACTGCTGCTCATTGCGCTGACCACGGAACAGTGGGGGCGAGCCGCCACCGCCGCCACGGTTGTTGTCGTCCCGAGCGCGATCGTCGCCACGCCCGCGATTGTCGTTGCTGCGGTTGCCGTTTCCACGATCACCGCGCGGCCCACCATCCAGCTGCGGTTGCGGAGCCGGATTGGCGCCCGGCTGCTGGCCGGAGAACAAGGGCGGTGAACCACCATTGCGTCCGCCATTCGCATTGCCGTTGTTGCGGCCACGATCGCCATCGCGATTTCCGTCACGGTCGCCATTGAACTGCCGTCCGCCACCCGGGTTCGGGTTGCCGCGCGGCGTATTGTTGTCGCGCCCGCCATTCCAGTTGCGGTTGTCATTCCGGTCGCGATCATTGCGCTGACCCGAGAACAACGGCGGATACGTGTTGCGGTCATTGCGACCACGATCCCAGTTACGATCACCGCCGCCATGGTTGCGATTGTCCTGATAACGGTACGCCTTGTAGCCGTTATAGTGATCGCGCCTGAAGTGACGTCCGTGATCGCGGATGTACGAACCGCCTACGCGGTTCTGATACCAGAAGAAGCCATCCGACGCCCAATAGCCGCCGTACACCGGGCCATAAAAATCGTCGTAATACGCGTCGTACCAGATCCCGCTGCTGTAGCTCGGGCTGACGTAACCGTAGTCCGTATATCCGTAGTCGTTGTACCCGTAATCCGAGTACCCGTACCCATAGTCATAGACCGACGAGCACGCGCTCAGGCCGATCAAGGCGGCGGGCACAGCCGCAAGGGCGAGGAATTTTTTCATATGAACAGTTTCGCAGGCGAACCTGAACGCTGCGCAACGACACATCGCCGAGCTGCAGATTCAGTACGGAACATTACGCAGATTAGGGTCTAGCCCGCTACAGACGCTTCCGGCGGAGGCGGAACAACCGGGACGTCCGGGGTTGGGGCTTCGCGCGGCGGGCTACCAGGCCCGTAATAAGGGCCGATCGGACCCGCAAAACGCGAAATCCCGTCATTCTTGCTGCCATCCGACTCGCAGGCGGCCAGAATGCACATTCCGCTCAGCGCAATCAGTGTCGTCGCAATGAATCTGGCCATGCCAGCCTCCGGGCAGCTACCCCGGAAGAACCCGTTCTGGCTTCATCAGTTCCGGTTCAGGCGCGACCGCTGGCGCCGGTAGCCGGCGTCTCATCCTTCGGCGGGGCCGGCAATTCGGGATAATCGACCAGCGTAATCCGCTTCGGCCGCGTCAGGCCTAGAATGGCGAACAGCACGATAGTGACGACGCCAACCGCAATAAGGGTCGCAATCAGTGGTTGTGACATGCCCGGCCCTCCGATCCGTATGACAAGCGGTGAAGCTCGCTGCGTTGCACCACGAGGGCAACAGAACAAATGGTCATGTTGAGGGCCATGTTCTCGCCCGATTTCCCATGACGGCCATCGCGCAGCAGCTTCCAATCCCGGCTTCACAAAGGCTAAGGTCGCCGGCAGATGGAGCCCGCGATGAATGTAACCGAAGCCGTCCGCCAACGCATCTCGACGCGCGCTTTCCTCGACACGCCCATCCCGCGCGACCAGCTCGCCGACCTGCTCGAAACCGCGCAGCGCTCCCCCTCCGGCGGCAATCTCCAGCCCTGGAAATTGATCGCCGTCACAGGCGCAGCAAAAGACGAGATCATCTCGATCGCCCACCGCGTCCTCGCTGCCGATCCGATGGGCGCCGTCCCCGGCGACCGCCCCGTCTATCCCGACCTCAACGCCATCGCGCCCGTCTATAACGAGCGCCGCAAGCGTGTCGGCGAGATGATGTACGAGAAGGTCGGCATCCCGCGCGAAGACCGCGCCGGCCGCATCCGCTGGTTCGCCAACAACTACCGCTTCTTCGGCGCCCCTGTCGGCCTCTTCCTCGTCATCGACACGCGTATGGGCCACGGCCAGTGGACCCACATGGGCATGTACATGCAGACCATCGCCCTGCTCGCGGAAGAACGCGGCTGGGGCACCTGCATGCAGGAATGCTGGGCCCGCCTCCGCAACGAGCTGCACACGCACTTCGCCCTCGACGAACACCACATGCTCTACGCCGGCATCGCCCTCGGCGTCCCCGATCCGGCCGAACCCGTGAACGACCTCTACGCCGAACGCGCACCGCAGGCGGAGGTCGTGGAGTTCAAGGGGTGGTAGGTCCCGTGCTCGCCTAAGCCGACACGCTGCCGACGATACCCATCTTCTTCATGCCCTGACGCTGCGCAGCAGCCATCACGTGCGCGACCACGCCATACTTGGCGAGCCTGTGCGGCTGCACATGGACCTCCGCCTGCTCGGCGCGTGTCGCCTCTTCCGCGAAACGCCGGTCGAGCTCCGCCGCCGAAATCATCGCGCCGTTCCAGTTGATCGCTCCGTCGAAATCTACCTGAATGAGGATGGGCAAGGGCGGCGCCTGATCCACCTCGCATGTCGGACACGGTATGGGCGTGTCGAGCTTCAGCCCATGTCGCTGTGGCGGCAGCGTGATCAGGATCATGATGAGCATCACCAGCATCACATCGATCAGCGGCGTCGTGTTGATTTCAGATACGGGTTCGCCTTCCCGCAGATTACCAGCCTGCATGGCCATAGCCGACTCCATTCATGAGCACGCACCAACTCAGTGCGTATTACAAATGTAATCCGACTTCGAGGTTCCGGCAAGTGAAGACTGATCGCTAGAAGCCAAGCGCCTTCATGAAGTCCGCCGCCGGCGCGCTTTCCGGCCAGCACGGCACGCCATCGGCGATGCCCAGCCAGGGCTGTTTCCGCTTCGTCCAGATGTGCGCCACCACATCGATCGTGTGGCTGTCGTCCAGCGTGCCCGCACGCATCACCGCCAGCCCCGGCCGCGCCGTGTTCGTGTTGAACACCCGTGCATGACACACCGGGCACATGCGCTGGCGCGATGTATGCCCGCTAGCGCCCACCAGTTCGTAGATCGCCAGCTCGCCGGTCACGGCGAGCGAATCCTCCGGCACGATCATCTGCTCGGAGAACGCGCTGCCCGACCAGGTCTGGCAATCAAGGCAGTGGCAAGCATAGGCGCGCGGCAATTGCGGCGTGTTCAGCCGATAGCGCACCGCCCCACAGCGACATCCGCCCGCAAACCCCAGCGTTTCCATAATCCGCCCGCTTGTTCCTGCTCTTCCGTTTCCGGCCAATCACGCTATCAAACAAGGCATGAAGATCGCCACCTGGAACGTCAACTCGGTCAACGCCCGCCTGCCCGTCGTGCTCGACACGCTGAAGACCTGCGACGCCGATGTCTGGTGCCTGCAGGAGATCAAGTGCGTCGACGAGAAGTTCCCGCGTGAAGAGATCGAGGCGCTGGGCTTCAACTGCGCCGTGTTCGGCCAGAAGACCTATAACGGCGTCGCCATCCTCTCGAAGCACCGCATCTCGGACGAAGTGCGCGGCCTGCCCGGCGAGCCGGAAGACGAACAGAGCCGCTATCTCGAAGTGCTGGTCGAAGCCCCGCGCCCCGTCCGCGTCGCAACGGTTTACCTACCCAACGGCAATCCGCGTCCCGGCGACAAGTACGAATACAAGCTGCGCTGGATGGACCGCCTGATCGAACGCGCCACATCGCTGCTGAAGAACGAGGAAGCCATCGTCCTCGCCGGCGACTACAACTGCATCCCGCGCGACGAGGACTGCTGGGACCCGCGCGTCTGGGGCGAAGACGCGCTCGCCTATCCCGCAACCCGCGACCGTTTCCGCAAGCTGCAATATCTCGGCTACACAGACGCCTTCATGGCGCGCGATGGCCGCATGCAGAAATACACCTTCTGGGATTACCAGGCCGGCGCCTGGCAAAAGGACTGGGGCATCCGCATCGACCATCTGATGTGCTCGCCTCAAGCGACTGATCGCCTTCAGTCTATCTCCATCCACCGCGCCGCGCGCGGCACGGATGCTCTGGGCAAACCGTCCGACCACGTTCCGGTCATCGCCACCTTCGAAGACTGAGACCTCCAACCTCGAGGACCGCCATGAACCTGTTCCGGATTCTGCCAGCCGCTATTGTGCTCGCCGCTGCCGCCTGCGCCAGCACGCCCGCGAACGGCGCCTATGTGCACATCACGGATCCGGTGCAGATGTTCTCCGCGGCGGACTACACCGCCGATGTGGAAGCCGCCGTGCAGGCTGCTGGCTGGGGCGATCGCGCTGAAACCATCAAGGCCGCGATGAACGAAAAGGGCGCGTGGCCCGCCAAGATGAAAGACGAGAGCGATCGCTGGCTCGGCGGCGACAATGTGAAAGCCTACAAGGCTGTCGAGATCGCGCGCCTGTCCTTCTATGATCAGCCTGCCGTGCTGCTGCATGTGCCCGCTGCCGCGAACCGGCACATGGCTGAAGGCTGGAAGCCGGCCACCGACTTCTTCATCGTCATCGCAAAAGGCGGCGTGCCCGGCTGACGCTAATTGGCCTGGGCTGCAACGCCCTGGCCAACCGTCGGACCAGGAATTGGCGGCGCAACAACTGTCGAGGGCGCAGGCGCATTACGATCCGGCGGCTCGACACCCATCAGCGCCTTGACGAAGAAATCCCACCGCCGCCGTTCGGCATACTGCCCGCCCTCGGCATGTTCGCCGCCGGGCAGGAAGATGAAGTCGAACGTCTTGCCCACCTTCACCAGCGCATCGACTACTTGATAGGTCGATGACGGATCGACATTGGTGTCGAGCTCCCCCACCACCAGCGCCAGCTTGCCCTTCAGCAGATGCGCATTGTCCACGTTCGATGCAGCCGCATACTCCGGCCCCACGGGCCAGCCCATATACTGCTCGTTCCACCAGACCTTATCCATCCGGTTGTCATGGCTGCCCGCGAACGCCCACGCCGCCTTGTAAACGTCGTTGTGGAACAGCAGCGCGCCCATCGCATTCTGCCCGCCTGCTGATCCGCCATAGATGCCGAGCCGGCTCATGTCGTACCAGGGAAACTTCGCAGCCGCCGCCCTGTGCCAGAGAATGCGATCGGGGAAGCCCGCATCCTGCAGGTTCTTCCACGCCACATCGTGGAAAGCCTTGGAGCGATAGTTCGTGCCCATCCCGTCGATCTGCACGACGATGAAGCCAAGCTCCGCCATCGCCTGCATCGGCCGATAAGGCGCAAAGCCCTTCGGCGCAAACGCGCCATGCGGCCCCGCATAGATGTTCTCGATCACTGGGTAGGTCTTCGTCGGATCGAAATTGCTCGGCTTGATGATGACGCCATAGATGTCCGTCTTGCCGTCCCGTCCCTTCGCAACGAACGGCTCCGGCGCCGTCCACCCTGCCGCCACAAGCCCATCGGTCGACGCCCGCTCCAGCTCTACCAACATCGCGCCATCGGATGAGCGCCGCAGCTGCGTCACCGGCGCCTGATCCACGCGCGACCATGTATCGACATAGAGCGAATAGTTCTTCGCGAACGTCACCGTGTGCGTGCCCACGCCATCGGTCAGCGGCACCAGCCCCGTGCCGTCAAAATTGATCCGGTAGTAGTGCACGAAATACGGATCCTCGCCCGGCCGCATTCCATTCGCGCTGAACGTGATCTCGCGCCGCCGCGGATCGACATTGATCACCGCGCGCACCGCCCACGGCCCCTTGGTAATCTGGTTCTTCACCACGCCTTTGACGCCGTCATAGAGATAGAGGTGCGCCCACCCATCCCGCTCCGACATCCAGACGATCTCTTTCCCGTCATTCACCGGCTCGAACACGATGCGCGTGCTGTAGTCGATGAAGGTCTTCGCTTGCTCATCGATCAGCGCCCGCGCACGACCCGCCTTGTCGATCTCGATTACGCGATAGGCCTGATGCCCGCGCTGGTTGTAGCGGAGATAAACGCCCCGCCCGTCCGCCCACCATTTCGGCTCTGATTGCGCATACGCATTCGGGAACAGCTTGCGATCCACCACCGTCGCCGCGCCCGTCGCCACATTGATCAGCACCGGCTGCTTGTCCGCCAGCACGTCGCCCGGCTTGTTGTAGAACAGCTCCGTCAACACCGGCTCGCGCCCATCATCCGGCGCGCTGTCGATGTAGTGGACATACCGCTCCTGCCCCGGCGTCGTCTTCGACACCGCCAGCATCTTGCCATCCGGCGACCAGCTCTCGGTCGACGTCACATAATAGACCGCGTCCGATCCATCGAAGGTCAGCTGCCGCTCCGCCTGCGTGCCGAGATCGCGCACGAACAGATTGCCGCCGCGCATGACGACCTCTGCCTTGCCATCAGGCGACTTCACCGCCTTGCCATCCGGCTTGTCCGTGCGCCCCGTGCCGATCGGCTGGCGCACGCCCATGCCCAGCACAGGCGGCGGCTTGTTCAGATCCTCCAGCTTCTCGCACGACGCATCCGCGAACAGGCATTTCCACCGCGCATTGTTCGCCTCGAACTCCATCGACGCCCGATCCGCCGCCAGCGTGTACGAGTTGAACGGCAACTGCCCGCCCTTCCACGGCTTGCCCGTCTTGTCCGCCAGCGACTTCGCCACCGCCGCCTGATCGAACCCCGGCGACTTCGCCAACGTCGTCAGATCCACCTGCACGAACTCGAACCCGCCGCCCTTCACGCTGCGGCGATAGACCAGCGTCTTCGAGTCTTCGGAGAATGTCGGTTGGTCGACGATGCCCTCGACCGATCCATAAAGCCGGGTACGGAGCATCTCCGCGCGCGCGTAATCTTCGCTACGGCCCTGCGACAAAGCGGGCATCGCCGCTGCGACAAACGCGACCGCCACCAGCAGCACACGCAACGCTGCCTTCACGCCAGCCCCGATGTCATATGACGCCTTCATGCACGAAGTGCAGACCGTGCTACGGGCTGTGTCAACTTGGCCGCCGCATTTGCGCCCCAAACAATCCCGTCATCGCCCCTTTGTGGACGTGGGGTCGGCGCCGCAGGGGTCGAGAACACAATCATTCTCTCCCCCGAGAATCACACTTTGGCCCCGTCGGCATCCGACGGGGCCTCTTTATTTCGGGGTGCGGATGAGAGCCCTAATGGCCCTTCTGGTGGCCCGTCAGCCAATCCATCAGCGCCAGCAGCACGCCGGACACGACGAACACGATGTGGACGATCACCTGCCACATCAGACGCTTCTGCTCATTGTCGCCAAACACAGCGCCATCGCTGATCTCAAGGAACGACTTCAGCAGCGCGATACCCGAGATCGCAACGATCGACGCAATCAGCTTCAGCTTGAGCCCGGAGAAGTCCACGGTTCCCATCCATTCCGGACGGTCTTCGTGCGCGTGCGTGTCGATCTTCGAGACGAAGTTCTCGTAGCCCGAAAAGATAACGATGATTACGAGGTTCCCCGCCAGCGACAGATCGATCAGCGTCAGCGCCAGCATGATCGCGCTATCGCCATCCATGCCATGATCAGCCGACCACAACATCGGGAACTCGTGCCAGAGATCCTGGAAGAACACGACCATCAGCGCGATCACCGCACCGATCAGGCCCACATAGAAAGGCGCCATCAACCAGCGCGACATAAACAGGCCGCGTTCCAGCGCACGCTCAAGAATAGGCTTTTTCATCGTACGTCCCAAGGATCAGGCAGTTTTCCGCCGATACCCCGATTTCCCTAAGCAAAGCTTGCGCGTTCTCGCGACGAGCGAACATAGATAGTTGCTGCAGGTCCTCGCCTAACGCTAGAGCTTGCTTCGTTGAGTGTGTGGGGGATCTTGCGTGACATCCAGAACTTTGGCGGCACTTTTGGCTGCATTGGCGTTTGTGTCCGCTTGCGGGGGTGGTGGCTCCACCCCGACATCACCGCCTCCGCCGCCCGTATCACCACCACCTCCCCCGCCGCCCCCGCCACCGCCTGCCCCACCGCCCCCCGCGGTCAGCCTGTCGGCAACGACGGGAAGCGGAACGGTGACGGAGGGCGCGACAAAAGCCACAACCAGTGTGTCGGCAACGGTAACAGGCACAGCAACAACACCCATCGTTGCGAACGTCACATTCGATCCATTGGTATTCGCATCCGTCACAATGACGGGCACAGGACCGTACGCGCTTGCCATCGAGACGTTACCCAATCTGACGGCAGGGGTTCATGTCAGTCCGATTACATTCCGGCTGTGCCAGGAAACGGCCTGCACAAATGTTTACCAGAACACGGCTGTGACATTCACCTATACGCTGGATGTGAAGTTGGCCGAGTGGACTGCCTTCCAGCGCAACCCGGCCCACACTGGTTATATTCACGCGAAGCTTGACCCAGCAAAATTCCGCCAGTTGTGGACTTGGACTACCAACACCGGCGGATTGAGTGATGCGACGCCCGCTAACGGCAACGTCTACGTTATGACTTGGCCGCCCCATGTTCACAGCCTGAGCGAGCAAACGGGCGCTGTGAACTGGACAACCAGCCTCGCGAGTCCGAGACAGATGTACATGGTCGGCACGCCGGCATATCACGACGGCGTTGTCTACGTGGCTTCGAAATACGAAACGGTCGGCCACACCAGCACGAGCGAGGCGGCGATCAGAGCTCTCGATGCGAAGACAGGTGCTTACATTTCAGACAGCCCGTACGAGTCTCAATTTCCGGAGATGAACAGCCCGACCTTCTTTGAAGGTGACATGTTCCACACAGCGGGCATCTACGGAAATACGCTCTACAAATATCGACCGCCGGCAACGGCGCCTCTCTGGAGCATGACGCTCACTCCTTCGAACGCAGGTCACGGACAAACACCAGCGGTCAACGAGAAACACGTCTATGTTTCCACGCACTACGGCATAGCAGTCTATGACCGAAAGGACGGCACGCTGCTCGGACGGTATTCGGACCCCATTAGCTCAAGCGGAGGTCGATCGGCTCTTATGGGCCCAGTCATCGCGCCGTCGGGCAATATCATTGTTACCAATGCGATGGTGTACGACGAGATCATGTCGATTGATCCCAATTCCCGCGCTCTTGTCTGGCGAACATCTGGTATCAGTTACGCAATGCAACCAGCTGTGGCCGGTACTACAGTCTATGCCGTCAGGTATGGCACAACCGTAGACGCCATCAACGAGACCGACGGCAAGGTTCTGTGGACTTGGACGCCGCCATTCACCGATCCAGGCCGCATCGCCGAAAACAACATACTCGTTTTCGAAAATCTGCTGTTCGTGAGCACCGAAACGACGCTTTACGCGATTGACCGCAAGACTCATACGACAGCGTGGTCGTCCCCCACTCCGGGTCGACTAAGCTTCTCGTCTAACTACGTGTTGTATGTTGTAAACAGCTTGAGCACGCCGAAAAAAATCACAGCCATCAAGCTGGCGGACTAACCTTTATCCGTTCGGGCCACGCAAGGCGTCTGGCGTTAGCCGCAGCGACATTGCGTCGATCAGCAGGAAGATCGCTGCGAAATCGACCAGCATTTCGCGCACGCGGCCCAGATCATCCATCTTGCGGTACATCGAGCCTGGCTCGAGCAGGTTCTTGCCTTCGCAGCACAGGAACATCTCGCCGCCCGAGAACGCACACCGCACCTGCCTGCCCTTGAACGCCCGCTCAAGGCCCAGCAGGCGCTCCATGAAGTCCGGCGTCAGGATGAAACGCGCCTCGATCTGGTCGGTCGAGAACACCTCGAACGCCTTCTCGAACACCGGGTCTTCGAGCTTTACCTTGTCGCCCTTGCCCATCTGGCCGAGCTTGGCCATCCAGTTCAGCATCCCCATGTCGCGATAGACCTTGGTGACGCCATTGAACTGCTTGTGGAACTTCACCACCAGGCACTGACCCCGGAACACCGTCACCCACGTCGTGCGCGTGCGTCCCTTGCCGTCCGTCGTCGTGCGCTTCTCTTCCAGATGCGCCTCGAAGAAATCGAACGGCATGTCGTTGCGCGTACCGGTCAGCTTGTCCTCGTAATTCGCCCGGTCCCATCCCGGCACGAGGCCCAGCGAGCGGAACGTATAGATTTCCCCCGGAACACCCGGCGACACCTGATAGCTGAGACCAAACTCCGAGGAGACCGGCTCGATCAGCATCAGCTTGGTCTCGCCGCCCAGCTTGCTGAGTTCCATGCCGCCCCAGGCCATCATCGCGCCCGCAATGAACACGCCGATGAAGCCGCCGATGATCCACACATCCGGCTCGCCATCGCTGCTGTTCGCAAACAGCCCGATGCCCGCCATCACGGCAATGCCAAGCAGGACGCCAATGATGGTGAAGTTCCGGCTCTTCCTCACCGCCGCAAGGCGGTCGCCCTCTTTCGCCAGCAGCTTGGGCTGAATGGTCGAACGGAAACGCTCGCCGAAAAACTGGAAATCAGCCGGCAGGCCTTCCATGGCCTGCTCGATCGTCAGGATTTCCTGCTTGTCCGCCATAGCCGCCCCGAGTCGCTGTCCCGGCGCTTTATGACACCAGCGACACGCGTTCGCCAGTTCACGAGATACAGCTACTGCAGGTCAACCCGTCAGTTCAAAGTCGCATTGCCATTGTGGAAAATGCGCAAAATCAGCAGCTCATCGTCCAGCCGCCGGTTTACCACGACATAAGGCGTGCCCTCGATCGGCAGCTCCCGCACCCCGATCCTCCGCGACTTCCGCCCCAGCTGGTCGAACTTCACCAGCTGCTGGATGCGCGTCTCCACCAGCGACTTGTCGCGCGACGCATTGGCGATGTGCCCCGCCGATGACAGGTCGATCAGCCGCTCGAAATCGTCAGCCGCCCGCGGGCGCCACGTGATCTTCATCGGCCGAACCTCGCGCGCATGCGGAGCATGACGTCATTGTGGGACAGCCGCACGCCATCATCGCTGTCGAGTTCAGCCTCGACCTCGCGCCACTGGTCCATCGTCAGCATGGACGCGGGCTCGGCCAGCAACAGCTCGATCTCGGATGCGATCATGTCCTGCTCGGCCTCCGGCAAGGCCCGGAGACGGTCAATGGCAGCATCGATGCGGGTGGTCATGACGACAGCGCTATCACGCCATACATGCCAATCCGATTAACGGACCCGCACACCCACCGCACGCCTTGTCTTTGCCCGCTATTCCTAACCCAGCCGGATGACATGCCCATCATTGGGCCGCGCTTTCCCGCTCGCCAGATCACCCCACACCTTCGCCGCAGCATCGAGCCCTGCGCCCTCAACAACGTTCGTCGTGCGTGCAGCCGTCGGCAGGAACCCGCGCCACGCCTCGCCCACGCGCTGCTGGAACCCGGCGCCGCCCCAGTCGGCAATCCGCTTCTGCACAATGCTCGGCGCAAAGAACATCTGCGGCTGCGGCCCTGGCAGCTTCTCATCCGCGCGCGGCACATCCCAATGCGTCGCGCCGACAGCGCAGCTGTATTTCAGATTGTCCGCAAACTGCCTGTGCACCGCCGCGCGTACGCCTGCATCGCCCGCAATATCCACGAACACCGTCGGCACGGACCCATCAAGCGATCCAATCTCGCCATACGGCACAACGCGATCATAGAAGCCCAGCTCCTGCGTGAACCCGACATTGCCCGGCGATGTCAGCCCGATCACCTTCACATCGCCCCGCGCCTTCAGCAGTTGCGCCGCTGCATAAGACGTCTTCGCCGACGCGCTCGAGAACACGACCTGTTTTGCGCCGTAATACTGATTGTCCGCAATGAAGTCGTCGATCAGGAACGACGTGATGAACAACGGCCGGAACAACACCTGCACCGCCTCCGTCTCGCGCGTATAGAGCGCATCCTCACCATTGAACGTATATCCATTATACACCGGCGCGAGCCCCGCCCGATGCGGGCTCTCATCCGCAAACCCGCCATGCCGCCGCGCGCCCGGCTTCAGCCTGAACAGCGTCGACATCGGCAAATAGCCATAAACCCGCTCGCCAACTTTGGCCGTGTCAGACTTGCTCGCCGTCACCGTCGCAAAGCCCCACACCGGCACACGACCCCACCCCTCCGGCGCCGGATAGAACTGCCAGTACTTCAGGAAATCGCCGAACGCCCCATAGGTGATGTTGTTCGCCGTCAGCGAAAACAGATCGACCTTCAGCTCGATCTCCCCGTCGCTGATCTCCGGCAACTTCGTCGCCATCATCGTCGTCTCGGCCAGAGCCGACTTCTTCACCAGCAGGTCCATGCAGGTCTCCTTGTTGGAGCCAGAATGGCGCGCGATCAGCTCGCAGTCACGCCCTTACTCGTCATTCCTGCGAAAGCAGGAACCCAGGGGCAACGACCACCGGACCCGCAGCCCCTAGGTTCCCGCTCTTCGCTACGCTTCGGCGGGAATGACGATCGATGGGTTGTTGGAGCCCATTGAAAATGCACCGTCCCGCGTTCGCAGCGTAGCGGGCATCAAGTCAGTTCTGGATCACCTAAACGGTGGACGCGATCCAAAGCGATTTGGTCCATCTGGACCAGGAAAGAAAAGTAGAAAGAGCGCAAACACCGCGTAGATCATGGGTGTAAAAATGAAGGTGAAGAAGACGCCATAAGCGATGGCCTCCCCCCTGATCCCAGCCAGACTGATCATGTAGGCCGTCGGTATGAGCAGAGGCAGCACAGCCCAGAAGGCCGAGCGACCAATGTCATGCAACCTATTTCCGTACAGACAGAAGACCGGCCAGATCGCGAGAAGCGTCAGCCCGAGAAATACAACGGGAGTCGCAAGCGGCGTGGCTCTGACAATCGGCGATAAAAGCGTGATCGGCAGAGTAATGAGCAACGGCGTGCATAGGTACAGCACGATCAACCCGATAAGAAACGTGGGCCGATCCGCTCGCTGTGTCGGAAGAAGCAATGCACGTAAGGTCGAATACATCGACAGCCCCCAAGCCAGCTGTGACGTTAAAGTGTGGCAGTCAAAGCCCGGTTAAACTGAGCGGTAAAACCCTCGGCATCATTGTAAACAACCGAGCTGCAAAGCTTATAAATCCAGCGCCTTCATATCCTCAGCCGTCAGCTTCAACTCCGCCGCCGGCGCCAGCTCCTTCAGCTGCTCCACGCGCGTGGCAGACGCAATCGGCGCCGTCACGCTCGGCCGCGCCATCAACCAGGCCAGCGCCACCTGCGCCGGCGTCGCGCCATGCGCCTTCGACACCTTGTCCAACGCGGCAAGAATCCCAAGCCCGCGCGCATCGAACAGCTTCTTCATGCCGCCGCCCCGCGCCGACTTTCCGAGATCAGCCTCCGAGCGATACTTGCCCGTCAGGAACCCGCTCGCCAGCGCGAAGTACGGAATGACGCCCAGCCCTTCCTGCGCGCACAGATCCTCCAGCGCGCCCTCATACTGATCCCGCACCAGCAGATTGTAATGCGGCTGCAGAACCGTATAGCGCGCCTTCGACCCACCCGCCGCATCAAGCGCCTGTTTCAACCCGGCCGCATCATAGTTCGACCCGCCAACAGCGCGTACCTTGCCTTGATCGATCAACCGCTGATGCGCCTCCAGCGTCTCCTCGATCGGCGTGTCCTTGTCCGGGAAGTGCGAGAAGTAGAGATCAATCGTCTCGATCTGCAGCCGCTTCAACGATGCCTCGCAAGCGCTCTGGATATACGCCGCCTTCAGCCCCTTGCCCGCCGGCATCTCCGAGCCGACTTTCGTGATCACGACAACCTTGTCGCGATTGCCCCGCTCCTTCAGCCACGCGCCCAGCACCGTCTCGGACTCGCCGCCCTGATGCCCCGGCGCCCAGCGCGAATAAACATCCGCCGTATCCACCGCGTTGAAGCCCGCGCCCACAAATGCATCCAGCACGGCAAACGACGCAGCCTTATCCGCCGTCCACCCAAACACATTCCCGCCCAACACCAGCGGCGCGATCTCAAGCCCCGACGTCCCGAGTTTGCGCTTCTGCATGGTGGATCTCCTGAATACTGGCCAGACCATGGAACTGGTGGCGCAATCACACAAGGACAAGTCGCCAGGCCAAATCAGCGGACCGGAAAGACAATCTCCATCGTCGCCCCAAACGGCGTCGCACGCCAACGCCCCTGCAACTGCCGCAACCGCTCCAGCGATCCATCAATCATCGCAGGCGTAAGCCACTCAGGCGGTTCCCCGCCAATCTGCGCCCAATAAGCCTTCAACTGCTCCACGAACGCGACAGCATCCACATCGCCCTTGCTCGCCGTCTGTAGCGCCGCAACCACGAGCTCGATCTTCCCGCCTTCGGTCCCCGGCGCCGGATCGTCATAAACGCCGCCACGCGCAAGCTGGCCGTAGAAGCCGGTCTGCAGCCCCGTCTCCATCTCGACGGCGAAATGCACCAAGTCATGCAGCAGATAACTGCGCGTCTCGAGCTCCAACGCCTCCACACCGCCATCCGGCCGCACAGCCTCAAAGCGATGCCGCGCCTCGCTAAGCCGCGTGAACCGGAGCTTCAGTTCAGACATCACTCATCAACATAGATGCCGACATCCTTCCGGCCCGTCGCATCCGCACGTCCACGAAACATGCCCTCGGTATTCATGCTCAGCGCCACCGCCCCATCATGGCTAAGCACGATCACCCCGCCCGTGCCGCCCAGCGCCTTCACCTCGTCCAGGGCTGCTTTCGCAGCAGCTTCAGCGCTCATCCCCTGCATCTCGACACGCGCACAGATCATCCTCGCCACGCTCGCCCGGATGAAGTACTCGCCATCGCCCGTCGCCGAGACAGC
Source organism: Hyphomonadaceae bacterium (assembly GCA_965229115.1). GTDB lineage: Bacteria > Pseudomonadota > Alphaproteobacteria > Caulobacterales > Hyphomonadaceae > UBA7672. The sequence goes on along the minus strand of CBDDIR010000003.1, from coordinate 1,163,065 downwards.
AGCCGACGCATTGTCGGCATACGTGCCCGCCCCAATCACCGGCGTATCGCCCACACGCCCCGCCGGCTTGGCATTCATGCCCCCCGTGGATGTCGCCGCAGCCAGATTGCCCTGCGCATCCATCGCCACCGCGCCAACAGTGCCATAGCGATCCACCGGCTGCAGATCGCCCGCCATCGCGCGCTTCAGCGACGCCAACCTGCGCGGCGTGATGAAATACTCCGGCGGCACAATCTCAAGCCCTGCCTTCGCCGCCATCTCATCGACAGCCCGGCCCGCAAACATCACGCGTCCCGACTGCTCCATCACATGCCGCGCCGCACGGATCGGGTTCTTCACCGTCCGCACCTGCGCCACGGCGCCCGCCCTGCGATCGCGCCCATCCATAATCGACGCATCCAGCTCCGCCACGCCCTCGCGCGTCAGCACGGCACCCTTGCCCGCGTTGAAATTCGGATTGTCCTCCAGCACCCGCACCGCAGCCTCGACGGCATCCACCGCCAGCCCGCCGCCCGCCAGCACTGTCGACCCAGCCTCCAGCGCGTCGCCAAGACCCGCACGGCAAGCCGCATCCATCTCCGGCGACATCTCGGCCCGGCGCATCACGCCCGCCCCGCCATGGACCAGCAACGTCCACTCAGGCTTGCTCACGAAACGCCTCCCTGCCCGAACATGCAGACGGGAGGGCGGCCACAACCGCCCTCCCGCGCATGGCCTAGAACCCTGCGGTGCTTGTCGGCTTCCAGTCCGCCGCCGGGATCACATTCACCATCCACGGAATGCCGAACTTGTCGATGAACGCGCCATAGCCCGGCGACCAGAACGTCTCGCCGAACGGCATCGTCGTCTTGCCGCCCGCCGACAGCTCATCGAACCAGCGCTTCGCCTCTTTCGCGTCCGCCGAATGCAGCGTCACGTCGAAGCCATTCTTCGGCTTGTCGATATTCGGCGCCCACGCCAGATCCAGGTCCGCGCCCATGATCGCCTGGTCGCCCACATCCATCCAGCAATGCATCAGCCAGTCCTTGTGCCTGGCCTCCATCGGCATGCCGGGATGCGGGTCGCCATAGGGCATGGCGGCGGTAATCTTCCCGCCCAGCACCTTCGCATAGAACTCGAACGCCTCGCGGCACTGTCCGCGGAAACTCAGACTGGGCACGATCTTCATGGGGTCGATCCTTCTGCTGAAAACCCAAGGACGAACCAGTGTCCTTGTCGCCGACATCACCCCGAGAAAAATCCTATCCCGCCGCCTTCAGCTGCACCAGCGCATCGCCCAGCTTCGTCACGGCCGTCTCGGCTGCAGCACGACGCGTGTGCTGTTCCTCGATCACTTCCGGCGGCGCCTTCGCCACGAACTGCTCGTTCGCCAGCTTCTTCGCGATGCCCTCGATGTCGCCCTTGTTACGCGCGATCTCTTTCTCGAGGCGGGCAATCTCCGCCTTGATGTCGATCTGCGCCGCAATATCCAGGCACGCCGTCGCCTCGTCGATCACGATCCGGATCGCGCCCTTCGGCGCCTCGCCTGCAATGTTCACCGACTCCAGCCGCGCCAACCGCTCAACCAGCGACTGATACGTCGCCATCCGCTGCTGCGTCTCGGCCGACGCCCCCACCAACGTCAACGGCACCTTCGCGCCCGCCGGCACGTTGAGGTCCGACCGCGTCGAGCGGATCGAGGTAATCAACCGGATCACCCAGTCCACCTCCGCCAACGCCGCCTTGTCAGACAGCCCTTCACCCAGCTCCGGCCACTTCCGCGAGATCAGCAGACCACGCTCCGCCCCAGCCGACTTGTTCAGCGACTGGAACAGCTCTTCCGTCACATACGGCATGAACGGATGCAGCAGGTGCGTGATGATATCCAGCGTCCACGCCGTCGTCGCCCGCGTCTCCGCCTTCGCCGCCTCGTCGCTGCCATTCAGCACCGGCTTGGTCAGCTCCAGATACCAGTCGCAGAACACGTTCCACACAAAGCGATAGATCGCGCCCGCCGCCTCGTTGAACTTGTACGCCTTGATCCCCGCTTCCACATCCGCCGCCGCCTGCGCAGCCTCGGAGATGATCCAGCGGTTCAGCGTGTGCTTCGGCGTCGCCGGATCAAAGCTCGCATCAAACTTCGCGCCATTGATTTCCGCAAACCGCGCTGCATTCCACAGCTTGGTCGAGAAGTTGCGATACCCCTCGACCGTCTTCATCGCGAGCTTGATATCGCGCCCCTGCGTCGCCAGCGCCGCCAGCGTGAAGCGCAGCGCATCCGTGCCATAGCTCGGAATGCCATCCGCGTATTGTCCGCGCGTCTCGCGCTCGATCCGCTGCGCATCCTTCGGGTTCATCAGACCCGTCGTGCGCTTCTTCACCAGCGTCTCGATGTCCACGCCGTCGATGATGTCCAGCGGGTCCATGGTGTTGCCCTTGGACTTCGACATCTTCTGGCCCTTCTCGTCGCGGACCAGCGCGTGGATATAGACATCCTTGAACGGCACCTCGCCCATGAAGTGCAGACCCTGCATCATCATGCGCGCCACCCAGAAGAAGATGATGTCGAACGCCGTCACAAGAACAGCGCCCGGATAGAACTCCTTCACCGCCGGATCATCATGCCCCGGCCAGCCCAATGTCGAGAACGGCCACAGCGCGGAGGAGAACCACGTGTCGAGCACGTCTGTATCACGATAGATGTTTGCGCTTTTGAGAACACCGCCCGATAGTCCGAAGGCTCCAACCGGCTCCTCCACAAAGTTCAATTGAACTTCTGCGCCATAATACGCTGAAGCTTGCTCGCGCATCTCGTCTTCAGTGCGCGCCACAAAGATCTTCTTACGTGAAATGTCGCTCGGAGCGTCGCGATCCGGTCCGTACCACGCCGGAATCCGATGCCCCCACCAGAGCTGGCGGCTCACGCACCACGGCTCGATATTCCGCATCCATTCGTAATACGTCTTGTCCCAGTTGCCTGGCACGAACGTCGTCTTACCCGTCTCGACGGCTTCGATCGCGGGCTTGGCCAGTGTCGCGGCATCGACATACCACTGGTCCGTCAAATACGGCTCAATAACGACCTGCGAGCGGTCGCCGAACGGCTGTTGAATGATCGTGTCTTCGATCTTGACGAGGCAACCTTCAGCTTCGATGTCAGCCACGATCATCTTGCGCGCCACGAAGCGCTCATGTCCGCGATACTTCTCCGGCGCGTTGTCGTTGATATACGCGGTGTCGGTGAAGATGTTGATCATCGGCAAACCGTTACGCTTGCCAACCATGTAGTCGTTGAAGTCATGCGCCGGCGTGATCTTCACCGCGCCCGTGCCCTTCGTCGGATCGGCATACTCATCCGCCACGATCGGCACGAGCCGCCCGACCAGCGGCAACTTGATCATCTTCCCAACGATCGACTTGAAGCGCTCATCCTCGGGATGCACGGCAACGCCCGTATCGCCCAGCATCGTCTCCGGCCGCGTGGTCGCGACAACGATATAGTCGCGCTCCTCGTCGACCACGACATTACCGTCCGCATCCTTCTCGACGTAGCGATACGTCGCGCCATCAGCGAGCGGATATTTCAGATGCCAGAAATGCCCCTTCACTTCCCGCGTCTCGACTTCGAGATCCGAGATCGCCGTCTGGAATTGCGGGTCCCAGTTCACCAGACGCTTGTCGCGATAGATCAGCCCTTCCTGATGCAGGTCGACGAACACCTTCGTGACCGCCTCGGAAAGCCCCGCATCCATCGTGAACCGCTCACGGCTCCAGTCACAGCTCGCGCCAAGGCGCTTCAGCTGGTTCAGGATCGTGCCGCCCGACTGTTCCTTCCACGCCCACACGCGCTCCAGGAACTTGTCACGCCCCAGCTCACGACGGCCCGCATTGCCCTCCTGAGCCAGCTGCCGCTCGACCACCATCTGCGTCGCAATACCCGCATGGTCCGTCCCCGGCTGCCACAGGGTGCGATAGCCCTTCATCCGGTGGAACCGGATCAGCACGTCCTGCAACGTGTTGTTGAGCGCATGCCCCATGTGCAGGACGCCCGTTACGTTCGGCGGCGGAATGACGATCGCATAAGGCTCGCCATCGCCCGAAGGCTTGAAAGCGCCGGATTTTTCCCAGGCCTCATAAAGGCGGGGTTCTGCGGATTTGTGGTCAAAACGATCGTCAATCATGCCCTGCGGATAGCTTGGCTGGGCACGGAGAACAAGGCGCTGCGGCCCCCACTTTCCCCGTCATTCCCGCGAAAGCAGGGACCCAGAGGCCACGCCCACCGCGTAGGGTGCTGCGCGAGCGCGAAATTGGGGGATGGAGCGATCCCAAACTGTAGGACAGCCAAAAATCATCCCGCATGATTTCAACAACCTGCGCGGGCAAGTTGGGGGATAGAGCCTCTTAGAATCTACGGCGCCCTGGGCCGGGGTATTCTACCCCGCATGACACGACACAAACACGCGCAAACTGGGCTGGTAACCCCGTCGCCTCTCGATCACTGGATCGATGCGACGCTGCACGTGCTTGCGATGCTCGTGCTGAACGTCGCCTCAACGCTCCAGATGCTCTGCCGCCGTACCCGCGTGAATGCCACACGCGCTGCGCCGACAGATCTGCCCCAAGCGAAGACCGACACCCAATCCAAGGAAACAAACTCAGCTGCGCAACACCGCAGCCATCCCCAAAGCGCTCATCCTGAGCAGCGCAGCTTCGCTGCGCGTCCGTCGAAGGACGAGCGCGTGCTCACAACTGTGAGCCAAACAGCCACCCCCTCCGTCTCGCTTGGCTCACGCCAAGCGATCCACCTCCCCCACACTCTGTGTGGTGGAGGCAAACAGCGCATCGTCGCGACGAAGGGGAACTTGCCTCCATCAGTGCGCAGCACTGGGGGAGGTGGATTGCGCGCCCTTGCGCGCAAGACGGAGGGGGCCGCGCAACGCACCCCAACTCCAAACAAAAACGCGCCCACCTAAGCGAGCGCGTTTCCAACTCAAAATCCCAAACCCGCCACCAGCGGGAACGCGAACCCGCGCCTAAAGCGCCAGCGGCTTCACCAGCTCAGCTTCCTTCGCGCACCAAGCCGCATCCGGCTTCGCGCCCGAAGCCCGCACAGCAGCAATCTCCCCCCGCGCCTTCTCAACCATCGCCTTGAACTCCGCCGACGATTGCAACGCCGCAAACACGCCCGCCGCATTCGTCCGCCCCGCCTCAACCGCGGTCATGTTGTGAACGCCGCAAACCAGCCGGCTCTCGCCATAAGCCCGCCCGCGCGCCAGCACCTGACTCGCCCGATCCGGCACCAGCTCGGCCATCACCAGCCCCGCCGTCCACCCCAGCGACGAATGTCCCGAGGGATAATCAAAGCTCTTCCCAAGAGCCTCCGACTTCTCGATGCAGATATTGCCCGCATTGTGCAGATAAGGCCGCGTCCGCTTGTAAAGCTGCTTTGCTTTCTCGGCCGCCGCCCCCGCATCAATCGTCGTCTTCCCGAAAATCGCCGCCAGCGTCGGCGCATTCTCTGCGGTCAGATCAGCGCCAACCGAACAGGCAAAGTCCTTCACCAGATCCTTCGGCAGATACGAGTTGTCGCTCTGCGCCAGCTTCCAGCGATCCGATCCCTCAAGCGCCCGCAGATCGCGGAACACCTTCCAGTCCAGATCATTGCGCGCCTCGCCCTCCTTCGGCGCCGGCGGAATGGTCGCCACCGCATCCGGCATCGTCTCCGCCGTCAGGAAGCCGCCCGCACGAACCATCTGCCCAGGCTGCGGCTGCTCGGCGGCAGCCCCCGCCATCGGCGCGCTCTTCGGCGGCTCGACCACAGCCGACGGCCCGCCCGAACATGCCACCAGAACGGCAAGCCCGATCGCCAGGCCCGCATACGTCGCCGCTTCCGCTTTCATCTCAGCCCACTCCCTGCCGCCACCACTGGTACGGCGCGTCGCCCCCGCTGCCAAGCTGGCCGCCCAAACCTGTCGCCCATTTCACCCGCCCCGCAGATTGATTAGGCTCAGCCAGAGGCCACATCAGCCTTGGGCATAGAGGGGGAACTACCATGATCGAACGCCAGCTCGACATCGCGACCAGGGACGGCGCCAGCTCCACCTTCATCGTCCACCCCGATCGCGGCGGCCCCTTCCCCGTCATCGTCTTCCTGATGGACGCCCCCGCCATCCGCGAAGAACTCCGCGACATGGCCCGCCGCTTCGCCAGCTCTGGCTACTACGTGATGCTCCCGAACCTCTATTACCGCTCTGGCGAGATGGAGCTCGGCCCGATCATGCCCGATCCCGAACACCCCTCGCGCAAGCGCATGTTCGAGCTGATGAACACGCTCGAAATCCCGATGGTCCTCTCCGACATCGACGGCATGCTCGCGTTCGCCGCTAACGATGCCGCCGCAAACGCCGACAGCGTCGGGACAGTCGGCTACTGCATGAGCGGCCGCTTCGCCGTCTGCGCCGCCGGCCACAAGCCGGACGTCATCAAGGCCACCGCCTCGATCTACGGCGTCCGCCTCGTCACCGACAGCGACACCAGCCCCCATCGCATCGCCAAGCGCTCACCCGCCGAATTCTACTTCGCCTGCGCCGAACGCGATCACTGGGCGCCGCAGGAAATGGTCGACCAGCTCAAAGCCGATCTTGCAGGCGCGCATGGCGAGGTCGAGCAATACCCCGACACCGATCACGGCTTCGCCTTCCCGAAACGCCCCGTCTACAACAAGCTCGCCGCCGAACAGCACTGGGAACGCGTGCTGTCCCTCTTCGCGCGCAATCTGCGCTAGTACTCGAACAGCTTCGCGTCCCGCTCGGAACGCTTCTTCGCTGCTTCGAGAATATGCGCGGTCAGCGTCTTCTTCGTCCCCTTGCCCTTCAGCAGATTGGCCGGGTCGAGATGATGCTTCAGAACGATCACGCGCAGCTCGTTCACGTCGAACTTGCCCAGCCGCGCCGCGAAGTCTTCGGGCGTGCCCTTCTTGAATTCGATGAACGGATGAAACTCGCCGACATTCCGCTCGGCCATGCGGCGCTCAGCCAGCTCCTGTCCGAACTTCGCGAGCGACTCTTCCAGCCTCTTCCCGAACGCCGGATTGTTCACCGCCTCGTCGGTCACAACCTTGAATAGGCCGGTAAGAGCCTTATCGATCATATGAGCCCCACCCGCTCCCGGAACTCGCCAGCGAACTTGCGGATCACCGCAGCCGCATCGCCATACTTCTGCTCAAGCGTCCGCTTGTGATCCGACCACTCGGCCGCCCGCGCGATCTGCTCCGCCTGAGGAATGCGCGTCTCGAAAACGTTGAACTGATCCTTCAACAACGCCGCCTCGCTCTGGTGCAGCGAGTTCGCAGCCTCGTACTTCGTGATCAGCGTATAGATCCGATCATCCGTAAACCGCCGCTGCTCCATCGACCGCAGGGCGCGCTTGCGGAACGCAAAGATGCCCAGCCGCGAAACATAATCCGGAATGGTCGGGATCACGATGAACTCGGACAATTCGATCGCCGCTTCCGCAAACATCGAAATCCCCGGCGGGCAGTCGAACAGCACGAGGTCATAGCTCTCGGCCACGTTCTCGATCGCCGAATGTGTCAGCCGCGAGAAGCGCGTGTTGAGCTGCCGGATATCAAACCCCTGGCTGACCCACTTCTCCAGCGCATGCCGCTCGATATACCGGAACTCCGGCGTCGAGATCAGAAGGTCCAGCGCAGGCTCACCCGCAATGTCGCTGACCTTGTTGGCCACGAACTCGCGGAAGAAACGCGGCTCGCCGCCGTAAACGTACTGATTGAAATACTCGTCGATCGTCCGGTTCGCCTGACGCAGCTCGACCCAGCGATCCTGCCCCGCCAGCATCATCGAAACGTTGGATTGCGGATCGAGATCGATCACCAGCACGCGCACGCCTTCGGACGCCAGCGTCTCGGCAAGGCTCGCCACGGTAGTCGACTTGCCGACGCCGCCCTTCATGTTCACGACGGAAACGGTGCGCGGCGCCACCGGCTACTCCACTGGACGATCTTCAGGAAACCCGTTGCGAAAGGGGTCCGTCGGTTCGGCCCCAAGGTCAAGGCGCGCGAGGCCGCATGCGCGGCCATTACACGGGAGTAAAGGCTCGCCGCCCTACTTCTTCGGCGCCGGCGCGTCCTTGGGAGGCTCGGTCGGGAAAGGATTCGTGCCGGGGTCGATATAGATCAGACCCAGCTCATCCTGCACCCGCTGCTCCTCAGCCTCGCGCGCAAGCCGCTGCTTGCGCAGCTCGAGCAGTTCAAGCGTGTTGTTCCAGCTCGCAGCGATCTTCGGCTCGGCCCACTTGTTGGGCACGAACCACACGCCGATCCCTACGATCAGACCGACCGCGATGATCAGGTAGTTGAGATACTTCCAGCCGAAATATTTGGCGTCCCACTGAAATTTCACGGCCGTTCTCCCTAGCTCAGACCGGCTTCAGCTCCGGCGGCACGTACTTCTCGCGCATCGTCACCAGTTCCTCGGCGATCGAGGGGTGCAAGGCGCAGGTGCGATCGAAGTCTGCCTTCGTTGCGCCCATCTTCACCGCGATCGCAACAGCCTGGATTATCTCCGGCGCATCTGGACCGACGATGTGGACGCCGACGACTTTATCATCTTCGGCCCGCACCACGATCTTCATTAGCACACGTTCCTCATCCCCCGTGAGCATGTCTTTCATGGGGCGGAACTTGGTCTTGTAGATATCGATAACCCCGTACTTTTTACGGGCTTCCGCTTCGGTAAGGCCCACCACGCCTACCGGCGGCTGGGCGAAAACGGCGTGCGGGACATCGGCATAATCGAAGGTCGTCGGGCGATTCATGAACTCGGTTTGGGAGAAGGCCTGCCCCTCCCGGATCGCGACCGGCGTCAGGTTGATGCGGTCCGTCACGTCGCCGATTGCGAAGATGTGCGGAACGCTGGTGCGAGAATGCTCGTCGACCTTGATCGCGCCGCGCTCGTTCAGCTCGACGCCCGCCTTCTCGAGACCGAGGCCCTTCACGTTCGGATCGCGTCCCGTCGCAAACAGAACCTTGTCGCCCGACGCCGTCTCGCCATTGGTGAAATGAACCGTCAGCTTGTCGCCGACCTTCTCGATCTTGCGCGGCGTCGCGTTGGTGATGACCTTCACGCCCTTGCGCTTGAGCTCCTCGTGGACATGCGTGCGCACGTCTTCATCGAAGCCACGCAGCACCGTCTCCTTGCGGATGGCGAGGCAGACATTCACGCCCAGCCCGCTCATCACGCCAGCGAACTCGACACCGATATAGCCGCCGCCGATGACGATGATGTGCTTGGGCAGATCCTCGAGGTGGAACATGTCGGCCGACGTGATCGCATGCTCGATGCCTTCGACTTCCTTCGGCATGGTCGGCCAGCCGCCCGTCGCGATCAGGATCTTGGCCGCCGTCACAGTACGACCCGACTTGGTCAGACGCAGCGTGTGCGCATCGACGAACTCCGCGCGCTCATCGATCAGTTCGGCGCCGGCGTTACGCAGGTTGCGTGCGTAGATTCCGGAGAGCCGGTCGATCTCGCGATGCATGCGGTCCATGAACAGGTTGTGGTCGTAGCTGGCGTTCTCGATCTTCCAGCCATAGCCTTTCATGTGCTCAAGCGAGCGGCCGAACTCGCTGGCATAGACCATGTACTTTTTCGGGATGCAGCCGCGGATCACGCATGTGCCGCCCGCACGATCTTCCTCGGCAACCGCCGTCTTGGCGCCCGACATCGCAGCAAGCCGGGACGCACGCACGCCGCCCGAACCCGCGCCGATGGTGAAGAGGTCGTAGTCGTACGCCATAGGAAGCCCCAGTCTGCATAAAAATCAGCTGCTTGGGCGCCATATCTAGGGAGTCTGCCGCGCGAGCAAAAGTGCGGTTCTTTCGCCGCAAAAGAAAAGGCGGCCCCAGCACGCCGGGACCGCCTGATTGTCATGCGTTCGTGCCTGAACGGCTGCTATTTAACCGCGAGGGGCCAGGCCGGACCAACGCCGGACGCGGGCTGACCAGCCGTGTCTTTCGCGTAGGTGTAAAGCGGCTTGCCCTTGTAGGCCCACATCTTGGCGCCGTCGTCGCGCGTGACGACCGTCCAGGATCCATCGTCCTTGGCGTCCGCAGCGGCGGCGAGCGGCGGCCAATTGGTAGCGCACTGACCGTTGCAAGCGGATTTGCCTGCGGTCGTGTCGCGCGCGAATGTGTAGAGCGGCTTGCCGTCCGGCGCGATGAAGCTGCCGTCCTTCTCGGTCACGCCCGGCGGGGTCGCCCAGGCAGCCCCCGTCAGCGCGAGTGCACCAGCAGCCATAAGTCCAGCGAGAATGCGCATATGCGTCTCCTGTCATCCCCTGTGCGGGATGACCGGGAAGCTAGCACCCGTCACGCGCCGGACAATGCCCGGCACGCAGCCGTGATGAGATCAGTTGGAGGCGTTAGTTGGGAGCGCCGGGGGCCGGCGGCGGAACCGTGACCGGTGCGCCCGGTGCGCCAGGCTGCCCCGGAACGCCGCCCTGCGGCAGCGACGGCTGGGCCGGAGCAGGCGCCGGCGGCGTCGGCCAGACCGAACGCAGATCGGCGAGCGCTTTCACGCCGGCTTCTTGCGCACGCTTCTGCAGAACCTCGGATGCGCCCTGACCAACCAGCGGCATCTTCTCCTGGATCGCCTGACCTTCTTTCGAAGTGACGAATTTCACGAGGAGTTCGAGTTCCTTCACGTTGAACTGGTCGGTGAAGGACTTGATCATCTCTTCCTTGATCTCAGGCGCGGCGGCCTCGAGGTTCTTGGAGATGCCCATCATCACTTGACGCGCCTGCTCGGGCGAGAGGCCGTCCTGGAACATCATGCCCTGCACTTGCTGGTAAGCGAGCTGCTGGACAGCCTCGCCTTCGAGCGGGATCGGAACGCCGGCATCGACCAGCTTCTTGGCGAGGCGCACTTCCGAAGCAGGCGCTGCTCCCGCCGGGGTGGCAGGTTGGCAAGCCGCCAGCGCACCCGCAGCAGCCACAACCGCAATCACCGTTCTGATCATGTCGACTTCCCTGTCAGACCTGTCTGTCCCGGAGACTTCGCCCCGGCGCGTGGCGAGGCCTTTAGCACCCGTTGCCCGCATTCGATAGGACTTTTGCGGTCGCAGCAGCGTTACCGCTTCCCGACCAGCCTTGCGCCGCTAGCTTCCCCAACGATCACCTGCTCGGCATAGCCGATGAACAGGCCGTGCTCGACCACGCCCGGAATGGTGTCCAGCACCGCGCCCAACGCGACCGGATCGGGAATCACGCCGCAGGCCAGATCGAGGATCAGATGGCCGCCATCGGTGTGCAGCAGGCTCTCGCCCGTCGCCATGCGCCAGGAGCTGGGCGCGTTGCCCAGACCCAGATCGGCGATGTGATGGTGGATGCGGCGGCGGGTCAGTTCCGAGCCGAACGCGTTGATCTCGATCGGCAGCGGGAACTTGCCGAGCGACTTCACTTCCTTGCCCGCGTCCGCAATCACGACCATGCGGTCAGACGCTTCAGCGATGATCTTCTCGCGCAGGAGCGCTGCGCCGCCGCCCTTGATCAGATTGAGATCGGGATCGAACTCGTCCGCGCCATCGATGGTAAGATCGATCCGCTCCAGCTCATCCGGCGCGACGATGCGAATGCCCAGCGACCGCGCCAGCTTGTCGGTAGCTTCAGATGTCGGCGTGCCGACGATCTTGAGACCGGCCTTCACCTTGTCGGCCAGCAGGCGCACGAAGATCGCCGCGGTCGAGCCGGTGCCCAGACCGAGGATCATGTCGGGCTCAACGAATTTCAGCGCCGCTTCGGCGGCGCTCTGCTTGGCGACGTCGGACATGGTTACGACTTGTCGCCGCCAGCGGCGCGGGCTCCGGCCGTCATCATCTGCATGAAGCTGTCGGTGGCCTGACCACCCATCGAGTACCACTGCTTCAGGTAGAATTCGGGGCTGACCATCTCGATGTTCTGCTCGATGCGCTGCTTCACCGAACTGACCAGCGTTTCGTTGATCGGCGCCAGATCCGGCAGCCCCAGGAAGGTGCGCGCCTCTTCGGGCGTGCATTCCACATTGATGGTCATCTTCATGGCGATCTCCTCCGCGCTTTCCCGCTGTGCACTATTCCAGCGCTTTGGGGAACTTCGGCAGTGAATTGAAGTCTTCGGGAACGTGTTGGCGGATAACGCGTGCGCTGGTGGCTTCCGCCAGCGCCTCGACCTTATCCATCGAAGCCAGCGTCTGCTCGCGGTTGACGTTTCCGGTCGGGACAGTTCGCTTTTCACGCGCCTCGGCCAGGTGCCACATGTCGCCCGCCAGCAGGACTTTTCCCGAATTGGCGGTGTTCAGCAGCAGCACGGTATGGCCCGGCGTATGCCCCGGCGCCTGCACGATAATGGCCGAGCCATCCCCGAAGACGTCATAATCGCCATCGCCTTCGATCAGCGTCGTCTTCATCGTCTCGAGCGGCGCGATGTCCGGGAAGTTCGGCGACTGGCGCGCTTCATCCCGGAACATCCAGTCGCGCTCGTCCTTGTCGACAATCCACGTCGCATCCTTGAACAGCGCCGCGCTGCCGACATGGTCGTAATGGCTGTGGGAGATCGCAAAGTAGTCGATATCCGACGGCGCAACGCCCAGCTCGGCCAGTTGCTGCTCCAGAGTTTCCTTCAGCGTGATGGTCGCGCGAGCGTTCTTGTCCTGCGGCTCAGCGGCCATGGCCGGCGGAATGCCCGCATCCCACATCATGTCGCCGCGCGGATGGCGGATCAGATAACAGGGATCGACCAGATCGCGCGCCTGTCCGTCATAGACATGCTCGTCCGAAAAGCTCGCTGCATCCTTCACATGGAAGCGGCCGCAATCGAGCGCATAGAGCCTCACGGCCGCCACCGGCTTCGTCAGCTCCGGCACAACAGTCGCCTCAACGCGCGGACTTTCGTCGCACGCCGACAGCGCAAGTGCGCCCATAACAGCCAACAGACGCCTCATCGGCCGCCTCTCCCGCGGAATCGCGCGCACTGTCACGGCGCACCCTCTCGCGGTCAAGCTACGCGGGGGCTGTGGCTCGCCTGTTTATACCCGGGTATAATTGACTTGCCGTTTTGCCCGGATAATATGCACGCCGAACTGGAGGCCTTCCCATGACCACCCCGCCCGCCGCCATCGCCTTCGAGGGTGATCGCCGTATCGCCGTCGGCGCGCTCGCCGACGTCGCCGCCGCCGTCCGCAAGCGCATCACGAAACCGACGCACGAGAACATCCTGATCTTCGACTATGTCACGGGCAAATCGCTGAATCTCGACCTCAGCGGGTCCGAGAAGGACATCCGCTCCCGCCTCGCGGTCGCCTCGCCAGCGGCAATGACAACGCCGGAAGATCCAGCCCCGAGCGCGCCGCGCGGCCCTGGCCGACCCAAATTGGGTGTCGTCCCGCGCGAGGTCACCCTCCTCCCCCGCCACTGGGACTGGCTGAACGCCCAGCCCGGCGGCGCCTCGGTCGCCCTCCGCAAACTTGTGGAGGAAGCCCGGAAAACACGCGGTCAAAGCGACACCTTGCGCGCCCGGCAGGAAGCGGCCTATCGCTTCATCACCGCTGTCGCCGGGGACCGGCGGAATTACGAGGAAGCCAACCGCGCCCTGTTTGCTGGTGACGCCGATCGTTTCCAGGCGCTCACCGAATCCTGGCCAGCCGATATCCGCGACCACGCCCGTCATCTCGCTACTGCCGCCTTCTCCTCCCACAAGAAGACCTGAACGGACTTATCCGTGACCGAGACGCTCGAAACCGCCCAAGCGCCGCTCAAGGCGACTGAGGACACGCCTGCGAAGCCGCACAGGCCGCTATGGCGCGTCTTCCTCGTCTTCCTGACGCCGATGATGCTGGCGAACGTGCTGCAATCCCTGTCCGGCACGATCAACAACGTCTTCCTCGGCCACATGATAGGCGTGGAGGCCCTGGCGGCTGCGACCGTGTTCTTCCCGGTCATGTTCTTCTTCATCGCCTTCGTGATGGGCCTTGGCGCGGGCGCGTCGATCCTGATCGGTCAGGCGTTCGGCAAGGGCGACCATGATCGCGTGCGCGCCATCGCAGGCGCCACGCTGGCGCTCTCGCTGATCTTCGGCGTCATCGTCGCCGTCCTTGGCGGCATGTACGCCGACGAGCTGATGCATTGGCTTCAGACGCCTGCGGACATCGTGGATGAGGCTGTGAAGTACGCCCGCATCATGATGATCACGATGCCGGCCTTCTTCATCTTCATCCTGTTTACCTCGATGCTGCGCGGCGTCGGCGACAGCGTCACGCCGCTGTGGACGCTCGCCTTCTCGACGGCTGTCGGCCTGATCATCACACCTGCGCTGATCGAAGGCTGGTTCGGCTTGCCGCAACTTGGCGTCGCCAGCGCAGCGGTCGCCTCGCTCGTCTCGATGGTTTTCGCGCTGATCTGGCTCGGCTGGTATCTGCTGCGCAAGAAGCACCCGCTGGCCCCCAGCGCAGCCTTCCTCGCCAAGGTCCGGCTCGATCCGAAAGTGCTGGGACTCGTCCTGCGCCTCGGCGTGCCCACGGGCATCCAGATGGTCATCATGGCGATCGCCGAACTCGCCCTGCTCGGCCTCGCCAACGGCTATGGCTCGTCCGCAACCGCCGCATACGGAGCGATCAACCAGATCCTCGCCTATGTGCAGTTCCCCGCCATGTCGATCGGCATCGCCGCATCGATCCTTGCCGCGCAGGCCATCGGCGGAGGACGCGGGCACCAGCTCGGCGCCATCACCCGCACTGCCCTGATCCTCAACGCCATCATTACCGGCGCGGGCGTCCTGGTCGTCTATCTGCTGTCCGGCCCCATCGTGGCAATGTTCATCACCGACCCGCCGGTCATCGCGCTCACGCAGCACCTGCTCCACATCGTGCTCTGGAGCACAGTGGTGTTCGGCATGGCTGTCGTGTTCTCCAGCATGATGCGTTCATCCGGCACGGTACTCGCCCCGACGGCGATCGCGATCTTCTCGATCATCGCGGTCGAAGTCCCGGTCGCCATCTACCTGTCGAGCGCGATCGGCATCGACGGCGTCTGGTGGGCCTATCCGGCGGCGTTCTGCACCATGTTGGTGCTGCAGGGCTCCTTCTACACCTTCGTCTGGCGCAAACGGGCGATCCGGGCTCTGGTCTAAAGCGCCTGTTATCCCCACGTAAGTCTGGCTCTTCCCGGCGACCATGCTAGGGATGATACTGTCAAACATACCCGAGGGAGTGACCCATGGCGCTTGAAGGCCTGCAGCTGCGTTCGCACGTTAAGAAGAGCGGCGAACTTGAACTGACGCTCGCCAAGGTCACTGTCGCTGATCCGGCCCCGGACGAAATCGTGGTCCGTATCGAAGGCACCCCGATCAATCCGTCAGACCTCGGCCTGCTGATCGGCCCGGCCGATCTTTCGACCGCCGTCGTGTCCGGCACGAAGGACAGCCCGGTCGTCACCGCCAAGATTCCCGAAGTCGCCATGCGGGCCATGGCCGCCCGCACCGGCGAAGCCATGCCGGTCGGCAATGAAGGCGCCGGCACGGTTGTCGCCGCCGGCTCATCGCCCGAAGCACAGGCCTTGATGGGCAAGATGGTCGCCATCCTCGGCGGCGAAATGTACGCCACCTATCGCACCGTGAAAGCCAAGGCCGCCCTGCCGCTGCCGGCCGGCGCAACGGCTGCTGACGGCGCTTCTTGCTTCGTGAACCCGCTGACCGCCCTCGCTATGGTCAAAACCATGCAGCTCGAAGGCCACACCGCCCTCGTCCACACCGCAGCCGCCTCGAACCTCGGCCAGATGCTCAACAAGATCTGCATCAAGGACGGCGTCGAGCTGGTGAACATCGTCCGCTCCGACGAGCAGGCGAAAATCCTCAAGGACATCGGCGCGAAACACATCGTCGACTCGTCCAAGCCGACCTTCATGGAAGACCTGATCGCCGCCCTCTCCACCACCGGCGCAACGCTCGCCTTCGACGCCATTGGCGGCGGCAAGCTGGCCGGCCAGATCCTCGGCGCGATGGAAATCGCCCTCAACTCCAAGCCCGGCGCCTACAGCCGCTATGGCTCGTCCACCCACAAGCAGGTCTATATCTACGGCCGCCTCAGCCTCGAGCCGACCATCCTCGGCGCAGCCTACGGCATGGCCTGGGGCGTCGGCGGCTTCCTGCTGACGCCGTTCCTGCAGAAGGTCGGTATGGAAGAAGCCGGCAAGATGCGCGCGCGCGTCGCCGCCGAGCTGAAAACCACCTTCGCCAGCCACTACACCAACACGATCTCGCTTCGCGATGCGCTCGATCTGGAGACGATCAAAGCGTACAACCGCAAGGCGACTGGCGAAAAATACCTGATCAATCCGAGCCTCTAGCGTCGCACCCACTTTTCTCGAATAGTGGGTATGCTACTTAAGGTGACGTAAGGGAAACTCAGGGGTCAACCGTCGGAGAACGGAGGCCCCGTCTATCGGGAAGGAAGACGCGTGGTCACGAGACAGGAAGCTTTGGCGGCGCTCACGGCGCCGGGCCAGCCGCACGAGATCATCCAGATCGAGGCGATCGGCCGCCAGATCCGCGCGTTCAAGAACGCGCCGAAGAATCTCGGCCAGCTCTATCGCGAGGCCCGCAGCGAGAAGCCCTTCCTCGTCTATGAAGACGAGCGTCTCACCTTCGAAGAAACCTGGCGGCGCGCCTGCACGCTCGCCCATGTGCTCGTCAACGAGTACGGCGTGAAGAAGGGCGACCGCGTCGCCATCGCCATGCGGAATTATCCCGAGTGGATGATCTCCTTCATGGCCGCCACCTCGATCGGCGCGCTCACGGTTGCGGTCAACGCGCTGTGGACCGCCGACGAGATGTCCTACGGCATCGGCCTCGCCCAGCCCAAAGTCGCCTTCATCGACCAGGAGCGGATCGACCGCCTCAACATGCTGCCGAACCTGCCGGCAGACCTGAAGCTCATCGGCGTGCGCACCACCAAGCCGCTGCCGGCCAACGTCCGCGCCTATACCGACGTCATGTCCGCGCCGGAGCAAACCGAACTGCCCGACGTCGATGTCCTGCCGGATGATGACGCGATCATGCTCTTCACCTCGGGCTCGACCGGCCACCCGAAAGGCGCTGTCTCAACGCACCGCAACGTCCTGCACGCCCTCGTCTCGTGGGAGCTGGACCTGCTCGCCGCCTTCGGCACCGGCCTGATCGAGCGCCCGCCGGCCGATGCGCCGCAAGCCGCCTCGCTGCTGGTGATCCCGCTCTTCCACGTCACGGGCTTGCACTCGGTCGCCCTGTCCTGCTTCCGCCTGCAGCGTCGCCTCGTGTCGATGTACAAATGGGAAGTCGCCAAGGGCGCCGACATCATCGAGCGCGAAGGCATCACCAACTTCACCGCGACGCCCGCCATCACAGGCGATCTTGTCGTCTATTCGCGCGAGACCGGCCGCCACTTCCCGTCGCTGTCATCAGTCGGCGGCGGCGGCGCATCGCGCGCGCCTGAGCAGGTTCGCGCCATCGACGCCGTGTTCGTGAAAGCCATGCCGGCCACCGGCTGGGGCATGACCGAAACCAACGCCATCGGCGTCGGCATCGCGGCAGCTGACTACCTCCGCAAGCCGGAAAGCTCTGGCCGCGTCTCCGCCGTCCTCGACGTCCGCATCGTCGATGAAGCCGGCAACGAGCTGCCCACCGGCCAGCGCGGCGAACTGCAGATCCGCGGCGCGTCGATCATGCGCGGCTACTACAAACGCCCCGACGCCAACGCCTCCGAGTTCGTCAACAACGAATGGTTCCGCACCGGCGACGTCGCCTACATCGACGACGAAGGCTTCGTCTTTATCGTCGACCGCATCAAGGATCTCGTCATCCGCGGCGGCGAAAACATCGGTTGCGGCGCAGTCGAGTATGCGCTGCAGGAACATCCGTCCGTCGTCGAAGCGTGCGTCTATGGCGTGCCGGACGAGCGCCTGGGCGAGGAAGTCGGCACGACGATCTACGCCGACAAGCCAGTCACCGAAGCCGAACTCCGCGACTTCCTGTCGACGCGCCTCGGCAAGTTCCAGATCCCGCGCTACTTCCACTTTGAGAGCGAACCGCTCCCGCGCGGCGCCACGGGCAAGATCATGAAAAAGGACCTCCGCGCCGAAGCCGCCAAACGCTGGGCGCAGAAGTAGAAGCTGTCAGAGCTAAAGAAATCAGGGCGCAGACCATCCCCGGTCTGCGCCCTTTTCTTTAGTGTTCGCGCAGCATGACTGCGCCGGCGTCGCCATCGCTCTTGATGGCGATGATCGAGGTGAGGAAGGCGATCAGGGTTTTCATCGGGGAGGCTCCGTGCGGCTCGATTGCCGCCTCTATGCCCTCCAGATGGCCTCTCCCGTTTCCGCCGCAACGCCGGCTCGGACGACCATTTCCGAACGATATGTTCAGCAGCGCTGACGAGTGACGCTTCGGTCAATCATAGCTCACCACCTCGAACTCCACCCCGCCCTTGTCGCGAAAGTAGAAGCGGCGGCCCGGTTCGTAGTCGGCGTGCGCATAAGGTTGATAGCCTGCGGCGCGGATCTTTATCTCTGTCGCCTCCAGGTCCCTCACGAGCACGCCGACATGGTTGGGCTGCCCTTCGCCCGGCGCCTGTTTCAGGTCTTCCGGAGGCGAATACAGCGCCACATACGAACCATCCGATCCGACATGTATCGAGCGGCCGCCCAGCTTCGCCGGCCCCTGCCAGCGGATATGCCAGCCAAACACCTCGCACATCAGTCCCGCCGTCTCTTCCGCCGACGACGTGGTGACATTCACATGCTCCAGCGCCGCCGCCTCGACGGTCTTCGCGCCGGCCCTGCGCGGGGCTTCGGCCACACCTGCCTTGCTCATGATCAGACCCTTCAATTCACCCGGCTGACCCGGGTTGATTTCTCGATGGGCATGAGTCGTAATTCCTCAACCTAACTTGAGGTCAAGGGATTATTTCGGAATGCCTGAAGCGCCCTCGCCCAACACGCCGCTTACCATCGGTGATCTCGCAGAACGCACCGGCCTTGCCGTCTCCGCCATACGCTTCTACGAGACCAAGGGCCTCGTCACGCCCGCCCGCAATGCTGGCGGCCAGCGACGCTATCTGCGCTCGGATATCCGCCGCCTGTCCTTTGTGCTGATCGCCCAGCAGCTCGGCTTCTCGATCGAAGACATCCGCGCCGCCCTCGCGACGCTCCCCGCCGGCCGTGCGCCAAGCCAGAAAGACTGGGAGCGCATCAGCCGCAACTTCCGCGGCCAGCTCGACGAACGCATCGCCCGCATGACGCGCCTGCGCGACTATCTCGACGGCTGTATCGGCTGCGGCTGCCTCAGCCTGAAGAAGTGCGCGCTGGTGAACCCCGCAGATGGCCTCAAACGCTATGGCGCAGGCCCGCGCTCCGTCCTCGGCGACAAGCTGCAACGCTAAAGCTGGCCAAACGCCCCACGCCGCCTAGTTAGGCAGTACAGCAGCAGGAGAACCTCATGCCCGGAATGCCCATCGTCTTCATCCCGGGCCTGATGACGACCTGCCGCATCTACCAGCACCAGATCGAAGATCTCGGCCAGCGGCATCCCGTCCTGCTCGCCAACCACTGGTCAGCCTCCACGATGCGCGAAGTCGCCACGCAGATCCTCGCCGTGGCGCCCGAGAAGTTCGCTCTCGCCGGCACATCCATGGGCGGCTACGCAGCGCTCGAAATCGTCCGCCAGGCGCCCAACCGCGTCACCAGCCTCGCCCTGCTCAGCACCAGCGCCAAGCCCGACACGCCCGAACGCTCCGAAGGCCGCCGCCAACAGGTCAACGCCTCACGCAAGATCGGCAATATGCGCATCGGCACGAAGATGCTCTTCCCCAAACTCGTCCACCCGGCCCGCCACGAAGATCAGCCGCTGCTCACCACCTTCATCGAAATGGCCGAACAACTCGGCGTCGACGCCTTCGACCGCCAGATCGAAGCCATCATCTCCCGCGAAGACTCCCGCCCCCTGCTCGCAACGATCAAGGTCCCGACGCTCGTGGTGGTCGGTAAGGACGACGCGCTCATCCCGCCCGATGATGGCCGCGAAATCGCCGACGGCATCGAAGGCGCAAAGCTCGTCGAAATCGAAAACGCCGGCCACATGTGCATGACCGAACGGCCCGAAGCCGTGACCGCGGAACTGGTGAAGTTCTTCGGCTAGCAAGTACGCGCTCGTCCTTCGACGGACGCCGCTTCGCGGCTGCTCAGGATGAGCGCTAAACTGCCGGCCTAACTGTAGCGCTCATCCTGAGCAGCTTGCGGAGCAAGCGTCCGTCGAAGGACGAGCGCGTACTCCCAACCGTCAGATCGCGCCCTTAGGCTTCTGCCCGGCCTTCTTCGCGGCCGACTTCTCGTCCCGGAACGCCTTCGCCCAGCCATCCTTCGCGACCTGACGGCCACGGCCAATCGCAAGCCCATCGCTCGCCACGTCGTCCACGATCACCGAGCCCGAGCCGACATAGCCGCCCGCGCCAATCGTCACCGGCGCCACCAGCGACGAGTTCGACCCCACGAACGCGCCAGCGCCCACAACCGTGCGGTATTTGAAGAAGCCATCATAATTGCAGAAGATCGTGCCCGCGCCGATATTCGCGCCCGCGCCCACTTCGCCATCGCCGAGATAGCTGAGGTGGTTCGCCTTCGCGCCCTCGCCAACGCTGACGTTCTTCACCTCAACGAAGTTGCCGATGTGAGCATCCTTGCCGATCACGGCGCCAGGACGCAGCCGCGCATACGGCCCCACAAACGCGCCCGCACCAACCTTCGCACCTTCCAGATGCGAGAACGCACGGATGATCGCCCCGCTCTCAACGCTTACGCCGGTCGCAAACACCACGTTCTGCTCAACCGTCACGCCCGCCGCGATCTTCGTATCGTGGCTGAAGTGCACGGTGTCCGGCGCAGGCAGCGTCACGCCCGCTACCATCATCTTCTCGCGCATACCGTCCTGGAACACGCGCTCGACCTGCGCCAGTTCAACCTGGCTGTTCACGCCCTGCACGTCGCGCTCCTCGCACAACGCAACAGCCGCTTTCAGGCCACGCCCACGCGCCAGCCCAACCAGATCGGTCAGATAGTATTCGCCTTTGGCGTTATCGTTCTTAACGTCCTTCAGAAGCTCGAACATCAGCTTCGCCGGACCCGCCATCACGCCCGAGTTCGCCAGATCGATCGCCAGCTGCGCCTCGCTCGCGTCATTCGCCTCAACGATCGCCTCGAGCGATCCGTCCTTGGCCGTCACCAGACGCCCATAGCGGTTCGGCAGCTTCGCCTTGAAGCCCAGCACGCAGATGCTCGCCCCGCCTTCGATCGCCTGGAATGCACGCTCGCCCGCCTCCTGCGGGATAAGCGGCGTGTCGGCATAGAGCACGATCGCCTGACCATCCGCATTCGCCAGCTGCGCCCGCGCCGCATCGACAGCGTTCGCCGTTCCCAGCTGCTCGCGCTGAACGGCGACGTTCTCTGCGCCCACCAGCTTGGCCGCCGCTTCCGAAAGCTGCGGCATATCCGGCCCGACCACGATGACCGTTTGTTTGCAGCCAAGATCCTTCGCCAGCGCAACGCTCCACGCCAGCATCGACCGGCCGCCGATCTCGTGCAGCACCTTGGGTCGCGGAGACTTCATCCGCGTGCCCTTGCCAGCGGCGAGGATGATTGCGAAACGGTTAGACATAGGCTGCCTCGAAGAAATCACGCGAATAGGCGCTTATTGCACGTCGTGCAGACTATCAAAATCGCCTGCAAGCGACCTGCCCACCGCCAGACCTACCGAATAATCCGGATTCTCGTATGCCTGAAACAACCGCCCCGCTCGATGGCTACACGATTGCCTTCGATCTCGACGGTACGCTGGTTGATACCATCGGGGACCTGCACCGGGCGCTGAACCATGTCCTGCGCATGGAAAAGCTGCCGCTCGCCTCGATCGAGGATGTCCGCGCCTATGTCGGCCAGGGCGCTCGCGCCCTGATCATCCGCGCCTGCGGGGTCCACGGCGTCCATCCCAGCGGGGTAAAGATCGATCTTCTCACGGAAGAATATGTCGAGGCCTACGCCAGGGACATCTCCGCCCACTCCGCCCCGTTCCCCGGCGTGGTCGAGGCGCTTGAGACGCTCCAGTTGCAGGGCGCATCACTTTGCGTTTGCACCAACAAGGGCACCCGCCTGTCGAACCAGCTTCTGGAAGCCGTCGGCCTGTCGAAATACTTCACGGCGGTCATCGGTGCAGACCAGCTGCGCAACCGCAAGCCACACCCGGACCACTACCTCTTCGCCATCCGATCCGCCCGCGGAACGCCTGCGCGCAGCCTGATGGTCGGCGATTCATCGAACGACGTTCAATCCGCTAAAGCCGCCGGCGCGCCCGTTGCCGTTTACGCCTACGGCTATACGGACACGGCGCCGGACCTTCTCGGTGCCGACGCCGTGTTTAAGCATTTCGAAGAACTACCGAACCTAGCGGCCCGGCTACTCAACTATCAGCCAATCCCGCGAGCGTAGCTCGCCGGCTTGCCGGGTTCCGGGCGTCCACCCTTTTTACGGGGCGGCATGCCGTTGACCATGTTGCTACGCACGTCGGTACGCGCAGAGCGCATCGCGGGAACGAACCCGGCATCGACCAGATTGATCGAGACGTCGAAACCACGATTCACCCAGTACTCTTCGATTTTCATCTTGAGCTTGCGGGCGCCGTCTTCGTCACAGAAATCGCTATTCATTACTTTCGCTCCAGACACCTTGTGGGGCGCTTCTGACGTAACAACGCCAATCGGCCCCGGTAGGTCCCTCAGTTCTCGCCTTCCGCTTTGCGGTATCGGCGTGAAGTCAACCTAGGAAAGCAGTTGAGGCGGCGCATGAAGCAGCAAAGGTATTTTGAAGATCAATTGTGGCAGTCGGACTGCCAAACGCCTTGGTTAGCTGAACAGTTGTTGTCGAACCAAAGCCCTGCCCGGACGTTGGAAACTGATGCGCCTTGTCCGCGCTCGATTTTTCGAAATCTCGTGCCCGTAACAGCGTGTCCCGCTGACAGAAGTTAAGCCGCGCCGCGGCATGGCCAGCTTCCGAATCCGGCAAGACGCCGCACGAATCCCGAAACGCTGAGTCGCCCGATGTTTGCTGATGGCTTGCCGAGCCGAAGCGCCCGCAAGGGCGCGAAGGATGGTGGGCGATGCAGGGATTGAACCTGCGACCCCTCCCGTGTGAAGGGAGTGCTCTCCCGCTGAGCTAATCGCCCGGGACCCGTAAAATCAGGCTCTGATTCCAAGGGAGCGGGTTCATAGGCCCCGCGATACAGGCCCGTCAAGATTTTCGCGTTCCCGCCTGCCGGGCGCGGCTGCGGCCGATTTCCCGTAATCCGCACTTGGCATGATTGTTATCGCCGGGGAGCCCGCTTCCGGGGGTTTCCCGTGGACATCACCCCTTCCTTTTGGGAAGGCTGCGCCCCACGCGGGTTACAAATCAGAAAAAGACCTGCACTCGGGAGGGAAGTCTGATGGCGTTTTTATCGCCCGGCATGATCACGACTATGGATCAGGCCAAGAAGCATAGGACCTATGCTCTCTGGATCCTGATCATCGTCTATATTTTCAACTTCATCGACCGGCAGATCGTCAACATCCTGCAGGAAGACATCAAGCACGACCTGGGTCTCAACGACACCCAGCTCGGCATGATGACCGGCCTCGCCTTCGCGGTGGTCTATTGCACCATGGGCATCCCGGTCGCCCGCATCGCCGACTCCACCAGCCGCAAAGGCGTCATGGTGATCTCGCTTGCGGTGTGGAGCGCCTTCACGGCCCTCTGCGGCCTCGCCAACCCGATCCATATCGGCAGCTTCACCATCTCCGCCTTCGTCGTCCTGCTCGTCACCCGCATGGGCGTCGGCCTCGGCGAAGCTGGCGGCTCGCCGCCGGCGCACGCGATGATCTCGGATCTCTACGAGAAAGAGAAACGCGGCCGCGCCCTCGCCCTCTATTCCGCAGGTCTCTACGCCGGCACCCTGCTCGGCTACTACCTTGGCGGCTGGCTGAGCGAGGCGCTGAACTGGCGCCAGGCCTTCTTCGTCGTCGGCATTCCGGGCGTCATCTTCGCGATCCTCGCCTGGACCACCGTCAAGGAGCCGGTTCGCGGCCTCTCGGGCACGACCCCGTCCACCGACAAGCCGAAATTCCTCACCTCGTTCGCCAAGCTCTGGTCGATCAAGGCCTTCCCCTACTACGCCATCGCCACCGGCGCCGGCACCTTCATCACCTACGGTCTCGGCAACTGGATGCCCTCCTTCATGCCGCGCACCTACGGCATCGTGGATCCGGAAGTGGTCGGCGGCACGGTGAAGTATCTCGGCATGTGGAGCATGCCGGAACTGCAGGCGACCTTCGGCATGTGCAAAGCCGAAGTCATCAACGGCGTCCGCACGCTCGCCCAGGACTGTTATGAAATGAACAAGACCGAGATCGGTCTGTTCTACGGCACCTGCTCGGGCGTCGGCGGCATGATCGGCACGATCGCGGGCGGCTACATCGCCGACCGTCTCGGCGCCAAGGACCGTCGCTGGTTCCTCTGGGTTCCGATGTGGGGCAAGTTCCTCGGCGCTCCGCTCTTCATCGCTGCCATGCTGGCGCCCACGGTCGAGCTCTCGCTCCTCCTCTACTTCCCGGGCATCACGCTGGCCGCCATGTATCTAGGACCGGCTCTCGCTATCACCCACCACCTCGTGCCCGCTTCGATGCGCGCCATGTCGTCCGCCGTGCTGTTCTTCATCCTGAACATCCTCGGCCTCGGCACCGGCCCGTTCGTCGTTGGCCTGCTGTCCGACTGGATCAGCACCAATGCCGACAGCCTGTCGCAAGCGCACAGCTTCCTCGGTGACACCGTCGACCAGGTGAAACAGATGTCGCTCAAATGGGCGATGATCATTGCGGTGCTGCTGATGACGCCGCTGTCGATCCTCTGGCACATCGGCGCGATGAAGCTGCCCAAGGGCAACCTCACCGACGATGGCGACGCCATGAAGGAAGCTCTCACCGAGGGCGACCCGAAAGGCGAAGCAGTCACGGCCGCACCGAAGCCGTAACAGCCGACACCAGAAATGCGAAAGGCCCGCTGGAAACAGCGGGCCTTTTGTTTTGGCGTCATACAAAACGTCATCCTCGGGCCTGACCCGAGGATCTTTCTGGCTCAATCGAACGTCAGCTCGCCCTCGCCCAGCGGCGCAAAGATCTCATCCAGCTTTTGCTCACTCACGCCGCCCAGCGTCGGCGGGTCCCATTTCGGCGCGTTGTCCTTGTCGAGGATGACGGCCCGCACGCCTTCCTGGAAATCATGGCTGTGCACCTGCCGGCTACCGATGCGGAACTCCATCCGCATGTTCTCCTCGAAGGTCTTGGCTTGCAGGCCGAGCGCGAGCTGGCGATGCGCAACCTTCAGCGTCTGCGGAGACTTCGTCTTCAGTGTCGCCAGCTGCGCCTTCGCCCAATCGCCTTCCTCGCTTTCAAGCGCAAGGAAGATCTCCTCGACGCTCGGCTTCCAGAAGCAGCGCTGGATCGCCACCAGATGCTTGTCGAACGTCGCCGTCTCGTCCCAGTCCATCGCCTCAAGCAGTTCGAGTTGCCCCTCGCAGACCTGATCCTTCACCGCCGGCAAAACTTCCGACTCCGCAAAGTGCGTCGCGACGCCAGCCGCGCAAACATCGCCACCTTTCAGTCGTTCCCCCGTCAGCGCCAGCCACATGCCCAGCGGCGGCCCCAGACGCGGCAGGAACCACCCGCCGCCGACATCGGGGAACAAGCCGATCCCCGTCTCAGGCATCGCAAACGTCGTGCGCTCCGTCGCAACGCGATGCGAGCCATGCACGCTGATGCCCACGCCCCCGCCCATCGTCACGCCGTCCATGAACGCCACATATGGCTTCGCGTAGTTCTTGATACGCGTGTTCAGGCGATATTCGGCCCGGAAGAATGCCTGCGCCGCCGAACCGTCCGCAGCTCCGCTCTCCGCCAGCATCCGGATGTCGCCGCCCGCACAGAACCCGCGCGTCCCCGTCGCATGGTCGACAACCACCAGCTCGATCTCGTCATCATCCGCCCACGCCTGCAGCGCGGCATCCATCGCGAGGCACATCTCCTCATTCAACGCATGCAAAGCCTGCGGCCGGTTGAGCGTAATCCGCCCCGCAACGCCCTGACGATGAATGATGACGTCGGCCATGCACTATCTCCGTTTCACTACTATAGCGCCGCTATAGACATCGCTGTATAGCGGCGCTATAGAGATCGAACGGCGCATCTCGCTAAGCCTGCGAGGAATCAGATGAGATCCAACAAACAAGAACTCGTGGTCGTCACTGGAACATCAAGCGGCATTGGCCAGGCCACGGCGCACAGGTTGGCCAGCGACGGCTATCACGTGCTTGCCGGGGTAAGGCGCCCGGAAGATGCCGACAAGATCAGGGCCTCCAATATCGAACCGGTGATGGTCGACATCACAAAAACGGACACGTTGCAGGCCCTTGCCGCTCGTATCGCCACCGATCCCCAGCAGCGCACCCTGCGCGCGGTCGTGAACAACGCGGGCATCGCAGTGAACGCTCCGGTCGAGACCGCGCCACTCGACGAATTTCGCCGCCAGATCGAAGTCGGCGTCATCGGACAGGTCGCCGTCATCCAGGCGCTGATGCCCGCGCTGCTGAAAGCCCAGGGCCGCATCATCAATATCGGCTCGCTCGGCGGCAAGATTTCGATGCCCGGCTTCGGCCCCTACTCCGCGGCGAAGTTCGCAATGGAGGCCGTCAACGACAGCCTGCGGCGCGAGATGGAGGTGTTCGGCCTCAAGGTCGTCATGATCACGCCGGGTGCAGTCAGCACAGGCCTCTCCGCCCACGGCATCTCCACAGCCAACCGTCTCGCTGATCTCATGACGCCCGAACAGCACAAGCGGCACGACCGGCTGTTCAAGGCCGTCGTCAATCAGGCGCAGGACTGGGAGAAGAACGGCATCCGCCCGGAGAAGGTCGCCGCCGTCGTCTCCCGCGCGCTCCACGCTCGTAAGCCCCGCGCCCGCTATTGCGCAGGCCCCGACGCCATGATGCTGACGCGTATGGTGCGGATCATGCCAGAGCGTATGCTCGACGGCATCCTGCGCGATCGAATGAAGCTGAACTGACCCACCCACATGAGTACGCGTGACACAATCCTGGCTGCGGCCCTGAAGGTTCTGGAGAATGACGGCGCCAGCGAGTTCTCCACCCGCGCCGTCTGCGCACTCGCCAAGGTCACAGCGCCGACGCTCTATCACCACTTCGGCAGCGCCGACGGATTGCTCAGCGCCGCCATGGCGGAGACGTTCCAGCAATTCCTCGCCAGCAAGCGCGCTGCGGTAAAATCCAAAGATCCCGAAACCGCCCTGCGCGAAGGCTGGGACGACTATGTCCGCTTCGCCGCTGCCCGCCCAAGGCTCTACGCGGCGCTGATGGCCCGCATGCTCGAAGGCGCTCACATCGAAGCCGCCGATCAGGGCAATGCAGCCCTCAGGTCGCTGGTCCAGGCTCTCGCTGATGACGGCAAGCTCGCCCTGCCGGTCGACGCTGCTGCAGATCTGGTGTGGGCCTCGGCAAACGCCGCATCCCTGCTCTACGTGACCGCGCTATCCCGCGAAGCGCCACCGCCGAAGCCCGCCACGATCAACGCGATCCGGGATGCGGCGATGCGAATTCTGATCCCGGGGAAAACGCGAGCCTAGTAAGCCCGGCGGAAGAGCGTCGCCGGCGGAACACTCAGCCCGGCCGCCTTGCGCCGCGCCGCCAGCGTGAGCCGCAAGGCCCGGTTCCGGCAGATGGCGGCGGCCCGGATCAGGCAGCGCTGCCGCTCCGGCGGCGCCGACTTGGCCGCGAAGGCATAATTTTCAGCCTTCAGAAGATATTCTTCCACAGTCATCATGGTGATGAATGCAGACCGATTCCCGGGGTTCCGGGAACTTTGCTATTAGCACGTACTTTTTTGATGCCGCACCCCGGCAATCCTCAGTTCTTGGGAACCTTGTACTCCAGGTCGTCCATGAACGGCCCCGTATTGAGTATGATGACGCAGCGATACTCCCCCGCCCCGTCCAGCGAGCACCCGTCGATCCCATAGCTGTTCTTGATCAGCTTCTTCGAAAACCGCCACGTCAGCCCGTCCGCGGCGTACTCGGAACCCTCCCTCGCGCTCCACGGCCCGATCGCATCGTAGAACCATTTGGCGATCCCGCCCGTGCAGGTGAAGCGCAGCGTGCTCCCGTCCCGCTCGCGCTGGTACGATCCCGTCTCCGCCGCCTGCGAGATGCACTCCGCATACAACCGCGCCTGAGGCGGCGCCGGCAGTCCCTCCGTCAGCCGCACATCCGGCGGCCCGCCCGGAGCCACTTCCTCCGGCTTCGACGCACAAGCCGAAAGCGCCAGCAGCGCCACAACCCCAACCGCCCGGAACATCCAGCTCTCCGAAACCTACTGCCTCAACAAATCCCGCGAGATGATCACCCGCATCACCTCGTTCGTTCCCTCGAGGATCTGGTGCACGCGCAGGTCGCGGACAATGCGCTCCACGCCATAGTCCGCGAGATAGCCATAGCCGCCATGCAGCTGCAGCGCATCGTTCGCCACCTTGAAGCCCGTGTCCGTCACGAAGCGCTTGGCCATCGCGCACCAGCGCGTCGCCATCGGCGTCTTCGCATCCAGCTCCTTCGCCGCTGCATACAACATCATGCGCGCCGCCTGCGTCTCCGTCTCCATGTCCGCCAGCTTGAACTGGCTCGCCTGGAAGTCCGCAATCGCCTGACCGAACTGCTTGCGCTCTTTCGTGTAGCTCAGCGCGCGGTTCATCGCCTCCTGCATCCCGCCCAGCGAGCACGCAGCAATGTTCAGCCGCCCGCCATCCAGCCCCGCCATCGCAAAGCGGAAGCCATCGCCCTCCGCGCCGATACGACGGCTCGCCGGAATGCGCACATTCTCGAAGATCACCTGACGCGTCGGCTGCGAGTGCCAGCCCATCTTCCGCTCGTTCGCGCCGAACGAAACGCCCTTGTCGTCCTTGCGCACGATGAACGCCGAAATCCCCTTCGGCCCATCCGCACCCGTCCGCGCCATCACGACATAAACATCGCTCGTCCCCGCGCCCGAGATGAACTGCTTCGAGCCATCCAGCACATAGTCGTCGCCATCCTTGCGCGCCTTCGTCTTCAGGCTCGCCGCATCCGACCCAGCCCCCGGCTCGGTCAGGCAGTACGACGCCAACAGCTCCATCGTGGTCAGCTGCGGCAGCCATTCCTTGCGCATCTCGTCGGTCGCAAACCGATCGATCATCCAAGAGCACATGTTGTGTATGGAAATGTACGCGGCCGTCGAAATGCAGCCCTGCGAAAGCTGTTCAAAAACCAGTACGGCATCGAAACGTGACAGCGCCGATCCGCCGACATCTTCGTTAACGTAGAGCCCCGCAAAACCAAGACTTGCGGCCTCGCGGATCACGTCCACAGGAAAGTGCTTCTTTTCATCCCATTCCGCCGCATACGGACGCAGCTTTTCCGCAGCAAAATCGGCGGCCGTCTGGCGGATCAAATTCTGTTCAGGGGTGAGATCTGCTGTCATTGCGGTCTGTTCCGTATGGGGTTCAGACGGTATTAGTCTTCCTCGCCGCCTATACCAAGCTCCACAACAAGACTCGCGACAGGCCAGCCTCTCCCATGGCGACTCTCATCACCGAAACCGCGCCGCAGTATCGCGTGCGGCCTGCCCGTGGGAATGAGATCGGCGAACTCCAGAATATCGACCTTGCCTCCGCCATGCTGTTCCGCGGCACCGGCCTGATCGACTTCGGACCGCTGGGCGAACCCACGCAGCCGATTCCCGAAGACCGTCTGCGCAAGGGATTCGGCGACGGCCTCATCTGGGTCGCCGTCGACCACATGGAAGAGATCGTCGGCTTTGCCCTTTGCTCGGATCGCAGCGACGATCTCTATCTCGATCAGCTCTCCGTCCTGCCACGCCACGGTCGCCAGGGCCTCGGCACGCGCCTTGTCCGCCGCTGCCTGCAGGAAGCCGAAGCGCGCGCCTTCAAGCGCGTCTCGCTCTCCACCTTCCGCAAGGTTCCGTGGAACGGACCCTTCTACAAGAAGCTCGGCTTCCGCGAGATCCCCGGCTGGCGCCTCAACGACTGGCAAGCCGAAATCCGCGAGCTCCAGAAAAGCACCATGGACGTCCGCCTCCGCTGCTTCATGCAACGCACGGTCAAGCGCCGGTAGATAAGTCCGCGCTGCCGTAGGGTGCATCTCGATGCACCTTCTTTCCTTCCACCGCCAACCCGCTAGCCTCCGGCGAAAATCCGGAGGACGCCACATGCTCACCCTCAAGCCGCTGCGCCCGGCGATAGCGCTCGCAGCGCTCGCGCTCGCCGCCTGCGCAACACCCGAACAGACCACCGCCGAAGCGTGGTCTTGTCCCGATGGCTTCGAGGTAAAGGCTGGCCTCAACACCAACTTCCCGCACGAAGGCATGATGCGCGCCTTCGTCGTTGTGCCGCCCAAGGGCACAACCGGCCCTGCCCCCGTCTGGGTGCCACTCACCGGCACGGTGGAATCCACCAACGCCAACCTCAACGTGCCGCGCTCCGGCGCCAACGCGCTGATGGCGGATCAGGGCTTCATGGTGATCGGCCCCGTGCGCCAGTGCGCCGAACAGAACCCGGATACCGGCTTCAAGGAATGCGACGGCGTCGGCTCCAATGGCTGGAACTGGAAGCCATGGAACGATGGCCGCGCCGCGAATGCCGAAGGCGAGAAATGGAAGAACGACGCCGGCCCCGACAGCCGCTTCTTCGAAGCCATGGTCCGCTGCGTCGGCACGAAATTCCCGCTCGACCAGCGCCGCCTCTTCATCGGCGGCATCTCGGCGGGGGGCACCGTCACCAACCGCGCCCTCACCTTCAACTCCGCCTTCTGGTCCGGCGGCATGCCGATCTCCGGCGAATGGTACGTCACGAAGGACGACGGCTCGCCGCTCTCCTTCAACGACGCCCGCCAGGCCGTCATCGCCAACCCGACCAAGATCCATCAGGGCCGCATCGGCCCCTATCCGCTACCCACAACGCTTAGCCCGCTCGTCGTCATCACCGTCTGGGGCGGCGAGAAGGACCTGTGGGATTGCGGCCCGCCCCTCGGCCTCTGCTCCGACTACCGCCCCACCACGCAGGCCGGCTCCAACTACTTCTCCAGCCTGCCCAACGTCGTCCATGTCGCCTGCACCGCCACCCACGGCCACATGTGGCCGCAAGTGAACACCCAGGCGTTCAACCTCTGGGCGCTGAAGACCATGGCCTCGCACCCCAAAGGCTCCGATCCAAAGAGCTTCAAACTCACCACCCCACCCGAAGGCTATTCCTGCAAACTCGGCCCGTTCACCGGCCTCTACTGAACTAATTCCGCCAGCCACGTCACAATCATGAGGGCTACCTCGTCCCTGAGCTGAACGTCTCGCTTCAGCTCAAGGGACACCTCATGAAAATCGTCGTTATCGGCGGCACCGGCCTCATCGGCTCCAAGCTCGTCACCCGCCTGCGCGCCAAGGGCCATGACGTTCTCGCCGCCTCTCCCAACTCCGGCGTCAACACGATCACAGGCGAAGGCCTCGCCGAAGCCCTCACAGGCGCCAGCGTCGTGGTCGACGTCGCCAACTCGCCCTCCTTCGAAGACAAGGCTGTGCTGGAGTTCTTCGAAACCGCCGGCCGCAATCTCCTCGCCGCCGAAGCCGCAGCCGGCGTCAGCCACCACATCGCACTGTCAGTCGTCGGCACAGATCGCCTGCAAGCCAGCGACTATTTCCGCGGCAAGCTCGCACAGGAACGTCTCATCAAGGCCTCGCCCATTCCCTACACCATCGTCCACTCGACCCAGTTCTTCGAATTCCTCGGCGGCATCGCGCAAGGCGCAGCGGTCGGAAACACCATCCGCCTCTCCCACGCCGCCATCCAGCCCATCACCTCGGATGACGTCGCCGACGCCATGACCGACATCACGCTCGGCCAGCCGCTCAACGCAACGATCGAGATCGCCGGCCCCGAACGCGTGCCGCTCAGCGATCTCATGAGCCGCTACCTCAAGGCCATCAACGATCCCCGCGAAGTCGTCGCCGATCCCACCGCGCTCTACTTCGGCGCGAAACTGAACGACCAATCCCTCGTCCCCGCCAGCGACGCCCGCATCTTCACGCACAGCTTCGCCGACTGGATCAGCCAGCGCGCCGCCGCCTGAACCAGCCATCAGGAAAAACCACAATGAAGCTCTATTACCTTCCCGGCGCCTGCAGCCTCGCCGACCACATCGCGCTGCACGAAGCCGGTGTCGACTTCGAACGCGAACGCGTCGACATCCGCACCCGCAAGACCGAAACCGGCGCCAACTTCCTCGCCATCACGCCGAAGGGCTACGTCCCCGCTCTCGTCCTCGACGACGGCACGATCCTCACTGAGAACATCGCCGTGCTCGACTGGATCGCGGGCCAATACCCGCAGCTTGGCGCAGACGGCCCCCTCGGCCGCACCCGCATCCTCGAAGCCCTCGCCTACATCTCCACCGAGATCCACCGCAGCTTCAAGCCTATGTGGCACGCCGGCAGCGACGCCGACAAAGCCAAGGCAAGCGCCACGATTACCAACCTGTTCCAGCTGCTCGCAGACCAGATGAAGGCAGACTACCTCTTCGGCCCACGGATGAGCGTGGCCGATTGCTACCTCTTCGTCATGCTGCTCTGGGCCGACCGGTTCGCCGTTACAATTCCCGAGCCTTTGCCCGCGCTTCGTGACAGGATGAAAGCCCGCAAGTCAGTCCAGCTCGCGATGCAGCACGAAGGTCTGGCCTGAACCTCATGACCCAGCCAGACGCAGCCACAATGATCTTCGAGGAAAACCGCAGCCGCCTGCTGCGGATCGCCTACCGCATGCTCGGCTCCATGGCCGAAGCGGAAGACATCGTTCAGGACGCCTGGATCAAATGGCGGCGTGTTGATCTGGCGGAGGTGCGCGAGCCCTCCGCCTTTCTCACCCGCACCATCACCCGCCTCTGCCTCGACAACATGAAATCAGCCCGCGCCCGCCGCGAATCCTATTTCGGCAGCTGGCTCCCGGAGCCCATCGTGGAAGAAACCGAAGAAGCCATCCCCGCCGACGAACTCAGCCTCACCCTGATGATGGCACTTGAACGCCTCTCCCCACTCGAACGCGCCGCCTTCCTGCTGCACGACGTCTTCGGCGTGGCGATGGACGAAGTCGCCACCACACTGGACCGAGACGCTCCTGCCATCCGCCAGCTCGCCGTCCGCGCCCGCAAGCACGTTCAGGACGCCCGCCCCCGCTTCCCCGTCGAACGCGCCGAGGGTGACCGCATTGCCCGCGCCTTCTACGAAGCCTCCAACAGCGGCGACGTGGCCGCCCTCCGCGCCATGCTGGCCGAAGGCGTCGTCCTCCGCGCCGATGGCGGCGGCAAATCAAACGCCTGGGTCAACGCCATCGTCGGCATCGACCATCTCGTCCGCCTGTTCAAAGGCCTCCACAAGAAGCTCACCACCCACCCGCCCGTCCTGCTCAAATGGGCCTGGATCGACGGCCTCCCCGGCTACATCAGCCTGGAGCGCGACGCCGCGCTGCAGACCACCGCCCTCGCCATCGAAGACGGCCTCATCACCGCCATCTACATCACCCGCAACCCGGACAAGCTGGCGCAAGTCCACAAGGCCATCGCCACCGCTCCCGGCGGAAAAACCCCGCATTAGCGCCGGTTCGCGACGACCCGCCCAGATGACATTCCGCCCTTCACCCGCTACCTAGCGGGGCAGAAGGAACATCCTATGCCTAAGTCTCTCGTCACCGGCGGCTACCCCTCCACCCGCCTGCGCCGCCTGCGCCAGCACGACTGGGCCCGCCGCCTCGTGCGCGAGACGAAACCGTCGCCGGATGATCTCGTCTGGGGCATGATCGTCCACGACGGCAAGGAGCCCCGCGTCCCCGTCAAATCCATGCCCGGCGTCGACCGTCTCAACGTCGATGAAGCCGCCAGGGCCGCCGTCCGCGCCCGCGAGCTTGGCATCCCCGCCATCGC
This sequence comes from Hyphomonadaceae bacterium, assembly GCA_965229115.1. Classification (GTDB taxonomy): domain Bacteria; phylum Pseudomonadota; class Alphaproteobacteria; order Caulobacterales; family Hyphomonadaceae; genus UBA7672. The sequence goes on along the minus strand of CBDDIR010000003.1, from coordinate 1,128,919 downwards.
CATTTTCCCGCACATCAACGCCGCCAAGAAGAACGAGGGCGGCGAGGAAGCCCTCAATCCGGAAGGCCTGATCCCCACCGTCATCCAGGCCATGAAAGCCGCCGCCCCCGAAGTCGGCATCGCCTGCGACGTCGCCCTCGACCCCTTCACCAGCCACGGCCATGACGGCCTGCTGAACGAGGACGGCTATGTCCTCAACGACGAAACCGTCGCCGTCCTCACCGAACAGGCCCTCATCCAGGCCCGCGCCGGCGCAGACATCGTCGCCCCCTCCGACATGATGGACGGCCGCATCGGCGCCATCCGCGGCCTGCTGGACGAGGAGGGCCACGACAACGTCATGATCCTCTCCTACGCCGCCAAATACGCGTCCGCCTTCTACGGCCCCTACCGCGACGCCGTCGGCACCGCCTCCGTCCTCAAGGGCGACAAGAAAACCTACCAGATGGACTTCGGAAACACCGAGGAAGCCCTGCGCGAAACCGCCATGGACATCGAGGAAGGCGCCGACATGGTCATGGTGAAGCCGGGCCTGCCCTATCTCGACATCGTCCACCGCGTGAGCAGCGAGTTCGGCGTCCCTACCCTCGTCTTCCAGATTTCCGGCGAATACGCGCAGATCAAAGCCGCCGCCGCAAACGGCTGGCTCGACGAAGACAAGGCCATCATCGAAACGCTGTCCGCCTTCAAACGCGCCGGCGCCTCAGGCGTCATCACCTACTTCGCCGAGCGCGCAGCCCAGCTTCTCGGCAAATAGCTTAGTTCAGCTTCCGTCTGTCCACCGGCGCGACTGCCTTCAGCCGCGTCTGCCGCTGATGCAACTTCCACATCAGCGTCTCCAGCACTTCCAGCTTCTCTTCCGCAAGCCCGGTCGGCTCCCCGCGCGCATCCTGGCAAGCGATCACATCGATCAGCCGCCCAACCTGCTCGGCCAGTATCCCCACCTGCTCGCGCACCTGCGCCAGCTCAACTGATTTGGGATGCACAAGATCGATCTGGTTGTTCCGGCTCATCGCCTGACCTCCGAACTCGACCCATTCCAGATACGCATCAACCCCGGCCGGGTTTCACCGCTCCGTTACAAGCCAGCTCCCAAGCCGCGCGCGAATCCACAGCCCGATCACTGCCCCCGCGCCGATCCCCACGCAGTCCGCGAAGAAATCCGCCCACGATCCGGTCCGCCCCTCATCCCCCATCGCCTGCGCGATCTCGATGCCGCCGCCCAGCGCCACCATGTGCGCCAGCCAGAACCACATGTACGAGCGCGGCAAGGCCAGCACCGCCGGCCCCGTCAGCGCCATAAACGCCAGCACATGAAACACCTTGTCCTGGAAGGGGATCATCGGCGGCGGCCCCACATCCGGGCCCAGCAGCAACAGCGCCGCCAGCGCCATCCCCGCGCCCGAGATAACGCCCAGCACAATCCGTATGACAGTCGCGCGTGACATGCCCGTTCCCTACCGCAGTCTTGTCCCAGGTCTGGGCCGCACTCTGGCCCCAGATCCGTGCGACCCAACTCTATCGACAGACTCACACGATTGGTATTAATCCCGCGACTTCGCGATAGCTGTGGGCGCTTACGCCGCGAAATTTTGATGGGCAATCCCGTGCGCCTCGCCAGCCTGTTCCAAGCATGAGCACCCCGGCCAAATCCCGCGCCCCTGCCGCCGGCAAACCGGCCGAGCGCGTCGCCATCCGCGCCGCCGCGCCAGACGACCTCGCCACCCTCCAGGCCATCGAAACCACCAGCTTCACGCAGGACCGCATCTCTCCCCGCGCCATGGCCCACCACCTGCGCTCCGGGTCCGCAGACGTGCTGCTCGCAACCCTGGGTTCTGAACCCGCCGCTTACGCCCTCCTGCTCTACCGCTCCACCTCCACCCTCGCCCGCCTCTACTCCATCGCCACCCTGCCCCTCGCCCGTGGCAAGGGCGTCGGCCGCCGCCTGATGGACGCGCTCGAGCGCTCAGCGGTGAAGCGCGGCTGTGATCGCCTCCGCCTCGAAGTGCGGGAAAAGAACACACCCGCCATCGCGCTCTACGAAAGCCTCGGTTATCGTCGCATCGGGCGCTACGAAGACTATTATCAGGACGGCGCCTCCGCCTTGCGATTCGAAAAACAGCTGACCTCCCCCCAGAAGCTCACCAAGAAGCCAACCAAGTGAACAACGACTGGATCCTGATCGCCGACGACCTGCGGGACCTTGCCGCCCTCGGCGCGCCGTTCCGCATGATGACCTCGCGCGACTATGTCCTGCAGCCGAAACTTCTGTCCGGCGCACGCCCCAAGATCATCAACCTCGCCCGCAATTACGCCTACCAGACGGATGGCTATTACGCCTCGCTGCTGGGCGAGGCCCGCGGCCACCGCGTCATCCCCACCGTGGAATCGATGCTGGAGCTGGCCGACCGCGACCTGCACGAGGATTCGATCTCCGTCCTCGAGGAACTGCTCAACAAGGACCTCGACAAATTCCCGGAGAACGGCCCGGTCCCGGAACGTCTCGTCATCTGCTTCGGCGAAGTCCAGGACGAGCGCTTCCGCAAATTCGGCCGCCAGCTCTTCGACTGGTATCGCGCCCCCGTCCTCTTCGTCACGACCAGCGAGAACGGCCAGCCGGGCCATTACAAGGTCAAGCGCATCAAGCTCGCGCCCTTCACGCGCCTTGAGGATGACGAGCTGAAATTCTTCGTCGAAAGCCTCACCACCTATACCGGCCGCGTCTGGAAAAACCCGAAAGCCCGCATCATCGCCAAATGGTCGATCGCGGTGCTGCACGACCCCAACGAAAAACTCGCCCCCTCCAACATTGAGAGCCTGAAACACTGGGCCCGCATCGCGGAGAAGGACGGCGTCGAGATTGAGCCGATCTCGCGCAAGGAACTCGACCGTCTCGCCGAATTTGACGCGCTGATGATCCGCGAGACGACCTCGATCACCAACCACACCTACCGCTTCGCCCGCCGCGCCGTGGCCGAAGGCATGCCCGTCATCGACGACCCCGTCTCGATGATGCGCTGCACGAACAAGGTCTATCTCTGGGAACGGCTCCTTGGCGCGGGCCTCCCCGCCCCCGAAACCATCATCATCCAGGACAAGACCAATCTGGAAGAAGTCGCAGACCGCCTGAAATTCCCGGTTGTGCTCAAGATCCCGGATGGCTCCTTCTCGCGCGGCGTGAAGAAGGCCAAGGACATGGTCGAGCTGAAAGCCGTCGTCGAAGAACTCCTGAAAGAGTCCGACCTCTGCATCGCCCAGAAATTCGTGCCCACCGACTTCGACTGGCGCATCGGCGTACTCGACAAGCGCCCGCTCTTCGTCTGCCAGTACAAGATGGCCCGCGGTCACTGGCAGATCATGAACCATATGCCTGACGGCCGCTCTATCGAAGGCGGCCACAAGACCATCGCCGTCGCCGAAGCCCCACAAGACGTCGTCGACATCGGCGTCCGCGCCGCCAACCTCATCGGCGACGGCTTCTACGGCGTCGACATCAAGACAGGCCCCGAAGGCCCCATCGTCATCGAAATCAACGACAACCCCAACCTCGAACACGGCGTCGAAGACGAAGCCGACAAACAGGTCTGGAACCATCTGACGGAGTGGTTCGTGAAACGGTTGAACGCGTAAGCCCCACCGACCCCCGTGACTGCCTTCTTCCCCCGTGAAACGGGGGAAGTACGGCGAAGCCGGGATGGGGGCAAGTCACACGCACCGCCCTCGCAACTCGCCCCCATCGTCTCGCCGCTGCGCGTCGATCCACTTCCCCCGCAAGCGGGAGAAGAGCTTCCCAACCATGACCGCTCTCCCCAAAGCGCTCATCCTGAGCAGCGCAGCAAAGCTGCGCGTCCGTCGAAGGGTGAGCGCGACACCCACAGCCCTCTCCTCGTCATTCCTGCGAAAGCAGGAACCCAGGGGCTGCGAGCATGGTGGTTGCCGCCACTGGGTTCCGGCTCACGCGCTACGCGCGCGTCCGGAATGACGAAAGCTGGAGGATGGAGGTGATCCAGAACTGTAGGACAGCCAAAAATCATCGCTCATGATTTCAACCACCTGCGCGCGCAGGTTGGGGGATAGCACCTCCCAAATCCCGCACCCCCGTGGGCCGGGGTTATACTCCCACCCATGAAAGCGCTCTGGCAGATCATCCTCGCGATCCTCTGGCGCCTCCGCCCTGTTCAGGCGCTGGAGGTGAACCTCCGCGACGTGATCGACATCGGCCTCGCCATGTTCGCCGACGACCTAGCCCTCGACGACATCACGCATGATCCCGCCTACCGGAGCACACTCGCCGCCGCCTTCTTCGACGCGCACAGAAAGCTGGACCTGCTGATCTATCTGAGAGCCTGCGAGATCGCAGGCGTGCGCGCAAAGATCACCAGCTTCGCGCCCGATTTCTCCCACACTCAAAGCAGCGCGGACCTCATCAAGCTCTGGCGCTCCTTCCAGCGCCTCGTCGCCAAGTTCGACGACTACGAACGCTACGCGAGTCTGCGCGCCGAACGCCTGCGTCGTGAACCCGACAACCTCCCCCTCCGTCTTGCAGCTACGCTGCAATCCACCTCCCTCAGTCTTCGACTGGTGGAGGCAAACCGCCTGCGCGCGTTCAACGTCCAGATTGCCTCCATCAGTGCACAGCACTGGGGGAGGTGGATCGGCGCGTCTTCGCGCCGAGACGGAGGGGGTGGCGCGTCATCCCGCGGCCCACCTCACAGCGCTCTACTGCCGATTGCCCATTGCCGACTGCCTCGCAGCCACCTGCGAGACCGCCCCCGCACGCCTAATCCCGGAACGCCGCAACCTGCTCGCTCGTCGCCAGCAACACCCCGCCCCGGCTCCACAGTTTCAGCTCGTGATCGAAATACCCGCCCTCACAACGCCGACAGTGAACCTCGCTCAAGATCCAGTCCGGCCCCACCTCGCGCAGTTCCTCCGCCGTCGCGTGGAAGTGCGTGGTCATCGACACGGTCGACGATCCCATCACCGTCGGCTTCTTCCACATCACCCGCGGCGGCGCGAGATCGGCCATCGCCGCCAGCATCAGCACATCGACCGGCCGGTCGCGCTTGTCGCGGATCCACACCAGCGAACTCGCCGCCAGGTTCGGATCATGATCCGGATCGCGCGGCCCCGGCGTGATCCAGCGCATGTGATACTGCGCTCCGAAATTCGACGGCGGCGCGAACGAGCGCAGGTCCCTGTCATCCGGCGGCGGCGGGTCCGGCATCATCGCATCGGTGAACGCCACCGTGTCGCGCCGCACGCCGAACGTCGCCTGCGCATGCGCGCAAAGCTTCCCGTTCTGCGCCAGCTCCGACCGCCAGAACTGCAGCCGCGCGCCCGAGCGCAGCAACCGCGTCGAGACCTGATACGGCCCATCCGAAATCGACTCGGTGAACAACACGCTCAGCGAAAGCGGTTCGCCCTTCGCCCCCGGCTCCACCATCGCGCCCTTGAGCAGCGCTGCGCCCGTCCACCCGCCGAACTGGCTTCCGAAGCCGCGATAGTCGGGATCGACAGTGCCATCCCAGAGATTGTCTCCGGCGGCGCTGAGTTCGATCGTATCGGCGAAGTTTGTCATGGCCCCACCCAAGCGAAGCAACACGCCCAACGTCAATCGCGGACCGCTATCAGCGACGTTCAGTCCCGCTTATCGCCCACGGATTTGTCGCGAAGGGTCTTCTCATCCGCCGCCCGGTCGCGCCGTGGCACGACGTAGAGCCAGAACACCGTACTGTAGAGTACGCCCAGAACCAGCGCGACGATGGGCAGCCACGGCCAGTATTCCTGCCGCACCGGGCTGGTTTCATCGAGGGTCAGCAGCCCGGCGGAAGCGGCGATCGCCGGGATGAACCCGGTCAACGCCATCACCTTCCGCTTTTCAGAGCTGAGCCGCACCTACCACCAGCGCTTCGGCCGAGCCGTGAAATTCGCCGCTCGCTCGATCGCGCCGCCGACCTTGAAGCACGCCTCTTCATCCAGCGCCTTTGAGATCACCTGCAGACCAAGTGGCAGCCCCTGATGATCAATCCCCGCCGGCACAGCAATCGCAGGTAGACCCGCCAGGTTCGCCGTCACCGTGAAGATGTCATTCAGATACATCTCAACCGGATCCGCACCCTTCTCGCCATACCCGAACGCCGCACTCGGCGTAGCCGGCGTGAGCAACGCATCGCACTGTTCAAATGCCTTCTCGAAGTCCTCGAGGATCTTGGTGCGAACCTTCTGGGCGCGCAGATAATATGCGTCGTAATACCCGGCGCTCAGCACGTACGTGCCAATCAGCAGGCGGCGCTGAACCTCGGCACCAAAGCCCTTCGCCCGCGTCGTCTCATAGGTCGACGTCAGCGACCCATCGCCCGACTGCCGCGCGCCATAGCGGATGCCGTCATAGCGCGCGAGGTTCGAGGAAGCCTCAGCCGGCGCCACGATGTAGTAGGCCGGCAGCGCATACTTCGTGTGCGGCAGCGAGACGTCGACAATGGTCGCGCCTTCAGCCTTGAGCCACTCGATGCCCTGCTGCCAGAGCTTCTCGATCTCGTCCGGCATGCCGTCCACGCGGTATTCCTTCGGGATGCCGATGCGCATGCCCTTCACCGACTGGCCAACGGACTTGGTCCACTCCGGCACCGGCAAATGCAGCGAGGTCGAGTCCTTCGCATCGGCCGAGCACATGACTTCGAGCATCAAGGCTGCGTCCTTGACCGTCTTGGCAAGCGGACCCGCCTGATCAAGCGAGGAAGCGAACGCCACCATCCCGTAACGGCTCGCACGGCCATAGGTCGGCTTGATGCCGACAGTCCCCGTGAACGCCGCCGGCTGGCGGATCGAACCGCCCGTGTCGGAAGCCGTTGCTGCGAGGCAGAGGTCAGCCGACACAGCCGTCGCCGAACCACCCGACGAACCGCCAGCGGTCAGCTTCACGTTGGAGCCTTCACGGCGCCAGGGCGAAGCCGGCGGACCAAAGCGCGAGGTCTCGTTGGCCGAACCCATAGCGAACTCGTCCATGTTCAGCTTGCCGAGCATGACCGCGCCCTGATCCCACAAGTTCTGGGTCACGGTGCTCTCATAAGTCGGCGTGAACTCGCCGAGGATGTTCGAGCAGGCCGTGGTGCGCACGCCCGCGGTCGAGAACAGATCCTTGATACCCAGCGGAGCGCCTTCAAGCTTGCCGCCCTTGCCCGCCTTGAGGTTCGCATCCGAAGCCTCGGCCATCTTGAGCGCCTTGTCCGGCGTGACGACGACATACGCGTTGAGATGCGGGTTCGACTTGTCGATCTCGGTCAGGAAAGCCTGCGTGATCTCCTTCGACGAAAACTGTTTCGCCTTCAGGCCATCGACGGCGTCGGAGAGGGTGAGTTGCGTGAGGTTGGTCATTGAAGTCGCTAAACCGCTGTCAAATGAGATCGAAGGTCATGCCCGTTCAGAGCGTAGATGTCGAGAATGCGATCGAAAGTGATGCCATCGCGCTGCTCAACGAAAAGAGGGTTTTCGCACGGGCGAAGTTCGACGAGTGGCCTCTGGCGTCCATTGCGCGGATGAACTCGGGTCTGGAGCGCGAAAGTTTCCGGATATCCGTGCAGCATCGACATAAGCCAGCTGAACATCGGCAGCAGCGGCTCCTGATTGCCCGAGTCGAAGGTCTCGACGTAGCGATCGAAGTTTTCGCGCGAGAGCGAGGACCAGACGCCAAACCCAAAATCTACATCATCGATACCCAGCACGGGCAGTTCGAGAACTGTCCGGATCATAAAACTCTCGCCGTTCAGAACGCAAAAATCCTCAGAAAGGAAATTCCCGCTCAACCGCAATTCGCCGTTCAACTCAACCGGAAGATCGCTGATACCGACGGAGGGCCGATCCGAGCCAAGATCCAGCAGACCTTTATGCAAAGTCCGACAGGACAAGCACATCAATCCCTGCTCGTGGAGGCGAACCCATCTTGGATCGCTTTCGAGGTGCATCTAGAGAAGCTTCTCGAAGAAAATGCTCAGCGGATGTTCGGCGTGTTTTCCGTAGGCGCTGCGACGCGAGTATCCGCATGTCTCGTAGAGACGCAGCGCCTCGGGTTGTCGCGGTCCGCACATCAGGACAAGTTTCTGGGCGGAGCGGTCGCGGGCCATGCGTTCGAGGTTGGCGAGGACGCCCTTGGCGAGGCCGAGGCCGCGGAATTGCGGGCGCACCATCATGCGCTTGATCTCGAACACCCGCAGGCCATCGACCGGAGGATGCGCCATCAGCGCGCCCGATCCTGCGGCCACGCCATCGACGCGCGCGATGATGAGATAGCCCTGCTCGGCCAGTTCGTCCGTGGTGGTCGGGACAATGCCGTTCTCGGCGTCTTCCGGATAGGTGGTCTCGACGAACACGGACATTTCGTCGAACAGCACGATGCTGTCGTCGGCGCGCGGATCCTCGAGCTCGAACGAGATGGTTTCCGGTCGCGCCGCTGCAGCCATCATCCAGCAGCCCCAGCCGCCGGGCGCATGTCATGCTCGTAGGCTGCAAACAGCTCCAGCATGCGGTCAAAGCCGATGCCGCTGCGCTGTTCGAGGATCAGGCGGTGGTTCGGGTCATTGTCCGGCTGCGCGCCATGAACGAGCAGAACCGGAAGACCGTGGTCTTCCTGATGGAAGGCGCTGCCGAGCAGGCCGCTGCTGTTCTCGAAGCCGCTGAGATTGTTCACCAGACGCGCCTGCGCCCGCGCATTGGGACGCAGCTCGGCCCGGCGCTTGGGATCAACATACAGCTCGAACTCGGGGCGGTTGAGGCTGGCCCAGACGGTGTACATGAAGGCGGCCGGCTCGGCGCCGTGGATCGCGAGCGGCAGGCGCATACGCATCGCGTAATACTTGCCTTCCATCACGCAGAAATCCGCCGACAGGAAGTTGCCGTCCCAGCGCAGCGCTTCGTTGGGCTCGTAGGTCGGCTCGCCCGGATAGCTCTTGGGCACCAGCATGTTGATCGGGAACAGGCCCACATGATGCTCGCCGCACGAACAGGCGAAACCCTCGCTGTTGAACTTGTGCCAGCGCGGATCGTTGGCCACGGATACCGGTGCGTCTGCCATGACCTACTCCACGACCTTCGGCACGACGAAGAAGCCGTCTTCGGACTTCGGCGCATTAGCGAGAACCTGATCGCGGATATTGCCGTCGCTGACGACGTCCTCGCGCATCGGCAGTTTCATGGCGACCGGCGTGGTCATAGGCTCGACGCCGTCGACATTCACTTCGTTGAGCTGTTCGATCCACGACAGGATGCCGTTCAGCTCCCCGGCCAGCGGCTCCAGCCGCTCCTCGGGAACCGCAATACGCGCCAGCCGCGCCACCTTGCGAACCGTGTTTTTATCGACGCTCACGTTCAGACCTCTGACCTAGAAGCAAAATGTATCCAACTGGGTGCAATCGCACCATTTTGGATACACGCCTGCCCTAAACGCCTACGCCTTCCGCATCAAGCGGTAAGGGGCTAAACCCCTGTGATGCCCATAGTTTCGCTCGCAGACCTGCCGCCGAAAGGCTCATTACTGGGCCTCGATCCGGGATCGACCACGATCGGCGTCGCCGGGTGCGATATCGGCCGGATGATCGCTACCGGCCTCGAAACCATCGTCCGGGGCAAGAAGCTGGCCCCGTCGCTCGACCGGCTGTTCCAGATCTACGACCAGCGGCAGACTGTCGGCATCGTGATGGGCATGCCCATCAACATGGACGGGTCGGAGGGCCCGCGCGCCCAGTCGGCCAAGTCGCTGGCCCAGAACATCCTCGGCCGGCGCGACATTCCGCTCGCCTTCTGGGACGAGCGGCTATCCACAGCCGCCGCCGAACGTGGCCTGCTGGAAGCCGATGTAAGCCGCGCCCGCCGCGACCAGCTGATCGATAAACTCGCCGCAGCCTGGATCCTTCAGGGCGCTATCGACAGGCTTAACGACCGCCGTTGAGGGGCCAAGGGTTGCCGTCCCGCGACTCCCTCGGTATCACCCCCAAAATCGCGGGACATTTACATGGCGGACTACCGCTTTCCCCATCGACACCTGCTGGGTATCGAGGGCCTGAACCGGCTCGACATCGAGACATTGCTGGAATTGGGCGACAGATATGTCGAGCTCAACCGCAGCCGCGTTAAGCACGCCAACGTGCTGGCCGGCCAGACGCTGGTGAACCTGTTCTTCGAAAACTCGACCCGCACGCAGGGCTCGTTCGAGATCGCCGGCCGCCGCCTTGGCGCCGATGTGGTCACCATGCCGATCGCCACCTCTTCGGTGAAGAAGGGCGAGACGCTGATCGACACCGCCATGACGCTGAACGCCATGCGGCCAGATCTGCTGGTGATCCGCCACGGCTCGTCAGGCGCGGTGAAGCTGCTCTCGCGCAAGGTGGACTGCGCGGTGGTGAATGCCGGCGACGGCACGCACGAGCATCCGACGCAGGCGCTGCTCGATGCGCTGACCATACGCCGCCGCGTGGGTGACATTGGCGGCATGCGCATCGCGATCTGCGGCGACATCCTGCACAGCCGCGTCGCCCGCTCGAACGTTGCGTGCCTGAACGTACTGGGCGCCGAAGTCCGTCTGATTGCGCCGCGCACGCTGACGCCGCCGGGCGCTGGCGACTGGGGCGCGAAGGTGTTCACCGATATGCGCGAAGGCCTGCAGGGCTGCGATGTGGTGATGATGCTGCGCCTCCAGCAGGAACGCATGGATGGCGCCTACCTGCCCTCCGCCCGCGAGTTCTTCCACTTCTGGGGCCTCGACGAAGAGAAGCTCTCCCACGCCAAGCCAGGCGCCTTCGTGATGCACCCGGGCCCGATGAACCGCGGCGTCGAAATCGAAAGCGGCATTGCAGATCACAAGACGCGCTCGCTGATCACCGAACAGGTCGAGATGGGCGTCGCCATCCGCATGGCGGTGCTGGAAACGCTGGCGAAGAACGCACCTGACACCAAGGCCGGAGCCAAGAAATGACCGGCCGCACAGCAATTTACAACGCTCGCCTGCTCGACCCCGCATCGGGCCTCGACACCACTGGCGGCATCCTGATCGAGAACGGCCTGATCACCGACATAGGCCCGCAGATCGGCAAGACTACCGCCGCAGACGTGAAGATCGACGCCAAGGGCAAGGCGCTGGCACCGGGCCTGATCGACCTGCGCGTGAAGACGGGCGAGCCGGGCGCAGAGAATAAAGAGACGCTGGAAACCGCTGGCGATGCTGCAGCGGCTGGCGGTGTCACGACCTTCATCGTGATGCCCGACACCGAGCCGACGCTCGACAGCGTCGCGCTGGTCGACTTCATCAAGCGCCGCGCAGACAGCGTCGCCAAAGTGAAAGTTCATCCGACCGGCGGCCTGACGCTCGGCCTCGAAGGCGCGAAGATGTCGGAGATCGGCCTGATTAAGCAGGCGGGCGCCGTGTTCTTCACCAATGGCGACAAGCCGGTGGAAGATGCCGGCGTCCTCCGCCGCGCGATGAGCTATGCCGCCAGCTTCGACGTGCTGGTCGCCTCGCGCCCGGATACGCCTGCCCTGTCCAAGAACACGGTGATGAATGCCGGCGCGTTCGCTGCTCGCCTCGGCCTTCGCGGCGCGCCGCCGGAAGCGGAGTGGATCGCGCTGGAGCGTGACCTGATGCTGGCCGAAACCACGGGCGTTCGCCTGCTGGCCGACTGCATCTCGACGGCCCGTTCGCTCGCCGCTGTCGAGCGTGCACGTGAAGACGGCGTGAAAGTCTCGTGCTCGGTCGCCGCATACTCGCTGTTCTTCAACGAGCTCGATGTCGGCGACTATCTCACCTACTGCAAAGTGCAGCCTCCCTTCCGCATCGAGTCGGATCGCATGGCGCTGATCGATGGCCTAAAGCGCGGCGCGATCGATGCCGTCGTCTCCGCCCACGATCCGCAGCCGACCGAGGACAAGCGCCTGCCGATCTCGGACGCAGCCTACGGCGCTGTCGGCCTCGAGACGCTGTTGTCAGCCCTGCTCTCGATCGCTGTGCGCGAAGACATTCCGCTGCTGACCGCGCTGAAGCCTGTCACGTCGGGTCCGGCCGATCTGCTCGGCCTGCCACAAGGCCGCCTCGCCAAGGGCGCGCCGGCCGATCTCGTTCTATTTGACCCCACGGCGCCATGGGCCTGCGATCGCGACGATCTCTCGTCCCGCTCGAAAAACTCGCCGTTTGACGGTCGCAAGCTCGAAGGCAGGGTCTTGCGCACGTGGGTCAATGGCGCGACCGTGTTCGAACGCGGCTGATCGGGGGACGCGGCAATGGAATTCTTCGCGAATATCAGCGTGTTTCTCGTCGTCTATGGCCCCGCCATCGTGCTGGGCTATCTGCTCGGCTCGATCCCGTTCGGCCTGGTCATCACCAAGCTCGCAGGGCTGGGCGACATCCGCTCCATCGGTTCGGGCAATATCGGCGCGACCAACGTGCTGCGCACCGGTCGCAAGGATCTGGCGCTGGCGACGCTGCTGCTCGATGCGGGCAAGGCGGGCCTCGCCTACTTCTTCTGCATCTGGGGCGCTGCTGCTTACGCCGGCCAGTACACGGCGGACTTCACGCCCGGCTACTATCACAGCCTCGGCCTGATTGCTGGCGCGTCAGCCTTCGTCGGCCACTGCTATCCGGTGTGGTTGAAGTTCAAGGGCGGCAAAGGCGTTGCGACCTATATCGGCCTGCTGCTCGCTGCGATGTGGCAGGTGGGGCTGGCCTTCGCTGCGGTCTGGCTGCTCTCTGCAGCCATCTTCCGCATGTCGTCGTTTGCGGCGCTGGTCGCCACGCTGGCCGTGCCGGTGATCGCCTACTTCCTCAACCCGCTGGGCGATGACTGGATCGTCTTCGGCGCGCTGGCGATCCTGATCTACTGGCGCCACCGCGCCAATATCCAGCGCATCCTCGCCGGCACGGAGCCGAAGATCGGCTCCAAGAAAAAGGCCGCAGAGGCGGCTGCAGCTGCACAGGATGGCGGCGGATGAAGAGACGCACGCTCACGGGGGGAGAGCGGGCTGATTGGTTGAGACTTTCGCGCACACGCGGCATCGGACCGATCACCTTCTTCCATCTACTTGAACGCTATGGCTCTGCCGCAGCCGTTCTCGACGACCTGCCATCGCTGGCGAAGAAAGCTGGCGGCAAATCGGAAGTCCGCGCGCCGGACCTCTCCGACATCCAGCGCGAGATCGAGGCCACCGCGAAACTGGGCGCCGCCCACCTCGCCGCCTGTGAACCCGACTACTCCGCCTACCTCGCCGCCATCGACGCGCCACCGCCCGTCATCGCTATCCGCGGCAACCGCACCCTGCTCAACAAGCCAGCCATCGCCATGGTCGGCGCGCGTGACGCCTCAGCAGCAGGCCGCCGCATGGCGCGCGACCTCGCCCGCGATCTGGGACAGGCGGGCTACATCATCGTCTCCGGCATGGCGCGCGGCGTGGATGGCGAAGCGCATGCAGCCTCACTTGAAACCGGCACGGTCGCCGCGATCGCAGGCGGCATCGACCAGATCTATCCGCCGCAACACGCCCAGCTCTATGAACTGCTGATCCAACGCGGCTGCGTCGTCTCGGAGTCGCCGCTTGGCTATGTCGCTCAGGCTCGCGACTTCCCGAAACGCAACCGCGTGATCTCCGGCCTGTCGCTCGCCACCATCGTGGTTGAAGCCGCCGAGCGCTCCGGCAGTCTCATCACCGCCCGCTTTGCTCTGGAGCAAGGACGGGAAGTGCTGGCAGTCCCCGGCTCGCCGCTCGATCCCCGCGCCCGCGGCGCCAACCGCCTGATCAAACAAGGCGCGGCGCTGATCGAGTCTGCCGAAGATGTGCTCGCCGCGCTGGATGGAATTTCCGCGCCCAGCTTCTCCGAACCCTTCGCCGATCGCTTCGACAGTCGCGACGCCGACCTGCCGCCTGCCCTCGTCCGCGCCGTGCGAGAAGCCCTGTCGCCGACGCCCATGCGCATCGAGGAAATCGCCCGCGCCGCCGATGCTCCCCACCGGCTCGTGCTGGCCGCACTGGCCGAACTGGAACTCGCGGGACATGCCGTCACCCATGTCGGCGGAACGGCATCCCGGGCTGTCTGACACACTTCTGAAATATATCTCCCCCTACGGGGGAGGGGTGAGCCTACACCGTTCCGCGAATTGACATTCCACGTCCCGGCCCCCAACTTCCGGCCGCAACCTCCCCCAAATACACTGAATTATCGAGGAAAAATGCAGGTCGTCGTCGTCGAGTCACCCGGCAAGGTCAAATCCATCAACAAGTACCTGGGCCCCGGGTATAAGGTGATGGCGTCCTACGGGCACATCCGCGACCTGCCCTCAAAGGACGGTTCCGTGAAGCCCGACGAGGACTTCGCGATGACCTGGGACATCGACGGGAAGTCGGTGAAACACGTCAAGGAAATCGCCGACGCGGTGAAGAATGCCGACGGCCTGATCCTGGCGACTGACCCTGATCGCGAGGGTGAAGCCATCTCGTGGCACGTGCTCGAAGCGCTCAACCACCGCAAGGTGCTGAAGGGCAAGACGATCCAGCGTGTCACGTTCAACGCCATCACCAAGAAGGCGGTGACGGAAGCGATCGAGAACCCGCGCCAGATCGACCAGCAGCTGGTCGATGCGTATCTCGCCCGCCGCGCGCTCGACTATCTCGTCGGCTTCTCGCTCTCGCCGGTCCTCTGGCGCAAGCTGCCGGGCACGCGCTCGGCCGGTCGCGTGCAGTCGGTGGCGCTGCGCATCATCGTCGATCGCGAACTCGAGATCGAAAAGTTCATCACCCAGGAATACTGGCAGGTTCAGACCAAGCTCGCCGTAAACGGCAGCGAGTTCGAAGCGCGCCTGACGGAACTCGACGGCCAGAAGCTGCAGAAGTTCTCGCTGCCGAATGCCGAAGCCGCCGCCCGCGCCCTCGCCACGGTGAAAGCCGGCGCCTATCGCGTCGCCTCCGTCGAAGCCAAGCCGGTCAAGCGCAACCCGCCGCCGCCGTTCACGACGTCCACGCTGCAACAGGAAGCTGCCCGCAAACTCGGCTTCTCCGCCAGCCGCACCATGCAGGTCGCCCAACGCCTGTACGAAGGCGTGCAGATCGGCGGCGAACAGGTCGGCCTCATCACCTATATGCGTACCGACGGTGTGCAGATGGCCGAGGAAGCCTACGCCGCCGCCCGTTCCGCGATCGGCCGCAACTACGGCAATGAATACCTGCCCGACGGTCCGCGCCGCTACACGTCGAAAGCCAAGAACGCGCAGGAAGCCCACGAGGCCGTGCGCCCGACCGACTTCGACCGCAAGCCCGGCTCGATCAGCCTCGAGCCGGATATGGCGCGCCTCTACGAACTCGTCTGGAAGCGCGCTGTCGCCTCGCAGATGGAAGCTGCCTCTCTTGAGCGCACGACCGTCGAAATCCCGTCCACCGATGGCAAGGCCGTGCTGCGCGCGACCGGCCAAGTCGTGAAGTTCGACGGCTTCCTGACGCTGTATCAGGAAGGCCGTGACGACAGCGACGACGAGGATGGCGGCCGCCTGCCGACGATCAACCAGGGCGACGCGCCTAAGCTGGTCGAAGCCACGCACACGCAACACTTCACCGAGCCGCCACCGCGCTATTCGGAAGCCTCGCTGGTCAAGAAGCTGGAAGAGCTCGGCATCGGCCGCCCTTCCACCTACGCCTCGACGCTCTCGACCCTGATCGACCGCGACTACGTCAAACTCGAACAGAAGCGCTTCATCCCGGAGGACAAGGGACGTCTCGTCACCATCTTCCTCGAGAAGTTCTTCGCGCGTTACGTCGAATACGATTTCACCGCCAGCCTCGAAGAGAAGCTGGACCTCGTGTCCGACGGCAAGCTGGCGTGGAAGGATTTCCTCCGCGACTTCTGGAAAGAGTTCAACGGCGCGATCGGCGCGACGGCTGAGCTGCGCGTCACCAACGTGATCGACGCGCTCAACGAAGTGCTCGAGCCGTACCTCTTCCCCAAGAAGCTCGATGCGGATGGCAATGAACTCGCCCCGCGCGTTTGCCCCACCTGCGGCACCGGCCAGCTCTCGCTGAAGCTCGGCAAGTTCGGCGCGTTCGTCGGCTGCTCGAACTATCCCGAGTGCCGCTTCACGCGCCCCTTCGGCGCCGAACAGAAAGGCCAGACCGACATCCCGCCGGATGGCAAGGTGCTCGGCAACGATCCCGATGGCGTGCCCGTCTTCCTCAAGAACGGCCGCTTCGGACCCTATGTCCAGCTTGGTCCGGACCCGGTCGAGAAAGGCGAAAAGCCCCGCCGCTCGTCCATCCCGAACGGATGGTCGGTGCTGGAACTCGATCTCGAGAAAGGTCTCAAGCTGCTCTCGCTGCCGCGCGAAGTCGGCAAGCATCCCGAGGATGGCGAGCCGATCGTCGCCAACCTTGGCCGCTATGGCCCCTATGTGCAGCACATCAAGACCTACGCCAACGTTCCGGACGTCAACGAGCTGTTCGAGATCGGTCTCAACCGGGCCGTCACGCTCATCGCCGAGAAGCGCGCCGGCAAGGGCGCGGGCCGTGGCCGCACGGCCATCGCCCCGCTCAAGGAACTCGGCAATCACCCCGATGGCGAACCCATCAACCTTTTCAACGGCCGCTTCGGTCCCTACATCAAGCACGGGACCATCAACGCGAACATTCCGCGCGGCGCCGACCCAGCCACGATTACGCTGGAACAGGCGATCGAGCTGGTTGACGCCCGCGCAGCTGCCGCGCCTTCCACAAAGATGAAAGGCCGGAAAGCGGCGAAAGCCCCCGCCAAGAAGGCGGCCAAGGCGCCAGCGAAGAAAGCTGCCGCCAAGTCCACTGGAGACAAGACATCAACGACGACCAAGAAGCCCGCCGCCAAAAAGGCCGCGGCAAAATCCAAGCCCGCCAAGAAGGCGACCAAAGCAGAGGCATGAGCCGACCTCCCCGCCAACCTCGTGGAAACCAGGAGCGGGGAGCACCGACCCGCCAGATGGTTCTCGACTATCTCGAGAAGCATCCCAGCCACGGCGCCAAGCGCGATATCGCGCGCGGCCTGGACGTTCCGCCCGAACACAAGCCCGAACTGCGCCGCATCCTGAACGAGCTCGAAGCTGAAGGCGCACTCGTGCGCACCGCCAAGCGCGCCTTCCAGCCCGCCGAACAACCGCCGCCAACCGGCATCGTGAAGTTCGAACGCATCGACAGCGAAGGCGAACTGATCGGCCGCGCCATGGGCAATGAAGGCCCGTACGGGCCGGACATCTATTATCAAGGCTCACTCGGTAAAGGCCGCGAGATCGCGGTCGGTCCGGGCGAGCGCGCGCTCTGCCGGATCGACAAGGGCGGCGATGGCATCTGGCGCGCCCGCGCGATCAAGAAGATCGACGCAACGCCCGACACCTCGCTGATCGGCGTCTATCGCGCCAACCGCTATGGCGGCACGGTCGAACCGACATCCCGGAAAGAGAAGAGCAACTTCATCATCGAGAAAGCCGATGCGCGCGACGCGAAGGATGGCGATCTCGTGCGCATCAATGCGCGCCCTGCCCGCGGTTACGGCCCCCGCCGCGCCGCGATTGTCGAAGTCATCGGCCGCCTCGACGATCCGCGCTCGGCCTCGATCATCGCTATGCACACGCATGGCGTGCCGGATGAATTCCCCGAGGCCGTGATCGCGGAGGCCGAAAAAGCCACCGCCGCCCCGGCGCCGCGCGAAGACCTCACCCGCATTCCGCTGATCACCATCGACCCGGAAGACGCGCGCGACCATGACGACGCCGTCTATGCCGAGCCCGATGGCCATGGCGGCTTTCGCGTCATCGTCGCCATCGCAGACGTGGCCGCCTACGTCCGCGTCGGCACGATCCTCGATCGCGAAGCCTATCGCCGTGGCAACTCGACCTACTTCCCCGACCGCGTCTCGCCGATGCTGCCGGAACACCTCTCGGCCGATCTCTGCTCGCTGCGCGAAGGCGAACTGCGCGAGACGTTCGCCGTCGAGATGCTCTTCAACTCAAGCGGTGTGAAGACCAAGCACCGGTTCATCCGCGGCAAGATGCGCTCCGCCGCCAAGCTGTCTTATCGCCAGGCGCAGGACGCCATCGACGGACGGCCGGACGACAAGACCCAGCCGCTGCTCGAAAGCGTTCTGAAGCCGCTGTGGGACTCGTACTGGTGCGTGGATAAGGCCCGCAAGAGCCGCGCCCCGCTGGACCTCGACCTGCCCGAGCGCCGCGTGCGCATCGGCGAAGACGGCAAGATCGCCTCGATCTCCATGCGCGAGCGTTTCGACGCCCACCGCCTGATCGAGGAATTCATGATCCAGGCCAACGTCTGCGCCGCCGAGACGCTGGAAGACAAGCACTCGCCGCTCGTCTATCGCGTCCACGAAGAGCCGAGCGAGGAGAAGGTCAACTCACTCTCCAACTTCCTGCCCACCATCGGCCTGAAATGGACGAAGGGCGAGAAGATCACCGGCCAGCGCTTCAACAAGCTGCTCGCCGACGTGAAGGACTCGGAAAACGAACACCTCGTCAACGAGATGGTGCTGCGCACGCAGGCGCAGGCCCGCTACGCCCACGAGAACCTCGGCCACTTCGGCCTGAACCTCGCGAAGTACGCACACTTCACCTCGCCCATCCGCCGCTACTCCGACCTAATCGTGCACCGCGCGCTCATCCGTGCGCTGGGCCTCGGCCCGGACGGCATGACGGATCAGGATCGCGTGCGCCTCGAAGAGATGGCCGAGCACGTCACGATGACCGAGCGCCGCTCCATGTCGGCCGAGCGTGAAGCCACGGACCGCTACCTCGCCATCTACATGGCGGACCGCGTCGGCGCCGTGTTCGACGCCCGCATCGCCGGCGTCACACGCGCAGGCCTGTTCGTGCGCCTGTTCGAGAATGGCGCGGATGGGTTCATTCCGGCCTCCCGTCTGTCGGACGAATACTGGATCCACGACGACACCAGTGCCGCGCTTGTCGCCCAGCGTTCGGGCCAACGTTACGAACTCGGCATGAACGTGCAGGTGAAATTGATGGAAGCAACGCCCCTCACCGGCGGCCTGCTCTTCTCCATGCAGTCGCCGCCGCGTCCGCGCCGCCGCGACCTGAAGATGCCCGAGCGTGAGCGCAGCAACTTCCGCGAACGTGGCGGTGGTGGCGGGGGCAACCCCGGCCGCAAGCGCCCGTCGGATGGCGGCGGGCGCCCGCCGGGCATTCCGCACTCGCGGAAAAAGGGTCCGGCGAGCTACGGCAAGAACAAGAAAAAGAAGCGCTAGCGCGGGTGCGTGCCTCCCGTTGACTGCGCTTCGCGGCGGGTCCAACTCAGGGGCATGACCAACATCTTCGACCCGGACAATGATCCCGCACAGGTAGCGGCAGCGAAAGCTGCCGCCGCCAAAAGCCTGTCCGAAGACGATCTGCTGCGCGAAGACCCGAATAACCTGATCGCCAATCCGGCCACGCCCCGCGACGCCGCCACGCTGATCCTCTATCGCAACACGCCCGATGGCCCGCGCATCCTCATGGGATGCCGCTCCGAAGGCCACGACTTCATGCCGAACAAATACGTCTTCCCGGGCGGCCGGGTGGACGACGAAGACGTGCTTGTCCCCGCCCTCACCGAACTCGCCCCTGCCGAGCACGAAAAGCTCGCCATCGGCGCCACGCGCGATCCCCGCGCCTTCCCGCTCACCGCCATACGCGAAGTCTTCGAGGAGACTGGCCTCATCGTCGGTCGCAAGGCGGATGGCATGGGCGACGTCCCGGCTTCATGGGCCGACTACTACGCGCAAGGCGCTGCCCCCTGCCTCGCCAACTTCCATTTCCTTGGCCGCGCCATCACGCCGCCGATGCGCCACAAGCGCTTCGATGCACGCTTCTTCATGGCCGACGCCAGCGACGCGCTGATCGACGATCGCCCGCCCATCGATGGCCGCGAGCTCGCAGACCTGCGCTGGTTCACGCTGGCCGAAGTCGCCAACCTCGACCTGCCGAACGTCACCCGTTTCGTGATTTCTGAAGTCGAAGCGCGCCTGGTGCGGAACGAGGCGCTAAGCCCGTTCCACCTCTACTGGACGCAGACCGGTCACGTCCGCGAGCGTATCTGACGCGGCTTGCCGGCGACGAGGAACAACGCGTCCTCATAGTCGCCGCCGACATCGACGCGCACGATCTCGCTGAACGGAATCTCCGACAGCCGTTTCTCCCATTCGCCATCGGGCGTGATGTGATGGAAGTCGACCGACGCCGCATTCAGGGCGACGACCCGCCCGATATAGCAGGCATAGCCGTCCATCTCGTCGTCCGGCACATGCAGCGTGATGATCGGAAAAGCCTTCGCCGCGCTCTCGAGCATCTTCGGCAGCGAGACCAGCGACACGGGCACCTGCGTCGCACGCGCCTCGCCACGCGCCTTCAGCGCCTTGGCCATGAAGCCCGCACGCTCTTCCGGCCCGAACGTCGTCACATCGGTGTAGCGGATGCACGCAATGCCATCGAGCCGCGCCGACGCCGTTACCAGCTCCAGCGCGAAATACTTCGGCCCCGTCGCCACGACATAACCCGTCAGCCAGCCCGTCTCGAACGCATCACGCTCGATCCGAACCATTGCGCCGGATGTCTTGGCCTCGCGTATCTCCTTGGCAAACGCCACGTCGTCTCCCTGATCGAAAATGCACTCTCGAAGCCTTTGATACTCCTCCGCCAGATCTTCGCCAGTCGCTGCGACAGCGCGATCAGCATTCAGGCTGTCGATTCCCGGGGGATAATCCCAGCCGCCCAAGTTCGCCCCTCACGCGAGACCGCGATCCGTCCCCTGCCCATCAGCCAGCATCGGGCCATGTGACAAACCCGAACCAAAACAGGCCGGAAACCACGATTTTCCAAGGACTTGCCGCAAGTTTCCGTGGTTCTGCTTGACTTGGGGGCCGCAATCGGGTCCAAGCACGCTTCCGATTTTCAAGAACACGTCCGAGAGCCCAAATGGCCAAGCCAGCGACCATCAAGATCCGCCTGAACTCGTCGGCTGACACCGGCTTCTTCTATGTCACCAAGAAGAACCCGCGCACGCAGACCGAAAAGCTCGTGCTCAAGAAGTACGACCCGGTCGTGCGCAAGCACGTCGATTTCAAGGAAGGCAAGATCAAGTAGGATCTTCCGCCTCTCGCAGGAATTGAAAAGGCCCGGAGCGTTATCGCTCCGGGCCTTTTCCTTTTGGTCTTCAGCTTGTCGTCCAGCTGCCTTCCAGAAGCCCGGGGGCGGCTTCCCGCCCCCGGTTGCCGGCCTTACTGGGCCGGCTGGTCCGGAAGCGCGTAGGCGATCACGTAGCCGCCCTGATCATCCGTCGGCTTGTCCGAGGACGAGCGCGGATAGCGCCAGCTCGGGTTCGGGATGGTGATCACGACGTACTGTTTGCCGTTCTTGCCGACATAGCTCATCGGCGTCGCATGGGCGCTGCCCGGCAGCGGGCTCTCCCACTTCACGGCGCCGGTGCGCAGGTCAAAGGCGCGGAAGGTCGAGTCCATCGCGCCGCCGTCGAAGATCAGGCCGCCACGGGTCGACAGGACGCCAGCCTGCACCGGCGTGCCCACCTGAGCCGAGAGGCCCAGCGGGATGCCGAACGGGCCCGACTCCTTCAGCGAGCCAATGGCGCGCTTCCACAGCAGCTTGTTCTGGTTGAGGTCCATGACGCCGATGACAGCGTATGGCGGCTCGAAGCACGGCAGCTCCGTCGCCTTGTTGAAGAACGGCAGAGGCAGACGCCAGGCCGACATGAACGGCGCCGTGTCGCCACGGTAGAGCACCTTGTTCTGGTCATAGACCTGGCCAGCGCCCGGCGTGCCGCGCGTGCCCGGTGCAACCGGTCCGCCAGCTGCGTTGGGGCCGCCCTGGCCTGAACCCGGACGCGTCGCCGCAGCCGGACCACCACCCGCAGGCGCGCCAGCCGGCTCGCCTTTCTTGGCTGCCTGCTCTGCGCGGCGCTTGGCCGTCAGAGCTGCGTCAGCCGCACGGTTCTCGAGGCTGCGCAGGACGATGCGGTTGCCCATCAGCATCGGTGCGCCGATCAGCAGGCCGTTGTCCGGATCAACCGAGACCGAGCCCCAGTTGAAGCCGCCGGCATTGCCCGGATACTGGAAAGTGCCGCCCCAGGTATCTTCGGCCATGCCATAGCCGCCGCCGCCTTCCATGGGAGGCGTGAAGTGGCCGTCATAGCGCATCTTCTTGAACTCGATGCGGCAGTGCAGCTGGTCCAGCGGGGTAAGGCCCCACATGTCCTGCTCGATCCGGTCGTCGCGGAAGTGCGGCAGCGGCGAGAATGGCTGCGTCGCCGTCACCACTTCGCCCTTGGCAGGGTTCTGCGGCACCGGCTTCTCAGGGATGTCGTAGATCGGCACGCCCGTACGACGGTCGAGCAGGAAGATCTCGCCGCGCTTGGTGGGGCCGGCGACAGCCGGGATCAGTTCGCCTTCGCCATTCTTGCGGACGTTCACAAGAACCGGCTGCGAGGGAACGTCATAGTCCCAGATATCGCGGTGAACCGTCTGATAGACCCAGCGGCGCTGGCCCGTGGCCGCATCGATCGCCACGATCGAAGCCGAGTTTTCTTCGGCTGCCGGCGTGCGCAGGTCGCCATCGAAATAGTCCGGCGACGAGTTGCCCGTCGGCGCATAGACGAGGTTCAGCTCAGGGTCGTAGCTGGTGTTCGACCACACGTTCGGCGTGCCGCGCGTGTATTCGCCACCTTCATCCGGCAGGCCGTTATAGCCCGGATTGCCCATGTCCCAGGCCCAGGAGAACTGGCCCGTGAGAGCGTCGTAGGCGCGCAGAACGCCCGAAGGGTTGCCGATCTGCTGGTTGTCCGTAACCCAGCCGCCGACGACTACCTTGTCGCCTGCAATCATCGGGGTCGACGTCACCATGTAGTTGCCCAGCGGAGAGCGGCCGAGGCCCGACAGCAGGTTCACTTTGCCTTCAAAACCGAAGCTCGGGCAGAGCTGCCCGGTCAGCGCGTCGACGGCCAGCAGGCGGGCATCCACCGTACCGGCGATGATGCGCTTGGCGCACTCGCCCGTGTATTCCGGCGGGGCTTCGAAATAGCCAAGGCCGCGGCAGGTGCGCGCGAAGGTCGAGCCGCGCTCGAGCCCGCCCGGCACTTCGGTCTTGGTGTCATACTGCCAGCGCTTCTCGCCCGTATCCGAGTCATAGGCGATCAGCTGGCTGCCCGCGGTGCAGATATAGACGAGGCCATTGGCCATCTGCGGCGTCTGCTTGAAGTCGTAGCCAACGCCCGTGCGCTGACGCCAGACTTCCTTCAGCTGACCCACGTTTTCCGTGTTGATCTGGGTAACCTGCGCAAAGCGCTGGCCTTCCGGCACGCCGCCGTAATGCTGCCAGTCGGTGACAGCCGGACCGGCCGCAACCTCGTTCTTCGTGCCCTCGACAACCGGATAGCCCTGCACTGCGCCAACCACGAGCAGGAGCGCGCCCGCGCCCACGGCAATGGCGTTGTAGAGGCCGCCAGCATTGATCGGCGTCTCAGCCGTCTTGCCCATCGCGGCGCGGTGCCACGGCGTGATGAACCACAGGCCAACCACCAGCCAGGCCGCCAGACGCGGCAGTTCGGCGAGGAAGTCGAGACCGGCTTCCAGGAAGGTCCAGACGACCGTCACGGCGACAATACCCGCATAGACCATCGCGCCGATCGGGTTGCGCAGGATCAGCAGCACGCCGGTAGCAATCAGCGCGACACCGGCAGCGGCGTAATAGAAGCTGCCGCCCAGCATGAGCAGCTGCGCGCCAAACCACAGCAGGTAGGCGCCAACGAGGATCAGGAAGCTGGCAAAGCCGATATTCGCCACCGCCGACAGGCCGGCCCCGCCCTGCGTCACGCGAACGCTGTAACCGGCAGCCGCCAGGAAGCCTGCAGCCGTGAGGAAGTAGAAGATCGCTTCCGTCACCATGCCGGAATTGACCAGCAGCGGCAGCGGATCCGGATTGAACGGCGTCGCCTCCGGCAATGGCGGGTTCAGCGCCATGACGCCGCCCCAGATGGCAATGATTGCTATGACCAGATAAACGGCCGCAAACGCCCACTGGGCGACGCGAGATCCCATAATTCCCTCCCGTGCGGGTCGTGTGCTTTCGCGCCCAAACCCCGCGCGGCCCCGACCTTTGCGTCAACCTAACCTGTCTGTTAGCCGGCTGCAAAGGCTTCGCAACCCGGGAGGGTATGCGGCAACCACGCCGAATCGCTCACATCGCCGTGGGTTAGGCCCGTCTCAGGCGAACGGCCTCATCGGCTCGGCCTTGTGCTCGGCGTAAATCGTCGAGTCGTCGGCCTCGACCAGCCGGACCTCATACCCCCACAAATCCGCCAGATGCTGGAGCACGCGGTCGGCGTCCTTCTCTTCCAGCGTGATGCCGTTCACCACATTGTGGCGCAGCTCCAGCCGGCGGTCGCCCGAGAGGTCGACGTCCACCACCTGGATGTCCGCATCCCGCGCCGCCACATCATACTGCCGCGCCAGAGCCCGCCGCACTTCGCGATAGCCGCGCTCATCATGGATGGCGGCGACTTCCATCGCCTCCTCGTCATGATCGTCGGAAATCTGGAACAGGCCCATCTTCCGGATCAGATTCGGCGACAGGTATTGCGAGACGATGCTCTCGTCCCGGAAGTTCGCCCAGATATCCTTCAGCGTTCCATAGGCGTCGCCATTCCCCGCAATGTCGGGGAACCATGACCGATCCTCATCCGTCGGCGTCAGCGAGATGCGCTCGATGTCCTGCATCATGGCAAAGCCGAGCGCGTACGGATTGATGCCGGAGAAGCGGCGATCATCGAAGTCTGGCTGCATCACCACGCTGGTGTGCGAGTGCAGGAACTCCAGATACGAGCCGTCGCTGATCTGACCCTTCTCGTGCAGGCGCGTCATGATGCGATGGTGGGTCCACGTCGCGCAGCCCTCATTCATCATCTTGGTCTGGCGCTGCGGATAGAAGTATTGCGCGATCAGCCGGATGATCCGCAAAATCTCGCGCTGCCATCCGGCCAGACGCGGCGCGGTCTTCTCGAGGAAGTAGAGGATATTCTCCTCCGGCAGTTTCAGGATCGCCTTGCGCCGATCCTCCTCCATCTTCTTCTTGGTCGCAGGCTTCTTGCCCTTGCCCTGAGGCACAGTCCGCCAGAGATCGTTGAACAGCGCCTCGCCATGCGCCCGCCGCTCCCGTTCGCGGATCTCCTCCGAACGCAGGTCCATCGACCGCTTGCCCGGATAGCGATGAATGCCATGGCTCTGCAGCGCATGCGCCGCATCAATCAGCCGTTCCACAGCCTCGAGGCCATAACGCTCCTCGCACTTGGAGATAAAGGTCTTGGCGAACGACAGATAATCCGCAATGCCGCTCGCATCGGTCCACTGCTTGAACACATAGTTGTTCTTGAAGAAGTGGTTATGCCCCATCGCCGCGTGCGCCAACACCAGCGTCTGCATCGTCGCGGAGTTCTCCTCCATGATGTAGCAGACGCACGGGTCCGAGTTGATGACGATCTCATAGGCCAGCCCCTGCCAGCCCTTGCGATACAGCGTCTCGTTGCGCGCGAAGTCCTTGCCGAAGCTCCAATGCTTGTAGAACAGCGGCATGCCCACGCTGGAATACGCATCCAGCATCTGCTCGGACGTGATCACCTCGATCTGCGTGCGATACGGGTCCAGTCCGATCTCGCCCTCGCCGATCTCACGCACGGCATCGAAGATCCGGCCTAGCGTCTCGAAATTCCAGTCCGGCCCATTGAACAACAGATTCGATGGCGCAGCAGGCGGCGCTGCGATAATCCGCGACTTGCGCTTCCGGGTCGTCATGGCTTCGTCGGTCATGATGCCTCCGCTTTAGCCCCACCCTTGGCAAACAGCTCGCGGAACACCGGATAGATGTCCCTGCGATGGCTCACCTTGCGCATCGCCATACGATCGTCAGATCCCGCAACCAGCTCATAAGCCCGCCACAGCGAGGTTGCGTCGCCGCCATCGTCCTTGGCGTGCCCGACTTCCAGATACGCATAGTACTGGCACAGCGGCAGGATCGCGTTCTTCAGCAGGTTGATCGTCGTGGAATTGTCCATCGGCAGGTTGTCGCCGTCGGAGGCTTGCGCGCCATAGATGTTCCACTGGCTCGCCGGATAGCGGGCCTGGATAACGTTCGCCATCTCCTCCAGCGCCGTCGACACAACCGTGCCGCCGCTCTCGCGCGAGTGGAAGAACGTCTCCTCGTCCACTTCCTTGGCTTCGTGCGTATGGCGGATGAACACCACGTCCACGCGCCCATAGCGCCGCTTCAGGAACAGATAGAGCAGCGAGTAGAACCTCTTCGCGAGGTCCTTCATGTGCTCGTCCATCGAGCCCGACACATCCATCAGGCAGAACATGACCGCCCGCGCCACTGGCTTGGGCGCCTGATCGAACCGCCTGAACCGCACATCCAGCGGATCAATGAACGGCACCAGCCGCATCCGCGTCCGCTTGCGCTCCAGCTCCGCGCGCAGCTCGGCGACCTTCTCGTCATTGCCGCCAATGTCGTCGAGCCGTTCGATCTCCGCTTCCAGCGCTTCGACATCCTGCGGCCGCGGCCGTCCCAGCGCCGTGCGCCGTGACAGCGAGTTGCGCATCGTCCGCGACACCGACAATGCCGCCGGCGGCCCAGACGATTTGTACCCAGCCCTCACCGGCTGCGTCTCTTCGACCCCCAGCACCTGCCGCTTGGCCAGATCCGGCAATTCCAGATCCTCGAGGAACAGATCGAGGAATTCCTCGTCCGACAGTGCGAAGCGGAAATCATCTTCCCCCTCGCCGCCATCGGATGCGCCAGACCCGCCGCCCTCTTCCTCCGGCCGCGCAATCGTATCGCCCTGTATGTACTTCTTGTTGCCCGGCAGCACGTATTCGCGCTGTCCGCCCTGCGAGCCCTTGCGCAGCACCGGCTCACGCACGCCATCGGCGGGAACGACAATGTCCCCGCCTTTCTCAACGTCCTTGATTGATCGTCCGGCCGAAGCCTCGCGAACGGCGCGCTTCACCAGCGCACGCGCCCGCCTGATGAATCGCTGGCGGTTCGCCAGCGACTTTCCCCCTTCCCGCCTGCGGTCGATGATGTTCATCGGGTGCTTTCGTTAGCTGGCCTGCTTCACCCGCATGTACCATTCCACCAGACGGCGAACCTGCCGCTCGGTGTAGCCCCGCTCCACCATGCGCTGAACGAACTCGTCGTGCTTCTTCTCGCTCTCGCTATCCTTCTTCGATCCGAACGAGATCACCGGCAACAGATCCTCGACCTGCGAGAACATCCGCCGCTCGATCACCTCACGGATCTTCTCGTAAGACGTCCAGCTCGGGTTCTTGCCCTTGTTGTTGGCCCGCTGGCGAAGCGTGAACTTCACCACCTCGTTGCGGAAGTCCTTCGGGTTCGCGATCCCCGCCGGCTTCTCGATCTTCGACAGCTCCTGGTTCAGAAGCTCGCGGTCCATCATCTGGCCCGTGTCCGGATCCTTGAAGTCCTGATCCTCGATCCACGCGTCGGCATAATCGACATAGCGATCGAACAGGTTCTGCCCGTAATCGTGATAGCTCTCGAGATACGCCTTCTGGATCTCGTGGCCGATGAACTCCGCATAGCGCGGCGCAAGGTCAGCCTTGATGAACTCCAGATACGCCCCCTCCACATCGTCGGGGTATTGCTCGCGCTTGATCGCCTGCTCCAGCACATACATGAGGTGCACAGGATCAGCCGCGACTTCTTCGGTGTCGTGGTTGAACGTCGCCGACAGCGTCTTGAACGCAAAACGGGTCGAAATCCCTTCCATGCCTTCATCCACGCCCGCCGCATCGCGATATTCCTGCAGCGTCCGCGCCTTCGGATCGACCTCTTTCAGGCTCTCGCCGTCATAGACGCGCATCTTGGCGAACAGGTTGGAGTTCTCGTGCGGCTTCAGGCGCGACAGCACCGAGAACCGCGCCAGCATCTCCAGTGTCCCCGGCGCCAAAGGCGCAGACGCCAGCTCCGAACTCCGCACCAGCTTGTCGTAGATCTTCGTCTCCTCGATCACCCGCAGCGCATACGGCACCTTGATGACGTAGATACGGTCGATGAAGGCTTCATTGGTCTTGTTGTTCTTGAACGTGCGCCACTCGCTCTCGTTCGAGTGCGCCAGCACGATGCCGGTGAACGGGATCGCCCCGATATTCTCGGAGCCGACATAGTTCCCTTCCTGCGTCGCCGTCAGCAGCGGGTGAAGCATCTTGATCGGAGCCTTGAACATCTCGACGAACTCGAGAACGCCCTGGTTCGCGCGGTTCAGGCCGCCGGAATACGAGTACGCATCCGGATCGTTCTGCGAGTGCATCTCCAGCTTGCGGATATCCACCTTGCCGACCAGCGAGGAGACGTCCTGGTTGTTCTCGTCGCCCGGCTCCACCTTCGCCACGCCGATCTGGCGGATGCGCGACGGCTTCACCTTCGCCACCTTGAACTTGGTGATATCGCCGCCGAACTCATCCAGTCGCTTCAGCGCCCACGGGCTCATCAGCCCGGTCAGACGCCGGCGCGGAATGCCATACTCTTTCTGCAGCTGCGCCGCCTGCGTGTCCGGATCGAACAGCGACAGCGGGCTCTCGAACACGGGGCTCAGATCATTCCCCGCCTTCAGCACATAGATCGGCTGATCCTCGATCAGCGCCTTGATGCGCTCGGCCAGCGAAGACTTGCCGCCGCCAACTGGTCCCAGAAGGTAGAGGATCTGCTTGCGTTCCTCCAAGCCCTGCGCCCCCTGCCGGAAGAAGGCGACGATCCGTTCGATCGTCTCCTCCATCCCGTAGAACTCGGTGAACTTCGGATAGACGCGGATCGTGCGGTTGGCGTGGATGCGCCCCAGCCGCGAGTCCCGCGACGTGTCGACCATCTCCGGCTCGCCGATCGCCGCCAGCAGCCGCTCATGCGGACCCGCATACATCAGCGGGTCCTTCTTGCAGCCTTCCAGATACTCCTGGATCGTCATCACCGTCTCGCGACGGTTCTCGAAGGCCTTGGTGTAACTGTCGAACAAGTCGCGCGACATCGTAGCTCCCATCTCGAAAGCAGCACGATCAAAGGTCTTACCTGGAGGCCTGTCGCATCGGCCTGCTGTGTAGCCGAGCGTGCGCCTCGCAGGTTGCACCTGACGGCGGTAGCGGGGGCCACGTATTGGGCTGCGGCTGACGCTACCCCGGTGGTGCGAAGAGAAAGTCTCTCCTCAAATGTCGGCGCCGTCCAAACGAATTGAAAGAGGGTGATCTGCTCAATCCGCCCCGGCGCTTATGAATCAGAATAGTAGAAGAATTCGCGACGTGAACCAGCCCGGTCTGCATTGTGATGGAAGTAATGCTACTCTTCGCCAGTCGTGATGCAGGCGTCACACTTTGCTGCGTGCCGACTGTGCAGCGCTGCTAATGTGCGGGCCGATCACTTTTCGGCGTTTAGCTTCAGCAAACGCAGCAGAGCTGTCTCGCCACGGGTCAAACCTGCCCTTTGCGAGCCCGTGAACAGCGAAGTTGCGTCAAAGCCATCGTCCGTGAACGCATCCTGCACGTCAGGGTGTACGTAGCTGGCCTTACACACCGTCGGCGTGTTCGCGAGGAAATTGGCGCTCTCCGCTATCGACTGCTTGAGCGCAGCTGCACGCGCTTTGGCGTCATCCTTCGCGGCTTCCTGCAGGGCGCCCGCCACAATGGAACTCGCCCGGAAGGTACGAAAATCCTTCGCGCTGGTCGTTTCGGCAAACCGCTGCCGCAGCGCGGCGTTGACGTCGTCCGCCGTCAGGCAGCGCTCGTCGCCCTCTTTATTCTTCCAGCGGAAAAGCATTTCACCGGGCTGAGCCTTCAGCAAACCTAAAGCCCGGGCGAGCGCTGCATCCTCCAGCACGCGCTCAATCCGCTTGCCGCCCTTGCCGAAGAACCGCAGCCGGACCTTGTTGTCCTTCAGCGTCACATCCTTGCAGGCGAGCGTGGTCGCGCCCCGTCCGCCGTCTTCGCGTGAATATTCAGGATATCCGACCCGCAGCCCCATCCGGTCCAGCAGGGCCAGCGCGCACATCAGCGCAAAGTCCTCGTCCACCGTATGCCGACGCAGCTGCGTCTCGATCTCCTCGCGCAGATCGCCCAGCTTCTCGCCCAGCTGCGCCAGCCGCTCGCGCTTCACCTCGTGGCCGGTCTCGGTCCACTTCTCGTGATACTTGTACTGAAGCCGCCCCGCCTCATCCCGCCCTACCGCCTGGATATGGCTCTTGGGATCGCGCGCAAGCTTCACGTCTTCCCAAGCCGGCGGCACCGCCAGCTTCTGCAGCCGCTCTTTCAGCTTGTCGTCGCTGAGCGCCTTCGCGCGCTTGTCGGTGTAGGAGAACCCTTTCCCCTTCCGCACACGCCTCAACGGCAATGAATCGGGCTCCACATAGTGGAGCCCGACACTGTCTGCCCGTTCAGCAGCACTCAGCATGCGGGATCAGGCCATCTCGCCCAGAAGTTCCTTCTTGCGCGCCATCATCTTCTCGCCAAGCTCCTGCAGCTCCTTGCGACCGATAAGCTCGCGCACCTTCGGGAACATGTCCTCTTCCTCTTCCTTCAGGTGGTGGAAGAGATAATCCTTCAGCACTTTCAGCTGACCCGAATATTCGATCGTCGACGGGTCGGTCTTGTGCAGGTCGGGAATGACCTTCGCATCCGCCGCGCGGTGTTCCTCGATGCCTTCCGCAACCATGCGGGCATCTTCCACATCCGTCGAAGCATCCAGGATCGCCGGATAGAACAGCTCTTCCTCGATGGTGGTGTGCGCCTTCAGCTCCATCTCAAGCCGCGCCAGCACCTTCTTGCGCGTCACCAGCGCCGCCTCGGTCGTATCAGCCAGTTCCTGGCTCAGCTTGCGCAGCAGCTTGTGGTCTTCGCGCAGCATCGTGATCGCGTCCAAGGTCACCTCCATCGTGTAGGGTTGGGTCCGTTTACCCGGCAAGAACGTCGTTGCGCTGCAACGGGTTCCTCAAACGAAACCGGCGACCCGAAGGCCGCCGGCTGAATATTTCATGGGTTAGTTCGGACGCTCGCCTAGTGGCGTGTGCGGCGATCAAAGCGCCACACGATATGCTTGTGGCTGTCCTCATTGCCATCCCAGTGCAGGCCTTCATCTCCCGCATGCATGTCGATCACATGCTCGTCCGGATCGGGAGTCTGCGGGCCCCACCCCTTGAAGTCATGCGGCAGGCCGCCAGTCCAGTTATTGTCGCCGCTCTTGTAAGCATTGAAATTGCTGTCGATGCGATCGCTCGCCATCGGGCTATCGGAAGGTGTTCTGTCCGCCATGGTGCGCTCCTTTAGGTTCGCGGGCATAGAGAGGGCACGCGTCAAACGCTGCCACACGCCATCAACGCGCGAGCGCGGAATTGGTTACCGATAAGAAAAGAGCCGCCGGTTGCCCCGGCGACTCTTCTTACTTTCAAGTCGTCACCCTACTTCGCAGCAGGCTTCGACTCACTCGTCGCGGACTTTGATGTCCTGGACGTTTTCGATCGCGAAGACCGTTCCGCGCGATCCTGCGCCAGGCGAGGCGAACCGTCATCGTCATCTGAGCGGTCACGCATACGTGCGCCATTGCCATTCTGGTTCCGACTGCTGCGCCACGTGTCAAAGTCGGAATTGAACTTCGACTGATGCTCGCGCCGATAGGCGTCGTAATCGTCGTCGAGTTGGCGAATCTGTTCGTTCCGCCAGTTCAGATAGCTTTCGTCATGATGACCTGAGCCATGGCGCTGGCTTTGCAGATTGCGCTGGTAATCGCCATCCTGGCCCTGACCGTAGTTCGAGCGCTGGGAATAATCGCCATAGCCGCGGCCATACGATTGCCCGCGACCCTGACCGCTGAAAGGATAGTCGTTGTTCTGCTGGCCCGCATCCTGCGTCCGGCCATAGCGCGTCTGCGGATTGCCGCCGCCGCTCCAGCCATAACTGTTATTCGGACTGTTCCAGCCGGAATTGCCACCGGTGAAGCGATAGTTGTCGCCACCCCAGGTTCCGCCATTGTCGTATCCGCCTTCGTTATACCCACCGCCCCATTGCTGGCCGCGGCCATAGCTCTGGTTGCGGCTGCCAGAGAAATCATTCTGCTGCCCGTAATCGCCATCGCCGCGTTCGCCATAGGCTCCGTAGGTTCTTTCGTTCCAGTCGCCCGTGTCGCTGCCATAGCGCTGGTCGTTGCGATCGCGCGCATACTGGCCATAACCACGCTGCGCATCTTCACGCCCATCCTGATTGCGATTGCTGAACTGACGTTCGTTGTCGCGGTTATCGCCATCGCGGTTGTTCTGGTCGCGTCCACGCGCGCCATACTCTCTGTTACGGTCCGCGTCGCGATCGCGACCTCGACCGCCATTCTCGCGAGAATTGCCCTGTGCCATGCGTTTCTCCTGTGATGTTTTGCAATGGCAGGGGCGCGATCGCGATAGAGCCAGCGCCCCCGCACTTGACTAACGTCTTTCGGAGTCAGGCGTTTCCCGTGAGAAAGATGAAATCGCACGCGCTTAGCGCATGACATGAAGAGAAATGATCACAGGATCATTTCATCGCGCAGACCTCACCGCACGCTTGAGATCATCTATGCAAACGCCGCGCGGGGAATCACCCACACACGATCCGTCAGCGCGATCGTCTGCTCGCCATACCCGCCCGCCACCAGCACATCGCCATTCGGCAGCGCCGCCGCCGTCGAGAAGTTCAGCGTGCTTCCGATGGAGAAGTCGACCTCGCGCGAGACCCATGTCTTCGGATCGACAATCTCCGGCAGCTCCGCCCCGCCCGTCAGCAGCACGCGCCCATCGGCCAGCCGCACAGCCGCATCCACGATCTTGTATCGCGCATCCCGCGTCTGCCCGACCGTCGAGAACCGCCCCGACTTCGGATCGAAGACCTCCATCGCTTTCATCTTGCCGCCATTGCGGTCACGCGCGTCTGAACCGCCCACAATCAGCACGCGTCCATCCAGCAGCCGCACCGCCGCATGTTTCCGCCGCACAGCCGATAGCGACCCCGTCTGCGTCGCCACACCCGTCCGCACATTGATCAGGAAAGCCTCCGCCCGCGGCTCGCGCGACACCCCGCCGCCAACCATCAGCACCCGCCCATCCGCCAGCAACGTCGCCGTGCCGCCATCAAGATAAGGCGACTGCTTGCTCAACACCGAAACCTTTGACGCCGCCGGATCAAACACCTCAACCGTCTGCTCGCCCACCAGCACCACGCGCCCATCCGCCAGCGTCAGCGCCTGGCACATCTGCGCCGCCGACATCTCGCCCACGCGCGCCGACACGCCTGTCCTGGGATCAAACCGTTCCAGCGAAGCCGTAATGCGCGGCCCCTGCCATCCGCCCGCAACCAGCACCGAGCCATCCTTCAGCGCCACAACCGCCGCCTGCGTCCGAGGCCCTAGCAACCGCCCCGCCGCCAACACCCTGCCCGTCGCCGGATCAAACCGATCCACCGTCGCGCTAGCCGGCCCCGTGTCACAGCTCCCCGCCACACACCCGCCGATCAACAGCACAGACCCATCTGTCAAAGTGACAATCGAATGCGCCGCGCGCGGCGATGTCATGTGCAGCGCGCTCGCCACACGGCTCTGCTGCCCCACCGCCCCGCCGCATCCCGCCAGCGCTGCTCCGGACAGAACCATCAAGCGACGCGTCAGCATGCCCATCCCTCCACCGGTCGAGAACTCGACCCGACAGAGTAGATTTCGCGGCCCGACGGTTTGCAACCACTACTAGATGATACGTTGAGCGATTTAAGCCGCCGGCTCGACAACGGCCTCAATCGCCTCGCGCTTCGTCGTCAGCACAGCCCCGCCCGACGCCGCAATGATCAGCCCGATCGCGCCCCACTGCAGCATCGACAACTGCTCTCCCAGCAACAGCAGTCCCGCGAGCGCACCCACAGCCGGTTCCATCGACAGCATCACGCCAAACGTCCGCTTCGGGATATGCCGCATCGCGATCATCTCCAGCGAATACGGCACCGCGCTCGACGCCACCGCCACCACCAGCCCCGCCAGCAACACCGCCGGCGTGAACAACGCCAGCCCCGCACTCGCCACGCCAACCGGCACGACGAACAGCGCCGCCGTGCTCATCCCCAGCGCCACGGACTGCCCCGCATGCACATGCGACAGCTTCTTGCCGAACACGATGTAGAGCGCCCAGCAAACACCCGCGATCGCAGCCAGCCCTACGCCCACCATGTCCAGATGCGCCGCTCCGCCCCAGATCGGCAGCAGCATCAGCAAACCGGCCACGACAAATCCGATCCACACGAAATGGATCACCCGCCGCGCATGCAGCAACGCCAGCGTCAGCGGCCCCATGAACTCGATCGCCAGCGCAATCCCCAGCGGGATCGTCCGCAGCGAAAGATAGAAGCACAGGTTCATCACCCCCAGCACGCCGCCATAGGCCAGCACGCGCATCGCATCGCGCCGCTCCAGCCTGAACCGCCACGGCCGCCAGAACATCACAAGGATCGCCGCCGCCAGCCCCACGCGCAGCGCCACCGTCCCCTCCGCGCCCACGGCCGGGAACAGCCCCTTCGCATACGACGTCCCGATCGCCAGCGAGAGTATCCCGCCCCACAGGGCAAGGTACGGTCCAAGCGCATTGAGAGCCGGAGAAGCGGCGGCGCGGCGAACGCTGGCGAGCATCTGTGTCATGGCCGCGGAGGTATCAGATGCCACATTGCGGGAGGCGGCGTTTTTTGGCGTGTTAGCGCCTGTTTCCGTCACGGGACTTTCGCCTATGCCGAAATTCGTCGAACTCGACGCCTTCGACCACAAGCTGCTGGCCCGCGTCCGCCGCAACAATCTCGAACCAGCGCGAGTCACCGCGGAAAAGGTCGGCCTGTCGGAGAGCGCCGTGCTGCGCCGCCTCCGCCGCCTGCGCGCCGAGGGCGTCATCGCCGCCGACGTCTCCCTGATCGACCCCACCCTGGTCGAGCCGCGCATCCTCATCCAGGTCCTGCTGACCATGGAAACGCTCAACCAGAAACAGACCGACGCCTTCTACAAATCCCTGCGCGCCATGCCCGAAGTGCAAGGCGCCTGGAACGTCACCGGCG
Source organism: Hyphomonadaceae bacterium (assembly GCA_965229115.1). Classification (GTDB taxonomy): domain Bacteria; phylum Pseudomonadota; class Alphaproteobacteria; order Caulobacterales; family Hyphomonadaceae; genus UBA7672. Next base: position 1,093,773 of record CBDDIR010000003.1, on the reverse strand, counting down.
AGACAGACTTCCTCCTCACCGTCTCCGTCCGTTCGATGGAAGACTACGAAACCTTCGTCCTGCGCGAACTCACCCCCGAAGCCGGCATCAAGACCTTCAAGAGCATGATCGTCATCCGCGAAGTCGTCAGCTTCGACCCAGCGCGGGCGCCGTTGAAGCGCTAACCATGGCGATCCTGCGCCTTCCGTCAGGGTACTGAAGAATTTCGGAAAAACCCTGTCCCCGTTTCCGGCCCGTTTCCGCTTTCAAGCAGGAATACGTCGAAGGGGGACTCAATGCTCACCAGCCACCGCCACGCCCGTGCCCTGAGCACGAATGTCTCTGCCCGGCTCGCGAGCGTAGCGGCCATCGCTCTCCTCGCCGGCCTCGCAGCCCCCTCCGCCATGGCACAGACCTGCGGCAACCCAGCGGGCTGTCTGGTTCTCAGCACATCGCGCCACACCACGACGACGGTGAATACAACGTCTGCGACGGTCAACGTAACGAACAACTCAACCCAGATCATCGGGCGCTTGCAGGGCGGCACAGCGCTCTATGACCAGACGGCGCCTGTCGCTTTTTCTGCTCCCGCCGCACAAGCCAGCGTCACGGCGGCCCGTGCTGCCATCACAACGGCAGGCGGCGCCGGCGTCATCATTGGCGCGCCCACGCTCACCGCCTCGTCCAGCACGACAACGTCATCCGTCGCCACGCGCGAGGTGTCGCGTCAGTCGGTGGACGACACGCGCCCTGCCGTCGTCACGTTCGGCCCTGCGACTGTGCGGGTCGGCGATCTTGACACCGGCGGCACGACCGTCGTGCTTAGCTCCAGCGAGTCCAACATCAACGTCCACACCGAAACCTTCCTCACCATCAACAATCTTACCACGACCACCAACACCACCACCCTGTTCGAGCAGTACACCCTCACCGGCGTCGTGCAGGCTGTCGGCTCGGTTCACACCGCCGCCCAGTCCGGCGTGCTCGATGCAGGCGGCCATTTCCTCCGCCGTCTCGGCGAAGAATCCAGCCGCGGCGGCCAGACGCCGATCCGCGCATGGGCCGAAGGCTATGGCGTCTCGGCGCGTCAGAAAGCCAGGGGCGGCGTCCCCGACGACGACCGCGACAGCCAGGGCTTCGCCGCAGGCCTCCAGGCCAACCTTTCGCCCACCGTCTCCATCGGCGGCGCCATCGACTTCGGCAAGACCGACATAGACCTCGACGCAGCCTTCGCCGAAACCGGCGACATCGATCTCACACAGATGGGCCTCACCGCCGGCTTCGGCTCGGGCCCGTGGTTCGCCAACCTCGCCGCCAGCTATGGCGTCGGCGACGTTTACACCACCCACGCCGTCGGCGGCGTCTCGACAGCCAAGTACGACATCTACACCACCGGCGCCCTCGCCGAAGCGGGATACCGCTTCGCCTTCGCCGGCCTCGACGTCTCGCCCTCCATCGGCGCGGACTACACCTCCGTCCGCTCGTCCAGCTTCAGCGAAACCGGCGGCCTCGCCCTCACCGCCAGCGGCCACACCGCCGACCGCACGCGCCTCTGGGCCGGCGTAGAGCTCGGCCAAGGCGCCGGCCCGCTCGCCTGGTCGATCTATGGCCGCGCTGTCGGAACCGTCTCCGGCGAAGATCGCGTCATCCCCGCCAGCTTCTTCGGCGCGCCCGTCAGCATCACCGGCCAGTCTGAAGACGATCTCGGCGCCGACGCAGGCGCCCGCATCGCCTTCCAGCTCTTCCCCGGCGCAGATCTCTTCGCCCGCTACGACGCCCGCTTCCGCGACGGCTTCAAGGCACAGGCCGCAACCGCAGGCGTCACCGTCCGCTTCTAGGACGCCCTACACGCCACGCCATCCAGCGCGATCCGGCGGCCAGTCTCCTCGCGCACCAGCGCGCAGGTCTTGCCGTCGGACTCAAGCCGGAACAGCGTCGGCAGAGCCATGTCGCGATCGTTCAGCGGCCCGCCCGGAACCGGCAGCACGGAGATGGTCGAGCTGCGCGTCGGATCGCTCGGTCCGATATCAACCGACGCCCGCCCCATCTCCTTCGCCAGCGCCGCCTTCAGCCGCTCCAGCCCCGCGTCATCGCCCTGCATGAGCAGCGCCGGCTGCGACACGCCCGGCGCCGTCTGGCACCCGCCCGCCATCACGCCCAGCACGCAGGCAAGCACCAGCCTCATCGCGCCCCCGGCATCGACATATCGCGGTTGTTGCGCAGGATCTCCGCCATCTCCGATCGCCCCGTCGTCGCAATCGGCTCGCCCTCGATCATCACGCGCGCCTGCGCAATGCTCCCCACCGGCGGCGACGGACACGTCCCCGTCGACCTGAAGTTCAGCGCCGCCGCCAGCATCGCCTCGCTGGTGTCGCCAAGATCGCGGCTGTAATCATCCGCCACCGCACACCCGCTCACCTTCACCGCATTCGCCGACGACGAGTTCGACGGCGTGAAGCCATCCGGATAATCGCCGAAGCCCTTGTCGTTCACGCCCTGGAACTGGATCGAGAAATAGGTCTGCCCGCAATTATCGTCCGGATAGAAGCCGAACGGCTTCCCGCAGCTCGTCGCGCCGATCAGGATCACCTCGACATCAATCCCGCGCAGACCGTTGATGACGGACTCGCTCGCGCTGCATGTCCGCGACGTGCTCAACACGAACACGCGCGGCAGGTTCAGCGTGGTCAGGGGCGACCCGTTGGAAACCGAGAAGCCAAGCCCCGTCGTATAGAAAGGCGTCGGCGTGTTCGCACTGCCCGTCACCGGATTTGTGCTGCCCGCCGCCGCATTGAACTGCAGCCGCTCGAACACATGCCCGTTCGTCCGCGCCGGCCCCGCCAGCATGTACGACAACTGCGACGCCACCGCGAGCAACCCGCCGCCATTATAGCGCAGGTCGAGCACCACATCATTGACGCCATCGGCCTTGAACTGCGCCATCGCATCCACCAGCCCCTTCTCGGAGCTGTACGGGCTGAACGTATTCAGCAGCACGTAACCCACCCTGCCCGTAGGCGTGGTGATCGTGCTGCGCCGGTTCACCGGCGCCTCGACCAGCGCCTGCGATACCAGCGTCACAGACCGCTCCGTGCCATCGACATAGCGCACCGTGAACGTATGGCTCTCGCCCGCCGTGCGCGGGAACAGTCCGTTGTTCAGCGTATCGATCTGCGCCTGCGTCGAGCCGCCACTCACCAGGTCAACGCCATCCACCGAGAGGATACGCGCCCCGCGCGCAAACTTCTGCGTGCTGCCCACCACCTCCGCCGCCGGCGTGCCCGGCGTCGTATAAAGCGCCCGCACTTCACGCGGCGGCGTGCTCGCAATCACGCGCAACTCCGCGCCATAGCTCGCCGTCGCCGCCGACGATTGCTCCGCCAGATACTCCGCCGTCGTGCGCGTGAAATGGAAGCGATCCTTCGCCAGCCCTGAAGCCGTCGTCGCATTCGTCTTCAGCACGTTGAAGTAAGCGACCCGATCCGTGAACGTAGCCGGGTTCTGATCGGCCACCTCGGTATTCCAGAGATAGGTCTGGTTGGTCCACGAGCGCAGATAGAACAGCTCCTGCGCCAGCGATCCCGCCTGATCCGGAAACGCCCGTCCCTGCGCATCAACGCCCGTGCGCGGCGACGCACACCGGTTCTCGAACGTGCTCGCCGCCTGAAACACACCCTGCGTCCACGTCGGCCCGGTCGGCGTCACGACGCCGCCGCCAGTGCTCCCGCCACTGCTACCACCGCCGCCGCCTCCGCCGCCCCCGCAAGCGGAGAGCGCAAGCAGCCCCAGCGCCGCACACGCGCCGATCAGTGCAGAACCACATTGTTTGAGCACCGGCTGACCCACTCTCTGCTCGAAAACACACCACGATCGATAGAGCACCCGCCTTCTAAGCGGGTGGTTCAACGTACGAACGCCTGCACGAAATATCCGCAGTCAATATCTTCGCATGACATCTGCAGGTTGAGCGCAACGGTATCGCCATTGCCCTCGGGGATCTGCACAACCGCCATGCCCGAGCTATAGCCCATTTCCGGCACGAACGCCTTGCCGCCAGCTGTACCGCGCACCTTCATATCCAGCGCCGCGCCATCGCCTGCCACGGTGACATACGTCCGCTTGCCCGGCGACACCTTCACCGTGACCGTAGCCGAAGCGCCATCGTCCAGCCGGCTGAGATAAACGTCGCCAAACGTCGTCATGCCCTGCTCCTGCGCAAGGCCCGCGATCATCTCGCGCACCTCCGCCGGAACCTCCGGCGGCTGCGCAAACGCGGCCTGCCCCAGACACGCAAGAAGAACCGGCCCGACCAATTTCATCACGTCCCTCCAACCGGAGGCAGCTTGATCGACCCCTGAGGCCAGTCAAGCCAGACATGCACGATCAAGAACGTAACAGCCGCTTTCTACGCGGCCGTTAGAACGGCATTAGCCATTGCTAAGCCGCACGCGCCGCAGGGAGAAACGGCGACACCACGCCAAGCGCACGCTCAACATACGCGTCCTTCTCGCCGACTGGCGCGACGTAATGCATGGCGTCCCGCGCATCTTCCAGAGAGCCGCCGCGCGCAATCATCCACGTCGCGAGATACTGCGACGCAAGACACCCGCCCGCCGTCGCCACATTGCCATGCGCCACGAACGGCGCGTCCAGCACGCGCACGCCCGCCTCCACTACCCACGGCTTAGTCGTCAGGTCGGTGCACGCAGGCAGCTCGCCAATCAGTCCCAGCTTCGCCAGCAACAACGTTCCCGAACACTGCGCGCCAATCAGCTGCCGCGCCGGGTCAAGCCTGATCTGCGCCAGCAACTCCGGCGACGCCGCGATCTCGCGCGTCTTGATCCCGCTGCCGATCAGCACCGCATCGGCCTCCGCCGCAAACGCCAGCGGCTTCTCGCGCAGAACCGTCACGCCATTCATCGACGTCACCTGCTCCGTCGGCGACGTGATATGCGCCTTCCACCCCCGCCCCTTCATCCGGTTCAGGATCGAAGCAGCAATGAACGAGTCCAACTCGTTGAACCCATCAAATGTCAGAACAGCAATCTGCATGGCGGCATTCCAAGTTTGCGAAAGAAGTGTCGACCTTTAGCAGTGCGCAACCAGCACAGCCTACATGCACTGCCGGATCAGCGCATCAGTGAACCCTATCCCCAAAGCACAATGCCCAAGCACGTCCGTAGGACTTGAAGCTGCCAACGCTCGCTAATACCGTGCTGGTCGGGGGACAGGTCATGCTGGCGAAATGTCAGGAATGCGGCGGGAAGGTAAGCGATAGCGCGCTTTCATGTCCGCATTGCGCTGCAGTCCCGGAAGCTTTTCTCGGGCCTCCTCGGCCGTGTGACGAGTGCGGCGAACCCTTCCGACCGTCATATTCTCGCTGCGCTTCGTGCGGTGCGCCGTCCGAGATCGCCCACGTTCAAAGAGCACCACAACCAGAGCCAATCAGCGTTCCTCCGAAGATCGACGATGCGCTTACAGAATTAGCCCCTGATGAGGCAGATGCCGACGGCGCTGACATCAGTTGGGGACGGCACCAGTTGCCCCGCATTCGATTGACTTGGAATTTTCTGAGGTTTGGTCTGATTGCGTTCGTAGCGGCGCGAACAGTCGTGCTGGTCGAACTCCTGATTATGTTCTGGCTCATGGGAGAGACCGAACGGGGAGTTCTAGGGCGCTATGATGACTTACAGTCCTACGTCGCGTTGGTGACGAACTGGGATCCGACATTGGTAGCGATCAGCATTGCGGTCTTTGCTGCAACCGGTGTGGCATATGCGTTCTTTGTGTACCGAGCTTTGAAACGGTTGCGAGACGCGCATTCGCCCCACGTTGAGCTGTCACCATGGTGGGGGACATGGGGCGTTTTAGTTCCCATAGCTACCTGGTTCGTTCCATTCATGGCGATACGACAAATCTGGCGCGGGACAATGGCGCACGCAAAAAAGCGTGAAACGCCACCGCTCTCGGTCGCCCTCTGGTGGATATGCTGGTTGATCGCATCGCTATCGGGTGCGGTGTCCGCAGCGCTAGAGCGCCAAGCAGGGACAAATGATCTGTCCTTGGATATGTGGCGCGTAATGATGTTTGTTGACATCACGGCAGCTGCTGCATTTGCGCTATCAGGTGTATTCTTGTTGAGCATCACGCGCCGTGTCGCGGACGCTTGGGATGAATCTCGAAAACTCTAATCCGATGCCTTTTGCGAAGGCTGGCGATCCCGGCAGGACTTGAACCTGCAACCACCCGCTTAGAAGGCGGGTGCTCTATCCAGTTGAGCTACGGGATCTCTGGCGCAGCAGAGAGGCGTCTTAAGCGGGTTCCTTGTTGGAGGCCAGACGCGAAGGTCTGGTGCGGCCCCAGACTAGTGCGTCCACTGTCTGCGGCGCACGGCCGAGAAGTTGTCGGCATAGGCCTTGATCACGCGCTTGGCTTCGCGCGCCTCGGTGACCTGGAACGGAATGCCGTTGCGCTTGGCGAACTCGATCGCTTCATCGCGCGTCTCGAACGTCATGCGGATCTGCGTGTTGGTGTCGCCATTGCCGATCCAGCCCATCAGCGGATCCACCGTGCGCGGCGTCTCGCTGTCGAACTCCAGCATCCATTCCTGCGATTTGGCCGTGCCGGACTGCATGGCGTTCCGGGCGGGGCGGTAGATTTTCGCAAGCATCAGGGCGACTCCGTAACCGCCCCCATCTGCCCGCAAAACGTTGAAATTTCAACTGCCCAGGCGGTCGCGGGCTTCGGCCGCGATAAGCCCCGGCAAACCGGGCAATTCTCCGGCTGTAAAGGCCGCTACGGGCCGGTTCGGGGCCGTCGACACCAGCACGTCGAAATCCTCGCCCCCATGCATCCCCTCGCCCAGGAACAGCCCGATCGCGGACCACGGCGCCTCCGTCCCCGCGATCACCTCGCGCGCCAGCGGGGCCTCCTCAAGGAACCCCACCTCGACCTGCCCATACCGGGCCTGCATCAGCGCCCCGACCTGCCGGGCGCACGCCGCAGATCGCCCCGTCTGCTTCGAGCCATGCGCCACCAGCACCACGCGCGGGTCCGCCGCATGGCTGATTGTCCGCAACGCCAGATTGTCCGCCAGAAACGGCGCAAACGACCGCCACAGGGCCAGCGGCGGCGCCAGCACATGCTTCGCCCCCACAAACGCCGGCTTCAGCCGCTTCTCGTAGAAATACCCGTCGGAGAACAACAACGGCAGGCACAACACCGGCCTGTCCCCACACGCCGCCAGCGTCTTCTCCGTCAGCCCTTCGACATTGACCAGAACCGCCCCGACATCCGCCTCGGGCACAGCCACGCCCACCGCCTCAACGATCCGCGCCAACCGCTCATTGTTCGCAGCCCCGCCCCGTTCTCCGTGCGCAGCAAGGAGAATGACAGGCCGATCGGTCATATCCGGAATTTCGCTCTAAGCGGGCTCGCCGAGCCGAAGCCCGGCCAAAGCCGGGCGAAGGATGGTCGGAGTGGCTGGATTCGAACCAACGACCCTCTGGTCCCAAACCAGATGCGCTACCAGACTGCGCCACACTCCGATGTGCGCGGCTTATACCCGAAACGCGGCGGAACGGAAGCGGCGTATATCCCTACAGGAACATAAGGTGTGTGCCGCCCGTTCCTGTTGGTGAATACCCCTGTCACCAAAGGAAATTCTCACATGTTAAAGTCCGTCATCCTGGCGAGCGCCTCGGCGCTGGCCCTGACTGCGTGCGGCCCGAAGGAACCCGAAATGGCCGCCGCGCCCACGCCCGCCCCCGCCCCGGCTGAGCCCGCCACGCCCGCAGCTCCCGCCCCAGCCCAGGCCGATGCCGACATGGCGGAAGTCCTCGCCAAGCTCGCCTCGCTCGGCGGCAAGCCGATCGAAACGCTCGAACCCGCCGAAGCCCGCAAGCAGCCAACGCCCGCAGACGCGGTGAAGGCGCTGATGAAGGACAAGAACATCGACCCCGCGTCGATGCCGAAAGTCACCACGAAAGACGTCGCCTATCCCGCCGGCTCGGGCAACCAGAAAGCCCGCGTCTATACGCCCGACGGCGCCAACGGCCCGCTCCCGGTCATCCTCTACATCCACGGCGGCGGCTGGGTGATCGCCGACATCGATGTCTATGACTCCAGCCCCCGCGCCCTCGCCACGGCCGCGAACGCCATCGTCGTCTCGATCGAATACCGCCACGCGCCCGAAGCCAAATTCCCCGCGGCCCATGACGACTCCAACGCCGCCTACAAATGGGTTCTCGCCAACGCTGCGAAATGGGGCGGCGATCCGGCCCGCGTCGCGCTCGTCGGTGAAAGCGCTGGCGGCAACATGGCGATGAACGTCGCCATCTACGCCCGCGACAACGCCCTCGCCGCGCCCAAGCACGTCGTCGCCGTCTATCCCGTCGCCAACACCTCGCCTGACGAGCAGTCGAAGAAAACCTACGCCGACGCCAAGCCGCTCAACGGCCCCATGCTCGACTGGTTCTTCAAGCACACCCTCGCCACGCCGGATCAGGCCAGCGATCCGCGCCTCAACCTCGTCAGCGCCAAGCTCAACGGCCTGCCGCCCACCACCATCATCCTCGCCGAGATCGACCCGATCCACGATGACGGCACATCCCTCGCCGACGCCCTCAAGGCCGCAGGCGGACAGGTCGAGGTGAAGGAATACGCCGGCGTCACCCACGAATTCTTCGGCATGGGCGCCGTCGTCGCCGACGCCAAGGACGCCGTCGACTTCGCCGGCGGCAAGCTGAAGGACGCCCTCAAGTAACAACCCGCGACAGCGCCCTCATCCCCGCGATGAGGGCGCATCCCGCTCACTGTATTTAGCCATTGCGTTAATTAGCAGATGCGTTAAATAACACGCATGGATCAGCTCTCTCAAACCCTCTCGGCCCTTGCCGACCCCACGCGCCGCGCCATCCTCGCGCGCCTCTCGCAGGGCGAAGCCACCGTCAACGAGCTCGCTGAACCCTTCGACATCTCCCTCCCCGCCATCTCGCGCCACCTCAAGGTTCTGGAAACCGCCGGCCTCATCAGCCGTGGCCGCGAAGCGCAATGGCGTCCCTGCCATCTCGAAACCGCCCCGCTGAAACATCTCGACGGTTGGCTCGGCAAATACCGCAAGTTCTGGGAGGGCTCCTTCGATCGCATGGACGCCTACCTGAACCAGATCCAGCAAAAAGCTGCGAAACCATCTCAGAAGAAAGGAAAGCGGCCATGACAGCCCCCGCCTCCGACGAAAAACGCAACCTCGCCACGCGCGACGACGAACTCCGCCTCGAGCGCACCTTCGACGCTCCGCTCGCCCTCGTCTGGCGCCTCTGGGAGGAACGCGATCACATGATCCGCTGGTGGGGCCCTGAAAACTTCACCTGCCTCGAACTCGACTGGCAGCTCACGCCCGGCAAGCCCTGGCGCGCCATGATGGCGTCGAAGCAGTACAACCGCAAAGTCTCGCGCATGGGCGGCACGATCCGCGATGTCGAGAAACACAAGCGCATCGTCTTCACCTTCGCCTGGGACGAAGACTCAGGCCGCGACCTCGACACGGTCATCACCGTCGAGTTCCGCGAAGCCAACGGAATGACCATCCAGTCCTTCCACCAGACGCCCTTCTCCAGCGTCGAGATCCGCGACAGCCATGTCGGCGGCTGGAACTCGCTCATCAACAAGCAGCAGCTCTACGCTGAAAACGCCGCCATCGCAGAAAGCGAAAAGGACCAATCGAAATGATCACGCTCACCACCTACAAATGGGTCCCCGATTTCGCCCAGCCGCTCATGCGCGCCTTCCGTGTCCGCTGGGCGCTCGAAGAAGCAGGCCTTCCCTATGACGTGCGCTTCGTCTCTCTCGGCGACGAACAGAAATCGAAGGCTCACCTCGCCCGCCAACCCTTCGGCCAGGCCCCCGCCATCGAGGAAGATGGCCTCACCCTGCACGAAAGCGGCGCCATCGCGCTCTACATCGCCGAGAAGAGCGAAGCCCTGATGCCGAAGGACCGCATCGGCCGCGAACGCGCCCGCGCCTGGGTCTTCTCCGCCCTCAACACGATCGAAAATCCCGTGCAGGAACTCGGCGGCCTCATCTTCTTCCACAAGGGCGAAGACTGGGCCAAGGAACGCCGCCCCCAAGTCGAACAATTCCTCCGCCTCCGCCTCGGCCAGCTCGCCGAAGCGCTCGGCGACAAGGACTATCTCGAAGGCCAGTTCACCGTCGGCGACCTAATGATGTCCGACGTCCTCCGCATCATCGACGCCACCAACATCATCAACGACTACCCAACGCTCAAAGCCTACAAAACCCGCTGCGAATCCCGCCCCGCCTTCCAACGCGCCATGCACGCCCAAATGGAGCAATTCGCTGAAGCGGCGTGAGACAACCGCGTAGGGTGCATCAACGATGCACCACGCCACACGCGCTCGTCCTTCGACGGACGCACGCTAAAGCGTGCTGCTCAGGATGAGCGCTACAAAGCCGTCAGTCGTTTAGCGCTCATCCTGAGCAGGCCCGAAGGGCCGTCCGTCGAAGGACGAGCGCGTGCTCACCAAACGCCGGTTTGGGGGATGGAGGTGGTGCAGAACTGTAGGACGGAGAAATTCCATCTCGCCTACATTCAACGACTTCCGCGCCCAAGTTGGGGGATACTCACTCCCAGAATCTACGGCGCCGTGAACCGCCCTTATAATCATCCCCGCACGCACATGAGGGAGGTCCAGGAGACGTCCGAAACTCTGGATGTGGGTGCGTTGGCCGGCGTGGCTATCGAGGCGTCAGCGCGGAGAGGGGTGAGGATCTCTCTTCGGACAGCACAGCGAGGAAGTCCTGCGGGGAACGTCCCGTGGGGCGAAACGAACTTCGACGGCACGGCCTCCGGGGGATGTGAAACCGGAGGGACCAGGGGGACGGTCGGTTAGGCCCCCTGACACGCTGAACCGGGTGAACAGGCACGGAGCTAAGGCGCCAGGGGCAACGACGTACCCTGGAAGACCGAGACAACTCCTCATGCGGCTGAACCGGGACAAACGGCCAGACACGGGGCGCGTGAAGACGCGCATCAGCTGATCCACGAGATCAGCACAGGCACTACCCACGGCGTGACTTCATGCGCCCCGCTCCCTCTTGGGAGGAACGACAACAAGCATCACGGACAGCGCGCGCTGGTCCGAACGAACAATCGTGAGCACGCGCTCGTCCTTCGACGGACGCACGCTCACGCGTGCTGCTCAGGATGAGCTCTTCGTGAGATCAGAATTGAAGCTAGAGTAGCGCTCATGCTGAGCAGGCCCGCAGGGCCGTCCGTCGAAGCACGAGCGCGGGGCTCAGGGCCGTCCGTCGAAGCACGAGCGCGGGGCTCACGACACGATGTTTGAAATCAGCCCTCGATTGCCGACTGCCTATTCCCGATTGCCCTGCGCGCAGCGCCCTACAACTTCCGCAACAACCGAAACACACCCGTGCTCCGTGCGCACGTCGTCCCGTCGCACACGATCAGACACTCCGTATGCGCCACGTCCTCGTCGTGATCGACCAGCCGGCCGTGCGCTTCCATCCACGCGCCCTGCTTCACCGGATCGAAATATTCCATGTTCATGCGCAGCGTCACCGTGCGCCGCTGCAGGGTCTGGAACGTCGCACGCGCCATCGCGCTGTCGCACACGGTTGCGATCATGCCGCCATGCATGAAGCCCATCGTGTTGGTGTGAACCGTCCCCACGCGCAGGCCGAGCGTCATCCGCCCCGGCGCATTTTCCGCGCGTTGCAACAACGGCCCGACATGATTGACGAACGGCGCGCGCAGCACATGGATGAAACCATCGGGCGCGTCGGTTGCGGCGTCAGACGGCGTATCAGCCGCCATTGGTCAGCAGCGCGCTGGTCGCCTTATCGCCCGGCTTCAGGCCAAGCGCTGCCGCCTGCCCGCCAGCAATCTGCAGCACCGTGGCCGAACCCATGCCCGGCGAAATCGTGCGCAGGCTGCCCGGACGCGCATTCGTCGCGATCGCGCGGATCGTGCCATCCGTGTCGAGGAACAGCATGTCGAGTTCGACCGTCACGCCCTTCATGTTCAGCGTGTACTGTTCCTTGGTGCCGCGGAAATCGAGCAGCATGCCGTGGTCCTTGGCCAGCGTGGCGCGGCCGGTGAGACCCTTCGAAATCTCCGGCAGCGTGCGCGCCACCTCGACCTGGAAGGTATGGCTCTTGTCGCCCGACTTGATGGTCAGCGGCTGCACTGGCCCCTGCGCGAACGCGGGCATCACGGCGGAGAGAACGAAAGCAGTAGCAACAAGAAGCTTTTTCATGCCGCCGGTTTAAGACGCCTGCGGCCGCAAGCCAAGGCCCGAGCCCATTGCAGCATTTCTGCACCGATTAATTAGCCAAACGCCCCCGCGCTTTTCCCGCCAACGACCCCATATCGGCTTGGTCAAAGGGCCCGAAGCGACCCTTCCAAGCACAGGACCCTGATATGAAAATCGACCTTTCCGGCAAAACCGCCCTCGTCACCGGCTCCACCGTCGGCATCGGTTTCGGCACCGCCAAGGGCCTTGCCGGCGCGGGCGCCACCGTTGTCATCAACGGCCGCAAGCAGGACGCCGTCGACAGCGCCATCGCCCGCATCAAGGCGGAAATCCCCGGCGCCCGCCTCGTCTCCGCCCCCGCCGACATCGCGACCGCCGAAGGCGCAGCCGCCCTCGTCAAAGCCGTCCCCGAGGTCGACATCCTGGTCAACAATGTCGGCATCTTCGCCCCCGGCGATTTCTTCGAAACGCCGGACGAGGAATGGACGCGCCACCTCGAAGTGAACGTCCTGTCCGGCGTCCGCCTCTCGCGCGCTTACCTGCCGAAAATGGCGGAGCGCAAATGGGGCCGCGTCATCTTCATGGCGTCGGAATCCGGCCTCAACATCCCCGTCGAGATGATCCACTACGGCGTTACCAAGACCGCCGACATCGCCCTCGCCCGCGGCCTCGCCAAGCGCATGGCCGGCACCGGCGTCACCGTGAACTCCGTCCTCCCCGGCCCCACCCTGTCGGAAGGCGTCGAGCAGATGCTCGCCCCCGTCGTCGCGAAAACCGGCAAGTCGCTGGAGGAAGCCGCAGCCGACTTCGTGAAGAAGCACCGCTCCTCTTCGATCATCCAGCGCGCAGCGAGCGTGGAAGAAGTCGCCAACCTCGTCGTCTATCTCGCCTCGCCGCAAGCCTCCGCCACAACGGGCGCCGCCATGCGCGTCGATGGCGGCGTGGTCGATACGATTGCTTGATGGAGAAACGTCAGGGAGACCGCCGCTAGCCTTGCAGCTTCGCGCTCACAATGTGGCGGCCCTTCTGGCCCTTGCCGATCACGGCGATCAGCTTCTGGCCAGGCTGCAGGTCCTCGATGTTCGCCTTACGCACGACGACCATGTGGATGAAGATGTCTTCCGGATTGTCGGCCAGCTGGACGAAGCCATAGCCCTTGGTGCGGTTAAACCACTTCACCAGCACGACCTCGGTAGGCCCATCCTCGTCCGGCGTGACATCGGCCTCGTTGGCCGCAAGCTCGAGGATTTCGTTGACCTGATAGCCGCGATCGCGCGTCGCCACATTGCAGACGATGCGAGCGCCCTCGGGCGCACTATCCCGGCCGAACTTCCGCATGACGGAGATATGCAGCAGCACATCGCGCTTCATGCCCCCGCCGGCAGGGCCCGCGTCCGGCAGAACGAAGCCATAGCCCTTGGCCGGATCAAACCACTTCACGCGGCCTTCGATCCGGATCGCCGGCTCGGCATCCGCTTCTGGTTCAATCGGATTTTGTTGCGGTTGCATCACCGACAGCTCCCCACCGAGGAGAGTGTAACATGACATTTCGTCCGGCGAACATAGTCGGCCGGGCGATTATCCACTTGTGATTAACTTTACGGCGTGGGCCACGGCCCGGTGAAAACCGGCAACCTTACAACCCGCTGGCAGTCCCTAGGGGAGTCGAACCCCTCTTTTCAGGTTGAAAACCTGACGTCCTAACCGATAGACGAAGGGACCAATCAGCGGAGGGGGGCGATATAGCTGCATCGCCGAAACGCTGCAAGCGGGAAGACACGTTTCTCCGCACCCTAAAACGGACTTGAGTCGCGGCGTCGCGTCTCACCCCGAAAATCGGCCTAAGCCAGCGCAATATCCGCCACTTCGATCTGCACTTTGCCCGGTCCCCGCCAGGTATCGGGCCTCAAACGGCCGGCCACATGCAGGGCATCCCCCCGCAGAATCGCCTCTCCCTCCGGCCCGTCAGCCACCCGGAAGGCGATCGCCCGCACCCGCGACCCGTCCTCGCCCACCATGTCGAACGCCATATGGTTCTCGCCCACCCGCCTAGCCCCCGCCGCGCGGATATTCGGCACGGCAAACAGCGGCTCGGGCGCCTGAGACCCAAACGGCCCCACCCGCTCGATCATGTCGAGCAGATCCCCGTCGGCCGCTCCGGGAGCCAGCGCGCCATCGATCTCCAGCACCCGGGCCTCGGCCAGCTCCACCACGGCGCCCGAAACCCGCTCCTCCAGATGCTCCCGCAGCTCATCCAGCCGCGCCGGATCCATGCTCAAGCCAGCCGCCATGGCGTGACCGCCGCCCGACAGCAGCAGCCCCGATTTCGCCGCCTCGCTGATCAACTCGCCAAGGTTCACGCCTTGAACCGACCGGCCCGACCCACGAGCTACAGGACCCAAACCTTCGCCCCAGCCGACCACAACTGCAGGCCTGTGAAACTTCTCCTTCAACCGCCCCGCCACGATCCCGATCACCCCGGGGTGCCACCCCTCCCCCCCGGCCACGAGGATGCCCGCATCGGGCTTCTCCTTCAGCCGCGCCTCAACCTGCTCGATCGCAGCTTTCTGGATGCCGGCTTCGACTTCCTTCCGCTCCTGGTTCTGGAAGTTGAGTTTCTCGGCGAGCTGGATCGCCTCCGCACGATCATCCGTCGCCAGCAGCTTCGCCGCCGTCCACGGATCACCGATACGCCCGCCCGCGTTGAGCCGCGGCCCCAGCACGAACGTCGCGTGATAGACGGACTTCGGCGCCTCGATGCCCGCAACTTCAGCCAGCGCCTTGAGCCCGGCATTCTCCAGCCGCTCGAGACAGGCCAGCCCGCGCGTCACAAACGCCCGGTTCACACCTTTCAGCGGAGCCATGTCGCACAGCGTCCCGAGCGCTGCGAGATCGAGCCACTTCATCGGATCGGGCAGTCCGCCCTCGGGCGCCACACCGCGCTTGCGCGCCAGCCGGTTCAACGCCGCGACCAGCACGAACACAACGCCGGCAGCCGCCAGGAAGCCATGCCCCGACTTGTCGTCCGGCCGGTTGGGATTCACCAGCGCCAGGGTCGGCGGCGTATGATCGTCGTGCATCAGGTGGTGATCCATCACCACCACATCGAGCCCGATCTCATTCGCCGTCTGCAGCGCCGCGATCGCCGCCGCACCGCAATCGACCGTCACCACAAGCTCGGCGCCCATGCCCTGCAACGCACGGAACGCGCCCGGCGTCGGCCCAAAGCCCTCGGTCAGACGATCCGGCACATACAGGATCAGCTCACGCCCCCACGCGCGGAAATAGCGCGACAGGATCGCCGACGACGTACCGCCATCGACATCATAGTCCGCAAACACTGCCACCTTCTTGCCCGACACGATGGCGTCGAGGATGACATCCGCGGCCTTGTCCATGTCCGCAAACGACGAAGGGTCCGGAAACAGTTCCTTCAGCGTCGGGTTCAGGAACAGCTGCGCCTCATCCGGCTTCACGCCGCGCGACGCCAGCAAGCGCCCAACCAGATCCGACGACTTCAGCTTGCGCGCATGCTCCGCCGCCAGCGCATCGTCCGTCGGGCGCTGACGCCACACCTTGCCCGAAAGCGAGTTGGAAACGCCCAGATAGGCGGCGGGGATGTTCGACTTGTCGGCCATAAGCGCAACGTGTGGCGGTTCATGAGTCGGTTCAAGTGCGCAGAACCGCGCGAAAA
This sequence comes from Hyphomonadaceae bacterium, assembly GCA_965229115.1. Taxonomy (GTDB): domain Bacteria; phylum Pseudomonadota; class Alphaproteobacteria; order Caulobacterales; family Hyphomonadaceae; genus UBA7672. The sequence continues at coordinate 1,077,807 of CBDDIR010000003.1, read as the reverse complement.
CAGCGCCTTAGCTTTTGCCTTAGCCTTTAACGGGCGTCAGCGACTTGATCTTTCGCACCACGCCGTCGCTGGAGGACATCAGCATGGTGTGGGTTTCGATGGCCCCGCGCGTCCGCACGGCGCCATCCAGCAGCGCGCCCTTGGTGACGCCTGTGGCCGCAAAGATCACATCGCCCGCCACAAGGTCTTCCAGCTCATAGCGCCGCCCGGCGTCATTGAGGCCCGAACGCTGCGCCTGGTATTTCTCGGCTTCATTGCGGAACGAGAACCGCGTCTGCATCTGTCCGCCGACACAGCGCAGAGCGGCAGCCGCCAGCACGCCTTCCGGCGCCTTGCCCTGGCCAACATACATGTCGACGCCCGTCTCCGTCATCGCGGTCGAGATTACACCCGCCACGTCGCCATCGGTAATCAGGTTGATCCGCGCGCCGACCTTGCGCAGGTCCGCGATGATCTTTTCGTGGCGCGGACGATCCAGCACGCACACAGTGATCTCGCGCACATCCACGCCCTTGGCGCGCGCCAGCCGCATGGCGTTGTCCGCAGCGCTCGCATCGAGATCCACGATGTTGCGCTCATAGCCCGGCCCAATCGCCAGCTTGTCCATGTAGAGATCGGGAACCTTGAGCAGTCCGCCCTGCGGCGCAGCCGCCAGCACGGCCAGCGCATTCGGCATCGCCTTCGCGGTGAGCGTCACGCCCTCCAGCGCTTCAAGCGCGATGTCGAGCTCCATGCCGTTTCCGGTGCCGACCGTCTCGCCGACATTCAGGATCGCGATATCAACTTCGCCGACAACCACGCGCCCCGAGAAATCGATCGCATTCAGCGCATCGCGCATCGCAGAGGCCGCAGCTTCTTCCGCCGCCTGCTCGTCGCCGCGCCCGATCCACGCCTCGGCCGCCATCGCTGCCGCGACGGTTGCGCCCGACATGGCATAGCCAAGCGCCGAGCACGACACGGTCAGCTTCGTCCCATCAGCCATGTGAATCCTGATCCCCATGATTGCCCGTCTCGAGGCCCCAAAATCCGGAGACGGCGAATCATTGCTCAAGGCATACGCTTTGCCGCAAGGCAGCCAAAGCGGATTTCGAGCAAATGATTATGACAAACGATGCTGCGCCGCACTCAAGTGCAGCGCAGCACGCCTGCCTCGCGAAACGCTATGCCAGCGCGACTATTTAGAGGTGATCTGCCCGCGGATTTCGCCGCCGCGGTTCGCTGCGGTGTGGACGTTCACATACCACTTGCCCGCTGCCAGATCGGCCGCCTGCGTATCGGTCAGCGTCGCCGTGCCGGTGATCGGGCTAGCGGCGTTGGCGAACGGAACAACTGGCGGAGCATTCTCGCCAGGACCAGCCGGGCCATGAATGTGCGCAGCTGCTGCCGGGCCCGACAGGCCTTCATACGTCACGTTGTAGGTCAGCACGTGCGTCGAGGGATCGTAGGTGAACGTGCCCGTGCCCTTGCCGCTCGACACGATGCCGGCGCCCGGCGCGAGCGTGGCGGTATAGGTCGGCGTCTTCGGCGCAGTTTCAGTCGTCGTGCACGCGCTGACCATCATGGCCGCAACAGCCGCAGAAACGATCCAGGACGTTCTCATTGAGCTTCACTCCCCTTGGGGGTTCACGGGATCTTTCTCCCGAACCTCTGGCCAAGGCTTACACCCGTCCGCACCGGTCGCCTATACCGCGAACCGTGACAGCGACCCCGAACGCCCCGGCGTCACATCACGATTCCGGTTGCAGCACGTGTCGCTCAGGCTCAAAAGTTTGATCATGTCGAACACGCTGCGCCCCAACTCGCTTGAAGCCTTCTGGATGCCGTTCACGCCGAACCGGGCGTTCAAGGCCGATCCCCGCATGCTCGCCCGCGCAGAGGGCATGTACTATTATACACCCGATGGTCGCCCCGTACTCGACGGCACCGCCGGGCTGTGGTGCTGCGCCGCCGGTCACGCGCAGCCGAAGATCACCGAAGCGATCCAGCGCGCCGCCGCCGAACTCGATTACGCCCCTGTCTTCAACATGGGCCACCCCATCGTTTTCGAATTCGCGAACCAGCTCGGCGGCCTCCTGCCCGACAAGCTCGACCGGATTGTCTTCACGAACTCCGGCTCGGAAAGCGCCGACACCGCCCTCAAGATCGCGCTCGCTTACCAGCGCGCCCGCGGCAAGCCGAACAAGTATCGCCTGATCGGACGCGAGCGCGCGTATCACGGCGTGAACTTCGGCGGCATGTCGGTTGGCGGCATCACCAAGAACCGCGTGAACTTCGGCCCCATGGTCGGCGGCGTCGATCACCTGCCGCACACGCACGACATACGGAACGCCTTCTCTCGCGGCCAACCGAAACATGGCATCGAATATGCCGACGCGCTCGAACGCCTCGTCGCCCTGCACGACCCCTCGACCATCGCCGCCGTGATCGTCGAACCCGTCTCCGGCTCGGCCGGCGTGCTCGTGCCCCCGCAAGGCTACCTGCAACGCCTGCGCGAACTCTGCACCAAGCACGACATCCTGCTGATCTTCGACGAAGTCATCACCGGCTTCGGCCGCCTCGGCGCACCCTTCGCCGCGCAGTTCTTCGACGTGCGCCCCGACATCATCACGATGGCCAAGGCGATCAACAACGCCACCGTGCCGATGGGGGCAGTCGCCGTAACCCGCGAGATCCACGACACCGTCGTCAACAATTCCGAAACGCCGATCGAACTCTTCCACGGCTACACGATGAGCGGCCATCCGCTCGCCTGCGCCGCCGGCATCGCGACCCTGCAGGTCTATCGCGACCAGTCCCTCTTCGAACGCGCCGCAGAACTCGCGCCGTACTGGGAGGACGCGCTGCACTCGCTGAAGTCCGCCCGCCACGTGATCGACATCCGCAATCTCGGCCTTATCGGCGGCATCGAACTCGAACCGCGTCCGGGCAAGCCCACGCAACGCGCGCTCGAAGTCTTCCGCACCTGTTTCGAGAAAGGCGTGCTGATCCGCGTTACCGGCGACATCATCGCCCTCTCCCCGCCACTCATCATCGAAAAGCCGCAGATCGACCAAATTATCGAAACGATCAGAGGCGTACTGCAGACGCTCGACTAAGGGGGACACGCCTTGATCCTGACCGACATACTGGTCGTCGCCGCGCTCATCATCTTCGTGGTGGCCTGGTGGGTCCGCCCGATCCCGTTCCGCCGTCCCGTTCTGATCGCATCCGCCATCGCCGCCATCATCATCGGCGTTTACGGCTATATCGACGACCGCTGGCAGGATGCAGGCGGCGCCTTTGTCGGCGCAGTCTTCCTGCTGGGCCTCGGCGGCGTGGTCCTCAAGAACCGCATCACCCGCACAGACCGCACCGGCGGCGTGCCATGGCTCTCCGGCATCCCGATCACCATCGGCCTGATCGCCACGATCATGCTGATCCGCGAATTCCCGATCAACCCGCTGCCCAAGCCCTCGGGCGAATACGCCGTCGGCGTCCGCACCTTCGAGATCGACGATCCGAGCCGCCCCGGCGTGTTCGCTGCAAAGCCAGACGAACCCCGCCGCCTGCTCGTCCGCGTCTGGTATCCCGCGGGCGACGTCTCAGGCTTAAGCCCCGCGCCCTACTTCAGTCGCGCCGAAACCAGCAGCACTGCGCAATCCATCGGCGCCCTCGTCGGCTTCCCGCCCTTCTTCACTTACGTCCGCCACGTGGCTACCAATTCCTACGCCGACGCCCCGCTGCTTCCCGGCGCCGCAAACCTGCCCGTGGTGATCTACAGCCACGGCTACACCTCGCACCTCGCCCAGAACACCGTGCTGATGGAAGAGCTCGCAAGCCACGGCTACATCGCCTACTCGCTGCAGCACACCTACGACGCGTCCGCCACCGCCTTCCCGAACGGCGATGTCGCGCCGATGGACCCGAAGCTGCTGGAAACCGTCGCTGAGGAAACCGGCCGCCCCTCGCAAGCCGAAGCCATCGGCGGCTCCGATCTCGACAAGCGCCTCGCCGCCCTGCTCGACTTCCAGGAATACTCGCTCAAGGCCGGCTCGCGCATCGCGATCCAGAGCACGAAAGTCTGGATGGCCGACCGACTCTTCCTGCACGACACGCTGCAGAAGAACCCGCCCGCCGAAGTCGCTGAAATCGCGCGCGCCGGAAACCTCGGCCATGTCGGCGAACTCGGCATGTCCTTCGGCGGCGCCATCGCCGGCGAGGTCTGCATGTACGACACGCGCTGCGCCGCAGGCGTCAACATGGATGGCGGCAACTTCCCGTTCAGCTCCACCAACGCAGACGTACCCGCGCCCTTCCTGATGCTGCACTCGGATACGTCCTACCTCTATCGCGAGTTCGACAAGCCCGTGCCGCCCACCGGCCCGCGCAGCTTCAACGAATTCTCCTACGAGCGCATCGCTACCTCCGGCTCGCGGCCGGACGTCTATCGCGTCGGCATCAAGGGCTCGCGCCACCTCGGCATCTCGGACTTCTCGCTCTTCGTCGGCGACACGGTGAAAGAGCCACTCTTTGGCGGCGCGCCCTCGACCACCATCGTCAGCGCTCAGAACGACTTCATCCGCGGCTTCCTCGACAAGCACTTGCGCAATCAGCCGGGCGACTACCCCGCCAGCCAACTCGCAAAGTTCAACGGCGCCGTCTATTCCGTTTCGGTCAGCGACGTCGCCCCCTGGTGGAACGCCAAGCCCGAAGCCGAGCGCGCCACCTTCGAAGCCCGCATCAACGCAGCCAAGCCCACCTATCCAGGCATGCCAATTCTGGGCTCAGCGCCAGCGCAACCCACGCCGAACTAGCGCCAGCCTTACTTCCACGGCCAACCTTACTTCACAGGAAAGTCGAAATACGTCTCCGGATACGGCTCACCATTCAGCGTGAAGTGCCACCACTCCTCTTTAAGCGGCCGGAAGCCTTCGCCGGTCATCGCCGCCTGTAGCGCCAGCCTGTTCGCCCGCGCCTGCGCAGACGGACGCGGATCGCTCGGCCACGACAGCGTATCGAACAGGTCATAGCCCGACCCCATGTCGATCTCGGCGCCCGTAGCGAGATCAACCAGCGTCAGGTCCACCGTCGACCCACGCGAATGCCCGGACTTCTCCGCGATATACCCCAGCTCGAACAGCCGAGACTTGTCGACATTGGGATACTGCACAGCCTTGCGCGCCTGATCCGACAGATCCTTCGCCCACACGACAAAGTCCGCCACCGCTTGGCTCGGCCGATAGCAATCGAACACTTTGAGCCCCAGCCCAAACGTCTTCAGCTTCGCCTGCACCCGTCCCAGCGCCTCACCCGCCTGCCTGCTCAGCAAGCACACCGGCGCCTCATACCCGGCAATCGGCCGCCCGATAAAATTCTCGGCCCCGAAATACCGCATGTCGACCACCAACCCCGGCGCAACGCTCGCCGCATCGACAAACGCCTCACGCCCCTGCGCTGCCCCAATCTGCGTAGGAGGCGTCGCGCAACCGCCAATGACAGCAAGCAACCCCGCCAGAAACATGCGCATTGAAAACTCCCTCACCGCGCAAGGCTCGCCCCAAAGCCCGTCGATCGGCAAGAGCCATCTCTGGCAAAGCCGCAGACTTCGACTAGGCTGCCCACATGCTTCGCTCGCTCGCCCGCTCCTTTGCCGCCATGGCCTGCCTCGCCGTCGCCGCCTGCGCTGCAACGCCCACAGCGCCGGAGGCGCAGGTCCGCGTCACCTTCGATCGCAACGGCATCACCAGCGCCACGGCCACCGGCTATGCCGATGTCGCCGCCCAACGCCGCGTGACGGCGGATGATCCCGCCCGCGTCGCCTCGATCTCGAAGCTCGTCGTCGCCATCGGTGTCCTGCGCCTTGTCGAACAGGGCCAGCTCACCCTCGATGAAGATGTCTCGCAGAAGCTCGGCTGGCGCCTCCGCCATCCCGCCTTCCCCGATCGCCCGATCACGCTTCGCCTGCTGCTCTCCCACCGCACGGGCCTGACGGACACGACGTCCTACGTCCTGCCGCTCGACGCCTCGCTGGAAAAAGCGCTCTCCGATCCCGCCGCCTGGGACGCAAAGCACAGCCCCGGCGATTGGTACGCCTACACCAACTTCAACTTCCCCGTCGTCGCCTCCGTCATGGAGAAAGCCACCGGCGAGCGTTTCGATATCCTGATGCGCCGCCTCGTGCTGGAGCCGCTGCGCCTCGACGCCTGCTATAACTGGACAAGCTGCAGCGATGCCGCCGTGGCCCGAGCCGTCGTGCTGTATGACGAAGGCAAGCCCGTTCGCGACGACAATCACGGCGCCCGCCCCGCCTGCGAAGTCACGCCGGCAACTGACGGCAGTTGCGATCTCGCGACATGGCGCGCCGGCAACAATGGCGCGTTGTTCTCGCCGCAAGGCGGCCTGCGCATCTCCGCCAACGGCCTCGCCACCATCGGCCGCCTGCTGCTTGGCCGCGGCGAAGTCGATGGCGTGCGCCTGCTCCAGCCCGCCTCCATCGACCTGCTGCTCACGCCGCAATGGACGTTCAACGGCGCCAACGGCAAGACCTACGAGGAAGATGAAGCCGACGACGACTCGCGCGGTTTCATCTGCGCTTATGGCCTTGCCTCGCAAACCCTCGCCACGCCGCAAGCCGGCTGCAACGATAATCCGTTCGGCGACGGCCTGCGCCGCGTCGGCCACGCTGGCGACGCCTACGGTCTGAAGTCAGGGCTATGGATCGATTCCGCCAGCGGAACCGGCATCGCCTACTTCGCGACGAACGTGCCGGCCGAACGCGGATCGCGCTCGGCCTTCACCGCCACCGAAGAAAAGCTGGCAAACGGCCGCTAGGCGCGCGTCTCGATGCGCAGGAGGCGCGGCGTGTCGGCCGTGATCTTCAGCTCGCCGATCTTCTGCAGCGCGCTTTCGATCGAGGACCGTGGGCACGGATGCGTCATGATCGCGATTGGGGCAACGCCCGTGTCGCCCGCCGATTCCTGGATCAGCTTGTCGATCGAAACGCCTGCATCGCCCAGTTGCTCGGTCAGCGCCGCGAACACGCCCGGCTTGTCAGCCAGCTTCGCGCCGATGAAGAACGCGCCCTGATCGGCCACGCCATTCTCCGACGAGATCAGCGGCTGCAGGTCGCGCGCCGGCTTGCCCAGAGGCGGCGTCGCGGGTCCTTCGAACAGGCGCGCAAGATCGCCCATCACGGCCGCAGCCGTCGGCCCCGAGCCTGCGCCCGGACCCGTGAACGTCAGGCGTCCCACCGGCTCGCCCTCAACCAGCACCGCGTTGAGCGGGCCGTTGATCTGCGCCAGCGGATGTTCCTTCTGCACCAGCACCGGGGCGACGCGGCACTTCACGCCGCCATTGATGCGGAACGCTTCGGCCACCAGCTTGATGCGGTAGTCGAACTTGTTCGACAGCGCGATGTCCATGGCCTCGATCTTGTCGATGCCTTCGACCTGCACCTGCGGGAAGTCCGGCTGCGCGCCGAATGCGATCGACGCCAGGATCAGCACCTTGTGCGCGGCATCGCCGCCCGACACGTCAAGGAACGGATCGCTCTCGGCATAGCCAAGCCGCTGCGCTTCGGCGAGCACCGTCTCGTATGCTGCGCCCGTGCGCAGCATCTCGGAGAGGATGTAGTTGCATGTCCCGTTGAGAATGCCCGACACGCGGCTGACGATCACGCCCGACAGCGAGTTCTTGACCGCGCGCACGATCGGGATCGCCCCCGCAACCGCAGCCTCGAACAGCAGATGCGCCTCGTGCTTCTCTGCCAGCGCAGCGATCTCGATGCCATGCTCGGCAATCAGCGCCTTGTTCGCGCTCACCACCGCCTTGCCGGACCGCAGCGCCGCCTCAACCGTCCGCTTGGCCGGACCATCGGACCCGCCCACCAGCTCGACCACGACGTCGATATCGTTCGACAGCGCCATCTCGACCGGATCGTCGAACCATTTGAACTTCGAGATATCGACGCCGCGATTGCGGTTCTTGTTGCGCGCAGACACGGCCACGACTTCCAGTTTCCCCGGAAGCCGCAGCTCGTCCTGACGCTCAATAAGTTTCAGCAGGCCCCCGCCCACCGTGCCAAGACCCGCAACACCGAGCCTCAGCGTCTTACCCGCTACCGTCATCCCACTGCCTTCCGCACTGTCGGAGCTTCAGCCTTCGGGGCCTTCTCCGGCTTCACCTTCACGCCATTCGCTTCGAGGAATTTGCGCACATTGCGCGCCGCCTGACGGATGCGCTGCTCGTTCTCAACCAGCGCGAGGCGCACATAGTTGTCGCCATGCTCGCCAAAGCCCGCACCCGGCGCCACTGCCACATGCGCTTCCTTGATCAGTCGCAGCGAGAACTCCAGCGACCCCAGCTCCTTGAACGGCTCGGGGATCGGCGCCCACGCAAACATCGACGCCTTCGGTTCGGGAATCTCCCATCCCGCGCGCGAGAAGCTCTCCACCATCGCATTCCGGCGCGTGCGATAGATCTCGCGCTGCTCCGACACGCAATCCTGCGGACCATTCAGCGCCGCAGCCGCCGCCACCTGCACAGGCGTGAACGCGCCATAGTCGAGATACGACTTCACCCGCGCCAGCGCGCCGATCAGCCGCTCATTGCCCGCCGCAAAGCCCACGCGCCAGCCGGCCATCGCATACGTCTTCGACATCGAGGTGACTTCCACCGCAATATCCTTCGCGCCTTCGACCTGCAGGATCGAGGGCGGCGGATCGCCATAATAGATTTCCGTGTAGGCCAGGTCCGACAGCACCCAGATCTCGTGCTTCTTCGCAAACTTCACGACCTCTTTGTAGAAATCGAGATCAACAACCTGCGCGGTCGGGTTCGCCGGATAGCACACCACCATCGCCGTCGGCGCCGGAATGGAGTGGCGCACAGCACGCCCGAGGTTCGACAGATACTGTTCCGGCGAATGCGCCTCGACCGAACGAATGCTCGCGCCAGCCATGATGAAGCCGAACGAGTGCAGCGGATAGCTCGGGTTCGGCACGATGATCGTGTCGCCCGGCGCCGAGATCGCCTGCGCCAGGTTCGCGAAGCCCTCTTTCGAGCCCAGCGTCACCACGACTTCCTTCGCGGGATCGAGCTTCACGCCGAACCGGCGATCGTAATACGCGGTCAGCGCCCGGCGCAGACCCGGAATGCCGCGCGAGGCCGAATAGCCGTGCACGTCCGGCTTGCGCGCCGTCTCGCAAAGCTTCTCGACGATATGCGCCGGCGTCGGCAGGTCGGGGTTGCCCATGCCGAGGTCGATCACGTCGGCCCCGTTAGCGCGAAGTCCGGCCTTGGTGACGTTCACCTGCTCGAACACGTACGGCGGCAAGCGCCTGATCTTGTGGAAATCCAACATCATTGTCGGTCTACCTGTCATCGAGCCCGATCCGGTCTCGCCGGTTACGGGTAAAGGATTCTGTAAAGCCGTATCGTGACGGCCGCTATGGGGTAAATTTAACCGGGAAGTAGGCGGGATTGAGGAGGATGCTTATCGGCTGGATCAGCCGGGCGCCCGTCTCGGAACTGTCGGCGCCGGATTTTCCGGCGTGCCGCATACAGCTCGTCCCTCTTCCACACAGGCGCGCCACTGCGCTGCCGTAGCTCGGAGGTCCTCGTCGGTACGAATCGCGCCCTGCGCGGTTGCGTCCGCTTCCAGCTTCGCCGCCTGTTCCTTCAGGCCCGCCGCCGTCTTGTCCCATTGCGCCTGGTTTCCGCCCGTCGGGCGCGCCTGCGGAATATCGGACAGCTCAGGATAGCCCTGCCCTTTAACTTCCAAGGCTTTTTCCGAGAACCAGTCCGGCGCGATCTGCGCCAGCGTCTGTTGCTGCATGATGTCAGCGCACCCGCCCAGAAGGGCGATGCTGCCGAGGCCTGCAATGATCGCCATAGGGCGGAACATGCTACACTCTGTCTGATCGGGCTTTAACGCGCCCGCGATTGCGCTGGTTGACGTTCCTACCTAGTGACAGTCTGCCAGTTTGGCGAGCGGGACTTTCATGACCCGCCCGCCATACGACAGTGAAACGGGATTGCTGCGCCATGCCGAAACGCGGGGAAAAACCTCCCCAGGACGCCCCGAAGGACGGCGAAATCGCGTCCAAACCGGCGGCGAAGCGCGTGCGGAAGCCCAAGGCGCCGCCGAAGGAACCCGCTCGGCAAACCACCGCCGCACCCGACGTTGCACCGGAAGCCGTCCGTCAGAGCGCCCCCAAGGACGCCGCCCCTGAGCAGCCCAAGGCCAAACAACCCGAACCCACCGGCCAAACCGAAGACTTCTCCGAAATCAGCTTCCAGCGTCTCGGCCAGAAGATCGCCGATCTCAGCCGCGAACTGTCCGACATCACCAAGCTCGCCGGCACCGCCGCCCCCCGCAAGCTCGAGCTTGAAGCCGCCACCTCCGCCTTCAAGTCGCTCGCCGAGGCGTATTCAAAACAACCCGACGCCTTCAACAACGCGCAGCTCGATCTCTTCGGCCGCCACACCGAAGCGCTGCAGGAAATGTCCGCCGGCTTCCCCTCGATGATCGCCGACGGTGACCCCCGCTTCGCCGACGCCTCCTGGCGCGAGAACCCCTTCTTCGACTTCATCCGCCGCATCTATCTCGCGCAATCGAGCTGGGCGGAGAACCTCGCCTGGAACGCCCCCGGCCTCTCCGACACCGAACGCCGCCGCGCCGCCTTCTTCATCAAGCAGGCCACCGCCGCCATGGCGCCGTCCAACATGCTGATGGGCAACCCGAAGGCGCTGAAGGCGCTCTTTGAAACCGACGGCCAGTCCGTGCAACGCGGCTTCATGCAGCTGCAGGACGACTTCAACTCAGGCCGCGGCCGCATCTCACCGACGCAGACCGATCCCGACGCGTTCGAACCCGGCCGCAACCTCGCCGTCACGCCGGGCGAAGTGGTGCTCAAGAACGAGCTGATCGAACTCCTGCGCTACCACCCGACCACAGACACGGTGCGCCAGAGCCCGATCCTTATCTTCCCGCCCTGGATCAATAAATACTACGTGCTCGATCTCACGCCCGCGAACTCCTTCGTCGGCTGGCTGCGCGATCAGGGCTTCACCGTTTACATGGTCTCGTGGCGCTCGGCCGACGACGACACGTCCAGCTTCGGCTGGGACGACTATCTCGAACACGGCGGCCGCGCCGCGCTCGACTGGGTCGCGAACGAACACAAGGCGCCGGTCAACGTCGCCGGCTACTGCGTCGGCGGCGCGCTCGCCTCCATCCTCGCCGCACGCCTGTCCGATCAGGGCGACGACCGCATGGCCTCGCTCACCCTGCTGGCTGCGCAGACGGACTTCTCCGAACCCGGCGATCTCGGCCTCTTCATCGACGACGCCTCGATCGGCGGCATCGAACAGCTCATCACCGAAGCCGGCGGCGTCATGCCGGGCGAAGCCATGCGCGACGCCTTCAACCTGCTGCGCCCCGAAGACCTGATCTGGCGCTATGTCGAAGACCGCTACCTGCTCGGCAACGAAGCGAAAGCGTTCGACCTGCTCTACTGGAACTCCGACCAGACCAACCTGCCCGGCCCGCTCCACACCACCAGCCTGCGCCGCCTCTATCTCGAAAACGCGCTCGCCAGCGGCTCCTTCGTCGTCGAAGGCAAGGCCATCGACCTGCGCTCGATCAAGATCCCGGTCTTCATCCACGCCGCGAAGAAGGACCACATCTCGCCCTTCCACTCGGTCTATAAGGGCGTGAAACTCTTCAGCGGCGACGTCGCCTTCGTGCTGGCAGACAGCGGCCACATCGCCGGTGTCGTGAACCCGCCCGCCGCCAACAAATACCGCCACTGGACCAGCGACATCCTCCCGCCGTCCGCCGACGGCTGGATGGCCTACGCAAAAGAACACCCCGGCTCCTGGTGGCCCCTCTGGGCCGACTGGCTGAAAGTGCGCAGCGGCGACGACGTCAAACCACCCGCCCCCCAACCCAACGCCAAACCCGCCCCCGGCGCCTACGTCCTCGAAACGCTGGCGACAATTCGCGAGAAGCGCACCTAGCACGCAAACGTAGGGTGCATTGAAAATGCACCACGCCCACGCGCCCGTCCTTCGACGGACGCCGCTCCGCGGCTGCTCAGGATGAGCGCTACAGAGCCGCCAGCAGTTCAGCGCTCATGGTGAGCAGGCTCGCTTTGCGAGCCGTCCGTCGAACCACGAGCGCGACACCCACAACTCTCTCCTCGTTGGGGGATAGAGCGGACCCAAACTGTAGGACAGCCAAAAATCATCCCGAACAATCTCAGCGCGTTAGCGCGAAAGGTTGGGGGATAGAGCCTCTTAGAATCTACGTGGCCCTGGACCGGGGTATTCTACCCCGCATGACACGACACAAACACGCGCAAACTGGGCTGGTAACCCCGTCGCCTCTCGATCACTGGATCGATGCGACGCTGCACGTGCTTGCGATGCTCGTGCTCCACGTCGCCTCAACGCTCCAGATGATCCGCCGCCGTACCCGCGTGAATGCCACACGCGCTACGCCTACAGATCTGCCCCAAGCGAAGACCGACACCCAATCCAAGGAAACAACTTCGGCTGCCAAACACCGCAGCCCTCCCCAAAGCGCTCATGCTGAGCAGGCTCGCTTCGCGAGCCGTCCGTCGAAGCACGAGCGCGTGCTCACCGCCCCCTCCGTCTCGCACGCTACGCGTGCGATCCACCTCCCCCAGTGCTCCGCACTGATGGAGGCAAACCGCGCTCCAATGCGCGCGACGAAGGGGAATTGCCTCCACCAGTTGAAAACTGGGGGAGGTGGATCGCCGCGTCTTCGCGGCGAGACGGAGGGGGCGCTTGCCCCAACTCCAAACAAAAACGCGCCCGCCTAAGCAAGCGCGTTTTCAACTCAATCCACCTCACCCCGCCCAACAGCGGGAACGCGAACCCGCGCCTAATCCTCAATCGAAGCATAAACCAGCTGCTGCAACTGCGGCCGGATCGGATACGCGCCCGACGGCATCAGCTGCGTCATCTGGATCACGATCAGATCCTCGACAGGGTCAATCCAGAAGAAGGTCGACGCCATCCCGCCCCACGAGAACGTCCCCTCAGATCCCGGCTGCGTCGTCGCCACAACATCCGTCGTCACAGCCCAGCCAAGCCCAAAGCCTGAGCCATCCATGCGCGATTCCGAGAACGTCTTGTCGCCCATGTCCTTCAGCGTCTTGCCGCCGGGCAGATGGTTCATCGTCATGAACTCAAGCGTCTTCGGCGACAGCAGCCGCACGCCATCAAGCTCCCCGCCATTGCCGAGCATTTTGCAGAACTTGAAGTAATCCCCGATCGTCGACGCCAGACCACCGCCACCCGAAAGCACATTCGGCGCACGCGCATAAACGCTGCCCTTGCCGCCCGGATCGCTCTGCGTGATCTCGCCGGTGATCGGATGCCGCGCATAGCAAGCCATCAACCGATCGATCTTGTCCTCAGGCACCGAGAAGAACGTGTCCTTCATGCCCAGCGGCTCGAAGATCCGCTTGGCGAAGAACTGATCCAGGCTCATGCCCGAAGCGACTTCAACGACGCGGCCAAGCACGTCTGTCGAGTTCGAATAGTTCCACTTGTCCCCCGGCGAGAACGCCAGCGGCGATTGGGCGATCGCCTCGCAGAAGCTCTTGAGATCACCCTGCCAGCTCGGATGCTCGATCTTCTTGGCGCGATAGATCGCATCGGCCGGACCCTGCATCAGGAAGGAGTAAGTGATCCCCGACGTGTGCAGGAAAAGATCGCGCACCGTCATCGGACGATCCGGCTTCTTCAGCTCCGGCTTCTCCGCCGTCCCGCCGGCAAACACCATCGCGTCCTGGAACTCCGGGATGTAGCGGAACACCTCATGGTCCAGCCGCAGCAGCCCTTCCTCGAACAGCATCATCGCTGCAACGGAAGTGATCGGCTTGGTCATCGAATAGATGCGGAAGATCGTGCTCTCATCGATCGGCTTCGACCCGCCCATCTCGGTCGCGCCCTGGAACGACAGGTGCGCCACCTGTCCGCCCCGCGCCACGAGAACCGCCACGCACGGCAGCTTTTTGCTGGTGATGTAGCCGTCGAAATAAGCCGGAATGCGCTTCAGCTTCTCGGCGTTCAGACCAGCCTCTGCCGGATCAACCGTTTCAATCGCACCCATGGAGCACTCCTTCTGACTGCTTCAGGCTTAGCTCACCTGCGCGTCAAAGAGAAACCCCCGCTCAACCGACGGGTTTGCCGCGCAACAGCGTGCAACTTTTTGCCTGAGGCCGGCACACGGCGTATAGGTTCCCCGGAGGCAATGTGCTTCTATTTGCAGGTCAGATCTGCGACGCTGGGGATGGCGCGAAGGACTGCCGGAATGACGGATGCAACACGAGCGAGCGCGCTGAAAAGCGCTGATACGGACAAGCCGCGCTCCGAGCGCCGGAAAAATGCCGATCGCTCCGCCACAACCCGCAAGCTGATCCTCGAAGCAACCGTGCGTTGCCTGGATGCCTGGGGCTATGGAGCGGTCACCAACATCAAGGTTGCCGACGAAGCCGGCGTCAGCCGTGGCGCGATGATGCACCACTTCCCCACTCGCCAGGCGCTGATCGTCGCGACGGTGGAATACGCCCACGAACGTCTCTCGGAATTCCGCAGCTCCGAACTCGCCAAGGTCCCGCCCGGCCTGCCCCGCTTCCGCGCGATCGTCGACATGTCGCTGATCACCCAACGCATGCCCGAAGGCGTCGCCTGCAACGAGGTCCGCTTCGGCTCCCGCAGCGATCCCGAAATCCGCGCTGCGGTCACACCGACGGCCAGTTTCATCTCGGACGAATACGGCCGCCTGGTCGCCCGCATCGCCCGCGAAGCCGGCCTCACACCGAACCGCGAACTTCAGGCGCTGACAGCAACGATGGCGATGGCCGCTAGATCGCTCGCGATCAGCACCTTCACCTACCCGCGTTCCAACATCGAAGACTCTGTGGTCTGGATGATCCGCAATATCCGCGAAGACATCATCGCCAGACAGCTCGGCGAAGCAGCTGCGGAACGTCCCGATCCGCTACCCGAAAGCCGCAAGCCAGCGCCCTAGGCGCGGCGCAGGACAACCGCAGGCGGAACAACAACGCCGCGCTCCAGAAGCTTCTGGAAATCGCCAGACGCCATCGGCTTCGCCATCAGATAGCCCTGCGCCTCATCGATGCCGAGCTCAGCCAGATAGTTCCACATCTCGACCGTCTCGACGCCTTCCGCGACGATCTTCAGGCCCAGCTCTTTCGCCAACCGCACGCTGGTCTCAACACAGGCCCGTGCAAAGGCATCCGTCAGAACGCCCCGCGTGAACGACTGATCGATCTTAAGCTCGGTGAACGGATACATCTGCAGGCGATCGATATTCGAATAGCCCGTGCCGAAGTCATCCACCGACAGGCCGAAGCCCTTGATCCGCATGCGCGACATGACTTCCAGCGCATCCGGCCCGTACTCAACGAGACGCGTCTCAGTCACTTCCAGCGTAATCTGCGAGCATGGCAAGCCAGCGGCCTGCACGGCGTCCGCCAGAATATCCGGGAAGTCGCGACGCTTCAGCGACACAGGCGAAATGTTGATCGAAACCGGCAGCGGTTTGCCCGCCGAGAAGAACGTCTTGGCATGTCGCGCCACCGCATGGGTCAGCGCGATCGTGAGATCGTCGATCCGGTTGTTGCGCTCGGCCAGTTCAACATACGGAACCGGGTTGGCGAATTCGGTTGCAGTAACAGCGATACGCGCCAGCGCTTCAGCGCCGGTGATCACGCCGGTCGCCATCGAAACCTTGGCCTGGAAGAACGGATGCAACCCGCCGCGATTGATAGCGGCATCAAGCAGGCTCGGCTGCGCAGGCGCCAGCTCGGCTTTCCGCGGGGCCGGCGCGCTACGCGCAAACACGGCCTCAAGCGCGGCAGGCGTCAGAGGCTTGCGGATCGAACCAATGATGTTGAGGCCCTGCATCCGCGCGAGCTTGGCGACGGTTTCGATAACCGCCGACTCCTCGCCCGAGATGATCAGAACCTTGCCCGGAAAGCGGCGATCAGCGAGCGAGCGCACAAGGCTCACGCCGTCATGCGCAGGCATGTTCAGGTCGCAAATGAGAATGTCAGGCGCATAGCCCGCGTCGAGCTTCGCCAGGGCTTCAAGGCCGTTTTCCGCCGTCTCGACCGACTGCACGCCGGCATCGAGAACCATGTCTTCCGCAAGCGCGCGGAAAACCGGATCGTCGTCGACCATAAGGGCTTTGGCGTAACTCATTAACGTCTGGCCGTGCTCTGCGGTCCCAACCACCTGCCCTTTGTGACAGAATAGGTTGAGGATATCGCTAACGTAACCTGGCTGCCCTAGCCGCCACGCGGCGCGAGCTTGACCATCGGACGAGATTTGTTGCCCACGCCTTCGGGCACCGGAACAAAGCTGTTCTCATAGTCGGTGTTCAGAACGAGCTCCGGCCCGTCCTTCATGTCGAACTTGCGCGCGATGATGACCGTGTAGTCAGATTGGTCAGCAATCGGCTTCTGCGAGTTGATCTCGAGCGTGTTGCCCGGAAGATAGATCGTACCCACGAGGCTACGCGCGTCGTTGCTGGCGATGATGTGCGGGAACTTGAACAACACCTTGCGGTCTTCGAAGAACAGCATGCCCGACATGTCGCCCGTCTTGGGCGCGGTCAGCGAGACGGTGCTTGTCGGCGCGAGCTGGACCGTCGAAAGCCCCAGCGCGCCGGTCAGGTAGAAGCCGACATGGTCGCCCATCAGCTTGCCGCCGTTCATGACGTTCAGGCCGCCATTGTTCAGGATGTACGTGCCCGGCTTCAGCTTCACGTCGCCGCCGATGATGTTGATCCCGCCGCAATAGACGCCCGGCTCGAGCGTGGTCTTGCCCGTCACGATAATGCCCGGCGCGAGGTGACCGACGAGATCGCCCTGCGTAATCGATTCCAGAAGCTGCTTCTTCTGCAGCAATTCCCCGGTGAGGACGCTGCCCAGGCCCTTGCCGGCCAGCAGATCCTTCAGGCTGAGCAGGTTGCCGTCCTTGCCCAGCAGGTCCTTGCCGAGAATGCTGCCGGAGCCGAGAACGTTGCTGCAGGTGAGCACGCCGACATTGGGTTCAGGCCTGCTGCGCAGCGGGTCGGCGAGCTGCGGACAATCCGTCAGCGGTGCGTTGGGCGACACGGCCGATGTGGGCCCGGCAACGCCGCCCGCGACGCAGACGAGGTCGGCCTTCACGCGCGCATTGCTGGCAAGCCGCAGCGAGTTCTTGTTCTTGGAGTTTGAATAGATGGCGCAGTTCGACGCGGTCACACGCGCCTTGTCGTGCATGTCGAGCGTCGAGTCTTCGTCAGGCGACAGGCCCACCATGCAGACATAGCCGCCACCGGATACCTCCGCCGTGGCGTCTGCCTTTACCTCATGCACGCCCTGCGCAATCGGGCCCGGGAAAAAGGTAATCGGCCGCGCAACCAGAGTGACTGCAACAGCCTTGCCGTCCTCGACCACGCGCGCCGTGGTGATCGGCGTGTCTTCCGCATAGCTGGCTTTGACGAACGCTTCGGCGACGGCGGTCATGCGGCCGTCCGAGCCCTTGAAGACAACCAGTTCCTGCGCCGCGGCGATCGCTGCGCGATCGGCCACGCCCTGCAGTTTCTGCTTCTGGTTGATGAGCGACATATAGTCGACGATGCCGCCGCCAATGAAGGTCGCGATAGCAACGAAACCAAGCGCCATAAGCGCTATGTTTCCCTTCCGGTCCTGACCGAAACGCCGCACCACTCGACCCTGACTGACAAACGCGCGACTCGACATCCCGCGCCCGACTTCTACGGCGTGCACAATGGCATAGCTGTTTAAAGGAACTGTTCAGGACAACCGATTAATCGCCGGGCTTCATTCGTTAAGAATTAAGGGTTTCGACAGGATTGGGTTAACCGCGCAGTCAGCAGATTGCGGAATGGTAGGCTTCCTTGGGGAAGCAGGTTTGATGTCGTCGCCAGCAGTTCCGTTTCACAGGTCGATCCGGTTCCGGCTCTCGCTCGTTATTGCCGGCGCGATCTTCGCGGCTGTGATGATGGCCTCTGCCGTCGGCGCTTTGCGCGACCTGCAGCAGCAGGCCAATGCCCGCGCCGAGATGCTGGAAGCAACGGCCTCGGCCTATTCGGCGGCTGTCGCCGATCCGCTCGCCGCGCGCGATCGTCGTACGGCGTTCGAATACATGCGCGGCATGCGAGACGTGAAGTCCGTCATCTTCATGGCCGTGAAGGACCTGAACGGAGAAACGCTCGCGCAACTAGGCGCGGGCGCATCAATCCGGGGCAAGACGCCCAATCTTCGCGACCTGGGCGGTCTGGAACTTCTCAACGCCGATCGCGGCTCGGTGACCATGCCGGTCGTGAAAAGCGGCGCCGATATCGGATCGCTGATGATCCTCGCAGACATCACCGACCTGCGGGCCGGCCTCTACAGCACGCTGGGCTGGACCGCTCTCGTCGCCCTGCTCGCGATTGCTGGCGGGGTGTCTATCGCGCAGTTCTTCATCTCGCGTATGACGCGCCCTCTCCGCGACCTGACGGCGGTCATGGCTGAAGTGGGATCGAAGCAGGATTTTTCTCGCCGTATGCCTGCTACCCGCAGCCGCGATGAGACGGGCGTCCTCGGCGAAGCCTTCAACGGCATGATCGACAACATCCGCGAGCGCGACCGCCGCATCGCGAACCACATGGAAACGCTGGAACAGACGGTCGAGGATCGCACCCGCGATTTCCGGCTCGCCAAGGAAGAGGCCGAGTTCGCCAACGCCGCCAAGTCGGACTTCCTCGCGACCATGAGCCACGAGATCCGCACGCCGATGAACGGCATGATGGTTATGGCCGAAATGCTGGCGGCCGCCGACCTGTCGTCGCGCCATCGCCGCTATGCCGAGATCATCACCCGCTCCGGCGCTAGTCTGCTGACGATCATCAACGACATTCTCGACCTGTCCAAAATCGAAGCCGGCAAGCTCGACCTCGAAGCCGTGCCCTTCTCACCTGAAGGCATGGTGGAGGACGTGGCGAGCCTGTTCTGGGAAAAGGCCCGGTCCAAGGGCCTCGAGATTGCGGTGCGTGTCGCGCCCGAAGTTCCGATGATGCTGATCGGCGATCCAACGCGCCTCAACCAGGTCGTCACCAACCTCGTCAACAACGCGCTCAAATTCACCGAGAAAGGCGGCGTTACGATCGACGTGTCCGCTGAGCCGGATGGTCAACAGGCCAAGCTACGCATCGCCGTGACGGATACCGGCGTCGGCATCGAGGCGTCGCGTATCGGCGCGATCTTCGAGGCGTTCAGCCAGGCGGACCAATCGACCACCCGCAAGTTCGGTGGCACAGGCCTTGGCCTCACCGTATGCAAACGCCTAGCCGACGCCATGGGCGGTGACATCGTTGTGACGTCAGAGCTTGGCAAGGGTTCGACCTTCGCGGTTGTGGCCAGCCTGCCCATCGAAACCGCCGCACCGGTCAAACCAGTCGCCGCCAACGTGCAGGTCGCGCTTGCCCTGCCCGCCCCGTTGCTGTCGGCGTCCATCGCATCGGGCCTGCGGGACATTGGCCTGAGCGTCCGCCTGATCGCCACGCCGGCTGATGCAGCCGCAGGCGAGATCGTGCTCACGCTTTCGGAGCTGTTGGCGCGCCATGGCGGTACGGCGGGCGCGTACACCGTCTGCCTGACGGATGTTGGCGACAATCGTTCGGACGGTCTGATCCGCAGCGGCGCCGCTGTCGACCTCCTGCCCTTGCCGCTTGGCAGGTCCGCCCTGTGGGATTTCGTCGGCCGGGCAGCCCGCAAGGATTTCCGTGGCGCAGCAGCGCTGGCGATCTCGACCACGGCCGCCCCAACCGAGCGGTTCGAACACCTCTCCATCCTCGCTGTCGACGACAACGCGGTGAACCGCGAAGTCCTGCGCGAGGCCCTGATGAGCCTCGGCGCCGAGGGCGATTTCGTCACCAACGGCATCGAAGCCGTTGAGGCGGCCTCGCTCAAGCATTACGACGTCATCTTCATGGACGGCTCGATGCCGGAGATGGACGGGTTCACGGCCACCACGCTGATCCGCGAAGCAGAAGCTCGCGCTGGGGCCAAGCCCAGCTATGTGGTCGCCCTGACCGCACAGGTCCGCGGCGCAGACGCCGATGCCTGGGCGGCGGCAGGCGCAGACCGCCACATGACCAAGCCCTTCACCTCCGCCCGCCTGACCGAAGCCCTGAAATCAGCGGGCACAGGGACACGCGCCATCCAGCCAGTTTCCTCCTCGGCGGCGCCTGAGCCCGCGCCCGCCTCTGAGGTCGTCCCTGAGCCGCTGGAGTCGGCCACTCCCACCGAAACCCCGTTGATCGACAGCGAGGCGGTGGCCACCATGGAGGCTGTCGGCGCCCGGTCGGGCCGGGACGTGGTCGGCAAGGTCTGGAAGCTGTTCCTGGGCCAAGCCCCGGACGCGGTCTTCAAGCTGGAGACCTTGGCCGCCGGCAGCGACCCGGGCGCAGTCGCCAAGCAGGCCCACTTCCTCAAATCCATGTCCCTGTCCGCGGGAGCCGCTCAACTGGCCGAGCTGTGCGAAGGTCTGGAGCACGACGGCAAGGCCGGCGACATGGACGGAGCCCGTCGCAAACTGGCCGCGACACGCCCGCTGCTTAACGATACCTGCGCCGAGATGAACCGCCGGCTCGCAGCTAAAGCGGTAGCAGCCGCCAGCTAGCCATCGGCTGTTGCGGCAAGAACATTCCCCAGATGAGCAAGGTCACGAAACCTTCGTGATCCGGCGTGATCCCCCACAGGCGCTGCGCCGCAGCGGTTGACGCAGGGGCCAACCACGTGTGAAGGCTCAAGTAACATCGAGCCGTCGCGACACCGTGAAGGCGAGCTGCCGAGACTCCGCCACAAATCTTGCACTACACTCCGCGCCTGTAGTTCTGGACGTTACATGACCGTTACGCCTACCGAACCGAGCAACGCCCTCGACCCAGTAACGCTGGCCGAGATCGCGCGCGTTCGGGAATCGGGCGTGCTGGGCGCCAGCGGCCGCCTCGTCGAGCTTTTCGACTTCCTCGCCTCACGATCAGCCGACAGCCGCCCGCCGAAAGAGGCAGAAATTGCCCTCGCCGTCTTCGGCAAGGCGGACTCGGAAGCGCTACGTGATGACCCCGTCGCGCGGGTTTACATTCACCGTCTGCGCAAGCGTCTGGACGATTTCTATCTCCGCCGCGGCATGCCCTCTGGCGTGCGCCTCGATATTCCCAAGGGTGACTATCGCATCGTCTGCGTAACGCCGCAGGAAGCCACGCTTGCGGTCGACGACGGCGTGCCGGACGCGGCCAACGATGATGCTGAACCGCAAAAGCCATCACGCAAGGCGCGTTGGGGACTGATCGCCGCCGTCTTCGGCGCCGTTCTAATCGGCGGCAACGTCGCGGCTTGGGCGGTGCTCGGCAACAAGCCTGAGCAGGCAGCGCAATTGGCCGATGCCGGCATCTGGACGGACATCGCCAACAGCACCCGCCCGCTGCTGATCGTGGTCGGCGACTATTACATGTTCGGCGAGTACGAAGAGCGGGTGAAGCTGAAGCGGCTGGTCCGCGACTTCGCGATCAACTCGAAAGAAGATCTGGTCCACAGCCAGCGCGACAATCCCGGTGGCTTTGACCAGTATTCCGACGTCGCCATGCAGTACCTGCCCGCCTCAGCTGCGTATGCGCTGGCCGACCTTGCGCCGGTTCTGCGCGAAGGCCGCAAGGTTCAGGTGATGCTGGCGTCGGAACTGACGCCGGATCGCTTGAAATCTGACGATATCATCTATGTCGGCCTGCTCAGCGGCATGGGCAAGCTGCGGGATCCGGTGTTCTCGCAGTCGCGCTTCCAGATCGGCGCCAGCTACGACCAGATCATCGATCGCAAGACCGGCAAGATGTACACCAGCGAGGCCTTCCTGGCCGCGCCGAGCGACCAGATGTATCGCGACTACGGGTTCTTCTCGACGTTCGAAGGACCCAGCGGCAACCGGATCGCCATCCTCTCCGGCTCGCGCGATACGGCCGTCATGGGCGTCGCCGAGGCGCTGACGCAGATCGACCGTCTGGAAAAGGTCGAGAAAAAGACCGGCGGCGAGAAGGACTTCGAGGCCCTGTTCGAAGTCAAAGGCCAGAAGCACGTCAATCTGGAAGCCCAGGTACTCGCTTCGAACGGCATCAACAGCCCGACCATCTGGGGCGGCGAAGCCGCAAACGTGGCGTCGTTCCCGAAAAAGTAAGCTAGCCAGCAAGGCGTTTTGCGCAGCGCTTCCTTAAACTGGGAGTTTAGCGACGCTCGCCACAAAATGGCCGCGCCACACAGGACAAGTCACAAACATGAACTAGATGACATGTGTCGGGAGGCGCCGAGGGGGCGGTACTGAGCAGGATCATCGAGTGAATGCGCGGTTGGTTGTTGTTTCATAACGACGTTACGGACGATGTGCCGGAGGCTCCGGAGATCCGCCGTTTCATCGAGGTCGGGAAGAGGCGCGGCATCAAGCTGGAAGCCCTGCGCCCCCGCGACTTCGAACTCATTGTTTCAACGGAGCGCGAGTGGCGCGCGGAATATGCTGGCGGCAAATTGCCGAAGCCGGATTTCATCATTCCGCGCACGGGCAGCGAGACCTCGTACTTTACCCTCGCCGTTATCCGTCAGTTCGAGCGCATGGGCGTGCCGCTGATCAACGGCGCGGAGGCCGTCGAGGCGTGTGCGGACAAGCTGCAGACCTTGCAGCTGCTCTCCGCATCTGGCCTGCCGATCCCGAAGACCATTCTGGCGAAGTTCCCCGTTGATGTGGATGTCATCGAGCGCGAACTCGGCTTCCCCGTCGTCGTGAAGAAGCTGCGGTCGACGCGTGGGGCTGGCGTGGTGCTGTGTCAGGACCGCGATCAGTTCGACGATCTCGCCAGCCTGCTGGGCGATGCGGGTCACCAATCGGATTTCATCTTCCAGCAGTACATCGCCCGCAGCCATGGCCGTGATGTGCGGTTGCTTGTGATCGGCGGCGAAGTCGCAGCTGCGATGGAGCGCCGGTCGCTGAACGGCAACTTCAAGTCCAACATCTCGCTGGGCGGCACGGGCGAATGCATCACCCCGCCGGACGAGATGGCGCAGCTTGCGATCGAGGCATCCAAAGCGCTGCGCCTCGACATCGCCGGCATCGACATTCTCTATGACGAGAACGGCTATCGGATCTGCGAAGCCAACTCATCGCCGGGCTTTGTGGGCCTGGAGAAGGCCTGCCCCGTCAGCGTGCCGGACAAAGTGCTCGACTACGTCACGGCACGCTTGAAGCCTTCAGAGCCGGCAAAGCGCTCGCTGTGGAGCCGTATCCCCTTCGTCGGTCGGACGAAGGAGAGAACGCGCGAGAAAGAGAAGGCCTAGGCGGCCCGCTCGAAGATCGCAGCAATGCCCTGGCCGCCGCCGATGCACATGGTCTCGAGGCCGTAGCGCACTTCGCGGCGCTGCATCTCGTTCATCAGGTTGGCAAGGATACGGCCGCCGGTCGCGCCGATCGGGTGACCGAGTGAGATGCCCGAGCCGTTGACGTTGAGCTTGTCGGCATCGTTCCAGTTCCAGCCCTTGAGAACGGACAGGACCTGCGGGGCAAAGGCTTCATTGAGTTCAACGAGGTCAATGTCTTTCCAGCCCAAGCCCGTGCGGGCGAACAGACGCTCGACGGCCGGCACCGGCCCAATACCCATGCGCGAAGGCTCAACGCCAGCAGCAGCCCAGCCCGTGAACCAGCCGATCGGCTCGAGGCCAAGCTCTTCCAGCTTGTCTTCAGCAACCACGAGGCACGCGGCAGCAGCGTCGTTCTGTTGCGAGGCGTTGCCGGCGGTGACGACGCCGCCCTTCTCGATGGCCTTCAGTGCGCCGAGGGATTGTGCAGTCGCATCGCCGCGCACGCCCTCGTCCTGCTTGAAGATGATCGGGTCGCCCTTGCGCTGCGGGACAGCGACCGGCACCAGCTCGTTGTCGAACTTGCCTTCCTTCCAGGCGGCGGCGGCGCGCTGGTGGCTGCGCGCTGCATACTCGTCGCAGGCTTCGCGCGGGATCTGATAATCCTTGGCCAGGTTCTCAGCGGTCTCGATCATGCCGGTGATGACGCCAAAGCGCGAGATCGGCTGCGACATCAGGCGACCACGCTGCAGACGGTCATGCATCGTGACCGAACCTGCCCGCGCGCCCGAGCGCATATCGGTGGAATAGTATTCGACGTTGGTCATGCTCTCTGCGCCGCCAGCGACGACAACATCGGCCGCGCCCGTCTGCACGAACATCGCGGCTTCGACGACCGACTGCAGACCCGAGCCACAGCGACGATCGAGCTGGTAGCCCGGAACGGAGATCGGATAGCCAGCGGCCAGCGCGGCCCAGCGGCCGACGGCAGGAGCCTCGCCCGACGGATAGCCCTGCGCGAAGATCACGTCGTCGATCCGCTCGGGATCAATCTTGGTGCGCTCGACCAGCGCCTTCAGCACCACCGCGCCCAGATCGCCCGCGGTCATCGACGACAGCGCGCCCTGGAACTTGCCCACCGCCGTGCGGATCGGGCTGACGATGGCGGCGCGGCGAAGTTTGGTCATGACGGCTTCCTCTAAATTGCGGCGCACCATAGCGACCACCGCAAGGGAAACAACAGGCGGTCTAGACTTGCCGGCTTGACGCGAGGTGCGGGTTAGTTCGTATCCCGATCACGGACGTGGGAGACGGATTCATGCGGAAATTCTCGGCGGTGGCGCTGGCGACGGCGTTGGCAGCATGTGCACAAGCGCCTGAGCCGATGGCTGTTGCGCCGCTGGTAGTTGAGGCTGCACCTGCCCCGCCCGTGGTTGTGGCCGAACCCGCCTCTGCCGCACCACCGGCTTGGGTCGGGCAACTGACGGAGGCGGCGAAGGCTAATGCGCTGAAGCTGGATTATGCCAGTGGCGTGTTTTCGGGCCCCGCGTGGGACAAGCTGGTGGCGGAGGGCACGGCTGCGCAGTTCCTGCTGGTCGGCGAGGAGCACGGCATCGCCGAGAACCCGAAGCTGATGGGACAATTGTTCGAGACGCTGGCGAAGGACGGGTATTCGAAGTTCGTGATCGAGGTCTCGCCGCCGATGGCGGAAGCGCTGGACGGCGCGGCCAGGACGGGGATGCCGGGCCTCAAAGCCCTGTATGCGAACGAAGGCGGCGAACCGGCTTTCTTCGGAATGCAGGAGGAATCCGAGATGCTGGCGCGTGTGCGCAAGGCCGTGCCGACCGCAACGCCGGTGTTGTGGGGCGTCGATTATGAAGTCGGCGGGGATCGCCTGCTGGTCACG
This sequence comes from Hyphomonadaceae bacterium, assembly GCA_965229115.1. Classification (GTDB taxonomy): domain Bacteria; phylum Pseudomonadota; class Alphaproteobacteria; order Caulobacterales; family Hyphomonadaceae; genus UBA7672. Next base: position 1,052,472 of record CBDDIR010000003.1, on the reverse strand, counting down.
AAACTGGAAGCCATGGCGAAGCCGAAGGCGGCGCAAGACGCACTGGCGAAGCTGCGCGCGGCTTCGAAAGCATCGTGGGACAAATACTACGCGGAGAAAAACCCGCGTTTCATCTTTTCGTTTGCAGGCGATCCGGCGCTGGTCCGCGCCGTGCGCGATGCATGGCCGCAGCGCTCCAACGAAGCGAGCGGCATCCTGGCGGCTTTGGAAGAGACCCTGGAGATCAACAGGATGTGGGTTGGAGGCCAAGGCTTTGACTCCAACGTGCGCCGGTCGAGCTATATGCGCGCGAACTTCCTGGCGCACTGGAACAAAGTGCGGGCTCAGAAGGCCACGTCGAAAGTGTTTGCGAAAATGGGCCTGTCGCATCTCGTGCGCGGACGGAACATGTCCGAGGTCTACGACATCGGCGCGCTCGTCCCCGAGCTGGCGATGATCGAGGGCGTGAAGTCGCTGCAGGTGGGCATCCTGTCGGGTAAGGGATCGTCAACGGCCGTATTCGATCCAGTGGCGTGGCGCTACAATCCGTCTGCCCCCAAGGACAACGACATGGGAGGGATGGAGCCGCTTTATGCGGCTGCTCATGCTGATGCGTTTACGCTGATCGATCTGCGGCCGCTGCGGACGGTGGCGCCCCGCTGGCGCGAGGGCATGGACCCGGAGCTTATGCGCATGATCCACGGCATGGATCTGCTGCTGATCATGTCAGGATCAACAGCCTCCAGGAACGTGGACAAGTAGCCTCTCCCCACTACGCGGGATTGGCAGGTGACGCGGCAGCGGCCACGTTGCAGAGTGCGGCCATGAGCAAAGCCGAGACCCATCCCGAAATCCGCGATGCCGTGCGCAAGCTGTGCGCACGCTTTCCGGGACCGTACTGGCGAGCACTGGATCGTGAGCGTGCCTACCCAACCGAGTTCGTGAAAGCGCTCACCGAGGCTGGCTGGCTCTCGGTCCTGATCCCGGAAGAATACGGCGGCGCTGGGCTGGGCATCAGCGCGGCCTGCGCGGTGCTGGAGGAAATCCATCGCTCTGGCGCCAATGGCGCTGCGTGCCATGCGCAGATGTACACGATGGGCACGCTGTTGCGGCACGGCTCGGACGCACAGAAGCAGAAATGGCTGCCCGGCATCGCCAGCGGCGAACTCCGGCTTCAAGCCTTCGGCGTCACGGAGCCGACGAGCGGCACCGACACGACGCGCATCCAGACTTTCGCGAAGAGGGTCGGCGACAAATACGTCGTCAACGGCTCCAAGATCTGGATCAGCCGCGCTGAGCATTCGGACCTGATGGTGCTGCTCTGCCGCACCTCCCCGCGCGATGACGCTGGCAAGACATCCGACGGCATGAGCGTCCTGCTGGTCGACATGCGCGAAGCCAAGGGCCGCGGCCTCACCATCAAGCCTGTCCGCACCATGTTGAACCACGCGACGACCGAACTGTTCTTTGACAACATGGAAGTGCCCGCCGAGAACCTGATCGGCAAGGAAGGCTCTGGCTTCCGGTACATCATCGACGGCATGAATGCCGAGCGCATCCTGATCGCCTCGGAGTGCATCGGCGATGGCAAGTTCTTCGTCGATCGCGCATCGGCCTACGCGAAGGACCGCTCTGTCTTCGGCGCGCCGATTGGCGAGAACCAGGGCGTGCAATTCCCGATCGCCCGCGCGCATGTGCAGGTGACCGCCGCCAATCTTATGGTCGAACACGCAGCGCGCCTGTTCGAAGCCGGCGAGCCCTGCGGCTCGGAAGCCAACATGGCGAAGATGACGGCCTCGGAAGCGAGCTGGTTTGCGGCCGACGTTTGCGTGCAGACGCATGGCGGCTTCGGCTTTGCCGAGGAATACGACATCGAGCGCAAGTTCCGCGAGACACGGCTCTATCAGGTAGCGCCCATCTCGACCAACCTGATCCTCAGCCATGTGGCGACGCATGTGCTGGGCATGCCGAAGTCGTTCTGAGGCAGCGCCATGACGAACATCAATCCGGCCGACTGGATCGGGCGCAGCGAAACGCAACACGACCATGTCGTGCGCGGCCCGTTCGACAGATTAGCCGCGATGCTGGATCGAGCTCCCGAGGCATCGGCATTGCCGCCGATGGGCCACCTGCTCTGCTTCCTGCCGGGTGCGCCGCAATCGGAGATTGGCGAAGACGGCCATCCCAGGCGAGGCGGCATCGTTCCGCCGATTGATCTGCCGATGCGCATGGCTGCCGGCAGTCGTGTGGCATTTCACGCGCCAGTCCCGTTTGGCGCAGATATTCGCCGCGTCTCGACGATCGCCAATCTTGCGGAGAAAAGCGGACGCACAGGTCGCCTCGCCTTCCTCACCTTGCGCCACGATATCTACGCTGGCGAAACATTGTGCATCACCGATGAAGCCGACATCGTCTTCCGTGAACGAAGCGGAAATGTTGGCCCGCTGTCACCAGGCGAAAAGCGCGACGCGCAAGTTACGCGTAGCATGGCCCCGACCGCTGCCTTGCTTTTCCGCTTCTCGGCGCTGACTTATAATGCGCACCGCATCCACTATGATCGCGACTACGCAACGAGCGAGGAAGGGTATCCGGGTCTCGTCGTGCATGGCCCGCTACTGGCAACATTGCTGGTCGATCATTTCCGACGGCATCGGTCACATGACAGGATCGCGACTTTCGAATTTCGCGCGCAACGACCCGTCTTCGATCTTGCGCCCTTCACGTTAAATCTGGTGGATACCGCATCAGGTGCGGATGTTTGGGCCGCAGATAGTGATGGGTATGTCGCAATGAGCGGCAGGATTGGCGTGTCGGTATGAAGAACTGGCGGTCCATGCTTTTCGTGCCGGCCGCAGCGCCCCAGCGCTGGGCGAAAGCGCACACGCGCGGCGCGGATGCGGTCATCGTAGATCTGGAAGACTCAACGTTACCGGACGCGAAAGCAGCGGCACGCGCGCAAGCTCGCGAGGCGGTACAGACGCTTCACGCAAACGGTGCAGTCGTGACCGTACGCGTGAACAACGATCCGGAGCATATCGAAGCCGATCTCGAAGCCGCCGTGGTCAGCGGACTGACTGCCATCGTAATGCCCAAAGTCGAAGCGCTCTCCGAACTGGAGGGGCTCTCTGCGATGCTCGATGCGTTGGAGTACGAGAACGGGCTGGACCGCTACACCATCGGCGTCATGGCAGTGATCGAAAGCCCGCGCGCGTTGGAACGCATATCGACCCTCGCCGACGGCCCGCGGCTGATCGGCCTCTCGCTCGGTAGCGAAGATTTCTCATTGTCGCTTGGCCGGCCGCCCACGCCGCTCTCGCTCGGCTTTGCGGCGCAGACCATTGCGTACGCGGCTTCGGCGCGGGGCATCATGGGTATCGGCATGGCGACAGGCATCGCCAACTTCACCGACCTAGACGCTTTCGCAGCCGAAGCCCGCCGCTCACACGCGATGGGCCTAACCGGCGCGATGTGCATCCATCCGAACCAGATCCCGGTTCTCAACGAATGCTTCGGCTTCAGCGCAGAAGCGGTTGCCGAGGCGCAAGCCATTCTCGCGGCATGGGAAACACGTGTGAACGGCGTTGTCTCTCACAATGGCCGCATGATCGACCAGCCCGTGGTCGAGCGCGCAAGACGCCTGCTCCAATCCGCCGGTCTCGCGTGAGAAGCGGTTCCGCCCTCGAGCTTCTGCGTAGTTTTCGCCCGGGACAGCGCGTGTATTTCCAGGGCGGGCCAGGCGAATGCACGGCCTTCCATGACTTGCTGCGTGACAATCCCGGCTTCGCGAACGGTGTCGATTTCTGGTCGTGCCTGATCCCCGGCATCAACACGCTGGATTATGGCTCGCTGCGCGGCGATGTGCGCCTGACGACGTTTATGGCTTCGCCCGCGTTGGCGCCGTCAATCGCGTCGGGTCAGACCACGCTGACAGCGATCCCATACTCCGAGATCGGCGAACTTCTTGCTCGCAGTGATTTTGATGCAGCGATTTTCCAGACATCACCGCCGGATGCGAAAGGCCACTTTTCATTCGCGCACTCTTGCGACATGGGCTCAGTCGTCTGGCCGAGATCGAAACGCAACATCCTGTTCGTCAACGAACAGATGCGCGCGCTCGCCAATGCGGAAGGCATCTCCGCCGACAACGTCGCCATGACGATCGCGATCAACGAGCCGTTGCTGTCGCCCGCATCGCAGCCACCGCAGCGTTCGCCCGCCGTGCAGGAAATCGCGAGGCTCGTGGCTGAACTCGTGCCGGATGGCGCGACTTTCCAGGCAGGCATTGGCGACACGCCCGCCGCCATCGTTTCCGCGCTCAAGCTGCATCGTGGCCTGCGCGTTCACTCAGGCATCATCACGCAGGAATACCAGCAACTCGCAGAGAGCGGCGCGCTGGATTTGTATTCCGAGCACATCACCGGCATTGCCCGGGGCGATCAGCGCTTCCGCGACTGGCTTCCGCAATCAGGCTTTGTCTTCCGCAATGTGTTCACGACGCATGGGCATGACGAACTCGCCGCGATCCCAGGGTTCGTATCGATCGGTTCAGCTCTGGAAGTCGATCTCGCCGGAAACCTCAATCTCGAATGGCGCGCGGGACAGCGCATCAGCAGCGTGGGCGGAGCGCCGGACTATCTGCGCGCTGCTGCCGCATCGGATGGCGGACGATCGATCATCGCCCTGCAGGCATCCACGGGCAGCGGCGGATCGCGGATCGTGCCAAGCCTGAAGACGCCCTCTGTCGACGGCGCTCTCACGGACATTGTCGTGACCGAGCATGGCGTCGCGCGACTCAAGGACCTGTCCGCCGACGACCGGGCGCTGGCGCTGATCGCCATCTCCGCTCCCGAACACCGCAGCTTCCTTGACGATGCGCGTCGGCGTGGCGTGGCCGGCTGATGCAAATGCATCCCTAGGTTGCGATTCCGGGCGATAAGCTCCCCGATTTGTGACAGCGGGCCGGCCTGCGCGGCCGCCTTTTCCCTGATTTCCGGGTCGCGGCTCAGACGAAATGTCATATCGTGCAGGGGCGTTCGATATCGCAAAGTATGGTTCATGACGGTCCGACCTAAGCCATCAGCAGCCTTTCTTGCCGACCCGTCGGTGAACGATCCCGTGCTGGGATTTGCGGAGACGTCTTTTCGCGCCAAGAACGCTGCCGAACTCGACCAGACGATGGCGGACTATATGCGCCGCTTCGAAATTGAGACGTTCGTCCTGTGCCGCGCCACAGACGCGCAGAAACGCCCGTCCGCAGCTCGCATCGCCGGCACCAGCAACAAGCGCTGGCGCGCGCACTACGATGAGCGGAACCTAGCCAAGGCTGACGACCTGCTGAGCGCAGGCCTCACCTCGTCCGCGCCGACGACCTGGATGACCTTCCGCGAGGAGCAGGAAAAACAGGGCCGCTCCGCCGAGATCTATGACGAAGCGCGCGAGTTCGGCCTGCAGGATGGCTTCTACCTGCCCATCCATCAGGCGGACGGCTCGGTACTGGGCGTGTCGATGATGGCGCGCCAGAAGATGCCTGAGTCGCGCACAACGCTTGCTGCGCTGCACATGCTGGCCGTCTATTATCATCTGGCGGCTGAGCGGCTCGGACTGGTCGCCAAGCTGGCGCCGCTCGATGAGCCCCCGCCGGTAGTCAAGAAATCGGTCCTGACGAACCGCCAGATCGAATGCCTGAAGTGGGTCTGCGAGGGCAAGACCAACTGGGAAGTCGGCCAGATTCTCAACATCTCCGAGCACACGGTGCACGAGCATCTTGAGCAGGCCCGCCTTCGCTTGGGCGTGCGCACGACCACGCAGGCGGCGCTTAAAGCCGTCTCTTTGGGCCTGATTCAGATCTGATCGGGGTTACCCCCCAGTTTTGGGGGTTACGCGCCGTCAGGCCGTTTGCCAGTCTCCTTGTCACTGGTCTGGGGGGACGGGCACATATTGCGGCGCTGGCGCCGCGTGCGACAAACCCGCACAAAATCTTACAAAATCAAAATCTACCGGCCCGGAATCAACGGTATTCGGAACTCGACTTCCTTGTTCACTGTGGCTAGCGTGCAACATCACGCAAACGGGGTCGCTAATGGACGGAAGGACGAGCTCAGCTCTGCGACGCGCCCTTGCGAGCGCGACGGTGAGCTTTGCGTGCGTCCTGCCCGCTGCGGCCCAGGTCCTTGAGATCGGCCCGGCCGGTGTGACCTCGATCGCCGGCCCCAATGTCATTACCGTCGATGGCGTCCAGTCAATCGCCCCCGTGCGACCGGCTCCGAAAGCGGTCGGGGCTCCGATGTCGACCCAACCCCTGCTCGATCAGGCCGGCGCCGCCAGCGACCTGTCGCCGCGCCTGCTGGAGGCGATCGCCTATGTCGAATCTCGCTTCCGGCACAACGCGGTCTCGCCAAAAGGCGCGATTGGTATGATGCAGTTGATGCCGGCCACCGCAGGCGACCTTGGGGTCGATCCGCGTGACCCGGCCCAGAATGCCCGGGGGGGAGCGGCGTACCTGCGTCAGATGCTTGCAATGTTCGACAACAATGTGGAACTCGCCGTGGCCGCCTACAATGCGGGGCCGAATGCCGTTCGGAAGCACAATGGCGTGCCCCCCTATACGGAAACCCGCGCCTACGTGGCGGCGGTGATGGATTACCTCGCCAGGACCAGCGTACCGGAGACCAAGTGATGGCGTTTACTTCCCGACTTGCCGTGTTTTCAGCCGGCGCAATGATCGCCGCGCAGGAGGCTTTCGCGCAGGTCAACAGTCCCCAGGGCTCGGGCCCGATCCTCGGCGCAGTGAACTGGGTTCAAGGCACCCTGCTGGGCAATCTGGCGACGGCTGCTGCGGTGATCGCGGTCGCGGTCATCGGCTTCATGATGCTGACCGGCCGGATGAACTGGAAGCATGGCCTGACCGTGATCGTCGGCTGCTTCATCCTGTTCGGCGCCGCCACCATCGTCGGCGGCATCCAGATGGCAGCGCGGACCGCGGGATAGGCAACGCATGGCCAGCATCGAGCGCGACATCGTTTTCAATGCCCTCACGCGCCCGCAGATGTTCGCGGGCGTGAGCTACTCGTTCTTCGTGCTGAACCTCGTCGTCACAACCGAGATGTTCCTGATCACCAAGTCATTCTGGGCGATCGTCACGGCGCTGGTGCTGCACGTGATCGGATATCTCATGTGCCTGCGCGAACCGCGCTGGCTTGACCTCTGGATCCAGAAGGTCAGCCGCTGCCCGCGCGTGAAGAACTACAATCACTGGCACTGCAACTCCTACTCTCCTAGCGCATACGACTCATGAAAAAGAAGCCGCCTCAGAAGAAAACTGGGACGAGGGGCAACACGAAACTGGCGCGTCGCGAAAAGAAAGCGGCGGACATGCTGCCGTATGCGCGCCACATCGATGAGACGACGCTGGCCACGCGCGAAGGCGCACAGATCCAGATCATCCACCTGCAAGGCTTTGCCTTCGAGACAGCCGACACGCAGGAACTGAACTACCGCAAGAATGTGCGCGATACCGTGCTGCGCGGCATTGCCTCTTCGCGCCTGTCGATTGGCGCGCACGTCATCCGGCACATGGTGCGGCCGGGCCTGGAAGGCGACTTCTCCAACCATTTCGCGCGCAATCTCGATGCGAGCTGGCGTGCGCGCCTCAACGGTCGCCGCCTGTTCGTCAACGACCTCTTCCTGACCCTCACGCGTAAACCCGCCCTCGCTCGTGCGGGCTTCCTTGGCGCGAAGAAGCAATGGGACGCTGTCAGCCGTGTGCGCGACCGCCGCGAACTCGATGCTGCAACCGACAGCCTGATGGCCGCGCTGCAGCCCTACGGGCCACGCCTTCTCGGCGCCTATGAAACGCCCGGCGGTCTGTTCTCGGAGCCGCTGGAATTCCTCGCCTTCCTGTTCGATGGCGAGCTGCGCCCTGTTCCGTTTGAAAAGGGACGCGTGTCGTTCGTTGATCGGCGCATCAGTTTCGGCAAGGACACGCTGGAATTCTCCGGCAATGCTCGCAGCCCACGCACGCTGGGCGCTATTCTGTCGGTGAAGGAATACCCGCCGCACACGTCTGCCGGTCAGCTCGATAGCCTGCTGCGCGTGCCGCACGAGATGGTCATCTCGCAGAGCTTTGCGTTCATGGACCGTCAGCCTGCGCTCAGCCGCATGAATACAGTCCTGCGCCGCATGCGTGCTGCGGACGATGAAGCGCTGTCCCTTCGCCGCGACCTCGTTCAGGCCAAGGATGACGTGGCCGCCGGTCGTGCTGTGTTTGGCGAACACCATTTCACGCTGATGGTTCGCGCACCGGACTTCGAACCGCTCGACAATGCCGTTGCCGACGTCCAGGCAGCGCTCACTGAGATCGGCGTCATCGGCGTGCGTGAAGAGGCTGCGCTCGAGCCGAGCTTCTGGGCGCAATTCCCGGGCAACAATCATTACATCCCGCGCAAGGCGCTGGTGTCGTCCGCGAACTTCGCCGGCCTCGCTTCATTCCACAGCCATCCGGTGGGTCGCGCTGGCGGCAACCACTGGGGACCAGCGGTCACGCTGCTCGAAACGACCGCGGCCTCGCCCTACTATTTCAACTTCCACAAAGGCGACCTCGGCAACTTCCTCGTCATCGGCCCGTCGGGCGCCGGCAAAACTGTTGTGCTCAACTTCCTGATCGCGCAATCAGAGCGCTTCTCGCCAAAAGTCGTATTCTTCGACAAGGACCGCGGCGCAGAGATCTTCCTGCGCGCCATGGGCGGCAAGTACGATCTGATCCGCCCGGGCGTGCGCACGAACTTCAACCCACTGCAGTTGCCTGACACGCCGTCCAACCGCCGCTTCCTGCAGCAGTGGGTTGCCAAGCTCGTCACGTCCAATGGCGAGATCCTGTCGGCAGAAGACAATGCGACGATCTCGTCCGCCGTCTCTGCCAACTACGACCAGACGCCGAACTTCCGCCGGCTGCGCTACTTCCGCGAACTCTTCCTCGGCGGCCGCCGCCCGACACCGGGCGACCTCGCCTCGCGCCTCAATCCATGGATCATGGAAGGCGACCGCGCCTGGCTGTTCGACAACGAGGAAGACCATCTCGATCTCGACACCCGCATCGCCGGGTTCGACATGACGCACCTTCTGGAAGATCCTGTCGTCCGTACGCCGGCGATGATGTACCTCTTCCACCGCGTCGAGGAACGTCTCAACGGACAACCCTCGATCATCGTCGTCGACGAAGGTTGGAAAGCGCTGGACGACGAAGTTTTCGTGGCACGCATCCGCGATTGGGAAAAGACCATCCGGAAGCGCAACGGCATCGTCGGCTTCGCGACGCAATCGACCGGCGACGCGCTGGAGAGCCGCATCGCCAGCGCCGTGATCGAACAGTCCGCCACGCAGATCTTCCTGCCGAACCCCAAGGCGCAGGAAAGCGAATACTGCAAGGGCTTCGGCCTGTCGGGCCATGAGTTCGATCTGATCCGAACCCTGCCCGATACGTCGCGCTGCTTCCTGGTGAAGCATGGCGCGGACAGCGTGGTGGCGCGCCTCAACCTGAATGGCGAGCGCGATCTGCTTACCGTGCTCTCCGGCCGCGAGCGCACGGTGCGCATGCTCGACGATATCCGCATCGAGGTCGGCGACGATCCGAATGAGTGGATGCCGCGCCTGTTGGGAGCGGCATGATGGCATTCTGTCCGGCCCCTCCCGAACAAGGCATGGTTGGCGGCGTCCTCGAGACGGTCGACTGCCATATCCGCATTCTGGTGCACGACACGTACCGAAACCTTGTCGGCCCCGACACGGTGTTCTCGATTGCCTTCACCGGCCTGCTGACGATCTACATCGCGCTGATCGGCTACCAACTGCTGTTCGGTCGTGGCGGGATGCGCGTGACCGAGCTGCCATTCGCCGCGCTGAAGATCGGCCTGATCCTCGCCTTCCTCACGTCGTGGGCGGCCTATCAGACCTTGATCTTCAACCTGCTGTTCGACGGACCGGCAGAGATCATGAAGCTGCTGGTCTCGCCCCTGTCATCACAGGGCTCGACCTTCGATGGCAATGTCATGGGTGGCGTACAGAAAGCGTTCGAGGATTTATCCGGCGCAGCTGGCGTTTATGGCGGAATGGCCAGCCCCACGGCGAACCTCCTGCAGGGCGGGCCGATGCTCGGCTCGGGCCTGCTCTGGCTCACGTCGATCGCGCTTCTGCTGCTGACGCTTGGCATCATCATCGCGACCAAGATCGTGCTCGCCTTCCTGCTGGCGATCGGGCCGATCTTCATTGGCATGCTGCTGTTCGACCAGACCCGCGGCCTGTTCGAAGGCTGGATGCGCGCGACATTCTCGTTCGCCATGGCGCCGTTGGCCGTGAACGTGTTCGGCGCAGTCATGCTGATGATCATGCAGCCCTTCCTGACGATCCTCCTGAAGAATGCGTCGGAAGCGAAGTTCGACATGGGACCGGTGATCACGATCGGGATCATCGTGACCGTGTTCGTGATGGTCATGATCTTCGGTCTCGGCGCGGTCGCCGCGATCGGCCGGGGCTTCGGCTTCAGCCGTGGCCGTGGCGGCGACGAGCCGTCCATGCGCCGCCTGCCCGCACCCGACCGGATCAGCAACGGCGCACCGGGCGCCCGAGCTGAGGAGATCGCGGCACGAGTCGCCATGATCGATCGCACGCAAGCCGCTGCCGGATCGGCCTATTCCAGCCGCGAGGTCTATTCGCGACGGACGGGCGAGATTTCAGACGCAGTGGGAACTCCCGCCCTGATCGCGAGCGGGGAGCGGCTGGGCCAAGCCTATAATCGCGCCCCACGCCCGACCATGAGGCGAGAAGACCTGTGATCGCTGCACGTACGACAGACTGTTCACTTGCGTGGCCACCCCAAAAAGTGGTCGATAGGCGTTGGGCGATATGGGGCGACCGCACTTCTGGGGGCGGAAAGTCATGAGCCCAATGGTTCGAGGGAAATATCGCGTGAAGTTTCGAGCAGCCGCAATCGCCACGCTGGCGCTGGGGGCGAGCTTCGCCACGTTGGGTCCGGCTGCTTTCGCGCAGGTCGCCACCTATCCCGTGCCTGGGCCGGGCGATCCGCGCATCAAGGAATTCATGTACGACCCCAACGCCATCGTGGGGATTCGCGGTCAGCTCGGCTATGAGATGACGATCGAGTTCGGCTCGGACGAGCGGATCGAGAACGTGTCGATCGGCGACTCGCTGTCCTGGCAGGTGACGCCGAACCGCAAGGCGACGCTGCTGTTCCTGAAGCCCATGTCGAAATCGACGCCCACCAGCATGACCGTGGTGACGACACAGCGGATCTATTCCTTCCTGCTGTCGGCGACCGAAAGCCGGACGCCGGGTTCGGATACGCTGTTGCGTTTGCGCTTCCTCTATCCGGCGCCTGCGCCGATTGCAGACCTGCTGCCGCCGCCTCCGCCGCCCCCGCCTCCGCCCAAACCGGAGGACTTCAACTTCAGCTATGAGATGAAGGGCCAGAAGAACCTTTATCCCGTGCGCGTCTTCGACGACGGCACGCTGACCTATTTCCAGTTCGACAGCCGCAACGCTGCGCCGGCCGTGTTCGTGATAGGGGCGGACGGCAAGGAAGAGATGGCGAATACGCGAGTGTCGGGCGACTACACGGTCGCGGACTTCACCGCCGAGACGTTCATCCTCCGCTATGGCAAGACGCAGGCTGAAGTGAAGAACAAGTCGTGGAGCAAGCGGCCCAAGCCGCAGCTTGCTCCGCTGCCCCAGCCGAGCCGAGGCTGACATGGTGAGAGATCAACAAGGAACGGCTGCAACTCCGCGGACGGGTCTGGACCCGACATTCGATGTCGATGCACCGCCGCGCGTTGCGCAATCGCAGAGCCTGTGGCCTGTCGTGTTCGGCCTCGTCGGGGCGCTGGCGCTCGGCGTGATCGTTTTCCTGCAGCTCGATGCCAGCCGGGCTGCGACGGAGAACGCGCGGCTGGATCGTGAGCAGGCGGCCAAGACGGCTGAAGCACAAAGACTGGCGGCCGAGGCGGCAGCGGCGCAACCGCAGCCTCTGATGCCGGCGTATGTTCCGGTGGCTCCAGAGCCGGCGCCTATCGAGACCTTCCCCGTTGTCGAACAGCAACCGCCGCCTCCGCCTGTTCCGGCTGGTCCGACGCAGGGCGAGCTGGACCGGCTGCGCGCTCCGGCCCTGGTTGTGGATCTGGGCGAGTACAAGGCTCCGGTGACAGGAACCGCGACGGGAGCGGATGGCAAGCCGCTGGATCCGTCCGCGGTTGCCGGCGCGATGAGCAATGCGGCCAACCAGAGCACCAATCCGGATGAACGGTTCGCGCAGAAGCTGGGCGTGGGCGACTCGTCCAAGCCTGCGCGGGCGAGCCAGCTGGGCGACAAGGCCAACACGATCATCGAAGGCACGGTGATCGCGGCCGTGCTGGAGACGGCGCTGAACTCGGACCTGCCCGGGTACGTCCGCGCCGTGGTTACGCGGGACGTGAAGGGCTTTGACGGATCGAAGGTTCTCGTGCCGCGCGGCTCGCGACTGATCGGCCAGTACAAGTCCGGTGTCGCGCTGGGGCAGAGCCGGACGTTTGTGATCTGGACGCGGTTGATCCGGCCCGATGGGGCTGCGATCGAGCTGGCCTCGCCGGCTACCGATGGGCTGGGCCGCGGCGGTCTGGACGGTGATCTGAATACGCACTTCTGGGAACGGTTTGGCGGGGCGATCCTGCTGACGCTGCTGAACATCGGCGGCGCTGCGATTACCGACTCGAGCGATACGAGCATCGTGATCGCATCGACGCGGGCTGGCGTTGAATCAGGATCGAGTGCGCTGACGTCGAGCCAGAATATCGGGCCGACGGTGACTGTGCCGCAGGGCTCGCCTGTGCGGGTGTTTGTGAGCCAGGACCTCGACTTCTCGACGGTGGCTCCGGTGAAAACGGGCGCTGCGAATTGATCGGCGAAGGCGTTTATCTCCGCACTTATCTCGCGCCGTTTGCTCCCTGGCTCGACCGGGCGGACGTGACGGATATTCTGGTCAACAAGCCGGGCGAAGTCTGGATCGATGGCGCGCGCGGGTTCGAGCATCATGCTGCGCCCGACGTGACCGAGACAATGATGCTGCGGCTGGCGCAGCAGATTGCGGCGCATACTTCGCAGGGTGTTTCGCGGGAGTATCCGCTGCTGGCTGCGACCCTGCCCGATGGGGCGCGGGTTCAGGTGGTCGCGCCGCCGGCGACGCGGAGCTACTACGCGCTCGCGATCCGGAAGCATGTGGTTCAGGACCTGTCGCTTGATAACTACGAGGCGGCCGGCGCTTTCGATGGCGCGAAGCGGGCGGCTGGGAGTGAGCGGGCTGAGCAGGATCAGCAGCTTCAGGGTTTGCTTGATCGCGGCGAACTCAAAGGGTTCTTCTCGGCTGCGGTGAAGGCTGGCCGGAACATCGTGATCTCGGGCGGTACGGGCACGGGGAAAACGACTTTCCTGAACGCGTTGCTGAAAGAGATTCCGCTTCAGGACCGGTTGATCGTAATCGAGGACACGCCGGAGGTGAAGCTGGCGCATCCGAATGCGGTGGGGCTGATCGCCGTGAACAGCGAGCTGGGCGAGGCGCGCGTTGGCATTGATGAGCTGCTGCGGGCGAGCCTGCGGATGCGGCCGGATCGATTGATGGTGGGGGAGATTCGCGGAGCGGAGGCTTTCACCTTCCTGCGCGCGGTGAATACGGGACACCCTGGATCGCTGACGACGGTTCACGCCGATAGTCCGCAAGGCGCGATGGACCAGATTGCGTTCATGACGCTGCAGGCTGGGCTGACACTGACGCGGAGCGATGTGATCGAGTATGCGCGCTCGGTGATCGATGTGGTGGTGCAGCTGTCGCGCAATGCGGGCAAACGCGGTGTGAGCCAGGTGGTGTTTCACCGCCGGACGTGAGCGTGCGTTCCCGCTGGTGTGCGGGTTTGTTTGGTTTGAGTTGTGACGCGCTCGCTTAGGTGGGCGCGTTTTTGTTTGGAGTTGGGGCGCGTGGAGCGGCCCCCTCCGTCTCGCCGCGAAGACGCGGCGATCCACCTCCCCCAGTGCTTCGCACAGGTGGAGGCAATTCCCCTTCGTCGCGCGCAATGGAGCGCTGTTTGCCTCCACCACACGGAGTGTGGGGGAGGTGGATCGCTTGGCGTGAGCCAAGCGAGACGGAGGGGGTGGTGAGCACGCGCTCGTGCTTCGACGGACGGCCCGCGTAGCGGGCCTGCTCAGCATGAGCGCTTTGGGGGCTGTCGTGCTGGACAGCGATTTCTGTTTCCTTGGATTGGGTGTCGGTCTTCAGTCCGGGCAGAGGCTGCGGCATCTGACGTGTGGCATTCACGGCGGGACGGCGCGGGCGCATCCGGATTGTTGAGGCGACGTTCAGCACGAGCATCGCAAACATGCGCAGCGTCGCATTGATCCAGTGATCAAGCGGCGACGGGGTGCCTAGCCCAATTTGCGCGTGTTTGTGTCGTGTCATGGGTTGGATAATAACCCCGGCCGCGAGGGCGTAGATTCTGCGAGGGGCTATCCCCCAACTTGCGCGCGCAGGTGGCTGAAATCATGAGGGATGATTTTTGGCTGTCCTACAGTTTGGGATCGCTCCATCCCCCAATTCGTCGTCATTCCGGACGCGCGCGTAGCGCGTGAGCCGGAACCCAGGGACTGCATCAGCCGTGCTTGGAGCCCCTGGGTTCCTGCTTTCGCAGGAATGACGATTGATAGAGTTCGCTTGTGCCTCGCCCCCATCCCGGCTTCGCCGTACTTCCCCCGCTTTAAGGGGGAAGAAGGCAGTCACTGTGAGCGGCGTTCGTCGAAGGATGGGCGCGTGGGGCACGGTGCATTTTCAATGCACCCTACAAGACCCTCAATTGTGAGAATGGCGGGCGCCCGTGACAGTGGCTGGCGAGATACAGCCTTGCCGCGGGCGCCCTGTCGTTCCGAGCCGGGCGTCGAGACACGGCTGGGGAACGATTGCGGTTCGCTTCGCTGCCGCTACGCGACGGGAGCGGCGAGGAAGTCGTAGTAGCGGTTTGTGAAGTTGGGGATGTTGGGGAAGATACTGGCGATCTGACTGTCGTTGAGGCCGAACCATCTCGCCATTGTGCCAGCGTACTGGTCGACCGACATCTGTGGGATGAGGACGTTGCCGGACATGTTGGGGTTCTGGAACGCGCCTGAATCAACGCCGACGGTGGGGAACTGGCCGTACACGTCGCCGCCCCGCACTGCGCCGCCCATGACGAACTGGTGCGAGCCCCACGCGTGGTCGGTGCCGTCGCCATTGGTGGTGTAGGTGCGGTTGAAGTCGGACGCGGTGAAGGTGGTGACGCGGTCGCGCATGTCCGTGCCGCCGATGTTGGCGAGCGCGCCGTCGAAATAGGCCATGGCGTGGGCCAGGCGCGCCATGAGCGGCGACTGACTGGTGTTCTGCACGTCGTGCGTGTCGAAGCCGCCCATCGAGACGAAGAAGACCTGGCGGCGAACGCCGAGGACCTGGTTGGCGGCGATGACTTTCGCAACCGTCTGTAGCTGCACGGCGAGCGAGTTGGTTTCGTTGGCGCGCGTGATGGGGTTCATCAGCTGGGTCGGGGCTGCGATGCCGATGCCGGGCGAGCCGGCGGCGAACTGCGCGTTGAGCAGATCGGCCGAGTCCTGCGAGCGGACGACCTTGGAGCCGTAGTCCTGCATGAAGTAGCTGGTGCCAGCCGTGTCGCGGATGATTTCGCGGATGCGCCCGCCCTGGTTGCTGGCGCCGAAGACGTTGGTGTTGGCGGCGGCAGCCGAGTTGATGCGGATGGCCGGCGCGGTCTGGCTGGTGGACATCTGGTATTGCACGACGTTCTGGCCCGCGAGCAGCACGGCGTTGCCGGCGGTGGAGATCGCGGTGAAGACGGAGTTCGTGCCGTTGGAGGCCAGCATCTGATCGGCCATGAGACCGCCCCAGCCGCGGCGTGCGCCTTCGGCGGAGCCGGCTTGCCAGGTGGATTGCTGGTCGTTGTGCGACATCAGGCTGGCGGGCAGCGGCACGGAACGCGCGCGGTATTGCGCCTTGGTGGTGGGCTGGATGAGCGGGCCGACGTTGGCGGCGATGGCGAGGCGGCCGCCCGTCCACAGCGGCAGGAGCGCGCCCATGTGCGGGTTGATGCCGAAGGTGCGGGAGGCCGCGTTGGTGCCCGGCGGAACCGGGTTCGGCGTGAGGGTGGCGACCGGCAAGACGCCGCCCCAGGCTTCCGGGAAAGCGTAAGCGCCGTTGTTGTTCGGCAGGACGCGGCTGGTGATGGGGTTGGTGGCGCCGGGAAGCGTTGCGGCTGTGCCGACTGGCATCAGCGCGATGGGGCTGTCGCCCGTGCGGCGCGCGGTGTTGTAGCGGCCCCAGCTGTCGGTGTCGGTGGCGAGCACCATGTTGTTCGAGTCGTTGCCGCCGAAGAGGAAGATGCAGACGATCGCCTTGTAGCTCGACGCGGTCTGCGCGGCGGCGCTGCCCATGGTGGCGAGCTGGAAGCCGAAGGTAGAGGCGGCGGCGCCGACGCAGGAGAGCGCGCTGGCGCGGCGGAGGAATTCACGGCGGGTGGCGCTGGACATGGTCATGTGCGTTCTCCTCAGCGCTGTACGAGGTATTCGGGCGAGATCATCGACAGGAAGACCGCTGTTCGCGCCCTGTTGAGCCTTGCCGTATCGATGGCGGCCTGGTTCGAGCCGTTGGCCGTCGGGATAGTGACGGCGGTGATGCCGGCGATGATGCGGTCGCGCAGCGTGGTGCTCATCTGGCCGTAGAACAGGAGGCTGTTCATGCGATCGACGAGCGTGCTGGGCGTGTCGACCAACGCGATTTCGGCGGTGTAGGACGAGCGCACGTCGCGGCCGGAGCCGCCTGTGGGCGTGGAGCCGACGCCGTTCTGGATGATGTCCTGCATGACGTTCACGTAAGACGCGACGGTGACTTCATCGACTACCTGGAATTCGGGGGCGACGAGCGAGCGCTGGCCGAGTGCAGTCGTGCCCGGGGGCGTGAAGCCGGGACGCCAGAAGTTGAACACCGAGGGCGAGGACAGCGGCGACTGGCTGAGCGAGGTGTTCGCGCTGGTCGAGGTGATCAGGTAGTTGCCCGTCTGCGACGTGGCGCCGAAAGCGCGGGCCCAGTTGGCGAGGCGGACCAGCGGCTCGCGCAGCTTGCCGAAGGACGTCGAGGTGGCGACCGTGGTGGTGGCGCGGGCTTCGCTGTCGGTGAGGATGGCGCGGACGACGGCGGCGAGATCGCCCCGCACGCCCGAACCATTGTTGGCGAACACGGCGGAGACGCGGCCGACATAGGCGGGGCTGGGGTTGGACGTCACCAGCTGCTGGATCAGGCGATGGGAGATGAAGGGGGCGGTGTTGGCGTGGTTGAACAGGCGGTCGAGCGCGATGTCGACATCGCCGCCGACATTGACGGTGGCGCTGGCCGGGATGGTCGTGCCGAGGAACACCTTCTCCGCGGTGGAGTGGTAGTTCGGATAGAAGATCATCGGCGTGACGTTGCGGTCTGCGTTGGCGTTGCCGCCGAAGAACGTCGTGTTGGTGGGGGTTGGGTGATACCAAGAGATGCCGGTGAAGACTTTTGCGAGGCCGGCGATGTCTGCCGAGGTGTAGGTCGGGATCTGGCTTGTGCCGTTGAGGCGCGGCGTGCCGTCGGCGTTGAGTTCGATGAGGCCGATTGTCATCAGCTGCATGACTTCGCGGGCGTAGTTTTCATCGGGCGTGCGCGTGCCGGCGGCGTCTTCCTTCTGGTTGCCCAGATAGGTGAGATAGCGGCCCATCATGGGATGGAGCGTCACGTCCTTGAGCAGCGTGCGGAAATTGCCGAGCGAGTCGCGGGTGAGCATGTCGTAATAGGAGGCGGCGCCGCGGGGGTCGACGACGGGATCGTTCAGCGAGATGACGAAGATCTGGGAGAGCGCGAAGGCTACGCGCTGGCGCAGCTGGTCGTCGCCGCTGATCGCCTGGCGCCACCAGGTTTGATAGAATTCGTTTGTGCCGACGGAGCCCGAGGCTGCCTGCACGGCGTCGATGTGGGCCTGATGGCTGATGCTGGCAGCGGGGGCCGAGATCTGGGCGGTGATCCAGTTGTTGATGCTGCCGGAGGCGACGACCGCTTCGATGGACGCCTGAGTCGGGCCGAAGGTGGCTTGCGTGAGCAGGCGCGAGGCTTCGGCTTGCGAGGGCGCAACGTTGGAGGGGCCTGAGGGAGCGCCGCCGCCTCCGCCGCCCGTGCCGCCGCCGCCGGCGGCCGCGCCGCTGCTGCCGCCTCCGCCGCCACAGGCAGCGAGCAGGCCGGCGAATGCACACGCAATCAGGTGACGCTTGAGCAAGCGAAGCATGGCGAACTTTCCATCCCCGAGCCCCTCCGGAGTGATTGCTCTGCAGCTCGCACAAGCTGAAGGGCGTCCGGAATGGCGACCAGAAAAACGAGAAGCAGTCTCAGAGAGCCAATGGTGGCGCGATGTTATGCGGCAGTCTTGCAGTCCGACCCGATCGATACTTTGCCGACCCGGTGAACCCCCACGCACAAGAGATTGCCGCAACTCGCGGAGTCGCGCCAGTGAAATTCGGGACAATGTTCTGAACGCAGGTTCAGTCGCGGTGCGTCATGCTGACCCGCTCTGCCCAACTCTCCGCGCGGTTGTTGCAGAGGCGGAATCAGACGTGACGTAACGCGAGGGTCGATGCCTATTTCGCAGGCGTCAGTTTGATGACTTTCTCGGCCACGCGATCGACGGCTTCGCGGCTGAAGGCGAGCGGGACGTAGCGCCCCTCCGCCCAGAGCGGGAAGAGATCGCGGTAGTGCGCGCTGTAGGGATCGCCGGACTGGCCGGGCGTGTTCATCACCATCGAATTATCCCACGCGCCGACATCCATCACCATGCGGACGGAGGCGCCGGCGGTGACGTTGAAGTCGGAGGCGCGGTAGCTTTGCGCGCGTGGCGTGGAGGCTGAACCGGGCGTCTGCAGCGGGCCGATGGCCATCTGCGCTTTCAGCTGCGGGTCTGCGAGCGCGGCAATGGCGGGGTCCCACTTGGCCTGGTGGAGGCGGCCCCAGGTCCAGGTGGAGGGCTCGCCGCCGAGCTTCTGGGCGAGTTCGTCGGTGGCGGATTTCAGAGTCTCGATGAAGATGGCGTTGCGCGCCTCGATGGGCTTTGACCCCAGACGGGAGTCGGGCTTTTCGAGATAGGTGAGGATCGCCTCGATGTGGCCGTTGCCTACGATCTCGCGGGCGGCGGCGGGGGTGACTTTGGCGACGACGGCCTTGCCGAGATGGCGGAGCGCCCAGACTTCGTAGATGGCGGCGGCGGGGCTATCGACCGTCTCGTTGCCATCCCATGCGGTGAGCAGTTTCAGGGCGTGGTCGACGTTCACGGACGATGTGCCGCCGGGGGTGGATTTCAGGAGCTTCACGAAGCGGCGGGCCTGGGCGCTGACGCTGTCGGTCTGCAGCTTCATGCTATCCAGCAGGCTGACTTTCGGGTTGGCGGCGAGGACTTCCTTGATGCGGACGGAGCGCGTCGGGTCGGCCCATTCGAACGCCACCTTGCGCTCTTCAGCCGGATAGCCGCTGGGCAGGTTGTATTCGTTGGCGGTGGCGAAGAAGCCTTCCTTCGGGTTGAGGACGGACGGCAGCATGTCCTTCGAGAAGAAGCCCTGCCATTCGTAGCGGCCATCGCCGGGGACCGGCATTAGGCCGTCCCAGTTCTTGCGCACGGGCGTGCGGCCCGAGGCGGCCCAGCCGACATTTCCCTTCACGTCGGCATAGACGAGGTTCAGCGGCGGCGCGCCCCAGTTGAAGCTGGCGGCCTTGAAGTCGTCCCACGTCTTGGCGTTGGTGAGGCGCGAGGAGCCGAAATAGCCCGAGAGGCCCGGCTCCTGCCAGATTGTGCGGAGCGCGAAGGCCTTGTTCTTGCCTTCGTTCGACAGGACGGGACCATGGCGCGTGAAGCGGAGTTCGACCTCGCGCGGCTCCTGCCCACGCACCGGGATCAACTGCTTCTCGACCGTCATCTTCTCCCACTTGCCGTTGTAGCGGTAAGTGTTCGGGTCTGACGGGTTGGTGTCATAAACGTAGAGATCTTCCTGATCCATCGCGAAGATGGTGATGCCGAAAGCGATGTCTTCGTTGTGGCCGATGGAGACGCCCGGCAATGCAGGCTCGCCTGCGCCGATGATGTTGATGCCCGGCGCGTTGAGGCCGACGACATAGCGCAGCGACGGCACGCCAAGCGTGCGGTGCGGATCGTTGGCGAGGATCGGTCGGCCGGTTTCGGTTTTCGACGGCGCGACGACCCAGTTGTTCGAGCCTTCATAGTGCTGCTTGTCCATCAGCTCAGCGAGGCGCGTTTGCGGATCGATGGAGGCCTGCGTCTTGTTCTTGATGGCTTCGAATTCGACGGAGCGCGTGCCGAGCTCGTAGTCCTTCAGCACGTCCTTCGGAATGTCACATGGGTTCAAGCCAGCCGGCACCGCCCGCTTATGGGAAACCGGATCGAGCTTGCGGCGCAGCTCGTCTGCTCCGACGCCGGCGGCGCAGGCAACGCGGGCGCGTGTGACTTCTGATGTGACGTTGGAGACGAGCGCGTGGCTGCGGATGCGCAGCACGTCTTCCGGGCGCCACTCTTCCGGCGTTGAGCCAGTCAGCTTGAACTCGATGGGCAGCGGCCGCGCCTGCGCACGCACGTCGCCGATATAGGCGTTGATGCCGGCGGTGAAGGCTTCGACCGAGGCGCGGGCATCGGGCGCGTAGGCCTGCCATTCCTTGTCCATGTCGCCGCGATAGAGGAACAGGCGCGCGGCGCGATCCTGCTCCACATAGGAAGGCCCGAAGGATTTGGAGAGCAGGCCGAGGCCGCGCTTGCGCCAGAGATCGATCTGCCAGAGGCGATCGCGCGCGGCGTTGTAGCCTTGCAGGAAGTAGGCATCGCGGGTGGAGCCGGCGAAGATGTGCGGGATGCCCCAGTGGTCGACCACGATTTCGGCAGGCGCCGTGAGGCCGTGGACCTTCCACTCTTCCTGCGCGACGGCGGTGGAGAGTGGGCTATCGGCGGAGGCTGCTAGACCGGCTGCCAAAGCGACTGCCAGAATGGCTGCGATCTTCGTCGACTTGTGCGCCATGACGCCCTCCTTGAAGCGGCTTCAGGATTGGCGCTGGCGGTGGGGTTGTCAAAGGCTGAGAGGGTTGGAACGCCAACAAAATGGGGTGAATCGGGCGTTCACCTACGTCCTTGCCTGGCAGGCATCGCCCTTACCTGCACTTCAGCGCTTTCTGGCGATCGAGAACCATCTGCTGGGCGTTGTCGCGGTCGAGTTGGGTGAGCACGCCGCGCTTGTCGAGGTCGAGCCAGACCTGCTCTGCCTTCGCGTAGATCGGGCAGGCTTCCTTCGCCATTTTGTTGTCGGCGTAGAGATCGGCCAGCATGGCGAGCGTGACGCCGTAGGACCGCACCTGCTCTGGCCGCGATCCGGTCTTGCGCACCTGCTCTTCGTTCTTGGCGAGCTCATCCTGAAGCAAGGAGACGCCTTCGTTGAAGCGGCCCGACATCGCCAACGCCTGTGCGAGCGCGGAATAGACGATGCGTTGGGTGCGCTGTGCGCCGGTGTCTTCCGGCTGGTAGGTTATCAGGGTCGGGACGAGGGCTGCGGCGGCCTGCATTTCCCTGAGGCCTTCCTGCGGCCGCTCGATGCCGAGGAGCGTTGAGCCGCGCGCCCAGTGCGCTTCGATCGCCAGCCTCTGGGCGAGCGTGTCGTCTGTATGGGCATCGAGGTACGTCGACGTGATCTCGACGAGGCGTGCGTAGATCGGTTCGGATTGGGCGGCGCCGACGCCGTAATAGACCGCCTCGCCCAGTGCATCATACAGGCGCGCCAGCAGATACTGCGCCTCGCGCGCGTCCTTTGGGTCGGACGGCAGAGCTTCGGCGATGGCGATGCCCTTGCGGGCGTTCGCTTCGCTCGTCTCGTAGGCGCCCTTCCAGTTTCCGAGGATGGCTGACTCCATCGCATGCTGGACCGTGAGGAGTTTGGCGGCGCGTGAGTCCGCGGGAAGGCGCGCGATATACTCGCTTGCCTCGACCAGCAGGCTTGTTGCCTTCTCGAGTTCCTGACTTGAGTTCATGGCGATGGCTGCCTGATGCATGGCGACGCTTGCGCGCAGGGCCAGCGATCTTGCATTCGTCGGATCGGTCTTCAGCAGGCGGGCGGCGATCTGGTCTGCCTGGTCGAGGTTTTCCAGCGCGCTGTCTGGGTCGCCGAGGCTGGCGCGCGAGCGGCCGGCTTGCAGGTCTGCGATGCGGGCGAAACCATCGGCGGCTTCGAGCAGGACTTCGGAGGGCGCGGATGGCGTGTCTGCGAGCTGGTTGAGATAGCCCTGCGCTACCCGCGCCACGTCGCGGCGCATGGTGAGCGTTTGCGGCGTGCGCTCGAGGCGATCATAGACGTCGTAGAGCAAGTATTTGGCGAGGCTGCGGACTTCGGTGAAGCGGGCTTCGGCCTGCTTGCGGGCGAAGTCGGCCTGCGCGTAGAGCGTCGATGTGAGCATCAGCGCGACGATGAGGCCAAAGCCGCCGACAGCGGCGGCCATGACGCGCCAGCGGCGGCGGCGGATGAATTTGCGGAAGACGTAGAGACGATCATCGGCGTGTTGGGCGATGGGGCGCGTGTCGAGCCAGGCGCGCAGGTCTGCGGCTAGCGCTACGGCGGCCTGATAGCGATCCTCGGGCGCTGCGGCGCAGGCGCGGGTGATGATGTCGTCGAGATCGCCCTGCACCAACCTCGCCCGTTCGGCGCGCCAGTCGGCCGGGCGCTGGGCGAAGGCGGGCGATCTGGTGATGGCTTCGGATGTGAGGACGGTGTGTGTGGCGCCGCGTGGGGCCTCGCCCGTGAGTAGCGCACGCAGGATGGCGCCGAGGGCGAAGACATCGTCTGCAGGCGTGGGGCTGGCGCCGGCTTCGCGCTGGGGGCTGGCATAGCCGGGTGTTTGCGGATGGAGGGCGATGTCGTCTGCATCGCGCAGGACGCGGGCGACGCCGAAGTCGACGATCTTGGGATCGCCTGCATCGTTGACGAGGATGTTGGCGGGCTTGAGGTCTGCGTGGACGATGAGGTTCTGGTGGGCGTGTTGGACCGCGTCGCAGACCTGGATCATGGTCTCGACGATCTGGCGGGGGGAGAGGTCATTGTCCTGCGCGTGGACGTCGATGGCGACGCCCCGGACCAGCTCCATGATGAAGTATGGCGCGCCGCTCTCGTCGACGCCGCCATCGTAGAGCTGGGCGATGTAGCGGTGGCTGAGCGTGGCGAGCGCGCGGCGTTCGCGATCGAACAGGGCGCGGGCGGTTTCGGGCAGGAGGCTGGGGCGGATGCGCTTGATGGCGACGACGTGGTCGAACAGGCCATCGTCGCGGGCGGCGACATAGACCTCGCCCATGCCGCCCTGGCCGATGAGATCGACGATACGATAACGGCCGATGTTCTTCGGCATCGGGCTGGCGCTGGGCGCGAGGCCGCCGGTGGGCATGACGCGCTCGGCGGCGGCGTCTGCGCGCAGGAGCTTGCGGACTTCGACGAGGAGCGCTTCGTCGCCCTCGCAGGCGGTGGCGAGGAAGGTTTCGCGTTCGGCGGGGTCGTCTAT
Organism: Hyphomonadaceae bacterium; assembly: GCA_965229115.1. Lineage (GTDB taxonomy): Bacteria > Pseudomonadota > Alphaproteobacteria > Caulobacterales > Hyphomonadaceae > UBA7672. Next base: position 1,028,828 of record CBDDIR010000003.1, on the reverse strand, counting down.
GTCGAGGGCGTCCTCGAAGACGGTGAAGGCGCGCCGGGTTAGCTGGGCTTCCATTGGCCTAGCGCTGGCCCAGCTCGGCGACGAGCCAGGCGCGGGCGGCGCGCCATTGCCGCTTCACTGTGCGGACGGAGACGCCGTCGAGGTCTGCGATCTCCTCCAGCGTGAGGCCGGCGAAGTAGCGCTGTTCGACGAGGCGGGCATGTTCGGGGGCTACGGTCTCGAGCTTGGCGAGGGCGCGGTCGAGGTCTTCGAGGTCGATGGATTGCGCGCCGAGTTCGGGGGGCAGCTGGGTGGAGACCGGCGGGGCCTGGCGCTTGGCGGCGCGCATGCGGCGGATCTCGTCGATCAGGATCTGGCGCATCACGCGGGCGGACAGCGACAGGAAGTGGGTGCGGCCCTTGAAGTCGAGACGGTCGAGGCCTGAGAGGCGGATGACGGCTTCGTGGGCGAGATCTGTGGGCTGGATCTGGAGGGCGACGGCGTCTCCGTTCAGGACACGGCCGGCGACTTTGCGGAACTCGTCGTAATGGGCGCGTAGCAGCTCGTCGCGCGCGGCAGCGAGTGCACCGCGGCCGCTGCTATTAGCATGCTGCCCGTCTGGTTCCGACACAGATCACCCCTGTGCGCGAGGTTAACCACGCGACAGGGAGACCTGCAATTACCGGACCTGAACGACCAGAGGTTGCGCTTAAACCTTACTCGCCGTCCGGTTCATCTACTCCGGCGAAGGTGGCTTTCTCGGCGGGGTGCGGACGGCCCTGGCGGTCGAGCTCGCGGGCGCCGCCCATGATGCCTGAGAAGGCGTAGTTGCCCTCGTGGCAGGCGTATTCGTAAAGCGGCTCCTGCGAGACCATGAGCGACATCTCTCCGCCCCAGGGCTGGGTGTAGAGGCTCGAGTCCTCAACCTTGAACTGGTAGAAGATCTCGTTGTCCGAATAGCGCTGGTAGCGTTCGGTCACGACACCGACCGGCGTGATGTAGGAGCGCTGCTTCGGGTGCGAGTTGACGGTCTGCACGACCAGCGTGTCGCCCTCATACCAGCCAACCGAGTCGCCACCCCATTTCGGGATTTCCTTGGGGCCGTGCTTGGCTTCGGCGGCGGAGGCCACGATCGGGATGACGCGGACGTCGTGGATCATCTCGGTGAGGATCATCACGGAGTTCGGCGACTGCACGATCTGGTAGGTGTTGTTGTAGAGGCCGTTATTCATCACGGGGCCGGCGGCGCCCGTGAAGCTCATCAGGCAGCGCTCCGGCAGCGGACGGGCTTCGTAGTCGTCATAGTTGGCCGAGCGCGTGTTGGCGGCGATGCCGGCTTCGGAATACGGGATACGGCCGTTTGCGGGGTAGGTGATCCAGGACGAGCGGTTCTCGCCCTTCACCTTCGCGTAGTTCTTGCCCGGGTCGATCCAGAAGGCGTTGTACCCGCGGTTGGCGTTCTTGTCGCCGAGCAGCTTGTCGGTGGCGGCCTGGTCGAGCTTCGAGACGCCCGCCTCCTGCTTGTACACGTTGGTGTAGGTGTTGTGGCCGACGAGCTTGGCGGCTTCCTCATCCGTCAGCGTCAGCTTGTCCGTGGTGGCGGGACGCTGCATCGCGGTGAGCGAGATGTTGGTCCAGAAGCCCTGCAGGTCTGGCGCGCCCCAGGCGGTTTTCTTGCCTGCGCCGGCCTGGGCCAGAGCGGCGGGCGTGGCGACAGCGACGACGCTTGCGGCGAGCAGAAGTCTGGACAGCAGCTTCATGGACGTTTCCTCCAAATGGGTCAGGCGCCCCTCTGACGGGGGCGTCCCTTTGCGCGGAGCCTAAGCCGGGGCTGGCCCCACGCAGCGTCACATCTTGGAGATTCTGAGCCCGCTTCCCGTGAGCGACGGGTGAAGCGGGCTCAGGTTCAACTGCCGTTACGTAAGAGCGCCGCCGTCCACGGTTAGGATCGTGCCGGTAATCTGCCGGGCCGCGGGCGTCGCCAGGAAGGCCACGGCCGCCGCCACGTCCTCTGGCTGGCCATAGCGGCCGAGCGGGATGAGGCTGCGCTGGTAATCAGACGACTCGCCGTTTTCAGGGTTCATCTCGGTGTTGGTCGAACCCGGCTGAACGAGGTTCACGGTGATGTCCTTGGGTCCCAGTTCCTGCGCGAGGCCGCGATTGAAGGCCTGAAGCGCGGACTTGGTCATGTAGTAGATCGTGCCCGGCGTGCCGACGATCCGGTCAGCGCCAGCCGATCCGATATTGATGATGCGCGCGCCAGACTTGAGATGCGGGATGGCGGCCTTGGACGCGAGCACCGGGCCTCGCACGTTCACCGCCAGAAGCGCGTCGAGGTCTTCCAGCTTGAAGCTGGCGATATCGTTGTAGCGCGCGATGGCGGCGTTGTTGACGAGAATGTCGAGCCCGCCGAGAGCGCCAGCTGCCTCATCGACCGAACGCTGGATCGCCGCCGGATCCGCGCTGTCGGCCTGGATCGCGATTGCCGTGCGGCCTTTGGCTTCGATTTTCTTGACGAGCTGAGCCGCCAGATCGGCGGATCGTTCGTAGGTGATGGCGACATCCGCGCCCTTGTCTGCGAGCGCCAGCGCGATGGCCGCGCCAATGCCGCGCGATGCGCCAGTGACCAAGGCGCGCTTGCCCTTCAGTTCCTGGCTGGTGAGTTCCTGCATTGTCTGCCTCGATGATATTTATGTATTGATCGATGCAGAACAGGTGTGGACGTTGCCGTCCACGATCAAGGGTATTATATATCGATCGATGCAAAAAAGAGCTTCACACGCGGAAGACAGCGAAACGGAGCGCCGTGGCAGGGGGAGGCCGCGGGCCTTCGATCGCGATGAGGCGTTGGGGACAGCCATGCACCTCTTCTGGGAAAAGGGCTTCTCCGCGACTTCGATCAGCGACCTGACGTCTGCGTTGGGGATCGGGTCACCTAGCCTGTATGCCGCCTTCGGCTCCAAGGAGGCGCTGTATGTGGAAGCGCTGGATCACTATCGCAAGCTGCATGAGGATCTCGCGTGGAAAGGCTTCCTTGAAGCCGAGACCGCGCGCGGCGCCGTCGCGGCGTTTCTCTATGATTCGGCTTTGGGTCTGAGCCAGACGCCGAACGGTTGCATGGTGACGCTGTCCGCTGTTGGCGGCGAAGGTCATGCCGACCTGGGCGCGCTGGTCGTGTCGCTTCGTCATGAGACGCTCAAGCGACTGAAAGCGCGGCTGAGCAAAGGCGTGAAGGCCGGCGAGATCAGGCGCTCAGTGGACATTCATGCACTGGCCCGGTTTGTACAGACCGTCCAGAACGGCATGTCGCTGCTCGCGCGCGATGGAGCCAGCGCTGACGAGCTGAAGGCCGTGGCGGATACAGCGATGATCGCCTGGGATAGCCGCGTGAACGCCTAGGCCGGCTTAGCGGGGACCGTTTCGAGCTTGATCGCTGACGATCCACAGCCGGCGCAGACGAGGTCTGCTTTCAGCTCATTGATCGCGATGTCACCCCGTCTTGTCAGGAAGAAGTCCGGGTCGATCGGGGTCGAGACACCGCATTCGGTGCAGCGGACATCGAGAAACTGATTGCGTTTCACGAGGTCGCTCAACGTTACGCTTTCTGGCGTTTCGCGCGTCATATCTGAATTCCAGACATAGAAAGGCCGCGACGCCTCACGACGTCGCGGCCTGACTTCAGTTCCTAGTACTTGACCGAGGCTTCGATACCGAAGGTGCGCGGCTCGTTGAAGTTGGCGTAGTCGCCGAGCGTGGTGCGGTTCTCTTCCGAGCGGCGATAGATGTGCTGCTCGTTGAGGAGGTTACGCGCCCACAGCGACAGCGTCAGGTCCTGGTCCGCGCCCGTTGCGATGTTCGCGAGCGAGACACGGCCGTTGACGATGAACGACGAGTCGGTGAGCTGGGCGTACTGTTCGAACGAGTGCTGACCGTCGGCGTAGGTGGCGTCGAGGTGGACCTTCAGATCGGCGAAGCCGACCGGCAGCGAGTAATCCGCAGCGACGTTGGCGACGTTTTCCGGCGTGTAGATGATGTACACTTTCTGCGAGACGCCCGAGAACGGGTTCACGACAGGCGGGACATCCGTGTTGGTGTAAGCGTAGCCAGCCGAGAACGACAGGTTGTCGGTGACGCGCCACGAACCGTCGAGTTCAACACCCCAGATTTCCGTGGTGCCCGGTGCGTTGACGGTTTCGACCGTGTTGCGGCTCGAGTTGGTGATCGGGTTCACCGTGACGCGGGTGAAGTCGATCTGGCTGTTCTCGCGGTCCATCTTGTAGAGGGCTGCGTTCACGCTGATGTCGTCGCCGAAGTAGGCTTTGGCGCCAACTTCGTAGGACTTCACTTCTTCCGGTCCGAAGGCGTCATAGGTCAGCGAGCGCGAGGAAGCGCCGCCAGCGCGGTAACCGGTCGAGTAGCGACCATAGATGTTGAGGTCTTCCGTAACGTCGAAGGCTGCAACAGCCACCGGGTCGAAGCGCTCTTCGCTCTGGTCGAAGAACAGGTTGGTGGCGGCGTTGTTGACCTTGTAGAGCCAGCCGTTCTTCTCGTCCTTGGTCTGACGGCCACCGATGGTGAGGTGCAGACGGTCTTCGAGGATCGGCGGGGTGTAAGTGACTTGGCCGTACACGCCGGTGCTTTCAGCGTAAGCCATCGACGCGCGGTCGAGCGAACGGAAGCCCGGGAGGGTCGGCGTCGGGTCGTTGATCGTGTAGCCGGTGCCGTTGGCGTTCCAGCGGTTCGTGCTCGGCGTTGCGGCTTCTTCCCAGGCCTTCTCGTTGAAGTAGAAGACGCCGACGACGTAGTCGATCCGGTCGAGCGAGCCGACGAGCTGGAATTCCTGGCTGCGCTGGTGTTGCTCGAGATACGACAGGCTGTAGCGCGAGAAGTTGGTGTTCGGTGCATAGACCGGCGGACGGTTGGCGCCGCCGGCGTTGTCCCACTGGTCAGCCGAGACTTCACGGTAAGCCGTGATGGAGCGCAGCTCCATGTTCGGCATGATTTCCCAGTTCATGTGCAGCGAGTGACCAAGCGACTCGTCGACGCTCGGCTGTTGCGGCACGCCGATGTCGGCAACGCTCTGACGCTTCGAGTGGACTTTCACGAGCGGCGGCAGCGGCGCAATCGAACCCGACGGGATCGGGAAGGTCGTGGCGACCGGACGGTTCAGCACGTTGTAGTTGATCAGCTGCGAGTAGTACGGCGTGTTCTCGTCGGTGCCGATGTCGTAGGAGTATTCGGCCGAGAAGGTGTCGATCGGCTGCCACAGAGCGGTCGCCTTGAAGCCCTGACGGTCATAGAAGCCCCAGCCGGTCTGGCCGGCGAGCGGGTTCTCGACAACCGCGTCGCGGTGCTGGATCACGCCATCAAGCTTGACCGAGATGTCGAAGAATTCCGGCAGGTCGAGGTGCATGTCGGCGTTGTACGAGCCGAGGTTGCCGAAGCCGGCGGTGGCGCGATAGCCGTACTTGCCCGTGGGCTTGCGCGAGATCATGTGAACCGCGCCGCCTTCGGTGTTGCGGCCGAACAGCGTGCCCTGCGGTCCTTTCAGGACTTCAACGCGCTCGATGTCGAGCAGCGTGGCGTTGAGGCCGTGCTGGCGGCCGAGATAGACGCCGTCGATGTAAACGCCGACGCCCTGTTCACGGGCCGGCTGGTTGGCGTCGTTCGGGACGATGCCGCGGATGCCGACGGTGACGGCCGACTGGCGCGATTCAAAGGTCGAGACGCGCAGGCCCGGAACCGAGCCGTCAGCGAAGTCGAGGAGCGACTGGACGTTCTTGTCTTCGAGAGCGGCAGCGTTGACGACCGAGAGGGAGATCGGCGTGTCCTGCAGGTCGGTTTCGCGCTTGAGCGCGGTCACGACGACGACGTCACGACGACCAGCTTCGCTGTCGTCTTCGACCGACGGACCGACCTGGTCGACCGACGGACCTTGCTGGTTCACGGCAACCGTGGGCGTTGCTTCCTGGGCAAAAGCGGGAGCCGAGGAAACGCCGAGAAGAGCGCCGCTCATCATGAGCATTGCGCGGAAGTGGCCGCCTGACAGCAGCGAATTGTTCGTACCAGACTTCATTTTGTAACCCCTTCAGGCCCAATGAGAGCAACTGCTCCCGTCCTTGGGCGTGGGGGTTAGCGAGGCTGTATGACAGTCTGGGCACAGCTCGATGACAGTTCGGATTCCGATGCGCCGAACTCACAACCTGCTTCGCGGTGTGTCTTTTGAGGCTCGCTGCGGCATTGGCGCACGGTCAAGCGCGCGGCGTGACGGGCCGGTGTGGAATGCGCTGATTTTGATGGGGAATGTCGGCTTTATGCGAAAAGTCTGGCGGAGAGGATGGGATTCGAACCCACGATAAGGTTTCCCCTATACGCCCTTAGCAGGGGCGCGCCTTCGACCACTCGGCCACCTCTCCGCTTGGCTTGTCAGTCAAGCGAGGGGCTTTCCTAGCTGGATTTGGGGCAGGTGCAAGCCTGAACGGTCGGCAAGGCAAAAAGACGCGAAAACAGGGGCTTTGCGCCCTGCCCAGCCCTCACCTGACCCGGGTTTCACCAGCCCTCGCCTTCAGAATCCGCGCATCTTCCGGCGTTATGAAGCGGGCTTTGACCAGATCGTCGACGTTCTGGCGGACGGCCTGCTCGTAGGCTTGCTGGCTTGGATAGAGGCTGGCGAGTTGGTCTGGCGTGAGCGGGATTTCGTGGCCGGCGATGCGGCAGAAGGACTGGCCGGTGGAGTTGCCGTTCCAGGTCGAGGTCGGGACATCGACCCAGGGCGAACGAATGCCGCCCTTCACATTGCCATTGGCGTCGAGCACGCCCTTGCCGTCGACGACCTCGATGTTTTGTGACGGTGGCGGGGCCACGCCGTTCTCGACCCACGCTTTCATGTTTCGATAGATGGCGTTGTAGGCGACCCAGCTGGGGAAGCGGCTGCGGGGGCCCTGATCGCAGTTGGGGGCGGGAGGGGTGCGGCCGCCCTTGATGATGTCCTCCGAGCTAGCGGCGAACCAGAGTTCGTCGGGCGTGGCGTGGCCTGCGCCCGCGATGTCGTAGTGGCGGTATTGGTCGCCGGGCGTGTCATTGTCTTCGCGGCGGCTTGGGGCCCAGCCGAGATAGTCGGACTGGCTCATGATGTGGATGACCGGGACGCCTGCGTTGCGGATCGGGCGGCGCGGGTCGCCAGTCGGAATGCGTTCGGCGCACTGGTTGATTGGCGAGGGGCCGCCGAGCATGCCGACGATGTAGCCGTCGAAGGGAGCCTTGCCGTCCTTCGCGACGACGAGCGGCTGGATGGCGTTGATGTAGGTGAACAGGAAGCCGCCGGTTTGCGAATAGCCCCACGCGTAGAGGCGCTTGGCGTGCGAAGCGGCGTCGCCATAGCGGAACGGATTGCTGGCGTCGGTCGAGCGCAGCCATTTGGCGACTTGCGTGTGGATGTCCCAGACGAGGCCGTTCTCGGTAGCCTTGGCGGTGTCGCCGGTGACGGCGCAGTTGCGCGGATCGTCAGCGCTGAGTGGATTGGCCCAGTTGAGCGGCGCGTAGCGGACCGGGTCGAACGTCTTGAGCGTGGCGACGGCGATGGGCTTGGCGGTGATACCGACCCAGGCATCGCCCTGACGGACGATCTCGTCGTGATGGATCGCCCAGCCGATATTGAGGTCGAACAGATTCGACGGGTTGAGCATCTCGACGACGACGCGGCCGGAGAATGTGCCTGCTGATTTCGGACGGCGAACGAGAACGCGGGTTGTGTAGGGAACGTCTGCGGTGCGGATGACCGCGCCGGTGGCTGGCCAGTCATAAACGTTGGCGGCGCCTGAGACGAAGAATTCTTCCTCGACGTAACCCTGCGCGCCGAGATCTTCCAGGCGCATCGCATAGGCAGCGCCGCCGAAGGCGTGGCTCGGTGGCGATTGCGTGAGCGGCCCAGCGACGCGCGTGAGCGGTGATGGCTGAGACGGCGCTGGCGCCGAGATGCATGAAGCTGCAGCCAATAGCAGGCCGGACATCAGCGCCTTGCATCGCATCGACAACTTTCCGCTCCCCCGATCGATCTATCAGCGCTCGTGATTGCTCACGATCTCGTTGGCTTGCACTGACCGCTTACTCAGCCTAACAAAAACAATCCGGCCAGCCGGTATTGATGGATCATAGGCTAGCCGCCAGAGTTTTCGGACCGTTGTCGCCACCCCGAGGGCGATTGCGCACCGGTTTGAATTTGACTGCTTTCTACCCGGTAACTCAGGCCCCGCAGTTCTGCTGCGGGGCCTACTTGTTTCGGGCTTTCAGTTCCTAGTGCTGCCAGCTCTTGATGAGCGTGTCGTAGTCGATCGTTTCGGGGGCCGGATCCTCGTTGGCGAGTTTCGGCTTCGGCGCGCCCGGACGATCGAACCAGACTTGCGCGGGCTCTTCCGGGTTCAGCTTCGGACCGATGTCGCCTTGCACGCCTTGCTCCTCGAGGCGGGCCAGCACGTCTTCCTGGGCCTTGCAAAGCGCATCCATCGCCTGCTGCGGCGTCTTCGAACCAGCGGCGGCGTCGCCGATGTTCTGCCACCAGAGCGCTGACAGCTTCGGATAGTCCGGCACGTTGGTGCCCGTGGGCGACCACTGGGTGCGCGCGGGCGAGCGATAGAACTCAACGAGACCGCCGAGCTTGGGCGCGCGCTCCGTGAAGGACGGATGCTGGATCGTGCTTTCGCGGATGAAGGTGAGGCCGGTGTGGCTCTTCTTGACGTCCACCGTCTTGGAGGTGACGAACTGGGCGTAGAGCCAGGCAGCCTTGGCGCGATCAGCCGGCGTGTTGGACATGAGCGTCCACGAGCCTGCGTCCTGGTAGCCGAGCTTCTGGCCTTCTTCCCAATAGGCGCCGTGCGGCGAAGGCGCGACGCGCCATTTCGGCGTGCCATCCTCGTTCACGACCGGCAGGCCGGGTTTCACCATGTCTGCGGTGAAGGTGGTGTACCAGAACATCTGCTGTGCGATCTCGCCCTGCGATGGGATCGGGCCGGATTCGGAGAACGTCATGCCCTGTGCTGCGGGCGGCGCGTACTTCTTCATCCAGTCGAGATACTTGGTGATCGCATAGACGGCGGCGGGGCCGTTGGTGTCGCCACCGCGCGCGACGCATGAGCCGACGGGTTGCGACTTCTCGTTGACGCGGATGCCCCATTCATCGACCGGCAGGCCGTTCGGGCCGCCATTGGTCTTGTCGCCATTGCCGGCCATCGAGAGCCACGCGTCGGTGAAGCGCCAGCCGAGCGACGGGTCTTTCTTGCCGTAGTCCATGTGGCCATAGACTTTCTTCCCGCCGATATCGCGGCCGGTGAAGAATTCGGCGATCTGCTGGTAGGCGGTCCAGTTCACGGGGACGCCGAGGTCGTAGCCGTACTTGGCCTTGAAGTCGGCCTTGTTCTTCGGATCGGTGAACCAGTCATAGCGGAACCAGTAGAGGTTCGCGAATTGCTGGTCGGGCAGTTGGTAGAGCTTCTTGTCGGGACCGGTGGTGAAGCTGATGCCGATGAAGTCGTTGAGGTCTAGCGTGGGCGAGGTGACGTCCTTGCCCTCGTTGGCCATCCAGTCGGTGAGATCGCGCACCTGCTTGTAGCGCCAGTGTGTGCCGATGAGGTCCGAGTCGTTCACGTAGGCGTCGAACATGTTCTCGCCCGACTGCATCTGACGTTGCAGACGATCGACCACGTCGCCTTCGCCCATCAGCGTGTGCGTGATCTTGATGCCGGTGATGGCGCTGAAGGCCGGCGCGAGGACTTTCGATTCATACTCGTGCGTGGCGATCGACTCGGAGACGACGTTGATCTCCATGCCCTGGAACGGCGCGGCGGCGGTGGCGAACCAGTTGAGCTCGGCTTCCTGGGCGGCGCGGTCGAGGACGGACTGGTCCTTGATTTCGGCGTCGAGGAATTTCGCGATCTCGGCGGCGGCGTTTGGATTGGGCGCTTTGTTAGTGGCCTGCTCAGGTCCGCAGGCGGACACTCCCAGAGCCATAGCCGACGCAACCGCCAGCATCAGCGCACGAGGGCGCATCATCGACCGCATAGAAACCTCCCTGCCGGGAGCTCTGACGGCCCCGGAATCTTTCAGGGATCAAACAAACCGGAAAACGAGGCCCGCGTAAACCAGCGACGCAAGGGTTGCGAACCACAGGGGCAGGCTTGCGGGCATAAGCCCTATCCAGGCGAGGTGTATAAACGCCGAGCCGAGGAGGCTGAGGAACAGGCGGTCGCCCCGCTGGGTGGCGATGCCGAGGACGCCGACGCGCGGCGCATTACGCGGCGCAACCTTAGCTAGAACGCCAAAAGCGGTGAGGATCAGTGCAATGGCGACGAAGAACAGCGCCGTCGGGAGCGTCCACCCCATCCAGTTCTGGTTCATGACGCTTTGCTCCTGAGGAGCTTTGCCCCGCGCATCTGGAGCCAGATGCCAGCGAGGATGGCGACGACCCCGATCGTGATGGAGACGTAGGACCCCATCCTGACGTTGAGGAAGTAGAAGACCATCGCCAGACCTCCGCCGAAGATGAGGCCGCCCATGACCAGGCCCATGCCGGTCATGAACAGCTTTTGTCCCTTCTTCTGGGCTTCGGAGAGATCTGGCGTTGGCGTCATGATCAGGCGCTACGCGCTTCCTTGATCTTGTTGAAGCCCCAGAAGAACAGGCCGGCGCCCACGAACAGAGCGAGCCAGGACAAGGAGGCGATCGGGCCACCGAGGATTCCGAGGAAGACGGCCTTGAGAACCGTCGAGACGATGATGCCGGCGATGCCGCCGCCGGCGAGGATGGCGCCCCAGAGGGTCAGCTTCTGACCTTCGGCGCGCAGGCGCGCGCGGACGCCTTCGGGAGGGGTATATGCATTGGCCATGTTTTTTCTCCTGGCTCTGTATGCTGCGTTTCAACTCGTATCTGTCCCATCCCTTGTGCCGTCGGGGTGGTGACGGATGCAGAATAGCAGGTCTGGATGGGAAATCAGCCCTCGGAAAAGGCCCGGTTTTGCGGAGTTGCCGCGGGTCAGCGACCCTTATGCCTTGCGGCTCGCCATGTACGGACCCCACACCTTCTTCGGGACGATGGTGGTCCAGGCGTCGGTGACGAGGCTGTCAATTTCCTCGCGGGTCAGCGGCGCGATGTCGACATAGCTCCAGCGCATGCCGCCGGCGCGGTAGGGCTGGAAGACGTCCGGGCGCGCTTCGAACAGGAGCTCCTGGCGCGGCTTGGGCAGCTTGAAGATCCAGCGCTTTGACGGAAAGCCGTAGAGCACGAACGACTTCGTGCCGACGTTGAACCAGTTGCCGCCGTGGTCATTCAGCTCCTGCGTGCCCGGCAGGCTGAGAGCAACGCGGCGGACGTCTGCGAGCGTGGCCATCACACCCTCCCGAGCGCGAAGCCCTTGGCGATGTAGTTGCGGACGAACCAGATCACGATCGCCCCTGGGATCAAGGTAAGCGTGCCGGCGGCGGACAGGACGCCCCAGTCGGTGCCGCCCTGTCGCTCGAACACGGCGCGCATCTGGCTGGTGATGGGCGTGGCGGCTGAACGCGTGAGCGTGTCGGCGATGAGGTATTCGACCCACGAGAACATGAAGCAGAAGAACGCCGCAACGCCGATACCGGAGGCGATCATCGGCAGGAAGATCTTCACGAAGAAGCTCGGGAAGGAATGGCCGTCGATATAGGCGGTTTCGTCGATCTCGCGCGACACGCCGCTCATGAAGCCTTCCAGAATCCAGACGGCCAGCGGCACGTTGAACAGGCAATGCGCGAGAGCCACCGCGAGGTGCGTGTCGAAGATCCCGATCTTGTAATAGAGCTGGAAGAACGGCAGCGCGAAGACGGCGGCGGGCGCCATGCGGTTGGTGAGCAGCCAGAAGAACAGATGCTTGTCGCCGAAGAACTTGTAGCGAGAAAAGGCGTAGGCGGCCGGCAGCGCCACGGCGACCGAGATGATGGTGTTCAGCACGACGTAGAAGATCGAGTTGAAGAACACCGAGCGCCATTTCGGATCGCCGAACACCTTGGCGTAGTTCTCGAACGTGAACTGTTGCGGGAACAGCGTGAAGCCGCCGGTGATCTCGGCATTGGTCTTGAAGCTCATGCTGACCAGCCAGTACATCGGTGTCAGCAGGAACAGGATGAAGACCACCATCACGACGGCGGAGAACCTGTGCTGCCTCATTTGGCATTCTCCGTCTTGGCGGCGCTGGGTGCATCATCGCGCGTCATAACCGCGTAGAAGACCCAGCTGATTGCCAGGATGATCAGGAAGAAGATGATCGACATGGCGGACGCCCAGCCGAGTTCTTCCGCCTTCTGCTCAAGCTCGATCGACAGGAAGGCCGGATCGCCGCCCGTGACGCGGAAGGGCTCGGCGAAGATCATCAGCGAGTCCATGAAGCGCAGCAGGATCGCGATGGTGAGCACGCGGCCGAGCTTGGGCAGTTGGATGTATCGGAACACCGCCCATTTGGACGCGCCGTCGATGCGGGCGGCTTGGTAGTAAGCGTCCGGAATGGAGACGAGGCCGGCGTACGACAAGAGCGCAACCAGGCTGGTCCAGTGCCAGACGTCCATGAGGATCAGCGTGCCCCACGCATCGACGGGGTCGCCGACATAGTTGTAGCCGAAGTCCTTCAGCATCACGCCCATCAAGCCGATGTCGACGCGGCCGAACATCTGCCAGATCATGCCGACGACATACCACGGGATCAGCAGCGGCAGCGCCATCAGCACGAGGCTGGCGGGAACGCCCCAGCCCTTTCGCGGCATGTTGAGCGCGATGAAGATGCCGAGCGGCACCTGTATTATGAGAATTATCGCGGAGAAGGACAGGCTGCGCGCCAACGCGCCCCAGAATTTCTCGTCGTGCAGCACGGTCTCGTACCACTTCGTTCCCATCCAGAAGAACTGGCCGTTGGAGGCCTTCTCCTGCACCGAGAAGTTGACGACCATCATCAGCGGGATGATCGCGGAGATCGCCACGAGGATCAGAACCGGCAGGACGAGGAACCAGGCTTTCTGGTTGACGGGCTTCATGACGCCACTCCTGCGCCGAGGTCCACGCGCCAGCTGTCGGCGTAGAGATGCACGCCTTTCGGATCGAACGTGATGTGTGGGTTGGATGGCAGATCTTCGCCTTCCTTCAGGATGGCGGTGATCGGGTGGCCCTGCACCGTTGCGCGCACGATCCGATACCTGCCCGCATCTTCGACGCGCGTGATGGTGGCCGGTATGCCTGTGTCCGTCAGGCGTACGTATTCGGGGCGAACGCCGAGTTCGAGTTTGGATTGCCCCGTCAGGCGCGGCGCGGCGGGCAAGGGGGCTGAATACTGCCCCAGCCTGACGTTGGCGCCGTCGAGCGTTGTCGGGATGACGTTCATCCCGGGCGAGCCGATGAAGTAGCCGACAAAGGTGTGGCTGGGGCGTTCGAACAGTTCTTCGGGCGAGCCGATCTGGACGATCTCGCCCTCGTACATCACGACGACCTTGTTGGCGAAGGTCAGCGCCTCGGTCTGGTCATGCGTGACGTAGATCATTGTATAGCCGAAGCGCCTGTGCAGCTCGCGCAGCTGAGCGCGGAGTTGCCACTTCATCTGGGGGTCGATGACGGTCAGCGGTTCGTCGAACAGGATGGCGTTGACGTCTGACCGCACGAGGCCGCGACCGAGGGAGATCTTCTGCTTGTCGTCCGCCGTGAGGCCGCGCGCCTTGCGATCGGCAATGCCCTTGAGGCCGATCATGCCGAGCACGTCGTCCACGCGCGCATTGGTTTCCGCTTGCTTCACCCCGCGATTGCGTAGCGGGAAGGCCAAGTTCTCGCGCACGGTCATCGAGTCATAGATGACCGGGAACTGGAAGACCTGCGCGATGTTCCGCTTCTCGGTCGGCAGGTTGGTGACGTCGTCGGCGTCGAACAACACCCGGCCCTGCGTTGGCGTGACCAGACCAGAGATGATGTTGAGCAACGAGGTCTTGCCGCAACCTGACGGACCCAGCAGCGCATAGGCGCCGCCATCGCCGAAGACATGGTTCACCTGGCGCAACGCATAGTCGGCATCCGACTTCGGGTTTGGACCGTAGGCGTGGCGGATATTGTCGAGGTTGATGCGGGCCATGGGTCAGGCGGCCTCAGCTGCAAGTTTCAGCGCAGCGCCGTTCGCGTCGAACATCAGTATGTCGGCTGGCTCGAGATAGACAGTCAGTATCTCGCCCGGCGTGAAGGCGTGGACGCCATGCGCCAGCATCACCCAGTTCTGGCCGTTGAAGTCGAGGTGCACGTAAGTCTCTGATCCAGTCAGCTCGGTCGAGACGACTTTCAGCGTGTAGGCGTGTGCGGATGGTGACTTGCGTTGAAGACGCAGGTGATGCGCCCGGAAGGCAAGCGTGCGCGCGCCCGGGTATCGCTGCGGATCGGAGGCCTGCTCCACCGGCAGGATATTGAGCGGCGGGTCGGCGAAGGTTCGCGCAGTGATAAGCGAATGCGGATGACGATAGACTTCCAGCGTTGGACCGAACTGCGTGATGCGTCCTTCGCTCAGCGTCGCAGTCGAGCCGCCGAGCAACAGCGCTTCGGTTGGTTCGGTGGTGGCGTACACGACGACAGCGGCAGAATCCGCAAACAGCTTTGGCAATTCGGCGCGCAATTCCTCGCGGAGCTTGTAATCGAGGTTGGCCAGCGGTTCGTCGAGCAGCACCAACCCTGCCTTCTTGACGATCGCCCGCGCCAGCGCGACCCGCTGCTGCTGGCCGCCGGAGAGTTCCAGAGGCTTGCGATCGAGATACGGGCCAAGGCGCAACAATTCGGCGGCGCGTTCGACTTCGCGAGCAATCTCAGCCTTGGCAACGCGCTTCACCTTGAGGGGCGAGGCGATGTTCTCGCGCACGGTCCAGCCCGGGTAGTTGATGAACTGCTGGTAGACCATCGCGACGTTGCGCTTTGCGACCGGCTTGCCGGTGACGTTCTGGCCGTCGAACGAGACCTCACCTTCACTCGGCCGATCGAGCCCGGCCATGATCCGCATCAGACTGGTCTTGCCCGCGAGCGTTGGGCCGAGCAGCACGTTCAATGTGCCGCGTTCGAGGCGCAACGAGATGTTGGACAGATGGTCGACGCCATCAACACGCCGGCTTACGCCGCTCAACTCCAACATCGACCGTGAATCCAAGAAGCCCCTGAGCGGTGAGTTACGCTGCAGAATTCAGGTCCGTCAAACAGACTGACCTTCCGTAACGTAAGATGTCGTCATCATGCCTCGCGTTGAGGTGCGTAACTGGATGCCGACGTTGGTTAGCGTCAGCGAAGCGGTCTGCGTTGACGTTGGGTGACGTAAGGTATGCCGTTACGGCATGCAGATTTTTGCATCTGCACAGTACAAAAAAACTTCCATTCATTGCCGTTGCGGCTTTTGCGCAACGTGGGGCGCAAAATGCCACCGCACCTGCGAATGTACGCATGAAAATACTTCCTGCGGCGTGCGTGGATTCACGAACTACGCTGCGTGACGCTCTTCATTTGATCAACGCGCGTCGTGCTGCAACTGCGAGACAGAAGGATCACGCGGTTGCGTCGTTGACGCGCCGTGACGTGTCGGCCAACAGTCGCCGCATCGAGAGTCGCAAACAGACTCAACTCGGGGAGGTACAACTATGAAGTCCATATTCCGCAGCGCTTCCAGCGCTGCGCTGCTGATTGGCGTCGCGGGTGTCATGCCTGCCTGGGGCCAACAAGCCGCCGATCAACCGCCTGTCGACCAGATTGCACCTGCTGCTCAAGAAGACACCGCAACGCGCGACCGCGTTGTCGTCACCGGCTCGCTCATCGCGGGCAGCCCGGAAGATGCTGCTCTTCCGGTTGAAGTCTTCTCGCAAGCCGAACTCGAAGAGCAGGGCTCGCCCACCGCTCTCGAATTCGCCAAGAGCCTGACGATCGCCGGCTTCACCCAAGGCGAAGCCAACTTCCAGGGCGGTTCGGCCCCGGGCGCAGTCAGCTTCAACCTTCGCGGCATCGGCGCTGAAAAATCGCTGACCCTGCTGAACGGCCGTCGCGTTTCGACGAACGTGTCGTTCATCCCGGGCGCTGCTCTGGCCCGCACCGAACTGCTGAAAGACGGCGCTGCCGTGACGTACGGCGCGGACGCTGTCGGCGGCGTTATCAACTTCATCACGCGCGATGATTTCGTCGGCCTCGAAGGCAACGCATCGTACAAATTCATCGACGGTTCGGATGGCGACTACACCGCCAGCCTGCTCGGCGGTATCGGCGACGGCGACGTCAACTTCCTCTGGTCGGTGGAATACGAGCACCGCTCGCCGCTGACCCCGGACAAGCGTGACTGGGCCCAGACCCCGTACTCCACCAACATCTCGCCCTGGTCGGCTCTGTCGAACATCGGCGTTTACACGCAGCGCGGCCCGCTGCCGACCACCCTCACGCCGACCGGCCCTGGCGGCCAGTACACGACGGCTGACGAATACGGCGCTGCTGTCGGCACCGGCGTTTACGACAACGCTCTCTCGGTCGGCTCGCGCTCTGCCAACTGCGGCGCCATCGGCGGTGCATGGTCGGCTCCGGCCACGCCGAACGCCGGCTTCTGCCGCTTCGGCTACTTCCCGTTCTACAACCTCGTTGAAGATCAGGACACGTACCGCGCTTACGGCCAGCTGAACGCGCGCATCAACGACGACATGAAGTTCCACCTCGATGCGGCCTACGGCCAAGTCAAATCGGCAACGCACGTGTCCCCGTCGCTGCCGACCTCGCGTGGTCCGGCTATGGCTCAAACCGGCGCCGAACTCTTCATCCCGCGCACCAACCCCTACGTCGCGCAATTCCTCGCTGACACGGGCACGACGCTTGCTCCGACCTCGTCGGGCTTCACGATCGCTGGCGCCGCCAGCTCGCTGTACCGCACGTTTGCCTTCCAAGGCACGCAGGCGTTCGGC
Organism: Hyphomonadaceae bacterium; assembly: GCA_965229115.1. GTDB lineage: Bacteria > Pseudomonadota > Alphaproteobacteria > Caulobacterales > Hyphomonadaceae > UBA7672. The sequence continues at coordinate 1,011,900 of CBDDIR010000003.1, read as the reverse complement.
GACGACACCGCGCTCAACCAGTACGACTATCAGGGCTTCCGCGTTTCAGGCGGCCTCAATGGTCGCTTCGGCGAATGGGCCGGTATCTTCAACAACATCAACTACGACACCGCGCTGACCTACAACCAGACGATCACGCGCCTCACCGCGCCTGACATGCTTGGTCACCGCATCCAGCAAGCCCTCAACGGCTTCGGCGGCCCGAACTGCCGTGCGACCGACACGAACCCGAACCGCCTCGGCACCCAGAACCCGGCTCAAGCCGGTCAGAATGGCTGCCTCTGGCTGAACCCGTTCATGACGTCGTTCACGCGTAACCCCGCTCTGAACGCCCTGAACCCGCTGAGCGGCACGAACCGCAACCTGGCGGCGCCTGCTGGCACCACGGGCTGGGAAGTTCCGGTGGAACTGCAGCGCTGGCTCTATGACGATCGCGAAAGCGAAACCGTCGCCACCAGCCTCACGCTGGACGTCACGTTCAGCGGCGAAACCGGCATCGAACTGCCGGGCGGCGCGCTCGCCTGGGCCGTCGGTCTGCAAGGCCGTCAGCTCGAAGAGCGTGAGACGATCCCGAGCCCGTTCTACAACGGCTCGACCCCGTGCCAGTGGCCGGGTCAGGATCCGATCCCGGCTGGCCAACCCGGCTATACCGGTTGCGAAAATGCCGGACCGTTCGTGTTCTTCGATCCGGAAGTTCCGGAGCGTTCGGACCAACAGCAACGCGCTATCTTCGGCGAATTGCAGATCCCGGTCTTCGACAACCTCAACCTGTCGGCCGCTGTTCGTAAGGAAGACTTCTCGGGCGGTATCGGCGACACGGTCTATAAGGTGTCGGGCAAGTGGGATGTCTGGGGTCCGATCTCGCTCCGCGCATCGTACGGCACCAACTACCTTGCTCCGCCGATCGGCCTGAGCCCCGGTGAAGTGACCAACGGCGTGACCAACTACGCTCTGGCTGGTAGCCAGTGGCTGCCGTCGATCACCGTCACCGACTCAAGCATCGGACCGGCCACCGCCACGTCGTGGGGTGCTGGCTTCATCTGGCAGTCGGAAGGCTTCGCTTCGGATCACAACTTCCGCTTCATCGTCGACTACTTCGACATCGAAACGGAAAAAGAGTTCCGTGCTCTGGCCACGACCAACCAGATCCTGAACGCCGTTTACGCTGCTGGCAGCAACCCGTGCACCCACCCGCTGGCGTCGCGTGTTCGCTACCAGGAATCGACCGCCACCCCGGGCGGCGTCTGCAACGCAGCCGCTCCGCCGACCGCCGCACAACTCGTCTCGACGCTCGCCAGCGTCTCGACGGTGTTCGGCAACGGCCCGGGCGTCATCACCAACGGTCTGGACTACCAGATCGACTACTCGATGCCGCTCTACATGGGTGACTTCACGATCGGCGCGACCGCCACGCAGGTTCTTGAACTGCGCGACACGGTTGCGACCCTCGATGGCTTCGTCGTCGACCCTGGCCAACAGCGTCTCGGCGAACTCAACCTGCTCGGCGCTGCTCGCGCTGCGCCGGAGTGGAGCGTCAACGCCTTCACGTCCTACCGCATGGACAGCCACCTGTTCCGCGTTCAGGCTGACTGGCGCTCGGCAGTGGTCGATGACCGCCCCGGCATCCAGTACGGTGAAAACGGCGAAGACCCGGTCTATTTCGACTTCATCTACCTGTACGACTTCACAGACAAACTCCGCCTCTCGGCCACGGTGAAGAACATCTTCGACCGCGATCCGGCGAAGTACGAGATCGAATACGGCTACGACGCTCGCCTCGGCAGCGCTCTGGGCCGCACGTTCGAAGTCGGCATCAAAGCCACGTACTAGACCTGGACGACCTCAAAGCACGGGAGCAGGCGGCCTTTGGGCCGCCTGTTTTCGTTTGGGGGTCGCTTGGGGCCGAAAAGCGCGGGATTTCTGCAGTCTCGGGCGGTCAAAACCGTACACATTGCAGTGCGTTGGCCCTTCGCCCCCTTTGACGCTGTCTGGCGATTGGCAGATAATTGCTGGAACACCACATAGCGGCAGACATCAGCCGCAGATCTGATCAGGAAGGCATTTCCCCATGCTCAGCCAGATTTTCACCGCAACTGCAGCCGCCGCCCTGGCGCTCGGGCTTGCCGCGGCTTGCTCGCCGCCGGCCGCGGAGCAGGCGGCCATCACAGACACTGCCAGCGCGGTCAAGATGACCCTGCCGCTGGCCAAGATGGCCAATTTCAAGCTCAAGGACATCACGGGCAAGGATTTCGAGCTCTACAAAAACACGGACGCCAAGGCGATCGTGATCTCGATGCACACCAAGGGCTGCCCGATCGGCCAACAGCTGAACCCGGACTTCCACACCCTTCAGTCGAAGTACGAAGCCAAGGGCGTGAAGTTCGTGCTGATCAACCCGAACACGCATGACACGCCGGACATGATCAGCAAGGAAGCCAAGGATTTCGGCATCACCATGCAGATCCTGAAGGACAAGGATCAGTCCGTGACGGAGCCGTGGGGCGTTGAGCGCGCTACGGAAACGCTGATCGTCGAGCCGAAGACCTGGAAGATCCTCTATCAGGGCCCGATCAACGACCGCGTCACCTTCGGCCGCGCCCGCGCCAAGCCGGACAATGACTACGCCTCGACCACGCTGGATGCGATGCTGGCCGGCAAGGCCGTGACGCCGAGCTACCACATGACGGATGGCTGCATCATTTCCTACGACAAGCGCGGCCACTAGGCGCTTTCAGTTTCCGATTACAGCGGGCTGCCTTCGACACCGGAGGCAGCCCGTTTTGTTTTCGAGGCTCGCAGATTTGCGGGCGCGCCCTCGCGCTCGATCTGGTTCGACGTAACGATCCGCGGCTGTCGTTATTATTATGGGAAGAATACTACTACATCATCGTATGACCCGGTCCGGTCGATGTTCTGATGCGCGTGAAGCACGGCGCTGGAGCTGCAACCCCTCATTAATGAGTCCAGCCCCCCCGCTGTGCGGCTGTGCGGTTCGCGGATGCCTCAAGATAATCGCTCCGGCTTTTCGGGCTCGCCACCAGCGCTTGCTTCCGATTCCGGGCCGGCAGCGCCCCGATCCCTGCAATTTCATCGATCGGCTGAAGCCGATTTTGACCCTGTTCCAATAGCTTTGCTCCCATCGAGAAAGTCTCGAGCGTGCGGGCAAACCATGGGCGCTGAACGACTGGCTTGGGTGGACAAGCCCAAAGCGAACGCTGAAGGCCGGCGCGAAAGCGACAAGGCTGCGCCTGTCGTCGTGCAGCATTCGCGACGCAAGCGCTTCATGCATCGCTCCGCAATCCGTATCGTGACGCGCCTTGTGGACGCGCTGGCGGTTGCGCTTGTGACGTTGGCGCTGTGCGCCGCCGAGGGCGTCGACCTGCTGGCGATACCGCTGGGCGCTGCTCTGCCGTATCTGATGATGCCGGCCATGTGCGTGCTCGGTATCTGGGCGGCCGGCGGATATCGGTTCCGATATGCCGGCTCAATCGTCGGCCACATGGCGCGCGTTGCGTTTGGCGCATCTGGCGCGATGAGCATCGTGTTCCTGATCGTGTGCATCGCGATGCCGACCAAGGCGGGGATGTTCATCCAGCTTTGCGCCGTGAACGCCCTCGGGGTGTTCGCGCTTCACGCCAACTATCTCGGCATGGTCCGAGCCGCGACGCGCAAGGGACGGCTGTCGGACAATGTGGTGATCGTTGGCGCCACGCAGGCAGCCGCGCGGATCGTTTCGCGGAACGTGCAGGAGCGCGAGCTGAACATCGTCGGCTTCTTCGATGACCGGGCCGGGCGCTCGGCCGCGACGCTGATGGGCGACACGCCGTTCCTCGGCAAGGTGGAAGACCTGCTGAGCTGGGAGGGCCTTCCGGAAGTCGACCGGATCGTGGTGACGGTTACGTCGACTGCACAGGCGCGCGTGCGGGAGCTGATCGACAAGATCCGCAACCTTCCGCAGGAGATCATCCTCGTTCTCGATCTGGATGGGTTCAACCCGGAGCAGACCTCGCTCGCTCGCGTGGTCGATGCGCCGGCGGCCTACATCTCCGGTGCGCCCCGTGACGTGCGCCGTGCGGCCGTGAAGCGCGTATTCGATCTTGTGGTGGCGACGACGGCTCTGATCGTGCTGGCCCTGCCGATGGCGATCATCGGCCTGATGATCAAGATGGACAGCAGGGGGCCGGTGTTCTTCCGCCAGAAGCGCCACGGCTTCAACAACCAGATCATTCGCGTCTGGAAGTTCCGCACCATGCGGCCCGACAAGCGCGCCGAAGAAGGCATCATCCGCCAGACGGTGCACGACGATCCGCGCGTGACACGCCTTGGCCGCGTCTTGCGCATGTCGAGCCTCGATGAGCTGCCGCAGCTTGTGAACGTTCTCCTCGGCGAGATGTCGATCGTTGGGCCGCGCCCGCATGCCGTGGGCATGACGGCGGGCTCGATCGAGGTGACACGCACTGTGGGCGACTACGCGCACCGCCATCGCCTGAAGCCCGGCATGACCGGCTGGGCTCAGGTCAACGGATCACGGGGGCCCTGCCATACGTCCGAAGAGGTTCGCGAGCGCGTTCGGCTGGATATGGATTATGTGAAACGCGCGACGATCTGGCTTGATGCGTGGATCGTGCTGATCACCGTGCCGTGCCTGCTTGGCGACCGGCAGAAGGAACGCTGATCCGATGCACGCTGTAAGGTATGTCATGAAGACCGACGGTGTTGTGCGCGAGATCGCAACGATCCACGACAACGTCTTCTGGCGTGGCGCACAGCCGCGCATCTCGATCTGCGTGCCGACACTGCGCCATGACGTAACCCCCCTGCTGGCGGGGCTGTCGAAGTGCGAAGCGAACGATCAGGTCGAAGTCATCGTCTATGACGATGGAAGCTGCGATCACGACTTCCTGGCCCACCTCGAAGCCAGTGCGGGTCATGCCCATGCCGCCGTGCGCATTGTGTCCTCACAACAGAACCGCGGACGCGCCGCCGCCCGTAATGCCGCCATGGCGCATGCACGCGCCGACTGGATCCTGATGGTCGATGCCGACATGACACCGGATACGCCGGTGTTCATCCGAGCCTATCTCGACGCCATGGCCCATGTCGGCGAGCCTGCGATCATCGTGGGCGGATACTCATTGCAGTCCGCCCCCAAGGGTCGCGCCTACGCGCTGCATCGCTGGCAGGCCGAGATGTCGGAGTGCGTGCCCGCAGAGGTGCGTGCACAGGCGCCGGGGCGGTATGTGTTCTCTTCCAACGTTCTGGTGCATCGCGCGGTGCTCGACGCGTGCCCGTTCGATGAGACGTTCACCGGATGGGGCTGGGAAGATACAGACTGGGGCCTCAATGCGCAGAAGCACTTCCCCATCGTCCACATCGACAACACGGCGACGCATCTGGGCCTCGATACGGCCAAGCAGTTGATGGGCAAGTATGCGCGCTCGGGCGGGAATTTCGCGCACATGGCCGCGAACCACCCTGCCGACGCAGCGGCGATGCCCCTCTTCCGCATGGCGACCCGTATGCGCGCCCTGCCTTTCCGCAAATCTTTCAAGTGGCTCGCGGCGGATGTTGCGAAGTCCGAGAGCCTGCCCCTCGCCGTGCGTGGGCGCGCGCTCAAGGCATGGCGCGCGCTCGTCTATTCGGAGGCCCTGTGATGGTTGAGTGGACGTACGTTCCCTCGCGTTCGCCGCCCGCGAAGATGCAGCGCCGCGTCGTACAATGGCGGAATGCCTGCACCGCCGACGTCGCGCCGGATCGGCCGATTGTGACGTTCACATTCGACGACTTTCCCAAGTCCGCCCTGAATGGCGCAGACATCGTCGAGAAACATGGTGGACGCGCGGGCTTTTACGCGTGCACGACGCTGATGAACCAGGACAGCCCGATCATGGGCGAGATGTTCGACGCTGCGACACTCGCCGAGTTGCGTGAGCGTGGGCACGAGATCGGCTCCCACACGCATTCGCATCTGGATTGCGCGCGTGCGCCGCTGAGCAAGGTTGAGCGCGATATTGGCGAGAACCTTGTGGCGTTGCAGGAAGCCGGACATCTGGAAACCGTGTCGGCCTTTGCCTTCCCGTATGGCGAAACGTCTTATGCGGCGAAGCGATGGATCGGCGACGTTTTCGTTACGGGGCGTGGCGTCCTTCCCGGGATCAATGTCGGCGAATGCGATCGCAGCCAGCTGCGCGCAATCCAGCTTGGCGCATCCGCGATGCATCGCAAGCGCGCCCTCGCCGCTCTGAAAACTGCAATCGAGGCAAAGGCGTGGGTGTTCTTCTTCACGCACGACGTCAGCACCGCGCCGACTGAATACGGCGCGCCGGCGGACCTGATGGAAGAACTGGCGCAGCGCGCGGTTGATGCTGGCGCTGTTCTGGCGGCGCCGACATTGGGCGCTGTGCTGTCGGGCGTGATCGACTAGGTCGGTTGCGCGATGGGGTTGCGCGCTTCGGCGGCTTCCATCGCGAGTTTCGCCGCGACGAACACGTAGGTCGCCCAGAGGATGCTGTTCTGGGCGAGGATGATGCTCTCCGACATCGCGAACAGCATGAACTGCGCGAGGAAGCCGATGGCGAAGACGCCTGCTGGCGATGTCAGCGAGAGCTTGGCTGCGCGCCAGGACGAGGCTGCCACATCTATTGCGTAGATGATAACGCCGGTGATGCCGAGCGAGATGGCGAGATCGAGCCAGCCATTGTGGCCGGAGGGCGCATCCCAATCGACGGCGCGCTGGAGCCAGTAGCGCGGTTCGCTGTCGAGACCCCAGAACGCGAGATAGCCATAGCCGAGTGCGGGCTTCTTCTCGATGGAGGCGATGAGTTCGACCCAGATGTCTGTGCGGCCGGTCAGCGTGGCGTCCTTGCCGATGACGCCGAGCAGTATGCCGGGGGCTGTCACATAGATCATCACGGCGAGGACGATGGCTGTCACGCCACCCCAGACGAGCGCCAGTGACCAGCGGCGTCCCTTAAGCATCCACCACGCGGCGATGAGCACGCCTATGCCCAGTGCCGCGCCCAGAAGCGCTGTGGCGGACTTTGACAGGATCACGAGCAGCAGTGCGATGGCGAGGCCGCTCGCCCACAGGCGGCGGTGTGGGTCATCGCGCCAGGCGAGGAAGGCAAACAGGAAGGATGCGCGGGCTGCATGGCCGCCGAGCGCGTTCTTCTCGCTCCATCCGCCCGACCACGCGCCGGGATGGACTTCGTGCATGACGCCGAAGCTGGGTGTGACGATGCCGGAAATGAAGCTGGCGACCATCAGCGCGAACCAGACGATGGCGAGCAGGCGCAAGGCCGAGATCCAGTCGTAGCGGGCGGCGAGATAGATGCCCATCAGCGTGGTGGCGAACACGGCGATGCCACGCCGGAAGCTCAGCTCCGGATCGATCGACCAGAGCGCGGATGCGATCGCAAGAAGTGCAAGCAAAACAAGCCATGGCGAGCGGAACATCACACGCCACACAGCTTGCCCCGCAGCGATCAGGCCGAGGCCGATGAGCGCGTAGAACGGCAACCAGAGCAGGCGGAGGAATGTGCTCTCCGGAACCTGTCCTGTTGCGTCGGCGGCTTGCGGCGACAGCAGGCGCGGCAGGAAGGCTTCGGCGAACATGAACAGCGTGAGGCCCGCGAGCACCAGCTCAATACGACCGACTGGCTGGCGCGCGGTCATCTCGAGATGCGATCGGCGAACCGCGCGTCGGGCTTTTCGCGGTTGAGCACCACGCCGGCGACGCGGCCGCCATGGGATTCGATCTCGCGGCGGAGCGTTTCCACATCGTTAGGAGAGGTGTCGTCGGCGTTCACGACTATGACGGTCTTGTCCATCTGCGAGGTGATCGCGAGGCCGGCGCTGGCGAGTTCGAGTGCGGGGGCGTCGACGACGGCCCAGTCAGTGGCGGCGCGGACGGCTTGCCAGTAGGCGGGCTGCGTCTTGATGCGGATGCCCTGGCCAGCTTCAAGGCGCGAGGCGTCGAACTGCGTGACCATGAGGCGGGTTTCGCCGACGCGGTGAGCGGTGAAGAGGCCGAGGCCCTGAGCGGCTTCCGGGGCTTCCGGTTCGACCGAGAAAAAGGGTTGGCTCTTGAGGCTGGCGGAATATGGCGGGCCGACGCCGCCGAAGGCTTCCGCGAACGGGCCGACGGCGAAGGAGTTGAACAGATGGTTGCGTTTCAGGTCGAGGTCGATGAGCCAGACCGGCTTGCGCGCCTGTTCGGCCGCGAGCAGCGCGAAGGCCGTGGCAATGCTGGATGTGCCTTCGCCCGAGCGGGAGGCCATGAACATGACGGTGCGGCCACCGTCCGTTGAGGACGTCTGCGAGAGCGAGCGGTAGAGCTCTTTCAGGTCGGCGCGCAGGTCTCTCACGACGTGCGGTCCTTCGCTGTGGCGAGGACGCGGAGGCCGAGCGTGCGTTCGACAGAGCCCGCGGTGGCGAAGCCGGTGACCGACCAGGCGCGCAGCAAGCCGACGGCGAGCGCTGTAATCAGGCCGAAAATCGCAGCGCCGATGGCGATCAGGCGTTTGGTGGCGTCGCCGCGCGTGGGCGGGCGCGCGGCTTCATAGACGGAGATGTTGTCGGCGCTGAGCGAGGCCAGCTCGTTGCGGGCGCGCTCTGTCTGCTCGCGCGTGGCGAAGGCGCCTGCGGAGGCTTCGAGGGCCGTACGGTCGCGCTTGAGGCGCAGGTAGTTGGGCTCGAGGGCTGCGAGCTGGGTGATACGGGCTTCGGCATCGCGCTTCTGCGTGGCGAGCGCTGCGGAGCGGCCTGTAAGCGCGCTGATGTTGGCGGTTTGAACGGCGCGGTCGGCTTCGAGCGCTTGCCAGGTCGGGTTGGGGCCGATGCGACGGAGGCCCTGTGCGGGGGCAGCGTTCAGGTAGGTTTCGAGCTGCGCGATCTTGCGGTCGATGTCCTGCACGACGCGGCTGTCCGGCAGATAGCGCGCGAGCAGGTCTTCCCGTTGGACGCGGAGCTTTACGAGATCCTGCTCGGAGGTCGTTTCGACGTAGAGGTCGACGTTTTTTGGCGTGGAACCCAGCTGCCTGCTGAGACCGGAGGACTTGGCTTCGGCTTCGTGGAGTGACGCCTGCACTCTCGTGAGTTCGTCTGAAATGTCGGCGAATTGCTTCCTTGCAGAAGCGGCCTCGGCGTCGAAATCGCTGAGGTTATTTGTGGTGAGGAAGTCGCGCAGGGCTTTGTCTGCTTCTGACAACCTGCCCTCGATCACGCCGCGCTGCTCGGTGAGCCCGGCCACGTCTTTGCCGGAGAGAACCTCTTGGCGGTATTTCAGATATTCCGTGACGAAGCGGTTGAGCGTGGCGGCCGCGAGCGCCGGATCTTCGTGCGCGTAGGTCATGCGCAGGATGGCGGATTTGGGCGCGGATGTTACGTCCAGATTGGCTGCAAAGGCTTCCAGTGCTTCCTGATCGATGACGTAGGCGCCGCGATCGCGGGCGCGCAGTTTGGCCTCTGCAAGGTTCGGATAGAGCCGACCCAGGCCGATGCTGGCGATGACGCGCTCAGCGATCACAGGTGAACGCGCAAGCTCGGTTTCGGCCTGCATCACCTCTTCCTGCTGCGGGAAAGCGCCTTTTGCAGCGTCGCCAATCACCGGGTCGAAGACGTATTCCTGACCCAGGCGAACGAGCAGACGCGTGTTGGCCGTGTACTTGGTCGGCGCGATCAGCGTGACGGCGATGCCGATCAGAAGGATCGGAACGAACACCAACAACATCAGCCACTTGGCGCGCCAAAGTTGAAGTAACAGATCGGCGACGCCGAGCTTCGGACGCAGGCGCGCGACACGCGGTTGCGTGCGCGGCGCATCCGCGCCGGCGGTCGTTCTCTCTGTCCAAGTCTCGACGCTCAAGGCGACAGGTATCCCGCGGTTAACGGGCTAGCCTTCCCCCGAGCCGCTTAAGAACCGGTTATCCATTCGCGGGCACACATTAATCATGTCGCGTCTGTGCCTTTCCGCCCTGTCCGGCGTTGCCGGGCTTGCCGTGCTGTCGGGCTGCATGAGCGCGCCTTTGCCTGAGCAAAGCGCTGATTTTCCAAAGGCTTCCTATCCGAACTGGCGCGCGGAAGACGCGGCCTACCGCTTCTATCCGGGCGACAAGTTCCGGGTGGACGTACGCACCGCGCCGGAACTTTCGGGCGAGTTCACTGTCGCCCCTGACGGCCGCATCACCCTGCCAACCATCGGGGCGATCATGGCGGGCGGCCATACGTCTGGCGAGCTGAAGCTGGCGATCGAGGACATCTACGCGAACGAGCTGCGCGATCCGTCGCTGGTCATTACGCCTACCGATTTCGGCTCGCAGAAGGTGTTTGTGGGCGGCGAGGTCAAGGCGCCGGGCGTATTCGCGTTGCCGGGCGAGATCGACGTGCTGCAGGCAATCATGCTGGCCGGCGGCTGGACCGACGAGGGCAAGCCGACCCATGTCGTTGTCATGCGGCGCATGCCGGGCGGCGAGATGATGACGCGGGTTGTGGACGTGCGGAACGGCCTGGCGCGCAAGGATCTTTCCGATATCGGGCCCCTGCACCGCTTTGATGTCGTCTATGTCAGCCGCAAGATGATTGCGGACGAGAACCTGTTCGTGAAGCAGTTCATCCGCGACGCCCTGCCGATCGATTTCTCTCTGTTCTACGACGTGGCGCGGTTCTGATCGGGGCTTTTCTGCGAGCCCTGCCCGGCCTATGGCTGGGTCATGAAAATTGAAGCCCTCCCCCGCCGCCGTTACACGCCAAATCCGACGCCGATCCAAAGGCTTGAGAAGCTGTCGAAGCATCTCGGCGGACCCGAGATATGGATCAAGCGCGATGATCTGACGGGTCTCGCAGGCGGCGGAAACAAGACGCGCAAGCTGGAGTTCCTTGTCGCCGAGGCGCTGCGCCAAGGCGCGGATACGCTGATCACGGTTGGCGCGGTGCAGTCTAACCATTGTCGCCTGACGCTCGCTGCCGCCGCGCATGAGGGCCTGAAATGCCGGCTCGTGCTCGAGCAGCGCGTGGCGGGCAGCTACAAAAAAGAAGCGAGTGGAAACAACTTCCTGTTCGATCTTCTTGGTGCGGAATCTATCACCGTGGTTGACGCCGGAACCGATCTTGCCGCCGCGATGAATGCCGAGGCGGAGAAGCTGAAGGCGCTTGGCCGCAAGGGCTATGTCATTCCCGGCGGCGGCTCGAACGCGCTTGGCGCGATGGGATATGTCGTCTGCGCGCGTGAGATCCTGGCGCAATCGCTGGATATGGGTCTGGCGTTTGACGAGTTCGTCGTCGCTTCTGGCAGCGCTGGCACGCACAGCGGGCTTCTTGTTGGCTTCAACGCTGCAAATACGGGCGTGCCGCTGACAGGCATCAATGTGCGTCGTCCGCGCGCTGAGCAGGAAGGCAATGTGCACAAGCTTGCTGTGGAAGCAGCGGCATTCGCCGGTTTGCCGACACCCTCGCGCGAGAGCGTGGTTGCGCTCGATGAATGGGTTGGCCCGGGCTATTCTCTGCCTACGGATGAAATGGTTGAGGCGGTGAAGCTGTTTGCGCGCCATGAAGGCATTCTGCTTGATCCCGTCTATACGGGCAAAGCTGCGGCCGGATTGATCGGTCTGATCCGTCGCAAACACTTCAAGCAGGACTCGAAGATCCTGTTCGTACACACGGGCGGCGCACCTTCTCTCTTCGCTTATCAGGGCGTCCTGCAGTCATGAGCGACACCAAAACCGTTGGCGTGATCGGCGGTCTTGGTCCGATGGCGACGCTCGATTTCTTTGAGCGAATCTTGAGAAGAACCAGCGCTGTACGCGAACAAGATCATCTGCGTCTCATCATCGACAACAACACGAAGATCCCCGATCGCAACGCCTACAAGCGTGGCGAAGGACCATCGCCTGGCCCCGCGCTTGCGAGTGCGGCGCGTGGACTGGAGCAAGCGGGCGCGGAATTCGTCGTGATGGCGTGCAACACCACGCATGCGTGGGAAGCGGAGATCCGCGCGGCCATCAACGTGCCGTTCATCAGCATTATCGAGGAGACAACGAAGGTTGTCGCGGACTTAAGGCCCGACAGCGTGGGCGTGCTCGCGGTGGACGCGTGCCTGTCGTCAAACCTTTATCAGGATGCGTTGACGAAACGTGGCGTGAGCCACGTGCTGCTGAACGCTGACTCGCAGCGGACGTTCATGGAGCTGATCTACCGCATCAAGAACGGTGACACGGGTGACACCGTGAAGCGGTCGATGGCGACTCTTGCCCGGAAGCTTGAGGCGCAAGGCGCGGAAGTGATCATCGCCGGCTGCACGGAGGTTCCGATCGTGCTGACGGCAGATGACATCGACGGCGAACTCGTCAACTCGACGGACGTCCTGGTGGAAAGGACGATCGTGTTCGCCGGTGGTGAACTGAAGTGAGAAAAGCCTAGTTGGCTTTTTTCATCCACTCACGGGCAGCGCGCTGCGCCTTGAGCACTTCCGTCTGCGACATCATCTCGGCCATTTCCTGGCGGCAGAGTTTCGCATCGCGGTGACCGCGCGTTGCCGCGAGGTTGAACCATTTGTGCGCCTGCACGAGGTCGACGGCGACGTCGAGACCTTCCGAGTAGATCAGACCGATACGATAGAGTTCGTCGGCCGAAGCTGTCTTCGTGAGAAACGCTTCGGGCGCTTCGATCCGGATATCCGCGTATGCCATTCTGGCAGTCCCTTTGAACCTAGGGAAGTCGGCGTTGGTCTCTTCGGACCTCGGCTCACTTCCAACCCACCGCCGCATCTGCGGCTTGAGGTCATTCAAGCGGAGAACACTTGCGGCGTAGTTAATACTGGAAATTTTCGACAGTATTCGGACGAATTATTTGAGTATACTTTGATTCATCAGTCTGAATCGAAAACTCATCTAGATGAACGCGCGTTGACGACTCTATTCGGCGTCCCGCGAGACGATCCGCATACGGAGCGACTGGTAGAGGCGCTGCGCGGTTTCGTTTTCTTCACGCACTTTGAGATCGACGTGCGTGGCGCCACGTTTTCGGAATGCGTCGAATGTCGTCAGCAGCAGAGCGCGGCCGATGCCGCGCTTGCGGGCGCGGGGTTGGACGGCGAGGTCCTTTATGAAGGCGCTGGTCCAGCATTGCGCCATGCCGATGACTTCCTTTCCCTCCCAGGCAAGAAAGACGAGTGCGGGGTCGAATTCTGAATCCTTGCGCAGGGCCTTCCACCAGCGGGGAAAGATGGGGGCGCCGCCGCCGCCCTCCCAGAAGCCGGCTTCCAGGACTGAATGAGCGGCCTTTGCTTCCTTCTTGTCGGGCTTGGGAGCGAGGCTGCGGACGGTGACCCCGGCGGGCCAGACGGGCGGTTCCACGGCCTCCGACAGGTCGCGCCGCATGCGCAGCACGAAGTGTTTTGCCATTATATATGCGCCTCCGGGCCCAGCTTGCCCGGGATACGCGTCAGAATATCCGGGGTTGCGGCTGCAGGCATGGGCTTCCGTCCGCTACACTATATACTAGGGGATGTAGCGACGCGGCCTGGCCGATGCCAGACGCCCCGCCCCAACAGATCCGGCGACTTTTCGAGGCCAGAATGACCACTACGACCAGCCTGTTCGAGCCCATTTCCTATACGCTGTGGAAGCGCGATCCCAAGGCGTTTTCCGACAAGCTGGGCGCCAGCTTCCGCGACACCGGCTTTGCCGTGATCACCGATCACCCGATCGACCAGAGCGTCATTGATAGCGGCGTGAATGCCGGCAAGCAGTTCTTCGCCCTGCCCGACGCGACCAAGCGCGGTTACTTCATTGCCGGCGGCGGAGGCCAGCGCGCCTATACGCCGTTCGCCACCGAAGTCGCCAAGGGAGCCAAGGCGAAGGACCTCAAGGAATTCTGGCACGTCGCGCGCGAGCTGCCGGCGGGCCACAAGTATTCGGAGATCATGGGCGAGAACCTCTACGTGTCCGAGGTTCCGGGTTGGAAAGACGCGACCAACGCCATGTACAAGGCGCTGGACGATTTCGGGCTCGATATCCTGTCGGCCATCGCGATGAACCTGAAGCTCGATCCGCGGTTCTTCGATGACACGGTGCAGGATGGAAACTCGATCCTGCGGCTGCTGCATTATCCGCCGCAGACCGAGCCGCCGCCGGAAGGTTCGGTGCGGGCGGGCGCGCATGAGGACATCAACGTAATCACGCTTCTGCTGGGCGCCGAGGAAGGCGGACTGGAAGTGCTTCACCGCAATGGTTCGTGGCTGGCCGTGAACCCGCCGCCGGGATCCCTTGTCGTGAATGTGGGCGATATGCTGCAGCGCCTGACCAACCATGTGCTGCCGTCGACGACCCACCGCGTCATGAACCCGAAGCCGGAGCGTTCGCGCTTCCCGCGTTATTCGACGCCGTTCTTCCTGCACTTCAACCCGGACTACGAGATCAAGACGCTGGCGTCCTGCATCACGCCGGAACGGCCCAACAAGTATCCAGAACCGCTCAAGGCGCAGGACTTCCTGGAGATTCGACTGAAGGAAATCGGGCTTCGGATGTGACGCTTCCGTGTGACGCCTTGCCGTGCGCGGCGGGCGAATGTTACGGATTTCGTCGTCAGGAACTTCGACTAGCGGTTGTAATTTGATCGGCATTCTGGGGCTGGAGTTCCTTGCGGAACAGTCGGAGGCGACTTGCCCCGCCTGATATCGCATCCTGCCGTTCTGCCGGGCGCAGCCGCGGCTCTGGTGCTGGCGATTGTCGCCACCGCGCTGGCGTTTGCCACAAGCTATCAATCGCGCATTCTCTGGATCACCCACACGCTTGAAGTGGAGCGTGAGCTCGCGCGCTTCCTGTCGACCATCCAGGAGGCGGAACTGGCGGCGCGCGGCTATGTGCTGACGGGCGAGGAGCAGTTCCTGCAGCATCTCGACAAGGCGCGGGCGGATGCGCCGCGGCAGGTCGAGGAGATCGCGCAACTCACGCGCGACAATGCGGAGCAGCAGTCCTCCCTGCCCGAACTGCGGTCGCTGTTGATGCAGAAGTTCGAGCACATCGGCTCTGCCATCAACCAGCGCCGGTCGGGCCAGCCGCCCGAGACGATCACCACATTCATCAGCGGCCCAAGCCGGGCGGTGATGGATGAGCTGACTGCGAAAGTCCGCACCATGGAAGCGCGCGAGAGCAAGCTGATGGAGCAGCGCAATGGCGAGGCGCGCACCACAGGCTCCATTCTGCTGGCGCTTGGCGGGCTTGCGATTGTGTCTGCGCTGGTCGTGATCCTGTTGTGGTTCCGAGATCGGGCGAACTCGCTGGCTGCGCTGCAGGAGGCCCTGGCCGAACAGCGCGCGACCGTGGTGAGCCTGCGCGAGTCGCAGGAGAACGTGGCGCGTGAGATCAAGGCGCGCACGGCGGCAGAGTCGCAGCTTCGCCAGGTGCACAAGATGGAAGCCATCGGGCAGCTGACCGGCGGCGTGGCGCACGACTTCAACAACATGCTTGCCGTCATCATGTCGTCGATCACGCTGACGCAGCGACGGCTGGACAAGGGCGATCCCAATATCAAGCCGATGCTGGATGCCGCGATGGATGCTGCGGGTCGCGCCTCCAAGCTGACGGCCCGCCTGCTCGCCTTCTCGCGCCAACAACCGCTGTCGCCCGAGCCGATGGATGCGAACAAGTTTGTCGCCGGGATGACCGATCTGCTGCAGCGTTCGCTGGGCGAGAATGTGAAGGTCGAGACGGTGCTCGCTGGCGGCCTGTGGCGCATCTGCGCCGACGCCAGCCAGCTTGAGAATGCGATCCTCAACCTTGCCGTCAACGCGCGCGACGCCGTGAAGGGCGATGGCAAGGTCACGCTAGAGACGGCGAACACGTCGCTTGATGACGCGTATGCCCGTAACCATGCGGATGTGGTTGCCGGCCAGTATGTGATGATCGCGGTGAGCGATACGGGCGCGGGCATGGAGCCGGAGGTGATCGAGCGGGCGTTCGATCCCTTCTTCACGACCAAGCCGCTGGGGTCGGGTACGGGCCTGGGGCTGAGCCAGGTTTTCGGCTTCGTGAAGCAGTCGGGCGGCAATGTGAAGATCTATTCCGAGCCGGGCCGGGGCACGACGGTGAAGATCTACCTGCCCCGCTACTTCGGCACTGCGGAAGAGGCCGAGAAGGCTGCGATCGATCCGGATGTGGCGCTGTCGCAGAACGCCAGCGAGATCATCCTGGTGGTGGAGGATGAGCCGCGCCTGCGCGAGATGACGTGTGCGGGTCTGCGGGATCTTGGCTACACCGTGCTTGAAGCGCCCGATGGCGCGGAGGCGCTCAAGATTGTGGCGCTGCGACCGGATATCCAGTGCCTGTTCACCGATATCGTCATGCCGGGCATGACAGGCCGGCAGCTATCCGACGAAGCCCTGAAGCTGCGACCGGACCTGCGCGTGCTCTACACGACGGGCTATACGCGCAATGCCGTGGTGCATAACGGCGTGCTCGATCCGGGCGTGAACTTCCTGCCCAAGCCGTTCACGCTGGAACAGCTGGCGGTGAAGCTGCGCGAAGTGCTGAACCAGGCTGCGGTCTAGTCGACCAGTACGATCTCGTCGTCAGCAGGCTTGGGCAGAGCAACGCGGCGCGTGCGTGGTTCGCCGGGGCGGACTGCGATGGCTTGCGAGGCGCGGCCGTAGAGATAGCCCTGCCCCATATCGCAGCCCATGCTCATCAGGACCTTGCCCTGCTCGACCGTCTCGACGCCCTCGGCGACGACGGTGAGACCGAGGCTCTTGGCCATGGCGATGATGGTGCGGACCAGTGTTGCCGACTCCGCATCCGTTGCGAGGCGGCGGACGAAGGAGCGGTCGATCTTCAGCTTGTCGAACGGCAGCTGGCGGAGCTGCAGCAGGCTGGCGTGGCCCTTGCCGAAATTGTCGAGCGCGATGGTAACGCCTTGCTCGCGAAGCGCGTGAAGGATGTCGCGCGCTGCATCGAGATCGGTGACCAGCGCGGCTTCGGTCAGTTCGACCTCGAGGCGCTGCGGCGGGAAGTTGGCTTCCTCGAGAACCTTGAGCAGTTTCTGCGCGAGGCCTTCATCGCCTAGGTGGACCGGCGAGAGGTTCAGCGAGAGGCGCGGTGCGCCTTCGACATTCACCGCTTCGCGGCAGGCCTTGCGGAGGAGGTTGAAGGTCAACTCCGCGATGGCGCCGCTGGCTTCAGCGGCTGGAATGAACTGGTCGGGCGGGATGGGGCCACGGGTGGCGTGGGTCCAGCGCGCGAGCACTTCGTAACCGTAGGGCTTGCCGTCAGATAGGGAGACGAGCGGCTGATAGTAAGGCGCGATCTCGTCATTGCGGACGGCGGTCCACAGGTCGTTCTCGAACAGGGCGCGCTGGCGGACGAGTTCGTCCATGCCGGTCTTGAAGAAGGCGAACCAGCCGCGGCTGGTGTCCTTGGCGCGGCGCAGGGCGAGGCTGGCGCGATGGAGCAGCGTTTCGGCGTCGCGGCCGTCTGCGAGGCCGATGGCTGCGCCTGCGGTAGCGCTGACGCTGACGCTGGTCTTGCCGACGGTCATGGGCGCTTCGATGGCCGTGAGCGTGCCAGAGAGCCAATCCATCAGCTCGTCCTCGCCATGGTCTGGCAGGAGGACGACGAATTCGTCCATCTCCAGGCGAGCGACGAAGCCGCCGACACCGGCGCGCAGGTTGAGCACCTTGCCGATGTTCATGAGCACTTCATCGCCCATGGCGCGGTCGTTCGCGTCGTTGAACGAGCGGAAGCGATCGACATCCAGCATGACGACGCCGAGTTTGCGGGCGTTGTCGTTGTTGCTGAGCAGCCAGTTGAGGACGCCCTTGAGGTGGCGGCGATTTGGCAGGCCCGTCAGCGGATCGTGCATGGCGACGCGGCGGGCGCGTTCTTCCGTCTGCAGGCGGGTGCGCAGTTCGCGGATGTGTTCGCCGTAGCGGGTGATGACGTAGAGCGTGAGGCCGACGCAGGCGAAGATGATGGTGCCGAACAGTTTGGAGAGCTGGATGTCGACGTGTTCCGCGCCGATCGTGTAGAGCATGCCGACGACGTCGAGGTTCACCGAGAGGATGAAGCCGGCGGCGATGAAGCCGGTAAAGATCAGGATGTCGCGGCGGACCTGCGCGGTGATCGAGCGCTTGGGTTTGGCGGGCTTGCTTGCGTCAATCGGTTTGGACGCGCTGGGCTTTGCAGCCTTTGCCTTGGCGCCCTTCGTCTCTTTGCCCTTGGTTTGGGCCTTGGTCGCAGGTTTGCTAGCCGAGCCTTTCGGCTGGTTTGGTATAGCTGACATGACGCCCCGATCCTTATTCCCCGTAATCAGCATGCCGAGTGCGGTTTAAGATTCACGGCAATGGCGACGGGCGAATTTCTCAGATCGCGTTAGCCAGTTCTGCGGAGGGATTTCTGGGCTTCCCAAGCGTCGCGTTCGAGTTCCCAGTAGAGGGATGGCCGTGTTGTGCCGTCGGGCTTTACCGAGGTGACTTCGCCGTGCTGGACGAAGCCGAGGCGGGATAGCAGGCGGATCGAACGGTCGTTGTCGCGCGCGGTGGTTTCGCAGATGCGGGCGACGCCGAGCTGGTCGAAGCACCACTCGACCGCAGCGAGGCCGCAGAGACCTCCGAAACCTCGGCCCTGGCGTTCGGCTTTTACGGCGCCGCCGAATTTGGCGATGGACCAGTGGGGCCAGAGTTCGACGTCGAAATAGGCGGTGCAGTCGCCCTGCCCGTTGAACGAGACGAACAGGATGCCGTCGCCTCTGGCGCGCTGCATCAGGTGATCGGTGATGAAGGGCTGCATGGTTGAGGCGTTGATCGGGTTTGGCATCGTGTAGATGCGCGGGCCGATTGTTTCGTGCGCAAGGAGGCCGGCGAGCGCTTCAGCGTCTTCGGGCTTTGCGACCCTTGCGCCGTTGATGCGGCCGTTCATGAGCCTGGCTTGCCGGACAAAATTTCGGAGGCGTTCTGCCTCTTCGTTCGAGACACAGGTTCTCGTCTTCGGAATATCCGCCACCCGACCGCTCCTGATGATAACAACCTAGGGTTGTGTATCAGGTCGAATGACTGGGGCTCTCGGGGTTTACCCGTGCTAGTGCAAAGAATCATGTGCGGTGGATCAATCGCCCGTGACGCGGCCGCGATTGGCCTTCACCTTGGCGCGGATGGCCTTGCCTTCGAGGCGGCGCTGCTTCTGCGCCTTGCTCGGCTTGGTAGCGAGGCGCTTCTTCGGCTTCACGAGCGACTTCTCGATCAGCTCGACGAGGCGTTCGCGCGCCTCCTCCCGGTTGCGGACCTGGGAGCGGTGGGTCTGGATGAAGAGGACGAGTTCGCCCTCGTCATTGATCCGGTTGGCGAGCGCGCGGCGGATCATCCATTTCTGTTCGTCGTCGAAGGCGTGGCTGGTCTTCACGTTCCAGCGCAGCTGAACGGCGGACGCGACCTTGTTGACGTTCTGCCCGCCGGGACCTCCGGCGGTGACGAACTTCTCCTCCAGCTCGTGTTCGAATTGATGCAGGAAGACTTTCACGGCTTGCCTCGATTGAGGCGCGAGATGAGGCTGGAGGTATCCCAGCGGCCGTGACCGTCGGCCTGGATGTCGGCGTAGAACTGATCGACGAGGGCCGTCAGGGGCGTGGAGGCGCCGGAGGTGCGGGCGGCGTCGAGCGCGATGCGGAGATCCTTGCGCATCCAGTCGACCGCGAAGCCGAAATCGAACTTGCCGTCGACCATGGTCTTCCAGCGGTTCTGCATCTGCCAGCTTTGTGCGGCGCCGGCGGAGATGGCTTCAATGACCTTCGCTTCGTCGAGACCATTGGCGCGGGCGAAGTGAAGGCCTTCGGCAACGCCCTGCACCACGCCGGCGATGCAGATCTGGTTGACGGACTTGGCGAGCTGGCCGGCGCCGCTGTCGCCGATCAGCGTGATCTGTTTCGAGAAGGCTCGCATGACGGGTTCGGCTTTTGCGAACGCTTCGGGATCGCCGCCGGCCATGACGGTGAGCTGGCCGTTCTCTGCGCCGGCCTGGCCGCCGGAGACGGGGGCGTCGAGATAGTGGCCGCCATGGGACTTGTGACGGGCGGCGAGTTCGCGCGCGAGCCCGGCCGAACCGGTGGTGTGGTCGATGATGATGGCGCCGCGCTTCAGGTCGGATTCGATTTCATCGAAGACGGCGCGGACATCCGGATCGTCGCCGAGACACATCAGGACGAAGTCGACTTTCTGGACGGCTTCGCGGGCGCGCGCGGCGACCTTGCCCTTGCCGCCCTTCTCCAGCCAGGCGGCGGCTTTTTCCGGCGAGCGGTTCCAGACGGTGACGTCATGGCCCTTTTGCGAGAGATGGCGCGCCATGGGGCCGCCCATAACGCCGAGTCCGAGAAATGCGCAGGTGGCCATGGGTGTCCTCTGGGTTGGCGCCAGAGATAGTGGGGTGAGTGGGGATTGTCATCTAGGCGCTTCGCGCCGGGCAATCGGGAATGGGCAGTCGGCAATCTAGCGGTGATTTCAAACATCGGTCGGTGAGCCCCGCGCTCGTGCTTCGACGGACGGCCCTTCGGGCCTGCTCAGCATGAGCGCTCTCTGGCTTCAGTGCTGATCTCAAGAAGCGCTCATCCTGAGCAGCACGCGTGAGCGTGCGTCCGTCGAAGGACGAGCGCGGGCTCACGATTGGTCGTTCGGACCAGCGATGCTGTCCGGGATGCCTTGTGTCGTCTCTCCCCCTTGAGGGAGCGGGGCGCATGAAGTCACGCCGTGGGTAGTGCCTGTGCCTGCTCGCGCAGGCTGATGCGCGTCTTCACGCGCCCCGTGTCTGGCCGTTTGTCCCGGTTCAGCCGCATGAGGAGTTGTCTCGGTCTTCCAGGGTACGTCGTTGCCCCTGGCGCCTTAGCTCCGTGCCTGGTCACCCGGTTCAGCGTGTCAGGGGGCCTAACCGACCGTCCCCCTGGTCCCTCCGGTTTCACATCCCCCGGAGGCCATGCTTCTCGAAGTTCGTTTCGCCCCACGGGACGCTACCCGCAGGACTTCCTCGCTGTGCTGTCCAGAGCCCAAAGCTCCGCGCTGACGCCTCGATAGCCACGCCGGCCAACGCCCCCACATCCAGAGTTTCGGACGTCTCCTGGACCTCCCTCATGTGGGTGCGGGGGTGTTGTAGCAGGTGGGGGATGGGGTGCGGGTTTGTGGTTCCGGCTGTCCTACAGCAGATTGTTGGAATGCCGTTGTGAACGTGGGTTTTGGACCACCGCCATCCTACACTTGGCGTGTTGGATTCCGCGGAATCTGATGGAACTCGCGGACGTCATTCTCGGGCTTGTCCCGAGAATCTCGGTTCTTGAATCGTGGGGATGAACTGCGTGTCCCGCTGATGAGCCAACCGAGATTCTCGGCACGAGGCCGAGAATGACTTCCCTTGGTTGCTAGCGCCTGAGGTTGTCATCCCGGAAGCGCGTAGCGCTATCCGGGAGCCATTCGTCCGTCGTCGTGCTCTCACAGTGGGTCCCGGCTCTCCGCTTCGCTGCGGCCGGGATGACAGGTGGTGGATGTGGCTATGGAGTGGTGCATCTGAAGATGCACCCTACGTTCGCCTACGGTTCTTCGGGTTCGCCTGAGCTCAGTCTTACGAAGCGGCCGCGGAAGAAGCCCAGGGCGTCGGCGCCGGCCTGGGCGCGGTAGCTGATGACATCGCCGTAGATGACTTCGTGGTCGCCCATGGGTTGGCGGAGGCGGAGGCGGCAGTCGAGGCTGGCGAGGGCTTCGAGGAGGACGGGGGCGCCGGTGTCCATGGTGCAGATGTGTTCGGGCGGGATGATGCGGTCGCCGCGCTTGGAGAAGCGCTGGGCGACTTCGTGGTCGTCCGAGCGGAGGATGTTCAGGGAGAAAGCCGGCGCCTGGGTGAAGACCTTGAAGGCGTTGCTGGAGTTGGCGAGGCACCAGAGCATGATGGGCGGGTGGAGCGACACCGACGTCAGCGAGTTTATGATCATGCCGTGGGCGCGGCCTTCGGCGTCATGGGCGGCCACCAGGGCGACGCCCGTGCCGAAGCCGCCCAGCGCGCTGCGATAGGCTTTCGGATCAAATTCCGAGGGCGAATCTTGAGGGTTCTGGGACTGGGTCATGCACGCGGATTTAACTCTACGTCTTGTATAAGCCCGAGTTAACGGCCGGGATACAATTGAAATGAGTGGCAATCAGCCAGTCGTCATCAAGAAGGTGAAAAAGGTCATAGGCGGCGGCCACCATGGCGGCGCCTGGAAAGTGGCCTATGCCGACTTCGTGACGGCCATGATGGCCTTCTTCCTTCTGATGTGGCTGATCAATACGACCTCCCCCGAACAGAAGCGCGGCATCGCGGACTATTTCGCGCCGGCATCGGTTTCACGCTCGACACAGGGGTCTGACGGCTTGCTGGGCGGTACGGCGTTCCAGGATGACGGGGCGCGGGCTTCGGGCTCGAACCGGCAGATCGACGAGGAATTGTCGACGTCGGAAAACCAGCGGACGAAATCCGGCACGTCGGTCTCGAGCGAGACGGCGGCGGCGGGCGTGCCGACCGAGGCGGCGCTGGACAAGGCGCAGGCGCGCCGGAATGCGGCGACGTTCGCCAATGCCGAGGCCTCGCTGCGCCAGGCGCTGCAGGACCTGCCGGATTATGCCGAGCTGTCGAAGAACATCATCATTGATACAAACGAGGACGGGCTGAACATCCAGCTGGTCGACCAGGAAGGCCGGGCGATGTTCTCGGGCTCTTCGGCCGAGCCCCTGCCCCGGACGCAGCACCTGCTGCAGACCGTGGCCAAGGTGATCGAGCAGCTGCCGAACCAGATCACCATCGCCGGCCATACCGACTCGGCTGCGCCGCCCAAGGCGGGGTATTCGAACTGGGAATTGTCGGCTGACCGGGCCAATGCGGCGCGCCGGATCCTCGACAAGGCTGGCATTGATAGCGACCGAATCTTCCAGGTTTCGGGCAAGGGCGACCGTGAGCCGCTGTATCCCGACGACCCGGATCTGCCTGCTAACCGCCGGATAAGCATCACTTTGATGCCCGCAAAACCGGTTATGCCGTCGGATTACGAGCTACATTAAGGCGCTGGCGGCTTGGGTTTTGGCCCGGGATTGACCATGTGAGCCCGGCTTAGGAGTTGCGGCGTTTTCCCTATGGCGCACATGCCCATGCGCCGGTTACAGTCGAATCGACATGAAAGAGGCCGACACCAAGGAAATCATCCCGCCGGACTTCGTCCGGAAGATGAAGTTCTATCTGACGTCTCCGCAACCCTGCCCGTACCTGCCGGGCAAGATGGAGCGGAAGGTGTTTGCCAACCTGGCCGTGGATGGCGCGGTCAATCTCAACGACAGCCTGACGCGTTCGGGGTTCCGGCGGTCGCAGACGATCGCCTACCGGCCGGCGTGCAAGGCGTGTGGCGCGTGCCGGTCTGTGCGGATCGACGTGGCGGCGTTCACCATGAGCAAGCGCTGGAAGCGCGTGCTGGCCAAGAACGCGATGCTGGAGCGTGAGCCGACGAATGCGCGGGCGACGCGCGAGCAGTTCAGGCTGCTGAAGAAGTATCTGGGCGAGCGCCACCCGGGCGGCGGCATGACCGAGATGGAAATCCGCGACTATGCCGGGATGGTGGATGCCAGCCCCGTGCGGACCGTGGTGTTCGAATATCGCAACAAGCTGGAGCCGGGCGCGGACGACGATGGCGGGCCGCTGCAGGCGGCGGCGCTGACCGACGTGCTGCGCGATGGGCTGTCGATGGTGTATTCATTCTTCCGGCCGGAGCTGTCGGAGCGGAGCGTGGGCTCGTTCATGGTGCTGGATCATATCCGGCTCGCGGCGGAGCTGGAGCTGCCCTATGTGTACCTTGGCTATTGGGTGCGCGGCTCGGACAAGATGGGCTACAAGGCGGACTTCCAACCGCTGGAAGTGTTCGACGGCGAGGCCTGGCGGCCTCTGCGCGACGACGAGATTTAGTCAGCAGTTCATTGCAGCGTAGCTCACGAGCTCGAGGCGCCACCGGATAGGATGGCGCCTCGATAATAGCTCCGGCGTATCTGGAGCTACTGTCGCGTCAGGCGGTGCGGCCGCGTTGTTCGGCGGCGTTGGAGCGTTCGATGTCGGCGCGGCTTGAGCCGGTGCGGCCGGTGCGTTCGTTCTGCTCAGCGAGCGCTTGGTCAGTGAGGCCGGGATTTTCCGGATAGGGCTGACGGGGCTTGCTCGGAACGGTTTCGGTGTTGGCGTCCTGCTCGGCCATTTCGGCGGCGGCGATCGGGTCTGCGGGGATGATTTTGGGGCGGTCCATGTTTGGCTCCTCCATGAGGTTGCCGTCATGGCTATGGAGCCATGGCTCACGGGGGCGGAACGCGTGTTGGTTGGCAGGGTTCCTGTGAGGCGCAGGCGCCTTAATCCAGGAGAAGTTCGAGCTGCACATCGGCCCGTGCGTAGGGCGACGGGATCGTTTCGGTGAGCGGCTGGAAGCCGGCGTCGCGATAGAGTTTGAGTGCTGGGCCGAGCTTGGAATTGGTTTCGATATAGACGCGGCGCATGCCCATGGTGCGGGCGGTGTCGATAGCGGCGGCGACGAGCATGCGGCCGGCGCCTTTGCCCTGGGCGGCGGGGCTGACGCCCATCTTGGCGAGTTCGACGGAGCCCTGCCCCATTGGCATCAGCGCAACGACGCCGAGAGCGACTTCGTCTTCGACGGCGAGGAGGATCGCGCCGCCGGGGTCGAGGATGTACTTGGCCGGATTGTTCAGGACCTCGCGGTCCTTCGCTTCGACTGCGAAGAGACGTTCAATCCATTCCAGATTGATGTCGCGGAAGGCTGCCTCGTCGCCGGGCCGGAAGGGCCTGACGGAGACTGCCATGCTAGAACTTCACCGAAGGGGCGACGTTGAGCTGGACGCGTTCGGCTTCGCCGACATCGAACATTTCGCGCGCGGTGAAGCCGGTGGAGCCGGCGATCATCGAGGCGGGGAATTGCTGGATGGCGGTGTTATACTCGTTGACCGACGAGTTGTAGAAGCGGCGGGCGGCGGCGACCTTGTCCTCGATCGAGGACAGCTCGGTCTGCAGGTTGAGGAAGTTCGCGGACGCTTTCAGGTCCGGATAGTTTTCGGCGAGGGCGAAGAGCTTGCCCAGCGAGGACGACAGCATGCCTTCGGCGGCGCCCATCTGGGCCGGGCCCTGGGCGTTCGCGGCGGCGTTGCGGGCGGCGATAACGGCGTCGAGCGTCGACTTCTCGTGGGCGGCGTAGCCTTTCACGGTCTCGACCAGGTTCGGAACCAGTTCGCGGCGGAGCTTGAGCTGGACGTCGATGCCGGAGAAGGCTTCGTTGACGGTCTGCCGCTTGGCGACGAGGCCGTTGTAGATCGCGATGATGATAATCACGACGAGCGCAACGACGCCCAACACGATATAGATCGGCATCATATCCACGGTTCGCCCCTCCAATAGTCCGTCCCGCCGATTCACCGGCTGGCGGTAAACTACAGCAAGATGGCTGCGAATCCAGAGGTTTGCCAGTACTTGGGACGGACTGGACCGCAGCGCCTCAGCGGCTAGGTTTTGGTTAGCGAAACTGATCTACCGGAACTGACGCGCCACTCGCGCCGAAGGGGATCTGCATGACGTCGAAACTGGGCAAGACGGCTATTGTCGTGGGCGCGGGCATGGGCGGCCTTTCGGCGGCGGCAGCACTGGCGGGCAGGTTCGGCGAGGTCATCGTGCTGGACCGCGATACGCTGCCCGAGGGCGCGCAGTGGCGGATGGGCGCGGGGCAAGGGGCGCACCTGCATCAGTTGCTGAAGGCGGGCGAGCTGGCGCTGGAGAAGCTGCTGCCGGGGATCACCAGGGATTTCTACGACGCCGGCGCGGTGGACATGCTGGTCGGGCGCGATGTGAAGGTGTTCGATTTCGGCGGCTATATGGACGATTGCGACGCGGGCTTTTCTGTCACGAGCCTGTCGCGTCCGGCCTATGAGGCGGTGTTGCGCAAGCGCGTGGCTGCCCTGCCCGGCGTGAGCATCCGGCATGAGACGGATGTGGCGCGGCTGACAGTTGAGGGCGGCGTGTGCACGGGCGTCGAGCTTTCGGACGGATCGAAGCTGAGCGCTGATCTTGTCGTGGACTCGTCGGGCATGAATGGCCCGATGATGGCCAGGCTGGTCGAGGATGGACACGCTGAGTTCGAGACCGAGAATGTGAAGATCAACGTCGCCTATACGACGGCGCGCTTCCGCAAGCCGGAGAAATACAAGGGCGAGACGACGGGTTACTTCTTCCTGCCTGCCCCTCCGGGCAAGGCATTCGGGTTCATCCTGCCGATCGAGAATGATGAGTGGATCATCTCGCTGGGCACGCGCGGGAACGATGTGCCGCCGCGCGATGTGGAGGCGCTGCGCCAGCACGCGATGAAGCTGCCAGACATGACCGTCTATGACCGGATCAAGGACGCCGAGCTGTTGAGCGAGGTGAAGACGTTCCGCAAGCCGACGGCGACTCGGCGCAAGATCTGGGAAGCGGCGAAGTGGCCGGACAACCTTCTGCCGTTCGGCGATACGCTGAGCAGCGTGAACCCGACCTATGGCCAGGGCATGACGGTGGCGGCTCTGGAGGCGGAGGCGCTGGCGGCGATGCTGGACGCGCGGGCTGACCTGAGCGGGCTGGTGAAGGAGTATCTTCCCTTTGCCGCCGAGATTTCGGGGCGCGCGTGGAGCCTGTCGGTGAATTCCGACTACGTCTATCCGGAGACGGAGGGCGAGCGGCCGCCGACCTATGCAATGAACCGCGCGATGGCGGCGACGTTGCGCAAGCTGGCGGACGAGGATCTGGAGTTCCGCGTGGCACGCTATCGCCTGGTGCATCTGGTGGACCCGGCGACGGCGTTGCGCGATGGGCCGCTGGGGATCCGGTTCTTCACGGCGCTGCAGGGGTCTATGGCTTGAGCGCTACTCTCAGGCCGACACACGCGGCCGATATTTTTCGGCTGCAGGAGATCGAGCGGTCTGCGGCCGAGCTGTTTCGTGGAAGCGAGCTGATCGACATTGATGCGATGGCGGTGGCTTCGCTGGGCGAGCATGAGACGTCGATTGCGCTGGGCCTGTCGTTTGTGGCGGAGGTCGAGGGGCGGATTGCTGGCTTCGTGTTCGGCGAGATGCATTTCGATGATGCGTATCTGCACGAGCTGGATGTTGATCCGGCGTTTGGGCAGCGCGGGATTGGGGCGGCGCTGGTTCGGAAGTTTGTGAGTGGGGCGCGGGCGAAGGGCGCGAAGGCGGTTTATCTGTCGACGTTCCGCGCGCCGAAGTGGAATGCACCGTTCTATCGGAAGCTGGGGTTCGTGGATGTGGCGCGGGGGGATTACCTGCGCTGGATGAACGCGATCGAGCGGGAACAGGCGAAGTTCCTCGATGTGGGGACGCGGGTGTTTATGCGGTTGGGGTTGTAGGGCGGCCGGTGAGCGTCGCGCTCGTGCTTCGACGGACGCGCAGCGATGCTGCGCTGCTCAGCATGAGCACTAAAGAGAGAGCGGTTTGTCGCGCAACTATTGATCGTCATTCCCGCCGGAGCGAAGCGTAGAGCGGGACCCAGGGGCTGCGGGAACTGGTGGCTGGAGCCCCTGGGTTCCTGCTTTCGCAGGAATGACGATTGTGGGTTTTGGCGTGACGACCGCCCTACCCCGTGAACTTGCCGTTCTTGTTGAAGCCACGCGGCGGGAGTCTTCCCGATTGGGCGCGTTTGCCGATCCAGGTTTTCCAGTCGTCGGCGGATTGCTGGCGGCCGGCGGTGTCGGTCCAGCTTAGGCCGTCGGCGCGGTTGAAGGTGGTCATGTCGATGAGACCGCCATCGCCGAAGGACTGGATCTTCACGCCCTTGCCGCGCGCCATTTCCGGCAGCTCGTCGGTCTTGAAGATGAGGAGCTTGCGGTTCTTGCCGATCGAGGCGGTGAGATCGCCCGCGACCTTGAGGCAGACGGCCATCGTTTCTTTCGGGCCGACGTTAAGAACGATCTTGCCCTTGCGGGTCGAGGAGACGAGTTCGCTGTCCTGCACGATGAAGCCATAGCCCTTGCTCGAGGCGAGGATGCGGCGGGCTTTGTCCTGCGGGATGAACATCGCGACGATGTTTTCGGACTCGGGCACTTCGAGTTGCAGGCGGATGGGTTCGCCATGGCCGCGGCCGCCGGGGAGCTTGTCCGCGCCGAGCGTGAAGGCGCGGCCGCCGGAGGCCATGAGGATCACCTTGTCGGTGGTCTGACATTCGAGCGTGAGGGCGAGTTCGTCGCCTTCCTTGAACTTCAGATCGTCGAGCTTCTGGTTGTGGCCCTTGAGGGCGCGGATCCAGCCTTTCTCGGACAGGACGACCGTGACCGGTTCCTTGACGATGAGCGCTTCGAGGGCGGCTTCGGTGTCGATCTCTTTTGCGACGTCGAAGGCCGAGCGGCGCTTGCCGAGTTTCTTCGACGGGTCGAAGACTTCGCGGGCTTGTCTGAGCTGGCGCTTGACCTCGGTCCACTGGCGGTCGGTCGAGGCGAGCAGCTTCTCGATGTTCGCCTTCTCTTCCGAGAGTTCCTTGTGCTCGCGCTTGATCTCGATCTCTTCGAGCTTGCGCAATGCACGCAGGCGCATGTTGAGGATGGCTTCGACCTGGATCTCGCTCAGGCGGAAGCGCTTCATCATGACGGCTTTGGGATCGTCCTCGTAGCGGATGATCCGGATCACTTCGTCGATGTTGAGGTAGGCCTTGAGCAGGCCGTCCAACACTTCGAGGCGGTGTTCGATCTTGCCGAGGCGGTGCTTGTTGCGGCGTACGATCACTTCGCGGCGGTGATCGAGATAGCAGTTCAGCATCTCGCGCAGGCCCATGACCTTGGGCACGCCATGGTCGAGCACGTTCATGTTGACCGGGAAGCGCGTTTCCAGTTCGCACTGGCGGAAGAGCGAGGCCATGAAGACTTCGGCGTCTACGGTGCGCGACTTCGGCGTGAGGACGACGCGGACGTCTTCGGTGGATTCATCCATCGCGTCTTCGAGCAGCGGGGCCTTCTTGGTCTCGATCAGTTCGGCCAGGCGTTCCATCAGCTTGGATTTCTGGACCTGATACGGGATCTCGGTGACGATGACGCGCCACATGCCGCGGCCGAGGTCTTCCTTGTGCCATTTGGCGCGGACGCGGACGCCGCCACGGCCGGTGGCGTAAACTTCGCGCAGGCCTTCTTTCGATTCCACGACGACGCCGCCGGTGGGGAAGTCGGGACCGGTGACGATCTTCATCAGGTCGTCGACGGTGGCTTTGGGATGGTCGAGCAGATAGACGGCGGCGTCGATGCATTCGGCCGGGTTGTGCGGCGGGATGGAAGTCGCCATGCCGACGGCGATGCCGGACGAGCCGTTGACCAGCAGGTTCGGGAAGCCGGCGGCGAGGACGACGGGTTCCTTGTTGCGTTCATCGTAGGTGTCGCGGAAGTCGACGGCGTCGTCGTCGAGGCCTTCGAGCAGCAGCATGGCTGCGGGCGTGAGCTTGGCTTCGGTGTAACGGAAGGCGGCGGGCGCATCGCCATCGATGTTGCCGAAGTTGCCCTGGCCATCGACCAGCGGCGTGCGCGTGGCGAAGTCCTGCGCGAGGCGGACCATGGCGTCGTAGATCGATTGGTCGCCGTGCGGGTGGTACTTACCGATGACTTCACCGACCACGGTGGCCGATTTCCGGTGGCCGCCATTCGGGTTCAGCCCGAGTTGCGACATCGCGTAGAGCACGCGGCGGTGGACGGGCTTGAGGCCGTCGCGCACGTCCGGCAGGGCGCGGGCGGTGATGGTCGAGAGGGCATAGGCGAGATAGCGGCGCGACAGCGCCTCGCCCATCTGCTCTTCGATGATCTCGCCGCCATTGTCTGGCGGATCGATGGTCGTCTTGGCCATAGCTCAAGTCCTAGTTGGTCGCAGTCGAATCAGACTGGGGAGAGTCGCCCTGCCCGCTCCAGGCGGTCAATCATCAGCAGGCGCGCTTCTGGCACAGCCTTGTTGAGATCGGCGAACAATCTTTCTGCGAGAAAGTGTCCCGTCAGGCGGAAGCCATTGTAGATATCCACAGGCGTGACGGGCGCAGTCGGGTCGATGAGGAATTGCGGGAGCGGAAGAAGGCGGTGGAGATATTCCCCGGCCTCCGATCCGCGCACGGCGCGGCCGGAATTGGGGCTCACATGGGTCAGACCGTCATTGCTGCCCGAGAGGGCGCAGGCTGAGAGGTCTAGGCCGTAGCCCATCATGGTGAGCAGGCCGATTTCCCAGCGGATGAAGAGTGCGGGCCAGACATCGCCGTTGCCGAGCATGTCGAGCACCGTTTCGGCGGCGTCATAAAGCGCGGGCTTGGCTTCGCCTTCGGGCAGCGCGGCGGCGAGGAGTTCGGAGAGGGCCTGGAGGCCGGCGAGCGCTTCGCCGTCGGCGAGGTGGATGGCGGCGCGTTCAGTGTCGGTTTCGGCGGTGAAGGCGCCGAGGCTGTCGTCGACGCGGGCCTTCCAGGTGACCAGGAGCGTGTTTCCGGGCTGCATGGGGGCGCGCTTGGTGCGGCTGGCGCCGCCATAGACCATGCCACGCCTGCGGCCCTGCTCGCGCGAGAACACCTCGAGGATCGCTCCGGTTTCCCCGAAACGCCTCAGCCCCAGCGATATTGCCCGGTCGGACCACTCAGCCATTGCGGAGGGGATACGCCTCGCGGGTGCAAAGGCAACTGGCCGGCCGGTTGGGACGCAGTTGACCTTGTGGGTTGCCTGTCCCAAATCCTCCCTGCGAGGACGACCTCCCCCTTTACGGGTTTAGCATTCGGGACGGCCCGACCTTTGATGGAGGGCCATCATGGCCTGGGTATTCCTTGGTATCGCCGGACTGCTGGAAGTTGTCTGGGCGTATTTCATGAAAACGTCGGCTGGGTTCACCAAGCCGGTTGAGTCCGTGGTGACGATCGTCGCGATGGTGATCAGCTTCTGGCTGCTGTCGATGGCGATGAAGGAGCTTCCGCTGGGGACGGCTTATGCCGTGTGGACCGGCATTGGCGCGGCTGGCGCATTCGTTGTGGGCATTGTCATTCTTGGCGAGGCGGCAACGCTGATGCGGATCGGATCGGTGCTGCTGATCCTGGCCGGGATCATCGGATTGAAGCTGGCTTCGTCCTGATTGGCGCCTAGATTGGAGTCATGAGATTCCCAGATGACTTTCCGATCACGAAACGCTGGCCGGCGAAACATCCGGACAGGTTGCAGCTGTATTCACTGACCACGCCTAACGGCGTGAAGATCGCGATCATGCTGGAGGAGACGGGGCTGCCTTACGAGGCGCATTACGTCGACTTCGGAAAACAGGATCAGAAGACGCCGGAATTCCTGTCGTTGAATCCCAACGGCAAGATTCCGGCGATCATCGATCCGGATGGACCGAGCGGGCAGCCGATGACGCTGTTCGAGAGCGGCGCGATCCTCGAATATCTCGCGGACAAGACAGGGCAGTTCCTGCCCACGGGCGCGCGTCGGTATGAGACGCTGCAGTGGCTGCACTTCCAGATGTCGGCGATCGGGCCAATGTTTGGGCAGGTGGGATATTTCTACAAGTTCGACGGGAAGAACCTCGAGGATAAGCGACCGCTGCAACGCTATGTCGATGAGGCGAAGCGTTTGTTCGGCGTGCTGGATAAGCGGCTGGACGGGCGGCAGTGGATGATGGGCGATGAGTACACCATCGCCGACATCGCGATCATCGGCATGGTGCGCAACTTCATCGGCTTCTACGAGGCCGGTCCGCTGGTCGGGTATGACAGCTTCACCAACGTGAAGGCGTGGTTCGAGCGCGCGATGGCGCGGCCTGCCGTGCAGCGCGGCGTGACCATTCCGGCCAAGCCCGCATAAAAAACGCGGCGACCGAAGCCGCCGCGTTCGTTGGTCCTGGTTATGGACCGTACCTGCTACTTCCTACTTCTCGTGACGCAGCTGCATCGCGCCGACAGCGGCGGTGATCGAGATACCGCTATTGCCTTCGACACTGATCGGTTGAAGCGAGATCGATTTGTCGAGGCCGCCGACGAGGACGTTCACATTGCCGCCGACAACGGCTGTGGCGCCGGCAGTGACGCCGCCATACGAGCCTTCAAGCGCGTCGAGCTTCATGTCTTTCGACGGAGCGACGACCGCCCAGATCATGGTGCCTGAATTGGTGTAGCCGATGTCGACGCCGAGCTTGGTGACGTCGCCGGTGTATTTGGCGATCGTGCCGTTAGTGCCCGACTTGAATACGCAGTTCAGGTCTTTCTGCGAGCCCAGCACATAGCCCCACCCTGCTTCGACATCGCAGGTGAGCGTGCCGACTTTAACACCGGCTGCGTGAGCGGGCGTGGCGGCCATCATCGCAGCGCCGAGGGCTGCAGCAATCGTTGCGATCTTCGTGGAGGTATTCGGCATTGGGTACTCCTTGCTTTCCTGCATCCGCCATGCGGATGCGTGCGAGAAACTGACTGGAACCAGCCGAGGGGCTCCAATCGCTCGGGAAGGCAACGCCTGTTAATCGCAGGCCGTTCCGCTTGTGGCGGCAACGTAATGATGAACGGAATGAGGCGAAACGTGGCTCTTCATCATGCGTGGCGTAAGCCTGACGCGCCGGCTTTCGCGCCAGAGCCATGGCGGACCGCGCAGCGTGGCGTGAACCATTGGACAGCAACGGTCGCAACACTGTATCCAGCTGCGACGATCGCGCCAGAAATCGGGGTCCTGCTTGCGCATTCCATTGCTCGCCTGCGCTTTCCTCGCAGTGATGGCCTCGCCTGCCGGTTGGGCGCAGGCGCAGGGCGCAATTCTGCGTGGCGCCGATGGGCATCCCGATCTGCAAGGAAGCTGGGAGAGCCGCTGGCTGACGCCGCTCGAACGGATGCCGGGGGCAGACGCCGTCTCCGTTGACGCCGACAAGGCCCGGACGCTCATCGCGGGCTATCACGAGGGAATGGCGAAATGATCCGCCCCCTTTGAAGTGGTCCGCACTTAGATATGTTTTTGGAGCGGATGGAGTAGGTGGATGGCAAGGAAGCGTTACAAGCTGGAGGAGATTGTTGCGAAGCTCCGGCAGGTTGATGTGCTGGTCTCGCAGGGCCAGTCAGTGACCGATGCGGTGCGGTCGATCGGGGTCACGGACGTCACCTACTATCGATGGCGATCTGAGTTTGGCGGCCTGAAGACCGATCAGGTCAAGCGCATGAAGGATCTTGAGCTGGAGAACCAGCGGCTGCGCAAGGCGGTGTCGGATCTGACGCTGGACAAGCTGATCCTGTCGGAAGCCGCCAAGGGAAACTTCTGAGCCCCGCGCGTCGCCGCGCCTGCATCGACCATGTCAGGTCGGAGCTGAGACTGTCCGAGCGCCGGGTCTGCCGTGTGCTCGGACAACATCGCTCCACGCAGCGCAAGCGGCCGCGGGGCCATGACGACGAGGAACGACTGACCGCCGACATTGTCGAGCTGGCCAGGCAGTACGGCCGCTATGGCTACCGGAAGATCGCAGCCCTGCTGCGATCCACGGCGGGCTGGGTCGTGAACGACAAGCGGGTCGAGCGGATCTGGCGGCAGGAGGGACTGAAGGTTCCTCAGAAACAGCCAAAACGCAGCCGTTTATGGCTCAGCGATGGATCGTGCATCCGCCTCCGGGCGGAGCGCCGCAACCATGTCTGGTCTTACGACTTCGTCGAAGACCGCACCCATGAGGGGAGGAAGTACCGGATGCTCAATGTCGTCGATGAGTTCACGCATGAATGCATCGCCATCCGCATCGAACGAAAGCTGAAGTCGATCGACGTCATCGACGTGTTGTCTGATCTCTTCATCACGCGTGGCGTGCCCGAACATGTTCGTTCAGACAACGGGCCCGAATTTATCGCCCAGGCAGTGCAGGAGTGGATCGCGGCAGTAGGCGCCAGGACCGCCTACATCGCGCCCGGCAGTCCGTGGGAGAACGGCTTCGTCGAGTCCTTCAATGCGCGATTGCGCGATGAACTTCTCAATGGCGAGATCTTCTACTCACTCGCTGAAGCCCGTGTCGTGATCGAGAGCTGGCGTCGTCACTTCAACGCCGTGCGTCCTCATGCATCGCTTGGATATCGCGCCCCGGCCCCGGAGGTCTTCATGCCGACGCTAGCCGGAGCATGGCCGGCTCCGCGTCGCGCAAGCGCTCCGCCAGCCATGCTCCGGCTAGCATCAGAGCGAGCAATGAACTAACAATCGACTTGGACCACTCGGTGGGGGCCGATCATAAACGACCCGGACACAGTAATCCGGATTCAGATATGGACCTGACGGGGCTGGCGCCGGTCGACGGAAAATTCCGCACGTCGCTGGTCGTTGATCCCGACACCGGTCGCATCCCGTTCACGCCGAAAGCAGAGGCTGCGATCGAGAAGCTGTTCAGTTCGGATGCGCTCGACAATCCGGAAGAACGGGACCCTTCGGAGCGATGCATTGCAGGCGGCGGACGCGCGCCCATGCTTGCCCCGCCCTCCAACGCGTACGCACAGATCGTTCAGACACCGACGCATCTCGTCTTTCTGTCCGAAGGACTGAACGATCTTCGCATACTGCCCTTTGATGGCGTGAAGCCGGATGCGCGGGTGACGAGTCCTCACGGATTGTCGGCAGCTCACTGGGAAGGCGACGTGCTCGTGGTCGAGACGACGGGGTTCCGCGCGGATGACGAATTCAGGATCGCGCCGCCACAAGGGATAATGATGCTGTCGCCGCAATCAGTTGTGGTTGAGCGCTTCACGCCGATTTCGGATCATGAGTTCCGGTATCGCTTCACCGTCTCTGACGCCTCGCTCTATACGACGCCCTGGACAGCGGAGACGACGTATATTCGAACGCACGCGCCGCTATACGAATACGCCTGCCATGAAGCCAACTACGCCATGACGAACATTCTTCAGGGCGGCCGTCGCATCGATCGTGACCGGGTGAAGAAGCCGAAATAGCGGGCTGCCACACCGAGACTGGATTCGGCGATCAGGTCGGAAGCGCGCGCAGGCGGTATTCGATCTTCGAGCCCTGCGTTTCGAAATAGGTTTTCACCCAGCGGCCTTCAGCGTCGTACCAGAAGGACGCGTCGATCTCGCTGTCGACGTCGAAGCGTTGCGCCTGGATCGTCTGCGTGCCGACTTTCACGGATTCCATGCCGCGATCCTTCACCTTCATCGGCAGCATCTCGCCGGTCTCGGTGGAGAACATGGTGGGCTGTTTCATCTCGTCGCGATTCCAGTGGGTGGACGGGATGACGACGCCCTTGAGGACGCCCTTGAACTTGGCCCCTTTCACATCGAGGCCGCCTTCGGTGGGCTCGACGGTGAGGGTCTTCCACTTGCCGTCCTGCTTGGTGCGCGAGTTGACCCAGACGAGCTTGTCGCCTGCGTAGCGTTCGGTCACGTCGTGCGAGTAGTCGAAGAAGGTGATGGGGCCGAAGGTGACTTTGAGGACCACATCGGTCTTGACCGTGAGCGCGTCGCCATCGCGGGTGAACTTGACGATGTGCGTGCCGAACTCGCCGCCATCGCGCATCACGTCGAACTCGAGCTTGTCGCCGTTCTTGGGTTGCCAGGGTTGAGCGCTGGCGGGCAGCGCCATGAGAGCGGCGGCGAAGACGAGTGCGGCGAGGCGCATCATGTGGCGTCCTTTTGTTTTCTGACGCCCACCCCGAACATTCCGAAGAATCCAAGTAGCGGCCGCCCGGCTTCTGTTGCGAGCAGGCAGACGCATGTTTCATTGCCGACGGCGCGCGGCTGGTGGCGCAGGCCGGGCTCGGCGAAGGCGAGATCGCCGCGTTCATAGACGCCGAACTCGTCGGCATAGCTGCCGCACAGGACGACCGTCACATCGCGGCGGCCGTGGCAGTGGCCGGGTGCGCGCTCGCCCGGGTCGAGGCGCAGCATGCTGGCCATGGGCGTGTTGGTGGGGAATGTCTTCATGCCCCAGATGTCCCTGCGCCATCTGAGGGCGGTGAGATCGCGGTTGAGATACGGGTCGAGGCGGGACGTACGCTGGGCCCCGCCCTGCTCGCCCAACGCAGGCTGCGCGACGGGGCCACGCGGGCCGATCTCTTCCAGCATCAGGCCGCCGACGGCATCGAGCAGGCGGGCAGCCTGGCTTCCGGATGGCGACAGGGCGCGGTGGACGTCGGCAACAAGACGTTCCGCCGGTGGGAGGACGCCTGCTGCGTAATCCAGCATGAATGCCGTATAGGCGTTGTCGTGAGAGGTCATCTAAGGGGCCTGCCAACCCGGGCGCCATGGCCGGTTATCAGGAATACGCAGGCCAATTCCCTTCGGATCACGCGGGCAACAGGTTGATCGGACGCCACAATCTCCCTAGGTCATAGAGCGCGACGAGCCCGCCACGGGACGGCTGCGCCAAGGGGTTTTCATGCGGATTAATGGCAACGTCGTCGAAGCGATCGGGCGCACGCCGCTGATCAAGCTGCGGAAAGCCTCGGAGATCACCGGCGCGAACATCTATGGGAAGGCGGAGTTCCTGAACCCCGGCCAGTCCGTGAAGGACCGCGCGGCGCTGGGCATGATCCGCGATGCGGAGAAATCCGGCCGGTTGCAGCCTGGCGGCGTGATCGTCGAGGGCACAGCCGGGAACACGGGCATTGGCCTGGCAGTGGTGGGCAATGCGCTGGGGTATCGCACGGTTATCGTGATGCCGCGCACGCAGAGCCAGGAGAAGAAGGACGCAGTGCGTTCGCTTGGCGCAAAGCTGGTGGAGGTGGATGCGGTCCCCTACGCCAACCCCAATCACTATGTGAAGTATTCGCAGCGTCTGGCCGAAGAAATGGCCAAGACGGAGCCGAAAGGCGCGATCTGGGCGAACCAGTTCGACAATACCGCGAACCGCAACGCGCACTACGAAACGACGGGGCCGGAGATCTGGGAACAGACCGACGGCAAGGTCGATGGCTTCATCTGCTCGGTCGGTTCGGGCGGCACGCTGGGCGGCGTGTCGATGGCGCTGAAGGAGCGCAACAAGAAGATCCAGATCGGCCTGGCCGATCCTGGCGGCGCTTCCTTGTTCTCGTATTACAAGACGGGCGAGCTGAAGTCTGAAGGCACGTCAGTTACCGAAGGCATTGGGCAGTCACGCATTACCGCGAACCTTGAGGGGGTCGAGGTCGACGACGCCTGGCGGATTGACGATGCGGAAGCGCTGCGCGTGCTGTTCGATCTGACGCGGAATGAAGGCATGTGCCTGGGCGGATCGTCGGGCGTGAACATCGCCGGCGCGATGCAGCTGGCGACCAAGCTGGGCAAGGGTTCGACCGTGGTTACGGTGCTTTGCGACTATGGAACCCGTTACCTGTCGAAACTCTACAATGGCGCTTTCCTGAAAGAGAAAGGCCTGCCGGTTCCTGACTGGTATGAAGGCTGAGGCTGGTTAGCCGACCAGCTGTTTGAAGATAACGCTGACGCCGGTCCAGAACGCGCCGCAGAATACGATCACGCCGAGGGTGACAGCCCAAGCCGGCCATTTCTTCTCGCCAGCGTAGGGATCGGGCGTTTCAGCGTCGAAGTGCACCGGCTTGTTGACGCGCTGCTCCTCCGTCGCGCTGGCGCGATTTGCTGGAGCGTTCCAACCTCTGCGGGTCGAGCTCAAAGCGCCTCCGGACGGTAATGCTGGTGCGTGGCTCATGGTATCCTGCAAGCTTACAAGCCCAGTCTTTACGGGGCTGCTTAACAATCCTTCAATCGCGTGCGCGGCATTGGTGCTAAAGGCTGGATTTTTCCAATTTGTCGCGTTTCCATCGTTGAGAAATGAACACAGCGGGCCCGGAAGTGGTTCCGGGCCCGCAGCATTCATCTAGTTGAGGGAAGTATTGGCGAGATTACTCGCCTATCTGGCTAGTAAGCGCCAAGACCCAGCAGAACGACGGGGATGGCCATGAACATGATCTTCAGGTCCTGCCAGATCGACCACGTCTTCACATACTGGATGTCGTAGGCCACGCGCTCCGGATAGGTGAGCTTGTTGCGGCCTTTGACTTGCCACAGGCCGAGCACGCCCGGGCGGACAGCCGTGTAGAACGGATAGTCCGGGCCGTAGCGGTGGATCTCGCCCGAGGTGACCGGACGGGGGCCAATGACCGACATCTCGCCGCGGATGATGTTGAGCAGCTGCGGCAGCTCATCGAGGCTGGATTTGCGGAGGAAGCGGCCGAGCACGGTGACGCGCGGGTCGTTGCGAAGCTTCTGGAACTGGGCCCATTCGGCAGCGGCGGCCGGATCGGACTTCAGCACTTCATCCAGACGCTCCTGGGCGTCCAGGCGCATCGTGCGGAACTTGTAAACGGTGAACATGCGGCCATCGCGGCCAACGCGCAGGTGGCTGAAGAAGGCCGGACCCGGATCGAAGATCTTGATCATCAGGTAGACGACGATGAACACCGGCGACAGGATGGCCAGTATGGTCAGAGCCATCACAAGGTCCATGGCGCGTTTGATCGCGCTCGAATGGACTTTGAACAGCTGCTGCGAAGGCGCGGCGCCAGTCCACGCTTCCATTCGGTCGGCTTCGACGCCACTACTGTTTTTCATCTAACCACACCCTAGACCAGTAAGACCTGGTCTCCACACGCAATCCCCGGACCAGAAATTTTGGTCCTTACTGCAACGCCAAAAACCTGGTTGGAGCGGCCACACCTGCCGCACTGCAGCGTCCAAAGGCGTCGTCATTTCCCCCAACAGGCGAACACGGCGGCGCTTGCTCCCGGATCCTGAGAATTAACTGCCCGTTAACTGACAGAACGCTGATTTTGTTAAGCAAACAACGCTGTTCACCCAACAGGCGAAGTTTGGATACAACTTACAGTTATTGGGATTTTGGCCGCGAGCCTGTCGCATTGTGAGACATGCGGGCCGAAATTGTTGCGCCGCACAAACGATATTCATTAATGGCAAGAACTAATCTTCCGCCCAGAGACGGAGCGGCGCTAACCATCGCGTCGGCCAAAAGAGGCGCGCTAACTAAACTATCGATACCTTCGCCTTGCCCGCATGAGCGGGTCTGGCTAGGTGAGCCAGTCGTTCAGGTTTCTCAGTCAACGGAGCTGGCGCCACGATGGTCGCCCATTTCACACCGGACAAACCGGTCGTTTCCGCCGAATGGCTGAAATCCCACCTGACAGCGCCGGATGTGCGCGTTCTCGACTGCACGTATTTCATGCCGGGCTCGCCCAAGACCGGGCGCGAGGTTTACGACGCCCACCACATTCCGGGTGCGCGCTTCTTCGACATCGACGATGTCGCCGACAGCGACAGCGCCCTGCCCCACATGCTGCCGGCGCCGGAGAAGTTCTCCTCGCGGGTCCGCAAGCTGGGCCTGGGCGATGGTCACCGGGTGATCTGCTACGACCAGAACGGGTTCGTCGGGTCGGCGCGCGTGTGGTGGATGTTCCGCACGATGGGCCACGCCGATGTGGCGGTGCTGGATGGTGGCTTTGATGCGTGGCGCGCAATCGGCGGCGCGGTTGAAGACTTGCCGCCGCACTTCCTGGCCGACCGGCACTTCACGGTGCGGCCGCGCCGCGATCTGGTGCGCGATATCGAGCAGATGAAAGCCAACGTTTCGGGCAAAACCGCCCAGGTGGTCGATGCGCGTGCTGCCGCCCGCTTCAAGGGCGAAGTGGAAGAACCGCGTCCGGGCCTGCGTCGCGGCCACATCCCTGGCTCGATCAGCGTTCACTATACCCAGCTGATCGGCGCGGACGGAAAGCTGAAGCCGGTTGCCGACCTCAAGGCCGTCTTCGACCAGGCAGGCGTCGACCTCAGCAAGCCGATCATCAATACGTGCGGTTCGGGCGTGACCGCAGCGATCCTTGCGCTGGCTCAGTCGCTGATCGGCAATGACGACGCGGCCGTTTACGATGGCTCGTGGAGCGAGTGGGGCCTGCCCACGAGCGATACGCCGGTCGAAGCGGGTTGATAGGATGAGCGCTGGCTCGGACAGCGGATCGGGCAAAGGCAGGCAAGCGCTCGGTACGCGCCTGTCGCATGCAGCGCGCGATCGCAAGCTGACCCAGGGCGGCGTCAACCCGGTGGTGCAGCGCGCATCGACCGTGATCGTTGAGAGCGCTTCGAAACTGTTTGAGCCCGGCGGCTGGACTTATGGGCGCCATGGGACAGCCACGCATGAAGCGTTGAGGCAGGCTCTGCTCGAAATCGAAGACGCGAAACATTGCGCGCTTGTGCCTTCGGGACTTCTCGCCTGCACGGTTCCGTTCATCGCGTTTGCCGAGGCCGGCGCGCACGTGCTGGTCGGCGACAATGTCTATGGTCCGACACGGCGCTGGTGCGATCGCACGATGAGCCGGTGGGGATGCGAGACCGAGTATTTCGATCCGACCATGGGTGGCGATATCGCCAGCCTGATCCGGCCATCGACCAAGCTGATCTTCATGGAGAGCCCCGGCTCGATGACGTTCGAGATTGCCGATGCGCCAGCGATCGCAGCGGCGGCCAAGGCGCGCAATGTCGTGACGGTTATGGATAACACCTGGAGCGGCGGCGTGTTCTATCGCCCGCTCGATCTTGGCTTCGACCTCTCGGTGCAGGCCAACACCAAATATGTCAGCGGCGGCGCCGATGCGCTGAACGGTTCGATCTTCGCGAACAGCGAGCCGCTGATGGCGCGCATCAAGGAGACGATCGCGGATCTCGGGCTGAATGTGGCGGCGGATGACGCTTACACCGTGCTGCGCGGCGCGCGGTCGCTGGCGATGCGGATGGAGCGGCATCAGGCATCGGCGCTGGAGGTTGCGCGGTGGCTGAAGACACATCCGTCGGTGCAGCGCGTGTTGCACCCTGCCCTCGAGGATGATCCGGGTCATGCGCTGTGGAAGCGCGACTTCTCCGGTTCGTCAGGCCTGTTCGGG
Organism: Hyphomonadaceae bacterium; assembly: GCA_965229115.1. GTDB lineage: Bacteria > Pseudomonadota > Alphaproteobacteria > Caulobacterales > Hyphomonadaceae > UBA7672. The sequence goes on along the minus strand of CBDDIR010000003.1, from coordinate 970,994 downwards.
ATCGTGCTGAAGCCATCGGCCACCAAACAGGTGCATGCATTCCTGGATGCGCTAACGCTGTTTGGGCTTGGTTTCTCGTATGGCGGCTTCGAGAGCCTGGTTATTCATTGCGATCCGCAGCTGAAGCGGACCGCGACGAAACCGGCATTTGGCGGGCCGTTGATCCGGCTGTCCGTGGGGCTGGAGGATCCGGCGGATCTGCTCGCGGATCTGGATAAGGCGCTGAAACAGCTGGGCTGAAACGAAGAGCGCCCCGCACCTTGCGATGCGGAGCGCCCCATGCCCCCCGGCACTTTCGATCTTACTTGTCGTGGTAGTATTTCGCGTACGCCTTGTAGTTCGCGCTCGTGTAGGCGTGGTGAGCGCGCTTGCGCAGGTCGACGAAGGTCAGCACGACGCCGGTCACGTTGGCGTGGAAGTCGCGCAGGATCTTCATCGTCTCGCGCAGCGTACCGCGTTGGGTTTTGCGCCAGCGCGTGGCGACGACAACCTGGTCGACCTTCGAGGTTACGACGCGGGTTTCAGCCATCAGCAGGATCGGGCCGGTGTCGATGATGATCAGGTCATAGTTCTGCTGCAACAGGTTGAGCAGAGCGTCGAAAGCGCGGCTGCCGAACACATCACGCGGCGTGTGCTTGCGGTCGGTTAGCGGCAAGACGTGGAGGCCCGTCTGCTCGTCGATCTGCACGGCGTCCGCAAGGCGGGCTTCGCCAAAGAGATACTCAAGCAGGCCGGCTTCAGCCTTCACGCCCGAGATTTCGGTCAGCTGACGCATGCGGATGTCGCCGTCGATGACGATCGTCTTGTTGCCCGACATGGCGGCCATGCGGCCGAGGCAGTAGGTCATGCTCGTCTTGCCTTCGCTCGGGAGCGAGGAGACGACGGCCACGGTCTTCGCCGCCTTGTCGAGGTCGGCGAACATGATCGAGGCGCGCAGGTGACGATAGGCTTCGGCAAAGCCCGAGTGCGGCTTGTCGATCAGGTAGTCGCCCGGCTTCACGGAAGCCTTGGTGAGATTGCCGGCGGTGGGCAGCATCGGAATCTGGCCGATGAACGGAACGCCTGCGACCTGCTCGACTTCCTCTGCACTCGACACGTAGTTGTCGAGCAGCTCCATGATGAAGCCGACCAGGCCGGCTATGGCGAGGCCCAGCATGAAGCCGAGCGCCAAGTTCAGCGGCGTGTTCGGGAAGCTCGGCGAGCTGGGAACCGGCGCATAGCTGTCGATCAGGGCGTCAGCCTCTGTGATGCCCTGCAGTTCGCCGGTCTGTTTGAAGCGGTTATTGAACTCGTCGTACAGCGTGCGGGTTGCCATAGCGTCGCGTTCCAGAGCCGATTGCTCGACGCCGGCACGGTTGTTCGAGGCGAGCTCGCCTTTAGCCCGGCTCATGCTGCTTTGCAGGCTGTTGACGCGCTCGCGCGAGATCAGAACTTCCTGTTCCAGCGACGAAGCAATGCGCTGGAGTTCAGCGTTGATCTGGCGGGTGTTGTCCGCCTCTTCCGCCATGACCTTCTGATACTCAGGGTGACGCGTATCGTAGCGGCGGACGACGTCTGCCTTGCGCGCCGAGAGGGCGGTTTGGGCGGCACGTAGAGCGGTGATGGCCTGCGAGGTTTGTGCTTCCGCGATGTTGTCGATGCCGCGGCTGGCGCGCATCTGTTCATTCAGGTTGCGCAGGCGTGCGCTCTTCGTGGCGTAGTCGGATTGCGCCACGGTGAGCTCGGTGTTGATGTCACGGATCGTTTGCTCGGTCAGCGTCACGTCGCCCGACCGGAGCAGGCCCGTTGCAGCGCGGTGGGCTTCGACTTTGCTTTCCGCCGTGCGCAGATCTTCGCGCAGCGTGCCCAGACGCTCGTTCAGCCATTCCTGGGCGCGCTTGGTTGCCTGGAACTTCGTATCGAGCTGATTGTCGAGATAAACTTCCGAAAGCGTGTTGGCGATGGCCGCCGACATCTTGGGGCTACGGCTCGTCGCACTGACTTCGATCATATAGGTCGTACCAAAGCGGTTGACCTTGATGTTCGATTGAACGTTGTCGATCACCTTGTCGAGCGTTATGCGTTCGGCTTCCTTAGCCTCTGGCGAGCCCGGCAGAGGAGCCGCCGGTTTTGCAGGCTCAGCGCCGAACGGAACCAGGCCGCGAACGAACGAAGCGACGGCATCGACGCCTTGTTTCAATCCGCTCGGCTTTGCGAGATCTGTGTTGAACTCAGGATCCTTCACGAGTTCCAGACGCAGCACGAGCTTCTCGATAAGCGAGCGGCTTTTCAGAACTTCGGCTTCCGTATCGAGCACCGCAGCGCTGGCCGTAATGCCAGACAGCACGGCGCCGATATCAACCACGTTCTGGCTGCGCGAATTTGCAATGACGCGCGCAGTCGCTGTGTATGAGGGCGTGAGCTGCGACGAGTGGATGGCCACCGCCGCGAAAACCAGGACGAAGACAGCGGCCATGAGGGTGAGGCGGCGGCGAACCGCCCGGATCAGCCGCTGAAGGCTGATCACATTCTCAGACTCAATGGGCGCTGCCGACGGCAGAGGGGACGCGCCGCGCGGATAGCCGGAGGTAATGTCGACGGGATAGACCTTGTTCAACGACCTAACTCCAGTTTGATAAATCTACGCGGCGGTCTAGTCGGATTTACGGGAAGACGCGCAGGCCGATGCTGAGCACGTTCTGATCGGTGTCGACGGCGCCGACGCCCGAGGAGTCACGCGAGTTCATCGTCCAGCCTGCTTCCAGGTGTGCATGCTTGTTGAGCTTGTAGGCGGCGCCGATCGTGGCATCCACGAAGTCATCCTTGCGGTTGAACGTCGGGTAGCCCGGAGCAGCGTTGAAGTCGTAGCTTGAGATGCCGAACTGGCCGAAGATCAGGACGTTACGCAGCAGCTCATGATCCGCACGGATCGAGTAGCGTTGCGTGTCGGCGGACAGAGCTTCGATGAGACCCGGATCCGTGATGCCAGCGAAGCCGCGGAATGTGACCGTGGTGAGCTGCGTCGGGAACCAGAGCAGCGTCGCGTCGAGGTTCAGAGCATCGACATCTTTCATGCCGGCAGCGTCACGCTTGTCAGTGACTTGACCAACTGCAACCTCGCCGCGGAACGGAGCGGTAAGCTCGAAGTTCACGCCGGCGCGGATGGCCGTCTGGCTACCGTCACGGTTGCCGATGTTGCTGTCGTAATTGTAGTCCGTGTTGCGAACTTCGCCGAACACGGCAACGTCCGGAGAGACGGCGTACGACGCGCGACCATTGACGTACGTCTCGGTCACATCACGTTGCGGGTAGAAGCTCTGGTAATCGTTCTGGCGGGTACCGACCGTGCCCTGGACGAACAGGCGATCCGAGCGGAAGCCGGCGCCGACATCAGCCGCGAGATACTTGTTCTTCGCCGGCTCCGGAGCGTTCTGGCTGCCCGGCTCATAGCGCGGCTCGGTCGACTGACCGCCTGACGCGTTGGCTGTGAAGTTGAAGTTGCGGGTGACGTCGACACGACCGTTGGCGAACAGATCATAGTCGGTGGTCGTTTCGCTGCTCTCGCCCGTGTATTCGCGATGATCGACGCGAGCGCCGAGCGTCAGAGCGTGAACGGACCAGTTGGAGCGGGCGATAACTTCCGGACGGATACGAATGATCGTGTCATCGACTTCACCGCTCGGCTGAGCGTAAACGTTGTCGTTGAGCTCAACAGCGGCCAAGAGACTCGAGTCGACCGTAAATGAACCCGTGCGGATCGGCTCCGGGTTGAATTCGGGTTGGGCGCGCTCCGTGACGGCCGTGTGGCGGCCGCGGAGGAAGGGGTTGTCCTGGGCGGAGGCAACCGGGGCGATGACGCCAACGAGCGCGGTCGTCAGCATAAGATGTTTGAGGCCGAACTTCATTGGGAAACCTTTCGGAGCTGTTCTGTCAGTCCCGGTAGCAAGATCGGGGCCGGTAAAGACTAGTATCTCGCGTCTCGGTTGAGATTTGGTCTGTATCAGACCGCGACATGAGAAGTTTTTATTGACCGGATCCGGGAGTGGACGGTCGGTTACGCGTCATATTCCGGGGCGGAGGCCCCACTTCGAACTTCATGGTACCGACGCGGGCATCCGCTTCGGCAAGGGTCTGGGCGAGCGCCTGGCGTGCGCCTTCCGCAGCGATTTCCTCATCAGTCGGCGGGGGCGTCACAACGTAATCAGCGGCGAGTTCAGCGGCGGCCTCGCGCATGGGCGCGCACTGCGCTGTATCGGCAGCGACACGGTTAAGAGCCGCGCCGAGCACCTCGTCGGTGACGTCCAGTTTCTTGATGTTGTACCCCAGATCTTCCTTAGCATTGGAGCCGAAGCAGCGGACGCCCGTGGTCAAGACACCGGTAACGTCTTCCTCCTGGGCGGACACAGCCGGAGCCCCAACGGTCACGGCTAACGTCAGCGTGGCCAGCCGCACAAAATGCCAGCTGGACCTCGGACGTTTACCATCAAAGGTCGTGACACGGTTCAAGGCAGCTCATCCGCCAGCATGTGCAATTCGACTGCGCGTTCGCGCGACGCGGGTGTTCTAGAAGAAGCGCTCGCGGATTCGGATCGTGTCGCCGGGGCGCACGGTCGTGGTCGGCGTGAGCTCAACTTCGCGTTCGTTCGGGCTGTCGGCGCTCTTGATAAGGATGCGCACGCGATCGGCGCGGTAGGTGAAGTCACCCGCGCTGGCGATGGCGTTCATAACGGTGAGGCCCGAAACATAAGGGAACTCGCCGGGGCGGTTCACTTCGCCGAGGATGTAGTACGGGCGACCTTTGACCAGCTCGGCCGTGACCTTCGGGTCTTTCAGCCAACCGTCCTTGTATTTCGTTTCGAGGAAGCGGCTGGCTTCGTTCAGGCTGAGATTGGCGACTTCGACCTGGCCGATCAGCGACATCGAGATCGTGCCCTGCCCGTCGACAACGAACGGACCCGAGAGATCCGGCTCGCCGAAGACGGTGACCTTGATCTCGTCACCCGATCCGAGCTTGTAGCCAGCAATGCTGGTTCCCGCCGGAGCAATGTCCTGCGGATTGCCCTGTGAAGGAGCGCTTGTTGCGCATGCCGCCAGCGCCAGAGCGCCAAGGCCGGCGATCGCCTGAACGATCTTCTTAAGCGGATTCATCGTGTCTCTCCTGCGGAACCCTGGCCCACCGTGACCGCCTCGATGCGCGGTCCAGTCGAAATGAACTCCACCGCGTCATGCTCAAATCGGGCCGCGGTCAGCCGACCGCTGAGATAGGCGCCCGTATCGATGCCTATACGGCGGGAATCTTTATGGGGTTTGTTTGCCGGCGTGTGGCCGTGAACAATTACTGCGTCGAACTTGCGAGCATCGGTGAGGAAGTCTTCGCGGATCCAGAGCATGTCCTGCTCGGTCTGCTGGTCGAGCGGCACGCCGGGGCGCACGCCTGCGTGGACGAACACGTAGTCGCCGACGCGCACGCTGATATCAAGGTTACTGAGGAAGCTCAGGTGATCGGGCGGCAGCAAGTCGTTAAGCTGTTGCGACGCCAGCGCCCATTCATCCGTGGACGTGCGCATGCGCGGCGGGCGGATGCCGTAGGACACCAGCGTTTCCACGCCGCCGAATTCGGCCCAGCGCGGACCGATCGACGGATCATTGAGGAACTGCAGCATGGCAGCCTCGTGGTTACCCTTCAGGTAGTATGTCTCGAATGGAGACAGTTTTTCGCTCAACAGGATGTCGATGACGTCTTTCGACTGGAACCCGCGATCGACGTAATCGCCGAGGAAGATGAGTACGGCCTTGCCTTCGAAACCGCCGCGAGCCGCATCTTCGATGATGCTGTCGATCAGGCGTGCGAGCAGGTCTGCGCGGCCGTGAATGTCGCCGACGGCATAGACGCGGCGGCCGGGAGGAACGAGCGCAGGCGGGCCTGGGATAATGATTTGCTTGGTTACCGCATCGTTTGGCTTGCCGCCGAACGCACGCGCAATGCTACCGCCGAGGGCAGCCAGCCATTCGCCGGCCACTCGGGCAATTCCGGTCGCTGTCGCGACGATCCGCTGAAGCGGATTACTCAAACCAAACTCCTTAAACGCCCCCGCATACTCGGCGGTTAGCATAGATTCCTTACGCAACAGGCGAGCCATTTCGGCCAATTTTCTCCAACCGATTGTGCCAGGATGCCCCGACACCGAAGATTGCGGACCGCCTGACGTAAGACCTGGAGGTTCTACTGCTTATTCTGGGCCAGATTTGTACTTACAAAGCGATCTCAACCCAGACGTGCATGGTTAATGCAGTTACAAGGGCGAAGGCCCACCCCTTGCACTGATTTCGCGCATGACGCGTATTGCATTCTTCGGACATGACGCCGCCGACGCCGCTATCCGCCGGCGCGTACAGGGTTTCCGGGATGACGGGCTGGACGTCGTCGGTTTCACGATGCGCCGCCGCGATGATGTTAAGGTCGACTGGCAGAACGTTGACCTGGGCAAGACATTCGATGGCGCTTATCGCCAGCGCATCCAGTCAATCTTTAACGGCGCCAAGCGCGCAGCCGCCCAGCGCGACCTGCTGGCTTCGGCCGATATCATTTACGCCCGCAATCTCGACATGCTGGCGACAGCCTTCCTGGCCAAGCGCTACACCAAGCTGAAGACGCCGGTGATCTATGAAGCGCTCGACGTTCATAGATTGTTGACCAGAAAAGACCTGATCGGACTGGTACTTCGCCGTATCGAGGGGGCGCTGCTCAAGCGCACGAAGCGGCTGGTCGTGTCCTCGCTCGGCTTCCTCGATAACTATTTCAGCCTGCGTCATCGCGGGCAGTATCGTCCGTTCCTGATAGAGAACCGGCTGGCGGCGGGGGCGGATTACGGTCCGCGGCCTGCGCGTGGCGCTTCTGTGCCCGCCTCCAACCAGCCCCTGCGGCTGGGCTGGGTCGGCGGCCTGCGGTGCGCGCGCAGCCTGGGGCTGTTGATCGACCTTGCGAAGGAACTGGGACCTCAGGTCCAGATCGTGATGCACGGCGTCGCCTCACCCCTCGAGATGCCAGACTTCAACGAGCGGATCGCGGGCCTGCCCAATGTGACGTTCCACGGACGGTATCGCTCGCCTGAAGACCTTGCGCGGATCTATGGCGGCCTCGACCTCGTCTGGGCCGGGGATTTCATGGAAGCGGGCTACAACTCGGTCTGGCTTCTGCCCAACCGGCTCTATGAGGGCGGCTATTACGGCGTTCCGTCGATTGCCCCCGCCGGCACGCAGACGGCCAAGTGGATCGATGCGCGCAGCGTCGGCTTCGATGCGCCTGAGGATCTCGCGCGCACCCTGCCCGACCTCGTCCGCTCACTGATGGCTGACCGTCAGCGCATTGCCGAGAAGCGTGATCGTCTGCTCGCCTTGCCGGAAGACACGTTCATCGCCCCGCGCGGTGAACTCGCAGCGTTGATTTCCGAAGCATTGGGCGGCTCACCGATCCACAGCGGATCAGTGCTGGATCAAACCGGCACACGCGAGACGCGAAAAGCGGCTGAGTAAGTTCACGCGCTGGCAGGTTTTCGGACCTCAGAAAGACGCATCCGACGTCGAGGTTTGGACCAATCCTTGCGTTGATCTCGGAAGCATTTTCCAGGGCGGACGTTGATGGCCAGAGTTTCGATGCAAGCTGAATCGGGCTGGGGGCGCTCCGGCGCCTCGCGCACATCCGAGCCGCGTGCGCGACTTCGCGATATTCTTCCCCCGATCGCCGCCATCTGCGTGCTTACGCTCGCGCACATCGCCTACGGCAGCGTTCAGCCGCTCGCGATTTTCTCGCTGGCGACAGCGCTCACGGTCATTGCGGGTTCGTCCCTGTTCGCTGCAGGCCCGCGCTACGTTACGCCGGGCATGATTGCCGTTGTCGCGATCCTTGCGATCTACGGGATCACCGGCGCAGCTGGCCCCCTTTATCGTTCGGCAGCGCCTCTGGCCGTGTTGTTCGCGGCGGCAGGCTTCTGGGTGATTGGCTATGTTGCCGCCCGTCAGCGTCAGGCGCTCGATATCGCGTGGTCGGCCCTGATCTGGAGCGCCATCGCGTATTGCTTCCTGATGTTTGCGTTGAATGTCGCAGGCGTGCCTTCCGGGCAGAGCTTCATCGCGAACGCGTTCGAAACGCCCGCAAATGCCAGCATTATCTTTGGCCTGTTCGCCATCATCGCGATGAGCAAAATCCTCCATGTTGTGAAGCAGATGGACGCGGAAGCGCTCGCGCGTCACGCCATGCTCGACAGGCTGGTGAGCCAGGGGATGTCCGGCATCCTGTTGCTCGGCGTCTCTCTCACCTGCCTTACGCTCACCGGCTCTCTTCCCGGCATTATCCTCACATCAGCGGTGCTTCTGCTGCTGATGTGGTGGGACACGCTTGGCATTTCGACGCGCGATCATCGCGGCTTGCCGATGCGATTTGCCGCGATCGTAACCCCGTTCCTTGTGTTGGGCCTTGTCGGCTGGGCAGTCAGCCTGATCTGGTTCAATGACGAGAGCGCGCAGGGTCTTGGCGCCACTGATGCGCTACCGATTACGCAGCGCTTCCAGGCTTACATAACGGCCTGGCTGGATAATCCTGTGTTTGGTCACGGCCTTGGTTCCATCAATGTCGAAGGCGCCAAGGCGATGACCTTGTTCAATGCCAAGGCGATGCTTGCTGCAGGCGAAGCGCGTAACGCGCCGATGACGTGGCTTGTCGAGACCGGTTTCCTCGGCACAGGCCTGCTCCTGCTGGTTCTGGGCGCGATGCATGTCCGTATCGTCGCTGCGCTGCGCACGCGTCGCACCCCGCGCACATTCCCCCGCCTCGCTATTGCGGCGACTGTGCTGATGCTTCTCCACGGATTTACAGATTCCTCACTCGACCTGCCGAGCGCAGTTTGGCTATACGCCTTGCTCCTCGGCGCTGCATGTGGTGTTGCCACGGGAAGGCGGATAGAACCCCGCGCAGCGAAGAAGTAGAGTAAGGGCCACTGATGCCGGCACTGACAGCGGCCATCGCAAACCTCAAGGGCGGCGTCGGCAAATCGACGACCACCGTGATGCTGGCAGATGGCCTTGCTCACTACTACGGCATGAACGTGCTGGTCATCGATCTCGACCCGCAGGCGAACTCCAGCCAGATGCTGCTCACCGAGCAAGGCGTTCAGGCCGCTTCCGATCAGGGCAAGGGAGTACATCATGTGTTAGCCCACTTCATGGAGGGCAAGCCTCCCTCCGCCGCGCCCTTCATCATGCCCAATGCCGTGACGCTGGAAGAGCTGCGCCGTGCCGAACAGCAGGATGCTCGTGAGGGCTGGATTTCAAGCCTTCCCGCGCACCCGCAGCTTCGTCTGCGGGAACTGAATCTCGAGGAGGACTGGTATTCACGCTCGGGCACGCCAACGACGCTATCCGATGCTTTGGGCAAGTTCTTCCGCGAAGCGTTCGAGCCGCTGCAATCGCTTTACGACGTGATCCTGCTCGACTGCCCGCCTCACCTCTCGCCGCTTGCACGCGCAGGCCTGTCGCTGGCAGATGCCTTTGTCACGCCAACGATTGCGGACTCAGTCTCGACCTGGGGAACGAAGCAGTTCTCCGACTGGGTCGGCAAATTCATCGCGCCGGATCTGGCCAAGAAGAACTTCGTTGTCATCACGCGTTTCCGCGACACAAAGTACGCGCGCTCGGTCGCGTCGGACCTGCGCGAGATCTATCTCAAGGATCGCTGGTTCGGTCCGACCATTCCGGAATCCGTTCACGTACTGAACGCGATGGAGCGGGCAGCTCCCGATAGCTACGACACGTTCCGCGGCAAGTATGCCGGCGTGACGAATGATGTGCGCCGCCTTGCGGAGCGGTTCACCGATTTCATGACTCAACGCACGGGTGTGACATGGGCGAAGGTAAGGCACTGACGCCGGTCGAGTATCTCGATCGCTTCTTCGACGAGTTGCGCATGGAAGTGCGTTCCAACCCGAAGCTGGCCGAACGCTTGGTGAAGGCTCTCGGCGGCGAAGTCGTGTTCGAGGATGACGTGAAGGCCGAGCTGGCAAATCCGTTCGTGCTCGCAAGCGGAACGAAGGCGAAGTTCCTCTCCGTGTTCGGCACGATGAAGCTGGGCGAGATCAAGAAGATTCTGAAAGAGAACAATCTTGCGACGCGCATCGACATGACAGGCAAGTCTGCCGATCAGCTCGTCGAGATGATGTACAATCGCGCTGCGATGAAAGTCCAGGAACGCAAAAGCTCGTACTAGGAGCTAGAGCTTCTGGCCTTTGAGCATCTGGCGGAAGAAGCCCGCTGACCACGACATGTGCATGGTTGCAGAGGCGAGACCAGCCATAAGGCCACAAAGCGACTTGTGCTTCACCGCGACTGCGATCGAGGCCAGTACGAGGGCTGCGAGATAGCCGCCCGGGATAATCAGCGCGAGCGGATTGAGTGGCGCCAGAGCGAAGCCCGTTAGGCAGGCAATCAGCGTCGCCGGCGGAATGAGCTGACGCAGCTTCGGATGCTCACCATGCTTCATCAGCGTGCGTGCGCGGCCCTTGCCATAGTTGAAATACTGGCGCGCCAGCGATGTGACCGTCGCGCGCGGCAGATAGACGAGGCGGATATCCGCATCAAGGTAGATCTGGCCGCCGGCCTTGCGGAGGCGCGTGTCGAACTCTGCATCTTCGTTATGCGAGAACGTCTCGTCATAGCCGCCGATGTGCAGGAAGGTCTGCAGGTCGAACCCGGCATGGTGGCCGTGATCGACGAACATCGACTTGCGTCCGCCGCGATGGGCCGAGCCGCCAGAGCCGAGCGGGCTGTCGACGATCCAGGCATTGGCTTTCTGGAAGCACGTCTTGCCGACAGCATCCATCGGCACGACGACCGAGGCCACGCCGCGTTGGCCGAGCGAGTCAGCGACCTTCATCACATAGTTGGCTGGGTAGATCGCATGGGCGTCGCAACGAACAAGAATGCGCCGCCCTTCCCCCGCTTCGCGCGCGGAAATGTTGATGGCCGCCGACTGGAGCTTCTTCGGGTTGGCGACTAGCTTGAGGTTCGGAAATTCATTGCGCATCGCTTCAACGATGGCGCGCGTTGCGTCCTTGCTGCCGCCGTCAGCGACGACGAAGCCAGCGTCGCGCAGACGGGCGTCGCCCTTCATCAGCGAGCGAATGCAAGCCTCGATATAGGCGGCTTCATTGAGCGCAGGGATCACGACCAGCACATCTGCGCCGGTGACGACGCGAGCGATTGCGTTAACCACGTAGGGTTTTGTGCGCGGCGCTTCGGGTGCGAGTGTCGTGTTCATCGCCATGTCAGAGCAAGATGCCTGCCGGGATGTCAGGACGGTTCCGCCGGCTGGTCTTCAGCGCTGGCGATGGCCGATGGGTCGATGTCCCAGGTACGCGCGGGTGTCTTAACCGCAGCGCGGTAATCATCGAACGGAATACCGTTTTTACGCGCTTTTACGCGCATTTCCGCGAGAAATTCTGCGTTCTGCCCAACCCAGCGCAGCATGTCCGCTTGCTCGAAAGCGCGGCGACGGAGCGGATCCGGGATCGAGTACCAGTTGGTCAACACAAAGTTAAAGCGCCAGGCGATCAGCTCCTGCGAGCAGAGCGGGCATGCGTCCATCGAGCGGGTGAGTGCGTTAAGGGACGCTTCATTCACCTTACCCGACGCGCGGCGCATCTCGAGATAGGCCAGTTGCGACCAGGCATAGGCGCGCGATGCATCAAGCTCGGTCGCGCGGAGGGCGGCGGCATAAGCCGAGCCCTCGTCCGGCGTCGGCATCTGCATGGCGAGCTCGGAGAGGGTTTCCACATAGTCAGGTGATTGCGATTGAGCCGGATCCTGCGCGAGCGTTTGCGCAATGTTGGCTTCTTCGGTTTGCTGGAGCAGCTGGGTATTAGCTTGCTGCAGCGTGAAATAGCCCAGCAAGCCAACAGCGGCGACGCCTACGACGAGCAAGGCAGCCCAGCCCAGATTGCCTGCAGCCGTTACCAGATAAGACGGCTCGGGGGGCGCTTTCACAGACGCGGCGCGAGGAGCGGAAGCGCTCTGCGCGACGATTTTGTCGAAGGACGAGGTATCGGCCATGGCTAACAACTTCCGAACACGGAGCTTAATCTCGATCGGGAGCAGCAATCACCGGTACTCGCCGGTTACGTGCTGCTATTCCCGTACTGGGCGCACGCAGGCCTCATGCCATTTCGGAGGCGACCCAAGCTGTCGGCTACGTTGGATTTGCGGAAGTTAACGTGTCTTTTCAAGACAAAATCAGGAGGAAGCGCCCGATGCTCGGTCGCGCTGCTGGTTCTTATGCTCAGTCGCATCCCGCTGTTTGAGCCAGCGTCCAGCGAGCCAGCAGGCGGTGGCCCAGGCGGCGCCGGCGGACCAGCCGGCGAGCACGTCCGTCGTCCAGTGGACGCCGAGATAGATGCGCGTCACGCCGACCAGAAGCGCGAGCGCGATCGCGGCCGACATCACGAAGATGCGCAAGGTCTCCCCTTTCGCGGCCTGGGCCAGCATTGCGCCGAGCGTCAGGAACACCACGGTCGAGAGAAGCGCATGTCCGCTCGGGAAGCTGGCGTTGAGGATTTCCGACGCGCGATAGATCTCGGGCGGCCGCTCCCGATTGAAGAACTCCTTCAGCAGCTGGCTGATCGTGAGGCCGCCACCGAACGCAATCGCAATGATCGCTGCTTCAAGGCGCTTGCGTTGCAAAACCAAGAACACGCCCACCAACAAGCCAAGCACCGCGAGCACCGACACGCTTCCGATCGCGGTGAGATCCGCTGCTGCGTGATCGAGCCATTTCGGACCGATCGGGTCGGATGGATTGGCGGCGTCTGGATGCAGCATCTGCAGCACGGCCATGTCGAAGCCGTGAACTTCGCCCTCGCTCATTTCGTCTGCGATTCCGATGAAGGCCAACACGGCGGCCGCGATCACCGAGAGCGATGCAACAAGCACGAACTCCGCGCGTACGAAGCTCCAGATCGCTTTTGGCAGATGCCGATAATGTCTGTCGCTCATCCCCACCGTCCAACTGGCGCGTGATGTCATCCGTGAGTCGAAACGCTGCCGCAGTCAAATGTTTCCAAACACATGTTTGGTGCGTGAAACCCCATACAGGTTCCCGCGTTGGACAGGGGCTTATAGTCAAGCAGTAGGAGACCCCATGACCACCGCAACCGGACACACGAGCGCTATCCGCGCCTCGAAGGTAATTGGTACGAGCGTTTATAACGGCGCTGGCGATAAGATCGGCAAAGTCGAAGACGTCGTGCTCGACAAGACCACCAACAACATCATGTTCGCAGTCGTCGGCTTCGGCGGCTTCCTCGGCATGAACGAGAAATTCCACCCGCTGCCCTGGTCCACGCTGGACTACCAGAAGGGCAAGGACGGCTATGTCGTGAACGTGACGAAGGAACAGCTGCAGGCTGCTCCCGCCGACGCGATCGACGAACTGACGCGCAATGATGGTCAGGGCCTGCGCGATCAGGTGTACGATTACTACAAAGCCCCGCGTTACTGGTCGTAACGACCTTGCTGGTTCTCGAACTGCGATCCTTGGGTCCAACATGATCGTGGTTCGGAGGGCCGGACGGAGGTGCAGCCCGTCCGGTCCGAAAAAGGCCCGGGAAGCGCAAGCTTCCCGGGCCTCCTTTCGTCACGTCGGAGGAGAGCTAGTGACGATCAGCTTGCGGACGCTGTCTCAGCCGGCTTTGCGTCCTTGTTCCATTCGTACATGCGCTGGATCTGGCAGAGATTGTTGGCGTAGCGCGTATCGGTGACCAGCTGATCGCCGGACGTCAGGCATGAACCGCCGCCGAAGCGCGAGATAAGCCCGATCGATGTGAACGCGTCGCCCGGATCGCATCCACCGATCAGATCGAGCTTGTATTCCTTCTTGTTACCAACGCTCACGATCACAGAGTTACGATCGTTCTCGCTCCAGTCGCGGATCTGCGAGGTGAAGCAGACATTCTTCACTTCCGCCCCCTGTCGCGGATCGACTGGCTTATTGGCTGCCGCTTCCGTAGCGGCCGTCGAGCAAGCCGCTGCGATGAACAGGGTCGAGGCACACGTGGCTACAATGGCCTTCAGCTTCGTCTGCATGATTATTCCCTTGTCTCGGGCCGCAGGCTGGGCGCTCCCACCTGAATGGCCAGTGAATGGCTTACCATAGATATCGACGGTTTCGAGGCGGCGCGACCGCCGGACAGCCGGTGGAAGCAAGATTTTCGGGAGCATTCCTGCACGAACACTGTGCAGAGCCGGGGAACCGTGAAGTTCCCACACACGTTCTGCGGTTGGACCCAAAGGCGATCACAGAATGGTACGACGCAGAAGGCGAGCTTCCGGCTTCGACAAAATCTCCGTGCGGGAGCCGTTCCAGATGGTGGGGCAGCACCCGCAACTGGTCACTGCTGTCTGCCTCAGCATCCTGGCAATACTCGCAATCTGCATCGCGCTGAACGCCGGCCAATCCTACCTGATGCCAATCGCCGTCGCCCTGGTGTTTGCGGTAATCCTCGCGCCGCTCTGCAGCCGGATCGAATGGCTGCGGATTCCGCGCCCGCTTGCCGCCCTCTTCACCCTGATCATCGCCGGCGGCATCGCCTACTTCGCATTCTCGCTGATTGCCCAGCCTGCCTCACGCTGGATGGCAGATGCGCCGCAGATGATCCAACGCGCCGAGCGGCAACTCCGCAAGCTGCAGGAGCCGCTGAAGCCGATCACCGACATCTCGAAAGAGGTGCAAGGCCTCAACATTGTGCCGACTACGCCGACACCTGCCTCGCGCACCGTGATCGTCCAGGAGCCGGGCCTGGCTCAATCGGTCATCTCGTCGGTGCAGACAGCCGTGGTGCAGACCGGCTTCGTCTTCATCCTCTGCTACTTCTTCCTCATCACGCGCGGCGAATTCCGAATGAAGTTCGTCGCCTTCCAGACAACCTTGCGAGAACGCGTGCGCGCCGCTCGTGTCTTCCGCGACATTGAAAAGCGCGTGTCCGGCTACATCGTCACATTCTCGCTGATCAACGTGACGGTCGGTGTCGGCACTGGCCTTGCCTGCTGGCAACTTGGCCTGCCAGAGCCGCTGATGTGGGGCGGCCTCGCTACACTGTTCAACTTCATCCCCTTCCTTGGCCCCGCGATCATGATGGGCCTGTTGGGGTTGGCTGGCCTCGCAACGTTTGACACGCTTCTGCAAGCCGCCTTCCCGGTGCTCGCCTTCATGGGCATCTCGTTCCTGGAAGCGAACCTCATCACGCCGACGATCGTCGGCCGTCGGATGACATTGAACCCGCTGGCGATCATCCTCGTCGTCAGCTTCTGGATCTGGATTTGGGGACCCGTCGGCGGCGTCATCGCCCTGCCCCTGCTGATCATGTTCAAGGTGATCTGCGATCACACGCCGATGCTTCGCGTCGTGGGCGCATTGATCGGCGCGCCGCTGACTCGCACCGCCAAGGTTGGCGACGAGGTTGTTCCGGTCGCGCCTCCCCCCGCTATCATCGAAGATCCGCTGCCAGTGATTGACGGCGATCTGACGCCGCCGCCCGAGCCGCCGCCGCCGATGCGACCCATTACGGGTATCGCCTAGCGCTTCGCAGCCTTCGGTTCGATCAACTGCTGCATCACGGGCACAAGCAGCTTGCGCAGCGTTGCATTGTCCGCACTTGCCAATGGCGACAGTTTCATCATCTGCCGCATGAATTGCACGCCCGCGATCAGCGACAGGATCAGCGCCGCCCGTTCCTCCGCGTGATCGCCCTTCAGGGCCGCAGCTACCCTGCGATGATGCTGTTTCTCGATCTGCCGCTTGCCGATCTCCGCCGCGCGCTGGCTGGAGGATGAGCGGATCATGATCAGCGTGCCATCCAGCGGCGTCTCGCCCGGTCGGGTCGTCGCCAGCAGACCATCGACCAGATACTCGGCGATGCTGGCGTTCTCGCCCAGCTCGTCCGTTATCACCGTCTTGCCGGACATCGTGTCGGCCACGACCTCCGCGAACAACTGTTCCTTCGAGCCGAAATAGCGGTTCACCAGCATGGCGGTCACGCCCGCCGCCTCCGCGATCTCGCGCACACCCGCCCCGTCATAGCCAGACTTCGCGAACGCTTTCCGCGCCGATTTCAGAATCGCCTCGCGCGTGGCGGCTGCGTTCCGCCTGCGGACCGGCTCTTGAATGGGCATGTGCGACGATCCCGCAATTATACACTTGTAGACTTAAGCGACGTCGCTATGTATACGCGTGTAGACTTGAAGCGCAAGGAGACACCCCGTGGCCGAGACAGTGCTGGTGACCGGCGGAACGGGGTATGTTGGCGGCTGGGTGATCGTCGAGCTTCTGAAGCGCGGCTATAATGTGCGCATAACGATCCGCAATATCGCCAAGGAAAGCGCCGTCCGCACCGCCATCGGCACGCAGGTCGATCCGGGCGATCGCCTGTCCTTCGCCGCGGCTGATCTGGGCGCAGATGCCGGTTGGGACGACGCCGTCGCAGGCTGCGCTTACGTCCTCCACGTCGCCTCTCCGCTCGGTCAGGGCAGCGAGAAAGATCCAGATGCTCTCGTTCGCCCCGCCCGCGAAGGCACGCTGCGCGTTCTGCGCGCCGCCGTGAAGGCCCGCGTGAAGCGCATCGTGCTCACCTCCTCCTGCGGCGCAGCCACGCCTGTCACCATGGGCGTCAACACGGTCACCGACGAGGAGACCTGGAGCGATCCCGGCAAGCAGGACCCGTATCGCCGCTCCAAGACGCTGGCGGAGAAAGCCGCGTGGGACTTCATGAAGGCGGAAGGCGGCTCAACCGAACTCACCACCATCTTGCCCAGCGGCGTGTTCGGCCCCGTGCTCAGCCAGGAAGGCCTCGGCTCCGTTCAGTTCATCCAGCGCATCTTCGACGGTCGCCTGCCGCGCATTCCAAATGTCGGTCTCAACATCATCGATGTGCGCGACCTCGCCGTCGCCCATGTCGACGCCATGATCGCCCCGGCCGCTGCAGGCCAACGCCTGATCGTCAGCGGCGACTTCATGTGGATGAAGGAGATCGCAGCGACGCTGAAAGCAGACCTCGGCCCGCAAGGCGACAAGGTGCCGACGAAGGAGCTTCCCGATTTCGTCGTGAAACTCGGCTCGAATTTCAACTCCGCGCTCAACACGCTGAAGCCATTGCTCAATCGCAGTCACCGCTTCTCATCAGACAAGGCGCGCCGCCTGATCGGCTTGAAGACGCGCCCCGCGAAGGAAACAGTCATCGACTGCGCCCGCAGCCTCCTGCCCGCCGCCTGAGCCAGCGGCTTGACGGAATGCCCCGGCGTTGTGATCCAACGCTGTCATGCAGATCCGCATCGAATACCGCGACAACCCCGTTCGCACGCCGATCACCCCCTGGGTGCATCGCGCCGTCGATGGTCCCTACTGGTCCGCGACGATCTTCGATCCGCCAACCCCGAGCCCCGTACACGGCAAGGGTTACCCCGTCTGGTTCATCGATCATCGCGGCCGTTCGTTGGTGTTCGCGTCACAGCAGGAGATCGATCACGTCATCGACGTGCTCAGCCGCAAGATCCTCCCCTCATCCCGCGAACTCGGCCAGCGCTACCTCGCCGTGAACTCCCACTGGCTCTCCCGCCTCCACACGAGCTTCAAGCCGTGGAAAGTGCGACAGGAACTGGTGAAGCGCCTGAAGCAGGCGCCAGCCCCGTAAACGTCAGGTGATGTGAGAAGCTAGCCCGCGATCAGCTTCAGCGCGCGCTCGTCGCCGCGACCCAGCGCCTTGATGGCGGTGGCTGCGATGGAGCGGGCATCGAGCCCTGCGAGCTCGTACATCTTCTCGGGCGTGTCGTGATCCTGGAAGATATCGGGAAGCGTCAGCGCACGGATGCGCAGGCCGGCATCGAGCAGGCCGCGGCCCGCCAGTGAATGCAGAACGAACGAACCGAAGCCGCCAACGGCGCCTTCCTCGATCGTGATCAGCACTTCGTGGTTCTTGGCGAGATCAGCCACCAGCGCCTCATCCAGCGGCTTGGCGAAGCGCGCATCGGCCACCGTGGTCGACAGGCCCTGCTTGTCCAGCATGTCGGCCGCCAGCAGGCATTCCGCCAGGCGCGTGCCGTAAGAGAGGATCGCGACCGTCGCGCCCTGCTTCACGATGCGGCCCTTGCCGATCTCCAGCGGTTGCGGATCAGCCAGCAGCGGCAGACCCACGCCCTCGCCGCGCGGATAACGGAAGGCCGACGGGCGATCGTCAATCACATGCGCCGTCGCCACCATGCGCTGCAGCTCCGTCTCGTCAGCAGCCGCCATCAGCACGAAGCCCGGCAGCGCGCCGAGGAAGCCGATATCGAACGTGCCCGCGTGCGTTGCGCCATCGGCGCCGACCAGACCCGCGCGGTCCATCGCGAAACGCACAGGCAGTTTCTGGATCGCCACATCGTGGACGACGCTGTCATAGCCGCGTTGCAGGAAGGTCGAGTAGATCGCCGCGAACGGACGCATGCCATCGGCCGCCATGCCAGCCGCGAACGTAACTGCATGCTGTTCGGCAATGCCGACATCGAAGCAACGATCCGGGAATTTCGTCGCGAAGGCATCAAGGCCCGTGCCCGAAGGCATCGCCGCCGTGACGGCCACGACCTTGGAGTCCTTCTCCGCAATGCGGACCAGCTCCTGCGAGAACACTTTCGTATAGGACGGCGGCCCAGCCTTCGGCTTTGCCTGCTCGCCCGTCACGATGTTGAACTTGGAAACGCCGTGATACTTGTCCGCCGCGCTTTCAGCCGGGGCATAGCCCTTGCCCTTCTGCGTCACGACGTGGACCAGCACCGGCCCGTTCTCCATGTCGCGCGCGTTCTCGAGCACGTCCACCAGCGTCGAGATATCGTGGCCGTCGATCGGGCCGACATAATAGCAGCCCAGCGCGTCAAACAGATCGCCGCCCATGGTGAAGGCGCGCACCGAATGCTCGGCGCGCTTGGTCCAGCCTTCGAGGCCGATCTTGCGCACCACGCGCTTCGCCAGGTTGCGCACCTTGCGATAGCCCTTCGAGGAAACCGTACGCGAGAGATAATGGCTCATCGCGCCAACCGGCGGCGCAATCGACATGTCGTTGTCGTTGAGGATCACGATCATGCGCGTCTGCATGCCGCCGACATTGTTCAGCGCTTCGTAGATCATGCCCGCGCTCATCGCGCCGTCGCCGACCACCGCGATCACGCGATTCTTCTCGCCCTGCAGATCGCGCGAAACGGCAAAGCCGCTCGCCGCCGAAACCGACGTACCCGCGTGCGCGGCGCCGAACGGATCGTACACGCTCTCGTCGCGCTTGGTGAAACCGGAAAGGCCCCCGCCCTGGCGCAGCGTGCGAATGCGATCACGACGCCCTGTGAGGATCTTGTGTGGATAGGCCTGGTGACCAACGTCCCAGACGATCTTGTCCTTCGGCGTGTCGAACACCGTATGCAGGGCAACCGTCAGCTCGACCACGCCAAGCGCCGAACCCAGGTGGCCGCCTGTCGTCGACACGGCGTTGATCGTCTCCGCCCGCAGCTCATCTGCGATCTGTTTGAGATCCGCTTTCGACCGACCCTTCAGGTCGGCCGGAATCGAGATTTCATCCAGCATCGGAGTCTTGGTCGTCATGATGTGTGTCTCATCCCCAATCGGGGTCTATTAGTGGCGGCGATTGAGCACAAAGTCGACCGTATGTAACAGACTTGCTGCACGCGTGCCGAACGAACCCAGATGCTGCTTCGCCTGTGCGGCGAGATAACGCACCCGGTCCTGCGCGCCTTCCACTCCCAGGAGAGAAACGAAGTTCATTTTGCCCTGAACTTCATCCTTAGCCGTGGCTTTACCAAGGATTTCGGGGTCACCCTCGACGTCGAGCAGGTCGTCGACGATCTGGAACGCCAGCCCCAGATCGTTGGTGTAACCGGCAATCGCCTGCCGTTCCGACTCCAGCGCCCCGCCCAGCAGCGCGCCAACTTCACCCGCGAGTGTAATCAGCGCTCCGGTCTTCAGCCGCTGCATTCGGGTCAGAACCTGAAGCGGCTCCTCGCCTGCGCCCGAGATCGGGAACATGTCGATCATCTGCCCGCCGACCATGCCGCGCGCGCCCGAAGCCAGCGCCAGCTTCTCGACCAGCTTGCAGCGCATCGAGGCGTCGCGATGCGTTTCCGGCGACACCATGATCTCGAACGCCAGCGCCTGCAGCGCGTCGCCCGCGAGAACAGCCGTCGCCTCGTCGAACGCCTTGTGCACTGTCGGCTGGCCACGGCGATAATCATCGTCGTCCATGCACGGCAGATCGTCATGGATCAGCGAGTAGGCGTGCATGCACTCGACAGCCGCCGCGCCGCGCAGCAACGCCTTCTCCTGCGCGCCGAACATGCGACCGACTTCGATCGTGATGAATGGGCGCAAGCGCTTGCCCTTGCTCAGCGCGCCATGACGCATCGCGCGCATCAGCTGCGCTTCGGGACCAGACGCCGGCGGGATCAGCTGATCCAGCGCCACCGTGATGCGATCCGCGACTTCGTTCAGCCGCTGCTCGAAATTGGGATCGATGCTATAGGTCATCGGCCCGCTCGACACCTTTGGGGCCATCGGGACCAAGCACGATCTTCTCGACCTTCAGCTCGGCCTCTTTCAGCTTCGTCTCGCAATGCGCCTTCAGCGCCGCGCCACGCTCGTAGATCCGGATCGAGTCCTCCAATGGCACATCGCCCGCCTCGAGCTTGTGCACGATCTGCTCGAGCTCGCGCAGGGCATCCTCGAAACTCATCGACGCAATGTCGGCGCTGGCCTTTGGCTCTGGCATCCGTGTCTCCGAAAAGGTGCGCCAACATAGGCGCATCGAGAAGCTAGGCAAGCGCGTTGGAAGCCCGTGTTCCCCGGGCAGCCCAGCCTTTATTCCAGACGCTTTTCCACCGCATAGTTGTGGATTGGCGTATCGCCTATCATCAGCTCCCGGCGATGCAACTCCGCGAAGCCGCGCTTCAGAAAAAATCGCCGCGCCGCCTCGCTGGCTTCGGAATAGAGCCTCGCCAGTTTCCGCTCGCGCGCACGCCTTTCCAGCGCATCGTAGAGCAGGCCGGCGACGCCCTGTCCCGCAAAGCCCGGCGCGCAATAGAGAAAATTGATATGGCCATCTGCCTCAAGATCGATCAGCCCAACCGGCTGGTCTGCGGCGTCGACCGCAACGAAAGTCTCCCGGCCGTCTGCAACCAATCGTTCAATCCGCGCCATATCCGGCGTTAGCGACGCCCACGCTGCAACCTGCGCAGCCGTGTAATCGCGCGGACCAATGCCTTCGACGGAACTGCGATAGAGAGCAGCGATCCCCGCTGCGTCCCCCACGCGATACATGCGGATCGCGACGGTCACTTCTTCTCGTAAATCCGATACGACCAGTATTTGTCGCCGCCGTCGTGTACGTTCGCCCAGCCGCGCTTTCTCAGTTCCGGCCGCAGCATGCGGTTGAACCATCCGTGCGCCGCAAGGACGACATCGCGTCCCTCGCCCGCCGTTTCGATCAGCACGCCCGCGGCCTTGGCCGCGCGACGACGCGCATCGCGCACGTGTTCCTCGCCGCCGCTATGGCCCATCATCCACAACAGTCGGGCCCACTTGTTCCAGTTCTTCGGGCGCATCGGGATCCAGCCGAGCTTCGGCGGGGGCAACGGCGCCTCGTTGAACATCGCATCGTGCTTTACTGCCCGGCCCCGGCCGAGATGCCCTGCGGTCTGGATCGCGCGCGGCCGTGCGCTCGACAGCAGGATCGCGTCCTCGCCGATTTCCTTGAGCAATGCTTCCGGGCAGGTCTGTCCGTCTTTCAGCGACGACAGCTCATATTGCGCCCACCAGTCGCGATAATCCTTCCAGCCCATCGGCGGGCCTTCCTTCGGAATCACGACGGGACGGCCGTGACGCACAATAATGATGCGTCCGGGGCGCGCCGCCTTCATCGCGCGAGACTCATGTGTGACGGCAACGTCCATATTCCTCGGCGGCCATGGGCCAACTGCGCCCCCGTCGCCGGAAGCTCCCCGCCGCTGATTAGAGCATCGCGCCGGAAAACCAAACCCGGTTCTGGGGGTGAGCTGCTAACTCACAGCAATTCATCAGGAAATCAGATAGCTGTCGCCTGGACGGCGGCCGCCAGCGCGGCGGATGTGGTCAGCAGGGCCGGGTCTTCGCCCACCGCCCGGGCCATGCCGCGCACCTGGTCGGCCATTCGGGTCTCGACAGCGAGAATCACGTCCATGCGCCGCCGCGTCCGCCCGGCCAGCTTGGACGCGACGCCATATGGCCCGAGTTCCACGGCATGGAGCAGCCCCGCCGCCATGGCCCGCGCGCCCCGCGCCATCACCACCCCGTCGTCCACGGGAGTGTAGAAGCTGGCGTAATATTTCTTGTAGTGCCCCTCGCCCGGCCCCAGCACTGCCTCGGTCACGCCTGACGCTGCAGCCTGCTCCAGCAGCCGCTCCTGCAGCAGCAGACCCGGCGAGCACGAACCGAACGCAGGATCATAGCCCGCGATCCAGCCATGCAGCGTCCCGCCGGATCGCAGCCCGAACTCCGCCGCCGCCAGCCTGCCGCCAAAGCGCAACGTCGCCATCACGCCGCTGAGCTCTGATCCGCGCTGCGCCGCGCATGCCTCGAGCAGTCCGCGCGTCCACGCAGCGCCCAATACATCGTGCCGCCGCGTCGACAGGAATTGCGATCGTTTCCAGCTGATGAGCGTCGCGAGATCATCCGCACCAGCAGGCCCGAACGTCACCGTCGCCGGACCAAAATCCCGCTCGCCCTGACGCGCCAGCCTGCGCATCTTCTTGAAGTGCTTCGGATGCAGATCGCGCTGCGCATCCAGCCACGCCGCAAACCCACCGCTAAGATCCGCCACAGCCGAACCCTCGCGCGTGCGCAGCTTCACGCTCTGCGCCACATGCGGCTTTGCCCAACCGGAGAATGCGTAGGCGCCGATCCCCGCCTGCGCCAGCGCGCGGCTCAACAGCTCAACGCCATCCGGCATCGCAATCGGACCATTCACATCGCACATCGGCGCACCCAGCGGCCGCGCCAGACCGGAGCGCGACACCTGCACTGGCAACACCAGCTCAACGCCCCGTCCCGTCCGCACGATCATCACGCGCGCATCGCTGCGCACGGACCCAACGGCCTGCGCAAACTCGGGTGCAAAATACGGACTGTCGTAACGCGCATCGCTCGCACGCAGCAGCCGCCACGCGCCAATCTCTTCGGGCGTCAACGCGCCCGGATGCTTGAGGGAGACGTCCATAAAACCGGCCAGGTCTTCGAGCTGTTTGCCCGTCCCCGGCATAACCCGCCCGGCTTAATATGCAGGGAAGCCCGGGTTACGAAGTGGTTGACGCGATCGGTGCAATTCCACCGATCGCCATCCAACCTCGCTTCAGGCAGTCAACCTACAGACCCTTCCAGAGCCGGCCCTCGGGGCATTCCGCGCCCGGCGCCTGCTTGCAACCGTGCAGCGTGAACAGCACCGTCTCCGCGCGGCCGATCAGATAGTCGAACGGCACGAAGCCGATCGCATCGTCACGCGTATCCGCCGGCAGGCTGGTCGAACGATACGGCCACGCTTCCGGGAAAGCCGCCGCCATCGAGCGGTGACCAGACGGCGCACGGCTGTCTTCCGAGTTGTCGCGGTTGTCGCCCATCATGAAGACATGGCCCGGCGGCACGGTGAACACCGGCGTCTCATCGAGATCGCCATTGTCCGAGAACTCGTGGATCAGGAAGCTCTTGGTGTGATCGCCCTCGCCCGTCGGGATCGTCTGGCGATACTCCGTCGCCGTCACGAGACGTGTCGAGTCATCGGGCACATAGCTCGTCGTG
The DNA here is from genome assembly GCA_965229115.1 of Hyphomonadaceae bacterium. GTDB lineage: Bacteria > Pseudomonadota > Alphaproteobacteria > Caulobacterales > Hyphomonadaceae > UBA7672. The sequence continues at coordinate 947,119 of CBDDIR010000003.1, read as the reverse complement.
CGCACCTTCTCGCGCGGCACCTCCGCACCGTTGAGGAACAGCTTGCCGCCCTTCACTTCCACGCGGTCGCCCGGCAGGCCGATCAGGCGCTTGATCATCACGCGATCCGAATGCGGATGCTGGAACACGATCACGTCGCCGCGCTTCGGCGTCGAGGCAAACACGCTCTCGTTCGGATTGTCCTTGTTGTCGCCGATCACGAACGTGCCGAGGCCGAACGGGATCGAGTTGCGGTTATAGCCATACGCAAACTTCGCCACCGCCACGCGGTCGCCGACCTGCAGCGCCGGCACCATCGATTCCGACGGGATCGAGCGCAGCTCATAGACGAAGGTCGAGAACACGAGCCAGAACGGCACGAAGATGGCGATAGTCATCGCCGTCTCGCGGAACTCGTGGAACAGCTTGTTCTTGAGACCTTCCTTCTTCGGCGCAGTCTCTTCGACCACGCCCGGCGGCTCATTCACCGGCTGCTGTGTCGGGGTATCACTCATTTACCAGCCCTTGGCGCGCCCCTGAGGGCATAGATGTCTGCCCGCGTCGGGCTCGGGGTTATACGTTATGCGTCTCGGGTTCCCGTCAAGACGCCCGCCTGTACAGGCGTGTCCCGTCCTCCAGTACGGACGTCACCAATCCGCGACTTTTCATGCAATTGAGGTGGGCGATCGTTTCGCCCGTCGCCATGCCCAGGCTGTCCTTGTCGATGGGCCGGGCGAACAGCGCCGGGAACAATTGCAGCGCCGTTTTCGGCTCATCCAGCCGCGACAACAGCCGCGTCATCCCGGTTTCATGACCCTTGATCAGAGCGTCCAAACGGTTGTGCGCTCCCCGGAAAGGCTCGTTGTGCGAGGGCAGCGTCAGGACATCTGCCGGGACAATGCCTTTCAGCTTGGCGCAGCTATCCAGCCAGTCCTGTAGCGGGTTCGCCTCCGGTTCCGTCGGGAACACGCTCACGTTGGAGGAGATGCGCGGCAGGATCTGGTCGCCGGAAATGAAGACGTTCAGGTCCGGCTGCCACAGGCAGGCATGGTCCGGCGAATGTCCGCATCCCGTGACAATCCGCCACGTCCGTTCACCGATCAAAACCTCCTGCCAATCGCTCAGGCGACGGAAGGAATCCGGCAGTTGAGACACCGCTTTCCCGAACCCGCCAAAGCGCTCGACATATCTATCCAGGTCTTCCTGCGCCCAGCCGGCCGCGCGGAAGAAGTCGATCCCCGCCTGCGGCGCTTCGCGCCCGGTATCCGCCACCAGCATCCGGCACTGGATGTATTCCAGCCGCGTGATCCACAGCTCGCACTGCCACTTGCGCGTCATCCATCCCGCGAGCCCGATGTGATCGGGATGCATATGCGTGACGATCACCCGCTTGATCGGCCTGCCCTGCAGCTCATTCTCGAAGATCGTCCGCCACAGGCTCTTGGTCTCGGAGTTGGGAATGCCCGTGTCCACCACGGTCCACCCATCGCCATCCTCGATCAGCCACAGGTTGATCCACTTCAGCGAGAACGGCAGCGGCATCCGCACCCAGCGCACGCCCGGCGCGACTTCTATGGTCGTGCCGACGGCCGGCGGTTCCTCGAACGGATACTCATACCGCGCCCGCTCGGTCTTGCCCTCAAAGCCATCCATGGCGAACTCCCGTGTTCAGCCCCCGGGGCCATATTACGCCTTGAACACCGGGAACGGCAAACACCCCGCCCTCAGCTATCGGTCGGCATCCCTGCCAGCCACTCCAGCGTCAGCAGCGACACGATGATGTACGACTCCGCCAGATAGAAAGCGTTCGCCACCACCGCATCGCCCTTGATGCCCTTCGCCGCCATGGCCGCGATCAGCCGGTCGGCTACATCCTGCTTGCCGCCCCATACGCCGTCGACGAACGCGTTGACGTCGTCATCCGACATCGCGTCGTACACGTCGTACAGCTTGTCGAAGTCCGCATCCTTCAAGCCGGCCGCCGACAGTCGCGATTCCAGCTCGTCGCCCATCACGCCATACAGGCCGATCATCGACGCCGTATCGCGGCGGCCATCGGCCCATTTGTACCTGTCATTGCAATCGGCGGTCGCATCATCGACGATGGCGAGCTGCTTCTTGTATTCGGCCGCATCGGGGTCACCCACCATGTAGGCCGTCGTCAGCCCTGCGCGATCGCCGAACGTGTCGAGGGAGTCGTACACGCAATACAGCTCCTCGATCTGATCTTCATCCAGATCGTCGATCGTCTTCTGCGGCTGCTGCCCCAACGCCGGCATCGCCGCCAACAGCCAGACAGCTCCCGCCGCCAGCCCTGCCGCCACCCGTTTCATTATAAGACTCCGTCGCCCCGACTTGGATTGCGCATACCCATCCCAAACCCGTCGCACCCGCAAGCCGATCCCTGCTCTTTATACTGCGCCTATTGGAAAGCGCCCGAACCGGGCTAACCTCATAGGCAGGAGAAGGGGGAACAAGCATGCGCAACATCATCGGCATGGTCGTCGGGCTCTATCTTACCGTCGCCCTCGTGGTCTTCGCCTGCGCTGCATGGAGCTTCAGCACCGAGACGCGCTGGAAGCACTCCACCTGCACCATCCCCGGCGACCTCAAGGTCAACACGGCCGCCCAGCAACTCGACGGCGCTCCCAACTGGATTCCCTACGCGGCCTACCGCGCCATTGCCTGGCCCAAGGCCTACATGGATGACCAGAACAAGGTGAGCCGTCTGCAGGACTGGCTCTTCGTCCAGTATAATCCGTTCCAGCACACCTGCCGCTAGCCAAAGTGTGAGCGCCCATCCTGAGCAGGCCCGTATCGCGGGCCGTCCGTCGAAGGACGAGCGCGACTAGCTGAACTGCGCCTCAGCGAACGACTTCGTAAAGTCCGCACCGATCACAGCCGTCTCAAGGATCTTCACGGCCTTCTGCGTCACGTCCGCATCGTCCGGCAGGCCAATGCCCTTCAGCTTCGTCTTCATGCGCGCCAGGAAAGCGCGATCATCGCCCCACCCGCCATCAAGCAGCAGCTCATGGTCACGCTTCGATAGCCCCGACTTCAGACCGGCGATCTTCGCCACCGCTTCTTCCGGCACGCCGGCCACCTTCAGCTCACCGCCAAGAAAGTCCGCCGTCGCGCCCATAGTGCCGATGGCAACCGCCAGACCGCGCACCATGTCATCCCACGCATGATCGCTGGCGCATTCGGTCGCCGCGCTCTCCAGCGCCGCATCCGCCCGCCCGCGCAACCCATCAGCCGTCGTCACATTGAGATATGACTGCGCCACCAGCGGCGTCTGCCGAAGCTGGACCAGCGCATCATAAACGCAGTTCATCTCCCGCTTCTGTGGCTCGGTCAGGGTCTGCGCCTGCGCCTCACCGGCGATAGCGGCGACAAGAGCGAATGTGACAGCTGCTGCGATCCTCAAGATTCTTCCTCATCGAAGTCCGACATGTCATCCATGAGATAGGACATTGCCGCATCCATGCCCAATGCTGAAACCACAATCAGCATGTAGGAATCCTCCAGCATCTCCGCCTTGTCCGGAATGCCCTTGGCGATCACGGCAGTCTTCAGGCGAGCCTTCATGGCCGCGTCGTCACGCCAGCCTCCGTCGAAAACCAGGTCGAGATCGTCGTCCGACATCTCGTCGATGACGGCATAAAGCCCGTCGATGGCGTCGTCGGAAACGCCGTCAGCCATCAGCTCGTCCATCAGATAGTCAGCCGTGGAGCCGAAGATGCCAATGTCTGCCGCCAGCGCCAGCTGATCTGCGCTCATGCTGTATTCCGACTGGCAGGCCTCGCCCGCCTTCTTCACGGCTTCCCGCGCCTTCTCCTCGTCGAGCCCGGCCAGCAGCGCTTCCGCTACAAGCTCATAGTCGAAAGTGTCGGTCAGCTTCAGGTACACACAGTAATCTTCGCCATCGAGGTCATCCTGTGCCGGCTCCTGCGCATGCGCCACGCCGCCAAGCCCGCACGCCGCCATCGCCAGCGCGCCAGCCAAGATAAATCCACGCATGTCCGTCCCTCCGGCGACCCCCGGGTCGCGCGTCGTCAGGACTAGCCGTGCGCGTGCGCCAGTTCCAGATGTCGGGCGCATGCAGCTGCCAATAAGATCACTTTGGCGTCAAAGCCCCGCCCCTCATATGCTTATTACGCAGTCGCCACTGGACGATCAGCCAGCGGCAACACACGCTTCAGCCACATTGCGGCGACAGGAACGCCGCGCCAGTCCATGAACACGACCAACCGCAATCACCGGAGTCTCCCCATGCGCCGCCTGCTGACTGTCGTAGCAACCGCCGCCCTGCTCGCCGCCCCTGCCTTCGCTCAGGGCACGCCTGCTCCGGCCGCAGCTCCCGCCGGCGCCTACGTCGCCGACAAGACCCACACCTCCATCGAATGGCAGGGTCTTCACAACGGCCTGTCCTGGTATTCGGCCCGCTTCACCGACTTCGACATCCAGCTCACCTTCGATCCCGCTGACGTCACCAAGTCGAAAGTTGTCGCCACCATCGATCCGAAATCGGTCGAGACCGACTTCGCCCGCACCCGCCCGGCCGGCAACACGACCGACTTCAACGCCGAAGTCGCCACCGGCGAGCGCTTCCTGAACGCGGGCAAGTTCCCGAAGATCACGTTCACCTCCACCGCCGTCACCAAGACGAGCGACAAGGCGGGCAAGGTCACCGGCAACCTCACCTTCCTCGGCGTGACCAAGCCGGTCACCCTCAACATCACCTACATCGGCAACCGTAACGACCCGCGCGCCAACAAGCACAAGGTCGGCTTCCAGCTCTCCGGCTCGCTCAAGCGCACCGACTTCGGCATGCCCGCCGGCGGCCCCATCGGCGACGAGATCAAGATCAACATCAACTCCGAGCTGGTCCAGAAGTAGGACCACTCTTCTATATGCAGACCACCGCAAGGCGGGCGTCGAAAGGCGCCCGCCTTTTTCGTTCCATCCGGGCTCGTTCCATCGGGCCCGTTGGAACCAATCCACCCCGATGCTACCGTTCTGTCTCTCACTGGGGGACGGCAGGATGAACGAAACTGAGGCCAGCGGCACGCCTGCTCCATCCGCACCCCCACCCATAACTCCCGACCCGTCGACAACCGGCGCACCAAAGCCCGCGATCAACTGGGCAAGTGGATGGCCGAGATCGGCGTTGTCGTCGTCGGCGTGCTGCTTGCCCTCGGCGCACAGCAGACCGTCGAGGCGATGAGCTGGGACGAGAAGGTAAAGGTGCTCGAAGGCGCAATCCGCGCCGAACTGAGCAACGACCTCGGCCTCGCCACGGAGCTGAAACTGCTTCACCCCTGCGTCACCGACTATCTCGATACGCTGCAAGCAGCCGTGATCGACGGCGATAGCGAGCGCATAGCCAAGCTCAATGAACTCGGCGCCCCGATCTTCGGCCGCGCCTGGCCGCGCGACACCTGGTCAGCCGCTCTCAACGGAGAGATCGCGAACCACCTGCCCGAAACCCGCGTCACAGCCTACTCCCGTGCCTTCCTCCGCATCGGCGTGCAACGCGAGTTCATGCAGCAGATGGAAGATCTCTATCCCGTCGCGCTCTCCGGCGGCTTCGGCCTGCCCCGCGATGTTGGCGTCACACACGAACAGCTTGTCGCCATCCAGCGCCTGCGCGGCCTCGAAAGCAGACGCCAGCTCATTGCCAACTCCCTGCTCGATGAGGACGGCCCCGCCGTCTCCGTCACCCCATCAGAGCGGTACATGGCCGAAGACCACGCCTTCGTGGAGAAATGCACAGCGGGCCTAAAGGCCATCCACGACATGCCGGCGCGCTAACCACACTGTTCAGTCTGGGCTGATTGCCTCCCGCCCCATCCCCGGCTACCCACACTCTATATAGAGAGTGCAAAGCACTCCTCGGGCCCTGACCAGGCCAACAATACGACCCCGGCCTCCGCCTCCTCTTCTAACAGATGCGCCTTTCGTGACATTGTCCGGCGCTCGCCTGTGAATAAGAGGACTGCCCATGACGGCCGATACAACCCCGATCGAAACCCCGCCTCCGCCAGCGGAGCGCCAGCAGCGCTACACCGCTGTCGCCATCGCTCTCCACTGGGCGATCGCACTTCTCATAATCGGCATGATCGCAGTCGGCTGGATCATGGGCGACATGGCCGGCGGCCCCGGCAGCCCGAAGACGGCGATCATCCAGATCCACAAGTCGATCGGCATCACCATTCTGCTGCTCACCATCGCGCGCATCGTATGGCGCTTGATGAACCCGCCGCCGCCCGAGCCCGCCATGCCGAAATGGCAAGCGCGCCTCGCCTCATCGGTCCACATTCTTCTCTATGCGCTGATGATCGCCATGCCGCTCACCGGCTGGATCATGGCCTCCGCGGAGATCAGCCAGCACGAAACCCGGTTCTTCGGCACGGTCGAGATGTACATCCCCGGCATCCCGACTCTCTCCGACGGCGCACGCGAAGGCATCGCGGATGTCACCGAGAACCTGCACTCCAAGCTTGCCTGGGTCATCATCGCCCTGCTCGCGCTCCACGTTGCCGGCGCGCTCAAGCACCAGTTCGTCGACAAGGACGGCCTGCTCGCACGCATGGCCCCCGGTCTCTTCGGCCGCACAGCCGGACCTGTGAACAAGGGACATGGCGGCCTCTTCGCCTTCGGCGGCGCGATCGCCGTCTTCGCGATCATCGCCGGCCTCTCGCTCTCCGCCCCGCCCGCACCCGCAGGCGACACGACCGTCGCCGCTACGGAAGAAACAGCCGCGCTGAAATCCAACGCGCCGGTCTGGGTCGTGGATTATGAGAAGAGCACGATCAAATTCGGCGCCGCCTACATGGGCCGCCCCTTCGAAGGCACGTTCTCCGGCTGGAAAGCAGACATCCAGCTCGACACCAACGCGCCCGCCAACAAGGACACGCCCGTCGATGGCTACATCCGCGTCGCCATTCCGCTGGCCTCTGTGAACACCGGCGAGCCCTACTACGACGAGAACGTCACGCAGGGAGACTGGTTCGACGTCGCCAAATTCCCCGAGGCCGTCTTCGAAGTCACCGGCGGCGTCTTCAAAGATAGCGATACTCAATATGAAGCGACCGGAGTCCTCACGCTGAAGGGCGCGAAGAACCCTGTGCGCCTCCCCTTCACCCTCGCTCTCGACGGCGCAACCGCCACGGCGCACGCCGAGACCACGCTGAAACGCATCGCTCTCGGCGTCGGTAAGGGCACTTACACCGAAGAGAAGGGCGACGCCGAATGGGTGGCCGACGATGTGAAGGTCATCATCGACCTCGTCGCGACCCGCCAGTGATCGGCCTTACACACCTGCAAGCACGCCCTCGCCCTTCGACGGACGCGCATCTTCGATGCGCTGCTCAGGATGAGCGCTACATGGCGGCTCGTGGTTTAGCGCTCATGGTGAGGAGGCCCGCATCGCGGGCCGTCCGTCGAACCACGAGCGCGTGCTCACCGATGCGAGTCTCATCTCGAGACACCTCGCGAGTCTCTCATCGACTCGGAATCACCACGCGCGATTCCACCTCGCGAGACGCTTCGAGAGTCCAATTTCGACTCTCGAAGTGCTCTCTCGGCGCCTCGCGAGGTGCAAAAAGTGTGTTCGTGATGTCACAGCGCGAAGTCGAAATGCACATCATGGAGTCACGCATCGCGACCCTCATCGGGCGCCTCGCGCGCCTCTCTCGGCGCCTTCGCGGGCGCCGCAACGCGGCCTCGAAGCGAGTCCAAATTCGATGAACTCTGATTCACAAAACGCCTCGCGAGGTCCCGCGCGTTGCCTCTCGAGCGACACCTCATCGCTCGTCGAAGCGGCTCGCATTTTGTCCGCCGGAGGACTCGTCGCGGTGCCCACCGAGACCGTCTACGGACTCGCCGCCGACGCCACGAATGGCGCCGCCGTCGCCTCGATCTACACAGCCAAGGGCCGCCCCTCCTTCAACCCTCTCATCAGCCACGTGGCCGACCTCGCGATGGCGGAGTCACTCGCCGAGTTCAGTCCCCTCGCACGCCGTCTCGCAGAGCGCTTCTGGCCTGGCCCACTCACCCTCGTGCTCCCGCGCAAGAGCACATGCCCCGTGCATGAGCTCGCGACCGCGGGTCTCCCTTCGATCGCCGTGCGTCAGCCTCAACACATTGCAACTCTTGAAATTATTTCGCGCGTTGGGCGACCTCTCGCGGCTCCATCGGCCAATCTGTCGGAGCAGTTGAGCCCCACAACAGCCGCTCATGTGGCTGCCGGATTGGGCTCTCGCATCGACCTCATCATCGATGGCGGGCCGTGCTCTGCGGGTCTTGAATCGACCATCGTCGCGCCCGGCGAAGACGGCGCCGTGATGCTCCGCGCGGGCTCTCTCGCGCGCTCCGAGATCGAGTTGCTCACAGGCCCGCTGAGGTCTCCGGACGCCTCGAAGGGCATCGTCTCACCCGGCATGTTGAGGCGCCATTACGCCCCTCGCGGCCGTCTCAGACTCGGCGCCACGAGCGTCGAATCCGGAGAGGCCTTCCTCGCCTTCGGGGCGCCTCCGAGTGGTGTTTCACCTGTCCTCAATCTTTCGATTCGTGGTGACCTCGCCGAGGCCGCGACGAACCTCTTCGCGATGCTGCGAGCGCTCGATGAGAGTCACCAATCGATCGCCGTGGCGCCGATTCCGAACACCGGACTCGGCGAGGCAATCAACGATCGATTGAGAAGAGGTGCTGCACACGTTCGCGAAAATGGGTTATGACAGATTCGTTGAGTCGAAGTTCGATCGGACCAAGGCTCAACTTAATTGGATGCGAGCCCGCTAGCGGGCGTCCATCTGAGGGACCACTCAAGGAGACTTCAAATGGCCACTGCCAAAAAAGCTGCGAAGAAGCCTGCCAAAGCCGCCGCCAAAAAGCCGGCTAAAGCTGCTAAGAAGAAGAAGTAGTATCTTAGCTCTTCGCATTGGGCAGCCAGTCCTTGGCTAGAGCCTCTTTCGAGAGGCCGCCCAATTCCCAGAGACTAGAGTAGTATTCCTCGTGCCCATCCGGTCTCCGGGTGGGCACGAACTCTTTCAGGGCCTGCGTTTCACGCCCCACCAGCATCCGCGTCGAGCCAAGCTCCGCCTGTGCATAAGCAAAGCGCCCATAGCGATAAGGCCTGCGATTAAAGGCTAGTCGATGCCTTGCGTGCCCGCGCGCATCCTTCGACGGACGCCGCTACGCGGCTGCTCATGATGAGCGCTACAGGGAAGCCGGTGGTTTAGCGCTCATGGTGAGCAGGCCCGCATCGCGGGCCGTCCGTCGAACCACGAGTGCGTACGCACACGCCCTCCCCCGCAGATTCCGCGGAATCGTGTGCTCGCCCACAACCCAAATCCTCAGGCGCCACCGAACGTTCCCCCTAAACTGCGCCCCGCTCCGTCCCCACCCCCTCGGACCGGGCGCATACTCCCCCGCATGAACATGTACGAACGCCCCATGCCGAAGGACGACCTGCGCCAGACCGACCCGCGTCTGGACGCGCTCGACCCGATTCTCCCCGAAGGCCTCGCCTGGCCCGAGGCGTTCGACGTGCTGGTCAAAGTGTACGACACGCTGCGCTGGATCATCGCGCGCTTCTGGTCGCCGACCGCCTTCGGCGCCCTCCGCAACATTATGCGCAGTCAGCAGCGCGAGCTCCTCACCTGGGTCCGCCCGCTCGAGGTGATACTGCGCCGCCTCTTCCTCATCGAAGCCCACGCGCTCGCCGCGACTCTACCCGAGCCAACGCTGCGCGCCACGCCCAACGCGCCATCAACCACCACGCGTCAGACCAAACAGGTCACCAACGATCCCGCCACCTGGACCGCGTCCTTCACCACCCTTGCAAGCGCTGCGGCGCCCTCCGCGTCACCGCTCGAGAGCCCAACGCTTATCCACAGCCCGACCTTCGCTCGCTATCGCCGCCGCAGTGACGACGACAACGTCACCGCGCGCCCGCTCGCGATCCGCATCGAGGCCCTGATCCGCGCCGTGAGCGACCCCATGCGCTGCATTCGCCGCCTCGCGCATCAGATCCGCCGGCAGGGGGCTTCGGCCTTCGCGCCCCAACTCGCGCAGGAGGCGTGTGAGATCCCCTCGCTCCGCCGCGCGCTCGCCCTCGTCACCGAAACAGCCGGGCCACTCTTCTCTATGTCCGGCGTCTCCCCGTCCCCCGACAGCTCATGAGCCTGCCCCACCGTCAGCCGCCCAACCCGCAGGCGCCTGCGGGGCCGCACCCGCATGTCCGCCAGTAATCGAGGCAGTATCCGAAAGGCCGTGTGACAGAAAAAAGCAGTCGCTGCGGGGGCAAACCTCAGAAGTCACTCTGCTTTCGCTAGAATTCGGCCCGAATGGTCCCGGCCCATAAGAGTTTTGGAATTGTGGCCCCCTGTCCTCACGGCTAGTGTCCAAGGCGCCAGGGGTGGCGGTGTTGTGTGGGACCTTTCCAATGCTTGAGATCGTCGCGGTGATCGGCGCAGTCCTTGTCGGATTGCTTCTCGCCTTCCTGATCTACAGGGCGGCTCGCACATATGACGCCGGCTCCCACGCCACGTTCATCACCACCAAGGGCGGCAATTTCTACGGCGCGCTCCGCCAGCCGACCACCCTTTGGGACCCCTCGATCAAGGTCCTGCGCGATCGCCACGCCCCCGACATCACCATCATGACCGTCGACGCCGGCGGCAACTATCATGAGAAGTCGCTGGTCAACCGCCGCAATGGCGAGATCACCCTGCGCGTCCAGACCTGCGCCCCCCGCCCGTTCATCACGCGCACCTCGGATAAGCGCCAGCTCATCATCAAGGCGAAGGTCTCCTTCCAGATCGACATCGACCGCATCGAAATGCCCAGCCAGATGCAGTCCTTCGGCACCACCCTCGGCGCCCGCATCGAAAACCTCTTCGACAACGCCATCGGCGAGCACGAAGACCAGGACGTCTTCGCCAAGCAGCGCGAGATCGAGGAAAAGGTCCTCCGCCAGCTCCAGGACATCGAAGACCCCGCCGACCCCACCCGCCCGGTCGGCATGCCCATGGGCATCAAGATCTACGAAGCCATGTTCTCGTACGAGCCGGCCACCAAGCCGATCAACAAGGACCTCTCCAACGGCCCGATGGCCTACGACAACGAGCACCTCGACGATCTGGTCGACATGCTCGAGAAGGCCAACCCGGCCACGGTCGAGATCCTGATGCGCATGCTGGAAATGCAGACCAAGCAGAACATCGTGCAGATGCTCTGCAAATCCGGCGGCCTTGTCGCCTTCACGGCGGCGGAACTCGGCCTCTCCGAACGCACGGTGGAACGCGCCTCCAACGGCGCCAACATCATGAAGCCCGCAGCCTTCCCGCCGGCCGACCAGCCGGCCCCGGTCCTCAACGCGGCAATCGCCTCCCCCGTCGCACCCCCTATTGATCCGGCGACCGCCTACTACAATCTTGGAGCTCCCAAGGGTCAGCAACGGCCCGCTCCCGCCGCCGAACCGGCGCCCGCAAAGGCCACCTGATCGAATGACCATCGACAAGGAATTCCAGCTCGACGGCCTCAAGCACATCGGGGGCATCGTCGCCCGCACGCTCGACGCCATGCGCAACGCCGCCGAGCCGGGCATGACCACCGCGGAACTCGACGCCATCGGCGCCGCCATGCTGGAACTCGAAGGCGCAAAGTCCGCGCCCAAAGTCACCTACAACTTCCCCGGCGCCACCTGCATCAGCGTCTTCCCCGCGATCGCCCACGGCATCCCGAACAAGACAGTCCTGAAAGCCGGCCACCTCATCAACATCGACGTCTCGGCCGAAAAGAACGGCTACTTCGCCGACACCGGCGCGAGCTTCACGCTTCTCGGCAAGGACCGCCGCCTCGAGAAACTCTGCCAGGACGGCAAGAAGGCTCTCTGGACCGGCATCCATGAAGTGAAAGTCGGCGGCGCGCTCAACGCGCCCGGCATCGCCATCGACGCCTTCGCCCGCAAGCACGGCTATTCGCTGATCCGCAACCTCGCCAGCCACGGCGTCGGCGGCGCGCTCCACGAAGAACCGGGCGAGATCCCCACCTGGAAGGATCTCTCCGAACGCCGCCGCATCAACGAAGGCCTCGTCTTCACGCTGGAACCGTTCCTGTCCCTCGGCGCCGAATGGGCCGTCGACAGCCAGGACGGCTGGACCCTCTACGCCGACAAACGCCAGAGCCCCACGGTCCAGTACGAACACACGATGGTCGCCACCAAGAACGGCACCGTCATTACAACGCTGGCGGCCTGATCAGTCCGTTGAACACATCCTTCGAGACGATCGCTCCGCGATCCCTCAGGATGAGGTCGGTAAGTGCTGCGGCATATCCAAGCCAACAATCCTCATCCTGAGGGATCGCAAGCACGATGCCTCAACATCGGCGATCTCGCGTAGCGATCGTCTCGAAGGATGCGTTCAACTCACGGAAACCTAAAGCACCCGCCCCGGATTCATCCTTCCATCCGGGTCCAGCGCCTTCTTCACCGCGCGCATCATCTCCATCTCGACCGGAGATTTCCGCCACGCCAGCTCATCGCGCTTCAGCCTGCCGATACCATGCTCGGCCGAGATCGACCCGTTCAGGCTCGCGATCAGATCGTGGATCGCCTCGGAAACCTTCAGCCCCTCTTTCGAGACGAACGCATCCTGATCCACCCCCGCCGGCGGCGTCACGTTGAAATGGATGTTGCCATCGCCCACATGCCCGAACGCAATGATGTCCACGCCCGGCGCAGTCGATTGCGCCAGAGCCGCCCCGCGATCCATGAACTCCGCCACGCGCGACACCGGCACCGACACGTCATGCTTCAGCGCCTTGCCATGCGCCCGCTCGGCCACCGCGATGTTCTCGCGGATCTTCCAGACCATCGCTTTCTGGCCTTCGTTCTCGCAGATCACCGCATCCGCCGCGACGCCCTTCTCGATGGCGTCACCCAGCAGCGTCTCCATCATATCCCGCGCACCCTCTTCGCGCGGCAACGACAGCTCGATCAGCACCCGCCACGGCATCACGGTCGGCAACGGATCGCGCGTATCCGGAATATGCTTCAGCACCAACTCAAGCCCGAGCTTCGGAATGATCTCGAACCCGGTCACCGCCCCGCCCGTCGCAGCCTTGGCAATCTGCAACAGCTCCACCGCCTTGGCCGGCGTCTCAACGACAGCCCAAGCTGTCTCCTTCACCGCCGGTTTCGGGAACAGCTTCAGCGTCGCTGCCGTCACAATGCCCAGCGTCCCCTCGGCCCCGATGAACAGATGCTTCAGGTCATAACCCGTATTGTCTTTCCGCAAACCGCGCAGGCCATTCCAGATCCGCCCATCCGGCATCACCGCTTCAATGCCCAGCACCAGATCGCGCATCATCCCATAGCGCAGCACGCCCACGCCGCCGGCATTGGTCGAGATCAACCCGCCAATCATCGCCACACCCTGCGCGCCCAGCGACAACGGGAACAGCCGGCCATTCTCGTCGGCAATCTCCTGCGCCTTCGTCAGGATAACGCCGGCCTCCAGCGTCATCGCATCGTTCAGCGTATCGACCTCACGCACCTTGTTCATGCGCTTCAGCGAGATCAGCACTTCGCCCTGCGGCACCGATCCATTGACCATGCCTGAGTTCCCACCCTGCGGGTTCACCGCAAAGCCATACTCGGCACACAAGGTCATCGCCTTCGAGACTTCTTCCGTCGTCGCCGGCTTTACCAGCACAGGCGTCGATCCCTTCCAGCGTCCACGCCAGTCAGAGATATGCGGATCGATCTCCACCGGATCGGTCGAGACGCCCTTCGGCCCCAGCGCCTCGGTCAGACGGGCGATGAACTCGGATGTGCGCGTGCCCAGATCGTCAGCCATGCGGAACTCTCCTAACCGACCAGATCCTGCTTCTTGCAGCTTCGTATGCCGGTCACAACCTTGGTCGTGACAAACACGCTGTCGAACTCGCCATCGAACCGGAAGCCCTTGTCCGTCTTCCGGGTCCGATAGCAGGCAGGGGTTTTATACCCATCGTCCTCATAGGCAAAACACGCCTCGCCCTTCGGCGAAATCGTCAGCCGCCCATGCTGCAGCCCTTCCGGCGTTTCATAAAGCGTATCGCCCCCAGGCTCGATGCACTCACGCCAGGAAAAGCCGAAGCTGGGCGAGAACCCGGTCATCTCGATCCCGAACAGCGAGCGCTTGAGCTGATCTGCATTCAGCACCGGCCCGCCCTTGGCCAGCTGCGCCAGCGCAGGCGCACCCGCCAGCGCCACCCCCACCAATCCAGCAATCAGGCCAACGCGCATCGAACAGTTCCGGATACAGGTCCAGCCTGCCACATCCCAATCTGCCACAGGGCAGCGCCGGAACTAAGGCTTCTTCGGCGCCCGCAGCACCCATTGCTGTTCAGGGATCAGCTTGCAGGCCTTCGTCCGCAGCACGTCGCGCCCGTTCTCGTTCACAAGCTCGATGCACTGGACGCTGGCATTCACCACCTGCCCGTTCTCCATCAGGAACCACTTCTGCGGCGGAACATCATCGCAGCTGCCCAGACCGAGAGCCCCGAGCACATAACCGCCGGAGAAGCAGCTGCCCTTGAGCCGCATCTGGCCGATCGCTTTCTTGTCGAGGCTGATCACCTGCCCATAACTGTCGGTGCAGCGATAAAGCCCCACGCCCGTATCATGGCCGATGCACATCCCCGGCCTGGCCTTCGACTCCAGCGACGCCTCGACCACATTGGTGAAGTCCACATACTGGACCTTCCACTGATGCGCCTGACCTTCACGCGGACACTCACCACCGAAGATCATCGTCCCGGTTTCGCTGACCTGCCCCATCAGCGAGATGCATCGCCCTTCCGCGCTGCGCAGCTCTCCCTCGGCATTCATCGTCCAGCTTTGCGCGGGCGATCCATCGCAGGTCTCGGTAAACAGCGGCGGGTAATATCCGACGCCACGCGGCGCGAGACATTTGCCGCCATTCCGGATCGGCCCCGGCTCCATCCCCGGCGTCTCGAAGAACTGCTGTTCCGAACCATCGCATGGCACACTGACGGAGCCGGCATCCGAGAGCGTCAGGCACATGCCCGGCAGCCGCTCCGGCTGCAGCGTCATCCGTCCCTGCACGCCGGTGCTGACCTGCGCCATCGCAGGCGCCGCCCACAGGCTCGCCGCGACTAGAATTGCTGCTATCCGCATAAGATCCGTCCCCTCAGCCCGCCCACTTCACCGCAGCCGTGGATTCCTTCAAGCCCCCGGCAGTAGATCAACCACCCGTGCCTTGACGTCTTCGCGCCGGAACGGTCCAACCACTGATAGACAGAAGGAGACACCCATGGCGTACGGCCCGTTCAACCTGGAAGGTAAAGTCGCACTCATCACGGGCGGCAACCGCGGCATCGGGTTCGGCTTCGCAGAGGCGCTCTATGAAGCGGGCGCGGCCGTCGCCATCTGGGGCTCCAACGAAAAGAACAATCACGACGCCGTCGCCAAGCTCGGCAGCGGGGCTCGGGCCTGGACCGTCAACGTCGCCGACGAAAAACAGGTCGCCGCCGCCATGCTCGATGTCGTCGACCATTTCGGCCGCATCGACAGCGTGTTCGCCAATGCCGGCGTCGGTGGCGGCGCGAAGTCCTTCGCCGAGTTCCCGACCGACACCTACCGCCGTGTGCTCTCGGTTAACCTCGACGGCGTCTTCTTCACCCTCCGCGAAGCCGCCAAGCACATGATCGCGCGCGCCCAGGCAGGCGATCCCGGCGGCTCTCTCGTCGGCCTCGCATCGCTGGCCGCCATCGAAGGCGCGGCCCGCAACGAGGCCTATGCCGCAACCAAGGGCGCGGTCGTCTCGATGATCAAATCCATCGCCGTGGAACACGCGCGCTATGGCATCCGCGCCAATTCGATCCTGCCGGGCTGGATCGCAACGGACATGACACAAGGCGCCCAGGACAATCCGGCCTTCGCCGAGAAGGTCATCCCACGTGTGCCAATGCGTCGCTGGGGCGAGCCCAAGGATTTCGGCGGCATCGCCGTCTATTTGACCTCTGATTGCTCGAGTTATCACTCGGGCGACAGGTTCGTCATCGACGGCGGGTATTCCATTTTTTAATGGAGCAAAGTGCTTTTCGCTCTACCCATCGCGAGATCGAGTGCTAAAAGAAATCGTGCCTGAGGGGGCGTGAGCGTTCGAGACTGAACGCAAACCGGAGCCCAGCCCTCGGCATGATCTCTGAAAAAAGCGATGACACCGTCGTACTCGAAGCTGCTGTAAAAGCTTCAGACGAAACTCCCTCCGTACGCGAAGTGTCATCACCAGCAACGATCACCCGACGATTCAGTCTGCGAACTTTCACACCTCTACTCGCCGCTTTGGGTACGCAGGCTTGCGGCGGCGGCGGAACAAGCGAAGGTGCAAGTCAGGTCGCTGCAAGTGCCGCTTCATCGACCTCCGAAGCCACGCCAACATCGCAGTCCGCCTTGCCTCCGTCACCACCTTCCCCGCCCTCGCCGCCAACACCGACCGGGCCGGTCTCGGTGCAGGACGCATCGCGCTTTCTGGTGCACGCCAGCTTCGGCATGACCATGGCCGACGTGCAGAACGTAGCCAGCCGAGGCTACGGCGCATGGATCGACGCCCAGTTCCAGACACCACGTAGCGGTACGCACCTCGCATTTCCCAAGCGTACCGACCACGAGCCGCTATGGGGTATTGCGGAGAGCTTCTGGACACAGGCCGTCCGTGGTCAGGACCAGCTTCGCCAACGCGTAACGTTCGCGCTCTCCGAGATGTTCGTCGTATCGGGTATCGCGAACGATTCAGAACTTGGTTTCTGGTCGGATCCGATCGCAGTCTATCTCGATATGCTGGCTGAAAATGCTTTCGGCAATTTCCGGACCTTGCTCGACAATGTAACGCGCTCGCCAGCGATGGGCTTCTACCTGTCGCATATCATGAACGACAAGGAAGACCCTGCGACTGGCCGCATCCCTGATCAGAACTTCGCACGCGAAGTCATGCAGCTCTTCACGATCGGCCTTTGGGAACTCAACTCGGACGGTTCGCGTCGCCTCGACAGTGCCGGCCAACCCATCCCCACTTACGGGCAGGAAGAAGTCGCCGGCATGTCGCGCGTTTTCACCGGCCTAAGCTGGGCTCCGGGCTGGACGGGCGGGATCAAGGACTTCCTGAAGCCGATGGTCTTCTATGAAGACCACGCTTCAAGAAGCGAAAAGAAAATCGTCAGAGGCGTCGTAATCCCTGCCAACACGTCAGGCCAGGAAAGCGTTCGCATCGCGCTTGACACCCTGTTCAATCACCCGAACACCGGACCCTTCTTCGGCGAGCAGATGATCAAGCGGTTGGTCACGTCCAACCCGAGCCGCGCCTATGTCGGCCGCGTTGCCGCAGCTTTTGCCAACAATGGCGTCGGTGTACGCGGCGACCTGCGCGCCGTCGTGAAAGCGATTCTGCTCGATCCTGAGGCTCGCGATGCGGCAAAAGTGAAGGAGCCGAACTGGGGCAAGCTGCGGGAGCCGGTTCTACGTCTCTCGGCGTTCCTTCGCGCGTTCAACGCAACGAACTCGCAAAATCGCGTCGCGATCTGGGGCTATAACGATCC
Source organism: Hyphomonadaceae bacterium (assembly GCA_965229115.1). GTDB lineage: Bacteria > Pseudomonadota > Alphaproteobacteria > Caulobacterales > Hyphomonadaceae > UBA7672. The sequence continues at coordinate 929,527 of CBDDIR010000003.1, read as the reverse complement.
GATGAATGAGCTGGGCCAGACGGTTCTGAAACAACCTTCGGTCTTCAACTATTTCCGTCCTGACTATTCCCCACCCGGCGCCATCCGCGCCGCAAACCTTGTCGCGCCTGAATTCCAGATCCAACATGAGAGTTCGAGCACGGCTTACGCAAACTTCGTCAGTGACCTGGCCTCAAAAGGCTTCGACGTACGCGAGCGCCATCCTGACAACCCGCCCGTAGTTGCGAACTACTCGACCGAGCTTCCGCTCGCGGGCACGCCAGACACTCTGCTTGATCACCTCAACCTTGTTCTGATGGGAGGGCAGCTCTCATCAATCACACGTACGATCATCAAGACAGCAATCGAGGCCATACCAGCAGGCGCCAGCGATGCAGCGTTGCTACGCGTGCAGACGGCTGTAGCGCTGTGCATGATCTCTCCCGATTTTGTCGTTCAGAAGTAACGAGGCCAACATGACCTCTCCCTCCGATTTCGACTCGTCCGATCGCGCCTTTGGCAGCGCTACGCGCCGCCAGGCTCTCAAAACACTCGGCCTCGCAACTGCTGTCGGCGTGCCGATGCTCACGCCCTTGATGGCTACCGGCTCAGCCGCCGCACAAACCGCAGACGACTATAAGGCGTTGGTGTGCATCGCGTTGAACGGCGGCAATGACCAGTCCAACTCGATCATCCCACGTTCGGGCGGCGCCTATTCCAGCTACCAGGCGGCGCGTCCTACACTTGCTATTCCGTCAGCAAACATTCTTCCCATCTCGCCAACCGGTTTCTCCGGGCCTGAGTTGGGCATGTCTCCGTCGCTGACTGGCCTGCGGACGTTGTTCGAACAGAGCCGCTGCGCCGTCGTCGCCAATGTCGGCTCGCTCGTCGAGCCGATGACGCGCGACCAGTGGAAATCCGGCGCCAAGCGCGCGCCGCGCCAACTTTTCTCACACGCCGACCAGTACACGATCTGGGAATCCGGCCTGCCGGACCGCAACTCGCAGAGCGGTTGGCTCGGTCGTCTCGGTGACATGACTTCCAACGCCTACAACCCCACCGCTCAGGTCTCCATGACCATGTCGGTTGCAGGCACGACGCTCATCCTGGCCGGCGATCAGACGATCCAGTACCAGGTCTCGTCGGGCGGTGTCGCCCGCGTGCGCGATGTGAACTCGCTGTACGGTTCAGCGGTGGGCGGAGCTGCGTTCAAACAGCTCTTCACCATGGCCGGACAAAACGTCTTCCAGGATGGCCTCTCCTCGATCACCACGCGCGCGCTTAATAACGCGGCATTGGTCGAAAGTGCGCTCGCGGCCCAGCCTGCTCTTGCCACGACCTTCCCCAACACCTGGATGGGTGCTCAGGCCAGAATGGTTGCTCGCATGATCGGAGCGCGCAACGCACTCCAGCAGAAGCGTCAGATTTTTGTCATCACCCTCGGCGGTTGGGACATGCACAACTCGCTGAACGAAGAACACCTGCCCAAGCTCAAGGAACTCGACACGGTCATGAGCGCGCTCTACGCCGCCACGGTCGAGATGGGTGTCGCCAGCAACGTAACTCAGTTCACCATCTCCGAATTCGGCCGCTGCCTGCAGCACAATGGCCGTGGTTCAGATCATGGTTGGGGAAGTCACCACTTCGTAGTTGGCGGCGCGGTGCAGGGTCGTCGTGTCTATGGCAACTGGCCAACGGTTGCGCTCAACACAGCTGAAGACGCGGGCAATGGCGCGCTTGTGCCGACCACGTCGCTCGACCAGTACGGCGCAACGCTCGCTCGCTGGTTCGGCGCCAGCGCGACACAGCTCAACACAGTAATGCCGAACCTCTCGCGGTTCTCGACGCCGAACCTCGGCTTCCTCGGCTAGGCTCACCAAACATCCGCCAGAACTTATTCATCCCCGGGGTCGCGGCCCCGGGGTATGATGGCGCGATGAATGATCTCGCCGTCTCTCGCGCATCTTTGCCCGCAGCGTACTCGCTGCAAACGCCCCTTCACGATTATCGATAAAACCGCTCGCCACTCGTTTCGGGCGTTGCTATGCCTTTGCGCAATCAGTCACGACAAGAAGAGCCCATCCATGATGAAGCTTCGCCTCGCCGCCTCTGCCGCCATCGCAGCGCTTGCCCTCTCCGCCTGCGGCCCGAACGAGCCCGCGGCCACTGGCCTCGCTGCATGCGGCGGCAATGATGTGCCGGCCGCGGCGCAGACCGGACCCGGCCTCTCGATCCAGCCGCTGCAGTTCACCTGCAAGAAGCTCGAGAACGGCCTGCGCATTTACGCGATGCCGGATTCCAACACGGCCAGCGTCTCGGTCGCCGTCTGGTACGATGTCGGCTCGAAGGACGATCCGCAGGGCCGCTCGGGCTTTGCCCACCTCTTCGAACACCTGATGTTCAAGTCGACCACCAACATGCCGCCCGAAACCTTCGACCGCCTCACCGAAGACGCAGGCGGCTTCAACAACGCGTCCACCTGGGACGACTTCACGAATTACTTCGAGACCGTCCCCGCCAACCATCTCGAGCGCGTGCTCTGGGGCGAGGCCGAGCGCATGGGCTCGCTGGTCATCGACGACGCCAACTTCAAATCAGAGCGCGACGTGGTGAAGGAGGAATTCCGCCAGTCCATCCTCTCCAACCCGTATGGCAAACTGCTCGGCCTCTACATGACGCAGGCCGGCTTCAGCGTTCACCCCTATGGCCGCCCCGGCATCGGCTCGATCGAACAGCTCGACGCCGCCACGGTCGAAGACGTGCGCGCCTTCCACGCCGCTTACTATCGCCCGGACAACGCCATCCTGGTCGTCTCCGGCAACTTCACCGAAGCGCAGCTTGAAGGTTACGCGAAGAAATACTTCGCCGGCATCAAGACGCCAGACCGTCCCATCCCGCGCGTAACCGCCGTCGAGCCGCCGCGCACCGAAGCCAAGTCCTATACCGTCTATGAACCCAACGTGTCCCTGCCCGCGGTTGCCGTGTCGTGGCCACAGCCGGATGCGAACAGCCCGGATATCGCCGCCCTCATGCTGATGGATGCGATCATGACGATGGGCCAATCCTCGCGCCTCTATCAATCGATGATCTACGAACAACAGGTCGCCGCCGATGTCGGCTCGACCTTCCAGGTCACGGCGCAACCCGGCCAGTTCGGCCTCTATATGATCCTCGCCGGCGGCAAGACGGCCGACCAGGGCCTCGCCGCGCTCAACGCCGAAGTCGCCCGCATGCGCGACACGCAGGTGACGCAAGCCGAGATCGATGAAGCCCGCAACGAGCTGATCACCGGCACGCTGCAAGGCCGCGAGACGTCCGATGGCCGCGCCGATGAACTCGCTCGCAGCGTCATTCTCTACAAGAACGCCAAGGCGTCGGATGAACTCCTCGCCAAGCTGCAAAGCGTCACCGCTGCCGATATCCAGCGCGTCGCCCAGCAACTGTTCGACGTGAACAAGTCGGTCACGATCAAATACCTGCCGGAAGCAGATCAGAAAGGCGCGAAGGAAGACACCTTCGCAGACTCGCCCACGATCCAGACCTCGAAGATCGAGATCGCAGCGGCCGACATCCCAACCTACACGCTCGCAGCGGAAGCCGATCGCGCCTCCCCGCCGGAAGCCGGTGCGCCGGTCGAAGCGAAAGTGCCAGGCTCGGCAGAAAAGACGCTGGCCAACGGGCTGCGCGTCATCGTCGCCAACAAGCCGGGCCTGCCACTGGTCAGCGCCAGCCTGCGCCTGTCGACGGGCAGCGCCTATGATCCTGCAGGCAAGGCTGGCCTCGCTTCGATGACGGCCGACCTCGTCACGCGCGGCACGACCACCCGCTCGGCCACGCAGATCGCCAGCGAGATCGAAAGCCTCGGTGCCACCATCGGCGCGGGCGCAGGCGCGGATGCAACCGACGTCTCGATCTCGACCCGTTCGGACAAGATCAACGACGCCTTCGCCATCATGGCCGATGTTGTTCTGCATCCGGCATTCGCCGCAGAAGAACTCGGCCGCGCCCAGCGCGAAACGCTCGATGGCATCGAGCTGGGAATGAGCTCGCCGCGCACCGTCGGCAGCCTTGCCATGACCCGCGCTCTCTTCGGCGCCGGCCCCTATGGCGGCGTTGCAACCAAAGCGTCGATCTCCTCCCTGACCAAGGAACAGCTCGCGGCCTTCCATTCCGCCAACTGGCGTCCGGACTCGGCAATCCTCGTCATCGCCGGCGACATCACGCCGGATGCGGGATTCGCCCTTGCAGAAAGCGCGTTCGGCGGCTGGGTGAAGCCCTCGCTTCCGCTTCCGCCGCAAGCTGCCGCAGGCGCCGCCCTCGCTCCGCGCGCGCTCACCATCGACATGCCGAAGATCGGCCAGGCGGTGGTCTTCCTCGGCCGCGTCGGCCCCGCCCGCATGGCGGAGGATTACTTCCCCACCGTCGTCGCCAACAACGTGCTCGGCGGCGGCTACTCGGCGCGCCTCAACGCAGAGATCCGCATCAAGCGTGGCCTCTCCTACGGCGCCAACTCCGGCCTCACCGCTCGCAAGCTGCCGGGCCCGATCACCGCTGCGGCGCAAACCCGCAATGATGCCGTGCCGCAGGTTGTCGACCTGATGGTTTCGGAATTTGCCCGCCTTGGGTCCGAGCCTATCCCGGCCGCCGAACTGGCCGCGCGCAAGGCTGTCATCATCGGCGGCTTCGGACGTCAGGTTGAAACCACGGCTGGCCTGGCCGGCCAGTACTCCGCCCTCGCCCAGTTCGGCCTGCCGCTGACAAAGCTGCAGACCTATTCGGCCGACATCAACGCCGTCACCGCCGAACAAGCGGGCGCTGCAGCCAAGGCTCACTACGATCCGGCCAACGCCACGCTGATCGTCGTCGGCGACGCCGCCCAGTTCTGGGATCAGGTGAAGGACAAGCGCGCCGGCATGGAACGCCTGCCCGTCGACAAGCTGAAGCTGGACTCAGCGACGCTGAAATAGCGATCGTTGCGCACCACAAACAAAAACGCCCCGGCCATCGGCTGGGGCGTTTCTCTTTATACCTGTGCGATCAATCTAGAGGACCGCGATCCCGCCGAACTTCACGGCAACCGCCATGGTCAGCAGCGCGGCCAGCATGATCGCCAGCGCGATCATCGCCGTGACAACCCGACCCTTGGTCAGGTCCATGTCAGCGGAAAGATCGGTGAAGTAGCTGCGAACGGTCGGCGCCTCGAAGCCTTCGCCCATGAACCAGGGGGCCATCTTGCCGCCCAACCAGAGCGAAACACCCGTCAGCATCATGCTCGCGGAAAAAAGCACAATTGCGGGGAACACCATCGCAACATCGGCGTTCATGTCGATTCAACCTCCAACAGCCCAGCGCTGCTAGAGGTGAATCAACCTGCGATTTCAGTCAAACGGGATTATGGGCAGTGCTGCATTTGCCGCGCCTGCCCCGTCCCAATCTGGCGCCCTGCCGTAACGCGAGGCGCTAGCGCTTGAGATTGCCGCAGAAACGCTGGATCCGGCGACAGGCTTCTTCCAGCTTGTCCGTCGAGGTCGCGTAGGAAATCCGGAAGGCCGGGCCGAGGCCGAATGCCGATCCGAACACCACCGCGACTTTCTCTTCTTCCAGCAACGCCGCCGCGAATTCCTCGTCATTCGTCAGCTTCTTGCCGCCCGCCGATGTCTTGCCCATCGCCTTCGAGCAATCCGGATAGACGTAGAACGCGCCTTCCGGTGTCGGGCAGACAAGTTCCTCGGTCTGGTTCAGCATCGAAACGACCAGGTCGCGACGCTTCTTGAACAGCTCTTGGTTCGGCTTGATGTATTCCTGCGTGCCGTTAAGCGCCTCGACCGCAGCCCATTGCGAGATCGAAGACGGGTTGGACGTTGTCTGGCTCATCACCTTCGCCATGCCCTTGATCAGCGCTTCAGGTCCAGCCGCATAGCCGATGCGCCAGCCGGTCATCGAGTAGGCTTTCGAGACGCCGTTCATGGTCAGCGTGCGATCATAGAGACGCGGCTCGACCTGCGCGATCGTCCAGAACTTGAAGCCGTCGAACACCAGGTGCTCGTACATGTCGTCGGTCAGGATCCAGACATGCGGGTGGCGCAGCAGCACATCCGCCAGCGCCTGCAGCTCTTCCTTCGTGTAGGCCGCGCCCGACGGATTCGACGGCGAGTTGAACAGCACCCACTTCGTCTTCGGCGTGATTGCGGCTTCGAGCGCCGCCGGCTTCAGCTTGTAGTTGTCGCTCGCCTTCGCTTCGGCGAACACCGGCGTCGCGCCGCAGATCAGCGCCATCTCGGGATAGCTGACCCAGTACGGCGTCGGGATGACGACCTCGTCGCCAACGTTCAGCGTCGCCATGAAGGCGTTGAAGATCACCGGCTTGCCGCCCGGCGACACGTTCACCTGGCTCGGCTTGTAGATCAGGCCGTTCTCGCGCTCGAACTTGGCGCAGATCGCCTTCTTCAGCTCAGGGATGCCGTCCACGTCGGTGTACTTCGTCTTGCCGTCCTGAATCGCCTTGATGGCCGCCTGCTTGACGTTGTCCGGCGTATCGAAGTCGGGCTCGCCCGCGCCAAGGCCGATTACATCTTCGCCACGCTGCTGAAGCTCTCGCGCCTTCTGGGTAACCGCGATCGTGGCGGAAGGTTTGATCCTTTTGAGGGCTTCAGAAACCGGCGCGGACATGGACGTTTCTCCAGATTTTATGGCGCGGCTGTACGCCCATCCGCCCTGATAAAAAAGGGCCAGAAATGGGCATTACCCCTCCTGTTCGCAATTTAATTGACAGCAAGTGCAGCAGGCCGCCCTGGAAAGCGAAAACCTGCAGTCCCCCACGCTCATTTTACAGTGGGAGCCGTTGTATTCCGCCCCATCTTCATATGTATCGACAGGAAAACGGAGGACCTAAATGCAATTCCTGAAGCTTGGGATGACAGCCATCGCCAGCGGCGTCCTGGCTACCATGGCGATGGCGTCCGCGCCCGCCCTGGCTCAACCGAAGCCGCCGCCGCTTTCCAAGCAAGTCGCTCAACCGCTCGGCGAAGCCCAGAAGGCTGCCCAGGCGAAGGATTGGGCGACTGCTAAAGTCAAACTCGACGCCGCAACCGCGCAAGCAAAGACCCCGACCGACAAGGTCGCGGTCGACAAGGTTCGCGTCTATGTGCAGTCCGAGAGCAAGGATCACGCTGGCCTCGCCGCGTCGCTCGAATCGCTGCTCGCCAGCAACCTGCTCACGCCGGAAGAGACGAAGCAGTATCGCGGCGTCCTCGCCAAGGCCTATGGCGACGCTGGCGACACCGCCAAATCGCTTGCTGCCTTCCGCACCTATATCGGCGCCTACGGCGGCACGACCGAGCAATACATCGCCCTCTCGGCTGACGCGGTGAAATCGAAGGACTACACGAACGCCCTCGCCGACGCGAAGAAAGCCATCGAGATCTCGAAGGCCGCTGGCCAGAAAGCGCCGGACACGGCCTACCTGCTCCAGATGCGCGTCTATAAAGACCAGAACGACATGGCGAACTACTACGCCGTGGAAGAAGCGCTGGTCCTCGAATATCCGAAGGTCGACTACTGGAAAGAGCTGATCGGCTTCCGCGTCCAGGACTCGCCGAACTATGGCGGCCCGGTTCGCCTTGACCTGTTCCGCGCCATGCAGGCCGCCGGCGTTCCGCTGACAGCCGACGAAAAGCGCCGCGCAGTCGACGAAGCCATGAAGCGCGCGCTTCCGGCTGAAGCCCTCGCCCTGCTCGAGCCGGCAATCGCCGCCGGCGAACTCGGCTCGACCGAGGACGACAAGGACAACCTGAAGAAAGCCAAGGCCCAGATCGGCACCGACAAGGCCAACCTCGACAAGGAAGCCGCCGACGCCCTCAAGAAAGGCAACGGCATCGCGCTCGCCAACATCGGCGAAGCAATGATGACGCACGGCGACTATCCGAAAGCGATCGAGCTGATCAAAGCCGGCCTCGACAAAGGCATCTCCAATGCCGCCGAAGCCGACATCGCTCGCCTGCACCTCGGCATCTCGCAGTTCCGCGGCGGCGACAAGGCAGCCGCTCAAGCCACCTGGGCGACCGTCAAAGCCGACAACGGCGCTGGCGCTCTCGCCCAGAACTGGATCCTGATCTCGAAGCTCAACTCGTAAGAGCCTGGACCAACCAACGGAAACGGTCCGGCGCGCAATCTGCTCGCCGGGCCGTTTTGCGTTTGGGCTTTACCCGCCGCCGCTATTCTAGCCCCAGCTGGCGCGCCAGATAGATGTAATGCCGCGCCCACCGCGCCGAGTTCAGGATCGGATCTGAATCGTTCGAGTGACCGCCATTCGTCTCCTCGAAATACAGCGCCGGATAACCCATCGCCTGCAGCCGCGCCGCGAACTTGCGGGCATGGCCCGGATGCACGCGGTCATCATGCGTGTTGGTGGTGATATAGACTTCCGGATACTTCGCGTCCTCGCGCAGGTTCTGATAGCCGGAGTAAGCGGCGATCCACTTGGCCTCTGCCGGAATGCGCGGATCGCCATATTCACCCATCCATGACGCGCCCGGCGGCAGCTCGTGATAACGCAGCATGTCAACCAGCGGGCTTTCAATCACAGCGCCGCCGATCAGCTCGGGATGCTGGGTCAGCGTCACTGACGTCAGCACGCCGCCATTGGAACGACCATAGATCGCCAGATGCTTGGCCGACGTGATCTTACGCGCAGCCAGATCCGCCGCCACCGCAGCGAAATCGTCGAACGCCTTCTGGCGATTGCCCTTCAGCGCCGCCTGATGCCAGGCCGGTCCGAACTCACCGCCGCCGCGGATATTGGCGACGACATAAGCACCACCCTTCTCCAGCCACAGCTTGCCCAGCTCTGACCTGTAAGCCGGCGGATACGACACCTGGAAACCGCCATAGCCGAACATCACCGTCGGCGTCGTGCCATCCAGCGGCTTGTCCTTCGGACGCACCACGAAATACGGCACCTTCACGCCATCGCGCGACGTCGCCTCGAACTGCTCGACTAAGTCCTTGGATGCATCGAACTTCTCAGGCGACTTCTTCACGACTTCAGCCTTGAACGCATCGACATTCGCAAGGCTCAAGGTGGAAGGCGTCAGGAAGCCCTCATACGTGTAGAACAATCGCCGGCTCTCCCGGCTCGCAGAGCCGAGGTGAATGGCGGAGTTCTCCGGCGACGGCAGCGCCGTCTGCGTCCAGCCGCCGAACTCGCCCTTGTCCGTGAACACCGACGCACGGCCGCGCACATTGTCATACAGCGCCGCGACAACCCGATCATCGAACACCTCGACTTCCTCGACCGACTGACGTGCATTCGGCTCGAAGATCGAGATATCCTTGGTGGTCAGCACCGCACCCACGCCCGGCGGCGGCGGACGCAGCATACCCATCGGCACGGCCATCAACGCGCCCGCCTGCGCAGGCTGGTTGTTGAACCGCCACGCCTCCTCGATCGAGAACACCAGCCGCGGTTGCCCGCTCGACAGAGCGCCGCGCACGGTCACGCGCGGCGGCAGGTCCAGCCGCACCGGCTTCACGCCCACCAGTTCGTAGGTTTCCTGCCGGAACGTATCGAGCGGCCGCGAGATGATGGTCGCCACCACCTGCCCCGAGCCTGACCGCAGCACATCGGCGCTGACGCCATAGCCGCCATCGCGCGCCGAGCCGCGGAATACCTCAACGGCGTTCGCCAGCTTCTGGCCACGGTTCAGCGCCTTCACGATGAACGGATACCCGCTCTCGGTCAGCGTCCCCGGCCCGAAATCCGTCGCGACCAGGATGGTGTCGTTGTCCATCCACGAAATGCGATGCTTGCCCTCCGGCAGGCTGAAACCGTTCGTGACGAACTTCTTCTCGACCGTGTTGAACTCGCGAACAACCACGGCGTCCTTGCCGCCATCTGACAGGCTCACTAGGCAGCGTGTCTCTTCCGGCGCCAGGCAATCCGCGCCCTTGAAAATCCAGTTGGCCTTCTCGCGCTTGGCCAGCGCGTCGATGTCCAGCACCGTCTGCCATTTCGGTTTGTCGCTCTGGTAGCTCTCCAGCGACGTATGTCGCCAGACACCGCGCACCTGCTTCGCGTCTTGCCAGAAATTGTCGATGCCATCGCCGCGGAAAGTCGGACGCGGCGTACGGTCCTGCGCCGTCAGGATGTCCTGCGCTTCTTTCCGGAATATCTCATAGCGCGCATCGGCCTTGAGGACCGCTTCCGTCTTGGCGTTCTGCTCCTTCACCCAGTCGAGCGACTTCTTGCCGTTCACGTCTTCCAGCCACAGGAACTCGTCCGCCGCCTTGACGGTGTCCGGCGCGAGATCCTTCGGCATATGCGGCGGCGGAGATGCCGGCGGCGTCGCCTCGGCAACCTGCGCAGACTTTTGCTGCTGCGGTTGAGCCGCAGCCGACTCACTCGCCTGCTCGGTGGTTGCAGCACATCCAGCCACGGCGAACACAAAGGTCGCCATCGCGATGCCGGTAAGAAGTCTCTTCAACTCTGATCTCCCGTGTCGTGCCGCGGAACGCCTGCGTTTCCGTGCTCAGGATTGCTTGGCCGTTAGCTAGCACACCTGCGCGCCTGTCTTCCACTTAACGCTTGGTACGAAGCGGCCACAATTTCAGGTGCGACCGCCGCCGCTCCGCCGCAGTCGCCGCCACAAGATCATGGTGTGAGCAACAGGCGAACGCGGTCACATTGTCTTGTGACTCATCGAAGGGGCTGGGACCCCCCGATGGAACAGATGAAAACCTCAGCAACATATGGACTGCGCACGCGCCCGGCTCTGGCAGGCGCGCTGCTCGCTGCTACCTGCCTCGTGCCCGCCGCCTACGCGCAGCAAACGCGCGACGGCACTGTCAGCAAATCCGAGGTTTCCTCGGGCTCGCTCCTTCTCCAGTCGTCCGTGCCCGGCCGCTATGTCGAAGCGCCGCTGGTCGCCGCCGACGTGAAGATGGACATTGCCGGCCCCATCATCCGAACGAAGCTGACCCAGCGCTTCACCAACCCGACACAGCAATGGGTGGAAGGCGTCTATGCCTTCCCGCTCCCAGAAGGCGCGGCCGTCGATACGCTGAAGATCATCATCGGTGATCGCTTCATCGAAGGCGATATTAAGGAGCGGCAGGAAGCTCGCGTCATCTACGAGCAGGCCGCCGCCAACGGCCAGCGCGCAGGCCTCGTCGAAGAAGAACGCCCGAACCTGTTCACCACCTCGCTCGCCAATATCGGCCCGGGTGAAACCGTGGCGATCCAGATCGAGTTCCAGGACAAGGCCCTGCTCGACAATGGCGTGTGGTCCACCCGCTTCCCGCTGGTCATCGGCCCGCGCTATAGCCCCAAGCCGAACTTTGCCCTAACCGCTGACCGCACTGGTCGCAGCCTCTCCGTCACGGATCCCGTGCCGGATCGCGACCGCATCACGCCGCCAGTCCTGCACCCCGCGCACGAGCCGGGCGGACCGGAAGGCCTCCGCCTGCCCGTCAACTTCGACATCTCGCTCGAAGCCGGCGTGCCGCTCGCCGACATCTCCTCGCAGAGCCACGGCCTCGTCGTCACCAAGTCCGGCAATGACAGCGCGCGCATCCACCTGAAGGACGGCGAAGTACCGGCCGACCGCGACTTCATCCTGTCGTGGAAGCCTGAACCCGCAACCGCCCCGACCGCGAGCCTCTTCCGCGAAACCCGCAATGGCGAGGACTACCTGCTCGCCGTCGTGAACCCGCCCGCGATCAAGACCACGGCCCAGCGCCGCGATCGCGAGACCATCTTCGTGATCGACAACTCCGGCTCCATGTCCGGCGAGTCGATGGACCAGGCCAAGCAAGGCCTGTTGCTGGCGCTCGATCGCCTCGCGCCGACGGATGAGTTCAACATCATCCGCTTCGACGACACGATGGAATTGGTCTTCCAGACCGCCGTTCCCGCAAACGAGCAGAACCTCGCCCGCGCCCGCCGCTTCGTCTCGAACCTCGAAGCAAACGGCGGCACGGAAATGCTGCCCGCCCTGCGCGCAGCTCTTGTCGACAACGATCGCAAGAACACCGAGGAAGTCCGCCAGGTGGTGTTCATCACCGATGGCGCCATCGGCAACGAGGACCAGCTGTTCTCTGCCATCCACGATGGTCTCGGTCGCTCGCGTCTCTTCACCGTCGGCATCGGCTCGGCGCCCAACGCCTACTTCATGTCGAAAGCCGCCCGCCAGGGTCGCGGCACGTTCACCTTCATGGACGACGTCAACAAGGTTGCCGAGCAATCCGCGAAACTCTTCGCCGCGCTCGAAAACCCGGTGATGACCGACCTCGAAGTGAAACTTCCCGCCGGCGCCGCAGACGCCTATCCCGCCCCGCTGCCTGACCTCTACTCGGGCGAGCCGGTCACGATGGTGATGCGCGCCAAGGACGTAACCGGCGATCTCACCTTCTCCGGTAAGCTCAACGGCAAGACATGGTCGATGACGCTGCCCGTCTCTGCCGCCGGGCAAACCACCGGCGTCGCCCAGCTCTGGGCGCGCGCCAAGATCGCGAACTTCGAGGAAAGCCGCTATTCGGGCATGACGATGGAACAGGTCGATGCTGGCGTCCTCAAGACCGCGCTCGACTTCCACCTCGTCTCGCGCCTCACCAGCCTGGTCGCCGTCGACAAGACGCCGGCGCGCCCAGCCGGCGAGAAGCTCGATACCCGCCAGATCGCCAGCATGCTTCCGAAAGGTTGGGACTTCGGCGCCGTCTTCGGCCCTGCCGCCGAAACACGCGCTCTGCGCTTCGACCTGCTGCCTGATGGCGTGATGCAGAAGATCAACGCCCGCGCCACACAGGAGAAACCGAAAGCCGAGCAGGACCTTGCCCTGCCGCAGACGGCCTCCGGCTGGGAGTTGATGCTCGCTTTCGGTCTTTCGCTCTTCGTGTTCGGCGCTGCGCTGTTGCGGCGCGGACGTTCGGCCATCGGCCTCCGGGGACAGGCTTCAACGCCAGTGTCGGGTCGATGAGTTCAACGTCCGCCTGCAGCGCGAGCTGACCGGCGGCCCGCCCTCCTGTTTGCCTCCGCCTCCGGGAGGGCGGGCTAAAATTTAGGGAGTGTCGTGATGAGTGACTGGTTCATGCGTACGGGCGCCTTCCTCGCAATGGCGAAAGAAGCGTCACACCCCGCGCTCCGACCCAAGCCATCACGACACGCCTCTCCCCGCGCCCTCACCGCCATGGCGCTGTTGATCGCAGGCGCGCTCATCGCGGCACAGGCGCTCTATATCCCGGCCAAAGCACAGGTCGCTCAGGTGCTGATGTCCAACGCCTGGGCGCAGCAGCTCAAGACAGGCGACCTCGCCCGCCCCTGGCCGTGGGCCGACTTCGCCCCCACGGCCCGTCTCAGCTTCCCGAGCCAGAACCGCAGCGTTCTCGCCGTCACCGACGCTTCAGGCGAAAGCCTGGCCTTTGGCCCCACGCTGATGGCTGCATCGGTGAAACCCGGCGCACGCGGCGTCGCCGTCTTCGCCGCCCACCGCGACACGCACTTCGCCTTCCTGAAAGACGTAAAGCCCGGCGACGAGATCGACGTGCAGCTGCAGGATGGCGCCCGCCGCTTCCGCGTCACCGGCTCGCAGGTGGTCCGCTGGGATGCATCCGGCATCCAGACAAACGATGGCGGCGCGCCCCGCATCGCGCTCGTCACCTGCTGGCCGCTGGACGGGAAAACGCCTGGCCCGATGCGTTATGTCGTCTGGGCCGAGCTTATTCCGGAACCACTTTCAGCTTCCACGCCGTCTCAGGTTTGAGCCACTTCTTCGCGGCCGCCTGAATTTCGGCAGGGGTGATGCTGGCGTAGTCCGAGCCCTCGCTGCGGATATATTGCAGCCCAAGCCCGTTATCGTGCGCATTGCTCAGAAGCTCCATCCAGTAGCCGACGCTGCTGACGTAAGCGCGGCGGTACTGCTCGATCTTCGGCGCGGTGATGCGCTGGATCTCCGACTCCGGCACCGGCTTGGTGGCAAGGTCCGTGGCAATCGCCTGAATCTTCGCCTGCACGTCGTCGATCGTGTTCGGCGCAACTTCGAGCGCGACGCCGATGAAGCCGTAGTCCGGCAGGAAGCTGGAGAAGTCGACCGTCTCCATCGGAGAGTAGGTCGCCCCGCCCTCCGAACGGAACAGGCGCGTGGCGTTGTCGCGCAGCATCTGCGCCAGCACCATGCCGATCCGTTCGTCACGGATGTTCTTGAACGCGCCGGCATAGGTCGGCCAGCCGATCAGCGCATAAGCCTGGTCCGGACGCCCCTTGTGCGGCATGACAACCGTTCCCGGTTTCGGGAACTTCACATCGCGGATGCCTTTCGGCTCCGGGATCGGCTTGCGCGCCGGCAGAGCGCCCAGCGTCTTGCCGACTTCCTGGATCACGGTCTCCACGCCGACATCGCCAACCACGATCACTTCGATCGGCGAATTATCGACGATCGGCTTGATGTACTTGACCGAGTCTTCCGGCTTCCAGCTATCACGCTGCGCCTTGGTGTTGATCGTCCAGCGCAGATCGCCCGAGTGCAGCAGCTGATCGAGCTCGCGCTCCAGCACGCCGCTCGGCGTCAGCTTCAGCGAAGCGTCCGAAGCGTCCGCCGCCGCCATCCACGACGCCCAGTCGTCGGCGCGATAGGCCGAGTCCGTGATCATCGCAGTCATCAGCTGCATCTGCAGCGGGAAGTCCTCGCGGGTCGCAACGTTGACGTTGTCCAGCGCATAGGCGTCGTCCAGCGTCCGCGCCACGGCAGCCGCGCGCTTGCCGGCAAGCGTCCGCGACTGCTCCGTCACGGTGAGCTTGTTCAGCCCGCCCGACGACCACAGCGACAGACCCATGTCGGATGCATCAATGACATTGATCGGCATCTGCAGGCGGCCCCAGCCCATGCGCACGCGCACGGAGATCAGGTCCTTGTTCGTCGGCAGCGGCTTGATCGTCAGCTTGACGCCATTCTCATAGACCACCTTCGTGACGTTGAGGTCCGACACAAGTTCACGCGAAGCCACCACGCCCGGCTTGCCGAAGTCGGTATAGGGCCACGGCTTCACAGCATCCGGCTTGTAGGCCGTAACCGGCGCAGCCATCGCCGCTTTGAACGCCGCACGAAGCGCCTGCTCGCCGCCCGGAGGGGGCGCTGCGCCGCGATAGGTCAGCATCGGCGTATCGGTGAAGCGCGCCTTCAGCGCCGCATTCACTTCCGCCAGCGTGATCGTCGGCGCCTGCTCCAGCAGCAACTGATACTGCTGTTGCAGCGAGATGAACGGCACATCGGCATCGATGAAGTCGAGCGCCGTTTCGATCTGCGAAACTGACGTACCGGTGCGGCCGCGCTCAGCTTCACGCTTGGAAGCATCGAGACGCAGCTGCAGTTGGCGATCCAGCTCTTCCTGCGTCACGCCATATTCAAGAGCCTGTCGATGCGCCTTGACCATCACCTCGATCGTCTTCGGAACATCGGTCACGCGCGCAGACGTGGCCATCTCGCCACTCCATACATGCGGAATCTGGGCCGGGCTCGCGCTTCCGATCAGGCCCGCAGGCCGTCCGGCGGCTTCGCTAAGACCCTGCATCCTGCGCGCGACAATGCCGGCGCCAAGCTGCACGATCAGGTTGCGGCGCACTTCGGCCTTGGTCGGCTCGCGCTCTTTGTAGGGTTCGAACCAGCGCAGCGTGATCGCCGTATCCGGCGCACCCGCCGTCACCAGCATCGACACATCGGGAGACGGCGGCTTCACCGTCACAGGCTTGGGATCGGTCCCGGCCTTGCCGCGACCTTTCCAGTCGCCGAACTGCGCTTCGATCTGCGGGATCAGCGTCTGTACGTTCACATCGCCAACGACGAGCAGGATCGCGCGCTCGGGACGATAATACGCGTCATAGAAGCCGCGGATCGTTTCCGGCGTCACCGTCTCAATAACGCTGCGCAGGCCGATCGGCGCACGACCATAAGGGTGGTCGCCCAGCTGAAGCTTCAGCATCGCCTTCGACGCCTCAAGCGCCGGACCAGCCCGCGCCCGCTCTTCCGACAGCACGACGCCGCGCTCGGCATTGACCATCTCCGGCGCAATGCGCATCGCGCTGACAATCTCACGCGTGATCGACAGGCCCGTTGCAATCGACTCGGGATCATTGCGCGCCAGGTCGAACTGGAAGGTCGTGCGATCGGGACCCGTCGACGCGTTGACGTCATCCCCCATCTGCAGGCCGAGCCCTTCGAACAGGCTGTTCAGCTTGCCGTCCGGATATTTCTCCGTGCCGCGGAAAGCCAAGTGTTCGAGGAAGTGCGCCACACCCTCTTCGCCCGGACGCTCCTGCATCGAGCCCGCGTCGATCATCATGCGGATCGCGACCTGACGCGGCGGCGTCCAGTTGCGCAGCACGAGGTAACGCATGCCGTTCGGCAGGGTGCCAAGAATGTAATCGGAGTCATGCGGCAGGTCGCCACGGTCGCGCGCCCATTGTGACGGGACTTCAACCGGCGGCTTGTTCATCTGGATGGTCTGGGCTTGCGCGCCCAGCACCAGCGCTCCACCAGCCGCAGCCGCCACGAACCCGGCGGCAACCCACCCGGCAACACGCTTCACAAACCGTCTCATCAATCCTCCGGGGAGCTCTGCCCGTAACCTGCACTCCACCCCGTCTGGGGCCAGGGGCGCAAGCCTTGAAATGCTGTGGTTATCCCTAGCCTTGCACCAGCTTTCCCAGTTTTTTGGGCGCTACGGCGCAATAGCTTTGCGTCATCCAGCCCTTCAGCGTGGGCAGTTCAGCAAGGATGTCGTCCTCTGCGTCGAAATGGGCAATCACCCAATTGTGTTGCTTGAACCAGCCCTTGCTTTCGCGAACGAAGGAAAGGTCCTGAACCATCCCGGCAGATATTGGCAATTTCACGATCATTGTAAGTTCATCGGGCTGCTCGCCCCGATCCCCGAAAACGAAGAACATTTTCGAGCGGACCTTCAGTACCCGCGTCGTCGCCCAGCCCGGTCCCGTCGACGTCTCCGGCAGCGTCAATCCGAAGGCGGTCAGCTCCGCCTCCGCCTGTTGCTGGGCCGTCGTTTTCTTCATGGCGACAAGATAGCGCGCATACCCGCGCCGTCATCCTTCTGTCTTCTTCTCCGGGCTTGCCGCACCCTTCTAAACTGCCTAACCCACGGTCAGATGTGAGGGGTTCAGATGCGTAATTTTGCGGCCGTCCTCGGCTTGATGGCGCTGGCGAGCTGCACAAGCGCGCCTCAACCCGCAGCCACTGCGACTGCCCCGCCTACCGCCGTCAGCGGCGCGCCGGTGGAAGTCCACATCCTCGCCATCAACGACTTCCACGGCAATCTGGAGCCCCCCTCGGGCGGCGTACGCGTCTTCAATCCTGCCGCCCCGCGCGAATGGGGATCGACACCCGGCGGCGGCTCGCCCCGTCTCGCCTCCGCTGTCGCCCAGATCGCCGCGCGCAATCCTGCCAACACGATCATGGTCGCCGCCGGCGACCTCATCGGCGCCTCGCCGCTGCTCTCCAGCCTGTTCCACGACGAGCCGACCATCGAGGCGATGACCAAGATGGGCCTCGCCCTCACCTCGGTCGGCAACCACGAATTCGACGAAGGCTGGCAGGAACTCCGCCGCATGCAGGAAGGCGGCTGCCACCCCGTCGATGGCTGCAAGGGACCAGCGCCCTTCAAAGGCGCCGGCTTCCAGTATCTCGCCGCCTCAACCTATCTCGACAATGGCGAGACGCTGTTCCCGCCCTACGCCATCCGCGAGTTCGAAGGCATCAAGGTCGGCTTCATCGGCCTCACCCTCGAAGGCACGCCGGACGTCATTACGCCAGCCGCGCGCGTCGGCATCAGCTTCAAGGACGAAGCAGAGACAGTGAATGCTCTCGTTCCGAAACTTCGCGAACAAGGCGTCGAAGCTATCGTCGTTCTCATCCACGAAGGCGGCTTCACCACCGGCGCGCTGGATGATTGCCATGGCCTTTCCGGCACCATTGCCGAGATCGTTCCGAAATTCGACAAGGCCGTCGATGTCGTCGTCACCGGCCACACCAACGGCATCTATATCTGCACGCTGGACGGCCGCCTGGTGACCAGCGCCGGCGCCTACGGCACGCGCCTGACCGACATCTCGATCCTGCTCGATCCGAAGACGAAAGACATCATCGGCAAGAAAGCCCGCGACGTCCTGATCGCGGAAAGTGACTTCCCCGAAGATCCAGCCCAGCTATCCCTCATCGCCGCCTACAAAACGCAGGCAGAGCCCCTGATGAAACGCGTCGTCGGCAAATCGACCGTCGCCATCACGCGCTTCAACAACAATCACGGCGAGAGCGCGCTGGGCGATATCATCGCGGACTCCATGCTCGAAACGGCGCGCAAGGATGGCGGCAAGGTCGATATCGGATTCATGAACCCGGGCGGCATCCGCACCGATATCCCGTACCGCGATGGCAATATCACCTTCGCCGATATCTTCGCGGTCCAGCCCTTCGGCAACGACCTCACCCTGCTGACGCTTACAGGCGCTGATCTCGAAACGCTGCTCAAGCAACAATATCAGGCCAGCGGCAACAACATTCTGCAGGTGTCCGATGGCTTCAGCTTCACCTGGCGCCAGCCTGCCGGAAAGCCGATCGAGATCGTGCCCGGCTCGATGAAGCTCAATGGCCAACCGATCGTCGCCACGCAGACCTATCGCATCGTGACCAACAACTTCCTCGCTGGCGGCGGCGATGGCTTCACGGCGTTCAAGAACGGCAAGGACAGCGTCACCATCGGCTCGGACATTGCCGCGTTGGAGGCGTATGTGGCCGCGCACTCGCCGCTCGAGAACATGGTCCGCGGCCGGATCACGCGCGCTCAGTAGCGGTCACACCGCGGCCTTCATCAACGCTGCCGCCTGCTCCGCCTCCGCGCGGCGGCCGGGCATCAGCTTCTGGCGCAGGACCTCGTAACGGGCGCGCACATGCGGCGGAGCCAGCTCGGGCCGTCCGCTGTCGAACGGCGGCGCCGGCGCATATTCCAATCCAAGCTGGATCGTTTGCGCCAGATCATCGCCGCCGATCTCGGCCAGCACGGTCAGCGCAAAGTCGATCCCCGCGGTCACGCCACCGCCCGTGATGATGTTCCCATCGCGCACCACGCGCGCCGGATCATGGATCGCGCCAAACACCGGCAGCAGCTCCGCATAGCCCCAATGGCAAGCCGCCCGCCTGCCCGTCAGCAGCCCAGCCGCCGCGAGGATCAGCGAACCAGTGCAAACCGACGTTATGTATTTTGCGCCCAATGCCAGCCGCCGGATCTCGGCCGTGAACGTCTGATCCTGTGCCACCTTCGTCGCGTTGATCCCGCCAGGAACACAGATGAGGTCGCAGCTTCTGACGTCCGCGATCTTCACCGTGTTGCCGAACGTAAGTCCGTCCGCCGGAACATCGCCGCCATCCGGACTGGCGACGATCGTCTCCGAGTTCGGAAGCCGGCTGAGGAACTGGTGCGGACCCGTAAAGTCGAGATGCGTCATGCCCGGATATATCGCGAAGACGATCCGGAATTTCGTTTCAGTCGCGTCTGACATGGAGAGGAACCTCGCTTGACGACGCAACCATGCTGGAATTAGCGTCTGGCTGAAATGACAACCTTCCCGCGTTTTCTGCCAAAGGCCGAAAAATGCCCCGCACGCTCAAGCCGCGCTCCATCGGCGTCCTGATCTTCGATGACTTCCAGCTGCTCGACGCCGCCGGCCCGATCGGCGCCTTCGAGATGCCGATGCGGGGCATCAACCCGCCACCTTACGATCTGCAGATCATCGCCCCGACGCCCGGCCCGGTCCGCTCGTCCTCCGGCGCGATCATGATGGCCGAGCCGATCCCGAAGCAGCCGAAATACGACACCCTCATCGTCGCCGGCGGCCAGGGCACGCGCGCCGCCATGCTGGACCCCAGGGTCCAGGCTCTCGTCCGCACCGCCATGAAGGTGTCCCGCCGGGTCTGCTCGGTCTGCTCGGGGGCCTACATCCTCGCCCAGACCGGCGTGCTCGATAACCGCCGCGCCACCACCCATTGGGGCCGCACGCCGGACTTCCTGAAGCGCTATCCCAACGTCAAACTCGAGCCCGACTGCATCTACACCCGCGACGGCAAGGTCTGGACCTCCGCCGGCATCACCGCCGGCATAGACCTCGCCCTCGCCCTCATCGCCGACGACCTCGGCGAGGAAGTCGCCCGCAAGTCGGCCCAGCAGCTCGTGGTTTACCACCGCCGCCCCGGCGGCCAGTCCCAGTTCTCGGCCCTTCTGGACATCGAGCGCACCGACGGCCGCTTCACACCCCTGCTCGCCTGGATGCGGGAAAGGCTGGAAGATCCGCTCTCGGTCGAGACCCTCGCCGCCCAATCCAACATGAGCCCGCGAAACTTCGCCCGCGCCTTCACGGCCGAAACCGGCATCACCCCGGCCAAGGCGGTCGAGCGGCTACGCCTCGAAAGCGCCCGCGAGCGGGTCGAGCACGCGACTGACTCTATTGATGTTATCGCCCAGGATGTGGGCTTCCGCGATCCGGAACGGATGCGACGCGCCTTCGTGCGAGCCTTTGGCCAGCCGCCCCAAGCTCTGCGTAGATTGGCGCGTGCGGAAACAGTGGCGTCGGTGACGCAGGCAGTCGAGTAGAACCCTAGGCGCGCGGCTCGGCGTAGCGAGCGATGCGGCTTTCCAGCTCTGCCAGGCGGGTGCGCCAGATCACCAGTTCACGGGCCGTCAGTCCGCCTTGAGCCGGGTCAACCGGCTCCAGCGAGGCCAATTCAGTGGCGATCCGCTCACGCCGTTCGCGGAGCATCTTCAGGGTCATCTCACGGGTTTCAACTTCGTGCATGCCGACAACATAGGAAGCACGCACGCCATGACGAGTCGACTCACGCACATGGCGAACGCCGAATGCAGTTGTGGAGACGCTGTGAGTAACCGCCGGTCAGACCCGCGCAGATTCCGGCCGGAATCCGATCAACCGCGCCACGTCATCGAGCGTCCGTGCGGGTCGACTTCGGCCAGCGTCGCCTCGCTCCGGCGACCGTTTTCCCATGTCACGATGTTCAACACGTAGTGAGCCGAACTCCGATCAGCCCCGAGCACGCTCTCGGGCTCGAACCGCACCCACGCCATGCGTCGCGTCGCCGTCGTACGCGCACCGGCTTCCTCGATGCCATCCCTTATCGCCTGCCGCACGGTTAGCGGCGGGTACTGAAAGAAGACCGAGTGATAGACGACGCTCGTCCCCACCGGCAGCTCGCCTCCCAGCTTGCGCCGCACCCACTCCGCGGCGTCCGCCCTCTCCGGCTTCAGCCCCGTCTGCCGCGCGAGATCGAGCGCCGCATTCAGCCGGTCCATCCGCGCCGTCTGGTCCGCCCAGACATAGGCGCGCAGCCGCAACCGGTCGTCGGGATTGTCTGGATTCAAGGGGTTCTGATCGCACGCCGCCCGCGAAGCGATCTCCAGCTCCCGCCAGCCCGGCGGCTTGCCCTCCACCACGGTGGGGATCGCTGGCCCCGCCTCACCCGCCCGCCCCCACGCCGGATAGACAAACGCGAACTGATCCCAGTTGAGATTAAGCCCCGCGCTCGCCCCCAGCTCCAGCATATGAAACGGCTGCGGCGACCGCTCGGCCAGCCAGAGAAAGCCGCACGCCAACCCCGTCGCCCGCGCTGTCTCATTGGTCTGCGGCGGCGACCTCATGAAGTCGCGGACCCAGGCCTCCTCCCGCACCAGGAAATCCCGCGCCGCCGGCCACACCCGGTCCATCGACCAGTCTGTCTGCGCCTCGGGATATTCCGCCGCCAGCGCCTTATCCCGCCCGGTCAGAGCCGCAGCGTGCAGCGCCCCCGCCAGCCGCAGCGACACGGCATCCGCCCGCGGATGCCCCGGCCAACCATCGGTTAGCTTCGCAACGATCCCACCCGCCTCGATATCGTCGGCGCAACAGGCCACCAGCTGCTCGGTAAACGGCGACCCGAAATCCCGGCAGAAGCCAGACTGCAGCCTGAACTCCTCAAGGACGGTCGCCATCGGGTCTGCCCCTGCTACGCCGGCGTCATCACCACCCGGCCGATAACCTTGCCGTCGCGCAGGTCATTGAGCGCTGCGTTCACCTGCTCCAGCGGCCGCGTCTTGATCGGCACTTCGGGCGAGCCCGTGCGCTTCACCAGATCCAGCAGCTCTGCGATCTCAACCAGGCTGCCAACATAGCTGCCTTGCACAGTCAGCGCCTTCATCGGGAAGAACGGCGTCGGGATGGTCACGTCGCCGCCGAACAGGCCAACCACGATCACCTTGCCGCCCTTGATCGCCGTATCGACGCCCAGCTTCACCGTGGGGCCCGCGCCAACAAAGTCGATCACCGCCCACGCCCCGCCGCCCGTCGCCGCACGGATCTGGTCCGCCGCATCCTTGGCCGAGCCATCGATCACCTGCGTCGCGCCAGCGGCCTTCGCCGCCTCGCGCTTGGCCGGATCGATATCGACCACGATGGTCGAATGCCCGCCCATCTTCTTGTGCAGCGCGAGCGCCATCAGGCCGACCCCGCCCGCGCCGATCATTACCACCGGCGCCTGCGCCAGCGTGTCCTGCACCTTCTTCAACGCGCTGAACGCCGTCACGCCCGAACACGCCAACGGCGCAGCCTTCTCCGGCGCGATCCCCGTAATGTCGAACAGATAGCGTGGATGCGGCACCAGCAGGTGCGTCGCAAACCCGCCGCCGCGATGGATTCCCACGCTGCACGGTTTGGTGCAGAGGTTCTCCTCGCCGCGCTTGCAGACAATGCACTCGCCACAGCCCATCCAAGGATGGATCAGCCGCACATCGCCAACCTTCACGCCCTTGGCGTCTGGTCCAACGGCAACAACCTCGCCGACATTCTCATGGCCCATGGTCAGCGGCAGCTTCACGCCGCGATCCTGCAGACGCAACTTCTGCCCGCCGCCAATGTCGTAATAGCCGTCCCAGATGTGCAGGTCAGAATGGCAGACACCCGCCGCCAGAACCTTGAGCACGACCTCCGCGCCCTTCGGCTCCGGCGTCTCCCGCTCGGTCCGCTGCAGCGGCGCTCCGCACTCACACACATCGAAGCTAAGCATGACGGTCTCCCGGTTGTTTCCCGGGAGACTATCGATGTGCTGGGCGGAGTGAAAGGCCCAGCCGTTCGGCTGGTTAGCCCCGCGCGATAACCGCGTCGGCTTCAACCTCGACCAGCCACTCTGAGTTGATCAGGGCGTTGGTGCCGAGGAAGGACGTCACCGGCTCGATGTCTTTGAAGATCTCGCCGTGCGCCTCGCCTGCTTCCTTCCAGCGGCTCATGTCCGTCAGGAAGATGCGCGTGCGCACGACGTGCTTGAGATCGGCTCCGGCCTGAACCAGAGCGCCTTCGATGATCTCGAAGCAGCGCTTGGTCTGCGCCTTCACATCACCCGGAGAGGCAACGCTGCCATCCTTGGCGATCGGCGCGCAGCCCGACACGAACACCAGATCGCCCACGCGGATCGCGCGCGAGAAGCCGATGCCCAGCTTGGAGCCGCTGGGAACTTTTACAACATCAGCCATATCTATCAGACCCGTTCGATCGCCATGGCGATGCCTTCACCGCCGCCAATGCACAGCGCGGCAACGCCACGCTTCGCGTTCTTCTGTTCCATCGCATTGATCAGCGTCACCACTACGCGCGCGCCCGAAGCGCCGATCGGGTGGCCGAGGGCGCAAGCGCCGCCGTTCACGTTGACCTTGTCATGGCCGACGCCGAGTTCCTTCATCGCGATCATGGGCACGACGGCAAAGGCTTCGTTGATCTCCCAGAGATCGACGTCCGACGCCTGCCAGCCAGCTTTCTCGAGCGCCTTCTTCATCGCCGGCACCGGGGCCGTGGTGAAGTAAGCAGGCTCATGGCTGTGCGCCGCGGTCGACACGATCTTGGCGAGCGGCTTCAGGCCGCGCTTCTTGGCTTCCGACTCTTTCATCAGCACGAGCGCAGCTGCGCCGTCCGAAATGGCCGAGGCGTTCGCCGCCGTCACCGTGCCGTCCTTCGAGAAGGCAGGCTTGAGTTGCGGGATCTTCTCCGGCTTGGCGCCGCGCGGCAGCTCGTCCGTATCGATCGTCACTTCGCCAGCCTTGCCCTTCACGGTCACCGGCGCGATCTCGCGCTTGAAGCGGCCTTCCTTGGTGGCGGCCTGAGCACGGCTCAGCGTCTCGAGCGCGTAGGCGTCCTGCTGCTCGCGCGTGAACTGGTATTCCTTGGCGATCATGTCGGCGAAGTTGCCCATCGCGCCGCCGCCGTATGCGTCTTCCAGGCCGTCCGTCGCCATGTGGTCCTTCATGGCCGAAGCGCCATACTTGTGACCCTTGCGCAGGTCGACCAGGTGCGGAGCGTTGGTCATGCTCTCCATGCCGCCCGCGACGACGATAGTCGCCTCGCCAGCGAGAATGGCGTTACGGCCCATCACGGCCGCCTGCATGCCCGAGCCACACATCTTGTTGATCGTGGTCGCTTCCGAGCTCTTCGGCAGGCCGGACTTGATGCCCGCCTGGCGCGCCGGCGCCTGACCCTGGCCTGCCGGCAGGCAGTTGCCCATGTAAACGAGCTCGACGTCTTTACCATCGACCTTCGCCTCGGCCATCGCCGCCTTGATGGCGTGCGCGCCCAGATCATTGGCCGAGAAGCCTGCGAGTTCGCCCAGCAGGCCGCCCATCGGGGTGCGGGCCATGCCTACAATCACCACCGGATCCGAAGCGCTCATGGGGAAAACCTTCTCTATTTAATGTGCGGCGCACAATCGTCCCACGCCTGTCAGCCGTCAAGCAGGAGCGGAACGCCGGGTTCCCCCAACCGTTGGGTATCCAGATACAATTTCCGGAGAAAACCGCATGAGTGGCGTAACAATCGAACACGACGCATGGGTCATGGTCGGCGATGGCGAAAAGGCCCTCTTCCTCAGGAATGAGGGCGACGCAACATACCCGAACCTCGAAGTCGTCGATGTGATGGAACAAGACAACCCGCGTTCCGGCGAACAGGGCACGGATCGCCCCGGCCGCGCCTTCTCCTCCATGGGCTCCCGCCGCAGCGCGATGCAGGAAACGAACTGGCACAAGCTGGAGAAGCACCGCTTCGCCAAGGAAATCGCCGACACGCTTTATTCAGCCGCCCACAAGGGCAAGTATTCGAAACTGGTGATCGCCGCCCCGCCCATGATCCTGGGCGACATCCGCAAGGCCCTCCACAAGGAAGTGTCGGACAAGGTCGTCGCCGAAGTCTCGAAAGATCTCACCAACATGCCGGCGCATGAGATCGAGCGCATCCTCGCCGGCCGTCCCGATGCCCCGGACACATCCGTTCCGCGCGCAGGAGCCAACTAATGCCCCGCACCCATTCGCCTGAAGAAGTCCGCCCTGTCGACATGGAGATCGGCGGCGACGACGACACCCCAGGCATCAGCCAGGAACTGACAACCGACGACGTCGACGACATCGCCTTCGACGCCTACCTCAGCGTGAGCGAACGCCAGCGCCAGCTCTCCGGCTTGCTGAACGAAGTCCGCTCGAAACGCGCCGGCGACTACATGGGCGACATGGATCAGATAGCTCAACACATCAACGATCGCCTCGCCTCGCTCGGCAATCCAATGGAAAGCCAGACCGTTCTGGAATCCACCGGCATGTATCCCGACGATCGCAGCGATGATGACGATCCAGCCGATCACATCGACGACGAAGAGCCGGAAGAAGACGGCGGCCCATAAGGGCCGCCTTTTCTACGCCCGCGGCCGCAACACCATGCATGTCGACGTGCCATGCGCGTACAGCTTGCCATCTGGCCCGATCACTTTGGCTTCGGACGTGATGATCTGCCGCCCACGCGCCAGCAGATTGCCTTCGCAGCGATAGATGCCCGAATTGGGCTGGATAGCCCGAACCATGTTCACCTTGGTCTCGAGCGTGGTGTAGCTCACTCCCGGCTCAAGCGCCGTCATCGTTGCGCATCCACACGCACTGTCGATAACCGTCAGCGTCCATCCTCCATGGATGATGCCCAATGGGTTCAGGCTCTCCGGACCAGGCTCGCCCTCAAACACCACACGCCCGTCATCCACCTCGACAAGCCAGAAGTTCAGCGACCGCCCGATCCCCGGCCGGCTGGACGGCTCGCGCGAAATCCCGCGTCGCATGATCTCCAGCCCGGACAAAGCAGCCGCACCCTCGCCCGAAGTCGAGAAGGCTCCGCGTCCATCATCCGGCTTGTCAGACATGATTGCTCCAATGCTTGTGGCCTGACGCTAACGTCATGCCAAAAACACGCAATCAAACGATTTGCTTAGCCGAGCTAAACCCGAAGCCCGCGCTCACTCCGGCAGATGGCAAACCGCCTCGATATTGTTGCCGTCCGGATCGATCACGAACGCGCCGAAATAGTTCTCGTGATAATGCGGCCGCAGCCCCAGCCCGCCATTGTCTTTCCCACCCGTGCCCATCGCCGCCTTGTAGAAAGCTGACACTTCCGCACGCGACCGCGCCGTGAAAGCGATGTGACGCCCCTTGCCGGGGCTATCGCCCTCATGCAGCCAGAACACCGGACGCTCGCGTCCATAACCGACGACTTTCTTCCCGCCCGTGAACTGCTCCGGCACCGTATGCAGCAACCCACCGCCCATCGCGCCGAAAGCCGCGTCATAGAACGCCTTCGACTTCGCATAGTCCGTCACTTCAACGCCAGTATGGTCGATCATCGCGTGAGCTCCCGTGTGCGGACAAAGCCTGCACCCGCGCCGCCCGCCGGGCAACCGCCGTCAACGCGACCGGCTGAAATCAGTCAGCCGCGCTGACGGTCGCCGAGATGAACCCGCCGCCAAGCACGCTCGCGCCATCCGGCGCCGCGTACAGCACGCACGCCTGCCCCGGCGCCACGCCTTCCTCCGGCGTATCGAACTCAAAGCCCGGCACGTCATCAACCAGCGTCATCCGCCCCGCCACCGGCGCACGAGTCGACCGCACACGCGCCAGCGCCAGCACGCCAGCCGCACAAGCATCCAACAGCGAGCCTTCGCCCAGCCAGTTGCTTTCCCCGATCGCCAGTGCCCGTGTCAGCAAAGCTTCACGCGGCCCAACGATCACGCGCTTGTTCGGCGCATCCAGCTTCGTGACAAACAGCGGATCGCCCGTCGCGATACCCAGCCCGCGCCGCTGTCCGATCGTGTAGCGGATCACGCCGTCATGCTTGCCCATGACGCGGCCATCCATGTGCACGATCTCGCCGCCTTCCACCGCGCCGGGGCGCAGCTTCTGCACGATGTCCGAATACTTGCCCGCCGGGACAAAGCAGATGTCCTGGCTGTCCGGCTTCGCTGCCACCTGCAGGCCAAGCGCCGCCGCAGCCCGACGCACGTCCGGCTTCTTCATCCCGCCCAGCGGGAAGCGCAGGAAGTCGAGATGTTCGCGCGTCGTCGCAAACAGGAAGTAGGATTGATCACGATCCGGATCAGCCGCACGTGTCAGCTGCGCCACGCCATCCGCATCCAGCGACCGCCGGATGTAGTGGCCCGTCGCCATCGCATCTGCGCCAAGATCCTTCGCCGTCGCCAGCAGATCCTTGAACTTCACGGTCTGGTTGCACCGCACGCACGGGATCGGCGTCGACCCTTTGAGATAGGTGTCGGCGAAATCTTCCATCACTTGTTGGCGGAAGCGGCTTTCGTAATCGAGCACGTAGTGCGGAATGCCCAACGCCTCGGCCACGCGCCGTGCATCGTGGATATCCTGCCCCGCACAGCACGCGCCGGATTTCTTCAGCGCCGCACCATGATCGTAAAGCTGCAGCGTCACGCCCACGACGTCATAGCCCGCATATTTCAGCAGCGCCGCGACAACGGATGAGTCCACGCCGCCCGACATCGCCGCCACAACGCGGATCTCGCTCCGCGGACGCGGATCGCCCGGAAACAGATCGAGATCGGCCCCGGAGAGGTCGACTTTTTCGAGCTTGGAGAAATCGCAAAGGCCGTCAGCGACCGGCAGGTCAGCGTCCACGGGCGTCCGAACAGCAGGCCCGCCACGGGGCCCGATAAGGGTGGTCATTGTGCGTCTCCCACGGGTTCAAGGCCCGAAGCAGTTTCGGCGCTCTATACGCTCAATTTCGCTTTTGGCAAAATACTTCGATTCGTATTGTTTATTGGGGTTCGCGGTTGCCTGATGGAAGTCAAAGAACTGCACTCTTGGTTTCGTAGATTTTGGTTCTTGCGCGGTATTATCGCAGCGATCTCCGTTCTCCTTTTGCTTGAGTACCTCTTCGCCTTCTCGCGGCTGGAAGCGCTACGTGCGATGCATGCGTGCCTTGTTGGCTGGAATCTTGGAATGTCGTGGCTTGGCAACCTTGTTGGCCAAATTCCTTTCTTGCCTAGCGTGAGTGCTAATTTTTTGAACTCGGTCTTGTTCGCTTTCGGCATCGGAGCACCGGCCTCGTACCTCGGTTACGAGTTGTATGCGAAAGGCGAAGAGAACCGGCTCAAGTTTCTGATGGGAACGGTCGCATCCATCTACGTGTACATGTTTGCAGCAGGCATACTGTACTACGCGATCGTGGAGCCAACCTTCGTCCCTGAAATGACCAAGGTAGATCCAAACTTCCTATGGGGGCTCGGATTGCCGCTGGCGGGAATACTCTTGATGGGCTGGGTTCATGCCATCATCAAACTGCCGGGATACGGCAAGGGGCTGTTAGCGGTAGTCACCTTTTTTGGGACTATCGAGTTTCTGCACTTCATGCCTGTAGTCGGCGAGCAGATATCTAAACTTTCGGACTGGATACTCACACGTCAGAATTGAACGCGGCTCGTCTGAAGAATTTTAGCAAGCCTAATCAGAACGCCCAGCCGAACGTCACTTCACCATATTTGTGCCGATCCGCCTGCTGGTCATAACGCTTGGACTCCTCCGTCCACGCCAGCGTCACCCGCACCGGCCCGCCGGCCGCCACGACCCCAAGGCTCGTCTCCGTTCGCGTCTTGCCCCGCGTGATCGCGCTCCCGCCGCGCACCGCGTCGCCATCATCGCCGCCGACCTCATCGAGGAACAGATCATAAGCCTGATACCGCGCATTGGCCGACGCGAACGCATAGAGCGACCACCCGCTCCCGCGCTCCAGCGACCCACCCAGCGCCCCGACGCGCGGCGCGCCAAAATCCTGATCGAGCCCGGCGCCAAACCGCACAGTCAGTCCGGCATCCGCCGCCACACTTACCGTTCCCGCCTCGAGGCCAACCGCCGGCGACACATCAAACGCCAAGCCGCCCACCGGAATCAAATTCCGCCACCGCCGCTCCGCGCTGACATTCACCGCAGCACGATCCGTGATCTGATTGTCCCACCCATTCATGTCGCGCCCGTTGAAGATGCCGTGGAAGAACTCCTCCAGCGGCTCCGACAACGCCGACTTGCCTACAACGCCCACATCGAGCTTCCACACATCCTGCCGCGACGCATTGCTGCGCACGAGCAGCCCAGAGCCATGCAGCCACCCCGCATAAGCCCGCTGCCCAGCGATCGGCGCCGAAGCCTCGATATTGCGCGGCACATAGAATGACTGGCCGAAGCCCAATCCCGCACTCACGCGATCACCCGCCTCACCGCCCGGCAACCAAGCGCCAACACCCTGCGCCAGCCCAGACTTCCCCCAGTCTTCGCTCACCATGCTGAAGCGCGTCCCCTGCGCATACTCCTCTTCGGTATGCGCCCACTCGTCATTGTCATGCATGACAGTCACGGTGGTCTGCGCCACGGCAGGCGCACCAGCGAGAACCACGGCAGCCAGGGACAAGCATCGAAGCATCCCGCGAAGCTACGCCCGCCCGCCAACCGGCTCAAGACTTCGCAAAGCCCTGCGACAGCGCTAGCTTCGCCCCATGTCCGAGAATGAAACGCCCGAAACACACTTCTTCCAGACCAACCAGCCCCGCGAACTGCTGGCCTGCATCGAGTTCGCCGCCGAGCAGGCAGACAAGGCCGCGGAAGATCACGGCGCCTGGCGCTGGCTCATCATCTCGATGACGCTCTCCGTCCAGAACGCATGCCTCTGCGCGCTCGACACCGGCGACGAGTTCGGCACCAAGGGCATGACCCGCACCGACGCCCGCGAGGTGGTGCGCTGGACCAAGGCCGGCCGCCAGGGCCCAGCTCCGCTGGCAGTGCGCGAACCGCGCATCGTCTCCCCGCTCGAACTGCTCCGCCGCACCGGCGATCCGTTCTTCCTGCGCCCGCCCTACCAACTACCGCTCAACAAGCAGATCAACGACGCCTTCGATGCGCTCGTCGAACTCCGCAACACCTTCCTGCATTTCAGCGTCGATGGCTGGACCACGGACCTGCGCGAAATCCCGCCACTGATCCTCAGTGCGTGCGGCGTTGTCCGCCACCTCGCCGTCACGCAGCCCATCTACCTCAAACGCGCCAGCCGCCACCACAAGGAACGCGTCGCCGCCGCCCTCGACCGCATCGAGGCCGCGATGGAGCATTACCCCGATCTTCCAGCCTAGTTAGCCGCGCTCACCCGCCAGATCGTGTTGCCGACATCGTCCGCCACCAGCAGCGATCCATCCTTGCCAATCGCCGCGCCCACCGGCCGCCCGAACGCGATCTCCTTCTCCGCGTCGATGAACCCCGTCAGCACATCCACCGCCTGCCCCGCAGGCTTGCCGCCCGCGAACGGCACATAGATCACCTTGTAACCGCTGAACGGATCGCGGTTCCACGATCCATGCTGCCCCACAAACGCCCCGCTCGAAAACTCCGAGCCCAGCTTCGCGCCCTCGGCAAACGTCAGTCCCAGCGACGCCGTATGCGCGCCCACCGCATAATCCGGCGCAATCGCCTTCGCCACCATCTCCGGGTTCGCCGGCTTCACGCGCGTATCCACCGTCTGTCCGTAATAGCTCCACGGCCAGCCATAGAACGCACCATCCTTCACCGACGTGATGTAGTCCGGCACCAGATTGGGCCCCAGCTCGTCACGCTCGTTCACAGCCGTCCACAGCGCCCCGCTCACCGGCTCCCAGCCCATGCCGTTCGGATTGCGCAGCCCCGTCGCAAATATCCGCTTCTGCCCGCTCGCACGATCAATCTCCCAGATCGCCGCCCGCCCCTCCTCGGCCGGCAGACCATTCTCCGCAATGTTCGAGTTAGACCCCACCGTCGCATACAGCTTCGATCCGTCCTTCGACGCGATCAGGCTTTTCGTCCAATGATGGTTGCGCGTCCCCGCCGGCAATGTCGTCAGCGTCTCCGGCGCCGCGCTGATCTCCGTCGCGCCATCCGCATACGGCACGCTCACCACCGCATCCGTGTTCGCGATGTACAGACGCCCACCCGCCAGCGCCATGCCGAACGGCGAGTTCAAGCCCGACAGAAACACCGTCTTCGTCTCCGCCACGCCATCGCCATCCGCATCGCGCAGCAAGGAAATCCGGTTCGCTGTCTTGGTGACAGCCCCCGCCTTCGTCATCGCCTGGTTCTGGAAATAACCGACAATCCCGCCGCCCTCATCGGGACGCTCCGGCGCATTCGTCTCCGCCACCAGCACATCGCCATTCGGCAGCACATGCAGCCAACGCGGATGATCCAGCCCGCGCGCAAACGCCTTCACCGCCAGCCCCTGCGCCGCGACAGGCATCTGTCCTTCCGCCCAACGCTTGGCCTCGGCAATCTTCAGCGCCGGCAACAGCGACGTCTTCGGCGCCTCCAGCGTCGGGGAAGCGCCCATCGCCACACTCACCGGGTTCTGCGCAGGCTCAGCACACCCCGCCGCAGCCAGAGCCCAGCCGCCCGCAGCGGCCATCAAAATCCATTTGAACGGCATGTATCAGCTCCGTGCAGTCGCACCCGGAAGCAGAATGATTGCCTCGAACCGGTGTTCCCGAAGGAGCCTAGCGCGTACGCCCCAGCGCCGCGAGCACGGCGTCCGGATCCCCGCCCATCTCCCGCACCGTCTCGTCCCAGCGGGCGATAGCGTCCCAATAATAGTCGAAAATGCAGGGACAACAGCCGCGATGACAGCAGGAGTCATCATCCGGCTTGTTCGGCGGTCGCGGGTATGCGGAAGGCGAACTCATGAGCCTCCGCTAACGCAATTCACGGGCCGCGCGAAGCCTTGACCCGTTTTCCCGCTCCCGCCCGCTTACAGGACAGCGGCCTCTTGCAGTCACGGGGCCTGGCCGGGGGAACCATCCATGGATTTCAAGGAAGAGGCGATGGAACGCTTCGGCGTCCACCTCCACCTGTCAGGCGGAGACGGACCCAAGGAAAGTCCTTTCATCCTCGCGCCCTGCACCGCGCTGGAAGCGACCCACACCCAGCTCGAAACCATCCGCCTGATCAACAATACGAGCGGCTATATCTACCGGATTCAGGAGGTCGAAGCTGAACCCGAGGGCCGCATTCAGGCCGTCGCTTTCGAGCGGGCGCTCGTCACCGATCCGTTGAACAAGAAATCCGTCGCCTGCTATTTCGACTGGTCAGCCGTCGAGGGCGAACCGCACGCCAATAGACCGCTCTATGTGTGGAGCGATCCGCGTTCGCCCATCAAGCTCCCCCACGAACTCGGCTGGGTGCATTACACCCGCATGGAGGACTTTGGTGGAGAAGGCGGCCCGCTGGATCAGGCGTGCTTCTACAACGCACCATCCACGAAGGTGACGATCTACGTTTACGAGCACGCCATGCGCTACACCACGGCAGAGAACCGCGCCGCCGCACAAGCCACCGAAATGGAGTCCGTGCTCGCGTCAATCCTGGCCAAGAGGGAAGAGTTCAAGCCAGTGAACGACCCCATCACGACGGGCCTGTTCGATCTGCGCATCCTCGCCTCCGAAACCGAAACGACAATGGCCGCCGTCGCCTGTCCCGGCCGCTTCTTCGTGAAAGCGCGGATCACATTCGACAACGATCACACCATGTTCATGCGCATGGGTGAGACGGTTTTCATCCTGGGAAAACTGCTCGACAGCCAGCTCCTCAACGCCGCAAACGACTAGCGGCCGCTTCGGTCAGCGCTGTCACTCGCTACTTCAGAATATCCAGCAGCGACATATTCCGCAGCGTGTTGAAAATGCTGGCGGACGATTGATACGCAAACTGCGCCTGGTTCAGACGCACAGCCACTTCGGCCAGATCGACATTCACGATCCCGCCGACCACTTCGTCCAGCGCATTGTATTGCGCCGTCAGGCGCGTGCTGGCGTTGTCGACGTCCTTCATCAGGCGGCCGTTCTCCGACTGCGCCGTCAGAATGGTGTTGAACGCATCCGACAGCGACTTCAGCTCGTTCTCCAGCGCATTGCGCTGCGTTTGCGTCAGCGACCCGCCGAACGGACCATCCGGCCCCTGATCGAGTTCCGCCAGCCGCTTCAGCGAAGCCATGGCATCGCTGACGACATCGTCTGCAACCATACCCGCCTGAATGGTGCGCCCATCCTCGACGCGCATGAATTGCGGGTCTTCACCCGTCGCGATCGAATCCTCGAGAGGATTGTCCGCCAGGAATGTCAGCGACGACGCCGTCACCGGTGCATTCTCGTTCATCACGCCGCCGAACAGGTAACGGCCGCCGATATTGGTGTTCATCGCATCGCGAAGAACCTCGAACGCCTCGTTCAGCGACACGCGAATGCCTTCGCCGCTATCGAGGCTGACATTCTGGAACAGCGAGTCCTTCAGCTGGCTCACCACGTTCGCAGCGCGACCCAGCGCAACATCCTGGATCGTCATCCGCGTCGTCAGCTCGCGCGCATTCGCCTGGAAGCTCTGGTTGCGAGCCACCAGCCGTTCGGCAGACACCAGTGTCTGCGACTCGCGGCCATAGCCCTTGAGGTCCGTCGCGCGCGTCTGCGACGAGCTCTGCCGGGCCGCCTCAACCAGCTGCTGCTGGGCTCGCGAAATGTCCGCCAACGAGTTGGCCGGGATCATTGCAGAAGAAATGCGCGCCATGATCTATCGTCCTCAAACCATGTTCAGCGTAATATCGAACAGATCCTTCGCCGCCTGGATCATGCGTGAGGCGGCGGCGTAGGCCTGCTGATAGGTCGTCATCTTCACGAGTTCTTCGTCGAGGTTCACGCCCTCTTCGCTCATCCGGCGCTGCTTCACTTCCTCGCGCACCGACGTGGCCGCAGCTTTCGCGCTGTCCATCGCCTCGGATCGCGTACCGGCATGGCCCGCAAGCCGCGCCGCGTAGTCGATCACCGACGATGTCTGGCCGCTGAGCCCGCCAGCGCTCATGAATGCGCGCTGCTTCGTGCCGGCCGCTTCCAGCGTCAGCGCGCCACGGCCATCGCCCGCCGCCAGCACGCGCGTACCCGAAGCCGCGCCCGCCAGATCCGCCTGGGCCGCAGACAGCTTGCCTGGATCAGCCTTGATGTCCGAACGGATCGCAAGGCCGCGCGAGCGCGCAATGCCCAGCTGCTCGCCAAAGCCGAACATCTCCGAAACCGAAATGCCCGTGTCGCCCCGCGTGGTGTCGTCCTGCAGCACGTCGATGCTGCCGATATTGTTGCCCGTCGGCGTCAGCGTCAGGCGGCCATTGGCATCCAGATTCGCCGTGCCATAGCCCTGCAGCGCCGTGTTCAGCTGCGAGCGCAGCGTACCCAGCGACGTTCCCGACGTGACCGCGAAATCGAAGGTGCGGACGATCGACCCATCCTGATTGCGCAGCGCGAACTTGATCGTGCCATCGGCAAAGCCATGGTCGTCAGCCGCCGAAAGACCCGTGGCATAGCTCAGCGACTGCGAATGCGTGACCAGGTCATTCAGACCGAACGTATGCGAGAAGCCGCGGCCAGCGCGCGAGGCCGGCGTCGTCGGGTCATCCGTGATCGCAATGCCCGTCGTCGGCACAACCGCGTCAAGACGCATCACGCCACCAGCAAAGCTGATCGTCGCGTCCGGGTCCATCGCAGTGTTCAGCGCATCGCGCAGGCTTCCGATCGTCGTGCCGAACGCCGTCACATTGGCTTGGTCGTCCAGGATCTGGCCATTGTTGAAGTCGACCCGGAAGTTCCGGATCACATTGCCCTCTTCGTCAGTGATGCCGATATGCGTCACGCCCGAGAAGTTCAGCAGGTCATCTTCCAGCAGGCCGGTGTTGCGCCCGATCATCGTCGTCGGCGCCGGCACCGTGCTCGCGGCGTTATGCGCAGCATTCAGCGCTTCCGCAGCTCCCGCAGTGAACTCGCCGAATGCCTGCTGCAGGCTGACCATCTCTTTGTCGCGCGTCTTCAGGAGGCCTTTCAGCTCCCCGCCCTGCAGGTGCGTCTCCAGCGGGATCTCGACCGACGAACGCGGCGCCTTGATCACCAGCGCCGGATAGGGCTCGCCATTCGTGACCGACGAGAAGCCAAGCTGCGCCGCATCCGTATCGACCAGCAGCATGCCGTCCGTCGTGCGCAGCTCGACGCCGCCCAGCGCGCGCGGCTGCACGCGCACATCCATGATCTCCGCCAGGCGGTCGATCATGCGCTGCTGCTCAGTCTCTGCCTCGCTCGCCTGCACGCCCGAAACCGTCGAGCGCTGGATCGCGGTGTTGAGCTTGGCGATCCCCGTCAGCAGCGTGTTCGCTTCCGACATCGACGCCGAAACCCGCGAATTGGCTTCATCGCGCAGCGCCTGAAGCTCGCGCCCCGTCGTGTCGAACTGCGCCAGCATGGTCTGCAGGTCCGACATGGTCGACGAGCGGCGCAGCCCCGAAGACGGGTCCAGCGCCAGCGCACCAAAGCTCGCGAATACCGGATCCAGCGTCGCGAACACGGTCGATTTATCAGACGGATCGCCCAGCAGGCCCTGCGCGCGATCCATGAATTGCGACATGATATCGGCCGACGCCACATCCGCCGCGCCGCGCATCTCGGCCGCCGCGAGATACGCGTTCGCCACGCGCCGCACTTCGATCTCGACGCCCGACAGCCCGCCCGACGCCTGGCGTGAGATGAACTGCACATCGAGGCGCGAATAGCCAACCGTGTTGACGTTCGCGACGTTGGTCGACGTCGCCTTCAACGCAGCCTGGTTCGCAGACAGCGCCGAAAGGCCGGTGCTCATGATGCTTGTGATCGACATGATCGCATCTCCATCGCCCTGCAGATTTTGCCGCCCGTTATGCCGGGTAGGCGCGATCTGCCGGGCCGCTCTGTGCGACCAGACTTCACCGGTATCGTTCCAACCTACTGAACACGTTCGCGAAAATTCACGCGACGGGAGCTTCTGCCCCGAACGCCCCGGCTTGCTGGCCGCAACGTTGCCGTTAACCACGCAAGTTGCGGGCCAGTCCGCGATCTCAGGAATAATGCGCCCGCACAGGCATTCCTGGCCCGGCAACAACTACCCACCACCCTGCGCAACTTGCCGCTTTGCGCCTTCAAAAGCCGACTGAATTAACCAGCGAAACGCGCATTTGCAGGCGCTTTTCATCCTAAAGATTACTGGCTCGCAGGTTGCACGCTGATCTCACGCTCCACGCCCGCAATGGGCCGGAGCCAAGTGAGCATGGACCAGGCGTGACCTCAGCCGTCGACATCATCGCCCCGAAGCCCGCCGCCCGGCCCGAGCCGGTCGCGAAGGACAATGCACGCGACCGCGATGAAGACCGCATCAGCTTCGCCGACGCCCTCGACGCTGAAACGTCCGAACCGGAAGCTCCCGCCAAGGAGACCTCGTCCAAGGAACCGGCTGCTAAGGAAGCAACCGCCAAGGACGACCCGGCGACCACCGACACCAACATCGCCGCGCAACCCGTCCAGCCGCAGCAACAACAGCCGACCGCCGTGAACTCGGCACAGGCCATCCTCGCCGGCCTTACGCAAGCCGCACCGACCGACGCCGCCACCACCGAAGCCGGCGCCGACGTCCCCGCCATCGACGCCACCACAGCTGCAGGCGCAGCCCAAGCCGCCGCCAAACCCGCCGCCGCCCCGCAAGCCGCAACCCCGCAGGCAACCGACGCCGCCGAGCAACAAGCCGGCGAAGCCGCCGCCACGCCCGCAACCACCGCCAAGAAGCCTGCAGCACCCACGCAAACCGCGGCAACCGCCACACCCGCTCCGGAAGCCTCCGCCGAAGACGCCCCCCTCTCCGCCCCCGGCGAAGAGCGCATGTCGGCGACCACGGAAACCGCAAACGCCTCCAACACCAAGTCCGCCGCGACCACCAATGCCGCTGCAGACCCCGCCGCCAACAAGGCACAAGGCGTCCAGACCAAGACCACGCAGGTCG
Source organism: Hyphomonadaceae bacterium (assembly GCA_965229115.1). GTDB lineage: Bacteria > Pseudomonadota > Alphaproteobacteria > Caulobacterales > Hyphomonadaceae > UBA7672. Next base: position 892,294 of record CBDDIR010000003.1, on the reverse strand, counting down.
CAGCCACCACCGGCGCAGACACCGCGCCCGACATCAAAGCCGACACCGCCGCGCCGTCCACCACCACGGTCGACGCCCTCGCCTCGGCCCGCACCACCGCCACCGACACAGCGCGCGCCACGGCCGCCAACCCGGCCATGCAGAACGCCCCCGCCACGACCGTGCAGGTTTACCAGCGCATGGTCGAACGCTTCGATGGCCGCGCCCAGCGTTACGAAATCCGCCTCGACCCGGCAGAACTCGGCCGCGTCGACGTCCGCATCGAAGTCGGCGCCGACAAGAAGGTCCATGCCGTCCTCGCCGCCCACGACAGCGCCGCCCTCACCGACCTCATGCGCGGCCAGCGCTCGCTCGAGCGCGCGCTCAGCGACGCCGGCATCGATCTCGCCAAGGATGGCATCCGCTTCGAACTATCGAGCGACCAGGGCCGCAACCCTGCCAACAATTTCAACGGCAACGATGGCAATGGCCGCCCCAGCAATGTCTGGCGCGGCTTCAACACCCTCGATGTCGCCGTAGATGCACAGACAGCCGCCGCCGCACGCCCCTGGCGTTCGTCGTCGCGTCTCGACGTCGTCGCGTGAAGGAGCTGAACCATGTCTGACCTGATTTCCTTCGTCCCGCCCTCGACGCCGACAACCGGCAGCGCCACGCAGTCGGCTGCGTCGCTGTCGAGCAACTTCGACACCTTCCTCACCATCCTCACCGCGCAGATCCAGAACCAGGACCCGCTCGAGCCGATGGACTCGACCCAGTTCACCGACCAGCTCGTCCAGTTCTCCGGCGTCGAACAACAGATCCGCGTCAACTCGCAACTCGAGACGCTGATCAAGTCGACCAACTCCAGCGCCGGCGCTTCGCTGTCGGGCTATCTCGGCCAGGAAGCCGTCGTCGACTCCGCCGGCGCGCAATTCACCGGCGCACCGGTCAAGTGGCAGTACGAACTGCCGAAGGACGCGACCTCCACCACCGTCACCGTCACCGACGCCGCCGGCAAGGTGCTCTATTCCAAAACCGGCGAGCTGAAAGCCGGCACGCATGACTTCACCTGGAATGGCGAACTCCTGAAGGGCGGCACCGCCGCCGTTGACCAGCCTTACTGGATCAGCGTCGTCGCCGAAGACGCCGAGAAGAAAGCCATCACGCCCGTGCATTCGCTGGTGACGAAGATCACCGGCGTTGACCTCACCTATGGCGAACCCGCGCTCACGACGCCTGCCGGCGTGTTCGCGTTCTCCGACATCAAACGCATGAACACCGCGCCGACCACGACCACGACGTCCACCGTCAACTAGGCCGACGGCCGACTAAAAGTTTACCCGGCGCAGAAGCGCGCCGTCCGGCTGCATAAGCAGCCACCCAACCCGACAGTAACGAGCCCTGCGCCCGCAGGCTTCCTGGGAGCTTCGACTATGAGTATCAACTCCGCCATGCTCGCCGGCGCATCCGGCATGCGCGCCAACTCGAGCGCGCTTGCGGCGATCTCCGACAACATCGCGAACGTCAACACGGTCGGCTACAAGCGCCTCCGCAACGACTTCACGTCGTTGCTGAACACCCAGAACCACCAGACGACCTACAATGCGGGCGGCGTCATGTCCCGTTCATCGCCACTGATGAACGAGCAAGGCTCGACCGTCGCTTCGTCGGTGTCCACTCACCTCGCCGTCTCGGGCGATGGCTACTTCGTCGTGCGCGGGCGCAGCGACGATGCCACCTCGGGCGACCCCTACTTCTACACGCGCGCGGGCCAGTTCACGCCGGACTCGTCGGGCTATCTGCAGAACACCGCGGGCTTCTACCTGCAAGGCTGGCCAGTCGACTCGACGGGCAACGTCACGGCCAGCCCGACCGACCTCAACGCGCTTCAACCTGTGCGCGTGTCGGGCATCGCAGGCGGCGCAGAGGCAACGGCTCGCCTCTCCCTGTCGGCCAACCTGCAATCGTCGCGCGAACTCTCCCCGGCTGTCGTGAACGGCACCTACGATGCCGCCGACACCAACAACAACATGGCGTCGGGCGCCGTTGCGCCGGACTTCCAGGTTCCGATCCAGGTCTATGACAGCCAGGGCGGCCTGCACACGCTCACCATGTCGTTCCTGAAAGCCGGCCCGAACCAGTGGTACACCGAGGTCCACATGGCGGCCGGCGACATCGATCCGGGCGGCGGCACGCTTGTCGATGGCCAGCTCGCCACGGGCATGCTCGCCTTCACGCCGTTCGGTCAGCTCGACGCCACCAACTCCACCCTGCCTACCTCCGTCACCATCGGCGTGGCCGGTTCGAACGCAGGTCCGGAATGGAATGCTTCGCTCGGTCTCGCCGCGCAGACGATCACGTTCGACATGGGCGGCCCCAACTCGCCGGGCGGTCTCACCAACTACGACTCGCCGTCGGTCCTCGGCACGTCGCAGGTCGACGGCACGCCGTTCGGCTCGCTCGCATCAGTCGACGTCGATGACGATGGATATGTCACCGCCATCTTCACCAACGGCCTCACGCGCCGCATCTACCAGATCCCGCTGGCCACCTTCGGCAACGCCAACGGCCTCATCCCCGAACAGGGCGGCATCTATCGTCTCGGCCCGAACACCGGCGCACTCTCGATGCGCGGCGCTGGCGTCGCCGGCGCAGGCGACATCAAGGCCCGTGCGCTCGAAGCCTCGACCGTCGACCTCGCGGAAGAGTTTTCAAACCTCATCATCACCCAGCGCGCCTACTCGGCTTCGTCGAAAATCATCACCACGGCTGATGAGATGCTCGACGAGCTGATCCGGCTGAAGCGCTAGGTTTAAGAGATAGCGAGCGGTGATTGCGCGTCAGCACACGCAGTTCTGGGCACGCAGAAAGCGTGTGAACATGTCTGCGCGTGTCATCGCTCGCTTCTATGCCCCTATCGGGGCCGGCGGCAGAACGTCGCCACAACCTTTCTTCGATCGTGCAAATTTGCCGGTTGTTTCTTGGAAAGCGTCGCGTCGCGCTGAGCGTGACCTTAGGACCCCATCCGTATGGTCGCGGCATAGTAAGAGCAGCAAACGGAGTTTTCCATGCTGAGCCAAAGCGCGTCCAGCGCGGCCGTCGTGGGCCCGGACGGACGTCACATCACCCTGGCGGATCTTCCGGCGCCGGGAATTCAACGCTGGGTCACCCGTCGCAAGGCGGAAGTCGTGGCCGCAGTGCACGGTGGCCTCCTGACCGCCGACGACGCCTGTGCCCGTTATGAACTCTCGAACGAAGAGTTCAGCGGCTGGGAACGCCTGTACGAACGCCACGGCGTGAAGGGTCTCCGTACCACGCGCCTGCAGAACTATCGCTAGTAGGCTTCTAGCACCGGACTAACGCCGTCCCGGGTCTTGGGGAGGGACGGCGAGCGGGCCTGCTTTAAGGTTTCGCTAACAACTGAGTTCCGGCTCCTTAATACGGCGTTTACCACGCACTGGGAATTTCCTGCCTAGTCGCAAATCGCGGCGCAGGCAGAATTTTCCGGGCGGGCATGGCCGAAGCGAACACCGAAGAGTCCAAGGGTCTGGTCGCGCAACTCGCGCGTTCCGGCCGTATGCGTATCGCGGCGGCGCTTGTCGTCGTGGCGTTGGTCGGCGGCGGCCTTGGCGTCATCATGCTTCGCGGCGAAAGCGGCGGGCAGAAGCTTCTGTTCTCGGGGTTGAACCTCGACGAAGCAGCAGAAATCACCAAGAAGCTCGATACGGCAGGCGTCGCCTACACCATGCAGGGCGGCGGCTCGGCTGTGTTCGTTGACGCGGCCAAGGTCGAAGACGCCCGCATGATGCTATCCGAGCAGGGCCTGCCGACGCGCGGCTCGATCGGCTGGGAAATCTTCGACAAGTCCGACGCGCTGGGCGAAACCCAGTTCGTTCTGAACATCAAGCAGCTGCGCGCCATGGAAGGCGAGCTCGAGCGCACCATCGGCGCTTACGACATGGTCCAGACGGCTCGCGTCCATCTGTCCGTGCCGGATCGTCCCCTCTTCCAGAAGAATTCCGAGAAGCCCAAGGCTTCGGTCGTCCTGAAAATCACCGGCAACATGATGTCGCCGGAAAAAGTCCGCGCGATCCGCAATATCGTCGCCTCGCAGGTCCCGGGCCTGTCGGTGAACGCCGTTACCGTTTCATCAACCGATGGCCGCCTGTTCGCTGCCGCGACCGATGACAACGATCCTACCGGCGGCATCGGCGGCGGCACCTCAGCCGACGAACGCCGTTCGGCCATGGAAGAGAGCTACCGCAAGAAGATTCTCGACGTGATCGAGAACATCGCCGGCCCCGGCGCTGCGAAAGTCACCGTCTCGATCGAAGCCGACTTCAACAAGGTCACGCAATCGTCAGAGACCTACAACCCGGACAGCCGCGTCGTCCGCTCGGAAACGACCGTCGAGGATTCGTCCTCCAACCAGGAAGCCGCCAACGGCGACGAAACCACGGTTGCCAACAACATCCCGACCGGCGCTCAGCCCGCAGCTCCCGCTGCGCCGAAAAGCCAGAGCACCACGAGCCGCAACGAATCAACCGTCAACTACGAGATGGACAAGACCCTCCGCACCGAGGTCGTCGAAGGCGGTAAGGTTCAGCGTCTTTCCGTCGCAGTCGCGATCGACCACATGCGCGTCCCCGGCGCCGAAGGCCAGCCCGCCACCTGGCAGCCGCGCCCGGCCGAAGAGATCGCCCGCATCACCTCGCTCGTGAAATCGGCCGTCCTCTTCAACGAACAACGTGGCGACGTCGTCACCGTGGAAAGCGCGGCCTTCTCGCGCCCCGACACTTCGCTCGATGGCGCAGCCGCTCCCGGCGCGTTCGACTTCGACAAGTTCGACCTTCTCCACATCGGCGAGATCGTCGCTCTCCTGTTGACCGCCCTCGCCCTGGTCTTCTTCGTCCTGCGTCCGCTGATCGCCGGCATGTTCACCAAGGGCGGCGCCGTCGCCGTCGAACTCCCGCCGGAGATCGCCAAGCTGAAAGGCGCCAAGCGCGCCAAGGCCATCGCCGCCCTCCAGGCAGCGCAAACCGCCAACGCGCCGCAGCTCAACGGTGAATTCCAGCAACAGCAGGAAAACCTGATCTCGCTGAACGAAGGCCGCGTCGTGGGTTTTGACGCGCCGATGCCCGACCGCCTCGACGCGGGCATCGATGTGGCGCGCATCTCGGGCCAGGTGAAAGCGTCTTCGATCAAGAAGATTTCGGAAGTCGTCTCCAGCCACCCCGATGAGTCGGTCGCGATCATCCGCTCGTGGCTGGCTGAAGAACCGTCCTCGGAGCGCGCAGCATGAGCAAGTCCTCCGCCGCCCTGAAAGCGCCAGAGCCGGAAGCTGCTTCCGCCGCCGCCGGCGGTCTCACGCGCGAAGACACGCACAACAGCGACACCAAACGCCGCATCGAGGAAACCCTCGCCGCCGTGAAGGCGCTGCACGGTTCCGAGAAAGCCGCCATCCTCCTGCTCTCGCTCGGCGAAGACGCAAAGCCCATCTGGGACCGCCTCGACGACGACGAGCTGCGCGAAATCTCGTCCGCCATGTCGAACCTCGGCCCGGTGAAAGCCGAGATGGTCGAATTCCTCATCAAGGACTTCGTCAACCGCCTCTCCGGCTCGGGCGCCGTCACCGGCTCCTACGAACAGACCCACCGCCTGCTCATGCAGTTCCTGCCCGCCGACAAGGTCGACGGCCTGATGGAAGAACTCCGCGGCCCCGCCGGCCGCACCATGTGGGACAAGCTCGGCAACGTGAACGAGCAGGTTCTCGCGAACTATCTCAAGAACGAATACCCGCAGACGGTCGCGGTCATCCTCTCGAAGATCAAATCCGACCACGCCGCCCGCGTCCTCACCGCCCTGCCGCCGGAATTCGCCCTCGAAGTCATCCAGCGCATGCTGCGCATGGAGCCGGTCCAGCGCGACATTCTCGAGAAGATCGAGAGCACGCTGCGCACCGAATTCATGACCAACCTCGCGCGCACCTCGAAACGCGACAGCCACGAGCAGATGGCCGCGATCTTCAACAACTTCGATCGCCAGACCGAAGGCCGCTTCATCTCCCTGCTCGAGGACAAGAACAAGGATTCGGCCGACCGCATCCGCTCGCTCATGTTCGTCTTCGAAGATCTCGCCAAGCTCGACCCCGGCGGCATCCAGACCCTCCTGCGCAGCGTCGACAAGGACAAGCTCGGCCTCGCCCTGAAGGGCGCGAACGACGAGATGCGCAACCTCTTCATGTCCAACATGTCCGAGCGCGCCGCCAAGATCATGCGCGACGACATGGGCGCGATGGGCCCGGTCAAGCTCAAGGACGTCGAGAGCGCGCAACAGGAAATGGTCGTCGTCGCGAAAGCGCTGGCCGACCGCGGCGAGATCATGCTCGCCGACGGCGGCGGCCAGGATGAGCTGATCTACTGATGACCCAGCAACCCCGCGCCTTCAACTTCGAGACCGAATTCACGCCGCAGGGCGAAGTCCTGAGCGGCCCTGAGCGCAAGTATTTCTCGCGCGACGAAACCGAAGCGATGAACGCCAAGGCCCGCGCCGATGGCGAAGCCAAGGCCCGCCAGACCACCGAAGCCAAAGGCTTCGCGTCGGTCGACCGCATCGTCGCCAACCTCGCGCCCGTCGCCGCCCAGCTCGCCGGCATCGCCGAACAGCTCCGCGCCGAAGCTGCCGAAATGGCCATGATCGCCGCCAAGAAAATCGCCGGCACGGCGCTCGACAAGGCCGGCGAGGAAGCCGCCTTCACCGCGATCACCGAGGTCGTGCGCCAGCTCAAGCTCAACCCGGTCGTCACCGTCTTCGTGACGCCCGAAGCTCTCGCAGACGTCGAACGCCGCGCCGAGCACCTGCGCCGTCTCGGCGTCGGCGCCAGCATCTCGTTCGTCGCCAACCCGAACGCCAAGCCCGGCGACTGGGCCGTCGAGTGGAGCGAAGGCTCCGCCGGCTTCAGCCGCGAAGGCATCGAAGCCGCCATCGACGCCATCATCAAGGCACGCCTGCAAGATCCCGTGGCGCCCCAACTCGAACTCTTCTCCGCGTAGGACATCATGAGCAACGATCTCAATCTTCCCGATCTTGCAGCAGGCGGCGGTGTCGCCCAGTCCGGCGGCGCCGTTCCGGCGGATGCACGCGAGGACATGCGCGAGCGCATGGCCGTCGATCTGCGCCCCGTGTTCGATGTTCCCGTCAGCGTCCAGGCCGTCATCGGCCGCACCACGATTGAAGTCGCCAAGCTGCTCGAGCTCAGCCCCGGCTCGGTGCTGGAGCTGGATCGCCGCGTCGGCGAAGCCATCGATATTTATGTCAACTCGCGCCTGGTCGCGCGTGGCGAAGTCGTCGTCGTCGACGATCGCCTCGGCGTGACCATGACCGAGATCATCAAGAATTCTGACGCCTAGAGGAAAACCCATGCGCGTTCTCATTATCGGAAATCTCGCGGGCCAGCTCTCGGCCGCCACCAAGATCGCCTTCGAGAAAGGCGCCAAGGTGCTTCACGCTCCCGAAGCCGCAACAGCGATGGATCTGCTGCGCACGGGCCGCGGCGCCGACATCGTGATGATCGACGTCCACGAAGACATCACCGGCCTCGTCGCCGCGATGAAGCAGGAGCGCATCGTCGCCCCGGTCGTCGCCTGCGGCGTCAACGTCACGCCGGACATGGCCGCCCGCGCCATCCGCGCCGGCGCTCGCGAATTCATCCCGCTGCCGCCCGATCCGGAACTCATCGCCGCTGTCCTCTCGGCCGTCGCCGACGATGACCGTCCGCTGATCGCCAACGATCCGGCCATGCTCGAACTGCGCGCCCTCGCCGACCAAATCGCCCCGTCCGAAGCCTCCGTCCTCATCACGGGCGAAAGCGGCGTCGGCAAGGAAGTCATGGCCCGCTACGTCCACAAGAAGTCCAAGCGCGCCGACAAGCCGTTCATCTCGGTCAACTGCGCCGCCATCCCGGAAAACCTCCTCGAGTCCGAACTGTTCGGCCACGAGAAGGGCGCGTTCACCGGCGCTGTCGCCCGCCGTATCGGCAAGTTCGAGGAAGCTGACGGCGGCACGCTGCTGCTCGACGAGATTTCCGAAATGGATATCCGCCTGCAGGCCAAGCTGCTGCGCGCCATCCAGGAGCGCGAGATCGACCGCGTCGGCGGCTCGAAGCCGGTGCCGGTCAACATCCGCATCATCGCCACGTCGAACCGCATCCTGCAGGAAGCCGTCATCCGCGGCGAATTCCGCAAGGACCTTCTCTACCGGCTCAACGTGATGAACCTCCACATCCCGCCGCTGCGTGAGCGTCCGCGCGACCTCGCCTCGCTGGCCGACTACTTCGTCAACAAGTACGCGAACGCCAACGGCCTCTCGCATCGCCGCCTGTCCGACGCCGCCAGCGAGCGCGTTCAGGCCGCTGCCTGGCTCGGCAACGTCCGCGAACTCGAGAACGCCATGCACCGCGCCGTCATCCTGGCGCGCGGCGAGGAAATCTCGGTCGACGATCTGCGCACGCCCGATGGCCGCCCGGTTCAGGCCAACACCCTCGACGCCACGGCAGAGCGCGCTGTCAACGCCGCAGAGACCGCGATCAAGAGCGCGGCCATCCGCATCGGCCAGACGGTCGCCGAAGTCGAACAGGATCTCATCCTCTCGACGCTCGACCATTGCCTCGGCAACCGCACGCATGCCGCCACCATTCTCGGCATCTCGATCCGCACGCTGCGCAACAAGCTGGCCGCCTACAAGGATGCCGGCATCGACGTCGCCGCCCCCGGCGAAATCCGGGCTGCAGGATAATTATAGATGGCGCAGGCAGGTACTCTCGGTAGCGTCGGCGGCGGCGGGTTCGACTGGAACTCGTTGACCAAGCAGTTTGCCAAGGGCGAATACGCCCTCGGCCTCGGTGTCATGGCGCTCGTCGTCATGCTCATCGTGCCGCTGCCTCCCTTCCTGCTCGACTTCATGCTGTCGATCTCGATCACGCTCTCCGTGCTGATCCTGATGACGGCGCTTCTCATCAAGAAGCCGCTGGAATTCTCCGCCTTCCCGACCGTTCTGCTGCTGGCGACCCTGCTCCGCCTCGCGCTGAACATCGCGACCACCCGCCTCATCCTCGCCCACGGCCATGAAGGCCCGCAGGCTGCCGGCAACATCATCGAAGCCTTCGGCGGCTTCGTGATGCAGGGCAACTTCGTCATCGGCGTCGTCGTCTTCATCATCCTGATCATCGTCAACTTCGTGGTCGTCACGAAGGGTTCGGGCCGTATCGCTGAAGTCGCCGCCCGCTTCACCCTCGACGCCATGCCCGGCAAGCAGATGGCGATCGACGCCGACCTGTCCGCCGGCATGATCACCGAGGAAGAAGCCCGCAAGCGCCGCAAGGAACTCGAAGGCGAAAGCAACTTCTACGGCGCCATGGACGGCGCCTCGAAGTTCGTCCGTGGCGACGCCATGGCCGGCATCCTGATCACCTTCATCAACATCATCGGCGGCATGATCATCGGCGTCGCCCAGGAAGGCATCTCGTTCGAAGAAGCCGCCAACTCCTACACCCTGCTGACCGTCGGCGACGGCATCGTCTCGCAGATCCCGGCGCTCGTCGTCTCGGTCGCCGCCGGTATGCTCGTCTCGAAAGCCGGCGTTGATGGCGCAGCTGACAAGGCCATCGGCATCCAGCTCTTCACCAACCCGCAGGGCCTCGCCATGGCCGCCGTCACGGCTGCCCTCATCGGCCTCCTGCCGGGCATGCCGATCATCCCGTTCTTCGCCCTCGCCGGCGCATGCGGCTATGGCGCCTTCCGCGGCTTCACGAAGCAGCGCGTCGCCGAAGAAACCAAGGCCCGCGAAGAGGTCCAGGCCGAACGCGCCAAGCCCATCGTCGAACCGCCGATCCAGGACTCGCTCTCGGTCGACGACATCAAGATCGAACTCGGCTTCGGCCTCCTCGGCTTCATCAACGAAACCTCGGGCCGCAAGCTCACCGATCAGGTCAAGGCGGTCCGCCGCCAGATCGCGTCCGAGTTCGGCTTCGTCGTTCCGCAGGTCCGCATCATCGACAACCTCGAGCTCGGCTCGGAAGACTACCGCATCCTCATCAAGGAAGTGGTCGCCGGCCGCGGCAAGCTGCGCCCGCAACTCAACCTCGCCATGGACGCCGGCGGCACTGCCGGCAACCTCCCCGGCGAGCGCGTCAACGAACCGGTCTTCGGCCTGCCCGCAGTCTGGATCGACGACACGATGAAAGAGACCGCAGCCATCCAGGGCTACACCATCGTCGACGCCGCCACCGTTCTCACGACGCACTTCACCGAACTGGTCAAAGAGAACATGGCCGAACTCCTCACCTTCGGCTCGGTCCGCCAGCTCATCGACGACCTGCCCAAGCCGCAGGCTGCCCTCGTCCAGGACATCGCCCCGTCGCAGATCACCATCTCCGGCATCCAGCGCATCCTGCAGAACCTCCTGCGCGAGCGCATCTCGATCCGCGACTTCTCGACCATCCTCGAAGCCATCGCCGAGGCTACCTCCGCCTCGACCGATCTTCTCTCGGTCACCGAGCACGTCCGCGCCCGCCTCGCCCGCCAGCTCTGCAACATGCACGTTGACGGAAACGGCGCGCTCCCGGTCGTCGCCCTCTCGCCGAACTGGGAACAGACCTTCGCCGAAGCCCTCGTCGGCACCGGCGCAGACCGCCAGCTCGCCCTCGAGCCTTCGCGCCTGCACCAGTTCGTCGCCGACCTCCGCAACGCCTTCGAGCGCGCAGCGCAAACCGGCGACAGCCCGGTCCTGCTCACCTCCGCGCCGATCCGCCCCTACGTCCGCTCGCTTGTCGAACGCTTCCGTCCGCAGACGATCGTCATGTCGCAGAACGAAATCCATCCCAAGGCGCGGCTGCGTTCAGCCGGCGCCGTGTAGAGTCCAGGATAAGAGGAGCCCCACCATGAAGATGAAGATGTTCGTGGGCCGAACCGAAGAGGAGGCCATGGCGTTGGTCAGGGCCGAGATGGGCCCCGACGCCGTGATCCTCTCTACGCGCGATGAAGACGGCCGCGTCGAAATCCGCGCCGCAGTCGAGCGCAATTTCGGCCAGAAGTTCGCCGCCCCGAAATTCGCCGAGCCCCGCCCCGTCTATGACGAGACGCGCTCCACCCTCGCCTCCACCCTGCGCTGGCATGGCGCACCGGACGGCTTCGTCCACATGGTCTCCGAAGCAGGCAGCCGTCTCGGCGCCGGCATGGAACAGGTCAACTCGCTCACCGTCGGCATTGAAGGCCTCCTCACCTTCAACCCGCTGAACCCGCGCCCGGCCAAGTCCCTCCTCCTCGTCGGCCCGCCCGGCTCGGGCAAGACCACGGCCGTCGCCAAGCTCGCGACTCTTCTCTCCGACAAGAAGCAGCCCCTCGAACCCGTCGCCGCCGACTTCGATTCGTCCGGCCAGGTGGCTCGCCTCGCTGCCTTAATGCTTAAGCCGCAGGTAACCTTTGCGCTCTCGCCCGATCATCTCATCAAGCTAGTTCGTGATGCAGACGACCGGGGACAGAAACTCATCATCGACTGCCCCTCCTTCAACCCGCTCGATGAGGCGGACATGAAACGGTGCAGCGACTTGATTTCGTACATGAATGTCGAACCCGTGCTAGTAATGAGCGCCGAGGGCCACCCGATGGACCTGGAGGACAATGCACGCGCCTTCGCCGCCGCCGGCTGCAAGCGCGTCATCCTTACCAAGCTCGATGCGGTGAGGCGTCGCGGGGGTGCAATCGCAGCAATTTCTTCCGCGCGGTTAAGCATCGCTCAACTTGGTTTGACGCAAAGTGTACGTGGCGGACTAGCTCCTGCCTCGGCTGGACGGATTGCTCGGTTGTTCGTGACCGGGACCACCGAAGCAGAATTGCTCAAAGGAGCCGCGTGATGATGAACTTCGGATCGCGAAAGAACGAGACCAAAGCCAGCGCACGCTCCCGCGTGACGCCAGCCTCGGTTATTGCCGTTGCTTCGGGCAAGGGCGGGGTCGGCAAGACCTGGCTCTCCACCACGCTCGCCGCCAGCTTCGCCAAGATGGGCCGCCGCACGCTTCTTGTTGACGGTGACCTTGGCCTCGCCAACGTCGACGTTCAGCTCGGCATTGCTCCCGAAACCGATCTCGCCGCGGTCATCGCCGGCTGGGTCGAACTCGAGGACGCCGTCTGCAAGGTCAATGGCGGCGCTGGTTCCGAAATCGGTTTCGACGTGCTCCCCGGCCGCTCCGGCTCGGGCGCTCTCGCCGGCCTGCCCGCTGAAGAAGCCTCGCGCCTTGCTGCGAGCCTCACCGCGCTCGCCCTCCAATACGACCAGGTCATCGTCGACCTCGGCGCCGGCATCGAAGACAACGTCATGCGCCTTGCCCGCGCCTGCGACCGTTGCCTCATCGTCGCCAACGACGAGCCGACCTCGATGACCGACGCCTACGCCTTCATCAAGGTGCTGCGTGGCTACGCGCCAAGCGTCCAGCCGTGGATCGCCATCAACATGGCCGACACCCGCGTCGCCGGCCGCCGCACCTATGAAGCGCTGGCGCGCGCCTCGCAAACCTTCCTCGGCTTCCGCCCGCCGCTGGCCGGCATCGTCCTCCGCGACCTTAAGGTCCGCGAAGCGATCCGCCAGCAAAAGACGATCGTCTCGATCGACCCGCAGGCCCAGGCCGCCCTCGACGCCCAACAAATCGCCGAAGCCATGGTCCGCGGCGGCGCAGAGAGCGTCGCGCAGTCAGCCTAGGCTGAAGCGCACTGACCCAAACAAAGGCCCGCTGGAAACAGCGGGCCTTTTCTTTTCCACCGATGCGAGTGACTGCCTTCTTCCCCCGCTTGCGGGGGAAGAAGGTCACCTCAATACTTCCGCCCCACCTTCCCCGCCTCCAACACCCGCGCCCCGCGCAGGATGTTCGGCAGCGAGTAATTCCCCTCATGACACGCATGCTCATAGTTCACATGGTCCGAGCGATAGATCGAATACTCTGCCATCCACGGCGCGTGATACACAGACGGGTCCACCACCGAGAACTGATAGACGATCTCGCTATCCGACACGCGCGTCAGCCGCTCGATCACCGTGCTCGTGCCCGGCACCAGCAGATTGTTCCCGAACGCCCGCTTGCGATCCTTGTTCGGCAATCCCACCGTCTCGATCACCAGCGTGTCGCCCTCCCACCGCGCAATGGAATCCCCCAGCACGGTATGCAGCTCCTTCGGCTTGTGCGTCGCGCTGAACGGAATGATGCGAACCTCGTCGCCATACTCCGTCCGCAACACAACATGCGTCGGCGTCTGCACCAGATGGCGGATATTGGTTGAGCCCATGAAGGTGATCGGCGGCAGACCAAGATTGGTGATGCACCGCTCCCAGTTCGGCCGCTCCTCATAGTTGTCGTACTTCGACGGCGATCCCGTCACCGTCTCCTTCCGCGCCTCTGCCGTATAAGGCAGCCGCCCATCCGCAGGCAGCACAACCGCCCGCGTCCGCCGCTCGCCCTTCACCACCGCAAGCCCGCTCGTGTTCTTGATGTTCACCGGCACTTCCGGATCAAGCTGCGCATCGAACGACGCCGCAATCTCCCCCGCCAGAAGATCCGCCATCGCCTGCGCATCCCTCTCCGGCAATGTCAGCGTCGGCGTGCGCGGCGACGCCTCCATCGGCAGGATGAAGTTCGTCGTCCACATCCCCTCAACACTCGGCGCACCCCACGACGTGCGCGGCGCCACATACCCCGCAGGCGGTGGCGAAGTCGGCGTGACAACCTTCTGCGCAAAAGCCAGCGGCGCGATCATCATCGCCAATCCGCAAGCAACCCAAACCCGGCGAGCCATGGACACCTCCACAACCGCAGCACGCGGCCACACCAGAGCTACCCACGCCAAACACCCACACGCAACAACCCCCTCACCCTGCCGTCGCGTCCAGGCTGCAAACTTTTTCAACGGCGCACACGAGCGCGTGTGACTGCACTCAACGAGCAGCTTTGACGGCGTATCCCGACCACCGCTTGTCATCCTGGCCGCAGCGAAGCGGAGAGCCGGGACCCACTGTGAGAGCACGACGACGGACGAATGGCTCCCGGATAGCGCTACGCGCTTCCGGGATGACAACCTCAGGCGCTAGCAACCAAGGGAAGTCATTCTCGGCCTCGTGCCGAGAATCTCGGTTGGCTCATCAGCGGGACACGCAGTTCATCCCCACGATTCAAGAACCGAGATTCTCGGGACAAGCCCGAGAATGACGTCCGCGAGTTCCATCAGATTCCGCGGAATCCAACACGCCAAGTGTAGGATGGCGGTGGTCCAAAACCCACGTTCACAACGGCATTCCAACAATCTGCTGTAGGACAGCCGGAACCACAAACCCGCACCCCATCCCCCACCTGCTACAACACGCAGGCACCCACATGAGGGAGGTCCAGGAGACGTCCGAAACTCTGGATGTGGGGGCGTTGGCCGGCGTGGCTATCGAGGCGTCAGCGCGAAGAGGGGTGAGGATCCCTCTTCGGACAGCACAGCGAGGAAGTCCTGCGGGTAGCGTCCCGTGGGGCGAAACGAACTTCGAGAAGCATGGCCTCCGGGGGATGTGAAACCGGAGGGACCAGGGGGACGGTCGGTTAGGCCCCCTGACACGCTGAACCGGGTGAACAGGCACGGAGCTAAGGCGCCAGGGGCAACGACGTACCCTGGAAGACCGAGACAACTCCTCATGCGGCTGAACCGGGACAAACGGTCAGACACGGGGCGCGTGAAGACGCGCATCAGCTGCAGCGATGCAGCACAGGCACTACCCACGGCGTGACTTCATGCGCCCCGCTCCCTCTTGGGAGAGACGACACCAAGCATCCCGGACAGCAGCGCTGGTCCGAACGACCAATCGTGAGCCCGCGCTCGTCCTTCGACGGACGCACGCTCACGCGTGCTGCTCAGGATGAGCGCTTCTTGAGATCAGCACTGAAGCCAGAGAAGCGCTCATGCTGAGCAGGCCCGAAGGGCCGTCCGTCGAAGCACGAGCGCGGGGCTCACGACACGATGTTTGAAATCAGCACTCGATTGCCGACTGACCGCCGCTCACCACCCCATGGAACCCCGTCCCCCACCACGCATTTCTCCCACTGCACCAAGGATCGGGACCCGCAATGAAACTTCTTGTTTTCGTCTTCCTCGCCCTCGCCGCCGCCGTGCTGATCGTCGGCATGATTATCGGCCTCGCCTTCAAGCTGATCGGCTTTGCGGTTGCAGCCCTGCTGGTTGTGGCGGGCGTCACCTGGGTCATGCGCAAGCTCGGCCGTCCGACTGACGTCGATCGGAACAGTCTCACGCGCTAGGCATTGAAGTAACGAACCGGATCAACAAACCCGATCAACGCGGGGAGTAACCACCATGCCGTCATTCGTCCTCTACCTGCTTGGCTTCGTCATCCTGTCTGCAGGCATCCTTTTCGGAGCCAGCATTCTCGGCGTCAGCAATCAGTGGATCGCGGTGATCGGCATGATCCTGCTCGGCCTCGGCGTCATCACCGGCGTGGCCAAGACCCGCCGCCGCGACGCGCCTGCCGCAAGCGAGCCCTCCAGCGACAACGTCTGATGACGACGCTGTCCTTCGCAGGCGCAGTTATTGTAAGCCTGATCTTCCCGCCAGCCGGCGCCGTGGTCGCCTACGACCTCGGCGTCATCACCGCGCTGCTCAACTAGCTATTTGCCAGAAGATCCGGCGCGGTTGATCGCGACTTCATCGAGCATCGCCTGCTCGATCGACTGACGCTCAGCCGAAACACGCTTCGTCTCCTGCTCGATCAGCTGTTCGAACTTCGACTTCTCGATGTAAGCGGCCTGCAGCTTCTCGCGAATGCCATCCAGCACGTTGTTCATGCTGTTGACCTGCGCCTGAACCTCATCAAGCTGCCACTTCACGCGCAGCCGATAGGCCGGCAGCATCGAAGCGAACATCGAGTCCTGCTGCGCCGCTGCAATCTCCTGCTGCTCCCGCGCGGCGATGCCGGCCTTCTTCTGATGCAGCTCATCCACCTGCACCTGGATCTTCGCCGCCTCGACGCCGAGCTCGTCCATCCGGCGCTGTGCCACTTTGAGAAGCGTCTGCAGAGATTTCATCTACGCGGTCCCTTCACCGGCACTTGCTGGGGCGCAGCCTGCTGTGGCGCCAGCACGGCCTCCAACATAGCAACCGCATCATCCGGCGTCGTCACCTCGTGCACATCCTGCTGCAGGAAGGCCTCGATTTGCGGCCACAAGCGCACGGCTTCATCAACTTCCGCGTCGGCGCCCTTAACATAGGCGCCGATCCGCACCAGCTCTTCCATGTTGGAGTAGAGCGAGATCATCTTCCGCGCCTTGCGCGACACTTCCTTCTCCCGCGGGCTCTGCAGCAGGGTCTGCAAGCGAGAGATGGATTTGAGCACGTCCACCGCCGGGAACCGCCCCCGCTCGGCGATGTGGCGCGACAGCGTGATGTGCCCGTCCAGAATGGCGCGCACAGCATCCGCGACAGGTTCGTTATGATCGTCGCCGTCGACCAGCACGGTGAACAGGCCAGTGATGTGGCCCTGCTTCTCGCCATCGGCCACGGTGATGCCCGGCCCTGCCCGCTCCAGCAGCTTGGGCAGCTCGGCAAACACAGACGGCGTATAACCCCGCGTCGTCGGCGGCTCGCCCGCGGCCAGGCCGATCTCGCGCTGCGCCATCGCAAAGCGCGTCACGGAATCCAGGAAGCAGATCACCTGCTTGCCCTCGTCGCGGAAATGCTCGGCCACCGCCAGGGTCAGCCACGCAGCCCGGCGTCGACGCGGCGCTGCTTCATCCGAAGTCGCGGTCACGATCACCGATTTCTGCAAGCCTTCCGGCCCGAGCGTGTCTTCAATGAACTCGCGAACCTCGCGACCACGTTCGCCGATCAGGCCGATGACAATCACATCCGCTTCGGCGCCGCGCGCCAGCATCGACATGATCGTCGACTTGCCAACGCCCGATCCCGCGAACACGCCCAGACGCTGCCCACGCGCACATGGCGCAAACACGTCCACGGCTTTCACACCGAGAGCCATCTTCTCATCAACCCGCGCACGCGACTGCGCATTGGGAGCGATCGCCCTCATCGGCCGGGGCTTCCAGCCGGGATGCATCGGCCCCTTGCCATCCAGCGGCTCGGCAAACGCATCAATCACCCGCCCCAGCCAGTCATCCGACGGCCGGATCGTGTCGAGACCCGATGTAAAGAGAACCGGCGCGCCCGGCCCAAGACCATCCAGCGGATCGCAAGCCAGAAGAATGGCGCGGTCGCCGGTAAAGCCCACCAGCTCCCCCCGCGGGCCCGCCTCATCCCCGAAACGAACCGACGCGCCAAGCCTGAGCGCCTGCACCGGCCCCGCCGCCTCGATACGCAGCCCTTCCAGGCCCGTCACCCGCCCCTCATACCGGCGCGGCTCCAAAGCCTTCAAATCGCGAATGGCCGAAGCCAGCATCTGCGTGCGCCTGTAAATGGGGGTCGGGGGCCTTCAGAAATGTGATCAGGCCCTGAACCGGGTTTCTGGGGCGTTAACCACGAGAAACCTCGAAAAACCGGGCTTTCGGGACTCTTGTTGCCCAATGGAATCACGGTAACGTTTATGAATCGGTCCGGTCGGACTGAAACCTGCCGTTAACCTTTTGAACGCCTTAATGCGAGGGTTAATACCGCCGCAAGGCAACCGCGATTCGGGAGAGACGCATATGCGGGTCTTGTTGATCGAGGATGATGAGCAGACCGCTCGCAGCATCGAACTGATGCTCAAGGGGGCCGGCTTCAACATCTTCACTACTGATCTAGGTGAGGAAGGCGTGGACCTTGGTAAGGTCTACGAATACGACCTCATTATCCTGGATCTCGGCCTGCCGGACATCTCCGGTTATGAGGTTCTCAAACAGCTCCGCCTGTCGCGTGTTAACACGCCAGTGCTGATCCTGTCGGCGAACCCCGACATCGAGGCCAAGGTTAAAACGCTCGGCTACGGCGCCGACGATTACCTGACCAAGCCGTTCAACAAGGACGAGCTGATTGCACGCATCACGGCGATCGTTCGCCGCTCGAAAGGCCACGCCGAGAGCGTGATCCGCACGGGCGACATCATCGTCAATCTCGATGCGAAAACGGTGGAAGTGAACAACAACCGCGTTCACCTGACCGGCAAAGAATATCAGATGTTCGAGCTGCTCTCGCTTCGCAAGGGCACCACGCTGACCAAAGAGATGTTCTTGAACCATCTCTACGGCGGCATGGACGAGCCGGAACTGAAGATCATCGACGTGTTCATCTGCAAGCTGCGCAAGAAACTCGCGCAGGCTACGGGCGGTGACCACTTCATCGAGACCGTCTGGGGCCGTGGCTACGTGCTGCGGGATCCGGATCCCCGCGTGAACGCCGCGCTGGCTGAGAAAGCCGCCTAAGCGCAGCGAACGTGGACTGACCAAACAAAGAAGGGGCGGGCCGCAAGGTCCGCCCTTTCGCTTTTGGGCGAAGCGTTCATGGCGGCGTAATCTTGATGGTGGGCAATCGTGCTAGCCTGGCGCCGATACCAACTGGCGGGCAGCACCATGATCGATCTACGCGAGCACCTTTCACGCGACCTTCTGAACTGCGGCTATTCGGAGTTGAGCGAGCAGAAGAAGAGCGTCATCAATCTGATCGCGGATCAGCGGCCGACGGCGGTGGGCCCTGATCTGAAGGATAGCACCTGGTGGGATCGCCTGGCGGATGGCGTTGCGCGGGTGGGCGGATCCTGGAGCTTCATCATCGGCTTCTCCAGCGCGCTGGCGATCTGGATTATCTCGAACATTGCGCTGGCCGCATCGGGGCATGCGTTTGACCCCTACCCCTTCATCTTCCTGAACCTGATCCTCTCGATGGTCGCGGCGCTGCAGGCGCCGGTGATCATGATGAGTCAGAACAGACAGTCAGCGAAGGATCGGGCGGCGGCGGAGCATGATTATGTGGTGAACCTTCGGGCGGAGCTGGAGATCATGCTGCTGCATGACAAGCTCGATGCCTTGCGGGATCAGGACACGATGGGGCGTGTCGATGTGCTGAGCCAGAAGATCGATGATCTGGCGAAGCTGGTTGCGAGCCGGGCCTAGGCTGCGGCGGCGAGGCGCTGTTCGCGGTTTACTTCGCGCAGTTCGACGGCGCGTTTTTCGAGATCGGCGATCAGGAGCTTCACGTTCTTGGTGTTCGACTTGAAGGCGATATCGAACAGGTCGCCGAAAATCGGGATGAGGCCGACGGCGGTGTCGATGCCCCAGTTCACGAACATCTTGGAGATCGTCCATTCCGACGCGCCGAGCTTGCGGGCCTGGTGGATGATGTAGAGGCCGGTGAGCGAGGTGATCACGTCGCCGACGACGGGGACGAGGCCGATGATTGCATCGGTGCCGAACTGGATTCCGAACACCGAGAACTGACGATCCAGGCGCTGCTCGAGCTTCTTCAGCTTCGCGACGCCATCACATTTGTTAGGCATTCAACCACCACCAGCCACGCTTCTGCGTCGGTATTGAGAGGACAATACAACGCTTCCGCTTCGCAAAGGTTCATGGCGCATCGCTGCGCCAGCGGGGGGTGGACGTATGCCTCTTTCGGAGGGGGAGCAATGACCGGAAGGAGGCTGATACACATGGAAGGGCGCGCATTTAGCCGCACCCGGAGGTGCAGTAAACGCGCGCCAAACCACTGATTTCAGGCTGTTTTACCTAGTTCTTCTTGAGATATGCGTCAGACTGTTTGCGAGCGATGCGCAACAGGTCGCCCATGGAATGGTCGACGTCGATCAGGTGGAGGCCCCAGTTGAGGTCCGGCCCGGTCGGGCGGGCGATCTCGCCGGCGAGCTCATCCGTGCGCGCATCCGACGGATCCGCATTCACGTGCAGCTCGAGATAGGTGTAGTCGCCCTTGGTCACGCACTGGGTCGAGACGAGGCCCGGCGTTTTCACGAACGGCGTGGTGATGACGGGCTCAGGCGTCGCCCAGGCCGGTTGGACGTTGCCGCCCGAACCATTGAGGAAGCCCTTGGTGAGGAAGTAGCTGTCCGGCGTGCCCTTCCCCGTCGCGAGGTTCGCGGGGTTGGTGCACGAAGCGACGTTGCCGCCATTGGCCTTGCCGAAGCGCGCCGTATCCGGCGGCGGCAGGCGATCGCGGAAGGTGACGTACGAGATCATGCAACCGACCTGGTCTTCGGCGGTGCAGAGCGGGATGTGTTTCAACGTTCCGCCCGTCAGCTTGCCCGGAGGCACCATGATCGACGAACCCATGATCATGCCGGAGATGAGTTGCTTCTCGACCGGCTTGCCTTCGATCTCCTGCGCGACGAGGCGCGCGAGAACGCCAGCGCCCTGGGAGTGACCGATGAGGATCACGCCACGGCCCTTGTTCTCGTTCGCCATGTACCAGTTCCAGGCGTCAACCACGTCATTGTAACCGCCCACGCCCTGCGGGAGACGCTCGCCTTCCGGCTGGGGCCCACCGCTCGCGATGCGCAGAGCCGTCAGCGTGGTCTGGCGATAGATCGGTGCGAACTGGCGGCAGACCGAGCCGAAGCGCGCGAACTGCAGCTTGATGTCGTCGATCTCGAAATGGTCAACTGACCAGTCCGACGACCAGGTCTTGTCGTCGGAGACGGTCGGATAGACGAAGAAGCAATCGACCTTCGGATCGGTTGCGGCCTTGTACTTCTCGACGGTGGTCTTGCCGTCTTTTGCGATTGATGTCGCATCCAGCGGAACCTTGCACTTGTCGTCGGCGAGGCCCGGACGGCAAAGCCAGAGCGAGGGGTTGGCGAAATCGGCGTGCGCGATATCGACCGGCGGAAGCGGCTGGGGCGCGAGCGCCGGAGCGGCCGGCGTGCTTGTGCAGCTGGCAAACATGAGCGCCGCTGCGGCGGCGAGTGTGATGCGCATGATAACTCCCTCGAGGTGACGGATCGTGGCCGTCTTTGTGGCGCAGGTAACGGACAAGCTGACGTTTGGGCAAGCGGGGGCGATCCCGGAAGCGAGCGCTTTCGGGGTGGATTGGGTGTGGTTGCGGGATTGTGATCGGGGGCGGGCCGCGGGTGTGAGGGAGTCCGCGCGATGGGGCGCTGCCCCCTGCCGCCTTCGCTACGCTTCGGCGCGCCAGGCCGTCTCGCCTGCGGCGAGGGAGGACTTCGAGGGCGGTGTGCGTGGTTGGTCCTCCACCGGCGAAGCCGGGGGAGGTGGATCGATGCGTAGCATCGAGATGGAGGGGGCTGCTGGCGCGGAGCGACAGCGGATCGCGCTGCGTGCGCTGAACACGGCGTGCCGCGAGCGTGTCGAGGTTGTGGAAGTCGCGCGCTAGCTGGGTGATGCGCTTCAGGAGCTGATCCAAGCTCTTCGCGTTGCGGATGTCTGGCGCCGGCTGAAGCGGGATGTAGATGTAGCGCAGGCCCAGCATCTGGCGGGCGCGGGCGTGGATGAGGGTGCGCATGGCGTATTCGAGGACGCAGATCGCGCGTTCGAGCATGAGCCGGTCTTCCGGCCAGTAAGCGAAGCTTTCGATCTCTTGCGGGTCTGTGACTGCGTCCATCACCTGGCGCAGCCAGCTGCGCATGAGTTCGCTGGCCCGCGCAACAGGGTCGAGCGGGAACAGGATGCGCAGGAGGATGAGGAACATCTGACCCATGGGTGGGAGTATAACCCTGGGCCACAGCCACGTAGATTTTGGGGGGCGCTATCCCACAAACTCTCGCGCTAACGCGCTGAGTTTGTTCGCGATGATTTTTGGCTGTCCTACAGTTTGGGATCAGCTCTATCCCACAGTTTTGACCTCAGCTTGTCATCCCGGCCGTAGCGAAGCGGAGAGCCGGGAACCACAGAGAGAGTGTCGCGCGCTCACGATGGGTCCCGGATAGCGCTGCGCGCTTCCGGGATGACAAGTGGTGTGTGTAGCGCCGGCGGGAATTGGTGAGCTCTTCCCCCGCTTGCGGGGGAAGTGGATCGACGCGTAGCGGCGAGACGTTGGGGGCAAGTTGCGGGGGCGGTGCGTGTGACTCGCCCCCATCCCGGCTTCGCCGTACTTCCCCCGCTTCGCGGGGGAAGAGGGCATTCACTGGCGCCGGTGCGTGGCGCGTGACGCCTACTCCGCCTTTGCGTCGCAGCCGGTGGCGGTGTTGACGGGGTTGCAGCGGGTGATGGCGCCTTCGGGCAGCGTGGCGGTGTAGCCGCCTTCGAAGCGGGGGTCGGGCCAGAGGTAGTCGGTGGAGATGTATTGGGCGCCGGTGGCCAGCGACGTGTCGCGGCGGGTGGTGGTGTTGGTGCGGGCTTCGCGTGTGTCGGCGTCAGCGCGGGTGCGGATGAGGAAGCCTTGTTTCACCATCGCCTGGATTTCGGCTTGCTGTTTCTCGGGCTCGTTCATCGTGAAGTAGGCGGCTTCGGGCGCATCGGGGAATGTCGTCATGAAGGCGACGCGGCCTTCGAGGTTCGGGTGACCTTCGGCGTAGGGCTTGTTGGCTTCGGGCGAGAGGTCGATCGTGAAGATCAGCTTGCCGCGCGCTTCGCCGAGCTTGGGCCAGCCTGTCGTGGTGACGGCTTCGCGCAGGGTGGCGTGCGTGCCGCGAACTTTATCCGGCGTGATGAGCTGATCGTCGGAGAAGACCGAGCGGATTTCGGCGTCCATGCGATCGAAGGCTTCCTTGCCCCAGGGCAGGACTTTCGCGGCGCCAGGCCAGGTCTTGTCCGAGATGCCGGACGATTTCGGATTGATCATCATCAGGATCGGCGTGTGCGTGGGGTTCGCATCCGACCATGCCTTGATCTGCTTCAGGCAATCCGTGAACAGCAGGCAGTGCGAGCGATAGTCGATGTCGCTGACGTGGATGACCTTGATGCCGGGTTGCGACATGGCGGCGAGATCGTAGTCGGGCGGCGTGACGCCCTTGTCGGTCAGCATCTTGCGCGCGAGGGGCGTCGCGAAGAGGCCGCCTTGCGGATCATCCGACGGGTCGAGCTCGATCTGGCGCGCGCCCTTGTCGAGCTGTTCGGCGAAGGAGCGGTGCGAATAGTCGAGCGTGATGGCGGCATCCGGGTTGCGCTCCCTGATCAGCGCCATCTCCACGTCCGGGATCGCTTCCTTGTAGGAGTTGTGCGTGCCCATCGATTGCAGCTGGTTGATCGCGACGTTGGCGTCGATCCATTTTGTTGCGCAGCCGGGAAGCGCGGTTTCGGCGGCGCGGGCGGAGCTGGCTTTCAGATCGCAGGTCTTTGCGGCCTCGACGGCGGGCGCGGCGGGGCTGCACGAGGCGGCCATGACGATGGCGATCGCGAGGATGGCGAAGGCGGGAATGAAAATGGCTGCGCGATTCATGGGCCGGACCTCTTGGGTTCGGACGGGAAGTTAGGTGCGATTTCGCGTCAGGGAGATGACACAGGATGGCGCAGCGGCGGCGCATGATGCCGCACGACGTGACGTCACCCCCTGCTCCTACACCCCAGAAATGGGGGTTGTTTTCACGCTCATGTCGAAGCCGGCGATGATGGGGCGGGCTTTTCCGATGGCGGCCTTGACGCTTTCGAGCTGGAGCGAGGCCTTGTGGCTGGCCTCGTTGTCCCAGACTTCGGTGATCCAGATGCCGTCGGGATCGGAGGCGTCTTCGGCGACGATGTAGCTGAGGCAGCCGGGCATTGCCTCGGTGCTGTCAGCGAGGATGGCGATGAGTTCGGCGCGCTTGCCGGCGGCTGCGCGCATCTTTCCGATCATGCCGAACATGGGTGTGTCTCCGGGCTGTGGCCGGAGTGTAGAGCGGAGTTGGGCAGTAGGCAGTAGGCAATGGGCAGTCGATTGCTTCATTGCTGACAGCGTTGTGTCAGCTCGATTGCCGATTGGCGATTGCCGACTGCCTAGGCGGCTGTCGCCGCCTTCGGAGCTGCTGCGGCGGCGCCGGTGGTCAGCTTGTAGAGGCCGCGGCGGTCTTGGGTGGGCTCGAAGGATTGCGAAGAGCCGACGAGGGTTTCAGCGGCGCCAAGCATGAGGAAGCCGCCCGGGTTCACCGAGGCTGCGATGCGATCGAGGACGGCGACCTTGGTGGGCGCGTCGAAATAGATCAGCACGTTGCGGCAGAAGACGACGTCGAACTTGCCCATGCCGTAGTTGGCGTCGATCAGGTTGAGCTTCTTGAACGTGACCTGCTGGCGGAGGCGTTCGGAAATGCGCCAGTGATCGTCCTGCTGGGTGAAGTAGTGCATCAGCATCTGGATGGGCAGGCCGCGCTGCACTTCGAACTGCGTGAAGAGGCCCTGGCGGGCGCGCTCGAGGCAGCGGTCGGAGATGTCGGTGGCGACGATCTCGACGGGGACGCCCTGCGTGAGCGCGGGGTTCTGGTCGAGCATCATGGCGATGGAGTACGGCTCCTGCCCTGTCGAGGAGGCGGCGCACCAGATGCGGATGCGGTTGCCTTTGCGCGCCTGGCCGAGGAGCGGGAGGATCGCTTCCTTCAGGTGGTCGAACGGGGTCTTGTCGCGGAAGAAGAAGGTCTCGTTGGTGGTCATCACGTCGACGAGCTGGCCGATGAGGCGTTCATCGCGGCGGGCGCGGACGACGTGGATCAGATCGTCGATGGATGGCAGGCCTTCCTTGCGCGCGAGCGGCGCGAGGCGGCTTTCGAGCAGGTACATCTTGTCGCCGGTGAGGACGATGCCGGCGCGCTTGCGGAGCAGCTGTGAGACGAATTCGAAATCCTGGCTGTTCACGCAGCTTCTCCCATCATCATGCGCAGCGCGAGCTGGCTCAGTTCTTTTAGAGGCTTCACAGCCTCGGCGTGGCCTGCCTGTGCGACAGAGCCTGGCATCCCCCAGACGACGCTTGTGGCTTCGTCCTGCACGATGACGCGGCCGCCGGCTTCGACGACCTTGCCGGCGCCGGCGCGACCGTCATGGCCCATGCCGGTGAGGACGACGCAGAGGAGGCGCGAGCCGTAGGCGGCTGCGGCGGTTTCAAAGAGGGGGTCGGCGGCGGGGCGGCAGTAGTTCACGGGCTCGCCCTGGTCGAGGTGGATCATGCGGCCGGCGGGGACGCGGGCGACGCGCATGTGCTTGTCGCCGGGGGCGAGGAGGACGGTGCCGTTGGCGAGGACGTCGCCCTCGCGGGCTTCGCGGCAGTGCTTGCCGATGGCGGCTTCGAGCTTCTCGGCGAAGACGGGCGTGAAAGCGGCGGGCATGTGCTGCACGATGAGGATCGGCGCGTCGATGCGGCGGGCGATGGGGGCTAGGAAGGCGGGCAGCGCGGTGGGGCCGCCGGTGGAGGCCGCGACGAGAAGCGCTGCGGGCGGCGAGGTGTGGAGCTGGCGGGCGCGGAGCTTGATGGGGGCGGAGGGGGCGGCTGCAGCGAGGTGGCGCCCTGCCCGTTCGCCGAGAGCCACGATCTTCTCGATCAGGTCGCGGCGGTAGCTGTCGACGCTGCCCATGGCGCTGGCTTGCGGCTTGGCGATGAAGTCGGAGGCGCCGAGGGCGAGCGCCTTGATCGTGTGGCTGGCGCCGGCGGCGGTGAGTGTGGACGCCATGACGATGCGGGCGTCGGGGGCGGCCTTGCGGAGCTGCGGGAGAGCCGTGAGGCCATCCATGTTCGGCATCTCGATGTCGAGGACGATGACATCGGGCTTCACATTGCCGGCGTCGTTGACGGCCTGCTGGCCATCCGAACAGGCTTTCACCAGCTCGACGCGGGGGTCTTCATCGATCCAGCGGCGCATGAAGCCACGCACGATTGCGCTGTCGTCCACGAGCATGACGCGGACGGGGCGGTTCGGAGCGGGCTGGCGGAGCGCTGCGGTCACTGCATCCAATCAGACGAGGCCGACTTCCGAGAACTTGCTTTCGATGATCTCGGAGTCGAAGGGTTTCATGATGTATTCGTTGGCGCCCGAGCGCATCGCTTCAGCGATGTGGCTCATGTCGTTCTCGGTCGTGCAGAACACGACGGTGGGGCGATCGCCGCCCGGTTCGCGACGGAGCGCGCGGAGGAAGTCGATCCCGTTCATGACCGGCATGTTCCAGTCGAGCAGGATCGCGTCCGGCATTGTCTTGCGGCAATTCTCCAGCGCCTGCTGGCCATCGGCCGCTTCTTCCGCTTCGAAGCGGAGGTCTTCGACGATGCGACGCGCGACTTTGCGCACCACGCGGCTATCGTCCACGATCAGACAGCGTTTCATGCTCGCCCTCTTCCAATAGCCGTGGTCATGCCGCGGCAGCAGCATCCTCGGAGCCTGCGCCAGCCAACATCCGGTCAATGTCCATTATGACCAGGAGGCGGTCTTCAAGGCGGTAGACCCCGCGAGATACGCCTGACCATGTCGCGTCAAGGTTAACGGGGTTTTGCTCCATCGCGTTTTCTTCGAGCCGAACGACCTCTCCGATCTCGTCGATTATCAGCCCAAAGCTCTCGCCATAGCGCTCTACGCCGATGGCCAAACGCAACGAACCCTTTGATTTTATTGAAGAAGGGAGGCCGAGACGTGACCTAGCGTCAATGGCTGTAACGATGCGTCCACGAAGATTAAGGACGCCGGCGATTTCTGGCCCCGAAAGCGGGACCGGCGTCATGGCGGCGGGCCGGAACACGTCCTGGATCTCTGAAACGTTGACCCCGAACATCTGGTCACAGATGCGGAAGGTCACAAATTCGCAGGTGGTCATGCGGCTTTCCCGAAGCGAATGGCGCGCTCGATGGCGTCGAGCAGCGCGGCGCGGTCGGACTTGGGAACAGCCTCGGTATCCTGGCGGCTCGAGAGCGGAACGATGCGGGCTGAGGTCGATTCCGCGAGCGCGCCCGGCGCCGTGCCATCGGCGTCGGCGAGGACCACGTCGAAGGTATCCTGCGTCAGGCGGCCACGCGCTTCCTGCAGGTCGGCGACGACGGTGACGTCATAGCCGGCAGCCGACACCATCGGCGCGAGCATGTTGCGGAAGAAGGGATGTGCATCGACCAGCAGCACGCGCTTTTTCACGCGGGCCGTCTCGATCTGGGCGACAGCGGCCGCCCAGCCCGGTTCCGCCATGCCCAGATAGTGGCTGACGTCGATGACTTCTGTCGACTTGCACTTGAGAATGGCGGTGCCGAGCACGCCCGGCGCCTTGTCGCCGAGTTGGATGTCGAGATGTTCTTCGACGATGTCGAGGATGGCATCCACAGCGAGGCCGATGACAACGTCGCCCTGGCTGAAGACGAGGACGGGTTGCCTGCCCTCGCTGCGGACCGACCCGCCGACACTGGCGAGCGGCATGATGCGACCGCGATACTGCACCACATGACCGCGAGCGGTCGTTTCGAAGGTTGAGACGTCGAATTCTTCAAGGCGCGTGACCAGCGAGAGCGGGCATGCGCGAGGTTCCATCGTGCCGGCGGTGAAGAGCAGAAGGCTGGTGCGTTCGCCATCGCCCTTCACGGCAGCGGCGGCCGCAAGCGCGGCAGCGTCCTCCATGGCGCGGCTGGCGGCGCGATCAGCGCCGGACACCGATTTTGCAACACCGTTGGGGTCGAGAATCATAATGACAGCACCATCGCCGAGAATAGTTGCTCCGGAGTATTCGGACATCGAACCGAGACGCTTCGACAGCGGCTTCACGACGATTTCTTCCGTATCGAAGACTTCATCGACGACGAGGCCAAAGCGAGTATCGCCTACCTGCATGACAACGATGCAGGCGTGATCGTTTTCCTCGACATGCTCGATGCCGAGAATGTCGGACAGGGCCACGAGCGGCAGGAGACGGTCACGCAGACGTAGAATGCGCGTGTTGTGGATCTGCTCGATCTTGTGCTCGCAACGCTTGCCGGTACGAACCAGTTCGAGCACCGAGAGCTGCGGCATCGCAAAGCGATGCTCGCCGACGCCGACGATCAGCGCCTTGATGATGGCGAGCGTGAGCGGGATCTTGATCGAGAAGGTCGTGCCATTGCCCTGGCGCGATTTGAGATCGATAGCGCCGCCGATGAGCTCGACATTGGTTTTGACGACATCCATGCCGACGCCGCGGCCGGAGATGTTCGTGACTTTTGCAGCGGTGGAGAAGCCGGGCGCGAAGATGAGACGATGGATCTGTGCATCCGTCATCGTCATCGCTTCGGCGGCGTCAATGACGCCTTTTTCAAGGGCTTTTGCGCGGATGCGGTCGGTTTTCAGGCCGGCGCCGTCGTCGCTGAGTTCGATGATGATGTGGCCGCCTTCGTGATAGGCGCGCAGCTTGATCGTGCCGGTTTCGCTCTTGCCGGCGGCAACGCGCTCGGCGGGCGTTTCGACGCCATGATCGCAGGAGTTGCGGATCATGTGGGTGAGCGGGTCCTTGATGAGTTCGAGGACCTGACGATCGAGTTCGGTCTCCTCGCCTTCCATGACCAGTTCGAGTTTCTTGGCGAGATCCTGGCCGGCGTCGCGGACGATGCGGGGGAGTTTCTTCCAGGCTGAGCCGATGGGCTGCATCCGCGTTTTCATCACGCAGTCCTGCAGCTCGGCCGTGATGCCGGAGAGGCGCTGGAGCGGGGATTTGAATTCGCTGTCGCTGGTGGCGCGCAGCATCTGCATCAGCTGGTTACGCGTCAGGACGAGTTCGGAGACCATGGTCATCATGGATTCGAGAACGTCGACGTTCACGCGGATGGTGCTGGAGCCCGGGCCAACTTTGCGGTCTTCGTCGTGTTCGACGACGGCGGCAGCGGCGGCGGGCTTGGCTTCGCGAACTTCCGGGCCATCGGCGGAGCGGAAGGCGGCTTCGAGTTCGGCGAGGGAGACTTCGCCGGGGCGCAGATAGCGGCCCTGATCGGCGTCCCAGCGGCCGTTGTCTTCACCCTGCTCTTCCGCGGCGGCGGCGGGGGCGTCCTTCGGCGGTTCGAATTTCACGACGACGGGGGGCGGCAGGCTGGATTGCAGGCCGCCTTCGGCGGCGTCTTCGAGCTGGGCGATGAGGTCGCGATCGTCGCCCGCAGGCTCGGTCTGGGTGTCGGCGAGGTGGCCGAGGATGGTCTTGATGCGGTCGATGGAGGCGAGGATCAGGGTGACGGCGGCGGGGGTCACATCCAGCGCACCATCGCGGAATTTGCCGAGCAGCGTCTCGCCGGCGTGCGCTAACGATTCAAGGCGCGGAAGGCCAATGAAACCGCAGGTTCCCTTAATGGTGTGAACCAGCCGGAAGATGTTGTTCAGGGTGGCTTTGTCGTCCGGGCAGCTTTCGAAACGGACGAGTTCGACGTCGACAACATCGAGGCTTTCGCCGGTTTCGGTCAGGAACTCGCTGAGCAAGTCGTCCATGGGCGTTCTATCCGCGGGCGGCTACGTCATTATTACGTGCCTGTAGCAAATAAACGCAGGAGCGTTAAAAATTCGATGAATGCCTTGGAGGCTCTGGGGCTTTATCCGCCTAGTAAGGCGGGAGCGCGCCGACAGCGACCAGGGCGGCCGCTTGCGGGACGATGCGGGGCTCGAGCGTGAAGCCGCTTTCCTGCGCCAGGACGCTGGTGAAGAAGGGCTGGACGGCGCCGCCACCCCAGCCGCCGCCGGGCTCGTTGCCTTTCAGGGCGTCGAGGACTTCCGACTTGAAGTTCGAGAACTGGCCCAGCGCCTCTACGTCAAAGACGAGCTTGTCGCCCTGCTCCTTCGCGCCGACCTTGCACGTGCCGCGGGCGGCGGGGTCGATCATGATCAGGGTGATGTTCATGAGCAGGCGCATCTGACGATTGGTGATGCGGTTGGTTTCGACCTGCCAGTCGAGCTGGGTGCGCGAGTTGGTGGCGAACAGCTTCACGAAGAGATCCTTCGCCTCGCCGATATTGCAGAGGTTGTCGTTGAGGGCCTGGCTGCCGAGGGCGTAGCGCATGAAGCGCAGCTTGGCCTCGAGCGTGGACAGGCCGGCGCGCAGGGACTTTTCGCCTTCGGCCTTCATGGCCGGGCCCATGCTGTCATCGAACAGGAGTTCGCAGCTCTGCAGCAGGGACGTCAGCGGGGACGCCACATCATGACAGATGCGCGACGCGACATAAGCCGCAAGTTTGGAGGATTCCATTTGGTGCCTCAGCTCCCGCCCTGAAAACGAATCGGAAGCTAGCGTTTTCGACTCATCAGCCCAAGTGCGAATTAGGCCTCATCCGAGTCCTGTTCATTGCCGATTTTTTCGTCGTGGCCGGAGCGGGACGAGTAAAATGACAGTGCAAACAAGCCCACGGAGAGAAGGACTGTGGCCGTGGCGCCCAGGGCAAACGCGAAGACGAAATGGGCATTGGGAAATTGTCCGCCCAGCCAGCCGGTCCAGGCGAGGATCACCATGATGGCGACGGGCACGAGAACGAGCGCGAGCGTGATGATGGTCTTGGCGGACATCGTGGCTCCGGACGCAGAACGGCCCCGGACTTTCATCCGGGGCCGCAGCTTAGCATAAATGTGGACGGCTAGCCGTTACGGCTTTTTGGTCCATGGGTCGCTGGCGCCCGGTTTCACGACTTCGCCGGAGGCGGCGCGGGCGATGTTCTTCTCGGCCATCGCGGCGGCGACGACCTGGACGCTGTCGCCGGTTTTCTTCGAGATGTCCGAATAGACCTGCAGGCGGCCGGCATTGTTTTCCGACACGCGGCGCTTGAGATCGGCCGAGGCCTTGCCGGCGTCGGCGATGCCCAGATAGCCGTCGAACTGTTCGCCGACGATGCCTTGGGCTTTCGCCTGCTCGATCGCGGGATCGGCAGCGTAGGCCGTCATCAGGGCGGTCGCGGCGAAGAAGGCGGCGAACCAGGTGGTGATTTTCTTCAGCATGCTCATGACAGGCTCCTTATCCCTGCCTCAGAACAGATCGGGATTCTTGGCGATCGCGTCCTCGAGGTCCTTATCGAGACGATAGCGGACCTCCTGGTCGATCTTGACGTTCAGATTGATGGTGATCGGCTTGTCAGACGCCTCGATCCTCACGGTCGGGGTGCAGGCAACCGTTCCCAGCGCGACTGCAGCCATCAGGGCTGGCGCCAGCGCTCTTGCGATCGGGAAATCGCTGTTTTGCATTGGTTGCTCCATGCTTATCGCGTGCAGCCTTGCCTCTCCTGAGGGGTTCGTCAATCTGGCCGTCACTGCTGGTCTCCAGTCACTTGACCAATCGCCGTCCGGATATCGGGCTGGCTGGTGGTCGATGTAAGTAGTCTGACTAACTCGCTATCGATGTCGATGTTCAATTGGAACGGCTGTCCGCCAAGCACTTTGGGGTTAGCGCCCAATACGCTCAGACTCATGACCATCCGTCCCGCAAGATCACCATTCAGCCCCACTTTCAGCACCTGGTAGCGGAAGTCCTTCAGCGCATCGAAGACCATCTTCGAATTTGCATCTGCCTGAGCCGCTGCGTCGCCGGGCGAACCTGAATACTGGATAACGCCGCCTTCTTTCGTAGCCTCAAGGGTAGCATGGTCGATCGTGGCTGAACCCGTTCTGAACACGACGGGGAAATCACCTCCCACAATTCCGACAAGTTTGACGTCGGGCAGTTTGAATTGCTCAACCAACTTGGCGAGGTCCCAGTTAACCGCTTGCGCGACGATGCGGTTATCCGTGCCTTCGGTGAAAGCGAAGTCGACAGGCTTAATGCGGATGAAGCCGCCGCCGAAGGGCCACTCGGCGCCTTGCAGACGAATGGCGCTGAAGCCGATGAGCTGGAACTTGATTGTCCCCTTCTCGATCGGCAGGCCGAGTGTGACCTTGTCGATGGTGATCTGCTGATTGGGCGCGGACTTCATGTTCACGAGGTCCGCCACTTCGACCTTGCCGGACACGCCTTCGAACACACCGGCCGAGGCGAGCGTGAAGCCGAGCTTGCGCAGATCAATGGCGGCGCTCGCCTTGAAGTCTGCGCTAGTCCACGACGCGGCGCCAGAAATGTCGGCGCGACCTGTGACGGCAGCGGGGCCGCGCAGAAGCGGAGACAGATCGTAAGGCTGGAACTGACGCGGCACGAAGATGAGCGGCGTCGGCGCGAAGGTGAGCGAGCCTTCGTTGTTCTCGAGGCTGTGCTTGCCGGTGACATCGGCGATCTGGATGCCGGTCTTCACGAGCGCGAAGGCGCCGTGGAAGTTTGCGACGCTGTTGCGGAGCGTTGCATCGCCTTCGAACTTCAACTCCTCGAAGCGCCTGCCATCCTCTTCCGATTTCGGGTCAATGATGCGCATCGCGATTTCGGACAGGGAGCCGTCGAGCTTGTCGCCCTTGCCGCTGAGGTTGAACTTGCCGCCCAGACCCTCGATCGTCGCTTCATCCGCCTTTGCGTTTGCACCCTTGAAAGCGCCGGTGACATTCCAGCCGTCGCGCAGATCGAGCGTACCGGTCATGTCCTCGATGCGGATCGGCACCTTGCGGTCTTCGATCGCCATATCGACAGTGGTCGGCGCCATGTCGAAGTTGGCGCGGAAGCCATTCGCTGCGCGCCAGTTGATGCCGACTGCGCCGAGGTTCGCTTTGGCGTTCCATGCGCCGCCGTTCACCGGAATGCTGATGGCCTGAAGCCCGCCGCGGCCGATGATGCCATCATCGACACGTTCGGCCAGACGACCCTGCGGTGTGTAACGCAACGCTGCGCCGCCGAACTTCGTGTCGCCATAAACCGCTTCGTTCCACTGGATGACCATGCCGCGTGGCGCATCGGCCGCGAAGGTCTGCCGATCCCAGACGGCGTCGACTTCGCCTGTCGCCTTCGCTCCCTTCCAGACGCCGCCGCCCAGCGACCCGTTCAGATCCACGGTGAGTTCGCCGTGCGCCTTGCCGGAGCTTTCATCGGCGCTGAAACTGAGGCCGCCAAATTCAGCCGCGAGCCGGTCTGAGCCGACGGTCCACGGCTTGAGCGAGAGGCCGCCAGAGAGGGCGATCTTCTTCCCCGCGCCAGTCGCGCTTGCGAGATTCAGGGATGCCGTGGGGCCGCCACCGCCCGCGAGTTCAAGCGTGCCGGCTGCTTTCCAGCTTCCGCCGTTCGACAGGTTGAGCGAGGCGACCTGCTGTTGCCCTGCCGACGGAATGAGTTTCAGGGAGAGGCCGCTGGCGGCTGTAATCGCGCTGCCCGGCAGAAGCGCAACTTCAATACCGCTGGTTGGCGCAAAGCCCGCCGACCACGGCACAACCGCGTCGAAATTCGTGGCCGCTCTATCAACTGCCCGACCCGCAGCGCCGCCGAACACCGGCAGCGCGGCTTCCAGAGGCAATGAGATTGCATCGACGATCTGCTTGCGCTGCGTCGCGGTGACGAGGCCAGCCTTGACTGTCGCCGTTCCACGCGCGTTGCCTGCGATGCCTTCGATTATCTCGACATTGCCCGCCAGTTCTACGCGCCCTGCTCCAGCCTGCGGCGACTTCATGCCGTCGACTGCAAGCGAGATTGTGCCACCGGATTTGCCGGCGCCCTTGGGTTCGATCAAAGCCGCGAGTTCGGACTTTTCCCAAGAAACGCCCGCCATGGCGCCCTCGCCCGTGCTGGCCGAGAGCTGAAGCTTGCGGAGACCCGCGAGCAGTTTGGCGAGATCGATCGAGGCGGTGTCGACTGCTGCTGACTCTACACTCGCGGTCGCCTGAGCGCCGGTGAGCTTCGTATCCTTCACCGCAACCGTGCCGAGTGTTGCCGTGCCTTCGCCTTTCAGAACGCCTGCGTTCTGTTCGAGCGTCGCATTGATCTTCACATCGGCGACGCTCGTGTCGGTTGCTTCGAACTTTGCGAGATCGAGTTTTGCGGTCGCCGAGATCTGTTGGTTCGCGACAGTCGCCTTGAGCTGACCGCCTGCGAGTTGAAGTGT
Organism: Hyphomonadaceae bacterium; assembly: GCA_965229115.1. GTDB lineage: Bacteria > Pseudomonadota > Alphaproteobacteria > Caulobacterales > Hyphomonadaceae > UBA7672. Next base: position 858,521 of record CBDDIR010000003.1, on the reverse strand, counting down.
TGCACCCCTGAGACCGAGCGTGGCGGGCGGCGCATTCATGTCGACGACGAAAGCGTCGGCGCCAGTCGCCTTGACCGAGCCGATGGCTTGCACGGGACCGGACAGAGTCTCGCCGATAATCGTCACCTTCTTGATGTCGAACTGCGGAAGCGGGCCGGGCTTCGCATCGCTGGGCTTGGTGAAGTTTGTGATCGCCGTGTCGAGATCACCTAACAGTGGCCGCTTGCCGGTTAGATCGAGCCGCAGGACGAGATCGTCGCCACCAACAAGTTTCGGACGCGGTGCGAATGGATTTTCCCAGGCGAGGTCGACGATGATCTCGCGGGCGCTGACGGCTGCGGCTGGCGCTGCGGGCGCGCGGGCATCCAGTGCAGTTAATGTGATGCCGCCAAGGTCCAGCCGGGTGATCGAGAATTTGCACGTAAGCTTTTGTTCAGCACAAACGCCGTGCGCGATCGCCTCGGCAATCGATTGCCGAAAGAGCAGCAGGCCTGCGACAAAAATCGCTAATAAGGCGAGAACTAGGCCTATTATGCGACGTTTCGAAGCTTTTGGACCTTTCGGAGCAAGTTTTTCTTCAGTCATTTGGCTTCAAAATATGCATTCGTTCTTGAAGAAAGACAGCTTAGCGTTTTTATTTGGCGTTCTCGTGCCGCCGCTTTGATATTTCAAAACGGGGATTAGTGGCGGACCAAATATCCGTTCCGCAAGGAACTATTCGGAGCACCCATGAAAAACGGTCTGTTTGATTGGGGGATGGGTGCGGCTGCGGCTGTACTGATGGGGACTGGGCTGGTTGTTGCGGGTGTGAGTGCACGCCCTGTCGAAGCGAAAGCTATCGATACTACTCCTGATCCGCGACTGGTCGCGGCTTCATTTACAAGTGCAGACGACATCTCCGATCTTTCGAGCGAGATGAAACGCGTCTCGGTTCTGCGCAATGAAACGCTTTCGAGCGTGCTCGATCGCATCGGCGCATCGCGTGAAGAAGCGAATGGCGCGGTGTATGCCGCTAGCCAGTTCGTCGATCTTCGCGGCATGCGTCCCGGTGACGATGTGACTGCGTGGCTCGAGACTGGCGCCGATGGCGCGGCGCGCCTGATGGGCGTCTCGCTGCGTCCCGCAGCAGACAAGCAGGTGCTGGTTTCGCGTGGCCTTGATGGAACGTGGACCTCGCACGAGCTGAAGGCGAAACTCTCGCCGGGCATCAGCTACATTTCTGGCGACGTTGATCAGTCGATCTATCAGACGGCGACTCAGCTCGGCGCAACGGATCAGCAGATCGTCGATTACGCCGACATCTTCGGCTACGACATCGACTTCCAGCGCGAAGTGCAGACCGGCGATCACTTCGGCATGCTGTATGAAACGTTCGAGGACGAGCGTGGGCAGCAGGTGAAGACGGGCCGCATCCTGATGGCGACGATGGATGGCGCCGCGCTGACCAAGACGTTCTATCGCTACACGCCTTCGGACGATGGCCAGGTCGATTACTTCGATGGCAATGGCCAGAGCGTGAAGAAGTTCCTGATGAAGACGCCGATCAACGGCGCGCGTCTTTCCTCGAGCTTCGGCAACCGCACGCATCCGGTGCTTGGCTATACCAAGCTGCACAAGGGCACGGACTTCGCCGCGCCGACAGGCACGCCGATCTATGCGGCTGGTAACGGCAAGCTGGTCAAGTACGGGCCGAACGGCACGTATGGCAACTTCGCCAAGATCGAGCACGCCAACGGCTATCAGACCGCCTATGCGCACATGAGCCGCTTCGCCAAGGGCGTCAGCAATGGCAGCACGGTGAAGCAGGGCCAGGTGATCGGTTATGTCGGCACGACTGGCCGCTCGACCGGCCCTCACCTGCACTATGAAGTGTACATCAACGGTACGCCGGTGAACGCCATGTCGCTGAAGCTCCCCACGGGACGCTCGCTGTCTGGCGCGCAACTGGAAGCGTTCAAGATCGAGAAGGCCCGTATTGAGGGTCTGCGCGATGCCGAGCTTTCGGAACAACTGGTTGCTTCGAACACGCAGGCGCCGGCTGGCCCGACGCTCGTTTCTGCGCCGGCTCCTGCCTCGGCGACGCTAGAGACGCGCGACGGCGTGTCGAATCCGTAACAGCACAAGTCTGGGCCGCCTGCGGGCGGCCCAAGATGCTTGTCTCGACCCTGCCCGGCGGGTTACCTCTCGCGTGCATCAAATCATTTGGTTTGCACACGGGGTTCGCGATGTCGCTCAAGCTGGTTTCCGCCGCCGTTCTCGGCCTCGTTGCTCTGTCGGCCTGCGCGAGTGGACCGAAGCGCGATCTGGGCCGGATGGCCTTCATGGTCGGATGCTGGAAATCGGCTGATGGCGTGAACCTCGAGGTCTGGTCGCCGCCGGAAGGCGGGATCATGTTCGGCTACGCGACCACAACACGCCAGGGCGTGCTGGCGACGTTCGAACAGTCGCGCATCGATACGCGCTCGTCGCTGGCGACGTATGTGGCCTCGCCGGAGGGACAGCGTCCGGTGGTGTTCACCGAGAAGCGCGATCCGCTGGCGCTGGTTGCGCCGAACGTGGTGACGTTCGAGAATGGCGATCATGACTATCCGCAGCGCATCACCTATCGCGCAACGGACAAGGGTCTTGCGGCCAACATCTCGCTGCTCGATGGCTCGCGCCCGGCGGCTTATGCGTGGGAACGCTGCGAGGACTAGATCGCAGCTAAGCGTGTCTCGATCACCCGGGCGATGGCGCGGGCGATCGGTTCCATGATCTGAGGCGTTGTTGACGCCGCCGTGTCGATCGGCGTGTGGAAGTGCGCGTTGCCGCCCCAGAAGCCTGCGGCGGTGGGATAGCCCTCCTCCGCGACGAGACGGTATTCGCCGAGCGCTGTCTTGGGATCGGACTTCAGTGGCTTGTCGATAGGCGTCTGGCCAGCGAAGGCCGCTTCGATGAGCGGGACAAGATCAGGCGTCGCCATCAGGGTGCGCAGCGGGTTGGGCGTGTCCTGCGCGACGAGGCCGGTGGGCGTTTCGGTATAGGCGCGTGCGCCGAAGCTGGCGCCGAGGTGCCACCACAGGGCGGTGTCCTTTGGATCGGGCGCCTGGTTCTCGTGGAACATGTGCGCGCCGAAGTCGGTCCACTCGTGGCCGGACGTTGCGATGAAGAGCCAGCGGACGGGGTACTTCGTGGTGGCCGCCCACTCGGACAGAGCTCGCGACATGGCGATGCCGGGGCCGCGTTCGCCGCCGCAGGTGAACCAGCCGCTTTGCGGGGTGGAGATGATGACCCACGGCCCTGTGGTTCCGCGGCGGGCGATGGTGTTCTTGCCATTCCGGAAGCCGCCGGGGCCTTCGATGACGAGCTTGCCGGGTTGCTTGGTCGCTACTGCCGCATCAAGGCGCGGCTTGTCCTTCTCGCCGATCTGCAGGACGGGGAGCTCGAGCAGCATTTCGACCGGCGTATTGATGGCGACGACTTCGCCTGTCGGACCAGACATGACGGCGACGACGCCGACAGCGCCTGCGAGGCTGCACTTCTCGAAGATGACGCGGTAGGCGGCGCTGGGTGCGGGCGAGCCGGGCTCGCGGGGGATGTGAACCAGCGCTATCTTGCCGGAGACGTCAGCGACGGACTTGTCGTTCCACCATGCCAGCGGTGCGTTCACGCCGCCTTCGGGCGTGAAGGAGAGCGGCGGCTGGGCGAAGCCGTCGAAGGCTTCGCTGCCGATCCGGAGCTTGGCGACGGTGGTGTCGGCGTTCGGCGCGGAAAATTCCGTCTGCTCGATCTCGTAGCCGAGTTCCTTCCAGCGCTTGGCGAACCAATCGGACGTGGCGACATCGCCGGGGCTGCCCGTGCGGTGCGTGCCGAAGCCGACGTAGGATTCAACGTCAGCCATAAGCTTATCGCCAGCGAAGGGATCGCCGGTCGGAACCGTTGCAGCCGTCGCGCCAGCGGGAGAGGCGGGCGGAGCTTCCTGATTACAGGCGGCCAACGCCAATGCGCCCGCGCCTGCCAGCAATTCACGCCTGTTCATGCGTCGCTCCTTGTGCCCCACCCGCTCATAGTCTTTGAGCGGATGGGGTCACAAGGCAACGGGGCTCAACTTACTTTGCAGCCATGGTCTGCCTTGACTCGACCGCCTTGGCGGCGGCCCGGCCCGTAACTTCGGCCATATGATCGAATGCGAACTCCAGCTCGCCCAGGCCCTGCGTGGCCGAGCGGATCTCGATAATGAGATCGTGAAGCTCGTCTTCGGGCATATAGGCGCGGATGGAATCCCATCCGAACCAGCTGTCGCGCGGTTCGAAGCCGAGGATCTGGCCGCGACGCATCGGGATCAGAGCCGTGATCCGCGCCATCTGATCGGACGGCGTATGGATCGTTACAGTGTGCATCGGCTCAAGCAGGACGGGGCTGCATTCCTCGAGCGCCTGATTGACCGCCATGCGGGCGGCCGTGCGGAACGCAATCTCGGATGAGTCGACCGCGTGGTACGAGCCATCGAGCAGCGTCACCTCCACATCGACAACGGGGAAGCCAAGCGGACCCTTCTGCAAGGCATCACGCGCGCCTTCTTCCACGGCGCCGAAATACTGCCTGGGCACGACACCGCCGTGGATTTTCTGATCGAAGACCAGACCTGTCCCGCGCTCGCCGGGGCGAACCTCAAGCACCACATCGCCGAACTGACCGTGGCCGCCGGATTGCTTCTTGTGCTTGCCGCGTTGCGTCGAGCTCCCACGGATGGTTTCGCGGTAGGCGGTTTGTGGACGGTTGTGCGCGACGCTGACGCCGTATTTGCGCTTCAGCCTGTCGAGTGCAGTACGCAGATGCATCTCGCCCTGCCCCTTGAGGCGGAACTCGCGCGTTGCCGTGTCTGGTCCGAATTCAAGCGCGCCATCTTCGTCGACAAGACGCGACATAGCCGTGGCGAGCTTCACATCGTCTGCCCGGTTCTGCGTTTCGATCGCGAGCGCATAGACGCGAGGACGATCAACGGCTGGCGCCTGCGATTTCCGTTTCACGCCATCGGCGCTGATCAGATCGCCACGCTTTGCCTTTTCGAGACGACCGAGACAGACAATGTCGCCGGCAACTGCCTTGTCGATCTTGTGCTGACTTTCGCCGTGAAGCGAGAAGATGCCCGCCACACGCTCTGTCGTTCCATCCGGCAGGGTGATGTCGTCTCCATCCGCAATCTCGCCAGACATGACGCGCACCATCGTCTGGCGTCCGGCCTGCCCGACATGCTTGGTTTTCAGGACGAGCGCGGACTTGCCTTTTGCGCCTGTGCGGTGGGCCGCTGCATCCAGCTTGGGCAGTTCGTGGCGCAACGCCTTGAGAAGGCGTCGCACGCCTGCGCTGTTTTCCGCCGCGCCGAGGAAGACCGGCACGATCTGTACGCGGCCAAGCTCGTCAGCCAGATCGGACATGACGTGGTCGCGGCCGGGTTCGGCATCATTGATCAGGTCTTCCATGAGCGTGTCATCGAAGTCCGCCATCTGCTCGAGCATGTGATAGCGCGCTTCGATCTCGCGCGCTTTCTCCTGCTCGGGGATCTGGATGAGCTTCGATGGCTTGCCGGACTCGTAGCGATAGGCCCGCTCCAGCGCGAGATCGATATAGCCAAGAGCGCCTGAACCGTTCCAGATCGGGATCTGTCGCGCGACGAGCGGCTCGAGGCTGTAGGGCTGGATCGCTGCGATCAGCTCGCGCAAGCGGCCTCGCGCCTTGTCCATCTTGTTGATGAAGATGCAGTGCGGCGCCTGCAGCTGGTCCAGCCTTCGTAGCAGTGGCTGTAGCAAGCCGGCGCGTTCGGGGTCTGGATCTGCGACAACGATGGTGAGATCGACTGCCGGGAGAACCGTGTCCGCTTCGCTCGCGAAATCAACCGAGCCGGGACAATCGAGAACAACGTAGCGGTCGCCGAGATAATCGAAGCCGGCGACGTTGAGATCGGTCGAGAGACCGCGCGCTCGTGCTTCCTCTGTTGCATCTCCGACGGATGTTCCTTGCGAGACCGATCCCTTTCGGGGAATGCGCTCTGCAACATGGAGCATCGATTCGAGCAGGCTGGTTTTCCCAGCCCCGCAGGGTCCGCTCAAGGCGACCGCACGCACGGTCGCCGCCTTTCCTCCGTTCATAGCCTATCTCCTTCACGCCTGGGGTGAAGGGCCGCGGGCCGGTCCTCGGAAGGACGCGGAAAGTAGACAACGCCTAGGAGGGCCGTACCCACGGCCCGGGCAAGACGAGCGTGCGCCTGTGAGCGGGTTCGATCAACCCTGCGCACACCTCTGCATCTCGAAATTGTCAGGAGGTTCCATCGACCTCACCCTACGTCACAAATTGCTTCCGCGGCGGGAGCGCGCGACGCTGCGGCATTCGTTGGGAGGATACGAGCCATGAAGCGTGCGCTGATAGCGTCTGTGGTTCTTGCGTGCGCTGTGACGCCAGCGGCGTTTGCGCAGGCAGGTAACGACAAGCCGAAGACGAGCTGGGGCGTGCCAGACTTTGGCGGCTTCTGGACGAACACGTCTCTCACGGCGATGCAGCGGCCGCCTGGCGCCGAGAAGCTGGTGATGACTGCGGAAGAAGCGGAGGCGCTGACGCATCGCAATGTCTATTCGGCAGCTGAACGCGAAGAGGCCGGCGCATCTAAAGTCGACCAGGCTTCATCCGACAAGTTGCTGTCCGACAAGAATGCGTCGCGCGCTTACAACCGCTTCTGGATGGATCCGGGCTCGGGCTATGCACAGGTGAAGGGCGAGTATCGCTCGTCGTGGATTACCTCGCCGGCGGATGGGAAGATCCCGTACACCGAAGCAGGCATCAAGGCGAACACGCGGACGAACTCGTTCGAGGGATATGAGATCCGGCCGCTGGCCGAGCGTTGCCTGATGAGCTTCACGGGCGGCGCGGGCCCTGTGCTGAATAATGGCATGTACAACAACACGTATCAGATCGTGCAATCGCCGACATCGATCATGATGCTGACGGAGATGATCCACGACGTGCGTGTTATCCCGATCGTGAAGTCAGCTGCCGAGGCCAAGCATGGGCCTAGCGAAATTCCGCGCTGGGGCGGGGACAGTGTGGGCTGGTATGAAGGCGATACGTTGGTGGTGGAGACGGTGAACTCGCATCCGAAGCAGCGTTCTTACATTACAGCGAAGGGCAAGGTGACGGAGCGCTATACGCGCTGGTCGCCGACGGAGATCTTCTACGAGTTCAAGGTGGAAGATCCGGTTCTCTATACCTCTTCGTGGAGCGGAGAGATGTCGCTGCGTGCGTCCGAAGAGCCGCTATATGAATATGCGTGCCATGAGGGCAATTACGCCCTGCCCGGCATTCTCGCTGGCGCGCGCAAGCTGGAGCGTGAAGGACGGCCGCATCCGATCGAGCAGCCGATCTTTGCCGGCGTGGATGTGTCGGACGGCGAGTAGTCAGGTGACCTTGCTGGCGAGGTCGGGGAAAACCTTTCCGACCTTGCCGAGCAGGTAGTCGCCATAGCTTCCGGAGAAATCGTGCAGGTTGGCTTTGTCCCAACGCTGGGCGCTGTCGTCTTGCGCGGCGTGTCCGGGGAGCGGCTTGATCTGTGCGTCGAAGCCGGGATCGAAGAAGAACGGGAATGACAGGCGCGAGCGGCCGCTGACATTGCGCACGCGATGCGGGGTCGAGCGATAGACGCCGCCGGTGAGACGGTCGAGCATGTCGCCTATGTTGCAGACCAGCGTCTTGGGGATGGGCGGGGCGTCGATCCAGCCGTGTGGGGTTTTCACCTGCAGGCCGCCATTGTGGTCCTGGGCGAGCAGCGTGAGCAGGCCGTAGTCCGTGTGTTCGCCAACGCCCCAGCCTTCAGCGTCAGAGGCAGGATAGTGGAAGATGCGGAAGAGCAGCGTTGGGTTGGCCGTGTAGGCCTGGCGGAAATATTGCGCGTCGAGGCCTAGGCTGAGCGCCACGCCTTCCATGATTGCGTGGGCGGATGTTTCTGCATCGCGCATGAAGTCGGTGACTGCGGTCTGCAACTCCGGCACGGCGTAGGGAAACTGGTTGGGGCCGTGTAGCGGGAGGCCGGCTTTCACGCGCGGATCGTTGGGCCCGAGTTCCTCGCCGAAATAGACGCCTTCCTTGATGTCCGGCTTGCCGGAGGTGAGTTCGTCGCCGACCGGGAAGAAACCGCGCCAAGCGCGTCCGCCTTTGGCCATGGCGATCTTCATTTTCTCACCATGCGGCAGCGCGAAGAAACGGTGACTGGCGTTGGTGAGCGAGGCGATTGTCTGTGGCTGGATCGCGTGGCCGCTGGCGTAGAAGAAGCCGAGATCGCGGCAGGCGGCGCCGATCTCTTCCGTCGTTGCGCGACGCGCGGCATCGTCGCTTCCGAACAGCGGCGCGACGTTGATGACGGGAAGTCTTTCGACGGAGGCCATGATCGCAGTCTGGCTCAGCGTCGCGGCGCGCTCAAGCGATCAGGCCTTAAGGGCGCGTCTAACTGAGATAACAAACGCATCGCGCACTTCGGCGAGCGGCGTCTTGGTTTCATCATAGAGCCATTGGCCCATGACCCCACGCAGCGCCGCGAGGATCCAGACAGCTTCGACCTCGGGCACGATGTCAGGCCGGATTTCGCCGCGCTCGATGCCCTGGCGTAGGAAGATCGCGAACGTGGCCTTGCTCGCTTCCGCAAGACGCGAGATCGACTTGGCGAGTTCGGGCTTGCCGGGGGCCGCGCCGAGAATCGCGTGGAAGGCGCGGAGGACGCGCGGGTCCTTCTGGCCGTCGTCGAAATAGTGTTCGAGGCGTTCGAGGAAGCCCTCCAACCCCTGCCGACCCGGCACTTGCCGTTGCACGCGGCCGAGGTAGCGCTCGACCACGAAGTTGCAGAGCGCGACCAGCGCTGCGTCCTTGGATTCGAAGTAGTGCGCGGGCAGCGCGCGGCTGTATCCCGCGGCGACGCCAGCCTCTGCGAGCGTCAGTTCGTCGATACCGCGATCTGCGATGATGCCCAGCGCGGCGGCGAGAATGGCCAGCTCGGCCTTTTCCCGACGTTCAGCCTGCGTAGGGCGCGTCGTCGCCAGATCGGATTTGTGGGCAGTTTCGGAGGACATGGGGGCGCGTTTTGCACGCGCCCCCAGAAGCTTGCTTGCCGTCTTCGGACGAGCGGTTTTCACCGTTTTCGTCGACGCCATGGCAGGCATCCCGTCCCCCCAACAAACTAGTTTGAAATCAAACAAACTTCTGAGCCAATAGCAACGGGGTTTACCCCGAGCCCGCGTTTTTAGCGGCAGATGTCGGGGAATCATCGCGCGCTATCGGCGACGCCAACAAATCGAGCACGGAAATCATCATGTTTTTAGAGGAACTGGCGCGCCCGAAAGGATTCGAACCTCTGACCCCCAGATTCGTAGTCTGGTGCTCTATCCAGCTGAGCTACGGGCGCGTCCTGCAATGAGGGGCGGGTTGTATCTTCGAGCCTGTCCATACGCAAGGGCGCTTTATACGGGCTTTTTGGCCTATTTTTCAGCGCCTTCGGGGCCAACGCAGAATTAGCCGCCGCGAAACGGGCGCGGGTGATGCTTCCAACAAGGAAGAGGCTAGCGCGCTTCGTGAACGCCGCGGGCGATGGCGCGGGCCAGGCAGCCGGCGGCCAGTTCCCCGATCCGGGCAAGCAGGAACGGCCCTTTGTCCCGGCGCTCGACCTGCGCCGTCGACAGGCAGAAGACGACGTCGCCGTCGAACGGAGCAAAGACCGGGCGTATCGCGCGCGACATGCCGGCCATCGCCATCTTCGCCACCCGGTGCGCTTCGGCAGGCGTGAGGGCGATGTTGGTGGCGACGCAGGCGAGCGTGGTGTTGGTGCGACCGGCCGGGTTCACCTTCGCTGCGCCCCAGTCATCAAGGTCGAGCGAGAATCCCTGCGGCGGACGCTTGCCGCCAAACTCGCCGCCCTGTTCGTAGGGCCACGCCCAATAAGCATCCGAGCCCGGCATCGTCACGGAGCCGAATGCGTTCACCGCTGCAAGCGCCCCGACGATGACGTCGTCCTCGGCCACGATACTGCTGGAGCCGAGGCCGCCCTGGAGCTGCCCTGCTCGCGCTCCGTAGCCTGCGCCGGAACGGCCCAGCGGGAAGTTCGTGGCGGCGCTGCCAAGCGCACGCATGCCGAGCGCGCGGTATGGTGGTGTCTCGCCCCAATTCTTGTTACCCGGATTTGCGAGATCATAGAGGATCGCGGCGGGCACGACGGGCGAGCGCGGCGCAGATGGTGACGGGACGAGAGCAAAGCCCTGCCCCGCTGCGCCGAGAGCGGCTGTAACTCCATCCGCTGCGGCAAGCCCGTACACGGAGCCGCCCGAGAAAACCAAGGCGTCGATTGCATCGACCAGCGTATCGGGCGCCAGCGCATCCGTTTCGCGCGTACCCGGACCGCCACCCGCAACGGCAACTGCGGCAACCGCGCGCATGTCCGGCTTGATGACGGTTACGCCCGTAGCGGCGCCCTCATCATGGGCACAACCAACTTTAAGGCCGCCGACATCGGTTATGAGATTGAAAGGGCCCGGGCGCGCCGTCATTTGACAAGCCTCAACGGTCGGTTCAGTTGCGATCCGATTAGGACCATATATGGGCCTGTATGCGGGCCGATCTGGTCTCACGCAAGAAGGAGCGCTTCTGCATGCGCCACACGCTTTTGGCATTCGCCGCGACGCTGGCTCTGGCGGCGGCTTGCGCCGGGCCGCCTTCCGCGTCTGAGCCGGGCCCTGTCGCCAATGCAAAGGAATGGCGCCTCGCCGGACGCGCGATGATCTCGGCTGCAGATCAACGCGCCGTTGAAGCGGGCCTCGAGGTCATGAAGAAAGGCGGCAGCGCAGTGGATGCTGCGATCGCAGCGCACACGGTGCTGGGTCTGGTCGAGCCGCAAAGCTCCGGCATTGGCGGCGGCGGCTACATGGTCGTCTATGACCGCAAATCGAATTCGGTTGTGACGTTCGATGGACGCGAGACGGCGCCGAAGACGGCGACGGCGGAATACTTCACGGTCAACGGTAAGAACCTCGGCTATATCGAAGCGGTCTATTCCGGCAAATCGGTTGGCGTGCCGAGCGCGGTGGCGCTCTACAAGGCCGCGCACGAGAAATACGGCAAGTTGCCCTGGGGCCCGCAGTTCGATGCGGCGATCAAACTTGCGGATGAAGGCTTCATCGTCACGCCGCGCCTGGCAAACTCGCTGGGGCAACGTTTCCAGACAGGACCGCTTGGCACGAACCCCGCGAGCGGCGCGTACTTCTTCCCGAATGGCAAGGCGCTGAAGGTCGGCGATCGCCGCACCAATCCGGAATACGCCGAGACGCTTCGCCGTGTTGCGAAGGAAGGCCCGTCGGCTTTCTATTCTGGCGCGATTGCGCAGAACATCGTCAACGCCGTGCAGAGCGGCGAGATCAAGGGCGACCTGACGCTGAAGGACCTCACCGACTACAAAGTGCTGGTGAAGCCGGCGATCTGCGGTCCGTTCCGCGAATACAAGATCTGCTCCGCCCCGCCCGCCTCGTCCGGCGGCGTGGCGATGAACGAGATCATGTCGATCTATGACGCCATGGTCGCGAAGTCCGGCGACAAGTCGGAGAACGCCCTGCTGCGTGACTTCGTTCTGGCGCAACAGCTCGGCTATGCGGATCGCGACCACTATGTCGCTGACCCGGATGCTGTGACCGTTCCTGTCGCCGACCTTCTCGATCCGACCTACATCAAGTCGCGCGCCGAAAGCGGCTTCAAGCCGGGCGATGCGCCGGAGCCGGGCGACCCGGGCGCAGTCGTGCACAACAAGCCGATCCGCGATCAGTGGGGCCGCGATGCCAACGCGGCGCAGCCGGGCACGACGCACCTTTCATTCGTGGACTTCGAAGGTAATGCCGTGTCGCTAACGGCCACCGTTGAAGGTCCGTTCGGCTCGTCGCGCTGGGCCAATGGCTTCGTGCTGAACAACCAGCTTACCGACTTCACGCGCCCGGCCACGCTGAACGGCAAGCCGGTCGCGAATGCGCCAGGGCCGGGCAAACGTCCGCGTTCGTCGATGTCGCCGACGATCGTCCTGGACAAGGCAGGCGACGTGTTCATGGTCACCGGATCGCCGGGCGGGAACTCGATTGTCGGCTATGTGTCGAAGACGCTGGTTGCCGTGCTCGACTGGGGCAAGACCGCTCAGGAAGCGAGCTCGCTGCCGAACATCGTCGCGCGTGGCCAGACAGTTCGCATTGAAACGTCCGATGCGAAGGCCGGACCGAATGCGATCGGGAAAGCATGGGCCGCAACACTCGGTACGCTTGGCTTCAAGGTGCAGGAAGTTTCAGGCGAAGTGTCGGGGCTCAACCTGATCGTCGCGCGTGTCGACAAGTATGAGGGCGGCGCCGATCCGCGTCGCGAAGGCGTGGCGATCGAGATCACCAAGTAAGGTTCCTTACTTACCGGCCCGTCATAAGACGGACGCAGGTTAAGTTCCCGGAACTGCACAATACGTCTCACGTTGTGTGGTCATCGCGGCGCCAATCCGGCGCTGCTGTCCATCACATTAGGAGACACCCTTGACCCGAGCCAAACTTCCGATGCTGCTCGCAGCGTCAGCTCTGGCGCTCGGCATTGCTGCGTGCGCCCCAGAGAATCCCGCAGCCCAGGCTTCCAGCACGGGCGAAGTAGCTGTCGACGGCAACAAGACTGTCGACACCGCCAACGTTGATGCCGGCGTGAAGAACTTCGTCGAGAAGGTCGCGCTCTCGGACATGTTCGAGATCGAAGCGAGCAAGATCGCGCTAGAGCGTTCGCAGGCTCAAGCCGTCAAAGACTATGCGCAGATGATGGTCGACGCACACACGGCGACGACTGCTGAACTGAAGCCGCTTGCGGCCGCAGCATCGGTGGCGCCGCCGACCGCGCTCGACAATGATCACACCGCCAAGCTGGAAGACCTGCAGAAGGCCAGCGTTGCTGACTTCGATGACAAGTACATCGACCAGCAGACCGAAGCCCACGAGAACGCGCTGAACCTGCTCAAGGACTTCGCCGCGAACGGCAAGGATGCGGGCCTGCAGGGCTTTGCAACCAAGACGGCTCCGGCTGTCGACGCTCACCTTCAGCAGGTGAAGGCGCTCGATAAGTCGCCGGCTGACGACATTACGAAGAACCCGAGCTAACGCCGCACTTTGAGGACCGGACGCTACCGGTCTTCGACGCCGCAGCGTCCCCGAGGGCTCCGGAGAAATCCGGGGGCCTCACCTTATGTGGTTAGCCGGCTGCGGGGATGCGCAGGCGGAACATCGCGCCGCTGTCGCTGTTGCTGGCGAGTTCGAGGTCGCCCTTCATGCCGCGGGCAAGCTCTCGCGCGATGGCGAGGCCGAGCCCTGCCCCGTCGCGCGAGCCGGAGCCGGAGAACGGCTGGAAGAGCTTGTTGACGACCATGGCCGGGACGCCGGGACCGTTGTCGGCGATTTCGACGATCGCGCAGTCCGCGTCGCGATAGACCTTGGCGGTGATCTGGCCGGGCGTCGTGCGGCCTTTCTGATCGCGAATGGCGCGCGCGGCGTTGCGGACCAGGTTCACCACGATGCGATGGACATGCTCGACGTCGGCTGATGCGCAGGCCTTGCCCGAGACATCGAGGCTCCATTCGACATTGGTCGCGCCAGCGAGGCCTTCATAGGCTGCTTCCTCGATTGTGGGCGCGAGACTTACAGTCGTGATGTTCGGCGTCGTCGGTTCTGCGCGGCCATAGCGCAATGTTGCCTCGGCCAGTCCGACAGCTCGCTGGATCGCGCGCTCGAGGCGCGGGGCAGCGCGCTTCACGCGGGGGTCTTCGGAGTGCGCGAGCGTCTCCGAGACGATCTGCGCGGCAGCCAGCGAGTTGCGCAGGTCGTGGTTGATCTTGGCGACGGCCTCGCCGAGTTCTGCCAGGCGTTTGCGCTGACGGAACGCTGCCGAGACGGTCTTCTGCATACTCTGAAGCGCAGCGTTCGCGCTCTTCATCTCATCGGTGTGGCCGGGGATGGGCTCGATGTCTTCGCCCTCTGGTGCGTTGGCGAAGCGGGTCATGCCGCTGGTCAGGAGGCGCACCGGCTTCACCACGAGACGGTAGATGGCGAGATAGACCAGCGCTCCGACGACCAGCGAGATGGCGATCGAGATGAACAGCAGAGTCCGTGAGAAAGTCAGCAGTCCATTCTTCAACGCGACTTCCGGGACGATGACTTCCATCTCCGCGTCTTTAGTCATCGACGGCGTGACGACGATGCGGAGGAAACGTCCGTCAGGGGCAAGCATGTGCGAGAAGGCGCCGAGAACGCCGAAGCCCGGCTCGTCGCGAAGGTCGATCGTCACGAGGTTCGGGCCAATATCGATCGACGGCGCGAGGATTTGTTCGCGGAAATCCTGCTCCTGCACGGCGACCGAGACGACCTGGGCCTGGGTCAGGAGCTGGACGGAGAGTTCGTCGCTGACGCGGCCATCGGGAGCGGCCTCGACTGCGAGGGCGGCGATCTCGGCCGCCTGGGCGCGCTGCAGCAGCCAGTTGTTGCGGTAGGTGCCGGCGAGGACGGGGTAGATCAGCAGGGTGGCGAAAAGGATGAAGCCGGTCGTCAGAACCAGCAGCCGGCTGCGCAGGCCCGTGAGCAAATGCTTCTTTTCCGCTACCGGCACATCTGCCGGAGCGGCAACCCCCTCGAGTTGCTGTGCCTCACTCAGTGTTTCGTCCCCTGGGGTAGTTCCCAAGTCTCGGCGGACGCTCCGTCAGCCCCATTCTAGCAGAAATGGGGCCGTCCGGGTCCGCTCGTTATTCCCGACCGCAATAGCGTCTCTGGGTCCCCGCCAGGTACGATGACCGCAGATATCATGGTTTTACGTTGAAAACTTGCAAACCCGTCGCATGAAGATGGTGAAAAAAGGGGGACAAGGTTTGCTTGACACCCCCCGGATCATCACGTAGTTCCCCCGCCTCCGCGAAGGATAAAAGGGGCTGTGACCCGTGGCCACCAAAAGAACTTTTCAGCCGAGCAACCTGAAGCGCAAACGGCGCCACGGCTTCCGCTCGCGCATGGCGACCAAGAACGGCCAGAAGATCCTGGCCTCGCGTCGCGCCAAAGGCCGCAAGCGCCTCAGCGCTTAAGCGAATCTGCGTCTTCGGGCGCAGAGCGCCCTTTGCCTGCCGATAGCAATTCCGCCCCGCTGGCGCTCGAACGCCTGCGGATTCGGCGTGAATTCCTGTATGTCGCAGGTGGTTATTCCGAACGCCGCCGTCTCCTGGTCGTCCAGGGCCGCCGCCGTGTACCGGGCCGAGAGGCCGCGGGCGAGGGATTTACCTCAACCAAGAAGGTCGGCGGATCGGTGGTCCGCAACCGGGCCCGCCGCCGCCTCCGTGAGGCGTCCCGCGTCCTTCTGCCGCTTCTGGGCGTCGCCGGCGCCGACTACGTTTTCATCGCCCGTCAGGACACCGGAACGGCCCCGTGGCCGCGTTTGCTTGACGATATGGAAATGGCGTTGATAAGCCTCCGCCGCCGCCTTTCTACGGGCGATAGCGCACCGCAACCGGGATCTGATCCCCTCTTACCGGCCAGGGCCTGATCCATGGAAAAGGATGACCAGCGCAATCTGATCCTCGCGCTTGTCCTGTGTTTCGGCCTGTTCATGCTTTACAACATGTTCGTGCTGGAACCGCAGCAGAAGGCGGCTGAGCAGCAGCGCGCCATCGCAGCTGAGAATCGCGTCGAGCAGGCCGTTTCCAACACACCGGCGATTCGCCCGCGTGCGGAGATCGTCCAGGCTGAACTCGCCGCCAACCAGCGTGTTGTGATTGATGCCCCCGCGATCGACGGTTCGATTTCGCTCAAGGGCTCGCGCATCGACGACGTGTCGCTGAAGAATTTCTACGAGACGATCCAGGACAAGGAAGCCCAGCGCGCCGCTGGCGAGATCAAGCTGCTGTCGCCGCAGGGTACGGACCGCGCTTTCTACGCCACCGTTGCTTGGACGACGCCCTCCTCCACGACCGACGAGATCGTGTGGACGCAGACGAACACCGGCCCGCTGACGCTCGAAAACCCGCTGAAGCTCAACTACACGACCGACGCGGTGAAGATCGACCGCACGATCGCGATCGATGCGGACTACATGTTCCTCGTCACGGACGTGCTGACCAACACCGGCTCCGCTCCCGTCACGCTGACGCAGCAGGCGCAGATGCGCCAGCGCGCGCTGCAGGAACACACGCAGACGCCGGTTTCCGAACAACAGGCTCACCGCGGCGTTCTGGGCGTTTACGGCGCCGAGAAGAACCAGCAGGTCAACTATCACGACCTGAACCAGGGCAAGGCCGTCAACAAGCATGTCACCGGCGGCTGGAACTCGCTGACCACCAAATACTGGATGGCTGCGACGATCCCGGAGCAGACCGAAGAAGTCACCATGCTCGGCGGCACGCTGAAGCAGAATGGCGAGACGACATTCACCGCTGGCTATTCGCTGACACCCTACGTCATCGAGCCCGGCCAGTCGGTTACTAAAACCGCGCGCATCTTCGCCGGCGCCAAGCGCGTGTCGGTGCTTGAGCGCTACGAGAACGCCGACAAGATCCCCTCCTTCACCGATGCGGTGGACTGGAGCTGGCTGTTCTTCATCACCAAACCGTTCTTCTGGCTCCTGAAGATCTTCCAGGGCTGGTTCGGCTCGTTCGGCATCGCAATTCTCGCGCTGACCGTCGTCATCAAGACCGTGTTCTTCCCGCTGCAACTCGGCATGTACAAGTCGATGTCGAAGATGCGGCTGCTGCAGCCCGAGATGAAATCGATCCAGGATCGCTTCGCCGCCGACCCGCAGCGGATGCGCCAGGAACAGGCCAAGCTCTGGCAGCGTGAGAAGATCAACCCGGTCGCCGGCTGCCTGCCGATGATCCCGACCATGTTCGTGTTCTACGCCCTCTTCCACACGCTCGCTGTCACGATCGAGATGCGTCACACGCCGTTCTTCGGCTGGATCCGCGACATGTCTGCGCCGGACCCGACGACCATCTTCAACCTGTTCGGCCTGATCCCGTGGAACCCCGGCGCCGTGCCGTTCATCGGCGGCCTGCTGATGGTCGGCGTGTGGCCGCTGGCTTACGGCGCAACCATGGTGGCGCTGCAGGGCCTCTCGACGCCGCCGACGGATCAGATGCAGCGCGCGATCATGCGCTTCATCCCGCTGATCTTCATGGTGCTGTTCGCAGGCTTCGCCTCGGGCCTCGTGATCTACTACGTGTGGTCGAACATCATCTCGATCATCCAGCAGTACATCATCATGCGCCGCACCGGGGTCGACACCGAATTCGACAAGTTCATCGCCAAGCGCTTCGGCAAGAAGAAGCCGGCCTAGCCTGAAGGGGCCACGCCCCAATGACTGACAGCGCTTTCACGGACGAACAGCTCGAAGCTGGCCGCAAACTGTTTGCGGGGCCGGTGACGTTCGCCAAGGGCGTGGTCAGGCTTGAAGGCCTGCCGCCTGGCGATCGTCCGGAGTTCGCGTTTGCCGGCCGCTCCAATGTCGGCAAGTCGAGCCTGATCAACGCGCTGTGCAATCGCAAGGCGCTGGCGCGCGCATCCAACACGCCGGGACGCACGCAGGAGATCAACTTCTTCGATGTGGCCGAAGGCAAGTTCTGGATGGTCGACATGCCGGGCTATGGCTTTGCCCATGCGCCCAAGACGAACGTCGATGCGTGGAGCCAGTTCAACCTCGCCTATCTTCGCCGGCGCACGAACATGAGGCGCGTCTTCACGCTGATCGACAGCCGCCGCGGCATTGGCGAGGTCGATCTCGGCGTCATGGACAAGCTGAACGCCGACGCGATCCAGTATCAGGTCGTGCTGACCAAGGCCGACAAGATCAAGAAGTCGGAAGTCGTCGATCTGGTCGCCGCGACCAAAGAGGCGTTGATGAAGCAGCCGGCGGCTCACCCGCACGTCATCGTCACGTCGAGCGAAAAGGGCGTCGGGATGCCCGAGCTGCGCGCGACGATTCTCTCGCTGGCGTAGCGGAAAACGGGCGCCGGATACGCCTGCACCACGAAAATTTCTCATGCCCCATGTCGGATCGCCGATTTGTCGCGCGTCATACTGGACAGACGCGCCCGAAGGCACCACATGGCCCGCAGGCTCATAAGAACATAACGAGAAGCCAAGCCACGGGGACCTCATCGCATGGCGCCAGTGCTTTCCATCAAAGGCCTCAGCAAGTCCTATAAGGGCGGGCTTCAGGCGTTGAAAACCGTCGACCTCGATATCGAGAAGGGCGAGATCTTCGCCCTGCTCGGCCCCAATGGCGCAGGCAAAACCACGCTGATCAATTCGGTCTGCGGGATCATCACGCCGACCACCGGGCAGATCACCGCTGCAGGCTTCGACACCGCGAAGGACTATCGCTCGGCGCGCGCGCTGATCGGTCTGGTGCCGCAGGAGATGCACATCGACATCTTCGAGACGGTGTGGGCCGTGACGACCTATTCGCGCGGCCTCTTTGGCCTGCCGCCCAACAATGCGCTTGTTGAACAAGTGCTGCGCGATCTCTCGCTGTGGGAGAAGCGCAACGAGAAGCTGCAGGCGCTGTCCGGCGGCATGAAGCGCCGCGTGCTGATCGCCAAGGCGCTGGTACACGAACCTGAAATCCTGTTCCTCGACGAGCCGACCGCCGGCGTCGACGTGGAACTGCGCCGCGATATGTGGGCGCTGGTCCGCAAGATGCGCGACCGTGGCGTGACCGTGATCCTCACCACTCACTACATCGAGGAAGCCGAGGAGATGGCCGATCGCGTCGGCGTCATCGCCAAGGGCGAGCTGATCCTCGTTGAGGAAAAAGCCACGCTGATGAAGAAGCTCGGCAAGAAGCTGCTGACCTTCAACCTGCGCGACAAGCTCGACGCCATTCCGCCAGAGCTGAAGGAATGGGATCTCGCGCTCAAAGATAACGGCAACGTTCTCGAATACACGTTCGACACGCAGGCCGATCGCACGGGTGTTGCCTCGCTGGTGCGCCGCATGGGCGAGATCGGCATCTCGTTCAGCGATCTCGATACGAAGTCGTCTTCGCTCGAGGACATCTTCGTCAGTCTCGTCCACAATGACAGTGCGCCCAGGGCCACTGAAAAGCAGAAGGTCTGATCCATGACCGACGCAACAGCCGCTCGCCCCGCCATGCCAGCCGTTGAAGATCGCCGCCGTTCGGGTGGCCTTAACGGTCACAGCGTCTGGGCGATGTATCGCTTCCAGATGGTGCGCTTCTTCCGCACGATCGGGGAAAGCCTCGCAACGCCTGTTATCACCACGGCGCTCTACTTCGTCGTGTTCGGCTCCGCCATCGGCGGACGGATGCAGCCGGTGATGGAAGGGCTCGAGTATGGCTCCTTCCTGGTGCCGGGCCTGATCATGCTGTCGATCTTCACCAACTCGATCTTCAACGCGAGCTTCGGCATCTACTTCCCGAAATTCACGGGCACGATCTATGAGCTGCTCTCGGCGCCGATCTCCTACCTCGAGATCGTCATCGCCTTCGTGGGCGCTGCGGCCACCAAGTCGGTGATCCTCGGCCTCGTCATTCTCGCGACCGCTTATCTGTTCGTGCCGGTGACGATCCTGCATCCGGTCGAGATGGTGGTGTTCCTGATCCTGGTGTCGTTCGCGTTCAGCCTGTTCGGCTTCATCATCGGCATATGGGCGCAGAGCTTCGAGCAGCTGAACTTCATTCCGATGCTGATCGTGACGCCGCTGACCTTCCTCGGCGGGGCGTTCTACACGGTCGACATGCTGCCTGAGGCCTGGCGGCCGATCGCCATGATGAACCCGGTCATGCACCTGATCTCGGGCTTCCGCTGGGCCTTCTTCGGGCTGGAGGGCGACAATGTCGCCGTCAGCCTTGGGGTTACGGCGGTGTTCCTTGCCGTGCTTCTGGGCATCGTCGCCTGGATCTTCAAAACGGGCTACCGGCTCAAGAACTAAAGGCGTAAGGAGGGTTACACATTTGTGGAGCCCTCCTTCATGAAACGCAAAATCCTCGCTGCAACCGGCTTTACCTTCGCTTTCGGGGCCCTGGCCTTCGGCGTATCGGCCATCGCGCTTGCCCAGCAACCTCCGGCCGTCACGCCGATGACGCCGGAGATGAACCCCGCCTACAGCTTCACGCGCCCGGAGGCGGACTTCATCCGCCGCGAAGTGATGATCCCGATGCGGGATGGAGCGAAGCTCTACACCGTCATCGCGATGTACAAGGGCGCGAAGAATGCGCCGATCCTGTTGTCGCGCACGCCCTATAATGCAGGCCGAGCAACGGCGCGGATGGGCAGCCAGAAGCTGGTGGACATCCTGCCGGTGATGGACGCCGAGTTCGTCAATGACGGCTACATTCGCGTGTACCAAGACATTCGCGGGCGTACGAAATCCGAAGGCGACTTCGTGATGAACCGGCCGATCATCGGGCCGCTGAACAAGACGACGGTGGATGAATCCACCGACGCCTACGACACGATCGACTGGCTGGTGAAGAACGTGCCGGAAACGAACGGCAAGGTTGGCATCACCGGCTCGTCTTATGTCGGGTTCACGGCGCTGGTCGCGACGATCAATCCGCACCCTGCCCTGAAGGCTTCGGTGCCGCAGAGCCCGATGGTCGACGGGTGGATGGGCGATGACTGGTTCCACAACGGCGCGTTCCGTCAGCCGAACTTCGATTATGTGACCTCGATGACAACCAATGCCGGCGACAATGGCGATGTCGCGAATGGTTCGGGCGACGACTATCTGAAATTCCTGCAGGCCGGTTCGGCGGGCGACTATGCGAAGAAGTATGGGCTCGAGGCCTATCCCTTCGTGCAGAAGCTTTTCCAGAACCCTGCCTACACCGATTTCTGGTCGCAGCAGGCTGTTGATGGCTGGCTGAAGGACAAGCCGCTGACGGTGCCGACAATGCTGGTCGTTGGTCAGTGGGACCAGGAAGACAGCTATGGTGCGCCGAAGGTCTATCACACGCTGAAGCCAAAGGACGTCAACAATGACAAGCTGCATCTCGTCATCGGGCCGTGGCGACATTCGGGCGTGAACTATCCGGCGACAGAGCTCGGCTGGTACAAGCTGCCGGGTGATACGGGGCTGGAGTTCCGCTCGCGCTACATGAAGCCGTTCCTCGATCGCTACCTGAAAGGCGCTCCCGATCCGAAGACGCCGCAGGCGCTGACTTATGCGACGGGCACGAACAAGTGGGACGAGTCGAAGTCGTGGCCGGTGGGCACGTCGACGCCGCTCTACCTGCAGGCCGATGGCAAGTTGGGCTGGACGAAGCCCGCTGGCGGCGCAGATGCGCATGACGAGTACACATCCGATCCGGCCAAGCCCGTGCCGTTCGTGCCGCGCCCGGTTCATATGCGCGATCGCACGTCTTGGACGACATGGCTGGTCGCCGATCAGCGCTTCGTTTCGGGCCGCCCCGACGTGCTGGAATACGAGACGCCTGTGCTGGACAGCGATGTCCACATCATGGGTGCGCCGCAGGTCAACCTGTTCGCGTCCACCACCGGAACGGACTCGGATTGGGTCGTGAAGCTGATCGACGTCTATCCGGACGGCGATACCTATCAGCCGGATACGGCCGGCGTGCAGATGGGCGTCGGGTTCGAAATCTTCCGCGGTCGCTATGTGAAGGATTTCGGAAAACCACAGGCGCTGAAGGCCGGCAAGGTCGAGGAATACAAGTTCGGCCTGCCGAACGTCGATCACGTGTTCCGGAAGGGCCACAAGATCATGGTGCAGGTCCAGTCGACCCTGTTCCCGCTCTATGACCGCAACCCGCAGACCTATGTGCCGAACATCTTCTACGCGAAGCCGGGAGATTACAAAAAAGCGACCCAGAGCATCTATCGCTCGGCCGCCAGCCCGAGTTCGGTGATCCTTCCGGTGGTCAAATAAGGGGCTAAAACTGGCCCCTTCATCCGCGGGCCAAAACCCTGTAGACCGCCGCGCATGACGAATACCGAGATTGCCGCGATGAATGCCCTGCAAGCCAGCGATGCGTTCGCCACTGCGCGAACGCTCTCGGAGGCGTTGCCGTACATCCAGCGCTACGACAACAAGACGATCGTCATCAAATACGGCGGCCACGCCATGGAGAACGAAGAGCTTGCGCTCATGTTCGCCAAGGATGTGGTGCTGCTGAAGCTGCTGGGCATTCACCCGGTGGTGGTGCACGGGGGCGGCCCCCAGATCGGGCGGATGCTCGACAAGCTCGGGATCGTTTCGACCTTCGAGGACGGCCTGCGCGTCACCGACGCCGCCTCGATGGAAATCGTCGAAATGGTGCTGGCTGGCGCGATCAACAAGTCGATCGTGCGGGCCATCAACGCAGCTGGCGGCAAGGCTGTTGGCCTGTCGGGCTCGGACGCCAACCTGATTACGGCCGTTAAGGCGACCAAGACCAAGAAAGATCCGGACTCGAATATCGAGCGGGTAGTCGATCTTGGTTTCGTGGGCGAACCGGACAAGGTGGACCCGTCGGTGCTGAACGCCCTCGCCCGCCAAGCCGAGGACGATTTCATTCCGGTCGTCGCGCCTGTGGGCGTCGGCGCGGATGGTCGCAGCTTCAATATCAACGCCGATACTGCCGCCGGAGCCGTTGCCGCAGCGCTTAACGCCAAGCGCGTGCTGTTCCTCACCGATGTTACCGGCGTGCTCGACAAGAACGGCAATCTTATCAAGCAACTCACAGTGGCCGAAGCGCGCGGATTGATCGCAGACGGAACTGCTAAAGGGGGGATGATTCCCAAGCTTGAAACGGCGATGCAAGCAGTGGAAAAGGGAGTCGAGGCGTCGGTCATTCTGGATGGCCGCAAACCGCACGCCCTCCTCATGGAGCTGTTCACTGAGCATGGCGCTGGCACGCTGGTTCGCTAAAGGATCGATCAAGCTCGCCGCGCTGGTTGCGCTGGGCGCTGCTGCATTGACCCTGCCCTCGTCCGCCCAGGGCCAATCGGGCTGGGAGCTCTGCAACAAGACAAGCTACGTCATCGAGGCGGCGACGGGCCGGCCGGATGGCGAGGAAGTTATCGTCGAGGGCTGGACGCGCCTGCGCCCCGGCCAGTGCCGCACGGCGATCCAGGGGCCGCTGAAGACCGGCGTCTATTTCGTGTTTGCCCGCTCGTCCAAGGCCCATCGCGGCGGCCAGCGCGACTGGAGCGGCGAGATTCCGCTTTGCGTGGACAACAATGGTTCGTTCGCTGTCGAGAACCCCTCGTCCTGCGCCTCCATGGGCCTCGAGCAGCGCGGCTTCCAGGCTGTGCGGTTCGACAAGCCCAGCGGGTCGATGACGTTCAAGGAGACCGACCTCTACAACAAGGGCGGGCAGTCGGCGGAGAATGCCGGCGTGCAGCGCCTGCTCAACGATGCGGGCATCTTCCAGGACGTGGTCGACGGCTATCTCGGCCGCGAGACCCGCGCCGCTATCTCGGACTTCCTGGTAGAGCGGAAGCAGCCGGTGAATACGTCGATGGGCGACCTGATCGACATTCTCGAGGATGTGGCCCGGAAGCGGTCGATGGCTGTGGGCATGATGCTGTGCAACCGGACGGGCAACCGGATCGTGGCCGCCATGGCGCGGTTCAGGCCGGATGGACTGGAGTCGCGCGGCTGGTGGACGATCGAGGCCAATCTGTGCGTGCGCACGGTGGATGAGAGCCTGATCACGGCGCCGCACTATGTGTTCGCCGAGATGGAGACGCCGCAGGGCATTCGCCTGCTCAAGGGCGCGAGCACCAAGTTCTGCACATCGCGGGCGCAGTTTGCGATCCTCGGCAATGAGAATTGCGAACAGCGGCGGTATCGCTCGGAGCAGTTCGTGGAGACGGCCGCGCCTGAAGAGGGCAAGCTGGTGTATGAGTTCTTCGACAGCGCCTTTGCTGCGCCGGTTCGCCCGAAACCGTGAGCGCTGATCTCTCTCACGTCGATGCGTGGGTCTTCGACCTCGACAACACGCTGTACCCTTCGCACTGCGATCTGTTTGCACAGATCGATGTGAAGATGACGGAGTTCGTGTCGCGAACCCTCAGCCTTCCGCCCCTGGAGGCGAAGGAGCTGCAGCGGCGTTATTATGCCGAGCATGGCACGACACTGTCCGGCTTGATGGCGATCAATAAAATTCCGCCGGAGGAATTTCTTGATTACGTCCACGCCATCGACTTGGCGCCGCTGGATGGCCTGCCGGAACTTGGCACGGTGATCGGCAAGCTGCCCGGCAAGAAATATGTGTTCACCAACGGCTCGCGCAAGCACGCCGAGAACATCACGCGCAAGCTGAAGATCGACCATCTGTTCGACGACATGTTCGACATCGTTGCGGCCGATTATGCGCCCAAGCCGCAGGTGGCGGCGTTCGACAAGTTCTTTGCGCGAACGGGGGCGGACCCGAAGCGGTCGGCCATGTTCGAGGACCTGGCGAAGAACCTTTTGCCGGCGCATCAGCGGGGCATGACGACGGTGCTGATCCGGGCCGGGCGCCGCTGGGGGGCCTCCCCCGAGGAGCCGGGCCAACCGGCACATGTCCATCATGTGATCGAGGATCTGGGGCTGTTTCTGGGGAGCATCAAGACCGCTGCGGCCCGGCAGGTCTGATTCTGTTTGGCGCTGGCTGCCGGACATTGTAATCCGCCCTTGATAATTCGGACGGAGATCCAGCGTGACCGATACCCAAGCCCTCGCCGCCACAATTGATGCCGCGTGGGAGGACCGCACTTCGCTGTCCGTCGACACCCGTGGCCAGGTGCGCGATGCGGTGGAAGCCGCCCTTGAAGCGCTCGACAGCGGCGCACAGCGCGTGGCGACCAAGGATGCTTCGGGCAAGTGGATCGTGAACCAGTGGCTGAAGAAGGCCGTGCTGCTGTCCTTCCGCCTGAACCCGAACCGCGTGATGGGCGCTGACCTTGATGCGCTGTCGTCCTCGCAGCCGGGCCCGTATTTCGACAAGGTGCCGACGAAATTCGAAGGCTGGACGGCGCAGCAGTTTGCCGCTGCTGGTTTCCGCGCTGTGCCGGGCGCTGTCGTGCGCCGTGGCGCATTCGTCGCCAAGGACGCGGTGCTGATGCCGAGCTTCACGAACATCGGCGCCTATGTCGGCGAAGGTACGATGGTGGATACGTGGACGACGGTTGGGTCGTGCGCGCAGATCGGCAAGCATTGCCACCTGTCGGGCGGCGTTGGCATTGGCGGCGTGCTTGAGCCGCTGCAGGCGAACCCGGTGATCATCGAGGACAACTGCTTTGTCGGCGCGCGGTCGGAAGTGGCCGAGGGCGTGATCGTGCGCGAAGGCTCGGTGATCGGCATGGGCGTCTATCTCGGCCAGTCGACACCGATCGTGAACCGCGAGACGGGCGAGACGCTGTTCGGCGAAGTGCCGCCCTACTCCGTGGTGGTGGCGGGCAACCGTCCGTCGACCAAGACGATGCCGGGGCAGAACTGGTCGCCGTCGCTCTACTGCGCCGTGATCGTGAAGCAGGTCGATGCGGGCACGCGCTCGAAGACGAGCGTGAACGAACTGCTGCGCACCTGATGGAGTGACGATGGTCAAGCCGCCGTCCAGCGCTGCGGGGTATTCGGGCAAGAGCCTGATTGCCAAGCTTGGCTGGAAGGAAGGCTCGAAAGCCATCGTCATTGCGCCGCCTGAAGATTATGCCGAGCTGACGAATGGCGCTCTGATTGCGGCGCGGAAGACTGCGCCTGCGAGCGGCAGTTTCGACTTCGTGCACCTGTTTGTGCGGGATGTTGCGGGGCTGGCGCGCGACCTGCCGAAGGTCGAGGCGCGGCTGGCGCAGGGCGGCATGATCTGGGTGTCGTGGCCGAAGAAATCATCCGCGATGTTCGTTGACCTGACCGAGGATGGCATCCGCAAGATCTGCCTGCCGATGGGGCTGGTGGATGTGAAGGTGTGCGCGGTGGATGCGGATTGGTCGGGGCTGAAGCTGATGCGGCGGAAGGTTTAGCGCTTCGCGCTGGGCGCGTTTTCAAACATCGTGTCGTGAGCCCCGCGCTCGTGCTTCGACGGACGCGCCTTTCAGGCGCTGCTCAGCATGAGCGCTTCTCTGGCCTCAGTGCTGATCTCAAGAAGCGCTCATCCTGAGCAGCACGCGTGAGCGTGCGTCCGTCGAAGGACGAGCGCGGGCTCACGATTGGTCGTTCGGACCAGCGCGCGCTGTCCGTGATGCTTGTGTTCGTCTCTCCCGAGAGGGAGCGGGGCGCATGAAGTCACGCCGTGGGTAGTGCCTGTGCTGACCTTGCGATCAGCTGTTGCGCGTCTTCACGCGCCCCGTGTCTGGCCGTTTGTCCCGGTTCAGCCGCATGGGGAGTTGTCTCGGTCTTCCAGGGTACGTCGTTGCCCCTGGCGCCTTAGCTCCGTGCCTGGTCACCCGGTTCAGCGTGTCAGGGGGCCTAACCGACCGTCCCCCTGGCCCCTCCGGTTTCACATCCCCCGGAGGCCATGCCGTCGAAGTTCGTTTCGCCCCACGGGACGTTCCCCGCAGGACTTCCTCGCTGTGCTGTCCAGAGCCCAAAGCTCCGCGCTGACGCCTCGATAGCCACGCCGGCCAACGCACTCACATCCAGAGTTTCGGACGTCTCCTGGACCTCCCTCATGTGGGTGCGGGGATGATTATAGGGGCGGTTCACGGCGCCGTAGATTCTGGGAGTGAGTATCCCCCAACTTGCGGCTGCAAGCTGTTGAGATTGTTCGGGATGGTTTTTGGCCGTCCTACAGTTCTGCACCACCGCCATCCCCCAAACCGGCGTTTGGTGAGCACGCGCTCGTCCTTCGACGGACGCGCAGCGGAGCTGCGCTGCTCAGGATGAGCGCTTAGGCTACTGGCGGTGGTGTAGCGCTCATCCTGAGCAGCCGCGGAGCGGCGTCCGTCGAAGGATGGGCGCGTGGGCGTTGCGTGGGTTGGGGGCGTGGGTCACAAGGCTTGGATGATCATTGCCATCACCTCCCCTGACGACCCGCGTGTGGCGGCTTATCGCGATGTGCGGGAGCGGGATGTGGTTCGGGGGAAGCGGTTTATTGTTGAGGGGGTGGTGACGCTTGGGCGGTTGGTTGAGGCGTCGCGGTTTGGGGTGGAGTCGGTTCTGATTTCGGAGAGCCGGCTGGCGCCGCTTTCGGAGATGCTGGCAGAGCTGAGCGATGACGTGCCGGTTTATGTGGCGGCGCAGGCAGTGATGGATGGGATTGCGGGGTTTCATATCCATCGTGGCGTGCTGGCGATGGCGCGGCGTGAGGCTGAGCAGACGGTGGGTGAGTTGGTGCGCGCCCTGCCCGATGGGCCGCTTACGCTGCTCGCGCTGATCGGGTTGTCGAACCATGACAATGTGGGCGCGTGTTTCCGCAATGCGGCGGCGCTGGGGGCGGATGCGGTTTTGCTGGATGGGGAGAGTTGCGATCCGTTGTATCGCAAGTCGATCCGGGTTTCGGCGGGGACGGCGCTGTCGCTGCCGTATGCGCAGTCGGGTACGGGCGTGGAGATGATTGCGGCGTTGCAGGCTGCGGGCATCGAGGCGTGGGCGTTGAGCCCTTCGGGCGGCGAGGCCTTGCATACGCTGAAGCCGCCGGAGCGGTTGGCGATTGTGCTGGGGGCGGAGGGGCCGGGACTGCCGGAGGCGTTGATGGCGTCGTGCAGGCGCGTGTCGATTGCGATGGCGCCGGGGATTGACAGCCTCAACGTGGCGACGGCGGGCGCGATTGCGTTGTCGCACGCATTCGCGGCCCGCAGCCGTTAGGTTCTATTTCCAGTCGAGCTTGACCGACTTGATGATGCCGTCGAGCGCGGCGAGATCGGCGTCATCGAGGTAGGACTGGATGAAGACGATCATGCTGTTGTCGTGGCGGGCGGCGATGTAGCGCTGGTTGACCGAGATGGGCGTGCCGGCGGGGCTCGTGCCGTGCATGACGATGTTCATCTGGTCGAACGCGTGACCGTCGATCTGCACGGTGGTGTAGGTGTCGTCGACCGTGACGTTGGCGGCGGTCTGCTGGAAGGCGGCGCGCAGATGGGGGAAGTAGTCGCGGCCGGTTTTGACTTCGGGCGATGAGGTGACGTCTTCGGACAGGGCGAGGATGCCGGCGCCGCCGTCGGTCGAGGTGTTGGGATCTTTTTCCAGGAAGCCGAAGATGTTTTCGCTGCGCGCGATCGAGGCGTCGAAGTCGGCCTTGGTCTTGGCGTCGACATTGGCGGTGGCGGTGTCGCGGCCGATGTCCATCAGCTTTTTCGTGACGGCGCTGTCCATCACATACCAGCCATCGGGGGCGGTGGCGGTGACGCCGTATTTCTTCGCGACGTAGGTGTTGGGGTTGCTGGCCTCGGCGGCTTTTTCGGCGAGGTTTTCCGTGCCGGCGGAGGGGCCCGACGCGTTGTCGCCGCAGCCCGAGAGTGTAAGCGCGGTTGCGCCGATGGCGAGCGCGAACAGTGTGGATCGGATCATTGGCGTCCCCTGATGATAGGTCTGGCCCGCATTGGCGGAGGAGCGGGTGGTTGTCGGTGTCAACTTAAGCTGATCCTGGGATGGGGCGATAGCCTGCGCCGTTGCGGGCCTGGGCCGTTGCGAGAACGGTTTGACAAATGCTGCGGAGGACATGATCTGACGGCAGGACATTTTGCGGCGGAATGGCGATGGCGGCTCTTGTGCGCGTGATGCTGGCGGCGGCGGTTGCGACGATGCTGGCGGGGTGTACGCCTGCGGCGGAGGACAAGTCCGGTGCGCCGGTGGCGGTGGAGCCGAGTGCGCCATCGGGAGCGGATGCGATTACGCCGAGGAATCCACTGTTTGGAACGTGGGAGCTGATCGGCGCGAAGGTTGCGCCGTGGTGGGATGGCAAGGGCGAGGAGCCGGTTCCGGATCAGGGACTGGTGAAGCTGACCTTCGCGGCTGACAAATCGAGCGGGGCGCCGATCGCGACGTGCGCCAAGCCGACCTATGCGGCGAACATCGTGGCCGAGCGCGGACTGTTCCAGGGGAACCTGCCCAATCCGGCGAAGGATGCGGCTGCTTTGGGGTTCAAGGATACAAGTGTCACAGTTCTGAGCTTCAGCTGTGCTGACGACAACAAGAACGTGTCGTTGGACTTCCCGATGGTCGACGAGCAGACGATCATGCTGGGGCTCGACAATGTGATCTATACCTTCAGGCTTGGCAGGGGCTGACATTATGCGTTTCGGATACGGACTTCTCGTGGCGGTGATGGGCGTGGGCGTGGCCGCGTGCGGACCGTCTGGCGCGCCGGCTGCTGGCGGCGCGGCCCCGGCTGCGGGTGAAGCAGGCTTCACGGGCGAGTGGCATGTGTCGGGCAATATCGTCGGACCGTGGTTCACGGGGCCGGACTTCGTGCCGGAGCCGGATGCGGATGTGCTGGCTGCTACGCTGACGCTGACCGATACGTCGGCGGCGGGGCCGGCTGCGCTGACCTGTGCGGCGGCGACGTTCGAGGCGAAGACGCTGCCGGCTGAGGGCCTGTTCGAAGGCCGCGTGCCGGAGCGCTATGTGGCGACGGCGTCGCTGGGCGTGGAGCAGGATCAGGTGCCGGCGCTGGTGCAGACTTGCTCCGAAGCGGGCAAGGCGCCGGTGACGTACAACATGGTCGGCAAGGATCGCATGATCGCGGCGGTGGGCGACATCGTCTATCAATTCGATCGTGGTGCTAAGCCTGCGGGTGAAGCTGCGGCGGCTCCGGCTGCTCCTGCGGCTGCAGCTCCGGCGGCGGCTGATCCGGCTGCGCCTGTTGCGACGCCGGCTGAACCGGCAGCGCCTGCGGCTCCTGCGGCTCCGCAGTAGTCCTTTCAGGGAATGCCCGCCTGATCTCAGGGGCAATGCGCGTGCGTTAACGACCCGCTAACTATAGAGGCTCATCCGTTAACGGTTGGCGCCTTTGGAGGGCTGGGGAGCGTATGCGCGTCCTCGTGACAGGCGGGTGTGGGTTTGTCGGCGCGGCCGTTGTGCGGTTGGCTGTCGAGCGGGGCGATCACGTCCTGAACCTGGATCGCCGCAAGAAATCAATCGTCGTGCCGGCGCTGGGCAATACGGCGCACCGTGAAGGCTATGCGCGTCTGGAAGCCGACGTGACGGATCGTGCGATGATCCGTGCGATCGTGCGTGAGTTTGCGCCCGAGGCGATCATCCATCTGGCGGCGAGCAGCGATGATGATCCCGGCGCCATGGTCGATGGCGAGATCGGCGGGGCGTTCGGCGTGCTGGAAGCGGCGCGGCAGTATTACGAGCGGCTGGATGGCGAGAAGAAAGCCAGGTTCCGCATTGTGCATGTGGAGCGGGCTGAGGGCGATGTGCCGGTGAAGCTGTCGCGGTCGCATGCGGCGCAGGCGGCGGCGTCTGCCCTGTTCGATCGCTGGGCGCGGGCGAATGACCTGCCGCTGGTGACGTGTGTTGCGGGCGAGGCGTTTGGGCCGTGGCAGTCGCAATCGAGCTTCATGGCGCGACTGGTGTCGTCGCTGGTGCATCAACAGCCATTCCAGCTGGAGATGGCTGGCGAGACGGTGCGTGACTGGCTGCCGGTCCGGGATCTGGCGTTGGGGCTGCTGCGGGCGGCCGAGGTTGCGCCGGCGCAGTCGCGGTTTGACCTGTCGGTCGGGGCGGAGCGGCGGGATATCGATATTGCCGAGTCGGTG
The DNA here is from genome assembly GCA_965229115.1 of Hyphomonadaceae bacterium. GTDB lineage: Bacteria > Pseudomonadota > Alphaproteobacteria > Caulobacterales > Hyphomonadaceae > UBA7672. The sequence goes on along the minus strand of CBDDIR010000003.1, from coordinate 827,839 downwards.
TGTTCGCTGCTGGACGAGCGGATGCCGATGGCGGACGGGGCGTTGTGGTCGAGCCTGCTTGTTGCCGAGGGGACTGGCGCGGGTGCGCCGGCCGGGCCGATGCTGGATGCCATGGAAGCCGAGCGGGAGCTGGGGTGGGAGCCGACGGGGTTCCATGCCGGGCTGGATCGTCTGCTGAGCTGGGCGCTGGCGAGCCATGCGGCGTCGCAGGCCCGCCGGGCCGCGGAATAATAGCTTCTCTCACGCGCGGTTGACTGGACGCGCCTTGCAACGGCGCGGGGTGGCGTTACGCTTGCCGCAACGGGAGCAGAGACTCCCCCAAAGACGTCGACGACTCCGGGGAGGAGATCCAATGAGCCATTTCCGCGCGTTCGCGCTTGCGGCAGCTATTGCGCTGGGGGCTTCAGCCTGTGCGCCGCGTGCGGGGGAGACCGTGGGTGGCGAGCATGCTTCCGCCGAGGCGGGGGCCGAGCATCCGGGCAAGGCGGTTTACGACCAGTGGTGTGCGTCCTGCCATGACAATGGCGGCCAGAGCGGCGCGCCCTCGTTCGAGGCGCTGCGCACCCTGCCCCGCGCGACGGTGAAATACGCGCTCGAGCTTGGCTACATGAAGATCCAGGCGAAGGATGTGCCCAAGCCGGAGCTGGCGCAGCTGATCGAGTGGCTGCCGAAGGATGAGGGTTCGGTTGATAGCTGGATCAGCGCAGCGCGTTGCCCGGTGAAGGTGCGCGAGGTGAAGCTGGCGGCGGATCAGGCGCGGACATCGACGACGTTCGGCGTGACTGGCGACGCCAACCGTGCGCAATCCGCAAAGGAGACGGGGCTTTCGCGCGACCAGATGAAGGATCTGGAAGTCGCGTGGGTGGCTGCCTTCCCGCAGACGCCGACGATGCGATCCCAGCCGGTGATCGTGGGCGACACGATCTTCATCGCGGCGACGGATGCGGGGCGGCTGTACGCGCTGGATACGAACTCCGGCTGCGTGAAGTGGCACTATGTGTCCGACATGACGCTGCGCTCGTCGCTGACGTTTGCGGAGGCGACGGACAAGTCGCCGGCGGCGATCCTGATGGGTGATGCGGCGGGCTTTGTGCACGCAGTTGATGCGCGGACGGGGCGGAAGCTGTGGGTGAGCGAGGCGCGGTTGAACGATCTCAACCGGATCACCGGCGCGCCTGTGGTGCATGGCGGCAAGGTGTTCACGCCGGTGTCGGCGATTGAAGTGAACTATGCCGGCCAGGACGATTACGAGTGCTGCAAGGGCCAGGGCGCGATCATCACGTTCGATCTGGCGACGGGCAAGAAGCTGTGGACCGGAACGACGATGGATCCGGCACAGCCTGTGCGGCTGGGGCGGACGGGCACGCAACAGTGGGGACCGTCTGGCGCGATCATCTGGTCGACGCCGACGATCGATGCGAAGCGCAATGTGATCTATGCGGGCACGGGCGAGAACACGTCGTGGCCGGCGACGGATACGTCTGACGCGATCATCGCCTATGACATGGACACGGGCGAGAAGCGCTGGGTGTTCCAGGCGACGAAGGCGGATATCTGGAACTATGCGTGCGGGCGGCGTTCGGCCAACTGCGACTGGCCGGGTGAGTATCACAGCCCTGACCATGACTTCGGCGCGACCTCGATGCTGATCAAGCGCAGCGATGGTTCGGAACTGGTGATTGCGGGGCAGAAGTCTGGCGTGGTGTGGGCGTTGAACCCGGATAATGGCGCGCTGGTGTGGTCGAACAAGGTCGGCCGCGGCTCGGCCAATGGCGGCGTGCACTGGGGCATGGCGTATGATGGCCAGCGCGTGTTCGTGCCGAACAATGACTCGAACCGTCCGGCGGGACCGGATGAGAACCCGGCTTGGGGGCCGGGCATTCACGCGGTGAACGCGATGAGCGGCGAGATTGAGTGGTCATACAAGAACAATCTGCGCGATTGCGGACAGGAAGCGCCGGTTGCGAAGGCCTATACGCCGCCCGCTGAATGGAAGATCCAGCGCGTTACTGCGCCGGTTCTGCCGCCGCCGCCGCGCGTGACGCAGGCGCCAGTTGCGCCGCGCCCGCCGGCTGCTGCTGCCGCTGTGGTGGGCGCGCCGCCGACGGCTCCGGCTGGGGCTGCGGGAGCGGCTGCGGTTCCGGTGGCGGCTGCGGCGCCTGCTGCTGCGCCGGCTGCGCGTCCGCAGGTTTGCCGGTTGGGCATGTCGCCTGCCCCGCTGCTGGTGGACGGCGCGGTGGTGACGGGCACGACGCAGGGGATGCTGCGCATCTTCGACGGCAAGAATGGCGACGTGCTGTTCGAGTACATGACCAATCGCGAATTCCCGAACACGGTGAACGGCGTCGAAGGGCATGGCGGCGGTCTGGATAGCGCGCCGTATGTGGCGGGCGATGGCACGCTGTTCGTGCAGTCGGGCTATGCGCGCTTTGGCGAGCCGCCGGGCAACGTGCTGATCGCGTTCAGGCCGAAGAAGGGGTAGCTGATGCTGCGGGGGTTGGGGCTTTCGCTGGCGGTGATGATCGGTGGAGTTGGCGCGGCTGCAGCGCAGCCGAGCGCCAATGCGATTGCGGCTGTCGAGACGGCGCTGTTCTGCGGCGAGGTGTTGAAGCGCGCGGATGACCTCGCCGGTTTCGGGCTTTATGCGCCGAATGACCGCCGCGCGTATGACAGCGATCTCGATGCGATCGAGACGCGGTATGTGACGCCGCTGAACGACTGGGCGCAGCAGGCCGGCTATTCGGCCGAGAAGCTGGCGGCGAGCCGCGCGGTGCATACCGAGAAGGTCAGGAAGATGGTCAACAGCGCCGTGGTGGCGCAGACCAGCCTGTGCGGGAACAAGGTGAACCTGCAGCCGTCGGATGCTTCGACGCCGCCGGTGACGCCGATGCAGCTGGCGCTGGGCGGGCGGACGAAGACGGATGTGATGTTCGTCGACATGGGCTCGCTGAACCGGATGGGCAATGCGGTGAGCGGCTGGCAGCTCTACGTGTTCAAGACGGACCAGAATGTCGGCGGCAAGCCGAGCAAGGGCCAGTGGACGCGCTTCATCGTCGACTGCATGAACCCGACCTTCGTGAACTACGGCATGATCGGCCTGTCGAACATGGCGACCGGCCAACCCTACACCGCCGACACGCGCAAGGCGCCGGACATCAAGCCGCTGCAGCCGAACACGTTCGGCGCGGCAGCGTGGATGCTGGCGTGTGGCGTGACTGCGCCGGGCGCGACGCAGCTGACGCTGACGAAAGCGGCGGAGTTCTCAGCGACGCAGTTCGTGCAGTAGCCGGGGCTACTTCTCGAACGGGTCGCGCATGAGGATGACGTCTTCGCGTTCAGGCGAGGTGCTGAGCAGCGCTACCGGTTTGCCGACGAGTTCTTCGAGGCGGCGGACGTACTTCACGGCTTCGCCGGGGAGTTGGGTCCAGGAGCGGGCGCCGCGGGTGGAGCCTTTCCAGCCTTTGACGGTTTCGTAGATCGGCGTGACGTTGGCCTGATCGGTCATGCCGGACGGGAAGTGATTGATGATCTTGTCGCCCAGCTTGTAGTGGGTGCAGATCTGGATCTCGTCGAAGCCGTCGAGCACATCGAGCTTGGTGAGCGCGAGGCCGGTGACGCCGGAGACGGCGCAGGCCTGGCGGACCATAACGCTGTCGAACCAGCCGCAGCGGCGGGCGCGGCCCGTGTTGGTGCCGAATTCGTGGCCGATCGTGCCGAGGCGCTGGCCGATCTCGTTGTCCTGCTCCGTCGGGAACGGGCCGCCGCCGACGCGGGTGGTGTAGGCCTTGGCGAGGCCGAGCACGTAGTTGATCGAGTTCGGGCCCGTGCCGGAACCGGCGGACGCCTGGCCTGACACCACGTTGGACGAGGTGACGAACGGATAGGTGCCGTGGTCGACGTCGAGCATGACGCCCTGCGCGCCTTCGAACAGGATGCGGCGGCCAAGGCGGACGGCCTGGTCGAGGCGTTCCCATGCGGGCTGGGCGTAGGCGAGGATCTGCGGCGCGATGGCGAGCAGGTCGCGCTTGAGCTGTTCGGCGTCGGGCTCGGGCAGGTTGAGGCCGGCGCGGAGCGGGCGGTGGTGGGCCAGCAGGCGATCGAGTTTCAGGTCGAGGGCGGCGGGATCGGCGAGGTCTGCGACGCGGATGGCGCGGCGGCCGACCTTGTCTTCGTAGGCGGGGCCGATGCCGCGGCGGGTGGTGCCGATCTGGGCGCCGGCGGCGGCTTCTTCGCGGGCCGCGTCGATATCCTTGTGCCAGGGCAGGATGAGGACGGCGTTGTCGGCGAGGATGAGATCATCCGGGCCGAGATGGACGCCGGACTGGCCGATGGAGGCGATCTCGTTGAGCAGGTGCCACGGGTCGACCACGACGCCGTTGCCGATGATGGAGAGCTTGCCGCCGCGCACGACGCCGGAGGGCAAGAGGTTCAGCTTGAAGACCTTGCCGTCGATGACGAGCGTGTGGCCGGCGTTATGGCCGCCCTGAAAACGCACGATGACGTCGGCGCGGCTGGACAGCCAATCGACGATCTTGCCCTTCCCCTCGTCGCCCCACTGAGCGCCGACTACGACCACGCCTGACATCGGATTCTCCATTGAAATCCGCGCGCAAAGGACACGATTGACCCCCCATACGCAAGCAAGAATGTGCCCCTATTTGCGGGGGTCCGGGTGGGGGGCCAATCGGCCGCAGCCGGGGGCGGAACTGGCGCCGGTCAACCTTATCGCAAGGTTTCGGGCCGACCGTCCTGGGCATGTTGCAAAACGCCCTGAAACGCCTTCAGAAGAGCCGCTGGAACGCCCCTGTGCTGTGGGCGGCGCCGGCCTTGTTGGGCCTCGCGGTCGCCCTCGCGCCGCTGGAGGGCGAGGCTGCGCCTGCGCGCAAGGGCTTGCCGCCGGAGATTGCGGGCACGGCATCCGTGATTGATGCGGACACGATCGAGATCGCGAAGACGCGCATCCGCCTGACGGGCGTGGATGCGCCTGAGTCCGACCAGAAGTGCCGCAATGCGAAGGGCCAGTTCATTCGTTGCGGCGCGATTGCCGCGAATGCGCTGGATGCGTGGATCAACCGCAATCCGGTGACGTGCGCGATCGAGGACAAGGACCGCTATGGCCGGTTTATCGGCAAGTGCTCGGTGCGCGGCGCGGATGTGCAGGAGTGGCTGGTGGCGAATGGCCATGCCCTCGCCTATCGCACCTATTCGACGGCGTATGTCGAAGCGGAGCTGAAGGCGCGCAAGGCGAAGGCCGGCGTGTGGAGCGGCGAGTTCATCATGCCTTGGGACTGGCGCCAGGGCCTGCGCATGGATGGCGAGAAGCCGACCAAGGCGATGCTTGATGGCAAGTTCTCGGGCGGCCAAGCTGGCGGCAAGTTCGCCTCGAAATAGACTGCGCTGATCGGCGCAGGGTTCCGCTACACTTCGCGACAACTCCGGCAAAACTTCGCGACGCTTGGCGCGCGTAGCTGCACGCACATTGGCGTGGAGAGTTTCATGCAACGCAGGTTTGTGCGCGTCGCTGTTGCAGCGGCGGGATTGATGGCGGCCGGATGTGCGTCTGGGCCGCCGGGGGGACCTCCGGGTGGACCGGGAGGCCCTGGCGGTGGAGCTGGGCCGGGGCGGTTGCAGGAAGCGAAGGTGGCGCGGCCGGTGGCGATCCTGTTCACGAGCATGGATGCGAATGGCGACCTGCTCGTGACGCGGGATGAGCTGGAGACGGGCATCGAAACGGAGTTCGCGCGGGCGGACGTGGATCGTAGTGGTGTGATCACCGGCTTCGAGATGATGGACTGGGGCAAGAGCGTTCTGGGCGATGCCGAGGCCCTGCCCGACATGCGCGCGATGGACAGCGATCTGAACTACACGGTGACGAAGCTGGAGTTCGCGACGGCTCTGCGGCACGAGTTCGAGCGGCTGGATGTGAATGGCGACAAGGTGCTGACGCGCGCCGAGCTGCTGATGGCTGCGCCGATGCGGATGCAGGGCGGCGGCGGTGAAGGCGGCGGTGCGCCGAGTAGCGGCGGGCGGCGCGGTGGCGGCAGCGGTGGACGCGGCGGTGGACGCGGCGGTGGCGGCGGACCTCCCGGCGGCGGCGGAGGCGGAGGCTCGCCTTTCTAGCGGTTTTGCAGGCTTAACCTTGTCTGAGGCTTGACCCGGCTGCGGGCCGGGCTCCAAGACATTGGGTATGAGCAAAGCGCTGAAACGCATACTCGTGACGGGTGGGGCCAAGCGCGTCGGCAGGTATCTTGTCGAGCGGTTGTCGGCGGCGGGGCATGGCGTGGTGATCCATGCCAATTCCAATGCGGCGGAAGCCGAGGCGCTGTGTGCGGAGCTGCGCGGGCGCAATGTCGAGACGTGGGCGATCGCGGCGGATCTTTCGGATCACACGGCGGCGTGTGCGCTGATCGATCAGGCGAGCCAGCTGGCGGGTGGTCCGTTGTCGGGGCTGATCAACTCGGCATCGGTGTTCGACTATGATGTCCCGGGCAAGATGGACATCGGCATGTTCGACAAGGCGATGGCGGTGAACCTGCGGGCGCCTGCCCTGCTTGCGGAGCGGTTCGCGGCGCAGGCTGACCCGGCGCGCGACAACTGCATCGTCAACATCGTCGACCAGAAGCTGTGGGCGATGAACCCGGACTTCTATTCGTACACGATGAGCAAGGCGGGGCTGCTGGCGGCGACCGACATGATGGCGCGGGCGTTTGCGCCGGCGGTGCGCGTCAATGCGATTGCGCCGGGATTGCTGTTGCCGAGCCATGACCAGACGCAGGCGGAGTTCGAGGCGGTGGCGTCGCGCAATCCGCTGGGGCGGCCAATTGCGCTGGATGATGTTTATGGCGCGCTGGAGTGTCTGCTGACGAACACGTCGATGACCGCGCAGGTGATGCATGTCGACAACGGGCAGCGGCTGAATGGCGGCGCGCGCGATGTGATGTTCGAGACGCGGTCATGAGCTACCCTGAGTTTTACGTGATCTGGCTGAGGCAGATCGAGGCGCAGGCGTCGATTGGCTTCCATGCGTTCGAGCTGGAAAAGCGTCAGAAGGTTTATGTGTCTGTGGCCCTGCTTGTGCCGGGTCCGCCTCCGCGTGGGGACGATGTGGCGGGGGTGCAGGACTATGATTTCGTGCGCGAGGGCGTGTTGAGGCTGGCGGGGGACCGCCATTTCAACCTGCAGGAGACGTTGTGCTCTGAAATCCTTGATCTTTGTGAGGCGCAAACTGGGGTGCTGGGGGCGGTTGTGCAGACCGACAAGCCCGACGTATATCCCGCGACGGCCGGGGTGGCCTGCCGCATGGCGCGGATGGGCCCGCAGCTGGCCGGGTTCCCGTGGTGGACCCTGACTGTTTGAGACCAGAGCTATGTTTGAGATCAGCGCAACGGCTAGCTTCGAGGCGAGCCATTACATCGAGGCCGACAAGGGCGCGCCGCACTACAAGCGCGTGCATGGGCATTCGTTCGTCGTGACGGCGGCGGTGGCCTCGCAGCATCCGGATGCGGACGGCTGGGTGATGGACCTGGGCGCGCTGGAGGATCTGCTCAAGCGGACGCTCGCGGAACTCGATCATTCGGTGCTGAATGAGATACCGGGCCTTGAAAAGCCTACGTTTGAGCACATCCTTCTCTGGATTGAAGCGAAGATGAAGGCCGAGGGCGTTACCCCTTCTCGACTCGAGATCGAGCGGCCTACATTGAAACAAAGGGCGATCTACACGCCCCGATAAGAGGAGCGTGCCCATGGCCAAGCCAAGCGAACCGAAGAAACCCGCCGCGAAGACTGCCGCCAAACCCGCGCCTGCCAAGGCTGCGCCCGCGAAGGCGACGGCGAAAGCAACCGCCAAGGATAAAGGCGGCGAGACACCTGTGAGCTCGAAGGAAGTCCCCTCGCCCGCGAAGTCCAAGACCGGCAACACCGATGCGACGCGCGCCAAGCCGGATGTGAAGGGCGCGGCTGCGCCCTCGACCAAGGCCGGCGCCAAGAAGGGCGATCACACCGAAGCCACGGGTCGCGATCATCCGAGCCAGAGCGAGCACGCCAAGGCTCTGTTCCAGAAGCTGCACGGCACGTCTGCTGCGCGCAACGCCGGCGGACCTCCGGGCTCCAAGGGCAAGGGCGGGTTCGATCCGAACCAGTTCAAAGGCGGCAAAGGCAGCATGGGCGGCGCCCATAACCAGATGATGCGCCGGACCCAGAGCCGCGGCGGTGGCGGCGGTGGGGGTGGCGGCGGCGGTGGTGGGCAGGTCTAACCTGCCCTAGCCGGCTGGGCCTTTGGGCTGACACATCACAAGGGGACAGCCATGGGCATGTGCATGCTGCTTCGGCGCTGTGACGCCGACACGATGGCCAGGTTGCGCGCAGAACCGGACACGGCCGGAGCTTTCGCTGCGCCTCAAGACTATCAGGCCGTGCCCGAGGGCGAACTGGTCGATCTCGACAAGGCGTGGCACGCGATCCACTTCCTGCTGAGCGGCAGCCCGGACAGCACGACCGTTCCGGAAGGCGCGTTGTTTGCCGGAGAAGAGCTTGGCGGGGATCTTGGCTTGGGACCTGCGCGGCTGCTCTCCGAGCACGACACCCGATTCTTTGCGGCGTATCTGGCATCGAAGCCGGATGACTTCGTCGAAAAGACGCTGGACTTTGCAGCTCTTGAAGCAGCCGACATCTACCCGGACATCTGGGATCGGCGCGACGCCGAGGACATCGAATACGTCGCCACCTACTTCCGCAGCCTGAAGGAGCTCGTTCTCGAGGCTGCGGTGAACGACAACGGAATTGTCGTGCTGATGATGTGACGCCGATCAGCCGTCAGCGGCGCATCTGCGATGCACCTTGCGTTTTAGCTCTCGACGGCTTCGAGGGCTTCCAGCCATTCGGCTTCGGCCGCGTCGAGTTGCGATTGCAGCTTGGCGCGGCCTTTTAGTTTGGCTTCGGCGTCGGCCTTGTGCGTGAAGGTGTCCGGGTCGCCGAGGTCGCGGTCGAGGAGTTCGAGGGCGGCGCGGGCTTTCTCGACGGCTTTCTCGGCCGTCTCGATGCGATGCTTCTGCTTGAAGGACATCTTGACGGCGGGCTTGGGCTTGTCGGCTTTCGGCGCGGCTTTCTCTTCGGCCTTGGCAGCGGCGGCGGCGATCTCGGCGCGCGCGATGGCGTGCTGCTTGTTTTCTTCCGGACGGTCTGCGGCGAGGACGAGCGCCTTGTAGTCGGCGAGGTCGCCGTCATACGGGTTGGCCTTGCCGTTGTTAACCAGCCAGAGGCGGTCGGCGACGGCTTCCGCCAGATACGTGTCGTGGGTGATGACCAGCACGGCGCCGTTGAACTCGTTGAGCGCGTAGATCAGCGCTTCGCGGCTATCGATGTCCAAGTGGGACGTCGGTTCGTCGAGGATTAGGATGTGGGGCTTCTTGTAGGTGGTGAGGCCCATCAGGAGGCGCACCTTCTCGCCGCCTGAGAGCTTGTCGACTTTCGTTTCGCACTTCTCGTGGCCGAAGCCGAATTGCGCGGCGAGCGCGCGAACCTGGGCCTGGCCGGCGTTGGGGATCAGATCCTTGACGTGATCGAGCACGGTCTCGCCGGCGCGCAGTTCGTCGAGCTGGTCCTGGCTGAAATAGCCGATGCGGAGATTCTTGGACGCGCGGCGGACGCCCTGCAGCAGCGGGAGTTTCTGCGCGATGGATTTGACCAGCGTGGTCTTGCCCTGCCCGTTGGCGCCGACGATGGCGATGCGGTCGTCGAAGTCGAGGCGCAGCGAGACGCGATCGAGCACCGGCTTGCCTTCGGCATAGCCCATGTCGACCTTGTCGAGTTCGAGGATGGGGGACGCCAGTTCGTCGACTTCGTAGAACTTGAACGGGGTCGTGCGCTCGGCCAGCGGCACGGTGATGACCGTCATCTTTTCCAGCATCTTCATGCGGGACTGGGCCTGGGCGGCCTTCGAGGCTTTGGCTTTGAAGCGGTCGATGAAGGACTGCATGTGGGCGCGCTGGACGTCCTGCTTTTCCTTCTGGGCGGCGAGGTGTTGCGTGCGCTCGGCGCGGCGCTGCAGGTAGGTGTCGTAGCCGCCGGCCTGCAGGACGAGCTTGGTGTTCTCGAGCGCCAGGATGTGCGTGACGGAGCGGTTGAGCAGGTCGCGGTCGTGGCTGACGATGACGACGGTGTGCGGGTATTTGCGCAGATAGGTCTCGAGCCAGGCGGCGCCTTCGAGATCGAGATAGTTGGTCGGTTCGTCCAGCATCAGGAGTTCGGGCTGGGCGAAGAGGACGCCGCCGAGGGCTGCGCGCATGCGCCAGCCGCCGGAGAATTCCTTGCAGGCGCGCGAGAGGTCGTTCTGCGTAAAGCCGAGGCCGACGAGGATTTCAGCGGCGCGGGATTCACCCGACCACGCGTCGATGTCGGCGAGGCGTTCGTGGATTTCGCCGATGCGGTCCGGGTCTTCGCAGGTGTCGGCTTCGCGCATCAGGCTGGCGCGTTCGGCGTCGGCTTCGAGCACGACGTCGAGGAGCGTCATGTCGTTGGCGGGGACTTCCTGGAGGACGTAGCCCATCTTGGCGCCGCGGTTGATGCGGACCGTGCCATCGCCATTGCCCTCGCCCTTGGCGAGTTCCTCTCGGATGATGCGCAGGAGGGTGGACTTGCCCGTGCCGTTGCGGCCGACGAGGCCGACTTTCCAGCCGTCAGCGATCTGGGCCGAGGCGCCTTCGAACAGGGCGCGGCCATCGATGCGGAATGTGAGGTCGTTGATCTGCAGCATAGGGGCGGGTCGGGTCTTGTGGGGGAGGTTTTGCGGGCTCTATGGCGGGTTCGCCGCGCCGCGTCAAACCGGCGTGTCGTCGCCGGGAGAGATGGACGCCCGGCCTTAATATTCCAATGATTTTTGTAATCTTGTGACCCTTGCATCCGGCAATCGCCGGGAGGATTGTCCGCGCGCGCCGGAACCCCTGCCCGCTGGCCGGGCGAGCCGGCCCAAGCTTTCCCGGGCTGGTTGATGGCGCTTTCTGAAAAACCCAAGGCGAAGGCCAAGCGCAAGGATCCGATGAGTTCGGAGACCTGGCGGCACGCGGCGCTTGTCGCCGTGCTGGCGTGGGCTGGCGTGGGCGCGGACAGCCTCTCATCGGCCAACTACGGCCCGGAGGAGGCTTACAAGTCCCTGCACCTGTCGGGGCATGAGCCGCTGGTGATGTGGCTGGCGCTGATTACGGCGCTGACCGTGGTGGTGATCTCGCTGGCCTATGTGCAGATCATCCGGCTGTTTCCCAATGGGGGCGGCGGGTACAAGGCGGCGACCAAGCTGGTGCACCCGTATGCGGGGCTGCTGTCTGGCTCGGCTCTGATTGTCGATTATTCGCTCACCATCGCGATTTCGATCGCGGCGGCGGCGGATGCGATGTTCAGCCTTGCGCCGAGCCTGATCCCGTTCAAGCCGTATGCGCTGGCGGCGGCGCTGGGCTTCCTGTTGTTCATCAACCTGCGGGGCGTGCGCGAGTCGGTGCTGGTGCTGGCGCCGATCTTCTTCGGCTTCCTGGCTGTGCACGCCATCCTGATCGGGTTCGGGCTGTTTGCGCAGAGCGACCGGCTGGTGGAAGCGGTGGTGGACGCCGAGCGGCATATTGAAAGCGTCACAAACGAGAGCGGGATCTGGGCGCTGATCGCGATCATTGCGACGGCTTATGCGGCGGGGGCCGGCACTTATACCGGCATCGAGTCGCTGTCGGAGAATGCGCACACCTTGAAGCCGCCGCGGGCGCAGACGGGGGCGCGGGCTATGGCGCTTATTGCACTGTCGCTGGGCCTGCTCGCGGGCGGGATCATGCTGCTTTACACGGTGTGGCTGCCGGAGCTGCAGGAAGGCAAGACGCTGAACGCCGTGGTGTTCGAGGCGACGGTGCTGAAGCTGTTCCCGGGGCAGGAGCTGCTGCAGCAGGGCATTCTGATTGTCGCGATGGTGTTTGCGGCGACGCTGTTGCTGGTGGCTGCGTCTTCGGGGTTCCTGGGCGGGCCGGCCGTGCTGGCGTGGATGGCGCTGGACAAGTGGGCGCCGCATTCATTTGCGCACCTATCCAACAAGCTGGTGGCGCAGAATGGCGTGCTGGCGATGGGGGTCTCTGCCGGGGCGCTGCTGCTGTTTACCGGCGGACAGGTGCACAGCCTGGTGGTGCTGTATTCGATCAACGTGTTCCTGACCTTCAGCCTCTCCCTGGCGGGGCTGGCGCGGTACAACCTGACCCATCGGCGCGAGATGAAGACGGGCGTGTGGGTGACCCGCACCGTGATCTCGCTGGTGGCCGTGACTGTGGCTGCGGCGATCCTGGTGACGCTGTTCCTGGCGAAGTTCAGCCAGGGGGCGTGGGTGGCCGTGGTGGTGGCGTTGCTGCTGGCGGCGTGCGGCTACTGGGTGCGCGACCATTATCTTCGGTTCGACGCGTCGATGAACAAGACGTTCGATGATCTGCTGATGCGCGACCCGGCGGCGGCGATCGATATTCCCAAACCGCTGAAGATGAAGCGGCCGGTGGGGATCATCACAGGATCGCAGGGCGCGGCTGGCCTGCACGCGCTGATGCATGCGCAGCGGCTGTTCCGCGGGCAGTTCGATAGCGTGCTGATCATCTCGGCTGGCGAGGTGGATGCCGAGGCGTATGGCGGGCACGCGGCGCTGGAGCGGCTGAAGATACAGGTGGGCGAGCGGTGCGGGAAGATTGCCGCGTGGTGTCGCGACCACGGCATGCCGGCGAAGGTTTACACCGGCTTCTCGACGGATGCGGTGGAGACGCTGCAGGAGCTCTGCCTGAAGGCGCTGAAGGATTATCCGAACGCGATCTTCGTGGCGACGCGGCCGATGACCAAGCCGCATGGCTGGGCCTCTACCCTGCTGCATGGCGGCACAGCGCTGAGCCTGCAGCGCAGGCTGCATGGGCATGACGCGCCGCTGATCGTTCTGCCCATGCGGGTGGATATCGGGCCGGACAGGCTGTTCCTGCGCGCTGAGGCGGCCACGGAGAGCGATGGCCCGGCTATCGCGGGCGTGAAGGCGGTGGAGCCGGAGGATGGGGCTGGGTGAGGCTCCAGGGCGTCGAACCGCTCTGCCCCCCCCCTGCTCCCGCACAAACAAAAAGCCCGGCTGTTTCCAGCCGGGCTTTTCGATTTCAGAGTTCGTGGGCCTTAGGCCTTGGCGATTGCGAGCCAGGACTTGGCGAGCCATGCGGCGCCGTTGTCAGCCTTGACCGACTGCCAGGTCTTGGTGGCGTCGGCTTTCTTGCCGCCTTTGAACTGGGCGATGCCGAGGCGGACCTTCACGAGGTCGGTCGCGCCTGCGTCCATGTTGCCCTTGGCGAGCGCTTTGCCGAAGAGGTCGATCGCTTTGGCGTAGTCGCCGGCGCCGAGATACGATTCTGCGGTGCTGGCGTACTGGTCGCCGGTCGTCTTGGCAGCAGCGTCAGCTTCCGACTTGGCCAGGTTGGTGGCCTTGTCAGCTTTCGCATCGGCCTGCGCGCGAGCGAAGAGACGCTTGTTGCGCTCTGCATCCTTGTCCGAAGCGCCGCCGAGCGTGCCGGCCTTGAAGAGCGGGGCCCAGATCTTCTCGGCCTCGATCGCGTTGCCGCGGTTGAGGGCCATGTCGGCCATCTCTTTTTGCTCGGTCACGTTGAGCTTCACGCCAGCAGCGTCGAGCGCGCGATAGACGTCGAGCAGAGCGTCGTTCGATTTGAACTTCGGCTCTTTCTTGGTGCGCTCGATGAGCATGCGCCAGTAGTTGTCCGTCTTCATGACCGGAGCGATGCGTTCGACGACCTTGTAGTAGTCGTCCATCTTGCCCTGGGCCGAGTAGGCGTTGAGCATGATGTTGTAGGCCGTGCCGCCGCCTTTGGCGTCGACAGCCTTCTGGGCGTATTTCACGGCTTCAGCGTAGTTCTTCGCATCCAGCTCTTTGCGGGCGATGAACTGCAGCTCGTTGGCCGTGCCGCCGTATTTGTCGATGTTCGCTTTAGTCTGGGCAGCGGCCTTGGCCGACTGGCCGGCGGCGTCGTACTTGCCGGCGAGCATCTTGTCCCAGTTCTGCTGCACGGCAGCCGGGATGCCGCTGACGGTTTTGCCCTTCTCGATGGCGGTGATGCAGGCCTGGGCGTTTGTTCCGCCGCAGTTTGCAGCAACGCGGATCTGCTCGACGGCGGCTTTCTGTTGCGCGCCTTCCGCGTGGGTTGCGGCGGCGTCAGCCTTGCTGATCGCCTCGGGGTAGCGCTTGGCTGAGAGCGCGGCGTTTGCCGCGTTGAAGTTCTCGACGAATTCTTTTTTCGCCGTGGCTTTCTGTGCGAGCGCTGCCGGAGCCGTAACCAGAGTTACGCTGGCGAGACCGAATGCGGCCATGCCGAGCGCGAGGGCCGACATGCTGTTGCGCATGGTTTTGCCGAACGTCTGCATCTTAAAGACCTCCACCTGATAGTCGTTCGTTTCGATATAGACAGCCGTTGCCCGGCCTCAACTCACAATATGCAGCAACCGCTGCAGACGAACGGCGCCTACCGGGATTCCGACAGGCGCCGCCGCAATTTTAGTCAGCCAAATGCGGCGAGATCAGGTTCCCCCGATCACACCCATTTTAGTCAACCGGTTACGCTGCGCGGATGCCATCACGTGTGCGACAACTCCGTACTTGGCGAGCCGGTGCGGCTCGATGTGGATTTCCGGCTGAACTGCACGACCGGCCTCGATCTTGAGGTTCGCGTCGAGCGTGTTCCGGTTCACGACCTGGCCGTTCCAGAGAATGGAGCCGTCGAAGTCCACCATGATCCGGACGGGGTCCGGAAGATCTGGCGGCGGCGGCGGCGCATCCGGCGGAGGCGGCAGCGGTGTGTCCAGTTTGACCGCGTGGCGCTGAGGCGGCAGCGTCACGATGATCATGATCAGCAGCACCAGCATCACGTCGATCAGTGGGGTGGTGTTGATTTCGGAAAGCGGTTCGCCTTCCTGTGCCGCCCCTACCTGCATTGCCATAGCAACTAACTCCTATGCCCGGTTCGCGCTATTGCGCGATTTTCGGGGGCGCTTTCGTGATGAAGCCGATCTTCAGGATGCCGGACTTCTGTGCGAGCTCAACGACGCGACCGACGTGATAGTATTCGGTCAGAAGGTCGCCGCGAATGTGGACTTCCGGTTGGGGCTGCTTGCGCGCCTCAACTGCAAGCCGGTTCGCGAGCTGTTCGTCGCTGATCTGGCTGAGGTTCCAATAGACTGAACCGTCCGCAGCGACCGCAAGGTTGATATTCTCCTTGCGGGTCTGCACCACCACGTTGCGTTCTTCGGGGAGCGTCACATCCACCGCACCCACGGCCACAGGGACCGTGATGAGGAAGATGATCAGCAGCACGAGCATGATGTCGACGAGCGGGGTCGTATTGATCGAGGAATTGACGGGAGATTCGTCTTCCTCGATCAACTGGATGGCGCCGCTGCCAACACTGCTTTCTTGACTGTCAGCCATGTCTGGCTCTCCTCAAGTAAGCGATTAGGCTTTCGCCGACGAAGCCATCAGCTTGTCGACGTCGTACGCGAAGTGACGTGCGGCATCCGAGAGCACTTTGTTGCGGCGGCCGAGGAGGTTGTAGAACACAACCGCCGGAACGGCGACAGCAAGACCGATGGCGGTCATGATCAGAGCTTCACCGACCGGGCCGGCCACGACTTCGATCGAGGCGTCGCCCGATGCCGTGATGCGGATCAGCGCGTTAACGATACCCCACACCGTGCCGAACAGACCGACGAACGGGCAGATAGCGCCGACGGTAGCGAGGAAGGCCATGCCGCCTTGCAGACGACCGTTGATGCGCTCCAGCTCGATACCAACCTGGTGCGACATACGATCGGTGCGCGAGATGCGGGCGCCGAGACCGGCCTGAGCCGAGTTAGCCTGGGCGATGGCGCCTTCAGCAACCGAGCGGAAAGCGTTCTTGCGACCGAGAACGTCGAGACCTTCGTCCAGCGTGTTGGCATCCCAGAAGGCCGGGATTTTCTTCATCTGGTTCGAGAGGATCGTCTGGTCGACCGCTTTCGTGGCGGCGATGTAGATCGAGCCGGCGAACATGATCACCATGATGATCAGCGTGCCTTTAGCGACGATGTCGCCTTCTTCCCAAACGGCCGTGATCGAGAACGCGCTGGCGACGCCGCCACCGTGACCACCTTCTTCAGCAGCAGCAGCACCTTCAGCCGGTGCAGCAGCCGGGGCTTCAACAGCCGGCGGAGCAGCAGGCTCTTCCATCGGCAGGGCCGGCGGCGCTTCGGCCGGCGGCTGAGCCATGGCGACCGCAGGCACGAACATCATCGCGACAGCGGCAAGCATAGTTTTGATTGAAAGGGTGAGCCGTTTGCGACCATCCCCGAGATACGCCGTTTTCATTATCGTCTTCTCCTCATTCGGGTTTCCCCGAGACTGTAGTCCGGCGGGTCGAAGCTATCCCTTCGCCTGCCGGACCTTACTGCTCCAAGTTTTGACCGAGTCCCTACCCCCGCCCGACCGGTCGCCGGGCTGCATCGCGCGAGGCGCGTGCAATTACCTCTTCGCTTCCTGCAGGTCCCACACCAGCGTGAACTGGTACGGAGGGTTGCACATCGCGATCGGTTTGCCGTCGGTGCCGATGGCCGGATCCAGGCGCGTTCTCGGCAGGCCTTTCAGCGTGGCGTCGTCGAGACGAGCCGAACCGCTGGACTTGACGAGTTTCACGTCGGACATGCGACCGTCTGCGGCCACGCAGACCGACACAACGACTTCACCCTGCTCGCCGGCGCGGAGCGCGGCGGACGGGTATTCCGGCTTCTCAAAGCGACGGCCGGGTTTCGGCTTCGACTTGAGGGTGACGGCCGGCGGCGGCGCGGGCTTGGCCTGGACAGGCGGAGCCGGAGCCGGGTTCGGCGTGCTCACAACCTGCGTCAGCGCAGCTTCCTGCGGCGGCGGTGTTTCAAAAACGAAATCCGGAAGGATGACCTGCGGCGGCGGCGGCGGCAGATCGACGTCGATCGGCGGCGGCGGCGGCGGCTCTTCGTCAATGATCTCCGGCTCTTCGATCATCACGACTTCGGTCTCAGCCGGAGGCGTGAAGAAGGTGGTGCCAAAACCGTTCATGACGGCAATCGCAGCGCCAATGTTGACCAGGACAACAACGCCCAAGCCAATCAGACGCGTCTGCGTATTATTCCGCTTTGTAGCGTAATACATGTCTCTCTCGCTCTCGACGCCCCAGATGTTCCAGCCCCTGCATCTTGGCTAAGGTGGCGGAACCTGAAATTTATGCCTTTGTTTTGCCGCAAGCGCCAGCCTGACAGCAGTGATTTTTGCAGACCAGACGTGTGCGCAATGTCGCATTCCGACTGGAATGGCACCACTTTTCGAGGTCTTTGGGAGCGCCCGCTTTTCGCAGTGCAGCTCTGCCGTGGGGATGCCGGCGACCCTCTGGAATTT
Source organism: Hyphomonadaceae bacterium (assembly GCA_965229115.1). Taxonomy (GTDB): domain Bacteria; phylum Pseudomonadota; class Alphaproteobacteria; order Caulobacterales; family Hyphomonadaceae; genus UBA7672. Next base: position 810,393 of record CBDDIR010000003.1, on the reverse strand, counting down.
CGCGTATGCCCTGAGGGTAACGCACGTGTCAACGTGAACGGAACGATCCGGCATCACGATGATGCTGGAAACTGCCAAGTGACCGATCACAACTTGGAATCGCTGCACTGCGTCATACTTTTTGTGCAGCCGATTCATCGGATTCGCCTGAGCCGAGAACGGCCTCAACTGCAGGCGTATCTTCTTTCGGGTTGGACAGCAGACCTTCCCATTTCGCGATGACAGCCGACGCGATCGAGTTGCCGATCACGTTCGTGGCAGTACGGCCCATGTCCATGAATGCATCGACCGCCAGCACGAGGGCGATCCATTCCGGTTTCATGCCCATGGCGGGCAGAGTCGCCGAGATCACGACGAGGGATGCACGCGGAACGCCGGCGATTCCCTTCGACGTCACCATCAGGAGCAGCAACATCCCAATCTGCTGGCCGATATCGAGGTGAATGCCCATCGCCTGCGCGATGAACATGACCGCGAAGGTGCAATACATCATCGAGCCGTCGAGGTTGAACGAATAGCCCAGCGGCAGGACGAAGGAGACGACGCGGTTGGCGACGCCGTGGCGCTCAAGCTGTTCCAGCAGGCGCGGATAAGCGGCTTCCGAGCTGGCCGTCGCGAAGGCGATGAGGCCCGGAGCGCGCACGTCCCACAGGAGTTTGAAGACGCGGGGGCCGAGAACCAGGAAGCCCGCGAGCACCAGAACAGCCCAGAGAATGAAGAGCGCGATGAAGAACGAGCCCACCAGGCGGCTGTAGTCGGCGATAACGCCGAGGCCTTGCAGCGAGACGGTGTAGGCGATGGCGCCGAAGACCGCGAAGGGGGCTGCGGCCATGACATAGCCGGTGACTTTGAGCATGAGGAAAGCCACCTGCTCCATCATCTCGGTGACCTTGCCGGCCTTGTTTCCGAGCGATTGCAGGGCGACCCCGAAGAACAGCGCAATCACGACGATCTGCAGGATTTCGTTCTTTACCATCGCGTCCGCGATGGAGGTCGGGAAGACGTGGGTTATGAACTCCGCCAACGAGAATGAGCCTGTCGATACGGTGGAGATGTCCGCCACGGCTGTATCGAGCGTTACAGGGAAATTCACGCCGGGTTGCAGGGCGTTGACCAGCACGAGGCCGAGGCCGAGCGAGCACAGGGACGCCGTTACAAACCACGCCATGGTGCGCGCGCCGATTCGGCCGACGGCTGCGCCGCCGCCCAGGTGGGCGATGCCGACTGTCAGGGTCGTCAGCACCAGCGGGGCGACGATCATCTTGATAAGACGCAGGAAGATGTCGGACAGGATCTTGAAGTAGCTGGCCATGTCCGTCTGGCTTTTTGTCGAGGTTTTCTCGATTTCGAGCGCGGTGGCGAAGCCGTTCTTGTTCTTGTCGACCTGGGCGAAGGTGAAATCGGTGTCGCCGCTACGTGAGGCGTTGAATTCAGCCTCGCTGAGCTGCTGGTCATTATTGGTGTCGAACTGCGCGACGCGCTGTGTCGCAGCATTCAGACGCGCATTCGGATCGCCATAGACGAATGCACCGACGGCGACGCCGAGGATCATGGCTAGGATCAGGCCGATGAAGATCAGACGTTGCATGCGGCTGGCGCTCCGAAAAACAGGCTGCCTCAATAACATGCTGAAACAGCATGAACACCCTTGGCGCTAGGTCAGGGACGAGTCCACAGTTCGGCGCCTAATTGGAGATCGCTGCGATGATCGGGGAAGGCGCGCCGAAGGGAACCTACACGGCCCATGGCGTCGGAAGCGGCTTCGCCCACATGACGCCGGGCAAGCGCTATCGCGTCGTGAAGGCGTTCAAGGACTTCGATGGCGCCATTCACGCGGTGGGCGAGGAATGGACGTATATCGGCACCGCTTTCCTTCCCTATGACGATGGGCGGTCGATCTTCGTATCCGTGGATGGCGAGCGCGAGTGGCACATCCAGATGCAGGATCGCGCGGAGGAGCAGCAGCCGATCCTCGACAAGCTGCATGAGTATGTCGCGGCAATTTAGCCCAGCATCTCATTTGCGCGGGCGCTGAGCGAAGACCGGGCGCCATCGGGTGTACGTGTACTGAAGATTACGGCGAGGCCTTGTGAGTCAGCCGTCGCGAGACCGTCTTTTTCGCCAAGCGCGAAAAGCGCGGTGGCCCATGCATCTGCATCCATACAGCTCGTGTGCATGACGGTGACGCCGGAGAGTGCGTTGCTGACGGGCTGGCCGGTGCGGCCATCAAGAAGGTGTGACACGCCATTGCGGCGGCGGATGTAATCGCCGGAGGTCGCCACCGTGAGATTAACCAGCGCGAGGTCTGTGTGCGGCGGCTCGGCGGGTGCGGGCGCCATGTCGGAGAGTTCGAGCTGGACCCACCAGGGTTGCGCGTCCGGCTTTACGCCCTGCCCCGCAAACTCACCGCCGATTTCCATGAGGAAGCTCGGGATGGCGAGATCGCGCAGGGCCTGGGCGCAGAGATCGACGGCGTAGCCTTTGGCAATGGAGGAGAGATCGAGGGCGGCTGCGCCGGGTTGGAAGGCGCGTTGGTTGGCTGGGTCGAGTTGGATTTGCCGCCAGAGTTGTGTGTGTAGCTTTGGGTCCCGACTTTCGTCGGGATGAGCAGTGGTTGGGGTTGGGCCGAAGCCTAACGCGTCGACTTTCGCGCCTAGGGTTGGATCATAGGCGCCGTCTGTGAGCGCTGCGATTTCCAATGCTCGCGAGAGGACTTTGAAGAAGTCTGGTTTGAGATCGTGCCAGCCGGGTGTGCGGTTGAAGCTGGAGAGATCGGAGCTTGGCTCCCAATTGCTCATCTGCTGAATCACCCGTGCGAACACGTCTTCCAGCGCCGCGACCACACGACTGTTTTCCACGCTGTCGTGCGCTGCGTAGGACAGCGACCAACCCGTGCCCATGGTTGCGCCGGAGAGGCGGCGGATGGGGGCGTCGATGCGGGAGGCGCGGACGGCGGCGGGCTTGAGGCCCACCGGAATCAGAAGCCGGCCCGCTGTTGGCGGACCGGCTTCTTCAGTGTGGTTGTCCGATTTGGACAAGACTTAGCTCGGCAGGACTTCCAGCACAGCGACGTAGGTCGACTGCGATTTCAATTGCTTGCCTTCCATAGTCGTCGTGCCGGAGGCTTCAGCTTCAAGCCAGTACATGCCCGGCTTGTCGAACTTCACCTTCAGCGTGCCATCGGCGGCGGTCTTGAGCTTCAGCTCGCCGGCTTCTTCGCGATAGCGGTCAGCGCCGAGGATCACGACGACTTCGACGTTCGCGGCGGGCTTGCCGTTGTCGAGCATCTTAAAGGTGGCTTCCTCACCCGAATAGAGATCGTTCGGGTGCGTCGGACCGGCGACGAGTTCGAGACCCTTGTTGGTGGCCTTAACTTCGGTCGGTGCGCCGTTGGTGACGAAGGTTTCGACGCGGCGGTTGGTGGCGGTGAGTTCAACGCCCGGCTTCTTGGCGATTCCTTGGGCGGCGTACTCTTCGAGCGACCCACGCCAGCGCTTGGTTTCCGTACCTTCCTTCCACGAAGCGTTGAAGCCGCCACCGGCTTGCGCGATGCGGTAGGTGCCTTTCTGCTCGAGCTTGATGTCGAACGTGGTGCGGTACTGACCAACCGAGGCGTTGGCGATCTGAACGGCTTTGCCATCCGGCGCCGTGACCGAGATAGATGCGGTCTGCATCGGGCGGTGATCGGGGAAGAACAGGTTGTTCGAGATCGCCCCATCGACTGTGACCCAGGCGTTGTCGCCCGAGACGACGGTGGACGACGGCACGAACCAGGCGCGGTGGGCGTGAGCGGCGCCTACGCCGAGCGAAGCGACGGCGGCAGCGATGACAAGGCGTTTGGCCAGGGTCTTCATGGTGTCTCTCCCGAGAATGCGGTTGTTACTTCGTCAGCTTGAATGAGATGGCGCCGAGTTCTTCCTTGCCGGAAGCCGAGCCGGTGGCGTCCGTGCCGGGCGCCCACTTGAACGGGATTTCGACGAGTTCCTTGCCGCCGACTTCGCGGCTGGCTTCGACGATGATCTTGTAGTCGCCGGGCGCGAGCTTCGCGATCGGGCCGGCGGCAGTGTCGAACTTCACGACGTTCTTGCCGGGCGGCTTGGTGGGGCTGGAGACGCCGTCGATCGGGAGATCAAGCGTGCGGCCTGTACGGCGCCACCACTGGCGGATGTCCTTGAGCCACTTCTCGCCTTCGTCGTTCTCGAGCTTGGTCGAGTACCAGACGTTGAGGTTGGCAGCGACTTTGCCCGACGCGTCCTCGATCCAGATGGCGATGTAGGGACGGTGATATTCGGAAACGGTGAGCTTGGGGATCTCGACTGAAAGCTCAAGCGTGCCGGCGTGAGCCGCGCCTGCGGCGACAACCGGAACTGCAAGCGTCAGAAGTTTGCGCATACGAACACTACCTCAGGCTCAGATGTGAATCAGGAAGACGGCGATCAGCGCCGGGACGACCAACCCTGCCCCGACAATAAACCAGGTCGGGGGACGGCGAGGAGCATGCATCCACAGCAGGACGAGGCCCGTGATGCAGAACAGGATCGCCGCGACCGAGAAAATATCGAGGAACCAGAACCAGACCGGGCCGGTGTTCCTGCCTTTGTGAAGATCGTTGAGGAAAGAGACCGCGCCGCGATCCGTGTTCTCGTAGGTGACGTCGCCGGTTTCGCGGTCGATCGACAGCCACGCGTCGCCGCCGGCCTTGGGCAGGCCGACATAGACTTCCGTGTCCGACCATTCGCCGGTGCGTCGCGAGACGGGCGCGCCGGTTTCTGTCTGCAGCCAGTCCGACACCGGCTTGGGAAGGATCGCGGTCTTGCCGTCGGTCGGCGCTTCGCCGAGCTGCGCGAGCAGCTCCGGCGGCATGACCTTGGTGACCTCGGAGATGACCGGCTTGGCTTCGATCTGGCCGGCGTGGTTCAGGGTAATGCCGGTTACCGCGAACATGAGCATGCCGACGAGCGTCGCGGCGCCCGTGATCCAGTGCCAGATGCGGGCCTGGGTCATCCAGAACAGGCGGCGCACCTTCTTCTTGTGCGCCTTCTGCGCCGCTTTCTCCGCGGCGACCTTCTCGGCCTCCGCAGACGCGTTCGCGCTCGTGTTCGACCCTTCGGCCATTCCGATTCCCGACCTGCGGATTTTGCCCGACGCGCATCGCCATTCCGGCCGCCCGTTTGACCCCGACTTCTGCCGCAGCGTTACGACGCGAAATCTCTAATTGCAACCCATTCTCAATCTCAGATCGCGCAGAAAACGCAGCTGTGATCGGGCTGGCTAGTTGGGGGTCACCGGGTGCTGTCGAGCAGGCGTTCGAAGTAGATCAGCGGCGCGTTGCGGAAGACGATGTGGCCGCGGTTCGTGTAGCCGCACTTGGCGTAGAAAGCGCCGGCGCCGGCGGCTGCGTCGAAGGCGTCGAGGCGGATCGCCTGCCCTGATCCGCCGGGCCAGGTGCGGGCGCGGAGATCTGCATCGGCGAGAAGAGCACGGCCGACGCCTTGTGATTGGGCGCGCGGATCGACGGCCATGTTGGTGAGGTAGATCGGGGTCTTCACGCGCGTGAAGTAGGATTTCTCGATCGCCCAGGGCTTGCGCTTGGAGAGCGTGAGTGTGCCGACGATGGCGGCGGCATCGGTCGCGACGATCACACGACCGTGCTTCATGGCGAGCAGGACGGCGTTCTCGGTGGTGTTCGAGGACCAGAGCCCGGCGCCGTAGCGCAGTGTGAGATCATTGGCCGCGGCCATGCGCACGGCCGCAATCTCTTCCGCCTCTGCAGCAACCGCTTCGCGGATCGATAGCTGCAATGCGTGTGTCCCCTCGGGCTGATCTGGTCAGGGCAAATTTGCCCGGATCGCGGGCGGAAGCCACATCATCCGGCAGGGACTGCGCATATTTTTGCTAGGGCGGGCTCGCGAACGCTGCGGGACAGGAAAAACTTGAGCGGGGCATGAGCGCCGTGCATGACTGCGCGCACTGCACAATAACCCAGCCGAGGATCCAATGGCGCATCGCACCTCCCTTACACTCGCACTTCTGAGTGCCGTCTCACTGGCCGCTTGCGCCACGACGACGACGCCTGCCGCGCCGAAACCACAGAACCTCGCCGGCGTGAGCCCCGAGGTCTATGCGATCCACCAGAAGTTCATGACGCTGGATACGCACCTGGATACGCCCGCCTTCCTCGATACGAAGCGCGGCTATGACATCATGGTGCGTCACAGCCGTGAGCGTGACGGTTCGCAGGTCGACTATCCGCGCATGGTTGACGGCGGACTCGATGGCGGCTTCTGGGCGATCTATATGGGCCAGGGCCCGCTGACGCCCGAGGGCTACCAGCAAGTGCGCGACAAGGCGCTGATCCGTGCGACGTCGATCCACAAGATGGTTTCAGCGAACCCGGACCATTTCGAGATCGCCCTCAAATCGGAAGACGCCAAGCGCATCTTCGATTCGGGCAAGAAGATCGTCTATCTCTCGATGGAGAACTCCTACGAGTTGGGCGAGGACCTTTCGCTGCTCGACAGCTTCTACAAGCTGGGCGTGCGGATGGCGGGTCCGGTTCACAACGGCACCAACCAGCTGGCTGATTCCACCAACCCCGGGCCGGTCGGCGCCAAATGGGGCGGCCTCAGCCCGATGGGCAAGGAGTATGTGAAGCGCGCCAACGAGCTGGGCATCATCCTCGATGGCAGCCATTCGTCGGACCAGACGATCGAGCAGATGATCGATCTGTCGGCGACGCCGATCATTCTGTCGCACCATGGCTGCGATGGCGTGTACGAACATCCGCGCAACCTGCCGGACGCGCTGCTCAAGAAAATGGCGGCGAAGGGCGGCGTGATTCACATGAACGCGCTGGGTTCATTCCTGAAAGATCTGCCGCAGACCCCGGAACGTATGGCCGCAATGCGTTCGCTGCGTGAGAAAATGGGCAATGACGATGATCTTTCGGACGCGGCGTACGAGAAATTCCTCGACGAGCGCGTCGCGATCAACAAGCAGTTCCCGGAGAACCGCGCGACGTTCGAGGACTACATGGAGCAGATCCTGTACGCGATCAAACTGGTGGGCGTGGACCATGTCGGCTTCGGGGCTGACTGGGACGGCGGTGGCGGCGTTGCCGGCTATGACGACGTCACCATGCTGCCGAAGATCACCGATCGCCTGCTCAAGGCGGGCTACACGCAGGAAGACCTCGCCAAGATGTGGGGCGGCAACGTGGTTCGCCTTCTGAAAGAGGCCGAGGACTACAAGGCCAGCCTGAAGAAGTAAGGCCTGCCCACAAGCAGACAGACAAAAACGCCGGGGTGGTTGGACCACCCCGGCGTTCTAGTATCCCCGACCGTAAAAGTCGTCAGACCTTCGAGCCCACCTGCAATCAGGCGGCGTGGCCAGTCACGCCGGCCCAGATCTGTGCGTACGGAATTGAGTCCTTCAGCATGAAGGCAGCGGTCACCAGCAGATAGACGCCGAAGATGCGCTTGAGCTTGACCGGATCGAGGCTGTGAGCCGCAGCGGCGCCAAGCGGAGCCGTGAGAATGCTCATCGCCGTGATCGAGACGAGCGCGATCAGGTTGACGAAACCGATCGAGCCGACCGGCAGGTTCTGTGCGCCGAGGCCGGTTACCATCGAGCCGATGGCGCCGGGGACCGCGATGATCGTGCCGAAGCCGGCGGCAGTCGCCACAGCGCGGTGCATGTTCACGCCGCTCATCGTCATGATGAGGATGGCCGGCGTGCCGCCGCCGATGCCCAGCAGCGAGGAGAAGGCGCCGAGGCCAGAGCCGAGCGCTGCGCGCACCGGGCCCTTTGGCATGTTCTCTTCCTGCTTCGCCTTGCGGCCGAGGATGCGGAAGATGAACTGAAGAGCGAGCGGGATGAGGAAGAGGCCGAAGGCGACCTTCAGCTGCTGGCCATCCATGAAGGCGGTGAGAACAACGCCGACGATGACGCCGCCGACCACCCAGGGAAGCCAGCCCTTGAGGATGTTCCAGTCGACCGCTCCCCTCTTCGCGTGCGCCTGAACCGATCGGAGCGAGGTGAAGAAGATGGTCGCCAGCGAGGTGCCGATAGCAACGTGCATGATGTGCTCGTTGCCGCCTTCGTGCGGAAGAACGGTGAGCACGGCGGCCAGTGCGGGGACGACGACGAAGCCGCCGCCGATGCCGAACATGCCCGCCACAAAGCCTGCGAACAGGCCTGCTACAAGCATTGATACGACCAGCAATCCGTATTGCTGAAACGCGGGACCGATCCAGTCCTGCTGGGTTGCGATTTCAGCCATGTCGTTAAGCGCCACGCCAATTTCCTGAAAGGAATCCGATGAGAGGTGTCGAGGGGCACTTGGATCACCGCTGCACAGCCGAGCAAGGTTGAGAGCGATTATGACGTCGCAAACATTGCAGGGCGCCGCCATTTGCAGCGCCCTGCCTCAACGGCGCCCACATGGGGCCACATCGTACGAGGCAGTTTGTCGCGAGCTGGTCGCGACGGATTTGAAGCGTACACTCTCAGTAGGTGTCGATGTTGATCGAACCCGATTGCGGGCGAGCCGATCCGTCGATTTGCGTGCGGGGAATGATTGCCGGACCGCCGGATGGGCAAACGTTGCGCGAAAACTGATCGCGTTGCGCAATACTCGATCACTCTTCCTGCGGCATCTGGACGGTAGGCGCTCTCACCAGCCAAGATAGGGTTAGCGAGATAAGCATCCGCCTGGGAGCTGCCTGTGATCCTCAAAGCCCTGCTTCTGTCTGCTGTTGCAGCAGCATCACTCGCGCTGTCGGCGCATGCGCAGGCTGGTTATCAACCGCCACGGACGCCGGATGGCAAACCTGACCTGCAGGGCGACTGGACGAATTCGAGCATTACGACGCTGGAGCGCAACAACGCCTCCCTGCCCCTCGTGCTGAGCGAGGAGCAGGTGAAGCGCATGGAAGGCGCACGGATGCAGCAGGAAGTCGCCAGCAACAGCGCGACCAACCCGAACGATGGCGCGCCGCAAGCTGGTCGCGACCCGGGCGGCTACAATGCGTTCTGGCTGGATCGCGGGATGAAGGTCGGCGTGGTGAATGGTCAGGCACGTTCGTCCTGGATCACGGTGCCGGAGAACGGGAAGATGCCGTTCTCGGCGGAAGGCAAGAAGCGGATCGCGGAGATCCTGTCGAAGCGGAACGAGGATGGTCCTGAGGGCATGAACCCGGCAGACCGTTGCCTTGTCGGCTCGCGTGGCTCGGGCGGGCCGCCAATGCTGAACAACGTGTACAACAACACCTATCAGATCGTGCAGACGCCGACGAACGTGATGATCGATGTCGAGATGATGCACGATGCGCGCATCATCCGTCTGGGCGAGGAGCACAAGCCGGAAGCGGTGAAACAGTGGCTGGGCGACAGTGTTGGTCACTGGGATGGCGACACGCTGGTGGTGGTCACCAAGGGCTGGAATCGCTGGCATGGCGATTATGAGCCCGTCTTCCTGTCGGAACAGGCCACGGTGACGGAGCGCTTCACCCGGACGGGGCCGGACGAAATCACCTACGCGTTCGATATCGACGATCCGGGTTTCTATACCCAGCCGTGGAAGGGCGAGATGCTGTTCACCCGTTCGAACGGGCCGGTTTATGAGTACGCCTGCCACGAAGGCAATTATGCGCTGCACGGCATTCTGCAGGGTGCGCGGATTGTCGAAGCGCAGGCGGCCAAGGCGGCAGCGCCTGCGAAGAAGAAGTAGGCGTCAGGCCTTCTTCTCGTAGGTCAGCCAGATGATGACGCCGTAGATCGCGATCCATGCGCCCACGGCGATCGCCGTGATCGGGATACGATCGACGCCCCACATCTCCGACAGCGCGGGGACCAGCCAGCGCGTGGAAGCGGCGACGCCGAGCAGGATGGCGAGGGAGACAACCCAGCCCTGCCAGCTCTTTGGCGATATGCCCCAGCCGATTGTCTTCGGGCCAAACCAGCCTTTCGCCATACCTGCCCCCTTCATGCGGCTGCCTGTCACGAAGGCAGTCATATACTCGCGTGGGTGCGTGTGCGAGAGACGTCGCCCAGCAAGGAAGGATACGCGTGGCGGACCCTCATCAGATCAATGTCGTGACGCATATTGCGGCAGGCGCTGTAGCGCTGGGGGTTGGCCTTGTGCCGATGTTCAAGCCGCAAGGGCGGTCCGCTGCATCGCTGGTCGGGTTGGGCGACTGCAGGTCTTGGCTTGCTGGTGCTGGGCAGCGCGGCGATTGCTACGGTGTTGTTCAATCCGCCTGCGCCATTGGCGGCGGCTACGCTTTCCGCCGGCTATCAATATCTCAGCGGCTTGCGGACGCTCGCATTGACGCGGCGCGGGCCGGGACTGCTCGACGCGCTGCTGGCGCTCGCGGGGCTTGGGCTGGCAGCAGTCATCATGTTGAAGATGGGCCAAGGCAGCGCATCGTGGCCGCCGGCCATTGGCTATGCGACTGTCGGCTTCCTCTCGACCATTGCGATCTACGACCTGAGCCGGTTCTTCTGGATTTCGGCGTGGTATCGCCATGTCCGCCCGCTGGACCACGGGGTGAAGATGATCGGATTTTACTTCGCCATGATGTCTGCCGGCGCAGGAAACCTGCTCGCGGAGTTCAGCCGCTTAGCCAGATCCTGCCATCTGCGATCGGCTTGGTTGCAATGATCGGCTTCGTGATCTGGTACAGCCTGAACCCGATCAACGGAAGCCAATCAACGTTGCGGCCTGATCCCGGCTACTTCACGTAAGCCTTCACGACGGCGTCGAGGAAGTCGCGGCCGTCGTAGAGCGACTTCACGCGGATCTTTTCGTTGAGGCCGTGGGCGTTGGTTTCATCACCGGTCGAGAACAGGCCGCTGAGGCCGTAGGTCGGAATGCCGGCGTTCATCAGGAAGCGGCCATCCGTGGCGCCGGCGATCATCAGCGGAGCGACTGGCACGCCGGGCCACATCTTGGCCGCCTGCGCCTTGATCGGGCCCATGATCTCGTCGGTGAGCGGCGGGGCGCTCGAGCCGTCGCGGCGACGGAAGATCGAGACTTTCACCTGCTCGTCGCCGATGGCTTTCTCGAGCGTTTCCTTCACCTGCTCGGGCGTGGTGCCTTGCATGACGCGGCACGACAGCGTGGCGATGGCGCGTTGCGGCAGCGCGTTAGGCGCGTGGCCAGCTTCGAGCTGGGTCGCGACGCAGGTTGTGTGGAGCGAGGCGTTGTAGGTGGCGTCGGCCTGCAGGACTTTGAGCGCGGCCTGATCGTCCGGGTTCTTTCCGACCGCCGTCATCGCCTTGCCGATCTCGCCGCCGAGCAGCGGACCTGTGACACGGAAGTATTCGCGGACGACGGGCGTTACCTGGATCGGGAAGGAAAGCTGCGAGACTTTGTCGGTCGCCGCCATGAGGTGGTAGATCGCATTGTCCGGCATGGGGCGCGAGGAGTGGCCGCCGGGATTGGTGACTTCCAGCGTGTAAACCTGGTGGATCTTCTCGCCGGCCTGCACCTGCAGGGTGAGCGGCTTGCCATCTTCCGACAGGAGGCCGCCGGCGCCTTCGTTCAGGGCGAAGTCGACGTCGAACAGGTTGCGATCGTTGGTGAGGATGTAGTCGATGCCGTTCACGCGGTTCGAGGTCTCCTCGCCGCAGGTGAGCGCCATCACGAGATTGCGGCTGGGCTTGAAAGTCTTGTCCTGCTTGAGGCGGATCATCAGGTCGAGCCAGATCGACGCCTGACCTTTCATGTCCGCGGTACCGCGGCCGTAGAAGTAGCCGTTTTCCTCGAACAGCGTGAACGGGCTGCGCTCCCAGTCTTCGCGCTTGGCGTCGACCACGTCGATGTGGCCCATCAGGAGGACGCCCTTTTTCTTGGGGCTCGCCGCGCGCAGGGTGGCGACGAGGTTGCCGTCGTCAGGCTTGCCCGGCGGCACGATTAGCTGAAGGTCAACGTCGGCATAGCCCGCAGCCTTGAGCCGCTTCTGCGCGGCTTCGACGACCTTGGTGCATGAGCCGGTGGTCGGCGAGGAGTCGATCTCGACCATCTCTTTGTAGATGGCGCGGAATGCCTCGCGACCGGGGACCTGCTGGGCGAATGCTGCCGGCGTAATCGCCGCTACGAATGCCAGTGACGCCGCGAGTGTGGTGAGACGCATGTCGAACCCCGGTTTCTGTGTTCCGGAATGAATGTCACGCGTCCGGCGCGCAACACAAGCCTGCCCCTGCGACTGGGTCGTAGCTCAGGGAAATGGCGTGTCATCCGTGGGCTTGGGACCGCATACGCCCGAGCGGCCGAACTGCTTCAGGCGGGCATCATAGCGCTGTACCGCCAGGAAGCTGTCGCGGATCCATGACTGGATGCGCTCGTCAGCGAAATTGCGCGTGGTGCGCACGCGGCCGTCCTCGTCTTCCTGGATCAGGCCCATCTTCAAAAGCTTCTGCACCTTGCGACGCACCGTTTCGCGCGGGAAGCCCAAGCGATCCGCTACCAGAACGCGCGTGATCGAGCCGCGGAGTTCTTCTGGCGGCTCTGCGAGCTCGAGCACATCCGGCGGCGTGGAGGAATCTAGCAGAAGCGGGCGCATCGTCGCTTCGGAAACGGTGAGATAGATAAGCAGGCTTTCGAGATCGATCGGCGCGCGTTGGCGCGCAGCATAGACCATATCCAGCATGAGCTCGACGCCCGCATAGGCATGCGCGCGCATGCCTGCCGGGATTTTCGTCGCCTGATCGCTCATCAGTCTCCGCCTTCCCCCTCAAACAAAGGGGCGCCCGATTGGGCCCCAGCCCAAGAACGCCTTTCGGACGAGTTTGGAGTTCAGGCAACCTTCAATTGTTCGGGAACGGACGAAATCGCATTCCGTCAGCGTCAGCGAGTAAGTCCACATAGCAAATATGGAAAACTCAGCCCCAGCAAATTCCGGTCAGCATTCCCTGGCCATTCAGCAGCGTTTTGGCGTTTGAACCATCAAGGTTTGCAACACCCAACTGACCTTCCAGATTGGTCCAGGCGAGGCGCTTGCGTGGCAGGTCGAGCGCAACGCCGATCGCCTCGCCGAGTCCGCGCAGCAGGATCTTCCGGTCCATACGCGTTGCGGGATCATAGTTGGCGGCGGGGTCCATCGGCGCGGACGAGAGCGTGTTATCGCCGCGGTCGGTCCAGTACATGGTGCGCGTGGTGAGATCGAGATCGAGGTCGATCGGCTCGGGCATGCGCGAGAACAGCGTGACCATGTCGCGGCGATTGGTCGGCGTGGAGCCGCGTGGCGCTTCAATGTTCACGCGACGGATGAGGCCCTGGCCTGAATTGTCGCCGCCCTTCTGCGTCCAGTAGATGTGCCCGCGTTGCGTATCGAGCGCGATGCCGACGCACCAGCGCGACTGGTCGTCCTTGTCGGTTACCGGATTGCCGGTGACGACCAGCGTTTCGAGTTTCGAGCCATCGAGATTGCAGCGCTGGATCGCCATGCCCTCGCGATCCGACCAGTAGAGCTTGCCGCCGATCTCGTCGATCTTGAGCTGCTTAGGCGTGAACGTGCCGCCGGCTGGAACGATGGTGACGACGTTCGAGCCATCCTTCTCGCAGCGCATGATGTAGCCATCGTCGTCAGCGGCGCGGCCCATGTTCGTCCAGAAGATCTGGCCGGTTGCAGCGTGCATGGCGATGCCGTCATTGACGCCCGGCGAGCGTGATCCGTCTTTCGGCGAATGATCGACCAGCGTGGTGGGCGCTGTTCCGTCCGGATCGAAGCCGAACACCTTGGCCTGCCCGAGATAGAACAGCTTCGGCGCAGGTCCGCTGGACATCCCGGGAATGCCGGCGCTGGCGCAGCCGGCAAGCACGAGGCTTGCGCCGATACCGGTGGTGACCTGCCTGCGATTCCAACCCGTCATATTTTTCCCCAGACGTCTGATGCGTCAGGAATGAGACTAATCGCCGGGCCGGGAAGGACAAGCGCCCGTGCGGCCGCCTCTAGTATTCGTGTTCCTGCTTCCAGGAGATCATGATTTCCTCGACGTAGGCCGAGGCATTGCGGATCGCAGGCTCGGTTGACGCGTGAGGCGCCTCGCCCTGGATGGCATCGGCAATCTGCACGTCTGGCGGGATATTGAAGCGCACGGTGGTGATGCAACCGGGCGCGATCTGAGCCAGCGCCCCGCCCTGCCAGTCGGTGACATAGCCGCCATAGTCCCAGCCGAAGCCGGCAATCTGGAACGGCTTCTTGTTGAGCTTTTCGACGGTTGCGACGCCGTCTCCGAGGTTCAGGCCGCCCGGTCCGGTCCATTGGGAAACCTCGCCGCGGATCATCACGCTGGTGAGGACAGTGCGCTCTTCCTCATTGAGGAACGTCACTTCAATCCGGCGCGACTTGTCCTGCGGATAGATGGCCGTGATGTTGGACTGTTCGCCCTCGGCGCCATCGATCGTTTCGGGAACGACATTCTCCGCGCCGAAGATGTCGGCCAGCGTGCCGGCGGTGGCATCCTGCGCGAACGGCTTGCCGCACATGATGGTCAGGGTATCGGCGATGGTGGCGGGAACTTTGACGGCCGTATCGCCGGCTGCTGCGGGCGCATCGGCGACTTCAGGCGCGCTGGGGCCTTCTGCCTGCTCCGGGCCACCGCAGGCGGCCAGCATTATCAACGAAGCTCCGGCAAGTGCGGCGCGCATTCATCTATCCCCACATGGTCTGCACGAATCCGCGGAAGCTGTCCCAAGCCGCATCAGCTGTCCACAGCTTGAGGCGCCCCGGAGCAAATCTGTCGTATATTGGTGAAACCAGGGTTTTCCGGTCCATCAGGACACTGAATTTTTCTCCACGCGCGATCACGGCGCTTGACCCGGCCCCTGTGGGTCGCAGAACTCATGCCAATGTCGCGTGCGATCTACCGCCCCTCCGGTGAAGTTGTCGGCCGCCCGAAACGGGGCGGGCTGTATATGTGGGGGCTCGCCGTTCTGGTTGGTGTGCTGGCGGCGCTGGCCGTCGCGGCGATCCAGACGTTGGTGATCTACGCGCAGTTTCTCGCATTCGGCGCGGCCTCGGGACGCTTGGCTTCTCGGCTGGTTGAGATGCCGTGGTGGGCGCGGATGATCTCGCCGATCGTTGGCGGCGCTCTGATCTGTCTTCTGCTGCGGCTGGGCATCTCGATTGGCTGGGGACCGGCGCCGCGTCCGTTCGGGCTGCAGGATATTGTCCAGAACCGCCGGCTGCGGGGGACGATCCGATCGACCACGCTGTCTTTGCGTGACGCGTTCCTGTCTGCTCTTGTTGCTGTGGTGTCGCTTGGCTGGGGCGGGAGTTCGGGACGCGAGGAGCCGGCGGCTCACCTTGGCGCTGCGCTTGCGATGCTGCCGGGACGGTTGCTTGGGTTGAACCTTGCGTCGCGGCGAATGCTGCTCGGCATGGGATTGGCGGCTGCGATTTCTGCAGCGCTGCATGCACCGATCGCCGGCGTGTTCCTGGCGCGCGAGCTGGTGCTGCGCCGTTTGAGACTGTCGCAACTTGGTCCGGTTGTTGTTGCATCCGTCAGCGCGTGGATGTTCGGGCGTTGGATCATGGATGGGAAACCAGTGATCGACATTCCGGATGTCGGCGTGATCCTGCCTCAAGCGCATTTTGCGGCGGTCGCGGCTCTGCCTGTGCTGGCGATGTTTGGTTATGCCGCGATGATCATCTGGGCGCGCGCGCCGGTGATGGTGGCGGCGTTCGCCGCGCGCGTACGCGTGCCGCTCTGGTTGCTGCCGATCATTGGCGGGTTGATCCTTGGCGTTATCGCGCTCGCCTTCCCGCAGGCTCTGGGCATTGGCTACGAGCCGCTGGCTGCGGGTCTTGGCGGAAACTACACGGCTGAGCTGATGCCGGTGCTGGCGCTTGCGAAGATTGCGGCGGCTGCTGTCACGTTCGGCTTCCGCTGGGGCGGCGGACCGATCGCACCGACGCTTTATGTGGGCGCAATGATCGGTGCGAGCCTCGGTGTCGTCGCCGGCCTTACCCTCGGGATACCGGCGCCGCAGGTCTATTTCGGCCTGCTGGGGATGGCAGTGGCGGTATCCGTTCTGATGGATGCGCCGTTTACCGGCGCTGTTCTGGCGCTGGAATTGTCGGGCTCGCCGGAGGTTGGCGGGGCGTGCCTGCTGTTCTGCTTTGTGGCTTGCATGGCTGTGCGCCGTCTTGCACCGCCCATGGGCGAGGATACCGGTCAGACGCTGCGCTGGCGCTGAGGCGCGACCTCTTCTATCGTGGTCGCCAAGGCCGCGGGAGAACGTCCTATGACTCACGATGATCAGACGCGCAGCAGATCTGCGTTTTTTGTGCTTGGCTTCTTCGCCATCCTGTTCGTCGCGTTCTTCTTCCGCGCAGCTCCGCTAACGCTAGACCCCGTCCGCACGACACAGGCCGCGGATCAGTTCGATACTGCCCGCGCGCTCGACCGGCTGTCGCGGGTTCTCGATGGGACGCCACACCCCACCGATAGCGACGCGCTCGACCAGACGCGTTCGCGGCTGCTGCGCGAGATCGCGTCGCTTGGATACCAGCCGCAGGTGATCGCGCAGAACGCCTGCCGCGGTTCGATCTCCGGCTCGTCCATCCGCTGTGCGTTCGTGCAGAACGTCTTCTTCAAGGCAGGCTCGGGCGACGGCCCTGCCCTTGTTCTCACGGCGCACTATGACAGCGTCGAGGCCAGCCCCGGCTTTGGCGACGATGGCATCGGCGTCGCGGTGTGGCTGGAGGTGGCGCATCACCTCAAGCAGAACCCGCCGAACCGTCCGGTGCTGTTCCTGCTGACCGATGGCGAGGAAACCGCGCTGCTCGGCGCGCAGGCATTCGTGGACTCGAAAGAGAAATACGGCGTCGAGGTCGGCCGCATCATCAATCTTGAAGCGCGCGGCGTGCGTGGGCCCGCGATGATGTTCGAGACCGGGCATCCCAATGCGGGCATCGTAGGTGATTGGTCGAAGAGCGGCGCGCGTCCTGTCGCCAACTCTATGATGACGGCGGTTTATGAGCTGCTACCCAACTCGACCGACCTCACCGTGCACCTGCATGACGGCTCGACCGGCATCAACATCGCCGTCGCCGATGGCCTCGACTTCTATCACACCAATCATGACGACCTCTCGCGGCTGGACCGCGAGAGTGTGCAGCACATGGGCGATCAAGCGCTGGGCGCGACGCGCACTTTCCTCGCCGGTGACTGGAGTGGCGACAAGACCGGTGGCGAGATTGCCTATTCCGACATAGGCACACGGCTGTTCATTGCGCTGCCTCAAGTGTTTGCGCTTGTTCTGCTGGGCCTGTGCTTCGGCGTCTCTACCCTGCTGATCATTCGCCCGACGCGTGATGGTGGCTGGATGAAGCTCGACTGGCGCGCCCTCGCCCTGCCGCCTGCGATGATCGCCGTTGCGGGCCTGCTGGCTTTCCTCACGCAGCAGGCCATCGGCGTTGTTCGTCCTCAGCCGTCTTACTGGACGGCGTATCCGCAGGCGCTAAACATGGCGTACTTTGCGGGCACAGCGCTGGTCAGTGTTGCAGCGCTTGCCTTCCTGGCGCCGAACTCGAAGCGGGAGACGCTGTTTGCCTCCGGATGGTTCTGGTTCCTGATTATCGGCATGGGGCTGTCATTCGCGGTGCCCGGCTTCTCGATCCTCTATCTCATCCCCGGCATCATCTTCGTACTCGCAGGCGGCGCAGCATGGCTGTTCCCGCGCTACCAGCTGCCAGCCTACATCATCGCCAGCATCATGCTTGTGCTGGTCTTCTTCCCGATCCTGCACATGCTCGACGTCATGATGGGCCTCGGCATGGCGGCAGCGTTCGGCGTCATCGAAGCCATGGTGCTTGCCCCCATGCTCGGCATCATTGGCGGGCTGCGCACGGGCAAGGCGCTGGTCTTCTCCGCGCTTGGTATTGCATTCGGGGTCAGCCTGGGAGCCACGGCGATTGTTCCTGCTTACAGCGCTGATCGCCCACTCGCGCTCAACTTCAGCGCGCAGTACGACATGGATGAAAGCCGCGCAGCAGTTTACGCAGGCGCTCGCCCCGGCGCATTGCCGAAGTCCATCCGCGATCAACTCACTGTCGGCGACGTTCCGCCGCCAATCGGCAGCGCCAACACGCTCGCAGCCCGCAAGATCGACTTCGCGCCGCGCATCCATGCCATCGCGACGCTGGTCAGCGACAACGCAACCGGCGATGGCAAGCGCGTGATCCGGCTGCAGCTCGGCGCGGACGGCGCGCGCACGATCCGCCTGCGCATTCCCGCGGCCGCGCATCCTACGCAGATGACCTATGACGGCCGCACCATCGCCATGCGCGAGCCGCAACAGGGCTATTATGTCGTCGAGATCATCGGCCGCGCGGCCAACGGGGCCACGCTGGAGTTCACGCTCCAGCCGCCTGCTGGCGCACCAGCCAAAAAGCCCGACTGGCTTGTGCAAGGCATCTGGACGTCGCTGCCGCCCGAAGCCCGGGCGCTTGCGGACTCGCGTCCCGACACAGCGGTGCGCATCCAGATGGGCGACACGACGATCACGACCAAACGCCAGCAGTTTTGAGCGCCAAACGGACAAGCAATCCACGCCTTGTTTCGCTGTGGAAATCTTGCGCTCTAACCACTCGCTAACCATTGCGGCGGCACACCGTGACACCAGCGGCGGCTGCACATAGCTTGCCGCCCGCACTGACCCGAAAAACTGCGAGATGAGGTACTAGATATGTCCGGCAAAGATCCGATCGTTGTCGCCCAGATTGCCCGCATCATCGCAAAGGAGTTGGGGGTCGGCGAAGGACAGGTCGCCGCCACGATCCAGCTGATCGAGGAAGGCGCGTCCATCCCGTTCATCGCGCGCTATCGCAAGGAGCGCACGGGCGGCCTGGACGACACGCAACTGCGCACGCTGGCCGAGCGCTTCGAATACCTCACCATTCTCGCTGACCGCCGCGAAGTCGTGCTGCGCTCCATCAAGGAGCAAGGCAAGCTGACGCCGGAACTCGAGAAGCAGATCAACGCAGCTACAACGAAGGTTGAGCTGGAAGACCTGTACGCGCCTTACCGTCCCAAGCGCCGCACCAAGGCGTCGATCGCCAAGGAAGCAGGCCTTGAGCCGCTGGCCGATCGCCTGCTGGCAAACCCGGCTCTCGATCCGATTGCCGAAGCGCTCAAATATCTCGCTGCCGACAAGGGCGTGGAAAATTCCGAGTCCGCCCTTGAGGGCGCGCGCAGCATCCTGATCGAGCGCATGGCGGAAACGCCCGCCATCGTCGGCGCCATCCGCGAGAAAGTCTGGAGCGGCGGTAAGCTCACCTCGGGCCTCGTCAAAGGCAAGGAAGCCGAGGGCGCGAAGTTCTCCGACTATTTCGAATTCGACGAGCCGATCGCCAACATGCCGTCGCACCGCGCCCTTGCCCTGCTGCGTGGCGAGAAGGAAGGCGTGTTGAAGATCGACCTCGACCTGCCGCATGATGAAAAGACGCGCCACCCGGCTGTCACGTCGATCATGTCGGCTTTCAACATTGCGGATCGCGGCCGCCCGTCTGACCAGTGGCTGGCCGAGACTGCGCGCCAGGCTTGGAAGTCGCGGCTTTCGGGATCGACGCACAACGACCTGATCGACCGCGTGAAAGAGCGTTCGGACAACGAAGCCATCCGCGTGTTCTCGCGGAACATGCATGACCTGCTGCTCGCAGCGCCTGCCGGCCCGAAGGTGGTGATGGGCGTTGACCCTGGCATCCGCACGGGCTGCAAAGTCGCCGTCGTGGATGCGACCGGCAAGGTGCTCGAGACGACCACCATCTATCCGCACGAGCCGAAGAAGGACTGGAACGGTTCGCTGGCGACGCTTGCTGTGCTTGCCAAGAAGCACGGCGTTGAACTTGTCTCTGTCGGCAACGGCACGGCCAGCCGCGAGACGGACAAGCTCGTCGCTGAGCTCTCGGCCAAGATGCCGGACCTCAAGCTCACGCGCGTGATGGTGTCGGAAGCCGGCGCGTCGGTGTATTCGGCTTCGGAACTCGCCGCAAAAGAGTTCCCGGACCTCGACGTGTCGATCCGTGGCGCCGTTTCCATCGCGCGCCGCCTGCAGGATCCGCTGGCTGAACTCGTGAAGATCGAGCCGAAGGCCATCGGCGTTGGTCAGTACCAGCACGACGTTGACCAGAACGCCCTCGCCCGCTCGCTGGATGCTGTGGTCGAGACTTGCGTGAACGCTGTCGGCGTGGATGTGAATACGGCCTCTGCGCCGTTGCTGGCTCGCGTCTCGGGTCTCAACTCGGCCGTCGCCGCCAACATCGTCACCTATCGGGACGAGAACGGCCCGTTCAAGACGCGCGCGTCGCTCAAGAAGGTCCCGCGTATGGGGCCGAAGGCTTTCGAACAGGCTGCAGGATTCCTGCGCATCATGGACGCGAAGAACCCGCTTGATGGTTCGGGCGTGCACCCGGAAGCTTATCCTGTTGCAGAGCGCATTGCCGAGCGTTCGGGCCGTCCGCTCAAGAGCCTGATCGGCGACAAGGCTTTCCTGTCGATGCTCGATCCGGCCTCGTTCGCTGACGAACAGTTCGGCGTGCCGACCGTTACCGACATTATCGCAGAGCTGGTGAAGCCGGGCCGCGATCCGCGTCCGGAATTCAAGACCGCGACATTTGCGGATGGCGTCGAGAAGATTTCCGACCTGAAAGTCGGCATGAAGCTCGAAGGGACGGTGACAAACGTCACGGCGTTCGGCGCCTTCGTTGATATCGGCGTCCACCAGGACGGCTTGGTTCACATCTCGGAACTCGCCGATGTGTTTGTGAAGGACCCGTCCGACGTGGTGAAAGCTGGTCAGGTTGTGTCGGTGCGCGTGAAAGAGGTCGATATCGACCGCAAGCGCATCGCCCTGTCGATGAAGCGCGAAGTCTCGGGCACGCAGGGCGCTCATGGCGCGCCGCCCCAGAAAAGCGCGCAGCCAGGCAAGCCGCAGGGCAAGGCGCCTGCCAAGTCTGGTCCGCAGAACTACTCGGCCGGCCCGGCAAAGTCGGATGACTCCAGCAACCCGTTTGCGGCGCTGAAGAACCTCAAGCTGAACTAGATCGTTCAGCAACAGTCTTACGATTAACGGGCGCTGGCATCACCAGCGCCCGTTTTCGTTCGCGCTTACGCTTGACGAGCACCTGCCAGAAAGACAAGTTTGCTTTGCACGCTCAATTGGGCGTATGAGCCCGGCCGCGCGTTCGAAGGGAGACACAGATGAACCGTCTTTCTGCGCGCGCTTGCCGGATCATCGCGGCTGTCGGCTTCTGGGCGCTCATCGCGCTGTCGGTCATGATACGCGGCGCGGGCGGGTTGTTGCTTGCCTATGCTGCGATCATCTGGCTGGCCGCGTTTTCGCTGCAGGCCTGGCGCAGCCAGGACGAGTTCGAGCGCGCGGCTCAGAAGTTCTCGTGGATGTTCGGCGGGCTGTTTGGCCTGATGGGCTCGCTTGCCCTGCTCCCGCTGGTCACGCAGCCGGGCGTTATTGCACCGATGCTGGATTGGGTATCAGGCGTGCTGGAGGCCACCGATCCAGTTGCGCCTGCCTTCCTGCTTGGCGCGGTTTACATCGTTCTCGGACAACTTGTCGGCTTCCTGATCTGCTGGGTTGGCTGGCACGTGGCCAAGCGATGAGCGTGCAGTCATGAAGAACCGCATTCGCGACCTGCGCGCCGACCGCGGCTGGACGCAGGCAGATCTCGCCACCCGCCTTGATGTCTCGCGCAACTCCGTCAACGCGATCGAGAACGGGAAGTATGATCCCTCGCTCCCGCTGGCGTTCAAGATCTCCGAAGTTTTCGGCCTGCCGATCGAGAAGATCTTCCAGAAGGGCTGAGCGCTTCGCTCAGTGCATCCGGATCAGGCTGTCGACCTTGCGCCACGCTGGCGGCGTCAGCGGCTCGCCCGAGGCCACGCGGACCGAATGGATCACCGCCTCGATCTCGCGCCGCCAATGATCCAGAAACTGCGCCAGTCGCGGAAACCGGGGCGCTTCATCCATCATCTGCCACATGAATGTCTGCAGCAGTCGCGGATGATCCGGCATGTAGTAGATCACCTCCGCCGTCAGCAGCGTTGCGCCGCGCAAGCCGCGTTCGAAATCCGTCGCCATTCCGACCTCCTTCGCCCCATGACCACAGCCTGAAGCGAAGCGAAGTCACGTCAATCGAATAGCGCTGCATGAACGGTAGATTGGCAATCGACCGTGACCGCTGCTGCTAGGCGCGGACGCCTCGGCGCAGGGCTTTGCTTTTCACACCGACCAGTTGCACCGCGTCTGCCAGCGGCATGGGACGACCGGTGAGATAGCCCTGCACTTTCGTCACGCCGACGCGGCGAAGCGTGTTCAGCTCTGCCTCGGACTCGACGCCCTCCGCCACAATCTCGCTGCCCATCGCGCGGCCGAACATGGACAGGGCGCCAGCGAGCGCTTGGCGCCCGCGATCGCGATCGATGTTGCGTGTTAGGCTCATATCCAGCTTGATCGTATCCGGGCGCAGGTCGAGCACATGGCGGAAGCTCGAATGCCCGGCACCTGCATCGTCGACCGCCAACCGCAAGCCGCGCAGCCGGAATGGATGCAGTCGGGCCGATAGCTCGGTGTAATTCGCCACCGCCGCGTGCTCCGTCACCTCGAGCACCACGCGCTCGAGCGGCAGGGCGGCGAACAGGTTGGCGAACGACTCGGTCATGATCGTGGCCGGGGAGAAGTTCACCGCCAGCAGCACGTCCTTCGGCAGCTCGGGCAACGCTTCCAGCGCCTTGCGCGCCAGCGCGATCTCCAGCTCCTCCGCTAGCCCGACTTCTTCAGCTTCAGCGAACCATTGGTCGGGCGAGCGGTAAGGCTCCGTCTCGAAGCGCGCGAGACATTCGAAGCCGGCCACCGTTTCATCGTGCAGCCGGTAGATCGGCTGATAGCGCACGTGGAAGGCCGCCTGTGCGATCAGCTTTTCGATCCGCTCGCGCTTTCCTTTCAGCTGCTGCTGTTGATCGAGCTCCTCGTGGATCAGGTCCGCCACGATTGCTGCGAATGCCCTCAGTATCCGCAGGTCGCGTGCGTTGAGTGATGGATTGGCGAGGAAGGAGAAGCAGCAAAACGTTCCGAACAGGCGCCCGTCCGGCAGCTTGAGCGGGACGCTCATATGCGCGCCGACCGGGAGTTCACGCGTCGCCGGGATCGTGAGAGCTTCGATGTTCTGGCAGGCGTCTGCCATCAGCTCGGGCAAGCGGCCGTCCACCACGCGCTGGCAATAGCTTTCTTCGAGCGGATTGCCGTCGCCCACGCCGACCGGCGATTGTTCGCCATCGACGTGCCGGAACACGCGCTGGCCATCGACGAATTCGGACACGAACCCGACATCCATGTCCAGGTGCGTGCGAACGATGTTCAGCACCTTACGGATATGCGCCTCGCTCGACAGGCCGTTTTTATCGAAACGCACGGCGTCGAACAGCGATGAGCCATCACCACTCAGGACTTCAAGCATCGCACCCTCCCGATTGCCTGATGACGTTGACGTTCGATGCTTACTGCGACGTTTTCTGCATCGCTGAAATCGTCCCTATCGCGAGACTTTTGCCCGCGCGGACGGGACTTTTTGGGTCTGGAACTGACTGCCTGCAGTCCCCGTTTTGAATGAGTGCGTTCCAGAACGTGCTGAATTTCGGCTTTACCTTGATAGGCATCACCCATGTTCCGCCGCTGGCAGCGCCTAGACCAACCGGGACTGGAGCTGGCTCATATCGTGATCGAGCCACGTGGCGTGGTGGTATCGTCGACGATTGTCGATGGCGGCGAACAGCCCTTCTCGCTGCGCTATCTCTGGACGCTGGACAGCGCCTGGAGGACGCGCAGCCTGCGCATCGATCACATGGGCAGCATCGACCGCTCGATCATGATCGAGCGCGCAGGCGATGCCGCGTGGATGCTCGACAACGCGCCGGCGCCGCATCTTGATGGTTGCGTGGACCTCGATCTGTCGGCGACGCCGTTCTGCAATACGCTGGCGATGAAGTATCTCGCAGGCGATGGCGCCCTCACTGCCGCTTACGTCTCGGGTGTGGACCTATCAGTCGTTCCCTCGCGCCAGCGTTATGAAAGGCTCAGTGACGTGCACTGGCGATATCACGATCTGGGCGTGGCTGCCGGGTTCAACGCCAATCTGGATCTAGATGAGCACGGCCTCGTGCGCACCTATGAAGGCTTGTTCGAGACAGTGGACAGCTAGGCGGCCAGTTGCGCCTTCAAGCGATCGGCCTGGACTTGCCAGACGCGCGCAACCGTCGGACGCCCCGCCTTCACCTGGATGTCGGCAAGGCCGCGGGCGGCTTCGTAGGCCGCCATGTGCTGCCCGGCGCGCAGGGACGCTGCCAGCTTCAAGCGGAGCTTCGCCTGCTGGAGGCCCGTCGCCGCTGTAACTTCGGCAGGCGTGATGATCGCAACCGGGGCGACTGGCGCTGAGGCCATGGTTGGTGCGACTTCAGCTATCGTCTCGATGACTTGCGGTTTGGAAGGCGGCGGCGCGACCGTCGCCGGCGCAGCTTTCGCTTCCTTCTTTTTACCGCCTGTCAGAAACGAAAACAGACCCATCGCAAGCCCCTGAACTGCGCCACGCCACCTGATCAAAAATCTAGCGATGGCCTGCGGACGCGCACGCGTGCGCGCGCATGGCCATGTGGAAAACGCGAAGATGCACAGACCGAAGGCGCCCGGCGCCGGAAATCTGCGCGGCGTTTTCCTGCGCGTTACAGCCGGCCAAAAGAAAGCGGCCACGCGCATCGCTGCACGTGGCCGCTTGTTTCAACAGTTGCGAAATCAGCCGCCGAGTTGGGAGACGATGTAATCCTGCGCTTTGATCAGGCCTTCGGGCGCCGGCCAGTGCGTTGTGCCGGCGACGGTTTCGAGCTTGGACTCGTAACCGTCCTTCTTGAGCTGTTCCTGGAAGGCCGCGATGCGTTCCGGTTTCACGGTCGGATCGCCGTCATTATAGACGATCAACACGTTTGCCGGCTTGCCCGAAGCCTCCTTGGCGCAATCGCCATTCGCCAGAATGCCAGCCAGCGAGACAATCGCCTTCACGTCCGGCGTCGAGCATGAGCCGGCGTCAAAGGCCACGCCGCCGCCCTGGCTGAAACCGACAACCACGATCTTGTCGTGCGGCACCTTCAGGCCTTCAGATGCCTTGGTCACCGTGTCGACCGCGACCTTCTTCACTGCGGCCTTGGTGTTGGTGGGGTCTTCCCCGCGCAGGACGTACCACGACTTGCCATCGCCTTGCGGCAGCGGGCCATCGTTGAAGATGAACGCTGCATCCGGCAGGCGCTTGGCCAGCGTGTCGGCCAGCGGCTTCATCGCGATGCCCGTTTGGGTGTAGCCGTGGAAGAAGATCACCACCTGCTTCGGCGCCTTGCCCGATTTCGGGTCCATGCCGCTGAAGCCCAGATCCGCTACTTTCTGCGCGGAGGCCGCGCCCGCGCCAAGTCCGACAGCCAGCGCGGTGAGCGCCGTCAGCGCCATAAACCGTTTCATGTTTCTCTCCCTGGGTTGACGTGTTTTCCGTCCATTCCCTGTCTGGAAACTGACCCGGCGAGCCGCCGCCAGCAAGCCTGCTCGGCATCACCCCGTGGTGAGCCGGCAGTGCGCATTGCCCCACTCGCCGTGGGGTGCAGGCAATCCGCACCCGGACGGTTCAGCCGCGTGAATTGCTTGCTTCAGGTCAATCACAGCGCCTTTCCTTGACATTGGAACCCCGCCAGCCGATCCCAAATCCTCAGGGGCCGGTGAAATTTTGAAGGGGCTAAAGCACAACCCGATCTTCGGATATGCGCTGGCAGTGATTGCCGCCGGCGTTGGCTATGGCATTCGCGCGTGGATGGATCCGTGGCTGCCGCCGGGCTTCCCCTACCTCACCTTCTTCCCGGCCGTGATCCTCACCGCGTTCATCGGCGGCCTCGGCCCCGGCATCGTCTGCGCTGTGCTTTCCGGAATTGCCGCGTGGTATTTCTTCATTCCGCCGTTCGACTCGTTCGAGCTGAACACGTCCACCGCCGTCGCGCTCGGGCTCTACATCTTCGTTGTCGCGGTCGACATCACGCTCATTCACCTGATGGCGCGCGCGACCAACAAGCTTGAGGCGGAGCGTCGCCTCACCGCTTCGCTGCTGGAACGGCAGCGGACCATGTTCCAGGAACTGCAGCACCGCGTGGCCAACAACATGGCGTTCATCGGATCGCTGCTGCAGCTCGAACGACGGCAAGCGGCCGCATCCAGTGAGTCGACCGCCGCGCTCGACAGCGCGATCTCGCGCATCGAGACGATGTCGCGCCTGCATCGCCGGCTCTACGATCCGGCCGCTGCTGATGCGCCCGTCGAAACGCACCTGCGCGACACCGTTACCGATCTCGTCGAGATGGCTGGCGCATCTCACATCGAAGTTGCGGTCAACGCGATTGACGAACGTATCGACCTGCAACGGCTCATCACCCTGTCGATGCTCGTGAGCGAGCTTGCCATGAACTCGCTCAAGCATGCTTTCGCAGATCGTCAGAGTGGGCGCATCACCGTTTCGCTCCGGCGCATCGATCCGCGCCAACTCGAACTGACGGTGGCCGACGACGGCCGCGGCTTGCAGCCCTCGCAGGGCGGCCGCAGCGGACTCGGCAGGCGGATCGCCGATGGCCTCGCCAGCCAGCTTGGCGGCAAGATCGTCGTCGACACCTCGACGTCGGGTGTGGCCAGCCGCCTCACCTTCCCTGCGTAACGGCCGGCGTAACCAGAAATACGGGCGCTTTTTCGCCGCAATGTGAGTCCGCCGGGTCACAACTTGTTGCCCGTCAGACACGTCTGCGAGCAGACGCTCACGCTATAGTTGACCGCACATAGCGAACGCCATAGCGCTAACTTCCACCAAACATAACGGGTCCGGGAGGGAGACATGAATTTCGCTGGCATCAGCCGCGCAGCCTTGCTTGCAGGCATCCTCACTACGCCAGTCGGCCTCGCCGCAGCGCAGACCGCGGCCCCCGCGACCGACCGCGACACCGTCTTCATCCTGGGCCGCATCGATAACGGCATCAGCTCGGGCGATGGCGAAGAGGTCAACGCCTCCTCCGTCACCGCCGAGGAGATGCGCAAGTATGATCGCGCCAGCGTCGATGAAGCGCTCGACCTGATCCCCGGCGCCAACGCCTCGAACACCGGAGGCTCGCGCAACGAGCGCCTGATCTTCGTCCGCGGCTTTGACCGGTTCCAGACCACGCTGTCGATCGATGGCGTGCGCGTCTTCCTGCCGGCTGACAACCGCATCGACTTCGCCCGCTTCCTCACGGCGGACCTTGCCGAGGTGCAGGTGTCGAAGGGCTATGTCTCCGTGCTCAACGGACCGGGCGGCGTGGGCGGCGCAGTCAACCTCGTCACCCGCAAGCCCTCGCGCCCGTTCGAAGCCGAACTCGCGGGGACGGCCAACTTCAACGATGACTTCGCGCAGAACGGCTACACGGTTTCAGGCCTCGTCGGCACGCGCCAGGACCAGTTCTACCTGCAGCTTTCCGGCGCGACGACTGATCGCCGTTCATGGTCGCTGTCGTCTGACTTCAAGCCGGTTGTCGCCGCTCTCGAGAACGGCAACAAGCGCGAGAATTCGGCCAGCGAAGACTGGCGCGTGAACTTCAAGGCCGGCTGGACGCCGAACGCCACCGACGAATACGCCATCAGCTACATCAAACAGTCGGGCGAAAAGAACGCTCCGTTGCACATCAGCGACACGGCTTCGACGCGCTACTGGACCTGGCCCTACTGGGACATCGAGAGCGTGTACTTCCTCTCGCGCACGCAGCTGGGCGACAACCTGCAGCTCCGCAGCCGCGTCTATTACAACACGTTCGAGAACCTGCTGTCGTCCTTCGACACCGCGGCCCAGAACACGCAGACCCTGCCCCGCGCCTTCAACAGCTATTACGACGACACCGCCTATGGCGCGAACGTCACGCTGGAAGCCAAGCTGAGCGACAGCAACACGCTGACGGGCTCGCTCCACTATCGCAGCGACGAGCACAACGAACAGCAGCAGGGCTTCACGCGCACGCCGGCTACCGGCAATCCGTCCGTCAACGCGCCCTACTCGGAGCCGTGGCAGGGCACGACGGAGGACACCTACTCCTTCGCGCTCGAAGATGTGCAGAAGCTCGGCTCCAACCTGCAGCTCGTTCTCGGCGCGTCCTATGACTGGACCAAGCTGAAGTCGGCCACCGATGTGAACGTGTCGGTTACCGGCACGACGATCGCCAACTCGCAGATCGTGTTCACGCCGGTCGCCTACCCGCTGCGCGACATGGACGGCGTCAACGCGCAGGCTGCGCTGATCTGGGATGCGACCGACGCGGTCAAGCTGCACACCAGCGTGTCGTCGCGTGTTCGCTTCCCGACGCTGTTCGAGCGCTTCTCCTCGCGCTTCGGCACCGCCATCCCCAACCCGGATGTCGATCCCGAGCGTTCGACCAACTTCGAAGTCGGCGCCAATGTCGCGCTTGCTCCGAACGTCAAACTCGAAGGCGCTGTCTTCTACAGCAAGGTGCAGGACGCGCTCGTGCAGATCCCGGTCGTGCTCGCGGCGCCGTTTGGTACGGTCAACCAGACCCGCAATCTGGGCGACGCCGACTATTACGGCCTCGAGCTCTCGCTGACCGGGAAGGCCACCGACTGGCTCGACCTGGGCGGTAACTTCACCTGGACGCAGCGGGACTATGACCAGGTCGGAACCGTCTCCGCCGTGCCGGGCACAACCGCCCCGACCACCGGCGCCGACCCGACCAACGCCGCCTTCGAGCCGCAGGGCGTTCCCGGCGTGAAAGCCTTCGTCTATGCCAACATCCAGGCGCTGCCGAACCTCACGCTGACGCCGAACATCGAAGCTGCTTCCAGCCGCTGGACGGTCACCTCGTCGTCGGCGATCAACCCGCCGCGCTTCTACAAGACCGGCGAATACGTCGCCGTGAACTTCGCGGCCGACTGGGCGATCACGGACAGCATCTCCCTGCTCGCCACCGCGCGGAACCTGACGGACAGCAACTACACGCTGGTCGACGGCTTCCCCGAGGAAGGCCGCAACTACACGCTGGGCATCCGCTGGCGGAACTAGGACTGCACCAACGAAGCGAGTTGAAGCCCGGCTTTGCACACGCAGAGCCGGGCTTTTCTTTACATACGCTGCGTCCCTCAGCCTTACGCCATGTTGTGATCGCGTTTTTTCGGACTCCAGCTCTTCCCCGACTCCCATCTGCGTCGCGTTCGGGCTAGTGAGGCCTCAACACGATAGAAACGACGCCGGGGGGCGAAATGGCTGAGGGATTTTCGGGGCATCCGCTCGAGGCGTCGACGGGCACTATTTCCGAGCAGCGCGGGGAAGTTGCGTCAGCCACGAAATGGCTGACGACCACGCGGAATGGCATCTTAACGATTTGCGCGAGCGGCGTCGGGCTTGCGCTCGCGAGCGTGCTGATCTGGCATTTCTTTGTCGGCGCGATCCTGACGACACCTGATGCGATTGCCGGGTTCGCCACGGCATCCGCCTTCCTTGTCCTGCCCATCCTGCTGCTGTCGCTGGATTCCAGCGACAATATGGGCCTTGGGCCGAAGCTCACGGTGCCGCTGTCGACGCTGCTGGTGCTTGCCATCGTATCGGTGGTTGCGCTGGCTGACCGTGCGAACAACCTTCACATCTTTGAAAGTGCGGCTGGCGCGCCGCAGGTCTTTCCTCTGATCGCGCTGTTCACATTCGTGATCGTCGCCTTTATCCCACGCGTCTGGAACGCAGCGCGCTTCACCGATTTCAAGCAACGCGAGATCGATGCGCGCGAGGCAGATGCCGTGCGCAAGCGCCAGCAGGGCGACAAGGCTGCCCAGCAACGCGCCATCGAACTCTCGAAGCGCACGCAGGAGCAGGACGACGCCGAGGCGCTGGGCGCTTTCATCGCCACCGCAATCGTGGGCGGCATCGTTGCGCTCGCCTGGTTTGCGGGAAGCCTTCGCGACGGCATGGGCCTGCGCAATGGCGTGGGCGTTACGATCGCAGCTGGCGTTATCGGCCTTTTCGCCATCGTCATCTTCCTCGACTGGATCGCAGAGGCGCCGCCCATCCGCGCAGCCAGCACAGCCGTTCGCGGCTTCTCGCGCCGTGTCAGCGGGCTGGCGAGCTTCTACAACGCCATCGACACCGTGCTTGTTCGTATCGGCGCACACGCGGCCGGCATGGAGCATCGCCAGATGGGCAGCCGCTACCTCGTTCTGGCTGGCACCATGCTCACGATGGCGGTGCTCGCCTGGAATTTGCCCGCACCGATTGGCCTGATCCCGGCCGGCATTGGCCTGTTGCTGGCGCTATCGGTCTCGCGCCTGTGGAGCTGGGTCGAGGATGATCGCAACCTTGCCTCGATCACGCGCTTCAATCCGGATGCACCCATCAAGGTCGGCTTCCGCGAAGACTTCCGGGACGAAACGCTGCTCGGCTTCGTCTTTGTTCTCGTCATCATCCCGATCGCGCTGATGCAGGCGGACAAAGGCATTTTCGGCCTGTCGCTGTTCCATGCCGAAACGCCGGAGGCCAAAGGCAATCTGGACCTTTGGCTTGGCTATTACGGCTTCGAGCTTGCCAAGGCGCTGCCCGTCATCGACTGGGCGGATATCTACAAGCTGCAGCCCGGCGACGATCTGCTGCGTCCGAACGGCGCGATGGGCATGCATGCTGTCTTTGCAGCACGCGTTGCAGTCGATCTGGTGCTGATCGCGTCGCTGCTGCAAGCCATCGCGATCGCCACGCGCAACCGCCAGCAGAAGGCGCTGTTTGCCGCCGGCCACATCAACCGCCTCGACGAGCTGGTCGAGAAGGAAGAGATCAAGAAAGCTCTAAATCGCCGGCGCGCCGATTGGTTCAAAGGCAACCTGAATTTCCGTCGCTATGATCGCGAACGTCTCAAGGAAATCTACTACAGCTCGAAAGAATCCCGCGAGCGCACGTTCATCGAGACGATCTTCACGGAAGCTGGCGAAAACCTCGACTCAGCCATCAACGTCCTGCAGCGGATTGTAGAAAACCACGGTGGAGAGGACGAGATTTACCGAACGCTTATTGCTGTCAGGTCTGAGCATGCTTCCGGCGCTCATAGAACCACGATCGAAGACTTGATCGTGATACTCTCAGACGTTCGCTCGCGCTCAGGCCTAAAGGATTTCAAGTTCTCACTACTCAAGATGGCGACGGAGATCGGCTCGCCCTACGAAGTAGCCAACATGCTCGAACTGGTCATGTTTGGGGCCGGTCGTGACGGCTTCCAATATACTCGCCTCGAAGCTGGAAGGACGCTGACTGCTATAGCCCCAGAACTGCCGGTGTGTTCCCAGATCCTCGACCTAATCGAGAAGATCGAGCGCGAGGGATCGACAGCATTTGGAACAAATCGCTCCGTCGCCGGCCCACTGGTCACCGCGCTCCGCAACCGCGCAGATGCCTTGGGATGCGCTCCAGCGGCCAAATAAACCGACGAGAACAAACCGTAAATCAACGGGCTACAGTCTGGGCCTTGCGCAAAGGGAAAACCCCAGCCAGATCAGCGCGGAATGACAGATTCCCGCGATCCTTCCGACATCCCGTTCCCGGACGATGAACCGCCCGCCAGCAGCCATGCCGGCGGACCGCGGGAGCGTGAGCCGGGCTCGGACGATGATGAGCCGATTGCAGAGGGTGCGGCCCCGCACCTGTCCTTCTACCAGCTGCCCAGCGAGGAAGAGCCGCCGCTGCCGGAAGAGCGTGGCGACGATCCAGCCGACAGCCATTGGGGCGAGCCGGAGCTGGAAGTGGACACGCGCCCGATCTCGCAGCGCGCCGCAGCTCCGCGCCCGCATCGCGCGGCTGATCCCAATGCCGAATATCTCAAAGGGCTGAACCCCGAGCAGCGTGATGCCGTGATGAGCACGGAAGGTCCGCTGCTTGTTCTTGCCGGCGCGGGCACGGGCAAGACGCGCGTGCTGACCACGCGCGTTGCCCACATCCTGGCGCAGCGCAAGGCGTGGCCGTCGCAAATGCTCGTGGTGACGTTCACCAACAAGGCGGCACGCGAGATGCGCGAGCGGACGCTGGCGCTGATCGGGCCGGATGGCGAAGGCCTGCGCTGGTTCGGCACGTTCCACTCCGTCTCGGCGCAGATCCTGCGGCGCCATGCGGAGCTGGCGAAGCTGAAGTCCGGCTTCACCGTGCTGGATACGGATGACCAGCTGCGCCTGATCCGCCAGATCCTCGATGCGGAGGGCATCGACCAGAAACGCTGGACACCGCGCTATCTCGCCTCGCTGATCGACGGGTGGAAGAACCGCGCGATCTGGCCGGAGAAACTGCCGCCGGATGAATCGCGCCAGTTCGCGGAAGGCAAAGGCGGCAAGCTGTATGCGATCTATCAGGCGCGGCTTGCCACGCTGAACGCGGTCGATTTCGGCGACCTGCTGCTGCACACCATCCGCATCTTCACCGAGCATCCCGAAGTGCTGGCGGACTATCATGCCAAGTTCAAATACCTGCTGGTCGACGAGTATCAGGATACCAACGTCGCGCAGTATCTGTGGCTGCGGCTGCTGGCGCAGGGCAACAACAATATCTGCTGCGTGGGCGATGACGACCAGTCGATCTATGGCTGGCGCGGCGCGGAAGTGGAAAACATCCTGCGCTTCGAGAAGGATTTCCCGGGCGCGAAAGTGATCCGGCTGGAGCAGAACTATCGTTCCACCGCGCACATTCTCGCCGCGGCTTCGACCGTGATCGCGCAGAACTCATCGCGCCTTGGAAAGACGTTGCGGACTGACGCCAGCTCGGGCGAGCTTGTGAAAGTGCGCGGCGTCTGGGATGGGGAGCAGGAAGCGCGCCTCATCGCCGACGACATCACGAGCTGGAAGCAGACGGGCCGCCGCTATGACAGCTGCGCCGTGCTGGTGCGTGCATCGTGGCAGATGCGGGCGTTCGAGGAGCGCTTCATCGTCACGGGCACCCCCTACCGGGTAATCGGGGGGCCGCGCTTCTTCGAGCGGGCCGAAATCCGCGACGCCCTCGCCTATCTGCGCCTGATCCGTTCCGAAGCGGATGACCTGGCGTTCGAGCGCATCGTCAACGTTCCCAAGCGCGGGGTTGGCGACACCACCATCCAGAAGCTGCACGTCGCTGCGCGCAGCCTGAATACCTACCTCACGCGGATTGCCGACATGGAGATCCGCTCCGAGAACATCAAGGGACCGGCGAAAACCGGCCTGCGCCGCTTCCTGATCGACATGGACCGCTGGCGCGACATGTATGCGATCAAGGATGGCGAGCATGTCACCGAGCATCCGCGCCTGCTCGAGATCATCCTCGAGGAGAGCGGCTACACGGACATGCTGCAGGCGGATAAATCCCCGCAGTCGCAGACGCGCCTCGACAACCTGAAAGAACTCGTCCGCGCGATGGGACAGTTCGATACGCTGAGCGCCTTCCTCGAGCACGTCGAGCTCGTGATGGACAATGCCGAGGGCAAGGGCAGCGATGATCAGGTGCAGATCCTGACACTGCACTCGGCCAAGGGGCTGGAGTGGCCGATGGTGTTCCTGCCCGGATGGGAGGAGGAAGTGTTCCCCTCCCGCCGGTCGCTCGATGAGCAGGGCGCCAAGGGGCTCGAGGAAGAACGCCGCCTGGCCTATGTGGGGATCACGCGGGCGCGTGAAAGGGCCTACATCTCGTTCGCCGCCAACCGGCAGATCTATGGCCGGTGGACCTCCGTCCTCCCCTCGCGCTTTGTCGACGAACTGCCGGCCAAGCATGTCGATGCGGTGAGCGAGACGGGCTATGTCGCGCCGGGCGGCGGCTTCTATGGCACGGAGACGGGCAACACGTTCAAGTCGCGGTGGGACAGCGATGCCTCCGCCACGCGCAGCTCATCGGGCGGGATCGGCACGGGCAGCATTCCTGGCTCGAAGGGGTCCAACCTCAACGAGGATAGCCCACGCGGCGGATATGACACGCCGGGCTGGCGGCGCGCTGCCGCCTCGCAATCGCGCGGGGCGACGCGGCCGCCGGACATTGAGGGGCGCGCCTTCCGCGCCGGCGACAATGACGGCCGGCCGTTGCAGCGGGGCAAGACGCCGGGCGACATGCTCGCCAGCTCGGACCCGGCCGCCGCAGGCGGGCTGCAACTCGGCCAGCGCATCTTCCACGACAAGTTCGGCTATGGCCGCATCACCGAGATCGAGGGCGCCAAACTCACCGTCGCCTTCGAGAAGGCGGGCGTGAAGAAGGTGGTCGAGAGCTTCGTGAAGCGCGTCTGACCAACCGCCGTTTGCGCTTCATGTTGCGAACCTGTCGCGAATATTAAATCGCGCGCCAAGCCTGCCGCCGCACTTCCCGTCTCCCCACATCAGGCAGACAATCACTCTGTCTGATGGAGACTGCACATGTCCCACGATCCCAAGGACCACACTCACCACACGACGGCGGACGATCTCGAAGAGCATGTTGATGCGCCGCTGCATGACCAGGTGTTCGGCGCCAATCCCGAAGGCTCGGTCAACGACACGCCGCGCGGCGCGATCGGCTCGAACGTGAACCTCGGCTTCTCCCCGGTTCAGCTCGAACCCCACCAGCCGCTGCGCCACATCGGCGACAACGACCAGAGCGACTTCCAGCCGGGTGGCGGAAAACGCAGGTAGGTTCACGCACGGTGCATTGAGCGGGAGCGAGGTGCATCGTTTGTCGTATTGAACGCCGCAGCGTTCTTGCACACACGGTGTAGAGGACGTCTAGCTCGACATCGAACCTATCATGCTCGCGATCGAGGTTCCAACTTCTCCGAGCTGTTCGAGAGCCTCGGAGCTCTCGGCCGTCTTCATAAGTAACCCTTGAGCTTTGCCGATCCATTCAAGCGCGGTTTTGAAGCCTCCCTTTGTCGGCTTAGCTTTGGTGTCCACCACCGCCTTCGTAACTTCATCCTTCACGTCTTGTGGAAGGTCGGCCGCGTTGATGATCGAAGCCGCTTTATCCAATGCGGCTAACAGTTGAGTTACGGTGTTGCCGTTCTGACTGATTGGCATCGACCCGCTGTTCACTGCATCGCCATTGAAGGCGGCATTGCCGGTTATCGATCCGATGTTGAAAGTGTTGTTCACGATCTTCGTCCCATCTTCTCTTGCCGCAATGGCAAACAGTCCCAAACTCTGTTGAGCGCTAATTCGCTGCAGCTTGCCATACAAAGCGGTACCTGCTGCCGCAGCCTCCATCCTTTGACGCGCACGAGAGCCAACTGCCTCCTTGCTGTACAACTCCAGAGCCGTTTCCTCATAACTCGCTGACTTAGACGATTGGCATACAATGTGATCAACGAGGCTATTTCGAACCTCATCGTCACCCTCTGAAAATAGCCATTCGGTCACGAACGCGTCCAACCCGTCAAAATAGGTTTCTTTCAAGCCAAGAGTGATGCCTCGTCTTGCCTCCGCGTCTTCATCCTCTGCACCTTGTCTTATTAGCTCAATGTGCGCGGCCGCATTTTTGTCCATCGCCACTAGTTGGTAGGCCCAAGATCGTACGTTCGATGGCTGCCTATCCACGTTCTTCAAGTCGATTCCCAAATCGGCCAAGGACAGGTTTGGGTTCTCTGCGATTGCCCAAACGGAGTATTGGGAAACGATCTGATCGTGATGTCCGCCCAATGCTTTCACTATGGCAGCACGCCCCGTGTCTGGCCGTTTGTCCCGGTTCAGCCGCATGAGGAGTTGTCTCGGTCTTCCAGGGTACGTCGTTGCCCCTGGCGCCTTAGCTCCGTGCCTGGTCACCCGGTTCAGCGTGTCAGGGGGCCTAACCGACCGTCCCCCTGGTCCCTCCGGTTTCACATCCCCCGGAGGCCATGCTTCTCGAAGTTCGTTTCGC
This sequence comes from Hyphomonadaceae bacterium, assembly GCA_965229115.1. Classification (GTDB taxonomy): domain Bacteria; phylum Pseudomonadota; class Alphaproteobacteria; order Caulobacterales; family Hyphomonadaceae; genus UBA7672. The sequence continues at coordinate 774,469 of CBDDIR010000003.1, read as the reverse complement.
CCCACGGGACGCTACCCGCAGGACTTCCTCGCTGTGCTGTCCAGAGCCCTAAGCTCCGCGCTGACGCCTCGATAGCCACGCCGGCCAACGCACCCACATCCAGAGTTTCGGACGTCTCCTGGACCTCCCTCATGTGGGTGCGGGGATGATTATAAGGGCGGTTCACGGCGCCGTAGATTCTGCGGGGCTCCATCCCCCAACTTGGGCGTGCAAGCTGTTGAGATTGTTCGGGATGGTTTTTGGCTGTCCTACAGTTCTGCACCACCGCTATCCCCCAAACCGGTGTTTGGTGAGCACGCGCTCGTCCTTCGACGGACGGCCCTTCGGGCCTGCTCAGGATGAGCGCTACAGGGACGCTGGAGGGTTAGCGCTCATCCTGAGCAGCCGCGGAGCGGCGTCGTCGAAGGACGGGCGCGTGTGACTGCATTACAAGCCCCTTTCGGACGAATAAGCTTGTTGCGGGGGGCATTGTGTGACCCCACTTCAGATGAGCCCGTGACAGCTGGATCCCTGTCTGATCGCGTGGCCTGGAGACTTCATGTCAGATCGCAAGACGACCCCGCCGCCGGCGCAAGAGCCGCGCGCGGAACGTCGGTTGACCGCAGCCCAACGCGCCAGCGAAGCCAATCGCGCGCAGCAATACGCCATCCATAACCGCCGCGCGCAGCCTGCCGACCGCCGCACGTCGGAGGAAGGCGAGAGCTCTACGGCGGGGCTCGACAATGACAATCGTCCTGTCGGTACGAACCGCCGCTGATCGCGGGACGCACGAGCGAAGACGTGGCTGCTGCGTTCGTGCAGGCGGCCTTCACCGACAAGGCGCGCATGGCCATGCGCGCGGGAGCACAGACATGACGATGCGCAAGCCGTTCAAATCCAATCCGCCTGCCGAGAAGGCGCCCGTTGTGGTGATGCCGCAGGATCACAAGCGCACATTCGATGCGCGCCCCAAGCCGGGCGATGATCGTCGGCGCGAGGACCCGCGCTATCGGCCGGCGGCGCATGTCGATCCGGTGCTGGATGATCCTGCAGCGGAGAAGACGGACGACAGCGAAGAGTAGCCGTCATCCCGGACGCGCCATCCCGAACTCGTGTGGGCGCTGTCCGGGATCGGTGTTGCTGGTGGTGTTGCCCTAGCCTGCAGGTGCGTGGGCGGCTGGGGCGTGGGCGGTGGTTACGGGGTGTTGCGCGGTCCAGATGAAGTCGGTGGCCATGAGGCCGCCGAGCAGCAGGATCGCAACGGCGGCGACGACTGCGAGGATGGGCCCGGGCGATTCCATCGGATGCGCGGGTTCGGGATGCGTGATGCCGGTAGTCGATTCCGTGACCATGACAGGTCTCTCCTTGTAGTCCCCCAAGGATGAAGCAACGAACGCCTTATTTCACCGTTCCGCAAGAGCGCTGTTGGCGTGGGCGTGATGGCGCGTGTGCGCAACCATAAGGCGCGGTGCACGTTTATTCCCCGAGACACTCTGAACAAGGGAAGCAGCACCATGTCGCGCAAAGAACCGATCAACTACGACGCCAACCATCCGATCCACGACGCCGTGTTCGGCGATGAATTCGGCCGCGATCCGGACGGCTTCTATAACGACACGCCGCGTGGCGCGATCGCAGAGAACGTGAACTCGATCGGCATTGCCGTGCAGCCGGAGCGCAATCAACCGATGCGCCATATGGGCGACACCGACCAGGGCGATCGCCAGCCGCTTGGTCAGCGTCGTCAGTAACTGACTAACTAAATCTGAGTTCTGAAAAACGGGCGGAACCGGCAATCGGCTCCGCCCGTTTGCATATCTGGGCCGATCTTCAAATTCTCAACTATGGGCTCAAGGAGGCATCGCATGTCTATCCAACGTGACCCGCACGCAGTTTCGCAGTCGTCGAAATCCGGCGATACGCCGCAGCATGATCCGCGCGTTCCGGGCGCTCTCGCCGACGAGAAGGAAAGCCGCGATCACCCGAACAAGCCGTTCCGCACGCCGAACAAGAACAAGACTCATCCTGCGCCTGAGCGCGCGACGGATGGCGAGCCTGAGCACAAGAAACACTAACCTCGTTCTTTACTGAACCTGCATCAACTTGCCGGAACGGCAGGTTGATCGCAGCGTTTATCCAATGCGCAACGGGGGACGGTTCGTCTTCGCGCAAACACAGAAGAAGAGGAAAGCCATCATGGCCAACAACCCCCGCGACCAAAAACAAACTCAGAACCCCGCTGATCGCCGCGAGCAGGCAAACATCAACGATCCGAACCGCCAGCGTGACAATGACGGACAGCGCCGTCAGCAAGAGGCGCAGCAGGGCCAGAACAATAGGCAGCAGGGCCAGCCTGAGCAGAACAGGCCTGACCAGAAGAAGCCGCAGCAACAGCGTTAACCGCTGAACTGCAGGTAGATATGACCGCAAAGACCCCGCGCTTCACAGCGCGGGGTTTTTCGTTATAAGCGCGCGCTTCTGGACCCGGATTTCCCCATGTATCGCGTGCACTGCCTTCTCCCCCGCTCCGACGCCGAGCGCCTGTCGAATGTGCTGAGCGAGATGGACCCCTCGCCGGCTTCGGCGGTGTCTGTGGAAGAGGCCTCGAAAGTGTCGTGGAGCCTGGATGCTTTCTGCATCGATGAGGAGCTGGCGAACGAGGCGGCGGCGATCATCGAGCGCGAGATTCCGGATGCGCGGCCTGCGGTGCAGAAGCTGGATGACAAGGATTGGGTGGCGGTGAGCCTGGCCGGGCTGCCGGCGGTGAATGCAGGGCCGTTCGTGGTGGCGGGCTGGCATGAGCTGGCGCATCTTGAGGGCGGGAAGATCCCGGTGTGGATCGAGGCTGGGCCTGCCTTTGGAACAGGGCATCATGGCACGACGAAGGGTTGCCTTGAGGCGCTGGCGATCGAGCTGAAGCGGAAGCGGCCGCAGCGCGTGCTCGACATTGGTACGGGCTCGGGCGTGCTGGCGCTGGCGGCGGTGAAGTATGGCGCCGGTTTCGCGCTCGGAACGGATATGGACAAGGAGTCCATCCGCATCGCGAAAGAGAACGCGAAGAACAACAAGGCGGGTGATCGTCTGAAGCTGATGCACGCGCGTGGGACGGGGCATCGGCAGATCCGCGCACATGCGCCGTATGATCTGGTGCTGGCGAACATTCTGGCGCGGCCGCTGGTGAGCCTGGCGCCGGAGATCGCGAAGATGGTGGCCAAGGGTGGGCGGGTAATCCTGTCGGGGCTGCTGACGCATCAGGAGCCGCAGGTTCGGGCGGCCTATGCCGGACAGGGGCTGCATCTGGTGCAGCGGCGCAGGCTTAATGGCTGGTCAACCCTGGTTTATGCCCGCAAGGCCTGAAACGGCCTGCAAACGTCGTGAAAATTTAGTCTCGAAATCTATCCCCACCTTGTGCGGGCGGGGTTAGACTGCGCGTGCGAGTTATCTCTCTAAAGCGTCGAGCACCATGAGACAGACATACGAAGTGATCGGCGGCCCTGATGTGGGCCGGGCCAGCCTGCCGCTGTTGCGCGCCACGTTGAAGGCGCAGGGGCTGGATGGGATCTACATTCCGCACGACGACGAATACCAGAACGAGTACCTGCCTGCCTGCTATGAGCGGCTAGCTTGGGCGACGGGGTTCACGGGCTCGGCGGGTTCGGCGTTCGTGTTCCAGAAAAATGCGATCGTGTTCGTTGATGGCCGCTACACGCTGCAGGTGAAGCAGCAGCTTGCGCCGAAGATGTTCGAGGTGGGCGATCTGGTTGATCTCGGGCCGTTCGGATGGCTGGCGAAGCAGGCACTGACGGGACAGAAGATCGGATACGATCCGAAGCTGATGTCGCCGGATGCGCTCGACAAGCTGATTGATGCGGCGAAGAAGGCCGGCGCGGAGCTGGTGGCGACGGACCCGAACCCGATTGATCTGGCGTGGACGGATCGCCCCTCGGAGCCGACGCATGCGGTTGTGCCGCATGATGTGGCGTATGCGGGCGAGAGCTCGTCATCGAAGCGCGCGCGACTGGGCAAGATGCTGCAGGATGCGAAGCTCGATGCGGCGGTGATTACGTCGCCGGCTTCGATTGCGTGGCTGTTCAACATTCGTGGCGGCGATGTTTCGCGCACGCCCCTGCCGCTGGGCCGGGCGTTCCTGTTCTCGGATGGTCAGGCGGAGCTGTTCCTGCATCCGGCGAAGATCGGCTCGGAGCTGGGGCAGCACCTTGGCAACGAGGTGACGATCCGGCCGTCGAACGAGCTGGAGCGGCGGATGGCGAAGCTGCAGGGCAAGCGCGTTAGCGTTGACCCGGCGCTGGCGTCGTCGTGGTTCTTCAACGCGCTGACGAAGGCTGGCGCGGAGACTGTGCGGCAGCTGGATCCGGTGACGTATCCGCGGGCGAAGAAGAATGCGGTTGAGGTCGAGGGATCGCGCAAGGCGCATCGCCGCGATGGGGCTGCGCTGTCGCGCTTCCTGCGCTGGTTCGAGGAGAACGGCCAGACCGGTGAAGTGACCGAGATTGATGCGGCGAAGAAGGTTGAAGAGTTCAGGGAAGCCACGGGTGAGCTGAAGGACCTGTCGTTCAACTCGATCTCGAGCGCGGGGCCGAATGGCGCGATCAACCATTATCGTCCGGATACGCAGACCAATCGCAAGCTGGCGAAGGGGACGTTGTTCCTGCTGGATAGCGGTGGGCAGTATCTGGATGGCACGACCGACGTGACGCGTACGCTGGCGATCGGCGAGCCGAGCGAGGAAATGAAGGAGCGCAATACGCGCGTGCTGAAGGGGCATATCGCGCTGTCGCGCGTGCGCTATCCGAAGGGCACGACTGGCTCTGCGCTGGATGTGCTGGCGCGTATGTCGCTGTGGGAAGCGGGCGTGGATTATGACCATGGCACCGGCCATGGCGTGGGCAGCTATCTGGGCGTGCACGAAGGGCCGCATCGTATTTCGAAAGTGCCGAACACGGTGGCGCTGGAGCCGGGCATGATCGTTTCCAACGAGCCGGGTTACTACAAGGCCGATGCGTGGGGCATTCGGATCGAGAACCTGCAGGTGGTGACCGAAGCCAAGCCGATCCCCGGTGGGGATCGCGAGATGCTGGGCTTCGAGACGCTGACGCTGGCGCCGCTGGACAAGAAGCTGATCGTGCCGGGGCTGCTGAGCGAGCAGGAGTGGCTGTGGATCGACCGCTATCATGCGCGCGTGCTGGCCGAGGTTGGCCCGCTGCTGGGTGAAGATGATCGCGCCTGGCTGGCGCAGGCGTGCAAGCCGCTCTGAGGGGATCGACATGAAACGTGTTGCACTCGCGGCGGCGGTTGCCCTGCTCTCTGGCTGCGCCACGACGGGCGCGGCGGCGAACGATATGGCGTTCACCTCCTGCCCTGCCTATGGGCCGGCGTATCAGGTGACTGACGAGTTCATGCGAACGTTCAACTCGAAGAACCCGGAAGCGTGGGCGGCGACGTTCCACTTCCCGTCTGTGCGGATTGCGAGCGGGACGGTGCGCATCATCAACTCGGCGGCGGACCTTGATCCGTTCGGCAATCTGGAAGCTTCGGGCTGGGATCACTCCGCGTGGGAGAAGCGCGACATCGTTCAGTGCGACAAGACCAAGGCGCACATGCTGACGACCTTCGTGCGGTATCGCGCGGATGGGTCAGTGCTGTCGAAGTTCGACTCGCTGTACATCGTCGAGTTCAAGAACAATCGCTGGGCGCTCACGGCGCGGTCGAGCTTTGCGCCGTGAGTACGATCTCCACCCGTCGCATCGACGCCAACGGGTTGAGCTTCACGATCGATGAAGCTGGGACGGGCGATGATGTCGCCTTGCTGCTGCATGGCTTTCCGGAGAGCCGGCTGGCGTGGCGCAAGCAGATCCCGGTGCTGGCGGAGATGGGCTGGCGCGTTGTGGCGCCGGATATGCGCGGGTATGCCGACAGCTCGCGGCCGGAGGGCGTGAAGGCCTATCAGGTCGACAATCTGGCGGCGGATGTAGCGGCGTTGTTCGACGCGCTGGGCGCGAAGCGGCGGCTGCTGATCGGGCATGACTGGGGCGGCATGGTTGCGTGGGCGGCAGCCGCGATGAAGGTGACGCCGCTTGATGGGCTGATCGTGATGAACGCGCCCAATCCCGGCGTTTACGGGAAGCTGGTGAAGCGGTCGCTCTCGCAGATGATGTCGTCCTGGTATGTGATGTTCTTCCAGATGCCGCGCCTTCCGGAAGCGGCGCTGAAAGCGAATGGCGGGCGCGCCATTGTGAAGAGTTTCACCGACAATATTGCCGATCCTGCAGCCGTGCCGCCTGACGTGCTGGAGGCGTATCGCACCAACATACTGAAGCCGGGCGTGGCGACGACGATGATCAACTATTATCGCGCCAACACGGACATGGTCTGGAACAACAAGCTGAAGCAGAAGGTGACTGCGCCGACGCTGTTGATCTGGGGCGAGAAGGATTTTGCGCTGCACATCAAGAACACCGAAGGCAACGAGCAGTTCGTGGACGACTTCACGCTGGCGCGCATTCCGGGCGCATCGCACTGGGTGCAGTATGATGCGGCGGCGCAGGTGAATGCGGCGATGGTTGCGTGGCTTGATGCGCGCGGCCTTGGCCGCGAACGCTCGGCTGCCTGATGGCGTCGATCCATTCTTCGCCGGGGGGCACGAAGTTCGGCGAGGACCCGGAGCTTTATGATTTTGCGCGGCCGCCTTATCCGGCGGCGTTGTTTGACTGGCTGCGTGAGCAGGCGGGGCTGAACCGCAATAGTGTATGCTTCGAGATTGGCGCGGGGACGGGGCATGCGTCGTTGCCGATCCTTGAGATGCCGGTGCTGCATCTGCGGGCGATCGAGCCGGATGCGCGGCTGGCGAGCAAACTGTGCGAGAAGGCGATTGCGGGGGACGAGGCCAATCTCGCGGTTGTGGTCTCGCGGTTCGAGGATGATGTGCTGGCCGAGGGGCATTACGATTTCGGCTGTGCGGCGATGTCGATGCACTGGCTGGCGCGGATGAAGGCGCTGACGCGGGTGCGCCATGCGCTGAAGCCGGGCGGGCATTTTGCGATGTGGTGGAATGTCTATCACAACAGCGCGGCGCCGGATGCGTTCGGGCGCGCGACCGAGCATCTGTTCAGCGGCATCGAGCAGGACCCGAATGCGACGAGCGGCGTTGGCGCGTTTGCGCTGAACATTGGGGCGCGGCTGGGTGAGCTGAAGACCGCGGGCTTCAAGGATGTTGAGCACGCCCTGTTCGAGCAGCAGGTGACGTTCTTGCCGGAGCAGCTGTCTGCGCTTTATGCGACTTTCTCCCGCGTGCGCATGGCGCCGGAGGAGACACGCAGCCGATTGCTGTCGGAAGCGGAGCGTGTTGTGTGGGATCAGTTTGGCGGCAGCGTTACGCGGACGGTTTCGTGCAGCGTGTTCATTGGGCGCAAGCCGTGAGATAGACTGCTCCCATGATCCGCTTTGCCCTTCCCGCCCTTGCCCTGCTCTCGCTTGCTGACTGTGCGCCGAAGGATGCGCATGCGGCGGCGCCGCGGGACTTTGCGGACTGCGCAGGGGCCAAGCCGGCGATGGCCGTGCTCGACAATTTCGTGGCGGCGTTCAATGCGAAGGACATGGTCGCGCTGGAGAAGACATTCCATTTCCCGCACATGCGCATCGCCAGCTATCCGCTGCACGTACTGACAGGACCGGGACAACAGGACGATGTGTTCGGCAATCTCGCGGCCGAGGGCTGGGCCAGCTCGCGCTGGGACGATCGCACCATCATCCAGTGCGGCGCAGACAAGGCCCACATCACCGCGACGTTCGCGCGACTGCACGCGGATGGCTCGGAGTATGTGAACTACGAAGGCCTCTACGTGATCGAGAACCGCGATGGGTTCTGGGGCATCACGGCGCGCTCGACTTTTGCGCCGTAGCCTCTAGTCCTCGTCCATCTTGAGGGCGGCGACGAAGGCTTCCTGCGGGATTTCGACTTTGCCGAACTGGCGCATGCGCTTTTTGCCCTCTTTCTGCTTGTCGAGGAGCTTGCGTTTGCGGCTGGCGTCGCCGCCATAGCATTTGGCCGTCACGTCTTTCCGCATGGCGGAGATGGTTTCGCGGGCGATGACCTTGCCGCCGATGGCGGCCTGGATCGGGATCTTGAACATCTGGCGCGGGATGAGGTCTTTCAGCTTTTCGCACATCGCACGGCCGCGCTGTTCGGCGCGGGCGCGGTGGGTGAGCATGGAGAGCGCATCGACCGGTTCGTCGTTGACGAGGATCTGCAGCTTCACGAGGTCGCCCTCGCGGCGGCCGATCTGGTTGTAGTCGAACGAGGCGTAGCCCTTCGAGATCGACTTCAGGCGATCGTAGAAATCGAATACGACTTCGTTGAGCGGCAACTCGTAGCGCACCATGGCGCGGGCGCCGACATAGCTGAGTTCTTTCTGGATGCCGCGGCGATCCTGGCAGAGCTTGAGAATGCCGCCGAGATATTCGTCGGGCGTGAAGATGGTGGCTTCGATCCACGGCTCTTCGATGGAGAGGACCGACATCACGTCGGGCATGTCGGCCGGGTTGTGCAGCTCGATGAGGGAGCCGTCGCGCATCTGGAGGCCATAGACGACCGAGGGGGCCGTCGCGATGAGGTCGAGGTCGAACTCGCGGCTGAGGCGCTCCTGGATGATTTCGAGGTGCAGCAGGCCGAGGAAGCCACAGCGGAAGCCGAAGCCGAGAGCGGCGGAGGTTTCCATCTCGTAGGAGAAGCTGGCGTCGTTGAGGCGGAGCTTGCCCATGGCGGCGCGCAGGTCTTCGAACTTGGCGGCGTCGACCGGGAAGAGGCCGCAGAACACGACGGGCTGGACTTCGCGGAAGCCGGGCAGCGGCTCTGCGGTGGGCTTGCGCTGGTCGGTGACGGTGTCGCCGACGGAGCAATCGGCCACCTGCTTGATCGAGGCGGTGAAGAAGCCAACTTCGCCGGGGCCGAGCTCGTCAACATCGGTGAGCTTGCCGGGGCGGAAGATGCCGACGCGATCAAGCGTGTAGGTCGCGCCCGTCTTCATCATCTGGACTTCCTGGCGCTTCTTCAGCGTGCCGTCGATGATGCGGACGATGACCACGACGCCGAGATATGTGTCGTAATATGCGTCGACCAGCATCGCCTTCAGCGCGGCCGTGGAGTCGCCCGTCTTCGGCGGCGGCAGGCGCATGACGATGGCTTCGAGCACGGTGTCGACGCCGATGCCGGTCTTCGCGGAGATTTCGAGCGCGTCGGACGCGTCGATGCCGATGACATCCTCGATCTGCTGCTTCACGCGCGGAACGTCGGCGGCGGGCAGATCGACCTTGTTGAGGACGGGCACGATCTCGTGGTTGGCGTCGATCGCCTTGTACACGTTGGCGAGCGTCTGGGCTTCGACGCCTTGCGACGAGTCGACCACCAGCAGCGAGCCTTCGCACGCGGCGAGGCAGCGCGAGACTTCGTAGGCGAAGTCGACGTGGCCGGGCGTGTCCATCAGGTTGAGGACATAGGTTTCGCCGTTATTGGCCTTGTAATCGAGGCGCACGGTCTGCGCCTTGATGGTGATGCCCCGCTCTTTCTCGATGTCCATCGTATCGAGGACTTGCTCGGTCATGTCGCGCGCGGCGAGGCCGCCCGTCATCTGGATGATGCGGTCAGCCAGCGTCGACTTGCCGTGGTCGATGTGGGCGATGATGGAGAAGTTTCGGATCTTGTCGCGGGGGGTCATGCGCGGCGTCTAGCAGACAGCCGTAAAGGGGGGAAGCAGGCGCACCGCCGCCATGGCAAGTCCTTCACGGTTAAGGCTTTTTGGCGGTTTGGCCCGGTTATTGCGCCTGCCGGGGGATGCAAGGGAAACCTGAATCGCCATTGGGGACGCTGCGACGCGCTTTTGTGCGCCTCGGAACGGGCCTGCGCGCCGCCTGGGTAAACCACCTTCAGGCCTGGCTGAATGCCGACTGGTTCGCCGGGATCAAGCCGCTTCCGCCCACAATGGCGAGCAAAATCGCCGCTGTAGCCATGATAACCGCGATCATCGTGGTTTCGCTGGTTTATGGCGATCATCATCAAGACATGCTGTGGCGCGGCCGCCTGGTCGCGTCAGGCGAACACCATACCGACACCCCTGCACCGGCAGCTACCGCCCCGTCCGTGACCACTGAGACTGTCCCGAAAGCGGCGCCGACGCCCGCGCCCAGCCTACCTCTTAACCAGATGGGTGAGGCGTTCATCGAGAGGTTCCAGGAGCCGTTGCTCAGCGACCACTGGTTCATTTCGGACGGTTGGAGCAATGGCGATCACATGGACAATGACTGGCGCAAGAGCCAGGTCAGCATCGGACCCAACGGGCTTGTCCTGACGCTTGAGAAGGCGCAGCCGGGCCATCCCAAACCGCTGGTATCGGCAGAGGTACGGACATCGCCGTTCTACCGGTACGGATATTTCGAAGTGAACATGAAGGTTCCGCGCGGCTCAGGCCTCGTGACGGGCATCTTCACCTACGCTCACATTGAGGAACACGTTCGACCCAATGAGATCGATATCGAGATACTTGGGCGGGACACGCGTACACTGGAAGCGACCATCCACGAGAATGGCAAACCGACCTACAAACGGGTCAGACTGCCTTTCGACGCCGCCGATGGTTTCCACACGTTCGGCTTTGACTGGCAACCGGATTACGTCCGCTGGTATGCCGACGGAAAGATGATTTTCGAGGAGACTGGGCCGGCCGCGATCAGACTCGTGCGGCCCCAGCAATTCATCTTCGACCTGTGGGGCAGCACCCAATTGAAGAAATGGGTGGGCAACATCGATCACAACCGCGCGCCGTGGAAACTCGAGATTGCCTGCGCGGCTTATGAACCGACTTATCCCGGGCGCGAGCTGTGCGCTAAGGACTAAGTTTTTAACCGATCAGAAACCGGTTCGCTCCTCGCGCGTATTCTCGTGTGGAGGGCCCCAACATGATCGAGCAGACACGGATCGTCTCGCGTAACCTGAACGCGGCGCGCCGCTTTTATGCAGCTACGGCGCGTCCATTGGGGCTGACGATCATCGAGGCTGAGGTGGATGGCTTTGCGCTCGGCAGGCTGAGCGACACCAGCACGCCCATCCTGCGGATCAGGCGCATGGAAGAACCGGCATCGGACGAGCCGAGTTCGGAGACGCGTCAGGTCGCGATCGAGGCGCCGGATGACTACACGGTCCGCGCTTTTTATCGGGCGGCGCTTGAGGCCGGCGGGCGTCAGGTTGGCTATCCGGGACCGCAGCCGACGGTGGGCGGAGGCTCCTACTACGTTGCCCGCGTTGAGGATCCTGACGGCAACTGCATCGAGTGCGGCTGGCGTCACTAAACCTCTGGTTGTATTGAACTTACTGAAATTGATACCGAGCGGTCGCATTGCTAGTGCGGCCGCTTTTTGCTAGGGAAACTCCCCAGTGCGCCGGGCTCACAGGCGCTCATGAGCTTTGCTCTCCGGGAGGCCATTTCCATGAAAGCCAAACTTCTCAGCATCGCGCTGGCGTCTGTCGCCGCAGCCGCAATCATCGGCGTGGGCGTGACCGCCAACGGGCAGACGGTCGGAGCGGTTGCTGCGGCTTCGCAGGTGAAGGTGGCGGATCGGGCCGAGGACTTCCGGCTGGTCGACCACAAGTCGAAGACGCAGCTGCTGAGCTACTACAAGAACTCGCCCGCTGTGGTCATCATCTCGCAGCAGAATGGCGTGAAGGCGTTCCGCGACAGCGCGGCGGAGATCAAGGCGCTGCAGACGGCGTTTGCGGGCAAGGAGGTGCCGGTCCTGCTGCTGAACTCCAACCCGGGCGACAACCGCGATACGATCAAGGCGGAGATGGCTTCGCTCGGCATCGACCTTCCGGTGATGCTGGATGACACGCAGCTCGTGGGCGAGAGCCTGGGTGTGAGCCGCGTGGCGCAGGCGTTCGTGATCCAGCCGAAGACGTGGAAGATTGTCTATTCGGGCCCGATCTCGGCGGCGAAGAAGACTTATGTCGCTGATGCGGTGAACAGCCTCGTGGCGGGGACGCCGGTGAAGGTGTCGACCGCGGAGATCAAGACGCCGCTGATCGCCTTCCCGAACCGTGATCGCAAGGCTGACTTTGCGAAGATTTCCTACCAGAACGATGTGGCGCCGATCCTCGCCAAGAACTGTGTCTCCTGCCACGCGGAAGGCGGCATCGCGCCGTTTGCGATGAACAGCTATGAGGCGGTGAAGCAGTTTGCGCCGATGATGCGCGAAGCGATCCGCACCGATCGCATGCCGCCCTACAATGCCGATCCGCATGTCGGCTCGTTCAAGGACGACATGAACCTGTCGGTCAAGGATACTCAGACGCTGGTTCACTGGGTTGAGGCTGGTTCACCGCGTGGCGAGGGCGCTGACCCGCTGAAGGTGAATGCGAAGCCGGCGCCGGAGTGGGAGCTGGGCGAGCCGGATCTGGTGCTGACGCTGCCGGCGTTTGCCGTGCCGGCGACGGGCATCGTGGATTATCAGAACCCGATCCTGAAGAACCCGATGGCGGAAGGCCGCTGGCTGCGCGCGTCGACCATCAAGGTTGGCGATCGCCAGGCTGTGCACCACCTGCTCTCGCCTGTCGGCGGGTATGCTGTTGGCGCCGAGTCCACCGTTTATCCGGAAGGCACGGGCACCTGGGTTGAGCCGGGCCAGACGCTGCGCTTCCAGATGCACTACACGCCGTATGGCAAGGCGACGACGGACGTGACGAAGGTTGGCCTCTACTTCTATCCGAAGGACAAGCCGCCGACGATCGTGCGCCGCAATGCGGTGGTGCTGAACGCAGGCATCGAAATCAAGCCGAATACAGCGCGCCACAAGGAAACGGCGTATTCGACCTTCCCGGCCGCTGCGACGCTATACTCCGTCTTCCCGCATGCGCACTATCGCGGCGAGAACGTGGAAGTGTCCCTGCTGAAGCCGGGCGCGACCAAGGAAGAGCTGATCCTGTCGCTGCCGAAATACGACTTCAACTGGCAGCGCGGGTATGAGTTCAAGACGCCGATCGTGCTTGAGCCGGGCACGAAGCTGATCACGCGCTATGAGTACGATAACTCGAAGAACAACCCGGCGAACCCTGATCCCACGATCACCGTGAAGTGGGGCGAGCAGAGCCACGAGGAGATGCAGTACACGGCCTTCGGCTTCCGCTGGAACGAAGAGTCGGTGGGCAATCTCAAGCCGGACTACCAGAAGGCGCTGGATGACTCGCGGACCATCGGCATGATGGACGTGAACATCGACGGCAAGGTCGCCAAGGAAGAAGTGCGTGGGCGCATGGCCAAGATGCTGCTCGACAACTGGGACAAGGTCGACACCAACAAGGACGGCTTCCTGACGCCGGACGAGATGGGCACGATCAACCAGATGATGAGCGGCCGCATCAACGCGGCGCAGGCGCAGCAGAGCATCGGCCAGTAGGCAGAGGCTCAATCCGTGATTATGCAGCAGGCGGCTCCTTCTCGGGGCCGCCTGTTTGCTTTGGTGGTTGATGGCGTACGAAATTCACATCACGCGCGGCGAGGACGGCATCGCGCTGGACGAGTGGGTCGCGGCGGTGGCGCAGGCCGAGGGATGCCGGCTGGCTGATGGCGATTATCTCGTGACGTTGCAGGAGACGGGACAGGTGTTCCGGTTTCACAATACGGGTGGCGATACGGAAGTTCATGCCGAGGGCGTGTGGCGGCGCGTGTTTCGATGGCACGAGGGGCGTGTGAGCTTTGTCGGGCCGAAGGACTTCCACGATGAGCGCTCGCACATGCGCGGTATCGCGCGTGCGCTGGCGGCGGCGCTGCAGGCGCGCGTCGTGGGCGATGACGACAGGCTGTTTGACTAGGATCAGACCGGCTTGAGGCGGTGGTGGACGACGCCCCACTCATTGCCGTCGCCGTGGCCGAACAGGCCGGCGGTGGCGAGGAAGAACAGGCGCCAGCGGTTTTCCCAGAGCTTGGCGTCCTTGCCGTAAACGTCGGCGAGGATGGGCCGGATCTTGTCGCGGTTGGCGTCGAAGTTCTTGAGCCAGTCGAGTGCGGTTTTTTCGTAGTTCTTGCCGTTCCACCACCATTCGCCTTCGACGGCAAAGAGATCGGGGAAATTCGAGATCAGGTCGCGGCTGGGCATGACGCCGCCGGCGAAGAAGTGGTGGGCCACCCAGTCTGACGGGTCGTTGACGTCGAAGCGGTAGGGCGCGGTGCGGTGGGCGAAGACGTGCATGAACATGCGGCCGTCTGCCTTCAGCCAGCGGCGGCATTTCTCGAGCAGCGCGCGCCAGTTGGACATGTGTTCGAACATTTCGACCGAGACGATGCGGTCGAAGGTTTCGCCGATGTCGAACGTGTTCATGTCGGCGGTGATGATGCGGACGTTGGCTAGACCCAAGCGAGCCGCCTCCCCTTCGATGTGGGCGCGCTGGCTGGCGGAGTTGGAGACGGCGGTGATGCGGGCGTTGGGATAGCGGGCGGCCATCCAGAGCGTCATCGAGCCCCAGCCGCAGCCGAGTTCAAGGATATGCTGACCGTCTGCGAGTTCGGCATTGGCGCAGGTTTCGGTGAGCGCATGTTCTTCAGCCATCGCTAGCGTGTCGGCGGGGGATTTGTAGAGGCAGCTGGAATATTTGAAGCGTGGCCCGAGGCAGAGGCGGAAGAATTCGGCGGGGACTTCGTAGTGCTGCTTGTTGGCGTCGGCCGTGTGTTCGGCGATGACGTGGTTGCCCATGTCCTGCGCGAATTTTGCGGAGGCGCCGGGGGGCGTGTCCTTGAGCTGGTGCTTCACGCGGCCGACGAGGAAGGAGACGGCGCCGCGGCGGACTGCGTCTGGCAGCGGGGCCGATTCAAAAGCGATGAGTGCGCGCGAGATCAGGCTCATGTCGTCTTGCCTTTAGGAGGGAGTGGGAAGAAGGCGCTGACGCGCTTCTGGTAGTCGCGGAATTTGTCGCCGCGGCTTTGAAGCATTGTCTTTTCGAGGGCGGGAACGCCGGTGCCGAAGCGAAGGATGATGAACATCACGACGGGCGCGATCCATGTAGCCCAGCTCCAGGCGATGGCAGGATCGAAGGCGATGACCGGGTAAGCGAGCCAGCCGAACCATTCGAAGAAATAGTTGGGGTGGCGCGACCAGCCCCACATGCCCTTGTCCATGACTGCGCCGTGATGGCCTTGCTTCTTGAAGGCGCGCATCTGTTCGTCGGCGAGACCCTCGCCTGCGATGGCGATGATAAGGACGAGTGCGCCGAGCGCGTCGCGGAGGCCGAGTTCGGGGGAACCGAGATGGCCGGCGGCGAAGACGCTGAGGGTGAGGATGGCGGTGGCGGGGGCCTGGACGATGACGAGCCAGAACATGTTGGCCTGGAAATTCTTGCCCCACTCTTCGCGCAGGCCGGTGTAGCGGGTGTCTTCGCTGCTGGTGGCGACGCGGTAGGCGATGTAGCCGCCAAGACGAAGGGCCCAGATGGCGGAGAGGCCGGCAACGAGCAATTGGCGGGTCGCATTAACCGCGGGCTCGGGCCACAGGGCAGCCACGACACACGCTGCGCCCGTGCCGAATGTCCAGAATACGTCGACCCAGCCGCCATTGCGCGTGGCGCGCTGGGTTAGCCATGACACGGTCATGACGGCGGCCATGCCGCCCAGAATGACGAGAAATGGGTTCAGCGGGTTCACCAAGGATATACGCGCGGTTCGTACTGACGGATCAGCGCGAACCGGGTAGAAATCGAGACTGGTTCGCGTGTTTCGGCCCCGAGACCCGGCCAAGTGGAGTTGCCTGCGCAATGACGACCGCCCTGAAGGTGAGCGATCTGGCCAAGAGCTATGGCGGCAAGCGCGCCGTGGATGGCATTGGCTTCGAGGTGCGCAGCGGGGAGCTTTACGCGCTGCTCGGGCCCAACGGCGCGGGCAAGACGACGACGCTGCGGATGATTGCGGGGCTGCTGAATGCGGATGCGGGCGAGATCCGCGTGTTCGATGTCGATGCGCGCAATGATCCGATCGCGGCCAAGCGGCTGATCGCGTGGCTGCCGGATGAGCCGCTGCTGTATGACAAGCTGACGGCGTGGGAATATCTGGAGTTCGTGGCGGGCCTGTGGGGCGTTGATATTGCGGAGGCGCGCAACCGGGCCGAGCGGCTGCTGAAGCTTCTGGGGCTGTGGGACAACCGGAATGACCGGTGCGAGACGTTTTCGCGCGGGATGAAGCAGAAGGCCGTGCTGGCCGGCGCGCTGATCCATGAGCCGAAGCTGTTGATGCTGGACGAGCCGCTGACGGGGCTTGATGCGGCGGCGAGCCGGCTGGTGAAGGACATGATCCGCGAGCGCGTGGAGCAAGGCGCGTCGGTGATCCTGACGACGCACATTCTGGAAGTCGCCGAGCGCATGGCGGACCGGATCGGCATCATCAAGGACGGCAAGCTGCTGACCGAGGGAAGCCTTACCGAATTGCAGGCGCATGCGGGCGCGCAGGGGCAGTCGCTGGAGGACGTGTTCCTGTCGCTGACCGCGCAGCCGACCAGCGTGGCGCAAGCCGCGGTATGAGCAAGGCGCCGAAGAAGTCGAAGACCAGATCCGTGTCGCTGGGGGGCAAGCCTGGCGGCATACGCTGGCTGATGGGGCACGAGCTGCGGCTGTTCTGGCGGCGCGGGAAGATAAACCCGCGTACGGGGATCATCCTGCTGATCCTGATGCTGGGGCTGTGGTCAACTTTCAGCTTCTTCGTTTTCATGCGGCTCGGGCCGCTGGTTCCGCCGCCGCCGTTCAATAGCGGACCGGCTGCCGGCCTGGCGCTGACAGTGGTCGACGTGCTGATCGCGTTCATGGGATCAGTGATGATGTCGGGGGCGATCCTCGCTGCGGTTGAGGCGATCTATACGCGCAACGATCTTGATCTGCTGTTGTCCTCGCCGATCTCGGCTTGGCGTATTCTGGTGGTGCGGTCTTCGGCGATCGCGCTGCGGGCCATGCCGCTTTATGCGGGGATGCTGGGGCCGCCGCTGTTGTGGATGGCGATCTTTTCCTCGCCGCTCTGGCTTTCAGGGATCGTGGTCATCATCACGCTGGCTTTCCTCGGCACGGGCCTCGCCCTGCTGATCGTGACGGCTTTATTCCGTCTGCTGGGGCCAAAGCGGACGCGCGTGCTGGCGCAGATATTCAGCGCGATCGCGGGCGCGGCGATCTTCATCAGCTTCCAGTATTTCAACGTCACCACGCGCGGCGACGGCGCGATGACGCCGCAGGAGACTGCGGAGCTGATGCAGCGGTTGAACATCGATCCGAACGTGTGGTGGCT
This sequence comes from Hyphomonadaceae bacterium, assembly GCA_965229115.1. Taxonomy (GTDB): domain Bacteria; phylum Pseudomonadota; class Alphaproteobacteria; order Caulobacterales; family Hyphomonadaceae; genus UBA7672. The sequence continues at coordinate 757,175 of CBDDIR010000003.1, read as the reverse complement.
GTTCCCTGCCCGCGCGTTCACCGGCGATATTCTGGCGACCCTGATGTGGGTTTTGGTGACGGCGATCGTGTTTCCGTTCGCGGTTTACATCTTCAGCCGACGCTTCGTGGCCGACGCGGCTGCGGCATCCACCATGGGCAGCAAGAAGCGCGTCGCGGATACGCGGATTGCTGAGGTGCGTGGCGGGCTGATGGGGTCGGTGATACGCAAGGAAGTGCGGTTGCTGCTGCGCGATCCGTTATTGCTGTCGCAGATTGGTTTGCAGCTGCTTTACTTCCTGCCGCTTGGCTTTGTGCTGCTGCGGCCTGATCCCGATGGGCAGTTCCAGCTTACAGCGGCGGCGTTTGCGCCTGCGCTTACATTGTTGGCTGGGGCTCTTTCAGGCAGCCTGATCTGGGTGACGGTGTCGGCGGAAGATGCGCCTGACCTGATTGCGTCTGCGCCGGTCAGGCTTCAGGCGGTTCACCGGGCGAAGATATTCGCGGCAGTCGTGCCTGTGCTGGCGCTGATGATTGTGCCGATCATCGCGTTGGGCGCGCGCGATCTGAATGTCGCGTTGTGGGCGGCGTTTGGCGTTGTGGCCAACTCGCTATCGGCGGCGCTGGTTGGCGTGTGGCGGCGCACGCAGGCATCGCGGAAGGATTTCGTGCGGCGCAGGCAGAGCGGTTCACTGATGACGTCGCTTGGGAAAGCGTTCATCGGCCTGGGATTGACCGCCACTGTTGGGGCGGGCGCCTATGGCTATCCGTGGCTGGCGCTGATCCCGGCGATCATCACGGTGGCGATGCTCGGGGCGTTGTACAAGCCAACGCCCCGGTTCGCAGAAGCCTAGAGTTAGACCTTGATGGGTTGAGCCGGCAGGTCCGAGAACTTGCGGCCGTCTTTTGCCATCGAACGCAGCAGGTTCGAGACCTTCACTTCCGGCACGACTTTCGAGACGCGCTCGGTGACTTCCAGCACGCGCTGGAGGCCGACCTTGTCGCCGAGGAACATCGGTCCGCCCTTGTCCTGCGGGAAGCCGTAGCCGTTGAGCCAGGTGACATCGATATCGCCTGCGCGCTGGGCCATGCCTTCTTCGAGGATCGCGGCGCCTTCGTTGATCATGGAGAACACGCACTCTTCGAGGATTTCCTCGTGCGTGACTTTGCGAGCGGCGACGCCCGAAGCGGCCTGGTATTCCTTCACGATAGCTTCGACTTCCGAGGACGGCGTCGCGTTGCGGGCGGCGTCGTAGTCGTAATAGCCAGCGCCGGTTTTCTGGCCGCGGCGCGGGGTGCGCTCGCAGATCATGTCGCGCAGCGGGTTAGCGGTTTTCGCGCCTGGCTTCCAGCCGATGTCGAGACCGGCGAGGTCCGACATCTGGTACGGGCCCATCTTGAAGCCGAACTTGTTGAAGGCGGCGTCGATGTCCCACGGCATTGCGCCGGCCTGGACGAGGTAACCAGCGGCTTGCTGACGGCGGGCCAGCATGCGGTTGCCGATGAAGCCCGGGCAGACGCCGGCGAGGGCTGCGACCTTGCCGATCTTCTTGGCCAGATCCATCGAGGTAGCGACGACCGTGTCCGAGGTGTGCTTGGCGCGCACGATCTCGAGCAGCTTCATCACGTTGGCGGGCGAGAAGAAGTGGAGGCCGATCACGTCCTGCGGGCGCTTGGTGACCGAGGCGATTTCGTTGATGTCGAGGTAGGAGGTGTTGGAGGCGAGGATGGCGCCGGGCTTCGCGATCTTGTCGAGGTCGGCGAAGATTTCCTTCTTGATCGCCATGTCTTCGAAGATGGCTTCGATGATGAGATCGCAGTCGGCGAGATCAGCGCGGCTGAGCGTGCCTTTCAGGAGGCCCATGCGGATGCCGACTTCTTCCTGCGGGAAGCGGCCTTTGTCGGCCGAGTTCTGGTAGTTCTTGCGGATGACGCCGAGGCCGCGCTCGAGCGCTGCTTCCTGGACTTCCACGATCGTCACTTCGATGCCGACGTTGGCGAAGTTCATCGAGATGCCGCCACCCATCGTGCCGGCGCCGAGAACGCCGACTTTCTTGATCGGCTTCACCGGCGTGCCGGCGGGGAGGCCTTCAACGCCCCAGGCCGCCTTGGTGGACGCGGCGATGTAGGCCGAGATTTCGTCGGCCGGAGCTGCAGGGGCGGTCAGGCTGGCGGTCATGTGGATGTCCTCAAAACTAAAGCGCGGGTTCGGCCCGCATCATGGACTGAAGGTCCGGGCGGATTGAAAATCGGGTATGTCCGTGCCGTGACGACAGTCTGACGTCAACAGAGCGGGTAACTCTTTGCGTCGAACTTGTCGCACCCGCAGCGGGGCTTCTGCGACATTGCGTCAGCAGTTGCCGTTGGGTCAACATACTTGCTTGTTGGACAGCTAGTTTATCTACTCGTTGCATGAGTGGGCGGAAGTCTTTGGACGGGGGAGAGGGTGTCGAGGCGCTGGATAAGCGCCAGACCCAGGCCGAGCGTCGTGAGACCTCGGAACGCGCAATCCTGGAAGCCGCCAAGATCATCGTCGCCGAGAAGGGCATCGAGGCCCTGACCCTGCAGGCGGCGGGCGAGGCGGCCGGATACAGCCGCGCCCTGCCCGGCCATTATTTCGGCACCAAGAACGCGATGGTCTCGGCCCTCGTCGACTACATCCTCGAAAGCTACGCGATCCGCATCCGCAATACGGTGCAACAGACGGAAGGGCTCGATGCCCTGTGCGATCACGTATCCTTCTACATCGAAGACGGCTTGCGGGATCCCGCCAGCCTTCGTGCATTCATCAGCATTCTAAGCGCAGGCGTGGGTCCGACCGAGCTTGCACAGACAGTCGCGCGTCTCACCCGTGAGGCGATCGATGGAATAGCCGACCTGATCAAGCGGGCGCGCGAGAAGGGCGAAATCAGAGCCGATGCCCGGCCACGGGCAGAGGCTTCAATCATTATCGCATCCATGCGTGGAGTTATGTTTCAGTGGCTGATCAATCCCGATCACGTATCCCTGTCGCGCGTTCGCGAATCCCTGATCGCAAACATCCGGCGGTCGCTCGCGCCCTGACCGAACCGGTCGCGCGTAGCCTTGAATACTGGGCTGCCACCCGTGGCGGCTGGCCTGCCTTGTTCGAAGACAAGGCGATGCTGACCTATCGCGAATGGAATGAATACGCAGATATGCTGGCTGACGCTTTCGTTGGTCGCGGCATTGGCATGAACGACGTCGTGGCCGTGCGTTGCCGCAACCGCCTCGAGTGGGCGGTGATTGCGATGGCGTGCTCGAAGATCGACGCGCGGTTGCTGACGCTTGATCCGGATCTTCCGCCGCGTGTGTTGCGCGAGCGGCTGATCCTGAGCGGCGCGGTGGCGATCATTGTGGGCGACATTGCGCCTTCGCGGCTGTCGCCCGCCCTGGAGGGGCTGTCGTTCAAGCTGCGAGCGACGATGGATACGGTATCGCTCGGCTTCTACAATTTCTGGGATCTGTTCCCGCCTGTGGCGCAGCCGCGATTTGGACGCGCGACGCCTTCCCTGCTGGCGTGGACATCGGGCGCTGCTGGGCGTGCGCTTCAGATCGGACTGCCTTGCCGCCGGACTGTGCCGGCGTCGAAGTCGCGGCCGCCTCTGGCGGAGCATGGCAACTCGCTGATTACCGTGCCACTGCATCGCATCTGGGGGCCGGTGCAGTTCTGGGCGGCGCTGGCTGCGGGGCGCAGCATCGCGCTGCTGAGCAATGCGGACGCAACCACCACGCTGGCGTTCATCCGCAAGCGTCGCATTACGCACTGGAGCGCCTTGCCGGAATCCTTCCGACAGATGCGCGAGCTTGGCGCCGAGGCGGTTCGTAAGGCCGATACGTCTTCGCTGCGCGAGCTGGAGATTGGCGGCGCGCCGGCGACGCCTGACCTGAAGGCGTGGGTGGCGGACCTGTTCGCGCCGATCCTGAGCGAGGCTTATGGCTCGACGGAGACGGGGCGTATTTCGACGATTTCGTTCACGCGCAAGATCGAGAAGCCCGGCAGCTGTGGTCGCCCGGCGGATGACGTCACGGTTGAAGTGCGCGATGGCGCTGGCCAGACGCTGCCGGCCGGCGTGGTGGGCGAGATCTGGGCGAGGACGCCCCGCACGCTGGAGAACGATGCGCTTACGCCGGTTGCCCAGCGTGCGCTGCGCGACATCAACGGCTTTGTTGCGACGGGCGACAGCGGGCGACTAGATGCGGATGGATACATCTATCTGGCGGACCGCACCGAAGTGGCGCCTGCCGACCTGCTGCGCGCTGGCTAGTTATTCCTCGCGCCACCATTTGGTGTTGCCGAGCACGTTCCAGTCGCCGCCCTTGGCGCGAGCGGCTGCGGTGAACTGGCCGGGGCCGGGCACCATGGGGCCGCGCGTGACCGTGCCGTCTTCGGCTTTCAGCGTGAGCATCCATGAGAGCGGGTCCCACTCATAGCTGCCCTTCACATCGTTGTCCGAGTTGGTGGAGACGGTGACGCTGCTGCTCAGGACACCTGCCCAGCCCTTGCGGGTCATTTCGAACCGGCCGTTGGGGAGGAGTTTCAGCTTGCTGTCCGACCGCGAGGCGACCATCGCCATGCCGGATGAGCCGCCGCCGGAGGTGTTGGTGTTGATGGTGGCATAGCTGCCGACGAGGTCGGCGGCTGTGATGTGCGCGATCTGGTCGTGTTCGCGCTTGCTGCCTTCAGGCACAAGCGTCTTCTGCTCGCCGCGCGTCCGGCCGGGCTTGTACGTGGACGTCTTGCCGTTGAGCGTGACGACATAGTTGTCGCCCAGGCGTTGCCATGTGCCGAGCTTTTCCTGGCTCATCAGGGCGGTGATGTCCGGCTTGCGGAAATCCTTCACGCCGCCGTCCTCCACAAAGATGCCGCCGGGAAGGAACAGCAGGCGATCCTCATTGCGGTAGGCGATTAGCTGAAGCCCGCCGACACGGTATTCATTGCGGACGCCGGACTCGACGTGGAGATACATCTCCGCTTTTTCGCCGCGCGCGTACCCATCCGCGACGGCTTTCTCGACGGACTTGATTGCTGCCTCGCCGGCTTTCACTGCTGCGCTGGCCTTTGCATCGTCTATCGCAACCGTTTCAGCGAGCGCTGCAAACTCCGCGATGCGCCCTTCGAGGCGGCGCTTGCTCAAGGCGCGCAGTTCGACCGGCAAGGTGACCTCGCCCTTGTTGATGAAGGAGATGATCGAGAAATCGCCATCGCCCGGATCATCGCGTTTGTTGCGCTGCTCGATCGCATTCATTGTGATGTTGAAGCCGCGCTCGACGGCCTTCTGGCTGTTGTCGAGGTGGATGGAGTCGCCGGTGCGCTGGGTGATCGCGTTGCGATAGCGCTCGGGCGCTTCATCGGCCGGGCCAAGGATGGGCGCGTGGACGATCACGCGCGGCCAGCTATCACCCTCGCCTTCATAGACCTTGCAGTAGCTGGGACAGTGGCCATCGCCATGCTCGTATTCCTTGATGCCCGCAGGCGGCGTCCATGTGACGCCTGCCCAACGTTCCTGCGCGAGGGCGATCGGGGCGATCACCGGCTCTGAGCATGCAATCGCAGCGAGCGCGAAGGTTGCTGCAACTCCCGCCATCACACGCATACGGATCGCCTCACTCGCAACGATTGCTTCCCGTACCAACTAGGCGCGGTGCGCCGCATGTCACGAGCTCATGTGCGTGTAACGACCGTTTCTTGCAGCGGATAAGCAACCGGCGCTACTTCTCACGCCACCATTGTGTGTCGCCGAGCACGTTCCAGTCGCCGCCGGTTGCGCGCGCGGCCGCTGTGAACTGGCCCGGGCTTGGCACCATGGGACCGCGGGTGACTTTTCCGTCATCGCCGCGCAGCGTGAGCATCCACGATTTGGGATCGTATTCGTACTTGCCGGTGACGGCGCTGGTTCCGTTGCCGGAGATCGTGACATTCCCGCCGAGCACGCCGACCCAGCCTTCGCGCGACATCTGGAATTGTCCGCCCGGCAGCAGGCGGAGCTTCTTGTCCGAGCGCGAGGCGACCATGGCGAGGTTGGATGAGCCGCCTCCCGACGTTGACGTGCCGATGGATGCGTAGCTGCCGACGAGATCGGCTGCGCTGATGTGGGCGATCTGCCAGTAGGTGCGATCGCCATCCTTGGTCAGGCTTGGCTGCGCGCCATCCTTCTTGCCGGGCCGGTAGGTTTCGACGGAGCCATCCGCCTTGGTGACCCGGTAGGTGTCGCCTGCTCTGGTCCATGTGCCGAGCAACTTTTCGTCCTTCAGCCAGGCGAGATCGGGGGTGCGGTAGTCCTTCACGTCGTCATGCGAGTCGATGAACACGCCGCCGGGCAGGAACAGGAGGCGGTTCTCATTGCGATAGGCGATGAGCTGCATGCCGCCGACGCGGAACTCGTTGCGCACGCCGGCTTCGACATTGAGGAACATCTCGGCCTGTTCGCCCTTGGCGTAGCCTGCTGCGATGGCGGCAGCTTTCGCCTTGAGATCGGCGGTCAGTGCCTGATGCCCGCTTGAGGCCGCCGCCGGGTCGATTGCCACCGAACCAATGGCTGTCGACAGCATCTTGATGCGACCTTCCAGGTCACGCTTGTTCAGTGATTTCAGCTCGACGGGAACGGAGACACTGCCCTTGGAGACGAAGCCGACCATCGAGAACGTGCCGTCGCCGGGGTCGTCATAGCTCGTACGCTGTTCGTACATCGCCATGACAAGCTGAACATCGCCGGCATGCGTTGTCTTTTGCTCGCCCAGCCGCTCGACGGTTTCTTCCGTGCGTTTTGCCAGCCCCGCGCGCCAGATCTCGGGCGCCGACGCGGCCACGCCAATGATCGGTGCGTGCAGCACGATGAGCGGCCATTCGTCGTCGTCTGGCCCTTCATACATGATGCAATCGGATGGGCAGTCGCGCGACCAGGTATCGGTTTCAACCATCCCGACCGGCTTGGTCCATTTCACACCGGGCCAGCGCGTTGTTTGCGCGTGAGCGGTTCCGGCAATCAGCCCTGCAACGGTCATCGCCAGACCGGCGATGAGAAATCTACGACCAGGCATGCACACGTCTTCCTTCTCGCGCGCCGCCCCTGACCCAGTTCAAGTATTCCCCGTTTTCGTAACAGCTAGATGGAAGCGCGCGTTGCGTAGCGTCAAGTTGGAATGCGGTAAGGAAACGCAGCCATGGCGCGGTTTCATTCCGCACGCTAACAAATGAGCTGCTGATATCGATTGACGAGACAGGGTTTCATCATGCGCCTCGCACAGCCACGCATCACGCCGCTGCAGGATTCGGAGTTCACGCCGGAACAGGTGGAGCGGCTTGCAAAGTCGCGGCAGAAGGACGGGTCTGTCCTCAACATCTTCCGTACACTGGTGCGCGTGCCGGAGGCTTTCCGCGCCTTCACGTGGTGGGGCGGATATGTGCTGAGCCGCAATTCACTGACGCCGCGCGATCGCGAGATCGCGATCCTGCGCGTGGGCTGGCTGTGCAAGTCAGGCTATGAGTGGACGCAGCATCATCGCATCGGGCTTGAGTCAGGGCTCAATGCCGACGAGATCGAGCGTATCAAGCTGGGCGCTGGCGCGGATGGATGGACTGGCGCCGAGAAGGCGCTGCTGACCGCTGTCGACGATCTCAACCGCGACCACTTTGTTTCGTCGCCGTCATGGGCTGAGCTGTCGAAGCATTACTCCGAGCGCCAGTGCATGGATCTGGTGTTCACGGTGGGTCAGTACACGCAGGTGTCGATGATCCTTAACTCGTTCGGCATCCAGCTCGACAAGGGCCAGGTGCTCGATCCCGACCTGAAGGCGTTCTGAGATGGCGGGAAGGCTCGAGAGCAAGACCGCAATCATTGTCGGCGCCGGACAGACGCCGGGCGAGACCATCGGCAATGGCCGCGCCATGTCGATCCTGTTCGCCCGTGAAGGCGCAGAGGTGATGTGCGTGGATCGGCGGCTGGATAGCGCCGAGGAGACGGTGAGGATGGTCGCAGACGAAGGTGGCAAGGCTTTCGCCTTCGAGGCTGACATCACGCGCAGCGTTGATTGCGCCGCTATCGCTCGCGAGGCCGTGGAGCGGCTGAAGCGCATCGACATTCTGGTCAACAATGTCGGCACGGGCCGTGGTGACGCTCCTCCTCACGCCATTGAGGAAGAAGCGTGGGACCGGATCATGGACATCAACCTCAAATCCATGGCGATGACGATTCGGCACGTCCTGCCGGTGATGCGGGGGCAGAAATCGGGGGCGATCCTGAACATCTCGTCGCTCGCGGCCATCGCGGGCCACCACATGGTGACCTACGAAGTCTCGAAGATGGCGGTGAACCGGCTGACGACGATGGTCGCGGCCGGAAACGCCAAGCATGGCGTCCGCTGCAACGTCATCATGCCTGGCCTGATGGATACGCCCATGGCGATCACGGGCATCGCCGCGGCCAGCGGGAAGTCGACCGACACGCTGCGGGCGGAGCGCAATGCCCGGGTTCCGATGGGATTCATGGGCTCCGGCTGGGACACGGCCTACGCCGCCCTGTTCCTGTGTTCGGACGAAGCGAGATTTATTACAGGCGCTGTGCTGCCGGTGGATGGTGGAACTTCAGTCAGCATCGGCTGAAAAAGCCTGCAATGCTGGGGTTTTCCCGTGACACACTGGCACTAGTTAACCTGTGGCAAGGCGAAGCAGGTCATTAAAGGTCAAGTATTTCATAAGGCTTTCCGTCCAAACTCCCCTCGGTTGGGTCACAACCTCGCGCGCTAATGTTCAAGAAGCCTACCTCTAACAAACCAGCTGACCCGCTGGCGGATCGGATGCGAAAGATCGCTGCGGTCCCGGCGGAAGAGGTCACCTATTCGTCGGCGGGTCCCGGCGAAAAGCGTGCTGAGCGCAAGCAAACCTTCAAGTCGGCCACTGTCACGACACTCGGCGGCGAGCGCGTCGATGTGGTTGTGAAGAACGTCAGCAGCACCGGCGCGCGGGTGGAGTTCCTGCGCGACGTGGAGCTGACCGACCGGGTGATGCTCTCGGAGCCCACCCTGCGCATCAAGACCTGGGCCTACGTTGTCTGGCAGACGCGCGGCGCCGCCGGCCTGCAATTCGTTCAGACCTGATACTACCCGCCTCCCACTGAAAGGCGCCGTAGAGGCGCCCCGGCCTGCGACCTCGCGCACGCTCGACCGGCATCGCGGGCGGGTCCACGGTCCGGCCCATGTCGAACACCGAACCCAAGCGAGATACCTGGCTGGCCGTCAAACGCGGCCTGAAGCTGACCTGCCCTGCCTGTGGCAAGGGCCGGATCATGGCGGGCTATCTGCGTCAGGCCGAAGGCTGCTCCAATTGCGGCGAACGCACGGGCGACATCCGCGCGGATGATGGCCCGGCGTGGGCGACCATCCTGCTGGTCGGCCACCTGATCTCGCCCTTCTTCTTCGTGTTCGCCAATCGCGACGCGGACAAGGTGTTCGTGCCCTTCCTCTTCATCTGCGCAATCGTCATCGGCGGCACCCTGCTGATCCTGCCACGCATGAAGGGGCTGTTCGTCGGCCTCATCTGGGCCTCGCGCGCGGGCGAAGTCGAGCCGGGCTAAGCGCCAACGAAAAAGGCCCGCTCTTTCGAACGGGCCTCTTCATCAGATTGATTGTCGATCACTCAGCCGGCGGCGGCGCTGGTGCGTGCGTGCCGTCATTGTGGTGCTTGAGCAGCGCTTCATCCTCAGCCGTCGGCTTGGTCACGAGGCGACGCGCCAGCGGGCTGATGCGACGTTCAACGCTGCTGACCAGTGAGTAGAGAACCGGCACCAGCACCAGTGACAGAACCGTCGAGGAAATCAGACCGCCGATGACCGCGATGGCCATCGATGTCCGGAAGCCTGCGCCTTCACCAAGGCCCAGCGCCGTCGGGATCATGCCCGCCGACATGGCGACCGTGGTCATCACGATCGGGCGTGCACGTTCGCGGCAAGCATCGAACAGAGCGTCAAACACCTTGTTGCCACGCTGTTCGGATTCGATTGCGAACTCGACCAGCAGGATGGCGTTCTTCGCAGAGATGCCGAGCAGCAGCACGAGGCCGATCATCACCGGCATGTCGATCGCCTTGCCGAAGATCAGGAGCGCGATGAAGGCGCCCGTGAACGACAGCGGCAGCGAGAACATGATGACGAGCGGTTTGAAGACCGATTTGAACAGAAGCACCATCACCGAGTAGATCAGCGCGATGCCCGAGAGCAGCGCCACGATGATGCCACTGAACATCTCGTTCATGGCCTGCTCCTGACCGACGCGTGCACGGCGGACCGCGCCCTCGCCAGTCTTTTCGCCAGCGAAGATGGCCTGCATCGTCTTGGTGCCGTCGACTGCCTTGGTCGCATCGCCCGAGGTGACGCCCGGAGCGAAGTCGGCCTGAACGGCAGCCATGCGGCGGCGGTCCATGCGGGCGATGACGCCGGGGCCGGCCTCGTAGGAGAGGTCAGCAACGGCATCGAGCGTGGTGGAGCCGCCGCTCAGTGTCGGCACGCGAAGCTGGCCGATCTGGGCCAGGTCGCGGCGCGTGCTGTCAGGCAGACGAACGCGGATGGCCAGACGACGCTCGCCTTCCGAGAACTTCGGCGTGTTGGCTTCGATATCGCCGGAGGTCGCAATGCGGGCGACCTGAGCGATGGCGTCGGTCGACACGTTGAGGCGGGCAGCTTCAGCCGCGCGCGGGCGGATGATCAGTTCCGGTCCCGGCGGATCCGGCGAAAGACGCGGATTGCGGATGACGCCGTCGAGATCCTTCATCTCGTTGAGCAGCTCGACCTGCGCCTTCTGCAGCGCTTCCCCGTCTTCCGAGGTGAGCAGGATGTTGACGTCCGAGCCCGTCGGGCCGCCGCCGCTCATAAGCGCGGTAACGCGGATATCGGGGATCTGAGCGAGTTGCGGACGGATGTGCTGTTTCAGCTCTTCCGTGTGCATCTTGTGATGTTCTTTCATCACAAGCACGACCGAGCCTGACGTCATGCCCGAGCCGCCGCCGCCGCCGTTGGCGGCAGCTGCCTGGCCTCCGGCGCCGCCGGAGCCGATCGAGATGAACACGTCCTCGGTTTCAGGCTGCTTCTGCAGCAGCTCGCTCAACTCTCCAGCCGAGCGTTCCATCTGCTCGCGCGTGGTTCCCGGCGGAGCCGAGACGTTGAACATGATGTAGCCGGGATCTTCCGTCGGGATGAAGCCTGCCGGCAGGGCGCTGGCGGAAACGATAGCCGTGACAACGGCGGCAAAGCCGACGAGCGACGCCATCAGGCGATGCTTGAGCGCCCAGCCAAGCGTCTTCTCGTAGAACTTCGGAAGCGCACGCGCATCGAGATGCTGCTTGGACGGCTTGAGGAAGTAAGCCGCCATCAATGGCGAGACGAAGCGCGCCACGAGTAGCGAGAATACGACGGCCACGGCGACGGTGATGCCGAACTCGATGAAGAACTGGCCAGGCATGCCGCCCATGAACGAGGTCGGCAGGAACACCACGACGATCGACGCTGTGGTGGCCAGAACGGCCAGACCGATGGCGTCAGCGCCCTCCATGGCGGCGCGGAAGGGCGTATAGCCCGCCAGCGTTCGCTTCTGGATGTTTTCCACCTCCACGATCGCATCGTCGACAAGGATGCCGATAACGAGTGTCAGGGCGAGCAGCGTGACGACGTTCAGCGAGAAGCCGAACATCGAGATGATCCAGAAGGTCGGGATCAGCGACAGCGGCATAGCCAGCGCGGCGATGACGGTTGCTCGCCAGTCGCGCAGGAACAGGAACACGACGATGGCGGCGAGGATCATGCCCTCGATCAGCACGTCCTGCGTGGCGTGGAAGTTCGCCTTGGTGTCATCCGTGATCGAGTAGATCTTCGTCATCTTCAGGCCCGGATTGGCCTTTTCGAGACGCTCGATGGCGGCATAGGCGCCGTTTTCGACGTCGACTTCGGATGCGGTATCGACCTTGACGATATCGAAGCCGACAACCGGGCGGCCGTTCAGGCGCGCGAAAGCGCGCACTTCGGCCGAACCGTCGCCGACCGTGGCGACGTCGGACAGTTTCACATAGCTCTGGCCGCCGCGCAGCGGGATCGACAGATTGCCAAGTTCGGCAACCGTCGCCGTCTCGCCGATGACGCGGGCAGTCGTTTCCGAGCCGCCGACCTGCGCAACACCACCGCCATAGTTGCGATAGGAGCGCTGCAGCGCGCCGTTCACGTCAGACGCGGTGACGCCGAGCGCATCCATGCGGATCGGGTCGAGCGTGATGTTGATCTCGCGGTTGACGCCGCCGACGCGGCTGACCTGACCCACGCCCTTCACTGACTGCAGGTCGCGCGCGATGCGGTCATCAACGAACCACGAGAGTTCGGATTCAGTCATGGTCGGGTGCGAGACCGCGAAGGTCATCAGCGAGCCGCCGGTAAAGTCGAGGGAGTTCACGAGCGGCGGCTGGATCGAGGCCGGCAGCTGGTTGCGGATCTGGTTGACCCGCTGCTCGACATCGTCCTTCGCTTTCTGAAGGTCGGTGCCGATCTGGAACTGGATGATGGTCGTCGACACGCCGAGCGTGACGGTGGACTGCAGGACTTCGATGCTGGGCAGGCTGGCGATCGAGTTCTCGACGATCCGCGTGACCTGGTTCTCGAGTTCGGTCGGCGCGGCTCCTTCCTGGATGATGGTCGCGACGACCATCGGGAAGGAGATGTTCGGGAACTGCTTGATCGGCAGTTTCGAATACGAATACGCCCCCGCAAAGAGCATCAGGGTGAAGGCGACGATTACGGGGATCGGGTTACGGATCGCCCAGCTTGAAATCGGCAGGTTCATGGATCGGACCTCGCTCTGGTTCGAGCTACTTCGTTTCGGTAGTGGCCGGCGCCTTGGCGGCGCCCTCTTCCACAGGCTGGATCACATCACCGTCGAGCGTGAAGGACGAACCAACGGCCAGGACGCGCGAACCGGCGGCCGGACCATCGACAAGCTGCACATAGTCGCCAGCGCGCTCTCCGAGCTTCACCGGAACCTGCTTCACGCGGTTGTCGGCGCTCACGAGCATGACAGACGCGCCGCCTGCTTCATAGCGCACTGCGCTGGCCGGAACGGTGACAACGCCGGAGGCCGAAGAGCCGAAGCGCGCTTCAGCAAACGAACCCGGACGCAGCGCCTTGTCGAACGGAAGCTGGATGCGGGCGCGGCCTAGGCTGGTGTTCTGGTCAACGCGCGGAGAGACAAAGCGGATCTTGCCCTGGATGACTTCGCCGGTGGTCAGCTTGACCGAAGCCGGGTTGCCCTCTTTCAGAAGCGCGAGCTTCGAATCCGGCAGTTCGGCGTCGAGTTCGATCAGGCCGTCGCGCGCGATGCGGAAGTACGGCGTCGTCGAGCCGCCGGAAATGTCGCCCGGGCGGATAGCGCGTTGCAGCACCATGCCGGCGACCGGCGCGCGCAGCGTCATGCGCGCTTCACGCACTTTCATCTCGTTGACCGACGCCTGCGACGCCGCAAGCGACGCCTTGGCGCTGGCCGTTTCCATGCGGCGCTGTTCGAGCAATTCCTTCGAGAAGGCGCCTTCCTGTTCGAGCGATTCAGCGCGCGCGAGCTGGGCGGCCTTGAAGTCGAGCGATGCCTGTTGCGTGGCCAGCGTGGCTTCGACCTGCGCGATCTGCGCCTGCAGAAGTGCGTCGTCGAGCTTGGCCATCGCCTGGCCCTGTTTCACCCAGTCGCCCTCATCCACGTAAACGGCGGCGACGCGGTAGCCCGGAAGTTCTGAACCAACAGCGGCTTCTTCGCGCACGACGAGGCGACCCGAGGCGACGAACTCATCCGCGAGATCGCGCACTTCAACGCGCGTGACGCGCATGGCCTGGCCTGCGCCAGTCGCAGCCGCTGTAGCGCCGCCCGCTGATTCTTCAGCCGGGGCCGGCTTCTGACCGCACGAATGCAGCGTCAACATCATCAGGCCTGCGCCTGCAACGAGGCCGACCGAGGTGAGGTTTTTGCGCGTGATCATCTTTTTCTGTCCTTGCGCGTCCGGGGAGGAGGTTTGTTGGTCTGTCTGGCCGATCGGCATGTCCGGTCTGGCGCGTCTCCCCGTCCTGAGGACGACTGACGGCAGCCTTATACTACCTGATCTGCGAGTTTTTTTGACTCTGGAGTTTGAGGCGAAAGCCTTCCGGGCGGGCGCAATTGTCCCCTTGCCGTCAGCTTCCGCTACGGCAACTATTCCGGGCGTGAGGAAACCTTCGCCTGCATTTGCAGGCACAGCTTCGCCGCCGGCCGGGGTATTCTCGGGGAGGTCCATCACACCCAACTCGGAAACTATGGCGTTTCCCTATCTCATTCTGTTATAGAATGGAAAGATGGTGATCACGTTAAGTAGATCACGATTTGCCCAGTCGGAGCTAAAATGCAGGTTGTCCCGGAGTCCACAGTAAGCGTTTCCCCAAGGGAGCGAATACTGGCTGCGGCCCGGAAGATCTTCCTGGATGGACTTCCCGAACACGCCACGATGGACGCCGTCGCCCAACAAGCGGGTATGTCCAAGAAGACGATCTACCGGGAATTCAAAAGCCAGGTCGAGCTGCTCGGCGCCCTGCTGATCGAGAACGTCGCCGACATGGGCGAGTTTGCTCCCGCCAAGCCGGGCGATGATATCGAGCTCGAACTGTACGGCATGCTGGTCCGCATGGTGACCCACTTCACCAGCCCGCGCTCCATGGCGCTGTTCCGCCTGATCGTTTCGGAAGTGCGCCGTTATCCGGAACTCATGAACGCCGCCAAGCCGAAGGGCTTCCCGCGCGAACTGCTCGCCAACTGGCTGGCCTCCCCCATCGTGCGCGAGAAGCGCGAGAAGTATGCGATCGAAGATCCGGACGATGCCGCCGCGATGCTGTTCGGCATGGTCATGCAGGACTCAGGCTTCAAGCTGATGGTCGTCAGCAACGCGACGATGCCCCAGCACCTGATCGAAGGCCGCGCCCGCCGCGCCGTGCAGATTTTCCTCCGCGGCGTCCGCAAGGGCGGCTGATCCGTCAGCGAACGCGAAAACAAAAAAGGGCCGCTCTGTGCACAGGAGCGGCCCTTCTTCATTTGAGTTGCGACGCCCCTACTCGCCTTCGGCATCCAGAGCCGTGTCGCGACCTTCGTTCATGCCGATGAGAATGCCTGGCAGCGCGTAGTTGCCTTCGTGGCAGGCGTATTCATAGACCTGCTCTTTCGAGAAGCGCATCGGCATCTGGCCGGTCCATGTTTGCGTGTAGCTGATCGGGTCGATGACTTCGTAGGTGTAGTCGATCTCCAGATCCGACACGCGACGGAAGCGCTCGATGATCTTGCCTTCCTTGGACAGCGGGATGCGGCCGCGAGCCTGCAGGCGGTGCGGATTGCGTGTTTCGACAACCAGCGTGTCGCCCTCCCACCAGCCGATCGAGTCGCCGAACCACTGCTCGATCGTATCCGGCAGCGGCTTCACCGTGTTCGCTTCATCTTTGAGGCGCACGATGCGCGCATCATGGTTCATCTCGATCTCGAGCATGACGTGCGTCGGCGTCTGAACGATGCGGACGTTGTTGTTGTACATCGCGTTGGTCAGCGGCGGGCCGCCCTGGTTGGCGAACGACACGAGACAGCGATCGCCGAGCGTGCGCACTTCCGGCCCCGTATTGTTGACCGTGGTCGCTGCATTCATGCGCGAGCCTGCAGCGGTGTTGCCGGCGCGATTGTAGGGGATCTGACCATTGGCGGGCGATGTGATCCAGGACGAGCGCCACTCGCCATTCACGCGGCCGTATTCGGAGCCCGGATCGATCCAGAACGCGTTGTAGCCTGCATCGGGATTGCGATCCGTGAACACGCCTGAGTTCGGATCGGTGCGTTTCTGGCTGTCGCGAGCGGCTTGCGCATATTGAGCGTTGTCGAGCAGGCCGCTGATCTTTTCGGGCGGGATCACCAGCGTGTCCACATTGGCTCCGCCACGACCGCCGCCGCGCGTAAGCGCTGTGAGAGCCGCGGTGGACCAGACACCTTGCAGGTCAGCCTTGCCCCAGGCGGTGCGTGGAGCTTTGTAATTCGGATCCCACGGTTTCAGATCCTTGAAGTGCGGGATCGGGCTTTCGTAAGCGCGGCTTCCCGCGATCGCCTTCGGGCCTTCGACTGGCTCCGACGACTCGTCGGCCAGACGCACGCCGCTGTTTGCGCCGATGCGTTGCGCGGCGGCCGGTTGGGCGATTGCGATCGAAAGCGCCAACGCTGCCAAAGACGCAGTTATGCTGAGTGTCCGCATGATGGTGTTATCCTCCGAGTGACCGGGATTTTTCCCGTGCCGTTTCCTCGCGAAGACTAAGCGGGGCCAAACCATACTGTCGATTCGAAAGCCATTCGTTTTCGAGCAATTCCGGGTGATTTCGTCCTGACGATGTCAGGGTACGCGCACGGAAATCGCGCCTCAGCGAGGCTGGCTGGTATCAGGCCCGATCGGGGCCAGCAGCATCCAGATGCCTTCCCGTTCGGCCTGCCGCCGCTCAACCAGAAGGCGGGCGATCTGGCTGTCATCGTGGAAAGCAGACCCCACCGCGCTGTCGAGCAGCGCCTTGGCCAGATTGTCGAGATCCATGTGCGGCGGGTCGCCCGTGTATTCCATGGCGATATGGGCCGACCAGTCGCCCCAGCGGGGCCGGACCGCAAAGTGCAGCCGGAAGAAGTCCTTGAGCAGCGGCTTGTAGTATTTCGCCTGCGTGGTGAGTCCGTCGACGCCCACCTCCAGCGACCCGTCCTTGTGGACGCGCGCCCGCACCTTGTTCTGGCGCGTCCAGGCCGGACCTTCGCTGTCGTTGCTGCCGCTCAACCTGCCAGTCCGCCCTGTTCACCATCTTGCGCGTCCGAACCACATTGATCCCGGCATCGCTTGGGTCTAGTGGCAGCGCAGATTTTCGACGCTTTGCCAAGGCTGGGAGCTGCACCAATGGCCGGAAAGAACCGCACCGAAACCGATACTTTTGGCCCGATCGAGGTCGCGGCTGACCGGTACTGGGGCGCCCAGGCGCAGCGTTCACTCGGCAACTTCAAGATCGGCTGGGAAAAACAGCCCGCTCCGATCGTCCGCGCGCTGGGCATCGTGAAGCGCGCCGCGGCCGAAGCAAACCTCGAACTCGGAAAGCTCGACACCAAGCTGGCGAAGAACATCGTCGCCGCCGCGCAGGAAGTCATCGACGGCAAGCTGAACGATCACTTCCCGCTCGTCGTGTGGCAGACCGGTTCGGGCACGCAATCGAACATGAACGCCAACGAGGTCATCTCGAACCGCGCCATCGAGATGATGGGCGGCGTGATGGGCTCGAAGAAGCCGGTTCACCCGAACGACCACGTCAACATGAGCCAGTCGTCGAACGACACGTTCCCGACCGCGATGCACATCGCCTGCGCCGAACAGATCGCAACCGACCTGCTGCCGGCCCTTGAGCATCTGCATGCTGCGCTCAAGGCAAAGTCGAACGACTGGAAGAAGATCATCAAGATCGGCCGCACGCACACGCAGGATGCAACGCCGCTGACGCTCGGCCAGGAGTTCTCGGGCTATGCCAAGCAGATCGAGAACGGCATTGCGCGCATCAAGTCGACCCTGCCCTCGCTGATGGAACTGGCGCAGGGCGGCACCGCCGTCGGCACCGGCCTCAACGCGCCGAAGGGCTTCGACAAGCTGGTGGCTGCGAAGATCGCAGAGATTACCGGTCTCGGCTTCAAGACTGCGCCGAACAAGTTCGAGGCGCTTGCTGCGCACGACGCGATGGTGATGAGCCATGGCGCGATCACGACGGTTGCTGCTTCGTGCTTCAAGATCGCCAACGACATCCGCTTCCTCGGTTCGGGCCCCCGCGCGGGTCTGGGCGAGCTGGCGCTGCCGGAGAACGAGCCGGGTTCGTCGATCATGCCGGGCAAGGTGAACCCGACCCAGTGCGAAGCGCTGACGCAGGTCTGCGCCCACATCATGGGCAACAACGCCGCCATCGCATTTGCCGGCAGCCAGGGCCATTTCGAGCTGAACGTATTCAACCCAATGATGGCCTACAACTTCCTGCAGTCGGTCCGCCTGCTGGCCGACGCCGCGATCTCGTTCACCGACAACTGCGTCGTCGGCATCGAGCCCCGCATCGACAACATCGCCAAGGGCGTCGAGAACTCGCTGATGCTGGTGACGGCCCTGAACGAGCGTCTCGGCTATGACGCGTGCGCCAAGATCGCCAAGACGGCGCACAAGAACGGCACAACACTCCGTGAGGAAGCCGTGGGCGGGGGCTATCTGACCGACGCCGAGTTCACGAAACTCGTTCGTCCCGAAAAGATGATCGGCCCGAAATAGTAAGAAATCGCCGTTACGCGCGGCGCACCCTATCTTCCTCCAATGAGCCGCGACGGCTGGCATCCGAATACGGAGCCGCCGTCGCCAATCAGGAGGAAGACAATGCGAGTTATCGCTACGGCGCTGGCGGCTTTTGCCGTGTCCGGCGCGGCCCTGACGGGCGCAGCCTGGGCCCACCATGGCTGGGAAGCCTACGATGCAGCCAAGCAGCAGAAGGTCTCCGGCACAATCGCGGAGCTGAAGTGGGAACAGCCCCACGCGGTTCTGTGGATCAACAGCGGCGGCAAGAAGCAGGAAGTCTGGCTCTCGCCCTTGCAGCGCATGGTCGATCGCGGGCTGACGAAGGATGCGCTTACGGCGGGCAAGACGGTCGCCGTGGAGGCTCAGCCGCACACCAAGAACGTTAATGAGTGGAAGGCGCAGAGCATCACGGTCGACGGTAAAACCTTCGATTTGATGCGTTGATCCTCCCGCTGCGTCACTTGATCTGGGGTGGATGACAGACCGGGATTGTGCGGGCTATTTAGCCCTATGTCCTACAATGCGCCTCTCTCCCAGATTTCTCAGACTCTTGCCCATGTTGCGCGGCTCGATGAGCTTGCGGCGACTGGGGCTTTTCCCAATTTCGACCAGGATCTGGTCTCCCCTATTCTGGAGGAGGCCAACAAGCTCGCGCGCGACGTGCTCGCGCCTCTCAATGCGATCGGCCACAAGACCGGCGCGAAGCTGACTGACGCGGGCGTCGTCGCCACGCCGGGCTTTGCCGAGGCCTATGGCAAGTTCATCGAAGGCGGCTGGATGGGCCTTGCCTTCCCGGAAGAGTTCGGCGGACAGGGCCTGCCCAAGCCGCTCGCCCTCGCCGTCATGGAAATGATCCACGGCTCGAACATGGCGTTCGGCCTATGCCCCCTGCTTTCCTTCGGCGCCATCGAAGCCCTGCTCGCGCACGGCACGGACGAGCAGAAGCAGACCTACCTGCCTAAGCTGATCTCCGGCGAATGGACTGGGGCCATGAACCTCACCGAACCGCAAGCCGGTTCGGACGTCGGCGCGCTGAAGTCGAAAGCCATCCCGAACGGCGATGGCTCATTCGCGATCTCGGGCCAGAAGATCTTCATCACGTGGGGCGACCACGACATGACGGACAATATCGTCCAGCTCGTGCTCGCGCGCCTGCCGGATGCGCCCGCCGGATCGCGCGGCGTATCGCTCTTCCTGGTGCCGAAGTTCTTCGTGAATGCCGATGGCTCGCTGGGCGACCGCAACACGTTCAAGTGCATCGGCCTCGAGCACAAGATGGGGATCCACGGCTCGCCCACCTGCGTCATGGAATATGACGGCGCGAAGGGCTGGCTGATCGGCGAGCCGAACAAAGGCCTCGCCGCCATGTTCACGATGATGAACTCGGCGCGCCTCAATGTCGGCCTCGAAGGCGTCGGCGTCGCAGAAGCCGCGCTCCAGGTCGCCATCGGCTACGCGCACGAACGCAAACAGGGCTCGGCTCCCGGCGTGCAAGGCTCTGCCACGATCATCCATCACCCGGACGTGCAACGCACGCTCGCCGCCATGGCCGCCAACGTGCAGGCCTCGCGCGCGATCTGCTACGCCTGCGGCTCGGCCGCCGACATCGCCGAACACCACGCCGACCCCGCCACGCGCGAAGCCGCCAAGATGCGCGAAGACCTGCTGACTCCCATCGCCAAGGGCTGGTCGACCGATCGCGCCATCGACACCACCAATTCCGGCGTACAGATCCACGGCGGCATGGGCTTCATGAGCGAAACCGCTGCAGCCCAGTTCTATCTCGATGCCCGCATCCTGCCGATCTACGAAGGCACCAACGGCATCCAGGCGATCGACCTCGTCGGCCGCAAGCTGTCGCTGAACGACGGCGCGGCGATGAAAGCGATGATCACCGACATCCGCTCGACCGTACGCGACGCCCGCGCCTCCAACCAGCCAAAATTCGTCGCCATCGCAGACCGCCTCACCGTCGCCACCGACGCGCTGGAAGGCGCAACGCAGTGGATGACGACCACGATGCAATCCTCGCGCGAGACGGCGCTTGCCGGCGCCACGGCCTATCTGCGTCTCGCAGGCGACGTTGTCGGCGGCCACTTCCTCACGCGCTCCGCCCTCGCCCAACAGAGCGGCGCCGATCGCGAAGCCGACCGTGCGCTCGCCCTCGCCGCGTTCTTCGCGGAAGACACGCTCGCCCGCGCACCCGGCCTCGTCGCAGGCATCACGTCGGCCTCCTCCGCCCTGCGCGAAGCCGGCGACGTGCTCTGGACGGCTTGAACACGGGCTGGCTAGCCACGCGACACGGCGCCTGATCGCCGCTATCATTCCGGTTCGCGAACCGGAGTGCATCCATGAAGCGCGTTCTCGCAATTGCTGCCTTCGGCATGATCGCCGCCTGCGCGACGCTCCCCAGCAAGCCCGCCGAAACACGCGCTGACGCGCAGTTCCGCGCCATCTACGAAACAGAATGGGCGTGGCGGAACGCCTACGATCCGCAATGGGATGACACGACGCCCGACGACAAGCTGCCCGCCAGCTGGGGCCGCGTCGATGCGGCCGCCCAGGCCGAACAACTCGCCTACATGAAGGATGTCATCGCAAAGCTCGACGCGCTCGACGCCAAAGCACTGACGCCAGAAGCTCAGATCAACCTCGCCATCTATCGCGACCAGATCGAAGTCCGCATGGCGCGCATCGAATTCCGCGAATACGAAAAGCCGCTCAACGCAGACTCCACCTTCTGGGGCAATATCGCAAGCGCAACGCCGACAGGCTTCCGCACCGAAGCGCAAGCGCGCTCATGGATCGCGTTGCTGAACGATATTCCCCGCTTCTTCGCCGACGAGATCGCCAACATGAAGCTTGGCGCAGCGCGCGGCTTCACGCCTCCGCGCGTAACACTGCAAGGCCGCGCCGAATCCATCTCCGCCATCTACAAGAACAAGACGCCCGAGCAGTCGCAATTCTACGAGCCGTTCAAATCCCTGCCCGCCAGCATCCCCGCCGAAACGCGCACTGCCCTGCAAACCGAGGCGAAAGCTGCAATCGCCGATAAGGTCTTCCCCGCCTACCGCACGCTGCTGCCCTACTTCCGCGACACGTACCTGCCGCACACCGCCACCGACATCGCCGCCACCAAGCTGCCGAATGGCGATGCCTACTACGCTGCACAGATCCGCGAATTCACGACGCTCAAGAAGTCGCCCGAGGAGATCCACCAGATCGGCCTCAGCGAGGTCGCGAAGATCAAGGCGCGCATGCACGACGTCATGAAGGAAGCCGGCTTCAACGGCGACCTTCCCGCCTTCCTAACCTTCCTGCGTACCGATCCGCAGTTCTACGCGAAGACCCCCGAAGAGCTGCTGATGCGCGCGGCCTGGATCTCCAAGAAGTTCGACGGCAAGGCGAAATACTTCTTCGGCCGCCTGCCCCGTTCACGCTTCGACGTGATCCCCGTGCCGGACGACATCGCGCCCTTCTACACGGCGGGCCGCGGCGGCACAGGCGTCTATCTGGTCAACACCTACAACCTGCCCTCACGCGCGCTCTATTCATTGCCCGCGCTGACGCTGCATGAGAGCGCGCCCGGCCATGCCTTCCAGATGCCGATCGCCGATGAACAGGAAGGCGTGCCGGACTTCCGCCGCAAGACATACATCTCCGCATTCGGCGAAGGCTGGGCGCTCTATTGCGAGCTGCTCGGCGAAGAGATGGGCATGTACCAGACGCCGTACGAGAAGTTCGGCATGCTCAGCTACCAGATGTGGCGCGCCGCCCGCCTCGTGGTCGACACCGGCATCCATGCCAAGGGCTGGACGCGCGAACAGGGCCAGGCCTTCTTCCGCGAGAACACCGCGCTTGCCGAACACGAGATCACCACCGAGGTCGATCGCTACATCTCCTGGCCCGGTCAGGCGCTCAGCTATTATCTCGGCGAGATGGCGATCGTCGAAGGCCGCAAGCGCGCCGAGTCAGCACTGGGAGCGAAGTTCGACATCCGCAATTTCCACGACACCGTCCTGCAGCTCGGCTCCGTCCCGTTGCCGGTGCTGGATGCGCGCATCGATCGCTTCATTGCGGAAGGCGGGCCTGATCCGTACGCGGACGCTCCGGCCAATTAACGCAGCGCCCTCAGCAACTTACGTTTAGCATTTCTTCCATCGTTTCAGAGCAGTAGCGCCGCGTACACTTGCGAATGCGATTGACTTTCATTTCGTATGGTGACAATGCCAAGGCGGGATTACCGGGGCCGGAGGCGCGCGTTGAACGGACCACAACTTCTTGTCGCGCTTGCGCTGACAGCCGCAGGCGTACTCGCGGCCTTCCTGCTGCGCCGCGCCTGGAATGATCGCAGCGCCTCGCGCGCCTGGTTCATCGTCGGCGGCTGGGCCGTGCTCGCCATCGCACTCGTCGCCGGCTCGCCAGCGCTCGGAACGGCGCGCGGCATCTTCATCGCCTCGACCGTGATCTCCGTCGCAGCACTCGCCTTTATCGCCACCGGCATTCAGGTCCGCCCGACGCGCGCGACGGCCGACAAATCCTCCATCGCACTGGAGCCATCGGATCGTCCCTCGCGCGCCTGGCGCGGCGTGCTTCGCTTCCTGCTGGCCGGCCCGATCGGTGGCATCGCCGCCATGGGTGTTGGCATCATGTGGACGGTCTATCTGCCGTCCGATCCGCAGACCCGCATCGTCTCGAGCGGCCTCATCATACCCGTCGTCTGGGGCGCGCTGATGGCGTGGACCCTTTCGGACGACAAGATCATCCGCGCGACAGCCGTCCTCGTCGGCGTCGCCATTGTCACATTCTCGGCTGCCGCCATCAGGGGTTTTGGATGACCGCCAACACCGAACAATCCAAGCCCGCCCGCAAGCCCGGCAAGTCGATCTGGCCGAAAGTGCCCGCACCGTTCGTGCGCGCCATTCTCGCCGGCCACTCCTCGCTCGGCCTCGCCTTTGCGGCGCTGATCTTCCTCGTCTGCTTCTCGGGCACGGTCGCCGTGCTGCTTGAAGATGTCGAGCGCTGGGAAGGTCCGCAGCTCGCCCCGGTTCACGCCGTCACGCCGCAAGCCATCGAAACGATGCGCAGCGAAGCGCTCGCGAAATATCCGGGCGCGCACCACATCTTCTCATCGCTACCATCCGAAGATCAGCCGCGCTTCCGCATCTATGTCGATGCCGTCGAAGGCCAGCCGAACAAGGAGTGGATGGTCGACCAGAATGGCCATCTCGTGAACGAGACGCACAATCCGTTCACCGACTTCATCCAGCGCCTGCATATCTATCTGCACCTGCCGTCCTCGTGGGGCCTGTTCGTTGTCGGCCTGACGGGCGTTGCGCTTCTGTCGTCGCTCGTCTCAGGCATCCTCGCTCACCCGCGCGTCTTCCGCGACGCCTTCCACCTGCGCTGGGGCGGCTCGAAGCGCCTGCAGGAGGCCGACCTCCACAACCGGATCGGCATCTGGGGCCTGCCCTTCCACATCATCCTGTCGCTGACCGGCGCCCTGCTCGGCCTCAGCACACTGCTCATCGGCGTGCTCGCGCTCGTCGTTTTCAAGGGCGACATGGACAAGGCCTACAGCTTCTTCCTGCCGCCCCCGGCAGTCGATGATCCGCGTCCGGCTCCGCTGGCGCCGCTCGTCCCCATGTTCGAACGCGTGCAGGCCGACGCTCCGGGCGCGCACTTCAGCTATGTGACGTTCGAGCATCCGGGCGAGACCGGACAGACCGTGCAGATCACCGCGATCAAGCCGAATGCGCTGAACCGCGGCGACACATGGGTATTCGACGGTTCGGGCGAACTCATGAAGGGCGGCTATTCGGACAGCAACGGCACGCCCGGAAACGCCATTCTGCAGGCTGTTTCGACGCTTCACTTCGGCTGGTTCGGCGGATGGCCGGTGAAGATCGCTTACATCCTGCTCGGCGCTGGCCTGACCGTGGTCACCGCATCCGGCGTCGCCATCTGGCTCTCCCGCCGCCGCGACAAGGGCCGCCCCGCCCCGCGCTGGGAACGCGTATGGGTCGCATTCTGCTGGAGCCAGCCGCCGGGTTACGCCGTCGCCGCTCTCGTCGCCCTTCTCGCCCCGACCGCGCCGCTCGTTGCGATCTGGCTGGTTGTGTCGCTGCTGGCCCTGGGCACGGCCGCGCTGTGGACCCCGCAACAGATCTCATGGCGGTTGCGCCTGATCGGCGCGGTTCTGATCGCTGCGGTTCCGGCAACGCATATCGCGCTCTTCAACGGTCAGACCGCTGATCCGGTCGCGTGGGTCGTGAACGTGATCATGGCGGGCTGTGCGGTTCTAATCGGGGTGTCGCTGCTGCGCGCGCCGAAGAAGGTTGCAGCTACCGCTCCGCAGCCCGCGGAGTAGCGCCTAGCTGATCGCCTTGCCGCTCGCGTCGAACGCCATCAGGCGCGAGCGCTCGACGAACGCGTTGAGGATCGCCCCCGTATGCGGTCGCAATTCCGACTGCGGCGTCAGCCAGTCCGATCCGGCGAAGTTGACCCGCACGAAGCGGCGACCGCCGATGATCTCATCACCCACCGCTCGCACGATGAACCGCAGGCACCCTGCTCCCGCGCGCTCGAGCGTCATGTCGTCCGGGTGGAATGCTACCGTACAGGCGCCGTCATCCGGCAATCTCAGCTGCTCGGGCGGCTGGAAGCTTGAACCATCCGCAAGCACGCCGCGCCCCTCGCGCGCCTTCATGGCGATGGTGTTGAGCTTGGGGAAAGACGTGGCGATTGCCGCCGTCAGATTGGCGGGGTGCGCGAACACATCCGAAGCTGGCCCAGCCTGAACGACCTCGCCGCGCTCCAGCACGACCACCTGCCCGCCCAGCGCCATCGCCTCGTCCGCATCGCCCGCCAGAAGCACGATTACAGCACCCAGGGATTCGCAGAGCGGCTTAAGCTCGCCGATGAAATTGTCCCGCGACTCGAGCCCAAGTTCAGTCGTCGGTGCATCGAGAATAACCAACGCTGCCCGATCAGAGCGCGCTTTCCCAATTGCCGCACGTAGCTGTTGCTCGCGTCCCGGTCCCTTGCCCGGCTTGGTCTTCGGCTGAGCATCGCCGCCCACAAGTGCGACGCGCCCCTTCTCGCGTCGCGCCTGCGCAATGTCTTTTCCGTTGAGCTTGATCGATCCCGACTGCGGCTTGTCCTGGCCACTCAGCACACGCGCCAGCACGCTCCGCTCATAGGTCGTCAGCCCCACAATCGCAGTTGGAGTTTCGCGCGACATAACAAGGCTTGCACGGTTCAGCACCTGCTCGCGGCCAGCGGCCCGGCTGACATCTTTCAGCTCGAGCACGACGCCATCCCGCTTGACCTGAACTCCACCATGGGAACGCCCGTAACGCGCCCCGACGCAAACCGTCCGGCGCAGACGGCATTATCGTCCTGCGCGAGAGTCCGTCAAACGCGGCGTACCGTCATTCTGAATGCCTGTATTTTCCGCATCTTACCGCGTTGCGACACACTGTTACCCTTTTGAATTTGTCGTGAGTCGACAACGGAAATACCAGCGCTGTTCATTAGACGTTGCGTATATGTAACGCGACTGTCGGGGTCGGTCTTACGGACGGAATGTGCAGATGAACAAGAAATTGCTCGCCGGAATCGCAGGTGGCGCCATCGCGCTGATCGCAGGCGTCTCGGTCGTGTTCGGAACGGGCGCCAGCGCGGCGACCGGCAAGTACGCCTACGAGACCGTCACGGTCGGCAAGGGCGATGTGGCTCGTGTGATCTCCGCCTCCGGCGCCGTGCAGCCGCGCGAGAAGGTCGAGGTCGGCTCGGAAGTCTCGGGCCGCATCACCGCGATCTATGTCGACTTCAACGCACCCGTGAAAAAGGATCAGGTCCTCGCACAGGTCGATCCCGAAACCTTCCAGAACACGCTCGACCAGAACATCGCCCGCCTGCGCCAGTCCGAAGCCGCAGTCGACAACAGCCGCGCCGCCATCGACCGCGCCAAGGTCGCGCTCGATGTTGCGCAGAAGAACTTCACCCGCCAGAAGGCTCTGTTCGACCAGCAAGCCATTTCGCAACAGGCGTGGGAGCTGGCTGACCAGACCTACACCAACGCCAAGCTCACGCTGCAATCGGAAGAAGTCTCGCTGAAATCCTCTCTCGCAGGCCTGGAAACATCCAAGGCCGCCGTCAGCGATTCGCGCACACGTCTGGAGCGCACCAAGATCCGCTCGCCCATCGACGGCGCGATCCTCAGCCGCGAAGTCGAAGTCGGCCAGACCATCCAGTCGTCCCAGTCGATCAAGAACCTCTTCATCGTCGCAGCCGACCTTTCGCAGATCGAAATTCAGGCAGCCGTGGTTGAATCGGACATTGGCGGCATCGATGCCGGCGACGCTGTCGCCTTCACGGTCGACGCATTCCCCGGCGAGCGCTTCCAGGGTTCGGTCGTGCAGGTCCGCCAGCTCGGCACCGAGACGGCGAACGTCGTCACCTACACGGTCGTCATCAACGCGCGTAACCCGAACGGCAAACTCCTCCCGGGCATGACCGCCAACGTGGAGATCACCGCAGACCGCGCAACCGACGTGCTGCGCATCGCTTACGATGCAACGCGCTTCCAGCCGCCGAAGGAAATCCAGGATGCCATGCGCGCCGAGCAAGAGCGCAATGGCCAGGGTGGCGGGCAAGGTGGACAAGGCGGTTCCGGCCAGGGCGGCCCGCAAATGGCCGGCATGGGCGGCGGACAAGGCGGCGGCGGCGGTGGTCGCGGCTTCGGACCGGGCGGCGGCGCTCAGTTCGGCGAGATGCTGAAGACGGCTGGCGTTGATGAAGCACGCGTCACGAAAATCCAGGCAGAGATGCAGGGCGAGATGCAGAAGATCTTCGCTGGAGCTCAAGGCGCGCAACAACAGCAACCGGCCGGCGGCATTGTCGGCGGCCCCGGCTTCGGCCCGCCTCCCGGCATGCAGCAGCAACAGGCGATGCAGGAGCGTCGCCAGAAGATGCAGCAGACGCAGGAAGCCGTTTTCCGTCGCAATCTGTCCACGGACGAATATGCGGCCGTCGCCAAGGCGATGTCGGAAATGCAGTCGCAGAAGCGCGTCACCGTCTATTCCGTCGACGAGAAAGGCGACCTCCAGCGCCACATGCTCGTGCTCGGCCTGTCCGATGGCTCCAACGCCCAGATCATTCGCGGCGCCAAGGAAGGCGACAAGTTCGTTGTCCGCGCCAACGCCGCCGGCAAGGCCGAGTCCAAATAGCCCCGACGCCGGATAAAACAGATATGACAACCCCGCGCGCCATTATCTCCTGCCGGGACCTCACCCGGATTTACCGGATGGGCGACCAGGAAGTTCGCGCCCTCAACGGCGTGAGCCTGGATATCCATGAGGGCGAATTCGTCGCGATTATGGGACCATCCGGGTCCGGAAAATCGTCCCTGATGAACTTGATCGGCGCGTTGGACCGCCCCACCTCCGGGGAGATGTGGATCAACGGGCGGGCCCTGTCTGAAATGAACCGGGACGAACTCGCTGACCTCCGCAATGAAACGCTGGGCTTCGTGTTCCAGCAGTTCAACCTGCTCGCTCGCCAGGACGCATTCCAGAACGTCCGCCTCCCCCTCCGCTATGCGCGCAAGGACGTCGGCGACATTGATGCCCGCGCCAAGGAGTGCCTTGAGCTCGTCGGCCTAGGCTCCCGCATGGACCACCGTCCCATGCAGCTCTCCGGCGGCCAGCAGCAGCGCGTCGCCATCGCCCGCGCCCTGTCGAACCGTCCGCATATCCTGCTCGCAGACG
This sequence comes from Hyphomonadaceae bacterium, assembly GCA_965229115.1. Taxonomy (GTDB): domain Bacteria; phylum Pseudomonadota; class Alphaproteobacteria; order Caulobacterales; family Hyphomonadaceae; genus UBA7672. The sequence goes on along the minus strand of CBDDIR010000003.1, from coordinate 729,045 downwards.
AGCCCACCGGCGCGCTCGACACAAAGACCACCATCGAGATCATGCACCTGATGCAGGAGCTCAACAGCCAGGGCATCACGGTCGTGCTCATCACCCACGAGGACGAGGTCGCAGCCTACGCCAAGCGCCAGATCCACTTCCGGGACGGCAAGATCGAGACTGACAGCGCCAACCCCACCCTCAACCGCGCAACGGCTGGTGCAGCATGAAATACGGTGTCGCAACATCCTCCGCGGCCGAAGCGCTCTTCTCGAACCCGATGCGCAGCCTGCTCACCATGCTGGGCATCATCATCGGCGTCGCGTCGGTGATGGTCATGATGTCCATCGGTGAAGGCGCGAAGGCTGCGATCGAGAAACAGATCAACGCAGCCGGCACCAACGTGCTCACGCTCCAGCCCGGAAACATGAACCGCGGCGGCCGAAACCAGGGCGGCGGCTCGGGCCGGCCGTTTGCCGAGAGCGACGTGGCCGCGATGGCCGATCTCCCATTTGTTGAATCTGCATCGGGCATTCTCTCCGGACAGGCGAACGCCGTCTCCGAAGAAGCGAACTTGACGACCAACATCCAGGGCGGCAACGCCGCCTATTTCGAGGTCAACAACTGGAAGGTCGCGGAAGGCCGGGTCTTCACCGAACAGGAAGCGCAAGGCGGCGCGGCCGTTGTCGTCATCGGCAAGACGGCCGCCGCAAACCTCTTCCCGGATGGCAACGTTCTGGGCCAGCGCATCCGCGTAAACAGCGTTCCCGTCGAGGTAATTGGCGTCCTGGAGTCCAAGGGCCAGAGCGGCGGCGGCGGCATGGGCCAGGATCGCGACGACACCATGATCGGCCCGTTAAGCATGGTTAGGAATCGGATAACGGGCGGCAATCGCTGGGTATCCCGTCACGTTTCGCGGATACAGTTGCTCGTCCAGGACGGTTACAACGTGTCCGAGGCTCAGGATGAGGTCACTACCGTGATGCGCGAACGGCGTCGCATTGAGCCCGGCCAGCAAGACAATTTCATGGTTGTTAACTTCGCTGACATGATAAAGCAGCGTGCAGCCGTGGCCGAAACAATGAGTACGCTTCTTGCATTTACGGCTGCAGTTTCGCTGATCGTAGGCGGCGTCGGGGTCATGAACATCATGCTTGTCTCGGTCACCGAGCGCACGCGCGAGATCGGGCTTCGCATGGCGGTCGGCGCGCGTGGCGGCGACATCCTCCTTCAATTCCTGTTCGAAGCCGTTGCGCTCTGCACCCTGGGCGGGCTCCTCGGCATGGCGATAGGATGGATCGGCGTGTTCGGTTACGCGCAGATCGCACAGGCTCCGATGGTGGTCTCCCCGCTCATCGTAGCGACGGCACTGGGGGCTGCGGCCTCCGTCGGTCTTATATTCGGCTTCTTCCCCGCCCGTAGGGCAGCTCAACTCGATCCAATCCAGGCGCTCAGATATGATTAAGAACAATATGACCCGCGGCGTGTCCGCGGGCGCCCTGGCCGTTTTCGCATCCGCGTGCGGTCACCTCCCCATCGCAGAACCGGCTTTCGAAGCCATGTCGGAAAAACGCGCCGGCATGCCGACTGACTGGACCGTCGCGCCTATGACCGGCGATGCATCGGCCGTCATCGCCGACTACGGCGTCTTCAACGACGCGCAGCTCACTGCCTTCGTGCAGGAAGCGCTCGAGAACAACCGCAGCCTGCGCGCTGCGATCGAAAGCGTGCGCCAGTCCGAACTGTCGCTGCAGTCGACCCGCTCGGGCCTGTTCCCGCAGATCTCCGGATCGGTCGGCGCCCGCACCTCCGCTTTGACCGACGACCTGTCGAACAACAGTGACCAGTATTCGTTCGCCCTGACCGGTCGCTATGACGTCGACATCATGGGCGACCTCAACGCATCCATCCAGGCGGCAGCAGCCGGCCTGCGCTCCAGCGAGTCCGTCTATGAACAGACGCGCCGCCAGATCGCAGCCCAGGTCGCCCGCGCCTACTTCGCGGTGATCGAAGGCCAGCTTCAGCTCGAACTCGATCGCCAGTCGATCGACCGTCAGCGCCAGACCTTCCGCATCACGCAGACCCGCTTCGACGCCGGCTCCATCGCTCGCGACGAACTCGTTCTCGGCGAATCCAATCTCGCCCAGGCCGAAGACTCGGTCATCGCATCGGAAGCATCGCTCCGCACCGCCGTTCGTTCGCTCGAACTCGCGCTCGGCCGCTTCCCGCAGAACAAGCTCACGATCACGGGCGTCCTGCCTGAGCCGCCGGCCACGCCGCCGCTCGGCCTGCCGGAACTCACCGTGCGTTCGCGCCCGGACGTTGTCGCCGCCGAACTCAACCTGATCCAAGTCTTCGCCAACACGCGCATCGCCTCGATGGCGCCGTGGCCGCAGATCGGCGCAGACATCTCGCTCGGCCTGTCGAACACCACGCTGAACACCACGCGCGACCTGTTCGACTTCGACGGCCTCGCCCTGTCGATCGGCGCCTCGCTGGCGCAGGTGATCTTCGATGGCGGCGCAGTCGACGCCCGCGTCAAGACCGCCAACTCGCAGGAGCGCGCCGCGCTCGAGCGTTACGGCCAGACCGTCATCAACGCCTATGGCGACATCGTCGGCGCGATCGACACGCTCGACACGCTCGCTTCGCGCAACACCGCGCTGCAGAAGGCATCGACCGCTGCCACCGAAGTTCTGCGCCTCGGCGAACTGAAGTACCAGGAAGGTTCGGAAAGCTTGCTCAACCTGTTCACCGTGCGCAACAGCGCGGAAACGGCCCAGAGCGCGCTGATCTCGAACCGCCGCGCCCGCCTCGACCAGTGGATCACGCTCCACACGGCTCTCGGTGGCAACCCGACGCAAGCGACCCCGCTCGCAACGCCGGCTTCGACGGCGAACGGGAAGTAGGTTCTTCCAAAATTCGATCTGCAAAGCCGCCCCGGAAGCTCTTCCGGGGCGGTTTTCGTTGTGCCGCCGCATGATCCTAGCGCCGGTTGACCCCCTGCCTCCCCCGACTAGTGTCGCGCCAGATCCCAAACGGGACCAACCTTTCAAGGACGGGGAGCTATGAGAAACATCCTGCTCTGTGGCGCAGCCATCGGCGCGCTTCTTCTTTCGAGCTGCACCAGCTCACCGGCGCCTGTCGCCGAAACTGTTGCGCCAGTCACGCAGGCCGCCGAAGCGCCCGCGCCTGTCGCGAAGCCAGACCCGGCCGCCTTCCTGGCCGCCGCCGAGAAGGAGCTGCAGGAATACAGCGACTACGCCTACCGGATCGCCTGGGTGAACGCGAACTTCATCACCGACGACACCGACTGGCTCAACGCCTGGGCCGGTTCTGCCGGCACGCTGATCTCCGTGCGCCTCGCCAACGAGACCAAGAAGTTCGAAGGCGTCGCCATGACGCCCGAACAGAAGCGCAAGATGGACATCCTGAAGGCCGGCATGGTCATGCCCGCCCCGTCGACCGGCACGCCTGAACAACAGAAGGCGATCGCCGACGAACTCAACACCATCATGACCGACCTGCAGTCGACCTACGGCAAGGGCAAAGTCCCGCTCGACAGCACCAAGTTCGACGTCAACGCCGCGCTGAAGATCATCAACCAGGCCCGCGGCAAGGAAGAACCGCGCGACCCGAAAGCGCCGCTGACGCTGGAAGAGGCCTCGCTCGTCCTCTCGGAATCGCGCGATCCGAAAGTGCTCAAAGCGATGTGGGAAGGCTGGCACGCCATCTCGCCGGTGATGAAGCCTGAGTACCAGCGCATGGTCGAGATCGGCAATGCCGGCGCCAAGGAGCTGGGCTTCAAGGACATCGCCGACATGTGGCTGGCGAACTACGACATGCCCTCCGCCGATATGGAGAAAACCGTCGAGCGCCTGTGGACGCAAGTCCAGCCGCTCTACAACGACCTCCACTGCTACACGCGCACCAAGCTCAACGCCAAATACGGCGACGCCGTGCAGCCGAAGACCGGCCCGATCCGCGCAGACCTGCTCGGCAATATGTGGGCGCAACAATGGAACGGCATCTACGACATCGTCGCCCCGCCGAAATCCGATCCGGGCTTCGACCTCAACAAGGTGCTCGTCCAGAAGAAGTACGACCCCATCAAGATGGTGAAGACGGGCGAAGCCTTCTACACCTCGCTCGGCCTCGCCCCGCTCCCCGAAACCTTCTGGCAGCGCTCGCTGATCACGCGCCCGCGCGACCGTGAAGTCATCTGCCACGCCTCGGCTTGGGACGTGGACAATGTCGACGACATCCGCATCAAGATGTGCACGCAGGTGAATGCGGAAGACTTCTCCACCATCCACCACGAGCTCGGCCACAACTATTACCAACGCGCCTACAACAAGCAGGATCTCCTGTTCAAGAACGGCGCGAATGACGGCTTCCACGAAGCCATCGGCGACTTCATCGCCCTCTCGATCACGCCGGAATATCTCAAGCAGATCGGTCTCATCACGAAGGTCCCGTCGGCCGATGCCGACATCGGCCTGCTGATGGACCGCGCGCTCGAGAAGGTCGCCTTCCTTCCCTTCGGCCTCAAGGTCGATAAATGGCGCTGGCAGGTCTTCCGCGGCGAGACGGCTCCGGCTGCCTACAACCAGGCCTGGGTTGATCTCGGCCTGAAATATCAGGGCATCATTCCTCCGGGCCCGCGTCCGGGCGATGCGTTCGACGCCGGCGCGAAATTCCACGTGCCGGGCAACACGCCCTACCTGCGCTACTTCCTGTCCTTCATCCTGCAGTTCCAGTTCCAGAAGGCCGCCTGCGAACAGGCCGGCTGGACCGGCCCGCTGCATCGCTGCTCGATCTACGGCAACAAGGAAGTCGGCAAGAAGTTCAACGCGATGCTCGAAATGGGCGCCAGCAAGCCCTGGCCCGACGCTCTCGAAGCCTTCACCGGCACCCGCGAGATCGACGGCTCCGCCCTCGTCTCCTACTTCGCGCCGCTGCAGGTGTGGCTGAAAGAACAGAACAAGGGCCAGACCTGCGGCTGGTAAGCTCAGGCGGATCTGAACACAGAACGCCGCTCCGGAAACGGGGCGGCGTTTCTGCATTTGCGCCTGTTGGTTCTGTCACGCAGCGCAACTACTCTGCCGCAAACGAAAGAAACCTCATGCGGCACATCTTCATCGCAGCAGCTTTGGCGCTAGCCGCCTGCACCACTGCCCCCGCCCCGGCACCCGAGCCCACCACAATCAGCCTCGCGGGCCAGATCACCCGCGCCGATCACCAGACCTACCGCGAGATCCCCTTCACGGTGCCGGCCGGCACGCACCGCATCACCATCGACTTCACCTACGACAAGGAAAACCGCACGGTCATCGACCTCGGCCTGCGCGACCCGCAAGGCCAGCGCGGCTGGAGCGGCGGCAACAAGACCCACATCGAAGTCGGCGACATTGATGCGACGCCATCCTACAAGCCGGCCCCGATTCAGCCCGGCGAATGGAAGCTGGTGCTCGGCATTCCCAACATCCGCGAAGGCCAGACCTCGCCCTATAAGGCGGACATCACCTTCTCACCTGAGCCGGCTCCCGGAAAATCGCAGTCGGCCTACGTCTCCAAGACGCTGGCGACCGGCCCCGGCTGGCGCCGCGGCGACTTCCACATGCACACGGCGCATTCGGATGGCTCGTGCGACGTCGATGGCGCCCGCATTCCCTGCCCTGCGCTCCACACATTCGAAGCAGGCCGCGACGCCAACCTCGATTTCGTGTCGATCACCGACCACAACACCATCACGCAACTCGCCGACATCGCCGCGCAGCAGGCGGCGTTCCCCAACACCCTCCTCATCCCCGGCACCGAGATCACCACCTTCAACGGCCACGCCAACGTCATCGGCAACACCGGCTTCCTCGACTTCCAGCTGGGCTCCCCACGCCTGCCCACGCTGACCAGGCTGTTCGATCAGACCGACACCGCTGGCGCCTTCATCTCGGTGAACCATCCCGGCCTGCCTTCGGGCGAAATCTGCATGGGCTGCGGCTGGACGGTGAAGGACACCGACTGGCCGCGCGTCACCGCGATCGAAGTCGCCAATGGCTCATCGCTCCGCACAGGCGGTCCCGCCGCCGGCCTGCGCTTCTGGGACGACCTGCTGAAGCAAGGCTATCGCCTCACCGCCATCGGCGGCAGCGACAATCACGACGCCAGGGATCGCGCCGGCGCCAAGCAGCCGCCGATCGGCTATCCGGCAACGGCTGTTTACAGCAGCGAGCTGTCTGCCAAGGCGATCATCGCGGGCGTGAAATCGGGCCGGGTGTTCATCGATCTCTCGAACACGCCAGGAGCCACACTCGATGTCGGAGTTAAAGCTGGCCGTAATGAGACGGCTTACATGGGTAGCCGCATTACCCTCGAGCCTGGCGAGCGGGCTACCGTAAACGCCGTAACTTCAGGCTTACCTGCCGGCGCCAAGCTTACGCTTATCTCGCACAACCTCATGATATTCGGGTCAACGTTCACTCAGTTGGACAATGTCCCGGATGCGAAGATCAGCCTCGTGCCAGGTGTCTCGCACGGGTATATTCGCTACGAGATCAGGGACGCGGCAGACAAAATCCTGATGATCGGAAACCCGATCTACGTAGCTGCGCGCTAGACACTAGCCGCAAACCAGCTGGCACCCGGCGCCTCAAGATGCACCGCGAAGCACGCACTCGTCCTTCGACGGACGCACGCTAACGCGTGCTGCTCAGGATGAGCGCTACTTGATGTCAGCGCAGCCAGCAGTTTAGCGCTCATCCTGAGCAGCGCAGCTACGCTGCGCGTCCGTCGAAGGACGAGCGCGACCCCCAACAAAGCTCTCCCCGTCATTCCTGCGAAAGCAGGAACCCAGGGCCACATCCACCAACGCCAATTCATCGTCCCGCTCATCCCGACGCAAGTCGGGACCCAGGGGCGGCTTGTACCGGTGCGCGTAACCCTGGATCCCGACTTGCGTCGGGACGAGCGGTGGACGGGGCAAGATTGGGGGATAGAGCGGTGTTGAAACTGTGGGACAGCGAAAAATCATCGCGAACAATCCCAACGCGTTAGCGCGAATGATTGTGGGATAGCCCTCCCCAAATCCCGCACCCCCATGGCCCGGGGTTATACTCCCACCCATGGGTCAGATGTTCCTCATCCTCCTGCGCATCCTCTTCCCGCTCGACCCTGTCGCGCGGGCCCACGAGCTCATGCGCGGTTGGCTGCGCCAGGTGGTGGACGCAGTCACAGACCCCGAAGAGATCGAAAGCTTCGCCTACTGGTCCGAAGACCGCCTCATGCTCGAACGCGCGATCTGCGTCCTCGAATACGCCATGCGAATGCTCATCCACGCCCGCGCCCGCCAGATGCTGGGCCTGCGCTACATCTATGTCCCGCTCCAGCCGGCGCCGCACCTCCGCAATGCGAAGAGCCTGGATCAGCTCCTCACACGCATCACCCAGCTCGCGCGCGATTTCCATAATCTCGACAAGCTCGCCGCCCGCCGTGTTCAGCGCACGCAGCGCGATCCGCTGTCGCTTCGCTACAGCAGCCCCCACCGTCTCGATGCTACGCATCGATCCACCTCCCCCGGCTTCGCCGGTGGAGGACTCACAACGCACACCGCCCTCGAAGTCCTCCCTCGCCAAAGGCGGGGGAGGTGGATTGCGCGCCCTTGCGCGCAAGACGGAGGGGGCTGCGCGTCTTCGCGCGGATGGCTCCACACCACCGGTCCCCCTCACATCACCCGATTGCCTATTGCCGACTGCCGACTGCCTCGCAGCCCGCCTGCGAGATCGCCCCCGCACGCCCACCACGCATGCGCTAGCCGCAGACCAGTTCCTTGACGCTCGGCTCGGGCACGCACATGCGGCTCGGCGCCTCGCCGGGCCCGCCCTTCACGAACACATCCACGCGGCGCTGGTTCGAGCAGTTCTGGTTGTCGTCCAGACCATCCAGCTCGCCGATGCCGCGCGCGTCCACCACGCTCAGCCCGTTGGTGCGCAGGAAGTCCGCCACCACATTCGCGCGCTCTCCGCCCAGCGCAGCGTTGAACGCCGTCGAGCCGCGCGTGTCGGCATAGCCGCGCACCACTAGCTCCTTGCCCGCGAAGGCAGCCTTGAACGTCTCCATCTCTTTTTCGAGCTTGGATTTCGACGCTTTCGTCATGCCGCTGCTGCTCGTGCAGAACCAGGCATTCATCGTGCGATCCGCCACAGCGACCGGCGGAACCGCGGAAGCCTTCGCCGGAGCGGGCGCTGCGGGGACCGGCGTAGCCTTGGCGACAGCAGGCGGCGTCACAGGGGGAGCCGCCACAACCGGGGGCGTCTCGACGACAGGCGGCGCAGCAGGAACAGGATCAGCCTGCGCAACCGAGACGTTCGGCTCAGGCAGGGCTTCCACAATCGGTCCCGTCGGCTTCAGATCCACCGGCGCATCGCCGAACGGATCGACCAGCGGCGCGGGCGCCGGCGCTGCCGATTGCGTGGTGGCCACTGGCTCATTCGTCGCGAACTGCGCGCCGAACAGGCCGCTGCCATCGCTCGCGCCCTCCTTCGGCCGCAGCATCCACAGAAGCAGCAGTGCGATAACCGCAGCGCCCAACAGGATGCCGACCAGATCGTCCTGCGTGAACCGGCGATCGCGCACCGCGGTAGCAGCCCCGCCTCCTCCACCGCCGGCACCGGCGCGCGGCTTCGGCGAGGGGACTTTGGACACGGGCGGCGGAACGCTCGCCCGCAACGCGGGCTTGTCAGCAATCTCGGGCTTGGGCTCTGGCTTCGGTGCAGGCTTTGGCGGCGCTTCGACTTCGGCCGCTTCCGCAGCAGATCCCGTCACCAGCACCAGCGACGACGTGCGCGCCACCTGCCGGCGCCGCGCTTCCTCGCGCTTCAGGTCCTGATACTTCACCTCGACCGGCTCGCCATCGAGCGAAGCAAACGGCTTGCGCGACGCCACAACCTGCAGCGCCGACTTGGCTTCGGGAGCAGGCTTGGCGGCAACCGGTGCGGCTTTCGCGCCGGCGACAGGCGCCTCGCGCTTCACATCAACCGGGGCGACAGGCACGGCCTCGCGCTTTGCGAAAAGGCCCCGTCCCTTGGGCGAAGGTTGCTGGGCGAACGGATCCTGCTTCACCTGCGGCTTGGCGACAGCGAAAGCATCCGTCCGCGGAGCTTCCTCACGCGGGGTCTCGAGTTTCGGTTTTTCAGCCGGCGGCTTCGCGGCGTAGGGCGCTGTTTTCCGGATGCTGGCCCGCTCGGCCTTGTCCCGGAAATGGTCCGGGCGGCCTCCCGGCACGGCGCGACCGTTCGCTCCCGGCGCGGCGCGCCCGGCGAAGTGGTCTCCGAAGGTGGGGGTCTGGCCCATCTTCTACCCAGTTCCAGTCACCATCCCTGCCGCGTGTTCTCCGCCGCTGGGTTTCGCCTACAGTCATACCGGCCTACCGCGCCCGATCAAGCACTACCGTTTAAGTGTCTGAACACGGGGAGGTTCCTTCCCGGCACTACCCGCGCTAAACCCGGCAAATGACCGAAACCCTTCACGATCCTGTCACGCTCACCCAGGCCCTGATCCGTCAGCCCACGGTGAACCCCTGCCACGATGGCGCACAGGATGTGCTCGCCGACGCCCTCGAATCGCTCGGCTTCCGAACCAAGCGCTATCATTTCGACGGGGTCGATAATCTCTACGCCCGCCTCGGCGGGTCATCCCCCAATATCTGTTTCGCGGGCCATACGGATGTCGTCCCCATCGGCGACGCGGCGGGCTGGACGGTCGATCCTTTCGGCGCAGAGATCCGCGACGGGATCATGTATGGCCGCGGTACGTCCGACATGAAGGGCGCGATCGCCGCCTTCGTCAGCGCCGCCGCGCGCTACCTGGATGATCATGGCGCACCGCAAGGCTCGATATCCCTGCTGATCACGGGCGATGAAGAAGGCCCCGGCATCAACGGCACGCGCCGCCTGCTTCCGGCTGTCATCGCCGATGGCGAGGTGATCGACCACTGCATCGTGGGTGAGCCCACATCGGAAGACGTGATCGCCGACATCGTCAAGAACGGTCGCCGCGGGTCGCTCAATGCGGTCGTGAAGGCTGTCGGGAAGCAGGGTCACGCGGCCTACCCGGAGAAGTCCGCCAACCCGATGCCTGCCCTGCTCGATGCGCTGCAGAAGCTGCGCACCATGAAGCTCGATGATGGCAGCCCGGGCTTCCAGCCGTCCAACCTCGAGATCACCACGATCGACGTCGGCAATCCGGCCCACAACGTCATCCCGGCGCAGGCCACCGCCAAGTTCAACATCCGCTTCAACCCCAACCACACCGGGGATGCTCTGATGAAGCGGATCTCGGACCTGATCAGCACTACCGCCAACGGTGTGACCGTGACCGTCGACCAGCGGGTCACGGGCGAGGCGTTCTACACCCAGCCGGGCAAACTGACCGATCTGGTCGTCGCCGCCGTCAGTGCAGAAACCGGCCGCCCACCCCAGCTGACCACGGGTGGCGGAACCTCGGATGCGCGCTACATCAAGGATATCTGCCCTGTCGCGGAACTCGGTGTACGGAACGAAATGGCGCATAAGGTGGATGAGTGCATTCCGGTCGACGAAATCGAAACGCTTTGCCGGATATATTACCGGCTCCTGGCCAGCTATTTCGCGGCGGCTTAAGGACTGGCGAACCAAACCAGCGCGACCTCACCCGCACTATGGTGAATCCCGCATCGCCATGAAGTCGCCGCGGCTTAATGCTTGCTTCGTGAACCTGTCGCCTGCGCAGCGGCAATCTATGTAAACGCCGGCGACGGCGAGAGTGTGTGTGAATGGCGTTCGGCGAACGGCATCGTAGTGAAGCCGTCAGGGTGATCAGGCTCCTGATCGCGAGCCTGTGTCTGACGACCGCCGCCCCCGCACTCGCCCAGCAAGCGACTTCAGAGCAAGCGAGCTCCGCACCGCAGACCGTTCAAGCCTCAGCTCCGCAGGCGCCCGGCCCGCTCGAAGGCAATGCGCTCGCCGGCCGCGTACCGGTCTATGGCATTCCGCAAAAGCTGCAGGACGATTTCAAGAAACTGCTGCGCGAAGAGCCCGCCCCCTCTTCGCTGTTCGACGCACGCCGCCAGGCTGAACGCGCCGCGACTGTCGCCGCTACCTTCCTCGAGTCAGAAGGTTACTACCAAGCCGAGGTCGAACCGAACGCGATCGGCCTCGAAGTGTTCAACCGCTTCGTCACCGTCACGCCCGGTCCGCTCTTCACCTACGCGTCTACACGCATCGATTATCTCGACACGCCGCCGGATGACACGACGCGTGTCGAACTCGTCAGCCTGCTCGATCCGCTCGACGCCGGCATCCCGGCGCGCGCTCAACCGGTGATCAATGTCGGCGACGCGCTCGTCACACGCCTGCGCAATGCCGGCTATCCGGACGCGAAAGCCGAACCGGTGGACGCGCTCGCCGATGCTTCCAGCGGCGAAGTCGAACTCGCCTTCAAACTCCGCCCCGGCCTGCGCGCTTCGTTCGGCCAGCTGAACGTCAAGGGGCTCGGCGCGACCAACCTCGCCTTCGTCGAGAACCTGCGCCCGTGGAAAGCCAACGAACAATACTCGCCAGTGAAGCTCGACGAGTTCCGCTCGCGCCTCGCTGAAACCGGCCTGTTCAACTCCGCCGCCGTGAAGCTCGGCGACGTGCCGGCCGACACCGCCCAGGCCGGCGAAGAACGCCCGGTCGATGTCGAGCTCCGCGAACGCGAGCGCCGCACGATCGCGCTCGGCGCCTCGGCCTCGACCAGCGAAGGCGTCGGTCTCGACGGCCAATGGCAACTCCGCAATCTCACAGGCTGGGGCGATAGCATCGCCGTCAACGGCCAGATCGCAACGCTCCAGCGCCGCCTCGCCACCACCTACACCCGCCCGCACATCGGCAAGTACGGCCGCACGCTCACCCTCGGCGCCGAAGTCGAAGACTTCGAAACCGACGCCTTCGACCAGACCGGCGGAAACGTCAGCGCTTCATTGCAGGAAGTGCTCACCCCGCGCCTGCGCGCCGCAGTCGGCCTCGAAGCAGGCTACGCCAGCATCCTCGACTCCCAGGCCCGTATCCTCAGCAACAACCGCCGCAACGTCTATCTTCTCTCCGGCTCCGCCACCGCGGAATATGTCGGCGTGCGCGACATCCTCGAACCGGTGAACGGCATCCGCGCCCGCGTCGCCATCGAGCCCGGCATGACGGCGGGCGACACCAACATCGTCTATGGCCGCCTCAGCAGCGAAGCCAGCATCTATTCGGACTTCGGCACCGACGGCGATTTCGTCGGCGCCCTGCGCGGCAAGATCGGAACGATCGTCGGCCCCAACGGCGCACCGCCCGACAAGCTGTTCTTCTCCGGCGGCGGCGGCTCGGTCCGCGGCTATGAATACCAGTCGATCTCGCCCCGCGACAGCAACAACCTGCTCGTCGGCGGCCGCTCGCTCATCGAGATGAGCGCCGAGGTCCGATATCGCGCCAACGACACGCTTGGCTATGTCGCCTTCCTCGATGCAGGCGCGGCGGGCTCCAACGTCGAGCCGCCCATCGACAGCATGAGCTTCGGCACCGGCGTCGGCGTGCGCTACTACACGGCGTTCGGTCCGCTGCGCGCGGATATCGCAGTTCCGCTGAACAAGAAGGAAGGCGACGCCGACTTCCAGATCTATATCTCCATCGGACAGGCATTCTGATGGTAGAAGCAACCGCGCCCCTGCCCGAACCAAAGCCCCGCCGCAGGAAACTGCCGCTGTGGCTGCGCATCGCGCTCAGCGTTGTGGTCGCGGCGATTGTGCTCGCCGGCGTTGCTGTTGGCCTGCGCTACTGGATCACCAGCGATGGCGGCCGCGCCTTCATCGTGTCGCAGATCGATGGCCGCAAGCTCGGGCCGCTTGGCTCCATTCGCGTCCAGGGGCTCAAGGGCGACCCACTGGAAGCCGCCTCAATCGCCGATATTGCCCTGGTCGATGACGATGGCGTGTGGCTTCGCGCCAAGGATGCCCGCATCGAGTGGACGCCGGAAACCCTCTTCGCTGGCCAGCTCGAGATCCAGAAGATCAACATCCGCACCGTGGATGTGCTGCGCCAACCGAAAGTCACCGCCCAGCCAGATCAAGGCTCAGGCCCCGACATCGGCCTCAGCCTCGACGAAGTCTCGATCGATGACTTCCACGTCGCTCCGGCCATCATCGGTTCGGACGCGCACTACAAGATCGCCGGCGGCATCGCTCGCCGCCGCGACGCATCAGGCTTTGCCCGCCTCATGCTCTCACCCCTGCTCGGCCCCAATGACCGCGCCGACATCGTCGCCGAATGGTCGCCGGTAGGCTCGCTCAAGGGCACAGCCACAGTTGTCGGGCCGGCTGATGGCCTGATCGCCGCGCTCGTACAGGGCCCGAAAGACCAGCCCGTCGCCTTCGAAGGCAAGGTAGACGGCACGCTCGCCCAGTTCACCGGCGGGGCCAAGCTCCGCTTCGGTGACGAACAGGTGGCCTCGTTCGATATCACCCGCGATGCTGCCGCCGCTTCGATCACCGCAGATCTCGCCGCCAGCAAATGGCCGTTGCTTGCCCCGCTCGCCGAACGTGCGGGCGAGACCGTCAAGCTCACCGGCCAGACCCAACTCACAAACCTCCAGCAATCGCCTGCTGCGATCCAGATCACGGCGCCTGCCGGCGTGATCGATCTCGCGACCACGATCAATTTCGAGACCTTCGCTGTCACCCAGCCGCTGCAACTCGCCACCACTGGCCTCGACCTCGCCATGGTCGCGCCGCCGATGGCGGGCAAGGTTGATGCGACCGGCGATCTCCAACTCGTTGGCCTCGGCGACCTCTCCTGGAAAGGCAATGTCGTCGCCAACCGCATCGCCTGGCCGTCTGGCGGCGCTGCGCGCATCTCGACACCGATCACAGTCGCCAAGGATGGCAATGTCATTTCGTGGAATGCGCCTTCCGCCGTGATCGACGGCGCTCGCGTTGATGCGTTGCAGAACCTGCGGCCTGCCAGCTACAACGCTGCCGTTCGCGGCGACTTCAACCTGCGCACGCAAACCGTTGAACTCTACACCGCCACGCTTCGCGGCGCGCCGGGCGACACGTCTGCGCGCGGCACCTACAGCGTTCGCGATGGCCGCATGGCGTTCTCGGGCACAGCGCGCGTGGCGCGGCTCTCTGACGTCGCTCCGCTCGGCGGCTCCGCCCGCAGCATCTGGAGCGTGAGCCAGGCTGGCAAGGACGCGCCGATCCGCATCACTGCCGACGCGCAGGGCCGCGATGTCACCTCCACCACCGCAGCGCTCCAGCAGCTGGCCGGCTCTGAGCCTCGCGTGAAACTGGCCGCTGTCGTGCGCAATGGCCGTTTTGTCGTCGAGTCCGGCACGATCACCGGCGCTGGCGTTCGCGCCAACATGAATGGCCGGGTCGCAGACAATGGCGCGATCTCCGCCCGCGCTGTCGGCGCGCTGACCCGCACGCTTGACCTGGGCGGCGCATCGCTCGGCGCGATGGACTTCACCGCCGACGTCACCGGCAACACCAATGCGCCTGTTGTGGCCCTGCGCCTTGCTGACGGCGAGTTCACGGGCGGCGGCGTGGTCATCACCAATCTTGAAGGCGAAGCTGATGCGCGCCTTGACGAGACGATCGCTGGCGACTTCGCGATCCGCGGCGCATATGGCGCCCGCGCCTTCCTCGCCTCGGGACGCCTGCAGGGCGGCGAAGGCGACTTCTGCGTCGTGAACCTCGCCGCCAGCCTCGGCGACCTGCGCCTCAACGCGCCGCGCATCGCAGTTTCGAAGGGTGTTGTCTCGGCCTCCTTCGATGCGTCTGGCCCGCTCGCAGGTATTGCCGGCCTCGAGCGCGGCACGCTCACGGCTAAGGGCAACCTCGCCATTGGCGAAGACATGAACATCGACGTGACCGGTCAGCTCGCCAACCTGCGCGCAGCCGGCATGCGGCTTGATCTCGTGACCTTCGATGCCGATGCGTCGGGCAACACAGCCACGCTGAAAGCCCGCGCTAAAGGCGTCGTCAGCGCGCCGGTCGATATCAGTTTCAGCACTACTGCGACCCGCGACGACGCTTCGTGGTCTGGCCAGGCTACGCTGGACGGCACGATCGACCAGCTGCCGATCGCAACCGCGCGCCCTGCTCTCTGGGCCTACGCGCCCGAAGGCTGGAGCCTCGACGCGCAGCTCTCCGCCTTCCGTGGCCAACTCAACGCCAAGGTCGCATCGAGCGGCGAGACGGCTTCGGCTGATCTCCAGCTCGCTGGCGTCAGCCTGCGCGGCCTCTCGCGCGTCGCCCGCATGACGCCGGTCAATGGCGACGTGACGGGCCAGCTCACCTTCGCCAACTCGGGCGGCGCTGCAACGGGCGACTTCAAGCTGAATATCGCCAACGCGAACCCCGTTGGCGTGACGACTGATCCCGTCTCGCTCGCCTTCACCGGTCAGCTGCGCGACCGCATCCTTACTGCTTCAGCCGCAGGCGAAGGCCAGGGCTTCAAGCTCGCGGCGTCCTCGCGCGAAGAGATGATCATCCGCGACGGCTTCGACATCACGGTCAATCCGACTGCGCCGCTGCAGGCTCAGCTCGATCTCACCGGCCGCGCAGAACAGCTCTGGGCGCTGTTTGGCCCTGAGGATCAGGCGCTGCGTGGACAACTCCAGGCCAATGTCCGCGTCGCGGGCACGGCCTCGCGTCCGGATCTTTCGGGCGGCTTCGAAGTTGCTGGCGGCGCTTACGACCATGGCGAGACGGGTCTGCGGCTGCGCGACATCACGGCCAAGGGCGCGTTTGATGACACCAACGCCAGCATCACAGGTCTCACCGCCACGGATGGCCAGGGCGGCCGCCTGACGGGCGAAGGCTCGCTCAGCTGGGACAAGGATGTGGCGGGCAGCGTGAAGCTCACGGCGACGAACCTGCGCGCGCTCAACAGCGAAGAGCGGATGGCTGTCGTTTCGGGCGAAGGCAATCTCGTTCTGGATGCTGACGCGATCCGCATCTCGGGCGATTTCACCGTTCCGCAGGCGCGGATATCGATCGAGCAGCCGGCGGCTGCGCAGATCCCGACGCTGCGTGGCATTCGCCGCGTAAACTTCCCGGATCGCGACGAGGACGTGCCCGCTGCTGCTAGCCCGTTCCAGCGACCTATGCAGCTCAACCTCAAGATCACGGCGCCGCGCCGAATCGTGGTGTTCGGTCGCGGTCTCGATACCGAGTGGGCGGCGGACTTCCGCGTGACTGGCCCGGTCAACGATCCCTCGATTGACGGCACCGCGACGCTTGTGCGGGGCGACCTCGATCTCGCGGGCAAGCGCTTCACGTTCGACACCGGCACGATCGAACTCAACGGACCTATCCGGAGCGCCCGGATCAACATCGCCGCAGAGCGGGTCGCCAGCGATGTCACGGCCAGCGTCGTGGTTTCGGGCACGCCGGTGGAGCCGAAGTTCACGCTCGAGTCGACGCCCTCGCTTCCGCAGGACGAGATCCTTGCGCGCGTGCTGTTCGGCCGCTCGGCTGCCGAACTTTCCGGCTTCGAGGCGGCCCAGCTTGCGGCGGGCCTTGCCCAGCTTGCGGGCGGCAACGCCGGGTTCGATCCGGTTGGCCTTGTTCGCCAGGCGACCGGTCTCGACCGCGTCAGCTTCGGCGCACAGGACGGCGTCGCGACTGTTTCGGCCGGCAAGTACATCGCCGAGGACGTGTACCTGCAGGTCGGCGCAGGCGGCACGGGCGGCGTTGGCGCCGAGGTTGAGTGGGAGCCTCGCAAGGAGGTCTCCATCATCTCGTCGGCCCAGGGCAATGGCGACACCAAGATCGCCGTGCGCTGGAAGAAGGACTACTAGCCGATCAGAGGCTCGTAGCTCACCCTTACCAAATAGAGCCCATCGGGCGGCGAGACCTGTCCGCATTTCGTGCGATCAGCGGCTGCAAGGATTTCGCCGATCCAGCCGACGCTCTCCCGGCCACGCCCGACTTCGACCAGCGAGCCCACGATCGAGCGCACCTGCCGGTGCAGGAACGACCGCGCCGAGGTTCGGATCGCGATCTCTTCGCCGACCCGCGCCACCGAAATCTCGTTCAGCGTTTTCACCGGCGAGTCCGCTTGGCACTGGCTGTCGCGGAAGGTCGAGAAGTCGTGTCGGCCGACGAGGGCTTGCGCCGCGCGGTGCATTGCGTCGGCATCCAGTTCGACGGGCACGCGCCACGCCTTGCCACGTTCCAGCGCCAGATCGGCGCGGCGGTTGATGATGCGATAGAGATAGCTGCGGCCAGTTGCGTCGAAGCGCGCATGGAAATCCGGCGCTGCATCTTCCGAGGCCAACACTGCAATCGCATGGGGACGCAGGTGGGCGTTGAGCGCATCGCGCACCTTGTCGGCCCGCATCTCCTTGCGCAGGTCGATGTGCGCCACCTGTCCTGTTGCGTGCACGCCCGCATCGGTGCGGCCAGCGCCGGTGACCAGCACGGCTGCGCCGTCCAGCGCCTCGCACGCCTGCTCGAGCGCGCCCTGCACTGAGGGCACGCCGTCCTGACGCTGCCAGCCCGCGAACGCGCTGCCATCGTATTCGATCGTCAGCTTAAACCTCGGCAATGGGAACTCCGAACGCGTCGGGGAAGATCAGCCGCCCCGACATGGGCGGGCCGAAGCGCAGCCGGTTCGCCATGAAGTGCGGCCCCTTCAGCGGCGTGGAAAAATCAGCCGTGGCTTCCACGGTGAAGCCGAGCTTCGGATAGAACCATTCATGCCCCAGTACGAACACGATGGACGCGCCGCTTTCCATCATCAGCCTGAGCCCGGTGTTCACCAGCGACTTGCCGATGCCCTCCTTCTGCACCCAAGGATCGACCGACATTGGCCCAAGCCCGGCCGTGCTCAGCTTGCCGAAAACGCCGATCGGATAGAACAGGATGTGGCCGACGATCTGCCCGTCCATTTCCGCCACCAGCTGCAGCAGAACCTGGCCGGCGTTTTCCAGCTTGGTGATGATCTCCGCTTCGTCTGGCTGGCCGAAGGCGCGGGTGGTGAGGTCCTGAACGGCGGGCTTGTCGGCCTGCACCATGATCCGGATTGTGCTCTCGCTCATGCGAACACCTTTACGGCAGTTGCCGCCCCCGCCCGGTACGCGACCCGCGCTGGAACTCCTCCGCAGTCATCTGCCCCTTGCCGGCGCGTTGCAAGCGGGTGAGCCGTACAGCGCCTAATCCGCAGGCGATCAGCAGTTCGTCGTCCAGAACTGCGCCAGCTTCGCCTTGTCCCTTGTCGGCCTTTGCGTGGAGCACCTTGATGCGCTGGCCGTCGAGTTCGAACCATGCGCCGGGGAATGGCGAGAGGCCGCGGATATGGGCGCTGACCTCGGCGCCGGATTTCGTCCAGTCGATGCGCGCTTCGGTTGGGTTCACCTTAGCTGCGATCGTTATGCCTTCGCTCGCCTGCTCGACCAGCTTGACCGGACCCGCCTCCAGCTTTGCGAGGCCCTCGACCATCAGGCTCGCGCCGAGTTGCGAGAGGCGGTCGTGGACCGTGCCCGTGGTGTCGTCGTCCGAGATCGGCGTGGTGGCCGTCAGCATGACGGGTCCGGTATCGAGGCCGACATCCATCTTCATCACCTGTACGCCTGTGACGGCATCGCCCGCCATGACGGCGCGGTGGATCGGCGCTGCGCCGCGCCAGCGCGGCAGGATGGAGCCGTGGATGTTGAAGCAGCCGAGGCGTGGTGCATCGAGAATGGCTCTGGGCAGCAGCAGGCCGTAGGCGACGACGACGGCCGTATCGAGCTTCAGCGCGGCGAAGGCTTCGCGGTCTTCCGTCGCCTTGAAGTTGATCGGCGTGCGCACTTCGAGGCCGTGGCGGTCGGCGGCTTCGTGCACGGCGGTTTTCGCGAGCTGCTTGCCGCGCCCGGCAGGACGTGGGGGCTGCGAATAAACGCAAGCGACCTCGTGCCCGGCGGCGATGATCGCTTCCAGCGTCGGAACGGAGAAATCGGGTGAACCCATGAAGGCGATACGTAGAGACATTCTGCTTTCTAACTCAAACCTGCGCTCGCCTGAAACCTTCTGCGAGCCTGCTATTCCTTGGCCGTCCTATCCGTGAGAGGCTTGCCCCATCAAGTTGGGGAACCTGATCATGAAAGCCATACTTATCGCCTGCGTGCTGGCCAGCTTTTCTGCGCCGGCTTTTGCTGAGCCGCCTGCCTGCCGCGCACCAGCCGGATATCAACACGCGACCGAAGAGTTCGTGGTTGCGTTTCAGGAAGCGAACGCGGCTCTTGCGGCCAAGGACTATGGGCGGGTGCTGAGCCTCACGGCCGTCGCGCGTCCGGAGGCTGTTTCGCAGCAGCAAAAGCTTGCGGTTACCCAGATCGAGGTCGCGGCACTGGCCGGCATGGATGACAAGCCAACTGCTACGCGGTTGATCAAGGAGTCCCTGCCCGATCCTTGCCTGCCCGAGGGCGTTCGCGCCAACTACGTCAAGAAGCTGGCCGAATGGGGCGTTCCAGCCAACTGATCATGCCGCCCAGCGGGTGATGTCGGGCTCCTTTCCGATGAGGGAGAGGCCGTAGGCGATCGAGACGAGCTGGTCGCCGGTTTCGATCTTCGGTGCGCCAAATCGATTTTCAAACAGCTGTCTCACTGCGGGGACGAAGGATGATCCGCCCGTGAGGAACACGCGATCGATCTGGGTTTCGCCTAGCCTGGCTTCAAGAAGCGCGCGATCGACACACGCGTTGATCTCTTCGAGTTCGGGCGCGATCCAGCTTTCGAACTCCTCGCGCGCGATGCGGTGTTCGATGTCGACGCCTGCGACGTGGAGGGAGAGATTTCCGGCGTCGGCCTGGGAGAGCTGCATCTTCGCGGCGGAGACGGCGCGGTACATCGCGTAGCCAGCGTCGGCGTCGAGGAAGGACAGGAAGCTACGGATCTTTTCGGGCTCGAGGCTGGTGCGCAGGAGTTCCTGGAGCTCGCGATAGTCGCGCGAGTGGCGCATCACGGAGAGTTCGTTCCAGCGGCTGAACTTCTTGAAGAAGGAGTTCGGGACCGGGAGCGCCTTGCCCCAGCTGGTGAACTCGGAGCCTTTTCCGAACGCCTTTGCGACCACGTTGTCGATGATGCGGTAGTCGAAGGCGTCGCCTGCTACGCCGACGCCGGTGTGGGCGAGCGGTTCGTAGTCGAGGCCGGATTTTCCGACCTTGAATTTCACGACCGAGAAGTCGCTGGTGCCGCCGCCGAAATCGGCGACAAGGATGGTGGCGTCGGCATTCAGGCGCTGGGCGAAGAAGTAGGCCGCGGCGACCGGTTCATAGACGTGGTGGATGTCTTCGAAGCCCAGCAAGCGGAGGGAGGCTTCGTAGCGTTCCTTGGCCAGCGCTTCATCGGGAGACGCGCCGGCGAACGAGACGGGGCGGCCGATGACGATGCGTTTGGGAAATTCGAGCTTGGCGTGCGTGCGGTAGCGCTTCAGGAAGTTGGTGAGGAGATCTTCGAACTTCAGGCGACGGTTGTAGATCAGGGTGTCGGTGAAGTGGGCGCTGGCGGCGAAGGTTTTGAAGGACTGGATGAAGCGGCAATCGCCGGACTGTTCCACGAACTGATCGATGGCCCATGGGCCGGCGTCTATGCGGATGCGGTTGCCGGAGGTGTCGTCATTTTCGGAGAAGCAGAGGACCGAGCGGAACGCGTCGAACAGATCGCCGGCGTGATCGAAATGGACGGCTTCGACGGCGCCGGATGCATTGAGCATCGTCGCGACGGTGTTCGTCGTTCCGAAGTCGAGCCCGATGGTTGAGGTCATTTTGCGTCGTCGGATTTCTGCGGCGCGCGGGGCGGGATCGTGAATTTCGCAGTGGGCGAGACGCGCGGGGCGGGTTTCTCGACCGACTTCTTCGCGGCGGGACGGATGCGGCGATAGATGCGCCAGGCAAGGACCACGAAGAGGAGGCCTGCCCCGCCGAAGAAGAAGAATGGCATCGTCGTGCGGTTCATCGCGAAGTCGCCGATGAAGTTCAGCCCGCCCGGAATGAAGCCCAGGATGAGCAGCACCACGGGGATGGCCACGCCGCCGATGATCAGCGCTATTTCATGCGGTTTGAAATCCATGGGGTCGTCCTAGAGCGATTAGCTTCGAAACGAAAGAGTTCAGGCACGGGTTCGCGTTCCCGCGGGTGCGGGTTTGTGCAGTTTTCGGGGCGATTGGCGGCTAGCTGCTGTCGAAAGCGGCCTGGACGGCGTGGGGGATTTCACTGTGCCAGCCGGTGGTTTCGATGTGGCGAGCGCGGCGGGGCGGCTCTGTGTTGGGGCGGGCGGCGCGGGCGAGGCTCAGCGTGTGGTCGCGGTTTGATGCGAGGCGGCGGGCGGTGCGCTGGATCAGCGCGTGTGGATTGGCGAGGGCGCGTTCGAGCGCGTCGAGGCGCGCGGCGAGCGTGGGCGCCGGCACGAGCTTCTGCCATTCGTCGTGTTGGCGGCGCCAGTCGGCCGCGCTGTCGTGGCGGAGCGGCGGCTTGCGTTTGCGCGTTGGGGTGTCGCCTTCCCGCTCGGACAGTGGCTCGGGGATGATGTTGTAGTCGAACATTGCGTTGAGGGACTCTGGCGGGGCGCGCCAGTCGGGGTCGTTGCGGGAGAGGCGCACCCAGCGGTCGAGCGGATTGCGCTGGCGTGGGCGCGGCAGGACGGGGCCGCCATTGTGGCGATGCTTTGGGGGACGCGAAGGCGCGCGGCCGAGCGACAGGATCGGATCGGCGGGGAAGACGATGTGGGCGTAGGGCGCGCGGGTGTGTGCGCTGCTTGATGTGCGGCCGTGGGCGATGCCCGAGCCGTGGAGGTGGAAGATGCGGAAGCTGCGTTTGGTCGTGGCATTGCGCGGTGTTGGCGTGTGAGCGGCGCGCGCCTTTAGTGGCGCAGGCGTGAAGCTCATTGCGGCCATGAGGATGAGGCGGCGCAGCGCGCTCTCGGCTCCGCCGAGCCAGATGGCGATGTGGGCGCCGGTGGTGCGCTTGATGCCGGTGCGGATGCGGTCGCGATTGAACTGGTGCAGCACGAACACGACGAGGCGCGCCGCCTCCTGCCAGAGGGAACGCAAGGGGGCCGGGATGAAATCGGGCGCGTCTGTCATGCGCACAGTATGCGCGCGGGTTGTTGGGGTGGGGATGGAGCGGTGCGGGTTTGAGGGTGGGGGTGTTGGTTTTGTTGGAGAAGTTGGGTGTTGGTGGAGAAGGGATTCAGCAGAATCTGGAGCGGGCCGACCCCCTCCTGTCCTCCCCCTTTTAGGGGGAGGAACCGTGCTGCGAGATTGTCCTCAGTTGATGGGTAAGCTCACGCGACGTGGTCCCTCCCCCTAAAAGGGGGAGGACAGGAGGAGGTCGGGTTGGGTGGGGCGCGGTGCATCTTTGATGCACCCTACGGTCGCTCAGGCTTTCCACTGGCCGTTGCTGATGTGCTCGTGGGTCATGAGCCAGGCGCCATCTGCCTTTTTGGCGAAGACGCGGGTGCCGCGGCCGGAGCCGCCTACGTTCTGGCCGCGGGCGACGCCGGACCAGGTGAAGCTGTAGATGACGGCGGCTGCGGTGTCGGTCTGGGTGATCCAGTCCGAGCCGGTGCTTTCGTATTTGTAGTTTTCGATCACGGCCCATGCCGCGGTCATGGTTTTGGCGAAGGCTTCCTTGCCGACGATGGTGGTTCCGTTGCTGAAGAACAGCACGACTTCATCGGAGAGCAGCGCCAGCGCGGCGTCGATGTCGCGGCGGATGAGAGCGGCGGCGAAATCTGCGGCGCAGGCCTGTGGCGAGGTTGCAGTCATCGGGGGAACCTTTGCATCTGGCTGAGGCGGACCGGTTGACCTACAATATGAAGCATTCTTCGGTTTTTGGTATTCGCTTATGCCCGACACTCCGGCGCAGGCTTTAAACGCCCGCAAAACACCTCGACAGGCGCGATCGGCGGCGACGCTTGAGGCGATATTCGACGCGACCATTCAGGTTTTGCTGAGCGACGGCGCGGCGCGGCTGACGACGACGCGGGTTGCGGAGAGAGCCGGCGTTTCCGTTGGCACGATGTACCAGTATTTTCCGCACAAGCGGGCTCTGCTTCACGCCGTGCTGAAGCGCCATCTGGATGGCATCGTCGCGGCGATCGAAGCGGTCGGCGAGCGCTATCATGGCCGCAAGCTCGCGGCGATTTCGGATGCGCTCGTTGCGGCTTACCTTGGCGCGAAGACAGCGAACTTCGCGACGACGCGCGCTCTCTATCGCATTGCGCCGGAGCTGGATCTCGCGGCGCTTCAGAAAGAGAATGCGGCGCGCGTCAACCGGATCATCAGCGCGGCGCTGGGAAGCGCATCCGACGCGAAATTCGCGGACCTCCGCAAGGTGGCGATCACATTGCAGGCTGCCGTGATCGGCACGACGCAAACCCTGCTGGAACGCGACGCCTCGCCCGCCATGCTGAAAGTCGTCGCCAACGAGCTGCCGAAGATGTGCCGCGCCTATCTGCTGGACGCTGCGAAGGAGAGGTGAGCGGTTGAACGCTCAATCGGTTGTGGCTCTCATCGGCAGCCGGAACATCCCTGACGAGAGCCACAACGCCTGCATGCAAACGCGCTTCAGGTTGTCGGCGCGGCGCGCCTAGAACTTCATCTGCGCGCCAAGGCCGAAGGAGCGGACATTGTCTCGCATGCCCTGATACTCGGTGTATTAAAGAGGCGCATCGATGCCCGGCAGAATGCCGAACTCGACACCGGCGCCGTAGGCCGCGCCATTGCCATCCTTGAGGTCATTCGTCTGCTCAGCGAGCGTGAGCGCATGATACCCCACCCTGCCAAACAGCGTGCCGCCGATGGGCAGCGGGACTTTGCCCACGGCAAAGGCACTGACCTGACTTTGAACGCCAACCTCCGAACTGGTCGGGAAGGAGCCAGGCCATCGATACTCGCCCTTGTCGACACCCCGCGAGCCTTCTACCTCGACAGCCAGAAACGGCATGAACTGATAGCCCAGGCGCGCCGTGACCGCCTTCATGTTGACGTCGTTCGTCGACGTCTCGAGCTCGAGCATCGAATAGCTGGCGCCCGCATAGACCTGTGCGAATGCTGAAGGCGCAAGAAGTCCGCTCGCGCCGATGAGCGCGACCAGCAGTGTTCTGAATTTCATCGAGAAGTCCCCAACGTCACGGAATGTGACGCGGGGACGCTGTTGAGATCGCATGGCGAAAAATGGGCAATCGCGCGGCGATCACGGGGAGTAATATTAAATCCGCCAGCCGGTCGCGGCGCGTGTTCGCTTGGGGTTTATGCGGACGTTGGTTGTTCGCCGAAGGCGGACATTGCGAGCTTCGCCGATGTGTTGGGGTGGATGTACCAGGGCCAAGCAGAGGCGGTGTAGCTGGCGGCGAAAGGAGCGTTTGCTTGGCGCCTTGCCCGGTCGTAGTGTCGGGGGAACGAGACGGGGAGTCGGGACATGCTGAAGAAAACTTTTGTGGCTCTGGCCATGCTGGCGGCGGCTGCGTGCGCCAATCCGCCGGCGGTGGAGCAGCCTGCGGCTCTGGCGGCGGCGCCGGCTTCTGTCGCGGCGCACAAGCCGCTGGAAATCACCGAGGCGAGCTTCGGGTGTATTCGCGACCTGAAGGCCGTGCGCGGGTATTTCGTTGGCAATCTGATCGGCGATATCGACGCGACGGTTGCTGCGGCGAACAATGCCGATGGCGGACAGTATCCGCCGGGGTCGGTCGTGCAGCTGGTGCCGGGCGAGGCGATGGTGAAGCACTATCCGGGCTATAACGCTGCGACGAACGACTGGGAGTTCTTCGAGTTGATCCCGTCGGCGACTGGCACGAAGATCAATGTGCGCGGCTCGACCGAAGTGGTGAACCAGTTCGGCGGCAACTGCCTCTCCTGCCACGCGCAGGCGGAGAAGAAGTGGGACATGATCTGCGAGCAGACGCATGGCTGCGCGCCTATCCCGGTGACGCCGGTGATGGCGCGGGCGATCCAGAACACCGATCCGCGCTGCCCGAAGGTCGACCTGCCGGCGGACCAGCAGGCTGCGATGCAGCAGCTGATGGCGTTCCGGGCGGCGGCTGCGGCGGCGGCCAAGCCGGCGAACTAGCTGGCGGATGGGCGTCGGACGATCACTTATCCGAACGCATGCGCGGGCTTGTGAGGGTCACAGCCCGGCGAGGGCTGCGCGGGCGCTGGTGCTGGATGGGTCCAGTTTCAGAGCGCTCTCGTAGCTCTTCCGTGCGTCGTCACGGCGGCCAACGGCGAGATAGGCCTCGCCGAGGCTGTCGTGCACGTTTGCCGATTGCGGGTGTGCGGCGACATTCCATTCGAAGACGCGGACGGCCGGCTCCTTGTAGCCCTTGCGAAGCAGGGTGTAGCCGAGGCTGTTAAGCGTGCCTTCGCTGACGTCATAGGCCTCTTCTCCCTCGGTCGGCGCCGAACGATACGCAGCGTCCATCGCATCGATGCTGCCGCGTGCTGCAATCGGCGTGAGCAGATCGCTGAGCATGCGCTTGGGCGCGCGCGCAGGCGCGCCATGCGCAACGGCAAACAGATCGCGCCCCAGATCGACCACGGTCAGCCCCTGCCAGTAGTTGTTGAGGATCACCACCACCGTCCCGTCGTCGGCGCGCGCGAACAGGCTTTGATAGCCGGGAATGCTGCCGAGGTGCGTCTGGACGGTCGCCTTGCCGCCCTCCGTCGTCGCCCAGCTCTCGATGCCCCAACCCAGACCGTACTGGTCGCCGTCATCGGCAAACATGCGGCTCTTCAGGTCGGCCGGCAGCAGCCGGTCACTCATCAAAGCCTTGCTGAAGGCAAGCAGGTCGGCCGCGGTCGAATAGGCGCCCGCCGCCGCATAGCTCACGGTCGGGTTCACGAACATCGGCCGATCCATCATACCGAAATCCGAACGCGCATAGCCGCTCGCCAGATGCGGGACGACTGTGCTGACGTCATAGACGCCGCTGTGCGTCATGCCGGCGGGTGTCAGCACCTTCTGTTGAAGCGCATCGGCATAGGATGTCTTCGTCACCCGTTCGACGATCAGCCCCAGAAGATAGAAGCCGTTATTGTTGTAGCGCCACTTGCCGGGCGGGCTGGAAATTTCCGGCACGATCCACTGTTTGGCGAAGGCTTCCGGCGTGAAGGTCTGGCGCGCGGCTGTCGCCCAGAAGGGATCGTAGTAGTTGCCGGGCACATCCTTCAGTCCCGATGTGTGCGCGAGAAGTTGTTCGATCGTCACCCCGCTGGCGGGCGTGTTGGCATAGAGCTCTGGAAGATATTCGCCGAGCGAGCCGTCGAGTCGCAGTCGTCCTTCGCTGACGAGCGAAAGAACAAGCACGGCGGTCAGAGGCTTGGTCAAAGAGCCGATGCGGAAAACATCGTCAGGGCCAAGCGCGGCGCCCTGCTCCAGCGAGGAAACGCCTCGGGCCTGATGAACGACCACGCCATTGGCGTTCGCCACGAGCACCACGCCGTTGAAACCCCGATTGCGAACATAGCCGTCGATCGTTTCAGCAAGACGCGCCTGCGTTCGGCTGTCTTCCGCGTTCAACGTGGAGGGCGCGAGCGCGGAAACGGGCGCTGGCGCGATTGTCGTTTGCTGTTGCGGCACAGGCGTCGCGCACGCACCTGCCATCAAGGCAAAGGTTGCACAGCTTGCTGCTAAAACTCTCATCCGGCACACACCCAGCTCTATAAACTAATTGCTTAGTTGCACGCGATGATGTGGTGGTCAATCGCGTCATTCGGGAGCGCGGCAGGCGAATGCTCAGGACTGCGATTAGAAGTAGCGCGGCGCTACAATCAGATGTGATTGGACGCGGTTTGGCGCAGGACGCTTTGTGGGTGACGTACCGTCAGAGTACGCGCCTAGAAGCGGATTTAGGGAGCTTATCGTGAAGATTTCGCGGCGGACCGCTCTTGCTGGCCTGGTGGTGACGCCGGCGATGGGGCTGGGCGCGTGCCAGTCTGTTTTGGGGACGAGCTCCGGAGAAGTCTCGGCGCCGTATGTTTCGAAGACCGGGCTCTACAGCCTGAAGCCGATGAATGACGGGTTTGCGGCCGTGCTGGAGACCAAGGATTTTGGTCTGCTGGCCAATGATCCGGTGGCGAGCGCCGAGATCAAATCGAAACTCGACAAGCACCTGATCCTGCATGTGCGGCCGGAAGCGCCGCTGACGCGGCCGGCGGTGGGCGCGATGGCGTATGCGCTTGGTTATCCGCGCGATGGCAAGGTTGCGCCGCGTGCAGCGGCTGCTCCCGCTACGCCGGCTGCGGGCAATGCCGATGGGTATGCGGGGCAGCCGGCAACGCAGGGCGCGCCGGTTCGGCCGAAGCGGGCGGACTATGGCGAGTTTTCCTTTATCGCGGACTTCGGGGGGCCGGCGGAGCCTACGCCCACCGTTTCGCGCAAGCCGCGCTATATCGAGACGCTGCATACGGATGGCGGGGCGTATTCGATCAACACGACGATCGATGTGCCACCCTCCTCTCCGCATACGTTCGTGGACATGCAGGCGGCTTATCGGACGCTGCCGAAGCATCTGAAGCAGATCGTGGAGCGGAGCTACGCCCTGCACGCGGGGCTTTCGACCACCTCGACGCCCTATGACGAGCTGCCGGCGTTCGACGCCAAGACGGCGCTGCGCCGGCCGATGGTGCTGGAGCATTACAACACGAAGGCGCCGCAGCTTTATATTCCGAAGAACCCGCAGAGCCTGATCGAAGGCATGCCCGAGGATGAAGGCCGCGCGGTGATCGCGGAGCTGTGGGCGCATGTCAATGTGCAGCGCAACCGCTACATGGCGTGGTCGGGCGAGAACGAGACGATGATCTGGGATGCGTTCGGGACGACGCACACCAACCCGTCCTATCGCCGGGAGAAGGCGCGGGTGACGTGGTTCTTTGTGATCCCGAGCTCGCAGCAGCTGAAGCAGGCGACGATCGCGTGATCAGCCTGTTCCTGTTTCTCGTGATGTTCGAACAGACCCCGGCGGCTCCGCTTGGGGATGCCCAGCTGAACTATGAGTTCCATTGCAAGAGCTGCCATGAGCCGGGCCAGCCGGGGGTTCCGGACATATCGGTGCTGCGGAAATGGTCGCCCGGGGCCATCGTCAGCGCGCTTGAGACGGGCAAGATGAAGGCGATGGGGGCGACTCTGACCCCGGACGAGCGGCGGGCGATCGCCGGATTTATTACCCGGGACAGGGCTGCGACCGGCGGGAACTGAGGCCCTTTTCCCCGTAAACGGCCGATTTCCGGGGATTTTCGAAGCCGGAACGCAGTTAAGCGGAAAAGGTGGGCAGCCCGGATGTTCCGTGGTATCGGGGCGTCGCCCGACATGGCTTAGCGATGCCGGGGAAGCGATGGAGAGTTTCAAATCGTAGTTATCGTGGTCCGGGACAACAACGTCGACCAGGCGCTGAAAGCCCTCAAAAAGAAGATGCAACGCGAAGGCATCTTCCGTGAAATGAAAGCCCGCACCGCTTTCGAAAAACCGTCCGAAGCCAAGGCGCGTCGGAAGGCCGAGGCTGTGCGCCGTGCGCGCAAGCTGGCCCGTAAACGCGCCCAGCGCGAAGGCCTGCTTCCGAAGCCGGTCTCGACCCGCGGCTAGAAACGCTTGGGCGGCGCATAAACGCCGCCCGACGATTTCGCCCGGTCGACCTGCAATCTTGCAGCAAGCAATGGATGCCCGTTTTGGGCTGATAGCGAACGTGCGCTATTAGCCCAAAACGGGCATTTGCGTTTCAGGCAGGTGCGTGCGCCGACCCCTTACTCCCGCCGGGCATCAGGCTGGCTGCCGAGGAGGCGGCCGATCTCGCGCTGGAGCTGGGCCTGCGAATACGGCTTGCTCAGGCGCGGCAGGTTGATCGACGTGCCGGCGGGCATTTCCGCGTAGCCCGTCGCCAGGATGATGGGCAGGCCCGGCGCCATGTTGAGCGCGCGTTCGGCAAGCTGAGCGCCGTTCATGCCGGGCATCGAGAAATCGGTGATCATAAGGTCGATGCCGCTGTCGCGCTTCAGGGCGGCAAGCGCGCTGTCGCCGGAGTTCACCTCGATGACCTCGTGGCCGAGGTCTTCGAGCATTTCGACGGTGCTCATCGAGATCAGCATGTCGTCGTCGACGAGCAGGATCCTGGCGCGCAGGTCTTTCAGCGGCGACGGCTCGTCCTCTTCGATACGCTCGACGGCGGCGACCTGAGCGGCGCCGACAGGGAGATAGAGATCGGCGCGGGTGCCCTCGCCCGGCTTGCTCGACAAGCGGAGTGCGCCATGGAGCTGGACGGCTAGGCCGTGGATCATGGACAGACCGAGGCCGGTGCCCTTGCCCAGCTCCTTGGTGGAGAAGAAGGGCTCGATGGCTTTCTCGAGCGTGTCAGCGTCCATGCCCGTGCCGGTGTCGATCACCGACAAGCGAACGTAGGCGCCGCGTTCGAGGTCTGACGTGTCGCCGATCTCCGCCTGATCGACGACGATCGTCGCCTTGCCGCCGTTCGGCATCGCGTCGCGCGCATTGACGACCAGATTGAGCAGCGCCAGCTCCACCTGATTGCCGTCGATCACGGCCAGCGGGACGTTGGGGTTGATGCGATATTCGAGATCGATGTCGGCCCCGACGGATTTCTCCAGCAGGTTCTGCATGCCTTCCACCAGCGCAGGAATGCTGGCCGGCTGGACGGTGAGGCTTTGACGGCGCGCGAAGGCGAGAAGCCTTTGCGTGAGCGCGGCGCCGCGGCGAGCACCCTGCAAGGCGCCGTCTATCAGGCGAAGGGAGCGCGTGTCCTGCGGCGATTGCTTGCGCAGGAGATCGAGATTGCTCAGCACGGCCATCAGAAGGTTGTTGAAGTCGTGAGCGACGCCGCCGGTCAGCTGGCCGATCATCTCCATCTTCTGCGCCTGGCGCAGCTGTTCTTCCACGCGCTCGCGTTGGCCGATCTCTTCGATCACCTGCGCGTGGGTTCGCTCAAGCTCCTGCGTGCGCTCGGCAACGCGATGCTCCAGCGTCTCGTTGGATTCGCGCAGCACGATCTCTGCGGCTTTGCGAGCCGTGATATCCATCGACACGCCGACAAGGGATCGCGTAGCGCCGGTGGCGTCGCTCAGCGTCCTGCCATTGACCTGTGTCCAGTGGTGCGTGCCGTCTGGCCAGACGACCCGATACTCGATGGCGTAGTCGTCGCCTGTCGCAACGCTGTGCGCCACGGCCGCACGCATTCCGCCCACATCATCCGGATGGATCGTTGCCAGAAGATCGTCATAGCTGAAGGGCTGATCGGTGCGACGCCCGTAGTTCTGGCGGCACAGCGCCGATGTAACCAGATCGCCGGACGCGAGGTCATAGGACCAGGCCCCCAGCTTGCCGGCGAGCATGGCGGTGGCGAGGCGTTCCTGGCTTTCCTTCAGCTCGTCGATGCGCTCGCGCGCATCGAACTGACGCCTGCGCGCCTTGACTGCGGTGAGCGCAAGGCTGGCGAATGTTGTTGGGTGAAACGGGCGTTCGAGAAAGGAGATGTTTCCCAGCCGGTTGCGCAGGCGGGCTGCGCTAGGATTGTTTTCGGGGCCGCCGCCGCGCTGCGTGAGGACGATGATCGGCAGGTCTGACCATGCGGGCTGCTGCTCGATCCATTCGTGCAGGGCGCTCAGGTTTGCCGTGCGCATCGCTTCTTCGGACGCGACCACGAAGGTGACGTCTTCGCCGAGCGCATTCACCAGCGCATCGAGTTCGCCTACGCCTTCGGCGTGGATGCCTGCCTCCTTCAACAACGCCACAGCAAGCTGCGCGTCGCGCCCGTGCGGCGCGAAGACAAGAGCGCGCTGGAGAGTTGTATCGCTCGCGATGGCCTACTCCTCCCCACGCGCGGTCATGATCTTGTCCTTGCCGACATAGGTCGGGACGCCTTTGAGGACGCCCTGGAATTCTTCCAGCGGACCGCCGAGCGCCAGGCCTTTCTTGTCGATCCGGTATTCGCGGATCGTATCTTCGTGCCAGCCGGTGCGCTTCTTGATGATGGAAACGGCGCGCTTCACGCGGCCGATCGCCTCGAAATAGCGGAGCAGGATGACCGTGTCGGCAAGGTAGGTCACATCGACCGGCGCCTTCATGTCGCCGACCAGACCATGCTGGGCGACGGTCAGGAAGGTCGTTGCGCCCTGACGGTTGAGGTATTGCAGAAGCTCGTGAACGTGCAGGATCAACGATGTCTCATTGGGCATCGCGGCGCTGTAGCCATTCAGGCTGTCGATGACGACGGTCTTGACGCCCGCCGCGCTGACGCGTTGGCGAACACGATGCGCGAATTCCCCCGGCGAAAGTTCGGCTGCATCGACCTGTTCGATGTGCAGCGACCCCTCCGCCATCATGCGTTCGAACTCGAAACCCATCGCCTTGGTGCGTTCCAGCATCAGACCGAGTTCTTCGTCGAAGATGAACATCGCCGCCTTCTCGCCGCGCCGCACGGCAGCGTCGACAAACTGGAAGGTGAAGGTGCTCTTGCCCGTGCCGGCCGGGCCCAGCACGAGCACGCTTGAGCCGCGCTCGATGCCGCCGCCCAGCAGGGCATCCAGCTCGCCGATGCCGGTTTTCATCTGCTCGCGGTGGAACCTCGTGTGGTGCTCGCTGGCAACCAGGCGGGGGAATGCTTCGACACCGCCGGTGGCGATGACGAAATCATGCCAGCCGCCGCGGAAGCGCGTGCCGCGATATTTCATGACGCGGAGACGGCGGCGCTCGGCGCCGTAATCCGGCGCAAGTTCTTCCAGGCGGATGACGCCGTGGACAACTGAGTGCACCGTCTTGTCGAGCGTATCGGACGTCAGGTCGTCCAGCAGCAGCACGGTTGCGCCGTGGCGTGAGAAGAAGTGCTTCAGGGCAAGAATCTGGCGCCGGTAGCGCAGGGAGTTCTGCGCGAGCAGGCGGATCTCGGACAGGCTGTCCAGCACGATGCGCTGAGGCTTCGACTTCGCGATGGCCTCGAAGATCAGCTTCGTGGTTTCGCCGAGTTCGAGGTCGGACGAGTAGAGCAGGCTCTGCTGCATGTCCGGGTCGAGACGGCTTTCCGGGGGGACGAGTTCGAAGATGTCGATCTTGCCGTCCACGTCCCAGCCGTGGGAGCTGGCGCCGGCGCGCAGCTCACTCTCGGTCTCTGACAGTGTGATGTAGAGGCCCTTTTCGCCTGCCTCGGCGCCGGCCAGGAGAAACTTTAGAGCGATTGTGGTCTTTCCCGTGCCGGGATTGCCTTCGAGCAAATAGACGTGGCCCGGTGAAAGTCCGCCGGACAGAATGTTGTCCAGGCCGGGAACGCCCATCCCGGCCTTGTCGATTTTTGTTGCCACGTGCTTCTCCGAAGTTCTGCCCGAACGTCCGACATTTAACATATGTGTTCAACGCCATAAGCTAAGCGGGCTCGCCGTCGCGGCCAGTTTTCGCTTGTTTTTGCGGGGGCCCGTCAGTCGACGACGTGGGCGCCGGCTGCGGTTTCGCTATGGGCTGGTAGCGGACGTTCGGAACGCGTCAGGTCGGGCGGGTGCGGAGGCGGCCTTCGTAATGGCTCTTTCCGATCGGCATGCCGCGCGAGCGCAGGATGTCGTAGGCGGTGACGGCGTGGAAATAGAAGTTGGGGAGTGAGTAGGACAGCAGGAAGGTTTCCGGCGTGAAGGCCATGGTCTGCGGGCCCCAGGCAGACGTGGTGGCGTTTGTCTCGTCGACGGGGCGATAGACGACGATGTCCATGCTCCTGTCGCCCCAGCTGTTGACCTCGTCGGGGGTCAACGCTTCGAGGTCCGCTACGGCCTGGCTGACCATTGCGCGCAGTTGAGCGAACGGCATTTCGCCGATCAGGGGCGGCGATGTGAATGCGCCGGTCTTGGCGGTCTGGACGCCCCAGACAGCATGGTGGGTCATCGCTTCGATCTGGAAGTGGAAGGGCGCCATGTCGGAGATGAGGCTGGCCGTCACTAGCTCCTGCAGGTCGATCCCCTTCTCCATGCAGTGCGCGATCGAGCGATCCAGGACGACGCCGAGAGCGCGCAGGGTCTGCAGGAAAGTCGGCACGCTCATGTCGTAGAGGGAAATCGCCATCTGCCGCCCCGATTACCGATTGCAGTCTGCAATCAGTTTTTGTGGCATGGCTGATCCGGTTTTACAACACGCGTTGTTGGCTTGCCCTTTACTGCGGCAGAGCGAACTTTGGCGGGGGCATGGCGATGTGTTCGGGCGTCGGCTGGCCCTTGAAGAAGGCAAGGACGGCGTCGGCGATGCGCTGGTCTGCTTCGTAGATGTTGTGGCCGCCGTTTTCGACGATCAGGCGGCGCTTGTTGGCGAAGCCCTTGATCTCTTCATTGCCTTCGTCGGGATAGGTTCGCCCGTCCAGCGTGGCGGAGATGAACAGCGCCGGGATGTCTGACTTGAAGGGCGCGCGGAAAGCATCGCCCGCGTCGAGTTGGGGGCGGAGGCCGACAGCCTGCGGCATGGGGAAGTTCAGCGTGTCGGACAGGAGGGAGGTTTTCGCCTCCCCCGTCACCAGCGCGAGGCGGGCGGGCGTGGCGCCGGAGGCGAGGTCCATGGCTTCGCTCATGCCGGCGAAGCGGTTGAGCGTTTGTGTCATCGTGTAGATGCGTTGGGCGAAGGGTTCGAGATTGCCCTCGTCCGCCGTGCGCCACATCAGGGGGACGTTGGCGATGTTGCGGGGATCGGCGATCGAGCCGGCGGTGATGAGCTGCAGCGGGTAGCCGTCGAAGGTGATGGTGACGGGTGCGGTTGCGCCCTGGGGCGTGAAGGTGACGGTGGCAGGCTGGGCGTTCAGCTTTGCGGTGACGCGGCGCATCATGGCGGCGACATCGGGATAGGCGGCCTTGGCTGCGGGATCGGCGTCGATCAGGTCCTGCACGTGGGCGAACATCTTGTCCGTCAGGGCTGGACGCTTGACCGTCTGGTCGAGGCCTTCGATGCCGGAGAGGACGGCCTTGTTGATCGCGTCAGGGTGATACTTCATCAGCGCGAGGCCGAGGTGCGAACCATAGCTGATGCCCCAGAGGTTCAGCTTGCTGGCGCCGAGGGCGCGGCGGAGGTCTGCGATGTCCTGCGCGTTCTCAAGCGTGGTGTAGCCGTCGATGTCGACGCCCTGCTCTTCCCACCAACCGAAGCAGGTGGTGAGGCCGGCGCGGGTGAAGTCTATGATGCGATCGCGCGTGATGGGTTGCGTGATATCGAAGGCGGGACCGGACCGGCAGGTCGGGATGGCGTTGGACAGGCTGCCCGAGCTTCCGGTGCCGCGCTGGTCGTAGGCGATGACGTCGGCTACTTCGCGCAGCGCCATGGCGATGGGGAAGCGTGGCCCCATGAGCGACAGCGTGCCGGGCGCGCCGGGACCACCCGCCAGATAGACGATGGGATCGCCGGGCGTTGCGGAGGTCGACTTGAAGCGCACGAAGCCGATCTTGATCTTGCGCGAGTTTGGATCGCTGCGGTTTTCGGGGACTTCGAACGTGCCCTTCTCGGCGTTGACCTCGGTTCCGTTCATCGCCTTGAAGACGTAGGGCTCGAGCGTCAACAGCGGTGCGGCGTCTGCCTTTGCAGTTTGGACTTCGGGTGCATTTGTGGCGCATGCGCCGACCGCGCCGCCGATAGCTAGCGAGAGGACTGCTATGGCGATGCGCATGGTGGTCTCCGGGTTACGCGATGGCTGCTCTTCCTGTCAGACTCACGGTGCGTTGCACAGGGCAATCGTGCCGGGCTAGCGCGATTGCGGCTTTGACTTTGCGGCGCTGCGTTTGGCAGGACGTGCGGGCTGCTTTTCGGCGCGCATGTCTTCGAATGTGGCTTCGATGAGCGCGACGAGGTCTTTGCGCAGGGGCGAGCGCTGGCTGTAGAGGCCGACGAGGCGTTCGGGCACGGGCTTGGCCAGCGGGATGGAGACGACGGGCGTGCCTTGCGGGCGCGGGCCATCCCAGTCGGGGATGATCGAGACGCCAAGGCCGGCCGAAACCAGCGCGACGATGCCGTTGAGCGCATCGAGCTCGAAGCGTTCGCGCGGGACGATGCCGTTGCGGCGGAGATATTCGTCCACGATGCGGCCGCCGGAGCTTTCGCGATCGAAGCGGATGAACATCTCGGTGCGCAGAAGCTCGGCCACGTTGGTGGTGCGCGTGCCGGGCGGCGCGATGAGGATCAGCGGTTCGGAAACCCAGGGCGTGAAGGCTTCGGCTTTACGGAGTGGCCCGGGCGGCGGCACGCAGATGGCGGCATCCAGTGCACCCTCCATCACGCGGCGGCGCAGGCCAACGGACGTGCCCGGCTCGATGAAGATGTCGAGCGCCGGATGCTGGCGCGTGAGACGCCGCAACAGGCGCGGCAAGATGCCCGTGCTCGCGGTGGCGATGGAGCCGAGGCGGAGTTCGCCGGCGACCTGCCCTTCGGCGCGCGCGATGGATTTGAGATCGCGGGCTGTGGAGACGAGCGTGCGCAAGGGCGTGAGCAGGCGGACGGCGGCGGAGGTTGGCGCGACACGGCGGCCGGAGCGTTCGAGCAGGACGGTTCCGAGCTGATCTTCCAGCGTCTTGATCCGCAGGGCGACCGCGCCGGGCGTGAGCGAGAGGCGGCGGCTGGCTTCGGCGATCGATCCGCCTTCGACCACGGCGATCAGCGTGTTGGCGAAGTCGGTATCCATGCGTAGGTTTCCTGCTGTGCGAAATCACCATTCATCATGTTTTCTGCTGTATATCGCAGGTGGTAGCAAGGCGGGGAAAGGAAAAGCCCCATGTCACTGCCGCTCGAACACCCCATCCCCATCGAGACCCGCGAAGATGCGGAGGCGTTCTAT
Source organism: Hyphomonadaceae bacterium (assembly GCA_965229115.1). Lineage (GTDB taxonomy): Bacteria > Pseudomonadota > Alphaproteobacteria > Caulobacterales > Hyphomonadaceae > UBA7672. The sequence continues at coordinate 693,242 of CBDDIR010000003.1, read as the reverse complement.
GCGTTTCCGGAGATGCTGTTCTTCGTCGCCGTGTCACGGGCGCTCAGCACGCGAAAGCCGAAGCCGGCGGCGGTCAAATCAGACGAGCAGCTGCTGGGCAACGCGAAAGCGGCGTGACCCTCAGCCGTTCGGGCGGCATTCGTTCAGGGTTATGCCTTGCGCCTTGAACACGTTGGCCAGGAAGGCGGGGCGCGTGCCGGTCGTGCGGCGCAAGAGGACGGCGACGTAGGGGTACGGACCTGCGGTGCACCACGTCGTACGCTCTGCATCACCGCGTGCGGATTTGTCGACCTCGCCCTTGGTGAAAGCGCCGCGTGTCTGGATGAATGCGACAGCGGCATCGTAGAGGCGTTGCGGATCGCCGTACAGGATCGAGGCGGAGCACGACCTGCCATTCGGAAGCTGCATGACATAGGCCTGATTGCGGCTTCCAACTTTCCACGCGGCTGTGGCCGTGGGTGAGCCGGTGTCTTTCGGCGGGATCGAGACGGCGTCTGGCATGGCAGCCATCACATCGGCGAGCGCCTTGTCGCTGAAGACGTAGGCGAGGCAGCCATCGTCGAACACCTGCTTCTCCTGAACAAGCGCAGGGCCGGTGATGTCTTCGTTGCTTTCCATCTTGCGCAGGCCGTCGACGCTGCACGCGCCGGTAGTAGCCAAGGCGAGCAGGCTCAGGCCCGCAGCAAAGCGTTTCATCATGTCCCTCCAACACGTGGCGGGAGGTTGGACGGGGCTATGCTGGTGTCAATTCAATTGGGGGAGAGGCGTGAACTGCGCGCTTCCTTCGACGGACGCGCAGCTTTGCTGTGCTGCTCAGGATGAGCGCTCTCGGTGGGCGCACATCACGCCGCGGCAAGGTGCATTTTCAATGCACCCTACGGGTCGATCAGAACGGGAGTTTGAAACCCGGGAGCATTCCGCCGAGGCCGCCGGTGGCGTTTTTCATGGCTTCGGCTTGCGCGTCTTCGAGTTTGCGGCGGGCGTCTGCGTGGGCGGCTTTCACGAGGTCTTCGACCATTTCCTTGTCGCCGGGCGTGAGGAGCGATGGGTCGATGGTGAGGCCGTGGAGTTCGCCCTTGCCCTTCAGGGTGAGCTTGACCATGCCGCCGCCCGAGGAGCCCTCGGCCGTGATCAGGTCCATCTTCTCTTGCGCTTCCTGCAGGCGTTTCTGCATCTCTTGCGCCTGGCGCATGATGTCGGACAGGTCTTTCATTTAATCGTCGTCCTCGCGCTCTTCGGGATCGGGGATGTCTTGTTCGGCGTGGTCACGATAGCCGAAATCGACGTGGATGACATTCGGGCCTTGTTGCGGCCGTGACGGTTCGGCGATCTCGTCCATATCACTCTGCGCTTCGGGATCTTCAATGCGGAGAACCTTGGCGCCGGGGAAAAGACGCAGCGCTTCAGCGACGCGCGGGTGAGCTTCGACAGCGGCCTGGCGCTCGCCGCGGCGGCGGGTGCGGAGTTCGCTCGTGCTTTCGCGGCTGCCGTCGCCGGATTGCATGACCTGCCATTCGACGCCGGAGACGCTTTCCAGCCAGTCCTTGATCTTCTGCGAGAGGTTGGCGGGCGTGCCGGGGGCGGCGGTGTAGTTGAAGTGGCCGAAGTCGATCTCGGCGGGACGGACGAAGCGTTCGATCTCGTACTTCAGCGAGATTTCGCGGCGGGATTCCAGCTCGGCGATAATCTCGCGCAGCGACGACATGCGGACGATCTCGTGATGGCCGTCATCGTGATGGCTTGCATCATGGTGGCCGGCGTCAGCGACAGGCGCGGGATCGTGGTGGAGTTCGGAGGGCGGCGTGACGGTTGCTGTCGGCGCCTCGGCACGAGCTGGCTCGCGCGTGGGTTCGCGGTCAGGCTGGGACTTTGGGGGCGGCACAACGGCCCCACCCGCCAGAAGCCGCATCGCATCTTCCGGCGGCGGCAGCGCTGCAGCTGCAGCGAGCCTCAGCACGACCATTTGGGCTGCGGCTGGCGGATCGGGCGCGCGGGCGCAATCCTCAAAGCCTTGCAGCAGAAGCCGCCACATGCGCGCGGACTGCGCGGGCGAGAGTTTTTCCGCCATGGCCTTGGTGCGCTTGGCCCAATCGGCGGGGCCGACATAGGCGTAGGTCTCTCCGAGCGCCTGGGCGCGGGAGATTTCCACGACAGCGTCCATCAGGTCCTTGATGAGAACCGGGGCATCTGCGCCCTGCTCCAGCAAGGATGAAGCTTCGTTGAGCGCGGCCTGATGGTCGGAGGAGATGATCTTCTCCATCAGGTCGAGCACGCGCGAGCGGTCTGCGAGGCCGAGCATGTCGCGGACTTGTTCGGCGGAGACTTCCTTGCCGTCGCCTTGCACGATCGCCTGATCGAGGATGGAGAGGCCGTCGCGGGCTGAACCTTCGGCGGCGCGGGCGATGAGGCCAAGCGCTTCGGTGGAAACCTTCGCGCCTTCTTTCGCCGTGATGTTGGCGAGGTGGTCGGCGAGCTGTTCGGTGGAGAAGCGCTGCAGGTTGAAGCGCTGGCAGCGCGAGAGGACAGTGACCGGGACTTTGCGGATCTCGGTCGTCGCGAAGATGAACTTCACATGCGGCGGCGGTTCTTCCAGCGTCTTGAGCAGCGCGTTGAACGCGGCGGTCGAGAGCATGTGGACTTCGTCGATGATGTAAACCTTGTAGCGCGCGCTGACCGGCGCGTAGCGCGAGCCGTCGAGCAGGTCGCGCATGTCCGACACGCCGGTGTGGGAGGCGGCGTCGAGTTCGAGCACGTCGGGGTGCGTGCCCGCCATGATGCCGGCGCAGTGTACGCCCGGCGGGTCGAGCTGCATCGAGGGCTGGTGGACGGTCGCAGTTTCATAGTTCAGCGCGCGGGCCAGCAGGCGGGCGGTGGTCGTCTTGCCGACGCCGCGGACGCCGGTGAGCATGAAGGCATGTGCTATGCGCCCGGTCTTGAACGCGTTGGACAGCGTGCGGACCATGGCTTCCTGGCCGACGAGGTCTTCGAACCGGGTCGGACGGTATTTTCGCGCCAACACCTGATAGGCGGGCGGGCCCAGCGGGACATCGTCGCCGAACATGGACGCGGTCATCGTGTCGCGGGGTTCCGCAACATCGTCGTCCGGCCCACCGGTCGGCGGGGGTGTCGGGGGCTTCTTCGAGGCCATGCTTCCTATATGGCGCATCGCAAGCCGTAGCGCCAACCCACAGGCGCGCCTCAGCCAATTTCAGCTGTGGAAGCAGGATTCGCCGTCATTTTTGGGGATCGGTGCAGGCTGGTCACGACCCAAGCTAAACTCGTTACGGCTGCTTCCTTCCGGATCTGACCGGGTTGGCGAACCGCTCGTCCGCAACCAACCTGCACTTGCCTTATAGGAAGGCGCGCGGCGGTCTGCAATGTTACAGACTGAGTCGGGGGGAACTCAGGGGGGACGTCGGGGTGCTTATCCCAGTGAAATCTTGCGCGACAGCGCCGGGCTGCGTGATTAACCTCGTTGCAGGCGGGGCGCGTGGTCATGGCTGATCCGGCAGGCAAGTACGATATTTTCATCAGCTATCGCCGGTCTGACCGGGAGCTGGTGGCGGCCGTTGTACGGCGGCTCGAGGCGCGGGGCGTCGGCGTCTGGTATGACGCGGACATCGAGGGCGGCGCCGACTGGCGCGAGACGATCGTCGAGGCGCTGACCCATTCGGACATGCTGGCGATCTTCTTCTCGGAAGAGTGCAACAACTCGCGGCAGCTGAAGAAGGAACTGGCGGTGGCCGACCAGCTGGCCAAGCCGGTGGTGCCGATCCTGATCGAGAACACCCAGCCGCGCGGCGCTTATCTCTATGAGCTGGCCGATCGCAACTGGATCCAGGTGTTCCCCGATCCGATGGAGCGGATCGACGAGCTGGTGGAGCATCTGGCGACGCTGGCGGGAAAATCGCCGGGCGGGCTGGCGGGCAAGCGCACGCCGGGGGTGCTGAAGACGTCTTCGCCCTCGATCCAGCGCGAGATGGCGGAATCGCCCGCGATGGCGAGCGCGCCGCCGCCGGCCAACGACCTGACATTCGAAGAGCGCGAGCAGCGGCTGGACGATGCGATCGGCGAGATGATCCACGATGCCGTGGACCCCAATCGCGAGGTTTCCAAGAAGCCGAAGGATTATGTCGGGCGCGCAGGCTCGGGCGGCAAGCCGATCAAGCCGCTGCCGGATATTCCGCCCTTCCGCTATATCGACTGGCTGTTCCTATTGCCGGGCTTCATCGGCATCGCGGCTTGGCAGTTGTTTACGAATGCCGGCGGGAGCAATGCCGACACGGACCGGCTGGTGGCGCAGGTGGCCCTGCTCTGCCTGGCCTTCGCGGGGCTGTATGGCGCGCTGGTGTTCCCCGTTCGCTATTACCTGCGGCGGCGGCCGGTGTTCACGGCGTTCTGGAAGTACATGGCGACATCGCTGATGTTCTTCGTGGCGGGCACGGGCGTGATCCTCGGCGGGCTGGACCGCGGCTATCTCGAGGGCGCGGATTTCATGCGCTATCTGGAGTGGTTCGGGCTCTGCTGGGTTGGTTTCACGGTCATCGCCTTCCTCATCTATGGCGCTCTGGCCGGTCAGCGTGCGATAAAGACCTTCCGGTCCAATATCAAAAAGCTCTGACCCTTGGTTCTTTCAACAGCTGCTGCTGACATTCCGCTGGTGCCCCAGGGGCTGGATCGCGCTGCGCATCATCGCCGCGATCCGGCATGGCTGGACGCGGCGTTCAATTCCGATCGTGCGCGCGTGCTGCTGATGCGCGAAGGGCTGCTCCTCGTGGAAGGCTCCGCCGCACCGTCCGCGCCGATGCAGATTGGCGCGCCTTTGCCTCCGGGAAGGCCATTGCTGTGGCTGGGCGGTCAAGCGGGGATGCTGAGCCCCAAGGCGACACGGGTATTTCTAGGACTGACCGAGAAGGGCTCGCCCGTTTTCGCGCTGGATATGCCGAAGTCGTTCAGCCTCGATAACTCGCCGATTGCCGGGCTTGGCGTGTTCGATGACTTCCGCGCGGCGGCGTCAGCGTTCGATGCCTTCAATGGCGGTTGCGCGGCAACGGCGCGGGCGATTTTCGAATGGCACCGCCGCAACGGTTTCTGCTGCAATTGCGGCGCGCGGACGAAGATCCTCGACGCGGGCTGGAAGCGGAAGTGCGAGGATTGCGAGGCGGAGCATTTCCCGCGCGTCGATCCGGTGGCGATCATGCTGGCGGTAAAGGGCGACAAGTGCCTGCTGGGTCGTCAAAAAGCGTGGCGGCCGGGGTTCTGGTCGTGCCTTGCAGGCTTTGTCGAGCCGGGCGAGACGATCGAACAGGCGGCGGCGCGCGAGATATTCGAGGAAGCGGGCATTCGCTGCACGACGAAGGCGGATTACCTGTTCTGCCAGCCCTGGCCCTTCCCGTCTTCGCTGATGATCGGGATGATCCTCGAGGCCGATAACGAGGACATCAAGGTGGATGAGAGCGAGCTGGAAACGGCGCGCTGGTTCACGCGCGAAGAGACGGCGTCGATGATGGCCGGCACAAACCCCGACGCGTTCCCGCCGATGCGCTTTGCAGTCGCACACCACGTCATCAAGGCGTGGCTGGACCGGGGTTAGATCGCAACCAGTTTCACATCGTCCGGCAGTGGATCGATCATCTGCGCGAGGCGCGGATCGTTGAGGCGTTGGGCGTAAACGTCTTCGTAGATGGTGCGCAGCCAGCGTTCGACGATGTTGACGTCGAGCGCGTCGAAGCCTTCGGCGGCAAGCGCGAGCAGCCACATCTCGGGCGGCTTGCCATTGTCCTCAAGCGGCAGCTGATATTCGAGGCCATCAATGCGACGGCAACCGAGGCGTTTGTAAAAACGCAGGCGCCTCGCCTGCTCTTCCGTGCCGCGATCTGCATCAACTTCGACGAGGCCGAAGCGGCCGGGCCCGGCGATGGCGCGACTGGCCATGAACATCGCCGCGCCGATGTTCGAACCACGCGCTTCGGGCGCGACGGCGGCGTATTCGAACAGCCAGAAATAATCCTCGGTCGGAACATAGGCGACCGACATACCGATGATCTTGCCGTCGATCTTCGCGACGAAGAAACGGTAGTCCGGGCGCAGCAGCAGCTTGCGGAGATTTGCCTGCGTGCGCTGTTCCGTGAGTTCGATGGCGGCGTGATAGATGGCGAAGGCATCGGCAAAGCCGGCTTCGTCGCCGGCCATCAGGGGTAGGATCTGGATCTCGCTCATCGTCCACTCCTACGCGTGATTCTGGTCATCGCCACATCGATACGAAAGCGGCCAACGAAAATGCCCCGCAATCGCTTGCGGGGCATCTCGTATCAGAGGTTCTTCAGACGCTCTCCGGAGAGAGCGGCTCGTTAGAACGTGCGGACGTACGACAGCGAGTACGCGTCGACATTGCCGACGTCATAGTCGTGGCGGGTCCAGTCGCCGCGGATACCGTCGATGGGGGTCAGGTTCCACTGAGCGCCAGCGCCGTAAGCGAGGCCGTCTTCATCGCCGCCCGGCTTGGTTTCGATGCGCGAGACACCGACACGAGCGAAGAGGTCGAGCGACGGGTTCACCGGCAGTTTGCCGACAGCGTACACGCCGAGCTCGTTGTCGAGCTTGGTGCCGCCGTCTTTCTTCACGCCGATCGAGCCTTCGCCTTCAACGGCGAAGTTCGTGCCGAAGTTGACGCCGACGCGGCCGGTCACCGCGCCAAGGTCAGCACCGCCGTCGCCGTCGAATTGGGTGTAACCACCCGAGACGTACACGCCGGAAGTCTGGGCTTGAGCGGCCATGAAGGCGGGGGCGACGAGCATCGACGCAGCAGCCAGGGCAAGTTTCAGTTTCATGGGGAAGACTCCAGTTATCTGGAGCAGGGTTCCGAGGGGATTGCGTGATCCCGACAGTCATACCCGGCTCTGGTTTCAGTTCTGACCCGACCCGGCTCCCCCTGCGGAGGCATCCCGTTCCGGTTCATGTATCCACCCAGCAAAGGTCGATATGCAGCCTAAATAGGGATGGGGGCAAACCAGTTCCTATGAAGCTCATGATTAAGAATTGAGCGGTGGCAGGATAGCCACACAAACATGAACGTCTTTACGAAGATTACGTACATGCGGCCGGAATGTGGCGAATACTTCGAGCAGACACACGAGTACTGATCGAATACTTCGATTCGCGAAAATGGCTGATTTCAAAGCCGGATATGGGGATGTCGGCGCGTGTTGAAAACGCGTTGCGGCGCAATGCGCTCCCCAAATGTGACAGGGGAGCGGCGAGATTCCGGCATTGCCGCGAACCCCTCCGTATTCGGAGTTTGGTGGTTAATCGGTCCTAGCTGCGGCCGGCGGCGGTCGAGCGGTAAGGGTGTGCCTGGAACACGCCGAGGTGGCGGACCTGGGTGGAGAAGAAGCCCAGTTCCTCGAGCGCACGCTGCACGGCCGGATCGTCGGGATGGCCCTCGACCTCGGCGTAGAACTGCGTGGCGTTGAAGGAGCCACCGATCTGGTAGCTCTCCAGCTTGGTCATGTTCACGCCATTGGTCGCAAAGCCGCCCATGGTCTTGTAGAGGGCGGCCGGCACGTTGCGGACGCGGAACACGAACGCGGTGACCCAGATGACGCCGGGGGTGTGATCGGGCTGGACCGCGTCGCGGCTCATGATCACGAAACGCGTTGTATTGTGGGCGTGATCCTCGATGTTTTCAGCAAGGATATCCAGGCCATAGACCTCAGCGGCCAGGCGCGGAGCGATGGCGGCCTGGGTCGGATCGCCCAGATCCCGGACTTCGCGGGCGGCGCCGGCCGTGTCGGACGACGTACGGGCGACAATGCTGCGGGAACGCAGGAAATTCCGGCACTGGCCGAGGCCCATGATGTGGCTGTGGGCGCCCTTGATCTGCTCGAGTTTAGCGCCCCGGATGCCCATCAGCTGGAAGCGGATGGGCATGAAGTGCTCGGCGATGATCTGCAGTGGCGACGTCGGCAGGAGGTGGTGAATATCCGCCACCCGGCCGGCGATCGAGTTTTCCACAGGGATCATGGCCAATTCCGCCTCGCCGGACGCGGCGGCGGCGAAGCAGTCTTCGAATGTCGCGCACGGAAGGGGCTCGAAGTCCGGATAGACCTCGCGGCAGGCGATATGGGAGTTGGCGCCCAGCTCCCCCTGAAATGCGATCTTCTTCATGCGGCCTCTATGCCCCGCCCCGACGGAAGAGAGCAACCGAAATAGGGACTTAGGCCCGGTTTCGATGCGTCATTTCGCCAGAGTGTGTCGGGTTGCTGGCGCAGGGGTAAAATGCAAGAAAGCCCCCGCGTGCGGGCGCGAATCTGCACGTTGGGGCCGAGCTTGGGGGCCCCGCAATTCAAGGGACTGGAGCACGGTCAGACCATGAGCGATCTGGGCTTCAACAAGATTGCCTTCTGCGTTCTCGGCACGGGACTCGCCGTGATCGGGTTCAACGAGCTGTCGCACTCGTTCTTCCACACCGCGCATCACGAGAAGCCCGGCTATCTCGTCGACGTTCCGGAGCCCACCACGGGCGGCGCGCCGGTTGTCGAAGGTCCGCGCGACTACTTCACCCTGATTTCCAACGCCGACGTGGCGAAGGGCGAGGAGCAGCACAAGAAGTGCCTCCAGTGCCATACCTTCGAAGCTGGCGGCGCCAACCTGCAAGGTCCGAACCTGCACGGCGTTCTCGGCCGTCCGATCGCTTCGCACGCAGGCTTCAAATATTCGACGGGCAATGGTTCGCTCACCGCGCACGGCGGCAACTGGACCTATGAGAACCTCGACCACTTCATCGAAGGTCCGAAGAAGTTTGCTCCGGGCACCGCGATGAACTTCGCCGGCATCAACAGCCGCCTCACCGGTCAACAGGACCGCGCCAACCTGATCGCTTACCTGCGCACGCTGGGCAGCGAGAACGTTCCGCTGCCTGAGCCTCTGCCGGCTTCGGCGACGGCACCGGCCGCTCCTGCCGATGGCGCTGCTGCTCCGGTTGATGGCGCTGCTCCTGCGGCCCCGGCCGATGGCGCAGCTCCGGCTGCTACGCCGGGCGCGACGCCTGCAGCTCCGGGCGCTCCGGCTCCGACAGCTCCGGCGACCACGCCTGCGCCGACGGCTCCGGCTCAACCGGCCCCGGCTCCGCACTAAGCAGTTCGCTTACAAGTTCGTCTGATCGGCTTCGCTATCGCGCAGCATGCTTCATGCTGCGTCGTGGAAGATGACGCCCATCGTGTAGCGCGCGCCTGAACGAATGCGGCTGACGCCATGGCGCATCTTCACGCGATAGATGCCCTTCGTGCCGCGCACCGGTCGCTCGTTCACCGCAAAGATGATGGCGCGGCCTTGCGTGAGCGGGGCGACTTCGGCGCGTGACTGCATGCGCGGTCGCTGTTCGGTGAGGACGAACTCGCCGCCGGTGAAATCCTCCTCCGGGCGCGACAGCAGGAACGCGACCTGCAGCGGGAAGACGTGCTCGCCATAGAGATCCTGGTGTAGGCAGTTGTAGTCGCCCTCGCCATATTTCAGCACCAGAGGCGTCGGCCGCACCTGCCCCGCCGCGTGGCAGGTGGCGAGAAAATCTGCGTGCATATCGGGAAAGCGCGGTTCTCGGCCGAGCATGACTTCCCAGTTGTTGGCGATCGGCGCGAGGCGTTCGTAGAGCGCTGTGCGCAAGGCTACGACCGGATCGGGAAGCGGATAGGCGAAGTATTTGTATTCGCCTTTTCCGAAGCCATGACGCGCCATCACAACGCGCGAACGGAACAGGGCGTCGTTGTCGTAGGATGCGATCAGATCCGCACATTGATCGGCACTGAGAATGGGCGGCGTGATGGCGCTGCCCGTTGCATCGAGATCGCGCGCTATTGCGGTCCAGTCGAGCTTGGTCAGCGTTTGCTGCAGAGTCATGTACGCTCCTTGTTGTGGAGCGCTTGTCGCCCGGATCGTCAGACACCGCCGACGCGTTTCGGACGCTGCATCTAGCGCTTGGCCGCGCCGCCGATTGCGAGAGCCACGGCCTTGCGGCCGACAGTCGGCAGGGCTTTGAGCGCGGCCTCGCGCTTCAGCCATTCACCTTCGACCTTGGCGCGCGGACCAGCTTCGGCGCGATAGACACCGAGCTTCAAAGCGAAGTGCGTGAAGACGTGGCGAACTTCGCCCACGCGTTCCCAGTTGAACTTACCGGGCGCTGCTTCGAGCGGATCAGCGGATTTCTCGTCAGTCCACGGCGTTCCAGGCGGCATCATCATGCCGCCGAGCAATCCCGTGGGCGGACGGCGGATCAGCAGCACATCATCGCCGCGCGTGAGCACAAACGCTGCGCCGTGGCGCGTGGGCGTGGCTTTCTTCTCGGCCTTCACCGGATAGCGATCCGGGCTGCCCTCTTCCCGCGCGCTACACATCGCACTCAGCGGACAGATGAGACAGTTCGGATTCCGCGGCGTGCAGATGGTGGCGCCCAGATCCATCAGCGCCTGCGCGAGATCGCCAGCGCGACCATCCGCGGGAAGCGCATCGGCAAGTTCCTGCGCGTGCCCGGCAATCTCGACCTTCGCCGCGCGCCACCCCTTCTCCGTTCCATCCGAACCAATGGCCCAGAGACGAGAGACCACGCGCTCGATATTCCCATCGACCGGCGCAATCCGCTCATCGAACGCGATCGAGGCGATGGCCGCTGCCGTGTAAGGCCCGACGCCGGGAAGCTCCCGCAACCCTTTCGCGTCCTGTGGAAAACCACCCCGCTCCGCGACGGCTTTTGCACAGGCATGGAGATTGCGCGCCCTGCTGTAATAGCCGAGCCCCGCCCACGCCGCGGACACATCTTCCCATGAAGCCGCCGCCAGTTTCTTCACCGTCGGCCAACGCTTGCGGAAAGCGTCAAAGTAAGGCGTTGCATGGGGAATTGTGGTCTGCTGGAGCATCACCTCCGACAGCCAGACGAGGTAGGGATCAGGCTTCACGCCCTCATCCCGCGCCTCCGGCCCGATGCGCCACGGCAGCACCCGCGCATGGCGCCGATACCAGCGATCCACCGCGGTGAGCATCTTCCTGGGGCTGTGAGTGACCATGCTTTTATGAATCTATCCGGCCACGAAGGTATGTGCTGGCCCATTCCGACGAAAGCCGAATGCTGGCAAGAAGGCTTCATGGCGATTGACTGGAAAGCCCTGGAAGCTGAACGCGAAGCCGAAGCCCGGCTGCGGGAAGTCCATGCCAAGCCGGTGTATCGCACCGCGCGCCCGATGGGCGCCGCCATGAACCGCGCCCTGCGGCCAATCCTCAAAATGGCAGGACCCGCGCCCGAGACGCTGCAATCGCGCTGGCAGGAGATTGTCGGCCTGCGCATCGCCGCCATCACGGAGCCGGTTCGCGTGGCGCGATCCAAGGACGGCGGGGTGCTGCACCTGCGCGTTACCTCTGCGGCCGCCCCGATCATCCAGCATGCGAAAGATCACATCCTTGAGAGAGTGAACCTCGCTTCTGGCTCCAAGATCACGTCGCTGAAGCTGATCCAGACCGCCCCGCCCAAGCAGTTGGCGCTGGTAATCCCGCGTCCGCTGACGCCGGAACAACGACGGGAGCTGGTGCAAAACCTCGCCCCCGTGCAGAGCCGGGCCATCCGCGATGCGCTGGCCGGCCTTGGTGAGGCCATTCTTACGGGGCAGCGGAAGGGCTGATAGGCGCGCACTGGCACGTTGACCAGCCGCCCGCCTTTGGCCAAAACCGGCTGAAATATCGAGGGGAACACCCATGCTTGCCATTCGCCGCCTTGTAACGCCGGTTCTCGCCGCCGCGCTCGCGCTCGCCGCCGCAGCCTGCTCCGACAATTCCGCGCCGAAGAGCAACTTTACGCCTGTCGAGGTGAACCCGGTTCTCGGCGACGTGCCGCTGGGCAAGGCCGATGCGCCGGTGACGATGATCGAATACGCCGCGCTGACCTGCAGCCACTGCCGCGATTTCTGGAAGTGGGAACTGCCGAAGCTGAAGTCGACCTATCTCGACACCGGCAAGGTGAAACTGATCTACCGCGACTTCCCGATCGACGGCCAGGGCATGGGCTTGCTGTTCGCATCGGTCGCGCGTTGCGGCGGAGCGGAGAAGTATGTCGACATGGTCGACGAGTTCTTCACGCGCCAATACGACCTGCTGAACGCCGCGCAGACCGGAAGCGCCCTGCCCGTGCTGAACGAGATCGGCGCGAAGTTCGGCCTGTCGCAGGACCAGATCCTCACCTGCATCGATCACCGCCCCGACCTGAAAGAGGCGATCAACAAGATGCAGGCGGAAGGCAACGCCAAGGGCGTCAACTCGACGCCGACCATCTTCATCAACGATCAGGTCGTGTCGAACCCGACCTGGGAGAATGTCGTCGCTGCAATTGAGAAAGAGCTGGGCAATCCGGTTCCCGCCGCTGCGGGCGAAACGCCTGCCGCGCCTGCTGGCGCGGCGCCGGCGGCTCCGGCCTCCGCTCCTGCTGCAGCACCGGGCGCAACGCCGCCTGCCTCGCCGCCGACCTAGGCCATGAACCTTCACCGACTGTTCATCGCGTCAGCCGTGCTGATGTTCGCCGCGTGCGAGCAGCCGCGCGAACCTGAGCCCTACAAAACGGTCGAGATCACGCCCTTCCTCGGTACGCCTTTCCTTGGCGAAGGCGATGCGCCCGTCGTGGTGACGGAATATGCGTCCACCACATGCGGCCATTGCCGCGCCTTCCACGAACAGGTGTTTCCCGAGCTGAAGGCGAAATACATCGACACCGGCAAGATCAGGCTCGACTGGGTGGTGATGCCGACGCCGCCGCAGGCGATCTCGCTGGCGGGCGCGGCGATTGCGCGATGCGCAGGCGAGGACAAGTTCTTCGCCGTGATCGACGACCTGTTCAAGAACCAGAACGTCATCATCGAAGCGGGCGCCAACCCATGGCGTCTGCAGAAACAGTTGCGCGAACTGGGCTCGCGACATGGCCTCAATGCGGATCAGGTCGGCTCGTGCGTGGCTGATCCGGCGCTGACTGAGGTGACGCGCAAGTTCGTGCAGGAGTCGCCGCCCTTCGTGACGTCGACGCCGACCTTCGTGATCGCCGGCAAGGATGTCGATCAGACGATTGAAGCGCTCTCCGCTGCTATCGACGCGGAGCTTGCAAAGGCCCCGGCGCCGGAACCTGCTCAGTAAGCCATGACAGAGGCCAGCCCGGCACGGAATGACTGGGCGGACCTTCTCGGCGAAGGGCGTCTGCCGAAGTTCGCGCTGATCTGCCTCGGCGTGTGGCTCAACGCGGCCGACAGTCTCGTCACCGCCACCATCATGCCCAGCGTCGGCGCCGATCTCGGCGGCTACGAGTATTTCAGCTGGGCGACGGCAGGCTTCTTTGTCGGGGCAATTCTCGCGGGCGCGAGCGCGGGGCGTCTCTCCGAAATCTTCGGCCTGCGCAATGCAACGACGTTTGCGGGACTGGTGTTCGCCGCCGGATGCGCGCTCGGCGCGCTGGCGCCGGATATCTTCACCTTCGTTGGCGGCAGACTGCTGCAAGGCATCGGCAGCGGTTGGATTTCCGGCTTCGCCATGGTGGCGATCGCCGTGTTGTTCCCACAGCGCCATATCGCGCGCGTGTTCGCGGCGGTGGCCGGCGTGTGGGGTATTGCAACGGTGCTAGGGCCGATGGTCGGCGGCATCTTTGCCGAGACCGGCGACTGGCGAATGGTGTTCTGGCTGTTCGTGGCGCAGGCGGCGCTGTTTGCGATTGCAGCCCCCTTCCTGCTGAAAGAACCGCCGAAGGCAGGTATCAAGACGGGTGTTCCATGGCCACAGCTGGGCGTGCTGGGTCTTGGCGTGATCTGCATCGCGCTGGCTGATTTCTATCGCTCGCCCGTTGTCGCGATCGCGCTGGTGATCGCGGGACTGGCGATCCTGTGCCTCGTGCTGGTGGTGGATGCACGCGCGAAAGTGCGGCTGCTGCCACATGGCGCTGGAAATCTGAGAACGGTGTGCGGCGCGGGCTATGCCTCGATGTTTGCGCTCACCGCCGGGTCGATGGCGCTGACGGTCTATGGCCCCGCCCTGCTCCAGGCGCTTACGGGCCTGTCTCCGCTCTGGGCCGGATACGCCGTCGCCGCCGAAGCCGTGATGTGGACCCTGATAGCGATCGTTGTCGCCAGCTCCACCGAGAAGACCGAACCGCTCTGGATCAGGCTCGGCGCATTCTGCATCGTCGCCGGCGTTGTCCTGCTGGCGATCTTCATGCCGATGGCCAGCGTGGTGGGCGTCATCGTTGGCGCGGGCGTGATGGGCGCCGGTTTCGGCTTCTCGTCCTCGCTGATGAGCCGGCGGGTGATTGCGGTCCTGACGGACGAAGACCGCGCCATCGGCTCGTCCGCGATCATGGCCGTGCGCCAGTCCGGCTCGGCCGTCGGAGCGGCCATTGCCGGGGTGACGGCGAACCTTGCCGGGGTCGCTGGCGGCTTCACGGTCGCAAGCGCCGGCGCAGCCTCGCCCTGGATATTCCTCAGCGGGCTTCCTCTGGCCCTTTTTGGTCTCTGGACAGCCTTCCGCCTGATCGCTGCGGGCCGTTCGCATCGCCCCGCTGGCGACAGCCATTGACCCATCTGGCCCTGCCCCCTACAGGGCGGAAAAGCCCTGAAATTCCGGGCGTAATGGAACCCTGACTTGCACCTGATCGGCCTCAAGATCGCCGGCTTCAAGTCCTTCGTCGATCCGGTGGATGTGCCGATCGAAGAGGGCCTGACAGGCATTGTCGGCCCCAATGGCTGCGGCAAGTCCAACCTGCTGGAAGCGCTGCGCTGGTCGATGGGTGCAACCTCGGCCCGTGCAATGCGCGGCGGCGAGATGGACGACCTGATCTTCTCCGGCTCGGAAGCCCGCCCGGCACGCGAGATGGCGGAAGTCACCCTGCTGCTCGACAATGCGGAACGCTCCGCCCCGGCCGAGTTCAACGAGGAAGACAAGATCGAGATCCGCCGCATGCTCCGCCGCGGCGCGGGCTCTTCCTACAAGATCAACGGCCGCACGGTGCGCGCCAAGGATGTGCAGCTTCTGTTCGCAGACGCCTCGACCGGCGCGAACTCGCCGGCGCTCGTGCGTCAGGGCCAGATCTCGGAACTGATCGGCGCCAAGCCGCAGAACCGCCGCCGCATCCTGGAAGAAGCCGCAGGCATTGGCGGCCTCGCTGCCCGCCGCCACGAAGCCGAACTCAAGCTGAAAGCCGCCGACGAGAACCTCACCCGCCTCGCCGAGATCATGGCCGAGGTCGAGCGCCAGGCGAACTCGCTGAAGCGTCAGGCCAGCAAGGCCCGCAAGTATCGCGCCCTGTCAGAAGAGATCGCCGCGCTCGAAGCCCGGCTCGGCGCCGCCCGCTGGCGCGGCGCCGTCGAGGAGACGGTTGCGGCGCGCGCGGCGCTCGAAGCCGCCAAGTCGAACGAGCAAAAGAACGTCTCGGTGGTCACCCGCACGTCCACCGCCGAACTGGAAGCCCGCGCCGCCATCGAACCGCTGCGCGTCGCCGAAGCGGAAGCCGCCGGCAAGCTGGGCGTCATCAAGCTTCAGCTCGCGCGCCTCGAAGCCGAACGCGACGCTGCGAAGCAATCCGCCGCCCGCCTCGAACGCGACATCACGCGCCTTGTCGAAGACACCACCCGCGAGACCGTTCAACGCGACGACGCCACCGCCCGCGCCGAACGCGCCGTCGCAGCCATCGCGCAACTGCCGCCGGATGATCCCAAAGCGCAGGCCGCACGCGAAGCCGAACTCTCCGCCGCCGTCGATGCGGCCATGGCCGAACTGCAGACATTCGAGACGGAGGCCGACCAGCGCCGCACCGCCCTCGCCCGCGCCGAAGCCGAAGCCGCCGCGGCGCAGGCCGCAGTAAAGCGCGAAGACGATCGCCACACACGCCTCGTCAACGACCTCAAGAAGGCGCAGGCCGATCTCGTATCCCTCGGCGATGCCGCGAAGATGGACGCCGCACTGAAGGACGCCCGCGCCCGCCACGCCGATGCCGAGAAGAAAGCACAAGCCGCGCAAGCCAACCTCGCCGCCGCCTCGCGCGCCGTCGATGAAGCCCGCGCCCTCGAAGCCCGCCTGACGCCAACGCTGCTCGCCGCCGAACGCAAGGCCGGCGAACTCCAGTCCGAACTCGCAGGCCTGGACCGCCTG
The DNA here is from genome assembly GCA_965229115.1 of Hyphomonadaceae bacterium. GTDB lineage: Bacteria > Pseudomonadota > Alphaproteobacteria > Caulobacterales > Hyphomonadaceae > UBA7672. The sequence continues at coordinate 677,087 of CBDDIR010000003.1, read as the reverse complement.
CTGCGCGACGTGGCCGCCAATCCTGCCCACCCGCCCGTCATCGAAGGCATCCGCGCGCCAGGCCTCGAGCGCGCTCTCGCCGCCGCCCTTTCCGAAGATCTCGATGCACCAACCTCTGCAGATGCGCCCGCCCACTGGTCCGGCCGCGCAGGCGTGGACTCCGCCACGCTCCCAGAAGGCGCAACACCGCTGAGCGATCTGGTGCAAGCCCCCGATCAGCTCCGCGCCCGCCTCGCGCAATGCGGCCTCGTCGATCGCGCACAGGGCGCGAACCTCATCACACAACTCAAACTCGGCCAGCGCCTCGTCAGCCGCGAAGGCGACCTCTGGCGCTGGGACGGCTTCATCCGCCGCTCGGAAGCCCCACTCCCTGCCGCAGAGAAGCTGGAACAGCGCGCACGCCGTCACCAGCTGCAGGCCGAGATCAAGACCGCCGTCGCCACGCGCGATGCCGCCGCGGCCGAACGCGCCAAGGCCTCCGCGCAACTCACCGACGCCGAAGTCACGCTGATGGCCGCCCGCCGCAACGTGCCCGAACTCACCCGCGCCGCATCGCAAGCGCACGAAGCCGCCATCCGCGCCGAACAGGATGTCGAGCGCCTGTCGCTCAAGGGCGCCGCGCTCAACGACACCATCAAACGCCTCACCAGCGATCGCGATCTCGCCGCCCAGACGTTGGCCACCGCCAAGTCCGCCCTCGCCGCCGCGCCGAGCGACAAGGACCGCGCCGTCCTCGCCGACCTCTCGGAAAAAGTCCGCCGCTCGCGCGATGCCGAACGCGCCGCCGCAGCCGCCCTCGACGGCTTTATCCGCGAAGCCGAACGCGCCGCCGCCACGCGCCTCGCCCTCACCCGCGACCGCGACGAATGGCAAGCCCGCACCTCGGAAGCCTCCGGCCGCCTCGCCGCCATCGGCCATGATCTCGCCGAAGCCCGCTCTGCCTTCGAGCAAGCAAAAGACCAACCCGCTGCCATCCAGCAGAAGCTCGACGATCTCTCCGCCTCTGGCGAAACCGCCGACGCCGCACGCCGCGAAGCCGCCGATACGCTGGCCGAGGCCGAGGCGGCCCTGCGCGAAACCGAGATCGCCGCCCGCTCCGCCCGCGACGCATCTTCCAACGCGCGCGAAACGCTGGTGCGCGCCGAGAGCCGCCTCGAAGCCGCCATCCGCCGCGAAGTCGAGATTGCCGAACAGGTCCGCGCCGCCTTCGACCAGGACCTCGAAGAACTCGAAGCCCGCGTGCAGGCCGTGCTCGCCGCCGCCCGCGCCGCGCGCGCCGAACATGGCGACGCCGATGCACCCGAAGAAGAAGCCGTCGCCGACGCCCACGCGCTGGACACGCGCCTCGCCCAGCTACGCCGCGAGCGCGACCAGCTCGGCGCCGTCAACATGGAAGCCGACGAACAGCTTACCGAAATCTCGAAGCGCATGGGCTTCCAGATCGAGGAGCGCGACGACCTCGTCGCCGCCATCGCGAAACTGCGCGAAGGCATAGACGCGTTGAACATGGATGGCCGCCAACGCCTGGTCGACGCCTTCCATCAGGTAAACGGCCACTTCACCTCGCTCTTCACCGCCCTGTTCGGCGGCGGCCAGGCCGAACTGCGCCTCACCGAGAGCGATGATCCGCTCGATGCCGGCCTCGAAATCTACGCCTCGCCCCCGGGCAAACGCCTCGGCGCGCTGTCGCTGATGTCGGGCGGCGAACAGGCGCTCACGGCCACCGCCCTCATCTTCGCCGTCTTCCTCTCGCGCCCCGCCCCCATCTGCGTGCTCGACGAGGTCGACGCGCCGCTCGACGACGCCAACGTCGATCGCTTCTGCCGCCTGCTCGAAGAGATGCGCACGCGCACGGTCACGCGCTTCATCATCATCACGCACAACGCCGTCACCATGTCCCGCATGGACCGCCTGTTCGGCGTCACCATGCAGGAGCGCGGCGTCTCGAAACTCGTCTCGGTCGACCTGCAGGCCGCCGAGCGTCTGGTCGCGGCCTAAGCCTCTTTCCCGATTAACCTGCGACCGAACGCGCCACTGGCGCATCTGGGTTATATAGGATACCCCCCTATCCCATGTCGCACACCCATGCCGCCAAAGACCAGCTTATCGCCCGCGTTCGCCGCATCATCGGCCAGCTGGAGGGCGTCGAACGCCTCCTGCAGGAAGACGCAGGCTGCGAAGACGTTCTCCATCGCGTCGCCGGCGCGCGCGGCGCCATCAACGGCCTGACCGACGAGATTCTCGCCGATTTCGTCCGCGAACACGTCGCTGGCCCCAAGATCAGCGGCGAAGACCGCCGCAAGGCGGCCGAAGACCTGATCACGGCCATGCGCCGTTATTCGAAGTGAGTTCTCCCATGACCAACGCCGCATCCACCGCCGCCGACGCCCTCCGCCACGAACACGTCTATCTGGGCAAGGACCACGACCGGAACGCGCGGCGCACGATATGGGTCGTCGCCCTCACCGCCGTGACGATGGTGGGCGAGATCATTGCCGGCGTTGTCTATGGCTCGATGGCGCTTCTGGCCGACGGCTTCCACATGGCGACCCACGCCGGCGCGCTCACGGTCGCCGCCGTCGCTTACAGCTACGCCCGCCGCAACGCCCGCAACCCGCGCTACACCTTCGGCACCGGCAAGGTCGGCGATCTCGCAGGCTTCGCCTCCGCCCTCGTCCTGGGCGTCATTTCGCTCGCGATCGCGGTTGAATCCGGCCAGCGCCTGCTCTCGCCCACCAATGTCGCCTTCGACCAGGCGATCATCGTCGCCGCGCTCGGCCTCGTCGTGAACCTTGTCAGCGCCCTGCTGCTCTCGGGCGGCCATCACCATCACGGCCATTCCCATGGCGGTCATTCGCACGCCCACCACGCGCATGATCATCATGACCATCACGATCATGACCATGCGCACGGGCATGACCACGATCATCACCACCACGGCAAATCGACCGACAACAATCTCCGCGCCGCCTACCTGCACGTGCTGGCCGACGCCCTCACCTCGGTTCTCGCCATCGTCGCGCTGGTGGCGGGCAAGTATGCCGGCTGGGTCTGGCTCGATCCGCTGATGGGCATTGTCGGCGCGATCGTCATCGCCCGCTGGTCCTGGAGCCTGATGCGCGACACGGCCGGCGTCCTGCTCGACACCGCTGACCCTCACCTCGTCGACGAGATCAAACAGGAGATCGAAGGCCCCGGCGACGCCTGGATCGCCGACCTCCACGTCTGGCGCGTCGGCCCCGACGCCCACGCCGCCGTGCTGACGGTCGCCACCCGCCCGGCTGTGGATATCTCGCTCATCCACCAGCGGCTGAAGCCGGTTCACGAGCTGGTTCACGTAACGGTCGAACGTCACGTCGTAGCGGCCTGAACCGCCAGCCAAACCCTGCGGCGTAATGGCCGTTGCAAATAGCGCCTTATATCAAGGCACTAGACGCGATTTTTGTCGTTACATTTGCTTGACTGGACTCGGACCCGCCCATATAGCTTCGCGCGCGGCGAAACCTTGGCTTTCCAAGGCTTTGTTGCACGCAGGGACCGGACTTTTCTCCTACCTGTTGCAGGTTTTCGATGAGCCAGAACGATCTCGATAAGCGGATCGCCGAGGCTCAGGCGAAGATCGATGCGCAGGAACGCCCCAAATATATGGCGGCGGGCAAGGGAATGGGTCTGGGCTTCCGCATGGCGTCGGACTTTGCTGCCGCCGTCATTGTCGGGGTCGCCCTGGGCTGGGGACTGGATACGCTCTTCGGGTGGTCGCCCTGGGGCTTGTTGTCCTGCCTCATGCTCGGGTTTGTGGCTGGCGTCCGGAACGTTGTGGCGACCGCAAGCAAGGCCAATCAGGCCGTGGACAACAAGGGCGAAGGCGCAGGCGAATGAGAATTGCCACCGACCCGATGCACCAGTTCCAGGTCAGCAAGCTGCTGGACCTGCAAGTTGGCGGCTACGACATCTCGTTCACCAACTCGGCCCTCTTCATGGTCGTGGGCGTTCTGCTCGTCATCGGCTTCCTGGCTTTCGCCACTTCGAAAATGGGCACTGTCCCCAACCGCATGCAGTCGCTGGCCGAGATCTGGTACAGCTTCATCGCGGGCATCGTGAAAGACGTGAACCACGCGCCGGGCAAGCCGTTCATCCCGCTGGTCTTCTCGCTCTTCTCGTTCATCTTCATCGCGAACATGCTCGGCATGTTCCCGTACTGGTTCACCACCACCAGCCACATCGCCGTCACCGGCTTCATGGCTATCTTCACCATCGGCCTCGTGATCATCGTGGGCCTGATGAAGAAAGGCCTCGGCTTCTTCAAGATCTTCGTGCCGTCGGGCGTGCCCTTTGTGCTGCTCCTGATCGTCACCCCGATTGAAATCATCTCGTTCCTGTCACGCCCGATCAGCCTCGGCATGCGCTTGTTCGCGAACATGCTTGGTGGCCACGTGGCGCTCAAAGTCTTCGCTGGCTTCATTCCTTCGCTTGCACTCGCCCTGGGCGGGCTAGGCATGCTGATGGGTGGTCTGCTCGTGATGCCCTTGATCGTTGGTGTGACTGCGCTGGAATTCCTGGTCTCGTTCCTCCAGGCCTACGTGTTCGCCATGCTGACCTGCGTCTATCTCAACGACGCACTCGGCGAGGCGCACTGATCACCAACGACTTCTAAGGAGAATTACTATGGAAGGTCTCAACTACGTCGGCGCCGGCCTCGCTTGCCTCGCCATGCTTGGCGCCGCCATCGGCGTGGGCAACATCTTCGCCTCGTACCTCGATGGCGCGATGCGCAACCCGTCGGCTGCCCCGCAGCAATTCGGCAACCTGATCTTCGGCTTCGCCGTGACGGAAGCTCTGGGCATCTTCGGCTTCGCTATCGCCCTGATCCTGATCTTCGCCGTCTAATCTATTCTCTTCGGGAGATACCGACTTGGCGACCGAAACAGCAGAACACGCATCCGGCAGCGGCTTCCCGCCGTTTGATCAGATTGCGACGACCGGGGTCTCCCAGATCTTCTGGCTGATCCTGACGTTTGCCGTGCTCTATTTCACGGTCGCCAACATCTTCCTCCCGAAAATCCGCAAGGCGGTGGAAGACCGCGACGGCGCCATCAAGCGCGACGTCGCCGAAGCCGCCGCCCTCTCGGCGAAAGCCGATGGGTCGGTCAAACAGTTCGAAGCCCAGATCGCCGCTGCCCGCGCCAACGCGCGTGACACGGCCTCGAAAGCCAAGGCTGAAGCCGACGCGAAGAATGCTGCCGCAACCGCCGCGAAGGAGGCCGAACTCAACTCGCGTCTCGCCGCGGCGGAAGCGCGTATCAATGACACCCGCACCAAGGCCATGGCGAACGTTTCCGCCGTCGCCGAGGACGCCGCCGCCGCAATCGCCGAACGTCTCACGGGCGCCAAGCCTGCTGCCGACGCGGTGAAAAAGGCCGTCGCGAACGCGATGGGAGCCTAAGTTGGAACAAGAACACGCCCCCGCCGCCGGCCACGCAGCTGACGCTGCCCACACCGCCGCTATGCCCGTGCTCGGACCGTTCGACCTGAACGACCCGACCTTCTGGGCCACCGTCGGCCTCTTCATCTTCCTCGCCGTCGTGATCTACATGAAGGTCCCGGGTGCGATCACGAAATCGCTCGACGACCGCGCCGTCAAAATCACCTCGGAACTCGCCGCTGCCGAAGCGCTCCGCAAGGAAGCCGAAGCCAAGCTGGCTGAAGTCCAGAAACGCGCTGCCGAAGCCGAAGCCGACGCCAAGACGATCGTCGAGGCTGCCCGCCGCGAAGCCGTCCAGGTCGCCGCCGCTGCCGAAGCCGCCCTCGTCACCCGCATCGCCACCCGCGAGAAGATGGCTGAAGACCGCATCGCCCGCGCCGAGTCCGACGCGATCCGCGACGTGAAACTCGCCGCTGTCGACACCGCCTCGCGCGCTGCGACCGCGCTCCTCACCGAACAGCTTGCTGGCAAGGCCGGCGACGACGAGTTCGCCAAGAGCCTCGCAGCAGCCGCCAAAGCGCTGTCGTAAGCTTCAGCTGAACGACGAAATCAAACGGCCCTGCGCACCAGCGCGGGGCCGTTTCCATTTGGGCCTAAGCTAGGGGATTACTTGCAGCCTGCCCCACGCGCCCGCAGACGCGCACGGGCCAGCCGCTCCATCTCGCGCTCGACATAGGGCTTGGGCACGAACACGGCATTCCGGCACGCCGCCAGCGCCGCGGATTTCGCCACGCCCTGGCTGCCGGATGTCAGGATCATCGGAATTTCGGGATAGTTCGCGCCAAGCCACTGGGCCAGCTCCAGCCCCTCGCCTTCGTGCGCCATATGCACATCGCTGATCACGATATCGACCGGCACTTGCGCATCCAGGATCTTGCGCGCCTCGTCGCCATTGGCCGCCTCAAGCACGTGGAAGCCTGCATCGCGGAGATATTCGGACAGGGCGAGACGCAGCAGAACGTCGTCTTCCGCCACAAGCGCGCTCGGCGCATCATGATGATCCGCTGGTCCGATGTCGGTGGTTGCCTGCATTCAGAATACGCCCCGATCCCAATGCCGTCTAACGCAAAGCAATTCCGCTGGTTCCAGCAAATGATATTGCTCGGTGATAATTTCTTGGACTTGGACTCATTTTATCTACCCAAAATGGGGAACGGCGACCCCCGATTTTCGCCCGCTGGATAGGACGAAAACAATGCCGTCAGCACAGGCATGCGACGCGGGCGCGACCATCCTCGTGGTCGATGACGACGTCCTCGTCCGAATCGCCATCGGTGACTATCTGCGCGAATGCGGCTTCCGCGTCGTTGAAGCCTCGGGCGGCCTCGAAGCGAAAACCGTCCTCCAGCACGGGCCGGAGATTCACGTCCTCTTCGCCGACGCCAGCCTCGCCGGCGACGACAACTCCTTCGCCCTCGCCCAATGGGTCCGCCGCTTCCGTCCGAAAATCTCGGTCGTGCTCAACGCCAACCTTACGAAAAAGGCCGAAGCCGCCGCTCACCTCTGCAGCCGCAACCAACCCAATCCCCCGCCCGCCTCCCACCTGCGCGACCGCATCAAGGCCATGAAAGCCAGCCACGCGCCGCGCCTCAAAACGGACAAGCGCCCGAAAGCGATGAAGCGCGCGAGCTAGCGGTGCTGAGGAAGCTCTTCCCCCGTGAAACGGGGGAAGTACGGCGAAGCCGGGATGGGGGCGAGTCTCAAGGGCGGCGCGCGTAACTCGCCCCCAACGTCTCGCGAACTTCGTTCGCGATCCACTTCCCCCCGCAAGCGGGGGAAGAGCTCAACAACAACCACCGCTACTTCTTCCGCCGCATATCCAGCCAGGACCGGATCGTGCTGTTCACCAGCTCGGGCGCATCGTTCTGCACGAAGTGCCCTGCGCCCGGAACCATCACCACGGTCGAATCCATCGCCGCCTTGTTCCATGTCCCCGAATGGGCATCGGCCAGCAGCGCCGTGTCCTTCATGCCGTGGATCACCAGCAGCGGCACCGGAATCTGCGGCGGGTTATCGGGCAGGAACGGCCGCTTCGCATCGGGCCCCACCGTCTTCGGATAGTTCGCGCGATAATAGTTCATCATCGCCGAGAAGCTCGAGCGCTTGAACGCCTCGACATACTTCTCCCGCATCACCGGATCGGCCACGCGCCGCGCCAGCCCCTCCGCCGTCATGTTCGCTTCCGAACCCTCCTTCTGGAAGTTGCGCGCATATTGCGATGTCGCCTGCTGCACAGGGTCCGTCCGCATCCGCTCCATGAACAGCACGGGATGCGGCGTCGAAAGAATGATCAGATTGTCCAGCTTCTCTGGATGCGTGAATGCATACATCCACGCGATCGAACCGCCCCAGTCATGGCCCAGCACGGTCGCCGTCTTGTAGCCCTCTGCATTGATGACGGCATCCACATCCGCCACCAGCTTCGGCATCTCGTAATTCTCGACGCCATCGGGATGGTCGGAGAGATTATATCCCCGCGTATCCAGCGCCACGACGCGATAGTTGTCGTTCAGCGCCGGCATCAGCTGCGACCACGACCCGGAGAAATCCGGATAGCCATGGATCAGCACAACCAGCGGCCCCTTCCCGCTGGCGACATAGTGGATCTTCACCGATCCATTCTGCGCAAACTTGTCCTCAAGCGCGACCGTCCGATGCGTGGTGCTCCCCGGAGCACCCGCCCCCGTCGCACACGCCGACAGCATCAGTCCGGCAAACACCGCCCCAACCAGCAAACGCATAGCGTCCTCCCAACGTTGTTATTCAGGCAAATCCGTAGGGTGCATTGAAGCGCAGCGTAAATGCACCGTCAGCGGCAGACGTCGCCACGGTGCATCAAGATGCACCCTACGTGCTCACTACTTCACCGGATGAATATCCAACCAGCTACGTACCTGCGCCGCCAACAGGTCCGGCGCATCGCGCTGGATGAAGTGCCCCGAGTCCGGGATCATCACGAGCGTCGTGTCCTTGGTGATGTGGTCCCACGTATCGTTGTGGCCCATCGAAAGCAGCGCCGTATCCTTCATTCCGTGGATCACCAGCGTCGGCACGTCGATCTTCGGATAGGTCGGCGGCTTGTCGCCCGGCTTCGGCGGCGGCGGATAGTTGGCGCGATAATAGTTCATCATGCCCGCCAGACTCGAACGGCTGAACGCCTCGGTGTACTTCTTCACCTCTTCCGGATCAGACCCGCCCACCATCTTCGCAAGGCCTTCAGGCGTCAGGTTCTTCTCCGAACCTTCCTTCTGGAAGTTGCGCGCATAGTCGCTGTTCCCCGGGCTCGCCGAAAGCTGACGGCCGAAATTCGCCGGGTGCGGCACCGACATGATGATCAGGCGCTCGATCGTTTCCGGATGCGCGAAGGCATAGCTCCACGCCTGCATCGCGCCCCAGTCATGGCCCAGCACGGTGGCTTTGCTCACGCCCTCGGCCTTGATCACAGCATCGATGTCTTCAACCAGCTTCGGCATCGCATAGTTCGCAACGCCTTCCGGCTTGTCGGAAAGGTTGTAGCCGCGCGTATCGATCGCCACGACGCGATAGGCGTCGTTCAGCTTCGGCGTCAGCTTGTCCCACGAGCCCGAGAAATCCGGGAAGCCATGCACCATCACCACCAGCGGACCCTGCCCGCTCGCGACGTAGTGGATCTTCGTGCCGTCCGCGCTGGTCGCGTACTTGTCTTCCAGCTCCACCGGCATCTTCGCGGTTTCAGCGGCAGGCGCCGGCGCTTCCGGCTTGGGCGCTTCCTGCGGCGAGCAAGCCGCCATCGACAGGGCTAAAGCAGACACGCCAAACAAAGTGCGCAGCATGGGATTCCCTCCAACGTCTTTTATCTTGACGTCGTCAGGCTAGACCCGCGCGGGCTCGCTCACAATCGGATCGCGAGTGAAGTGATCGCGCGGCCGCCACGCTCACGCGGCGTCAGCTATCAGATTTGCGCCAGCATGAATGGCCACGCCATAAGCGCACTTGGGACGCTCTGAATGCTGATGCCCAGCATCACCATGGCCGCGCCAGCCACTACTGGCAGCACAAGAAAGGTCGAAAGGCCAATCATTCCAAACACGTCGGTTCCCCTTCCACGCGTGGCTGGATCAGCCGTCCCAGATCAGCCGTCCAGGTCTTCCTGCAGGATGGTGATTTCGAGCTGATAGCTCGTCTCGCCTTCGTCCTCGATCAGATAGACGAGGCCGACATGCTCGCCGCCGATCATCACTTCCACGCTGTCGGTCACGCGCGGGCGCGCGGTCAGCGTGATGCCGGGATTCAGCGAGCGCTTCAGGTAAGCCTCTACGCGTTTGATGGTTTCCGGGTTCATCGGCAGGCTCCTGAAATATCTGGCCGCAGCCTTACCCCAGCCATGGCCATTCCGCCAATACCGCCGGGTTAAGCCGGCGCGGCCACCCCCGAAATGATCCACCGGAACCTTGCGTCAGGGCCCCGCCGGACCGGCCAGGAGGCTCTTTCCCTTCACGCGCGAAATGCTAAGCACAGAGCCGGTTGGGCGTCGGGGAAGACGACAATGAAAAAGATCCTGCTGCTCGCTCTCGCGGCCGCGCTGCTGTCCGGCTGCGCCATGTTCGAAGACGGCTTCTGGGACGATTACGACTCGACCTACGACCGTCCGTCCGGCGACGACTGCGACTGCTAGGTCGCAGCGGGGCTTAGAGCCCCCGGCGCGGAGCGCCTACAAGCCGACGTCGAACTTCTGATCCATTGTCTGCGCGGGCTTCATACAGGCACCGCCCACAGGCTTGGCCGGAACGCCCGCCACCGAGCAGCGCGCCGGCACATCGCTCAGCACCACCGAGCCAGACCCAACGCGCGCCTCATCACCAATCTTGATGTTGCCCAGCACCTTGGAGCCAGCGCCCAGCAGCACGCCATTGCCGATCTTCGGGTGGCGATCCGTGTACACCTTGCCCGTACCGCCCAGCGTCACGCCATGCAGCATGGACACGTCATTGCCCACGCGCGCCGTCTCGCCGATCACGATGCCAGTCGCATGGTCCATGAACACGCCATGCCCGATCGGCGCCGCCGGGTGGATGTCCACCGAATACAGCTCCGACATCCGCGACTGCAGGAAGAACGCCAGCGTCTCGCGCCCCTGACCGAACAGCCAGTGCGCCACGCGATGCGTCTCCAGCGCCAGGAAGCCCTTGAAGAACAGGAAGGGCTGCAACGTCGACCGCGTCGCCGGATCACGCTCCAGCACAGCCTGCAGATCCCGCTCCGCCGCCGCCACAATCGACGGGTCGGTCTTGTAAGCCTCTTCGCAGATCTCGCGCACAGCCAGCGCGCTCATGTCCGGGCCGCCGGCCTTCTGCGCCAGCTGATAGCAAAGCGCCTCGGCGAAATTCTCGTGGTTCAGCACCGTCGCCGCCAGATAGCTCGACAGCGCCGGCTCCTGGTCCGCCGCAGCCTTGGCGTCGAAACGCAGCTTCTGCCAGATCGGCGCAGGCGCGCCCGTCTTGGAGGTTTCCATCGTGTCTCTCCCTGAGGCCCGTCCGCCTCAACTACCCGAGCAGGTATGCCCTCTCCGGGTCACCCCTGCATGAGCTTCGCAAGCTCAGGCGGCAAGCCCCCGGTGCGGAGCAGATGGTCGGCCTTGTACAGCATGACAAGGGTAAACGCGTCCGTGATCTCGCCGGAATTGGCCATTTTCAGCGCTTCTGCGAACGGAACTCTTCGAACGGATAGTTCCTCTGAACTGTCCCTCGCGTGAGTGTCATCGGTCGAAAGCCCCCAGGCGATGAAGGCATAGGCCCGCTCGTCCGTCACAGAGTTCGACAGATGCACGTCGCCCAGCAGCGCCAGCCAGTGCTCCGCCTTCAGCCCCGCCTCCTCCGACAGCTCCCGCTGCACGCCCTCCAGCGGCGTCAGCAGAGGCGATCCCCCGCCCTCCGGCAGCTCCCACGAATACCGCCCGAACGGAAACCGCTGCTGCCCGATCAGGATGGTCTGCCCGTCCGCATCGATCGGCAGCACCCCCAACGCCAGGTTGTGCATGTGCACCAGCCCGTAAAGCGCATCCGCCCCCGTCGGCGCCACGGTCTGATACTCGCGCACGGTGATCCACCGGTTCGAATAAGCCGTCCGCGCGGACTTGATCCGCCATTTCGCAGGGGTGTCGTTCATGCCTCGCGCTTAGCGCGATTAGGGAGTGGGGAATAGGGAGTAGGCAGTCGTTCAAGACTGCGTTCCCGCCATTCCCTACTCCCCATTCCCTATTCCCTAGGCGCAGCCAACCCTCTAGGTTCCCGCAAAATTCACGGAGCCGACCATGTTCCTCAAATCCCTCGCCGGCGCGCTGCTCGCGCTCTCCCTCGCCGCCCCGCTCGCTGCGTGTGGCGAACAGGGCCGCGCCCAGATCGTCAATGTCGAGGGCGACGCCTTCATGGGCCCGCAGGACGCCAAGGTCACCGTCATCGAATACGGCTCGCCCACCTGCCCGGGCTGCAAGTTCTGGCACGACACCTTCCTCGCCGAGATGAAGCGCGACTACGTCGACACCAACAAGATCAAGTTCATCTTCCGCGAGTTCGCCATCCACGGCGCCATCGACGCCGGCATCTTCTCGGTCGCCCGCTGCGCCGGCAAGGATGATTACTTCGCCGTCCTCGACGAAGCCTTCGCCCGCCAGCGCGACATCGTCATGGCCTCGCAGAAGGGCGACTCGATCAACGCGCTCAAATCCCTCGGCGAGAAGTTCAAGCTCTCCGCCGCCCAGGTCGACGCCTGCCTGACCGACAAGGCCAACGTCCAGCGCGTCAACGATGTCGGCGCCTATGCCCGCCAGATCGGCGTCAGCTCCACGCCGACCTTCTTCGTCAACGGCGCCGAAGTCACCGCAGCCGATCTCTCGCAGCAATGGCCCGCGATGAAGGCCGCGATCGACGCAGCCCTCACCGGCCAACCCGCGCCGACGCCGATCCTTCCGCCAGCAGACGCCGCCGCACCGCACGACCACGTAGAAGGCGAGCAACACTAGAATGCCAATCCGGCCAGACCTCCCCCCTGAACCGGAATTCGGCTCGCCGCTCGCGCCCACACATCCCAGCCCCGATACGCTGCAGCTTCTCGCGCTGCGGCGCTCGACACCCGTCCTCGCGCTCACCGAGCCCGGCCCCAACGCCGACGATCTCGACGCCATGCTCCGCCTCGCCATGCGCGTGCCGGATCACCGCAAGCTCGAACCCTGGCGCCTGCTCATCATCGACGGCGAAGCCCGCAACACCTTCGGCGAAATCCTCGCCGCCGCCCGCAAGCTGCGCGACCCGGACGTCACCGACGAAAAACTGGCCGCCGAAATGCTGCTGCCGCTCCGCGCCCCCGTCATCGTCGCGGTCATCTCCTCACCCAACCACCACGACCCGAAGAAAACCCCGATCTGGGAACAACAACTCTCCGCAGGCGCCCTCTGCCAGAACCTGCTCATCGCAGCGAATGCCATGGGCTGGGCCGCCGTCTGGCTAACCGAAGACGCCGCCTTCGACTCCCACGTCCACGCGGGCCTCGGCGTCGACCCGCACGAACAAGTGGCAGGCTTCATCTATATCGGCACCGCGAAGGAAAACCCCGTCGAGCGCCAAAGACCCACGGTCTCAAAAAAAGCCACCCGCTGGACCGGCGCGCCCAAGTAGGGTGCATTGAAAATGCACCGCGAAGCACGCGCGCGTCCTTCGACGGACGCCGCTCCGCGGCTGCTCAGGATGAGCGCTACTTAACCGCCGCCGGCCAACACCGCACCACACCACCGCTCTCCCCAAAGCGCTCATCCTGAGCAGCGCAGCAAAGCTGCGCGTCCGTCGAAGGACGAGCGCGACACCCACAACCCTCTCCCCGTAATGTCCGCGACCACGAAGTAGGGTGCATCTTGATGCACCGCGACCGAACCCCGGTGCATCAAGATGCACCCTACGCCCCCACGCTGCGCGAACCGAAACTGGGGGATAGAGGTGATGCAGAACTGTAGGACAACCAAAAATCATCGCGAACAAACTCAGCGCGTTAGCGCGAGAGTTTGGGGGACAACACTCTCCAAATCCCGCACCCCCGTGGGCCGGGGTTATACTCCCACCCATGAAAGCGCTCTGGCAGATCATCTTATCGATCCTCTGGCGCCTCCGCCCCGTACAGGCGCTGGAGGCGAACCTCGCGCACATCATCCAGCTCTGCCTCGGCATGTTCTCGGACGAAGACGCCATCGACGATCTCACCTTCGACCCCGCCTACAGCCAAACCATCGCCGCCGCCTTCTTCGACGCGCACCGAAAGGTCGATCTCCTGATCTACATGCGAGCCTGCGAGATCGCCGGCGTCCGCCCCCGCATCGACAGCTTCAAACCAGATTTCCGCTGGACCCACTCCAGCACAAACCTCATCGCCCTCTGGCGCAGCTTCCAGCGCCTCGCCGCCAAGTTCGCCGACTACGAGCGCTACGCGAGTCTGCGCGCCGAACGCCTGCGCCGTGAACCCGACAACCTCCCCCTCCGTCTTGCAGCTACGCTGCAATCCACCTCCCCCGCGCTCTGCGCGGTGGAGGCAAACCACCTGCGCGCGTTCAACGTCCAGATTGCCTCCATCAGTGCGCAGCACTGGGGGAGGTGGATCGGCGCGTCTTCGCGCCGAGACGGCCTGGCGCGCCGAAGCGCAGCGAAGGCGGCAGGGGGTCGCGCATTCGCCCGAGGCCCTCCCCAAAACCCCATTTTCCTTGAATCCGTCACACTTGCCCCGGAAGCCCCGCTTCCGAGGTCGCACCCGCATGCCAATGCTTGACCCCTGCCCCCCACCCCCCTACGTAGCGTCCGTTTGTTTGCGCCCCCTTCCCGATTTAGAATTGCCGAGTCGCGCCGGTAAATTCGGAGGCCCCCGCCCATGACCACGAAACCCACCGGCGCCATCGCCCTCGAGGACGGCACGCTCTTCTGGGGCTTCGGCCATGGCGCAACGGGCGTCGCCGCCGGCGAGCTCTGCTTCAACACGGCGATGACCGGCTATCAGGAAATCCTGACCGACCCGTCCTACGCCGAACAGATCGTCCTCTTCACCTTCCCGCACATCGGAAACGTCGGCGCGAACGCTGACGACCAGGAAGAGTCCTCCGCACAAGGCTCCGCCGGCGCACGCGGCGCCGTGTTCAAGGCGACGCCGACCCTGCCCGCCAACTGGCGCTCGGCCGATCCGCTCGATGCATGGCTCAAGAAGCGCGGCATCATCGCCGTCTCCGGCGTCGACACGCGCGCCCTTACCCGCCGCATCCGTGAACTCGGCATGCCGAAATGCGCCATAGCCTTCGACCCCGCCGGCAAGCTTGATGGCGCAGCGCTGGTGAAAGCCGCGCGCGACTGGAAAGGCGTCGAGAACGCCGACCTCGCCATCAACGTCACCTCGGGCCAGAGCTTCGAGTCGAGCGACGGCCTCTGGGATCTCTCCAAAGGTTTCGTGCCGCTCACCAACGCGAAGTATCACGTCGTCCTGATCGACTACGGCGTGAAGAAGAACATCCTGCGCAACCTCTCGGCCGTCGGCGCGAAGGTCACGATCGTTCCGGCGAAAACCAAAGCCGAAGACATTCTCGCGCTTAAACCCGATGGCGTCGTGCTCTCGAACGGCCCGGGCGATCCGGCTGCGACCGCCGTCTATGCCGGCCCCGAGATCAAGAAGCTGATCGCCTCGGGCGTGCCGATCCTCGGCATCTGCCTCGGACACCAGATGCTCGCCCTCGCGCTCGGCGCGAAGACGATGAAGATGCCGCAAGGCCACCACGGCGCGAACCATCCGGTGAAGGACTTCACCACCGGCAAGGTCGAGATCGTGTCGATGAACCACGGCTTCACGGTCGACGTCGCCACGCTGCCCGCTGGCGTCACCGAAAGCCACAAGTCGCTCTTCGACGGCACCAACTGCGGCCTCTCCGTAGCCGGCAAGCCGATCATCTCGGTCCAGCACCACCCGGAAGCCAGCCCCGGCCCGCAGGACTCCTTCTACCTCTTCGAGCGCTTCGCGAAGATGATGGCGGAGCGTAAGTCGTGAGCCCGTCGATCATCATCCTGACCGGCCCGCCCGGCACGGGAAAGACGACGGTCGCAGACACGCTCGCCCGCAAGTCGCCCTACAAGTCGGTGCACATCGGCGCCGACAACTTCTTCAACTGGCTGCGCGCCGGCTTCATCCCGCCGGACCAGCCGGAATCGCTCTCGCAGAACCAGACCGCGCTCACCGCGATGGCCGTATCCGCGCTCACCTACAATCGCGCCGGCTATGAAGTCATTCTCGATGGCATCATCGGACCGTGGTTCCTGCCGGTGCTGCACACCGCCTTCCTCAAGGCGCAGGCGCCCGCGAACTATGTCGTGCTGCGCGCGGCTCCCGACGTCGCGATCGGCCGCTCGATGGCGCGCAATCGTTCCGAGACCGAACGTGAACTGGAATCGATCCAGGCGCTGCACGAAGCCTTCGCCCAGCTCGGCCCCCTCGAGAACCACGTCGTTGATACCTCGTTCATAAGTGCGGACCAGGTCGTGGCCGATCTGCGTAACGCCTTGCCCAGCGGTCGTTTCTTGTTGCGTGCGCCGGGAAGCGCGCTGCAAAGCTGAATCAAGTCTTGCACTGAAAACCTCGGTTTATCGCGTTTTTCGCAACCGATTTTTTTACTCCCGCGTGTCAGCGTTGGCCCAATCTGGAACACGGGTGGGCCATGTCTGTCGACTTCGATAGCGATATCCACGAGCGCCTCGCCGCCGCTGAAGCAGCCCTCCATGCGGTCGGCCAGCAGATCTCGCCAGCGATCCGCCACGTCGACATCGCAGTGCTGATCCCCTGCTACAACGAAGCCCATTCCATCGGCGACGTCGTGAAGTCCTTCCGCGCCGCCCTGCCCAACGCCCGCATTTTTGTTTACGACAACAACTCGCAGGACAACACGGTCGCCGTAGCCCGCGACGCTGGCGCGATCGTCCGCCGCGAACCGCTCCAGGGCAAAGGCCACGTCGTCCGCCGCATGTTCTCTGACATCGAAGCCGACGTCTATGTGATGGTCGATGGCGATGCGACCTACGACGCCGCCTCCGCCCCCCGCCTCGTCTCGCGCCTGATCGAAACGCAAGCCGACATGGTCGTCGGCGCGCGCATCACCGAAGAGAAAGCCGCCTATCGCGCCGGCCATCGCTTCGGCAATCGCATGCTCACCGGCCTCGTCTCCCATATCTTCGGCGACCGCTTCACCGACATGCTGTCCGGCTACCGCGCCTTCTCGCGCCGCTTCGTGAAATCCTTCCCGGCCCTCGCCTCCGGCTTCGAGACGGAAACCGAGCTCACCGTCCACGCGCTCGAACTCGACATGATCACAGCCGAGATCCAGACGCCCTACGGCGCGCGCCGCGAAGGCTCAGCCTCCAAGCTCTCCACCATCCGCGACGGTTTCCGCATCCTCGGCACGATCGGCCGCCTGATGCGCGATGAACGCCCCATGGTCTTCTTCGGCGCGATCGCCGGCCTCATCGCCGGCTCCGCCGTCGCCCTCGCCCTGCCCATCATCGGCGAGTACATGGCCACCGGCCTCGTGCCCCGCTTCCCCACCGCCTTCCTGTGCGGGACGCTCGCAGTGCTCTCCTGCATCAGCCTGGTCTCGGGCATCATCCTCGAAACCGTCCGCGTCGGCCGCTGCGAGATGAAGCGCCTGGCCTACAACGGCGTCGAAAGCCTCGCCGCCAAGCTGGAGCGCCTGGAAGAAACCCGCCTCACCCTCACCTCGCTCCGGGCCCAGGCGCTGGCGGAAAACCCTGCAACCACGATGTTCCCGCGCCGCCGCCGCACGCACTAGGTTGCTTCCGGGCGTCCGAACGGCCATTTATCGGCCATGACAGACGCCAGCGCAGAAACCAAACTCCAGATCCGCATCGTGCCGGTGACGCCGCTGCAGCAGAACTGCTCGCTCATCTGGGACACGAACACGAAACACGCCGTGCTGGTGGACCCGGGCGGCGATGTCGACACGCTGATGGGCGCGCTCGATCATTTCGGACTCACGCTGAAGGAGATGTGGCTCACCCACGGCCACCTCGACCACGCCGGCGCAGCCTATGAGCTTCGCGAGCGCACGGGCGCTCCGGTGATCGGCCCGCACAAGGACGATCAGTTCTGGCTCGATCAGGTCGAAAGCTCCGCCCAGAAATACGGCCTCACCGGTCTCAAGAACGTCACGCCCGACCGCTATCTTGAAGACGGCGACGTGCTGGAACTCGAAGGCGTGAAGTTCGATGTGGCGCATACGCCTGGCCACACGCCGGGCCATGTCGTGATCCACAACCGCGATGCGAAAATCGCCTTCGTCGGCGACGTGCTGTTCCAGGGCTCGATCGGCCGCACCGATTTTCCGCGCGGCAATCACCAGCAGCTGATCGACTCGATCACGGACAAGCTCTGGCCGCTGGGCGACGACATGACGTTCGTGCCCGGCCACGGCGCCACATCCACCTTCGGACAGGAGCGCCGCACCAACCCGTTCGTTGCAGACCAGCTCACTGGTTATGCAGGCGCGGCGAAGCAGAATGGTTCGACCTACGACCAGAAAACCGCCAAACGCTACACCTGACAGCGTCACAAAATTCTTTGAGCTTTACCGCTTGCGAGCGTTCACTCACATCCTATCTGACACGAAGGCCGTGGTGCGGGGAGTTATGCGCCGCGTGCTGATTCAATTCAGAGGGACAACCATGTTCGATAGCGCCGCCTATGCTGCTGAGGCAGCCGATAAATCGCTTGGGCCCATCACCATCCAGAGGCGCGATCCGACACCGAACGATGTTCAGATCGACATCATGTATTGCGGCGTCTGCCACTCGGACCTGCACATGGCGCGCAATGAATGGGGCGGCACTGTTTATCCGGTCGTTCCGGGTCACGAAATTCTCGGTCGCGTCGCAAAGGTCGGCTCGAAAGTTACCCGCTTCAAGCAAGGCGATCTCGTCGGCGTCGGCTGCATGGTCGATAGCTGCCGCACCTGCGAGAGCTGCGCCCAGGGCCTCGAGCAATACTGCGAAGTCGGCAGCACGCTCACCTACTCCTCGCCCGACAAACACACCGGCGGCTGGACCTATGGCGGCTATTCCAAGAGCGTCACGGTCGATCAGCACTTCGTGCTCTCGGTGTCGGAAAAGCTAAACCCTGCCGCTGTCGCGCCCCTGCTCTGCGCCGGCATCACGACGTGGTCGCCGCTGCGCCACTGGAAAGTCGGTCCGGGCCAGAAAGTCGGCATCGTTGGCCTTGGCGGCCTCGGCCATATGGGCGTGAAGTTTGCCCACGCGCTCGGCGCGAAGGTCGTGCTGTTCACGACCTCCAAGTCCAAGATCGAAGATGCGAAACGCCTCGGCGCCGATGAGGTCGTGATCTCGACAGATCGCAACCAGATGAAGGCGCACAAGAACACGTTCAACTTCATCCTCGACTGCGTCTCCGCCGAGCATGATCTTAACGCCTACCTCGCCCTGCTGAAGCGCGACGGCACGCTCTGCCTCGTCGGCGCGCCAGAGAAACCGATGGCGGTTGGCGCGTTCGGCCTGCTCGGCGGCCGTCACAGCCTGTCGGGTTCGGGCATTGGCGGCATTCCCGAAACGCAGGAAATGCTCGACTTCTGCGCCGAGCATAACATCACGGCCGATGTCGAAGTCATCGCGATGAAGGACATCAACGCCGCTTACGAGCGGATGCTGAAGAGCGATGTGAAGTATCGCTTCTCCATCGACATGGCGACGCTCTAGAAGCTGCGCTGAAGATCGGGGCCGGCGGGAAACCTCCGGCCCTTTTTCTTGCCTATCATGTCCGAAAACCGGCTGCAGACGGCGTCGCACGCGCCTATGTTGGTAGCATGAGCCACTACGCCATCTTTGAAACGGCCATCGGATGGGCCGGCGTCGCCTGGGCCGAACGCGGCCTGATCGGCGCCTACCTGCCCGAGCCCAATCCGGAAACCGTGCGCGAGTCTTTCGTCCGGAAATTCCCCGGCGCGATCGAAACCGCGCCACCGCCCCAGATCGCGCGCGTGGTGGATCAGATCATCGCCCTCATGCGCGGCGACAAGGTCGACATGTCGGACGCGCCGCTGGATTGGTCACGCGTGCCGGAGTTCAACGCCAAGGTCTATGAGATCACCCGCAACATTCCGCCGGGCGAAACGCTGACCTACGGCCAGATCGCGATCCAGCTCGGCGACCGCCTCCTCGCCCAGCAGGTCGGCGGCGCACTCGGCCGCAATCCATGGCCGATCATCGTGCCCTGCCATCGCGTGACCGCGGCCAATGGCAAGACCGGCGGCTTCACCGCGCGCGGCGGCGTCGATACCAAGATGCAGCTGCTGGCGATCGAAGGCGCAAAGGCTGCGGCCCAGCCCGATCTGTTCGGCGGCCCCGCTAGTTCGGGTTGATCTCCGCCTTCGTCGCTTTACTCGCCTGCCCGATCACGTAAGCATAAAAGCGCGCCGCCTTCTCCAGCCCCTCGACCGACAGGCTGTCCATCACATCGCCGCTGGTGTGATAGAGCGGCCCCGAATGGATGCCCTGAATGCGCGCAACGTTCAGCGGCGCATACCCGCCGAGATCGCCCGGCACCGTATTCACGATCTCCGGCCGGATCACGAAGCCATAGCGCTGCGCCGCCGCCTTCACGAGCGAGGCGAGATAGGGCGATGAATTCGAGACGCCGAAATTCTTCGGCTCCTCGCCGGCATTGACCTTCCAGTCCGGCACGGCGTCGATCTGGAACTGCGCGAGGTGTTCGAGATTAATCACCAGCACCACGCGCTTCATCAGCTCCGGGTTCATCGTCACAACACTCGCCGGGCCGTTAAGACCGGAACTGTGATGCCCGCCCGATCCCACGAACAGCAATGTGCGTGCAGGCTTCACAGCGCCGCTGCCGAAATACCGCGCCAGCGCAACCAGAACGCCCACGCCATCCGCATTGTCGCCTGCGCCATCAAACCAGGAATCAAGATGCGCGTTGACGATCACGATCTCGTCGCTCGTACCCGGAATGAGCCCCAGCACATTGCTGGCCTTGAGACCCGTCATCGTGTCGGCCTGCAGCGACAGCTTCATGCGAAGCTCCGGCGCGCCTGCCGCCTTCGCCGCGTTGATCGCCTGCGTCAGGAACTTCCCGTCCGCGCCGCCGATGTTGAAGCACGGCCCGCCGCACTGGCCGAAGTCGAACACATGCATGTTGGCCGCCTGCTCGACCCAGGTGAGCACGCCGACCGCACCCGCCGCGATCAGCTTCTGCGACGACTCGCGAACCTTGGTGCGGTCGGAATACGCACCGGTCGACGGCCGGGTATGCTGGACAGCGATCTTGCCCGAGACGCCATCCGTCGACACCTCGCCCGCATCCCCGACGAAAACGACGCCCGCCTCCAGCGTTCCGCCCGCAATTGCCGAGCGGCTGACCGGCACGGCGGATTGCAGCGTCACGTCGACTGAAAGATCGCCATAGGCCGGATTGCCGACCAGCGTCGCCGCCCACGTCTTCGGCCACCAGAAATCGCCGGTACCGGCATAGGTCTGAACCGCAACACCTTCGGCCCCAGCCGAGCGCAACTCGTTCGCCAGCCAGCCCGCCGTCAGGTCTTCCGACGGGAAGCCGGCGATGCGGCCCCACATCTGGTTCCCGGCATCCCGCATATCCTGTGCGAAATCGATCACCTGTTCGGCAGACGCGCGGACGCTCTCGCCCGAAAGCGCGTCCCGGCCGGTCTCTTCGCCGGGCGGCACGGTCGCCTTTGCGACTGCTCCAGCAGGCGAGATCGGCGGGTTGGATAGCGCCCCCGGCGGCGCCAGACCGAACCACGCCGGACGAATAGTGCCGGGTTCAAAGCCATCCCCGCCGCCGGTAGTCGCGCAACCGGCGATGACAAATATGACAGCGGCGCTCAGGATTCGCATTTTCATCGGCAATTCCCCACCCAGCTCAGTCCGGAATCGGTCTGATTCCCGCTCATTTCGGGTGCGACGCCACAAGGGTTGCGCCACCCTGTCACCACCGATAAACCCTGCCGCAATTTGCCGCCACCCGGCCTCGCTCTAACGCCCACCAGGTGACATGCCCAAGCGCACAGATATCAAATCCATCCTGGTCATCGGCGCCGGGCCGATCGTGATCGGTCAGGCCTGCGAGTTCGATTATTCGGGCGTTCAGGCGATCAAGGCGCTGAAGTCGGAGGGCTACCGGGTCATCCTGGTGAACTCCAACCCCGCCACGATCATGACCGACCCCGAACTGGCGGATGCAACCTACATCGAGCCGATCACGCCGGAGATGGTCGCCAAGATCATCGCCAAGGAAAAGCCGGATGCGCTTCTCCCCACCATGGGCGGCCAGACGGCGCTGAACTGCGCCCTGAAGCTGGAACAGATGGGCGTGCTGAAAGAGCACGGCGTCGAGATGATCGGCGCGAAAGCCGAAGCCATCGAGAAAGCCGAAGACCGCAAGAAATTCCGCGAGGCGATGGACAAGATCGGCCTCGAGAGCCCGCGCTCGGCCATCGTCGCCTCGCCCGAGCTCAGCAATGTCGACGGCAAGATCACCTATGATCTCAAGGCCGGCTTCATCGAAGCCATGAAGCAGATGGAGATCGTCGGCCTCCCCTGCATCGTTCGCCCGGCCTTTACGCTCGGCGGCCTCGGCGGCGGCGTGGCTTACAACCGCCAGGAATTCGAGGACATCGTCACCCGCGGCCTGCAGATGTCGCCGGTCAGCCAGATCCTGATCGACGAAAGCCTGCTCGGCTGGAAAGAGTTCGAGATGGAAGTCGTCCGCGACAAGGCGGACAACTGCATCATCATCTGCTCGATCGAGAACATCGACCCGATGGGCGTCCACACCGGCGACTCGATCACCGTCGCCCCCGCCCTCACGCTCACCGACCGCGAATACCAGGTGATGCGTAACGCCTCGATCGCCGTGCTGCGCGAGATCGGCGTCGAAACCGGCGGATCGAACGTCCAGTTCGCGGTGAACCCGGACACGGGCCGCCTCGTCATCATCGAGATGAACCCGCGCGTCTCCCGCTCGTCGGCCCTCGCCTCGAAAGCCACCGGCTTCCCGATCGCCAAGATCGCCGCGAAACTCGCCATCGGCTACACGCTCGACGAACTCGACAACGACATCACCGGCGTCACGCCCGCCTCGTTCGAGCCGACGATCGACTACGTCGTCACCAAGATCCCGCGCTTCGCGTTCGAGAAGTACAAGAGCAACGACCAGGCGCTGAACTACCAGATCCAGACGCTGACGACGCAGATGAAGTCCGTCGGCGAAGCGATGGCGATCGGCCGGACCTTCCAGGAATCCCTGCAAAAGGCCCTGCGCTCGCTCGAAACCGGTATTTCCGGCTTCGACGAGCAATCGATCCCCGGCGGCAGCGACCGCAACTCGCTGATCGCCTCCATCTCGCGTCCGACCGAGAAGCGCCTGCTGAATGTCGGCCAGGCGTTCCGCGAAGGCCTGACGGTGGACGAGATCCACAACGCCTCGAAGATCGACAAATGGTTCCTGCGCCAGATCGCAGAGATCATCGCGGAAGAAGCGCAGATCAAAGCGAACGGCCTGCCGAAGACCGCTGAAGAGTGGACCCGCATCAAGGCGATGGGCTTCTCCGACGTGCGCCTCGCCAAGCTCACCGGCGGCAAGGAACTCGACGTCCGCGCCGCGCGCCACAAGCTCAACGTGCGCCCGGTGTACAAGCGCATCGACACCTGCGCCGCAGAGTTCGCAGCCAAGACGCCGTATCTCTACTCGACCTATGAAACAGGCTGGATCGGCGCGAATGGCGAAGCCATCCCGCCGCAAAACGAAGCCGAGCCGAGCAAGCGCCGCAAGGCCATGATCCTCGGCGGCGGCCCGAACCGTATCGGCCAGGGCATCGAGTTCGACTATTGCTGCTGCCACGCAGCCTTCGCCATGGCGGACCTCGACATCGAGTCCATCATGGTCAACTGCAACCCGGAAACCGTGTCGACGGACTACGACACGTCCGACCGCCTCTACTTCGAGCCGCTGACGCTGGAAGATGTGTCCGAGATCATCCATCTCGAACAGACGAGCGGCGACTTCCTGGGCGTGATCGTGCAGTTCGGCGGCCAGACGCCGCTGAAGCTGGCGCAGGGCCTCAAGGCTTCGGGCGCACCGATCCTCGGCACCACGCCGGACTCGATCGACCTCGCCGAAGACCGCGAACACTTCTCGAAACTGCTCGACAAGATCGGTCTCAAGCAGGCCCCGGCCGCCATCGCCCGCACGGACGAGGAAGCCATCGCCGCCGCCAACCGCATCGGCTACCCCGTCATGCTGCGCCCGAGCTTCGTGCTCGGCGGCCGCGCGATGGAGATCATCCACGACGAGAAAGACCTGAAGCGCTACGTCCGCGAAGCCGTGCAGGTGTCCGGCGACACGCCGCTGCTGGTTGACCGCTACCTCTCCGACGCCATCGAAGTCGACGTCGACGCGATGTGCGATGGCGACGACACGCACGTCGCCGGGATCATGGAACACATCGAGGAAGCCGGCATCCACTCCGGCGACTCAGCCTGCTCCATCCCGCCCTACACGCTGTCCAAAGAGATCGTGGATCGCCTCTCCGACCAGGCGCGCAAGCTCGCCAAGGCGCTCAACGTCAAAGGCCTGATGAACGTCCAGTTCGCGGTCAAGGGCGACGAGATCTACGTCCTCGAAGCCAACCCCCGCGCCTCGCGCACCGTGCCGTTCGTGGCCAAGGCCGTCGGCAAGCCGTTCGCCGCCATCGCCGCCAAGGTGATGGCCGGCGAAAAGATCGCTTCCTTCGGCATCGGCGCCGGCCCCATCGTCGGCCCGCGCATCGCCGTGAAAGAAGCCGTCTTCCCGTTCTCGCGCTTCCCGGGCGTCGACCCGCTGCTCGGGCCGGAAATGCGCTCCACCGGCGAAGTCATGGGCCTCGATACCTCGTTCGGCGCCGCCTACCTGAAGAGCCAGATCGCCGCCGGAATGGCGCTTCCCGACCAGGGCTGCGTGTTCATTTCGGTCCGCGAGGGCGACAAGGCGTCCATCGAACAGCCCGCCCGCGAGATCGCGGAACTGGGCTTCTCGATCATCGCCACGGCCGGCACTGCACAGTTTCTTTCGGAACGGGGCATCAAGGTCGAGCGCGTTAACAAGGTTCTGGAAGGCCAGCCCCACGTCGTGGACGCCCTGCTGAACGGCAAGGTCCAGCTGGTGTTCAACACCACGGAAGGCGCTCAATCCCTCATGGATTCGGCCTCTATCCGCCGCGCCGCCCTCCAGCACGGGATCCCGTACTACACGACGATTTCGGGCGCCCGGGCCGCCGTTCAGGCGATCCGGTCCCTCAAAACACACCCGCTTGAAGCCGGGGCGCTTCAGACCTACTCTTGAACGTTCCTGACCTTCCCGGCGTACCCCGCCGGTAGGGACGTTTCCGTGTAATTCGGGTGTTTTTGAATAGGACTACCCATGCAGCGCGTTCCCATGACGTCTGAGGGCTTCGAGGCCCTGCAGTCGGAACTGAAAGTCCTGAAATCCGAAGAGCGCCCGAACATCATCGCGGCGATCTCGGAGGCGCGCAGCCATGGCGACCTTTCGGAAAACGCCGAATACCACGCGGCCAAGGAGAAGCAGTCCTTCATCGAGGGCCGCATCCTCGAGCTCGAAGGCAAGCTGGCCCATGCCGAGGTGATCGACACCTCGCGCCTGCAGGGCAAGACCGTGAAATTCGGCGCCACCGTGAAGGTGACCGACGAGGATTCGGGCGAGACCTTCACCTACAAGATCGTCGGCGACGACGAGGCGAACGTGAAGCTGAAGAAGATATCGATCTCCTCGCCCATCGCCCGCGCCATGATCGGCAAGGAAGAAGGCGACACCGCCGAAGTCTCCGCTCCGGGCGGCGCGAAGTCGTTCGAGATCGTCGCGATCACCTGGAAGTAGCGTGGCGAGTGGTCCGTCTGTCTGGTGCGTAGCAGACGGCCGCGCAGGCATTCTCAATCAGACAAAGGCATTGGCCGCAGCGCTCGCTGAACCCGAGCGCGCGGCAAAGCTCGCGCATATCGGCGCTGACCAGCAAACGAAAGACGTGATCCTGCAGCCGCAGGGCTTCCAGCTCATGCTGCGCCCGGACCTGTGGCCGATGCCACTGTCAGCATTGCCGGATGACCAGCGCAAGCTCCTTGTGCCACCTTGGCCGGATGTGTGGATCGCTGCAGGCCGCCGCTCCATCCCCTACTCGCGCATGGTGCGGAAGCTCTCAGGCGGCAAGACGCTCGTCGTGCAGACGCAGGACCCGAAAGTCTCCCTCGCCAGCTTCGATCTGGTCATCCCGCCCGAGCATGACGCCGTGACGGGCCCGAACGTTCTCCCGATCCTAGGCTCGCCCGTTTGGTTCTCGCAGGAACGCATCGCCATCGCGCAACAGCAGTTCGCGCACCTGCCTCAAGCCGATGGCCAGAAAGTGCTCGTGTCGCTCGGCGGCGATTCCAAGACCCACAAATTCACCGAGATCCGTGCCGCCGCCATCGAGGGCGACCTGCGCCGCCTCGCCCCCGGCCGCAAATTCTGGATCACCGTCTCGCGCCGCACGCCTGAAGCCATCCGCAATCGCTTCCGCGCGCTCAGCCACGAGCTTGGCGCAGTCTTCTGGGAGAACGAGCCACGCGATGGCCCGAACCCCTATGTTGCCTTCCTGTCGCTCTGCGACGCCGCACTGGTGACGGAAGACAGCGCCAACATGCTGGCCGACCCCGCCTTCTTCGGAAAGCCGATCCACGTCCTGAAGCTGGAAGGGGCCTCGCCGCGATTCGACCGGCTGCATCAGGGCTTCATCGCCGCCGGCGCCGCACGCTGGTTCGACGGCAGCCTCCAAACATGGAGCTACCAGCCAATTCGCGAAGCCGCCCGGGCCGCCGACGAGATCGTCCGCCTGGTTCTCCAGCGCCACCCGAATCGCTAGAAAAACTCAACTGAGCCAATGGGCTCCAGCTTGGCCCTTTTCCGTTCACACCCGCATCCCCAGAATATGACCATCCGCGCGCAGTGACCCATTCCGTGCGCGGGATTGGCCCGTTAGGAAGGGCCAGCAACAGGATTTCCGATGACCGCGCCTCGCCACTCCCAGATCATTATTCTCGGCTCCGGCCCAGCCGGCTACACGGCCGCGATCTATGCCGCGCGCAGCCTGCGCAAGCCGATGCTGATCGCGGGCATCCAGCCGGGCGGCCAGCTCACCATCACCACCGATGTCGAGAACTATCCGGGCTTCGCCGACGTCATCCAGGGCCCCTGGCTGATGGACCAGATGCGCGCCCAGGCGATCCACATGGGCACGGAGATGGTGGAAGACCACATCATCAAGGCCGAGCTGAAGACCAAGCCATTCAAGCTCACCGGCGACAGCGGCGCAGTTTACACCTGCGACGTGCTGGTGATCGCAACGGGCGCTCAGGCCAAATGGCTGGGCCTCGAGAGCGAAGACAAGTTCAAGGGCTTCGGCGTCTCCGCCTGCGCCACGTGCGACGCGTTCTTCTACAAGCAGAAGGAAGTCATCGTCGTCGGCGGCGGCAACACCGCCGTGGAAGAAGCGCTGCACCTCACGCACTTCGCCTCGAAGGTAACCGTCGTTCACCGGCGCGACCATTTCCGCGCCGAGAAGATCCTGCAGGACCGCCTGTTCAAGAACCCGAAGGTCAACATCCTCTGGGACACTGAACTCACCGACGTGATCGGACAGGAAGGTCCGCTCAGCGTCACCAAAGCGAAGCTGCGCAACCTGAAGACTGGCGAAGTCACCGAGCAGCCCGTGCACGGCATCTTCATCGCCATCGGCCACGCGCCGCAGACGCAACTCTTCACCGGCCAGCTCGAAATGAAACTCGGCGGCTATCTCCACACCGCACCGAACTCGACCGCGACCTCGATCCCCGGCGTATTCGCCGCCGGCGATGTGGCCGACGACGTCTTCCGCCAAGCCGTCACCGCCGCCGGCCTCGGCTGCATGGCAGCCCTCGAAGCCGAGAAATACCTCGAGGGTCTCCCGACCCCCGCCAAGGTCGCGGCAGAGTAATGTCGCGCGAAGCCTTCGACCGCTGGATCGCCAGCCTTCGGCCCACCGGCATCGAAGTCGTCGAAGGCCTGAGCAAAGGCGTCGCGGGCAAGCTCACCGATGCCGACGTGAAACATGGCGAGCCAGTGCGCTTCGGCGGCTATGGCGAAGATCGCAGCGTCTATACGCAAACCCTGTTCGCGCCTGAGGGCGAGGAACCGCGCACAGTCCATCTCGGCATCGACGTGTTCGCGCCAGCAGACACCGCCGTGTACACGCCGCTGAACGCCCGCGTGCATTCCTCGCGCATCAATGACGGTGAAGGCGATTACGGCCCCACCATCATCCTCGAACACGCGCCCGTCGCCGGCCTGAAATTCCACACCCTCTACGGCCATCTCGACCGCGACAGCCTGAAGGGCCTGAAGCCCGGCACGGCGTTCATGGCCGGCGAGAAGATCGCTCAGCTCGGCACGAAGCGCGAAAATGGCGGCTGGTCGCCCCACCTGCACTTCCAGATCATCCTCGATATCGGCAGCGCCAAGGGCGACTATCCCGGCGTCGCAAAACGCAGCGAGCAGGACAAATGGCTCGCCATCTGCCCCGATCCCGCAAAGCTTCTCGGACTTAGCTGAGGCCTACTTCACCATCGCGCGCAGCATCCAGGCCGTCTTCTCGGCCACCGCAACACGTTGCGTCATCAGATCCGCCGAAGCCTGATCGCCCGCCTCTTCCGCAGCCTTGAGCGCCGCCCGCGCCGAGCGCGCCAGCAGCTCGTTGCCATCAACGAGGTTCGCGATCATCGCCTTGGCTTCCGGCACGCCCTTGTCGACCGGCAGCTGCGACTTGGCGCCGATCTGCTCGCCCACCGGCGCATACTCGCCCAGCGAACGGATCCGCTCCGCAATCAGATCCATCGACAGCCACAGATCGTTGTACTGCGTCTCGAACATCAGATGCAGCGTGTTGAACATCGGCCCTTCGACGTTCCAGTGATACCCGTGCGTCTTCAGATAGAGGCCATAGGTGTCGCCAAGAACCTGGCCCAACGCGCCCGCGATCTTCTTGCGCGCCTTGGTTTCAATGCCGATGTCGATGGCCATCCGAGCCTCCAGATTGGAATGGTTCTTAGATAGCCACGGCCCCAGCGCTGACAAGACGTTGCGGCGGCAGGACGCGCTATTTGTTCGTCCGTACCCAGTCGAACAGCTTGCGGAAGCGCTCCGGCGCAATCTCCTGCGGCAGGTGTCCCCCGCCCGCCAGCACATCGATACGCGCATTGGGCAAGGTCTTCGCCAGCTGCATGGAATGGATGCTCGGGCTCACCACCCGATCACTGTCGCCGACCAGGATCGCAACCGGCACCTTGATCTCCGGATAGCGCGCCTGCTGCGCAATGATCTCGCGCTTGGCCGCAACAAGATCCTCGCCATTGGCGCGCAGCGATTCCGGACGCGCCGCCAGCGACACGCGCGCAGCATCCAGCCACCCCTCCGGCGGCACGTTAGGCGCAAACGCCCCCGCCATCCCGCTCCGCACCGAAGCGCCCGCAAATGGCTGCGCGACAAGATTGTTGAACACCCATCCCGAAAGCGGATTGGCCGACCAGTAATTGTACCAGTCCACCCCGCCCGGCCAATCATAGGCAACCGGCGCAATCAGAACCAAGCCGCTCACCAGATCCGGCCGATCCAGCGCCAGCCGCAACGCCACCGCCCCACCCCACGAATGCGCCACCACGATCGGCTTCTTCAGCCCGAGCTTCTCGATCGTCTCCGCCGCCACCTTCGCCTGAAGCGCCAGCGTGTCCGATCCCGCCGGCCGGTCGGTAGTGTAGCCCATGCCCGGCCGGTCATACGCCGCGACCTGGAACTCGCCCTTCAGCATCGGCACAATCGTCGGCTCCCACGTACCGATGTGGGAAGACGCGCCATGAATCAGGAAAACGGGATCGCCAGATCCCCACGTTTCCACGTGCGTATGCACGCCGGCTGCATCAACGAATTTCATCTTCTCAACATCCGCCTGCGGATAGCTCGCGCACGCCGACACCAGAACGCCCCCGGACGCCAAAGCAAGGCCGGCTATGGCATGCCTGAAAGCACGAAACATGGAAGGTCCGATCGACAAGCGTCACCCGGAGCTTCTACGCGCGGGGAACCCGTCTGGTTCAGACTATTTGCGGGCCCGCAGATAGATCTTGGCCGTCCATTCCTTGTCCGGATCGACGGTCGTCAGGTCCAGCATATGGAAGTTGGAAAACATCGTGCAGGTGTTGAGGTCGAGATAACCAAACCGCGCCGTCGGCTCCACCTTCACCGCGCCCCGGTTCGCCTTGCCGACATTGCAGACCACGCCATCCCAGCGCGCATCCGCCGTCTGGTTCCACAACACCGGTAGCGACGGCAGCGTGTTCACCTTCGCCTCGAACACCACATCGAAATTATCCGCCTTCACGGCCGACGGTGCAAAGCTCGGCCCGATCATGCCAAGCGTCTGGGCCTGGGCAGACGACGCCATGGCGGCGGCAAGAATTGAAACGGCAAGCAAGCGCATGGAACGGCCTCGCATCAGCATGAGACCGATATAGACCGCCTCGGCGGGGAGGATATCAACGCCGATCCCGCCATGGTTGAAACCAGATGGTTAAGCCGCCGCCAGCAGGCTTTCGAACAGCTTCACGCCGTCCTCGCCGCCTTCCTGACCCGCCATCGCCCGCTCCGGGTGCGGCATCAGACCAAGCACGCGGCCATTCTCCGACAGCACGCCGGCGATGTCGCGCGCCGAACCGTTCGGGTTGCCGATATAGCGGAACGCCACGCGGCCATCGCCTTCGAGACGATCCAGCGTCGCATCATCGGCGAAGTAGTTGCCGTCATGGTGCGCAATCGGGAACACCACTTCGCGCTGATCCTTGTAGCCCGCCGTGAAAGCCGACGAGTTCGAAGCAATCGCCAGCGCTTGCGGGCGGCAGGCAAAGTTCAGCGAAGCATTCCGCAGCAGAGCGCCCGGCAGCAGGCCCAGCTCGGTCGCCACCTGGAAGCCATTGCAGATCGCCAGAACATAGCCGCCACGCGCAGCATGGGCGCGGATCGCATCACCCACCGGCGAAACGGCCGCCATCGCGCCCGAACGCAGATAATCGCCGTAAGAGAACCCACCCGGCAGGACGATCAGATCAAGCTTGTCGGGAAGCTGGCCATCCTTGTGCCAGACCATCGCCGGATCCTGACCCGTCATCTGGCGCAGCGCGACTTGCGCGTCGCGATCGCAGTTCGAACCGGGGAAGACGATAACGGCGGATTTCATGAGCCAAATCCCTTTCGGCGCGCCTCTAGCAGCTTTTCCGACGAGTCGCGAGAGCATCGGTTGCCCCTCCCCGCCAAACAATGCAACTCTCGCTAAACAGCGGCTTTTTGGCCGTTTCCGGGGGTTATGGGCGGCATGTCCGGCGAGATATTCATCAGCTATCGCCGCGCCGATCAGGCGAAGGCCGCCCTGCTCTGGCGGCTGCTGCACGAACGCGGCGTCGACGCCTGGTACGACCAGCACGTCCCCTCCGGCGAGGACTGGCGCGCCGCCACGGCCAACGCCCTCGTCGCCGCGCCTATCTTCGTCCTCCTGTTCTCGAAAACGGCTGCGCAATCCGACGACATCGCCAAGGAACTCGGCGCCGCGACCTTCCAGAAGAAGCTCGTCATCCCCGTCCGCCTCGAAGACATCCATCCGGAAGGCGCGTTCCTGTACGAACTCGCGGCCCGCAACTGGTTCGACGCCTTCAACGACACCGACGCGCGCCTCGCCATCCTCGCCGATCGCCTCGCTGCCCTCGTGAAGGGCGGCAAGGAAGCGCAGGACGCCGCCATCAAGCTAGGCGCCCCCGGCGGCCAGAAGATCGTCGCCAAGGAAAAGAAGCGGAAGACCAGCATCTACGCCATCGGCGGCCTGATCATCGCCGGCCTCGCCATCGTCATGCCGACCATCCGCGAGTTCATCACGCCAAAGGAGCCAGCATCAGCAACCAGCGCCGCCAGCGCCCAGCGCATCGCCTTCTTCGGCTTCACGGCCCCCAAGGATGACGCACGCGCCGCAAGCGTCGCCTCGACCGCCACTGACCAGGGCTTCCGCGCGTTTTCGGTTCGCCAGTCCGACATCGCCGCACGCGCCAGCACGGTCGACGTCGTCGACGCCGGTGATGACACGGATGACCGCATCGACCTTGCGGCCGCGATCGATGCCCGCTTCGCGCTCGGCGGCGAAATCCGCAGCGAGGGAAGCCGCGTGCGCGCGACCATCCATCTCGACGACACGGCAATGCATACAACGCTGTGGACCGACAGCTATGATGGCGACGCGGCGCAGCCGGAAGTCGCAGCCGTGCAGATCGGCTTGCGCGCCGCCGAAGTCACCTACTGCATCACCACCCTTGGATACACACGCTTCAATTCGGAACCCCGCGACAACAGCCTGCTCGCGCCGGCCGCGAACGCTTGCGCAGAGTTTGCGACCGGGTCTGACGCAGGCGTATCAACGTTGACGCGCTATGTACGCGATGTCGCCAAACGCTATCCCGACCACGGCCTCACACAGGCGCGCCTCGCCCATCTCGCCGTTGAAACGATGATCTTCGCGCCTTCGGCGTCGAAGGCTGGCCTTCTTGCTGAAGCGAAGACAGCGCTGGCTAACGCAGAAAGGCTGGCGCCCGAAAGCTATGCCACGGCTACCGCACGGATGGTCGTATCCGTTGCAGACAACCAGCCGCCGCTCGTCTGGGTGCAACCTATCGAGATGAGCCTCGGGCGTATGCCGGCGGCGGGCGAGACCTTCTATTTCGGCCTGGCCAATCGGCAGGCCGGCACTGCGCTGTCAACGGCCGGTCGGCTTGCAGATGCGCTGCCCTATTATCTGGCTGCAACCGAAAACGATCCCGTCTCGCCCTTCAGCAACCTGGTTTACGCCTACACCCTGGCCGCTGCAGGCAGGCCGGGATCGGCCGAACGTTTTGACCAGATCCTGTCGCTACGACGCATTACCTATGGTTGGGATTATGCGGTTTCAGCCTCGCTCTTCCTCGGCGCTGGCGACCCCGAGCGACTGCTTAAAGCGCCACCCGTGGGAACGACGCAAGCCAATGTGGATTGCCGGCGAGGCATTCAGGCGGCGCTGAAACTCACCTCCGCGCCGGCACGTCTTGCTGCCGCGAAGACCGCCGCCTCCTGCCTCAATACGCCCTACGAGAACGTCTCGCTGATCCAGATGCAGTCCATGCTCGGCGATCTGGATGGGGCGTTTGCCGTTCTCGACCATCCGGACATGACCCACATGCTGATCGGTCTCGACATCTCGCCGCTCTTCTTCCCCTCCACCCGCGCCATCCGCGCCGACAAGCGCTTCCTGCCGCTGATGGAGAAGCTGGGTTACGTCGACTACTGGAAGCAGACCAGGACCCAGCCCGATGTCTGCGCCGCGGCAGAGAAGGACATCCCCCTCTGCGTCGCCCTTCGCAGCTAACGATGCGCGGCTAGCTACTTGTAGAAGATCACCCCGGCGCCCAGCGCGATCAGCGCGAAGCCGACGCCGTGCTTCCAGGTCAGCGGCTCCTTCAGCACCCAGACCGAGAAGGCGGCGAACACCACCAGCGTGATCACCTCCTGCATCGTCTTCAGCTCGGCCGCCGACCACACTTCGCTGCCGATACGGTTGGCCGGCACCGCCATGCAGTATTCGACGAAGGCGATTCCCCAGCTGACGAAGATCACCAGCAGCAAGGGCGAATCCTTGAACTTCAGGTGGCCATACCAGGCCGTCGTCATGAAGATGTTCGACCCGATCAGCAGGACGATCGGCATCCAGTGTGCGGGGGTCATGAAATCCTCTGTGGGCGAGCTACCCGAATTTGGACAGATTCTTGGGCCATGAGCATGTGCGGTCAATCGCCCAATGGGCTGGCGCAACGGAGGGCTAGATGAACAAGCTGATCCTGGGCTTTGCCCTGCTGGCTCTTGCGGGCTGTAACACCGTCGAAGGCTTCGGCCGCGACCTCCAGCAGGTCGGCGGCGTGCTCACCGGCACCGCCAATGGCGTCCAGAATGGCGCTACCCAGCCGCCCCGCACCGATCGCCCCGCCTGCCAGCCCGACGCGGAAGGCAACGTCCTGGAGGGCTGTGCGCGCCAGTAACGCAGCGCACCGGCATCGCTTGCGCACTCGCCCGCAAGCGTCCATCTTTACAGTTGGGACAACTCATCAGGGGATTACCTCATGCGCAAACTTCTTCTCGCCCTCGCAATCGCAGCCCCGCTCATGGCGTCGGCCTGCAACACGATCGCTGGCGTCGGCCGCGATGTCGGCGCCGTCGGCGGCGCGGTCACCAAGACGGCTGAAGAGGCCAAGTAGGCCGCTTCCACATTCACAAACGAACAATCGCGCGTCCCGGCCGGGGCGCGCGATTTTCTTTGTCGCTTCGTAATGTCTGCCTAGACGATCGAGCCTAGACGATCTCGATCGAGTAGCGCTCGACCACGACATTCGCGAGCAGCTTCTCGCACATGTCCTTCACGCGCTTCTCCGCGTCAGCCTTCGACAGGCCATCCGCCAGCTCCAGCTCGATCGTCTTGCCGCAGCGAACCGCGCCGACCTCATCGAAGCCGAGACGCACCAGCGCATCGCCCACAGCCTTGCCCTGCGGGTCGAGCACGCCGGCTTTCAGCGAGACATGAACTTTGGCCTTCATCGCGCGTCTATTCCTCAGACTTGTCCTGGGAGAAGGACAGGATCTCTGCCCCGCCCGCTTCCTTGATGATTCCGAGACGACGCGCAACTTCGGCGTAGGCTTCGGTCACGCCGCCCATGTCACGACGGAAGCGGTCCTTGTCCAGCTTCTCGCCGGTGGCCATGTCCCACAAACGGCAGCTATCCGGGCTGATCTCGTCGGCCAGAACCGTGCGAACCATCTCGCCTTCATACAGGCGGCCGTATTCCACCTTGAAGTCCACCAGCTTGATCTGCGCGCCGGCGAACAGGCCGGTGAGGAAGTCGTTGATGCGCAGCGTCATCGCCACGATGTCGTCGATCTCCTGGTGCGTCGCCCAGTTGAACGCCGTGATGTGCTCTTCGGAGACCAGCGGATCGCCCAGCTCGTCCTTCTTGTAGCAGAACTCGATGATCGAGCGCGGCAGCGGCGTGCCCTCCTCGATCCCCAGGCGCTTGGCGATCGAGCCAGCCGCAACGTTCCGGCAGATCACTTCCAGCGGAATGATCTCCACTTCGCGGATCAGCTGCTCACGCATGTTGATGCGCTTCAGGAAGTGCGTCGGCAGGCCGATAGCGTTCAGCTGCATCATCACGAATTCGGAGATGCGGTTGTTGAGCACGCCCTTGCCGTCCAGCACGGCGCGCTTCTCGTTATTGAACGCGGTCGCGTCGTCCTTGAAATACTGGATAAGGGTGCCCGGCTCGGGCCCCTCATACAGGATCTTCGCCTTGCCTTCGTAGATCTTCCGGCGCTTGACCATAACTTCGTCTCCTGGCCGGAAAACGGCTTGCCCCGCCCCGACTCGTGTAGGAAGAGGCCCTCTTAGACCATCCCGTGACGCTCGTCCTGTATGGCGTCGTCGCGGGGGTGTTTTTGGGCCCTTCAAGGGGCTATATCGAGCGCTGATGCGCTGGACGCAAGCGACGTGAGGGAGACAGTAGTGAGCGGTTTCGACAAACGTGAACGGGCTGAAGAGGGCAAATTCGCCCTCGATCAGGAGCTGCGTTTCAAGGCAAATGCGCGTCGAAACAAGCTGTTGGGCCTCTGGGCCGCCGAAAAGCTCGGTAAATCGGGCGAAGCTGCCTCCGCCTACGCCGTCGAAGTCGTGAAATCGGACTTCGAAGCCCCGGGCGACGAGGACGTGTTCCGCAAAGTGAAAGGCGATCTCGACGCCGCCGGCGTCGCCATCAACGACCACCAGCTCCAGCGTCAGATGACCGAGCTGATGGAAGTGGCCATCGAACAGGTCAAATCCGAGAAGAAGTAGGCTCCGGCCATTCTTCAACGACGAGAATTTTAGCGCCGCCGGCCCACGCCGGCGGCGTTTTCGTTCACCAAATCCAGGACAGGCGCCCCCTCCGTTTCCGGAGGAATCCCGCACCGCGCGCTTGCCGGCAGCACGCACACGGCCCGCGCGTGGTAAATCCGATCGCCAAACATCGTTACTGGGAACAGCCCGTTCTTTAACGCGCCGCCATCAGTGTGACGCATGAAGACCGGCCCTCCGCCGGTCTGGAACAGGCCAGGCTTTGCAACACGCTGCCCACCCCACCGGGCAGCAAAGGCGCCCCAGCCCCTCGGTGGCGCTCGCAGGTCTGGTCGAGAGCAGCGGTTACGCGTTTCCGCGACTGCCTGCTCCGCCATCATGGTCCTTGGGCCGGAGACCCGGAGGGGGTCTCCGGCCCAGTTTTATTCAGCGATCACCAGCCCGAAATTCCCGCGAAGGCAGGAACCCAGGACCCAAGCCTGCAAGCGCAGCAACAAAGCGGAGTCATCCTCGGCCCCGTGCCGAGGATCTCGGTTCTTGAGTCGCGGGGATAAGCGGATTGTCCCGCTCATGAGCCAACCAGGATTCTCGGGACAAGCCCGAGAATGACACCGTCGGCCTGGCTCTAGCTCCGGCCAAACACCCGCTTGAAGATCACATCGACGCCCTTGAAGTGATACCCAAGGTCGAACATCTCGCCGAGCTCTGCAGGCGTCAGCAGCTTCGACACATCCGCATCGCCCGTCAGATTGTTGAGGAAGTCGCCTTCCTTCCGGTTGGCATCACGCCACACCTTCATCGCGTTGCGCTGGACCATGCGATACGCGTCCTCGCGGCTCGCGCCCTTCTCCACCAATGCGAGTAGGACCCGTTGAGAATTGTGCAGACCGCCCAGCTTGTTGAGGTTGGCGAGCATGTTCTCCGGATAGATCAGCAGGTTCTCGATCACGCCCGCGAGGCGGTTCAGCGCAAAGTCGAGGTGGATGGTCGCGTCCGGCCCAATGCCACGCTCAACCGACGAGTGCGAAATATCCCGCTCATGCCACAGCGCCACATTCTCCATCGCCGGCACGACCGACGAACGCACAAGGCGCGCAAGACCGGTGAGGTTTTCCGTCAGCACCGGATTCCGCTTGTGCGGCATGGCCGACGAGCCCTTCTGGCCTTCCGAGAAATACTCCTCCGCTTCCAGCACTTCCGTGCGCTGCAGGTGACGGATCTCGGTCGCGATGCGCTCAATCGTCGAAGCGATCACGCCCAGCGCCGCAAAGTACGCCGCATGGCGATCGCGCGGAATCACCTGCGTCGAAACCGGCTCGACGGCGAGGTTCAGTTTCGCCGCCACCATCTCCTCGATGCGCGGATCAATGTTCGCAAACGTGCCCACAGCGCCCGAGATCGCACACGTCGCAATCTCTTCCTTTGCCGCAAGCAGACGCGTCCGGTTGCGCGCCATCTCGGCATGGAAGCCCGCGAGCTTCACGCCAAACGTCGTCGGCTCGGCATGAATGCCATGGCTACGCCCGATCGTCGGCGTCAGCTTGTGCTCGAACGCCCGCTTCTCGATCGCCGCCAGCACACGATCCACGCCCTTGAGCAGAATGTCGGATGCCCGCTGCAGCTGCACCGCCAGGCACGTATCCAGCACGTCCGACGACGTCATCCCAAGGTGCAGGAACCGCGCCTCCTCGCCCACATGCTCGGCAACCGAGGTCAGGAAGGCGATCACATCGTGCTTCACCTCACGCTCGATCTCGTCGATGCGCTCAACATTAAATGCCCCGCGCTCCCGCACCGCCTTCGGCACATTCGCCGGAATCATCCCCAACTCCGCCATCGCCTCCGCCGCCAGCGTCTCGATCTCCAGCCAGATCGAATACCGTGTCTCCGGCGACCAGATGGCGACCATTTCAGGACGGGCATAACGGGGGATCATAGGCGTCTCCGGTGTTTGCGGAGGGCTTTAAGGCGAGACGCGGGGGTTGTCATCTTTCTGTTGGAGAGGTCCTTGCCCCTCTCCCCGTCATTCCTGCGAAAGCAGGAACCCAGGGGCCACAAGCATCGCCCTCGCAACCCCTGGGTTCCGGCTCACGCGCGTTGCGCGCGTCCGGAATGACGATGAAATGGAGGATGGAGGTGATGCAGAACTGTAGGACAGCCAAAAATCATCGCTCATGATTTCAACCACCTGCGCGCGCAGGTTGGGGGATAGCACTCTCCAAATCCCGCACCCCCATGGCCCGGGGTTATACTCCCACCCATGAAAGCGCTCTGGCAGATCATCCTCGCGATCCTCTGGCGCCTCCGCCCCGTGTCGGCGCTGGAGGTGAACCTCCGCGACGTGATCGACATGGGCCTCGCCATGTTCGCCGACGACCTGTCCCTCGACGACATCACCCACGATCCCGCCTACCGCAGCACACTGGCCGCCGCCTTCTTCGACGCGCACAGAAAGCTGGACCTGCTGATCTACCTCCGCGCCTGCGAGATCGCAGGCGTCCGCGCGAAGATCACCAGCTTCGCGCCCGATTTCTCCCACACGCACAAGAGCACCGATCTCGTTGCGCTCTGGCGCAGCTTCCAGCGCCTCGTCGCCAGATTCGACGACTACGAGCGCTATGCCGTCAAACGCGCTGAACGCCTCAAGCGCGAACCCGACAACCTCCCCCTCCGTCTTGCAGCTACGCTGCAATCCACCTCCCCCGCGCTTTGCGCGGTGGAGGCAAATTCCCCGCTCCAACTCAACGCGCGGTTTGCCTCCACCTGTGCGCAGCACTGGGGGAGGTGGATCGGCGCGTCTTCGCGCCGAGACGGAGGGGGTGGCGCGTCATCACGCGGCCCGCCTCACATCACGCGATTGCCTATTGCCAATTGCCTCAGTCGCCGCGCGACTGAGAACGCACCCGCACGCCTTACGCGTTCAGTGCGTACCCGGCCGAGCGAACCGTGCGGATAGGATCTTCCCCGCCGCCCTTGCTCAGCGCCTTGCGAAGACGGCCGATGTGCACATCCACCGTGCGCGTCTCGACATAAACGTCCGAACCCCACACGGCATCCAGCAGCTGTTCGCGGCTGAACACGCGGCCCGGGTGCTGGATGAAATAGTCCAGCAGGCGGAACTCGGTCGGCCCGAGATGGACTTCGACTTCGTTGCGCACGACGCGGTGAGCGGCGCGATCGATCGAGATGTCGCCAACGACGACCACGTCCTCGGCCAGCGCCGGGCGGATGCGGCGCATCACGGCGCGGATGCGCGCAGTGAGTTCCGACATCGAGAACGGCTTGGTCATGTAGTCGTCGGCGCCGACGTCGAGGCCGCGAATGCGATCCGTCTCTTCGGCGCGGGCCGTGAGCATGATGATCGGCAGGTTGCGGGTCGAAGCTTTCGAGCGAAGGCGGCGGGCGACTTCGATGCCGGCGAGCTTGGGCAGCATCCAGTCGAGCAGGACGATGTCGGGCTGGCGCTCTTCGATGGTGAGAAGGGCTTCCTCGCCGTCGGTGGCGACGGTGACTTCGTAGCCTTCCTTGATCAGGTTGTACTTGATCAGTTCAACGAGCGCCGGTTCGTCTTCGACGATCAGGGCGTGGGGCTTTGTCGCTGCTGCGGGGCGCATGGCAGGACGTTCAAGCTCACTTGCTGTTGAGGAGTGCATCGACTTTGGGCCTGTCTGTTGGGAGCTGCTCGCCGGTGACCAGGAAGTGGACTTCCTCGGCGATGTTGGTGCAGTGGTCGCCGATCCGTTCCAGATTCTTTGCGACGAACAGCAGATGCGCGCACGCAGAGATCGTGCGCGGGTCTTCGATCATGTACGTGACGACTTCGCGGAAGAGCGATTGATAATGCTCGTCCACTTCCTCATCGCGCGACCAGACGCGGTTGGCGGCGTCCGTCTCGAGCGCGGAATAGGCATCAAGCACGCGCTTGAGCTGGGCGTTCACCAGCTTGCCCATGCGAGCCACGCCCTTGAGGGCGCTGGGCGCGTCGATCGAGTCGACCAGCTTCACGCGCTTGGCGATCGACTTGGCGAGGTCGCCGATACGCTCGAGCTCGGAGGCGATCTTGAGCGCCGAAATCGTCTGGCGCAGGTCGCGGGCCAGCGGCTGGCGCAGGGCAAGGAGACGAAGAATCTTTTTCTCGGCTTCAACCTGCAGCGCATCGAT
Organism: Hyphomonadaceae bacterium; assembly: GCA_965229115.1. Taxonomy (GTDB): domain Bacteria; phylum Pseudomonadota; class Alphaproteobacteria; order Caulobacterales; family Hyphomonadaceae; genus UBA7672. The sequence continues at coordinate 637,341 of CBDDIR010000003.1, read as the reverse complement.
CTGCGGGTCACGCGCCACAACGGTTTCGGCGAGAACGAGATCGCGCGTCGCAATAGCCTGGATCGCGTCGGACAGCATGTCCTCGGCCAGGCCGCCCATGCGGGCGAGATCGCCCGAGAGCTCTTCGAGATCCTGCGAGAAAGACCTGACTGTGTGTTCGGTCATCTGCTTATCCTTCGCCAGCTACCCGGCCGCTTAACCGAAGCGTCCGGTGATGTAGTCCTGCGTACGCGTGTCGCGCGGATTGGTGAAGATCGTTTCCGTGGCGCCGGCCTCGACCAGCTTGCCGAGGTGGAAGAAGGCGGTCTGCTGCGAGACGCGGGCGGCCTGCGCCATCGAGTGGGTAACGATGATGATGCAGTAGTTGGCCTTCAGCTCGTCGATCAGCTCTTCGATCTTGGCGGTGGCGATCGGGTCGAGGGCCGAGCAAGGCTCGTCCATCAGGATGATTTCGGGGCTGACGGCGATCGCGCGGGCGATGACAAGGCGCTGCTGCTGGCCGCCCGAAAGGCTCATGCCCGGGGCGGTCAGGCGATCCTTCACCTCATCCCACAAGCCGGCCTTGTGCAGCGAGGTCTCGACGATCTGGTCGAGTTCCTTCTTGCCGCTGGCGAGGCCATGCAGGCGGACGCCGTAGGCGACGTTGTCGTAGATCGATTTGGGGAACGGGTTCGGCTTCTGGAACACCATGCCGACCTGGGCGCGCAGCAGCGTAGCGTCGACCGACTTGTCGTTGATGTCGTCACCGTCGATCGCGATGCGGCCGGTAACGCGGCAGCCCGGGATGGTGTCGTTCATCCGGTTGATCGAGCGGAGGAAGGTGGACTTGCCGCAGCCCGAGGGGCCGATGAGGGCCGTCACCGATTTTTCCGGCATGTCGAGCGAGACGTCGAAGAGGGCCTGCTTCTCGCCGTAGAAGACGCAGACGTCCTTGGCGTGGACCTTCACCGGGCCGGCGACGGCCTTGGCCGCCGAAGCGGACACCGCAACCTGCGGGCGGGGCGGCGTTATGGTCTCCATCCGGCTCATCACCTTCTCCGCCTAGATAGTATGACATGGCCGAAAATTCGCCGCGCTTGAAGGGCCTGCGGCTGGTTTCGTCCCCTGTGCGGGTTCCCATACGGGCCGATTGTGACAGTCGCGCGAAGGTTTGTGGTTAGCACGGTGTGACAGTCTGTTCCGGCGATAAAATGAGCGCTGGAGCTGTGGATAAGGGGCGCCCTGCCCCTCGGGAACGGGCGCCCGCCTCCATTTACAGGCCATTTCGGGCGTGTTTCCTGCCTTTTCCCGGTAAATCCGCACAGGAATCATCGAAATGGCAGGCGAGCTGAGGCTATCCGACCACGATATGAGCCCGGAACGGGGCTTTCTTTGCGCCCATGATGCCGCGGATGTGACCTTGCCATCCGAACTGGCCCCAGCCGAGGAGGCGGCCAAGGACCTGCCCCGGACCCTCCTGACCGGCCGGGTCCGCAAGCATCTGGAGGCCCTGCCCGTCCTCGACCTCAAGGCCTTCTGCGCCGGGGCGAGCGACGCCGCGATCCGGACGGCCATGGTCCGCTACTCGTTCATGGTGCAGGCCTATGTCTGGGGCGAACCCGAAGCGCCAACTATTCTGCCGGCCCAACTGGCCGTCCCGATGTGGGCGCTAGCCAAACGGCTGGGCCAGCAACCCCTGCTGCCCTACTCCGCCTATGTGCTCGATAACTGGGACCGGCTGGATCGCTCGCGGCCGATTGGGCTCGACAACATCTGGATGATCCAGAACTTCCTCGCCGGCCAGGATGAAGCCTGGTTCGTGCTGGTCCACGTCGCGATTGAAGCGCGCGCCGGCGAGATGCTGGCGGCGATACCGGATCTGATTGCGGCTGCAGATCGCGGCGACGAACAGGCGGTGGAGCGCGGCCTCGAAACCTGCAACCGCGTGTGGGACGACGTGAACGCAATCTTCGACCGGATGCCGGAGCGGTGCGACCCCTACGTCTATTTCCATCGCGTGCGCCCCTACATCCACGGCTGGAAGGACAATCCGGCTCTGGCGGCCGGCTTGATCTACGAAGGCGTGGCAGAGACCGGTGGCGCCCCACAGAGCTTCCGCGGGCAGACGGGATCACAATCGACCATCGTGCCGTCGATGGATGCGCTGCTGCAGGTGGGCCATGCGGCCGATCCGCTGCGAACGTTCCTGGACGAGCTGCACATCTATCGCCCGCCAGCACACCGGACATTCGTCGACGAAGTGCGGGCACGCTCGCACCTGCGCGAGTTCGTGGTGAAAAGCGGCAGCCCGGTGCTGAAAGAGCTCTACAACACCTGCGTGCGCTCGCTGGCGCGGTTCAGGACGCGGCACCTCGAATATGCGGCGAGTTACATCGCCAAGCAGCACAAGGACTCGGCCGGCAACGACACGGATGTCGGAACCGGCGGCACGCCCTTCATGAAGTACCTGAAGAAGCACCGCGACGAGGCTGAGCAGCATCTGCTGTAGAAACAGAAAGGCCGGAGCATCGCTGCCCCGGCCTTTCATCCCACCAGCCTAGCTTGTTCTAGTACGAGGTGCGCAGCGTGGCGCCGACGGTGCGCGGGGCGCCGAGGAAGGCGTTGTACACGCTGACGGAGTCGTTCGCTTCGTCGACCTGGAACGGGCCGTTGAAGCCGACCTGCAGATAGTCCTGGTCGAACATGTTGTTGGCCCAGAGTTCGACGTTCCATGAGTTGTTCACCGCGCCGATGCCGACACGGCCGTTGACCAGCGTGTAGGCGGACTGGTGCTTCGACGGATGCAGGTCCGAGCCGGTGTTGTAGTCGGACATGTATTTGCCCGACAGGTTGGCGCGGAACATCATGTTGTCGCCGAAGGGCTGCTCGTAGGTGGCGGCGAGCGAGGCCGACCATTCAGGCGCGAACGACAGCGTCTGGCCCGGAAGGCGCTGGATGCTGCTGAAGCGCGCCGGGTTCACCAGATCAGCGGCGGTGAAGTTGCTGATCTTGGTCGAAGCGTAGGTGACGCCGCCCTGTATGGTGAGCTGTTCCCACGGCGTGTACCAGGCGAAGTCTGCATCGACGCCTTGCGAGACAACTTCCGGCAGCGTTTCGACGACGAAGGCGGTGCCGGCGAAGGTGTTGAGCTGGAAGTCCTTGAACGTCTGGTGGAAGGCCGCAACGTTCAGCGTGACGTCGCCGTTGAGGATCGTGTTCTTTGAACCGATCTCGAACGCATCGACGTATTCGCCACGGAACGACGTATCCGGATCGGCCGCGAAGTTCGGACCCGTCGGCGTGACCAGCACGATGCCTTCACGATCGAGGTTGAAGCCGCCCGATTTGAAACCGCGGGCATAGCTGCCATAGACCATCGTGTCCGGCGTGACGTTGTACTTCAGCTTCGCCGTGCCGGTGACGGCTTCTTCCGTGCGGTTCTGCTGCGTGATGCCGAGCGCGTCGAAGTCGCTGTTGAGCTGGTTGAGGCAGAGGCCGCCGACGATGGTCTGTGCGGTCGGTGCGCCGACAACGCCAGCGAGCGTAAGGTACGCCGCCTCGCCCTGGTTGCAGGACGTGCCCGTGGTTGTGTAGCGCGAGGTCAGATCCTTCTCGTCGCGTGTCCAGCGCAGGCCGATCGTCAGGCCGAGATCATCGGTGAAGTTCCAGGTGTTCTCGGTGAAGATGGCATAGCTGTCGCCCGACTGGTCGTAGGCGTCGCGATAGCCCGAGCCCGGCTGCATGGCGGTTGCCGGCGTGACGCCGATCAGCGCCGGAGCCCCGCCGAGCACGCGCAGGGCAAAGTAGTTGTAGAAGTCCGCGCCGTTGAGCAGGACAGAGTTCGAGAGCACGTCCTCGTGCGCGTAGAAGCCGCCAACGAGCCAGGTCAGCTGCCCCGCCTCGCCTGCTGCACGGAATTCCTGCGAGAACTGCTCGAACTGCGAATTGTTGGAGCCGTCGGCCGGACGATAGATCAGGTCGGCCGAGGTGAAATCCGCGTCCTGCCCGTTCACCGAACGCCAGTTGCGGAAGGCGGTGATCGAGGTGAGCGCGATGTCTGCGTTCATGTCGTAGTCGAGCTGCAGCGAGGCGCCCTGATCGACCACGTCCTGACGCGTCGAGCGGTTGGAGCGAGCCTGACGATCGAACGGGGTTGCAACCGTGTCGATCGAGTTCGGGCGCGTGGCGTTGATCGCATTGGCGCGCGAATTGACCGCCTGCCCCACGAACAATTGCGTGGCGGCGCAGCAGTTTTCATCCCGCTCGGTGTAATCAAGGATCAGGCGCGCCGTGAGGTTCGGCGAGGCTTCAGCGAGAAGCTGTCCGCGCGTGGTGAAGTAAGCCAGATCATTGTCTGTCTTCTCGGTGCGCGGGCCGGGGCCGGTCGACACGTCGTAGAAGCCGTCGCGTTCGCGCTTGGCCATGTAGAGATTGCCGGCGAGCACATCCGGAATGATCGGCGAGTTGATGGCGATGGACCCGCCGAAGGCGCCGTAATTGCCCGCAGTGAGCTCAGTGTTCACGCCGAAGTCGAACGTCGGCTCTGCCGTGATGATGTTGATGACGCCAGCAGACGCGTTCTTGCCGAACAGCGTGCCCTGCGGACCCTTCAGCACTTCGATGCGCTGCAGTTCGCCAAGGTCGCCGAAGCCGACGCCGTTGCGCGGGCGATAGACGCCATCGACGTTCACGAGGACCGACGATTCAAGGCCGATATTGTCGCCGACCGTGCCAACGCCGCGGATACGCGCGGTGGTCGAGGCTTCGGACGATGTGGAGGTGACGGTGAGGCCCGGCGTGAGGATCTGCAGATCCTTGATGTTGTCGATGCCGGCGTCCTGCAGAAGCTGCTGGCCGATCGCGGTGACCACGACAGGCACATCCTGCAGATTCTCTTCGCGCCTGGTTGCGGTGATGATGATGACATCGCGGCCTGGCGTCGCGTCTTCAGCGGCGACGGCTGGAGGTGTTTCCTGCGCGATGGCGGGGGCAACCATGAGAGAGGCTGCGATGGCGACGAACGAGATCGATCCGTAAAGACGGTTAAGCGGCACTGGGGGAGGTCCTCCACTAAAGTTTCTGCCGACGCGCGCAGTCCCCCCGCAACGCAAATCGGCCGCTCGTTTTCATCGAGCGTGTGGGTCACTTAGCGTCGATCGGGACCAAACAAAGTGACGCGAGGTGACAAGCGCGCGAGCGTGGCCGTAACGTCACACAATGCGTGCGGGCCGCATCGACGTGGTGAATCAAAGACTGATGCGATCAGCGCAATGATGTTGCCGTGAAACGAAAAGCACGGCCCTGCGAAGCAAGGCCGTGCTCTGTATTTGGAATTACGCTGTGTACGGAGTTATTTCGACGCAGCTGCTGGTTCTGCGTATCCGGCTGCTTGCGTTGTTGCCTTCGTGATCCGTTCCGCGAGCGTGCCGATGTTGGTGGTCGTAAATTGGGCGATGACTTTCTTCGCCTCGACCGTTGCGGCGGCCGTGGTGATCTTGCCCGACTGGATGTCGTCGGCGAGCGTGAGGATCGGGATGTAGAGCGGCTCAGGCTCGCCCTGCACTGTCAGGCCGAACGGGCCCTTGGCTTCAAGCGCGTCCCAATCCTTGCGGATGTCGGCCCAGAAATCCTTCGTGGCGTTCCAGTAGTCGTCGCCATCCTTCGGCAGCGGATCGACACGCTTGTAGGAGTTCACGCCGATCTCACGCACGAGCACATGATGGTCACCGCGCAGCACGAGCTTGGAGTTCTCTTCTTCCTGCACCCAGCCGAACGGCGTGATGGTGTGGCGGTTCACGGCGAGGACGGCGTCATAGTCCTTGCGGGTGGTCATGTCGCGGCGCGGCAGCGGGCGCATCTCGGCGGGCGGGGTCCATTGCGAGACGCCGTTGGTGTGCGTCCAGGCGCCGACAGCGCCGTAGCGCGGTGAGTCTTCAACCTGATAGACATTCTGCGACCACTTGCCGACGCGATCGGCTGCGCTGACCGGGCGCTTTTCCCACGCGTTGCCGCCAACGAAGGTGAGGACGCTGTCGGGCTGGTACTGCCAGTCCTGGCGCCAGTGCTTCGTCACGATGGTCTGGCCGCCCATCTTCATGACGAGGATGTGCTGGAGGCTGATGAAATCGCCGCGGTCTTCGACGAGGCGGACGATTTCATCGGCGCCCGAAACCTTCGGCTTCTTGAGTTCGTAGCCCGGGGTCAACGAGACGGTCTCACGGAAGTCGAAGGTCACGTAGTAGTCGCCGGCCATGGCCAGGATGGCCTTGCGGTCCTGCTCGAACTTCGCCTTCTCGGCGGCCGGCATGGAGGCGATCGAGCCGCCGACGGGTGCTGCGCCCCCAGCGGTGGCGCAACCGAAGGCGAGGAAGGCGGCGCTGAGCGCGATGGCGGCTTTGGCGGCGCCTTTGATCATGGACGTCATCATATCAGATCCTCGTTCGATCACGCTTGTTGCGGCTTGCGGAACTCGCCCTTCGTAGCGAGCTCCTTCACCTGACGGCGCACCCAGTGCTCGACTTCCGTGCTCGGCAGCAGGCCCTTGGAATCCGCAACATAGTTGAGGTCCTTGAGGACGCCTGCATACGGGCCGAAGCCTGCGACGCGGTAGGGTATCACGATAACACGGCCGCCGTCTTTGGAACCTGCTTCCACGAAGGCGCGGATGCGGGCTTCGGAAACGACGCGCTTTTCGGGCCAGTCTTCGCGCAGGGTTTCGGCCTGCACCTTCTTGAACGGCGCAATGCGGCGGACGCTTTCTGCGCGCTGGTCGATCATCTTGAGCCAGCGCTGGTCTTCGGCGTCATCGCCCGGGCCGTGGGCGAGAACGAGAATGCTCTCGTTCTTCGGATCGGTGGACAGGGCGCGGACGCGTTCGACGAGGACAGCGCCCATTTCAGGCGCGTCGGCGAGGCCTTCCTTGCTGATCGCGAACGCGGATTTCGATTCGATGCGCCAGAGCGCCATGTCGTGGTTCATGCCGCCGGCGGGTGCGCCATGGCCTGCATGGGCGTCATGGCCAGCGTGCTCGGACGGGGCGGGCTTGGGATCTGCGCCGGGCGTGAGGCCCAGGATCTGCTCGGTGCGGTCCATGAAGCTTTCGCCGCTGATAAACAGGCGGACGACTGCGATCTTGTTGGCGCCGCGCGCTTCGAGCTTCTTCACTGCGCCTTCGAGGCTGGCGGCTTCGGCCATGCCGAAAGCGAGTTCGAGCGGATAATCCTTGGCCAGCGGGGCAAGCATCGTCTCCACCTCGGCATTCCAGACGGCGCCGCCGCCATGGGCCATCACGAGAACGCCGATCGAGTGATCATGGTTGTAGGGCTCGGTCGCTGCCGAAGTCTGCGGTGCGCCGGCACACGCGGCGAGCGAAGCGACCCCTGCCCCAGCGAGGGCGATCAGCGAAGAACGGCGTGTCAGCAGCATAGATAGAGTCCCCGATCGCCTCCCGGGACGCCCGGGAACCGTTCAAAGCGGCTACTCTCGTTGCGAATGCCTTTCAAGTGCGGCTTTTGTGCACTTGCGAGTTATTTGCAGAACGAATAACCCTGAGGCAGATGAGGTCCTGCGGTGAGCGGGGCCGATGCTTCTATGGGGACGTTCCGATGCCGATCCGCCCTGCCGCGAAATGGGGATGCGCAACAGCCGCCCTGGTGCTGGCCGCTGTCGCCGCCGGTGTTCCAGCCAACGCGGATACCTCCTACCTCAAGCCGAACTTCTTCACGACGGCCAACGCCGACATCGTGACGGTGCAGTCGTCCTTCACTGAAGACTTCTCAAACCCGAGCGTGGCGGTGAAGTCGGATGCGTGGACAGTGCTGGGGCCGGACGGCAAGCCGCTGAAATTCGACACGGTGCAGCCATTCACGCAGGTGACGATCCTTGAGGCCGCCACCAAGGCAAACGGCACTTACAGACTTTCGACGGGTGAGCGTCTGGGACGTGTAGGCCCGCAGATCCTGGTCGATGGCGTGTGGACGCCGTTTGCGCCGGGCCGCGAGATTCCCGCTGGGGCGCAGACGCGCCAGAGCCAGACGGCGACGGTTGCCGATGTGTACGTGACACGCGGCGCGCCGACGAAAGCGCCGGTTGAAGCCAATGTTGGCGCGCTGGCTCTGAAGCCGGTGACGCATCCGAACGACGTCTATCTCGATACGGGTTTTGAGTTCCGCGTGCTGCTGAACGGCAAGGCTGTTCCCAACCAGACGGTTGAGATCTGGCGCGAAGGCGGCGCTTACGAAGAACCCGCCTATCGCAAGGAACTGAAATCCGGCGCGGACGGCACGATCAAGGCGACGTTCGACAAGCCGGGCGTCTATCTGATCTGGACGCGGATGTCGGCCGACGCGCCGAAGGGCGCCGCCACGCCGATCCGCAGCTACACAACCTCTCTCACACTCGAAGTCCAGCCGTAGCGGGCTGACGTTTTCATAACGTCCGACCCAAAGGGCGGGCGCAATTTCTGGATGCAAATGCAACGCATTTGCGGGATCAAAGGGACACTACATGCGGTTTCGTCTGATGGCCGGTACGGTCTTCTCGACGGTTACGCTGGCGCTCGGCGCCGGCGCGGCCTTCGCTCAATCGGGTCCGGCCCCTGAGGCGGTCACGGACGATCAACAGCGCGATCAGGTCACGGTCACCGCGACCCGCGTCGAACAGCGCGTCGATGAAGTTCCGGCCACCGTGTCGGTGATCTCCGAGAAGACGATCGAGGACGAGCTGGTCACGGACATCAAGGACCTCGTCCGCTTCGAGCCGGGCGTGTCGGTGCGTTCGTCGACGCAGCGCTTCGGCGCGGCACTGGGTTCGGGCGGTCGTGACCGCAACTCCGGCTTCTCGATCCGCGGCCTCGAAGGCAACCGCGTCCTGATCCAGGTCGATGGCATCCGCGTTCCGGACGCCTACGCGTTCGGCCCGACGGCAAACGGCCGTGGCGACTATGTCGACATGGACCTGCTGAAGTCCGTCGAGATCCTGCGTGGCCCGGCGTCGGCCCTCTACGGCTCGGACGGCGTCGCCGGCGCAGTCAGCTTCATCACGCGCGATCCGGACGATCTGGTGCAAGATGGCCGCTCCTTCGGCGTGCGCGCCCGCTCGGCCTATTCGTCAGCTGACGAGAGCTGGGCCAACAGCGTGATCGGCGCCACCGTCTTCGGCGACTGGTCTGCCATGGTCTCCTACACACGCCGAGACGGCGAAGAGACCCACAACAAGGGAACGAACTTCGCCCTCAACTCCACCCGCACCGCCCCGAACCCGATGGACTTCGAGTCCGACGCTGTTCTCGGCAAGATCGTCTGGGCGCCGGGCGACACGCATCGCTTCCGCTTCACCTACGAGTCGAACGAGAACTCCATGGCCGGCGACGTCCTCTCGGGCCGTTCGGCGACTGTCTCGCAGGTTCTGGGCGCCGATGACACGAACCGTCAGCGCTACAGCTTCGACCACGAGATGAATTTCGGCGACAACTTCTTCCAGACGGCCAAGTGGAACGTCTATTCGCAGAAGAGCAAGACGCGCCAGTTCACGTATGAAGACCGCACCGTTCTGGTCGACCGCACGCGCGACAACCTGTTCGACAACGCGGTCTGGGGCGCGAGCGCCCAAGCAGTTGCAGGCTTCGACGCCGGCTGGTCCGCTCACCGTATCATCGCAGGCGCCGACTACTCGGAAACCGAACAGGCCGGCATCCGCGGCGGAACCGTGCCGACCCCGCCGGACGTGTTCCCGACGCGCGCCTTCCCGGTTACCGACTACAAACTCACCGGCGTGTTCCTGCAGGACCAGATCTCGTTCATGGACGGCATGGTCACGGTTTACCCCGCCCTGCGCTACGACTCGTACGAGCTGACGCCGAAGCCTGACTCGCTCTACCCGACCGCCGTGCAGACCAAGCCGTCCAAAGGCGACAAGGTCTCGCCGAAGATCGGCGTGGTGGCATGGCCGCAGGACTGGTTCGGCCTCTTCGCCAACTATGGCGAAGGCTACAAGGCGCCCGAGCCGAGTCAGGTGAACAACTCGTTCTCGAACCTCGCCCAAGGCTACACCTCGATCGCCAACCCGGACCTCAAACCGGAATCGAGCAAGTCGACCGAGATCGGCGCCCGCCTGCGCAACATCAACGCCCTCGGCGGCGTGTGGGCCGGCGAACTCGTCGCCTTCTCGGCCGACTACAAGGACTTCATTTCGCAGGAGATGGTCGCCGGCGCAGGCACGGTGGCGAACCCCGCCGTGTATCAGTACGTCAACGTCGCGGCCGTTAAGGTCGACGGCATCGAGGCAAAACTGAATGCGCGCTGGGACAACGGCTTCGGCCTGCGCGCCGCCGCCTCCTACACGGAAGGCGACGACAAGCTGCCGGGCTCGACCCTGCCGCGTCAGAGCATCGACCCGTACAAGGTCGTCGCCGGCCTCACCTATGACGACCCGACCAAACTGTTCGGCGGCCAGCTGATCGGCACCTATGTCGGCCCGAAAGAGGGCGACAAGATCGCCCAGAACATCAACGCCTCGCCGAACGACAACCTGTTCGAAACGCCCGCCTACTTCACGATGGACCTCACCGCCTACTGGAACGTGACGGACTTCGCGACGATCCGTGCGGGCGCCTTCAACCTGTTCGATGCGAAGTACTGGATGTGGAGCGATGTGCGCGGCACGGCTGCCTACGTGGCGCCGTTCCCGCCGACCGGCGGCGCTCAGTACCTGACGGTCAACCCGATCCTCGATGCGTACACGCAGACGGGCGCGAACTACTCGGTGTCGCTGACGCTGAAATACTAGAGAGCTCTGCGAAGAGCGACGACAGCGCCGGCCATGGGGTGTTGACCCTTGGCCGGCGTTTTCGTTTTGAGGATCAGCTGTTCTGAATCAGCCGCTCTGCGGAAGCACGACGCCGAAGGCGGAGCCGCGACCCGGCTCGCTTTCGACGACGAGTTCGCCGCGATGGCGCTGAACGACGTGTTTCACGATGGCGAGGCCAAGGCCGGTGCCCGGCTTGAGGCCACGACCCTGATCGACGCGATAGAAGCGCTCCGACAGGCGCGGAAGATACTGCCGCTCGATGCCGGGCCCGCTGTCGCTGACGCGCAGCACAGCGAAGCTGCGTGCGTTGCTGGCGCCGGGCGCCGTCGCGATCGACATGCGGCCAGCGTCCTCCCAGCGGCGGCCGGCCAGCTGCGCGGCTTCGCTGGCTGCAACACCCGACGCGATCTCGATTTCGACGATGTCGCCGGTCTCGGAATACTTGATGGCATTGTCGATCAGGTTCTGAACGACTTGCGTAAGTTCATCGCGCGCGCCGGTAACGTTCACGGGCGCCCCTCCCCCGGTGATGCGCAGCTCAACACCGCGCGCTTTCGCAACGGGGGCAACGGCTTCGCGCACCTCGGTGACGATGGAAGCGAGGTCGGCCGTGCCTTCCGGCGGGCGGTGTTCGACCAGCTCGATACGCGACAGCGAAAGCAGGTCGCTGATCAGGCGGCGCATGCGATCTGCCTGACCCTGCATGATCTCGAGGAAGCGGTCACGCGCTTCGGGATCGTCGCGAGCGGGTCCGCGAATGGTTTCGATAAACCCCGACAGGGATGTGAGCGGCGTGCGAAGCTCGTGGCTGGCGTTGGCGAGGAAGTCGACGCGCGCGAGCTCCATGCGCTTGATGTCGGTGTAGTCGTGCAGCGTGAGCAGCACGCCAAGGCCAAGCGGAGACGCAACGCAAGCGAAGTGCCGATCAGTCTGGTCACGCTGGACGATCTCGAAGCTCTGCGCTTCACGCGTGCGGCGCGCCATGTCGACCGCCGCGAGCAATTCCGGGCGACGGACAATGGTGGTGAGTTGCGGGCCGTTGGCGGCGAAGCGGAATTCGCTGCGGGCGGCAGGGTTGGCGCCTTCCACCTTGCCCTGGCTGTCGATGTACATCGCGATCTCGGGCAGCGCCTCGATCAGCTCGACGCGGAAGCGGCGCTCGGTTTCGACGCGACGGCGGGCTTCGGCGGCAAGGTCTTCCTGCTTGGCCGCTTCGACATCGGCAGAAGAATCCACGGTGCCGTAATACCAGCCGAAGCAGACAAGCACGATCACGGCGGCGCCGAGCAACGCAAACAACCAGCTAGCCTGACCCGTTACGGCGAGCACAGCGAGGACCCCAACCGAGACCCCCCCAATCGTAAGGAAGTCGCGCCCACGCCCACTTTTGAACGTCTCCGAGGGTCTTGCGGCAGAGCGAGTGCTGGCAGGGTCTGTCATTTTGTCCTGAGTGACGGCGATCAGCTTGATTCGTAGCGCTTTTACGTGACGAAAGCAGCCGTTTCGGCGGATTCTTGCGATCCAATTTATTGACATTCGATGTGCAGTGGGGAAATCGTTGCGTCCATCGCTGCTACCGGCGCAGACACGACCTCTGAGGTGACCTCATGCGAATGAAACTGCTTCTAGCCGCTTCCGCGGTTGCTCTCCTTGCTGCCTGCTCTCCTGAAAAGCCTGCGCCTACGGCGACAGTCGAAGCGCCGAAAGCTGCGATCGGCGCGTTCGGCATCGACACGGCCGCGGTCGACAAGGCGGTGAAGCCGGGCGACGACTTCTACAAGTATGTGAACGGCACCTGGCTCTCCACCTTCAAGATCCCGGCCGACAAGACGCGCTATGGCTCGTTCGACGTGCTGCGCGACAAGTCTGAGTCGGACGTCAAGACGATCCTCGACGAGCTGGTGAAGACGCCGCCGGCAGCCGGCACGGTGCAGGCCAAGGTGATGGACCTGTACAACTCCTGGATGGATGAGGCCGCCATCGAAGCGCGCGGGATCACGCCGCTGAAGGCTGATCTCGATGCGATCGCCGCTGCGAAGACCAAGACCGACATCGTCAAGCTGATGGGCAATATCGATTATTCGGGCCCGATCGGCATGTACATCTCGCCGGACCCGGTCGACCCGACCAAGTACACGGTGAACGTGACGCAAGCCGGCCTCGGCATGCCGAACCGCGACTTCTACCTCGACAAGAACGAGCGCTTCGTCGGCTATCGCGCGGCCTACAAGGCCTACGTCACCAAGATCTTCGAACTGATCGGCGATACGGATGCGGCGAAGTCGGCTGACACGGTGATCGCGCTGGAGACCAAGCTGGCGACGGTGCACTGGGCGCCTGAGAAACAGCGCGACGTGCAGGCGACCAACAACCCGGTCGACCGTGCGGGCCTCAAGAAGATGATCCCGGCTATCGAGTGGGATGTGATGCTGGAGCCCATGGGCCTCGGCGCGCAGCAGAATTTCGTGGTCAACGAGACGACGGCGCTGCGCGATGGCGCGAAGCTGCTGGATACGCAGCCGGTTGATGCGTGGAAGAAGTATCTCGCCTTCCACATCGCAAACGACGCTGCATCGACCCTGCCGAAAGCGTTCGACGATGCGAACTTCGCCTTCTTCCGCAAGGCCCTGTCAGGGCAGGAAACGCAGCGCGACCGCTGGAAGCGCGGCATGACGCTGCTCGACGGCCTGATCGGCGAAGGCGTGGGCGAACTCTACGTCGCCAAATACTTCCCGCCGGATTCGAAGGCGAAAATGGATGCGCTGATCGCCAACCTGAATTCGGCGATGGGCGAGCGCCTGAAGACGCTGGAATGGATGGACGAAGCAACGCGTACCGAAGCGCAGAAGAAGCTGTCGACCTTCGATCCGCGCGTTGGCTACCCGGTGAAATGGCGCGACTACTCCGCCTACACGGTCGAGGCAGGCAAGCTGTTCGAGAACGTGCGCAATGGCCGCAAGTTCGAATGGGACCGCGAAGTGAAGCGTCTCGGCGAACCGGTGGATCGCACCGAGTGGGGCATGAACCCGCAGACGGTGAACGCCTACTACGATCCGTCGAAGAACCAGATCACCTTCCCGGCCGGCATCCTGCAGCCGCCCTTCTTCGATCCGAATGCTGACCCGGCCGTGAACTATGGCGCCATCGGCGCTGTGATCGGCCACGAGATGGGCCATGGCTTCGACGACCAGGGCTCCGAGTACGACGAGATGGGCAAGATCCGGAACTGGTGGACGCCGGAAACGCGCGCCAAATTCAAGGAAGCCACGACCCGGTTCGGCGCGCAGTACAATGCGTTCTGCCCGCTCGAAGGCCAGTGCGTGAAGGGCGACCTCACCATGGGCGAGAACATCGGCGACCTCGGCGGTCTGGAGATGGCGTACACCGCCTATCACCTCTCGCTCGGCGGCAAGGAAGCTCCGGTGCTCGACGGCCTCACCGGCGATCAGCGCTTCTTCATGGCGCACGCGCAGGTCTGGCGCGCCGTCATCCGTGACGACGCTCTCGTGAACCAGATGCGCACCGACCCGCACTCGCCGGCAGCGGCGCGCGGCTCAATCCCCGAGCGCAACATCGATGCGTGGTACACCGCGTTCGATGTGAAGGAAGGCGACAAGGAGTTCATCCCGCCGGCCCAGCGCGTGAAGATCTGGTAGCGCTGATCGACTGACAAAAATGGCCCGCGATCTCGTCTGGGATCGCGGGCTTTTTTGTTGGGCAAAACGTGCGTCGATATATTGTTTTTCGATAAATTAAATTGACACCTTTGAGTCTGTGAGACAGATCGTGCCGAAGCGCTGCGTCAGGCGGCGAAGACGATCCCAGAGGTGGACTCAATGCGAATGAAACTTCTCCTGGCCGCGTCGGCGGTTGCCCTGCTCGCGGCCTGCTCGCCGGAAGCTCCCGCGCCGGCCACGGAAACGGCTGCACCCGCCAAAGCCGTGCTCGGCGAATTCGGCATCGACTTCACCAGCGCCGACACGTCGATCAAGCCGGGCGATGACTTCTTCAAATACGCCAACGGCACATGGCTCTCGACATTCAAGATGCCGGACGACAAGCCGCGCTACGGCACGTTCGACCAGCTGGGCGAGAAATCCGAGAACGACGTGAAGTCGATCATCGACGGCTTCGCCACCACCCCGCCCGCCGCCGGCAGCAACGTCGCCAAGGCAGCAGACTTCTACGCCAGCTGGATGGACGAAGCGACGCTGGAAACGCGCGGCACCGAAGCCCTCACGCCCTACCTCACAGAGATCAACGCGATCACCGACCGCGCCTCGCTGCTGACCTACCTGTCCAAGCCCTACGCCACCGCGCCCTTCGGCTTCGGCATCGAAGCCGACACCGCTGATCCCAAGCGCTACGCCGTCTGGGTGGCCCAGGGCGGCCTCGGCATGCCCGACCGCGACTACTACCTCGCCAAGAGCGAGAAGAACGACGCGATCCGCGCCGCCTACAAGGTCTATGTGACCAAGATCTTCGAACTGCTGGGCGACAAGGACGCCGCAAAATCGGCCGACACGGTCATCAAGTTCGAAACCGAAGCCGCCAAGGGCCACTGGACCCCGCAGGACCTGCGCGTCCCCGACAAGGCCTTCAAGTCGATGGACCTCGCCGGCCTCAAGAAGCTCGTCCCCAACATCGACATCGAGGCGATGGCCAAGGGCTCGGGCATCACCAAGCTCGACCACATCGTGGCTTATGGCGACACCTCCGTGACCGCCGGCGCGAAGATGATCGACACCCAGTCGATCGACAGCTGGAAGAAGTACCTCGTCTTCCAGATGGCCTCCGCCAACGGCGCCTATCTCACCAAGGCGTTCGACGACGCCCGCTTCGACTTCTTCAGCAAGACGCTGGGCGGCGTCTCCGCCAAGCGCGACCGCTGGAAGCGCGGCGTCACGCTGATCGACCAGAACATCGGCGAAGCGCTGGGCGAAGCCTACGCCGCCAAATACTTCCCCGCCGAGAACAAGGCGAAGATGGAAGAGCTGGTGGGCAACCTCAACACCGCCCTCAAGTCCCGCCTCGAAACGCTCGACTGGATGGACGATCCCACCCGCACCGAAGCCCTCAAGAAACTCGGCAACTTCGAAGTCCGCGTCGGCTACCCCAACAAGTGGCGCGACTACTCCGCCCTGCAGATCGACAAGGCCAAGCTGTTCGAGAACGTGATGGCCGCCAAACTCTTCGAGTGGAACCGCCAGGTCGCCCGCCTCGACCAACCGGTCGATCGCGAGGAATGGGGCATGAACGCGCAGACCGTGAACGCGTCCTACAACCCGCTGATGAACCAGATCACTTTCCCGGCCGGCATCCTGCAGCCGCCCTTCTTCGACGTGAATGCTGATCCGGCCGTCAACTACGGCGCCATCGGCGCAGTCATCGGCCACGAGATCGGCCACGGCTTCGACGACCAGGGTTCGGCCTTCGACGATCAGGGCGTGCAGCGCGACTGGTGGTCGCCGGAAACCAAGCAGAAGTTCATGCTGAAAACCGCGGCGTTGAATGCGCAGTACGACAAGTACTGCCCGTTCACCGACGCATGCGTGAGCGGCAAGCTGACCACCGGCGAAAACATCGGCGACCTCGGCGGCCTCATCATGGCCTACACCGCCTATCATCAGTCGCTCGGCGGCAAGGAAGCTCCGGTGCTCGAAGTCAACGGCGTGAAATACACCGGCGACCAGCGCTTCTTCCTGTCCTGGGCCCAGGTCTGGCGCGAAACCTCGCGCGAAGAAATGGCGCGCCAGCTGCTCAAGGTCGATCCGCACTCGCCCGCGCAATACCGCGTCAACGGCGTCGTGCCGAACATCGACGCCTGGTACACGGCGTTCGACGTGAAGGAAGGCGACAAGATGTATATCGCGCCGGAACAGCGCGTTCGCATCTGGTAACTGCCTGACTTAACGCATGTGAGTGAAGCCCGCGGCTGGAAACAGTCGCGGGCTTTTCCTTTGGCTGGCGCAGCGTTTGAACGGTGTTGTGCGCTTGACTTCGTGGGGTGGCGCGAAAGACTCGGCGAAACACGCGAGGAACGCTTTTGGCCCCAAGCCTGCTGAACCGCCTGAGCGGGCGCCTGATCGGAGCGGCCCTCGCCGCTTCGGTGGCGCTGGCCGGCTGTACCGCGCCTCCCGTCAGCGAGAAGGACGCAATACGCGCATCATCCGCGGAGGTAGCGAGCCTGCTGCCGGAGCAAGACCAGCTGCTCACGCGCCCGCCCCGCCTGCCGTCGAACGAACCAGCCGATACCGACAAGACCACGCCGGGGCAGGACTTCTACAACTATGTGAACAGCGACTGGCTGTCGTCCTACCAGATGCCGCCGGACAAGCTGTCGATCGGCATGGCGGAGGAGTTGACCGAAAAAGCCGACGCGGATGTGCGGGCGATGATCGAGGGCATGAACGCCTCGAAGCCCGCGGCCGGAACGCTCGAGCGAAAGATCGCAGATATGTACGCCTCTGCCATGGATGAGGCGACGATCGAGGCGCGCGGGATTGCGCCGCTTCAGCCATTCCTAGATCGCGTGCGTGCGGTGAAAACGCGCGACGAGCTTGTCAGCCTGATGGGCGTGATCGGATTCAATTCGCCCATCGGCATCAGCGTTGCGCCGAGCCCGGCCGATCCTGATTCAAACGCCGTGTGGCTGTCGCAGGCGGGACTGGGGATGCCGCATCGCGGCTATTACATCTCGACCGGCATCGAGGATGAATCCACGCGGCTGGCTTATCGGGTGCACGTAATCAACGTGCTGCGCCTGATCGGGAAGAAGAACCCCGAGGATGGCGCGCTGCGTATCTACAATCTCGAGCGCAAGATCGCGCAGGCTCACACGGATGAAGATCGCTCAATCAGCGCGGAAGAAGCGCTGCGATCGATGTCGATGAGCGATCTCAAGAAATATGCGCCGCAGTTCCAGTGGGATCTGTTGCTCGGCTCGGCCGGCTTCACCAAGGCGGATCGGTTTGTCGTGACGGACCAGACTGCGGTGGCGGATCTGGCTAAGCTGGTTCCTCAACAGTCGCTGGAAGACTGGAAGCTCTGGATGGAGTTCCACTTCGCCGACATGATGAGCGAATACCTGCCGAAGGCGTTCGCCGACAGCTATTTCGAGTTCTTCTCGAAACGGCTGACTGGCCTCGAAGAGAAGCCACAGCGCTGGCAATGGTCCGTCGGGATCGTGAACAACTATCTCGGCGAGGGCGTCGGCGAGCTCTACGTGAAGAAGCATTTCCCGCCGGGCTACAAGGCCGACATCGACGCAATCGTCACCAACATCCGCAAGGCGTTTGCGACGCGGCTGGAAGCGCTCGACTGGATGGACAAGGATACGCGGGCGGCGGCGCTGGCGAAGCTGCAGGCGCTCAAATCACAGATCGGCCATCCCGACACGTGGAAGGATTATTCCGGGCTGAAGATCGAAAGCGGCAAGCTGTTCGAGAATATCTATGCCGGCTTCGAATACGTCTGGGATGAACAGCGCGAGGACATGCATCGCGCTGTGGACCGCGAGCGCTGGCCAACGCCGGCGCATGTCGTGAACGCGTTCTACAATCCGCTGGCCAACACCTTCACCATGCCTGCGGGCATCCTGCAGCCGCCCTATTTCGATCCGGACGGCGATCCGGCCGCCAACTATGGCGGCATTGGCGCCGTCATCGGCCACGAGATGAGCCACGGCTTCGACGATCGCGGCCGCCAGTTCGATGCGACGGGGCGTACGCGCAACTGGTGGAGCAAGGAAACCGACGCGCGCTTCCGCGAGAAGTCGGAAGAACTGATCGAACAGTACGACGCCTATTGCCCGTGGGCGAACACCTGCGTGAACGGGCTTGGCACGCTGGGCGAAAATATCGGCGACCTTGCAGGCGTGGAGATCGCCTATGCGGCGTATCACCTGTCGCTGGGCGGCAGGCCTGCGCCGGTGGTCGACGGGCTGACGGGCGATCAGCGCTTCTTCATCGCCTATGCGCGATCGTACCGCGGCAAGGTGCGGGAAGAGCTTGCGCGGGCGATGCTGGATGGCGATCCGCACGCGCCCAACCGCTACCGCATCAACGGCGTCGTGCGGAATATGGACGCCTGGTACACAGCTTTCGGCATCAAGCCGGACGATGCTTTGTACCTTGCGCCCGAGAAACGCGTGCGCCTTTGGTAAACACCAACAATCCGGTTTGCGTGGCGGCGGCAGGCTGCTAGAGCGCGGCGATGCCGCTGCCGGATTCCACCCGCTACGCCAAGGACGCCGCCGAAGCGATCGGCGCAGCGTTCGAGGATCTGGATGCCGGCGCGGGCTATCTCTTCCGCATCTCGAAGAACGGGCGCTTCGTGCTGGGCGGCGGGGGCAATGTCTGCACCTATCCGGTGAACAGCGCGGGCGCCTACACGATCTCGCGCGACAAGGCGCACACCAAAACCGTGCTGGCCTCGCGCGGCGTGCCGGTCATCCCGGGCGGACTGTTCTTCGCGCAGACGCGCCGTGCGGCCCTGCGTGGGCCGGGCCGCGAGGCGGCCGATGCAGCCATCTTTGCAGGCAGCCAAGGCTATCCTGTATTCTGCAAGCCGAACCTCGGATCGCGCGGCACGTTCGCAGAGATCGTTCGCGATGAGGCTGGCCTCAAGGACTACATCGCGCGCGTGGCCTTGGACTTCGAGGCCTTCCTGATCGAGCCGCTGATGCATGGCGTCGAGCATCGCGTTCTGGTGCAGGACGGCGAGACGGTGTTCCACTCAACCAAGTCCGAACCGTCGTTGATTGGTGATGGCGCGACAAGTCTGGGCGACTTGCTGGAAGCGCTGAACCAGCGCGTGGCGGCGGAGGGCGTCTCTGCCCTGCCGGTTTCCGTGTTGAGTGGAAATGAGGCGCATGTGCCTGCGGCTGGCGAGCGCGTGACCCTCGCAGGGCGTCGCAATCTCAGCGCTGCGGGCGATGTCGAGCGGGTGTCCGAGGATGTGCCAGACGCGCTGGCCAAGCTGGCGGTGCAGGCAGTTGAGGCCCTGGGGCTGCGTGTTGGCGCAGTCGATCTGTTCGATGTTTCGGCGGCGGGCGACCTGTCTGATCTCGTCGTGATCGAGGTGAACGGCAATCCCGGCCTCAAGACGCTGGAGAATGCCGGCCGGATGGACCTGATCCGGCGCATCTGGACAAGAATGCTGAACGCGTGCCTGAGTACGGGAAACACGAGTAGCTGATGTTTGGCCTCCCCAAGTTCGGCGATGGCATTGGCCTCCACCGCGTCGAACGTTTCCTTCAGGCCCACCGCATTGACCGGCCCGCTCTCGCGCGCCGCTCGATCGCCGTGACCGGCACGAACGGCAAGGGATCAACCGCGCGCTTCATGACCTCGGCTATCGAAGCGGCGGGGATGCGCGTGGGATGTTTCACCTCGCCTCACCTGTTTGACGTGCGCGAGCGCTTCATGATCGGCGACGACATGATCCCGCAGGCGGATTTCGATCGTCATGCGGAGACCGTGCTGGCGTTCGCAAAATCGTTGCCCGCGGGCGACCGGATGGGCTCGTTTGAATTTCTGTTCCTGGTCGCGATCCTGTGGTTCCAGGAAACCAAGCCCGACGTCATCGTGTGGGAAGCCGGCATCGGCGGCCGCTACGATCCCGTACGCTGCGTCTGCGCCAGCATCTCCGTCCTGACGTCGATCGAGCTCGAACACACCGAACTCCTCGGCGCGACCGAGGAACTGATCGCCTACGACAAGACGGATGCCGTGGCCCCCGGCGGCATCGTGATCCTGTCGCCCTCGATCAACGAAGGCCTGGCCATGCGCGTCGCCGCCTACGCCAGCCTCTCCGGCAAGGCCACCCTGCCCGCCCTCGCCAGCCGCCGCGTCGGCGCCGTGGTCAACACGCCCAAGGGCGCACGCTTCACCTACGGCTTCACCGCCGCCCCGCCGGAGGCTGACTATCCCGTCCGCCTCCGCCTCGCCGGCCAGCACCAGGTCGACAACGCCGTCACCGCCCTCCGCGCCGCCGAAGCCTGGCTCGGCCTGCGCCCCGAAGACAACGCCGAACGCCACATCGCCATGCTCACCGCCCTAGGCCGCACCCGCTGGCCCGGCCGCCTCGAGAAAGTCGCCATCGCCCCCGACCTCTGGATCGACGTCGGCCACACCCCCAAAGCGCTCGAAGCAGTCACGCGCACCTTCCTCGAATTCAGCCCCGTCGAGAAAACGCTGGTCGTCTTCGGCGTCTCCGGATCGAAGGAAGTCGCGGGCATCGCAGAAGCCGTCGCCAGGCGCTTCGACCACTTCATCCTGACGCGCGCCCACAAGGCCGGCGCCGATATAGCCTCGTTCGAGGCCATCTTCCGCAAGCACGCCGCCGATGTGGTGATAGCAGCCGACACAACCCAAGCCGCGCAGATCGCCAAGGACCGCGCCACGCGCGAAGGCCTCTCCGTCGTCGCCCTCGGCGGACTGTTCCTCTCAGCCGAGATCCAGCGCGCCTGGAATGGCGGCGACCCGAAGCAGCTCGAATTCCTGTAGCGTGTAACTACCGCGCCGACACGCCAGCGACCGAACGCGTCCCCAGCGGAACCTCGATCGTGCACGACACGCCGCTCGCATCCAGCCGCCGACGGATCGTGCCATCAAGCTGACCCTCGATCAGCCGCTTGATCAGCCGCGAGCCAAACCCATCCAGCGCATCCGTCGACACCTGCGGACCATTGCTCTCGCGCCAGTCGATCATCAGATGCCGCGCCTCAACCCGCCAGCGCACTTCGAGCTTGCCCAAGGAAGACGACAGCGCACCATACTTCAGCGCATTCGTCGCCAGCTCGTTGATCGCCAGACCCAGCGCCACCGCCTCTTCCGAGCTCAGCTGCACCTGCGGCCCGTCCAGCTCCAGCTGGCCCTGCGCCGACGAAACGTAAGACTCCAGCTCCGTCTTCAGCAACGCGCCAAGGCTGATCACCGAATCCCGCGCCACGCGCTGATCGAGCAGATCATGCGCCCGCGCCAGCGCAGCAATGCGCGTCGAGAACGGACCAGAATATTCCGGCGGCATCGACAGCCGGCCAATCGCCTGCGCCGAGACGAAAGCGTTCTTCACCCGATGGCGAAGCTCGTCGCGCGCCAGCTCCGTCTGCTCCAGCGCCTTCGACAGCGCCTTGATCAGCTGCAGCCGCTCCATCGCGCCCGCGCTCGCACGCGCCAGCGAGATCAGCGTTTCAACTTCATCGATCGACGGCTCGTAAGACTGCGCCCAGTAAGCGCCAATCGCGCCCACCGGATCATGCTCGCGGATCGGCACCATCACGAGCGAACGCACAAACGTGCCGCGATAGAGGTCGTGCGGAATGCGCTCGTCCTTGTAGATGTCCGGGATCACGGCGATGCGGCGGTTCATCATCGCCCAGCCGCTGATGCAGGCCGTCATCGGAAACTTGCCGCCCTTCCAGAGCGGGCCGACGGCGTCTTCCTCGACATAGTGGCACTTGTCGCCATCGCGCAGGATCACCGCGATGCCGTCCGCGCCTACCAGGCGGCGCGACAGCGAGCGGATGGTCTCGACGACGCGCTCAATGGAGTCGGCCTGAGCCAGACGCTCGAGCGCGGCCACGAGTTCTCCAGTCGGCGTTTGCCGAAAAGATGCGCTCGGAGGTGTGTCGATGGTCATGGCGTTGTGTAGGCCGGGTCAGGATGATCGATCGTTAGCAGGATCAACGTAATTCCAGCTATTGACCAGACCCCTAATCGAACTAACCGCAGGGAACTTTTTGAGCAGTCGACTAACCTGAGTGCTAGTCCCCGGCCTTCGAATGGCGGCGCGGCGGCTTCAGTTGGCCCCCGTCCAGCGCATCGTCCTCGCCTTGGAAAAGCTTGCGAACATTGATGCTGGAGCGGGTTCCGAGATGCCGGATACTCGATAGTAGCCAGCTATCTGCGGCTTCGCGGCCGCGGGAGAACAGCATGTCGATAAACTCAGGTTCAACGTTCAGCTTGGAAGACGCCCCTAGTTCCGACAGGGCTTTCTCGTCCGCAATCGCGTGCATCAGCATGCGGCGGTAACCCGTTCCCTCAAGACGCCCTGCCTCAATGAGTCGCGCCACGAAATCGACCGCGCGGAGGTCCCGCATCAGCGGCGCGTTGAAGGTGATCTCGTTGACCCGGTTGATAATGTCGCCGGCGGTCTTGGGCGCTCCGGGCCGACGAACCGGATTGAGCTGCACCAGCACCACATCGTCGGACGCGCAATTCTCGAACAGCGGCCACAGGGCCGGGTTGCCAGAGAAGCCGCCATCCCAATAGGGCACGCCGTCGATCTCGACCGCCTGAAACAGCCACGGCAGGCAGGCCGACGCCATCACATGGTCGGCCGTAAGTTCCTTCTTGTCCCACACCTGCGCGCGGCCGGTTTCGACATTGGTGGCCGAGATGAACACCTTCACCTTCGATTTGCGGACATGGTCGAAATTGACCAGTTCGGTGACGAGGTCTTTCAGCGGATTGATGTTGTAGGGATTGAGATCGTACGGGCTGGCGACCCGCGTCATGAGATCGAACATGACGTAGAAGGGCGATGCTGCGAGCCCCCAGCCGCCCATCATCACTTCGATGGGCGAGCGGCGCAGCGGGCTGTTGCGAGCCTCGTTGAGCACGCCGTTCCAGAATTTGCGCAGGCTCGCGCGTGCTTCATCGCGATCGCCGGCATGATAGCCGGCCGCGAGCGCAACCGCGTTCATCGCGCCCGCCGATGCGCCCGTAATGGCTTCGATCTCGATGCGTGCATCTTCGAGCAGGCGGTCGAGCACGCCCCACGAGAAGGCGCCGTGCGCGCCGCCACCTTGCAGCGCGACGTTGATCAGCTTGGGTGCTGCCGAGGAGCCAGTCTGGGAGGTCGCCATGCAATCTCAATCCTTCGCCTGCGATTGAGCGGCCGTGCGGCCTAGACGTCAATCACTTCGATAAGCTCGTAGCCGAAGCGTGCGAAGGCAGGCGCCATCGCGGCGCGGTTTGCGGCGCCGCCGGTCACATAGGCGATGGGCTCTCTGGCAGGGCGCGGGCTCTGCGGTGCAACACGCATGGCCTGACGCGCAACCGCCTCGCCGGTGTCGATCAACCGCACGCCCGGCGGGCACGCGGCGGCGATGGCGTCGCGGATCAGCGGGAAGTGCGTGCAGGCCAGCACGACGATGTCGATCTCCGCGCCGTGGGGCGGATCGAACATCGGCTTCACCGCATAGGTGACCTGCTCCTGATCGATGCCCTGCCCGCGCACGGCGCGCTCGGCCATGTCGACAAGGCCGGCCGTCCCGCGGCGGATGACAGTCACGCCCTGCGCAAATTGCCGCTCGAGATCGTCGAGATAGGCGCGGCGAACCGTGCCCGGCGTTGCAAGGATGCCGACCACGCCGGTCTTCGTCTGCTCGGCTGCAGGCTTGATGGCCGGCACCGTGCCGACCACAGGCACGCTCACGTGCGCGCGTATGTCTGCGATGGAAAGCGTCGAGGCCGTGTTGCAGGCGATGACCAGCACGTCCGGCTTCGCCACATCGACAAGCTGCGCGCAAAGGCGCGGCAGGCGTTCGCGCAGTTCCTCGTCGGTCTTGACGCCATAGGGGAAGAAGCCGCTGTCGGCGGCATAGTCCACGATCCATGTCGGCGCAGCACGGCGCAGTTCGTCAGCGATCGTCAGCCCGCCAACGCCAGAGTCAAAGACAAGCGCGCGGGTCATGAACGGCCTCAGCCCTTTTCGGTGAGGGAGCCGACCAGCGGGCCGTAGAGATCCGTGCGGCGGTCGCGGAAGAAGCCCCACGCAGCGCGTGCGCGATCCACCACTTCCATGTCGACGGTCGCAACAACAACGCCCTCTTCCTTGCGATCGAGATCGCCAAGAATTTCGCCGGTGTGGTCAGAAATGAACGACGTGCCGTAGAACTCCTGCCCGTTCTCGTTGCCGACGCGGTTGGCGGCGGCGACGGGCGTGACGTTCGACACGGCATGGCCAAGCATGGCGCGGCGCCAGCGGGCGGCGGTGTCGAGCGACGAGTCATGCGGCTCGGAGCCGATGGCGGTCGGGTACAGCAGAACGTCCGCGCCCATCAGCGCCATGGCGCGGGCGGTTTCAGGATACCACTGGTCCCAGCAGATGCCGACGCCGATGCGACCCTTCTTCGTGTCCCACACTCGGAAGCCGGTATCGCCGGGGCGGAAATAGTATTTCTCCTGATAGCCGGGGCCGTCAGGAATGTGCGACTTGCGATAGATGCCCATCAGCGTGCCGTCGGCGTCGATCATGACGACGGTGTTGAAGTAGGCGGGGCCCGCCTTCTCGAAGATCGAGACCGGGATCACGACGTTCAGCTCGGCCGCAAGCTTCGCCATCGCCTTCACGGCGGGGCTTTCACGCCAGGCATGGGCGCGCTGGAAGTTCTCTTCTTCCTGCGAGGTGCAGAAGTAATGCCCCTCGAACAGCTCCGACGGGAGGATCACGTCCGCGCCCTTGGCGGCGGCGTCACGCACCAGTTTGCTGATGCGCTCGATATTGGTGTTCGCGTCGTCCGTCAGCGCAGACTGCAGGACGGCAAGCGTGATCTTGCGGGCCATGAAAGCCTCCTCAGGCAGGCTGTTGTTGCGTGATGCAGTGGAACGAACCGCCGCCGCTCAAGATATGGCGTGACGGCAGACCTACAACATGCCGGCCGGGGAAGTATGGCTTCAGCGCTTCCACGGCGCGCTGGGCGCTCGGCGTGCCATAGGTCGGCACGACCACCGTGGAATTGCCGATCAGGAAGTTCATGTGGCTGGCCGGCACAACGTCGCCATCCTCGTTCTCGACGCGGCCCGGCGACGGGATGCGCACGACCTTGAGAAGACGCCCGCGGGCGTCGCGCTGGTTCTCGAGCTGCGCCGCGATCTCGTCGAGTCGCGCGGCGTTCGGATCGTCCGCATCGGCGGCCGACTGGCAGGCAACGACGCCCGGGGACAGGAAACGCGCGATATTGTCGACGTGGCCGTCCGTATGGTCGTTCAGAAGGCCACGCTCGATCCAGATCGTCGCGCGCGAGCCGAGCGCGTCGTGCAGCATGGTTTTGACGTCGGCTTCGCTCATCAGCGGGTTGCGATTCGGGTTCAGCAGGCATTCCTTGGTGGTCAGGATCGTGCCCTCGCCGTCCCAGTCGACCGCGCCGCCTTCCAGAACGCGGTCCCAGCGGGTCGCGTCTGCGCCGGCCTGGATCGCGATGAACGCGCCGACCTGGTCGTCATACTCAAGAACGTACTTGCCGCCCCAGCCGTTGAACGTGAACAGCGCACAGCGGTCGTTGGAATAGAAGACGGGGCCCGTGTCGCGGATCCAGATGTCGCCATAGCGCGCATCGATCAGCTCGGCGTGCTCGCCGATCAGCTTCTCGGCTGACAGCATGGCGGTCGGGCCATTCACCAGCACTTTCATCTTGTCGCCGGGACGTCCGTCGGGGCCGGGTTGTGCGAGAGCCTTCACCATCGCGGCAAATTCAGCCTGCGCTGGCGCGAGATTCTCGAGCCACAGTTCCTCGTCGGCCGGGAAGGCCGTCCAGATGGCGCTGTGGGGCGCCCATTCAGCTGGTGGGTGAAGAATCGTGTCGCCCATAATGGCCCTCCGGCAAGCTGTCGGATGATCCGAAACAGAGAAACGCATTGCGCCGCAGCACTTTGCGCAACGCGCTCTATCACCTGTGGTCCAGCGCACAAGCAGAACTAGCTGCGCGACTCATTTGAGTGGGGCAAATTCTTCCACAGTCTATCCACAGGCAGACTTGTCGCAGCCGAGCAGCGGCAGGCGGACGCACCCCCTGCGGCAAGTCGGTCAGTTTCGTGGCAAGAGCGTGTCTTTGGCGATACACCGTGAGGCGAACCGGCGCCGATGTCACCAATCCGTCTTACAGCGCTCTTATGAGCCGCCGCTGAGCGGTGCTAAATGCTGCACCGCACTGAGCTGGGCCGTTGTGGCGTCCACCCACTGGGATCGATTGAGGGGTCAACTAGATGATGACGAAGAAGCTCGCCTTCCTGGCGACGACTGCGCTTGTTGGAAATGCGTTTGCGGCGGCTGCCGCCCACGCTCAGTCCACGGCTTCGAGCACGATGGATTACGTCGTGATCACCGGCCAGTCGGGCCCCGACAATGTCGGCGGCACGATCCAGGTTGAAACGGTCGCCAAGTCGCGCACGACCATCGACCAAGAGTTCATCGACAAGCAGGCCCCGGGCCAGACCATCCTGCAGACCCTCAACATCGTCACGCCGGGCCTGAACTTCACCAACAACGACCCCTACGGCTCCAGCGGCGGCAACATCCGTCTGCACGGCTTCGACGGCAACCGCGTCGCCCTCACCTTCGACGGCATGCCGCTGAACGACACCGGCAACTACGCCACCTACACCAACCAGCTGGTCGACGGCGAACTCATCGGCAGCGCCCAGGTCAACACCGGCTCGACCGACGTCGACAGCCCGACCGCAGCCTCGACCGGCGGCACGATCGGCCTCACCAGCCGCATGCCGGCTGATGAATTCGGCGGCTTCGTCCAAGGCGCCCTCGGCGACCACGCCTTCCAGCGCTACATGGCCTTCCTCGACACCGGCGTGTTCACCCCGTGGGGCACCAAGGCCTGGTTCGCCTACTCCGACCAGTCCTACGACAAGTTCAAAGGCCAAGGCGGCCTGGACAAGAAACAAGCCAACTTCAAGGTTTATCAGCCGATTGGCGATAACGGCGACTTCGTCAGCGTTGCTGCGCACTACAACGAGAACCGCAACAACGCCTACTTCGGCCCGAACCTCGCGACCTACAACGCCAACGGCTCGATCGCGACGCAGCCGCAGACGGTCACTGACCCGCGCGGCTTCAAGTTCGACTTCAACGACAACTACGCTCCCATCACCAGAACAGCAGCTACCGGCGCGCTGACCGGCGACATCGATATCGATCCGGCAGCGAACTCCAGCTACTGGGGTCTGCGTATCAACCCGTCGAACACGGGCAACGTTCGCGGCCAGTCGAAGTTTTCGCTCGGCGACAGCCTGACCCTGACGGTCGATCCCTCGTTCCAGTACACGCTGGCCAACGGCGGCACCCAGAACATTCTGGTCTATGAAAGCTGCAACGGTTCGACGAGCGCCAACACCGCCGCCAACTGCCCTGTGCTGACCCGTCAGCTGATCGGCAACCTGGCTCCAAACGCCACGCGCGGCGTTGACCTCAACGGCGACGGCGACCTGAACGACCAGGTTCGCGTGATGAACCCGTCGAACACCAACACCCGTCGTGTTGGCGTTCTGTCGTCGCTGATCTGGGAAATCAACCCGGATAACATGCTGCGCTTCGCCTACACGTTCGACCGCGGCCGTCACCGCCAGACCGGCGAATTCGGCTACATCAACGCCGACACCAACACCTACGAAAGCAACTTCGGCGGCAAGGACGGTCAAGGCACGAAGATCAACACGGTCGACGGCGCCAGCTTCCTGCGTAACCGTGACCGCTTCTCGATCGCCCAGCTCAACCAGTTCAGCCTTGAATACCGCGGCTGGTTCCTGGATCGCGACCTGAACGTCAGCATCGGCGTTCGTAACCCGAACTTCGAGCGCGAACTGAACCAGTACTGCTTCTCGCAAGTCGGCACAAGCAACGTTCGCTGCACGACCGAAACGCCGAACGCGACGCTTGCCAACGGCAACGTCACCTTCACCGGCGCGACGACCCAGTACATTTCGCCGTACTCGAAAACGCTGAAGTTCGACGACATTCTCCCGAACGTCGGCGTCAGCTACCAGTTCGGCGACAGCCAGGTGTTCGGCAGCTACGCTGAATCGACCTCGCTGCCGCGCACGGACAACCTCTACACCGTGTTCCGTCTTGCCGACGGTTCGATCGGCAACCCGGACGTGCAGGCAGAAACCAGCCAGACGATCGAGATCGGCTACCGCTACTCGCTCGGCGACATCATCTTCAACTCCAGCTACTGGAACACGAAATTCCAGAACCGCATCGTTCAGTCCTTCGACCAGGACCTCGGCATCAGCATCGACCGCAACGTCGGTGAAGTTCAGCAGTCGGGCGTTGACGTCGCTGTGGGTTGGGAAGCTTCGGATACCCTCCGTCTGTTCGGTTCCGCTTCTTATAACCAGAGCGAAATCCTGAATGACATCCAGCTCTCGGCCACCACGTTCTCTCGCACCAAAGGCAAACAGCTGGTTGAGACCCCGGATTGGACCTGGTCGGCTCGCGTTGAGTACGATTTCGCCTCTTGGGCCAAGTTCGGCGCGCAGGTCAAATTCGTCGGCGACCGTTGGGTCACGGACGTGAACGACCAGCAAGTTGAAGCCTACGCGATCACGGATATCGACTTCCGCGTTCCGCTCGATGACTTTGGCCTCGAAGGCTCGTCGGTTCAGCTGAACGTCAGCAACGTCTTCGACAAAGACTACTACGGCTCGATCGGCAGCACGACTACGTCGATCGTCGGCGCGCCGGGGTTCAGCACCCCGTTCGCCAACATCGGCTCGCCGCGTACGGCCACGATCAGCTTCCGCTACGGCTTCTAAGCCAACCGGACGATCGCAACGACTGGATGGGCCGCCCTTCGGGGTGGCCCATTTTGTTTTTATGGCGCTAAAAGGGGGCCCCATTGGTACCGGTCCCCGGATTTGCCGCATGAATGCCCTGACAGACCTCTGGCGCCGCAACCCCACGCTTTGCGCAGCCTTCGTAATTGCGGCGGTCGTGCTGGTGCGGATCGCGGTCGTGATTGCGACACCGATGGAGATCGGGCCGGATGAGGCGCAGTACTGGCGTTGGTCGCGCACGCTGGACTTTGGCTATTATTCCAAGCCGCCGCTGATCGCCTGGATCATTGCTGCCTCGACCACTGTGTTCGGGGATGGCGAATGGGCCATCCGGCTGCCCTCACCCATCCTGCACGGCATCGCGGCGATGTTCCTGTTCCTGCTGGGCAAGCAGGCCTTCAATGCGCGCGTGGGCGCCTGGGCGGCGACGCTGTACCTGCTGATGCCAGGGATAACGCTGTCTTCGACGATCATGTCGACCGATGCCGTACTGCTGCCTGCGTGGGCGGCGGCGGTCTATTTCCTGTGGCGGTTCCGGGACAGCGGGAAGATGGGAGATGCGATCCTCGCCGGCGCGATGATCGGCCTCGCCATGCTGGGCAAGTATGCTGCGCTGTATCTGTGGGGCGGCGCAGCCTTGGCCGCGCTGCTCGACCGCGACATGCGCAGGGCGATGCTGTCGCCGGCTGGCGCAGCCCTTGTTGTGGCGTCGCTGGTCGTGTGGGGACCGAACATCTGGTGGAACTTCGCGCATGATTTCGCGACCGTCAGCCACACGGCGGATAACGCCAACCTTGGGGAGGCTGGTTTCAATCCACTGCACGTCTTCACGTATCTCGGCGATCAATCGGCGGTGTTCGGGCCAATTTCGCTTCTGCTGCTGCTAGCTGGGTTCGCACTGATCCTGGGCCGCAAGGACAAGTGGACGACGACGCGCGAGCTGTGGCTGCTGGCATTCATCGCCCCGCCCCTGATTGTCATCATGGGACAGGAGATCATGTCGCGCGCGCACGCCAACTGGGCGGCGACAGCCTACCCTGCCGCCTGCGTGCTGCTGGCGTCATGGATTGATCGTGGCTTTGGATCGGAAACCAGCCGCCTGAAGGTGTCGCCGATCCTGAAAGCGAGCGTCGCGCTGAACCTGATCGTGGGCGTGGCGTTCATGGTGTTCTGGACCGCCCCCTCGCTCGCAGACGCCTTGCGCGCATCGAACGGCATGAAGGGCGTCCGCGGCTGGAAGGAAACGGTCGCCGGGCTGGACGCCAAAGCCCGCGAAATCGGCGCGACCGCCATCCTGGTCGATGATCGCGAGCTTTGGCACGGGCTCGACTACTACAGCCGCAATATGGAAATCGCGCCGTTGCGCACTTGGCTGCACGATGACCATCCGCGCAGCCACGCCGAGGAAGCCGGCATGCTGCAGCCTGGCGACGACACGCGGTTGCTGATTGCCAGCATTGCGCCCGCTGACCGCCCGATGATCCGCGCGGATTTCGCTTCGACCGAGCCGGTGGGTTATCTCACCGTACCGCTTGGCCCGACGCGCGAGCGCAAGCTGAAGCTGTACCTGGCTTCGGGTTACAAGCACGTGCCGCGCACGCCGGGCTACGAGAAGCAGTTCGAGGGACACGCTGAAGAGTAAGGCCTTACGGCGCGGTCTTGCTGTCTTCGCGGACGTTCGGCGTCACCCGCAGACCCGCCTGCACATTGTCCTGACCTTCAGCGACCAGCAGCGCATTGCGCGGCAGGCCGGCGACCCAGATGCCATCCGGCGTCTCGTCGATGATGTCTGCCGCGACGAAGCTGACCACGCCGCCGACGTCGACAAAGCGGACGCCGATGCGCCCCTGGCTGTCTGGCAGCAGCAAGGCTGGGCTTACGCGATGCGCATAGCCCTTGCCGGTTTCGACCTTGATCTCGGCTGTGCGGCCGACAGCGATGGCGTTCTTCGGATTGGGCACTGATACCTCAACCCGGAACTGGCGGGTCGATGCATCCGCAACGCGCGCAAGATAAGTGACCTTGCCGTCGACCTCAGCCCCGTCCGACAGACGCACCTTGGCGTTGCCGTCGACAAGGATCTGACCAGCCTGTTTTTCAGTGGCTTGAGCTGCGAACACGATCGGGTCGAGCTGCACCACGACGCCGCATGAACCGCCCGGGTTCAGGAACTGGCCGACATCGGCATTGCGCTTCTCGAACACACCACGGAACGGTGCGCGGACCTGCATCTTGCGAAGATCCGAGCGCGCGACGTCGAGCGACGCCTGTGCGCCGTCGAGCGCCGCCTTGGCCGAGGTAAGACGGCCTTGCGTGGCCCAGCCATTCTCGACCAGTTTGACCGAGGCTTCGTAAGCCTGCTTCTTGCCCGCCATGGCGGCTTCAGCTTCGCGGACCCGCGCGCTGGCGCCATCAACATCAAGGCCGCACAGGAGGGTGTCTTTCTCGACCAGGGCGCCCTCGCTGATCGGGGCGCTGGTAACCGTGCCGGCGGACTCGGATTTCACATCGAGAATGCGCGCTTCGGTCCGGCCGCCGATCGATAGGAACAGAGGGCGCTCAACGGCCTGGGAGCGGATCACCACGACGGGCATACCGTTGCGGCCCTGAGAGCTGTCGGGCACGGCCTTGTCGAGCGTGGGGATCTTGTCCGCCTGTACGTCGCGGATGGCGTCGCCGTTCCCCATCAGGGAACGGATACCCACGACCGCAGCGATCAGCGCGATCGCCCCCAGCATGATGGTCAGCAGACGTGGCAAGTGTCCCGGATCCTTTGGCCGTCAACGAGTTAGGCAGACAACATAGGCGTCTTCCGCCCTGCTAGGTATCAAAATGGCGTGGCGGGCGACATTATGGCGGTTAGTACCCGCCCCCTGCAGGGGACCTGCCAAATCTGGGCAAAGACTATGCTAAACATTGGCATTAGTTGCATTTGGGCGCCTTACCGCCTAGGTCCAACCGGCGCGAAAAGGGGCCGGACGGGGCCCTCCGCCAAAGCTCCAGGACGCCATGACGGAAGCCGCTGACAAGCCCGCAGAAAAGCCTGCAAAATCGCCGAACGCCCCTACCGAAGAGACGGTTCTATCGGTCAAACATTATACTGACCGCATGTTCTCGTTCCGGATCACACGGCCGTCGGCCTTCCGTTTCCGGTCGGGCGAGTTCGTGATGATCGGCCTTGAAGGGGCCAACGGCAAACCCCTACTGCGCGCCTATTCGATCGCCAGCCCCTCCTGGGATGAGGAACTGGAGTTTTTCTCGATCAAAGCTCCGGACGGCCCGCTGACCTCTCGCCTCCAGCTGATCAAGCCGGGCGACAAGGTGCTGCTGGGACGCAAATCGACCGGCACGCTGGTCCATGACGCCCTCACCCCGGGCAAGCGGCTGTACTGCTTCTCGACCGGCACGGGCCTCGCGCCGTTCGCCTCGGTGATCCGCGACCCGGACACCTATGCGCGTTTCGAGCAGGTGATTGTCACACATACCTGCCGCGAAGTCGGCGAGCTGAAATATGGCCAGGAGCTGGTGGAGAGCCTGCGGGACGACCCACTGGTCGGCGAGCACTTTGGTCGCCTGGTCCACTACACCACTGTCACGCGAGAGCCTTGGCCGAACCAGGAGCGCATCACGACGTGCATCGAGAATGGCGCCCTGTTCGCCGATCTTGAAGTGCCGCCACTCGACCCAGCCGTCGACCGCGTGATGGTTTGCGGGTCTATGGACATGATCAACGACATCAAAGCGCTGGTGGAGAAGGCCGGGCTGAAGGAAGGCTCCAACGCCCATCCGGCCGAGTTCGTGATCGAGAAGGCGTTTGTGGGTTAGGGCCGATGGCCTAGCCTATTCCGCGAAAACGGACGCGTTACCTGTAACGACCTTGGCGCATTGCTTTGCTTGCGAGGTCGCCACGGCCTTTCCCGAACTCAAGGGCTGCGCCAGCCAGCGCGACTTGCGGCGCGCAACGAGCGTTGGCCATTGCTCGCTAAGACGGATACGGCAGGTACGGCGCAGGATATCGAGAGACCGTGCGCAGCTGTCCATTGAGTACGTGACATCACGATTTGCCCATGCCCATGGGTTCATCTTTGGATGCGCCGTGCGGCGCTCCATCACGGCCTTCCAGTTTGTGTAGATGTGCTTCGAATTGTCGAACACGCGGATAGTGCCGGGCCGCTTGCTGTACTCGATCGCCTGCTCTTCAGTGTCGAGGATGACAGCAAGCGAGACAGCATTCTCCGGGTCGTTGTGAGGCGCAACTCTGATGTTGCCTTCGCTCGCGATCACGTCAGCAATGATGCGACGGCGCACCTTCATGCGGTTGAGCATGGGCTGCAGCTTTGCAAGCTGCGCTGTGAGCATCGCTCCTTGGATTTCGTTGGCGCGGAAGTTGTGACCAATGAAAAGGGGTTCGGCGTCATCGAGTTTGTGATTGCGCGCCCACACGCCGAGATCGTGATAGTTGAGAGCGCGACGGAACAATTTCGGATCGTTGGTGGCGATGGCGCCGCCTTCGCCAATGTTCAGATTCTTGTGCGGGTTAAAGCTGAAGCAGCCCGCATCACCGATGGCGCCGCAGAATTTGTCCTGGTAGCGGACACCCACAGCCTGGCAGGAATCTTCGATCACTAACAAGTTGTGCTTGCGCGCGATCTTCATGATCGCATCCATATTGGCCGGCATGTTGACCATATGAACCGGAATGATCGCCCGCGTGTAAGGCGTGATCTTTGCCTCGAGATCGATCGGATCCATCGTCAACGTTTCATCGATATCGACGAGAACCGGTACAGCTCCGACCATGACGGGCGCCGTCGCGGTGGCCATCCACGTATATGCCGGAACGAGCACTTCATCGCCCGGACCAATGCCGGCAGCCG
Source organism: Hyphomonadaceae bacterium (assembly GCA_965229115.1). Lineage (GTDB taxonomy): Bacteria > Pseudomonadota > Alphaproteobacteria > Caulobacterales > Hyphomonadaceae > UBA7672. The sequence continues at coordinate 603,104 of CBDDIR010000003.1, read as the reverse complement.
CCAAGGCCGTCGTTAATGCTGCCGTGCCGCTCGTAACGGTCAGTACATTCGATGCGCCAATCATAGCGCCAAAACGGGTCTCAAACTGGGTTGTGAAGCGGTTTCCCGCGCCATAGCGAAGCAGATCCGTCGAGGCCATTGCCCGACCGACCGCCCACCATTCTTCAAAACCTACCTTGGACATTTCCTCGCCCTGGCGTTTATCGCGCCACCCTTGCTTTCTTTAGCCGACAGTCGCTTCCCCGCGCTCTGTCCCCCATGCCTGACGTTCATGCAATTCGAATACCGGACCTCGGTAAACTTTGGCGGTTAATTGAACCCTGCCAAGGATCATCCAAACGCCGTTATCCACGTTCAAATCGGCGTGGCCGCAATCATAGCTCAAAAGTGCGCCACAACGGGGCATCAAAAGTGTGTGCGGTCAGGCGTCAGCCTTCACGCGATCGTAAACGAACTCTTCGGCGTTGAGGTCGATTTTTGGCAGTTCGTCCTTCTCGTTCCAGTAGTCCTGCGTGTGTTGCCAGTCGCGCAACTCGCCGCGTTGGGGAAGAAGGTGCATGCCGCGCATGACGTAGCCGGGATTGAAGTCTTCCGTGTCGATCCAGGTTGAGAGCTTCATGTCTTTCAACTTGGGCGGGATCGCCACTTCGACCCGCTTTGCGCCCACCTTTTTCATGTGCCTCAGCAGGCGGACAATGAAATCGGCCATGATGTCGACGCGCAGGGTCCAGCTGGCGCGGAAATAGCCGAACACCCAGGCCATGTTTGGCACGCCAGTGAACATCATGCCGCGGTAGGTGACCGTTTCGCCGAATTTGAGCGGCTCGCCATTGATATGGAAATCAATGTCGCCGAGGGGCAGCAGATCGAACCCAGTCGCCGTGACGATGATGTCCGCTTCGAGCTCGGCGCCGGACTTGAGCAGTATGCCCTTCTCCGTGAAGCGCTCGATCTCGTCCGTCACGACCGATGCCTTGCCGGAAGCGATGCCCTTGAAGAGGTCGCCATCGGGAATGAAGGCGATGCGCTGACGCCAGGGGCGATATTTGGGCGTGAAGTGTTTCTCGACGTCAAAGTCCTCCCCGAGGAACAGCTTCACCGCTGCCAGAAGCTCAGCTCTCACGGCCTCGGGTTCGTTGCGTGCGCGGGCGGTAAACTCATCCTGTGTTTTCAGGATCTGGCGGCGCGTGATCTCGTGGATCCACTTTTCATCCACCTGCAACGCACGTAGTTGCTCGGCAATCTCGATCGCGTTGCGTCCCGGAATGAAATAGGTCGGCGAGCGCTGGAGCATCGTCACGTGCGCCACGTCCTCGGCCACATTCGGCACCAGCGTAGCTGCTGTCGCGCCCGAGCCGATGACGATCATCTTCTTGCCCTTGTAGTCGAGGTCTGCGGGCCAGGTCTGCGGATGGACGATTTTGCCCTTGAAGCTGTCCATGCCCGCCCATTCGGGCGTGTAGCCCTTGTCGTGCCGGTAGTAGCCCTGGCACATCCAGAGGAAGCCCGCCGTCAGCGTCAGCGTCTTGCCATCGGACTTGCGCAGGACCTCGAGGGTCCAGAGATTATCCTTGCTGGACCAATCCGCGCGCTTGATCGTGTGACCGTAGCGGATGTGCTGGCCGAGATCGTTGTCGTCGATCACCTCGCCCATGTATTTCAGGATTTCGGATGCCGATGCGATGGGTGCGCCGGTCCAGGGCTTGAAGCGATAGCCGAACGTATGGAGATCACTGTCCGACCGGATGCCCGGGTATTTGTGCGTGATCCACGTGCCGCCGAAACTCTCCTGCGTTTCCAGCGCGACGAAGGTAGAACCCGGCAACTCGGTTTTCAGGTGATAGGCGGCTCCCACCCCCGAAATCCCGGCTCCCACGATCAGGACGTCGAAATGCTCATGACCGGCTGTTGCGCTCATTGGGTCGTTTCCCGCGTTTCTTTTCTGACCTCATCTCATCAGACCGCAGGCGCGTGCGCCATAGGCGACCTTTGCCGCTCCGCGGCATGAAACGCCCGAATTTGTGTCCCGGAACTGAGGCGCCTCACCGGAATAAAAAGAACCTTTGATCGCCGGCGTCCTTCATCTACAGCCGGAGTTGAGCGATCACATCGGGAAAGCGCGCCAGACGCACCTGTTGGAGGAACCCGGAATGTCAGAAGCCCACGTCTATCCCGTGCCGCCGGAATTCGCCGCCAAGGCGCTGGTGAATGCCCAGAAGTACGAGGAAATGTACGCGGCTTCGGTGGCCGATCCGGAGGCTTTCTGGCGCGAGCACGGCAAGCGGCTGGCCTGGATGCGGCCCTATACGAAGGTCAAGAACGTCAACTGGGACATCTCCAAAACGAACGATCCCAAGGACCTGTACGTCAAATGGTTCGAAGACGGCACGCTGAACGTTTCCGCCAACTGCATCGACCGCCATCTGCCGCAGAAGGCAGACGTCACGGCGATGGTTTTCGAAGGCGATGATCCCTCCGTCTCGAAGAACATCACCTACGCCGAACTCTATTCCCACGTGTGTCGGTTCGCGAACGTTCTGAAGGAACAGGGCGTTACGAAGGGCGACCGCGTTACCATCTATATGCCGATGATCCCGGAGGCCGCCTACGCTATGCTAGCGTGTGCGCGCATTGGCGCGGTGCACTCCGTAGTCTTCGGCGGCTTCTCCCCGGACTCGCTCGCGGGCCGGATCGAGGATTGCGGCTCGAACTGCATCATCACCGCCGACGAAGGCGTGCGCGGCGGCAAGCCGATCCCGCTTAAAGCCAACATCGACATCGCCCTCGACAAGCTCGGCGCCAAGTCGACAGTCAAATCCGTCGTCGTGGTGAAGCGCACGGGCGGCAAGATCGACATGAGCGACGGCCGCGATCACTGGTATGACGATCTCGCCAAGACCGTCTCTGACGACTGCGAGCCGGAAGAGATGAACGCCGAAGATCCGCTGTTCATCCTCTACACGTCAGGCTCGACCGGAAAGCCGAAAGGCGTCCTGCACACGACGGGCGGTTATCTCGTCTGGGCGTCGATGACCCATGAGATCGTGTTCGACTACAAGCCCGGCGAAGTCTTCTGGTGCACGGCCGATGTGGGCTGGGTCACGGGCCACTCATATGTGGTCTATGGACCGCTCGCGAACGGCGCGACGACGCTGATGTTCGAAGGCATTCCGACGTATCCGGATGCATCGCGCTTCTGGAAGACGATCGACAAGCACAAGGTCTCGATCTTCTACACGGCTCCGACAGCGCTTCGCGCACTCATGGGCGCAGGCGATGATTTTGTGACGTCGTCTTCGCGCAAGTCGCTTCGCCTGATCGGGTCCGTCGGCGAGCCGATCAATCCGGAAGCTTGGGAATGGTATTACCGCGTTGTCGGCGAGAAGCGCTGCCCTATCGTCGATACGTGGTGGCAAACAGAAACCGGCGCGACGCTCATGACGCCCCTGCCCGGCGCGCACGCACTGAAGCCGGGTTCGGCCGCGAAACCATTCTTCTCGATCCGCCCCGAGCTGGTCGACGACAAGGGAACGGTTTTGGAAGGCGCGACCGCAGGCAACCTTTGCATTCTCGACTCGTGGCCGGGCCAGATGCGCACGGTCTATGGCGACCACCAGCGCTTCGTGGACACCTATTTCCGTACCTATCCGGGCAAGTACTTCACCGGCGACGGCTGCCGCCGCGATGAGGACGGTTATTACTGGATCACCGGCCGCGTTGATGACGTTATCAACGTTTCGGGCCACCGCCTTGGAACCGCAGAAGTGGAAAGTGCGCTCGTTGCGCATCCGAAAGTAGCTGAGGCGGCGGTTGTCGGTTACCCGCACAACATCAAGGGCCAAGGCATCTACGCTTATGTGTCGTTGATGGCTGGGGAAGCACCGAGTGACGACCTCAAAAAGGAGCTGATCAATCACGTTCGCAAGGAAATCGGACCGATTGCATCGCCGGACGTGATTCAATTCGCTCCAGGATTGCCGAAAACGCGATCGGGAAAAATCATGCGACGCATCCTGCGCAAGATCGCGGAGAACGATTTCTCTAACCTCGGCGACACATCAACTCTTGCCGATCCGGCCGTGGTGGACGATCTCGTTAAGAATAGGGCTAACAAATAGCGCTATCGGAGATGCCGTGGCGCGAGAACGAGGCACACTGGTAGACTGGCATGACGCCCGCGGCTTTGGCTTTGTCCAACGCCCGGGCGGCGCGAAGCTCTATGTCCATATGAAATCGATCGGGAAAAGCGTCGATAGACCGAAGCCCGGCGATACTCTGTCATATGACATTGGTGAAGGTTCAGGCGGGCGACCGGTCGCTGTGAACGTCACTAATCACGGCGCGCCTACACCGAAGCCTAGTGCAGCACCGACTAGCGCTGCGCGGGCGCAAGTTGCGCCATCGCCGTCGCCCGCTTCCAAACCGGCGAAAATCAAACAGCGTGAGCGGCGCGCGGAGCCGGGGATGATGAACATCTCGGTTCGCGTTGCCGCTGCCGCAGTTATCATCGTCCTGCTTGCCAATGCTCTGATGATGCAGCGCCTGCCCATCTGGGTCGGCCTGCTCTATATCATCGCAGGTATCGCCTCGTTCCTCTTCTACCAGGCCGACAAGCGCGCCGCCGAGCGCAGGCAATGGCGCGAGCCAGAGCGTCGCCTGCACCTGCTCGACCTGACATTCGGGATTGTCGGCGGATTGCTGGCGCAGCACGTGCTGCGCCATAAGACCTACAAGCAGGGCTTCGTGACCATTACGGCGCTGATCACGGCGCTGCACGTGATGCTGTTGGGTCTGATCATGTTCGGCGTATATGCGCCCGGTTCACTGGGCGACTTCTTCCGGCACGAATACCCGAACTGATCTGGTCGCCGCGAGGCGACCTCAAACCGCGATGTCGAACTCGTCGAGATCGAAATCACCGTCATCGAGACGCGACGGACCATCCGATCCTGCGGGCTTGGCATAGCGCGCGATCGCTTCGAACAGCACTTCGCGCACGATAGGTTTGGCGATGTGATCGTCGGCGCCAGCTTCCTTGGCTTCGATCACATGCTCATCCGTAGCGTTGGCAGAAACGGCCAGCATCGGGGTCGCCGGGCGACCATTCTCTTTTTCCCACGCCCGGATGGCGCGCATGGCGGCGAGGCCGCCCATGATCGGCATCTGGAGGTCCATCAGCACGATATCAAAGCGCGATGAGGAGAACTTCTCGACGGCTTCCTTGCCGTTTTCGGCGAAGGTGATCTGCAAGCCCGACTGTGCAAGCAGAAGCTCGACCACGCGGCGGTTCATCGGGTTGTCTTCGGCGACCAGCAGGCGCAGGTTTTCGATGCTGGTCTCGGTATCGAAGTCCTCGACGGCGACAGCGGTCATGGCGCCCAGTGCGGCGATGCGGTCGCGGGAAATCGGGCAGACGACTTCGAATGTCGAGCCCTCGCCTTCCTTCGATTGCGCGGACACGCGTCCGTTCATCATCTCGACCAGACGCTTGACGATAGACAGGCCGAGGCCGAGGCCGAGGCCGCCGAACCGCCGCGACGTCGAAATATCGGCCTGCTCGAAGCGTTCGAAGATGCGATCGGCAAGTTCAGGCGCGAAGCCGACGCCGGAATCGGTGACCGACACGCGAAGCTGCGTCTTGCCATCGCCTGAGTCTTCGACTTTCGCCGAGACGGTGATGTTGCCTTCTTCGGTGAACTTGACGGCGTTGTTGAGCAGGTTTCCCAACACCTGCCCGATACGCACCGGATCGCCACGGAACACGCCATCGCAGCTGGCAGAGATGAAGGCGTCGAAGCGAAGCCCTTTGGCTTCAGCGCGCGTGCGTGCGGCTTCGCACGTGTTGCGCAGCGCTTCCTCGAGCTCGAACGGACGCACGTCGAACTGGATCTCATCACCTTCCAGGCGCGAGAATTCGACGAGGTCATCCATCACGCGCAACAGCGTGCGGCCGGATGTGGAGATCAGGCGCACCATTTCGCCTTGGCGCTCGTCAAGATGCGTGCGTGCGAGGACTTCGGAGACAGCGAGGACGCCATTCAGAGGCGTGCGGATCTCGTGGCTCATGTTGGAGAGGAAGTCGGACTTCGCGGCCGCTGCAACCAAGGCGCGCTGTTCGGCTTCCATCGCCTTGAGTTCGATGTGCTTGCGAGCTGTGATGTCCTGAATGACGGCGAAGGCGCGGGCGGGCGAGCCTTTGACGGTCTTGAGAATGCGGATCGACGCTGCGTGCCAGATCTCGCGGCCGTCAGCGAACTGCACGCGATATTCCGCCGTGTAGGGCGGGCCGCCAGCAAGGTGCCCGCGCCACTTGTTGCCAAGCATCTCGCGGTCGGACTGGTGGATCCAGTTGTCGTTACCGGTCAGCGAGTCGAAGGTCGGACGTTGCGGGAAGAAGTGCTTCCAGTCGCCTTCGAGATAGGTTTCACGCATCTCGAAATCGAGTTCCCAGATCATCATCTGGGTGATGCTCATCCCGAACGACATGCGCTCCTTGGACGATTCGACTTCGTGCTGTGCAACGACGAACGATGTGACGTCCTCGTGCATCACAACGATGCCGCCGACTTCGCCATTGCCATCACGCCACGGTGCGGCCGACCATTTCAGCCAGCCCATCTTGCCGCTGCGACGTTCGAAAGGATCACGATCGTGGCTGAAGGATTCACCGCGCAGCGCCTGGCGGTGGATCGTGCGCCATTTCTCAGGCATCCACGGCATGAGGTCATAGATAGACCGGCCGAGGACATCCTCTTCCTTCTTGCGGCGTTCCGTCATCCAGGCATCGCTGGCCATGAGGACGCGGAACTCTCTGTCCAGCATGCAAACCGGCAGCGGCGCAGCCTGCAGGAAGCGGCGAACGGTCGAGTCAGCCATCATGGCGGCCTGCAGCGCGGCGTGACCATCCGACTTGTCGACAACGACGCCGTGCATGGCTTCGATCTGACCGCGATCGTCGATCGAGGGCGAGCCTGCAACTTGGACCATGCGCGTGGTGCCGTCAGCGCGGCGCATCCGGAAGGTCTGGCGAACCGGCTTGCGTTTCTCGAAGGCTTCACGTGCGGCGGCCGTGACGACTTTGCGATCCTCTGGATGGATCATCTCGACGAAGTCCGTCATCACCAGCGGGGGTGCTGCGGGGTCGAGGCCGAGAATGCGCGAGGCGCCTGGCGAGCATTGAAGTTTGAAGTCCCTGCCCGCGCGCCAGTGGCCGATATCGCCAACCTGCTCGACCGCATCGCGTGCTGTCGCAGTCTCGAGTCGCTCGCGCTCCAGCGTATCCTGACGCGTCACATCGCGACCGACGAACGAGATCAGGCCAGCGGGACCAAGCCACGAAAGCTCGGTATCGATCAGCTTGAGATCGCGGCCGATCTTGAAGCGCATCTGCAGAGAGCGCGTCGGCGTCTTTTCATTGAGCGTGCGCAGCGCTTCGCGGACGGGTTCGCGGCGTTCGGCATCAAGGTAGGAGAGGATCGAAGCATCATGCGCCCCGCCCGCAGGGCCGGTCAGGCGGCGGTAGGCGATGTTGGCGCGAACAACGCGCCCGTCCTGATCGATCAGGGCGAAGGCTTCGGACACGGAATTGAGAAAATGCTCGGTAGCGGCCGCAAACGACTTCTCGATCACCTCGGGGGGCGATGCTGAACCCAACGGAAGTGGGGCGGACGTCATGAAGAGGCGACCGGACTAGCGAATACCAGCCGTCATCTCGCGTCGTAACGGTTAACAAATCTGTATGGCTGGAAGGGTTTTCCCTGCGTCCTGACGACCGAACTCCCCGCAGGCATTGGGAATTTTCACTTTAACCTACGATATGTCCAAAGCTACGCGGGCTTCTTCGATACGGACCATATGGCGGTTGAACGGCTCCCAATCGTCGCTTTCAGCGATATGGGACCAGAGTTCCTCCACGACCTCGATAACGAGGCTGGGCGGCGCATCACCTCCAAAATAGGCGTGAGCCAGCCGTTCCGGCCTCTCGGGCCGATGATCCATAAGCGCCGCGCGGACGATCTCGAAGCCCGGAGCAGCATAGAGTTTGCCTAATGGGCCGCCTGCCGCCCTTCCCTCGCTGGCTGGCCCGCCGAACCAATCGAAGAACACCTGCGGCCAGGAGGCGCGCGTCTCGTTCATCCACGCGAACAGGGATTTCAGCAGCGCCAGATCCTGTTCCTCACCCAGTGGCTGCAGGCCCAGAACGCCCAGCATCCGCTTGCGGAAGGCTGCGCGGTAGAGTCCCTCAAACTGCTCCAGCTCCTTCTCCAGATCGGGAACCTCAGCGACGAGCGTGAGGCAGGAGGCGAGCTGGCTGAGGTTCCACAACGCGGCGGATGGCTGGCGGCCGAAGGCGTAGAGCCCCTGCTCGTCGAAATAGGCCGCGGTAAAGCTGGGGTCCGAATACGGCAGGAAGCGCCACGGCCCGTAGTCGAAGCTCTCCCCAGTCACGACCATGTTGTCCGTGTTGAGCACGCCGTGGACGAAACCGGCAGACATCCACGATGCCGCCAGATCGGCTGTCGCGCCGACGACTTCGCGCAGAAGTCCCGCTGCGGATGCGGCCATGTCGGCGCCTGCAGCGGTGGGGTGATAGTGGCGGATGCAATATTCGACGAGCTCGCCGATGGCATCGGCATCGCCCGCATAGGCCTGTCGCTGGAAGGTGCCGAAACGGATGTGGCTATGCGACAGGCGGACAAGGACTGACGCACGCGTTGGCGATGGCTCATCGTGCCGGGCCAACTGCTCGCCTGTCTCGATCAGCGAGAACGCCTTGGACGTGTTGACGCCCAGCGCCTCGAGCATGGAGGCCGCCATGATCTCACGTACGCCGCCCTTCAGCGTGAGCCGCCCATCGCCCGTGCGTGACCATGGCGTCTGGCCCGATCCTTTCGTGCCCAGGTCAAGCAGCCGGCCGCCCGCATCACGCAGTTGGGCAAATGTGAAACCGCGACCATCGCCGATCTGCGGATTGTAAACCTGGAACTGATGCCCGTGATAAGCCTGCGCCAGCGGCTTGGGCAGCGAGCCGGCAAGCGGCGTAAACTTCCCGAAGTGTTCCACCCATTCCGCGTCGCTGAGCGCGCCGAGTCCCACCTGCTCGGCCCAACGCTGATTGCGCCAACGTATGGTGTGCTGCGGGAAATCAGCGGGATCGACCGGCGCATGAAAGCGTCCGTCGAGCTCGAGCAGTGCTTTTTCAGGACGGAAGGTTGAGCTCATCGCTCACCTCTACCCGCTTCGACGGCGAGGCGCGAGCCTACTGCGCCATCGGCAACAACGTCACCGGGATGCGCACGGTGCGCGCGGGGCCGGCTTCATCGCTATCGGCGCTCACAGGGCGCGGGCTGTCTTCGCGAAGTATCAGAACTGCATTCTTCTCTTCGGTGACGGTGAAGGTCAGCTCCGCCTTGAAGCGAACCGGGCCTGGAGTGGTCCAGTTATCCGGGGCCTGCTGCTGCGCAGGCGCTTGCGCAATCACTTCGCCATCAACCGCCAGCTCGACTGGAAACACGCCTTCGAACATCCAGGTGTTGAGCGCGACGCCCTCGACAACCAGCGGGCTCGACACGCGTGAAGCAGCGACGGGCGACGAGATGGTGATCTCGCCAGCAGGAGCAGGAATTTCGCCGTCCGCCAACGGAGCAGACGCTGGCGCCGCAGGGGCTTCCGCCGCGGGCGCGGTCGGCGCCTCCGGAGGCTTTGCTTCAGGCGTGCACGCAGCAAGCGCAACGAAGGCAAGCAAGGCAAGGCGCATGAAGTCTCTCCTGTCCATTCCCGCTGTGGCGCTCGTCCAAGTGCGCAGCACGGTGGAACCAGATGACGAATACCTAGAGCAGTTTTGTCGAATGCCCAATTCCCGCCAGAATCTTGCGCCACACGGTCGCAGGTCGGGGGACATTCTCCCGCACCGCAATGGAGCAATCGCTCGATGAGGCGACTGAACCTATTCAGTTTGCCCCCAGCCTTGGGGGCCGGTCGGCCTCCCGCGCTTTCGCTCGGTAGCGTCTGACCTCGAAAACCAACTGACGCCGCGCTGCGCAATTCTGCGCGCGTGGAGTCACGCCTGATGCTTCGCTTCACGGCGAATGTGCTGGCGTATGTCGAGAGGAGACGCGGCGATGACCGCGCAAATGTTCATGCGGACGCCCGCGCGGGCGCGCACCGCCACGCCGCTTCTGGCGTTCATCGCTGGCGAGTTCGCCGATGCGGTTGCCCAGCTCTGGCCGGCGCCTCATGCGGAGTTCTTCGCCCTTCCCGCAGCGCGTCGCCACGCGGCGGCAATTGCGCTGGCCGGCCAGACGCACCGCCAGATCGGCCCTACCGAGCTGCGCCGGCTTGTCGAGTACCAGCGCGACGCCGTCGTGGCCGAAGCGCTGGCGGGAGAACACGCGCAAGGTCTGATGCGCGCGATGGCCAAAGCGGGAGAGACGCTGTGGGAGCCGCGTGACTACGCGGTATTTCTCCGTCTTCTCGCCGAGCCCATGGCGAACGAGGTGCTGCGCCACCTCGATCTGGTCCGCCCGGCCTATTTCGAGCCGATCGCGGAACTGCCGCCAGCCCTGCGCACCGCCGCCATCGTCCGCGCCATGCCGACGAAAGCAGCAGCAACCGATCTGGGTCGGGCCTTCCAGCTCGCGACCCGTATGCGCCACCCTAACGATGCGGGGCGCATCGCGCGTCGGTGGGGGACCGGAGGGGATGCGCGCGCCGTGTTTACGCGCGCGGTTGAGGATCTTACGCCCGATGCCTTCCGCGGGGCGGATCCGGCGCCAGTGTTGGGTGCTCCGTTTGTGCGCATCACCAGCCGGAAGCAGCTCGAAGCGCTCGCGTTGGAGTTCCAGAACTGCCTGGCGGATCACACGGCTCGCATCGCAGATGGCCGGATGGCGGTCTATGCGTGGCGCGCAGATACGAGCGCAGCGATCGCGCTGAACTGGGACGCCGCAGGCTGGCGCCTCGCCGAAGCGAAGGCACGCCAGAATGTGGATCTCGAGGAAGCGCAGCTGCGCGAGCTGGCGCATCGCCTGGAGGCGGTCGGCGTTCGGATGGGTCCGTCTGTCCAGACGCTGGTCACGCGCCTCGATGATTGGGCCAACAACACGAGCTATTGCTATCCGGTCGGCCCCAGCTTCATCGAGCAGCTTATGCTGGGTGATCTGTGGAGCTGATCATCAATCGGAGGTAAAGACGTGTTCCGCGGCAATAGCCCTGCGGAGCACGTTTTTCGGAACAAACGAGGTTTTCGCGCGATTCCCCATCACGGAGTGGAGTAGCGCGTGGCGTGGTTCAACGATCAATGGACTAAAGTTAAATCGGGTTCCGCGAAACTTGCAGCCGGAACGCGCGAGCGTGCGCGAAACTTCAAATGGAAATCGCCCGCAAAGCCGGCGCTCATATGGATGGGCTCCATCGTTGGCGTTCTGGTTGTTGGTTGGGTGACGCTGAACATCCTGCTCGCGAACCCGAAAACCGGCACGCCCATGATCAACTGGGCCATCGGCACGTTTGGCAACAAGACGGCAAAAGTCGATGTCGGACATCTTGAACACCCCTTCTCCGACAAGTTTGTCCTGTCGACGTTCGATTGGCCCGGCACGATCAACGCCAACGCGATCGAGATCAATTACGACTTGTTCGGATGGCTGCCCGGACGCGTGCTGGCCAAACGCATCTGGGTACGCGACGGCGAAATCCTTCTCGAACAGAAGGCGGACAACGAAACCAAGACCACGTTCAATCCGCAACAGTATGTCGATGAGATCGACGCGGCGAACGTGGAGATAAAGTTCACCCGCAACGACAAGCCGCGGGTCGTAAAAATCGTCACGGCGCAGGGCTCGTTCGGCAAGGGCACTGTGAGCGCCGAGGCAACCTCGGGCGACAATCGCATCACGTTCACCAATCTGCATCGCGAATGGGGCGGCGCGCTGAAAGGCAATGTGACGGTCAAAGGTCAGAACATGAAGGACTTGGCGGATATCGCAGGCGCCTCTTCGCCTGACACCCCGCCCTTCGACATCAAGGGAACGCTGCTCGCTCAAAACCAGACGTGGTCGGTCGAAGACCTTTCCGGCAAGCTGGGCGAAAGCGATCTCGGCGGCCTCGTGCGCATCAATTTGATGCAGAAGAAGCCGATGCTGACCGTCGATCTCACATCCAAATCGCTCGACTTTGACGACATGGGTGTTGTGTTTGGTATTCCGGTCACGCCCGACCAAGGCGAGCCCCAGAACGAAGAACAGAAAAAGGCCAAGCGCGTATTCGACGCTTCGGCGCGCCTGATCCCGGACGCGCGCATCGACTTTGGCCGTCTCGCTGCCGTAAACGCCGACATCAGCTTTGTCGCGAACAAAGTGGTCGATGCACCGATGGGCATCAACGCCTTGACGCTTAAGGGCACGCTTCGCGACAGCGTTCTCGATTTCGAGCGCGCGCTTGTGAAAACCTCCACCGGCGACCTCGACGCCAAGGTGAACATCAACGCCGCGAAAGACCCGGCCTTCACCAAGGCCAGCGGGACGCTGGATAACGTGGCCATCACCCGCTTCATCGATACGCCGATGGTGCGTGGCTCGCTGAACGGCAAGTTTGCTCTGACGTTTACCGGCTCGGGCTTCCGCGAGGCAGCCGCTTCATCCAATGGCGAAGTGGGCGTCTGGTCGAATAATAGCGAGCTGGCGAAATTTGCCGTCGAAGGCGCTGGACTCGACCTTGGCGAAATCCTGGTGATCTGGGCCACGCAGGACAAGAAAAACCCGGAATTCCTGAAGTCGCGCTGCCTCGCTGCAAACATCGCCTTCAAGGACGGTCAGGCATCGCTGAAACCGGCTGTAATCGACAACAAGGACAGCCTGATAGCAGCGACCGGCGGCGTGAATCTCAAGAATGAGTCGATGAACATCGAAGTCTTCGCCCGGCCGCACGACGTGTCGATTGGGACGATCTCGGGCGACATCCGCGTCGGCGGCACGCTACGTAATCCGACCTTCGAGGCGCTGAACGAAGAGACGTTGCTGCAGGCAGGCTTCTCGGCCCTGCTGTCGACGATCTCTGGTCCGCTCGCTCTCCTGCCCTTCATCCAGACGGGCGGCGAACCGGATGCGCCCTGCGCTACCCTGCTCGCCGATGCGAAAGAGACCGGCACGCGGAACAATCCGGCTGCCGCGATCACGCCCAAGAAGGGTTAGGCTAGAAGCGGTGTGCGCCGCGCGCGATCTCTGCGAACATTGATGCGTCGACCGGCACGTAGGTGGCCTTTTCAACGTCCACTACATAAAGCGGGTCGCTGGTCTTGGCTGGATCAAAGCCTTCAGCCACAAGATCCACCTTGCGGTACTTCAGCGTACCGGTCGTTTCGACTTCGCCTTGCAGGCGCAGGAAGATGGGTCGCGCGTATGCGGGAAGCTGTGCGGCAAGATGCGCGTACAGCCCTTTGAGATCGATCCCCTCTTGCGGCGTCAACGCCGCCATGCCCGCACGCCCATCATGGCCGTGAACCGCGACGCCATAAACGATGGCATGCTTCACACCCGGCATGGATGAGCAGGCAATCTCGACTTCACTCGTCGAGACGTTCTCGCCTTTCCAACGGAAAGTGTCACCGACGCGATCGACGAAGTAGATGTAGCCATCCTTGTCCATCTTCATCAGGTCGCCTGTGCGGAACCAAAGGTCGCCTTTCGCAAACACGTCGCGCAGCAGTTTCTTCTTCGATTGCGCTTCATCGTTGTAGCCATCGAAACGTTGGCGCGGCTCATGCGTGATTGGCCCTACCGCCTCGCCTGGTTCATCAGGCGCCGCTTCGATACAAAGGCCATCAGGCCCGCGTACCGGCTGCTCTGTCTCGACATCGAATTTGAGAATGCGCGCCGGCAGACGTGACCGCAGCAGCCGCGGTATGCGGCCCACTGCGCCGATCTTCCCGTCGAGATTGAAGAAGTTCACATTGCCTTCGGTCGAACCATAGAACTCGACCAAATGATGGATACCCGTCCGTTCAACGAACTGCGCCCACACATCGGCGCGCAGGCCATTGCCGAAGCCCTTCTTGATCTTGTGCCGCTTCTCCAGCGCGCTCACCGGCTGGTTCACCAGGTAGCGGCCCAGCTCGCCGATATAGACGAGCATGGTTGCGTCGTTCGCGATCGCCTCTTCCCAGAAGTGCGATGCAGAAAACTTCCGGCGCAGGATCAGGCACGCGCCTGCATTCAACGCTGTACCAACCCCGCACATGCCGCCGGTCGCGTGATACAGCGGCAGGGTCAGCAGGATCCGGTCATTGGCATGCGCCTCGGTCGCATCCTTGAACACGCGCATGAGGCCGCGTGCACGCACGCCTGAAATCTTTGCCGCCTTCGGCAGGCCAGTCGTGCCCGACGTGTAGATGTAAAGCGCGATTTCCCCGCCCTTCACGCCGGCACGCACCGATCTGTTGGGCCGCTCTGTCCACGACTTGTCGACCGCCTCGTCGATCTGCGTCAGGCCGTCAGCCGGGCCACCCAGCACGAACGCGCCGAGATCCAGCGGCGTCTGCTCACGCGCCGTTTCAAATTGCCCCGCCAGCTCGGGGTTCATGACGATAGCCCGGGCATTGGTGATCTTCACGCAATGCGACAGACCCGCGCCCGTCAGGTTGTAGTTGATCAGCGCGGTCTTCACCGCGATCTTGGCCATGCCCGCCCAGAAGGCGATGTAGTCCGGCCGGTTTTCCATGAAGAGCGCAACGCAGTCGCCCTTGCGCAGTCCGGCTGCCTGTCCCCAATGCGCAAACTGGTTCGCGCGCTTGTCGAACTCGGCGTAGCTGATTTCCTGGCCTTCGAAGGAAATGAACACCCGGTCGTCATGATCGTCGACCGCATCCTCGATCGCGTCCGCGACAGTGTATTCTTCTTCCGGATCGAACTTTCCGATCGCGCCAATGATCCGGCGGAAGCCGGTCATGTAGATCCAGTCACTCTTGATGCCGTCGATCAGATTCATGCGAGAGGACCGGTCTCAAATACAGGAAGTTAAAGTCTATAGGCACGCGATTAAGGTCGCGTTGATGGGCAATAGACCCATGTAACTCAAAGATGTGCCTGAAACATGGAGACGCAAGCCGCCTAGCGAACCAGTGATAGCGCCCGCTTTGGGATGGTGCGCCGCCATCTGCGCCAGCCGCTTCCCGCGGCGACTTGCTGGCATTGGCGTACAGTTAGAATGGTCGTTACCCGCGCGATGGACCGCGACACATGTATCCACCCCCCCGCGCGACCGCGCGGGCCTCAATTGCTCGCTATGCGGCGATAAGGTCGATCTGATTCCCCGGCGATCCAAGCCACCGGAGAATCACTGGGCCACAAAACGCCTACGACATCGCGTCGTAGATTTCGCAGCGGAAGCCGTCGACATTGTGCACGCGCCAGCGCTCACCCATCGACGCGAGTCGGTCATTGATCCAGCCATCCGGCGGCAATGTCTCACGGTAGGTGATCTCGCCCCCCAGCTCCGCCAGTTCGACGGCGTGATCGCTGTAAAGCTTCTGCAGAATCTGGGTCCTGCGCCGGCTATCATCCGTTTTCGGATGAATTGCGTTTGAGCCGGGACCTGCAAATCTGGCGCTTGTAAACCGCGCTACGCCCTTGAAGACGTGCGTCAGAGCGAGTGAGAACTCCGGTGTTCTGTGTGTCATGTTGATATTCCCCAATACCCATGATCAGGCCAGCATACCCCGGTGCTACACGCAAGTGACCGAACCTACATTCTCGCTTATTTGAAGTTGAACGCGCGTACGTGATTGTGCGCCGTGCATGGGCGCCATTTCAGCGTTCGGTTGCCGTAGGAGTTTCGATGCGACTCGCCTTGATCGCCGCTTGTCTCGCTCTGGCCGCGTGCACGACTGCACAGGCGCAACCGCCATCGACCCAGACCTCGCAGCTACCGCCGAACAACAATCCAGTGCAGATGAATCGCGATGCCGCTGCAAGTCGCGGTCCTGTCCGCAACCTCGCAGCCCAGCCGGGCGAAGAGATCGTCACCATCCGCTACTGGAAGATCAAGAAGGGCGCCTTCCCGCAATTCCTCGAAGCATCGCAGACAGGCATCTGGCCCTTCTTCGAAAAGATCGGTGCGCGCATTGTCGGCATGTGGGAAGTCATCCCTTCGCCCGACAGCAAAGCGGCATCGCCTGACTACGATGAAGTCTATCTCACCACGCGCTACGCCAGCGTTGAACACTGGGCTGCGACTCGCGATGCCGCCGCGATGGGTGGCGACGGGCCAGATTATGCGGCGCTGCAGGCTGCACTGGCGGTTCGGCAGTCGCTGACGATCGAAACGAAGGTCACGTTCCTAAAAGGCGCGACTGGCCCGCTCGGCCCGGTCTATATGCCCGGCACGGGAGAGAAGTTCACGCCCACGCCCTAGCGCGAGCAGCTTTCCGGCTTTGTCTCGATACGCATGAACTTCACTGGCACGCCGCCGATGTTGCTGATGGAGTGAGGTCCCTCTGGACCCGACCAGACTGTGCGGAAGCCCTCGGTCGGTTCTACGTCGTTGTGTGAAATCTCAACGAACTTGCCGCCCTCCATCCGGTACTGCGTGTAGCGGAACTTCGCGCCCTTGCCGCCGGTCTCACCCATGATCACGCTCGGCAGGGCATGGATGTGAATTGGCTCGGATGTCTGCGGCGGCAGGTTGATCTCCAGCACCCTCACATGTTCGTCCTCGAACACGACGCGGTGCGAATAGGGCGCGGCCGCCACCGCATCGTGCGGGTAACTCTCCGGATTGCAGAACATGGGATCAGGCGGAAGGTGCTGCTGGGCAATCGCCGCTGGAGACAGGATCGCCAGAACTGCAAGCGCCAACATCCGCATAGCGGCCTCCTTCACAATACATGGGACAGTTAAGCGCCACCCCCTTCGCTGCGGCAACACCCGCCCCGGTCACAAAACCTCGCTTGACCTGCGAGCGTCGCCATGGATTAGCGAACGGTGGAGCCAGACATGACCGAACCGACTTATCGATACGCCCAGAAAGCTGACGTAACGGCGCTCGTCGCGCTGATCGAGCGCGCCTATCGCAGCGAAGACGCCGCCGGCAAATGGACGTCGGAAGCACACCTGCTTAAAGGTCCACGCACCAACGAAGCGGAGATCCAAGACCTGATCTCGCGCGATGAATCCCGTTTTCTGCTAGCTGAGATTGACGGCAAGATCGCCGGCTGCTGCCTGCTCCAGGGCCTTCCGCCTGAGCCCGACGCCAAAACCAACGCCGCATACTTCGGCATGTTTGCAATCAACCCTGACGCGCACGGTAGCGGGCTAGGCAAGAAGCTGATCGCCGAAGCCGAGAAGCGCGTTCAGGATCTCTGGAAGTGCAACCAGATGGTGATGACCGTCATCAACATCCGCACGGCCCTCATCGAATGGTATGAGCGCCGTGGTTATCGCCTGACCGGCGCCACGCTTCCCTTCCCCTTCTCCGAAACCACGGGCGAGACCACGCGCGACTTCCACCTCGCCGAGATGCGCAAGACGCTCGCGTAAGGTACGATCCGGGCGGGCGAGAAAATAGACGCGGATTAACCCTGCGTCTCTCTCGCCTTCCGCAAATTGATCCTTCATGATCCTCCGCGACGCTTCGGCATCCTGGGGGCCTGCCTATGAAAGTCCGTCTCGCCATCGCCGCGCTAGCTGCAGCGCCCGCCCTCGGCGGATGCACGACGGATGAGCTCGCACTCTTCGGCACGGCGCTCTCGCTCTACAGCGACCTCGAATATCTCGACGGCGACTGCGCCTTTGGCCTGCATAAATACTACGACCGCGAGGGCCACCACCACTGCTCGGTCAACGATGACAAATGGCATCAGGACGGCACGGGCCGTCACCACGACCAGAATTAGGCCCACAGGGTCGAGGCGCTGGCCATACGAGGGCTGTAGCAGCTAAACTCGGCCCATGACCGAGACACTCCGCATCCAGAAACGCTTCAACGGCCCGCACGATTCCGGCAATGGCGGCTACTCCGCTGGCTTGGCCGCGCAGCTTCTTCCCCAAGCCGACGCCGTGGAAGTCACGCTGCGCGCACCTGTCCCGCTGGACCAAACGCTGCGCGCCCATACGACGGACGGCGGCATCGACATCATGACGGACGATGCATCGATGCGTATTCTCATCATGTCGCTGAAGCCGACCTGGCTTGAGACGCCCAACGTACAGTCGCCCGGCCTGGAGGCCGCCACCGTCGCCGCCGCCTCGTTCCGCAATGCCGAGGAACACTTCCTCCCACGCTGCTTTGTTTGCGGCCCCGCCCGCCCCGTGGGCGACGGCCTGCGCATCTTCTCCGACTGGCTGAAGGAGCCTTCCGGGCTCGACAACCCGAACGCCTTCCCGATCGTCGCGGCCCCATGGCAGCCCTCGCCAGACCTGGCAGATGCTTCCGGCCGCATCGCGCCCGAATACATGTGGGCCGCCCTGGATTGCCCCGGCGCTTTCGCCATCGACAAGGAGCCGATCCTGCTTGGCCGCATGACGGCTAAAATCCTGTCCTGCCCTACTCCAGATGCGCCGATCGTCTCGGTCGCATGGTCCAGGGGGCAGGACCGTCGCAAGCATTTTGCAGGCACGGCCCTGTTCAATGAAGCAGGCGATCTCCTCGCCTTCTCCGAACAGACCTGGATCCAGATCGAGGCACACGCGCCGCCCAAGGAAATCTAGAAGACCGGCTCGGGTCTGGAACCAGCGCGCCCTGTTGCGCGCTGATGTATGATGTTCGACACATTTGCCGTTCTCACGATCCAGTTGGCCCGCGTTTACGGCATCGCGGTGCTGATCCTTGCCGTAACTGCGCTTCTCAAGCCCGGCCGCGTTGCCTTGGCTATCGCCGACTTCGAACGCAGCCCCGGCCTCACCTTCCTCGGAGCCCTGGTTGGCATAATTCTGGGCCTCTTCCTGATCACGCTTCACTCTGTCTGGATGGATCTTTCCTCCATCCTCGTTTCCCTGCTCGGCTGGGTAGCGCTAGTGAAAGGCGTTCTCCTACTTGCTGCGCCGGAAGGCTTCCTGAAGCTGGCATCGGCCATGTCCACCCCCGGCCGCGTTCGCATTTGGGGCGTCGTCGCGCTCATCCTTGGCGCGATATACCTCGCCATTGGCCTCACCGCTCACGCCATCGTCGCGAGCTGACCCCACTAGACTGCCCCGCCAGCATCAGCGCAAATCGCGCATGATCCCTGCGCTCTCCATCGGTCTCGGCCTGCTCGCGCTAGCTTCGCTGGTCTTCTGGATTCTCGCAGTCCGGATGTCCTACCGCATCGAGCGCCTGCGCAAGCCCGACCTGCCCCGGCCGCGCCTCGTCTATACCAACATCTTTGCAACCGCCTTCTGGACGCCGCCCGCGGCCGATCCGGCGGAAAAGAAACTACAATCCCAACTTCGCAATCGCCTGATCGCCGCGCTCGCCTGCCTGCTCGTCATGGCGGGGTTCAGCTTCATCCTGCCGGTTCTCTCGGTTGAACAGCCCGCCATCGCGGCAGCTCCAGCGGGTCCGCCGCCCGTCCATGCAGTAGGTACGACGCTCAGCTACATCCGCTCCAATCAGAGCGGCACAGAACCGGAAACGATCCTCGTCCACATCCCGGCGCCGAACGCGATCCACGTCGCCAAGATGGTAGCTCCCTGCACCGACGCAGCTTACGTCACCGCTACGGTAGATCCGGCGACCAACGAAGCAACAACGCTGGTCGGCGGTCGGCTGCAGCGCGACCGCACGCAACTTCCGCAAGCCTTCCTCACTCTGGACTCTACGCGCAAACTCATCGTGCGCTTGGGCGATGCCGCTGCAGAGCCCGCCGAAACACCCGATGCGCCGCCCGCGCCATGGCGCATGTACGATTTCGACCTCGCTGAATTTGCTTTGCTCGGGCCGCGCGAACCCAAGAGCTTCACCTTTGGCCTCGCCATGGCATGGCCCGACGGCCCGCCGCCGCTGATCCGCATACTCGGCGCTGTAAATGCGAAATTCCTCTACAGCTCCGACAGCGGCGCGAAACACCACTTTCGAATTTCCGGCCCCGCCTTCACTGATCCCGTCATCGGCGACCGTGGCGGCGAACTCATCACCGATGCGAAATACGGCCACGTGATCGAAGCGCGCTTCGGCCGGCCCAACCATTCCAACTACAGCAACTTCCTGCTGAAACTGACCGCGGCCACCGAAGGCGAAGCCGGCGTCAAAGTCTGGGCAGACTCCCTCACCGCCCATTGGGCCAACTGCCCGGCCGAAAAAACACCCTAGCCAAGCAGCGCCATGGCTTCATCGCAGATGCGCTTGTATATCTGGGCGCTTGGCAAATCCTCTGCGCGCAAGCCCGCCTGACCACTCCAGAGCTGCATGAAGTCGGCCGAACCGCGATCCGCAGCCGCCTTCGACAGTGGTGCAATCACCGAACGCTGAGCGGGAAACGGCGCTGCATCATTCTCGAACGAAGAAAGCTCCCGCACCAACCGGTTCTTGATTGACCGCGCTGCGCGTCCTGAAAACAGACGCGTCAGCTTCGTCGCATTGTCCGACGTCTCTGCCAGTGCCTGCTTGTGTAATGGCGACACTGAACTTTCAGGCGCGCGCAGGAATGCCGAGCCGATTTGCGCTCCCGCAGCGCCAAGCATGATCGCCGCCGCAACGCCGCGACCGTCAAAAATTCCACCGGCTGCAATCACCGGAACACTCACCGCATCCACGATCAAGGGAACCAGCGCCATCGTGCCCATGTCGTTCTCGTGCGCCGCGCCAATGAACGCCCCGCGGTGTCCACCGGCCTCTGCGCCCTGCGCCACGATTGCATCCATCCCGCCCGCTTCCAGCGCCTTCGCCTCCGCAACGTTCGTGGCATTGCCGACCAGCTTCACGCCTGCCCGCTTCAACGCGTCGACTGCATGCGGCGCCGGCAAACCAAAATGGAAGCTCGCCACCTTGGGCTTGCAGACAAGCAGCACTTCCAGCATCGCATCATCAAAAGCAGGCGCACCGGCCTTGGGCGCTGCAGGTTCGCCCAAGCCATATTCCGCATAGAACGGAGCCAGCGCCGTCCGCATGGTCGACGAGTCATGCCGCGCCAGATCCGGCTCCTGATGGACGAAGAAATTGAAGTTCACCGGCCCGTTGGTCCCGGCGAGCACCTCCGCTGTCGCGGCACGCACCTGCTCGGCCGACATCACAGCGCACCCCAGCGAACCCAGCCCACCAGCATTCGCGACAGCGATCGCCATGGCCGGCGTCGAGGCTCCTGCCATCGGGGCCTGCACCACCGGATGTTCAATCCCGAACAAGGTCTGCAAGCGTGTCACCGGCCACATGGCTCATCTCCGTTGCGTAGGTTCCAAGATAGGCGCGGCACAGCGAGGTTGAAATACCCGGGCGCGCCGCCTAGTCATGCCCCAAGAGGTATCATCCACGTGACCAGTGACTACCCGGACGATGAAGACGGCAACGCGCTGCGCCATATCGCGCAAAGCGGCTCGGACATGTCGAAAGCTATGGTCATAGACTTCGCCATCGACGCCTCGTCAAAATCCATTGCTCTCGCTTGCCTGAGCGCCATCGAAGAGGCCGGCTTCGAGGGGCAACTCTACCAGGACGAGGACGACCAGCGTTGGGCCGTCTATGTCGCGATCCGCATGATCGCGGACTATGACGGCATTACGCGCACCCAGAAGATCCTTGGCGAGCTCGTCGCGGAGCATGGCGGCACGCCGGATGGCTGGGGCACGTTCGGCAATGTCGATGGAACGCCATGAGCGATCCGTTCACGCCGCATCTGCGCGAAGGCGAGCATATTATCTGGAGCACGACGATTTCCGAACGGCTCGTCCGTTCTGAACAGGCGCGTCAGCGCCTCATCGCCCTGGGCATCTTCGTGCCATCGACCCTCGTTACGCTCCTGCTGGCCGCCGTCTTCCTCGGCTCCATCGCGCCGCGTGACGCGATCAATCCGGATGCGATGCTGGCGCCGGTCTATTTCGCCTTCGCGCTCGCCATCGGCATTCTCGCTATCGCTCAGCTCTTCAAACTCGCCCGGCCGAAGCAGCCGACGGCCACGCACTACGCAGCCACCCCCGCGCGCCTGATCGCTCTCGACGCATCCGGCGCCATCGTAGCCGAAATGGCTGCTGGCGATGTTGGCGACATCCTCGCCGGCGGCCCGAACCTTGATCTCGCCGTGCTTCACCGCGATGAGCAGGGGTCCGCCTTCCAGATCCGCTTCATCGAGCGCCCGCTGGAAGCTAAGGCCATTCTCGAGGATGCTTATCCGCCACCTCCGATCGAAGACCCGGCCGCGCCAGCTACCGAGACCTGACACCCTTGCAACCACGCCAACTCGGCGTATGTTGCGCGCCTATCCGAGGGGCGCGGGCGTAAGCTCGCTGAGATCGGCTCTGACACGAGCGAGCACCCTTAGAACCTGATCCGGGTCATGCCGGCGCAAGGGACGGGAACGATGTCAGACTTTCATCTCACGCAGATTCCGCCCACGCACCGGCTGGCCCACGCCAGCATTCCGGAGGCCTAGCCCATGAACAAGCACATCGACCCGAAATCCATCGAGCCGTTCAAGGTCACCACCGGCCCGCTGCCCGCCTCGCAGAAGCTCTACTCCGCAGCGCCCGGCTTCCCCGATGTGCTGGTGCCCTATCGCGAGATCAGCGTGCATCCGTCGGCGAAGGAACCGCCGATCCGCGTTTACGACACCACCGGCCCCTACACCGACCCCGCCGTCGCGATCGACGTGCACGAGGGCCTGCCGCCGATCCGGAATCAATGGCGCAACATCCGCGCGGTGGAACAGTACGAGCCCCGCGCGGTTAAACCCGAGGACAATGGCAATGTCAGCGGTGGCCGCGCCGTTCCCGCCTTCCCTCACCAGCGCAAACCCCTGCGCCGCTTCGGCATCGGCGAAGTCGGCCAGGCCGCGCTCGACAAACGCGCTGACGCATGGGGCCTCGACAAGGACCCGAAAAAGAACCCGCTCACCCAGCTCGAGTATGCCCGCGCCGGCATCATCACCGCGGAGATGGCCTATGTGGCCCACCGCGAGAACGCCTGCCGCGAGGCCATGGCCGAGGGCGCAGAAGCCCGCCGCGCCGATGGCGAAGACTTCGGCGCGGAAATCCCCGCCTTCATCACCCCCGAATTCGTCCGCAGCGAGATCGCGCGCGGCCGCGCCATCATCCCGGCCAACATCAACCACCCGGAACTCGAGCCCGTCATCATCGGCCGCAACTTCCTGGTGAAGATCAACGCCAATATCGGCAACAGCGCCGTCACCTCTTCGGTGGAAGAAGAAGTCGAGAAACTTGTCTGGTCGATCCGCTGGGGCGCCGACACGGTCATGGACCTCTCCACCGGCCGCAACATCCACAACATCCGCGACTGGATCATCCGCAACTCGCCCGTTCCGATCGGCACCGTTCCGATCTACCAGGCGCTCGAGAAAGTCGGCGGCGATCCGGACAAGCTCGACTGGTCCGTCTTCAAGGACACGCTGGTCGAGCAGTGTGAGCAAGGCGTCGATTACTTCACCATCCACGCCGGCGTGCGGCTGCAATACATCCACCTCACGGCCAAGCGCGTCACCGGCATCGTCTCACGCGGCGGCTCGATCATGGCGCGCTGGATGCTCTCGCGTCACAAGGAGAGCTTCCTCTACGAGCGCTTCGACGAGATCTGCGATCTCATGGCGCAATACGATGTTTCGTTCTCGCTGGGCGACGGCCTGCGCCCCGGCTCCATCGCCGACGCCAACGACGCCGCGCAGTTCGCCGAGCTCGAAACGCTGGGCGAACTCACCAAGGTTGCTTGGGACAAGGGCTGCCAGGTGATGATTGAAGGCCCCGGCCACGTGCCGATGCACAAGATCAAGGTGAACATGGAAAAGCAGCTCGCCGTCTGCGGCGAGGCGCCGTTCTACACGCTCGGGCCGCTCACCACGGATATCGCGCCTGGCTATGACCACATCACCTCCGGCATCGGCGCGGCGATGATCGGCTGGTTCGGCACGGCCATGCTCTGCTACGTCACGCCGAAGGAACATCTCGGCCTGCCCGACCGCGACGACGTGAAGACCGGCGTCATCACCTACAAGATCGCGGCTCACGCGGCCGACCTCGCCAAGGGCCATCCGTCTGCCAAGCTCCGCGACGACGCCCTCTCCCGCGCGCGCTTCGAGTTCCGCTGGGAGGACCAGTTCAACCTCTCGCTCGACCCCGAGACCGCCCAGAAATTCCACGACGCCACCCTGCCGAAGGACGCCCACAAGGTCGCCCACTTCTGCTCCATGTGCGGCCCGAAATTCTGCTCGATGAAGATCACCGCAGACGTCCGCGAGTACGCCGCCAAGCTCAACGACAAAGAAGTCGGCATGGCCGACATGAGCGCGAAGTTCGCCGAAGTCGGAAAGGAACTGTACGTCAGCGAGAGCGGCCAGAAGCGCGAGGCGATTGATTGAGGCAGACTTCGAGCAACATTGCCTTTGCAGAAGCACAAACGCTTGTCACGGGCCTTGAGAATGAACTCAAGCACGCCCGTGCCAGTTGGAGCGTTTTCACTGCAGGCAACGGACTCGATCCAAGTCACCGACGCGGCCT
The DNA here is from genome assembly GCA_965229115.1 of Hyphomonadaceae bacterium. GTDB lineage: Bacteria > Pseudomonadota > Alphaproteobacteria > Caulobacterales > Hyphomonadaceae > UBA7672. The sequence goes on along the minus strand of CBDDIR010000003.1, from coordinate 578,478 downwards.
GCATAAACTGCTCAACGTCACATTCGAAGCGCATACGTTCGATCACGTAATACGCTCCGCCGCGACAATGACGGTGCTTTCTATCTGTCGCCTTACCGATCCGCCGAAGACCGATCGCGTGACAATCCAAAGACTAAAAAGTCTCCTCGGTCCCAACATAGAAATGTTCGCTGCGAACGGTGCTGGATGGTTTGCATCGCACGCGGAACGTAGCGCGTCCGATGAGCAGATGGTTCGAACGGAGTTGCCAATTCTTGTTTCAGACATGTCGCGCCTTTTCCGATCCAAGGAACTTGCCCGCGTAAGGAAACTCCGCGATGAGGCGCTGGCCCATCGGCTGAGCATTTCGACGCTGCGACCTACTTACAATGATATCGGCTACCTCTTCGATGAAGTTCATCGTTTAGTCTCGAAGGCTAGTTTGATCGTGTCAGGCGTTAGCTGGGAACCAAGCGACTTCATTGGGCTCAGCGAACAGCATGCGCATGATTTTTGGGATCGATTTGAAGACGGCCTTCGCTTGAAGTACGGCACGGACACGGATGCAGATGAAGCGGAGTGACTAGCAATAGACGCACTGACTGACGCATCGTGGAGTCAGACGCTTACAAAGCGCTTTAGCGGTCCAGCAATGAATTGACTTGGACGCCAACCCTTGCCCAGCGGATCGATTATCAGGGCATCAAAAGCGCCGACACCTAGTCCAACTGCTGGATTTGCGGCTGCGCCAATAGCCGACACTATACCAAACCGGAAAATCTTTGCTGGCAACGACTCGAGCCACGAACTTGAGCTGGTTTCGAGCAAATACTGACGGACAACACTCGTGTCCGGATCAGCAGCATGAAGCCAGTCCCTAAATTTTTCCGACTTATCCAGCAAGATTAGAAAGTCAGAAAAGCTACGTGCGCCAGAGTTGATGACTTCTCGTAACGACTTTCCCTCTGGGAAGGCCACGTCTTCGAATAAGTCATGTTGGGTTACGCTGCCATCACGTTTCTCCATCAATCCGTGTACCTGCCTTCTGATCAAGGATGCATGCACTGGTGTCGTGACCAGCTCCGCCAACTTTGATGCCGAGAAATATGCGTCACACCTGGCACTGATGAGATGCGATAGAATATATGCGGTGCTCAGAGTGCTATGCGACGGCGATACTGATTGATGATAAATCGCGTTGATTTCAGCAAATGGAATGTCGGTGTCTATGGCAAACCCCGAAGGACCTCCGACAACGTTGAACCTGTACTGAGGTGGAAGCTGATACTGAGGACAGACTTCCGCAAGCACAGCGCGAGGAAGATCGTGAACTAAGCTACGGTCCGCCATAAGAGCGCGAGCCGCATGCGGAATGGATGCTTCTCCCGAAGGAAGATCAGTAATCTTGATCTTCCGCCTCACGAGTTCAACACGCCGCGCGTTGGAGCTTAAAGAACCTCCCTCAGCAATCGCCTCAACAAGCTTATCTCCGCTACTTACTTTTCTGCCGTCTGCTTTCCTAATTAGAGCGATTTGAGCAAAGGTATGCCATTCAAGTCCGCTCTGCGGGTTACTCTGTACGACCACGTGTTGCGGGGTAAACGATGCACTCACCCCGTGCCGTCCCAAGAGGTCAAGAGTGGGAATGATTCCAGCAGACTTGATAAATTCGCGCAGCGACGCAGCATCAAATGCCAAATGCACTTCTTTGTAAAAAAGAAGGGTCTCGGCGACCAATCCTAAGTCGACGCCCGGATAGCCGGCCATTCCGCGGATCACCGCTCTCTGGAACATTTTATGAATCGTCTCCGTCTGATTAGCGATCTGGAACAGTGTTACCGCGACTCTGGAAGCGTCAACCAGCGTTGCTAGGCCCTTGGTCGGCGCGCTATGCGCGGCTTCTTGTTGGAGGCTGGATCCCGGCCTGCGCCGGAACGCGTGGGCAGGCCACGCTTCCAGTTGGCGGGCGTGGTTGAGCGATTTAGGTTGTGGCCATGACCTCGCGCTTTTTCCGTCGCGCCATCTCGTGGGCTGATTATCGGGCTGTGATTGATCTTGTGCCGCCGCGCGGGATCGAGGCGCCGGAGGCGGAGTACAATATCGCGCCGGGGACGCATGCGCCGATCCTGCGGCGGGCGCCGGAGGGGGAGTATGCGCCGCGGCATGCGATCCAGATTGCGCCGGCCTTCTGGGGGCTGGTGCCGGTGTGGTGGAAGAAGCCGCTTTCCGAGAAGAAGTTTTCGAGCTTCAACGCGCGCGCCGAGGATATCGAGGGCAGCGCGGTTTTCTCCGGCGCGTTCGCGCAGGGGAGATGCCTTGTGCCGGCGTCTGGCTTCTATGCGTGGTCGAGCGGCGTGCCGTTCGCGTTCGCGCTGGCCTCGGGCGCGTCGTTCTGCTTTGCCGGGCTGTGGAGCCGGGCGATGATCGACGGGTCGGAGTTCGATACGTTCGCCATCATCACGACGGAGCCGAACCTGGCCGTGGCGGGGATGGCAACATCCATGCCGGTGATCCTCATGCCGGAAAACTATACGCGCTGGCTCGATACCTATGATCGCGATCCGCATGCCTTGCTGAAGCCCCTCCCCGCTCATCTCATGCGCGCGTGGCCGGCCAATCCGGACGTCGGCAATGTGCGCAACCAGGGCGAGCATCTGCTCTGGGAGTGACTTGCCTTCATCGGCGCGCGCGCCGCATGGTGGGGAGATGAGCAACGCGCATGTCAGTTACAATGTGGAGCAGTCGGTCGCGGTGATCACGCTGGCGCGACCGCCACTGAATGCGTTCTCGATCGCGTTCCTGGATGAGATCATCGCGGCGTTGCGGCGAGCTGGGGCGGACCGTGATGTGCGGGCCGTGGTGCTGGCGAGCGATATCCCGAAGATGTTCTGCGCGGGGCTGGATCTCGACATCATTCTCGGCAGCGATGAAGCGACGGTGCGCGGGTTTCTGAACCGGCTGTATGTTGAGCTGTGGGAGGTTCAGTGGACGCTGGGCAAGCCGAGCATTGCTGCGGTGGATGGGGCGGCGCGTGGCGGCGGCATGACGCTGGCGATCTCGTGCGACATGATTATTGCGGGCGATGTGGCGAGCTTTGGCTATCCGGAAATCAATCTGGCCCTGCCCCCGGCCATCCATTTCGCGCACCTGCATCGCATCGTGGGCCGCTATCGCGCTTTCGATCTGCTGTTCACGGCGCGGACGTTCGATGCGCGCGAGGCGCTGTCGCTCGGACTGGTGAGCCGGGTAGCGGACGATGCGCTGGCCGAGGCGATGGCAGCGGCGCGGGTGATCGCAGAAAAATCCCCCGCAGCGATCGCGTTCTCGCGGGCGGCTTTCCATCGCGAGGCCGACCGCACCTATACCGACGCCGTGGCCCGGGCGGTGGATGATTTCTGTGCGCTGGCGGTGGCCGATGATGCGCAGGAAGGTCTGCGGGCGTTTCTGGAAAAGCGGAAGCCGGAGTGGCGATAGAGGCTTGCAGATTCGGATAAACATGAGTTCAGTTCGCCGCAGTTTTTGACTGCCACCGGACCGACCATGAGCTACCCGCAAATTGAGGACGCCCTCGCCCGCAACGCGGCTGATGAGCTGATCTACATTCCGATCACGCTGTCGATGGACCCTCCGGAGGAGGACTATCCCGGCTATGCGGAACGTATCTGTCGGCATCTGGCGAAGCATGATGATCCGAACGTGCGGGGCAATGCGATACTCGGGTTCGGGCATCTCGCGCGGACGGCGGGGATCATCTGGAAGCCGAACGATGTCCGGGCGCTGGTCGAGGCGGGGCTGGCCGATCCGGATGAGTATGTGAGGGGTCAGGCCGAGGCTGCTGCGGGGGATCTGCGGCACTTCCTGAAGTGGAAGTTGAAGAAGCCGAAGCAGACGCATGCGTGATTGCGGACGCGTAATTTCGGTCGCGTGATTCCCTGACGCTGAACGGCGGTTCATCGTGGGCTTATCCGGCGCTAAGGAGACGGCGCCTGCCGCAGAGTCAGTGCGTGGCTTCTGTGCCTCACGCGGACGCAGATCATCCTTAATCGGGCCACGTGACTGCATCGTAATGCCCGTCTGACTCTTTCGGCCATATTCGACACGTTGAAATGGGTGAAGCCACGGACGGTCGTGGTGAGGAAAGGGTTGTAACGAGTCATGTCGTTCCAGGAATGCACGCAACTGCTTCGTGACGAGGGTACGCTCCGGATCAATGCGGGTGATTTCTCGTTGGACGAACTGGAAGCGGCCGCTGCCCTGGCCCAGGCCGAGAAGGCCCGCCTGATCATCTACAACCTGAAGGGCCGCTCCTGCGCAGACGTTGGCCGCATCGCCGATGCCGGCGGGCGCCAGGTGACGTTCGGCGACATCTTCCTGATCTAGTCTCTACTCCGCTCTCACCGCATTCCAGTTGAACAGGAAGTTGCGGTGCTCGGCCCATGTCTGGCCCTGCACGCTTGAGCCTGTGAGGCAGGCGGCTGAGTGATAGGGGCCGGCGCCATCGGTGGTGCGGAAGCTCACGCAGGTTCTGCCGCGATCGGTTTTCCAGCGGCCCGCCTGAATCTCGCTGTCGTAGAATGAGCCGGTGACCGAGCCGTCGGTTGCGAGGTTGAGCTCCATCGTCTTGGTGTAGGGCTCGCTCGGCTTGGTCGAGAGATCGACGATCCATTTGCCTGCGAGCGAGGTGGTGGTGGATGGCTGGGCTGTGGCGCAGCCTGCCAGAGCGATGGATGCAAGGCACGCGAGCATGAGGCGCATTTTTGGTCTCCCCTTTTGGTGGGTGTGTACGCGAAGCGTGGGCGTCTGGATTTGGGCGTGGGGGTGCGATCTCGCAGGCGGGCTGCGAGGTTGGTGATTTTGGAAATCGACAGCTGAGTTGTTGAGGGAGGTCCGCGGGATGACGCGCCGCCCCCTCCGTCTCGGCGCGAAGACGCGCCGATCCACCTCCCCCACTTCTGCGAAGTGGTGGAGGCAAGGCGCCGGCGGGTTGCCTCCACCAGTCGAAGACTGGGGGAGGTGGATTGCAGCGTAGCTGCAAGACGGAGGGGGTCGCTGTCGCGCTCGCGCTTCATGCGCTTGGCGCGGCGGGTCGCGAGTGCTTCGAGATTATGGAAATCGCGTGCGAGCTGCGTGATGCGCTTGAGGAGCTGGCCGAGACTCTTGGCGTTGCGGAGGTGCGGCGCGGGCTGCAGCGGGAAATAGAGGTAGCGCAGGCCCAGCATCTGGCGGGCGCGGGCGTGGATGAGCATTCGCAGGGCGTATTCGAGGACGCAGATTGCGCGCTCGAGCATGAGCCGGTCTTCGGGCCAGTAGGCGAAGCTTTCGATCTCTTCCGGGTCTGTGACTGCGTCCACCACCTGGCGCAGCCAGCTGCGCATGAGTTCTTGGGCCCGCGCGACAGGGTCGAGCGGGAACAGGATGCGCAGGAGGATGAGGAACATCTGACCCATGGGTGGGAGTATAACCCCCGGCCGGGAGGGGGTGGGATTTGGGGAGTGCTGTCCCCCAAGTTGCGGATGCAGGTGATTGATTTCAGAGGAGATGGAATTTCGCTGTCCTGCAGTTTCGTCTCACCACTATCCTCCATTTCATCGTCATTCCGGACACGCGCGGAGCGCGTGAGCCGGAACCCAGGGGCGGCAAGCACCGTGCTTGGAGCCCCTGGGTTCCTGCTTTCGCAGGAATGACGAGGAGAAGGTTGTGGGTGGCGCGCTCGTCCTTCGACGAACGCGCAGCTTTGCTGCGCTGCTCAGGATGAGCGCTTGGGGGGAGAGCGGTGGTGTGGCGCGGGGTAGGCCGCCGGCGGCTGAGTAGCGCTCATCCTGAGCAGCACGCTTTAGCGTGCGTCCGTCGAAGGACGGGCGCGTACGCGGTGCATCAAGATGCACCCTACTTTGTGGTCGAAGCTGCTGGGCTGGCTTGACGGGTTATTTCTCTGAATGTAGAAATATTACTGCGAACAGAAACAAAGGCGTTTTGTCATGACCCGCCAGCCGACCATTACCCCTGCTCTGTTTTACAAGGACCCGCGTGCCGCGCTGGTTTTCCTGCGGGATGCTTTCGGGTTTGAGCTCGACTTCATGATTGAGGATGAGGGGGGCAATCTGGTGCATAGCCAGATGATGCATGGTGAGGGGCGCATCATGGTGGGGACGGAGTGGAGCGATAATCACAAGTCGCCGGCGTCTGTGGGGCTTGTGTGTACGCAGACGGTTCACCTGCATATCGATGAAGACATCGACGCGCATTGCGAGACGGCGCGGAAGGCGGGGGCTGAGATTATCGCGGAGCCGGAGACGCAGTTCTATGGCGACCGGACGTATCGGGCGCGCGATCCGGAGGGGCATATCTGGACGTTCGGGCGGACCGTGCAGGAGATGACGCCGGAACAGTGGGACAAGAATTCGGGGCTCAAGACGACCACGATGAGCAAGGCGTGACGCCGGCGGCTTTCCTGAAGCTGGCGATGGCGCTGCCCGAAGTGACGGAGGGCGCGCATCAGGCGGGGGCGGACCTGCGCGTGGGCGGCAAGATATTTTCTTCGCCTGCGACGCGGACGGGCGGCGCGGCTTACCTGAAGCTGACGCCGGAGCAGCGGCAGATGCTGTGTGCAGCGGAGCCGAAGGCGTTTGCGCCTGTGCCGGGCGGATGGGGGCTTAAGGGGTCGACCTGGTTTTATCCGAAGCATGCGGATGCGGCGACGGCGAAGAGTGCGTTGTGGATGGCGTGGCGCAATGCGGCTTCGAAGAAGCTGCTGAAAGAGTATCCGGCATGAGCGCGCGAAAAGCACATGCGGTGGACGAACTGTTTGCGGCGCTGGCGGACCCGGCGCGGCGGCGGGCGATCGAGATACTGGGCGAGAAGCCGCGGCGTGCGGGCGAGCTTGCGGAATTGCTGGAGCTTCCGGCGCCGGCGATGAGCCGGCACCTGAAGGCGTTGAAGACTTCGGGGCTGGTGGTGGAGTCGCATCCCGAGGTGGATGCGCGTGTGCGCGTCTATGCGTTGAATGCGCCGCGGCTGGCCGAGCTGAAGGACTGGTTGGCGAAGGCGGAGCAGATGTGGGCGGGGCAGCTATCTTCGTTTGCCGCGCACATTGTCGCCAAGACGAAAGACGCGAAGAAGAAGGCGCGATGACATCCCGCGTTGTTGTCAGCATTCGCGTGCCCTGCTCGCCCATTCAGGCGTTCGAGGTGTTCACCGACGAGATCGGCGCGTGGTGGCAGCACAATGAGATGTTCAAGTTCACGCCGCGCAGCCCGGGCAAGCTGGCGTTCGAGCCACCGTCGAACGCTACGCCGGGACGGCTGATCGAGACGTTGCCTAACGGAAAGACGTTCGAGATCGGGCCGGTGCGCGTGTGGGAGCCGGGGGAAAAACTGGTGGTTGGCTGGCGACAGGCGACGTTCGGGCCGGATCAGGCGACGGAAGTCGAAGTCCGTTTCGAGCCGGTGGGGAAGGATACCCGCGTGACCGTGGAGCATCGCGGCTGGGATGTCATTCCGCAGCCGCATGTGGCGCGGCACGGGCTTCCCCTGCCGCTTTTCTATCAATGGCAGGCCGGGCAATGGCGCGATGGCCTGAATGTGTTGCGTGACAGGGTCACTCAAGATTGACTGTGGCGGCCTGCCCAGCGTATCCGCCGCTGGTCGCGCCCCCTAGCCGGAGCTGCTTATGGCCCTCGCCGCATCTTCTGCTGCCGCTCCGGGCCCCAGCCGGTTCGGGAAGAACGCGTTCTTCTTCATCATCGTGACCGTGTTCATCGACATGATGGCGTTCGCCGTGATCATGCCGTCGATGCCGGAGCTGATGGCCGAGCTGCTGAACGGCAAGGATGCGCTGGTTGCTGCTCAGGCGATGGCGCAGGCGGGCAACAAGCTGCCGCTTGAGACGATGCTGTCTGATGCTTCGCCGTGGGGCGGATACATCACGGTTGTCTATGCGATCATAAACTTCCTTTCGGCGCCGGTGCTGGGCGGGTTGTCGGACCGGTTCGGGCGGCGGCCGATCCTGCTGATCTCGATCGGCACGCTGGCGATCGACTTTGTCATCATGGGCTTTGCCCATTCGATCTGGCTGCTGTTCCTCGGGCGCGTGCTGTCGGGGATTTCGGGAGCGACGCATTCGACGGCGGCGGCCTACATCGCGGACGTGACGGAGCCGGCCGAGCGCGGCAAGGCTTACGGCATGTTAGGCGCGGCGTTCGGGCTGGGCTTTATCCTGGGGCCGGCGATTGGCGGCTTCCTGGGGCAGTTCGATCCGCGCTTCCCGTTCTTTGCATCGGCGGCGCTGGCGGCGGTGAACTTCTGCTATGGCATGTTTGTACTGCCGGAGTCGCTCGACAAGGAGCATCGGCGGAAGTTCGACTGGAAGCGGGCGAATGCGTTCGGGACGTTCGCGCACCTGGCCAAGGTGCCTTACCTTGCGTGGTTCATGCTGGCGCTTGGGTTGTTCAACTTTGCGCACTGGGTCTATCCGGCGACGTTCAGCTATTTCGGCGCGGTGCGGTATGGCTGGGACCCCGGGATGCTGGGCTGGTCGCTGGCGGCAGTGGGCGTGGGGTCGACGATTGTGCAGGGCGCGATGGTCGGGCCGTTCATCAAGAAGTTCGGCGCGACGCGGACGACGGTGTTCGGGTTCTGCATCTGCATCGTGACGTTTGCGGCCTATGCGGCGGCGACGCAGGGATGGATGGTGTTCCTGATCATTCCGATCGGCGCGCTGGCGGGCGTGCTGGGGCCGGCGATGAACCAGATCATGACGGCGCGCACGCCGCGCAACGCTCAGGGCGAGTTGCAGGGGGCGATTGCGAGCGTGCAGTCGCTGTCGAACATCTTTGCGCCGCTGGCGATGACGCAGACCTTCCACTACTTCACGTCGGTGAATGCGCCGGTTTATTTCCCGGGAGCGGCTTTTGCGCTGGCTTCGGTGTTCTGTGCGATCTCGCTGATACCGCTGATGCGGGGGCTGAAGATTGCGCCGAAGGTGGAGGCGCAGCCGGCTGATCCTGCGGGTGAGGCTGTGCCGGAGGCGGTTGAGGGCGGCGGCAAGGGCGGTGATCCTGCGCCGCAAACAGCGTAGCGTGGCGGCATGACGACCAAGCCGCAGCCGCGCCCTGCTCTCTTCCTTGACCGCGATGGCGTGATCAACGTCGATCGCAACTATGTCTATCGCGTCGAGGACTTTGCGTGGATCGATGGCGCGGCGGATGTGGTGCGCCGGTTCAACGAGATGGGCTGGTGGGTGTTCGTGGTGACGAACCAGTCGGGCATTGCGCGGGGGTACTACACCGAAGAGCAGATGCAGACGCTGCATGACTGGCTTGAGGTGGAGCTGGACAAGCGCGGGGCGAAGATCGACCGGATCTATCACTGCCCCTTCCATGAGGAGGGGACGATCCCGCGCTATACGAAGGACAGCTATGACCGGAAGCCGAAGCCGGGGATGCTGATCCGCGCGATGACGGATTTTCCGGTGATCAAGGAGCGGTCGTTCCTGATCGGGGACAAGCAGGCGGATCTTGAGGCGGCGAAGGCTGCGGGGGTGCGCGGCTTCCTGTTCAGCGGCGGCGATCTCTCGCAGTTCGCTGACTGGGTGCTGGCCGATATGGGCGAGAACCGCTGAGGGCTAGCCGGGCGGTGTGGCTGGCGGTGTTGCGGGTTCGACTGGCGCCGTGGGCGCGGGGACGATGGGTTCTGCAGGCGCGGGTGCGGGCGTTGCGGGGACCGTTTGCGGAACGACGGCGGGTTCGGGCGTTGTGACGCGCGGCGTGGGTTGCGGCGGGTTGCGCGGGGCTGGCGTGGGCGTTGTGACGGTGGGCGCGGGGGCGGTGTATTGCACCGTGCCTTCCGGCGTCTGGACCGGCGTGGTGACGGCGGTGCAGTTCTGGGCGCCGCCGGGGACTTGCTGGGATTGCAGGTCGAGCGCGATCTGGTTGTCGAGGTTGGGCTTCAGCTCGAACGCGTCCTGGCTGGCGTAGATGTCATAGACGGCGCCGTCGGCCATGAGCTGGCCTGAGTCCGAGGTGTGGCCGAAGTCTGCGAGGTTGAGCAGTTTCCAGCTGGTGCCGAGGCAGCCGAAGAAGTCCTTGCTGTCGCATTCCTGCGTGCTCTCGCGGCGCGGGGTGTAGGTGTTGGTGCAGTTGGGATCGACATAGGTGCCGTAGATCTCGGAGACCTTGAACAGCGAGTCGATGCCGAGGACGTTGGCCCAGGGCTTGAACTTCACGACCGGGCCGGAGATGTGCACGCGCTCGCCGGTGATCTGATAGTCGACCGGCTTGCCGCGCAGCTTGCCGTCGTCAGCGAGGTCGATCGAGGCGGTGTAGTTGTGGTCGCCCACCTTCTTGAGGACGACCTGCCCTGCCAGGCGCTCCTTGGAGAGGGCGACGTAGGTCTGCAGGTTAAGTCCGATCAGGCCGGCGATCATTGCGCCGGCGAGCGTGAGGCCGCCGAACAGGACGCGCAGCAGGCCGGAGCCCAGGCGCGCCTTGAAGACCGCCATGATGCCGCCCACCAGCATCAGGACCCCTACGAGGCCCACGAACGCCGGAATCAGCCACCAGATCGACATGCCAAACGACCCTTCACCACCACTGGGCTACGCCTCTCTCGGGCGCTCGTTCCCACATCCAGCGTGGTGTTTACCAAAACCCGGGGGAAACGCCTACCCGGCCAGGTGCGCACGCAAAACGCACAGCCTTGCTTGCTGAAATCGCCGCAATTGGCCTAATAGGCGGGCCGGTCAGCAGGGGGGAACATGACCAGTAAGTGGATTGGCGCGGCTTGCCTCGCGCTGGTGTGCAGCGATCCGGCAGGAGCGCAGACGCCCACGACCATCAAGGCACAGCCGAAATTCCTGAAACTCGACCAGATCATCCAGCAGCTCCCGGGCCGCTGGGAGTATCGCTATGAGGATGGCTGGAAGCCGGAGATGCTGAAGCAGAGCATCCGGTGCAACGGAAGCGCCGAACGCATCTGGTTCGAACGCGACGGCAAGAACGTCATCTATCATTCACAAGGTGAGGCGGAAGGATCGCAGCTGAATACCAGCGTGATCGGCACCGAAGGCATCATGCAGTATCAGATGCCGCTGATCCGCATCCAGTATCAGGGCGAGAAGGGCCACGACGCGGACGGCAAGCCTGTCGTCTGGGAGATCTGGATGACGGACGCAGACACTTTCCACTGGCGTGTCATGGGCTGGCCCGTGGGCACGATGACGCCGCCGATACGCCGGTGCAAGGACGAGCCGCCGCCAGAGGCAGAAGAAGCAGCGCCAGCGCTGCCCTAGAAGACGCACCGCTCTAGAAGACTCTGGGGCGATCCTTGGTCTCGAGGTGCAGGCCGCATTCCTCTTTCTTGAAGCCGACCCAGCGACCTGAGCGGACATCGTTCGGGTCCGTCGGGCGGACGGTGCACGGCCAGCAGCCGATCGAGGGATAACCGTCAGCGACCAGCGGATGCGGCGGCAGCTTGCGGTCAGCGAAATACTGGTCGACGTGTTCGTGGGTCCAGTCGGCCAGCGGATTGAACTTGAACTTGCCTTCCGCGTACTCGACGACCGGCAGGTTCACCCTGCCCCCGCCGTGGAAGCGCTTGCGGCCGGTGATCCACGCCTCGAAGCCTTCGAGCGCAGGCGCGAGCGGGCGCACCTTGCGGACTTCGCAGCAGGCGTCGGGATCGGTCTTGTTGAGAACGCCCTTGGGGTCGATGGCCTTTACCTCGTCCTTGATCGGGTGGACGGTGTGGATGCCGGTGAGGCCCAGGAACTCCTGGATAGTGTCGCGGTATTGCAGCGTCTGGTGGAAGTGCATGCCGGTGTCGATGAAGACGATGGGCATGCCCGGATCGACTTCAGCGATCAGACCCAGCATGGCGGCGCTCTCCGCCCCGAAGGACGAGACGTAGGTGATCTTGCGGCCGAACTCGCGCACGGCGGCGGCGATGATTTCCTGTGCGGACTTCCCGCGCAGCTCGGCGTTCAGACGCTCGACCTTCTGCTCGGGCGTTTCGACGGATGATGTGACAGTCGTCATTGGGCGGCCTTTTCCTCGCGCTTCTTCTGGCGCTTCATGAAGATGGTGTCGGACGTATCCGATGCCGCCTGGTAAAATTCTGAAAACTCGTGTGCGGAAATATCGAAGACCGCTTCGGCATCCGCCTCGTTGAGGACAACGGCGTCGAAGCCGGAGCGGATAATGAGGCGCAGCTGGTCGCGCAGGACCTCGCCAGTCGCCCGGATTTCGCCCTTGTAGCCATAGCGACGACGCAGGAGCTGGCTTTGCGAGAGGGCGCGGCCATCCGTATATTTGGGGAATTGCAGCTCGATCAGATGCAGGTGATCGAGATGGGGGGCGAGCAGACCCGGATCATCGGAGACTGCGAGCCGCACGCCGATCGACTGGTTGCGGGCGAGCAGCTGGTCGTGTTCCGACAGGAAGCGCGCGAGCGAGACGGTGATGCAGCCGCCGGGCGACAGTTCGTGGCCATCTTCCACGAACGCCCAGACGTCGTCGACGATCTTGCCGTCCTTAAGCAGAGGCATAGAGCGCTTCCTTGAACGGGGCTTGTCCGAGGCGGCTCATCGTGTCGGCGAGCTTTTCGGTCTTCGACGTGCGGAGTTCCATGTATTTGGAAATCACGCGCTTGAGGGCGGGCGCGACTTCTTCATGGCGCAGGCCGGGGCCCTGGATGTCGCCGATGGACGCTTTCTCATCTGCGCGACCGCCGAAGAGGATCTGGTAGAATTCCTCGCCCTTCTTGTCGACGCCGAGCACGCCAATGTGGCCGACATGGTGGTGGCCGCAGGCATTGATGCAGCCCGAGATGTTGATGTGTAGCGTGCCGACATCATCCTCGAAATCCGGATCGGCGAAGAGCGCCTGGATTTCGTTGGCGACCGAGATCGAGCGTGCGTTGGACAGGTTGCAGTAATCGAGACCCGGGCACGCGATGAGGTCCGAGCCGAGGCCGGCGTTGGAGGCGTGCATGTCTGCCGCCTTCAGCGCGGCATAGACGGCGGGCACGTCATCAAGCTTCACGTGCGGCAGAACGAGATCCTGCTCGTGCGCGACGCGGATGTCGTCGAGGCCGTATTTTTCTGCGATGTCCGCGGCGGCGCGCATCTGGTCTGATGTGGCGTCCCCCGGGGCTACGCCTTGCGGCTTCAGCGCGATGTGGACGGCGGTGTAGCCGGGCACCTTGTGGGCGCGGAGATTGTTCTTCGCCCAGCGGGCAAAGATACGATCGCCAGCGATGGCGGCGTCGAGCGTGGGCGACTTGGCGGACAGCGTTTCGAATTTCGGCGGGGCGAAGTAGGCGCTGATACGATCCACTTCTTCCTGCGGGAGGATCACCTTCTCCCACGCATTCTGGTTCGCAAACTCTTCCTCGACCTGACGGCGGTATTCGGCTTCGCCGAGTTCGTTGACGAGGATCTTGATGCGGGCCTTGTACTTGTTATCGCGGCGGCCATGGCGGTTGTATACGCGCATGTTGGCTTCGAGATAGCTGAGCAGTTCCTGCTTCGAGACCCAGTCGCGGATAAGCGTGCCGATGTAAGGGGTGCGGCCAAGGCCGCCGCCGACGAGCACTTCGAAGCCGACCTCGCCTGCTGCGTTCTTCTTCATCAGGAGGCCGATGTCGTGGACCTTCACGGCGGCGCGATCCGGCGTGCCGGCGGTGACGGCGATCTTGAACTTGCGCGGCAGGGCCGAAAATTCCGGGTGGAAGGTGGACCACTGGCGGATGATCTCGCACCAGGGGCGCGGATCTTCGAGTTCGTCGAGGGCGGCGCCGGCGAGATGGTCCGACGTCACGTTGCGGATGCAGTTTCCGCTCGTCTGGATGGCGTGCATTTCGACATCGGCCAGCATGTCGAGCACGTCGGGCATGTCTGCCAGCTTGATCCAGTTATACTGGACGTTCTGGCGCGTGGTGAAGTGGCCGTAGCCCTTGTCGAACTTGTCGGCGACTTCGGCGAGCTTGCGCATCTTCTTCGCGGAGAGCTGGCCATAGGGGATCGCGACGCGCAGCATGTAGGCGTGCAGCTGGAGATAGACGCCGTTCTGCAGGCGATGCGGCTTGAAGTGTTCTTCCTTCAGCTCGCCCTTGAGACGACGTTCGACCTGGCTACGGAATTGCTTCGCGCGCTCCCGGACCAGCGTGTCGTCGAACTCGTCGTAACGGTACATCAGGCGGCCTGTTTCTACGCAGCTTTGCGGGCGTGTTCGATGCCGAGATCGGTCTCGACGCGCGCCACCCAGCGCTGCACGGATGGGAATTCGGAGAGGTCGAAGCCGCCTTCGTGCCCGACGCGCGTGTAGGCGACGAGGCCGATGTCGGCGAGCGTGACGCTCTGGCCGACGAAGTAGTCGGCGAAGGTCAGGTGCATTTCCATGACGCCGAGCGCGCGGCGGCCGCGGGCGAGCAGTTGCGGATCGAGTTCATCGTCCGTCATGTTCATGAACTTCTTCCGGAAGCGGCGCACGGCGATGTAGGGCTCGTGGCTGTACTGCTCCCAGAACAGCCAGCTCATCATCTTGGCGCGCTCGAACGGATCGAGGGGGATGAGGTCCTGGCCGCGATGGGTTTCGGCGAGGTAGAGCATGATGGCGTTGGACTGCGGCAGGATGCGGCTGTCGGGCAGGCGCATCACGGGCACCTGGCCTGACGGGTTCATCTGCATGAAGGCGTCCGAGCGCGTGCCGCCTTCGACGACGCTGATCTCGACCCAGTCATAGTCGATGTCGAGATAGTCGGCGGTCCATTTCGTCTTGAGGCAGTTGCCGGAGATCGAGTCGCCGTAGAGCGTGAGCTTGGTAATCGGACGATTTGGCATCAGTTGTTCCCCGCCTGCTTGCCGAACATCGGATGGTTGGTAGGTCCGTTCGCCCGGATTGTCTCGCGCAGGGTCTCGCGGCCCGCGACTTTTCCATCCGGTGTGACCTGCATGAAGTACGGGTCGGTGGCGCGGGTCTGGTCCTTTGAGGCCCAGGCGAGGACTTCGGCGGCGGCGGGGCCGGTGAAGATTTCGGCGTCGGCCAGGTTCTCGGACCAGTTGCGATCAGTTGTCAGGTAGATCACGCGGCCGGTGGCGGGGATCCACGACGTGATGACTTTGGGAATGTCGGGCCCAAGCTTGGGACGTTCTGAGCTCACGACAGCATCTCCCAGAGCGAAGACAGGTTGGGCTTCGCGGTTTTGCCAAAAGCTTTCGTGGCCGGGCTGCCCTGCGCCAGCGACGTGACTTCGCCGATGATCAGGAGCGCGGGGCCGTTGATGCCGGCGGTGTAGATGACGTCGGCGAGTTGGCCGAGTGCGCCGAAGGCTGCGATCTCGTTGGCGCGGGTGCCGTTCTCGATGACGGCGATGGGCGTCAACGGGTCACGGCCGGCGGCGACGAGGCGGGCTGCGATCGTGCCGGCGGTGCCGACGCCCATGAAGACGACGACGGTCTGGTTCGGGCGTGCGAGGGCATGCCAGTCGAGATCGGGCTCTTCGCCGAGGGCGGCGTGGCCGGTCACGAAGGTGACGGCTTGCGCCATGTCGCGGTGGGTGAGCGGGATCTGGGCGGAGGCGGCGCAGCCGAGTGCGGAGGAGATGCCGGGGACGACCTCGACCTCGATATTGGCTGCGCGGAGGGCTTCGAGTTCCTCGCCGCCGCGGCCAAAGATGAAGGGGTCGCCGCCCTTGAGACGGACGACGCGCTTGCCGGTGCGGGCGGCGTCGATCATGCGGCGGTGGATTTCGTCCTGTGGGACGGAGTGTTCGCCCTTGGATTTGCCAACCGGCACGATCTCGGCGGCGGGGGAAATCAGGTCCATGACGCCGGCGCCGACAAGGCGATCGACGAACACCACCTCGGCCTGCCCGATCAAACGGGCGGCGCGGAGGGTCAACAGATCCGGGTCACCCGGTCCTGCGCCTACCAGCGCGACATGGCCGATAGGAGTTTTTTTCGTTGCCGCGGACACGCCGTCCATGCCTTGGCCCTTTAGTTTTTCTTACGCATCAGCATATAACACGGGCGACGCTCGGCAATGAGCCAAGCGTCAGTCCGTATTTCGTCCTCAATCCGGCAGATGGCCGGAAGGGACGGTATAAGCAATGAACCATTCCTAAGCCGGTCGATTAGCCGGCCTTACCCGCCTGAAACCTAGAGAAAACCTGAAGCAAAATGGCCCAGGAAGACCGTCTGCCCGCTCTCAATGCACTCCGCGCCTTCGAGGCGGCGGCCAGGCATCTGTCGTTCACCCGGGCGGCTGAAGAGCTGAATGTGACCCCGGGGGCGATTTCCCAGCAGATTCGCCAGCTCGAGGAGTTCGCCGGGGCGCCCCTGTTCCGCCGGACCGGACGCCAGGTGCTGCTGACGGACGCCGGCCAGGCGGCCCTGCCACTGCTGACGTCCGCCTTCGAGATGATGGCCGAGGCGGTTCACCACATGAGGGCCCCGGCGCGGCGCGACCGCTTGATGATTTCCTCCGCCCCCTCCTTCGCCGCCAAATGGCTGGCTCCCCGACTTGAGCGTTTCCAGGAGCAGAACCCGGAAGCCGAGGTCTGGGTGTCGGCCGATATGGCGATGACGGACTTCAACTCGTCGGACATCGACCTCGCCCTGCGCCACGGCAAAGGCCTCTATGACGGTTTGCGCGCCGACAAGATCATGTCGGAATCCGTTCTGCCAGTTTGCTCGCCGGACCTGATGAGCGGGCCACACCCGCTGCGCTCGCCGGCTGACCTCAGCCATCACGTGCTGCTGCACGATGAGAGCCCCGAGAACGACCCTTCGCGGCCGGACTGGAATGCCTGGCTCAAGGCGCGCGGCGTGACGACGGTGGATGGCAATCGCGGTCCGCGCTTCACACAATCCTCGCTGGTGGTTGAAGCTGCTGCGGCCGGGCGCGGCGTGGCGCTGGCGAAGTTCGCGATCGCTTCGGGCGACCTGGAACGTGGCCGCCTGATCGCGCCGTTTGCAGACGGCGCCAGCGACATCGATTTCGCATACTGGATCGTCTATCCGAAATGGCGCACGCCCTCCAAGCTTGCCCGCACCTTCATGGCGTGGCTCAAGACAGAAGCGCAGGCAGGCGAAGTTACGGGTGTCTAGATGGCGTTTCGGGGGTTCGGGCTCGGCATCATGCGGCGGCTGCGTGGCACGCCCGCTGATGAGGCGGACCTTGTTATTCGCGAATGCCGCAAGCTGATCAATGGCGGGGTATTTTTCGACATTGGCGCCAATGTCGGTGAAGTGTCCGAAGCCATGCTGCCGCATGCAAGCCGTATCGTGGCCGTTGAACCAGATCCCGCATCCTTCACGGAACTCGACCGCAAGCTCGGGCAACGCGTGACCTGTGTTCAAGCTCTGGTCGGGCCGGAAGGCGAGCAGCGAACGTTTCTGACCAACACCAATGCCAGCAAAAGCTCAACGTCCGTGCTGCCGGGTGAAGAACCTCCGGGACATGACTACTTCCGCCACACGTCCATGCGGGCCGTCAGCCTCGATTCACTTGCCGCGCAGCACGGCACGCCATCGCTTGTGAAAGTCGATGTCGAGGGTTGCGAGATGTCGGTGCTTGATTCCGCCAGGAACCTGCTTGCGGCAAAGCCCATCTTCATCATGGAATTCAACGCGCTCTGCCTGTCGAATTTCGGGCGGGTGAACCCGCGCGATGTGATCGATCGCCTGATGGCAACCTTCCCCAAGGTTGAGGTCATCACACAGCAAGGACGAAGCCTTGTTACAGATCCTTATGTGTTTCTGATGGCGAACATCATCGACCATGGCTCGGTCGATAACGTTGTTTGCTCCTGGGAGTGAGGAAAAACTGATGCGCGGTGAGCCGGTCGCCAAGAGTGTCGATCAATGGCTCGCGCGCCTGGCGCCAGCACAGCGCAGCGCGCTGGAAAAGCTACGCGCACAGATTCTTGCTGCCGCGCCGGGCGCGGAAGAGACGATCAGTTATGGGATGCCGACGTTTGTGTTGCACGGGCATCTTGTGGCGTTTGGGGCTTTCAAGAAGCATCTGAGCTTCTTTCCGATGAGTTCGACGTTGATTTCCGAACATGCCGATGCGGCGCCGTTTGCGACCTCGTCTGGCACGCTGCAATTCCAGCCTGAGAAGCCGATACCAGCGGCGCTGGTGAAGAAGCTGGTCAAGGCGCGGATCGTTCAGAACCTTGAGGTTCAGAGCGAGCGTGCGGCGGCGAAGAAGGCGAAGACCGCCGCCAAGCCTCGCGCCAAGAAGTAATCAGAGCTGCAGCAGGCTGAGCGGCGCCAAACCGATCAGGGCGGCGGTTAGCATGTTGGTGAGTGTGCCGGCGAGCATGCTTTTCAGGCCGAGATCTGCGAAGTCGTCGCGACGCTCCGGGCAGATCGAGCTGAGGCCGCCGATCATGATCGCGACGGATGCAAAATTTGCGAATCCGCACAGGGCGTAGATCATCATCAGGCGCGTGCGAGGCTCAATCGCATCCACGCTGATCTGCGAGAGGTTGAGATAGGCGATCAGCTCGTTGAGGGCCGTTTTCGTGCCCATCAGCTCGCCGGCGATGAGCGAGTCATCCCACGGAATGCCGAGCATCCACATGAAGGGCGAAAAGATCCAGCCGAAGACCCGGCCGATGGTGAGCGGCGATCCGCCGACATCCGGAAGATTGCCGAGGATCATGTTGGCCAGCGCCACGAAGGCGACAGCGGCCAGTAGCATGGCCACGACGGCGATCAGCATGTTCACGCCATCCTGCACGCCGCGCGAGAAGGCATCCATGGAGGAGCGATAAAGCCGCGGCGCTTTTTCAGCCGCAATGCCGGGATCCATCTCGGCTGTGGGCATCATCACGCGCGCGATGGCGATGGAGCCGGGAGCGGCCATGAAAGATGCGATGAGGATGTGGCCCGCGGCGTCTGGAGATGTGCCGTGGAGGAAGGAGGCGTAGAGCGCCATCACCGTGCCGGCGATAGTGGCCATGCCGGTGGTCATGATCACGAACAGATCGGCGCGCGACATGTTCAGCAGATATGGGCGCACGATCAGGGGCGCTTCGACCATGCCGAGGAAAATGTTTGCACCGGTTGCGAGGCCCAATGGCCCGCTGATGCCCATCGCCTTGCGCAGCACAAAGCCGAGACCCCGGCACGCCCATTCGAGCACGCCCCAGCGCCACAGCAGCGCGGATAGCGCCGACACCACGATGATCAGCGGCAGCACGCCGAAGGCGAGGACGGTGGTGTTCTCAGGGTTGGTGACCTGATAGGGCGTTGCGCCGCCGGCGAGATAGCCGAATACGAACTTGGCGCCCTCGACGGTGGCGGCCTGCAATCCATCGATGCCGGCTGAAACCCACGCCAGAATGGCTCTCAGCGGCGGTAGCGCGAACATGGAGACAGCCAGGGCGATCTCGAGACCCACGGCGACGAGCACGATGCGCCAGGGGAACTTCGAACGGTTGTTCGACAGCGCCCAGGCGATTGCGAACACGAAGGCGACGCCGCCAAGGCTGCGCAGATTGTCGATCGAAAATCCCATGCCCACCCTTCGCCACGCCAGTATGCCCCGCGCAACTCTGGAGTATTCGCGCGCTGTGTAACAGCCCTGGTTTCTCTCTATCGAAAGCAGCTTTGTCGCAAGGCGCCCGCCCCTCGCACGCATGCGCGCCGCCCACCCAAATTGTGGCGGCGACCGTTGCCAAACGCGCGCTTTCGTGCTGCCCGTTTTGCCATGCAAGGCACGCTCAGCATTGATCCGGATTTTGGCGTCTTCGGCGCGGATGCGCTCGACGATCTCGATGCATTCTTCCGCAGACATGGCTTCGCGATCCTGCGGGGGCTGTATTCGACCGGCGAACTCGCGGGGATGCTGGACGAGTGCGCGGCGGCGCAGACGCGTGTCGCCAACGGCGAACTGGCCGAGAAGCACGGCAATTCGATCCTGACCGATGCGGCGGCGGGCAATCGCTTTGCCAACTATGTGCAGTACATCACGCAGATCGCGCCGGTGACGCGGCAGTCGGTTCTGCACCCGGCCATTGTATCGCTGATGGAGCGGTGGATTCCGAACGGACATCTGCGCGAGCATTCGCGCTTTGGCGTTGTCTATCAGGATGCGCGTGCGGATCTGGCTTCGGGCTACAAGCGCATCGGCTGGCATAGTGACTGGCAGAGCGGGCCGCAGCTGGATGTGTGGCCGTCTGCCGCTTTCACGATCCACATTGATGGCACCAGTCCGGAGAATGGCTTCCTGCGCGTCGTGCCGGGTAGCCATCGCTGGGCGACGCCTGCGCCGCATGTGAATGCGAACAATATCGCCCTGCCCGTGGGCTCACGCGATGCTGGCGGGCATACAGATGCGACGCCGCCTATCCCGATGCCTCTGGCATTCGAGAAGGCGCGTGGCGAAGTGGCGATTTATTGCGAGACGGGCGACGTGTTGTTTCACGATGCCTATCTCTGGCATTCAGCAGCATCGGCTACGGTGAGCAGCGCCATTCGGCGGCATATCCGTGGCGCATGGTTCACGGGCGCGCCGGATGCCGAGGAAGGCGATTATCTCGACGAGTTCGTGAAGAATGCGGCGCGTTGAGCGTCAGTCGAGATCGAGGATTGCGGTGTAGCGATCGCGGTCGAGTTCGCGGAACACAAGGCCATAGGGCGTTTTCTGCCCCGGTTTCAGCGGTTGGCCGCGATCAGCCCAGAGTTGGCGGATGGCTTCGGCGGCGTGCGGGTTGGCCCATGTCGTCTCTTCATCGCCATGGCCGACATAGACCATCGGCTTGCCGTCGCGCACGGGCCACTGGAAGGCGTTGTAGGTTGAGAAGCCGGGCGTGCGCTGCATGACTTCCTCGGCCATCGCTTCATCGACTTCGTGTTCGAAGTCGGCGTCGTGCAGCTGGTAGTCGCCTGAGAAATGATTGATCAGCGAACCATCGGCAATGCAGCGGACGCAGACTTGCGGCTCATCGCCCTCGACATAGACGACGCTGTTGTAGAGCCATTCGCTTGGCTTGCCGCAGGCATCGCAAGGATCACTCGACTTTACCAGGGAGCCACGCTCGTACGCGCCGGGATGAAAACGGAATGTCGGCTTGTCTGCGGACACGCGTGTCTCCTTCAAAACAAAAGGCCCTGCATCACGGATGATGCAGGGCCCATCGTCAACTCACTTGGCGAAGATCAGATGACCACGCCGAGGATTTAGGGCGGTCTAGAGGCCTGCCTTGAACGTGGCCAGCAGGCGGGCCCAGGCGCGGTCGGCCTGGACCTGATCGAAGACCTGGCTGTCGGGCGGGCACCAGCCGTGCTGGGCCGGATAGACTTCGACTTCTGCCGGGATCTTCTGAGCGTCGAAGGCGGCTTTCACCTTCTCCTTCACGGTCGTGTCCTGCGCGTCATCGTTCTGCGCGACGGCGATGAGGACGGCTTTCGCCTTCATCTGCGGAACGAGCAGGACCGGGCTGGTCGGCGTCGTGGTGGCGAGACCGCCGCCGTGGAACGAGCCGCCGGCCGTCACGCGGTTCGGCACGAAGGCCATCGTGCGCATCACGAGCGGGCCGCCCATGCAGTAGCCAGTGGTGCCGATGCCTTTGGAGGTGTCGACCTCTTTCTGCTTGTCGAGCCAGGCGACGGCGGCGATCGCGTCCTTCTTGGTGTTTTCCGGATTGCTCGTCGTCGGGCCCATGAGGGCGACGAGGCGCTGGCGCACTGGCGGGTCCGAGAACTTCTCGGTCTGCGCGTCGAACACCTGGCCCTTCTGCATGCGGTAGAACGGGTTGACCGTGAGCACGGCATAGCCGCTTTCCGCGAGGCGCTTGCCCATCAGGCGGAAGGCCGGGCGCAGGCCCATGATGTCCGGCCAGACGAGCACGGCCGGGTGCTTGCCCGAGGAAGGGGCTGCGTAGTGTGCGTCGATCACGCCATCCGGCGTGGTGATCTCGACTTCACGCTCGACGATGGTGGCGGGATTTTCCGGGCTGGTCGTGCAGGCCGCGAGGGCCGCAAGCGACATCGCGCCGAAACCGCGCCGCGAAAGCTGGCCGACATCGAAGGCTTCGTCATTGCTGTGTTCGGTATGGTCGTCACACATCTTGGTCTCTCCCTGCCGTGCTGCGTGCTTTTGCTGGCTGTGTCCCCGCCGAGCTGAGGTAAAGCTATACAGCGTCCCATCCGGGGCGCAAATGTCGGAAAGGTGAGAGACGCGAGAGGCGATGGCGACCGGCAGCGCAATATCAACGGAAAATGACGGCCTGCCCTCGCCGCGACGGCAATGGGCGGTGGCGACGATCGCGCTGGGCCTGATCCTGGCCGTGATGGATTCCGCGATTGCGAACGTGGCCCTGCCGACGATTGCGATCGATCTCAATGCCGAGCCGGCGCATTCGATCTGGGTGGTCAATGGCTACCAGCTCGCGATCACGGTGGCGCTGTTGCCCCTGTCGTCTCTGGGGGATCGGATCGGGTATCGGAATATCTACCTGCCCGGGCTTTTCCTGTTCACGCTTGCGTCCGTCGCCTGCGCGATGTCGACCTCGCTGCCGATGCTGACGATCGCGCGTGTTGTGCAGGGCTTTGGCGCGGCGGGCATCATGAGCGTCAACACGGCGCTGCTGCGCTACATCTATCCGCAAGCCAAACTTGGACGCGGGATCGGGATCAATGCGCTGGTCGTGGCGTTGTCCGCGGCGGCGGGGCCGACGATTGCGTCGGCTATCCTGTCGGTAGCGAACTGGCCGTGGCTGTTTGCGGTTAACCTGCCGATCGGACTGGCCGCCTTCGTGATCGGCCTTGGTTGCCTGCCCAAGACGCCGACGCATACGCACAAGTTCGACTACATCAGCGCGCTGCTGAGTGCCGCGACGTTCGGGCTGCTGATCGGTAGCATTGATGCGCTGGGTCAGGGCGAAGGGATTGGCCTGTTCATCATCGAAATGCTGATCGGCATTGGTCTGGCCTACCTGTTGACCAAGCGGGAGCTGGGCAATCCGGCGCCGGTGTTGCCGGTGGACCTGCTGCGCATTCCGATCTTTGCGCTGTCGCTGGCGACGTCGATCAGTTCGTTCGCGGCCCAGATGCTGGCGCTCGTCTCCCTGCCCTTCATGTTGCATGGGCTTGGCTATGACGCGGTGCAGACGGGGCTGCTGATTACGCCATGGCCGATCGCCATCACGATCGCCGCACCGCTGTCGGGACGTCTCATGGAACGATACCCCGCAGGCCTGCTTGGCGGCATCGGGCTTGGCATCTTTGCTATCGGGCTGCTGTCGCTCGCGATTATACCGCCCAACCCGAACGAGTTCGACATCATCTGGCGCATGGCGCTGTGCGGCGCGGGCTTTGGCATGTTCCAGTCGCCCAACAACCGCACCATCATCATGTCCGCGCCGAAGTCGCGCAGCGGCGGGGCGAGCGGCATGTTGGGCACGGCGCGTCTGCTTGGGCAGACAACGGGCGCGGCGATGGTGGCTTTGCTGTTCTCACGTGTACCTGTGCACGGCACGACGGTTGCGCTGCTGATGGCGACGGGCTTTGCGATTGTTGCTGCCTTCGTCAGCCTTGCGCGTCTGTATGAAGGCAAGGCGATGCAGAAGATCCGCCCGTCCAACCCGGAAGCCGATCCGCTGATGAGGGCCGATATCCTGAAGGATCAGGCGGCGCGGGAGCAGGCCAAGTCGGAACCGCCGAAAGAGCCGTAGCGCTGCTGACACGTCCTGACAGCATGGCCTGCTAGAAGCGTTTCCAACGTCAGGATTCGCTCATGGACCTCATCTCGCCCTCTACCCTGCTCGCCTTTGTCGGGCTGGTGATCGCCATTTCCGTGGCGCCCGGCCCGAACGTGTTGTTTGTGATGACGCAATCGGCCTGGCGCGGCCCGCGTGCGGGCTTCCATGCGGCCGCCGGCATCGAGACGGCGAACTCGATCTATGTGCTGTTCTCTGCGATAGGCCTTGCTGGCTTGATCGCAGCCTCGGGCGCGGCTTTCGAGTTCATCAAGTGGGCGGGCGCCGCTTACCTTGCATGGCTTGGCTTCCAGGCGATCCGCTCGTCCTTCATAAATCGAGAGGCGCCTGTGCTTCCGACTGGCGAAGCCAGTAGCCGTGCGTATCGCGACGGCTTGATGGTTGGCCTCGGCAATCCGAAGACGATCCTGTTCTTCCTCGCCCTGCTGCCCCAGTTCATCGACCCGACGCGACCGGTCTGGAGCCAGTCGCTGGCGCTGGGCGCGATTTCTGTCGGGATCGATCTGGTTGTGCAGGTGCTCTATGCGCTGGCTGGCGGCGCGCTGTCTAAAGCGTTGTCGCGCAAGGCGGTGAAGCGGTGGTTCGAGCGCGGCGTTGGTGGCGCGTTCATCGGCTTGGCTGTTGCCGCGGCTTTGGTTCGGCGCGTCGCCTAGCGGTCGAGCCAGCCTTCGGCGCGCGCCCATTTGATGTCCGATGTTTCGGACGAATTCAAACGTTCCGTCTCATAGCCCTCGGAGCCTGCGCCATATACGCGGCCGCCGCTCACGCGAACGCTGAGACGTTGCGAGTTGTGGATCGGCACTTCGGCAGGCGCATCGAACTCGATGCGGTGACGCGCGAGGCCGCACTCGATCGTCACGCGGCGCATGCCGCCGATACGGCGAGTCGACACGACCAGGCCCGGAATGCCCGGGGCGCCATCCGTCACCATCGCGACGTCTTCGGGGCGCAGATAGAGCTGCGCCGGGCCATCCGGCAGCGCGCCGATCTCGAGATCCAGCACACGCTCGTCCAGCGTCGCCTTGCCATTGCCGATCTGCACCGGGATGACGCTCGACTCGCCGATGAAGGAGAACACGAAGGGCGTGGCCGGCGTGTCGTAGATTTCGTCAGGCGTGGCGGATTGTTCGATCCGGCCCTTGTTCATGACCACGACGCGGTCAGCAAGTTCCAGAGCCTCTTCCTGATCGTGCGTGACGAACAGGGTCGTGTGCCCCGTGCGTTCGTGCAGTTCGCGCAGCCAGCGGCGCAGGTCCTTGCGGACGCGCGCATCGAGCGCGCCAAACGGTTCGTCGAGCAGCAGGACGCTGGGCTCAATCGCGAGCGCACGCGCCAGGGCGACACGCTGGCGCTGGCCGCCTGAAAGCTGTGACGGGAAGCGGCGTTCGAGGCCGGACAACTGGACGAGATCCAGCAGTTCCAGCACGCGGCGCTTGATCTCGGAATCCTTGAGCTTGTCCTTGCGGCGGGCACGCAGGCCGAAGGCGATATTGTCCATCACGCGCATATGCTTGAACAGCGCGTAGTGCTGGAACACGAAGCCGACGCCGCGATCCTGAATGCGGCTCTCGGAGGCGTCACGCTCGTCGAAATAGACCGTGCCGGTATCGGCGTGCTCAAGGCCCGCGATCGTGCGCAGCAGCGTCGTCTTGCCCGAGCCCGACGGCCCGAGCAGCGCCACGAGTTCGCCCGACTTGATGTCGAGCGAGACGTCGTCGAGCGCCGCCAGATTGGCGTAGCGTTTGCTGATGTTGACTGCACGTACCTGCATATAACTTCCGATCAGTGACGCCGCTGCGCTGCCAGCGACCCGGCGAACCGGGCCTCCAGCACCGTCTTGGCGGCGAGCGTGATGAGCGCAAGCGCAGCCAGCAGCGAAGCAACCGCAAACGCCGCGGCCGCCTTGTTGTCGTTGTAGAGGATTTCGATGTGGAGGGGCAGCGTGTTGGTGACGCCCCTGATGTGACCCGAGACGACGGAAACGGCCCCGAACTCGCCCATGGCGCGCGCGTTGCAAAGCAGCACGCCATAGAGCAGGCCCCATTTCACGTTGGGGAGCGTGACCTGGAAGAAGGTGCGCCATCCGCTTGCGCCGAGCGAGACAGCCGCCTCCTCTTCCGATGAGCCCTGTTGCTGCATCAGCGGGATGAGCTCGCGCGCGATAAAGGGGAAGGTGATGAAGATGGTCGCGATCACGATGCCCGGCACGGCGAACAGCACCTTGATGCCATAGCCGTCGAGGATCGGGCCGAGCGCACTGTTGGCGCCGAACAGCAGGACGAAGATCAGGCCTGAGACGACTGGCGACACGGCGAACGGCAGGTCGATCAGCGTCAGCAGGAATGACTTTCCCTTGAAGTCGAACTTGGCGATCAGCCACGCCGCAGCGATGCCGAACACGAGGTTCAGCGGCACGGCGATTGCGGCGACGAGCAAGGTCAACTGAAGGGCGGCAGCCGTATCCGGCAGGGCCAGCGCATCGAGATAGACCTGGATGCCGCGGCCGAACGCCTCGACGAACACCACCAGCAGTGGCGCGATGAGCATCAGGCCGAGGAAGGCCAGTGCAGCGACGATAAGCACGATCTTGGTGCCTGGGCCTTCGCCGATCGCGAGCCGTGCTTTTTTCTTTTGTTTGTCTGCCTGCGCTTCACTCATGGCCGAACCACCTCCGGCTCCAGGCTTGCAGCAGGTTGATGACGAACAGCATGGCGAACGAGATCACCAGCATGATCGTCGCGATCGCCGTTGCGCCGGCATAGTTGTTCTCTTCCAGCTTGATGACGATCAGCAGGGGCGCGATCTCGGACTGGAATGGCAGGTTCGAGGCGATGAAGATCACCGAGCCGTATTCACCGACGCCGCGTGCGAATGACAGGGCGAAGCCGGTGAGGATCGCCGGGAACAGCGCGGGGAAGATCACCTGCGTAACCGTCCGCCAGCGGCGGGCGCCTAGCGTTGCCGCGACTTCTTCCGTCTCGCGGTCGATCTCTTCCAGCACGGGCTGGACGGTGCGCACCACGAACGGCAGGCCGACGAAGATCAGCGCCATGACGACGCCGACCGACGTAAAGCCGACCTTGATGCCGAACCAGCCCTCAAGCAGCGCGCCGAAGGGACCGTTGGGCGCGTAAAGTGTCGCCAGGGCGATGCCGGCAACGGCTGTGGGCAGCGCGAACGGGAGGTCGACCGCCGCATCGAGCCAGCGCCGGCCGGGGAAGCGGTAACGCACCAGCACCCACGCGACCAGCACGCCGAAGATCGTGTTGACGACAGCCGCCAGCATCGCTGCGCCGAACGACAGCTGGAGCGCTGACGTAACCCGCGGATCGAACGCAATTTTCCAGAACTGATCCCAGCCCAGCGTCGCCGAGCGGAAGCCCAGCCCCGCAAGCGGGATCAGAACGACAAGCGACAGGTACGCGATCGTATAGCCCATGCTCAGGCCGAAGCCCGGCAGGACGCTACGCCGCCGCCAGCGATTTGTTTGCGCCCCGTCCGGCGCCGTCGCCGTCATGCGCTATCTCGCAGTGAAAATCTGATCGTAGATGCCGCCATCGTCGAAGTGCTTTGGCTGCGCCTGCGCCCAGCCGCCGAACAGCGGATCGTCAACCGTCACCATCTCGACCTGCTGGAAGCGGGCGACATCCGCCGGGTCCGCAGCCGAAGGATCGTTCGGACGGTAGTAGTGTTTTGCGGCGATCTTCTGGCCGACCGGCTCGTAGAGATGTTTGAGATAGGCTTCGGCCGCAGCCACCTGCTCCGCACCCTTCTTCTCGGCATTGCCGACAACAAGCGCGACCGGCGGCTCCGCCTTGATCGAGAGCGAGGGGTAGATGATCTGGTACTTGTCTGCGCCCTGCTCGTCCAAGGTGAGATAGCCCTCGTTTTCCCAGGTGATGAGCACGTCGCCTGTGCCCTGCTGGGTGAAGGTTACAGTCGAGCCGCGTGCGCCTGAATCAAGTTTCAACACGTTCTTGTAGATCGCGCCGACGAACTCCTTGATCTTGGCTTCGTCGCCACTGAACTGCTTGGCCGCGTAAGCCCACGCCGCGAGATAGTTCCAGCGCGCGCCGCCCGACGTCTTCGGGTTCGGCGTGATGACGCCGACACCTGGCAGGGTCAGGTCGTTCCAGTCCTTGATGTTCTTCGGATTGCCGGCGCGCACGAGGAACACGATGGTCGATGTGTAGGGCGCGGAGTTTGCCGGCAGCTTGGTGCGCCAGTCGGCGGGGATCTTGCCGGTTTCCTTGGCGATCTGGTCGATGTCGTTCTGCAGCGCCAGCGTGACAACGTCGGCATCGAGACCGTCGATCACCGAGCGGGTCTGCTTGCCCGAGCCGCCGTGGGACATGTTGACCTTCACGGTCTTGCCCTCGGGCGTCTTGTAGGTGGACGAGAACTCCTTGTTGAATTCCTCGTACAGCTCGCGCGTCGGGTCATACGACACGTTCAGCAGCGAAATCTCGTTTGAAGACGACGATTGCCCTCCGCACGCGGCAAGCGCCAGCGATGCGGCCAGGGCGATGAGCTTCAGGCGCATGGGAAGTCCTCCGGAGAGCTTTTACGCTACGTGTCCGGTAGAGTTTGTCAAACCTGGATCAGGCAACTGCGTCCCTGAGGCGGGCGGGCAGCCGAGCCTCCAGCGCGTCGGCAATCGTGGTCCGGTCGAGCACGCCGCGGGTCGCATCGGCCACCTGGGCGAACACCCGGCGGACCTCGCAGCTCGCCTCTTCCTGGCAGTCCTCGCAGCGCCGGTAGGCAATCTTGGACAGGCATGGCAGGGGGGCGATGGGGCCATCCACGATGCGCAGGACTTCGCCGAACGAAATCGTGTCGGCAGGCCGCAAAAGCCCATAACCACCGGCTTTTCCGCGACGCGAGGCCACCAGCCCGTGATGCTTCAGGTCGAGCAGGATCTGCTCCAGAAACTTCTTGGGGATGTTCTGCGTCTCGGCGATTTCGGAAATGAAAGTCGGCTTGCCCGGCGGCTGCTTCGCCAGGGCGACCAAGGCCCGTAACGCGTATTTAGCCTTCTGTGAAATCATCGGCTGTACCGGGACAACAAAAGCCATGCCGGCGGCACGAGCCGTCAGCTCCGTTGAATCTATATTGTCCCTGTAGAGTAAGTAAACGGACTAAGCCGCCTTTCCCGGCCCGGGAGAGGCGGCTCGTGCGTGCCTGTAATCATGAGATATGTGCCCGGAATGCGCCGACAACCCGTTTTCTTGCTTGGTTTTGCCCTTGCGGCTGTCCTGTCGGCGCCGGCGGGGCTGGCGCAGGAGAAAACAGAGGAAAAGCCATGGAAACTCGGCGACGCCCTCGGCGCGCCGGATTGGCTGAAAATTTCGGGCGCGATCCGCCCTCGCTATGAGACGCTCACCAACACGCTGGTTGCCGGACGCACAGGCGATGACGAATTCCTGAGCATTCAGTCGCTGCTGAAAATCGAAGCCCACGCAGCAGCGTTCGCATTTGGCGGCGAACTGCTCGATGCCCGCCGCGTGGCTGGCAATGCCGGCGGCAGCGTGCCCGCCGAGATCGACGCGCTGGAACCGGTTCAGCTTTACGCCGCCTGGCGCCCGAAAGACTTTATTCTGAGCGGCGCCAATCTCGACGTTACAGTCGGGCGCTTCACGATGGACGTCGGTTCGCGCCGCCTGATCGCACGCGCCAATTATCGCAACATCCTGCAGAGCTTCGATGGTGTCCGCGCCATCTGGGAGACTGGCGACAAGTTCAAGGTCACAGCCTTCTACACTCACCCTACCCTGCGTTTGCCCGCCGATACGCCCTCCTCGCTGGACAACGAAGTCGCGCTCAATCGAAGCCACGACGATTACCGCTTCAGCGGAGCGAGCCTTGAGGCCCATCTGCCGCTCTCGCTCATCGGCGAGCTGTTTCGCTACGACCTCGACGAGAGCGATGCGCCCGGCAACGCCACCCGCAATCGCGATCTTGCCACGACCGGAGCTCGTGTTTCGCGTGCGCCTTCGAAGGGCAAATTGGATCTCGACCTGGAATACATGAGGCAGACGGGTTCCATCCGCGCCACGACCAGCGCCACCGACACAACCAATCTCGATCATGACGCGTCGATGTTGCACGCCCAGATCGGCTACACGCTGGATGCGCCATGGTCGCCGCGCCTTGCGTTTCAGTACGATCAGGCCTCCGGCGACAAGTCGCCAACGGACCGCTCCAACGAGCGTTTTGACTCGCTGTTCGGCGACCGGTCGTTTGAATACGGCCCCACTGGCATTTACGGCGTTGTTGCGCGCACCAACCTGATCGGCCCCGGCGTCCGCATCGAGGTGAAGCCCGACAAGGCCTCCGAGGCCATGGTTGGCGTGCGGCAGCTGCGGCTGGAGTCTGCGACCGACAGCTTCGCCAACACGAACGTTCGCGACCCATCCGGCGCGTCTGGCGACGAGGCCGGAACCCAGATCGAGCTGCGTTATCGCCGCTGGCTGGTTCCCGATTCGCTGCGGCTGCAGGTCGGCGGGGCGGCGGTGCTCAGGGGCGAGTTCCTCGACTCGGCTCCCAACGCTCCCGCGGGAGGCGATACGCTGTTCGGCTACACCGACCTCACCTGGTCGTTCTGACCCCATCACAGATTATGTCCGGCATATGGCAATGCGCCTGCCGCGACTCGCAATATCCCTTGCCGAAGCTGCATAATTTGCGCGCGCTTCTGATCCAGTATCTGTAAAATGCGCGCTGTTTCTCGCGCTGGCGGAATTGGGGTTTGCGGGTGGACGGCAACAGCCTTCCCGATCTGACGGTCTTCCGGCCGCTCGACATCGAGCGCTACGCGAAGCGTTTGTCGCTGGAACAACGCGGGGCGGAGCGCGGCGCGGCGAACCAGCCGGCGGCTGACGCGACCTCGCTGGACGACATCGAATCCGAAATCGTCGGCGGCATCGTCGCGGAGCGGACGCAGCTCCGGAACGACATCATCGACCGGCTGCGCAGCCTGAACGAGCTTCTTGCTCGCGCCCGTTCGCGCCTTGTGACCACCGAACTCGAGAACCGCGTCGCGCCGAAGATCTCGGCGATCGAGCAGCGCGCTGTCGTGGACCTGCGCGACCTCGAACAGAAATTCCAGCGGCTGCGCGAAAGCCAGGCCGACTTCCAGGGCTGGCGCGATGAACGAAAACTCAAGCGCCCTGCCAAGGCGCCGCGCGGCGCCTTCGTGTTCTTCGCCGACCTGTTCCTGATCGCGCTGGTCGAAGGCGGGCTCAACCTGTTCTTCTTCACCGAGGGCAACCAGCTGGGCATGTTGGGCGCATTCTTCCAGGCGCTGATCATCGCCGCTGCTAACATCGTGGTCTGCACCGTGATCGGCTTCGCGCTGGTGAAGCGGGTGAACAGCGTTCACATCGCGAACAAGCTGCTGGGGCTTGTGGCGATACTGGTGCTGCTGGTCGGACTGCCTGTCGTCCACATGGTGGTCGGCTTCTATCGTGTTGCGCGTTCTCATGTGACGGACGGCGCCTCGCCGCTTTGGACGGCGGTTGGTTGGTTCAACGAGCTGTTCAAGGCGCCGCCTGTGCCCGCGCCGCCGGCGTGGGGCTTCAGCCATCTCGATGAACTCAGCCTGATCATGATCGCGGTTGGCGTCATCGCGGGCGCCTATGCTGCGCGCAAGGGCTATGAGTTTGGCGATCGCTATCCCGACTACACCAAGCGCTATAACGATGCCGAAGATCAGCGCGATGATTATCTCGACCTGCTCGACGATGTGACAGGCGAGATGCTGGAAGAACAGCAGGCAGCGTCGCAGACGGTAGGCGCGTTCCTCTATGACGTCGGCCCGTCGCTGCAGGCGATCGACAATCATACCGATGCGAAGAAGCAACTTGAGGCTGCCGCTCGCAATTACGAAGCCGAGTTGGAAAGCGCGGCCAACACGATGCTATCGATCTATCGCAGCGCGAACACGCGCGCACGCAACACGCCTGCTCCTGCGCATTTCTCGGCGCCGGTGAAGCTGGCCAATCCGGGCTTTGCCAACGGCGCCATTCTCGACCCTGCCCTCGCCAGCCTGTTCGCGACCTCCGTCGATGTGAAGGAGGCGCGTGCCGCGGCTGAGCGGGCGCGGGAGATCGCGAAGGAGCAGAAAGAAAAGATCGAAGCCGCCATCGCCGCGACGCGGGCAGCCCTCGCCAAAGCCGAACAGGTTCGCGATGTCGCGCCGTAGTTCCCGCTCCTCTTCCCGGCGCAGCCGCCGCAGCGGCGGAGGACAGACGCCGTGGGGCGCCATCGCCAAGGTGGCCGGCGGCGGCTCCGTGCTGGCCGCGCTCGGCGTCGTGTTCTTCATGGTCAACCAGAAGGCCGAGGCGACGGACCCCGTCACCTGGTGTGATCGCGCAGGGCCTGCCGAGGTTCACCTGATCCTGCTGGACGCGTCTGACCCGCTCGATGGCGTGCAGGCCGAAACTGCGCGCGCGAAGGTCGTGAGCGCCATCCGGGCTGCGCCTGCGAATGCGCGGGTCGATATCTATCTCGCCGATCGCGGCGACGGCAGCCTGGGCGAGCCGATCTTCTCGAAGTGCAATCCGGGACAGCCGGGCGCGCTCGATGCGGCGATCTCGGACGTCGAGAAGAAGAAGCGCGATTATGAGCAGGGCTATCTCGCGGCCGTCGAAGAGACGATGACGAAGGTGTTGCAGGTCGAGCCTGCGAAGACCTCGCCGATCATCGAGTCGCTGCGTTCTGCCGCCACCAAATCCTTCGCCCGCCTGCCCGCCAGCACGCCTGTCACGATCACGCTGGTGTCGGACATGGTGCAGAACTCGCCCATGCTGAAGCAGAGCAAGGGCGGGATTGAGTTCGACGCATTCAAGAAATCGGCGGGCTGGTCTTCGGCGCTGGTTGATCTGCACCATGCGCGTATCAGCATCGTCTATGTCACACGGGCCAATTATCGCGACGTTCAGAGCAATACGCACATCAACTGGTGGTCGCAGTATTTCGACGCGATGAACGGCACGCTGCTGGAATCGGAGGCGATCTAGATGGCCGACGATATCCGCACGCCTGCTGCGCCTGAGCCTCTGAAGGAGCCGTTGACGGCGACCGTCATCACGAATGACGAGCCCGTTTCGAGCCGGATCCCAACGACGCCTGCACCTCACGCCGACGTCTCGAAGCGCCGCGTTTCGGACACGGCGGAGAAGGTTACCTATTTCCTCGCGCTGCTGGCGGGCAGCGCCTTCATCCTGCTCGGCAAGACTGCGGGCTGGTTGACGCCGACTGCGGGCGCCGTGGCGTCGTTCACCTTCATCGTCGGCTATTTCGGGGTGTCGTGGCTCTCGATCCGCCAGCGCGTGATGCGGGCGGACCGACTGGGCGACAACTGCTATTATCTGGGGCTGGTCTATACGCTGGCCTCTCTGATCGCGACGTTGATCCAGATCGAGGGCGGCGCGGACATTGCCGGCCTGCTCGGGAATTTCGGCGTGGCGCTGGTCTCGACCGCGACGGGCATTATCGCGCGGCTGATCCTGATCCAGTTCCGCTCCGAGAATGACGATGTCGAGGAGCGGGCGCGGAATGATCTGGCCCAGGCGGCGCAGGAGATGCGCTCTTCCCTGCTCTCGTCCGCTGAAGCTTTCCGCACGTTGCTTGTGGGCGCGCAGGAGACGTTCCGGATTTCGATCGAGCAGACGCGGGCCAATATGGATGATGCGGCCGAGATTACTGAGCGGATGAAGAAGCTCGAGGTCTCGCCCGAGACTTTGAATACGGCGCTGAAGACGACTGTGGTGCAGCTTGAGGCTGCGGGCGTGCGGCTTGCCGAAGCGGGCAAGGAAATTCGTGAGCAGGCGGCGGCGGTGGGATCGACCGTCTCTGCGACCGAGCGTTCGGAAGTGGGCTTACGCAAGATCGACCATGTGCTGAACGATCTGGCGCGGACGCTGGAGAAGCAGAGGGCTGCTACAGAGAATATAGTGGCTGCCCTTGATGGACAGAAGGTGTTCCTCGCGCAGCATCGCGCCGCGATGGAGGCGGATGCCGAGCGGGCGCGTGAGGCGGTGGCCAAGGTGTACACCGCGCTGGGTGATCTTGCGAATACCATCGTGAAGCGGGTCAACTGATGCGCAACGGGAGTGATCCTGTCGCATACCGGCGGGGCCTGGTGCTGGGCCTGACGCTGGCCGAGACGCTGCTGCTCGTGCTGTTCATCCTGCTGCTCGTCTATGCTGCGCTGGGACAGGAGCGCGAGAAGAAGATGAAGGCGCAGGAGGCGGAGATCGCTGGCCTGAGCCTTCGCATCGATAGCGGGCTTGATCGTCTTTCGAAGGAGCTGACGGCGGCGGGGATTTCCGATCCCAACGAGCTGTCGCTGCGGCTGAGCCGGCTGACCGAAGAGATGTCGCGCAATGGGCAGATGCAGAAAGATCTCGCGACCTATGCCCGGCTGGTGCCGTCTGTGAGCGAGGCGAAGCAGATTGCGGATGCGTTTGACGTTCAGCGTAGTTCTGAATCGCCGTTGCAGGTTCTTGACCGGCATCTGTCGCGCACAACGGCAGCGCCGGTTGCGGATGAGAGCGAGGCGCCGAAGACATTAGCGGATGCTCTTGCTGCGATTGAGCGCATGAAGGGGCAGCTGGATTATTATGAGCGGCAGCAGGCGAGCGCGGGGAATGGGCTTTCCTATCCGCCGTGCTGGCAGCGTGGGGGGAAGATCGTTTATATCTATGACGCCCTCCTGCTCGATGATGGTCTCCGTCTGTCTGTGTCCGATGATCGGACAGGGTTGGATATGGCGGGCCTGACGGCGAATGGGGCTGAGCCGCCGCTGGGCCAGACCATTTCGCGGCAGACTTTCCTGGCCAACACGCGTGGCGTTCATGCCTGGAGCGTGGGGCAAGGGTGCCGGTTCTATGCCCGGATCATTGACGGCACGTCGGCCGGCAACAAGTCGGGGTATATTCAGGCGCGGCGGACGGTGGAGGATCGGTTCTATCCCCTCGTCGCGGCTGCCTCTCCTAGGCCTACGCCATGAACGATCCTTTCAGGACCGATCAGGGTGAACTTGATGCGGCGATCATCCGCGTGCGGCTGGCGGTGTTGAACGCCGGGTTTCGGAAGCTGCGCTACAAGCTGTCGCCCGATGAGCTGGTGACGCTGATCGCGCAGAACAAGTCGGACAATCAGGCTTTCGATCAGATCGAGAAACAGCAGCCATTGTTCACCCGCATGCGCATCGGACTGAAGCGCATGCGCCATGGCGATCATCGCGAGAAGAGCTAGTCGAAGCCGACGAAGGTGGTCGCCTCCTCGACTGCCTTGCGGGTGGAGACGACGGCGTTGGCCGGGAAGGTTTCGTCGGGCCAGCCGAGAGCGATGCTTTTCATGATCACCTGATCTTCGGCGATGCCGGCGTGTTCGCGCACGACGGGCGATTGCATGATGCCCTGGCTGTTGATGACGGCGCCGAGGCCGCGCGACCAGGCGGCGTTGACCAGCGCGGTGGTGACGGCGCCGCAATCGAAGGGCGTGTCGTCGCTGCCGTCGAGCACGCGATCATAGGTGACGATGATGCACACGGGCGCATCGAACTGGCGGAAGCCGCGGAGGACCCAGTCCTGGCGGCGGTCCTTGTCATCACGCTCGATGCCCATGGCGGAGAAGAGCTGCTTGGCGACGCCGACCTGGCGGTCGCGGTGGATGCCGGCGAAAGCCTGGCCCGTGCGGAACTCGCGGGACTGGGGGACGCCCGAAACCATGCGCTCGGTGTTGCCGGCGCGGATGCGGTTCAGGGGTTCGCCGGTGATGACGTAGAAATTCCACGGCTGGGTATTCATCGAGGACGGCGCGCGGGTGGCGAGGCCGATGATCTCCTCGATCAGCTTGCGCGGCACCGGGTCCGGCTTGTAGCCGCGGATGCTGCGGCGGCCGAGAATGACGTCATCGAATTCCATGGTCTGTCCCTGCGAGGTCTGGCTCGCAGGAATACTAGCCTCAGGGGTTCGCGTCACCACCTGCATTACGACGCGTGGATCATGACATTTACGCGCCTGCGTTCGATGACTTTCTGCGCGCCGGGTTTGCCGGTGAGCTTGTCGAAGGTGACGGCTATGTCGTGGTCGCCAGGCGCACTGGGGACGACGTCGATGACCTGAAGGCGCGCGCCATTGGCTGCAGCTTCGGGGGCGGCTTCGCGGATCTGGACGATGCCGGCTTCGGAGGCGTGGGCAACCCATGTCTCGCCATCTGCGGCGGGGAGCCTGGCGCTGTTCACATCGTCTTTCGCGGTGTGGAAGGTGCAGCCGTCCAGCGTTTGCGTGAGGGTCTTGCAGTCGGGGGCCTTGGCGCCGGGGCGTTGCGGGTTCGGGATCGCGAACTCGGGCATGGCGGCGGTTGCCGCCGGTGATGAACCCTGCCCTGCGCAGCCTGCGAGGGCGGCGACAACGACGAGAAGAACAAGACGCATAGCGAACTCCAGTTTCAGATCAGACAGAGACAGCGGCGGGGGGCCGCTGGCGGTGGGCGGCGACGCAGGCGATGACGGCGCCGGCGATGAGGATGAAGGCGCAGGCTTCGAGGATAGTGGGGAGGCGGTGCTCCCACATGAAGCCGTAGATCAGGGCGAACATGGTTTCGAACAGGATCATCTGGCCGACCATGGTGAGCGGTAAGAGACGGCTCATGCGGTTCCAGAGCGCGTTGCCGAGAATGGAGGCGAGGATGGCGACGCCTGCGCTGACGGCGATGAGCCAGCCCCATTCGGTTGAGGTGTGGGCGCCGCTGCCGAGCATCATCGCGACGGGCAGGAGCGCGAGGCTTTGCGCGCCGGTGACGACGCCGAGCATCAGGTTCCAGTCATGGCTTGAGACATCGGTGAGGCGGACGAGCGCGCGCTGGTTGGAGACGGCGTAGGAGGTCCACGAGATCAACGCGCCGATCGCGAAGGCGAGCCCGATGAGCTGGTTGGTGATCGAGCCGGAGGCTGGCGCGAAGACGGCTTGGCCGCCGATGCAGGCGGCGCCGGCGATGCAGAGGGCGAGCGAGAGCGTGAGCTTTCGGAGCGGGACGGCGTTGTGGTCGCGGCTGCCGACGACGGTGACGGCGACGGGGAGGAAGCCGATGACGAGCGACGTCATGGCGATGCCGCCGGTCTGCACCGCGCCGGCGAGGAGGATGTAGTAGATCGTGTTTCCGGCGAGGCCGAGGAAGATAAGCGTCCACCAGTCGCGGCGGGTGAGCTTCGCGGCGACGGAGCGCCAGCGGGGAGCGATGAGGGCTGCGGCGATGAGGCCGTAGCAGAGATAGCGGCCGATGGTGAGTTCGAGCGGGCCGAAGCCGGGGGTGAGTTCCGGGGCAAGGAAAACCAGGCCCCAGAGCGCGCCGGCGCCGACGCCATAGCTGACCCCGGCGACGGTGGCGGATCTTCCGTGAGAGGTTTCAGGGGCGGCTGTCATGCGGGGTCCGAGTTGCGCTTTCCTAGCGATAGCATCATGGAGGCGAGGCAGGCGCTCTCGATTGGCCTGCTTGATGAAACAAAAGCTCGCCGATGCCCAAGTCCCAGAAACATTCCCTCGATGCGTTCGATCGGGCCATCCTCGACATCATCCAGGCGGATAACAAGACGCCGCAGCGGCGGATCGGGGAGTTGGTGAACCTGTCTGCGGCCGCCGTGCAGCGGCGGATTGCGGCGATGGAGGAAGCCGGCGTGATTGCTGGCAATGTGGCGATCGTGGACCCGGCGGCAGTGGGCATGGACATCACCGCGATGGTCGAGGTGCGGCTGCGGGATGAGCGGGCGAAGACGGTTGATGCGGCGAAGGAGCTGTTCAGGAACACGCGCGAGATCCAGCAGTGCTTCTATGTGACGGGCGGGATCAGCTTTGTGCTGATCGTGGTGGCGAAGGACATGCGGCGGTATGAGGCGCTGACGCGGCAGCTGTTCGTGGAGAATGAACTGGTCGATCATTTCAGAAGTCTCGTTGTGCTGGATCGCGTGAAGGCGGGGACGGAGATTTCGATCGAGGCGCCTGAGTAGGCGCGAGGCGCGGGTTCGCGCTCCCGCGGATGCGGGTTGTTCGGGCGTTGTGGGTGAGGATCGGATAGCTGCTGTCGAAAGCGGCCTGGACGGCGTGGGGGATTTCACTGTGCCAGCCGGTGGTTTCGATGTGGCGAGCGCGGCGGGGCGGCTCTGTGTTGGGGCGGGCGGCGCGGGCGAGGCTCAGCGTGTGGTCGCGGTTTGATGCGAGGCGGCGGGCGGTGCGCTGGATCAGCGCGTGTGGATTGGCGAGGGCGCGTTCGAGTGCGTCGAGGCGGGCCGCGAGCATGGGTGCGGGGACGAGCTTCTGCCATTCGTCGTGTTGGCGGCGCCAGTCGGCCGCGCTGTCGTGGCGGAGCGGCGGCTTGCGTTTGCGCGTTGGGGTGTCGCCTTCCCGCTCGGACAGTGGCTCGGGGATGATGTTGTAGTCGAACATTGCGTTGAGGGACTCTGGCGGGGCGCGCCAGTCGGGGTCGTTGCGGGAGAGGCGCACCCAGCGGTCGAGCGGATTGCGTTGGCGCGGGCGCGGCAGGACGGGGCCGCCATTGTGGCGATGCTTTGGGGGCCGCGAGGGGGCGCGGCCGAGTGACAGGATCGGGTCGGCGGGGAAGACGATGTGGGCATAGGGGGCACGTGCGTGTGCGCTGCTTGAAGTGCGGCTGTGGGCGATGCCCGAGCCGTGGAGGTGGAAGACGCGGAAGCTGCTTGTGGTCGTAGCTTTGCGCGGCGTTGGCGTGTGCGCGAGGCGCGGCTTCAGTGGCGCGGGCGTGAAGCTCATTGCGGCCATGAGGATGAGACGGCGTAGCGCGCTCTCGGCTCCGCCGAGCCAGATGGCGATGTGGGCGCCGGTGGTGCGCTTGATGCCGGTGCGGATGCGCTCGCGGTTGAACTGGTGGAGGACGAACACGACGAGGCGCGCCGCCTCCTGCCAGAGGGGACGCAAAGGTGCCGGGATGAAATCGGGCGCGTCGGTCATGCGCGCAGTATGCGCGCGGGTTGTTGGGGTGGGGATGGAGCGGTGTGGGTTTGGCGGCGGGAGTGTTGGTTTTGTTGGGAAGTTGGGGGTTGGTGGAGATGCGATTCAGCGGAATTCGGAGGGGGTCGGGTTGGGCGCGACCTACGTCAGCTTCAGCTTCCTGAACGCTGTTGGCGAGTTTCCGGTTACGCGTTTGAAGGCGTTGCTGAAGGCGCTTTCGGAGGCGTAACCGAGGGTTTGGCTGAGTTCGGAGATTGAGGTGTTGTCTTCGCGGAGGGCGTGTTCGGCGAGGCGCATGCGCCATTCGGTGAGGTAGGTGACGGGAGCTACGCCGGTGATTGTCTTGAAGCGCAGGGCGAAGGCTGTGCGCGACATGGCGGAGGCTTTGGCGAGTTCATCGAGCGTCCACGCGCGGGCGGGATCGCTATGCATGAGGACGAGGGCGGGTGCGATGCGGGGATCGGCGAGCGCTTTCAGCCAGCTGGCGGATGACTCATGCGCGTGATGCAGGTGCTCGCGCAGGATCTGCACGAACAGGAGTTGCGTGAGTTGTGCGGAGACGAGTTGCTTGCCGGGCAAGCTGGCTGCGCCCTCCTCCACCAGTTGATCCATCAGCCAGCGGAAGATTTTCGCCTGCGGTGAATCCGATTTGATGTGGATCCAGGGCGGCAGGACATCCATCAGCAGGCGGCCGGAGGATGGGTCGAGTTCGACGTGGCCGCCGAGATAGGCGAAGTCCTGGCCGTCGCCGAGGACGGCGGTGGATTTGCCGGCGCCGGAGAAGAGCGTGAGCGCATCGACGGGCGGCAGGCTGAGATCGCTGGCGAGGATGAAGCCGCGTTGTTCGGCGAGCAGGTTTACGTCGCCCGCGTGAAGCTGTGCGGGCTGGGGCTCGCCTTCGAGCTGGACCCAGCAGCTGCCCTTGATGACGGCGGAGAACTTGATCTTGGCGCGTGCGGGGAAGCGGATGGCCCACGCCCCGCCGGCCGTGAAGCCGCCGGTGAGGAGGGCCTGGGCTTTGGTCAGGCGGAGGATGTCGGAGAAGGGATCGGAGGTCATTTCGGGACTATTGCGCACGTGAAGTGGACTTTCAAGCATTCAAAGTCCCGGTTGGTGGCGTAGTTTGGGGGTGAGCGGAACGCAGGAGATGAGCGATGGACGGCGAGCTGGTTCTGGTGACGGGCGGGACGGGGTTCATTGCGCAGTACTGCATGCTGGCGCTGCTGAAGGCCGGGTATCGCGTGCGGACGACGGTGCGGTCGTTGAAGCGCGTGGAGGAAGTGCGGGCGAATTTGAAGGCGGGCGGGGTCGATGCGGGGGAGCGGCTGAGCTTTGTGGTGGCGGATCTCGCGTCGGATGCGGGGTGGGCCGAGGCGGTGGCTGGGTGTGACTATGTCCAGCATGGCGCGTCGCCGACGCCTTCGGGGGAGTATGTGGATGAGGCGGAGTGGATCAGGCCGGCGGTTGAGGGGAATCTGCGCGTGCTGCGCGCGGCGCGGGATGCCGGGGTGAAGCGCGTTGTGCTGACGTCGGCGTTTGGCGCGGTGGGGATGGGGCACAAGCCGAAGAGCCGTCCGTTCGATGAGACGGACTGGAGCGATGTGACGGCGAAGATCGCGCCGTATCAGAAGTCGAAGACGCTGTCGGAGCGTGCGGCGTGGGAGTTCATCGCGAAGGAAGGGCGCGGGCTGGAGCTGGCGGCGGTGAATCCGGTTGGCGTGATGGGCCCTGC
This sequence comes from Hyphomonadaceae bacterium, assembly GCA_965229115.1. Classification (GTDB taxonomy): domain Bacteria; phylum Pseudomonadota; class Alphaproteobacteria; order Caulobacterales; family Hyphomonadaceae; genus UBA7672. The sequence goes on along the minus strand of CBDDIR010000003.1, from coordinate 538,051 downwards.
CCTCGGGCCGGATTATTCGCATTCGATCCGGATCATCACGAGCCTGATGAATGGGCAGCCGGGGTGTCCGCGGATCAACTCCGGCTATGTCGATGCGCGGGATGTGGCGGACCTGCATCTGCGGGCGATGATTGATCCGGCGGCGAAGGGCGAGCGGTTCATTGCGACGGCGGGGCCGAGCATCTGGATGCTGGATGTGGCGAAGATATTGCGGCGCAGGCTTGGGGAGGCTGCCGCGAAAGTGCCGACGCGGGAGATTCCGAACTGGGTGGTGCGCTTGCTGGCGCTGACGAACCCGGCGTTGAAGCCTGTCGTGCCGCTGCTGGATCTCAACATGAATGCGTCGAGCGAGAAGGCTCAGCGTGTGTTGGGCTGGGCGCCGCGGTCGACGGAGGAAGCGATTGTGGCGACGGCTGAGAGCCTGGTGCGGCTGGGGTTGCTCAACGCGTCGGAGACGTCGGGCCGATAAGTCGGTTCAAGAAAGAAGGCATGGGGAAGCGGGGGGACGCTTCCCCATGCGCACCTGAGCGGCGGCATCATCGGGAGGGGGGACATCGCACACGGCTCAGGATGGTCGGCGCCAGCTCTATGGTGGAGATGGCGAGACTTGTCCGATCAGTTGTGCGACCGCGCCTGTGGCTGGGTCGGCTGGATGCCGAGCAGACCGCCGAGCGACGTGCTGCCGGAAGCGCCGCCAGTGACGCCGCCGAGCAGGTTGGTCGAGCCCATGATCCCGCCGGTGAGATTGGTGTTGAGGACGGTGCTGAGCGTGTTGGTGACGCCCGGGACGAGGCCGGTGACGCTCGTGAGGCCGCCTGTCGACGGCGCCGTCGACCCCATCGTGATCGGCGCGAGCACGCCTCTGACGGGGGCGAGGACGGAGTCGAGGTTCGTTGCGTTGGTCAGGCCGCCGAGGCCGTCCGGCAGGACGTTGAGATTGACCGCAGATGTCGGGGTGCCTGCGAGCACGGTGGTGCCGCCGACTGCGATGTTGGTGAGGGACGCGATCGACCCCGACGAGCCGATGGAGAGGCCGTTCGGAAGGATGGCTGCTGACGCGAGCTCGCCTTCCAGAATGTTCCCGGAGACAACCGCGCCCGGATTGGAGGCTTTGCCGCTGAGGATGTTCGCTGAAGCCAGCGTTCCCCAAGCAGGCATGGCTGCGTCGTCTGCGCCAAGCGACGCGCCGACCAGCTGCGAGCTGTAGTCCAGGCCCGACCCGACAGCGGTTCGCTCGAGAATGGTGATCTTCGCGGCAGGCGCGGTGATCTGGTCGAGGGCGGGCGCGAGCGTTTCGAGAACCGGACCGGCGACCGGCAGGGCGCGAATGCCGCCTTGCTGCGCCGACTGCGTGCCGAGGTTCACCACGGTGGTGCCGATTGCGGAGACGATGCCGGCGGCGACGCCGGTCGGCGCGCCTGTCGTGCCGCCAGCGTTGGAGACGAGGTCGCCCACTGACTTCACGGTGTTGCCGCTGCTGATGAGGATGTTGTCGAGCGTGCCGCCGAGATAGTTGGCGGTCTGCGTCAGGCCGCCGGGAGGGGGCGGCGACGGCGGCGGAGGAGAGGGCGGCGGCGGAGGAGACACGACCGGCGGCGTTTCCACCTCGACCTGCCCCACGCCATCCGTGCCTTCGGTGGCGCCGGGTCCGACGCCATTGCTGGCGAGCCGGAAGCTGCCCGTGCTGCTGCACGCGGTGGCAGTGAGGACCGCAAGGGTCGACACGCACATGATCGTTGAACGCATCAGTCCGTTGATGGCCATGGCCGCCTCCGTGAGATCAATTGCCACAGTGTACGCACAAATTGCTTGCTAGTGCCTTATATTTTTGATTTTCTTTCGTTTTTTAGAGTTTGTTGACCAAGAAAATCGGATGCGTTCATCAAGAACATCCGTGTACTGACGAGCGATTTGCCCGTGCAGATGCTGCTGCGGTTAACCGAAAGAAATTTCGCGCGAGGGTGGAAAGGAGAGCCGTTTTGGGTCGGAAGACCCGTTCCTGCGCCCTGTTGTCGCCCTACCCTATCCTACACGCACACCGACGAAGGTGCGCTTCATCAGGAGCTGATGTTCGGCGTGGGCGATGGTCTCGATGGCTTCGCCGAGGCGATCCTTGACCGCGGAGATGGCGACGCCGGCTTGCGCCGGGGTGGCGACGCCTTCCCGGCCGAGACGTTCGAGGACTTCGCACGCGTCGCCCAGAGCCAGGAGACCGACCGAGCGGGCGGCGCCCTTGATGCCGTGAGCGGCGTCGGCCCAGGTTTGAGGCTCGGCGTGCGGATCGAGGCCGCGGCCCCACATGTCGGCGGACTCGCGGAAGATGCCGAGCGCTTCGGCGGCGAGGACGGCGTCGCCCATCGTCATGCTTTCGAGCTGGCTGAGGTCCAGGATGACGGTCATGGCGGCGAATCCCCTCGTGCAGTCGAAGTTGGGTTATGCCCCATAATGGCAGGTTAAGTCGCGCCGCAGGGCAACCCCCAAGGGCGAGACGGCATCAGGCGGAACGGTGCGCTCCGTTCAGGATTCGCTCCGGCGATCTGCCCACATTAAATCCGTATCCCGGGGGCCTCACAGGCCCGCAAACCGGGGCTTACGCCGAATTTCCGCCTTGATGTGCCACGAGCTTGGCGTCACTACTCTCCGGGTAATGGGGTCGGCCCGATGATCGAAGTCATTGTGAATGTAAGGGATGCAGTCTTCGCGGCTCTGGTCGCGTGGACGGGCGTTGGCGATGCCGAACCGGCGCGCCCGGCGAAGGACATGGAAGCCCAGCGCGGCAAGCCTGCTCCGATCGAAAAACCGGTGGCCCAGCAGCCGACCAAGGTCTGGTAGCGGGCCCTGTAGGCGGCTGATGTAGCCGGCTGACGGTTCAGACTGATTTTTGGGGCGGTTAGCTCCGTTTACTGAGAAACAGCAACGAGTCTCGCGCAACTTGGCATTTTCGCCTTGTTGGCGTTGAGGATTTTCGTGACGAATCTGCGTTCTGGCTGACTCTTGGGTCTTTCCAACAGGGTTCCGTATCTGCACATTGAGCGGGCTGTGTGGGCGGTAAAGCCGCGATACTCCGAATGAAGCTCGACGAACCCCTCGAGATTTTCGGCCGAGTGCCTTTCAACAGGGTGTCTGCCCACGCCCGCTTGCTGGCGCAAGTTCGCCACCTTGGACTGGTCAACCTGAACACATGACAGATTACAACGATCGCAGAAGTCCCAACCGGGTTCGCGCTCAGCTTGAAGCTGCGCGCAATGCGGGGGCGTGGATGCCATGGGCGGGGGCAGCGCTTGCCCTGCTCCTCTGGGGCGGGATCGGCGCGTGGATGGTCGCGACGATCGGGTTCGACCAGATCATGGCGCAGCCGCCGCTGGTGCTGGCGGGCGGGTTTGCGACGCTGTTTGCGACCGGGCTGTCGCTGATCTGTGCGGGCGTGATGGCGCGCGAGGGCGCGCGGTCGGCCGAGGCGAACCAGGTGGTGCTGACGTCTGCCCGTCTGCTGCTGGAGCCGGCGGATGTGGCGCGCGGGGAAGTCACCAGCCTGGCGGAGGCGATCACGCGTGAGACGCAGACGCTGAACAAGGCGCTGAGCGATACGCGCTCGCGGCTGGACGGGCTGAAGCATGACATCGAGACGAGCGTGCAGTCGGCGCTGAAGGCGGCGGAGATCGTGCGCGCGGACTCGGAAGTGCTGGTGCACAAGATGAGTTCGGAGCGGACGAGCCTGAACCAGCTGGCCGAGAGCCTGAAGGCGCAGGCCGAGGGTCTGGCGAAGTCCATTCCGCGTCATGCGCAGATGATGTCTGAAGCGGCGCGCGCGGCGCAGGATCAGGTGCGGCAGGCGGACGAGACGCTGGATCAGCGGCTGCGTGACCTGCACGAGACGGCGGGGCATCTGGCGGCGCGGATCGACCAGATGGACACGATGGGCGCGGAAAGCCGCAAGCGTGCGCAGAACCTTGGCGGCGCGCTGATGCGGCTGGACGAACAGCTGGTGCAGTCGACGCGCATGGTTGAGGCGGCGACGAAGGCCGGCGAGCTGGCGCACGCGGCGGCGAAGTCGACGGCGGAGAGCCTGCGCGACACCGTGTCGGACGCGCTGGGTTCGGCGATGAAGGCGACCGAGACGATCAACGCGAAGTCAGCGCAGGCGGCGGAAGATGCGCGCTCGGCGATGATCTCGCTGAAGGATGTGGCGCTGCAGGCGGAAGCCACGACGCGGGCGGCGACGATTGCGGCGCGCCAGCATGCGGACGAGACGGAGAAGCGGGCCAACCAGCTTTCGGACTCGCTGTTCCGCGTGGCGACGCGCGCGACCAATGCGGCCGAGGATGGTCTGGAGCGCGCGCGGGCGCGGATCGAGAAAGCATCGCTGCTGATCGGGCAGATGCGCGATGATCATCATGACCGCGGGTCTTCCGTCGATGATCTGATCCTCGAGCCGGAGAAGCACGTCACGATCGACGAGATGGTGTTGCAGCCGGAGCCGGTGAAGCCCCTGCTCCCGCCGCCAACAGCGCAGACGCAGCGGCCGCAGACGCCGTTGTTCGCCGTGCCTTCACCCAAGCCGACGGCTTCGGGCGCGTTCGATGATCCGGCGTGGAACCCTCAGCGTGGCGATGGCGCGCATGATGAAGAGCTGGTGCTGAATACGATTGCCGGACCGCGGGCTGTGCCTAATCCGCCGGTTGATCCGTTCCGCGAGAGCTATGGCGGGGATCGCACGGCCGCATCGAACTCGACCTGGCGTGGGCTGCTTTCGGGGATCGAGGAAGTTGCGCCGCAGGTGCGCGAGCATTCGGCCGGGCAGATGATTGACCGGCTGGATCGTGCCGGCGTTCGCCTGCAGCATGTGGTGAAGGCGTCGGACCTGCGCCGCATTGCGACGGCGTCGACACATGGCGATCGGCAGCGGCGGCGCGCGATCCGCGATGTTGCGCCGATCGAGATCCAGCGCGTGGCGCGGATGCTGGAGACGGATCGCGAGCTGCAACTGGCGGCGCGCACGTTCATCTCCAACGAAGAGCCGGACGCGCTGCGCGTGCTGTCGATGGCGGAGCGGGCGCGTGAGGATGCAGCGCCGCGGCTGTCGGCGTTCCTGCTGCTGGATGCGGCGTTGGGGGCTTCGGCTTAGGGCCGAGCCTGCGCGCTAGTTCGCGGGCGTGACCGGCGGGAGCACGGTGCCCGGAGCTGGTTTCGCGACGACGGTCTTCGCGACGAAGGCTGCGACTTCGTCGGCGACTTTCTGCGAGACGATGGCGAGGGCTGCGGCGCGGGAGCGGGCGGTGGCTTGGTCGGGCGCGCCTTCGGCGGTGAAGGATTGCTGGGCGATCATGCGGCGGGTGCCGCTGTCCATCAGGCTGGCCTGCACTTCGATGCGGACGGGGCCGGTGGCTTTGCTGACGGACATGTCGACCACGCGCCAGCGCAGGTCGTAATCCGTCTGGGCGCCGAGCTGGCCGGGGGCTGCGCGGCCGGGACCGCCGGCTTTGGTGAGCGAGTTGACGACGGCGCCTTGCAGGAGCGCGGGGGCGGTGTCGGCCCAGCGGACGTCTGAGAGGTAGATGAGTTCCTGGGCATCGCGCACGGCGATGTCGGCGCTGGCGAAGGCGCGCGAGCTTTCCGGGAAGAAGACGCTGACGTCTGCTTTCAGCGTGTCCGTCGGCGCGACGGCGCGATCTGCGGGGAGCGAGATCAGCGCTGACGGGACGATGGGCGTCGGCAGGACGGAGACGCATCCGGCGAGGAGCGAGGCGGCAAGCGCGAGAGCGGCGATCTTCGTTTTCATGGACGGATCCCTCTAGCGCTCGACCGGCGGCGGTTGCTGATAGACGAAGCGGCTCGGGTCCTGCTCGATCTGCGCGAGCAGACCCTGCAGCCGCAGCATCATCGTCTGGATGTCGGAAGCCGCGTGGCCGATGTTCTGGATGGCGGCAGTAGCCGACGGGGTGAGATCGGTGTTGATCTGCGCGGCGGCGCTGTTGACGCTCGCCATGGCTGTGCGGGCATCCTTGAGCGCGGGCTCGAGTTCGGCGAGCGCTTTCGAGGCGTCGGTCGAGACCGAGTTCACGTCCTTGCTGATCGATGTGAGCGCCTGATCCACGGATTTGGATGTGGTCTCGAGCGTGGCCACGGCTTTGTCGATGGATTTCAGCGCGCTGGTGGCGCTGTCGATGAGGCCGTCATCCTGCGCGATCTTGGCGGCGACCTTGTCGATCGAGGCAAGCGTTGCCGTGAGGTGGGCAAGGTTCTCTTCCGAGAGCATCTCGTTGATCTTCTTGATCGTGTCGCCGGACACGCCGAGCAGATCCTGACCGCCCTGGAAGAGTTCGTCGACCAGCGTGCGGCTGGTGAAGATGATCGGCGTCTGGCCGTTGACCGGTTCGAGCAGTGGCTTCTTCGGGTCGCCGGCGAGGATCTGGATGAAGGTGACGCCGGTAATGCCCATGAAGTTGAGCTGGGCGACCGAGTCCGTGCGAACCGGGGTCTGCGCGTCGATGCGGATGTGGGCGACGACCTTGTTCGGGTCTTCGCGATCGAGGCGGAGCGTCTGCACTTCGCCGACCTTGATGCCGTTGAAGCGGACTTCGCCGCCTTCGGTGAGGCCGTTGACGGGGCCTTCGAACACGACGTCATAGTCCGCGTACGAACGGTTGAGCGGGTTGCCCGCGATCCACAGCGTGAACAGGGCGAGCGCTCCGGCTGCAAGCAGCACGAAGGCGCCGATCAGAACGTAATTGGCCTTGGTTTCCATGGCCTATCTCACCGCTGCCCGGCCACGCGGACCGGAGAAGTATTCCTTGATCCACGGATGGTCGTTTTTACGGACCTCATCCAGTGGGCCAATTGCAAGCACCTTGCCGTCACTCAGGACCGCAATGCGATCGCAGGTGGCAGCAAGCGTGTCGAGGTCATGGGTTACAAGGAATACGGTTAATCCCAACGCGTTACTCAGTGAACGCACTAATTCGTCGAACTTGGCTGCACCGATAGGATCTAGTCCGGCCGTCGGTTCGTCCAAGAAGACCAGTTCCGGGTCGAGCGCGATGGCCCTGGCGAGGGCTGCCCTCTTCCGCATACCGCCCGAGAGGTCGGCGGGGCGTTTGGGGGCGGCTTCGAGCTCGAGGCCAGCAAGGCGGAGCTTGAGGTCGGCCAGTTCGCGCATCAGGGCGTCGGGGATCTTGGTGTGCTCCACCATGGGAGCCATCACGTTTTCCCGGACGCTGAGCGTGGAGAAGAGCGCGCCATCCTGGAACATGACGCCCCAGCGGCGCTCGATCTTAATTCGCTCTTCGCGCGAGAGCTTGGCGACATGCTTGCCGAAGACTTCGATCTGACCGGCGTTGGGCGTGTGGAGGCCGACGATCGAGCGCAGGAGCACGGACTTGCCGGTGCCCGAGCCGCCGATGACGCCGAGGACTTCGCCGCGCTTTACGTCGAGGTCGAGATCCTGGTGGACGGTCTTGGAGCCGAACTTGTTGGTGAGGCCGCGCACGCGGATAATGACGTCGTCATCGCCCTTGGGCGCTGCGGACTTTTCAGCGGGGGCGGTGTCGTAGCTCATACGTTCAGCGCGAAGTAGAGGACGGCGAAGGCGGCATCGAGCGCGATCACCAGGAAGATGGCTTGCACCACGGCGGACGTCGTGCGGCGGCCGAGCGAGACGACGTCGCCTTCGACCAGCATGCCCTGCCGGCAGCCGACCATGGCGACGACGAGCGCGAACACGGGCGCTTTCACGATGCCGACCCAGAAGTGCTGCGGCGGCACGACTTCGTTGAAGCGGGAGATGAACATCTGCGGGGAGATGTCCATCGCTGTCCACGCAGCCACGAGACCGCCGGCGATGCCTGAAATGGTGGCGGCGAAGGTAAGCAGCGGGGTCATGATGAGCAGCGCCAGAAGGCGCGGAGCGACGAGCGCTTCCATCGGGTCGAGGCCGATGGTTCGCATGGCGTCGATTTCCTGCGTCATCTTCATGGCGCCGATCTGGGCGGTGAAGGCGCTGTCGGTTCGGCCGGCGAGCAGGATGGCGGTGAGCACGGCGCCGAATTCACGTAGCATGCCGATGCCGACGAGTTCGACCGTGAAGACGGAGGCGTTGAACATCGCAAGGAGGTTCGCGCCGATGAAGGCGATGACCAGGCCGATGAAGAAGGACAGGAAGCAGACGATCGGCAGGGCGTCGAGGCCCGCCTCTTCCATGATCGAGACGACCGACTTCCAGCGGATGCGGCGCGGGTTGACGATCAGGCGGCCGACGGTCGCGGCGGTTTCGCCAATGAAGGACAGGAGGCCGAGAAATTCGGACCACGCCTGGACGGCGCCGTAGCCTGCGCGGTTGAGCAGGGCGATGAAGCCGGGCGGGCGGATCGGGTCGGGCGGGGCGGCGGGGCTGGCCTTGCGGACCTTGCCGAGCAGGCGTTCGATGGTCGGGTGTTCGCCACGGATCGGGATCTTGTCGTCGACGCCTTCGAGAGCGCCGAGCGCGCGGTCGATCAGATAGGCGCCGGATGTGTCGATCTTCTCGAGGCGGCTGACATCGAGGATCGCGTCGTAAGCGATCTTGGTCGATCCGAGCTTTTGCTGGATTTCGGCGGCGGTCCACACGGTCCAATCGCCGATGACGGATAGCACCTGCTTTCCGCTCGGGTCGGTATCGACCTGAAATTGTGAGGAATTGCCAGCCATCATCAATATTTACAGTAGAAACGTGTAGCAAACACCAAGACCGGCAAGGTCGCGATAAACTTCCCTTACCAGTTGCATCATGTGATTAGTTGAATTGAACCTGATTGTTGGGTGCGTCGGGTGTTTACCTGCTAGAAAGCCTGCGGTTCCCTGGGAGATTACATGCGCGCGATCATTGTTGCTGCGGCGCTACTTGGGCTTCTGCTGGTCGCGGCTGGCGCGGCGGGGGCGCACACCATTCCGATTGATGCGACCCGCCAGTGGGAGAGCGCCCTGCTCTACGGCTTTGTCCATGCGATCGCGGCGATCGTGGCGGTGACGCTGCCCTTCCGGTCGACGCTGAAACTGATCAGCGGCTGGTTCTTCATCGTGAGCGTGGTGCTGTTTGCCGGGGTGCAGATCGGCAAGATCATGCTGGCGGGCATTCCGACCCATCCGACGCCGCTGGACGGGCTTACCTTGCTTATCCCGATCGGGGGGATCTGCTTTATCGTGGGATGGCTGCTGTTGGGGCTGACGGCTGCGTTTGCGCAGCGGACGGATAAGGTCAGCGAGTAGCCGGCTCGACGCTAGCTGGATGCCTGGGCGGTCGAGAGTTCCTGGGCGCGGACGGCGGCGAGTTCGTCGGCGGCGCTGCGGGCCTTGGAGAGCGCGGTATCCATCGGGCCGAGCTCAAGCAGGATCTGGTATTCGCGCTCGGAACGCTTGTTGGCCTGCACCAGCGCATCCGAGAAGGAATCGCGGGCCTGGCGGGCATGGATCAGCGCGCGCTCGAATTCCTGCACGTCCGAGCGGGTCGGCTTCGAGGATTTGAGCAGGGAATTGGCGAGCGCCGTCAGGTCAGTCAGCCCCTTAGCGGAGGCGTTCAGATCGGCCCGGACGCGGGTGACGGTGGTGGCGGGGGCAGCCTTGTCGGCGTTGATTTTCCGCCAGTAGGCGCCGGCGCCGTCATGGTTGCCGATCAGCATATCTGCGAGGGCCGTCAGGCTGGTTTCGCCGGTGGCGAGGCCCTTGTCGCGGGCGTCCTTGCAATAGGCGTCGGCCGCCTTGCGCAGTTCTGACTGGTCTTCGGTAAGGGAAACCTCGGCCGATACGGGCTCATAGACCGAAACGGTCGCGCAGCCGGCCAGCGGCGCCAATGTCAGAAAAGCAAGAAACGCCAGTTGTCGTGACACCGAACCCAATCCCGGAAGTTCGTGGCAAGTCAGTTAGTTATAGGCGCACGCCGTACAAAAGGCGAGCGAATGTGTTTGACCTAAGACTGATGCCCGGTAGATGAAGCAAGCATGAATGAAGACCGCCCTCGCCGCACGCTTTACCCCTCCGTCGAGCCCCGGAAGACAGGCCGTCTGGCGGTCAGTTCTCTGCATGAGCTTTACTGGGAAGAGAGCGGCCACCCCGACGGATTGCCCGTAGTTGCGCTGCATGGCGGGCCTGGCGGCGGCTCAAGTCCCGAAATGCGACGGTTCTTCGACCCGCGCCGTTACCGCATCATCCTGTTCGATCAGCGCGGCTGCGGACGCTCGACGCCGCACTCGGAGCTGCGTGAAAACACGACCTGGGATCTGGTGCGCGACATTGAGACGCTGCGGTCGCACCTCGGCATCAAGAAGTGGCTGGTGTTCGGCGGATCGTGGGGATCGACGCTCGCCCTCGCCTACGCCGCCATGCACCGCAAGCAGGTTATGGGTCTGCTGCTGCGCGGCGTGTTCCTGCTGAAGGAAAGCGAGATCCACTGGTTCTACCAGAACGGCGCCAGCAACCTCTTCCCGGATGCGTTCGACCGCTACATCGCGCCGATCCCGGAAGCCGAGCGCGGCGACCTGCTGAAGGCGTTCTACAAGCGGCTGACCGGCAAGAACGCGGCTGCGCGTGCGGAAGCCGCTGCTGCGTGGGCGCGCTGGGAAGGTGAGACGCTGTCGATCCAGGGCCCGAAGCAGAGGCCGCCGCGATTTGACGAGGCGGACTTCCTCGACGCGTTTGCACGCATCGAATGCCACTACTTCCACAACAAGGGCTTCTTCGATTCCGATGGCTGGCTGCTGGACCAAGCCGAGAAGTTCGGCGACCTGCCGGGCGTGATCGTGCATGGCCGCTACGACGTGGTGACGCCGCTGTCGTCGGCGTGGGCGCTGAACAAGGCGTGGCCGAAGTCTCAGCTGAAGATCGTGCCGGACGCGGGGCATTCCTCGCTTGAGCCCGGAATAGTGTCTGAGCTGATCAAGGCGAGCGACATGCTGGCCGAGAAGCTGGGTTAGCGGCTCAGCTTCCCTCCGCGATTGAACTGTCGGCGGCGTTCCGTCCATAATCCCGGCCACAGCGGGGCTGCGGCCATGTATATGATCACCAGACGGATCATGCGCGCGGATGGGAAGAACGTCTCGTTCTTCACCGATTGCATGCCCCCGACAAACGCGACTGAAGCGCTGCGCCAGGCCGAACAGGCGCTCGTGGACGGCGTCGGGGTGCAGATCTTCGATGCCAGCGCGGGCCGGGTGATCACCTTCTCGGAGTTGAGAAAAGCAGCGAGCGGCTTGGAGAGCTGATCTCTTTGCGAGAACTGGATCCCCGCCTTCGCGGGGAACGCGGACCCTGAAGGGGTCCGCTTCCAGAGGATCAATCCGTCGTCGTGAGGGCTGCGTCTGCGTAGGCGCCGAAGCCGACTTCGTGGAGTTTTTCCCAGACGCCGAACACCAGGATCACGCCGATGGCGATGGGGATGAGCCAGCGCACGATCGGTTGCCAGATGCGGAAGAAGGTCATGCCGAATTCGGCCTGCATCAGCTTCTTCTCGATGATCCAGCCGGCGAAGATCGCGATCAGGAAGCCGCCGAGCGGCATCAGGAGCGATGAGGCGACGAAGTCGACGAAGCCGATGTATTCGCGCGAGTAGACGTAGCCGGCGCCGATCACGAACACCGTAAAGCCGACGCCGAGGGCGGCGCCCCAGCGGGTGACGCCGGTGCGTTCATCCAGCCAGGAGACGGCGACTTCCATCAGGGCGATGGAGGATGCCAGTGCTGCAAACAGCGCCAGCAGGAAGAAGGCGCCGCCGATGAGTGCGCCGAAAGGCATCTGGGCGAGGCCGATGGGCAGGTTCACGAACAGCAGGCTGAAGCCGGCGTTCGGTTCGCTGCCGACGGCGAAGACGAGCGAGAAGACGACGATGGCGGCGACGAGCGCCACGGCGGTATCGGCCAGGGCTACGATGGCGGAGGAGCGCGGAATGTCCGCCTCCCCTTTGAGGTAGGCGCCGTAGGTGATCATGACCGCAGCGCCGACACCGGTGGCGAAGAAGGACTGGGCCAGCGCATCGAGCAGCATGGAGAAGGAGAAGTCTTCGGCGCGGACGCGCGTGAGGAAGGAGATCGCTTCACCGAAGGCGCCGTTGGCGACGCCGAAGCCGAGCAGGATCAGCAGGACGAGAATGAAGACCGGCATCAGGATGGTCGAGGCGCGCTCGATACCGCGCTTGACGCCTCGCCCGACCACGACGACCGCAAGACCAATGAAGATGGCGAGATACGTCAGCAGGAATGGCAGGTTCTGCTTTGACGTGACGGCGTCGAAGCGTTGCTGCGACTGTTCGATCAGGCCAACATCGTTGGCGAAGGTGCCGGAGATGGCGAACGGGATGTAGGCCATGAACCAGGCCGAGACGACGCAGTAGAAAGTCAGGATGAAGAAGGCGGACAACATGCCGAGCCAGGCGACGCCGCCCCAGAGCTCGCTTTTGCCCGAGGCGCGGGCGAGCGCCTGTACGCTTTCAACGGCGGAGTGGCCCGAGCGGCGGCCGATGGCGTATTCGGCGGCGAGAAGCGGAAAAGCGATCAGGGCGAGGCAGACGAGGTAGGCGATCACAAACGCGCCGCCGCCGTTTTCGCCGGTGGTGTAGGTGAAGCGCCAGATGTTGCCGAGACCGACGGACGAGCCGACGGCGGCCATGATGAAGCCGAAGCGGGACGACCAGGTCTCGCTCTTGCGGTCGACGCGTCCTGCGATGGTCATGCGGCCCCTGCTCTGTCAGTCGCCCAGCCCGGCATCCGCCCGGCTGGAGGGCCGGAATCAGAACATGCCGCGAAGGGTCATATCGTTCGCACGGTTGAGGTGTACAGCCATTAATAGCCCAAAACCAATCATAACCGTGACAATAACCGTGCCGCCATACGAAATAAGCGGCAAAGGTATGCCCACGACCGGCAGAAGGCCGATGACCATCCCGATATTGATGACCACGTAGAGCAGCAGGGTCGATACGAAGCCTGCCGCCGCGAGGCCGCCAAATGTACTTCGACTGTTTCCGGCGATCTGCATGCCCTGGATCATGCACACGCCCCAGGCGACCAGGAGGACGATGGCGCCGACGAAGCCGAACTCCTCCGCCACGATGGTGAAGATGAAGTCGGTGTGCTGCTCGGGGATGTAGTCGAGTTCCTTCTGGGCCCCTTCCATGAAGCCTTTGCCGGCGACCCCGCCCGAACCGATGGCGATGAGGCCCTGCTGGAGCTGGTAGCCGGCGCCGAGCGGGTCGGCCTCCGGGTTGAACATCGTTTCGATGCGCTGGCGCTGGTAATCGTGGAGCGCGAAGAAGAAGACGACGGGGACCATTGCCGCGACGAGCAGCAGGATCGACACGACGATGCGCAGGCTGATGCCAGCGAAGAAGATGACGGCGCAGCCTGTGCCGAGGATCATCAGCGCGGTGCCGAGGTCGGGCTGGCGCAGGACGAGGCCGACGGGCACGGCAACCATCAGGAATGCCACGATGTGGACCCAGATGCTGTTGCGGCCAGCCGAGAAGGACTGGTGATAGTAACGCGCGAGCGCGAGCGGCACAGCGATCTTCATCAGCTCTGACGGCTGGAGGCGGAAGCCGGGCAGCACCTGCAGCCAGCGTTCAGCGCCGTTCACGACGACGCCGCCGAAATCGACCATGACCAGCATGATCACGCCGATGACGTAGCCCGGATAGGCGACGGCGGCCCATAGCCTGAGCGGGAACAGAGCGACGATGAGGGCAACGCCGAGCATCAGGATGAAGCGCATCGCATGGGCGATGGCGTAGCTTGCGTCGATGTGCAGGAGGCCCGTGGCGAGATCGTGCGCGCTGGAGCCGGCCGAGAACAGGATCAGCGAGCCGAAGAAGGCGAGCGCGATGATCGTCAGCAGCAGGAACCAGTGAAGCTGCGTCAGCTTGTAGAGAAGCGAGTCCTTCCGGATCATGTCGGCTTCGCCTCTGTGCCGGCGACTTCACGCTGTTGCGGCACGAAGGCCTTGCGGGCGCCGGTGTCGTATTTCAGGGCGTGGGCGAGGATGTCGCGCGCGAACGGGGCGGCGACGCTGGAGCCCGAACCACCGTGTTCGACGACGACGGCGACGGCGTAGCGCGGCTTGTCGGTGGGCGCGTAGGCGACGAAGAGCGCGTGGTCGCGCAGCTTCCAGGGCAGTTTGTCGTTGGCGATGGCGCGGCCGCGTGCGTCGCGTTCAGCAGCGCTGATGACACGGACCTGCGCCGAACCGGATTTTCCGGCCATGCGGGCGCCGGTGTAGGGCGCGGGAAGTTCGTTCTTCTCGTCGAGCGCGCCATAGCGAAGCGCGGTGCCGCCCGGCTCCGACGTCACGCCGAACATGCCCGAGCGGACGGCTTCGAGGACGCCCGGCTTGAACTGGCCCATCGGCGTGATCGTGTTGTCAGGCACTTTCATGCCGCTGACGATGAGATGCGGATCCGGGGCGGATTCACCGCCGGCGATGCGCGCGCACATGACGGCGAGCTGGAACGGCGTTGCCGTCACATAGCCCTGCCCGATGCCGGCCGAGATGGTGTCGCCCGCATACCATTGCTGGCCGACGACCTTGCGCTTCCACGCGTCGTTGGGGACCGAGCCCACCTTGCCGCCGGTGATGCCGAGTTCGTAGCGGTGGCCGAGGCCGAAGCGCTTGGCGACGTCTGCGATGGCTTCGATGCCGGTGCGTTCGGCGGCGCGATAGAAGTAGCAGTCGCAGGATTTCTGGATGCCGGTGTGCAGGTTCACCGTGCCGTGCCCTTCCGGGCGCCAGCAGTTGTAGAAGCGGTTGTAGTACCAGGCCTTGCCCGGGCACGCGACCGTGTCTTCCGGCTTCATCGCGCCGGATTCGAGCGCGGCGGCGGCGACGACGATCTTGAAGGTAGAGCCCGGCGGATAAACGCCGTCATAGGCCTTGTGGTAGAGCGGGTTGCGCTCGTCCGTCTGCAGCGACTTGAACAGGGTGGAGCCGATGCCGCTGACGAAGGCGTTCGGATCGGGCGCGGGCGTCGACATCATGCAGACGACATCGCCGGTCGCGACATCGATGACGACTGCGCTGCCGGCTTCCACGCCGAAGCGCTGAATGGCGTAATTCTGGAGTTCGGCGTCGATCGAGAGCACGATCTCTGCACCCGGCTTGCCGGCGAGGTCGTCGCTGGGCAGACGGTCGATCACGCGGCCGCCGGCGTTCTGCAGCATGCGGATCTTGCCGGGTTCGCCCTTCAGTTCGACTTCGCCATAGGCCTCGATGCCGGACTTGCCGACACGCATGGCCGGGTGGCGATAGAGGCGACGAACGGCGGCGGCGCGCGCCTTGCCGGCGGGGGATTCGAGGTTTTCGTTGACGGCCTTGAGCTCGATCTCGATCATCCGCGTGATGTCGGCTTCGTTGGCTTTCTGGACGTAGCCGATGGTGTGGTAGAACGCGGCCTGCAGCGGATAGGAGCGCAGTTCACCCACTTCGGCGCTGACGCCCGAGAGTTCGGGCGACATCACGTTGACCTGCGCGAACTCTTCCCACGTCAGGTCGTCAGCCACGAGGATGTCGCGGAAGCGCGGACCGGTGGTGGCTTCCTGCGTGACGGAGCGCTTGCGGTTCTCGCTGAGCGTGACGATGCGCGACAGACGATCAATGACGTCGATGATCTGGGTGCGGTCGCCTGCGAGTTCGGGGCGCAGCGTGACGTAGAAATTGCGCTTCGAGCCGGCGAGGACGCGGCCGGTACGATCGTAGATCGTGCCGCGGTGAGGCGGGGCGGGTTCGAGGCGGATGCGGGTTTCGCGCGCCTTGGTTTCGAACTCGGCCTGACGGAACAGTTGCAGCTCGGCCAGGCGCACGGTGAGGCCCGTGAACAGAATGCCGCCCGTCACCAGGAACATGTTCCTGCGCGAGGGAAACTGATTTCTCCAATCCCGATTCATCGTCTGGCCACCCTGATGCTGGCAGGCACGATTACAAAGCGAACCAGCGGATACAGCAAGGCCGTCATGATGAAGTCGGCCATCAAAGGTCCGCGTGCAAAGCCGGTGTGGGCGGCCACGCTGCCGGCTATGCCGAGCGCCACGCTGGCGGCGATGAAGCCCCCGACGAGCGCAATGATTTCAGCGAAAATTACGGGCATGGGGGGCTGACGATCCCAGGCGATGAGCGCCACGCCGTAGGCAGCGAGAAGCGCTAGGGGCCACGCGCCGATGGGAGCCTCGCCGAGGAAGTCCATCACGACGCCGAGCATCATGAGGCAACCGGCTACCCAGACGGACAGGCCGAATGAAGCAAGGCCAGCGGCGAGCCACAGACCTGCGATCGGCCACCAGGCGCCGGCCATGCCGACCTGCATGCCGAAGGCCGAGGTCAGCGCGGCGAGCACTGTTAGAAACAGGACCCAGAGGCGCCAGGGTAGCGTCACTGACCGGCCCCCTGCCCGCCAGGCTGTTGCGCCGGTTGAGGCGTGCCAGCTTGTGCACCCGGCGGAGCGGCAGGCGTTGGCGCGGCGGGACGCGGTGTCGTCGTGGCCGGTGTCGAGGCGGGACGGAGGGGCGATGCGCCCGGACCGGCAGGCGTCGCGGCAGGCGCGGCGACGACCGTGGCTGTGGTCGAGCGCAGGGTGTCATCCGTGTTTGGACGGACGCCGCCGAGTTCGGGAGCGGTTTCGGGGGCTGCGAAGTCTGGCGGCGGGACGAGGCGGACGAAGTCGACCGGCGAGCGTTCCATCTCGAGGTCGATACGCCAGCCTGCGCCGTCCTTGCGGGCGGTGCCGACGCGGACGCCGAGCGGGAGCTTGCCGTCGTCGCCGGACGTCACCCAGACTTCGCCGGCGATGATCTTGTCTGGCGTTTCCGGCTCGAGCAGCTGGGCGCCTGTGCCGCTGTCGCCGACGAGCAGCGCGCGGTCGCCCGACTGCGTGCCCATGACCGGGATGCGGCTGGAGAAGTCGGTGAGCAAGAGGATGCGCGAGGTGTATTCGCCGACGCGGATCACGCGGCCGACGAGGCCGTTTTCGTTGACCACGGCGAAGCCTTCGCGGACGCCGTTGGCTGCGCCGGCATTGGCGATGCGGGTGGCGGCGAACGGGCCGTTTTCCTCGGCAACCACGCGGGCCGTCACGGACTGACCCTGGGTTTCGCCGACGAGATCGAGCAGCTTTTCATAGCGTTCCATGCGGAGCGCCATGGTTTCAGCGAGGTCTTTCCAGCGCTGCAGGTCGCGGACGCGGGCCTCGAGCTCGGCGATCTTCGCCTCGTCTTCGGCGTTGCGGCCGAAGCCGAACGACCAGCCGGCAATGCCCGAGGAGAAGTTGGCCAGGTTGGCGGCCACGCCGTCCATGGACTCGCGGGATGCGTCGATACCGCCGCGTACGGCGGTTGAGGTCTGGATCGCCAGAACGCCAAACATGGAGATGCCGAGGCCGACGACGACGGCGCGCGCGCCTACGCGCGGTTCTCCCGATCGTCTGCGACCATACCAGGCCATCTACCGCTCCCTATCCCTCATCGGGGGCCCCTCACCGGGCCTGGAGGATTCTGAACGGCTTCGCGTCTGGAGCCTAGACCTCCGGAGCGAGCACGCCCTTCATCTTCTCAAGGTTTTCGAGCACCTTGCCCGAACCGAGAACCACGCATTTCAGCGGGTCTTCGGCCACCGTCACAGGCAGACCGGTACGCTCGCGCAGCACGACGTCAAGGTTACGTAGCAGAGCGCCGCCCCCGGTCAGCACAATGCCCTTGTCCACGATGTCGGCGGCGAGTTCCGGCGGCATCGCTTCCAGGGCGGTTTTGACCGAATCGACGATTTGCGTGACCGGCTCGGCCAGAGCGCGGGAGACCATCGCCTCGGTGATTTCGATTTCCTTCGGCACGCCGTTCATCAGGTCGCGGCCGCGGATGTCGAGGGACATGCCCTTGCCGTTTTCCGGGGCTTTGGCGGTGCCGATCTCTTTCTTGATGCGCTCGGCGGAGGCTTCGCCGATCAGCAGGTTCTCTTCGCGGCGCAGGTAATTGACGATGGCGTCGTCCATCTTGTCGCCGCCGACGCGGACCGAACGGGAGTAAACCAGGCCGCCGAGCGAGAGCACGGCGACTTCGGTCGTTCCGCCACCGATATCAACGACCATCGAGCCCGACGGTTCGTCGATCGGGAGGCCGGCGCCAATGGCGGCGGCCATGGGTTCATAGATCAGGTGGACAGCGCGGGCGCCGGCCATCTGGGCCGACTGGTGGATGGCGCGGCGTTCGACCGGAGTGGCGCCAGCGGGAACGCAGATAATGATGACCGGCGCGATGAAGGAGCGGCGGACCTGCACCTTCTGGATGAAGCGCTTGATCATTTCCTCGGCGACTTCGAAGTCGGCAATGACGCCATCCCGCATCGGGCGGACGGCTTCCATGTAGATCGGGGTCTTGCCAAGCATCATCTTGGCTTCCTTGCCGACCGCGTGAACGACCTTGCGGCCATTCTGGTTCACGTAGGCAACGACCGAAGGCTCATCGAGCTGAACGCCATGACCCTTGACGTAGACGAGCGTGTTCGCCGTCCCGAGGTCGATCGCCATGTCGGTGGACATCAGGCTGAAAAGTTTGCCGAACATGGGCACGGGGCTCCCGGTCGCGCGACTCACACGCGTGGATTCAGTTAGCTCCCCGTAACCTGTCTCGCGTTTCGAATTCGCTAATGCAATAGCGCGCTGTCAATAATAGCTGCGGCAAACGGAACGGAGCGTATCGCACGCTTTACAGGCAGCTAAACGGGTCCGGCGAATAGGATCGAATGCCTTCAGGATGCGTTTGAGGCCCGTTTTACAGAGGCCCCAGACGGGACGGTTCGTACACTCTTCCGATCGTGCGAACTTTGCCCTGCCCTCTTGCCAGACTCTGTTCAGAGGCGCCTATGGGCGCCAAGAACAATGATTACGTCCCAACTCCTCCCCACGTTCACATGACAGATACAACTGCTGACGGCTCAGACGACGGCAAGGAACCTGGCCGGTTCGCCGCCTTCCGGCACCGTTCGTTCGTGCTCTACTTCCTTGCCCGGGTGTTCACGACATTCGGCGCGCAGATCCTGTCGATCGCCGTCATCTGGCACATCTATGACCTGACCAAATCGGCGCTGTTCACCGGCCTGGTTGGGCTTGTCCAGTTCCTGCCGCTGGCGCTTCTCGTGCTGGTGACCGGTACGGCGGCGGATCAATTCGGCCGTAGGATGATCATGGGGTTGTCGATCCTGCTCGCGGCGGCGTGTGGCTTCGCCATGCTGACGGCGAGCGTGGTGATGCCGGAGTTCAAGCACGGACCTTCACATACGAATGTCCTCACGCCGCCGGTGGTTGGCAGTGCTGTCGCTGGCGCGCCGCGTGCGGGGACGCTGACGGCGCCCGAACCGGTTGAGTCCGGCAAGCGGCTGACGTTCAGGATACCGGATAGCGCGTTCACCGATCCGGACGGCGATCCGCTGGTCTATTCTGCAACGAAGCTGGATGGCTCGCCGTTGCCGGCGTGGCTGACGTTCGATCCGGCGACGCGCACGCTGTCTGGCACGCCGAGCTTTGAGGATCGTGGCGCGGTGCCGGTGCGGATCACGGCGACCGATCCCACGGGCGCAAGCGCGGTGATCGATTTCCGGGTTCATGCCGTTCACTTTACGGCAGCGTATGTGATGCTGGGCATCCTTGTCATATTTGGCGTGGCGCGGGCGTTCCTTGGACCGGCTTCGTCCTCGCTGGTCGTGTCGCTGGTGCCGAACAAGGACTTTGCCAATGCGGTGACGTGGAACTCGTCGGCCTGGCAGGCGGCGACCATCATTGGCCCGGCTGCTGGCGGCCTGCTTGTCGGATTTGGACCGGACATCGCCTATGGCGGCGCCTTCGTCATGATGGGCCTTGGCGCGCTGCTCGTATTCGCGATCCCCAAGCCGCCGAAGGCTGTTCCGAAGGAACGCCCCACCCTTTCCAACATGCTGGAAGGCTTCCGCTTCATCTGGAAGCAGAAGATCATTCTTGGCGCGATCTCGCTCGACCTGTTCGCCGTGCTGATGGGCGGCGTGGTGGCGCTGCTGCCGATCTATGCGGAGGATATCCTGCATCTGGGGCCAGAGGGCCTGGGGTGGCTGCGCGCTGCGCCGGCGATTGGCGCCATCGCGATGGCGGGTGTGATCGCGGCGTTCCCGATCAAGGACCACGCCGGGCGCATCATGTTCATTTGCGTGGCGCTGTTCGGATTATTCACGGTGGTGTTCGGGCTTTCGACGGTGGCGTGGCTGTCGATCACGGCACTGATCCTGCTGGGCGCCGCCGACATGGTGAGCGTTGTGGTGCGCGAGACGCTGCTGCAGCTGTGGACGCCGGATGATGTGCGTGGGCGGGTGAATGCCGTGAACTCGGTGTTTGTTTCAGCCTCGAACGAGCTCGGCGAGTTCCGGGCCGGGACGATGGCGCATGCGATTGGCCCTGCAGCGCTTGGCGCCGTGCCGGCTGTCGTGATCGGCGGGGTTGGCGCCATTGTTGTTGCCGGCGCCTGGTCGTGGATGTTCCCCACCCTGCGCAATGCGCGGCGGCTGGATGGGGCTGACGTCAAGCACTGACGCTCCGCGTGCATGTGCAGAAAGCTACCGGCGGGTAGGAACGGTTTGCGGCTCCGCGCCTTAGTCTCAAGGGTTGAGCTGGGAGCTGAACATGAGCATTCGCATTTGCGCTTTCGCATTGACCGCAGGATTTGCCGTTAGTCTTGGCGCGTGCGCCATGGCGCCGACGGAACAGGCCGAGGTGATGTCCAATCGCGGTCAGTTGACCGTTGCGGGCCTTTCACCGTCTGAAGCGCTGGGCGCGATCGATACGGCGAAGGTTGTCGAGAATCCCACGGTTGAGAATGGCGGCGAGACAAGCTCGGCGCCGACTGCACCTGCAGCCTCGCCGGGTGTGTCGATTGAAGGTGTTGATCCGGCCGCAGCTCTGGCTGCCGTCGATACAGAGAAACTGGTCGACAAGAAGGAATAGCGGCTTTCACTTACTGATCTGGGACTTCCTGATCTGGAAAGTCTCGGCTGGATAGTCCACACCTTCCCTGCAACGCTGCGGGAGCAAGGTATGGCCTATTGGCTTGTGAAGTCTGAGCCGGACGTCTTTTCGTGGGATGACCTCGTGAAGGCTGGCAAGAAGGGCACGGCCTGGACGGGCGTGCGCAATCACGGCGCGAAGCTGCACCTGATGGCGATGAAGCCGGGCGAGAAGGTGTTCTATTACCACTCGAACGCGGACAAGGCCGTGGTTGGGATCGGTGAAGTGGTGAAGACCGCCTATCCCGATCCGACAGCCGAGAGTGGCCCGTGGGTGTCGCCGGATATCCGCGCGGTGGAGCCGCTGAAGAAGCCGGTTGGTCTGGCGGATGCCAAGGTCGACCCGGTGCTGAAAGGCATGGTGCTGGTGAACAATTCGCGTCTATCCGTGCAGCCGGTGACCGACGCCGAGTGGAAGCACATCTGCAAGCTGGGCGGCGTGAAAGCCTGATAGCTCTGCGTTAAATAGCTGTCAGGCAGCAGAAACCGTCATATCGAGCGCTATTCTCAACCACAGTGAGTTTGTGGGAGGTCGAGCGTGCGCGCAGCAAGTGTTTCGGGACTTCTGGCGGGTCTGGCGCTGACGGTTGCGTCCATTGCAGCTGCGCCAGCGGCGAGAGCCGAAATTCCGGAGATGTCCGACAAGCAGTTCGTGCTGATGATGGTGACGGTGATGACCGCCGATCACCTCAAGGGCACGTGCAAGGGCGCCGGTGCGCCGAACGCGATGAAGCAGGCGACGGCCTGGGAAGCCAAGAACGATGTGCCGCTGGTGCGCAAGGCGATCGCGCAGTTGGAACAGGAACCAAAGCCGAGGCAGGCGGTGGCGAACGCCCGGCGCGGGATCGTGGAGAAGATGGAGTCCGTCGATCATGATCCGTGCACGTTCCTGATCGCGACGGTGACGATGCCGGACTCACAGTTTGCCGACACGCGCCAGATGGCGATGCTGCGCAAGGAATTTGGCGGCGGCACGGCGACGGCTTCGGCCGGCACGGCGACTGCGGCGAGTCCCGCGGGCAATGCGCCCTCGCCTGTTCGCTCGGCAGAGCAGAACAAGCGGATGCAGGATCTGGCGACCAAGATCGAAGGGTTCGGCTTCGACTATACGATGACGATGGGCATTGGCGGCGGAATGGCGATGCGCGTCTTCCCGGTGGTGCTGTTCAAGGATGGGCAGGTGCTGGAGGACGTTGAGGCGCTGGCGTTCACGGGCGGCATGGAGGCGCACAAGCGCGCCAATCCGAATGACTGGACGCGTTGGCGTCGCGCGGGCGGCAAGCTGCAGACGCAGACGAGCAAGGGTTGGGAAAATCTGCCGTTCACGGCGATCTATGCGAAGCTGCCCGATGGCTTCAAATTGAACGGGCGGTTCCAGTCGCTCGGTGGTGGCGGCAATACGGCGTATGGCGGCAGCGATTTCTTCGCAGCGTGGTCGACTTTCGACTTCCTGCCGGATGGGCGGGTGGTGAAAGGCGGCGGCGCAGGCGGCTATTCCGCCTTCCAGCAGGCGAGCTCGGCCTTCTCCAGCGTCGCGCCTGAGCGGCGTGGGCGCTATCGCATCGAGGGCCTGATCCTGAACATCGCCTACGACAACAAGTCGAACGAGCAATTTCTGATCGTGTCGGATCCGAAGGACCCGAGCGTGATCTGGCTCGATGGCACGAGCTATACCAGCAAGGACTAGAGCGCGATTTCGCGGTTGCAGCCGATCGCCGTGATGAAGGCGGGGTCGTGGCTGACGACGATGAGCGCGCCGTCATAGCCGATCAGCGCCTGCTCGATCACCTCGATGGAATCGATGTCGAGGTGGTTGGTCGGCTCGTCAAGCAGCAGGAGTTGCGGCGGTTCGGTCGCGGCGAGAAGGCAGGCCATTGAAGCGCGTAGGCGCTCGCCGCCTGACAGCGTGGCGACGACCTGATGCGCCTTCTTGTTGCGGAAGGCGAAGCGGGCGAGGCCGGCATAGGCGGCGTTGTCGTCCAGCTCCGGATTTGCGACGCGCATGTTTTGCAGCAAGGTTAGCTCGTCATCGAGTGTGTCTGCGTGCTGGTCGAGCATGGCGATGCGGCCGTCGAGGCGGCGGATTGCGCCTGAGGCCGGTTCGCGCTCGCCTGCGATGATACGCATCAGGGTGGATTTTCCAGCGCCGTTGGTTCCGGCGATGTGGATGCGTTCGGGGCCGGTGACTTTGAACGTGAGCGGGCCGAACAGAACGCGGCCGGCAACTTCCGCGGTGACGCCTTCGAATTCCAGCACCAGTTTTTGCGATGGCAGGTTCACGCTAGGCATGACGACGTTGAGCGGGATCAGGACCTCGAAACGCCCCTTCGCGTCGTCCAGCGCTTCGTTGGCGGCGGAAAGCTGGCGGTCGGCGAGGCGGTTGGCGGCGCCTTGTGAGGCTTCTGCGCGGTCCTGCTTGAAGTCGAGCAGCATCTTGCTTTGTCCGGCAGCGAAGCGCCCGGCTTTGCCAGCGGCGTCCTTGCGTTGCTTCATCTCGCGCTGGAGCTGCACCTGATCTTTCACACGACGCAGGTCGGTCTCTGCCTTGTCGAGCGCGTCGACAGCTGCGGCGCGGCGCAGATCACGCGCAGCGACGTATTCCGACCAGCCGCCGCCGAATACGCTGACGCCGACGGGCGTGAGTTCGATGATGCGGTCGACGTGTTCGAGGAGGTCGCGGTCGTGGCTGGCGACGAAGGCCGCGCCGCGCCATTCGTCGATCAGGGCGAGGATGGCCGCCCTGCCCGTTGCGTCGAGATTGTTGGTCGGCTCGTCGAGCAGGAGTATGTCCGGCGCTTCGAGCCACAGGCGGGCGATGGCGATGCGCGTGCGCTCGCCGCCGCTGAAGCCGCTGATGGTGCGGGTGAGGTCGCGCTCGGGGAGATCGACCTTCGCCAGCGTTTCGGCGATGCGATGCTCCAGCGTCCAGTCGGCCTCCGCCATGTCCTCTTCGCTACCTTCTCCGCGTTCGAGGCGACCGAGACGTGCGAGGCCATCGCTGACCCCGAGGGCTTCAGCGAGCGTGACTGTGCGATCGGGCCAGCGCTGGGCCAATTCGTCGACACGGCCATTGATGTTGATCGATCCGGACGCAGGTTCGCCCCGCCCTGCCACGAGGTGGAGCAGCGTGGATTTGCCTGAGCCGTTGCGGCCGACAAGACCGACGCGTTCGTCGCCGATAGCGAGCGTCAGGTTTTCGAAAAGCGTGCGGTCGCCAGGCGTTTTCGCGGCTACGCGGTCGAAGGTAATGGAAGACATGGAGGCACCGAAAGCTCGAGTAGAACGACGCGAAAATCTGGCGCGGGTTCTAGAGTTTCATGTGCGGTGAGCTCCTGCTGATGGGCGCTATGTGAGGCAGGCGGCCCGAAAAGTCAATGTTGGGGGCGCGGGTCAGACGTCGGGGCGGGTGAAGTACCAGCCGTTGCGGGCTTCGAGAGCGGTTGGCGCTTCGAAGACTTCGGAGAGGATTGCATCGGTCATCAGGGCCGATTTTGTTGCGTGTTGCGCGATGCGGCCGCCGTGCATCATGACGGCGTGGGTGATCTCCGGAATGATTTCCTCGACGTGGTGGGTGACCAATAGCAGCGTGGTGCCGCGCTGGACGAGGCCACGCAGGGTGTCGAGGAATTGGCGGCGCGTCGTGGGGTCAAGCCCGGCGCACGGTTCGTCAAGCAGCAGTGCTTCCGGCATGTGAACGAGCGCGCGGGCGATGAGGATGCGACGAGCTTCACCCGTGGAGAGCGCGCCGAGGCGGCGGCCAGCAAGATGGGTGACGCCCATCTGTTCGAGCGCCTGGTCGGCTGCGTCCTTCATGGCGTTGGTGACGGTGTGATGCGCCCACACGCCGGAGGATGCGAAGAAGCCGGAGATGGCGACCTCGAAGACTTCAAGGTTTTCGTCCTGCGCCATGTCGAGCTGCAAGGACGACGAGACGACGCCGAGACGAGAGCGGAGTTCGGAGACGTTCCACGCATCGCGGCCGAAGATCTCGACCGGCTCGCCCGTGGTCGGGAAGAGCTGGCGGGTGATCAGCTTCACCAGCGTGGATTTACCCGAGCCGTTGCGGCCGAGGATGACGGTGTTCTGGCCGCGCTGGATGGTGAGCGAGAGGCCGTCCACGAGCTTTGCGGCGTCGCGGAGGACGGTGACATTGCGAAGGGAGAGGAGTGGGACGGTCATACGTGTCTGTCGATCCAGCAGCGAGGACGCACTTGTCCTTCGACGGACGGCCCTGCGGGCCTGCTCAGGATGAGCGCCCAAGCGGAGACGGTGGAGTAGCGCTCATGCTGAGCAGACGCGCGCAGCGCGGCGTCAGTCGAAGCACGAGCGCGTTCTCCGTGAGTTAAGCCGCTTCGCCCGTGGCTTTGGCGCGGCGGACGTCCAGCTTGTTGAGGGCGTGGACGTAGGCGCGAGCGGAGGCGACGAGCGTATCCGGGTCGCTGGCCTTGCCGGTGGCGACGAGGCCCTGCTCTGCGAGACGTACCGAAACCGTCGCTTGCGCGTCGGTGCCTTCGGTGACGGCGCTGACCTGATAGAGTTCGAGCACAGCCGAGTGCGGGACGAGCTGGCGGATGCCGTTGAACACGGCGTCGACCGGGCCGTTGCCAGTGGCCGTCGTGGAGCGGGCTTCGCCTTCGATCGTGAGTTCGATTTCGGCGCTTTGCGGGCCATCGGTGCCGGCCACGACCTTGAGGCGCGTGAGCGAGACCTTTTCCTGTTTGCCGGCCATCTGATCGTCGACCAGCGCGATGATGTCTTCGTCGAAGACATGCTTCTTCTTGTCGGCCAGATCCTTGAAGCGCTTGAACGCGTCGTTGAGCGTATCCGGCTCGAGCACGTAGCCGAGCGATTCCAGCTTGTCGCGGAAGGCGTTGCGGCCGGAGAGCTTGCCCAGCATGAGCGAGGTGGACGGAACGCCCACATCCTCTGGCTTCATGATCTCGTAGGTCTCGCGGTTCTTCAGCATGCCATCCTGGTGGATGCCAGACTCGTGCGCGAAAGCGTTCTTGCCGACGATGGCCTTGTTGTACTGCACCGGGAAGCCGGTGATGGACGACACCATTTTCGAGGCGCGCGAGAGCTTCGGCGTTACGATCTCGCTGTAGTAAGGCAGCGAGTCGCCGCGAACCTTCAGCGCCATAACAACTTCTTCGAGGGCCGCGTTGCCGGCGCGCTCGCCGATGCCGTTGATCGTGCATTCGACCTGACGCGCGCCGTTCATGACGCCGGCCAGCGAGTTGGCGACGGCGAGGCCGAGATCGTTGTGGCAGTGCGTCGACCAGATGACTTTGTCTGAATCCGGAATGTTCTCGATCAGGCGGCGGATCAGCTCGCCGTATTCGACCGGGTGTGAGTAGCCGACCGTGTCGGGCACGTTGATGACAGTGGCGCCGGACTGGATCGCGACGTCGATGCATTTGCAGAGGAAGTCGAACTCGGTGCGGGTTGCGTCTTCAGCCGACCATTCGACGTTGCCGACGAAATTGCGCGAACGCACGACGGAGGCGCCGACGGCTTCGAGAACTGCGTTCGGACCCATCTTCAGCTTGTGCTTCATGTGCACGGGGCTGGTGGAGATGAAGGTGTGGATGCGCGGGTTGGCGGCCTTCTTCAGCGCCTCCCCTGCCTTGTCGATGTCGGTGAGGGTCGAGCGGGCGAGCGTGCAGATCGACATGTCCTTCGCCATGGCGGCGATCTGGGACACGGACTGGAAGTCGCCTTCGGAGGAAGCGGCAAAGCCGGCTTCGCAGATGTCGACTTTCATTTCCTGCAGGAGTTCGGCGAGTTCGAGTTTCTCGCGGACCGTCATCGAGGCACCGGGCGATTGTTCGCCGTCGCGCATGGTGGTGTCGAAGATGAGTACGCGGTCCTTGCCATCTACGGTCGGGCCGGCGGGCTTGATATTGGGGGCGGTCATTCGGGTGGTCCTGTGAGGGCTTTGTCTCGGAAGGGCTTCAAATCCCCTGGACGCGCGACCCGCAGCTCTCAGCCCGGATCACGAACGCGCCCAGGGGCTGCTAAGCAGCCCCCGCAGGGAGAGAAGAAGGGTAAGCCCCTGATTGCGCATGGATGTTCTATCGTTCGGGTCGCGGTTCAGGTCAAGTGACAGGAAATTAGGCCCTGCGACCTAGTCGGCCGAGGCAGACCCTACCCCTTCGCTGGGATTTGGCGACTGGTTTGGGCCCGGCGGGTCGCTGTCCTTCCGCAGGTCGGGTTCGTCGTTAACGGCCTTGCGGGCGGCGAGCGCGACGATGATCCAGATGCCGATCACCGCGATGATGCCGCCGACGGCGAGCAGCACGCCGCCACCAACGGCGGACATAACCGACTGGCCGAGCAGCGCCACGATCAGCGTCTTCGGGATCGAGCCGACGAAGCATCCGGCGAGGAAGCGCCAGACATTCGCCTTGGAGGCGCCGAAGGCCATGTTCACGACGATGGCCGGCGCGGTGGGGACTGAGCGGACGATGGCGCTGGCGAGGAAATCGTTGCGGCCGATGAAGCGCGACAGGCGGTTTACCGTGTTGCCGCCATAGCGGTCGACCAGTTCACGTCCTCCGAAGCGGCCCATGTAGAAGTGCAGCCAGGCGGCGGCCATCTGGCCGGCCATAGCATAGGCGCTGCCGAGCCATGGTCCGAAGGCCACGATGCAGCCGGCCATGAGAACGAACTGCGGCGCGGCGATGAAGGCGGTCAGGATGAAGACCAGGATGGTCGCCGGCAGACCCCAGGGGCTGTTGCGCAGCCCGGCGAGTTGTTCGTCGATGTGGTCCGCGAAGCCGAAGGCTCCGGACTTGCCGAGAACCATAAGCACAGCCACGCCGCCCAGCAGGGCCAGCGACACCCAGATGGTGCGCCACGCGCGGGCGTCCATATTGGTGATGAAAGCGGTGATCTTGTTCATCGGAGGGCTCAGATGCGCCCTTGAGGCGAAACCGTCAAGAATCCCGCAGCATCAACGGGGTGCGTCGCCTTAGCGGGCGATCGCGCGGGCGGCGAGCACCTTTTCGACCGCTTTCAGGAGGTCAACGGGCTGGACCGGCTTGGCCAGCAGGGCCGATGCTTGGCGCAGTTCTGGCCGGCGCTCGGCCAGGGTTTCATCCATCAACGCTGACGCAACGATTACAGCGGGACGGCCACGGGATACCGGCAACAGGCTGATTGCGGACAGCAGCTGGTAGCCATCCATCCCCGGCATTTCGATGTCGGTGATGACGATGTCGAAGCTGCCCTTGAGAAGGTGGTCGAAAGCTTCGCCGCCGTCCGGCACTTCGACACAGGCAAAGCCGGCGGACTCGAGGATCAGGCGCAGATAGGTGCGCATACCTGAGGAGTCGTCCACGATCAGGACTCGCGGCTTTCGGGACGGGTGGGCCGTTTTCGCGTCAGAGGACATGCTTTTTATTCCGGGGAGCGCTGGTAGTCTTCTTTTGTGGGTGGCACATACGTTCCCAGGCGAACGGGTGCTTTTCTCAGCCCGACAAAAACTTGGCATTTCGCGACAGTTTCAGAGAAACCGGGTGTCATGCTGACGCAGGCCGCACCGACATGAGGGAAATCATTCGCGCCAGTGCGTGGAGCGGGTTTCGCGAGCTGGTGATCGAGCTCGGGGGTGACCCCGATGAGGTTCTCGCCGCCGCTCAGGTCTCGCCGTCCGCACTCAACGATCCCGAACGCTACATGCCGCTGCGCGCGTTCGTGGACAGCCTCGCATTCGCAGCTGAGCGGCTGGAGCGGCCTGACTTCGGATTACGATTGGGTCAGGTGCAGAACATGTCTGCGCTCGGCGCGCTGTCGATTGCGATCATCAACTCACCGACGGCGCGTGAAGGCATCGAGGTCGCCGCGCGCTTCATGCATGTGCACAACCCTGCTCTCACCGTGACGCTTGCGCCGATGCCGCGCACATCCCGCGACTTCCTGTCGGCGACGCTGGCGCTGCGCAGCCAGAGGCGGCGCGAGCAGAATGACGAACGTATCATTGCGTCTTTCCATAGGTCGCTCGGCGTTCTGGGCGGCGAAGACTACAAGCCGCGCGAGGTTTGGTTCATGCACGAGCCGATCTCGCCGCTGACGGTCTATCGCAAGATGTTCGGCATGACGCCGAGCTTCGGCAAGCCGGCAATGGGGATCGCGATCGAGCGCGCGATCCTGGATACCTGGCGGCCGGGCGGATCATCGCACATGCGCGAGATTGCCGAGACATATCTCCATGCCCACACGCCCATGCGCGAGAAGGTCTTCACACGCCGCGTCACCACCATGGCGCGTAGCCTGCTGAAAGGCCGCGAGTGCACGCCGGAGCAAGCTGCGAAAGCGCTAGGCGTGCATGCACGTACGCTGCAACGACGGCTGAAAGGCGAAGGTACGAGCTTCGAGAAGATCAAGGACAACGTCCGGCGCGAATGGGCGGAGAGATTGTTGACGCAGCCTACGGTGTCGCTTTCGCAGATCGCGCAGATGCTCGACTATGCCGACAGCTCCGCTTTTTCGCGCAGCTGCCGGCGATGGTTCGGTGAGGCGCCGCGGACGTATCGCACGCGCCTGACGGAAGCGCGCAGCAAGTCCAAGACTTCAGGTCCGCGGACGTCTCGCGTCAACTCGCTGGCGGCAAACCTGCGCGCCAGCTCGCGACAGACGCATTAAGCTCAGAACATATCCAGGCCGGTTGCCTCGACTGATACCTGCCAGAGTTTCTTGGCGGCATCCGCATCCACGGCGTGCGGATCAACGCCCGCGATGCGTGACTCGCCAGGTTGGGTGAGCTTCGCCACGTCGCAGTCCTCGCAGTAGAGGCCGCCCTTGCCGTTGAGCTGCGGCGATGTTGCGGCCCAGGTTTCAGTGGCAGCTCCCTGCTCGACTGTCTTGAAGCGCTCGTTGAGATTGCCGTTGTCGTCGATCCAGCCGAAGGCGATCATCTCTTCCTTCGGCAGGTGGCGCTGCAGCTCGGTCATGATGCCGCCAGGGTGGACTGCAAAGGCGCGGACGCCGTGCGCCTGGCCGCGACGATCAAGCTCTACAGCGAACAGCGAGTTGGCGGTCTTGGCCTGACCGTAGGCGGGCCATTTCGCGTAGGGACGCGAGGTGTAGTGGATGTCGTCGAAGTTGATGGCTGAGAGCTTGTGGCCCGTGGACGAAACGCTGACGACGCGTGCCCCATTGGCGGCCTTCAGCGCAGGAGCCAGACCAGCGGCGAGCGCGAAGTGGCCGAGATGGTTGGTGGCGAATTGCGATTCCCAGTTCGGGCCGACACGCGTTTCCGGATTGGCCATGATGGCGGCGTTGTTGATCAGGATGTGCAGCGGCTTGCCGGAGGCGACATAGCTGTCTGCGAATGTCTTCACTGACTTGAGATCTGCCAGATCGAGTTCGCCAATCTCGACGTTCGGAATGCCGGCCAGCTCTTCGCGCGCCTTGTCCGGGCGGCGCGCGGGAACGGTGACGGATGCGCCGGCGGCAACAAGCGCCTTCACGGCCTCGATACCGATGCCCGAATAACCGCCGGTCACGATTGCGTTCTTGCCCGTCAGATCGATGCCCTTGAGCACATCGGCCGCCGTCGTGCGCAGACCGAAGCCCGAGCCCATGGGGACTTGTTGTTGTGCAGTCATGACGGCGTTTCCTGATGTGAGTGTTTGCTCACATAACCATGGCGGGCACATATCCGTAAAGTCCTGCCGTAACGCCAATTCGATTTCCCAACGTCTCGACACAGGGGCGTCACATGAGCATGTTCCATCCCCATGATGCGCACCAAGATTCTCGGACTGCTCGCCCTCCCCCTCGCCCTGATCGGCTGCGACACGCTGCCGGGCGGCTCAAGCGCCAAAGGCGACTGGCCCTATGCCTCGCTGGACCACAAGACGCCGTTGCTGATCGCGCACCGCGGCGCATCGGGCCACCTGCCCGAGCATACGCTGGAAGGCTATCAGCGCGCGCTGAACGATGGCGCGGACTGCATCGAGCCGGATCTGGTGTTCAGCAAGGATGGCGTCCTGGTGGTTCGCCACGACACGTATCTGTCCACCACGACCGATATCGCCTCGAAGCCGGAGTTTGCGAGCCGCAAGCGGAAGTCGCCCGATCCGGAATTCGACGGCAAGGAAGACTGGTGGGCTGCGGACTTCACACTGGCCGAGCTGAAGACGCTGCGCGCCGTGCAGCCGTTCAAGGGCCGCCCGAAGAATTTCGACGGGCTCTACCAGATCCCGACCTTCGACGAGGTTCTCGAACTGGCGAAGTCGCGCGTGACCGTGACCAGCGAGCCGGTGTGCGTTTATCCGGAAGCGAAGTCGCCCGCCTATCACGCGGCCAACGGCCATGCGGACATGGCCGAGAAAATCCTCGCGAGCCTGAAGAAGTACGGCATGGATGGCGCGGGCTCGCGCGTGTTCATCCAGTCGTTCGAACCGGACTTCGTGAAGAAGATCGACGCCATGACGGACCTGCCGGTTGTCATGCTGGTGGCAGACAAGGAAGGGCTCGATGCCGCCCTCGCCAAACCAGGCGCGCCGTTCTGGCAGGGACTTGGGCCGAACATCGGCATGCTGCGTGATGCGACTGGCAAATCGACGGGCGTGATCGAGGCTTCGCATAAGCTGGGCATCCCGGTGCACCCTTGGACGTTCCGCGATGACCAGCCGGTCGACGGCAAGCCGATTGCGACCACCATGCGTGAGTTCTTCGCGCTGGGCATCGACGGCTTCTTCACCGACTTTGCCATCACGGGGTATGCAGTTCGCAACGACGTGCTGCACGGCGTGGAGTAACGCTGCGGCGCTAACAGCCCCGACCATCCGAAATCACTGAACCTATGTTTGTAACATAGTCTTCTGACCGCCCTCCTGCGGAACGACCGCGCTCGCGCATCGTTCGTCAGTCACACATTCAGGAGGAGAGAAAGATGAGATTGGCCCTGATGGCATCTCCAGTTGCGGCGGCAATTGCAGCAATGGCGCTTGGCGCTTGCGGCAATGACAGCCAGATGGCGAACAATGAATACGATGGCGTCTCGCAGCGCGCGCCTGTTGAAACGCCGGACTATCGCTATGCCCCGCCTAACACCAACCCGGATTTGCGAGATATTCCGCCCCCGCTGGATGCGTCACCTTCGCCGGGCCAACCGCGTGATCCGAACAACCCGCTTGCGACGCCGCCGGCTAGCCCGCCGCCCGTGATGCCTGCACCGGCTGAGTCTGCGCCGGGCTGATCTTTTCGACTGGTGGTTCAAGACGGCTGTCGAATGCCTCTCGCGCGGCGTCGACAGCCGTTTTGTTTTCGAAGGCCCACATCCCTAGGAGCGAGGCGCGGTCAGAGAATGAGTGGCCCAGTGCGGTGAGCTTGTAGTCGACGCGAGCGGGCACAGTGGGTGTGACCCTGCGTTCGATGAGGCCGTTGCGCTCCAGCGCCCGGAGGCTGAGCGTCAGCATTCGCTGTGAGATATTCGGCATCTCGCGCCTGAGTTCCGAGAAACGACGGCTGCCGCCTGACAGCAGCATGACGACGGGAATCGTCCACTTGTCGCCGATCAGCTGGAACATCTGGGTGGCCGGGCGGCACCGTTCGGTTACATGCAGGGAACCAGGGCTCAAGATTGTGCCTCCTTGTGGGGCCGACCACTCACCTCAATGTAGCGATGCATCCGCCAATCGCCAGCAGGAGCGCCGGCATGCTGAACTTCGCCCTCATCATTGGTTCAACCCGACCCAACCGTTTTGCTGATGTTCCAGCGCGGTGGATCATTGAGGGAGCGAAAAGTCGCGACGATTTCACGCTGGAAACGCTCGACCTGCGCGAGCACCCCCTGCCCCTGTTCAACGAGCCTGCACCGGTTGGTTATTCGGGAGGCAAGTTTACCGAGGCCGAGGCGGAAGCCTGGCGGCACAAGGTTGGCGCGTATGACGGCTATGTCGTCACTGCTGCAGAGTACAATCATGCGCCGACGGCGGTTCTGAAGAATGCCTTCGATAGCGCTTCGTTCGAGTGGCATCGCAAGCCGATTGCCTTCGTCGGCTATGGCGGCGTCGGAGGCGCGCGGGCGATCGAGCATCTGCGCGGCATTGCGGTCGAACTGCAGATGGCGCCGATCAAGCAGGAGGTGAACATCGCGATGGCGGAGTTTCTGGGCGTCATGCAGCAGGGCAAAACGCTGGATGACTACGCGCATCTTGTGGCGTCGCGCACCGCCGTGTTCGACAACATGGTCTGGTGGGGCAATGCGTTGAAGACGGCGAAGGCAGCCTGAGACTGTTACGCGAAAAACAAACGGGCCGCGGAGTGATCCGCGGCCCGTTGCATTTTCCAGATCAAACGCCGGTTAGTGAGCGCCGCCAGCCAGAGCCGCGAGCATGAGCAGCGCGACAATGTTGGTGATCTTGATCATCGGGTTCACAGCGGGGCCCGCCGTGTCCTTGTAGGGGTCGCCGACGGTGTCGCCGGTCACCGACGCCTTGTGAGCGTCAGAACCCTTCTTGTGAACGACGCCGTCCTTGTCGCGGAAGCCGTCTTCGAACGACTTCTTGGCGTTATCCCATGCGCCGCCGCCCGAGGTCATCGAGATGGCGACGAAGAGACCGGTGACGATCACACCCATCAGCATCGCGCCAACAGCCGAGAGAGCCTGGCTGATCGAAGCTGCCTGATCGAGGCCGATCATGCCGCCAATGCCCCACACGACGAGGAACAGGAGGACGGGCGACAGCACCGGCAGGAGCGAGGGCACGATCATTTCCTTGATCGCAGCCTGGGTCAGCATGTCGACGGCTTTGCCGTAATCAGGCTTGGCCGAGTAGTCCATGATGCCCTTGATCTCGCGGAACTGACGGCGGACTTCCTCGACCACCGCTTGCGCCGCGCGACCCACCGCCATCATCGACATGCCGCCGAAGAGGAACGGCAGGAGACCGCCGAACAGCAGGCCGACAACCACATACGGGTTGGACAGCGAGAAGTCGGCCGTCACGCCATAGAGCAGCGACGTTTCAGAGGCGTTGCTGGAGAAGAACTCCAGGTCGGCCGTGAAGGCAGCGAACAGCACCAGTGCGCCGAGACCGGCAGAACCGATCGCGTAGCCCTTGGTGACGGCTTTCGTGGTGTTGCCGACGGCGTCGAGCGTGTCGGTGGTTTCACGAACCGAGTCATCAAGGCCCGACATTTCGGCGATGCCGCCGGCGTTGTCGGTGACAGGACCGAAGGCGTCGAGCGCCACGACCATGCCGGCGAGCGCCAGCATCGTGGTGACGGCGATGCCGATGCCGATCAGGCCGCCCAGCGTGTTGGTGAAGATGATGCCGGCGATGATGATCAGGGCCGGAACCGCGCACGCTTCGAGCGAGACGGCCAGACCCTGGATCACGTTCGTGCCGTGGCCCGAAACAGACGCCTGGGCAATCGACCGCACCGGGCGATAGCCGACGCCGGTGTAGTATTCCGTGATCCAGACGATGAGGCCAGTGACAACCAGGCCAGCAACACCACACCAGAACAGG
Source organism: Hyphomonadaceae bacterium (assembly GCA_965229115.1). Classification (GTDB taxonomy): domain Bacteria; phylum Pseudomonadota; class Alphaproteobacteria; order Caulobacterales; family Hyphomonadaceae; genus UBA7672. Next base: position 503,546 of record CBDDIR010000003.1, on the reverse strand, counting down.
TTCATAGCGGGGATGGCCGTTCCCGATGCATCCGACATCGTCACCGAAGCCGTCATCGGATCGCCGAGCGCGAGGTAGATGGCCGCGTAGAGCGCCGGAACAGACAGCACTGCGGAGGCGATGAAGCCCTTGTAGAGAGCGCCCATCACGTTGCGCGAGTCTTTCGACAGGCGAACGAAGAACGTGCCGATGATGGATGTGACGATGCACACGCCCGCGATAAGCAGCGGGAGCATCATCATGCCAGACTCAGCCGTGCCGGCGAACGAGATCGAGGAGAGAACCATCGTGGCGACTATGGTCACCGCGTAGGTTTCGAACAGGTCGGCCGCCATGCCAGCGCAGTCGCCGACGTTGTCGCCCACGTTGTCGGCGATCGTGGCCGGGTTGCGCGGATCATCCTCCGGGATGCCCGCTTCCACCTTGCCCACCATGTCGCCGCCCACGTCGGCGCCTTTGGTGAAGATGCCGCCGCCAAGGCGCGCGAAGATCGAGATCAGCGAAGCGCCGAGGCCAAGCGCGACCATCGCATCGACAACCGTGCGGTCGCCCGGCTCGAGACCAAGACCTGCGGTGAGCAGCGCGTAGTAGCCGCCAAGACCAATGATCGCGAGGCCAACCACCAGCATGCCGGTGACGGCGCCGGACTGGAAGGCAACGCTAAGGCCCTGTGCCAGGCCCTTCGACGAGGCTTCAGTGGTGCGGACGTTGGCCTGCACCGAAATCTTCATACCGATATAGCCGGCCGCGCCTGAAAGGATGGCTCCGATCAGGAAGCCAACGGGCGCCTGCCAGTTGCGGAAGGCCACTGCAACAAGCACAGCGACGACTGCGCCGATGATGCCGATCGTGCGGTACTGACGGTTGAGGTAGGCGTTTGCGCCTTCCTGAATTGCTTTTGCGATTTCCTGCATGCGGGCGCTGCCGGTCGGCAGAGCCATGAGTCGCTGGGTCGTGATGACCCCGTATCCTACTGCGATAAAGCCTGCCACGATGGGCAGCCACAGCGACAAGTCGCTCATGTGTCGTCCTCTCAACGGGTTTTGAATTTGGACGACTTCCCCGCAATCCCTTGGGATCGCGCTTGGCCCGCCCGGCAAGATGAGCAAAGGATGCCCAAATTGTCGCACGCAGGCAAGATTGTTGAATCCATTTTAGTTTCCCCAACGGAATGGGTCATCAAACCGTCGTTGAGGTTGTCGTTGCTCCGTGATGGATGAGCGCATGTCCGACGTGCCTGTCCTTCCTCGTCCGCTGCCCATTCCGCCGCTCGCGCTTGCGATGATCGGCGTGATGATGGGCTGCGTGCTCGACGCGCTGATCAAGCATCTGGGCGCGGCTTACTCGGCCGTGCTGATTGCCGAGATGCGGTATGTGTTCGGCACGATCTTCTCTGGCGCTACCGTGCTGGCGATGAAGCGGAAGCTGCCGAACGCTGCGGGCCTTCGCCGCCATGCCGTACGTACGATCGCGGTGACAGGATCGGCCGTCCTGTTCTTCCACTCACTGACGATCCTTCCGATTACGGAAGCAACAGTCCTGATCTTCTGCGCGCCGCTGATGATCGCGCCGCTGGCATGGTGGATTCTCGGCGAACGGATGCAACCGATCGCTGCAATCTCGCTGGTCATCGGATTCATCGGCGTGATCGTCACGGTGCAAGGCGCGCCAGAGGCCGCCGATACAGCGAGGCGCATGGAAGGCATCGTGTCGGGCTTTGCGGCGTCAGTGCTTTATGCGCTGTCGATCGTGCTGCTGCGACAGGTCGCTCAGCGGGACGATGCCATTGTCACCGCCTTCCTGGGCAATGTGTTCCCGGCGCTCTACCTGCTCGTGCCTGCCCTCCTGATGGGGGCAGCGCCCGTTGCGACAGATTTGCCGCTGTTCGCTTTTGCCGGACTGACTGGGTTCCTGCTGTGGTTCCTGCTGACCCAGGCATATGCCCGGGCGCCGGCGCAAAGCCTTGCCGCTGCTGAATATACCGCCCTGATCTGGAGCGCCCTGCTCGGCTATTTCTTCTTTGCCGAAGTTCCACGCTGGCAGGTGTGGGTCGGCGCGCTTGTCATTGTTTTTGCAGTGATGCTGTCCGCCTGGCGCAGCCGGCGGAACAGTGCGCGCACAGCGCCGCTGGCGGATTAACCCCCACTTAGGCGAACCCCTCCAGACTCCTGCGACGTTCAACAGCAGGAATGGGAATTCCCATGAGACGTGCAATGACACTGGCTGCCCTGGCGATTGGCGCCGGATGCGGCGCGCAAGCAGCGCAGGCGCAAGCGCAGTTCGCAGTTGGCGGCAGCATCGGCACCACCGGCGGCACGCTCGAAGCGCAAACGCAGATCACGCCGACCATCCAGCTGCGCGGCGGCTACAACTACTTCCAGTACGGTGTCGACGACACCTATGGCGACATCGACTACAACGGTGATCTCGACCTGACGACGTGGGGCGCGTTCGTCGACTTCCGTCCGTTCTCGAACAGCTTCATCGTTTCCGCAGGCGCGTATTTCGGCGACAAGACGCTGAAGCTCGATGCAACGCCGACGCGCAACGTGCAGGTCGGCAACCAGACCTTCACGCCCGCGCAAGTCGGCCGGCTGAATGCGGATGCTGACCTCAAGAAAACGGCGCCGTTCGTTGGCCTTGGCTGGGACACGACTTTCCAGAACGCGAGCCCCGGTATGGGCTTCAAGTTCATCGCCGGCGCGATGTTCACCGGCTCGCCGGAAGTCAGCATGACGTCGACCGGCGGTTCGCTGTCGAACGACGCCAACTTCCGCCAGCAGCTGGCGCTCGAGGCGCAGAGCCTTGAGGACGACATCAGCGACTACGAGGTTTATCCCGTTGTGCAGGCGGGTCTGACCTGGGCGTTCTGATTTTTCAGATGCTGAAATGACAAACGCCCCGGAGTGATGCTCCGGGGCGTTTTCATTTTCGTCGGGCGTGAACCTACTGCGCGGGGACGCCGCCCGGATTCTTCTTGAGCCAGCGCTCTTTCTCTTTCGCGGCCTCTTCGGCGGTGCATTCGCCCATGTAGGTCGCATCAGCATTCATCGAGAAGCCGGCGGGGATCGGGCCGAGATTGGCCGAGCCCTTGGCGCGGATCTGCATTGAGGTCGGCGTGTGCGTCAGCGTGGCGTCCGCCTTGCCGGTCGTCTTGCCTTCGCAGATCAGCTTGAACGAGTAGCCGCCCGAAATCGGGATGACGTTGTCGACCTTGCAGCCCTTCTGCAGATCGCTCGCCAGCTTGGACAGGAGGATGCGCGACTTCTCCGGGATCAGGCATTCAAGGTTTTCTTCCTTGATCGGGATCGCCATCACGCTGGTGTCTTGCTTCCACTTCCACTTGCCAGGCTTCACCTGGATCGCGCCGTCCTTGAGCGTATCTGCGCCGGCGGCGCAGACAGCCAGCAGGGCCGTCGCGGCGATTGCCAGAAGCCTCATATCCAGTCTCCTCAAGCGCGGGCCCCAACCAAACGGCCCAACTCTACCCGGCGATATAGTGCGTTCCCACATGAACGCGGCCCGAATGAGGCAGGCGCCAAAACGCCACGATTCCCGTTCGTTACGCGGCAGATGGCCGGTAGCCCTTTACGGGGATCATGGCCATCAGGACTGCCCCTGCAATATAGCCCCCCAGATGCGCTTCCCAAGCTATTCCCATTCCGAGAAGCTGTGGACCGACCAAAGTCAGGACAGCGTTGGCAACGCCGAAGGCCACAGTCATTCCCAGGAACTCGCGGGACCAGAGCTTCCGCTTCAGACCGTAAGGGTCGAGCAGGAAGGCAGCTGCAACAAGTCCTGATGTGCCGCCCGAGGCGCCCACGGCGAACGGCGTGTTGACCGTGGCCATCGCCAGATAGAGGGCAGAGCCGGCGATGACGGAGCCGATGAAGATGATCATCCAGAGGCCCCAGGCGGTGGGTCCCCGCCCCAGGGTGCGGGCCACGGGGGCGCCGAAAGCGACCAGCATCAGCGAGTTCACGATGACGTGCATCCAGTCGCCATGCAGCAGCGCGGTCGAGACCAGGGTCAGCAGGCCGGCCATCACATCGGGATAGACGCTGGGCGAACCAGCCGGCGCCCAGAAGCGTTCAGGGGCGAGCGCGAAGTCGTAGAGCGCGTACTGTTGCTCCTGATACGGCGCAAATGCGTACACCGCGTAGAGCCCGATCAGCACGATCGCCATGACGACGACAATGATCGGCGCGTTGAAGATGGGCTGCCGTTCTGGCTGCTGGGGCGTTTCGGAGGCGTCGTAAGGCATGGCTACAAGATGGAGCCTGCGGGCTTCAGGAGCAACTGCCTCGGCCGGACACGACTTCAGATCGCCTTGCCCATCCGCACGCCCGGCACGTCTATGCCGTCTTTTGAGGCGGCGACTATGCGCTGGATGTCGTGATAGCCGCAGGCCCGGTAGAGCGGCTCGCCCGACATGGTGGCCATCAGCTCCACCGACTTGAACCCTGCCTCGCGCGCCGCGCCCTCGCAGATGTCGAGGATCAGGCGGCCTACGCCCCGGCGCTTGAAGTCCGGGTGGGTGTACATGGCGCGGATGCGGGCTGCGTCCTTCGCCATGTCGAGCAGGGCTGCGTTGCGCTGGGAGGTGGAGTGATCGCCGCCATAGAGCGTCGCGCGGCGGGACCAGCCGCCGCAACCCGCGAGCCGGCCATCCTCCTCAACGAGGAAATACGTCCGGTCGGCGATCAGCTGGGTGTCGAGCCCCATGATCGACTTCGACAGTTCGACCTGCGCGGGGTCGAGGAAGTCTTTCAGGTGCTCGGCGATCGCGACGTCCATCAGGGCCTTGATGGCGGGCAGATCAGCTTCGGTGGCGAGGCGGTGGGTAAAGCTCATGACGCCATTCTCGTATTGCCCTGCCCGGCAAGGCAACCCGGAAGCGGGATGTCCGTTGGTTGGAATGAGCGGAGGAGGTCCGATAGCCCGATGAACTTGCAGCAAGCCCGAACCAGCGCCTGGATAGGCGTTTCGATTGCCGCCCTTGCGGGCGCTTCAGCCCTGGCCGCTATCGGTCTTCAGGAGCGCCGCGCGCGCAGGGCTTTCCAGCCAGTGCGCGACGCGGGACCTGAGAACATGGCGAACCCGCCTGCTGACTGGGACGCGGTCGACGAGACGGTGGACGAATCCTTCCCGGCCTCTGACCCGCCCTGCCATTGCAGGCGGTCGCGTTACGACTAAAGCGCGCCGCGCTTTAGTTTTTGCCTGAGAGTCGGATTCACGCCCTCGGTGGAACGCCGTAGGCGATTCCACCTCAGACGATCCGGCTCTAGTTGCGGTTGCGGTCGACCAGGCGGTTCGACTTCGACCACTGCATCATGCCGCGCAGCTTCTCACCCACGTCTTCGATCGGGTGGCTGCTCATCTTGTGACGCATGGCCTGGAAGGACGGCGCGCCGGCCTGGTTCTCGAGCACCCAGTCACGGGCGAAGCGGCCCTGCTGAATGTCTTCCAGAACCTTCTTCATCGCGGCCTTCGTTTCCGAGGTCACGATGCGCGGGCCGGTTACGTATTCGCCGTACTCGGCCGTGTTCGAGATCGAGTAGTTCATGTTGGCGATGCCGCCTTCGTAGATCAGGTCCACGATCAGCTTCACTTCGTGCAGGCATTCGAAGTAGGCCATCTCCGGCGCGTAGCCGGCTTCAACCAGCGTTTCGTAGCCGGCCTTGATGAGCTCGACGAGACCGCCGCAGAGCACGGCCTGTTCGCCGAAGAGATCCGTCTCGGTCTCTTCACGGAAGGTCGTCTCGATGACGCCGGCGCGGGTGTTGCCGATGGCGCGCGAGTAGGACAGCGCACAAGCCTGGGCCGTGCCCGAAGCGTCTTGTGCGATGGCGATCAGGCCCGGCAGGCCGCGGCCTTGCTGATACTGGTTGCGCAGCGTGTGGCCCGGGCCCTTTGGCGCGGAGAGCGACACGTCCATGTCCTTGCGCGGCTTGATCAGGCCGTAGTGGATGTTGAAGCCGTGGCCGAACATCAGGTGCTGGCCCTTGCGGGTGTGCGGCTCGATCTCGTTAGCGTACATCACCGCCTGCTTCTCGTCCGGCGTGAGGATCATCATCACGTCGGCCCATTTGGCGGCTTCGGTCGGCGTGACGACTTTCAGGCCTTCCTGTTCAGCCTTCGGCTTGGAAGCCGAGTTCGGCTGGAGGCCAACTACGAGGTCCTTTACGCCGCTTTCGCGGAGGTTGAGCGCGTGGGCATGGCCCTGGCTGCCATAGCCAATAACAGCGACTTTTTTCGACTGGATGATGCCGATGTCGGCGTCGTTCTCGTAATAGACTTTCATGTCACTCACCTTGGGATTTGGCGGGTCCATACGCGAACCAGCCCTAGTCGGAAACTGAAAACGTGATTTAGCGCGATACCTAGCCCGGCCGGCCGTTTGCGTCGGGTTCGGGGGGGAAGTTGGAGGCTGGTGGGTCGGCGATGGTGGCGTCCATGACGACTTTCCAGGCGCCGGTTTCGTCCTTGCGCCAGGAAGTCATGTAGCGGCCTTCCTGGATTGTCTGCGCGGCCATCTTCACGGCGTAGCGGCCGGTCGTGGTGGCGAAGTCGCCGGATGCGGAGGCGACGCCGCTGTCGGGCGTCCAGCCGAGCGTGAACTCGGGCGGCGCCCGCTCGAAGGGCGCGACGATCGCGTCGATGCCTTTGAAGTGGTTGCCCATGTCGATGAACTGGCTGTCGGTCGGATGGAACCAGGCGCGGAAAGCGACCTTCGGACCATCCTTGGCGACTGCTGCTGCGAAATCACGATCCGCCTGAAGCGCGCTGTCGAGCGTGGCCTGCGGCGTGGACGCCGGTGCGGCCACATCGCTGCCGCCGATCGGCCCCGAGCAGGCCACCGCAAGCGCCGCCACCATCGCGGCGAACGCGTAGCGATACGGCGCCTTCTTGCGTAAGGTGATCATCCCGCCTTTTCCTTCCCCCGTTGGATGCTGAGAACGCCGGTGCGCGAGACTTCGACGAGGCCAAGGGGGCGCATGAGTTCGACGAACTGGTCGATCTTCTGGCTCGCGCCGGTGACTTCGAAGATGAAGCTTTCGTTCGTCGTATCGATGACGCGGGCGCGGAAGATTTCCGAGATGCGCAGGGATTCGACGCGCGCATCGCCTTTGCCCGCCACCTTCACGAGGGCGAGTTCGCGCTCGATGCCGCCGGAGGAATTGGTCACGTCGATGACCTTCGCAACAGGCACGAGACGAAGAAGCTGCTGCTCGATCTGTTCGAGCACATGGTTGGTGCCCGAGGTGACGATCGTGATGCGCGACTGGTGCGCGTTGCGATCGATCTCGGCGACCGTGAGAGATTCGATGTTGTAGCCGCGGGCCGAGAACAGGCCGACGACGCGGGCGAGGACGCCCGGCTCGTTGTCGACGATGCAAGCCAGCGTGCGCTGCTCAATGCCTTCGTCCGACGGCGTCATGTCATAGGCGGAGGCGGGGTCTTCGCGGACGCCGCTCTTGATCGGTCCGCGGGGGCGTGTGGGGCGGTTCATGCCGCAAGCTCCTTGATTGTCTCGCCGCGACGGACGGGGTCGATTGTCTTGAACACTTCAGCGACGAACAGGCGACGCTGTTTGGTGAGCGCTTCTACGGCGGCCTTGTCGGGCCCCGGGCCTGCGCCTGATTTGTCGATGATGGCGTAGGCTTCCACGAGAATGTCGAGCACGGCCTGGCGGCGGCCCTGATAGCCGACTTCCTTGTCGGCGCCGTGTGTGGCGTCGGCGCGGTTCGGGAAGAAGAGACGGCCGCGATCGATCAGCGCGGAGAGGCTAGCGCGTGCAGCGGATCGGCGGGCTGCGAACTCGCTATCATTGTAGGAGACGCCCTTCTCGGCGGCCATTTCCTGAGCATCGGCGAGCTGGCGGATCACATCGTCAGCCCAGCCGATGATGTCGCTGTCGTGCGCGAGCTTCAAGTTCGTGGCGTTGCGCTTTTCCTGGCGAGCGACGAGGCGGAGGTTCAGCACGAAGGACGAGATCGCGAGCACGGCGGACATCAATGCCAGCCATTGCTCAACCCCGAACCTTGAGAAGAACTCCTGCACGTCCCCCTCCCCTTATTCCGGCTTCATGCGGTCGGCGCCGCATGTTTCGCGCGTGGCCGCGGAGATCGCATAGGCCTGCCACGCGCTGTTGAGCGGAGACTCGTTGGCCTTGGCGGCCTTGATGATGCCTTCGAGCGCGATGCCCTCGAGAACGCTGACGGCGGCGAGATCGGCGCAGTCGGTGCCAGCTTTCGCCCGCTCGTAATAACGCTCAGCGCCTGTGGCGCGGATGAAGGTCCAGCCGGCGGATTTCATGGCGCGGTTGAAGCCGGAGTCCGTTGCGCCCGATTGCGCGGATGGAGCGGGCGCATCGACCAGGAACAGGAGGCAGGTCATCGCGGGCGGCGCGTCGTAGTCCGGCGCGACGATCTTCTGGCAGTCGGGAACGACTTCAGCGCCGGCAGGCGTCGTGAGGTTGATCGTGCCCGGCAGGATGGTCTGCCGCGTGGGTGGGCCGCCAGCGAGTTCGCCAGTGTCGCCCTTCGCGCCACCATGGGGCGCGCCGTCGAGCTCTTCTTCCTTCGGCGTGCAGGCCGAAAGGGCGAGGAGGATCGCGGTCGCTGCGATGGCGCGTTTGGCAAACATCAGACGAGCATCTTTCCGGCTTCGGTGATTTCGTCGCCGGTGATCTTGCCGAGGATCATCTCGTTGTGGGCGGCGCCCGACGGGATCATCGGGAAGCAGTTCTCGGCCTTCTCGACACGACAGTCGAACAGGACAGGCTTGGGCGTGTCGATCATTTCCATGATCGCGGCATCCAGATTGGCCGGATCTTCGCAACGGATGCCGTGGCAGCCGAAGGCTTCCGCCATCTTCACGAAGTCAGGCAGCGCGTCGGAGTAGGAGTGCGAATAGCGCTCGCCGTGCAGGAGCTGTTGCCACTGGCGGACCATGCCCATCCACTCATTGTTGAGGATGAAGATCTTCACCGGCAGGTTGTGCTGAATGGCGCAGGACATTTCCTGCATTGTCATCTGCACCGAGGCGTCGCCCGCGATGTCGATGACGAGCGCGTTGGGGTGCGCCGCCTGCACGCCGATGGCGGCGGGCAGGCCGTAGCCCATCGTGCCGAGGCCGCCCGAGGTCATCCAGCGGTTCGGCTTGTCGAAGTGGAAGAACTGCGCGGCCCACATCTGGTGCTGGCCGACTTCGGTCGTGACATAGACGTCGCGATCCTTGGTCAGTTCATAGAGACGCTCGATCGCGTATTGCGGCTTGATGAGCTTTTTCGAGTTCGGATAGGCGAAGCCCTTGCGGGCGCGCCAGGCGTCGATCTGGCTCCACCACGAGGTGAGGTCGGGCGAGCGGGCGCCCTTTTTCGACCAGCCTTGCGTCAGCGCTTCCAGCGCCTTGCCGGCATCGGCCACGATCGGAATATCGACGCGGACGTTCTTGTTGATCGAGGACGAGTCGATGTCGATGTGGATCTTCTTCGAGCCGGGCGAGAAAGCGTCGAGGCGGCCTGTAACCCGGTCATCAAAGCGGGCGCCGACGCAGATCATCACGTCGCAATCGTGCATGGCGTTGTTCGACTCGAACGAGCCGTGCATGCCGACCATGCCGAGCCATTGCTTGTCCGACGCCGGGAAGGCGCCAAGGCCCATCAGGGTGGACGTGACGGGGAAGCCCGTCGCCTTGGCAAAGGCGCGGAGGGCTTCCGATGCGGCCGGACCCGAATTGATGACGCCGCCGCCCGAATAGATGATCGGGCGTTGGGCTTGGGCCATCAGGGCGACGGCTTCTTCGATGCGGCGGTCCTGGGGCTCGGTGCGGGGGCGGTAGGTGCGGTGCTCGATGGCGCCGGGGCCCACATATGTGCCTTTGGCGAACTGGACGCTTTTCGGGATGTCGATCAGCACGGGGCCGGGGCGGCCGTGGGTGGCGACGTAGAAGGCTTCGTGGATCACGCGGGCGAGGTCGTTCACGTCGCGGACCAGATAGTTGTGCTTGGTGCAGGGGCGCGTGATGCCGACGGTGTCGGCTTCCTGGAAGGCGTCCGAGCCGATGAGGTGGGCGGGGACCTGGCCAGTGAAGACGACCATGGGGATCGAATCCATCAGCGCGTCGGCCAGCGGGGTCACCATGTTGGTGGCGCCGGGGCCGGAGGTGGCCAGGGCGACGCCGCACTTGCCGGTGGAGCGGGCATAGCCTTCGGCCATGTGACCGGCGCCCTGCTCGTGCCGCACCAGGATGTGGCGGACCTGCTGCTGGGCGTAGATGGCGTCATAGATCGGAAGGACAGCGCCGCCCGGATAGCCGAAAATGGTGTCGACGCCCTGGTCCGCAAGCGCGCGGAGGACGATCTCTGCGCCGGTCAGCTGTTCGGCTTCACCAGTTTTGGGGGCCTGCGCCTGCATCTTGCTGTTTCCGTCCATTTCGCGCGTCCAAGTCAGAGCCGGGTTTTAGGTAAGAAAAAAGGGCCACTCGGGCCCTTCGCATGCGTCTCGCCGTTCAGCCTGGTGCGTTACCGGGCCGGCGGCGAGCCAATTACAAGTACGAGAGCCTGACGGCTGACGGACACGGGGGTTTCTCCCAAAAACACTATGGAAAACGCCAATACCGTTTCAACTGCGCAGCGTCAATCTACTCTGGAGGGGTAGAATTGACCCAGGGGCGAAAATTCCGGGTTTATTCGGCCCGGTTGCGGGCTTCGGCGTGGAGATCGGCGAGGACGCGGGTGCGGACGTCGAGGGCCAGCGAGGGGATGCGGGGCCAGAGGGTGAACTGGTGGGCGATCCAGGTCATCTGGCGCTTGGCATAGCGTCGGGTGTCGCGTTTGCAGCGTTCCAGCGCGTCTGCGAGGGGGATGCGGCCGTCGAAATAGTCGACGAAGCCGGGCATGCCGTGAGCGCGCATGGCGGGGAGTTCCGAGTCCAGCTTGCGTTGCCAGAGCTGGCGGGCTTCCTCGAGCGCGCCCTGCTTCATCATGATGTCCACGCGTTCGTCGATGCGGGCGTAGAGTTTCTCGCGCGTCGGCGTGAGGGCTGCGCCGACCCAGCCGCCGGGTTTCAGGATCGGCGCCTGCTCGCCGTGGAAGGACGAGATCGGGCGGCCGGTGGCGATCAGCACTTCGAGCGCGCGGGCGGTGCGCTGCTTGTCCTGCGGGTCGATACGGTCCTTCGCGGCGGGATCGCGGGAGATCAGGTTGGCGTAGGTTCCGGCCTGATCCCTGGCGACGAGGTCGCGGGCTTCGCGGCGGGCGGCTTCCGGGATGGGCGGGATTTCGGAGAGGCCATCGGTGAGCGCCATCAGGTAGAGGCCTGTGCCGCCGACAATGATGGGGACTTTGCCCTGCCCCTGCAGTTCGGCGATCCTGGCGGCGGCGTCTTTCGACCAGGCGCCGGCGGAATAGCGGGTTGCGGCGTCGACATGGCCGAACAGGTGGTGCGGCGCAGCCGCTTTCTCCTCGGCATCCGGACGCGCGGTCAGGACATCAAGATCAGCATAGACCTGCATCGCGTCGGCATTGATGATCTCGCCGTCGAGCCGTTTGGCGAGGGCAATTGCGAGCTTGGTCTTGCCGCTGGCCGTGGGGCCGTGGATCAATATGGCAGGACGCATTCCGTAGTCTATTCCCCAACTCTGGCGGTTCACTGTTTACGCGTGGCCGCAGCGCCTGTTAGAGCGCGTCGTTCGCCCTAACGCGACCCGGCTGGAACGTCCATGACTCTTGTTCTGACCCTCGTATCGAATGGCAGTGATGTCGCGCAGCTGGCGAAAGCCGCGCCGGGCGGCGTGGGCGCGGTTGCAGATCGTTCCGCGGGCGATTGGCGCGTGGCCGAGCGCGAGGTTGCGGGCGGCGCGGAGCTGGTGAGCTGGCTTGAGGCGGAAACGCCGGGGGCGAAGGCTGACTGGGCGATTACGCCGAAGGCCAACCGGAAGAAGCGGCTGCTGATCTCGGACATGGATTCCACGATCATCGGGCAGGAATGCCTGGACGAGCTGGCGGACTTTGCCGGGCTGAAGGCGGAAGTATCCGCCATCACTGAACGCGCGATGCGCGGGGAACTCGATTTCGCCGGCGCGCTGACGCAGCGGGTGGCGATGCTGAAGGGGCTGAAGCTCGGTGCGCTGGAGGCCTGCCATGCAGAGCGTGTGCGGCTGAACCCGGGCGCGAAGGAACTCGTGGCGACGATGAAGGCCCATGGTGCACGTTGCGTGCTGGTGTCGGGCGGGTTTGGATATTTCACCTCGCGCGTTGCCAAGATGGCGGGGTTCGATGCGGATCGCGCGAACACGCTGATCGATGATGGCGTTGCGCTGACGGGCACGGTGGGGATGCCGATCCTCGGGCGCGAGGCGAAGCTGACGGCGCTGCTTGAGGAGACGGCGGCGTTCAGCGGCAGCGCGGATGATGCGGTGGCGCTGGGCGATGGCGCGAATGATCTCGACATGATCAAGGCTGCGGGGCTGGGCATTGCGTATCACGCGAAGCCGATCGTTGCGGCGCAGACGACAGCGCGGATTGCGCATACGGACCTGCGGGCGGCGTTGCTGTTCCAGGGGTTTGGGGTGTCGGAGATTGTGAGCGCGTAAGCGCGCTGCACCGCTCCTTCCGTCTCGCTCGCATCGTCATTTCAAACAGCAAATCTCGTTCGCACGGACCGATGTCCTGCGGGATGCTTGTGTTCGTCTCTCTCAAGAGGGAGCGGGGCGCGTGTAGATACGCCGTGGGTAGTGCCTGTGCTGCATCGCTGCAGCTGTTGCGCGTCTTCACGCGCCCCGTGCTTGGCCGTTCTTCCCGATATGGCATCCAGGAGTTGGCAATCGACCGCCAAGGATAAATCCCAGGGGCCTTAGCTCCGTGGCCAGTGATCGGTTCGGCGTGTCGAGGAGCTGGTCCAGAACTCCCTCGGACCCTCCGGTTAGTGACCCCGGAGGCAGTGCTGCGCAGTTCGATTCACCGGGTCGGCTTGTCAGGCCTTCCCGACTTGCTTGAAGGGGCACGGTAGAGTCCCCGACACCACGCGGCCACGCCGGCCAATGACCCAACGTCTTGAGCTGGACGTCTCCAAGACCTCCCTTCGTCAGGTGCGCTTGCAGTATAAGCTGGTTTTCGGCGCCGTAGATTCTGCGGGGCTCCGTCCTACACTTGGCGTGCGCAGAGCATTGAATGCAGACGGGATCGGATTTCTCCGTCCTACAGTTCTGCACCACCGCCATCCCCCAAACGCGTGTTCGGTTGGACCCCCTCCTGTCCTCCCCCTTTCAGGAGGGAGGGACCAGGTCGTGGGAGCTTACCCAACATCGAAGGCCGGTGACTGCTGCAGGGTCCCTCCCCCTGAAAGGGGGAGGACAGGAGGGGGTCCTGCTGGACGGGGTGCGTGGCCACTGGATCTCGGCCTTCGCCGGGAACGCGTGAACGGGGTTCACGCTTCCAGAGTGGCCAGAGCGGTGGGGTCGCGCTCGTCCTTCGACGGACGCGCAGCGGAGCTGCGCTGCTCAGGATGAGCGCTAAGCTGCTAGCGGCTCTGTAGCGCTCATCCTGAGCAGCCGCGTAGCGGCGTCCGTCGAAGGACGGGCGCGTGGGGCGCGGTGCATCTGAAGATGCACCCTACGGGTTGCTGACTAGCGCGGTCTCACCGCCACATACGTGACTTCGCCTTGGCCCCAGACCTGGAGCAAGGCGGGTTTGTTGGCGCGTTTGGCGGCTTCGGCGGCGGCGATGGCTTGTTCGGGGGACGAGACCGGCTGGAAGTGGACTTCTGTTACGACGGAGCCGATCGGGAGTTTGCCGAGGGCGTCGGAGCCGGTTTCGATGGACTGGACGATGACGCCGCGCACGGAGGCGGGGATGCCGCGGCGGCGGCGGTCGGTGTCTTCGATGGCTTTGAACTTGATGCCGAGGACGTTGGTGAGTTCTTTCGCGACATCACGCTCTGCCGGTTTGGCGGCGGCGGCGGTGGCGCCGGTGAGTTTCACGGTGGCGGAGCCGGCCTTGCCATTGCGGAGATAGCGGACCGAGACCTGCGCGCCGACTTGCGTGACGCCCATGATGCGGAAGAGGTCGCGGCTTTCCTTGATGGTCTGGTTGTTGAGGGTGGTGATGAGGTCGCCGACCTTCACGCCGGCGGCTTCCGCGGCGCCGCCCTTGGTGACTGACGTGACGATCGCGCCGGACGGGCTCTTGAGGCCGTAGGCTTCAGCCATGGCCTGATCGACGGAGCGGGCGGTGATGCCCATCGTGCCGCGATTGGTCGTGCCGCTCTTGCGGAGCTGTTCGATCACGACCTTGGCGAAGTTGGCGGGGACGGAGAAGCCGACGCCGACCGAGCCGCCGGCTTCGCCCGGCGAGATGATGGCGGTGTTGATGCCCACGACTTCGCCGCGCAGGTTGAACAGCGGGCCACCCGAGTTGCCCTTGTTGATGGCGGCGTCGGTCTGGATGAAGTCGTCGTAGGAGCCGGCGCTGATGTCGCGGTTGCGGGCGGAGATGATGCCGGCGGTGACCGTGCCGCCGAGGCCGAACGGGTTGCCGATGGCGACGACCCACTGGCCGACGTCGGCCGTATCCGAGTTGGCCCACGGAACCGGGGTGAGCGCGGTGCGGGACTCGACCTTCAGGAGCGCGAGGTCGACGTCTTCGTCCTTGCCGATGAGCTTGGCGGGGAGAACCGTGCCGTCCGACAGGTTCACGTCGATCTCGTCTGCGCCGTCGATGACGTGGTTGTTGGTGACGACATAGCCGGCGGCGTCGATGATGAAGCCGGAGCCGAGCGAGGACTGGCGGCGCAGGCCACCCTGCCCGCGACCGAGCAGGTCGTTGAACTCATTGAGCGGCGAGTTCTGGCCGAAGGTCGGCAGGCCGTCGCCGCGCGCGACCGTCTGGCGCGTGGAGATGTTCACGACGGAGGGCATGAGGCGCTTGGAGAGGGCGGAGAAATCCTCGCCGGCGAAACCGGGGCGGTTGATCGGCTGTTGCTGCGTGGCGGGCTGAGCCATGGCGGGAGGCGCAGCTTCGAGGTTCAGCAGCGGGGCGGCGAAGAAGGCGCCGGCGACGGCGGCGATGCCGAGGACGGGCAGCGCGAGGCGCGAGACGAGGGACCGCTTGGGTTGTTGGGCCGCCATAGACATCGGACTCCTAGTCGAAACAGGCAATTTCGCTGCGAACGCGCTTTTCCCTTGCAAGACTGGCCGGAAAGCGGCGCGTCCGCAAGGCGAGCCGCCAGCTTGTGGCGGCGGCTTTTGCCGAAATTAGGCCTGTAATTGAGGAGCTTTCGTGACGCGAGACGCATCACGAGCGTGTGTGGAGACGTTCTGGCGTGGTTCTAGGCGGACTTCGCCTGCGGCACGGGTACGTCGAGGCCCATGACCTGGTGCAGCTTGGCGATGAGTTCCCGCTGGTCGACCGGCTTGGAGACGTAGTCGGTCATGCCGAGGGCGAGATATTTCTCGCGGTCGCCGGACATGGCGTCGGCGGTGAGCGCGATCACGGGAAGCGTGGACCAGCGGTCGGTAGCGCGGATGCGCTGGACGGCTTCCTTGCCGTCCATGACGGGCATGTGGATGTCCATGAGGACGACGTCGAAATCGTCCTGTGCGAGGCGGTCGAGGGCTTCCTTGCCGTTGGTGGCCTCGGCGATGTCGCAGCCCTGGGGCGAGAGGAAGAGCTTGATGACCTGGCGGTTGATCGCGTTGTCGTCGGTGAGGAGGATGCGGAGGCCGCGGAGTGAGCGGGCGATCGGCTCGGCCTTGGCGACGGCAGGGGCGGGAGCGGCGACGGCGGCGGCTTCTTGCGCCTTGAACGTGAAGCGGAAGGTGGAGCCGCGGCCCTCCTCGCTCTTCACGATGATATCGCCGCCCATCATGCGGGCGAGCTGGCGCGAGATGGCGAGGCCTAGCCCTGAGCCGCCAAACTTGCGGGTGGTGGCGCCGTCGGCCTGGGTGAAGACGGTGAAGAGTTTTGCGCAGGTGTCTGCGCTCATGCCGATGCCGGTGTCGGAGACATCGACGACAATCATGTACTGGCCATCGGTTGTGGGCTTGGCGTTGATGGCGACTTCGACGCTGCCTTGCGCGGTGAACTTGATGGCGTTGGACAGGAGGTTCGACACGCACTGGCGGACGCGGGTCGGGTCGTAGGTGAGGCGTTGCGGGAAGTTGGCGTCGTAGCGGACGAAGAGGTCGAGGCCTTTTTCTTCTGCGGTCGACTGGAAGAGCTGGCGGGTGCGCTTCATCGTGTGGAGGAAGTCGCCCGGGACCGCGGAGATTTCGAGCTTGCCGGCTTCGATCTTGGTGAGGTCGAGCACGTCGTTGAGCAGGGCCATCAGCGACTTGCCGCTGTCGAGGATGACGCCGACTTTCTCTTTCTGGGCGGGCGTAAGGTCGTCGGTTTCGAGAGCCTGCGCCATGCCGAGGACGCCGTTGAGGGGCGTGCGGATCTCGTGGCTCATATTGGCGAGGAATTGCGACTTGGCGCTGGAGGAGGCTTCGGCGCTGGTTTTTGCGGCGCGGAGTTCTTCCTCGATCAGCTTGGAGGCGGTGACATCGACGACGGTGCCGATGAGTTTGGGGCCGTGGAGAGCGTTGGCGCCGAGACGCTGGGCGCGGAGCTGCATCCAGCACCAGCCGCCATCGGGCAGGCGCACGCGCATCTGCTGTTTCCAGCCATCGCTCTGGCCTTCCTTCACCGCCATCAGCGAGCCGAAGAGCATGCCGATGTCATCGTGGTGGACGAAGTCCTTCGCCATCGAGACGTCTTGCGGGACGAAGCCGAGCATCAGCTTTTTTGACAGGCCCGGGTTCAGCGTGCAGATCATCGAGTCGAGGTCGACTTCGAAATAGCCATCGCCCGCGGACTGGATCGCGAATTCGAGGCGTTCCTTGATCGAGGAGGCTTCGATGACGGCGGTCTGGAGTTCGGAGACGTTGCGGGTCGAGAGCTTGGCGGCTTCGCCGATGCCGGCGAGCATGCCAAGGGCGGCGACCGTGCCTGCGATGGCGATCGGCAGCGGCAGGTCGGTCCATGCGACGTAGAGCATGATGGCGACGAGCGGCAGGGCGCAGACGGTCAGCGCGCGCGTGACGATCTTGAGGTTCGACTTGCCGGCGAAGATGATGTGGATCGCCCAGGAGGCGGGGACGGTGACGCTGAGAATCCATCCGGAGCGCGAGCCGGTGAGGAAGAGCGCGACGGCGCTGGCGACCCAGAGCGTGACGAGCGCGAACTGGATGATGTGGGAGCGGGCTTCGGCTTTCCTGTCGCCGCCCATGGCGCCGATGGCGTCGCGCACGAGCCAGACGAGGACAGCGATCGAGGCGACGCACCAGGCGGCGCACCAGGCCCAGCCGTAGAAGTGGCCGATCATCACCCCGTGGGCGATCGCGACGATCGAACCCGTGATGGTCGTGCCATTCAGCAGGACCGATGGGCGCGCAGGCGTACGCGCGTGTGACAGGCCATTCTGGCCAGTTACGGTTTCCATTGTGCTTCCCCGACGTCCCTCGTCTCTCCTTCACTGGCAGGGATTGCTTAAATTCCCGTAGAGCACCCGTAAGTTATCCGTTTAAATCGGCGCTTTCGCGTTTACCTCCACAGGCAAAAGTCCCTGCAAAATCTGGCTCTCTGCGATCAGGGCTGTTAGGGACTGTGACAGGAGATCCTGCATGCCCGTTCGTCGCCCTGTTGATGCGTCCAGTCACGTATATCTGATCGACGCGTCCGGCTTCATCTTCCGCGCCTACCACGCCCTGCCCCAGCTGACGCGGAAGTCGGACGGGTTGCCGGTGGGCGCGGTGTCGGGCTTCTGCAACATGCTGTGGAAGGTGCTGGAGGACCTGAAGGCTGGCGATCAGCCGACGCACTTCGCTTGCATCTTCGATGCGGGGCAGCACACGTTCCGCAATGACCTGTACGACGAATACAAGGCGCACCGCCCCGATCCGCCGGAAGACCTGATCCCGCAATTCCCGCTGGTGCGGAAAGCGGCGATCGCGTTCGGCCAGCCGGCGCTGGAGATGAAGGGGTTCGAGGCGGACGATCTGATCGCCACCTACTCGCGGCAGGCGGCGGCGCGTGGGGCGCGGGTGTCGATCGTGTCGGCGGACAAGGATCTTATGCAGCTGGTGGATGATCGCATCTGCATGCTGGACACGGTGAAGGATCGGAAGATCTGCGCGCCGGAAGTGCATGAGAAATTCGGCGTGACGCCGGACAAGGTGATCGATGTGCAGGCGTTGTGCGGCGACAGCGTCGACAACGTGCCGGGCGTGCCGGGGATCGGCGTGAAGACGGCCGCGCTGCTGATCAACGAGTATGGCGATCTGGAATCGCTGCTGGCGCGTGCGGGCGAGATCAAGCAGCCGAAGCGGCGGGAGTCGCTGATCGAGCATGCGGACAAGGCGCGGATTTCGAGAATCCTCGTGACGCTGAAGGATGATGTTCCGGTCGAGGTGGAGCTGGACGAGCTGGGCGTGGCGGATCCTGATCCGGCGACGTTGCTGGCGTTCCTGACCGAGATGGAATTCCGCACGCTGACGACGCGCGTGGCGCAGACGCTGGGGTCTGAAGGCGCGCCTGCGCCCTCCTCCTCCGCGGGTGGCGCTGCGCTATCGAATGCGCTGAAGGCCGAGCGGGCTGGCGGCGGGGCGAAGCCGACGGCGACAGCGGCGGCGAATGGCGTGCCGGGCGAGAGCTTTGAGCCGCTGATACCGGCGGCCAAGCCGTTTGACCTCAATGCGTATGAGACGATCACCGAGCCCTATCGTCTGGCCGAGTGGGTGTCGAAGGCGAAGGCGCAGGGTTACGTCGCCATCGACACGGAGACGGATGGGTTGAATCCGGTTTCGGCGAAGCTGGTTGGCATTTCGCTGGCGCTGGCGCCGGGCGAGGCTTGCTACATTCCGATCGGGCATGGCGCGGGCAAGCAGGACCTGCTGTCGGAGAAGCCGAAGCAGATCGAGCTCGAGAAAGTCATCACGCTGCTGAAGCCGCTGCTGGAAGACCCGGCGGTGCTGAAGATCGGGCAGAACATCAAATACGATATCTCGATGTTCTGTGCGCTCGACATCCGCATGGCGCCGATCGACGACACGATGTTGTTGTCGTTCGTGCTGGAGGCGGGCCAGCACAATCACGGGATGGACGAGCTTTCCGAACTGCACCTTGGGCACAAGCCGATTGCGTTCAAGGATGTTGCGGGCACGGGCAAGGCGCAGCTGACGTTTGACCAGGTGCCGCTGGACAAGGCGACGCAATACGCAGCTGAAGACGCCGATGTGACCTTGCGCCTGTGGGAGCGGCTGAAGCCGCGCCTGTCGCGCGACAAGGTGGCGACGATCTATGAGACGCAGGATCGGCCGTTGATCCCTGTCGTGGCCGACATGGAACGCGCGGGCGTTCTGGTGGATCGCGAGAAGCTGTCGAAACTGTCAGGCGACTTTGCGCAGCGCATGGGCGCGCTGGAAGCAGAGGCGCAGGAACTGGCGGGGCAGCCGTTCAACCTGGGCTCGCCGAAGCAGATCGGGGAAATCCTGTTCGACAAGATGGGGCTGGCCGATGTGGCGGGCGCCAAGAAGACGAAGACAGGCGCGTGGGCGACGGGCGCGGATACGCTGGAGGATCTGGCGGCTTACGGACATGCTCTGCCGAAAGTTCTGCTCGACTGGCGGATGCTGTCGAAGCTGCGGTCGACCTATACCGAGACCTTGCGCGATGCGATCGATCCGGTGACGGGGCGCGTGCATACGTCTTACTCGCTTGCCGGGGCGCAGACGGGGCGGTTGGCATCGACCGATCCGAACCTGCAGAACATTCCGATCCGGACCGAAGAAGGCCGGAAGATCCGCGAGGCGTTCATTGCCGAGCCGGGGAATGTGCTTGTGTCTGCCGACTATTCGCAGATCGAGCTGCGCTTGCTGGCGCATGTGGCGGATATTCCGAGCCTGCGCACGGCGTTCCAGGAAGGCATCGACATTCACGCGATGACGGCGAGCGAGATGTTCTCCGTTCCGGTGAAGGGCATGGACCCGATGATCCGGCGCCGCGCGAAGGCGATCAATTTCGGGATCATTTATGGCATTTCCGGTTTCGGCCTTGCGCGGCAGCTGTCGATCCCGCGCGAGGAAGCGGGGGCTTACATCAAGAAGTACTTCCAGAAATTCCCGGGCATCCAGGACTACATGGAGAAGTATCGCGCGTTCGGGCGTGAGCATGGCTATGTGCCGACGATCTTCGGGCGGAAGATCTGGCTGCCGCAGATCAAATCGCAGAATGGCGCGGAGCGTTCGTTCGGCGAGCGTCAGGCGATCAACGCGCCGCTACAGGGATCGGCGGCGGATATCATCAAGCGCGCGATGATCCGGATGCCCGATGCGCTGAAGGCGGCGGGGCTGAAGGGCAAGATGCTGCTGCAGGTGCACGACGAACTCGTGTTCGAGGCGCCAGAGACGGAAGCGAAGAAGCTGATGGAAGTGGCCGCCGACGTGATGGCAAAAGCCACCCTGCCCGTGCTTGAGCTGAACGTGCCGCTGGTGGTGGAAGCGAAGGCAGCGAAGAGCTGGGCGGAGGCTCACTAGGCGGCGAGGCCGGCTAGTTCTTCCACGCGCCTTTCTCGATGGCCGCCTGCATCGGGAAATGCTGTTGCATCAGCTTGCGGCACTCGCTGGCGTAGGGCTGGCGTGCGCCGAGCGATAAGGCGGCTTTCGCCTCGTCCTTGTCGGCGGGGCCACCCTTGCCCTCAAGCGCCATCTCGGCGAGGCGCTTCATCGCGTAAGAG
This sequence comes from Hyphomonadaceae bacterium, assembly GCA_965229115.1. Taxonomy (GTDB): domain Bacteria; phylum Pseudomonadota; class Alphaproteobacteria; order Caulobacterales; family Hyphomonadaceae; genus UBA7672. The sequence continues at coordinate 482,766 of CBDDIR010000003.1, read as the reverse complement.
TTGACACTGCCGCTCTTGCGGACTGCTTCGTAGTAAGCAAGCAGTCCCTTGCGGCCTTCTTCCAGCCTTCCGTAGTCGAGATGCACGTAGGCGAGGCCGCATAGCGCGTCCGTCTCGCCGGCCTTGGCGGCTTCCTCGAAGAGACGCTGGGCGGAGACGTGATCCCTCGGCCCGCCCTGTCCGGCGCGCGACATCCAGCCGAGGCGCAGCTTGGCCTTGATGTGACCGGCCTCGGCGGCTGCGGCCATCCATTCGCGCGAGACATTCAGGTAGCGCTCGCCGATGCTGACATACATGTGCTCGATGAAACGCGCGTAGGCGTAGCGTGCTTCGACGGAGCCGCGCACGATCGCCAACAGGAAGGTCTGCTGCGCGGCGAGCCATTTTGTTTTTGCGGCGTCGCGGGCGCCATCGTTGAACTTCAGGCGACCTTCTTCGGCGACTGCCTGCGCCTTCGCTATGAGGGCGGCGCCTTGCTTCTCGGCGTCGGGCGACAAGGGTTTCATTTGGCCGGGGGAGAATGGAACCGGACGGACGTCTTCAGCAATGCCGAGCCAGGCTTCGACCGTCTTGGGCAGGTCCTGTCCGCCAACGTCGATGACGGGGCGCACGGGCGCTTTGGATTGGGGCGGCGGCGTAGGCGGCGCGGCAGCTTTTGGCTGCGGCTGAGGTTGCGGCGCGGGTTGGGGTTTGGGCTCCGGTTTGGGTTCGGGCTTCGGTTCGGGTGGCTTTAGCGCCTCTCGCATGCGGGCGCGGAAGTCGGCTGCGGACTGGGGACGGCCCCAGCGGTTCTTCGAGAGCCCGTCATCAATCAGCTTGTCGATGCCCGGCGGCACATCGTTGCGCCCGCGACTTGGCGGTTGCCAGTGGCCGATCGGGAGCGCGCCTGCCAGCAGTTCGTAGAAGATACAGGACAGCGAATAGATGTCGGCAGAAGGCTGCACGGTTTCCGGCGCAGTGATCTGTTCAGGCGCCATGTAGTAGGCCGTGCCCAGCGGATTGCCGGCGCGTTCGGAAAGTTCGTTCGTCACGCGCGCCACGCCGAAATCAAGGACGGCCAGCCGCATCAGTCGACCGTTCGACATGGTGACCTGGATGTTTTCAGGTTTGAGGTCGCGGTGGATCACATCAGCTGCGTGCGCCGCCTCGAGCCCGTCGAGGATTGCCTCGATGACGATCGCCGCCTCGGCCATCGTGCAGGGCGAGGCATTTGCGAGACGACCATTCGCCCACTTCCGCAGCGAGTCGCCCGGAAGAAGCTCCATCACCATGTAAGCAATGCCGTCGATCTCGTCCGCGTCGAAAACGGCCACCACATTGCGGTGGCGGATGTTGCGCGTCAGCAGGGCTTCGGCGAGCAAACGGTTTCGCGCAGCTTCTGTGCGAAGGCGCTCGGGATGGATCAGCTTCAGCGCCACATCCTGACCCATGCGGGTATCGTGCGCCCTATAGACCGCGCCGGATGCTCCGGCTCCGATCAGGCCTTCGATGCGATAGCGGCGCGCGAACAGCTGACCGGAGTTCAACCCGGCCTGTCCGGGGGCTTGAGCTTCGGGCTGTTGGGTTCGCATGCCGGCGAGGCCTTCCGGCACGGGCTGTGCCGGGGTGAACGCAGGCTGCGGTGCGTCATCACCCATCGTGCGCAGCCCGCTGAGATCGGGCTTGCCGTCTTTCGATTCCGGATCGCCGCTCGCCATGCTGGTCTTGCTCCTGGACGAGCAACATTACGCGCCAAGGCGGGCTCTGCAATGCCGTTGCGCCAGCGGCACGGGCCACTCTCCCGCGCTTGAACGCTGCGGGCCACCGGCTATCCTGCTCCAATGATCAATCCAGCAGACCTCCGTTTTATTGAGCTCTCCTTCGAAGAAGCGAAGCGGTCGATGGAGCAAGGTGGGTTGCCGATTGGGTCGGCGTTGGCGCGGGGCGCGCAGCTTGTTGCGTCGGGGCATAACCAGCGGGTGCAGCAGGGCGATCCGATTGCTCATGGCGAGATGGATTGTCTGCGCAAGGCGGGGCGGCAGGCGACGTATCGCGACACGACGCTCTATACGTCGCTGTCGCCCTGCATGATGCGTTCGGGGACGATCGTGCAGTTCAAGATCCCGCGCGTGGTGATCAATGACACGATCAATTTCGGGGGGAACGAAGCCTTCCTGCGGAGCCATGGGATCGAGGTGGTGGATGCGGCGCATGCCCCCTCGATTGAGCAGATGCGGGCATTTATTGCTGCAAATCCGGGGCTCTGGAACGAAGACATCATGGAATAGCTTGAAATTCTGCGGCTTTTTCCGGTCGCTTCCTTAACCGGTCGGGGTTAGACATCGCTCCCCCTGAACTGGCGTCCCCTTAAGAGGCGATCATGGCCGACGACACCAAGCCCGCACCGAAGCCCGCGAATATCGCTGGCACGCTGACGCAGGCGGACATTCCCGAACTGGCGGGCGGCAAGGGCGCGAACTCGCCGCAGATGGCGTCGCCCACCTACAAGCTCGCGGCGCTGGATCAGGACTTCCTGCTTTCGGATGACATGCGCGGCGTGCGCTTCATGCTGGAGTACACCAAGGCCGAGGCGGCGCTGGATCGCTGGGGCGTGCGTTCGACGATCGTGGTGTTTGGTTCGGCTCGCTTCAGTGAGAAGGGATCGGCGGACCATCAGCGTTGGTACAATGACGCGCGGGCGTTTGCGCGGATCGTATCCGAAGAAGGCGGCGCGAAGCTGGAGCGGCCGGGGCAGCCGCGGGACAATGTGATCGCGACGGGCGGCGGACCGGGCATCATGGAAGCGGCCAACCGTGGCGCGCATGATGTCGGTGCGCCGAGCATCGGCTACAACATCACGCTGCCGATGGAGCAGGAGCCGAACGCGTTCTCTACGCCGGACCTGACCTTGCGCTTCCACTATTTCGCGATGCGCAAGATGCACTTTGCGATGCGGGCGAATGCGCTGGTGGTGTTCCCGGGCGGGCTGGGGACGTTTGACGAGCTGTTCGAGATTCTCGCGCTGCGCCAGACGGGCAAGTCGCCGCCGATTCCGATCGTGCTGTATGACCGCAAGTTCTGGGAAGAGGTCGTGAACTTCCAGGCGCTGGTGAAGCATGGCGTCATCGGCAAGGTGGACGAGACGCTGTTCACCTATGCGGAGACGCCGCAGCAGGCGTGGGACCAGTGCGTGAAGGGCGGCGTGATGACACGCTGGCTGCAGGAACAGCACACGACCTGATTGCAGTTGCGCCCTGCCCTGATCCTAGCGGATGCGGGCTTCGGGCGCGCGCAGGAACTCGTCGGACTGCGCCAGCAGGTAGAGCTGGTTCAGCAGCGAGAGCACGTTGCCGGTGACGTCCTTCGGGCCGCTGCTTTCGCCGACTGGCGTTTGCGGGGCGATGAAGTAGGTGCGGCCAGCGTGTTCGACGCGGACGGCGTAGTTCTGATTGCTGCGATCCGGATAGGTCTGGAACAGGATGACGTTGCCCGCGACGGTGGGGCGGCCTTCGGCGGCGCTTGAGCGCAGGGTTTCGCCGAGGAAGTAGATCATGTCGTCGAACGAGCGCGTGCGGATCTTGGCCAGCGGCGCGCCGGTGGCGGCATCCATGAAGCCCCACGACTTGTCAAAGGTATCGCAGAGCAGCAGGCGGCGGTTGAAGCGGTCTGGCGCGATGGAGGCTTCGTTGGCGCCTGCGGTGCGCGGCCCTTCTGAGAGGACGAGCTGGCGGCCGGTGAGGCCTTCGACCGTGCGGATGGTTTCGGTCATGCCATTGCGATTGCCGCCGCCATCGACGGTGGCGCCGCCGAGAGTTTCGCGCAGATAGACCGGATCGTAGGGCGAGCAGTGGCGCGCATCGAGCGAGGGATCGGGCAGTTCGCCGAAGTTCACGCGGCCGGCCTTGGCGCCTTCGATGATCTGCATGTAGCGCGCGGTGTTGGCGGCGTCCTGCGGGGATGGCGAGGCGGAGAATTCGTCGCCGTCGATATACCAGGGCTGGGCCTCGCCGGCGAACGTCACGGCGTCGACGAAGAGCCACATCAGCGTTTCGCGCGGCCAGCCGGCGAGCCAGTAATTCTCGAGCTGTTCGGGCTGGATCGGCTTGAGCAGGCCTTGCGTCTTGTCGTTGTTGGAGAAGGGGTTCACCGAGTATTCGGCGTTGGCGCTTTCGTTGCGCGAGATGTTGGCGGACGAGCCGACGAAGGGCGAGTTGGCGTTGCCGAGGCCGAGCGGCGAGAAGCTGGCCGAACCATTCAGCGAGAGCGTGGGGTTCGACTTGATGCCGGAGAGCGTGGTGTAGTTGGTGGGCCAGCGGTCGCGGGCGCGCAGCACGTTCATCGCGATGATGGCTGTCATGGCGCGGGTGTGCGCGTCGTTCAGGGTGGCGGCGTTGCCTTCGATGTTTTCCGCGACGCCGCTGGCGCCCAGATTTGAAATCGACGCGCAGCCCTGCAGGCTCAGCGCACCCAGCGCGGCGCCGAACATGAGTTTGAGTGACATCGCAGCGTTCCCCTCTTAGTCCCCTCAGGTCGCAGCAAGGAATGAGGGCGCCGGACCGTCAAGCACTTACAAGCCTGAGGAGAGCGGACGCGGACATTCCTTGCCTGACCTGTAAGCGGGAAAGGCGCGGGAAACGGGTCAGATATGGCGAGCTATTTCTTCGCCTGCGGTTCGTAGAAGCCGGCGAGTTCCAGCTTGACCACGACGTCCTTGGGGCTGTCGTTCTTCAGCCACCAGCCATGGATGCCATCCCAGGGCGCGATGAACGTGCCGCTTTCGGGCGAGCCGCCGGTCTTGGAGTAGAACATCAGGTCGCCGGCGCCGCTGGCGTCCTTTTCGGTGTGGCCGTGGAATTCGACTTCCATCATGCCGGGGTGTTCGAGGTCGCCATAGCTGACGTTATAGACGACGCCCTGCCCCTTCTTCATCGTCAGCTTGTATTCGAGATCGGTTCCCGCCTTCACCGGCACGTTGATTACGTCGGTGCGCCATTTGGCCGGCTGGATCGACATGACGCCGTCGCGGAGCGGGTATTCGCGCCAGCCGTTCACGGCCTCTGGCACGGCGGGGGCGGCGGGCTCTGCTGCGGCGACGGGCGTGGCGGTTTCGGGGGCTGCGGCAACTGGCTCTGCGGCGGGCGAACAGGCGGCGGCCAAAAGGGCGGCTGCCCCTGCGGCAACGGAAATCAGGCGGATCATCAGAAACCTTATGATTCAGGGTCGTTCGTGGGCCTCGGGGCGATCCTACACGCAGGCTCACACGTGTCCCGCGAGATCAGGTCCAATAACGCGACTGTTAAGTGGGAGCGACGCTGCGTCACTTGACGGTGGCAGCCTGACACCGTCTAGTCGACGACGGTGACGTCAAATGGCGCACCCAACGGAGATCAACAAATGACCCGCCTTTCCTCCCTCATTCTTCTGTCTGCCGCCGCCCTCGCGCTCGCCTCCCCGGCGCTCGCCAAGATCTCGGTGCAAGGCGCCGAGTCGCTCTGCAAAACCGAAATCGGCAAGCAGAACCCGGACGCCAAATCGGTGAAAGTCGACAAGGATTCGACCAAAGCCACGGGCGGCACCTTCACCTACTCGTTCAAGGTGAAAGGCGCCGACGACGCCACCGCGAAGCTGCTGTGCACCGTTGACCGTTCGAACGACACCGTGTCGTCGATCGTTCCGGCCGCCAAGTAAGACTGACCTGACGACTTTAGCGGGCTGCGCGACTGCGCGCGGCCCGCTTCCTCGTTCCTGCCCTGAGGCGCCCGGCTTGATGTTCGGGTGCGCGGCGGGGTTTTCTCTCTCGAAAAGTTTCAGTGTGACGTAGGGTGCATCTTCAGATGCACCGTGGGACGTCGTGCGCCGGCGGTGCATTTACGCTTCGCTTCAATGCACCCTACGGGTCCGCGAGCGCTTCCGCTATTTCGACACCACGTCGAACGCCATCAGAAGCGTGCGTTGGCGGCCGGAGAAGTTGTCGTCGGAGATGACATAGAGGCGGATGCGGCCGTCGGGCATGCGGCGGGCGGCGATGCCTTCGTAATTGTCGATCGTCAGCAGCAGGTTCATTTCCGCCAGGATGAGCGACGACTTGATCGTGAAGGTCTGGGCGGCGCGGCCGCCCGTGTTCTTCGCGCGCGTGAGCACGGTTTCGATGAAGGTGATCGCGTTGCTGGAGAGTGGCGCGGATGACGAGCGATGCAGGCTGAACAGGCGCACGTCGTCGCCCTGCGAGACCTGATCGAGGCCGACCAGTTCGGGCGATTTTGCGCCGATGCGGAAGCTGAAATCCGGGAGGGTTTCGAGCGGGCGGATGGAGAACGGGCTTTCGCCCTTCACCTGCGTCTCGATGCCGGCGATCAGGAAGCCATCGTCTGTGATGGCGAGACCTTCGACGCCGAGATTGGCGTCGACACGGATGCGGCTGTTCTTGAAAGCGGTGTTGAGGTTCCAGCCCAGGGGCGCGGCGCGGGCGGCGGCGCCGCAGGTGGTGACGTCGTAGGCCATAACGCGGGCATCGCCTTCGAACGAGACGAGCGCGATGCCGTTGTAGATGGCGAGGCCTTCGGCATCGCCCGCGACCTTGGTGGGGAATGGCTTGCCGCTGGCGTCGCGGATTTCGGACATGTGTGCGCCGGTGGGCGTGACGCCATCGGCGGCGAGGTCGATCCAGAGGAAACGGCCATCGTCGCTGACGGCCAGCAGGCGGCCATCGTCGAGCATGTTGAGGCCGGACCAGCCGCCGAAGCCTGCATCCGAACTGGTGAGGTGGAAGCCGCCAGCGAAGCTGAGCGCGCCGACGGTTTTGCGCCCGGGATTGATGCCCTGCAGCGAGACGGACTTCGTGTTGAGCTGGATGGCGCGCGGGTCTTCGAACTTTACGCCTGCGGGGCATGACGCCTTGCGCAAGCCATCGACATAGGTCGCGAAGGCGCCGGAGGGCCTGGGCGTGGCTGGCGGTTGTTCGCGCGTGTCGATCAGGTCTGCGATGGGATCGTTGGGCGGTTGCGGGCCGGCGCTCGCGGTAGCGATGAGGGCGGCGGCGGCGATGAGGCCGGTGCGAAGAAGAGTGCGTTGCATGACCGCCCTCCTCTGGCTGTTTGGTTCGGCTGCTGTGCGAGGTGATGCCTTGAGCCGCGATGAGGCTCAAGGGCGGGACGCAGAGATTACTTCAACAGGTCTGCCGGAAGGACCGGCGTGGACATGATGTGCTCGTAAGCTGCCCAGCGGGCGTTCGTATCCTGGCCGCCATGGCGGTCGACATAATTGGCGACAAGGTCGCGGCCGACGGAATAGTTCATAACGTAGGAGCGATAGTCGCGATCGAAGGACAGTGACTGTTCTGCGACATCGCGGGGGACCATCTTGTATTTCTGGATCAGGGTGATCGCCTGTTCGCGATTGATCTCTCCATCGAGATGCTTCTGCGAGATGGTGAGCAGCGCGCCTTCGAGTTCGACGGTGGCTTTGCGCAGGGCGTCGTAGGCCTGCGCGGTTTTGGGATCGAGGCCGGCGAGCGGATAGAGCACGTCAGCTTCGAAGCGGACCTGTTCATCGCCCGGGAAGGCGAGCTTGACGCCGAAGTCCGCCCCGCCCTCGTTCAGCGGGGACTCGGGCGCGTAGAGCGGTTGCACGGAGTATTCGGCCCAGCCGCGCGTGCGGAAGTTGCGTTCCTTGTAGATGCCTTGGACGTGGTGGCCGGGATAGCCTTCGTGGCAGCCGAGGATGAGGACGTTGCCGATCGACATCGGCATGTCGGTGTTGATCTCGATCTTCGAGTGGTTGTCGCCCTGATAATAGTTGTAAGCGCCCCAGCTCTTGTCCTTCACCAGCGTCATGTCGAAGCTCTCGTTGTCGGGGAGCTTGAGGTGGGCGCGGGTGCGGGCGCGGCATTCGTCGATTGCGGCGTCCATGACGGCGCGGACGCGGTTGGACGGAATGGAGAACTGGGCGCGGAAGGCTTCGACGCGGGCGTTTAGCGAGCCTTCGCCGGGGATGAGCTTGTCGATGCGATCGAGGGCGGCATCGTAACTGGAGAGCGGTTTCAGTTTTGGGCGCAGGGCGAAGAGTCGTTCGGCTTCGTCGGCGAATTTCACGCGCTTGCCGTCGATCATGTCGAGGCGGAAGCGGGCGCTGGTGACTTGGGCGAGGAGGACGCGGGCGCGGTTGGCGGTGTCTGCGTCTGTTGTGGTCAGCTGGCGGAGGCTGGCGGCGAGCGTGTCGGCGTCGGTCTTGAGCTGGGTGCGCTGGCGCGGATTGGCGCGGGCGGTTTCGCGCCATTCGGCGGGGCCGTAATAGGCGTCGACATAGCCGCTTTCGTGGGCGTCGATCTCGAGGGCGAGGGAGACGTAGGCGCGGGCGATTTCGTCGATGGTCATGTCAGGCGCTTTCGGGACGCTGGCGCAGGCGGCGAAGATCAGTGCGAGGACTGACGCGAGCCACAGCTTCACGCGCGCGAGCTCCGCCCTTTTGCGACTTCGCCGAAGGAGGTGGATTTCATGGCACGGCCGACGGCGGCGGGGATGCGCTGTTCGGGAGCGGGCGCGGAGGCTTTGGCTTTCTTGGCCTCTTCCTCACCGAAGAGTTCGGCCAGCTTGTCTGTCATGGCGCCGCCGAGCTGTTCGGCGTCGACGATGGTGACGGCGCGGCGATACCAGCGGGTGACATCGTGGCCAATGCCGATGGCGATGAGTTCGACCGGCGAGGTTGGGCCTTCGATGTGCGCGATGACTTCGCGCAGATGTTTCTCAAGCGGGTTGCCGACGTTGACGCTGAGGGTCGAGTCGTCGACGGGGGCGCCGTCGGAGATGACCATCATGATCTTGCGCTGTTCAGCACGGGCCATCAGGCGGTCGTGCGCCCAGAGCAGCGCTTCGCCGTCGATGTTTTCCTTGAGCAGGCCCTCGCGCATCATCAGGCCGAGATTGCGGCGGACGCGGCGCCACGGGGCGTCGGCGGCCTTGTAGATGATGTGGCGGAGATCGTTGAGGCGGCCCGGGGTAGGCGGCTTGCCGGCCTTGATCCAGTCCTCGCGGCTGAGACCGCCCTTCCACGCCTGCGTGGTGAAGCCCAGGATTTCGACTTTGACGCCGCAGCGTTCGAGCGTGCGGGCGAGAATGTCGGCGCAGAGGGCGGCGACCATGATGGGGCGGCCGCGCATCGAGCCGGAGTTGTCGAGCAGCAAGGTGACGACGGTGTCGCGGAACTTGCTCTCGTCTTCCATCTTGAAGGAGAGCGGCGCGGTGGGATCGACGATGACGCGGGTGAGGCGTGCGGTATCGAGCACGCCTTCTTCCAGGTCGAACATCCAGGAGCGGTTCTGCTGCGCCATGAGGCGGCGTTGCAGGCGGTTGGCGAGACGCGAGACGGCGCCTTGCAGGCCCTGCAGCTGCGCATCGAGATAGGCGCGCAGGCGGGTGAGTTCTTCCGGGTCGCACAGCGCCTCGGCGGTGGCGACTTCGTCGTGGACTGTGGTGAAGGCCTTGTATTCGGACTTGAAGGCGTCGCTGTCGCGATAGTTGGGACGGATGGGGGATGCGGGCTCGTCTTCGTCGGCCTCGCTGGCTTCCATCTCGGTTTCGGAATCCATCGAGGACGTCGCCTCGATCTCGTCGCCGGGCTCGCCCTCGCCGCCTTCGCTGGTGTCCTGGTCCTGGGATTCGCCTTCGCCATCGCCCTCACCTTCGCCCTCTTCGGGGGACTCGGTCTTGGCTTCGGCCTCTTCGTCTTTCTCGCCTTCGGTTTCTTCGTCGTCAGTCTTGTTGGCGCTGTCGTCGGCGAGGCCGAGATCGCGCAGCACGTTGCGCATCAGGGCGGCGAACTTGGTCTGGTCGTGCATGTTGGCTTGCGCGTTGGCGAGCGAGGCGCCGGCTTTCTCGGCCAGCTCCGCGCGCCACATGGCGGCGACCTGCTCTGCGGCAGGCGGCAGCGGGCGGCCGGTGAGGGTTTCGCGGAGAACGAACTCCAGCGCGTCGTCCATCGGCGCGCGCGACTTGTCGGTGACACGGGAATAGCCGGCGCGCTCGCAACGCTGTTGAAGCGCAGCGTCGAGGTTGAAGGCGACACCATCCATGGCGGCGGCGCCGATCGATTCCACGCGGGCGCGCTCGGCCGCTTCGAACAGGCGGCGGGCGTCCTCGCGCTGAGGCATCGCCTTGTTGTGCTTGCGGGCGTCGTGGTGGGCGACGCGCAGAGCGAGCGCATCGGCCTGGCCACGGGCGCGGGCGGCGGAGGCGGGCGTGAGATCCTTCGGCGGCGAGGTGAGCGTGATCTGGCCATCCTGCACGCGGCCGCCATCGACGGAGTATTCCACGGCAAGCTCGTCCTGCCCCGCGATGGCGCGCGTGGCGGCGGACAAGGCGGACTTGAAGATGTCCGTACGGTCGATGGTCTTGCTCATGGAGGTCCTTCCATGACGGTTTAGAACGCTGGTGACGCGCTGGGAAGGGCCCGCACGACCCGATATCGCCATAGATTACAGCGCGTTTTGATCGTCTCCGCTGACTCGTCCGGAACGTGGCTATTGGACGCGCGTTTAACCCATGAAGATTTTCGGGAAGATTTTGGAGGCACGACATGAACGGACTTAAGGTAACTCTTGCCGCCCTCGTCGCAGCAGCTTCGCTTGCGGCTTGCGGCACCCTGACGGGCGCTGCTGTGGGTGGCGCGGCTGGCGCCGCAATCGGCAACAACACGGGTGACGGCGACGCCAAGCGCGGCGTAGCCATCGGGGCCGCAGCCGGCGCAATCGGCGGCACGATCGCCGACAACTAGACCCAGAGCTTACGACCTACCACTACAGGTCGAAGGAGCGTCCGCCCTTCCGAGGCATATGGCCGAGGCTTGGCGGGCGTTCTCCTGTTTCAAGTCGCGGTGGATGCAGTCGCCAGACCAAAGGCGGCTGCTATCCGCCGCGCTGCTGTTTCGGGGTCATCGATTTCGACGTCGATCACCAGATCGGCGGGCGGCATGTCAGCTTCGGCCTGCTCGAAGCCATTGCGTAGCTCGCGCAGGAGATCGAGCGAGACGAGTTTCTTGAACTCCTTGCGGCTTTCGTTGGCGATGCGGCGCTCCTGCTCGTCGCGGGAGATGACGAGGCGGACGAATTTCACCTCGCTGCCAGCATCCTGCATCATGTCGACGACGCGCTCGGCAAAACCGGCAGTAACCGTGGATTCAGGCTGGAAGGTGAAGATCATCGACTTGTCCGAGCGCGCCGCAGTCTCGAAGCCCGCCATCCACATCGATTCACGCAGGCGGACAAACTCGGGATCGCCGAAGGGCAGCCGCTCCAGCAGCGCATCGACCACCAGATGATTGTGAAACACCGGCAGGCCCGTGAGGCGGCCTAGTTCACGCGCGACAGTGAGTTTGCCGGCTGCTGCTGGCCCCCACAGGAAGTTGAGTTTCACGAAGACTTCCCGAACAGCTCGATCGTGCGCTCGAACGACAGCTTGTCGGAGGCTGCGTCGTAGTCCGCTGATTGCTTGCGGGCGAAGCCGTGGCCGGCGTCGTAGATATAGACGGGGATGTCGGGGTGGGCGTCCTGGATCTTGTCGACGGCGCCCACCAGAGGAATGTGCGCGTCCTTTGCGCCGAAGTGGCAGATGGTGGGGCATTTCGGCTGGAGGTTGACCATCTGCGGAATGTTGCCGCCGTAGTAGCAGGAGGCTGCGGACAGTCCGTCAATGCGAGCGGCGGCCATCCAGCTCATCGTGCCGCCATAGCAGTATCCGGTGATGGCGACCTTGCCCGCCGTCTGCAGAAGATCGAACACGCCGCCGATGTCGTTCATTGCGTTGTCGGGGCCATTGCCCATGGCAAGCTCACGGCCCTTGGCCATGCCTTCGGCGACGTCTTTCGGCTGGACGATGAAGCCGGGAGCGGCGCGATCATACATGGACGGCGCGATGGCTTCGTAGCCTTCGGCGGCGAAGCGTTCCGTCATTTCCTTGATATGGTCGGACAGACCGAAGATCTCCTGGATCACGATCACGCCACCCTTGCGCGTTCCCTGTGGTTTGGCGTGCCAGGCGTCGAACTCGAAACCGTCGCGGCTCTTCACGCGGATCATGCTGCCGGTCATTGTGCTCTCCGGGTTGGCGTCCCTGAGGAGAACATAGATGGGAAATCTCAAGCAGGAAATCGCCTCCTCCCTGCCCGGCATTCTGAAGCTTCCGGATGAGTTCGTGGCGGCGCTCGACTGGATCGAGAGCGTGGGCGCTACGGGGCGCTTCAAGCGTGGGGACAAGCCTTACGGGATGTTGGACCCATCTTTCCTGACCGGAGCGGGTGGTTCCTGCCTGTCATTCCAGCCGATGGATGCGGATCACGCGATGATGTGGACCGGCTGCAAGGACAAGAAGGAGACAGACAGGATGGCGCCGATCGTTCGCACGGGCGGCGATGGATCCTATGCGGCGCTGTGGCTGGACGATGCGGGGAAGCAGCAGATCGTGCACATGGGCTCGGGGTCTGGATCGCTGATGACGGGGATCATGGTGCGCACGCCGCTGGATTTCCTGCGGCTGCTGGCGATCGGCTATGAAGAGCTGTGCTGGCCCGAAGCGCTGGGCACGCCGCCGGAAGATGCGGTTGAAGAGCCGGACGCGCTGGTAAAGCCAGTGAAGTTCGCGGAGTGGCTGACCGCCACCTACGGCGTGACGATCCCGGCGACGGCGCTGGAGATCATGCTGCCGCCATCCGACATGGACCAGCCGTCGGATGATCCATTCTGCGTCTGGATGGATCGGATACGCGGCTAGCTGACACGCATCATGAAGCTGAGGCCGGCGGCGATGACGCCGGTCATCAGCATGATCGCACCGCTGGACATCAGGCATCCGGCGCCGAGTTCGCGATTGAAGTTCGATTTGCGGAAGCGGAAGAGAATGATGCTGCCCACGAGGGCCAGCAGAGTTCCGCCAAGTAGCAGTTTCCAGTCCATAGGCACGCCCCCAGTCTAGGCACGATAGCTTCGGCACGATCGATGCGATTACGGACGCGAACGCCCAGCTTGTCAGCCTTTAGCCGATTTCAGTGTGTCTGAACTGAGGCAAGCGCACAGAACGCGGCGCTATTTCAGTTCCTTGACCATGACGCGCATGCCGCGGCTGCGGCCGGGACGCAGGCCGCCCGAGAAGGTCTTGCCGCCAATGTCGGTGAAGCCCCAGCGCTCGTAGGCGGCGCGGGCCCATTCGGCGTGTTCCATCACGTCGAGCCAGACATAGTCGCAGCCTTCGGCCTTCGCCTGTGTCTCGGCGGCTTCGAGCAGCTTCTTGCCGATGCCGCCGCGACGCGCGCCGGGCAGCAGGTAGATGCGCGGGATCTCTGCGCCATGAGCGCGTTGCGCGATCGGCTCGAGCGAGCCGACGAACATGGTGAGGAAGCCAACGCCGACGCCCTCCTCGCGCGCGATCCAGACACGGGCGTCGGAGCGCTTGAGCGTTTCCGCCATCGCGTCGGGGCCGAAGGTCTGCACCTGGCGGAAGAAGCCGACCGCGTCGTCCCAGTCGTCATGGTACGCGGCGGCGTAGGCGGCGGGGCCGATGATGCCGAGATCAGCTGCGTCTGCAGCCGTGGCGCGGGAGATCACGAGGTCGTTCAAGCGACCTTCACCATGGCAGCGCTTTCGGGAAGCTCTTTGGCGAAGGCGCGCTGGTAGAATTCAGCGATCGCCGGACGCTCGAGCTCGTCGCACTTGTTCACGAAGGTCATGCGGAAGGCGAGACCGATGTCGCCGAAGATCAGCGTGTTCTCGCCCCAGGTGATAACGGTACGTGGGCTCATGACCGTCGAGATGTCGCCGGCGATGAAGGCGTTGCGGGTCATGTCGGCGACGCGGACCATTTTCGAGACGGTGGACTTGTCGAGATCCGGCACTTTCGCGGAGACGATGTCGACCTCTGCGTCGTGCTCGAGATAGTTGAGCGTGGTGACGATGGACCAACGGTCGAGCTGACCCTGGTTGAGCTGTTGCGTGCCGTGATAGAGGCCCGTCGTGTCGCCGAGGCCGACCGTGTTGGTGGTGGCGAACAGGCGGAAGTTCGGGTGGGGCTTCATCACGCGGTTCTGGTCGAGCAGCGTAAGCTGGCCCGAGGCTTCCAGGATGCGCTGGATGACGAACATCACGTCCGGGCGGCCGGCGTCGTATTCGTCGAACACGAGCGCGATCGGACGCTGGAGCGCCCACGGCAGGATGCCTTCACGGAATTCGGTGATCTGCTTGCCGTCCTTGAGGACGATGGCGTCCTTGCCGACGAGGTCGATACGCGAGACGTGGCTGTCAAGGTTGATGCGGATCAGCGGCCAGTTGAGGCGGGCGGCGATCTGCTCGATGTGCGTCGACTTACCCGTGCCGTGATAGCCCTGCACCATCACGCGGCGGTTGTGCTTGAAGCCGGCGAGGATGGCGCGCGTCGTGGTGGGGTCGAACCGGTAGGCCGGGTCGAGGTCGGGCACATAGGGCGTGCGCTCGGCGAAAGCGGGTACTTTCCAGTCGAGTTCGATCCCGAATGTTTTCTTCGCGTCGAGCTCTTTCGTCGGCGCGAGCGAGATCAGGGCATCAGAAGGGTCAGTCACGGCCATGGCTGGAAAATCTCTCGTATCCTTGGGTCAGATATAGGCGACCCGGCGGACACATTGCAACGCAGCATGAGCCAGTGGCTCGCGTGGTGCGATAATCGCCGTGAATTGGGGTTTTAGACCGTAGCTTCAACGGGCTCGGCTGGTTTCGGGCGGCGTTTCGGCAGGAGGTGCGCCAGGGCGCGGCCGAAGGGGGAAACCAGGCTGGCTGTGGCGGAATGGGAGCTGGAGCCGTCGGGTTCGGGTTCCGCGCCGAATTTCAGGCGTTTGTCGCCGGCGGCCGGCTGGCGGAGCGTGCCGAACATCAGGTCCCAGATGGCGAGGCAGGAGCCGAGGTTCGAGCCGTAATGGCGCGGGTCGTTGGAGTGGTGGATCTGGTGGTGCGCGGGGGAGAAGAAGATCTTGCCCCAGACGCCCGTGAAGGTGAGCCCGATATGGGAGTGCTGCAGGTGGATCGTGGTCAGCATGAACACGGCCAGCACGATGTTCGTGCCCGACAGCATGGTCTCTTCGGCTAGCCCGCCCATGGCATACGTGGCGAGGCCATGGGTGACGCCCAGCGATAGTGCGATGATGTTGTAGAAGATCAGGCTGTCGACCGGGTGCATGCGATACACCGTCAGCGGCGAGAGGACCTCGGCGGTGTGGTGGACGCGGTGGAACTCCCACAGCGCGGGGATCACATGCTTGAGCTTGTGGTCGACCCAGTAGCCGAAATCATAGGCAAGGAAGAGCGCGATGGTGATCACGACGCCGCGCCAGAGAGGAGACGTGACGAGGTTCGGCGAGGCGCCAAGGCTTTGCGTCAACGCGCCGGAGATCATGTCGCTGATGACGCCGTAGGAGATCAGCGCCCAGCCGACGAGCGCGCCGGTGACGAAGATGTTCAGGAAGAAGAAGCCGATGTCGGCGCGCGTCGAGGCGTTGTTCCAGAACCATTTCGGGAAGAGCGCGCGGATCAGGACTTTCGGGTGGCGCAGCTTCCGTCTGCCCTTCAGGACCAGGAAGGTGACCGCGACCACGAGAGCGATGGCGAGCGAGATCAGCGAGAAGGAGGAGCCGGGGCTGAGGAAGACCCCCGCGAGCTTGTCCCAGACGGTATGCGCGAGGGTTCCGGCTGCATCGAGCAGCTGGGTCAGGACGCCCGGCGTTTCATTCTGGTCCGGCATGCCCGGAACCTAGGGGTTTAGGCTTATATTCCCGTAAACACGCGATTGCCTGAGCTGCGCAAAGGGCTAGCGTGCGGCCATTCAGCGGGTGGAGCGCGCGATTATGGCCAAGGTCATCGGTGTTGGCGGCGTTTTCTTCAAATCGAAGAACCCGGAGGAGCTGATCGCCTGGTATCGCGATGTGGTTGGCCTGCCGGTGGAAAGCTGGGGCGGCGTGATCCTGCGGCCGGAAGCCATGGTGGCGCATCCGGGGGCGGCGACCGTGTTTGCGCCGTTCAAGGCGGATACAGACTATTTCCAGCCTTCGACCAACGCCTTCATGATCAATCTGGCGGTGGACGATCTCGAAGGCGTGCTGGCCAGATGCGCCAAGCATGGCGTGACGCCGGTGAAGACCTTCCCGGAAGAGCCGAACGGCAAATTCGCCCACATCATGGACCCGGAGGGGAACAAGATCGAGTTGTGGGAGCCCAAGCCGATGGCTTAGGGCGCGGCACGTCAAAAGCCTAACGCCACGGCTCAACGGTGCAACTCGACAACATGATACCCGAAACACCTTCAGCCCCGAGCGAGCTGTATTCATACACCAGTTCGCCGGGCGCCCCGACGTCTCCAAAAAACGTCAGAGAATATACGCTGGTGGCTGCTTTCTCGACGCGCACGCGTGCAACATACTGAGGTTGCGACCTCAAGATGGTAGCGGCAGCTAACCACCCCGATCCGCTCCACTCTTCGCCAGCAAAATCCTGCCAGTCTGTATCGAACCCATGGCTCGCCTGAAGTTCAAATTCGGCAGTCGCCATGTCGACGCGAAAACGCACCAGATAGTCGTTCCCGTCTTCGCTCCACTGCGCCGAGAAGTCCCTACCGCCGACTTTTTCCGTCCGTACGATTAGCGCCTTGCCTTCGGCTGGCTGACAAACGAATTCGAGACGTTGCGCGAAAGCTGGTGAAGACAGTGCAGCTACTAGCGCAAAAACGCACGCGCCAAGTGCTATGCGAGACATCGGATCCCCCAAAGATTCCGAAAGTTCCGCCCAAAACTGAGCTTAGGCCAGACCGCTCGACTTCAGCGCCTTGAATGCCCGGATGACCACCGTCAGGCGGTGTTCCATGGAGCGGTCGCCGCCGTTGGAGTCGGGGTGGTATTGCTTGATGAGGATGCCATAGCGCTCGCGGATCTGGGCGGCTTCGGCGTGGGCGGGTAGGCCCATCTCTTCCAGCGCACGGGTCTGCAGGCGGGTGCGGCTCGAGGCGCGCTGCTCTTCCGAAACTGTCTTGCCGCCGACATGGCCGTTATAGAGCCAGTCCTTGGCGCCCTTCCAATCCCGCGGATTGGCTTTCATCCGGGCGGCGCGGCCGGCAGCGCCGACGGGTCCGCCGCCGCTCATGCGCCAGGTCGGCTTGTGGCCGTGGGAGGCCGAGGCCTGGAAAGCCACGATTTCGGCTTCAGTCATGCCATCGAAGAAATCGAAGGTTTCGTTGTATTCGGCCGCGTGGCGCTGGCAGAACCAGAAACAGTCCTGGTCGCTCTCTTTCTGGCCCGGAATCTGGACGACACGGGCCGAAAAAGGCTTCGGAGCCTTGCATATGCCGAGTTCGTCACAACCTTTTTTCTCGCAGCGCTGCACAAACGGCTTCGCTTTCCGCCGTCCACCCGGAGGGTTGACGCGGATGTCGACGAACTTGACGCGATAGTCGCGCTTATTGTCTTCAGCTGCAGACATGATCTGACTTTGGGGTGCGTTCGTTAATGCCGCAAGAATTGACAACACGTACGGAGCGCATTCGTAACGCGCTGACTGCCGTTTTTTCCCCGACGGAACTTAATATAGTGGACGAGTCACATCTGCACCACGGTCATGCTGGCGCAGCACCGGGTGGCGAGACGCATTATGCTGTGAAAATCCGGGCCGATGCGTTCACCGGGCTCTCCCGATTGGCGAAACATAGGGCGGTCAACGACGCGCTCAAGGCCGAATTCGCTTCGGGCCTGCACGCGCTGCACATCGACGCGGCCTGATCAGAGGATCAACTTCAATTTCGTCGCGATGCGGATGGCGTCGATCATGTTGCGGGCGCTGAGGCGGCGCAGGATTTCCGTCACGTGGCATTCGACGGTTTTCTCGTGCCGGCCCATGGCCTGACCCACCTGCTTGTTGGACAGGCCCTCCGACCGCATCACCAGCACTTTCAGCTGGGTCTTCGAGAGTTCGACGGCGGGCCCTTCCGGTTCCGCAGCCGGGTTCCCCTCCCCCGACATTTTCAGCATCCGCGCGCCCTCGTTGGCGAACACATCAAATGCCATACGCAGGGCGGCGCGGGTCTGTGGCGTGCGGGCAAGCTGGCGGCCGGCCACCATCATGACGGCGATGCCGCCTGAATCGAGCATGATGCGCTTGGTGAAGCCGTCGAGCATCTCAGCGTCTTCGGCAAAACCCATGACTTCGCGGGCGCTCTGGTTCATCCCGCTCGCAATCTCGTTCCAGTAGCCATAGCTGCCATGGCGCACGACGCCCTGCAAAACCGGATCGGATGCGTCGTAACCGCGGGCGAGGTAGTGCTCCTGCCATTGGCGCGGCAGGTTGGAGATGGCGCGGTCGATGACCATGTCCCCGCGCTCGCGGCGCAGATACAGGCAGGCGAAGTGAGTCGCGCCGATATCTTCGATCAATGTCGAGAAACTGGCGCCCAGCGCCTTCCTAGTCTGTAACTCGGGCGCCTGTGCCGCAAACGCGACGACCCGCTCAGCTAGCGTCATTTACCCCACCCAAAACGTCCCCTGGGCTAACCCTAGCTCCAAGCAAACATTTCGGGAAGCGGTCTAATGAGGTTGAGCCTCGGAAATCAGGAACTGACGTAGCGGCTCCAGGTCTGCATCGCGCTGGATGTAGGCCTGCCCGATCCCCCGGGCGAGGATGAGGGTCAGTCGCCCATTACGTGCTTTTTTGTCGTGGGCCATGTGCGCCAGCAGCTCTTCCGGCTTGTAAGGGCCGCCGCCAAGGTCTGCGACGCGAGTAGCAAGACCCAGGGCATTGAGCAGGCGCTCAGCCCGGACCGCGTCCTGGCCGGGGCAAACGCCTAGCTGCACCGAATAGCGCAGCGCCATCGCCATGCCGGCGCCGACGCCCTCGCCGTGCAGCAGGGTCGAGCGGTACTCGTTGGACCGCTCCAGCGCGTGGCCGAAGGTGTGGCCCAGATTGAGAAGTGCGCGCTCGGCCTGTTCGGTCTCGTCGATGGCGACGATGCGGGCTTTGGAGGCGCAGGAGACGCGGACGGCTTCGGCGAGCGTCGCCTTATGACCTTCGGCCAGAGCGGCAGCGTTGGTTTCGAGGAAGTCGAAGAAGGCCGTGTCGTCGATCAGGGCGTATTTCGCGATCTCGGCCAGGCCGGCGAAGCGCTCGCGCACGGGGAGCGTTTCGAGGACATCGAGATCGGCGAGGACGAGGACCGGCTGGTGGAACAGGCCGACCATGTTCTTGCCGGCGCGCGAGTTGATCGCGGTTTTGCCGCCTACGGATGAATCGACCTGGGCCAGGAGCGTCGTCGGGATCTGGACGAAACGCGCACCGCGTTTCAGCAGGCCAGCCGCAAGGCCGGTGAGATCGCCCACCACGCCGCCGCCAAAGGCGATGATGAGATCGTCGCGCTCGGCGCCGAATTCGATGAGATCGCCCAGCACCTTGTCGAGCTGGGTGAAGGATTTCGAGGACTCCCCGGGCGGAACGATGGTGATCTGATAGGTGATGCCGGCAAGCTTGAGGCCGGAGCTGAGCGTTTCGAGATGCAGCTTTGCGACGTTTTCATCGGCGACGATGAAGACGCGGTCGCGGCCGGCTTTCATCAGCGGACGCATCAATTCGCCAGCGCGCGCGATCAGGCCTTCGCCAATGAGGATGTCATAGGCGCGCTCTGCCAGTTCGACGCGGACTGTCTTCACTTCACTCATACGGCCAGTCCTAACGCTTCACGGATCTTTCTGACGGCTTCGCTGGCCGGGGCGTCGCCCGAGTCCACGACGATGTCAGCTTCGGCATAGATGGGCGCGCGGGCGGCGGCGAGATCGGCCAGCACCTGTTTCGGGTTCGGCTTCTTGAGCAGCGGCCTTGTGTCGCGCCGGCTGACACGCTTCCAGATCGTCTCGAGATCGGCGCGCAGCCAGATGGTTGTCGCCTTCTCTTTCAGGAGCGCGCGGGTGGTCGGGTCGAGATAGGCTCCGCCGCCGGTGGCCAGCACGATCGGCGGGCCATTCACCAGCCGTTCGATCACGCGGCGCTCGCCACGGCGGAATTCGGGTTCGCCCAGACGCTCGAAAATCTCCTGAACCGTCAGGCTGGCGGCCTTTTCGATCTCCTCGTCGCTGTCGACGAAGCCGGCGCTCAGGCTGTCGGCCAGTTTGCGTCCCACTGTGGACTTTCCGGCGCCCATCATGCCCACGAGCGCGATGGTGCGCTCCAGACGGGCCTTGGGGACAGGCGTCGGGGCCGGGACGGCGTCGCTACCACCCGTAATGCTGTCTGGCGGAACACTGTCTGGCGCAGACATGACTTGCCCTGTTTCACGAACCGCACGCTTATACAGGCCAAGGCTACAGGGGCAATCTTCAGGCCGGCTTTACGGGTTTCCAGCAGCTTCGCGCGCTGGACCCTGAGGGTCGCGTCTGGTTTCATCGCTCTGGGCAGCCGAGTTATTTTCGGAGGACGGGCATGGCGCGTGGATATGGAAGACGGCGGGGTTCGGCCCTTTCGCCCAAGCTGATCATGATCCTGGCGGCCGTGGGCCTCGTGGTGATCGTGGGCGCGGTGTTCTTCTTCGCCGGACAGGCCGATGGCCGCCGGCCGGAGCAGACGGTCGTGACCGTGCCGGCCACCAATGTCGGCCCGCAGGCCGAAACGCCCGCCGCGCCGAGCACGCCCAATGCGCCGACGCAGTAAGGCGCTCGTCAGCGTTCTGGCTCTAGGGCTGGCTGCAGCGATTGCCGCGCCGGCCGTGTCCCAACAAGTTGCGTCCGCGCCGCTCGCTGCGGTGGACCCGTGGGGCGTGGGCTGGCTGGGCGCGAACGATGGCGCTGTGCCGACTGCCTTCTGGGCGAACACCACCGGCGATGCGCTGGCCCCGATCTTCGCCAGCCTCCAGCCGCGCGAGTTGTCCCCGGTGGCGCGTTCTCTGCTGCGCCGTGTTGTGCTGTCGCGGGCCAAAGCGCCGGTGGGCGCTGACCTGACGGCGGAGCGTCTGCGGATCATCGAACAGCTGGGCGAGACGGCGCGGTCGGCGGATCTGCGCGCGCGTTATGCGGATACGGACTGGGGCAAGGCGGGCGAGCGCCTGTCGATCGAGCTCGATCTGGTGAGTGGCAAGAAAGAAGCCTGCACGCGGACAGCAGGCAAGCCGGCGGCGGACAGGGCGTGGATGCCGGTGCGGGCGCTGTGTGCTGCGCTGGCGGGTGATGTGAACGCGGTGAACCTGATCACCGAACAGGTCGCGGCGACGGATGAAGCGTTCGGCGTGTGGCTGCTGGCGGCGACTGGCGCGATGACGGCGCCGGGGTCGAAGAAGCCCGATGGACGCTATGCGTCTGCGTTCGAGGCAGCGGTGTCGGTGGCGGCGAAACTGTCTGTGCCGTCGAATGCGCTGGCGAGTGCGCCGGCCGATGTGGCGGCGGCAATCGTGCTGAACCCGGATGCGACGCTGGAACAGAAGCGTGCGGCGCTGCGCCCTGCCCTGGATGGCGGCCGGATCAAGTCGGCGGATGTGCTGGCGGTGCTGACAGCGAAGGATGAAGCAGCGGCAAAGCCGGCTGCAACGCGCGGAGCTGTGCCGCGCCCGGACCTGCTGGCGGCTGCGCTGACAGCGTTTGCGACGGCGGATGCCAAGGTTGATGTGCGCGCCAAGGCTTATGCCGACGCGCTGAAAGCAGCGGAGACGATGGCGGATGGGCGTCTGGCGTCTGTAGCGCTGGCTGATCCGGTGAAGGCGTTGCCAAAGAACGAGCTGACCGCGCCGTATGCCGGCCTGTTCGCGCGCGCGGCGCTGATGACGGGCGACACCAAGCAGGCAGCGGATTGGCGCAAGCTGATGAACACGCTGCCCAAGGAAGCCGCTGACGATTGGGCGGCGGCGCGCATTGATCTGATGTTGTCCTATGTCGGCGCAACTGCCGAAAAGCCGGGCGCGATACTTGATCGGCTGATCGCGGCTGCGCCTTTCCCAGAGACGGGCAAGGCGGGTTCAGCGGCGAAGACGACGCCGGCGGACAAGGCGATGGACCTGCGGCGCATCGAGAATACGCGGGCGCTGTTCCTTTATGCGGGCACGGGGCGTGATCTTTCACCGGCCTATCGCGCGTTGCTGGCGAGCCAGCGGACGGCAGGTCGCGGCGTTTCGGATTCCGCGATCGCACGGATCGGCGCTGCGGTGGACCAGAAGGCGAATGGCGAGGCGGCGCTTGCCGTAATCTCGCTTATCGGGCCGGACAGCTCTGCCCTGTCCTTCGCTGGCCTGTCGGACCTGCTGATCCAGCTGCGCCGGATCGGCATGGACAAGGAAGCCGACAGCCTGGCGCTGGAATCGTTGCAGGTGTGGAAGGCGCTCTAGAAGCGCATCAACTTCCCATAAACACCTGCAGGTCAGTGTCGGGCCATGCTCGATACACGCCGCATTGAAGCCTTCCTCGATACGCTCCGCGCCGAACGTGGGGCTGCTGACAACACGATCGAAGCCTATCGGCGCGATCTTGAGGATGCGTCGGAATTCCTGCGCGCCAACCGCACCTCGCTGGTCGATGCGGGCGAACGCGATCTTTCCGCCTTCGTGCGCGACCTGCATGAGCGCGGCATGTCGGCGGCGACCGTTTCGCGGCGCCTGTCTGCGCTGCGCCGCTTCTTCCGCTTCCAGCTTGGCGACAATGAACGGCAGGACAATCCGACCTCGCGCCTCGATGGGCCGACCATGCGCCGTGATCCGCCGGACGTGCTGTCGCGCGAGGAAGTCAGCCGCCTGATCGAGGCGGCGCAGGGCGAAGACCCATCAGACCTGCGCACGATGTGCCTGATCGAGCTGCTCTATGGCGCGGGCCTGCGGGCGAGCGAATGCTGTGACCTGCCGCTTTCGGCGCTGCCGGCGCCGGGCATGACCGTGCTGATCGTGCGCGGTAAGGGCGACAAGGAGCGGATCACGCCGCTGGGCAAGCCTGCCCTGCTGGCGCTGAAGAACTACATGGCCGTGCGCGAAAGCTTCCTGCCGAAGTCGGCCATTCGCTCGACTGCGATGCGCTATGTCTTCCCGTCGCGTGGGGCTGGTGGGCGGCTTACCCGTCGCCGCCTTGGGCAGATACTGGAAGATCTCGCCGTGAACGCGGGGATCGCAAGCGAACGCGTCACGCCGCACGCCTTGCGCCACGCCTTCGCGACTCATCTGCTGTCGGGCGGCGCAGACCTGCGCGCGGTTCAGCTGCTGCTCGGCCACGCCGACATCTCGACCACGCAGATCTACACCCACGTCGTCACCGACGAGCTGCGCGACCTGCTTGAGGCGGCGCACCCGCTTGCGCGAGCGTAAGCGATCTAGCGCGTAAAGTAGTCGATGACGGTGTCGGCCGCAGTCGCGCCGAGCGCGCGGGCTTCGGCGGCGGGGATCTGGTCCCACAACTCGACGGTGAGGCCCGGCGTCTTGAGCTGTTCGAGCGCCCAGCCTTTGGACGTGCCGCCGTTGGGATTGTGGTTGTAGCTCCACGTCGGCGGGTTCTGCAGCTTCGTATCGAAGGCGGTTTTCAGCACCGGCAGGAAGCCAATCGCGGATGAAGGCGAGTCCAGCGGCGGGGCGTAGATCACCGTCTTGTCGGTCGAGTGGAAGTCCATCATCGACATCACGCGACGGTCGCCGGCCTGCTCCTTGATCCATGTCGCGAGGAAGCGGGTTTCAGGTTGTGTCTGGTTGGTCCAGTCGCGGTTGAGGTCCATGCCGCCGCCATTGAGACGCCAGTAGCCGCCATCGACGCCATCCGGGTTCGGCATGGGCGCGATGATGATGCGTGTGCGGACGCGGAACTTGTTGGCCGTATCATCCTTGCGGGTCATGAGACGCTCGAGGAAGCCGCGATACGCCTCCTGCCCGCTCGTTTCCGGCGGATGCTGGCGCGTCATGATGACGAGCACTTCGATGCCGCCGCCGCCGACGAAGCCGACCAGCGGCTTGCCTTGCAGCGATGTGCCGTACTTCTTCTCCTCGAAGCCGGCGCCCGAGAGCGTGCGGCGCGTCCAATCGATATTGTCTGACGATGGCGAGAGAGGCTGGCCTGCGACCCAGGTTGACCCCTTGGGCAGGTCGAGCAGCAGCGTGGCGCGCGTCTTCTTCTCGTTCAGCTTGACGCGATCGGCAGGTAGCTGAGTCCAGTCCCTGCCGTTTGTGCTGGTCCACGGCGCGTAGCGATGATTGTAGTCGGTGTAGTCCAGCGTGAAGGTGGCGGTTCGCGCTTCCTCTGCGTTGACCTTGAAGGCAAACCACGGGCTCGGGTTGATGCCTTCAACCAGCGCCGGCTCGTGATCGACCGAGACGACGACATTGCCCTCTGGCGTCATGACGCACTGGTGGCGACCCGCGGACGGGAAACCGATTTCGACGTTCAGCCGCGCGCCTTCGCAGATTTTCTCGCCATTCGACGACAGCAACGGCAGAGACGGCATCGCTGGCAGCGTCGGCATCGAGACGCCGCCGCACCCTGCAGCGCCAAGCGCGGCAGCCCCCAGCAACAGACCTCGAACAGATTTCACCCGCGCCTCCCAGACTCAGGAGCCGGGAGTGTGGCAGCAACTGGCGATCGGCGCTACCGCTAGAACGTCTTGCGGACGTTCACATACATAAAGCGGCCCTGCGCACTGTGGAGGTCGCCGAGATAGCCGAAATTGGTCGCTGCAAGCGGCGGGGCTTCATTTGTGATGTTGCGCGCGCCAACGCGAAGCCGCAGCGGTTTATCGGTGTCATGCCCGATCTCGTACTGAACATAGAGATTGTGGGTCTGATATTCCTCGATGATCCAGGGCTGGTTGTTCAGCAAGTTGAAGTCGTCATAGACGTCGCCAACGTAGGACGTGAACCAGCCAGCGCCCCACGCATCGTTCCGCCATGTCAGCGAAGACGTGAAGCGCCATTCCGGGCGGCCATAATCGCGGACGAGGTCGCCCTGCCCACTGACCGAGAGTTGCGCGGGGATAAGACCGCTGGCGGCTGCCTGGTTGATGATCTGTCCGTTCGGCGACACGCCCTGATAGAATTTGTCGAGCAGCGCTGCGTTGATGCGGAACGAGAAGTCGCCGACCGGCGTGCTGTCGAGATCGTAGTAGAAACCGAAGTCCCAGCCCTGCACCGTGCGCGAGTCCAGGTTCAGGTAGTTGTCGTCGACGAACAGGATGTCGCCGGCGGGCGTCAGGTTGGTTCCGGCGAAGGCGGCGTTGTCGTCGACATCGGGAGCCGCGCGAACGACGGCGGGGTTCGACCCGCCATTCAGGCGCATGACGTAGTCGAGCAGGATCTGGTTGCCGTCGCCGAAGATGCCGATGACGTTTTCCTGTTCGATCCGCCACCAGTCTGCGGTGAACGATGCCTTGCCGAACTCCGGCGGCAGGAAGGCGGCGTCGAAGACGAAGCCGTAAGTCAGGTTGGTCGACTCTTCGGGCTTCAGCGAAGCGCTGCCGGCGCGGCTGGAGATGACGGATTGCGAGGAGCCCGTCACGGTGGCGCAGGCCGTGGTGAAGGCTGGCGGCGGCGTGCCCGCGGCGCGCGCCTGACGCACGGCGGCTTCGCAACGGATGAAGTCGGTGCGGACGTTGGAGCGTTGCAGGCCGGCTTCGTATTGCTGCTGCAGGTTCGGCGCGCGGAAGCCTTCCGACCAGGCGGAGCGAACCAGCATCCAGTCGAACGGACGCCAGGACAGCGCGACTTTCGGCTTGGTGATCGAACCGAATGTGTCGAAGTTTTCGTAGCGCGCGGCGAGCTGCATATCGATGGCCTGCACGAACGGGACGTTCATTTCGGGCGAGACAAGCGGCACGGCGAATTCGGCATAGGCCGATTGCACATCGCGCTCACCCTTGGTGTCGAGCGAGCCGGATTGGCCGAGAAGGTCGTTGGTCGTGAGGCCGCTGACGCTATCGGTGAAGTTGATCATGCCGTCCTGGCGCGGGTCGCGATCGTCCTTGAACGTCTCGCGACGGAGTTCGACGCCGACAGCGGCGCCAATGTCGCCCGACCAGATCTGGAAGAGATCGGGCTTGGACAGCTTCAGATCCCACGAGGCGATGGAGGTTTCGTTGCGGCGGAAGACATCGACGGTGATGTCATTGATCGTGGCGGCGGACGTTGGCGTGCAGTCGCCATTCTGGAGGTTGCCGATGCAGCCGCCGTTGAAGGGATTGTACGCATCCGGCGTCGAGCGCGCGAGCGCGGCCTGGAACAGCGTGTTGGAGATACGGTTTTCCCGATCCTCGGTATTCGCCTGCGAATAAAGGATCGCGGATTCCCAGTTCCAGTCGGCGAACTCGCCACGCAGGCCAAGCAGCGCACGGCCGGATGTATTCTCGACACGGGTCTTGCGGGGACCGGCATCGACAGGGCGATAGCCGACGAGTGAAATGGCGAGACCGCCTGCAGGGGCGTTGGTGACGGCCAGACGATTGGGCGATCCCACGGGGCCGAACGGATTGTAGTAGTTGGTGGCCGGGATCACGATCGGGACGGCAGCCAGCATCGGGGCCTGCTCGCGATAACCAACGGACTTGGCGAGATAGCCGCCAACTTCCCCAAATAGCTCCAGCCCGCCATCGAACTCATGATTGAGGAAGACGAACGCGTTGTAGCGGTCGACGCCGTTCTGCGTGGTGGTCACGTCGTTAACGTTGTAGCGCAGCTCGGGATCGCGGGTGGACGTATCGTCGATGCACAGATTGTTGCCGAGGCCCGCGAGGCAGCCCGGCAGCGATGTCGGCTGGATGTGGATTTGCCCGGCGGCGTTGGAAACAGCGACGCCGTTCACGGTGAGGTTGCCCGTCGTGTAGCGGTCAAGGCCAGCCCAGGCCGACGTTGTCGAAGTGTTATTGAACCCTGCCGAAGCGTTGACATCGGCGCGCCACGCCGCCGGCAGACGAGACCGCAGGTCGGCGTTGGCGCTGAACGGGCGTTCCGAGGCGTAGATTGGATCGCGGCCGAGATAAGATGCGAACACCGAAACGTTCGTGCGGTCATCGTTCAGGTTGACGCCGTACTCGATCGAGGCGGAGCGTTCGGTGGCGTGCACGCCCTCCTCGCTGCCGAAGTTCAGTTCGGCGGTCAGCCCCTCGAAATCGGTCTTGAGCACATTGTTGACCACGCCCGCCACAGCGTCCGCACCATAGATGGCCGAGGCGCCGTCGAGCAGGACTTCCACGCGGCTGAGGCCCGCCGTGGGGATTGCGTTGGTGTTGACGGTCACGACCGGAACGAGATTTTCGGCCTGTGTGCCGGGATGGTTCACCATCCGGCGGCCGTTCAGCAGGACCAGCGTGTTTCCGGTGCCGAGGGCACGGAGGTTGATCGAGGCGGTGTCGCCGCGGGCGTCGTTCACGCCGCCGACCGTGCGTGTCGTATTGAAGGCGACATCACCCAGCTGCGGGATGGAGCGGAACAGGTCGTCGCCCGAGGTTGCAGCGATGGCGTCGAGGTCTTTCTGACCGATTACCGTGACCGGCAGGGCCTCGGTCGGCTGCGCGCCAACGATCTGGGAGCCGACGACCACCACCACGTCCCGGCCCTCTTCGGGCGGCTGCGCGGGGGCTGGAACTTCCTGCGCCAGCGCGGTTCCCGCCATGGCGCCCGCCAGGGCGAGTGCCGTTGACGCGAGCAGGAGGACACGAATGCTTGATGTCCGGACGCGCGATCCAGAAGCCTGTTTCGACATGACGCTCCCCTCGTTTGCGGGCGTCTTGCGGGCTGAATATCCGCCAGGCAGCCACCCGCGCACATCCTCCTTGAGGCGACTTCCTGTCAACCTGATTCCCCCTGTTTGTGCTGGGGATCAGACCCCGTTTGGGGCCCGGGTGCTTACGCAGCGTCTTTGGGCGCCAGAAAAACCCGCACTCTGCCTAGCCTCACAGCGAATTGAACCTTTGTTTTCCGACGTTTGAGCCCTGTCCGTTGACCGAATTTCAAGCCCCGTTGTCTATGGTGCCGCTTTGAAGGTTCAGAGCAACTGCTGTCATTCGATGATACGAGCCGCGCTTGGACGCGGAACGGTCATGATCTGGGGATACGCCGCGTCGGCGGGCCACAGACGGATTTTCGGCCTGTGTGCGTATCAGAAGCGGTTGGCTCGCCAACCTAGGATGGCCGCGTAAGCGGCAGACGTGTATTGTGGTGGTGGAGTCTATCCCAATGGTGCTGAGCAAGCGCAACAAGATCGCCGGGGCGGCCGCAGTCGCGGTTCTGGCCGTTGGCGGTATTGCCTTCGCGACCATGGGGTCGGGTGGAGCCGCCAAATCTGAAGCAGCTGGCGGCCATGGCCCGGGACCCGGTGGACCGGGCGCAGGCGGCCCCGGTGGCGGACGCGGTCCGGGCGGCGGCGGGATGGTGACGCAGGTCGGCGCCGTCGAAGCAGCTCCCAAAACCTTCAACGTGAAAATCGAAGCCCTCGGCACGCTCGAGCCGCGTGAGCGCGTCGTGCTGACGGCCAACGCCGCTGACCGCGTGACTGGCGTGTTCTTCGAAGACGGCCAGCGCGTTTCCCAGGGCAAGGTCCTGATGACGCTGGTCAACGAGCAGGAGAACGCCGAGATGGATTCGGCGCGCGCCACGCTCGCCAACTCCAAGCTCGTTTATGAGCGCAACCAGCGCCTCGCCCAGAACGACGCCATCGCCCAGCTCGAACTCGAACGCACCAAGACGGCCTATGAAGCAGCCGCTGGCGCCGTCGGCGCCGTGCAGGCCCGCCTGCGCGATCGCGTGACGACCGCCCCCTTCTCCGGCGTGCTCGGCTTCCGTCAGGTTTCGGTCGGAGCCTATGTGTCGCCCGGCCAGGCCGTCGCGACCCTGATCGACGACAGCCAGATGCGCCTCGAATTCGGCGTGCCCTCGATCTACGTCAGCGACCTGAAAAACGGCCTGCCGATCAGCGCCACCACGAAAGACGTGGTCGGCCGCACCTTCACCGGCACGCTGACCTCGATCGACAACGCGATCGACCCGACCACCCTCGCCGTCAAGGTTCGCGCCACGCTGCCGAACAAGGACGGCGCCCTGCGCGCCGGCACGTCGATGACGGTCACGCTGAGCTCGCAGCCGCGCACCTCGCTCTCCATCCCGGAAATCTCGGTCATCGCCGAAGGTTCGAAAACCTTCGTCTATGTCGTCGACAGCACGCGCCAGCCTGCCGTCGTCGCCAAAACGGAACTGACCCTTGGCGCCCGTGAACGCGGTTCGGTCGAAGTCATCAGCGGCCTCAAGTCGGGCGACCTCGTCGTCACCGACGGCGTGCTGAAGGTTCGTCCGGGCTCGTCGGTCCGCGTCACCGGCGCTACGCCGGTTGGCGAAGGCGGCGCAGCCAAGATCGCCTCCGGCAACGGCATGTCCAGCAAAGCTGACCTCAAACAATAAAGCAGGAGCGTCAGAGCTATGCTTCTGTCGGATACCTCGATCAAACGACCGGTCTTCGCGACCGTCATCGGCTTGTTGCTCATCGCCATCGGCGCCGTGTCGTTCACGCGCCTCGCGCTGCGCGAATACCCTGACATCGACCCGCCGATCGTCTCGATCCGCACGACCTATCAGGGCGCCTCGGCCAACGTCGTCGAAAGCCGCATCACGGAAGTGATCGAAGACCGGATTGCCGGCGTCGAAGGCATTCGCTTCATCAACTCGTCCAGCCAGGACGGCGTGTCCTCCATCGCCATCGAGTTCGACATCTCGCGTGACATGGACTCGGCCGCAAACGACGTGCGCGACCGTATCGGCGGCGTCCTGCGAATGCTGCCGCAGGAAGCTGATCCGCCAGACGTCCAGAAAGCCGACGCATCCGAAGAGATCGTTCTGTGGCTCCAGCTGCAGAGCGACAAGCGCACGGCGATGGAGCTCACCGACTACGCCGAGCGCTATCTCGTCGACCGTTTCTCCTCGATCGACGGCGTCGCCCGCATCCAGATCGGCGGCCAACGCACGCCCGCAATGCGTGTGTGGCTTGACCGCCGCGCCATCGCGGCGCGCGGCCTGACCGTTTCAGACATTGAACGCGCTGTCCGCACCGAGAACGTCGAGACGCCCGCCGGCTCGCTGACCTCGCAGGACCTGATCTTCACCGCGCGTATCGACCGCCCCTTCCGCACGCCTGAGGAATTCGCACAGCTCGTCGTGGCCAAGGGCCAGGACGGCGTGGTCGTGCGTCTCGGCGACGTCGCCCGCGTCGAGTTCGGCGCTGAGGAAGATCGCTCGATCTTCCGCGGCAATGGCCGCGACACGGTCGGCATCGGCATCGTCAAGCAATCGACCGCCAACGTGGTGGAAGTCGCCCGGGTCGCGCGCGAGCGCGGCGCGGAGGTCGGCGCCACCCTGCCCGAGGATATGACCCTTCAGGTCAACTTCGACGGCTCGGTGTTCGTCAACGCCGCCATCAACGAGGTCTTCCTGACGCTCGGCATCGCCGTGGCGCTGGTCGTCGGCGTTATCTTCGTGTTCCTCGGTTCGTTCCGCGCCACGCTTATCCCGGCCGTGACGGTTCCGATCTCGTTGATCGCCTCGTTCACCGTGCTCATGGCGCTCGGCCTTTCGATCAACATGCTGACGCTTCTGGCGCTGGTCATGGCCATCGGTCTCGTCGTCGACGACGCGATCGTCGTGCTCGAGAACATCCACCGTCGCATCGAGGAAGAAGGCGAAACTCCGCTGGTCGCCGCCTATCGCGGTACGCGCCAGGTCGGCTTCGCCGTCGTCGCCACCACGCTGGTGCTGATCGCGGTGTTCGTCCCGATCACCTTCATGCAGGGCCAGATGGGCCGCCTGTTCTCGGAGTTCGCGATTGCGATCGCCGCCGCCATCGCCTTCTCGATGCTGGTCGCGCTCACGATCTCGCCGATGATGGCGTCCAAGATGCTCAAGCCGCATGCGAAAGACGGCAAGACGGGCGGCTTCGCCAGCTTCGTCGACCGCCAGTTCTCGCGCCTGCGCAAGGGCTATGAGTTCATCTACGACGCAACCGTGCGCCGTCCGATCGCAATTGCGATCTCGTTCGTCGTGCTGCTCGCGGGCACGGTCGGCCTCTTCCTGGTCATCCCGGGCGAATACACGCCGCAGGAAGATCGCGGCTCGTTCCAGATCATGATCTCGGGACCGGAAGGCGCATCGTTCGAATACATGCAGCCCTTCATCGAGCAGATCGAAGGCCGTCTGCTGCCGATGATCAACAATGGCGAGATCGAGCGGATCTCGGTGCGCGCACCTGGCGGCTTCGGTCCCGGCGGCGGCTTCAACTCGGGCTCGATCCAGGTTGTGCTGTCGGAGTTCGGGCATCGCCGTAACGGCTTCCAGATCCTCAACGACATCAACCGTCAGCTATCCGACATTCCGGGTGTGCGCGCCTTCGCGAACATGTCCTCGGCGTTCGGTCGCGGCGGCAACAAGCCGATCCAGTTCGTGCTCAAGGGCCCGTCCTACGAGATGCTCGTTGAATGGCGGAACACCTTCATCGACGCGCTGAACAAGGAAAATCCCGGCATCGGCCAGATCGACTGGGACTACAAGGAAACTCAACAGCAGGTCCGCGTGAACGTGGACTATGCGCGGGCGTCCGACCTTGGCGTCACCGTGCAGGAGATCGGCTCCACCCTGCAGACCATGCTCGGCTCCAAGCGCGTTGGCACCTTCGTGCAGAACGGCGAAGAGCGTTACGTGATCTTCGAGGGTGAACGCAGCGAACAGGCAACGCCGTCGGACATGGAAAACCTCTATGTCCGCTCCAGCCGCACGCAGCAGCTCATCCCGCTGTCCAACCTGGTCAAGATCGAACCGTCGGCCGACTCGCGCCGCCTGAACCGCTACAACCGCGTTCGCGCCATTACGATCGACGCAACGCTGGATCCGGGCGTCTCGCTCGGTGTCGCGCTCGACAAGATGGAAGCGATCGCCCGCAAGGTGCTGCCGGAAGAAGCGACCATCGACTACAAAGGCCAGTCGCTTGACTACAAGCGCGCCGGCTCGTCGATCCT
Organism: Hyphomonadaceae bacterium; assembly: GCA_965229115.1. Taxonomy (GTDB): domain Bacteria; phylum Pseudomonadota; class Alphaproteobacteria; order Caulobacterales; family Hyphomonadaceae; genus UBA7672. The sequence goes on along the minus strand of CBDDIR010000003.1, from coordinate 450,824 downwards.
GTTCGTCTTCGCCTTCGGCATCTTGGTCGTGTTCCTGGTGCTCGCGGCGCAGTTCGAAAGCTGGGTCCACCCGTTCGTCATCATGCTCTGCGTGCCGGCGACCGTGGGCGGAGGCTTGCTGGGCATCTGGCTGACGGGCAACACGCTCAACATCTACACGCAGATCGGCTTGATCATGCTTGTGGGTCTGGCGGCCAAAAACGGCATTCTCATCGTCGAGTTCGCGAACCAGCTGCGCGACGGCGGGAAAGAGTTCAGCGCGGCCCTGAAGGAAGCAGCCCTTACCCGCTTCCGTCCGATCGTGATGACCTCGCTGACCGCAATCGCCGGGGCCATCCCGCTGATCTTCAGCCACGGCGCCGGCGCCGAAACGCGCTCCGCCATCGGCGTGGTGATCCTGTTCGGCGTCACCGCCGCCATGCTCGTCACGCTGGTCCTCGTGCCCGCCGCCTACTCCCTGCTCGCCCGCCGCACCGGTTCGCCGCGTGACGTGGAGCGCAAGCTGGCCAAGGAAGAAGCAGCGCAACCGGACCACGACGCGCCGCTGCACCCGGCCGAGTAGAAATAGACCCAGCGAGATAGCGCCTAACCGCGCATCTCGCTGGGGCTCTTCCCCGTCCAGCGTTTGAACGCCCGCGAGAACGCCGCGGGATCCGAGAAGCCTACGAGATACGCCGTCTCGTTCACCGACGTCTTGCGACCGCCGAGATAGTTGAGCGCCAGGCGATGGCGCAGGTCGTCCAGCACCTTCTCGAACGTCACCTCCTCCGCCTTGAGCCGGCGGAACAGCGTCTGGCGGCTGACCGCCATCTTGGCGGCGATGGCGTCCATGCTGATGTCGCCCGTGTGCAGCATCGGCAGCAGCAGGCTCTCGACCCGCCCCCGCGCGCTCTTCGAGTTCTCCAGCTCCTTCACCAGCGTCTCGGCCTTCTCGCTCAGCACGCCGAACACGTAATGCGGCTGCAGCGCCACCTTGTGGGTCTGCAGCGAAGCATCCGTCCGCATCGCATTCCACCGGCTGCCGAACACGACGGGGCACTGGAACACACGCTCGTATTCCGATGCATAGGCAGGCGCCGCGTGCGTGACATGCACCTCCAGCGCAAACGGACGCGGGAGAAAGCGGCGCAGCCCGCAAATCTGGCGCGCAAACGTCACCTCGGTCAGCTCGAAGAAAGCATTAGGATTGGCCCGCGTATCCACCAGCCATAGCTGGCCACCCTCCACCACATGCTTGAACCGGCTCGCGCCCGCCTCCGTCTCCACCTCGACCGCCAGCCGCCCAAAACGGTTCATCTGCACGAACGCCTCGCGCATATCGGCCGAGGCATTCATGATGAGCCCGGCGATCGAGACCTCCGAGAGATCCACCTCCTCGCCATAATGCAGCGCAATGGCCGCATCGCCCGACAGCTCCTGCGCCGCGTGCACGAGCGCGATATAGTTCGTCATCGGCACGCGATGATCCTGATCGGCCACCTGCGCCGCCGTGATGCCGCAACGCGCCGACAACGCGGTTTCATCCGCGCCCTTGGCGATCGCAAACTTCATCAAACCGCGCGCAACACCTGCGCCAACCGTCAGCTCGGCCATGCCTCACACGCCCCCAAACGCGCCCTCAACCACACCATGAAACCAACGATCATGAGATTGATATCTGCGGTCACGCGCCAAGCCCCACAACCCAACAATCGTTCATGGCGCATTCAATGCGCAATGCCGATGAATGGAGCATAACAAAAAGGGGATACCCCATGATACGCCTCCTCCTCCCGCTCCTCCTCACCGCAACGCCTGCCGCTTTCGCACAGACTGCTCCACCAACGTACACGCCGACATCGCTTCAGGCCGAACCCGGCCTGCCCCGCACCGCAGATGGCCATCCGGATTTCCAGTCCGTCATCTGGGCGACGAACTTCTTCCCCGTCTTCGAATCCAACCCGATGCTGCCAAACCTCGTGGTCAGCGAGGCAGAAGGAAAAACCTTCGTCGACACGATGGTGAAGGGCATCATGTCCAATCCAGCCTTCAGCATCGATCCCGAAGGCCACATCATCATCGGCGGCACGGATGGCCTGCCGGTCGTGCGCGGCGAACGCCGCTCGCGCCTCATCGTGCTTCCGGCCGACGGCAAGGTGCCGCTCACGCCCGAAGCCAGGAAGATCGCCACCACTTCAAGCGACGAGAAGGATGACTACGAACAACGGCCCAGTGGCGAGCGCTGCCTCGTGCTCAGCGGCTCACCGCCCAACTTCGTCACCATCTCCTACAACCGCCTGCAATTCATCCAGACGCCGGCCCACATCGTGATCCACGGCGAGAATGGCGACGAGGCGCGCATCATCCCCTTCTCCGCCAGCCACGGCCCGATCAGCGCGACGAGCTGGTATGGCGACAGCATCGCCCGCTGGGAGGGCGACACGCTGGTCGTCGAGACCATCCGCCAGCATCAGGGCGAAGCCGTGCGAGGCCTGTTCCAGAAATTCCTGGTCAACGCCGACGCCAAGGTGATCGAACGCTTCACGCGCGTCTCTGCAAGCGAACTGCTCTACCAATTCACCGTGGAAGACCCGAAGGTCTATACCGCGCCATGGCTGGCGGAGTATTCCTTCCACGCCTCCGACACCGGCATGTTCCCCTCGCCCTGCCATGAGCACAACTACTCGCTGCCCAACATCATGCTGGGCCAGCGCATGGCCGATCTGCGCGGAGCCAAGAAGAACTAGGCCAGCATTACGCTGAGGCTCGACGATGTCAGCACAACGCCGGACAGGAACAGCAGGCCCAGCACGATTCGCCGGAACTGCTTCTGGTTCAGCCGTTTGAACATCATCGCGCCGATCAGTACGGGAACGACAAGCGCCGGCGTGATGATGGCGAACATCTTCAGCGTCTCGCCGGTGATCTTGTCGCCCGACAGCCAATAGCCGGTCAGCGTCGCGACGTGCATGCAGATGTTGAACACCTGCATCACGCCGCGCTGCGTGTCCTTGTCCCAGCCGCGCAGCGTGCACCAAAGCTGCGGGATCGCGCCGGCGAAGCCGCCAATGCCGCCGAACACGCCGCCCAACCAGCCCGACGCCGCATTCGCCCAAGACCCGCCCCACTTCAGGGTCCAGGTCGACGGCGCAAAGAACATGGCCGGGCAATAGACCAGCAGGAACAAGCCAAGCCCCAGCTTGAAGCCGGATGGGTCCAGCACGCCCAGCAGGAAGATGCCCAGCGGCACGCCCAGCAATCCGCCAGCAACGAATGGCCACAGCCGCCTGAAATCCGTTCCCCGCCATGTCAGCGGCATCGCCGCGACCTGCCCCACCAGCGATCCGAACACCGCCATCGGCGCGGCGAGCTGCGGATCAACGCCCCACGTCCATATCGACAGCGCAGCCAGCGAGAACGCAAAGCCCGACAGCCCCTGCACGAAGCCAGCGAACACTGCCCCGACGATGACGATCAGCAGGTACGAATCCATGGCCGTCGCTTAGCAGCAACGCGTGGTGAGTACACCCAGCATCTAGGAACAAATGGTCGCTCACCGCTTGTCATCCCGGAAGCGCGCAGCGCTATCCGGGACCCATGGCGAGAGCACTACGATTGAGGAATGGGTCCCGGCTCTCCGCTTCGCTGCGGCCGGGATGACAAGCTAGGTCCACAACTCTCTGTAACGTCAGCCAGCCCGCATCCGGCCAAGGTTCTCCTCGATCCAATCGGCGAGGCCCGCGACCAATCCTGCAGCTTCAACGCCCATCGGCGTCAGCTCATATTCCACATGCGGCGGCACGACCTTGAAGGCGCGGCGCTCCACCAAGCCATCGCTCTCCAGCCATTGAAGCGTCTGCGCCAGCATCCGCTCGCTGACGCCCGCCACCTTGCGGCGCAGCTCGCTGAATCGCAGCGTGCCATCCTGCAGGGCGATCAGCACCAGCACGCCCCAGCTCGACGTCACATGCTTCATGATCTCGCGCGAGGGACAGTTCGGCGCGAACAGGTCGCCACGCTCCATCCGCTTTGCCACGCGGCCTTTCGGCTTGCCCGGCTTCTCGGCTGGCTTCTGACCCGTTTTGGGACCCAGAACTTTTTCCATACTTACTCCGGCGTGCGTACTTACGAATAGTAAGTTAGGAGCCCAGATCGTCTCCATCAACCCGCGAAACCGCGGCAAAACGGAGATTTTCCAATGATTGCCATCACCGGCGCCAACGGCCAGCTCGGCCGCCTCGTCATCCAGTCGCTCCAGCGCCTTGCGCCCGGCGAGCGCATCATCGCGGCCGTCCGCAGCCCGGAGAAGGCGCAGGACCTGAAATCCGCCAACGTCGAAATCCGTCAGGCCGACTACGATCATCCTGAAACGCTCGCGAAGGCGTTCACCGGCGTCGACAAGCTGTTGCTGATTTCCTCGAACGATCTCGGCGGCCGCCTCGCCCAGCACAAGGCGGCGGTCGATGCAGCCAAGACGGCTGGCGTGAAGCTGATCGCCTACACCAGCATCCTGCACACCGATACGTCGGCGCTCGTCCTCACCGAAGAACACCGCGCCACCGAAGCCTACATCAAGGCCAGCGGCGTGCCTTACGTGTTCCTGCGCAATGGCTGGTACACCGAGAACGAGACGGCTGCCCTCGCCGCTGTTCTGGCGCACAGCGCCTTCATCGGCTCCTCCGCCGAAGGCCGCATCTCCTACGCCGCCCGCGCGGACTATGCCGAAGCCGCCGCGCGCGTTCTGCTCGCCGATGGCCAGGCCGGCCAGATCTATGAGCTCGCAGGCGATGAAGGCGTGACGCTCGCCGAGTTCGCTGCCGAAACCGCACGCCTCGCCGGCAAACCGATCAGCTATGTGAACCTGCCTCAGGCTGACTATGCCGGCGCACTCCTCGGCGCTGGTCTGCCTGCCCCGCTGGCGAACATGCTCGCTGACTCGAGCGCGAAGTCCGCAACCGGCGGCTTGTTCGACGACAGCCGCACGCTCTCGCGCCTCATCGGCCGCCCGACAACGCCGGTTGGCTTCGTCATCGCGGAAGCGCTGAAAGCGCACGCGGTCACGGCCTGACCCACGACCTGTCATCCCGGCCGTAGCGAAGCGAAGAGCCGGGAACCATTGATCCGCCGTCGCGCTCTCGCAATGGGTCCCGGATAGCGCTACGCGCTTCCGGGATGACAAATGGTAGAAACAAAAAGGGCGGCTCATCACTGAGCCGCCCTCATCTGTTCGACCTATTCAGCGCTTACTTCTTCAGCGCGTCATAGATCCATGTGCGGTTCTTGCGCTGGTATTCGCTCAGCAGCGCGCGGTCCTGGATCATGAACACCATGAACACGTCGTTCTTGGGATCATACCACCATTCCGTGCCGGCGATGCCGTTCCACGAGAACGTGCCATTGCCCGGACGCTGTTTCGTGTCGTCGATGACCAGCGACATGCCGAGGCCAAAGCCCATGCCCGGGCCCGGGAAGAACAGGCCCTTGCCGCGAACTTCCGCGGTGGTCTGGTCGATCAGCATCAGCTTGAGCGTTTCCGGCTTCAGGATCTGCACGCCCTGATACGTGCCGCCATTGGCGAGCATCAGCACGAAGCGCAGGTAGTCTTCCGGCGTCGAGGAAAGACCGCCGCCGCCCGACATGAACGGGTGAGCCGCCGTGTAGTCGTAATACAGCGGGTCGTTGTTCTTGGACTGGGCAAAGCGCGGCGATTTCTCGGCCGGCTGGAAGAAGGCCGTATCCGTCATGCCCAGCGGGCCGGTGATGCGCGCCTTGATGGCGTCGCCCAGCGACTGGCCAGTGACTTTCTCGATCACGCCGCCGAGGACATCGAGGCCCTGGCTGTAGTTCCAGGCATCGCCCGGCTCTGCGATCATCGGCAGCTTGGCGACAACCTGCTCCGACCAATCCTTGGCCGTCAGGTCGGTGCGCTGTTCGCCGCCGGCGACCCAGGCTTTCGAGATCGGCAACTGCGGCTGGATGAAGGAGTAGATGATGCCGGACGTGTGGCTCATCAGGTGACGGATCAGCATCGGCTTGGTCGAGGCGACCGGGTCACCCTCTTTCTGCCAGATCTTGATGTTGGCGAAGGCCGGCAGGTATTTCGACACCGGGGCATCGAGGTCGAGCTTGCCTTCCTGAACCAGCGTCATCGCCGTGACGGCGACGACCGGCTTGGTCATCGAGAACACGCGGAAGATGGTCTCGTCCGTGACCGGGGTTGTCTGACCCGGGCCTTGAACGCCGAAGCCCTGCGAGAAGGCGACCTGGTTCTTGCGGCCGATCAGAAGATAAGCGCCCGGAATCTTGCCGGACTGCACGTCGCCGTTCAGCGCCACGCGGATGTCGTTCAGCTTGTTGGCGTCAAAGCCAAGGCCTTCGGCGTCGCCCTTGACGATGGACGACACGGTCGGATCGACCGTTCCGGGGCCCGTCGCGCACGCAGACACCGCCAGAGCGAATGCCGCAGTTGCGGCAAGCGTCACGCGCTTCCAGTTGAGGATGTTCAAATCAGCTCTCCCTGCCTCATCCGGACCGCCAATTCGAAACGCCCCGGTTTTCCATGGCTGTACCCCCTTTTCCCTGACAGTGAAAAGGGGCGCCGAGCGACGGTTTGCTGAGGGTCAATGCGTTGAATCCAGTGAATCTGCGACATGGAGACCATGGCGTCTCGGCTTGGAGCGCGTTACGTTGCGGATAGGTGGAGAACTCATGCGCTGTCGGCACGGATAGGCGAACACGCCGTCCTGATCGATAGGGCCCACGGGGAAGGAAACATGATCCGTATATCGACGGCGCTTGCGCTGGCGTTTGCCATGGCTGCTTGTTCGCCTAACTCCGACACCGTTTCGACAGCGCCTGCCGGCTCGACGCCCGGCGAAGGCATGGGCGGAGCGACGCTCGCTGACTTCAAGACCGACACCAACATGAAGGACTTGATGGCGCACGTCATCGACTTCAGCGCGTTTGGCGTCTGGCATAACCAGGGCTGGCTGATCGACGCCGAGGGCATGCACGAGCTCTTCCCGACCGACGAAGCCGGTTGGGTCGCGGCTGAAAGCGCAGCCTTCACGCTGGCTGAGGCTTCCAACACGCTGCTGCTGCCGGGCCGCCCGCCAGATGATGACCGTCGCTGGGTGGACTGGGCGAACCAGCTCTACAAGGCCGCGAAGGACGCTCAGGCCATGGCGCTCGCCAAGGACAAGCAGGGCTTCTTCGACGCTGGCGGCGAAATGTATGACGCCTGCGTTGCCTGCCATAACCACTATGTGCAGGGCGACGACCCGGGCCAGCCGGCGAAACTGCCGCCGCTGCCCAACCGTATCCCGCCGCCACAAAACCAGTAGCGACCGGCTAACGGCAAACGACTGCAAACCTCGGCGACCCGAAAATCGGGCGCCCCGTAGGGGAGAGATAAGACTTGTTCCACGATTTCATAAACTGGATCCGAGAGGATCTGGGCAGGTTCAGCGAGGACGGTCAGTCCTGGTCGCACCAGCTCCATGAGTCGCTTTTCATGTGGAACATCATCGAGGGCACGCACGTGCTCACGATCATGTTCTTCGCGGGCACGATCTGGATGATCGACCTGCGCATGATGGGCATCGCCTTCAAGAACATGCCGCTGTCGAAGCTCTCCGACCGCGTCCTGCCGATCACCATCATCTCGCTGATGGCGATGATCGTGACAGGCATCATCGCCTTCGTCGGCCGTGACCCGCTGATGTACTACCACAACATCTGGTTCCGCCTGAAAATGGTGTTCCTGGTTGCGGCCATGATCAACATTCTCTGGTTCCACTACCGGGTCCAGAAGAGCGACATCGCGTGGGACGTCATCCCGCCCATGAGCGATCCGCTGCCGGTCAAGAAGACGCTGTGGCTCGCTGGCTTCATTGCTGCGTCCTTTGCGCTGCTGATCAGCTTCCTGTTCCACGGCGATCCTTGGCTGCTGTCGTCTGTCCGGATCCTTCTGTTCATCGGCGGCCTCGTCGCCCTGTTCATGCTGATCCACAAGCGTACGCCGGGCCTGCCGCTGGTTGTGAAACTGTCGGGAGCCCTGTCGATGCTGGCCTGGTTCCTGGTCATCATCTTCGGACGCTTCATCGCTTACGACTGGTTCTACTGCGAGAAGGAAACCACGACGCCGGGCTCCCTGATGTACGTGCTTCAGGAGTGCGATAGCGCGCTGGCCTTCCGTGAAGGCGACGTCCAGACCATGGAGGAGGAAACCTTCGAAGAGGAGGAGGCTGCTCCTGAGGACGGCGCTGCAGTCGAGGGTGAAGAAGCCCCCGCTGAAGAGGCTGCTCCGACTGAAGAAACCGCTCCTGCTCAACCCACTCCTGGTCAGGGGAACTGATCCATGACCTTCGAAGAAATCTTCAAGAATATCCCCGGCTCGTCCGAATTCGTCGCGAGCATGCCGAAGGCCTGGCCTTTCTCGATGTGGCAGGACATCTACGCCCCGTTCGGAGCGCTCCACCTTGTGGGCCTCGCGCTGATGGGCGGCGCGGTCATCCTGCTCAACCTTCGCCTCATGGGCGCGGGCATCAAGGAAGAGCCGCTTCCGCAGCTCGAGAAAACCTTGCGGCCCTGGCTCATCTCCGGTCTCGCCATCGTGCTGGGAACCGGGATCATCATCGGCGTGCTGAACTCGGAGAAGCTGTACAACTCCGTGCCGTTCTTCATCAAAATGGTGTCGCTGGTTGCCGCTTGCATCTACTCGTTCGGCGTTTCCAACGTCGTGGCGAAGAACAATGGCAAAGCGACGACGGGCGTGCTGGTGGCGGCGGGCATTGCCTTCCTGCTCTGGCTGGTTGCGCTGGGCGTGCTCGGATCGGACACGATCTCGGCGCCGGGTCTCTTCCATCCGCTGAGCGCGGGCTATGCGCTTCTCATCATCTATGGCGTTCGGACGCGCTGGTTCGCGGTGGGGGCTTTCGCCCTGCTTTTCGGCGGCATGTTCCTGATGTACTGGATCGTGGGCTTCAACACCTATGAGCCGATCTATGACGAGATCTCGCGCTGGCTGACGCTGGGCGGCGCCTTGGTCTTCGCGGCCCTGTTTGGCTACGAAGTCTATGCGGGCCGGGCTGAACCGGCATCGCCGACGGCCAAGCTGATCGCGCTGTTCTCGGTGCTGACCTGGGTCACGGTCGCCGCCGGCGGCCGCTGGATCGGCTTCGCAAGCTAGATCGAAACGTAAGCTACAAACTGAAGAGCCCCGGAGAGCGATCTCCGGGGTTTTTCTTTGCCGCTACTGCTGCGGGTTCGCGGGAAGATCGCGCGGCACGATCTGGTCGAACACGATGCGCCAGCCATCGCCGGTGGAAGCCCAGACGCGATTATAGATGCCGAAGGCGTCGGTTCCCGTGCCGTCGGGCAGGACATCGTTCTTCCAGCGCGCCTCGCCGAGCGTGAAGACCATGTCGCCGCCAGTCGCGGCGAAGGACTGAAGCTGTTTGAAGTCGATGGTCTGCGGGCCTGCTTCGATCGCCTTGGTGATCGCCTCGTCGCCAATGATCGGCGGCGTATCCGCGCGATGCATCCGCGCGTTCGCGGCGAACTGCGAGCTGAGCGAGACATGCGCATCGCTCGCCGCGCTGGTTGCGAGGCCTGCTTCGAGAATGTCGATGGCTGTCTTGGCGACGTCGGCCGCGCCCTCCCCGCCGCTGGTCGGGTCAATGAGGGCGACGTTGAAGGCGGGGTCGATCGTGGCAGGCGTCTTCGTGTCGACGCCGCCATTGTAGAGCCAGCGCCATTCGCCATCGGGTTGCTGGCGCCAGACCGTCAGGTAATAGCCGAAGGTCGAACCATCGCCGTTGAACGGGCCGGCAGTGAAGCCGAAATCGCCGGCGGCGGATGCGCCGGCAAACTCCGGGGCCCAGTGCAGCGACGTGTCCTTGCGATTGGCCGGATCGATGTTGGCGAGGAACTGACTGGCCGGCTCAGGGCCCTGGCCGAGAAGGACAGCATCGGGCGCAGACCATTTCTCGAAGGCTTCGACCCAGCCGGTTCGGGTCGCGTCCGAGGCAAAGTCGCGCTCGGCAGAGATGATGGCGGCGGCGCCACTCGCGGGCGTTGCGGGCTCGGGCGGCTTGTCCGAGCAGGCGGCGAGAGCGGCGAAGGCTGCAGCGAGAATCAGGCGCATGGGTTGAGCGGGCCAGTGTGCGGGGTTTTGGTCAAGCTGGGGCGATCCCGGAAGCGGGGCTTCCAGGGTGAGCTGTTGGATTTGGAGATTGGGACAGGAAAGGCGGGCCGGTTGAGCGCAGGCATCCGCGCGAAGACGCGCAGCCCCCTCCGTCACGCGCACAAGTGTGCGCGCGCCACCTCCCCCGCCTTTGGCGAGGGAGGACTTCGAGGGCGGTGTGCGTGGTTGGTCCTCCACCGGCAAAGCCGGGGGAGGTGGATCGATGCGTAGCATCGAGACGGAGGGGGCTGGCGCGTAGCGACGGACAGAGGGTTGTGTCCTCACGGCGCAGGCGTTCGGCGCGCTTGATTGCATAGCGCTCGTAGTCGGCGAACTTGGCGGCGAGGCGCTGGAAGGAGCGCCAGAGCGCGATCAGGTTTGTGCTGGAGTGGGTCCAGCGGAAATCTGGCTTGAAGCTGTTGATGATTGGGCGGACGCCAACGATCTCGCAGGCGCGGAGGTAGATCAGGAGATCGACCTTGCGGTGCGCGTCGAAGAAGGCGGCGGCGATGGTCTGGCTGTAGGCGGGGTCGAAGGTGAGATCGTCGATGGCGTCTTCGTCCGAGAACATGCCGAGGCAGAGCTGGATGATGTGCGCAAGGTTCGCCTCCAGCGCCTGAACAGGGCGGAGGCGCCAGAGGATCGCGAGGATGATCTGCCAGAGCGCTTTCATGGGTGGGAGTATAACCCCGGGCCATGGGGGTGCGGGATTTGGGGGGCGCTATCCCCCAACTTGCGGGTGCAGGTGGTTGAAATCATGCGGGATGATTTTTGGCTGTCCTACAGTTCTGCACCACCTCCATCCTCCATTTCATCGTCATTCCGGACACGCGCGTAGCGCGTGAGCCGGAACCCAGGGGCTGCGAGGGCGGTGCTTGGAGCCCCTGGGTTCCTGCTTTCGCAGGAATGACGAGCGGTGGGGCTGTGCCCACGGAGTCATTCTCGGGCTTGTCCCGAGAATCTTGGTTGGCTCGGCGGCGGGATTGGGTGACGAACCCCACGCCTTTCAAACCGAGATCCTCGGGACAAGCCCGAGGATGACTCCCCTTTGTTGTTGGATTGGTGGGTGGGACTCGCCCCCATCGTCTCGCGGCTTTGCCGCGATCCACTTCCCCCGTTTCACGGGGGAAGAGCGCGGTAACTCATGATTGCGCTTGGCGCTCCCCCTGCTCCGCCATTCGCGCAAAAGAGAAGCCCGCTGTCTTGGGGACAGCGGGCTCTCAGTCAGGTCAGGTTGGGCTTGCGCTGATTAAGCAGCGTTGCAAGCGGCTGCCGTGGCCGATTTATCTTCCGTCGTGTCCGAACCGTCTTTCGGAGCGCCGGTGCCCGACGAGCCGACGAACAGTTTGCAACCGTTCGGGAAGGTCACGTCACGGCCGTTGGCCTTGCAGGTTTTCTTCTTCGTTTTCGGGTGGATGTCGCAGAGGGCGTCTTTCGACTGGTAGCCGCGAACCACGACTTCCGTGCCGACTTTCAGCGAGTCCTTCTTGATGCCCGTGCGGAGCAGCGTGTTCGGCGTGCCGCCTTCGATGGCCCAGTTCAGGGTCGTGCCTTTTTTGGCTTTGCCCTTACCATCGGTATCCGGAACGTTGATGTGGATCCAGGTGTGCGGGTTCACCCACTCGACCGTCACGACCTTGCCCTTCAGGAGCACAGGCGCGTCAGCGTCGAATTCGGCGGCGAAGGCGTGGTGGGCGTAGGCAGCGGTGCCGGCGCCGATCGAGGTCAGGGCAGCGAGCGCGAGGCCGGCAACCACCAAACGGGTCTTTTTCATTTTCTCTTCCTCCAGCTCCTGCGGTGGGCGCCGCCAGGGATCTTTTCTTTTCAAGGCCCGGGCGGCACTAGCCGTGTCCCCCAATGCCCTCAGAAACTACGGACCTTTTACTCCCCGGTTCCCGGGTTCTCAAGGGTTCTACTGCCACACCTGCCTGCCGATTTCTTCAGGGTTCACCGGGGTTTTCCAGCTCAGAGTCCGGATTCATCCCGATTTTTGCTAACCTGAGGGCAAGGCTGTCTGGCGGGCCAGGCAATGCTCACGCTTTGTTCAACGCGAGAAATGACCGGCTATCAGTGGCCGGGAGCCGAGGTTTGCGCCCCGATTCCCGGCCGCCGATTAACTACTCGTCCTTCGCACGCTCTTCAGCTTCGCGCTTGGCGCGCTCGGCAGCAGGCCCCGGCAGCGGGGTCTTGCGGAGGTGGCCGTACATCAGCTCTTCAACGAACTCGACGCACTTGAACTGCTGAAGCTGGGCGTCTTCGCCGACCTTCTTGTAGAGGTTGAAGGCGATCGTCCACGGCTTGGTGTAAACTTCCTCGTCCGTGATGGTCGCTTCGTAGCGCATCGTGTGGTCGGAGGTGGGCGTCCAACGCTCAACGACTTTCGTCGTGGAGCCGTGCAGGTTGCCCGAACGGTCAAGCCAGGTGTCCGGCAGGAGGCCGGTCACTTCGATCACGAACGTGTCGCCATCCCACTTGCCGTAGGACTGACCCATCCACGAGTCGACCGGAGCTTCACCCGGATCTTCGAGGAACACGTTGCGCACGGCGCCGGCGTATTCGTAGGCGAAGAAGACGGCTTTATCCGAGTGGAAGATCTGGAACGGCTTGTCCATGTAGTTGGCGCGCGGGATGCCCGGCAGGTAGCACTTCACTTCCGGATCGAGATCGACCGCAGCGGCGCGGTTCTCGTCACGCAGAGCGAGCGCATCCGCGGTGTACGGGATCTTGCCGTCGCCTTGCACGATGCCGATGCCAGCCGGCACAGCGCCGATCGCGCCGAGCGCGACAACACCAGCGGCGGGAACCGGAACGTACGGACCCGGGCGAAGCTGCAGGGCCGACTGAGCGGCGTGAGCTTCGATGTTGTAGTTGGCGGTGTTCAGGACTTGCCACACGCCGTTGAGATCCGGGTGGACGCCATCAGGACCACGCTTGGCTTTCCAAGCGGTCGTCGCACCGGTGCTGGCAGCAGCCGTAGCTGTCACGCCATCGGACGACGCAGCCGTCGTCTCGCAAGCGCCGAGAGCAGCAGCCAACGCAATAATAGAAACGAGCTTCTTCATCATTCCTCCCCGTACGCCCATGCACCCCTTCAACGTTCCCGCGACGGATTTCCGTCCCCGTCTCCACAAACTGCTGTGGGCGGTTTTTTGAGAACCAGGCGCCAGGCTGACGCTGGGGGGAACATACCCAGCTTCATGCCGAGCGCAATACTCGTGCGGGCCTGTGGGATAATGTCGACCAACCGACAATGGCGCCGCCTGCTGCAGCGGAAATCACGGCAATTAATCCCCCTGCGAGAACTGGCGACCAATCGAAACGCCACGTCACTTCGAAGACCATGATCACAATTGGGTAAGCAGCGACGATCCCCATCAAGGCCCCTAGTAGCACAGCTACGAATGCCGCGAGTGCGAACTCGAAGGCGTAGAGGGCCAGGATCGAAAACCGCGATGCGCCAAAGACTTTCAGCAGGGCGGATTCGCGGCGCCGCCGTCGTGCCGCAGCTGCGAACGCGCCGAAGAGGACGAGGACGCCGGCGGTTGTAACGACGCTTGCGAGCGCGGTGACGGCGATCGAAACCTGTCCGAAGAGATCGGCGGCGGTCTCGAGCGTGCGGCGCAACTGGAAGGCGAGCACGCCCGGCCAGCGCGCCGAGACAGCGTCAACCAGAGCGCTCTCTTTGTCTTCCGGGATTATAACAATCGCGGCATGAAAGGGCTTCATCGCCTCAAGCACGCCGGGAGACAGGATGAAGGCGACGTTGGCGCCGAATCCGACCCAGTCGACTTTACGGATGGATGACACTTTTGCTTCGATCTCGCGGCCGAAGATGCGGAAGCCGATCGTGTCGCCGACCTTGAGGCCGAGACCGGTGGCGGCGCCGTCTTCAACCGAGACGAGAAGCGGGCCGGAATAGTCGGGCGGCCACCATTCGCCGGCGCGCAAGAGGGCTTCGGGGGGCTGGTCGCGCATGAAGGTCATCGGCGTTTCCCCGCGCGTGACCCAGCGCTCCTCGCGCGGGACGGTGGATTCGTCGAGTTTCTCGCCGCGGATGGTGATGACGCGGCCGAGGAGGACGGGGGCGCGGCGGTAGGATTTGGTGTCGGCAATGTCGACGCCCTGCTCTTTCATCAGCGCGTCGAAGGCGTCGATGTTGGCGTGGGGGATCTGGCGGAAGATCACCGAGGGGGCGTTGGCGGGGGCGGTGTCTTTCAGCTGGCCGAGGAGATTGGTCTGGATGACGGCGACGAGCGTCATCAAGGCGAGGCCGAGACCCAGCGCCGGGGCGACGACGGGGGCGAGCGAGCCGGGTCCGCCGAGATTGGAGAGGACGAGGCGGAGATAGCCGCGCGCGGTTTTCGCTGACTGGCGGGCGAGGCGTTTCACCAGCACGGCGGCGGCGATGAAGATCAGGTAGGCGAGCGCTGCGCCGAACAGGAGGCCGAGCGTGACCAGCGGGCGGGCTGAGCCGAGGGTTGCCACGACGACAAGCAGGATCGCTGCGATGATGGCGAGCACGCGTTCGAACATCGGGACGGGGCCCATTTCCTCCCCGCCCTCGCGGCGGAAGAGGGCTGCGGGGCGTGTGGCGCGGGCGCGGCCGAGCGGCGGGACAGCGAAGACGGCGGCGGCGAGCATGGTGAGCACGAACGCCTTGAACAGCGGCAGGGGGAAGATGCTGATGTCGCTGGGCAGCGGGATGGCGCTGCCGGCGATTGCCTGCAGGAGCCAGGGAGATGCTGCGCCGAGCGCTACGCCGACGAGCGCGCCGATGCCGGCCAGCACGCCGAGCTGCAGGCCGTAGGCGGCGCGGATCGTGCCGGCATCTGCACCGAGCGCTTTCAGGGCGGCGATGGAATCGACGCGGGTTTCGAGGAAGGACGATGTTGCCTGCGCGACGCCGACGCCGCCGGCGACGAGGGCCGCGATGCCGATCACCGTCATGAAGGTGTTGAGCATGTCGAGCAGGCCGCGCAGGCCATCGACCGCATCTTCCGTCCCGCGATAGCGCAGGCCGGCGGATTCCCACTTCTCGTTGAGATCGGCCTCGAAGGAGGCGGCCGCGTCAGGGTTCAGCACGATGCGGTAAGCGGTGCGGAAGAGCTGGCCGGGCTGCATCGCGCCGGCTTCGCGCAGGGCGTCGACCGAGATGATGGCGCGTGGTTCGAACATGCCGGGCTCGCCGATGCGATCAGGCTCGCGCATCAGCAGCGCCCTCACCTCCACCGGAATTTCGCCCAGCGAAAGCTGGTCGCCGACTTTCACGTTGAGCTGTTCCAGCAGGCTGGAGCTGACCGCGACGCCCCAGCGCTCGCCGCGCTTTTCCAGCGCCTGGCCAATCGTGATCTCCTTGTCGAACACGAACTTGCCGACCAGTGGGAATTTGCCGTCGATGCCGCGCACGTCGATCTGGATCGTCTTGCCCGGCGCGCGGCCCATGAGATCGACTTGCGCAGCCTCGGTCACCGTACCGCGTTCATCGAGCCAGGCGCGCTCTTCGGGCGTAGCTTCACGCTGTGAGATCGAGACGGCCGCATCGCCGCCGAGCAGTTCGTGCGACTGCAGGTCGAGCCCGGCATTATAGGATGACGTGATCGAACCCGCCGCCGCGATGGCCCACGCGCCGAGTGCAAGGCAAGCGAGGAATATCCAGAAGCCGCCAAGCCCGCCCGCCAGCTCTCGCCGCGCGATACGCAGCCAGGCTCGCGTATGTGTTGTCTGAAGATCAGCCGCCATGTGTTTGCGTAACGCTCGCGCCGGCAATTGTCATCTGCCGGGAACGCCTCTACGCCCGACACATCGGGAGAGATGTTCATGAAATTCGCTGCTGCTGCATTTGCCCTGCTGACCCTGTCCGCTTGCGCCTCGACGCCTGCCGGGCCGGACCTGACGCCGACATCGGGCATCCCCCTCGCCGCTACCTCGATTGAATATCAGGGCATCACCTTTGCCGCCGGCGACCATGTTCGCATCAAGTCACGCTCGGGCACGTTCAAGCCGGAAGAGACCGGCTATGTGATCCAGATCAATGCAACGCCGGGCAAGACGGGCATCATTCTCGGCGGCGTGTCGCGCGGCGATATGGACGAGAAGATCCAGGTGGCGCTGGTGCGCTTCGATCCGCAGACGTGGAACGATACGAGCAGCAACCAGTCGGAAGTGCAGATCGGCACGTTCGAGGCGAAGATCCATGTTTCGTATCTGGAGAAGGTTGAGGCGGCGAAGTAGGGGTTCGTGCTTGTCGCGCTCGTCCTTCGACGGACGCGCATCTTTGATGCGCTGCTCAGGATGAGCGCTTAAGCGACCGGCGGTTCTGTAGCGCTCATCCTGAGCAGCCGCGCAGCGGCGTCCGTCGAAGGACGAGCGCGCATGGCGTGGTGCATTTTCAATGCACCCTATACTACCCTGCCATCCTTCATCTCCACCACGCGATCCGCCCTCGCCGCGATCTCTGCATCGTGGGTGACCACTACCAGCGTTGCGTTTCTTTCCTTCGAAATGGCGAACAGCATGTCGGCGACCATGGCGCCGGTGGCGCGGTCGAGGTTGCCGGTGGGTTCGTCGGCGAAGACGATGCGGGGGTTGCTGGCGAGGGCGCGGGCGACGGCGACGCGTTGACGCTCGCCCCCGGAGAGCTGGCCGGGGAAGTGATCCATGCGGGCGCCGAGGCCGACAGCTTCGAGGCCGGACTTCGCCAGCGCATCGACATCCTTGAGGCCGGCGATTTCCAGCGGGGCGCGCACATTGTCAAATGCGTTCATCGTGCCGAGCAAATGGAAGGACTGGAAGACCAAGCTGACGCGGCCGCGGCGCAGGCGGGCCAGTTCGTCCTCGCTCTTGCCGGTGACGGGCTCGCCCAACAGCTTGATCGCGCCCTTGCTGGTGCGTTCGATGCCGGTCGATACCGCGATGAGCGACGACTTGCCGGAGCCGGACGGGCCGACGATGGCCACGCTCTCGCCCGGCATCGCCTTGAACGATACGCCTTTCAGGATCTCCACCGGGCCTGAGGCAGCCGGCAGCGTCAGCCAGACATCGTCGAGTTCAAGCGCTGCGTCCAAGGCGTCCTCGTTGTGGCAGGCGGAGGCGGATCGCCGCGCTTGTTCGTAATAAACTAGATGCGGCCTATGTCTCCTTCAGGCAAGATCATTGGCGATCCACAGGTCAAACTATCGCGCATGAAAGCCAGCGGGGGTCTGCGCATGAACGCCGATGCTTCCGGACAGCAATTGACCACGCGCTGCTGCATTGTCGGCGGCGGGCCGGCGGGCATGATGCTGGGCTACCTGCTTGGCCGCGCGGGCGTGGATACGATCGTGCTGGAGAAGCATGGCGACTTCTTCCGCGATTTTCGCGGCGATACGGTGCATCCTTCGACCTTGCAGATGATCGATGAGCTTGGGCTGATCGATGACTTCCTGAAGATCAAGCATGATCGCATCCAGAAGCTGGACGGGTTGTTTGGCGGCACGCCGATAAGAGTCGCGGACCTCAGCCGCAGCGGCGCGAAATACCCGTTCATCGCGTTCATGCCACAATGGGATTTCCTGAATTTTCTGCGCGAGAAAGGGCAGCGGTATTCGCATCTCAAGGTGATGATGAATGCGGAGGCGCGAGAGCTTGTGTGGTCTGGCGAGCGGGTGGTTGGGGTGCAAGCGATGACGCCGCAGGGACTGACGGAGATTCGCGCCGATCTGGTGGTGGCTTGTGATGGGCGGCATTCGATTGTGCGGCCTGCGGCGAAGCTGGAGATCGAGGAGATCGCAGCGCCGATGGATGTGTTGTGGTTTCGCGTCACCAAGAGCGGCGAGACGGACAACATGTTCGTGCGGCTTGAGCCGGGCAAGATGATGGTGACGATCGATCGCGGCGATTACTGGCAGTGCGCCTATGTGATCGCCAAGGGGCGGCACGACGCTATCAAGGCGGGTGGGCTGGAGGCATTCCGGAGCGAGGTTGCGCGGCTGGCGCCCGTGTTGAGCGCGCATATGGACGATGTGAAGAGCTGGGATGATGTGAAGCTGCTGACGGTGGCGATCAACCGGCTGAAGCGTTGGCATCGCGCGGGGCTGTTGTGCATTGGCGACGCGGCCCATGCGATGTCTCCCGTGGGCGGGGTTGGCGTGAATATCGCCGTGCAGGATGCGGTCGCGACGGCGAACCTGCTGGCGGCGAAGCTGGCGAAGGGGCCGGTGAGCGAGGATGATCTCGCGGCCGTGCAGAAGCGCCGGGAATTTCCGATGCGCGTGACGCAGGGCATGCAGGTGGTCATGCAGAACAACATCATCAGCCGCGCGCTGGCGCCGGCGGGCGCCAGGCTGAAGCCGCCCTTCGTGTTGCGGCTGGTGAATGCGATTCCGGCGTTGCAGGGGCTGACGGCGCGTATGCTGGGCGTCGGCGTGCGGCCGGAGCATGTGCGATCGCCGGAGGCGGCGGGGCAGAGTTAGATCAAACTGTAACAGTCGTGGCGTTGCCGCTGTTGGCGGCAGAGCTAGAACACTTGTGAGCGACTGGCGGCGCGGTTATCAGCGACGTTCTCCCGCTACCGGCAAACAGAGAGATCGGTCATGAAGTCTGGATGGTTGGTTGTTGTCGCTATGGCTGCGGCTGTGTCGGCCTGTGGCGATCCGGCGAAGCTTTCGGATGCGGGACCGGCGAGCGGCGCGGCGCTGGCCAAGTATTCCAACAATGCGACCGACATGGTGAGCCTCGCGGCCAATGGCGATCTGGTGCAGCGCTTTTGCGTGAACCAGACGGGCAAGGCGTGCGCGGCGAATATTGCGGACGAGCTCAAGGAGTTTGGATTCCTCGGTGAGGGACCGGCCAACGATCTGGGCAATGCATTCGCGGCGATCGAGGCGGATCGGCTGGACGGGACGCGGGATCATCAGTCGACCGACGAGGTTTATGTTCGCGCGTTGTACAAGACTGCGCTGGCGCGGGAGCCGGAAGCGGGGGCGGAGGCCGCGCAGTCGAAGGTGCTCAAGGGCGGCTTGGGGCGGAATGGTCTGGTGAGAGCGTTCATGGAGTCGCCGGAGTTCAAGGCGCTGAAGTAGTTCAGGCAAAGCAGGATCGGCATGTATCGCGCAATCGCCCTCGCCTTTCTGTTGCTGGCTGCGTGTGGGCAGCCGGTGGCGACGCAGGAGGCGAAGCCTGCTGCGAGCGATGTAGCGGCGAGCGATAAATCTGTGATGACTAGCGAGAAAACGCCCACGATCGTGATGCTCGGCGACAGCCTGACGGCTGGGTATGAGCTGAGCGAGAGCGAGGCTCTGCCGGCGGTGATCGAGCGGATGCTGGCGGACAAGGGCGTGAAGGCGAAGGTGGTCAATGCTGGCGTGTCGGGCGACACCACGGCGGATGGGCTCAATCGCTATGACTGGAGCGTGAAGGGTACGGGTGCGGACCTGCTGGTGGTGGCGCTGGGGGCGAACGACTTTCTGATGAAGCTGGCGCCGGAGCGGCCGAAGAAGAATCTGGCGGCGATCCTGGATCGGGCGAAGGCGGATGGGATTCCGGCTGTGCTGATCGGGGTGGCGATACCGGATAACAATCTTGACCCACAGGATGCGGCCTATGCTGCGATCTATCCCGATCTCGCGGCGCAGTATGGCGTGCCTTACCTGAAGAACTTCATGGCGCCGGTGGCGGGGCGGTCAGACCTGCTGATGGACGACGGGCTTCATCCGACCGCGCGGGGCGTCGAGGCGATGGCGGTTGGAGTGACGGAGTTTCTGGCGCCGATCGTTGCTGAGCTCGACTGACGGATCTGGGCGAGCACATCCTTGTGCAGCAGGAGCCCGCGTGCGCCTGGCACGATGAAGGCGGAGTTGGCGAAGGCTGGTTCGTCGAAGCCCATGACGTGCAACATGGTCGAGAAGAACGAGTTCGAGTTGCGGCCGAAGCCGAGGAAGGGATAGCGCAGCCCTGCTCCGCCCTGCGGACCCTCGCTGAGGGCGTTGATGCGCTTCATCGCGGCGAGTGCGGGGGCGAGGCGGGCTTCGAGATCGGCAAGACTCAAGTTGTGCGCGAGGATGCGCATCGCGCCGGCGTTGATGGCCGGGTCGATGAGGCGTGAGCCGGGGGCGCAGCCATTGATCGGCATGAAGGTGCGCGGGTGGGCGGCGGTGTCGTAGCCGCGCAGGCGATCGGACGGGAGATAGCCGATGGGCTTGTGCAGCCAGCCGCCGCTGGCGGGATCGAGCCAGCTGGCGAGGCCGTTGAGCTGGCGCACGGCGTTGCGCTGGGGATCGGCGATGACGATCATCCGGTGCGCCGCGACGCGTGAGCGCCTCGGGATGCGGAGTTCTGCGGCGTTGATGCTCCAGCCTGTCATGACCTGAAGATAGGATGGCTAGGGCGGATTGTGAAACTCGGGCGGCAGTACGCTGCTGGGTTTGGCCTTGAGCCAGGTTTCGCCCTGATGCTTCACGATCTCGACGAGATTGCCCAAGGCAAGGTGCATGTCGATGAGGTGGAGGCCCCATTGCGGCTGGACCTTGCCGTTGATGACGACGTCGCCGTTGATCGTGTCGGTGCGGGCATCACCCGGCACGGCGTTCACGGTGATGGCGAGATAGGAGAAGCCGCCCTTGTCGACGCATTGAGCTGTGAGAAGCCCCGGCAGGGAAACGAACGGCGTGTCGATGCCGGCAGCGCCCCCGGCCCAGGGCGGCGGAGCGGCGAGTTCATCGAGCAGGATGGCCCCAGCCGGCATAAGAGGCTTGAGCACGCCCGAGCCGTCGAGTTCGGCGGGGTTGGCGCAGGCGACGCGCTGGCCGTCCGTCTGCGCCTTGCCGAACAGCGAGTCCGGCGGCGGCGGCTGATTGGCGCGGAAGGACGACCACGCGATGACGCAGGCCGTGTCGGTCGACGTGCGGCATTGCGGGATCTTCTCGAACGATCCGCCGACGCTGCCGGTCGATGAGACTTCAACGCCCGTGCCGGGGAGAATGGCGGAGACCAGCCATTCGGACGGCTTCTTGCCGTCTATCTCTGCAGCGATCAGGCGGGTGAGAAGCCCTGCCCCCTGATCGTGCCCGATCAGCACGACGCCACGACCCTGATTGTCGTGATCGATGTAGCGCTGCCACGCTGCCTTCACATCCGCATACGCCATCTCGCGATTGCTGCCTGCATCTTCGCCGGCGATCATCTTGCGCAACGCGGCGAGCGTCACCTGGCGATAGACCGGCGCATAGATGCGGCAGACGGAGCCGAAGCGCGCGATCTGCTGGCGCGCGATCTCCTGCTCCTCGGGGCCGATATTGGCATCGGCATTGGCGGTCTCGTCGCGCGAGACGGTGGGATAGACGTAGAAGCAGTCGATGGCGGGATCAGCTGCGGGCGCGAACGTGTCCTTCGTCAGCTTGCCATCGGCGGCGACGATGGTGGCAGTTGCGACTTGCTCGCAAGCATCCTGTTGGTCGGGACGGCATAGCCATGAGCCTGCCTGCGCGTAATCCATCGGCGCGACAGTCTCCACGGCGGGCGCATTCTCGCCGGTCGGCGCGGGCGCAGGCGCTACAGCGCCATCCTGCGGCTTGCTGTCGCCGCAGGCGCCGAGCGTTGCCAACGCCGCAAGTGCGAAAGCTGCTTCCGCAAAGCGTTTCAAGACTTTCTCCCCGCGGGCGCACCCGACATCATACTGTAGGAATGTGGCGTCCCATTGCTACAGGTCAAACAAAAGCACCCGGCTGACGGTGCGTGTCCCTTTGCAAATCGGCCCGCACGGGGCAGTTTCCCTCCCAAAATCGGAGCCCGCACGCAACGCAGCGTTGGGCGATCGGGAGGATACAATGCGTCATTCCTTGCTGGCTGCAGCCATGAGCTGTGCGTCCATGCTCGTCCTGGCCTCGTGCCAGACACCGGAGGCGCCTGTCGCGCCCGTAGCACCCGTCGCCGCTGCGCCCGCCGCTCCGGCAGCGCCGCCAGCAGCGCCCGCGCAAACCGGCCAGTCGCAATCGGCCGTGCAGCAGGTTGCCGGCGCGGTCAGCTCCAACCCGGGCGAGGCTGTTTACAAGACCTTCTGCGCCATGTGCCACGAGAACCCGGACACCAAGTCGCCCACGCGCGAAAACCTCGCGGCGATGAACGAAGGCGTGCTGAACTTCGCGCTGACCGAAGGCAAGATGAAGGTTCAGGGCGCAGGCCTTTCCACGCAACAGCGCGCTGACCTGATTTCGTGGCTGACCGCCGGCCACAGCGCCGCCGCCGCCGACTGGACGACGGCGATGATGTGCACAGGCGCACGCGCCGCTGTCGATCTCGGCGGGCCGTCGGACGCGACCTCCGTCGGCTTCGGCTTCACGCACGACAACAACCGCAAGCTGACGGCGAAACAGTCTGGCCTCACCACCGCGAAGATGGCGGACATGGAGCTGGCCTGGTCGATCGCCATTCCGGGCGGCTCCACCATGCGTTCGCAAGGCGCCATCGTCGGCGACAACCTGTTCTGGCCGGCAACCGACATCAGCAAGGTGTTCGCTTTCGACATCGGCGGCGACAAGCCCTGCATCCAGTGGATCTACTCTTCCACCACCGGCGCGCCGCTGCGCACGTCGACCTCGTATGGCGTGCTGGCTGACGGCACCCCCCTGCTCGTCATCGCTGGTCAGGACGGCGTCGTGCACGCGCTTGACCCGCGCACGGGCAAGGCGATGTGGACGAAGAATGTCGCCTCGTACTCGTACTCGATGACGACGGGCACGCCCGTGATCCTGAAGGACCGCCTGATCGTTCCGGTCGCCCAGTTCGAAATCATGGTCGCGGCTGACAACAAAGAGAAGTGCTGCACCAACCACGGCTACATGCTGTCGCTCGATCCCAAGACCGGCGCACAGCAATGGCGCTATGACACGATGCCGGACGCAACACCGGTTCGCGATCGCGGCGATGGGCAGATGCTGCTCGGGCCGTCGGGCGCGCCGATCTGGAACTCGCCCTCGGTCGATGAGAAGCGCGGCCTGATCTACTTCGGCACCGGCGAAAGCAACTCGCCGCCGGCGCACAAGAACACCAACGCGGTGATCGCGGTCGACCTTAAGACCGGCAAGGAGAAGTGGAGCTTCCACGCCACGCCGAACGACATCTTCAACGCAGGCTGCGGCCCGAACCCGAAGCCTGAGCAGCTCAACTGCACGAAGGCGCCGGAAACGGTCTATCGCGACGTCGACTTCGGCGCCTCGATGGTCATCGGCAAGGGCGCGGACGGCAAGGACCTGATCTATGCCGGCCAGAAATCGGGCTCGGTGTGGGCGTTCAATCCCGACACCGGCAAGGTCGTGTGGCGCACGCCGCTCGGCACGGGCGGCGCGCTCGGCGGCGTCCACTGGGGCCTCGCCTTCGACAACAACACGCTCTATGCGCCGATCACCAATGTCGGCAAAGCGATCCCCGGCGAGTGGGACGGCGACCCGAACATCAAGCCGGGCCTCTACGCACTCGACGCCAAGACCGGCAAGATCAAGTGGCAGTTCAACCCGGAAGCTCCGGCCGGCGCGCAACGCTGGCGCGGCAACGTCTTCTCGACGGCGCCCGCCATCATCGATGGCGCAGTCGTGACGGGCGCGCTGGACGGCACGCTCTACATCAACGACGCCAAAACCGGCAAAGCCCTGTGGTCGTACCAGACCGCCAAGGAGTTCGAAGCCACCAACGGCGTCAAAGGCAAAGGCGGCGCGATCGACTCGAACTCGATCACGGCAGCCAACGGCCTGCTGCTGGTGAACTCCGGCTACGGCATGTTCGGCCAGGCGCCGGGCAACATGCTGCTGGCGTTCAAGCCGAAGAGCTAGAAGACAAGGGAGTCATCCTCGGGCTCGCCCCGAGGATGACGGTGATGCGCTAACTTCCGATATGGCCTTCGCCGCGGCGCGTCGCTAGCTCGACCTGACGTTGGCGTTCGGCGTAGCGCTCCTTGTCGGCGGCGCTGGTTGTGTCGAAGCAGCGTTCGCACGACACGCCTTCCTGGAATTTCTGGGACTGCCTGTCGTCTGGCGTCAGCGGATGGCGGCAGGCGCGGCAGAGGCTGGCATCGCCGACTGTGAGGCCGTGGCCGACCGAGACGCGTTCGTCGAACACAAAGCATTCGCCCTGCCACAGGCTTTGTTGTTGAGGCACGTTCTCGAGATATTTGAGGATGCCGCCCTTGAGGTGGAAGACATCGTCGAAGCCGAGCGACTTTACGTAAGCGGTCGCTTTCTCGCAGCGGATGCCGCCGGTGCAGAACATGGCGATCTTCTTGCCGTCGAGTTCGCCGCGGTGCTTCTCGACCCAGGCAGGGAACTCGCGGAAGCTTTCGGTTTCGGGGTTGATGGCGTTGGCGAAAGTGCCGAGCGCTACTTCATAGTCGTTGCGCGTGTCGATCACGATCGTATCCGGATCGGCAATGAGTGCGTTCCACGCATCCGCCTCGACATAGGCGCCGACGCTGGTCAGCGGGTCGATGCCTTCGACGCCCATGGTGACGATCTCGCGCTTCAGCCGCACCTTCATGCGGTGGAACGGCATCTCGTCGGCCGTGCTGTATTTGAGCTCGAGGCCGGCGAACTCCGGCATCGCTTCCAGATACGCGATCAGCTCTGCGATCGCCGCCTCGCTGCCAGCGACCGTGCCGTTGATGCCCTCGCGCGCCAGCAGCAGCGTGCCTTTGATCCCCCGCCCGCAGCAGAATGCGGCCAGCGGCGCGCGCAATTCCTCGAAACGCTCGAGCCGGCAGAACCGGTACAGCGCGGCGACGCGGAAGGGCGCGTTTTGCGGGGTTGAAGTCATGGCCGCCCCGTACAGGCCGGGCGACTTTATATCAAGGCGGGGCGGCGGCCCGGATCGAGGCGGCCCGTAATTCTCCTTACGGCCCGATTGACGCAGGCGTCATAGTGGGAGGATTGTCTCTCCCAGCATCCGACCTGCGCGAGAAGTTGCGGGCGGCTAGCGGGAGGGAATGCCCATGCTTCACAAGCTCGCTTCGGCGGTTGCTCTGATCGCGCTCGCGTCGTGCACGACGCCGGCCCAGGAAACAGCAGCCACGCAGACGGCGACACAGGTCGCCACGCAGGTTGCAGCCAAGCCTGCAGGCCCGCATCCGGGCGAGGCGGTGTACAAGCAGCACTGCGCCGCCTGCCACGACAATGCGGAAGCCACGAAAGCTCCGACACGCGCGACGCTGGCGCGCATGGCGCCGGGCATGATCACCAACGCGCTGATGACGGGCAAGATGATCCCGCAGGCGACGGGTCTGTCTTCGCAGGAAGTTTCCTACGTTTCGGAATACCTGTCGGAAGCCTCCGTGGCCGATGATTCGTGGATCACCGCGATGCGCTGCCCCGCCAGCCGCGCGACGCCGAAGCTGGATGTGCAGCCGACGGTTCAGGCCTTCGGCTTCGACATCAAGAACCGCCGCAACCTGTCCTACGCGCAAGCCGGCATCAAACCGACCGACCTGTCGAACATGGAAGTTGCCTGGGTCGTCGGCTTCCCTGGCGTGGTGACGATGCGCAGCCAGGCGGCTGTCGTCGGCAACTCGATCTTCCTGCCGGTGGGCGAGAACAAGAACCGCGTCTTCGCCTTCGACATCTCGGATAAGGCCAAGCCCTGCATCCAGTGGGTGTGGGAAGGCGAGCGCACCATCCGCACCTCCGCCGGCTATGGCGTCCGCAAGGACGGCAAGAAGGTCATCATGGTCGGCGACATGGGCGCCTACATCCACATGATCGACGCGACCAACGGCAAGGAGCTGTGGGGCTCGCACATGGGCCTGTTCGAAGGCTCGATCTCCACGGCAACGCCCGTGCTGGTCGGCGACAAGGTGATCGCGCCCTCCTCGCAATACGAAATCATGATGGCCGCGCAGCCGAACTACGAGTGCTGCAAGACGCATGGCGGCGTGGTGGCGCTTGACGCAATGACCGGCAAGCGCGTGTGGGAAGGCCACACGATGGAGAACGCCAAGCCGATCCGCGATCGCGGCGACGGCAAGATGCTGTGGGGCCCTGCGGGCGCGCCGGTGTGGAACTCGCCGTCGATCGACCTCAAGCGCAACCGCCTTTATGTCGGCACGGGCGAGGCCAACTCGGAAACCGCGCACAAGAACACCGACGCGCTGATGGCGTTCGACCTCACCGACGGCTCGATCAAGTGGGCCTTCCAGGCGACCGAGAATGATGTGTTCAACGTCGGCTGCGGCCCCAATGGCGGCGGTCTCAACTGCTCGAAGAACACCGTCTTCCGTGATGTCGACTTCGGCGCCTCGACCATTCTCGCCACCGCTCCCGGCGGCAAGGAGATGGTCGTTGCCGGCCAGAAATCCGGAACGGTCTGGGCGATGGATCCGGATACCGGCGCGGTGATCTGGAAAACCCACATCGGCACCGGCGGCCCGAACGGCGGCATCCACTGGGGCATCGCTGTCGACGACACGCACGTCTATGCGCCGATCTCCTACCCCGGCCGTTCGATCCCGGATCAGGTCGTGCCCGAAGACCTGAAGCCCGGCCTCTACGCCGTGAACCTGAAGGACGGCACGATCGACTGGAAGTTCGAGGTGAAGCCGGACTGCACGGATGCACGCAAGAAATTCGTGCCCCGCTGCAACACGCTGTTCGGCCTTTCGGGCGCCCCGACCGTCATCGGCGACCACATCATCACCGGCGGTCTCGACGGCCGCGTCTATGTGGTCGAGCGCAAGACGGGCAAGCTGGTCGCGCAATGGGAAACGGCGCAGGACTTCACGACCGTCAACGGCGTCACCGCCAACGGCGCGTCCGTGGACAACGCATCGATCGTCGCCGTGAACGGCCTGATCCTGGTGAACTCCGGCTACGGCCTGTTCGCCCAGGGCGCAGGCAATGTGATGATCGCCTACAAGCCGAAGAGCTAGGATGGACGCTGCACAGCGCGACCGGATCGCCAGCTGAAGGAGTTAGGTCATGAGACTGATTGCTTTCGCCACACTGGCCGCGCTGGGTCTGTCCGCCTGCGCCACGATGCCGGTCGAAGCGCAGCCCACGAACGACATCGCCAAGGAGCTTCAGGCTTTCCCTGCTGCAGCCGCTGGTCAGAAGCGTCACGTGATCAGCTTGCCTCCGCTGCAGACGGAGGACGATGTGAAAGTCGAACTCATCGTTGGGCAAACGAAGACGATAGACTGCAACCGCCACTCGCTCGGCGGCGAGCTGAAGGCGGAGACGCTGCAAGGCTGGGGCTACACCTATTACAGCCTGCCGAGCGTTACAGGCGGCGCCTCCACCAAGATCGGCTGCCCGCCGGGCAGCGACCGACAGGATTTCGTGACCCTGCCCTGCCAAACCCTTGTCCGCTACAATTCGCGCCTGCCAATCGTCGTCTATACGCCTGCCGATGTCGAAGTGCGCTACCGGCTGTGGCGCGCCGGAGAGGTCCGCAAGCTGGACTGACGCTGGAAGCGTTAAGCTTGCCCTCCTCCCGCCGCGCGCCTAGTCAACGCGGCAGACACCGGAGGCGCGTATGACTCAGGAAAAAGACAAGCTCGTCCGCGATCAGCCGGTGGGCATTCCCGCCGAGCAGGGTCCGCTCGCGCCCTATCACGGCGCGCCGCCGCCCGCGCCGCAATGGTTCACCGACGCCGTCGCCACGCCCTACGACACGCACTTTGTCGAATGCGAGGGCGTGCAGATCCATTACCAGACGTGGGGCGACCGTTCGAAGCCGGGCCTGCTGCTCGTGCACGGCAACGGCGCGCACGCGCACTGGTGGGACT
Source organism: Hyphomonadaceae bacterium (assembly GCA_965229115.1). GTDB lineage: Bacteria > Pseudomonadota > Alphaproteobacteria > Caulobacterales > Hyphomonadaceae > UBA7672. Next base: position 422,922 of record CBDDIR010000003.1, on the reverse strand, counting down.
TCGTCGCGCCCTACATCATCGACGACTATTTCGTCGTCGCCATGACCTTCTCCGGCATGGGCGATTCAGGCTGGCGCCCCGAATACAAGATGGATGTGTTCGCGCGCGAACAGCTCGCCGTCTGCGAGGATGCGGGCCTGTTCAACCATGCCGAGAAGCCGATCATCGTCGCGCACTCGTTCGGCGGCTTCGTGACGATCCTCACCGGCGCCGAATATGGCGACCGCTTCGGCGGCATCGTCATCGTCGACACCCCGGTGAACCCGCCGGACAGCCCGCGCCATGGCCCGCCGCCCGTGCGCGGCGGCAAGGTGTATCCTTCACTGGAAGCCGCCCTCGCCCGCTTCCGTCTCGCCCCGCCGCAACTGTGCGAGAACCACTACGCGCTCGACTACATCGCCCGCTGGTCGCTCAAGAAGTCACCGATGGCGGACGGAAGCGCGGATGGCTGGGCCTGGAAGTTCGACCCGTCGATCTGGCAGCGCTTCTCCGTCTCCCGCCCGCCGCAGGAACTCCTGAAGGAAACCCGCTGCCGCATCGCCCTCTTCAAGGGCGACAAGTCGATCATCTGGGAGCCGGATGTGCGCGACTACATGCGCGGTCTGCTGAACCGCCAGGTGCCCTTCATCGAGATCCCCGAAGCCCGCCACCACGTCATGCTGGACCAGCCGCTGGCCTTCGTCGCGGCCCTCAGAACCCTGCTTCAGGAATGGCGGTATTCGACGTCAGACCGGGTGGTTGTGGCCGGTTAGGCGGGATTTTTCGCGTAACGCCGGTTTTCCCACGTTTTCAAGGCGATTTTCCCGGCCATGCGGCCTTCTGGGCGCTTTTCTTCTGGTAACGATCCCGCTACACCGTGGCCCGCTTAGGACCTTAAAATCGCTGGGGAGCTGACTCGCGATGGCGCATGTTGAACCGACTGGCCCGATCGTTACGCCGCCGGCCCACACCGACGCTTACATGGATATGTCGGCCCGTCGCGGCATGTGGGGCGCGTTTGGCGTCTTCACGATGTGGGGCTCGATGCTTCTCATCCTGATGGTCGGCTACGCGACCTTCGTCATCACCATGGGCATTCCGTGGATCGGCGCGCTGATCGGCTTCGCCGTGTTCGGCATCGCCGCTGGCCTCCTGATGAACATGGGCGGCGCCTGGGTTGCGACGGTTGTCGGCCTCTGCGTTCTGGCCGTCTTCATCGAAATCCTTGTCTGGATCGGATCCGCTCTGATTGGCGGCTGACCTCTTACCGGGCTAAGGGGGAACCATGAAAATCGCAGTTCTTAAGGAACGCCGTTTCGACGAGACGCGCGTATCGGCGACGCCTGATTCGATCAGGAAGCTGATCGGCCTCAAGCATTCGGTCGCCGTCGAGGCGGGCGCGGGCGAAACCGCCGGCATCCGCGACGAGGATTTCACCGCCGCAGGCGCAACCGTCGGTTCCGCCGCGGACGTGCTCAAGAGCGCCGATGCGATCTTCAAGGTCCGCGCGCCGGACGCCGCTGAACTTGCCACCTATCCGAAGGGCGCTGCCCTGCTCGGCCTGCTCGAACCCTACGCCGCTAAGGCCGAGGCCGCAGCCTACGCCGCCGCCGGCGTCGTCGCGGTCGCGATGGAGTTCGTTCCCCGCATCACGCGCGCCCAGTCCATGGACGTGCTGTCGTCGCAAGCCAACCTCGCAGGTTATCGCGCCATTATCGAAGGCTCGCAGCTCTATGGCCGCGCCCTGCCGATGATGATGACCGCTGCAGGCACTGTTGCCGCCGCCAAGGTCTTCGTGATGGGCGCAGGCGTCGCCGGCCTGCAGGCCATCGCCACCGCCCGCCGTCTCGGCGGCGTGGTCTCCGCCACCGACGTTCGCCCAGCCGCCAAGGAACAGGTCGCCTCGCTCGGCGCGAAGTTCATCGCCGTCGAGGATGATGAATTCAAAGCCGCTGAAACCGCCGCCGGCTACGCCAAGGCCATGTCGCCCGAGTATCAGGCCAAGCAGGCCGAACTCGTCGCCGCCCATATCGCCAAGCAGGACATCGTCGTCACCACGGCGCTGATCCCCGGCCGCCCCGCCCCGGTGCTCGTCACCGAAGCGATGGTGAAATCCATGCGCCCCGGCTCGGTCGTCGTCGATCTTGCCGTCAGCCAGGGCGGCAACTGCCCGCTGTCGAAGCCGGATCAGGTGGTCGATGTGAACGGCGTCAAAGTCGCCGGCTTCACCAACCTGCCCGGCCGCATCGCGGCGGATAGCTCCGCCCTCTACGCCCGTAACCTGCTCGCGCTCCTGCCGCTGCTGACCGGCGAGAACGCCGCGTTCGCGCCGAAGTGGGACGACGAGATCGTCAAGGCCGCTGTCCTCACCAGGGATGGCGCAGTCGTTCACCCGGCGCTGACCAGCTAGAACCGGCACTCCTCTACAAGGATCGCTCTCATGATGAAGCGCCTCGCGGTACTCGGCCTCACGGCCCTGCTGGCCGCCTCGCCCGCCCTCGCCGCCACTGGCGCGGAACAGCCAGACGGGCTGATCTTCCGCCTCGCCATCTTCGTGCTGTCGATCTTCGTCGGCTACTACGTGGTGTGGTCGGTGACGCCTGCGCTGCACACGCCGCTGATGGCCGTCACCAACGCGATCTCGTCGGTCATCATCGTCGGCGCGCTGATCGCAGCGGGAGCCGGCGTGGGTCAGGAAATGACCAGCGACCTATGGCTGTCGAAGGGCATGGGCGGCGTCGCTGTGGCCCTGGCCGCCGTCAACATCTTCGGCGGCTTCCTCGTCACGCGCCGCATGCTCGCGATGTACAAGAAGAAAGACAAACCGGCCGCTGGCGCCGCCACCAAGACGACCGGGGGGCACTAGTCCATGAACGCCAACATCGCCGCCATTCTCTATCTCGTCTCGGGCGTCCTTTTCATCCTGTCGCTGCGCGGACTCTCCAGCCCGGCCACGTCGCAGGCGGGCGCGCGTAACGGCATCATCGGCATGGCGATCGCCATCCTGACCACGCTCTGGATGCTGTGGGACCGCAACGCCGAAAGCGGCGGCCTCGACATGGCCACCCTCGCCATCATCGGCGGCGGCATCGTTGTCGGCGGCATTGCGGGCGGCATCGTCGCGCAGAAGATCAAGATGACGGCCATGCCGCAGCTTGTGGCCTTCTTCCACTCGCTGGTCGGCCTCGCCGCCGTGCTGGTTGCCGCCGCAGCGCTGTTCGCGCCGGAAAGCTATGGCATCGGCGTGCCAGGCCAGATCCACATGGCGTCGATCATCGAACTGTCGCTCGGTTCGGCCATCGGCGCGCTGACTTTCACCGGCTCGGTGATCGCCTTCCTCAAGCTCAACGGCAACATGTCGGGCGCGCCGATCATCCTGCCCGCGCGCCACCTCATCAACATCGCCCTCGGCATCGCCATCATCGTGCTCGTCGTGATGATGATCCAGACCGAAGGCTCGCAACCCTGGATGTTCCTCGCCCTCACCGGCATCGCCCTCGTCCTCGGCACGACGCTCATCATCCCGATCGGCGGCGCAGACATGCCCGTCGTCGTCTCGATGCTGAACTCGTATTCGGGCTGGGCCGCAGCCGCCCTCGGCTTCACGCTCGAGAACAACGCGCTGATCATCACCGGATCGCTCGTCGGCTCGTCGGGCGCGATCCTGTCCTACATCATGTGCAAGGCGATGAACCGCAGCTTCATCTCCGTCATCCTCGGCGGCTTCGGCGGCGAAACAGCAGCAGCCGCTGCCGGCGGCGGACCGGCCAAGCCCGTGAAAGTCGGCTCGGCAGACGACTGCGCCTTCATCATGAAGAACGCCTCGAAGGTCATCATCGTCCCCGGCTACGGCATGGCCGTATCGCAGGCCCAGCACGCGTTGAAGGAAATGGCCGAGAAGCTGAAGGCCGAAGGCGTCGACGTTGAATACGCCATCCACCCGGTCGCAGGCCGCATGCCCGGCCACATGAACGTGCTCCTGGCTGAAGCCCAGGTCCCCTACGACGAAGTGCACGAGCTGGAAGACATCAACTCGTCCTTCGCCCAGGCTGACGTCGCCTTCGTCATCGGCGCCAACGACGTGACGAACCCCGACGCCGAAACCAACACCGCCAGCCCGATCTACGGCATGCCGGTGCTGAAAGTGTGGAACGCCAAGACCGTGTTCTTCATCAAACGCTCGCTCGCCTCGGGCTACGCCGGCGTCGAGAACCCGCTGTTCTTCCGCGAAAACACGATGATGCTTCTCGGCGACGCGAAGAAGATGACCGAAGAGATCGTGAAGGGCCTCTAGCCTAAAGCCCCGGCGGGCCCAGCATCTCGTCTTCCTGGATCTCGGCAATCGAGACAGCGTCCACCGCGTCGCGGATCTCTGCATCGTTCGGGTTGAACGGTTGGCCAAGGCTCGCCCACCACGCATTCTTGTAGGCAACCTTCGGCGCGTTCTCGAGCATCGTCTCGCGCAGCTGCTTGAACTTGTCCTGCAACTCCGGAGCCTGGCTCGACAGCAGCTGGTCGATCGCCTGGTGGTTGCCCCCGCGAATGTAGGCGCGCAGCATTGACGTCGTCATACCCATGGCGTCGCCCTTCACCTGCAGCACCATTGCCCGCACCATCCACGCGTCGACTTCATCGAGCAGCATGTCGGCGCGCGTCGCCTTCGCCACGCGGATCGCGCGCGACGTCTCGGCCAGCGCTGCATCAAGATCGCCCTTGTCGAACAACTCCGTCGCCAGTTCGAGAATGAAGGCGGGCTGCGTCATGCCCACAAAGATCTCGCTCTCGCGCATCTTCTGCATCGCCAGCGTGGCCGGCGTGAACTCGGACCACTCCGAGAACGGCGCAGCGGTGATCTTGCGCAGCTCGACAATCCGCTCGTCATGCCGCCCGAGCTGCGCCAGCGCGGCGATCAGGTGGCCATAGCCCAGCGCCCGATCATAACGCGGCAGGCTGGTATCCGGCACGCAAGTGCGCAGACTGGTCAGCGCCTCCTCATACTTGGCTTCGGAAAACAGCACCGAGCCCTTGATGCAGATATTGGGCTCTTCTCCAGCCGGCTTCGCTGCCGGAGGCGCCGATGTCTGCTGCGCCAGCGCCGGCCCCGCCGCCATCGCCACGCCGATGGCCAAAGCCACGCAACCAACTCGCATCATGAAAGCCCCCGTGTGTGCCTGCACCGTACCGGCGCTCGCGATCCCCGTCACCAGCCCAAAGCAGACACCCGGTTAACAGGCGGCAAGGCCCGACCCGATTTTTCCGCACGCCCATGTCGGCTAGCGTCCTCCCCGCACGTCCTATGGGCGCAACAGGGAGACACGCCATGACTGACGTAACGAAACGCCGCGGCGCGATGTTCTGGGCCGGCTGGGGCATCAGCGGCTTCGTCGCGCTCTTCCTCGCCTTCTCCGCCAGCCTGAAATTCTTCATGCCCGACATCGTGCGCGAGACCATGGCCGGTCTCGGCTGGCCGCCGCACCACGACCTCTTCATCGGCATCATCGAGGTGATCTGCGTCGTCCTCTATGTGATCCCGCAAACAGCCATACTTGGCGCCATTCTCGAAACCGCCCTGCTCGGCGGCGCCATCGCCACCAATGTCCGCGTCGACAATCCGCTGTTCAGCCACGAACTCTTCGGCGTCTATCTCGGCCTGATGATCTGGGGCGGCCTCTGGTTCCGCGACGCCCGCCTGCGCGCACTCCTCCCCCTGCGGAAGTAGCGACCCCACACAGGCGACAGGGCTGGCGAGGCGGCGTAAGATCGCCCGCCAGCAACGGACCCAACCCATGGGCTTCTACTCCCGCTACATCGCTCCCGGCCTCGTCGACTGCGCGTGCGGCGCCAGCCCCATTGCCTACCAGCGTCGCAAGATCATCCCGCGTGCGAGCGGCGTGGTGCTGGAGATCGGCGCAGGCGGCGGCCGCAACTTCGCGCTCTACGACCGAACGAAAGTATCCCGCCTCATCGCACTCGAGCCTGAACCCGGCATGGTGAAGCGCGGCCGCGCCCGCGCGCCCGAGGGCCTGCCCATCGAATGGCTCGAACGCGGCGCAGAGAACGCCAACCTGCCGCCCGCCTCCGTCGACACCATCGTCACCACCTACACGCTCTGCACCATTCCCGACGCCATCGGCGCGCTCGCCGCCCTGCGTCCCGCGCTGAAGCCGGATGGCAAACTCCTCTTCTGCGAACACGGCCTCGCGCCCGATGCAGACGCTGTGAAATGGCAAAAGCGCATCGAGCCGATCTGGCGTCCCCTCGCCGGCGGCTGCCATCTCACCCGCGACGTCGACGCGATGCTGACTGCGGGCGGGTGGCGCATCGACACCGCCGAACGCATGTACCTGCCCGGCACGCCACGCTGGGCCGGCTACAATGTCTGGGGCTCGGCGCTTCTTGCCTGAGGCAACGGCCGTCATGAACGAACCATCGAATATGCCTAGCGCTTAGGCAGCCCAAATCCTCACCGCCTGCAGTTTTGGCAAACGGCGCCCGCGCGCGCGGCACTCAGCGCGTCCGTAACGCCGATTTCGTCGTTCACCGCGCTTCACGGTTGCGACTCTTCGGCGAATGCGTGCCGATCCGTCCCGACGCGAGTGCAGACCCATGCACTCCGCCACGCGCGGACGGCGCGCTGCCTGGAGGACAAACCCATGAGACACCCCGACACCATTCCTGAAGCTACGCCCGCCGCTACGCCGGCTGCAGAAACACCCGCCACCTCGCGCCGCGCCCTGCTGCGCGGCCTCGGCATGGCCAGCGTCGGCGCTGCCGCGCTCGCCGCCGGCTGCTCGAAGAACACCGCTGCTGCGGCTCCCGCACCCGCCCCGGCCGCCGTTCCCGCGGTCGACAAGTCGGTCGCCATCATGGGCGCCAACGAAAGCCCGTTCGGTCCTTCCAAGAAGGCCATCGAGGCGATGATCGAGAAAGCCGCCTTCACCGCCCGCTACGCCGATGGCGAAGGCGAAGAACTGAAGAAGCAGATCGCCGCCATCGAAGGCGTCGACCCGCAACAGGTCTTCCTCGGCAACGGCTCAGCCCCGATCCTCTCGGCCTTCGGCGAAATGGTCGCCAACCAGGGCAAGGGCCAGCTCGTCACCTCCGTCGCGACCTATGAAGGCGTGCCGCGCACGGTTGCCAGCTATGGCGCCGAAGTCATCATGACGCCGCTCACCGCCGACATGACGGTCGACCTCGATGCGATGGCGAAGAAGGTCTCGAAGAAAACCACCGCCACCTATGTCTGCAACCCGAACAATCCGACGGGCAACATGGTCGATCCGGTGAAGCTGAAAGCCTTCGCCATCGAAGCTTCGAAGACCGCGCCGTGCTTCATCGACGAAGCCTATCTTCACCTGTGCGATGACTACGACGCCAACGTGATGACCAGCCTCGTCCGCGAAGGCCACAACGTCGTCATCTGCCGTACTTTCTCGAAAATCTACGGCATGGCCGGCCAGCGCCTCGGCTACGGCATCGCCCAGCCGGAACTCGCGAAGAAGATGTCCGGCGCCACGCGCGGCGGCGGCATCAACCACGCCGGCATCGTCGCCGCCATGGCTTCGATCTCCGACAAGGAGTTCGTCCCCATGATGCAGCCGAAGTTCAAGGCCGGCCGCGAGCGTCTCTACAAGATCGCCAAGGATCTCGGCCGCCCGATCGCGTCGAACCCGCAAGCCTCGTTCGTGTTCTTCGACGTCGGCATGCCCAGCAAGGAATTTGCCGAGAAGATGATGGCTGAAGGCGTCCGCGTCGTCGGCCGCTCCTGGCCGGGCTTCGAGACCTGGACGCGCATCTGCGTTGGCGACGACTGGGAAATGGACCGCTGCGAAGCCGCGATGAAGAAAGTGCTCGCAGTCTAGGCTTTCTTCCTCCCCAAACGACAAAGGGCGGCGGAGTGATCCGCCGCCCTTTTTATTGTCCCGTGTTCGCGCGCTCGTCCGTCGACGGACGGCCCTTCGGGCCTGCTCAGGATGAGCGCTACAACCACGACCAGCAGTTAGCGCTCATCCTGAGCAGCACGCGAAAGCGTGCGTCCGTCGAAGGACGAGCGCGTGCTTACTGCCCCGTCGGCGCATCCACACACGCCTTGAACGTAAACACGTCCCACGGCTCCTCGCCGGGACTGCTCACAATGCCCGAATAGCGAAGCTTGCGGCCAATATCCGTCATCAGGATGCGCTCAGGCGCCTTCCCTTCTTCGCTGGCCATGTAGCCCGGCTCGCCCTTGTTCAGCGAATAGACCACGCCCTCCCACTGGCGGCAGGCGTTGTACTGGTCTTCGGTCAGATCCTCGTCGTCCGCGCCCGGCCGCGTGCAGCCATAGAACAGGCTGCCCACATCCCGGCTCGTGCCCATGTTCGAGCTAATGTCGCCCCACAGCACCGTGCCGTCCGACTTCACCAGCTCCATGATCGCCGTGGTCATGCCCGTCATTTCCCACGGCTTGCCCGGCCGGAAGCGCAGCTCCCATCCGGCCTGCGGCTCGCTGTAGGTCGCACGTTCCAGCGGGCAGTCGATGGTGGATGGCGTCTCGCCCAGCTCCACTGGCGCGGCCTGAGCCGCCGGTTCGGCCAGCTTGGGCGCCTCGGCCTGCGGCCCGCACGCTCCCAGCGCCAACGCCAGACCCGCCACGATGCCCAGCCGCATATCCGTCATCCCCTCAAAGCCAGCCTAACCAGCTAAAATCAGCCGCTTAACCATCCGTGACCGTAGCTGCGAACGCCCCGCAAATACCGCTACAGCCGCCCGCTGGCCTTAACGCCTCTTCAGCGCTATAGGGCGCGCAAATGACCACCACCCTCACCCAACCCAAAGTCGGCATCGTCTCACTCGGCTGCCCCAAGGCGCTGGTCGATTCAGAGCGCATCATCACGCGCCTGCGCGCCGAAGGCTATCAGATCGCCCCCGACTATCAGGGCGCGGACCTGGTGCTCGTGAACACGTGCGGCTTCCTCGATTCAGCGCGTGACGAAAGCCTGCAGGCGATCGGCGAAGCGCTGAACGAGAACGGCAAGGTCATCGTCACCGGCTGCCTCGGCGCCGAAGCCAACGTCATTACCGACCGTCACCCCGGCGTGCTCGCCGTCACCGGCCCGCACCAGTACGAGCAGGTGATGGACGCGGTGCACACGCACCTGCCCGCCCCGGATCATCCCTTCGTGTCGCTGGTGCCAGAGAGCGGCTATCGCCTCACCCCGCGCCACTACGCCTACCTGAAGATTTCCGAAGGCTGCAACAATCGCTGCTCCTTCTGCATCATCCCGGGCCTGCGCGGCGACCTCGTCTCACGCCGCATCGACGCTGTGCTGCGCGAAGCCGAACAGCTGGTGAAAGCCGGTGTGAAAGAGCTTCTGGTGATCAGCCAGGATACGTCGGCCTACGGCCTCGACGTGAAATACGCGCCCTACAAATGGCGCGACAAGGAACGCCAGACGCGCTTCAAGGACCTCTGCGAGGGCCTGGGCGAACTCGGCGTGTGGACCCGCCTCCACTACGTCTATCCGTATCCGCACGTTGACGACGTCATGCCGATGATGGCCGACGGCCGCATCCTTCCCTATCTCGACATCCCCTTCCAGCATTCGTCGCCGAACGTGCTGAAGGCGATGCGTCGCCCCGCCAACATCGACAAGACCGCAGACCGTATCGCCAAATGGCGCCGCGAAGTGCCGGACCTTGTGCTCCGCTCGTCCTTCATTGTCGGCTTCCCGGGCGAAACGGAAGAAGACTTCCAGCACCTGCTCGGCTGGCTGAAAGAAGCGAAGATCCAGCGCGCCGGCTGCTTCAAATACGAGAACGTCAAAGGCGCCGTTTCGTCCGACCTGCCGAACCATGTTCCGGAAGAGGTCAAGGAAGAACGCTGGCACCGCTTTATGGCCGTGCAGGCCGAGATCGCTGACGCCTATGCGCAGGAACAGGTCGGCAAGACCATCGACGTCATCATCGACGAAGTCGACGAAGACGGCGCCACCGGCCGCTCCAAAGCCGACGCTCCGGAGATCGACGGCAACGTCTTCATCGACGACGTCACGCTGAAGCCTGGCGAGCTGGTGAAAGCCAAGGTCGTCGAAGGCGAAGGCGTCGACCTCTGGGCCGAAACGGTCCGCTAAACCCCATAAACCGCGCGTATTGCGAAATCTCCTCGGCGCCCGCTTGACAACTAAAAGCCTAGTTAGATACTCCTAAGCTATTAGTTGCCATCAACGGCACACCCAAGAAGGAGATAACTCCCATGCGCCTGCTGCTCGCCACCGCCATCATCACCGCCACTGCAGCAGCCGTCGCTGCCGTCGGCCTGGCCGCCCCCGCCAACGCCGAAGTCCGCACCTACAACCTCGCCGGCTTCAAGAAGATCGAAGCCTCCGCCGCCTTCAAGATCGAGTTCACCCAGAGCCCGACCTACTCCGTCGTGATCGACTCGAAATACGACGGCCTGCACAACATCATCGTCGAGAAAGTCGGCGACACGCTGCGCATCACCCGCCCGCAGAACAAGAACATCAAGGGCAAGATCGAGGATGTCGTCCGCATCTCCGCGCCCTCGCTCGACGCGCTGAAGTTCGACGCCGCCATCGAGTTCGAGGCCGACACGCTCAAGGTCAACGACCTCACCATCACCGCGCAGGCCGCCGTCGAAGTCGACATCAAGAACCTGCAAGCCCGGAACGTCACCATCACCGCAGACGCCGCCACAGAGTTCGACCTCGCCGGCACATGCGCCAGGCTCAGCGCAACGCTCGGCACCGCGTCCGAACTCACCGCCAGCAAGCTGAAGTGCCGCGAGACGCACATCGACGCCGGCTTCGCCTCGAATGCCCACGCCTTCGCTTCAGAGAAAGCCGTCGCCAACGCCGGCATGGCCTCCACCGTTCGCATCAGCGGCCGCCCGCGCGACTTCAAGGAAACGCACGACCGCTTCGACTCCAAGGTTTCGCTGGCCGACTAGCCGGCGTCACGAAACTGGCCGCGCCCCTGACCCCACCTGACCCAGGAGCGCGCCAGCACCACGGAAGAACCGGCGGCGACAAGAAGACCCCTCATAATGCCAACGCCGCCGGTTCGCTCCTACTATCCCGATCCGACCGACATATTGTTTTTCGATAAGAAACAGGCTATCAGGAAATCGCGGAGCCTTCGGTCAGAGGCAAAAGCCCAGCTCGAAAGTCCGTCCAGAAGAAGACGATAAAAAAGGGCAACACTGATGCATCGCGCTTTCCTGATCCTCCTCCCCACCCTCGCCGCGTTTTCCGCTGCCGGCTGCGTCGTCGGCAACGCCAACGGCCAGCCGTATTCGGAATCACGCCGCTCCAGCTACACCGGCTTCGATGAGGTCGACGCCTCCGCTGGCGTCGAAGTCGTCGTCACCCAGGGCGCGTTCAACGTGAAGGCCACGAGCCCGAACAACGCCAACCTCGACAACCTGATCGTGGAAGTCCGCGACCACACGCTCCACATCGGCCGCAAGCAGAAGATGATGGGCTGGGGCGATAACGCCCGCTATCGCGTCGATGTCTCCGCCCCCGCCTACACCGGCTTCGAAGCCTCCTCGGGCTCCAGCATCACCGGCTCCAACCTCCAGCTCGCCGATGTCGAGATCGACGTTTCCTCCGGCGCCTCGATCGAACTCTCCGGCGCGTGCAAGTCCCTTCACGGCGACGCCTCCTCGGGCGCGCAGTTCGAAGGCAAGAACCTGAAGTGCGAATCCGCCAGCATCGAAGCCTCCTCCGGCGCCAGCGCTGAAGCCTTCGCCACGGCCAAAGCCAGCGGCGACGCGTCCTCCGGCGCCAGCGTCCGCTTCGCCGGCAATCCCGCCCGCCTCGACCGCGACGAGTCCAGCGGCGGCTCGGTCAGCGCGCGCTAGGCCAGGAAAGCACCCATGAACCCGATCACACCGCTCCTCTGCGCAGCGGCGCTGGCTGCTACCAGCGGCTGCGTCATGACTGAAGCAACCGAGACCCGCAGCTTCAACAACGCTGGCTTCGACGCCATCGAAGCCTCAGGCGGCGTCAACCTTGTGCTGAAGCAAGGCCCCTTCGCGATCAACGCCGAAGGCCCCAAGTCCAAGCTCGACAAGCTCGTCGTCGAGCAACAAGGCACGACGCTCAAAGTCCATCGCGAACACACCTCGATGAACTGGTTCAGCGTCGGCTCCCACGACGTCGTCACCATCACCGCGCCGAACTACGCGCGCATCCACGCAGCCGGCGGCGTTGATATCGAAACCAGCGGCCTCACCCTTGCCACCCTGGAGCTGCGTGCCAGCGGCGGGTCCGATTTCGACGCGACAAACCTGAAGGTCGATCAGCTCTCCGTCGAAAGTAACGGCGGCAGCGATGTGCGCGTGTCCGGCTCCTGCAAGTCGGCCACCATCAAGGCATCTGGCGGCGCCGATTTCGACGGCAAGGATTTCGCCTGCGAGACAGTCACCGCCTCTGCAACCAGCGGCTCCGACGTCGATGTCGGCGCATCGCTCAGCGCCACTGGCCAGGCATCTTCCGGCTCGGACATCCGCTTCATCGGCAATCCGCCCACCTTCGTGCACGAAGAAAGCAGCGGCGGCGAAGTCAAACTCGAGCGCCGCTAAGAGAAATTGCTCATCCCGCTCCGGCAAAACCGGAGCGGGATCCAGGGCGCCGTCGTTGTGGCGCCGGCTGCTGAGTGACCCTGGGACCCGATACGCTGTCGGGACGAGCAGTGGAACCAGTCGGCTTCTAGCGGCCGACGCGGTTCATCAGGAACACCCGCGAATTGCGGGGAACGCCAAGCTCGGCAAACGACCAGCTCATGCGGCGGCCATCGGGAACGAGCGCCTTGCAGTTGTCGTCCTTGATGCGGCGGAAGCCGACATCGAACTTGTCATCGCCACGATCGCGAACCACGGGCGCGAAATCCTGCTTGTCGGTGCAGCCGTTCGAATGAGCGATGATCATCACCTCAGGTCCCCGCGCGCTCACTTCCGCGCCGAGCACCGTTCCGAAATCGTCATTCCATTCCCAGCGCGACTCGCGCACGTCCGCGTCGACGACGATGCAGCCGGAGAGCATCACGCCCGCCAGACCAGCCGCCGCCAGTGTCATTGTTTTTTTCATCTCAGACCCCGTTTTATCTAGCAGGGGCCATTATCGATATTCGATATGAACGTGCGATGAATACGGATTAGCGTTTGAGCTTCGCCAGAAGCTGCACGAGGTCCGACTGGCGATGCACGTTCATCTTGTCGAACACGCTCGACACCTGCTTGCGGATCGTCGCCTGCGCAGTCTGGCGGCGCTCCGCGATCGCCGCGATGTCGTGTCCATCGTGCAGCGCCATCGCGATCTGCGCCTCTGCATCGGAAAGCCCGAACATGTCGCGCAGGTCGTCCGACACATCCGTCTGCGAAGGATTGAGATCCTCCAGCGTCACCAGCACGCGTGCGCCCGGCAACTGATCCAGCGCGGGGCCCAGCACGCGCAGCGCTGTCAGCACCACAGGGCGGCTGCGCCCCTGCCCCTGAATGAACACGCGACGCCGTGCATCGAGCGTGCGCTCATTGGCGACGAAGGCCGACAACGCGGCGAGCGGTATCGCATCGCCCGGATTGGCGCTCCAAAGCTTGCCTTGGCGGATTCCGAAATCGCCGCGGAAGATCGCCTCCGCCGCCGAGGTCACGCCCGTCACGCGGCCCGTCGCGTCCAGCAGCAGCGCCGGCACGCCGGACTTCATCAGGCCTTCCATCATGCCCGACGACCGCTCGGTGTGGATGCGTGAAGCCGTCGAGGCGCTGTTCATAGCCAGCTCGGCGATGCGCTTGAAGTGCTGCGCGCTCTGCCCCTCGATGACGCCCGCCTCTTCCGAGCGGCAGACGAAGCAGAACCATTCCTCATCCGCACCCATCTGGAAGCGGATGCCGGCGTAGTGCGCCATGCGCATCGGCACGAACAGCTCGTTGTAGATCGCGGACTTCCTGCGCTCGTTCTCGTTAACCGCGCGATGGTCGAGATACAGCGTGTTCAGCGGCAGAGGCCGCTCCGTGCGCTGACGGTAATCTATGTTTACCCAGCCATCGTTGAAGTAGCGCGAAATGCCTTCGCTCTGCTCTTCAGGGACAAGGAAGGTCGGGCGCGCAAGGTTCGACGAGACCATGCAGAAATAGTCGAAGCCCAGCGCACGCGCCGCTTGGCCCATCGCGGCTGGCAACCGCTCGGGCTCACCCAGGCATTCCTCAAGCACGGCTTCTGCCGCAGCAAGCTGCACGACGATCTCCCGAGCAGTGTCGGACCTCACTGGCTCATGAAGAGACCTATGGCGTGCTTCCGCGCGCGACAACGCGGACAATCATCGCAATTCGCGTGCGAAGGCGTCTCAAGCGCGGAAAATCATGCGACTCGGCAGCGCAGGGGAATCCCTGCGGCTATTTGCTGTCGAAAAGTGCGTGATACCGGATTGACCCGAACAGGCGCCCAAGCCGATATCTGTATCTCCGAGGCCCGTCCCCCCAACCCAGGGCCGAGGATGGAGGGGGCGCTGGGCAACCAGCGCCCCCGACACGTTTCAGGGCTACTCCGCGTGAGCGGCGCAGGCTTGTGGCCTGATCCCCGTAGCCCAATGTTTACAGTGATACCTTGAGACAATGCTCGAGCGCCATTCCCCATTTTGGGTATGCGTCAATCGATCAAGCGTGCCTGCATGCCTGCTGGCAAAGGCTCGTCAGTCGATCTTGTACTGCTCGAGACGGTAACCGGGATCGGGATATTCCGGCTTCATCGCTTCCAGCTCCGCACGGATCAACCGTGAGGCGATCGCATCGCGGCGCGATCGGCTGTCGGCAGGCACGACATGCCACGGCGCATGCGGCGTCGAGCAACGCTGCAGCACCGTTTCGTACGCGACCTGATAATCATCCCACAGCTTGCGGTCTTCCAGATCGCTCGGATTGAACTTCCAGCGCTTCTTCGGAACCTCCAGCCGCTCGCGCAGCCGCTCGCCCTGCTCTTCCTTCGAGATGTGCAGCATCAGCTTCAGAACGCGCGTGCCGTTCTCCACCAGCATCTTCTCGAACGCGTTGATCTGGTCGTAGCGCTCCTCGACCATCTTCGCCGGCGCCAGGTTACGCACCTTCACCACCAGCACGTCCTCATACTGCGAGCGGTTGAAAACGGTGATGTAGCCCCGGCGCGGGGTCACCTTGTGCAAGCGCCACAGATAGTCGTGCGCCAGCTCCTCCTCGGTCGGCTTGCCGAACGCATGCACCTGCACGCCCAGCGGGCTGGTGAACTTGAACGCCTCTTTCGTCGTGCCGTCCTTGCCCGACGTATCGATGCCCTGCAGCACCACCAGCAGCGACCCGGCCTTGGACGCAAACAACGCATCCTGCAGCTCGTTGATAGCCATCGCATCTTCGTCGAGCGAGGCCTTCGCCTCCTTCTTGCCCTCGAACAGCTTCTCGCCTCGCGTATCCCGCTCTTTCAGCGAAAACGACTTGGCCTTCTTCGGATCCACCAGCGTGTAAGCATGGACATCCTTGTAGCTGGGCTGGCTCGAATGGCTCGACATGGACGCTCCTTGGCTGGTCCCCTGCAACAGATGGAGCGTACCGCCAGATATCAACCCCGTCTCGCCTTTCGCCTGAAAAGCGAACTGGCCCGTTCGGTATGCTGAACACATCCTTCGAGACGATTGTCGCTCCGCGCCAATCCCTCAGGATGAGGTCGGCGGGTGCCGCGCAAAGGTCATTTTAGCCAAGCCCACCACCCTCATCCTGAGGGATCGCAAAGCAATCGTCTCGAAGGATGTGTCAGGAAGCGCAATCGGACATTGCCAGACCCACAAAGCGAAAGGGCGGCCCGTTTCCAGGCCGCCCTCTCCAGTGCCTTTAATTCGCGGTCCGTCTTACGACGAGTAGTATTCGACCACGAGGTTCGGTTCCATGCGCGCGGCGTACGGAATGTCCGTCAGCGAAGGCATGCGGATGAACTTGGCCGTGCCGGCTTTCTGGTCGACTTCCACATAGTCGGGAACTTCACGTTCGGCCGAACCCATGGCTTCGATCACCAGCGCCATGTTGCGCGAGCGCTCCTTGACCTGGACGATGTCGCCCGGCTTCACCAGCATCGAGCCGATGTTGGCTTTCTTGCCGTTCAGCGTGACGTGGCCGTGGTTCACGAACTGGCGTGCAGCGAAGATCGTCGGGACGAACTTGGCGCGGTACACGACGGTGTCGAGGCGCGACTCGAGAAGGCCAACCAGCAGCTCGGCGGTGTTGCCGGTGCGGCGCGTGGCCTCTTCATAGGTCTTGCGGAACTGTTTTTCCGTGATGTCGCCGTAGAAGCCCTTGAGCTTCTGCTTGGCCATCAGCTGGATGCCGAAGTCCGACGGCTTGTTGGCGCGGCGTGCGCCGTGCTGGCCGGGGCGGGTCTGGCGGTTGTTGATCGGGGATTTCGGACGACCCCACACGTTTTCACCCACGCGACGGTCGAGTTTGTACTTAGCGTTCTGACGCCTGGACATAGTAGCCTCTTTGTCGATGCGCTCCGGCGGGACCCCTATGGCCCTCGCGATCTCAACGGCGGAATGCGCACCACCCGTAATTCTCCGACCGTTTCCGGCGGGGAAGCGGGCAAAAACAGGATTGGCGGCCATAAGTCAAGGCCGACGGCCCTCCCGCCGGAAAACTCCCGGTTTCTGGGGCTTTGGGCCGCCCCATCAATCGTAACAGATGGTTAGCGGGAACGCTTGAAAAGGTCCGCGAGTTGAGGATTGTGGCGCCTGGCAGAGCCGCTGGCCGCCGGGGAGCGAACACGTCCATGGATTTCCTGTCCTTCGAGGCGCTACAGGCCTTCCTCATGGTCGTGGGCATCGACCTCGTCCTCGCGGGCGACAATGCGGTCGTCATCGGCCTCGCCGCCGCCGGCCTGCCCAAGGAACAACGCGGCAAGGCGATCCTCATCGGCGTCCTCGCCGCCACCGTCCTGCGCATCCTCTTCGCCCTCGTCGCGACCCAGCTCCTCGCCATCATCGGCCTGCTCCTGGCCGGCGGCGTTCTCCTCCTCTGGGTCTGCTGGAAGATGTGGCGCGAACTGCGCACGCCACACTCCGACGATCCCGAAGCCATCGCCGGCAAGGATCTCGACGGCGACGGCCTCATCGCCGGCAAGCCGATCATCAAGAAGACGCTCGCCCAGGCCGTCACCCAGATCGTCATCGCCGACGTCTCGATGTCGCTCGACAACGTGCTCGCCGTCGCCGGCGCCGCTCATGATCATCCGTGGATCATGGTGTTCGGCCTCGCGCTCTCCGTCGTCCTGATGGGCGTCGCCGCCACCTTCATCGCGCGCCTGCTCACCAAGCACCGCTGGATCGCCTATGTCGGCCTGCTCATCATCGTCTATGTCGCCCTGCACATGATGTGGGACGGCGGCTGGCAGGTGTACGACTGCAACCCCACCTGGTTCGGCGGCACAGAAATCGGCCCCCACTGCCCGATCAACCCAACCACGCCCGCAGCGATCACGCCCGGCGCTCATTGAGCCTTCTTCCCCCGTGAAACGGGGGAAGTGGATCGGCGCGAAGCGACGAGACGATGGGGGCGAGTCTCAAAGGGACTCGCATTTCATTGTTCCGCTCATCCCGACGTAAGTCGGGACCGAGGGCAACGCACACCACCCGCGTAACTCGCCCCCATCCCGGCTTCGCCGTACTTCCCCCGCTTCGCAGGGGAAGAGGTCAGAACGTCCCCGACACCTGCAACCGCACCATCGGTCCAAACGTCCGGTAGCGCTCCTCGACGAAGTCCACGCCATTCGTCCGCAGCCGCGGCTGCCCGGCGCCCGCCGACTGATACACCAGCCGCTTGTAGTTCTCCGACGTGTCGTTGAGGTTCACGGCCTGCAGCCGCACCTTCAGCCCGAACACATCCTTGTTCTCGATCGAGAAGAAGTTCACCGACGGCGCATCCCACCGCCACGACACCTGATCCAGGCGATAGCCGGCATAGTTGCGATACTCCTCGAGCCCCGCCACCAGCGCCCACGGCGTCTCGGGAATATCCCAGCGGATAGACGCAGAAGCCGTCGTCTGCGGCGCCGACGAAATCTCGCGCGGCGTGCCGGTAAGCGGATCGTCCACCTCGCTGTCGCGATAGCGATAGCTCGCCTCCAGCTGCAGACCCTTCAAGCCGATCGGATCGAGCTTCAGCGTGCCCGAACCCGTGATCGAATACGCCCACGCCTTGTCGATATTGCCGACGCCGCCGCCCGCAATCGCGCCGAGGTTCTGCAGCGGATCGCGAACCGGAAGCCCGTTCACATCGATCGGCACGAGGTCCACCACGTCCTCGATCAGGTGATACTCGCCCGCCAGCTTCACAGCGCCCCACGGGCCCAGCGCCTTGTTGATCTCGGATGAGAATATCCACGATTGCTCCGGCACGAGATCGACGTTGCCAGCCGACGTGTTGCTCTGCTGAATATCAACCGACGACAGGAAGTCGCCAAAATCGAGCTGGCCCACTTTCCGCTCAGCCTTCACGCTGACGTCCAGCGTCGGATCGACCTTCCACACCAGCGACAGGAAGCCCTTTGGCCGCACGAACTCGCGCGCAAGCCCACCTGCCCCCTGTTGCGTCAGCTCGGAATATTCGACGCCCAGCGAGCCCTGCAGGCTCCACGCATCGCCGATCTGGCGGCTGTAGGTGACGTTGGTTTCCGCGCGGCGCTCTTCCACGCGCGCATTGCCGCCCGGCAGCGGGGTGAGCGTGTAGTCGCCCGCAACTCCACGCATGCCATAGCCGGTTTCAAGATCGAGGAAGTTGAACGCCCCCTCGGCCGCCAAGTGCAGGTCGCCGCCAAAAGCTGCGAAGCCATATTCGGCCCGCACAATGCTCTCGCCTTCTTCCTCATGTTCCAGCACGCGCTCGCCCGTACCGCCGAGATAGACGCCGGCGCGGTTGTAGGACTCGATGGTGACGAGGTCATCGCCCTCTTCATAGCGATGCAGGCCGATCAGCTTCAGGCGACCGGGCCCGAGATCGAACTCATAATCCGCGCCAAGTTCGCCGCCGAGCTCTTCCTCGCCAACATTCGTATAGCGTTGATACGGCGTCGCATTCACCGGGCTGCGCCAGGAATACTCATCGCCCTCGAAGTCGAGCTTGCGCAGCGCGACGCTCATGTTCGCGATCGCGCCGTCTTTCGCTTCATAAGTCAGCGTCGCAGCAAGGTCCGGCTCATTGCCTTCGCCATGGAAACCCTCGCGTCGCGCATCGAGCACATTGCCCGCAGCATCGCTGATCGTGCCAGGACCATCATGGCCGTTATGGATCTCCTGTGCATTCAGCTGCGCCGACCATGACCATCCATCCTCGGTCTTGCCATTGGCCGACACGCCGCCCCGGAACCATGAAGGCTGCAGGTTCTCGCGGAACTGCGGCTCGATATTCCACGTGCCGCTGAACGCCGTCACCTTGGCGATCACGTTCGCCACCTGACCCGACAGGCCGGGGATATTCAGCGTCGCACCATCGACAATCTCGATCCGCACCACGCTCTCGGCAGAGATGCGGCTCAGCGCGGTCTTGGCGTCGTTCGACTTGCCCGACACGCGCCGGCCATTGATCAGAACGTTCTGCTTGGCCTGACCGAAGCCACGCTCGTCATCGTCATTCCCGCTGATGGTGAAGCCGGCAATGTTCTGCACCATGTCCACCGCCGTCTTCGGCGCAAAGCGCGCGAAGTACGAAGGCTCATAGACCTGCGCCTGCCCTGCCGCGTTGGCCCCTGCCGCCGTGACATTGACCGGCTGCACCTGCTCGGGCGCCGCCTGCTCCTGCGCGAGCGCCGAGGGCGTCATCGGAACGAGCGATGTCGCGATCGAAAGCGCGCTGGCGGTCAAAATGAGGGATGCACGCCCGCATGCGCGGCGAGCGCATGTGTTACCTGTCGACAATCTCGTCTCCTGACCTTGACGGTTTCTTATGGAGACGCTGGCTCCTTCCGACAGGAACAGCGGCTCGTCTTAGTTCGGTAGTTCGGGGAGTAGCAGTTCAGTCTATTTGTTCGCGCCAACCGTACGCAGATAGGCAGCGATCTCGTCTTCGTCATTGCGCTCGGCAACACGCAGCGGCGAGCCGCGACCAACAGGCGAACCAAGGTTCACGTCGGCGCCGGCTTTCACCAGCAGCTTGACGATTTCCATGTCGCCTTCAGCGATCGCCGTGTTCAGCGGCGTATCCTTGCCCGGCATCGACAGGTTCACGTCAGCACGGTTCTTGAGAAGAAGCTGCAGCGTGCCAACGGCGTGGTTGTCGGCCGCGATCGACAGCGGCGTACCTTTGCCCGGGAAGCCCAGGTTCACATCAGCGCCGGCCTTGATCAGCTCTTGCGCCACGGCCGGGCAGTTGTTGTCAGCCGCCGCCATCAGGCCGGTGCCCTTGCCCGGCTTCATCTGGTTCACGTCCGTACCGCCCTTCAGCAGCTCGCGAACCACGTTGATGTCGCAATCATCGGCAGCGTCGAACAACGGGAACTTCGGCCGCTTGTTGTAGCTGATGTCGTTGCGCATCACGTCGAACTCGCCACGCTCGCGGGCCGCACGGATCTCTTCCTGCGCCTGCCGCATCGCATCGCGGGCAACCTGCATCCCGTCACGACGCTCACGCATCGCATCTGCGATCTCATCACGGTGCGAGGCGATCTCCTGGCGAGCTTCTTCCATCGCGCGACGGATTTCGGCCTGCAGCTGAGGGCCAAGAGCGGCCTTCATCTCTTCCTGCGCTTCCTTCAGCTGCTGGCGCAGCTCTTCCGAATTGAAGGCGCCCGAGTTCTGCCACTGGTCCATATGGTCCGGATCGAGGCCGGCTTCCTGGAGGGCCGCACGGACCTCTTCCATGATCGCAGGCATCTCGTTCATCATCTCGCTGCTCACCTGAGCCGAGATTTCGGCGCCCAGCGAAGCAAGCTCCACCTGCAGGCTGTTCAGTTCGACCTGAAGTTCCGGCGACAGGCTGGCCAGCGATTGCTGCAGCTCCGGCATCATCGACTGGACCATCTGGTTGATCTCGTCGTTGAAGCCCGAGAAGTCCTTGCCGTTCCACTGGAACTGCGGGTTCGACGGCGCGCCATCTAGTTGAGCCGAACGCTGGTCCTCGAGCATCATCTTCTGCGCGAGCTTGCGGTCCTTGACGTCGATCGACGATTTCTGGTCCGGCGACTGGGCCTCGGCCGTGAAGCGCGGCGTGATCATCGCAGCGACAGCCACCGTCAGCGCCAGGCCCGCAAAGGCGAGACGGCCGGAGTAACGCGCCGGGTGTCCACCCGTCTTGGCAATCTCGATCAGGCGCTTGATGCGGCGACCGAACTGCGAGCGCGGACCAATGGCGCCGACCGCAAGCTTGGGCGCACGCACCCACAGCTGGTTCTCGGCCTGCTTGGTCATGGCGCGAGCGAAGGCTTTCGCATCGCCCGTGCGATCGACAGCAGCTTCATCGCAGGCAACTTCGCGTTCTTCATCGATACGGCGGCTCATCCAGTAGAGCGCCGGGCTCCACCACATCAGCGCCAGCACGATACGTTGGCCCAGAGCCGCCAGCATGTCGCGGCGACGGATGTGGGCGTGCTCGTGCTCGAGCAGAGCCGCCATGCCGGGCGAGCCGAGCGCAATCGACACCGGCAGAACGATCGACGGCTTGAACAGGCCAGCCGCCATCGGTCCCGGCGCTTCCGGGCTCACGAGAACGCGCACACCCTTCATGCGGGCCTTCAGCGCATCCGGCAGATCGGCAGGCGTTGCACGCGCCACCAGACGCTCGACAGCAATCAGGTCACGCGCCGTCCGCGCCAGCAGGAACACCACGCCCGCCAGCCAGATCGCCAGCAGCGGCAGACCCAGGTCCGGCAGATTGATCTCCGGCAGCGTGAACAGCGGCGCAGGCGCTGCAACAACCGCCACAGGCTCAACCGGCGCAACAGGCGCGGCGGGAGCCGCAGGTGCCACAGGCGCAATCGTAATCTGGTTCACACGCCCCGCTTCATTCCGCTCGAACGAAGCCTGCATGACATTGGGATCAACCGGGGCCGCCGCCGAAGCAGGCGCCGCCATCGGGGCCGGAGCCGGTTGCGGCACAGCGCTCGCCAGGCTCACCGGCGCATTCATCTGCTTCAGCAGACCCGCCACAATCGTCTCGCCCGGAATGAACGCCGCCAGCGGCAACGCCAGGCTCGCAATGAAAGCGCCGGCCGCGAGGCCATAGCGCGTCTCGCCGCGCATGCGCTTGCCAAGAATGAGCACGCCCGCCAGCACCGCGGCCAGCGCCACGCTCTGCCACAGGTGGCCAAAGATCATCGTCTGCGACAGGCCAACTTCACTCATCGCCGTCCTCCGGGGAGATCATGTCGAGTTCATCCTTCAGCATCTGAAGCTCGTCGTTGCTGAGGGTCTCGTTTCTTATGAGATGCTGCGCGAGTTCGGTCGGCGAACCTTCGAAGAAGGTCGACACCACCTTGCGCAGCGCGCGGGAGCGCGCCTCGGCGCGCGTGACAGTAGCTTTGTAGATGAAGGCGCGTCCGTCCTGGCGCGGGATCACGTAATCCTTGTCGGTGAGGATACGCAGCAGCGTCAGCACGGTGTTGTAGGCAACCGGATAGCTGTCCTCGAGCACGTCGGTCACTTCCCGCACGCTCGCCTCACCCTTCTCCCAGAGCACGCGCATGATGCGCTGCTCCGCCTCGGTCAGGACGTCAGACTTTGGTTTTGGCATCGGCTTTTGTCTCTTCTTGCCTGGGCTTCTCTGGCCCGTTTCGTCCGTTGGTCCTGACCGACTTTGCGGACAACTAGTTCCTTAGGTACTCGACTTTTACGTTTATCGATAATCGAGTCAACTAGGTTTCTAGTTTGAATCCCGAAAAATCTGCGCCTGACGCTCCGGGCAAGCCGCAAGCACTTATTCCAAAGCAACGCCCAAGTCCTGCCAAGTAAATCCAGGACAAGCGCCGTTCATCCTCCCGCACCGCACAATGCAGAAACAGTCGAGTTTCTCCGATTAAGCGAGCTGGAGACTGAACCGCTTCGCCTCTGCTACGTTGGTTGGGCTCGAACGGGCCATTCGGCTCGCTTTTCGGGAGACTTCCTCATGATTCGTACTGGTATTCTCGCCGGCATCGCGCTGGCTGCTTTCGTTGCCCTTCCTGCCACGGCCCAGATCGGCCTCGGTGGCGGCGGTGGCGCACAACTCCCGGGCGTAGGCGTCAGCGGTTCGGGCTCGGCCACGGTCGACACCCGCCCGGTCACCGACACCGCACGCGACACGGCCGGCAAGGCCCACGGCGCGGCTCATGGCGCCGTCGACACGGCCAAGCAGAAGTCGGCTGAAGCCGCCGCCAAAGCCAAGGCCGCCAAGCCGAACGTCAGCGCTGGCGCCAGCTCGTCGACCTCTGCAGGCGCAGGCGTAGGCTCGAACGGCGTCTCCGCAGGCGCCTCGAACAGCACGTCGGCCGGCGCTTCGGTCAACAACTAGTCTGACCACCGACGACAGATGATCATCCCGGGCGCGTAACAGCACCCGGGATTTTCGTGCCGAGAACTGATCGATCAGATGCGCGTTGTGCAGACGCGAGGGGACACGCGCGGAGACTGAGCCCTATGTACCCATGCCTTATCGCAGCAACTGGCAACCGCTCGATCCGAACGCAGCCGTCGCTAAAGATGTCGCAACCGCTCCCGCACCGAAAGATCCCGCCGGCGGCGCGCCACAACCTGCCCCCATCGAACAGTCCGCAGCGCCCCCGCCCGCAGACAGTTAGCCGAAGTCAGCTAGTTGAGGTCAGCTAGTCCTCGCGCACCACACGCGCCTTGCCGCGTCCAATCGCCAGCGCCTTGATCGCGCCGCGGAACGTCGACACCTCCTGCGCCGTCCACCCCGCACGCGTGAACGCATTGCGTAGGTTCTGCGTAATCGGCGCCCGCTTCGCATCGGGGAAGAAGAAGCCCGCGCGATCCAGCTCCTCTTCGAAGTGCTCCATCATCCCTACCAGCTCTTCACGCGAAGCCGGCTCGCCAACCGTATCGACAAACCCTTCCGGCAAATCCGCCGGCGCACTCGCCGCCCACGCATGCGCCATCAGCGCCACCGCCTGCGCCAGGTTCAGCGAAGCAAACCCACGCGCTACCGGATACGACAAAATCGAATCCGCCAACGCCACCGCCTCATTCGGCAACCCCGCACGCTCCGCGCCAAACAGGATCGCCGCCTTCACAGGCGTTGCGCGCATCTGCGACACAGCGCCCGCCGCATCGGTCACCGGCTTTTCCATCTCGCGCGGCCGCGCCGTCGTCGCGAACACCACGCCGCAATCGGCAATCGCCGCCTCAACCGTATCGAACACCCGCGCCGTCACCACATCCGGCAACGCCCCCGCGCTCATCGTCTCCGCAGCAGGGTTCGGCCACCCATCGCGCGGCGCCACCAGCCGCAGATCATGCAAACCAAAGTTCGCCATAACCCGCGCCGCCGCGCCGATATTCTCCCCCATCTGGGGCGCCACAAGAATAAAACACGGATCACTCATAACGCCCCTCTACCGCTTTCGCGGGAACGAGCAAAGCACGCCCGTAGGGTGCATCAACGATGCACCGCGCCCACGCGCCCATCCCTCGACGGACGCCGCTACGCGGCTGCTCAGGATGAGCGCTATTCAGCTGCCGGCGGCACACAGCGCCACACCACCGCTCTCTCCCAAGCGCTCATCCTGAGCAGCACAGCTTCGCTGCGCGTCCGTCGAAGGACGAGCGCGCCACCCACAAGTGTCATTCTCGGGCTTGTCCCGAGAATCTCGGTTGGATCATCAGCGGGACACGCAGCTTATCTCCAAGACGCAAGAACCAGGATTCTCGGGACAAGCCCGAGAATGACCCCAACTGGATTCCGCGGAATCCAACACACGAAGTGTAGGACAGCGCCCCCCGAAAACCCGCGTTCACAACGGCAATCGCACAATCTGCTGGGGGACGGCCGTGCACGCCAAACCTCACCCCAGCTGAACTGAGCGATACTCTCCACGTCCTGACAAACGGGAGGTCTTGGAACGCGTCCGAGCTCAAGATGTCAGGGCGATTGGCCGGCGTGGCTGCGGTGTGTTGGAGACTTCGTGCGCTCCTTCAAGGAAGTGGTGTGAGCGGGGAGACGGCGTATCCGACCTCTCCCGGCAAGCATTGCGAAACGAACTGCGCAGCATTGCCTCTGAAACCAATCAGAGGGTTCCGGGATCTGACGGACAGGTCCCGACACGCTGAACCGGTCACTGGCAATGGAGCTAAGGCCTCCTGGGGCTTCCCCCCTGGAGCGTCGCCAGCAACTCCAAATCGCCATCACCGGGAAGAACGGCCAGTTCAGGGGCGCGCGCTGACACGCGCATCCGCCTGCGCGAGCAGGCACTGGCACTACCCACGGCGCGGCCATCGCGCGCCCCAACTCCCTGTTCGATGGGAGGGACGACACCAGGCATCCCGCAGGACATCGGTCCGTGCGAACGCGAGATCATGCCCCATAACCCCCTCGTGATTGGCTCCCGCGCCTATCTCCGCTAGCGTCTGCGCAACAGGAGTGAGGACCACCTCAACCATTACCGGGAGACACCCATGATTTCACTCGCAGCTTCGGCGCTGATCTCGATCAGCATGATGCAACAGGGCGCGCTCGTTCACCCCGAGAAGCCATCGGCCAAACCGCCCGTCACCGAGAAGACAGCGGTGATCCCCACCGCCCCGCCCAAGCCCGCCTCCCCCGTCGTCGCCAACGATCCGCGCACCGGCAAACCCGTCGCGAAAAAAGGTCTCGGCGAAACCGATTACGCCTACACAATGCCTGAAGGCGTCACGACGAAGGAGATCGTCTATTACTCCGACGGCGTCGCCTGCTACGGCAAGATCTTCTACCCGAAAGGCTTCGACGCCACGAAGAAGATCGGCGCCGTCGTGCTCGGACAAGGCTGGGCCGGCTCTCACGTCTCGATCGAGAAATACGCCGCCGCCTTCGCCAAGCACGGCCTCGTCGCCATGGCGATCGACTATCGCGGCTGGGGCAATTCCGAAGGCAAGGCGCGCGTCATCTCGCCGGTCAATCTCGGCGGCGGCATGGAGAAGGACGAGAGCCGCCACCAGATCGTCAAGGACGCCACCGTCTGGATCAAGCGCACCGAACTCAACGCGCGCGAGCAGCAGGAAGATTATCGCAACGCCATCTCCTTCATCCAGGGCGAGCCCGGCGTTGATCCCGACAAGATCGGCGTGTGGGGCTCGAGCTATGCCGGCGGCAACTCGCTCGCCGTCGCGGGGCAAGACGCACGCGTCAAAGCCATCGCCATTCAGATCCCCGGCATCGGCGGCGACCCCACCGGCCTCAAGCCGCAAACCTATTCCGGCCCGATCCTCGCCGACGCCATCAAACGCGCCCGCACCGGCCAGGGCGCCGAAATGTGGACGGGCTACTCCCGCTCGCTGCTGATCGACTCCTCGATGATCGAAGCCAACCGCGAGAACAACACGCTGCAATGGGCGAAGAATATCGGCGAGCGACCCTTCATGGTCGTCGTCGCGCAGTATGATGAGCTCATCAACAACGACCAGGCCGGCAAGGCCGCGCTCGAATATGCGAAGGGTCCGAAGGAATACATCGTGGTGCCGGACATCACGCACTTCGAAATGTACTCCGGCAAGCCCTTCGAAATCTCGTCCGAAGCCGCAGCCCGCTGGTTCAAGACCTATCTGAAATAGCGAGTCGACCGGCCGCCTTGGCAGTTCAAACTGTCAGGGCGGCTGCAATCGTCCGATCCGCACCCACATATCGCGCGTAGAACACTGGCCAAGCGGAGACGACACATGCTGACACGCCGCAACGTCCTGCGCACCGGAACCATCCTCGCCGGCGGCCTGCTCGCCGTCAGCTGCACGGGCGGCGCCGCCTTCGCCGACAACGAAGTCTTCGAAGTCACCCACACCGATCAGGAATGGCGCCAGATCCTCTCGCCTGAGGCCTACCAGGTGATGCGCCACGAAGACACCGAACCGCCCGGCTCAAGCGACCTCGATCCGGAAAACCGCCAAGGCACATATCTCTGCGCCGGTTGCGACCTGCCGCTGTTCTCGTCGGATACCAAATTCCACTCCGGCACAGGCTGGCCCAGCTTCTGGCAACCGCTCGACAATGCCGTGGGCGAGAAGGTCGATGGCGCTTTCGGAATGACGCGCACCGAAGTCCATTGCCGCCGCTGCGGTGGTCACCTCGGCCACGTCTTCGACGACGGCCCCCGCCCCACCGGCCTGCGCTATTGCATGAACGGCGTGTCGCTGAAGTTCGAACGCATCTGACGATCTACTGTCGCTGCGCGATCTCGAAGCGATGGTCGAGATCGATCACCGCATCCGCCGCCGCCAGCACCGCCGCGATGTCCTTGCGCAGCTGCACCAGCGCCTCATGCGTCGCAGCCGGCTTGCGGAACC
This sequence comes from Hyphomonadaceae bacterium, assembly GCA_965229115.1. Lineage (GTDB taxonomy): Bacteria > Pseudomonadota > Alphaproteobacteria > Caulobacterales > Hyphomonadaceae > UBA7672. The sequence goes on along the minus strand of CBDDIR010000003.1, from coordinate 395,472 downwards.
CCGGCGGCTCGAACAGGTTCAACCCGGAGTTCGGCATCGCGATCTGGAAGACCCGCCCCGAACACAACACCAGCGGCAACCCGAAGCCCGGCAACTGCCCCAGCTTCAACAACCGCTCCATGAACGCCGGATTGAGCAAGGCCCGCGCCGCAATCTGGTCCGAGCCATAGACCTCATAGACCTTCTCGAACACGACATCCTCAAGCTTCACCCGCTTCCGGTTCAGCCCCTTCTGCCGGTCGAGGAAATTGCCCACCGCGCCCGCATCCGAAATCACCGCCGTCACCGCGCCGGTATCCCGCGGCAGATCCAGCGTCACCAGAAGCCCACTGAAAATCGTCCGCGTATTCTTCCCCGATTTCTTCGTCAGCTTCAGCTCGACGATGTTGAGCGGCAGGTTGCGATAGGTGCCGAACACCTCGTCATCCGCGTCCGACGAGTCGAAGTCGCGGAAGATGCCCTCCGCCTCGAGCTGCGCCAGATTCGGCATCACCGCGCTGCGATAGCTCAACGACCCGAACGTCGCCGCCAGCCGCGGCAGCACCTTGTCCTTGTAGAGCCGCGTATAATCCGCCGACAGCCCGGCCGACGCCCACCAGTAAGCCAGCAGCGCCGGGAAGCCGACAAGCAACACCCCCTCAAACGCATCCGGCGGATCGTCATTGAACTGCGAGAGGATGGCAAACCCGATGCCGGCAACCAGCCCGAGCGGCACACGCCACATCGCCCGCCTGTTGATCTTCTCCACGGTCGACAGCCGCGTCCGCTCCACCTCGGCCAGCACGTCTTTCAGGTCGGCCTCGATCGCCTCCCCGCCAACCGTGTCGGGAACCTTGGGCGCCTTCATCAGGCTCATCGCCAGCCACGCAGCGCCGCCCATGATCGCCAGCGCCAGCACTAACCCGCTGAACAACCCGCCCATGATGCCGCCGAACGAATGGTCGCGGATGATCGACACGGTCGCGAGCCCGACCCCGCCGCCAAGCGCAATCAGCCCCGCCAGGATGAGCATGGGACCAGCAAGTTTTGCTGTGGAGGCTGTCGCAGGATCAGTTGTCATGAACCCGATAGAAACGACGGCGGCGGACCAAGGCAATGGTCCGCCGCCTCGCTTCGGGACGGGTAGGGCTGCGGGCGTCTTCCATCCCGGGGCCATCAAAGGCCCTGAACCACCTGCGTCTGGCGGAGACGTGAGGCTCATCCACAACAGATACAGGAATATCGTCCTACGTAAACCGTGTTTGTTCTTTATTTATTCGTTATATGTTCTAGATTGGCAGCATGGTTATTGGGACGATCCATGCCGCCGCAGGAAAAGTGGAAAACGCGATCGAAAGACGCCGACTGGTCGGTGGAGCGGGACCAGGCCCGGGGGCGGGGGGCCCTCTCCAACGCCTCCGGTCGGTTCGAGAAGCAATACGCCGAACCGTTTGATGACGGTTGGGAGACAGACGAAAAACCCGAAACGCTAAAGACGGAAACCATCGTCGAGCGTCCGAAGACGATCATCACCTACAACACCTCGCCCGACATCTCCTTCGACAGGACCATCAACCCCTACAAGGGCTGCGAGCACGGCTGCATCTATTGCTTCGCCCGCCCCAACCACGCCTACCGTGGCCTCTCCCCCGGCCTCGACTTCGAGACGAAGATCTTCGTCAAACCCAGCGCCGCATCGCTGCTGGAAAAAGAGCTCTCGAAGAAGAACTACAAACCCGGCCGCATCATGCTGGCGGGCGACACTGACATTTACCAACCTATCGAGAAGGAGCTGCGCATCACCCGCTCCATCCTCGAAGTGCTGGCGCGCTACGAACACCCCGTCGCGATGATCACCAAATCCGCGCTGATCCTGCGCGACCTCGACCTCATCGCACCGATGGCCGCGAAGGGCCTCGTCTCCGTCGCCGTCTCCTTCACCACGCTGGATCGCAAGCTCGCCCGCACGATGGAGCCGCGCTGCGCCGCCCCGCATCGTCGCGTCGAAACCATGCGCGAACTTGCCGCCAACGGCGTGCCCGTCACCGCGATGACCGCGCCAATCATCCCTGCCCTCAACGAGCCGGAGATGGAGCAACTCCTCGAAGCGGCCGCAGACGCAGGCGCAAAGCGCGCCGGCTACGTTCTTCTACGTCTGCCGCTCGAAATCGCCGGCCTCTTCACCGAATGGCTCGAGGCAAACTACCCCGATCGCGCCAAGCGCGTGATGTCGCTGCTGCGCTCCATGCACAAGGGCGAGGACTATCGCTCGGAGTGGAAAGTGCGCCAGCGCGGCGATGGTCCCTACGCGCAACTCATCGCTGCGAGATTCAAGAACGCCACCCGCCGCCTCGGCCTCAACGAAGTCGATGTGAAGCTCCGCACCGACCTCTTCCGTCCGCCGCCTGATCCCGCAGGCAACGGCCAGATGAATCTCTTCTGATGTGTGACTCAGATTCGGCTGTCCCATTATGGTAAATGCAAAATTAACTACAGATTCAATGGGTTGTTTACCCGAGTCGGCGAGTCTCAACGCTTCAGTCCATTTCGGGCGTTGCGTGAGACAGTTCCATGGCGATCAAAACGATCGACCCGCAGGTTCAGAAGACCGTCAAAACCAAGGCTGCCGCGCACGCCAAAGCGCTCGCGAAGCCGGTTCTCCCGCTTGATCAGATCATGGTGGGCGACTGCATCGAATCGATGAACTCGCTGCCCGAGGGCTCGATCGATCTCATCTTCGCTGACCCGCCCTACAATCTTCAGCTCGGCGGCGATCTCACGCGTCCAGACAACAGCCATGTCGACGCCGTGAATAACGATTGGGACAAGTTCGATTCGTTCGCCGCCTACGACAAGTTCACCCGCGACTGGCTGAAAGCCGCCCGTCGCGTGCTGAAGCCGGATGGCGCAATCTGGGTGATCGGCTCCTATCACAACATCTTCCGCGTCGGCGCCGCGATCCAGGATCTCGGCTTCTGGATTCTCAACGACGTCGTGTGGAACAAGTCGAACCCGATGCCCAACTTCAAGGGCACGCGCCTCGCCAACGCGCACGAGACCCTGATCTGGGCCACGCGCAGCCAGGAGCAGAAGCGCTACACCTTCAACTACGACGCCCTGAAAACCGGCAATGACGATGTGCAGGCCCGCTCCGATTGGTGGACCTTCCCCATCTGCTCGGGCAACGAACGCATGCGCGGCGACGATGGCAAGAAAGCTCATCCGACGCAGAAGCCGGAAGCCCTGCTCCATCGCATCATCGTCGGCACCACCAATCCGGGCGACGTGATCCTCGATCCGTTCTTCGGCACGGGCACGACCGGCGCCGTCGCCAAGCTGCTCGATCGCCGCTTCATCGGCCTCGAGCGTGACAAGGATTACATCGACGTCGCCACCCGCCGCATCGCCAACGTGCGCAAGCTCGGCGCTGAAGACATCGAAGTCCAATCGTCCAAGAAGGCAGAGCCGCGCGTGCCGTTCGGCGCGCTGGTCGAGCACGGCCTCGTGCGTCCGGGCGATCGCCTCTTCTGCCCGCAGAACCGTCACGTCGCCCGCGTCCGCGCAGACGGCAGCCTGATGACCGGCGAATCTTCCGGCTCGATCCACCGCATGGGCGCCCACGTCCAGAACGCGCCGTCCTGCAATGGCTGGACCTTCTGGCACTACAAGTCGGATCAGGGCCTCGCCCCGATCGACCTCCTGCGCCGCAAGTTCCGCACGCAGATGGGCCTGAGCTGAGCTAACGCGCTCGTGGTTCGACGGACGGCCCTTCGGGCCTGCTCACCATGAGCGCTACTCTGCCGCCCGCTGAAAAGCGCTCATCCTGAGCAGCACGTGGAACACGTGCGTCCGTCGAAGGACGAGCGCGCGCTCACTGACGCCGATTTAATCGGCCGAATCCGTCCTACACCTGATGCGCTGAACACATACTGCGCGCCTCAAACGAGGCCGCGCATGCAACGACACTCATCATGCCCTCTTCCGCCGCGCCTGCTTGGCGCGCACGGCCAGGAACGCTTCCGTCAGCCGCTCCAGCACGCTCGGCCCCGTACCCTTGGCCTTCTTGCCCAGATGCAGCACACGCAGTTCATCCATGAACTCGCCCCACATCTTCGGCCCGCCCTTCTCCAGCAGCTCGGCGCGGATGCTCATGTCCTCGGTGACGGCCAGGTGCACCCGCCCCCACGCCCCCACCACGGCGATCATCGGCACCAGCTGGATCGCCTTCTCGGTCAGCGAATAGACCACCTTCTGCTTGTGCGTCGGATCTTCCGCCGCCGTGATCAGCCCGATCTCCTGCATCCGCTTCAGCCGCGCTGCGAGAATGTTCGAGGCAATCCCCTCGTCCGACTTGGTCAGCAGCTCGCGGAAATGCCGGCGGTTACCGAACATCATGTCGCGAATGATGATCAGGCTCCACCGGTCGCCCAGCTCTTCCATGGCAAGATTGATCGGGCAGCCCGATCTCTGTTCGGCTTCCAAACTGAACCTCACGAGATAAACCAGTTGCATAGTAGGAGCAGTCGTGCGACAGAACAACCGGTTTCAACATGCAACTGGTTAGGGAGTCTGATATGACAAAGCTGATCGCAGGCATGACCATGTCGCTCGATGGCTTCATCGCAGACGCCAAAGGCTCCGCCGGCGCGCTCTATCCGGACTTTGAAGAACTGCTGCAATCGCCCGCCATGAAGCACGCCTTCGAGACGACCGGCGCGGTCATCATGGGCCGCCGCATCTTCGACACACCGAACGACCCGGACAGCTATGCCGCCGATTACGAGTTCCGCACCCCGCTCATCATCGTCACCAGCAAGGCGCCCGCAAAACATCCCAAGGAAGGCAATGGCGTCACCATCACCTTCGCCACCAACGGCATCCATGATGCGGTGCGCCTCGCGAAGGAAGCCGCCAAGGGCCGCGATGTACAATGCGTCGGCGGCGCCACGCTGATCCAGTCGCTGCTACGCGAACGCCTGATCGACGAACTGCATATGGATATCAGCCCGATCCTCCTCGGCGAAGGAAGGCGCTTGTTCGACGACGCCGGACAGCACACTCTCAAGCTGGTCAGCGCCTCCAATCTCGCTGGCGGCCGCACGTCGCTCATCTACACATTCGCCTGAAACCGCCTGAACAGGAGCCGTCATGTCCAAGCTGCGCGTCAACTGCTTCTCGATCTCGCTGGACGGCTTCGGCGCCGGCCCGAACCAGAGTCTGGAAAATCCCCTCGGCGAAGGCGGGCCGAACCTGCACAACTGGTTCTACCCCACCGAGACATTCCAGAAGACCGTGCTCGGCAATGACGGCGGCCTCACCGGCGTCGACAATGATTTCGCCGTGCGCAGCTTCGAGAATGTCGGCGCGTGGATCATGGGCCGCAACATGTTCGCCCATTCGCGCGGGCCCTGGACGGATGATGGCTGGAAAGGCTGGTGGGGCGACACCCCGCCCTATCATTGCGACGTCTATGTCCTCACCCACCACCCCCGCGCCCCGCTCGGCATGGAAGGCGGCACCACCTTCCACTTCGTCACCGACGGCATCGACGCAGCCCTCAAGCGCGCGAAGGCGTCAGCCAAGGACAAGGACGTCCGCATCGGCGGCGGCGCAGCGACGATCCGCGAATACCTGAAGGCCGGCCTCGTCGACGAAATGCACATCTCGATCGCGCCCGTCCTGCTCGGCAGCGGCGAGCCGCTGTTCAGCGGCATCGACCTCACCAAGGCAGGCCTCAAACAGGTGGAGCGCGTGCCCGGCGAGAACACCACGCACTACGTTCTGAAACGCTGAACCTACTTCAGCCCCGCCTTCGCCTCGGCCAGCCCCTGATTGAGCCAGCCAAGTTCGTTGCGATTGGTCGACGCCTTGATCAGCGCTTCAAACGCCGCCGCGCGGGCGCGCAGCACATCCTTGTCGCCCGGCGCGCCTTCAATGCCGACCGACGTCATGTGCAACGCCTCAACCAGCTTGCCCTGGTCGATCAACGCCATCGCATCGTCCGCAATCTTCTTCGGCCCGCCCGCAAGCTTCACCAGCTCCGGCGAAATGCTGTCGCGCCCTTCAGGGAACATCTCGGCTGCATCGCCATTGAACCAGCCGACATAGTTTTCATATATCCCACGCACCGACCACGAGATCTTGCCATAGCCCTCGCCCACATCGAGCGCGGCCGGCAGCTTGATCTCCGCCATCAGCGTATGAACGTCCTTCCCCTCGTTCATGCCCTTCACCACCGCATCGTGCACATAGACGATCGCGTCGCGCATCTTGGTGAACTGGCGCTTGATCTCGTCCTTCCCGACAATCGCCGGGCCGTGGCTCGGGATGACGATCTCCGGCTCCAGCGCCAGCACCTTGTTGAGCGAGTTGATGTAGTCCATCGCCCAGCGCGGCCGCGTGCCGCGCAGCGTGTACATGTTCGGGAACGACTCATAGAAATTGTCGCCCACGAATGCCGCCTTCAGGCTCGGAACCCAGACTGTCAGGTGATCCGGCGTCTCGCCCGGCGTCGAGATCAGGTGCAGCTTCGTCCCGCCCACATCGAGATCCAGCGTATCGCGGAAGGTGATGTCCGGCGTAAAGCTGTTGGCCGCATTCGCCGCCGCAGCCAGCGCGCGTCCATCCGGCGATGGGCCAGCAACAGCGCCGCCCTGGCCCGAAAACTGGAACTGCGCCGCATTCCGCCGCGCGAAGAACCCGCCGAGCAAACGCTGATAGCCGAGAAACTCGCTGAGGTTCTCCTGCGCCACCACCTTGGCGCCCACCTGCTTCCACAGACCCACGCCGCCCGTGTGATCGCCATGGCCGTGCGTAAGAATGACATACGCCGCCTTCGTCACGCCCGCCTTCTGCAACAGATCGAAATGCGCGCGCGAAGCCGGCGGCCGCGACGTGTCGATGATCACCGCGCCGGCCGACGTCTCGAGCACGATCGTGTTCGACGAGACATTGCGGCCAAGCACATAGCTAAGCCCCGGCGCGACCTTGGTGATCGACAGGTTTTGCGTTGGATCAGCGAAGTCCATGCTGGAAGGAAGCTGCGGCGCAGCCGGCGTCTGCCCGGTTGCGGTCGGCGCAGCCTGGCAGGCGCACAGCGCGAGAAGGCTTACAAATCCAGCGATTTTCCGCATTGCCGATCCTCTGAGTATTTCGATACCGTATGGTATCATATTGCGTTCTACCACACCCTTCGGCCGCCGCAAATATCAGCGCGCGACGACGAGGCGCTTCTTCGCCTGCTCACGCTTCAGCTTGAAGCCGACGCGCGCGATCGCCTCGATCGCCGGGATCAGTTCGCGGCCCAACGGCGTCAGCGCATATTCGACGGACGGCGGCGATGTATCGACGACAGTGCGGCTCACAATGCCTGTCGCCTCCAGCTCCTTCAGCCGAGTCGACAGCATCTTCGCGGAGATCGGCTTCGCGTCCTCACGCAACTCCGAGAAACGCCGCGAACCGCCGGAGAGATACCAGATGATGTTCGGCGTCCACGCTCCGCCGATCAGGTCCATGCAAGCGCCGATCGGGCACATCTCGGCCTGCTGGCGCACCACACTTTTGCGCACCTTCAACGGCATGTCCCAACTCCCCCTACGATATGGCCAAGTTACCTGGCGGTTACGCGTTTATCGCAGGTAACACACCGCTACGTGGTTTCCAAATGTAACCGCCTCGCCTAACTGGGTGTCACCTGAGACGGAGGAAAGTTATGAAACTCTACTACATGCCCGGCGCCTGCTCGCTCGCCACCCACATCCTGCTGCGTGAGGCGGGAGCGACGGTGGAACTCGACAAGGTTGGCCGCGACAAGAAAACGGAATCCGGCGCAGACTTCATGGCGCTGAACCCGAAGGGCTACGTCCCCGCACTTCAACTTCCCGACGGCGACATCCTGACCGAGAACGTCGTGCTGCACGGCTACGTTGCCGACGCCCACCCCGCATCGAAACTGGCCCCCGCGCACGGCACGAAAGAACGCCTGAAGCAGGACGAACTGGCCGTCTTCATCTCGACCGAGATCCACAAGGGCTACAGCCCGCTGTTCAACCCGGCCATCACGCCGGAAGCGCGCCAGGCTCAGGTCGACAAACTCTCCTCGCGCTATGCGCTGATCGAGAAACGCCTCGCCGACGGCCGCCAGTATCTCACCGGCGACACGTTCGCGACGGTCGACGCCTATCTCTTCACGGTCACGAACTGGTCGAACATGCTGAAGGTCGATCTCTCGGCCTTCCCGAATGTGCAGGCCTTCCAGGGCCGCGTTGCTGCGCGCCCTGCCGTGCAAGCCTCGCTGGTTGCCGAAGGTCTGGTGAAAGCCGCCTGATCTAGCGACTGACTACGGAGTAGCGGGAGCGTGCGCTGCATGCTCCCGCGCTTCGTTCAGCGTCGGGTAGAACTGCATGAAGACCGTGTCGGTCTTGCCCGCATGCTCGTCATGGCAGGAGTAGCAGGCCTGGCTGCGCGGGATCGGATTGCCCGTCTGCGATGCCGCGCCGAAATTGTAGAACGTCCACGTTCCCGGCCCGCCCTGCTCGTCCTTCACATGCAGCGAGCGTCCAACAACCGCTCCTTGCGTCTTACCACCCTTGGCCGGCGCGATCTCATCAACCGGTCTGCGCACTTCGAGCTGCATGATGGCGCCGACAGGGAATTTGCCCGTCTTGGTGTAGGCATCATAGCTCTCGGGATCGAGCCGCACCGTGTTCAGCGTCGTGCCGCCATCGCCCTCATAGCTGAGCGCATAGGTCGTGCCGACCGTCGGCCAGCGATCCATGTTTGCAGGTATCATGATCTTGCCCTCGGCGTCATAGCTCGGCCCCGCGAAAGCGGCCGCAGTAACTGACACCATGGCAACGAGGCCCATGGCGATGGGAAGAAGGCGTTTCATGTTTCACGTCCCGTATCTGGGTCCCCTCTTTGCGGGGGAGCTCTGAAGTCCGACCACGGACAGAGAGCTACGCGCACGCGAAAAGCGCAAGATTCCGTGCCCCGCCTTTGCTGACACAGACACGGCATTTCACGCCAAACGCCCCAACGTCACGCGGGTGTGACGGAAAACCGGGCTAGTTGCCGCGGCCTTCCTCGGATGCGTTGGCCTTCACGACCTTGCCTTCGCGCTCCTGCTTGCGGGCGCCGGCGAGGATGCCTTCCATGGCGTAGTTACCTTCATGGCAGGCGTATTCGTAGAACGGCTCCTTCGACCAGTTCAGCGCCATCTCGCCCTTCCACGGCTGCGTGTATTGCGTGGGATCGTCGACGGTGAACTCGTAAGTGATCTGGTCGTTGCTCCAGCGGGTGAAGCGCTCGGTCAGTGTGCCATCCTTCGAGATGTAGCCACGCTGAGCCGGCATCACGTTCTTGGTCTTCACGACCAGCGTGTCGCCCTCATACCAGCCCACGGAGTCGCCGAGCCATTTCTTGATCGGGCCGTCGCTCAGCTTGGCTTCGGCTTCGCTCTTCACGATCGGGATGATGCGCTGGTCGTGCACCATCTCGACGACGATGATCACATGATCGGGCGCCTGCACGATCTGATAGTGGTTGTTGTAGAGCACGTTCGTCATCACCGGCCCGCCGGTATTACCGAAGCCGATGATGCAGCGCTCGCCCATCGGGCGGGACTCGGGGTTGTCGTAAGAACCAATCCCGCCGCCCGCATTGCGATCAACAGCGCCCGGCCCCTGCACTGTTCCGGATTTCGCCGCAGCACCCGTCGGCGCGCCAGCCGTTCCAGCCGCGGGCCGTCCAGCGGGAACCGCTGCGGCCTTGCGCGGAATGCGGCCATTGGCCGGCTCGATGATCCAGGACGAGCGCGGCTCGCCCTTCACCGTGGCGACCTTCGAACCCTGATCGACCCAGAACGCGTTGTAGCCGCCGCCCGACAGAAGATCGGAGCCATCCAGCAGCTTCGCCGTCTTGAGGTCGGTCGGCTTTGCATCCTCGCGAGTGCGATTGTTGTAGTAGTCCTCGCCCTCCATCTTCGCGACTTCGGCCGGCGTCATCACGAGGTTCGGATACTCGGGCGAGCGCTGCATGTCGGTGATCGAGGCGTTCGACCATGTACCCTGCAGATCCGGCACGCCCCAGCTCGTCCTGGCCGGCGTGTAACCCGGTGCAGACTGGGCATTTGCGGCGCCCGAAACCGCGATCGACGCGGCAGCGGCCAGCAGGACAGCCTTCAGGCTGAGCTTCATGGTCTTCTCCTCCGGTTCAGGTGGCGCGCGATGTCTTGCCGCAGCGCCTACCGTTATCCGCTTCTGCAGGAGCGCCGGTATCCGCGCAAGCTGCGCAGGCCAACGATCAGGGTCAAAATTACCGTTCGAGGCGATGTGATGCGCCAATCGCGGGATGATCTTTGCTGCAACGCCGCAATGAGCTAGTGGGATCGTCTCGAAACGGGAGTGACGAAGAATGGCGGACGGCATCGTGATTGCGGACCTTCGGGCGACAATTCGCCAGGCAGCGTCTGATGCGGAAGCTTATTTCGTTGCATTGCGCAAATCTGTTGCCGCGACAGTCGCCCCGGGCGGGAAAGTCGACCGCAAGAAGATCGATGAAGAGCAACGCTCCACCCACGGCCTCGCCTGGGTGCTGACCTATGTCGAGACGCTGAAAGAGACCGCCAACTGGGCCGACCGCATCGCGGAAGAAGGCAAGTTCGGCGAGATCGAACAGCTGCTGACCCAGATCCTGTTTGGTGAATACCTCTACCAGCTCGGCGGCGGCCTGATGATGACGCAGCTCGAAGTCGTCCGTCCGAGCGACATGACGACAGATCCGTCCGTCATCCAGAAGCTGGGCACCCCGGCGATCCTGACCCTGATTTCCAAAGGCAACACGGCTGCCGCCCGCATGGCCGCCGCGAAGCTGATCCGCAGCTTCCTCGAAAGCCAGAAGGCAACGGTGGAATACACCGGCCTTGAAGAGACGTTCGAACAGATCCGCGACCAGTTCCGCGAGTTCGGCAAGGAAGTCGTCGAGCCCTACGCCCATAGCTGGCACATGGAAGACGTGCTGATCCCGGACGCCGTCGTGAAGCAGATGGGCGAGATGGGCGTGTTCGGCCTCACCATCCCGGAAGAGTTCGGCGGCCTCGGCCTCGGCAAGACGGCGATGTGCGTCGTCTCCGAAGAACTCAGCCGCGCCTACATCGGCGTCGGTTCGCTCGGCACCCGCTCCGAGATCGCAGCCGAACTGCTGCTCAATGGCGGCACCCGCGCGCAACAAGAGAAATACCTGCCCGGCATCGCGTCCGGCGAAATCCTGCCGACCGCCGTGTTCACCGAACCGAACACCGGCTCGGACCTCGGCAGCTTGCGCACCCGCGCCGTGCGCGATGGCGACACCTGGAAGATCACCGGCAACAAGACCTGGATCACGCACGCTGCCCGCGCTGACCTGATGACGGTCCTCGCCCGCTCGATCCCGGACACCAACAACTTCTCCGGCCTCTCCATGTTCATCTGCGAAAAGCCGCGCGGCACTGACGAGAACCCCTTCCCCGCCAACGGCATGACCGGCGGCGAGATCGAAGTGCTCGGCTATCGCGGCATGAAGGAATACGAACTCGGCTTCGACGGCTTTGAAGTGCCCGCCGGCAACCTGCTCGGCGAAGTCGAAGGCCTCGGCTTCAAGCACCTGATGGCGACCTTCGAAGGCGCCCGCATCCAGACCGCCGCGCGCGCCATCGGCGTCGCCCAGTGCGCGCTGGAACTCGGCCTCAAATACTCGCTCGAGCGCACGCAGTTCGGCCGCCAGATCTTCGACTTCCCGCGCACCTCGGACAAGCTGGTGATGATGGCCGCCGAACTCGTCGGCGTGCGCCAGCTCACCTACTTCTCGGCGCGCCAGAAGGATCAGGGCAAGCGCTGCGATCTCGAGGCGGGTCTCGCCAAGATGCTCGCCGCCCGCATCGCCTGGGCCGCAGCCGACAACGCGCTGCAGGTCCACGGCGGCAATGGCTTTGCGCTGGAGTATCCGGTCAGCCGCGTTCTCTGCGACGCTCGCATCCTCAACATCTTCGAGGGCGCCGGCGAAGTCCAAGCCATGGTCATCGCCCGCCGCACCATCGACGAGTTCATCGGCGCAAAGAACTAGAGGTTACTAAGGGGGACGGCCGCTCTACATCGTGTTGAGATGTGGGGCGGCCCTACTTCTGAGCGATCAGCAGGCGTGGCTGGATCAGATAGCCATAGACTTCGCTGTTGGCCTTGCAGGCGAATGACACCACCGCAGCCTCGCCCGCCGACTTTTCCAGCTTCATGACCATGTTGCGCTTGGCCGGCTTTTCCTTGCCGCCCTTGTCGCCCTGCGTCAGGCCGACCTCGCATTCGGGATTAGGTCCCGTCTGCGTGTAGCCGAACTCCAGCGTCACCTCGCCCGCCAGCGCGGGGTCGATCTCGTAGGACAGCACATTCTCGAGCGCAGCATCGCCGCCGCCCGGGAAGTCGAAGAAGATCTTGCCGTCCTCGGCGAAGAAACGCGTTTCCGGCTTGGAAAGCGTTGCGGCCACCCAACCAGCCGGCAACTGCTCCTTGGGCGTATCAAGCGGCGCAAGCTTGATCTCGATCGGCGGCTTGGGCGCGGGCGCCTCCGCCTTCTTCTCTTCACCGCAGGCGATAAGCGCCAGTGGCGCCAGGATCAGCAAAGCTCTGGACGTCATGCATGCCCCCAAAAGGATGCTGGTTCAGATAGGCCGATCAGGCGGCCGGCGTAGCGTCCGGAGCAGCTTTCTTGTGCGCCACCGGCACGCCCGTGGTCGCGGTCGCCACCACATCCTTGCGCTCCGCCGTCGGGGCAGGAATGGCGTGCTTCTGCATCAGGCGCGTGAGGAACCAGGCATAGAGCCCGCTCGCCGGCATGATCAGCGCGATCTTGAACAGGATCCAGATGTTCACGCCATCCATCTCCATTCCGATGAAATGGTAGATGTGACCCGGCTTATAGACCTGACGCACAACCTCGTTCGCCACTGCGGTGACGACGAAGAACCAGGCAAAGCTCCAGGTGAACTGGTCCCAGCCCTTCTGCGTGTAGTGGAAGGTCTTCTCCAGGATGTATTTGAAGAAGTTCTTCTTGAAGAGCAGGCCCGCGAACAGGAACAGCGCAAAGCCGGCGTTGAAGATCGTCACCTTGATCTGCACCCACATCGGGTCATGCGTCACAAGCGTGAGAATGCCGAAGATCACGGTGATCGAGGATGCAATCAGCGGGAACACCGGAAGGCGCTTCAGCACCACCTGCATGGCGATGACCGCGATCACGGTCGTGACGATCAGCGCCCAGGTGCCGTCTTCGACATTGCCGGTCACGGCGTTGACGACGAAGAGGGCAACCAGCGGTCCGAACTCGGACGCGATGTTGACGGTCTGCTCAGCGTTGAACGGATAAATCCGTTTGACCCAACTCATCGGCCGAAGATTCCTGTCCCGCATCCCTCAGGGCATCTGAGTGACGCCTCTATGTGATTCAAGTCCTATAGAGCGGCCAAGATAGCGTAAATACCGCTCTATCAATTGCTTGCGAGTGAGCTTCCGGCGCCGATACGAGGCGCCTGCGAGGCACTTTAGGACGCGACTATGGGCTAAAATGCGGAATGATCGTGAAGCGCATTGCCTTGTTTGGCTGCGGACTTTTGAGAAGCCGGACGCCCGCCTGTCGAATGTGCCGCATCCCTGCAACAGCGATAAAGGCAATTGTGGCGGCCGCCCCCGCAAAAACGGAGACGACCGAAGAAATGGCGGTTTGCGCCGGCGCCGACCCGTAATCCGGATTTCAGCGCACCCGATTCCATCGCCACCCGGCGCGTCGATAACAACGCGATCACGTTTCCGCCGGGCGGCAATTGGGCGCCGTTTGGACGATCAGACCTTCAGCTTGATCCGTCCGAGATAATCGCGCTTGCCCAGCGGCACGCCCTTCGAGCGGAGGATGTCGTAGGCCGTGGTCGCGTGGAAATGGAAGTTGGCCAGCGAGAAGGTCAGCAGGAAACCTTCCGCGGTGAACGGCATCTGGCGATCACCGAGATTGAAGATCACGTCCTTGCCTTCCAGCGTGTTGATCTCGTCCGGCGTGTAGGACTTCAGCTTGGTCAGCGCATCCGCCACTTCGACCAGCAGAGCCGCATAGTCGGACGTCGGTGTGCCGTAGGGCGGCTTGAACACCCCGCCCTTCACGCCCTCGATTGCGCCGACCGAATGGCCGATCGCTGCCTGCACCTGATACCGGAACGGCAGCATGTCGGCGAACAGCCGCGTCTCCAGCACTTCGCCGGTCGCGATGTTGTTGTCTTCGCAATGCGCCTGTCCGCGCTTGAGGAAGCCTTCCATCGCGCCAAGCGTCTGGATGAAAAGCGCCACTGTGGCGTCGTGAAGCGTGATGGCCATGATTGTTCCCCGGTGAATGGCGCATATCTAAAGGCCCGGCTGCGCAAAGCAACCGGGCCTTCGGAGAGATCAGCGTACCGGGGAAATCAGCGCCCCACGAAATCAGCGCAAAGTGGAATGCGCGTCATTCACCGCCTTTGACCGTCTTCGATTTCGACTTGGCCTTGGCCGTTTTCAGGCTGGCCTCGCGCTGGCGTTCCTTCTCGCGCGCGCCGGCGAGGATGCCGTGCATCCCGTAATTGCCTTCATGGCACGCGTACTCGTAGAGCCCGTTCGACGGATAGAAGCTCAGCTCCGCCTTCCACGGCTGCGTGTAGGTCTCGGGATCATTCACGCTGAACTCGTAGAAGATGTTCTTGTCGCTCGTGCGCGTCAGCTTCTCGGTGATCACGGCCTTGGGCGAGATCGGATAGGAGTGGTTCTCCTGCTGCATGGGATCGACATTGATCGACTCCATTACGAACGTGTCGCCTTCCCACCAGCCGACCGTATCGCCCAGCCAGGGCTTGATGACGTTCGGCTTGTGATGCGCCTTGGCCTCAGCAGCGCTGGCGAAGATCGGAACGATCCGCGCGTCGTGCACTTGCTCGACCAGGATCATCATGTGGTTCGGCGTCTGCACCATCTCGTAATTGTTGTTGTAGAGGCCGCTCATCATGCCCGGCCCGCCAAGCCCCGCGAAGATCAGGCAGCGCTCGCCCAGCGTTGTCGCCTCCGGGCCTTCGTAAGCTGCGTTGCCCGTCTGGTAGCGTTCCGTATTCGCGGCGCGGCGCTTGTTCTGCAGCACCGGGTCCTTGAACGGCAGCATGCCGTTGGCGGGCTCGACGATGTGCGAGGTGCGGTATTCGCCTTTCACATTCGCCAGCATATTGCCCGGCTGCGTCCAGAACGAGTCATAGCCTTTGACGCCGAAATCCTTGCCGCCCTTTGGCGGCGCGCCTTTGGTCGGATCGGAATAGGTGGCGTTCCGGAATTCCGGATCGTCCGCCGGAATGCCGGCGACGGCTGTACCATCCGCGATCTTCTTGGCTTCGGCCTCCGTGACCACCAGCGTCTTGTTGCTCGGCGCGCGTTGCAGCGGCGTAAGCGAGGCGTGCGTCCAGAAGCCTGTGAGATCAGGCTTGCCGTCCGATGCGCGCGGAACCTGCGCCAGCGCAGGCGACGCCAAGAGTGCGACTGCGATTGCAGTCAAAGCCGGTTTCAACATCCGCATGGTCTGCTCCTGTTTCCCACGCCTGTTTGTTTTCGTGCGAGCCTAGCTCTTGCGCTTGGTTGCCTTGACGGGCTTGGCCTTCAGCGCCGCCTGACGTTCCTTCTCGCGCGCGCCCGCGAGGATGCCATGCATCCCGTAATTGCCCTCATGGCACGCATACTCATACCAGCCCGGCGACGGGTAGAAGCTGAGCTCCGCCTTCCACGGCTGCGTGTAGGTTTCAGGGTCCGTCACGCTGAACTCGTAGAGGATGTCCTTGTCGCTCGTGCGCGTGAAGCGCTCGAGGATCACGGCGTTCTCAGAGATCGGGAAGGACGACTGCGCCTCGACCTGCACCGGATTGATGTTGGTCGACTCCATCACGAACGTGTCGCCTTCCCACCAACCAACCGTGTCGCCAAACCATGGCTTAATGGCCGCCGGCCGGCGCGCGGCGCGGGCCTGTTCGGCGCTCGCATAAATCGGGATGACGCGCGCATCATGCGCCATCTCGGCAAGGATCATCATGTGATCCTTGGTCTGCACCATCTGGTAGTTGGAGTTGTAGAGCCCGCTCAACATGCCCGGACCCGCTGCATTCGCGAAACCAATCAGGCAACGCTCTGCGATGTTGGTGGCTTCCGGCCCTTCATAGGCGGCGTTGCCCGTCTCATAACGCTCCGACCGCGCAGCGCGCTTCTTGGCCTGCCCCGCCGGATCGACATAGGGCAGCTGTCCGCTTGCCGGCTCGATCACATAGGACGTCCGCCACTCGCCCTTCACATGGGCGAGCCGCGCACCCGGATCCATCCAGAACGAGTCATAGCCCTGCACGCCGAAATCCTTCGCGCCCTTCGGCGGTGCCCCCTTGTTCGGATCGGAGTAGGTTGCGCCCTTGAAGCCTTCCTCGGTCACGCCCGCCATCGGAACAGCCGCAGCAATCCGCTTGGCTTCTTCCTCCGACACAACCAGCGTCTTGTTCGATGGCGCACGGATGAGCGGCGTCAGCGAAGCATGGGTCCAGAAGCCGGAGAGATCCGGCTTGCCATCAGACGCCTTCGGAACCTGCGCCACTGCAGGCGCAGCCATCACCGCAAGAGCGAGACTAGCCAGAACCGATTTCAACATTTGCATGGCTCGCTCTCCCTAGCTGCGGCGCTTCGTTGCTTTGACCTTCTTGGGCTTGGCGGCTTCCGCGAGACGTTCCTTCTCGCGCGCGCCGGCGAGGATGCCGTGCATCCCGTAATTGCCTTCGTGGCAGGCGTACTCGTAGAGCCCGTTCGACGGATAGAAGCTCAGCTCCGCCTTCCAAGGCTGCGTGTAGTTCACCGGATCGGTGACCGTGAACTCGTAGAAGATGTCCTTCTCGCTCGTGCGCGTCAGGCGCTCCGTCACCACGCCCTTCGCCGAGATCGGGAAGGCCTGATTGTCCGCCTGCAGCGGACGCACATTCACCGTCTCCATCACGAATGTATCGCCTTCCCACCAGCCGACCGTGTCGCCCAGCCAGGGCGTGATCGTCACCGGCTTGTGGTTCGCACGCGCAGTCGCTGCATCGGCAAAGATCGGCACCACGCGCGCATCGTGCGCCATCTCGACCAGGATCATCATGTGGTGCGGCGTCTGCACCATCTGATAGTTGTTGTTGTATAGCACGCTCATCATCCCCGGCCCGCCCGTCTGGCCAAAGCCGATCAGGCAGCGCTCCGACAGCGTCGTCTCTTCCGGACCGTGATAGGCGGCATTGCCCGTCTCATAGCGCTCGCGGTTGAGGATACGGCGCTTGGCCTGCCCGGCCGGATCGAGGAACGGGATCTGCCCGCTCGCAGGCTCGACAATGTTCGAGGTGCGCCACTCACCCTTCACGATGGCAAGGCGATGCCCCGGATCCATCCAGAACGAGTCGTAGGCCTGCACGCCAAAATCCTTGCCGCCCTTCGGCGGCGCACCCTTGTTCGGATCGGAGTAGGTTGCGCCCTTGAACCCTTCCTCGGTCACGCCCGCCATGGACGACGCATCCGCCATCTTGCGGGCCTCGGCTTCATCGACCACCAGCCCCTTCACATTCGGCGCGCGTGCGAGCGGCGTCAGGGAAGCGTTCGTCCAGAAGCCTGAGAAGTCGGGCTTGCCATCGGAGGCCTTGGGCACCTGCGCCAATGCCTGACCGGACAGAGCAGGTGTGGCCAGAATCGCGAATGCGAGTGCGGTGATGGCTGGCGCCAGCTTGCGCATGGTGTCTCCTCCTGTGGGCGGCGCGCCATCGGTGTGGAGCACTCATCTCAACCGAAGTCTGACCCCTCGCGCGCGCGGGACAAAGACGCTCACCCAAATGTGCGAAGTACTCCGCCCCGCTCACGCAAAAGGGCGCGCCTCCATCAGGAAACGCGCCCCTTCAACGTTGTAACTAAAATTCCGGCGTTATTCGCCGCCCTTGACCGCCTTGGCCTTGCCCGGCTTGGCCTTCACGGCGACAGCAGCAGCCTGGCGCTCCTTCTCGCGGGCCCCCGCGAGAATGCCGTGCATGCCGTAATTGCCCTCGTGGCAGGCGTACTCATAGAGCTGCGTCGTCGGATAGAAGCTCAGCTCAGCCTTCCAGTCCTGCGTGTAGGTCTCGGGATCGTGGACCGTGAACTGGTAGTTGATCTCCTTCTCGCCGAGGCGCGTCAGGCGCTCGGTCACCACGCCCTTCGGCGAGATCGGGAAGGACTGGTTCTCGGCCTGCAGCGGATTGACGTTGATCGTCTCCATCACGAACGTGTCGCCTTCCCACCAGCCGACCGTATCGCCCAGCCAGGGCTTGATCGCATCGGGGCGGTGGTTTTTGCGCGCTTCGTCCGCGGTCGCGAAGATCGGGATCGCACGCACATCGTGCGCCATCTCGACGAGGATCATCAGGTGGTGCGGCGTCTGCACGAACTGGTAGTTGTTGTTATACAGCACGCTCAACATGCCCGGACCGCCCGTCTGGCCGAAGCCGATGAGGCAGCGTTCAGCAATCGCGGTTTCTTCCGGGCCTTCATACGGGGCGTTGCCCGTCATGTAGCGCTGGAAGCCGGCCATCGCCTTCTTCGCCTGCGTCGCCGGATCCTTGAACGGCAGCTGGCCGTTGGCCGGCTCGATAATGTTCGAGGTGCGATACTCGCCCTTCACATGCGCGAGCTGCGTGCCAGGCGTCACCCAGAACGAGTCGTAGCCCTTCAGGCCGAAGTCATCGCCGCCCTTTTCCGGCGCGCCCTTGTTCGGATCGGAATAGCGGGCGTTGCGGTTGAACTCCGGATCGTCAGCGGCGACGCCAGCGATCGCAGTATTGTCGGCGATCTTCTGCGCTTCGGCCTGCGTGACGACGAGCGAGTTGATGCCGCGCGCGCGCGACAGCGGCGTCAGCGATGCGTTGCTCCAGATGCCGGTCAGGTCCGGCTTGCCATCCGGCGCGCGCGGAACCTGTGCGATGGCGGGAGCGGCCATCAAGGCGATTGCAATGGCAGTCAGGGCGGGCTTGAGCATCCGCATGATAGTCCTCCTGTGGGTGACGCGTCTTTTGGGCTGCGCGTTCGATTGCCGTGAGAGTAACGCCAACCGGCTTCCACCGAAACCGCTTCCTCTGCGTAAAGGACGCGTGTTTGTATGAACCACACGAAAGAATTGAACGCCTAGTCCGCCGTTGGGCGCGGTGTATGTTCCGCCGCATTGGCGCAACGGCGCCAGAGGAGGACGACATGACCCGCAATTTCCTGAAGATATCAGGCGCATCGCTTCTGGCGCTGGCCTTCGCAACTGCCTGCGGCGGTGAACCGCCTGCCCCGGCCGAGCCGGCGCCCGCGCCGGTCGCTGAAACGCCCGCCGTTCCGGCTGGCCCCGACTACGCCTCGTTCGTCTCATCGCCCGGCCGCGTGGCGGAAGACACCGCGAAGGACGCAAACCGCAAACCGGCTGAAGTCCTCGCCTTCACGAAGATCATGCCCGGCCAGACCGTGTTCGAGATGGAAGCCGGCGCCGGCTACTACACCGAGCTGTTCTCGCTCGCCGCTGGCCCGTCGGGCAAAGTCATCATGCAGGCCCCGAAAGAGTTCGAAGGCTTCTACAAGGACGCCCTCGCCGCCCGCACGAAAGACAACCGCCTCGCCAACGTGACCGTGTCGTGGTCGCCCTTCGACAAGCTCGACGCCGCCGACGCATCGGTCGACGTCGTCACCTGGTTCCAGGGCCCGCACGAACTCTACTGCGCCAAGGCCTGCGGCAACGCCGTGATGGGTGATCCGGCGAAAGCCTTCGCTGAAGTCGCGCGCATCCTGAAACCGGGCGGCTCCTTCATCATCATGGACCACGTCGCTCCGGCCGGCACGCCGACCACCTCGGGCAACGACCTGCACCGCATCGACCCGCTGCCGGTCAAGGCGATGGCCACGACGGCCGGCTTCGCACTCGACGAAGAAAGCCCCCTGCTCGCCAACCCGGCGGACGATCACACCAAGGGCGTGTTCGATCCCTCGATCCAGGGCAAGACCGACCAGTTCCTGCTGCGCTACAAGAAGCCGTAGGATTTAAGTGACTGACTTGACTGAAGATCGGCGCGGATCGCACATGCGGTCCGCGCCTTTCAGTTTTAAGGCTGTATGTCCGGGGAGGGACACCACTATGAAACTCGCATTCGCCGCCAGCGCCTTTGCGCTTCTCGCCCTAAGCTCCAGCATGATGGGCTGCACCACGATGGGCGGCCCAGCCCCCCTCGCCGCTGCCGACTACACCGCGATCCTTGCCGCGCCTGACCGTCTCGTGAAGCACGAAGGCCTGCAGGGCGCCGACCAGGCTGACGACGCAGCGCGCAAGCCAGCTGAAGTCCTCGCCTTCATGAACATCCGTCCGGGCGAGACCATTCTCGAACTTGAAGGCGGCCGCGGCTGGTATTCGCGCATCCTCTCGGAAGCCATCGGACCGTCGGGCAAGCTCTATGCGCAGTACCCGCCCGAGTTCGCTTACGGCGACGCCGCCTACAAAGGCCGCCAGGACGCTGGCCAGCTCAAGAACGCCACCATCGTGAAGTCGCACTTCGACGACTACTCGGCGATTCCCTCGGCTTCGGTCGACAAGGTGATCTGGATCCTCGGACCGCACGAGATCTACTTCAAACCCGCCAACGCTCCCGCTGGCCTTGGCGAAGAGACCAAGACCTATTCCGAGATCAAGCGCGTGCTGAAGCCGGGCGGCGAGTTCATCGCCATGGACCACGCAGCACCCGCTGGCGAAGACAAGAACACCTCGGCCCAGACCAACCACCGCGTTGATCCGGCTGTGGTACTCGCTGCCGCCAAGGCTGCCGGCTTCACCTATGTCGACAAGAGCGACGTGCTGGCAAACCCGGAAGACGACCGCACCAAGCGCGCCTTCGACCCGACCGTCCGCCGCCACACCGACCAGTTCCTGTTCCGCTTCAAGAAGGGCTGATCTCGTCTTTTCCGGCGACGCAGATTAGATTCGCCACATGACGGGGACACGCTTTCTGAGAACGCTCGTGATCGCGACCGCAGTTTCTGCGGCCGCGGTCGCCTGTTCCCCTGCCGAACAGGGCGTATCCCAGGCCCAGACCGGCGATGCCGTGGTCGTCCTGTCCGAGGGCGAATGCGAGCAGACCTGCCCGGTATATGACATGACCCTCCACCCGGACGGCTCCTATGCGCTGAACGGGGTGAAGTTCGTGAAATCCACCGGCGTCAGCGAGGGCAATCTCGGGGCGGACGCCTTCAAGGCGGCCGAAACCGCCCTGACGGAAGCCGGCTTCTGGGCCCTGCCGCCCAACCAGACCAGCGCTGTCTCTGAAAACTGCCATTCCGGCGCGCCGACCGTGAACGTCACCTGGCGGAACGACGCCGGGAAGCAGAAGTCGGTCGCCTACACCGCCGGCTGCGGCGGGCCGGAAATGAAGAACGTCGTCATCGCCCTGCGCGAAGCCATGTCTTTCAACGCCCTGGTCTGGACCGATGAGCGGTTTGCCCCGGATGGCAGGCGCTAGCCGGGTGCGACGCCCTTACCCGATGGCGTAAGCGCCATTTCAGGCGTACGACACCGCCATGGAAGTCTGGCTCTCATACGGCGTCTATATCGCCATTGCTGCGGTTTTCGTGGTTCTCGGCTTCGGGATCGTGAACCTCGTCCGCACGGACCCCCAATCTGCGTCGCGGTCCAACAAGCTGATGCGCCTGCGGGTGATCATCCAGTTTATCGCGATCATCCTACTGGTGATCCTCGGCTGGCTGGCCGGCGCATTCAAGTAACTGTTGCTTCCGCGCCACGCGAACCACGTCCTGTACATTCACGCAGGGAACGATCCGCTTTCCTGCGCCGTTCATGCTGCATTGGGGTCGGATCGGTTAAATTTCATCGATCGGATTGTCCAAGCCTGAAGCTGTGCATGTGAACATGGCTCTGGCTGGTGCGATGGATGGAGTTGGCCGTGTTCGGACGTGGATCTGTTGAGCTGAACCCCCGCAAGTTCTGGACGTGGTTCGCTTCGGAATCATACGGAATCGCCAATGCCCTCAAAGCCCTGCAGCGCGGCGAAGCCGATGCGGACTGGGCGATCGACGCCATCAACGAACGTATCCGCCGCTTCGACGCCACCCTGGAAGCCGACATCGTCCTGACGATCGACGGCGCCTGCCAGATGACGATCCTGGGCGAGCCGCAATCGGTTGCCCTGCTGCTGGACGCCGCCCCGCGCCTGTCCGGCTGGGTGTTCTCGCACCGTGCAGCCCTCGTGGACGTGCGCCGCGTGCCCTTCCGCACCACCCCGCGCCCGTCGCTCGACCTGCTCGGCGGCCCGATTTCGGGTGTGCACGAGGCTTACGCCCTCTAAACCGGGGCTTTGCTACAACTGATCAGCCATTGACGGCCTGACGCCGCGTCCCGACAAGGGCGCATGGTTGTTCTGAACAAGATCTACACCCGCACTGGCGACAAGGGCACGACGGGCCTCGCAACTGGCGAGCGCGTCGAAAAGTGGAACCTGCGCGTCGAAACCTATGGCGCGGCCGACGAGACCAACTCGTCCATCGGCGTCGCCCGCCTGCATTGCGAAGGCGACCCCGAGCTCGACGCCATGCTCGGCCGTATCCAGAACGACCTGTTCGATCTGGGCGCCGATCTCGCCACGCCCCAGCGCGACAAGGAACTCGGCTGGGAGCCGCTGCGCATCGTGGAGGCGCAGGTCACCCGCCTCGAGACCGAGATCGACCTGGTCAACGGCCCCATTCCGCCGCTCAACAGCTTCATCCTGCCCGGCGGCTCCGCCCTCGCGGCGCACCTGCATGTCGCCCGCACCGTCTGCCGCCGCGCCGAGCGCCTGATCGCCCAGCTCGCCGCCACCGAAGGCGAAGTCGTCTCCGAGTTCGCCCTCGCCTACGCCAACCGGCTGTCGGACTTCCTCTTCGTCGCCGCCCGTCGCGCCAACAACAATGGCGCCGCCGACGTCCTCTGGGTTCCCGGCGCGAACCGCTAGCCCATGCCCGCGGTCCTTCTCTTCATGAAGGGCCCCTTCAGCCAGTTCCACCAATCGCACTTCACGCTGGGCGGCCATGCCTACCTCTGCGCCGAGCAATACATGCACGAGCAGAAGGCGCGGCTGTTCGGGGATGTTGCGATGGCGGAACGCATCCTGAAGTCCGACAGCCCGCACGAACACAAGCTGATGGGCGGCCGGGCCTCCGGCTTCGACCAGCCGACGTGGGACGCCAACAAGATCCGCATCGTCACCGACGGAACCCGCGCCAAGTTCAGTCAGAACCCCGGCCTGCGCCGCCGCCTTCTCGACACCGGCGACGCCATTCTCGCGGAAGCCAACCCCAAGGACTACATCTGGGGCATCGGCCTTTCCGAAGACGATCCGGCAGCACGCGATCCCGCCCAATGGCAGGGCGAAAACCTGCTCGGCCAGATCCTCATGGCCGTGCGCAGCGAACTCGCAGCCGCCAGCAGCGTCTGACAAATTCCCGCCTAGTTCGGAATTAACCTGTTCACCTGAAAGCTTTCATCAAAGCTTCGATTGAGGGGCGTCACGAACTCCTCAATAGTCAGATGTCCTTCAGGGATTTCCAGGTTGAAACTCGCTGCACTTCTTCTCTCAGCCGCTCTCACGCTCGGCGCGCCAATGGCGGCGCACGCGCAGCTGAAGAAGGAATATCAGACCCTCCAGGAATTCGGCGACGAACTCGACCACGCCGCCACCGCGCCTGACTTTGTCGGCCTCGCCGTCGCCGTCGTGAAGAACGGCCGCGTCGCCATGGTGAAAACCTACGGCGTACGCGAAGCCGGCGGCACGGAGAAGGTCAACGCCGACACCGTCTTCCGCATCGCCTCGCTGTCGAAGGGCTTCGCCGGCACGCTCGCCGTCCTCGAGCAGAGCGAAGGCAAGCTGAACCTGCAGACCCGCGTCTCGACTATCGTGCCCGAGTTCAAGCTCAAGCGCCCCGAAGACGCCGCCCGCGTCACGCTCGAGAATGTACTGTCCCATAGCGTCGGCCTTCCCCCCTACGCATACGACAATCTTCTCGAAGCCGGCCGCACGCCGTCAGCCATCCTCAGCGAATACGGCAACGTCAAACAGACCTGCGCCCCCGGCGAATGCTTCACCTACCAGAACGTCGCCTTCAACATGATCGCCACCGCGATCGAAAAAGCCACCGGCCGCACCTACGCCGCCGAAGTGCAGACCCGCATCTTCACCCCGCTCGGCATGAAGACCGCCTCGATAGGCCTCGCCCAGCTCAAGTCCACCGGCAATTGGGCCCGCCCGCACAAACGCGTCGGCCAGCAGACCTGGGTCCCGACGCCCGTCACCGACTGGTACTACCGCGTGCCCGCCGCCGGCGGCATCAACGCCTCGATCAACGACCTGTCGAAATGGCTCATCGCGCAGATGGGCCTGCGCACCGATGTGATCCCCGCCGCCGTGCTGGATGAAGCCCATCGCAAGCGCATCACCACGCCGCCCGAAACCGCCCGCCAGCGCTCGCTGAAAACGCCCGTCACCGAAACCTCCTACGGCCTCGGCTGGCGTAATTACACTTACGCCGGACATCAGGTGATCACCCACTCCGGCAGCGTCGAAGGCTATATCGCCCAGATCGCCTGGGTGCCCGGCAACAACTCCGGCATCGTCATGCTGTCCAACACGCGCGGCGCCCGCTCCACCCGTATCGTCCCCGCCTGGCTCGACTATGAACTCGGCTTGCCCAAGACCGACTGGTTCAAGATGGGCGACCTCGTCGCCGCCAATGCGCCGGCCGACGCCAGCGGCGAATAAGCAGATAACGCGCGGTTAGGCGGCTAACGCCAACTTCATGTCGCAATGCTCGTCGCGAGCCTTGCCGTCCCACCCGGCCCCGTCCATCGTGCGCGCGCACTTGGAGGGACCCATGCGGAACATCGGAATTATCAGCGGCTTCGCGCTCGTAGCGCTCGCCGCCTGCCAGCCTGAAACCAAGACGGAAGTCGCGGCAGCGCCCGCTCATCAGGCCTATGACGCCAAGGCCTTCTTCGACACCACCGCCGTGTCGATGCCCTGGCCGATCGCCTTCTCCGCAGACGGCAGCAATGTGCTGGTCGCCACCGACAAGTCGGGCGTCTTCAACGCCGCCTCGCTGCCCGTCGCCGGCGGCGACATCACACCGCTCACCACCTCGACCACCACGGCCGTCTTCGCCGTCAGCTACTTCCCCGCCGACGACCGCATCCTCGTCACCACCGATGGCGGCGGCGACGAGCTGAACCACATCTATGTCCGCCAGGCCGACGGCGCGCTGAAAGACCTGACGCCCGGCGACAAGCACAAGGCAGACTTCCTCGGCTGGAGCGGCGACGGCAAGACGTTCTGGCTCATCTCCAACGAGCGCAACCCGTCCGCCTTCGACGTGTACGCCTACGACACCACGACATTCGCGCGGAAGCTCATCTTCCAGAACACGGACTTCAACCCGACCGCTGTCTCTCCCGACGGCAAATGGCTCGCCCTCTCGAAGGAGAACACCAGCGCGGACTCGGACGTCTATCTCGCCGACCTCACCAAGGCCGCCACGCAGAAGCCGACGCTCATCACGCCCGGCGACAAGGTCGTCGCCCACGGCGTCTATGAATTCACGCCCGACTCCAAATCGCTGATCTATTCCACCGACGAGTTCGGCGAGTTCACGCAAGCCTGGACCCACGAGCTCGCCACCGGCAAGAAGGCCGAGCTCCTGAAAGCCGACTGGGATGTGAGCTTCGTCACCTACTCGCCGTCCGGCAAATACCGCGTCGATGGCATCAACGCCGATGCGTCGTCGAAGATCACCATCCACGACCAGACCGCCAACAAGCCAATCGAGCTGACGGGCGTTCCCGCCGGCGATCTCGGTGGCGTCCGCTTCAACCGCGACGAAACCAAGATCGCCTTCACCGTCGCGTCCGACACATCGCCCGCCGATGTCTTCGTGGCCGATCTCGCCACCGGCGCCGCCACGCGCCTGACCAAAAACCTCAACCCGGCGATCGACGAGAAGATGCTCGTTGAGACCGAAGTCGTCCGCTACAAGAGCTTCGACGGCCTCGACATCCCGGCCATCCTGTTCAAGCCGAAGGGCGCGAGCGCCGAGGCCCCCGTTCCCGCCGTCGTCGACGTTCACGGCGGCCCCGGCGGTCAGAACCGCAAGGGCTACACGGCGATGTACCAGCACCTCGCCAACCACGGCTACGCCGTGCTGCGCGTGAACAACCGCGGCTCGTCGGGCTACGGCAAGACCTTCTTCCACATGGACGACAAGAAACACGGCGAGGTCGATCTCGACGACGTCGTGTACGGCAAGAAGTATCTGCAATCGCTCGATTGGGTTCAGAAGGACAAGATCGCAATCATGGGCGGCTCCTACGGCGGCTACATGGTCGCCGCCGCCCTCGCCTTCCGACCGGAAGAATTCACTGCCGGCATCGACATCTTCGGCGTCACCAACTGGACGCGCACGCTACAGGAAATCCCCGCCTGGTGGGGCGCGCAGAAACAGGCGCTCTATGACGAGATGGGCGACCCGGCGACCGATAGCGAACGCCACACCCGCATCTCGCCGCTCTTCCACGCCGCCAACATCAAGAAGCCGCTGCTGGTCATCCAGGGCAAGAACGACCCGCGCGTGCTGCAGGCCGAAAGCGACGACCTCGTCGCTGCAGTGAAGAAGAACAACGTCCCCGTCGAATACATCATCTTCCCCGACGAGGGCCACGGTTTCCTCCGCAAGGAAAACCGCATCACCGCCTCGAACGCCTACGTGACCTTCCTCGACCAATACCTCAAAGGCGTCACGCCGCCCGCCGGCGCCTACGCGTCACCGGCAGCAGCGCCCGCTCCCGCCACGCCAGCCGCACCGGCGCAGTAATCTCCCGTCATTCCTGCGAAAGCAGGAACCCAAGGGCCGCAAGCATCTAGCTCGCAGCCCCTGGGTTCCCGCTCTCCGCTACGCTTCGGCGGGAATGACGATGCTGGGAAGATCGTAGGGCGCATCTTGATGCACCGCGCGTACACCCTTGCCATCCTTCGAGACGATTGTCGCTTCGCGCCAATCCCTCAGGATGAGAGCTACTCAAGCACCAGCTCACGATAGCCCTCATCCTGAGGGATCGCAGGCACGGCGCATCAACGATGGAACTTTATCGTGCGATCGTCTCGAAGGACGGGGGCGTGCTTACCAGCTCCGACCGCGAGCGCATCCAAGCCTAAGCCTGAATACTCCCACCACCCTGAACCTTCTGCCGCGCCAGCGCGCTATCCATCGGCGACAACCCAAGCCGATCCACGATCTGCCGCATCAGCGAATCCTCATGCGGATCGCGCACGCCATCCGACAGGATCACGCCCCACAGTTCCTCGATGATCGCAATGCGATCCTCGAGCGGGATGGCTTCCTTGATCGCCTTGGTGAACTGGTAAATGTCGATGGCCTCGCCCTCGGCCTCTTCGCCCTGCTCGCGCAGTCCGCGCGCAAGGTCGGCGTTCAGCCCAAAGCGCTTGCCCAGCACGCGGTCGATGATCGCCGCCTCATGGTCATCGTATTTCCCGTCAGACCGCGCCGCCATCACCAGCACCGCCGCCACCGCCAACCGCGCATCCTCAGGCTGCAACTCGGCATGCCCGGTGGACATCAGAAGACGGCGAAGAAATCCAAGAGCCATGCGTCAAACCTAGTGAGACTATCGCAACTTTAAAACCCCAACGCGTCGCTGGGTCTGCTCTTTAAAACTAGCGGCAATCTTGTCAGCGCCAAGGATAGCATTGAAGCCTGCCACAGCCAGAAGCCGAGCCCAACTCGAACCGACCCAACGGCGCCGCCTGCATCCAGTAGCGTCTTGTCATAAGCCAGCGCATGAAAAGATATCAGGAAGGCGGCCGCTGCCAGCTTTGCCGACAAGCGAGGATGCAAGTCCCGCAAAACCCAGAAGAACGAAATCAGCGCGAGAGGATTTGCGAGCCACGCAAAGTTTTCGAGGGATAGCGCACGCGCCCAACCTGAAGCGAAGATGGCTACCCCGCTGATGAACGCGGGCGCGTCTGGTCGCGGCGCAAGATACACAAGTCCGGGCAAACAGAGCGATGCCACGAACATCACAGCGCTGAGCGCTGCGCCATAGTCGGCAATCACGTTGCGCCTGCTCATGCCGTCCCCAAACAGCTTGGATATCGCGCTGGAAGGCTGGCGCCTTGGTTGGAAGATAGTCTTAAGGCAGACCGCAAAAGTGCAAATGAACTCAGCGCCGGCCTGACCGATCAATCCTCCTGAGGCTTCATATAGGCATCGAAATTCTTGATGTAGGCGTCGAGATTGCCCTCAAGCATCTGCTGGAAGCCGTCGACGAAGTATTTCACCGTTTCCTCCCGCTTGGCCGCCATCGCCTCGCCCGACTTGAACCCGCGCGCCGAGATGAAGGCCGAGAACCGCGCCGAGGCGAACATCATGGACGCATTCACCGCCTCCGGCGTTGCGTCCCCGACCGCTTCGTTAGCCAGGTTAATGTGCGCATCCGCGCGCTTGTAGAACGCATCGTCAAACGGGTCGGCCATGGTCGCGTTTCGCTCCTGAGTTTGCCTCAGGCTAGCGTGCCGGCTGAAAAAACCACCCGAAATCCGCCCCCGCGCACGAATGTTTCATCCCGCCCCCAGACGAACGCGCCAAATCGACGCTTTTTGCCCCGAAATCCTGCCAGGAAACTTGATTCCCGCGCCCGTGCTGCCTAGGAGAAAGCCGCGGCTCGCAGGCGCACCATTGGGGGGCGCCGTGAACCCAGATCTTCAGGTCAAAGCCTGACCGTCCAGCCGGAGACCCCACCGATGAAGGTGCTTGTGCCCGTAAAGCGGGTTATCGACCCGAACGTCCGCCCGCGCGTAAAAGCCGATGGCACGGGCGTTGATCTCGCCAACATCAAGATGGCGATGAACCCCTTCTGCGAGATCGCTGTCGAAGAAGCCGTCCGCATGAAGGAAAAAGGCGTCGTCACCGAGATCGTGCTCGTCTCGATCGGACCGGCCCAGGCCCAGGAAACCATCCGCATCGGTCTCGCCATGGGCGGTGATCGCGGCATCCTCGTCCAGACCGACGTTGCGGTTGAACCGCTCGCCGTCGCGAAAATCCTCGCCAAGATCGTCGAAGCCGAACAACCCGGCCTCGTCATCACCGGCAAGCAGGCGATCGACGACGACGCCAACCAGACCGGCCAGATGCTCGCCGCCCTGCTCGACTGGCCGCAAGGCTCGTTCGCCTCGGCCGTCGCCATGGATGGCGACAAGCTGAAAGTCACCCGCGAAGTCGACGGCGGCCTGCAAACCGTCTCGCTCTCGCTGCCGGCCGTGGTCACCACCGACCTCCGCCTCAACGAGCCGCGCTTTGCTTCGCTGCCGAACATCATGAAGGCGAAGAAGAAGCCGATCGACACGAAAGCCCCGGCTGACTACGGCGTCGACGTCACGCCACGCCTGTCGGTCGTGAAAGTCGCCGAGCCCAAGAAGCGTGAAGCCGGCGAGAAAGTCGCCGACGTCGACGCGCTCATCGCTAAACTCAAATCCGCTGGAGCGATCTGATCATGGCCGTTCTCGTTCTCGCTGAACACAACAACGAAGCGCTCAACGACGCGACCGCGAAAACCGTCGCCGCCGCGCAAGCCTTCGGTGGCGACATCGACGTTCTCGTCGCTGGCCACAATGCGAAAGCTGCCGCTGACGCCGCCGCGAAACTCGCTGGCGTGCGTAAAGTCATCCACGTCGAAGGCGAAGCCTTCAGCCACGCCCTGGCCGAAGCTGTCGAAGCCCTCGTCGTCCCGATGATGGGCGGCTACGACGCCTTCTTCGCCCCGGCCACCACCACCGGCAAGAACGTCGCTCCGCGCATCGCCGCCAAGCTCGACGTCATGCAGATCTCGGAGATCACGAAAGTGATCGACGCCTCGACCTTCGAGCGCCCGATCTACGCCGGCAACGCGATCCTCACGGTCAAATCGGCCGACGCCAAGAAAGTCGTCACCGTCCGCGGCACGGCCTTCCAGGCTGTCGCATCGACCGGTTCGGCTTCGGTCGAAACCGCCGCCGCTCCGGCTGGTCCGTTCAAGGCGACCTTCGTCTCCGAAGAACTGCAGAAGTCGGATCGTCCCGAGCTCGCCTCGGCCAAGCGCGTCGTCTCCGGCGGCCGCGCCCTCGCCTCGGCTGAACAGTTCAACCAGTACATCCTGCCGCTCGCCGACAAGCTCGGCGCAGGCGTTGGCGCCTCGCGCGCCGCCGTCGACGCAGGCTACGCCCCGAACGACTTCCAGGTCGGCCAGACCGGCAAGGTCGTCGCTCCGGAGCTCTACATCGCCATCGGCATCTCGGGCGCCATCCAGCACCTCGCCGGCATGAAGGACTCGAAGATCATCGTCGCCATCAACAAGGACGAAGAAGCCCCGATCTTCCAGATCGCGGACTACGCCCTCGTCGGCGACCTCTTCAAGATCGTCCCGGAACTCACCTCGAAGCTCTAGGCTGATCTGACTGCACCAACAAAGAAAGGCCCGCCCTCACCGGCGGGCCTTTTGCTTTGCGCCGCCGCTGCGGAACGCTTCCCCGCGCGAGACATGGACTCCGCCCGCCTCCCCCGCCTAGCCTCGCCGCGGGCTCAAGGGGGAACCGCCATGCCATCGCAAGCACTGATCGTCGGCGACAACTGGATCGCCATCGCTGTCGCCGCCGTCGTCACCTACGCCATCGGCGCACTGATCTACGGCCTCTTGTTCTCGAAGCTCTGGATGCAGCTCACCGGCTACACGAAGGAACAGCTCAAGCCGCACATGTGGAAGATGCCCATAGCCTTCTTCCTCCCCATCCTCACCGCCATCGGCCTCGCCATGATCCTCAAGGCTGCAGAGGTCGATAACCTGACCGCCGGCCTGATCGTCACCGCGCAGGTCGCCATCCTGATTGTCCTGCCCGTGCGTATGTATTCCTTCGTCTATAGCCCCGAGAAAATCGGTCTGCTCGTGCTGGACGCCATCCATCTCATCCTCGGGACGATGGTCGCTGGCGCCATCATCTCCGCCTGGCCGTAACACTTGCCCTGACGACTTGGCCTGACGCGCGCGACATGCTCATCTGCCCTGACAGTTTCAGGGACGATTTCATGCGCCTTCTCCTCGCCGCCTCGATGCTCGCTCTGGCCGCCTGCGCCACGCCCACCGGCACGGCCACGAGCACCGCCTCCACCGATCCCCGCGCCGGCGAGCCCGAATTCCGCGAGCTCTACAAAGAGCTGATCGAAACCAACACCACGCTCTCTGTCGGCTCCTGCACGCTCGCGTCAGAGCGCATGAAGGCGCGCCTCGTCGCCGCCGGCTATCCGGAAAGCGACCTCCACATTCTCGTGAACCCCGGCCCGAACCGCCCGCAGGATGGCAACCTCGTCGCCATCCTCCCCGGCTCGAACCCGGCGAAGAAACCCATCCTCCTGATGGCGCACATCGACGTCGTCGAAGCCAAGCGCGAAGACTGGGTCCGCGATCCCTTCAAGCTCACCGAAGAAGGCGGATACTTCTACGCCCGCGGCGCCAGCGACGACAAAGCCATGGCCGCCATCTTCACCGACTCGATGGTCCGCTTCAAACGCGAGGGCTACAAGCCCGAGCGCACCATCAAGCTGATGCTCAACTGCGGCGAGGAAAGCTCGGACGAATTCATCGGCGCCAAGTGGATGGTCGACAACCATCTCGATCTCATCAGCGCCGAGTTCGCGCTCAATGAAGGCGCCGGCGGCCGCATCGATCCCGACACCGGCAAGTATGTCTTCAACGGCGTTCAGGCCGGCGAAAAACTCTATCAGGACTTCCACATCGAAGTGACCAACCCCGGCGGCCACTCTTCCCGTCCGGTTCCTGACAATGCGATCTACCGCCTCGGCACGGCGCTCGCGAAAGTCGAAGCCATCCAGTTCCCGATCGAGTTCAACGACGCCACGCGCGGCTTCTTCCGCCGCATGGGCGAGATTACGCCGGGCCAGGAAGGCCAGGACATGCGCGACGCCGCCGATGGCGAGAACGCCGCCGCCATCCGCCGCCTGATGCTCAACCCCGGCTACAACGCGCTGTTCAAGACCACGTGCGTCGCAACGCAGCTCAACGCCGGCCACGCCCCAAACGCGCTGCCGCAACGCGCCACGGCCAACGTCAACTGCCGCATCTTCCCCGGCCGCACGCAGGCAGAGATCAAGAAGGATCTCGAAACCGCCATCAACGATCCGGAAGTCAAAGTCACGCTCAACGGCGAACCTGAATCCTCCAGCGCCCCGCCGAAGCTCACGCCCGAAATTCTCGGCCCCATCGAGAAGATCAGCGAACAACTCTTCCCCGGCGTGCCCGTCATCCCCGCCATGGCCACCGGCGCCACCGACGGCCGCTTCACCACGCCCGCCGGCATCCCCACCTACGGCGTCTCCGGCATCTTCGCCGACCCCAACACCAGCGGCGTCCACGGCCTCAACGAACGCGTCGGCGTAAAACAACTCTACGACGGCCGCGCCTTCCTCCACCTGCTGGTCAAGGAATACGCAGGCGGGAAGTAGCGGGCACGCGCTCGTCCTTCGACGGACGCGCACTTCGTGCGCTGCTCAGGATGAGCGCTACAACGGCGCGGGTAGTTTAGCGCTCATGGTGAGCAGCCGCCGTAAGGCGGCGTCCGTCGAACCACGAGCGCGGCGCTCACCAGCGCTAGCTCACGCCCACCCGAACGTCTTCAGCAGCACCACGCCACCGGCCGCCGAAACACCCGACAGCACTGCGCCCCACACCAGATCGACAATCACCATCGGCAGGGGCCAGTTCTTGATCGTCGCCAGATTGGTCAGGTCATAGGTCGCATACGCCACCAGCCCGAAGAACGCGCCCACGCCCAGCGCCCGCATCCAGTCGCCATCGACCAGCGAAGGCTGCACCGCAAAGAAACCCAGCCCCGCCGCATAGACCAGATAGAACAGGATCGCCGGCACCGGCTGTATCTGCTCACGCATCAACGGCCCCAGCTGCTTGACGATCCACCCCTTCGCAATCACGCCCAGCCAAAGCCCATCCAGCACCGCCAGAATAAGCCCAGCCGCCACCGCGCTCTTCAAAACTTCCATAGCCAACTCCCAATCCCCTTTCATACGCACGTGAAGACAAGTGGATGCCTGAGAGCGAACACGCACTCGCCAACACCGGCCGTCATCCTCGGCCCTGTGCCGAAGATCTCGGTTAGACCAGCAGCGGGACAAGCAGACGAACCCGCGCCGCCAGAGCCGGGATTCTCGGGACAAGCCCGAGAATGACTCCGTGATTGGGGGATGGAGCGGTCCCAAACTGTAGGACAGCCAAAAATCATCCCGAACAATCTCAGCGCACTAGCGCGAAAGATTGGGGGACAGAGCCTCTCAGAATCTACGGCGCCCTGGACCGGGGTATTCTACCCCGCATGACACGACACAAACACGCGCACATTGGGCTAGGGACCCCGTCGCCGCTTGATCACTGGATCAATGCGATGCTGCGCGTGCTTGCGATGATCGTGCTCCACGTCGCCTCAACCTTCCGGATGAAAGCGCGCCGTAGCGCGGTGAATGCCACACCGACCATGCCGCTCGATCTGCCCGAAAGGACGACCGACACCCAATCCAGGGAAACAACACACGCTGTCCAGCAAGACAGCGCCAATAGCGCTCATGCTGAGCAGGCTCGCTTCGCGAGCCGTCCGTCGAAGCACGAGCACGTGCTCACCACCGTGAGCCAAACACCCACCCCCTCCGTCTCGCTTGGCTCACGCCAAGCGATCCACCTCCCCCAGTGCTCCGCACTGATGGAGGCAACACAGCGCATCGTCGCGACGAAGGGGAACTTGCCTCCACCTGTCCGCAGGACTGGGGGAGGTGGATTGCGCGCTCTTGCGCGCAAGACGGAGGGGGTGAGGCGCGATCCGCAAAGCGGACGAATTGGTCCAGTGGACCAATTTGAGCAACGAACGCCTGGAGCGGCAGCGAAGGGCCACGCCACTCTCCCCAAAACCAGCGGTGAAATCACCGCTACACACGCGCCCCGCTAACCGGCGCGCCACCAGCACATGACCGCCCCACAGGTCACACCTGCGGGACCGCGCCCGCGCGCCCATTGCGCAATCCTCCCCTGCACCTTACCAAAAACACCCGAAGCCACGCGCGAGCCCTGATGCGTTCTCACCACATCCTGTTTGCGCTGCTGGCCTTCTCGCTGATTGCCCCGCCCGTCTTCGCCCACGCCATCGGCGGCAGCGACGCGGAGTTCGTGCGCACCACGATCGGCGCAGACCCGTTCCCTTTCCTCTATCTCGGCGCCAAGCACATGGTGACGGGATACGACCACCTGCTCTTCCTGCTCGGCGTCATCTTCTTCCTCTACCGGCTGAAGGACGTCCTGCTCTACGTCACGCTGTTCTCGCTCGGCCACTCGACCACGCTGATCATCGGCGTCCTGTTCGATCTCGGCGTCTCGTCCCACCTTGTCGACATGGTCATTGGCCTGTCGGTCTCCTACAAGGCGTTCGACAACCTCGGCGGCTTCCGCAAGCTCGGGCTCGAGATCGACAACCGCGTCGCCGTCGGCGGCTTCGGCCTCATCCACGGCCTCGGCCTCGCCACCAAGCTTCAGGCCCTCGGCCTCAACAAGGACGGCCTCCTGCCGAACCTCATCGCCTTCAACATCGGCGTCGAGATCGGCCAGCTCATCGCCCTCTCGCTGATCCTCGTGGTCATGACCCTGTGGCGCACGACCAAGAGCTTCGGCCGCTTCGCCATCGCCGCAAACGCACTGCTTTTCCTCGCCGGCATCGTCTTGGCCGGTGAACAGCTCGCAGGCTACTTTCTCGCCGGAGACACCTGATGTCTGAAGAAACCCCAGTCGCCCCCGAAGCCATCAAGCCGGTCCAGCTCCAGGTCTCGGGCAAGACGCTCGCCCTGATCACCGGCGGCGGCTTTGTCGTCGGCGCTCTGATCGTGCTCGGCGCGATCATGCCGGCCGAGTTCAACACCGATCCGCTCGGCCTCGGCAAACTCTCCGGCATCGCCCGCCTCTGGGCGCCCGACGAGATCGAAGTCGACACCAACTCGGCCAGCGGACCTCTGTCCCGCGAATCCGAAATCCCGCCCCGCACCGACGTGATCGAAATCCCGCTCACCGACTTCCTCGGCGGCGCCAAGGGCTCGGAGCTCGAATACAAGGTCGCGATGAAACAGGGCGCTTCCCTGATCTACGAATGGGAAGCCATCGGCGCGAAAAATGCCAACGACATCGGCTATGACTTCCACGGCCACACCACGCCCGAACCCGGCCAACCTATGAACGTCGCCACCTACAAGCAGGCCCGCGGCCTCAAGCAGCAGGGCTCCCTAACCGCCCCGTTCGACGGCATCCAGGGCTGGCAGTTCTCGAACTTTGCCGATGGCCCCGTGGTCATCAAGGTGAAGCTCACCGGCTTCTACGAGCTGGTCCCGTCCGGCCAGGAAGGCAATCTGGCGGGCATCGTCGCCAACGTCCCAGCCGCCCAGGCACGGCCGGATTTCAAGCCAAATCAGCCTTAAGCAGCCCGCGCTCGCCCTGCCACAATTTCGCGCTAACCTCACTTCATCCCTAGGGGCCACCCAACCGGGGGAAGTGGGGCTACCGCCTTTTGTTTCGGAGACGCGAATGAGCTACCGCGCCATCCTCGCCATGAGCCTCGCCGCCATCCTGGCCGGCTGCGCCTCGTCCCGCCCGGCCCCCGTGGTCGCTGGCAACCGCACGCCCATTCCGCCCCGGCCCCCGGTCACCAATCCGGTCACCCCGACCCAGCCCCCGGTCACGCCGCAGCCGACCGATTTCGCCCTCGCCCCCGCCCGCTTCTCGGACATCCCAGGCTGGGCCACCGCCGACATGGCGCCCGCTCTCACCGCCTTCAAACGCCAGTGCGCCTCATGGCGTAACCGCACGCCCGACGCCGCCCTCACCGGCGGCCGCTATGGCGGCACGGTCTCCACCTGGCTCGGGCCCTGCGATGCGGCCAATACCATCCAGCCCGGACAGGAACGCTGGTTCTTCGAAAACTACTTCGACCCCAACTTCGTCTTCGGCCCCGGCGAAGCGCGCATCACCTCCTATTTCGAGCCCGTCATCCAGGCGAGCCGCGAATGGACCCCGCAACTTACCGAACCGCTGCTCAAGCGCCCGCCGGATATGATCACCGTCGATCTCGGCGCCTTCGCCGAAGCCTATGACAGCGAAACCCTCCGCGGCGCCCCGCGCACGCTGAACGGCAAGCTGAACGGCGATCGCATCGGCCCCTATCCGAAGCGCGAATCCATCACGCCCTTCCTCGGCCAGATCATCGGCTACGCTCACCCGGCAGACGTCTATAATCTGCAGGTCCAGGGCTCCGGCCGCCTCGCCTTCCAGGATGGCACGCAGGCACGCGCGCAGTTCTCCGCGCAGAACGGCTACAAGTGGAACTCCGCCCTCGGCGCGCTCCGCAATTCCGGCCGCCTCACCAACCCGACGTGGACGAACTTCCGCTCCTGGCTCGACACCAACCCCGGCGAGCAGAAGACCGCGCTCAACGCCGATCCGTCCTATGTCTTCTTCCAGGAAGAAGCGATCGCAGACGTCACGGCCGGCCCGAAAGGCGCCGCCAACGTGCCGCTCACGCCGATGGGCTCGATCGCCGTCGATCCCGCCTACCACCCCTACGGCGCAATCGTCTTCGTCGACGGCACCTATGACGGCTACGCCTTCCAGCGCCTGATGGTCGCGCAGGACACCGGCGGCGCCATCCGCCGTGGCCCGAACCGCGGCGACGTCTTCGCCGGCACAGGCGCACAAGCTGGCGCCTTCGCAGAGAAGATGAACTCCACCCCCGCCCGCTGGTGGACGCTTCTGCCGAAAGCCTTCGGCTCAGGCGCGCCCATCGCCGGCGTCAACACCGGCCCCGCCCCACACGGCTAAGCCGCACACCGCTCCGCCGCCGACGCCAGCCAGCCCAATGCAGACCGCGCTGCCTCAACGGCGCTCGCCGCGGCCGCATCCGCAATCATGCCCTCGCGCCCGACCCAGTCGCCCGCGATGAACACGCCCGGCGCATCGCTGAGCGCCACATCCGGCCGCGCACGATCCCAGCGCGGCAGACCGTTCGACACCACCATCCCGCGCAACTCCTGCCGCCGCACCTCGAACTGCCGCCACCCCGGCATCACCAGATCAGCGACAGCCTCCAGCTCCGCCATCGCATCCCGCGCCGGCATCTCGCCCACAGCCAGATACTTCGCCACATGCACCACCGCGCCACCCGCAGGCGCCAGCTTCGCCGAGCGCGAATGCAGCGACAGGTAGAACGGCCCATCGACGCCCAGCGCAAAATCATGCGCGCCCTCCGGCATACGGCTCAACGCCAGATCCAGCGCATTCGCCCGCACCGGCATCGCCTCCCGCGCCTCAACCGCCAGCGATCCAATCCCCGGCGCCAGCGCCGCTGCCTCATGCGGCCCCAGCGCCAGAATGGTCGCATCAGCCACAACCTCAGTCCCATCCGCCATCACCAGCCGCGACTGCCGCCCCTCCACTAGCAACCGCTCCACGCGCGCGCCGGTATTCAACTGAACCCCAGCCTCCCGCGCAGCCTCTGCAAGCCCCGCGGCCAGCGTCGACCACCCGCCATCGAGATACAACGTCCCAGCCAGCCCCAGCCTGATCTGATCCAGAATAGCTGCCGCCGAAATCTCGGCCGACCCGTTCGTATATCCCGTCAGCCGCCCCAACGCCTCAAGCGACGCCCGCACCACAGGCGGCAGCTTCTGCGCGTCCAGCCAGTGCGCAAACGAGCCCTCGCCCGTCGCGCCATCATTGATCGCCTTGAATACACGCGCGAACGCCAGCTTCTCGCGAATGCGGAACAGGCTGGTCATCGCCAGCGTACCCGCCGACGCCGGCAGGTCATGCAGCCGCCCCTGCCAGATCGCCTGACGCGTCCCGCTCAACGCACGCTGCCCGCCATAAGGAATGCCGAGCCGGTCCAGCTCCCGCTTGAACGCCCCGCCACGATAGAGCGCATGCGGCCCCTGGTTCAGCGAGAAGCCATCCATGTGTCGCGTCCGCGCCCGCCCACCCAGATCAGCCGCCGCTTCGAACAGTCTCGCCTTCGCGCCCGATCGCGCCAGCTCTAACGCTGCAATCAGCCCCGCAATGCCGCCGCCAACGATATTGACCTTGGACGTCATCACGCTCGCTCCCATTAATCGGACAGGTTGTGTCCGATATAAATCGGATGCTATGTGTCCGCAATAAGAATCTGGAGCCACCCATGAAGCTGAGCGAGGGCGTCGAGTGGACCGCCCATGCCTGCGCCCTGCTTGCGGCGCTGCCGCCCGGCATCGGCCTGCCCGCGAATGCACTCGCGGAGTTTCACGCGCTCGCCCCCGCCTACATGGCCAAGCATATGCAGGCGCTCGCCCGTGCTGGCATTGTACAATCCATCCGCGGCGCAGGCGGCGGCTACCGCCTCGCCCGACCCGCCGATGACATTTCACTGTGGGACATTGTCGAAGCCATCGAAGGCGACGAACACACTTTCCGCTGCTCCGAAATCCGCCAGCAGGGCCCGTGCGTCAGCCCGCAAGCCGACTTCCGCAAGCCGTGTGGCATCAACGCCGCCTTCGGCCGTGCCGAAGCAGCCTGGCGCGCCGAACTCAAATCCGTGACGATCGGCGCGATCGTCACGGACCTCGCAAAGAAGTCCACGCCCCAGCGCCGTGCACAGCTGACCCAATGGCTCGAGCAGAAGCT
Organism: Hyphomonadaceae bacterium; assembly: GCA_965229115.1. Lineage (GTDB taxonomy): Bacteria > Pseudomonadota > Alphaproteobacteria > Caulobacterales > Hyphomonadaceae > UBA7672. Next base: position 356,577 of record CBDDIR010000003.1, on the reverse strand, counting down.
GGCGTAACTACTTCTTCTTCGCCGGCGCCTTCTTGGCGGCGACCTTCGCAGGCGCTTTGGCGGGCGCCTTCGCCGGAGCAGCCTTCTTGGCTTTGCCCGCAGCCATCTCATCCGCCTCGCCTGAAGTTTCCGGCGTGATCCCCAGCTTCTCCTGCAGCGCCATAGCGGCAGCCGGATTGCGCTCCTTCGCGCCCGAGATGAAGAACGCAAACACGTCCTGGCTCTTCGACCAGCCCGTCAGTGTCTTCGCAAACCGCCCGATCTCCGCCGCCGGATACCCTGCTTTCTCATCCGCCTGCGACTGCATCAGCCGCGCAACGGCAAAGTCCGATCCCTCATGGCGGAGCTTGGGAAACTCATCGTCCTCGGCATAGACAACCGTCGCGCCATGCTTGGTCAGCAGATCGTAAAACTCCGGCACATCGTATCCCGTGCCACGCACCTCAAGTGCATGGCGCAGCGGGATCTTGTCCTTCTCCTTCGGCAGCACCGACAGGAACATCTTGAAATACTCGGCATCGAACTTCCGCGTGCCCGGGAACTGCCAGTTGATCGGACCCAGCTTGTCCTTCAGCGACGTGATGCCCTGCCCGAGAAACATGTCGACCGACTTCTTCATGTCCTCCTTCGTCTTGCGCACGGTCGAGAACCGGTGCGCCTTCAGGCTGAACACGAAGCCATCGGGCGCGGCCTCCGCCCACTTCGCAAACGTGTCCGGCTTGAACGAGGAATAGTAGGTCGCATTCACCTCCACCGCCGTCATCTTGCGGCTGGCATAGGCAAGCTGCTTCGTCTTGGAGAGCCCGGCGGGATAGAAAGTCTCGTCCCACGGATCGAAGCTCCAGCCGCCAACGCCTACGCGAATGGGATGCGCCATCCCTTGTCTCCCCTGTGTTTCCGCCATCTTTAGCACGCCAAAACTATGACAGGCGAGCATCCCCGCCGCCACCTTTCGGCGTCTGCATCCTTCCCTTCGGCCGCGCGTTCTGGCCTATTGGCAACCAGGGACAATAACCAGGGACAATGGAGGACCACATGCGTTGGAGCGGCGGACGGCGCGGCGGCGGTGTTGAAGACCGGCGCGGTCTCAGCGGCGGCGGCCTTGCGGCAGGCGGCGGCATCGGCGCCATCGTCATCAGCTTGATCGGCTACTTCGTCCTCGGCATCAATCCATCCACCACGCAGGCGGTGCTCAGCCAGTTCGGCGGTCTCGGCCAGGAACGCGGCGAAGTCGGCACGCCGCGCGACGACGCCGGCCTGTTCGTCGACGTCATCGGCACCAACGTCAACGATGTCTGGAAGGCCCAGCTCTCCAGCTACACCCCGCCCAAAACCGTCATCTACGAGCAAGGCACCAGCACGGGCTGCGGCTATGGCCAGGCCGCCATGGGCCCGTTCTACTGCCCCACCGACCAGACCGTGTATCTCGACCTCGGCTTCTGGGAGACCATGAGCTCGCAACTTGGCGCCTCAAAAGCCGACTTCGCCAAGGCCTATGTCATCGCCCATGAATTTGGCCACCACGTTCAGACGCTCACTGGCGCTTCGCAGAAAGTACAACAAGCGCAGCAGAGCGCCCGCAGCCAGGCTGACGGCAACCGCTACTCCGTCGCGCTCGAGCTACAGGCCGATTGCTATTCCGGCGTCTGGGCCGCCAACGCCGCGAAAGTCTCGAACGGCGAAGTCGCTCTCGAAGCGGGCGACCTCGAAGCCGGCATGCAGACCGCCAACGCTATCGGCGACGACACGCTGCAGAAACGTGGCGGCGGCCGCGTGACGCCGGAAGGCTTCACGCACGGCACCTCCGCGCAACGCAAGCAATGGCTGCTCGCCGGCTACCAGTCGGGCGACCCGCGCGTCTGCGAAGGGACGTTCGACGGGCTCTAGGGCCTACTCGGCCAGCAGCACTTCCATGCGGTCCATGATCGAATTCATGCGCCGCACGACTGACCTGTACGCATCCGGCTTCGTCATATCGAGCCCGGCCTGGCGCATCAGGATCTCGTGCGGGTGATCCGATCCGCCCGCCTTCAGCACGTTGAGGAAGCTGTCGCGAACCTTCGCATCGCCCGCGAGGAACTTCTCGGTGAACCACACCGCGCCTGAAATCGCAGTCGCGTACTGATACACGTAGAAGCCCATGTAGAAGTGCGGAATGAACGCCCACTCCTGCGCATAGACATCGTCGATCGTCATCACGCCCTGCTCGTGGCCGTGATAGCGACGCAGCAGTTCGCCATAGGTCTGCGTCAGCATCGGCCCGGTCAGCGGCATGCCACGCTCGGCCGCGCGATGGATCTCCAGTTCGAACTCCCCGAACATGGTCTGGCGGAAGAACGATCCCCGGCACAGCTCCAGCGCCGAGCCCAGATAGAACAGCTTCTCTTCCTTCGTCTTCGCGTTGGCGATCAGATATTCCTGCAGCAGGATCTCGCTCCCGATCGACGCCATCTCTGCGATGAAGGTGGAATAGCTCGCCGTCTCGAAGGGCTGCGCCTTGTTGGCCAGCATGGTGTGGATCGCATGGCCCCACTCATGCGCAAACGTCGACATCGAGTCGTAGTCGTCATTGTGGTTGAGCAGCAGGTACGGGTGCTGGTCATAGGCCATGCCGGCCATGTACGCCCCGCTCTGCTTGCCCGCCTGCGGATGCGAGTGCATCCACTTGGCGTCCAGCCCCGTGCGCAGCATCCCGCGATACTCGTCGCCGAACGGCTCCAGCGCGGCGAAGGTGATCTCCGCCGAACGCGCCATGTCGAACTTGCCCGTGTTGGCCGCGATGATCGGCGGATAGATGTCGTAATACCGCAGCGCGTCGATACCCAGCATCCGCCCGCGCAGCTTCAGATAACGATGGAAGGTCGGCAGCCCCTCATTCACCTGCGCCACCAGCTGCGTGTAAACCTCCGGCGGCAGCGCGTTGATGAACATCGACGCTTCGAGCACGCCGGCATATTTCCGCGCCCGCGCGTTGAACACCGCGCCCTGGACCTGCGCATTGAGCGTCGCGCCCATGCCGTTCTCGTACTGCTTCCACGCGCCCCAGAACGTGTCGAACACCAGCTTGCGGTCATCGCGATTGGGCGATTGCCGTCCGCGCGTATAGCCCGACTGGTCGACCTTCAGCTCAGTCCCGTCCGACAGCGTCAGGGTCGGCCACGGAATGCTGGCATTGGCATAGAGCGCATAGATCTGCTGCGGCTGGCCCAGCGCCAGCGACGCGCCGGCCAGCATCTCCTCACCCGCCGCATCGAGCGTGTGCGGCGCCATCCGCACCGCGTCGCGCAGCTGGAACGCAAACGGCGCAAGCCCCGCCTCTTCCGCGATGTAGCGCTCGACCACATCCGCGCCGAGCGTCAGCAATTCCGGATTGATCCACGACACGTTCTCGCCGAAGCCCGCAAACATCGCCTGCGAACGCCCGAACCGCGTTTGCGATTCAGCCACGCGCTGGTCTTCGTCACGCTTCAGGCTGGCATACATGTACACGCGATAGGCCAGCTTGGTCGTCTCGCTGATCTCGCGGAACGCCGCCAGCACGACGCCCGCGCCATTGCCCAGCGTGCCCTTGTGGCGCGGCAGCGCATCAATGCGCTTTTCGAGGTCGGCGAACGCCTCCTCCCACGCCGCATCCGAAACATAGAGATCGGCGAGGTCCCACTCATGCCGCACAGCCTCCCCGCCACCGATCGCTCCCGAACCTTCCGGAGCCATCATTGCCTTGGGTGCGCGCGCGTTCGTCATGGAGAAGTCCTCAGTCTTGTCTCTGTCCCTAGCTGAACTGGGAAGAGTTTACGGGAGGACAAGACCAGACGTGAGCCGGAACGAAAACCCCGGATGCACACGCATACGGAACAAACGCCTGTAAAAACGCTGTTACAGCGCTACGTCCCTGCTTTCGGCGGCATCTCGTAGAGATCGGCCAGCCGCATCAGCGCCTGCTTCTCGCCCGTCACGCTGAGCGCCCCCTGCTTCTCCAGCTCCTTAAGCGGCACTTTACCATAGACCAGCCCGGCCACCGCCTCGGGCGATCCCGTCACCGTCACATCCGCCTCGCGCTCGCCCCGCTCCGAGGTCAGCACACCCTTCCGTATGCCAACAAAGAACGCGTCCTCGCCAAAGCGGAACTGGATCGCCGTCTCCACACCCTTCGCTTTCACCGCATCGAACTTCGCACGGAACGACAGCATCAGCCCTACCGCACTGAGCGGCAGCGTCGGATCATGCAGCGGTGAGCGCACGCCCCAGCGCCCAAGCGCCAGCAACACGGGCTCCACCTCCTCGCCCCACTGCGTCAGCTCATAAACCTGCACGCTTGCCGGCGGCGGAAGCTTGCGCTTCTGCAGTATGCCCGCAGCTTCCAGCCCCTCAAGGCGTTGTGTCAGTACGTTCGCGCTGATCGACGGCAGGCTCGCCCGCAGGTCCGAAAACCTGCGCGGCCCCATAATCAACTCGCGAATGACAAGCAGCGCCCAGCGCTCGCCGATCAGGTCCAGCGCATGGGCCGTCGCACACGCATCGTCATAGCTGCGGCGCTTGTCGGAATCCTGTGTAGTTATTTTTTGTAACTTCATAGTTGACTATCATAACCTCATGAGAGAGGGTGGCAATACACAAGAAAGGAAACAGCCCATGTCCAGCATCGATATCTCAGTCTGCGCCGTGCCCGATGGCCGCAAGGCGGATTACATCAAGCATTGTCAGTTCTTCCATGGCGTCGTGAAGGAGATGGGTGCCCTCGCCGTCGTCGACACCTGGGGCGAAGACGTGCCCGACGGCAAACTCACCGACTTCCGCAAGGCGGTCAAAGCCGAAGCCGGCGAAACCGTCGCCGTCGGCTGGATCGTCTGGAAAGACAAACCCGCCCGCGACGCCGCCTGGGAAAAGCTCATGAAGGACGAGCGCATGACCAAGATGCAGATGCCCTTCGACGGCGCCCGCATGATCTTCGGCACATTCGGCTCAATCGTCCAAAGCTAGCGCGCCAATCGGTAGGGTGCATTGAACTGCACCCTACTCCTCCTCGTCGAGAATATCGCCCAGCCGATCCAGCGCCTGATCCCACATCGTGCGCTGCACATTGATCCAAGTCTCGATCACAGCCAGCCCCTTCGTCTCAAAGCTGCAGGTGCGCACCCGACCAACCTTCCGCGTACTCACCAGCCCGCTCGCCCCCAGCACATCCAGATGCTGCTTCACCGCCGTCAGCGTGATCCCCAGCGGTTCCGCCAGCTCCGACACCGACGCCGGCCCCCGCACCAACCGCAGCACAATCGCCCGCCGCGTCGGATCCCCCAACGCATTGAACACATCGTCCGCCTTGACCTTCGCCTGCGCCATCAGCCCGCCCCCCCGATCAGCTAAGCGCGCCCTCAACAGCATCCAGCAACACGCGCCAACCGTGCTCGCGCATCTGCGGCCCATCCGTGCGCTCGAAATAAGTCGCCTGGTGCGTCATGGTCAGCTTGCAGCCGGCCCCCGCAGCCTCCAGCCCGATCGACACAATCGCCACCGAAGCCCGCGTTTCGCCCTCGCCCGTCTTCATGTCGAGCGTCTGCGTCCCCACGATCCGCTGACCCTCGACGATGTCGACATACTCCTGAGCCCAGGTCAGCACGACGCCGGCAATCGGCGTCCCCGGCTTCATCTTGCCGACCAGCACCTCGCGCCCACCCACGCGGAAATCGTTCTCATACGACACCACCTCATGCGCCCCACCCGCCGCATACCACCGCTTCTTCCTCGCGATGTCCGCAAACGCCGCAAACACCTTGTCCGGCGCCTTGGCGTACTGCTTCTCGATCACGAACGTATTGTGGGTCGCCGCCATGAAAGCCTCCATACACTGAAGTTACAGCTTCAGTATATTGGCGCGACCAGATAGTCAAGCGTGGACTTCAGTATAAAGCCAAGCACAGCCCAAAACAAAAAGCCCGGCGTTTCCGCCGGGCTTTCGTAACTTTGTCTGCGATCTCGATCAGGTATCGAGGAACGAGCGCAGTTTCCGCGACCGGCTCGGGTGCTTCAGCTTGCGCAGCGCTTTCGCCTCGATCTGGCGGATGCGTTCGCGGGTCACCGAAAACTGCTGGCCGACTTCTTCCAGCGTGTGGTCGGTGTTCATACCGATGCCGAAGCGCATGCGCAGCACGCGCTCTTCGCGCGGCGTGAGCGATGCCAGCACGCGGGTCGTCGTCTCGCGCAGGTTCGACTGGATCGCGGCGTCCACCGGCAGAAGCGCCGATTTGTCCTCGATGAAGTCGCCCAGGTTCGAATCCTCGTCGTCGCCAATCGGCGTTTCGAGCGAGATCGGCTCTTTCGCGATCTTCAGAACCTTGCGGATCTTCTCCAGCGGCAGGCCCAGCTTTTCAGCCAGCTCTTCCGGCGTCGGCTCGCGACCGATCTCGTGCAGCATTTGGCGCTGCGTGCGGACGATCTTGTTGATCGTCTCGATCATGTGCACCGGGATACGGATCGTGCGCGCCTGATCCGCGATCGAGCGCGTGATCGCCTGACGGATCCACCACGTCGCATAGGTCGAGAACTTGTAGCCACGGCGATATTCGAACTTATCGACCGCCTTCATCAGGCCGATGTTTCCTTCCTGGATGAGATCCAGGAATTGCAGGCCGCGGTTCGTGTATTTCTTGGCGATCGAGATCACGAGACGGAGGTTGGCTTCCACCATCTCCTTCTTCGCCTGACGGGCTTCGCGCTCGCCCTTCTGCACCGTCTGGACGATGCGGCGGAAGTCGTCGATCGGAACGCCCATTTCCTGGGCCAGCGTCGACACGTCGGCGCGCAGCACGTCGATCTTGCGCGTCTCGGTGGTGACGAACTTCTTCCATTGCTTCGAGAGCGCCGAAACCTTCTCGAGCCAATCCGGCTTCAGCTCGTTGCCGAAGTAGTTGTCGAGGAAGTCCTGGCGGCCGACGCCATGCAGGTCGGCCAAGCGCATCAGCTTGCCCTCATGCTGGATGAGGCGCTTGTTGATCTCGTACAGCTGTTCGACCAGCGTCTCGATACGCGCATTGTTGAGGTGCAGCGTCTTGAGGTTCTCGGTGATCGCCGAAACCAGCTCGTCGTATTCCTTGTAGTCCTTCGGCGTGAGCGCCTTGCCCTCGATCTTGCGGGCAACCAGGCGCTCCTGCAGCTTGCGATAGCGCTGGAAGTTCTCGGCCACGGCGTCGAGCGTCTTGGTGACGCCTTCGCGCAGCTCGGCTTCCATGGCCGACATCGACATGGCGCCGCCATCATCGAATTCGTCCTCGGCTTCAGCAGCTTCGGCTTCCGCCTGCTTCTGACGCTCGAGTTCGACTTCATCCACGTCCTCGTCGCGTACGCGCTTGACGGGCTTGGGCTTCTCTTTCGCCTTCTCGGCTTCAGCGAGCTTCTTGGCGGTGATCGGCGCGGTCGACGGCGGCGGCGCGCCGCCGTTCAGCACGATCTGCGAGTTGTCGACGATGCCGCCATGGGCCGCAGCGTAGGTCGCTTCCAGATCGATGATGTCGCGCAGCAGAACGCGCTCTTCAGTCAATTCCTGGCGCCACACCATGATGGCTTCGAACGTCAGCGGGCTCTCGCACAGGCCGCGGATCATCGCATCGCGGCCGGCTTCGATACGCTTGGCGATCGCAATCTCGCCCTCGCGCGACAGCAGCTCGACCGAGCCCATCTCGCGCAGGTACATCCGCACCGGATCGTCCGTGCGGTCGTAGCGATCCTTGGTGGTGGTGGCGACAGCAGTCGACTTCGACGTAGCGGGACGGTTCTCGCCATCGTCCTCGTTGTCTTCGCCGGCTTCCTGCTCGCGCTCGCCCTCTTCCACGTCGTCTTCGGATTCGACGACGTTGATGCCCATCTCCGAGAGCTGGGACATGATATCTTCGATCTGCTCGGACGAATTCTGGTCCGACGGCAGAACCTTGTTCAGCTCATCGTACGTAACGAATCCACGCGCCTTCGCCTGCTTGATGAATTTCTTCACCGTGGCGTCGTTCATGTCGAGAAGCGGGCCGTCAGACGCCTCTGGGGCGGTCTTCTTTTTCGCCGCTGCTTCTGCCTTCGCCATTCCGTCTCTCCGCAGACCCTGTTTGTCAGCCTTGGTGTTTTTCACCGGCTCGACCTTTGCCGGTTGGGCTTTCGCCGTACCGGTCTTTTCACTCCCGCTTTTGGGCGGGGGCTCCTTGCTCGCAACCGGCTTTGGAGGAGCCTTGGCCAATTCCTTGGCTGTCGGCCCTTTCACCGGCTGGGTCTTGGCAGCCGGCTTTGCCGGCGGCGCAACTGCCTTCGCCTTGACGGGCTCGGGCTTCTTTGAATCTTTCTTTGGCACCGCCTTGGCGGAGCTAGGCTTTGCAGCGGGCTTGTCACGTCGAACTTCAGCTTTAGCGGGGGACTTCCCCTTAGCCGGTGCGGACTTTGCCTTGTTCTTCACGTCAGTCCTCAGAGCGTTTTGACTCCATCGCAGCGCCCATTCCTCCCACCGCATTCCTCAGTCTGTCAGCGCCTTCTGACGCCGGAGAGGTTGCCGCTTCGTCTACAACTGACCGGCTGGCGCTGCGCCGCGCGATCACCTTCTGCATGATCCTGGCCTGGTGAGCGGCGCCCATGATTTCGACGCCCTCCTCGTCAGCCCGTATCGTCGCCTGCACTTCACCGACAAGCGTTTTAGCGACCGGGAACCGCTCCGTTGCGTCGAGCCAATCACGGCTCATGGCCTCTGGATCGTCGCCCAGTTGCCTTCGCAGAAAAGGTTCCAAAAGTTCGACAGCCCGCTTGCGGTCAAGGATACGTAGATGGGCTGCAACAGTATCTAGGTCAAGCTTTTCAGCGCTTTCGTACACGTCGAACGCAGTATCCCTGATAGCTCCGACATCCGGGTCGCCATACTCGGTTTTCGCAATCGCCTCGCGGGCCGCCTCGAACCGGTCAGGCACCATTATGGCCCTAACCAGCAGCGCCAGACCCGCAATTCCGGTTGGACCGGGGGAGAAACCCCGCTTTCCGGGGTTCTGGCCCTTATGAGGGGTCTCGCCCGGCTTGCCCTGCCATTTACCCTGAGAGGGCGTGAAGGCAGGCTTCACCGGCCGGAAATGCCAGTACAGGCGGTCTTTCAGCTCCCGCTCGTAGGCCTTTTTGACCCCCGGGTGCTTGATAAGGTTTACAGCGGCCATAAGCCGCGCCTCGAACCCGGCCTTCCGCTCAGGGGTGTCCAGCGGCTCGGCGTCCAGCTCCCGGGCCCACAGCAGGTCCACCAGAGGCCGCGCGTCGGACAGCATCCCCCGCATCGCCTCGGCGCCGCGCACGCGCACCACATCGTCCGGGTCCATCCCGTCCGGCAGCAGTACGAAGAACAGCGTCTTGCCCGGCTCGATCAGCGGCAGCGCCCGGTCGCAGGCCCGCCAGGCCGCCCGGATACCCGCCGCATCCCCGTCAAAGCACAGGATCGGCTCGGGCCCTGCCCGCCACAGCAGATCCAGCTGCTCCTCGGTCAGCGCGGTGCCCAGCGGCGCCACCGCCGTCCCGATCCCGGCTTCCGCCAGCGCAATCGCGTCGACATAGCCCTCGGTCACGATCAGGCCGCGCGACAGCGGCCCCTCTTTAAGCGGCGCCAGAGCCTCGCGCGCATCCATGTAGCGATAGAGTGTCCGCCCCTTGTGGAAGAGCGGGCTATCGGACGAGTTCAGGTATTTCGGCTTCCCGTCCGGATCGAGCGTCCGCGCGCCGAACGCGATCGGACGGTTCGAATGGTCGGTGATCGGGAAGATCACGCGATTGCGGAACCGGTCCCACGGTTGCTTGCCGTCTTCCGGCTGTACCAGCAGCCCCGCCTCGATCAGCTCCTCAAGCGTGGCGCCCTGCTTGGTCAGGTAATCCGACAGCGTCCGCCAGCCATCCGGCGCAAAGCCCATGCGATGCCGCGCCCACGTTTCAGGCCCAAAGCCCCGCTTTTGCAGGTATTCCCGCGCTTCCGAGCCCGCCGACTTGCGCAGCTGGTCCTCGAAGAACAGACACGCCTTCTCGACCCAGTCGATCAGCGTCGCCCGCTTGCGATACTCCCGCGCCTCGCCCGCCGACTGCGTCGGCATCTCCAACCCGACATCCCGCGCCAGCTTCTCGACAGCCTCGGCAAACGTCAGTCGTTCCGTCTCGGTCAGGAAGGTGATCGCATCGCCGGACTTCTGCGTGGAGAAGCACTTATAGAAGCCGCGATCGTCATGGACGTAGAAGGAGGGCGTCTTCTCGGTCGAGAACGGCGACAGCCCCACCCAGTCCTTGCCGCGCTTCTTCAGCGATACCTTTTTCCCAACGACGTCCGACAGCCGCACGCGCGACTTCAGCTCATTGAGAAATTCCTCCGGGAAACGCATCGCTCTAGTGAAATCCAAGCCAACTCCGGCGCTAGCCGTAGCGCGCCGAGTACGCCAGCAACCCGCTGGCTGATCCTGTGGACGATTATACAGGGAATTGTGCGCTGATTCGCCGGTTTCAAGCTGCTGACTGCTAACCACCTGAATCTGTGAGGTTCATCGCCCAGCGCCTCGGCGCCCCTAAATTCCCCGCTTGCTCTAGGACGCCTCGCGGCCATCCTCGGGCTGCAGATGAAAAGATGACGCTCCGAAAGCAGATGCGCTAACTTGGCCGGAGTGGGGGACGCGGGGACAAAGGTGTACGCTGCGATGGCGACGATGCGGCTGGGGGGACTGCAGATCGATCCGGCGCGCAACGTCATCGCGAATGGCGGTGCGTCCTGGTCCATCGAGCCGCGCATCATGGACCTGCTGGTCGTCATGAACGCCCACACCGGCGAGGTGCTGAGCCGCGAATTCCTGATCGACACGGTCTGGAAGGTCGAATTCGGCGCCGACGAAAGCCTGACCCGCGCCGTCTCCCTGCTCCGCAAGACGTTCCGCGAAGCAGGGCACCCCGGCGAAATCATCGAAACGATCCCCAAGCGCGGCTACCGCCTCACCGTAGCGCTGACACCCCAGACCGAACCCGCAGCATCCATCGCGCCGACAGCGGAGCCAGTCCGCAAGCCCGACCCGCACCCCACCGAAACACCGCCCATCCCCGTCACTCTTCCCAAGGCGGCTGCCCCGGCGGAGACGCCCACCCCGACTCCGACAACGAGCAAACCGGCAAGCCGGCGCTTCGCCTTATGGGGCGGCGTTGCAGCGGCGCTGGCTGTGGCGATCGTCGCCGCGATCACGCTGCTGCCGAAGGGGGGCCCAGCGGACACCGGACAGGCCAACCAGCTGATCGCCTTCTTCGGCTTCACGCCAACAGGCGATGACCCAGCACTGAAAGCAACGGCAGAAGCAACGACGGACGCCGTGTTCGAAGCGATGCGCTCGAACTGGTTCGACACCGTCGCACGCACAGAGACGCGCGGCGTTGCGGAGGACCGCCGCTTCGAGCGAGCCGCCGAAATCGGCGCACGCTACGCCATGGGCGGCGACGCCAGATCCAATGCCAGCGGCACCACGCTGTCGGTCCGGATCGAGGATGTGGCCTCGCGGCTCACACTGTGGGAGGGCAGCTTCAACAGTCCGGCCGCGGACATCGCCTACATGCCCGCGCAGACAGCGTGGAAGCTCGGATCGGTCACGTGGTGCATCATCAAGACGCGCGAAGCGCTGATGCACGAGACGCCGGAATTGCTCAGCCTGGTCGCCGACCGGTGCCGGGAGGGCGGCGTCACCGACCGCAACTCTACCTATCCCATCTCCCGCATGCGCGCGATCGTCGCCGCTGATCCGACATCTGCCTACAACCAGGCGCAGCTGGTGAACCTTCTGGGCCTCGCCGTGCCTTTCGCGCCCGAGACGTCGAAGGCGGCCTGGATTGCCGAAGGCGAGGCGGCGCTGAAGCGCGCCATGGAGCTCGATCCAAAGGAGACAAATATCTACTATGCGCGTCTCAATCTCGACAGCGCCAAAAATGTTCCGGCAGCGGAGTACGATGCTTTCCTGCTCGAAGCGCAGGCCAATTCGGAAGCCAAGGACAATTTCGCGCTCGCTTCGGCCAATGGAACCCGCGCCGCCCTGCTCGCCTCGTCGGGACGCTTCACCGAAGCGCTGCCACATGCGGTGGCGCGCGCCGCCAACAAGTCGGTCGTGCAACCGGGTATCGTAGGAATGGCCCTGGCGCCGGTCGGCCGTGTCTCCGATGCGCGAGCCGATCTCGAGCCTGTGCTCGCAGCCTACGGGCCGCAAGTCTGGGACTTGTTCATCCCGTTCGCGTTCTTCCTCAACGCGCCCGATGCCGACGCCATGTTGGCCGCGCCGCCATCGACCATCCCGAAGCCGAAGCTCGATTGCCTGCGCGATATCCGCGCGGCGCTCGTCTCAACCGATGCGCGCACCCGGTCTGCAGGCGCAAAGCGGGTGCAATCATGCGCCGACACGGACATCATCAACTGGCGTGTCACGCTCCCCGCACTGTCAGCGCTCGGCGACATCGACGGAGCCTTCCGCGTCGCAGACCGGTTGAGCTTCAGCCTTCCCTCGGCCCGATCCTACGAGACAGCAAACCTGTTCTACCCACAGGCCCGCGCCCTACGCGCCGACCCACGCTTCCTTCCCCTCGTCGAGAAACTGGGCATGATGGACTACTGGCGCGCAACAAAAAGCCAGCCCGACGTCTGCGGCACGGAACAAGCCCCCTTCTGCGCCGCACTGAAGACGAACGCGCAGCCCTAACTTGGCCGCCCATAGGCCGCATTGAAAAGGCGCAGCCGTCACGGCTTCAGCAAGCCGCGCTCGATCATGCTCTTGGCGGCCGAGACAATCGCCTCGCGCGGTTCACGCGGTGTCCAGCCGAGCAGGCGCTTAGCCTTGTCGTTCGAAGTCTTCTTCGAAAAACCAAGATCGGGCGCAAACACGCGCAGCTCTGCATTGAACAGCGCCATGACGCGCACCGCGATGTCGGGGATGGAGCGCGTCGGAACGCGGCTCGCCGCCGGCCTCACACCCTCGCGGATGATCGCGCCGATCTCCTTCATCGCGATCGCCCGGCCATTCGAGATCAGGAACCGCTCGCCCGCAGCGCCCGGCGCATCCACGGCCGCAACGTGTGCGCTCGCCACGTCACGCACGTCGACGATCGGGATGAACAGGTTGGGATAGCCCGGCATGTCTCCGTTGAGCATGCGCTGCACGATGTGGTTGGCGCCGGAAATCTCCTTGCCCATCACCGGCCCCATCACGGCGACCGGCAGCATCGTCGCAAGCTCCAGCCCGCGACCCTCCGCCTTGATGAAATCCCACGCAGCACGTTCGGCCAGCGTCTTGCTCTTGCCGTAGGCATCGACGCCGGGACCATCGAGAATGGTCCAGTCAGCCTCTGTGAAAACATGATCGCTGTGCTTGTGACCCCAGCTGACGGCATGGAAGGCGGATGTCAGCACCACGCGCTTCACGCCCGCACCCCGCGCCGCGCGCAGGACACGCAACGTCCCTTCCCGCGCCGGCACGATCAGGTCGTCCTCATTGGCGACATGCCCCGGCTGCACGGGCGAGGCGACATGCAGGACAACGTCGATACCGGAGACAGCCTCCGCCCATCCATCATCGCTCAGCAAGTCCGCAGCGGCAAAGCTCAGCTGCTCACCATTGACCATCCCCGCCTCGGTCAGGATCGCGCGCACGGCCTCCTGCTTCGCAAGCGAGCGTATCGTGGCGCGCACCGTATGCCCGCGCTCAAGCAGTTGCAGGATGCAATGCCCGGCAATGAAGCCGGAGCCGCCGGTCACAAGAACACGCTTCTGGCTCATGGATGCCCCCGATAAGCGCAAGATCAACGCCGCACACCAAGCGCCGATATCGGCTAACGTGCAAGACCGGCGGCTATACGCCTAGCCGAACCGGCGCACGCTCCGCACTTCGCCCGAGATCGGACGAATGCGATCCACCGCCTGCCCCAGCGGTTCGATCTCGCAGTGCATGTCGCGCGCGCTCGAATGCAGCAGCATGGTCGGCGAGCACATGATCCCCACATGCCCGCGCCAGAACACGAGGTCGCCCCGCTCCATGTCGGAGAAATCCGCCGCCGGCTTGAACTCGAAGCCCAGCGTCTGCTCCTGCATGTCGGAATCGCGCAGCGGATAAACGCCCGTCGCCTGCAGCGACACCTGCACCAGCCCCGAGCAATCAATCCCCGCGCTCTCACGACCGCCCCACAGATAGGGAGAGCCGACAAACCTCTGTGCCACGCCGACGAAATCCGTTTCCGGATCATCCAGCGGCGCAATGTGTCGCGCGAAGATCCAGCCCGCGCCCTTCACCTCGACGAAATTCCCCACCACCTCGCCCAGCGCCATCTGTGCGTTCATCGACACCGCGCGCGAGGGACGCGACTTCATGTCGGCCCGCTCATAGATGAAAGACCGCAACACCCGCACGCGATGCGTCGGCTCTTCTCCGGCGGGCCCAAGGCTCGCCATCCGCATCCAGCCGACATAGCGATCCAGCCGCAGCTGGACATACGCCCACTCCGCGCCGTTCTTGTCGGTCTCCCGCTCAAGCACGCGAACAGGCTCGCCGAACAAGGCCTGGTTGACCTGTTCGGCGGACCCATCTGGGATTTTTCGGAGAGCTGCAGAACCGGCGGCGATGCGCATGGCTTCGCCGCCCGTTAAGCCCCCCTTAGGTGTGAGGCGTGGCTCGCTCGACCAGCGCTCAGGCTGCATGCGAGCTGGAGCCGGCGCCGTCTCTTGGCGCCGACGAAGAAGGCTGGCTCGCCACCGGCTTCTGCGCGGATGGCGGCTGCGAAGAAGCAGTCGGCTTGATGTTGTCCGACGACTTCGGAGCGGTCTGAGCCGCTGCAGCTTTCTGAACCGCAGCCGCATTCGCGCGCTCGCACGCAATCACGCGATCGCCCAGACCCGCGAGCACGGCATGGCCGCGATCGGTCGTCTGCACGAGCACGCTGCGGCGGTCGGATTCATCCGGCACGCGCGTGGCCAGTCCGAGACCCGACAGCGCATCAAGCGCGCGGCTCACGGCAGGCTTTCCAAGAGTGAGAGCTTCAGCAAGTCCGCGGACCGTATGCGGTCCCGGTTCGAGTGAAACGCGAAGAAGGATTGCTGCCTGCCTGACATTCAGATCCGGGCCATCAGCCCGAACAGTCTCAGCAAGAACATCTTTAAGCAGGGCAAGCGCTGTTGCGCGGTCCATGACAGCTCCAATTGGCCGGCCCCTTGAGGAAGAGACTCGCCCGATTTCGCCGCGGGTTCAAGCTGAACAGCACGAATAAAATTTGGAACAGGTTCGACGAATGAGGGTTGCTCACATCGTCATTTTTTCCTAGCGCGCGTAACGGGCCTTCAACATGGCCCAAACAGCACGCAATCCGCACGCAGCCGCGCCCGCAGGTCGCCCGTAACGTGCAGGCCGCCACGCCCATATGTCAAAGTGAGCCCATGAAGATGCGTTCACAAATGCCTTGAGGAACAAGGCAGCGGTGATGGAACCTCCCATCGGTCCATCGCCCGTATTCTTCATGTCCGCGATCGGAGACTTCAGCCCGCCCTCATATCCGGACCACAGCGGCATGCGCCACACGGGGTCGCCCACTTGTTTCGCTGCCGATGCGATATCCGCCGCGAGCTTTTCATCATCCGTGTAGAGAGGAGCAAGATCAGGCCCCAGCGCCACCCGCGCCGCTCCCGTAAGTGTCGCAAAATCGATAAGCAGATCCGGCTTCAGCTCGCTCGCCCGCGTCAGCGCATCGCCGAGCACCAGCCTGCCCTCCGCATCGGTATCATCGATCTCGACCGTCAGGCCCTTGCGCGACTTCAGAATGTCGCTCGGCCTGAACGATCCCGGCCCGATCGCATTCTCCACCGCCGGCACCAGGCAGTAGAGCTTCACCGGCAGCGCCGCGCTCATCACCAGCCGCGCCAGCGCCAGCGCATGCGCCGCCCCGCCCATGTCCTTCTTCATCAGCGCCATGCCAGAACCCGGCTTCAGGTTCAGCCCGCCCGTATCGAACGCCACGCCCTTGCCGACGATCGCCAGCACCGGCGCGCTGGCCTCACCCCAGCTTATCTCGATGAACCGCGGCGCCTGCTCCGCGCCTTTCCCGACGGCGTGCACCATCGGATAGCCATCCTCGAGCGCCTGCCCCGTCGTGATCTCGATCGACGCGCCGAACTCCTTCGCCAGTGCCGCCGCTTCCTCGCCGATCTCCACCGGCCCCAGATCGCACGGCGGCGTGTTCACCAGATCGCGCAGCCAGTCGATCGCCTCGGCCTGCCGCTCCACCTCCGCCGCATCCACCGACGCCGGCAACTGCAACCGCCGCGGCTTGTCGCCCGCCTTGTAGTGCGTGAAGCGATACGCCCCGTCCGCCCAGCCAAGCGCCAGCGTCTCGCCATTCAGGCCCGCAGGAATATCGCCCAGCGCATAATCACCCGCCGGCAAGGCGCCCGGCACGCTGGCCAGCGCAAACCCATCCGTCCCCTCGCCCAGCCCGACCAGTACCCGCTCCACGTCGCCACCGGCGCCGTGCAGCAGCAACGTCTTGCCCGCCTCACCCTTGAAGCCGACCGCATCGACCAGCGTTTTGGTCCGCGCGTCCTGCGCCTTGGTCCACTCGCCCAGCCCCCTGGCGGTCACCAGAACCAGCGGAACCACGGAACCCGAACCGGAAACAAAAGCAGGATGCATGGTCTCTAAAGCCCTTTTGCAGCGGTATCTGGCGGCCAACAGCGCCTTAACGATTCCTTGAGGCGGCGCGCGTCAAGATTCCGGTAATATTCGAGGATCGACCATGTCCGCCACCCGAATTGCCGCAACAGTCAGCTTTGCTGTGCTTTCAGCGGCCCTTTCCGGCTGCATCGCCGCCGCGCCGCCCACGGTTCAGGAAACCGCCCTGATCGACACGGCGACCAGCCCGATCATGCCCGCGACCAAGGCCGAGCGCGATCTGGCCGACAAGCAGGACCTGCTCAGCCAGACCAAGTTCTGGGGCCAGGAATACGAGAAGAACCCGAACGAGTACGCCGCCGCCCTGAAATACGCGACTGTCCTCCGCGCCGTCGGCTCGTCCGCCCGCGCCGCCGAAGTCTCGACCCAGGCGCTCACCCTGAAACAGGGCGATGTCGACCTCACCCTCATCTATGCGCAGGCCTCGCTCGACCAGGGCAAGCCGCAGGACGCCGCCATGGCGCTCGCCCGCGCCGAAGCCGGCGGCCAGTCCGACTGGCGCATGCTCTCGATCATCGGCGTCACCATGGACCAGCTCGACCAGCACGCCGGCGCACAGGACTACTACCGCCGCGCCATGGCGCTCTCGCCGAACAACCCGAAAATCCTCGCCAATCTCGGCCTGTCCTACGCCCTCGAAGGCAAGCCGGGCCTGGCCGAACAGACCCTGCGCGAAGCCATCGCCCTCCCCGGCGCCGACAACCGCGTGACCCAGAACCTCGTCGTCGTCCTCGGCATCCAGGGCAAGTTCGACGAAGCCGAAAAGATCGCCGGCGCCGACATGCCCAAGGCGATGCTTGAGCAGAACCGCGAATACTTCCGCGCCATGCTCAACCCCTCCCGCAAATGGGAAAGCCTCCGCGGCACGCAGAACTAGGCTCACCCACCGACGTCAGTTGCTGCCGTCTTCCCCTGCGAAGCGGGGGGAAGTGGATCGGCGCGAAGCGACGAGACGATGGGGGCGAGTTCCAACGGGACTCGAACTTCGTCGCTCCGCTCATCCCGACGTAAGTCGGGACCCAGGATAACAGGCGCCGCCCTCGTAACTCGCCCCCATCCCGGCTCCGCCGTACTCCCCCCGCTTCGCAGGGGAAGAGTCACCGCACCGCCACTGCCCCGAAAAGCGACACCCAACCGTCACAACCTGACTCAAGGTTAGGCAGACCTGTAAGCGTAAAATCCCCACACGCCGGATGCGCCCTAAAGTAAATTAATACAGGCGTTTCTAGGCACGTAACGGCTCGCCAGTGCCCGCGGTCTCGGTTATGCGTCTCCCAAGGCCATGGAGGGACTAATGCGCGCTTTCAAAGCGGGTTTAGCTGCGCTTGCGATCGGAGTGGCGCTTGTCGCCGGTTGCAGCCAACAACAAGGATCGGGTGCGCGCGGCGTACTCGATATCGACGCCAAGTCGGTGGAAGGCTTCGTCACGAAGCTCGCCGGTGAAACCTTCAAGGGCAAGGCGACTGCGCAGGCCGACATGGCCGCCGTGCAAGCTGCCCTGCCGAAGGAAGTCTCGTTCACCTGGGGCGCGATCACCTTCGACGCCGCCGCCAACGCGACTGTCCTCTCCGACGTCAAGCTGACGCCGAAGGACATGCCGACGGTTGGTCTCGGCATCCAGGAACTCCGCCTCTTCGATTTCGACGCCGATTTCGCCAAGGCCCGCCTCACCGGCCAGCGCCTCACCGAAACCGCCGCCCTCGCCAGCCGCATCGACGCCAAGGGCGTCTCGGCCTTCGGCATGGCCAACATGATGAACACGATGGTCGGCGTTCCAGGCTCGCCCACGCCCCCGGGCCTCCCGGCTGACCCGAGCGATGCGCTCGGCCCGACGGAGCCGGCCTTCGACTTCGACAGCAGCGCCATGAACCCGGTGTTCGACAAGTACGACATCAGCTTCGGCCGCGTCATCCTGAACGACGTCGTGCTCCGCTCGATCGAGGCGATCCCCGCCCCGGCCGCCAACGCCACGCCCGAGCCCGATGCCTATGGCATGGACCCGGAAGCCGAAGCGATGTTCCGCGGCTACATCAACATCATGCGCGCATTCGGCGTCGACACCTTCGCCGCTTACGACATGAAGGTCGATTTCGGCATGAAGCAGATGGGCACCGAAGTCGGCGCAGCCTTCACCGCCAAGTCGATGGGCACCCGCGGCTGGCGCGGCGGCGACTTCGACGCCTCCTATGCACGCGACATGGCCTACACCATCACCGTGCTGGAAGCCCCGACCGCTCAGCCGATCAATGTCGGCTACAGCATCGCCTACGCCGGCATGGAAGACCTGCACTTCGACAAGCTCTACGGCTACATGGCCAAGGGCGTCGTGCCGCCGCGTACCGAGACCAAGCTCTGGAGCCTCGGCAAGTACGTGTTCGAAAACCAGAAGCTGAACGTCAACGGCAAGGATCTGATGACGGTTGGCGAAGCCCTGCTCGACGCGCGTGACTTCCACTGGTTCATCCCGACGAAGATCACGACCTCGGCCAAGAACGCCACGTTCGACTTCGCGACGATGATGGAAATGGCTGAAGCCGCCTCTTCGGCGATGACGCCTGTCGATCCCGACTACCCGGCCCCGCCGGCGCCGGACTTCGCGGCCATCCGCGCAGCCCTGGCCAAGAACGGCCTCGACAAGCCGAACCTCAACTTCAACTTCGACTACGCCTGGAACGAAACCTCGGGCGACACGAAGATCGACTTCGGCTTCGGCGGCGACAAGCTGATGCAGATCACCAACAAGTACGAAGGCACCTTCCCGAGCTTCAAGGCCGTCTCGGACCTGATCCCGGACGATCCGGCTGCCGTGGACGAGATGGCGATCGCCAAGATCTTCGACGACCAGTCGAAGCTCAAGCTGATCGACGTCAACATCGTCGACAATGGCGGCCTCGAGAAGATGTTCAACCTGACGGCCGACCTCGGCCCGATCATGGCTGCCTCCGATCCGACGGGTTCGAACCCGATGGAAGGCCAGACCGGCGCATCGCTGCGCCAGATGGCCGGCAGCATGCTCGGCATGCTCGGCGCAACGCCGGACATCGCTCCGTTCGTCACCCCGATCTCGACCTTCATCATGCAGGGCGGCAAGCTCCACATCGGCCTCAAGCCGCCGGCTCCGATGACTTGGAACGCCATCGGCACCAGCCTCTCCGGCACGACGGGTTCGCCCGGCGAAGAGCTGAAGAAGCTCGGCCTCAAGGTCGAACACAGCAAGTAAGTCATCAGACTGGGCGCATGAGCTTCATCACGCGATTTGCGCCCAGTCCGACCGGCTACCTGCATCTAGGTCACGCTTACTCCGCGCTACTAGCTTCAGACGCCGCCGCGCAAGCTGGCGGCGTCTTCGTTTTGCGCCTCGAAGACATCGACACCACGCGCTGCCGTCCCGAGTACGAAGCAGCCATCTACGAAGACCTGACGTGGCTCGGCCTCTCATGGCCCCTGCCCGTACGGCGCCAGTCCGATCACATGCCTGACTATGCAGCCGCTCTCGATCGCCTCCGCGCGCTCGGCGTCGTCTATCGCTGCTTCCTCACACGCAAGGAGATCGCCGCCGCGTCGCTCTCCGCACCGCACACAGCAGGCGAAGGAGACAGCGGAGTTATCTACACGGGGCCAACCCGGATGATGAGCGCAGACGAAGAAGAGTCACGCATCGCTCGTGGCGAATCTTTCGCGTGGCGGCTTTCAATAAAGTATTCACAGGACCTGCTAGGCGAAGAGTTCGCGCGAATGGAATTTGTCGAACGCGCGCTCGGCTCGAACACAGAACAGATTGTATCAGCGTGTCCCAATCTGCTCGGCGACGTCATCCTCGCACGCAAGGACACGCCGACGAGTTATCATCTCTCCGTCACGCACGATGATGCACTGCAAGGCATCACTCACATCATCCGCGGCGAAGACCTTCGCCTCTCGACTCACATCCACGTGCTGCTGCAGCGCCTGCTCGGCCTGCCCACGCCGATCTACTCCCACCACGCGTTACTCACAGGCCCTGACGGCAAGCGCTACGCCAAGCGCGACCAGTCGCTGACCCTTGCTGCCTTGCGCGAAGCAGGCGTATCCCCCGCCGACATTCGCGCCCGCATTGGATTGCCTGCTTGAACGCGCCGACACCCGGCTCACCTGCCGCTACGACGAGCCCGTCATGGATCGGCCCCGCCATGGTGCTCGGCGGCGCCGTCGCCATCGGCTTTGCGCCCATCGGCCTCCGCCTCTCAGACTTCGGCCCGCAAGCCACCGCCTTCTGGCGCTTCCTCTTCGCCCTACCGATGATCGCCGCCGTCATCTACGCGGGCGGCGGCAAGCTCGGCCGTCCATCCGTCATCGCCCTCGTCGCCGGCACCTTCTTCGGCCTCGACATCACCTTCTGGCACGCGTCGCTGGTGATGACCTCCGTCGCCAACGCCACCTTCCTCGTGAACCTCGGCAACGCCGCCGTCGGCCTCGTCGCCTGGGTCGTCCTGCGGGAGCGCCCCACCAACATCTGGCTCATCGCGATCAGCGTCGCCCTCCTCGGCGCCTTCTTCCTCAGTCAGGGCGCCGCCAACGCCCACTCCAGC
Source organism: Hyphomonadaceae bacterium (assembly GCA_965229115.1). Lineage (GTDB taxonomy): Bacteria > Pseudomonadota > Alphaproteobacteria > Caulobacterales > Hyphomonadaceae > UBA7672. The sequence continues at coordinate 335,300 of CBDDIR010000003.1, read as the reverse complement.
GGCGCGATCCAGGGCGACCTCCTCGCCCTCATCGCCGCCGTAATGGTCGGCCTCTACCTCTTCTTCGCCAAGCTCGCCCGCCGCACCGAAACCGCGATGCAGGTGCTCTTCTGGTCCACCGCCGCCACGCTTGTCGTCTCCGCCATCGCCTCCGGCGTCCGCAACGAAGCCCTCATCCCGCCAGAGCCCAGCTGGTTCATCTGGCCCCTCGCCCTCGCCATCGTCGCCCACGTCATCGGACAGGGCCTCATCGTCGCCGGCGTCGGCCGCACGCCCGCCTCCGTCGCCGGCCTCCTCCTGCTGATCCAGCCCGTCACCGGCGCCCTCATCGCCTGGCCGCTCTTCAACGAAGCCCTCACGCAGGTGCAAATGATCGGCTGCGCGCTGGTACTCTGCGGTGTCTGGCTAGCTGGGCGGCGTTGACGGGCAAGCCCTGCCCCGTTACCCAATCAACCGGGATCAGGATTGCCGCGAGGCAATGTCGGAACGTCGTCATGCCGGACCAGTTCGCTTTGCGAAAAGGCGGCACGGTTGAAGCCGTGTCTGCGTCTGAAACGGGCGTCACGCCGCTTGAAGCTGCCCTGTCCACCGACAGCTGCATCCTCCGCCACGTCGCCCGCGCCTCACGCGCCGTCGTCGCCGCCTACGATCCCGCCCTCGCCCCCTTCGGCCTCACCGGCCATCAATTCAACCTGATGATGACGCTGTCGAACATGGGCCCGCTTACCGTCGGCGCCCTCGCCGACACGCTGGGCATGGATGCCTCCGGCGTCCCTCGCGCCATCCGCCCGCTGTCGGATCAGAACCTCGTCGCCGTCGAACGCGGCCAGGATCGCCGCCAACGCGTCCTCAGCCTCACGCCCACCGGCCGCGCCAAGCTCGACAAGGCCACGCCCGCCTGGACCCAGGTGCAAACCGAACTCGTCGACGTCATCGACGCCAGCCGCTGGGTCGCCCTGATGGCCGAACTCCGCATCGTCCGCAAAGCCGCCACCGCCTGCTCCAGCCGGAAAGCGCCCGCCTAGTCCGCGCTAGAACAACCGCCCGCCAATCGGCGTATCCTTGTCCGGCACAATCAGCACGACCTCGCCCGCCTCATCCGGCACGCCGAGCGTCAGAACCTCCGACATGAACTTCCCGATCTGCCGCGGCGGAAAATTCACCACCGCCAGCACCCGCTTCCCCACCAGCTCGTCCGGCGAATAATGCTTGGTGATCTGCGCCGACGTCTTCTTCACGCCGATCTCGCTCCCGAAATCGATCCGCAGTTTAATCGCCGGCTTCCGCGCCTCCGGAAACGCCTCCGCCCCCACCACCACGCCAACCCGAATGTCGACCTTCAGGAACTCATCAAACGTAATCTGGGAAGGGATGTCGTGCGTGCTCATGCACGCTGCCTACGCGCTCGCGCGAAACGCATCAACTCCACCCACTATGCAGGCGAACCGATATAGCTATTTCAGCGCAGCAGCATCGACCTTCAGCGCCGTATCGCTCAGGCGGACGACCTCGTCCTCGCCCTCATTGTAGATGACACTCAGGCCCAGCGTGAAATTGGCTTTCGCCGCTTCCGGCAGCGCAGCCAGATTAGCCGGCGTGATGTCGCCCCAGAACGTGATTGCCACCGGCCTGCGCTCGCCCGGCGCCATTTCGGTATAGCGATCATGGAAGTTACGGCGGCAGGCGCTGGCCACGCTCATCGTGCACAACCGTGTCGATACATCCTCGATCCTGAACTGCGTCTTGGCATCCAGCATCAGGGATGTCTCGGCCGTCATCACCAGGAAGCGGATCGGCTCGGATGAATTGTTTTCCAGCTCGACATTGGCAACCAGTTGCGCCCGCACATTTCCCGATCCGCCAAACTTCTTTTTGACTGAAGCAACTGCCTGTTCGGTCTTGAAGGTCGGCACGCGCGATCCCGCCGGCGCGTTGATTACGTCTGCTGGCGCTTCAGGAGCGGCGGGCGCCGGTGTCGCTTCCTGCGGCGCTGCTTCAGGGACCACTTCGATTTTTTCATTCGCTACCGGCTGCGGCGCTGGCGTTACAACATCGCCCGCCACATCCGTCTGCAGCGTTGCTTCCTTGTTGTCCTTGAACCACCCCGGACCGAACGCCTGGATCGCGCCTGCGCCAAGTGTGGCGGCCGCGCCGATCACCGCGACCACTACAGCTATTTTTGTTTCTTTCGGCGTCATGTCCGTTCCCCCAACCGTAAGCGCATTTCGCCGAAGCGATTTGGAGCGTCAATTCAAAGCGCCCCAGAGGAGAAAGCGCAACCCGCCATAACCGCTCCGATGGAACACCCATCATGCAGGCGCGCTGATCGCCGCGATCCGTGCATCCAGCCCGTCGCGCACGCGGGGCCACTCTTCGCGGATCACGCTGAACCATGCCGTATCGCGCAGCCGCCCATCCGGCCGCACCATGTGCGAACGATGCACGCCCTCGAACGTCGCCCCGAACCGCTCCATCGCCAGCCGCGACCGCGTATTGCGCGCATCCGCCTTCAGCTCGAGCCGGTTGAGCCCCAGCCCCTCAAACCCATGCGCCAGCAACATCCGTTTGCAAGAAGGGTTCACCGCCCCCGCCCACACCCGCTTGGCATACCAGGTCCACCCGATCTCCACCCGCTTGTGCGCCGGCACGTACGCCAGAAAACTCGTCGACCCGCAGAAGCTCCCCGACGCCTTGTCAAAGATCGCCCACGTCAGATCCGTCCCCTTCGCCATCTCCGCAAAGCGATTATCCACCCACGCATCAAAGTCGGCATTGTCGAGGTTCACATTCGCAAACCGCCAAAGATCCGGATCATCACCCGCAACCCGCAACGGCTCACGGTGCTGCTCCGCCAAAGGCTCAAGCCGCACATGCTGGTTCTCGAGAATGATGGGCGTCAGTGTCATGCCACCGATGTATCGCGCGCCGTAGAACGCATCAACGATGCACCGCGCAACACGCGCTCGTCCCTCGATGTCGGGTAAGCTCCCACCACCTGGTCCCTCCCACCTGAAAGGGGGAGGACAGGAGGGGGTCCAACCGAACACGCGTTTGGGGGATGGCGGTGGTGCAAAACTGTAGGACGGAGAAATCCGATCCCCTCTGCATTCAACAACTTCCACACGCAACTTGGGGGACGGAGCCCCGCAGAATCCGCACCCCCCAAAACCGGCATATAATGCAAACGCACCTGACGAAGGGAGGTCTTGGAGACGTCCAGCTCAAGACGTTGGGGCATTGGCCGGCGTGGCCGCGTGGTGTCGGGGACTCTACCGTGCCCCTTCAAGCAAGTCGGGAAGGCCTGACAAGCCGACCCGGTGAATCGAACTGCGCAGCACTGCCTCCGGGGTCACTAACCGGAGGGTCCGAGGGAGTTCTGGACCATCTCCCCGACACGCCGAACCGATCACTGGCCACGGAGCTAAGGCCCCTGGGATTTATCCTTGGCGGTCGATTGCCAACTCCTGGATGCCATATCGGGAAGAACGGCCAAGCACGGGGCGCGTGAAGACGCGCAACAGCTGATCGCAAGGTCAGCACAGGCACTACCCACGGCGTATCTACACGCGCCCCGCTCCCTATTGGGAGAGACGACACAAAGCATCACGCAGGACATCGGTCCGTGCGAACGAGATTTGCTGTTTGAAATTTAGCTCGTCATTCCCGCCGCAGCGCGAAGCGCGGAGAGCGGGAACCCAGGGGCTGCACACACCAGCGCCCGCAACCCCTGGGTTACTGCTTTCGCAGGAATGACGACGACGAGAGTACGCCCCCACCCCCTCCCGCCCGAAAACCAGCCGTTTCCCTTGCCGGTGGAACCTCCCGAAGACGTGTTTTTCCCGGGCATATTGTGCCCTGAACCACGTCTGATATAGCCGCCCACAGAACATCAACGGTACGTCTGGATACGTCGCCTTTCAGGAGTTGCTCATGGCCGTCATCAAGGTTGCAAACCCCGTCGTCGAAATGGACGGCGACGAGATGACCCGGATCATCTGGGCGCTCATCAAGGAGCGTCTGATCCTCCCTTATCTCGACATCGATCTGAAGTATTACGACCTCTCGATCGAGAACCGTGACGCCACCAACGACCAGGTCACGATCGACTCGGCCGAAGCCACCAAAAAGTACGGCGTCGCCGTGAAGTGCGCGACCATCACGCCGGACGAAGCCCGCGTCGAAGAGTTCAAGCTGAAGAAGATGTGGAAGTCGCCGAACGGCACGATCCGCAACATCCTCGACGGCGTCGTCTTCCGCGAGCCGATCGTGATGAAGAACGTGCCGCGCCTCGTCCCGGGCTGGACCCAGCCTGTTGTCGTCGGCCGTCACGCTTTCGGCGACCAGTACCGCGCCACCGACTTCAAGGTGCCGAGCGCCGGCAAGCTGACGATCAAGTTCCAGCCGGCTGACGGCGGCGACGTGATCGAGCACGAGATCTTCGACTTCAAATCGCCGGGCATCGCCATGGGCATGTTCAACGTCGACAAGTCGATCCGCGACTTCGCCCGCGCCTCGTTCAACTTCGGCCTGCAGCGCAAATGGCCGGTGTACCTCTCGACCAAGAACACGATCCTCAAGGCCTATGACGGCCGCTTCAAGGACATCTTCCAGGAAGTCTTCGACGCCGAGTTCGCCGACCAGTTCAAAGCCTTCGGCGGCACGTACGAGCACCGCCTGATCGACGACATGGTCGCCGCTTCGCTGAAATGGTCGGGCGGCTACGTCTGGGCATGCAAAAACTATGACGGCGACGTCCAGTCGGACACCGTCGCCCAGGGCTACGGCTCGCTCGGCCTGATGACCTCGGTGCTGATGACGCCGGATGGCAAGACGGTTGAAGCCGAAGCCGCCCACGGCACCGTGACGCGCCACTACCGCGCCCACCAGCAGGGCAAGTCGACCTCGACCAACTCAGTCGCCTCGATCTTCGCCTGGACCCGTGGCCTCGCCCACCGCGCCAAGCTCGACGGCAACGCCGAGCTCGCCAAGTTCTCGACCACGCTCGAGCGCACGGTCATCGACACGGTCGAAGCCGGCTTCATGACGAAAGACCTCTCCCTCCTCATCGGACCGGATCAGCCCTGGCTCACCACCGAAGGCTTCATCGAAAAAGTCGCCTCCAACTTCCAGGAAGCGATGTCGAAGTAAGCTTCGCCACAGCGACAAAGACAAAGGCCCGCGGAGCAATCCGCGGGCCTTATGTTTTGGTCATCCAGATTGTGCAACGCGATCCGCGCACCCACATCGCACGCCTGCATGATCGCCACAGCGATCTCGCGGAACGCGATGTTTGAAAATCGAGACCACGACCGGCCCCACCCGCCCTCTGCTGAAGGCTCACCGGCTTGGGGCCGGCGCAAAGCAGATTTCCTACAGCACCTGCTTGTCAGCAATCTCCGGCGCCACCCGGTTCAGCCGCCGGGCCAGCTCACCAAGCCTGAACGTAGGCACCGCCGGAAACAGATGATGCTCCGCATGCAGGAACATGGAGTAGCTGATCCGGTTCTTCAGCCAGCCCCGCTGCGTCCGCGCCGGATAAACGTGATGCTCCGTCCCGTGGTGCACCACCCACACCGCAAACAACGCCGTCAGGCACTCCCCCGCCGTCATCGCAACCGCATGATAGACCAGCGCCGGCCACCCCGTCGTCACCGCCGCGATCCACACCGCAACGATCAATCCGATCTCAACTACCATCCGCCAGCGGATGTGAGCCCCGCCAACCCGCCACGCTGCCCGCATCACATCGACCGGAAACCGCGGCCCATAGGCTAGAACGCCCCAGAAGCTTTTGCGCCCGGCCTCGCCCTCGATATCGGCCTCGCCCAGGCAATGCTTGTGATGCTCCAGATGCGTGACCTTCACCGCATGCAACGGCAGCATCATCAGCGGGCTCAGAGCGACGAGCACCAGGTCCGTCGCCCATGCCGGCAGGCCAAGTGCGTTGTGATACGCGTTGTGCGCCACCCGCAGCAGCGTGAGGAACAGGAAGAAGGTGAACGGCAACGCCAGCAGGTAATGCCCGTTCGCTGCAAACCAGATCGCGCCAGCCAGCCACGGCGCCGGCAGCAGCAGTTCGATCACAGTGTCGATACGTCGGTATCGGACAAGGTCTCGCCACTCGACGCCGCTTCTCAGAGCGACGTGGTCCAGGCCAGCTTTCGTCCCAACACGTCCCGCCATCACGGCGTTCCCCCTGTGCAGTCACAGGCTACCGTTGAGATTGATATGGGGGCCTACGGCCCCACTGTATGCGACGTAATCGCTAGCCAGTGTCTATCGACAAGCGCGCAATCCGGCGCTGGCGCGCACGCCTACGATCCACGGTTGATGGGACTTCCTCCGCACGTGAACGCTCTCACGAAGTAGGCAGTCCGCAATCCGATCAGCCCGCGAGCGCCGCCTTCACGGCGGCAATCGCGTCGTTGGCTTTGTCGCCATCCGGTCCGCCGCCCTGTGCCATGTCCGGGCGACCGCCGCCCTTGGCACCGCCCACGGCCTGCACCGCCTTGGTCACCAGATCGCCGGCCTTGAACTTGGCCGTCAAATCCTCGGTAACGCCGACCACAACGGTGGCTTTGCCTTCAGCCGTCGCGACGAACACGACAACGCCCGAACCGATCGACTTCTTGGCCTCGTCGGCGAGACCTTTGAGATCCTTCGCCGGCACATCGACGACCTTGCCGATGAACTTGACGCCGTTGACCTCTTCCGGCCCAGACGCCGCACCGCCGCCGCCCATCGCGAGCTTCTTGCGCGCATCGGCCAACTCGTTCTCAAGCCGCTTCCGCTGCTCGACCAGCTGCGAGACTCGCGTCGGAGCTTCAGCGATCGTCGACTTGAACTGGTCAGCGATCTCGCGCGCAATCGCGCCACGCGCCTTCAGGAAGTCGAGCGCAGCCGCGCCCGTCACGCCTTCGATCCGGCGCACGCCCTGCGCCACGCCGCCCTCGGACGTGATCACGAACACCGCGATATCCCCCGTCCGCGACACGTGCGTGCCGCCACAGAGTTCGACCGAATAGGGCGCATTGGCTTCGCTCACCGAATTGCCAAGGCGTAGCACGCGCACTTCATCGCCATACTTTTCGCCGAAGAGGGCCATTGCGCCCGCTTCAATCGCCTTGTCCGGCGCCATGACGCGGATCTCCGCCGGCGCGTTCTGGCGCACCACGGCGTTGACCTCGGCCTCGACCACTTCGATCTCATCGCGCGTCATCGGCTGCGTGTGAGAGAAGTCGAAGCGGAAATAGTCGGCCTCGACCAGCGAGCCCTTCTGCGTCACGTGCTTGCCCAGCTTGTTGCGCAAGGCGGCGTGCAGCAGGTGGGTTGCCGAATGGTTCGCCTTGATCTTGGCGCGGCGCACGCGGTCGATCTTCATTTCCGCAAGGTCGCCCGCCTTGGCCGAGCCCGACACCATCTCGCCGACATGCGCGAACACATCGCTGGCGCGCTTCTGAACGTCATCGACACGGAAGCGGCCGCCGCCGGCGAAGAATATCTCGCCCTGATCGCCCGCTTGGCCGCCGCTTTCGGCGTAGAACGGCGTCTGATCGAACACGAGCTCCGCCTTGTCGCCCGCCTTCAGCGCCGCCACCTGCGCGCCGTTGACCAGCGCGGTCTTGAGATGGCTCGACGTCTCGTCCAGTTCGTAGCCCTGGAAGTTGGTCGCGCCCGAGGCGTCGCGCACAGCGAACCAGACTTCGCCCTTGGCGTCGCCCGATGCGAACTTGGAATTTTCCTGGCTGCGCGTGCGCTGCTCTTCCATCGCGGTGTTGTAGCCGGCTTCATCGACCGTCATCTCGCGGCCGCGCAGCACGTCCTGCGTCAGGTCGAGCGGGAAGCCGTAGGTGTCGTAGAGCTTGAACGCGACATCGCCAGCCATCACGCCGCCCTTGCCGAGCGTCGCGGTGGCTTCATCCAGCAGCGCAAGGCCACGGCCAAGCGTGCGCTGGAACGACTGCTCTTCCTGTTGGAAGGCGCTTTCGATTGCCGGCTGTGCGCGCACGAGATCCGGATAGGCATCGCCCATCTCGTTCGCCAGCGCGCCGACGAGTTTGAACATGTTCGGCTCGCGCGTGCCGAGGATGTGCGCGTGGCGCATGGCGCGGCGCATGATGCGGCGGAGCACATAGCCCCTGCCCTCGTTCGACGGCGAAACACCGTCCGCGATCAGGAAGCAGGCCGAACGCAGGTGGTCGGCGATGACACGGAACGAGGCGGTCTGTTCGCCCTGCGCCTTCACCTTGTAGAGTTCTTCGCCGGCATTGATGAGGTTCACGAACAGGTCGGTCTCGAACACCGAGTCGACGCCCTGCATGATCGCCGAGATGCGCTCGAGGCCCATGCCCGTGTCGATCGACGGCTTCGGCAGCGACACGCGCGGGCGGCCATCGTTGAACTGCTCATACTGCATGAAGACGAGGTTCCAGAACTCCAGGAACCGGTCGCCATCCTGCTCGGGCGATCCCGGCGGGCCGCCCCAGATGTGATCGCCACGATCGATGAAGATTTCCGAGCACGGGCCGCACGGGCCGGTGTCGCCCATCATCCAGAAGTTGTCGTTGGTCGGGATGCGGATGATCTTCGAATCCGACAGACCCGCGATCTTCTTCCAGAGGCCAAACGCCTCGTCGTCATCATGGTACACGGTTACCAGCAGCTTGTCCTTCGGCAGGCCGAAGTCGCGCGTCACCAGCGTCCAGGCGTGCTCGATCGCGTTTTCCTTGAAGTAGTCGCCGAACGAGAAGTTGCCGAGCATCTCGAAGAAGGTGAGGTGGCGCGCGGTGTAACCGACATTGTCGAGATCGTTGTGCTTGCCGCCAGCGCGCACGCACTTCTGCGATGTCGCCGCACGCGGGGCGAAGGGCTTCTCGACGCCAGTGAAGATGTTCTTGAACTGAACCATGCCGGCATTGGTGAACAGCAGGCTGTTGTCGCCCTGCGGCACCAGCGAGGACGACGGCTTGATGGCGTGGCCGGCCTTCTCGAAATAATCGAGGAAGGCGGAGCGGATGCCGTTCACGGAGGAAGGCGCGCTTTTGGACGTCATCGGCAGGCTCCTGGGGTCATGTTGACCGATCCGCCTTCGTCAGGCGGCCGCATCCCCATGGCCGGTTATGTAAGGTCCCTGCACCAGCCATCCCAGCCCGGCTCGGAACCATGGGGCGGTATAAAGCCCGCCCCCGCCACACGCAACGCCGGGCGGCGCTTTGGAACCGGCCCGCAAACCACGAAAAACCGCGAAATCTCACCCGGAGCAACCGCGGAAAACCTCACCAAAAACGCAGAAGACGCCGGTCGATCGGACCGGCGTCTCCCTGCACTGCCATGTGCCAGTCCCGGACCGGCTGCGAACCCGGTGTCGAGACCTCAGTTCAACCAGCGGCTAGCCGCCCTTTTTGGAGGCCTTGGTCGTAGCCACCGGCGTATCACCATCATCCTCGCCGTCGCTGTTATCGTCGCCCGGCTCCAGCGAAAGCATGTTCTCGCCAATGATGCCGGAGCTTCTGCGGATTGCGTCCTCGATCTCCGCGGCCGTCGCCGGGTTATCCTTCAGGAACTTGCGCGCATTTTCGCGGCCCTGACCGATCCGTTGCGAGCCGTAGGAGAACCACGAACCCGACTTCTCGATGATGTTGGCCTTCACGCCGAGGTCGATCAGCTCGCCCGTCTTAGAGATGCCTTCACCGTAGATGATGTCGAATTCGACCTGACGGAACGGCGGGGCGACTTTGTTCTTGACCACCTTCACGCGCGTCTGGTTGCCGATGACTTCATCGCGCTCCTTGATCTGGCCGATACGACGGATGTCGAGGCGGACAGACGAGTAGAATTTCAGCGCGTTACCGCCCGTCGTGGTTTCCGGCGAGCCGTACATCACGCCGATCTTCATGCGGATCTGGTTGATGAAGATCACCATCGTCTTCGATTTGGAGACCGAAGCCGTGATCTTGCGCAGGGCCTGGCTCATCAGGCGGGCTTGCAGGCCCGGCAGCGAGTCGCCCATTTCGCCTTCGAGTTCGGCGCGCGGCGTCAGCGCCGCAACCGAGTCGATCACCAGCACGTCGATCGCGCCCGAACGGACCAGCGTATCGGCGATTTCAAGCGCCTGTTCGCCAGCATCCGGCTGCGAGACCAGCAGGTCGTCGAGATCGACGCCGAGCTTGCCGGCATAGATCGGATCGAGCGCGTGTTCCGCGTCGATGAATGCGCCAACGCCGCCATTCTTCTGGGCTTCAGCCAGCACGTGCAGCGCCAGCGTGGTCTTGCCCGAACTTTCCGGACCATAGACCTCGATGATCCGGCCTTTCGGCAGGCCGCCAATGCCGAGGGCGACGTCGAGGCTCAGCGAGCCCGTCGACAGCGCTTCGATATCCATCGCCTGGTTCTTGCCCAGGCGCATGATCGAGCCCTTGCCGAAGTTGCGCTCGATCTGGCCAAGCGCCGTTTCCAGCGCTTTTTGCTTATCCATGCCTTTTTCTTCCACCAGCTTCAGAGCGGCGCCCGCCATGTTCATCTCCACATCTGCCATGCTGGCTGGAAGGCGGCAAATGCCGCGATTCCCAGCCCGTGTTGGCATTTATGTACTACAAATGTTCTCGTGAACAAAGCGAGAAAATGAGAACAGGCTGTAGTATTTCCGGAGGCCCAAAGGGTGGGGTCAGCAGCTTGTTTGGGCCACTAGCGCTTGGGCTGCGCTACCACCAGCTTGGCCGCTTCCTTGACCCGGCCACCCGCGAGCATGCCCGTCATCGAGTAATTTGCCTCGTGGCAGGCATACTCGATGATCTGATGGCCCGTAGCCGTGAGAACCATTTCCGCGCGCCAGGTCTGCGTGAAGGTTTCGGGATCCTCGACCGTGTAAGCGTAGAGAATCTCCCCGGCGGACAGGCGCGTGAAACGCTCGGTCACCTTGGCGTTGTGCGAGACGAGCAATGGAGAGGCCGGCTTGAAGGCGTCGCCGGGAACAAAGTTGATGGTTTCCACCACCAGCGTCTCGCCATCCCACCAGCCGATGGAATCGCCCATCCAGCGGCGCATGTTCTCCGGCAGGTGCGGCGCGCCATTGAGGCGCACGATCCGTACCTCGCGGTTCTGCTCCATCGAGATGACGAGATAATCCTTCGTCTGCACGATCTGATAGTTTGCATTGTAGCGTGGCACGAACATCGGAGCGCCCGTTGCGCCAGACCCGCCCGCAAGGCAGCGCTCGGTCGCCGGCCGCGATTCCGGCCCGTTGAAATCAGCCAGCACCGCCCCCTGCAGCGCGCGCAGCTTCGCCCTGCCCGCGTCGCTGTACGGCATCTTCCCGCTGGGCGGGTCGACGATGAGAGACGTGCGGATCTGACCGTTGATGCGGGTCATCTCCTTGCTGAATTCCCACCACTCGGAATCGCGCGCGCCGATGCCGTCGCTGGTATCCGAAAGAAACGCCTTCTCGCTGGCGACCACGAAAGCGGCGGCCTTGTCCTCCGTAGTGGTCGGACCATCGAAGGCAGCCGGACGCTCAAGAGGCGTTGCGGTAAGCGTGGACCAGACGCCCTGCAGATCCGGCGCGCCGAAGGGGGTACGCAACGACTTGCCAGCTTCCTGCGCGCTGGCGGGCAAGCAGGCCATGCAAACCGCAATGAAGATCGCGAACCGGTACATCGGCAATGGCTAGCATGACGCCCCGCCCGGGCAAGGCATTCGCTCCAACACCGTTATTGATTGTCGGCAACGATTGGGCTTTTGATCGGCTATGACCCTGTCCCCTGATCAGATTCCAGTCATCGTCGGCGTTGGGGAGATCACCGAAAGATCGAAGGATTTCGGGCCTGCGTTCGAACCGCTCGCATTGATGGCGGAAGCCGCTCGCCGCACCAATGCCGAAGCGCGGGGGCTTCTGAGCCAGATCGACTCGCTCGACATCGTGGGGCTTGTCAGCTGGCGCTACGAGAACCCTACGGCGCAATTGTGCGAGCGCCTTGGCGTGCAGCCTGCCCGTGCGATCTACGGCGATGTCGGCGGCGAGAGCCCGATCCGCTTCCTCCACGAAGCCGCCCAGCGCATCGCGCGGGGCACGAGCTCGGTGGCGCTGATCGTCGGCGCCGAGGCGCAGTATGCGGTGAACAACGCCAAGCGCGCGAACGCAGACCTGCCGTGGACGCCCTACGCCACGCAGGCGCCACGCTTCAAACGCGCTGCAGACTACGTGCACCCGCTTGCGATCAGGATGGAGGTCGCATGGCCCGTGAACGTCTATCCGTTCTACGAGATCGGGGCCGCGCACTCGTGGGGCCAGACGCCGGCGGAAGCGCAGCGCGAAACAGGCGAGACCTGGTCAGCATACTCCAAGGTGGCTGCGCGTAACCCCTACGCATGGCTGCCGAAGGCGCTCACGTCGGACGAAGTCACCACGCCCACGGCTGATAACCGTCTGATCTCGTGGCCCTACACCAAGCGCATGGTCGCCAATCCGAATGTGAATCAGGGCGCGGCCGTCATCGTCACCTCGCTCGCCAAGGCGCGCGCAGCCGGCACTCCAGAAAGCCAGCTCGTCTATGTCGGCCTCGGAGCATTCGCGAACGAGCGCCGCGACTGGCTTGCCCGCACCGATTACACGCACAGCGCAGCCCAGCAGGCCGTGCTGGAGACTCTGGCGAAGCAGCACGCGCGCAATGGCCACGCGGGCTTCGATGCGCTGGAACTCTATTCCTGCTTCCCCATCGTGCCGAAGCTGGCGCGGCGCACGCTGAACTTGCCAGCCTCAGCCGAACCAACAGTCACCGGCGGCCTCAGCTTCTTCGGAGCGCCTCTGAACAACCACATGACCCATGCCGCCTGCGCGATGGTACGCCGTATAAGGGAAGATGCGCAGACCGGCCTGCTCTACGGGCAGGGCGAGTTCGTCACCAAGCACTACGGACTGATCCTCAGCCGCGAACCGTCAGGCGACGACATCACGATCGACGCCCGCGTCCAGGAGCTCGCCACGCCCCTGCTCGGCGACGCTTATCCGATTGATGAAACGCCCAACGGCAAAGCAACGCTCGAGACTTTCACCGTGGTGTACGATCACGAAGGAAAAGCCACGCATGCCGTCGTGCTTGCGAAAACAGCAGCGGGCGCCCGCACCGTCGCACGCTCGTCTGAACCGGATGAGATCGCGCGCCTAACAGCACCGGAGAGTTTCCCGGTCGGAGCCACAGGCACGGTCACGACGGGCAGCGATGGCTTGCCCGAATGGCGGCATCACGGATGATCTATGCGGCGTGATCCGCGCGCCCTCGCCGCCCCCTCGCCACTCGCCGGGACCGTGCTATGCCTGCCGGCGGACCCAAGGAGAACCACCATGCGCCTCGCCAGCCTGATCGCCGCGTCGACACTCGCGCTCACTCTTGCCGCCTGCGGTGAAAGCACGCCGGCCGCTCCCGCCGCTGATCCGGCGGCTGCCGCAGCCACAACCGAAACCGCCGTCGCCGAAGCCCTCGCCAAACGCGATGCCGACGCGGTCGCCCTACACGGCGACGCCGGCCCGGCCGTCTATTTCGTCAACCTGCGCGATGGCATGACCGTGCCGCAGTCCTTCCGCGTCGTGTTCGGCGCTTACGGCATCGGCGTTGCGCCAGCGCTGGTCGACAAGCCGAACACCGGCCACCACCACCTGCTGATCGACACCGAACTGTCAGCGGAAGAAATGCAGTTCGCCATCCCGAATGACCAGCAACACATGCACTTCGGCGGCGGCCAGACGGAAGTCGTGCTGCAGCTCGGACCTGGTCAGCATACACTCCAGCTCGCGTTCGGCGACATGAACCATGAGCTTCACAAGCCCACGCACATCATGTCCCAGAAGATCACGGTGAACGTGCAGTAACGCCTTAAGCGCCGGCGCGCGTTTCGAGGAGGGTGGCGACAGCCTCCTCAAGCGCGGAGCCGGCGTATGGCTTCCGCACGATCGGCACGGTCTTCATCGAGTCCGGCAGCATCATCGTGTCGCCATAGCCCGTTGCGAACATGAACGGCACGCCCAGATTGCGCAGCGCCTCCGCGATCGGCGTCGACGTGTGATCGCCAAGGTTCACGTCCAGCACGGCAATATCCGGCTTGGCTTGATTGATCGCCTTCATCGCCTGCTCGGCTGAGGGGGCGATCACCACTTGCGCGGCGCCAAGCAGCTTGAGGCTGTTTTCGGCATCGAGCGCAATCAACACCTGGTCCTCGACCAGCAGAACACGCAGGCCGGCAAGATTTGCACGTACGACGCCTTCCGACGCAACCGATGCCAACGATGATTCATCTTCCCCGGTCGCCAGCACGTACTTGGACGGAATGACAAAGCGCGCCTGCACGCCTTCTGGCGGATAATCCACGCCGGCCTTGCCGCCGAGATCGAACGGAATGACGCGACCGATCAGCGTCGACCCGAACCCGCTGCGCTTGGGCGCAACAACGGTCGGCCCCAGGCTCTCGCCCCAGGAAAGCTCCAGATCTCCGTTCGGCAGGATGGACCACCGCAGCGTCACCACCCCGGTCGCATTGGAAAGCGCACCGTACTTGGCGGCGTTCGTCGCCAGTTCGTGCGCAACCAGCGCCAGCGACGAGTAAGCCCGCGATTCAAGTCGCACCGACGGACCTTCCAGTTCGGTGCGGCCCTGCCCCGTCGCGCCGCCATAGGCAGCGAGTTCGGATTCCAGCAGGCGCCGGACATCACCGCCGCCACGCTCGCGGCTGATCTGGTCGTGCGCAAACGCCAACGCTTGAAGGCGACCCGACACGGCGTCCGCATAGGACTTCACGTCGCTGACGCCCGAGCGCGACTGCTCTACGATCGATTTGGTCAGCGCCAGGATGTTCTTCACCCGGTGGTTCAGCTCTTCGTTCACCAGCTTCCGGCGAACCTCAGTGCGCTTCTTCTCTTCAGCAGTCGCTTCCGTGTGGCGCAACACGACGTCGCGCAGATAGTTCTGCACGGCATCCGCAATCGCCACATCGGACTCGGTCCACGGCGTCGATTGCCCACGCACTTCCTCGCGCCACAGATCGAAGCTCTTGCGCGGCGTCAGGCGATCGCCCAACGGGCCAACCTGCTTGACCGGCTCACCGCCCCAATCGATGTAGCGGCTCTCTTCCGAGCGGAAGAACAACAGGTAATCGCGCGGGCTGTGCGAGATCGGCACCGCAAGCATGCCGGCCACCGTCTCGACTTGGTCGGCAGCTTCCGGAATGAACTTGGCGATCTGATTGGTCGCCCACACCTCGCCCTGCGTTTCACGATCCAGCAGCACCGCCATGGGCTTGATAACGCCCTCATGCGGCACGGCGCCCGTCGTGATCCACGCGCGGTTGATCCAAAGCGCGGCGCCATCGCACGGAATAAGTTGCGCGATGTCCTTGATCCGCGAGCTCAGCGACTCGTGCAGCTCTTCTTCCGGCGGCAACTCCGCCACGATCCGGTCCAGACGCGTACGCGCCTTGTTAGCGACATCAAACCGCTCACGCCGCTCCAGCGTCTCGACTTGCAGCGAGAAATACTGGCCGAACAATTCCGCGCCAACGCGCAGCGGCAGCGACACGGCCTTGGGAGAGTAGTGGTGGCAGGCGATCAGCCCCCAGAGTTCGCCTTCGACCATGATCGAGATCGACATCGAGGCGCCAACGCCCATGTTCTGCAGGTACTCGCAATGCACCGGCGACACCGAACGCAGCTGAGCATAGCTCATGTCGAGCGGCTTTTCGCTCTGCGGGATTGCGGGCAGCACTTGCTGCGGCGTGTAGCGCACATCCGAGATCATGCGGATCCAGTTGCGCTTGTAGAGTTCGCGCGCCTGCACTGGAATATCGGAAGCCGGGAAATGCTGGTTGAGGAAGCTGCCGAGATCGGCGCGCTTGTGCTCCGCGATCACGCGGCCGGCGCCGTTGTGCAGCAGCTTGTAGATCATCACGCGGTCATAGCCGACCATCAGCTGCACCATGCGCGCAGCAGAGGCAGCCAGTCGCGGAACGTTCTTCTCGTCGGCCAGGCGCCGTACCAGCGCGCGCGTCAGCTCAAGCGGGCCGTAAGCGTCTGCGCCCTCAGCCGTCTCCTGAAACTCGACGAAGGTGCGCCCCAGATAAGTGTGCGCCGCTATATCGAAGCACTTGTCCGAGCCATCAACCTTCTGTCCGAACAGCAGGCCGGGCGCTGCCGGCGCAACTGACTTTGCAACGGCGTTGCCGATCGCGTGAGCCGCGTCAGGACCCAGCAAGTCGCGCAGCGCGCCACCTACAACGGCGCCCTGAATGCCCAGCATCTCTCTAGCGTTCACCGAAGCATGCGTCACGCTCTGCGTCTCGGTATCATAGATCAGCATCGCGCCATGCGGCTGGATCGAGCCCGGGATATGGATCGGCTCGCGGTCGCAGTTGGTCAGGTCGGCGCTACCGAATTGCGGCTCGTCGGTTGTGCGCTTTGCGCTCATCAGGCGCCCGCTTTGCGATAGGCGGCGGCAAATGCATCGAACGTGGCGCGGGCCGTCTCATGGCACGGCGCTTCAGGGCTGGCGGACATGGCGGCGATAAAGCTGCGCCAGGCGCCGCGATCTTCCGCCTGCTTGAACAGGTGGCGCGCTCCATAGCTTTCAGAAAGCCCCATATCGGCGACCGACTTCACAAGTATCCTTGCCCCCAAGGAAGAACCTTCAAGAACGTACATCACGCCAAGAAGTTCCCCGGCGGAGCAGCTTTTCTCTTCAGCTTGATCCGGGTCCTGAGCAATGCCCCCTAGATCCGCTATGTCTTGCGCGACCAGTCCCGCGATCTTCCGGGAAGGATAGTCAGCCCACACGCGCCCTGCATTGTTCCGGTCCAGCAGCCGCTCGAACCGCGCCCGCATCTCGTAGGTGGCCGCCAGGTAGCGGCGGAAACCATCCCGTGTCTCAAACATGCCGGCGTCGCGCACGACACTCTCGACGCGCTCGTGCGCCTCGTTTGTTGCGCGTTTCAAGGCAAATCGGCGATCTTCCGTCGCCGCACCTGCCTCTGCGTCCGCCAAAAACATCAACCGGTCCTGCCTGCCGTGCATCCCGCACGCTCGACGATTCGAGCGCCGCATCGGCCCGTTCGCTATACGTCCCCGAAAGTGATTTAGGATCAATAAGAACAGCCCTGCGCTGTCCTAAGCTAAGTTGGCGGACTTTGCAGGCGAATCCGCGCTGGCGAATCTGTGACCCGGCGCGGCTGTCCGCCATCTTGAGCGGAAACGGGCCGGGGCCACATTCACCCCATGAACCACATCAAGACTTTCATGCTACTGGCTGCCATGACCGCCCTGTTCGTGGGCGTCGGCTACCTCATTGGCGGCCCGACCGGCATGGCGATCGCCCTCGCCTTCGCCCTGGTCGGCAACCTGATCAGCTACTGGAACGCCGACAAGATCGTGCTGTCCATGTACAAGGCGCAGGAAGTCCCGGAGAACCATCCGGACGCCCGCATTCGCGCCTATGCCAGCGACGTGCGCGAGATGGCGACCCGCGCCGGCATGCCGATGCCCAAGATCACCATCATCGAGAACGACCAGCCGAACGCCTTCGCAACGGGTCGCGACCCGGCCCACGCCGCCGTCGCCGCCACCACCGGCCTGCTCACCATGCTCGACCGCCGCGAGATCCGCGCCGTCATGGGCCACGAGCTGGCGCACGTGAAGAACCGCGACACGCTGACGATGACCGTCACCGCGACGATCGCCGGCGCAATCTCCGCGCTTGCCAACTTCGCCTTCTTCTTCGGCGGCAATGACCGCGAGCGCCCCGGCGGCTTCATCGGCGTCATCGCCATCATGATCCTCGCCCCCATGGCCGCCGCCCTCGTCCAGATGGCGATCAGCCGTGGCCGCGAATACGAAGCCGACGCAGGCGGGGCCGAAATCTCCGGCGACCCGCAGGCGCTGGCCTCCGCCCTGCAGAAGATCGACGCCTATGCCCGCGGCGGCCGCGTGAACATCGCCGCCGAACGCAATCCCGCGACCGCGCACATGTTCATCATCAACCCGCTGAACGGCCACGGCGCCGACAATCTGTTCTCGACCCACCCGTCGACCCAGAACCGCGTCGCCGCCCTCGCCCAGAAGTTCGGCGGCAAGGGCGCGCCGAAGGTTCAGCCGCAACCGCACTCGGACATGATCACTTCCACGCGCAAACGCCCCGCCGGTCCATGGGACCAGCAACAGCCGCGCAAACCGGGTCCGTGGGGCTGAGCGACAAACGCTGATACAGGTTGCACGAGTGCGTGAGCACCGGGCGGTTTTCAGTGGACTTGAACGGCAACTCGTTCCCAAGTCGCGCCACTGAAAACGAGGACCATGATGAAGCGCGCCTTTGCCGTATTCTGCCTGCTAGCCGCCGCCTGCTCGAACGAGCGTCCGGCCAGCCTCGCGGAAACCACGGTCATCGCGCTCTACCAACCGCTCGTCGTCAGCAAGGGCGAGGACTCAACGCCCATTACCTCGATCCCGATGACGCCGGAGCTGGACGCACTCACCAAGCAGGCCGCCAAAGCCGCAGGCGACGACTTCCCAGCCTTCGACTTCGATCCCGCCGGCCTCTGCCAGGACTGCACCGGCTTCAGCGACCTCAAAGTCGTCCACGCCGAACCGAACGCAATCGCCACCGAGACGCCGGGCCACACGCTCGTCCAGGCCAGCTTCAAGCTCCAGCCAGGCACATCACGAGCCGTCTATTGGGACATGGTCGAAACGCCCAACGGCTTCGTCGTCGACGACATCATCGCTGAAGGCTTCAGCCTGCGCCGCACCGCAGAGGAAGGCATCGCAGCCGTCGACACCGAAGGCGACAAGGCCGTGGAATGCATGGCTTACATCCGCCTGCACGCCGAAGCGCTGAAAACCGCCGCGCCCGCCGCCGACACCACCGCGCTGGAAGCCGCCGAAGCCAACTGGCGCAAGACAGCCGAAGCCTTCTACATGCCAGACGAACTCGCGCAGTATTTCGCTTCAAGCATCGCAGTGCTCGATGATCTGACGCCAGCAGAGATCAAAATGCACGCCGAGGCGTGCCTCGCGCCTCCGCCGCAATAACGATCAGTCTCAGCCGTTCTCGAGCTGCGCCAGGCGCTCAGCCTGATCTTCCGCGATCAGCGCATTCATCATCTCATCGATGTCGCCTTCGATGAACTTGTCGAGGCTGTAGAGTGTGAGGTTGATGCGATGGTCCGTTACGCGGCCCTGCGGGAAGTTGTAGGTGCGGATACGCTCCGAACGGTCGCCCGACCCCACCTGCAGCTTGCGCGCTTCCGACCGCGCCGTATCCTTCATCGTGCGCTCGCGTTCGTAGAGACGGATCTTCAGCTGCTCCATCGCCTTGCGGCGGTTCTCGTGCTGCGACTTCTCCGACGACGTCACGACGATGTTGGTCGGCAAGTGCGTGATCCGCACGGCCGAGTCGGTCTTGTTGACGTGCTGACCACCAGCTCCCGACGAACGATACGTGTCGATGCGGATATCCTGATCGCGCACCTCGATATTCACTTCCTCCGGCACCGGCAGGATCGCCACCGTCGCCGCCGATGTGTGGATACGTCCCTGCGCTTCCGTCGCCGGCACGCGCTGCACGCGGTGCACACCGCTCTCGAATTTCATCCGGCCGAACACGCCGGCGCCGTTCAGCTGCGCAACGACTTCCTTATAGCCGCCCATCTCGCCTTCGGTCGCCGACACCAGCTCCACCTGCCAGCCACGCCCCGACGCATAGCGCTGGTACTGCCGCCACAGGTCGCCTGCGAACAACGCGGCCTCGTCGCCGCCCGTGCCCGCACGCACCTCGATGATCGCCGAACCATCGTCATCGCGATCCTTCGGCAGCAGCATCAGCTGCATCTCGCGCTCGACTTCCGGCAGCTTGGCCTTGATCTCGGCTTTCTCCTCGATCGCCATGTTGACGAAATCGCGGTCCGCCGACGGGTCCTCGATCAGCGCATCCGCCTCTGCCAGCTGGTTGCGCAGCATGAGAACTTCGCGCGCCTTCTCGGCGATCCGCTTGAGTTCGGCGTGATCGCGCGCCAGCTGCACGATCTCTTTTGCGTCCGTTGCCACGCCCATGCGTGCTTCGACCTGCTCGAAGCGGTCGATCATCTGTCGCAAACGGCTTTCAGGCAGGGCGGCCATGGCTGTCCTTCAAGGGGAAGGGGCCCCATATGGGCCAAGCCTGCGGGCGCGTCCAGAGCCCAGCCCCGAAGCGCGCCAGACCTACTTTTTCCGGGCCTTTTTGCCCCGCGCGACCTCGGTCGCCAGCGCATCCAGCTTGGTCGTCCAGAAAACCCGGAACCGGCCAAGCCACTGATCGACCTCCTGCATCGGGGCCGCATCCACCGCATAGACCCGCCGCGTGCCTTCGATCCGCACCGACGCAAACCCGCTATCCCGCAACACTTTCAGATGCTGCGACACGCCCGCCTGACTGATCCCGAACTCCCTGGCAATCACCTCGACCACCTCGCCCGACGCGTGCTCGCCCTCCGCCAGCAGCTCCAGAATGCGGCGGCGCACAGGGTCAGCAAGAACGTCGAAAGCGTGCATTACGGCTCCGTGGTCGTGCCCGGGTGCGATGTGCCCGGCGGCGGTTCGCCGCGATAGAAGGCGATCGTCGCCTGCCCCCGCTTGGTAGCATCCGCCTTGTCGGCGCCGCCCGCAATATCCGCCGCGATCCAGCCTTCGCCGGTCGCGGTCACGAACGCCTTGCCCTCGTCGGATGCGCCCCAGACATGCTCGTTGAAACTGTCCCGCGCCTCGCGCGAGCGCGTGTGCATGCTCAGCCCCAGCAACCCCAGCTCCCAGCCAATGCCCACCGCGCCCGGACCATACGTCTTCCAGTGATCGTTCACCGGCGAGATGTGTTCGAGCGTCAGATGCACGCCGCCATTCTTGGTCGCCTCAAGCGCGACGTTCACCCAGCTAACGCCGCCGCCGAACTCCCATGTCAGCGAGAACGACTTCTCCGGCACGCACGCGAGCACCGTGCCGCCCGCATTGCCTTTTACCTGATACTTTCCGCCCAGCTTCAGATCGCCATCGACCTGCGCAAACCAGCGCGGCAGCCGCTCCTTGCTCGTCAGCGCATCCCACAGGTCATCGACCGACGTGTCATAGCTGCGCGAGGCGATCACCACATGCACCTTCTCGCCATTGTGCACGCGATCCGCGACCACCCGCGACACAGCTCCAAGATGTGCGGCGACGTCGATAGCGGTCATGAGAAGGCTCCCTGTTTGATCCAATCAAACAGGTCACTCTTATATAAGTCAATACTTATATTGCCAGACGCCGAGCGTCAGATACCGAACAGGCCGAGCACGTTGCGGATGGCGATGCCGACCAGCACAAGTGAGCCGATGTTGAACACCACGAAGCGCAGCGGCACGAAATTCGTCGTCACCTGGATAAGGCTGTGCACCACGCGGATCACGACATACGCCCACGCCAGGCCGACATTGATGGGATCAACAACACCCGCGAGATGCGAGTACACGCACAGCGCATAGAAGATCGTCGGCTGCTCGTGCAGGTGATTGTAGTTGTCCGCGACCCACACCGCTTTCGGGTCCATCGCCGGCAGACTCGCATAGGATTCGGAGCCCTTGATCCGCTTGGGATCGATGCCAGCCTTGCGCATCGCCGGAATGCGCCGCGTGTAGAGCCACACCAGCACGATCAGCGTCCAGACGACCAGCGCCAGCACCGGCGTCATCATGTTCGACATTGCCTGCGGCATGCCAGCCTCCCAAACTCAGCCCCGAAACGGTTGGGAAGCTAACCGCCCACGCGCGGAACGCCAGCAGAATCCGCGCCCTGCTCCGCCTCGGCCGCCACCGCCCGCAGGCAGTCCCGGCACAGGCAATCGCTGAACTGTGATTGCCCCGGCGTCGGCAGGGGCAACCGCAAAGGCTCCTCGCCACACCAGCACGCGCCGCTGTTCACGCTGCAGCTGAAGCCTGCACCGCAACGCTCGCATGTGATCTGGCGTGATCCCTCGCCCATCGCTCCTCCAGCAATCGCAGCTTTCACCACCACGAAGGGTAATGCTAGCCTGCGCGCCAGATACGCGCTCACCCAGTTACGCGCTCACAAGGTGTCAGCATGAAACGTCTTCTGGCCACGGCCGCTCTCGTCTCAGTCCTCGCAGCCTGCACCACCACCGGCGCGACCGCTCCCACATCTGCATCGGCCACAACCGCCGCGCCCACCGCAGCGAAGTCACCCTACGAATCCGAAATCCTCGCCACCGTGGATCGCTTCCTCCTCGCCATCGGAAACCACGATGACGAAGCGCTCGAGGAAGTCCTCATCACAGAAGGCGTCTCGTGGATCCAGACCATCACGCCAGGCAAGGAAAGCCCCGTGCGTCCCTACACCAACGCCTCCATGATGGAGCCCGATCCGGACGCTGATCCGTTCATCGAGCGCTACTGGAATCCAACCGTCCAGGTGCGTGGCCTCATGGCCCATGTCTGGGCGCCGTACGAACTGCGCGACAATGGCGAGCAGGTGCATTGCGGCATCGACGCGTTCCAGCTCGTACATCTCGACGGCGCCTGGCGCGTCGCCTCCATCCTGTCGACGATGGAGCCCGAAGGCTGCGCCGCAATGATGCCGCCCTCGCCCGCCGACATGCGTCCGCGCGACGGCTGGAAGGAAACGCCGAACCAATAGCGCTGAGAGCCGCAGGCGCGACATATCGTGCTAAACGCACGCATGTGACGGCCTGCCGCATCAATCGTTATCAAAACCGGACGATTTTTTAACCCTTTCCGCGCAGTATCCTCACATCGAATGGGGGCTAGAATGGCTGCGCTGAAAAAACCGAACTACGCCGAAATCTACGAAGACACGCTCGTGGACTTCAACGAGATCGAAGACTTCATGGGCGAACTCGCCGAGATGCTCGCGCATCTGGCCGACGCCCTCACCAACAATCCTGCAGAAGTCGATCTCTCGCCGGGCGCTGCGCCGAACATGCACGGCCTCAGCCTGATGGATCACGACTGGCCCACCTTCGCCCGCCTGCAATCGCTGCAGATGGAATGGCGCGCCGCCCGCGACACGCTCGTCAGCACCTGGAACATGCTCAGCGACCGCGAGCGCAAGACAGCCACGCCGCTGCCGCCCTTCGGCGCAAAAGACGCGACCCGCCCGATCATCTGATCGGCGGGCCGCCATCCCCTGAAAACAATCGCTACTTCTCGAGCTGCGAGAGATCGCGCACGGCGCCCGTGTCCGCAGAGGTCACCAGCGCCGCATACGCCTTGAGCGCCGCCGACACCACGCGCTTGCGCGCCTTCGGCGTGTAGGCCGCAGACCCGCGCGCTTCTTCCGCACGACGACGATGCCCGATCACGTCATCTGGCACAGCCAGCCTGATCGTACGGTTCGGAATATCGATCTCGATCGGATCGCCCTCTTCCACCAGCGCGATCAAACCGCCCGACGCCGCTTCCGGCGAGGCGTGACCAATGCTCAGGCCCGACGTGCCGCCCGAGAAGCGGCCATCCGTCAGCAGCGCACACACTTTGCCGAGCCCGCGCGATTTCAGATAGGTCGTCGGATACAGCATCTCCTGCATCCCCGGCCCGCCTTTCGGCCCTTCATAGCGGATCACCACAACATCGCCCGCGACGATCTTGTTGTTCAGGATCGCAGCCGCAGCCTCGTCCTGGCTCTCGAACACGCGCGCGACGCCGTTGAACTTCCAGATCTCTTCATCAACGCCGGCCGTCTTCACGATACAGCCCTTCTCCGCGATGTTCCCGTAGAGCACCGCAAGACCGCCATCCTTCGTGAAGGCATTCTCCTTCGACCGGATCACGCCCTTGACGCGATCACGATCCAGCTCCGGCCAACGCTTCTCCTGAGAGAAAGCCTGCGTCGTCCGCACGCCGCCCGGCGCCGCCTTGAAGAAGGTCTCGACCTCTTCATCGTTCGACTGGCGGATATCCCAGTACGCAATCGCATGGCCAAGCGTCGGCGAATGTACCGTCTTCGCGTCCGTATGCAGCAGCCCGCCGCGCGCCAGCTCGCCCAGAATGCCCATGATGCCGCCCGCGCGATGAACATCCTCGATGTGAACCGTCGACACAGCCGGCGCGACCTTGCACACGCACGGCGTCGAGCGAGAAATCCGGTCGATATCATCCATCGTGAAATCAACGCCGCCTTCCTGCGCCGCCGCCAGGATATGCAGAACCGTATTCGTCGAACCGCCCATTGCCACGTCGAGCGCCATGGCGTTCTCGAACGCCTGCTTCGTCGCGATCGCACGCGGCGCCACGTTTGGATCGTCCTTCTCGTAATGCCGCTTGGTGATGTCGACGATCAGACGCCCTGCGCGCTTGAACAGCGCCTCGCGATCCTTGTGCGTCGCCAGCACCGTGCCATTGCCCGGTAGAGACAGACCCAGCGCTTCCGTCAGGCAGTTCATCGAGTTCGCGGTGAACATGCCCGAGCACGATCCGCATGTCGGGCAAGCCTGCGCCTCGACAGCCTCAACCTGCGCGTCCGAAATCCGGTCATCGCCCGCCTGCATCATCGCATCGATCAGGTCGAGCTTGTGCTCCTTGGTAACGCCCGTCTTCTCGTCCTTCCAGACGACCTTGCCGGCCTCCATCGGACCGCCCGAGACGAACACCACCGGAATGTTGATCCGCATCGCGGCGTTCAGCATCCCCGGCGTGATCTTGTCGCAATTCGAGATGCAGACCATCGCGTCCGCGCAATGCGCGTTGACCATGTACTCGATCGAGTCCGCGATCAGGTCGCGGCTCGGGAGCGAGTACAGCATCCCGCCATGGCCCATCGCGATGCCGTCATCGACAGCGATCGTGTTGAACTCTTTCGCCACGCCGCCCGCAGCCTCGATCTCGCGCGCCACCAGCTGGCCGAGATCCTTGAGGTGAACGTGCCCCGGCACGAATTGCGTGAACGAGTTTACGACCGCGATGATCGGCTTGGAGAAGTCGCCATCCTTCATGCCGGTCGCACGCCAGAGAGCGCGTGCGCCAGCCATGTTGCGGCCGAAGGTCGTGGTGCGTGAACGGTAAGCGGGCATGCCCTAGCTAAAAAGGCAAAACCGGCCCCTCCGCAAGGGCAAATGCCATCACAAGGGGCATTTCAGCCCCCAGTTTTGCTAAAGAGCCGCACCAAATGCGAGCCCTAGAGCTCCCACCCCTTCCGGTACTCCCGATCCAGATAGACGTTCGCTTCCGGCAGGTTGGTGATCAGGCCCTTCGCGCCGTCATACTCGATCGTCTTGTCCGTCCGCATCGCCACCATGCCCAGCAGCATGGATTCCGTCAGCACGCCTGCCTGAGAGAATGGCGAGGAGATTTTCTCTTCGCCCCGGATCGCGCGGATCCAGTTCATCTCATGTCCCCTGTGCCCGCCCTGGATGCGCGGCAGCGACACCGGGATCTTCGCCCCGCGCGCAATCGCATCGCCGCCAATCAGCGTCGGCTTGAAGCCATAGGTGTCGTGCAGCAGCTGCCCCTTGTCGCCGACATAGAGCACGCCGCCCTCCTCCTCGACGATCCGGTCCGCCGGCAGTCCACGCGGCGCAGGCGGCGCCATCCCGCCATCATACCAGGTGAGCTTCACCGGCCCGCCCTTCGCCTTGCCGAACTCGTAATAGATGATCGACGCCAACGGATAGCTAGTCAGCGTTTCCGGGCGCTTGTAGTCCCACGGATCGGTGTCGCCGCCCCACAGCGAATGGTGCGTCTCGATCCGCGTCGGCAGGCCGAGGTCCAGCGCCCAGACGGGGAAGTCCATCAGGTGTGCGCCCATATCGCCCACGGCGCCTGTGCCGAACGGCACCCAGCCGCGCCAGTTGAAGTGCGCATAGTCGGGGTTGTAGCCCCAATCGATATTCGCAGGCCCCCGCCACAGATCCCAATCCAGCGTCGCCGGAACAGGCTTGGCCTCCGGCTTGCCCACGCCCTGCGGCCACACCGGGCGGTTGGTCCAGATATGTATCTCCTTCACCTTCCCGATCGCGCCGCCGCGCAGCAGCTCCACCGCGCGCCGCCCCTCGTCGCTCGAATGTCCCTGGTTGCCCATCTGGGTCACCAGCGCCGGCGTCTTCTCCGCAAGCGACGTCAGCAACCGACTCTCGCGCACCGTGTAGGTCAGCGGCTTCTGCACGAACACGTGCAGTCCGCGCTCCATCGCCATCCGCGCCGCCACCGCATGGTGGTGATCCGGCGTCGCGATCAGCACGGCCTCAATGTCTTTCCGTGCATCGAACATCTTGCGGTAATCGGCAAACTGCTCGGCCTTGTCGTAAGCCGATTTCAGCTCGACCATCTCCGGCTTGATGCCGTCCTTGTTCGACAGCGACCGAGACACGCGTCCCATATCGACATCGCACATCGCGACAATGTTCTGGCTCGTCAGCTGCGCCATGTTGTCGGCGCCTTTGCCGCCCGCGCCGATCACCGCAACGTTCACGCGCTGACCCGCACCCGGCTTGGCAATCTTCTGCTGCGCCGAAGACGTCTGCGGTAGCATCGCCCACGCTGCGATCCCGCCCGCGCCCGCCAGCACCGCTCGCCGCGAAGCCGTGCTCGCATGCGCCGCTTTCGACTTGTCCATGATCGACTCCCCGATTTTTGGCGAGCCTGCCTCATCAACATGACAGATGGAATGGGGCGCCCCAGCGTCGCCGTCAGCGCGAACGCATTTCTGCTGCACCGCAACGCGCGACCCGGTCGACTGCCCAGTTGAGGCAACTCATCCCCGTCGCCATCGTTGAGATGTCAGGAGACCGGCATGAGTCGCGACATACTTTTCATCCAGGGCGGCGGGTCCGACACACACGACCATTGGGACCAGCAACTGGTCGAAAGCCTCAAGCTCTCGCTCGGCCAGCGCTACTGGATCCACTATCCCCGCATGCCGCATGAGGACGAGCCTGCCTATGGTCCGTGGAAGTCCGCCATCTCCGAGAACATCGACAAGCTCGGCGACGGCCTGATCATCGTCGGCCATTCGATCGGCGCAACAATCCTCGTCAATGCGCTCGCCTCGAGCCCGCTGAACCACTCGCTCTACGGCCTGTTCCTGATCGCAACGCCTTTCATCGGCGAGGGCGGTTGGACCAGCAAGGAGATCACCGTCCGCAAGAATCTCGGCGCACGCCTGCCCTCGGACATGCCGATCTTCCTCTACCATGGCGACAATGACGACACCGCGCCGATCGACCATGCCGATCTCTACGCCGAGGCTATCCCGCAGGCGAAGATCAAGCGCCTCAAGGGCCGGGACCACCAGCTCAACAACGACATGCGCGAAATCGCCCACGACATCCTGTCGCTCGGATGAGGCGATTTCGTTGCGAATTGTCGGATGAAGTCCCCTCTCCCTTAAACACATATGGCGCTCAAGGGGCTTGCTTCAAGACCCGCACTTCGTTGTAGCCAACCAGACCCCGATCACACGATACGGAGTCTCCCATGCGCGTCCTGCTCTCCACCTTCGGCTCCCGCGGCGATGTCGAACCGATGATCGCCCTCGCCGCAGCGCTGCAGTCCCTCGGCGCAGAAGCGATCGTTTCGTCCCCGCCCGACGCGGAGTTCACCGACATCGCGACACGCGCAAATGTGCGCCTCACTCCGGCCTTCTACGCCATCCGCCAGTGGATCGCGGACAAGGCCAAGCCCTCCGCCGCGACGGACTTCCGCACACTCGCCGCCGAAGTCATGACCGGCCAGTACGCAGCCATCAACGCCGCCGCCGACAACACCGACATCATTGTCGGCACCGGCCTCTTTCCCTCCGCCGCCGCAGCCCAGACCGTCGCAGAGAAACGCGGCATCCGCTTCCTCCACGCGCACTACTGTCCGCTCTATCTCCCATCAACCCACCACCGCCCAGTGCTCTGGCCCTCGCGTCCCTTCCCGCCAGAGATGAACGACAATCGCGAACTCTGGGCGCACAACGCCGAGACGATGAACATCCTCTTCGGCGGCGCCCTCAACGACCTCCGCGCATCGATCGGTCTCCCGCCGATCAGCAACACGCGCGACCACGCGAACGGCAACGAACAACTCCTCGCTTCCGATCCCATCCTCTGGCCCTGGCAACCCACCGATCTCAGCCACCCGATACAAACCGGCGCCTGGATCCTCCCCGACACACGCCTGCTTAGCGACGATCTCCTAGCCTTCCTCGATGCCGGCGAACCGCCCGTCTATGCAGGCTTCGGCAGCATGGCGACGCCTGCCGCCACCGGCGCCGCCCAAGCCACCATCGCAGCCATCCGCGCCTAGGGCCGCCGCATCATCCTCGCGCGCGGCTGGGCGAACCTCGCCCTGATCGACAACCAGCCCGACTGCTTCATCACCGGCGACGTCAACCAGCAAGCGCTCTTCCCCCGCCTCGCCGCCATCATCCACCACGGCGGCGCCGGCACCACGACAACTGCCGCCCGCTCCGCAACACCGCAAGTCATCGTGCCCCAGGTCGCCGACCAACCCTACTGGGGCGAACACGTCGCCAGCCTCGGCATCGGCGCCCTTCACCCCGGCCCGACACCCACCCTCGAAACGCTGTCAGCCGCCCTCAAGACAGCTCTCGCTCCTGAAACCAAAACCCGCGCCGCCGCCATCGCGAAGACCATGAACGCCGACGGCGCAATGATCGCCGCCCGCTATCTCCTCAACCTCCCGGCTGGCTAACGACAAAAATATCTGGCCTCTGTCGGATCGGGACCACCCCACGCGTCATTTCAGTAGAACCGACGAAAAGGGAGCCACGCCATGACCCCGACCATCACCGCCTTCGCAGCCTCCCCCGACCGCGGTCGCGGCCTAGCGCGCGACATGCGCGTCCGCTGGGCGCTGGAAGAAGTCGGCCAGCCCTACAATGTCCGCCTCGTCACCTTCCCGCAGATGAAGGAACCGGCGCACATCGCCATCCAGCCCTTCGGCCAGATCCCCACCTACGAAGACGGCGACCTCGCCCTCTTCGAAACCGGCTCGATCATCCTGCACATCGCCGAAACGCACCCCGGCCTCCTGCCCAAGGACGCCAACGCCCGCGCCCGCGCCATCACCTGGATGTTCGCCGCCGTCGCCACGGTCGAGCCGCCCATCGTCGAGCTCTCCGGCGCAATGATCCTCGAGCGCGACAAGCCCTGGTACGACCAGCGCCTGCCCCAGCTCCACAACGCCATCCGCAAACGCCTCGGCGAACTCTCCCGCCGCCTCGCCGACAATGAATGGCTCGACGGCGACTTCAGCGCCGCCGACATCATGATGACCCACGTCATCCAGCGCGCCAAAAGCTCGGGCCTCATCGAAGAGTTCCCCAACCTCAGCGCCTACCTAGCCCGCGCCGAATCCCGCCCCGCCTTCCAGCGCGCGTTCGCCGCCCAGCTCAAGGTGTTCGAACAATCGCAGGCAAAGCAGTAGGGTGCGTTAGCACCCTACCTCGCCTCACTCGCCTTCCGACTCGATCGCCGTGTCGTGGCCCTCGGCATCCGCGCGCAGAATGCCCGGCATCGCGTAGTTGCCCTCATGGCACGCGTATTCATACAGATGCTCCTGCGAGCGGCGCAGCGGGATCTGCCCCGTCCAGGTCTGCGTGTAATAGACCGGGTCCTTCACCTCGAAGCGATAGTCGATGATGTCATCCGACACGCGCTTGAACCACTCCGTCACCTGCCCCTGATCGGACACCGGGAAGGCCGCCAGCTTCTGGTGGTTCACGCTGAACTTCTTGGTGACGACCACGAACGTGTCGCCTTCCCAATGCCCCAGCGAGTCGCCAAACCAGGCCCGCACGGCATCCGGCCGCGCGCCATCGCCCGGCTTGTCCGACACCTTGATGATCCGCGCATCGTGGTTCATCTCGATATCGATCATCACCGCATTCGGCGTCTGCACGATCTGCAGGTTGTTGTTGTACATCGCATTGTTCAGCGGCGGTCCGCCCTGGCTGCCGAACGAGATGAAGCAACGCTCGCCCATCGGCCGGATTTCCGGGCCCGTGTTCACGTTCTTCTTCACATTCGCCATACGCTCGCCACGCAGATCCATCGCAGCTTTGGAGAAAGGCGGCACGCCGTTCGCGGGCGAGGTAATCCACGATGAGCGCCACTCATCATTCACCTTGGCGTATTCAGAACCCGGATCGATCCAGAACGCGTTGTAGCCAGCCTCGGCATTCTTGTCGGTGAACACACCCGCATTCGGGTCCGTCCGCTTCTGGCTCGCATCGGCCGCGCGCGTGTAGGCCGCGCCACGCGTCAGCTCGTCGATCTTCTCGTGCGGGATCACCAGCTCGCTGCCGACCTTGTCGCCATTGCCGCCCCGCACCATCGTCGTCAGCGACGCCGTCGACCATACGCCCTGCAGGTCCGGCTTGCCGTCCGGCGTACGCGGCGGCTTGTAGTTGGCATCCCACGGCTTGAGGTCGCGGAAGAACGGCAGCGGGCTCTGATAGGATTTCGTGCCCGCGATCGTCTTCGGCCCTTCGACCTTCTCGCTCTCATCGGCATAGCCGACGCCCGTCGAGGCGCCTGTCGCCAGCGCTTCGTCGAGATAGTTCTTCGGCGGCGCCTTGGCCGGCGCCTGGGCAGGCGTTTTGCCCTGCGCCTTGGGCGGCGTCTGGGCGATTGCCGGCGCGAAGGCCAGCACGGAAGCTGCCAACGCAGCTATGGCAACTGAGCGACGAAGTTTCATGCGGGTCTCCTCCTGACAGGACTTTTTCAGTCTCTTGATACTGTCAACTTCGCGCCGATCGCGCCCAAAAGCAAACGGCCAGTCGCGAGACTGGCCGTCTTTATAGCCTTCAGCTGATAGGGGCTCCGCCGAACCTCGTCCGGCTAGGTCGCGCCGGTAGCCCTGCGGATCGCGTTGGTCACCACGTCTGTGTCGTAGGGCTTCGGGAAGAATTTCGCGAACTTGCAGGCGTCCGCCTTCTCAGGTTGCCTGCGCCCCGAAGTGACGAATATCTCGACCGGCGGCCACCGCTTCTGCACCGCCTCGCACAGCTCCAGCCCATCCATGCCGGCGCCGAGGTCAATGTCGGTGAAGACCAGCTTGATGTCGTCATGAGTGGATAGCGACGTAATCGCGCTCGCCGCGTTCGCGGCCTCAAGAACATTGAAGCCCTCATCCAGAAGATGCTCGGTAATCCCCATACGCACGATGGGCTCATCTTCAACTACGAGGATCGTAGGCAGGCGCATTGCCATTATTGCTTTCTGGCTGGTCTATCGACGGACTACCGGCAATTCGATGGTCAGCCGGGCGCGGTCCAGCAACATTAAAACGCGGAGCGCATGTAATTGATGCGTCGCGACTGCAACAATGAGCAGTACGGACCAGGTCCGAAAACCTGGCCCGTATGTCGCTCAGCCAGATGGCGCGAATCTCAGGGCAGCGACCCGACGACCTTGATCTGCTTCTTCTCCGGGAACACCACGCTCATTCCCGCCTGACCGATCAACAGCGACCGCGCCGCCTGCGTCGCGCCCAGCCCCACCTCAAGATAGAACGGACCCGACAGCGGCGTGACACCGCCCGTCGTCGAGCCCGACTCATAGATCTCGACCTGCGGCGAAGTCGATTTCAGGATCGCGATTTCCGGATTTGCGTTATCGCCATCGAGGTTTTCCGTGAAAACCTGCACCGGCACGCCAAGCCCGAGATTGTAGGTCGTCTGCTTCAGCGTGTGCGTTGAATCGAACCCGACCACCACCAGCCGATGCTCCCCCGCATGCGTCCCATCGCTGAAGACAAGCGCCATGCCCGTATTGATTCCGATGGACCCATACGATGCGAGCTCCGTCCACGCCACGAGTTGCAGCGGCTTGGAGGCGTTCAAACTCACTGGAGTGCTTGAGGACAGTTGATACTGACTGAACCCGGTGAAGTATTGATAGACGTTCAGCGTGTTGTTGCTGGTGTCGAGCGTAACGGCGTCGAAGAAGCGCGGCGTGAACGAGTTGTTGCCGGTGCTCGGCAACACCGTGTCCGGAAATTCGTTGCCATCCAGGGTCAATCGCGGTGACACGAGGGCACACGCGGGTCTGCCGTTGGTCATTACCGCAACCCGTGATGGCGCGGTATTTAGAACGTTAAAGCCATAGACTTCGAAGCCAGTGCGCGTGCCAACATAGAATGACGCTCCTCCATTCAGGCTGCCGTGGCTGAAGCCGCACGGTGCTGTAACGGTGAACGCCGAGTTTGCCCGGGGCTGCACCAGCCCTGCCGCGGTGCGGGTGCTGACGCGGAACACGTTCGCCGCTTCGTCTAGAATGGCAAAGTGTTTGTCCGTTCCGGCATTGGGCAACTGCATCACGCGCCGTGTCTGTGTCGCCGATGCCAGTGGGCCCTGCTGCGAAGACGTTGCCTGCAGCTCACCGGAAGGCAGTGCCGAAACATCAAGGAAAGTCAGCGGATCAGCCGCATTCGCCGATACGCCCGCCATGGCCCACGTCTGATCCCCGAAAATCCTACGCACAGGCTGGTCGAACGATAGCGTCCGCAACACCTGCGACCCGCCATTGTAAACGGGCGTCTGCGCGATGTTGGCGAAGGTCACTGTGGTTGTCGCCTGCGCGGTCACACCGCTGCCGGTCACGCTCACCTGGAACTGCGCAGTCGTATCAGCCGTCAGCTCAGGCACGCTGACATTGATCGAGGCCGACGTCGGATTGCTGATCGTCACCGCCGGGCCCGACACCTGCGTCCACGCATAGGTCACGCCAGCGCCGGTCGAAACCGAAGAACCCGAAGCGTTGAGGGTGAAAGGCTGGCCTTCCTGAACACTCGTGGCGCTGGACGCCGCGACTGCCGTCACAACAGGTGGCGGAGGTCCGGGCGGTGGCGGCGCTGGTGGCGGGGGTGAACTGCCTCCGCCTCCGCAAGCTGCAACGGCGAACGCAATGGCGGCTGCGCCCGCAACGCGGACGCGCTTCGTAGTCGTCAGAGTCATTGTCCCCCCTAAGGAACTCTATTTTTTATGGCGTCAGTTGGACGAAGCCTCCAGCGACGGTCAAGTGAAAGCGCATTGTCATGATCGCTTTCTGCTTCGCCGAAACCCGCGCGCAACGTCGCGTTTGCGATGCGCGTGTGCATTCAAGCGCTGGCGAATCTGATCACGTCTTTGACAACGCAGCAGATGCATCGAAGCTTCCGCTACGTCGTCGATCAATGACAAATCAAAGACGCCGGGCGTCACGCCACGGCAACGAATTTCCGCTTCAGGAAATTAGCAGAGGTTAGCTGCGGCCTACCCTCACGTCTCCAGTTCGACATCCCAATAGAGATAGTCGAGCCAGGTGTCGTGCAGGTGGTTGGGCGGGAATTTGCGGCCCATCTCCTGCAGCTGGAACGTGGTCGGCCGATGCGGACGCTGGCTCGGATGCATGCCGATGTCATGCGCCAGCCGCCCGCCCTTCCGCAGGTTGCACGGCGAGCAAGCCGCCACGATGTTCTCCCAGCTCGTCCGCCCGCCCTTGGAACGCGGGATGAGATGGTCGAACGTCAGGTCCTCGTGCGATCCGCAATACGCGCACTTGAAGCCGTCGCGCAGGAACACGTTGAAGCGCGTGAAAGCCGGCTGGCGATCCTGCTTCACGAACTCCCGCAGCGCGATGACGCTTGGCAGCTTCATCGTCAGCGAAGGCGAGTGCACGAACTGGTCGTACTCGGCCACCACGTCGACGCGCTCGAGGAAGACGGATTTCACCACCTCCTGCCACGGCCACAGCGATAGCGGATAATACGACAACGGTCTGAAGTCGGCATTCAGGACAAGCGCCGGAAATGCATTTGGCGCAGTAGATACAAGCTGGGTCATGTGGGCCCGTCGTCTTGGACAGGTCAGGCCGGCGCAAAGTGAGGCGCCAATCGCCGGACAGGTCCGGTTCCCCAACTGCGCCACATGGCTCCAGCGGCCGGGGTCACTTGATTCTCTGACACAGCATCACGACAGGCCCACGACATGTCCAGCCGTCAGAGGCGTCCCATTCCTGAACGGGAAGCAATCTGAGGCCGAAAAGTCACGCCCCGCCGCGTTGCGCGTCACGAGCAGCATTAATGTAGGACCACAGCATGTGCGCTGCTACCCCCCGGTAGGGTCGCCAGCGCTCTCCAGTGCGCAGAAACTTCTTGGGCGGGTGCCGTTTCCGCTCGCCGGAGATCATCCGGTAGGCCTCGGACAGGCCGATATCGGCGTGTGGAAACACGTCCCACCGGCCCAGGCAGAACATCAGATAGACATCCGCCGTCCACGGCCCGATGCCCTTCACGGCCACCAGCTCAGCCTGCGCATCCGCATCCGACGCTTTGGCCACCCGCCGCAGGTTCAGCGCACCAGACTCCACCGCCTCAGCGATCGATCGGATGTGCGAGATCTTCGGCCGCGACAGACCGCACGCCCGCAACGCATCAATGTCCGCCGCCAACACGCTCTTGGGCGTGACTCTACCCAGCAACACCTCCACCCGGCCCCAGATCGTCCCCGCAGCTTTGGTGGAGAGCTGCTGATACGCGATGATCCGCGCCAGCCCCGCATAATCGCCCTGACGCGTCCGCCATTCCGGCACGCCGACAAACTCATGCGCCGCCTTGATGATCGCGCACTCCTTCGCCAGCACGCGCACAGCCTTCGCCAGCTGCTTCGCATCCGTCACGTCGAGTTCGATCACCGCTGCAGTCTTCGCCTTCGCCATCCCCGCAGCTTCCACCCGGCCCAGCCCGTCCGCAAGCCGCCTGCTGACAGCTCATGTCACCAGCCCAAACGAAAAATGGCGGCGCTTCATCAGCGCCGCCACCTCAATTCCATCCGTACGAGAAGAACCTAGATGTTCTTCAGCACGTTCTGCGGCGAGCTCTCGCCATAGGGGTCGTCCGCACAGTTATCGACACGGCCCGGCTCTTCGAACCATTTCGTCACCACGCCATCCTCGATCACCGCAGCATAGCGCCACGAACGCTGGCCAAAGCCGACATTGTCCTTGTCCACGAGCATGCCCATGCCCTTGGTGAACTTGCCCGAGCCATCCGGGATGACTTTCACGTTGGCCAGGTTCTGGCCCTTGGCCCACTGGTTCATCACGAACGAGTCGTTCACCGACACGCAGAAGATATCGTCGATGCCCTTGGCCTTGAACTCCGGCGCCAGCTTCTCGAAGTCCGGCAGCTGGTAGGTCGAGCAGGTCGGCGTGAACGCGCCCGGCAGCGAGAACACGATCACCTTCTTGCCTTCGAAGTAGTCCTTCGTGGTCTTGTCTTCCCACTTGTACGGGTTCGGGCCGCCGATGCTTTCATCGCGGACGCGCGTCTTGAAGGTGACGTCAGGAACCTTGTTGCCGATCATATTCACATGCTCCGGGGAGGGATTTGGCGTGCATATGGACGCGACGGCAAAGCGGATCAAGAGCTTAGCTGACGCACCACAGGCACCAGTGTTCAGGTGGCCGGAAAAAGGTCACAAGACGCCCCGCAACGATCACGCCCAACCAACTTGCCAGTGACACAAATCCGATCACCCGCGCCCGAACAGGCGGCAGATCATCGGGTCCGGCAGCCTCCACGGCACTCGCCGCTGTGGCGTAAAACATCGCCAGATTCGCCCCGGCGACAGCCATCAGCACGATCTTCATCTGCATCGCCGGATTGTAGAGATACTGCCCAGGCGCACTCACCACGAACAGCAACCCCGTCGCCACGCACATCGCATATCCCGCGATCCCGAACGGCACGAGCCGGTGCAGCTCCTTCATCGTCACGCCCCGCGCCACGCCCATCATGCGCAGGTCGAACATCCCCACCGTCCCGATCAGCAGGCACAATCCGAAGAAGTGGACGATCTCCGCAATCGGCCATCCCCACTTCGAATTCATCATCGCGAAGATGCCGGTGTCCCGCGCCCACTGCTCGATTGCGCCAGGATCAAACACAGGATCAAAAATCGGATCCATCACGACACCAGCAGGATCGTGTACGTGTGCAGCAGCAACTTGCCCGCCGCCACGCCACCCAGCCACAACACCAGCGCCGCAATGCCGAGCGACCGCCCCCACGACGGCAACGCCTCGCCCCGCTCCGCCACAGAAAACAGCTCACGCGCCAGATGCCGCACAACAAACGCCGCCCCGATCAGGCACGCAAACTTCAACGCAAACACCGGATTGGTCAGCGCCTTAGCCGGATACCCGATCAGCAACGCCACGCCCGACACGATCGCCATCACCGCGCCAGTCCACATCACCGGAAAGAACCCGCGAAACTTCTCAAGCCGCGCCGCCGGCGCAAACCCGATCACCCGCAACGCGACAACAATCCCCCCGCCGATCAGCAGAGCCATCCCAAGCGAATGAAAGATCAGCGCAATGAAATACGCATACAGATCCTCCCGCATCCAAACGGAAAACGGCGTCTGCTCAACCGCTGAGAAGATCGGGTCCATTTTTGGAAACTGGCACAGCCGGCAGACGGCGACAAACCCACCGACGCTCGTGTCTGCCCTCTTCCCCCGTTCACGGGGGAAGTGGATCGCGGCGAAGCCGCGAGACGATGGGGGCGAGTCCCAAGCGAGCTCCCTCAATCGTCATTCCTGCGAAAGCAGGAACCTAGGGGCTCCAAGCACAGCGAAAGCCGCCCCTGGGTTCCCGCTCTCCGCTGCGCTTCGGCGGGAATGACGACCGAGGTTAGCGCTCATCCTGAGCAGGCCCGCAAAGCGGGCCGTCCGTCGAAGGGCGAGCGCGTGCTCCCCTACTCATCCGCCTCCGCCACCCCCGCAAAGATCTGCTTCCGAACCCCGTTCTTCTTCCCCTCGCGCTCGAACGCGCGCGCGCCGCCCAGCAGGTTCACCATCGAATAGTTCCCCTCATGGCACGCATACTCATACGGCCCCTGCGAGGCATTCAGCGGCATCTCGCCCTTCCATGCTTGCGCATAGCGCGAGGGATCTTCCACCGTGTACTGATAGACGATCTGCCCATCGCTCGCGCGCGTGAAGCGCTCGGTCACCTTGCCGGTCTTCGAGATATAGCTGTTCTGCCGCGGCTCCACATTGGTGGTCTCCACCACCAGCGTATTGCCCTCATAGCGGCCAACCGAATCCCCGCCCCACTTCGGCAGGGCGCCTGCCTTGTGCGTCGCGCCGATCGGAATGATCCGCACATCGTGGTTCATCTCCGCCACGATCATCACATACTCGGGCGTCTGCACGAGCTGGTAGTTGTTGTTGTACATCGAGTTGTAGAGCACAGGCCCCGGCCCGCCCGTGAAGCCCCAGATGCAGCGCTCCGGCATCCCGCGATCTTCCGGGTTGTCGCTCTTCAGGTCGGCGAATGCCTCTTCCGACTCCGCCGGCCGCGCCGCGCGTGAATCGCCCTTGTAGGGGATCTGCCCGTTCGCCGGCTCCACCACCCATGACGAGCGATACTTGCCATCGATCTTGCCGAGGTCCGCGCCCGGATCCATCCAGAAGCGGTTGTAAGCGCGATCCGGATTTCCATCCGTCAGCAACTCATGCTTCGACAGTCCCTCTTCTTCCTTCGCCACGCGCGTATAGATGTTCCGGTTGAACAGCTTGCCCGCTTCCTCGTCGCTCACGATCAACCCGCTAGCCCCGTTCGGCCGTTGCATCGTCGTCAGCGAAGCGCTGCTCCAGAACCCCTGCAGGTCCGGCACGCCCCACTTCGTCTTCGGCGGATCATAAGCCGGCGCCGCCTGCGCCAGGGCTGCGGGCGCAATCGCCATCGCGCAGACACACGAAACCAGCATCACAGAAAACTTCACGGCGTTCCTCCTCTTGCCTCAACGCGGCCCCCAACCTCGCACCCGAAGTCCGCCGTCCCCTTTGCCCAAGAGTGTGTTCAACCCCCCGCCCCGCCGGAAGTGCGGCGCCCAAACACATTTCAGAGAAACCCCGATGAGCGCGACGCCAACGCCTGAGAACGCTCCGACAACCACCCGCTACGTCAACGCGACGCGCGCACCGGCGTAGCTCTTCCCCCGTGAAACGGGGGAAGTACGGCGAAGCCGGGATGGGGGCGAGTCACACGCACCGCCCCCGCAACCCGCCCCCAACGTCTCGCCGCTGCGCGTCGATCCACTTCCCCCGCAAGCGGGGGAAGAACTCACCAACTCCCGCCGGCGCAACACACACCACTTGTCATCCCGGAAGCGCGCAGCGCTATCCGGGACCCATTGTGAGCGCGCGACACTCTCCCTGTGGTTCCCGGCTCTCCGCTTCGCTACGGCCGGGATGACAAGCTGAGGTCAAAACTGTGGGACGGAGCTGATCCGAAACTGCAGGACAACAAAAAATCATCCCGCATGATTTCAACCACCTGCGCCCACAACTTGTAGGACAGACCTCCCCAAATCCCGCACCCCCATGGCCCAGGGTTATACTCCCACCCATGGGTCAGATGTTCCTCATCCTCCTGCGCATCCTGTTCCCGCTCGACCCTGTCGCGCGGGCCCGTGAACTCATGCGCGGCTGGCTGCGTCAGGTGGTGGACGCCGTCACAGACCCCGAAGAAATCGCAAGCTTCGCCTACTGGCCCGAAGACCGGCTCATGCTCGAACGCGCCATCTGCGTCCTCGAATACGCCATGCGCATGCTCATCCACGCCCGCGCCCGCCAGATGCTGGGCCTGCGCTACATCTATGTCCCGCTTCAACCCGCGCCTCACCTCCGCAACGCGAAGAGCTTCGTCCAGCTCCTCAACCGCATCACCCAGCTCGCGCGCGACTTCCACAACCTCGACAAGCTCGCCGCACGACGTGCGGAGCGCGACACCGATCCGCTGTCGCTCCGCGCCAGCAGCCCCCTCCGTCTCGATGCTACGCACCGATCCACCTCCCCCGCCTTCGGCGGTGGAGGACTCACAACGCACACCGCCCTCGAAGTCCTCCCTCGCCGAAGGCGGGGGAGGTGGATTGCGCGCCCTTGCGCGCAAGACGGAGGGGGCTGCGCGTCTTCGCGCGGATGGCTGAACGCCACCGGCCCACCTGACCCCCGATTGCCCAATCCTCAGTCGCAACCGCCTCGCAGGTTCCACCTGCGGGAACGCGACCCCGCGCCCGTCCCGTGGCCCCACCCCGCCGCATGGACTTTCCCGTTCGATTCTGGTCTATCGCCCCCACACCTCGGACCACCCCTAAAAGGGATAAAAGACGCATATGGCTGGCAAGATTGTCACGGTTTTCGGTGGTTCTGGCTTCCTGGGCCGGCATGTCGTCCGCGCCCTGTGCCGTCAGGGCTGGCGCGTCCGCGTGGCGACCCGCCGCCCCCACCTCGCCGGTGACGTGAAACTCGCGGGCGATGTCGGCCAGGTCCAGCTGGTCCAGGCCAACGTCCGCAACCGCCCCTCGATCAAGCGCGCCCTCGAAAACGCCGACGCCGTGGTCAACCTCGTCGGCATCCTGACCGAGCGCGGCTCGCAGACCTTCCAGGGCACGCAGGCCCTCGGCGCCGCCAACATCGCGCAGGCCGCCGCCGAAGCCGGCATCACCAACTACGTCCTGATGTCGTCCATCGGCGCAGACAAGAAATCGACCTCCAACTACGCCGCCACCAAGGCCGAAGGCGAAGCCGCAACGCGCGAAGCGATCAAGAGCGCGGTCATCATCCGCTCCTCGATCCTGTTCGGACCGGAAGACGGCTTCTTCACCCGCTTCGCCCGTCTTTCCCGTCTTAGCCCCATTCTCCCGCTCATCGGCGGCTCGACGAAATTCCAGCCGATCTATGTGGGCGACGCTGCCGCCGCCATCGCCAACGCGCTCAAGCCCGGCCACGCCGGCAAGACGTTCGAAATCGGCGGCCCGCGCACCTACACGATGAAAGAGCTGCTGCAGTACATCACGCGCACGATCGACCGTCCGCGCATGCTGCTGCCCGTGCCGATCCCGGCTGCTGCTCCCATGGGCTATATCGTCGGCGCGTTGTCGAAGCTGAACCCGTTCTTCGGCCCGCCGATCACGGGCGATGAAATCCAGTCGCTGAAGACCGACAACATTGTCAGCCCCGGCGCCAACACGATTGCCGATCTGGGCGTCACCTCGCTCGAGTCGGTCGAAGCGATCACGCCGACCTATCTCTGGCGCCACCGTCCGCACGGCCAGTTCCAGCCGCCGCACGTCGACGAAGCATCCCGCGTCGACGCGTAAGGCTTCGTCGAGACTTCACTTGCTTCCCGCCCCGTCCCGGCTAGCCTTCACCAAGGTGGGACGGATCAGGGGAGCGGGACGATGGACAAGCTGGCTGTCGACTATTCCGGCATGAATCTGGGCGTTCTCGCGCTCTGGCTCCTGATCGCCACCCTCGTCGGATTCGCCGCCCGGAAAGCCGTCAGGGGCAAGGCGGTGCTCGGCCTCTGGGGCGACGCAGCCTTCGGAATCCTCGGCATTTTCCTGGTCGGAACGCTGATGAAGGCCTTCAACGTCTCCCTGACCGGCTGGATCGCCGGCTTCGATCTGGGTCCGCTGAACGACGTGACCAAATGGGTCGACATCGCCCTCGTCGCCTTCATCGGCGCCCTCGTAATCCGCGGCGTCCTCCGCCCGATTACCGGCAAGGGCTGATCAGCTACCCCAGCCCGCGAAGTAGATCGCCGCCAGCCCTGCTCCGCCAACCAGAATCCGCCACCAGCCAAACAGCCCAAAGCCCCGCTTCTGAACGAAGTCGAGCATCACCTTGATGACGACCAGTCCGAAGATGAACGAGGCCACGAAGCCGATCGCGATGATCCCGAAATTATCCGGCGTCAGCGCATCCTTGTTATCGAAAATGTCGAGCACGAACGCGCCGACCATGATCGGGATCGCCAGGAAGAACGAAAACTCCGCCGCCGCCCGCTTGTCGATCTTGAGCAGCATCGAACCCACGATCGTCGACCCCGAACGCGATACGCCCGGGATGATCGACAGAACCTGGAACAGCCCGATCAGCCCCGCCTTGTAGAGCGGCAGGTTCATCGCATTGAGATCCACCGGCTTCGGCGCGATGCGATCGATCACCAGCAGCACCACCCCGCCGATCACCAACGACCAGCAGATCAGCGTCAGGCTCTCGAACAGATAGCCCTTGATAAAGTCCTTGAGGAAGAACCCGGCCACGAAGGCCGGTATGCAGGCAATGATCACCGACAGCGCAAACCGCCGCGAAGCCGCCTCGGTCGGCAGGGTGATCAGCACATGCCAGAGCTTGCTGAAGTAGAGCGCCACCACCGCCAGGATCGCGCCCAGTTGGATGACCACCGCGAACGTATTCCAGAACGGCGAATGCAGCCCCAGCGCCGTCTGGGCCAGCAACAGGTGCCCCGTCGAGGACACCGGAATAAACTCCGTCAGGCCCTCCACCAGACCCAGAAGGATCGCCTGAAGAATGGTTGTCGTGTCCATGCCGCTCCGCCGCGCTCGATCGTCGACCCTTGTGTACCCGGACCCATGGAAAAGCGGTTACCGCAATCGTAAGTCTTATTTGGTACTTATATATCGCCTGATCGATAGTCACCCTGCCCGACCGCTGTGCGGATAATCCATATATAGAACCATATGGTTCGTATACGCGCAATTCCGGGTTGCGCTCGCGAAAAACCCTCGTATTGAAGCCGCTCACGGACAATCCGATGGGGCTCCCAAATGGCTCAACAGCGCATGCTCAGCTTCGTCTCGGTGGAGCAGGAAACGCCTGACAAGCGCGAAGCCGCGGAGCGTCGTGGCGATTTTCACGAGATTTATGCCGACTACATCGCAGCCAAGGCCAACGATCAGGCCTCGCGCTGCAGCCAGTGCGGCGTGCCCTTCTGCCAGACCCACTGCCCGCTCGGTAACAACATCCCTGACTGGCTGATGCTGACGGCGACCGGCCGGCTGGAGGAAGCCTACGAACTCTCCGCCGCCACCTCGAACATGCCGGAAGTCTGCGGCCGCATCTGCCCGCAGGACCGCCTGTGTGAAGGCGGCTGCGTGATCGAGCAATCCGGCCATGGCAGCGTGACCATCGGCGCGGTCGAGAAATACATCACCGACACGGCCTGGGAAAAAGGCTGGGTGCAGCCGATCAAGCCGGTGCGCGAACTGAATCAGTCGATCGGCATCATCGGCGCAGGCCCCGCAGGCCTCTCCGCCGCCGACCAGCTTCGCTCTGCCGGCTACAAAGTCACCGTCTATGATCGCCACGACCGCGCGGGCGGCCTGCTGATCTATGGCATTCCGAACTTCAAGCTCGAGAAAGAGATCGTCGAGCGCCGCACCAAGCGCCTCGCCGATGGCGGCGTGAAGTTCAAGCTCGGCGTCGATATCGGCAAGGACATCTCGTTCGCCGAACTGCGCAGCAAACACGATGCGATCCTGGTCGCCACTGGCGTCTATCAATCGCGCGAGCTCGCAACGCCCGGCAATACCGCCAAGGGCGTGCACAAGGCGCTCGATTATCTGATCACGGCCAACAAGATCGGCCTCGGCGAAGAGGTCGAGGACTACACCAGCGGGAAGTACAACGCCGCCAAGAAGAACGTCGTCGTCATCGGCGGCGGCGATACGGCCATGGACTGCGTGCGCACGGCGATCCGTCAGGGCGCGAAATCCGTCACCTGCCTCTATCGCCGCGACCGGGCCAACATGCCGGGCTCGCAGCGCGAGGTCGCGAACGCCGAGGAAGAAGGCGTGATCTTCGACTGGCTCGCTGCCCCCCTCGCCGTCACTGAGAAGAAGGGCGCAGGCGCAAAAGCTGTTCGTGCTGTTCGCATGCGCCTTGGGCCGCCGGATGCATCCGGCCGCCAGGCGCCGGAAGAAATTCCGGACAGCGATTACGACGTGAAAGCCGACATGGTGATCAAGGCTCTGGGCTTTGATCCGGAAGACCTGCCAGAGCA
This sequence comes from Hyphomonadaceae bacterium, assembly GCA_965229115.1. Classification (GTDB taxonomy): domain Bacteria; phylum Pseudomonadota; class Alphaproteobacteria; order Caulobacterales; family Hyphomonadaceae; genus UBA7672. Next base: position 292,428 of record CBDDIR010000003.1, on the reverse strand, counting down.
TTTCTCCGAAAGCTCGCTGGCCGTGAACCGCTGGGGCGGCGTGAAGATCGATTACCGCACCATGATGACGACCATGGATGGCGTGTTCGCGGCAGGCGACATCGTGCGTGGCGCATCGCTGGTCGTGTGGGCGATCAAGGAAGGCCGCGATGCAGCCGCCTCGATCGACGCCTATCTCCGCGCCAAGGCGACTGCCGCGCGCGTCGCGGCGGAGTAGCGCGATGGATATCTACCAGATCTCCGTCGACCTGAAGCCCGGGGTGCGCGACCATCAGTTCGTCGCCGCGCTCGACAGCTATCTCGGCGCACTGAAAACCGGCGGCAAGATCGAGGGCTGGCGCCTGCTGCGCCGCAAGCTCGGTCTTGGCATGCCGGGCCTTGGCGAGTTCCAGATACTGATCGAGACGCGTGATCTTGCGCAACTTGACGCCGCCTTCACGGCGGCTTCCACGCGCAATGAACCCGTCGAAGGCGCGCACTACGGCGTTAATTCGCTGGTGCAGAACTTCCAGGCTGCACTCTATCGCGACTACCCCGATCCACACCGCCAGCACGGCGAGGAGCGTTTCTGATGACGCACGAAACCGAAGGCCAAGAATGGCTCGAGCGCTATACCGAGCAGCGCGATACGCTTATCGAAGCCAACGCCTACGATCCGGCCGATGAGAAAGACTCGTGCGGCGTCGGCCTCGTCGCGCAGATCGATGGCACGCCGCGTCGCGAAGTTGTCGAGATGGCGATCCGCGCGCTGAAGGCCGTGTTCCACCGCGGCGCTGTCGATGCCGATGGCAAGACTGGCGATGGCGCAGGCATTCGCCTTGACGTGCCGCAGGATTTCTTCCGCGATGCTGTGCGCGGGATGGGCCACACGATCGGCGACGACAAGCAGATCTGCGTCGGCCAGATCTTCCTGCCTCGCACAGATCTCGGCGCGCAGGAAAAGGCGCGCGCGATCATCGAGACGGAAGTCGTGCGCTTCGGCTTCTATATCTATGGCTGGCGCCAGCCGCCGATCGACACCTCGATCATCGGCATGAAAGCCAACGCCACGCGGCCGGAGATCGAACAGATCCTGTTCAACGACCAGCTGAAGCGCGAGCCGGCTGAGCTTGAACGCGCGCTCTACATCTGCCGTCGTCGCATCGAAAACCGTGCGCGCGCCGCCAACCTGGACCTCTATGTCTGCTCGTTCTCGGCCCGCGCGCTGATCTACAAGGGCATGTTCCTCGCCGAGGACATCGACAATTTCTATCTCGACCTGAAAGATCCGCGCTTCATCTCTGCGGTGGCGATCTATCACCAGCGTTATTCCACCAACACCTTCCCGCAATGGCGGCTGGCTCAGCCCTTCCGCATGCTCGCGCACAATGGCGAGATCAACACCATCTCGGGCAACATCAACTGGATGAAGAGCCACGAGATCAAGATGGTCTCGGATGTGTTCGGCGAACACGGCGACGACGTGAAGCCCGTGATCCAGCCGAGCGGTTCGGACTCCGCGGCACTGGACAATGCGTTCGAACTGCTCGTACGCGCAGGCCGCCCGGGGCCGATGGCGAAGACGTTGCTGGTGCCGGAGCCTCTGTCGAAGGACGAGGCCATCATGCCGAAGCGGCATCAGGCGCTCTACGCCTACGCCAACTCGGTGATGGAGCCTTGGGATGGACCGGCGGCGCTGGCCATGTTCGACGGCCGTTGGGCGATTGCGGGCATGGACCGCAACGGCTTGCGCCCGATGCGCTATGCGCTGACGGAAGACGGCGTGCTGGCGGTCGGCTCGGAAGCGGGCATGTGCTCGATCGATGACGAGGTGATCGTCTCGAAGGGCCGCGTTCCTCCGGGCGGGATGATCGCTGTCGATGTGCGCGAGGGCAAATTCTACGACCACAAATCTCTCATCGATCGTCTCGCGGGCAGCCACCCGTATGAGCAGTGGCTGTCGAACGTGGTGGAGCTCGAGCCGGTGATCGGCCCGGGTCCGGAAGCGCGGCTCTACAAGGAGAAGCAGGAATTCCAGCGTCGCCAGCATGCGGCCGGCTTCACAATGGAAGATGTCGAGCTGATCCTGTCGCCGATGGCAGAAGACGGCAAGGAAGCCATTGGGTCGATGGGCGACGACAGCCCCCTCGCCGTTCTGTCGGACCATCACCGGCCGCTGTCGCACTTCTTCCGGCAGAACTTTGCGCAGGTGACCAACCCGCCGATCGATCCGCTGCGCGAAGAACGGGTGATGAGCCTGCGCACGCGTTTCAAGAACCTTGGCAACATCCTGGCTGAGGACGCAACGCAGACGAACGTGTTCGTGCTGGAAAGCCCGGTGCTGACCAATGGCATGTACGAGCGCATGCTGGAGACGATCGGGGAACAGGTTGCGCAAATCGACTGCACGTTCGAAGTTGATGCGGGCGGTTCGCCCGGGATCGCGCTGCGTGATGCGATTGCACGCATCCGCGAGGAAGCGCGCGTGGCTGTTTCGTCTGGACGTGGCCACATCATCCTGACCGACGAGGGTCAAAGCGCGACGCGTGCGGGCATTCCGATGATCCTCGCTGCGGGTGCCGTGCACTCCTGGCTGGTGAACCATGGCCTGCGCACGTTCTGCTCGATCACCGTGCGGTCTGCGGAATGCATGGATACGCATTACTTCGCCGTGCTGGTTGGCGTCGGCGCGACGTGCGTGAACGCCTATATGGCGCAGGAAACTCTTGCAGACAGGCACGCGAAGGGCCTGTTCGGCGACAAGCCGCTGGGCAAGATCGTGCTGAACTACAAGAAGGCGATCGAGGCCGGGTTGCTGAAAATCCTCTCCAAGATGGGTATCTCGGTGATCTCGTCTTATCGCGGCGGCTATAACTTCGAGGCGCTTGGCCTCTCGCGCGCGCTGGTGGCAGATTACTTCCCGGGCATGACCAGCCGCATTTCCGGGATCGGTCTGGCGGGCCTGCAGCGCAAGGCAATCGAACTGCATGCGAAGGCTTGGAATACGTCAGTCGCCGTGCTGCCGATCGGTGGCTTCTATCGCCTGCGCGCGAGCGGCGACACGCATGCACTCTCGGGCGAGCTGATCCATTCGCTTCAACATGCCTGCGACACCAACTCGTACGCCGCGTTCCGCAAGTATTCGAAAATTGCGAATGCGCGGAAGAAGATGGTGCAACTGCGCGATCTGCTCGACTTCAAACCGCAGCCGAAAGCGGCTTCGCTGCATGACGTGCAGTCGGTGAACGAGATCCGCAAGCGGTTCGTTACGCCGGGCATGTCGCTGGGCGCGCTGGGACCGGAGGCGCACGGTACGCTGAACATCGCCATGAACCGCATCGGCGCGAAGTCGGTCAGCGGTGAAGGCGGCGAAGTGCGCGAGCGCTACAAGCCGATGCCGAATGGCGACAACGCCAACTCGGCCATCAAGCAGGTGGCCTCGGGCCGCTTCGGCGTGACGGCGGAGTACCTGAACAACTGCAAAGAGCTGGAGATCAAGGTCGCGCAGGGCGCCAAGCCCGGCGAAGGTGGCCAGCTTCCCGGCTTCAAGGTGACCGAGTTCATCGCGCGCAACCGCTATGCAACGCCCGGCGTGATGCTGATCTCGCCGCCGCCGCACCACGACATCTATTCGATCGAGGATCTGGCGCAGCTGATCTACGATCTGAAACAGATCAACCCGGACTGCCGCGTCTGCGTGAAACTCGTCTCACGTTCGGGCGTGGGCACGATCGCGGCGGGCGTGGCGAAGGCGAAAGCCGACGTCATCCTGATCGCAGGCCATGTCGGCGGCACGGGTGCGTCGCCGCAATCGTCGATCAAGTTTGCGGGGCTGCCGTGGGAGATCGGCCTTGCCGAGGCTCACCACGTCCTGACGCTGAACAATCTGCGTGATCAGGTGACGCTACGTACCGATGGCGGTCTGCGTACCGGCCGAGACATCGTTATTGCGGCGATGCTGGGTGCGGAAGAGTACGGCATCGGCACGGCGTCGCTGCTGGCGATGGGCTGCATCATGGTGCGCCAGTGCCATTCCAACACCTGCCCTGTCGGCGTCTGCACGCAGGACGAGCGCCTGCGCGCCAAATTCACCGGCACCGCGGACAAGGTCGTCAACCTGATGACCTTCATCGCCGAGGAAGTTCGCGAGATCCTCGCGGAGCTGGGCTTCACCCGTCTCGACGAAGTGATCGGACGCACCGACCTGCTGGCGCAGGTCTCGCGCGGCTCGGCGATGCTGGACGACCTCGACCTGTCGCCCCTGCTCGTCCGCGCTGATCCGGAAGCGCGCGTCACCTACAAGCCGACGCTGCGCAACGATGTGGCCGAGGCGCTGGACGAACAGATCGTTCGCGATGGCGCACCCTTCTTCGAGCGTGGCGAGAAGATGCAGCTCGACTATCACGTCCGCAACGTGCAGCGCGCGATCGGCACGCGTGCGTCGTCGCACATCGTGCGCAAGTACGGCATGGACGGACTGCCCGAGGATCGCCTGTGGGTGACACTCGAAGGCTCATGCGGCCAGTCGCTCGGCGCATTCGGCGTGAAGGGTCTGACGCTGGAAGTAATCGGCGAGGCCAACGACTATGTCGGCAAGGGCCTCTCCGGCGCGACGATCATCATCAAACCGCCATCCCTCGCGAAGTATGTCGCGAAGGACAACACGATCATCGGCAACACCGTTCTCTACGGCGCGACCTCCGGCAAGCTGTTCGCAGCGGGCCAGGCGGGCGAGCGCTTTGCCGTGCGTAACTCAGGCGCGACCGTCGTCGTCGAAGGCGTCGGCTCGAACGGTTGCGAGTACATGACCGGCGGCACGGCCGTGATCCTCGGCGCAGTCGGCGAGAACTTCGGCGCCGGCATGACCGGCGGCATGGCCTTCCTCTACGATCCCGGCAAACGCTTCGAGATCATGGCCAATCCGGAGACCATCATCTGGCGCCCGGTCGTCACGGAGCACTGGAGCAACACGCTGCGCACGCTCATCGAAGAGCATGTGCGTCGCACGGGTTCGCTGCAGGGCAAGACGATCCTGGACAACTGGCAGCTCGAGCTGCGCAACTTCGTCCACGTCGTTCCGAAAGAGCTGATCAGCCGCCTGGCTGCACCGCTGGAGCTACAGGCGGCTGAATAGCCGCCTTACTCTGGCTTCTCGCGCGACCAGGGCGACTTGATCGTATAGCCGCCTTCTGCTGCCGGATCGGCAACCGGTGCACTTTGCGCCGAGAAGTTGCTCTGGCCCGGAATGTTGATGCCAGCGATCTGTTTGGGCGGAATGATCTGGAAGCCCAGCGCATGGAACAGCGCGACGAAACCGACGAATGACAGGATTGTCGTGAGGATGATCTGCGAGATCACGCGCGTGATCAGGCCCCTGAAGAAAAATGCCGCGGTCAGGCCCGCGATGGCGCTTCCGCCGAGCCCAGCCATGCCGGCGAGCGTGGCGAGATCCAGATCCAGTCCCATCCGATGTCCTCCCATTCGGCGGTTCCCTTAGCGGGCCGCCGGTCCGATAACGGGGGAAGACTAGTCCAAGCCGCGCGGGGAAGGAAACCTGCAATGCCGACCTACCACGGATCCTGCCATTGCGGCGCTGTCCGCTTCACAGTCGAGGCGCCGATCCCCGAGGCTTACACATGCGATTGCAGCCTCTGCACGAAGAAAAACGCGCTGATGGCCAATGTCCACGAAGACAAGCTGAAGATCACGCAAGGCGAGGACAAGCTCGGCCTCTATCAATGGAACGCGCGCATCGCGAAGCATTACTTCTGCACACAGTGCAGCATCTATCCGTTCCACAAGAAGCGTTCGATGCCCGACCATTACGGCGTGAACCTGAAGGCTCTCGACGATTTTGACTGGTCTGCCCTTCCCGTGCGCGCAGCCGATGGCCAGGACATGCCGATCGTTGATCCCAATGCACGCGACGATTGGCCGGGCCCACGCGAATGACATTCGGGCTTGCTCTTTTTATCCGGGTATAATACCCGGATAAAAAGGATACTCCGATGGTCGACAATTCACGCCGCAAGGAATTGCTGCAGCAATATGCCGAACGCAAACCGAGCGTCGGCGTGTTTGCCGTGAAGTGCGCCGCGACTGGAGAAACCTGGGTCGCGTGGTCGCGTTCGCTCGACAAACGCAAGAACGGCATCTGGTTCGAGTTGAAGGCCGGCGGCGGTCACGGCGTGACGGAAATATATCCGTCATGGAAGGCGCACGGCGAAGACACGTTCACCTACGAAATCCTTGAAGAGCTCAGCGAGGACAATCCGCACAAGCTGGAAACGCTGCTGGAAGAGCGCGCCAACTACTGGCGCTCCAAGTTCGGCGCAGGAACGTTACCGAGCCGCTAGATCTTCACTGCGGGAAGCGCGTGGAAGGCGGCGCGGAGCGAGGCGGCCCACGAGTCGCTGATCTGGCGGAATTCCTTGTGGTCGCTTTCGATGCGCTGGCTTTGCGCGCGGAACTCGTTGGCAGGAATGATGCACATGTCGAGCGGCAGGCCGACCGACAGGTTCGAGCGGACGGTTGAGTCCATCGAGACAAGAGCAGCCTTCACCGCTTCTTCGATTGTCGTATCCGGACGGATCACGCGATCGAGGATCGGCTTGCCATACTTGTGCTCGCCAATCTGCATGTAAGGCGTGTCTTCACCTGCTTCGATGAAATTGCCTGCCGAGTAGATCAGGAACAGGCGCAGTTCGCCGCCACGCCGCTGGCCCGCCATGATGATGGTCGCGTCTGCTGCCGAGCCTTGCGCTTCGATCTCTGCACGGTCGCGCTTCTGAACTTCGCGCATCGCTTCGCCGACGAGTTGCGCCGCGCGATAGAGTGTATCGCACGTCATCAGGCTTTCGATTTCAGGATCGATACGGCTCTGCTTTACCGCTTGCGTCAGGCTGGTGACTACGCCCTGCGTGATGCCGAGATTACCCGCGCACATCAGTGCGACAACGCGCTGGCCCGGTTCCTCGAACAGAAACATCTTGCGGAAGCGCGCGATGTTATCAACGCCCGCATTGGTGCGGGTGTCCGATAGCAGGACGAGGCCAGCCTTGAGTTTGAGGCCAACGCAATACGTCATATCCGTCCCAATTCCCCGGCCGCCCGTGCGTTCCCAGAAGTCCGTTACCAGCTACTGTTGCGTCTGGTTCTGGACCCCGTCTCCCTGATTCTGGGACTGACTTTGTCCTTTAGACGGACCAATGTCGACCGAGGCGCTAAGTCGCTCCTGACGGCTGCCGAAAACATTTCCCCGGATCGGCGCTGCATCGGCAGCATCAAGCCCGCAACCAAGCCGGACATAGTGATCTGTTGGGCAGAGACGATTCGCAGCGTCAAAACCAACCCATCCGATATCCTGCACCCAGGCTTCAGCCCAGGCGTGCGTTTCTGTGAGCTTCGTGTCAGGCGCGAACAGATAGCCAACCACATAGCGCGCAGGCACCCGCAACACCCGCGCTGCACTGATGAAGACGTGCGCGTGATCCTGGCAAACACCCTGCCCGGCTTTCAGCGCCTGAGCGGCCGTTGTGGTGGAGGTTGTGGAGGCGGGTTTGTATTCAATCGCGTCGGCGACGGCGTTGAACAGGCCATGCATACGGTCGAGCGGTGACGCAGCGGTGACGGACGCTGCGAGCTTGTTTATCCTGTCGTCGGTTTCCGTCAGCGGCGTAGGGCGCATGAACACCTGCGGCCGCACGGTCTCACGCAGACCGCGCACAACGCCCGCCGTATCATCGACTTCGACTTCGCCTTCCGCGAGCACGAGCACTTCCTCGCCGACATCGCTTTTGGTCCAGATCGATTCCTTGTCACCAGTTGCCGTCGTCATCAGCGCGGGAATGGTTTTACCATTCACGCTGACCTTCCAGTCGAAAACACGCTGGCTGGTAAAGCCCGGCGGATACAAACGCAGACGCAGCGCGCAGCGATCAGCTGGCGGGTCATAGGCATAGGTCGTTGCGTGGCGGACGGTGAGGCGCATGAGGACCTAGAAGTGATACGCTTTACTGATTTCGTGGGACAGGTTGCGAGTGGTTCCGATGGCGTCGGAAATGAAGTCGTGAAGCCCGCTCTGGAACAGCTCTTCAATCTCGAGCTTGCCCAGGCGCTCCACCATTTCGGCCGCTATCTGCTGCGGTTCGCTGCGCTCGCCATAGAGCTCGCTCATATCGTCGAGGAAGCGCTTGATCGCCTGATAACAGTACGAAACCGAGCGCGGGAATGTTGAGTTGAGGATCAGGAAGTCGGCAATGCCCCAAGGCGTGTAGTCGCCTTTGTAAACGTGATGATAAGCGCGCAATGCCGATGTGGCGCGCAGCACGCTGGTCCACTGGTGATAGTCGCGTCCGCCGCCGACGACGTCGGTCTCAGGCAGCAGGACGTAGTATTTCACATCGAGCAGCCGGAGCGTCATGTCGGCGCGCTCGATCAGCCCGCCCATGCGCAGGAAATAATAGCCGTCATTGCGCAGCAGCGAGATTTCGGATGCGCCGCGGAAAGCTGCGGTACGATTCTTCGTCCACTCCAGCAGGGATGGCAGGTTCTTGAGCGCGGTCTCGGCGTCCATCTGGCCGAGCTGACGCCAGCCATCGTTCAGCGCTTCCCACATATCCTGCGTCAGGGCCGTGCGGATGGCGCGGCCGTTTGCGCGCGCGGCGGTGAGGCATGAGCGGATGGACGACGAGTTGTCGGGATCAAGCAGCAGGCGCTGCACAACCGAACCGGCCGTCAGCTTCGATCCTTCGGCAATGTCGAACGCGGAGCCGGAAGCTGCGGCGACGGAACGCCATTCTTCACGCTCGTTCGAGCCGGGAAGCATGGCCATGCGATAGCCCATCTCGATGAGGCGCGCGGTAGCATCCGCACGCTCCATATAGCGGCCCATCCAGAACAGGTTTTCTGCGGTACGGCTCAGCATCGCATCAATCCGCCAGGATCCATGTGTCCTTGACCCCGCCGCCCTGCGACGAGTTCACGACCAGCGAGCCCTTCTTCAGCGCCACGCGTGTGAGGCCGCCCGGCGTCAGGCGGATGTCCTTGCCGACGAGACAGTAGGGACGGAAATCGACGTGACGGTCCTCGATGCCGGCGTCGCCAAGGATCGGCGCGGTGGAGAGATCGAGCGTGGGTTGCGCGATGAACTCGGACGGGTTGGCCTTGATCTTGGCGCGGAAGGCTTCGACTTCCTTCTTGGTCGCGTGCGGGCCGATCAGCATGCCGTAACCACCGGAGCCGTGGACGCGCTTCACGACCAGGTCCTTGAGATTCTCGATCACATATTTGCAGTCATCGGGCTGCGCGCAGCGCCAGGTCTGCACGTTCTCGAGGATCGGCTTTTCGCCGAGGTAGAATTTGATCATGTCCGGCACGAACACGTAGATCGCCTTGTCGTCCGCGACCCCTGCCCCCGGCGCCGAGCACAGCGTCACACCGCCGGAACGGTAGATGTCGAACAGGCCAGGCACGCCGAGCAACGAATCCGGCTTGAACGCCAGCGGGTCGATATAGGTGTCATCGATGCGGCGATAGATGACATCCACACGCTGCGGGCCGCGCGTGGTGCGCATCCAGCAGAGCCCGCCATCGACGAACAGATCCTGTGGCTCGACCAGCTCGATACCCATCAGGTCGGCGAGGAAGGAGTGTTCGTAGTAGGCCGAGTTCAGCGAACCCGGCGTCAGCAGCACGACAGTGGGGTCGTCATCGCACTTGATCGGGGCGACTTCCTCGAGCGTCTTCTTCAGCATGCTCGGATAGCTATCGACGCTTTCGACGATCCCGGCATGGAACAGCTCGGGGAACATCCGCATCATGATTTCGCGGTTCTCGAGCATGTAGGACACGCCCGACGGCGTGCGGCAGTTATCCTCGAGCACCTGGAAATTGTCGCCATCGGTGCGGACAATATCGACACCAACAATGTGGCTATAGACCCGGCCTGGCGGATCGACGCCCACCATGTCCGGCAGGAAGGCCTCGTTCTGATAGACCAGCTCTTCCGGGATGATGCCGGCCCGCAGGATCTCTCCGCGGTGGTACACGTCATAGAGGAAGGCGTTCAGCGCCCGCGACCGCTGCTTGATGCCCCGCGACAGCTTCCGCCACTCGCTGGCCCCGAAAACGCGGGGGATCAGATCGAACGGGATCAGCCGTTCGGGATCACCGCCCTCGCCGTAAACCGCGAAGGTGATGCCAATCTTGCGGAATATCGCCTCGGCCTCGCTTTGGCGAAGCTTCAGCAAATCCACCCCTGCCGCGCGTATCCACTCGGCCACCTTGTCATAGGGGCCCCGGACCGACCGGTCGTCTGCGAACATCTCGTTGTACATGCCGTCCCAGTCCTAGCCGGACCCGGGCTCCTGTGAAGGCATACCCCCCGAGCCTTCCCGGCAGCAGGCATCCCTGCCTAAAATTTAGGCGTCGAAAGAGAAAGCCCAATCCAAAGAGCATGATAAACACCGCCAAATGTCCAGCGTCGAGGATCAACTAAAGGCAATTGCTCGCGAGGTCGGCTTTGACGTCGCCCGGATCGCCCGTGCGGACGCTGCTTGGGAAGCTGGCAGCCGCCTGACCGAATTCGTAGCAGCCGGCCACCACGGCGACATGGCCTGGATCGAGGACACCCTCGCCCGCCGCAGCCACCCGACCGCCATGTGGCCTGCCGCTAAGTCAGCTCTGGTCGTCGGCCTGAACTACGGCCCGAACCACAATCCGCTGGAAGCGCTTGCCCGCCCCGAACACGCGACGATCTCCGTCTATGCGCAGAACGTCGACTATCACGACCTCATCAAGCGGCGACTCAAACAGCTCGCTTCGACCTTCGCGACGAAGTTCGGCCACGACGTGAAAGTCTTCGTCGATACAGCTCCACTCATGGAGAAGCCTCTGGCCCATCGCGCCGGCATCGGCTGGCAGGGCAAACACACCAACCTCGTCAGCCGCGATCATGGCTCCTGGCTCTTCCTCGGCGTCATGCTCACCGACGCAGACCTGCAGCCAGATGATCCCGGCAATGACACCTGCGGATCGTGCTCTGCGTGCCTCGACGTCTGCCCGACGAATGCGTTCCCCGCGCCGTATCAGCTCGATGCGCGACGCTGCATTTCCTATCTCACTATCGAAACGAAAACGCCCATCCCGCGCGAATTCCGCCGCGCCATGGGTAATCGCATCTATGGCTGTGACGACTGCTTGGCCGTCTGCCCCTGGAACAAGTTTGCGAGCACGGCGCGAGATGCGGCCTTTCACCCCAGGGCGGAGCTTACAGCGCCGCTGCTGTCCGATCTCGCCCAACTGGACGACGCCAGTTTCCGTGAGGTTTTCGCAGGCTCTCCGATCAAGCGCATCGGCCGCGACCGGTTTATCCGGAATGTCATGATCGCAATCGGAAACGCATCGCAAAAAACGGACAAGACGCGACTCGTCGACTTGTGTATCCAGAGACTGGACGATGCGTCGCCCCTGGTGCGTGGCGCTTCTGTCTGGGCTCTGGGGTCTCTGTCTCCGACCGCCTTCGAGGCTGAACGCCTGAGCCGACGCGACGTCGAATCCGATCCCGGTGTATGTGAGGAGTGGGATGCTGGACCAGCCTGATAATTCTGATCCAGACAACGGCTCCGCTTCACCGCGCGAAGAGTCATCGTCGTCATATTCATCGTCTCCGTCCGACGCGAAGCCCGCTCAGAACCAGGGCGGGATGCTCGGCCGCTGGCGCGCGGGCATGACGGCGCAAGGCGATCCGTACACATACGAAAAGCCGCTCTGGCGCGTCATCCTCGTCGGTTTCCTGAAATGGACGACGATCGCTGTCGGCAGCTTCCTGATCCTCAGCCTGCTCGCCGTCTTCACGATCGGCTGGACCGGCCCTGCGCCGACCTTCAACATGGCTGGCACCGCCATGCGCGGCGTCGAAGTCCGCTCCACCTGGGTCGATCTCAAGAACATCTCGCCGCACCTCGTGCGCGCCGTCATCGCGTCGGAAGACCAGAACTTCTGCTCGCACAACGGCTTCGACATGAAGGAAATCCAGAAGGCGATGCAGGCCGCTGAAAATGGTGGCGACCTGCGGGGCGCGTCGACCATCTCTCAGCAGACAGCCAAGAACGTCTTCCTGTGGAATGGCGGCGGCTGGGCGCGCAAAGGCGCCGAGGCCTATTTCACCATGCTGGCGGAATGGATGTGGACCAAGCCGCGCATCATGGAGATCTATCTCAACGTCGCCGAATGGGGCGATGGCATCTACGGCGTCGAACAAGCTGCGCAGGAACGCTTCGGCGTTTCGGCGAAGGACCTGACGCCTCGCCAGGCTGCCTCGCTTGCTGCCGTGCTGCCGAGCCCCAACCGCTGGAAGATCGACGGCAACTACGCCACTGGTCGCCGCAATACAAAAATCCAGGCCCTGATGGGCATGGTCCGCCGCGACGGCCTCGACAAATGCGTGGTCGGACCGTAGCGCGCTAGTTGCCGACGATGCGCGTGCGTGACTCTTCTGCGGGTTGCTCGACGACGCTCGGATCAGCCATGCCCGCAACGCGCATGGCCTCGCGCACATCGCCGCGCAGCACGAGTACGTCGACATCCTTCGGCGCCAGACGCATAGCCGTCTCGACATCCTTCCACGCATCGGCGAGGCGATTGGACTTCATCAGGACATAGCCACGCATGCGATAGGCTTCGGCATTGCCCGCGGAGCGCTGGATAGCGGCATCGAGATCGAAGCCCGCTTCCTGCAGCTTGCCAATCTTCAGATAGGCGCGCGCGCGATCCTTGTAGAGTTCGCCGTCGTCAGGGCGGAGCTTCAACGCGTTGGTCAGCGTGACGATCGCCGCGTCCGGCATGTCGGCCAGCAGCCAGGCATTGCCCGATTGCGCGAGATAGACACCACGCTCTTCAAGCCCGCCGGCATCCGGCGCGTTGGCAAGCTCTTCGAGACGCGCAGCGCCTTCTGCTTCCTGGCCGAGCGCGATCAGGGCGAGCGCCGTGCAGTGGCGAGCAGCGGGCCGGTTGCCCTTCGCCATCCATGTCAGCCCATCCTGATAGGCGACTTCGGCATCCTTATCGATCTGGTCGAGGCAATGCTCCAGGCGCTCCTCCTCGGTCTGCGCAAAAGCCGCCGGAGCGGTCGCCAGCAGAAGCAGCGGGATCAACAGAGTGCGCATAAACGGGTCCGTTCTGGCGGCCGCGCTGGTCAGGCGCGTAAGGCGAGCCCATAAGCCCCTACAGCATCAATACGGCAAGAACATGCTCCCAACGCAGCTCCTCGCATTCGGCTTCGGGTTTGTAGCGACCGAACTCGCCCGAATTCTGCATGGAGACGGGATAAAATCCGCCGGCACGGTGCGAAGCGCGGCCTCTGCCGCTCCCCTGTCAGCCCAAGGTTTCGAGGCCATGATCTGGCCGGGTACGGACATTGCCCTGCCCAACGGCGCTGGCTGGCTGATCTCCGTTCCGCCCGACGAACACGGGTGCCCGGTGTTCCGAGCCTTCGGTGAACAGGCGTCGAGCGCCAACTGGATCGGCTATCTATCCACGACCGGTGTCTATGGTGACCTCGGCGGCGGCTGGGCGTTCGAGGAAACGCCGCTCGCGCCGCTGAGCCGTGAGGCCATCAATCGCGTGCGCGGCGAAGCACAGTGGCTGGATGTTGGCGCTCGTGTTTTCCGTCTGCCCGGCATCTATGGCCCCGGTCGCTCGCAGATCGAACGCGTGCGCGAACCGAATGCCCGCCGCATTGTGAAACCCGGACAGGTTTTTTCGCGCGCGCATGTAACCGACATCGCAAAAGCGCTGCATCTTGCAATGACGGTGAACACGTCGGCGCGCATCTTCAATATTTGCGATGACGCGCCTGCCCCCGCTGATGAAGTGCTGGTCCATGCGGCAGAACTTCTCGGCGTCGCGCCGCCGCCAGCCGTTGCAATCGAAGATGCCGGCCTCTCGCCTGCTGCGCAGCGCTTCTATGCTGAGTGCAAGCGCGTCTCCAACGCCAAGGCGAAAGCGGCGCTCGGCTGGCGTCCGCAATTCCCAACCTATCGCGAAGGCTTGCAGCAGTGCCTTCAGGCTACTGCGTCGACCTGATCCGCCGTCGCCAGAACGGTCGTTATCATCCGTGCGATGTCCTGCGGACGTGAGAGCCTGTGGTCGCCATCCTTAACCAGCGACCAGACCACATCTTTAGACCGCAGCTTGTCCGCGAGATCGAGTGAGTGGGTCCACGGAACGTCGGTATCCAGCCCGCCCTGCAGAATGCGAACAGGAACATCGACGGCGATCTCACCGTCGAGCACGTTCCACTCGCGCCCTTCCTGGATCAGCTCGCGTGTGATCGGATAGCCAGACGCATCGTATGGCGACGGTCTGGTCCAAAAGCCGTCCTCCATGATCTGCCGCCTCTGGCTTTCATCAAATGACGCCCACATCAGCTTGTCGGTGAAGTCGGGCGCAGGCGCGAGCAGCACCAGGCCTTTCACGCGCTCAGGCTTTGCCAGCGCCGCCAGCAGCGCCATCCATCCGCCCATCGACGAGCCCACCACGACCTGCGGACCATCCGTCAGCTTGTCGAGCACCTCCAGCGCATCGGACCGCCAACGCCCGATCGTTCCATCCTCGAAGCGCCCGCTGCTTTCGCCATGGCCTAGATAGTCGAAACGGACATAGCTGCGTCCCGCCTCCGCGGCAGCCTGATGAAGAAGCGTCGCCTTCTCGCCCAGCATGTCGGAATGGAACCCGCCCATCCAGACGATGCCGGCCCTGCCCGCTTCGCCCTGCGACCGGCGGAAAGCGAGCGTTGCGCCCTTATGGTGGAGGTATTCCGGTGCGTCTGTCGTCATCCCCCGCTTTTGATCGGTTTGCGCTGGCGTGAAAAGCGACTATCGGTCTCGCAAGCGCGGAAAAACCGGAGAATCGCTGGCGTTGTCGTTGTCGGGTCGGACAGTCTTGCAGGTTATCCCACACCTGTCCGCAGGCGGGGCCGAACGAACGACCGTCGAGGTCGCTGAGGCCCTGAAGGCCGCTGGAGCCAAGGCTCTCGTCGCCAGCGTAGGCGGAAGGCTCGAGGACGAACTTACCCGCGCCGGGGCCGAACTGATCAAGATCGACAATCTCGCCACCAAGAACCCGCTTGGCATCTATGGCAACGCGACAGTGCTTTCGAAAATCATCGCGGCGAACAAGGTGGACCTGGTGCACGCCCGCTCGCGCGCGCCTGCCTGGAGCGCCCTGTGGGCGGCTCGCCGGATGAAGAAGCCGTTCGTGACGACCTATCACGGCGTCTATAACGCCCGCTCGTCCGCCAAGCGCCTCTACAATTCGGTCATGGCGCGCGGTGACGCGATCATCGCCAACTCCGACTACACCGCCGCGCATGTCCGCCAGCAGTACCCGGATGCGGCCAGCCGGGTGATCACGATCCACCGTGGCGTCGATATCAAGCGCTTTACCCCGGAGGCGATCCTTCCGGCGCGCCGCGCTGCTCTGGCCAAGGAGTGGCGACTTCCGGCAGACGCCGCCGAGCGCAACGAAGCCCTGATCCTGCTGCCGGCCCGCATGACAGGCTGGAAAGGTCATCGCGAGGCGATTGCCGCCGCCGCCCTGCTGAAATCGCGGCCCGTCCCTGCCTGGCGGATGATTTTCGCAGGCGACCCTCAGGGCCGCGAGAACTACATGAACGAGCTCGCGCAGCTGATCGCACAGCACGGACTTGACGACAGGATCGCCATGGTAGGCCATTGTGACGACATGCCGGCAGCCTTCGCCCTCGCGGATATCGTCATTGCGCCCTCCAACGAACCGGAGGCGTTCGGCCGGGTTGCGGCCGAAGCTGGGGCCATGGGCGTGCCGGTCATTGGCTCGAACATCGGCGCGCAAGGCGAAATCATCGTCGACGGGCAGACCGGTTTCGTGGTGCCACCCCTCGCGCCAGCCGCTTTGGCCGACGCCATTGGCAACCTTCTGGAACGCGGTCCGGAAGGTCGCCGGGCGATGGGCGATACCGCTCAGGCGCGAGTCCGGGAAAAGTTCACCACGACAGCGCTTCAGCAAGCGACGCTTGCAGTCTATGACAGGCTAATGGGTCGGCCTTCATGACGAGTCTCTCTTACACCCCGCCCGCCAATCCTGGTGACACGCTCAAGCGCGTGCTGGTCATCAAGCTTGGGGCCATGGGCGATTTCATGCAGGCGCTGGGCGCCATGCGTGTGGTGCGCGCCACGCACCCGTCCGCGCGCATCACCCTCCTGACGACCGAGCCGTTCGAGGCTTTCGCCAAAGCGTGCCCCTATTTCGATATTGTCGAGGCAGACGGGCGCCCGAAGGATCTCAAGGGCCGCGCCGACCTCATCCGCCGCCTGCGTAGCGCCGGATACGACATGGTCTATGATTTCCAGAATAACGACCGCACTGCGCAGTATTTCATGGGTCTGACGGGCAAGAAGCCGCTCTGGTCAGGCCATGCGAAAGGCGCGTCGCACCAGCACATGAACGAAAACCGGGGCGAAATGCACAATTTCGACCGGCTGGCCGAACAACTGCTGCACGCTGGCCTGACGCCGAAACCGCCTGGCGATCCTACCGGCTGGATCATTGGCCAGGATGTGCTGCCGTCGGTCGACTGGATCCGCCCCGCCTTCCGTGACCCGCCGCGCTTCCAGCCTGCCTTCTTCAGCCTGAACGGGCCGTACATGCTGATGATCCCCGGATCATCGGCAGATCACCCCGAAAAACGCTGGCCAGCTGATCGATTCGCCAAGATTGCGAGCTGGGTCGCAGATGCCGGCATTACCCCAGTCGTCATTGGCACCAAGGCTGAAGGCGATATCGGGGCGCAGATCCAGAAGATGGAACCCCGCGCCAAGAACATTGTCGGCCGTACCGACCTGTTCCAGCTGGCTACCCTGGCCGAGCGGGCTGTCTTTGCACTGGGCGGCGATACCGGCCCTATGCACCTTGCGGCGGCTGCCCGCACGCCGGGCGTTTGCCTGTTCGCGCAGGAGTGGAACGAGAGCATGGAACGCGACCTGCGGACCGTGTGGAACCCGAAAACCCGCCTCGGCCGTGCCGCCCCTCGTGGCGGCTCCATGATGGTCCTGCACGCGGCCGCCCTTGAGGCGATCGGCACGGAAGATGTCAAACGCGCCGCTCTTGGATTGGGCGTCCTTCCACCCAACATAGCCCCTCCGGCTCCCGTCCAGACCGCCCCGGAAACACCGGCGTCTGAGACCGCGTCCGAGCCGGACCAACCAGCCGAATCCAGCCCGGAAATGACCGAAGGCTCCGATTCTTGAACATTTCCGCGAGTTCGGGCATAAGCCCGCTCGTAAGCCACCAAGGAGAACTACCATCGCGCAGCGTCCGCAGCAGGCCCAATCGCCGAAGAAAGAAGGCCCGCAGATCAACGAGGATATCCGCGCACCGCGCGTCCTGCTGATCGACGAAAAAGGCGAGAAGCAAGGCGAGATGCCGCTGGAGGCCGCTCTCGAGGCAGCCAAGGAAGTCAGCCTCGACCTCGTGATGGTCGCCCCTGACAACGACCCGCCGGTCGTGAAGATCGCTGACTACGGCAAGCAACGCTTTGCCGAGCAGAAGAAGAAAGCCGAAGCGCGCAAGAAGCAGAAGTCGGCTGACCTCAAAGAGATCAAGCTCCGTCCGAACATCGACAAGCACGATTACGAAGTGAAGGGCCGCTCGATCCGCCGCTTCTTCGAAGAAGGCGACAAGGTGAAGATCACCATGCGCTTCCGTGGTCGCGAAATGGCGCACCAGCACATCGGCATGGAACTGCTTGCCAAGGTGAAGGCCGAATTCGCAGACGTCGCGAAGGTCGAGTCCGAGCCGAGGCTCGAAGGTCGCCAGATGGTGATGGTCCTTTCGCCACGCTGATAAGCGCGAGCTACAACGTACTGCATTGAAGGGCCGGAGCGATGACCAGGATTTTTTCCGCACTCGTCGCTCCGGCCCTTTTGCTTGCCGCCTGCGGCGACCCAGCCAAGACCGATGCGGCACCGGAGACTGCGGCTGCTTCGGCGACGGCGCCTGCTGCTACTGAATCCGACAAGACGTTCGAAGAAGTCATTGCAACGTTCGACGCAGCAACGCAGCATCTCGTGTGGGTGCTGCCGCCGGGCGTGGTCGCGAGCGGCCCATATACCGCGAGCGTCACCGTCAACGCCGATAGCAAGACCGAATACCAGACCGTCATACCACTGACCGGCGAAAAGCCCGCTGCTGGCTCGCGGCCCGAATATCCCGCGGATGCCGAGGTTCTGCGGCTTTCGACCGATGCGAGCTATCCGCAGCGCCTTGAGGAAATTCGCGGTGTCATGAAGGGCATCACGGACAGGCTTGGCCCGGGCCACGGCGAACTCATCATCACCAGTGATTTCAAGACGCAGATCGCCGATGCGTACCGCCAAAAGTACTGCGTCGATCGCAACCTGCCGCCGACCGCGATCTACCTTGAGCAGGGTACGCCGGCGACATTACAGAAGCTTCCTATTGGCGGCGGTGAATCTGTCATCCAGTCCACGCTTCTTGCGTCGTGCATTGCACCGCCCACCTGACCGAGCGACAACTCCGAAATCATTGCGGAGAGGACACAGAGTAACTGACGGTTCACTTGAACGCCGTCAGACGCGCTCTACTCTCCTCGCCATGAAAAACACATTCCTCGCAGTTGTCGCCGGGATCGCGCTGATGGCTTGCTCGCCGTCGACCGAGCCCACCCCCGCAGCCCCCGTCGAGCCGGCAGCAGCCGCGCCTGTTGAACCGGCGCCCCCGGTCGCAACGCCGACCGACCCGGCCACCGCCGATACCTGCAACATGGCGCAGTACACCGCCCTGGTTGGCAAGCCGGTTACCGATGCTGGCGTCCCGGCGGCTGGTCCGTCCGTGCGCATCATCAAGCCGGGCGATCAGGTAACGATGGACTTCTCCGAAGCCCGCCTGAACATCGATGTCGATGCGGCTGGCGTCATCACCGGCATGCGCTGCGGTTGATCCGCGCTCTCTCGTGAAGGCTGACGCGCCCGCGACGCCTTGCGTCGCGGGCGTATCTCTTAAAGGCTCTGATATGAAACACGCCCTCGCCCTGATCGCCCTCGCCACAATGGCTGCCTGCACCACGACCCCGGCAGCGACATCGCCGAAGGGCGCGGATAAATCGGAGACAGTCGTGATGCCGCCGGAACAGGCTGATGCGTGCAAGGCGCAATCCTACCAGAACCTCATCGGCAAGCCCGCGACCGATCCCGCTGTGCCGCCTGCCGACAAGCTCGTGCGCCACATCAAGCCGGACTCGATCGTGACAATGGACTATGTGTTCAAGCGTCTGAACATCGAGATCGACACGCAGGGCATCATCACCGGCGTCCGCTGCGGCTAGGTTGCCTCTGCCGCGTTTGCCCACGTCATAAGACTGCGATAAGGCGATCCCCTCGCACAGAGGACGGTCTAGCCATGGGGGAATCGCAGGTGACGCGGCAATTCCTCGTGTTTGCGGACAAGATGTTCGCGCCGTCCGAAGGCTTCATCCAGAACGCCTACAAATCCTTCAGCCGGCTGCAGCCTGTCTTCGTCGGCAGCGAGTTGCGCCAGCAACCGCCCGCGGGCCTGAAGGCGATCGAACTGGCGAAGCTGCATGGCCCGCTCGGCGAAACCGGCTTCAAGCAGTTCGGCCTGATCTCGCAGAAGCTGAAAGACACGCTAGCAGCTGAAAAACCCGCATTGATCCATGCGCATTTCGGCAAGGCGGCCGCTTATGCCCTACCGCTGGCGCGGGCGATGAACCTGCCACTTGTGGTCACATACCACGGCGGCGACGCCACCAAGCACGCCAACACGCGCAACAGCTTCACCCGTGTCTATAACCGCCGCCGCGCAACGCTCTGGCGCGACGCAACGCTGATCTTGCCGGTGTCGGACTTCATCCGGGGCGAACTCGCCAAGGCTGGCTGCCCGGCTGACAAGATGAGGGTGCACTATAACGGCGTTGACCCATCGCGCTTTGCACCGGACGAGAAGAGCAAGCTAATCCTCTTCGCTGGCCGCTGGGTCGAGAAGAAGGGTGTCGACACGCTGGCCGCCGCCCTCGCCCGCCTTGGATCGAAACTCGACGGCTGGCGTGTCCGCATGGTGGGCGATGGGCCGTTGAAAGCTGATCTCGCCGCCAAACTGCAAGCCACCGGCGTCAACATCGAACTCCCCGGCTGGATACCTGCGAGGGATATGCCGAAGCATTTTGCCGAAGCGATGATCCACTGCGTCCCTTCCCGCCGCGCTGCCACGGGCGACGCCGAGGGGCTTCCCATGGTTTGCATCGAAGCCATGCTGTCCGGCTGCGCCGTTGCCGCCACGCGCCACGCCGGCATCCCCGAATGCGTGAAGGACGGCCAGACGGGCCTGCTGAGCCCGGAGGGCGATGCGGAAGCCTTTGCTGCCTCGCTTGAGAAGCTGGTCGCCAATCCCGATGCGACCCGCGCCATGGGGCAAGCCGGCCGGGACGTCGCCCTGCGGGACTTCAACCTCGACATCCAGTCAAAGCGCCTCGAGGACCTCTTGCTCGGCGTCGCCCCGGCCGCCTAGACTCAGCCGCATGTTGAGATCTTACGCCCTCGCCTTCGCCGCCATTCTGGCTGTTTCCGCCAGCGCCTGCGCACCTACGCAGCCAGCCCAGGCGCCAGAGCCCGTTTCCGTCGATGACCGCGATGCCTGCTTTGCTAAGCAGCTCTCCGGCCTGATCGGCAAACCGCTGACCAACTCATCGGTCCCGCCCGCTTCCCCGAAAGTGCGCCATATCCGGCCCGGCGACGCCGTCACCGAGGACTTCCGGATCGAGCGGCTGAATATCTATGTCGACAGCACAGACATGATCGAGAAGATCAATTGCGGCTGAGGCTAAGCGCCTTGCTTTTCCGCCCTTTCTGCGTATAAACCCCGCCTTCCACAGGACCGGACGGGCTAATGGCATGCCTTCCGGGACTTATTTCAGGCGTCGCGCCGTTGATTCCTAACGGAATTTTCGGGTCGGACTGTCGCCCACAGGAGACCGAAATGCCGAAGATGAAGACCAAACAGGCCGCTGCAAAGCGGTTCACCATGACCGCGTCTGGCAAACTCAAGCGCGGCGTCGCTGGTAAGCGCCACCGCCTGATCAGCCACAACTCGAAATACATCCGCACCAACCGCGGCACCGTCGTGGTTGCGGAAGTGGATACCCCCCGCGTTGTGAAGAAGTTCCTGCCCTACGGCGTGAAGTAAGACTTCGCCCTAGCGCACCCCCTGATCAGATAACTGGAGTTTTCCCATGCCCCGCGCCCGCGGCCGAGTTCCGGCCCACGCCCGTCACCGCAAGGTCATCAAAGCCGCCAAAGGCTTCTACGGCCGTCGCAAGAATACCTTCCGCACAGCCCAGGCTGCCGTCGTCAAAGCCGGCGTCAACGCCTACAAAGGCCGTAAGCAGAAGAAGCGCAATTTCCGCTCGCTCTGGATCCAGCGCATCAACGCTGCTGTCCGCACGGTCGATGACAAGCTGACGTACTCGCGCTTCATCGATGGCCTCACGAAAGCTGGCCTCGGTGTTGACCGCAAAGTCATGGCCGACCTCGCCATGCATGAGCCGGCTGCCTTTACCGCCCTGGTGGAGAAGGCCCGGAAAGCGCTCGCGGCTTAATCTAGCCGCGGCACTTATCTCCGACGTCTTTCTCCGCTAGTTCCGACCGCAATGCGCGGGGCGGACTATGGCCCCGTGCGATCCAACAACCGCACGAGGCCATCATGGCGATCGACCAACAGGTCAGCAGCATCGAGGCGGAGGCATCCTCCGCCATTGCCGCCGCATCCGACGAGGCTGGGCTCGAAGCCATTCGCGTGGCGGAGCTTGGCAAGAAGGGGCGCGTTTCGCTGCTGATGCGCGAACTCGGCGGCATGTCGCCGGAACAGCGCCAGTCAGCCGGCCCCGCCCTCAACGGCCTGAAGGATCGCCTCACCGCTGCGATCTCTGCCCGCAAAGCTGACCTCGAACTCGCCGCGCTCAACAAGCGCCTTGAGTCCGAGCGCGAAGACCTCACCCTGCCGCCGCGCTATGAGCCGGTGGGCGCGTTGCACCCTGTCATGCAGGTGTTCGAGGAACTCGCCGCCATCTTCGCCGACATGGGTTTTGCCGTCGCCGAAGGTCCGGACATCGAGGACGACTTCCACAACTTCACGGCGCTCAATTTCCCGCCCGGCCACCCGGCGCGCGAGATGCACGACACCTTCTTCATGAAGCCGGCCGCCGATGGCACGCGGAAGCTGCTGCGTACGCACACCTCGCCGATCCAGGTGCGCGCCATGCTGAACTCGAAGCCGCCGATCCGCGTGATCGCGCCGGGCCGCGTCTATCGCAAAGATTGGGACGCGACGCACACGCCGATGTTCCATCAGATCGAAGGCCTGGTCATCGACGACAAGGTGCATATGGGCCACCTGAAGTCGTGCCTGACCGAAGCCTTCTCGCGCTTCTTCGAAGTGCCCACGACCGGCTCGCGCTTCCGCCCGCACTTCTTCCCGTTCACCGAACCAAGCGCAGAGATGGATATCCGCTGCGATCGCTCGGGCGCGGAGATCAAGGTCGGTGAAGGTAATGACTGGCTTGAGATTCTCGGTTGCGGGATGGTGCATCCGAACGTGCTTCGCGCCTGCAATATCGACCCTGAGCAATACCAAGGCTTCGCCTTCGGCCTCGGCGTCGATCGTCTCGCCATGCTGAAATACGGCATGCCTGACCTGCGCCCCTATTTCGAAGCCGACGTCGAGTGGATCAAACACTACGGCTTCAAGCCCTGGCTCCTGCCGACCGTCACTGGAGGTCTCTCGTGAAATTCACCCTCCCTTGGCTGAAGGACTATCTCGATACGAACGCGGACCTTCCCGCGATCCTCGAAGCCATGACGCAGGCTGGCCTCGAGGTTGAGGACGCGCATGATCCGAAAGACGCGCTGAAGCAGTTCACTGTCTGCCGCATCGTCTCTGCCGCACAGCACCCGAATGCCGACAAGCTTCAGGTCTGCCAGGTCGAGACTGTCGATGGCATGAAGGAGATCGTCTGCGGCGGCCTCAATGCCCGCCCCAGCCTCGTCACGGCTTACGCGCCGATCGGCGCATTCATCCCCGGCTCGGGCATCACGCTGGTGCCCAAGCCCGTTCGCGGCGTCGTCTCGAACGGCATGCTGTGCTCAGGCGGCGAGATGCAGACGGATGAGGATCCCTTCCGCCTGCGCGTTGCCCGTTTCGAAGACTGGCAACCGCGCGCCCAGGCGCTCGGCCTTTCTGACGAACAAGCCATCGCAGACGGCGGCATCATCGAGCTGCCTGACACGCTGAAGGTGGGCTCGCCGGTGGCTGACGCGCTCGGCGGCGACACCGTGATCGATTTTGAAGTGACGCCGAACCGCCCCGACTGGCTCGGCGTGGTCGGCATTGCGCGCGATCTCGGCGCGAAAGGCCTCGGTAAGTTCGCTGTGCTGGAAACGAAGCCGCTCGCGGGCAAGTTCAAGTCGCCTGTCTCGGTCAGCATCGCTGATGAAACGGCCTGCCCCGTCTTCGCCGGCCGGCTGATCCGCGGCGTGAAGAATGGCCCCTCGCCGGAGTGGATGCAGAAGCGGCTGAAGTCGATCGGCATCAATCCGAAGAACATGCTGGTCGATGTCACCAACTACATCTCGTTCGACCGCTGCCGCCCGCTTCACGTCTATGATGCGAAGAAGCTGAGCGGCAATATCGTCGCGCGTCTCGGCACGGAGAGCGACAGCTTCGTTGCACTCGACGGCAAGACCTATTCGAACCTCGCGGAGATGTGCGTCATTGCTGATGACTCGGGCGCAATCGGCCTCGGCGGCGTCATGGGCGGCGAGACAACTGGCTGCTCGATCGACACGGTCGATGTGTTCATTGAAAGCGCCTATTTCGACGCCAACCGTACGGCTCGCACGGGCCGCGCCACTGGCATCATTTCCGACGCCCGTTTCCGCAACGAGCGCGGCATTGATCCGCATTCCTGTGTCGACGGCATCGAGCTGGCAACCAAGCTGATCCTCGAGACCTGCGGTGGAGAGCCGTCCGAGATCGTGCTCGCAGGCAAGGTTCCGGAAGGTCCCAAGCCGGTCGACTTCCAGCTGCGCGACATGAAGCGCCTCACCGGCATCGACATGAGCCATGCGCGCATGACGGAAATCCTGCATGCGCTCGGCTTCCAGACGCCGGGCAAGTCGGATGGCAAGACGTGGTCGCTGAAAGTCCCGTCTTGGCGTCCTGATGTTGAAGGCTCGGCCGACATCGTCGAGGAGCTGGTTCGTATCGAAGGCTTCGACAAGCTGCCGGATGAGCCACTGCCCGCGCCGGAAGGCCCGGTGAAGGTTGTCGTCACGCCGCTGCAGAACCGCGTTCGCACCGCTCGCCGCGTCCTTGCCGGCCGTGGCTTCCTTGAGACCGTCACGTGGAGCTTCATGTTCCACGACAAGGCTGCGCTGATCATCGGCGGCGCCAACAAGCTGCAGGACGCTCTGACAGTCGACAATCCGATCGCTTCGGACCTCGACTACATGCGCCCCTCCATGCTGGCCAACCTCGCTGAAGCCGCCCAGCGAAACGCCGACCATGGCGCGAGCGATGTCCGCCTGTTCGAAGCCGGACCCGTCTATCCGGGCGACAAGCCGGACGATCAGCGCATGCATGTCGCCGCTGTGGTGAAGGTCGCCAAGGGCCGTGACTGGCAGGGCGCTGCTGCGGCTTACAACGCGTTCTCGGCCAAGGCTGAACTGTTCGCCGTGCTTCAGGCGCTCGATCAGTCGCCGGACAAGTTCCAGGTTGGAGCTCCCGAAGGCGCGATGTGGCATCCGGGACGGGCTGGTACGCTGCGCCTTGGGCCGAAGCAGATCGTCGCTTCGTTTGGTGAGCTGCACCCGGCCTTCCTCAAGGCGCTCCGCGTCGATGGACCGGTGCTGGCGATCGAGATCGCACTCGACGCCCTGCCCATCGCGAAGGCGAAAGCCGGCAAGACGCGCACCAAGCTCGACAAGGCTGACCAGACCCCCGTCACCCGCGACTTCGCGTTCGTGGTCGAGGAGAAAGTGCCGGCCGGCGACATCACGCGCCTCGCGCTGAAAGCTGATCCGAAGCTGATCACCGCCGCCCGCGTGTTCGACGTCTATCGCGGAGCCAGCATTGGCGAGGGCAAGAAGTCGGTTGCTGTGGAAGTCACGCTGCAGGCGCGCGGCGCGGCGCTAACCGAAGAGCAGATCGAAGCAGCCTCTGCCGCTATCGTGAAATCGGTTGGCAAAGGCACGGGCGCTACGCTGCGCGGCTAGGCTGACTTTGCTTCAAAGAAAAAGGCCGCCTCCATCGCTGGAGGCGGCCTTTATTTTATCTGCGCCAGCGATCAGGCCGCCGCTGCGAGTTCCTGTTTCACGCGCTCGGCCAGCTGCTTCAGCGTGAACGGCTTCGGCAGGAACGAGATCGCGCGATCATCTTCCAGCGTTTTCGCGAGGTCACGCTCGGCATAGCCCGAGATGAACATCACGCGCGTATTGGTCAGCCACGGACGGGCTTCCTTGAGCAGGGCCGGACCATCCATGCCGGGCATGACGACGTCCGAGATGAGGAGATCGATAGAGCCCGAATGCTCCTTGATGATCTCCAGCGCCTTCTCGCCATCGCTCGCCTCGATGACCTGATAGCCGCACGCGGCCAGCAATTGCGCAGCGATACCGCGCACGCCGTCCTCGTCCTCGACCAGCAGGATCGAACCACGACCTGCGAGGTCGCCGCTCTTGGCGGGCTGGGCCGGAGCCTGGACCGGCGGCAGAGCCGTCGGCGCATCCGACATGACGTCGGTGGTAGCCGTCGCCTCTTCCGCCCATGCCGGCAGGAAGATCTTGAACGTCGTGCCGCGACCGACTTTCGAGACCGGATAGATGTAGCCGTTCGACTGCTTCACGATGCCATAGACAGTCGCAAGGCCGAGGCCCGTGCCCTTGCCCGGATCCTTGGTCGTGTAGAAGGGCTGGAAGATCTTTTCCATGATCTCCGGCGGGATGCCCGCGCCGTCATCGACCACTTCGATCATCACGTAGTCACCCTCGGTGACCAGCGTGAAGCCGTCCTTGCGGGCCGCAGCTGCATCCGCGCGCGAGGTGCGGATGGTGAGACGGCCGCCGCCATTCTTCTCGATCATGGCGTCGCGGGCGTTGGTGCAGAGGTTGGTGACTGCAGTTTCGATCTGCCCCTTGTCCACCTTCACGCGCGGCAGGTCGCGGCCGTGAACGATGTCCAGCTTGATGCGCTCGTCGATGATGTCGCGCAGCAGGACGTAATAATCCGCCAGCGCATCCGAGATATCGAGCACTTCCGGACGGAACACCTGCTTGCGCGAGTAGGCCAGCAGCGTGCGCACCAGCTCGGCGCCGCGTGACGACGCTTCGTTGATTGAGCGCAGTTCGAAGAAGCTCGGATCGCCCGGAGGGTGACGCGCCGTAAGACGATCGACGTTGAGGATGATGACCGTCAGCAGGTTGTTGAAGTCGTGCGCCAGTTCGCCGGCGAGCTGGCCGATGGCCTGCAGCTTAGCGCCCTGTGCTGCGCGCTGCTCCAGCTGCGTGCGTTCCGTCGTGTCGATGACGTAGGCTGCCGACGGGCGGCCCTGACGATCCAGCGTCACGAACACATCGGCCGAGCGATCCTTCTGGCCGGCGAGCTTGAAGGTGCGCGCGCCGTCCAACGCCTTGCCCAGCTCTTCCGCCAGCGCAGCTGCGCCATGGTCCGCCACGAACAGATCCGCGAAGCGTGCACCGGGTTGCGCCCGGCCATCGGTCATCTCGACCAGGGTGCGGTTCGCATCCATCATCACGGCGCTCTCGACGCCTTCGCCATCGAGGCGCACGACGCCGAACGGCGCGTCGGTGAACATGGTGTCGTCGACGCGCGCACTGCTGCTCTTGCCTTCAGCGCCCGGCGCGGCCGCAGCGGTGACCGGAGCGCGGCGCACGGCCTGCTCTGCAGCGCTGGCGACATAGACGATCGAGCGCGTCAGAGCTTCAGCCCCTTTGCCCGACCAGGTCGTGATCATCGTTGCGGTCGTCTCAACGCCATCGCGGGCGCGCAGCACGACTTCAGCGCGCTGGCTGGTCGCGCCGCGGACTTCGCGCTTCATCAGCTTGAGGCCTTCGGGGCGCATGATGTCTTCAAGGCGCAGCGCATTGTCGCCATCGGGCAGACCCAGCATCTGGCGCAGGGTCTGGTTGATATAGACGACGCGGCCATCGCGGCGCGCCGAGAAGAAGCCAACCGGCGCATCTTCAACATAGAGAGCACGCGGGTCGACCGAGCCAGCGCCCGCCGTTTGCGAACCAGCCTCGACACGGCGCAGGCGCCATAGGGCGCGCGTCTTGCCCAGCGGCGCAACGCTCGCCTCGAACTGCACCGGCGTATGGCTGTCGCCGAACAGCAGCGCTGGGAGCATTTCCGTTTTTGCGACGCCGAGCTTCACCGCCTTCGACAGGCGATAGATCG
Source organism: Hyphomonadaceae bacterium (assembly GCA_965229115.1). Lineage (GTDB taxonomy): Bacteria > Pseudomonadota > Alphaproteobacteria > Caulobacterales > Hyphomonadaceae > UBA7672. Next base: position 264,906 of record CBDDIR010000003.1, on the reverse strand, counting down.
GAGCGGCCATGCCGGGGTTGGATGAGAACAGGCGGTCAACCGACGGCGCATGCGCGCTGTCGCCTGCGATGTGCGCCAGTTGCGCCACCGCGAGATAGCCTTCGTTAGCCGCCACGGTCGCGCCGCCGCGATCCGAGATCAGGGCGGGCTCATGCAGAGCCTCCAGCCACAGGTGGCGCTTGGTCGACTGGACCGCCGCCTCGGCCGCGCCGCGTTCCGGGAACATGCCGAGCTTCCGCCCCGCCCCGCGCATCACCCACAGCACCAGAACCAGCGCCATCGTGCCAAGCGCGATCACCAGCACCGCACCCGCAGGACCGACCGCATCGCTCCAGGTCAGCGCCATGCCTGCCGCGCCGCCAGCGACGGCCAGCGCCGCCCAGAAGCCGAGCTGAATGAAGTCGAACCCCTTCCGCGCCACGGGGGCGGGAGTTTCGATCGTTTCGTAGACGAGAGGATCGTTTGCGTCAGCCATTTCGGTCTTTCTGGTGTTCGGTCGGCGAGTAGTGAGGTGATTCGAGCGCATTCGGGTTACCCCGCGAATCGGCATTAACGATTTGATTTGGCAGTAAATTATAGCCCAAGGGCCCAACACCCTGTGGCGCAGTCTGAGTCAGTTCGTGGCCGTGGTCACCACACGTTGTTGCCGGAGCTTTCCAGCCCCGGTTTTCGGTCTTGATCAGCATCCGGTGGAGCAGCATGGCGGAGGCGCTCATCGCTTCCTCCCCTTCGCCGTGTTCATGACGAAGCCGATGATCTTGGCGACCGCTTCGAAGTGCTCACGCGGCACGCTTTCCTCGATCTCGACCGACGCGAACAGCGCCCGCGCCAGCGGCACGTTCTCGACGATCGGGATGTTGTGTTCCTTCGCGAGTTCCCGGATGCGCAGCGCGACCTCGTCGGCGCCCTTGGCCATACAGACCGGGGCTGCGTCCTTTTCCGGATCGTAGCGGAGGGCGACCGAGTAGTGGGTCGGGTTGGTGATGACGACGGTCGACTTCGGCACGTTCTGCATCATGCGCTTGCGCGAGCGTTCGAGGCGGATCTGGCGCAGGCGGGCGCGGACGTGCGGGTCGCCTTCCTGTTGCTTCACTTCGTCCTTCACGTCCTGGCGGGACATGCGCATGCGCTGCATGAAGCTCCAGCGCTGGTAGATGAAATCCGCGCCGGCGATCACGCCGACAACCACGACAGCCGCCAGCAGCAGACGGCCGGCAATCGCCTGCGTCACGCCCAACAGGGCCGACGGATCAAGCTGTGCCGCTTCCGAGATCGCCGTCATTTCGGGCCAGACGGCGTACATCATCGCGCCGGCAATCGCCGCCATCTTGGCGATCGACTTCACGAGGTTCACCCAGCCCTGCATGCCGAACATGCGCTGGAGGCCCTTCATGGGCGACAGCTTGGAAAGCTCGGGCTTGACCTTCTCGCCCGTCCAGAGCGGACGTGACTGGACGATGTGGCCGAGTACGCCTGCGACCGAGATTATCGCGAAGATCACCAGCATCGGCGTGGCGAGCGAAGCGAGCAGGCTCATTACCAGTTGCTGTGCGCCGCCATTGCTCAGGCGGAAGGCGTGCGGGTGGTCCATGATCCGGACCAGCGGGTCGGCGATCATGCCGGCAAGCGGTCCCGCCGCGGCCATGATGCCGGCGGTCGCCATCATCAGGAACCAGATCGGAACGTCCTGGCTCTTGGCGACGTCGCCCTTCTTGCGGGCTTCTTCCAACCGCTTCTGTGTTGGATCTTCTGTCTTCTGTGACTGGTCCTGTTCATCTGCCACGGTGCGCTACCTCACCGTGAAGATGCGCATCTGGGCTTCCATTGCCTGGAGCCAGACCATCATCCCGCCGCCAATACCAAGTGCGAGCACCGCAAGCGACATCATCACCGACAGCGGCATCGCCGTCATGTAAATCTGAATCTGCGGAATGAGGCGCGAGATAAGGCCCAGCGCCACGTTGAAGACCAGAGAGAAGATCAGAACCGGCGCGGCAATCTGGATGCCGAGGCGGAAGGAGTTCGATACCGCGTCGATCACGAAACTGGATGCGTCCCCGATCGGCGGGAACGCGCCGGGCGGGAAGATGGTGTAGCTGTCGGCTGCCGCCTCGATCATGACCCGGTGGAGACCGGCCGACATGATGAGGACGACGCCCATCAGCGAGAAGAAGCCAGAGAAGATCGCGGCCGGCTGGCTAGCGATCGGGTCGACCTGCTGCGCGAAGCCCAAGCCCGAAGCGATACCGACGGTTGCGCCTGCCACCTGCAGCGCGCTCATCATCAGACGGGCGCCGAGGCCGAGGATCAGGCCGATGATGACTTCGCTCATGATCATCGGGATCGCGCCGGTGAACTGAGCGGGCATGCGCGGGGCATTGCCGGCCAGCGTGGGCGCCAATACCGCCGTGATCAGAACCGCCACGCCCAGCCGCATCATGGGCGGCGTCGCCTGCTCGCCCCAGGCCGGCGCAACCATCATCACGGCGCCGAGGCGCGCGAAGAGAAGCGCTCCGATCCATGCGTATTGGTTGAGCCAGTCCAAACTCGGGGACTCCCTAGAACTCGGCTATGCGGGCGAAGACTTCGTTGGCGAAGCCGGCGAGCAACGCGCCCATCAGCGGCAGGAAGATCAGCAGGGCCGCGAAGATCGCCATGATCTTCGGGACGAAGACGAGGGTCATTTCCTGGATCTGGGTGAGCGCCTGGAAGAAGGCGATGACCAGACCGACGACCAGCCCCGCAATCATCGCGGGGGCGCACATCCAGACCGTCGTCCAGAGCGCGTCACGGCCAAAGTCGAGAACCTCCAGGCCATTCATGCCTGCCACCTCTTTCAAGAATAAAGGCCGTCAAAGTTATGGTTTCCGGCCGTTAACTCTCGCAAATGAGTGGTTAAGAAAGGGTAGGCAAAACCTGCCGGTCTGCGGGACAGACCGCCGTTTTGCTGGGGTTTTGAGGGGTGCGGCGATTAATATCGCCGGTAATCGCTAGCCGAGGGCCGGGATGCGGACCCGGACCTTGAGGCCGGGGGCGTTGTCTTCGAGCAGGAGTTCGCCGTCGTGCATGCGGGCGAGTGTCGCGGCCAGGGAGAGGCCGAGGCCGGAGCCGGGGGTGGTGCGGGCGGTATCGAGACGGCCGAAGCGCTTGAGGGCGCTGATGCGCTGCTCCTCCGGGATGCCCTTGCCCCGGTCGGCCACGTCGACTTCCGCCATGGCCCCGTCACGGCGGACCGACATGGCGACGGCAAGCCCGGATGAGCCGTGCTTCAGGGCGTTGTCGACGAGGTTGGAGACGAGCTGGGCCAGGAACTGGGCGTGGCCGCTGACCATCAGCGGGCTCGCCTCCTCCGAATAGGTCAGGGTTACGCCCATCTCTTCGGCCAGAGGCTGGTGGAGCTCGAATACGTCGCGAACCACCGCGCTGAGATCGACTTCGGTAAACTGGTCGCGTGCGGCGCCGGCTTCGGCGCGGGCGATGTCGATCATGGCCGAGAATGACGCGAGGATGCGGTCCGCTTCATCCGTCGCCTGCCCCAGCGCTTCGCGGCGGGCGGGATCGGGGAGTTCTGCGTCATTGCCGCGCTGGATCTGCGTCTTGAGCCGGGTCAGGGGCGTCCGCAGGTCGTGGGCGAGGCTGTCGGTGACTGTGCGGAGTTCCGTCACCAGCGTCTCGATGCGCTCAAGCATGCCGTTGAGGGTGATCGCCAGACGGCCGAACTCGTCGCCGGCCGAGCGGACGGGGATGCGGGTCGACAGGTCGCCTGCAACGATTGCGCGCGAGGTGCGGTCGATGTCACCGATGCGGCGCATGACGAGGCGGTTGAGGAGGAAGCCCGACAGGCCCGCGAGCAGGACCGCCGCCAGCAGCGCCACGGCGCCGGATTCGATCAGGGCGGCCTGGAAGTTTCGTTCGGCGCGGAGGTCGCGGCCGACGAGCAGGCGCGTGCCGAAGGGGGCGACATAGGCCACGGCGCCGATCTCGATCACCTTGCCGTTGGGCGCGCGGACGCCACGCACGCTGGTCCATTTGCCGTCGGCGCGGACGTTCTCGGGCCAGCCTGACAGGTTGCCGACGATCTTCGCGCCTTCGCGATCGGTCAGGAGGTAGATCGCCTCGGATTCACCGACGGCCCGATCGCGGATGGTCGAGACGAGCGCCGGGAGATTGCGGCCGCCATCGCTGAGATCGACGATGCCGCGCAGTTCTGCTTCGACGACTTCGGCCGTTTCCTGTTCGAGAATACGGGTGGCGGCGACGTAGGTGAGCGAGAACGCAGCGCCGATGATCGCCAGCGTCATCAGCGCTGACAGACCGATCACTCGTGCACTGAGTGTCCCCAACCCCAGCCGTCTTGCCATCAGTTGGCTGACCGGACGCGATAGCCTTCGCCGCGCAGCGTTTCGATCAGCGGGCGCTCGCCTGCCCCGTCGATCTTGCGGCGGAGGCGGGAGATGTGCACGTCGACGACGTTGGCTTGCGGTTCGAACTGGTAATCCCAGACATGGTTGAGCAGCATGGTGCGCGTGACCGGACGGCCGGCATTGCGCATCAGGTATTCGAGGATCGCAAATTCGCGGGGCAGCAGGTCGATCTCGCGGGGGCCGCGGAAGGCGCGGCGGCGTTCGAGGTCGAGGCGGAGGTCGTCGACCTTCAGCTCGGTCTGCTCGGCGGCGCGGGGGTCGCGGCGGCGGACGATGGCTTCGAGACGGGCGAGGAGTTCGGAGAACGCAAAGGGTTTGACGAGGTAGTCGTCGCTGCCGGCTTTCAGACCTTCGACGCGGTGGTCGATCTGGCCGAGGGCGGAGAGGATGATGGCGGGGGTCTGGCGGTCTTCGGCGCGGAGGCGCTTGAGGATGGTGAGGCCATCCATCTGGGGCAGCATGCGATCCAGGATGATGGCGTCGTGCTCGCCGCCCAGGGCGTAGCTGAGCCCTTCCGGACCCGTGCGGCACACGTCGACGGCGTGGCCTTTTTCCTTGAGGCCCCGCTCGATGAAGTCGGCGGTGCGGGCCTCGTCCTCGATAACCAGGATTCGCATGGTCATGATTTAGGCCCTCCCGGTTAACAAGGAAGCCTCTCGAGGGGTGCTCCCTTGCGGAAGCCTTGTAGGAACAGGCGCGGTCGTTCCGCTCACTTGGGGGACGGACGACGGAACGGCCGCGCCTGCACTTCCCCGGGTGCTAGTTGCCCGAGAAAGGAACTCCAACAAAGAACCTCGTGTCATTCCGCTGCAGCTGCAGGAGCACTGCGTTGCGGTTCTGCTTCTTGGCGTCGTCGACGGCTTTCTTGGCGACGTCGGCGGATGTTGCGTTGGTCTGGTTGACCTTCACCAGCTTGTCGCCGACCCGGATGCCGGCGTCAGCCGCGGGCGAGTTGACCTTCACCGAGGAGACCACGAGGCCGCCATCACCGGACGCCAGGCCGAGGCCCAGCTCAGCGAGGCTGAGCGTCGTACCCGCGCCCGGCGCCGGCGTGGCGCTGGCCAAAGTGGGCTTGGCCGCGTCATCCTTGAGGGCGTCAATCGAAACCTTGAGCGTCTGCGCCCGGCCATCGCGCATGATCTTGAGATCGCGCGTGGTGCCGGCCTTGGTGTCTGCAACGGCGCGGGTCAGGTCCTGCACGTGGCCGATCTCGCGATCGCCGTAGTGAAGGATGACGTCGCCTTCCTTGATGCCTGCCTTGGCGGCGGGGGAGCCATCGGTCACGCCCTGCACCATCGCGCCCTTGGAGGATGCGAGGTTGAGGCTCGAGGCGATGTCCGGCGTCACCGGTCCGATGCTGACGCCGAGCCAGCCGCGTTCGACCGTGCCGTGCGCGATGAGCTGGGCGACGATGCCCTTGGCCATGTCGGACGGGATCGAGAAGCCGATGCCGACGTTGCCGCCGGTGGGCGAGTAGATCGCCGAGTTCACGCCGATGACCGAACCCGACTGGTCGAACAGCGGACCGCCGCTGTTGCCCTGGTTGATCGGGGCGTCGACCTGGATGAAGTCGTCATACTGGCCGGAGTTGATGTTGCGGCCGCGCGCCGAGACGATACCCGCCGTCACGGTGTTGCCGAGGCCGAAGGGCGAGCCGACGGCGAAGACGCTGTCGCCGGGGCGGGCGTTGGTGCTGTTGCCCCAAGGCAGGCCGCGCGGGATGTTCGTGCCGGCGACTTTCAGGACGGCGAGGTCGGTTTTCGGGTCGGTGCCGACCAGCGTGCCTTCCATCTCGCGACCATCGTCGAACACGACCGTCATTTTCTTGGCGTCGTCGACAACGTGGTTGTTGGTGACGATGTAGCCGCCTTCGATGAAGAAGCCTGAACCCGAGCCCATGCGATCGGGCGCTTCACCCTGTTGCTGGCCGCCCTGGCCGGGCGCGCCGAAGTAATCCTCGAAGGGCGTGCCTTCGAACGGGTTGCGGCCCTGGAACTGGGACTGGCGAACGGGGCTGGAGGAGCGGACCTGGATCTGGACGACCGAGGGGGAGACGGTCGAGACGAGGTCGGCGAGGTTCGGGAGATTACCCCAGCGCGCTTGCTGGCTGATGGTCGGCAGGGCGAGTTGGGCCGCCGCCGTTGCGCCCGCCGAGGACGCGTTATGGTTGAAGAGGCCGAAGGCTGGCGCCGCAAGGGCGAGGGCTCCGAGGCTCACGCCCGCAATCAGCCCGCCAGTCGCGCCAATTACAGTTCCACGCTTCATTTTTGTCTCCGTGCCGGCACGCGTTTCTGGGAGTGGAAATTGGGTGCAGGCTTGTTGTTGAACCAAGGGAACGCCGCGAACATGAAACGGGTCTGTCCCGAACATTAACTCGACGCCGGAATATGCTCCTTCTGCCTTGTGAATGTGGACATTTCCGGGCGCAATTCACGTCAGCCTGAAGGCAAGGTGAGCGGTTAAGCAGTCAAGCCTTTGAGTCTGTTGGGATCGGGGGTTTTGGGGTGCGGATAGGTGGGGATGGGGCGGTGCAAATGTCGCGGGCGCTTCGCGCCGGGCAGTCGGGAATGGGCAGTCGGCAATCGAGCGCCTTAAGCTGACATTCCCCACGACTTGTCATCCCGGGCGAGCGCAGCGAGACCCGGGACCCATCCATCCGCTGTGGCGCTCTCCCGATGGGTCCCGGATAACGCTTCGCGTTTCCGGGATGACAGCTAGTGGGTGATTTCAAACACCAAATCTCGTTCGCACGGACCGATGTCCTGCGGGATGCCTGTGTTCGTCTCTCCCCCTTGAGGGAGCGGGGCGCATGAAGTCACGCCGTGGGTAGTGCCTGTGCTGATCTTGTGGATCAGCTGATGCGCGTCTTCACGCGCCCCGTGTCTGGCCGTTTGTCCCGGTTCAGCCGCATGAGGAGTTGTCTCGGTCTTCCAGGGTACGTCGTTGCCCCTGGCGCCTTAGCTCCGTGCCTGTTCACCCGGTTCAGCGTGTCAGGGGGCCTAACCGACCGTCCCCCTGGTCCCTCCGGTTTCACATCCCCCGGAGGCCATGCCGTTCGAAGTTCGTTTCGCCCCACGGGACGCTACCCGCAGGACTTCCTCGCTGTGCTGTCCAGAGCCCAAAGCTCCGCGCTGACGCCTCGATAGCCACGCCGGCCAACGCACCCACATCCAGAGTTTCGGACGTCTCCTGGACCTCCCTCATGTGAGTGCGGGGATGATTATAAGGGCGGTTCACGGCGCCGTAGATTCTGCGGGGCTCTATCCCCCAAGTTGGGGCTGCAAGCTGTTGAGATTGTTAGGGATGGTTTTTGGCTGTCCTACAGTTCTGCATCACCGCCATCCCCCAAACGCGTGTTCGGTTGGACCCCCTCCTGTCCTCCCCCTTTCAGGGGGAGGGACCCTGCAGCAGTCACCGGCCTTCGATGTTGGGTAAGCTCCCGCCACCTGGTCCCTCCCACCTGAAAGGGAGAGGACAGGAGGGGGTCCTGCTGGACGGGGTGCGTGGCGACTGGATCCCGGCCTTCGCCGGGAACGCGTGAACTGGGTTCACGCTTCCAGAGCGGGCGTTAGCGCGGCTGGTTACGCGACCTTGTCTTCGACCCAGGTCTGCGTGGAGGGGGCGTCGAACAGGTTGGGGGGGACGAACTCTTCGCGGAACCAGGGGTTTTTGCGGCGGTCGAAGATTTCGCGCATCCAGGTGACGACGGTGCGGATGCGCGGCACGCGGCGTGCACTTTCGTGGAAGCTCAGCCAGACTTTGACGGAGGCGAGCGGCGGAATTGGAAGCGCCACGAGGCGGGGATCCAATCTACTCGCATAACTCGGCATAACAGCTATTCCTGCTCCAGCCGCAGTCGCGTTGAGCAGGGATGCCGAGCAATCGGTGAGAATCGCAGGCTCTACCAGACCGGCGATCTGGGCGGTCTTGTCCTTCCACCCTGCATTTTCCGTGTAGTGCGTGTGATTCAGGACACGGTGCTGTCCGACGTCCAGAAGGGCCTGCGGGGCGCCGTAAGTGGCGATGTATTCGCGGCTTGAAAACGCACAGTAGTGGAGCGTCGCGACGGGGAAGGAAATCACCTCCGCCTGCTTGGGTTGATCGAAGCCGACGACCACATCGGCATAGCCCTGCCCCTGCTTCGGCAGGTTGCGATCGGAAAGTAACTGCAAGCGAAGACCGGGGTTCTCCGAAAGGAATGCGCCCATGTTCGGTGTAATGCAGTAAGCCAGCACGCCGTCATTGGACCAGATCTTCACCTCGCCCTGGGTCTTCGTCTCAAGTCCCTTCAGCGTGTTCTCAAGCGACTGGCTGGCGCGCATCATTGTGGTCACGTGATCGAGCGCTTCTGCACCTGCCTCGGTCAACTGAATACCTGCGGGCGAACGGTCGAGAAGACGTGCGCCGAGGCGCAATTCGAGCTGTCCGAGACGCTTGGAAATGGCCGACTGGGTGACGCCCATCTGCTCGGCTGCAGCGTTCATCGAACCCGCAGTTGCGACCGCATAAAAGGTGCGCAAATCGGACCAGTCGACGAGCTCGCGGCCTAGCCGCTCGGTCCCTTCCCGCGTCGTCATAACCGTTGTGCCCAAATGGCTGAAGCGCCATGTTCCAGTTTGTGGTGAAAGGTTAGCAAGAGATTAAAAAACAAAAACGGTGGTTGGGTGATGGTGATGGTTCTGGAAGACGCGCGCGCCGCGTTGCGGAGGCTTGGAGGCGACCGCCTTCACCCGCGTTACACGCATGGCGCCTCTGAACTTATGATGGCCTCGGTGAAGCTGCATCATGCGGTGACCGATCAGGATTTCGCTGATGTGCATGCGCTGGCGACGGCGGAGCTGGGGCCGAGCCTTGCCTCGCTGGCCGAGATCAAGCGCGTCGACAGCCTGACGAATGCCGCCATCTGGGTGGTTCGCCGTAATGAAAACGTCACGGGCTTCCTGGCTCCGCTCGCGCTGACCAGCGCCGGTGTCGCAGCGATGATCGACGGCACGTTCGACGCGGCCAACATCGACCAGAAGTGGGTGGCCCGCATGGGCGAGCCGCTCGCCGGCTTCTACTGCTGGTGCTATGCGGGCAAGGACCAGGTGAGCCGTGGCGCGCTGGTGCTGGCGCTGCGCACCCTGATCGACCAGCATTTCCCCGACCTTCCCTTCTTCGGAAAGGACACAACCGAAGCCGGCGCGAAAATCATGCGCCACCTCGGCTTCTTCCCCTTCGATGGCGTCGACCACCTGTTCTGGCGTTGCCGCACTGTCATGGATGCCGCAGCATGATGTCCGTTCAGAACAATCACCGTCACAACGACCTGCGGGTCGAGATCGTGCGCGACCTGGCCGACTACATGAAAGTGGTCGCCATCCGCGCTTCCGTGTTCCTGGCGGAACAGGACTGCCCCTATGACGAGGAGTTCGACAACAACGACCTCTCCTCGCTGCACCTTATCGCCTACCTGCGTGGTGAGCCGGTGGCGACCTTGCGGATCCGCTTCTTTGCGGGTTTCGCCAAGATCGAACGTGTGTGCGTGATGAAACACGTGCGCGGCGGCGCTCTGGTGAAGCTGATGATCGAGACTGCGGTCGATATCATTGCGCGTAAGGGCTACACGCTGGCCATCGGCTATATCCAGAAGCGGCTGGTGCCGTTCTGGAAGCAGCTCGGCTTCCTGCCGCGCGAAGGCCGCGATGGCTTCCGCTTCTCGGACTATGACTATGTGGAGTGTGAACGCGCGCTGGCCGTGAGGCCGGATGCGATCACCATCGACAGCGATCCCTATGTCGTCATGCGCCCCGAGGGCGAATGGGACCATGAGAACGTGCTCGATCGTTCAGCTCAACGCCCGGCGGTCGCATAGAGCCATGCAAGTACAAGCAAACCGACTTCTCTGCATCGACCTTCAGGTCGATGCAGTCCCCGGCTGTGTGCCTGAGCCGTCCTCGATTTTTGGCGCGCGGCAGCTGTTGACGCTGGCCCGCAGGCTGGGCTGGACCGTGGCGCATGCGCGGCGGCGGACGCAGGTGGTGATCCGGGCGCGCAATGGCGCGCAGGCGGGGCTCAACCCGCTGATGACGGAGCATGTGTTCTTCCACGATGATCGCTCGATCGCGGGGAGCCATGGGCTGATGGACCTGCTGCAGGGCTGGCGCGACGAGACGGTGTATGTCGCGGCGTTCGACCATGTGGCGCTGCTGTCATGCCTGCTGGCGTGTCATGAGCATGGGCCGAAGCTGGTGCTGATCGAGGATGTGCCGCCGCTGCAGACGCTGACCGATCCGGCGGCGCGGCAGGATTTCCGTGGGGCGGCGACGCGGCTTGCCGCAGGGTCGACGACGATTGGCGGGATCATCAAGGAGTCCAGCCGGCGGACGGGCATCAAGATGGCCACGATCAACGACCTGGTTGGAAATTCGCAGCGGAGCGTGTCAGTCTGACCTGATAAAATATCAGGGGGAGACGACCATGCGCTTTGCGGCTCTTGGGACGGTGCTGGCTGCGGCTTTGGCTTTTGCCGGATGCGCGACGTCGTCGGCATTTACGCCGCGGTTGAGCGAGCCGCGGCTGGCGGTGGTGGATGAGAGCAATCTGACCGAGGCGCAGCGCGACATGCTGGCCAGCCGGTCGAGCCTCAACATCTACCGTATGCTGGCGAACCATGTGGAGCTGTACAACCGCTGGTCGCCGCTGGGGCAGTTCCTGCTGAACGGGTCGAGCATTTCGGCGCGGCATCGCGAGATGGCGATGCTGCGCATGGGGTGGTTGTGCCAGTCGCCGTATGAGTGGTCGCAGCATGCGCGGATCGCCAAGGCGTCTGCGGGGATGAACGACGCCGAGATACGGGCGATTGCGGCTGATCCCGCCTCGCCGCTGTGGTCGGAGACAGATCGCGCCGTGCTGAAGATGGCGGATGAGCTTCGCTATGAGGCGATGGTGTCTCACGACACATGGCTGGAGCTTCAGAAGACCTATTCGCCGACGCAGATCCTGGAGCTGATCTACACCTCGTCGCAGTATCAGCTGGTTTCGATGGCGCTGAACACGCTGGGCATCCAGATCGAGCCGGAAGCGGTCGACTTCATGCCGAAGGACCTGCCCCTGCCCGCGCCTGCGACCAGGCCAACGACGCCGCGCCCGACTTATCCGCGCATGACGCCGCTGGACCCGCAATACTGGACGGCGGAACAGCGAGCCCTGATTGCGGCCCAGACACAGCCGGATGGCACGATCTTCAATCTCTACCGGACGCTGATCCACCATCCGAAGCTGTATGGCCCTCGCTTGCGCTTCGGTTCCTACCTGCAGCGGGACGGCTTGCTTGATCCCGAGACGCGGGAGCTGGCGATCATGCGGACGGCCTGGAATATCCGGGCTTCCTATGAATGGGCGCATCACGAAGAGAGCGCCCGCTCTGCCGGGCTATCGCCCGCGCAAATTGCCGCAATCGCCGTGGGACCGTCCGCGAAAGTGTGGACGCAAAAACAAGCTGCCGTGCTTGCAGCTGCAGACGAACTGCGCCGCGAGGCCTTTATCAGCGACGTGACGTGGGCCGAACTCGCCAAACATTACAGCGTCAAGGAGCGGATCGAGATCGTTTACACGGTCGGCGGCTATACGATGACAGGACTTGCCATCAATTCACTCGGCATCCAGACAGAGCCGGGTTATCCGGCGATGCCGAACTAGGTTTGGCGGGCCGATTTATGACGAGCTTCGAGAGGGCGATCCTGTGAAACTGCAAACCATTCTTATGTCCGCCGCCGCCTTTGCCGCGCTCGTCGCCTGCACCCCGGCAGCCGAAACGCCCGCCCCTGTCGCGCCCGCGCCGGCTGACATCGCGTCGGCTACGCCGGAAGCTGGCCCGGCCGCAGAGAACACGACGGACACGCTGGCGTCTGCTCCGGCTGATGCGGCTGCTACGCCGCCGGCCGCTACCGCGACGCCGACTGTCTCGCCTGCTCCGCCGGCCGCGCCCGCTGCTGCTGCTGGCCCGACCAAGGCGCAGCTCGCGAGCGGCGCTGCTGTTTACGCGCGCACCTGCGCCATGTGCCATGGCCCGACGGGCGCGGGCACGCAGATGGGCGTTGGCCTGACGGCTGGCCTTGAGTACGCGGTGATCAAGGAAAAGGTCACCAAGGGGCCGATCAACTCGGGCGACAAGATGCCTCCGCTGGCTTCCGCCATGTCGGCTGAAGAGCTGAGCGATGTGGCGCACTACATCGAGGCTGGCTTCCCGCAGTAAGCAGCGGGGCGCGCTCGTCCTTCGACGGACGCCGCTTCGCGGCTGCTCAGGATGAGCGCTTAAACTTCTGATGGCTATGTAGCGCTCATCCTGAGCAGCGCATCGCAGATGCGCGTCCGTCGAAGGACGGGCGCGTGCGCCCCTAAACCGTGATCGCCTTGCGTTTGGCCGAGAGCAGTTCGCCGGATTGTTTGGCGTCGCCGATCGTGCGCGAGAGGCTGAGGACGCCGACCATTTCGCCGTAGAGGGCGAGGGCTGCTTTCTTGCCGCCTCCCCGCTCCTTGGTGGACGGGATCATCTGGCCGAGGCGATCGGCCAGCTTGTCCAGGCCTTCCTCGAATGCGGCCTTCACTTGCGGCGCGGCGCGTTGGGCGTCGCCGGCGAGCGAGGGGATCGGGCAGCCATGTTCGATGTCGTCGCGATGGCGGGGCGACAGGTAGAAGTCGATGTACTTCTCGAGGCCGGCTTCGGCGCCGTATTTCTCTTCGAAGCGGCCGACGGTTTCGCAGGCCTTTTCGAAGAGGCGCGTTACGGCGGCGGCGAGCAGCGCGTCGCGTGAGGGGAAGTGAGCGTAGAAGCCGCCATGCGTGAGGCCGGCTTCGGCCATGATGCTGGCGACGCCGAGCGCATCGAAGCCGCCGGAGCGAATGCGCTCGGCCGCTGCGTCGACAATCGCCGCCCGCGTCTTTTCCTTATGATCCGTCGAATAGCGCGCCATGTGTTCAGCCAGGGTGAGTTCAGCAAGTCTCTATGAGATGTCCGCATGCATTGCGGCTAAAAAAGCCCATCTCATGACACTCATCATATTTCCTGCAGCCCAAACCGGCAATCCGCGCCGTGCTGTGGTTGCTGATTTATATGATAGAAGTCATATAGGTGGCGCTAACGCCATCAGAAGTCACGCAAAATGATTGCTGCCTCCGCCCCGACTGATCCGATCGTGCGCTTCTTTGCGCGGATCGGGGTTCACTACGCCTGGGTCGTGGCTTTCGTGACGTTCCTTGCGGCGCTGGTGGCGGCGGGCGCGGTGGGTTCGGTTGGCGTGATGCTGCTGCCGCTGCAGATGGAGTTTGGCTGGACGCAGGCGGAGATTTCATCGGCGCTGGCGATCCGTCTTGCCCTGCTCGGCCTTGTGGCGCCGTTTGCGGCGGCGTTGTTCCTGCGGTTTGGACTGCGGCCGGTGATCGTTGCTTCGCTGGCGCTGATTGCGGTGGGGACGGGCGTTTCGATTTACATGACGGCGCTGTGGCAGCTGGTGGCGCTGTGGGGCGTGGTGGTTGGCATTGCGGCGGGGCTGACCGCGCTGGTGATGTCGGCGACGGTGGCGACGCGGTGGTTCGAGGCGCGGCGGGGGCTGGTGATCGGCTTGCTGTCGTCGGCGACGGCGATGGGGCAGCTGGTGTTTCTGCCGTTCATGGCGTGGCTGGTGAAGGCGGACGGCTGGCGCACGGCGACGCTCGCGTTGTGCGTGTTCTATGCCGTGGCGGTGGTGCTGGTGGTGATCTTCATCCGCAACCGTCCGTCGGATGTTGGCTTGCGCCCGTTCGGGGCGGCGGCTGATGCGCCGATTGCGGCGGCGCCTGTTGCGACGGGCAATCTGTTCATGGCGCCGTTCGAGGCGCTGGCGGCGGCCGTGCGCGTGCCGATGTTCTGGATTCTGGCGGGGTCGTTCTTCGTGTGCGGCGCGTCGACCAACGGGCTGGTGCAGATGCACCTTATCCCGATGTGCGGCGATTATCTGATCCCGGCGACGGCGGCCGCCGGCACGCTGGCGCTGATGGGCGGGTTCAACTTCTTTGGCACGGTGGCTTCGGGCTGGCTGACCGACCGGTTCAATCCGCGTGTGCTGCTGATGATCTATTACGGGCTGCGCGGGCTTTCGCTGTTCTATCTGACGTCGACGAATTTCGACTCGACGTCGCTGTTCCTGTTTGCGGTGTTCTACGGGCTCGACTGGATTGCGACGGTGCCGCCGACGGTGAAGCTGACGGCGGATGCGTTTGGCCCGGCGCGGGCGACGCTGGTGTTCGGGTGGATCTTTGCGGCGCACCAGCTGGGCGCAGGATTTGCGGCGTTCGGCGCGGGGTTTGTTCGCACCGAGCTTGGCTCGTACTCGCTGGCGTTCCAGGGGGCGGGCATTCTGTGCATCATGGCGGCGCTGGCTTTCGTGAGCACGCGCCGGCGGCCGGCTACGCCCACGGTGGCGGCAGCGTAAACACGTAGTGCGGGAATTTTCCGTGCTGGTTCAGGGCGCGGGGCGGCTTTCCCCAGAAACCCGGCGGGCGCTGCACAGCTGACGGGTTGGCGAGCCGCGGTTTGGGTTGCAAAACAATCCTGCAAACGCAGGGTTGGCCGATGTCGAAGCTGTATTTTTCCTACGCCGCGATGAACGCCGGCAAGTCCACCGTGCTGCTGCAGGCGTCGTGGAATTATCAGGAGCGCGGGATGCGCACGCTCCTGTTCACGTCGGCGCTGTATGCGAAGCAGGATGATGGGCGGATCACGTCGCGCATCGGGATCGCGGCGGATGCGACGCTGTACAATCAGACCGATGATCTTCAGGCGCGCATCACGCGCGAGCACAAGAAGAAACGCGTCGACTGCGTGTTCGTGGATGAGGCGCAATTCCTGACGAAGGAGCAGGTGTGGCAGCTGGCGCGGGTGAGCGACCGGTTGAACATTCCGGTGCTGTGCTATGGCCTGCGGACGGATTTCCGGGGGGAGCTGTTCCCGGGATCGGCAGAGCTGCTGGCGATTGCGGACTCGTTGAGGGAGATCCGCACGATCTGCCATTGCGGGCGCAAGGCGACGATGGTGGTGCGGCGCACGGCTGAGGGCAAGGCGCTGACGAGCGGGGCGCAGGTGGGGATTGCGAAGGACATGTATCTCTCGCTGTGCCGCGCGCACTGGGAGGAAGAGATGGGTCGCTGGCCGGCGGCTAAGCCGAAGGCCAAGGTGAAGGCGAAGGCTGTTGCGAAGCCTGTTGCGAAGAAGAAGCCGGTGAAGCGGGCTCAGCTCAAGCTGGCGGCGGCGAGCGTGACGCGGGCGCCTCGGCGGGTGAAGCGCTAGCCCACGTAAGCGGCGATTGAACGGACGACTTTGCCATCGCCGCCGAAGATGAAGGTTTCGGCGACCTGTTGGGAGCGTTCGTTGGTGTAGAGGATGGTGAGCGCGTCGGAGCCGGTCATCACCGAGTCGATCTCGAAATAGAGATTGCGCAGGCGTTCCAGCGCTGCGCCCCAGTAGTCGCGCAGGGCGGCTTTGCCGAAGACGCTGTCGACGTCGCGGCCGGTGACCATGCGGATGCGGGGGGAGTGGAAGACGACGTCTTCCGCGTAGTGCGAGAGGATCGCTTCGAGATCATGGTCGTTCCACGCCTTCACCCATTCGCGTGCGAAGGCCTGAGCTTTATCGGCGTCGATCATGAGAACGGATCATCCCTGCAGCTGGCATAGAGCACCAGATTCACGTCACGCGCATGACCTACGCGGCCGATTTCGTCCAGCTTGATTGCGTGGCTATCCAGCCATTTTGCGTGTCGTTCGGGATAATCGCCGGCCATCCAATAGACGCTGCGCTTGTGCTGCATGCCGTGGCCGCCGACATAGATGATGGAAGCCTCTGCATCCTCTGAGAGTTTCGAGAAGGCGGCCATCGCCTCGCGCGCCTTGTCGGCGTTGGCGTCGAGCACCAGCGTGGTTTCGAAGCCGGCTGCCGTGAGTGCGGCGGGGATGCGCTTGGCGTCGAAGGCGGCGCCGGGGAGCGAGTAGACGCCGTTGGTTTTGGAGTAGTCGGCGTTGATGAGGACCAGGGCGACGCGTTTGCCGGCGGGCTGGTCCATCTTCCATTTCGGAAGCTTCTTGGGGAATTGCAGCTGCTGCCAGCCGCCGCTGTGGCGGGCGTTGGCGGCGGCGAGGCTTTGCGTGAACTGTTCGAGATTTTCCGGATGCTTCGCCAGGACTTCGACCAGTGCGCTGGCGAAAGGGTTGCCGCCGAGGCGGTCGCGGTCCTGCGTGAGGCGGCCGGGTTGTCCGGCGTAGTACATCAGCGCTGTGGGTTGCGGCGCAGAGGCTGCCGGCACAGTGGTTTGCGCCGATGCTGCGGAGACGAGGGCCACCATAGCCAAGCAGGTGAGAAGTCGCCTGATCATGGGCGGAGCCTAGACCCGGCCCTGCCCTGCGCCAACTGCCGGGCTGATCACACGGGCGCTAGAAGTTGTCGTCCTCGCTCGCGTCGTCTTCATCGTCCCAGCTATCGTCTTCGTCTGCATCCTCGGTCGCATAGCTGGTCGATGGGATGGTGTCGGAATAGCTGGGGCCGGAGAGGCAGCGGGATTCCTGCAGGGCGACGTAGCGGTCGGTGACGGCCTTGATGCCCTTGTAGTCCTCGATCATCGGCTCGAGCTTGGCCTTATCGGCCTCGGTGAGCGTTTCGTCGGCGTCGATCTGTTCGAAGGCGTACATGAAGAGCTTGGTGGAGCGCTCCAGCTCGGTGCGCGTCAGGGCGAGCTGGTAGCAGTAGGCCTCGTGATCGGTCTTCATCACGGCGACGCCCTTGTCGGCCTCCGCGAAGCCTTTGGTCGCGTAGTCCTTCGCCTCCTGCCAGTAGCGGTGGTAGCGCGCCGGGTCCGCATGGGCGGGCGCGATGGCGCAGACCGCGATCACGGCGACGACGAACTTTCTCATGGATGCCTCCCCGCACCGACGCGCCTGCATACAGGGATTTCAGCCGCGTTTGAAGATGGCGGCGGCAGTCTCAGCCCTCGACGGCGGGCATGCCCAGCGTGTCGCGCGCCTTGGCGCGATGGGTGGTGGTGATGACCTTCCCGACGGCGGCAAGCATGGCGGCGATGGCCGCACCGTCATCGACGAAGCCGAGGCCCGGGATGAGGTCTGGAATGGCGTCGAACGGGTTCACGAAATAGATCAGCGGCGCCCAGATCATGAAGCGCTGCGTGGCAGGGACCTTGGGATCGAGCGCGGCGTAGAAGGCGGCGACTGCGTCTTCAGCAAAGGGGACGTGCCGGCCGACGCGGCTGGCGAGCGCGGGCAGTTCCTTCGTGACGCGTTCGATTTCCGCTTGCGAGGACTGTGCAAAGGAAACCGCCCGTTTGAACAGGGGGTGGCTGCGCCAGCTTTCCATTTGCATCGCCTCATCGCGTGAAGGGCGGGAGGACAAAGCAAGCGGGCCCAAGTGTCAACTTGGGCCCGCCTGTCTTCAGCAGCTCAAAAAGCAAGTCCGGATCAGAACTTCAGCACCTTAACATAGCGCACTTGCGGCAGCTTCTCGATGGCTTCGAGCGTGTTCGCAGGCACGTCCTGGTCGACGCCGACGATGGCGATGGCGTCGCCGCCTGCGGCTTCACGGCCGAGGTTGAAGGTGGCGATGTTGACCTTGGCGTCGCCCAGCAGGCCAGCCATGGCGCCGATGAAGCCCGGCTTGTCCGAGTTGTTGACAAAGACCATGAAGGGCTGGAAGTCAGCCTCGAGCGCCATGCCCTTCACTTCCACGATGCGCGGCTTGCCGCCGACGATGGCGCCGGCGACCGAGCGCCATTTGCCGTCGACCTTCACCTTGATGCGGACGAGCGAGTCGTAAACCGGGCTGGCTTCGTTGATCGACTCTTTCAGCGAACCGCCGCGCTCCTGCAGGATGGCGGGGGCGGAGACCATGTTCACTTCGGCGAGGAAGGGACGCAGCATGCCGGCGAGCGCAGCCGAGGTGAGCGGCTTGCGGTTGAGCTGGGCGACGGCGCCTTCGTATTCGATCTCGACTTCCGACAGGCCGCCATCGGCAACCTGACCCGCGAACTGGCCGAGCTTTTCAGCGAGGGCGACGAACGGCTTGAGCTTGGGCGCTTCTTCGGCCGTGACCGACGGGGTGTTGAGGGCGTTGGAGACGGCGCCGGTCAGCAGGTAATCCGCCATCTGTTCGGCGACCTGGAAGGCGACGTTGTCCTGCGCTTCAACGGTCGAGGCGCCGAGGTGCGGCGTGGCGATGAAGTTCGGCGCGCCGAAGAGGACGTTGGTTTTGGCGGGCTCTTCGAGGAAGACGTCGAAGGCTGCGGCGCCGATGTGGCCCGACTCGAGGCCGGCGCGGACGGCGGCTTCGTCAGCCAGACCGCCGCGGGCGCAGTTGATGAGGATCACGCCCTTCTTGGTCTTGGCGATGTTCTCGGCCGAGAGGATGTTCTTGGTTTGCTCGGTGAGCGGGGTGTGCAGCGTGATGACGTCTGCGCGGGCCAGCAGTTCTTCGAGTTCGACTTTCTCGACGCCGATCTGCGTGGCGCGTTCAGCGGTGAGGAAGGGGTCGTAGGCGACGACCTTCATCTTGAGGCCCAGCGCGCGGTCTGCGACGATCGAGCCGATATTGCCGGCGCCGATGAGGCCGAGCGTTTTCGCGAACAGCTCGATGCCGATGTAATCCTTCTTCGGCCATTCGCCGGCGATCGTGCGCTGGCTGGCCGAGGGGATCTGGCGGGCGGCGGAGAACATCATGGCGATGGCGTGCTCGGCCGTCGTGATGGCGTTGCCGAACGGCGTGTTCATGACGATGACGCCCTTGGCGGTCGCGGCTTTCACGTCGACGTTGTCGACGCCGATGCCGGCGCGGCCGATGACTTTCAGCTTCGAGCCGGCGGCGATCACGTCCTTGTCCGGCTTGCAGGCCGAGCGGACGGCGAGACCGTCATACTCGCCGATGATCTTGATCAGCTCGTCCTTCTTGAGGCCGACCTTGAAATCGACCTCGATGCCGCGGTTCTTGAAGATGTCGGCGGCGCCGGGCGCGAGATCGTCAGCGATAAGAACTTTCACCTTGTTGGTCATGGGTCAGTCTCCTTGATGTCGTGCACGCCATTGAGCGCGCGTGATCTTGTGAACGAGGCAGTCGTCGTCGCCGAAGGTCTGCCGGTGCGTGGGGACGAAGCCCATGCGCTGGTAGAACTTGATGGCGCGCGTATTCGAGTTGAGCGGATCGATGATGATCGCGGTGACTTCCGGTGGAGCGAAGCAGCGTTCGATTGCGGCCGTCATCGCGAGTTCGCCATAGCCCTTGCCGCGATCGCCTGGCTCGCCGAGCCAGATGTCGATGGCGCGCAGGTTGGGCTCGATCTCGCCCCAGTAATGCGTCGGTTCGCGATGAGGGTCGATGATCTGGATGGCGCCGATGGGACGCCACTGATCGCCCTCGCGAACCTCCGCGATGAAGTATTCATAGACGTCGGACTGGATCGCCAGTTCGTGCGTCCAGTAGCCGTTTTCGTAAACGCCGTCGGTATCGAGATGATCGTTGCCGGAGGAGGACGTGACGTCTTCATCCTCGTCCCAGCGTTCGAGCAGCGGTTGATCAGCAACAGTGGCGGGGCGCAGGCGGATGTCAGACATGACCACCCGTCCCATCGCCCGCAGACTTCCACGTCCGCGCGCGATTGATCGCCATCTTGGCGTCGACCTGTTCGTTGAGGTCCATGCCCGCCAGCGCGACGAGGCGGTGGAGCAGGATGACGACATCAGCCGCCTCCCTGCCCGCTTCCGCCATGTCGCCGGCGCGCACAGCCTCTGCGAGCTCGTCGAGCTCGCCGCGCGCACGCGACACCAGAGCGGCGAGGTCTTTCACCTCGCCGAACGTGGCGTCGCCCCACACGCGGATCGTGTTGCTGGTTTCAGTCGCCATATCGCGACCTCCACGGGGTGGGATCAGCCGAGCGTGGCGACCGTTTCGGCGAACGCCCAGTCGAGCCATGGCGTCAGCTTTTCGAGGTCGGCTGCTTCCACCGTTGCGCCGCACCAGATGCGGAGGCCCGGAGGGGCTGCCTTGTAGCCGCCGATGTCGTAGGCCGCGTTCTCTTTTTCGAGCAGCGCGACGAACTTCTTCACGAACTCCTGCTGGCCCTTGTCGTCGAGGCCGGCGACACGCGGATCAGTGATCGAGAGCGTGACGGAGGTGTTCGAGCGGATGGCTTTGTCGGCCGCAAGGAATTCGACCCACGGGGTTTTAGCAACCCATGCGTCGAGCACGGCGAGGTTCGCGTCCGAGCGTTTGAAGGCAGCTTCAACGCCGCCGAGACCTTCGACCCAGTTGAGCGCATCGAGATAGTCTTCGGTGGCCAGCATGGACGGGGTGTTGATCGTCTCGCCTTCGAAGATGCCTTCGGTGACGGCGCCGCCCTTGGCCATGTGGAAGAGTTTCGGCATGGGCCATTTCGGCGTGTAGGTCTGCAGGCGTTCGATGGCGCGGGGCGACAGGATGAGGATGCCGTGTGCGCCCTCGCCGCCCAGCACTTTCTGCCAGGAGTAGGTCAGCACATCGATCTTGTCCCACGGGATGGGCATGGCGAAGACGGCGGAGGTGGCGTCGCAGAAGGTGAGGCCTTCGCGATCAGCCGCGATCCAGTCGCCGTTCGGAACTTTGACGCCCGAGGTGGTGCCATTCCAGGTGAAGACGATGTCGGCGTCCTTGCGGGCCTTCGACAGGTCCGGCAGCTGGCCGTAGCCGGCCTTGTGCGTGGTGGCGTCGACTTTCAGTTGTTTCGTGATGTCGGTGACCCAGTCTTCGCCGAACGACTCGAAGGCGAATACGTCAACCGGGCGGGCGCCGAGCATGGACCAGAAGGCGGCTTCGATGGCGCCTGTGTCGGAGCCCGGCATGATGCCGATGCGGTAGTCGGCGGGGATCTTGAGAACGGCGCGGGTCTTGTCGATCGCCAGCTTCAGGCGCGACTTGCCGAGCTTGGAACGGTGCGACCGGCCCAGCGATTCAAGCTTGAGATTATCGGGGCTCCAGCCGGGGCGCTTGGCGCAGGGGCCGGAGGAAAAGTGTGCGCGATCAGGGCGCACTGCTGGTTTGGCAGCGGTAGACATCTGTTTTTCTCCCATCCTTACAGATGGACTGGTCACCGTTGGGGGTGACTGGCCCGGGGGCGGATATGCTCCCGAACGGGTTACGCGTCAATGAATCATCGCTGACCGCCATGGATAGCGCGGCTATCGGCGGGCGCTGCCGCGCGGTCCGTCATGCCGTAGTCACGCACCACATGGGCGATGCGCAGCCGGTAATCCGCCAGCACGCCTGACCGGCCCATCGCCTGCGCCGCACGATGTTCCTGCGTATTGCGCCATTGTTGCACAGCCGCTTCGTCGCGCCAGAAGGAGAGCGAAACGAGTTTGCCCGGATCGCTGAGCGACTGAAAACGTTCCACCGACAGGAAGCCGTCAATCTCATCCAGCAGCGGCCGCAGTTCCGTTGCGAGATCGAGATAGGCGCCTGGCTGAGCGGGCGTCACTTCGAAGATCACCGCGATCATCGACGCACTTGGGCATGCGGGGCGGAGGCGAGCTTCAGGAAGATGCGATCCTCGCTGCGGATGAACT
Organism: Hyphomonadaceae bacterium; assembly: GCA_965229115.1. Taxonomy (GTDB): domain Bacteria; phylum Pseudomonadota; class Alphaproteobacteria; order Caulobacterales; family Hyphomonadaceae; genus UBA7672. Next base: position 242,875 of record CBDDIR010000003.1, on the reverse strand, counting down.
GCTCGCGTTTGGCGAACTCGAAGTTCTCGCGGCCCAGCGGGTCCGCTTTCAGGCGCGTGCGATAGGCCTCGTAGGCTGCGAGCGAGTCGATCGTGTAGATGCCGTAGGCGGTGGTGAGCGATCCTTCGTGCGGTGCGAAATAGCCGATCAGATCGGCGCCATTCCGCGGGATCGCCTCACCCCAATTGCGGGCGTAGGCTTCGAATTGCTCGCGTTTGAACGGATCGATCTCGTAGCGAATGAAACAGGTGATCATGGGGTGCTCCTTGCCGCCCTGTGCTAGCGAACGAAGCGCACTGCATGGTACGATCACCGTCGAACCATTCGCGCCGGATTGATGGCAGGCTGGCGACCTGAAGGAGGACCAATATGAAAGAAGGTCCCGACATTGCCCGCATCGCATCGCTGATCGGCGATCCTGCGCGCGCCAATATGCTCGCCGCGCTGATTGATGGGCGTGCGCTGACCGCCAGCGAGCTGGCGGCTGAGGCCGGCGTTACCAAGCAGACCGCCTCGTCGCATCTGGCGCGCTTGAATGATGGGGGATTGCTGGCGTTCGAAGCCCAGGGACGTCACCGCTATTTCCGCCTCGCCAGCGAAGACGTGGGACAGGCGTTGGAATCGCTGATGGCGCTTTCGGATGCGACGGGCGGAAAACGCACACGCACAGGACCGCGCGATCCTGCCTTGAGGCATGCACGCGCCTGCTACAATCATCTGGCGGGGGAGCTTGGCGTTCTGGCGTATGGCGGGCTTGTGAAGCGCCGCTGGCTGAAGCTGTCCGAAGATGGCCTCGCTCTTACGCCGTCAGGCGCGCGGGCCATGACGGATTTTGGCGTCGACATCGATGCGCTGGCCAACCAGCGCCGACCGCTCTGCCGGCCATGCCTCGACTGGTCGGAGCGCCGCCATCACCTGGCCGGCTCGCTCGGCGTCGCCCTGCTCTCGCGTATGACTGATCTCAAATGGGCAAAGCGTGAAAAGAATTCGCGCATCGTCCGCTTCACGCAACAGGGTGAGCGCGCGCTTGTGGACTGGCTCGGCTAGCAGACGTTCGACTGCAGACAACACGTGAAAAGCCCCGCGCATGTCTGCACGGGGCCTTTCGCCTGGTTCAGTTCGGATCGTTACATGCCGCGGCGGGCGGCTTCGCGATCGGCGTCCTTGCGGACGTCCTTTATGTCTTCTTTCACGTTGCCGACGGCTTTCTGCGTTTTGCCAGCAACTTCCTTGGCGCCGCCTTCGATCACGTGCTTGGGCGAGTCGACGGCCTTGCCGAATTCTTTCTGAACGACACCGGCGGCTTCTTTGATGCTGCCTTTGATCTGGTCCTTGTTCATGGTTCACGTCCTCTGCTGAGTGGGCCACGCCCGTTGGGTCACACAGCGCAAGAACGTTACGGCACGTACACGGTTCCAGACAAAACTAACCTGTGATCAGAAGCGGAAAACGCCTTCAATCACGGTGCGGGCGCGTCCGATCAGCTTCACACGATCCCCTGCCATGCGCGTGGTGATGTGCGCGCCGCGGCCAGGGTAGGCCTGGAAGCAGTTGAGTTCGGACTTGCCCAGCAGCTCCGAGAAGTATGGCGCGATGATGCAATGGGCGGAGCCGGTTGCAGGGTCTTCCGCGATGCCGGAGCCGGGCGCGAAGAAGCGGGAGACGACGTCGAACTGACCGCCATTCCAGTTTGCGCCGGGAGCCGCGCAGACGAGATTGCCGCGTCCGCCGGTCGCTTCGCCGGCGATGAGGTTGATCTTCGCGTGGTCAGGCTTCAGCGCGATGATTTCGTCGGGGGACGCAAACACCGCCATCAGATACGGACCCGCCGTCAGCACCTGCGGGCGCGCGCCGATGGCTTCGACGAGATCTTCCAGCATGGCCGTGACGCGCGGCGGCTGCGCGGGGAAATCCATTTCGAGGCGGCCGTCTGCGAGACGCTTCACGGTGAGGCGGCCGGACTTGGTGTCGAAGCCGATCTCCGGACCATCAAAGCCAAAATGCGCGTAGAGCGCATGAGCGCTCGCAAGCGTTGCGTGGCCGCAAAGCGGGACTTCAAGCGCGGGCGTGAACCAGCGCAGGTCGAATGCACCATTGCCCTTGGCGACGATGAAGGCTGTTTCCGCGAGATTGTTCTCGGCTGCGATCGCTTGCATCACGTCGGCGGCGGGGAAGGCATCCATCGGCATCACAGCCGCAGGGCCGCCCGCCATCGCCTTCTCGGCGAATGCATCGATCTGGAAGAATTTGTGCTCGCTCATCGTCGCCTCCGTAACGGCTGCGGACTACACCCGCGATGTGTGCCGGTGAAACGATACTAATTCAGCAATCGATGAGTTCTGCTCATCGGCGCTATTGCGGCCGCCACTTCGCGAACATTGTCGCGAAGGCTTCCGGATCGCGCGAGGGCCAGCCGTGATCGACGGGCCCGTTGCCCTGGCCGAAGCCCGGCGCGCGCTTGATCGCTTCGACCAGATAGGCGCGAGAGAGAGCGACGGCGTCCTGCAGCTTGAGACCGCGCGCCAAGCCAGCAGCGATGCCCGATGCGAGCGTGCAGCCTGTGCCGTGCGTGGCTTTGGTTTCGATGCGCGGGCCGTCGAAGAAGTGTTCGCCCTGCTCTGTCTGCAGAACATCGACGATGACGTCGCCGGGCACGTGGGCACCTTTCACCAACGCGGCCTTCGCGCCCATCTCGAGCAGCTTCTCTGCCGCGCGGCGTTGGCCGTTGATGCCGTCAACGGCCTTGCCGGTGAGGACTTCGGCTTCCGGCGCGTTTGGCGTGACGAGCGCAGCGCCGGGGATCATGAGGCGGCGCACGGCGTCGACCGCGCCTTGCGGCAGCAGTACGTCGCCTGAGGTTGCGACCATCACCGGGTCGACGATGCGCGGGATGGTGCGGGCGATTTCGTCGAAGGCTTCGGCCAGCGTTTCGACCAGCAGCTTGTCGCCGAGCATCCCGGTTTTCAGAACGTCTGCGCCGATGTCCTTCAGCACGGCTTCCATCTGCGCGCGCACGGCCTTGGGCGGGGTTGCGACCACGCCGCTGACGCCGAGGGTGTTCTGGATGGTGAGCGCGGTGATCGCCGTGGCTGCATAGCCGCCCAGAGCCGTGACCGTCTTGATATCGGCCTGGATGCCCGCGCCGCCGCCGGAATCCGATCCGGCGACGATGAGCACGCGGCCCTTGGGTTTGTCAGTCTTTGCGTCAGCCATGGCGACCTCTTAGCGGGTCATGGCGGCGGCGGGAACACCGTTCGGAAATCGAAGGCTTCCGCCGTTGGGCCTAGCTGGCCGATCAGCTCCAGTTTTGCCAGGCCTTCCTGAAGGCTGGGCGTATGCCCTTCGTGAACCCACCACAGCGCCAGATAGGCGGGCATTTCGACAAACCAGTCCTTGCGCCGCCGCAGGACGGCGCGGTGGGTGATGTTGCGGTAAGCGAACGCGGCCAGTGCGTCGACACTTTCCCAGACGGTGATGTTGATGGTCAGCGTGTGATCGTCGCTGTCGCCCTCGCCGATCATGCGCCAGACGAAGCCGGGCGCGGCCTCGGCAAGCGCGTTCACTTCGTCCAGCGCGGCTTCGAAATCGGCGTTGACGGGATGTGTCCGTGGTTCGCGAAACTTCGCGACGTTGATCTGCGCGATGTGCCAGCGCTGGCTCACGCGCACTCGTCGAGGACGGGAGCAACATCGTCTCCGCTGGGTGCGGGGAATGGCTGCTTGAAGGTGAAGGCTTCGGGCGTGGGCCCGAGCTTTTCGAGCAGCGCCAGTTTTGCTTTCGCGTCGTTGACGGTTGGCTCGTAGCCGACGGGCACCCACCAGAGCGCCATATAGACCGGCATCTCCTCGAACCATTCGCGGCGGCGGCGCATCACGCCGCGATGATCGAGGTTGCGATAGACGAAGGCGCCCAGCGCCTCGACGCTTTCCCACACCGACATGTTCACCGCGATGTTGGGATCTTCGTAGGGCTTGAGATCGGTGGCGTTGTTGCCTTCGCCCTTCAGCCGCCAGACGAAGCCGGGCGAGCTTTCTGCGAGTGCGTTCACATGGTCGAGCGCGTTGACGAAGTCAGCGTTGGCGGGATCTTCAACCGGTTTGCGGAAGCGGCCGATGTTTACCTGCGCGAGATGGTACTTCACCGCCGCCCCCTCTTCAGGCGATCAGCGACCGCCCTTCGTTGTGTTCGCGACAGCCATGCCCTTGTAGAAGCTGTCGAGCGTCATCTTGTTGACCGCATCGCCATAATCAACAATGCCCATCTTCCGGTAGTGCTCAACCGTGAAGATGCACTTCTTGTCGCCAATCGACAGGTCGGCCCCGAAGTCGGGGATCTTTGTTCCCTCGACCCATTTGAACCGGCCGTAGATCGCAACGGAACAAACCTTGAAGTTTATCCCGCCGCACGCCTTGAAGTAGGGATCGTTGCGGACGTCATCAAGAAAGCGCGTCACGTCGACCAGCACGAACGGCATGATCATGCGGTCCATGTATTTGTTCTCGTCGAGCGCTTTCACGATGTCGACCTGAAGGCCGTCGACCAGGGCGGGCCAGCCCATGTTCTGGCGGAAGCCTGCGATGGTCGCGACCGGCTTGCCGAGGATGCCGGCGGCCTTGTCGTAATGGCAGATGCTGTCGACGTGCGCCTGCAGCCGCTCGAACTCGATCGCGGCGTAGTCCTGCCCGTCATACTTCTGGATCTTGGCGTCCTTGAGGATCGAGTCATCCCACTGCCCCGCCGGCACTTCCGGCATGGGCGTTACGGGAATGGCGGGCGTGGTTTTGGCGGGAGGCTTGAGCGGCGGTATCTGGGGCGTCTGCGCAAAGGCAGGCCCAGCCATGGCAATCAGAAGACAGAAACCCGCAACCAGGCGCACGAACCCCTCCCGCGCAAAGTATCGCTACAGGGGTAAGCGTATTGCGGCGGGAAAGCGGGACAGGCCGATTGCAGCCGAGGCTGGGGCTAGTTCGAGGTCAGCGCCACAAACACGTCTTCCAGATCCGGTTCTTCGGTCGCCAGATCGCCGATCTTCACGCCGCTGTCGCGCAGCTTGGCGAGGAGTTGTTCGATGGTCATCTGGTCGGACTTGTAGGTGATGGCCAGCTGGCCGTCCTTGCGGATCGAGGCGTCGAGGCCGCTGAAGGCGGGCGGCACGGCGGCGAGTTCGCCTTCGGGGCGGACGACCAGCGTCTTGTAGTTGAGGCGACGCAGGAGCTTCGGCGTCGGCTCGCAAGCGGCGACGGCGCCGTGATTGATGATGGCGATCTGGTCGCACATCTCCTGCGCTTCCTCGAGATAGTGGGTGGTGAGCACGACTGTCGTGCCCTGCGCATTGAGCTTGCGGACGTATTCCCAGAGCGAGCGGCGCAGTTCGACGTCAACGCCGGCGGTCGGTTCGTCGAGGATCAGGATGGGCGGGGTGTGGACCAGCGCCTTGGCCACCATCAGGCGGCGCTTCATGCCGCCGGACAACTGGCGGACATAGGCGTGCTTCTTGTCGCCCAGGCCGAGCGCGTCGAGGATTTCGTCGGTGCGGCGTTCGGTGGTGGGCACGCCATAGAAGCCGGCCATCAGCTCCAGCGTTTCACGCGGGGTGAAGAACGGGTCCATGTTGATTTCCTGCGGCACGATGCCGAGGGCGGCGCGGGCCTCGCGCGGCTTCTTGTCGGCGTCGATGCCCCAGATATTCACAGCGCCCGATGTCTTGTTCACCAGGCCGGCGAGGATGTTGATGAAGGTCGACTTGCCCGCCCCGTTGGGCCCCAGCAGGCCGAAGACCGAGCCACGGGGGATCTCCAGGTCGACGCCCTTCAACGCCTGCTTGGCGGGCATCTTCTTGGAAGCTGCGTAGGTCTTGGTCAGACCTTTGACGTCGATCGCCAGGTCAGGAAGCGCAGAAGACGAATCGGACAAGAAAAGCCACCCTCTTTCAGGCCCAAGGCCAGCTTCCGGGCCGCATTGACGGCGGTGCGGAGCAGCCCATAGGTAGGGCGCATTCGGCCGCCCCGCAAACCCGCCGGGCCAAAGAGAGACCAAAATGGCGACGTCCTACGCAAAGACCCCGTCTCCTGCCCCCCAATCCTTCATGAACCAGCCCGAAATCGTGGTGGTGTCGACGAAGAAGGTCGCCTGCGACGGCGTTGGCGGCGCGCTGGGCCATCCGAAGGTGTGGTACGACATGTCCGAGCAGGATTATGTCGAGTGCAAATACTGCGACCGGGTGTTCGCCCTCAAAGGCGGCAGCCATGATCCGGGCGTTTCCGGCAAATAAGACTGCCACGCCGCGATCGCGAAACCCGCGATTTTGGCCTGTAACGCGCGTGTAACCCACGTAACACTGCAAGGCGTTACGGTAATTCACCTGCCGCAGCGTCCATCCTCCCGCCAGAAGCTGCGTCATGACCCGTGAAACGGGCATGGGCCGATCGGCCCGCGTGGCGTGGAGGAGCTTCCCCAATGACGACCTGGACCCGCACCCTGATGGGTGGCGCAGCCTTGCTTGCGATTCTGTCGGCTGCACCGGCATTCGCCCAGACGCCCGCCGCCCCGGCCACGGTCGCCCAGGCCGGTCCGTCCGCTGACGACCAGCAGGACCCGCAGAAGACCGACACAGTCATCATCTTCGGCCGCGCCGAGGAGCAGATTGGCACCGCCAAGACCGCCTCCGAAGGCGTGGTCGGCTACAAGGACCTCTCGACCCGCCCGATCAGCCGCGCCGCCGAACTGGTGGAGGTCATCCCCGGCATGATCGCGACCGAGCACTCCTCAGGCGGCAAGGCCAACCAGTACTTCCTGCGCGGCTTCAACCTCGACCACGGCACGGACTTCGGCGGCTTCATCGACGGCGTGCCGATCAACCAGCGCTCGCACCCGCACATGAGCGGCTATCTCGACCTCAACTTCCTGATGGCTGACCTGGTCGAACGGGTCGAATTCAAGAAGGGCGTGCAGTACGCCGAAAACGGCGACTTCACCTCGGCGGGCTCCGCCTCCTTCGTTCTGTACGACAAACTCCCCGAAAACTACGTCCAGCTGCGGATAGATGCCGAGGGCGAATACCGCGCCACGGCCGCCGGTTCATTCGACATTGGCGAGGGCACGCTGTTGGCTGCCGCTGCGCATGAGGGCGGCGATGGCTCGTTCGACCTGCCCGCCAAGCTCGACAAGACGACGGCCTATCTCAAATACACCCAGCCGGTGGGCGATGCGAAACTCCGCCTTGGCCTCATCGGCTACAGCAATGACTGGGTTGCGACCGACCAGGTCCCGCTGCGCGCGGTGGAAGACGGCACGATCGGCCGCTTCGGCTTCATCGACCCGACCAATGGCGGCAAGAGCCGCCGCTACATCGCCTCGGCCGGACTCGACTGGGATGATGCAAGCCTGCTGGCCTATTACCAGCGTTCGGAACTGAACCTGTTCCACAACTTCACCTACTTCATCGACCCGGTGCTGGGCGATCAGGTCGAGCAGGCGGAGCGTCGCAACGCTGCTGGCCTGCGCGGCAGGATCAAGCGCGACTTCGATATCTTCGGCGTCAAAGCCGAAGGACGTGTGGGCGCCGACTTCCACATGGACTGGCTGGATGAGTCGAGCCTGTACAAGACGACGGCCCGTGTCCGCACCTCCACCATTTCCAAGAATGCAGTCGATGTGATGGAAGCAGGCGTCTGGGGCGATATCACGCTGCACTGGACCGACCGCTTCCGCACCACGTTCGGCCTGCGCGCCGACTATCTGGACGGCAAGGTCGACACGCCCGTCGCCGCCAATGCCGGCAGCGATAACGGCACGCAGCTGAGCCCCAAGATCAACATCGCCTACACGATCAGCGACCAACTCGAGGTCTATGCCGGCGCCGGCATCGGCTTCCACTCCAACAACATCATCGGCGTGGTGCAGACGGTCGATCCCGTGACCGGCGATCCGGTCGACTCTCCCAAACCCTTCTCCGAAAGCCGTGGCGGCGAGATCGGCGTGCGCTGGGAGCCGAACCCGACCTTCAACCTGTCGGCGGCTGTCTTCGCGCTCGAGTTCGACTCGGAGCTGATCTATGTCGGCGACGCCGGCATTTCAGAGCCGTCTGATCCGACGCGTCGCTATGGCTTCGAAGTCGCCGCGTTCTGGAATCCGGTCGACTGGCTGGCCTTCGATGCGTCCTACGCGACATCAAACTCGCGCTTCCAGGATGCGCCGTCCGACTTCAATCGCGTGCCGAACACGGTTGAGGGCGTTGCGGCTGCCGGCGTGACGTGGCTGCCGGGCGATGGCTGGGAAGGCTCGCTGCGCGTCCGCTATCTCGGCCCTGCCCCGCTGCTGGAAGACAACTCGGTCCGTGCGCCGTCGACCACGCTGGTCAATGCCGGCATCTCCAAGGATTTCGGCGCCTTCGAGATCGGCTTCGAGGTCCTGAACCTGCTCAACGCCAAGGACTACGACATGGTCTATTTCTACGAGAGCCAGCTGGCGAACGAGACGGCCCCGGTCGAGGACATCCACTTCCACCCGGTCCACCCGCAGACGGCGGTGCTGACCCTGAAGGCAAAGTACTAGGACGGTTTAGGTTTAGGGCAGAAAGCGGCCACCTGACCGCTCTTCTGCCCAATTGCCCGGATACCTATGTGTGCTTCTGCAATTCTTCCGGTTCCCGGTTGTTTTTGCTTGGATTGTGACATCGGCGTCAGCTAAGGCCTGTTCCGGGAACGGACGAGCTTTTTAGGGCTTTTCGGGTTTATGCGGTCTTCCACCTCCAGATTCGTATATTGCGTGGGCCTTCTGGCGCTGACGGCTTGCGCCGTTTTGCCGGAAAACCTGCTGCCGACCCCGGTTGCTCAAAACGAGCCGGCGAAGCCGGAAACCGTGGAAGTTCGCCTGGCGGAAGCAATCCGCGGTCGTGTCGAGCTTGCAACGACCGTCGCGCCGACCGATCCGAGCCTGCAGACTGCCTTCGCGACCGAAACGGCGCTTCGTACGATCGCCTTCTCGGATGACGTGGCTTCGGCCCGTCGCGACCTGATCTACGCCCTGACCAACGAACTGTCGGACGCCCTCGCCGATCGCGAGCAGGCAGCTATCGGCCATGACACGACCCACCCGGAAGTGGTGAAGGCTGATGCGGTGGTCACCGGCCTGACGGCGGCGATCAACACCGAAGTCCATCGCAACCGCATCTAGGCTGCGCTCCCCAAACTTGACGCCGCGCCTGCGTCGCGCGCACCCTCCCCGCAAATAGATGCCGGGGAGAGAGTTTCATGATGCGCTTCATTGCGTCGTTTGCGGTGCTGGCTGCCGTCGCCTGCTCCACCGCCAGCCCGGCGCTTCCCCAGCATCCGCAGACACCTCCGCCCGTGGCGCCACGCTATGCGGACTCGATTGCCGCCTTCGAGGCAGCCGACAAGATCCTGATGCCGCCCAAATGCGCGACGCTGTTTGTCGGCGCCTCGTCCATCCGCTTCTGGCGGACGCTGAAGGAAGACTTCCCGGATCGCACCGTGATCAATCGCGGCTTTGGCGGGTCGACCGTGTGGGAGGTCGATCATTATTTCGATCGCGTGGTTGCGCCCTATCACCCCAAGGAGATCGTCTTCTACGCGGGCGAGAATGATATCGCGGTCGACAATCGGACGCCCGACGAGGTCTATGCCGACTTCCTCAAATTCATGGAGCTGAAGGACAAGGCGCTCGGCAAGACGCCGGTCTGGTTCATCTCCGCCAAGCCATCGAAGCTGCGGTTCGAACAGTTCGCGACGCAGGTGAAGCTGAATGCGATGGTGAAGGCGCTGGCCGACAAGCGCGATGACCTCGCCTTCATCAATATCGTGCCCGCCATGCTGAAGCCCGATGGCACGCCGAAGGACATCTTCATCGCCGACAACCTCCACATGACGCCTGAGGGTTACAAGCTCTGGACGCCGATCGTGGATGCAGCGCTGGACGCGGGGCAGAAAGCCAAAGCGCCGGGCTGCTAGGCCTTAACCAAGCTGCCCCGAACCGCACTTGAACCGGGCCTATTCTGATGCGATGCAGCACAGCCCTTGCACGCACGGGCTACGCTTAACCGGGACACGTCAATGAGCCAGAAAACGCCGCGCCAGTTCTTCAAACCGCTCGCCATTGGCGCTCCTGAGCCGTTCCGTGACCTGCCCGTTCGCCTCGAGCGCATGATCCATTTCGTGCCGCCTCATCTCGAGAAGGTGCGCGCCAAGGTTCCGGAAGTCGCCGCGAAGGTCGACGTGGTTCTGGCCAACCTGGAAGACGCCATTCCCTCGGACGCCAAGGAAGCCGCCCGCGCCGGCGCGCTGGAGATCGCCGAGAAGATCGACTTCAAATCGACCGGCACCGGCTTCTGGTCGCGCGTGAACTGCCTCAACTCGCCCTGGTTCCTCGACGACGTCACCGAGCTGGTGACCAAGGCGGGCGACAAGCTCGACGTCATCATGCTGCCGAAGGTCGAAGGTCCGTGGGACATCCACTATGCCGACCAGCTGGTCGCCCAGCTTGAGGCAAAAGCCGGCGTGAAGCGCCCGATCATGTTCCACGCCATTCTCGAAACCGCGCAGGGCGTCGCCCTCGTCGAAGAGATCGCGCAAGCCTCGCCGCGTATGCAGGGCATCTCGCTTGGACCGGCCGACCTCGCCGCCAACCGCGCGATGAAAACCACCCGCGTCGGCGGCGGACACCCGATGTACCGCGTCATCGAAGACCCGGTTGAGGGCCGCGAGCGTCAGGGCGCGCAGCAGGATCTGTGGCACTACACCTTCGCCAAGATGGTGGACGCGTGCGTCGCCGCCGGCATCAAGCCGTTCTACGGCCCGTTCGGCGACATCTCGGACCTCGCCGCCTGCGAGCAGCAGTTCCGCAACGCCTTCCTGATGGGCTGCGCCGGCGCATGGTCGCTGCACCCCAACCAGATCGACATCGCCAAGCGCGTGTTCTCGCCCGATCCGGCCGAAGTGAAATTCGCGCTTCGCATTCTCGAGGCAATGCCGGATGGTTCGGGCGTCGCCATGCTCGACGGCAAGATGCAGGATGACGCCACCTGGAAACAGGCCAAGGTCATCGTCGATCTCGCCAAGCAGGTCGCAGCGAAAGACCCGGACATGGCGAAAGCCTACGGTCTTTAGACCAAGCGGAGACACAATGGGTTCCACGCTTCGTAGCCTGATCGCCAGCGCCGCCCTTCTCGCGGCTGCCTGTTCGAGCGCTACGAATGATCAGGAGCACGTTGTCGTCGCCCCCGAGCCAGCAGCGATCGCCGCGTCAGGGCCGCCGGTGACGATGATGCATCTGCAGGCGAAGATGCGCGATGGCGTGCGCCTCGACACGTCTGTGTGGCTGCCTGCGACGACGGGGAATTTCCCCGTCGTGCTGATCCGCACGCCCTACAAGACCGAGTTCCGCAATTTCGAGAAGCGCCTGCTCGCCGAAGGCTATGCCGTGGTCGAGCAGCATGAGCGTGGCCGCTATCTGTCTGAAGGCGAGATGCGGATGCTGGGCCGCGCCGATGAGGATGGCTGGGATACGCTGAACTGGATCGTGCAGCAGCCATGGTCGAACGGCAGGATCGGCACTTATGGCTGTTCGTCGTCGGCCGAGAACCAGCTGAAGCTCGCCTCGCTGAACCATCCTGCGCACAAGGCGATGGTGGCAGGCTCATCGGGCGTTGGCATTGCCGAGGTTGGCCCGCATCGCGAGCAGGGAAATTTCTGGCGCGGCGGCGCGTGGCAGATGGGCTGGGTCGATTACATGTTCGACGCCATGTATCTCGACTGGCCGCAGCTCGCGCCGGGCCTCAGCGACGCCGAGCGCACCAAGCAGACCACGGACTACCAATGGCCGAAGGAAGAAGGCCTGCAGGCCTCCGACTTCGACAAGGCGCGCATGCACCTGCCCGTCATCGATCTCGCGAAAGTCGTTGGCGCGCGGGAAACCGAGGTGCCCGAATATCTCGCGCGTGGTCCGTCCGGTCCAAAATGGGCGGAAGATCGCGTGACCGACAAAGATCGCATCAAGGTGCCGGGCCTGTGGGCCGAGGCTACCTATGACATCTCCGCGCCTGCCGGCGCGGCCTTCTTCGAGAAGACACGCAAGGAGAACCCGGCGGGCACGCAGGCGATCGTTGTGACCAATGGCCAGCACTGCTCGTTCTCGCGCCCGCGCACGCAGATCGGCGACCGGCCGCTCGGCAATGCGACGCAGGATTTTGAAGGGCTCGCCCTCGCCTGGCTCAATCGCTGGCTGAAGGATGACAAGACGGCCGCGATTCCGAAAACGCCTGTCACCGCCTATCTCGCCGGCGCCAATCGCTGGGCCGACCTGCCGCGCGTGCCCACCGCTGGCGAAGGCGACAGCCGCACCTTCTACTTCGGCTCGGACGGATCGGCGAACACAGCGGCGGGCAATGGATCGCTGGCCGAGAGCGCATCGACGAAGTCTGGATCCGATTCATTCGCTTACGATCCCAAGGACCCGGTGATCAGCCATGGCGGACAGATCTCCGGCGTAGGGTCTGACCAGAAGGATGGCTCGTTCGACCAGCGCGAGATCGAGAAGCGCAAGGACATGCTCGTCTATACCTCGGCTCCCCTGACCGAAGACCTGCCCGTCTTCGGCTTCGTGACGACCAACCTGTTTGTGTCCTCCGACGCGCCCGATACCGACTTCACCGTGAAGCTGGTCGACGTCGCGCCGGACGGCACGGCTTGGAACATCGCGGATACGATCCTGCGGATGCGCTATCGCGAGGGCGAGGCGAAGCCGAAGTTCATGAAGGCTGGCGAGGTCTATTCGATCGCGCCGCCGCCCATGCTGGCGTCGAACGTGTTCCTCAAGGGCCATTCGGTGCGGATCGAAATCTCGTCCAGCAACTTCCCGACCTATGCCCGCAACCTGAACACGGCGGCTGATCCCTACACGACCAGCGAGACGCGGATCGCCAACAACAAGGTGCTGCACGGCGCGGGCAGATTGTCGAAAATCGTTCTGCCGATTGCGAAAATCCCGGGCTGACGACCAGGATTTCAGTTTCGCGTAATCCTGCTGTCATCTGGGGCGCGTCCAATTTCCGCTTCAGACCGGGAGCGGACCCCATGCAACGCACAGCCGCGCTTGCCCTGTTCATCGCGCTTTCCGCGTGCGCGCCGAAAGCCGAGACGCCGAAGACCGAAACTGCCGCCTCAGCACCCGCTGGCGTAGCGCCCGATGTAGCGGCGGCTCAGGCGGCAGGAACGACCGATCCGCGCATTCCCACTGTCGATCCCGCCAGCATCACGGATGCCTCGCCTGTGGGCGATGTGATGCATGCCTATGTGATCCCCGGTTCCGAGACGCTGTTCGCGGCGGAGACGGAAGGCCCGCCCACTGACGCGGAAGGCTGGGCCAAGCTGCGCACCGCGGCGCAGGATGTGATCACCGGCGCGCAATTGCTGAAGGCAAAATCACGATCGATGGGGCCGGAGTGGGATGCGACCGTCGACACCGTCATCAACGCGACGAAGGTCACGGCCGAAGCATTGGGCAAGAACAATGCCGACGATCTCGTCTTCAGCGACGGCGACATGATGGCTGGCTGCACGGCCTGCCATCAGAAATTCCGCGACCAGCATCCGCCGGAAGGGCATCTGGTCGAGCAGAAGAACTAGGTCCAGCTCTCGAAGCGGAACCAGCCAGACATCGGCCAATCGAATAGACACGGCTCTTCGCGTGTGCCCGCGCCGATGTTGTGCGCGATCAGCGGCTGGCCGTTCAGCGTCTTGCGCGTCACCACGCCGATATGCGGCAGGCCTCCGCCTGTGAGACGCCAGCTGACGATGTCGCCGGCGCGATAGTCGGCGGCTTTCTTGCTGAGCGTGCGCGCCCCGCCCTTGCGTTTGAAATAGGTTTCGAGGTTCGGCACGCGGCGATGGTCGATATTGCGGTCGGGCTTCGTGAGGCCCCACATCTTCGGATAGATGCCGAAATTGGACGCCATGTCCTCGTGCACCTTCACCTGCAGGTCCACGCCGGCATGGCGGAAGGCGCGGATCACCGTGTCGGTGCACACACCGCGGTCGTCGGCGACGTCACCCATCGGATAGGCGAGCTTCACATAGGCGGGGTCATAGACCTCCGCCTTCTTCGCGCGCGCCTCAGCGCCTGCAGCGACTTTCAGCGCAAAGGTGTCTTCCGGCGCCTGCGCGAACATCGGCGGCGCAAGGCAGATGGCGCCGAGTCCGACCATGAAGGCGCGGCGGCTGGTGGCAGTGATAACAAGATCAGATGCTGAGCCAGACATGAAAACCCCCTGATATCGCGCGATATCAGGGGGCATCAGGATTGCGGCGGCCGCGCGACCGAAACCCGGCGCGCGGCTGGTATTGGCAGTTAGCCGAGCTTCTTGATGATGCCCATGTGCGTCAGCACGATGAGCACGCCGCCAGCGATGGTCACCAGCATGCCGAACGAGATGCCGCCAAAGCCGAAGCCATAGCCGAGCCCGCCCGTCCCGAGGATCATGCCAGCCAGCAGCGGCAGAACGATCGGCCCTGCGATCGCGGCGCCAGCCGTGACGAGACGCGTAATCGGCGTGAGCGCGTTGTTGGTGAACTCGAAATAGATCAGCACGGCAGCGACCACCGGAATGAGCGCCAGCAGCGCCAGGACGAAGCCGGCAAAGCCGAACATGCCCATCGGCCCGCCGCCAATCAGTTGCAGCGTGTTGAGATAGCCTGCGATCAGCGAGCCGAGGATGATGATTGCCGCCCAGATCACATAGGGCTTGGCCAGGATGTTCGCGACTGTCGGGTTGGCGGCCATCGCAGCCAGATCAACGTTAACAGCGCCGGCCGTTACGTAGATGTTTTTCGCCGTGCCTGCGTCCGCTTCGAAGTCGACCGCATCGTTCGGCTTGGCCGGAGGCGGGCTTTTGAAATCGGCTGCAGTGAAGTTGTAACGCTGACCATCGTCGCCGCTGATCGCGCCCGTGCCAGCCGCGGCGTCGAAGCCGAGAACCTTGCCCTTCATTGTGATTATCCCCTGCTGTGTCCCAGTGCTTGGAAAACAATAGCAAAAATAGGCCACTCAGGCAAACCGACCAGGTCTGCTGTTACGCGAATGATGTTCGCGCGCCCGAACAGCAAGCGCTTGCACGCTCTCGCAGCGGTCTGTGGCGTTAACGCGATAGAAACCGAATTTCATTTCGGCGCGACACGGCTGGTTAAGCTTGATCGGTCATAAACGGGACAACGCAAAATGCGCCGGTAGGGTCGAACTATGTTTCAGATCATCGGGATCGTGGTCGTCTTCGCGATGGTCTTCGGCGGCTTCATGCTCGCCGGCGGCCACTTCGACGTTATCATCAAGGCCGCACCGTTCGAGATGATGATGATCGGCGGCGCTGCTGTCGGCGCCTTCCTGATCGGCAACTCGTTCAAGACCGTGATGGCCGCAGGCGGCGGCTTCGGCAAGATCATGGGCGGTCCGAAGTGGAAGCCCAAGGACTACACCGACCTGTTGTCATTGTTATTCATACTAACGAAGACAATGAAGACAAAGGGCGTGGTCGCGATCGAAGCGCACATCGAGAACCCCAAGGATTCCACGATCTTCCAGAACTACCCGAAGATCCTGAAAGACCACTTCGCCACCGATCTCATCTGCGACACGCTGCGGATGATGACGATGAACCTCGAAGACCCGCACCAGGTCGAAGAAGTCATCGACAAGCAGATCGAGAAGCATCACCACGAAGCGCACAAGCCGGCACACGCGCTGCAGGGCATGGCGGACGCCCTTCCCGCCCTGGGCATCGTCGCGGCCGTGCTGGGCATCATCAAGACCATGGGCGCAATCTCGCAGCCGCCGGAATACCTCGGCAAGCTGATCGGTTCAGCGCTCGTCGGTACGTTCCTCGGCGTGTTCCTCGCCTACGGTTTCGTCGGCCCGTTCGCCGCGCGCCTCGGCCAAGTGATCGACGAAGAGGGACAGTTCTACAAGATCATCAAGGACGTGCTGGTCGCTCACCTGCATGGCAACGCAGCGCAGGTGTCGGTCGAGATCGGCCGCGGCCAGATCCCGAGCGAGGCGCAACCGACATTCGCGCAGCTCGAAGAAGCGCTCAACGCGGTTACGGTTTAAGTTTACTCCCCGACGGACGACCATGGACGGCCCGGCTTCAATCTCTTTCTCGAGATGGGGCCGGGCCGCTTTTCTTTATGGCGCGGCGGCCGGGATAACGCGGGCTTCCTGCTGGGCCGCCTCTGTGAGGTAGCGCTGCGAAGCCCCCACGATATCCGCCTTTGTCACCGCGCGCAGGCTGGCCTCCACGGCGGGCAGTTTCGAGCGCTCCATCAGGTCGGGCCGTGTCTGCGCCTGCGCGATCAGGCCGAGCCAATAGCTGTTCGAGGTGGCGTTCTGCGGCAGCACCTCAAGCGACGGCGTAATGGCGCGGCTGAACTCGTCGTCGCTGATCTCGCCCGCCCGCATCTCCGCCGCGATCTTCTCCAGCGCCGCCATGACGCGATCGACATCCTCCGGCTTCACCTCGGCGCCGGCATTGATGTAGCCGAACCCCGGATAGAGCGAAGACAGCGATGCGCCTGCGCTGGGCGAATAAGTGGCGCCTAGCGTCTCACGGATCTCCTCGACCACTTTCAGGCGCATCACGGCGGACAGCGCGGCCAGCACTCTCGCCTCCTGCGGCTTCTCATCCGGATCAACATCCGTGACTGGCCAGAAGACATAGGCCAGCGCCTGATTGGCCTCGCCCGCATGCGTGAACACAAGCGGCGACTTGTCCTGCCGGAACGTGACCGGCCTGTCGGACTTGTACTTCGTCGGCGCAGCCTCGCGCTTCGGCAACGCGCCGAACGTCTTGGCCACCAGCGCGATCACCTGATCCTCGTCGATATCGCCAACGACCGCGATCTCGATTGCGCCGGTCTTCAGCGCCGGCGTCAGATAGTGGCGAAGCTCGACGAAGGAGCGCCATGCGTCGCCATCATCCGGGTCCGTGCCATAGCGCTTGTCGCCAGAGGCCAGAGCGCGCATGCCCTTGGCGGACCAGACCGTCTGCGCGTTCTGGTCGAGGCGCGGCCAGCTCAGCGTCAGGTTCTCGCGCCAGCGGCGTTCAGCTTCCGGGCGATAGCCGGGATGCGTGAGATAGGCGGCTGCCACCTGCAGCTGCAGCTCCAGATCCTGAGGCACGGTCTGATAAGCGCCGCCGAAGCTTGTGCCGCTTGAGGTAAAGCGCGTGCTGACCTGGCGGCCCTGAAGCAGTGCGCGCATGTCGTCGATCGAGTGCTTCTCCAGCCCGGCATTGCTGTAGGCGCCCATGAGCGACGAAAGACCGAACGGCGTCTCTGGGAAATCGAGATTGCCCTCGCCGACGCGCAGCGACACCTGCACGGTGTTGCGCGCGAAGGTGGTCTTCTTGATGTTGAGGCGGACATTGTTGGCGAACACGATCAGCCGTGTGTCGATATCGGCCAGCCGCTTGTCGCTGACGACTTTGCCGGGTCGCCCGAAATTCGTGTAGGCGAACGGAATGCGCGCCTTCGTTTCCGGCGGCAGCACCTCCACCTTCGCGCTTTCCTCCCACGCCGCGACAATGTCCGCGGGCTTGCGCTCAACGGTCGAAGCCGCAAAGAACAGCGGATCCTTCATCGGCATGAGCTGGCGAAACAGGTCGCTCACCATTTCCGGCGTGACCGCGCCGGCCCAGCTATTCAGCCGGGCTTGGCCGGAGGATGGCGTCGCAAACACCGTCTCGTTCTGGATCGACGACAGGAGCCCCTGCATCAACGCGCCCGTCGTGCGCGTGTTCTCCCGCTCGACCTGGTTTTTCTGGCTGGTGCGCAGCGCTTCGATCTGGCGATCAACCTCGTCCTTCGTGAAGCCATAGAGCGTCGCGCGGCGCCATTCCTGTTCGAGGCGCTGCAAGCCAGCTTTCCAGTTGTCAGGCGTCACCGTGACCGTGCCGGCAGAAAGGTCGACGGCTTCGAGCAGGTCGCCGGTCGAAAGACCCGCGCTGCGGAAGGGCGGATCGTCTTCATTGGCCATGGGCGCAAGGCGGCGACCAATGGCGCCGATGGCGAACATCAGCAGATTGTCCTCGCGCCGCTTGGCGGCCGTGTCGGCGGGGTTGGTGTAGGGCATCAGCGAATAGACGCTGATCGAGTCGCCGCCATCCTTGTGGACGAAGACAGAGGCTTCCGGTTTGCGCGGCTGCGGCGTGTAGCTTTCGTCCGGATCCTTGCCCGGCTCGCCCTTGCCTGCCCAATCGCCGAACCTTGCGACGATCTTCTTTTCCATCGCATCGACATCGAAGTCGCCGACGAGCACCATCACCGTGCGCTCCGGCCGGTAATAGCGCTGGTAGAGGCTGACCATCGTCTCGCGCGTGGCGGTTTCGAGCACCTTGGGATCGCCGATGGGCATGCGCTTGGTCGCGTAGGCGCCGGGAATGAGGAAGGCGAGCTGCTGGTCGCTGCGGCGACGCTGAAAATTGTCGCCGCGACGATATTCGGAGAGCACGACACCCCGCTCGCGATCAATGGCGTTGGCATCGAAGGTGAGCTCGCTGGCCGTCTCGCGCAGCAGCTTCAGGCTTTCATCCACCAGCGTGTCGGAGGCATTGGGAAGTTCGAGCTGATAGGTCGTGAATTCCTGCCCCGTCGAGGCGTTGGTATCGGCGCCAAACGCCAGCCCCAACCGCTCGAGGATTTTCACCATCTCGCCTTCGGGCACATGGGTGGAGCCGTTGAAGGCCATGTGTTCGATGAAGTGCGCGAGGCCCTGTTCGTTGTCGGCTTCCTCAAGAGAGCCAAACTCGACCGACATGCGGATCGACACGGCGCCCGGCGGCAGCTGGTTCTTCATCAGCGCATAGCGCATCCCGTTGGGCAGCGCGCCGAAGCGGACGGCAGGGTCCGGCTTGATGTCACTGGCCTCATGCGCCCACGCGGATTTGGGTGCCGCGGTCTGGGCGGCTGCGACCGGTGTGAGAAGCAGCACAGCTGCGGCAAGCGGGAGTAACAGGCACTGGAAGAAAGCTCGCATGCGACGACTATGGAGTGCGCCTGCTCCGGTGTCGATTGAGCTGGATCAGAGGAAACGGGGTTGTGAGATCGGTGGCTGAGCCGATTACTCGACCCGCTCACCATTGGCGGTCAGAGCCGCGCCACACAGATACAGCGATCCGCAAATGTAGGTTCGGGTCGCGGCAGCTTTTGCCTGCTCCACAGCAGCTTGCAGGCTGTCGGCAGTTACGGCGTTTGCGCCAAGGCTTGTCGCAATCCCCGCGAGCTGTGCGGGGTCGGCGCCGGCCCCGCCTTCCTGGCCGCCGCTGTCGGGTAACGGACAGACGATCAGCTGATCTGCCACAGGCGAGAGTTCGGCGAGGACGCCGCGAATGTCCTTCACGGCCTGGCAGGCGAAGATGATGGCGACGCTGTCGCCCTGCTCCTTCGAGGCCTTGATGGCGGCAGCCAGCGTGGCTGCGCCGCCGGGATTGTGCGCGGCGTCGACCCAGATGGCGGCATCGCCCGCAAGCGGGCCGGGAGCCAGACGTTGCAGGCGCGCCGGCCATGTCGTCTCGCGCAGACCCGCGGCCATAGCTTGCGGCGTGATCCGCTTGTCGCCGATCGCTTCGAGCGCAACACAGGCGGCGGCGGCATTCTGCGCCTGATGCTTGCCCCGCAGGCCAAGCCACGGCGTGCGCACGGTGAGCGTCGCCGACTGGTAGGTGAACGCCTCGCCTTCGAGCGTGACCGTCCAGTCATCGCCGGCTTCGATTACCTTGGCTGCCGCAGTGCGTGCTTCCTCGCGCAGCACGCCGAGGGCGATGGCGGGCTGCTCTGCGATGATCGCAGGAACGCCCTCGCGGAAGATGCCTGCCTTCAGGCGCGCAATGGCGGCAACGCCCGAGACGCCGAACATGGCTTCATGGTCGCGGCTGATCGGCGTGACGACGGTGGCGGCCGGGCGCGCCATCACATTGGTCGCGTCCGTTGCGCCGCCAGCGCCGACTTCGATGATGGAGAGATCGGCGCGGTTGTGCGCGAACAGGCAGAAGGCAGCGGCGGTGAGCGCTTCGAAATATGTCAGCCCCTCCGTGCGCTCCGCGATGTCGTTCAGAACATCGGCGAGCGCTTCATCCTCGACCAACTGGCTGGCGACACGGATGCGTTCGTTGACGCGGATGAGATGCGGCGAAGTGAAGACGTGGACGGTAAGGCCCGCAGCTTCCGCCATCGCGCGGATGAACGCGCCGGTGGAGCCCTTGCCGTTGGTGCCGGTGATGTGGATGGCGTTGGGAATGCGATCCTGCGGATCGCCGAGTTCAACCAGCGCCTTGCGGATCTGCGCTGTGCCCCATGCCGGTGAGACGCGGCCCGCCGCGTTGGCGCGGAAGCGGTCGAGAGCGGCAGTCACGATGGCGGCGTCGGCCAAGTCCTTAGTCTCCGGATCGTGCCGCTCTCTTTCCCAAGGAGGGTGGCCACGGGTGGTATGTAGGGAGGGTTGCACCGCCCTCAAAACGACTTCCCGGCACGGGAGAGTGATTGGGCTAACACCGGCTTAAGCGGTCATCGAAGTGCCACCGATTCATGGAAGGGATTCAGCTCAAGCACGCTGTTGAAGACCCGCCCGAATGCCTGTTGGCTGGCCTGATTTCAGCAGATTTTGGGGAATGCAGATGGGCTGGCCTACCGACGCAGACGGCGATGTGTTCCGCAGCCTCGAGGCGGATGGCTTCGATTTCTCCGCCCCTGCCCTGATCGATTTCAATGTCGACGTGAAAGACCCCGCAACGTGGGGCGATGCCGTGGATGCGGTGATGGAAGCGTATCCCGACGCGGCGATCGGCGAGGAGGAAGGCTATTTCGTCGTCCAGATCACGGCGCCGCTGACCTATGAGTTCGTGATGGCGACGCAGAAGAAGCTGACCGACCTCACGGCCGCCCATGGCGGCAAATGCGATAGCTGGGGCGTCTTGAGCTAACGCCAAAAGAAAAGGACGCCGCGGGTGACCGCGACGTCCTTTGTATCTTTCAAAACCGAAGCCTACTTCGCTGCAGCCACTTCCTCGGTCGCAGCAGCCTTCGAGCGGCGGCCGCGCGTCGTCGGCATCAGCATGCCGAGGATGGCGCCGATCGTGGGCGTCAGTTCCTTGCGCGAGCAGACGATGTCGACCATGCCGCGCTCGCGGAGGAATTCCGAACGCTGGAAGCCTTCCGGCAGTTTCTCGCGGATAGTCGCTTCAATGACGCGCGGGCCGGTGAAGGCGAGCTGCGCGCCCGGTTCTGCGATCTGCACGTCGCCGAGCATGGCGTAGGACGCCAGCACGCCGCCCGAAGTCGGGTCGGACAGGACAACGATGTAGGGAAGCTTCGCGCGCTTCACGTCCTGGATGGCCAGCACGGTGCGCGGCATCTGCATGAGAGCGAAGGACGATTCCTGCATGCGGGCGCCGCCCGATGCGGTGACGATGATCAGCGCGGCCTTGCGGGCCACAGCCGTTTCAGCCGCCTTGATGAAGGCTTCACCGGCAGCCATGCCGAGCGAGCCGCCCATAAAGGAGAAGTCCTGCACTAGGATCACAGCCTTGCGGCCGTTGATCTCGCCGTGGGCGGCGACCATGCAGTCTTCGCGGCCGGTCTTGGCTTTGGCGGCCTTGAGGCGGTCGGTGTAGCGCTTGTCGTCCTTGAACTTCAGCGGGTCGCGCATGACCGGCGGCATCGGGATCTCGGTCCAGAGCCCGCCGTCGAACATGTACTTGAAGCGCTGCTCAGGCCCGATGCGCATGTGCGCGCCCGACGGCGTCACCCAGTAAGCGCTCTCAAGCTCTTGCCGGTAAACGAGTTCGCCAGTCTTCGGGCATTTGACCCAAAGGCTGTCGCCTTCGGTCTCGTCCTTCTTCGCAAAGATGGACTTCAGGCCAGGTGGCAGATTTGTAAGCCAGTTCAATTTCTGCTCCGCTATTCGCGCGCCGAAGCTATGGCGTTTGACAGTGACTGCGCAACCACACTTATTCTCTTGACAGATGAGCCGGGATTCCCCTGCTCCACTGCCGCTCGGACCTCCTCGACGAGGGCGGACCCGACAACAACGCCATCCGAGATACGCGCAAACGCCGCCGCTTGATCCGGCGTACGGACGCCAAATCCGACTGCGACAGGCAAGTTGGAGATGCGCCGGGCGCGTTCAACCCCGGCCGAAATATCGCCGACAGCGCCAGTTCCCGCGCCGGTAACCCCGGCGACCGAGACATAATAAACGAAGCCGGAAGAGCCGTTAGCGACTGTTTCCATACGCTTTTCTGTGGTGGTCGGGGTAGCCAGCCGAATGACGGCAATGCCAAGGGCTGCCAGCTCGCTGCGCAGCGGGCTGTCTTCCTCGGGCGGCAAATCGACTGTGATCACGCCATCCACTCCCGCTTCCGCAGCAGCCTTCGCGAAGGCCGCGTATCCCATACGGTGGATCGGGTTCGCATAACCCATGACGATCAGGGGGGTTGTTTGGTTAACAGTTCGGAAACGGCGGGCGATATCGAGGGTGACCGAGAGGCTTCCGCCTGCTGCCAGGGCACGCAGGGCGGCTTTCTGGATAGCGGCGCCATCGGCCATCGGATCGGTGAAGGGCGCGCCCAGCTCGATGATGTCAGCGCCAGCCGCCTGTAAAGCAATGAGATTTTTGTAGGACGTCTCGATATCCGGGTCCGCGGCCATGAGATAGGCCACAAAGGCGGCACGGCCCTTTTCCGCGCAGGCGGCGAACGTCGCTGAAATCCGGTCGGCGGTCATGTGTCGGGGGTGTGCTTGTATCTGGCCTGGCTGTTAGCGCGGGTCTGGAGGGGCGAGGCCCCGAAGCAGGCGGTGGTATTAGCCCAGATTTGCCCCTCCCCCTATCCCCCCTGTTGCTTCCCGATGCCGCACTGCAACAAAGGGAGAACGTGCGCGAGCCGCCCAATTAGTCAGCGAAACCCGTGACCCGTTTTCCGGCGCGACGGCGCTTACAGGGATATGGGACAGGGGGGACGGGCCTTTTTCAGCCCGCAGCGGCGCGACCGCTAGAACTTGGTCATCGAGACCTGCAGGCCGCCTGACTCCGGATCGACCGGCATCTCGGCATCGAACAGGCGCATGGTCGAGAAATCGACCTCGAGTTCGCGATGCGTGTGCTCGCCGCGCTCGCGACTGGTCTCGACATGCAGCGTGTACCTGCCCGGCTTCACCGCCTTGCCCGCATCGTCGACGCCATCCCAGTAAACCTTGTACGTGCCCGAACCGCGCGTGGACATGGACCGGCCGTTGAGCAGCTTCTCGGTCGAGCCGCGGTTCAGCCGCCACCAGACATGGTTGTACTCCTGCCATTCCTTGATCGTGCCGATCAGCAGCAGCGTGCGCACCGTCTTGCGCTCCGCATCGCTGATCCAGATGGCGACATAGGGCGAGCGCAGCGCGATGGCCCGGCGCATATCCTTCGGCGGCGCGGTAAAGGTGACGCTGGCGATCCAGCCATCCGGCCAGCCAGACTTGTAATCGTCCTGCGGCGCTTCTTCGTAGCTGATCGGCAGAGCGTGCGGTTCGCCCGCTTGCAGCCAGTCGACACCACCAGGCCGCGTGATGCGGCCCATCGCGCCGGGCGAGGCCTTGAGGCTGGCGCGCGCCGCTCCGCTATCAACGAGTGCGATGGTCGCGAGAGCATCGGCATCCATCGCGGAAGCGGCAGCAATGGCAGCCGAACGTTGATGCGCGATCAGCCAGCCCGTGCGCGGGTCGATCGTCGCGCTGCGTGTCCCGCCAACGTGCAGATCGCGCGGGCCGCAGCCGGACGTCGCAACAGCCCCGCGCGCCATGCTGAAAGCGCCATGCGCCGGAGCATTGTCGAACGTGGTCAGCGGATCAGGCAACGCGATCTGCCAGAGGCCATTGCGCGGCCCCTCCCCCGCACACGCGATGTCGCCGCCGATATCGACCATCGCGCCCGTGGCGCTGGCCATCGCGGCATCAAGCGCGCGATCAATGATGTAGCCCTTGGCGATTGCATCGAGATCGAACTGCACAGGCTCGGGCCGCGTGATCGTGCGCGTCGCCGGATCAAGCTGAACATCGGCCTGCGCAATCTGCGCCGCGAGATGCGCCGCATCGGTAGGCGTCAGCGCAGCATCGCGCCAAGTCGCCAGCAACTGACCCAAGCGGCCGCTGAGAGCATTGCCGCTCACCTCGCGCCAGCGTTCAGCAGCAGCAACAACGGCAAACAGATCGGGCGACGCCATGAACTGCGCCGCCCGGTTCAACCGCGAAATCTCACTCCCCGGATCGCGCCAGTTGAAGACGGCATCCAACCGATCAATCTCGCGCCGCGCACGACAGGCGGCCTCATACGCTTCGCCCCGCCCTGCCGCCCGTACGAAGATGTTGAGATACGTGCCCAGCACGCAAGGATCGTGAAACGCATAGACGTCGCCAATGGCCCGCGCAGCCGACGGCGCCTCGATCGCGGCAATATCCGCCCCGTGAACAGCCGCAACATTATCCAAGCTAGAACTTAGCTCCGTCGACCTTGTCGAGCTTCAGCGCATCAAGATCGATGTCCGGCACACAGCGCAGGTTCACCGCCACCATCTGCTGCCCGTTCGGCGCGACGCCGCCGCCATGCGTGGAGATCCCGCAATTGGCGCAGAAGTAATGATTGATGACCTGCTTGTTGAACAGATAGGTCGACACGTCCTTCTGCGGCGTCTTGAGCTTGAACTTGTCCGGCGTGGTGAAGGCCAGCATGTGGCCGGCGCGGCGACAGTAGGAACAATTGCACACCATCGCCGAGGGGAACTCTCCCTGAACCTCGAATGCGACTTGCCCGCAATGGCAGGAACCGGCGTGAGTGGACATGGGCGATCCTCCTGTATGCGCTGAACATGCGACGGGATCGTTTGCGACTTCAAGCCCGTGACGGTCAACAAAGACGTGCGCAGCTTGCGTGGATAAGGCGAGCTGCCTAGGCTCATCCCATGGATCCGCAGAGATCCGGGGGAGATGATCGTGACCGACCAGCTGACGGCATCGCGACGGCGTTTCCTGCGATACATCGCGGCGTCGCCGATCGCAGCGTCGCTTGGCGGCCTGCCTGCCCTCGCGCAGCAGAAACTCGGGCCTGACGTTCAACTCGCGAATGACGTGCTGAACGTGTTCGAGCTCGAGACGATAGCGAAGCGCAACATTCCTCCGGCGCATTTCGGCTATCTGTCAGGCGGCGTTCTGGGCGACCGGACCGTGGAGTCCAACCGGCAGGCCTTCGATGCATGGGGCCTCAAGGCGCGGCGGCTGATCGATGTCAGCAAGGTGGATCTGTCGACCAAGCTGTTCGGGCAGACGCTGGGCTCGCCGGTGATGCTGTCGCCCGTATCGAGCCAGCGCGCATTTCATGTCGACGGCGAGGCGGCTGTCGCGCGCGCGGCGGGAAAGCGCAAGGCGGGGCAGATCCTGTCGGCGCTGGCGACGGTGTCGCTGGAAGACGTGATGGCCGCGCATGGCGGCGCGGTATGGCAGCAGATCTATTCAACCAACCGGCCAGAAGCAGCGCTGGCTGTCGCCGCGCGGGCAGACAAGGCAGGCGCCGGCGCAATCGTGCTGACGGTCGACCTGTCTGGCGGCGGCATGCGGCGCGAAACGCAGGCGCTTGGCGCGCGGATGGACACGCGCGAATGCTCGGCCTGCCACAAGCAGACCGGCGGCTACGATTTCTCGCGCAAGAAGATGTTCGACGGCATCGACCAGACCGGCCTGTTCGCGCCGACGAATGCCGCGCTGACATGGGATTTCATCGGGCGACTGCGCGATGTCTCGAAGAAGCCGCTGCTCATCAAGGGGCTGATGTCGGCAGAGGACGCCGCAATCGCCGTGAAGCGCGGCGTCGACGGCATTATCGTGTCGAACCATGGCGGGCGCGCCGAAGAAAGCCTGGTCGGCACGCTCGACGTGTTGCCTGAGATCGTAGCTGCCGTGAACAAGAAGATGCCCGTCCTGATCGACGGCGGCTTCCGGCGCGGGACCGACGTATTCAAGGCGCTGGCGCTGGGGGCGAGCGCCGTGTGCATCGGCCGCCCCTATGCCTGGGGCCTGGGCGCGTTCGGCGAGGACGGCGTGACGACGGCGCTGCGCTTGATCGACGAGGAACTGACAGCGACGATGCGCCAGACCGGCGTGACGAGTGTTGCCGCGATCAGCAAGGCGAGCCTGGTGAAGCGCGCGGTTCGGTAGCCACGCACACATCCTTCGAGACGATCGCTCCGCGACCCCTCAGGATGAGGACGGTAGATTTTGCCTTGTATCAAAGCCAGCCGCCCTCATCCTGAGGGATCGCAAGTACGATGTCTGCACACCCACGCCCTCGCGTGGCGATCGTCTCGAAGGATGCGTTCAGCCCACCAGCTCTTAGTGGTCCGCAGCCGTTGCCGACGAAGGCTTTTCCCATTGCAGCGTGCGATTGGCGTCGTCGATGGTTTTCTGCGTGTCGGCGCGCAGCACTTCGGATTCGCCTAACGCCTGTTCCACCTGCTCGTTCAGCGCCTTGGTTTCGCTGATCGACGCCTCAAGCTCGCGGTTCATCTTTTCGAGCTCTTCAAGCGCGGCCTTGTCCTCCGCGGACATGGCCTCCTCGGCGGGAGCAACAGCAACGCCAGCTTCAGCAGCTTTCTCCGGCGATGGCCCGCCGCATGCGGCCAGCACCAGCGCCGCAGCAGCCGTCACGATGATTGCCTTCAAGTCCGCCCCCTTCGGTATTGCCCCTAGATCTTCATCCCCAGATGGCCGGCCACCGCGAAGATGTCCTTATCGCCTCGGCCGCACATGTTCATGATGATGAGGCCATCCTTGCCCAGCTCCTTCGCCACATCGCCGACGCGGGCGAGGGCGTGCGCGGGCTCAAGCGCAGGGATGATGCCTTCGAGGCGCGTGACCAGCTGGAACGCGTCGAGCGCTTCCTTGTCGGTGCAGGTGCGATACTCCGCCCTGCCCATCTCGTGCAGGAAGGCGTGCTCCGGCCCGATGCCGGGATAGTCGAGACCGGCCGAGATCGAGTGCGCGTCGATTATCTGCCCGTTGGCGTCCTGCAGCAGATAGGTGCGGTTGCCATGCAGAATGCCTGGCTGGCCGCCGGTGAGCGAGGCTGCGTGCATCGGCGTATCGACGCCATGTCCGCCGGCTTCCACGCCGATCATCTTCACGCCCTCATCCTCGATGAAGGGATGGAACAGGCCGATGGCGTTCGAGCCTCCGCCGATCGCCGCGACGAGCGCATCCGGCAGACGGCCTTCCTGCTTCAGGATCTGTTCGCGCGCTTCACGGCCAATCACCGACTGGAAGTCGCGCACGAGTTCCGGATAAGGGTGCGGGCCCGCCGCCGTGCCAATGACGTAGAACGTGTTCGACACGTTCGTCACCCAGTCACGCAGCGCTTCGTTCATCGCGTCCTTCAGCGTGCCCGTGCCCGACGACACCGGCACGATCTCCGCACCCAGCAGCTTCATGCGGAACACGTTCGGCTTCTGGCGCTCGACATCCGTCTCGCCCATGAACACCACGCACGGCAGGCCGAAGCGCGCGCAGATCGTGGCCGTCGCAACGCCGTGCTGACCAGCGCCCGTCTCCGCGATGATGCGCGTCTTGCCCATGCGGCGAGCAAGCAGCACCTGCCCGATGCAGTTGTTGATCTTGTGCGCGCCCGTGTGGTTCAGCTCGTCGCGCTTGAAGTAGATTTTCGCACCGCCGAAATGCTGCGTCAGGCGCTCGGCGTAATAGAGTGGGCTCGGGCGGCCGACATAGTGCTCCAGCAGCCAGTCGAACTCTTCCTGGAATTTCGGATCGGCCTTCGCTGCACGATACTCGCGCTCGAGATCGAGCACGAGCGGCATCAGCGTCTCCGCCACATACCGCCCGCCGAATTCGCCGAAACGCCCATTGGCGTCCGGCCATTGCGACCAGGAATTGGACGTGGGTTTCGACTGGGGAGCAGCGGTATTTGTCATGCCGCTCCGATAGACCGCCGCGCGGCCGGTTCCAAGTGCCGTTTGCGGCAGCAGGCGGAACCAAGTGCGGCCGGCAAGCGCTTGTCGGGGGACAGAGGAAATCCCAATGCCCAAAATCCTTGAAGAATGGACGGTTCAACCGCACGGCGAGCTGCAGGAGATCGACGACGGCATCCTGACGGTCGCAGGCGAAATACGCATGCCGATCGGCAATTTCCCACGCCGGATGACGGTGATCCGCCTCTCCAACGGCCGCACCGCGATCTGGAGCGCGATTGCCCTGGATGAACCCGCGATGCAGCGGATCGAGACGCTGGGCACGCCCGCCGTGATGATCGTCCCCAATCCCGGCCACAGGCTGGATTCGCGGATCTGGAAACAGCGCTATCCCGACATCCAGGTCCTCGCCCCGCCGGGCGGTCTGGAGCTTATCGAGGAAGCCGTCCCCGTAGATGCCACGCACGACATCCTCGGCGACAGCCAGGCCTCCTTCATCATCGTCGCCGGCACCGACGACATGGAAAGCGCCATGCTGGTCAAACGCGCCTCAGGCACAACGCTGATCACCAACGACATCATCGGCCACGTCGCCCACCCGCACGGCATCGGCGCCCGCATCATGGCGCGCCTCTTCCACTACGGCGTCCACGAACCGCAGGTCCCCAGCACCATCAAGCGCTACATCAAGGACCCCGCCGCCCTCGCCCGCCAGCTCCGCCGCTGGGCCGACACGCCCGACCTCAAGCGCATCATCGTCTCCCACGGCGACCCGATCACCGACGATCCCGCCGGACATCTGCGCCGCATCTCAGACGAGCTGGAGAAGAAGTAGCGCCTGCGCCGCCGTCGGCCGGCACGCAGGCGCTGACCGCGCCTAAGCGCTACTCTTCGTCGTCCTCGTCTTCTTCTTCGTCCTCATCTTCGTCTTCGTCGTCGTCCTCGTCTTCATCCTCATCGCCGTCTTCGTCTTCATCCTCGTCCTCGTCTTCATCGTCCTCATCGGCGGCGAAGACGGGCGTGAGGTCGAGACCGGCGAAGATCAGCGCCGGATCGAATTCGGTGGGCGAAGTTTCAGTAATGAGGGCCATGGGACCTTCCTTCTTCGACGTGGCTAGCCACTACGATCGTACATCCAAGACCTAGCACGCGTGTGACAGGAAGAAAGGATCGCCATGACTTCTGCCTGACGCTACGGTCAGCATGACCAATTTCAGGACGTCAGATGCGATATTTCGATTTCGGCTCATGGCAGGGCATTCTGACCACGATATTCGGTCTGGCCGTCTTTACACTGATCGGCGTGGGCATCCGCGTTCTGATGATGCTGACCATCCAGCAACGCCAGCAACGCATGAACCGCCAGATCAATGAGCGGCTGCGCACGCTGATCTCCGCCTACAAGACGCTGGGCGGATCATTCACCGGCGAGCTGACCGTCGACCCGACCCACCTTCGCGACATCCAGCAGCGCGCCAAGGAACAGGGCGACGCCGCGCAGGAGCCATCCGAACGCCCCCGCCGCATCCGTGATGCGGTGGAAGCCGCCCTCGCCGACATCATCCTGCTCGGCACGGAAGAGCATGTGCGCCTCGCCGGCCAGGCCGCCAGCGACATGGCCGCCGGCCGCCCGATCCACACCGCTGAACTGGTGATCTCGCTCCGCGCCTTCATCCGCCAGGCCCTCGACCTCGCCCCCATCCCCGCCGACGTCCCGATCCCGAAACAGGGCCCAACGCGCCAGCAAGGCGGCGGCGGCAAGGGCGGCGAGAAAGGCGGCGGCCGCGCTGGCGGCGGTGGCGGTGGAGGAGGCGGCGGCGGAGGTATGGGCGGCATGGGTGGAGGCGGAATGGGCGGCGGAGGCATGGGCCTCGGCGGCGGCCGTCATGGCGACGAGAGCTGAGGCATCACATGGACACCTATCGCCTGCACTACTTCCCGGAGTCCGGTAACAGCTACAAGCTGGCGCTGATGCTCACCCTCTGCGAGCAGACGTTCGAACCCGTCTGGACCGACTTCGGCGCGCGCGTGACATGGACGCCGGAATGGCGGCGCACCGTCAATGCGATGGGCGAGATCCCGGTCCTCGAGATCAACGATCTCAAGCTGACGCAGACAGCACCCATCCTCCTCCAGCTCGCCGCCAGATACGGCCGCCTCGGCGCCACGAGCGAGGAAGAAAGCTACGACCTCCTCCGCTGGCTGTTCTGGGACAACCAGAAGATGTCCGGCGGCATGGCCACCTACCGCTTCATGCGCACCTTCACGCCAAAAGCCGACCCCGCCGTCATGGCGTGGCACCTCGCCCGCGTGAAAGACTTCCTCGGCATCCTAGATGCGCACCTCGCCACAAACCCATTCGTCGCCTGCAGCCGCGTAACAATCGCCGACATCTCGATGTGCGCGTATCTCTCCTACCCCACCGACGAAACAGGTATCGACCTCTCAGTCGCCTATCCAAACATCGCGGCGTGGCTGAAACGCCTGAGCGACGTTCCGGGCTGGAAGCCGCCGTATGATCTGCTGCCGGGCAAACGGCTGGCGCGGTTCGACACGTAGCCACGCACGCATCCTTCGAGACGATCGCTTCGCGATCCCTCAGGATGAGGCCGGTTGGTTTTGATACAAAGCAACGCCCACCGCCCTCATCCTGAGGGATCGCAAGCACGCCGCTTCCACAAGCGCGCTCTCACGTAGCGATCGTCTCGAAGGATGTGTTCAGCGCGCCGACTAGCCCTCCGCCTTGGCAGCCTTGATAAAAGCCTCGACCTTCGCCTTATCCTTCACGCCCGGGCTCTTCTCGACGCCGGACGACACATCCACCGCAGGCGCCCCGCTCTGGCGGATAGCCTCGGCGACATTCTCCGGCGTCAGACCGCCCGACAGCGTCCAGTCCTCGTGGTCGTTCACGCGGAAGCCCTTCAGGATCGACCAGTCGAAGCTCTTGCCATGCCCGCCTTCGCGGTCCGCACCCTTCGGCGGCTTGGCGTCGAACAGGAAGCCGTCGGCGGCTTCGAACTCGGCCACCTCATCGAGATCGCGTTTCGAGGCGATGCCCATCGCCTTGATGACCGGCACGAGCTGATGGCGCTTCACGAACGACGCCACCTGGGCCGGGCTTTCCTTGCCATGCAGCTGCACGGCGGCGATCTCGGTCGTCTCCTCGACCAGCTCGTCGAGGAAGGGTACAGCCAGCGTGGCGACCACCCACGGCTCGGCGCCCAGCTCGGCCGCGCGCTGGATCAGCGCCTGCGCCTTGTCCTTTTCGACATAGCGCGGGCTCGATTCCACGAGCACGAAGCCGACCATGTCGGCCCCTGCCTCGATCGCCATTTCGAGGTCTGATTCGCTGGTAATTCCGCAGATCTTGACGCTGGTCATCTTCGCCATCCGGCGGCAAAGGGCGTGAAAACCCGCTGAAACTTCAACGCTTTTTCATGGCCCGGAAAAACAGAAAGGGCGGCGCTCAGGCCGCCCCTTCCTTACGCTACTGAACTCTACTCAGGTATCCCGGATACCTCAGCGGCCTTTGGCGAGCAAGTCGCGGATCTCAGCCAGCAGCTTCACGTCGGCCGGGGTTTCCGGCGGCGGAGCCGGGGCGGCTTCCTGCTTACGCTTCAGCGAGTTCATGCCTTTGACGACCATGAACATGGAGAAGGCGACGATCAGGAAGGTGATGCAGAAATTGATGAACTTGCCGTAGTTGATCGTGACGGCGGCGATCTCCTTGCCGTCCGCGCCGATCGTGGCGGGCTTCAGTTCGTAGGCCAGCTTCGAGAAGTCCATGCCGCCCGTGATCAGGCCGATCACCGGCATGATGATGTCGGTCACCAGCGAGGTGACGATGGCGCCGAACGCTGCACCGATAATGACGCCGACCGCCAGGTCGACGACGTTTCCGCGCATCGCGAATTCGCGAAATTCCTTGAACACCCGATTACCCCTTTGCAGCCGAACGCCTTCACGCGCCCGTTATCAGTGTCTCACATGGGACAAGTGCGTCCAACCCTGAATCGGGTCGATGCGCCTGTCATCTTTGGAGAAATTGGAGTCGGCCCGGTGCGTACCGGTCCTAGTCCCGGTCTTCCGGGTCATGGCCGTTGTTGAGCCGCGAGCGCAGCTCCTTGCCGGCCTTGAAGAACGGCACGTGCTTGGCCTCCACCGAGACCGAGTTGCCCGTGCGCGGATTGCGGCCCGTGCGGGCGTCGCGCTTGCGCACCGAGAAGGCCCCAAAGCCCCGCAGTTCAACGCGATCCCCGCGCTCCAGGGCGGCGGCAATCTCGTCGAAGATGACGTCGACAATCCTCTCGACCTCCCGCGCCTTGAGCGTGGGATTTTCTTCGGCCAGTCGCGCAATGAGTTCTGAACGCAGCATTTGAGGAAAATCGCGCTAGAGCGAGCGAAAGACAAGAGTTTTTCGCAAACAACCTCTCGCGATCAGCTTCGTTGCTATACCGGATCGAAACTTTACCGCCCGCAACCTGGGGAAAACCATGAGTGTCGCAGCGGGACAGCCAGTCGTGGCGCCCACGATGCGAGCAACGCCAAGCTGGCCAGCGGTCAAACTTCGCCCTCCAAGCCGCCTCTGACCTCTGCAATCGTCCGGCGCTGCCCCGGCAACGGTCCCGGCAAGATGGCGTCCCACAGATCAACCCAGTCCGGATTCTGCGCTTCGATCAGGTTGAGCTTCCATTGGCGCGGATACCGCTTGATCGAAGTCTCGCGCTGTATCGCCACGCGCATGTCAGCGTGGACCTCATACCAGACGAGACGCGTGCATTTGTAGGTTCGCGTGAAGCTCGAGCCTTCGCCGGCGCGATGCTGGCTGACGCGATGGACAAGATCAGATGTGACGCCGGTATAGAGCACGCCGTATCGGCGATCCGTCATTATATAGACCGCGATCGTATCGAACCGCGCCATGCCCCGCCCCAACAATCGATCTTCTAACGTGGCACGCCCCAATCACGGAGTCATTCTCGGGCAAGCCCTGAGGCGCGCAGCGCTCAGGGGCGCATCCACCCATGGAGTCATTCTAGCGTAAGCGAAGCGCATCCCTAGAATCTCGGTTGGCTCAGGTGCGGGACAGCTCCCGGTCCCCTCAGGTCTCGAACCGAGATTCCCGGGACAAGCCCGGGAATGACTCCGCGGCGGCCTCATGAATGATGCCTCCAAGGCTCAATCACACCGCCTAAAAGCAAAACGCCCCCGCTTTCGCGGAGGCGTTTCACAATGCTTACAAGTCGAAGAAACGACTACTCGTCCTTCTTCGCCGCGCCCTTGAGGGCGGCGCCGAGGATGTCGCCCAGCGACGCGCCAGAGTCAGCCGAACCGTACTGTTCGACAGCTTCTTTCTCGTCGCGGATTTCCATCGCCTTGATCGACAGCGAAACCTTGCGGCCCGCCTTGTCGAACGCCGTTACCAGCGCGTCGACTTTCTCGCCGACAGCAAAGCGCTCGGGGCGCTGTTCCTGACGATCGCGCGAGAGGTCGCCCTTGCGGATGAAGCCCTTGATCGCGCCGTCAGCGATCGAGACTTCGATGCCGCCGGTGGTGACTTCGGTGACGGTCGTGGTGACGATCGAGTTCTTGCGAAGGTCGATCGATTCAGTCGGATCAACCGAGAGCTGCTTGATGCCAAGCGAGATGCGCTCTTTCTCGATGTCGACGTCGAGCACGCGCGCCTGGACGTTGTCGCCCTTGTTGTACTTCTTGATCGCTTCTTCGCCCGGAACGTTCCAGTCGATGTCGTTGATGTGGACCATGCCGTCGAGATCCGGGCCCAGGCCGACAAACATCCCGAACTCGGTGATGCCACGGACTTCGCCTTCGATGTTCGTGCCGATCGGATGCTCGGCGATGAAGGCTTCCCACGGGTTGTTCATGACCTGCTTGAGGCCCAGCGAGATGCGGCGCTTCTCGGCGTCGACATCCAGAACCATCACGTCGACTTCTTGCGAAGAGGAGATGATCTTGCCCGGGTGCACGTTCTTCTTCGTCCACGACATTTCGGAGACGTGGATCAGGCCTTCGACGCCATCTTCCAGTTCAACGAATGCGCCGTAGTCAGTGATGTTCGTGACGCGGCCCGTCAGCTTGGCGCCGACCGGGTATTTAGCGGCAACGCCATCCCACGGATCGGTGGCGAGCTGTTTCATGCCAAGCGAAATACGCTGGGTTTCCGGGTTGATCTTGATGATCTGGACTTCGACTTCCTGACCAACTTCCACAACTTGCGACGGATGCGACACGCGCTTCCAGCTCATGTCGGTGACGTGCAGCAGGCCATCGATGCCGCCCAGGTCCACGAACGCGCCGTAGTCGGTGATGTTCTTGACGACGCCACGGCGCTTCTCGCCCTCGGCCATGTTGCCGACGATCTCTGCGCGCTGTTCCGCACGCGACTCTTCGAGCACTGCACGACGCGACACGACGATGTTGCCGCGCGGACGGTCCATCTTGAGGATGGCGAACGGCTGCATCTGGCCCATGAGCGGACCGACGTCGCGGATCGGACGGATGTCGACTTGCGAACCCGGCAGGAAGGCGTTGACGCCGCCGAGGTCGACGGTGAAGCCGCCTTTGACACGGCCAACGATGGCGCCTTTGACGGTCTCTTTCTTCTCGTGAACGCGCTCGAGGCGGGTCCAGGCTTCTTCACGCTTGGCCTTGTCGCGGGACAGGACAGCGTCGCCGAGCGCGTTCTCGATGCGCTCCAGGTACACTTCGACGATGGAGCCGACGGTCGGCTGCACTTCGTCGTTTGCGAATTCTTTGGAAGGAATGCGGCCCTCGGTCTTGAGGCCGACGTCGACGGTGATGAAGTCAGATCCAACGCCGGTGACCGTAGCAGGCACAACGCGGCCTTCGATCATGGCGGAACCGGAGAAGCTCTCCTCGAGCATCGCGGCGAAATCATCGGTGGTGGGGTTCAGAGTTTGTAGGGCAGGCATCAAGGCTCCAAAAGGGTTAGACGTTACGGGCCAACCGGCTCATCCGGCGGACTGGCTGCACCATGCAGCGTGTCTAAACTCAGTATGTCGGCGGCCAGCTCCAGAAATGCAGGCCTTTAAACGCAAAAGCCTCCAAAACCACATGCCCGGCCCCGAAATGGAACCGTCACGCAGTCTGGATTGTCCGCAGACGGGCGGCTTAATGGCCGCCAAACCCCGCAAAGTCAAGCTTTCCGCTTGCTCCCCCGCCCCCCGCCATGCTGCATTTTGACGGGGAAAAACGCTTATGCGGCAGTCGTCATCGGACAGGCAGGTGGGTGAGGCGGTCGAGGCCGCCCGTATCGCCATGCTGGCGGCCCCCAACGCCAGGGCCCGGTTCCAGGCGCTGGTGAACATCCTGGGCGCCATCGGCTTCGACCAGATCAATTACGGCTTCTTCGACCCCGACGCTGACAACCACACCGAGCCCGAAGCCACCTACTTCTCCACCCTGCCGCAGGAATGGCTGAACCATTACTTCGAAAGCGGCATGTACCTGCACGATCCGCACTACCTCAACGTGCGCGCCCGGCAGATGTCCCCCTATCTCTGGGGCGACACGCAGATCCGCGCGCTGACCGACCCCAAAATCCTGCACACCTCGCGCGCCATCGAGAGCGCGGGCCAGCGCTCGTCCATCTCCGTCCCCCTCGCCTCATCCTTCTCGCCCTCCACCCCGGCAGGCGGCATGACGCTCGGCAGTTCGATGGACGAGCACGACTTCCTCGGCTCCATGGGCGCCAATGCCTGGCGGCTGATGAGCCTCGTCCACCTCTTCCACCAGAGTTCGGAGGGAGAGCTTCAGCGCACCCGCCTCGGCATCGAGCCGCTGAGCCGGCGCGAGCGTGATTGCCTGCGCTACACCTCCGAAGGTCTCCTGCAGAGCGCGATCGCCCACCGCCTGCGCATCTCGCTGCCAACCGTCGAGGTCCATCTGCGCAACGCCAAGCGCAAGCTGAAGGCCCGCACGCTTCCGCAAGCCATCGCCCGCGCCATCGCGCTCGCCGAAATCCCACCCGCCTAAAAAAGTGGAAGCCTTGACGCAGCGACGGCGGCTCCGCTTTGGGCGCCTACGGGATTCCATAGGTGTACGTAGCGTTCCCGTTCTGAATAGGTGACCCAGCCCTTGGTTGGGGTGGACTTGCGGCGGCAGCCTTCTGGGGGAGGCGCCTGCCGCGAGTCTTCCCGACGGGATGTCTCCCAAGCCCTGACGCACCCCGGCAAATGCTTCTATGATCCCCGGCGGGAGATCAGGGAGCCATCATGAAATCTGTCGTCGTCACCGGCGCATCGACCGGCATTGGCTGGGGCTGCGTGAAAGTCCTCACCCAGCGCGGCTTCCGCGTTTACGGCAGCGTCCGCAAACAGGCCGACGCCGACCGCCTCTCAAAAGAGTTCGGCGACGCCTTCCGCCCCCTGATCTTCGACGTTACCAACGAAGCCGCCGTGAAGGCCGCCGCCCGCCTGCTCGAACAACAACTCGGCGGCGACACCCTCACCGGCCTCGTCAACAATGCCGGCATCGCCAACCCCGGCCCGCTGCTGCACCTCGAGATCGACACCTTCCGCCAGCAGATGGAAGTGAACGTCACTGGCCAGCTCATCGTCACCCAGGCATTCGCCCCCCTGCTCGGAGCAACGCCGGGATCGAAAACCAAAACGCCCGGCCGCATCTGCATGATGAGCTCCGTCGGCGGCAAAGTCGCCTCGCCCTTCCTCGGCCCCTACAGCGCCTCCAAGTTCGCGCTCGAGGGTTTGTCAGAGTCGCTGCGCCGCGAACTGATCATCTACGGCGTCGACGTCATCATCATCGCCCCCGGCGCCATCGCCACGCCGATCTGGGACAAGGCCGACAGGATCGACATCACCCCCTACGCCAACACGCCCTACAAGGCCTCGCTCGACATGGTGAAAAAATACATGGTCGGCCTCGGCCAAAAAGGCCTGCCACCAGAACGCATCGGCGAAACAGTCCACACCGCCCTGACGTCGCCCTCCCCCAAAACCCGCTACATCGTCACCCCCGAACCCCTGACCAACTGGATGGGCAACCACCTCCCCAAACGCTTCCTAGACAAGACCATCGCAAAGCGGTTGGGGCTGGCAAGACAGAGCTGAAAACACCGCCGCCAGTGACTGCCTTCTTCCCCCGTGAAACGGGGGAAGTACGGCGAAGCCGGGATGGGGGCGAGTCACACGCACCGCCCCCGCAACCCGCCCCCAACGTCTCGCCGCTACGCGTCGATCCACTTCCCCCGCAAGCGGGGGAAGAGCTCAACAACTCCCACCGGCGCTACACACACCGCTTGTCATCCCGGAAGCGCGCAGCGCTATCCGGGACCCATCGTGAGCGCGCGATACCATCCCAATGGTTCCCGGCTCTCCGCTTCGCTACGGCCGGGATGCAAGCTCAGGTCAAAACTGTGGGATGGAGCTAATCCCAAACTGTAGGACAACCAAAAATCATCGCGAACAATCCCAATGAGTTATCGCGAATGATTGTGGGATAGCCCTCCCCAAATCCCGCACCCCCATGGCCCAGGGTTATACTCCCACCCATGGGTCAGATGTTCCTCATCCTCCTGCGCATCCTGTTCCCGCTCGACCCTGTCGCGCGGGCCCAAGAACTCATGCGCAGCTGGCTGCGCCAGGTGATGGATGCAGTCACAGACCCCGAAGAGATCGAAAGCTTCGCCTACTGGTCCGAAGACCGCCTTATGCTCGAGCGCGCGATCTGCGTCCTCGAATACGCCCTGCGCATGCTCATCCACGCCCGCGCCCGCCAGATGCTCGGCCTGCGCTACATCTATCTCCCCCTCCAGCCGGCGCCAGACATCCGCAACGCCAAGAGTCTCGGCCAGCTCCTCAACCGCATCACCCAACTCGCGCGCGATTTCCACAACCTCGACACACTCGCCACCCGCCGCGCCGAACGCATGAAGCGCGAGCGCGACAGCGACCCCCTCCGTCTTGCGGCTTCGCCGCAATCCACCTCCCCCGCGCTCTGCGCGGTGGAGGTGGATTCCCCGTTCCAACTCAACGCGCGGTTTGCCTCCATCAGTGCGCAGCACTGGGGGAGGTGGATTGCGCGCCCTTGCGCGCAAGACGGCTTGGCGCGCCGAAGCGCAGCGAAGGCGGCAGGGGGCGGCGCGTCATCACGCGGCCCACCTCACAGCGCTCTACTGCCTATTGCCGACTGCCTACTGCCTCGCAGCCACCTGCGAGATCGCACCCCGTTGCGTCCACCCCCAACCCCGCTATCGTCGCCCCATGACAAACCTTTCCCAACGCATCGACGCCGCCCTTCAATCCGCACTCGACCAGAAGCGCCTCGTCGGCGCGGTCATTGCCGTCATGCAGGAGGGCGAGCTCGCCCACTTCAAGGCCTACGGCCTGTCGGACCGCGAAGCCGGCCGCGCGATGAAGGACACGGACATCTTCCGTCTCGCCTCGATCACCAAGCCGATCGTCACCGCCGCCGCCATGCGGATGATCGAGCTGGGCAAGATAGGCCTCGATATGCCGGTCACCGATATCCTGCCCGACTTCAAACCGCCGCTGCCCGATGGCTCGACGCCGACCATCACCATCCGCCACCTGCTCACGCACACGGCGGGCCTGTCCTATGACTTCCTCCAACCCGAAGCCGGCCCCTACAACACCATCAAGGTGTCCGCCGGCATCGACGGCGACATCACCATGGAAGAAAATCTCGGCCGCATGGTGAAGGCCGGCCTCACCTTCCCGCCCGGCGCGATGTGGCTCTACTCCGTCGCGATCGACGTGCTCGGCGCCGTCCTCGCGAAGGTCGAGAAGACCGATCTCGAAGGCGTCGTGAAAAAGTACGTCTCCGATCCGCTCGGCCTGGTCGACACGTCCTTCCACGTCACGGATGCAGCGCGCCTGGTGCAGCCCTACTCCAACTCCGCGCCGGAGCCCGTCCGCATCGGCGACAATTTCAAACAGCCCTTCGTGCCCGGCTGCGGCCCCATCAATCTCGGCACATCGCGCGCCTTCAACCGCCACGCCTTCCAAGGCGGCGGCGGCTGCATGAACGGCACGGCGGGCGAGATCGTGCGCTTCCTCGACACCGTCCGCGCCGGCGGCGGCGACATCCTCAAGCCCGAAACCACGCAAGCCATGATGTCGAACCAGATCGGCCCGCTGCGCGTGATCTTCGACCCAACCGGCAACACCGCCTTCGGCTTCGGCGGCTCGATCCTGCTGAACCCGGCGGCGGTAGGCTCCTTCCTCTCCCCCGGCACCTGGCAATGGGGCGGCGTCTGGGGCCACTCCTGGCACGTCGACCCGACGCGCAAAACCACCATCGTCAACCTGACCAACACCACCCTGGAAGGCATGGTCGGCCAAGTCGTCCGCGACGTGCAACAGGCAGTGGTGGGCTAGGCGCGTCGCTATTGCAGCTTCACGCGATACGCCACGTTGTCGCGATAGAAATAGACCCACCCCTCGGTCGCATAGGAGTTCAGCGAGCGGCCGCTGCCCAGATCGGTCTTGACGCCCGTCACGCTGTTCCAGCTGTGCAGCGCAGCCAGCGGGCCGATGCCGAACACCGCATACCCTGGCACCGCCTCGGCCTCGCCCCACCATTCGTTCTTCGTCGCCATCAACTGCGATCCAAGCTCGCGCGACCAGACCCAGATATCCGGTGGATGGGACGACATATCCTCGAGCCGCGGGAAATTCTCCTGCCAGATCGCAATCCCGTGCCGCATCCGGAGCATATGGGATTTGCCCCCGATCGTGGTTTTCGCGCCGCCGCCGACAGGGCTCATCACGGTCGTGACCGCAGCCGGCGAAGCGCCCGCTGGCGTCCACACATTGTAGGCGACATTGCTAGCATCGACAGCGACCTGCGGAACGAACATCGGATCAGCCCCCGTCGGCGAGTTCGTATTGATGAACCGCTCGACCTGCTGCGTCCCACTCGCCGCCGTCCACCGGTTGAGTGTGACATCCCTCACGGGAAGCCCCGCAGCGGAAGGCCCCGTCCAGTAATAGATCACAGGAACGCCGCCCACGACGGCCATGTCCCACGCAAGGATCTGCGTCCCCGCCGTGCGGACGACGATCGCGTTCGTGGTGGAGTTCGTTGTGGCGTCGTGCAAGGCGAGAATGGTATCGCCGCTGTCACTGATCCAGGCCGCATAGCGTCCATTCGCAACGATTTTGAACGGCGGATTAGCACTATCCTTCTGCAGCGGCGTAGCGACGCCTCCCGTTATCGGCCACCGCAGGACACAGCCCGGCGTGCAGCCAGTCGCCGGCCGATTCACCGGCGTGCCGTAGATCCATTCCGACGTAATGCCCTGCCGCATGGACCCTGCCGAACTGGCGTTCTGCAGAACATTCTCCACCCCGGTTGCAAGATTGCGCACACGGATTTCGGGATCCGGCGACGTCGACGGATAAACCGTGAAGACCATGACGTCGCTTGAAGCAGCCCTGACGACGCC
Organism: Hyphomonadaceae bacterium; assembly: GCA_965229115.1. Lineage (GTDB taxonomy): Bacteria > Pseudomonadota > Alphaproteobacteria > Caulobacterales > Hyphomonadaceae > UBA7672. The sequence goes on along the minus strand of CBDDIR010000003.1, from coordinate 202,406 downwards.
TCCGGCCTGCACCATCTCGGGCGTTGGCGGCGGAGGAGGTGGAGGCGGCGGCGGGGGTGGCGGAGGGGGCTCGGGCGGCGACGGTGGTGGTGGTGGAGGCGGCGGCGGAGATGTCGTGGGTGGAGCTGCCCCTCCAGCGGACGTATCCGGGCCTGATCCGCCACCCCCGCCACATGCAGCGAGCGCAAGCAGGACGCAGGCTGCGCCAACGCGGACGTACGGCTTCATTCTCTTCCCCAACTCATACGCGGGGAAGCTAGAAGATTATTGAACAGCTATTGCAACACCCATTCGCCAGATGGGCGTCAGGCCTTCGGCTTCTTCGCGGCGGGCTTGCCGGGTTTCTTCGGCTTGGCCTTGTGCGCTTCGACGATCTCGATCGCCTTGGCGAGGCATTCATCCGGGCCGATGCGCGTGGTGTCCAGCCAGATCGCATCGTCCGCCGGTTTCATCGGCGCGTCCTTGCGGCCTGCATCGCGCGCGTCGCGCTCTTTGAGCTGGGTCAGGACGCTATGCTCGGTCACGTCCTCGCCCATGCCGGAGAGTTCCTTGAACCGCCGCCGCGCACGTTCTTCTACCGACGCATCGACCCAGAGCTTCACGTCGGCATCCGGCGCGATGACGGTCCCGATGTCCCGCCCATCTAGAACCGCGCCGCCCTCCTGCTGCGCGAACTTGCGCTGGAATTCATACAGCGCCCGCCGCACAGCGCCGAGGGACGCCACCACCGAAGCCGCAGCCCCCACGCCCGCGCCGCGCAGCTCACGCTCATCGAACTCGCTCGGGTCGATATGCTGCGCCAGCAGCGCGCACTCGCGCTCATCCTGGAAGTCGATGCCCTTGTTCAGCGCCGATGCAGCCACCGCGCGATACAGCAGCCCGGTATCCAGATGCGGAAGCTTGTAATGCGCCGCCAGCCGCTTCGCGAGCGTGCCCTTGCCGGACGAGGTCGTGCCATCGATCGCGATGATCATGACGTCACCACATCCGCTCCCAGCGTCGCCATGTGGTCAAAGAATTCCGGATAAGACGTCGCGATCATTGCAATGTCATCGACCGTCACCAGATCCTTCGCTGCCGAGCCCATCACCAGCGCCGACATGGCGATGCGATGGTCGTGGCGCGCTTCAACCGTTCCACCACCCGCCACGCCACGAGGACCACGCCCCGTCACGATGAAGCCATCCGGCAGCTCTTCTACTTCAACGCCGTTCACGGCGAGCATGGCGCAGATCGCCTTGATCCGGTCGCTCTCCTTCACGCGCAACTCGGCCGCGCCCGTAACGGTCGTCTTGCCGTCCGCGAAGGCGGCCAGCACGGCGAAGATCGGCAGCTCGTCGATCATGGACGGCACCAGCGCCGGATCGAGCGCAACGCCGCGCAGGCGAGATGGCGTCGCGATCACGCGGACGGTGTCCTCGCCCGTGGCCTGCCCGTCTTCCTCGGTGCGCAGGTCAGCGCCCATCGCCTTGGCGGCGTCGATGAAGCCGGTGCGCGTACGGTTGTCGAGCATGCCGGTGACGGTTGCTCCGCCCTCGCCCGCGATCAGCGCCATGGCGAGCGCGAACGCAGCTGACGACGGATCGCCGGCGACTTCCGCCTTCAACGCCTTCAGCGACTGCCCGCCGCGCACGGAGACAATCGGGCCGCCATGCGAACGCTCTTCAACGCCGACCTCAACGCCGAAGGCGCGCAGCATGCGCTCGGTATGGTCGCGGGTTGCTTCCTTCTCTTCGACCACTGTCACGCCATCTGCGCGCAGGCCGGCGAGCATGATGGCGGACTTAACCTGCGCCGAGGCTTCGGGCGGCGCATACCGGATGGCTTTCAGATTGCCGCCACGGATCAGAGCCGGCAGGCGGCCGCCAGTCGCGGTTTCGGCGCCGACGCCCATTTCGCGCAGCGGCTTCAGCACCCGCTCCATCGGGCGGGACGACAGCGAGGCGTCGCCTATAAACCGTGCACTGACGGCATGGCCGCCGACGAGGCCCATCATAAGACGTGCGCCGGTTCCGGAGTTTCCGAAATCGAGATCGCCGGACGGGGTCGAGAACCCGTTGGCGCCCACGCCCCGGATCGTCCACGCGCCGGGGCCCGTGCGCTCAACGCCCGCGCCCAGGGCCTTCACGGCCTTGGCGGTGTTCAGCACGTCCTCGCCTTCCAGGAGGCCGGTGACGGTCGATTCGCCGTGGGCGACGGCGGCCATCATGACCGCACGGTGCGAGCAGGATTTGTCCCCCGGCGCACGGACTGATCCGGCGATCCGGCTGACAGGTCTGGAGATCGCTCGCATTGGTATCAAAGCGCCTTTATTCAGCCTTGTGGAAAGGCTCAAGGAGCCCTCTGGACTCCGCGAAACATGGGCGCTTTACAGGTTCGCACAGACATGGCAAGCGCCCGACCCAAGCATGGGGAAATGACCTTGGCTAACAACGACCTCGGCGAAAAGCACACCTGCCCCGAATGTGGGGCAAAATTCTACGACCTCGGGAAACACCCGCCGGTCTGTCCAAAATGCAAAACCGTCCTTGAAGGCGCGGCTGACCCGGCGAAGGCTAAGAAAGCCGCCGCCAAGGCGAAGCCTAAGCCTGCTCCGGCCAAGAAGGCCGCCGCCGTCGATGATGACGAGGATGATGAAGACGACGACGAGGATGAAGACGAGGACGACGAAGAAGAAGACGACGAGGATGAAGACGAGGACGAAGAGGACGATATCGACCTCGACGAAACCGACGACGTTCTCGAGACCGATGACGAGGAAGAAGACGACGGCGTAGCCCCGGCTAAGGGCAAGGCGAAGAGCCCGAAGGGCAAGTCGAGCTTCGGCGGCGGCGATGACGATGATGCCGACGACGACATCGAGGAAGAAGAAGACGAGGACGACCTGAACGTCATCGACGAAGACGAAGACTTCGAGGACGACGACCTCGAGGATGGCGCCGAGGAAGAGGAAGAGAACTAGCCCTCGCCCCGCTACCCCAGAATCGAAACGGCCCGCGATGCTCTCGCGGGCCGTTTTCGTTCAGGGCGGAAGAACGCGCGGCTTAAACATCCCGGACCGCCCCGGAGGGGGTCTGCCTTGCTATGTCAGGGAGAAGGATGGTGGAGCCAGACGGAATCGAACCGACGACCTCTTGCATGCCATGCAAGCGCTCTCCCAACTGAGCTATGGCCCCACTTCCGTGGACCGGGTAATCGGCCGCGAGGCCGGTCCCGATTTGGGAGCGCGTTGCTTATACTGCGACTCCGCCCTGATCAAGCGGAGAAACACAAGGAAGTCGAATGTCGGAAATCCTGACCTTTTTGCCCGGAACCATGTGCGATCAGCGGGTCTGGCAGCGGGTCAGGCAGCGTCTGGAGCCGCAGTTTTCCACTGATTATGTGGCGATCGAAACCGAGACGACCCGGCAGGGCATGCTGGGGCTGATACATTCGGCCGCTTCGGTGGGCGAACCGCTTCATCTCGTCGCGTTCTCGATGGGTGGGTATCTGGCGCTCGAATACGCGCTCGATAACCCCGGCCGGGTGGCTTCCCTCGTGACGGTCGCCTCGTCCGCCTTTGGGCTGACGGAGGATGAGGCGGCAGAGAGGGTGCGGGCGCTCGACCTGCTGGCCAAGCACGACTACCGGGGCATTCCGCAGGCCCGGATCAATCAGTTCGTCCATCCCTCCCGTCAGTCCGATCCGGCGGTGGCGGATGTGATCCGGGCGATGGATCGGGATCTGGGCAAGCCGGTGCTGATTGCCCAGCTGAAGGAAACCTCGACGCGGACGTCTCTGGCCCCCCGCTTGGCCGAGCTGGACATACCTGTGCTGCTGATCGGGGCGGACAGTGATCCGTTCGTGCCGTGGCGTTCGATTGAACGGATGGGCGAGCTGATCCCCCGCGCGCGCATCCTCGAGGCCCGCAATGCAGGCCACATGATTCCTCTGGAGCAGCCGGACTGGCTGGCGACGCAGATCAGGGAGTTCGCGGCCGGGCTCTAGGCGGCGTTGCCTCAAGCCGCGTTGATTGTGAGGTCCGGGCAGAGGATTGCGATCACCGCTTCCTCCGAGTGGGCCTGACGCAGGGCGGCGCGGATGCGTTCCTGGCGAAAGACACGCGCGGCACGGGCCAGCGCCCGCAGGTGGTCCGCGCCTGCATCCGTCGGGGCCAGCAGCATAAAGACCAGATCGGCTGGACGCTCATCGATCGCCTCGAAATCCGCCGGCTCGATCAGGTGGGCAAAACCGCCAACCGGACGCGACAGGGTTTCGATCCGGGCATGGGGGATGGCGACGCCCTCGCCCACTCCGGTCGATCCAAGACGCTCGCGTTCGAGCACAGCGTCATGAACTTCACGAGCGTTGAGGTCGAGCGCCTTCGCCATGACGGCGGACATTTCCGCCAGCACCTGCTTGCGGCCCTTCCAGCGGGCGCGCGGCACGACGGCGTTGGGCAGAAGAAGATCGCCAAGGGACGTGATCAGCGGGCTGTTCATCAGCGCCCTCCGACCATCAAAAGATGCTGTGTCATACTCTACGCATTCCCGACCGAAGGGATGCCCCACTACCCAAACCAGCGGACCGTATCGCAGTAACTCGCGAGCTAGCCAACTGGTGTGCAACCCAGTGCAAAAACTTCTGCAAAAAACTCGCCGTGAGGTGGAATCAGCTGTCTTTGCCCGGATCTACCCAGCCGACGTTACCGTCGTCGCGCCGATAGACCATGTTCAGGCGGCCGTGAGCCGCGTTCCTGAACATCAGTGCCGGAGATTCCACCAGCTCAAGCTGCATGACCGCCATGGAAACAGTCATTGTCCGGATTTTCGTGTCCGACTCCGCGACAATAGCCGGGGCTTCCCCTGCAGAACCGTCGAGGCCGGTTTCGTCATCCGGCTCGTCGGTTTCATCGCGCGGCAGGATGATGCGCTCGGACGCGCTTTCCAGAATGCCGTTACCGTTGCCGCTGGCCGGACGATGATCGCGGAGGCGGTTCTTGTAGCGGCGAACGCGCTTCTCGATCTTGTCGAGCGCCATCTCAAAGGCTTGGTAACCATCATCGCCTTCGCCGTGCGCCTGTAGCGTGACGCCAGAGGGAAGATGGATCGAGCAGTCCACGTTGAAGGCCCAGCCCGGTTTGGAGACGGTTACGAACGCCTCTCCGGTGCGGTTGAAGTATTTTGATACGCGGTTTTCTAGACCGAACGATATGCGCTCCTGAAGAGCCGCGCCAACTTCGATCTTCTTGCCTGCGATCTGGACTTGCAACAGGAGGCTCCTTTGCCGACCCCGCGCGGATACCGCGAGGGCTTTAATACCCCGACCTCTCCTATGTAAGTCTGTGACCGCCGGATACGAACGTCAACGGCGGTAATGTGATCGATCAGCCGCCAGACGCAAAAATGCGGCGGCGCTCGACCGAGGACGGGATCCGCAGGGACTCCCGATATTTCGCGACAGTGCGGCGCGCAATGTCGATGCCGAAGGCGCGAAGGCGCTCCACGATCTGATCGTCGGACAGGACAGCATCCTTATTCTCGACGTCGATCATGTCTTTGATGCGGTGCCGCACGGCTTCCGCAGAGTGAGACTCGCCGCCTTGTACGGACGGAATTGACGCCGAGAAGAAGTATTTGAGTTCGAACACGCCACGCGGCGTTGCAACATACTTGTTCGACGTAACACGGCTTACGGTCGACTCGTGCATTTCAACCGCATCTGCAACCGTCTTGAGGTTGAGCGGACGAAGGGCGCGAACGCCCGACACGAAGAAGCCATCCTGCTGGCGCACGATTTCAGAGGCGACCTTCAAGATCGTGCGAGCGCGCTGGTCGAGAGATTTGATCAGCCAGTTTGCGTTGGCCTGGCATTCGGAAATGAACGCCTTCTCTTCGTCGGTCTTCGAGAGACCCGAAACTTCATTGTAGTAGGTGCGATCGAGCAGGACGCGCGGCAGCGTGTCGGCGTTGAGCTCGACTGCGAATGTGCCGTTGGGCAGTTCGCGCACGAACACATCCGGCGTAACGGCAGGCGCCGCTTCACCCGCGAACGCGGCGCCGGGGCGCGGCGTGAGCGTGCGCAGCTCGGCCAGCATGTCGATCACGTCTTCCTGGTCGACGCCGCAGATATCTGCGAGGCGCCTGAAATCACGACGCGCCGCGATCTCGAGATTTTCCATCAGCTTCTGCATCGCCGGATCGAAGCGATCACGCTCCTTGAGCTGCAGCGACAGGCATTCCTGAAGGTTGCGCGCCATGACGCCGGTGGGCTCGAAGCCCTGGCAGGTCTGGAGCACGGCTTCGACATCTTCGAACTCGACGCCGAGAGCGGCGGCGATCTCGTGCAAGTCGCCGCGCATGAAACCGGATTCGTCCGTCTCTTCGATGAGGCGCGAGGCGATCAGGCGATCGCTTTCGATCAGGCCCGTGATCTGGAGTTGTTCATCGAGGTGATCGCGCAGCGACTTTTCCTCGGACGTGATGGATTCAAGATCGAAGTCTTCCGAGCGCTGCTTGCCCGAGCCGGCCTTGGACCAGTCGAGCTGCGCGGAGGGACCGCCCTCGCCGCTGGCGCCGGGGCCTTCGGACGGACTGTCGTTTTCATAGACGTCGTCTGAGCGGGCATCGAGATCGCTGCTGGCCTTCGACGCGCCATCGGCTTCGTCGAGACGCATCTCTTCGCGCTTGTCTGAAACTTTCTCGGGGGCGTCGCCGTCGGAGCCGCCCTCATTCTCACCGCGGGTGAGAAGCGGGTTCCGCTCGATCTCGGTCTCGACGTATTCCTGAAGTTCGACGTTGGAGAGCTGGAGCAGCTTGATCGCCTGCTGCAGCTGCGGCGTCATGACGAGGGACTGGCCCTGTCTTAGCTGCAGACGATGCGCAAGCGCCACAAGAACCTCCCAGAAACCCCGCCGGGCGTTCCCCCGCCGACGGACCCCACTGACAGAGCCACATTAACCGACCGGTATTAAAATTGCATAATCGGCAACGTCAGAACCGTCGGGAATCCCCGTCATTGCGTGTTGAATCTTGCTCCAAGGTAAACACGGCGGACATCCTCGTTAGTAAGTACGGCAGACGGCGTGCCTTCGAACAGCACCTTCCCGTCGTAGATGATCGAGGCCCTGTCGACGATTTCGAGGGTTTCACGGACCTGGTGGTCCGTAATCAGCACACCCAGACCCCTGCCCTTCAGGTAACGAACAAGGTCCGAGATGTCGGAAACGGCCAGCGGGTCGATGCCGGTGAAGGGTTCGTCCAGCAGCATGAAGTTCGGCCGGGAAGCCAGGGCGCGGGCAATTTCGACCCGGCGGCGTTCCCCGCCTGACAGGGAATTGGCGTTCTGCTTGGCCAGCCGGGCGATCTGGAGTTCCTCCAGCAGCGACTCGGTGAGTTCCTTGCGCTTGGACCGGCTATCCTCGGTCAGCTCCGCCACGGACATCACGTTGTCCCAGACGCTCATGCCGCGGAAGATCGAGTTCTCCTGCGGGAGGTAGCCGACGCCCAGACGCGCGCGCTGGTACATCGGCAGGGCCGTGACATCAGCGCCGTCGATGGTGACCCGGCCGGCATCGGCGTGGATCAGGCCCATCATCATGTAGAAGCAGGTAGTCTTGCCCGCGCCGTTAGGGCCCAGCAGGCCGACAATCTCGCCGCGCCGCACGTGCAGGCCGACATCCTTCACGACCTGACGGCTCTTGAACGACTTCGCCAGATTGTTGGCGCGCAGACCGTCGCGGTCATCCGCGCCGGTCTGGGCCTGAGCAAAGATCTTGTCCGTGGTCGCGTCCATCAGTGTCTCAGTTCGGGCGGGTCGCGGGAGCAGCAGGCGCTGCAGCCGGATCGCGTTTGGACGCAGGCGTGAAGATCGAGGTCACGCGGTTGGAGCCTGCGGTGATGATCGTGCGGCCCTCAGCGACCTTATAGACGACCTGCGTGCCGCGAACGACGCCTTCCGTCCCGCGCGAGAGAATGACGTCTCCGGTAATGGTGATGGTGTCCGCCGTGTAGTCGTACTGTGCGCGGTCGCCGCGGATCTTCACGTCGGGCGCAGTGTAGAAGACGCGGCCTTCAGCGATCAGCTGTTCCATGGCTTCGCACTGCGCGTCCTGACCGGCAACCGGCGTGGTCTTGCTGCAGATGACGGTGAGCTTGTCCGTAGTGATGCGGCTGTCAGCCTGGATGGCGACCACGTCACCCGTATAGACGCCGCGCCCCTCGTTCTGGAGGTAGGAGGCTTCTTTCGAGGTGATCTCTACCGGCGCGTCGCCGCGGCCGATCTGGGCGGCGGCGGGGCCGGCCATCAGGATCGCGCCGGCAACGCCAGCCAGAAGGAGAGTGAAATGCTTGCCCGTCATGGTCGTCGTCCTGTTGGGTCGTCGCTTCAGTTAGCGTCGCCGCGTTTCCTTTTGGGCGTGAATCTTGTCCAAACATTGCCCTTGAGGACGATGCGGTTGCCCTCGTCCAGCACCTCATACTCGTCCGCCCGAATCTCGCCAATGGGGCCTACCCCGTTGAGGGGGGTCTGCCCTTCCACCCTGTTTTCCTTCACATGCATGCGGGTCCGCTGCGAGGTGAAGGTGTATCCGGCGGCGTCCGTCATAACGACATCGCCCACCAGATCGAGGATTTCCGCCTCGGCGTTCCAGACGCCTTCCCGCGCCTGGACCACGGATGAGGCGGCATCTTCGAGGCGCGGATTGACCAGATCGATCAGTGACACGTCCTCGCGGCGCCGGCGGGCTGTCTCAGCTGTCAGATTGTAGGGGCGATCGTTGGAATCGAAGCCCTCGAACCGCGGGGCCAACACGGTGACGCTCAAGCCCGATGTCGGGCCTGAAACAGGCGTGGGCACGAGGCTGGAATTGATGATCGTGCCGACCAGAGTTCCAGCCGACAGCACCGCGCCGATCGTGAACAGCAACCGGAGGATGTGCACCAACGCGGTGCGCCTGCGCGCCTCCTTCAGGGAGGTTGCGCGCCGCGGACCCCAGAGGTCCATCGAGTGATGCGGATTCGCGGCAGTGACCATGAGACAGCCTAGGACGGGAACCTTGCCCGGGGAACCTTCTGACTGAAGTCAGAGGGCCCAAAAGAGGCGGATTTTCCTAGCTGTGTGCAAAAATGTCCTGCTCGGCCCACCCGGACAGGTCGAGCGCCGCCCGGACAGGAAGGAAGTCAAAGCAGGCCTGCGCCAGTTCTGTGCGGCCTTCGCGGGCCAGCATGACGTCCAGCTTGGCCTTCAGCTCGTGCAGGTGCGTCACGTCGGAAGCAGCGTAAGCGAGCTGTGCGTCGGACAGTTTTTCCGCGCCCCAGTCTGACGATTGCTGGGCTTTCGACATGTCGAGGTTCAGCAGCTCGCGCGACAGATCCTTGAGGCCATGACGGTCGGTGTAGGTGCGAGCAAGGCGCGAGGCGATCTTGGTGCAGTAAACCGGGAAGCACGGCGCGCCGAGCCATTGCTGGATCATGCCGAGATCGAAGCGGGCGAAGTGGAAGATCTTGAGGACGCGCGGATTGGACACCAGCGCCTTGAGGTTCGGACAGTTGTAGTCCGGACGCTTCAGGCGAACGACGTGGGCATCGCCCTTCCCGTCTGACAGCTGCACCACGCACAGGGCGTCACGGAAGGGATTGAGACCCATCGTCTCCGTGTCGATGGCGACAGAGCCCGTGAACGTCACGTTCGCCGGAAGATCCCCCTCGTGGTGGTGAATAGCCATAGAAGCCTCTCTTTCGAGGGCAGCAATGGCGAAAAACGGGCCGGAACACAACCCGGACGGGGCTTTCCGGGGCTATGCGCGCTCGAGATAGGCCGCCGTGGCCATCCCACCGGCCGTACAGACCCCGACCAAGGCCTTTTTCTTCGCTCTCCGGCCGAGTTCCAGCAGCGTCGAGCCGAGATAGCGGATGCCGGACATGCCATAGGGGTGGCCCAACCCGATCGCCCCGCCATTGACGTTGGTTGTCTCCCACGGCGTCTCAAGCTGCGCCTGGTTGTAGAGTGTGGTGACGGCGTAGGCTTCGTGCAGCTCCCACAGATCGATGTCGGCGTTGGTGAGGGCATGCTGCTTCATCAGCTTTCGGATCGCGGGCGTGATGGCGATGCTCATCTCTTCCGGCGCGACGGAGGCGAGTTGCATGCCGCGGAACAGGCCGATGATCGGCAGGCCGCGCTTGGCCGCAAGGTCTGCATCCATCAGCACAACAGCGCCGGCGCCATCGGAAAGCTGCGAGGCATTGCCTGCCGTGGTCGTGCCGCCTTCATAGACGGGCTTGAGCTTGGAGAGACCTTCGATGGTGGTGTCAGCGCGCGGGCCCTCATCATGATCGAGCGTGACTTGCTGTTCGCTCGTCTGGCCCGTCGCACGATCCGTGACTTTCATCGTCGTCGTGAATGGCGTGATCTCTTCGGCGAACTTGCCCGCGGCGCGTGCGGCCTCGACACGTTGCTGGCTCTTCACCACATAGGCATCGAGCGCCTCGCGGGTGATGTTGTACTTCTTCGCCACGAAGTCGGCGGTCTCGTTCATCGTCCACCAGACAGCAGGCATCTTGGCCTGCAGTGGCGGATAGAAGAAGCCGTCCACCGCAATGCCGATCTGCACGAGGCTGATGCTCTCGACGCCGCCAGCGATGCCACACGCGATCTCGCCGGTGGCGATGCGGCTGGCGATCATCGACGCGGCCGTAAGGCCTGAGCCGCAATAACGGTTCACCATCACGCCCGGCACATCAAAGCCGGCTTCGAGCGAAGCCGTGCGGCCGATATTATGGCCGGTCGCGCCCTGCGGCAGACCGCAGCCCAGCACCACATCCTCGACTTCGCCGCTTTCGATCTTCGCGCGTGCGACGGCTTCCTTCAGCACATGGGCGGCCAGCGGAATGCCATGCGTCTGGTTGAGGGCTCCACGGAAGGCCTTGGCGATGCCTGTGCGACAGTAGCTGACGACCGCGACATCCTTCATGGCATTCCCTCTTCCTGGTTCTCTAGGCGTTGACGTCGACGACCACGCGACCGCGAACCTTGCCTTCGACGATAGCACGACCGAGATCGGGCACATCGGAAAGCTTCGCCGGATGTACCATGGCGTTCAGCTTGGCCAGATCCAGATCACGCGCCAGACGGCTCCATGCTTCTTCACGATCAGCCTTCGGACGCATGACGCTGTCGATGCCAGCAAGCGTGACGTTTCGCAGGATGAAGGGAGCGACCGACGCCGGCAGGTCCATACCTTGAGCGAGGCCGCAGGCCGTTACTGTGCCGCCATATTTCGTGGCTGCCAGAACATTCGCGAGTGTGTGGCTACCAACTGCATCAACGCCACCAGCCCAGCGCTCCTTGCCGAGCGGACGCCCTGCGCTGCCAAACTCCGCCGCGTCCACGACCTCCTTCGCGCCGAGGCTCGTGAGATAGTCCGTCTCACTTTCCTTGCGTCGCGAAGACGCCACGACGTGATAGCCGAGCTTGGCCAGTAGCGCGGTTGCGACCGAGCCGACGCCGCCGGCCGCGCCGGTCACGATGATCGGCCCCTTCTCAGGTGTCACGCCGTTACGCTCCAAGGCGATGACGCAGAGCATCGCCGTATAGCCCGCCGTGCCGATCGCCATCGCGTCGGCGTTCGAGATTCCGGACGGCAGCTTCACCAGCCAGTCGCCCTTCACGCGCGCGACTTGCGAGTAACCGCCATAATGGCTCTCGCCGACGCCCCAGCCATTGAGCACAACGCGATCGCCTGCTTTGAAAGCATCGGTATCTGAGCGGATGACTTCGCCCGCGAAATCGATGCCCGGAACGAGCGGCCAGGTGCGTACGACCGGCGACTTGCCGGTGATTGCGAGGCCATCCTTGAAGTTCACCGTCGAATGGCTGACGCGCACTGTAACGTCGCCCGGCATCAGATCCGCTTCGCTCAGTGTTTCGAAGCGAGCTTCCTGTCCGCCTTCGATCTTGTGGACGCGCAGCGCGCGGAACGTTTCGGTCATGATGATCCCTTTCGCTGGTTTGCACTCAATCGAGCTTCCCGCGCAGGTCAACCGGATCGAGCAAACTTCAACAAGCTATGATCGCGCGCTGCCGGCACGCATGGTGACAAGGACGGAAGCCGACGGGTAGAACGTTCATAAGAAGTCCACAGAGACTGCAAACCGGGGGAACACAATGATCGACCGCCGCTCAATGCTGGTAGGTGCAGGCGCCTTGCTGGGCTCCGCATCTCTGATGAAGGCCCACGCTGACGAGGCTTCGCTATTCCCGATTGTCGAGACAGCAGACGGCAAGCTGCGCGGGATCGTTTCTGGCGGCGTCGCTGTGTTCAAGGGCGTGCGCTACGGGGCGGACACGAGCGGCCGCAATCGCTTCATGGCGCCTCAGCCGGTAAAAAAATGGGCGGGGGTTCGCGACGCTTTTGACTACGGCAATATCGCGCCGCAGATCCCGGCGGATCGTCGCCGCGCCTATGCAGACCTGATCCTCAACGATCTGCAACCTGGCGGTATGGGCGAGGACTGCCTCGTCCTCAATCTCTGGACGCCCGAGCCGAAAGCCAGCTCGAAACGACCGGTGCTGATCCGCTTCCATGGCGGCGGCTTCTATGGCGGCTCAAGCAACTCCCCCGGCAGCGATGGCGAGATGCTGGCGCGCTTTGGCGATTGCGTGGTCATAACCGTGAACCACCGGCTGAGCTCGCTGGGCTATCTCTGGCTCGGCGACGATGGCGCGTTTTCAGACTCCGGTTCGGCGGGCATGCAGGATCTCGTCGCCTGCCTTAAATGGGTGAAGACCAATGTCGGCGCATTCGGCGGCGATCCTGCGCGCGTGTTGATCATCGGCCAGTCCGGCGGCGGCGCGAAGGTGAGCCATCTGCTCGCAATGCCATCAGCCAAAGGGCTCTACAGCAGCGCTGGCGTAATGAGCGGGTCCCGCCTGACGGCGATGACGCGCGAAGAAGCAGTAAAGCCGTCCGATCAGCTGCTGACCAAGCTGGGCGTTACGCGCAAGGACATCCGCAAGTTGCAGGATATTCCATTTACTGCCCTGCTCTCTGCCCAGGCGGATGTGGAAGCTGTCGAGCGTTCGCGCGGTGAGGCCCCGCGATCCTTCTCGCCGGTCATGGGCGCATCAATCCCGATACATCCGTTCGCACCGAATGCGCCTGAAATGTCGAAGGACATTCCTCTCGTTGTCTCGACCGTGCTCGACGAACGCTCCTATCGCGAGACCCGCTTCGATATGACGTGGGACGATGTGAAGAAGATGCTGACCCCGCTGGTCGGCGAGCGCGCCGACAAGGTGCTGCAGATGTATCGCGACGAAGACAGCCGCGCCTCGCCCTTCATCATCAACGCGCGCGTCATCACCGATCGTTCTTTCCGCCAAAGCGCCTTCACCATGGCCGAACGCAAAGCCGCGCAAGGCGGCGCACCGGTGTGGACCTATCTCTGGACGACACCCTCGCCCGCGTACGGCGATCGCTACGGCGCAACGCACGGCATCGATGTGTCGCCCTCGATGCACGACCTGCGCTTCCCGCTACTGGGACCGAACGCGGAATACGTGAAGCTGTCCGATCAGCTTGCGGGCGCCTGGGTGTCACTCGCGGCGACGGGCAATCCCAACAATCCGCGTACGCCTGAGTGGAAGCCGTATGATCAGCAGACGCGCAACACGATGGTGTTCGGTAGTCCGAGCAATGTCGTGGCCGATCCGCGCCGCGCGTTCAGGGAGTTGTGGGCGTCACAATCGTCGTCATCGGACGATTAAGTCGGCCGCAAGCTCACCTACCGTAGCGTAAAGACTTCATAGCTAATTTGCCAAAACAGAGCGTGTGCTCTGCAGCATTCATGCTGCAGCCGCGAATGAATTGTCTTCCGGACAATTTAAACGTGTGGTCCGCGCATCAGTAGGCGTCCAATCGTCGTTGCGGAATGACTTTAAGACATTCCGCAGGGTCTTATTGAATTGACGTTAAGGGAACGCAATGAGAAGGAGCGAACAAGCCGGTAGTCCGGTTTGCGGTCAGCGCGCGAAGACGCGCCCCGCCGAGAGGATGCAACCCACAGGGAGGGCGCGATGAAGCGCACCAAGTACTATTTGTTCGCTAGCGCTATTGCGCTCAGCACCACGCTGCCGGCCCTTGCCCAGGTTGCCGACCAAGCTCCAGCCGCGCCGCAAGCCGCTGATCAGGAAGCGTCCACGCCCACGCGCGACGTCGTCGTCATCACCGCCAACAAGCGCGAAGAGACGGTCCAGGACATCGCCGTCGCCGTGACCGCCGTCACCGCGGAAGCCAAAGAACAACTCGGCATCATCTCGGTGACCGACCTCACGAACGTCACGCCTGGCCTCTCCTACACGCCGGGCAACGAGCGCATCACGCTGCGCGGCATCGGCCGCCTGACCAACTCGTTCGGCGCTGACCCGGGCGTCGCCAACTACAACGACGGCATCTACACGCCGTTCGCCGTCATGGCCGGCAAGGACCCGCTGCTGATCCAGCGCGTCGAAGTCCTGCGCGGACCGCAAGGCACGCTGTATGGCCGTAACGCCATCGGCGGCGCCATCAACACGATCTCGCGCCGTCCGACCGACGAGTTCACCACCGACTTCAAACTCGGCCTCGGCAGCTACGACTACCGCAACATCGTGGCGGCTGTGTCCGGCCCGATCACCGACTCGCTGCGCTATCGCGTGGCCGGCCAGCGCGAACAGCGCAACGGCATCGACAAGAACTACGGCACCGGCGAAAAAGAAGGCTGGGAAATCGACGACTATTACTACGAAGCCCAACTCGAAGGTGAAATCGGCAACCGCTTCTCGTGGTGGCTGAAAGTCGCTGACTCGGGCTACGATAAAGCCGGCCCTCCGGGCGGCCGTACGGCGACCTTCTCGACCGCGCCGTTCCTGAGCACGTTCTCGCCGTCGGGCAGCGTTGGCCCGAACCCGGCCTTCGCTTACTCGAACCCGTCCGTCACGGGCTTCACGCAAGTGGGCAACCGTCGCGACAACCCGTTCGCGACGAACCGCGAGCACGCTTACAACACGAACTACGCCTCGACCGCCAAGCTCGACCAGTATGACGAAGCCATCTTCGAGGCCGTCTATGAGACCGACTGGTTCGACATCAAATACACCGGCGGCTACACATTCTATGACTACAAACTCTACAGCGATGGCGACGGCACGCCGATCCAGTCGGTGACGTACAACTCGATCAACGGTCAAAGCACCGCTGGCCTCTGCGGCCTCGCTGGCGCCAATCCGCTGATCGGCTTCCCGACCTCGACGCTGACCTCGACCGGCCTCGGCGCCTGCATCACCAGCGCTGGTTCGCGCACGATCTACCCGAACGTGCTGAACCTGTACGCTGAAAGCCGCTCGATGTTCTCCAACGAGATCAACCTGATCTCGACGACCGATGGCCCGCTCAGCTGGATCGTCGGCGCGTATCAGTACCAGGAGAACTCGGAACAGCCGGGCCAGGTCCAGACGCTCGACAACGAGCCGCTGGCCAACAGCTACTTCAACCTCGGCACGCTGAGCTTCATTGCCAACCCGAACCGCTATCTCCAGTACTTCGGCAACACCAGCCTGTTCAATGCTTACGGCGTTTACGGCCAGGCAGACTACACGCTGAACGACCAGCTGAAGTTCACGGCCGGCCTGCGCTACTCGATCGACAACAAGGAGTCGAAAGAAGAGGGCTTCCTCGCCTGCTACATCCTCTGCACGGCCAACGGCCTGCCGCTGTACTCGAACATCACGTCTTCGCAGTACGGCGCAGCAGTCACCGCCTCGCCGGGCGCCTACTATGACGATCGTGGCTTCGCCATCCGCCGTCTGAAGGATGACTGGGAAGCTGTCACCGGCGTGCTCGGCGTCGAGTACCGTCCGTTCGACGATACGCTGACCTTCGCCAAATACTCGCGCGGTTACAAAGCCGGCGGCTTCAACAACCTTGGCTTCGGCGCCTCGCCGTACACCAAGCCGGAGTTCGTCGACTCGTACGAAGCGGGCTGGAAGCAAACGTGGGTCGACTTCGGCCTGACGACCAACGCCGCCGTGTTCCTCTACAAGTACACGGATGCGCAGGCTCCGCTCGGCGTCGTGACGACCAACTCGGTCACCGGCCTGCAAAGCACGTCGACGGCTTTCGTCAACCTGCCGGAAGTCGAGACCAAGGGCTTCGAACTCGAAGCCAACTGGAACCCGATCGACCCGCTCAACATCGGCTTCACCTACGCCTATCTCGACGCGCAGATCTCGGATTCGGATACCTATCTCGATCCGTCGCGTGACTCGCGTTGCGTTGGCGCTGCCGTTGGTTCGCGCGTGACCTGCACCACGACCTTTGCGACGCCGGTCGATCCGGCCGCTCGTCGCTCGGTCAAGGGCAACACGCTCGCCCAGTCGCCGGAGAACAAGATCGCGGCGAACATCTCCTACCGCTTCGACATGGAAGATGGCTCGTACCTGCTGCCCACGATCTCCTACTCGTGGCGCGACAAGTTCTATGACTCGTTCTTCAACAACTCGAACGAGATCTCGAAAGCCTACGACAACGTCGACGCCCGCCTGAACTGGTACTCGCCCAACGAGACCTTCAGCATCACGGCGTGGGTGCGTAACGCCTTCGACAAGGAGCAATCCACGAGCGTTGGTGCGAACAGCTTCCGCGTCACCGACAACGGCCAATACCAGACCTTCTCCTACACCCCGCCGCGCATGGTTGGTGTGGATCTGAAGTTCCACTTTGAATAGCCGATAGCACCTCAAATTCCGCCCGCTTCCCAGCGGGCGGCCCGGCCGCCTCCCTGAGCCGGGCACTGATTGGCCTCCCTACCGGGGGGCCAATTTTTTTTGGCGAGATTAAATCTGGCCATGCCTGCCTTGACCCTACGGCCCAGCGAACAAGCTCCTTACGTGCTAGTAAGTTATTTATGGGGCAGGAGGGAACCGGGATGCGCTGGGACCGGCTCACGCCAACCGAGATCGCAGGGCTCGATATCGCCTTGAAAGACGGCATAGCAGGCGCGCTGGAGAAGTCTTCGGGGCTGCTGATCATGAAGACGGGAGCCACGGGAGACGGCGGGTGGATCTGCGCCTTCCCGCCCTATGGGCTGTCCTTCGTTGCGGCGAAGGAATGGGCGCGGCGCCACCAGTTGAACTGCTCGCTGGACGATCTGTATCTGACGCACAGCGAGGTACTACGTGCGGGCGCGGATTTGCGTGAAGCGCCACGACAGCCGCCAACGGACGCGGCACAGCGCACGCTCCAGGCCACGTTCATTCAGCATGATGAGGCTGCACAGCAGATCGCGAACTATGTACGGGTGGTGGACAGCCGCGGTTCACGCGCGTGGACGCAGGCGTTTCAGACTGGCTTCCGGAAAACGTCGAGCCCGATCCAGTCCGACGACGAGGCCATCTTCATAGCCTTGCTGGAGATCGCGGATCAGCGAAACCCCTGCAAGCCGCCTACTGACGCCTGATCCCTGCAGCGTGGTTGGGTTCGTGCGAGCCAGCTCCCGCATCGATGCCGAGCAGACCCTCGAAATGCTTGGCTGGAATGGCGCGACCATAGAGATAGCCCTGCCCCTTCGAGCAACCCAGTGCCTTAAGCGCGATCGCCTGAACCTGCGTTTCGACGCCTTCCGCGCAGCAATCGATGCCGAGCTCACGCGAAAGATCGATGACTGACTTGATGATCTTCCGCGCATCCGGGAACATCGAGAGGTCTCGCACGAAAGAGGCGTCGATCTTCACTTCGCTGAACGGCATCCGGTAGAGTTCCGACAGCGAAGAGTGGCCAAGCCCGAAATCATCCATCGACAGACCGACGCCCTTGAGGCGCAGGCGCGTCATGCTGTCGATTGCAACGGTGTGCTCGGTGATCGCCTCGCGCTCGGTGAGTTCGATAATGATGTTGGATGGAGCAACACCGCCCTTGGCGAGCAGAGCCGTAAACTGGTCGGGGAAGTTGATATCGCACACGGCGCTGGCCGGCAGGTTGATCGCGACGGCGAACTTCGACGAAAGGCCCGACCATTGACCGACATCGTGCACCACCTGCGAGATCACGCAGGCCGAAAGACTCTCGATCAGGCCTTCGCTCTCGATAAGGCCGATGAACCGCTCGCAGTTCAGAATGCCCTTCTCCGGGTGGCGCCAGCGAACAAGCGCTTCGGCTCCAACAATCTTGTCGCGGTCAGCCGGGCGTAGCGAAACCTTCGGCTGATACCAGACTTCGAGCTGGCCGTTGGACAGCGCCTGCCGCAACTCGGTCGCAGAGATCGCGTCGCGTGAGCTGAGAATCGCTTCCTGCAGAGCCGTGGCCGTAAAAGGCTTGGCCATGGGCGGGGCCATCTCGAGCCCATATCCGCGCCCCAAGCGCACAGCAGCAGCCAGCGTCTTTGGGTCTGCCGCGCTGGCGACAATGACGCTGGTCTTGACGCCAGAAGCCGCCAAATTGCGCAGCAGCGTCACGCCATCGACGTTTGGCATCATCAGATCCGAAATGATCAGCGTCGGCTTGAAGCGCTCTACCGCATCGGGCAATTCGCCTGCATCCGACAGGAGCATGACGTCGAAGCCGGATTCCATACCCACAACTTCAATCACATCGAGAATGGCCGGATCATCGTCCACCGCAATCAGGCGCGGCCGCGACGCGGACGTGGTCTGGCGATCGAAAACCGCGGCTGCGGCTTCGAACTCCGACCTTGCACGTCCACCGACGATGGCCTGCCTGCCTTGCGTCATGCAACGGCCCTTCTCGCGGTTTGCTTGCGCCAGATGTCGACAAGCTGCTGAGGCAGTGTCACCGGATCATACGGCTTGCTGATCACGCCGGCCGCGCCGAGCGCCAGATAGTCCCGCAATTCATGCGGCTGCACACGCGCAGTCATGAAGACGACAGGGATGTGCGAGATTGCGTCGATACGGCTCATCGCCTTGAACGCAGTCGGGCCATCCATCTCCGGCATCATCACATCCATCAGGATGAGATCGGGCATCGCGCCCGCCATGCCTTCCAGCGCCGCGCGCGGACCTTCAAATGCGGTCACTCGCAGATTGCCGATTTCTTCGAGTGCGAACTTGGTGATCTGCAAAATGTCCGGATCGTCATCGACGCACGCTACGTGTTCGAGCACCTTCTCATTGGTGGTCATCGCGACTTCCTCCCTGCTCCATCCGCCCATCGTGAACCCCGGCGCCGTCGGCGCTTGAAACCGCTTGTGCCGCTGCAATCGGCATCTTCAGTGAGAACGTCGACCCGACGCCGTCCTCGAATGCATATTCGATATCGCCATTCATCAGCTGCATCAGCTGGCGCGAAATGCTGAGGCCCAGACCCGAGCCTTCGCGATCGCGCGTGTTGACGTTCTGACCCTGCGCAAACTTCTCAAACAGACGCGGACGCAATTCCTCCGGCACGCCCAGACCCTGGTCGCGCACCGACACACGCACATGCGTGCCTTCGAGCGTCAGGAACACCGAAACATTGGTGCCTGGTCGCGTGAATTTGGCGGCGTTGGAAAGGAGGTTCGCCAGGACCTGCAGCAAACGATCATTGTCCGCGATGACGACAACATCGTCCTCCGGAAGGTCCAGCGTATAGGTGACGCCGAAGCGGTCGGCATAAGCGACGTTGGCCGTGACGGATTCCTTGACGATCGGCGCGAGGCTGGCCGGCAGCAGTTTCACTTCGAACTTGCCGTGCTCGAGCTTGTCGATGTCGAGAATGTCGTTGACCAGACGCACCAGGCGATCGCTATTGCGCTTGGCGATGCGGATGAGGTTCGCGGCGGCCGTCGGCAGCGGTCCCGCAGCCTGCGCTTCGATGACGGCGAGCGCGCCGCGGATCGACGTGAGCGGTGTACGCAGCTCGTGGCTGACGACGGACACGAAATCGCGCTTGGCGGACTCGGCCTGTTTCACGAGCGTGAGGTCGGTGATCACAACCGTCGACAGTGTGCGATCAAGCAACTGCACGTCCGACACATGCAGTAATACCGGCACGCGCTCGCCCGAACGACGCATCACCACGTCCTGGCGCGCGCGCACGGGGCGCAGCCCGCCGTCAGCAGCAGAGATCGCCTTGGCGCCAGGGATGAGTTCGCCGATGTGCATGCTGCGCAGCGATTCAGTGGTCCAGCCGAACAGGTCCGAGGCGGCAGAGTTCGCGTCCTCGATGCAGCCCGTGCTGCTGATGGTGAGGACGGCATCACCGACGACGGCAAGATTGGCAGACTTCAGGGCGTTGCTGGCGACGAGGTTCGCAAGGTTGGCGGCGCGGCCGATCTCCTCCCCCGCCCAATGCGCAAGCATACGCACGATCGCCAATCGCACTTCCGAATATGCGCGCTCCATGACCTTCGGCGAGAAGAAGCACAGCGTTCCGAAGCGCACGCCCTTCACGAAGACGGGCGCGCCCATGAAGGATTCGATATCCATGCGCGCACGCGCGGGATGGCTCGCAAGGGGGGACGCATCGAGATCCGGATGCGCCTGCGCTTCGTCTGCGAAGAACAGGTCGGAGCTGATCGCGTCTTTCAGATGATAGGTCGCGCCCTTGCGCCATGGACCATCCGTTACGGTGGAATGCAGAACCTCGCATTCGCCGTCGAGCACATGACTGAGCGCGCCGATGGGCATGCGCAGGAAAGCTGCCGACTTGGCAAGCACGGCCGAGAGCTTCTGGTCGAGCGGCACGTCGGCGGCCATGGAGAGGGAGATATCGCGGCGCAGGAACTCCGCGTCTTTCTCGACCGAAATATCCACCAGCGTGCCGGCGGTGCGGACGATGGCGCCTTCCTTGTCCCACGATCCGCGGCCGCGCACCTGCAGCCAGATGTATTCGCCATCGCTCAGCCGGTAGCGATATTCCACATTGTAGGGCGCGCCATCATGCGCGTGACGGCTCATGGAGCGGCGTGTGTGCTCGATGTCATCGGGGTGAAGGCGCGAGCCGAACTCGGCCCAGTCAGGCATCTTGTGGCCGCGCGAAACACCAAGGATTTCCTGCGCGCGCTCGGACAGGAAGAATTTCCCGCTGCGGTAGTTGTAATACCAGAGACCTGTGTCGGCGCCTTCGACGGCTGCTTCCAGCCGCTCGCGCGCCTCGGCGAGCTCTTCCTCGTTCATGCGGCGTTCGTACGCCTGCGCCAGACGGAGGCGCGCTTCGTCCGGCGGGATCAGAAGGTCGTTCGGCGTAATCGGCGTGGATGCGGCGAGCACGAAGACGCCGACCGACTGGCCGTTGAAGACCAAGGGAACAAGCAACAGAGACGCAATGAGCTTCCGGCCGTTGGCCCGCTCGAGCGGATGGTTCTGCAGCCAGCGACGCTGGCGGGAAGCCAAGCCCTCCGCTCGCACGAAGGCTTCCAGTGCGTTCAGATCAGGTTGTTTCCAGTCCGCAGACGCGGAGCCTTTCCACACGGTGCGGTGGTCGCCCTCCCCCGTGCTGAGATCGACGAACCCGCCCAAGGTCCAGCAACCATCGCCGAGAAGCCAGTCCAGCGCGCGTTGTGGGATGTCTGCGGGCGAAGTCGCTTCCGTGCGGATTCGATCGAGTTCGGCAATCTTGCGCGAGCGCGCTTCGGCGCGGCGCACCGCGGTCTGGTCGGTCGTCAGAGCGAAAGCGATGAGGTGGCCATCGAGGCGGCCGATCTTGATGCAGGACTCAACCGCGTACGAGGACCCATCGCGACGCTGGTGATGAGCACGCAGCGTGACGCTCTCCGCGCCGCCAGCCAGTTCCTTCAAGGCTTCGTTGAGCTGGCGGACATCGCCTGAGTTAAGCAGATCGTCGATGGCCATCGTGCAGATCTCGTTCTGCATATAGCCGACATTGCGCCTCGCCTTCTTGTTGACCAGCACGAGCGCGCGCGTTTCCAGGTCGAAGACGTAGATCTCGTTGGCGGCTTCCTCGACGATCATGCCGAGCAGTCGATCGCGCGACCTGTAGGACGGCCGCAGCGGCGACAGATCGGAGGATTCGTCGTCCAGGCCGTCGAGCAGCTCTAGGGACTGTCGCACCATGGCCGCACTCTGGGACCTCATCAGGCAGCGAGTTGCCCATTGCTACGCAGCAATGTCAGGCAACGCTCCACCACATTGTCCGGCAGGAACGGTTTGCAAATGTAGTCGTCGGCGCCATGCGCAAGGCCATCGGCGATATCGCTGTCCTTGCGGCGGGCCGACAGGATCAACACAGGCGTATTGCTGAGCGCCGCATCGCTGCGGATGCGCGACAGGACCTGCATGCCATCGAGCTGCGGCATGGAGCGGTCAAGAATGATTGCATGCGGGCGCACGCGCTTGGCCATGTCGAGCGCTTGCACGCCGCTGTTGGCGACAGAAACGTCGACGCCGCGCTGGCGCAGCTTGGTCCGGAAGATTTCGCAGATCAGCGGATCGTCGTCGACGACCATTACAACTGGCTTCTGACGCTGCACCAGGCTGCGCAGACGATCGGCCGTAACGTCGTTGTCGAACGGCTTCATCACATAGTCGCTCATGCCAGCGGCCACGAGATGCGCGATCTGACCGGCGTCGCGTGCGGCGACCATCATCACGACCGGCGAGGCCACCCGCCCTTCTGCGGGTCGCAGGCCGGCCATGAGTTCAGGGCCGTTCATGTCCGGCAGCCAGTTGCTGACCAGGATGAGATCGAACCGCTCACGGCGGGAAGCTTCCAGAACCGCGCGGCCGGTTTGCACCATCTCAACCCGCGCAAACGGCGCTAGCATGGAATCGAGCTGCTGGCGGTAGGCGGGATCAGCGTCGGCGACCAGAACGAGCGGGCGGTATTCCGCGCGCTGGTTGTCATCGGTCCACGGCATATCGACATCGCGACCGGTGTCGCCCATGACTTGCAGCGCCGCCTTGAGTAGCGGCGCAAGCAGGGCTGCGATCTCGGTCGCGTCACGCACGCCGTTGCGGAGGCCAAGCTCGAGGGCCGCAGCGGTGTCGCTGATGATTGGATAACCATAGACAGCGCCGCTGCCGCTGAGCCTGTGAGCTTCCCGTTCGAGAAGCTCGAAGTCAGACAGGGTCATCGTCTCGGTTGCGAGTCGTCCTGCCATCGGCTGCAGCAGGCGAATACGCTCTTCCAGCTGCCGAACGTAGCGCTTCCGAAGTTCGAAACGCGAAGCTTCCGCGGATGTGGTGACCATGTTTTCCTCAACCCAACGCTCCCCAGACCCCTCTCGATATTTGTCGCATCCCGAGATTAATCGTTTGCTGCTAGCTCATATAAAAACGCATCAAACTATGGGGTTTTGGCGAGGTTTCCTCGTTTTTGCCTGTGGTGTGACTCGCCTAGAATTTCTTCCCGAGACTGACTGCCATGCGCCAGCCATCGCCCTCGCGACCGGCCACCTGACGTGAGGCTTCGAGCCCGACGATGGTGTCGTCCACGTTCAATCGCACGCCACCGCCGGCCGACGACAAGTACCGGTCGTCAAGCACCAGGCCCGGACGATCAGTGAACTTCAGCTTGCCGCCATCGACGAAGCCATATGCTTCGGTGCCCTTACCGACGGGTTTGTCGTCGAGCTTGCGAGAGACTTCGACCGAGCCTGCGACGCCGCTGTCTGCCGACGCATAGCCGGTATCGAAGGCGCGTCCGTACCTGGCCCCGCCGAGCGTCATCAGTTCGCTGGTCGGCAGGCGGTCGCCTGACACCTGCGCAGAGAGAGACCCCTGCACGCGCCAATTCTCATCCAGCACCCGCGTCGCGGCCACCTGGACGTTTGCCTTGGTAAATTCCTCGCTCGAAATGATCGGGTTCGCAACGCGAGCTCCAAGCGCGTCGATACCATGGCTGACTGAGACGCTAGCGCCCCAGGCGGTCTTGCCGCGCAGATTCTCGATCGACAGCGCGCCACGAAGCGTACGTGTGCGGTCGCTCGACAGGATCTGACCGACGAGCGCGTTGTCCGAGTTGAACCCGTCCAGCCCGCCTGCGGCCGTAATATTCGTGTTGATGCTACGGACGACCGGGTAGCTGAGCTGCAGGCTTCCCGTATAGCCCTTCCCTTCCATCGGCGTGTTGTCAGGGCGCGTGCGGAAAGCGCCGAGGGAGGCGGTTGCCGTGAGACCGCTCGGCCCCAACGTGATCGCATGAGACGCAGCGACCGAAATGAAACGATTGAAGTCGCCCGATGTTGAAGCCGTCAGGCGCGTCTGGTTGCCTTCATAGCCATAGCCGTTGAGATAGACGTCGCCCGAGATCTGCATGCGGCCAAGCTGGGCAGCGCCGCGCGTATCAACCGAGACAACCGTTTCGATCGGGTCACGCTTGGTGTCGAGCACCAGCTTAACCGTGTCGGGCCTGCTGCCGGCAATGACGTTCGGCGTGGTGGTGGCGCCCGGCACATCATCCATCAGCAGCAGATAGCGGCGCAGAACCGGCTTCGTCAGCGGGCGGTCCTTGGCCATCTCTTGCGCATAGGCGCGCGTAAGCGCGGCCGACTCCGGATTGTCTCCGGCCAGAACGACCTCGTCGATGTAGTTCTCGATCGCGACGATCCGCACCTGTCCGCTTTCAAACGTCTGCTCGGGAACGAGAATGGTGTAGAGCGCGATGTCCGATTTGGCGTAGGCCGCCGAATAGGCATCGGCGAGCGCCTTCAGGTTTTCCGGATTGATCGGTTTACCAATGAGCGGACGCATCGCCGCTTCCGCAACTTCATGCGGCAGTGTCGATTTCTCGAGCCGCACGCCTGTGATGTTGCCGCTCATCGCCTGGCTCGGCGCGATGGTTGTCTTCGGAGCCGCCGGCTGGATCTCCGGTTTTATCGTCGTCCCCTTGCCAGCATTGGGATCGTCGAGACGCCCCGGCTGAACCTTGTCGACGACGATTTGGGAGTACGCCGCGCCCGCAGAGAGGGCCACTGCGCAGACAGACAGGATGGCAAACCGGATGCTAAACATTTGCAGCAACTTTTTCCAAAAATGGTCCTTGCAAAAATAGTGAAGGGGAAGCGCCGTGGGCGCTTCCCCTTCATGAACCTGAACCACGTGGTCGTCGGGAGGAGCTACTCGAAGTTCAGGCGCTCGATCGCCGAAGGCTATACGGGGAGGTGGCGTGAGCTATTTCGTTGCTTTCCCCAGAAGACCGGTGACGCCGCCCAGCAGGCCCGTCGAACCCGACGCGCTGCCAGTGAGGGCGCCGAGACCGGACGAACCGGTTGCGGAACCCGTGAGACCGCTCAGCAGACCGCCGCTGGTCGAGCCAGAAGCGCCGCCCGTCAGACCGCCCACAAGGCCGGTCGAACCCGAAGCGCCGCCCGAAGCGTTCGCACCGAGAACGCTGCCAACAGTGCTGGTCACGCCCTGGACGATGCCGGTGACCGGCGTCGTAGCGCCACCACCGGTGATCGGCGTAAGCGAACCCGTGACAGGCGCCAGAACCGAATTCAGGTCAGCAACACCGCTGCCCAGGCCCGTGAGCCCGGTCGGCAGAACGTTGGCGTTGATTGCGGAAGCCGAACCACCCGGAATGATCGTCGTGCCGCCAATCGAGATGTTGGCCAGCGAGTCGATCGCGCCAGGCTGCGAAGTGCCGAGGCCGTTCGGAAGGACGGTAGCTGACGCCACCTGCCCGCCAGCCAGGTTGGCCGCCAGAACAGAACCCGAAGCGCCGTTGAGCAGGTTCGCCGACGCCAGCGTGCCTTGAGCCGCCGTAGCCGAACCAACGCTTGCGCCGATCAGCTGCGCGCTGGAGCTTGCACCCGACCCGATAACGGTGGCGTCGAAGATGGTGATCTTGGCTGCAGGCGCCGTCACGCTATCAAGCGCAGGCGTGGCCGCCACCAGGATAGGACCGGCAACCGGCACTGCGCCGAGACCGTTTTGCTGCGTTTCCGCGCCAATGCCGGCGACGGACGTGCCGAGCGCGGTCACCAGGCCGCCAACCGGGTTGGTCGGCGCACCAGACGTGCCGCCAGGGTTCGACGCCAGGTTGCCTGCCGTCTTGAGGGTGTTGCCGCTGCTGATCAGGACGTTGCCCAGCGAGCCGCCGAGATATTCAGCCGTCTGCGTCAGGCCACCTTTGGCCGGGGGAGCCGGCGGAGCGGGCGGAGGAGAAACCGGGGGCGAAGGCGGGGGCGGCGGAGGAGGAGACGTCGGCGGAGGCGTGGGCGTCTCCTCGCCAGTCGAGTCGCCATTGTTGGTGACGTCGTCGTCGCCATCCGGATCGCCGATGCTACCGTCGCCGGTGCCGCCGCCGTTGACGCCGAAGCTGCCATCACCTGCGCCGGTGCTGGCGAGTTGGAAACGTGATGTGTGTCCGCAAGCTGCAGTGGCCAACAGGGCCAACATCGACACGCAGACAAGTGCCGACCGCTTAGTTCCGATCAAAGTCATGAAGACCTCCCAGTGATGACCTACGATCGGACAAATGGATTGATATTCTGTGCTAGTACATCCCTTTTTCGGATTATTCTTTCTTGTTTACAGTTGGTTAGCGAAAAAAGTGGGAGTCGTTTACCACGATCCTCCGTGCACGGACGAAGGTTCTCAGTCGCGGACGCACTCGTCCGTTAACTGAAAGATTTTTTCAGCCCACCCCTCTTCGGGGCGTTCTGCATCCAGGTTCGACCAGGCGTGGAGCCCTGTCTTGGTAGTTCGCTGCCCGCTCCGACTGGGAGGCGTCGCGGGCAGCCATCGAAGTGATGCAGGAAACTTGCCACTAGAAACTTCAGTGCAGTCGATATCGCATCGCCCTGCATCCCGGCTGAATTCTAGGTTAATACCCTGTTTTCCATAAGTATTCTTGTCTTCAACCGGAACCAACGCGCGAGCAATTGTTTACTAGTGGCACCAGTTGGAGGAAAAACATGAAACCAGGTATCGCACTTCGCGCCTCGCTGATGAGCCCAGCTCTGGCACTATTGGCCGCCACTCCCGTAAGCGCCGGCACGTCCACCAGCCAGTTCCGCGTCACACTCACCATCCAGGCGGAATGCAAGGTCACGGCAGCCAACGACATCGCCTTCGGCACGACGGGCGTCATCCAGTCGACCATCAGCGCAGACGGATCGATCGGTGCGCAATGCACCAACTCGACGCCCTACAATATCGGCCTCAATGCCGGCGCGGGCGCCGGTGCGACCGTCAGTGTACGGAAGATGAGCGCCACTGCAGGCGCAACGGTCAACTACATGCTCTATCGCGACGCCGCCGCCACGCAGATCTGGGGCGACGTCATCAGCACCAACACCATGGCCGCTACCGGCAATGGCGGCGTGCAGACCTTCACCGTCTATGGACGCGTGCCTGCGCAGACGACGCCCGCAGCCGGCAACTACAGCGACACCGTTCAGGTCGTCATCACCTACTGACTTCTTACAGAGTTAAAACATCAAGGGACGTGACATGAAGCTTTCCATGAAGCTCGCACTGACGGCCATGTTCTCGGGCGCGAGCCTGATAGCTGTGGCGCACGCAACGGACTTGCGCGTGGCGCCGGTCATGCTCGAACCCTTACCTGGTCAACGCAGCACGACACTCACCATTCTCAATGGCGAACAGAAGCCCGTGCGCGTGCAGGTGCGCGTCATGC
This sequence comes from Hyphomonadaceae bacterium, assembly GCA_965229115.1. Classification (GTDB taxonomy): domain Bacteria; phylum Pseudomonadota; class Alphaproteobacteria; order Caulobacterales; family Hyphomonadaceae; genus UBA7672. The sequence goes on along the minus strand of CBDDIR010000003.1, from coordinate 174,853 downwards.
GCTGGACGCAGGTCAACGGCGAGGAAAGACTCGAGCCAACCACGGATGTCGTTGCAAGCCCACCGCAAACGCAGCTTGCGCCCGGCCAGCACTATCTGATCCGCGTCGTGCGGACGGCCAAGACTCCGATTCCCGATGAAGAGTCGTACCGCGTTCTGGTCGATGAAGTGCCCGATCCGGCCGATGCACGTCCCGGCGCCGTCGCGATGGTCGTGCGTCAGTCGATCCCGGTCTTCTTCTCGGATGAAAACCATCGCGTCTCCATCGTTGACTGGTCGATCACGCGTCGTGGCGATCAAACGGAAGTCGTCGCGCAAAACCGTGGCACGCGCCGCCTGCGCCTGTCCGACATCGTCATCGAGGCCCATGACGGGCCTGTCTTCCAACAGTCCGGCCTGGTCGGCTATGTGCTGCCCGGCGCCACGATGCGCTTCCCTGTCGATATCGGCGCGACAAGCCTTACCGATCCCACGCTCCACCTGAGAGGCGTGTCGGACACCGGTAAGCTGGAGGTGTTGCTTGTGGACCCGCCGCGCTAGCAGCTGCGCAGCGGCAGCCCTGATCGGAGCCGTTGGCCAAGCAAGTGCGTCGGCCCAGACGCCGCCAAACGGCTCCGACCGTGGGCAACTCCAGACAACACTGACGATTGCTCCGGGTGAAAACGTTCCGCTCCAGCTTGAGGTATTTCTAAACGGCGACGCGCGCGAACTGATCTCGTCATTCAGGCTCTACGCAAACGGGCACATCACATCGCCCGCATCCGAGCTGATCGAGATCGGCCTTCAATTGCCGGCCAACATGGAAAAGGCGCCCGAAGTTGATCTCGGCTCCCTGCCCGGCGTCAGCTTCACGTATGACGAGGCGCAGCAGTCGATCCGCTTCACCACCTCCGCGCGAGCGCTGCGGCCGGTGACGCTGGATGGCCGGCCATCGGCAGCCTTTGTCCGCCCGGCCACGCCGCCTCTTGGTACGGTCCTGAACTACACGCTGTTCGCCAGCGGTTCGGATCGCGAAGGCCAGCAGACGTTCGATGGCCTGTCCGGCGGTTTTGACCTGCGCACCTTCGGCAGGTTCGGTCTGATCGAGAACACCTTCGCCGTTCGCACAGGCGGACCAGACGACGACTTCATTCGCCTCGACAGCCTCTACATGCACGAGGACTTTGACGGCGTCAGCAGTTTCAGCGCCGGCGACTTCGTCTCAGGCGGCTTCTCCTGGACGCGGCCGATCCGCATGGGCGGGATACAGCTGCGCCGCTCCTTCGGCCTGCGTCCGGACATCGTCACCATCCCGACGCCAACCTTCGGTGGCTCGGCCGCGGCCCCCTCGACCGTCGATCTATACATCAACGGCATTCGCACCCTGTCGGAAGACGTTTCCGTAGGCCCGTTCGAGATCCTGCATCCGCCGGTGATCTATGGCGGCGGGACAGCCAGCGTCGTCGTGCGAGACGTGCTTGGCCGCGAGACCGTATCCACCTCGCAATTCTATGCCTCGCCCGCACTCCTCGCGCCCGGGCTCAACGACTACAGCCTCGAGCTCGGCGTCGCCCGCCGCAATTACGGGGTTCTCTCGAGCGACTATGACGACAGCCTCGCCGGCTCCGCCTCATGGCGCACAGGCCTTTCGCCCGGCCTCACCATACAGGCCCATGCCGAAGCCACGGACGGACTGGCAAACATTGGCGGTGGCGTCATCACCACGATCGGATCGATCGGCCTGCTCTCGGCAGCCATCGCGGGCAGCGCCAGCAATCGCGGCAGCGGCGGCCTCGCGGACATCAGTTTCGAGAGCCGCATGCCAGGCTTCTCGCTTGCCCTGCGCAGCCAGCGCGTCTTCGGCGATCACAACGATCTGGCTTCATGGACTGACGGCGCAACACAACACCGCGGCGGCCACCTCTTCGGCCTGCCACGCGAGTTCGACCAGATCTCGGTATCATCTCCCCTGCCGTGGAAAGGCGGCGCATGGGGATCAAGCCTGATCAATGCGACCTATGATGATCAGCCCAACTCCAAGCTCCTCAGCCTCTACTACACGCACGACTTCGGCTCGGTCTCACTGTTCGCAACTGGCGTGAAGGATTTTGCCGGCGGCAATGGCGACGGCCTCTACATCGGCCTTCGCATTCCGCTTGGCGAACACATCAGCGGAACGTCCGGCATCTCGCAACGCGCGGGAGGGACGACCACCTTCGTGCAGGCGGCGCGACAGCAGCAGGGCAAGCCGGGCTCTCTCGGCTGGGCCGTCCGCGCAGAGACGGGCGACCGCGAAGAGTTCGAAGCCGCCGCCCGCTATTCCACCAGTTTTGCAGACTTCGAAGCAGGCGTGCGCGTTGGCGACACGATCAAGTCCGCCAACGCCACCATGGAAGGCTCCCTCGCACTTGTCGGCGGCGAACTCTTCGCGAGCGAGCACGTGAACGGCAGTTTCGCAGTCGTCGATGTCGGCGCGCCGAACGTGGCCGTCAGCCACGAGAACCGCCCCGCTGGCAAAACCAACCTGCGCGGCCGGATCATGATCCCCGAGCTGACGCCCTACACGCCCAACCGCATCGCCATCGACCCGGAGAACCTTCCGATCGATGCAGACATCACCGCGACCAACACAATCATCGTCCCGCGTGGCCGCTCCGCCGCCTACGTCGATCTGCGCGTCAAACTCGACAGCACATCAGCGCTCGTCGAGCTGCTGGATCAGGCGGGCAAGCCCCTTCCACCGGGATCGGTCGTCGAGCTTGAAGGCGCCACCACGCCTTATGCAGTCGGCTATGACGGCCTCGCCTTCATGGAACAGCTCCAGCCGAGCAACCGCATCACGGTTACCACGCCGATGGGGTCAAGCTGTCAGGCGTCGTTCAACTACAAGCCATCCAACGGTGAACAGGTTCGTATCAGTGGTGTCGTTTGCGGAGTATCCCAATGAGAAGGATGGCGATCTGCGTTCTCTTCTGCTTCCTGACCTACACTGTCGGCACCAGGGCCGAGGCACAGACCTGCTCGGCCACGGTTTCCTCGATCGACTTCGGCTCACCCGATCTTCTGGCAGGCACGCCAACCGACGCGCTCGCCACCGTGACGGTCTCGTGCACAGGCATACCGCTCCTGTCGGTGATCAAGATGTGCCCCAGCATCAGCGCAGGCTCGTCAGGCTCCAGCGGCTCCGCGCGCCTCCTCAGCAACGGAACCCGCACGCTCAGCTATCAGCTGTTTCAGGACTCAGCCCGCTCGCAAGGCTGGGGCGCGCTCGACAACACGCAGCTCGGAACAGTTCCCGCCATCATCATCGGCAACATCCTGTCCGGCGCGGGCACCGCAACACGAACCATCTATGCCCGCCTCTACGCAGACGCGACCGCAACGGCAGGAACCTACGTCTCGAACTTCACCGGCAGCCAGACTGCCTTCAGCTACTCAAGCGCCCTTCTCGGCGCCTCGACCAACTGCACCGGTTTTGTCGGCAGCTCGGTGGTGCGCCCTGAGTTTTCCGTCACCACCTCACCCCAAGCTACCTGCACGATCAGCACGGCCGATCTCGATTTCGGCGTGAAAGGCGTGCTCACCTCCGCCATCACAGGCCAGTCCTCCCTCGGCGTCACCTGCACGCAGGGCGCCTCCTGGAGCATCGTGCTCGATGGCGGCCAGACCGGAAACACGGCGGCGCGACAGATGACATCAGCCGCCGGAGACACAGTAACCTATGACCTCTTCCGCGATGCGGCGCGAACATCGGCGTGGGGAACAACAGCCACCACCCAGGCGACCGGCACGGGAACTGGCACAGCACAATCGCTCGCCGTCTATGGCCGCGTGCCCGCACAGAACACGCCCAAGCCGGGCGCTTATTCAGACCGCGTCATCGCCACGATCAGATACTGAAGCGCTAAACGAACGGCCGGCTCGGATCTCTGGCGCCGAAGGGCGGCAGGCGCCCCACCTGCCGGCGCTCTCGCTCGTTCAGCCGGTCCCACGCTGCCTGCATCCGGCTGCGCTGATGCTTCCAGCTATCGACCAGCGATCGCAGCCGGTCCGCTGTCGGCCATTCAGCGATGCCGTCGATCTCGGTCAGACCTTCCGGATCATCGACGATCGTGTCTGCGACATCGGACAAGAGAGCCGACACTTTGCCAAGCTCACATTCGGTTTCGTTCAAGGCGTCCCGCGCAGTGCAGAACTGGTCGACCCAGGAAAACGCCAAAGCTGACGCCATCATACTTCCCCAACATGGCCCCAACCTCCCATGCCGATGACACGCGCATCACGTTAACAAGAGCTAGTTCGCGTCCACTCGATTTGGCGCTTCGCCCTTTTCCGCGACGATTTTGCGCGACGCAGCAAATTTACCCGCACAGCGCAGCATTGCGCTGCACGTCCTGATAAGTCGCAGGATTGCGGGTAAACGCGCGCCCGATCAAACGTCAGAACACATCCCAGCTGAAGCGCAGGCCGATCGCGCGTGGCGGAGCGATGTTCGTATAATACGAACGCACATTGGCGCCGTTGACCGTCTGGTTCGACAGGATCGTCCCTGTCACGCCCGTTTCCGCATACTCATCGAACAGGTTGTTGACGAACAGCGTCGCCTGCCACGGCCCGGCGTCATAGACGACCGATGCGTTCGCCATACCGAACGCGTCCAGCGTGAGGCTGTCGCCCCTGCCCCCCGCGCGCGACAACACATCACCCTGCCACGCATAGCCGATGTTCCAGGTGAGATCGCCGTCCCACAGCGGATGGTCATAGCTGGCGAAGATCGAGAACTGGTTCTCCGGCGAGCCCGGCAGCCGGTCACGCGATTCACCATCCTCGAATGCCGCAGCAAAGCCCGGCGGCGTGATGGTACGCACGAGATCAGGCACAGGCGCGGTCAGTTCCGACTTCGTCAGGCTGTAGCTTCCGCGAACCCTCAACTGATCGGTCAGCCTCCAATCGCCCGACACCTCGAAGCCGCGCGATTCCGCACCCTCTGCGTTGACCGTGATCGGGATGGACGCGTTGACCGTCGCCGACGAGACCTGCGGGTCCACCCACTCGATGTAATAGATCGCACCATTGAGAATGAGGTCGCCGCCAAGCCACGACGACTTCACGCCAAGCTCGTAGTTGTTGGTCTTGTCTGCGGTGAACTGGCGCTCGTCGCGGATGGAGACGTCGCCTGCGCCGGGGCCATATTGCTGGCCCGGAGCCAGAGCGCACGCGCCCTGCGTCGCGTTGGGAACGAACGGACCGCATTCGCCCAACCCGTTCGAGTTACCGATCCGGTAGCCCTGGCTGATCGTGCTGTAGAGCAGGAAGTCCGGATTCACCTTCCAGGCAAGGTTCACCTTGCCAAGCACGCCGTCATCCTTCTGGCCGAGATCAGGGTCGAACGGCTGGTCGCCAATCTCGCTCAGAGACGGCGCGACAAAATCCGGATCGAACAGCGGGAAGTCGACCGCGCTGAACTCCTTCAGCTCATAATCATACGCACGCGCCCCAACGGTCAGCGTCAGAGCCTCAGTGATGTCATAGGCAATCTCGCCAAAGATCGCGCGCTCAACGAGGTTGCTGCGGGCCTGCGAGTAATATTCGAGATCGTCCGGACGATCGAAGCCGGCAAAGTCCGCATAGCCCGGCGTGTACTCCGCCGAGAAGCCCGCGCCCTTGAACTCGTTATAAAAGCCGCCGACGATCCAGTTGAACGGACCATCCGTCTTGGAGACGAGCCGGATCTCCTGGTTGATCGTCTCTTCCTTGCCCCGCTCATGCGTGAAGGCCGTGAAGGTCGGGAAGCTCTCATAGCTGTATTCAAGCGAGATCAGCAGGTCGGTCTGGTCGCGCTGACCATTGTCCTTGAAGCGGCTGTATCCCGTGGCCGACGTAAGCTCGGCAAATCCAAGATCAGCCGTGACCTCAAGCGCCAGCAGCTCGTTCGTGATCTTGTTAGGCTCCAGAACGCGCTTGGCGTTCTCGTATTCGCCAACCGGAACAGTCGAGCGAAGGCTCGAAATGCGGCGGCCGCCAATGTCGGCGTCCTGGTAATAATAGGTCAGCGTTCCATCGAGCCAGCTCAGCGGCGCCCAACGTGCTGCGATACGGCCCGACAGAACTTCCTCGCTGTCAGCGTCCTTCACGCGATGCAGGTTGGCGTTGACGGCGGTGGGGTTGCTGAAGTCCGGATCAGGATCGGAAACGCCGATCTCGTTCACGACATAAGGCTGATCCACAAAGCCGCTATCCTTCGACATATCAAGCGAGCCGCGGATCGCGAAGGTGTCGCCCAACGCCTTGTTGAAGGTGAAACCGCCGCTCGAGCTCAGGCTGCTGGCTTCGGAATACTGATAGCCTTCTGCACGCACGGAGAGGCTGTCGCCCGAGAAATCGGGGCGGTTCGGAATATAGCGGATCGCGCCGCCCAGCGTGCCGGCGCCATACAGCGTCCCCTGCGGCCCCAGCAGCACCTCAACGCGCTGCATGTCGTTGAGCTTGAGATCCACATAGACCGGAATCTCGCCGATATACGTGGCGACCGTGCCGCCGCCATTGTTGTTGCCGTCGCCCGGACCGATCGGATCAGCGTTCAGACCGCGCACGATAATCGGGTTGCCCTGTCGTCCGCCACGATCGACGATGTTGATGCCAGGCACATAGGCCAGAACGTCGGCGAGCTCAGTGAAGCCCTGCTCTTCGATCTGCGCCTGCCCCACGGCCGCGATGTTCACCGGCACATCCTGCACCGTTTCCTCGCGACGCGTCGCGGTCACATAGACTACATCGCGATCCTCGGGCGGTGTCGTCTCCTGCGCATGTGCCGCTCCTGCAATGCTTGCAATGGCGATAGCGGCGAGACACGATGTGCGCAGCAGACGCGTCTTTTGCATACAGGAACTCCTTGTCACTCGCAGGCCAAACACGACCTGCGGGTCAGACGACAGCCGGGGTCCACGCACAGGGCAACGAGGTTCGGGTGTACGATTCATTACTGGCGTCAGGCGCCGCCCAACGTTCCACTCAGCAGCACGAACGCACAAAAACCGTGCTAGCGGGCGCGCGTGGAACCTGACGCTCTTCTCAACGAAGCCGCTACGCTGCTTGCCAGGCGCGAGTATCGGCAGGCGCACGCAGCCTGCATGGCGGTGCTGCGCGCGGAGCCATCGAACGCCGAAGCCTATTATCTACTCGGCATTCTGACCGCCGATCACGACAACCATCGTAAAGCGTGCGAGCTGTTCGATCGCGCGCTGCATTTGTCTCCGGCAAATGGCCGCTACCTCGCAGAACGCGCACGCAGCCGCGTCGCCCTGTTCGATCGCGAAGGCGCACTTGAAGATGCCCGCGCCGCTGCAAAAGCGAGCGATCTGTCGCCACGCACGCTGGATACAATCGGCGTCGCGCACAGCCGATTAGGTCTCCACGCCGACGCCGCCCCCTTTTTCCACCGCGCCACAGAGAAGGAACCGAGCAATCCCGCCTTCCTCTACAATCTCGGCGCAGCCCTGCAGTTCATGGGCGACTTCGCCAACGCCGAGTCCGCTTTCCGCCGAGCCATAGCCATCGAGCCCAACAACGTCCGCGCCTGGTCATCGCTCGTCATGATGCAGAAGCACGCGCGCAGCGACGGCGATCTTCCCGCCCTGCAGGCACTCTTCGCAACCCTCACCGATGCAGACGACCGCCTCCACATCGGACACGCCATCGCAAAAATCCTGGAGGACTCCGGCGACGTTACAGGCGCCATGTCGTGGCTCGACAAGGCGAAGACGCTGAAACGCGAAACGTCGCCCTACTCCGCTTCGGAGGCCACCGCTCTTTTCGAAGCGTCCCGCAACACCGCACAACGCCCCCGGCAACGCACCGGACATCCCGACCCATCACCCATCTTCATCGTCGGCATGCCGCGCACCGGAACCACGCTTCTCGATCGCATCCTCTCAAGCCACAGCGATGTCGTCTCGGCCGGAGAACTCAGCGACTTCGCGCTTGAAGTAAAACGCGCGACACACACGCCCTCGCCACTCGTGCTCGATGCCGAAACGCTGACTGCCGCACAGACCATCGACCTCGCGCAGGTCGGCCAGCGCTATGTCGAACGCGCGCGCCGCGTCGCCGGAACCGCTCCCCGCTTCATCGACAAGATGCCGCTCAACTTCTTCTACGCGCCCCTGATCCTGCAGGCGCTGCCCAATGCACGCGTCATCTGCCTCCGTCGCAACGCAGGCGACACCGTGCTCAGCAATTTCCGCCAGCTCTTCGCGACCTCGTTCAGCTATTACCGGTACGCGTACGACCTAGCCTGGACCGCCGACTACTTCGCCCGCTTTGACCAGCTGATCACAGACTTCCGGGAGACCCTGCCGCCAGATCGCTTCACCGAGGTCCACTACGAAGACCTCGTCGCCAATCTCGACAGCGAAGCCCGGCGGGTGGTCTCGTTCTGCGGGCTGGAATGGCAGGACCGGTGCCTGGCCTTCCACGAGAACACCGCCCCCGTCGCCACCGCGAGCGCCAGCCAGGTCCGCCGCCCGCTCTACGCCACATCCGTCCAGCGCTGGCGCAAATACCGCGACAGCATGAGCCCAGCCCTCGCCATGCTGGCAAAGCACGGCATCACGCTGGACTGACGATTCTCGGATCGGTTGTGACTATGTCACTGGCGAAAAAGAACTTTTCGCAAAGATGGTGCCCAGAAGAGGACTCGAACCTCCACGGTGTTACCCGCTGCTACCTGAAAGCAGTGCGTCTACCAATTCCGCCATCTGGGCAGATGACAAGGCGGGCGTGATACCGGGGAAGCCGCCGGGATACAAGACCCTGTCACCCACCCGATCCGCTTATTTTGACCCGGTCCCGACGAGGCCAGTTTCCCGCCCCTCAGCGGCCCTACTGAAACCGCCAAACCGCCCGAACACCGATCTCGTCCATGCCCTGGTTGCGGCCCGTACCCAGAATCTGCCCATGGCTCAGGTGCTCGTAGATGCCCTGCACCGCCCACGTCTCAGAAACATCCCACGTCAGCGCCAGCGAGGAGCGGAACAGGTCTTTCGAGCCCAGCAGCACGTGGTCCTGCACATAAGCCGCCGCCTGCGGCGTGCCGTTCGCATACGGGTTGTTGATCGCGCCATCGTGGATGACATAGCCAAAGCCCGGCTCGAGATGCCAGCTCGGCGCGAAATGCCAGTCCCACTCCAGCCCCACGCCGCCATACGACGTATTGCCGTCCGTGTTCACCGAGCCCATCACATAAGGATGCGGCGCGCCCGCCCAGCCCAGCCAATCGGGCGAGGCAAACCGCACCTCGCCATTGATGTTGACGCCGGATTCCTTGTCCGCGTTCTTGCAGTCGCTGACGCAGATATTGTGCTTCATCACTCCAAGGCGGACGCTGTCGACCTGCGCGGACGCGGCCGGCGCGGCGATAGCTGCTGCAGCCAGAGCCAGAAACACCGTCTTCATGCGTCGCCTCGCGGGGAATGTTGGATCGTTTCGAGGCTAGAGCATATTCCCCTGCAACAGGAAATGGCCCTCAGCACGCCAAGCGGATAGCCCTCAGCCGCCCGCCACCGCCCGCTCGAGCACGCGCCCCAGTTCCTCGGGATCGACCGGCTTGATCAGCGTCGCAAACGGCTTGCTCTGCTGGATGCGCGCCAGCGTCGTCGCGTTGGTGCCGCCGGTCACGAAGACGATCCGCGTGTCGATCGCCGCCGAGATCGCCGCCGCGGCGTCCACCCCGTCCCCGGCCCCCTCGAGCTGCACGTCCATCAGCACCACGTCCGGCTTCAGGGCCAGCGCCTTCGCCACGGCGTCCTCCGCCGTGCTGGCAATCTCGCAAACCTCGAAACCGTAGGTCTCGACCCAGATCCGCAGGAACTCGACGATCAGGAACTGGTCGTCGACAATAAGAACCTGCCCCTTGGCCGCCACGTCCGATCCCCCAATTCCCAGACTACAGGGATAACCCTGAACTAACACAGATTACGCAGAGTTCACGCGCAACGCCAAGCCCCAGCCTACGCTGATACGTTGTTTTCAGGGGAAAATTCTGCCGAAGCGCTTGAGCGCGACGGAAAGCCTGGCGATGCCAAGGAAACTCTGGCGGTGAAGGTGGGATTCGAACCCACGATACGGTTTCCCGTATACACGCTTTCCAAGCGTGCGCCTTCGACCACTCGGCCACCTCACCAGCGCAGGAGGGGGCTTTTACATGGGGCTGTCTGAAGCGCAAGTTACTGCGCCCAAGACGGCCTACATCACACCTGACAGTCGGGCTTTTGACGCGCCGCCCCGGCCACCCCACATAGGGGGCTCAGAATTCAAAGGATGATCCCATGTTCTCCCTTGGCAAGAAGAGCCAGCTTCCCAAGCCCGGCGAAGCCCTGCCCGGCCGCGCGACTGCGGTTGCGGTCCCCAAAGAGCATTTCGTGAACCACGGCCGCCCGATCAAAGCCCCCTTCCCGGAAGGGCTGGAAGTCGCCGCCTTCGGCCTCGGCTGCTTCTGGGGCGCCGAGCGCAAGTTCTGGCAACAGGACGGCGTTTACACCACCGCAGTCGGCTATGCCGGCGGCGAGACGCCCAACCCGTCCTATCAAGAGGTCTGCTCGGGCGAGACCGGCCACACCGAAATGGTGCTGGTCGTCTTCGACCCGAAGAAGACGTCCTACGGCCAGCTCCTGAAAGTGTTCTGGGAAAACCACGACCCGACCCAGGGCATGCGCCAGGGCAACGACCACGGCACGCAATACCGCTCGGCGATCTACACATACTCGGATGAGCAGAAGCGTCAGGCCGAAGCCTCGCGCGACGCCTATCAGGGCGCGCTGAAAGCTGCCGGCAAAGGAACGATCACCACCGAGATCCTGTCCGCCCCGGAATTCTATTACGCCGAAGACTATCACCAGCAGTATCTCGCCAAGAACCCGGGCGGCTATTGCGGCATCGGCGGCACCGGCGTCTCCTGCCCCACCGGCGTCGGCATCGAAGCGTAGCTAACGCTCACCACCGTCATTCCTGCGAAAGCAGGAACCCAGGGGCAACATGGGCAATGCCTGCAGCCCCTGGGTTCCCGCTCTCCGCTACGCTCCGGCGGGAATGACGAACCATTCTCTCCACCAATATCCTGCGCTAACATCCCACCCGCCATCCGTCCGACCACGGATCGCAGGGGGACGCCGTGGGAACGACGATCGATCATCTGGAATCCCATCACCGCTACAAGGTGATCCGCGGCTTCACCGACGCGACCGGCCTGCGCATTCCCTTCGAAGCCACCGCCGTCATCCGCCGCATCTCGCTCGACCCCGCCTACACGACGATCTTCATCGACTGGGAGCGTGACGGCGCAGACGGCCAGTCGACGCCCGAACGCCTCACCTTCGATCTTCGCGCCACCGACGGCCCGCGCAACAACCACATGCGCGAGTATTTCGAGAAGGGCGAACTCGTGATGCCGCCCCGCGAGCCCAAACCCGCGAAAGCGACCGAAGCACCAAAAGCCGAAACGCCCACCGCACACGACAACGCGCTCACCGTCTCGTGCGGCTGCGGCGCCGTCTTCCATCGCCCGCTCTGGCCCATCGCACGCAACATCAACGTCAATGCCTGCCTGCGCTGCGGCACAGTCTCGGTCACACGACAGGTCGGCGATGATGGCCGCCACACCGGCAATGCCTGGACCGCCTACGTCCCCGTCGACACGCCGCCAGACGTCGTCGCTTGGCTCGCGAAATTCCCGCGCGTCGCCATCCACTATCCCGGCGCGCCAAATCGCTGGCCGATGGCGGCCGAACTCGTGCGCTATCCGATGCTGTTCTATCCCGCCGACGCAAGCGTGAGCGATGAAGCCGGCCTCGCCAAACTCGAAGCCACACTGGATGCCGCGCAATCGCCCCTCACCCGCGCTGAGCGCCAGTTCTCCGCCTGCGGCAACATTCCGAAACCACCCGCAAACCTGCCCCCTGAGTTCGCCGACTTCCAGACCGTCCAGTCCGCGCTAGACCTGCGCACCACCAGCGACGTCGCAACCCTCCGCCACCACGCCCACCTGCGCAGCCGCTCAACCGAAATGGCCGCCTCGCTCCTCCTCCGCCGTCAGGACGCCTACGACCTGATGATGGACTGGCTCTCCAGCCGCGACGACGACGTCTTCAGCAGCGGCATCGCCATGCTCCGCGACAGCCGCCCCCTTTTCATCGGCCCGGACGACCCCAAGCTCACACCCGAACTCCTGGCCATCCTCAACGACATGCCAACCGGCAAACTCAAAGATGTCCCCAACCGCATCGAAAGCTGCCAACGCTTCGAAGCTATCCTCGTCGCCATCGCCGACCTCGGCGCCAACAGCATGAAAATGCAGGACGGCCTCCGCGCCCTCCGCGTAAAACTCGCCAGAAAAGACGACACCCTCCTGAAAGCCATGGGCACACTCCTGGACGAGCTAAACGGCAAACGCTGACCACCACCGTCCGTAGGGTGCATTGAAAATGCACCACGCCACCACCTCACCGCTCTCCCCCAGCGCTCATCCTGAGCAGCGCAGCTCCGCTGCGCGTCCGTCGAAGGACGAGCGCGACACCCACATCTCTCTCTCCTCGTCATTCCTGCGAAAGCAGGAACCCAGGGGCCGCACACATCGGCGCCTGCATCCCCTGGGTTCCGGCTCACGCGCTACGCGCGCGTCCGGAATGACGACGCATGGGGGATGGAGCGGACCCAAACTGTAGGACAACCAAAAATCATCCCGAACAATCTCAGCGCGTTAGCGCGAAAGATTGGGGGATAGAGCCTCTTAGAATCTACGTCCCCGCGGACCGGGGTATTCTACCCCGCATGACACGACACAAACACGCGCAAACTGGGCTGGTAACCCCGTCGCCTCTCGATCGCTGGATCGATGCGACGCTGCACGTGCTTGCGATGCTCGTGCTGAACGTCGCCTCGACAATCCGGATGCGCCTGCGCCGTCCCGCCGTGAATGCCACACGTCAGATGCCCCAGCCTCTGCCTGGATCGAAGACCGACACCCAACAACAGGAACTGATCGCTGCTCAGCAAAGCAGCCCGATAGCCCTAATCCTGAGGGATCGCACGCACGCTGTCGCATCGACGGCACTCTCTCGTGCGATCGTCTCGAAGGATGGAAAGGGCGTGCTCACCAACGTGGGCCAAACACCCACCCCCTCCGTCTCGCTTGGCTCACGCCAAGCGATCTACCTCCCCGAGTGCTCCGCACTGATGGAGGCAACACAGCGCATCGTCGCGACGAAGGGGAATTGCCTCCACCAGTTGAAAACTGGGGGAGGTGGATCGCCGCGTCTTCGCGGCGAGACGGAGGGGGCCGCTCCCCGCGCCCCAACTCCAAACAAAAACGCGCCCACCTAAGCGAGCGCGTTTCCAACTCAAACCACCAAACCCGCCAACCAGCGGGACCGCGAACCTATGCCCGCACAGCCCCGGCAAGCCGCTTCGAGATAATCTCGTCCGCTTCGCGCATGATCCGGTCGATCAGCTCCTTCACCGTCGGCACATCGTGGATCAGGCCCGCAACCATGCCGCAGCTCCAGGCGCCTGCTTCCATGTCGCCATCCTTCATCACCTTCGGATAGACGCCGGCGACTTCGTTGATGATGTCCTCGAACTTCACGCCCGCACCGAGCTGCTTCTCTTTCTCGATGATCTTGTCCACGCCCGCATTCTTCAGAACGCGTTCCGTATTGCGCAGCGGACGCATGATCAGGCGCGTATCCAGCTCGCTCGCCTTCACCAGCGCATCCTTCACGTTCTGGTGCACTGGCGCATCCTTGGTCGCGATGAAGCGCGTGCCCATGTTCATGCCCTCAGCGCCCAGCGCCATCGCCGCCACCAGCGAACGACCATCGGCCATGCCGCCCGAAGCGACGAACGGGATCTTCAGCTCCTCCGCCGCGCGCGGCAGCAGGATGAAGTTCGGCACATCATCCTCGCCCGGATGCCCGCCGCACTCGAATCCATCAACGCTCACCGCATCGCAGCCGATGCTCTCGGCCTTCAGCGAGTGACGAACTGACGTGCACTTGTGGATCACCTTCACGCCGGCCTGCTTGAAGAACGGCATCACCTGCGCCGGGTTGTTGCCCGCCGTCTCGACGATCTTCACGCCCTCTTCGATGATCGTGCGCACGAAACCCGGATAGTCCGGTGGCGTCACAGCAGGCAGGAAAGTCAGGTTCACGCCGAACGGTTTCTTCGTCATCTCGCGGCAACGGCGGATCTCGGCGCGCAGGCCCTCCGGCGTCTTCTGGGTCAGACCCGTGATGATCCCGAGACCACCGGCTTCCGACACCGCAGCCGCCATCTCGGCAAAGCCGACATAGTGCATGCCGCCCTGGATGATCGGATGCTCGATGCCGAACAGCTCGGTGATCCGCGTTTTCATGGCTCAGGTCCTCTTGAATGTTGCGCGCATCTGAAAGGGCTCAACCAGACGACGTCAAGCCCGTTAGCGGGATCAGCGCGTCCGATCCGCAAACGGACGGTCCGGAACGAAATAAACCGCCCGCGCCGGGACACTCACCAGTTCCTTCTCGGGCCAGCGCAGCGCCGTCAGCCTGCCCCCGAAACAGCAGCCCGTATCAAGACACCAGGTATTGTTGATCGCCTGAACATCCGGCGCGGAAACGTGCCCATAAACAATCGCCGGCTCGCCATCATGCTCCAGCGCCCAGTTGCGCCGCACAGGATAGCCAAAGCCATCGACCTCGCTCGTCGTCTCGCCGTAAAGCGCAAACGACCGGACCTTGCCGTCGGTCCGCCCCAGCATCTCTTCCTTCAGTCCCGCATGGGCGACAACGAGCTTGCCGCCATCAAGCCAGAGATAAGGCGGCAGCGTATCGATAAAGCTCCGCACCTTCGCCTTGAACGCCGGGCTCTCTCCCGCCATCTGATCCGCAGACGCCTGCAGCCCGTGGCCCATCTTCACATTGGCGCCGCTCAACATGCGTCCGAACTTGTTGTCGTGATTGCCCTCGACGCAGAGACCGGTCCCCGCCTCCACCATCGCCATGGCGATGCGCAACGTGTCCGGCACCCGCGGTCCGCGATCCACCAGATCGCCCACAAACACAAACGTCCGCCTCGAGGGCGGCGTCACGGTCACGTCCTCGCCAGACCACTCAACCTCATAGCCAAGCTCCGCGAGCAGCTCTTCCAGCTCGTCGCAGCAGCCATGAACATCGCCGACAATATCAAACGGCCCGCCCAGCTCCCGCCGGTCGAACGTCTGGCGCTTAGTCGCCATCGATCAGAGCGTCCGCGCGATCAGCAGCTTCATGATCTCGTTGGTGCCGCCATAGATGCGCTGGATGCGCACGTCGCGGTACATGCGGCTGATCGGGTACTCGTCCATGAAGCCGTAGCCGCCAAACAGCTGCAGGCATTTGTCGACGATCTTGCCCTCAAGATCCGACAACCAGTATTTCGCCATCGACGCCGTCGCCGCATCGAGCTTGCCCTGCAGGTGCAGGCCGATGCAGTGGTTCACGAACACCCGCGCAACGGTTCCCTCGGTCTTGCACTCGGCGAGCACGAACTGCGTATTCTGGAAATCAATGATGCGCTTCCCAAACGCCTGGCGCTGCTTCACGTAATCAATCGTCAGCTCCAGCGCCTTCTCGATCGTAGAGATCGCCTGCACCGCAATGTTGAGCCGCTCCTGCGGAAGCTGGCCCATCAGCTGGTAGAAGCCCTTTCCCTCTTCCGTGCCGAGCAGGTTCTCGGCCGGGATCTTCACATCGTTGAAGAACAGCTCGGACGTATCCTGCGCATCCTGACCCATCTTCTTGAGATTGCGCCCGCGCTCGAAACCCTCCGCACCATCCGTCTCAAGGAAGACAAGCGACACGCCCTTCGCGCCCTGCGTCGGATCGGTCTTGGCGACGACACAGATCAGGTTGGCTGTCTGCCCGTTGGTGATGAAAGTCTTCGAACCGTTGATAACATAGCCATTGCCCGATCGCTTGGCCGTCGTCTTGATGCCCTGCAGATCGGAGCCCGCGCCCGGCTCGGTCATCGCGATGGCCGAGACCAGCTCGCCCGTCGCCATGCGCGGCAGCCAGCGCTTCTTCTGCTCCTCGGTGCCGTAGTGGATGATGTACGGCATCACGATCGCATTGTGCAGCGAGGCGCCGAAGCCCTCGACGCCATTGGCGGCCAGCTGCTCCATGAACACGACCTCATGGCGATAATCGCCGCCCATGCCGCCATACTCTTCCGGGGTCGACAGACCAAGCAGGCCGGCCGCGCCAGCCTCGTTCCACATCTCGCGATCAACGCACTTCTGCTTGCGCCATTTTTCCACGCGCTCGGTCGGCGCATGCTGCTGGAAAAACTTGCCAACCGAGTCCTCGAACATGCGGATGTCCTCATCCTGCATGAAGTCCGGCCGCTCGACGTTCAAGGCAGACATAGCCGCTCCGATAGCTGTAAAACCTGCGTTACGCGCACGGCATCCTGCACACGAAAAGAGCCAAGTCCACGCGAACTTTCAGGCGCTGGCGCCTTCCCTCGCGTCTTACGTCAGCTTGACGATGCCCGGCGCAAGATCGGCAGCGAACAAGGCCGCCACATCGGCCGCGCGATGATCCTGCGCAACGCGCTGGTTCACATAGCCCTTGTCTGTGATCTCACCCGCATCGAGCGACGGCGGTGTGGTCAGGATTTTGAACCGCCCCACCTTGCGCGAGGAACCCGGCTGCGTCGCATTGAACGCCGCCAGCTTCTGCGCGACCTGCGCCGTCAGCTCGCCAACAGCCTTGGCGCCATCGCCGCCAGCAGCCTCCATCGCCGCCTTCATCGCAGCAGGCGATGGCCAGAGCAGCGCACCGACATAGGGCTTGTCCTGACCGCACACGATCGCGTCGAATACAAGCGGCGCGCACGCCGCGACGATGTCCGGCCGCAGCGTGCCGACAGATACCCATGTGCCGGAGTTGAGCTTGAAGTCCTCGGTCACGCGCCCATCGAACACGAGACCCTTCTCGGGATGCTCGGGATCGGCAAAGCGCGTTGCATCGCCGAGGCAGTAGAAGCCTTCCTCGTCAAACACGTCCTTGTTCTTCTCAGGGAGGTTCAGATAGCCCGACATAACCATCGGACCTTTGACCCGCACTTCCATCTTGTTGCCCGAGGGCACAAGCTTCAGCGTCTGGCCCGGCAGAGGCAGGCCGACCATGCCCACACGCTCGAGCTCCCAGTGCACCATAGTGATGCCCTGCGTTTCGGTTGCGCCATACATGGTGATGAGCGGGATACGCTCACCCGTCGAGGCAATCGCCAGCGCCTGGATACGATCATAGAGATCGTCAGACAGCGTGGCGCCGCCATAGACCATGTATTTCATGCGGCTGAAGAAGGCGTCGCGGAAATCCGGGTCCTGCTCCATCGCTTCGGCCAGCATGGCGAAGGCAATCGGCGCCGAGCCGAAATACTGCGGCCGCACATCAGCAGCGTTCTTCATCGTGGTGGCGAACAGGCCAGGCATCGGCCTGCCTTCGTCGATGTGGAACGTGCCGCCAAGCGCAAGGCAGCCATTGTAGTTCACATTGCCGCCCGAGATATGGCTCCACGGCATCCAGTCGAGATTCTGCAGCACCTCGTTCGGATCATGATCCGGCAGCGGCTGATCCAGCGCCGTGCGCGCCGCGATCTGGGCTGTCATCTGGCCCTGGCTTTGCGGCGTCGGCTTCGGCATGCCGGTCGAGCCCGATGTGAAGAGATACTTGCCGATCGCATCCGGCCCGAGCCAGTCCATCGCAGTATCGACAACGGAGGTGACGGGCGTTTCAGCCAACTTCGCGAAAGCCTCAGAGCCTTCCGACCCATCGGCCGAAATGATCGCAACGCCATCCAGCGGCAAGGTGGCCAGCGCCTTGCGGAACGGGTCCATGGTCTGGACGAAGATCGCCTTCGGTTTCACAGCATTGAAACAGTGCTTCAGCTTAGCGAAGTCGGTCGACATGACGGAGTACGCCATCGAGATCGGCGTCGCGGGCGATCCGATCCGCATCGCCGCCATCTGGATCAGCGCGTGCTCGATCGAATTGCCCGACAGGATCAGCAGCGGCGCATCCGGCCCCAGCCCGCGATCCAGCAGCGCCTGCGCCAGCGAACGCGTCATCTTCGCGCCCTCGCCATAGGTCACCGTGCGCCAAGGCCCGTGATTGGGCTCGCGTTGCTTCAGCCAGGGGCGGTCGGGATGCTCGGCCGCCCGCTCGTCCAGCACATGCGGGATAGACCGCGGCACAGGCCCGAGCGGCGTTCGCGAGGACAGATAGACAGCCCCGCCCTCGCCGCGCCTGACCTCCATGTCGGGCTCCTTGAAAGGCAGCTTGCGGAAAGGTGGCAGCTTCGCAGCGTCGGCGCCCATGATGTCCTCCGGCAGTCTTTTTGTTTTGCCGAAAGACTATCAAGGCGCGCCCGCGCCACAACTCCCATTCCCGTCATGCTGCGGCGCACGCCGTCGTTCGTCGAAACGTCACGAATGCGCGTGAGAGTACGAGCGTTGGCGCTAGGCCGCCTTCTCGATGAAGACTGTCCCTGCGGAATAGCCCGCGCCGAACGAGCAGATCAGGCCCTTCTCGCCAGCCTTGAAGTCGCTGGAATGCTTATGGAAAGCGATGATCGAACCGGCCGACGACGTGTTGGCATAGGTGTCCAGCACGGTCGGGCTTTCGAGTTCGCTGGCTTCATGGCCCAGCACGCGCTCTGCGATCAGGCGGTTCATGCCCGCATTGGCCTGGTGCAGCCACATGCGCTTCAGGTCACTCGCCTGGATGCCGAGACGGTCCATCTCGCTCTGGATCATGGCCGACACCATCGGCACGACTTCCTTGAAAACTTTCCGGCCTTCTTGGACGAACAGCTTGTCATTTTTGCCAACGCCTTCGGGCGCCGCACGGTTGAGGAAGCCGAAATTGTTGCGGATGTTGTTCGAGAACTGCGTCTTGAGATGCGTGCCGAGGATCGACCAGTGAGCCTTCGGCGCGACCTCTTCCGCTTCGATCAGGACAGCGGTAGCGACGTCGCCGAAGATGAAGTGGCTGTCGCGATCAGTGAAGTTGAGGTGACCCGAGCAGATTTCCGGGTTCACCATCAGCACGGTCTTGGCATGGCCTGCGCGTACAAAGTCTGCGCCGGTCTGGATGCCGAAGGTAGCCGACGAGCAGGCGACGTTCATGTCGAAGGCAAAACCTTCAGCGCCCAGAGCCGCCTGCACTTCCACAGCCATGGCTGGGTAAGCGCGCTGCATATTGGAAGCGGCGCAGATCACCGCATCAATGTCTTTTGCTTCGCGGCCAGCCGAAGCCAGCGCTTGCTTGGCGGCGTTGACAGCGATCTCGGCCAGCACCGAAATCTGGTCGTTCGGACGCTCCGGGATATGCGGGCGCATCACCTTGGGATCGATCACGCCTTCCTTGTCGATCACGAAGCGCGACTTGATGCCGGAGGCCTTCTCGATGAACTCGACCGAAGAGTGGGCTTTCGCCTCGCGCTTGCCGGCCGCGATCTCTTCGGCGTGCTCGGCATTATAGTTGTCCGTCCAGGCATTCAGGCTGGCGACCAGCTCTGCGTTCGAGACTGAATGCGGCGGCGTATAAAGACCGGTCGCCGAAATGACGGGACGCGACATGGGAGAACACCTCGAAATGACTGAGCCCGGTTTAGACCCGTCGCGCGATACCGTCGAGTAGGCAGCTGCCCTCGCGTAACAGGCGGCTAGCCGTGGCCCAGGCACTCCGCGACGCCCGGATAGTTGGGTTGGTCGATCATCGCCTGCGCCAGAACGCTGCCGCGCAGATAGGCGTGCAGGTCCGTACTATTGATGTCGATTTCGCCCAGCCGGATCGCCTTGCACAGCGAATCGCGAAGCTCTGAGACCTCGCCCGGCTTGCCCAGCAGGCCACGCAGAGCCTGTGTCTCCCACATGGCAGCATCCGCGCCGAAGGTCAGCTCGCGCAGAGCGATGTCGACCGAGTTGGCGGCGACCCTCGCAAGGAACTGGTTGCGACCTTCGAGAGCGGCTGACGCCTCATTGCGTAGGAAATCGCGTACGCCCTTCAGGAGTTCGTCCGAGCGCGGGATCTCGGTCGTTGAGAGCGTCTGCAGCGCTGGTTGCGGTTTGCGCGCCTTGCCGGGGATGATCAGGTTCACGCAGTCGATCTGGCATTCCGAACTGCGCCGCCCGATAGCCGGACGCTCAACGCTGGTCTCCATCCCCTTCCGGTAGCTATCGGCCATCGACAGACAACCGACTGCCCACCAGAACGATCCGAAGATTTCCCAGAACCGCACCGCCTCACGATCGACCGTTTCGCCGGATGCGGCCTCATAACCAGCAATCAGATCGTCCAGCTCGCCAAAGCCGCCTACCGGCTTTGCCGGCACGCCGAAGCGCCAGGAGCGGGTGACGAGCCAGCCAAGATCGCGCATCGGATCGCCGATATGCGCCAGCTCCCAGTCGAGTACGGCGACGATGCCTTTCTCCGGCTGCACGATGAAATTACCATTGCGGAAGTCGCTGTGCACGAGCGTCAGCGGCCGCTGCCTAGGCAGGTTCTTCAAAAGCCACATGGCCGTGAAATCAATCATCGGCTGAGGCGTTTCAAACTCGAGATAGGAGGCGTGTGTCTTGCGTACCGAATGCTCGGCGTCGAAGGTTTCGAGAACACCATCAAGCCCGCTGGCCGCAACATCCGCCTTGTGCAGTCGCGCCAGCACCTCCCCACACTGCCGCGCCAACGCCTCGCGCGTGTCTCCTAACTCCGGCGCGCGCGCGATCTTAGCGCCTAGCGTCTCGCCTTCAATCCACTCCATAACGATGCCCGAGCCAAGCTCATCGCCCGGCTCCAGCGTCATGAACACAAGCGGTCCCGGCACGCCTGCCTCGGTCGCGGCGCCGAACAGCTTCGCCTCAACATCAAGCCCGGGACCGAAGCCAAGCGCAGACCGCCCCCCTTCATTCGGTGCACGGCGCAACGCCATAACCTGCTCTCGCCCATCCTGCTGGATGGTCAGGCGATAGGTCTCCCGGCTCGCTCCCGCAGACAGCCGCTCACACGCCAGCAACGCCTCGAAGCCGGGCATGCGCTTCAGCGCAGTCTCAAGCCTGACAGTATCGATCATTCCGTGACGCCCTTGGGCGCGCGCTGATCCATGAATCCAAACATATAGCCGGCAACGCGTCGCATCTGGATTTCCTCCGCGCCCTCCGTGATGCGGTAGCGACGATGGTGGCGGTAGATGTGCTCGAACGGCTTGTGCCGCGAATAGCCGAGGCCGCCATGCACCTGCATTGCGCGATCAGCCGCCTCGCAGCACAGACGGTTTGCCCAGTAGTTGCACATCGAGACTTTGTCCGAGACAGCGAAATTGCCGATCGTATCCATCTGCCACGCTGTCTTGTGGATCAGGGCTCGCAGCATCTCGCACTGGGTCTGCAGCTCGACGAGCGGGAATTGTATGCCCTGGTTGGACGACAGCCGCTTGCCGAACGGAGCACGTTCATTGGCGTAGGCCACCGCCTCATTGACGCAATACTGCGCCGCGCCCAGCGATGACGCTGCCTGCCGGATCCGATTCTCGTTGAAGAAGTGCTGCACCACCTGCAGCCCCCGCCCCTCGCCGCCGAACACAGCCGTGTCCGGCACACGCACGCCCTTCAGCGTCACGTGCGCGTGGTCAGTCGGCATGTTGAACGTCCAGAGAAATTCCTCGGCCTTGAAGCCAGCAGCATCGGTGGGCACGAGGAAAGCCGTGATGCCGTGGCCGTCGCCTGCCTTGCCTGACGTGCGCGCGAAGATCATGTCGTGGCTGGCCGTATGAACGCCGGTATTCCACGTCTTCTCGCCGTCGATCACCCAGTCATCGCCATCGCGAACAGCCCGCGTGTCCATGTGCGTCGCGTCTGACCCATGCGCTGGCTCAGTGATCCCGAACGCAAAGCCGCGCCGTCCCGCGGCAAGGTCCTCCATCCACTCCGCCTTCTGCGCCTCCGACCCGTAATTCCACATCAGCAGCGCGCCGACGCTGTTGCCGACGATGGAGTGTTCGTTCTGCAGATCGTTATGGAGCCCCAGCCCCTTCGCCGCGAGATGCTCGCGGATCACCGCCATGGCGAGATTACTTCCCGCCCCAACGTTGCGCGCCTGACCGCCTATCTCCTTCGGCAGCGCAAAACGGAAGTGCCCCGCCTTGTCAGCCCGTCGCCGCGCCTCCGCCAGCAGAGCTTCCCATTCATGACGCGGCAGCCCGCCCGCATCCCAGTTGGTGCGCGCGTGTTCGCGCCGATGATCGAAGAAGCGGATGTTGTCGTCCGCCAGCTCCAGCGGTCTGATTTCATCTGCAATAAACTGGTCGAGTTCGACCAGATAGGCGGCCAGTTCGGGCGGCAGATTGAAATCCAAGTACGTCTCCCCAGACCTTGAAGTCAGACGGCTGCTCATCTCATCCGGAGCGGTTTATCTTCGGATATTGCCAGTGTTTCCGGCTTTTTGCTTATAACTCTCGGCTGACAGACCGTTCGGCTTATGTCACGAAACTGAATTGGGTGCTTGACACAGGGGGAGTTCCGCCTAGACAGTGTCAAGTAGAGTAATAGGCGAGACATGACAGCAATTACCCGGACTACCGGCAAGGATGACGTTCGCGCCGGAATCCTCAATGCCAGCCTTCAGCTGATGAACGAGGGCGGGCTTGGCGCGCTTTCCATGCGCGAAGTCGCGCGGCGTGCAGGCGTCAGCCACCAGGCCCCGTATCACTACTTCCAGGATCGCGAAGCCATCCTGGCGGAACTCGCAGGCGAAGGCTTCGACCAGCTCTATGACTACATGGTCAGCGCCGTCGGTCTCGTGCGCGATCGCCAGAGCAAGAGCCGCGCGATGGGCGAAGCGTATATCCGCTTCGCGCTCAACCATCCCGAACTCTTCCGCCTGATGTTCCGGACGGAAATGTGCGACCTGTCCGCTCACCCCGAAGCGAAGGCCAAGGCTGAGCGTTGCTTCAACCTGCCGGTCGAAGTGCTCGGCGTCTCCGGCAAGATGGACGACAAGACCAACCCCGACCTGACGCCGGTTATCGCGTCATGGTCGATTGCACATGGCCTTGCGACGCTTCTGCTGGAAGGAAAGCTCGGCGGTTCGTTCGGCGAAACGCGTGACCAGCGCGAAGCGGGCGCCAATCGCATCATCGCCTACTTCGCCGAGAAGTCCGCGAAGTAGAACTCAGCACCACGCGCCTGAGATCGGGATCACCTGTCCCGAGATGAAGCCACTTTGTCCGAGCGCCAGAAGCTCGACAAGCGCCGCCACTTCGTCGGCCTGCCCCAGCCTGCCCATCGGCACGCGCGCGAGAAGCTTCGGGCCTTTCACCGGGTCTTCGAGCAGCGCTTTGGGATAGTAGGTTTCGGTCTGGATGAAGTTGGCGGCGACGGCATTCACGGAGATGCCGCTGCCAGCGACTTCCAGCGCCAGAGTGCGCACGACGCCGTTCACGGCAGCCCGTGCAGCGGCATAGGGCGAGAAGCCAGGTATGCCGCCAATGGAGCCTGACGACGATCCGAAGATGATGCGCCCCGCCTTGTTGGGCCGCATGGCCTTCACGGCTGCTCCTGCAAACACCAGCGCTTCAGCCGTCAGCCGCTGAAAATACGGCATCAGCAACTCAACGCTTAAATCTTCCGCATTGGTGCGCGGCGCCGGCATCGCAGGCGAGATGACGATGGCATCCAGCTTGCCGCCGAAGGCCTCAGCCGCCTGCGCCACCATCGCCTGAGGCGTCGACCAGCCGATCACCTCGATGCCGTCTTCAGCGCCGTCGCCCGCAATCGCAGGATCGCAACCGATTACACGCGCGCCCGCGCCACGCAGCCGCTGCGCGATCGCGGGGTTCGCGAAACCACGGATGTCGGTGATGAAGACATTGGTCATCTACGGCTTTGCTTTCGCTTTTGGCGGCGGCGCATTCGGCCCGAAGATGCCGGGGCCCTGCTTGTTCTCGCGACCCTGGCTCTCGAGAATACGCGCGCCACCGAGAATGCCTTCCATGGCATAATTGCCCTCATGGCAGGCATACTCGTAAACGCTCTCATCGCGCTTGTTGAGGCTCATCTCTGCGCGCCATGTTTGCGTGTAGTAGGTCGGATCGTCGACGATGAACTCGTAGAAGATCTGCCCATCCGACGCACGGCTGAATTTTTCCGTCAGCTTGCCGGTTGCCGACAGGATGATCTGTCCCTGATCGCCCTGCTCCGGGTTCACATTGACGGTCTCGACCACCAGCGTGTCGCCCTCCCACCAAGCGACACTATCTCCGAGCCACGGCTTGATCACGGCGGGCTTGTGCTTCGCTTCCGCCTTGCTGGCAACGATCGGGATGATGCGCGCATCGTGCACCATCTCGACCAGGATCATCAGCACGTCTCTGGTCTGCACGATCTGATAGTTGTTGTTGTAGATCGTGTTGAGCATGCCCGGCCCGCCGGCTCCGGTGAAACCGATCAGGCAACGCTCGGCAATCGGCAGCGTCTCAGGGCCCTCATAGATCGTGGCGCGTTTCTTCGCGCCGGCATCAGCCCGAGCCTTCTGGCCTGCAGGCGAGATCGGAAGACGGCCATCTGCCGGCTCCACCAGCCAGGACGTGCGAAGCTCGCCCTTCACCGTGGCGAATGAAACGCCCGGATCAATCCAGAATGTGTTATAGCCGCGGTCGCTGTTCTTGTCGTCGAGCAGGCCGTCAGCAAGGTTCGACGCGCCTTCTTCGCTCTGCGCCAGCAGGATCCAGGGATTGTTCTTCAGCAGAGCACCGGCCTCTTCCGGCTTCACCGTCAGCGCCATGTTCGGCGTGCGCGTGAGATTGGTCAGCGACTGGTTGGACCACACACCCTGCAGGTCGGGCTTTCCATCCGGCGTGCGTGGCGGCGAATAGGTCTGCGCGAAGGCCGGCGCTGTCAGGGCGACAGCCAGCAGGCAGCCCAGGACTGATGTCTTCATGGCGTCCTCCTCGAGCGGCGAACATCTTGGGTTCGTCCAGCATCGGGAGGCTACGCTGACATTCCGCGCGCGGAAAGCATGACGCGGCGACAGCGCGTGTCACAGAAAAGAGAGTCTAGGCGGCGCGGCGGTCTGCGAGCGGGCTGCCCTGCAGCAGGGTGATGTATTTCGTCGCCAGCTCACGCGCATCGATCGGCTTCGAGATATAATCGCTCATGCCGAGCGCCATGTAGCGTTCCTTGTCGCCGCTCATCGCGTCGGCGGTCAGCGCGATAACCGGGATATCCCGCCATGGCTCGTCGCTGGCGCGGATGCGCTTGATGGCTTCCTTGCCGTCCATGACGGGCATGTGCACGTCGAGAAGCACGATATCGAACGGCTGCTCGTGAAGACGCTTCAGCGCTTCTTCGCCATTCACCGCCTCGACAATCTGCGGCAGGAACTGCGCCATGAACAGGCGCACGACGTGGCGGTTGACCGGATTGTCGTCGACCAGCAGCACGCGCGCATTGAGGGCGCGGTTGCCGGAGCGGTCGATGGGCGGCTCAACGGGCGAGGCTGGCTTTTCTTCAACCTGCGCCTTTTCGGAGGGGCCCGCCATCAACAGCAGGGAGAAGGTGGAGCCGATTCCAGGCACGCTTTCGACAAAGACATCGCCGCCCATCAGGCGTGCGAGCTGGCGCGTGATCGCGAGCCCGAGGCCCGTGCCGCCAAAGCGCCGGCTGATCGAGGCGTCCGCCTGCGTGAAGGGCGTGAACAGGTGTGAGCGCGTCTCGGCGTCCATGCCGATACCGGTGTCGATCACCTCGATGCAGATACGCCATTCGCCCGTGTGCTGCTCTTTTGCAGTGACGCGCGCTTTGACGCCGCCATGTTCGGTGAACTTGATGGCGTTGGACAGGAGGTTTGCAAAGCACTGACGCACGCGCACCGGATCGTAGCGCAGGCGGGCCGGCACGCTGTCGTCGACGTCCAGCGTCAGTTGCAGGCCGCTTTCTTCCGCGCGCGACAGGAAGAGCTGGCGCACGCGCTCCAGCGTCAGGCGCAAATCGCCGTCGATCAGGGCGAGCTCCATCTTGCCGGCTTCGATCTTGGAGATGTCGAGCACATCGTTGAGCAGCGCCATCAGTGTCTGGCCCGACTCTGAAATGACGCTCACGCGTTCCTTCTGCGCCGCGGTCAGCGGATCGTTGTCGAGCACCTGCGCCATGCCCAGAATGCCGTTGAGGGGCGTGCGGATCTCATGGCTCATCGAGGCAAGGAAGTTCGACTTGGCCACGGTGGCGGCCTCTGCCAGGACTTTTGCGTCGATCAGAGCCAATTCCTGCTCTTTCTGATCGTGGATATCCATCATCAGGCCAACGGCGCGAGTACCCTGGCCATTCGCGTTGCGTTGCACGCGCGTGAAGAGACGCATCCAGCGGCCCTTCCCGTCCGGGCGGTAGATACGCGTGTCGATGCTCTCGACGCCGTTGGAAACGAGGCAGCGGTCCCAGCTTTCCCGGACGGCCTTCTGCTCTTCATCCATGTAGATGCCGAACGGATGCGCGGCCTGACGGGCCATCGCCTCTTCGCCCGCAATCTCGTGGAACTGATCCGATGACCAGCGATCGCCCGTCTGCAAGTCGATCTCGTAAACGCCAATCTTTGCCGAAGCCATCGCGAGCTCGAGCCTGTCGGTCATCATGCCGCCTTCGTCGCGCGCCCGCGCGAGTTCGGTGACGTTCTGGCTGATGCCGAACATCTCATACCGCCCAGAAGGCAGCGCGCGGCCGGTGCGATAGTGCACACGCAGCGTCTTCCATCCGCCCGTCGCATCGCGATAGCGCATCTCGCCTTCAGCGGAACCGCCCTCAGTCGTCAGCCGCTCGCGGATAGCCGCATCCTTCGCCACGTCTTCGGGATGCTGAAGGCTACGCAGAACATCAAGCGACACCGGCTCGCTGATCTTGGAGTGGCCCAGCGCAAGCTCGCTGGAGAAATTGTATTGCTGCGTCTCGGGATCGTAACGCCAGGTCCCAACCTCCGCGTCAGTCATCAACCGGTCGCGAACCGTGCGCGCCGTCACCACCGACGTCAGCGCCAGCCACTCTGCTGAAACATCCACCAGCCGAACCATCTCGCGGCCCGGCATGACAGGCATGCGTTCCAGGCGGATCCAGCTTTCAACTCCGTCAGCGCGCAGGTGGAAGCACGGCGTACCTGTCGAT
Source organism: Hyphomonadaceae bacterium (assembly GCA_965229115.1). Taxonomy (GTDB): domain Bacteria; phylum Pseudomonadota; class Alphaproteobacteria; order Caulobacterales; family Hyphomonadaceae; genus UBA7672. Next base: position 147,652 of record CBDDIR010000003.1, on the reverse strand, counting down.
CGCGAATGATCGACCGAAAGACCGCGCATCAGTTCGAGAATTTCAACACCAACCAGATGCGGCGCCGGACGATTGAGCCGCACGGCGAAAGCTTCATTCACCTCGGTGATCCGGTCGCGTGCATCCACGATGCAGCACGGCAACGCGTCCAGGATCGCCTGCGCGACCGTCGCCGTTTCCAGAAGTTTCGTGGACGTCATCGCGTCGGTTGTTCCGTAGGTAAAAATAACCGTGCGGAATATTTACTCCCGATAGGTTTCCCGAGAGTTTTCAACGCCTGTCGTACTGTCGCACCGCAAGCGGAACGACCAAAACCTATCAAAGGATAGAAAAACGCTCGATTATCAGCAGCTTGAGCAAGCCGGCCCGACAAAACCGACAGTCCACTCGGCCGCTAGCCGCTGACAGGCCAGCCCAGTCGGCCCCTAATTCAGCGTCAACTCGCCGTCCTCGTTCTTGTCCCAGTACTTTATGCGGTTCGCGTGGACTTTGATCAGCACTAGCCCCGGCGTGTCGATCCCGTCCTCGAACCACTTCTCCAGATCCTTGTTCCAGTGATCCTCAAACGTGGCCTTGTCGCGGATCAACTCCGCCTCGCCCTCGACCGTCGCCCAGAACCCGTGCTTGCCCGTGAACGACAGCGACACCTTCGGATCACGCTCGATATCGCTCACCGTCCGCGCCTTGTCATAGGTGAAATAGAAACTGTCGCCGTCATACTCGACATCGCCATTGTTGCTCATAGGCCGCCCGGCGATTTCACCGCCTTCGGTGTGCGTGGCGAGCGTCGCGATATCGATGCCCTTCATTTTCTTGGCGAGGTCGTGAAGGGTCAGGTGTGACATGGCGATTCCCTTTCGGATTACCGCCGATGAACACACGAAGCTGAAGGGTGTTCCGCGCGCAAAACACACATGCTTTGCTGGGTTAAGCGCAGACCGACCTACTCGGCAGCCTTGTTGTCGACGCCCCACACGCGGCGATGGAACGCCCACGCCGTCGAGACAACAGTGTCGATATCCGAATACTTCGGAACCCAGCCGAGCTCTTTCGTCACCTTGGTCGTATCCGAATAAAGCGCGATCGCATCGCCAGCACGGCGCGGAGATATGGTGACGGGCACCTGCCGCCCCGTCGCGCGCTCAGCCGCCTTGAGAACTTCAAGCACAGTCGTGCGCTGCCCCGAACCAAGGTTCAGCTGCAGGCTGCGCGTGCCATTCATGAGCCGGTTCGCGGCAAGGATGTGCGCTTCGGCCAGATCGGTCACGTGCACGAAGTCGCGGATGCAGGTGCCATCGGGCGTCGGATAGTCCGTGCCGAACAGCTTCATCGGACCACCCAGCCCAACCGCCGCCTTGAGCGCATTCGGGATAAGGTGCGATTCCGGATCGTGCTCCTCGCCGATCTCTCCATCCGGATCTGCGCCGGCTGCATTGAAATAACGTAGCGCTGCAAAGTTGAGCCCGTGCGCTTTCGAGATGTCTTCCAGCATCTGCTCGCACATCAGCTTTGTGCGGCCATAGACGCTCACCGGCCGCTTGGGCAGATCCTCGGTCAGCGGCAGACGCTCCGGGTCACCATAGATCGCGCAGGTGGACGAGAAGACCAGGTTCTTCACGCCCTCTTCCAGCATGACGTTCACGAGGTTCAGCGTGCCGGAAACGTTGTTGTCGTAGAAATGCGAAGGGTTGTGTTCGCCCTCCCCGACCTCGATCCGGGCGGCGAACTGCATCACGGCTTCCGGGCGGTATTCGCGGATGGCGGCGCGAAGCGCCTCGGCATTGCGGATGTCGGCCTTAACCATCGGGCCCCAACGCACCGCATGCTCGTGTCCTGAAGTGAGATCGTCGAGAACGACGGGCTCCATCCCGGACTGGCTCACGGCTTTCGCGGCATGCGAGCCGATATATCCAGCCCCACCTACGATCAGGATACGTTTGGCGGTCATGCCGAGCCTTTCGTTTAGCCAGAACATGCAAGGCATATGCTGGCTTGAACGGAGTTAACGCCTCGAAGATTGACACGGGAAGGCTGGGCCGCGAAGTGGGGTCATGACCTTCACCCTGCCTTTCCCCACCACAACCGAGCGGAACGAGTTGGCGCGACTGTTTGCGCAGATCGCTTCTGACGCGGGTGTCGTGGTGATGGAGGTTTACGACAGCGAGTTCGAGACCCGCACCAAGGCTGATTACAGCCCGGTATCAGATGCGGACGAACGCGCGGAAGAGATCATTCTCGCACGCCTGGAAAAGTCGCTTCCCGGCGTACCCGTGCTGGCCGAAGAACGCGCCGCGCGCGAGGGGCTTGGCGACAAGGTGGCTGAGTCCTTCCTGCTGGTTGACCCTGTCGATGGAACCAAGGAGTTCGTCAATCGCCGGGGCGACTTCACCGTCAACATTGCGCTGATCTGCGCCGGCAAGCCGGTGGCCGGTTGCGTCTATGCGCCAGCCCGTCGCGAGATGTATTTCGGCGGCGCCGAAGCGCTCATGATCGAAGCCTTCGCGCCCGGCGAAAAGCTGCGCGAGGCGCAGCTGCTGAAAACCCGTGCCTACCCCGCCGAAGGCCTGACAGCCATCACCTCGTCATCCCATCTGGACGAGCGTACCAAGACCTTCCTCGACGCCCGCAATGTCGCGACACGGATGGGCATTGGGTCATCCCTGAAATTCTGCTGGCTCGCGGCGGGCAAGGCGGATGTCTATCCGCGCTGGGGCCCGACCATGGAGTGGGACACGGCGGCCGGCCACGCCATTCTAAATGCCGCCGGCGGACAGATGCTGACGCCGGACGGTTCCCCCTTCACCTACGGCAACGGGTCGGAGGGGTTTCGGAACGGTCCGTTCATCGCCTGGGGTGGCGAGCCGGTCTAGCCTTTCGGGCTGGCTTGGTGCAGGACGTGGCCTCCACGATTTGCACGAGCCTTCACCCATGACCGACACCCTGCCCGACCGCCTCAGCCAGAGCCCGAAGAGCCCCTACTACAACAAGGAGCTTCTGGAGCGCGGCATCGGCATCCGTTTCAACGGACAGGAAAAGACCAACGTCTGGGAATACTGCGTCAGCGAAGGCTGGGTGCGCGTGGTTGCCGGCGCCGCCATGGACCGCAAAGGCAATCCTATGACGATGCTGCTCAAGGGCACGGTCGAGCCCTATCTCGAAACGCCGCAGGCCGAATAGTTACGCCCGCCCAACCACTACGATTTGAGCGTATCGAGGAATCGCCGGAACACGGTGAGACCCTTCTCGATCTCTGAAACTGCCACAAACTCGTTGGGTTGGTGCGCCTGATCGATCGATCCCGGCCCGCAGATCACCGCCGGGAACCCCGCCTTCTGGAACTGCCCTGCCTCCGTGGCGAAGGCTGCAACACGCAGCGTGTTGTCGCCTGTGAGAGCGCGGATGAACTGCTCGGCCGCGCTATCGCGATCGACGCGCAGGGGCGGTGCATTCGCGAACATCGACACCTGCACGCCGCATTCGGGCCCAAGCGCTGCGAGCCTCGCATGCACGCGATCCACCTCGGCAAAGAACGGCGCAAGCAGCGCATCTGCGTCCGTCCCCGGCACGGAGCGGATGTCGAAGACGAAGCGGCATTCGCGCGCGAGAATGTTCGCCGCCGTGCCCCCACCGATCTCGCCGACCGTGATCGTCGTCCAGGACGGGTCGAAGTCTGACGCAGCCGGCGCATTCGCTTCCTGCTCACGCGCAATCCTGCGCAGGAGCGCGAGCAGATCGATGGCCTCGTGAATGGCCGATGCGCCAAGGCGTGGATCGGATGAATGCGCGGCCTTGCCCGTGATCTTGATCTCGTAATCACGAATGCCTTTGTGAGCCGACAACACGCCCCACAGCGTCGGCTCGCCAACCCAGACAACAGAGGGCGCAGCGCCACGGCGGACGATCTCCTCGATCATCGGCTCGACGCCGGCGCAGCCGATCTCCTCGTCATAGGAAAAGGCAAAGTGCACGGCCTTGTTGAGCGGCATTTTCGAGATGATCTCTGCGTGCGCGAGAGCGAGCGCAAGAAACCCCTTCATGTCGCACGAGCCGCGGCCAAACCATTTGCCATCCCGCTCGATCAGTTCCCACGGGCTGGTCGACCAGGGCTGGCCGTCGACCGGCACGACATCGGTGTGGCCGGAGAGCACGATGCCGCCAGGCGTGTCCGGGCCAAAGCGCGCCCACAGGTTCGACTTGCGGCCATCAGGGCTCGGCGCACGCACCAGTTCGGCGCCGAGGGGACGCAGGAAGTCCTCCACCCACTCAATGAGCGGCAGGTTGGAATCCCGAGACGTCGTATCGAACGACACGAGGCTGGTAAGAATATCCTGGACGCGGGCGATCGTTGTCATGGCTGCAGGCTAACCCATAGCCCGGCTCCCGCCATAGACATTCCGCGCCAAAACCTTCATGCGGAGCCATGATCGAGTTTCACGCAGGTATCGGGCCCGACAGCCAGGCGATCGGCATCGCGCTCGAGGAAATGTACCTTGAATATACGCTGGCGCCCCAGCGTGCGCCGGTCCCCGTTATGGTGGTCGGACAGGCGCGACTGCCCAGCCTCAACAACATCCTGCTGGCGCTGGCGCGGAAGCATAATCATTTCCTGCCGGATGCCACGGAGGCTGCGCCGTGGCTGTCGAAGACGCCGCCCGACCTTGCCGCCCTGGAGGCGCAGCTCAACGGCCGCGACTTCATCTTCGGCGTTTATACGATTGCCGACATGGCGATGTATCCGCATGTCGTGCAGCAGCGGGGTCGGCTGTCTGACTATTCCAACGTCGCACGCTGGGAGACGCGCCTCAGCATGCGGCCGGAAGTCGGCCGCGGCATGGGCGCGATCTCTCGCTGATCAGCGCGGCGGCTGGGCGGGAACCGGAACCGGCGCAGGACCAGCGCCGAGCGGGCCGAAGTCTTCCAGTTTGACCTCGTAGATCACCGTTGCGCCCGGGGGCACCCGGCCGTCGCCTTCCGAACCGTAGAGCAGCGAGGCCGGCATGCGGACCATCCAATGGTCGCCCTTGTGCATCAGCTTCAGCAGTTCGTTCCAGCCCGGCGTGACGCCAGCCACGGGGAAGCGCGCCGGCTCGCCCGAGCCGAAGGTCGAAACGACCGTGCTGCGGTGGCGGACGTCTTCAGCGGTATCGCCCTCTTCCTTGTCGATCGTCTCGAGACGGCCTTCGAAGTTGATGGTGGCGATATCGTCCTCGGTCGGGCTTGCGCCGTCAGCAGGACCGGATTCGACGACCATGTATTCGAGGCCCGAAGGACGGCGCTGAACATTGCTGGAATCCGTCGGCCACGGCGTGACCTTGGTCCACGGATCGGTCAGCACGTTGATGAGTTCGACCTGGAACATGAGGTCGGCATTCGGCGGAATATCCATGCCCGCGCCACGCTCGCCATAACCTTCCTTGGACGGGATCCAGAACATGAACATGTCGCCCGGTTGCATCTTCTGCAGGCCGTCTTTCCAGCCCGGGATCAGGCCGTTCAGCTGGAAGGTGGCGGTTTCATTGCGCTGGTAGGAGCTGTCGAAGATCAGGGCGTTGGCGGCCAGGCGGCCGTCATAGTGGACTTCGACGCGGTCCGTCGGGCCGGGGAACGGACCTTTGCCGTCGCCCTTGCGCACGATGATGTATTCGACGCCCGAGGGCAGCTTCTGGATACCAGCAAAGTTGTGGTTCCACGGATGCAGCGTGGCCCACGGATCGGCCGGATCAGCCTTCACCGAAGGTCCGCAGGAGCTGAGCACCAGAGCGGCCACAGCCGCGAGCATCAGACGGAACATACAGAAACTCCCTGTCGTTGCCCGCCTGTTAGCACTGACGCGGGCGTGATGCGAGAGCCCACCCCTGACGATCGTGTCAGTAGCATTACAGGCCCTCGCAAGCCCTTTCCGAGCTAATCTGGCTAGGTATGCGGGCGCGGCGGATAACCTGCCTTTGTCAGGGCGTCGATGATTTCCTGGGTGTGACGGGAATCACGGGTTTCGATCGTGATGTCGAACTCAGCGCCCTTGGCCGGAACGTCGAGAGCGAGCCGGTTGTGGTTCACCTCGATGATATTGCCGCCGCTTTCCCCGATCACGGTCGAGACCGCAGCCAGAAGGCCCGGCTGGTCGTTTCCGATGATGCGGATCGAGGTGATGCGTTTTTCCCGCACGAGCGAGCGCGTCAACACCGACGCCAGAAGACGTGTATCGATATTGCCGCCACACAACGTCAGCACAACCTTCCGGCCCCGGAAAAGATGCGGCTCGGCCAGCAGGGCCGCCAGACCGGCAGCGCCTGCGCCTTCGGCGACCGATTTCTCGACGGTAGCGAACAGCGTGATCGCCCGTTCCAGATCATCTTCGCTGACGAGGATCACGCGATCCATCAGCTTGCGCAGGATCTCGGCCGTCAGCTTGCCAACCTTCTTGACGGCAATGCCTTCCGCGATCGTTGCGCCGCCGACCTTGGCGTCTTCGCCGCGCAGCTCTGCGGTGAGCGAAGGATAGAGCGCAGGCTCGACACCGATGATCGACACAGCCGGCCGGCGCGCCTTGATCGCGGTTGCGATGCCCGCGGCAAGTCCGCCGCCGCCAACCGGGATGACCATGACGTCAAAGTCAGCCAGCTCGTCGAGGATTTCGAGGCCCATGGTCCCCTGCCCGGCGATGACGTGCTTGTCGTCGAATGGATGGACGAAGGTGAGGCCTTCCTTTTTCTCGAGCTCGCGCGCGTGCTTGTCGGCGTCCGCAAGCGTCTGGCCGTGAATGATCACCCGCGCGCCGTAATTGCGCGTGTGCTCGATCTTCACGAAGGGCGTGCCCTGCGGCATCACGATGGTCGAGGGAATGCCAAGGCGCGAGGCGTGGTAGGCGACGCCTTGCGCGTGGTTGCCGGCTGACATGGCGACGACCCCTGCAGCCTTTTCCGAGTTTGTCAGCGACAGCAGCTTGTTGAGCGCGCCACGCTCCTTGAACGACGCGGTGAACTGCAGGTTCTCGAACTTGATCCAGACCTGTGCGCCGGTGATCTCCGACAGGGTGCGCGAGTAACGCAGCGGGGTCCGCTCAACCTGGCCTTCAATAGCCTTGGCGGCAGCTTCGATGTCGGCCAGCGTCACCGGCAGGGACGTGGCAGCTTCGGCGGCGGTTGAGGGTTGGGTGGTCACGATACGCATCCTTACGTTAAGGCGCGCACCTATAGCCCAATTTCGCCGGGGGGCCAGCTTGAGGGTCTAAATAGCCGGATCAGCCCTTAAATCAGGCCGCGTGATCGTGTGGCGCAGCGATGCCCCGGGCGATGTCGAGCCGGCGCATGGCCTTGGCCGGCCATTGCCTGGCGCGGCCGACCGGCAGGCTTTCAACCAGCGCGCGCATCTGGAACTGGGCCGTCTTGAACGCAGCAGCGAGACCGGCGCGGCCGAGGAAGCCTGCACCGATCTGGCGGCTGTAGTTGGCGAAGCTTTCCTTGAACCGATAGTCGCCGGGTCCGAGGTCCATCTCGGTGAAGCCGGCAGCAGCGGCAGCCTTGATGGCTTCGGCAAAGAGGATGAAGCCTGGCGAATAGTCGGCAAGCCTCGGATCGTAAGCGACAAACCAGGCGTGCAGCGCCTTGTCCGCGCGGAGACAGAACAGCACGGCGATCGGCTGGCCTGCGAGGCGCAGGACGAACATCGCGCCGCCAAAGTGCGGATCCGATGCTGGCGCCGCAAACGTGTCGCGCACCAGACCATCGATCCAGGCGTGACTGAATATGTCGGTGACGCCCGTGCGGTGCATCTGTGCCCGCTTCCAACCCACCAGCGTTTCGAAGGCTGCAACGTCTTTCGAGAACGGCTCGAACGTCACGGCGCCCTCGCCATGGTCGCGCGTCAGCTTCGAGAGGCGCTTGCGCGCGCGTGAAACGACTTTGGAGCCTGCCGCCTGACGGTCTGCGCACCAGGCGTCCCACCCATTTTGGAAGCGCACGACATGGCCGACATCGTCCGTCAGCAGGCAGTCGCCGACGGCGTTGTCCTTGAGGCCTGCGGTCAGGTCGACGCGGCCGACGCCTAGCGCCTTGGCGGCGAGTGTCGTGTCGAGGCCCATCGGGCCGACAACCGCCTGATAGTCGCATACGGGTCCGCCCGCTGGCATGGCCGAATGACCGCCCTCGCCCTGCGCGATTAGGAAGCCGGCTGCACGACCATCGTCGTGACGCCACACGACCACGCGCGCATCAGGTCGATGCCGCGCGACAACGCGCGCCCAGTCGGGCGTGAGGTAAGGCGACGTCAGTGCAGGATCGGCAGCCAGAAGGCTGCGCCAGATCGCGGCGTCTTCATCCGCAAGGTCTAGGGGATTGATCGTTTCGACCCGCATGGATCGTGCAATTCCTGCGCTGGAGCGTCAGGTCTCGCAGAAAAAGCATGAGGTTTGGTGAACACAAACGACGGGTTTGGCGAGGCTTCGCTACCCCAAAAGCAAACGCCCCGGCCTTTCGGGCCGGGGCGCTGCGTATCGTCAGTTAATCGAGGCTTACTGGCCGCCTTGCGTCTTGGCCGGAGCCGTCGTCGTGGCAGCCGGAGCTGCCGGAGCCGGGCGACGCATCGATTGCATCATCTTCAGGACGTTCTCGAGTTCGGCCTGGTCGATGCCGCCATCCTTGTTGGCGTCGGCCATTTCGAATGCGCCCGGAGCAGCAGCGAGCTGAGCGAACTGGCCGCGGAGTTCGGCTTTCTGCAGCTTGTCGTCCAGGTTCGAGTCCATCATGCCCATGAGGCGGGTCTGGTTGAGCAGCTGGTCATAATTGGTCTGCTTCTCGACCGTCTCGTCTTTCCAGCGGTAGCGCAGCGAGGTGTAGAACATTTCCTCGAACGACTGGTCGCCCCACACGATTTCCTTGTTCGGATCCGGGTTGGCCGGGTTCCGCTTCGAGTTGTCGTAGATGTAGGTCGCGATCACTTTCGAGCCGGCCTTGATTTCGATCGGCTTGGCGAACTCGTACATGCGCTGCCAGTTGAAGTCGTAGAACGGCACGTTGAGGATCGTCTCGCGCTTGCCCGACGGATCGAGGATCTCAAGCTTCGAGTACGTGCCGCGGTAGTGAGCGTGCACGACGGCGGTGTGCAGGATCGCATCCTTCGGGAAGTTGAAGTAGGCGACTTCCTTGTGAGCCGGATCGTTGGCCGGGATCTTGATGAACTGGTTCACGAGCGGCATCTCGCGCATGACCAGCTCAGGCTTCTCGCCGTCCTTGTAGAAGTAGAGACCGATCTGCTCGGCCGAGACGGCTTCCTTGCCGAACGGCGTGTAGTGCATCTGATAGGCGAACTCGCCGCCTGCCGGGATCCACGAGCCGATGCCTTTGGGAGCGATGGTCGATTCCATGCCGACGGTGTAGCCGCCGACGCCGCCACCCCAGTTCTGCATGCCCTTCTGGGTCTGACCTTCAGCGATCACGCCCGACAGGATGTGGTGGACAGCCTGACGCTGCGAGACTTTCGCCGTCGAGGCTTTCAGCCACTTGCCTTCCTTGAGGGGGTTCGGGACCGTCGGGTACTGATAGTCCACATAGCCGGTGGCCGGCACAGTGAACTTCGGAATGTCGACGATCAGGTCCGGCTTGCCGAGCGGCCAGTCGGGAGCGACGTGCTTGACGTTGGCGAGGCGGTCATCGCCCTCGCCGCGCGGTGCGCCAGCTTCGATCCAGTTGATCAGGGTTTTGGTTTGCTCAGCCGAAAGCGACTTGTCGTCGGCGAAGGTGCCCACGTGCGGATCCGGATCCCACGGCGGCATGCGGTCGGTGCGGACAGCTTCGCGGATCATCGGCGCGAAGGTCTTGACCTTCTCGTAGCCGTCGAAGCCGAACGGAGCGATGCCGCCTTGCTGGTGGCAGGCGATGCACTTCTCTTCGATCAGCGGAGCGATCGTCTGCGAGTACGAGATCTTGGCGAATTCGGCTTTGCGGGCCGGGGTGCGATCCGGGAAGGAGATCGCCGTGCCTTTGACGGCAACCTGGGCAACAGCCGGAGCCTTGCCGGCGAGAACCGCATCGACGGCTTCCGACGAGATCGGGCCGGTGTAGGCGATTTTCATCGTCTTCGGATCAACGACGAAGGCCTGGCCAACCGTCGTCGCGCCGATCTGGCCGCCGACGAGTTGCAGGTCGTCCTGCAGGATCGGCGACTTGAAGCCGTACTTGGCCGCGTCAGCCAGCATGGCTTCGCGGGTGTCTTTCGGGTTCGAGTTCACGACGAAGATCTCGACGCCCTTGGCAGTGTAGCCGGCTTCGAGCTTGGCGAGTTCGGGACCGACCTTGTCCATGTGGCCAGCGCCGCCCATCACGAGGACGATCGCGGGCGCGTCCTTGTAGCGATAGAGCTCCTTGGCATAGCCATCCGCCGTCACGAGGCGGAAGTTGTCGACGCGGGCCGGAAGTTCGGCCATCGGCGCCGCTACAGCGGTGTTGGCGGCAGTGTCAGCAACCGGGCCCTGTTGGGCGCAGCTGGCAACAGCCATAGCCAGCACAAGGCTGGCGGCAGTCATGGTCAGGGAGCGTTTCATCGCGCGGTTTTCCTCCAGCGTCGTCTCGTATCTGTGCGTACTCATGACTCTGCCGCTAGACAGCGTCAAGATACCGAACAGTTTTCTCACTCATTTGTGTTAACGGGTGGTGCGTTTAGGCCACCGAAAGTCCAGCAAGTCCTTCGACCGGATCATGCTCCGCCACCCAGTGTCCCGGGGAGACCTCGAGAAGGGCTGGGCGGTAGAAGGGGGCTGTGTCGGTCAGCCTGGATTTCAGGAAGCGGAGGCTGGCTTTGGGGTCGAGGGGCGATGGCAGGTCGCCGTGCAGTTTGACCCGCTGCTTGTTGCGCTCGCGAACGGGGTCCGGCGACGGTACGGCCGACAGCAAGGCGCGCGTGTAGGGGTGCCTTGGGTTGGAGAACAGTTCCTCGCGGGAGGCTGTCTCCACGACCCTTCCCAGATACAGCACCATCACCCGGTGGCAGATTTCCCTTACCACCGATAGGTCGTGGCTGATGAACATGATTGCCAGCCCGAACTCCTTCTGGAGATCGATCAGCAGGTCCAGGATCTGGGCCTGAACCGACACGTCGAGGGCGGACACCGCTTCATCGCACACGACCAGCTTCGGCTTCAGGATCATCGCGCGGGCAATGCCGACGCGCTGGTTCTGCCCGCCTGACAGTTCATGCGGATAGCGGTTCACCATCGCCGCATCGAGGCCCATGCGGACCATCATCTCGCGCGCCGCATCCTCCTTGGCCTTTCCGCTCATGTCCGGACGGAACACGCTCAACGGCTCGGCGATCGACTGGCCGATGGTCATGCGCGGATCGAGGCTGGCGAGCGGATCCTGGAAGACGATCTGGAGGTCTTGGCGAAGCGGCTGCATCTCCTTGCGCGAGGCATCGGCAATATTGCGCCCCAGCCACGCCACGGAGCCTGACGACGGATCAAGCAGCTTCAGGACGCCACGGGCGAGTGTCGACTTCCCGCAGCCGCTCTCCCCCACCACGCCGACCGTCTCTCCCGGACGGAGCGAGAAGCTGACGCCATCGACGGCGCGCAGCGGAACGCGATGACCGAACAGGCCTCCGGGAACGTGTACGGGGAAGGTCACATGCAGATCATCGACCTTGAGAATGGGTTCGACATCGTTTGCAGGCGCGGCTCCGATCGACGGCCGCGAACCGCGGTCAACGCGATCCATGCGCGGCATCGCATCGAGCAGCATGCGTGTGTACTCATGCTTGGGCGCTGCAAACACATCATCGACATTGCCACGCTCAACCGCCTCGCCATGGCGCATGACCACGACGCGATCAGCCATGCGTGCGATCACGCCCATGTCGTGCGTGATGAGAACAAGGCCTGCGCCCGTCTCGCGTTTGAGTTCGTCCATCAGGTCCAGCACCTGCGCCTGCACGGTTACGTCCAGCGCGGTCGTCGGCTCGTCGGCGAGAAGAAGTTGCGGCTCGCACAGCATGGCGGATGCGATCATCACGCGCTGACGCATGCCGCCTGAGAGCTCGTGCGGGAATTGATGCAGGCGGCGACGCGCCTCGGGAATGCGGACGCGCTCGAGCCATTCCACGATGCGGGCTTCCGCCTCCGCGCCCTTGAGCTTCTTGTGGCGGGCCAGCACTTCCGCCATCTGCGCGCCGACGGTCATATGCGCCGTCAGCGATGTCAGCGGGTCCTGGAAAATCATCGCGACCTTGGCGCCGCGGATGTCATTGAGCTGTTTACGGTCGAGGCCGGTCATCTCGACGCCGTCGAAGCGGATCGAGCCTTCGACAATCCCGTTAGCCGCCGTAAGCCCCATGGCCGCCAGAACAGTCTGGCTCTTGCCCGAACCGCTCTCGCCCACAAGGCCGAGGCATTCGCCGCGCGCGACATCGAAGTCCAGCTTCTTCACGGCCTCGACGCGGCCATCCTGCGTCTGGAAGGACACCGACAAACCGCGGACGTCGAGAATGGGCTGGCGCCCGGAAACTTCGGTCAAGGCTGCACTCATCTATAGCTTGCGAACTTCGATGCCCTCGGCGGAGAGCACTGACAAGATCGCGTCTGTGAGAAACTGGGTTGCGTCTGCACTGCCCTTGAGAGGCTTGCGACGCTGGCGCGCAAAGACGCGCCACTGGGTTGGATAGCCCTGCGTTGGGCCATGGCTGGCGCAGCCGATCGTGATTTCCTGCTCGGCTTCCGAGAAGAACTCGAGGAACCAGCCCCACTCTTCGGCGTGCGGATAGCTAGTTACGACGCCCTTCTCCGCCAGCGCCTGCGCCAGCCATGCAGCCAGTTCGAAGCCGTAGAGGTCCTGATTGACTTGGCAGGGCTCGGGCAGGAAGGGCTGAAAACGGTCTGTGGTGAATTCAAAAGTCGCAAGAAGCATGGCGGCAGTTGAACCTGCTCAGCCGGGCCATGGGAACCCCTTTAAGGCGGCCCGGGCCATGACACCCCGTCGCATGCAGCCGTCTTAGGGCTGGGACAGTGGGCGTTTTATGCAGACGCCGCTGACCGGGCGAACATGATGCTCGCCCGGCCAGCGGAGATGCTGGTTGGTTCCGATTACGCCGCTTTGGCGAAATCCGGGGCTTCGGCCAGAGCGTCCTGCGAGCGCTTGGAGGCGCCTTCGAAGACGGCTTCGGTGTCGATGCCAAGCTGGCCGGCGACGATATCGCCGATGACGGTCGCGCCAGCGCGGAGCTGTACGGTCTTCGCGAAGATGCGGCCTTCGATGCGGCCATGAACGATCAGCGTTTCGGCTGCGACATCGCCCATCACGACGCCGGTGGCGCGAATGGTGATCGAAGGAGCTGCGACGTTGCCGTTCACATGGCCGGCGATGTGGAGTTCATCCGTCGAGATGATCGTGCCTGCCAGCTTCACGTTCGGCGAGATGACCGTCATGTCGTTGGCCGGAGCCGCGGGTTTCGCGACCGGCACGGTGATCACCTGAGCAACTGGAGGAGCTGCGCCGACAGCTTCAACCAGACCATCTTCACGCTTCGACAGGTTAGCGACCTGCTTCAGCATCGAGCGGCCGAAATCGGCCATGTTACGCGTTTCGGTATCGTTCATTTCCCCGACCTTCCCAAGACTGTCCCAAGCCGGCGCCCTATGGCGACGGTTAACGGCAGAAGTGCAATGGTGGCGCCCAGGAATGGAATTACGGCGAAATCGCCGACCGGGATTTTCAGTGAATTTGAGCGATCAATCCTTGTTTGCTCCGGCCGACAACAGGGGATCGATTTCCGCTGCGGCCTGCATGCGCTGGCTGAAGCCGAACGTGCCGGCGGTCATCATCTCCCTGCCCGCATCGATCATGGCGCTCATGGCGACCGCATGCATCATTCCGCCTGTCGAGATGCGTTTGACGCCGAGCGCGCCAACCTGTTCGACCGTCAGCGTTTCCTTGCGAGGTCCGCGCACGATGTTGAACGGGCGGTCGATCGCGCGGCAGACTTCCCGCACTTCATCCGACGTGTTGAGCCCCGGCGCGAACAGGACATCCGCTCCTGCTTCCTGGTAGGCCTGCAGACGCTTGATCGTGTCGGCGAGATCAGGCCGGCCGTTGAGATAGTTCTCCGCCCGCGCACACAGCATGAATTTGAACGGCAGCTTAGCGGCCGCTTCCGCCGCAGCACGCACGCGATCGGCGGCCGCTTCGATGCTGTGGATCGGATTGCTGCGATCGCCCGTGAAGTCTTCGATCGAGCCGCCTACGAGGCCAGCCTCGGCGCCCTGCCGGATCGTCTCGGCGCAGTCCTCCGGTTTCGGGCCGAAACCGTCCTCAAGGTCGGCGGCCAAAGGAACATCGATCATCGGCGCGATGTCGCGGATGTGCGCCATGACGTTATCGCGTCCGGCGTTGTAGTCGGGGAAGCCGATCGATCGCGCATACCCTGCGCTGGTGGTTGTAAGCGCCTTGAAGCCAAGCCCTGCCAGCACGCGCGCCGAGCCCACATCCCAGGGATTGGGGATCACGAATACGCCGGGCGCCTTGTGAAGCGCTTCGAAGTCGGCAGCTTTCTGGGCCTGGGTCTTTGCCATGCGAGCGGTCCTCCGGTTGTGCGGTTTCCATTCTAATGCAGCTGCGCCCAGTCGCACCGTGAATTTTCGTCGATGGCGGCGCTGCATCGCTTACCGCCCCGTCAACACACCGGCTTACTTCCGACATGAAGCACGTTCAGTCTCTCGGTGTTGGAGGGACATCGTGCGCGCGCTCATTTTTTCGTTTCTGCTTTTGGCCGCCCCAGCCGCTGCTCAGCCCGACACGCTGAAGTTTGCAGACACCTGGCACGGCACCGGACTGCAGGTGGACCCAGGCGGCGTCCAGTCGACCTGGACGATCGAGCTGACGATCAACAAGGACAGCAGCGGCAAGATCAGCTACCCATCGCTCGGCTGCGAGAGCGTTCTTCACTGGGTTGCGAGCGGAGGGAACGCGATCATCTTCCTCGAAGAGATCACAGAGGGCGACTGCATCGACGGGGGCCGCATCGAAGTAAAGGTCCAGAACGGCCGTCTCTTCTGGTTCTGGACAAAACCCGGTGTGGAGGCCGACGCCTCGGCAGTCCTCTACCGTGGCGGTCCGATCGCCTAGACCTCAAGCAACAGCGCGGTTGAATCGTCCGAAGTTTTGAAGCGGCCGATCTTTGCGTCGTCATCGGCCGAGGTCTCCATGCCGCGCAACTCGCGCATCAGCTCGCTCAGGCCGCGCTCGATAACTGCGTCGATCAGGCCGGCATCGGTGTAGCGTCCGTAAGGCGAGACGAGCCGATAGAACCCATCGGTCATCACCAGAACTTTTGTGCCTTCAGGCGCCGGCGTCGATTGATAGACAATGTGTTGGGCCGCTTCCGGCTGCACGCCAAAGACCCAGTAGCCATTGGGTGTGTTGTGAACCGCGCGCGTATCCTGCAGCCATTTGAGGCGATCCTCGGCTGTCATCGCCATCACGGTTATCGCGCGTTTCTGTTCGTCTGCAGGCTTGCTTGATTCACCGAAGACAGTGACGTCGCCCGTGGGCGTGCGCACGATTGCGATGCTGTCGCCGAGTGTTGCGCCTTCGAGCACGCCCTTGCGCGCACGAACCCAGGTTGCAGCCGCTGTGGGATAGCTGGCCAGAGGAGCATCCTTGAGCGGGATCCTGGTTTCGCGCTCCACCGCTGCACGCAGTTTCGGCAGGAGCCGTGCAAACCAGGCCTGCGGGATTTCGCGAGGATCGGCGGGGCTTGCGACGATCTCGGATGCGAAGATCTCGGCATAGCGCGCCGCGTCGGATTCAGCCGCGGAGAAGATCCGGATAGGGCCCACATCGGTCGCGCCATCGATGACGCATGCCCAGCCGGCGGCCTCGTCAAAAGCGTAGCGATCGTCGCCGGTCCCCGTCTTCATTCCTCCGCCCAGCTTCGAGCCCGGGAAGGAAATGGAATCGATCAGCTTCATCTGAACTCGCCCGCGAAATCGCACTGGAATGCGGGGGTGCGTATCACCCGCTCGCCGGGGAGCCCAGTCTGAGCGGGGAGAATGTGGCTAGGCGGTCTTCTTCAGAGCCTGGGAGAAGTCTGACAGGGTCTGGATGTAGTCGCCGCTCTCGCGCAGGCGCTGGACGTACAGTTCAAGGATCTGGCGCGCGGCGACGCCGGGCTCCAGGCCGCACTTCTCGGCCTCTTCCGCAAACAGCTTCTTCGACTCGGGGTCGAGCCGGACGGTGAGCGGCTGGCGGTTTGCGGTCTTCGTCATGGCCTGATTCCATTAGCAGCTACGGGGAGCGCCCGGACGCCTGTAGCGAGAATCACCTTGCAAGCATTGCAAAGACATTGCAATGACAATGTATGGCCAAGGCACCCGCCAGCGCAGAGACCAAGCCTTTCACGATCGTGCTGCCCGCCAAGGCTGCCGAGCGCCTTGAAATCCTTGTTGAAACTGGCTTGTACGGCGCAAGTCGCGCTGAAGCAGCGAAGATGATAATTCTCCAGCACCTGCAGGATCTCTGGAAGTCCGGCAAACTGCCGGGCTGAAGCCGGAACGCGGCGTCCATCCACAAGCAAACCCTTGCGAAACGGGCCTTCACGGGCGCCGTTAACGGGTCGTTAACCATTGGCAGCCCATCACATCTCTCAGCCGCCGGGAGCTGCCAAAAGCATCTCTGGGGTGCGGCATCAGGCTGAGGGGATGTTTCAATGACTGTGACCGATCCGATCGAGTTTTGCCCGGCTGCCGCCTGCGCTTCCGCGATTGTCCGGCTCGAAGGCTTCGTCACCCACGTCGAGCGCCTCCGTGCGGAGGCTCACGTCGCCCGCTCCCCTGACCTGATGGCGCAACTGGATGCGGTTTCGGATGAGCTGATCCTCGCCGTTGACGAGGCGCGGGATCGGCTTGCCGAGGTCGAGGCTATCTCGGCTGCCGGTGCCATGGCGCAATTGCTCGCTGCCATCCGCGATGTGCGTGTCCGCGACGATGCCGAACGTGAGCGCGCGAAGGATCTTGAAGCGAAAGCCATCCGCTTCCTTGGCGCCGCAAACCTCTATGATCCGCACTTCTGCCGGTCGATCAGCCAGTCAAAGCTCGGCTCGCGTCTGCATCTGGCGGCCATGCGCGATCTCGAACAGCACGCGTCCTGAGGCCAGAAGATCAGGCCAGCTCGACGCGTATGTGAGGCTGCAGCCTCGCAACGCCGCGCGCCCATTCCTCAAGACGCCACGGCACGACTTCTGTGCCGCCGAACGGCAACAGCTGGCCCTGTTCGGTCAGCAGTTTGACGGTCGAACTATCGGAGCTGGCGTCGACACGTATGACGGAGACATCCGCAAGATTGAGACTGCCGGATGCAGATGCGTGGATTTCATTCCACCATTTGAGCTCGCCCGTTCGCACATTGACGCCGCTACCCCGGCGGAAATTCCGGATGAGCCCGATCGCGCCTGAGAGCGCAGCAAAGACGCCCATCCAGAAAGCCACAGGCACGAGCCATGGCGCGCACTCTCCGCTCTCGTCGCAATTCGTTGCGGGATCGATGGATGCGCCGGCGAATACGAACACTAGCCCGAACGCCAACAGGGCGTAGAGCCTGAAATCCTTGCGGCCTGACGTCTGGTGAATCATCACCCAGTCCGGCCCGGATACATCGTTTGATTGCGACCCCCGCATGAGCGGAATTATCGCGAAAACCGGTTAAGAGAACTTGGCGGTATCGGCGCGAATTACCGCCAACTGCCATGCCGAAACGAGATCAATCCGCGATCAACCCGCGAGGCGCGCCATTTCGGCGTCGCTGATTTCGTAATTGCCATAGACGTTCTGCACGTCGTCGCAATCCTCGAGCTCGTCGAGCATCTTCATCAGCTTCTCGGCATTCTCGCCTTCGACCTGGACCATGTTGAGAGGTTTCCAGATCAGCGCGGTCGATGTCGCCGCCGTCTTGATCTTGCCTTCGAGCGCCGCCGCCACTTCTGCGAGGTCGGAGCGCGCCGTGTAGATATAGTGGCCGTCAGCATCGCTGGAGACATCGCTGGCGCCGGCATCGAGCGCGGCTTCCATGATCGCGTCTTCGCTTCCCGCTTCCGGCGGATAGACGATCTCGCCCACATTCTCGAAACCGGACGAGACTGCGCCGGTCTGGCCAAGGTTTCCGCCATGGTGCGTGAAGCTGGTGCGCACGTCAGTCGCCGCGCGGTTCTTGTTGTCGGTCGAGCACTCGACAATCAGGCCGACGCCGCCGGGCGCGAAGCCTTCATAGCGGATCGCCTCGTAGTTGGCGCCATCGCCGCCTGCGCCCTTGTCGATCGCGCGCTGGATATTGTCCTTCGGCATGGAAGCCGCCTTGGCGTTGTTCACTGCCAGGCGCAGGCGCGGGTTGAAGTTGACGTCAGCCATGCCGGCTTTCGCCGCCACGGTGATCTCCTTCGCCAATTTGGAGAACAGCTTGGCTTTGGCCTTATCGGCCTTGCCTTTGCGGTGCTGGATGTTGGCCCATTTGCTGTGACCGGCCATGGGGGCTCTTTCCGTGACGTTCGAGTGACGTTGACGGGGCCCGAATAGCCGAGAGGCCCCTCGCCCCGCAAGTCATCCAGCGTCCCGATACTTTCTGACAGCATATTCAGTAGCTTCCGGCGCGATGCGACCTAGTTTGCCGCTTGAGGACGACATCACAGGGAGACTTCCAATGAAATTCGCCATGGCCGCGGCTGCCGCCGCGCTGATGCTTGCTGCTTGCGGAGGCGAGAACGCCGCCGCCCCGACCGACGGCGCCACCCCGGCTGCGGCAACGCCCGCCGCCCCGGCTGCTGGTAACCCGATCCAGGGCCCGATTGCCGGCGAATGGCAGGTCACGGTGACGGCCGCTGGCATGGCCATCCCGCCGCAGAAGATCTGCTATGAAAAGCAGATGACGATGGAAGAAGCCCAGAAGATGCAGCAGGACGCCGGCATGACCTGCTCGGAGCAGACCTACGCTCCGGACGGCAAGTCGGGCCATTCGGTCTGCACCATGCAGGGCATGACCATCACCAGCGACTATACGGTCACCGGCGACTTCAATTCCTCCTACACGATGGAAATGAAGACCTCGATGGATCCGGCCCCTCCGGGCATGCCTAACCCGTCGACCACGTCGGTGAAAATGGATCGCCTGGGCGACTGCTCGGCGGACACGCCGAAGGCTCCGACGCCCTGATCTACTCTCCTCTACGGGGAGTTCGCAAAATGGCGGCGGCAGGTCTATACCTGCCGCCGTTACCGTTTTGAGGGTGCCTGCCAATGACCGATGCCGTTCCTCCCGCCGAAGATCCGGTCGCCGACCTGGTCTCGCTGCTCGACCTCGAGCGCATCGAGACAAACCTTTTCCGCGGCGTTTCCCCGGACGATGGCGTGAAACGCGTGTTCGGCGGCCAGGTCATCGCGCAGGCGCTTGTCGCCGCCTACCGCACGATCGAGAACCGTGTCTGCCACTCCCTGCATTCCTACTTCATCCGTCCGGGCGATCCGACTGTTCCAATCCTCTACGAGGTCGACCGCGCGCGTGACGGCAAAAGCTTCACCACCCGCCGCGTTGTCGCGATCCAGCATGGCGAGCAGATCTTCAACCTCGCGGCTTCCTTCCAGGTGCCGGAGGCGGGCTTCGTCCACCAGTCGCCCATGCCGGAGACGAAGAAGCCGGATGAGCTGAAGAGCGAGGACGAGCTCCGCGCCATGGCGAAGGATCACATCCCGAAAGAGTTCCAGAAACAGTTCTCGCGCCCGCGCCCGATCGAGCTGAAGCCGGTCGACCCACGCCAGATGATCTCGCCTGCGAAGACCGAGCCGAAGAAGCAGATGTGGCTGCGCTCGCGCGGTCAGATCGACCCCAACAACATCGCGCTCCAGCAGTGCCTGCTGGCCTACGCCTCCGACATGGGCATTCTCGACACCTCGACCAAGCCGCACGGCGTCAACTGGTTCACCGGCGGCGTACAGATGGCTTCGCTCGACCACTCGATGTGGTTCCACGAGCCGTTCGATATCTCGGACTGGCTGCTCTACACGATGGACTCGCCCTCGGCCTCAGGCGCGCGTGGCTTCAATCGTGGCGAAGTCTTCACGCAAGCAGGCAAGCTCGTCGCCTCGGTGACGCAGGAAGGCCTGATGCGGCCCCGAGAGTCGAAATTTAAAAACTAGAATCCAAGTTCAAGAACTAGGATTTCGAAGTTCCAGCCTGCCGCAGAGTCACATCGCCACACAGCCAGGGCGCCGTGAGGCATGGATCGCAGCGCGCGAACATGGTTCAGTATCGCCGGGGCTCCGGAGACTGGCATGAGTGTAGTTGGCGCGTTCACATCCGTAGCAGTCTTCGCGCTGGTTGCTGCGTGCAGCGGACCGCCGGCCAGCACAGAGGTCGTTCCGGTTGCGCAATCGGAACAGGCGGCCACGGTTTCCAACTTCGCGCGGCCGACGCCGCCGTCTGAGGCCGCCGCCTCCGGCCCGAACAATGAAGAGCCTGCGCCGCCCGCTGCGCCCGCCGCTGAAGAGGCAGCATCGACCAGCCACGTTCCGCTCAAATATCTGATCGGCGATGTCGATCCTGCGAAGGACCCCAAGTTCGCGAAGATCCCGGAGAAGTATCTCGGCGGTAGCCGCGTGTGGGGCCACAAAGACGCAGTCGCCGCCTTCGTTCGCATGGCGGAAGACGCCGAGGCAAATGGCTACAAGCTGAAAGCCGTCTCAGCCTTCCGCTCCTTCTCGGACCAGAAGAAGATCTGGGAAGACAAATGGACGGGCAAGACGCTGGTCGGCGGCAAGAAGCTGCCCGTGTCGACGCCGGACCCCAAGGCGCGCGCCGCCAAGATCCTCGAATTCTCGTCGATGCCGACAACCTCGCGCCATCACTGGGGCACGGATTTCGACATCAACAATCTGAACAACAGCTACTTCGCGACGAAAGACGGCAAGCGCATCTATGACTGGCTCACGACCCACGCGCCGCAATACGGGTTCTGCCAGGTTTATTCCGCCAAGGGCGCAGACCGTCCGACGGGCTATGAAGAAGAGAAGTGGCACTGGTCCTACATGCCGGTCGCGTCCTGGTATCTGAAGCAATACCCGATCGATGTTGGCTATGAGCGCATCACGGGCTTTGAGGGCGCAACCGCCGCCAAGGACATCGACGTCATCAAGAACTATGTTCAGGGCATCAACCCCGCGTGCAGCAAGCCGTAAGGCCTGTCGCCGACGCGGGACTATGCTAGAGGGCGCGCATGCCGCGCCTGCCGCCCCTGCCCGATCTCGACTGGCCCGACAGCCAGAACAGCGCCGCGCCTTTCGCGCGCGATATTGGCGACGTGTACTTCTCCGGCGAGGGGCTTTCGGAAAAGCGCGCTGTCTTTCTCGGCGGCTGCGGTCTGCCGGAAGGTTGGGCGGGACGTGATAACTTCACCGTCGGCGAGCTGGGCTTTGGCACCGGGCTTAACCTGCTTGCGCTCTGGGATCTCTGGAGACGTCATCGCCCCTCGACCACGGCGCGGCTGAACTACCTGTCTTTCGAAGGCATGCTCATCGGCCGCGAAGACGCGGCGCGCATTCACGCCGCTTGGCCTGAACTTTCCGAGCTCTCGCAACAGCTTCTTGCGCACTGGCCAGACCGGGCGCGCGGCATCCAGCGAATCCATCTGCCGGACAACATCACGCTTACCCTCGTGGTCGACGAGATCGCCTCCTCCATTCCGCAGGTGAGAGCCAGCGTCGACGCGTGGTTCCTTGACGGCTTCGCGCCGGCGAAGAACCCGGCCATGTGGTCGGCCGAGACACTGATGCATGTCGCACGCCTGTCCGCCGCCAATGCGCGCGCGGCGACCTACACCGTGGCCGGCGATGTTCGGCGGAGCCTGGAAGCTGCGGGCTTCAGCGTCGCCAAGATGCCGGGACACGGGCGCAAGAAGGAGCGTCTCGAGGCGCGCTTGATCTCGCCCCGCCCTGAGCACGCTGCGCCGCCCCGCCGCATCGCGATCATCGGCGCAGGCATCGCAGGCGCGTGCGCTGCAAATGCTTTCCTGCGTCGCGGCTGTGACGTGACTGTTATCGACAAAGGCCCAGCGCCCGGCGCAGGCGCCAGCGGCAACCCGATCGCGCTGGTCATGCCGCGGCTCGACGCCGCCGACAGTCCAGCAGCCAGAGCGCTGGTCGAAGCGTGGCTGTATGCAAGGCGCTTCTACGGTGAACTTGGCCTGGACGCTGCCCAGCCGCTCGACGCCATCCATCTGCCTCGCGGCGAGAAAGAACAGCAGCGCTTCGCCAAACTGCTCGCTGATCCGCCGCTGGATAGCGATATTCTGCAATCCTCTGGCGATGGCCTTCGCCATATCGGCGCGATTGCTGTGCGGCCGGTCAATGCCCTGTCGCGTCTTCTCGAAGGCGCGAAAACGCGCTTCAACACAGACGTCGGTTCACTGGCCGAGATCGATGCCGATCTCGTAGTTGTGTGCGCGGGTATGGGACTGACTGATCTCGACGCCGGCGCGCCTGCCCTTGCTGGCCGTCTGGGGCAGCTGGAAGCAACGCCTGTAAAAGACTCGCCATCGGCGATCGCAGATGGCGGCTACGCTGTGCAGGCTTTCGGTAAGCTTGTCTTCGGCGCGACATTCGAAGTCGCCGATGGCGAGCCGCAGGTCACTGACGCTGCACGCGCTCATAATCTGGAAATCCTCGCGCGCCTCCGTCCCAACATCACGCCGACGGAGATCACTTCGCGCGCCGCCATCCGCGCGACCACGCAGGATCGCCTGCCATTTGCGGGCGCTACGCCACAAAACGAAAAGGCGCCGGACGGCACTCCGGCGCCTCTCAGTCCTCACCGCCTCATCGGCGGCCTCGGCTCGCGCGGCTTTCTATGGGCGCCGCTACTTGCCGAGCTAGTCGCTTCGGAAGCCTTCGGCGAACCCTCACCCGTTGAGACGAGCGTTGCCGAATGCCTTGACCCCGGGCGATTTCTGGCCCGCGCCGCCCGGCGCGGTAGATAGGTGTCAGCTCAATAGCGCGAGCTGGTTTCCGTCCGGCGCAGGCGCTCGATATCGTCGGCCAGCCTGCGATCGTCATCCGTCATCAGCTTTTCCAGCACCTGGATGCGCTGCCGGAGCTTCCCGATCTCGCTGTGCATCTCGCCGACGACGCCGCGCAGCTGTTCGGTTTCCTCGCCGTATTCGTAAACACGGGTTTTCATCCTCACCCGTTCCGTCTTCATGCCGCCGGTGATCGCCTTTGCGATCGTGCCGACAATGATCACTGCAAGAACGAACTCGAAGAAGCCCATTGCATCCTCCTCTAGCGCCGCATGTCATCAGCGCGCAGGCGTTCGATCTCGCCGGCGAGCTTGCGGTCGTCATCCGTCATCAGGCGCTCAAGCACTGCGACGCGCTCCTTGAGGCGATGCAGCTCGGCCATGACCTCGCCATTGGCCGCATCCGAACCGCGCGTTTCGCGCATCATGTCGAGCTTCATCTTCTGCGACTTGATAAGGTAGCCGCAGATGACCGCGATGATACCGCAGGTGACGCCGAGGATCGGGATCAAAACGCCAAGCGAATTCATGTCTTTAGCCTCTCATAGTGTCTGCCGAGCGCAGGCGCTCGATATCACTGGCAAGTTTGCGATCATCGTCGGTCGCGAGCTTTTCGAGAACCTGCACGCGCTGGCGCAGGCCGGCGAGTTCGGACTGGGTCGCGGTCAGTACCTGTTCCATACGCTGGAAATCGGCACCGCCGGTCGCCTTCAGCGCCATGCGCTTTTCTTCGTGCGCCAGGCCCCATTTCACGACGAGCAGGGAGAAGCCAAGCACGACGAGAACGATGACGACGACCATGGTTCCGATATCCATGACCTATTCCCCCAATCCGCGCAGTTTTTCGATTTCGGCGGCGAGCCGGCGTTCGTCATCGACGGCCAGCTTTTCGAGCACGATCACCCGCTCGCTGAGCGAGGAGACCAGGCGCTCCATCTCGGCGACCTTTGCCTTCAGCTCGGCGACTTCATTGGACGGCGGCGGCGTATCGGTAGCGCCGTGCGGCCCGCCGAAGCCCCAGTGTTTCATGCTCTCAGCGTCGAGGCCCCAGAATTTGGGATCGCCGAAATGGCCCCATTCGCCGCGACTGGCATGACGCGCTGCGCGGCGGGCGCGCCAGGCGGCGCGTTTGGCTTCGCGGCCCATGCGCCAGGCGTCCTGGCGTTTTGCGAACTGGTCGTCGTGATCGTGCATCATGGCGTCCCTTCCCTTTGCCCCCGGATCGTTGGTTTCAGTCGCGCAGTTTCTCGATCTCAGCAGCGAGGCGCGCTTCCTCGTCTGTTTTGAGCTTGCCCATGACGATCGAGCGATGATCGTCGCTCTGCACGAAGCGCTTGCCCGGCGTGACCGGCTCGCGCGGCGTGGCGGCATCCTGGGGTTTCAGCTTGTCATCGACCATTCTGATCTCCCTGTGTTTTGGTGGTCTAATCAGACCGGCGGACGGTCGCGGCGAAGGCTGTCGATCTCGCGGGCGAGACGGCGGTCATCATCGGTCACGAGACGTTCGAGCACGGCGACGCGATCCGTGAGCTTGTCGATCTGCTGCTGCATCGCGCCGATGATGGCTTCGTCCTGGCCGGAGCGTCCGCGGAAGACCTCTGCGCGTTTCGACTTGCCCTGCTGGACGATCCACACGATGGCGACCACCATCGCGAAAGGAGCAGCAATTGCGATAATGCCTTCCATCTTACAGCCCCGTCGCGGTCAGTGACGCCGTCGGGCGCCAGTCGATGTTGAAATTGCAGTGCGGCGGACAGCCTCGCGAAGCGACGCCCATGGTCAAGCCCTCATCGCCGCCGCCGAACACCAGGATCATCTCGCCGGCTTCGAGGTGCACCACGCCCAGGCGCGCGCCGACATAGAGGCCGGTGATGCCTGTCACGAGGAGCGCTGCAGCGCAGGCCAATCTGATCTGGAGGTCGCGTGCCATCATGTCCCTCTTTTGCTGGGGCTCGTGGTGGAGTGGGTTGGTAGAATGCGCGGGCGGCGTGGGAGGAGGTGCGCCGCCCGGCGCGAGGTAGATCTAGCGGCTCTCGAGGTCGCGGAATTCGCGGCGGAGTTTCCACTCCTCGGAGGTGACCGAGCGTTCCATGCGGGCCAGCCGGTCATCCATGTCCTTGAACTTGTACCGGATGTTCGAGAACGTTTCGCGGGGACGATCGGAGACCGAAGTCCAGAAGCGTTCCTCATCCGGCGTCAGGTTGCGCGGGCGGTAGGGCTGGTAGGGCGTGATGGCCCAGATTACCAGGTAAACCGGGATGATGAAGCCGACGCCGCAGAAGACGAGGATGGCTGCGCCGATCCGGGTGATGGTCGGGTCCCAGCCCATGCGGTCAGCGATGCCGCCGCAGACGCCGGCGATGACCTTGTCACGGGAGCGGTAGAGCCGCTTGGGGTTCGGGGAGGAGATGTAATCGTCGCGCATCAGTTGATGTCTCCACGGGTGGAGTGGGTCGGGCGAGGACGGACCGGCGTTGCGTCCGGTTCGACAAGGCGCTCGAGGGTCTCGATACGGCGCTCCATCGTGCGGGCGGAGCGCCAGAGGTCCTCGAGCATCCTTTCATCGTCTTCGGTGAGGTTACGTGCCGAGCGGTTCTTGGAGATGTAGTGCAGGATCATCCAGGGCAGGACGACGAAGAGACTGACAATGGCCACCAGGCCAAGGAACATCCCCATGATCTCGGTATTCATCAGGCGCCCTCACCCTCAGCTTTGCGGCGCACCGGCGCCGGAGCGGGAGTTGCGGCCGGAGCAGCACCGCCGCGGCGGCGTTTGATCTCGGCCAGTTCCTTTTCGATCGACTCTTCGGCTGCCAGTTCCTGGAACTGCGCTTCGAGCGAGCGGTCGCCGACATTGATCAGATCGGCATAGGCTTCCATCTCGTCGACCTTGCGTTCGATCTGGCCGTAGCGGCGCATCGCCTCGTCGACCTTGTTGACCTCGATGCGCGAGCGCATCGCGATGCGGTGTTCGGCGGCTTCGCGACGGACGACCAGCGCACGATGTTTCGTTTTCGCTTCGTCCAGCTTGGCCTGCAGCTTCTCCAGATCGTCCTGGCGGCGGACCGACACTTCGTCGATTGCTTTCAGGGCCTGGCGGCGGCTGTCGATTTCACGCTCGGCGCGTTGTTTGGCGGAGAGGGCGCCGCGGGCGAGGTCTTCACGCCCCTTTTCCACGGCGAGCTCTGCTTTCGCCGTCCAGTCGAGACGGGTCTGCTCGAGTTGGACGATGTCGCGCTCGTATTCCTTCTTGTCCGCCATCGAGCGGGCCGCAGCGGAGCGGACCTCAACGAGGCAGTCTTCCATTTCCTGGATGATCAGCCGCGCGATCTTCTCGGGATCCTCGGCCTTGTCGAGCATCGAGTTGATGTTCGAGTTGATGATGTCGGACAGTCGGGAGAAAACGCCCATATCAGAACCTTTCGTCGTAATCTTCTCGGGGGATGGTCTTCTTGTTTTTTCTTCAGTGTGCCGATGAAGAGGTGGTCGTTAGAAGAGGATGCGAGCCACGATAAAGCCGGCGATAAAGAAACCCCAGCTTTCGAACGGTCGGCGGCCAAGCCAGCTTCCGAAACGGCCCAGTGGGCTGGGCTTCTGGTAAGGGTCATGGCCGTCGGTGTAGCGCATCGGTGGCTCCTGTTTGCTGCCAGTGTTGTCCCGGCATGGATCACTTGATTGCAACCCGCGTGCCAGTTTTTGGGCAACCATCTAGAACCCTGTTTTTGTTGATTTATAGCGATTTTCTCCACAGCGCATTTTAGCCAATTGGCGAAACTCGCCACGATATTTGTGGTGCGTGGCGCCAACAAATGGTACTTCTCGCCATATGGCGTCACCCTCACCTCCCGAGCTAATCGGCCAATCGGCGACCTGGCTCGAAAGCCTGGAGCGCGTGTCGCTTGCAGCTCTGGTCGAGCGCCCGATCCTGGTGATCGGCGAGCGCGGCACCGGCAAAGAGCTGATCGCCGAGCGTCTCCACTACCTGTCCCCGCGCTGGGAGAAGCCGTTCGTCAAAGTGAACTGCGGGGCGCTTTCCGAAGACCTGCTCGACAGCGAACTCTTTGGCCACGAAGCCGGTGCGTTCACGGGCGCAACCAAGCGCCGTCAGGGCCGGTTCGAACAGGCCGATGGCGGCACGCTCTTCCTCGACGAGATCGCGACCGCCTCGATGCAGGTGCAGGAGAAGCTGCTGCGCGTGGTGGAATACGGCGAGTTCCAGCGCCTGGGCGGCGAAGACACCATCCATACCGACGTGCGCATCGTGGCAGCCACGAACGTGGACCTGCCCGCGCGCGCCTCTGATGGCCGCTTCCGCGCCGACTTGCTGGATCGCCTCGCCTTCGACGTCATCACGCTGGCCCCTTTGCGCGCAAGGCCAGAGGACATCATCCTGCTTGCCGAGTATTTCGGCCAACGCATCGCGCGCGAACTGGAGGGCGACTTTCCGGGATGGTCGCGGTCGGCGCTGGAGGCGATGTGCGCGCATGGCTGGCCCGGCAATGTCCGTGAGCTTCGCAACGCAGCCGAGCGCGCCACTTTCCGCGCGATGGCGGCGCAGACAAATGGCGCGCCCATTGGGCCGGTCACAGTCACCGCCGACCTACTCGATCCGTTCAACTCGCCCTGGCGTCCGCCTCGCGACCTGTCCGGCCCAGCAGCGCCCCCGCCCATCGCCGCAGTCGTGAGCGAGACCGTCGTGGTCGAAGCCAGAAGCTCGACGCCGACTGTCGAGGAAGGTCCGGTCGATCTCAACGCGTTGGTCGCCGAACTCGAAAAACGCCTGATCGAAACCGCCTTGGAAGCCTGTCGCGGTCACCAGAGAAAGGCGGCTGACCATCTTGGGCTCAGCTATCACCAGATGCGCGGGCTGCTGAGAAAGTATGGGTATGGCCGGGAAACCGCGCAAATTGAGAGCAATTTCACCGATCCCGAAAACGCGCCTCTAACCACGGGTGAGTAATCCTCATGGATGGCTCGCGCACCCGATCGCATTCCATTTCTTGGACTGGGCTTTGATCCCCTCGGGACCGAAGACGCATCGCGCGTGATCGCCGATCAAGCCCGCCGACTTCATGCGTTCGCCTATGTCGCGACGCCGAATGTCGATCACATGGTGCGCCTCGATCGTCGCCCCGACCTGCGGCCGCTCTACAACGATGCCTGGCTGAACCTGTGCGACAGCCGCATCCTCCAGATCTTCATGAAGGCCTCCGGCATTGCGATGCCTGCCGCGCCGGGCGCTGACATCGTTGAGATGCTGTTCAAGCAACACATCAAGCGCGATGAGCGCGTTCTGGTCATCGGCGGCTCAGCCGAGATCGTCGCTGAAATGCGTGAGCGCTTCCGCCTGACCGATCTTCGCTGGTTCGATGCGCCCCATGGATTGAAAGACGATCCGGCGGCGCGCGCGCAATGCGTCGCCTTCATTCGCAACAACCCTGCCCCGTTCGTGTTTCTCGCTGTAGGCTCTCCACAACAGGAACTGATCGCCCATGAGGCGATGGAAGCCGGCGGCTCGGTCGGCGTTGCAATCTGCTGTGGCGCGGCGCTCGAGTTCCTTGTTGGCGCAACGCAGCGGGCGCCGGGCTGGATGCGTGAGCACAGCCTGGAATGGTTGCATCGTTTGGTTTCCGAGCCGGGCCGTCTGTGGCGGCGCTATCTGATCGATGGCCCGCGCATCTTCGGCATCTGGCGTCGCTGGACGACCAGCAACTGATCCGACGACTGATCTTTTCCGTCCGGCCATGACATGCCACTGTCTCCCGAATGGGGGACGCTATGGGTGGCGCAAGCCGGGTTTTCATCTTCTGGGATGCCGAGATCGACGGCCCTTTCCGTCGGAAGCTGGAACGTGCCCTAGGAGAACTGCAGGTCGATTTCGCTGACGCTTCGCAAGTCGATTTCGATCCTGAAGCTGTCCGCCCCATGAGGTTGTCGATCCTGTCGCCGCGCGGCGAACCAGTAGCCGATGCCGACATCGTCGTGCTGGGCGGACCGGGCGAGTTCAACGCACGCTCGGCATTGCGACTTGAAACGAGCGACATTGAGGGCCGCAGCAAACGCTGGATCGCGTTTGCGGAAAAGCTGGGTCAGAAGATCGGACGCCCTGCTCTCGCCGGGTTTGCAGCAGACGCTTCGACGGAAGACCAGCGTGCGCTGTCGCTGGCCTATCCGGCCGATCCGCTATCGAAGGATTTTGCACCGAACCATTCGCCTGAAGTGCTGATGGACAAGGCGGCCGCAGCGGTCGATCGCGCTGAGGCGGCCGAGCGGGCCATCGCTACGGCGCAACTCAACGAGGCGAATGCCATTCGTGCGCGCAGGACAGCTGAGGCTCTGGTCGCATCGGAGCGGGCGCGCATTGCCGAGCTCGAGAAGGAAGTGGATCGACTGTCAGCGTTGAGTGAGACAACTGCGTACGCACTTGGGAGCGTGCCGGCGGATACGCGGGCGGTGGTGAGCGAGGCGCGGGCACAGGCGTGGCAAGCGCGGCTCGCGGCGGCTCGGGCGGAGGCGCTTGCACGCGAGCACCCCGAAGCGCTCGTCTGGAAGAATGGCGCGAGCTATTCTGGCGAGACGGTCAATCGGCAGCCGGATGGATATGGCGTGATGGTTTTCCGCGATGGTGGGCGGGAAGTCGCTCGGTATGCGGGGGCTTTCGTTCGGGGGCGCAGGGTCGGGCTGGGCATTGCGACGTCGGATGACGGGCTGGTTTGGACCGGGCATTGGCAAGACGATGAGGCGTGCGGCAGCGGGCTGCTTGAGACGCCGGATGGGCGGCGGTTCGAGGGTCAGGTCGTGCACGATGAGAGCGGTGCGCCGAAGCGTATTCGGGGTTGGGAGTGGAGCGCTGCGCCGGCGCGACCGCAGAAGACTTACTCTGTAGCAACGCTGACCTTGCCTGCGCCGCAAGCTCCCGGCTGAGTTCCTTATCTTTCGAGCGTGTACAGGGGCGAGGCTCCGTACTATGCGGCGGAGGCTATCTGGGAATACGCGATGTCGCTTCGGCTCTATTATCATCCGCTGGCCTCCTACTGCTGGAAAGTGCTGATCGCGCTTTACGAGGCGGGCGTGGAGTTCGAGCCGGAGCTGGTGGATCTGAGCGATCCCGATGCGCGTGAGCGTTTCGTGCGCATGACGCCGCTGGGCAAGTTTCCGGTGCTGGTGGATGAGGCGGCTGGAAAGGGCTTTCCGGAGTCGAGCGTCATCATCGAATATCTGGCGATGAAGTATCCGGGCGCGGCGAAGCTGATCCCGGCTGACAAGGATCTGGCGTTGCGGGTGCGGCTGTCGGATCGGTTCTATGATCTTTATGTGCACGAGAAGATGCAGAAGATCGTGGGGGATCGGATCAGGGCGCCGGGGGAGAAGGATCCTTCGGGGGTTGAGCGGGCGCGGAATGAACTTGAGATCGCGCTGTCGCTGGTTGATCGCGACATGGGCGAAGGCGGGTGGGCGACTGGGCTCACCTTTACGATGGCGGACTGTGCGGCGGCGCCGGCGCTTTATTATGCGAACCAGGTTGCGCCGTTTGGGGATAATCACGCCGGCGCGGCGCGGTATCTTGAGCGGCTGATGGCGCGGCCTTCGTTTGCGCGGGTGCTGGCTGAGGCTGAGCCGTTCTTCAATATGTTTCCCAAAAGCTAGCTAGCGGCGCTTTGCTCCCAAGATCGTCGAGAGGCGGGGCGGCGTTGGCTGGCCCTGCCCTGATGCGGCTTTCTCGCGACGGCTTCGGACGGGGGCGTCGCGGATGATTGTGAGGAATACGATTCCTAGGTCGACGGCGATTGAGGCGAACAGGGCGAGGAAGGCTTTGTCGTCGAAGATGAAGGCGTGGCCGCCCTGGAGGTTGAGGCCGAGTGGCTGGGCGATCCACTGGATCAGGCCGAAGAAGGCAGCGCGGGTGGCTTTGGGGCCTTCGAGAAATTCGAACTCCGGCGTGGTGACCGGTTCGACGGCTCTTAGCTGCGATGAGGCGGCGAGGAGCTTTTCGTTGAGGACGACGTCCCAGCAATAACCGGGATCGGCGGCCCTTGCTGGATCGGCGCTGCCGGGGCGGGCCGGATCGGGGCCGACTTCGGCGGCGAGCGACACCAGACGATCCGCAAACGCGTTGGCGTGGAGCGCGCGGAGATCGTTGGCGGCGTTGGCGAAGCTGCGGGCTTCTTCGTGGACGCCGGTGAAGAGGGTTCTCCGTTCGGAGGATGGGAGTTGGGCGGCGCGGGTGAGCTTTTCAAGCGTTGCGCGTTCGCCTTCGGGGATCTGAGCTGGAAGGGTCCGGTTGGTGAGTGCGGAGACCTGGCGTTCGAGACGGGCGCGCTGGGTGGCGACGGGGGCGATCCAGGTGGAGCGGACTTCGGAGCCGAGATTCTGGGCGCGGTCGGCGAAGGCGAAGCGGCTTCGCATGAGCGGGCCTTCGCCGGGCGTTGAGCCGGGATGGTTGGCGCAGGTTCGGCCTTCGCTGGCTTCGGCCTGGGCGCGGGAGGTGGCGAGGGCTGCGACGTCTGCGGTTGCGCGTTCGGAGGTTTCGAGGGCGTTGGAGGTTCGCGTGATCGAGCTCGAGAGATCAGTGATCGTGGCTTCGAACTGGCGTTCAGTGAATTCCTGGCCGGCGAGTTCTTTCCAGAAGAAGCCGTAGCCGAAGCCGACGGTCCAGATCGCGAAGAGCAGATAGAACACAAACGAGATCAGGCGGAGCCACCAGGTCTGGCCGGCGACGAGCTGGTGGAGGGCGACCATCATTGCGGTCACGACGAAGAGCGTTGTCGCGATCGTGAAGGCGAGTTCGAAGGCGGAAAGGTCTCCGCTGTCGGTGTTGGCGGCGCGGAGGTCTGCGAAGCCGAGGCCGGTTGCGAGAACCGAGAGCAGGAAAAATCCAAGCAATGCAAAGCCGGAAAGACCACGCGGGGAAAATGGCGCGGTCAGCCACCGCCATCGTCCGACGCCTTTACCCGCACTCGCCACCCGAAATCCCCCGCTCCGGGCGAACCCTAGCCGCGAGCCGTACACGGATGGGAGTGGAGTCGGTTTTGGCGCGAGTGCCGCGTTTTGATGCTTACCCACGCGCGAACTGCGTTTAATTCCCTTATCACGAACGAATGTGATTTATGATTACGACTCACTCGTTCCATCCATGTAAGGTTCCATCATTGGCTGGGTGGGGACCCTGTTGATGGGCTGAGTGGCGAGGCATCTTCCTTGCCCGAACTCTGAAATGAACTGGCGACTGGTTATGCCCCATACAAATGGGCGACCGCGCTTCAAGACACGGCGCGAGGCCGAGCACGCTCTTCGTGAAATCATCTCTGACGGTGGTGTTGCGGACGATTACCGTATCGAAGAACTGCCGGACGGCGGCTGTGTGATTGTCGTGCTTGAAAAGGACGGCCGTACGGTCGTTGCAACGCTGGGCATGTAATGCCCGCGCGACCGCGTTCCCGCAGGTGACTGCGGGTTCGCGATTTTGTGTTTTCTGGAAAATTGGAAGTGAGGGTGGGCCGGTGGCGTTGAGCCATCCGCGCGCGAACGCACCGCCCCCTCCGTCTCGGCGCGAAGACGCGCCGATCCACCTCCCCCAGTGCTGCGCACTGATGGAGGCAAACCGCGCGTTGAGTTGGAACGGGGAATTTGCCTCCACCGCGCACAGCGCGGGGGAGGTGGATTGCAGCGTAGCTGCAAGACGGAGGGGGTAGCCGTTCTCTTCCGCACGCAAGCGTTCGGCGCGCTTTGCGGCGTAGCGCTCGTAGTCGTCGAACCTGGCGACGAGGCGCTGGAAGGAGCGCCAGAGCGCGATGAGATCGGTGCTCTTGTGCGTGTGGGAGAAATCGGGCGCGAAGCTGGTGATCTTTGCGCGGACGCCTGCGATTTCGCAGGCTCGCATGTAGATCAGCAGGTCCAGCTTCCTGTGCGCGTCGAAGAAGGCGGCGGCCAGTGTGCTCCGGTAGGCGGGGTCGTGGGTGATGTCGTC
This sequence comes from Hyphomonadaceae bacterium, assembly GCA_965229115.1. Taxonomy (GTDB): domain Bacteria; phylum Pseudomonadota; class Alphaproteobacteria; order Caulobacterales; family Hyphomonadaceae; genus UBA7672. Next base: position 114,653 of record CBDDIR010000003.1, on the reverse strand, counting down.
GAGGGCGACGTCGTCGGCGAACATGGCGAGGCCGATGTCGATCACGTCGCGGAGGTTCACCTCCAGCGCCTGTACGGGGCGGAGGCGCCATAGGATCGCAAGGATGATCTGCCAGAGCGCTTTCATGGGTGGGAGTATAACCCCGGGCCACGGGGGTGCGGGATTTGGGGAGTGCTATCCTCCAAGTTGCGCGTGCAGGTGGTTGATTTTGTGCGGGATGATTTTTGGCTGCCCTACAGTTTCAACACCGTTCTATCCCCCAATCTTGCTCCATCACCGCTCGTCCCGGCGTAAGCCGGGATCCAGGGTTACGACCACCTGGACAAGCCGCCCCTGGGTCCCGACTTTCGTCGGGATGAGCGGGACAAGGAACGGGCGTTGGGTGGGCCCTTGGGTTCCTGCTTTCGCAGGAATGACGATTGATGGGTTTGTGGGAGTCGCGCTCGTCCTTCGACGGACGCGCAGCGTAGCTGCGCTGCTCAGGATGAGCGCTTGGGGGAGAGCGGTTGTGGTTGTTGAGCTCTTCCCCCGCTTGCGGGGGAAGTGGATCGACGCGTAGCGGCGAGACGTTGGGGGCGAGTCGGATTTGCGGGACGGTGTTTCGCACAGTCGTGGACGTAACCCGCCCCCATCCCGGCTTCGCCGTACTTCCCCCGCTTTGCGGGGGAAGAGCGCAGTCACACACGGCAGTCGCGCGGTGCATCTTTGATGCACCCTACGGTTTCCAGCTCGCTGTCATCTAGCCGTCATCGGTTGATTTGCCCTGTGGGATGACAAGTTTCCGTCTGCGGATTATGCGGATTCCCTATGACCGAGACCGATGACCTGCCTTCGATTGGACGGATCGTGGATCGCGAGCACAGGCTCGGGGTGCGGATCTATTATGAGGACACGGATTTCACGGGGGTTGTTTATCACGGCAATTACCTGCGGTTCTTCGAGCGCGGGCGTTCGGAGATGTTACGGGTGATGGGAACGCCGCCGGATCGGGAGGATCATGGGGCGTTTGCGGTGACGCGCATCACGGTCGACTACAAGGGCGCGGCGCGGATCCATGACGAGCTGGTGGTTCACACGCGGTTCGTGGGCATGAAGGGCCCTCGCCTGATTTTCAGGCAAACGATCACGCGCGGGGGCGCGACGCTGACCGAGGCGGAGGTCATTGCGGTGGCGATCCACGGGGATGGGCGGGCTCGTAAGCCTTCCGCAACGGAATTATCACATTGGGACGCCTATAAAGTCACAGAACAGGCCCTACGCTGAATGGCCGCTGAAGGCGCGGGGAATCGCCGGGATTGACCTTGATCTGGCCCAATTTCGTAACCAGAAGCGGTCAAATCAGGCTTGCACCAGCTGGGATTCAAGCAAGCTTCCCAGCTGAAACCATGGAATTTGAGAGACCCTAATGGATCCGAACGCGCTGGCCCCTGTCGTTTCCGCTGAGGATTTCTCGCTGATCGCGCTGTTCCTGCGCGCCGACATCATTGTGAAGACCGTGATGGCGATCCTCGCCCTCGCCTCGGTGTGGTCGTGGGCGGTTGCTATCGACAAATGGTTCACGGTCGGCGGCGCCAAGTCGCGCGCCAAGAAGATCGAAGAGAAATTCTGGTCGGGCCAGCCGATGGAAGACCAGGACGGCCGCGTGTCGGAGAAATCGTCCGAGGCGATGGCGCGGGTGTTTTCGGCAGGCGCGCGTGAATGGCGCGAAGGCCGCCGGTCGGGCACGAGCGATGAATCGAAGGCGATCGTCGAGCGCGCCAGTGCGCAGATGGATGTTGCTGTCAGCCGTGAAACCGCGCGGATGGAGAGCGGCCTGTCGACCCTGGCGATCATCGCCTCCTCGACGCCGTTCATCGGCCTGCTCGGCACGGTTATCGGCATCATGAACTCGTTCCGCGATATCGCGGCCAAGGGCGAGACGAACCTGACCGTAGTGGCGCCGGGTATCGCAGAGGCGCTGTTCGCAACGGCGCTGGGCCTGTTTGCGGCTATCCCTGCGCTGATTTTCTACAACAAGTTTTCCGCTGACATCGGCTCGTTCTCCGAGCGGATGCAGAACTTCGCTTCGGAAGTTTCGGTGCGCCTGTCGCGCCGGCTGACCGGCCCTGCCCCCACCGAACAACGCCGGGACATCTGATCCATGGCGATGATGATCAACAATGGCGGACGAGGACGGCGCGGCAAGCGTCGGCAGATGGCGGATATCAACGTCACGCCGATGGTCGACGTCATGCTCGTTCTGCTGGTCGTGTTCATGATCACCGCGCCGATGCTGGCGACGGGCGTGGCCGTGACGCTGCCCAAGACGGCGGCGGAGCAGCTGAAGCAGGAGAATGAGCGCCCGCTGGTGGTGACGGTCGACAAGGACTCGAAGGTCTATGTCGGCATGGAGAAGAATGCGATTCCGCTGAAAGAGCTTGCGCCCATGCTGATGGCGCTGGCCGAGAACAACCTGGAAAAGCGCGTGTTCGTGCGTGGCGATGAGGCTGTGCCTTATGGCGCGGTGGTGAACGTTCTGGCGCTGCTGCAGCGCGCAGGGTTCAAGAACGCCGGCCTGCCGGTGGACGCAAATGCGGCGCAGCGCATCCTTGAACAGGGAGGCTGACCGGAGAGATGCGACTTAGCGCGTTCTTCTCCCTGGCAGCACACGTCGGCATCGTCGCGTGGGGACTGTTTTCGTGGTCCGAGCATACCTCGAAGCCCGAGCCGTCGAGCCCGATGATCATCATTCCGCTGGAACTGATGACGATCGGCGATGTGACGGACATTGCGCCCGTGGTGGCCGAGGCGCCGAAGGCTGAGGAAGCGGAAGCGCCCGAGCCGGAAGCGGCGGCTGTGACGGCAGCGGCAGCGCCCAAGCCGGAAGACGACACGGTCAATCTTGATCAGGTGAAGCCGCCTCCTCCGCCCAAGGAAGAGCCGAAGAAGGCCGAAGTGAAACCGGCGCCGGCGAAGAAGGAGGAGGATCTCAACTCCTTCCTCGATTCCATGCTGACGGACGTGAAGAAGACCCCGCCGAAGGCTGCGCCCGCCCCTGCTGGGGCTAAAGTGGCGAGCCCGGAGACCGGCCAGCCGCGCATGGGCGCGGGCGAAATGCGCCGGACGCAGGTGACGATCACCGACTACATCCGCGCGCAGCTGGTGAACAAGCGCTGCTGGACGGACCATTCGGACATGGCGGATGCGGCCACGCTGCGCACCGTTTTCCGCGTGCGGTTCAGCAATAACGGGAAGTTTGCAGCCGAGCCGGAGCTGCGCGAGCCCTCGCGTCTGCCGTCTGGCGGGCCGCTGCTGGTGTTTATCGAGCATGCGCGGACGGCGCTGCAGAAGTGCAACAACCTTGGTTGGCAGGTGCCACCGGAATACTTCAAGATGGAACCGGCGCCGTACTGGATCGATATCGAGTTCCTGCCGAAGATCGGAGCGCAATAGAATGACCGCTGTGAGGATGACCCCGATGCGCCACTTCAAGTCGTTTGTGATGGCAGTTGCCGTTACGCTGGGAGTCACGGGGGGAATGGCGGCTCCGGCTGCAGCGCAGCTGCGGGTGACGGTGGTCGGCGAGGAATATGTGCCGATGCGGATCGCCGTGCCGGACTTTGACGCCAGCGGTAATGGCGCGGCGGAGATTGCGGCGCAGCTGAGCGATGTGCTGCGCAAGGATCTGGCGTCGTCGGCGGTGTTCGAGCTGGTGGACAAGGCGGCGTTCATCGAGCGCGACCTGTCGTTCGACATGGCGCCGCGTTATCCGGACTGGCAGGTGGCGGGCGTTGCAGCGCAGGCGCTGGTGGTGGGCAATGTCATCATCAACCCGGCCAACAACAACATGACGGTGCAGTTCCGTCTCTACAACGTGTTCGGCCAGTCGCAGCAGTTTGCGCGGCAATACACGGTGGTGACGCCGCTGAACTGGCGCCGTCTGGCGCACCGGGTTGCCGATGACATCTTCTCGCAGCTGACGGGTGACGGTGGTTACTTCGACAGCCGCGTGGTGTTCGTCTCGAAGACGCCGGGCGAGGACATGGTGCGTGGCCGTCTGGCGATCATGGACCAGGATGGCGCGAATGCTGAGTTCCTGCTGTCGGGCTTCACGTCGGTGATCAACCCGCGCTTCTCGCCGACCGATCAGCGCATTCTCTACGGCGCTTATGTGCCGGACCCGAAATATGCGGGCGCGACGCTGCTGCGCACCTATCTCTACGACATCGAGACAGGTCGCCAGGAAGTGCTGGCTGAGGGTCCGAACTCGATGGATTATTCGGCGCGCTTCTCGCCGGATGGCCGCTCGATCGCGCTGTCGCGCGCGGTGGGCGGCAACTCGGATATCTATGTGATCGAACTGGCGCGCCGGACGCAGCGCCGCCTGACGAATGATGCGGCGATTGATACCTCGCCCTCGTTCTCGCCGGATGGGAAGATGCTGGTGTTCGTGTCGGACCGTGGCCTTGGACCGCAGCTCTACATCATGCGCGAAGACGGCGCGCAGATGAACTGCCCCAAGGGCGGACGCGACACGACCTGCCGCATCACGTTCGATAGCGGCCGCTTCACGGACCCGGTGTGGTCGCCGCGCGGTGACTGGATCGCCTTCTCCCGCCAGGGCGATGGCAAGTTCTCGATCGGTGTTATCCGGACGGACGGTTCGGGCATGCGCATCCTGACGGATGGCTATCAGGACGAGAGCCCGACCTGGTCGCCGAACGGTCGCGTGATCGCGTTCGAACGGACCGCCTCGCGTGGCGCCGGACCGAAGCTGTGGAGCGTGGACCTTACGGGACGTAACCTTCGCCGGATGGCGACCCCGCGGGATGCCACAAACCCGACCTGGGGCCCCCTCCTCAAGGTCGACGCTGCCCAGCAGTAAGGCGCCGGTCGACTTTCGCCCGTTGGGCGAGCGCCGACTGTTCAAGACAGAATAGTGGGACTGAAATGCCACGCGTTCTGGCAAGCGAATGAATTACGCGAGGATTCGCGCGTAAATTTCATTACTCGATTGCAATGTTACCCTGCCTTTGCCACAAAAAACCCCGAAGTATATTGCTACTGCAGTGGTTCTTCGGGCCGGTCACACTTGCAAAACTATCGCAAATCGCAGGTAGTGAACGGGGAAACTAGATAACGCGCCTTCTTGGGGGGCGCGACGGGAACAAGGAGTCTATTCTTATGCGGTCAATCGGTCTTTCACTTCTCGCGGGAGCTTCGCTCTTCGCAACGGCTTGCGCTTCCAACCCGAAACCGGAGCCTACGCCTCCGCCGGTGGTTGCTGAAGCTCCGCGTCCGGCGCCGGTTGCGCCGACCCCGATCCCCAGCAACCCGACCCCGGGCGCTGCTCCGGGCTCGAAAGCTGATTTCGCTGCCAAATCGACGGACCGCGTGTACTTCGATTACGACCAGTACAACCTGGACGACGCTGACCGCCGCGCCCTGGCCACCCAGATCGCCTGGCTGAAGCAGTATCCGTCGACCCGCGTTGAAGTTCAGGGCCACGCCGACGAGCGCGGCACCCGCGACTACAACATTGCGCTCGGCGACCGTCGCGCCCAGTCGGTGTCGCAATACCTGCAATCGCAGGGCATTGCCGCCACGCGCATCCAGACGATCTCGTTCGGCAAAGACAAGCCGCTCGACCCGGGCCATGACGAAGCCGCCTGGGCCCGTAACCGTAACTCGTTCTCGAACATCATCGTCGAAGCGGTTTCGTAACGTCTGACGTAAAAGTGCAGTCCGCCGCCCGGTTCGCCACATTTCTGGCCCGGGCGGCGGATACATTTTCGGCCATGAAACGCACCGGGATTTATCGCCAGAACATGGTTCGCAAATCAGTGGTTCGCCCTGCCCCTAGGGCCCGCGCTATCGCCGTACCCGTCCGTCAGATCCAGTTCCGTTGGGTCGCGCTGGCGGGTTTTGCATTTCTGGCGACCGCCTTCGCCCTCGCCCCGCGCGCCCATGCGCAGGTTTTCAATTCCCAGCCCTACACCGCCGCGCCAGACCCGGCCGTCGAGCAGCTCCGCCAGCGCGTCGAGCAGCTTGAGTCGGACCTGCGCCGCGCGACCGACCGTTCCGAAATGCTTGGCGCACAGCTGAGCGACGCCCGCCGTGCGGCGGACGAAGCCAACCAGCGCGGCACGAAGCTCGAGACCGAATACAACGCGCTGCTGGTCCGCGTGGAAAACATCGAAGACGCCCGTGGCGGCGCGCCTGTTCCCAGCGGCGGCGCTGGTGGCTCTGCTGCGATCACGCTTCCGGGCGCGCAAGCGTCTGCCGGCCTGACCACCAATGCCTCGCCTGCCCCGGCGCCGGCCAATCCGGCGGTCGATCTTGCGGCCCTGCCGCAGGACGAGGAAGGCTTCTTCAACTCGGCGCACGCGCTGCTGCTCGGCGGCGACTTCCCCGCTTCGCAACAGGCCTTCGCCAGCTATCTCGACAAGTTCCCGAAAGGCGCCAAGGCCGCCGACGCGCAATACTATCTCGGCGAAAGCCTGCTCTATCAGGACAACTTCGCTGACGCCTCGGGCGCCTATGCCAAGCTGATCAAGTCGTATCCGAACTCGCCAAACGCCGCGACCGGCATGGTCAAGCTGGCGCGTGCGATGCGCGGCATGGGCAAGAACGCCGACAGCTGCAAGACGCTTGAGATGATGGGCAAGCAGTTCCCGAAAGCGTCGGCTGTCGCCAAGCAGATGGCTGCACAAGAACGTCAGTACGCGAAGTGCTCGTAACTCGCTAAGAGTTCTTAAGGCCTCGTGGTTTACGGCTGGGGCTCAACTTCGACTCACGCCAGAACGGCTGCAAACACGGGCTGCATGACGTGCGATTGCTGAAACACGCCTTTTCGATTCTCGTCTCGTCCGCCGCTGCTGCGATTGCGGCCAGCTTTGCGCTGACGGCTGTGGCGCAGACGCCGCCTTCGGCCGAGCGTGTGCGCGGGGGCATGTTCGACGCATCCGACCCTGCGGGCATTGCGCGCTTCATGGAGAAGACGGGTTATCGCGTCGAGCTGCGCTCCGACACCAAGGGCGATCCGGTGATTACCGGGCGCATCTCGCGCTCGGACTATGTGATCCAGTTCTACGAGTGTGAGCAGGGCCTGACCTGCAACTCCATTCAGATGATGAGCCAGGCGGCCAAGCCTGCGACGCTGAATGGCGACACGGCCAACGCGTTCAATGCACGCTGGCGCTATGTGCGCGTCACCTATGACGCGACGCAGGTGAAGCTGCAGATGGACGTGAACATGGACGCCGGCGTGACGGCGGACAATTTCGAGGACACGCTGGATATCTGGCGCCAGCTGCTCGAGATCTATGAGCGTGATGTGCTGGGGCTGAAGTAGGGCCACCCGTAGTGCGCATTGGAGCGGAGCGTAAATGCACCGCCGGCGCCCGAAGCAAGCACGGTGCATCTGAAGATGCACCCTACGTACAGCTCAGCTTGTCATCCCGGCCGCAGCGAAGCGGAGAGCCGGGAACTATTTTGACGCCGTCGTGCACCAACAATGGGTCCCGGATAGCGCTGCGCGCTTCCGGGATGACAAGTTGTGGGATGATCTCTGGAAGTGGCGTACACTGGCGTGCGAACAGCCCTGCCCGCGAGACGAAACACCTGAGCGACCATTCGCATACCGATGAAGTTCGCCCCGCGCTGCTTACGCGTGCGATGGCGGCGTTTGATCGGTTGGCGGGGTATCATCACGCGGTCGGTCTGGCGGTTTCGGGTGGGTCGGATTCGCTGGCGTTGCTGGTGTTGGGCGCGGAGTGGGCGAAGGCTCGTGGGCGCGCAGTTATTGCAGCGACGGTGGATCATGGGTTGCGGCCGGAGGCGCTGGCGGAAGCTGAGGGCGTGGCGGCGATCTGCGAGCGGCTGGGTGTTGCGCACGACATTCTGACGTGGAGCCATTTCGGGCGATCGGGCGGCGCGCCGGGTCAGGCGGAGGCGCGGCGGGCGCGGCATGCGCTTCTGGCCGGATGGGCGCGGATGCGGGATGCGGGGCTGATTGCGCTGGGGCACACGCGTGATGATCGGATCGAGACTTTCCTGATGCGGGCGCGGAAGGGGTCGGGCTGGCATGGGCTGGCAGGTCCGCTGCCGCTGGCGCCCTCACCCGTCTGGCCGGAGGGGCGCGGGCTGCAGCTTGGCCGGCCGCTGCTGGCTTTCGGTCGCGAGGAGTTGCGGGACGAGCTGCGGGCGCGGTCTTTGACCTGGATCGAGGATCCGTCGAACGAGGCGGAGCGTTATGAGCGTGTGCGGACACGGGCGCTTGTCGCGCGGCTCGAGCCGGAGGCGCGTGACCGGATTGTCCGCATCATGGGCGCGGCGGTGGATGCGCGCGCGAACGCCCTTTCGCGGGCGCGGGCTGCGCTTGAGCTGTGCAGTCACGATGGGAGCGAAACGACCCTGCCGCTGGCGGTGATTTCCGGGCTGGCGGAGGACGCCAAGCTGAGGCTGGTCGAGGCGCTGGTGATGGCGGCTGGCGGAGCGGAAACTGTGCCAAGGCGGGAGGCGCTGGAGCGGCTTTCGGGGCGCCTGGTGGAGACCGGAGGGATGTCCGGGGGCATGACCTTGGCGGGAGCCTGGGTGCGCCGGCACGGCCAATCCATCGGATTTTCCGCTGCTCCGCCAAGGCGGGGGGCGGATGACGCAGCGCCCCCGGCCTGGGACCGGGCCCACGCCTTGCTGGCCGATCCGGCTGTGGAAGTGCTTGGCGCATAACCCAGTACGCGAAAAAGACGCAGTAAAGTGACATGCGCTTAACGGTTCAGCACTCGTTTTCGGGGATTATCCCCCCTATCTTGAGCCTCCTACGCTCCCCTTTGAAAGGCTGTCGCTGATGAACATGCGCAACCTGGCGCTTCTTGGCGTCGTCCTATTCCTGCTGATCGCGCTGGTGACGGTGATGACGTCGTCCTCCGGCACGTCGGGGGCGCGGGAGATCTCGTACTCCGAGTTCATGCGGCAGGTTGATACCCAGCAGATCCGCGACGTCTCCATCAAGGGCGACAAGGTGACGGCTGACGTCGCCGGCAAGAAGGTCGTGATGGTGCGCGACCAGCTCGAGTTCGACTTCGGCCAGAAGCTGACGGCCAAGGGCGTCAACGTGAAGTTCGAGGACAGCGAGGGCGGCGGCACGATCCTCGGCTACATCTTCTCGGCGCTTCCCCTGCTCTTCATCGTCGGCCTGTGGTTCTTCCTGATGCGCCAGATGCAGGGCGGCGGCGGACGCGCGATGAGCTTCGGCAAATCGAAGGCGCGGCTGCTGACGGAAAAACATGGGCGCGTGACGTTCGAAGACGTGGCCGGCGTGGACGAGGCCAAGGAAGAGCTCGAAGAGATTGTCGACTTCCTCAAGGACCCGTCGAAGTTCCAGCGCCTGGGCGGCAAGATTCCGAAAGGCGCGCTGCTGGTCGGCCCACCGGGCACCGGCAAGACCCTGATCGCGCGTGCGGTTGCGGGCGAAGCCAACGTGCCGTTCTTCACGATATCCGGTTCGGACTTCGTCGAGATGTTCGTCGGCGTCGGCGCGAGCCGCGTGCGTGACATGTTCGAGCAGGCGAAGAAGAACGCGCCGTGCATCATCTTCATCGACGAGATCGACGCTGTCGGTCGTCATCGTGGCGCCGGTCTCGGCGGCGGCAATGACGAGCGCGAACAGACGCTGAACCAGCTGCTCGTCGAAATGGACGGCTTCGAGGCCAACGAAGGCATCATCATCATCGCGGCGACCAACCGCCCCGACGTGCTCGACCCTGCCCTGCTGCGTCCGGGCCGCTTCGATCGCCAGGTGACTGTCGGCAATCCGGACATCATCGGCCGCGAGAAAATCCTCAAAGTGCACATGCGCAATGTGCCGGTCGCCAAGGATGTCGACGCGAAGACCATCGCGCGCGGCACGCCGGGCTTCTCGGGCGCTGACCTTGCGAACCTTGTAAACGAAGCTGCCCTGCTGGCGGCGCGTCGCGGCAGACGTTCGGTCGGTATGCGCGAATTCGAGGATGCCAAGGACAAGGTCCTGATGGGACCGGAACGCAAGTCCATGGTCATGTCGCAGAAAGAGAAAGAGCTGACGGCCTGGCACGAAGCCGGTCACGCCATCGTGGCGATGAACGTCCCGTCCGCCGATCCGGTGCACAAGGCGACGATCATTCCGCGCGGCCGCGCGCTGGGCATGGTCATGCAGCTGCCGACTGACGACAAGCTGTCGATGAACAAGACGGAGATGATCTCGCGTCTCGCCATCCTGATGGGCGGTCGTGTTGCGGAAGAGCTGAAGTTCGGCGCGGACAATGTGACCGCGGGTGCAGCGTCTGACATCCAGCAGGCGACGCGTCTCGCCCGCGCGATGATCACGCGCTGGGGCTTCTCGGACTCGGTTGGTCCGATCGATTATGCGGAAGACCAAGGTGAAGTGTTCCTGGGCAACCAGCTGGTGAAGTCGAGCCATGTGTCGGAAGAAACCTCGCGCAAGATCGAGGAAGAAGTCCGCGCCCTGGTGGTTGGCGGCATCAACGATGCGCGCCGCGTGCTGACCGAGAAGAATGCGGACTGGGTCACGCTGGCCGAAGGCCTGCTCGAGTACGAGACGCTGTCTGGCGAAGAGATCACGGACCTCGTGAAGGGCAAACGCCCGGATCGTCCGGATGATACGCCCACGGGCCCGACCTCGGCCGTGCCGGTGATCAAGAAGAAGCCGAAATCCGACGGCGGCTACGGCGCAGAGCCGGAACCGCACGGAGCATAGGCTTCGAACCAGTATCAAGACGAATAGCGGCGGCCCCTCAAACGGGCCGCCGTTTTCGTTTCGGGGAACGTGATACTCGTGCGAGTGCACGCGGCGGTAACCGCAATCCGCACAAGGCCTTGGCCCTGCTCTAAAGTGTTGCCCAAATACACGTAAGCTGGGTTACGTCGGCTCAGACGGCTTTTACGGGGCAAAGCGACCGCTTTTTGTTCGTCCGTGTACGAGCTTTCTTCGATCCGCGGACCAGATGGGGTCGTACCAACAGAAACGCGGTGTCGGGGGACACTTCAAAGAGGGACTCCCCATGACACGCCTGCACCTCACGACCGCCCTGCTCGCAGGGGCGGCCATGCTCTCGCCTTCCGCTTTTGCGCAAACGACCGACTGGACCGGACTCTACGTCGGCGTTCAGGCTGGGCTCGCGAAGGAAGTGGGCAAGACCGATCGTGTCGCTTTCGACACCAATCGCGATGGCAACTTCAACGACACGGTTCGCACGGCGGCTGGCGCTGATGCGTTCTCGCCGGGCTTCTGCCAGGGCGCGGCTCGCGGCGCCAACGTGACTGACGGTTGCCGCTTCGGCGCGGATGACAACCTCAGCTATGGCATCAAGGCCGGCTATGACTGGCAGTTCGGCAACTTCGTGATCGGCGCTGTCGGCGACTGGAATGCCGCGAACATCCGCAGCGATGTCTCGGCATTCTCGACCACGCCGGCGTCCTACACGTTCACGCGCGACCTTAAATCGGTTGCAGCCCTGCGTGGCCGCGCTGGCTATGCGTTCGACACCTCGCTGGTCTATGCGACGGGCGGCTGGGCCTGGGGCGACATGAAGCGCGGCTTCAGCACGACCAACACGGCGAACTCGTTCGCCCTCGCGCAGGATAGCGATCCGCAAGGCTATCAGGTCGGCGCAGGCTACGAGCTGAAGCTCAACAACATGATGGGCAATAACTGGTCCGTCGGCATCGAGTATCTGTGGACCCAACTGGAAGACGACAGCGTCGTCGCCGTCGGCCGCGGCACGGCGCCGGTGACCAACCCGTTCCTCCTCGTGAACTCCACGGGCACGGACATGGCGCGCCAGAACGAAGACTTCGAGTTCGGCCAGCTGAACCTGACGCTCAACTGGCGCCAGTAGGCTTCTCGCTACGGCAATCTCTGCAACGGCGGTCCTTCGGGGCCGCCGTTTGTGTTTTTGGCGACAGTGGCTAAGGCTGGCGGCGGCTTCATACGCCGTGGGAGGGCCAGCATGTTTGCATCCGTTCGTGTGTTCGCTGTCAGTGTTGTGGCGCTTGGTTTTGCTGTCGCGTGCGCAGGTCCGCAGGAACAGGCAAAGCTGACTGGCGAAGCGATGGTGGCGGCGGCTGATCCGCTGGCCGTTGACGCGGGACTGGAAATGCTGCGCGCGGGCGGCACGGCGATTGATGCGGCGATTGCTGTTGAAGTGACGCTCGGGCTGGTGGAACCGGAATCTTCGGGCATCGGCGGCGGCGGCTTCCTGATGCACTACACGGGTGCGAGCGAGAAGATCGACGCTTACGATGGCCGCGAGTGGGCGCCGGCGGGCGCAACGCCGGACATGTTCATGGTGGACGGCAAGCCGCTGGACTTCCCGCTGGCGCAGGCGAGCGGACGCTCGATCGGCACGCCGGCGCTGATCCCGATGTTCAAGCTGGTGCATGAGCAACATGGCCGCCTGCCCTGGGCGAAGCTGTTCGAGCCGGCGATCAAGCTGGCGGAAGATGGCTTCGTTGTCGGGCCACGCCTGGCCAAGAGCTTCTCGGACAACAAGGCGACGCTGGAGAGCGACCCCGAAGCGCGGGCGCTTTATCTGGATGCTGCAGGCAAGCCGTGGCCGCAGGGCCATGTGCTCAAGAACCCGGCCTATGCGAAGACGCTGCGCGCGATTGCGGCGGAGGGCCCGAAGGCGCTGACGCATGGCGCGATTGCGGAGGCGATTGTTTCTGCGGCGCAGAGGCAGCCGCGTGCGGGCACGCTGACGGTTGCGGATCTGCAGGCCTTCAAGCCGCGCAGGCTTGATCCGTTGTGTGGCGCGTATCGCGTCTATCAGGTCTGCACGATGCCTTCGCCCTCCTCCGCGAATGCGATGCTGTCGATCCTGAGCCTTTATGAGCGCGCGCGGCCGCAACCGGATGGGCCGACCAATGTGGAGGATTGGGCGGCGTACATCTGGGCGAGCCGGCTCTCCTATGTCGATCGCGACCACTACATGGGGGACGATCGCTTTGTTGAAGCGCCGACGAAGGAGCTGGTGGCGCCGGCTTATCTCGATGCGCGGGCGAAGCTGATTGATCTTTCCAAGGCCCCTTCGGCGATGCCGGTGGGGACGCCGAAGGGGGAGGCGCTGCGCAACAAGTGGGGCAGCGAGGCGATGCAGGAGCATGGCACGACGCACCTTTCGGTGGTGGATGGCTATGGCAATGCCGTGTCGCTGACGGCGACGATCGAGTCCGAGTATGGCTCGCATCGCATGGCGCCGGGCTATGGCTTCTGGCTCAACAACCAGCTGACGGATTTCTCGCTTGTGCCCGTGATTGACGGGAAGCCGGTGGCGAATGCGGTGGCGCCACGCAAGGCGCCGCGATCTTCCATGTCGCCGTCGATCATCACGGACAAGGATGGTGAGCTGGTTCTGGTGGCGGGATCAATGGGCGGGAGCACGATCATCGCGTCGGTGTCGCGCTCGATCATCGGCGTGATCGACTGGAAGCAGACGCCGCAGGAGGCGGTGGGCACATCCGCCGTGTTCGCGCGGACGCCGGAGATTGCGGTCGAGGCGTCGCGCATGGGGCCGACGATGGTGGATGCGCTGAAGAAGCTCGGCTGGAAGATCGGCGGCGACGGGCTCTATAGCGGCACGCATGTGATCCAGGTGACGCCGAACGGCCTGCTCGGCGGAGCGGACCCGCGGCTGGAGGGTGTGGCGAAGTCCCTGCCCGCGTCGAACTAGTTTCAGACACACAAACAAAAACGGCGGCTCTCGGATGAGGGCCGCCGTTCTGTTTCAGCCGGCTTCGGTACTGAGGATCCAGTCGAGGATCTTCTCAGAGAAGCCGTCGATGCGGCGCCAGGGGCCGTGGCCGACGCCGTGCTGGTACGACGCCACGTTGACCATGTAGCCGACGCCTTTCGGTGCGGGCACGACATCGTGCGACTGTTCGTCAGTGAAGACGATGAGGCGCACGTCTTTTTTGTCGACCGCGGCGATCGCCTTGCCGAGCTCGGTTCCGCCGTGAGGCTGCGAGCTCACAATGGCATCGCGCAGGGCGAAGCCACGGCGGGGCGCGACCTTCTTCACGTCGTTCGAGAACGTGAAAATCTCCACGTCCTCGCCGATCTCGCGCGCCAGTACGGCGAGGCCGCACGCAGCGTCGAGGCGGCGCATCTCGGACTTGGCGGACATCTGCGCGTCCATCGAACCCGAGACGTCGACCAGCAGGCGCGTCTTGCCCGGCAGGCGCGCATGGCCTTCGATCGAGCGGAACATTGCGTGTTCCAGCTCGGGCTCGAGATCAGGCGCGTACTGCGCTGCCGCGATGAAGCGGTAAGGCAGGACACGGTCCGTCCGCATGGCGTCGAGCGCCTTGCCGATCACCGACTTGGTCACGCCGGCGACCTGCATGCCGCGGAGGTTCCGCAGCAGAGCGAGGGCGCCGAGTTTCTTCTCGGCGATCAGGCGTTCGAACGTGGCGCGCTTGTCGCCACCGGCCGAGAGGTTGACCTCCCAGGTATCCGGAGCGGCGAGCTTGCCGTCGACCAGTTCCTTCCAGACTTTTTCCTGCGCCGGATCTTTCGGCTTGGCGTGGGTGAGGAAGAGCACGTCGCGAATGCGCACAGCGCCGTCGCGGTCGTACTTGGCGAGCTGGTAGGCGTCGAACTTCGTCAGCGCCCGCGCGAGGCCTTTCTTGACCTGCGCGGAGACCGCACGCGTTTTGCGTTGCTGCAGCGGGCCCAGCGCGTCGGCCCGGTAGATCGCGAGGAACTCGGTGAGTTCGTCGGGACGCTGGACGATGCGCTCGAGCGTGGCGGCGACAAGGGCCTTGTGGCCTTCGTGGCGCGCCATCTCGCGCACGATGAGCAGCGGGGCGTGACGCAGCTTCATGTCTTCGCGGGCTTCGATCGCCATGGCGGCGACCTTTTCCGCTTCGACCTGCGGCACGAGCGCGGCGATGCGTTCGGCAATGGAGACGCCGTCCTCGTAGAACTGGTTCTCCCAGAGCATGCAGTTCATCAGCGCCCGGCGCAGTTGCTGCTCGGGTGAGAAGGCGCGGGCTTTGGCGCCTTCATGCGTGCTCACGGATTGGGCCTTGTTGATCTTGGCCATGGCAGTCCCCTCTCAAGTCACTTTCTTCATCAAACAATACAAACACGACAGATAGAAGCGCCAACCGGGGAACTTGCGAAATCACCAGCCCTTGCGGGCGCTCTGCTCTACCAGACTGAGCTACAGGCATTGCGGCCTGACGGGATTCGAACCCGCGACACGAAGTATGCGATCTCTTCACCACCAGATGGCGTTCAGCGGGGAATAGGCGACGACGAGGTTGAGCTTCAGCCTTGCGGCTGGCGGGATTTGAACCCGCGACCTCCACACCCTTTCGGATGCGGCGCTCTACCTGACGATGTACTCGTCGTCTTCACCACCGCCGAACGTTCAATCCAGGGCTGCGCGGGGAACGGGCGATACCGCCTGTACGCGCTCTACCGTTGAGCTACAGGCCCCCATGATGGACCCGACGGGATTTGAACCCGCATCTCGTGCGTGAAAAGCGAAGGAACGGATATCTTCACCACCGCGCAGCCCTGGATTTTAAACACGTGTTGGCGGGGAACTGGCGAAGTCGCGAGCCCTCTCCTCTCGGAGAGGCGATGCGCGCAATGAGAGCATGCCCTCACCCGCCTTCACCGACCCGAAGAACGCGACCTCTTCACCACCGCCAACTTGAAATGCCGATCGGGGAACAGGCGAAATCTGAGACGCCGCATTACTCTTTCGAGCTTTGCGGCACGCGCTCTATCCACTGAGCTACAGGTGTTTCCACCTGGCGGGATTCGAACCCGCGACCACGTCGTTAACAGCGAAGTATCAGATCTCTTCACCACCGCTCGGCAAAGCGGCATGTCGGGGAACAGTCGAGACGGAAACGGCACCTGGTGCGCAAGGCCAACCTCCTTTCGGAGGAAGTCCCGCAGCCCGCGTCACGACGCCCCTCGCGAGGGCGCCTCCACGGTACGCATTCCAGTGCCGGATGGCCGCGATAGTGGAGCGGCTTGGAGCGAAGTATCCGGTCTCTTCACCACCGACATTCGGCATCCAGGGGAACAGACGACGCAGCGTCGTTGGCAGCGATGTATGCCGCGTCTTCACCACCTGGAAGTTCAATAATCTCCTCTGTTTCCAGCTTCTGTGGCTCGGGCGGGGCTGGAAACAAAAACCCCTCCGGAGCGTGGGCTCGGAGGGGTTCGATCAACTCGAACTGTGGAAGAGCGTCAGCTCATCCGGCCCTCGCGAGAAAGCGCGCGCGTATCACCGCACAGGTCGAACGACCCGTCGGTATTCCGCTCTGCGATGAATGGCGCGGTGCGCATCATCAGTCTCTCTCGCTTGTCGGCAGCGACCATCGCGGCCAACGGGGGCGGTGTATGATTTGAGATCGTGGCGAGGTCAAGGCGCGTGTTTCTAAATTCGAAGACACGCATGAAACGCTCACGTCACCTTCACCATGCGCTTTCCGATGTTGTCGCCCGCGAGAAGACCGATGAGTGCGGTGGGAAGATTCTCGAAGCCATCGACGATGTCTTCGTAGACTTTGAGTTGCCCGCTCGCGACCCATGACTGAAGATCGCTGAGTGCTTTTTCCATCTGGTCGTAGAAATCCATCACGACGAAACCGCGTAGGGTGAGGCGCTTGGTGACGATGAGGCCAGGCACGCCGCGAGGACCGTGCGCTGCGGGCGCATCGTATTGCGAGACGGCGCCACAGCAGGAAACGCGGCCGTGATTGTTCATGTTGAACAGGCAGGCTTCGAGAATATCGCCGCCGACATTGTCGAAATAGACGTCGATGCCTTTGGGAGCGGCTGCGCGCAGCGCCTTGCCAAACTCGGGCGCCTTGTAGTCGACGGCCCTGTCGAAGCCGAGCTTGCTCGTGAGGAAATCACACTTCGATTGCCCGCCTGCGATGCCGATCGTGGTGCAGCCCTTGATCTTGGCGATCTGTCCGACGAGGGAGCCGACTGAACCTGCTGCGGCGGAGACCACCACCGTCTCCCCTGCTTTCGGTTGGCCGCATTCGAGCAGGCCGAAATAGGCGGTGAGACCTGCGATGCCATAAACGCTCATGAGGTACGTCATCGGCTCGGCCTTGCCGAGTTTCTGCAGATGCTTCGCCGGGAGCGCCGCGTAGTCCTGCCAGCCCGTGTCGGCAAACACGAGATCGCCGGGCTTGTAGCCGGCATCGCGGCTTTCGATGACTTCGGCGAGCGCGCCGCCGGCCATGACATCGCCCTGCTTCACGGCGGAGCGGTAGGTCGCGCCCCACATCCAGGCGCGGTTGGCGGCATCGAGGGAGATGTAGCGCGTGCGGAGCAGGACTTCGCCATCCTTCGCGACCGGCATCGGGCCTTCGCCGAGCTTGAACACCTCCGGACCGAGCTTGCCCTTGGGCAGGTGGTCGATGAGGAACTGGCGGTTGGTCGGCATTGGCGTCTCTCCTTATGTGCGCCTCGGTCTCGCCAGCGGGCGCTTTGGCGCGATAGTCTGCCGCCCGTCACAGGACGCAACAGGATTCGTGGGAGTGAAGCGCATGAAGTCGTTGATCGGGGCGGGCCTTGCCTTTGCGGCAGTATCGATGTCCGCGCCTGCGTTTGCTCAGAGCAACTGGAACAAGCCGACCGAACCGTTCCACATTGCGGGCAATATCTACTATGTCGGCACCGAAGGTCTCGGCGCCTACCTGTTCACGGGGCCGAAGGGGCATGTGCTGCTGGATGGCGCGACGCCTCAGGGTGCGCCGATCATTGAGGCGAACATTGCCAAGCTGGGCTTCAAGCTGAGCGACGTGAAGATCCTGCTGAACAGCCACGCACACTTCGACCATTCGGGCGGTCTTGCGCAGCTGAAGAAGGATACGGGCGCCAAGCTGGAAGTGATGGAGGGCGATGTTTCGGCCATCGAGGGCGGCTTCTATCTCGGCAGCGAAGACAACAAGGCGATGGGCGCCCCGCCGGTGAAGGTGGATCGCGTGTTGAAGGATGGCGACAAGGTGAAGCTTGAGGGCATCGAACTGACCGCCAATCTGACGCCGGGCCACTCGAAGGGCTGCACGTCGTGGGGCGCGAAGACGACTGAAGCAGGCAAGACGTATGATGTGCTGGTGTTCTGCTCGGCGACTGTCGCGGCGAACCGCATCACACCGCCGCTGCAGTATCCTGGGATCGTCGAGGACTATCGCGCGACGTTCAAGAAGGTGAAGGGCATGAAGGCGGATATCCCCCTCGCCCCGCATCCTGAGTTCTTCGGATTGCTAGAGAAGAGTGCGAAGGCGAAAGCGGCGAAGTCTCAGACTGCGTTTGTGAATCCCACCGCGTTGGGGACGCTGATCACGAAACTCGAGGGTGACTTCGAGAAGACACTGAAGGAGCGGACTGCGAAGTCGCAGTAGGTCTGGCGAGTACGCGCTCGTCCTTCGACGGACACGCATCTTCGATGCGCTGCTCAGGATGAGCGCTACTCTACGATTGTCGTCCCGGCCGTAGCGGAGCGGAGAGCCGGGATCCATTGAGATGTCGTCGTGTACTCGCAATGGCTCCCGGATATCGCTGCGCGCTTCCGGGATGACAAGCTGTGGGCGCGCCGCCTCCCGCCCTCTCCACCCAACATTTCCTGCTTGCTTTCCCACTCCCGGCGGTGTTCAGTTCAGTTGCGACTTAGTCGCATGTGCAAGTATGAGTCGCTGAGCTATAAGGCTTGGCAGCATCCAGACGCCCGATCCGATGATCGATGGCCACGGGGAATCCGTGCGCCAAAGGAGAGACCGCATGCAGGACCATGAACTCATTCCGGGGGTGAACCTCTGCGCCCTGGGCGCGAGCGAGCGGTTGATGCTGGGCGCGTTGAGGCTGATCGCGGCGGGGCGTGGGCGTTGCCCGCGTCTGGTGGAGGCGTTCGAGAGTCATCTTGGATCGCAGGGTGTGACGGCGGCGCGGGGCGCGACGATCCTCGCGCATACGCTGTCGGCCGAGAGCAAGCGCAAGCTGACGCTTGGCTGGCTGTGCGTGCGCGGCGTGACGTGGGACGAAGCCGCCATCCTCGCTATGCTGGAAGCGGCGCAGCGTTCGGACAGCGCTGGTATCTCGCGCTGGCTGGGCCGGCTCGGCGTTCCGCAGATGGGGCCGGTGCTGCAGCGTGGGATTGCGTGGTCGGCTGCGGCCTTTGTTGTCGCGGAAAGGCCGTTTGATCGCGATGTCGCCAACCTCACGCGTGCGAGCACCTCGTCGATGACGCAGGTGCGCGAGCAGATTGAAACGCAGTTCGGCGAGCGTGGACTCTAGATGCGACAACGCCCTCGCCTGTTGGGACGAGGGCGTCTTTGCGTTTAGGCGAGACTAGTTGCGCGCCGGCGGAGGCGTGGCCGGAGCAGCGGGCGCCGGCGGCGGCGGGAGTTTGCCGCCTTCAGCCAGGATCTTCATGTTGTTGAGGCCGCGCGTGAAAGCGACACGGCGGCGTTCGACGTCAGCCGCTTTTGCAGCATCGTCGCCCGGCACGAGCGAGAGATCGTAGATCAGTGTGTAGAGCATCTTCGTGCTCTTCGCATCGATCGGACGGGCTTCGAGATTGCCGTGATAGAGGTTGTACGGGCGGCCTTCGCGCACCGGCTGGGTGTAGGCGTAGGAATACTCGGTCTTGGCGACGAGGATTTCAGCGCCCACCGTGCGGACGGCGCCGACTTCGCCATCCTTGCCCGAGGTGATCGAGCATGTGCCGGGCAGCTGCAGCCATTCGGTGATGTCGCAGTATTTGCCGATGCGGGCCCAGACTTCCTTCACCGGCTTGTTGATCACGATTTCCATCGGGATGGTGACGTAGTTGGGGTTCGGCACCTGCAGCGGCGGGGGCGTGGCCGGGGCGGCGGCAGGCGTGGGTGCTGGCGCTGCGGGCGGAGCCGCCATTGCCGCCACAGGGGCTGCAACCGGCGCGGGCGCAGCAGCGACGGCGGGCGTTTCGACAACTTCGCGTTCGTGGATGACCATGCAGGCCGGCAGCATGGTCGTGAGCAGCATCGCGCCAAGCGCGCGCATATAGGTCATCTCGTCCTCCCGTGGGTTTTTCTCGTTGCAGCCATCGATAGCTGCGCCCCAACCTGCGTCAAGCAACCCACGCTTGCCGCAACCGTTTGTCATCGAGCCGCCAACAGGAGATGCCGATGACCCGCCCGAACGACCTGCATATGCACGATCCGCAGGACAAGGAGATCCATTCCAAGGAAGGCGTCGATCCCTACCCCGTGCCGAAAGAGGCCAAGAAGGTGGGTCGGGCCGAGGGCGATCTTGAAGATCCGGCGAAGGACGACGACGATGCGCCGCATGATCGCGGTAAGGCGCGGGGTGGCAACTACACCACCGGCACGGACGCGATGAAGAAGAAGCTGAAGGCGGAAGGTGAGATCGAAGACTGGCAGGCTGGACGCACCCAGGGAGCGCCCAGGAAGCACTAGGCTTCGTCTTCGCCCTCATCGAACAGCGGCTGCTGGAACGTGGCGGGTGCTTTCATCCCGACGCGTTCCCATGCCTTTGGCGTAGCGACGCGGCCGCGCGGCGTGCGGGCGACGAGACCTTGTTGCATCAGATAGGGCTCGATGACTTCTTCGATCGCGTCGCGGGCTTCCGAGAGCGCAGCCGCGAGCGTGTCAGCGCCGACGGGGCCGCCGCTGTAGGTTTTCACCAAGGCCTGCAGGTAGCGGCGGTCGAGTGCGTCGAGGCCATCTTCATCGACTTCAAGACGGGCTAACGCGTTTGATGCGCCTTTCCGGTCAATCTTGACGCCATCGGCTTCGCAGAAATCGCGAACGCGGCGGAGAAGGCGGATGGCGATGCGTGGCGTGCCGCGTGACCGGCCGGCGATCTCTTCGGCGCCATCCTGCGTGATGTTGGCGCCGACCTTCAGCCCTGCCCGCTTGACGATCGAGCCGAGTTCTTCGCGCGTGTAGAATTCAAGGCGGATCGGGATGCCGAAGCGATCGCGTAGCGGCGTCGAGAGAAGGCCCGCGCGCGTGGTGGCGCCGACCAGGGTGAAGGGCGGCAGGTCGATCTTCACCGAGCGGGCCGAGGGGCCTTCGCCAATGATGAGATCGAGCGAGTGATCTTCCATCGCGGGATAGAGGATTTCTTCGACGTGCGCCGGCAGGCGATGGATCTCGTCGATGAACAGCACGTCGCGCGGTTCGAGGTTCGTCAGCAGAGCTGCGAGGTCGCCTGCCTTGGCGATGACGGGGCCGGAGGTAGCGCGGAAGCCGACGCCCATTTCGCGGCTGAGGATCTGCGCCAGCGTTGTCTTGCCGAGGCCCGGTGGGCCGGAGAGCAGGACGTGATCGAGCGCGTCGCCGCGCTTGCGGGCGGCGGAGACGAAGATTTTCAGGTTCGCCTTGGCGGCCTGCTGACCGGTGAAATCGTCGAACGCCGTCGGCCGCAGCGCGCGGTCGAGGGTCTCGCCGGGCTGGCGTTCGGGATCTGTAATGTCGCCGTCTCTGGCCATGAACGCCTTGTGCCCCAGTTCGCGCGCGAAGGGAACACTTGAGGAACGAGGGAGGCGTTAAGGCGCAGCCGATTTCAGCTAGGGCCGCGGCGGCGGAGCGCCCGCCAGCGCACGCATGATGGCGGCGCCAGGGGCTTCGCCTGCGGGCGGATCGAGGTTGGCGAGGACGATCACGGTCCATGCGCCGTTGCCGGTCAGCAGCGCGTTGATGCCGGGGGCGCCGCCGGCAAATCCGATGCGGGCGGTGGAGCGGCCGGTCTCTGGTGAGGATGCACGGAGGATGGTGGCCGTACCCGCTGCGCTGGTGAGCTTGTTGGAGCGAAGCGCTGCGTCAAAGGCGAGCAGATCGCCGACGGTGGTGTAGCCGCCGCCGGCTGCGCTGGCGGCGACGCCATGGAAGTCGCTGACGTCTTCCAGCGGAATGTCGGGACGTGGGCGGCCGTAGGGAATTGCGGCTCCGACTGGACGCGTGAAGCTGGTGTGGCTCATCCCTGCCCGCGCGAGGATGTTGTCCTGCATGTAGCGTTCGTATGAGACGCCTGAGGCTTTGGCGATGATCTCACCCAGAACGGCGTAGCAGCCATTGCAGTATTCCTCACGCTCGCCAGGCGCGAAGAGAGGCGGCTGTTTGGAGACGAAGCTGTAATAGGCCGCGTTCGAGGTGAAGCTGGCTTTTGGCGCATCGCGGAATGCTGGACCGAAGAAGTCTGCAACGCCGCCGCGATGGGTGATGAGCTGGGTAATCGTTGCCGCCCGCGTCTGCGCTTGCGGATAATCCGGCAGCCATTTCCCAACCGTGTCGTCGGCTGAGACCTTGCCCGCTTCGATGAGCTGGACGATGGCAGTGTGGGTCAGCGCCTTGCCGATCGAGCCGTAGTTGAAGGTTGTGTCGACCTTTGCCGCTGTCTTGGCGTTGCGATCAGCGAGGCCGTAAGCCTCCGACCAGATTGCCTTGCCATCGCGCGCAACCAGCACAACGCCGCTGAAGCGGTCTTTCGCGACCAGATCCGCCATCCATGCGTCGAGATCGCGGGCCAGCGCGGCGTCCGCCATGTCTGCCGTCACGGGCGGTGGCGGAAGCGGCGGGCCTGCGCCGGGTCCGGGACCGCGTTGCGCACCTGCGCTCGCCGCCAACAGAACCGAACCGATGCAGACCGCCGCGAAAATCGCCTTCATGGGAATCTCCTGTGACTCGCCATCAGCTCCAGGATTACGGCACGTCTCAAGACATTTGCTGTCCGGACACTGCTTCGTACACGTCCGGGCGTCAGCCTTCCGGGGTTTTGGATGGCTTCAGCACGCTCATCACCTTGATCGACAGGATGATGGACGCCAACACGAAAGTGATTACGTTTGCGATGATGATCGACCACTGCAGGGTCATGACGCCATATATGCCCCAGCAGAGGATGCCGGCCGTGAACATCGCGTACATGGTTAGCGAGATGGCGTGGGTTTCGCGCGTGCGCACGACCTTGGCAGCCTGTGGCAGGAAGGAGGCTGTTGTGAGAAATGCCGCTGCGCCACCCACGATTTCGGCTATCGGCATCGTTTCAACCCCGACCTTAACCCTGAGTTCTGCGTTATACGCATATCGCTCGGCAGAACCGGTTTGCGCTATATCATGGCCTATGAAAACGGTGATTACACCCCTGCCCCCCACAAGATGACATCGCCTGCGACCCCTTCGAAGAAGGTCGAGGAGAGCGGCTATGTGCGACTGATCCGCATGCGGCGGCTGGCCAATGGCCTGCTCGTGCTGATCATGTTGCTGTTCGTGTTCTCGCACCTGTGGGAGCCGCCCGGGCAGGACTGGGACATGCACTGGCGCTTCGTGCGCGCCTTTGCCGAGGCTGCGATGGTGGGCGGATTAGCTGACTGGTTTGCCGTCACAGCAATCTTCAGGCGGCCGCTTGGCCTGCCGATCCCGCATACCGCGGTCATCCCCAACAACCAGGACCGCATCGCCGATGCTGTCGGGCGCTTCATCGCGGACAACTTCCTCAAGGGCGAACTCGTCGCCGAGCGCGTGAAGGACAAGGATCTTTCCGAGTCCCTTGCCAAATGGCTCGCTGATCCGGCGCAGTCGGGCGCGCTGGCCGGCGGACTTGTGCAGGCCGTGCCTGCCCTGCTCGATGCACTGGATGACGAGACGGTCGCAGCGTTCCTGCGCAAGCAGGCGGCGGAAGCTGCTGAAGGTGCCCGCGTCGCGCCGGCGTTTGGATCAGTGCTTGAGGCGCTGGCCGAACAGGGACGCCATCAGGTCATTCTCGATGCCTTGCTGACGCAGGGCTATCACCTTCTCGAAGAGAACAAGGATCTGGTGCACGAGAAGATCCGTGGCCGCTCTGGCTGGCTGATGCGCTTCGTCAGCGCTGACCGCAAGGTTGCAGACACGGTCATCAATGCAGTGAACGATCTGCTCTACGAAGTGGCGTCCGATCCGCGCCACCCGCTGCGGACGCAGCTCAACCAGATCGTCTCGAAATTTGCCGATGACCTGCGCGATGATCCAGAGCTTCAGGCGCGCGTTGGCGGCTGGATCAAGGAAGCAGCGGCGCATCCCTCGGTGGGACAGGCTGTCGAAGCGGGATGGAGCGAGTTCAAGGCCGCGCTTCGCCGCGACTGCGCAGCTCCCGACGGCAAGCTGCGGTCATGGCTTGAAGGCGCGCTGATCAATCTCGGCGCCGGACTTCTGCGCGAGCCGAGCGTGCGCAACGCCCTGAATGCGCGTCTGCGCTCCCTGCTGGCGGAGCTGGCGGATCGTCATGGTGAGGACGTGGCGCGCCTGGTCTCCGAGACGATCCGGCGTTGGGATTCTGCGACCGTCGTCGAGAAGCTGGAATCAAACGTCGGCCGCGACCTTCAGTATATCAGGCTCAACGGCACGATTATCGGCGGGCTGGTCGGCCTTGTCCTGCACGCCGCCGCAGAGATTGCACGCGCTGCCTAGTTGGCTGGCGCAAGCGCTTTCAGCGCGGCGCGAATGAGCGCGGCTTCCTTGGCATCATCGCCTGCATCACGCGCGGCCTGCGCGACAGCACGCGACGCATCCGACGAGTTGTAGCCGAGATTGACCAGCGCGGAGATCGCCGCTGCACGTGCGCCTGTGGCGACGGGCTGCGGAACGGTGGTCGTCGCCGTGAAGCTGGCGGCGAACAGGCCCATTGGCGGCGGCTTGCCCTTGAACTCGGTAACGATGCGCTCGGCCAGCTTCTTCCCGACGCCATTGGCGCGCGAGATGGCGGTGGTATCGCCAAGAGCAATCGCATCCATCAATTGCGGCAGGCTCAGCGTGTCGAGAATGGCGAGCGCGATCTTGGCGCCCACGCCGGGAGCATCCTGCAGGCGCGCGAACCAGGCGCGCTCTTCGCCCGAGACGAAGGCGAACAGGCGGATCGAGCTTTCCGACATCTGCGTTTCGACGAAGAGTTCGGCGGCTTCGCCGATGGTCAGCTTGCCAAGCGTGCGCGAGCCGGCGTGGACGAGATAGCCGACGCCAGAGACGTCGATCAGCGCCTGCCCTTCTCCTGTCGCCGCGATGACGCCCTTGAGACGGCCGATCATGCTTTTAGCCTCTGTTGGGGCAGCGGACGGTGATGTGCGCCGCAGATCGCCACCGCGAGCGCGTCGGCCGCATCGGCTTTAACCTCGCCCGCCTTGGGAAGCAGGCGGCGCACCATGAAGGCGACCTGCGTCTTGTCAGCAGCGCCCGTGCCGACGACTGACTGTTTCACTTTCGTTGCTGCGAACTCCGCGACCTTCAGGCCTGCTCCAGCCAGCGTCGCCATCGCGGCGCCGCGGGCCTGGCCCAGAAGAAGCGTCGAGCGCGGGTTCATGTTGACGAATGTCTCTTCGATCGCGGCTTCGTTCGGCGCGTGTTGTTCGACCACGGCGCGAAGTTGCACGCATAATTCAGCCAGACGGTCGGCCATATCGGCATCCGTATCCGGCTTGATGACGCCGTGCGCGACCCAGGTGAGGCGCGGGCCGTCCATGGCGATCACGCCCCAGCCGGTGTGGCGAAGGCCCGGATCTACGCCGAGAATTCGAATCATCTGGTCCATTCCCGAGAGGTATCGCACCGCACGAACGAATTGAGAACATGCCAGGAGTTAACAAGGCGGAAACCAAGGCGGCACAAGGTTTTCGCCCATGGCACTTTCTTCTCCGATACTCACGCGACGCGCAGCTCTGCGCCTTGGCGCGCTCGGCCTCGGCAGCCTTGCCCTGCCGCTGGCGGGTCATGCGCAAACGCCGATGCAGTGGCCGATGCGGCTGGCTTATGCGCGCGTCAGCCCGGAAGGTTTCGTCCAGATCCGCAGCGATGAGCAGTCTTACTGGAACGCGATGCAGACGCGGCTGGGCGGTCTGGTCGAAACGCTGCAACCGATACAGCCGCGCGACATGCTCAATCTCGCAGCCCCGCAGGTCGAGGGCGCGGCGAGCTGTGCGATGGTGGCCCGTCAGATGGCGGCGGCGGCCGGCTTCAACAATGTGATCATCTACGCGACCGATGACGGCCAGCGTTACTATGAACACGACAGCAGCTGGTTCCAGACCACATTCGCCGCGCTGCGCGCGGACATCGACAAGGACGACCGCGCATCCGGCGAGGCTCTGCTGCTCGACATATCGGGCGGCATGCCGCTGGTTTCAGTGACGGCTGACGTGAAGCCTCGCGACCCGCTGAACCTCTTCGACGGCGGTCGCAATCCCGAACGCGAGACATTGGCGCAACTGACGGCAAACCTTGAGCGCCGCCTACAGGACATGGCCCGCGTGGCGTTCGAGGCGCAGCGCTCGATCGCCGACTAGACCGTCTTCCGTGCAATGAACCACGCGCCATGGTGCGGCGCGTGATGTGTGTGGTGTAGCACGACGCGATCAAAGCCGGCTTCGACAAAGCACTGCATCACTTCGCTATAGTTGTAGTCGTGCATCTGGATCAGCGGATCGATCCGCTTGCCCTCGCCGCGATGCATGAGCATGCGCGCCCAGCGACGCAGGCCCGCGAGCGGCTTGGTCGCCGTGCCGCCATCGCGCCAGCCAGTAATCTGAATGCTCGCAAACGCGCCGGGCGATGCCATGCCGAGGCAGGACTTCAGGAGTTTCAGCCCTTCAACCGGTGGGATGTGCTGGAACACGATGT
Organism: Hyphomonadaceae bacterium; assembly: GCA_965229115.1. Lineage (GTDB taxonomy): Bacteria > Pseudomonadota > Alphaproteobacteria > Caulobacterales > Hyphomonadaceae > UBA7672. The sequence goes on along the minus strand of CBDDIR010000003.1, from coordinate 87,989 downwards.
AGGAGTTGATCCAGCTGAAGACGCCGTTCGGCAGCGAGCTGGTAAGCTGGAGGTTCGACGGGGCGTGGCTGCGCGCGATTTCCAGCATCGAGTCTGAGACGTCGTACCCCGTCACGGACGGCATGACCTGCGCCAGCGCGTAACTGAGCCGCCCTACCCCGCATCCAATGTCCAGAGCCGCGCCTGTCGTCGGCCGCGCGCCCAGGTCGGCGTCGAACATGGACAGCACCCGTTCGATGTCCTCGCCGCCTGTGGCGTAGAAACGCTTGCGCTTCTCTTCATCGATCTGGTCGGCGCGGAATTCACTGGACGACAGCACGCCGAAATAGGGGTCGCGCGATCCGATGATTTCCCAGTCGTGCTTACGCGCTGCCATTCTGCCGAGAATCCGATGCTTGCGGTGCTTCGCGCGATAGCTACCGCAAGCATTGGCATTGAGCTAGGCCGCGATCGCGCCTGCCGGCGCCTTGCGCCCCTGCTTGCGTTTGCGGCGGCGCAGGAAGACGCGGACGACATAGATCACGATCAGGATTGCGGTCGCGAGCATGACCGCGCTTTGGCTCATGCCGACAACCGCCGAGCCGAAGCGGGGCTGGCCATCGACCATCGTGGTCGCCAGCGGCCGCAAGGCCGACACGCGCGCGAAGAGTTCATTCACGAGGCCGCCGAGTAGGACGTAATAGCTGAGCGCCATGACGATAGGGTGCGTGTAGGCCCAGACGCCGTGACGCTGGCGGCGCGCGGCGAACCATCCGATCAGGGTGAAGACCAAGGCGGCAATGGCGAGCCAGTGGAAGAAGCCCATCACGCCGGGGCCGAACTTGTTGTTGATGACGTCGATGTCGAAATCATAGATCGCAAACACGAGCACGTTGGCCACGATCATCGACCAGGCATAGATGTTGCCGCGCAGCTGGTGCCAGCGGCCGCGATCGAACATCACAGAGTTCCAGCCGCCCACGACCAGGGCTGCGATGCAGGCAAGCGTATGCAACCAGCCCAGAAGGCCGACATCTTCGAGTCTCATTGGAGTTGTCCTTGGTGTGTTAGCGACGGACCGGGTCAGGTCTCGCCGATGATGCTGCGCAGAAAGGTCACGTAATCTTCAAACGCCCTGCGCCCTGCCCGTGTGAGCTTCGCGCGCGTTCGGGGGCGGTTGTGGTGGAAGTCCTTCACGACCTCGATATAGCCAGCCGTCTCGAGCGAGGAGATGTGGGCGCCGAGATTGCCTTCGGTCGCTCCGACCAGAGATTTCAGGCGCACAAACTCCAGAAGTTCCTTGTCCGGCAGGGCTTTCAGGGCGGACATGATCTTCAGCCGCACGGGCTGGTGGATCATGGGATCGGGTTGCTCCGTCATGATCAGGCGCTCCGCAGCCAGAGGCCGCCCAGGATCAGACCGCCGCCGCCAACACCGGCCATCCAGTAGAGGAAGTACTCAGGCAGCGTGAAGTAGCCGATCGTGGTGAGCGCGATGAGAGCGAGCCCGAGCGGCAGCATGCGCCACCCGCGCGTCCAAAGCCCGATGAATGCGTAGTAGATGCCGATCACCAGCGGGAAGACTGCGCTCATCTGGTTGTAGGTGATTGGCCCCATCACGGCGATCAGCGCGTAGATGAAGATCGCGATTGCTGCGAAGGAAGCGAAGTAGCGCCATCCGAATTTTTCGGCCTGTCCATCCGACTGACGCCGCGCGAGCAGAATGCTCCCGATCACACCGATGACGATGAGCGGCGCCCATGCCCACGAGATACCGGGAGCGGATGCGGTAACCGTGTAGCCGACCGCCCAGATAACGCCCCACAGGATCAGGTACGGCGCTGAGTGGCGATGGTGCTGAGAGGCCGCGCTGCGGTTCTCGGTCTTCTCGATATCCTTCAGCGCTAGCTGAGCTTCAGCGGGAGAAAGGGACATGTTTGCCTCCTAGGTTGCAGATCACTCTATTGAATAGAGTGATCTGCGTCAAGAGGCCTTGTTTTGAAGGGTTTTGGTGGGCGGCGCACGATGCGCCAACGTTCGAGCGATAACGTGAAAATGTGCCTGTAATCACCGTTTTAGGTTGAGCCGACCCGCCCCACCGATAAGCTCGCCGCACTTCATTGGGAGACGGATATGCGGGTGAAACACCTGGTTGCGGTGTCGGCGATGGCTTTGGCAGCGGCGTGTGCGTCGATGGAAAACTCTGCGTCTGTTCCTGCGGCGACGTTCGACGAAGCCACGACAGCGCAGCTCGCCAGCAATCCCCTGCTCGCAGAATGGACCGGGCCGCATGGCGGACAGCCGGCGTTCGACAAGATGGATCTTGCGCTGATCAAGCCTGCTCTTGAAGCCGGCATGGCGGCGAGCCTCGCGGAAATCGACGCGATCGCGAACAATCCGGCAAAGCCGACTTTCGAGAACACCATTGTCGCCATGGAGCGCACGGGCGAGCCGCTCGACCGCGCCTCGACTTATTACGGCATCTGGAGTTCGAACGTCTCGTCGGCTGAGTTCCGCAAGATCCAGGCGGAGATGGCGCCGAAGCTGTCGGCCTATCAGTCGAAGATCACCCAGAACGCAGCGCTGTTTGCGCGCATAAAGACGCTGCATGATACGCAGGGCTCGCTGAAGTTGAACCCGCATCAGGCGCGCCTGCTGAAGCTGGTCTATGATCGCTTCCAGTTGAATGGCGCAGAACTGACCGGCGAGAAGCGTGAGCGCTATGCGGCCATCAATTCCGAGCTGGCGGAGCTACACACGGAATTCTCGAACAACCTGCTGGCCGACGAAGAAGGCTGGGTCACCTATCTGACGCCGCAGCAACTCGGCGGCCTGCCCCCTTCCTTCGTGGCGTCGGCCAAGGCGGCGGCGGACGGACTCGGCAAGCCGGGGCAATATGCGATCACCAACACCCGCTCGTCGATGGACCCGTTCCTCACCTATTCGACCGAGCGCAAGCTGCGCGAGCAGGTCTGGCGCAACTACTATTCGCGTGGCGACAACGGCGACGCACACGACAACAACGCGATCATCGCGAAGATCCTGAAGCTGCGGCATGAGCGGGTTCAGCTGCTTGGCTATGCCACCTACGCGGACTGGCAGCTTATGGACAACATGGCGACGAAGCCTGCGGATGCGACTGCGCTGATGGAAGCCGTGTGGCGTCCGGCCGTGGCTCGGGCGAAGGAAGAAGTCGCGGACATGCAGGCGCTGGCTAATTCCGAAGGCGCGAACATCACGATCGAGGCGTGGGATTATCGCTTCTATGCGGAGAAGGTGCGCAAGGCGAAATATGACTTCGATGGCGAGCAGCTGAAGCCTTACCTGCAGCTGGATAAGCTGCGCGAGGCAATGTTCTACGTTGCTGGCGAGCTGTTTGGCTTCGGGTTCAAGCCTGTCGCGGATGGCGTGATCCCGGTCTTCCATGCCGATGTTAAGGTCTGGGAAGTGACCGACAAGGCCTCGGGCAAGCATGTGGGCTATTGGTATCTCGATCCGTATTCACGGCAGGGCAAGCGTTCGGGCGCATGGGCTTCGAGCTATCGGTCGCATTCGACGTTTGACGGGCTGGAGACGGTGCTGTCGTCCAACAACTCCAACTTCGTTAAGCCAGCGCCGGGCGAGCCATTGCTGATTTCGTATGACGACGCGACGACCTTCTTCCATGAGTTCGGGCATGCACTGCATGCGCTTTCCTCGAGCGTGGAATATCCGACGCTGAATGGGGGCGTGCGGGATTATACCGAGTTCCACTCGCAGCTGCTGGAGCGCTGGCTGCTGACGCCGCAGGTGGTGGATACGTATTTCCGGCACTACCAGACGGGCGCGACGATGCCGAAGGAGCTGATCGACAAGATCAACAAGGCGGCGACGTTCAATCAGGGCTTCGAGACGGTAGAGTTCCTGGGCTCGGCGATCATGGACATGCGCTATCACACGGTCGATCCGGCGAACCTTGATCCGAGGGCTTTCGAAAAGGACGAACTCGCGAAGCTGGGCATGCCGAAGGAAATTCCGATGCGGCACCGGTCGACGCAGTTCGGGCATATCTTCTCGAGCGAGGGCTATGCGGCCGGATACTACGGCTATCTCTGGGCCGACGTTCTGACCGCGGATGCCGCTGAAGCCTTCAAGGATGCGCCGGGCGGGTTCTACGACAAGGCACTGGCCAAGAAACTCGTGGCGGACCTGTTCACCGTGCGCAATGCCGTGGACCCGGCTGTCGCCTATCGTTCCTTCCGTGGGCGCGATGCGACCAAGGATGCACTGCTGCGCGATCGTGGCTTCCCCGTGCCCACTGAGTAAGCGCCTACTGAGTAGCTAGGCACACAGCTCGAGGATTTCAACGATGTCGGCCGCGCTCCGTATGGGGCGCGGGTTCGTTCGTATGGAACGATCGTGCATCGTGTGCTCGGCGATGGCGCGGTGTTGGGATGCGCCGATCAGGAGTTCGGACAGGCGCCAGGGGAGCTGGAGCGCTTTCACGAGATCGCGGACGACGTCTGCGGCGGGTAGCGCGCGCTTGCCCATGAGGCGGGAGACGAGGGTCTGGCGGTCGATGCTGTAGTCGCGGTTCCAGCTGAGCGTGGCGTGGAGCGTGATGCAGGAGGTGATGCCGTGGGGGACGCCGTAGGAGCCGCCGAGGGTGTGGCCGATGGCGTGGCTGGCGCCCATTCCCCTGCCCGTGGCGGCGCCGGAGATGGCGAGCCACATGCCGTGCTGGCACTGGCTGCGGGCTTCGAGGTCGCTGGGGTCATCGTGGGTTGCACGCAAACCCTTGGCGAGAAGGCGGAGGCCTTCGGCAGCAACGGCGTCGCCGATGGGGGAGCGTTCGAGATTGCAGAGCTGTTCGACGGCGTGGTCGACGGCCTTCATGCCGGTTGAGGACCAGAGGCGGAGGGGCGTTGCGAGCGTGAGGGCCGGATCGAGGATGACGGCGCGGGGGGCGAAGTCGGGGTGGGTGAAGCTTTCCTTCACGTTGTGGTCGCCGTCGGTGATGCCGGCGAAGGGCGTGAACTCGGCGGCGGATAGCGTAGTGGGGATTGCGATTGTGCGGATGCCGGAGGGGATCTGGCTTGCATCCTTGCGATCATCGCCGCGGCCCATGCGATAGGGCGAGAGCTGGTCGGTGCGGGTGAAGTCGGCCCAGAGGCAGAGCTGGATCAGCTTTGCTGCATCGATGACCGAGCCGCCGCCGAGGGCGATCAGGAGATCGGCTTTTGCTTCGCGCGCTGCGATCGCGCCGGCGATCACATCGGCGCGCGGTGAGTGGGAGCGGATGGCGCTGAAGGTTCCAACGCAGAGCGGGCCGAGATCGGCGGCGAGTTTCGCGGCGGCGCTGGCGCTGAGCGACTTTGTTGTGAGGATGAAGAGGCGTTGCGCGTTGTAGCGTTTGGCGAGGTCGATCACTGCTTCGTGGGCGGGGCGGCCGTAGATCACAGTGTCCTGGCGGGGGAAGCGGTAGGCGCCGGTGATCATTTCTTCTTCCTCAGGCGGCGCGGCTTCGGGGGCCCGTGGAACCAGTCGATGACGTAATCGAACGCGTCTTCGTCATCGATGCCCTCTTCCGTGCGCGTTTTTCCGCGGCATGAGAACCCCGCATCGTGCACAGCTTCGCGATCTCCGCTGATGAGGTGGTGCCAGGGGTGGAGATCCTTGCCTTCATGCACGAGACGATAGGCGCACGATTGTGGCAGCCAATCGACCGTGGCGACGATTTCCGGCGTGAGCTTCACGCAGACCGGCACGTATTTCTTCCGCTCGGGATAGTTGGTGCACTGGCAGGAATTGCCGTCGAGCAGCTTGCAGTGGAGGCCGGTGAAATAGAGGTCGTTGGTGGTTTCGTCTTCCAGCTTGACCAGGCAGCACTTGGCGCAGCCATCGCAGAGCGACTCCCATTCTGAGGGGGTCATCTGCTTGAGGGTTTTGGTTTTCCAGAAGGGCTCGGCGGGCATGGCTTCGGGTTAGCCGAGGCTGGCGCGGAGGGCAATCGGCGCGCGGGTGCGTTCCCGCGGGAGGCGGGTTGGGGTGGGGTGAGTTTTGGCCCTGAGCTAGGTCAGGGGCTCAGAAGATGAGCGCTTCCGCCTTCGCCTTGCTTCGGCGAGACGCGTCGCGCGCATTTTTCTGAGGGCTGGATACCGGCCTTTGCCGGGAACGCGTGAACGGGGTTCACGCTTCCAGAGTGGACGGCGGGCTTGGCTTGCGCCCCCTCCGTCTTGCGCGCAAGGGCGCGCAATCCACCTCCCCCAGTTTTCAACTGGTGGAGGCAATTCCCCTTCGTCGCGCGCATCGGAGCGCGGGTTGCCTCCATCAGTGCGGAGCACTGGGGGAGGTGGATCGCACGCGTAGCGTGCGAGACGGAGGGGGTGGTTCGGCTGTCGGGTTGGACAGCGGTTTCTGTTTCCTTGGGTTGGGTGTCGGTCTTCGCTCGGGGCAGATCGAGCGGCGTGGTCGGTGTGGCATTCACCGGGGCACGGCGGTCTTTCATCTGGAGCGTTGAGGCGACGTTCAGCACGAGCATCGCAAGCATACGCAGCACAGCTGTCAGCAAAAGCTGAGGAAGCTGCGGGATCCCTAGTCCAGTTTGCGCGTGTTTGTGTCGTGTCATGCGGGGTAGAATACCCCGGCCCGCGGCCACGTAGATTCTAAGAGGCTCTATCCCCCAATCTTTCGCGCTAACGCGCTGAGATTGTTCGGGATGATTTTTGGTTGTCCTACAGTTTGGGTCCGCTCCATCCCCCATGCGTCGTCATTCCGGACGCGCGCGTAGCGCGTGAGCCGGAACCCAGGGGATGCAGGCGCCGATGTGTGCGGCCCCTGGGTTCCTGCTTTCGCAGGAATGACGAGAGAGGTGGGCGTGGAGGCGTGGTGCATCGGTGATGCACCCTACGGCGTTGGGCGCGGCGCCCCTGCTCTCAGAAGGGGTCTTTGAGGATGTCTTGCCACTCGGGGTGTTTTTCGAGGGTGGCTTTGGTGAAGGGGCAGAGGGGGATGACTTTGAGGCCGCGGGCGCGGACGTCCATCACCATGTATTCGACGAGCGCCTTGCCGACGCCGAGGCCGCCGAGTTCGTCGGGGACGCCGGTGTGGTCGATGATGAGGATCTTTTCCCCCGCCTTGGAGAACGTCATCTCGGCTTCGGGCTTGCCCTCAACGCGGGCGACATAGCGGCCATTGCTGAGCTTGTCCTCGCGCGTGATGGCAACCGTCACCTTGGGCACTTCGACCATGCAATTCTCCTTCATGCAGGCCCACAACATGGTCGTTCGGAGCAGCGTTGAGAACCGCGACGCGGAAAATTCGCGCGCGAAATGGTTGCTGCATGGACAGGTTTGTCGCACCCGCGAAACCGAAGGTGCTTAAGCGCGAAGTCGATTCATGCGGAAAAACGGGCGCAAGTCGTAAACAAATCGGACTTCAGGATAAACCGTGCCGGTTGAAGTATTAACGTTATGGCCTTCTTCATTTACGCATTCAACAGAGCTTAACCAGACCCGCGTATTCTTTCACAATCGAACGAATACTTCGATGGAGTTGGGAATGACGATCGGTTTGGGCGAGGCGTTCTTGAACGCCAGACATTCGGTGGAAAACGACGGCGACATGCCGGCGCGCACCGAGACGGTGGATGACACCGGTGCAGCTTCAGATGCGTTTGCGATCCCCGCGACCAGCGGAGCGAAGTGCCTGAACGGCCGTCTGCCGGAGTGGCCGGAGACTGCGGTGTACGTTTACCTCTGAGAACTGCGGAAAATTCATTGGACTAGCTGACCGCGCGCATAGCGCGGAATGCGGGCGGCTGACTGACGAAGACGACCGGACTGGGACGTGCCTTTGGGGACTACGGGGGACTGTTGGGGGACTTGGGTTAGGGGGACTTGGGCTTGGACGGCGGGATCAATCTCATTCTTGCGGACGACCGGCACGCGGGCCTCCTGGTCACGCATCGCCGCGACATGCTCGCCGCCAAGCATTGCGCTTCGGCGTCGCGAGTATTCCGAAAGTATAAATGGCTTTCATGTACTAGTAGCACCGAACTTAGGATTTCGGTGATGCTGAAGGCATCTTTCCTCGTGTGCAGCCTGGCCGTCAGCACGCTGGCGTTCACCCGCGACGCATCGGCGATGACGCCGGCGGGCGCGCTGATCGAGAACCGCGCAATCGTCAGCTACGACATGGAAGGCGCGAGCCACACCGTGGAGAGCAACACGGTGAGCACGCGCGTTGCGGAGCTGGTGAGCTACGAAGTCGCCGTGGTGACGCCGATGATTGCAAGCGCGCAGGCGACCGAGCTGCTCGCCTACACGATCGACATCACCAACACCGGCAACAACGCAGAGTGCTTCGTCGTTTCGCAGGATCGCGCCGCGAACGTGGCCGAGCCGGTGGAGCTGGTCGCCGTTCATGCGGACAGCAACAATGATGGCGTGTTCGATGCGACGCGCGATGCCGCGATCGCCAATGGCGCGTGCGGACCGCAGGTCGCGGCGGGCAAGCGCATGCGCTTCTTCGCGCTTGGCCGCATGCCGGCCGATACGACGGCGAACGCGGCCGAGCTGGCGCTGCGCGTGATGCCGAACAATAGCGGGCCGGGCTATGGGTCAGTTCTGCCCGGCGCGGGCGAAGGCGATACGGATCGCGTGATCGCGTTCAGCTCGGACACGAGCGCTGCACGGATGTGGGCGAAGGCTTCGAAGCTGGTTGTCTCGCTGGTGAAGTCTCAGCTGGTTTCGGGCCGCGTGCAGCCCGTGGCAGTGGCCGGCGACGTCATCACCTACTCGCTGCAATTCAAGGCCGGCGGCGAAGGCCTGGTCAAGGGCGCGGTGGTTTCAGACCCCCTGCCCGCGGACCTGAGCTTCGTGGCTGGCTCACTCATTCTCGACGGCGTCGCACTGAGCGACGGCGATGACGCCGATGCGGGTAAATCCGCGGATGGCGTCGTGGCCGTGCGTCTGCCGGACCAGGTCGCGCCTTTCGAACACACCATCACCTTCCAGGCGGTTGTCCGCCCGCAATCGTCCTGAACGGAGAGACTGTCATGAAATTCGTTCTGCTCGCCATCGCCGCTCTTGGCTTCGCCTCGCCTGCTTTCGCAACCGGCGTGAAGCTGGAGTCGAGCGTGCATGAGGAAGTCACCACGGTCGACGCCAAGGGCGAGAAGACCGTGAAGCTGATCGATCCCACCTCGATCGCGCCGGGCGATGTGGTGGTGATCACCATCGCCTATCACAACACCAGCGAAACGCCGGTGGGCGACATCGTGATCTCGAACCAGGTGCCTGAGCATCTCTCCTTCCTCACGGTGCGTGAGGGCGCGGGCATGGTCTCCGTCGATGGCGGCAAGACCTATGGCTCGCTGGTCGACTTGAAGATCAGCAATGGCGACGACACGAGCCGGGCGGCGACCGCTGCGGACGTGACGCATGTCCGCTGGCGTTTTGAAGAACCGCTCGCTCCGGGCGCGCAGGGTGCGGTGGCTTTCGCCGCACGCCTCGACTGAGCCCCCAGCAAACACAGATTTCCAGGATAGAGTTCCATGTTCCCGATCAAACGTTCTTCCCGCCTTTTTGCCCTCACCGCGATAGCGGCGGCGTGCGCAGGCTCGGCCTTCGCGCAGGGCACGACGGCCGGCATCTCGATCAACAACACCGCGACGGTTGGCTACTCGGTCAACGGTGTGGCGCAGCCTGATGTGGCTTCGAACCAGGCCTCGTTCGTGGTCGACATGCTGGTGAACCTGTCGGTGGCTGAACTTGGCGGATCGGCCACGGTGGTCTCGCCGGGCGCTACGAACCAGGTGTCGACGTTCACGGTGACCAACACGTCGAACGCGACGCTGGACTTCCGGCTGGGCGCGACGCAGACGGCGACGGGCGCGACGACGAAGTTCGGCGGAACGGACGTGGGCAACGCTACCAACGTGCGCGTGTTCGTCGACAATGGCGATGGCGTGTTCAATGCGGGCACGGACACGGCCACGTATATCAACGAGCTGGCGCCGGGCGCGACGGTGAAGGTGTATGTGCTGGCGGATATTCCGGTTGGCCTCGCCAACAATGGCACGCTGGGCATTATCCTGACGGCGCATGCGGCCACTGGCGGCAACTCCAACGCGCTGGGTTCGGACCTGGTGGCGACGCCGGGCGCGGATTCGCCTTCGGTGATGGATATCGTGTTCGGCGATGCGCAGGGCTATTCCGACGCCTCGCGCGATGGCGCATACAGCGACAGCGACGAATATCGCGTGTCGTCGGCGTCGATGAACGTGTCCAAGGTGGCGCGCGTGATCTCGGATCCGGTGAACGGGACGAGCAATCCGCGTTCGGTGCCGGGCGCCGTGGTGGAGTACTGCATCATCATGGCGAACTCCGGTTCGGTTTCGGCGACCACGCTGAACGTGACCGATACGGTGCCTGCGCACACGACCTTCATCTCGGGCTCGATCAAGTCGCAGGGCACGGTGACGAGCGGCGTGTGCAACAATGACGGCGCTGTTGAAGACGACGACGCAAACGATAGCGGCGAGAGCGATGGCGCGACGGGTTCGTTCATTGGCGGCATCGTGTCGGTTTCGATCGCGGCTGTGGCGGCTGGCGAGACGCGCACCGCCCTCTTCCGCACGACGATCGACTAGACTGGCTGGCAGGCAGGCGATCGCCACACACCCATGCGTTCCGCGTTCGCCCTTCTCCGCACAGGCTTGCTGTGCAGCCTTCTCGGGGGCCTTGTGCTTCCCGTTGAGGCGCAGGAGATCCGCAACGTCGCGCGCGTGACGTTCGAGGACAATGGCGCGCAGGCGACGGTTGCTTCTAACGCTGTGGTGCTGGCGCGGACGGAGGTTCATACCTTCCGCGCGTCGGGCTTTGTCTTCAATGCGAAGACGGGCGAGCCGGTGAATGGCGTGACCGTGCAGTTGCTGGATGAAGCCGGCACGGTGCTGCAGACGTCGATGTCTGGGCCTGCCCAGGAGAAGCGTTCGGCTTCGGTGCGTAAGCAGTCGGTCGTGCTGGCTGATGGCGAGTTTCGCTTCGCGCCGGTTGCGCAGGGCATCTATCACCTGACCTTCATCATCCCGGCCGGCTGGAAGATCGCGACGGAAGCGACGGAAGCATCGGTGAGCCAGTTCCGCAGCCCGGATGGCCAGCCTTTCGATGTTGAGCCGGCATCGTTCGGCCAGAAGTTCACGATCAACTTTACCGGCGAAGTCGATATCGACATTCCGATCGAACAGGACCTGCCGAAGCTGCGGGTCGCTGTGACATCGACGACGGGCGACGTCTCCGAGGGCGACACGGTGGGCTATACCGTGACCGTCACCAACGATGAGAAAGGCGGCCCGGCGCAGGATGTTCGCATGATGGCTGACCTGCCGCGCGGCTTCAGGCTGGTGAGCGGTTCGGGCAGCGAGAATGGCGAGAGCTTTGACGATCCCGTAATGTCGGAGAACGGCGAGACGCTGGAAATTCCGCTGAATGACATCCAGCCCGGTGAAACAAGCACAATTAAGTATCGCGCCCGCGTGACTACAGCCGCCCGCAATGGCGAGGCGGCGACGCGCGTGCGCGTGTTCGCTTCGGGCATGACGACGACCGCATCGGAAGGCACAAACAGCATCAGGGTGCGCAGCGCTTTTGCGGATCAACGCATGACGATCATGGGCCGTGTTGAGGCGGGCTCGTGCGAGGGCGAGCGCGTGGGCCTGGCGGGCGTTCGCGTGGTGCTGGAGAATGGCGCGTGGGCGCTGACGGACCGTCAGGGCCTTTATCACTTCGAAGGCGTGCGGCCGGGCGTGCATGTGGCGCAGATCGATGTGGCGAGCCTTCCGAAAGGTTCGACGCCGCTGCTGTGCCGCGATGATGTGCGCAAGTCCGGTTCGGCGATCTCGCGCTTTATCGATGCTGCCGGCGGCGCGATCGTTCAGGCGGATTTCCTTGTTTCGGCGCCGCAGGCGGCCGAGGCGGCTGTTGTTGAAGACAAGCCGGTTGCCCCGGTGGACGTGTTTGCCGGCCAGTTGCCGGGCACGGACTGGGTTCTGCCAGCCGCCGATGCCAATCCGGATGCGCCTGCCCTGCACGTCGCGATCAAGCATTCGCCAGGCGCGAAGATTGCGCTGAGCGTCAATGGCGAGGCTGTGCCGGCCACCAACTTTGAAGGCGCGAATGTTTCGCCGGATGGCTGGCTGGAGATCAGCCAGTGGCGCGGTGTCGTCATCAAGGAAGGCGACAACACGCTTGATGCGGTCGTGACCGAGAAGTCGGGCGCAGTGACCAAGCTGACCCGCAAGATCCACTACGCCAACACGCCGGCGCGCGCAGTTCTGGTGACAGAGAAATCGAAGCTGATCGCCGATGGCGCGTCGCGCCCGGTGATCGCTGTTCGCATTCTGGACGCTTCGGGCAATCCGGTGCGCAAGGGCATCACGGGCGGCGTGCGTGTTGGCCAGCCTTACAAGCTCGCCTCGGAAACGGATGCGCAGCAACAACGCCAGCTGGCTGGCACCAAGCGCTATGACCCGGTCTATCGCGTTGTGACGGATGACGGCCTGGCGCTGATCGAACTCGATCCGACGACGGCGGCCGGTTGGGTCGACCTGACGTTTGAATTCCCCGCAGCGATCAAATCGCGCCCCGAGCCTGTGCGTGCGTGGCTTTCGGCTTCGCGTGAAGACTGGATGGTGGTGGGCTATGCCGCCGGCACGACGGGCTTCAACACGCTGTCGCGCAATGCCGAGGCGCTGAGCGCCGATGATGGCGAGACGAGCTTCACCGATGGGCAGACAGCGTTCTACGCCAAGGGCCGCGTGCTGGGCCGCTGGCTGCTGACGCTGGCTTATGACAGCGGCAAGAAGTCCGACGACGCCTCCCTGCTCTCGGCTATCGATCCGGACCAGTATTATTCGCTGTATGGCGACGCCAGCTCGGTTGGCTATGACGCACCGAGCTCGAAGAAGCTCTACCTGCGTCTCGAGACTGACCAGTTCTATGCGATGTTCGGCGACTTCGAGACGGGCTTTGGCGACACGCAGCTGGCTCGCTTCAACCGCACCATGACCGGCCTGAAGGTTGAAAGCGCGGGCCGCACGATGACCTTCTCTGCGTTTGCCGCCGAGACGGCGCAGCGCAATGTGCGCGACGAGATCGCGGGAATTGGCCTGTCGGGCCCTTACCAGCTTTCGAACCAGACGATCATCGCCAATACGGACCAGATCCGCATCGAGACGCGCGATCGCTATCGCTCGGAGAAGGTTCTGTCGGTGAAGGCGCTCAGCCGCCATATCGACTATGAAATCAACTACGCCGCGGCGAGCATTACTTTCCGCGAGCCGATCCTGAGCAAGGACGCTGACTTCAACCCGATCTATATCGTCGCCGAATACGAGACGCGTGGCGTTGCGGAGAAGGAACTGACGGCCGGCGGGCGCATGACGGCGACCCTGTTTGAGGACGCCGTGAAGGTTGGCGCCACGGTTGTTTCGCGTCGTGAGAATGGCGATCTGGAACAGCTTGGCGCTGTCGATGCGGTGGTGCGGATCAACGAGACGTCGTCGGTGCGCGTGGAAGCCGGCAGCTCGACCGGCGGCATGGCGTATCTCGCCGAAGTGCAGCACGCGACGGATACGATGGAGGCGGTTGGCTATTACCGCCAGCAGGCAGCGAATTATGGCCTGGGACAGTCTCCGCTTGCCCAGGGCGGCACACGCAAGACGGGCGTGGATGTGCGCCAGAAGACCGGCGATGACTGGAGCCTGGTCGGCACGGCATACAAGGAAAGCTCGATGCGGGATGCATCCGAGCGGCTGTATGGCGACCTGCGGGTTGAGCATCGCGATGATGGCCGCACCGTGTTTGCAGGCGCGCGTTATGTCGATGACACGGGCGCGACGGGCGCAAGCTCGTCGACGCAGGCGTTGCTCGCTGGCGTGACGCAGGCTCTGTTCGACAACAAGCTGGATCTGACGGCTTCGACAGACCTGGTGATCGGCGGCGACGAAACCACGAGCTATCCGACGCGCCATCGCATTGGTGCACGTTATCAGGTGATCGAGGGCGTGCGATTGGTTGCAGCGCACGAGATGACGCCCGGCGAAAAGGGCGGCGAAGCTTCGCAGGTTGGTTTCGAGGTTGAGCCGTGGACGGGCGGGCGTCTGGGTTCGACGCTGAACCAGTCGAAGATCGGTGAAGCCGGCGCGCGGACGTTTGCGCAGTATGGCATGAGCCAGTCTCTGCCGATTGGTGATCGCTGGACGGTGGATGCTTCCTATGATGGCGCGAGCCCGGTGGGCGGCAATGGCTCGGCCACGCAATCCGACTCGACGCCGAGCTTTGTCGCGACGGGCGTGCAGCAGAAATTCTCGGCAGTGACGGCGGGCGCGACCTATCGCGACGAAGTCTGGTCGTGGAATACGCGACTTGAGTATCGCGACAGCGCCACGGATGACCGGATCGGCGTTCTGTCGAATGCGCTGCGCCAGGTGAGCGATACGACATCGGTGGCTGCCGGCCTGCGCGCGTTCCGCGAGACGGATGTGGATGGCCGGGCCAAGGACATGACGGAGGGCCGCCTTGCTGGCCAGCATCGTCCGGCGAATGGCGACTGGATCGTGCTCGATAAGGCCGTGCTGCGTTATGAGGCCGACGACAAGGCTGCCGTGAAATCGGCGCGGGTCGTGAACGATCTGGCCGTGAGCTACGACGGCGCCAACCAATGGCGCGGCGGGGCCCATTACGGCGCCAAATACGTCACCGAGAAGATGAGCGGCGATGACACGGACGGGTTCGTTCATGTCGTGGGCGCTGAAGTGTCGCGCCGCATGACGCCGGAGGTTGATCTCGGCGTTCGCGTGGAAGCGCGGCAGGCGCGTGGATTTGAAACGGCTTATTCGGCAGGGCCGGCGGTTGGCTGGGCGCCGGTGGCGAACACCTGGGTAAGCGTTGGTTATAACATTGTCGGCTTCCATGACCGGGACTTTGAGGAAGCGCGATACACCCGGCAGGGGGCGTATTTCACCTTCCGGGTCAAGTTTGACCAGACGTCGCTTTCGGACTTTGTGGGGTAGTCGGGATGAAGGGGTGGATCGTCAGACTCGCAGGCGCCCTGCTCGCGCTGCACGCCATGACGGGCGCAGCGTTCGCGACCAATGTGTGCGCGGCGCCGGGGCGCGATGGCATCGGGCTTTCGATCACGGGCGTGGTCAATACGTATTGGGCATCGACGGCGAGCGTTTCGGCGGGCGCGACGGCGATCGTGCTGGGGCAGTCGTCAGGTGCGTCGTCGCCGATTGCGATTGGCGATCTGGTGCTGATCATCCAGATGCAGGATGCGCAGATCAATACGTCGAATACGAGTTCGTATGGTGATGGCGTTCCGGGCGGCGCGGCATCCGGCTACACGGCGCTGAACCAGACGGGTCTCTACGAATTTGCGCGGGCGGCGAGCAATGTGCCGCTGACGGGGGGCACGCTGAACCTTGTTACGGCTTCGGGCGGACTTCTGAATACGTATGCGCATGCCAACGTCGACCTGATCGGTGGTCGCGGGCAGCGGCGCTATCAGGTGATCCGCGTGCCGCAGTATTCGAATGCGTCGCTGGGCGCCTCACTGACGGCTGCAGCGTGGGATGGATCGCGTGGCGGCGTGCTGGCGATTGATGTGGCGGCGCGGCTGGATCTGGCGGGCGGCGCGGCGGATGTGACCGGGCTTGGCTTCCGGGGTGGCGGCGGGCGGAAGCTGACGCTGCAGCTGGCGGCGCTGGCGGATTTTGCATCAGGATCGCTGCTATCGACCAACGGGTCGAAAGGCGAAGGCATTGCGGGCTCACCGGAATTCCTGACGGGGTTGATCGGCGTGCTGATCGACCTGCTGAGCGACACCCTGCCCGGCGGCAGCAGCGCGCGCGGCGCTCCGGGTAATGCGGGCGGCGGCGGGATGGATGGTCCCGGGCTGGGCAATACGATCCGCAACAGTGGTGGCGGCGGCGGTGGCGGCTATAGCGGCGGTGGCGGTGGCGGTCATGCGACGTGTGCTGCTGCGCCGGCGTGTGGCGCGAGCGCGCAGAATGGCGGCTATGGCGGCGCGGGCGTGCCGGCGATGGGCGCGGCGCGTGTTATCCTGGGCGGCGGCGGTGGTGCGGGCGCGAGTGATGATGGGTCGGGCACGTCGGGCAACGGCATTGCTTCGAGCGGTGCGCCGGGCGGCGGGATCGTGATCATCCGCGCCGGCGTGTTGGCGGGTACGGGCAGTTTGATTGCGGATGGCGGAGCTGCCAACAATACGGTGGTGAATGACGGGTCGGGCGGCGGCGGTGGCGGCGGGGCGATCCTGATGATTGCGCGTCAGCTGGAAGCCGGCGCGAGCCTGAGCGCGTTTGCGCGGGGCGGCAAAGGCGGCAGCAATTCAGGCGGCGGCACGACGGCGCATGGTCCGGGCGGCGGCGGCGGCGGCGGATACATCGCAAGTGCGGTGGCGACGACGGTGAGTGTTACGGGCGGTTCGAACGGCACGACGGTGAATGGCGGCGCGTTTGGCACGGCCTATGGCGCGACGAGCGGTGTTGCAGGATCGGGCACGGCTGGGCTTGGCGTTGGGCTGACGCTGACGGGGCTGTGGTCTGGCTATGACTGCACTCCCCTGCTCGACAAGGTGTTCGAGACGGCGAAGTTTTCGCTTGGGCTGAAGACGCGACTGAAGGTGACGCTGACGAACAACAATGCGTCTGCGTCGCTGACGGGGGCGGGCTTTATCGACACCTATCCGACGGGGATGGTGAATGCGCCCGTGCCGAACATTGTGACGAACTGTGCTGGATCTGCCGTCGTAACGGCTGCTGCGGGTACGAACTCGCTGAAGCTGGTGGGCGCGACTGTGGCGGCGGCGGCTTCGTGCAGCGTGTGGGTGGATGTGCTGCCCAACCATACGGGCACGTTCCTGAACACGATCAATGCAGGCGGGTTGACCGGGACGCTGGTGGATACGGTCGTGACGACGCTGTTCAAATCGGACGGCAGTTGCGAGGTGCTGGAGCCGCTGACAGCGACCAAGACCGCGACGACGATTTCCGATCCGCAGAACGGTACGACGAACCCCAAGGCCGTGCCGGGGGCGATTGTCGAGTATGCGATCCAGGTGAAGAACCCGACGAACGAACCCGTCACCGCCATGGCGCTGACGGATGCCATCCCGGCCAATTCGAGCCTGGTGATGGCGGACATCGGCGTTGCTGGGTCGGGTCCGGTTTCGGTCACGCAGGGTACGCCGCCGAGCGCGCTGGTCTACAGCTACACCTCGCTCTCGAGCCTGACGGACAGTCTGGAGTTCTCGAACGACAATGGCGCGACGTGGACCTATGTGCCTGTCGTTGGCGCTGGCGGTGTTGATGCGGCAGTCACCACGATCCGCGCGAAGCCGACGGGCACACATGCGGCTGGCGGAATATTCACGCTGCGATTCAGGGTGCGCGTTAAGTAGCGGCTGGTCAGTCGAACAGGGAGTCGACGGCTGATTGCGCGGAGGCTTCGACCTTCGCCTCGCCGCCATTGATGACGCCGCCGAGGCGGGCGATGG
Source organism: Hyphomonadaceae bacterium (assembly GCA_965229115.1). Taxonomy (GTDB): domain Bacteria; phylum Pseudomonadota; class Alphaproteobacteria; order Caulobacterales; family Hyphomonadaceae; genus UBA7672. The sequence goes on along the minus strand of CBDDIR010000003.1, from coordinate 70,452 downwards.
CGGTGAAGATTTCGGGGGCGCGGGCGGCGAGCTGGGATGAGGCTTCGGGCGCGGCTGCGATGAGGTCCTGCACTTCGAGAATGACCAGTTCGACCTGGCGGCGGGCTTCGTAGAATCGCGCCTTCACGGCCGGGGGCACGCTCTCATAGGCTTCGACGGCGAGATCACGGTCGCGGAAGCCGGTGATCTGGAAGTGAGTCGCGTAACCGACCGGGCGCCATTCGAGCACGGGTTCGCGCATTTCCGGCATATCGCCCAACGTTGCGATCATCATCGCTATCTCGTTGTAATGATTGAGATAGTCGGTCGCGAGGCCGGTGGTGGGGTTGATGTTGGCCGCTTTCAGCAATTCGGGATCTGGAAGGGCCGCGGGGCGCATGGCTCGCTCATCAAAAGGAAAGCTGCCGGAGGGTGCGCCGGGAGGATTTACGGGCGCTTAATCACACGTCTAAGGATAGGCCATGCGTGACCGCCTGTTCTTCCCCACCGCCTTCATTGTCGCCAGCGCCTTCATCTTCATGGCGCTGAACCCGTTTGCCGAGCGCGTGCCTGCCGGCCCCGTCAGCGGCGGCGGGCGTAATGCGGAAGACGTGACCGTGAAGGATCTGGAGCTGCACCGCTTCCAGCCGGGTAATTCCGAGAGCATCGAGATCATCGCCGCGTCAGGCGATACGCCGACATTGATCCGCCTGACACGGCAGGCGACCGAGGATTATCAGGACCCGCGATCGGGCCCTCACCTCATCCTCGCCGAAGACATCGAGTATGCGATGGAAAACCGCCAGATCGAGATCGAGATCGAAGCGCGTTCTGCGGGCGACTTCGCGGCGAGCCAGTTCGAAGCGGACTATCTGGTGAAGCCGGAATTTGAATCGGGCTGGAAGGCGTTTGACCTGACGCACGAGTTCCAGACCTACAAGTTCACTTACGACGTGCCGCCGATTGGCGACTCGTTCGGCAATGACTTCGTGGGCATCCGCCCAGTCGCGCCGGACAAGCGGCGTACGATGGAAGTGCGCTCAGTGCGCATCCACGCGATTACGCCGAAGAAGTCGTAAGGCGACCTAGCCGTTGAAGCTGCGGATCGCGTCGATGACCTTGGTCTGGTCGGCTTCCGACAGATAGGGGTGCATCGGTAGCGACATCACGCGATTGCGGATGTCTTCTGTCACAGGCAGGCCGCCGGGCGCTTTCGGATAAACCGCATAGACATCCTGCATGTGGATCGGGATCGGGTAGTAGATCGCGGTCGGTACGCCGGCGTTCTTCAGATGTGCGATCAGGCCATCGCGGTTGTCGCTTTCGATCGTGTACTGGGCCCAGTTCGAGAAGCCGCCTGCGATGACCGTCGGCACGCGGCGAACGTGTTTGGCGAGACCTTCATTGTAGCGCTGGGCGATCGCGTCGCGCTTCTGAAGTTCATCCGGATAGATTTTGAGCTTCTCGGACAGGATGGCGGCCTGCATGGCATCGAGGCGTGAGTTCACGCCGATGCGCATGTTCAGGTAACGCGGGTCGTTGTCGTACTTCTTGGCAGCCATGTCTTCGGCGGATGCCTTGCCGTGGATGCGGATTGAGTCGACGAGGCCGGCGAGCGAGTCGTCATTGGTCAGCATCGCACCGCCATCGCCATAGCAACCGAGCGGCTTGGCGGGGAAGAAGGACGCGGTGGCGACATCGGCCCATTCGAGCGGCTGCTTACCATTGAGCGTGCAGCCGAAGCCCTGCGCCTGGTCGGCGACGAGCTTGAGGCTGTGTTTTTTCGCGATGGCGGAGATTGCGGGATAATCCGCCGGCTGGCCGAAGAGATCGACAGCGATGATGGCGCGCGGTTTGAGTTTGCCGCCCTTCTTCACCGCTTCGATCGCCGCTTCGAGGCTCTTCGGGTCCATGTTGTAGGTGTCGGGCAGCACGTCGACGAAGACGGGGCTGGCGCCTACGAGCGGCACGACTTCAGCGCTGGCGACGAAGGTGAAGGACGGCACAAAGACGGCGTCGCCCGGGCCGATATTCCAGGCGCGCAACGGAATGAGCAGCGCGTCAGTGCCGTTGGCGCAGCCGAGCGCGTGCTTGGCGCCCGCGAAACCCGCCAGCGCCTTTTCGAAGTTCGTGACCTCGGGGCCCATGATGAAGCCGCAGGTGGAGACGACGCGCTGGATAGCAGCGTCGATCTGCGGGCGGATGCGGTCGCGCTGGGCGGCGAGATCGATGAAATTCATGGGGCTAACTCACGCTGGCTTACGTGTGGGCTGACATGCCCAACCAAGGAGTCACGGGCAAATCACCTTGCGCTGCAAACTGTAACGGAACGCAGGTCAGGACGCCACTTAGGGCGTGGCGGGCGGTCGCAGGTTCCACGCCATGACGGCGGTGGTGGGCGCAAGCTCGATTATGCCGTATCCGCCGGTCGGCAGCTTGGCGTCGGGGCGGTGGGCGTTGGCGGCGGCAAGTGCGAAGCGCGCAATGCCATTTGATGTGACGATCAGGTGGTTGCCCTGCTCTTCCGCCAGCTCGGAAAACGTTTCCTGCCAATTGCCGATGATCGCCTGTGGGTCGACGCGCCAGCCGGGTGGAACAATGCTGGATTGCTCCCACGCCTCGAGGGCTGGCTTGCCGATGCGGGCGACGACTTCATCCTCGGGCCGGTTCTCGTCCGGGCCGTAGTCGATCTCACGCAGGAAAAGATCGGTGGTGAGTTCTGGGGCATTCGTCTGGGCACTGAGGATGGCGCTGGCTGTCTGGCGCGTGCGCTTGAGCGGACCGGAGCGGGCAGTGGTGAAAGGAATGGTTGCAAAGTGGCGCGCGAGCGCTTCCGCCTGCGCCTGGCCGGAGGTCGAGAGCGGCAGATCGGTGCGGCCGCCGACGCGGGTGACGATGTCGCCTTTGTCGAACGTGTTGCCGTGGCGGACGATGTAGAGGGTCGATGTCATGGGGCGGGACCGTAGGCGCCGCAGAGGTCAACGACAAGCGCGCGGGTGGGCTTGCGGACTGGTCCAGCGGACTGGGCTTGGCTGGACAAATGCCGTAAGCATCCCGCCATGACGAACCAAGACAAAAAGCCGGCTCAGGGCCCCCTCGCCCGCATGTGGCACCAGATCGGTTATGCGATCGACCGCACGTTCAAGACAGGCGGACGGCGTCACGAGTTCGAGCACAAGTACGCCACGCATGGCGATTATTTCGGCTATCAAAGCAATCCGTACGAGCTGACCAAGTACGAGCGTACGCTCGCGCTGGTGAAGCAGTGGCGTGGCGACCGGCGCACGGCGCTGGAAATCGGGTGCAGCGTCGGCGTATTCACAGCGATGGTCGCGCCCGAGTTCGAGGAAATGGTCGCGACAGACATCGCTAGCGAGGCGCTTGGGCTGGCCAAGACGCAGGTCGCGGGCAAAGGCCGCGTGTCGTACGTGCAGAGCGATGTGATCTCGCTGAACCTGGGCCGGAAGTTCGATGTGATCTTCTGCGCTGAGGTGCTGATGTATGTGCGTGAGAAGGATGCGGCGCTCGCCTGCGCCGTGCTGGATGCGCATCTGGCGGAGAACGGGTTGATCATTGAGGTCAGCCAGCAGGACCGCGAGGCGGGCAAACCGAAGTTCTTCCACGGCTGGGACAAAGTACTCGGCAAGTATTTCGAGATCGCGCATCACGAGCGCTTCGAGGACGCTGTCCGCCCCTACGAAATTATCGCGTACCAGCGGCGCGCCAAAAAGCTGAGCTGATCCTGAGCCAGATTCAGGTGCGACATGAAGTCTGTTCAACAGGCACGCGCTGTTACAGCTTTGATTCCGCTAGGAAACTGAAAACCCGGTAATTAACCCGGGTTTGTCGCAAAATGTATCAAGCCGCTTGCCACATTTCTGTGGAATGTTAACAACGTGAACGTTCGATCACGGGTCTGTTATCGTGCATCGATAAGGGGGATTTGGACGTTTCTGATTGCGGCTGGGGCTGGCCATGCAAAGACAAGAACGGTTCGAAGTCTTCGTGATTTCTCTCGAGCGTGCTGTAGAGCGCCGCGAGCACATGAAGGGACTTCTCTCGGACCTGGGATTTACTGGGACCATTATTTCGGCTGTCGATGGTAAGAACCTCCGGCCGGAGCAGCGTGCGCGTTACAGCAGCGAGCGGGCCAAGCGCATTTATGGCTGCGAGCTCAGCGACAACGAGATTGCCTGCTATCTCAGCCATCTCAGCATCTACTCGAAGATGCTTGAGCAGCGGATCGACACGGCCCTGATCCTTGAAGACGACATTTCCTGCGTCGGCGACCTGAAGCCGATCGTTGAGGACGTCATGAAGCTGCCGCGCACGAGCTGGCAGGTCATGCGCCTGCAGAGCTCCAAGCGATCCGTCTCGCACCCGACCGACAAGCGCGGCGCTGGTGAATCGGTGGCGCAAGTGGGCCAGCGCGAGATCTTCCGCCTGCGCACCAGTGTTCTGGGCGGCTGCGCCTATCTGATCCGCCTGGGCGCTGCGAGCGCCATGCTCTCGCGCAGCGAAAGCATCGACATGCCGATCGACCAGACGCTGGATCGCTACTGGGAGAACGGCATCATCCCGTACGTGCTGCGCCCGACGCCGGTGTGGCACGAGGATCTGTTCGAGAGCGAGATCGGCCAGCGCGGACGCGCCCTGCAGAGCGGAGCCGAGCGCAAGAAGGCGGTCGGCAAGCGCCGTATGCAACGCGCCGTGGACAGCTTCAACAAGCGCCTCTTCTGGCTTGCCTTCCGCGTACCCAGCCTTGGCGCCGTGATGGCGAAGGCCGGCATTCACAGCGCGCGAATGGCCATGATCGCCCTCTGGGGCGGTCAGGGTCAGGCGGTCAAGGAGATCTAGGCGCGTGCGTGCAGCCATCGCCCTCATGAGGCTGAATCATGAGCTGGCCATCTGGCGCAGGGCCTGGCACGTGCCGGTTATGTGGTGGCGCGACGACGATACGCGCGAGCCGACCTGGCAGCTCGACCGGTTGCTGGAGGTGCGGCGCGAACTGCCGTTGATGCTGGCTGTCATTCCCGATGTTGATCTGCATCCGCTGGCCAATCGGCTGGGCGCGGCGGAAAACGTCGAAGTGGCGCAGCACGGGATCGATCACCTCAACAAGCTGGCGCCGGGCGGCCCGCGCAGCGAGTTCCTGGCGAGCGCGACGCAGCAGGAAATCAGCTCTGCGGTCGCAGCGGGCCGTGCACGTCTGGTGGCGGCGGGCCTGCCGCCGGTGACGTTCGTGCCGCCGTGGAACGAGCCCAACGACAAGCTGATCACTGCGATCTCCGAAGCGAAGTACGACAGCTATTCGATTGGGATCAAAGGCCAGCCGCGCGGCGGGCTGAAGCATATCGGCGCTCAGGTGGACATCCTGCGCTGGAAGGGCAAGCCGCATTTCAAAGGACGCCGGCGAGTCTTCGATGCACTCCGGAAGCAGCTGGAGGATCGCCGCCAGCGTGGCGCGTTCGACGAGCCGCTGGGGATTCTCACGCACCATCTCGTGCACGACGATGCAGCCTGGACCTTCCTCGACTGGTTCGTCGGCTATGCGCGCAAGCGCTTCGACTGGCGCAGCGCATCGAGCCTGTTTGGCGCTCCGAAAACACAGGTCGCCAACCCGCTCTTCCCTTCCCGCATCGGCTCGAACCAGCGTCCGAAGTCCTAGCGATAAGGATCGCCGATCTCGCGCAGCACGCGCGTTGCGCGCTCTGCATCTTCCGGCGTGTCGATGCCAGCTGAGGGAAGCTGCGATGGCGCGACGCTGACAGCGTACACGGTGAGCCCGTTCTCCAGGAAGCGCAGCTGTTCGAGGCCTTCAAGCTCTTCGTAATGCGATTGCTTCAGCTGGGCTATGCGATCGAGCGCGGTGCGTGAATATCCGTACAGGCCGACATGCTGCAGGACAGGCGAATGATCGCCGGCGGCGCGGAGTTTGTCTTCCTTGCGCATCGCCGGGAGGATGTTCTTGGAGAACCACATGGCGCGGCCATCGGGCGCGCGGATACAGGTCGTGCCGGAGAACGGCGTCGTCTTCTTGTTCTCGCGTAGCGCATCCAGCGCTTTCCAGCTGAGCTGGATCACCGGGGTCACGACATCACCCTTAGGCGCATTGGCGATCAACGCTGCGACGTGCTCAGGCGGCGTGAACGGGGCGTCGCCCTGAAGGTTGACGATGAAGTCTGCATCGGGTGCAGCGAGATCAGCAGCGGCGCGGCAACGGTCCGTACCAGAAGGTAGATCTGGATCGGTCATAACCGACGCCACACCGATTTCCTTTGCATGAGCGGCGATGCGATCATCATCCGTCGCGACCAGCACGCTCGCGCCAGTCGCCTGCCCCGCCAGCTGAGCCGCTCGCACGGTACGCGCCAGCATGGACACGCCATTGATTAGTTGCAGCGGCTTTCCGGGAAAGCGTTGCGAGGCGTAGCGCGCCGGAATGACGACGACGGTTTTCACGCCAGCTCCTTCAAGCGAGTCCTGACTTCAGCAGGTCGTGCATATGGATGATGCCGGCAGGTTTCCCTGCTTCGACCACGAAGATCTGCGTGATCTTGCGTTCGTTCATCGTGCGCAGCACGTCTGCAGCGAGCTGTTCGGGCGAGGCCGTAAGCGGCGTGCGGTTCATGACATCGTCAATGATCGCAGCTGTCTTGCCGGAAGTTAGATAGCGGCGAAGATCGCCGTCGGTCACGATGCCCGCCAGCTTTCCATCAGGCGACGTCACGCCCAACACGCCAAAGCCCTTGCCTGACATGGCCTTCACCGCGTCGATGAACGGAGCGCCCGCCATGACCAACGGCAGCTCGGCCGACTTGTGCATCAGGTCGGCAGCCGTGCGGAGCATCGCGCCCAGCTTGCCGCCCGGGTGGAAGACCTTGAAGTGATCCGCCTTGAAGCCCTTGCTCTCGATGAGCGCGACGGCGAGCGCATCGCCCAGCGCGATCATCAGTGTGGTCGACGTGGTCGGGGCATTGGTTTCGGCGCAAGCCTCGGCGGCATCGGGTACAGCCAGCAAGATATCGGCGGCTCGGCCGAGCGTCGAATCTGCTTTCGCTGTCATGCCGATCAGCGGGATTGAATAGCGTTTCGCGTAACCGATCATGTCGGCAAGTTCTTTGGTCTCGCCGGACTTCGACAGGGCGAGAATGACGTCGTCCTGGCCGATCATTCCGAGGTCGCCATGGCTGGCTTCAGTGGCGTGGACGAAATAGGCCTGCGTGCCGGTCGACGCCATGGTCGCCGCGATCTTGCGGGCGACATGGCCGGACTTGCCGATACCGGTGCAGATCACCCTGCCCTTGGCGGCGAGAATGGCCTCTACCGCCTGCACGAAGGGCTCGCCCAGGCTGAGCGACATCTGCCCAAGGGCGTCGGCCTCAAGCGCCAGAACGCGACGCGCCGTTGCGATATGTGAATGCTCTGACATGGCGGATCATTTGGACCAGTTTTGCAGCATTGTCATCCGCGCAGAGGCGCTTGGCGGGCGATGGGCTAATTGCCCGTGTGGAAACCAATGCAGCCTGTTGAGGCCTTTGAATCGGCGCGCTAAATTGATCCGGGGCGATGGAGTCGCGTGTGCGTGGTTTCCTGATCTTTCTCGGCCTGCTGCTGATCCTTGGCGGTGGAGTGGTCGCAGGCGCCCAGTACGCCGAACAGTATGCAAATCTGGATCTTTCAGCGCTGTCTGCGATCGCTGGCGCGAAGGACGTCCTGCTATCGCCGATGGCTTTGTACGTGGGAGGCGGCGCCGCGGCGTTCGGCCTTTTGCTGATCATCATCGCGGCCGCGACTGGCGGGAAAAAGCAGACGCCTGCCAAGACAGCACAACCCAAGACTGCCTCGGCCAAGGCTTCTCAAACCAGGCAAGCAGCGGCGCCCGTGACACCGCTGACGGCCGACAGCCTGTTCGAGCCGGAACCGGAGTTGGTTGTTTCGCTTGCCCCACAGCCAGCGGTCGCGCGATCTGACGAACCACCATGGTCGCAGCCGGCGCCAGCAATATCGGCCAAGCCGACTGCTTCGGCCCAACCACCCGGGAATTACGCTGCATCGACCGAACGAAGCGATCCGCGCCTTCACAATCGCAAGCGCGTGACGGATCTTGTGACGATCAACGATGCGCTCAAAGCCTACTATCTCCAGCGCGGCGCCTATCCCAAGGCCGAGGGTCTGCTGGGCTTCGCCGAGCGTGGAAGCGATTGGATACCTGCGCTTGCGCCCGACTTCATACCCCGTCTCCCCCAGGATCCGCTGTGCGTGCCCGGCCAAGCGGGACCGCAATATGTGTACGCGTCAGACGGCAAGAACTACAAACTCCTCGCACAGGGCGTCTCGCTGATCGGCGGCACCAATGTCGGAGTGCTCGGCGTGCGCATTGACCCAACCCGCCAACCAACCGCCGAAAACGCCGCCTTCGGCTTCTGGACACCAGAGTTCGCTTCGGCGTGATCTCAGGTTTTCGTGTAGTCGCGATACCATTTCACGAAGCGGGGGATGCCGTCTTCCAGCGTCGTGGAGGGTGCAAACCCATAGTCGCGCCTCAGCGCGTCGATGTTGGCGTAGGTTGCGTGCACGTCGCCGGGTTGCATGGGTTCGAGGATCTTTTGCGCGCGTTTGCCGACGGCGTCTTCGACGATCTCGATGAAGCGGCCGAGTTCGATAGGGCGGTTGTTGCCGATGTTGTAGATGCGGTGCAACGCTGGGTTGGGGCTGCGCGGCGCTTCGAGTGCGGTTGAGACGACGCCGGCGGCGATGTCGTCGATCCAAGTGAAGTCGCGCTGCAGCTGGCCGTTGTTGAAGACGCGGATGGGCGCGCCTTCGATGATGTCGCGGGTGAAGGTCCAGTAGGCCATGTCAGGCCGGCCCCATGGGCCATAGACGGTGAAGAAGCGCAGGCCGACCTGCTCCATGCCGTAGAGGGCGGAATAACTCTCGCTCATCATCTCGTTGGCGCGCTTGGTGGCGGCGTAGAGCGAGACGGGGTGATCGACGCGATCATCCTCTGCGAACGGCGCCTTGGTGTTGGCGCCATAGACAGATGAGGACGAGGCATAGACCAGCCGCGGCTTGGCGGGGGAATGGCGCGCCAGTTCGAGGATAGAGAGGTGGCCGACGAGGTTGGACTGGCCGTAGGCGAACGGATTGTCGAGCGAGTAGCGGACGCCGGCCTGGGCGGCGAGGTGGATGATTGCGCCGGCATCGTTTGCGCCGGGAATGGCTTTCAGGGCTTCGTGGTCCGCGATGTCGACTTGGTGGAAGCTGAAGCCTTCGCGCTTCGAGAGGAGTGCGAGGCGGTCCTGCTTCAGGGCCACGGGATAATAGTCGTTGAGGTTATCGATGCCGGTGACGCGGATGCCCTTGTCAAGCAGCGCCTGGGCTACGTGAAAGCCGATGAAGCCGGCAGCTCCCGTGAGCAGGACATGTTGCGGACGGGTGGTCGTCATCAGCTCGCACTCAGGGTTGGTCGGGATAGCCTAGCGCATCCTTGGCCGGGTTTCTAATCGAAGTCCCGGCTCTGGAAAGGGCGAACGTCGATCTGGCGGCCCAGATAGGCAAACGGGTTCCACGTAAAGGCTGCGGCTATGTCGCCAGGCTGGGCTTTGCGGCGCTTGCGAAGGTCGCGGCGGGATTTCAGCATGGGGCCGAGGCCGCCCAGGCCCGCAACGAAGCCATCCCAGGTGGGGCGGAAAACGCCCCGCGCCAGGCCGCGGAGCAGCAGCAGGATCGCCCCGACGAACCAGATCGGCAGCGTCAGGACCAGCAATCCGCCGGGCATGTTTTTCACATATGTCCAGACGCCGTTCCGGACGCCATGGAAAACGGAGAAGTAGCTGCTGCGCCCGGTGACAGCTGAACCAGCATGACGGATCCGCGCGGCGGGAGCGAACTGGCAGGCCTCTCCCAGCAGGCGGAGGCGGAAGGCGATGTCGACGTCTTCATGGTAGCAGAAGTAGCGCTCGTCAAAGCCGCCGGCGTCGAGGAAGACCTCGCGCGGATAGAGCGCAGCGGCGCCGCATGGGCCGAAGCATTCGCCTGCTGCGGGCGCCTTGGACGCCGGATGACCGAAGCCGCCGCGCCACGCATAGCCGTAGGCGAGATAATTGTCCCCTGCTCCATCGAGCTTCGACGGATCGTGCAAGTTGAACTGCAAAGACGCGACCATGCGGTGATCAGGATGATCGGTCACGGCGCGCATCAGGGCTTCGAGCCAATCCGACTCTGCTTCAGCGTCGGGATTGAGCAGCGCGAGCCATCGGCCCTTGCCGGCTCCGGCGCCAACATTGTTGCCGCGCGCAAAGCCGAGATTGTCGGTCTGCCGCAGGATGGTTAGGTGCTCTGGCTTTTCAGCCAAGCGATCAAGCGAGCCATCGCTCGAATTGTTGTCGACGACGATGGTTTCGAAATTGCGATGCGTCTGACGCGCAAGCGAAGCGATGCAGCCCTTGAGATAGTCGCCGCTGTTGTAGTTGACGACGACGACCGTGATTTCAGGCGCGTCTTCGCTCATGCCCTAGAGGATCGACTGGCCGGTCGATGCCCAATCCTTGAGGAAGGCTTCAACGCCTGCGTCCGTGAGGTCATGCTTGTACATCGCGGCGAAGATCTTCGGCGGCAGCGTGGCGCAATCGGAGCCCGCAAGCGCCGCCTGCTCGACATGCTGCATGCTGCGGATGGATGCCGAGAGGATGTTCGTCGAGAAACCGAAATTGTCATAGACGCGGCGGATGTCGCGGATCAGCTGCATGCCATCGACGCCCTTGTCGTCGAGGCGGCCGATGAAGGGAGAGATGAAATAGGCGCCGGCTTTCGCGGCGAGCAGCGCCTGAGCGACCGAGAAGCAGAGCGTGACGTTAACGCGGATGCCTTCGTCCGAAAGCGTCGCGCAAGCCTTGAGGCCGTTTTCTGTCAACGGGAGTTTCACGACGACGTTCGGCGCGATGCGGGCGAGATAACGGCCTTCCGCCAGCATGCCGTCAACATCCACTGCAACCGCTTCAGCGCTGACCGGACCGGGGATGATCGAGCAGATCTCGGCGATCGCTTCTTTCATCTTGCGGCCGGATTTGGCGATCAGGGAGGGATTGGTCGTGACGCCATCGATGAGGCCGCTGGCGGCGGCGGCGCGAAGTTCGCCAACGTCGGCGGAATCAATGAACAGCTGCATCAGTCTCTCCCAGCGGGCGATTTGCCCGACTCATAGCGGGAGGAAGCCGCCGCGTCAGCCCTGTTCGGGGATGACTTTCTTGACGTCCTGGGCCCGGCTGCGGGGCATGATCAGCACGGAATTGCCGCTGGCAACGATGATCAGGTCTGAAACACCGATGGCGGAGACGTGGATGCCGTCGCCCCGGATCAGGTTGTTTTCTGCGTCCAGCATGGTGGCGGAGCCTGTGACGGCATTGCCCTGCTCGTCCTTGGGCGATAGCCGCCAGAGTTCGGCCCAGGAGCCGACATCCGCCCAGCCGATATCGCAGGGGGCGACCGCGGCGCGGGATGTCTTTTCCATGACGGCGCGATCGACGGCCTCGTTGCGGACCTTGGCGAAGACTTCCGGATCGAGGTGAATCTCGATCGTGTTCTCGCGGCGGGCGCGTTTGAAGGCTTCGTGGGCGCCATCGCGGATGTCTGCACCGGCGATCGAAAATTCTTCGAGCAGGATCTTAGGCGCGAAGAAGAACATGCCGGAATTCCAGCTGTAGCCGCCCTCGCTCAGATACTGTTTGGCGACATCAAGCGCCGGCTTTTCCTTGAACGCAGCGACGCGATAGACGCCGTTGGACAAAGCCTCGCCTTCGCGAATGTAGCCATAGCCCGTCTCGGGCGCTGTCGGCTTGATGCCGAAGGTGACGATGTTGTCGGCGACGACAGCGGCGGCGGCGCGCACAGCCTCGACCAGCGCGGGCGGATTGGCGACAAGGTGGTCAGCGGGCACGAGCAATACATTGGCTTCGGGATCGACTTCCTGCGCGACGATGGCGGCAAGCGCGGCTGTGGCGGCGGTGTTGCGGCCTTCAGGCTCGAGCACAAGGGCGGAGACATTGACGCCCGAGCGGCCGAGAAGTTCGAGAACCAGATCACGGTGCGAGGCGCCGGAGATGATTATTGGGTCGAGGAAGGTGATGTCGCCATGGCTTCCACGGAGGCGCAGCGCGGTCTCTTCGATCATGGTGCGCTGGGCGCCGAGGTTGTGGAATTGCTTGGGCTGAAGCGTCGTCGAGACCGGCCAAAGACGGGTGCCAGAACCGCCGGACATCACAACTGGAATGATTTTCATCGTGGCCACTATACGCTCCCAACCGCCCGTCTCGACAGATAGGTCATATCTGTGTGTGCGTCTTCTACAAGGCAAATGGAATTACGCGCGATGCAACCGATAAGCGCTGTCGCGCCGCAAGGATGGCTTCTCCACCAGATGCCAGAGGAACATGGCGGCTATCAGAGAGGCGCCTACTGCAACGCCTGCCCCCAAGCTCGCGCCCATGGCGAAAATGCCGAGGGCGATGCACACCTGAATGATCGGCGCGTGCACAATGTAAACACCATAGGATAGGTCGCCGAAGCGCGCGGCATCCGGCAGCCGGACGGTGCCGGTCGCCAGCCACACGGACAAGGCGCCGAGGCCTATTGCCCGCGCGAACTCTGCCCACGGCCAGACAATCGACGCCACGAAGAGCACAGCGCCGGCAGCGCCCGCGATGTGCAAACGTGCGCCGGAAAGGCCTGCAGCCTGAAGCATCATGCCGGTGAGGAAGAAGCTCAGCTGGCCGGGGAGCTGTCGGGCGAGCTCAAACTGGCCGACGTGATTGAACCATGCCCGCCAGACTTCGGCGCCAACATAGATCAACAGACATCCGATCCAGTCATACCTGCCCCCGAGCCGCAACAACCAGAGCAGCAGGGGCAGGAAGAGGTAGAACATCACCTCGATCTTCAGCGTCCACAGCGCGCCATTCACCTCTGTCGTCGGGTTGTCGAAGAAGATGCCGGGGAGGCTCGGTTCCATGAAGTTAGCGAAGATCAGATTCCAGCCGGTGTAGCGCGCGACGCCCATCAGATCCTCGCGCGCAACCGGGCTAACGATCAGAGCCACGACCACACATGTCAGGATGACGAACGCATAGGCGGGATAGAGTCTGCGGAAGCGCTTCTCGGCATAATCCGTCAACGAGGTTGATCGCTCAAGGCTGGCGTAAACGAGATAGCCGGAGAGGACGAAGAAGCCCTGCACGCCGACTTCGGCGAGTAGCGCCATCTGCGGGTATACCGCGGCCTTCCACTCGGGCACTGCCATCATGATGTGGTAGGCGACAACCATCAGCGCGAAGCAGAGGCGCAACAGGTTGAAGTTGTTGACGGTGTCGACGCGGGAGACAGCGTGACTGGCTTGCGGCTCGTGTACCGGGTCCGAGCGCATCGCCACTCTTGCAGCAGCGGGTTCTGGGGCGGCCCAGTCAGGCATCTGGGCCATCGGCGCTTCAGTCGCAGCGCCCGATTGGGCCGTTGCGTGCTGCCGGTAGTGAACGGCGGTCAGCACTGAGAGAAGGCCGAACACCGCCCACCACGACTCGTTCCACAAATCGAAGGACACGAGCGACGCACAGAATGCGCCAACGATGGCGGCTATTCTTGGCGTGGCAGGCCCCAGCGCTTCAGGACGGGGCAGACGCCAGGCGACAAGGAAGATGGTTGCTGCGGCTAGTGCAGCGCCGACCAGGCCCGTCTCTGCCCAGAGTTGCAGGAGCATGTTGTGGGGATGGTTCGGGATGTAGAGCTGACCACCGAAGACGCCGGAGGGAATGACGTCCCGTTCCATGCGCAGCGCGCCGAGGCCTGCTCCGAGAACTGGATCCTTCCAGATGATGTCGAGCGTGTGCTGCCAGATCACCTGACGATATTGGAGCGAGCTGGTTGCTGTGACAGCGGTGGCGCCGGCCGAGATCAGCTGGAAGATGAATGGCGCGGCCAGAACAAGAACCGCCAACAAGCCGCCAAGCACCCGGAAGCCATATTTCCCCAGGACGCGCACGAGGATGTAGATGCCGAACGCCGCGGCGAGCGTTAGATAGCCTGCGTCCAGCTCGCGCAATGTCGATACGCCGCACACGGCTATTACGACCGCAGCCGTGATGACGCCGGCGAATATGCGCCCGCGGCCCTCGCTAAGCCCGAGGATCAGGAAGGGCGCGGCAGCGGCCATGTACATGGCATTGCGTGTGATGTTCTGCACGCCGTCATCTGTCGGACGGTTGGCGTAGAAGAATTCGATCAGCGGTCGCTCGAAGATTGCGAGGCCGATGGTCATCAGGAACTGGATCAGCAGTGCGATTGTGGTGAAGCGCAGGACCAGCTTCGAGCCTCGCTCTGTCAGCCCCTGCGTTGCCGCGAGCAGAGCTCCGCCCGCTGCCATGAGCAGGCCCCAGCGCAGCACCTCGCTCTTCACCGATAGCGAGCTCAGCTCGATCAGTGCGAACGGACGTGGCGACCATGTTGCAGATGCGGCTGCAAACGCGATGAAAGCGGCGAAGACGACCATGTAGTACTGGAAGCGCAGACGCGAGATCGACTTGTGCGCCGTCGCAAGCGCAGCAACGCCCGTCAGCGGCGACAGGGCCGAGCCGCCGAGGAAGGCGATCAACGGCCAGACCGCGAACACAAAACAAAGGATCGCCGCCGTCAAACCCGCCTCACGCACCACCGCCACATCGGCTCTACCCTTAGCCTTGGCCCTGGGCAACACAGCTAACTGCTTAGAAAAGATCAGTTATCTGACAGATCAACGTATTCTTGAGCAGTTTGCGCAAGGTTCACAGCCCAAGCGCTCATTGGTTCAGATTTGGCCCCGATTTCTGCCCCTCGCAACGGTTTCGCGGAGTTCGCCCACTTCCTGGCGATCGGCGGGATTTCCGCCTTGGCCAACCTCGGCTCGCGCTATCTTCTGGACTTCGCCCTGCCCTTCGAAGTGGCCGTCGTATTGGCCTACGGCGTTGGCATGGCAGTCGGCTTTTCACTGTTCCAGCTGACGATGTTCCAGGGGCAGAATGTCATGCAGCCCAGGCGCATGATCCGGTTTCTGTGGGTGAACCTGTTCGGCGTGACGCTGGCCTGGGCGGTGAGCTTCCTGATGGCCCGGCTGATCCTGCCTGCCATCGGTTGGGACTGGCAGCCGTTTGAGGTCGCCCACCTTGCGGGCGTGGCTGCACCGGCTATCTCCAGCTACCTCCTCAACAAGCACTATACATTCGCCGACATCTGAAGACTTGGACATTCCATGAGCAAAGCCCTGGCCGAGCGTTTCATCCTGCGCTTCAGCTGCCGCGACAAGGTCGGCATCGTTGCAGACGTCGCGACCTTCTTGGCCGGCCGTGAGCTGTTCATCATCGAGACAGCCAATTTCGGCGATCCGAATACCGGCCTGTTCTTCATGCGTACGGTGTTCACGCCGCAAGCCGGGTTCACCACGACCGAATTCAGCAATGCATTCGGCGCGATCGCGGCCAAATGGGACATGACGTGGGGACTGCGCGATGCACGCGCCAAGCCCAACGTGCTTATCCTGGTTTCAAAGCAGGATCATTGCCTCAACGACCTGCTCTATCGTCACCGCATCGGTTCGCTGTCGATGAACATCCCAGCGATCGTATCGAACCATTCGACATGCGGCTGGCTGGCGGAGCGTCACGGCATTCCCTTCTACCACATCCCGGTTGATCGCGACGGCAAGGAAGCGGCGGAAACGCGGCTGCTTGAACTGGTCGACTCAATGAAGATCGATCTCGTCGTACTCGCGCGCTATATGCAGGTCTTGTCTGACAAAGCCTGCAAGGCGCTGTCGGGGCGGTGCATCAACATCCACCATTCCTTCCTGCCGGGCTTCAAGGGCGCAGCGCCCTATACACAAGCCTTCAATCGCGGCGTGAAACTGATCGGGGCCACAGCGCACTATGTCACCGCTGATCTCGATGAAGGTCCGATCATTGCGCAGGCTGTCGAACGCTCGACGCACGCACACTCGCCAGAAGAAATGTCGGCCGTCGGTCGCGATATCGAATCGCGCGTTCTTGCCGCCGCTGTGAAGCTGCACCTTGAGGGCCGCATCTTCCTCAATGGCTCGAAGACGATCGTGCTGGATTAGTCGGGCGAGACAAGCTTGCCGAGCGGGGTTTTATCTAACGCCCCGCGCGACCACGCTTTCAGCTGGTCATTCACGGCCGATCGCCCTCGCTCCGCCAGATCTCGTCGCATGTCGCGCGATTCCGACAACGCCTTGAGTTTGGAAGCTGCATCGCGGACATCCGGCTCAGCCCACATGAGCCCGGCCGCGCGATAGATGCCTGCTGCGTCCCGCACGGGTGTGAGATCGTGCCGGATCAGCAGTTCAGGCGTTTCCGCCATGAAATCGACATTGCCTGACCAGCCCGTCGCCAGCGCAGGCACGCCAGAGAGAAATGCTTCCGCAAGTGTGAGCCCGAAGCCTTCGGAGCGATGCGGCGACAGCACGACGCTGGCGTCGGCGATCAGCTGGCCGATTTCCGTATCGTTGAGGCTGCCTGTTCTGAAAACGATATCGCCCCGCCCTTCTGTTGCGGCCAGCGCTGCGCGCAGAAATTCCGGGTGCGCATCGTCAGACTGCACTTTCAGGATCAGCCGCTTCGAAGCGGTTACTTCGGGAAACGCGCGCTTGTAGATGTTGATCGCGCCAACAAGGTTTTTCCGAGTGGCGCTGGAGCGAAGATCGCCCATGGCCAGCACGACAAAATCATCAGACTTGGGATTGTGAGCGAATGGCGGCGGCCCAAGCGCAACGGGGTGTGGCATGACGTGCACGGGTCGCTGCACGCCGGAATGGACGAGCGCGTCAGCCACAAAACGGGTCGGCGCCCAGATCTCGTGGAAGACGTCAGCCGCTTTCACCCATTGCTGGGGAACCTTCGGCAGCTCGTAAGCCCAATAGCCGATGCGATACCGGCCGAGCCATTGGTGAGCCGGGATGCGCGACATCGCGGCGATGGCCTCAGGCGCGTTGACGTGCAGCAGCCATACGCCGCCAGGATCGCTGGTCGGGAAGCTCGCTGTCGACCCATCGCCAGCGGCAAACAGGGAATCGAGATCGTGCGATATAACGCTCAGGTTCGCGGCGCGCAGACCTTCGACCGTCAGCCGCGCCGCGCGCGATATGCCCTTGGTGCCGTTGACGAAGCCCGAAACCACCAACGGACCCGATTTCGGCGCCGGTTCCCCGCCCGCCAGAGCAGTCGTCACGCGTCGCTGAGCCAGCGCAATCGCCGCGCCCTGCCCATATTTCCGCAGGCCCGGCGGCACGAGCGCGCGCCAAGTCCTGCGCAGCGCAACGCCAGGGGCTGGAACTCTCGACATTTCAGAGGGATGGCCGCTCGCGAGGCCGGCGTCAATCAGTTGGCAGAGCCTTTGATTTTAACTGCCTTGGTGTATGGCTGACTGGCCCCAGCGCGGGCGGAAAAGCATGTTTTACCGGGGCCGGCTGGTTGCAGATTCTGATCGATGGCGACTACGCACGGGACCGGCAGGGCACTGGGATCAGCACCTATGCCCGCACGCTGGCGCAGGCGTTGACGTCGCTCGGCCATGATGTGTCCTGGCTGTCAGGCGCTGTCGGCGGCGACAAGCGCGAGCCCTTGGCCGATGCCACCGCTATCGCTGACCAGCCCCAACCCGTCCGCGGCCCCCGTGCGTGGGCGCAAACGGCTGGTCGCATGGCTGGCGGCCTGACCAGCGCCAACGTGACGGCGCGAAAAGTTACTCCGAATGTTTCCGTCAGCGCGCCATCGGACGCGGATGGCCAGCCAGTTCACATCGTGCCCGAGCTGTATGTTCGCGCGCACTATCGCCACATGCTGATGCGCGAGTTCACCAACGTGAAGGTCAACGCGCCAGTCGACGTGCTTCACCTCACAGCGCCGCTTCCCGTTCGCATGAAAGGCGTGAAACGGGTTGTGACGATCCACGACCTCATTCCGATCCGTCTGCCCTACACCACGCCCGACAAAAAATCCGAGTTCATCGCCCGCGCCCGCGCCTGCGCACGCGAAAGCGATCTCGTCGTCACAGTCTCGCAAGCATCGAAGAAAGATATCGTCGAGCTTCTCGATGTTGATCCTGCCAAAGTTGCGGTGACATATCAGTCCTCGAATCTGGACCCGCTCTCGGTTGACGAGCAGGCGCGCCTGCCCGCTGGCCTGTCGCGCTTTGGCCTCACGCCGGGCGCCTATCTCCTCTGCGTTGGCGCGCAGGAGCCCAAGAAGAACGTTCGGCGCCTGATCGAAGCCTATCTGGAAGTCGATACGGATATGCCGCTCGTGTTGGCGGGACCACGCGGCTGGATGTGGGATCAGGAAGTGGGCGCTGCCCTCGCCCCCCTGAGCGACAAGGCCCGTGCGCGCCTCAAATTCACCGGCTACATCGACCGCAACGACCTGCGCCGTCTCTACGCGGGCGCGTGCGCCTTTGTGTATCCGTCATTGTACGAGGGCTTTGGCCTGCCCGCTCTGGAAGCGATGGTGGCTGGATGCCCTGTCATCACGTCCAGCACGTCGTCCCTGCCGGAAGTCTGCGGAGAAGCTGCCGTGTATGTTGATCCTTTCAACCGCGACGACATCCGCAACGCCATCGAGCGCGTTATCGCCAGCAGTGATCTGCGTATGACATTGTCCAAGGCTGGCCGCGTACAAGCGGAGCAATTTTCCTTTGCACGCTATCGCACGGCGCTTGCCGCCGCCTACGCCGGGCTGGCGAGCAAATAGATCATGACAGCTCACTTCCATCCGTCCGATCAGTTCGTTTCGTGGGGCCGCGTTGTTCGCGAGCCGCACCTCGTGGCGCGCCCGCGCTTTACCGACGAGATTGACGGCCTGCTGTCGACGTTCACGCCGGATGCGCCCGGCCTGGCCGTCGGTTTGCGCCGATCCTATGGCGACAGCAATCTCAACCCGGATGGCCGTATCATCGACATGACCGGGCTCGATCGCCTCATCTCGCTCGATCTCGAAACTGGAATCGTCCGCGCAGAGGCAGGCGCGTCGCTCAGCCAACTCCTGCAGGTCCTCGCGCCTGCTGGCTGGTTCCTGCCCACCACACCCGGCACACGGTTCGTTACGCTCGGCGGCGCTGTCGCCAATGATGTCCATGGCAAAAACCATCACGCCGCCGGCACGTTCGGCGCATCGGTGCGCCGGCTGAAGCTCCGCCGCACTGATGGATCTGCGCAGGAACTCTCGCCCGGCGATCCGCTGTTCCACGCGACAGTCGGCGGGCTCGGTCTCACGGGCCTCATCGAATGGGTCGAGTTCTCCGCCGTTCGCATTCCCTCGACTGACATCATCGGCGAGGACGCCTCCTTCGAACACGTCTCGGAATACTTCGCGCTGGCCGCCGAGAAGAAAGACGCGTTCGAGCACACCATGGCGTGGGTCGACTGCAGCAAAGGCGGCTCGCACCTTGGGCGTGGCATCTTCTCGTTCGCCAACTGGGCTCCGCATGGAGAACTGAAGGCGCATCGCGAAGAACCGCGCAAGAAGATGCCGATCGATGCACCCGAGTTTGCGTTGAACGGCCTCACCGTGCGGGCCTTCAACAGCATTCGCCACGATCTCAAGTCGATGAGCTCCGGCCCCTACCGGCAACACTACGAGCCGTTCCTCTATCCGCTCGACGCCATTGCAAACTGGAACCGTCTCTACGGCGCCAGCGGTTTCTACCAGTATCAGTGCGTCCTTCCGCCCGAGACGGCGCTGGACGGAACAATCGAACTCCTCCGCACGATCGTGATGTCGGGCCAGGGCTCTCCGCTCGCTGTCCTTAAGGATTTCGGCGCCCATGCGCCTGTCGGCCTCCTGTCCTTCCCCCGGCCCGGCACTACACTGGCCGTCGACTTCCGCAATCGCGGGGAAGACACGCTGAAGCTGATGGCGAAGCTCGACCAGATCGTCGCTTCGGCCGCCGGGCGCCTCTATCCGGCCAAGGATGGCCGGATCCCGGCCGATCTATTCCAGTCGATGTTTCCGAAATTGCAGGATTTCCGAGGTTATGTGGACCCGGGCATCTCCTCAGCTTTCTGGAAACGGGTCTCGGCGTGACAAACGACAACAGAAAAGCTCCCTCGAACCGGGTCGTCGTCCTCGGCGCTCTGTCCGCGATCGCCATCGCGACCGCCCGGATCTACGCGAAGGAAGGCGCCGCGATCATGCTGGTCGCGCGCAACCAGGAGCGGCTGACGGCGCTCGCCAACGACCTGCGCGCCCGCGGGGCTGTACAGGTCGAGACCGCTGCGATGGATCTCGAGGCGAGCGCCAACGAAGCCGCGAAGCACATGGCCGACTGGAAATCCACGCTCGGCGGCATCAGCCATGTCCATGTCATCTACGGATATCTGGGCAAGCAGGAAACGGCCTCGTCCGATCCGGCCGAACTCACGCGCATAACGTCGTCCAACTACACGACCGCCATCCACTGGTGCGAAGCCACCGCCAACATCTTCCGTGCGCAGAAGAGTGGATCGCTGGTCGTCGTCTCCTCCGTCGCGGGTGATCGCGGCCGCCAATCCAACTACGCCTATGGCGCAGCCAAAGGCGCCATCGCGCTCTACACCCAAGGCCTCGCCCACTCGCTCGCCGGAGTTGGCGCCCGTGCTGTCGCCGTGAAGCCGGGCTTCGTCGACACGCCCATGACCGACGGTATGAAGAAAGGCGGCGCCATGTGGGCCAGCCCCGAAAAGGTCGCCAGCATCCTCCGCCGCGCCGCCGACAAGGGCGGGCCAATCCAGTACGCGCCCGGCAAGTGGCGCATCGTTATGGCAATCATTCGGGTGGTTCCAGCTTTCGTCTTTCACAAGACAAAGCTGTAAAAGCACTCAGAACCCGAACTCACAGCGCTTTACCTCAAGCAGGGTGACCCGATAAACGCGTTGTTGAAGGCTTCTCGCCAACGCTGAGCCTGTTATGCACGATATCATCCAGTTAACTGTTGCCGCGAAGAGGGAATACGGTGGGACAAGACCGTCTAAGCGGAACCAATGACCGCTCGAAGCCCAGCTTGCAAACCAACGATAATGAAGTCGTGACGATGCCCTTGACCGTCGATCTCGACGGTACATTGCTGCTCACCGACACGCTTTTCGAGTCACTCGCGGAACACCTGCGCCAGCGACCGATCTGGGCACTCTGGCAACTGCTTCAGCTTCCGTTTGCCATCGCCAAGGTGAAGAAACGCCTCACCAGGAACGTCGACCTCAATGTCGAGGGCCTGCCCGTCAATGAAGATGTTCTCGCCTATTGCAAGCGCGCGAAAGCGGTTGGCCGCGAGGTCTGGCTTGTGTCTGCCGCGGACCAGAAGATTGTTGATCGTGTAGCAGCGCGCTTCGGTATTTTCGATCGCGCAATCGGGAGCGACGGCCAGACAAACAACAAGGGCTCAGCAAAGGCCCGCCTGCTTGCGCGCGAGGCTCCGGATGGTTTCGAGTATGTCGGAGATAGCCCGGCAGACTACAAGGTGTGGAAAAACGCGGCGCGTTCTTCGCACGTGGGAAAAGGCGAGAGCCGCCGTCGATCCATCGAGCGGATGGGCGTGCCAGTGGCGCACTCCTTTGATCGTCCCAAAGCTGGCCTTCGCGTCTGGCTCAAAGCCCTGCGGGTTCACCAATGGGCAAAGAACGGTCTCATTTTTGTGCCAGCCATCCTCGCCATGCGGATCGTCGAGCCTGAAATTCTTCTCAAGCTTGTCGTCGCCTTCCCCCTGCTGGGTTTGATGGCATCGGGTACATATATCCTGAACGACCTACTGGATCTACCAGCGGATCGCGCTCACCGTTCGAAGTTCAAGCGACCTTTTGCGTCGGGACGCATCAAGCTCTGGCAAGGCTTCGTCGCTGCGCCAGGCCTCATTCTGTTCGGCCTTGTTGGCGGCTTCATCATCTCGCCGGCCTTCGCGCTGACCCAGCTTCTCTACCTTGTGGTCACGCTGGCCTATTCTCTCTACCTGAAGCGATCGGCGGTGGTCGACACAATCGTGCTTGGCTTCCTGTATACGCTCCGTCTGATCATGGGTGCGGTGCTCGCGTCTGTAGCGCTCACGCAGTGGTTGCTTGTCTTTTCAATGTTCCTGTTCGTGTCGCTTTCACTTGCCAAGCGGCACACCGAAGTGCTGGCCAAGGCACAGAGCGGCGGCGGATCGGTCGCCAATCGCGGTTATCGGGCGGAAGATGCTGGCCTGACTCTCGGCCTTGGCCTTTCAACCGCGACCGCTGCTCCGCTGATCCTCGTTCTTTACATCATCGACTCGGCTTGGCCGTCGGGTGTTTACAAGCTGCCTGAGGTGCTTTGGCTCGCGCCTGTTCTGATTTCCCTATGGCTCATGCGTGTCTGGCTTCTGGCAAACCGAGGGGACCTGCATGACGACCCGGTTGTTTTCGCGATAAGGGATCCGAAAAGCCTGATCACGGGCGCAGCGCTGGTGCTCACTTTTGCAACCGCCGCATTTGCTTCACCTGATTGGTTCTCGAACTTCGATCCTCAGATCATGTTCGGTCGACGCTAGGTGTCAGTGCGATGAGCGACTCAAACGGCGTTCCAGCAAAGGCATCCGAGCCAAGGACAATCGCCGAATTTCTGATCTTTCTGGCACTCGGGGGTCTGGCGGCTGCAACCAACCTCATCGTTCGCTATATGCTGAACTTCGTGATGCCGTTCGAGGTAGCGGTTGGTCTTGCTTACCTGGCAGGTATGGTCGTTGCGTTTATCCTGTTTGGAAAATTGCTCTTTACGGGCAGCCAGGGAACGCTGACACGCCGCGTCTCGCGCTTCATTCAGGTAAACCTGCTCGGCGCAGCACTGGCCTGGCTCGTCAGCGTTTTAATGGCGCGCATCGTGCTTCCCTCCGTGGGCTGGACATTCCACCCGCTGGAAGTTGCCCATCTCTTCGGAGTGGCTGCACCCGTCGCCAGCAGTTACGTGCTGCACAAGCGGTACACGTTTGCATGAGACGGCCCGTTATGGGCCTCATCTACCAGATCAAGCCCAGGTATGGAGGGTCTGCAAGATGGAGGACTTCCAGCCCCTTGGCGACGGCTATGGCCTTGAACGATCCTCGCAAGTCGCACTAGCCTCAGGACCCGGCCAGTGAGCGATGTGGCGTGCCCCGCTCCATCGCAGGGTCGAAGGCGGGTGAACCAAACGGGTCATCGCGCGTGAGCGGGCTCCAGCGATCAAGGAAGGACTGCGTCTCGCTGGCCAGGCGGCGCCGGCGCGCATGATTGATATGATCGGCGCCGCGTGTCTGGCTCTCGTGGTGGATCAGCAAGGCGTCGCCGCGATAGATTGTCTCGAAGCCTTGAACCCGTAGACGCAGGCAGAAGTCTATGTCGTTGAACGCAACGGCGAAGGTTTCATCGAAACCGCCAACCGTCTGGAACCGGTCGCGTCGCACAAGCAGACAGGCACCAGTGACAGCCATGCGGCGGCCAGGGCTGCATATGAAGTCGGCATAGTCCGCGTCTTGTGGCGACCTGCCCTTCCAAAGATGACCGCAAGGTCCGCCAAGCCCCATCATGACGCCAGCATGCTGGATTGATCCGTCCGGATACACCAGCCGCGCACCCACCGCCCCGACACCGGGCATATCCGCCGCCTCGACCATTCGGTCGAGCCAGCCGGGCTCGATCGCCTCAACATCATCGTTGAGCAGAAGCAGGTGTTCACCGTTGGCGACCGCGGCACCAGCATTGACCAGCCGCGAGAAGTTGAAGGATCCGTGGTCCTCAACGACACGGAGAGCCAGTCGGTCTCTCGCGGCATCCAAGACGCCTAGAAAGCGCGGGTCCGTCGCGCCGTTGTCCACGACGATGACTTCAAGAGGTTCGTAGCATGTGCGGCTTGCAAGGCCGTCGAGACATTTCTCGAGAAGATCGATGCGCAGCTTGGTGGGGATGATAACTGAAACCTTCGGCCGTCTGGCGAGTGCTGGGATTGGCAGCGCAGGCGTAGGTTGACGCGCCCGGGCCGGTCCTATTGTCAACGGTAGTGCGACATGCGCGACGACACTGCTGTCCCACTGCGCGGCGACGGCGGACAGGCTAAGCGGCGATGCAACGCCGCTGCGTACGAATAGTGGGGCGTCGTCGAAAACGCCAGCGCGTGCCAGCAGTGGGTCCCAGCCGGTTTGGGTGATGACCTGCCCGCCCCGGCAGGCATCCCCATAGAGCGCATGCAGGTTGGGATTTGAAGCGAACATGGCGGAGACAACACGGACCGCCTGCGGATGCAGGCGGTCACCTTTCGCCAGCGTCACCGTCATGCTGGCATGGGTTTCGGTTTGGCGCGCAGGTAGTTCCCTGAAGTTCTCGACAGGCGTAGGTGCAGGAGCTTGTGTTGCCCGCTGCTCGAGGCGAACGCCGATGGCGTGGCCGGATCTCAGTCGCCGTATCACTGTCATTATGCGTGTCAGAGGCTTGTCTCGTCCCAGTGCCCTGACCGCACCGCCGCCAAGCAGGCCCAGTGTTTCAATGATCGAGAGTCGGACCAACCGCAGGCGACGGAACTTCACTTCGCCTGGCCAGGGGGAAGCTAGTAAAGTCACGTCGTATCTGGTCTCCGCCCGGAGAAAGACGCGGTCCGTGTCACGTCCGGCGGCGGAGAATACGATCAGCGGATCGGCGGCCGAACGCAGCCTGACCTCTATGGCGTCGATCGGCGCATCGGTCTCACATTCCAGCCGCCACCAGCCAGGCTCAAGTTGCACCAGCCCAAAACACGCCATGGCCCAGGGGCGGACAACGCTGAACCCATCGCCTCGACGTACGATGTCGGTGCTGGACGCAAGCGGGTGCGCCAACATGTCGAGCCGCGAGAGGCGTCGGTCGCTTGGGTCAGTCATGGCACAGCTGTCAGACGGTCCGGCTCCGACAGGTCATCGCAGTCAGGTGGATCAGGCGGTTTTCGTCCAGAACCAAGGCACACCCCATCAACACTGCAACACTCCTAGGCGTCCATTGGGAGCTATGCAACGGCTTAGACGGGCTGTCCGACAACGCTATGCTTGACGCGTGCAGTCCGTCATTGACGAACCGCAGGTGGATTTGGTGAATGGCGGCTCGCCCCGCTTGGAATCATCATCCATCCGGTACGAGAGGGAAGACTAACTCGGGCGAGCCGCGTGGCGGCGCTACGTGCTCTTGTTGATCGGAAAACGGGGATCCAGTGCCATCATCGCTCGACACAGACGGATCGCCGACGGCGTTCGCCGAAATTTCCTCGAAACGTCCAGCGCTGACGGGTTTCCCGCTGAATAGGGGACAAATTGTCGACCTCATCGCCGCGCTTGCGTTGGCGCTGACGGTGAGCTGGTTGGCTTATCTCGGTAATGGCAACGCGACACGGATCGACGATTCCGAGATCTTTTTCACCTATGCGCAGCATCTGGCTTCCGGTAAGGGCCTCCTGTTTTCCGAAGGGATACCCCGAGTCGAGGGATACACATCCACCCTGTGGATGCTGATCTCCGCGCTGATGTTCTTCGTCGGCCTGGGAGAACGCGGTATCCTCATCGTGTCGATCGCGCTTTTCGCGTTCACGACTTATCTGGCATTCAGGATCATCAGCCGGTTTTCGTCCGGACTGCTGCAGGTCTGGGGCAAGCTCTTATATGTGACGCTGGCAGCGACATCGTTCGGCTATGTTTCGTGGACAACTGTCACGCTGATGGACACAGGAGTCTGGAGCGCTCTCATCGCTTCGATGGTTTTTGTCCTCATGTTCAATCCCGTGACGACAAAGGGCTGGATTCTGGGCGGCGTGCCTTTTTGCCTGGCGATCCTCTCGCGTCCCGAAGCATTGATTGTGGCCCCAGCGATTCTGGCGTTGATCGGTGTCGATCGTCTGGCCCGCAGGCAGGATATCCGACCGGTGCTGTGCATTGCGGGCGGAGTTCTGGCGACTGCAGCGCTGCTGACCATCTTCCGGATCGCCTACTTCGGGTATCCATTTCCCAGCACCTATTATGCGAAGGTTTCGTCCAAGCTTTCCTACAATCTGGGCGAAGGCTTTCTGTATCTGACTGAGTATCTGCAGGCGAACGCCCTGGCGAGCGTGGCCGCCGCTGCAGCCGCCACCATTGGCTTCTGGCATCTGGCGCGCATCACCCTGCAGATCTTCAATGTCCGTCCCCTGGAAGCATCGGAACAGACCGGACCAACGCTGGGAAAACTTTCGCTCGTGATCTGCCTGCTGCTGGTCCTGCCATTTGCGACCGGTGGAGACCATTTCCGCCTGCATCGCCTTTTCCAGCCAGTCTTTCCGTTGATCTGTCTGGGGGCCGCTATCTGTGCGCAGCGAGCTGTAGTCGGTCTTTTCGCCGACCGAAGCGCGCCACTTATGGGATCGAAAGGAGCTGTTTTCGTTGCTGCGCCGCTCGCTGCATGTGTGTGGGGCATCTATTTCTCCGGGACACCGACGTGGCCGACCGTCTTCAAGGATGGGTCGCCTATTGCGCACGAATTTCAGTTCGCACGCGGCGGCCGCGCACTTGGCGAGCGGTTGAACAGAGCTTTCGACCCGCTGGGCGACAAGCGTCCCGGCGTTGGCGTCATCGTGGTTGGTGGATTCTCCCGGACCTACGCAGGACCGGTCTACGATCTCATGGGCCTGAACAATTCCTTCATCGCCCACTTCCCCGGTGAGCGGATCGGCGTGAAGAATCATGCCGCCTTCGAGAAAGACGCATTCTTCAGCCTGGGCGTGGATGCTCTCGTGGATTCGCCGGACAATGCGTTCGCCGACGCCGTCCTCAAAGGTCTCTTCAAGGACCCGAGATTTGTGGAATCCTGGTCATACGGCCGACTATCGCAGCAAACGGACGGATCGCTTGCCCACGAGGGGTTTTTCAGGAACGGCTTCATTGCGGACGCGCTTGCGACTGGCAAATATACCTTCACCCCGATCCGGACATACGCGCCCGCCACATCCACCTGGCAAGTGATCGGCTAGTCGCTCTGCAGCCAGAATTTGTGGGCTCCATGGGTAGTCGTGCGCTTCTCAGACCCATCCCCGGTACGTCTGAAAGCAGCTATCGCCCAAGGGCGGTGATGCCCCAAATCATTACAATGGCGAGGTATTTTACGCTACTGCGCGAAACCGCCCTGGATCAGCAACTTGCCTTGACCTCAACATGCAATGCGTTAAGCCAGCGCATCAATGTTTGATGCCCTGGGGCGAGGTCGACGGGATGGTCGCCTAGAGATCGAACGGGGAAGTCTGATGACAGACCAAGAGCCGAGCAGTCAGGAGCTGCTTGGCCGCATAGCCGTTCTTGAGGATCAATTGCGCCAGCTGGAGCGCCAGCATGCTGCTGTCCTCAACTCGTCCATCTGGCGTGCTGCGACCCCCCTGCGGAAACTGATGCACGTCAACAGCGGGCTCCATCGCTTTGGATCCCGTATCCTCCGTGGCATTCTCGGGGAAAAGACGCCTGCGCAGGTGCGCTCGCGCCCGTCCATTCCCGGTGGCGAAAGCCAGGGCCGTCCGATGAAGACCTTCGTCCGTGTACGCATGTCCTCCGCCGCGCGTTTTGTTCGTCGGCATCCCAAGCTGCATGGAACTGCCCGCAGCTTAGGCGCATGGCTGGACCGCGCCAGCCCCGGTTTTGCAAAGGCGATGCGCCTGCGTACCAATCCGGACATCCCGGGAGCGTCGGGATTGGCCGGGACCGCTGCAAAAACATACCAGATCACCGACCGTTTCCTGATGCTGGAATTCCGCTGGAAGCAAACAGCTCGTCCGACCGACTACGGCAGCACCGATTCACGTGCTCTTGCGGCCGGCTTCGCCGAAGTGGTTTTTCGCGATCCAGCGTCCAAGGGGCGGCCCCTGGCCAACGTGGATTTCCGGTTGGGTGGAAATTCACTTGTGCACGCACTGTACGGCTTCAGCCACATTGAAGCGTGGGGCACATGGACAACGGGCGGCCGTTCGGCTGTGATTGTGTGGCTGCCCGATGACGCACCCGAGACATGCGAGATCGAAGTACGCGCCGGCATTTTCGAGCCCGCCTTCGACGTTGTGGAAGCTGAGGTCTTTGCGAACGGTGTGACGCAGGGAGTAATCACTCTTGATGGCCGCAACAGCGCCTCCCTGCCCGTGAAGCTCGATGCGCCGCGCCTAAGCGAGCTGGCGCCGACCTGCAATCTGTCGCTCGAAAGCGCAGCGCGCCCCGACGTTTCGATCATCATCCTCAATTACAGCAAACCCGCCATCACGCTCGCGTCCGTCCTGTCGATCCTGCGCAGCGAAACGCAGTTGAGCTACGAGATCATTGTTCTCGACAATGGCAGCAATGCCGAGGCAGCTATCGCTCTGGCAGAGATGAAGCTGCCCGTCCGACTGATCCGCCTGCGCGCCAACCGCTTCTTCGGAGAAGGCAACAACATCGCAGCGGAAGCAGCTCGCGCGCCATTGATGCTGTTCCTCAACAACGACGCCTTCCTGACCGACGGTTCGCTGGACGAACTGGCCGCGCCGCTGACCGATCCTTCGGTCGGCATTGTCGGCCCGGTGTTCCGTTATCCGGACACCACGCTCCAAGAGGCTGGCGCTTTCATCAACCCGGACGGGACCGCCTTCCAGCGAGGCAAGCTTAATGAGCATTTCGACATCAACACGCTTCGCGACTCCGACCCGGTAGACTACGTCTCGGCCGCTTGCCTGATGATCCGCTCGGACGATTTCTACGCGCTGGGTGGCTTCGATCTGCGCTACGACCCGGCCTATTACGAGGACTCGGACCTTTGCCTGCGCATGCTCTCTTTAGGCAAGAGCACTGTGGTTGCGCGCAAGGCCATGGCGTTCCACGTCGAGAATGCAACGACGTCCGATCCTCGCAACAAGGGCATCGCGACTAATATCGTCGACCGGCATCGGCAAATTTTCCTGTCGCGCTGGGGCTCTTGGCTGCAGAACCGCAGAGCCTCAAGCCTCCCCTCAGTGGAACCGCTGGATCCAGGCGCGCTCCGGGATTCGATCCGCGTCGGCAAATCGTCCGAAACGATCAACGCCGTTTATACGCCCTTCCCGCTCGTGCAGGGTGGCGGCGAGCGCTACATCCTGGGCGTAGCACAGGCACTGAGCGAGCTGGCTCCGACGGCAGTGACGACGCCCGACGAATACAGCGGGCTGCGCCTCAACACGCTCGTGCGGGAACTGGGCTATGCCCCCTACCATTCATTCCCGGAAGTTGAGCGCCGATTGCAGAACCGGGATGTCGAGCACTTCGTGTTGATGGGCAACGAGCTGCTGCCGACTAGGTCCGGCTATGGCGACAACCGCATATATCATTGCCAATTCCCCTTCCCCATCGACCTGTCACCCGCGATGCGAAAATCCCACGCCGACAATCTGCGCGCGTACAAGGCGGTTGTTGTGAACTCCAGGTTCACACGCGACGCGTATCTGCGGGAATACCTGACGCAAGGCCTGGCGCAGCCGCCTCGGATGGAGATCATCCCTCCGCCCGTGCGGCTCATCGGAAGACGCGTAAACGGACACGCGCCTGAGAAGGAAAACCTGATCGCGTGCATTGGGCGCTTCTCACCCCGCGGCCATGCAAAACGGCAGGATGCTGTGATCGAAGCGTTCTCCCGTCTCGTACGCAGTGGCCGCCTTAACGGCTGGCGTCTGGTTGTCTGCGGCGTCGTGCCGAACGATCCCGAAGCAATCGCGTATTACGTCAAACTGCAGGACATGGTCGAAGAGATCGTGGGTGCAGAAATTCGCCTGGCTCCCTCGCGCGCACAAATCGATGACCTGCTGTGCCGCGCCAAGGTCTACATCTCGGCCACCGGGTTCGGCGTCGACGAAGCCATGGAACCCTGGCGTTGCGAGCATTTCGGCATCACAGTGGTCGAGGCCGCCTCGGCCGGATGTGTTCCGGTGGCTCACCGCTCCGGCGGACCGGTGGAGATCGTCGATCATCTCGGAGCCGGCTTCCTCTTCCGCGACAGCGCGGAGCTGGAAGATGCTATCGTCAACGCGGCTAATGTTGCGGACGACAGGACGCTACGGTCGCAGATCATCGACCGCAGTGAGGCGTATTCGGAGGTCTCATTCTTTGAGCGATGGGGCGATATCGTGAAGGATGTCCGCACCCAGACCTGAAGCCTGGTCCGGAGTTGAGGCGGGATCGAACACCTGCCTGCTGGCCCTGACGCGATGGCGCCCGTGGCAGTATAGGTGCGATCCACAATGCGCCCCTGCTGCGCCCCCATCGCGGCGAACATCAGTCGGTTGGGTCGTGGTGCTTTGTCGCGTTGAGGAAAATCTGACGTCCGCGGCACACGGAGCCGCTGCCAGCAAAGATTGCCGACAACAAACCGGGTGGGCAATCTCGCTGAACATAGATTATAAGCCCTTAAATTTCAGGGTTCCGGAGCCTGCTGTTGGTCATCAAGCGCCTCGTAACTGCAGCTACCAATCCTTCTGTCGCCATGGAGGTCGCGGGACAGCGCCTGCGCCGGCTCAAATGGTCGTGGCGAGACGTCAGCAAAGCTGCAGTGCTGCTGGAGAGCCGGGATCCGGGGGCCGCCCTCGACCTGCATCGAGCCATTCATCGCGTCTCGCCAAATGATCACCTGCTGCAATTCCGGCTAGGCGCGTTCGAGGCCTCCCAGGGTGGTCTCGATCAGGCGCTGGGGCTGCTGGAAAAGGCAGTTGTCGGAAAACCTGAGTCCTCGATCTACCGCGAGAAACTCGCGCGCGTCGCGTTTCACCTGCTCGGTCCCGAGGCGGCCGTGAAGCGCCTTCAAACTCTGCCGAGTGCACCAGGCGGCGCTACCTTTGCTTCGCACAAGGTCGCTGCAGCAGAGCTGCTGCGCCACAAGCGGATGGACCTTGCTTCCCAACACTATTCCAATGCGTTCGGTGAGACGTGCTCAGGCCTGTATGCCGCAGACGATGCCAGCGGCGTCTATTCGGTGGTGCTGCGCTTCGAGGCTGGCAAATACGCGATCGGCTTCACACGGGATTTCCTTTACTGGCCGTTCCTTGTCGACCGGCTTCTGACCTACGCACCCCTGCTGGATCGGCTGTGTCGCGAGGACGGGCCGACCGGGCTGGTGCGGCTTTCAGTCGGCGACGGGCCCGACGGTCCAGACAGGCAGCTCTGCTTCTCGGGCAAGACTTCTGACGACATCCTGATCCCCGACCCTCACTTCCTGGAATCGGACGGCTATCTCAGCTACCGGCGGCAGGTTCGTGACCATGCGATCGCCTGGCATGATCGGGCCGATGACCTGTACTGGCGCGGCAGCCTTACAGGCGTCGCGGACCAGTATGCCGACATGATGCGCCTGCCCCGAGTGACCCTTTCGCTGATGGCTCTTCATGTTCCGCGTATCAACGCCAAGATTACGGACCTCAGCCAGTTCGGTCCGTGGCTTCCCAATCTCCAATTCATGCTGGACGGTCTTGGCGTGCTGGGTCCGCGCGAGGACGCGATCGAGAACGTCCGCTACAAATACCTGGTCGACATCGACGGAAACACCAATTCCTGGCCCGGCCTCTTCATGAAACTCGCTTCAGGAGGCGCCGTGTTCAAGCTCTCCAGCGAGTATCGGCAATGGTACTATGATCGCCTGATCCCGGGCGAGAATCATTTGCCCATGGACACGCTGGATGATCTGCCCGAACTCGCCGCACGTTACGCAGCGGACCCGAGACGGGCCGAAGCCATCGGTCAGGCGGGCGCCCGTCTCGCCAATTCAATGACGCCGCGAAGCGAATACCGCCACCTGAAGTCGGCTGTGCTGAAAGCGGTCGCCTGACGGTTCAGGATGCAGCCTGCTGCACCGCCATCGGCTCCACGAGATGGATGCCGAGAGACTGCATATACATGTCCCAGACCATGTCGGGATGTCCATCGACCACTATGCGGCCCCGATCAAGATAAACGGCTCGGTTACAGAAGTCCTTGATTACGCCCTCTCCGTGCGATGCGACCACGAGAATGCTGGCGTTGCGGGTGAAGGCCTCCATGCGCGCCTTCGCCTTCTCGAAGAAGCGGGCGTCACCAGCGCCGATGATCTCGTCGATGATCAGGATATCGCGGGGATAGGCTGTCGCCATTGCGAACGAGAGGCGCATACCCATGCCGGCGGAGTACGTGCGCATAGGCATCGCGAGAAACGAGCCAAGCTCGGTGAAGGCAGCGACGTCTTCCTCGATGTCCTTCCAGTGCTGCTTCGGAATGCGCAGGAAGCGGCACATGCGATAGATGTTTTCGTAGCCTGACTTGTCCGAGTCCATGCCTGCTCCGAGGAACAACATGTTCATCGACGAGCCACGTATGTCGAGCGTGCCTTCCGACGGCGGAAGCAGGCCGCTGAGTAGGCGCAGCATCGTCGACTTGCCGGCTCCGTTGCGGCCGATCAGACCGAGACGATCACCCGGCTTCAGGTCCAGGGTAATGCTGCGCAGCGCTTCAACATGGGTGAGACCGCCTGCCCGCTCACCGATGCGCCCGCCCGAAACCTTGTTGGCGACAGATGCGAACGCGGACTGCTGTGCGCCGGTCAGAGGCACAGGGTAGCGGACGTAAGCGCGGTCGGCACGGATGTAGGGGTCTGCAGTCATCGATCAGATCCAGTACAGCACAGTTCGGCGGCCCGTGACGAAAGCAATCACGCCCCACACCAGCACAACAAGGGCGACGGCGATTGAAACGATCCAGCTTGAAAGGGGGGCTGCGTGCCCCAGAAGCGGAGCCCGTCCGATCTCCAGCAGGTGATAGAGCGGGTTGAACTGGGCGATCCAGGGATGGTTGGCCAGAGCAGCCTTTTGCCAGAACACCGGCGTCAGCAGGAAGGCTAGGGTCATCAGTGACTGAACGGCCGGATGAAGGTCGCGATAGCGCGACCCCCAGACGCCCAGCAGCAGCCCACAGCCGACGCCGAACACGAAATACACCGCCATCGCGAGCGGAAGCTCCAGCAGGTAGAGCGTTGGCGCCCGCATGAAGAATACCGACATTACAGCGAAGATGCTGAGCGCGTAACCCATCATGATCAGCTTGTCGAAGACGCCGCGATAGACGTGCAAGGTCAGCGGCAGCGAGTAGACGCTGATGATGCCCGAATTGCGCGTGAACACGGTTGGAGAGTCTGCGATGATGCTCTGCAGGCAGTTCCAGATCGCCATACCGGCTGCGACATAAGGCAGGAACTCCTCAAGCGGCTGGTTCATGATCACGCCAAATGTCAGGCCGAGAGACCCGACCAGTACGGCGTTGCCGATAACGTTCCACCATGGTCCCAGCGCAGTGCGGGTATAACGCGAGCGCATGTCCTCCATGGCCATCCACAATGCCAGTCCCATATGGTGACGGCCGCTGTTCAGATCATTCCAGCCGTGCCGGACTGCGGATGACGTACTCAAACTATTGCTCCTCACCCGCTGGGACGCCAAAGGCGACTCGCTCTTGCCCGGGGCGTTGGGCACGCGCGCCGATACCATCGACGATCCACAGCCTGAAACTTTTGCATACCATGGCTTCCCCCTCCGTCAGCAACGCTTGGCAGCGAGCCAGCCCGCGTGGAACCACCTGAACTCGCTGTCAACTGTCAGCGAAAGCGCAAGGGCGCGACCAGCGCGGCCAATCTGCGCGGCTCGGCTGTCATCAGCTTGCAGCCAGGCGCTAGCTTGTTGAATTTCCTCAATATCATGAACCGCCACGTGGTTTTCGCGGTCGATGAGACGATCATAGTACCATTGGCGGAACGGCGTTACGACCTTGATGACGCATGCCGCTGTCAAGAGGCGCAAGAACAGGCCGGGCCATGAGTTAGAGTTGCCATCTACGTCGATGAGCATTTTGTAACGAAAGTTCTCCGATTCGGGTTCGCGGTCCGCGTAGGCGCCACGCGCATGCAGCGCTTCGATCAGCGGCGGATCCAGGAAAGCGTATTGTGTATGGCTAGTGATCCTGGCGTCTATCCCGGCAGACTTCATCGATGCCAGCCTCACACGCGGCAGTTGCAGCACCTGCTCAAGCCCGTCTGCCATGCCGGTCAGAGCTCCGCGCCAATGGACGCCGGGGCGTCGCGCCGCCCAGTGGGTCCAGGAACTGCGTCCCATCGCGATCAGATGCTGATAACCGTTGCTTTCGAGAAAGCTGCAATCCGGCACGAGCACATGGTCGGGCTTGTCGCTGGAGAAGCACATCATCCGCTCGTCGCCCGGCGGCGTGTTGTCGTCGACACACAAGAGCGCGTCCGCCTGCGCTGTGTCGCCGGCCCGATCAAGTTCATCCCATAGCCGGTCGAAATAACCCGCAAAGGCCATAAGGCGGTCGAGCATCAGCCGACGGCGCACCTCGGGCGGGATCTCGATCATGAACCCTTTCGAAGTGATTGTCAGGCGGACAACGCCTCGACCAAGATTGTCTTCGCTGAGGGTGATGCCGATGCAGCGACGTCCAAAAGCCGCCAACAGAGGCGCCGGCAGATCTCCGCGTGCATCCGAACGCATCAGCAGCAGCGCGACCAGCAGCACAAGATTGTGCCGCTCCATACCTTCGACCCCACCGAGCGGCTCATAAGCCGCGACTGCGGCCACAGGGTCGCCAGCCGCCGCCAACTCTTCGATATAGCTGTGATGGAAAAGACTGAAACCGGGATGTAGACGAATGGCCTTGGCGAAACCTTGGAGCGCCTCTTGCCGCTGGCCGGCGCGCGAATGGCCCAGCGCCAACCGGTAGATGTATCGGTCCACCTCCGGCGCCTGCGCCACGATGCGCTCCATCAAGGCAATGGAGCCCGCCGTGTCTCCGGCATGCAGAAGTGCGACAGCGCGATCGGCCTCAGCGTCAAGGTTCATGTCGTCTGCACCTCCTCGATATCACACTGCTGGCCAGCCTACGAGAGATGCGGCGGTTTCCTCAAGCTCATGGCCTGATAAGGCGCGCACGCCAGCTCACTGATGATTCATGAGACGCAGGTCAAGGTCGCCCCGCCTTGGTCGGCGTGGGTGCTCCCGCCAGCGCAGCTTCACCAAGCGATTTCAGGTACTGGCAGTACGGGTTGTTTGGCAACTCGCGCGCAAGATCGATCAGGTCATCGGCGCCGATATAGCCTTTTGCGAACGCGATTTCTTCAGGGCAGGAAATCTTCATGCCAGTGCGGTGTTCGATCGTGCGAACAAACTCGCTTGCTTCGATCAGGCTGTCATACGTACCCGTGTCGAGCCACGCGAAGCCACGACCCATGACCTGCACGTTCAGATTCGCACGCTCAAGATACATCTGATTGAGCGTCGTGATTTCAAGTTCCCCACGTGCCGATGGCTTGATCTGTCTGGCCATGGTGCTGGCCTCGCCGTCGTAGAAGTAGAGGCCCGTAACAGCATAGCTGGACTTTGGCGTCTTCGGCTTTTCCTCAATGCTGACGGCCCGACCGTGCGCATCGAACTCGACTACGCCATAGCGCTCCGGATCCTGTACCCTGTAGCCGAAAACGGTCGCGCCATCTGTCCTTGCATCAGCTGCAGTCAGCAATTCAGCAAGGCCATGGCCATAGAAGATATTGTCACCCAAGATCATCGCCGAAGGCTCGCCCTGCGCGAAATCCTCACCAAGAATGTACGCTTGGGCCAGACCAGCCGGAGTCGGCTGAATCATGTAGGTAAACTTCATGCCCCAGCGCGAACCGTCGCCCAGCAATTTCTGGAACAGCGTTTGGTCATCCGGCGTGGTGATGATCAGGATTTCGCGCACATCCGCCAACATCAGCACGCTGAGAGGATAGTAGATCATCGGCTTGTCGTAGATCGGCAGCAGCTGCTTGCAGACAGAACGCGTCATGGGCCACAGGCGGGTTCCCGATCCCCCGGCCAGCACGATTCCACGACGCATAGCCTACTCTCCCCCTATCTCGGCCGGCAGTCCTGCCCGCCGATCGTCATGCTAGCGCGAAAGAACGGCCACAAGATAGCCGTTATGCCATTCGGAGTTCTGGTTGACCTTCAAGCCAGCCTCTCCGCTATGCCGGTTGTCCGATGTCGTGCGCAGTTCTACTGCCAGCTTCGTTTTCAGGCCGAGTCCCTTGATCGCCCGCCACGTACCCTCTCGCACGTCGTCCCAGTTCCAGTCATCGACGATGAAGACGAACTGATCGTCAAGCGCCGGCAGCGTCAGCGCCAAGCCGTCGTAATGATCCTGAGCGGAATGCGGACCATCGAACAGGTAGACGTTGTGCTTGCCGAGTGCATCGTAGCGTACGTCGCGAAAATCGGAGGTAAGCACGCTCACTTCAGCTTTACCAATGAAGCGTCCAAGATTGCGGAAGAAATAGCTGGCGGGGCCGTTGAACTGCGACCAGTTGTCTATCGCCACCGCCCGCACCTGATTGCCAAAGATCGCCGAGCAGAGCGTCGAGCCTGCCCATGAACCAATCTCAAGATAGCGCGGGTTCGGGACATCGCGAACGATTGCGTTGATCCAGATACGATAACGCTGCCCCGACATGCCGTGCATGGCGAGTAGTTCTGCCTGCATGCCGCTCACCTCATAAGTCTTGCGCGCCTCCTCGAGGCCCGCGAGCACAGCATCGACCAGCGGGCCATGCGCATCGGGGGCGCGATCGATCTTGAGCGTAACGGGAATGGATTTCCGCAGATTGACTCGACCGCCATACCCGAAAATCTTCCGGTAAAGCATCTCGGGAAGCGTGTGTGGCTGCGCCGCGACATTCTTGAAGACGTTGACTATGGCCATGCGTGATAATGCGTCCCGGTCCCTGCCCTACGCCAGATCGTAGGCGAACGGACTGACGAAATCGGCAAACGCCGGCCAGTCTCGGTCTCGCTGCGAGAGCGTGGCTTCCTCTGGCCGGATCGGCCAGTCAATGCCCAGCGACCGATCGTCCCACTGCAGGCCTCCTTCGCTCGCGGGCGCATACGGAGCAGTGCACTTGTAAAGCACTTCCGTGGACTCGGTGAGCGTCGCAAAGCCGTGTGCAAAGCCGGCAGGAACGAGAAGTTGCTTCCAGTTGTCTTCCGACAGCTCGACCGCCACGTGCTGACCGTAGGTCGGAGATCCCAGCCTGATGTCGACAGCGACATCGAGTATGGCTCCGCGTACGACCCGCAGAAGTTTTGCCTGCGCGAAAGGCGCGGTCTGGTAATGCAGGCCGCGGACAACACCGCGACGGGTGGAGAAGGAGTGATTGTCCTGGATCCAGTCGGTTCTGACGCCGGCATCGGCAAGCAGATCGCCGCGGTAGGTCTCTGAAAAGAAACCGCGATGGTCACCATGCTTCTTGGGCGTGATGACAAGCACACCGGGAATCGCTGTCGGCTCAATCCGCATCACGCCCATGCTCAGTTCAGTCCGAGCCGCTCGCCGGCATATTTGCGCTCGCGGATCGGTTGCCACCAGTCGCGACGCGACAGGTACCAGTCGATGGTCCGGGCGATGCCTGTCTCGAACGTCTCGCTCGGAGCCCAGCCCAGCTTGCTGCGCAATTTCTCCGCATCGATGGCATACCGCTGATCGTGGCCCGGACGATCAGCGACGTAGGTTATCAGAGAACGACGTTCAGTTCCGCCCGGCAGGGGCGTCGTCTTCTGGTCCAGCAAGTCGCACACCGCATGGACAACCTGAAGGTTGGTGCGTTCGTTGTTGCCTCCAACGCAGTAGGTCTCGCCAGGCATCCCGTTCTCGACGATCAGCTGGAGGGCGGCTGCATGATCATCGACATAGAGCCAGTCGCGCACATTCGACCCGTTCCCATAGACTGGCAGGGGCTTTCCTTCGAGGGCGTTGAGGATCATCAGCGGAATGAGCTTCTCCGGAAAATGATATGGGCCATAGTTGTTCGAACAGTTGGAAACCAGGACAGGAAGGCCATAGGTGTGGCTCCAGGCGCGGGCCAGATGATCGGACGCAGCTTTGCTGGCCGAATAAGGCGAACGCGGATCATAAGCTGTGGTCTCGGAAAAGAACCCCTGCTCGCCAAGCGATCCAAACACCTCGTCGGTTGAGACGTGAAGGAAACGAAAGCGATCGCGAGCGGCGCTGTCGAGGCCGGCCCAGTAGCTGCGGGCTGATTCCAGCATGACATGCGTGCCGACAACGTTGGTGCGAACGAACTCAGCCGAACCCGTGATGGATCGATCGACGTGACTCTCGGCCGCGAGGTGCAGAACGCAATCCGGCCTGAACTCGTCGAACAGGCGCGCGACGAGCGTGCCATCGCAGATATCGCCTTCAACGAAACGATAGCTTGGATCCTCCGCTACCTCACCCAGCGACTCCAGATTGGCTGCGTAAGTAAGCTTGTCGAGATTGAGGACTTTCCAGCCAGCCTTGCCAACCAGCCGGCGACAAACGGCAGACCCAATAAACCCGGCGCCGCCGGTAACTAAGGCCCGCATCGCTCTCTCTGATATTCCCCAAAGCCCCTAATGTCAGCGCGACCATGACGTGTCAATTCGCCAGAAACGCTGCAGATCGAAGCTGCACCACGTGGCTCGTTGCGCTCTCGAACCGGCCTGATTCAGCCGCCCAACCTGTTGGATGCGGGCCGTGCAGAAATGCCCTGGGGCTGGAATGCCGAGAATGTCGCGATTGCCTGACGCAGGCGCACCTGATCATGCGCAGAATCAGACGTTTCACGCAGGATCTCCCCAACAACCTGCCCGATGACGGCGGGTAGCTCGACGCCGCCGGTACAGAAGGCAAAGCACTTGCCATTCAGACTGGCGAGGGCTGCGGCCATGGCATCGGCCCGTCCAGGTCCCGGGCTCAATGGCGTCCAGAGTCCAATCGCAACCACATCTGGGCCGCAACGGAAAGGTGGAGTGTCAGGCCCTACGGTTGCACGGAATGCGGTCATATCGCTCAGGACAGCGGCTACAGCCGCACCGGCGCCGCGGTCCGGCGGAGTGTGAAGGACAAGGATTTGGGACATCGGACGCTCTACCGCTTGGTTGGCCGGATGACTTGCACACGCTTGCCGGCAAGCCAAGGGCGTAGCGCCGATAAGAGCCATCGCAGCTTAGGTGTCGAAGATGTTCGACGCTATCCCGATGCAAAACGTGACGCGATCGCCCGTCGGCGAGGCCGAACCTCCCCTGACATTACGGCCCGGCCATCATTGAACATACCATCGTCAGAGGATTTCCGCTCGCAGCGCGGCTGGCATCGTGGACGGATCACACAATTGTCTGTTGTTCGAGTGCTTTCAGGACGGCGTCGCGGAACGCTGCAATCGCCACTTCCTGTGTCAATCCACCCAGGACTTCGACCCCAGCGGTCCAGACATCCCGGCCGCGGTGATTGGTTTCGAGATCGCTCACCAAGGGTTCCAGGTCGCCAACGCCGGCCACTTCGACGATCCCAGCTGCCTGCCGCAGGCGTTGATCGAACCAGACAGTTGAAGTTCCCCCGACCCTGATGGTGCATCCAGCTGCCAGCAGTCCGTAGGTAGCCGCTCGGTCGAGCGGATCCCCGTCGATCTCGAGCAGGTATCGCGGCATGGGTGAGGGAATTTTTTTCGAGTCCGCAAGCAAACTCAGCCCCCGGATCACGTCGTGGATCTCGACGTTCCAGTCTGCAAATCTGCCAACTCCGGTCAGCTTCGCGTCGATTACGGATGAAAACCGGGATGCAACGCATGTTTGGACCCGCAGCGAGCGCATTAGTTCGGTTAATGAACTGGCGGGGCCTGACAACTCACCACGCCACCACACTTTCACTGGCCGCTCGGCCCAGTTAGCGTGCGTGCCTTGTGGCAAGAAATCGCCGAGCAGAAAAGGAACATCAGGGATACAAATCTGCTGAGCCGTCGCCACCACGGCTGCGAGACAGGGCTTGCTGTTTTCCGGTACGAGGTCGAGCGCTATTCTCGCGTGGCCGCGAGACACTTTCATCGATGCAAGCAGTCGCGCAAAAACCTTCGCTCGCTCCAGCCGTTCAGGCGTTGGGCTGAAGTCGCGTCCTGTGACGAGCCGGATCCCGGTCGCTCCAGCGTCGATAATTGCCGTCGACTGCCCCAACATTGCATCAGAACTGACGATGTCCGCGCTCGGCCACATGTGATTTCTAACTATTCATCATCGACAGACGTCGCCGGCAAACCATTTGCCGAGTCCGATCGACCATCACGAACGTCAACAATCCTGTCGAAGCTGCAGGCATCCACTCAACCCGTTTGCCGAAAGAGCAGCCACGCAACGCCGGGGGATGCCGCCGCATTCCCAACCGGCCTACGCACGGCTTTCCGGTCCGACGCGATGTCGTCCATCCTGTGTTCAGAGAAGCGGCCACTGCATCCTCGGTACCAAGACCACAAAAGGGGCGAGCAGCAGACGCGACATCAGACCGATCGTTCAATTTGGAGGCCGCGTGGACCTCATAGAGCGCCTAGGCGATGCCAAGGGCACATGCAAGAGGTGAGGCTGAGGCTAGTTGGTGGCAGTACCCCAGATGGCGTTTCGCCCATCGGCTCGATCATGACGGGCAGTGCAGAAACTGATCTGTTTGTCAGTCCCAGCGGGCATTTCGAAGCAGGATTTGGGCCCTTGCCCCTGCCTGTGCATCCGAGGGCAGAAGCAGAGGAAGTTGACCTGACTCCCCGGACCGATAAGCAAGCGACAGGGCACAAGCTCGCCTTTGCCAAGCCTGCAGGATTGGAGTTGCACAACTACCATGAGTGATCACCCGGAAGATCCGGTCACCACCGAAACGGGCGGGCAGGCGGCGACGCCCGACGATATTCGCGCAGCTTACCTGCTGTTGCTCACGCGGGAACCAGAATCAGCCAGCACCTTCGACCATTACGCGGGGAAAACGCGTTCCGAAGCATTCGCCCAGGTTCTCGGCTCCGGAGAAGGAAAGTATCAGTTCGATCAGGTCGCGATCCACGGACTTGTCGCTCAGTCTCATTTTTCAGACGAGCAGGAATCCTTTCTCGGCAAATGGATCGGCGACCTGGATCCAGCCACCGGCACCGCAAAGCACCCGCGCACGCCGGAATACCTTTACCTGTTCGCACTCGCAAATGCAGA
This sequence comes from Hyphomonadaceae bacterium, assembly GCA_965229115.1. Taxonomy (GTDB): domain Bacteria; phylum Pseudomonadota; class Alphaproteobacteria; order Caulobacterales; family Hyphomonadaceae; genus UBA7672. The sequence goes on along the minus strand of CBDDIR010000003.1, from coordinate 29,398 downwards.
GGCCAGCCTGCCAGCGGAGCAGCGGACCGCTGTTCACGACCTCAGAAACGCACTGTTTCAGGAACTCGAAGGGTGGTTCGACGGAGCTGCGCCATCCGAAGATTCGCGACCGGTCAACATTCGCGACGTCCTCGCGATCGTTGGTCCAGAGGCGGCAGTGTCGCCAACGGCGCTTACTGCAAGTATCGCGGACGTCGCCAGACCTGAGGCCGCCATATCGTTCTCGGACTATTTGTTCGACACCTTTGGCGTGCTGTCTCTGCTTCAGCCAAGCAGGATAATGCGTCACAGTGCACTGGCGGAATACCTTCGGCGGCCCGAGATTCGCGACGACGTGCAAGCCAATCAGCCATTGTCAGGTCGACCGGCAGACAACAACAAAGATCGGGACTTTGCTGCCCGCATAGCCTCGCAGGTTGCTTCGCTCGGTCTGACGATTGAAAGTTCGCTCGTGCCTGTCCTCGACGGATCGCGCGGGGAGATTCCTCCTTCTGTGCTGGAAAAGTTCTCTGCCGAGGCCCGACACCAGGCCAATTCCCAGCCGGCAGACTCGTTGATCTTCCGCTGGCGCACGGAAGCATTCATTCGACGGATATCGGCCGGCCTCAGCAACAGCGGCTTCATGGGCAACCGAGCGCTTGCCCGATCCAGTCGCTATTTCGGGTTGATGGATTTGCCCGCCGGTCGCTTTCAGCCAGCCGCAACTCTGGTTCGGCTGTTGCTCGAGAACAGCATCGCAGATCTGGCCGATCCGGGCGAAGAGTCGGCTATCAGCTTTGCAACGGCGACGGCCGTTCTTGGAATGGCGACGTCGTTGGATCTCACGGTCGATCCGAATTCGAAGCCGCTTCGCGGATTGAGCATCGTAACGGTGCTATCGAGCTCACACTCCAAGCTTCAAGATTGCGCGGCCAGCATCGCCCTCGCCGTAAAAGTCATGGAGCGCATGCGGGGACAATCTTTCGAACTACAATGGGTCCTGGTCACAAGCGATGAGACATGGACAGAGGCGGCCATCCGGGCGGAAACCCGGGCACTCGACTTGAACATCCTGATTGTTCAATCGGTCGGCGACCGCGCGTCGGGAAAAGCAGCGGGCATCCGCGCCGCGACGCAGGACTGGATTGCCATCCTTGAACCCGACAGCACTCTCTACGAAGAAGCCTTTCCGGTACTGCAGTACTACGCTGATACGCTATCCTGCCTTCTACTTTCGTGCGGAGCCATTGACCTCGACGAAACCGGAAGGGTCGTAAGCTTCAAAGGCGGCGGTCGACGGTCGGCCAATCGGTTGATTGAAGCTCTGGACAGTCATGCATTCATTGTCTTCCACCGGACACTGCTTCCAGCAGCTGGGGAGACCGTGTCCTCCGAAGAACTCATTCTGGACGCCGCGGCAAAAAACGCAGCTGCATTCCTGCCTGAATTCCTCGTCGGCTGTCAGCGTCTCCGTGATGTCGGCCGCCCCTCGCTGCAACGACTTCCAGAGAACGCAGTCGAAGTTCGATCGGGCCTCCTGAAGCTCTCTGGTCAAGCACCGCGCCCCTTCGCTCGCAGCAGCGATACGGCATGTCGTCGCGTAGGGGTAATCATCCGGACAACAGGGAACAGGAACAGGTCGCTCGCGGAAGCAATAGACTCCTGTCGCGCCTCTCGAACCGGCGTCGAATTACTTCCCATTGTCGTGGTGCATGGCAATGACGAGCGGCTGAACCACGTGCAGCGGAGCCTTAGCGGATTGGGTGCGCATGTGAATGACGGCGCCCTCATTGTGGCCCCTGAGACAGCACGGCAGCGGGGATATGTGCTCAATGTCGGCCTTGAGGAAGCATTTGATCGCCTAGACTGCGACGCATTCGGTGTGCTGGACGATGACGATATTTATTTGCCCGCCATCGGCGTAGCGGCAGCCAGGCTTGCAAGAGGCGAGACACAACTAACTGCAGGCAAAACAATCGTCAGAGACGTGGACAGATCGATCCAACCATTTCTGCCACTGCGGCCAGCAGGCCTTCTGACATTCGAGAATTTCCTGCCAACGAATGCATTCCTGGCCACACGGGAATTGGCTCTCCTCTTGGAAAAACAGTTCGGAACAGTCTTCCCCGAAGACATACACTACCTTGAGGACTGGATGTTTCTTCTGCGTTCGTTCAGTGCGGGATCAAGGTTCGATTATGTCGACGAGTTCGTCGGCGAATGGCGCAAGGGCTCGGATGGCAACTCCGAAAGCCGGGATAACCCGATGGAGTTTGGACGAAGCAGGATCATAGTCGAGCAGTTTGCGCGCGACGTCCGTGGCCGACTTAGACGCGAGGTGTACAGAAGCGTTCTTGCGTTTCCACAGTGGCTTGCGCGGGAGTCCGATCCTCGGGCCCGCCGCCAAATCCTGTCGCTCGTGCACGGAAGTGAATTTGATGTCAGCTGACCCGGTGGTTTCCGTTCTGTGTCCAGTCGGATTGCATGGCGACAAATGGACCGACGTCGAATGGCTACGTGGAGCCTTGGCGAGCGTGGAGGCCGACCTGCGAAGCATACCCCACGAGGTGATTCTCGTGGACGATTGCAGTGACCCTCTTGCGGTTGCGCATCTGGATGACTGGAGGATTGCTCCGCATCACCTGATCTTACGCAACGAAACCAAATGGGGGCTGACGCGGTCACTCAACAGAGGCCTTCAGGCAGCGAAGGGAACTTACATCGCGCGTATCGACGCCGATGATCTGTGGATCGAAGGGAAGACCGCCGCCCAAATCGCACGCTACGAACTCCAGCCTGCGTTGGCGCTTTCCTTTGGAAGCATGCAGTTGATGGACGCGGACGGTCGCGAGCTGGAGTTTCATAATCGCGCTTTCGACTGGACCTCCGCGATAGCCTTCGCCCAGCAGCAAGCCTGCCCGGTGCCGCACGGATCGATCCTGGCGAGGCGTGACGTGTTGATTGCGCTGGGCGGTTATCCGTACGCACCGCTTGCCAATCATGCGGAGGACTTCGCTTTGTGGTCACGACTTGCGCGTTTTTTTGAAATTGAAGGCATCAGCACGTCGCTCATGCGATACCGAATTCACAACACTTCGGTTTCGAGACTTTTCGAAAAGTCCCAGGCTCGCAGCACTCAACACATCACACAGACCTTCAGGGCCTATGGTGACGCGATGAGTTACGTGAACGCTGTCAGGCGGGTCCAGCACGAGCTTGGGCCAAATCCCATTGCAGCAGGGATCAGGCTTTCAGCTGCGTGGGAACGCGATGGCGCGCTCCCGATATCGCCGCATTTGGAAGCTGACCTTCGTCGAGTTTTCTTCGATCGATACGTTTCACGCTGCACAGACGGTTCGGGTTTTGATGTCATACGCCACTAGGTCGTTATTTTCCTCCGTTTGTGGCCGCGAGCACTCGCGAGCTTCGTTGGCGGGATGAGGTGCTTCTTCGAAGGACATACAGGCCGCGTTGCGGCTCCTGCAAACTTGGACCATTGAACCATAGCGGCGCCAACACGCCCGTTACGCACCACGCGATAATTTCGTACACCCTCCTCGACCAACCTCTACGGCTTGGCGGACCCAGCCAAATCTGATTAATGCGAACTGACCTGAACCGTCACAGGGTTCGAAACGGCGTTCGGCTTGAAACAGGGGCTCAGCGGAAAAAATGGCAAAAACTGCCTTGATCACCGGTGCGACCGGTCAGGATGGTGCGCACCTGTCGCGTCTGCTCCTGTCGAAAGGCTACACCGTTCACGGTCTCAAGCGTCGAGCGTCTTCCTTCAACACGCACCGGGTGGATGACCTCTATCAGGACCCGCATGAAGCGCAGGCGAGCTTTTTCCTCCACTATGGCGACATGACGGATTCAACCAACCTGATCCGTCTTATCCAAGAAGTGCAGCCCGACGAGATCTATAATCTGGCCGCGCAGTCCCACGTGCAGGTCTCCTTCGAAACCCCTGAATACACCGCCAACGCGGATGCCATTGGACCTTTGCGCATCTTGGAAGCTCTCAGGATCCTGAACCTCCGCGACAAGACGCGATTCTACCAGGCTTCAACTTCCGAGCTTTACGGCAAGGTCCAGGAGATTCCCCAGAAGGAAACGACGCCGTTCTACCCCCGTTCGCCTTACGGCGTGGCCAAGCTCTATGGCTACTGGATCACCGTGAACTATCGGGAAGCTTACGGCTTCCATGCCTCAAACGGCATCCTGTTCAATCACGAAGGCCCCTGGCGTGGCGAAACGTTTGTTACTCGCAAGATCACGCGCGCCGTCGCGGCGATCAAGCTCGGCCTTCAGAACAAACTCTATATCGGGAATCTTGACGCACAGCGGGACTGGGGTCACGCGCAGGACTATGTCGAGGGAATGTGGCGCATCGTGCAGCATGATACTGCCGATGACTATGTGCTTGCGACCGGCGAGATGCATTCAGTACGCGAGTTCATAGAACTCGCCTTCGCAGAAGTTGGCGTCGTAATCGAATGGACGGGCAATGGCGTTGACGAAAAAGGCCGTGACGCCAGAACGGGCCAGATCTTGATCGAGGTCGACCCCAAATATTTCCGGCCGGCCGAAGTTGAACAATTGCTGGGCGATCCCAGCAAGGCGCGGCAGGTACTGGGGTGGACTCACACAGTCACCTTCCCGCAGCTGGTCAAGGAAATGGTCGAAGCGGACCTGAAGACCATTGCGTTCGAGCGCGACCGGAGGGCGCGCCATGACTGACACCACACCCTACATTCTCGCGGGCAAGAGCGTGCTTGTTGCGGGTCACCGCGGCATGGTGGGCTCTGCCATAATCAGACGATTGCAGCCGGAGAACTGCCGCGAGATCATCACCGCCGGCCGCGCCGATGTCGATCTGCGCCGCCAGGACCAGGTTGAGGCCTGGCTCACAGAAGCCCGACCGGATGCGGTATTCATACCAGCCGCCAAGGTCGGCGGCATTCTCGCCAACAGCCAGCGGCCTGCCGAGTTTCTCTACGATAACCTGATGATCGAGGCCAACCTCATTCACGCTTCCCATCGCGTCGGCGTCGAGAAGCTTCTCTTCCTTGGCTCGTCCTGCATTTACCCGAAATTCGCACCCCAGCCGATTGAAGAGGAAGCGCTTCTGACTGGGCCGCTTGAGCCAACGAATGAGTGGTATGCAATCGCCAAGATCGCCGGCATCAAGCTTTGTCAGGCGTATCGCCGCCAGTACGGCTGCAACTACATATCCGCCATGCCGACCAACCTCTATGGACCGGGTGACAACTACGACCTTGCATCGTCGCACGTCATCCCTGCCCTGATCAGGAAGGCTCACGAAGCGAAGCTCGCAGGAACGACTACGATCGAGGTCTGGGGCACAGGTACGCCTCGCCGGGAATTTCTACATGTCGATGATTGTGCAGACGCACTTGTGTTGCTGATGAAGACTTATTCGGGCGAAAGCCATGTGAATGTCGGATCGGGCGCGGATTTGACAATCGCTGATCTGACGCAGCAGGTGATGAAGGCTGTCGGCTTTGCAGGCGATGTCATCTTCGACACTTCCAAGCCTGACGGAACACCGCGCAAGCTGATGGCTGCGGACAAGCTGCGATCCATGCATTGGAAGCCCTCCGTTTCCCTGGCTGACGGGCTTGCGGGCGCCTATCGCGACTGGCTGCAGCACGGCGGAGCGGATGAGCGTCGATCTCTGGACATTGCAGTTTGACATGACCGACGAGGCTCGTGCGCCTGTCGCGAGCAGGCAGCTGATCTCGGTGGCCAAGGCGAGCTGACAATTCCACTCGTCGTTCGTGAGCAGGCGACAATCACGCTGGCTCACGTCCTCGGACAGATGGCTTCCTTTTGATCGGCACGCGACAAGCGGTTTGAGCCTGCTATCAACCGTTCAAGCGTGCTGCATCGCCTCACCTGCACTGTGGCTGTTGACGGCAGCGAGCTAGGGCGATGCAACCGCACCGCACACTTCCCCGCTTGAGCAATCTGAATTCCGTCGGCATTGCGGCGGCTTCGGGGTAAAGTGCGTCTGCCTTACTGTGACTATGGGCTTTGGGTTTATGGAGCCATGTCTCGGATTCGACCGCGAGGCGCCTCAAGGGTTCGCGTGTTAACGCCGTCAGGTGATTGAAGGTGCGAAATGCGTCCCTAACCGGCCGAACCCGTGTCAGGCATGATTGCGGGCGCGATCTTGCCAATCAATTGGCTGTATCGATGTTTCCAGAGGTGTTCTCGCATGACGCGTCTGTGACCCGCACTGGCCACAGTCTCGCGCAATGCCGGATTGTTCAGAAACAGTCGAATCTTCTGTATGAGGTCGTAATCGTCCGCATAGGATGGCATCTCGAGACCGGGCTCAAAGAAGTCCTCGGCTCCAACGGTTTCACCCGTCAGGACAAACCCACCACATGCGGGCACTTCAAACATTCTGCCCTTGACCTGGCCTGGATCGCCATGCGCCGTTTTGGCGGGATTAAGGTTGATCTTGGATCGATTGAATATGTCGAGCATCTCAGCAAACCCGATGCGGCTTGAGGGGGACCAGCCCCCGCCAAACGTTGCGACTGAAATTCCACATTCGGCCATCAGCGCCACAAGATTCCGGCGATCGGAGTGTGGGAGTCCTACAATGGATACATCGATGTCCTTGTCGTGCTGGCCCGTCCGGGGAAAGTAGAAATACTGATTCGCTGCCCAGGCCGAGAAAATCACCTTGTCCGAAAATCCAGCACTCGCGTATCGTTGATCGCTTGGCGGCACCGTTGTTACAGCCGCATTCAGAAACGGAACGATATTTTTCGTGTAGCCGTCGAACCTGTAGTGATCGTCGCAGAACCACCCGACAGTCGTCGCCGAAGCGTGGCGCGAACCAAGATATGTCAGCGCCTCGTATGACGGGTCGTGATCCTCATTGAAGAAAACTATAAATATGAGATCGGGCTGAAAGTCGTCGGCCGTCTTGCACAACAACTCGCTCATTTTACGCACGCCAAAACGGCGGGCTAAATCAACAAAGTCGAAGTGCGCAAACCGCGACACGTGTGAGTCAAAATACCATGTTGGAAAAAAGTTCTGGTGTTCGTAGGACCAGCCTTGCTCTGGCAATCCATAATCCCACTTCGGCGCGACATAGAGTACCCTCAGCGCCTTCTTCCCCGCCGAGAACAGTGGCCGATCCGTGTAACAACTCACGGTGGACGCCGTCTGCAAATCCGGTTCCGTCCGCGCGTGTCCACTCTTGCTCGCCTCAAGCCGAGCTGCCCAGGCAAAATCGTCGACCAGGCGTTCATAGGTCCACGATTTGAGATCGACGCCTTGTCGCTCTTGCGTCTGACCCTGCAGGCCCATTGCATATGCGCGATCCCGGGATGACAGGCTAGGATCGTTGGCCGAAAGCAGGCCATATCGAATCGAGAAAGCGTTTAGATCTTCGACAGATACGTCAAGCTGCGCAGCAAGTTCTCCGATGCTTCCGGTGACGCCTGTTTGAGTCAGTCCGGCGCCACTGACCGCGAGAAGCACGCTGGGAGTATCAAGTACCAGTGAGGGAGCGCCTGCTCGCTCCAGCAGCTTGAAAAACCCCTTCACGGAATAATAGACGGTTCGTTCAAGTTCTTCAGAGTTGTAAGCCCAACCGTCGCCCGCTTCATCGGCGACGCCAAGCTGGAATGCAGGCACGGCAATTATGACCCGGGATGGCGCATCCACCATCATCTGTCGCAACATGTCGCCGGGGTCAGACACGCGGTCCAGCAGGTGAAACGCCGCCACCAGACAATCATCCAGCTCCCGCTTCGGTAGCAATGGCCCGAACGCTTCCAGGTCGAGATGATTCACGAGCGGGGATGTATCGCGCTGTACGTAATGGAAAAGCTCAGGTTCATCAGACAACAAGGCCCGGGCGGGACTGACGCCGGGCCCAAATTCCTCGATGCGCACCCTTCTCTTGCCGCGATTGGCCAGCGCGCGGGCAGCTGCCTCCATCACCCGGATCTGCCAATATGATCGCTCGCCGAACGTATATGGCCACCCCTGTTGCGGTCCGAACCTCCGCGCTTCCAAGTGGTAATCCGCATCGAACAACTGATCTGGGTCACGATCGAGACCGACGACGTGCGCTGACCCGCAATACTCGCATACGAACAGTTGCGCGCCATCCCGCCGTGTACGCCAGTAGGTCGTCACCTCGCATGAACAGACAGGACAGATGTTAGGACGAACCAACGTCATTGGGTCAGGGCGCGCCCGAAGCGCGATCTAAATCCGGCGATCACTTCCGACGTATCCTGCGCAATTCTTTCGGCATTGGTGCGAGACAACTGGGTTGCAGACTCGCGATAGTAGTATAGCGGTTCGGGCACATTATACCCTTTGGTGAGATCGAGTACGCGAAGCCAGAGATCGAAATCTTCCGCAGCGCAGATCTCCCGTGGCTTGTACCCTCCGGCGCGCTCGAAAACATCCTTGCGCATGCAGACACTGCCATGGACGAACGGGCAGCCGTACGCGATCGCAAATCTCAGTATGTCCTCGTGGGAGCTGGGCCGGACGATCTCCATGATCACGAAATCCGAGGCGTTCATGACCCACATGCCGGATCCGACGATACCGACATCTTTGGTCGCAAGCACGCGGAGCTGCTCCGAGAAACGATAGACGACACTCATGTCGTCTGCGTCCATCCGAGCCAGGTAGGGTGCTCGGGCGGCGAGAGCGCCGGCGTTCAGCGCAACACCAATTCCACCGTTCTTTGGCTGCGCGATGACACGGACCCGATCGTCTGCAGAGGCCCACGACTTCAAATGCGCGACGGTCTGATCGGTTGATCCATCGTCGATCACAATCAATTCGAAATCCTCGAAATCCTGCATCAACACGGATTCGATCGCCGCGTTGAGATATTCCAGGCCACGTCGGCGAGACTCGATATTGAACACCGGCATCAGGACAGAGAGTTTCGGGCTCATTTTTCACCTGGGCGATCAGGAGTCAGAAATGCTCTTGCGGCTCGACGGAGGGGTCTCGGAATCACACGCCGAGCGCCGCGCCAGGCAGCTCGAACAGGGTCCTGTCGTACTAGCTCGAAGCGATCCGCCCAGGTGATGGTTTGATGGCTCACCACAGCCGTATCTGCCGATGGGTTCCGAGTACCCTCACCCTCCCCGGACCCATTTGCCGGTTTGATCGCGACGATGACTGCAACTCTTTCGGGCTCGGTTTGGGCAGGCTGCGAAACTGACTGCGGCGGCGGTGTCTGGATCACCGGCGCAGGGACAGGATGGTGATGGTGACCACCGTATTGCAAGGCCAGATGTGGCGCGTGTCGGTACGTAACGTTGTTTCCGCCAAGAACATAAGCATTTGCAGTGGTTGGTACTTTCAGTCTACGGATCGGGCCCGCGAACCCGATTCGGGTCCAGAGATCGATATCCTCGCCCCATTCATCCTCGGGAAAGCCGCCAACACGTTCGAGAATATCTCGGCGGTGTACGCGAGAGTTGGTATTGCTCGTGCGACCATCGCTCGAAGCCGCGCGATACTCGATGAACCACCGGCGCAAGCCAGGTCGCAGGTGCTGGAAAGACCACCAGGTCTCAACCATCACCAGGCCTGGATGAAGTGCAAACGCTCGCAGGCAAGTAGCCAAGTGATTGGGCAACCAGATATCGTCGCTGTCACAGTATCCGATGAGTTCGCCGGAGGCCCGCTGCAGGCCTGCATTTCTGACAAGACCCGGACGCCCCACATGGTCGATCTTCATGTAAATGAGCTGGTGCGGCGAGGGCGGCTGAATACGGGCGAGCACGTCGGCAGTCTCATCGCCACCGCCGTCGTCGATGACGATCAATTCGATCGCCACACCGTTAAGGCCACGCTGGCCAAACACGCTTTCAACTGATCGCTTGATGAGGTTCGCGCGCTGGTAGGTTGGCATAATAACTGAAATCGTTGTTGCCACCCGCTTCCAATCCCTGCTTTTTCCGTTACGCGTGGCTTTCAGCCCAGCAATGGCATGTGCAAACCACAACACGGCGAACGAAATTACAAGGCACCGTTGGCTTGAACTTGAGCTCTACTAGCTGAAACGACCCGAAGGGCAAAGCTTAATGGACAAACAGGCAGAATCCGCTGTCGCTGAAGCGTGCATATCCTGCGAACAACGCATCACAGATCTTACGCGCGACATAGAGCCCCCTCCGTCATAAGCACACAGAGCACATTGAGGACTGCACGCGGATGCCGAAGGGCTCAAGCTTTGGCGAGGCCGTCGGTTGTCTACGCGAGGCGGCGATTTCGAACACGCGATCGACGCCTCTCTGAAAGACGCCAACACTGGCTCTCAACGGATGATCTGCGTGTTGGCTATTTCATGATAGCCTGGAGCGGCTGTTCCGCGGAAGAGAGCGCAGTTGCTTGCAACACCCAGATGGGACTCCCGCCCCACAGGTCAGGAACAGGCAACACGCCCCTTCTCCTTCAGGAATTCATTCAGAAAGTCTCTCCCGAAGTGGATGTGCGCCACATCGATGTCGAAGCGATCAACAACATAGCCGTACTCAGTGATAAGCACGCAATTCCCTGCCAACGCTGGCGCTACGAGTTGAGCGACATCCACTCTCTGAATTCCTTTGTTCCAATATCTGTCGGACCAGTCAGCAAGCCACAAAGCAGATTGCCCCACGAGCAACGCCATAGCTCCAGACACGATCAACGCCCTCTTGTTCGAACGCGGAGCACGCACCTCGAACATCAGGAAAGCGCAACATAGCGCCAGCAGCGCCGGCGTGAAGTATCTTGGCAGAGGGGCCCACGAATTGAAGATATAACTGGCCAAAAGTGCCCCTCCAGTGGAAAGCGCAAGAACTGACCCGATCGAACAATTTGCGAGATTAGAGAAGAAGTAGAGAAGCGATATGATGATCGCGACAATCCCAAAAGACATGTAAGGGATCTTGTTATTGATCTCGTTGATCCAGGCTCCGTGATTTTCACCTGCAATGGTGAAAAGGTTGGCCATCCGCTGCAAGTTGGACCAGCCGCTTGTGTAGTCATTCGGACTCATCAAGTAGCTTATGAAATTCCCGAGAACGAGTCCGAGCACGATGACGCCGAGCTGTAGATACGGCTGGTCTCTGTCCTCGGGCGCAAGCGACCCCCGCAGCAACTTTTTTCCCACCAACCTGGCTGCGGGATAAACGACCGCGGTAAAGAGCAGCGCCAAGACCAGGCAGAAAATCCATTCATTCTTGCAAAGTCCGAACGCCAGGCTGCCGACGAAAAGTCCGATGAAGCGAGAACGACGATCCACCTCTGGAAATTGGGCGATCATCAAAGCGAAGAAGAAGATGCTTGCGAACGCCAGGCTGGAGGTGCTGTCGACCTGAAATTCGTTCGCGCCATACAAAATCACAGGTGTGGCGGAAAAAACGAATACCCACAAAATGGATACACGAGACTTCACGTGGCGCAGCGCGATCCAAAGCAAAGCCGACATGACAGCGCACTGAATCAGGGCGGCGAAGCATTTGAACGCAAAGATCAGCTGCGATCCCTCGAGTTGGTTCAGAGGCACCACCAGCCGCAACAGTTTGCCGCCATAATACAAGACAGAATATGAGGGGACGGGGTGAGGGAACCCGTATGAATAGTAGTGGACGCCGTTTAGGCGCGCTATCATAAACCCGTCCGGGGCGTTGGTCAGACCGAGAACCAAGGCTACGTGATGGCCATTGCCATCTGAGCCGTCCCAAGTCGCGAACAGAAATGGAAGGCGCAACAAGAGAAACAACGAGACGAACGCAGCGAAGATCAGCGCCACTTGCAATGGTTTGGACACTGCCAACCGGTTTGGTTCGGGCGCACCTAGTTTAGCCGAATCATTCGGAATCGTTGGCTCTATCATCGCTAAATGCCCCTCAACCGATCACACGGTCTTCCTTCTCGATAGTTCATCTGTACAACCCCCGACAAGCACCTCGATCATGTGCTGTCCGCGTCCTGCAGGCGGATTTACAATCCTCACAGCAGGACAGCACATCTTGCACAAGGAACCAGCAGCGCAGAGGTGACAGCGTGCCGCCCCGCTTCCGTCAACAAAAGTGCCCATCGTGATTGGTCACACTGGTCTGACCGGGGACTGCTGCTTGCGACACGAAAAAAAGTCGTCTAAGGGGCGTTTTGCGCGAGTGCGTGGCCGGCATGACCAATGACAACTGATCCGAAAAAGACTATCCTGCTGGTGATCAAGGCCGGGGTTACCGTCGCGATATTTGTCTGGCTCTTCAGGCAGCTCGACGCTAACGCACTACTTCAAACCATTCTCGCGACGCGACCTGGCTGGCTGGCGTTGGCCATAGTTGCAGCAGTTGCACAGATCGCCTTGATCGCAATCCGCTGGCGCGTGCTCCTTCAGCAAGTGGTTGAAGACGATGCGTCCGTTGTTCCACGGCATACCTCTTTTGTGAGCGCAACCTTCGCCGGCCAGGCGGTGAACCAAATGCTCCCGACAGTGGCTGGTGACGCGACACGAGCTCTTCTTCTGGGCAGACTCGGCGTGAAAGCCAAAACGGCAATCAAAAGCGTTGTACTTGACCGGGGATTGGGAGGACTGGCGCTGCTGGCATTGGCGCCCACGGCGCTATTGCTATCGCCCACAGCGGCCCAGCAGTTCGCTCGCGTCGACACCTGGCTGATTGTGTGCTTCAGCGGAATCATCGGATCTGTGGTGATGGTCGGAATCGCACCGCGCCTGGAGCGCGTGACGCGGCGACTGAGTGGGGTCGTCGCCAAGGGACTCAATTCTGCCTTCCGACTTCTTGCGCAGATCGGCACCATGGCGAAGACTTTTCCGCGAAATCTGCAGGTCACGGCCCTGACCTTTGCAGTGCACCTCGTCGCTGTCGTAGGGTTTGTCTTGGCAGCGCGCGCCCTGAGCGTTGGTGAGCTGCTCAACGTTGCCTCTGTAGCCCCCCTTATCCTGCTCGCATCTATCATGCCGTTTGCCTTCGGTGGCTGGGGCGTTCGGGAAGGTGCCGCGGCGATGGCGTTAGGGGTTTTCGGTATCCCCCCAGAACAGGCCGTGGCAGTGTCAGTTTTGTTCGGAGCATCTCTGCTCGCGGCGTCGCTGCCTGGCGTGTTTGTCCTTGTTTCGCTTAACCGTCGGCCTCACGTTCATGGATGAGCGAAGCCCGCGCAGTTCTTCAACAAAATGAAACTCAGCTCTCAGACCACGGCCCGCAAACGTGAATTGCGTAGCCATTTCGACTTTTGGGCGGAGCGCCGCTCGAAGTGGCGGGCGCGCGCGAAATACTTTCATCGGGAAGACGACCGCTACCTGGAGTTTGTCATACCGCCAGGCAAACGTGTGCTCGACATCGGATGCGGCGTCGGGGACACGCTTGCCTCCTTAAAGCCTTCCTACGGGGTCGGCATAGACATGAGTGGCGGTATGATCGCTGCCGCGAAGGAAAAGTATCCAAGTCTGGTTTTCAAAGAGGCGGATATCGAATCCGATTCCGCCTTGGATGATGTCGAGGGACCATTCGATTTCATCGTCATTGTCGATACGCTTGGCTGGCTGGATGACTGTCAGGCCACCATGGAGCGCCTCCATCGACTTTGCACGCGCGAGACCCGAATAGTCATTGCTTACTTCTCGCAACTGTGGTCGCCAGTTCTCTCGTTGGCTCAGTTTCTGAAACTTCGCATGCCGGGGATACCTCCAAATGCCCTGGCACCCAGCGACATTCGTGGCCTGGCTACATTAGCTGATTTTGAACCGATCCGCAGCGAACGCAGGATATTGGCGCCCGTATTTCTCTTCGGATTGGGGCGGTTGATAAATCGACTCATCGCACCCCTTCCAATCTTCAATATGCTTTGCTTACGGCACTACGTAATCTGCCGATCGCTTCTGAAATCTGCCGACGAATTACGCTCGGCGACCGTGGTAATTCCGGCAAGAAATGAAAAAGGGAATATCGAGGCAGCCATCACTCGAACGCCCCGCTTCTGCGATGATATGGAATTCATTTTCATCGAGGGTCATAGTCAGGACGCCACGTTTGAGGAAATGGAGCGGGTCAAGGCTGCCTACCCCGCCCTTGATATCAAACTGATGAAGCAGCTGGGAAAAGGAAAAGCAGACGCTGTTTTTACGGCGTTCGATGCCGCGCGGGGTGACGTGCTGATGATCCTCGATGCCGATCTGACAATGCCGCCCGAACAACTTCCGAAATTCTGGCGCGCTATACAGAGCGGAAGAGGCGAATTCATCAACGGGTCGCGCCTTATCTACCCGATGGAAAATGAGGCTATGAGATTCTTGAACCTGATAGCCAACCGGGCCTTCTCGGCTATTTTCTCGTGGCTGCTGAATCAACGTTACACAGATACGCTTTGTGGAACCAAAGTTCTTCGCCGGGCGGATTATCAAAGACTCAAGGAAGGCCGAGAATATTTTGGCGATTTCGATCCGTTTGGAGATTTCGATCTTATTTTTGGCTCTTCAAAACTCTCCTTGAAGACCGTGGAAGTGCCAATTCGCTATGCAGCGCGGGAATATGGATCGACGCAGATTTCTCGCTTTCGTCATGGCGTGATGCTCCTGCGCATGGTCATTTTTGCATTTTTCAAAGTGAAGGCGCTTTAGCCCCAACGCCTATATTTGCAGCTTCCTCAGCCGGCGAGGTCACGTCTTGAAGACCGCTCATAAAATTGCGTTGGCGAAAGCGGCCTACCATTGCATTCACGCCGGGCGCACAATGCTCGGCAAAAACGACAAGACGATCGTCCGCCGGCGAGGCTCAACGTTTGAGCTTGATTTGGCGGAAGGGATAGATTTCGCAATCTACCTCTTGGGCGCATTCGAGCCGGCAACGTTACGAGCCATACAAAAATGGTCGACACCCGGACGTCTCGCGCTTGATATCGGCGCTAACGTAGGCGCGCATACGCTCCACCTGGCGCAACTAGTTGGTCCGACAGGCAAGGTGTTGGCTTTTGAGCCAACCGACTACGCAATGTCCAAGTTGCGGAGAAACATTGAACTCAACCCCGAGATCGCGTCACGAATCGTTACGCATAAATGCTTCTTGGGAGCGAGCGATGACACCAGCGCCCCGGCTCTGATTTACTCGTCCTGGCCCCTCACAGCGACCGACAGCTTGCATGACAAGCACCTTGGCCGAGCAATGGCAGCCGAAGCTACCCCGCAGCGCCAACTCGATGCTGTTTTAGGGACCGAAGTGAACAATGTGGCTTTCGTCAAAATGGATGTCGATGGCCACGAATGCTCCGTGCTGAAGGGCGCTTCAAAAGTCTTGTCGATGAGCAAGCCCGTCTTTGTGATGGAGCTTGCGCCCTACTCTCTCGAAGAAAACGGGGGGTCATTGGAGGAGTTGCTGGGTTACTTCAGTCCGCACGGTTACAAGTTCTTGGATGAAAGGTCTGAAGAGCCGATTGGTGAAGACCCTGGAGCAATAGCGCGCGCGATTGGCGAAGGAGCCAGCAAGAACGTGATAGCCGTGCCTCCCCAGCGCAACCGCTAAATGCCTAGTCAACATAGTCTCTCGTTCTTCGTGCGGTGTATTCGGCCCCCGGGGAGCCCACCCTCTGCCCCGTCCTGTTTTATTGCGAGCATAAGTCAATTCGACCGCTCGGTTCGCTGAGCTTCTTCAGACCAGCCCCAACTTTAGCACGCAGCCAGTTCTGAATTTTATGCATCTCCCACTAAGGAGCGGTTCAGCGACGACGCATCGCGCAGAGGCCCCACGTACCGCAGAGGTCCGCTCCGTCGTGGTCAAAGGTGCTGGGCTGGCGGCCATACTGGCGGCAAGCTCGTTCGGCGCCGTGTACCGAGCGAAGACTGTGGACGCACCTCGTTGAAATTACAGCGCCAACTTTCGATCGGCATCTTCTCTATATCATGCGACCTGAATGATCGGGACCTGTCGAGTGGTCAAAGCAATTTGCTGATTCATCGTCCGCCCTGAAACCAGCCGGGGCATGTGATACTTCCATACACGCACAAGATATCCGAGCGAGACGAGAGACCTCAACATGTTGAAGCGCCAGCGCCCGACCTCTATGATCATGTGAGCTTCTTGCGAAGGAGTACAATATCTCGCCGTTGGCCAGTTCTTCGCAGAGCCTTGCGCTGGAGTCCGCACGAAGCCTGTCTCGTAAGGACCGACTCACGCGATGTAGGATGTTATGTCCGTAACGTACCCCAAGATTTCCTCACTCGACCAAGCTTCGGCCAATTCCCTCGTCGTCTCAAGTAGCGACAACGACTGACGGGAGATGCACAAACGCTTTCAGTCTTGCTCGGACACGAAAATCCCATTCAGGCGCGAAGGTAACAAAAGGCGATACCCTTTCGACTTCAGGAATTCGACGAACTTCGCGGCATCGATGTGTTGTCCCGATGCACCGGATTGGTAGTGCCCGCCATCTATTTCCGCCACGATCATGACGGGCCGATAGGTTTTGAAATCTATTTCCTGCAGAACTTCAAAATCTAGGCCTTCGATATCGATCGAAAGCAGGTCGATGCCGGCAGAAAAGTGCGTGGCTAGAACCTCGTTTATAGTCAGCGCAGGCACAATCCGAACATCTTCTATCGATTGTTCGCCCCATTGCGTGCTGTCGTTCGCATACTGCGCCTCGCGGGCTACGATGGTATTCAAGGTAGGTGCGGACATGAGATAGAAATTGACCGAAGTAGGCATTGAACTCGTGCGTATGGCTACACTCAGGAGAGTGTCTTCAGGTCGCAGCTCTCTAAAGCGGCTGGCCCGCTCTTCGTTGGGTTCAACAAGAACGCCCCGCCCACCTGCGAGATAAAGCCGGTAGGTGTTGCTCAGATAAACCGGATCGAACGCGCCTACGTCCAGATACCGTACTTTTTCAACGCCTCGCGCTGCAAAATATTGCTCGATGACGACGTCTTCGCCGCGCTGACCAAAGTAGATAGAATATGCGTCGGGCGGGAGTTGGCTGGCGACCGCGATCAGATCGTTCAATTTATCTGGATCGAGCCGACTGCCAGCACTTCCGCTTATCGCCCGATTCTCTTCGTGCTCGCGTTCGAGAGCTTCGCTCATCTCTGCGAGTCGACCTTCATACATATCCCGCATTTCGCCAAGTTCGCGCTCGTAACGCGCAGCTCGTGCTTTAAGGACCTCGACGAGTTCCTGAAGCTCCTCCTCCAACGCGGTTTTGACTTGCAACACAACTCTCCTCCGATAGGGCGTTGTCCTCACCCTTCGGCCCCAAGCCTTAGAACAACACGCAGCTTTCACAAGAACAACGCGCTTTTATTGGCAGCCCCGATTCACCACGAGTACGATTCTGAGGGTAGGTCTCCCATGAATGCAAAGCTGCTGAAAACAACGACTTCACTGGTTTTCGTGACCAGCCGGGCCAAGTGCGACACCATTCTGGTGTCGAATCAAGACGGCTGACTGTTTGATTGCCTATCTGCCGAACCCGCTATTCGTTACTGTCATCACTCCAGGATCGCGCTTGTCGGCGACGCCAGAAACACGCCGTGGACACAAGATGCGCATCCGCTCGGGCCTGCCACGATGCTAAGGGAACCATCTAGTTCGACCTCGCCAAGGCGCCGACAACGATAAACGAATGCGGTTGACTGACTTACCGACCCTCAGGATGCGAGATCGGTTGGCGTCGTAACGATATCCTCGTTCGCTGGCGAACTGTCTCCGTTCAATTGACCTGACCCGCGAAAGCAAGTCAGCGATTTCCAGCTTCCGAGGGGTCCCGTCGCCGAAGGAACGCTCACCGGGGCCGGCAGCCATGGACTCCCCGCCTAGCCCTGGAATGGCATCGAGGACCACAGCGATGCCCTAGCCCTTGTTGCATTGTTGGACATGGTCGGGGTAACGCTGAATTCTTGGCAGCGATATCGCCGGCAAAGAGCTCAGGAGCCAGTCTGTGTTTGAATACGGCGCTGCAGTGGCAAGGGATCTATTCGGCGGCATCCTCCCTCTCTATCGGGATGTGAATTTCTCCTACGCCATAGCTGCCGTCATGGCGCTTGTGGCGGTCGTGCTGATTATCGTCGCCATCCTCAATCACTTGCGACACACGCGAGTTCTGACAGAACGGACCCAGACCATCACGAGTTTCATGTCGGGTTTCGGATCCGAGCCGGCACTCAACTCGAACGCGGATGCTCACGAAATCATGTTCGCCTCGCGATACAACGAGATCGACGAGAAGCTTGGTTCGGGCGGCCAGAGCAGCAGGGCTCTGGCCATAGCTTGGCAGAGATACCGCAAGACTCTCAGCTTTCTGGGCGCACCGCCGATCCGCTCTACCCAACAGCCGAGCGAGTACTTTTATGCGGCTATGCCCGTGCCAACGTGGCTGGGCTTTGCCGCCAACCTGTTCGTGGCATTCGGCCTCCTTGCGACCTTCCTCGGTCTTGTGGCGGCACTGACCTTCGCTTCAGCTGGCATGAACGCGCAGGACAGCGGTGCCATGCAGGCTGCCCTTCGGGATCTGCTTACAGCCGCCGCCTCCAAGTTCGTTACGTCGGTTTCAGGCGTCGGTCTCTCAATTGTCCTGCGGCTGGTCGAGCGTCTGCTCGCTGCTGATCTACGTAAAAGAGTGGACCGCCTATCTTCCGCTCTGGAGTTCGGGATCCGGGTGGACAAGGAATCGCACTCTGCGGCAGTCGCCGAACAGATCTCGCGACTGCTTACACAGCTCGATCGCGACGGTCGGCCTGCCCCAGGCGCATCGATCCACCGGCTTGCTCCCACGGACAAGTCATGAGTGACGAGCGCAAGGGTCGCGCCGCTGACGGCTCGGAAGACAGCTACTACGTGTCGATTACCGACATGCTGGTCGGCCTGATCTTCCTTTTCATCATCATGCTGATGTACTTCGCAACCCAGCTGCGCGAGGTCACAACGGACATTACCTCTGCTGAGCAGACACGAACCAATGTTGTGCGTCAGGTTGCGGATTACATGTTCGAGAGAAATATCGACGTCACGGTCGACGAGGCCGTTGGGGTGATCCGATTTCCCAGCGAGGCCCTGTTCGAACAAGGCTCAGACACGCCCCTGCGCCAGGGCGACATAACCTTGTCCACCCTCGCCGAAGCGCTGGCGATCTATCTCCCGTGCTATAGTTTCAGTGATCGCCCACCAAGTGACGGTTGCGCGCCCGCGATACACCACGTCGACTCGGTTCTGATCGAAGGTCATACCGATTCACAATCATTGTCCAAGACGCGTACGCCCGCAAATCGAGGCGTCACGCCTATCCGCGACAACTGGGAGCTTTCGACGGCGCGGGCCGCGAGCGTCTATCGTCGCATCGTGGCGGCAAAGCCCGAGCTCAACGAACTCTTCAACGCCCCAGTATCGGCGCCGGTCGGATCCCCGATACCGCATCGCCTGTTCGGCATTGCCGGATATGCCGACCAGCGTCCGCTAACAGAGGCGGCCAGCGACCCGGCGCTGAACCGCCGGGTTGAGGTTCGCTTTGTCATGGCCCTTCCCGACACTGAAAAACTCAATGGAACAGATAGTCTTGATCGGGAAGAAATTGCCGGGGATCCTGTGCACATCGATCAGCGCGTCCAGTTCACTATCGATAAGCAGCAAACCGACGCCTACCTGCGGAAAGGCTGGTCATGGCGCGAGAATTGGGGCGTCTGGGCTCTGGGCAACGAAGCGACAGTAGTTTTGCCGCTGGCTGATTTTGATCCGGCGGCGGCCTACACATTGACCCTCCAGCTGGTCGCGTTCGTGCCAGAACAGTCGCCTCGTCGCAGCGTACAGCTGGAGATCAACGGCAGTCCGGCGGCGACCTGGGATTTTATGGGCCCACGCAATTCATACCGCGAAACTGTTACCGTACCGGCAAACCTGCTGAAGCAAGGCGAGCCCTTGCGGCTGCGTTTTGTCACCAGCGATCCAGCGTCGCCGAAAGAACTCAAGATCAGCACTGACGATCGCAAGATCGCGGTGGGCCTCACGTCGGTGGTGCTGCGCAAGGCCCGATAGCCGCTCTCTTCCGCAACAATCAGGTCAAGGTCCAGTTCTTGCCCCGATTGAGGTAGTATTCCGTGATGCTGGTACGCGGCGCAATTTCTTCTGGCCCACGTTCAACGACGCATCCAGCCGAGGTGACTAGCAGACTTTTGACACGTTCGGGATTTGAAGCGCTCGCCATCACCAATTGATGGATCAGGTTGGACAAACCGGCTCGCGATGCCCACGGCGCGTCTCGGCCCTGCCAGTAGTCACCTTTCCAGTGGCTCCAGCCCCAGTCTTCGATGATGTAGAACCCGCCGGGCCGGACGCGTGGAAACAGCTCCTCGAACGTCGCCAGCGACGGCTCGTAGAGATGGCTGGCGTCGTCTATCACCAGATCAAGGCGGCTATCGCCGAAATCCTGTTTGATCACATTTGCAAGACGGGCCTGATCCGACTGATCGACATCAAGGTGTGTGCGGATGTTCGAGGCAGACGGGGTCTTGAGATACTTCTTGAAACTCGGTGAGGTGACATCGACGAGATCGATCAGACACAACGTCTGGGGTCTGAAGCGCTCGTTCAGAACGGCGGCGCCCCCGCCGCCTGCCACGCCGACTTCCACAATCAGCTGGGGTTCCAGGTTCGCGACGCGATCCTCATAAAGCGCCAGCAGTTCGATATTCTTCATAACCCAGATGGCGCCGCGCTTCTCGGCGTCTTCGATCGTCGCACCATGCTGCGATGTCAGAAAGTCGATGCCATTGAGGCGAAATAGATCGTTTGTGACCCACTCAATCGGCGCGCCTTGAGCCATACTGACCAATCTCCAATTCACCCGAATCCGAAGGCACAAGCCTACGCACAACGATACAAAGAGAAGTTCAAACCGTCTTTGAGTTTTGCTATGGTCGCAGAAGTCTCAAAAGGCAAGGCATCGCTGTCGCCGTGTGTCACACAGTGATTGCATTCAATTAGAATCATGCTTCACAACTTTCGACGGATCCAGTGCGCACCGCACTACGTCGGGTTTAAGTAGGGTCGGCGTATGAAAGCCCTCGTCATCGGCGGCGTGAGCGGACAGGTTGCGCGCGAACTTGCTGCGCTTGATGATTCCGCTTTCAACATCGTCGTCCGCGGCCGGCCCGAGACGAATCTGGGCAACGCTGCATCGCTGTCTGCAACTATCGCTGATGTACAGCCGGACGTCGTCATCCTGAGCGGCGCTTATACCGCCGTCGACCAGGCAGAAACCGATCAGGCCGCTGCCCGTGCAATCAACGGCGCAGGCCCAGCTGCGGTCGGCGCGGCTTGCGCCGCAGCCGGTATCCCTGTGGTCCACCTGTCGACCGACTATGTCTTCGACGGCGCCAAGACGAGCCCGTATGTCGAGACCGACCCGACCGGCCCGCTCACTGTCTATGGGGCCACCAAGCTCGAAGGCGAACGGGCGCTTGCGGCATCCGGCGCGCGCCATGTCATCATTCGGGTCTCGTGGGTGCACGCGCCGGAAGGCAAGAACTTCGTTCGCACGATGTTGCGCCTGGCCAAGACGCGCGAGCGCCTGAACGTGGTGGCAGACCAGATCGGCCGGCCGACCTATGCTCCTCACCTCGCCATCGCCCTTCGAGACATAGCCGCTCGTCTCGTACTCGATCCTGCCGCGCCAACTGGTGTATTTCACCTCACCGGTTCAGGCGAGCCTTGCTCGTGGCGTCAGTTCGCAGAAACGGTCTTTGCAGCCTCGAAGGTTCGCGGCGGCCCGACTGCAATCGCGGACCCCATTCCGACATCAGGCTATCCAACGCCCGCCAAGCGGCCAGCGAACTCCGTTCTCGATTGTTCGCGAATTGCCGACGCTTATGGTCTGGTTCTTCCGGATTGGCGCCAGGGTGTGGAAGAATGCGTCGCGTCCATCGAGCAAGCCGGTTGGCAGGTTTGATCGATGGGAGTGGCGTCCCGCTCGTAAGGCTGCTCACTCAATCTTGCTAACGCCCGGTCCTGACGGTTATCTCAGGCACTTGCCAGACAGGCATTCAGCCGATTGGCATACTGATCGGCGAACTAGCGGGGGCACACCCAATGTTGAAGGCGATGGTGATGGGGGCAACTGGCGCCGTGGCCGCGCTGGCGCTTTCGGGGTGCATATCGTTCAACAACGGCTACGGCGATATCCGCGCGGGCATGTCTCCCGCTCAGGTCCGGAAAGCAATGGGCTCATGCCCCACGACTTCCAGCGTCGTGCTGCCTTATCGATCCATGACGTACAACGGCAAATGGCTCGACGTCTTCCAGCTGCAAGCCGCCGACTACACCTTCGTCTTCAAGAACGACGCCTTGATCGAATTTGGTGAGGGCCAAGTCGCCGCTGCCGTACGCGAAGGGGAGCCGGGGTTGAAATTCGTGCCGGCACGCGCCCAGCAAGCAGAAGCAAAACCACCGGAAACGCGGGTCTGCGCAGCCGGGTAGTTCAACGACGCTACGGCGTCGAGAGCCTAGTGCTGGCTCTCGGGCGTCGTCACTTTGAGACCATCGAGATCGTCCCGCACCTTGATCTGGCAGCTAAGCCGCGAGGTCTCTTTTACGTTCTCGGCGAAGTCGAGCATCGACTGCTCCATGGCTGACGGCTTGCCGACCTTGTCGCTGAACGCCTCATCCACATAGACGTGGCAGGTGGCGCAGGCGCAGGCGCCGCCGCAGTCGGCGTCGATGCCCGGAATGTTGTGTTTGATGGCCGTCTCCATGACGGTCATGCCATTCTTGGCTTCAACGACCCGTTCCTTGCCGGTGGAGTCGATATACGTGATCTTCGGCATGGGCTTCGCGCCGCTCCCTCAAACGTCGAACTAACCCAGCGCGCGAGCGCCGATGTCCTTCATGGATATGGATTTATCGGCTAGTTCGCCGGGCGCAACCCGCGCCTGTGCCGCAACCAGCTTCTTTCCGACAATGAATTCGGGCGCAGCGTTGACCGCGTCCACCGCGATAACCACGCCTTCCTTGAGGTAAAACACGGCAAATGACCGGGTTTTGGGATCGCCGCGGGTGATCGTTTCGTCCGCGCCGGTCCACAAGCCGGCCGTCTGGAGCTTGAGGTCGAACTGGTCCGACCAGAACCACGGAACGTCCAGCGCGGGCGCTTTTGCGCCCATGATCGCCGCCGCCGCCAACTTGCCGCCCTCTATCGCATTGTGGACCGACTCCAGCCTGCCCTCGCGCCCGTAGTGCGCCAGTGGTCGCCAGGCGATGTCGCCGGCAGCGTACACATCGAGATGGCTGGTCAGCATGTTGGCGTCGACCACGATGCCGTTGCCACACACGAGGCCGGCCTCCAGCGCCACTTCAATATTCGGCAGGACGCCGACGCCGACCAGGACCAGATCGGCCGGAATGATCTCCCCGCCCTGCAGGCGGACGCCGGTCACCTGGCCGATGCCTTCGAAGGCTTCCAGGCGCGCGCCTAGGCGAATGTCCGTTCCGGCCTCGCGATGCATGTGCGTGTAGAACGCGCCGATCTCCGGCCCCGCTACGCGCGAGAGAACTTGCGGCATCGCCTCGAGCACGGTGACCTTGAGGCCGAGTTGCACGCCAACTGCCGCCGCCTCGAGGCCAATATAGCCCGCACCCACCACCACAAGCCGCGCGCCCGGCATGGCGGTGGCTTTCAACATGTCCACATCCGCCAGCGTCCGCAGCTCGGCGATATTGCGCAGCTCCGCGCCCTCGACCGCAAGCCTGCGCGGCCGTGCGCCGGTCGCGATCACCAGCTTGTCCCACGCCAGCGTGTCGCCGCTACCCAGCGTCACCGTATGCGCGGCCAGATCGATGGCGGTGGCGGCCTTGCCCGTCACCAGCTCCACATTGTGTTCGGCGTAATATTCGAGCGGTTTCAGGAACAGCCGGTCGGCTTCCATCTCGCCCTTGAAATAGGCTTTCGAGAGGGGCGGCCGCTGATAAGGCGGCGCCGGCTCATCGCCCACGATCGTGATCGAACCCTCGAATCCCGCCTGGCGCAGCGAATAGGCGGTCTGCCCGCCTGCCTGGCCGGCGCCAAGGATGACTACACGCTGAGGCATAGCTTGCGGGGACATGGCGGTTTCCCTTCCCGAGAGGTCCGCCTCATAGCATGGCCATCCCATGATAACAGGGCGGTTTTCGGGCCTGAACGCAGCTTAACATGCCGGCCATTGCCAGAGCCTGCGGGCGGCCCCAAACCACGCGCAATGGCCCAACGTGAGCTCACCCTGAAACTGGCTGATGACGCCGCCACTGCCGCCCTCGGGGCGCGGCTGGGCGCGGCTGCGCGAGCTGGCGATGTCGTAGCACTTTACGGCGATCTCGGCGCCGGCAAGACCACCCTTGCCCGCTCCCTTATCCGCCATCTGGTCGGCCCCGAAACGGAGGCCCCCAGCCCCACCTTCACGCTGGTGCAGACATATTCCGGTCCGGCTTTCCCGATCTGGCATTTCGATCTCTACCGGCTGGAACACCCCGGCGAGGCCCGCGAACTGGGGCTCGAGGAAGCTGTGGATGGGCTGGCGCTCATTGAATGGCCGGAAAGACTGGGGCGCGATCTCCCGGTCCAACGGCTGGAAGTTCGGCTAAGCTTCGACGGTACGGGCCGAATCGCCCGGCTTGTAGATTTCGACGACTGGAGCACGCGTATCGATGGCGAGTGGCGGTAATTTGCGCAGCACCGAGATCCAGGAATTCCTCAACCACACAGGTTGGGGTGAGGCGGCGCGCACGCCGCTGAACCAGGATGCATCCACGCGCCGCTATGAGCGTCTGCGTCGGAAGACCGAGACGCTGATGCTGATGGATGCGCCGCCGCTGGAATCGCAGCCCTGCCCGCCGAACGCCACGGAAGAGGAACGCCTCGCCCTCGGCTGGAATGCGATCTCGCGGCTCGCCGCCTCGCGCGTTGAAGCCTTCGCTGCGCTGTCGGCGTATCTGCGAACGCTCGGCCTGTCCGCACCCGAAGTCATCGACCACGATCTCACGCGCGGTCTCGCTCTGCTGGAAGACCTGGGCGACGAAGTGCTTGCTGAAACCATCCTGCGCGGCGCCGACGAGCCGACACTCTACGCCGCAGTCGGTGATGTACTCGCCGCAGTCCACCGCGCGCCTGCGCCTTCCAAGTTGCCTTATCGCGGCGGTGAATGGCCCATCCTGACCTACGATCACCTCGCCCTCTCGGCCAACGTCGATCTGTTCGTAGAATGGATGCCGCAACGCGATCTCAATGTGCGGATGACCGAACAGTCGCGTTTGCGTTGGGAACGGGTGCGCGAGAATCTCGTCGCCAAGGCGGAAGACTATCCGCGCGCCCTGATCCTGCGCGACACGCACGCCGAAAACTTTATCTGGCTCCCGCAGCGCGACGGCCTGCAGCGCGTCGGCCTGCTCGACTTCCAGGACGCCGTTCTCGGCTGGGGCGAATGGGACATGTCGATGCTGCTGCACGACGCCCGCCGCGATGTCTCGCCTGAAGCGCGCGAGGCTGCCATCCGTGCCTATCTCAACGGCACAGGACTTTCGCGTCGCGATTTCGACGAACGCTTCTCCGTGCTTGGCGCTATGAACACCATGCGCATCATGGGCATCTTCGCGAGACTGGTCACACGCGACAAGAAACCCCGCTACGATCAGTTCCAGCCGCGCCTGCGTGGCCTGCTCAACGAGACCCTGTCTCACCCGGCCGCAGCCGAAGCTCGTAGCTTTGTTGAAGCAGTCGCTCCGCATCTCCTGGTGGCCGCATGACAAAAGTCAAAACCGCCATGCTTCTTGCGGCCGGCCTCGGCACGCGCATGAAGCCGCTTACTGACACGCTGCCCAAGCCGCTGATTGAAGTCGGCGGCCGCACGCTAATTGATCGCGTGCTCGACAAGCTGGTGGCGCAAGGCGTCACCCGCGCCATCATCAACGTGCACTATCTCGCCGATCTGATGGAAGCACATCTCAAGCAGCGCAAGGATCTCGAGATCATCATCTCGAACGAGCGCGAGACGCTGCTTGAAACCGGCGGCGGCGTTGTCAAAGCGCTACCGCTTCTCGGCAATGATCCCTTCTTCGTCGTCAACACCGACGTAACATGGGCGACGCCCGGCGATACCACGTTCGCGAAGATGGCCGAAGCCTACGATCCCCGCACGATGGATGCGCTTCTGCTGCTCGCCGACATGGGCGCAACGCTCGGCTTCCGCGGCCCCGGTGACTTCTTCCTCGGACCTGACGGACAGATTCAACGCCGCGGCGACAAGCCCACCGCACCTTACGTTTTCGCCGGAACGCACATCACCCGCGCCGAATGGCTGCGCCAGTACGAAGCCAAGCCATTCTCCGCCAATGTGTACTGGAACGCGATGGGCCGGGCTGGCCGTCTCTTTGGCACGGTCATGCACCCGTTCTGGATGCATGTCGGCGATCCCGCCGGCCGCGATGAAGCCGAAGCCCGCCTCAAGACAATGGGGCCAGGCGCTTGAACAAGGATGAGCGCAACGCGCTTTCCTTCCCCACTGCGGGACACGGTGACGCCAACAGCGGGGCGCGCTGATGGCCAAGGGCATCTTCTCCCCGACCTCCGCCAAAGTCTTCTCGATCCCCGCCTCGTCCTTCTTCCTCGAAGAACTCGCAAAGGGCATCGTCGCCGCCACCGGCGCCAAGGAGAAGCCCGAAGCCCTTGCAGACGCCCTGATCTTCACGCCCAACCAACGCGCCGCGCGCGAACTCGCGCTCGCCCTCTATCGCGCCGTCGGCGGCACACTGCTGACGCCTGAAATCCGCGCCCTCGGCGACATCGAGGAAGAAGATGGTCTTGCCGCCTTTGGCCCCGATGCGCTGGAGCTGCCGCCCTCCCTCAGCACCGCCAGCCGCCGCGGCGCCCTTGCCCGCCTCATCCAGAGCTGGCGCACGCACCAGGAAGAAGGCCCACTGCCGCCGTCTTCGCTCCTCACCGCAGCCGACGAACTTGCGACACTCATCGATCAGGCCGCCCTCGTCGGCGGCGTCGACTGGAAAAAGCTCGACGCGCTATCCACCGAACTGGCGCCGCATCTCGCCCAGCACTGGCAAGTGTCCGCCAGCTTCCTCGACATCGTCATGCGCGGCTGGCCGAAATACCTGAAGGAAGCCGAAGCGATCGATGCGGGCGAGCGCCGCCTTGCCGCCGCCGAAGCGCTGTTCACACGCTGGGCCGCCAAGCCGCCCAAGCACCCCGTCATCATTGCAGGTTCGACCGGCACGGGGCACGCCACGCGCCGCCTGATGCAGGCCGTGCTCAAGCTGCCGCGCGGCATCGTCGTCTTCCCCGGCATCGACCCTGATCTCGAAAGCTGGGCCGCCGTCGCAGACGCGCCAAGCCACCCACAGCATGCCATGGGCGAGACGCTGAAATGGCTCGGCCTCACGTCGCAGAATGTCCACGCCTGGCCCGGCGGCGATGAATCACCCGCCGAAGTCTCGCGCCGCCGCCTGATCAACGAAGCGCTCGCGCCCGCCAGCGAAACGCGCAACTGGAACAAACGCCTCGTCGTTCTCGCCGAAACGCATTCGCCGCAAGATCTTGTCACGCAAGCCCTTGCCGGCCTCTCGCTTGTCGAAGCCGAGGATGAAGCCGAGGAGGCATTGGCCGCTGCGCTCCTCCTGCGCGAGACGCTGGAATCGTCTCACCAGACTGCCGCCCTCGTCACACCCGAAGCCTCGCTCGCCCGCCGTGTCGCCGCGATCCTCGAACGCTGGGGCATCGATATCGCGCCGTCCTCCGGCACACCGCTGCAGCGCACCTCGCCCGGAGCTTTCCTGCTCCTGCTCGCACGCTGGGTCCGTGATCCCGGCAACCCGGTCCGGCTGCTCGCCGTCCTGAAACACGAATTCGCCAGCATCAATCGCAGTCCCGGCGACCTGCAGACCATCACCAGCCGCCTCGAACGCGAAGCCCTCCGCGGTCCGCGCCGTCATGCGAGCCTGGAAGACCTCGCTCACCGTCTCGACAATCCGGTCTTTGACGAGACCGATGACGAAAAGCAAAAGGAGCGTAACGAGCGGAAGAGACAGGCACTGGCGGAATGCGGATCCTTCGTCCGCGACATCGCCGGGCTGCACGCTCCGGCAAAATCCGCCTTCGCCGGCAAGCACATCAACGGCCAGCACGCCTCCGAAGCCATCGCCCGCCTCGCCGAGGCAATCGCTGGTGGCGCGCATGTCTGGTCCGGAAAGTCCGGCGCGATGGCGGCGCAGTTCATCACCCAGCTCGGCGAACTCTCCACTGCCATGGGCGCTATCGAAGCCGACCACTTCGCTGACTTCGCCGAGACTGTGATGCAACGCATGCTCGCCCCGCCCGACGCTGCAGAGCATCCGCGTATCGCCATCTGGGGTCCGCTCGAAGCGCGCCTGCAGCGCCGCGATCGCATGATCCTCGCCAGCCTCAACGAAGGCTCATGGCCCCGCCCCGCTGCAGCTGACGCTTTCCTCAACCGCACACTGCGAAAGCAGCTAAACCTGCCCGACCCCGACGAACGCGTCGGCCTCTCCGCTCACGACTTCGCTCAGATGGCTAATGCGCCGGAAGTCATCCTGCTGCGTGCACGCCGCGTCGACGACAAGCCTGCCGTCGCTTCCCGCTGGCTCTGGCGCCTGCGCACGCTCGCGGCAGGCGGTCTCGGCGGCCGCGACGAAGCTGAGGCTGCCCTCCAGACCGCCGACAATTCCGACCCACTCGTCTGGGCCCGCGCCATCCGCCACGTCGCTGACGTGAAGCCCGCATCTGTGCCGAAGCCCACGCCCCCGGCCGACAAGCGCGCGCTCAACAAATTCTCGCCCAGTCGTGCGGTGCAGCTCATTCGCGACCCTTACGGTGATTATGCCAAACGCATCCTCCGCCTCGAACCGCTACGCCGCGTCGGAGAAGACATCGACGCCCGAGAACGCGGGACAGCCGTCCACCTCGCCGTCGAGACATTCGAGAAGCCCGGCAACACCCGCACCATCGACGATCTCGTCATCACCAGCCTCAACGAAGCGGGGGCTACGCCCGAGCTCATCGAACTCGAAAAGCCGCTCTGGTTGCGCGCGGGCGACGCCTATCTCCGCTGGTCGAAAGCGCGCGATCGCCATCGCGTCGATTTCGCCACGGAGAAGGAAGGCAAGATCACCTTCGATAGCGCCGCCGGCCCGGTTGAACTTAAAGCCAAAGCTGACCGCGTCGAACTCCTCGCCGACGGCACGCTCGCCATGGTCGACTTCAAGACCGGTCAACCCAAAACCGCAGCACAGGTGGAACGCGGCCTCGAACCGCAACTCGCTCTCGAAGCCGCCATCGCCGCCCGCGCGAAGTTCGGCCACATCGGCCCTGCCGACACGTCCGAGCTGATCTACTTCCGCATGTCGCTTAGCGC
>CBDDIR010000002.1:0-134347 GCA_965229115.1 Hyphomonadaceae bacterium | reverse complement strand
CTGGCCTTCGCGCTCGTCCACAAATACGTCGATGGCACGCCGCTTTACCGCCTGGCCCAGGCCTTCGAGCGCGCCGGCGTTCCCATCAGCCGCGGCGCTCTCGGGCATTGGGTGATCGGATCGAGCGAGAGGCATCTCTCCCGCATATATGACGCACTGAAGCTCCGGCTTCGGGCCCAACCGATCATCCACGGCGACGAGACGACGGTCCAGGTCCTGAAGGAAAAGGACAGGGAGGCCACCAGCACATCCTATATGTGGGCGTATCGGAGCGGCGAGGACAGCAATGAACCGATCGTGCTTCTCGACTACCAACCCGGCCGCGGCCAAATTTATCCGCAGGCCTTCCTCGGCGACTACCGCGGCATACTAATGAACGATGGCTACACCGCCTGGCGAACCTTGGAAGGGGCAACGCATTTGGGATGCATGGCCCATTCCAGGCGTCGCTTCGTCGATGCCCTGAAGACAAGAAAGAAAGGCGGCGGACCACCGGAGCAGGCGCTGAAATTCTTCGAGCAGCTCTACCGGATCGAAAGCCAAGCCAGAGGAGAAAAGGCGCAAGCTGGAGAAACGCAAGCCGAATGCATTCGCCGTTTCCGCCAGCAGCACAGCGTCCCTATCCTGAATGCTCTCAAGGCATGGCTCGATGACATCGCGCCGAAGGTCCTGCCCGACAGCAAGATCGGTGACGCCGTATCCTACACCCTGAACCAATGGGAATACCTGACCCGCTATACAGAAGACGGCAGGATGCCGATCGACAACAATCTGCTGGAACGTGATATCAGGATTTTTGCCACTGGAAGAAAATCCTGGCTGTTCAGCGACACTGCGGACGGAGCTAAGGCCAGTGCCGTCGTCTACAGCATCATGCTGACCTGCCGCGCCTGCGGCATCGAACCCTTGGCTTACTTGCGCCACATCCTCAGCGAATTGCCGCAGCGCGCATCGGATGCCGACATCTCCGACCTGCTGCCATTCCACTTCGCCAAAGCCGCCTCCGCCTGATCCCAGACGAACGCCTGACAGCCACGACGGTCAAACGACACGCGTCAACGTGCAGGGAAATGAGCGCTTACAATAAATGCGGTCTCACTGGTGTTGGTTTCCACACAGAACTGAGCCAGCTCAGTTCCGCGTGGAAACCAACACACTGGCAACCGAGGATGTCTCGGCTGAAAAAATTAGGGAAAAATGATGTCGTGCTCTCCGAGCCACGTCAGATAATCATTGAACGCACCTCGAAGATCGAATTTTGCCGTCGGACCGAATTCCATCTCAAATAACTGCCCTGAAAGCCGCCCGCCATCGACCTCACCATAGACTTCCACATTACCGGGCTTGGCAATCGAAACATCGAAGGCAGGAAATCTGCCCGTCAGCAACTTGGCCCACGAAGATAACGGCCAGCATTCCTCTGGTCCAAGATTGTAGACGCTCTTAGATGTAGCCTCCGAGGCCAATTTAATAAGTGCCGCCGCCGCATCCCGGCTGTAGTGCCAATTCTTGTTCTTGTCGAAGGGAATGATCGCCCGCTCGCCGCGGTGAGCCATGCGTGTCAGCTGATAAATCGGGCTCATCGTATCGCGAAACCCTGTCTGATGTTCCCATGGACCGAACGCGGTGCCGATGCGACCGATTGCATAAGGCAGCTTCCAAAGTGTCGCAATCCGAGCCACAATTCCTTCCGCCGCAGATTTGCTGATGCCATAAAGCGTTGAGACCTGATGCGGAACGTCTTCGGCCAAGATCATTCCATCCGGTTGCAGCTCTTCGGAATAAACGCCGGCGGAACCCAGATAGACGAATTTCTCGACGCCAGCTTCGCCGGCCGCGGTCACGACACTTGCCGTTCCGGCAAGGTTGATGTCGATGATCATGCTCCCGTGATGCTGCTCGCGGTGGCTGTCTGATGTGACAACCGCCCCGTGGAGAACATGGCTGACCTTGTGGCGCAGTAATTCGGTCCTGACCGCCGCCTGGTCGCGAACATCGCCTTCGACGTTCACGAGTTCGCCATCCAGACGCACCAACTGATTGACAACAAAAGGGGGCATAGGTTGGTTACTGAACGCGACTACCCGATGCCCACTTCGCAGGAGCTGTTCAACGATATTCGTGCCGATGAAGCCGGTCGCGCCCGTAACGAGAAAGTTCACGTGTTCTCTCCTGCCGTATTGTAAGGCATCTCATCACAATGATCATTTTTTCTGCAACAGCGAATGTAATCGCTTGACAGAACCTATGGCAGAAGACAATTCTATATGCAAGACGCTGTTCTTTTAGAAGGATGGCTGGTCGCAAAAGGGGAACTGGAGAAAACATGACCAACTTGAAAATCACACCGACGCGCCGTTCGCTTCTGAAGACTGGCCTGGGCATAGCGGCGGCAGGGGCACTGCCGACGCGCGTTTGGGCGCAGGCATCGACTACGCCCAAGATTCCGGAAAAAACTATCAGAATGGGTGGGTTCGCCGTGACGAACCACGGTTGGACGATGCTCCTGTCACAATCAGGCTTTCTGAAGGACGTCGGGATCACCATGGAGGGCGGTGCTCCTAAGCTCCTGCGTGAAACGCAGGTCCTTCCGCAGCTCAACAATGGCGAACTCGACATCACGACGATGTGGTTCGGTATGGTCTCGCAGGCCCTCGACAAGGAGGTCAAGGCCCGCCCGATCCTGACGTATAGCTACTTCCAAGGCAACACCATCCTCGCGAGCCCGACATCTGGTTTCAAGACTGTGGACGAATTCGTTGCAGAAGGAATGCCGTGGGACAAGGCTGCCGCCGCCGCAATCGAGCAAATGCGCGGCAAGCGCTTCGCAATCACGGCAAGCCCGAGCACCTATCAGTGGAACGACTTTGCCCTGTCGCTTGGCGGCATGTCGATGAAGGACACCCAGACCGTTCCGGTCGAAGATCCGCGCGCCGTACAGCTGGCGATCGGCAACCAGATCGATTTCGCCGCTCCGGGCGGTGCTGTCCAGGTTTATCAGCTGCAATTCCAGGCCGGCTGGAAGCCGATCATGAGCACCCGCCAGATGATCAAATACATGCCGACCGGCACTGGTTCTGCGGTCAACGACCTGCTGAACTACGACCTGATGATGTGCACCGACGATTATCTTCGCGACAACAAGGACACGATCTACCGCTGGTGCGGAGCAACCTTCCGCACGCTCGATTTTATGTTCGGCGCGTCGCAGAAGCAGGCCCTTTCGAAATACGCGCCATTCATCAGCGCCAATACCGGAGCGCAGATGGACCCCGACGCCATCAAGTTTATCTTCGAGCAGATCGATCCGTTCTTCCAGTGGAAGGATCAGGCTTCCATCTGGGAGGACGAGACGTTCCCGCTCTATTACAAAAATCTCTACTCCTACCAGATCAAGAAATTCATCGCCGCCGGCACGATCGCCGACAAAGCCTACGATCTCGACGAGGTCTTCCAGGCAAAGCGGATCTGGAAGGAACTGAGCGAGATGAAGACGAAGACCGAAGCCTTACAGGCAAAACTTGACGCAACGGCGTCAGAGGATCGCAAGACCTTAGCAGCGGAAGCAAAACGGCACTACGATCAATTCAACTATTTTGATGCCCTTCGCTTTGCGGAAGCTGCCGTGGCATGACGGTGACAGAAAGTATTGCCAAGCCCGTGCCGCATGATGCCTCTCTCGGACGAAAATTTACCAAGATGGGAGGCGCGATCGCGCTTCCCATTCTAGGCTTCATCGCGATCGGCGCCCTGTGGCAGATCGGCAGTTATGCGCTCGGCCGATATCTGCCGCCGCCAATCGACGTTGCCCGAGCAGCCTTCGACAACCTCTTTCAGAGCCGCTATCTGGTCGGATTGGGAATGCCGGAGGGAGGTTTCCTTCCGCATCTCATATCGACGATCTTGACCGTGATCAGTGGTCTTGTGATCGGAACTCTGATCGGCACGGCAACAGGCAGCCTTGCGGCCTATAGCCCGATTATCACAGCTGTCTTCAATCCGATCATCAATGT
Source organism: Hyphomonadaceae bacterium (assembly GCA_965229115.1). Lineage (GTDB taxonomy): Bacteria > Pseudomonadota > Alphaproteobacteria > Caulobacterales > Hyphomonadaceae > UBA7672. The sequence goes on along the minus strand of CBDDIR010000002.1, from coordinate 130,334 downwards.
CTTCGGCAATATTCCGATCATGGTTGCAGCTCCGTTCTTCCTGATCTGGTTCGGTGTTGCGGAAGCCTCCAAGGTCTTGCTCGTTGCCCTTTATTCTGCCGTGCTCCTGCATGTTTTCATGTATCGAGCCATCTGCAATGTGAGGCCACACTTTGTCGAGTACGCAAGGACGCTCGGGGCGCGTCCCCGTGCCGTCTATCGGCAGGTGCATCTGCCCGGAGCCCTCCCCGAGCTTTTCGGCGGGCTGCGCGCAGCACTCGGGGCCTCTTGGGGACTTGCAGCGATCACCGAACTTCTCGGTAGCACAAGCGGTGTCGGCCGCATCATCATCACCGCCTGGGGCGTGAGCGACGTAGCGCTCATGCTTGCGGGCCTGTTCTGGCTTTGCCTGGTCGCGCTTATCTGCGATGGGTTGCTAGTGGCTGGGCGCCGTTACGTGCTGCGCTGGATGTAGGAGTTGACAATGATTGCAGTAGAACACGCCGGTTGCGTCTTTCGACACGAGCGCGGGACAGTGGTCAAAGCGCTCGACGATGTGTCGCTTGAAATCGGCAACGGAGAGTTTCTGTGCCTGCTTGGACGGTCGGGCCATGGCAAGTCGACACTCCTGAGATCGCTCGCCGGCCTGAATTCGCTCACCGCGGGGTCGATCAAGGTCGATGGCTCTCTCATTTCCGGACCGAGCGCGGATCGAAGCATGGTCTTTCAGGACGATACTGTCTTTCCCTGGATGAACGTCGAAGAAAACGTCGCCTTCGGTCTCAAGATGCAGGGCAAGTCTCGGACCGAGCAGAAACAGGAAGCGCGTCATTGGCTTTCCCTGGTTGGCTTGTCGCCGAACCTCCACAGCTGGCCGAAGGAACTGTCGGGCGGCATGCGCAAGAGAGTGGCAATCGCGGCAGCATTTGCCACCGGCGCTCCGACTTTGCTGATGGACGAGCCCTTCGGTGCACTCGACTATGTGACGCGCATGGATCTTCAAAACCTGCTTTTGCGTCTGTGGAAGGAAACCGGCCGAACGATCGTTTTCGTCACCCATGATATCGAGGAAGCCCTGGTGCTGGCGAGCCGCATCGTCATGATCCGCCGCGGCCGGGTTGCGGAGGACACACACGTTGACCTGCCACGGCCGAGAGACGCGGAAGTGCGGGCCCTTCCCGAAGGGGTTCGGCTGACGAAGACGATCCTGCAATGCCTGCAGGACGACGCGTGAGCGGAGCGGAAACCATGAAAAAGCTTTTGACGAGACCGATTTCGCCGGCGGCATCGTTCCTGACGAGCCTCGTGACGGTGATCCTCCTTCTCTTGCTTTGGGAGACTATCGCCCATTCGGTGCCGAAGAGCCCGCTCCGGCAATCGCCGATCGTGCCGCCGATTGAGTTCATATTCGGCGAGTCTCTTCTCGGCATGTCCGATTACTGGAAGTTTCCTTTCTGGGCGCCCGTGCCTGAGATGGGCGGCGAACAGACCTATCGCGGCGCATTTCTTGCGCTCGGCTTCCATTCTCTGGCGACCTTGCTGCGCGTTGTCGTTGGCCTTGTCCTCGGCGGGTTGGCTGGGACGGGAATGGGACTGCTGGTGTCGGTCTCCGAATCCTGCAGAGCAGCCGTCGCCGGCCCGTTGCACCTGATCCGCATGTGCCCGCTTCTTGCGCTCATTCCGCTGTTTCAATACTGGTTCGGTGCAAACAATGTCGGCGCCGTCATCTATATAGCCTACGGCGTCGGCGTCTTTTATTTTGTCTCTACCATCAATGCCGTCCAGAACATTCCCGTTAAATTTGTCGAGGCGGCCAAGACCTTCGGCGCCACGCAGTTGGGTGTCTACCGTTACGTCGTCATGCCGGGCATCCTGCCCGAACTGTTTTCGAGCATTCACGTCACGATGGCGCTTGCCTGGACGGCTGCGATCGGCGCCGAATACATCGGCGTCGACAACGGCATCGGCCGCATGATCATCTGGGCCGATTTCTTCAGCCACACAGGCCGTATGATGCTGGTTACCTGTGTGATCGTCTTCTTCATTCTCGCCTCGATGCATGTCTGCAGGCGCATCGAGCGCCGTCTGCTGAGCTGGATGCCGAACCGTCCCCACTAGCGGCAACCTCTTTAGCTTTTTGATCGGTCTGCGCGCTTTTCGGCTCGCGGAGCAGATTGCCAATTGTCCTAACAGGAGGAATTCGCATGCGCCTAAAGGGTAAAACCGCCCTTATCGTTGGTTGCGCAACCGGCATTGGCCGCGCCGTCGCCGAAGCGTTCATTGAGGAGGGCGCGATCGTCTGCCTTGCAGACAGGGGCCAGCAGGACGTGCTCTCCGACATAGTCAAAGGCGCGGCCGAAGGCAGCTTTTGCCTTCACTGCGACGTGCGCAGCGAAAGCGATGTCAAGACCACAATCGACAGGGCCATCGACGGCCTGGGTTCGCTGGACATCCTCGTCAACAATGCCGGGGTCGGAACCGCCATGATCCCATTCCAGAACCAGACATGGGAGGAATGGGACCGCGTGATGGATACCAATCTCAGAAGCGTCGCCTATGCCATGCATCACGTGCTGCCGCACATGCTCGATCGCAAAAATGGTCGTATCATCAATACGGCCTCTCAATTGGCACACAAGCCCGCTCCCTGGTACGCCGCCTATTGCGCTTCGAAGGCTGCCATCGTCGCCATGAGCGTATCGGTCGCACACGAGGTCGCCGAACATGGCGTCACCGTCAATTGCGTATGCCCCGGCCCCACCGATACGCCTGCCTGGCGGGCAAGCGACCCGAAATGGAATGACTGGAAGATTGCTCAGTTGCCGATCAAGCGAATCGGCACGCCGCAGGAAATCGCCGGCGCCTATGTCTACCTCGCCTCGGATGAAGCCGGATACATGGTCGGGCAGAGCCTCTCGCCCAATGGCGGCGACGTCGCCTGGTGAATTGCAACAAAATTCAGGAAGGGGCCGGATGGATCTGTATCCGGCCCCTTCGTGTCAGAGAAGCTTCGATGCCTTGTTTCTTGCGATGAACTGGCCACGCCCCCTGGCACCGGCAAAAGCATTGTTTTCGACGATCACCTCGCCACGGCTGATGACGATATCAGCGTTACCTATGACGGCACGCCCCTCGTAATGGGTGTAGTCCGAGCGGTGATGGAGGCCGGCCTGTACGAGGTTGCGATCAGCATGCGGATCCCAGATGACGATGTCGGCATCGTAGCCCGGCGCAAGATGGCCCTTGCTGGTCAGGCCGAAGATGCGGGCCGGGTTCGTCGAGCAGATTTCGACGAAGCGCTCGAGACCGATCTCGCCGCGCACGACACCTTGATAGACCATAGTCATCCGCTCCTCAATGCCCGGGCCTCCGTTCGGAATCTGGGTGAAATCGTGCCGTCCGATCGTCTTTTGACCGTTGAACCGCCAGGAGGCATGATCGGAGGAGACGACCTGGAGATCGGAATTGGAAAGCGCCCGCCAGAGGACCTCATGGTCGCTCTTGCGCCTCAAGGCCGGAGACAGGACATGCTTGGCGCCCTCGAAGTCCGGTTTGGCAAGATCTTCGGCCGTGAGATAGAGATAATGGGTGCAGGTTTCGGCAAAGACGCCGGCGCGACGCTTTCTCGCCCGTCTAACCTCGCGAACAGCCTCCTCGCAGGTGACATGGACGATGTAGATCGGTGCATCGGCGATTTCTGCAAGCATCAGGGCGCGTGCCGTCGCTTCCGCCTCGGTCACTGGCGGGCGTGAAAGCGCATGGCTGAACGGCTCCGTCTTGCCGGCGGCGAGCAATTTGCGTTGCAGGTGCAAAACCGCATCGCCGTTTTCGGCATGGATCATGACGATGGCGCCGCTGGCCGCCGCCGTTTCGAAAGTTTTCAAGAGGGTGAGATCGTCCACCATCTGAGCGCCCTTGTAGGCCATGAACAGCTTGAAACTTGTGATGCCCCGGTCCGGAAGCGTCTTCAGTTCCTCCAGGACAGCTTGCGTCGGATCGGTGATGATGATGTGGAAACCGTAGTCGATCACGGCCTTGTCTTCGGCTTTTCCATGCCACCGAGAAAGCGCCTCGGAAAGCGACTGGCCCTTCGCCTGGGCACAGAAATCGACGATCGTCGTCGTTCCACCGAAGGCAGCAGCGAGCGTTCCACTATAAAAATCATCGGCCGTGCTTCCGACCTCACTCGGCGCATCAAGATGGGTATGCACGTCGATCCCGCCGGGAAGGACCAGTCGACCGCGCGCATCGATATGACGGCGGCCGGCCGGCGCTCCGCCGATCTGCACGATCCGCCCATTCTTAATCCCGATCGGGGCTTCAAAGACGCCGCCCGTCGTGACTATCCGACCGTTTTCGATCACCAGATCCATCCGAAACTCCTCTTATGTGCCTCATCGGCGCTTGACGTCACGATACCAATGTATTCTATATGCAGTAAATCGTTCTGTGGAAAGGATAAATATGTACGAAGGTGTTCACGACTTCTACGTTTCGCGCGGCTTCGGCGGCCGGGTCGGTTTTGGCAAACGGCCGGCTGTCGTGGTCATCGACATGGCGAAATCCTGGCTGGACGAAACGTCTCCGCTCGGCTCCAGACGCTTGGAAAGCGTCATGGCCGCCACCGTTGACGTGCTGGCGGCGGCCCGTGAAAACGGCCACCCCGTCTTCTTCACGACGATGAGCTACAGCGATTTCGATGTCGCCGGCGCACTCGGCCGCAAGCTGACCCACGCCAGTGCCGGGCGCTCGCTTTCGGAAGGATCGGGCCTGTCGGAACTAGATCCGCGACTGGAACGGCGCCCAAGCGAGCCGTTAATTATCAAGCCGCGCGCCTCTGCATTCTGGGGAACGGCATTCGATGCGCACCTCATGTCGCTTTCAGTCGATACCCTGATCATCACCGGATGCAGCACCAGCGGGTGCGTACGGGCGACGGCAGAAAGCGCTCACAATCTCAATTTGCATCCGATCGTCGTCCAGGAAGCCGTCGGGGACCGGTCGGCGGAAGCGCATCAAGCAAATCTCACGGACATCGATCTTCGTTACGGCGACGTCACCTCGCTGAAAGACGTCATTTCCTATCTGAAAACCACAAAGGCCTAACACATGACAATTACCAGACTGCAATCTGCAAAGAGAATGAGCCAGATCGTCAAGGCAAACGGCTTCGTCTTCCTGGCCGGTCAGGTCGCCAGGGGTGCCGAAGGCAAGCCGGTTGCAGACCAGACGGCAGCCATCCTGGAGGCAATTGATGCACTCCTGCAGGAGGCCGGAACCGCCAAGGACAAGATCGTCAGTGCAACCATCTGGCTGACAGACATCTCCAAGTTCGACGAGATGAACGGCGTTTGGGACGCCTGGGTGGCCGAGGGTGGTTCACCCGCCCGCGCCTGTGTCGAGGCGGCTCTGGCGAGACCCGATTACACGGTCGAGATCATGGTCACGGCGACGGTCTGAAGGAGACAGAGCAATGGAAGAGCGTAAGAAGATCTTTATAGATCCTGCCTTTGTCGAACGCCTGATCCTCGACATGGCCGAACATGGCAGCGACGGTGGGACGGGCGTGTCGCGCACCGTCTATTCGCCGGAATGGGTCGAGGCGACGAAGCTCTACACTAGGTGGTGTGAGGAAGCTGGCCTTGAAGCCAGGATGGACAGTGTCGGCAACGTCTGGGGGAAACTTCCGGGCTCCACGGCGGGAGGCTCAGTCGTTTCGGGATCGCACATCGATTCCCAGACGCCAGGCGGCCGCTATGACGGTATCCTCGGTGCACTGGCGGGGTTAATCGCGCTGAAGGCCCTGAAGGAACAGTTCGGCACGCCGAAAAAAAACCTGGAATGTATTGCTTTCTGCGAAGAAGAGTCGAGCCGCTTTCCCTCCGCAAACTTCTGGGGTTCACGCGCAATCACCGGTCGGATCGCGGCGACCGATCCGGATACGACAATCGCCTTTACCGGCGAGACGATTGCGTCGGCAATGCGCGACGTCGGCCTCGATCCGGCAAAGATTCCGGACGCCAGGCGCAACGACATCGACACTTTCGTAGAATTGCATATCGAACAGGGTCCGATCCTGGAACATGCCGACCTGCCGGTCGCCGTCGTTACCGGGATTACCGGCATCAGACACTATCAGGTCGAACTTAAGGGTACGCAAAATCATGCCGGCGCCTTTCCGATGGATCTCAGACGTGACCCGATGGCGGGTTTTGCCGAGATTGCCTCGGGCGTCGTCAATACCGCGCACCGATGGGGCCGCCCGGCCGTCACCACTGTCGGCCGTGTCAACGTGAAGCCGAACGCGACCGCCATCATTCCAGACACCGTTTCTTTCACGGTCGACGCGCGCCATCCCGATCCGGTTCAATGCCAGAAGCTCTACGAAACCCATGAAGACTTCATGCTGGAAGTGGCAAAGCGCAGGGGCCTCGAGATCAGCTGGAAGGTGATGATCGATCATCCGGCCTGCCCTTCCGATGAAGGAGTCGTCGCGACGCTGAAGGCTGCTGCAGCCGATCAGGGCGTGCCTGTCATGCTGATGGCAAGCGGCGCGGGGCATGATTCACAGCAGATGGCGCGGATTGCCAAAATGGCGATGATCTTCGTGCGCAGCAAGGACGGACGGAGCCACACGCCCGACGAGTTCTCCTCGATCCCCGACATTGTCGCCGGCATCGAGGTTCTGGCCGCCGGTCTTTACCGCCTGGCCTATGAGGGAGCTTGAGATGGAGCCCTATCCACGCGATTTGATCGGCTATGGTCAAAGGCCTGTCGATCCTCGTTGGCCCGAGGGGGCGCGGCTGGCGATCCAGTTCGTCGTCAACTACGAGGAAGGCGGAGAAAACTCGATCCTGCATGGAGATCGGGCCTCAGAAGCTTTTTTAACCGAAGAACCGACGTCGGCGCTGGAAGGAATGCGCAATTTCAACGTCGAGTCCCAGTATGAATATGGCAGCCGGGCGGGGTTCTGGCGGCTTCACCGCCTTTTTACCGAGCGTGCGCTGCCCGTGACCGTCTTCGGAATTGCGACGGCGCTCCAGAAAAATCCCGACGCCATCAACGCGATGAAGTCGGCGGGATGGGAGATCGCGTCGCATGGACTGAAATGGATCAACTATGCCCAGATGCCCGAAGTGGAGGAGCGGACGCACATCCTCGAGGCAATCCGCCTCCATACAGAAGCAACCGGCGAGCGCCCAAGTGGCTGGTACACGGGCAGGATGAGCCCTAATACCCGTCGGCTTCTCGGTGAGATCGGCGGGTTCGCCTACGACTCGGATTCCTTTGCCGACGATCTGCCTTATTGGGTTTATGAGAACGACACGCCACAACTGGTCGTTCCCTATACGCTCGACAACAATGACGGTCGTTTCGTCAACGGCTTCGGGCTGCAGGCAACGGATTTTTCGACCTATCTGATACGCGCCTGCGACCTTCTGCTGCGCGAAGGAAAACAGGCCCCGAAGATGATGAACGTCGGGCTGCATTGTCGTCTCGCCGGCAAGCCTGGACGCGCTGCCGATTTCGAGCGGTTCCTCGACTACGTCAAAACGCTACCGGATGTGTGGATCACAAGACGCGCTGATATCGCCGATCACTGGCGGAGATATCATCCGCCATGTGACGGAAAGGCGGGCTAGGCGGATTTGGCGAGTGGATGCGGGAAGCTTTGCGGAGGCTTCCCGCCGATAAGCCGATGAATATCAGCGACCGTCTTGGTGATTTCCTCCGCGATCTCGAACTCGCGGCGAGCCATCGCGAGCGAGAGTCCCATGCAGTCAAGAATGAAGATCACACGCCCCGCACTGTCAAATATCGGAAGCGCAATCGCCGTCAGGCCCTCGGTGAATTCGCCGATGCTTCGTGCATAGCCTCGTGCTCTCGTGGCGGCGAGTTCGGCCTTCACCTCTTTCAGACTTGTCGCTGTGGCTCCAGCGTAGCGTACTGGTTCCCAGCCCTCGAACCAGACATCGACTTCGCTTTCGGCACACCAAGCCAGCCGCGCCTTCATCTGCGCGCTCGCATCCCTCGGGAAGCGGTGGCCGAGCGGATAGGAAATCTCGACCTGATCCGGAGCGCTGGCTTTTGCGACGACCACGAATGTGCTCTCTGACGACGGTTCCGACAAGATGCAGGAGACGTGGGTGCGCGACGGCAAATCGTCGATGAGTGGTTTGACCATCGATAGCGGTGTCACGTCGCGGATCATTGTGGAGAGGTCACGCAGAACCCCGACATTCAATCGATATGTCTTGCGGATCGGATCGAAATACAACCAATCATGGAAGGTGAGTGTCTTGAGGATGGAATGGCAATGGCTCTTGGTGATGCCGGTAGCGTCGGCGATCTGCGCAAGCGTCATTTCCGAGCGGCTACTATTCACGAGCGCAAGGGCCCTGACCGCTTTGTCGACGGCAGGCACCAGTCCGGCAGTTTCCATCCCGTCGCGCGCACCTTCCGACAGGATCCACTGATTCCCTTCGAGTTTAAGCTTTTCGTATCTCGCGCCCTCGGCTTCTTTGGCCTTGTCAGTATCTTTTCTTGGCATTCCACTTTCCTGAGTTCTGTTGAAACGTACTATGTATGTTCTATAAGAAGAATGCAACTTCTTTAGGCAGAATGCGGTGAAACGCTCAAGAGGGGAGCACTGATTGTTCGGCGATACCGCATAGCCATTGATGACCCGACACGATTCAAACGATTACCCAGCGCCGGAGCCTATCCTGGGCTGACACCTCGCATCTACGCCTCTGGTGAGACTATGAGATCCGGCGATTCCGGCGATCGTGTCCCGCTGAGTTCTCTAATCGCGGTTGTCAAGCTGGTCGCAGTGGGCATCGCAGGTCAGGCTCATGGTTCTCTTCGAGGTCGGCACTTTAACCGCCTCATCATGGCGTTGGATAGGCTCAGTCGACCAATGTGGTGTTCGCGATTATCTGGACGAACCAGCACTCGCATTCGTGGGATCGGTCTCGACTGCGCCATCGTCCTGACCGGACGATCTCGCTGGTCTCAGCTAACCAGAATATTCGGTGTAGTTCATGCGACCTCGCTCGGGTCGTGCGATGACCAACGGAACGGCTCGCCGGAGACCCACATGGCATGAAGGATGACGGCGAGTTTTCGAGCCACGGCAACTTTAGCTTTGCGATAGCCGCCGCGCCGCGCGATGCGCAATCCCCAACTCTTCAAAGCGGAGAACTGCGGGATCCTTGTCAGGAGCACGTTGGCAGCCTCAAATAGACTGCGTCGAAGAAAGTCGTCACCCCGCTTTGAGACCCGGCCGGATCTCATAGTCTCACCAGAGGCGTAGATGCGAGGTGTCAGCCCAAGATAGGCTCCGGCGCTGGATGATCGTTTGAATCGTGTCGGGTCATCAATGGTTGCGGCGAAGCCGAGCGCAGTGATTACTCCGACACCAGGGACCGACATCAGCCGCCTGACGACGATGTTCTGCCGCGCTAGCGAGCGAACCTTCGCCTCGAGATGACGGATCTGCTCAAGGATGTTGGCACGCGCCCGCATCAGTGCTTTCACGACAGCCTGGATTGTCGGCGACGCATGGAGCTCGCCGTCGATGATTTCCTCGGCTCGCTTGGCGAACCCACCAACCCTTTTGCCAAACAGGATACCAAAGGTGCGAAGGACACCTCTGATCTGGTTCTCCAGGTCACAGCGGGTTCGTACAAGTTGGCTACGAGTGGCAAGGAGCGCCCGAGCTTCGTGGCTTGCCGTTGACTTGACATGAACGCTCTTGCACCAACTCGTACGAACGATCTGGGCCAGGCCGATGGCGTCGTTGCGGTCCGTCTTGGCAGGCATCATCTTTAAGGCCGCATTGGCATGGCGAGCATCCATGCAGACGATGGGAACGCCGCGTTTCTTCAATCCATTCCATAGCCAGACCGACAGGGGACCGGTCTCAAGTCCTGCACGAGTTACTGCATACGGCTCCAGCGCCTCAGCAATAGCGTCTGGCCACGATGCTACCTTCCGTTCGGCAACAACAGTGCCCTCGTCGTCAACGATGCAGACTGAGGTCGTTTGCTGGCTGACATCCAGTCCGGCATAATACTTCATGGCGGTTCTCCTCATAGCTTCGGCACACTGGCCACAGTTGGCAAGGGACAGTGTGGAGAGCCGCCGCCTGGAAGGCTAGGCCCTGAGCGATTACGCTATGTGGTGTAGCTTCGGCAATCGCCGTGCCTTCCGGACAGAGCCGGGAATTGGTCAGCTTGCGGCTGGCAGGCTGATGAGCGGATCATCGCTCATTGCTTCTATGGTCTCAAGTGTCATGTAGCGGGATCGCTGAACGGCCCACTCGTCATTCTGCTCAAGCAGCAATGCACCGACGAGCCTCACGATGGCATCGTCGTTGGGGAAGATGCCGACAACTTCTGTGCGTCGCTTGATCTCGCCGTTGAGACGTTCGATCGGGTTTGTCGAATGAAGCTTAGCCCAGTGCTGCCTGGGAAAGGTCATGTAGGCGAGCACGTCCTGCTCGGCGCTATCCATCAGCGTGGCGAGTTTCGGCACCTTCGGCCTGATCTGGTCGGCGACATTGCGCCATTGGGTGCTTGCCGCCTCCGGGGTGTGATCGGCACATTCGGCTAACCTGCTTTTGGAATGACCGAAGCCGTTTAGCCAGCCAGCGTAAGCCTGCCTCTTCCATCGCGGCCGCCCGCTGATCTCCGTACGCTAGCGTACTTGGCTTGATTCGATACAGAATTAGCTCATACTTGTTCCATCGTTCGCAGACTGCACAGGGCGCGAACGGCTGAGGGTGCGTCATGCTCTTGCCCCAATGGGGGCGAGCGCCATGTCAGTTCCAAACCAATCTACAATACAGAACAAGTTGCTGTCGCTTCTGCCTGCGGCTGATTTCGAAGAAATAGCTCCAGACCTTGTTCATGTTGTCCTGCCCCAACGCACTGGTCTTGCCACTGCCGGAGAGCCTTTCGAGTACGTTTATTTCCTGACTTCCGGCATAGGCTCAGTGGTTGTGACTACGCCGGAGGGACACCGTGCTGAAGCCGGGATTTTTGGGGTGGATGGATATGTGCCGACGTCGGCAGTTGCGGAAGTGTGGCGTCATCACAGTACGAAATCGCGCAGCAATGGAAGAGTTCGCTCATGATGCCTACGGGCGGCCGGAGGAAGAATACCGGCGGCTGATGAAGGACATCTTCTGACATCCTTCAGTGCCGCCGTCTGCTCCGGAAGCCTCGGCACTGTGAAGCAATGGGCTCTCTCTGACGAGAAGCCCCGTGCCATCAGAGCACCGCTTACCGTAAGGCCGTACGTACTCAGGAGACATCAGCCGGACATCATGCCCCTTGGCTGCAAAGAGACGACCGACATGGTGTGCCCCGCAGCATGCCTCCATGGCAATGGTACATGGCTGAAGCTTGTCTGCAAGTTCGGCAAGGGTCGCTCGTCTGACACGGCGGCGCCGGACGACCCGCTCCTCCGCATCCAGCCCCACGAAGCTGGCGGGAGGGGCGGGCCATCCCATAAAAGACTGGCCACGCGGTAGAGCAAAGCCTTCCCGACGTCCTGGAACAGCGTGAGCAGTGGTTCGATGATCAAGGACCTTGATCCCACCAAGCTCGTCCTCATCGACGAAAGTGTGCTGCAGAGCAGCGGAAGGAGTTCAATATGGACGGAAACCGTGGCGTAAAGCTGCGTAAATGATGGGGGACGGCCCCCCGAGATCGGCTTTCAGGAGCGGGTCTCAAACCAGTCCGAGCTGCTGCGGTAAAGAGCCGTGGTGGTGAGCGTCGGATGAAAAGTTCGGACGAGATCCGAGCAGGTGAGTGTCCGAAAGACGAACGAAAGTGAACCCTCCGAAGACGCGCCGTTATGAATTTAAGCGTCGTCGAAACCAGGACTGTTTCGTCATCCTGGGACAAGTCCGCCGGGTGCCTGATGACTGGGCGGGCGGCGACCGGCGTAGAGGGGGCGTGAGTCGGATACAGGCTTTTACGCGGAACTGCAGGAACCAGGCTCCTGATGCCAAGGGAGAAGCTCAAGCGGAGAAACCGCAAGGCGAGAGTACCGATGCAGGAGACTGGGGCGGACCGATCCGTATGAGCGTTGAGGGCACTGTAATGGGGCCGGAGCAAAGGGATCGGATCAGGTGGTCGTATTGTTTGGAACAACTGGAAGCAGGATGACTTCGACAGGTACGACAGACAAGCCGTTTCGAATTGAGAAACGGCAAGTGTACGAAGCTTACAAAGCGGTCAAAGCCAACCGTGGCGCAGCCGGGGTGGACGGTGAGACCTTGGAGATGTTCGACAAAGAACTTGCGAGAAATCTCTACAAGATCTGGAATCGGATGTCGTCCGGGACCTACTTTCCGCCGCCGGTGCGTGCCGTCTCCATTCCGAAGAAGGCTGGAGGCGAAAGGGTTTTGGGTGTGCCAACGGTCAGCAATCGGATCGCGCAGATGGTGGTCAAGCAGATGATTGAGCCGGATTTGGATTCTCTCTTTCTTCCGGACTCCTATGGATACAGGCCCGGGAAATCGGCTCTGGATGCCGTCGGAGTGACGCGCCAGCGGTGCTGGAAGTATGATTGGGTTTTGGAATTCGACATCAAAGGGCTGTTTGACAATCTTCCGCACGATCTCCTGCTGAAGGCGGTCAGAAAGGACGTGAAGTGCGAGTGGGCTCTGCTCTACATCGAAAGATGGTTGACAGCGCCGATGGAAAAGAACGGAGAAGTCGTCGAGCGGTCACGCGGTACCCCGCAAGGGGGCGTGGTCAGCCCGATCTTGTCGAATCTCTTCCTGCATTACGCGTTCGACGTCTGGATGACGCGGACACATCCGGACCTTCCATGGTGTCGGTATGCGGACGATGGTCTCGTGCACTGCCGGACCGAGCAAGAAGCGGAGGCCCTTATGGCCGAGCTCCAAGCGCGGCTGGCAGAATGCGGACTTCAGATGCATCCGACTAAGACCCAGATCGTCTACTGCAAAGATAATCGGCGCCGGGAAAGGTATCCGACCGTCAAATTTGACTTCCTTGGATACCAGTTCAGGCCGCGACAGGTGGCGACGTCACTGCGGAATGAGTACTTCTGTGGCTACACCCCTGCGGCCAGCCCGACGGCGCTCAAGTCGATGCGGGCAACGATCAAGAGCTTGAACATTCCGCGGCAAACGCCCGGGACGCTGGCTGAAATCGCCAAACAGATCAATCCGCTCCTCCGGGGATGGATTGCCTACTATGGACGGTTCAGCCGTTCGGCCCTGTTCTCTCTGGCTGACTATGTCAATCGGAAGCTCAAGGCCTGGATCATGCGAAAGTACAAGCGCTTTCGATTCCACAAAACTCGGGCTTCGCAGTTCCTGCGGCAACTTGCCCGAGCTAGGCGGGATCTCTTCGTACATTGGCAGGCGTTCGGAACGAACACGTTTACCTGATGGGAGCGGTGTGAATCGAGAGGTTCACGCACCGTTCTGCGAGAGGCCGGCAGGTGAAACCCCTCCGGCCTACTCACCCCTGGACTGCGACGAACATGGCGCGCACGCACGGACGCTGCAGGAAGGGAGAGCGCCTGCGAATGAGCTTTCCGCACGGCCATCGCAAGATCACGACGCTGGTGGCTGGCTTGCGTAGCCGGGAATGGTTGCACCGCTCGTCATCAACGGGCCGATCAATGGAGAATGGTTCGAGGCCCACGTCGCCCAGGTTCTTGTGCCGACCCTGAAGCCTGGCCCGCATTCGCGACCGGCAGATCCCTTCAGTTGCCGAAACCCGTCGTCCGCCTCCGCGTTGTTGAGCTTCTCATCAGGACATCAACTGATGGAACGGGATGTCCCGCATCACTGAAATGTCCTGTTGCTTCAGGAGTGGACCGTCTGTTTCGGATGCGGCCTTGGCGCTGGCCCATTGGGCATCCAACTTGAACGCGTCCCAGGCTTTCGTCCACGCCGCTTCGTCGTCGAAGCGGGTTACATAAATAAGTTTCGGCGCCTCGCCCTTGGTCTCATAGACCGCCACCACGTCGATGCCGATCCTGGTGAAGATGGGAATCACGACATTGGTGAAGCGGTCGATCATCGCCCTCTCCTTGCCGGGCCGGGCCGTGTAGATGCGCATGTCGTAGATCATTTAAACCTCCAAAATGTAACGCCCTACATTTGGAGGTTGGCCGCGCCCGGCGCAAATAACATGATCTGATCAAGGCAGTACCGCTGCGTGATAGCGGCTCGTTCACTCCCCGAGGAGGACCTGCCGGTCGCCGTCGATATCGCGCAGGGCCGACTCGAGCATCTCGGAAAAGGCGCGCGAAGCCGCCGTTAGCGGGCGCCGCGGATCGAAGACGAAGAAGAGATTGAAGCTCATTGGCGGATCAATGATCGGATAGACATAGAACTCCTGCCGGCGGATATCGCGATGCATGGAAATAAACGGAAAAATCGTTACCCATCCGGAATAGCGGGCGAGTTCGAGAGAAGCCGTCACGCCCTCTATCTCCAGGGTTCGCTTCGGCTTTAGTTCGCCGCTCGATATGTAGCTAACCACCGCTTGGCCGAGAAAGGTCTTGCGCGAGGGGACGATCAGCTGGATGTCGCGCAGGTCACACAATCTGCAGGGTGTGAGCGAGGCGCCGTTGATTGCCCGGCTGGAAACGAGCATTAGCCGGTCGCGCAGGGCCGCACGGTGATACAGACCGGTATGGCTGCTTGGTGCGGCACCGAGCGCGAAATCTAGATCGCCATGTTGCACTAGCGTGGTGAGTGTATCACTATAGGCTTCGGTGACGGAGACCTCCACCTCGGGATAGCGTTCGGCATATTCGGACAGGACTTTGCCCAGAATGCCGCGATTAACCGATGGCGGGGTGCCGACGCGCAGCGAACCCGCTACCCGGGTTCCGCTACCGAGTTCCATAATCTCCTGGCGGGCATCGGCGACGCTATGCACGATCGGAACAGAGAGCTGGTAGAAGCGGTCGCCCGCGATCGTCGGCTCGATCCCCTTCGGCGTGCGGTCGAACAGGGTGGTGCCGAGCTCCTCCTCGAGCCTGCGGATCTGCATGCTGAGCGCCGGCTGCACGACATTGGCGCGCTCCGCCGCCCGCGAGAAGCTGCGCTCCTCGTAGACGCGGATGAAATACTGTATCTGTCTGATGTCCATGCGCCGATCCGGAAAAGTCGGCTATTAGCTAACCGACCGCTCCCGGCGAGACAAGGCGTGTCACGACGATATCACTTCGCGCCGGCAAGGAATTCCACCACGGTCGGGCCGACGACATCGGCCTTCTCTGCATGCGGCAGGTGGCCGGCATCGGCGACGACGGTGATCTTCGCGTCAGGAATATGCGATTTCCAGACCTGCGCGGTGCTGGCAGGAGCAAGCTTGTCATGCTCGCCCCAAAGGATGTGTGTCGGCACCTTGATGCGATGCAGCCAGCGGGCGAGATCCGGATTGACAAGCCGGGTCGCGGCTCCGAGGCGCACCACGGTCGTCTGGTTCTTCAGCTGCGCGGCAAGCTGCTCGACGGTCGGCGCGGTGCCGAGAGTGCGCTCGGCGATCGCCTGGTTGTGAAACAGGTTGCGCGTGTTTTCCTCGTGCGACCAGCGGAAAATGTCGGTCGCACCGGCGCTTGGCGCCAGGCCCGACGGCCCGATCAGCGTCAGGCTCTTCAGGCGCGAGCAATCGCGCGCCGCCAGTTCCGCGGCGATCCAGCCGCCGAAGGAGTTGCCGATCAGGTGGACCTTATCGAGGCCGAGGCTGTCGATGAAATCGAGATAGAAGAGCGCCAGATCGGAGATCGCGTTCAGCCATTCCGGGTTGTCGGACTGGCCGAAACCGGGATGTTCTGGCACGTGGAGATCGTAGCTTTCCGACACTTTCTGGAAGAATGGAGTCCAAACGGAAAGACCGGCCCCTCCGTGCAAGAAGACGACCGCGTCCCCCTTGCCGCCGCGAAACATGCGGATGCGCGTGTCGCCGATGACCGGGAAGGTGATCTGGTTGTCCAAGGCTTGCTCCTCTGGTCGCCGGGGCTTGATATGCCTCCCGGAATGGAAGATGCGGGCGCCGAAAACAAGTAAGTTGTTCTGATCACCGCTATCACTGAATGTGATCGGGATTCGAAAAGGCCATCACGGGAATTGATGGTGGCGGTTAGAAGAAATGAATTGCCTCCCCGCCGTGACTGTGAAAACCCTTCGGACCAAATCGGAGGATATTTCATGGATATTAGAAGCCGTTTCGACCTGACGGGCCGGATCGCGATCGTGACCGGGGCTGCCAGCGGGCTTGGTTTTGCAATGGCGGAAGCCGTGGCGAGCGCCGGCGCGCATGTCGTGGTGGCCGATGTCAACGCGGAGGCCGCGGGCAAGGCGGCGGAGGCCCTCCGCGGCAAGGGCATGCTCGCCAGCGCGGAGACCATCAACGTCGCCGAGACCGGCGCGGCGCAGGCGCTGGTCGGCCGCGTCTGCGAGAAGTTCGGCCGGCTCGACATCGCCTTCGCCAATGCCGGTATTTCTGGCGGTCCCGGCCCCTTCACCGATGCCGGCAATCTGGAAACGAGCTCCGCCGAGCGCTGGCGGCAGGTGCTGGACATCAACCTCACCGGCGTGTTCGCGACGATCCAAGCCGCGGCGGCGCCGATGCGCGCCCAGCGTTCCGGCCGCATCGTCGTCACGGCGTCCTCGGCCGGCTTCAGGGCCGATCCGATGGTCGGTTACAGCTACGTGGCCACCAAGGCGGCCGTCATCAATCTCGTCAAGCAAGCGGCGATCGATCTCGCCCGCTACAATGTAATGGTCAACGCGATCGCGCCCGGTCCCTTCCGCACCAATATCGGCGGCGGGCGCATGCACGAGGCGGAAACGGAACGTCTCTTCGCCGAGTCCCTTCCGGTCGGCCGGGTCGGCAACCCCGAGGAAATCGGTGGCGCCGCCCTGCTGCTCGCCTCCGATGCCTCGAGCTTCATGACGGGAGCGATCATTCCCGTCGATGGCGGTGCCATCGCCTGGTAGGAAACAACATGGCGCAAACGAAAATGCCGCTCGGGAACGCGTGGCATTTTCGTTGATGGCAGTGTCGAAGCGCCTTCGCGCTTAACGGAGTGCCGAGACGAATTCCCGGATCAGCGCCGTCGTCCGCTCGGCCTGTTCGACATTGAGGATATGGGCGGCCCCATCCAGAACGGTGAGATCGCCACGGCCGATCAGGTCGCGGATCTCCTCCAGCCTGGCGGGAGGCGTCGCCATGTCCTGGGCTCCGGCGATCATCCGGACCGGCAGCGTCAGGCCCGCCAATCGCGACCGCAGGTCGGTATCGCGCAGGATTTCGCAGCAGAGGGCATAACCTTCCGGCTTCACGGCACGCAGCATGGCGAACAGCCGCTCGGCCTCGACCGGCTGGCGTTCCGGGAAATCGGGCGTGAACCAGCGCGGGCGCGACGCCGTGACCATCGGCTCCATCCCCTCGCTGCGGACCGTCGCCGCGCGTCCCGCCCACATGTCGGGCGGCCCGAAACCCGCCGACGTGGCACAGAGCGTCAGCGACAGGACACGGGTCGGCGCGTCGAGCGCCAACGCCTGCGCCACCAGTCCGCCAAGCGACAGGCCGACGACATGCGCGGCCTCCGCTCCGGCGGCATCGAGGACCGCCAACGCGTCCTCGACCAGCGTCGCGATCACCGCCGGCGTTCCGTTAGGCGCCGCGCTTCCTCCGTGACCGGGCCAGTCGAAGCGGATGACGGTGAAATCGTCAGCCAGCGCCATCGCCTGCGCGTCCCACATGCCGAGCGCCGTGCCCACGGAGTTGAGAAACAGGATGGCGGGGCCATTGCCGCCGGTTGCCTCGAAGTAAAGCGTCCGGCCATTCCGATCGATCGTCGGCATCGTCTCTCCCTCAACCGGTCCTGCGCCGGCCGGCTTCGTCCTCGACGCGGGTGAACACATATTCGGAAGGCTCGAACTGCCGCGTCAGTTCCCAGAAGTCCACGAGTCGCCACGGCGAGGTGACCGTCACGCGTCCATCCTTGTTCTTGTACCAGTTGCTGACACCCGGATGCGCCCAGACCATGTTGCTGCATTTCTGGTCGACCAGCCGGTTATAGGCGTCATGCACTTCCGGACGGATTTCGGCCGTATCCCACTGGCCTTCGATCATCTCGCGCAGCGCCTGCATGATGTAGTGGATCTGGCACTCGAAGTGAAAGATCGCGCTGCCGCCATGGGCGAGGTTGGTATTGGGGCCGAAGGTGACGAACAGGTTCGGGAAGCCCGGTACCGTCATGCCCTTGTAGGCGCGCGGATCGTCGTTCGCCCAGGCCTCGCGGATGGTGCGACCGCCGCGCCCGGCGATCTCCATCGGCCACAGTATCTTCGCTGCCTGGAAACCGGTCGCAAGAATGATGACGTCGACCTCGTGCAGCCTGCCGTCCCTGTCGACGATGCCGTTCGGCACGATCTTCTCGATGCCGGCATCGACCAGCTCGACATTGTCGCGCTTCAGCATCTTGAACCAGTGATTATCCCGCAACATACGCTTGCCGTAGGGCGGATAGTTCGGCACGCATTTGGCGATCAGGTCCTCGTCGCCATCCAGTTCCTTGCGGATATGGGCGACGATGCGCTCGCGCATCTGATGGTTGGTCGCATTGAGCGAGACGTCCGGCTTGTCCCAGGTCGGGTCCATCTGCAGCGAGGAATGGAACCCGTCGGAGGATGCCCAGAACAGCTGGAAGCGGTACCATTCCGAGAAGAGCGGAATGTTCTGGAGCGCCCATTTCTGGCCTTCGCTGACCGGCTTGTGATAGTTCTCGTTGGGCATGACCCAGTGCGGCGAACGCTGGAAGACCGTCAGGCTCTCGACCTCGCCGGCGATCGACGGGCCGGCCTGCATGCCGCTCGCGCCGGTGCCGATCATCGCCACCCGCTTGCCGGCCAGATCGACCGAATGATCCCATTTCGCGGTGTGGAAGACCGGACCTGCGAAACCGTCGATGCCGTCAATCTTTGGATAGGCCGGACGATTGAGCTGGCCGACGGCGGTGATCACCGCGTTGCAGTCGAGCTTGTCCTGCGTCCCGTCCGCCGCCCGCGTCGTGACGACCCAACGCGCGGTCTCCTCGTCGAAGGTCGCGCTCTCCACCTCCACGCCGAACCGGATGTGCCGGCGCAGATTGAAGGCATCGGCGGCCTGTTCGATATAACCCTGGATTTCCTGCCGCTTGGAGAAGTGATGCGACCACTTGTGGTAGGGGAAGAAGGAATAGGAGAAGAAATGGTTCGGCGTATCGACACCGCAGCCCGGATAGGTGTTCTCATACCAGGTGCCGCCGATATTGTCGTTTTTTTCCAGAACCACGAACGGAATGCCGAGATTTTGCAGCATCACCGCCGCGCAGAGGCCCGAAAAGCCCGCGCCGATAACCACGACCTTGAAATCCTTGTCGGCCAGGCGGGGCGGCGCGCGGCGCCACTCGACTGTGCGGGTGTCGTCGCCGAAGCGCATTTCCTCGACCATCAGGGGAATGTATTCCTTCGGAACCTCCGTGCCGACCGCGGCGGACATCATGCGCTGAAGCTTGGACGGATCCGTGGTCTCGGCCGGCGGCGCATCGGTCGCGGCTTTGTCCTTCAGGGCATCGATCAGGCGCTCGCGCACCTTGGACTTCAGCGCCGCCGGCACGCTCTCCATGAAGCTCCAGGCGCCGGTGATGAAGGGACGGACCTCGTCGAGGATCTCCATGTCGCCCGTCAGCTGCACGAGCACCATCAGCATGGGTGCGATATCGGCGTCCGCGAGCGCCTCGCGCAGCTTCGTCTCGTCGGCGACGGCCTGCTGGAAGGTGATTGGGGTCTGTTTCATGGCGTATCCGATTTCTTGAGAAAGAATGCCGCCTGAAGGCCAGGCTTTGCATTGTGGTGCGCGGAAAATCGCCTGCCCGCAAATTGTCTTATGTTATCCTTCAAATCATTTTTCGTGATAAGGCTCGGCGTTCCTTCTAAATGAAATGGCCGCAATCCCCGAAATTACGTCGCATAATCTGCATTTCGAAGGAGGCAGGCCGTTTTCAGTACCAGACTGCATAATTTAAAGTGATATCGAAGATCAGAAATGGGTATTTGTGACGACTTGCCATTTGCTAATAAGGTCGCCCCATGGCCGAAGGAGGAACGGCGGTCCGGGGCAGGCATGCGGCAAACGCCGTAAAGGGTCTTCCCTGCGATTTCACAGATGGACAACAGGGAGGTTCCATGGACAAGATCAAGGCATTCGCAAACGTCAGCGCACTCGGGTGGATAGCCGCAGCCGGCGTTATTTCCGTCACCGCGGCGCTGTCGGCATCGACAAGCGCCTTCGCGCAAACCCAGAAGATTGTCGTCTACAC
Source organism: Hyphomonadaceae bacterium (assembly GCA_965229115.1). Lineage (GTDB taxonomy): Bacteria > Pseudomonadota > Alphaproteobacteria > Caulobacterales > Hyphomonadaceae > UBA7672. The sequence goes on along the minus strand of CBDDIR010000002.1, from coordinate 109,979 downwards.
GGTCATTCCGGAAGAGGACGTCAACAGCAAGATCAATGCGGAGTTTACAAAGCAGACCGGCATTGAGGTTGAGGTGCTGAACGTTCCGGCGGTCGGCACGCTCGCGGCGCGCATCGAGAGTGAAGCCGCCCAGCCGCGCGCCGACGTGTTCGCGGCCGCACCGACGGACTTCCAGCAGGGTCTCGCCCAGAAAGGCCTCCTGGAGGCCTATAAGTCGCCAGCTCTCACGGAGGATGCCGTTGCCAAGGGCTACGCCGACCCCGAGGGTTTCTGGACCGGCTGGTACGGGATGACGACCTGCATCTTCTGGAACACCGAGAACTTCGAGGACATCGCCGCCGAGGGCGTCGAGACGCCCAAGACCTGGGACGATATTCTGGATCCCGCCTATTCGGGCCAGATCGCAACATCCAATCCGCAAACCTCGGCGATCGGTTATGTGCTCCTGGCCACGCAGATCTTCCGCTCCGGCGAAGACAAGGCCTGGGAATACACGAAGAAACTGAACGAAAATGTCTCGCAGTACACGCCGTCCGCACCGCTGACCGTGACGCTTGTCGAAAAGGGCGAAGCCTCCGTGGGCACGTTCTGGCTCGCCGACGTGCTGAACGCCAAGGTAAATCGTCAGCAGCCGATCGATTTCATCGTGCCGCCGGACAATGTCGTCAACGTCTGGGCAGCCTCCATCGTCAAGGGTGGGCCGAACACCGAGGGGGCGAAGAAGTATATCGATTTCCTGCTCAGCGAGTATCCGCAACAGGTCAACGCCGAATACGGCTTCCGCCACCCGCTCAATCCGAAGGTGGCAGCTCCGGCCGGCGCGCCGGGCCTCGCCGAGCTGAAGACGGTCAAATACGACAACGCCTGGGCGACCGCGAACATGGATCGCATCCGCAAGGAATGGGCGGAGGTGACCGGCCAGTAAGGCCGGTCACCATCCCGACCGGCATGGCCTAACCAGGAAGACGTTCATGGCACTATCATTTGCAACAACAGCGGCAACGCGCCCCTCGGTCGAACGAGGGGTGATGATAGCCGCCATGATCGCCCTGGCGGCGCTGGTGGTCTTCGTCCTGTTTCCGACCGCCAAGGTTCTCGCCTATCCGCCGCTTGCCGATTACCTCCAGATGTTCACGCGTACCCGCTGGCTGAGGGCGGCGGGCAACAGCGTCGTGATCACTATCCTGTCGACGCTGTCGGCAACGGCGATCGGCTTCGTCTTCGCTTTCGTCGGCACGCGCAAGGACATGCCTGCGCGACGCTTCTTCAACCTGATGGGCACGCTGCCGCTGTTCGCGCCCCCATTCATGGTCGCTTTCGCCTATATTCTGATGTTCGGTCGGCAAGGCCTGGTAACGCGCGAGCTGTTCGGACTGAATGTCAACATCTTCGGCTGGCACGGATTGTGGCTCGCCCAGACGGTCGCCTTCTTCCCCCTCTCGATGACGATCATTCGCGGCGTGCTGCAGGGAATCCATCCGAGTGCCGAACAGGCGTCGCTGACGCTCGGCGCGACGGAATGGAAGGCTCTGCGCACAGTGACGCTGCCGCTCGCCATGCCGGGCATCTTCGGCGCCATGCTGGTGGTCGCCATCACCGTGCTCGCCGACTTCGGCAATGCGGTCGTCATCGCCGGCAACTATCCGCTGCTCGCCACCGAAGCCTGGTTCCGCATGGAGGGCCTGGCCGATCTCAACGGTGCGGCGGTCGTCGTCGCCGTCCTGCTGATCCCGACCATCGCGCTGTTTCTGGCCAGCCGCTACCTGACCTCACGCGGCAGCTTCACCACCGTGACGGGCCGCGGCTCGGACATGGACCAGATCGCCACTCCGCTGGGCGTCAAGATAGCCTGCGTCGCGATCTGCACTATTGTCAGCCTGCTCGTCGTCTCGCTTTACGTCGGCATCCTGCTGGCCGGCCTCGTCAACAGCTGGGGTCGCGACTGGTCGCTCACCCTCAAGCACTGGGGCGAAGTGATGAACTACTGGCCGGCCCTGCAGACGAGCCTGATCGCCAGCCTGCTGGCCGCCGCCGTCACCGCCATTCTCGGCCAGATCCTCGCCTTCCTCAATTCGCGCAGCATCCCGTTCCGCAAGACGCTCGATTTCCTCGCCGTGCTGCCGGGCGCGCTGCCGGGTGTCTTCGTCGGCGTCGGCTTCGTTCTGGCATTCAACGCGCCGCCGCTGCAACTCGGCGGAACCATCTGGATCATTGTTCTGGCGCTCGGGTTCTGGCATCTGCCGCTCGCTTACCAGGGCACGGTCTCGGCGATCGGCCAGATCCACAAAAGCATCGAGGACGCCGCGCGCGACCTCGGCGCCAGCGAACTGCGGCTCGTGCGCGATGTGTATGTGCCGCTCCTGTCGCGCAGTCTGATTTCATCCTTCCTGCAGGCCTTCATCCGCTCGGTCAGCAATATCTCCGTCGTGGTCTTCCTCGTTGCGCCCGGCAATATCGTCGTCACCTTCATCATTCTTCAGATGATCGGAGGCGCGAACTGGACCGGTGCCGCATCGCTGACCACCTTCCTTCTCTTCATTACCTTCGTGTGCGTCGGTCTCGGCCATCTGGTCGCGGCGAGGAACGCTCCCCGCCTGAGAGGTGTCTGACATGATGACTGTTTCCCAATCGACCAAGCCGGTTGACGCCGGACAAGGGATCGACGGGTCGGACCGCAAGGCCAACGCCCCGGCGCATGTGCGGATGACGAATGTCGTCAAGGATCTCGGAAGCTTCCGGGCCGTCGACAACGTCTCGCTCGACATACCGCGCGGCGGCATGCTGACGCTTCTCGGCCCGTCCGGCTGCGGCAAGTCCACGACGCTGCGCCTTCTGGCCGGCTTCTACCATCCGACCGAAGGCGAGATCTTCCTGGGAGATGAGCGCATCACCCATCTGCCGCCCAACCGCCGGCGGATGACCATGGTTTTCCAGGAATACGCCCTCTTTCCGCATCTGACCGTCGCGGCCAATGTCGCTTATGGCCTCAAGATGCAGAAGGCGCCGCGCGAACGCATCCTCGCCCGTGTCGCCGAGATGCTCGATCTGGTCGGCCTGTCCGGCGCCGGCGAGAAACATCCGCACCAGCTTTCGGGTGGCCAGCAGCAGCGTGTGGCACTTGCCCGCGCGCTCGCCATCGACCCGGAGGTCCTGCTCCTCGACGAGCCGCTGTCGAACCTCGATGCGAAACTGCGCGTCAAACTGCGTGAAGAGATCGTCCGGCTGCAGAAGGTATTGGGCAAGACCATGGTCTTCGTGACCCACGATCAGGAGGAGGCTCTGTCCATTTCCGACCAGATCGCCGTTATGAACAAGGGTCGCATCGAACAGCTCGGCAGCCCGACCGACATCTACAATCACCCGACGACCCGCTATGTGGCGGAATTCATCGGCCAGGCGAATTTCATCGACGTGACTGTGGCTGCCGACGGCACCGTGGGCATAGGCGGCCTCAGCCTTCCGGTGAAATCGGGAATCACCGGCCAGGTGACCGCCGTTCTCCGGCCGGAAACCGTGAAGATCGTGTCCGGTCCCGTGCCGGTCGGATCGCCGACGATCTCGGGCCGCGTCAGTCGCCGCGCCTTCCATGGCAACATGATGCGCTACTGGATCGACACCGATTTCGGCGAATGGACCGTGGACGAATCCGCGCCCGATCCCCGCGCCCAGTCCGACGACGTCAAGCTGCTGCTGTCGGCCGACAGGCTGCACTTCGTTCCACGCGAGGCCTGACCATGGCGCACGATCCGCGGGCCCGGCTTGCCGGGCGCGTCGCTCTCGTGACGGGCGCGGCGCAGGGCCTTGGTGCGCGCTTTTCGATCGCCCTCGCCGAGGCGGGCGCGGCGGTCGCCGTCTGTGACCTGGCGCCCTGCGACAACACCGTCGCGGCCATCCGGACGAGCGACGGCAAGGCGATCGGCATCACCGCCAACGTCACCGATCCGGCCGAAATGCGGGCCGCCGTCGAGGAATGCGTGGCGGCGTTCGGAAAGCTCGACATTCTTGTCAACAACGCGGCCCTTTCCGGCAAGCTCAGGCTGGTCGCGATCGACGACATCGACAGCGCCGATTGGGACAGCGTCATGGCCGTCAACGTGCGCGGCACGTTCGAGGCGACGAGGGCCGCCTTGCCCGCCATGCGCAGCAAGGGCTACGGCAAGGTCATCAACATAGCCTCCGGCACGGCGATCAAGGGCGCGCCTCGCCTGCTGCACTATGTGGCGAGCAAGGGCGCGGTGATCTCCATGACGCGCGGCATGGCGCGTGAACTCGGCGGTGACGGCATTCGCGTCAACTGCATAGCACCGGGCCTGACCATGAGCGACAATACCAAGGTCCATCCCGACTGGGCCGGCGCGATCCGTGCCGCCAATATCGCCAGCCGCGCCATCAAGCGCGACGCCGAACCCGAGGATCTGCTGGGCGCGATGATCTTCCTCGCCTCTCCCGAAAGCGATTTCATGACGGGACAGACCCTTGCGGTGGACGGCGGATCAGTGATGGTCTGACGGACATCGCCTTTCCGGAGCCTCCGCATGTCCCGCGAATTCCTTGCCTCCCTGTTTCACGCCGCCGTGACGGCCGCAAATCCGCTGACCGCCATCGGCCGCCATCTGCCGCCGCCTCCACGAGGGCGAACGGTGGTGATCGGTGCCGGCAAGGGCGCGGCGCAGATGGCGGCGGCGCTGGAGGACCTGTGGGACGGCCCGCTGTCGGGTGTCGTCGTCACCCGTTATGGCTACGCTTGCGCGACGCGGTCGATCGAGGTGATGGAAGCCTCCCATCCGGTCCCCGACGAGGCCGGTCGGAAAGCCGCCCGCCGGCTGGTGGAACTGGTCAGCGATCTGGACGAGCAAGACCTCGTCATCGCCCTGATCTGCGGCGGCGGTTCGGCGCTGCTTCCCGCGCCTCCGGAAGGCCTGACGCTGACCGACGAGATCCATCTCAACCAGTTGCTGCTCGCCTCCGGTGCTCCGATCTCGGCGATGAACGTCGTGCGCAAGCATTTCTCGACCATCAAGGGAGGCCGTCTGGCGGCGGCGACGCGCGCACGGGTCGTCAGCCTGATCGTCTCGGACATTCCCGGCGACAACCCCGCGCAGGTCGCCTCCGGCCCGACCATTCCCGACGCTTCCACGCGCAAGGATGCCCTCGATATCATCGCCCGCTACCGGCTGGCGCTGCCGGATCACATGATGGCGCATCTGCAAAGCGAGAAGGCGGATGCGCCCTCGCCCGCCGATCCGGTCTTTGCCCGGCATAGCTACCATATCATTGCCTCCGCCGGCCGGTCGCTGGAAGCGGCGGCCGACGCCGCCAGACGCCAGGGCGTCGAGGCGCATATCCTCTCGGACAGCATGGAGGGGGAAGCGCGCGACGTCGGACTTGTCCATGCGGCCATCGCCCGCGAGATCGCGAGCCGCGACCGGCCGTTCAGGCGTCCGGCCATTCTTCTTTCCGGCGGCGAAACCACGGTCACGCTCGATGGAGGCTCCGGCCGCGGCGGCCGCAACGGAGAATTCGCCCTGTCGCTTGCGCTCGCGATCGACGGCCTGAACGTCACGGCTTTGGCGGCGGACACGGACGGTATCGACGGCTCGGAAGACAATGCCGGCGCATATGTCGACGGCACCACGGCGCAACGGCTCCGCGACGCTGGTCTCGACGGTGCGAAAATGCTCGGCCAGAACGATTCCTACAGCGCCTTTGAATTCCTTGGGGACCTGTTCAGGACCGGTCCGACCGGCACCAATGTCAATGATTTCAGGGTGGTTTACTGCGCTTGAGACCAAGAATTTGGTCGCCAGGCAGCGAGCAGCCTGCGGCGTAATGGCGTATCCGCCCCCCCATCGGCGAGGTTATGAGAACCGGGAGGAAAAAAAGCTTTTGCGCTCCAGCCGCCGCAGGCATTGTGTCAGCGCCTTCTGCGCCATTCCCTCCACGCGCCGTTCGATGCGCGTTTCACCGCGCTCGTTCAGCAGATGCCGTAGTGGAGACCCTCTTTCAAAGCCGGTTGGTTGCCGCCGCTCTGGCAGAGCGAGGTGTGCATCACCACACTCTCTCAGGAGGAGCAGTTTGTGGAAGCTGCATCCATTCATCCAACCACTGTCCGCACTGATCTCGGCGCAATTTCTGTGTCATTGGAACGGAGCCGAGCGAATTGGTCGATCACTTCGCTGTCGCCGGGCAGTGACGAGAAGATGTTGAAGCATGTAGTGGCTGGTGGCAATGTGGCCGAGCTGCTGGATCGATTTGAGCAGCTATAGCAGAAGGCGCGGTTGAGAACCGGAAAATTGCTTCCCATCGTGACGATCCAAGAGGCAGGATTGGACGGCTTCTGGATACGCCGCGTGCCGGAGGCTCACGGCATCGAAAGTTACGTCGTCGACGCAGCTTCCATCGCGACCTCCCGTCGACGTCGGCGTATGAAGACCAACAAGATCGATGGAGAGGCTCTGACGCGGACATCGCTCGCGTTCAAGCGCGGCGAGCCATGCGTCTGTGCGATGGTCAGAGCGCCAAGTCCGAAGGACGAAGATCGGCGTCGGATTTGCCGGGGACGCAAAGTTTTGATTGCTGAACGGGTCAGGCATGTCAATCGCGTGAAGGGGCTACTCTTCGCTCAAGGCGTCAGCGGCTATCAAAAAGCGTCGGCCAGACGACGAGGTTCGTTGGGCCAGTGTCATCCCCAATAGTGATGAATATTGACCGTCTCGGCCGCGGCTGCGAACAGCGGCAGTTCATCGTTACAGAACGTTTTGATCGCAGAGAGTGTATTGCGGTACGCGAGCTTTGGCGAGGATTGAAAGGAACCAGCCTTTGCAAGCTCGACCAGCGCCTCGGAAGGTAAGCCGGATCTGGTTGCATACGGTTCTGTCGACGCGAGGGGTCTCCACGCACAGCAACTTCGCTGTCAATTTTCATCTTCAGTACGAAAATCGTGTTGAAAAACAATGTCCTTATCCACCAGGACGTTGAACTTGTACCCCGGCCGTATCTCAAGCGTTGGCTGGACGTTGAGGTTTCGACTGATCGTCTGCTCGGCAACCCTTCCGAAGCTCTCCGCGAAATTCCGCCTTGCCGCATCGGAGGCCGTATCCTGCGTGGCCAGCGTCGAACTCTCGGGTATGGACGCGTCGATCCCGGTTCCGATCAGCGCAATCAGCGCTGCCGAACCAAATGTCCGCCAATAGTGGTTGTTCACCTTGTCGTGGAAGCCACCGTAGCCTTGCGCATCTGTTCCCGCCATGCCGCCAATCTGCAGCGTGGATCCACCAGGGAAGATTATATCGGTCCAGACGACGAGAACCCGGCTTTGCCCGAACGACACCTTGCTGTCGTAGCGGCCGAAGAGCTTCGCTCCCTGCGGGATCAGCAGGCGATGCCCGGTCGCGCTGTCATAGACATTCTGACTGACCTGGGCGGTGATACGACCGGGCAGGTTCGAGTTGATGCCTGATATGAGCGTCGCCGGAATGACCGAACCCCGCTTGAGTTCATACGGCGACTGCTGCGGCACGACACGATTTGGGAGATATCCGAGTTCCTTGAGATCGGCGTTGAAAAAGTCCTCTTTGGAGTTCTGCCCGTTCGGATCGACATTCTGCCCGCCGAGACCAGCGCGCAATGCGGCGGCGTAAAGATCTGAGTTGGCGCCGGCGGTTGTCGACGGCGAAGTGTTTGGCGTCGTTCCGGTAGTATCGTCTGTCCGCGCCGCCAGCTTGCTGCGATCTATCGCGAGCGGTGCGTCGTAGGCCGCATCATTCGCCTGCAGCCGGGCCATGCGTTGTCGATGCCGCTCACGCAGATATTGCTCCCTCTGCTCGCGCTCAAGCCGTGCACGCCAGACCTCTTCGTTTTCCAGTTCCTGCCCGCGCTGCTGTTTTCCGTTTTGTCCCGGCTGCGGCGTGAAGGGATTGTTCGCCTTCTCTTCCTGTTTGGTCTCGGCGGGTGTCGGTTGGAACGCGGTCTGTTGTTGCGGCTCGCCGATGATGCCATCGGTTACGCCGCGCTTGATCTGGTCGGCGAAGGTTGAAGCCGGACTACCCGAACTCGTTTCCAGACCGCTGTCCCTTCCGAAGTAGAGTCCACGGGAGGAAAGCCCATAGAAAATCACGCCCAGGAAAGCGATGACCAGCACGAGCACCACGATAATCGGCAGGCGGTTGATCCGCTTGATGCCAGATTCCGCTTCGGCATTTGCAGCGCCGCCAAGTTGCAAGGATTGGACCATGATTCTTCCCTTCAGCCACGTCGCATCAGCGAGAGCGCACTTGTCGGCGCAGCACCGCTGGCAGTCACGGTGTAGGCGCGGCCAAGTTCGACGTTATCGGTCGAAAGGCGCGCCAGCACTTGTCCGTCGAAGGGCACGATCACATAGGCGAGTGGGATGATCTTCGTTCCGTCGTCCGTCTTCTGGTCGGTAACGACGGCGTAACCCCAGCCTTTCAGCGCCGCCTCAAGAGCCTGCCCGAAAGGTGAAGTATCCGCCTTCAGTGCAACCGTCGCCTTGCCGGGTCCGATCTGCTCGGCAAGGCGGCTGACCATATCGCCGGCAATGGCGCTTGCCGCCGGGCCGGAGATCTCGGGTGGTGCGTTGCTCGCGACGAGACCGTCCGTCCCCATCGACTGGCATCCGGAGAGGAGGATGGCGAAGGTGCTAGCTGCGGCAAGGGCGCGGATGGGGCGCAAGAGGAGATTGTCGGCAGAGTTTCGCATCACCGCCGTCCTCTTCTGATCGTCACCTTTTCCTGTTTCCAGCCGACGCCCGAGACGAGCACCGCGCGATCGACATGATAATCGACCACCATCATGTCGCCCTTCATCCGGTAGTTGACGATGCGGTTCTGGCCGCCTGACGTGACAAAGAGCACCGGTGCATCCTGGCCGGAGATCGAGCGCGGGAACTGGATGTAGGTTTTCAGGCCGTCCGAATAGACCCGCGTCGGCCGCCAGCCGGCTTTGCCCGAGAGGGAATAGGAGAAGTTCAACTGCTCTGCTGGAACACCGGCTCCCGGAATGGTGCTCGCCTCGAGCCGGGCATTGATGTCTGCGAGTTTCGCCGAAACGTCTTCCGGATATTCGAAGCCGACGCGGGCCATATATTGGCTTGAGTGCGATTTGAGCTGGATATGATAGGTCCGCCGTGACGTCGTCACCACCATCGAGGTGACGAGACCGGGCTCAGACGGCTTGACAATCAGGTGGATCGCCTGTCCGCCTGCCGCCCCAGATGTGGCCGGTTCGACCTTCCAGCGCACGGTGTCGCCCATCAGCACATCGCGAACGACCTCGCCACCCTGAAGCTCGATGTCGCAGACCTGCAGCGGTGAGCAGATGACCGAGGGCTGAACCTCGCCAAAGAGAAAGATCACCTTGCCGTCGGCTCCCTTGGTCACGAGCCCGCGCGATCCGCGCCACTGGCCGGAAATGCTTACGCCCTTCGCCTCATTGGCGGTGACGCCGTCGGCTGCATTGGCATTGAGAGGTGCAAGGGCGGAGAACGCCAGCGCCGCTGATATGATGGCGCCCGCAGTCAGCGTGGGCGAATCGTTCTCAAGTCGGATATTCATGTTCGGGCCATGCCTTTCAAAGCTGCGCAGTCCAGTCGAAGTCCCTGACATAGAGACCGATGGGGTTGAAACGGATGACGCCCTCGTCCTGCGGCGGCGTGAGGGTCACGGTCGCGATGCCGCGGAAGCGGCGGGTGGCCGTCTCCTTGCCGCGGCGGTCGCGCTCGAATTCGGTCCAGTCAACCTGATAGGACTGGTTCGATAGAGCGACGATGTTGTTGACCTCGACCGCCACCGTCGCAGTCTTCGCTTTCTCGAAGGGCGAATTGGAACGGAACCAGGCATTGACCTTCTCTGTCGCCGGGTCCGAGGTCCTGAGCAGCGCATACGTCCGGTCGATATATTGCTTCTGCACCACCGCATCCGGCGTTACGCTCCGGAAATTCGAGACGAAGCTGCCGAGCGTGGCGCGCACCACACGCGGGTCGGCATATTCGATCTGCTGCGGGAAGCCGGCACTGGAGGCCGTTCCGAGCTTGTCGACCTCGACGATATAGGGGACGAGCTTGACCTGCGTGCTTTGATAAAGTGCGTAAGTAAAGCCGATCACCGCCATGGTCATGCCCGTGATGCCGACGATGCGCCAGGCCGCGGCCGCCTTCACATAGGAACCATAGCGTTCGTTCCATTCGTTGCGCGCAGCGAGATAAGGATTGGCGATAGGGCGAATATTTGACGGATCGCGTCCGGCCATGGGGATCAGCCTCCAGCTACCTGTTCTCGTTGATGGGTGGGGGCGGAGATGACGGCGCTGGTCTACCCGACTGACGCGTCTGGTCGAGCTTGGCGTTGGCAAGTCCGAGCAGCGACCCGGCGTAGGCGCCGGGAGACGCGATCGCCTTCTCCTTGGCTGCCGATCCGGCTGCCCAGCCAGCGCTTCCAATACCGGACGCCATGCCGCGAAGTGCCGCTCCCGCCATCGAAGAGCCCCCTGCCCGCGCCGAGCTTGCCGTCTGCGCCCCTTTTGTTGCAGCACTTGCGCCGAGGAACGCGCCGCCGGCTGCAAAGGTCGCGGCCTGGCCGCCATGGCGGATCGCTTCCATCCCGCCGGCGACCGAGGCGCCCTGGACCACGCCCTGCAGGATGGGCGGGACATACATGGCGATCACGAAGACCACGACCGAAATGCCGGCGATGGCAAGCGTGGTGATGAACTGCTCGGATGTGGCCGTCGGTGCCTCGGCCAAGCCCAGCAGAATGTCGGAGCCGATCTTGGCGATCATCACCAGAGCCATCAGCTTCATGCCGACGGAGAAAGCATAGACCAGATATTTGACCGCGAAATCCTTGGTGAAGGACGAGCCGCCAAGACCGAGCATGATCAAGCCGGCGAGCAGGCCGACATACATCTCGACCATGACGGCGACGAAAATCGCGGCAACCAGCGAGAAGGAGACGACGACCACGACCATGGCGAAGACGGCGGCGATCGCCAGCGCATTGTCTTCCCAAAGCCCGAACTTCGCCTGTTCGGACATCTTGGTCGCGACCCGGATGCCTGCGTCGAAGATATTTGCGGGCGAGGCCGAGCCGCCGCCGGCGCCGATCTGGTAGAGGCTGTCGACCACGGCTTTGGCGAAGGACGGACCCTGGTCGAGGATAAAGGCGAAGAGGCCGATGAACATGATCCGCCGGACGAGTTCGGCGAACCAGCTGTCAAGTGACGCGGCGTTGATCGCCAGCCAAACCGCGGCGACCCCGACCTCGATGCCGGCAAGGATCCAGAACAGCGAACGCGCCGCGTTCATCACCGTCGTCTCCCAGCCTTTCGCGGCCGTGACGACGGAGTTCTCCAGGGTCGTTAGGACCGAACCCTGCTGTGCGAATGCAGGTGCACTCGCCAACAGGACGAGCCCAATTGCAATGAACACGAGCTCCAGCTTCCGGGAGGGACGGACGATCACCATCGCGGTTTCATCTCCTGGCCGCCACGGACGTCGCGGTCCGGATCGCCACTGAAGAACTTTTCGCGATGCTCGCGGCGCTCTGCCTCGGAGGCAGGTGGCGTCGATACCGCGCTCGATCCTGACACGGGCACTGGACGCGGCTGGACCATGATCCAGGTGGCTATGCCGGCACTGAGCGCGACGGTCCCCGCCAAGACGAGGATGATGACCAGACGCGGGCTCACCAGCGGGGCTCCATTGTCTGGCCACCACGGATGTCGCGCTCGGTTGCGCTGAAGAACTGCTCGCGACGCGCCTGCGCCAGGTCCTTTTGCGCCTGCTCGGACTGGAACCACGTTCCCATCATGGTCATCTGCTGGGAGACGAGACCGCGCAGCTTCTGCATCTGCGCGACCTGCTGGGCGGCGATCTGATGCCCGACCTGCAGCGCCTTCATCTGGCCGTCGGCCGACTCCGACATCGAGCGGAGCGACGACATCGTGCCTTCCTCGCTCGAAAACTGGTCAGCCGTGAGATTGGCGGCTTTCAACGTACCGGCGATCGTGTCGCGGTTCGTGTCGGACCAGTTCTGGTAGGTCGTGGAAAAGCTCGCTCCATCCGGCAGATTGCTCTTCATCTCCGCAAAACTCTGGAAACGCTGTTTCAGAACATCGTCGATATTGCCCATCGAGAAGGCAACGCCCTGTCCCTGCGCCGCGACGTTCTGCAAGCTCTTCAGATCACTTTCGACCTGACCCCAGATGTGGTTCGGAAGCTGCGCCGTGTTCTGCAGGAGATTGTTGTAGATGTTCAGCTGGTTCTGGATCTGCTCGGCAAGCTGGGTGATCTGGGTGATCTGGTTGTTCACCTGCTCCGCAGACTTGCCGACCAGCGAGACGAGCTCGGCATTGTTAGCGAGCTGCGTCCATTCGGTGGCCTGCCCGGTGACGCCGCCGGCCTCGGCGGGGATCGGTAGGGCGGCGGAGTGAATGATGGCCGCGATGACCGCGGCGCCTGCCGTTTCACGCGGCGGGAAAGAGTGTTTCGGCATGGGCGATCCCCCTTTGCTGGAGCCAAGGACAAGGCCATGCGGCCCCGTGTTCGGAATGCAGGGCGCGAATGCGCTTCAGATCTTCCTTGCCGGATGCGCCGACAAACGAAAGCGCGACGGGCCCGAGCGCCATGTCGAAGAGCCTGCGGCCCTCGGGCGAGACGACGTAGTATTCGCGCTTTGGAAGCGCCGTCGCGACGATCTCGATCTGCCGTTCGTTGAAGCCGATGCGCTCATAGAACTCTCGCGTGCCTGGCTCCCGCGCGGCCCCATTCGGCAGGCAAATCTTGGTCGGGCAACTCTCCTTCAGCACATCGATGATGCCGGAGCGCTCCGCATCTGAGATCGACTGGGTGGCGAGCACGACGGCGCAGTTCGCCTTGCGCAAGACCTTCAGCCACTCGCGGATCTTGTCGCGGAAGACGGGATGGCCGAGCATCAGCCAGGCCTCATCGAGGATGATCAGGCTGGGTGCACCGGTCAGGCGTTTCTCGATGCGACGGAACAGGTAGGTCAGCACCGGCACGAGATTGCGCTCGCCCATGTTCATCAGTTCCTCGATCTCGAAGCACTGGAACGCATCAAGCGCCAGACCATCCTCCTCGGCATCGAGAAGCTGCCCCATCGGACCGTCGACGGTGTAGTGATGCAGCGCATCCTTGATCTCGCGCATCTGTACGCCCGACACGAAATCCGACAGCGAACGGCCGCGCGATTCCGCCATCAGCCCGATCTGCCGGGAGATGGCGTTGCGATAGTCCGGCGTGAGGGTCACACCCTGAAGCGCCACCAGGGTCTCGATCCATTCCGACGCCCAGGCGCGGTCGCCATCGGTCGACAGCTCGGCAAGCGGGCAGAAGGCCAGTCCCCTCCCCTCGCCTTCCGCTGAAGAAGCGAAATCGCCACCGATCTGGTAGTGATCGCCATCGAGGCCGAGCGTCAGCGGCAGCATCGAGCCACCTTTGTCGAAGGCGAATACCTGGGCGCCGGCGTAGCGTCGAAACTGCGCGGCGATCAGCGCCAGCAGGGTGGATTTGCCGGAGCCGGTCGGCCCGAAGATCAGCGTGTGCCCGACATCATCGACATGCAGGTTCAGCCGGAACGGTGTCGAGCCCGAGGCAACCTGCATCAGCGGCGGTGAGCCAGGCGGATAGAAGGGGCAAGGCGCCGTCGGGCTTCCTGACCAGACGCTATTGAGAGGGATGAGATCGGCGAGGTTGCGCGTATTGATCAGCGGCTCGCGGATATTGGCATAGGCAACGCCCGGCAGACTGCCGAGAAAGGCGTCGGTCGCATTCAGCGTTTCGATCCGTGCGCCAAACCCTTCCGCCTGGATCAGACGGCGGACCGCCTCGCACTTCTCTTGGCAGCGAGACTGGTCCTCGTCGAAGAGGACGATGACCGGGGTGTAATAGCCATAGGCGACGAGCTGGGATGAGGCTTCGGCGATCGCGTCTTCGGTTTCTGCCACCATCAGCATGGCGTCCTGGTCGACCGAGCGGCTTTGCGTCTGGAAGAGCTGGTCGAAGAAGGGGCGCACCTTCTGCTGCCATTTTTTGCGGGTGCGCTCAAGCTTCGCCCTCGCCTCCTCGGCATCGAGGAAGATGAAACGCGATGACCAGCGATAGGTGAGCGGCATCAGGTCAAGACTATTCAGGATTCCCGGCCAGCTTTCTGCCGGCAGGCCGTCGATCGCCACGACACCGAGAAAACGATTCTCCACCAGCGGCGTCAGGCCATGCTGCAACTCGGCCGTCACCAGCCAGTCGAGATACATCGGGATCTCGGGCAGGCGCACCGGATGGTTCTCGCCGGTGATGCAGAAGCGGATGAACTGGAACAACTCGTCATAGCGGGCGCCCCGGAAACCGCCGCGCTCTACAGTCTCCCGTGTCATCATCCGGCGGATCGACACGACATTGGCGAGATATTGCTCGACCTCGCGGATTGAGGCCAGGAAGCTATCGAGCGCCTTATCGGCATAGGTCGCGGAACGGCTGGTCGCATCGGAATAGACATAGCGCGTCAGCCCCGAGCGCCGCGGCTCCGGCGGCCGCCAGGTCACGATCATTGCGTGCCGGCTCTCGAAATGCCCCCTCTCCTTCTGGAAATGGGCTCGCCGTTCGGCGTCGATCGCCCGCGTGACCGGATCGGGGAAGTGGCAATTGTCCTCGGCCGGATAGTCTCCGGTCGGAACCCTGATGGCCTCGACCTGGATCATCCAGCCGGAGCCGAGCCGTGACAGGATCGCGTTGATCTGCCGCGAGACTTCGTTTCGCTCGGCGTCGGTCGAGCTCTCGCTGTCCGGCCCTGCGAAATACCAGCCGGCCATGAGAGAGCCGTCCTTGAGCAGGATCACGCCGTTGTCGATCAGGCCGGCATAGGGCACCAGATCAGCAAAGGACGGACCGGAATGACGGAATGATTTGAGGGCAACCATCGAAAACCCTCAGAACTTGCGCCAAGGCGACGACGTCGCGCGATAGAACGTCTTGTAAGAGATATGGCGGACATAGACCCGCCGCATCAAAGGATCAGCTTTCGCCATCATGCGCAGTGCCGCGACGGCAATCATCCAGATCGCGAGGCCGAAGAGCGCTGCGTACCAGGTTAAAACGACGAAGATCAGGATGACGGCGGCAAGGGCGGTGAGCAGGACCAGTTCACGGTCCGCGCTCATCAGAAGGTTTGGACGCGATAGCGCCCGGTGTACAGGCGAGCGGGAGAGGCTGGAGCCGGGCTCAGCCATGGGTCGCCTCCTCTTCCCAACGTAGCGCGGACTTCTGCGTGGCGATGCCTGTCGCTGACGGCGTGTCGGCCGCCCCGATCGAAGCACCCGTCGCGCCAAACAAGGCGACGATCTGTGTGGAGCCAAGCAGGATCCCGCCGACAAGGGCGATGAAGCAAAGCCGCCGCGCGAAATCATTCAGTTCTCCGCCAAAGATCAGCATGCCGCCGGCGATGGCGACGGCCGCCAGTGCAATAAAGCCGGCGACGGGCCCGGTGATCGACTGCTGGATCTGCTGCAGTGGCGACTCCCATGGCAGACCGCCGCCGCCCGAGGAGGCCAGTGCCGGTTCTGCAAGGGCCAATGCGATTATGGCGAGGCCCAGGGTGGTGAGGTTTATTCTTGTCTCATGCGGCATGGCTGTCCTCATCAATCTGGGCGTAGTGCTCGGTCCGGTAACGGGCATTGCCGAACCCCTCGACATGGATCACGTCCCGGATACGCCTGCCCTTGCCCGTGCGCTCGATGGAAACGACAAGATCGACCGCCTCGCCGATCACCTCCTGCATCGGCTGGTGGCTCGCTTCCGCCGTCAGTTGCTCGAGCCGGCGGAGTGCTGACATTGCCGTATTGGAATGGATCGTGGTGACGCCGCCCGGATGACCGGTGTTCCAGGCCTTAAGCAGTGTCAGTGCCGCGCCGTCGCGGACCTCGCCAACGATGATGCGGTCGGGTCTGAGACGCATCGTGCTCTTCAGGAGCCTCGCCATATCGACCGTGTCGGTCGTGTGCAGCGACACGGCATTTTCGGCCGAGCACTGGATCTCGGCGGTGTCTTCCAGGATCACCATGCGATCGTCTGGCGCCGTTGCGACAATCTCGGCGATGACGGCATTGGCAAGCGTCGTCTTGCCCGACCCGGTTCCGCCTGAGATCACGATGTTCATGCGCGAGGCGATCGCGCTTCGCAAAACCGAGGCCTGCGCTTCGGTCATCACCTTCGACGTCACGTAGTCGTCGAGCGGGATGAGCCGCGATGCTCGCCGCCGGATCGTAAACGCTGGCGCCGATACCACGGGCGGCAGCAACCCCTCGAACCTGTGACCACCGATCGGTAGTTCGCCTGAAATGATCGGCCGTTCATCGTCTGCTTCCGATTGCAGCGCATGGGCGACGCTGCCGATGACGATTTCGGCCGTGGCAGCGCTCATGGCGCCGGCCGGGGCGACCCCGTGCCCCAACCGTTCGATGAATAGCCTTCCGTCGGGATTGAGCATGATCTCGACGACCGTCGCGTCGTCGAGTGCGACGCAGAGTTGGTCGCCGAGGGCGTCCTGGAGTTTGCGCACGAGGCGGGGATGGGAGCGGAGTTGGGTCACGCGGCGCTCCTGAAGAGGCCGGAACCGTTGCGCACGATTGCCGAGCGGTATCCTGGCGGGCAGACCTGTTCGAAGCTGGCGCGGTCAGCCGGCAGGCTGCCCGCGACGGCGATGGTGTTCCCGATCGCAACCGGGTCGCCGAGACGTTTCATCGGCCATGCGGCACGCTTCAGGATGCGTTCAAAACGAAGATCGGTCGCGGTGACGATCTCGCTGTAACCGTTCGCCATCGACCATTCGATGATGCCGGCGAACATGGTGAGCGTAGCCTGATGGAGGGCCCCTCCCCTCCCCGCTTGAAGCGACGTGTCGACGCAAAAGCGTGAGCTCTCGATCATTGCGGCATGGGGGTCGAGCGAACCGCGCTCCAGCAGTTGCGGGAATGTCTGCTCCAGCATCGTCGGGCCGGATGCAGGCAGCAGGCGCGCGCAGCCGACGACTTTCTGGTCGGTTGAGATCGCCAGGATGTAGGTTGGGTGGAGATCATCGTACTGATCCCGCTCTCCCTGGTCCGTAATCGTGACATCCCATTCCAGGCGGTCGCCAAACACGGCGGCCCGAAGACGATGCATCTGGTTCAGGTAGTTGTGGTTGCTTGCGTGGTGGTCGGCCGAGACGCTCAGAATCTGCATTGTGATCTCCGCATGAACTGGTCAGGCGAAGGAAAATCATCTCGTGCTGCGTGTGGCTATGTGCAGATTTGCATCCGGTGATTCTACCGAATCGGCGCTATACGTCTCAAACGTCGGTTGGAAACCGGGTTCTGGGATGTTGATAAGAGGTGCAGATCTGCGTTTCGCTGTGAAGGGCGCTGGCGGACAAAGCCGGGCTAACATGCGGAAGTCTTTGGATGATTCGATACTCTGTCAGCCTCTCCGGCGGTTCCGTTAACTGCTTGTTAACTTTAAATCTCTTGCGACGATGTCGGAATCGCAGGATAGTTTCGCAAATGATGGCGTTCGAGCCATTTTTTCGAAACTGACGACCTCCGGGAAATAGTTCGCAAAATGAGCAATATGCCCAACAGATTTGATATTGAGATTGCCGAGCAAGGGGCGAAGATCTCAAGCGCGCTGCATATGTTGCGCAGCCAGCAGTACCCGCCTGATGCTCGCAAGGGATTGCGAAAGTTTCAGCTTGCTGAAGTTGCGGACTTCATGGGTGTCACCCAGACGCACCTGAGGCAACTCCATTCTGACGGGAAAGGACCGGAAATCGAGTCCATCGGTGGACGCCGATATTATACGGCTGACCAGATGCTCGAGCTTCGGGATTATCTCGAGGCCAACAAGAAGTCAGACAAGAGATACTATGTGCCTAGGCGGAAGGAAGGAGAGCCGATGCAGGTTGTATCGGTCGTCAACTTCAAGGGCGGAAGCGGCAAGACGACCACTGCCGCGCACCTTGCGCAATATCTCGCCCTCACGGGCCATCGTGTGCTGGCGATCGACCTTGACCCGCAGGCTTCACTGACTTCGCTTTTCGGGATCCAGCCGGAGCTTGATGATACTGCCTCTCTTTATGAGGCTCTTCGATTTGACGACGAGCGGAAGTCAATCGCTGGCGTCATCCAGCCGACCAACATTCCTGGACTGGATGTCGTGCCCGCTAACCTGGTTCTGCAGGAATACGAATATGACGTGCCACTGGCGATTTCCTCCAAGAAGGGGGAGGATGGCCGACTCTTCTATATGCGTATCGCCAGCGCTCTGAAGCAGGTGGATGACAAGTACGATGTAGTCGTCATCGATTGCCCTCCTCAACTGGGCTATTTGACGATTACCGCCCTCATGGCTTCTACCGGGATCCTTATCACCATTCATCCTCAGATGCTGGACATCATGTCGATGAGCCAGTTTCTCATGATGCTCGGGGGGATCATGGGGCCGGTAGCGGAGGCCGGGGCCGAAATGCGTGTTCAGTGGTTCCGGTATCTTATCACCCGCTTTGAGCCCACGGATATTCCGCAGGCCCAGATGGTCGGGTTCATGCAGTCGATGTTCGCACAGCAAATGCTGAGAAACCACGTTCTGAAGTCCACTGCGATTTCCGACGCGTCCATCAAGAAGCAAACCCTGTACGAGGTTGAGCGGGGTGAATTTGTCCGGTCAACCTATGACAGGGCCATGGAGAGCTTGAATTCTACCAACGCCGAGATCGTGGAGCTCATCCATGGGGTTTGGGGGAGAAAATGAGCAACTTGTCAGCCGTTTTTTTCGCCAATTGCTTTAGTTTTATCAGCTCCTTACCGACGTTGACGCAAGATTCGGAGTGCGCCCATGTCCCGTAAAAATCCGTTCGCCAATCTGGATATGGACGCAGTCTCGGCGAGCCAGACGCCGACAAAACCCGGTTACGGCATGACAGGGGCCGCCAAGACGGTTGTTCGTTCTATTGAAGATATGGCCGAGAACACCAAGAAGCTCATGGAAGGTGAGGTGATCGTGGATCTCGATCCGCGATCGATTGACGTGTCCTTCGTGGCCGACCGCCTTTCAGACGACGGAGAAGAGTTTCAGGACCTGCTCCAGGCAATCAAGGAATCAGGCCAGGCGACACCTATCCTTGTTCGCCCCAGTTCCACGGATGCCAAGCGATACATGGTCGTGTTCGGTCACCGTCGTCTCAGGGTGGCTCGCGAACTCGGAGTTCCGGTAAAGGCGATCGTAAAGAAGCTCGACGATATCACCTCGGCGATCGTACAGGGACAGGAAAATGCAGCCCGTTCAAACCTGTCTTTCATTGAACGCGCCTACTTTGCTCAGAACCTGATCGCGTCTGGAATGAACAAGGAAACGGTTCGTTCGTCGCTCGCCATCGATGAGGCGATGCTGTCGAAGATGCTTGCTGTCGTCGAGGCGGTGCCAGCGCCAGTCATTCAGGCCTTGGGTGCATCGAAGAAAATTGGGCGCGACCGGTGGCTCAGCCTCCGGCAGTTGCTACTCGCCCCTGCCCTCTCCAAGGTCGCTGTTGAGCACGCAGCTTCGGCCGACTTTCAAAAGCTTCCTGAAGCCGAGCGGTTTGATGAACTTCATGACTACGTGAAGCGATACAAGGCCAAATCGGCTGCAAAAATGCCCAAAGCCGATACCGCAGCAAAAGACTGGATCTCGTCTGATCGCTCGCTGAATTTCGCGATGACCGCCAAAGCGAAGAAGGTTGCCATCGAGCTCACGAATGTAGAAGCCAAGCCTTTCAGCGAATGGCTGTCTTCTCGCATGGATCGCTTGTACGAGGAGTACAAGGGGTCGCAAAACGAAACCAACGGAGACTAAACCGCAAAAGAAAAAGGCCCCCAAACGGCGAACCGTGGAAGCCTCTCTCGTCATCTCTAGCAGGATCGAGAATCGCATTTCCCGGAATCACAGTCAAGAGTCTTGGCGCCATTTTGGTGAGCGGATTTCCTTTGCCTGAAGAAAGGTGAGAGAAAAATGCAAACGGGAGATGTGACGACGCCCTTTGGGCGGCGGTCGATGTCGCTTGCCCTGGTCAAAAGACAGATGGCGATCAAGGATCCGGATCACAACACGCGGATTGAAAAGTGGAAAGTGTTTCGCGATGTCTGCGAGGCGCGAGAACGCCTTGGAGTTCAGGATCGGGCCTTGGCCGTTCTCGATGCTCTCCTGACGTTTTACCCCCACGGGGAGCTCGATTCGAGCAGCGGGCTTGTCGTTTTCCCATCCAATGCGCAGCTATCGGTTCGCGCTCATGGGATCACGGAAAGCACACTCAGGCGGCAACTCGCGGCACTTGTCGAGGCCGGGCTCATCTTGCGCCGCGATAGCCCCAACGGGAAGCGGTACGCACATCGCAGTCGTGACGGTGAAATAGAGCAGGCCTACGGCTTCGATCTGACCCCTCTTCTGGCTCGCGCCCATGAACTCGCGCAAATCGCACAGGATGTCGTTTCGGAGAGAACACGGTTCCGTCGGACAAAAGAAGCTCTTACGATTTGCCGGCGAGACGTGCGCAAGCTCATCTCCGCTGCGGTGGAGGAGGGCGCCCCCGGTAACTGGGGGCAGGTAGAAGCGGTCTATGTCGACATTCTTGCGCGCCTTCCACGCTATCCGGAGAGGGGCCAGCTCGAGCTCGCACTCTATGAAATGCAGATGCTTCGGGTAGAAATCCTCAACATTCTGGAAATGCAGCTGAAAACTGAGAATATGCATGGCAATGCCCTCCAGGATGACCGGCACATACAGAATTCAAATACCGAATCTATCTATGAACTTGAACCTAGCTCTGGAAAAGAGCAGGGCGGAAACCCGGAGGATGAACGTCAGGCCAAGAGCGAGGCGAACGGGGGAGCGAAGGCCAAGCCAGAGCCAATAAAGGCCTTCCCACTCGGGATGGTACTTCGGGCCTGCCCGCAGATTGCCGACTATGGTCCCGGCGGACGTTTAGAAAACTGGCGCGAGCTCATGAAGGCCGCCGTCGTGGTGCGCTCCATGCTCGGCGTCAGTCCGTCAGCCTACGAGGAGGCGTGCAGCGCGATGGGGCCGGAAAATGCCGCGGTGGCTATGGCCTGCATTCTTGAACGGTCGAACTTTATAACATCTGCCGGTGGCTATCTTCGGGATCTCACCAGGCGCTCGGAACGTGGGGAGTTTTCGCTGGGTCCGATGTTGATGGCGCTTTTGAGGGTCAATGGCGAGGGCACACAACGAACGGCCTAGTTGTGGGCAATACTTATTAGTTGTCCGAGCTGTTTGTCAGCAGGATGGGTGTGACTTGTCAGCCGTTTTTTTTGCTGATTTTCATTGTGATCACAGTGAGTTATCTGCGTTGAGGGCCCACTCTTTCGGAACGGGGAGGGCTTCCAGAGTAGAGCTGAAAGGGGCGAGTAAGAAGCTGGCTCCGCCAATTTTGTCGGAGACCATGCCGATGCTGACGAGGCGATTTCCAATCGTTGCGGATGGGGACAAAGGATCCTTTGCAAGCGTGTTTTATGACCAAAATGGAAAGCCGTACAGCGCGAAATCCGCCCTTCAATGAGCCGATACCGTAGAGGGGTGAGAAATCGCGTCAGCGGCCTTCTGTGGCCTAAACCCCGGAAGTCTGGCGCTTTGGGAGGATATTGAGCTCGCAAAGCCGCCGTGAACGGCGAATTGGTGCCGACAAGCGGTCGAAGGCGGCCCGAAAAGGGCGGCTCGATCGTGGGCCAGTCCGGTCAATCAGGCAGAAAAGTCCACCGAACCAGGGCAGAAACGGGCGAAAAACCCGGGAATGCCGGTGAATCCACCGATCCAGGAAAGCCGACATGGGCCATTTCTCTATTATGAGAAAAACGTCCGATAAGGCAAGATTATCGGACATAATTATGTGCGGACAGGCTGTGCGGTTTTAACCGAAAAATGTGGCTAAAAGAGCGCGCATCGATTATGCTCGACAGCATGAATTCGCGCCTCCGCTCACCTTCCGCCGCCCCGGTACCGCCATCGACCGCGCCACCTATGCCGGGCTGGGTGACTTTGCGCGGCAAAGATCCGAGCGATACAGACGCCGCCTTCGCCGCCGGCATCGCTCTGAAATCGCTCGACGATCTGGTTCGCGCCGACCTGTCGTGGGCGGGCTGCTGGCGCCAGCGCCTTGCGCTTAGGGCCTCGCATTCGGCCGTGCAGATGATTGGCCGAAACGAAGGCGAGGCGGGCCTGCGCGATGTGGTGCTGCTCACCGCGCCTGGCAACGATCCCGGACCGGCCGGAACGATATATTTGGCATTCCAGAAACTGGCGGCAAAGAAGCGGCCGATCAGCAGCAAAGGTCTGGAAGAACTGGCGGCGCTGATGGGGATGCGTCGCGAGGGCCTGAGCGAAATTGCCGATTTATTTGACGGCGCGCTTCAGTCCGGTCGTGCTGTGCCCTTCGTCGTCGCCGATCTGGTCACCAACATCTGCGCCGCCCGGCCAGATGCCGAAATTTTGGCCTGGTGGCTGGCCGACCGCCTGCTCGCGGAAAAACTCGCCTGGGCGTATGGCGTGCCGCTCACGATGGGCGAGCGGTTTGGCGCAGCGTTCAAGACCATAGGTGGCCGCGGGCGGGTGCGGCCCGGGGAGCCCGCTTTCCCGCGGGCGGTGTGCCTGGCGCTCGTGTCCGCCACGGTCGAGGCCTTGCGGCAGGCCAATGACATTGGCCGGCGTGCCGAGACATTGTTGGCGATCGCGCCGAAGTTGCGAACCAAAGGCGCCGGCGTCGTCATCGAAAAGCTGCTCAACGAGGATGCCATGCCCGCCTCCGTGCCCGGCAGCCATCTCTCCCGCTGGGCGGCGACGCGATTGTTCGAGCGGCTGGAAAGTTTTGGCGCGGTGCGTGAACTGTCCGGCCGAACTTCGTTCCGGATTTTTGGGTTGTGACGATGGCTGGATCAAGCGCAACACGACGGAAGTCACGGCCGCAGGACGAAGTGTTGCTTGATCGCGAGCTCGAAGATCTGCCGCCGGAGCTGCGCTGGCGCGAATGGATGCTGCGGGTAGAAGCAGTGATCTTTGCCGCCGCCGAGCCGGTCAGCCGTGAGATTTTGGCGCGCGTGGTCGGTTGCGGCTGCAGCATCGATCTCATCATCGATGATTTGCGCGAGGATCTGCGGTCACGTCCCTATGACATCGTTGCGGTCGCCGGGGGATGGCAGCATCGAAGCCGTTCGGCTTACGCGTCTGCGATCCGTGCCTCGCAGGCGCCAACGCGTAGCGTCGCCGCGTCGCTGTCGGAAAACGAGGCTGTGGTGCTGGCGGCGATCGCATACTTGCAGCCGGTGACCCGCGGCGAGTTGTCCAACATGTTCGGCAAGGAGATAAGCCGCGACATGATTGCCGGCCTTCGCGATGCCGGGTTTCTCAGCTCCGGCCCGCGCAGCCCGACACACGGCGCGCCCTACACCTATGTGACGACGAAGCATTTCCTGTCGGCGTTCGGCCTTGAGACACTGCGTGACCTGCCTGATCTGGAGGGGCTCGAGGACGCCGGGCTGCTCAGCCGGCAGGCGCTCAAGGAAACCGCGCTTGGGCTGGCTGAGAGCGACGTACTGGAGGAGTGACGAGTTAGGTCCTGTGCGGCCTCTTTAGGTTCCAATCATCTCCTGCGCTCGGCGACGGCCGGGACCTGGGTTCATTCTGGCATAGGCGCTGAGCAGGTCCGGAAGCTTTATAGCCGGCTCCTTGCCTTTCGAGACATTCGGGCGCCCTCTGCTTCGCCTGAGAGCGTTCGCCAGAAGCTCGATCCAGGCGTGGTGATCACACGGCGGCGGAATCAGGCGTCTCAGACGGCGTGCTTTGCGTTCCTCATCCTCGGCGTCATCCACCGGCCCTTCACTTGGGCAATTGAGACGTTCGGCGCAGTAAGCCCTTGCCGCTGTCGACAGACTGGTGAGGATCATCGCCGAGTAGTATCCGCCTGCACTGGGCAAGCTCAAGAGCCGGCGAATAAGCATGGGTCCCGACGGGGAGTGGACGATCGCTTCCAGGCTGCATACATTGTCGATGCATCGGTCGAACGTTCTCGTCACTGGACTGAGGTAAGGGATTGGTGCGCGGCGTAAGTCGTAGCCGCACGCAGCACAAAAATGTTGCGGCACGAGTTCGCTCTGGTCAAAGACTGCAATGCAGCTGTTGCAGGACGGACAGCGATCGCGCAATCGACAGCCATGCTCTGTGCAAGAAACCCGTGTCGCCAGCCGCCATCGACGCCGGAAATAGGGTTGCGCATCCTCGCTTAAACAGCGGCAGCAGAACTGCAGCCACGTAGAACTGTCGCGATGCCCGTTGTAGCGTAGCGGCAGCAAGAGTTGTTTGGGCAGATCCTGCGACAATGTCATCGCCGCGAGCTGATCGGGCGCGACGCCCGTTTTGGCATACAGCAGGTTTGCTATGTCGGCCGGCAGCCTCAGATCGAGGGCGGCCGACCACATTCCCGGATTAAGTCCGAGCACGCGCGCGAATGCTCTCGGGGATACTCCGTTGGCAAAGGCAAGCCGGTGCAACCAGCTTGACAGCAATTCGTCTGACTGCGGAATCACAGTGACCGGCCACAGGTCAGAAACCACGTCACCATATCGTTCGAGAAGGCTGATTGCCGGCGCGTGCGCGTCGGCCGTCATCATAGAAGGCTCTCGCGCAAGGTCCTGTTGCGCCGCTGCGAGACCGGCACATGGCGCAGTTCGTCGATTCCGGCCTTGGTGATGCGTTCGCTCCCGGATCTGATCGCCGCGACAGCTGCCTTTGTGACGATGGTGACGATTTCGCCGATCAGGCCTTCCGAGAGGCTGAATATTTGCCGCGCCAACGGTTCGTTCGACAAATCCGAGCCTTTTGCGAGCGGCAAAGCGGCTTCGAGACTGTCGAGCAGCATGAGATAGTTCTCGTCATATTGCCAGCGTGGAACTGCGACCAGGTCGAAGCGGCTCGCCATCTCGCTGGTGGCGTTGATAAAATCGCAGACGGCCACCTCGCCAATCAGCACCGGCGAGATGTCATACTGGCGGCCAATCCGCCGCAGGAAAGCAAATACGGCTTCGACGTCGCGCGCACGGCCCCGCAACGCATTGTGAAATTCGTCGAAAATCAGCACCCTCGGCCTGACGCTGGCCAACAAGTGATCGAGTTGCTCGGCCTTGCGGCCGAGGTTCCACATATCGGCGCCGGGCGCCCGCAGCGCCTGGAGAATGCTGGCATAGAAATGGCCAAGGCCGGCGCCTTCGCGTGTCTGGGCTATCCATACCCTTTGCTTGGGCGAGGTTCTCAGGTGCTCGACGGCGAACCGCTCGGCAATCATCGTCTTACCGTTGGCGTAGGGGCCGACCAACATCAGCCCCTGGGTTCGCAAAGACGGAGGCCGTAACAGAAGCTCGGCAAGTCGCCGATGGCTATCCTGGGCGACATGATGCCCGATCCACCGTGGCGCGCGGATATAGGCGATCCTTTCCTCCTGATCGCGATCAAGATACGGCCGGACATGCTCGATCAAATGATCCACTATTGCTACCAATCCTCCACCGGCAACCGACTCTTTTGACGCGGAGGATGCTCTGCCGGGGGAGGCGCCGGCTGCTGCATAATGGCATAAGGCTTTTCCGCCGCAGCGGCATGTACGCTGCGGACAGCATCGCGCAACTGGCGCTTGGAAGGCTTGGCAGCCTCAACGATGGCTGCGATCTCACGGCGAAGCGCCACCTTCTCAACATTTGGCCGATGATTAATTGTGCGCCGACGCGCGCGCTCTGCCTCGTGTTCCCACAGCGTCACCGACGTCAGTTGGCCGTCGCGTCTCTCGACCGGTCGGAATAGTCGCGTTTCCGGGTCGCGGATATAGACATGACTGATATCGCGAGGATCGTATCGCACCTCGAGCTTTCCGAGCCGGTCACGCTCGGGAACGACGGCGCTCAGCCACGGCGAATAATAGTGCATGGCGAACATGCTGATTCCTTGCGGTGACAATTGTCTTTCCGTCCCCGGCGAGAACGACAACAGCACGCGCTGCGGGTCATCGTCGAAACGAGGCAGGGCAGTTGCGTTGTGCTGCCATTCCGTCATAGGGACCTTCAGGGTCTTGGAATTTTCCTGCAGGTTGTGATCGATCACGGCCAGCGCCACGCAGCGCTCCAGATCGGCGAAGCTCAGGCAGGCGCGCCGCTCGGATGGATATTCGTCGCGGTGGGCCACCGAACGGCCCGAAGAGCCCGGGTAGGTGGCGAGGACCGCATTGAGCTTTCCCAGCAGCCGCTCAACGACCCCGCCTTGATGGACACGGCCTCGATCGCGGTAGCGGACCCGGATCCCATAATCGTCACATCCTCGCTGGAAGGCGTGTCCCTTGAACTCCATTGCCGAGTCCGTGACGAGCAGCTGCGGTCGACCGAACATCGGCCAGGCGTGATTGAGATTGCGCGCTGCAAGCCATGTGTCTTTCGGGCACATGGCTTGGGCGAGACAAAGCGCAACGGACAGAACCGACGGCTTTTCCAAGGTGAGGCAGAAGCCGACGATGGATCGCGTCGCCACGTCGGTGATGACAGTCAAATAGGGCCGGCCGACGAACACACCGGCGCCATCGACCACCTCCACGAAATGGATATCAGTCGGCGTATGGTCGATTTGGCAGACGGCGAGCGGGTGTGGCGCATGGATATAGCCGGGACGCGGCTTCAGCCGCAGCAAGTGCTTTGGATTGGCCGATCGCTTCTTCGCGATCTCTTCCGGCGAAAACAACATCGGGATGCGCCGAGCGACCGTCACATATGAGGGAACGGCAAGACCGGCTTCCTCGCACCGCGCGCGGATCTCGTCGACCACGGGAGCAAGTGGGGTCGGCTCAAGCGTCAGCCACTTCTCGCGAAGTGTGGCCGCGATGATCGCCTCCACCTGTTCCGGCAGCCGCTTGCGCCGACTGACAGCGGTGCGAGGAAGCAAGCTGGTCACAGTGCGATCGGCTCGGTAACGGGCCAGGAGATTATAGATTTGCCGGGTGGTGAGCCGCAGTTCAGCCGCCGCGCGTTTGATGGCAGCATGTTTCGGATTGCCGCCATCCAGGATTTTGTCCAGCTCGCGGGCCATTCGACGCGCCATCGACCAGTGCTCGTCCAAGACCGGGCGCGCCGCCGGCGAGCTTCGATCGTGAAATCGCTTTGGCAAAGGGCCTCGCTGAAATCATTAGCTGAAAATCGTCTCCAGTTTAGCGCCAGAACCAAACTGGCGTATGACATTCCCCGGATTGAAATCTGGAAGTAAAAGCCACAGCCATCGCCATGACCCGTCTCGACGAGCGCATCGCCCGCTCTCCGGTCGGAGAAGGCTGGATCGAACGCATGCATTTCGCCGATGCCTGCGCTTCACTTTGGATCGACGGCGAACTTGTCCATCTCGAAGACCTCGTTCTCCACGACGCCACGAAAGATATTCGCGCGCCGACCCACGAGCTGACGATCGCCCGCGATGTATTGCGTACAAGGCGGCGGATTGCAGCGTATCCCCCAGGCTGGGCACTGTCGACCGACGGCCTCCGCAGCGTGCGAGGTGCCGGGATCGCCGGCCGTGCGATTACCGCCCCCGAGAACGACGCGGCGACCAGCAGCGAGTTCAACGAAGAGGTAGACGGGAAACGGGAGGGGACGGAGGACGTTGACGATGCCAATGCGCTCGACGCCGAGTTCGCCGCCATCGATGCGGTGCTGGCACGCTCAGAGGCGGCGATCGAGGAGGCAAAGCGTCCTGTCCGTGCCGCTGGTCGCGAGAAGGATCCAATTGTCTACGATCTCGACTGGGACGAGGACGCGCGGCTGGAAGAGTGGAAGGGCGTGCTCATGGATGCGCAGGACTTGCCGGCAGTTCTGCAGGCGATCGTCGCCCTCGATGCCTGGAACGAACTGTCAGTGCTGCAGCATGCGTCCTGGCTCGGCCGATTGCTCGCAGCCTCGATCCTGCGGCAGGCCGGCGTCACGACCTCGGCGCATCTCGCCGCCGTCAATCTCGGCCTGAAAACCATTCCCGTCGATCGGCGCTGCCATCGCGAGAGGCAGACGAGGCTGGCGGCCATTGCTGGCGGACTGATCGCGGCGGCCGAGATTGGACTGAAGGAGCATGACCGGCTGGCGCTCGCTCGAACAATGATGGAGCGGAAGCTCGCAGGGCGACGGACATCGTCGAAGCTGCCGGAGCTCGTCGAGCTGGTCATGGGCCGGCCGCTGGTGTCGGCCGGCATGGTGGCCAATACCCTGGAGATGACGCCGCAAGCGGCGCTCCGGATCATCGGAGAGCTCGGCTTGCGCGAGATGACGGGGAGGGGGAGGTTTCGGGCGTGGGGGGTGCTCTGACGCAAATGGCGCGGGCGGCCTCTGAAGGCTATAGGCAGAATTGGCTAAGGAAACCGGTTGGCTAAATACTTGCTGAAACCGTCCAGTATGCGTCGATCGCGTTCGGAACATTCGGCTGACAGAGCTTGGATCTCGGCTTCCACTTTTGGCAGTGTGGTCCATGGCGCGTCGGTGATCGATCCATCCAGCCTTCGTTGGACCTCGACAAGGAGTGCTGATTGGCGGTGCTGATCTAGTAGGTCGGGCCGCTCGTGCAGAAGCAGCCGTTGTGCGAGCCGTTGCAGTCGCCGATCTCCGAACCTACCGATGAAGTTCGGGCGCTCCGGCCACTGTGCGAGATGAAATTGCTGACATAGTGCTCCGTCTGCATCACCGATGAAGTCTTCGTAGATTTGCTCTTCGACGTGCTCAGAGGTCGGCCAGACCGGTTGGCTTGCCTGGATTGCGGTCGACAACCTTTGCAAAAACTCCTCGTCAGAACGAACTCTCTGAGCCACGCGCTCAATGTCTTGGGAAGGCGCGGGCAGCAGACTTTGGTCTTCCAGTTCCCAGAGTTGGGCCATGATGGGAGATGCATTCGCCCGCAACTTTCGGATTGGTCCGTCACGGCGACTTACCTCGGCACAAAGCTCTTCGTTCGAAAGCCGACCCAGCGAATCCATATCCGTCGCCAAATCGAGGCAATAGTGTAAGTTCCGGTCGGTCGGATGTTTGCTAACGAGCGTGACGCAGACGAAGTCACTGTCGGCCCGATCGTCCAAGAGTGCGAAAGCTTCCTCCTCTTGAACAAACTCCACTACATTCCGGCGGTTTGCGAACCTGGAGAAGCTCGACCACGCGTCGGGAGCGCGATCTCGGATAAGTCGGCACAGCGCTAGGGTCGTCTGCGCGTCAGAGAGGGCATCGTGGCTCCGGTCGAAATGAATGGCGTTTGCTTGGCCGATATCTGATAGCCGAAAAGATCGCCGGCCCTCGGGGGTTAGAGGTATTGTGAGAGCGCCGGGGTTGAGGAGCGCGACGGCGCGAGCAAGCCTTAAGACGTCACCACGATTGTTATTGATACTCGTGACGTAAATCGGGTGCCGTAAGTTTTGATAGAACGCCTGGCGAAGGAACTCCTCGTCGAAACGTATGGAGTTGAATCCCAGATACATGGAGGGGCTCCACCGGAGAAAAGCCTCATGAATTTCGCAAACCGCGTTGTAAAGTGACGGTACGGTGGGGTCTATGATCTCCTCGATAGTAAGACCCGTAATGAGCAACGCCTTCGGGGACGGCAGAATGCTCGGAAGAAGTCGGGCTCGAATGTGCAGAGGGGTATCTATCGGCTCCAGCTCGTCGTCGGTATGTATGGCCGCGAACTGCAGAATTTGATCAAAACGCTTGTGGAGTCCGCTCGTTTCCAAATCGTAGACAACGAACCCCACGCCGCGCCTGCCATTATAGCTGCTGTAAGCGATATTGGAGCGCTACAGGGCTAACCTTGAATTTCTTGGCAACAGAGGTGATGGCTTCTTCGTCCTCCAAATCAAAGTTCTTTCCGCCGAGCGTCTCGGTCAAAACTGCCTTCGGCATAAGAAGCTCGGCAGCGAAATTGTTTGCTTCAATTTCCACAGCGTCCGTACCCTCGGAAGCTAGGGTATCGCGCCTAAGAACGCCTTTGTCGACGTGAACCTTCGATTCCAGTCGCTCTTCGTGAAGCACGAAATGGGCGAGTTCATGGGCAATCGTGAAGCGTTGGCGTGTTGCGCTATGCAACGAGTTCACTCCGATAATCTTTTTGCCATCTTTGATGAACGCCATGCCGGACAAGTCGCCATCGAACGGGGCATATTGGACGGTAATCCCCATGCTTCGGACGATCCGTTCCACAGGAACTGGCGCGCTCCGCACGTTGAACCGCGCCAGTATCTCTATGGCGCGCTCCCGAGCTGTCTGCTTATTGGCCATGACTAACGGGACCCGAGTGTTCGGACAAAGTGCTCCAGCTGCGCGCGCTCGCGGTCATTGACATCGCTCCCCTCAAATTGAACCGGTTCCGAGTTCTCGGCGAACTGAAACGATCCTGGAACGAGATCGGTTATCGACTTAATTTCGAGGGCGTTTGCCAGCCTGTAGAGCTGGTGGAGAAGAACTTTCTGCCGGCCCGTCTCAATATTCGCCAACGATGCTCGCGTCAGATCAATCCGCCCAGCCACGTCGGCTTGGGTGAGTCCCAGTTCGTTTCGGCGCTTGGCAACAGCCAATCCGAGAATTCGGTAAATTTCCATATCGGACATGTGAACAAAGCAACAACTGTTCGCGAAGATTGTCAATAGGGCTGACATTGAATGTGCTTAATACAAACAATCAGAAATAAATGTTTGTGGTATTGACGAGAATGCGATTCTACTGTTCCATATTGATGCGGGCAGAGAGCTCGATCAGTGAAAGGACCAAAGAGATGCGGATCTCTGAAATAGAAGTCGAGGCAGCAGCCACGAGCAAGGAAAAGCAGTTCGCGTTTGAGTGGAGCGACGAAACGTTCGATTTCCGGACGGAGCACATCGCGGACGCCAAAATCGTCGGTGCGCAGGTCGGCGAAATCGCCAACGCGTATCCGCTTGAGGACTTCGCCATTCTTTGTCATTTGAAGAGCGGCGAACTCGAATCGATCCGACCGACCGAGGCGGTGGATTTGACCGATCCCGGTGTCGAACGCTTCTTTGTCGTGAAGGGGCCGAGCAATAACCGCTTCACCGTGGAAGGTCGCTCAATGGAGTGGCCACAGGATTTGCTTGCCGCCAAGCACATTAAGTTCTTGGCGAACGCGGGGCAGGACCTGACCCTTTTCCTGGACACGGACGACGGCGATATCGAGTTCGATGATGAGGATATCGTCGATTTGTCGCCCCGCACCGTCGAGCGCTTTAAGCTTCGCAAGGCGAAAAAGACCGTCACGGTCTATTATAAGGAAAACGCCTTCGAGCTCGAACGCCGCAAGTGGACGACCGAGGAATTGTTGGCGGCCTTTTCGGTTCCCGCCGGCTACAAGCTCGATCTGATCGGCGCCGACGGTGAATTCAATGAACTGAAGCCTGGCGAAGTGATCAAAGTTCGGGAAGGCATGGAATTCTCCTCGCATCCTCCGGTAGGGCAGTCGTCATGAGTAGCCCTACGATCGAACTACAGAAGCTCCGCAAAATCTGCCCCAAAGCCGAACTTTGGCAGGAGGGCGGCCAGCCGGCTGTCTTCCTGCCAGGGCTCAAGATCAAGCATGCGGGTGGCCGCGTTGCCGTCGATGCTCTTCTTATGCTGGGCTATCATAGCGGATATTCCACACGCTTGTTTCTCGACAAACCCTTCCTCAATCGCGGGCAAAACTGGACGACGCATACCGTCGCGGGAACCACTTGGCACGCCATGTCATGGAACGGTGTCGCGGCGTCGTTGGGATGGGATGAAATTCTCGCCGCGCATCTGGGGCCTCTGCAATGAATGTCTGTCTGAAAATCAATGGAGATCTTCTCGATAAAGTTCGAGCGGATCTCCATCGCCCCCATCCATTCGCTCATGAGCGGGTTGGATTTCTAATCGCTGCAGCAGCTTCCGACGGGCAAGGTGGGATCATGTTGCTAGTCCGCGGATATCAGGCCGTGGAAGACGAGGATTATGAGCGGCATCCGAAGGTCGGCGCTCAGATCGGCTCGAATGCAATGAGAAAGGCTGCACAAGCCAGCTATCGGCCGCCGAGCTCCCTTCTTCATGTCCACACCCACGGCGGCCACGGTCGCCCTGGCTTTAGCCGCATTGACTTGGATAGCGCTGTGACGTTTGTGCCAGGGTTTTTCGAGACTGCGCCACGGATGCCCCATGGCCTTCTCGTGCTGAGCGACGATTCCGTTCACGGATTGCTCTGGACGGCAGGAGATCGTCCGGCGATGCCGATCACTTCCTTCAAGAGAATTTCTGCTCCTATTCGGGCAGACTGGAGCGCCTCATGACTTGGCAGGATCGGCAGAGCTTCCTGGGAGAAGATAGCACTCAAAATCTCAACGATCTAACTGTGGGTCTTGTTGGCCTTGGCGGCGGCAATTCGCATGTCGTTCAGCAGTTGGCACATCTGGGTATTGGCGGGTTTGTCCTCATCGATGACGACGTGATCTCCGATAGCAACCTCAATCGGCTGGTTGGCGGAACGTGGGCAGATGTCGCCGAAGGACGTGCTAAAACAGAAATATCCAAACGCGTGATCATGAGCGTCAATCCAAATGCCCGCGTATCCTGCCACAAGGCTAAATGGCAAGAGGTTGCAGACAAGCTCCGGATTTGTGACATCGTCGTTGGCGGTGTTGACCGCATCATTGCCAAGAGCGAACTCGAAGCATTCTGCCGGCGTTTCCTGATCCCTTACATTGACATGGGAATGGACGTGCATCGTCTCGGTGAGCGTGATGAGTTTCTGGTTGCAGGACAAGTTGTGCTGTCTTCCCCCGGCGCTCCCTGCCTACGCTGCCTTGGGATCGTGACTGACAATGCTCTAGCTGACGAGGCAGGTCGATACGGAGAGGCAGGCAGCAAACCCCAGGTCGTGTGGCCCAACGGAGTCCTAGCCTCTGCGGCCGTCGGTTTGCTTGTTCAATTGTTTACGCCATGGCACGGAAAGCCGGCGCGGTCAGCATATTTTGCCTATGACGCGAACGAAGGTACAATGGTGGCATCCGAGCGTTTTCGCAGGAGAGCAGATAAGCCATGCCCTCATTATCCGTCCACCGCCGTAGGTGACCCTAAGTTCGATGTTCGGCAACTTGTCGATCTCGTCAAAGATGAATTTCCGAAGGTAGAGACTGAATTGCCACGCCGTCGTTCAACCTATTGGATGAGTCGCCTCTTAGTTTGGGTTAAATTCTGGCAGCCTAAAAGTGAAACAGCTGGGCGAAGGGACGTAGCATAGCCGGCAACAACTTTTGCTTGCCGGCTTCTATGTCCTGACCAACATATCGGCGGCTGCCTAGCCGCGCCATATTAGTCGATAACTACAATAGGATGACCCCGGTGTCTTGGAGAGCCGGGAAACTTCGAATAGCATACGCGATTGTTGCTTCGGACCGCCGGACGCCGTTCTCCGTACACGCTCTCCATGCTAAAAAAGACGGGATCAGCACCTTCATCTATAAAGCCACTGTATCCGTTCTGAATAAGATTATTGATCACCCCTTCACTTCGATGAACATTGATGTAGCAAACTCCGGAAATTTGACGAACGAGATCGTCGGCTGTTGGTCGGTCTTCAGGGTCATATGAAAGGCACGCCTCAACGATCGACTGCAATTCTATGGCGAGAGGCTTGTATTGGGCGTTGATTGTCATAAAGCTTGGCCATGGAGCACGATTGCGGGTTTGCACATTTACCGCGGCTTGGAGGTAGACACCAAACGGATAGATACCGGTCATAACTTTGAACATCATCGCCCCGAGGGACCAAATGTCCGCTTCTGGGCCGGGATGGTCGCCGGGGGCACGAAACATCATTTCAGGCGCCATGAAGGGTAGCGCGCCCCTGATGGTTCCCGACGTCGATCGGGTTAGGTCGCCATCTTTCGCAGCGTCAGCAAAGACCTCAGCGGTCAGCGTGGCAATTCCGAAATCAGTGATTTTTAAATGGTGCAGATTGACGCCAGGTTCAGCAATCACGTTGCTCGGTTTGAGATCACGATGCACAACGCCGGCGTGATGGGATGCCGCCACGCCTTTAGAGAGGTGATGAAAAACTCTTGCTGCCAGATGGGGATCCACCGCGCCAAAACGGTTCAGTTTATGGTCCAACGTTTCGCCGGGCACATACTCTTCAATAAGATAAAGCCGCCCATTTTCCTCGACGTAATCAAGCGTCTTTGCAACATTATGGTGGTTAACTTTGGCAGCTATGATTGCACTTTGGGAGAAGCGCTTGTTCTGTTGTCCAGGCTGAGGCGTCTTAAGCGCGACGTCAACGCCAAGTAGTTGGTCCTCGGCTAGGTAAACGTCCTGCATGCCGCCGCTACCAATCGTGTCTGTAACCCGATATCGGTTTGAAATCTCGTCCCCCACGTTCATGGCATAACCTCTGGATGTGAGACGTCAAAAGTGACGAACCGTCTGTTCGATCCGGTTCCGAATGTAATCACACAGCAACCTGGCATCGAAGTTCCTGTCTTTGCTACGGTGTTATTAATGAAGACACTGCCGCTTACGGTTACAATAACAAATTCGTAGCCATTGTATTCGATAGCTATCGATCCAACGGAGCCGGCATTAAGTGTTATTTTGCGTCTTTTACTATCAAGATGGTGTATGTTCCCATCCATCACTACAAGTGCGCGATGCTCGTTCTCGAGCAGCCGGCGTTCGATTATTTTCTGAACTGTCGCCATCGTCGGACGGCGAGATGGTGCATGGTCAAGGCAAGAAACGAGGACGGCCATGATCTCATTGGGTATTTTCGGAAAGGCGCTGATCAGCGCGGGGACAGACACTGGTTTGGGCGGCATGCTTCCGAGTTCTGTCGGAACCCTCTGGTTCAGTAGGGCGAGGGCGGTCACACCGAATGCGTAGACGTCTATTGAATTGTTGAAGCTCACCGTGTCGCTGCCCCAAAGCTCTGGCGCCATAAAAACTGGGGTGCCAACCACCCCTCGTGTCTTCGCCTCGTCTCGTGAGCGGGCGAGTCCAAAATCAATGATCTTGACCACGCCTTCTTTATCGAGACGGATATTGTTAGGTTTGATATCGCGGTGAATGACTCCCGCGTCATGGATATCTCGCAATCCGCAAGCGATCTGCCAAATTACACCGAGGTAGGTGCGATCGGGTGCGAACGCACCGATGGCGAGATTATTGCCGTCGATGTACTCAAGCACGATCGCTTTTTCTGATTTTTTGCCCGAACCGAGCTCTACAATGTCGTGGAGTTGCACAACATGCTTGGACCGCACTTTAGCCAGCGCTTTTTGCTCATCGAGCAAGCGTCTTTCGTCAATGCCCAGCTGTAATCGTTTCACGATCACCCGCCGTTTCAGGTGAAGGTCGACGCATTCCAAGATTTCTCCCATGCCCCCCGCGTCGGTATTTCCTGTCGGCTGGTACCTATTGGCGATTATCACCGTTCTCTTCCCCCGAGTTCCCCTCAATTTTTATTTCGAGCTGTATGTCCTGTTTGGGGACACTTTCTTTTTTCTTCCGCTTAGTATTCTTTTTCGTGCCGCGCTGAACCTGGGGATCGCGGGGCGATTTTTTGTCGTCAAGGTGCGGACTTTTTGCTTCGTTTTCGCCCTCGAAATTTTGCAGTGGCTTTTGGTGGAAATTGCTCAATTCACCGGGATCGTCCGGTTCCATATTAAAACTGAGACTACCGAATGGGTCCCAAATCTGAGCGCTAACTAACGATGGTGAATGTATTTCCTGGGCAAGCAACGGCAGGTCTATGAATGCGCCAGAAGCGTTGTCGGGCCCGCCGCACCAGCGCGCTAAGGCGGCGAGTCGCTCGGCGGCGCTTCGGATAGTTGACGAGTTGAGAAGCACACTCTGCAGTGTCGGCGCCTCAATGAAATGAATGCCATCACTTGTGATAGCTAGATTCCTCGTTTCTTTTGGGACCTCGCTCAGGAAGGGCTGCATTTCCGGACCCATTCCGACGAACTGAAGGAGCTCTCGGCCATGTCCGCCAACGGCCTCGGCCAGCGAGTCATCTTTCGTAAGACGTTCGACGCGTGAGTTGTGTCCGAAGCTGTACACTCTACTGTCGCCGAGATGGACGATGTATGCCGTCCCCCGGCTATCCATAACAATAGCGGAAAGCGTTGCGCCCCCCTTTCCGCCGGCGAACTTGAAGACGGTGTCGTTGGCGAGCGATATCGCCCGATATGCTCTTTGTTGGATGTGACCGCGAGACGATGCGAGCCCAGTAAAGAAGCTGGTCAGAGCGAGCGTGGCGCATTTTGCTCCATCACGCATACCTCCCATACCATCGACTACCGCGACGACTTTAAGCCGATCTCCATTCGGGCCGTCTATTGAAAACGCGGCCACGCGATCCTGGTTTTCGGTCCGCTGTAATCCGACATCCGTCGTCAACACCACCGCAGGAAGATCGTAGGGCTGCGATACCGCGCGCTCAGGGACCTCTCTGAACAGCCACTTTTCGATCTTCTGCTGAAAAAACGTCATCTCGATCCTGCTTACATCCTGGGCCAATACCTGCCAGGCCGAAGTCATATAAATCAATCAACCAGCGCCGCGGCGTCGTTCTGCCGACACGGCCACAGTTCATCCCGCCACGTTAGAGTGTTCTCGGCGATGGACAAGATCTCAACCGAAGGTTCGACTACTTTATCAACGAAAGTAAGCAACCCGTTTGGCCTACCGGCGAGGTTAAGGCCTCGGGGCCCCGATTTTGTTCGCCATAGTTACCCAAAGCCTGCGCTTCGTGTTGCCAATTCCGAGATCACGGTTGCCTGTCTTGATTGGCCATCGGGTTGATCCCAACTGCGGCATATTAAATCTCAGGTGCGCTATTTTGGCGATATCGCCGAAGGGGCGCGGCTTGTACAATGTCACCCATTGCGCCGCTCTAGGAAATCGGAATTGGCACGAAACAACAAAACAGAGCTAGTGGTCTTGTCGCGCCTATTCTCATCAGCCGTTTTTCGGGAAATGGCGAAGAAAGGGCGCTCGGGACTATTCCGGCGATTGGCCGACGAGGTCGGGCTAGCGGGTTTGTGCGATGCCGGCGCGAGCGTCGGTGACGCATTCGATCGTGCATTCGCCGTGCTGCGGGTATCAGGGCAGCGCAATGAGTACATTTACCGCAGCGCCATCAGCCATAAGATTTTGATGGGCACGCATTCGCTCCGCACCGCCTCTATGCTAACTGAATTCCGTGCAGGGACCTGCAAAGCAGATCTTGTTATCCTTAACGGGACGGCGACGGTCTACGAAATAAAGTCTGAGCGGGACTCGTTGGCCAGGCTGTCGAACCAAGTCGCGAACTATAAAAAGGTGTTCGCGAAGGTCAACGTGATTGCGAGCGAAGATCACGTGGAGGGGGTGCTCGCGGCAGTGCCAGAAGACACAGGCGTCTTATGCCTATCCAAGCGGTACCAAATTTCCACGGAACGCGAAGGCGTCAATCGTCCGGATAGGGTTTGCCCGCAGACTGTTTTTGAATCTCTCCGGTCTGCAGAAGCCGCAGCGATTCTTAAGGCGCTAGGTCGGGAGATACCACAAGTGCCGAATACCCAACTTCACGGCGCGCTTCGGACGATTTTCGCCGATCTCGATCCCAGCATACTTCACAATGAGATGGTTAGAACACTAAAGCGGACTCGAAACCTAACTCCTCTGGTTGAACTTGTTGACCAACTTCCCGAGTCATTGCAGGCTGCGGCAATATCGATTCCCGTCAAGCGCTCCGAACACATCAAGTTGGTCGAAGCCGTCGAGACGCCGCTTTCTATCGCGATGGCCTGGAGCTGAGAGTGTATCGTCCGTATTTTCGTGGGAAGCAGTTTGAACTCATAACGTTGCGGGAAACCGCGCCGTTGTTGGCATCAAGCGGTTTTATTCCGATCATCGAGCCGGTGCGTGAGGCGCTTGGGGGCCTCGAGAAGGCCCTGAAAGCGCTAAGTGATGCTGGAAGCCAGGCGGTCGTCATCATCAATCCTTATCATGGTGACCACCAAGAGGATGGGGCTAACATCACGAAACTGCTCAGAGAGGGATACATCGGTAACGACGCCGTTGCTGCGGGTATCTTGTTGCGCAGTAGCATGACGGTCGATGATGCAATTGCGTGCTATCACGCTCATGCTGATCATTATCCGGTATTTGTCCACGCAGGCTTTACTGAGCCGAAAGCGCTGGCTACCGCATTCGGTGCCGAACTGCCCGGCATGTCCAACGTGTTCGTCGATAGCCACTCTAAGCTGCTCTACTGGAAGCATTTTAGTGCGGGCGAGCGTGTTCTTATCAGGGACGGCTTTAACCGCCAAAAGAATGCAGACTATCCGCCTGTCGAAGAGTTCTCAGACCTTCATGTCACATATGGCGAGCTTGGCATGGCTGGGTTCGGCGATTTTCTTACGGTCGGCGATGCCTACAGTGAAGGCGGCGGGCCCGCTTACGCTGTGGCAATCCACCTTACGTTTATCGACCCCGACAAAGACAATGTCATGTATATCTACCATTTCGTTTCGGACACGAATAGCACTCCGACGGACCCGGCGGGCAAGTTCGGACAAGCTCTGGCAAAACTAATCAAAAAACTCGAAGGCGGGGATTCGAAGCTCCTCGAAACCAGCGCGATCACGGAATTCCGAGACCTATACGCGAAAGGGCACTTCCCGGGACTTGGTTATGTCAAAAAGCTGAGTATGAAGCACCACATCGAAACTCTGGCGGCGTTTCTCGGCTGAGCCTGACCATGGAGAAGAGATACTGCTGCCCGGAGTGCTTTGACGATCGTGGTCTTCGCGATGACATTTTTCCTACGTTGAACCCAGCCAAGGGAAAGTGCAGTTTCTGCGGAACTGATGACGTTCTGTTGGTCGAGCCAAATCAGCTTTCGCCCTGGTTCGAACTCTTAGTAAACGTCTACGAGCCGCGAGAAAATGGAAAGTCGCTTGTCGAGTGGATGAAGGAAGACTGGGAGCTTTTTACCCATCACACCATGGACTTAGCCCATGCGAAAGAGCTGCTTGGCGAGATCCTCGACAACGGCGATGTCGTGCGCCACCGTTTTGTTCCGTCTTCGAGCTATGTGAGCGAGGGCCTGGCTAAGTGGGAGACGTTGCGCGATGAGATGATGTATAGGAATCGTTGGTTTCTAGACGTCACCATTGATGAGGCCCGGCTTCGTCAACTGCTCGATTTATTGCTGGCTCCCGAATTGCCGGAGCAATGGTTTAGAGCACGCATCCGGACAGATGACGAGACTTTCACGATAGACAAAATGGGACCGCCTCCCAAGAGAAGGACCTCGCATGGCAGAGCGAACCCTGCTGGCATTCCGTATCTCTATCTCGGATCACTGCCAGATACGGCAGCTTCGGAAGTGCGTCCTCATACAGGCGAGGTAGCGTGCGTCGCAGAATTTTTTGTTCCGAACATACGAGCAGTTGACTTGCGACACCCTCGCAAGCTGGTGTCTCCTTTTATCCTTTCCGATGCAAGCGAGATCGGCCAGCTTAGAGCTGATCTTCCTTTCCTGGAGCGTCTCGGCGAGGAGC
Source organism: Hyphomonadaceae bacterium (assembly GCA_965229115.1). Classification (GTDB taxonomy): domain Bacteria; phylum Pseudomonadota; class Alphaproteobacteria; order Caulobacterales; family Hyphomonadaceae; genus UBA7672. The sequence goes on along the minus strand of CBDDIR010000002.1, from coordinate 70,317 downwards.
TAACGCGGCCAGTTCTTCCTCAGGGCGCGGCAATCGATTACATACCCAGCCAATACCTTTGCGAATTCATAAAAAGGAGCGGATTCGACGGCGTCATTTACCGTAGCTCGGTCAGTGAGGGGTTTAACTTAGCATTGTTTGATCCGGGCAAGGCTGCGGGTGGAAACGTATCCCTTTATAATGTTGTGAAAGTGTCCGTAGACGTCAAGAAGGCCTGATCGGTCGCAGAGGGGACCGCATCGAACTGGACCGACTTAAGGCCTTCATTTTATTAGATAAGGTTCGGTGCGGTGTGACTAATGTATTAACGAGCTGCGCGTTCGGTTCCTTTCGAGGCGACGGACAAGGGGAGACGTCGGCAATCTCTTTAATATCGATTGAGACTATCCTCTGAAACTTCAGCCATCAACTACATTCCGAACTTAGCCTTGAGCGGCGACTGCCGCCACGTGTCCAGCGAGAGTCGTCACGAACGTCTTGAGGCTCGTAAGCTCGGACATTTCATGGAACTCGCCCGTCGCCGCAGCTGTCCGTGGCGACGTCAACAGAGCAGCTGCGCCGTAGAGCTGTTCCTGAACAAGGCGCTGGCAGAGAACATCGTAGCGCTTGAGATAAGACGCACCTTGAAATTCCTTGAAGACAGGGAAGTGCGGCGAGCGATCGGTTACCGGGCGGCGTGATTCCGGCGCGTCTTCCACCATCATCATCCATCCGACAAACGGTCGTGGATGTTTGCCGAACGCGCCTTCGCGATAGGCCGTCCAAAGGTCGTGCGCCGTGCCAATCGCCTCTTCCGTGCGGTTATTGAAGTTGTTGCCAAAAGATGGCCCCACCTGGCTCTTGAGCTCGATCGCCGCGACAAGTCGTTTGTCCTGCACCACCAGAACGTCCCACAACTTGGTCGGCCGGAAGTAGCCAGGCAACGTCAGAACGGCGCGCTGTTGATGAATGGTGGCGTTCGTCAGCCCGTTCGCCTCCACGATATCGATGAGCAAGGCGAGGAAGCCATCCATGTTTTTGCCAGCGGTAACTCCCGCGCGCTCGCCCTGGTCAGCGCGTCCGGCCTCGATCTGCTTTTGCCGTGCCTTCTCCCGATTGCCCCAGAATGCCATCGTAGCCTCAAGGGCCTTCTTTTCGTAATCAACTAAATCAAGCGCCATTCTCAAAAAGTCCCATTTCCCCCCATGGCCTGCCGCTCTCCTGCACTCAGCTGGTAGAGGTGACAGACCGCTTCATTGCACCGCTGAATGTCCAGCGCCTCCGCAGCACTGATCAGCTCCTCCCGAACCTCCAGTGGAACATCCCTCCAGTGCGGCACGCGGATCCGGCGCAGGTACTGTGCCTGGAATCGCAAATAACCACCCCGCATCTTCGTCGAGTAAATGGCGACGAACAAACGGGCAATTCCTGACAGCAAAACAGCCTGTAGCGCCTGGATGTCCCAGTCGTCGGATGTAATATAGTAAAGGTTGTGATGCGGATAGAGCTTCCCACGCTCATAAACAATATTCGCTTCGCTCTTGATGTCCGGGATCAGCAGCTTTGGCTTGTGAGTCAGATCCGGATAAATCCGGTCGATCGTTCGGTACCAGCTAATCGGATTCTTCTTCGACACATGGCGACTCTTGATCTCCGCGCCATGCTTTTCAAAATAGCGGGCAAGGCGGGGATATCGTTCAAGTGGCACAAGCCCGCCATTGTCATCAAAGGGATTGATGACGCCGTTGCCGTGCCATTCAACCCGGCCTGAATGGATGTCCTTCGCCATGGCCATCGGCAGCTTGCGGTCGTCTTCCACGTCAAGCTTATCGAACGCGCCGGTGAAAACCTTGTCTGCGCCGGTCGCGACGCCGATACCGACCTTGCAACCGGCTTCTTCCAATGTCGGAAACAACGCCTCAAGTCGGCGCACAACGGCCAGTTGGTCAAAGGATTCCAACACCCACGGCTCGGCGCCTCGCGCCAACGCCTGTATTTCCCTAACTCCAGAAAAAACAGGAGTCTCGGGAGTTGTAAGGGCAGTTGCCAATGACGTTAGAAATGGTCGCGAAATTTCGGGTCGGTGATACAGACGCGTCGCTTTTCCATGCTCATTACCGATGATGAAAATCGCCGGGTAGGCACTTACCTCCGTATGAAATGCTGGCGTATCCATCATATCCACGTACACCCTGAGGTGGTAGTGATCGGCGATCATCTTGCGCAACGGAGTGCCGTAGCGGTTTTTCATCCAACGATCGGCGCAGATGAACCCAAGGGCACCACCGGGTGCCAGGAGCTTCAGGGAATGCTCGATGAAGGGTACGTAGATATCGGCTCGATCGTAGATCGTGGCGTAGCGACGACGATATTCCGCCATGAGCTCGTCGGGAATCAGTTCCTGCCGCACGTAGGGCGGATTGCCAAGGACATGCGTAAAGGCCGCATCAAAATCCTCTAGAAGGAAATCACCCTGTGAGAGCCATGCCTCAGCGAGACTTCGTGCTGCCAGCTCAGGCACTCCTCGTTGGGACAGCAAATCGATGACGCGGTCCTTGGTCATCTCAAATGTGACACGATGCAGTTCCACGCCACGCAACGCTGCTCTCAGGCCCACGACGACATCCTGTTCAGCGGCGTGTTCGCGGAAAGATGTCAGCAAGCGGTCAATAATTGGTAACAGGAAATCGCCGTCGCCAAACGATGGTTCCAACACACGGAAAGTGTGCAGCGGCCGGTCGATCGTGTAACCGGACAGGTCAAGAATGAAGTCAACGACCTCACGGCGGGTGAAGATGGCGCCGCGCTCCTCGATGCCCGCGTTTGCCAACTGGGCCACCGCAGCTTCGAGAGGGTCGAAGCCGGGAAATTGGGGAGCGTAGCTTTTCAATAGCCGCAACGAATAAGCCTCCATGACTGAATCGTGCCAACCTAGGCGGTTCGAGGGTCGTGAGATACCGTTATGCCTGAACAAAAGTAGAACATTGCCGATTTATCAACAGCTATCAGTTGGCAGCAGGCTTATCCCAGGTTTGAATTCATTAAAGACCTTCCAATGCGCTCAGCATCGATCGCGAAGCCTCAACGGACAGAGCGATATCTACCTCTTCGACGTGAACCGACATATGCCAGTAATCCGGCGAGTTGGAGGCCGCGTATATCCCGTCGCGCGGTTTTCAGGCTGACCTCCCAGATGGCCATTATCTCCTTGGCGCCGTAGCGGTCGCCGTCAACGATACGCTCAAGAAACCAGTGCTGACGTTCATTGAGCTCCACGGGTTCAGGGTCATGTTTAGGGTCACGATCAGGGTCATTTTCAGGGCCACTTTCCCGTACATCCTTTGTTAGCGCGCTGAAGGCCGCTTCTCCGGCAGCATAGGCTTCCCGCGCAGCGGCACGGACAGGACGATCGCGTGCCGACGACAATGGATTGGAAGCCGGGCCCTCGATCAGCCCCAGAACAAAGGCGCGGATGACGGGGGAGGAGACCATAAGGCGTAAGAAAAACAATGTGTCCGGAGCATGTTGTGCCGACAGCCAGTGCTTGACCGTCCGCTCGCTCGCGTTTGTCTGGTTCATCAGTTGTTTGATCGCCCGATGGGTGTCGCCATGCTCCTTGCGCAACAGATCGGCGATGGTCTGGGCCAACAAGTCACGCCCGCCTAGAACCCCCTTCCACACCGGCAGCTTCCTGCCCGTTTTCGGCAACATCTTCCGCTCCTTCGTCCGCTAAGCTTGCAATATCGCGGGAGGCGGCAGGGATGTTGTCGTGCGCTGGGGCGGTCAGTTGCCCGGACCGATCCGGCAGGAACGAGGAAAGGGCGAAGCGTGGCGAACCGGGGAACCTACGACAGAGAACTATCGTCAGCGCAGCCGGCGCGTCCTGTTCGCGCTGCCGAATACGTCCGCATGTCGACCGATCATCAAAAATATTCGACAGAAAACCAAGCCGACGCGATCCGCCAGTATGCGGAAGCTCGTGGAATCGAGATCGTTAGAACCTACGCCGATGCAGGAAAGAGTGGCCTCAAGATAGAGGGGCGTGACGCGCTCCGCCAACTGATCGAGGATGTGCAGGCCGGCGGCACCGACTTCACCATCGTTCTTGTCTACGACGTCAGCCGATGGGGACGGTTTCAGGATGCTGACGAAAGCGCCTATTACGAATATATTTGCCGGCGCGCCGGTATCGCGGTCCAATATTGCGCCGAGCAGTTCGAAAACGACGGCAGCCCGGTGTCGACGATCGTCAAGGGTGTGAAACGGGCGATGGCCGGCGAATACAGCCGCGAGCTATCGACGAAGGTCTTCGCCGGACAGGGCAGGTTGATCGAAAAGGGTTTTCGCCAAGGCGGGCCTGCTGGCTTCGGTCTGCGACGTACCCTCATCGATGAACACGGCGCTGTCAAAGCGGTCCTGCAGCGCGGCGAGCACAAGAGCATTCAGACTGATCGCGTCATTCTGACACCTGGGCCGGTCGAGGAGGTAAACCTGGTCCGCGAGGTCTACCGGGCCTTTGTCCACCATGGAAAAACTGAGAGCCAGATTGCAGCCGATCTCAATGCCCGAGGTATCCTGACCGACCTTGGCCGTCCATGGACGAGAGGAACTGTCCACCAGGTCCTGATCAACGAGAAATATGCCGGCGACAATGTCTGGAACCGCCGCTCGTTCAAGCTGAAGAAAAAGCGTGTCCGGAACGATCCCGACATGTGGATCAGGGCGGAGGGAGCTTTTGAGCCTGTCGTCGCGCGCGAGCTTTTCGAGGCGGCAAGAACAATCATCAACGCGCGCTCGTTCCGCCTGAGCGATGAAGAGATGTTGCAGTCATTGCGAGACCTCTTCCGGCAAAAGGGGTTGCTCTCCGGCATCGTCATTGATGAATGTGACGGCATGCCGTCCAGCAGCGCCTATAGTGCGCGCTTCGGGAGCCTGCTTCGAGCCTATCGTCTCGTCGGCTTCACCCCCGATCGGGACTACCGCTATGTCGAAACCAACCGCGAGCTCCGCAAACTCCATCCCGATGTGGTCGGTGAAGTTCTGGAAAGATTGCGGGCCACCGGCAGCGACGCCTTGCAGGATCTGCAAACCGATCGGGTGATCGTCAATCAGGAATTCACGCTGTCGGTGGTCATTGCTCGTTGCCTTCAGACATCGACAGGACTTTTGCGCTGGAAACTCCGTTTTGATACGTCTCTCGGTCCCGACATCACGGTTGTGGTGCGCATGGATGCGGCTAACCGGGCGCCCTTCGACTATTATCTGTTCCCGCGGATCGACGTTTTTTCCGAGAAGTTGCGGCTGTCGGAGGACAACGCTCTTCATCTCGATGCTTATCGTTTCGACGACCTTGAGCTTCTCTATCAAATCGCAACACCCGTTCCCTTGCCAGAGGCCGCATGATGTCTGCCCTTCGTCCGAACCGGATCGAGATGATTCCGATTTCTCGCATCACGGTCCTCAACCCACGAGCCCGTAACAAGCGCCAGCACCGCGACATCGTGAACAATATCGAAGCCATAGGCCTCAAACGTCCCATCACGGTGAGCCGGCACGATGGCCCCGGTGGTCCGCGATATGATCTGGTGTGCGGCGAAGGGCGTTTGGAAGCATTCCAGATGCTCGGTCAGAACGAAATTCCGGCGGTTGTTATCGAGGCCGCCGAGGACAAATGCCTTGTGATGAGTCTCGTTGAAAATATAGCGCGACGCACGCCGCGGCCGATCGACCTGATGCGCGAGATCGGTGCCTTGAGAGCGCGTGGATACGCCGACGCGGCCATTGCCGAGAAGATTGGCGTCGGCTCGTCATGGGTCAACATGATCGCCTCCCTTCTCGAAAAAGGAGAGGAACGGCTCGTCGCCGCTGTGGAGACAGGCCTCATCCCGATCACGCTGGCGATGGAAATCTCTCGGGCGGAAACGGAGGAGGCACAGAACCTGCTCCTCGACGCATACGAGGCCGGTCAGCTGCGGGGAAAGAAACTCGCCGCTGTCAGGCGAATGCTCGACATACGCATGCGCGCGCAGGGCAAGGGTTTGCCGGCAGGGCGTCTTGGTAGAAAGGGCGGCGGACGCCGGATGACGGCACATGACTTGATGCAGGTCTATCAGCGTGAGGCAGAAAAGCAGCGTCTGCTGGTCAAGAAGTCGGATTTCACACAGACACGGCTTCTGTTCATCGTTGAGGCATTGAAAGATCTGCTCGCTGACGAAGGATTCGTCAATTTGCTGCGGGCCGAGGGACTGGCGACCATGCCAAGGGCGCTAACCGCACGGATTTCCGGAGGCCGCAATGAATGATGGGCCGGACAACAACGATGGGGATGGGCGGATCCGACTCGCCTTCGACCGAGACATAAGAACGCTTCCGATTTCCGCGATCGTTTCCCTTAAGTCGCTCCCGGACGGCGCTCGCGAAAGCAGAAAGTTCGCGCAGGTTCTAAGCTCGATCAAGGCGATCGGCTTGGTCGAGGCGCCGGTCGTCATCGCCAACACCCAGAATACTGGGACCTGGTTCCTGCTCGATGGACATCTGCGGCTGGAAGCACTCAAGCAACTCGGCATTGCGGAGGTCGAGTGCCTGATCGCCACCGACGACGACACCTATACCTATAACAAGCGGGTCAACCGGCTGGCGCCGATCCAGGAGCACAGGATGATAGCGCGCGCCATCGAGCGCGGCGTTTCCTCTGCTGACATAGCCGACGCGTTGGGCCTTCAGGTGGAGTCCGTCATTCGCCGCTTTCGGCTGCTGGAAGGTATTAGTCCCGAAGCGGCCGAGATGCTGAAGGATACGCCATGCTCGATGAAGGTGTTCGATGTCTTGCGGCAAATGTCCGCCGTTCGGCAGATCGAAGCGGCGGATTTGATGATTGGTCAGCACAATTTTACCGTCATGTTCGCCCGAGCGATCCGCGCCGCTACGCCTGACAGCCAGTTGGTAACTGCCAAAAAAGTGACAGGTGCAGCTGCAGGCACCCCATCAGGTCAGCAGATTGCTCGAATGGAACGGGAACTGGCCGCCCTGCAGACGCAAGTGAAAAGCGTCGAGGAAACCTATGGCATCGACAATCTGCACCTCACTGTGGCGCGCGGATATGTCGCCAAGCTACTTGCGAACGGACGCGTCAGCCGCTGGCTTTCGCATCATCGTCAGGAATACCTGGGAGAGTTTCAAAAGATCGCAGAGATAGATTTGATCGGCCCTCAATCCGACGCGCCGGAGGCATAACCACACGCTGCCGGCGAAAGAAACCTGGCTGGGCACAGTCGTTGCTTGCTCCGACGTCGATGCGTATTGTGCGCTCCGTAAGCCAATTGGATCGGAATTCAATGACCCGGCAACTCGACTTCTTTGCAGCTCCTGTTATGCCGGCTACCGAGCGAGTTGCTAGGCCACAGGTTGTCGCAAAAGGTGTTCAGGACGGCATCGGATTGGATGACGAGGCGATGGCCCGTCAACTTGAAGCGACCGGCAATTACCGTATCCTGCGAAAGCTTCTACCGCGGCCGATCGTCGAACACCCACGGCAGGAATTCCGGCGCCGCGGCGTGATCCTCGACACCGAAACCACCGGCCTCAACCATCGCTCCGACGAAATCATCGAAATCGGCGTAATCGCCTTCACCTTCAACGAAGCGGGTGTGATTGGCGACATCACGGGCATCTATGGTGGGCTTCAACAAACGACGAATCCGATCTCGGCCGAAATCACACGCTTGACCGGCATCACCGACGACATGGTCGCCGGCCAAGTCATCGACTTGGCCCGTCTGAAGCTCCTTATCGAGCCGGCAGACCTAGTCATTGCTCACAATGCTGGCTTCGACCGGCCCTTCTGCGAGGCATTCTCGCCGATCTTCGTCCATAAGGCATGGGCCTGCTCCGTGTCCGAGATCGACTGGTCGGCGCGCGGTTTCGAGGGAAGCAAGCTCGGGTACTTGATCGGCCAGTCGGGATATTTTCACGATGGGCACCGCGCAGTGGACGATTGTTTCGCACTGTTGGAGGTACTCGGGCAGACACGGCTCGATTCGACCTCGACGCCATTTGCGGAACTCTATCGGGCCAGCCAGCTGTCGCGGGTTCGCATCTACGCTGAAAATTCCCCCTTTGACATGAAGGACCATCTCAAGGCGCGTGGCTATCGCTGGTCCGACGGTTCCGACGGCCGCCCCAAATCCTGGTGGGTTGAACTGCCGGAAGAGAAGCTCGATGAGGAGCTGCATTTCCTGCGGACAGAGATCTATCGCTGGGATGCCGATCCACCGGTCAGATATTTGACGGCATTCGATCGCTTCCGGGCGGTTTGAATGGTCGGGAGGGGCGATGACGACCATTCTGGGTATTGACGCAGCCTGGACCGCGACGCAGCCGAGCGGCGTCGCGTTGGTTTCCTCCACTGCCGGCAATTGGCGTCTGATCTTCGCGGGATCGTCCTATCGTCACCTGCTGGCCCACGCCGAAGAGGGGCTGATCTCCACGTCCCGACCATCCGGTTCGGTGGCAGAGGCCGCGGCTCTCCTAGCCGCGGCCGGGAGAATCGCAGGAGTTCCTGTCGACCTTGTTGCTGTGGATATGCCCCTTTCTCTCGAGCCGATCACCGCGCGGCGAGTTTCGGACAATCTGGTTTCGGCGGCCTACGGCGCCCGCCATTGCAGCACACACACGCCGAGCGCGATCAGGCCAGGCAAGATCAGCGACGATCTGAGGAGCGGTTTCGAACGCTGCGGGCACGGACTGCTGACGAAAGAGGTTGGCGTGCCGGGCCTGTTGGAAGTCTACCCGCATCCAGCCCTGGTCGAACTGATGCGCGCCGAAAAGCGGCTGCCCTACAAGCACGGGAAGATCCGCAATTACTGGCCAACGGAAAGCCCCGCCAGCCGGCGCACCAAGCTTTTCGAAACCTGGCGGACCATCGTCGCCTGCCTCGACGAGGACCTACTGGACGCCTCTGGCGTTTTGCAGCTTCCTCCGTTCGAGGCACCATCATGGCAATTGAAGGCGTTCGAGGACATGCTCGACGCGGTCATCTGCGCATGGGTCGGGATATGCGCCTTCGAGGGAACTGCCATGCCGTTCGGAGACGAGACCTCGGCGATCTGGATCCCCCAATCAGAGCTTCTGGTCTCGCGGCGGGGCCGGCCATGATCGAACTCCTGCGGCAATGGATCGAACACCGTCGGGCGATCCGTCGCCGTTGGCAGGATGATGCCAGGCGGCTTGCTGCAGTTGACCCGGTCAACGCCTATTACGAGGCGCAGCGAAGGGCCGCGCGCAGCCGGGCGCAAGGTAATGCCGATGAATACTGGCATTGGGCCAAGGTTGCCAGCGAAGTCGCCCGCATCGAACCGCGTGCCGAGATGGACTTCGAGGTCGTCAAGGCGATTGCCGATCAGGAAAGTGCCGGTCGCCGCTAAACACCTGCACGGTGCGTGGCGAAAATAATGTCGAGTTGGCGCTGTAGCTGTGGCGCAAGCAAAGACCCGTGCCGAACACCACCTGGCCCTCCGAAGCAAACCAATCCCGCTCTTTATGGATGGCGTCCTGGACCAGGTCCGGATCTCCGTCGATCAACCCTCTGTCGGGGTCGGCTAGCAAGCTGCCGCCGCTTGGGCATTCGCCTCAAGCGGTGATCGCGACCGTCCCCGGTCCTTCGAGGAGCCATCGAGCGGGATCGGCCCGCTCCGGACGGAGGTTTCTCACATGGCACAGGATCTTGCACTCGCTCAACGCCACGCTTTCGCACTCGCCCGCACCCTGATGGTTCCGGTCACGCTCTTCAGGTCCGGCAACGAGTTCGGCGTCCTGCCGAGCGACGAACTCGATGACGGCGAGGTCGAGACCATCGCCGAATTCGATCCCTTCGAATACGGGCCGGCTCATTGAGCCGGCTTTCCTCATTTCCAGGTGCCGCTTGCGAGCGGTAGGCGGCAAGGGAAGCTTCGCCGCGTCTGGCACGGCCGCAGGTGCCGAGGTGCAGATCTGCAGGTTGCCAGCCGCGCCCTTGCCTCCTTTGCTCTTCGCGGCATCCGGAAACGGCCCCGCAAATTGCGGACAACTGAATTCGGAAGGAAAGGCGGACGCGAGAGCGCCGGCAAAAAATGAAGAAGAATGAACTGGAGGAATTGCGGGATCGTGTTCTCTGCGGCGTCGTGTTGGAGCAGTCCGGCTTTGCGGTCGACGTGAAGGAGAGCACCCGCAAGGCGGTCAAATATCGACGCGGTGCGGAAATCATCATCGTCATCCATGAGGGTAGGGGATGGTTCGATCCTCTGTCTGACGCAAAGGGCGACGTCTTCAGTCTCGCCACGCATCTCGAAGGGGTGTCCTTCGTCGAAGCGCTCGACCAGGTCGCCGCATTGGTCGGTTTTGTTGCGAAAGAGCCGGTGTGGACCCAAAACGCTCGAGATCCCGTTCCGGCCGAGGCCATCCCCGAGCGGTGGGCAAAACGCCGCAAGCCTTGGCGAGGGTCGATGACGTGGCGCTATCTGCGTGCTGAACGCTGCCTGCCGGAGACCATCATCCGTGCCGCCCTCCGGAGCGATGTGCTGCGGGAAGGTCCCTACGGCAGCATGTGGGCGGCCCATGTCGATGCCGATGGCGGCGTCACCGGCTGGGAAGAGCGCGGCCCCGACTGGCGTGGCTTCTCGACCGGAGGGGCGAAGGTGTTGTTCCGGCTCGGCTCCCTCGATGCTCCGCGTCTGTGCGTTACCGAGGCGGCGATCGACGCCATGAGCCTGGCCGCATTCGAAGGAATGCGAGAGGGAAGCCTCTATCTCAGCACAGGCGGGGGATGGTCGCCGACGACAGAAGCTGCGGTTCGCCTGCTCGCCGCACGCCCCGGCACGCAGCTGGTCGCTGCCACGGATGCCAACAGTCAGGGCGAAGCCTTTGCCGGCCGCCTCCGCGACATCGCCGAAGATGCCGGCTGCAACTGGTTTCGCCTGACGCCGCCGGCCGAGGACTGGAATGACGCGCTACGCGCGCGAGAAAAAGAAAAGAAGGAACGGGAGAAGGAGGGGAGAAGAGGCCTGCCGCATGCCCGCCGTCCGCGTCAAGGGTGAAGCTTCGCCCGGCTTTGCCGGCCCTTGACTCGGGCCGTCGGAGAGGCGGCCACGGGGAGGGGTCAGGAAGGGCTGAAGAGAAGATGGCGCCATCGCAAAGATGAGCCGCGCTCCGGCCCGACGAAGGCCAGAAGGAGCCCATCATGAACCTCTCTCCTATCCGCAAGGTATTCCAGGGTGTCGCAGACCGGCACCAGATGTTCCGCATGTTCGACCGTCATGCGCAGCGCCCGAACCGGTGGGAGGGCGACGACAGCGCGCTCTATCAAGGCGAATGGTTCGAGATTGGTGAGGCATCCCACGATTACATGTTCGAGATCCTGCCGCCGCTCTGGATGAAGGCTGAGATGTTCGCCATGCGCGAATTCCTGACCGGTTCGATCACCAGCATCTTTTTCACGCTGTCGATCGACGGGCGAATCCGGCACTTCCACGGTTATTGCGACCTCGCCGACAAGGGCTCGCCCCAGCGCATGCGCACGGCGATCATCGAGCGTGAATCCCGTCCTGTCCGGGCGATGACGCGCGAGGAGCGTCTGGAGCACATCTGGAGCAGCACGGCTGACGACTATCGCGGCTATGCCGGCGAGCGTTGGCCAGAGGATGATCGTGGCAAGCGCACGGTGATGTTCTTCGCCAGACCAGGCGGCACCACGCTCAAGCTGCTGGAAGATCTGACCGACGCGGAGGTCGCAGCGAAGCTGCCGGTCCATCTGCGTTACCTGCCCGACGCGATCGCGGCGTGAGGGAGAGCGGCATGTTCACCTTCTCCCTCACCGACATCGGCGCTGTGCTCGCCCGCGGTCGGGCCAACGCGGCCGCAAACGGCGGATTTCGCCTTCCGTATCAGGGAATATTCCCTGAAGCCGAGGCCAGAGCCGGCCTGTGGCTGGTCGGTGACGAGGGCGTATACGTTCTCTCGAACGGACAACTCGCCGAGGGACAGCGTCCGCTCGTCATCTATGCCGAGGAGTGCGATCCGAAGACCAATCCGGATTACTGGCATTACAAACGGCGGTATTTCGGGGGCGATGACGGGGTCGAATTCATCGACGCCGTAGAACTCGAACAGCTCATCGCGGCTCAGCAAGACGCGACGCACCTTCAGATCGTGATGGACGACACGTCCATATCCATCAGCGTGATCCGCCGCTGACAGCGGCGATTGCAACCACCCTTCCAACATCTCCGCGACCGCCACGCCCTGAGGCTCACCTCCAGCGGAACGATGGCGCTCGCTCCTCTTCCAAGGAGAGCATTTTCATGTCCAATGATCCCTTTTCGCTTGATCCGTCTGGCACCCTCGACATGTTCGGGAATACAGCCCTGTCGTCAGGGCTCGGCCTTGGCGTGACGGCCTTCGGTGGTTTCGCGTCCGGGGCCGCCAACGACGACGATCCCGATCCGACGCCGCCGGCTCCCGCACCGGCAATACCGATCGCGGCGTCCCGGCAGTCAGCACCACGCCGGCAGGGCGATCGTGCGAACTTCTACCTCGATGATGGCGAGGATCGCGGCCTTGCTGCGTCGTGGAAAGAGCGCGCGAGATTGAGCGTGGCGGCTATCCTGATCGCCAACGAGATCGAGCGGAACAATGTCCCCGTCACGCGCGAGCATCAGCAGCGGCTGATCCGTTTCACCGGCTTCGGCGCCTCCGAGCTGGCGAACGGCATGTTTCGCCGCCCGGGCGCAGTGAGTTTCCGGGATGGCTGGGATGAACTCGGCTCGTCGCTCGAAAGTGCCGTCTCGGAGAGCGACTATTCCAGCCTGTCCCGTTGCACGCAGTATGCGCATTTCACGCCGGAGTTCATCATCCGGGCGATCTGGGCGGGTTTGCAGCGCATGGGCTGGCGCGGCGGCCGCGTACTGGAGCCGGGCATCGGCACGGGCCTGTTTCCGGCGCTGATGCCGAGGGCGTATCGCGACAAGAGCTATGTGACCGGCGTTGAGCTCGATCCGGTGACAGCGCGGATTGTGAAGCTCCTGCAGCCGAAAGCCCGGATTATCGAAGGGGATTTCGCGCGCACCGATCTCTCGCCGATCTACGATCTCGCCATCGGCAATCCACCCTTCTCCGATCGCACGGTGCGTTCGGACCGGCAATACCGCTCGCTCGGCCTGCGTCTGCATGATTATTTCATCGCTCGATCCATCGATCTCTTGAAGCCTGGCGCCTTTGCGGCATTTGTGACCAGTTCCGGCACGATGGACAAGGCCGACGCAACGGCCCGCGAGCATGTCGCCAGATCGGCCGATCTGGTCGCGGCCATCCGTCTGCCCGAAGGCAGCTTCCGCCGTGATGCCGGCACGGACGTCGTGGTCGACATCCTGTTCTTCCGCAAGCGCAAGGTCGCCGAACCGGAAGGTGACTTATCGTGGCTTGACCTGGAAGAGGTGAGTGCCGCAACGCAAGACGAGGGCGCGATCCGCGTGAACCGCTGGTTTGCGAAGCACCCGGATTTCGTGCTGGGTATCCACGCGCTGACTTCAGGCCCCTTCGGCGAGACCTATACGTGCCGTGGTCGCGCCGGCGTCGATCTCGAAGCGGCGCTGAATGCCGCCATTTCTCTCCTCCCGGAAGATCGCTACGACGGCGAGCCGACAGAGATCGACATCGACCTGGAGGACGAACTCGGGGAGATTGTCGATCTTCGGCCCGCAAACGGGAAGATCCGCGAAGGCAGCTTTTTCATCGACACTAGGCATGGTCTCATGCAGATGGTTGACGGCTCCCCGTTCCAGATCAAGGTGCGCAAGGGCCGTTCCGCCGATGGCATTCCAGAGAAGTATGTCCACATCATCGGCAAGCTGATCCCGGTCCGGGATGCGGTGCGCGAGGTGCTGAAGGCTCAGGAGCAGGATCGCCCGTGGAAGGATCTGCAGGTACGGCTCCGCATTGCCTGGTCATCATTCGTTCGCGACTTCGGCCCGATCAACCACACGACGGTTTCGATCTCGGAGGACGCCGAGACCGGTGAGGTGCGGGAGACCCATCGGCAGCCGAACCTTCAGCCCTTCCGTGACGATCCCGATTGCTGGTTGGTCGCCTCCATCGAGGATTATGATCTCGAAACCGATACCGCCCGTCCCGGTCCGATCTTCTCCGAAAGGGTGATCTCACCTCCCGCGGCCCCGGTGATCACGTCCGCGGCGGATGCGCTCGCCGTGGTGCTCAACGAGTGCGGCCGCGTCGATATCGACCATATCGCCGAACTCCTGCACCGCGACTCCGAGGCGGTGATTGCCGAACTCGGTGATGCCATCTTCCGCGATCCGACCGACGGTTCGTGGCAGACCTCCGACGCCTATCTCTCCGGTCCGGTTCGCACCAAGCTTGCGGCCGCGGAAGCTGCAGCCGAGCTCGACCCTACCTTCCAGCGCAATGTCGCGGCACTTCAGGAGGTTCAGCCCGCCGATCTGCGTCCGTCCGATATTACCGCTCGTCTGGGCGCTCCGTGGATTCAGGCCTCCGACGTTGTGACCTTCGTCAAGGAAACCATGGGCGCCGAAATCCGCATCCACCATATGCCGGAGCTCGGGAGCTGGACGGTCGAGGCTCGCCAACTCGGCTACAGCGCCGCCGGCACATCGGAATGGGGCACCAGCCGCCGCCATGCCGGGGAATTGCTGGCCGACGCGCTGAACAGCCGCGTGCCGCAGATATTCGACACCTTGAAGGACGCCGATGGTGAGCGGCGGGTGCTGAATGTCGTCGACACGGAAGCCGCCCGTGACAAACTTCAGCGGATGAAGGAGGCGTTCCAGAATTGGGTCTGGTCAGACCCGGATCGCACCGACCGGTTGGCGCGGGTCTATAATGACCGCTTCAACAACATCGCGCCGCGCAAATTCGACGGCTCCCATCTGAATTTACCCGGCGCCTCTGGCGCCTTCGTTCTTTATGGGCACCAGAAACGCGGCATATGGAGGATCATCTCCTCCGGCTCCACCTATCTTGCCCATGCTGTTGGCGCCGGCAAGACGATGACGATGGCAGCCGCCATCATGGAGCAGCGGAGGTTGGGCCTGATCGCCAAGGCGATGCTGGTCGTTCCCGGCCACTGCCTCGCACAGGCGGCGCGCGAGTTTCTGGCGCTCTATCCCTCAGCCAACATTCTCGTCGCCGATGAGACCAACTTCACCAAAGACAAGCGTCAGCGTTTCCTGTCGCGGGCTGCGACGGCTGTCTGGGATGCGATCATCATCACGCACTCCGCGTTCAGGTTCATCGGCGTGCCATCCGCCTTCGAACAACAGATGATCCACGACGAGCTGCAGCTCTACGAGGACCTGCTGACCAAAGTTGATGACGAGGACCGGGTCTCCCGCAAGCGGCTCGAGCGGCTGAAGGAGGGCTTGCAGGAGCGGCTGGAATCTCTCTCCACCCGCAAGGACGATCTTCTGACCATCTCCGAAATCGGCGTCGACCAGATCGTCGTCGACGAGGCGCAGGAGTTCCGCAAGCTGTCCTTTGCCACCAACATGTCGACGCTGAAGGGCATCGATCCAAACGGTTCGCAGAAGGCCTGGGACCTCTATGTGAAATCCCGTTACATCGAGACGAAGAATCCGGGCCGGGCGCTCGTGCTTGCCTCCGGCACCCCGATCACCAACACGCTCGGAGAAATGTTCTCGATCCAGCGGCTGCTTGGCTACGAAGCGTTGCGCGAGCGCGGATTGCATGAGTTCGACGCCTGGGCCTCGAACTTCGGTGACGAGAAGACCGAGCTCGAACTTCAGCCCTCCGGCAAATACAAGCCTGTGTCGCGCTTTGCCTCGTTCGTCAATGTGCCGGAGCTGATCGCCATGTTCCGGGCCTTCGCCGATGTGGTGATGCCGGAGGATCTTAAAGCGCATGTCAAGGTGCCGGAGATCGCCACCGGCAAGCGGCAGATTCTGACCGCGGCACCAACGCCCGCCTTCAAGGCCTACCAGCAAATCCTCGAAACCCGCATCAAGGCGATCGAGGAGCGCGAGGGGCCGGCGCAGCCTGGTGACGACATTCTGCTCTCCGTCATTACCGACGGCCGCCATGCGGCGATCGATCTCCGCCTGGTCATGCCGGAAATGGACAACGAGCCGGAGAATAAGCTCAATCTGCTCGTTCGCAATGCCCACCGCATCTGGAAGCAGACCGCGGAGAACAGCTATCTCCGCCCGGACGGCAAGGCCTACGAACTTTCGGGCGCGGCGCAGATGATCTTCTCCGATCTCGGCACGATCAATGTCGAGAAGACAAGGGGCTTCTCTGCTTATCGCTGGATCCGCGACGAACTGGTCCGCATGAGCGTGCCGCCGTCGGAAATCGCCTTCATGCAGGACTACAAGAAGACCGAGGCAAAGCAGCGCCTGTTCGGCGACGTGCGCGCCGGCAGGGTCCGCTTCCTGATCGGCTCATCGGAAACCATGGGCACAGGCGTCAACGCTCAGCTCAGGCTGAAGGCACTGCACCATCTCGACGTGCCGTGGCTTCCCTCGCAGATCGAGCAGCGGGAGGGCCGCATCGTCCGCCAGGGCAACCAGCACGATGAGGTCGACATCTTCGCCTACGCCACGCAAGGCAGCCTTGATGCCACGATGTGGCAGAACAACGAACGAAAGGCGAGGTTTATTGCCGCCGCACTGTCGGGGGACACTTCGATCCGCCGGCTGGAAGATCTGAACGAAGGTCAGGCCAATCAGTTCGCCATGGCCAAGGCCATTGCGTCCGGCGACGAGAGGCTGATGCAGAAGGCCGGGCTGGAGGCCGACATTGCTCGCCTGGAGCGTCTGCGCGCCGCCCATGACGACGATCTCTTTGCAGTCCGCCGGCAGCTTCGCGATGCCGAGCGCGAGATCGAGACGGCGAACCGCCGGATCGGCGAGATCGGACAGGACATCGAACGCCTGGTTCCGACATCAGGCGATGCCTTCGCAATCACCGTGATGGGCAAGCTGTACACGGAGCGCAAGGATGCCGGCCGGGCGTTGATGAAGGAAATCCTCACCCTCGTCCAGCTCCAGAGCCAAGGTGAAGTCCACATCGCATCGATCGGCGGCTTCGATCTCATCTATGAGGGCGAACGTTTTGGCCGTGGTGACAATTACCACTACCAGACCCTGCTTCAGCGCACTGGCGCGGATTACGAGATCGATCTCGCCGTCACTGTCACGCCGCTCGGTGCGATCTCCCGCCTCGAGCACGCGCTTGACGGGTTCGAAGAGGAGCGGGAACGTTATCGCCAGAGGTTGGCGGAGTACCAGCGGCGGCTTTCCTCCTACCAGTCGCGGCAGGGGGGCACCTTCGCCTTTGCCGACGAACTGGCTGAGAAGCGCCAGAAGTTGCGTGAGGTCGAGGAGGCGCTGGCGAAGTCTGCGCGCGGTGATGCCGAGGCCGAGGAAATTGCTGCTTAGCCCTGTTGCTGACGTGGCTTCTGGCCTTGCCCCTGTCTCGCTCTCGAAGGATAAAGATGGGCAACGCAGGAGCGCCTCAACGGGGAGCGGAAATCTGCTGTCAAGGATGCCAGGATCAGTCAATGGCACGGATAGAATATTCGAAACTCGGCTTCTGCGACGCCCTGCCCGAGGAAATTCGCGGGACGATCGAGATGATGGCGCCGCAATTCCTTGCCGAAACCTGGCCCGTGCGGTTTGTCGCGCTGCTGTCGATGCTGGACGAGATCACAGCCCAGGTGGAAGAGGCTGGTCGTCCGTTTGTCGTCAGCAATTGGGTGATCATCGTCAGCGGCTTGCTGGAACACCTGCCGCGCGATCTGTCGTCGCCTGAATGCCTGGCCCTGATGCGTCACAGCGCCCTCGAGCCATTCCGGCAAAGTGCTATGCGAGAGTCATCGTGCTTGGACCAGCACGATGAACTCTTGCGGAGCAAATATCCGCAATGGTCGGTAGTCGAGGACCTCCTCCGGGAATATGAAACATGGGCTGCGAAACAATCGCTGATAAAACCCCACTAGCAGTGATACGGATGTGCAGACAGGCAAGGTCAAGTGGTTCCGACGTCTTCCTGCACCTGAGCAATATAGCCGATCCCGCTTGCCCGGTAATTCAGCCCGACTTTGCGCCTTCAGTATGTGGTGGAGCCAAAGGGCGGCACGGTCACAACCAAGGATGTCCGCGCTTTATCGGCCACCCCGCCCCGGCATGGAGACGGATATCAACGACGAATCCGAGAGGGAATAAATCCCTCCGCCATGAGCCAGGCAGAACCTGCAGGCTCCTTCGATTGTCCGTGCTGCCTCGCGTTTCCCTCACCCCTCTGAAAAAGTAAGAGGAGGAAAGAAAGGACGAAACCCCTTTCGCAGACCGGTCGACCCGTCGCCGCTGGCGCTCAACCGCCCCCTCCGCACCCCTGCCGGTCGTTCTCGCAAGGCTTCGCCCCGCTCGCCCTGACCGGCAGGGCCGCTCGGGCGCAGTTGCGCCGGCCTGCCCGCCCTGCGGTCCGGGAGATGTCTTCGGAAAGAACTGAAGGCGGACCAGAACCGGTGATGTGCCGGTTCCGAAACCCCGGAAGGAGCAAATCCCATGCAGATCCTCAAACTCGATCCCCGCGCGCTGAAGGACAATCCCGACGACGCGCGCCGTTCCAAATCGTCGCCGCAGGCCGACGCACTGCTTCTGGCGACGGTGAAGGCGGTCGGCATCATCCAGCCGCCCATCGTGTCGCCGCAGACGGATGGCGGGAACGGCTATATCATCCAGGCCGGCCATCGCCGTGTCCGACAGGCGATCGCCGCCGGCCTCGAGGAAATCGAGGTGATCGTCCGCGAGGCGGCCAACGACAACGGCGCCATGCGCTCGATGGTCGAGAACATCGCGAGAGAACCTCTCAACGGGGTGGACCAGTGGCGCGGCATAGAACGGCTCGTTGCGCTGGGCTGGACGGAGGAAGGGATCGGCGTTGCGCTCGCCCTGCCGGTTCGCCAGATCAGGAAACTCAGGCTGCTCGCCAACGTGCTGCCGGTCATGCTCGATCATATGGCGCTCGGTGACATGCCGAACGAGCAGCAGCTCCGCACTGTCGCCGCGGCCTCTCTCGACGAACAGAAAGAGGTGTGGAAGGCGCACAAGCCAAAGAAGAACGAGCGGGCCGACTGGTACAACATCTCCCGGGCGCTCACGAAGACGCGGATGTATGCGAAGGATGCGAGCTTCGGTGACGATCTTGCCGCAGCGTATGGCATCGAGTGGGTCGAGGACCTGTTTTCGCCGGCTGACGAAGACACGCGCTATACCACCAATGTCGAAGCCTTCCTCGGCGCCCAGCAGGAATGGATGATCAATAACCTTCCGAAGAAGGGCGCGATCGTCGAGGTCAACAGCTGGGGTCAGCCGGAACTGCCGAAGAAGGCGGAACGCGTCTACGGCAAGCCGTCGAAGTCCGACCATGTGGCCATGTATCTCGATCGCGACGGCAAGGTGCAGTCGGTTGCCTTCCGCATGCCGGAGGACAGCAAAGCGAAAGGCAAAGGCGGCGTCTCCGCGACAGGCGGGCAGGGCGATGTCCTCCATGACGGCAGGATCATCGATACGCCGAAGCCGCGCCCTGACGTCACCCAGAAGGGCCATGACATGATCGGCGATTTCCGCACCGACGCCCTGCATGAAGCGCTCGGCCGCGCGCCGATCGAGGACGACATGCTGATGGCGTTGCTGGTTCTCTCACTTGCTGGCCAGAACGTCCGCGTCGACTCCGGCGCCAACGACACCGTGTTTGGGCCGAAGCGGTTCAAGCGCCATGCCGCGCGTCTGTTCTCTGAGGACGGCAAGCTCGCCTTCGACATGGAGACGGTGCGCGTTGCCGCCCGCTCGATGTTGATCGATGTGCTTTCTTGCCGCCGCGGCATGTCGAACAGCGGTGTCGTGTCCCGCATCGCCGGTGATGCCATCGGCGCGGACGGGTACCTGCCGAACATGGGCTCGGAAGATTTCCTGTTGTGCCTGTCGCGGCAGGCGCTCGAAGCGGCAGCGAAGGAGGTCAATGTCCTGCCGCGTCCAAAGGTGCGCGAAACCCGTGCGGCTCTGGTCGACCACTTCAAGGACGGTCATTTCGTCCATGCGTCGGCGCTCTTCGCCCCCGATCCGAACGACCTCGCCGATCTGATCAAGCATGTGGAAACTCTCGACGACGAGGAAGCCCAGGTTGATGCCGCAGACGATGGTCTCGACGGCAGGACCATTGAAGGGGCGGCCCTCGATACGGAGACGGACGGAGATAAAGGCGAAGGCGCTCCGGTTGGTGGGAGCGTTGTCGACGAAGGTGAAGCTCTCGATCCGTTTGAGGGTGAAGCCGATCTGCCCGAGACCTCCGACGATGCTCCCGAAGCGGCCGAGCCTGACGAGGCGCAGGAGGCCTATCGCGTCGCGGCGGAATAGCCGCCCCCGCACTTTCCTTTCGAATGATGTTCCGCCGCCGGTGATCTCCATCGGCGGCGGTTTCGTTTTCGCAACCCCTCGAAACTTAGGGAGAACTTGCATGTCAGCGCATATCGCATTTATGGCACCCATCGGCTCGATCATCGCCTGGTCGGATGGCGCGCCGCAGCCACCCGAACGCCATCGCAGGAAGCTGTCTGCATGGCAGAGCAATAACAGCAGCGGCCGCCTGATCCGCAAACAGGGCGAACTTGGCCCCGGCGGGATCATCCTGCCGGCGAATTTTACACTTCATGAGGCCGACCATGGCGCGGGTGGCGTCATCACAATCCGCGTTCACCGGACCTTCTCGCTGGAGACCCGTCTGACGTTCACGATTGAAGAACGCCCCGCCATCGGCAGTTGCCGCGTGTTCGACCGGCCCGGGGAACATGCCGAACTGGTCCACCTCGCCGATAACGGCCAGGCCGCGGAGGAATGGCTGTCCCGACACGGCTATCCTCATGCCGTGCTGGAGGTCGTCACTGCGGATGAGGTCGCAGCCGACGTCGTGGAGGGGAGGGCGGCAGCATGAACACCAGCCCTGTCATGACCGAAGCCAATGATACTTCCGGATACCTGGGGGTCTCTTTTGGTCGATCCGCCGACGGATTTCCGGCCGCCCGCGTTGGCGACACGGCCTTCGCGATGTTGCCTAGCCGTGAAGGCCGGCACTATCTTGCCACTGGCTGGAAGATCGCCCGGCCGTTCGCCGAGTGGCGGCGATCCGACTTCTACGGTCATTCCGGCGAACTCGCCGACGAGGCGGCGTTTCGTGCACGCGTGATCGAGAACGCCGAACATCAACGCGAACGGCAGGCACTTGGCCGCTGCGAGATCTTCACCCGTGTCCATACGCCCTGGGGAATGTCGCAGCGCACGATCGTCTATGCGGAGGGCGTCGAGTGCCATTCCACCGCCGGGCACAGCGGCTTCAAGCTCTCGGCTGAGCGCAACCGAAAGGTTCACCCGCTGCTGCGGTCGAAAGACGGCTTCTATGAGGAGGACTCCGCTTGGGCGATCGTCGCGATCACCTTCCCCTTCCTGTTCACCGCGTTCGAACGCCGCTGCGCGGAACGGTCGATCAAGGATTGGTGGCCCGACGCCTGGGAAACCATCTTCGGCACGACCCTGGCGCCCGGTGAATCTCATGTGAAGGACCGTCGCGCTTTCGAGGCGGCCCATGCCGGTGACTGGATCGTCATCTCCGCCCTTCGCTCTGATCATCATCCCGGCATGACCGAAGTGATCGCCACGCTCGGCGGAAAGCGGGAGCACAATGCCGAGGAACGGCGTTTTCTCGTGCCGTCTGTTGAATACGAGCCGGGCCGCTTCGGTTTCGTCATCGATGTCGATCGTCATCGGTCCTATGACGGGCCGTCGAGCTTTGTCGTCTGGCAGGGGAGGGGGACGTCATGACCCGGTCCCCGGAACGTCAGGCGTTGCTTTTCCGGATGGAAGAGGCCCGCCGCCAGACTCAACGCCAGCTCGACATGATCGACCGGCAGATTACCGCCAAGATGACGGCTCTCATCCCGTCGCTCGGGCGGCGCCGAAGCGGATACCGGCGGGGTAAACCGCCCGCGCCGGAAGCCTTCCTCGCCCGCTATCGCTCCAGTCTGGCGGCGATCACCGCGGAACGGCAGCCGGAGATCGATGCTCTTGCCCGCAAGCTCGCGCGCCAGGAGGCGGCCATCGCCGCTTTCCAGGCGCGACCGGAATTTAATGCTTCCGCTCGGGGCCCGGAAGGAGAATGTCGTCATCACCGTCGTGAGAGGAGCGCGCCATGAGGCGCTTCGACGCCGAGCCGCTTCCACCTCTGACCGAGGAAGAGGTGAATGCCCTTCAGGATTATGCCGCCAGACACGGCCGCTCGTGGAAGCGCATCCTGAACAACGCCTGGATGGGCGAAGCGCCCCATGACGATGTCGGGATATTACGCCGACTTCGCAACACGCACGGCCCCACCTGGCTTGATCGTTACCGCTTGCCCAAACGGTAGCGCATCCCGTCAGCGCTTGCGCACGAATTCCGTGCGCAGGACCAGCCCCTTGATCGCGTCGTGGCGGCAATCGATCTCTTCCGGATTATCGGTGAGCCGGATCGACCTGATGACGGTGCCCTGCTTCAGTGTCTGGCCGGCGCCCCTTTGACCTTCAGATCCTTGATCAGCACTACGGAGTCGCCGTCGGCGAGAATATTGCCGGAGGCATCCCGGACTTCGGCTGCCTTCGCCTTCTCCGCAGCTAGTTCGGAGGCCGGCCGCCATTCCCCGCTTGCTTCGTCATAGACGTAATCGTCGTTGCTCTGGTCGCTCATCTGTTGTGCCCCTTCCGTGGGAGACCTCGCAATGGCCCCGCATGTCAGGAGCGCATCTATCGCGGAAAGCCGCCGAGAGCAAACCGCCGCCGGTTTCCCATCGAGAGCGCCTCGCAGACCAGCGGACATCAGGTGGACGTTAGAGCATTCCGGCTCTGGTGAGCGAAGCTCTTTCGGCAGATAGGAATTGGTGTGGCGAGCGCCTTGCCTGGTTTCCTCTTCGGCTCTGGCATCCGATGTCGATCCCTTTGCCGATCTGCCCTTCGGTTTCGTTGCGGTCTGAACCGGCTGCCGGTCGTTTCAAGGCCGCTGTCGCGCCGCGGGGCGGCCGGTCATGCCGCTTGTCGCAGAGCAGGAACGCGGGCCTCGCAGGTCTCAAAGACCCGCTTGCCCGCGCACCGGCTCCGCTCGATCTGGCCTGACCGGACCCTGAAACGCCCGGCTTGCGCCGGTTCCCTTCGACCGCACCGAAGGGCAGACCGGCCAAGGGGCCGAACCGCTTCGGGGAAACCGAAAAGGAAACCATCATGGTAAAGCCCGCAACCCAGTCCCGCCAATCCGCCCGCGTTCTCCAGCTCCGCAAGGGCGCCACCATCGAAATGGTCCGCCTCACATGCCCCGATGAAGCGCAGGCGCTCCGGATCGCCGAGAGCTTCGGGACCGCCATTCTCGACAGCGACGGCATCCGCGACATGCACGAGCGCCTGATCGTGGAGACCGCCACAGGACTCTCGGAGGGCTTAAGTGAACGGGCGATGCAGATCCATCTGCAGCGCATCGTTGGTGCCTATGTCGGATCCGCTCATGGCGCCGGCCAGTTCTACTCCCGCGCCGTCACCGAGGCGCGTGACGCCACCGCCAAGGGTGCCGCCGAAGCGCGCGACGAGGATCTTGACGGTCCCGTCGGCTACGACAGCGCCGCCCAGCGCAAGCGCGAGTTCGCGGCCGACATGGGCGTTCAGGCGCATGCGCTGCGGATGGCCGCCGAAGGTGCCGTCGCCGCCTACGAGCAGATCGTTGGCGAGGCATGGAAGCCTTTCGACCGGCCGGTTGATAATCCGGGCCAGTCCCTCGACCGCAAGGCGGCCGCTGCGCAGATGTCGGCCTTCGATTGAGGCCGACCTGGCGGGGCTTCGGCTCCGCCTTCATCGTATCCACGAAGAAGCCGTCTCCTCACGGGGGCGGCTTTTCATGTTTCGACGTCGCGGCGAAGTCGCATCAGGAGAGGTGAGAGAGAAAGAAATCGGGCGAGAGACAGGCGCCATCGCGGCCCGTCCCTTCTGTCGGTCCTGCAGGAGCCGACGGCAGGCGCAACGGCTACGCCGTCCTTCTCTTCGTTCCGGCCGTTCCGGTGCGCATGCCGCCCGACCGCTCCTGCCATCGACCCTCCGCGACGGGGCCGCGATGGGCGCGGCCTCACACGGAGGTCAGAAGGATGAGCAGGAAATCAGCAAGCGCGAGGATTGACATCTATGCGCGGATCACGGAGCGCATTGTCGCCGATCTGGAGAAGGGCGTGCGCCCGTGGGTGCAGCCCTGGAGTGCCGGCAACATGTCCGGCCGGATCACCCGGCCGCTGCGCCATAACGGCCAGCCATATACGGGGCTGAATGTCCTCCTGCTCTGGTCCGAGAGTATCGCCAGCGGGTTCATGTCGGCGACTTGGATGACGCTGCGCCAGGCGAACGAACTCGGCGCCCATGTTCGCAAGGGCGAGAGCGGCGCGACCGTCGTCTACGCCAGCCGCTTCACGAAGACCGAGAAGGATGCCGGCGGCGGTGAAGTCGAGCGCGACATACCGTTCCTCAAGGCGTACACGGTGTTCAATTGTGATCAAATCGAGGGGCTTCCGGATCACTACTATCACCGCCCGGAACCGGGCGCAGAGCCGCTCGGGCGCATCGAGTACGCGGACCGCTTCTTCGCCAATACGGGCGCGGTGATCCGGCATGGTGGGTCACAGGCCTTCTATCAGCCATCCAGCGATAGCATTCAGATGCCGGGTTTCGAGACGTTCCGGGATGCCGAGAGTTATTACGCCGTCCTCGGACATGAGGTCACCCATTATGCCGTAAGCCGGATTATGCCGCATGACTTGGAAAGGGCGCTTGCCTGGGGGCCGTTATTGAGTCCGATCGGCATAATATTGGTCATCAGCATCACCAAAATCGTTCGCAGCGGCGAGAAATCGGTACGGAATTGGCCGGTTTTACTGGAACCGTGCCGCCAGCACGGTTATAAACTGGACAGGCGTGTGCTGCGTGCGCTGCGGGTTCCCCCGAAATCGACGGAGACTTCGATCAACTTCCAAACAGGGAGCGTGAACCCATGTCTTCGACAGTTCCAAAGGGCCGCACAAACTCAACTCTGCGCAAGTTCCTCGACAACGAGGCATCCGGTGGCCTGGTGCTCATGGCCGTAGCGTTTATCGCGATTGTCGTCGCAAATTCGCCGTTGGCCGAAACCTATTTCCACTTACTGCATGTCTATATTGGCCCTCTTAGCTTGCAGCACTGGGTCAACGACGCGTTGATGGCGGTGTTCTTCCTGCTGGTCGGCCTGGAGATCAAGCGCGAGATGCTGGATGGACAGCTTTCCAGCTGGAGCCGTCGCATTCTGCCAGGCGCCGGTGCTGCTGCCGGTATGCTCGTGCCCGCCCTCATTTACGTCTTCTTCAACCGGAACGATCCGACGGCATTGCGTGGCTGGGCTATCCCGACGGCGACTGACATCGCCTTCGCGCTCGGAGTCATTTCGCTTTTGGGTTCCCGCGTACCGGCGTCCCTCAAAATCTTTCTGGCGGCACTGGCAATTATCGACGACCTAGGCGCCGTCGTTGTCATCGCCGTCTTCTACACTGCCGACCTCAACCTGATGGCGCTCGCGGGTGCAGGTATCGTGCTGGGCAACCTGGTCATCTTCAATCGCATGAAAGTAACGGCACTCTGGCCGTATCTAGTTTTGGGCGCGGTGCTCTGGGTACTGGTCTTCGCGTCAGGCGTTCACGCGACGCTTGCAGGTGTGATGCTGGCATTGACCATTCCGCTGAAGGTTACACCCGGAACGCCGGAAGCGGCACCTGCAGAGTCTCCGCTGCACCGGCTGGAGCATGCTTTGCACAAGCCGGTCGCTTTCATCGTTGTGCCGATTTTCGGCTTCGCGAATGCAGGTGTGTCATTATCGGGATTGACGCTAGATGTCTTTGCCGAACCACTGACGATGGGCGTGGCGGTCGGCTTGTTCCTCGGCAAGGTTGTCGGCATCTTCGGTATAGTGCTGATACTCGTCAAACTCGGTCTAGCACAGCTTCCGGCGCAGGCAGGCTGGGGCCAGATGGCGGGGACGGCAATGTTGTGCGGCATAGGCTTTACCATGTCGCTGTTCATCGGACTGCTTGCCTTCGACGATCCGAACGTCCAGGACCACGTAAAGATCGGGATTTTGCTCGGTTCGATCGTCTCTGGTGGATTAGGTGCAGCGATGTTGGCAATCAGCGGTCGGCGTTCGTTACGACACCCGGCATGATGTTTGCAGAGGACTGCAGCAGACTATGGTCTCTGCCGCCCTGTCCTCAGCCAGCCATCGGTTTAGCGGTTTGCAACTCGCGGGCCGAGCGGCAAGCTCGACCTCGAATGTCCCCGAGATCAAACGAGGCGCGGCTGCGCAGTAGAGGGCCATTGGCCGCTCTCGTTGCTGAATTCGAACGTGAGTTTTGCCGTCGGCTCTAACCGCACATGGTCGGCGACCTTACGGATAATCGCTGAGAACTTGCCGGCCGGCATGTGTGTCCGACTATCTTCATCGATATCCCACAGTTGGACGAAGATCTCCGACCATGCTTCCGGATTCGCACCGCAGTCGAGTGCCAAAAACTGCCCAGCCTTCACCTCGGTGACGTGATAGCCAGCCCGAACCGGACGGCCCTCATAACTGAAGATGAGCGGGGCATCCGGCGCCACCGCAAGCACATCGAGGAGATGGCCGAGACTGATGTCGGTCGAAACTGACTTGTCGATCGCGTTCATGTGGGTTATCCCTCTATCCAATAGTTCAAGGATTGTTGAAGTATGGATGAACGTCAAGCCCTTTCATCGTTCGCGGCGCTGTCTCAGGAGACGCGCCTTGCCATCGTCCGAGCGTTGGTCGTGGCCGGGCCTGAAGGACTGGCCGCAGGCGTGATCGCCGAGCGCATGGGCGTGTCCGCCACGAATGCCTCGTTCCATTTGAAGGAACTGGAGCGGTCAGGATTGATCTCGCAGCGAAGGGAATCCCGCTCGATCATCTACACCGCCGGTTACGACACGCTCGCCGATCTCGTCAAATTCCTGATGGAGGATTGCTGCGCTGGTCATCCGACGATCAGGGAGAACGGCGAGCGCGCCGACGACTGCTGCATCCCGGCCGACAAGAGTGACGTCGTTGCGTAGCTCGAAAATCTCGGCTGGGCTCGTCTCGGCTCTCGGCCTGACGCAGATCATCGGCTACGGCACGCTATATTACAGCTTCAGCATCCTGGCGCCCGGCATGGCGTCGGATCTCGGCTTGTCGCTGGCGGAAGTGTTTGGTGTGTTCTCCGTGTCGCTGTTCATCGGTGGCCTGTCGGCGACCTATATCGGCAAGCAGATGGACCGGATCGGCGCAGCCACGATCATGACGATCGGCTCTGCCCTTGCCGCACTTACGCTCGCCCTTTGCGCCTGGTCACCCTCGATCGCGATCTTCGCCATTGCCATCATCCTGCTCGAAGTCTCGTCCGGCATGGTCCAGTATCAGGCGGCATTCGCGGCGCTGGTCGAGAGCGATCCCCGCACAGCCTCTCGCAGCATCACCTATCTGACGCTGATCGGCGGATTTGCCTCGACGATCTTCTGGCCGATCTCGGCGACGCTCACCGGCTATCTGTCCTGGCGGGAGATCTATCTCGTCTTTGCGGCGCTGAACCTATTCATCTGCATGCCGCTGCACTTCTGGATCCGAAGCCTCGGAAAGAAGGCAGGCGACGCGGCGGTCCGACCGCGCGAGACGGTCATCGGCGCAATCCCGCCACACGCCCGGCGCCGCGCGATGGTGATCGTCTCCTTTGCCTTCGCGCTCTCTGGCTTCACGCTCGCCGCGATCCTTGCCCATATGGTGCCGATGCTGGGATCGATCGGGCTGGGCACGGCCGCCGTCGTGATCGGCTCGCTCTTCGGCCCGGCGCAGGTTCTGAGCCGTCTGATCAACATGGTTTTTGGGAAGAACCTGTCGCCGCCGGGTCTGGCCGTGCTCTCGGCTGTGCTGATCGTCTTCGGCGTCCTGATCCTTCTGATGACGGGCAACTGGCTGCCGGGTGCGGTCGCCTTCGCCATTTGCCTCGGGCTTGGTTCCGGCATCAACAGCATCGCGCAAGGGAGCCTGCCCCTTTACCTGTTCGGATCGGACGGATATGGCGCGATCACCGGCAAGATGGCGGCCGCCCGTCTGGCGGTTGGCGCCGGGGCGCCCTTCGTGTTCGCGGCGGCCATGGAGAATATCGGGCTGAGCTTCGCCCTCGTCGCAAACGCATGCCTCGGAGCGATCAGCATCGCGGCATTCGTCGCGGTGGCCGCCTCCTGCCGGCAGCCTGCCACCGCAACGGCCTGATCCGTCAGATCGACTTCAGCGAGACCCGTTTCTCCAGCTCGGCCGCCTCCTCCTTCCGCTCGCTATATCGGTCGGTGAGGTAGGAAGAAGCATCGCGGGTCATGATGGTGAACTTCACCAGTTCCTCGCAGACATCGACGACGCGGTCATAGTAGGATGACGGCTTCATCCGGCCATCGGTGTCGAATTCCTGAAACGCCTTCGCGACGCTGCTCTGGTTGGGGATGGTGATCATCCTCATCCAGCGGCCGAGGATGCGCAACTGGTTCACAGCGTTGAAGGACTGACTGCCGCCGGAGACTTCCATCACCGCCAGCGTCTTGCCCTGGGTGGGGCGGACGGAGCCGAGCGACAGCGGGATCCAGTCGATCTGAGCCTTCATGATTCCTGTCATCGCGCCGTGGCGCTCCGGGCTGATCCAGACCTGGCCCTCCGACCATTGCGACAGGTCGCGGAGTTCCTGCACCTTGGGATGGCTGACGGGTGCCTCGTCCGGGAGCGGCAATCCCGCAGGATCGAATATCCGCACCTCGCATCCGAGGCGTTCGAGCAGCCGACGGACTTCGAAGGCAAGCAGACGGCTATACGACACTTCCCGGAGCGATCCATAGAGGATCAGGATCCGTGGCTTGTGGGTGGAGAACGCCGGGCGAAGGGATTCTGGCGCAATCGGCTGAAGATGGTCGTCGTGCAGTGCGGGAAATGTCTCAGACAATGCGCTTTCCTTCCTGGTCGAGGACCTGCTCGCCGTCTTCCTTGGTGAACGGTCCTTTGAAGGCGTCTGCTGGCAGGATGTCGAGCACGACCTCCGAAGGGCGGGCCAGCCTGGTGCCGAGCGGCGTAACGACGAGTGGTCGGTTGATCAGGATCGGGGTGGCTATCATCGCGTCCAGCAACTGGTCATCGGTCAGCTCCGGATTGTCGAGGCCGAGTTCCGCATAGGGCGTGCCCTTCTCACGGATCGCTTCGCGGACCGTCAGACCGGCATCTGCGATTATCGTAGAGAGTTGCTCGCGCGATGGCGGGTTCTGCACGTATTCGATGATGGTGGGTTCGATCCCGGCCGCACGGATCAGGGCCAGAGTGTTGCGAGACGTGCCGCAGGCCGGATTGTGGTAGATGGTAGCGTCCATAGTCAGGGTCTTTCGGTGATAGCGTTGTGGGCGACGGCGGGCGATGCCTCGTACCAACCCTTCGAGCGGTTCACGATCCAGACGACCGACAGCATGACGGGCACCTCGATCAGGACGCCGACGACGGTGGCGAGCGCCGCGCCCGACTGAAATCCGAAAAGGCTGATGGCGGCGGCAACCGCGAGCTCAAAGAAGTTGCTGGCGCCGATGAGGGCCGATGGCCCCGCGACGCAATGGCGCTCGCCTGCCATGCGGTTCAGAAGGTAGGCAAGACCGGAGTTCAGATAGACTTGGATCAGGATCGGCACGGCCAGCAATGCGATGACGGCCGGTTGGGCGATGATCTGCTCGCCCTGGAAGGCGAAGAGAAGCACGAGCGTGGCGAGCAATGCGCCAAGCGACATCGGCTGAAGCCTGGCGAGCAAGCTATCGAGCGCGCGGGTGGTTCCATCAGCGGTCAGGCGGCTTCGCAGCACCTGGGCGATGATGACAGGCACGACGATATAGAGTGCAACCGACAAGGCAAGCGTCGCCCAAGGCACAGTGATGGCTGACAGGCCGAGCAGCAAGCCGACGATCGGGGCGAACGCCACGACCATAATCGCGTCGTTCAAGGCAACCTGCGAGAGGGTGAACAGCGGCTCGCCACGTGTCAGGTTCGACCAGACGAAGACCATGGCCGTGCAGGGCGCCGCGGCAAGGATGATCAGGCCCGCGATATAAGCGTCGATCTGGTCTGCCGGCAGATAGGGCCTAAATAGCCAGCCAACGAACAGCCATCCCAGGAGAGCCATCGAAAACGGTTTGATCGCCCAGTTAATGATCAGGGTGACACCGATCCCGCGCCAGTACGACCCGACCTGTGCCAGCGATCGGAAATCAATCTTCAGCAGCATCGGAATGATCATCAACCAAATCAGGATCGCAACGGGGATGTTGACCTTGGCGATCTCGGCGCTACCGATGACCTGGAAGACGCCGGGCATCAGGTGGCCGAGAGCAACGCCAACGGCGATGCAAAAGAAGACCCAGACAGTCAGGTATCGTTCAAATGTTGACATCAGGCGGACTTCCCCTGCGGCGAGGTCGAACCTTCCATCGCGCCGATCTGGCGGAGTTTGGTCTCCAGCGCCAGTCGATCGATGGAGACGAGCGGCAGGTTTACAAATGCGAGGATCCGGTTTTTGAGAAAGCGGGCTGCCTGCGCGAAGGCACGTTGCTTGTCGATGTCGAGGCCGGAGACCACGGCTGGATCTTCGACGCCCCAGTGGGCGGTCATCGGATGGCCGATCCACACGGGGCAGGCCTCGCCGGCCGCGCTGTCGCAAACCGTAAAGATGAAATCCATCTCCGGTGCACCAGGTGCGGCAAACACGTCCCAGCTCTTCGATGAAAGACCGGTCGATGGATAGCCAAGCGTCTCTAGTTCCTTCAGTGCAAGGGGGTTGACCTCACCCTTTGGCTGGCTACCAGCGGAGTATGCCCTGAAGCGGCCGTCGCCCTCTTTGTTAAGGATGGATTCTGCGAGAATAGAGCGAGCGGAATTGCCCGTGCAGAGGAACAGCACGTTGTAGGTCTTGTCAGTCATGGTTCTGGTCCGTGGTTAGCTCGGCGGCTTGATCAGCTTCATGATCGTCGCAGAGGATGGGCAGATTGAGGAAAGCTGTCGGGTGGCCAGCACGGCTGACGGCACGCTGTCGCGAGCGACTTCAACAAACCCGATGCGTGAAAAGAATGCGGTCGCAGTCGTCGTCGCGAGATAGACGTCGCTGCCAAGACCGGCACGGCCTAGTGTCGCCACAACGATATCGAGACCGATGCCTCGGCCGCGATGTGAGGGGAGCACAACTATCGACCTCAGAAGAGCGTCACTGGCACAGCGCTCAATTCCGGAAAAACCGTAAATCTCGCCTTCATTGGAACTGGCCCTGAAGAAGGTGCGTCCTTCATCCTCGATATCGTCTGTTGGCAACGCCGCTTCGACGAGGGTAGCGCGGAGATCCAGATCGCTGCCAGCTATCTCGCTCAGTTGGATCCCGCTCAGCACGGCTTCGCCTCCGGAGCGCAACAGGGAGTCAGCTGAGCGATGAGCGGGGCGCAGAGTTCCGTCGAGCCGCCACAGCAGTCCTTAAGCAGAAACAAGGTAAGATCGCGCAGGCCATCAAGGTCAGCCCGGTAGATTATCGAGCGGCTCTGTCGCTCACTCTTCACAAGCCCGGCGCGTAACAATGTAGCCAGGTGCGCTGACATCGTATTTTGCGGCACGTCGATTAGTCGCGCGAGTTCCCCTGCAGGAACGCCATCCGGTTCGTGCCGTACGAGCAGCCGAAACGTCTCAAGTCGGGTGTTCTGTGCCAAGGCCGCGAGGGCCGATATCGCGCTGCTGCTTTCCATATATCCAGAGTAATGGATATAATATGGTTGTCAATACCGCGACCGCGGCTATCGGATCGCTATCGCGGGCCTATTACATTACAGCAGTTTTGAGGTGAAATTTGTGGCTCCAACAAGAGGAGCGCCAAATGGAACCATTAAACAAAACGATCAATTGCCTCGATTGCTATATTGGCTCATTCGAAGAAAGTCTCTCCGCCAAGAACTACAAGCCGGCAACACTGGAAAATTATCGCCACAACCTGAGGCGTCTTGGCAGGTTGATGGAGATCGAGGGCATCGCACCGTCGGATCTGACCGCGGAACTTGCTTTCGAATTGGGACTGCGATTGCCAATGGCGCCGAAAGCCCAGATCAAGCTTCCCAATCTTGCGAGGCGATTCTTCCAGTACCTGATCGAAATCGGCGTGGCGGAGCGACCACCGCTCACTGCGGCAGAGGCCGAACGCCACGAGCTTCTCGGCAACCTCGAGATCTATCTATTGCGACAACGCGGGCTCAGCCCACGATCCGTGAAACATGTTTTGGGGTTCGCAACGCGCTTCTTGGCTCATCGCTTCGGAGATGGTGATCTCGATCTCGGCGCACTGGTCTCCCGCGACGTCGTTGCGTTCATGGAGCATGTTATCGCGCGCAAGACACCTTACCGCGACAAGACGCTATCCACGCATCTGCGTTGCTTCTTCCAGTATTTGTTCGCCCAAGGACTCACCACCTCAAACCTCGCACTCTGCGTACCGAGGGTACACAAGCCGTGGGGCTCGAGACTTCCGCGCTATCTGTCGCCCGATGAAGTGGAGGCCGTTCTGGCATCGGTCGCGACCAATCCGCGGCGGGGCGCCCGCGACCATGCAATGTTGCTCTTGATGGCGAGGCTGGGCATGCGAGCACCCGAGGTTATGGCAGTTCAGCTTGATGACATCGACTGGCGAACCGGGCAGATTCTGGTTCGCGGGAAAGGACAACGCCATGATCGGCTGCCAATCCCGCCAGACGTGGGAGAGGCGATCAGCACGTATTTGCGCGAGGAACGGACTTCAACGACAACGCGGACTCTGTTCGTCAGTCACCGAGCGCCCAACCGTCCGTTTAAGGACAGCCAGATCATCAACTCGATCCTGCGGGAAGCTTTTGCGGCGACCGGAGTGAAGCCACCGACGCCCTATGTAGGAACGCACGTCCTGCGTCATAGTCTTGCGACAAACCTGGTTCGCTCCGGGGCATCGTTGGATGAGATCGGCGATCTGTTGCGGCACAGATCACGCGCGACGACCATGATTTATGCAAAGCTCGACACGGACGGTTTGCGCTCCATTGCACAGCCGTGGCCGATTGCGGAGGCTGCACGATGAGCCTTCTCGATGAACAGCAGCGCTACCTCAGCATCAGACGACGGCTGGGCGCCGATTTGAGCACGGAAGAACGCATCTTGCGTCGCTTCACCACCTTTGCCGACAAGGACGGCGCGGAATATGTCGACACCAGATTGATCATGCGCTGGCTGGAGAGCCTTCCCGCCGCCAGTGCCGGAACACGGGGCGCTCGCTTCCGGGTGGCCCGTCAATTTGCCCTCTGGTTGCACGGGATGGATTCGCGACACGAGGTTCCGCCCCAAGGCTTGGTGCCCGCACATGTCCAGCGGGTGCATCCACACATCTACAGCGACGCCGAAATCTTCGCGATTGTCGAGCGTACCAAAACGTTGCCCTCGGTTTACGGCATGCGCGGGTTGACCTGCTCGACGCTCTTCGGCCTGATTGCCGTGACAGGGCTTCGGATTAACGAGGCCCTGCGTCTCGACCAGGCAGATCTTGATATCGAGACCGGCGTTCTTCGTGTTCGCTTCGGCAAACTTGGCAAGGAACGATTGTTGCCGCTGGATCGAACGGTCGTTCAGCAGCTCGAACGCTACGGCCGTGAGCGGGACAGGTTGTTGGGTCGCAGGTCAGAAGCGATGTTCGTCACGTGCGAGGGCCATCGCCTCGGCGACTGTGGCGCACGCTATAACTTCGCGCTGGTCTGCCAGCAGATCGGTTTGAGGCAGAGACAAAGCCAAAAGCGTCATGGACGCGGGCCGCGCATCCATGACCTTCGCCATACCTTTGCGGTTCGCACGATGCTGAACTGGTATCGTTCCGGCCAGGACGTCGGGCGCGAAATGATCAAGCTCACCACATGGCTTGGTCACGCAAGCCCCGCCAATACCTATTGGTATCTGGAAGCCGTGCCAGAATTGCTGGAATTGGCTTCCGCCCGGATCATGAGTTCGGCGGAGAAAGAGCAATGAAAGCGACAAACTTCCCCGCGCTCATCCAATACTTCTTCACCGACCGGCTCTGCACACAAATGGAGGCAAGCCCACACACCATCGCCGGCTATCGCGACACCTTCCGCCTGCTGGTCCGTTACGCTGGCTCAAGGCATGGAAAACCGCCCACGAAGCTGACGATCGACGATATTGATGCCGATCTTGTCGCCGACTTCCTGACCCACGTCGAGTCGGCGCGCGGTAACACGGCAAGAACGCGCAATACCCGTCTCGCCGCGATCCGCTCATTCTTCCGATACGTCGCAATGGCCGATCCGACCTGGCTTCTCCATTGTCAGCGTATTCTCTCGATGCCGAGCAAGCGATACGTCAAGCGAAGCGTGACGTTCCTCGACGCAGAGGAGATAGCGGCGCTTCTGGCGGCACCAGATCGAACGACATGGGTGGGGCGTCGCGATCATGCCCTGCTCTTACTTGCGCTTCAGACCGGGCTGCGCGCTTCCGAACTCATCAGTTTGCGCTGCAGGGACATAGTCTTCGGCGCTGGCGCCCACATCCGTTGTGTCGGCAAGGGCCGAAAAGAACGCAGCACGCCCCTTCGTCGCGACACGGCAAAGCTGATCCAGGCATGGATTGGGAAACGACATGACAGTGACAGTCCCGTATTCCCCTCAATCCGGGGAGAACGGCTTAGTCGTGATGCGTTGGAACATTTGGTGCGTAAACATTGCCTCAAGGCTTCACGAGCATGTCCGAGCCTCGGAAGCAAACGAGTGACACCGCATACCTTGCGCCACAGCACGGCGATGGAGCTACTGCATCACGGGGTCGATCAATCTGTGATCGCACTTTGGCTTGGGCATGAATCCGTGGAGACGACCCAGATTTATATCCACGCCGACATGCGCTTGAAGGAAAAAGCCCTTTCTCAGATCACCAGCCCGAAAACTCATCCAGGGCGATATCGACCCAACGACGAACTGCTCGCATTCCTTGAGTCACTCTGATTATGCCGAACCGTCGCGTGGCCGATAGGAGAAGTCTCATCCTTGAAAATCGGCCATGCGGCATAATCGGACTTACGGCATAATGGGTGTTATGCCGATATCGGCATAACGTTCACTGGGTCGGCGCAAGCCACCGGCTGAATCGGGATTTGAGCCGCTATCACAAGGATCGCACGGATCGCGCGCGCGAAGAGCTTTGTGCCGACATAGGGGCATGTTTCCTCTGCGCCGATCTCGGAATCGTGCCCGAGCTGGAGCCGCGGCCCGATCACGCGAGCTATGTGGCCTCGTGGTTGAAGCTGCTCGACGGTGACCGCCGGGCAATCTTCCAGGCGGCCGCACATGCGCAACGCGCTGTCGCCTATCTTCATGACCTCCAGCCGAATGCGGAGCGGAAGGCTGCCTGATGGTGACGCTCCGAACATCGACGGGGAGGGCGACCGGCCTTCCTCATCCGGCCGTGCGAGCTTCGATTCATCTGTTGGAGAAACCTTGCAGATATGGGCGAGCCGATCTACATTATTTCTTGAATTTATCTACATGGAGTGACCCATGCCGATCAACGTCAACAATCCTGAAGCGGACGCGCTCACGCGCAAGTTCGCGCATATGGCTGGCGTCAGCATTACTGATGCGATCGTGATTGCCATGAAAGAGGCGATCGAACGCCGCCGTCACGAGGAGACGCCGCTGCAAACCGCTGCCCGGCTCCGCGAACAACATGGCGTCAAACTCGATGCCGCTGCGAGACAGCCGCTTCCGCGCGAAGCCTACGACGAACTGTGGGAAAGCTGATGTTCGTCGATGCCTGCGCCATCATAGCGCTCCTCTCCGACGAGCCGGAAGCGGAGCGTGTCTCCAATGCGATCGCGTCCGCGAAGGTCGCCTTCACATCCCCGGTTGCCGTGCTTGAAGCGGTGCTCGGCCTTGCCCGCTCCGACAAGTTCGGCCTCGCCGTGGCGGAGGTAGAACCGATCGTCATCGAGTTCCTCGATGAGCGCGGAATCGAAATCCGCGATCTCCCGCCTGCGGACGCGACGACCCGGATCGCTCTTTCCGCCGCGCATCGCTATCGCGCGGGCCGCCGGGGCCTCAATCTCGGTGACTGCCTGCATTATGCATGCGCCAAATATTATAACGTACCCATTCTGGCGACGGCAGATGAGTTCAGACAGACAGACGTCGACACCGTACCCTGACGCGGCCGGCCATGATGGCTGGTTTCGGGCGAAGGTGCAGGAGGCCTTGGAAGATTCCCGGGCCGACACCCCCGACGAACAGGCCGAAGCACATTTCGCCGAGCGTCGTCTACGGGCGCGGTGCAGCGTCGGCGAACGGCACTTGTAGGCCCCTTCTGATCGGGCGGACGCAGCCGGCAGGGCGCAAGGACAAGCCCCGCCGCGATGGCGGATCCGGTGTGGCTGATAAAGGCGCGCCGCAAGCCTGTTCCTCTCGAAGCGCTCCCATCCCTTCCTCTCGACGGCCTCCAGGGAGGTGCCGTGAAACCCGGGTTGCCCGCTTGTCCGAGGATACGCGCGCGATGGAAGAGCCGCCATAAGATCGGCGCCGACCAGCGCATTCGTCATGGACATGATGCGGATGGGGCGTCGGTGAGGGATCGACGGACACGGCGAGCCGTGCGGACGGGAGCCATCGTGAGAGAGCGGTGCCATCACCGCGGTCGCCGTCGGGGATCGCCGATGAACTCCGGGCCATGATCGGTGTTCCTTGCTCGATTGAAGCGGGGCGCACCCGCGCAGACCTCGATGGATCTGGTGTGACCGAAGGACGACTTCGTCTCGATCGCCATCCCGCAACGGCCGTCCGCAACTTTCTTCCCCTGCGAACAGGGTCGCATTCCTCGCGATACAAGAAAGCTGCTCCCGGCCGCCCTCCACTTCGTTTCGGCCCAGAGGGTGCAGTGTAGATCGCCCCCGGTCCTTACACCGCCATCGAGGCCGCGACAGGCGCAGCCCGAACAAACCGGAAAGGATCACGACAATGGCAGTCATCGGCGAATTCACCACCAACGGCAACAACTCGTTAGGTCATGTCGCCAGAAGTGTCCTTTAACGCCGTTGTTTCAGGTCTTGGCACGCAGACGTCCGGGTCAAGCGTTCCCGCAGCGCAGCGAGGACAACGCTTGAGGCGGCGGCGACACCTCAAGCTTGTCCATGGGGTGCAGGTATTGTCCTGCACCCCTGCCACGTGGCGAACGGGAGAGCGCGAGGGGAACCCCTCGTGTCCAAAGGAAGACTCGCGCCGTAGGCGCTCCGCTTATTCTTTCTTCAGCGTTGTCATCTGTCCGTTTCGTCGAAGGCATATGGTCTTGGACGACGTCGATGTCCTTTTGCGCCTCCGGGTGCCTTGCTTTCGGAGAGCGGGATGGTTTCGATTGTACGGGCGGTGCCTGGTGTTGACGGGATTCCGGCCGGATTTCCGATTTTGCTCGACGCGCAGATGTCGATTGTCGAACCGGCCTTCAGTTATTTGCTCGAACTCGCCACTATCCCCGGCCGTTCTCACGCGCTTGAGACGCTGCGGACGTATAGCGAGCACCTGCATGATTGGTTCGACAGCCTGGAACAGAGCGGGCTGGACTGGCGCTTCGCGGACGAAGAAGCCATCGCCGCCTACCGCAATCGGATGCTGTCGGCACCCAGCCCTCATACCGGGCGACCCTATGCCCGCTCTACGGTGAATGATCGTGTCCGGACGATATGTCGTTTTTATTCATGGGCGCATCGGCGGGGTCTGATCGATGCCATACCTTTTGATTATGTCGAGGTGTCGCTCCGGTCGGGACGCCGGCAGGGCATGCTGGCGCATCTGGATCACCGGCCGCCAACTGTGATGGCAAACATTTTGACGATTTCGGAG
Source organism: Hyphomonadaceae bacterium (assembly GCA_965229115.1). Lineage (GTDB taxonomy): Bacteria > Pseudomonadota > Alphaproteobacteria > Caulobacterales > Hyphomonadaceae > UBA7672. The sequence continues at coordinate 32,234 of CBDDIR010000002.1, read as the reverse complement.
GTTGAGCGGCTGCCGCGACCGCTTCGGGTCGATCAGCTCCAATGCTTGTTCCGGCATCTTGCCTCACCTTATGATTTGATCGCCGAGTGGGCTTTGGCAACCGGCATGCGCCGCAAGGAGCTATGCGGCTTGCAGCTTCATCAAGTGCCGAGCGTCGCTCATCTCGATATAGATGAGAACCCACTCATCGGGGTGCCGCTGACTGTCACAAAGGGGGATCGGCCGCGAACCGTCTATCTGCCGCTGCGACTGATCGACCGGACCCACTGGTATGCTGGGGAGCAACGCGCGGTGCTGGTGAAGCGGCGGAGATCCAAACCCGGGTACCGTCCGCCAACGGCGCTTTTCCTCAACAGCAACGGCGATCCGGTTTCAAGAGCAAGGTTTTCAGCCGCGTTCGGGGCCGCCTTTGGGGCGGCGGGGCTGACAGGATCTGGCCATTGGCTGCGCCATACCTTTGCGATGACCATGCTGGTGCGCCTGCAAAAGCAGGCGGTGACGAAGCCGGATCTCAATCCGTTGAAGATTGTGCAGGTCTTGCTCGGCCATGCGTCGATCCAGTCGACAGCTATCTACCTGCGCTGCGTGGAACTCAACGCCGATGCACTCGCTGAGAGCCTTGCCTACCTCTACGGTGAGTTGGTGCCCGATGGCCGTCCGTAGAGGAAGCCCGATCGATCGCCGGTTTGCGGTTTCCGCCGCGCAACCGGAGATCACGATTTCCCGGCTATCGACGAACACGATCATTTTCGTGGATGCGTGGGGCAAGCCCGAGCAACGCTTCGACCTCGATCAACTCATCAGCCTGCCGGTCGATCTGCGCGGCCTTCTGATCGACGCATTTCGCGAGCATTGCGCCGGTCAGAGGCTGGCAACGCGTCGCACGGCTTGGGGAGCAGTCCGCCGTTTCGGCCGCTTCGTGGCAGCCGATGGCATGATCAGACATGCCGGCGACGTCGATACGGCTGCGATCGGCCGCTATGTTCTCTGGCTCCGCAAGGAGGGTGCCTCGCGAGCGGCGCGCGGCGCACATGCAATTGCCTTCGATCTCCTGCGTCCTTTGCTGTTATGGTGCCGGCGCAATCGGCCAGGTGTGCTTCCCGTCAGTCTCGACATTCCATGGAACGCGTTTCCAGGTCGCGGGACCAGTCAACAACCACGACGCAGGCTCTCCGCCGACCATATCAAGGCGATCCTTCGTGCTTGTTACGAGGAGATCGATGAAGCATGGGCGCGGTTTCAGCATGGGCAGGATGTCATCCGCCGTCCAGAGCTCCCGCCGAAGACGCTACGCGGTCAGGGGCTCGACCGATGGATATGGCGCATTTCCAGGATTGAAGGTGGTCTGATGCCGGACGTCGCTGCTTTGGAGGCGCATGGCATCAAGTCCAGCACATTGGTCAAGTATTGGGGTGGCTCCCGCACAATGACCCAGTATTTCCATATCACCACCGACACGCTCGTTCCGTTCTTTCTGGCAATAGCCATCCAGACCGCAGCCAACCCGGAAGCACTGCGTCATATTCGCCGGGATTGCCTCGTTCCTCACCCCCTCGATGAGCACCGTGTCATTATCGACTGGACCAAGGCCCGTACCGGCTCCCGACTCCAGAAGGCGCAGCGGCGCTCCTTCGACCGGCGTCGGCGCTACGCTGCGCCGAATCTGATCGAGATGATGTTGGCCATGACTGCACCAATCACCGCTACGGCGCCGCCGGCAGAGCAGGATCATCTCTTTCTGACCCGCAGCATCTTCAGAGAGCACGTTCGCGGCTCCCTTCGCAGCCGCACAGGGACCATCGAGCATTCCGTCCTCAGGCGCGCTATCCTCAGATTCACAAAACGCGCGAACTGCCGGATCGAAGAATGGAATGCGGCACATCCAGATAATACACGCGAGGCGATCGCCAATTTTGCTCCGGCTCTGTTTCGAGGAACAGTCGCCACCGAGCACTACCGTGCCTCTGGCGGCGATGCTCTCGTCGCACAATCACTTCTGAACCACGCCAGCGTCGCGACAACCGAGACCTATCTCAAGGGCGAGGAGACGACACGGTTCCAGCGCCAGACGATCGCTCGCCTGCAAGAGACGATGATCGCCTGGGTACGCGGGCCAGCCGGAGGCGTGCCGGCGCCAGCCTCCGGCGAGGCCCGTGCTACTGTTCTCTTCGGTCACGATTGTCTAGCCCCGGTCGTTTCCGGCCGGGAAGGCGGCGAGCGCCTGTGCCCCCATTTCGGCGGATGCCTTGCCTGCCCGGGTCTCGTTATTCCTATCGACCCCGAGCATCTGGCACGTATTCTCGCAGCCTTAGACCGCCTCGAGCAGGCTCGTGTCCGGCTTGATCCACGGCGCTGGAGCCTGCTCTATGCGCCATCATGGAAGATCATCACACAGGACATCCTTCCTGACTTCCCATCGGAGATGCATGAGGCCGCACGCAAACTCGCCGCCAATATGCCGGCCCTGCCGGAGCTGGAGTGATCATGTCGGCACGAGCCCAGCAGATTTCCCATCCAGACGTTCTCCGGCGTATATCGTCGCGGTCGTTCTGGAGGATCGTCAATGGCATTTCGACAAGCCACGTGCCGATCTGCGATCCTATCAGCTTCTCATCGACTGGGCCTTCAAACTGTCGGACGGCAGTCGCTTCACCGATGAACGGTGGCGGCAGTGGCTGGAAGACGCGCGCGCTTTCATATGGTCGCTTCACGCTGATCCGCCCTCAGGCCGACGGCAGGCACGGCCACGTACATTGGTTACGACAGCGCTCAAGCTTCGTCTTCTGATCCGTTGGATGACGGAGCAGGGCATGCGCGGTTTCGACGAACTCGATCGCGATGCGGCCGAGCAGTTCATGCAGCACGTGGCGGGACGACAAACGCAGTCTGGCGCGTCGATCAGACCAAGCACCAGGCAGGCCTACGCCAATCTTCTAATCACCCTTTATCAGCAAAGGGCCAAGCTTGTATCTCCACCTCCAGAGAACCCCTTCGGCGACGAACGGGCCAGCCGTTTCTCCGGATTCCATCGTCACACCGTCCGTCGTTTGCCCTTCACGCCGGACGCCATCGCCGTTCCCCTCATATCGGCGGCAATCCGTCTGATAGGCCAGCCGGCCGACGACGTAATTGCCCTGCGCAATCACATTGTTCCTATTCGGCTGGATGCTCAGGGCCAATCACTTTTTATCCACCGGACGACAACCCGGGCTCTTGTGTCCTCCTCCCGCTTTTCCACGCTCGACGGTGAGGAAGCCCCGTGGCATGCGCCACTCTCCGGGCTGAAGGAGCTGCGGTTGCTGATCAACCGGATTCAGGAGGCATGCTTTGTCACCATTGCCTATCTGGTTGGCGCTCGCGTCTCCGAGATCCTGACACTGGAGGCGGACTGCATCGAGGAGCGTTTCTCGGCGGACGGAAGTGAAGCATTCGTCTATCTTCGCGGCCGGATATTCAAAACTGCCGCAGGTGAAGCTGGAACGCAGCATCTGTGGCCGGCTCCGCCCCCTGTCCAGCGCGCGGTCGAGGTGCTGCACCGTCTCTCGGAGCCATATCGCGCCGAGACAGGTCGATCGGGACTCTGGCTCTCCCTCGCTGGCAGCGGCATCATCGACGCCCGAACCCCCGACGTCATCACAGCCGCTTCCCTCATCATCCGGTTGAATGAGAGGTTTGCGCCCTTTGTCGATTTGCCTCGCAATGAGGACGGCTCCGTCTGGCACTTGACCACACATCAGGGCCGCAAGACCTTCGCCCGTTTCGTCGGTAAGCGGGACCGCACCGGCCTTCACGCCCTCCAGCATCATTTCGGGCATGTGACCCGCATCATGACGGACAGCGCCTATGTCGGCACGGACTTCGACCTTGGTGAACTCGTCGATGCGCAGACGCTGGAGGAGACGCGTAACGCCCTGGAAGAGCTGCTGACCTCCGCCCGCCTTGGCGGCAAGGCCGGGCGGCTGATGTCGTCACGATCACGTTTCCGGGGGCGCACCCGTGATGGTGACCTCGCCGCCTACGTCGATTTCCTGATCGAGGACAGCGGCATGCGGCTCGGTGTCTGCGACTGGGGCTACTGCGTTTATCGGGCTGAGACCGCAGCCTGCATGGGCGATGAACGCGGCCCGAACCCGTTATGGCGCACCGAAAGCACCTGCGCGAACTGCGCCAATTTCGCAGTCAGCGATCGTCATCGGCCTGTCTGGCAGGCCCGCCTCGAACGCAATCTCGCTCTGATCGGCGACCAGCGCCTCGATCAGGCCAGTCTCGCACTCGCCAGAACAAGAGTCGTCGAGTGCGAGCGCATCTTATCCGAACTTTCCGGAGCAGAGAGATCGCATGGCGAACGCACATGACAAGCGTATGGAAGCGACTGCGGGGAAACTGCGCGCCGCGCTCGATCGCCTCATCCAGGAAGACGGACAGCACTCTAACGTCCCAGCCTCGCGCCTGACGGTTGCGGCACTGGCGCGCGAAGCCGGCGTCGGCCGGAATGCCATCTATAGCAACCACCGCGACATTCTCGATGATCTCGCTAAAGCTCGCCAGCGGCACAGCCTGCCCGACCTGGGCCACCGCGTCGAAGACAAGATTTTCGAACAGCGCGGTCTGATCGAAGAGATGCAGGGCCAGATCCGACAACTCGCGACCGAGAATGCCGGACTCATGCGGCGCGCCGTCGAAGCAGAGCGTCGCGCCGACAGGGCCGAACGCCGCAGCGCACTGTTGACGAGGGAGATCGACATCCTGCGCCGTCCTACATTGCTGCGGCCGGACGAGTGATACGGTGTAGCGCCGACAGTGATACAGTGATGTCGCCCAGCCGTTCTCGTGCGACCCATCGCGGCGCTGACTGATGATTTGGCAGAACACGAAGCCGGCGAGGCTCACTTTCCTTTTCATCGTCACCGGTCGTTCGGACATGGTGAGGATGGGGTGCGATCTCCGGAAGGCCGTCGCAGAGCGAGCTCTGGCGTACTGAGCCCGGTGCCTTCTCCTCCAAAAGCTGCCTGAGGTGCGTCCACTGCGGCCTTTCTTGGTGGCGTATCTCACACCGGGTTCGGCTGCTGCGCTGCCCGACCTTGATCCCGCAACAGCGCATTGCCGATCTTCTTCCCCGCCGTGCTCGGCTGACACCTGCGCGCGGCTTCCTCGCAAGACAAGAACCTCGGCCCTGCGCTGCCCTCCATTGCATTTCGGCCCTTCGGGTGCGGGCCAGTCGCCTGGTGTTCTCCGATCGCCATCAAGGCCGCGGTGGTCGCGACCTGATACAGCAACGGAGAAGACAAATGGCTCAGATCGGCACTTTCACCCGCAACGAAGACGGCTCTTTCGCCGGAGTAATCAAGACCCTCAACCTCAACATCAAGGCCCGCCTGGTCGTGGCAGAGAAGGAAAGCGACAAGTCGCCTGACCTGCGCGCCCTCGCGGGCACCATCGAGATCGGCGCCGGCTGGAAGAAAACTGCCAAGGAGACCGGCCGGGAGTACCACTCGATCAAGCTCGACGATCCGAGCTTCCCCGCTCCGATCTACGCCAGCCTCGTCGAGAACGAGGACGCTTACGCCCTCATCTGGTCGCGCTGAGGCGGCCAATCACCGGACGCGGCGCTCCACCCCGGAGCGCCGCGTCAGGCAAGAGGACACCAGGAAGTGTCCTGCAGCGAATGATAAAGCGATATCAGTCGCTTCTGATCAAAATGACAGTTGACGAATGACCTAAACCGGCTTCACCGGCTCCATTCGCACTCTCGCCCTAAACGTCAAAGCCCGCATCGCACGGGTCGAGAACCCCTCCGACAAGGGCCCGCAGTTCCGCGTCTACGCCGGTAGCGTAGATTATGCTGAGAGTGTGATTATGCGGAGTGCCTGTCGCTGAAGGCTGGATTTGGCGGCGGTTGCGGCGATTTCGTCTCCGCATAATTCCGCTGGTGTGGAGGGGCGCCCCGCCGTGAAGCGGAGCGCCGATCGGCTGGTCAGCGCGACCAGATGAGCTTGTGCTCGCCCTTGTCGCCCTGGACCAGGGAGGCGTAGACCGGCGCCGTGAAGGACGGATCGTCGAGCTTGAGCGAGAGGTATTCGGCGCCGGTTTCGCGGGCGGTGCGGGTCCAACCTGCGCCGAACTCGACACCCCCTGCGGTGACGCGGAAGTCCGGGGCGCGGTCGTTGTCGCGGTCGCAGGGCTTGATGGTGGCCTTGACGTTGAGGGTGAGGGTCTTGATGGTGCCTGCGTAGGTGCCGTTTTCGTCGCGGGTGAAGGTGCCGATCTGAGCCATTGTCGTATCTCCTGAGGTTGTCCGAAGCCACCCGATGCGGCCTCGATGGCGGTCGAGAGGCGACGGATTGGACGGAATGCATCTGCAGGACCGCAGCGTGAGCGTAGGACGGCGGCAGCCGAGCTTGTTGGCTCGCGAGGAATGGCCGCTTGCGGTCAGGGGAAGAAGGTCGGCGGAGCCGTTGCAGGCCAAGGCCGGTCCGGTGCCAGACCAGCCCAAAAGAGAGGCCGTATTGGGGGCTTTGCGCCGTCAGCAGAGAACGACGCGAATGATCGGTTGTCGCCTCATCGGCATGATCAACGGCGCCGCCGGCGCCATCACCTCTCCCGTCGTCGCCGTCGGCACCATCTCCATCTGATCCGAGAAAAAAGCGCTGCTCTGTCCCTTTGCTCGCAAACGCAAGGGTGAGGCCGGAAAAGCTGTCCGCCGACGCTGGAATGGCTTGGAAACCTTCGATTTGTTCGACGCGCCGGACTCTTCCGGCACCAACGATCAAATCGAGGAAGCAGAATGACAAAGCGAAAGTACAGACATCGCCGCAGTGTCGATGTTCGGATCACTTGGCTGCAACCACATGTCAACGGATTCAAGCACTGGCTTGGCCAGCGGAATTATTCGGGCGCAACAATCGTGGAGGTGGTGCGCCTACTGGCACTGTGGGGTGATTGGGTGCGTGCCGCCGGCTTCGGTGTCGAAACACTCGCCGAGGGTCTGAACGCATCGGCATCGGTGTTCAAAGGCAGCAAGACCGCCCGTGCGCCACAGGGTGCTGCCGCACTGTTCGTCACGTATCTGCGCGAGTGCAACATTCTGCTGCAGGAGCAGGCTCCGTCACTGGAGGAGACGTGGCCGGCCCTGGCCGCCTTTAGTCGCTGGATGCGGGAACAACGCGGCATCAAGGACTCGACGCTCAACCTGTACCAGCCGGTATTGGCCGATTTACTGATATCGCTTGGATCAGATCCCGCGGCTTATACGGCCGAGGCGATCCGCAACTTCGTGCTTGTTCGAGCGAGGCCGCACGGCCGTTCGCGGGCGCGATGCATCGCCGTCGCCACGCGCATGTACCTCAAATATCTCGTCGCGATGGGGCATTGCCCGGCGGGGCGGGAACACGCGGTCCCGAGCTTTGCGAACTGGCAACTGGCGACGACACCGCGCTTTCTTGGTCAAAGTGATATCGACCGCCTCCTTGCCAACTGTGAGGGCGAAAGCCGCTTGCGCGACCGCGCTGTCATGTTGCTTCTGGCTCGGTTGGGCCTCAGGGCGAGCGAAGTTGCCAATATCACTTTTGGTCAAATCGATTGGAAGAATGGTCGGATAACGCTGATCGGAAAGGTCCGGCGCGAGGAATGGCTCCCGCTGCCTCAGGACGTCGGCGATGCCATATTAGCCTATATCGAAAGGGCAAGGCCGCACATTGCAAGGACGCGTGTGTTCCTGACGGATATCGCGCCGATCAGACCGCTAAGCCGCATTGCCGTAAAGTGCATCGTGCGTCGCGCGCTCGACAGAGCCGGAATTAAAAGCATCCACCGTGGCGCGCATGTGCTTCGGCACTCAGCGGCGACCGCGATGCTGCGGAGCGGCGCAAGCCTTGCCGGCGTCGGAGCTGTATTGCGTCACCGTTCTCCATCGACGACCGCGCTCTACGCCAAAGTAGACATTGGCCTCTTGTCCGAGATCGCGCAGCCATGGGGCGGGAGGTTGCCATGCTGAGCGCCGACGTCACCCGCTACATCAGTTTACGCCGCGCGCTGGGCTACAAACTTGCCCGGGTGGACCGGTATCTCCTGGCGTTCGCGCGCTTTGCAGCGGAACGCAACGAGAGCCACATTCGCACGGCAACCGCTCTTTCTTGGTTGCCGGTGGCAGCCAAGAGCCCAAACGCCATGTCGCATCGGCTGACGGCCCTGATCGCCTTTGCCCGCTTCATGCAGGCGGAAGATCCTCGTCACGAGATACCGCCCGCAGATATCAAGCGGTCCACCAATCGACCTGTTCCCTACATCTACAGCGCGGAGGAGATCGCCCGTATTCTCGTTGTGGCCGGCAATCTGAGGCGCCAGCAGCCCAATCCACTGCGTCGCGAGCTCTATGTCATGCTTTTTGGGCTGATCGCAGCGACTGGACTGCGCATCTCCGAAGCTCTCGCGCTCAAGCTCGACGACATCCTGCCAGACGGCGTGTTACACATTCGCGAAACCAAGTTCCGCAAGAGCCGGCTGGTACCGCTGCACGCCACCGTCATGGAAGCGCTCCAACGCTATCTTCAAGCTCGGCGTCAACACGCCGGCGAGAGCGATTGGCTCTTCCCATCTGTCCAGCACCGACGGCTCTACCCGACTACGGTGAACTATACGTTCCGGTGCATCTTACGACGGGCAGGCATCGCGCCGGCGCGAAGTCAGCAGCCACGCATCCACGACCTTCGACATACCTTCGCAACCCGCGTCCTGGAACAATGCGGCGCCGATCGCGGCGAAGTTGCCCGGCACTTCGTCGCTCTGTCGACCTACCTTGGCCATGTCAGTATCCACAATACGTACTGGTATCTCGAGGCGACGCCGGACATGATGACCGACATCGCCGCCGCGGCAGAAACTCTGGTCGGGGAGGACGGCTTATGACGGAGCTCGCCCCTCTCATCACTGGCTTCCTGCGAGATTATATGCCGCGACAGCGAGGTTACAGCCCGCAAAGCTGCGAGACATACGCGTTCAGCTTCAAGCTGCTGTTCAACTTCACAGCCAAACGGCTCGGCACGCGTCCGTCTCTGCTCGCCATCGAAGACCTGGACGCATCGATGATCGTGGCCTTCCTGGAGCACATTGAGCAGGATCGTGGCAATAGCGCGTCCACCCGTAATATGCGGCTTGCCGCCATCAAGGCGTTCATGCGCTATCTCGAGCACAAGGTTCCCTCCGCGCTTCAGCAGATCGGCCGGGTCCATGCGATTCCGACCAAGCGCCATGACCAGAAGCTCATCCGTCATCTGACGATGGACGAAATCCGCGCGATCTTAAACGCGCCCGATCTGGCGACGAGATCTGGCATCCGTGATCGGGCAATGATGCATCTCTGCTTCGCCGGAGGCTTGCGGGTCTCCGAACTGGTCGGCCTTCAGACAGAGAACCTTTCGCTTCAGAACGGTGCGAGCGTGAAGGTCATGGGAAAGGGCCGCAAGGAACGTTGCCTGCCGCTCTGGAAGGAAACTGCGCGGGACCTTCGTGCGTGGCTGAGTGTTCGTGGCGCAGTCCGCGTACCGGAGCTCTTCGTCAATGCTCAGGGCGACCCGATGACCCGCGCCGGCTTCGAGTATGTGCTCGACAAACATGTCGGCAAGGCAGCCGAGAGCTACGCATCGCTTCGCGGCCGTCGCGTCTCACCACATCAGCTTCGCCATGGCTGCGCAGTTGTGATGCTGCAGGCAACCCGCGACATCCGCAAGGTCGCCCTATGGCTCGGCCACGCCGATATCCGCACGACCGAGGTCTACCTCCGCATCGACCCATCCGAGAAGTTGGAAGCGGTCGAGGCGGTAATTCCACCTGAGCTGAGGCGTGGCCGGTTCAAGGCACCGGATGCCCTGATCGCATCATTGCTCTCGGACTAGAAGGTATCCGCGGGTTCCGAACGGGTGCACTCTTGAGCGGAGTTCTACACCGCTACGGTCTGTTCCGGTTCATCTGATATCGCGCTCGACATAGCCGGTGTGCCTTGTCGGGCGCGGCTAGCGTGGTGGATTGGAAGATGGTGCCGACGGCGACGACGGGAGAGGTGATGGCGCCGGCGGCGCCGTTGATCATGCCGATGAGGCGACAACCGATCATTCGCGTCGTTCTCTGCTGACGGCGCAAAGCCCCCAATACGGCCTCTCTTTTGGGCTGGTCTGGCACCGGACCGGCCTTGGCCTGCAACGGCTCCGCCGACCTTCTTCCCCTGACCGCAAGCGGCCATTCCTCGCGAGCCAACAAGCTCGGCTGCCGCCGTCCTACGCTCACGCTGCGGTCCTGCAGATGCATTCCGTCCAATCCGTCGCCTCTCGACCGCCATCGAGGCCGCATCGGGTGGCTTCGGACAACCTCAGGAGATACGACAATGGCTCAGATCGGCACCTTCACCCGCGACGAAAACGGCACCTACGCAGGCACCATCAAGACCCTCACCCTCAACGTCAAGGCCACCATCAAGCCCTGCGACCGCGACAACGACCGCGCCCCGGACTTCCGCGTCACCGCAGGGGGTGTCGAGTTCGGCGCAGGTTGGACCCGCACCGCCCGCGAAACCGGCGCCGAATACCTCTCGCTCAAGCTCGACGATCCGTCCTTCACGGCGCCGGTCTACGCCTCCCTGGTCCAGGGCGACAAGGGCGAGCACAAGCTCATCTGGTCGCGCTGACCAGCCGATCGGCGCTCCGCTTCACGGCGGGGCGCCCCTCCACACCAGCGGAATTATGCGGAGACGAAATCGCCGCAACCGCCGCCAAATCCAGCCTTCAGCGACAGGCACTCCGCATAATCACACTCTCAGCATAATCAACGTTTTGCGGTGCACCGCAAAACGTTGAGCTAGGCGCCGCCTGGCAGAAGACCTCCGAGCAAGGCCGCGACTACCTCTCGGTCAAGCTCGACGATCCGAGCTTCCCGGCCCCGATCTACGCAACGCTCGCCGAGGTCGAAGGCGAAGACGGCCTCCAGCTCATCTGGTCCCGCCCGAACCGGGACTGATGAGATCACGGGCTCCGCCATCGGCGGAGCCTTCTCCTCTACCGAGTAATCAAAGCCCGACCAGGCATTGAGCCGGGTCCGGCTTTTTGGTGCCATCCGGAGAGGATGGAGAACCTGCTCAGTATTCGGTGATGATGCCGACGGGACCGCCGTCGTCAAGGATGAGCGGTCCCCCCATTTTCGAGTTGGCAGCGGAGCCGCCAACACGAAATCGGCTCCCCCACTCCCCGGCGCTGCCGGTCGCCTGAGCGATCCCTGACATCGTCATTCCCGACCCGGCGCCGCTGATCGTCTTTCACATAGGAGATCGGACAATGACCTACGAACTCGAAAACCAGATTGAGGAACTTCGGGCTGAGATGAAGAACGCGTGCGAGGCGAATGAACGCCGCCAGATTGCGGCGGAGCTGGAACTCGCTCTGGCCGAGCTCGCCGCTATCGAAGCCGAGCAGGACGGCCGTGTTAGTGCGGAGCCTCCGTTCTAGGAGGCTTCCGTCGTGCGGCCAGCTCCTGGCGTCATAAATGCCTCAGCCGTTGAGCGCGTCCTTCACTGCCTTGCCCGGCGTAAATGTTAGCTTCTTCGAAGCCGCGATCTTTATGGTCGCACCGGTTGCGGGATTGCGGCCCTCGCGCTCGGGCGTCTCCTTGATCTTGAACTTTCCGAAAGATGGGATCGACGTTTCCGCGCCAACCTTTGCTGCCTCGGCGATCTGGCTGAAGACACTTTCGACGATGGCCTTGGCCTGTGCCTTGGTCAGGTTCTGCTCGGATGCAATCTTGTCGGCGATTTCGTTTGTCGTGGTCATGAATGACGATCTCCTCTGGATGTTTATGTCCTTCAGGTATGACGGCGACGATAGAGGAGCGCTAGGGCCGCCAATGCTGGAAGTGTTGCCAGGCGAGGGAAAACCACAGGAAACATGAGGTTTCGATTGTTCCAGACACATCAATCGGCGCAGGGGACGTCGCGATAGCCTCGGGCTCTCTTTGTGCGCTCAAGGCGAGACAGCGCCGTGTTCGCGTCCTCTTGGCCATCGAAGGTTTCCATCATTGTCTGGCCGCTCGATCCAATCCGGCCCCAGTTGCGGATGACGGAGGCGCCACCAAACAGGGTCGGTTGGATCGCGAGCGTATAGAAGCGACGCATGTTCTGGGTTGCGTCGATACGGTGAAGATGGACCGGGCGTGTTTCCTCGTTTTGCATGCCCGGATTCTCGCGTCTTCGCGAGCCCGCGTCCAACGACTTCCATGAATCGATACGGTGAGATCGATTCATCTCGCTGATAGTTTTCCCTTCCGGAGGAAATGGGGGCGGGCGAGGCAGCTTTGCTGCACGGCTCTATGCGCTTGCGCGCAACGAACCCGCCAGGCGGTTTCATCCCATGTGGGTTACGATCCTCTCGCGGACCGGTCGATCACCGGCAGCAGATCGCAATCCCTCGAGCGTGGCTCTCATTCCCCTTACTCTCCTTCACGATGAAACCTGTTCTGCCCGACACAGGCTTTCATGTCGTCACGTCGGAACCAGATCGCGCGACCGCATCTGAGCGGCGGATTGCCCGCGGTGAAGACGATCTGCTCGTCGCTGCGCATGCGAAGGACCTCGTGCGGCATGATCAGCGGCCGGCGGCTGAGCTGCTTCGAGCGCGAGCGTGACGAGCCCTTCATACCGGTGGAGCGATTTGTCTGGTCGACCTCGACCGTGGTGTCGCCGCAGCGCTTCGAAATATAATCCGCCGTGTCCGGATCGTTGATCGCGGCGAACGAAATCCACGATGCGGATTCGAACCATTTGCTGGTCGCGTCACGACCGCCATAGGCCTCGCGCATCTGCCCGATGGACTGGAAGATCATCGTGAGCGTGATGCCGTATTTGCGGCCAGCGTCGCGGGCTGTTTCGAGGATGCGCAGATAGCCGAGGCGGGCGACCTCGTCGAGCAGGAACAGCGTGCGTCCCGTCACCTTGCCATTGCGGTTATAGATGGCGTTGAGCAGCGACCCGATGACCACGCGTGCTAGTCCGGGGTGTGCCTCCAGGACCTTGAGGTCGAGGGCGATGAACAGGTCCGTGCTGCCTTCGGCAAGATCGTCGGTGGAGAAACTGTCGCCCGACACAAGCGCCGCATAGTTCGGGTAGGAGAGCCAGTGTGTTTCCTTGACCGCATTGGCGTAGACGCCGGAAAAGGTCTCGGGTGTCATGTTGACGAACACGGCCACATTTTCCTTCACGAAGTCGGAGCCCGAACCTTCGTAAATGCGCGTCAGGCGCTCGCGGAGCTTCGGCTCCGGCTCCGAGAGGTTCGCCCGGACCCGCCGCAATGTCTGGTCTTTCTCGTCCGTATGCCCGGACAGGCACACATCGGCGATCAGCGCCGTAAGGAGCTGCATGGCGGATGCCCGGAAGAAGTCGTCGCGGGCGGACGCGGACCGCGCATTGTCGGTCATGATCCAGGTGGCGACTGCAACGATATCCTCTTCCTTCGTGTTGCCGTGGCGGCCGATCCAGTCGAGCGCATTGAACCCGATCGCAGGCGTGGCGGGATCGAGCACGACCACGTTGCGGCCGGACTTGCGCCGGTGATCGACGACCATCGGCGCGACTTCACTCGACGGATCGAGCACCACAAGGCCGCCACCCCATTTGAGCGCGGTTGGGATCGTCACCGAGGTCGTCTTGAAGCCGCCCGAACCGGCAAAGACGATCCCGTGTGACGAACCGAAGGATCCGTCGAAGCACATCAACGGAGACCTGCCGCCGGCACCCCAGTTTTGTCTGTCATCGGCCCGGAACGGCATGGCCCCGACACTGTCGCGATCGACACGGTATCGCTCGCCAATGACGATGCCGCCAGTGTCGGGAAACAGTCTTGCGGCGTCGGGAAGTTTCATCCAGTCAGCCTCGCCATGGACGGCGCGCCGGCCAGCGATCCGCTTCGGCGACCCGGTCGCGAAGGCGGCATTGCCCCTGAGTGCAACGCGCAGTGCGAACACGCCACTGATGAAGGTGGTAGCCGCACCCAGCGTGGTCGCCGGATCAATATAGGCGAGAACCGATTGTCCTGCCGGGACGCTGTTGGCAAAGCCGGTCAGGCGGAATGCCTCGCGGACGATGGCGACAGTGATCGCCGTGCTGTTACCCGCAAGCACGCTCAGACCAGCCGCCTTGATATTAACTGATCCATTCGTGGCAAACAGCGCCATGACGCCGATGGCGGCCGCGACGACATAGGGCAATGCGAGACCGGTTCGACCTAGCATCAGCTTCGCCTGTGCCGATGTTCCGAGTGCTGCCAGCCGGTGTTCCATCCCGGATGTCATCACCATTGCGGTGAGCATGACCAGCACCGGAACTATAAGAAGCAGCAATCTATTCGCCTTCATGGACGAATGCCTCTGCCCCGATTGCGATCAGGCGCGATTTCTCCGGCTCATTGCCTTTGATCCGCTGGGCCGCTTCGATCAGCAGGCCGAGCAGCAGCGCCCGTTTTTCGTAGCGCAGCCCGGCCTTCACGATCAGGCCGCCAAGCTCGATTTTTTCGCGTGTGTCCTTTTTGCGCGCATCTGACGTCATGGATTTCGCCATCCGCTCAAACCTCACTAGGCCCGCCCGCATCCGCGCCAGTCGCGAGCGCCGCGGATGTTTCGCCGACGGTCCTGCTCCCCCCGGCTTGTTTCTTTCCAGCCGATCTCGCCTTTGCGGCTCGAAACATTTCGGCAATCTCCTCGAAAGCCGCCTGAAGCTCGGCCTCCTCGATCTCAACCTCACCAATCCCGGCCTTCAACGCGATGCGACCGATCCGCTCGGCTTCACGGGTCTCTGCCTGCTTCAACTGGTCCTGCAGCCTGGCGATCTCTTCCCTGATTTTCGATGACGGTTTCTTCATTCCGGTTGCTCCTATGAAGTCTGGGCGTTGCACTTGCGACGCCCAGATTCTCCCGGATGCCCGTGGGAAGGAATGTGCAGATTTGCACGTCGGCAAGGCCGACACTTTGGTGGATGATCCCGCCGTTCCGAAGGAGCGGCTTCCAAGGGCGCAATTATACGTCGCTGACGCGACGCCTTGCGTTGAGGCCTGAACAGCCTGGCCAGCTCACGACGAACGAGGTTCGAACCGGGAGACTTTCCGCCGTGGCCATCGCCCACTTCTCCGTCAGCATCGTCAGCCGCGGCGACGGCCGCAGCGTCGTGCTGTCGGCGGCCTACCGGCACTGCGCCAGGATGGAGTACGAGCGCGAGGCCCGCACCATCGACTACACCCGGAAAGAAGGGCTTCTGCATGAGGAGTTTGCTCTCCCGGCCGACGCCCCGAAATGGGCGCGGATTCTGATAGCCGATCGCTCGATTGCCGGTGCTTCGGAGACGTTCTGGAACAAGGTCGAGGCCTTCGAGAAGCGCTCCGATGCGCAACTCGCCAAGGACCTGACCATTGCCCTGCCGCTTGAACTCACGGCCGAACAGAACATCGCGCTGGTTCGGGATTTCGTGGAGCGGCACATCCTGTCGAAGGGCATGGTGGCGGACTGGGTCTACCACGACAATCCCGGCAATCCGCATATCCACCTGATGACGACCCTGCGTCCGCTGACCGAGGATGGTTTCGGCGCGAAGAAGGTCGCGGTGACAGGCGAAGACGGGCAACCATTGCGCAACAAGGCGGGCAAGATCGTCTACGAGCTCTGGGCCGGCGGGACGGACGATTTCAATGCATTTCGTGACGCCTGGTTCGAGCGCCTCAATCATCATCTGATGCTGAACGGGATTTCGCTGCGCGTCGATGGCCGCTCCTACGAGAAGCAGGGCATTGATCTGGAGCCGACCATCCATCTCGGCGTCGGCGCCAAGGCAATCGAGCGCAAGGCGGAGAAACAGGGCGTTCAGCCTGAGCTGGAACGGATCGAGCTGAACGAGGCGCGGCGTGCCGAAAACACCCGCCTCATCCTTCGAACCCCTGGGATCGTGCTCGACCTGATCACGCGGGAGAAAAGCGTCTTCGGCGCCCGAGATGTTGCGAAAGTCTTGAACCGCTATGTCGACGATCGGGCCGTTTTCCAGCAGCTCCTGACACGGATCATCGAGAGCCCGGAGGTGCTGCGGCTTCAGCGCGAAACAATCGACTTCGCGACCGGGGAAAGAGTGCCGGCCCGTTACACGACGCGCGCGCTGATCCGGCTTGAGGCGGAGATGGCGAGTCGGTCGGTCTGGCTCGCGGGAAGGGCGTCGCATAGCGTCTCGGACAAGGTGCTGGAGGCCACCTTCGCCCGTCATTCGCGTCTGTCGGAAGAACAGCGGACTGCTATCGAGCATGTTGTCGGTTCCGCGCGTATCGCAGCCGTGGTCGGCCGCGCAGGTGCTGGCAAGACCACGATGATGAAAGCGGCCCGCGACGCGTGGGAAGTCGCCGGATATCGCGTGGTCGGTGGCGCCCTTGCCGGCAAGGCGGCTGAGGGACTGGAGAAGGAAGCGGGGATTGTTTCCCGCACGCTCGCCTCATGGGAACTGCGCTGGGGCAGCGGCCGTGACGTTCTGGACGACAAGACCATCTTCGTCATGGACGAGGCGGGCATGGTTGCCTCGAAACAGATGGCTGGGTTCATCGACGCCGTGGTCAAGGCGGGTGCAAAGATCGTGCTTATCGGCGATCCCGAACAGCTTCAGCCGATCGAGACGGGTGCTGCCTTCCGCGCCATCGTCGATCGCATCGGCTACGCTGAACTCGAAACCATCTATCGCCAGCGCCAGGACTGGATGCGCAAGGCGTCGCTCGATCTCGCGCGCGGCAATGTCGAGCGGGCGATTGTAGCATACCAGGGTGAAGGCAGGGTGCTCGGCGCGCACCTGAAGTCTGAAGCCGTCGAGAGGCTGATCGCCGACTGGAACCACGATTACGATCAGACGAAGACGACGCTGATCCTCGCCCATCTGCGACGCGACGTGCGCATGCTCAATGTCATGGCACGCGAAAAGCTGGTCGAGCACGGTATCGTCGGAGAGGGACACGTCTTCAAGACAGCCGACGGCCCCCGCCGTTTCGACGCCGGCGACCAGATCGTCTTCCTAAAGAACGAGGGATCGCTCGGCGTCAAGAATGGCATGATCGGTCATGTGGTAGAGGCGGCGGCGAACCGCATCGTTGCAACGGTGGGGGAGGGTGATCAGCGCCGGCAGGTGACGATCGAGCAGCAGTTCTACAACAATATCGACCACGGCTATGCCACCACGATCCACAAAGCCCAAGGCGCCACCGTCGACCGGGTGAAGGTGCTGGCTTCACTCTCTCTGGATCGCCACCTGACCTATGTCGCGATGACGCGCCATCGGGAGGACCTTCAGGTCTATTTCGGGCGCCGCTCCTTCGAAATGAACGGTGGGCTGGCCAAAATCCTGTCGCGGCGAAACGCCAAGGAAACGACGCTCGACTACGAGCGCGGGACGCTCTACCGCGAGGCGCTTCGCTTCGCAGAAAACCGGGGCCTGCACATCGTCCACGTGGCGCGAACATTGCTGCGCGACCGGCTCGACTGGACACTGCGCCAGAAAAGCAAGCTCACCGATCTTACCAACCGCCTTCGCGCGTTCGGCGAACGGCTCGGCTTGCGGCAATCTCCGCCAACCCAATCAGCCAAGGAGTTGAAACCCATGGTAGCCGGCATAACCCGGTTCGAGAATTCCGTCGCAGATACGGTCAGCGAGAGGCTCGACGCTGATCCGGCCTTGAAGAAGCAATGGGAGGAGGTTTCGACCCGCTTCGCTTACGTCTTCGCCGATCCCGAAACCGCCTTCCGGGCGATGAACTTCGACGCCGTGCTGGCGGATAAGGACGTGGGGGCACAGGCGCTTCAGAAGCTTGAGACCGAGCCGGCATCGATTGGGCCGCTCAGGGGCAAGATCGGCCTTCTTGCCAGCAAGACGGAGCGCGAGGCGCGCCGCATTGCCGAGGTCAATGTACCTGCCCTGAGGCGAGACCTCGAACGCTATCTGCAGATGCGCGAGAGCGCTGCGCAGCGTCTCCAGGCTGACGAACAGGTGCTGAGGCAGCGCGTGTCGATCAACATTCCAGCGTTGTCGCCTGCGGCCCGTACCGTGCTCGAGCGCGTGCGCGATGCGATCGACCGCAACGATCTTCCGGCGGCCCTTGGATATGCGCTCAGCAACCGCGAGACGAAGCTGGAGATTGACGCTTTCAACAACGCCGTCACCGAACGTTTCGGCGAACGCACCCTGTTGACCAACGCCGCACGTGAGCCATCCGGTAAACTCTTCGACAAGCTCGCCGAAGGCCTCCAGCCACAGGAGAAGGAGCGCCTGAAGGAAGCCTGGCCAATCATGCGCACGGCCCAGCAGCTCGCCGCCCATGAACGCACGACCGAGACTCTTCGCCAGGTCGAGGAATTGCGTCTCGCGCAGCGGCAGACCCCGGTTGTGAAGCAGTGAGGCGGCGCAGCGCGATCATGCTGTTGAGTATGTCACTGGTGGCTATCGCTTGCCTCATCACGGCTGCAGCCTTCGGCGGTTATCGGCTGAACCTGACGCCGAGCGAGCCGCTTGGGCTTTGGCGCATCGACGTGCTCCGCCGCTCGACCGAGATCGGTGATCTCGTCTTCGTCTGCCCGCCTCCGACCGCGCCGTTCGCGGAAGCGCGACGGCGCGGCTATCTTCGCCGTGGGCTTTGCCCCGGTGGTTTCGCGCCGTTGATCAAGACCGTTGCGGCGATGACCGGCCAGCGCGTTATGATCGGTGATCACGTCATCATCGACGGTCGTTCGCTTGCCGCATCCACCGTCCGGATGACGGACGGGGAGGGCAGGACGATCACGCCATATCCTGGTGGCATCGTGCCGCCAGGACATCTATTTCTCCACTCTTCCTTTGCGAGCTCCTATGACTCCCGATACTTCGGGCCGCTCCCCGACAGCGGCCTCCTCGGCCTCGCCCGACCGATCTTCACCTTCGATCCGTGATCGCGTTTCGGATCGTTGGCGATCTGCCTTGCTCCTCGTCGCCTCCGTCGTCTGCGGCTCACTCGGCTGGAGCGGCAATGTGCTCGCCCTTCCAGTTGCGATCCTCTTCCCGGCGCTGTGGGCGATGTCGCCGTCGCGCACGATCGCGGTCCTTGTGTCGGCCGGCTATTTTCTGGCGGCATCGCGCGGCCTGCCGCAGGGCGTCGCGAACTTCTATTCAGCCGATCTTTGGCCGGGCTTCCTGCTCTGGTTCGCGGCCTCACTCTCCTTCGTCGCCGCGCATGCGGCACTCTGGGCAAGGCATCCGGGAAGGGGTCACTTGGGAATAGGACGACCGGTGCGTTATCTGGCAGCGGCGGCGCTGACGGGGCTGCCGCCCTTCGGCATCACCGGATGGGCGCATCCGCTGACAGCAGCCGGCGTACTGTTTCCAGGATGGGAATGGTGGGGGCTCGCTGCGGCCGCGGCCGGCCTGCTCGTCATGGTGACGAGATATTGGCCGGCTGCCGCCATTGGCCTCGCAGGCTTCTGGCTCTGGTCCACTGCCACGTGGACAGAGCCGAAGCTACCGGAAGGATGGATGGGCGTAGACCTTGAATTGGGACGAAGCCTTGGCCGGGACGGGTCGCTCGAGCATCACCGTGGCCTGATCGCCACAGCGCGCATATCCGCAAGTAAGGGCGCGCACGTTGTCGTCTTTCCGGAGAGCGCGCTCGGCTTCTGGACGCCGACGGTCGCTCGCCTTTGGCGGGAGGGGTTGAACGGGCTCGACGTCACGGTCGTCGCCGGCGCCGCCGTCATCGATGCCCACGGCTACGACAACGTTATGGTAGGGGTTCATTCCAGCGCCGCGGACATCCTCTACAAGGAGCGCATGCCGGTTCCGGTTTCCATGTGGCAGCCATGGTTGCGATGGACAGGGCAGCGCGGCGGCGCAAGAGCGCACCTGTTCGCGAACCCGGTCGCGGAGGTTGGAGCAACGAGGATCGCGCCGCTCATCTGCTACGAACAACTGATCCTCTGGCCGGTGCTGCAATCGATGCTGCATTCACCCGCCGTCATCGTCGCCACCGGCAATGGGTGGTGGACCAGGGGCACGTCGATCATCGCGATCCAGAAGGCGAGCGTGACCGCCTGGGCAAAGCTCTTCGACTTGCCCGTCGTCATGGCCTTCAACGCTTGAGAAAAGGAAACCGGGATGGTTGACGCCGCCCTCATCAAACAATGCGCCGATCCGGGCTTGAAGCCCGCGATTATCGAACAGTTCATTGAGCGGGCGGGGTCGCAGGATCCGCTCGCAGTCACAGTAAGGTCCGGAAACCGCATGGTGCTGGTGCCGAGGCCCGGCACGCCGGACGAGGCAATGGAGCTGATCCGTCAGAATCTCGGCCGCAATGTCGTTCGAGTCGGCATCACGCAATATCCAGCCGGTCTCGGCATTATGGAGGCTGGTGAGCTGAAACCGGACCTTGTCGATCCTTGTGAAAATCTCCGCATGGGCACAGCGCTCTTCGCCAAGGTCTATCGGATCGTCATGAAATGGTATGGCGACCCGACGGCGGAGCAGGTGCTGCCGCAGGTATTCGATGATGCGATCATCGCCTGGCAGACGGGGTATTTCGAGGGAATGGCCGTATTCCGCGCGCGGACCCTGGTGAGGTGAAGGCCCCTAAACCTGGTAGGGACGAGCCCACGAGCGACGCGATCGAGGTGTCAGCAGATTCTGCCGGGTTGGACGCGAGCGTGCCTTCCGAGGATGTGGCCCGCAGCAACGATCCCAACAAGGCGGGCATTCGTGTCGATCTCTCCGGGATCGGCGCCAAATGACATTGATGCTCGCGAAGGTCACTATGCGACCTACGTGATCATGTGCATGTTTGCACTGGCGAATTCAGCCCCCGCCCTCTATAAGGGCGGGTAAGGCAGTACGCGCTGCCTCGGGGTGTGGAAACCCCTGCTAGCAGTTGATGTCGGCTGTTTCGACATCAGAATCCTCTGACCATTGTGGCCGGGGGCCTGTGACGTATGTCCAGGTGCCTCGGTACTAAAGGTCTCAGGACTGTCTAGCACAGTTTCCAACCCCCGGCTTGGGATCAGGGATTAACGTTTGCGGGGGCGCACCGCGGACAAGCCGGAGATTGGATCGAATGACACCGGACGCGCCGACATCGGAAGACAAACTGGAAATGCGTCCCGTGTACGGGCTGACGCAGGGTCTGCCTAAGGCTGACCTGGAGAGCTTGACGGTGGATGCTATTCGGACCCATCGGCGTTTGGTCGATGCTGCAGATCGGCTGTTCCAGGCACTGCCCGACACCTACAAATCCGGTAAGGAGGCGGGCGGCGCGCAGCACCTCACTTACATCCAGTCCTGTATGGAGATGCATGCGCAGATGTATGTGGTGAACACGCTGGTCACCATTCTTGGTCATATTCCGAAAGTGTCGGTGAACTGAGGCTCAGATCAGCTTTCGGCGGATGGCGACTGCGGTCAGATGAGTCAGTGTGTGCACGTCGAAGCGTTTCTTTGTCTCGGCAATTTTGACGCGCACGCTGTTGTATTTGACTCCCTCGAGGTCCGCTGCCTCCTCCATGGTCTTCCCGACAGCTATCCACGCCAGATAGGCCGCCCCTTTGGGATCCAGAGCAATCGGCTCTTCGATACTCGGGGTCGGATCAGCGAAATTGATGCGGGCGTGGAGTTGCGCGACCGCGGATGCAGCTTCGACAGGGTCGATCTCGCGGTCCATGTCGATGGCCGCCTTCTCCGAGGCAAGCGTAAACATCGCCATAGTACCGTGTGCGGCTTTGATAGGCACCGTGATGCCGGAGCGAATTCCGAAATCGGCTGCATGGGCAAAGAACGAGCGTTCCGCTTTGGTCAGTCGTTGATTGTCTTGTTTAACACTCCACGTGAAGGCTCGTTTCAGGGACTTGGCGCGTCGAATGACGGGGTCGACTGCAAGATAGCCTCGCGCGAAATAGTCGGATTGGAACTCACGACGATAGTTCGAGATAGCGAGTGAGCGCCCTGGCTGGATGTTTAGGTAAGCGTAGCCTGTAAAACCGATCTGTTCGGTAAAGGTTGCAAGCGCGTCCTTCAGGATGCTTTCGTCGCCAGGAATAGCAGCGAGATCGGTCAGCTTGTCCAGCCAGAGTCGCATTCGAAATTCCTTGTAGATCGTCAGTTGGAACAGATCATTCGATCCCTTTATAGGTAGGTCGCATTAAGCGCAATCAAAAGTTGTATAGGCCGATTGTGGAATTTTGTTAATTCTCCGTGATCTCCAGCGTTACGAGCGCAGTGCCACTATTATGAAGAATACTCAAGCTTTCGACGAATGGACAGAAACCCGTGGACGCAAGGGCCTAGCCAGAGCTCGATGCCGAAACGGCCGCGAAGCCTTCGTAGCGGGAATCGTCATCACAAATTTGCAAGAGAATTAAAGCCTCTGCCCGGTCTGCCGGTCAAAAAAATGAAGCGACGCTACATCCGGCTTCAGTCGCACCGTCGTCCCAACCTTCACCTCACGGCGATCACGGATTATCAAATTCACACTGCTGTCCGCGTATCGGCACATTAGCTGAGTTTCCGAACCCATAGGCTCCACAAGCGAAACATGCGCCTCAAGGCCCTCATCTGCTATCGCGAGAGCTTCAGGCCTCACACCGAGCATAACCTCTCCCTCTAATTGAGGCGCAACTCCTCTCCCAAGCGAAATTACATCGCCGGCTTCGGAAATGAATTGGCGGTCCGCACAATGACCACCCAGTCGGCCCGGGATAAGGTTCATAGATGGCGATCCTATGAATTTGGCAACAAACCTATTAGCTGGACGATCGTACAGCTCCAGCGGGCTTCCGAGCTGCTCCACATGTCCGCCATTCATTACCGCGATCCGGTCGGCCATCGTCATCGCTTCAACCTGATCGTGGGTGACGTAGATGATCGTTGCGCCTAGCCGCTGGTGGAGGCTTTTGATCTCCGACCTCATCTCGACGCGCAGTTGCGCGTCGAGATTGGACAACGGCTCGTCGAATAGAAAGACGGCCGGCTGACGAACGATGGCGCGGCCCATGGCAACCCGCTGCCTCTGCCCACCTGACAACTGCCGAGGATAACGGGCAAGAAGTGGCACAAGTCCAAGGACCTCGGCTGCGTCAAGCACCCTCTGTCTCCTCGCCTCCTTGTCCACGTCGGCGAGTTCCAACGAAAAGCCCATGTTCCGTTCGACGGTCATATGAGGATACAAAGCATAATTTTGAAACACCATCGCAATGTCTCGATCTTTGGGCGGAAGGTTCGTTACGCTTCGCCCGCCGATCGTCAGATTGCCGGAAGAGAAGCTTTCCAAGCCGGCAACCATCCGCAGCAGGGTCGACTTTCCGCAGCCAGACGGGCCGACGAGGACAAGAAATTCTCCATCTCGAATATCTATTGAGATATCGTGGAGTACCTTAATGCCTCCGAATGTCTTCTGCGCGTTCTCGATTTGGATGTTGGCCATGTTTGTCGCTTCCTGGAAAAAATTGCCGGCCGGATCCAAACATCCGACCAGATATGGTTTAGCGTCGCGTCAGGATTTCGCCGTTGTTGAGCCAGAACGGTGCAAGGCAGAGCGGCGTCGAGGAGAGCGGGAGAATCGATGGTTTGAGATCGATCCCGATACTCTCAGAGAGAAACTTCCGGCGCGCGCCCATCCGTCCAAAAACCTCAGGATGCCTTACCTTTAATTCTTCCCTAAGGTCTTGATCGGCGAAGACGATGGCATCTTCACAGTTTAGCGTCTGGCCATCCAACATCGGCACTGGGATGATATCGACCTGGAAAGGCATGCCTGAAAGCAACGTATCGCTCGATCCTCTGCGAACTGGCGTGTTCATCCATTCGTCGTGGCTGAGCAGATGCCCCGGGTTCAGGGCAGGTTTCAGACCGTGCATTAATAATCCCTCTTCGGTGACGCCGTAGAGCTCGCCGCCGGTTACTCCGATATCGGCCGCCTCGTACCAGGCTAAAAGAGTCTCGAAATAGCCCTTTGCCTTCGCGAGGAACGGTTCGTTCTCTCTGGCGAGAAGACCGCCGCGCGCCGATAGGCCACCCCAGTAGCCTACTGCCGTCGTAATGCCATCACCTTCATTGAGGACGCGCGCGCTAGGACTGCTCAGCCCGATGATCGGACCGGAAGCGCTGTTGGAGGAGAGCATGAAGTGGCACGACATTGGCTCACCGGCGTAGGCCATGCGCTCGGCTGCTCGAAGCTCGCTCTCGCCAGGCCTAGTCTGAGATACGACCCTCCAAACCGCGGCGGAGGCTCGAGCAGCGCCCCATTCGAGCATCGCGATCTCGTCGGCATCCACAACGGCACGTAGCCCCTTCGTTTGGTGCATCAGGATCGAACTAACGTCAGTCACGGCGGTGGCGTCGCCCGCAATCTTCTCAATGACGCGGACGAAGTGATGCGGCAGGAAATATCCAACATCACCCGCCTCGATCTCGCCACTCTCCAAATATTTCCAGCCGACTATTCCGATCTTATGGCCGCGGGAAATGCCACAGTCACGGAGCACGGTATTGAGGCTGGGCTGCTGACTGCGATCCTGCCCCATCAGGCTCATCGACTGGCTGAGAACGGTATCGAAACCGGTAAGACCAGCGACCGGCGTATAGGCTGTGCTCTCGTTGCCGGTGACGATGACACGGCGGCCGCCGCGGCCAAGAAGCAGCAGCGCCTCCTCGAAACGGGGTTCGAAGCCCGTGAGAAAGGCGATGTTCGCCTGATGCTCCCGGTCGGCGTAAACCACGATCCAGTCACAACCGGCGCGGTTGAAAAGCTCGTCGCAGCGTTTAGAATAGGTATCAGCGGGAATCTTCGGTCGCTCCAGCGGGAGGCCGAAATCGGGAATTGATACGGCTTTTAGATCAATCATCATATTTCACCTTTGCTTAGTTCGAAAAAAGAGTATTGGCGGGCGTCCAGTCGAATGACTTATCGACGGGGAACGACGGTCTCTGAATATGAGACCATTTTCGTGCAGCGAGGTCGAGCGAAACGGTTCCTTCGGTGAGAAGGAGTATATGCCGTTTCGCGATGTCTTCTATCTGCGGATGGAGGTAGCCCAGTTTGACGACGTAAAACGCATGGATATGGGGATCGATTCCCATCGCCTCAAAGTGCCGGGGCGTTGTGATACCGATCGGAAGATTGTGGAAAGTGGCGAGAACCGTGCCGATTTTGATGCAGGCCCAGGCACCTTCCGCGCTCCGATATGGCTGAAAGCCGCCGAGAACTAGCTGCTCTCCGCAGCTGAGAACCTCTCCCGACACGACTTTCGTCTTGCCGCGAAGCGAAATATGTTCCGCCCCAAGTTCGAATGCAATCGTGCTACCCGCGCCAGCGCGAAGTGCTTCGTCAACTAGCTTGGGCGCATAAATTCCCGCAACAACTGAGTTGCCGAGACGTTGGTCGTCGAGTATTGCCTGCAGAACCAATGTCAAATCGCCAGGCGCGCCGGCCGTAGAATTGTCGCCGGAGTCGCTGACATAAACGGGCCCCTCGGCGCTTTGCGCAGCGGCCAGAAGGCCCGGCAGCATCTCGGCGGTTTCCATGCGCAGCACGAAATCGTCCCGCCGCCCCCAGATCTGGGCGGCGAGATCGCAAGCCGTTTCCCTAGCCTTTTCGATGTCGCCATCGCTTGTCACGAAGGCCGTCATTCCGGTCCAAGGGGTGTCGTTGAACGCAAACCCGACGAG
This sequence comes from Hyphomonadaceae bacterium, assembly GCA_965229115.1. Lineage (GTDB taxonomy): Bacteria > Pseudomonadota > Alphaproteobacteria > Caulobacterales > Hyphomonadaceae > UBA7672. The sequence goes on along the minus strand of CBDDIR010000002.1, from coordinate 6,520 downwards.
GATGTTGGCTTCCATGATTCCTTCCCTAGAATCATACCCCGGAAGTGCGGCATAGAGGCTCGCCCCTGGCTCTTGGGTAGTCACCGCTTGCTCGCCCGATGAAAGAATCGGGATGCGGACTGCGGCTGTCTTCGGCTTGATGCCGGTTCGAATAACCCTGAGCAACTGATGGGTCGCGCGATAGCCGGTCCGGCGATCGTCGCGATGCGGGGCGGTCCTCAGCGCACTGAACACGGTGCCCGCATCCAGCATTTCCTGCGTCATATGGCCGTGAAGATCGAGCGCCACGCCAATCGGCACATCTGGTCCTACGGCGCAGCGAACGGCCTGAAGGTAATCGGCGTCGGCCTGCATATCGATGCCATCCACTTCCAGCGCCCCGTGATTAGCGACGATCACGCCATCAAAGGGACCATGCGCCTGAAGGAGCTCGCAGGTTTCGGCCTTAATTGCCTGATAGTTCGCGTGAGTCAGCGCCCCTCCCGGCAGGGCCGTCGACCAGATCAGCGGTACTGCCTCAACATCTGGCTCTTCCTTGATCCGTTCGAGAACGCCGCGCACGAGCCAAAGATTGCTCTTTGGCAGTTCCTCAAGACGATAGGTCTGCATTCCATCTTTGTCGGTCTTGAGAGGAGATCCGATAAGTGCTTCGACCGAAAGGCCGACGATGCCAATTTTCTTATTCACCATATCAACTTAACCTTGATGTACATTGGGTTACCAGGGAAAGGGGGTACTGCTCGAGGGCTCCATCAGCGCGGCTAGAGCAAGAGCCAGCCCTCCTCGCGGCGTCGGCCCGGCGGCCAGCTCAGAAGGAAAGATTTCGCATAGTGCATGCGCTGAAGCGAGCGCGTTGCGTGCCACCGAACGCTCGACGGAAGGCAGTAGATAGCGCGACAGCTTAGCAAGGCCGCCACCGAGAACGACCAGGCGCGGATTGAAGATGTTGATGAAATCCGCAAGCGCGACCCCAAGCACCTCGCCGGCCTCTTCAATTGCAAGCAACACCGGCTTCACGCCAGATATCGCGAGCCGCTCAATATCATCGAAGGACCGCACTTCGAATCCGAGCTGTGCTATCCGCGCGAGGAGAGCAGGCTCCGAAACATACGCAGAAAGGCAACCTGCGGCGCCGCAGGCACAGAGACGCCCGTCCCGGGCAACTTTGAGGTGCCCAAGTTCTCCCGCGAAGCCTCCCGCGCCCACATAAGCCTTACCATCGAGAAAAAGGACACCGCCGACTCCGGAAGCGCTGTCCAGATAGATATAATCATCCACTTCCATACACTTGCCAAACAGCTTTTCAGCAACTCCGGCCGCGCGGCTATCGTTGCCCACGAGAATCTTGTTATCGATCCGCCTAGAAAGCAGGTTTGCGAGGTCGAGATCATGCCACTTGAGATTCGAGGATTCCGCCAGACGGCCGTGACTGCTTACCAAGCCCGGCACCCCAACGCCCACAGCCGATACGTCCTCGCGACGGCGCGACATCTGCACAAGGAAGCGGTCCAGCCCCCGCTCAATCAGCAAATCGATGTCACGGGACTGCTTGATCGGCGCAAGCGTCAAAGTATCCGTCGGCATTCCGTCGAGGCCAGACGCGACGTAGAGCAAGCTCTCCGGTGTGATGTGGATGCCGATAAGAAGACCGGCTTCGGAGCGCAGCTCCAGGCTTTCAGATGGTCGTCCCCGGCGCCTCACCTTCTCGTCGGCAAGCCTGCATAAGAGTCCGAGGTTGTCAAAATAGGCGATAATCGCAGAAATCGTTGATCGATCGATACCTGTTACTGCGCCGATCTCGCGCTGAGATATGCCTGGACGAACCCGGAGCGCCTGAAACACCTGAATGGAGTTCATGCGCCGGAGCACAGACGGGTGAAGTCCCGCGATATTTCGAACGTTTGAAATCATATTTAAATCCGACACCCTGATTAAATGATTAGCCACTTCACGCATGTCAGTCAACATGACACTGCCACATTTTTTATCACGGCAGCACTTCCCCTTCGCAACGCTGGCCACGAAAACAGACGTAACCATGATTGATCTAATCCGCTCGAACAGTAACCATCTGATTTAAAATCTTTGTTCTCCTTCGAGTTCAAAACGCGCACCACTTGATGGCGCAGTCCACGCTACGCAGGTGCCGCCAGCTGAAGGTTCGCCTCGCATTTAATCAAAATTTCAGTTGACATAAATTTAGACTGAGATTTACGATTTGATCTGTGACCCAGAATAAAGAGGTCATTTTGATGAAGAGGGAAACAACATGCGTCCGTTCAAAATTATGATGGCCTCAGTGAGTGCTGGCATTATGGCGTCTTCCGTCGTGGCTCAGGAAGCAAGCCCGATCTGGCACTACTGGGGTGGGGGGGCTGAGTTGCAGGCTATTGAGAGCGTCATCCAGCTCCACAATAAAGAACATTCCAATACACCAGTCGTGGGTCAGGTCATACCGGGCAACACGGTGGAGCTTCGCCGTCAGCTTCAGACTGCGCTTTTAGGAGGAACTCCTCCGGCTGCATATCAAAGTGCCATGGGTTATGAGATTAAGACCTTCGTTAAAGCCGACCAGCTTCAGAGCGTTGGTGATGTGTGGAAGGAAGTGAAAGGTGACGAAATCTTTCCTGCCGGGTTGCAGCGTGTCATGAAGGTCGATGGAGTGCCCTATGCAATTCCCTTGAACATGCATACCATCTCGAACATCTTTTATAACAAGAAGATCTTCGACGAAAAAGGCTGGACGGCTCCTAATAGTTTTGATGAACTGAAGGCGCTGTGCGACCAGGTCAAGTCTACGGGCAAGGCTTGCCTGGCGAACGCGGGCGGACCGTTTTGGAGCCTCTACAATTTCTATGCACCTCTCCTGTCGGTCGTCGGCGTCGATGGCTACTTCAACCTCGCTTCGGGCAGGCTTTCATTCGACAGTCCAGAGTTTCGCAAGGCCCTCATGCTTTACGGTGACGTCTACGCCAAGAATTACATCGACAACTGGGGCGGCAAAACCTGGGCGCAAGGTGGCGACGACGTCGTGGCTGGCCGTGCGGTCATGTATCAGATGGGCGACTGGGTCTCGGGCTACTTCAAGGACGTGAAGTGGGAACCGGGCACTGATTATGACTTCTTTCCCGCTCCAGGCGTTGGTACGGCAGTGCTGATCCCGGTTGACGCCGTCGCAACACCGAAGGGAACAGAGACCACGTCCCCGGCGGCAAAGAACTTCCTAAAGACCGTCGCGAGCGTCGAGGGCCAATCCGGCTTCAACAAGCTCAAGGGATCTGTTGCCGCAAATCTTCAGACGCCGAATGACATCTATGACTTCATAGGGAAGAAGACGAGTGCCCAGCTCCATGCCGCAAATGCCGACAACGCTGTCGTGCCGAACCTCTTCTTCCTGCTGCCGACCGAACTCGGCACCGAACTCGGCGTTCAGCTAGAGAAATTTGCCGCCGATCCCTCGGAGGCAACGATGGAGTCAGTCGTTTCCACCCTTGAAGGGATCCGCGCTCAGGCGCTGGCTGAGAACGAGTTTGTTACCTGGTAAGCCCTTGCTCGAGCCCCGCCGTCTTCGGCGGGGCCTTCAACCTGGAATCGTAATTATGGTCAACAATCAACCCGCCCCCTGGGAGCGTAATGCCCGAATGGTCTTCGGAGCGTTCCTTTTCGCGCCCATCGTCTTTTTCATCATCTTTTACCTGCTGCCGGTGGCTGAGACGGTAAGATTATCCTTCCAAAGTTGGAACGGTCTTTCGCCACGACGTGTAGATGTCGGCTTCCAGAACTACATCGGACTCCTCAATAGCTCCCGCTTCTACCATTCGTTGGCCAACAACATTCGGTGGCTGGTGTTCTATGTTATTGGTCCCACGGGTGTCGGATTGGCGCTTGCTGTTCTCGCCAACCGGCTGACGCGTGGCCAATCGCTTTTCAAGCTCATATGCTTCCTGCCTTACACGCTACCGCCGGTAGCAGTTGCCGCCATATGGCGATGGATGTATGAGCCGAGCGCGGGCTTCGTGACGCGTACGTTAGAATTAGTTGGTCTAAGCTTCTTGGCGCGAGACTGGATTGGCGAAGCGTCAATGGCGACCTATTCGCTCATGGCGGCAGGCCTTTGGTGGTCCGTTGGCTTTTCTTTTATTGTCTTCTTCGCGGGCATCAAGAATCTGCCAATCGAGTGTCTCGAGGCCGCCCGGATCGACGGAGCCACCGCCTGGCAATCATTCTCTAAAATCACCTTCCCGCTGCTTTGGCCATCGACGGCGATCGCGCTTGGAATGTCTTCCGTTGACGCTATGCGCCTATTCGACATCGTTTGGGCTATGACCGGCGGAGGACCGGCCTATGCGTCAGACGTGCTAGCTACGCAGATGTATGACACGGCCTTCGGAAGGCTCAAAATGGGTGAGGCGAGCGCCATTTCTGTCGCTATGCTCCTGATCTCCGCAGGGGTGGTAATGCCGTTCATCGTTTATATGGCGCGACAAGTGGAGCGTGCAGAAAATGACCATTGAAAATCAGCGTCACAGCAATGGGAGCTTTGCGGCCATCGGTGCCTTTGCAATCGCCGCTGTCTTCCTGACCCCGATCCTAGTTGCCATCAATACGTCGTTAAAAGCACCTGCCGAAGTGCTAGACGTGTTTTCGTTGCCCGCTGTGCCATATTTTACGAACTATCAGCAGGCCTGGGCGCAGATCGGCCGAACATTTCTAAACAGCATGCTAATCACCGTGCCTGGGGTTGTCTTATCCGTCTTGCTGGGCGCGATTGCCGGTTTCCCGCTATCGCAACTCAAGGGTCGCATCGGGTTCATCATCTATCTTTTTCTACTCACGGGTATGCTCGTGCCTTACCAGATCGTGCAGATCCCTCTTTTCGCGCTGATGCGCAACCTCGGCCTGCACAACACCATACCCGGGATGTGGTTGGTCCATGCTGCTTACGGCGTCCCGATTTGCACCTTCTTCATGCGAAATTTTTTCGCATCTGTCCCGCGATCGATGTTTGAAGCGGCACTAATAGATGGCTGCGGTGTGGGCACTTATTTCTGGAAGGTTTTGCTTCCCGCCTCTACATCAGGGTTGGCAGCTTTAAGCATCATTCAGTCACGAGCTGTCTGGAATGATCTGCTGTTCGCCATGACCTTGACCAGCAACGACAATGCGCGGCCGGTGACCGTGGCGCTCAGCGCCCTGACCAGCGGTCTACAGGTGCAGCATGGCGTTCTCATGGCAGCCACTCTAATCTCAATCCTGCCTGTGGTGTTCGCCTATCTCCTCTTCCAAAGGGCGTTTGTTGCCGGTGTTCTGGGCGGAAGCTCCAAGTGATTCTGCACCAACGTTTGTTAGGTTTACACTTAATTGGTAGCTGGATTGTCTCACGATCAATGTTGTCGGGCAGGCGGTGAAAGCCTTTCCCCCGGAGGAAGTCATTTTTTCGTCTCCGGTTCGGGTCGTTGTGTGGATTGTGCAACCTTCATGGCCACGCTCATCATTGTCGTCAGGCTCTCCGATTCCGGTCGGAGGGGGGCATCCACATGGGGTAATCGCGGAAGCCATAGCCCTTCGGATTCGGACGGGATTTGGAAGGTGGCTGTTCCCCGATAAGATGAAGTACGGGCTCTCGACTGGACGCCGGGCCCAGCATCAATGGAGAACAGCCATGGACGAATATATTGGCCTCGACGTGTCAATGAAAGAGACTGCGGTCGCAATCCGCCGGGACGGGGCGCGTGTCTGGCGCGGGAAATGCGCATCTGAACCGCGCCGGGAAACGGCGGTGGTGTCGCTTTCGACTGAGCAATTACACTGGATTCTCGACGGCATCGATATTGATGCGATGGTCCGTCATCCAGTTCGGCAATACCAGATCGCCGGGTGACGGCTGCCGACTTCTTCTGTTGACGCGTCGGCGCGGCTCAGATTCAAGAATCTGATGATCCAACCCGACGAACTCACCATTGCGGAACTGATGGCGCAATTGGCGGCCAATGCTGCCGAAATCGCCGTGCTGAAAGCCGAGAAGGAAGCGCTCAGCGCCCGCGTGCTCAAGCGGGAGGAAGAGTTGGCACTGGCGCGGCTGCATCGTTTTGCACCGAAGAGCGAAAAGCACGTCGATCGCCTCTTCAATGAAGCCGAGCAGGTTGTCGATGAAGACGACGGCGACCGCGAGGACGGCGAGATGATCGACCTGCCGGACACCGGTCTGCCACCCGCCGAAAGCGGGCCGGGAAAGAAGCGCGGCCGCAAGCCTTTGCCGGAACACCTGCCGCGCGAGCGTGTCGAATATGACCTGACCGACGACCAGAAGGCCTGTCCGTGCTGCCATCACCAGATGCATCGCATGGGTGAGGCCGTCTCGGAGCAGCTCCATATCGAGGTGAAGGCCAAGGTCCTTCAGAATGTGCGGTTCAAGTATGCCTGCCGCCATTGCGACCGGACCGGCATCAACACGCCTGTTGTTCTCGCGCCAATGCCCGCGCAGCCTCTGCCCGGCAGCATCGCCACGGCCTCGACGCTG
>CBDDIR010000001.1:0-154327 GCA_965229115.1 Hyphomonadaceae bacterium | reverse complement strand
CTTGGAGACGGCTTCCGCCTGCCTTGCTTCCAGCCATCCGAACAGGTCGCGCCATGAGCTGCGCCCCGCTAAAGCGCCACGATCCTCTCGAAAGGACAGGCTGATGGATCTCACCTACAGCGCCGAACACCAGGCTTTTCGGCGCGAAGTGCTCGACTTCCTTGAGGCCCACCGCCATGCCGCCCCCAAGGGCGGCGGGGCTGCGCAGCGGCCCTCAGCAGAAGCGGTAGCCTGGCAGAAACTGTTGATCGCCCATGGTTACGCCGCGCGGACCATCCCGAAGGAATATGGAGGGTATGGGGCCGCGCCGGACATCCTGAAGTCCCGCATCATCGGCGAGGAATTCGCCCGTGCCGGCGTCCCACCGGGGCTACAGAGCCAGGGCATTTCGATGCTGGTTCCGACGCTGTTGGAACTGGGGACGGAAGATCAGAAGCGCCAGTGGATCGGGCCGACGATCCGCGGCGAGGTTGTCTGGTGTCAGGGATACTCCGAGCCGGGATCGGGGTCCGACCTCGCCAGCCTTCAGACGCGCGCGACGGAGGATGGCGACGACTTCGTCATTAATGGCCAGAAGATCTGGACCAGCACGGCCCGCGAGGCTGACATGATCTTCTGCCTCGTGCGCACCGAGCCGGACAAGGGAAAGCATGACGGAATCAGCTATCTGATCTTTTCGATGAAAACGCCGGGGATCGAGGTTCGCCCCCTGGTGACCATGACCGGGCACGCCGAGTTCAACGAGACCTTCTTCACCGACGTGCGCGTCCCGAAGTCCCAGATCGTGGGAAAGCGCGGGCAGGGCTGGTTCGTCGCCAACGCCACCCTCAAGCACGAACGCGGAATGCTGGGGGACCCGGGCCAGCTCGAAAGCCGCTTCCTTGCCTTGGCGGAGCTGATGCGGACTGAGACAGCAGGCGATGGCCGGATCATGGACAACCCGATCCTGCGAGATCGTCTGCTGCGGCTGCAGGCGGAACTCGCGGCGATGAAATTCAATGGGCTTCGCGTGCTGAGCGCCTCGGCGAACGGCGGCGAAGCGGGGCTCGCGCGGCTGATCGTCAAGCTACAGTCCTGCGAGCTGGCCCACCAGATATCGGCGCTGGCGATCGACGCCCTTGGCGAGCTCGGCGTGCTCTACGACGGCAGCCCGCACCTGCGCTCCCACGGCAGCTGGCAGCAGGCCTACATGTTCCAGCTTGGCCTGATCATCGGCGGTGGCACCGCGCAGATCCAGAAGAACATCATCGCCGAACGGGGGCTCGGCATGCCGCGTGAGCCGAAGCCCACCACGGAAGGGAGCCGCTCCTAATGGAATTCGGTCTTTCGAGCGAGCAGCGCATGCTGCAGGACGCCGTGGCCCGTTATCTCGCGGAGCAATCCCCGCTGCGCCATGTGCGAGATATCGCCGCCGCCGCGAAGCCCTGCAGCCCCGATGTCGCGGCGGGCCTGGCGGATCTCGGCGTGCCGGGGGTTATCATCCCCGCGGAATTCGGCGGGATGGGCCTTGGCCTGCTGGAAGCGGCGCTGGTGGCCGAAACGCTCGGCTTCAGCGTCGCGCCGGCGCATTTCGCTGGCGCGCATGTGATGGCGCCGCTGGCGATCCTGCTTGGCGGGTCGGACAGCCAACAGCAGGCGTGGCTGCCGCAGCTGGCGACCGGGGCGGCGAGGGCGGCCGTCGCAGTCAGCCAAGCCGTGGAGGTCCGGGACGGGGTCGGGGTTGTCGCCAGGGACGGGTGGCTGGACGGGACAGCATTGTTCGTGCTCGACGCTGCGGACGCCGACCTGTTCGTGGTGGCGGACACCACCGGCGCATTGCACCTGGTCGCAGCCGACGCGCCCGGTCTCACGCAGATTCCGCTGACGACCATCGACAAGACCCGCTCAGTCGGCGAACTCCGGATGACGGGCGTCAAGGCCGATCCGTTGCCCGGCGGCGGCGGCCGGACCACCCGCCGTATCATCGACGCGGGGCGCATTATGCTGGCCGCCGACATCCTGGGCGCCGGCACGGCTATGATCGAACAGGCCGTGGCCTACGCTGGCACGCGCGTGCAGTTTGGCCGGCCGATTGGTTCCTTCCAGGCGGTCAAGCACATGTGCGCCGAGATGGCGGCGGCCCTTGAGCCCTGCCGCTCGCTGGTCTGGTATGCGGCGCACGCCTTTGACCATGCACCTGACGAATCGACCCTGATGGCATGCCACGCAAAATCACACCTCTCCGAGGTCGGCCGGTTCGTCGCGCGGACCTCCACCGAAGTGCACGGCGGCATGGGCTTCACCGACCTCGCCGGGCTCCACTACTGGTTCAAGCGCATCGGTCTGGATCGCCAGCTGCTCGGAGGGCCGGAGCTCGTCCGCAACGAGGCCGCCCGCGTTCAGGGCTGGATCGCCGCTTAGGAAGCATGCCCATGACCTGGAATTTCGGCGATATCCTCGACGCCCTCCCGAAGGCCCTCCCGGCGGACGCGCCGGCCTTCATTCATGGGGATCGAACGATCACCTGGGGGGAGACGTCGCGTCGGTCGAACAATCTTGCGCGCGCGATCCTCGCCAGGGGCGCGAAGCCGGGCGACAAGGTGGCGTTCTATATGCGCAACCGCCCAGAGTACGGCGAGGCCCTGGCCGCCTGCTTCAAGGGCCGCCTGACGCACGTGAACGTCAACTACCGCTACAAGCCCGACGAGGTGTTCTACATCTTCGACGACTCGGATGCGCAGACCATCATCTACGGCTCCGAGTTTCGCGACACAGTCCTCCAGCTGAAGGGCCGGCTGTCCAAGGTCGCCACGTTCATTGAGATCGGCGAAGACGATCCGCCGGCGCACTTCTCGGAGCGATATGAAGACCTCGCCGCGACCGGCGGGGGCGCGCCCTTGGGGATCGAGCGGTCTCCAGACGACCTTCTGTTCATCTATACGGGCGGTACGACGGGCATGCCCAAGGGGGTCATGTGGCGCCATGAGGACATGCGTGAGGCCCAGCTCGACGCGGTGCGGCGGCTCGGGCTGGCACCGGAAACCCTGGACGCGCATCTGGACTTGGTTCGCGCCGCGGGACCGGGAAGCCGAACCCTCCCGGCCTGCCCGATGATGCATGGAACCGGTCTCATCACCGCGATCGGCTGCATGATGAACGGCGGCTGCGTGGTCACCCTTCAGAACCCGTCGTTCGACGCCGACGAACTCTGGTCGGCCGTCGCGCGCCACCGCGTGCAGTCCATCGCCCTGGTGGGCGACGCCTTCGCCAAGCCGATGCTCAAGGCGCTGGACGAGCAGCCTGGGCGCCACGACACCTCGAGCCTGGTCTCCGTGGTCTCCTCCGGCGTGATGTGGAGCCGCGAGGTCAAGGCCGGCCTGTTGCGCCATATTCCGCAAGTCGTGCTGATGGATTCCTTCGGCGCTTCAGAGGCGCTCGGCTTCGGCTCTTCGGCCATGACCAAGGACGGTGAGGTCAGGACTGCGACGTTCCAGATCGGTCCCCGGTGCAAGGTTTTCGACGAGGACGAGAGCCTTGTGGAGCCCGGCAGCGGCAAGGCCGGGATCATCGCCATCGGCGGCCCGATTCCTCTGGGCTACTACAAGGATCCGGAAAAGACCGCCAAGACCTTTCGCACCATCGCGGGCCAACGGTACTCGATCCCAGGAGACTGGTGCACTGTCGAGATCGATGGGGCCATGACGCTGCTGGGACGGGGCAGCGCCTGCATCAACACCGCTGGCGAGAAGGTCTATCCCGAGGAGGTCGAGGAGGCCCTCAAGACCCACCCGATCATCGAGGACGCGCTCGTGGTCGGCGTTCCAGACGACAAATGGGGCCAGGCCGTCACGGGCGTGGTGGTGGTGGCGAGCGGAGTTGCATTCGACGAGGACGATGTACGTCGGCACGTGCGCGCCAGCTTGGCCGGCTACAAGACCCCCAAGCGTGTCCTCGTGACCCAGGTCCCGTTGCGGGCTTCGAACGGCAAGGCCGATTACAAGACGGTCACCGAGTTCGCTCGCAGAAATTTAGGACTAGCGTGAGACCATGAACACCGAACCCGCCGTGCGGCCAGAAACCCAACCGATCGAGGAACTGGATGTCCTTGTGGTCGGGGCCGGTTTCACCGGCCTTTACCAGCTCCACCGCCTGCGCCAACTGGGGTTCTCGGTGCGCCTTTTCGAGGCCGGCGCCGACCTGGGCGGTATCTGGTACTGGAACTGCTATCCTGGCGCCCGCGTCGACACCCACGTGCCGATGTACGAGTTCTCCAGCGAGGATCTCTGGCGCGACTGGACCTGGACCGAGCGATTCCCAGCCTGGGACGAGCTGCGTCGCTATTTCCATTACGTCGATCAGAAGCTCGATCTGAGCCGGGATATCCGCTTCAACACCCGTGTCGAGGGCGCCGAGTTCGACGCCGGGCGCGACCAGTGGATCGTGACGACGCAGGACGGCGGCGGCGTCCGCGCCCGCTTCCTGGTGCTCTGCACCGGGTTCGCCGCCAAGCCCTATGTGCCGCAGTTCGAGGGGCTCGACCGCTTCGCCGGTGAAATACACCACACCGCCTGGTGGCCGCAAGGCGGCCTCGACATGACGGGCAAGCGCGTGGGCGTAATCGGCACCGGTGCGAGCGGCGTGCAGGTGGTGCAGGAGGCTGCGCCCGTGGCCGCGCAACTGACGGTCTTCCAGCGCACGCCGATCCTGGCGCTGGCGATGCAGCAGCGCAACCTGGACGAAGCGACCCAGGCCGACATGAAACGCGACTATCCCGCGCGATTCGCGCGGCGGCGCGAAAGCTTCGGCGGCTTCGACTTCCACGCGAGCGGAAAGTCCGCGCTGGAGGTCTCTCCGGAAGAACGGCAGGACATCTATGAGGCGAGTTGGGCGGCCGGAGGATTTAGTTTCTGGGCCTCGACCTTCTACGACGTGATGATGAACCTCGAGGCCAATCGCACCGCCTACGACTTCTGGCGCGAGAAGGTGCAGAAGCGGATCCGCGATCCGAAGCTCGCCGAAAAGCTTGCCCCGAAGCAGCCGCCGCACCCGTTCGGGGTCAAGCGCCCGTCCCTTGAGCAGACCTACTACGACGTCTTCAACCAGGACAACGTCGAGTTGGTGGACCTGAAGGAAACCCCGATCCTGCAGGTCACCCCCGGCGGCGTAAAGACCGCAGAGCGGGAGTACGAGCTCGATCTCCTGGTTCTTGCCACCGGCTTCGATGCCGTGACCGGCGGCCTGACGCAGATCGACATCCGCGGTGTCGAGGGGCTCACGCTCAAGGAGAAGTGGGCCAAGGGCGCGCGAACTCATCTGGGCATGGCCAGCGCTGGCTTTCCCAACCTGCTGTTCCTCTACGGGCCGCAGAGCCCCTCGGGGTTCTGCAATGGCCCGACCTGCGCCGAACTGCAGGGCGACTGGGTGGTCGAATTCCTGGGACGCATGCGCGACGCGGGCGTCAGCCGGTTCGAGGCGACCACCACCGCCGAACAGACCTGGAAGGACCATGTCGAGGCGGTTGGCGCCATGACGCTCTTTCCCCTGGCTGACTCCTGGTACATGGGTGCTAATATTCCGGGTAAGCCACGGGAATTATTAAATTATCCGGGCGGCGTTCCACTGTACCTGCAGATGTGTCAGGCCAGCGCCGACAAGGGTTATGAGGGGTTTGTCCTAGGGACCTGAGGCGCCCGTCATCTTGATTGACGGGATAAGCAAGAGATGGAGAATTCAATGAGCGACGGCGCGATCGATCTGAGGGCCGAGGCCCGCGCAAAGGCCTACGCAATGCCGTTGGAAGACATCAACCTCGCCGACCCCGAGCTCTGGCGCACCGACACGGTGTGGCCATACTTGGAGCGGTTGCGCAAGGAGGACCCGGTTCATCTGCACCCGGCGCATCACCACCCGGACGGCGCCTTCTGGTCCATTACAAAGTATGCCGACATCATGGCCGTCGATATCAACCACGAGGTGTTCTCGTCGGAGCCATCGATCACGATCTTCGACCCAAAAGAAGACTTCACGCTTCCGATGTTCATCGCGATGGATCCGCCCAAGCACGACGTCCAGCGCAAGACCGTCAGCCCGATTGTCTCGCCGGCCAACCTACACCTGATGGAGCCGTTGATCCGCAGCCGCATCACCAAGACCTTGGACGAACTGCCGATCGGCGAGCCCTTCGACTGGGTCGATCGGGTTTCCATCGAACTCACTACCCAGATGCTGGCCACCTTGTTCGACTTTCCCTGGGATGAACGGCGCAAGCTGACCCGCTGGTCGGACATCGCCACCGCGGGACCTGAATCCGGCCTGTTCGTCACGGAGGATTACGAGACCGAGCGCAGGACGGAGCTGTTCGGCTGCGTTGACTACTTCACGCGGCTCTGGAATGAGCGGGTCAACGCCCCACCTAAGGGCGATCTGATCTCCATGCTGGCGCACGGCGAGGCCACGCGAAACATGGACCGGATGGAGTACCTCGGGAATCTGCTCCTGCTGATCATCGGTGGCAATGACACCACCCGCAATACGATGACGGGCTCGATCCTAGCGATGAACCAGAACCCCGATCAGCTGCGAAAGCTGCGCGAGAATCCCAGCCTGATTCCCTCCATGGTCTCCGAGACCATTCGCTGGCAGACCCCGCTCTCCAACATGCGGCGCACCGCCACCCAGGATTTCGAGCTTGGCGGCAAGCTCATCAGGAAGGGCGACAAGGTGCTGATCTGGTACGCCTCAGGCAACCGGGACGAGGAGGCGATCGAGAACCCTGAAGCTTACATCATCGACCGAGAGCGGCCGCGCAACCACCTGTCCTTCGGCTTTGGAATTCACCGCTGCGTGGGCAACCGTCTGGCCGAGCTGCAGCTACGGATTCTCTGGGAAGAGATCCTGCCTCGTTTTCCTGAGATCCTAGTGCTTGAGGACCCACAGCGCGTGCCGTCGGTCTTGATCCGGGGTTATTCGTCCATGCCGGTCATGATCCCCGCGCGTTCCTGAAGCCCCCCTTCAGCACCAAGTAGACTGCGAACCGTGCGCGGTAAGATTCAGGTCGCACAGAATTCTACGTTCTGGGCGGCGTCGCAGGACGCCTCCCCAAAAGGATTTTCGCCGCGAAACAGCGGCTGGAGAAAAGCAAGTGGCCAAGATCACCTATTGTGAGCATGACGGGGTCGAGCACGTCGTTGACGTGAAGCCTGGGCTGTCGGTCATGGAAGGCGCCGTGAAGAACAGCATTCCGGGCATCGACGCTGACTGCGGCGGCGCCAGTGCCTGCGCCACATGTCACGTCTACGTGGACGCAGAGTGGACAAGCAAGACCGGCCCCAAAACGCCCATGGAGGTGTCCATGCTCGAATTCGCGGAAGGTGTGGCTGAGAACAGTCGGCTCGCCTGCCAAATCAAGGTCACAGACGAACTCGACGGGTTGGTCGTACGGATGCCACAGAGCCAGCATTAGATATTCAGTCCCAGGCTTTATGGTGCATTATTTTCCGATGGCCGGAAGGATGCGCTATCTGACAGGCTCTTCACGGGAAGAGCCACAACGATAGCGGCGGTCCGTCGAGCGGTACAGCTTAGCCAAGAGAGCCTGAGGGCCCTTTAGACGCGGCACGGGATCAACCCGAAGACCGGGGTCAAGTGGAAGAAGCGGGCCTCGACTGAGGGTCTGAGTCCAGGGCCGAAGGATCCAAAGTCGACCGTGCTGGTGATCGAGGAGGAGGCGATTATTGCCGCCTTCTGGAGGCACACGCTGCTGCCGTTGGACGACTGCTTGTATGCCCTGCAGCCAACCATCGTAGATCGGCGTTGTGGATGACCCGATCGAGGATGGCGTCAGCCAGGGTCGGATTGCCGATGATTTCGTACCAGCGGCCGATTGGGACCTGGGTGGTGATCAGGACGGAGCCGCGGTTGTATCGGTCTTCGACGATCTCTAGGAGGTCGCGACGCTGATGGGCGTTGAGGCTCTCTGGACCCCAGTCGTCCAAGATCAGCAGATCGGCGCGCGACAGGGCGCGCAGCATCTTGGGATAGCGGCCGTCGGCGCGGCCGAGCGCCAGGGCGGCGAAGAGCCTGCCTGCCATCCGCCCCACAGAGTTCAACTACCCCGTCGACATTCAGGGCAAGTGGCACGGCAATCGCTATCGTTTCATCCAGCGCTATCGCGCTATCGATCGGGGTTTCCAGAGAACCTCGGCGAGGAATTCGACGCCCCCTTCGTCCGCTTGGATTGGCTCAGCCGCGACCGCTTCAACATTCAGTGGCATCGGCACACCCGGACCTGGTTCTGCCTGCACCGCGGCAAATCACTCGCCCAAGCTCTCAAGCTGATCGAAACGGACGGCATCTTGCACCGCTTCAAACGAAACAGGTGCCCGATACAGAATCACAACCGATTCAAGATTTTCCCGCACCATTATCCAAAAGAGTCAGCGACTTATGGGTGATTGAAAGCTACGCCGGATGGGTACCGAGCTTCTGGCGCGGTTCGATGTGCATCTTTTTCTCCTGGGGGCGACCGCCCGAATGTCCCCAATCCGAAGCCTTGACCCAGTCTGCTATATATGTGTTTTTGCTTGCCTCATATGTGTGAGGGAAGGGTCGCGCGGACGGGCTACCAAATTCGCCATTGATGGAACCCGGCCAGCCTAGCGATGGGCTAGTCAAGAAGCAGAAATCGTGGGTCGAAGGCAGTCCCTTCGCCGTGCTGTGGCCCTAGTGGCCGACTGAGTTGGGGGCGGGACGTGAGCATTCGAGGCAAGGCCTTTGTCGCAGGTATCTATGAGCATCCCTGCAGGGGGGCGGCGAACAAGACGCTCGCGCAACTACATGCCGAAATTGCGAAGGGGGCGATCGATGACGCCGGGCTGAGCATGGGTGATGTGGACGCGTACTTCTGCGCCGGCGATGCGCCTGGCCTGGGTCCGCTCAACATGATCGAGTACCTCGGCCTGCAGAACGTACGGCACATGGACAGCACCGAAACCGGCGGGTCCTCCTATCTGGTCCATGTCAATCATGCGGCGCAGGCGATCGCGGCCGGGCACTGCAACATCGCGCTCATCACGCTAGCGGGCCGCCCCTTAGCGGACGCAAGGGAGGGCAAGTCAGGCGGGTTTCACAATACCGAAGCGCCGGATTTTCCGTTCGAGGCGCCGTTCGGCGCAAATGTGGCCAACATGTATGCGATGTGCGCCAAGCGCCACATGCACGAGTTCGGAACAACGTCCGAGCAACTAGCCTGGATCAAGGTCGCGGCCTCCCATCATGCTCAGTACAATGAGAACGCCAGGCTACGAAACATAGTGACGGTCGACGAAGTCTTGGCCTCTCCGATGATCGCGGATCCGCTTCATCGGCTCGATTGCTGCGTGATTACCGACGGCGGGGGAGGCTTGGTCGTCGTCAGCGAAGCCGTAGCCAGAGGGTTGCGACGCCCTCTGGTCAAGGTTCTGGGCGCCGGCGAGGCGCCCAAGCATCTCTCGGCGGGACGGGTCGATCTGACGTTTTCTGGCGCGCGCTGGTCGGGGCCGAAGGCCTTCGAAGAGGCGGGCGTGACGGCGAAGGACATCAAATACGCATCAATCTACGACTCGTTCACGATCACGGTGCTCGAGACCATTGAGGATCTCGGATTCTGCGAAAAAGGGGCGGGGGGGCGGTTCGTCTCCGACGGCAACCTCATTTCCGGGGTTGGGCGCTTGCCGTTCAACACCGACGGAGGTGGGCTATGCAACAACCACCCGGGCAACCGTGGCGGCATGACAAAAGTCATCGAAGCGGTTCGTCAGGTACGGGGCGTGGCCCATCCTCGCGTCCAGGTGCCCGACTGTGACATCGCCCTGGCGCACGGGACCGGGGGGCTTCTTGGCTCCCGCATGGGAAGCGCGACCCTTATTCTCGGAAACCAAGACGCATGAGCAATCTGAACGAAATCAAGCGCCGCGTCGTTACGAACGTCGAGAACAAGCCGTTCTGGGAGGCGGCGGGACAAGGCCGGCTCATGGTCGGGTTTTGCAATGCCTGCGGCGAAAACCATTACTACCCGCGCTCGATATGCCCAATTTGCTATTCAACTGACACCGAGCTCAAGGAAACGTCGGGCCTCGGTCAAATCTACAGTTTCTCCGTCACACGCCAGGCGGACCCGCCACACATCATCGCCTACGTGACCCTGAATGAGGGCGTTACGATGCTGACCAACATCGTTGACTGCGATGCCGGCACGCTTCGTATCGGGCAGAGGGTGCGTGTTCATTTTGTCGAGGCCGAAGACGGCTGCGCGATTCCGATGTTCTCCCCTCTATGACCGCCTCTCCGAATCGAAAGCGGCTTCAGCCCCGATGGGGTATGGCGCGACTATCTCAGATCGCTCCCCAATCCAATTAGCCGTTGCTCGGCTTCAGGTTAGACGGTGTGACCCATGCTTAGGATGACGTTCGAGGACGCTGCGGC
Organism: Hyphomonadaceae bacterium; assembly: GCA_965229115.1. GTDB lineage: Bacteria > Pseudomonadota > Alphaproteobacteria > Caulobacterales > Hyphomonadaceae > UBA7672. Next base: position 143,887 of record CBDDIR010000001.1, on the reverse strand, counting down.
CAAAGGCATGGTTGTCGCTTGGCACGCCGCTCGCGAGCCAGACCGACTTGCGATTTCGTCCGAACAAGGCGACCGCACATTTTCGGAGTTGAACGCACAAGCTAATCGTCTCGTTGAGTTGCTGCGGGGCGCCGGCTTAGTGCCCGGCGATGGGGTGGCGCTTCTCTGCGTTAACCGACCAGAATTCGTCGAAACGGTCATGGCCTGCCAACGCGCCGGCTTCCGACTAACGCCGGTCAACTGGCACCTTACTGCCGACGAAGTCGCGTATATCGTCGAGAACTGTGAGGCTAAGGCCTTCGTCGCTGACGCACGACTCACGGTAGCAGCCATCCAAGCGGCCTCCGCAACGTCTGGTCTGCGCGTCAAGCTCGCGGTGGGCGGGCCGATCAAGGGTTTCGCGTCATACGACACGTTGATGGCGCACGAATCCGGCGAAAATGTTCCAAATCCCATTCTGGGCAGTCAGATGCTCTACACTTCGGGTACGACGGGGCATCCTAAGGGAGTCTATCGGGGCAGCGCGCCACCAGCTTCCTCTCTTTTTGCAAAAATGGTCGAGACAGCGCAGTTTAATGGCGCAGACGACGTTTCGGTGGTGACCGGACCGCTCTATCACGCCGCACCTCTGAGCCTGAATCTCCTGCTCCCGCTCTCCGCGGGGGTTCACACGTTACTGATGGACAAATGGGATGCGGAGGCAATGCTCCGTTTAGTCGATCAGCATCGCATCACCCATACCCACATCGTGCCGACGATGCTCAATCGGCTCCTCCACCTCACCCCCGACATCCGCTCGAAATATGATGTTTCATCACTGCGCTGGGTGCTTCACGGCGCGGCTCCATGTCCGGTGCATGTGAAGCAGGCGGCGCTCGAATGGCTAGGGCCCGTTGTTTTCGAATACTATGGCGCAACCGAAGGCGGCGGGGTGTTCATCGAGCCGGCCGAGTGGCTGAACAAACCTGGCTCTGTAGGCAGGCCCACTGCGGGGGTCGTCATGCAGATTCAGGATGAGAATGGTAAGGAATTGCCGCAGGGCGATGTTGGAACCGTCTATTTCGAGGCGCCTGCAACAGGGAGGTTCGAGTACTTCAAAGCTCCGGAGAAGACTGCAGGCGTCTACCGTGGAGCGTTCTACACGATGGGCGATCTGGGCTACGTGGACGAGGATGGATTTCTCTTTCTGACCGGCCGCAGCGCCGAGGTAATCATCTCTGGCGGAGTGAATATCTATCCATCGGAAATCGATCAGGAGGTCCTCCAACACCCGGCGGTCAAGGATGTGGCGACGGTGGGCGTGCCTAACCCGGACTGGGGTGAAGAAGTCAAGGCCGTGGTTCAACTCAACCAAGGATACGAACCCAACGAGGCGCTGGCCAAGGAAATACTGGATTTCGCGGCAGCGCGCCTCGCCACTTACAAACGCCCGCGCACCGTCGATTTCGCCGATGATCTTCCGCGGCTTGAGACCGGCAAGATCGTGCGACGAACGGTCCGCGACAGATACTGGCAGGGCGAGAAGAAGATCTAAATCCAACGAAACAAGGATCTAGGAATGGCTGGATTGTGCGAGGGGCGCGTCGTCATTGTGACGGGTGGGGCGAGGGGTATCGGGCGGGAGCACTGCCTGGAGTTCGCCCGCCAAGGCGCCAGGATTGTGGTGAATGATCTCGGTAGCGAGCGGACTGGCGAGGGCCGATCGAGCGAACCCGCCGAGGCTCTGGCGGCGGAAATCAGGGCGATGGGTGGAGAGGCGGTCGCCAATGGCGACGACGTATCGGACTGGGAGGGCGCCAAACGGATGATCGATCAGGCGACCGCGACTTTTGGCGGCCTCGATGTTCTCGTGGGCAACGCTGGCATTTTGCGCGATCGCATGCTGGCCAACATGGCGATCGACGAATGGGATGCGGTCATCAAGGTTCATCTTCGCGGCACTTTTTGTCCAGCTCGCCACGCCGCTGATTATTGGCGGGCGCGCGCCAAGGAAGGCAATCCAGTCGACGCTCGGATCATCAATACTACTTCTGTTTCCGGGTTACTGGGCAATCAGGGGCAATGCAACTATGGCGCGGCCAAGGCGGGCATCGCCGCCTTTACGATTACCGCGGCGATGGAGCTCGCGCGCTACGGGGTCACGGTGAACGCGATCTCGCCGGGGGCGCTTACCCGGATGACGGAAGATCTTGGTTACGGCGTCGAGGTGCCTGCGGGTGAGTGGAACCCCCGTGATCCGGCCAATATCGCACCGATCGTCGTCTGGCTCGGGAGCAGCGAGTCGAAGGACGTGACGGGCCAGGTCTTCGAATCCACGGGGGGGCGGCTGACAGTCTTCGAGCGCTGGCATCGCGGGCCGGCAATAAATCCGAAGCGGCGTTTCGACCCGAACGAACTCGGCCCAATCGTCAAGGACCTCATCAGCAAGTCGAGACAGCCGGATGCGATTGGCGGTTGAGGCGGTTCCCAATCAGGCAAGGCGGACCACCGATTCAGGTCCGCTGGTTCCCAACGGCGATCTAAGACGAAAAGGGGCGGGCGACCGAATGACTCGAATGCTGATAGTGAAAGAAAATCCCTTTAGGACTCGGCGTTCGCTGCCCGAGCGCACAACCATCATCGGTGGACTCTTCAATACTGTAGCTTTCCGAGAAGGGAAGGGCCATATCCGCCAGGTATTCCAGAGCAAGATTGTCTCTAAAACGATGGCGTTATTGTTCGTACATCCCGGCTCAAGGCTTATCGACTATGGTCGTGCAATATTGATATTTGGTAAGCGTTGGAGTTCGCGCCATTAGCCTGCAGGTGGACTACATTATCGTGGGTGCGGGATCGGCAGGATGCGTCCTCGCCAATCGTCTTACCGCTGACGGCAAGACGCGCGTGCTTCTATTGGAAGCAGGCGGCGACGACCGGCCGATGCATAACCCCTCACAATTCTTATCGAATGTGATGATCCATGTGCCTGTGGGTTACTCGCAGACGTTAAAGGATCCGAAGGTCAACTGGCTCTACCAAACCGAACCCGATCCCGGCTCGGGCGGGCGTCAGCATGCCTGGCCGCGTGGCAAGGTGTTGGGCGGCTCATCCTCAATCAACGCGATGCTCTACATTCGCGGCCAGCGGGAAGATTATGATGGCTGGCGGCAGCTCGGATGCGAAGGCTGGTCCTATGATGATGTGAAGCCGTATTTTCTGCGTTCGCAGCATCAGGAGCGCGGAGCGGACGATTGGAACGCCACGGGTGGCCCCCTAAACGTCTCCGACATGCGCGACGGCCATCCTGTGTCGGACGCCGTCATAGATGCATGTGTGCAGGCGGGCCTGCCGCGTCTAGAGGATCTGAACGCCGCTCAGCAGGAAGGGGCGACTTGGTTCCAGGTGACAATGAAGAACGGCCGGCGCTGGTCCGCCGCGGTCGCATATCTACATCCGGTTCTGAAGCGATCGAACCTTGTCGTTGAAACCGGTTCCCTCGCCACCCGGGTCCTCTTCCGGGAGAAGCGCGCGGTCGGCGTCGAGTTCATCCAGAACGGTATGCGACGGACGGCGACAGCCAATGCCGAGGTGATCCTGGCCGGCGGCGCGGTCAATTCGCCCCAACTCCTACAGCTTTCTGGCGTCGGTCCTGCGGCCCTTCTGCAAGAGCACGGAATTCCCGTGGTGGCGGACGTTCCGGGCGTAGGCGAAAACCTGCAGGATCACTACGTGGTCGGCCTGCGTTACCGGTTGAAGAAGGGGGTCCTCTCCGTCAATGAGATGTCTAAAGGTCGGCGACTCGTGGGGGAGGCCCTGAAGTACGCCTTCTTGAGGCGGGGGCTTCTGACGCTGTCGGCTGCGCATATCGCCGCCTTCGTCAAATCGCGGCCTGATCTCTCTACACCTGACATCCAGTTCCATATCTTGCCTGCCACCATGGACGCAGAAAAGCTCGCCACCCAGCAGAAGATGGAACTTGAAGGTGAGCCAGGCCTCACCATCGCTCCCTGCCAACTGCGCCCTGAAAGCCGTGGCACGATCCGCATCAAGTCGGCCGACTCCAGCGTTTACCCAGCTATCGCGCCCAACTATTTGGCCGATCCGCTCGACCAGGAGGTCGCTATTGCAGGCCTTAAGTGGGCGCGCAAGATTGCGAGCCAACCGGCTCTTACTCGCTACATCGACCATGAGATGAACCCAGGTCCGGGCTTCGAGACTGATGACATGTTGCTGACTTATGCCCGGATGGGCGGCACCACCATCTACCACCCGGTCGGCACATGCATGATGGGCAGTGGGCCTATGGCTGTGGTCGATCCGCAGCTCCGAGTGCGAGGCGTCGAGGCGCTGCGTGTCGTAGACGCTTCGGTAATGCCGCGCCTCGTTTCAGGCAACACCAACGCACCGACGATGATGATCGCTGAAAAGGCTTCGGACATGATCCTCGGGAAGGCGATGGCGGCAAGAGAGATATGAAGAACGATGAAGACAGATACACGATACACGCTTGTCCTCGACGTTGATGACCGTTCCAATCCTGGGCCGTAACTCCGTAAGCCGAGATGTGTCTGAGGCTTGGCTGACCTATTGATGAGACGGGAGGGTCGGGCCGTCGGACCCCTCAACCCTGGAGTTACTCTTTCCCATCTCGCTTGACGTCTTCCCGGCCTTCCCGGGAAGACCCGCGCAAGCTGACACCATGATCAGATGTCGCAACGGCGACCGGGCTCTGGCCTGTTCATAACCGACGATCAGGAGATTAGGGTAAGACCGTATGTCCGCTGAGCCATCGCACTGACCCTCCAGTGGAAATCAGCGCCAGGACGCCATCGGTCTGCATCAGAATTGAGTCAGACCCAGTTTTCCACGCCGATTCACAGCCCCGGAGCTCAATCTGGTGGAGAACCTCTGGCAGTTCATGCGCGAAAACCACCTCTCCAACCGCATCTTCCGCAACTACGAGGACATCGTCGACCACTGCTGCGCCGCCTGGAAAACCATCGCCGACTAGCCCTGGCGCATCATGTCCATCGGCCTCAGAGACTGGGCCCATGGGTACTGATCAGCGCCGGCTGGTATTACATCCTATCGACCGGGCGTTGGGGCGCGCGTCACCCCACGATCTGGCAAGGCGAATTGCCTGGCGGAATGTACGCTTTGGTGAAAAGCCTTGCGCAGGCTTTGGCATGACACTCAAGGTTCGTCGGATCGAAAATGCCCGCCAAGAGCATCATTTGCGCATTCGATACGACCGCGGTGTGGAAGAGCTCCGCCGCCACATCCGGGTTATCAACGCTGAGACGTCCTTGCGCACACTGCGAGCGAAAATAGGCCGCAATCTGTTCCCGCGCCCGCGCCGCGGTGGCGCCATAAATCCGTCGGGCCGCTTCCGGATCGTGCTGGATTGTGAAAAAGATCGCCCGCAGTAACCTCCCATAGGCCGGCTGAGAAAGTCTCTGCAGCAAAGCTAGGGCGTATGATGTGAGGTGGTCCTCAGGACTTGCGTCGCTGTCCATTTCGAGCCGTGGGTCACCCAACTCACTGACGCGGCTGTCGACCAATGCATCGATCAGCCCGGATTTCGTGCGAAAGTGGTTATAGACGGTCTGCTTGGAGACGGAGGCCTCGCGGGCGATCCGGCCGAGCGACACCTGCGGGCCCAGCCGGCTCATGAGATCGACGGCCGCCGAGAGGATTGCCTCGCGCTTGGCGCCGCTCATGGAGCCCGCAACCCGGCTCATCCCTTCGTCGCCCGCGAGGCCTCGGCCGCCGAAGCCGAACGGGATCCTGTCAGGGATCGCCCCGCGACGCGGCTCAAAGCGCGATGCAAGACCCACGTCGGCGCCAGGGCCGCGGCGAAGACCATGGTCGTGATCAGGAATCCGTCTCGATAGGCGGCGGCCGCCGCCTGGTAGTACACCCCTTGCCCCAGCAGCCAGCCGGCGGCCGGGAGTTGCTCCAGAGGCCCAAGTCCCAGCGCCTGAACGGTGCGCGCGGCTTCCATGAGATAGCTGCCTGTAGCTGAATTATCCGACGTCTGGGTCGCGGCGAGGGCGTCGCCGTGGAACGCGGTTCGCCGCTCAATGATCACGCCCAGAATACCCGTGCCAAGCGCTCCGCCCAGTTGCCGGGTGAAGTTCATTGAGCCAGAGCCCTGGGATAACAGTTCCAGCGGCAGCACCTTGAGAGCTGCAGAACTCAGGGAGGGGAACACAAAGCCCATGCCAATGCGGCCAATCACCGTCCACCAGGCGAGCGTCCAGAAGGCCGTGTCGGCGCTCACGTGGGCCGTAAGCCACGAGGAATAGGCAAAGATCGCCATGCCCGCCCCGATCAGCAATCCTGGCGACAGCCGGTCGCTCATCATGCCTGCGGCGGGAAAGACGATGACCAGGACGAAGCCGGCCGGCATCAGCAGCAGACCCGCTTGGGTTGGGGTGAAGTTTTGAATCTGCTGGACGAAGACCGGGAGCAGATAGGTCGTGCCGTACAGGCCGGCCCCCAGCACAAAGCTGACCGCCGCGGCCGCAGCGAAGGGGGGACTGGCGAACACCCGCAGGTCGAGCAGCGGATGCGGAATCCGACTTTCGCGGAAGAGGAAGGCCGCCGCACAGGTCACCGTGATCGCAAACCCCGCGAGGACGGGCGTGGAGGCCCAGCCCTGGCGCTGGCCACTGGACATGGTTTCCAGCAACGCGAGCAGGGCCACGCTGAGCCACACCAGGGCCGGCCAGTCCAGTCGGGCCTTCGCGGCCGCAGGATCGCGATCGGGCAGGAAGAGGTGCGCCAGCGTGATGCCACCCAGGCCGAACGGAATCCCCAAATAGAAAAGGAACCGCCAGTCGAAGCTATCCATCAGCAGTCCGCCGACCCACGGACCCAGCGCCGGGGCGAGCACCACGCCGATCCCGAAGATGCCCATGGCCGCGCCGCGCTTGTCGGGGGGAAACACCTGGAACATCACGACCATCGCCAGCGGCTGGATGACGCCCGCTGCAGCGCCCTGGATCACCCGGGAGACTATGAGCACCGTATCATCCGGCGCCAGCCCGCCGAGGACCGATCCGAACAGGAACACGCCCAGGGCCACCATCATGGTTTGCCGCTGACCGAAGGTGCGTTCGCACCAGGCAGAGAGCAGCATGGTGACCGTCATCGCGGCGAGAAAGCCGGTGGCGAGCCACTGCACCCGGGTCTGATCGATGCCGAACTGCCCCATGATCGCCGGAACAGCCACGTTGACGATGGTGGATGACAGCACCACCGCGATCGCCGAGACCATGGCCGCCGCCGTCGCGAGCCAGCGGTACATCGACCCATAGCGCGCGAAGAGGGCCTCAGTCTGTGGCATCGATCGTGACCTCGGCCATCATCCCCGGCCGGAGGAGATTCTGCTGTTGGGTGATCGCCAGCCTCACGGGCAGCCGTTGGGTGACCTTGGTGAAGTTGCCGCTCGGATTGGGGTTGGGCAGTAGCGCGAACTGGCTCGTAGCGGCGCCCCCCAGGCGCTGAACCTTCGCCGCGAACGTGCGGCCGGGATAGGCGTCCACCTTCACCTTGGCCGGCGCGCCAACCTTCAGTTTACGGAACTCAGTCTCCTTGACGTTCACATCGACCCAGACGGTATGCGGGTCGTGATAGAGCAGGATGCGCGAGCCCGGCGAGACGTACTCGCCCGGATCGACAACGGTCTGATCGATGACCCCATCGAAGGCCGCCACGATCTGTCGCCGTCCGAGATCGAGCCGTTGCTGTTCACGCCGCGCAGCCAGCGCGTCGATCTGGGCGTCGACGCCCGCAATCTGCTCGGCGATCACCTGCACCTGCTGGAGGCCCGTCTGGGTGACCTCGGCGCCCGCCTTCGCGCCGGAGATCGCGGCGCGGGCGCGGACGGCGGTTTGCTCGGCGGCCCGAAACCGCGCCTGATCCTCCTCGAACCGGCTCTTGGCGACCAGCCCTTTCCCATAGAGGATTTCGGTGCGCTGAAAGGCGGCTCTTGCCACGGTCAGCTCAGCCTGCTTGGTCAGATAGTCGGCCTGGGCGCTGTCGACGGTCGCGGAGGACACCCCAGTTTGATTGCCGACGGTGTTGCGCACCAAGCTTTGCTGGGCCAACAACTGCGCGCGCTGCGCGCGCAGGTTGGCGATGTTGGCGTCGATCTCCGCCAAGCTATATTGAGCGTCGCGGGGTTCTATGCGGACCAGAATCTGACCCCTCTCGACTTGGTCCCCGGCTTTGACATCGAGCTGAACAATCCTGCCGGCCGCCTCGCTGGAAACCGCAATGACATCTGCGGCAATGCGGGCGTCATTGGTCGACACCCGGCCGGCCCTCGCGTGCAGCCAAACCGCGCCGGCCGCAATGAGGGCCACGATCACGGCGGCGACGAGAAGCAGGCGCCGCGAGGGTTTTCGCCTGATGCGAATGCTTTTCACGCTCGCGGCGAAGTTGTCATCCGCCGCGCTCATCTTTGTTCCAAACGCCGGTTGACTCGTCCCAAGACGGACAGAGAGGTGGCGAGATCGGCGTCAGAAATATCCGCCAGCAACTCGTCGCGAAGCGTGGCCGCAATGCTCGTGATGTGATCGAGGACCGGCTCGGCCGCGGCGGTGAGGGTGACGCGTTTGGCTCGCCGATCATTCGGCGCCTCCCGCCGCGCAATCAGGCCGCGCCTTTCAAGATCATCCAACTGGCGCACGATCGTCGGCGCCTCGATTCCGAGCCGATCCGCCAAATCCCGCTGCGTCAGCCCTCCGTCCGAACTTGAAAGTTCAAACAACGCCAGCCACCGCGCCTGTGACAGGCCCGTGTCCTTAAGCCGCTCGTCCAGGCGCGCCCGCCAACGACGGCTCATCAGGTTCGCCGCCTGTCCAAAGGCGTGTCTGGCGGTCATCGAGTACAAATCCATGTCGATATTGAGCTAATAATGAGCATCCTATCGAGTTTGCCGCAATCCCTTTTCTGCGTGTTGACAGGTAGCACACTAACTGTTAGCGTGCGAAATGTATTCTAGAGGATGCGCCCATCGGCCAGGGCGGCGTCACCTCGCGGGTGAGATTTGGACCGGGGCTTCAGGCTATGTACCGCCGTATTGTTCTTGCCTACGACGGGACTGCGGAAGGCCGCACGGCTTTGCGCGAAGGAGCCGTCCTGGCCAAGGCCGTTCAGGCTGAGGTTTTCCTTTTGTCGGTGGTGGCGGAAACCCCCGGCATACGGCTGGCCGAAGGCGTGTACGCGGGCGCAATCGCCTACGAGCAAGACACGTATCGCGACGTGCTCGAACAGGGGGTCGCACGGCTGCGGGAACTTGGTCTCGAACCAATTGCCGAGTTGCGGACGGGCGAGCCCGCAGTCGAGATCGCCGCTTTCGTGGCGCACGTGGCGGCGGACCTTCTGGTCGTCGGCCACCGGCACCGCAGTTGGCTCGATCGATGGTGGGCTGGAAGCAACGGCGCCTACCTGATGGACCACATCAATTGCAGCATGTTGATCGCCAGGCACGTGGTCTCGGACGAAGCGCTCGTCGAGTCAGGCGGGGGTTTCGGTGAGCCAGGTTGAGCATGTCCCCACGACCGAGAGCAACCGGCGAGCAATCGCGCCGCTCTTGGCGTGGCCGCGGTTGGTTGCGCTTGCCTTTGGCATTGTGGCGCTCGCCTACGCCACCCCTCCGTTTGCGGAAGCGAGGTGCGCCTGAGACGCCGGGCCAAGGAAACCGAGATTGGCGGTCCAGGTGAACGGTGTGCGAAACCTCCAAGGACAGGTGACGATCACCATATATCCTGACACCCGGCGCCGCTTCATGGCAAGAGGCGGGAAGCTTGTGCGGACGCGCGTGCCCGTTTCAAGCCTCAAGCCCCGTGCGTGCTTTTGGCTACCGAAGGGGGCCTATGCGGTTGTCGTGTACCATGACGAGGACGGTGACGGCGGCTTCGACCGCACGGCGCTCGGCCTTCCCAAGGAAGGCTACGGGTTCTCGAACGACGCGCCCGCACGCTCGGGGTTGCCGTCCTTCGGAAGCGTCCGCTTCAAGCACGAGGGCGCCAGCAGCCTCTCGATCCGGATGCGATATGGCGGCTCTTAGAGGCTGACCCGAAATGAAGATGGGTGATTTCAGATACTTGTGATTCTGTTGAAGGTGCGAGCCATCAACGGAATTTGACATGTGGACCGAAACCACCCGGCGCAAGCATGCCCGAAAGGGCTTGCGGTATTCAAGCGACCTGACGGATGGGGAATGGGCGGTTCTAGAACCGCTGATCCCGGCGCGGTCTCACCTGGGGCGGCCGGCGAAGTGCTCGTTGCGGACGATCACCAACGCCCTTCTGTATGTTTTGCGCAGCGGGCAGCCCTGGCTGTCCCGGGACTTCCCGCCGATGACGACGGTTCAGCGGTATTTCTACGCTTGGCGCGACCGCGGTCTTTGGGCCTCGATCAATCACCTGCTGCTGATGGCCTGCCGGGAGGCGACGGGGCGCCAGGCCTCGCCCAGCGCCGGGGTGATCGACAGCCAGAGTGTCAAAACTACGGAAAGCGGCGGCCCTTGTGGCTATGACGCGGGTAAGAAGATCAAAGGCCGCAATCGTCACATCCTCACTGACACCGGCGGCTTCGTGGTCGCCGCGCTCGTTCATACGGCCGATATCCAGGATAGTGACGGCGCACCCGATGTCCTGACCTCGATCCGCGCCAGCTTCCCCTGGCTGCGCCACGTCTTCGCCGATGGGGGCTATGCCGGCGACAAGCTGCGTGACGCCATGGCCGGACGCGGTGACTGGGTGATCGAGATCATCAAACGATCCGACACCGCCAAGGGCTTCGTGCTGCTGCCCCGGCGATGGGTCGTGGAACGCACCTTCGCTTGGCTCGGGCGAAACCGCCGCCTGGCCAAGGACTTCGAGAGGACCATCGAGAGCTCGACCGCCTGGCTGCTCATGGCATCGGTCCAGCTCATGACCCGCAGGATCGCAAACCCTTGATCGTGAGTTCAGACTCTTAGCCAACTGTCCGAATTTCCGGCGCCACCTCACAGCCTCCAAGTCGGCGACATAGGCTTCGAGCGCCTTGAACAGATCGGCATTGAGCGCATTAAGCTTCTCCGGCGTCAGGCAACTGGGTTTTTTGTCGCCTACATTTGTCGCCTACAACTGACTTGCGAGACGCACCGAATGGAGTTGACGCATACGTCATTTTCACGGTTACTGAAAATATGCAACTAGGGAAACGCCAATGGATGATGGTTTGATCGATCTGAAGGCCGAAGCCCGCGCCAAGGCATATGCCATGCCGTTGGGGGACATCAACGTCACCGACATCGAGCTTTGGCGAACCGACACCATCTGGCCGTACTTCGAACGCCTGCGGACGGAGGACCCTGTCCATCTTCACCCGGCGGAGCATCACGAGGACGGCGCGTTCTGGTCGGTGACCAAGTACAACGACATCATGTCGGTCGACACCGACCATGAGGCGTTTTCCTCAGAGCCTTCGATCACCATTGTCGACCCCAAGGAAGACTTCAATCTTCCGATGTTCATCGCGATGGACCCGCCCAAACACGACGTCCAGCGCAAGACGGTCAGCCCCATCGTCTCGCCCGCCAATCTGCATGTTCTTGAACCCCTAATCCGCGAGCGCATCGGCAAGACCCTCGACGCCCTTCCCATCGGCGAACCCTTCGACTGGGTGGATCGGGTGTCAATCGAGCTGACCACCCAGATGCTGGCCACCCTGTTCGACTTCCCCTGGGAGGACCGCCGAAAGCTCACCCGCTGGTCGGACGTCGCCACTGCGGACAACGACTCCCCGCTTTTTGAAGCGGGCCGCGGAGAGGAACAGCGCAAGGAGGAGCTGTTCGGGTGTGTGGACTACTTTACCCGCCTCTGGAACGAGCGCGTGAACGCGCCGCCGAAGGGTGACCTGATCTCCATGCTGGCCCACGGCGAGGCGACGCGGAACATGGACCGCATGGAGTATCTCGGGAATCTGATCCTCTTGATTGTCGGCGGCAACGACACCACCCGCAACTCCATGACCGGCTCGGTTCTGGCGATGAACCAGAATCCGGACCAGCACCGCAAGCTGCGGGATAATCCGGCCCTGATCCCGTCAATGGTCTCCGAGACAATTCGCTGGCAGACCCCGCTCTCCCACATGCGCCGAACCGCCGCGCGCGACATCGAGCTAGGCGGCAAGACGATCCGGAAGGGCGACAAGGTCGTCATGTGGTACGCGTCCGGCAACCGGGACGATGAGGTGATCGAGAACCCGAACGCCTACATCATCGACCGCGAGCGGCCCCGCCAACACCTGTCCTTCGGCTTCGGCATCCACCGCTGCGTCGGCAACCGCCTGGCCGAACTGCAGTTGCGCATACTCTGGGAAGAAGTCCTGCCGCGGTTTCCTGAGATCAAGGTCATGGAAGAGCCCAGGCGCGTGCCCTCGGCCTTCATCAAGGGATATGAGGCGATGCAAGTTGTCATCCCGCATCGCGATTGAAAGCCTGGCGGTGCGCGAACGATCTTCAGTCAACGACCACCTAGCAGGCTGAGGAAAAGCCGGATGATCGGCGCAGGCTGATCCGGGGATTTGAGGGACATTTTGCCCGGCGGTTGGGCGCTGGGCGGTGCGCCGAGGGGCGTGCGAAACGGACTGCGGGCCTGGTTTGGCGATCATGAGGCCTGCGCCAGGAGCCTTGGCAGTCGGATCAGGTGTAGGCGGCCAGGGTGAAGGTGAACTGCCATCCGACGCGGCCGAGCCCTCGGTGTCGGGGCTTGCGCAGGCCGGCGGCGGACTTGGCCCAGCCGAACACCTCCTCGATGCGCTTTCGGATGACTTGGCTCAGCTTGTAGCCGGCGTGGCGGGTGGTGCGCCCGTCGATGGCCGAGCCCTTCACCTTGGCCGCCACGTGCGGGGCGATGTTGAGGCTGCGCAGTTCATTGACGAAGTGCTCCACGTCATAGCCCTTGTCGGCGCCGAGCGTGATGCGCTCCGGCCGCTCGGCGCGTGGCTCGATCATGTGCAGGGCGGCGATGCGCTCGGCGTGGCCGTCGGCCCGGGTCAGGCAGGCGTCCACCACCAGGCCGTCGCGGTTCTCCATCAGGGCAGGGCCCATGAAGCAGAGCCTGACTTCCTGGCCCGGCCCCTTGCGATAGAGCCGGGCGTCCGGATCGGTGGTGCTGGCATGGGTGTCGTTGCTGCGGGCCTGGCCGTGGAAGTCGGCCCCGCCATTGCGCCCCGGAGCCGTCCTTCGGTCGGAAGCTCTTCATCGACGCCCAGGCCTCGATCAGCGTGCCGTCGACGCTGAAGTGGTCGGTGGACAGCATCCGTTTGACCTTCGGGTGGGCCAGAACGGCGGCCAGGAACTTGTGCGCCACGTCGCCGGCCAGCAGCCGGTCGCGGTTCTTGCCGAAGGTCGTCTGGTCCCAGGCCGCGTCATCGACCCCCAGGCCTCGAGGCCGTCCGCCTAAATCCAGCTACGCCGCCACAACGGACTGACCGGCGAAACTGGGGAATTTTACTCCGGCCCTTCTGGGGACTTTTACCGCGGCATTGACAGCACCAAGCCGGTCGCCGGGTCAGTGATCCCCAGCCGCTTGCCCGAGTAGTCGACAAACACCTTGTCGCCGGCCACGTGATGTTGCCGCATCACCGGCGACAGCCGCTGCTCAAAGCCGCGCAGCAGGTCGCAGAAGCGCGAGTAGCCATAGCCGTCAGGCCAGACCTGCCGATACTCCTCCCAGAGGATCGTCATGTTGACGCCGGGCCGCTTCAGCTCCCTCACCAGCAAGCCCCAGTCCGGCTCCGGACGCCGGCGAGCCCCACTCACGACCCCCGCCCGCGCAAAGAGCCGCGCTTCCAGAGCCTCGTCGGTCAGATCCTCCGGCAGCGGCCACGGCAGGTTCGCCGCCGCCGCCCCTTTGAGCGCGTCCTGAACCGTGCTGCGGGCGACCCCCAGCACCCGGCCGATATCGCGCGTCGCCGCGCCATCGTGATGTAGGCGCAGAGCGCGCCGAATTTGCCGCATGGTCAGCAGTCTCCTGGCCGGCATCGAGCCCCTCCATCCTGTTGCGCGGGAAAGGCTCTTGCCTCAGTTGCTGACCCGAACAAGCGCCCGGAAAACGCCCGGCCTGTTGGCCGGCTTCAAATCGGAACCACGGCCGACTTCGCATCGGAATACATGGCCGGCTTGGATTGAAATTCGCAATGGAGGTCTCGATGCTGGATTTCGCCGATCGCGTGGAACCGGCGCCCGCCATCGCCTGGAATAGGCGCCCATGATCAGTGGAATGCGCAAGAGCCAGCATTAGCACCCATCCCGGTTGGAATGGAGAGTTCCAACCGGGATAAACGGGCTCGACTTTTTCTGATTTCGGGGCCTCCTTATCTGATCGGGGAGGCCTCTATGGCGGTCCGTCGGAAACCGTCATCAAGCCTGCGAAGATGGCGCTCACCCGGTCGATGAAGACCCTCCGCTCACGGCCCTCAAGCGCCTCGCCTCGGACCAACCGCTCGACCAGAAAACCGATGTAGCTCGCCGCAAGCACCCGCGCGCGCGCGTCGGCGTCGGCCCCGCCAAGCCAGGCGCGGATCGGCTCAAGAAAACGGTCTTGAATAAGGACATTCAGGAGTGGCGCCGTGGTAGGCGACGTGGCGGCGCGGAGCAGAAACTGGAACCGATGGGTCCGCTCCTCGTCAACGTGAGGGCTGTCCGCCAGCGTGATCGCGATCTCTTGGGCGAAGGTCGCACGATCCCACGCGCGCATGCCGTCTGCGAGAAACGAGGCCTTCAACGCCTCCACGAACAAGGCTTCCTTGCCGCCGAAATAGCGTTTGACCAGCGCGACATCGACGCCGGCGTCCTGGGCGATGTGGCGCAGCACGGCGCAATCGTAGCCCAGGCGCGCAAAATGTCCCTTAGCAGCGTTCAGTATGGCCGCGCGCGTGGCCTCCGCATCGCGTTTGCGCGGTTCGGCCGGCGCACGGGCGAGGGTGGTGGCGTCACTCATCGGCGCAGAGATTCCAGAGCTTGGACTAACGATCAAGTCCGTCGGCAAGAGATAAGTCAATGCGTGTTGACATAGCTGCGCCTTGCGATCAACCTGCCCCGCGCTGTCCCCACAGCCGACGCGCCCCGGGAGGCTGTCAGACAGCGACGCTCGAACTGGGAGAGCCAGCGATGAATATCGCCGTCAAGATCTCGGCCGTTGACGCGGCCGCCGAAGTCGCTGCAACGCCCCTGGAGGCGCTGAACCCCGCCCGGGTGGACCGGTTCGCCAACGACACGATCTGGCCGGTGTTCGAGCGCTTGCGTCGCGAGGATCCCGTCCACTTCACGCCCGAAAGCGAGTACGGCCCCTATTGGTCGGTCACCAAGTGGAACGACATCATGGCCGTGGACACCGACCATGAGGCCTTCTCCTCGGCCGAGGGCATCGGCCTGGCCAACCTCGAGGCGGTCAAGGAGCAGGAGAAGATCATGGGGCAGCGCCGGCGCGGCAACGCTGGCTTCATCAGCATGGACGAACCCGATCATAGCCCGGCGCGTAAGGCGGTCAGCCCCACCCTGGCGCCCAGCAACCTGCAGGCGCTGTCCCCGCAGGTGCGCGAACGAGCCGGACTGATCCTCGACTCCTTGCCGATCGGCAAGGAATTCGACTGGGTCGACCTGGTCTCGAAGGAACTGACGGCCATGACCTTGGCCAGCCTGTTCGACTTCCCGTTCGAACAGCGCCGCAAGCTGACCTGGTGGTCGGACATGGTCATGAACATGCCGGGTCACGGGCCGGTGGAAAGCTGGGAGCAGAAGGGCGCGGCGATATTCGAGTGCTTCGGCGCCTTCCAGGAGCTGTGGAACCAGCGGGTGAACGCCGAGCCCGGCAACGACCTGATCTCGATGCTGGCGCACAATCCGGCCACCCGGAACATGGCCATGGAGACCTATCAGGGCAATGTCATCCTGCTGATCGTCGGCGGCAACGACACCACGCGCAACACCATTTCTGGCAGCGTCTTCGCCCTCAACAAGAACCCGGATCAGTACGCCAAGCTGCGCGCCAACCCGGACCTGATCCTGCCGATGATCTCCGAGACCATCCGCTGGCAGACCCCCCTGGCTCACATGAGCAGGGTGGCGACGCGTGATGTCGAGCTGGGCGGCAAGACCATCAAGAAGGGAGAGCGGGTGGTCATGTGGTACATCTCGGGCAATCGCGATGAGGAGATGATCGAAGCCCCCAACGCCTTCATCATCGATCGCGAACGGCCCCGCCAGCATATGTCCTTCGGCTTTGGCATTCACCGCTGCGTCGGCAATCGCGTGGCTGAGATGCAGCTGACCATCATCTGGGAAGAGATCCTCAAGCGCTTCCCAGAGATCAAGGTCGTCGGCGATCCCGTCCTGAACTGGTCAGCCTTCGTGCATGG
Source organism: Hyphomonadaceae bacterium (assembly GCA_965229115.1). GTDB lineage: Bacteria > Pseudomonadota > Alphaproteobacteria > Caulobacterales > Hyphomonadaceae > UBA7672. The sequence goes on along the minus strand of CBDDIR010000001.1, from coordinate 127,486 downwards.
CTATGAGAGCCTACCGGTGGTCATTCCCTATCGGAACTGACGGCGCACGTGACCCGACGCCGAGGTGATCGAAAAGAGTCTTGAGATCGCCGCTGCGTGGGGCGGGGGCCTGACGCCAATCGTCTATGCATGCCTCTTTGAATGCGAGCCGGATATGAAGGCGTTGTTCTGGCGCGATACGCACCACACCATCAAGGGTGAGATGCTGATGCGGACCTTCGAGTCGATCCTCGACTTCATCCGGGCGCGCCAGTTCGCCGATCACCTGGTCCGGACCGAGGTGGTGACCCACGCCGGGTATGATGTGCCCCCGGAGGGGTTCGCCACTTTCTTCGGCATCGTCGCCGAAATTGTGCAGGAGGTCTGCGGCGCGGACTGGTCGTTCGCCATCGCGGACGCGTGGCGCCGCACCCTGGCGGACCTGGATCTCTAAGTCGCGCCCCCTGAACGGGTCACGTGAGAACAATCGGGCAGAGACTCGTACTTGGCGATCCGACGAGAACGGAAGCAGCAAAAGTTCAGGTCCCAGCGCTCGGCCCAGAGGTTCCTCGCCACCCGCGCCCCGATCTAACGCGTTCAATCTCCAGCCCCACCTGATCCGTCGGCCCACCCTTCGCCGGTTCCGGGTCGAGGCGCATCGAGGGTAGGCGGCGGCCACCGCGGCGGTCTGATCGACCGTGTGGGGAAGGGACTTCCTCGAGCTGGCGGGGTTAACCCGGATTTCCCGGATGAGAGCGCTTTTTCTTGTACTTCCGCGCCGAATCAGTCATAAATATCAGCGAGTTATGGTCGAATTGGAAGTGCGAGGATGGAGCACCCAACGGGTGAATCGGCTGATGGGTCTCTCCGGGTCCAGGCTGTGTGAAAACGCCCCGAACTTAGTTAGAATCGACTGGCTTTCGGAGGGCCGGTGATGGGGCGTTTCGTTGAGGGTGAGGATCGGCGGCAGTCGTTCCTGTTGCCGGCTTCGCTGGACGATTACGTGACCGAGGACAATCCGGTTCGGGTGGTCGAGGCGTTCATTGATGAGTTGGACCTGGCGGCGCTTGGTTTTGACGGCGTGCGGCCGGCGGCGACGGGTCGTCCCGCCTATCACCCCTCGACCCTGCTGAAGATCTACCTCTACGGCTACCTCAACCGCGTCCAGTCGAGCCGGCGGCTCGAGCGCGAAGCCCAGCGCAACATCGAGTTGATGTGGCTGACGGGACGGCTGGCGCCGGATTTCAAGACCATCGCCGATTTCCGCCGGGACAATGGCGTGGCGATCCGGGCGGCCTGCGGGCAGTTTATCGAGCTTTGCCGCCGGCTGGACCTGTTCACCAAGGCTGTGGTGGCGATCGACGGCAGCAAGTTCAAGGCGGTCAACAATCGCGACAAGAACTTCACGGCGACCAAGGTCGCCAAGCGCATCGAGCAGGTCGATGCCAGCATCGCCCGCTACCTCGGCGCCCTGGACCGGGCCGACCGCGAGGACAGCGACATCGCCGAAGCCAGGACCAGCCGCATCAATGAGAAGATCGCGGGTCTGCGCTGCCAGATGCAGGACTTGAAGGCAATGCAGGAGCAGGTCCAGGCCGCTCCAGACAAGCAGCTCTCCCTCACCGATCCGGACGCCCGCTCCATGGCGACCAGCGGCCGGGGGACCGGCGTTGTCGGCTATAACGTGCAGACCGCCGTCGATGCTGAGCACCACCTGATCGTGGCGCACGAGGTGACCAACCTGGGCCATGACAGGACCCAGCTGGAGCCCATGGCTCTGAAGGCCCAGGCCGCGACTGGGTGCGAGCAACTCACCACCCTGGCCGATCGCGGCTACTTCAACGGCGAGCAGGTGCTGGCCTGCGAGGGAACCGGCATCCTGCCCTGCATCCCCAAGACCGTGTGGCCCAGCGAGCGCGGCGTCTTCACCCGAAACGACTTCGTCTACGACCCTGAAAACGATCACTACACCTGCCCTGCGGGGCAACAGCTGACCAAGGGGGCGGCGCGATCGGATCGCAAGGACGACATCGACCACTACCGCCACCTGACCGCCTGCTTCACCTGCGCGCTCAAGCCGAACTGCACGCCCGACAAGCTCAAGCGGCTCAAACGCTGGAAGCACGAGGGCGTCATGGACCAGATGCAGGACCGGCTGGACCGCATGCCCCACGCTATGGGCATCCGCCGGCAGACCGTCGAGCACCCCTTCGGCACCCTCAAATCCTGGATAGGAAGCACTCACTTCCTGACCAAGACCCTCGAAAAGGTCCGAACGGAGATGGGCCTCCACGTCCTGGCCTACAACCTGAAGAGAATGATCCAGATCCTCGGGACCAAGCCGCTCATCGCCGCCATCCAGACCTGAGCGGCGGCAGCGTCTTGCGAGCAGCGCTCACCTGACCACATCACACCGGCCCTGCGTTTTTACACAGCCTCGGTCGATTTTGACCGTCGCCTGAGACTGGAATTCCACGGCACTCGTATCACCTCCGACGCGGGGTTACTCGCATATCGTGAGTTGGACGGCGCGCTCGGGCTTACCGATCTGGCGGGTGCGGCGCTGTCCGAATGTCGCCGAGGCTGGAACACCCGGCACCTGTTGACCGGCCTGTTTCGCCAATCCGTATTCGGTCGCCTCGCCGGGTATGAAGACGTGAACGACGCCGAACGTCTCGCCCATGATCCCGCGATGCGCGCCGTGGTGGATCGCACCGGCCTGGATCGTCAGGCTGCCTCGACCAGCCAGATGGGCCGGTTCGAGACCGGTTGGCTGACCATCAAGGCCAACCTCGCGGCACTGGCCGATCTGTCGGGGGCCTGGATTGACCGGGTACATGCACGGCGGCCGCAGACGACCATCGTGCTGGACATGGACAGCGCTGCCGACTGGCGCGACGTGCTGGAACCCGTGGTGGCGCGTTACCGAAGCGGAATGAAGCGTCGGTACTTTCGGGGTGACGCCGCCTACGCCAATCCAGGTATCTATGAGTTTCTCGAAGCCGAGGGCTACAAATATACGGTGCGGCTGCCCGCCAATGCGGTCCTTCAGGAACGGATCGGCTGGCTGCTGAAGCGGCCGGTGGGACGGCCACCGCGTGATGTCCGCCGTTATTACGCCAGCTTCAGCTATCAGGCGGCCTCGTGGAACAAGGCCCGCCGCGTGGTAGCGAAGGTCGAGTGGCGCCCCGGCGAGTTGTATCCGCGCGTCGGGTTCATTGTGACCAACATAAGCCGGCCGCCGGAACGGGTGACGCTGTTCTACAATCAGCGGGGTGCGGCGGAGCAGCACATCAAGGAGGGAAAGAACGCGATCGTCTGGACCCGCCTGTCCTGCCGCCGCTTCGCCGCCAATGCCGTGCGGCTGCAACTGCATGCCCTGGCCTACAACCTCGCCAACTTCCTCCGCACACTGACGTTGCCCAATGAGGTCAGCCATTGGTCGATGACCACATTACGCGACCGGCTGGTGAAGATCGGCGCGAAGGTCGTCCGGCACGGGCGGTCGATCACGTTCCAAATGGCCGAGGTCATGGTCTCGCACGACTTGTTCCAGCAGATCCTCGACGCCATCGCGGCGTTGCGTCCGTCGCCGCTGCCACGATGTTGAGGGGGGATACCCTTACCGGCCTGGTGGACCATCGACAGGAGACGTGCGTCCAGACGTCGGCCAAGAGCAGGGAATTCGCATCGAAATGGCGAACACATCGCCGATCAGGCGGCGAACAGCGCGATCACGGGATCGCCGGTATTGATCTCCGCCGCGGGCCGGGGTTATCGTCCACCAAGATGTCAGGATGCGCCGACCATATGGGAAATATCGACTAAACAACGATAAGGAAACGCGGGTCATGGAACACGCTTACGATCTGGTCGTGCGCGGTGGCCATCTGGTGGACGGCACGGGCGCGACGGGCCGTGAGGCCGATGTCGGGATCAAGGACGGCCGCATCGTCGCTGTCGGCCAGGTGAACGGCCGGGGCCGCGAGGAGATCGAGGCCCGCGGCAAGCTGGTCAGCCCCGGCTTCGTCGACGTCCATACCCACTATGACGGCCAGGCCACCTGGGACGAGCGCATGCAGCCCTCGTCCTGGCACGGGGTGACCAGCGTGATCATAGGCAATTGCGGGGTTGGCTTCGCCCCCTGCAAACCCGAGGACCACGACCGGCTGGTGCGCTTGATGGAGGGGGTGGAGGACATCCCCTTCCCGGTGCTCAGCCAGGGCCTGCCCTGGAACTGGGAGAGTTTCCCCGACTACCTGGACGCGCTCAGCCGGCGGCGCTTCGACATCGATATCGGCGCCCAGTTGCCCCACGCCGCGGTGCGGGTGAATGTGATGGGCGAGCGCGGCGCCAATCGCGAGGCCGCAACCCCAGCCGACATCGCCGCCATGGCCGCCATCGCCCGCCGCGCGGCCGAGGTCGGGGCCATGGGCTTTTCCACCTCCCGCACACTCAACCACCGCACCAGCGACGGTCAGCCGACTCCGACGCTCACCGCGGGCGAAGACGAACTGATGGGCATCGCGATGGGGCTGAAGGCCGCCGGCCGCGGCACGCTGCAGTTCGTGTCCGACTTCAACGATCCCGAGGCCGAGTTCGCCATGATGCGCCGGCTGGTGGAGGCCTCCGGCCGACCGTTGGCCTTCACCCTGGTGCAGAGCCCGCGCGGGCCCCGGGCCTACAAGGTGCTGCTGGCCGCCCTCGCCGACGCGGTGGCCGCCGGCCTGCCGATGAAGGCTCAGGTGGCCGCGCGGCCCGTCGGGGTGCTGTTCGGCCTGGAGCTGACTATGACCCCATTCAGCTTCCATCCCACCTATCGCGAGATGGCCAAGCTGCCCCTCGCCGAAAAGCTGGCTCGCCTGCGCGATCCGGCGGTGCGCGCGCAGCTGTTGTCGGAAGATCCCAAGGACGGCGCCCGCGGCATGGTCCAGGCCTGGGACCAGATGCATCTGATGGCCGCCGAGCCCGATTACGAGCCGACCGAGGAATCCACGGTGGCCTTCCAGGCCCGCGCGCGCGGCCTCAGTAACGAGGCGGTCGCCCTCGACCACATGCTGTCGCAGGACGGCAAGGGTACGCTCTATGTGCCCTTCCTCAACTACGCCGACGGCTCCCTCGACGCGGCCTATGAGATGCTGACCGATCCCAACACGGTGCCCGGCCTCAGCGACGGCGGCGCCCATGTGGGCATGATCTGCGACGGCAGCTTCCCAACCAGCCTGCTCACCCACTGGACCCGCGACCGCACCCGGGGCCCCAAGCTGCCCCTGGAGGCGGTGATCCGCATGCAGTGCCGTGACACCGCCGAATCGGTGGGGCTGTTCGACCGCGGCCGGATCGCGGTCGGGCTGCGCGCCGACCTCAACGTCATCGATTACGACCATCTGCGCCTTCGCGCGCCGGAGGTCGCCTACGATCTGCCGGCGGGTGGGCGGCGGCTGATCCAGCGGGCCGACGGCTATGTGGCGACCATCGTCGCCGGCGACGTCACCTATCGCGACGGCGAGCCCACCGGCGCGCTACCGGGCCGGCTGCTACGCGGCGCCCAGGCTGCGCCGTCGGCGATGGCGGCGGAATAGGGGAGGGATGACCATGACCCCCAGGCTTCTGGAAACCCATTGCGAATGGCGCGCCGAGGATGTCGCCGATCCGACCGCGTGGACGGAGATGCTGACCCAGGCCGAGTGCGACGAGATCGCCGCGGCTGTGGAGCATGCGGGCGCCAAGTCCAGCGATCTGCTGGATATCGGCGCGGCGGACTTTCCCCTGCCGACCCTGGCGGCGCGGCTGAAGCGGATCGAGAACGAGCTGATCAACGGCCGCGGCTTCGTGCGCATCCGCGGCGTTAAACGCGACCACTACTCCAACGACGAGATGTGCCTGATCTACTGGGGCATCGGCATGCACCTGGGCAAACCCTGGGCGCAGAACAAGTACGGCCACCTGTTGGGCGACGTCACCGACCAGGGCAAGGCCCTGGACGACCCCACCGCCCGCGGCAACGAGCTGGGCGGCATCAAGCTCGGCTACCACTGCGACGGCGCGGACCTCGTGGGTCTGATGTGCTTGGCCAATGGCGTCTCCGGCGGCCTCTCGGGCGTGGCCAACTCGGTCGCCCTGCACAACGACTTGGTGCGGGAGCGGCCGGACCTGGCGGCAGAAATGTATCTGCCCCAGCCCTACGATTTCCGCGGCGAGCAGAAGCCGGGGACCAAGGGCTGGTACACGGTGCCGGTGTTCACCGAATGGAACGACCGCCTGTTCGTACGGGCGATCCCGCAATACATCCGCGCCTCCCAGCGCATCCCCGACGCTCCCCGGCTGACCGACAAAGCCCGGGAAGCCCTGACCTGGATCGAGGACGCGGCCGAGAGCGGCCGCTATTCGGTGATCATGGGCTTCGAGCCCGGCGACATGCAGTTCGTCAACAACTTCCACGTCCTGCACGGCCGCACCGAATACCAGGACGACCGCGCGGCGGGAAAGATCCGCCATCTGAAGCGGCTGTGGCTGGAGACCGAGGTGCTGTCCGATCGGCCGCCCTACTTCCGGCGCAACATCGACACCCACTGGAACGACAAGCGGGTGATCAGCCGGCTGGACGCGGCGGAGTAGCGGCTCAGCTACTCCCCGAACCCCACCCCAGGGTCCGCCACCGGGGCCATGCGATCAGGCGCGGATCCTCCACCGCCGCCTGCCGGTGCTTGACCAGTTCGCGGTACTCGGGGTCCGTCACCATCGCCAGGAAGGCGCCGCCGCCGGGATATTCGGCGATAAAGCTCCTTAATGCACAAAGCTGCTTTGCAGGCATCGCGTCGTCGCAACCAGTCACGTTGGGCTAACGTCAACGCATGGGGATCGCCCGTTAAGGAACAGGGTGGGTCACCTAAGAATGCAGGTTGAGCAACCTGTCGGGTCACTCTGACCGTCCCCCGAATCCCGGCAAGGTGGCCGGCCTGGTGCTGCTGTCGGGCTATTACGGCCAGCCCGGACCGACGGCCGCGTGGCTGCTGAAGGTCGGGGCCCGGATGCTGAAGATCATTCCCCGCGACGTGCGCCACGCCGTCCTGGAGATGACCAACCAGCCCGACCAGCTGCACGGCATGCATACGGCCCTGCGCAACCTCAAGGTCCCGGTCCACGTCGTGCACGGCGACCAGGACGATTTCGCCCCCATCGAGCTGGCCGAGAAGCTGGTGGCCGAGACCCGCACGCGGCGGCCGATGCGGTTCGAGCGGGTGACGGGCGCCAACCACTTCCTCAACGACGGACCCGCCGAGGACCTGTTGGCCACCCTGGAGGGCTGCATCCCGCCGAGGCGTGAGTTTCGCCTGCGCTGGCCGCAGTGGCCGGCGGCCTGGCCCAAACGATTGATCCTATCGCGGCTCAAACCCGCGGCGCCCGCGGGTGCTTGAGGAGAGCCGCCAATTTCCCTTGGCGCGCGCCATCTGAACGGCGATAAGGTTGGCCTCTCGGAAGTCTCGGGCATACCCGGACTTCGATAATCCGCCCGCTAAGACGGGCGCTGTTCGGGGAACGCCAGGATGAAAGCCGCCGTGCTGCGCGAAGTGGGCAAGCCGCTTCAGATCGAAGACGTCCAGATCAACAAGCCGGGGCGCCACGAGGTCCTGATCCGCACCGTGGCCGCGGGCCTGTGCCACTCCGATCTGCACTTCATGGAAGGCTCCTACCCGCACCCGCTGCCAGCGGTGCTGGGCCATGAGAGCGCCGGGATCGTCGAGCAGGTGGGCTCGGAAGTCCGCACCGTGAAGGTGGGCGACCATGTCATCACCTGCCTTTCGGCCTATTGCGGTCACTGCGAGTCCTGCCTGACGGGCCACCTCTCGCTCTGCGTCTCGCCCGAGACCAAGCGCGGCGCCGATGAAGAGCCCCGGCTGACCACCGCCGCCGGACCGATGATCCAGTTCCTGAACCTGTCGTCCTTCGCCGAACACATGCTGATCCACGAGCATGCCTGCGTCGCGATCCGCAAGGACATGCCGCTCGATCGCGCCGCCCTGATCGGCTGCTCGGTGATGACGGGGGTCGGCGCGGCGATCCACACCTCCGGCGTCCGCCCGGGCGAGACCGTGGCCGTCATCGGCTGCGGCGGCGTGGGCCTGTCGGCGATCAACGGCGCGGCCATCGCCGGCGCCGGCCGCATCATCGCCATCGACATGGTCGCCTCCAAGGGCAACCTGGCCATGGAGTTCGGCGCCACTGACTTCATCGACGCCTCCCAGACCGACGCGGTCAAGGAAGTGCTCGAAATGACCAAGGGCGGGGTGCACCACTCCTTCGAGGCCATCGGCCTGTCCAAGACCGCCGAGCAGGCCTTCAACATGCTGCGCCGCGGCGGCACGGCCAACATCATTGGCATGATCCCGGTCGGCCAGAGCATCACCCTGATGGGCGCCGCCTTCCTGGGCGAGAAGAAGCTGCAGGGCTCCATGATGGGCTCCAACCGATTCCCGGTCGACATGCCCCGCCTGGTGGACTTCTACATGAACGGCAAGCTGAAGCTCGACCAGATGATCTCCCAGCGCATCAAGCTGGAGCAGGTCAACGAGGGCTTCGCCGACATGAAGCGCGGCGAACTGGCCCGTTCGGTCATCATGTTCAACATCTAACGAGTTAGCGAGAGCCCATGCGCGAGTACCTGAAGTTCTATATCAACGGCGAGTGGGTCGATCCGGTCGAGAAGAAGACCCTCGACGTCATCAACCCGGCCAACGAAGAAGTCTGCGGCAAGATCTCGCTGGGCAACGCCACCGACGTGGACAAGGCCGTCAAGGCCGCCCGCGCCGCCTTCCCGGCCTGGAGCCAGACCACCCGCGAGGAGCGCCTGGAAGTCCTGGGCCGCATCCTGGCCGAATATCAGAAGCGCTTCGGCGACCTGGCCACCGCCGTGACCGAGGAAATGGGCGCCCCCGCCAACCTCGCCCAGCGCGCCCAGGTTCCGATCGGCATGGGCCACCTGGCCACCGCCGTGGAAGTGCTGAAGACCTTCAAGTTCGAGGAAGACCGCGGCCCGACGATGATCGTCAAGGAGCCGATCGGCGTCTGTGGGTTCATCACCCCCTGGAACTGGCCCCTGAACCAGATCGTCTGCAAGGTGGCCCCGGCCATCGCGACGGGCTGCACCATGGTGCTGAAGCCTTCGGAAGTCGCCCCGTTCTCGGGCCACATCTTCGCTGAGATCATGCATGCCGCGGGCGTTCCCGCCGGCGTGTTCAACATGGTCCAGGGCGACGGCCTCGGCGTCGGCGTCCCGCTCTCCAGCCACCCCGAAGTGGACATGGTCTCCTTCACCGGCTCCACCCGCGCCGGCATCGAGGTGGCCAAGAACGCCGCCCCGACCGTCAAGCGCGTGGCCCAGGAACTGGGCGGCAAGAGCCCCAACATCGTCCTCGACGACGCCGCCTTCGCCAAGGGCGTGGGCCGTGGCGTGGCCACCATGATGACCAATTCCGGTCAGTCCTGTAACGCGCCCACCCGCATGCTGGTCCCCAAGGGCCGCATGGACGAAGCCATCGCCGTGGCCCGCGAGGCGGTCTCCACCGTCACCGTCGGCGACCCGAACGGCAACAGCCAGCTGGGTCCCGTGGTCTCGGAAGTCCAGTTCAACAAGATCCAGAAGCTGATCCAGGCCGGCATCGACGAGGGCGCGACCCTGGTCTCCGGCGGCGTCGGCCGTCCGGACGGCCTGGACAAGGGCTACTATGTGAAGCCCACCGTCTTCGCCAACGTCACCAACGAGATGACCATCGCCAAGGAAGAGATCTTCGGCCCCGTGCTGTCGATCCTCGGCTATGACACCCTCGAACAGGCCATCGAGGTCGGCAACGACACCGAGTACGGCCTGGCCGCCTATGTGCAGGCCGAGGACCTCTCCAAGGCCCGCGACGTGGCCAAGAAGCTGCGCGCCGGCCAGGTGTCGATCAACGGCGGCGGCGGCGACATGATGGCCCCCTTCGGCGGCTACAAGATGAGCGGCAACGGGCGCGAGTGGGGCGATTTCGGCTTCCACGAGTTCCTGGAAACCAAGGCGATCCTCGGCTACGCGCCGAAGCAAGAGGCCTGATCAGGCTATGAAATTCAATGCAGCCAGGGCGGAACCAACGCCCATGGGGCGCTTGGTGCGAACCAAACTGCCGCCACACGAGCCGAGCCTTGAGCATTCTGTGACCTGACTGAATCGTTTGGGATTCCTGAGATTGACGCCGGTTGCCGCTGTCGGAAACGGCCTGGTGGATGTCCGCTTGCCCTCGCTCAATCCTAGGATCAGGTCGGCTTGAGTCTCGATACGACCAGGCCGCCGGTCGCCGGTCGCCGCCCAACGGGGCCGGCCGAACGTGGGCTCACCTCAAGGTTTGTTCGCTCAACCACGCAAACTGGCACAGATGAAGAACGCTGGCCCGCCGTCCCCCACGCGATCGGCGTCGAGGGCATCCCTGGACGGCGCGACATTTGTTAGCTGAGCAACGCTAACGGCGAACGGAACCTGAACTGTGCCTCACGAGACCGCCGGCGGGATCCGGCCGATCGTGGCCTTGCTGACGCCGAGAACGCGGGCGAGGTGACGGACGCTCTCACCCTGAGCCCGCTCCTTGGCGACGAAGGATTGTTGGGCGGTTGATAGCTTGGGCCGGCGCCCCAGTTTGACGCCACGCGCTTGAGCGCGGGCTCGACCTTCGCTCGTGCGAGAGCGGGTCAGGTCGCGCTCGAATTCGGCGAGTCCGCCCAACACCGTCAGCATGAGCCGGCCGTGCGGCGTGTTCATGCTGGACTGGTTGGAGAGTCCGAAGCGGCGCCTGGCGCTGCCAGGCCGGGCTTAACAAGAGCGAGGCCCGCCATGCCCTAGCCCAAGCGCTCTTCGTCCACAAGCAGGGTCGGATCGCCGATCGGTCCCTACAAACCAGGAACATCGCGCATCGGGCCTGAACCTGGTGATGAGACGCGAGGGTCGGACCGTCGGACCCCTCAACCCTGGAGTTACCCTTTCCCATCTCGCTTGACGTCTTCCCGGCCTTCCCGGGAAGACCCGCGCAAGCTGACACCATGATCAGATGTCGCAACGGCGACCGGGCTCTGGCCTGTTCATAACCGACGAGCGGGAGATTAGGCGATTGGGCGCCTTGTGAACTGCCTGATGCGATCGGCCATGTCCGGTCCTGCGCCCTGGCTTCGATAGACCTCGTGCGCCAAGCCGGCCGGCTGTGACAGGCCATCGGTTTCGGTCAGCAGCCGCTTGTTCGCGGCATGGCTGAACGACGAATTGGCGAGAATTTCAGCGGTGAGGCTGTCCACGGCCGCTTCGAACTCAGCATCAGTGACGCAGGCGTTGGCAAGTCCGATCAACTCGGCCTGCCGTCCTGAATAGGTGCGGCAGGTGAACATCATCTCGCGTGCCTTGTAGGTTCCCACCCGGCGCGGCAGGCGCTGGCTGAGGCCCCAGACCGGCGTCAAGGCCCATTTGGCGTGGGTGTCGCCGAATTTGGCGGATTCCGCCGCAAGAATGATGTCGCCGGCCAGGGCAAGCTCCAGGGCGCCGGTGTAGCAATGGCCGTGCACAGCGCTGACGACCGGCGAGGGAAGGTCGGCGAGGCGTTGGATGACATGCGACTGATAGTTGGGCCGGGGAAGTTTTTCCCCCGCGGCGATGTCGCCGAGATCGTGGCCCGCCGAGAAGCACCGCCCGGCGCCGCGCAGCACGACGACGCCAACCGGCGCCGCCTCCAGGTCGGCGACGTGGGCCTCGAGCGCCTTGAAAAGATCGACATTCAGCGCGTTGAGCTTGTCCGGCCGGTTCAGCGTCAGCTGGCAGACGCCGTCCCGGTCAGCGCGAAGCACGAGATCATCCATTGAGTTCTATCCGATGTTGTTTTTCAAGGTTGTCGTCTTCTCCCAACGTCAGGCAGCGGGGGCGTCCATCGCCTCGGCGTCGAAGCGGAACCCGGCACCCTCCCGCATTATGTATCCCGCCGTCGGTGCCGCGTAGTGAGTGCCGATGACTAGGATCGGCTTGTCGGCCCATTCGGCAAACAGTCGCGCGCGGGTCGCCGCCGCCGCCCTTGGGTCGCTATCGAACGAGGGAGACCAATGCGGGTGGGCCATCTGGCAGGGATGGTGGCTCATGTCGCCGGTGATGACCGCGGACTCACCTTCGGACTCGATCATCACGCTGACATGGCCAGGCGTATGTCCGGTGCTGGGCGTAAGCCGAAGGTGGGGCGAGATGCGGTGATCCATTTCGACGAACTCAGCGAGCCCCGCGTCGAGAATGGGCTGTACCGAGTCCGACAGGATCGTTTGCTGTTCCTCGTCGCCTTCTGTGCTCCAGTGGGCGAATTCCCTCTTGCCGAGCAGGTAGCGGGCATTTGGAAATGTCGGGACCCATGCGCCGTCCTCAAGCATGGTGTTCCAGCCCACGTGATCCACATGCAGGTGCGTGCAGACCACCGCATCGACGCTCTCCCGCGACCAGCCGGCATCGGCCATGGACTGCAGGAAGGGTGTGGCCAGCGGCTGTCCGCGCAAAAGTGACCGGGGGCGATCGTTTCCGATGCAGGTGTCCACCACCAGCCGCAGGCCCGGCGCATCCACCAGCAGCGCGTGGATGGACAGCAGCAGCTGATCCTGCTCGTTGACGAAATTCGGGTACAGCCACGGGATGGCTCGCAACGCCTCGGGCGTCGCCTCGGCCAGAAATGGGCTACCCGGATTGTAAGGGATAGGAATCTGCAGCTCGACCACCCGGGTGATCTTCACCGCTCCAACCTGCCAGCTCAGCATCGCGTCCTCCCTCCGATCACGGTCGCGTCCATGCCCCTTCGCGTTTCCGCCAAGCTCATGGTTCGGCCCAGCCGGCGAGTTCGGTAGCGCCTTGGGCGGCCTCTGCCTGAGGTAGTTCCGGATTCCAATGGCTTGCGACCAGCCGGCGGCCGGTCACGCCGTCCGACGCTATCGACGCGAGCCAAAGCAGGGGCTCGATCATGATGTCCGGCTCCAGCAGGCCGGCGCGCGCGGCCTGCGGCACTCCTTCGGGGATCATACCGGTCAGGCTTGCGCCTCCCGGTAGGAGCGCGTTCACGGTGACGCCGGTGTCGGCAAGATCCTGAGCCCAGATTATCGTCTCGGATTCAAGCGCGGCCTTTGAGGGGCCGTAGGGCGAAAAGCCCTGTCGGCGCATGGTCTGGTGATTCATCGATATGTTGACGATGCGTCCCCAGCCGGCGGCCAGCATCACCGGGACGGCACGCCTCGCCATCAGGAAAGGGCCGTTCACATTGGTGCCAATCACCATGCGCCATGTCTCGGGTTCAACCTCCCAAAACCGCGACGGCTGGGTCAGGAAGTCGTCGCTGACATATTTCATTCCGCGGCCGGCGTTGTTGACCAGGATGTCCACTGGCCCAAAAGCGTCGTGCGTCGCCTCGACCACGCGTGCGCAGTCGTCGTCGCGGGCGACGTCGGCGACAATCGGCAGAACGCGGGCCTCGCCGCATTCGCTCAGGGCCTGCGCCGCGACGGCGTCCACCTCGCCCCGCTCGCGTGCGGCCGTGACCATCACCCTCGCTCCGGCACGAGCCAAACCTAGCGCCATGGCGCGGCCCAGTCCACGGCCGCCACCGGTTATGATCGCAACCCTTCCTGCAATATCCGTCACAGAGCTTCTCCAGCCATACGTCCGCCTATTGGGTCGCGGCCGGATCGGGCAACCCCAGGATCCGCTTGGAGATGATGTTGTTCTGCACTTCCTGGCTGCCGCCATAGATCGTGCTGGCCTTTCCGCCCAGCCAGCCGCGCACGGCGTCCAACTCCGCCGGGGTGAAATCCTCGCCCGCCCAGCCCAGACCCTGGTGACCCATAATCTCGAGCGTGAGTTCGGCCCGGTCCTGGATCCAGCGGGTGCCGGCGTTCTTCATGATCGAGGTCGCCGCTGACGGGCCGGCGTTGCCCTTGGCTTCCGCCATTGCACGCATCGCCGTCTGCTGGAAGGCGCGCCCGTCCATCTCGTTTGACACAACCCGGGTCCGCAGATCGCTGTCGGCCAGACGACCCTGGGTATCGACGCCGACATAGGCCTTGGCGAGATCCGGAAGGGCTGTGGATCCTCCGAGGGCGTTTCCCATGCTCGAAATGCTGGAGCGCTCGTGCTGCAGGAGCCGCTTTCCGATTGTCCAGCCGGCGTTCAGGGGTCCCACCAGATCCTTCTTCTCGGCGCGCGCGTCCGTCAGAAAGGTTTCGCAGAACGGCGAGCTGCCGGCGATCAGCTTGATCGGCCGCACCTCGACGCCTGGCTGGTGCATGGTGAAGAGCACGAATGAGATGCCTTCATGCTTCTTCGTGGGATCGGTTCGAACAAGACAGAAGCACCAATCCGCCCATTGGGCGCCCGATGTCCAAATCTTCTGGCCGTTGATCCGATAGTGGTCGCCCATGTCCTCGCATCGCGTCTGCAGGGAGGCCAGATCAGAGCCGGCCCCGGGCTCGGAGTAGCCTTGGCACCACTGAACTTCGCCGCGGCAGATCGGCGGAATATGCTCCAGCTTCTGTTCTTCAGTGCCGTACTCGAGCAAGGTCGGTCCGAACATCATGACGCCCATTCCCCCGATCGGGTTGTGGGCGCCCGCGCGCGCAAATTCCTGGTGGATGACGCGGGCATGGGCCGACGAAAGCCCCGCACCGCCATATTCGCTAGGCCACGTCGGCGTTCCCCAGCCCTTTTCGCCGACCGCCTTGCGCCAGGCGACCTGTTCCTCTGTCGGCTTCGGCCGCTCTTCAAGCATGATCGGATTGCCCAGACCTTTAAGGTCTGGCGGGAAGTTGACATCGACCCAGGCCCGCACGTCCTGACGAAAAGCCTCGATAGTCCGGTCTGCGCTGTCAGCCATTAGAAGAACTCCATTGCTTGAAGGGACGCGATCAGTTTCCGACCTGGCTAGAACCGCCACGTTTAGACTGCGTAGTCGTCAGACGGCGATCCCGTACAGTTCGGCCACGTTTTCGTGGCAAATCCAGTTTCCTTCCTGCTCGCGCAGGTCCTAGGTGTGCTCCCCGAGCATTGTTTGCGACAGGGGCCAGGTTGAATCGGAATGCGGGAAATCGTTCGCCCACATCAGTTGACGGACATTGCACATGTCCTTCATTCCGAACGCCACCAAGTCATCCTGGAAGGTCACATAAATGTTGTCCCTGAAATACCCGCTCGGCATGCGCTCGAGCGGGGGGCCTTCATCCAATAGCGAGGGCGTTTGTAGGCGTGGTCCATGCGATACATGTAGTGTGGGACCCAGCCCGCGTCGGCCTCGACGCACACGACCTTGAGGCCGGGAAAACGATCGAAGACGCCGCCGAATATGAACGTGCCCATCACATCCTGGCAGCCGCGAATGATGGACAGGAAGCCGTTGATCCGCGGACCGCGCGTCTGGCCCGCGAGGCCGTCCGATTTGCCGGTCGGGGTATGGAATGACAGCGGCATGTCGCACTCGACGGCGGCCGCCCAGACCTTGTCGTAGACGGTAGAGTCGTAGTCTTCGACGGCCGGGTTGCCGGGCATCATCACGCCCTTGAAGCCCATCTCCTTCGCGCGAAGGATTTCCGCGACGCCGTCCTCCGGCGTGCGCATGGAAACCTGCGCCAGACCGTAGAGCCGGTCGGGAGCCTCGCCGCAATATTCCCGCAGCCATCGATTGTAGGCCTCGAAAGCCACGCCGTGCGTCGTGATCCGCGACGGGTCTTTGCCGGCGGCGGCGACCAGCCCCATTGGAATCGGCGAGGCTAGTCCTTCGATAACAAAGGCATCGCGGATCTTGTCGAGCCGCTCCATCCGCGGCGCGCGATTACGAAACTCCGGATCGATGTAGTCGACGTAGCAATGTGGCGGCTCGGTGATGTGCGAGTCAGCGGATATAGGCTTCTTGATCATCTTTATCCAACCTCGCGTCGTTTCAGAGCACCGTCCTCGCCGGGCCTGCGCTGGTGCGCGCGCAGCCTTTGGCGGCTGGCCGCCGCTTCTTGCTGCCTGATCCGAGTGCGACCGTTTGGCGATCACCCATCGTGTACGAACGCGTACTATATATCTGTTAGGCAGAAATGCCTATGTGTCAAATGACGTGGTGAGCTTGGCGCCCTAAGCGAGTTCCCATGCTCACCGCCGGTCGCGACGGGCTGACTTGCCATATATGGGGGTATGCCGGCTTGCCGGGACGAACGCCTGTGAGGGGCCTTCAACGAGAGGGTGGTTTGCAAGACGGGTCGACCTGCAGGATTTCGGCCGGACGACCACGCCACCAGCCACTCGCGCCGTAAGCGAGGGTTCTCCCCCACCTTGTCATCGGGGTCATAGAGCGGAGGATGGCGACCAGTATTCGCATATATGGTCGACCATATGTTCCAACACATGGAAGCGCGGCGGTTTGAGCTGCGAACTGGCGGCGGACGTCGTCGTTGGACGACGCAGCAGAAGGCTTCGATTGTGTCGGAGTCCTTCGCGCCGGGCGCAGTCGTCGCCGACGTCGCGAGGCGTCACGACCTGACGCCTCAGCATCTCTTCGCGTGGCGCGGGGCGGCCAAGAGGGGGGAGCTTGTTCTGCCCGCCGATGGCGAGTTGTCGTTCGTGCCGGTGATGATCGAGGACGCCGGACGACAGGGCCAGAGGCGCCATGGAGCCTCCCTCGAGATAGAGGTCGCTGGTGTTGTCGTGCGGCTGTCCGACCGGGTCGATCTAGGGTGGCTGACGGAGGTCGTTCGTGCGCTCAAGGCGGCGGCGTGATCGGCATCGGCTCTGGTGTTCGGGTGCTGGTGGCGACCAAGCCTGTGGACTTCAGGAAGGGCGCCGACGGTCTTGCCGCGCTGGCCAAGGAGGCGCTGGGCCAGGATCCGTTCCCGGGCACGGTGATCGTCTTCCGTGCGAGGCGCGCGGACCGGGTCAAGATCATCGCCTGGGACGGCTCGGGCCTGGTGATGCTGTGGAAGGCCCTGGACGAAGGGTCATTCAAGTGGCCGCCGATCAGCGACGGGGTGATGAAGCTGTCTACGGCGGAGCTCGCCGCGCTGCTCGACGGGCTGGACTGGACACGGATCCATCCCCCCAGAAGACGTCGGCCAAGCGGCGTTCGATGAGCAAAAACCCGTTGCGAATCAACAAAAACGCGAGGTCCCGCCGGCCGATTATGGTAGAGTAATCAGCGATGGAGATCGCCGCTGACGCCTTGCCTGAGGACCTCGAAGCCCTGCGCGCCATGGTGCTTGGGCTGCAGCAGAAGCTGGCGCAATCTGACCAAATCACCGCCGATCTTGTGGTCGAGCGCGACGCTCTGGCCTCAGACAACGCCCGCTTGGCAGAGCTCAACACCCGCCTTGAGCACTATCTGGCGCGCCTGCGCCGGCTGAGCTTCGGCAAGAGCTCGGAGCGGATGGATCCGGACCAGCTGCAGCTGGCGCTGGAGGACACCGAACAGGCGATCGGCGAGATCCTAGCGGCGAAGGACAAGCTGGATCGCAAGGCCGGACGGCCAAGAACGCAGCGGCCGCTCGGCGCGCGCGCATCGCTGCCCGACCACCTGCCGCAGATCGATGTGGTCATCGAACCGCAGAGCACGATGTGCGCCTGCTGCGGCGGCGCCAGGCACTTGATCGGCGAAGACCTCGCCAAGCGGCTGGACGTGCTGCCGGTCCAGTACCGGGTGATCGCCACGCACCGCCCGAAATACGCCTGCCGATCCTGCGAGGGCCAGGTGGTCCAGGCCGCGGCGCCGGCTCGCTTGATCGAGGGCGGCCTTCCGACCGAGGCGCTGGTGGCCGACGTGATCGTCGGCAAGTATGCCGACCACAATCCGCTCTACCGCCAATCTCAGGCCCTGGCCCGCCAGGGCATCATCATCGACCGCTCGACCCTGGCGTCTTGGGTGGGATATGCCGCCGCCGAGCTGAGGCCGGTCTGGTCGCTGATCCGCCAGCGGCTTCTGGCGTCATCCCGGCTCTTCGTCGACGGGACCACGGCCCCGGTCCTGGATCCGGGACGGGGCCGCACCAAGCTCGGATACTTCTGGGCAATCGCGCGCGATGATCGGCCCTTCGGCGGGTCCGATCCGCCAGCTGTGGCCTACACCTATGCGCCAGGCCGCGGGGCCGAGCACGCCCGCGAGCTCTTGAAGGACTTCAACGGCGTCCTGCAGACCGACGGCTATAGCGCCTACAAGCGGCTGGCCAAGGACAGGCCCAATGCGATCCCGCTCGCCCACTGCTGGAGCCATGTGCGCCGGCGCTTCTACGACCTGGCCAAGGGCGGATCGGCGCCGATCGCCCAACAGGCCATCGCAAAGATCGGCGAACTCTATGCCATCGAGGCCGAGATCCGAGGGCAATCGGCCGAGCAGCGCCGCGCCCAGCGTCAGGCCAAGAGCCGTCCGCTCGTCGCCGAACCCGAGGTCTGGATGATGGACCAGCTCAAGGCGGTCCCTGGAAGATCTCCGATGGCGGAGACCTTGCGCTACGCTCTTGGCCACTGGGATGGGCTCGGCCGCTTCCTAAGCGACGGCCACCTCGAACTGGACACCAACACCGTCGAGCGGGCGATGCGCCCCATCGCCCTCAATCGAAAGAACGCCCTCTTCGCGGGCGGCGATGAGGGCGGTGAGCACTGGGCGATCCTCGCCACGCTGATCGAATGCTGCAAGCTCGCCGCCGTCGAGCCCAAGGCCTACCTGACCGACGTCCTTACCCGCTTGGTCAACGGCCATCTCCAAAGCCGTCTCGACGAGCTCACGCCCTGGAGCTGGAAAGCCGCTCAGGACCAATCCTGAGCGTCAAGCGCCCCCAGGAGGGTGGAAAAGCTCCGCTTACCTCGCGCCTCGTTTGGCCATTTCAATACAGCCGACCAAAACCCTCAGCGCCGATCTTCATCATGATGGCACTTATCGTATTGCACCTTACGATATTGCCATGTACATAATATCAGCCAATGGGGCTCGCACGGTATTCGGCTCTTCGTCTTCGAGAGCACGCACTGCGGCCCCATCCTGCCCAACACCCCGCCTACCTCCTGGGGCCTAGGGAAGCTTAGGCGGCGCGGACGACCGGCCGCGCCGCCCCTTTTTTTGCAGATGTGCAATGGCTTATCCGCGCCTCACGGTTCGCGAAATTGCCCTCGGCTCTAAAGCCGCAATGGCATTGGTTTCGCGACCTTCGAGCGAGGTCAAGCGGCGCTTTCATTCGCTACCAGAATATCGCGGAGTTCTGCGAGTATCTTCGAGAGTTGTTTATAGTCATTAGGAGCGAGCTTTCCAAAACTCATCGCGTGCAGGCTCCTGGCCTTGCTCTCCACATCGGGCATCATGGCCCGTGCCTTTGCTGTGAGATACACGCGCCAGACGCGCCGATCTTCTGAGTGTTCAGCGCGTATAACGTGCCCACTTTTCTCCAATCGATCAATAATTTGCCCAAGCGAGGCGCGGCTGACGTCAAGCAGCCGGGCCAAAGCCGCCTGAGAGATGCCGTCGCTGCGGCGTAGATAGATCAGAACCCGCCAAGTGGACGCGGTCAGGCCGAGTTCGCGCATCTTCTCATCAAAAGCCGCTCGCATCAGGCGGGTGACATCGGCCAAGAGGTAGCCTCCGCCCATAGGGCTGAAACTGCTGTCCAACTCATCCTGTGACAGGAGCTCGTTAGATTCTCTGGGCATCGTTGACTACAACTCCACGAGTCGATCAGTAATATATTGAACGCTTATCAGGCAGAAATCGTAGCTGGGCTAGTTCCAGACGACGGCAACAATGGTACCTGCCGTGTTACGGCCTTCAAGCAACCTGTCGAGTCCACTCTGACGGCCCCCCGATTTGCCCGCCCAGGCCGGGGCTTCGCGGGCCGGGAGGCGGCAGATGAACCGACCCGGGGGCGTCTTCCCAGGCCCTTACAAACGCGGGGCGGTCGACCACGTGGTCGCGAGCGGCCTGCGGGCTGTTGTAGGCCGTAGGGACGATTTAGTCATCTGAGCCAGAGCATGATGCTGGCGAGGGTGACGAAGCCCATGAAGGTCTGGGCGAGCTTGTCGTATCGGGTTGCGATGCGTCGGTATTGCTTGATGCGGCTGAAGAAGCGTTCGACGCGGTTGCGCTCCTTGTAGAGGGCCTTGTCGTAGCTGTGCTGTCGCTTGCGGTGGCGGCGGGGCGGCACGACGGGGTCGCCGCCCTGGTCGATGGCCTTCTGGTAGAGCCGATCGGCGTCGTAGGCCTTGTCAGCGATCACGTACTCTGCAGCCAGGCCGTCGATCAGGTCGCAGGCGGGCGCCATGTCATTCTGCTGGCCAGGCCCAAGGATGAGGCGGACTGGCAGGCCGAGCGCCTCTACGCAGACATGGAGCTTGGTTCCAAAGCCACCGCGCGAGCGGCCAAGCGCCTGGGCGTCCGGTCCCCCCTTTTTCGCCGCGCTCCGGCGGCTTGGGCGTGGGCCCGGATGACGGTGGCGTCCAGCATCACCCATTCGAGATCGGGCTCAGCCGCCACGGCCTCGAAGACCTTGTCCAGCACGCCCATCTCGATCCAGCGATAGTAGCGTTTCTTGGCCCGCTCGAACGGCCCAAAGCGCTCCGGCAGATCCCGCCACCGACCACCCGAGCGCGCCATCCACAACAGCGCATCTATGAACAAGCGACCGTCGCTGCGCGGACCCCGTTTACCCTTCCGGCCACCCGGCACGAACGGCTTGATCCGCTCCCACTGATCGTCCCTCAGAACCTCACCTTCCAAGACAGCCTCCAAAAAGCAGCCTTGAATCAGCACTTCCGATTCATGGGAATCCTAAATCGTCCCTAAGGCCTAGAAGTTGCCCAGGGGCGAGCAGTGAAGGCGATTTCGTCGCCGCCGTGGAAGATGATTTCGCCGGCGAGCGATCCGTCGGGCTGGAGTTGGGCCCAACAGCCGCTTCACCTAGGGCTGGGCCAGCACCGCAGCCAAGGACTTCGCCGCGATCTCGCCTTCCAGCAGCCGGTCGCGGTTCTTGGTGAAGCTCGAATCGTCCCAGCCCGGATCGTCGATCCCCAGGCCCACGAAGCAGCGGAACAGCAGGTCGAACTCCAGCCGCTCCATCAGCTGCCGCTCCGAGCGGATCGAATAGAACGTCCGCAGCAGCATCGCCCGCAGCAGCGCCTCCGGCGGGATCGAGGGCCGACCCATCCCCGAATAGAGCCGCGCGAAGTCCTGCGTCAGGCTCTCCAGCGCCCCATCGGTGAACGACCGGACCGCCTCAGCGGATGATCGCGCCGAACCCTCGACTCCAGATCCACAAACGAAAACAACGACCCCGAGCGCTTGTCCGAACCCCGCATCGCCTTCCCCTCAACGCCTTTGGGAAAGAGCGAATGATGCCGAGTCCGGCGCCGCTACGGACTTTTTCAACAGCCTGCTAGAGGCTCGCCGCGTGACCCGGGGGGAGGGGGGATTGCGTCATGCGTCAATGGCCTTATAGTAATTGTCATTACCGTCAGCATAGAGGCAACAATGCCTAGCGGACTGGGGGGGGAACATGAAAAATTACATAAATCTACGACTCGCCTTCGCATGCAGCGCATCCGCGCTCGCGCTCGCTGCGGCCTCGCCTAGTTGGGCGCAAGAGACCGGCTTCACCATTGAAGAGTTGGTGGTGACGGCTGAAAAGCGCGAACAGAGCCTTCAGGATGTGTCCGTGGCCGTGACGGCCTATACAAGCGAGCGGCGCGACCTGCTTGGGGTAGGCAACGTCGAGGACTTGGCGCGTGTTTCACCCAGCGTCACCTATACCAACAACGACCGCCTCTCGATCCGAGGCTTTGGTCGCCTGACCAATGCCATCGGCACGGATCCTTCCGTAGCGCTTTACTCGGACGGCATTTTCTCAAACTCCATGGCCGATGCAGCCACGCCGTCGCTGCTTATCGAACGCACGGAGATTCTGCGTGGACCGCAAGGCACGCTGTACGGGCGCAATTCCATCGGCGGGGCGCTGAACATCATCGCCAAGCGTCCGACAGAGGACTTCAATGGTGAGGTCCGCGCCGTCCTTGGGAATTACGGCACTTGGCGGACCGACGCCTTGGTTCGCGGACCGATCACGGATGGCCTCCGCTTCCTCCTCGGCGGCTCTCTGGAACGCCGAGAGGAGGGCTTCTTCGAGAACCTCGGGCCTGCCGGCGATTCCAGCGCTGTTAAGCGGTACATAGTCGAGGCTCAGCTGGAAGCCGATCTCGGCGAGAACATCACGGCCCGCCTGCGGTATTCGAAGTTCGACTGGGATGACAGCTTCGGCGTTGGCAACGTCCACGAGTCGATCACGAGCCGCTACGACACCACGTCCCCGACCGGCCTCGGCAACGCTGGCCTCTACTACAATCCGACCTTCGGCTTCGCAGGAATTAATCCGGCGATGACCGACCCCTACAAGATCAACACCAACCAGACGAGTGAAGGTAAGCTCAGCAATCATGAGCGACTGCACTTCGATCTCACCTGGGATCTTGGCGGCATGACCCTCAAGTATCTGGCCGGCTACCAATCCTATGTCTACGACACGGCTGGGGACGAGGATCGTTCATCGCGCGCCGGCCTCTTCAGCGTGCCGACCGCGACGCCTTTCGGCCCCTACACCGCCACGGGCGTGTCGCCGGACCAGAGGTTCTTCTACCGCGAGGACCAGAAATGGTACTCCAATGAGATCAACCTGTCCTCGAACACGGACGGGCCACTGCGCTGGATCGCCGGTCTGTACCAGTATCATCAAACCTACGCGCAACCCCAGGGCCAGCGAGTCCTCAACGATCCGGCCGTTCAGAACCCGATCAGTCTGGCGACCGGAGGTCCGGCGGCGCCGAACCCGAAGGGGAACTACCTCTTCGTAGAAGGTACGCTGGAGGTGGATTCCTATGCGGCCTTTGTTCAGGTCGACTATGATGTCACTGATACGCTCACGCTTACGGGTGGCCTCCGGTACACGGTCGACGAGAAGTCGGGTACGGACTCGGCTCGCTACGTGTCGCGCACCAACACCACGACCACCATCTTAGCCGCTGCGGGGATACCAGCCGCCGTCGGACAAGGAATCGCGGTGGATCTTACCACGTTTGTCGTCTGCGGCGGCCCAACCATCGCCTCCTGCCTAGCCAATCCGCTTTTTGCAAATCTGCGGCCCTCGGCAAACGGCGGCCTTTCTCGTGACCTAGCCGCAGACTATGAAGCCTGGACGGGCACCTTAGGGCTGCAGTGGCAGCCGGATACCGACACCAACGCCTATGTCCGCTATAGCCGCGGTTACAAGTCCGGCGGCTGGCTTGCGTCCAATGGCCTGACGCCGTTCCCCTATGCCGATCCCGAGTATGTCGACAACTACGAACTCGGGTTGAAGAAGAATGTGGGGCGACGGTTCCAGCTGAATTCTGCGCTGTTCTACGCGGACTATAAGGGTTTTCAGGCGCCGCTGTCCGTGGTTCTTAACTCCACGACGGGCTCAACGGGCAGTCAGTTCGTGAATTTGGACGCTGTGAGTTGGGGCCTGGAGATGGAGGCCCAGTGGGCTCCGATCGATCATCTGCAGATCTTCGCGAGCTATTCGTACCTCAACACCGAACTTAAGAGCGGCTGCTGCTTCGTCGACACAGCGGACCCGAAGGCGCTACAGGCGGGCGCGCGACCTACGGGCGTCGTTTTGCCGAACGGCAGCCGTCCCCAGACCCTCGTTGGAAACAGGCTTCCCATAACTCCGGAGAACAAACTCAACCTCGGATTGAATTATACAATCCAGTTTGCTAAGGGGGATCTCATACTTGGGGGCACCTACACCTTCACCGACGAGCAACAGGCCGTCGTTTTTGCTCAGCCGGGCTTCCGTTCGCCATCGAACGAAGTCGTGGACTTCCGGGCGCTTTGGAAGGACGCCGACGATCGCTACACAGTGATCGGTTACGTCAAGAATGCCTTTGATGAGTTGGCCTATCAGGATTTCCGAACCGGAGCCCCCTCGGCCAGCGGAGTCCAGCGCGTCACGTTGAAGCCGAACTTTCCTCGCACCTATGGGATAGAACTCCAGTATCGGTTCTAAGCCAACAGTGGACCGTTTCCCAGCGAGGGCAGGGAGACGGTCCAACCCCTTCCGTCACTGGCAAATCGCCTGGTCAGGCGATCCAGTGGATGCTGGTCGACAACGAGATCGATATCCGCACCGCACGTTGGGCCACGCTGGCTGCGGCCTGTAAGCCTCAACGCGGCGAGCCTGACCTGCCCCTGATCTTTCATCCAGCGCGGACCAGAGTCTCGGCAGGGATTACGCCTTGCGGCGCGGTGTGAGCAACAGGCCGGGCCGTGGAGCTTCCACATTGCGCAGCGGGTCGGCCTGTTGCGTTCAGGTGCCTGGCGTAGGCTGCGGGGGTCTGGTAGCCGATGGCCGAGTGCGGCCGGGCGGTGTTGTAGTCGACGGTCCATGCCGCCAGCTTCTGGCGGGCGTGATCGAGGCTGAAGAACAGGCTCTCGTTCAGCAGTTCGTCGCGCATCCGGCCGTTGAAGCTTTCGACGAAGCCGTTCTGGGTCGGCTTGCCCGGCGCGATGTAGTGCCAGGCCACCTGGTGATCCTCCGCCCAGGTCAGGATGGCGGTGGACGTGAACTCCGTGCCGTTATCGCTGGCGATCATGCCGGGGCGGCCGCGCCGCTGGATCAGCGCCGTCAGCTCTCGCGCCACGCGCCGGCCCGAGATCGAGGTGTCCGGAATCGCAGCCAGGCACTCACGGGTGACGTCATCAACGACGTTGAGGACCCGGAACCGCCGCCCGCCGCCCGCCGCCCGCCGCCCGCCGGCGAACTGGTCATGCACGAAGTCCAGCGACCAGCGGGCGTTGGCTCTGGCCTCGACCAGGATCGGGGCCCTTGTGCCAATGGCGCAGCGGCGAGACCGGCGCTTGCGCACCGTTAGCCCCTCCTCGCGGTAGAGCCGGTAGATGCGGTTCCTGCCTGACGGCTCGCCCTCCCGCCGCAGCAGCACGAACAGACGCCGGTAGCCGAACCGCCGTCGCTGGGTCGCCAGCGCGCGCAGGCGCTCGCGCAACGCCGTCTCCGGCGGCCGGCAGGATCGGTAGCGCGCCATCTTGCGGTCGGCCATCACGATGGAGCAGGCCCGCCGCTCGCTGATCTCGAACATCGTCCGCAGATGAGCGACGCCTTCGCGCACGGCGACGGGCCCTACCATTTTTTCGCAAGCAGCTCGTTCAACGCCGCCTTGTCGAGCATGGCGTCCGCCAGCAGCGACTTGAGCCGCCGGTTCTCGTCCTCCAGCGCGCGCAGCCGCTGGGCGTCCGACACGCTCATCCCGCCAAACTTGGCCTTCCAGGCGTAGATCG
Source organism: Hyphomonadaceae bacterium (assembly GCA_965229115.1). Classification (GTDB taxonomy): domain Bacteria; phylum Pseudomonadota; class Alphaproteobacteria; order Caulobacterales; family Hyphomonadaceae; genus UBA7672. The sequence goes on along the minus strand of CBDDIR010000001.1, from coordinate 102,143 downwards.
TGCGCTCGGAAACACCGTGCTTGCGGGCCAGCTCCCCTGCCATCGCCCCAGCCTCGTTCTCCCGCAGGATCCCAATGATCTGCTCTTCCGTAAATCTCGCTCACTTCATCCGTCCGTCCTCTCAAGGGCCGGACTCTAGCTCCGCGTGGAGGAAAAAATCAGGGGCAGGTCAAACCGTCCGAATTTCCGGCGCCACCTCAACCCGGGGCGGTTCAGGCGGTCGATTTCCGGTGGACGGTGATCTGGCGCGCGCCTACGGTTGACATCGTGTCACACGGCCATCTTCCATCCCCTTGGATGCCGCCATGTGCTCGGGACGGGCGCCGCTCTCTTCCCAGCCCGAAGTCGGCGCCCGTCCCGCTCTCCGTGTGAATGACAGGCTGCTGCCGGATCACGTTGCGAAGTGTCGATAGTCGTTCGGTGATAGGGTGAAGGGCGTCATAGGTCTGGATGCTCGGAACGCAGCGTAACGTAAGTCAGGCCACTCCGGTCGAACCTGTAAGCTTCTCAGGAGTTGTTCAGGAAGAACAGCGCGAAGGAGCGGAAAAATGATCGGCGTTCTCGTTGGCGGCCTGGGGGGCTTGATGGTTTTCCTGGGCGTCACCGGCCTCTATGTGGCCATCCAACGACTGAAGTCATAGGTTGGCCTCAGGCGTCAGTTCGGGCGGCTTCTACTAGGGAGTCATCAAACGGGCTGATGATTTGTCGCCGCCAACGAGCAGGATGGCGACTCGTTCGGGGTCGAACGCGCAATACCACTGGGCACCGCCTTCCTTCTCGCTGATCAAGTTGCGCAGCCGCCCGGCCTCCGGCGTCAGTCCACCGTGCGCCGAGTGCGGCCTGACGCGGTTGTATTCCATCCGCCAGCGCTCGATGACGACGCGGGCTTCGGCTAAAAGCCAATCGCGTCACACCGCGCCAATGCGACTTCGCGCTCTATCGCGGGCGCAACCTCGTCGAGAGGTTCTTCAATAAGATGAAGCATCTGCCGCGCCATCGCGACGCGTTACGACAAGCTCGCACGTAACTTCCTAGCCGCCATCCATCTGGTCGGCGCTATCATGTTGCTCAACTGAACACAGGCCCTAGCGCGAACCTACTTTCCAAGAACCATATTTGCCGCCGCGCTACCTAGGCCAGTTCCTTCTGCTTGCTGCGCTGAACGCCATCGGGGCCGGTCAGGGCCCGCATGAAGCTGACGAGGGAGGCGCGTGCGTCCTGCGGCAGTTTCTCGAACGCGGCCAGGAGTTCCAGGGCGCCTGGCGTGCGCATGCGCGACAGCAGATCCAGGTCGCCCACCGCGTCGTGGCCCGGGGTGTCGAGGACGTCCATCAGGTCCACCACGCGGCAGCGCAGGGCGCGGGCGATCTGCACCAGCCGCGAGAACGAGATGCGGTTCGCGCCGTTCTCATACTTCTGGATTTGCTGGAAACTGACGCCGCACTGCTCGGCCAGGGCATCTTGCGACATGCCGATGGTCCGCCTGCGGATTCGCACCGCCGCACCCAGGGCGACATCCATTGGGTCCGGGGTTTTGTTGGATAGCTCCGACACTGTCTTGATCTCCTCAACCAAGGCGCGCGCTGGTTGGGGGCGGCCGGCGCGGCGCTTCAAGATTCGGCAAGTAAAAGCGAATATTACAGCTTTGCAAAGCCACGAGCGTCGCAGCCGACGATCTCACTGATCACGTTCGACGTTCAAAACACACCGGTTTGTGAGACCGGGGGGAGTCTACTTGAAAATCAGTCGCGATAGCGTGAAATTCAGGGCTGGGATCTCGGCGGCGCGGGCTTTCGCGCTGAGCGCCTACGGCGGCGCGGATGGCCATGCGCCAACTCTTATACTCCGTTTGGGTAGGAATCGCTCCGCGAACTTGAGTTGTGGAATTCGCCTAGGTAGATGCGGGTTTCTCGTTTGGTCGCACAGATCGCCTGTCGGTGCTCGAATTGACTGCGACTGGGCGGGTTCAGTAAGCCTCTGAAATTCCACACCCTGGCGTTCGGAATCATTGCGCCTGTTCGGATTGAACGGCCTTTCCAGATCGCAATCGATGCGACTGCGGGGCCGTCGCGGGCTCGACATCGAATTAGCCAAGCTCGGGGCGGACGCGGCTGGAACAGGCAGCCGCGAAGGCTAGGAATACCGGGATCGCGAACGTCGGAGAGCGGGTGACGGGTGCGTTCTGGGCCGGACTCTCCGTCGCCCCGTCGGACGCCGGGGCGATGGCGCAAGGCGGCGAGGCCTTTGACCTGATGTGTACTAACAGCCAGTCTGCGGGAGCCGCGGCTCCGCATAGAGAGCGTCAATCAGGGGGCAGCCGGGATCCTGTCCGGCGTCGCAGGCCCGCACGGAATCGGCCAGGACCCGCTCCATCCGCTTGAGATCGGCGATACGAGCTCTCACATCCCCGAGATGCGCCGACGCCAGGACGCGCACCTCGGCGCACGAAGCCTCGCCGCCGGCCGCAAGCCCGAGCAGCGCACGCACTTCGTCCAGGGTGAAGCCCAACTCGCGGGCGCGGCGCACGAAGCCCAGCCGGCCGACGTCGCCAGCGCCATAGCTTCGGTAGCGGCCCCGCCGCGGCGGGGCTGGCATCAGGCCGATCCGCTCGTAGTAGCGGATCGTCTCGATGTTGCAGCCCGTGCGCCGGGACAGTTCGCCGATCTGGATCGCGGTATCCGCCATGCTGTTCTGCGCCTCGCAATTTTAGGGCTTGAGTCTGTAGTCGCTACAGATCGTATCTAACGATCCTCAGCCCTCTGGGGCAAGCTGCGCTCATGACCGCAGCGTCGCTCTGACGGTTCCACCGAAGTCGCCGAGGCCATGCCGATGCCCATCCAGAATCCTCTCACACGCGCGGCCGACAAGGCGGGCGTCATCGGCTCGATCGTCACCGCCATGGGGTGCGCGGCCTGCTTCCCGGCTCTCGCGAGTCTTGGCGCCGCGCTTGGTCTCGGCTTTCTGAGCCAGTACGAAGGCGTCTTCATCCGTTACCTTCTGCCGCTGTTCGCCGTGATCGCCCTCGTCGCCAACACGGTCGGCGGGCTTCGTCATCGCCGGTGGGCGCGAATGGCGTTGAGCGTCATCGGGCCGATCTTGGTGCTTGCGGCGGCGGTGCTCATGGCGACCCGAGGTTGGCCGACGGCGTGGCTCCTCTATCCCGGCCTGACCTTGATGGTGGTCGTCGCGATCTGGGATCTGGCGGCGCCGCCGCGCAACGCGCCCGCTCCGCACCGCGAAGGGGCGGTTTCCTAGCATCATGCCGAGGTTGTTCGGAAGGAGAATCCTCTTGTCGGAATCCAATGACAGCCACGCGTTGGCGCTCGGAGGCCTGGCCGCAATCCTGGCCTCGACCTGTTGCCTCGGCCCACTGATCCTGGTCGGCCTCGGATTCAGCGGCGCCTGGATCGGCAACCTGACCGTGCTGGAACCGTACCGGCCGCTGTTCATCGGCGCGGCGCTGGTCGCCATGGTCTTCGCCTACCGCCGCATCTTCCGCCCGGCCCGCGCCTGCGAGCCTGGCGAGGTCTGCGCCGTGCCCAGGGTCAGGACCACCTACAAGGTCATCTTCTGGGCCGTCGCGGCGCTCGTCCTGGTCGCGCTGGCGTTCCCCTACGTCCTGCCCCTGTTCTACTGAAAGGAAGTCCCCATGAACAAGCTCGTCTCCCTGATCGCCCTGATGGGCGCGCTCAGCACGCCCGCGTGGGCCGCGACCAAGACGGTCACCCTGGCGGTGCCCGGCATGACCTGCGCGGCCTGCCCGATCACCGTCAAGACGGCGCTCGCCAAGGTCGCCGGCGTCCAGAAAACCGACGTCAGCTTCGAAAAGCGCGAGGCCGTCGTCACCTACGACGACGCCAAGACCACGATCGCCGCCCTGACCAGCGCGACCGCGGGCGCGGGCTACCCGTCCACCGTCAAGCGTTGAGGAGCCTGAACCCGTGACCGCCGCGATCGCCCTGCGCATTGATGGAATGACCTGCGACTCGTGCGCCACGCACGTGAGGGAGGCGCTAGAGCGCGTCCCTGGCGTGCGTTCGGCCGCCGTCTCCTATCCGAAGGCCCGGGCGGAGATCGCGGCCGATGCGGGGGTGAGCTCCGAGGCCCTGGCGGCCACGGTCGCGACGCTCGGCTATCGCGCCTCGGTCGCCGACGCGGGCGGCGCGCAACGCGGCGCCGGCGGCGTCCCGCTGCACGTCGCCGTCATCGGCAGCGGCGGCGCGGCCATGGCGGCGGCGCTAAGGGCCGTCGAGCGGGGCGCGCGGGTCACGCTCGTCGAGCGCGGCGTCATCGGCGGAACCTGTGTCAACGTCGGCTGCGTGCCGTCGAAGATCATGATCCGCGCCGCGCATATCGCCCACCTGCGCCGCGAAAGCCCCTTCGACGATGGGATCGGGGCGTCCTCCCCGACCATCCGGCGCGACCGGTTGCTGGCCCAGCAGCAGGCCCGCGCCGAGGAGCTGCGCCACGCTAAGTACGAGAACATCCTAGCCGACACGCCATCGATCACGGTGCTGCGCGGCGAGGCCCGCTTCCGGGACGCCCACAGCCTGCTCGTGCGCCTGGCCGGCGGGGGCGAGCATCATGTGGCCTTCGACCGCTGCCTGGTCGCCACCGGCGCCAACCCGGCCATACCGCCCATTCCGGGGTTGTCGGATACGCCGTACTGGACCTCGACGGAGGCTCTTGCGAGCGAGACCCTCCCGCCGCGCCTGGCGGTGATCGGCTCGTCGGTCGTCGCCGTCGAACTGGCCCAGGCCTTCGCCCGGCTCGGCAGCAAGGTGACGATCCTGGCGCGCAGCACCCTGTTCTTCCGTGAGGACCCGGCCATCGGCGAGGCGGTCACGGCCGCCTTCCGCGCCGAGGGCATCGAGGTGCTGGAGCACACCCAGGCGAGCCACGTCGCTCATGCGGACGGCGAATTCGTGCTCGCCACCGGCCAGGGCGAGCTGCGCGCGGACCGGCTGCTGATTGCGACGGGCCGCGCGCCCAACACCCAAGGGCTCGCCCTGGAGGCGGCCGGCGTCGCCGTCAACGCGCAGGGCGGTGTGGTCATCGACACGGCCATGCGCACGAGCGCGCCGCACATCTACGCCGCCGGCGACTGCACCGACCAGCCGCAGTTCGTCTATGTCGCGGCGGCGGCGGGAACCCGGGCGGCGATCAATATGACTGGCGGCGAGGCCGTCCTCGACCTGGCCACGATGCCGGCGGTCGTCTTCAGCGACCCGCAGGTCGCCACGGTCGGGCTGAGCGAAGCGGAGGCCCACCACGGCGGGATCGAGACAGACAGCCGGCTCCTGACCTTGGACAACGTCCCGCGCGCGCTCGCCAACTTCGACACCCGCGGCTTCATCAAGCTGGTCGCGGAAGCCGGCAGCGGCCGGCTCATCGGCGTGCAGGCGGTGACGCAGGAGGCGGGCGAGATCATCCAGACGGCGGCGCTCGCCATTCGGGCGCGCATGACCGTGGGCGAGCTGGGCGACCAGCTGTTCCCCTACCTGACCATGGTGGAAGGCCTGAAGCTCGCGGCCCAGACCTTCTCCAAGGATGTGACGCAGCTCTCCTGCTGCGCCGGCTGAAGGTTCACTTGGGACGGCGAACGGAAGGCGCGCACGATGTTGACTCCCACATCACACGCTGAAGCCGCCGGATGGCCCGCCGTCGCGTTTCCAGGCGGCGCGATCATCCCCGACTGGGGCACGATCACGACGCCCCAGGCCCAGATTGCCCTGAGGGCCATCGTCGAGGCTTTCATCGGCCCCAAGTGGGATGGACTGGATGAGACCGAGAGTCGAATCCACGGCATCGTCCTCAGCGCCTACGCCGCAAGCGGGCGCGCGCCAGAGACGGCGGATGTGGCTGCAGAGGCCGGGCTCACCCCCGATGAGGTCGACGCCGTGCTGCGGCGCCTGGCTGGGCGCGATCTCCTCGTTCTCGACGCTGCCGGCCGGATCAGCGGCGCCTACCCGTTCACCGATGGTCAGACTGAGCATCGCGTGGACGCACGCGGGCTCATGGTGGGCGCCATGTGCGCCATCGACGCGCTCGGCGTCGGGGCGATGCTGGAGCGCGATGTGACCGTCCGCTCGGACTGCCGCCACTGCCGGCGCCCGCTCGTCATCCGCACGCGGCGCCACGGCCGCGAGCTGGATCAGGTCGAGCCGTCGGGGATCGTTGTCTGGTCCGGCCATCGCTACGCCGCCGGCTGTGCGGCGTCTTCGCTCTGCACCTTGCAGGCCTTCTTCTGCGAGGACGCTCACCTGGAGACCTGGCGCGCAAACAACCCGGCCATTGGCCAGGAGGGCGTGCGCCTCAGCCTGGCCGAAGCGTTGGAGATTGGCGTCGCGATTTTTGCGCCGATGCGGATGGAGCTGCCGTCATGGATTCCTACGACCTGATCGTCATCGGCAGCGGCACGGCGGCCCAGGTCGCCGTGGCGAAGGTCCGCGCCGCCGGCTGGTCCGTCGCCGTGATCGATCACCGGCCCTTCGGCGGCACCTGCGCATTGCGCGGCTGCGATCCCAAGAAGATGCTGGTGAGCGGCGAAGAAGCCATCGACGCGGCCCGGCGCATGGCCGGGCACGGCGTCGATGGCGCCCTGGCGATCGATTGGCCGGGCTTGATGGCGTTCAAGCGGACCTTCACCGATCCGATCCCGGCCAAACAGGAACATCACTACGCCGAACTGGGCGTCGACGTCTTCCACGGGCTCGCCCGCTTCGCCGGCCCGGACGCGATCGAGGTGGACGGCCGCGCCTTGCAGGCCCGCCACGTGCTGATCGCCACCGGCGCCCGTCCGATCCCGCTCGGCATCCCGGGGGAAGCGTTGGTCAGCACCAGCGACGACTTCCTGGAGCTTGTACGCCTGCCGCGCCGGATCGTGCTGATCGGCGGCGGCTATGTCGCGGCCGAGTTCTCGCACCTGGCGGCGCGAGCTGGCGCGGAGGTCACCATCCTGCAGCGCGCGCCGCGGCTCCTGCCGAACTTCGATCCGGACCTGGTCGGTTGGCTCCTGCCGAGCTTCGAGGAACTCGGTATCGCCGTCGAGACCGGCGCCACGGTCACCCAAGTCGAGCGGGTTCAGGGCGGCCTGATCGTCCATGCCAGCCGTCCGGGCGCGCCGGACCTCGCCGTCCCGGCCGACCTGGTGGTGCATGCCGCCGGCCGTGGGCCCGACCTCGACGCATTGGACCTCGCGGCGGGCCAGGTCACCGTGCGCGACGGCCGCCTGGATCTGAACGAGCACTTGCAAAGCGTCTCCAACCCGCGGGTCTATGCCGCCGGCGACGCGGCCGGCGTCGGGCCGCCCCTGACGCCGGTCTCCAGTCACGACGCCAAGGTCGTGGCCGCCAACCTGTTGGACGGCCCGTCGCACAGGCCGGACTATCGCGGGGTCCCCAGTGTCGCCTTCACCGTGCCTTCCATCGCCGCCGTCGGGCTCTCCGAGGACGAGGCGCGCCGCCAGGGCCTGAAGTTCCGGATCAACGCCGGCTCGACGCCCAACTGGTTCAGCGCCCGCCGCCTGGCCGAGCGGGTCTACGGCCACAAGGTGCTGATCGAGGAGGCCACCGACCGAATCCTTGGAGCCCATCTGGTCGGCCCGCACGCCGAGGAGGTGATCAACCTGTTTGGCCTCGCGATCCGCCACGGGCTCACGGCCGCCGATCTTCGATCTATGATGTTCGCCTATCCCACCGGCGCCTCGGACGTCGGCTACATGCTCTGAGACGCCGAACTAGGGGCGAGGTCCTGAGGCCAACGGCTCGGCTCGCGCGCGAGTCAGGGTGCGCCGACCTGTTCTCCCTGACCGTTTCGCGAGCCCGCGTTCTGTGACGCCTCGACAGAACCAGACATAGATGACGGGAGTTGCGGTTCGGGGCGGCCGGACGCGAGCCGAAGGGGCTAGTCGCAAGCAATTCGGACGAATCCGTTCTGAAAACTGCGCGTTCGATGCGAATGCTGCTCCGTTGCGGACGTGACATCGAATCAGGTGAGTTTTGGGCGGGAGCGGCTCGAACAGGAACGCACGCAGATGGCCGAGGGCAGAGCCAGCCACCAGCCGCAGGGTGAGGAACAGCGCTGGGAGTTGGCCGTTGCGCGCCAGCGCGTACTGCGCCCGCTGTTGGACAATCCTCACCGCACCCGCGCCGAGGTCGACGCCGCTGCGCAGCGGCTGAACGTCCACACCGCAACGGTCTATCGGCTGCTGGCCCGCTACGCGGTCGGTGAGACCGCGCAGGCTGTCGTGACCGGGATAGGCGGGTGGAAGGCGGGGCGGCCGCGGTTGCCGGCGCGCGTGATCGAGATAATCGACACGGCCATCGAACAACTGTTCCTCGACCGGCAGTCGATCACCAAGGCTCAGCTGGGACGCGAGATCGCCCGGCGCTGCGCTTCGCAGACCCTGACGCCGCCCTCGCGGTCCGCAGTCAGCCGCCGGCTGCAACGGATCGGCGAGCGGGAGTTGGCCCGCCGCCGCAGGGGACCGGGCGCGGCCGAGGCCGTGACGATGCGGCCGGGGAGCCTGACAGTGACGCGGCCGAACGCGATCTGGCAGATCGATCATTCCCCGGCGGACGTAATCCTCGTGGACGCGCACTCGCGCGCGCCGATCGGCCGGCCTTGGGTGACTCTAAGCATCGACGTGGCGTCCAGGGTGATCACCGGGCTCTACGTCTCGTTGGATCCTCCGTCCGTCGTTTCGGTCGGCATGGCGCTGCAGCATGCGATCCTGGCCAAGGACGAGGCCTTGGCCGAGCGGGGGATTTCGGCGGAATGGCCGGCCTTCGGCCTGCCCGAGCTGGTTCATTCCGACAACGGGTCCGATTTTCGCAGCCGATCGTTCGCGCGCGCGTGCAGCAATCTGGGCATCGAGACGGATCGCCGCCCCGTCGGCGCGCCCCGCTATGGCGGCCACATCGAACGCCTGATCGGATCGGTGATGAGCGAGATGCGCCTGCTGCCAGGCGCGACCTTCTCCAACGTAGCCGCTCGTGGCGACTACGACAGCGATGCGGCGGCGGTCATGACGATCGACGAGTTCGAGGTCTGGCTCTGGCGCTTCGTCGCCGGCGACTACAATCGCCGGGTCCACACGAGCCTCTCGGCTCCGCCGTTGGAGACCTGGCGACGCCTATGCACTGAACAGGCCATCACGCCTCGCCAACCCCTCGACCCCGAGGGCCTGTTGATCGCTTTCTTGCCGCGGATCTCGCGCACCATCACCCGCCAGGGAATCAGCTTCCACCACGTTCGCTACTATGAGCCCTTCCTGGGGCCACTGTTCGACAGCGGCCAGCGCCGCGTCGAGCTCGCCTACGACCCGCGCGACCTGTCGCGACTGCTCTTGGAGACGCCGCAGGGCGTGCGCTCCCTTCGCTATCGCAATCTCGCCCGCCCGCCCATGAGCCTTTGGGAACTGCTCGCCGCGCGCCGCCGGCTGCGCGCCGAAGGGCGGGCCCAGGTCGACGAGGCGGCCCTGTTTGCGGCCCGTGAGGCCAACCATGCCCTGGTGGCCACTGCGGCAAGTGAGAGCCGCCGGGTGCGACGAGAGTCCGTCAGGCGCGAGCGCCACCGGGCGGAGGTGAAGCCCACTCCGATCGTAGAGAGCCAGGTCCCGGCGGAGCCCGACGATGTGATCGCTCTGGCGAACCCGGCGTCAATGTTTGTCGTGGAGATCGAGCCCTGGTGAGCGCAATGACCGAGACCTCGGGCCTGACGGCCGCGGCGCGCATCGACCTGGTGCTCTCCGATCGCTGGGTCGCCTATCCACAAGGTCAGACGGCCTTGCAGCGCCTCGAGGAGCTGCTCCGCGGCGCCCAGCGGACACGGATGCCCTCGCTGCTCATCGTTGGCGACCCCGACATGGGCAAGACGACGATCCTGCGAAAATTCATGCGCGGTCGCTCGCCGATGTTCGATTCGGAGACCGGCCGATCGCAGATGGAGGTCGTGGCGATCGAGGCCCCGCCCGAAGCCGACGAGCTGCGGCTCTACGGCGCCATTCTGGACGCGGTCGGCGCGCCGACCCCCACCCGGCGGGCGATGGAGGCCGAGCGGGCCGTCCATGGTCAGCTACAACGCCTGCGCACCCGGCTGCTGGTCATCGATGAAACCAACAACCTGATGATCGGCACGGGCGCCGCCCAGCGCAAGACGCTGGCCGCCCTTCGCCGGCTGTCCAACACGCTTTCGCTCTCGATGGCCTATTTCGGCACTCTGGAGGCCCTGAACGCCCTGACCTCCGACCCGCAGATCGAAGGCCGCGCCCAGCCCTTCCGGCTCGCGCGCCTGGCCAATGACGAGACCTACGCCGCGATCGTCGCGGCCGTGGTCGCTCATTTCCCCTTGCGGATGAAGAGCGAAGTGGACAGCGCCTTTGTCGCCGCCGTCCATGAGATCGGCGGCGGCAGTCCCGGCAAGACCTTCCGTTTGCTAAACGCCGCCGCCGTCGCGGCCATCGATAGCGGTCGCGAACAGATCACGGTGGAAAGCCTGCACGCCGAGGAGGTTGTCCGCCATGTGCGGACGGCGATGGCTATGCGCCGAAGCGCTCGGGCCCGGGCCGCGGCGGGATGAGACTGCCCTATGCGCCGCGCCCGATCACGGGGGAGGGGCTGTCCTCGTGGGCGGCCCGGCTCGCGGCGCACAACTACGTTGACCTCCCAGCATTCTGGGCCTGGCTGGGGATCGACCCGATCGACGACCTGCAACCCTCACCAAGCACGGTAGAGAAGCTGTCCGAGGTCGGCGGCGTGGCGACAGCGGCGATCGCTGATCTGTGCATCCCCCAGGCGCGCCGATCCTCCTGGATGACGGCGCCCGACGCTGAGGGTCGTCGCGGGGGCGCCTGTCCAGTCTGTTGCCGCGAGGCGACCGCACAGGGGTTTGACCATTGGTGGCCGGCGCAGAGCCAGATGGTGCTCTGGGTGAGTTGCCCGATTCACCGCTGCGCCCTCGTGGACCTCGACGGCCTGGCGTTCGTATCGACAGGCGGCGTGTTGGCATTGGCCCGGCAGGGCGGCGCGGCGCTTGGCGCCGCGCGGACCGCGCGCGTGCTGGACGAGCGCACGCTGGCCCTGGAGTCGGCCCTGGCGCGCGCCTTGGCTGGCCTGGCTATCGGGGCCGGTTGGCGGGTCCGGTCGGGTCGGCACCTGTTGCAGGCGAGCGAGATCCTGATCGACCTGGTGCTCTACAAAGAGTCCGGTCAGACACCCTTCGCGTGGCTGTTCGAGCCCGAGCGCATCGGCGGACCGTTCATCCTCAGCCTGCACGCCTCCGATCCGATCCAGGGGCTGGACGCCTTGCATGGCCGGAGCGCGCGGTCTCGCCGCAATGTCCTGTCGGCGCTGGCCACGTTGCTGAGCCGGCCGGCGCGGCTCGAAGGGGAGGTCACCGAGGTTCTGTCCTGGCGAACGGCGCCGGATCACCAGGGCCCTTATCGGACGCTCCTAGACCATGTCGGCAGTGAGGGACGGCGACGCCTCGAGGCGGCCCTGCAACACCTGCCGGATGCGATCGCTCTCCCGGCGGCCGCGGCGCTGGCGGACGAGGCCGGGGGCGGCTTGCACAAACCCCTTGCCTTTCGGGGCGATTATGAAAGAGGTTTGTGAAAGGCGGAGCGCCGCGGCCCGCATTGATCCTCGCGGGTCTTGCAAAAACGAGCGTTTGTGAAAGGGCTGAAAATGCTGATCGGTTACGCCCGGGTTTCGAAGGGCGATGACCAATCCACGGCCGCGCAGAAACGGGCGTTGAAGGAGGCGGGCTGCGATCGATTGTTCGAGGAGGCGGCGAGCGGCGGGCGCTGGGATCGGCCTCAACTGCATCGGATGTTGGACCATCTGCGGCCCAACGACATTGTCGTGGTGTGGAAGCTCGATCGGCTATCGCGCTCGCTGAAGGACCTGTTGCACATCCTGGAAAAGCTGGAGGCCGCCGGCGCCGGCTTCCGGTCGTTGACCGAAAGCATCGACACCACGACGCCCGCCGGCCGGATGATGATGCAGATGGTCGGCAGCTTCGCCGAGTTCGAACGCGCCATGATCCGCGAGCGCACCAGCGCTGGCCTGGCCGAGGCTCGCGCGGCCGGACGCATCGGCGGCCGCCGCGCGAAACTCACGCCTAGACAGCGGACCGACGTCGTCGAGAACGTGCTGTCAGGCCGCAAGTCCGCCGCCGAGATGGCCAGGCTCTACAAGGTGAGCGAAGCCACGATCAGCCGCACCGTCGCCGCCGGCAGAGCACAGGGGTCAGTCGCAACGAATTCGAACGAAACCGTCATCTGAAGGTGCGACTCGCATCGAATGCGAACACTGACATCGCCTATGACCAAGCTGTTCATCATTTCCGATAATGCTTATTATGCGAGTTTACTAACTGTCTGTTTTAGAACATTTTTATGAGGCGGCGAACTGGCTCTCCTCCCGCGACGACCTTAGAACGCAAACGCGGCTTGGCCGCGATCTTCGACAGGTCGCAGCTTCCCATAGGCCATCAATTCGCCGATTGATCCGCCCTTGTCGCGCCAGCCATAAAAGGCGTCCTCCCCTAGTAGGACATAGGCCCACTCCGACCCGCCGCGATGTTCCGCGGCAAGGCTGTTGATGCGGTCGCACCACGCAACCGCCGCTTTCCGTTTCCGGAGGACGTTCGGGGTGGTCAGCTGCCCCTGCGCCTTGGTCTCGACCAAGTATGTGCTGTCGCCAGCGCGCACGAGGAAATCGGGTGAGTAGAACGCCGGCAGGCCGTCCTCCTTGATGTAGCGCAGCCGCGCGAAGGTGTGCTTCTGCTCGTTGATCTTGCAGAAGGCGTCCACGCTGGCGTCGCGCTCGCAGGTCTCCATGAAGGCCTGTTCCAAGCCGCCATTCCGCGACGGATACGGCAGGCGCAGGTAGATGGCCTTTTCCACGGCGAGGGATGAGCCCTCTCGCATGGCCAGCTTCGGTACTTCGGAGAGGCGGCGATGCGCCACTTCCGCGTCTGCCACAATCACGCTGTCCTCGGCTTCGAGGATGGCGCGCGCCCATACCTTGATGACGTGCTCCGTCACCGGGTCGATGAGCAGGACGCGCCAGTTTTCATCTTCGAGGGGATCGAGCGCCCGTCCGAACAGATGATTCCGGATGAAGGTGTCGATGCCCTCGGCCATCTCGGCACGGTTGATCTGGATGTAGGGAAATTTGTTCGCGTTGGCGAAAGCCTTTGAGCTGCTGGTCGTATCGGTCAGCGTGACAGCCTCGCTGATCCGTCGTGTCACGCGCGCCAGATAATCGTTGTAGCCCGTCGCCGTCATGACCCCGCCGTGGACGCGGTAATCGCCGAACCGGGTTTTCGCTTGCACGTCTTCAGAGTGAAATTTCTCTCCTTGGCCGAGCTGGCCCTTGAGCTGTTCGAGCGAGAATGAACCGAACGCCTGCAGCTTCGACGGGTCGATTTGCGTGTCTTCCAGCTCCTCAACCTCCTCCCGGAGGATGAAGGGAATGGCGAAATCATACTCCTCGAATCCCGGCCGCAGCCCGACCGAGATAAGGTCACCTGTCGAGCTGGTGTTCTGATCGTCCTCGTCGTCCTCTTCGGCGGCAAGGCCCTCCTGAATCAGATCATCATAGAAGCCCTGAAAGGCCGGATGTTCGACGATCGACAGAATGTCGATCATGTTGGAGGGCGTCTTGCCGGTGCGGATAAGCTGGCGGTTCTCACGCTTAATGTCGTCGAACTCATTGCCGCGCCACATCAAGCGCAGGCCGCGCCCAATGGTCTGCTCAAGCAGGATGCCGGAGCCCGACGCCCGCAGCGGGACGATCACGCAGATATTGTTCACGTCGAAGCCTTCGCGCAGCATGAGCACGCTGACGATGACGCGCGGCGAACTGTGCCGGTCTACGTCGAATAGGCGTTCGCGCAGAACCTTCCACTCATCGGGTTTCAGCTCCCCCTTGCGGTTTGAGTCGACCCGCAGCAGCTCGTCATCGGCCAGACCTTCGAGCTTCATGAATTCGGCGACGAGGGGCGTAACGGTCGTATCTTCGCAGACCACCAGCATCTTCGGATGCTTGTCAGGATCGAGGCCGGCGAAGTCCGTTTCGAGCTTGCGGAGCTTGGTTAGGCCCGCGCGCAGCATGATCCGCTGCCCTTCGGACAGCATAGGGTTGCCGTTTTCGTCGCGGTCAGCCTTGAAGTCTAAATCATCGTGGCTCAGCGCGCCGATCTCTGAACGCTTGTCGAGCACGAGGGATTTCACGAGTCCGGCTCGCATAGCCGTCTTGAGGTCGAAATCGACGACGATGTGCGGGAAATACGCCTTACGGGAGTTTTTGCCCGTCCCGACTTCGTTGTACGGCGTCGCCGAAAAGTCCACCTGGACAAAGCGCGCACCTTTCGGCTCGGCGATCAGGTTGAGGCTTTTCTGCCATTCGACCTCAGTAACCTCCCCCTCCCGCTTGAAGTCGTGGATGTGGTGAGCCTCGTCGTTGAACACCATCAACGCCGGCAGATCTTTCAGGTAGGAGAGAATGCCACCGCGCTCAAAGCGGCGGTTGAGCAGGTTCAGATCGTTGCCCTGGCTCGTGCCGGGCGTCAGCGGCAGGATGCTTTGCACCACAACCTTGGGATCAACGGAATCGCCGGGAGCGTCGATCTCCTCATCTTCGAGCGGCTCGCCCTCCTCGGAAAGGACGTGCCAGTTGGAAATGGCGATGATCCCGCCGGCGGTGACTTTGCGCCCGATCTCTTCCTTGGGGCAGACTGCGCCCTGAACGAAGCGAAACACCTCATCCCGATAGGCGTCAGGAATGAACAGCTCCTGGAATATCGCGAGGTCGGAAATGGAGAAGTCGCGCTTGCCGTCGCGTTCTTTGCCCATGAAGGCGTCCAGAAGCCGGTCATAGACGATGAGGCCCGGGGCTACGATGAGGAAGTTCTTGGTGTAACGCCCGGCTTCCGGGGCACGATTGGCGTTCAACACCTGCCAGACCATGAGTGCCTGCAGCACCCACGTCTTCCCGGTGCCGGTCGCCATTTTCAGACAGTATTTGGGGTAGGCGTTCTTCGGTGCCCGTATGATCTCGGAATCTCGGGTGCTCGCCAGCAACACGTCAGGGGCCGCGACTTGATAGAGGTCCTGCAGTGTCGTGATGCCCAGCACCTCGTGAGCATAAATGACGTTGAGCAGCGCCTGGCGTTGCCCCGGATGGAAATTGAACTGCCGCGCGTCCTGAAACTCCGCTTGGAACCACCACTTCAGTAGCTCGGCCGTCAGCTCCGAGACCTGATCGAGGATCGGGGCCGTTCCCGTTTCCAGACCGGCGCAGACTTCCTCAACTTTAGCCGACAGGCCGCTGGCGAGCGAAAGATCGTTGATACTCGCCATCACGCTACCTCGATCATGGCTTCGGCTTCAAAACCGAACACGTCGACGACGCGCACGCAGACCTGGCGCTTGCCCTCCTTTTTCGGAAGCCCCGTGAGGCGGGCGGTCGTGACAACGCGGTAAGGATCAGCGTCATTTTCGGTGTTGCCGCGATAGTCCTGCCAGACCGAGCGAAACACCTCCCCGTCATAGTCGGGATCGACGCTCCAATATTCGATCAGCGCCATTGGATCAGCGTTGATGACAGCCTGCAGCTTGTCCCGATTTGCATCGTCGAGATTCAGCGCGTCTGGTGAGAGCAGCACATAGTTGGCGATGGAGACCGTCATGGCCTCTCCCCTATCCTCTCGTTTTCGGACGACCTCACCAAGCTTGAGGTACTGGAGCGACGAGAAGCGCACCTCGTCGGCTTTCAGCTTGTGGCCCTTTTTCTTGAGCCGATCGAGTAGATCGGGCGGAATGACAAGCACCTCCAGCCGATCACCTTGCCCCAATGCTTCAATGTCGTGGCCGATGGTTGGCGAGAAGTTCCAGCCCAAAACGACCACCTTGTCCCACCCGCCCATGAGATTGTCGCGAATTTCGATTGCGCGGCGCAGCGTAGCGAGGCCTGTCATCTTGTTCGGGCTGTCGGCGAGCACCAGGGTTTTGCTCCCCCCGGCTATGCGGCCCATATTCTTGTTCGGGTTTTCATCGACAGGCAGCGGTAGGGCGCCGAAGAGTCCCAGGACGATTTCCGCTAGGTCTCCGATCCGGAAGCGCGCGCCCATCGTCGAGCGCATTTGCTCGACTTGGTAGTCTCCGATGTGTTGGTAGAGAAACGGACCCGCATCCTGGTCGATGAGTCGCTTTCGCGTGACCATGCAGGCAGGTTTTCCCAAATCAGATGCAATCCAACGTCTACCGAGACGCTCTGCGACCCCCGGCGTCGTTCCGGATCCAACAAACAAATCAGCAACGATCGAGCCCTCGACAGAAGAGGCCTTGATAATTCGCTCGATAAGCGCCTCGGGCTTCTGCGTGTCGTAAGCCAACCGTTCTTTCGCTTGCGAATTTACCGGAAAGACGTCGGTCCAGACTGACCCGAGCGGAACGCCCTCTCCTTCGTCCAGAAATCTGCGAAGTTGTGGACGCCCACCGGGCTTCCTTGGGAGCTCGATACGCCCCTCTGCATACAGCCGTTCCATGGTGCCGAGCTCGTACCGCCATCCGTTTGTTGGCGGCTCGCACTCACGCCAAACATAGGTCATGTTGGGTCGCGGATTAGGACTTGTGAGGTTATCTAGACGATATGACCGTCCGTCAGCTGTCTTCTGGGTATATTTTGACCGAATATATTCTTGGCTATACGGTTCATACTGACCATTCCAAATGAAATCATCTGATTTGGTTCGCCAAATTATGGCGTCATGAACCGTGCCCCATCGCTGACTGTCACCGTGCGCGGTTACACGTTTCCAGCAAATTGATGCCCCGTGTACATCCCCGAACACGCCGTCCAAAATAACCTCAACCCAACTGGATACATTAGGGCCGACATGGACGTAAACGGACCCTCGATCAGAGAGAAGTTCTCTGATGAGAAAAAATCGCGGCACAAGCATTTCGAGGTAGCTGTGAGTGCCATTCTTCCACGTATCGGCATATGCAAATTGCTCGATTACAGTCGGCTTTTGCTCCACACCCGCGCCAAGGATGTCGATCTTCATCCTATAGTCGGCCTTACTGTCAAACGGTGGGTCAATATAAACTAGATCGACCTTACCGCGGAGACTTGGCCGCGAGCCATCTCCCGCCAACAGCGCGGCCATAGCCAGCAAATTGTCACCATAGATCAATCGATTTGGAAATTCAGTCGCGAGGTCTGATGCTGGATCCTTCGTACCCTTCAACAGGTCCTGCCAGTTGCTGTCCTTCGAGGGGATCACCAACTCTCGGGTCTGAAGCCCGAGCCGAAAATTGCTTTCGGCGCGCTCCATTACTCGCTCGGCTTCACGCTTGCCCTCCGCCACGATCGACGGAAGCTGATCTAACAAACTCTTCATTCCCATCCCCAGATAGCGCGCTCGCCCCGCGCTTCTTGCTCTTGCGAGCGCGCCGCCCGACTTGGCGCAAACGCGGTTGTGTCACCAGAACGGCCACGCTTAAAGGCCACCATTGCGCTTCGTGCGGCGAGGGAGTGAACTGGGCAGTCAGGTGCCCCTACCCTATCGCGCGGGAACGCGGCGCCCGGTCTACATGGCCAACTCAAATTCGCACCCGTTCGATCTCATCGAGGCTGACCTGGTCGGTTCGTCGATCATACAGCTGTGTGGTGCGGGTCGAAGCGTGATTGGCCATCGCCGCCGCGTTCTCCAACGTGCCGCCGTTCTTGAGGTAGGCCGTGATACCGGTCGCCCGGAAAGTGTGGTTTCCGATCTTCGTGGCAATGCCGGCCGCGGCGGCCCGGCGGCCGATCATGGCGTAGGCGTTGGCCTGGGGCAGCGGCGTGGCGGTCAGCACCGCCCTCCCCCGCTCAATGGTGCGGAACAGCGGTCCCTTCGGATCGCCGCGCAAGGCGCAGCCGTCGAGATAGGCGTCCAGATAGGTCTCCAGAGTGTGGTGGCAGGGCATTTCGTGGCGCTTGCCCCCCTTCTCGTGAAGCCGGAGCCAGAGCCGCCGATTCTGGACGTAAACGTCCTCAACCTTCATCGCTAAGGCGGCGCCGACGCGCGCGAAGCTGAACACCATCAGCCCGATCAGCGCCCGGTCGCGCAGGCCGGCCGGCGTCGATATGTCGATCGCATCGAGGAGCTGGCGCGCCTCGCTCGGGTCGAGCACCGGAGTCTTTCCCCGGCGAACGCTATGGGATGGTCCGCGCACCGAGGCGGCCGGATTCAGCGGCACGACCTGGCCCATCACCAGCCAGTCGAACAGATGGCGGATCGCGGCCAGGTGCTGCTTCGCCGTTGGCGCCGATCTCGAAAGGCTCAACGCCTCTATGTAGGCGCCGACATGGAGCGGTTGAACGCCAGTGACCGAGGTCACCCCCCTGCCCTCGCACCAGGCCAGGAAATCGACCACGGCGCGGGCATAGGCCCGCCTGGTGTTGGCGTTGCGGATGTTGGCGGCGAAGAATTCCAGGAAGCGGATCTGCGCGCGCTCGCCGGCGACGGCGACCAGAGCGGGAACCGCATCGCGCGGGCGGCGGGCGACGATGGGTGCCAGGTCAGACATCGACCGACCAGACCTGGACGCCATCGCGCTCTAAGGCCGGCTGGCGCTGGGCGCTGGGGTGACGCGGCGACATGAAGAAGACGTAGCGGTGCGTCTCCGGTCGATCAGCCAGCTTGGCCAGATCCGCCGCGAGTTTCCCATTGTTGCGTGGGTGGACGGCGGCGAAGGTTTCCGCGCCGACCAGGCCGGGTTCCTCACTCATAATGTCGAGCGGCAGCGCCATGTGGGCGCCTGGCGCGACCTTGAAGCCCCCGGCTTCCGGATGCAGCTCCAGCAGAACGCGCGCGGCCGAGAGCGCGACGGCGTAGGTCCAGGTCTGGTTGATCTGCTCGACGACGTTGAGAGGCCGGTCCTCGATCGGGTGAAATCCGACCGGCTCAAATTTCATGCGCCGCAGGAGATCGAGGGGGTCACCGCTTTGGGCGGCGATCCAGCTTTGCGCCCGCGCGGCCGACGCGCGGATCGCCGCGAGGTGCTGCTCCACGTCGCCGATCGTCCGGACTTCCAGATAGCGCCCCACGCCCATCCCTCGTATATGTGATAATGTCCTTTATCACATATAATCTCGCTGAAGAATCCTGCAATCGTTGTGGGGCCCAAAATCTCGCCCTCGCCGTCGGCCCTTGTCGCCCCCACACCGATTCCGGGTATGCTTCCCTCCGATGGGCGATTTTACCTTCCTTCACGCGGCCGACATTCATCTCGACAGCCCGATGATTGGGCTGTCGAGATCTGACGGCGTGCCGATCGGCAGGGTAAGGGACGCGACCCGGGCGGCGCTCTCGAACCTGGTGGATCTTGCGATCGAGGAGCAGGCCGCCTTCGTCGTCATTGCCGGCGACCTTTACGACGGGACCTGGCGGGAGATGCGCACGGGCCTCTTTGCGGTGGAGCAGTTCGCGCGCCTGACCACGGCGGGGATTCAGGTCTTCATCATCCACGGCAACCACGACGCTGAGAACCGCATCACCCGGCACCTGGAAATGCCCAAGGGTGTGGTGGTGTTCGACGCCAAGGCCTGCCGTACCCATATCCTGCCCGAGCTCGGGGTCGCGCTCCATGGCCAGAGCTTCGCAACGGCGGCGACCTACGACAACCTCGCCGCCGGTTATGGCCCGCCGGTGTCGGGAATGTTCAACATCGCGCTGCTTCACACCGCCTTGGAGGGCGGGCACGCCCACGCGCCCTACGCCCCGTGCAAATTGGCGGAACTGACCGGCAGCGGCCACGACTACTGGGCGCTTGGCCATGTCCATCAGCACGACGTCATGCATCGGTATCCGCATGTTGTTTATCCCGGCAACCTACAGGGGCGCCACGCTCGGGAGACCGGACCAAAGGGTGCCGTCGTCGTGCGCGTCGAACAAGGCCGGGTGGCCCATCTGGAGCACCACGCTCTGGACGAAGTGAGGTGGTCGGCGGTCGAGCTCGATGCGTCGCGCATGTCCGACCGCCGAGAGGTATTCGAAGCGCTGGACGACGCGCTGAACGCTGCACGGCGCGAGGCCGGTCGGCCGGTGATCGCACGGGTCACGCTGACGCTCGGCGGCGACCTCGGGACGGGCCTGGCGGCCCAGCCGCAGTGGCTGGACGCCGAAGTCCGCGCCGCCGCTTTGCGTCTCGGCGGCGAGGTGTGGATCGAGAAGGTTATCGGCCGGGTAGACATTGTCGCACGCTACAAGCTGCCCGAGGTCCTGGCCGAGCTCCTTGAGGACGCGGCCAGTGACCCGGACTGCGTCGAGGCCGTGTCGATGGAGCTGGCTGATCTGCTGGCGAAGGCCCCGGTCGACCTCGCCGATGACTCCACGCCGTTGCTCACTGCCGCCCGCGCCGGCGACGGCAAGGCCGTGGTCGAGCACGCGCTCCGCCTGTTGGCGGCGAAGCTGGGGACACCCCCTTGAGGCTACGCGAGCTCGCACTCCTGAAATATGGCGTCTTCGCCGACCATGTCTTCGATTTCGGCGACGGCAAGGTCGATCTGCACCTCATCGTGGGGCCGAACGAGGCCGGAAAATCAACTCTGCTGAGCGGGATATCGGACCTGCTGTTCGGAATCCCGGAACGCACCGCCTATGGCTTCCGGCACGGGATGAGCGAGCTTGCGATCGGCGCGACCCTCGAACACGGCGGGGATCGGATCGACGTCGTGAGACGCAAGAAGCGCAAGGACCCCCTGACCACACCCGAGGGCGAACCTCTGGCCGAAGCCAGACTTTCTCCATTCCTCGGCGGGACCGACCGCGACGCGTTCGCCAAGATGTTTGGCCTGAATCAGGCTCGGCTTCGCGAGGGCGGCGACAGCTTCTTGGGCGGCGCGCAAAACGCCGCGCGCGCCGTGCTCGAGGCCGAGGCCGGGCTTACCGGTCTCGGCGTGTTGCTGGCGGATCTCGACAGCCAGGCCGACGGGCTCTTCGCCCCGACCGCCCGGACCAAGCCCTTGAACGTCAAGTTCGCCGAACGGAAGGACGCAGAACAGCGGGCGCGGGAGCAGGCGGTGGACGAACGCCAGTGGGCGGCCCTGAATGCTCGGCAGGCCGCCGCCGAGGCGACACGGCGCAATCTGATCGCTCGTTTGGCCGAGATTGCGGGCCGTTCGGTGACACTCGAGCGCATCCGCCGGGTCCGGCCCTTCCTTGCGACCCTCGACAGCCGCCTCCACGACCTCGCGCCGCTCGCGGCGCTTCCGCACCTGCCTCTGGACGCCGAGGTACGACGCGCGGGCGCCGAGCGTCTGATCACGGCTGGCGAAGCGCGGCTTCAAGCGCTCGAGGAGGTTTTGACACGCAAGCAGACCGCGCCCGGCGAAGAGCTCGACGCGCGCTTACTCGAGGCGGGCGAGCATATCGAACGCCTGGTCGCTCATCGCGGCGTTTATGACGATCGGCGGCGCGCCTTGCCACGTCGCACCGAAGATCTTGCTGCCCTTGCGGCCGGCATCACCAAGGTGAAGGTCGATGGAGGCTTGGACGCCGTCTCGGAGCCACCACCGAAGGTCGCGCGTGACCGTCTTCGACAAGCCGTCCAGGCGGTTCGTGATGGGCGGGCCGCGCTCGAACGGCTTGATGAGACGCTGCGGCGTCAGCGCCAGGATCTGGAAGACGAGACTCGGCGCCTGGGCGAGATCGGCGCGGTCGGGGACTTAGCAGGGCTCCGCGACCGGCTAGAGCAAGCGCCGCGGGACGTAACCCGCCAGCGGGCCACCGCGAAGCGAGCGATCGAGGCGGCGGAGCACAAGCTGGCGCTTGAGCTGACTGGGCTTGCGCCATGGACTGGAGAGATCACGGACCTGGCCGCGACCGCCGCGCCTTCGGAGCCGGTGATGGAAGCCGCTCGGACGACGTTCGCGCGCCTGGATGGCGAGAGGGTCGAACTGCGTCGGGCGGTCGCAGACGCCGAGACCCGGCTGACCGACGTCCGCGCCGAGTTGGCCAAGCTCAGCGGCGACGGCGCGGCTCTGCCGACGCAGGCGGTGCTCACGGCTGCGCGGAAGGCTCGAGACGCTGCCTGGGGGCGTCTGCGCGACGTTGTAGCGAGACCTGGCAAGGAGCCCGCCGACCCGGCTGCGGGCGCTAACGCCTACGAAGACTTGGTCCGCCAGGCGGACGATTTAGCCGACCGCAGGCAAACCGAGGCCGACCGGCTGGCGTCACATCTGATGCACAGCGCTGAGCTGGATAGGCTGACGCACCGGGCGACGGCCGCGAACGTGGGTCTGACCCGGTTGGCGGACGAGGTCGCAGACGCAACAGTCGCCTGGACGGCCCACTGTGCGCGGGTTGGGTTCGACGAACAGATCACCCCGGCCGAAATGTTCGCCTGGGCGTCGGCCCGCTTGAAGGTGCTTGAGGCCCACCAGGTGCTTGCCCAGCTCCGCACGGAGACCGCCGAGGTCGCCACCCAGACGGATCAGCGGTTGCTAGGCCTCCGCAATACGCTGATCGCTATTGCACCCTCCATCAGCCCCGACGACGACCCCGACGCCTTGATCGCCCAAGCCACCAGCCTCGTTCGGCGGCTGGAAGAGCAGCAGCTGGAACGGACCAGGGTCGAGGAGGTCGTTACACGCCTCACCGGCGAGGCGCGCCGCTCGGCGGAGGCGTTGGCGACCGAGGAGACGCGTTCAGAGCTGCGTCTGCGCGCGCTGACCGACGCCCTGATCGGGTGTGGTCTGCAGGCGTCCAGCGACGACGTAGCCGTCGCGGCCGCCCTTGATGGGTTCGATCAATGGGCCTCAGGGCTCGGAGCTTATGAACAGATGCAGGAACGGGTGCGGCTCATCCAGGCCGACATAAACGACGTGGAGGCCGAGGTAGCGGAACTCCTCGAGCGGCTAGGGCGGGCGGGCGGCGATGATCTCGGCCAGACCCTGCTGGAACTGGGCGGAGAGCTTCGAGCCGCCCAAGCAGCACAGACCAAGATGGAGCACGCCGCGGTCGAGGCCGAAGCCCTCTCGGAGGAAGCTGAAAACCTTCGCGCGTCGCTCGGTGAGGCCAAAGCGGATCTCGCCGAACTTGCGGCACTTGCCGGCGTAGCCGAGCCCTCCGCGCTTGCCGAGATCATCGCGAAAGCACGATCGCGCGACGAATTGCAGGCCGAAGTCGAGCGTTTGCACTTGGAGATCGACAAGGCCGGAGATGGCCTTTCGCTGGAAACTCTTGGGGCTGAGGTCATCTCCATCGCTCCGGAGGAGTTGGCGTCCGAACTCGCGATCCTTGCGGCCGAACAGCGGGACCTCGCCGAGGATAGGGACGCCGTATCAGCCGAGCTCTCGGACGCGATCCGGGACGTCGCGGTCCACGCGTCCGGCAGTGGGGCGGCGGCGGCCCTACAGGAGGCCGAAGACGCGCGCGCCGAAGCCTCGACGCAGGCCGAACGATACGTGGAGGCCCGCAGTGTCGCGGCGCTACTGCGATGGGCGATCGCCCGTCATCGGAAAACCCGCGCCGCGCCGCTGCTGGCGCGGGCGAGCGCGATCATGGCGACAGTCACCCAAGGCGCCTTCCTTGGCCTCGAGCTCGACTTTGAGCTGGAAGACGAACCGATTGTCGTGGGCCTACGGTCATCAGGCGAGCGGCTGCCGAGCTCAGCCATGAGCGAGGGTACACGCGACCAGCTCTATCTGGCGCTTCGGCTCGCGGCGGTGGAGGAGCGAGCGGTTCGACACGCCATGCCGTTCATCGCCGACGATCTACTCGTCAACGGCGACGACGATCGTTGCGCGGCGATCTTCGGGGCGCTCGGGCAGCTCGCCGAGACATCGCAGGTGCTGTGCTTCACCCATCACGAGCACCTCGTGCCGATCGCCGAGCGGGCGCTCGGTGCCGGCGGTGTTCGCCTGCATCGCCTGGGGAAACGCCCAGCCACGGCCATGGCCGGCTAGCGCGCGCCCGCTGCAGACCTCGAACCAGGGGCGTCGCAGGTCTCGGGATCGGTCTTCGTGAGGAAGCGCGCGCAGCAAGTAGACCAAAACGGGGGCTTCCGTTAGTCTTCGAGGAACCTCGACCACGTGGCCTAGGGGAAGGTTATTGGGAGGGGACATTGTTCATTTCACGAGTCATCGTGAGGAATTATCGCTGCCTCAAGGCCGCCGATGTCACTCTGAACCCTGACCTCAACATTATTGTTGGCAACAACGAATGCGGTAAGTCCACGCTTCTGGAGGCGATTCACTTGGCCCTAAGCGGTCAGTTGAATGGGCGCCCAATCCAGATCGAGCTCCATCCGCACCTGTTCAACACTGAAACCGTCGCCGAATACATTGCAGCCCTGATTGCGAAAACTCCAGTCGCGCCACCCGCCATCCTCATCGAGCTCTACTTCGAGGACGATGCGGCGCTGGCGAAGCTCAAGGGCACCAACAATACGCGAGGAGCCGACCTGCCGGGCGTCGCACTCTCGATCGAGTTCAACGCGGAATACGCCGAGGAATTCAAAACCTACGTTGCCGACCCGACGCTGATCCGGACTCTGCCGATCGAGTATTACGTCGTGAAGTGGCGGGGCTTCGCAGACAATGAGATCATCACCGCGCGCGCGATCCCCATCAAGCCGGCCTTTATCGATGCGAGCACGATCCGCAACAATGCGGCCGCTAGCCGCTACGTGGTCGATATCATGCGCGACAGCCTCGACAAGGGCCAGAAGGTCGATCTCGCCCTGTCCTATCGGATGATGAAGGACGCCTTCATGAACCACGCCAAGGTGAAGGGCGTGAACGAGGCGCTGGCCAAGAAGACGGGCGATATCTCCGACAAGACGCTGTCCGTCTCACTGGACACCTCGTCGCGGGCGAACTGGGAATCGGGGGTGATGCCGCATCTGGACGACGTGCCCCTAACTCTGGTGGGCAAGGGCGAGCAGAACGCGATCAAGATCAAACTGGCGATGGAGTCCTCGGCGGACTCCCATCTGATTCTAATCGAGGAAGCCGAGAACCATCTGTCCTTCTCGAACCTCAATGAGCTCATCAGCCATATCGCCGAGCGACGGGGCGCCCGGCAGCTGGTGATCACCACCCACAGCAGCTTTGTGCTGAACAAGCTTGGCGTCGAATCCGTCGTCCTGTTCCACCGCGGATCGGCGATCCGTCTCAACGCTCTGACGTCGGGGACACAGGATTACTTCATGCGCCTTCCGGGCCATGACACTCTGCGGCTGATCCTCGCCAAACGCTCAATCCTGGTCGAGGGGCCCTCGGATGAGCTGATTGTCCAGGCCGCCTTCAAGAAGCAGCACGGCAAGATGCCGCTGGAGGCTGGCGTCGATGTGATTTCAGTGAACTCTCTCGCCTTCAAGCGCTTCCTCGAGATCGCTGTGCTCCTCGATCGCACCGTCGCCGTCGTCACCGACAACGACGGCAAGGCAGCGGCACTTGCCAGCAAGTACGCCGACTATCTCAGTAAGCCGAAGATCAGCATCCTCTACGATCCGGACGAGGCGTTTCCGACACTTGAGCCCCAGCTGCTGAAGGCGAACGGCCGGCCGTCGATCGAGAAGGTGTTGGGCAAGACCTTCGCCTCCGACGAGGATCTGCTCGCCTTCATGAAGGACAACAAGGCCGACACCGCGCTGAAATTCTTCACGACAATCGAGCCGTGGACGGCGCCAGGGTACATCGTCAGTGCCGTCAGCTAGTCGGATCATCATGTGCGCCGCCGGCGGCGGGAAGACCACCCGCATCGTCGGCCAAGCCTGCGCCGAGACCCCATCCCGCGCGCTGCTCGTCACCTACACGCGAAACAACGAGAAGGAGATCGAACGCAAGCTCTATGAGCACGGGCCCGCCATCCCACCCAATATCGAGGTGATGACCTGGTTCAGCTTCCTGCTGAGGGAGCTGGCGCGACCCTACCGGCGCGCCCTTCACGATCAGCGCATCGACGGCCTGCACTGGGAGGAAGGCCGGTCTGTACGCTACATTCCGCAATCGCAAACTGCGGCGCACTACTTCGCAGGTGGTCGCTACATTTATTCCGACAAAATCTCGAAGTTCATTTGCGAATGCGATCGCATCACAGGCGGTGCGGTGATGCGCCGGCTCGCCCTGCGCTTCGAGCACATCTTTGTCGATGAGATCCAGGACATGGCCGGTTATGACCTCGATGTGCTGGAGCTCATCCTGAAGGCCGGAATCAAGCTGAGCATGGTCGGCGATCACCGGCAGGCGACGCTCAAGACCAACCAAGGCAGCAAGAATGCCGCGTTCGCCGGTTTCAACATAATCAAGAAGTTCCAGCAGTGGGAAAAGGCAGGCCTCGCGTCCCTGACCTACGAGCAACACACCCACCGCTGCCATCAGCAGATCGCCGATCTCGGCGACAGCTTCTTTCCCTCAGAGCCGCCGACCACCTCTTTGAACACGATGACGACGGGACACGACGGCGTCTTCATCGTCGCGACGGCCAAGGTGGCCGCCTATGTGGCAACCTACGCCCCGCAGGTGCTTCGCCTCGATCGAAAGACGCTGTGTCACGATCTCCCGGCGATGAATTTCGGCGAGTCGAAGGGCCTGACCTTCCCCAGAGTGCTGATCTTCCCGCACGGGATGGGGAAGAAGTGGCTCAGCACCGCCAGTCTCACCCACGTCGAGAAGTCCGTGACAAAGATGTACGTCGGTGCGACCCGCGCCCGGCACAGCCTGGCCTTTGTTTTTGACGGGTTGACCGCCATCCCCGGCGCTCAGGTTTATGAATGATAGTGGGTCTCGGGCCCGATGGCCGATGATTGGCGACCGGCATCGAGAAGACGGATCTCTCCGACATCGCCCATGAGTCAGCAGCGGACCGAGAACCGGTCATAGGCGTCCAGCCGACGGACCAAGGGGTCGATCGCCCGGCGGTAGATTTCTAACTTTAGGAAGGAGACCTCGGCTTGGCGGCCATCTTCGGCGACGTCGATGTACCGCGCAGAGTCGGTTGCCGCCCAATACTTGTGCCATGGTTCTCATATGCGAATCAGTCCTGACGAGCACACGGTAGAGGCCGACGATTTTGCGCGGCGCTTTTCTATGCGCCCAGGCCGTCTCATGTGGTTGCTCGGCGCGGGCGCCTCTGCTGCGGCAGGGATTCCGACAGCGTGGGACATGATCTGGGACTTCAAGCAGCAGCTCTATGTCAGCCAGCGGAAGGTTTCCGCCAAGACCGTCAGCGATTTCTCCAACCCCGCCGTTCGCTCTCTCCTGCAATCCTATATCGACGGTGCCGAGAACCTTCCCGCAGCCGGCGCTCCCGATGAGTACGCCGCCCTCTTCGAGGCCGCTTGGCCCAGCGAAGGTGACCGTCAGACCTACATCGCCGGCAAGCTGAGCGGCGCCAAGCCCTCTTACGGGCACATCGCCTTGGCGACGCTTATGCGCGCCGAACACGCCAAGGTCGTCTGGACAACCAATTTCGACCCACTGATCGCCGACGCCTGCGCCAAGGTCTACGATGGCACGGGACCTCTGACGACGATCTCGTTGGATACGCCCGGCCTGGGCCGCGAGGTGATGACCTCAGAGCGATGGCCGGCAGAAGTGAAGCTTCACGGCGACTTCAGGTCTCGTCGCCTGAAGAACACTCCAGACGAATTGCGCGATCAGGACGCTCAGCTGCGCCGCCTCATGATCGATGCTTGCCATCGCGCGGGTCTGGTCGTCGCTGGATACAGCGGCCGGGATGACTCGATCATGGACGCTTTAATGGAGGTTCTAAGCAAGCCAGATCCCTTTCCAGGCGGGTTGTTTTGGCTACATCGGGGGGATGACCCGCCGCTCTCGCGCGTCCACGACCTGTTGCATGCGGCCGCAACGGCCGGAGTTGATGGCGGACTCGTCCGGGTCGATAATTTCGACGAAACGCTCCGCGACATTGTTCGGCTGTTGCCGAGCCTGGACATGGCCGCACTGGAGGGCTTCGCATCCGACCGCCGGATCCTGACCGCTCCGGCCAAGATAAGCGGCCCACAGGGCTTTCCAGTGATCCGCCTGAATGGCCTACCCCTGCTCCAGACCCCCACGGTTTGTCGGCGCGTCGTCTGCGATGCGGGAGGTGCGGCCGAGGTGACCCTTGCGGTAGAGGAGGCCGGTGTCGATGTTCTCGTTGCCCGGACGCAGGCGGGTGTGCTCGCGTTTGGCGCCGACAGCGACGTCCGGGTCGCTCTGGCCAAATACAGGGTGGAAGCCTTCGATTTGCATTCGATCGAGACCCGGCGTCTCCGCTACGACTCAGGCGAACGAGGACTGTTGCGGCGAGCGCTCTCGCGCGCGCTGTCTCGGGAACACGACCTAACGCTAACGCGACGCCGCAGCGCCGATTTGCTCGCTCCCGGCAATCCCGGCGCCACAGCGTGGGGGCCGTTGCGCACGATTGTCGGCCCTCTTGCAGGCGCGGTGCCCAAACACCCCGAATTGACTTGGCGGGAAGGTTTTGGCGCCCGTCTCGATTGGGCCGACGATCGGCTGTGGCTTCTGATCGAGCCCCGCACGATCTTCGACGGGGTCACCCCGGAGAACCGCTTCGTCTCTCAGGACTTTGCTCGGGAGCGGACTGTCAAACGCTATAATCGCAAGCTCAACGAACTCATAGACTTCTGGGCCCACTTCCTCAGCAAGGGCGGAGCCGACCTTAGCGCCCTTGCCACCGGAGCGGGGGTCGATGCAGTTTTCCGGCTCGGTGCCGATACGGCCTTCTCTCG
The DNA here is from genome assembly GCA_965229115.1 of Hyphomonadaceae bacterium. Lineage (GTDB taxonomy): Bacteria > Pseudomonadota > Alphaproteobacteria > Caulobacterales > Hyphomonadaceae > UBA7672. The sequence goes on along the minus strand of CBDDIR010000001.1, from coordinate 73,384 downwards.
CCGGGCGCGCGCATGAACAGCCAGGTCGCACCTCATATTTGGCTGCCGGAGCCGAAGCTCGCGTTCCACCCCGACCGTCTCGGCGATACCGACACGCATCCGCTTCGGGGCCTCGTTCGCTACGGCCCCTACTCGGCCGGCTTGGTGCCCAACCCGATCCGCGTGGCGACCATCTCGCCCGCCGGGGAAGCCAGCAAGCTCTACAACTTCATGAAGGAGCTGAACTCCAGCTACGCACCCACGGAGCGAAAGGACTACTTGCCGGAGTGGAAGGGGTTCAGTTCGGTCTTCAACGTGCATATGCGCGGGGCCGCAAAGGACTGTCATATTGAACTCGATGTGCCGTTCGAGAAGGAATTCGAGGCTAGTCCGAGACCCCACATCGTTCTCGCAGACCGACTGCTGCGGGCGATCCAGGCGCTTGAGGGCCGGCGATCCGAATTCGACGTTATCTTCATCTACCTGCCGGTCCGCTGGACGCCCGGCTTTACCGGCGGCGCCACAGACGACTTCGACCTGCATGACAATCTGAAGGCCGCGACCGCGGCGCGGCGGATTCCGGTCCAGCTGGTGCGCGAAGACAAAGCTCTCGCCTATCCTGATCGGGCGAGCGTGATGTGGCGCATCGGATTGGCGCTGTATGCGAAGGCCGGCGGGGTTCCGTGGAAGTTGGCCGATACCGACCCGGAGACCGCCTATATCGGCATCTCGTATGCCGTTCGACCGATGAACACCGAGGGACCCAGGTTTGTCACCTGCTGCAGCCAAGTGTTTGACGCCGATGGCGCTGGTCTAGAGTTCGTGGCCTATGACGCACATCTCGATGTCCAGCGAGACAATCCCTTTCTCTCGCGAAACGAGATGTTTCGGGTGATGTCCCGATCGCTGGACCTATACCGGCGGCGACATGCAGGCCGCTCGCCCCGCCGGGTCATCGTCCACAAGTCGACCGAGTTCAAAGCCGACGAGATCGACGGCTGCATGGAGGCACTCCATCTCTGCGAGGCTGTTGACCTCGTCCAGGTGGTGGAGGACGTCGGCTGGCGAGGCGTGCGAATTGACGCCGATCGCGACGGCGGAAAGAAGGGTGCTCCCGCTGGCTTTCCAGTCGCGCGGGGAAGCCTGCTTGGCTTGAGTCCACGGGAGTGCCTGCTGTGGATGCATGGCGATGTGAAGGGGGTTAGCGACAAGGGCTCCTATTTCCAGGGGGCCCGGAGCACGCCACGCCCCATCCGGCTTGTGCGCCACGCAGGGCATGGTGGATGGGATGTGACGGCCCAGTCGGCCCTCGCGCTGTCCAAAATGAACTGGAACAACGACGCCCTCTACGACCCGCTGCCGGTGACGATGGGCTACGCCCACGTCTTGGCTCGGGTTATCAAGCGCATGCCAGGCCTCGGGGCGGCGCCGTATCAGTTTCGATATTTCATGTAGGGGCGGGCGGGCCCGCAGCTCGGACGCGACCCCCAAGGGGTAGGCGACACCGGTGTCCGGTCCCATATAGGAAGCAGGACGCACTGAACTTCAGCCTTCAGCAGGCGTCAAAAAGCGGTGTGAGAGGGTGCTTCGGCGCCTCCCCACGAGACGCTGATGTCCGGGTAGTCCTTGTAATTTGGGCGCGCCCGGGATAGATAGATTTTGCAGGAAGTCCTGCAGGCGACTTGTCCGGCCGCGTGTTTGGCAAGCGTCGTGGTTACCCGAGGCCAAAAGCTCCGGTTGCCGACCACAGACTTCCTTCTCCTTTAAGAGCCGCCTTCGGGCGGCTCTTTTCGTTTCAGGGCATCTGGATACCGTAATGGCCCCGCAGCGCCTGGGCGTTGAACGTGCCGTCATTCACCCACTTGCGCGAATAGCCGACCACATCGGCCAGCTGCAACAGGCGCGAGGCAGCCGAGTCGATCGTCACGACCCGGTTGACCCCCTTGAACCGACCGTCGTGCGCCTGGGACCGCTCGATCTCCGTGCGGAAGTCGGGGTGATCGTTCTGATGGTTCTGATCCGTGATGACCTCGACATTGCCGATCGTCTCGCGGCCCAGGACGTCCTTTTGGAACCGCTTCAGGCCAACCTTCACCGTCTCCACGACCGCCTGGGCGTAGAGGATCGGCCCTGGACCCACCCGTGCGCCGATCTTCTGGTTGACCAGCACGACCCGGTCGGCGGGCGCGGCCTCCCAGAAGCGGCGCAACAGGCCCTGCAGATAGCCGTCGTCCATGTTGGCCGCATGGATCTCATTCGCATTGGCCTCCAAAAGGCCGGTGAAGCAGCGGTCAACCCGCCCCGCCTCGCGGGCGAGCACCAGCACCGCGCCGAGGTAGAGATCGCCGGCGCCGGCGGTCCCATACTCGTCGATGAAGCACAGCACCTTCTTGTTAAGGGCCGCGGTCATGTGAGGGCGCGCCGGCGCGCCATGTCGGAAACCTGGATCACGCCGCCGCGGCCTTAACCTTGGTAGGCTTGTAGCCCGGCGTGGAGACCGCCTTCTTCCGCGCCTTGGCTTCCTCGGCCACCTCGCGGAACTGCGGTTCCAGCAACCTCAGCTTCTCCACCAGGCCGCTGAGGTCGTATTCGTTCGATATCTTGCCGCGCCGACTGCGCGTCCGTTCGATCCGCTTCAGGAACCCGGCCCCCTCCAGATCGGCGATGTGCCGCTGGACCTGGCGCTCGCTGAGGCTCAGCCGGTCCGCCAGGTCCGCCTTCTTCGGAAACGGTTTGCGCTGGGGATTCCACCAGAAGTCGGCGAGCTGCAGCAGCACCGCCAGCTGGGTGGGGTTCAGGCCCAGGCGCCGCTGGGCGCGGAAGACCAGCGACGGCAACATGCAGAAGCCGAGGGCCATGACGTCGACCCCCCACTTCTCTTCGGACTGCCGCGTGGTTTTGGCTTTGCCGGCCGCCTTCGGGGTGACTTCCTCGTCGGTCGTGATAGCATCGTTGCTCATCGGAGATTTCCTTGTCGACCAAGACAATGTGGATCTCGGATCGGGATATCAATGCAGGGCGACCGGACATCAGCGTCCGGTGCGACCGGACGTATACGTCCTCTCCGGACTAGACGTCAATGTCCGCTCTTAAGAAGGATGCATGGTAAACCGGACGAACGGCGAATTGCGGATAACGTAGTAAGGGGTAGGCCATCGGTCTTGGATGACCTGTCGGTACGTCCGCGATATCGCGAATTGGGTGTGAAAAACGCGGCTAACGCCCGGCCGCCCCGATCCGCCCGGACGGATCGGTCTCCATAGCTTCCACAATAGCGTTGTGGCGGGCGAGCAGCGCCTCCAGCACGCGGGCCGATCGCCCGCGCGACCGAGAATGTCGACAACCCGCCGCACCCCTATGCGGGGCGATTCAGTCGGCCATCGGCTGGATATCGTAGACATCCCCTACCCGACCCAGAACCCGCACGATTTCCGTCACTCTCCGCCCAGCCGCCGCACGCTCGATATGGACAATGATGTTGATCGCCTGACCTATGGCCCGATACGGAATTCTCTGGGTCACCTCCCCGATCAGGTCCTCCAACCGTGTCAGGCCCTCCGCGGCGCTGTTGGCGTGGATGGTCGCCAACCCGCCAGGGTGACCCGTATTCCACGCCTTCAAGAGATCCAGCGCTGACCCGTCCCTCACCTCCCCGATGATGATGCGGTCAGGCCGCAAACGCAGCGTGTCACGCACCAGGTCGGTCATGGTCACCGGCGGGTCCGTCCGCTTGGTCAGCATCTGGATCTTGTCCTCGGCCGAGCACTGGAGCTCGGCGGTGTCCTCGATCAGCACCACACGGTCCTGGGCAAAGGCCGGCTCGGCTAAGATGGCATTGGCGAGCGTCGTCTTGCCTGAGCCCGTGCCGCCCACGATCAGGATGTTCTGACGCGCCGTCGCCGCCTCGCGGATCACGGCGGCCTGGTGCTCGGTCATGATCCCCTGGTCGACATATTCGGGCAGGGTGAACACCACCTCCGGCCGCTTGCGGATCGCGAACGCGGGACTGGACACGATCGGCATGAAGGCGCCTTGGAACCGCTCTCCGGTCTCCGGAAGCGTGGCGCTGACCCGAGGCCGGTCCCGGGTCACCACCTCGCCCACATGGTCGGCCAGCAGCCGCAGGATCCGATCGGCGTCGGCGCTGGCCAAGCTCTGGCCGGTGAACGACCTCCCCTCCCCGATCCGGTCGACCCAGATCTTGCCGTCTGGGTTGACCATGACCTCCACCACCATGCGGTCAGCGAGCGCGCTGGCGATCACCGGACCCATGGCCTGCTTCAGCGCGGCGACCTTGCGGTCGGTGACGACGGGGTGGTGCTGCGGCATCGGATATCCAATTCAACTGGAGTCAGCGGGCGTGGGCGTCTGCGGGTCCGTCAGTCCAGGCTGCCGTCGTCATCGTCGTCGCCAGTCCAGCGCAGGCTCGAGACCGGCGCGTGGAGGCCCTGCCCGCCGTCGCTGGCGGGCTGAGGTCCATCATCCGCCGCCGGGGTCGGCGGCGGCACGACGCCCTTCAGGCCGTCCGGGGCCGGCTCTGCGGCACGAACCCCCAGCCAGTCGATCTGCGCGGGCCCGGGCAGGTCGGCCGCGCCCGGCCGTTGCTCGTATTTGGCGGGCACGCCGTGGAAATAGTCCCCCGTCCGCGCCTTGAAGAACGGCTCGTCGTAGTAGCGGATCTTCTCCGCCCGGATCGGCTTGGTGTTGTTCACGAACAGGAACTGCTGATTGTCATCCAGCTCGCGGACCCGGTCCTCGGTCAGGATGTAGCGCTCGTGCTCGCTCTGGGAGGTCGAGCGGTGCGAGCTGCCGAAGATGCTGCGCGGATCGCTGTAGCTCTCGCGCATCTCCAGCGCCTTGCCGGCCCGCCGGATCACCTTGTCGATGCTGGTCGGCTCCGAGGTCGCGAAGGTGGCGGTGATGTGCATGTTGTCGAAGATCGGCGTCTTGTCCCCGTACTTGGAGAACACGTCGTTGAAGCTCTGGCAGATCAGGTGGGCGGTGATGCCGTAGCCCGCCATTTCGCCCATGGCGTTCTCTAGGAAGGGCAGGCTGCCGAGCTTGGGAAACTCGTCGAGCAACAGCAGCAGGCGGTGCGCCTTGCGCCGCCCCCGGCTGTCGAAATGCTCGCGCTCCATCAGGCTGTTGATCGTCTGGCGCGTGAACACCCGTACCAGGAAGGCCAGCCGATCGGCATGGGCCTGGGGCGTGATGATGTAGAATGTGACCGGGCTCTCCGAGCACACCAGGTCGCCGATCGAGAAGTCCGACCAGCTGGTGGCGTATTCCACATAGGGGTCGGCCCACAGCGATAGCGACGCCCGGCAGGTCGCCAGCACATTGGACTTCACCCGCTCGTCCATGCTGTCCAGCGCCGTGGCGCCCAGCAGGATCTCCGGGTGGACCTCGGCGATGGGCTTGCCGTCGGGGCCCCGCGCCAGCCCGCCCGGTGCATGAAGGTCCGGCCTATGGCGATGTTTGGTGTGCTTCATCGCGTGAAGGGTCGGGTCGATATTGATCAGCAGGCGGCGGACCTGGGCCAGATTCTTCTTGGTGTCCTCCTCGCTATAGAGGACGTGCAGGATGATCGCGGTGAAGAAGTCCGTCGCGCTCTGGTCCCAGAAATTGAGGTCGCCCGCCTTGCGGCCCAGCGGGTCCACCAGGATGCCGACGACGTTCTGGATGTCGGCGATCTCCATCGGCCCTTTCCGCACCTCGAACAGCGGATTCCACCGCACGGTGTTGGGGTCGGTCGGCGCGAAATAGAAGACGTGGCTGAACGTCTTCCGGTGATCGGCCGTGATGTGCCAAAGCTCACCCTTGCGGTCGTAGACGAAGGCGCTTTGCGGCCAGGCGATCAGGGTGGGAACGACGTGGCCGGCCCCCTTCCCACTGCGGGACGCGCCCACGATGATGGCGTGCTCCACACCGCGATAGGTGAGGTATTTGCCGTTGAACCGACCGAGCACCCGTCCGCTGATCTGGCCGTCGCCATGGACGAGTTTGGCCTTCCGGACATGGACCTCGGTCGCCCAGGCCTCCTTGCCAAACTCCCGCGGCGCCCGGCGCGTGCTTTTCGTCAGCCCGATCAAAGCCATCGTGGGGACGAACACGGTCGCCAGAGCAATCATTGCCGCCATGTCGAAGGCCTGCTGGTAGTGCGCCGCGAAGCGCCCATACCAGCCGACGAACGCCCAGGGCACGTAGATCCTCGCCCGCCCCAGATCGAACAGGCCGTGGCCGAACTCTCGCGGGTAGTGGAAGTCGTGTGCGACGATCTGGGTGGCGACGGCGAGGGCGATCAACACGCTGGCCGCCGCCAGCGGCAGGATGATCTTGGGGCGGGCGTTCATGGGGCGTGTCGCTCCTACCTGCCGGGAATGATGGCGCGGCCAATCGACCGGCCCTGGCCGCGTCGCAGACGCTCCAGCGCCTGTTCCTGAACCGGCGTCGGGAAGCGCTGCAGGGCCTCGCGCGCCGGTCGGCCGATATCCCGAAAGAAGCGGGTCTCGTCGGGTGACTGGTTGGGGACACGAAGCTCGCGCTGGCCAAGTTCGTGCGCCAGTCGCAGGTCGTTGATCGTGCGGCCGGCCAACCCGATCCGGTTGTCCATCCGCTTGATCTTCCGCTCCAGCGTGCGCCGTTGCCGAACAACGTCGGCGGCGGCTTCCAAGTCCGGCTGCCGGCGCGCCGCGACGAACGCCTGGCCCTTGGGCGACCGGACCCAATCCTGGCGGACTTGCAAGCCAACCTCTGCCCGGCGATAGGCCTTTCGGGCGCGTCCGATGGCGTTCAGCTCGGCGTGTTTCGCCCAGATCATCCGCGCCGGATTGCGGACCCAGGCCACCAGTTCCAGGCGCCGCGAACGGGCCTTCTTCACACGCTCCTCGGTCTGCTGAAGGTGAGCCCTCGCGCGCGCCTTGGCGGTCGCTGCCTCCGCCGTCAGCTCGCGTTCGATCCGGCCGGCGCTCGGGATTTTCGGCGCGGAAAGCGCCTCGCGTTCGGCCGCCCACGCCGTCCTCTGGGCGACCATCTTGCCGAGAACCTGCTCGGCTTCGACGACCAGCTTCGGGACCGCGACTTCGATCTCGGGAGCGGTCTTGGCGATGCGGTCGGCGGTCGCCTGATAGTCGCGTCGAAGGTCGCGCGCCTTGTCGTTGCGGGCCCGGACATCGCGGTTCAATTCGCCACGCTCAGAAGCGATATCTTTGCGCTCCAGCGCCGTGGCCGCCGGCCCCAGATGCACAGTCGGGGCGCGGTCGACGCCGCGCGCCGCCAGACTCAAATGCGAGACCTGCGGGGCGTCCGGACCAAGGTGATGACGCAGGTGTCGGTTCTGAATCTCAGACCACGAGGCGCGCAGCTGCGGGATGAAACTGGCGTGGTTCCAATCGCGGTTCTTGCCGCCGAAACCGCCGCGATCGACACGGCGGGTCGTGACCATGATGTGGGCGTGGAAATTGCGCTGATCGCCCTCCTTGCCGGGCCGGTGCATGGCGACGTCGGCGATCATGCCCTTGGCGACCAGGTGCTCCTGCACAAAGGCGCGGACCAGCTCGCGGCGCTGCTCAAAATCAAGTTCGTGCGGAAGTGCCAGGAGGACCTCCTGGGCGGGCACGGCGTCCTTACGGCGCTCCGCAGCCTCGACGGCGTTCCACAGGACTGCGCGGTCCCTGTAGGCCTGCGGCGCGTCATCCGGCGCCATGATCTCGGCGTGCTCGATCCCGTCCTTGTTCGAGAAGTCGAACTCCATGGCCAGCCGGTCATCGGTCAGCGCCTGGCCTGCCCGGTACGCCGCCGCGGCCACGGCCGAGCGGCCAAGACCGCGCTGGATGGTCTGCACCTGACACAGGAACGACGCCACTGAACTGCCCTCCCCTGCCGGCGTGAGCCGGCGGGATCGCTAAGGGCTCGGCCCTTGGCTCAAACCCCAGGCCGTCGCAGGCCGCGCGGGGGTTGAGGGTGTCGGGCGGAGCCTGACCGCATCGTTGGGTGGGCGTAGCCCAACCAATGAGGATATGCGCCATTGTCTGCAACACCTCTGCCGCCACCATGGACCATCAGGCGCGATTTTGATAGAAAAAGTGCATCACGCTCTTTTTCTTGATCAAAGGTGCCTGTCATGACCGCGGTCGATAAGCGCAAACGGAACACCCGGCCCTCCAAATATCGACCCCGCAGCGAGACCCAGAAGCAAAAGCGCAAGGACCTCTGGGCCGCCCGTGAAGCTGATCGCAAACTGGGGCGCCGGATCAGCGATGAAGACGCGCTGAAACTTCGACTGGAGGAGCTTGAGGCAGCCTTGCGGGACATGGGCCGCACGGGAATCCACAACAAGCGCCACACCATTCCGCTCGAAGATATCGCGGACGATGGCCAGCGTTTCGCCGTGCTGAAAGCCCGGGTCGAACGCCTCGAAGCACTGTGGGCGATCAACCAGAGAAAGCGCGAAACCCGGGGCAAGATCATCCTCGGCGGCGCCCTTTTGGCGGAGGCGGCCGACGAAGCTTGGCAGGAAGGCGAAGCCGACCTTCTGCATCGGCTGGTCGATATCCTGGACCGCCGGGTGGAGAGCGTCAGGGACCGTTTGACGGTGCGCGAACTGCTCGGAAACGTGCCCCTTCCCCTTCGCCAAGGCGGTGATCCCGGCGAGGATCTGCTGGGCGCGCTGGAAGCCGTGGGCGGCGAAGCGCCCGACTTCGATGCGATGGCGGAGTCGGCCCTGGCGGACGATGACGACCGCCTTACGCCGAGCGATCTGGACAAGGATTACGCCGACCTGGACGCCACCTGGCGCCAGCCGGCCTAACGGCGGCGGTCGCTCGGGCGGCCGTCGGATAGCACGAAGATCGCCCGGGTGGGATCGACCGGCTGATCGGCAATCTGGTCCGCTGGCGCCGCCTGGAAATCCGCCCCCGACGAGGCGGGTGTAAGGACTGGGGCGGGGCCTTCGACAGGCTCCGGAGGCGGCGTGACGGGTCCGGAGAACGCCCGGTTCTCGCCTACGAAGATGCCGTCGTTCGGGACGCTCAAAGCGGATCTGGAGTCGGTCGGCGACGGCCTGGCCGAGCTCGAACGCCCTCCCCTGCCCCCGCCTCCTTTGGCAGCGTCTCCGCGGCCGGCTTCCACATAGAAGGTGTGGGCGCCAATCACCGCGGAGGATGGAGCGCCGCCAAAGTTCGTCAGGCCCGGCGACACCGCGCCCGCCGCTTCCCGGGCCGCGACGATCCGGGCGTTCTGGAAGAACCGCGCGCCATTCGTCAGGTCCGGCAAACGGCCCTCGATCGCCAGGTTGATGATGGTGTTGACCCGGGCCCGCTGGGCCTCCGAGACGGGCGGCAGATTGCGCCAGCTTCCGCCCGCCCGCATCACTGGCTCGAACTGCGCGCGGGCGTTCAGCACGGCCTCGACACTTGAGCCCCAGCGACCGTCCTGCAGCCGGTTCATGATGGTGTAGACGACGGCCGCCAGGCCGCTGTCACCCTGGTTCGCGGCCTCCGCGAAGGCGACGCGGGCGATGGCGTCGCGAGCCTCTGGTCCTCCGAGGCGGGCGGCCAATGACATGGAACCTGACGGCGGCGCGGCGGCGGCCGATACGGACGGCGACGTGGCCATCGCGGCCGGACAATTCACGCCGGCCGGCAGCGGCTGGGCGCTCATCCCGCGGGCCAGAAGGGCGCACAGACCCGCGAGGGCGGCGGCGTCCATCAGACGTCACCTGGGCGGTCGGCCTGGGTCATGATCGGGCGGAAGACGCCGACGATCGCCTCGCGCCGAACCGGTCCGTAGTACCGGCTGTCGAAGCTGTTGGGGATGCGTTTGGAGAACACAAAGAACTCGCCCTCGCCCAGACGGCGGCAGGCGCGCCAGTGCGGTAGCGGCCGGCTCTCGCCGTCATGGGCGAGCACGCGCGCGCGCCACACGCCGTTGATCACCAGTTTGCCATCGAGGGTGCAGACGGTGTCTCCGGACATCGCCGCGACCTCCTTCAGGATCGGCATATGGCGCAGAAAGGCCATGCGACCGCTGGCGTAGGTCAGGACCGAGGCCGGGGCTGGGAACGCGATGATCTGGCCCCGGCTTGGAGCCGCGGCGCTGCGGATGTAGAGGCCCCTAGGCTCACTCTCCGAGCGATTCCACAGCAGCGACGGACCCTGAACGACCAGGGCCAGGGCACCTAGCAGCACGGCCGGAGCCAATGCCGCCGCGATAACCAGGAGCCTGCGTCTCACAAGGCCATGGATCATGTCTCAGCCCTATGTTGACGCCGCCTGCTTGCGATCAGCCACGGGGGGGGGGCGCACTGGAAGACCGCGCAGCATGCGCTTTCTTTGAGTGCCTTTTATGGCAAAAAGTCCCCTCCCCTGCCAGACCTGACGCATCGGTTCTTGGGTGGTGCGGATCGCGCGATCGGGTCAGGACCGCGCAAGGCGCTGTCGGGAGCCGGTCACTGAAAGCCCGACGATTTCCTGAGTTGCCAATTGGCAACTCAGCGATGGCGGGGGAGCGCCAGGGAGCCGCTTGGTGCTCCAATTCGAGAGTTGCCAATTGGCAACTTCAGCCTTTGGGCCGCATCCGGAGTAACTCACGCTGGAAGGCTTCGGCGAAATCCGCGTTGCTGGCGGCGGCATCAAGCGCCAGTTCCAGGACCACCTTCCTGGATCCCTTGTGCGCCAGGGTGAACAGGGTCGCGCCCGCCGCGTTGGTCACTGCCGTACCCGGCTTGCCCGACTTGATCGTGGGCTTCGCGTCACCCGCCGCAGCGCGCTTCAGGAACGCCATAACCTTCTGAGCGTCCAAAGGACCCTGACCTTTGGCGATCATTTCCCCTTGCTGAACCGCCAGGCGCTTGGCCTCGGCCATCACCCGAGGGCGCGAGGCGCCGTCAGCCAGGAGGGGCTTGATCTCGCGAGCATGGTTCTCGCGGAGCTGCCGCACATCGCCGAAGGCCTCGACGACATCGGTCGGCAGCTTGGCGAGGTCGAGAAAGCGCGACAGCCAGGCCTTTGGCACTTCCAACCGCTCAGCCATTCGCTGAGCGGTGCCGCCATAGAAGGTTTCTACGGCGTGGCGGTAGTCCAAGGCCCGTTCGTAATCGCTGATGTCCTTGCGAGACCGGTTCTCGACATCGGCCAGACGGAAGGCCTGCTCATCGGTGAGCTCGCGCTCTTCGACGAGGTAGCGGATATCGCGATGCTCGACATTCTTGAGGTAGCTGACGGCCCAGTGGCGGCGCGCGCCGCAAATGACCTCGAAATCGCAGGCCGGGTCACCCTCGACCCGCCGCACGATCGCGGGAAACTCTTGCTCCCCCTGGGAGCGAAGGCTTTCAAGAAGGTCGCCGCAGACACTCTCGTTCAGGAGATCGTAGCGGCGATTGTGCCGCTCCCACATCCGGCATCGAGCCGGATCAACCAGCTTGAGCGTCTTTTCCTTGATGTCGCCGGCCGTGACACGGGCAAGCCCGGTCAGCCGCGTGCTCAAGCGCTCGGTGGCGGGCGCACCGCGTTCCGGCGTCGGGGTTTCAGTGACCGCGGGGCCTACCAGGCCCGCGAGGATGGAGCGGTTCTTGCCTGTGGTGGATGCCATGACCGCCCTCCCCTACCCTAAACCCAGCCGGCGAAGGTCCGGCCGATGGCTGGGCCACGCCTTGCGGATCAGAAGCTCGATCTCGCCATTCAGGCGGTCGAGGTTGTTTCGGCAGCGCTCATAGGTCTTGGTCGGCGGACCCGTCAGCTCATAGACGGTGCGCAGCTGCACATTGGCATTGTCGATCTCGGCGGAGTCGAGCAGCGAGGCCGACAGCATGTCGGCGCCGAACACCGCCTCCATCATGTCGCGGATCTGGGTGTGGGCGCTTTTGCCCTCATCGACCTTGGTCGCGACGACGCGGAGAAAATGATAGCCCCGCGCGCCCAGATGGCTCTGCATGACCTCCAGGGTCTCGACAATCATCCGCAAGAAGTGGGCGGTCGAGGCGAAATCCACGGTCGAAGGCGGCGTCGGGATCAAAAGAGCGTTGGCAGCACGCAGTACTGCCAACGACAACATCCCCAGCGCAGGCGGTGGATCTAGTAGGACTACGTCATACTCATCGGCCATACTTTCCACGCCGCGACGCAGTCGATCCAAGGCGTCGGCATTACCGCGAAGCCGTGCTGCCGCTTCGTATTCCGCCTGGTATAGCCCGAGGTTTGCCGGGATCAAATCGATGCCCGGCCAGGCGGTAGCTCTCAGGCCATACTTGAGGTCCGGCTCTCCGCCGTGACGGAAGAAGGGGAGGAGGGTCTGCTCGTCGTCGATATCGATGTCGGGGTTGAACCCGAAGATGGTCGTGGTGCTCGCCTGGCTATCGCAATCGATCACCGCGACCCGGTAGCCCTTGAGCGCGAGGTACTGCGCCACATGACAGGTGAGGGTGCTCTTGCCCACGCCACCCTTGAAGTTCTGAACCGCCAGGACGATCGGCGGGTCCTCGGCGCCACGACGTGGCCGGGTCCCAAAGACGTCGCGCATATGGTTGATCTCAGCCAGGCTGTAGCCTTCCCGGCGCTTCGAGGCGCCAAGCCTGGGGGCGGGAAGGCGGCCATCGGCCTCGGCCTGGCGGATCGCTTCAGAGGTCCGGCCCACCATCTCGGCCGCCTTGGTGATCGTGAAGCGGAGCTCGACGACCTTCTCTGAACCGGGCGCGAACACCGTGGCCCGCAAGCGGGCGATGACGTCACGAGCGCGGTCGCTGAGCGCGGTCATGGCGTCGAGGAGAACGGGTCCAGGGATCGGACTCTCCGCGAGTGCAAGTTTCGCCATGGCCGCCTCCTTTGCAAATATCCAACGAGATAGCTGAAATTTGCCAAGTTTTTGGTCGGATGCAATGAAGAATGCGTTAACAGCGCGCCGAGCCTGAACCCTCATGGTTCAAGGCGACGGCAAGCCAACCTGTCCGCCGCGCTCCGTTAGAGAATGTCTTAGTGACAAAGTTAGACAGAGTTAGGAGCCGCAGAATACCCCGAAAACCCTTACGACACAGGCGCTTCCAGAGAGCCGAAGTCACCAATACCCCGAGCCCAAGGTCACTGAAACCCCGTGCCTCAGGTCACCGATCCCCCGTGGAATAGGTCACCGTTCCCCCGAGGGTGGAACCTTGCGCTTCTCAAACATGCCATCGACGGCGAGCGTGCGGGCGTCCTCGCGGGTCCGGCGCTCCGAATCAGCCGCGAGGCGGGCCAGATCCGCCTTGATCGCGGCGCGCTCCGCGGCGTCGCGGCGGATGAAATGGACGGCCGGCGAATTGTCCGCGGTGTTGACGAAACTGAGGTCGTATTCGGGCAGGTCGTTAGCGGCGACGATCCGCTTGAGCAGGTAGTTGAACTGCTTCAGGGGGCTCTCGCTGCCGGTCTTGTCGTGCAGGACGCTCACCCGGCACGTCCAGCCCGACGCCTGGTCGCCGGCGTGCTTGCGGGCGATCCGGTAGATGGCGCGCTCAACACCGCCGGAGAGGGCGAAGTAGTCGGCGTGCAGCGTCAGCAGCGACCGGTCCTTGATGACCCCTTCATAGACCCAGTTGGACAAGGTGAGGGTCAGGCCTTTCGGGGCGCCGCTGACCGCGTCCGACTCCAGCATCCATTCGTCGAGCCAGCCGAACTGCGCCTTGGTGTTGCGCTTGGTCCCCCGGATCGAAGTCTGAATCGTCGTGGCCTCCAGCCGCTGAAGAGCGGCCTGGAGTTCTCGATAACCCTTGCCGCCCGTGTCGCGCTTGATCGCCTTGAGCAGATCGTAGGTCGTGGTGTGCAGGGTCCGGGGCAGGTCGTTCTCGCCGGCCTCCCGCATCTGGTTGATGCGTGAGGTCGCCCAGATCAGGATGTCGGCGTCCCAGATGGTGGCGATGCCGAAGGCGGGGTTGGCACTGACGTGGACCCAGACCTCGCCATCGGGGCTGGTGTATTCGATCGGCTTCAGGCGCTTGCGCTTCGACAGCGAGAAGAACGGCCGCTCCATGACCTCGCGCTGATCCTTCAGCGGCAGGCTGTTCATCCGGGGGACGAACAGATCAAACTCCTGCTGTCGAATCGCGCGCTTAGACATCACCAACCCCACCACGAGCGACGATCTTGGGGAAGGGCAGGGGCCTTGACCCCAGAAGTTGCCAATTGGCAACTTCTCCGAAAACGCCCGCCGCGGACCGCGCCGGAGCAGCGCCTTCAGGCGCCCTGCCGGCGTGGTTCTGTGGGCAAGAGTGGCGGGCCGCGGTCATGCGTCCCCCATCTCGCGCGGAACGGTGATGTTGTAGGTGCTGTCGAGGCGCCCGCCGGGTTCAAGGACCCGCTTGCCGCTGCCAAGGTCGATGGCGCCGCGCTCGAGGCGGCTCGCCCAGGCATGGCCGTGGCGATCGGCGAACCACAGCGCGAGGCGCTTGACCTTGACGCTTCGGCAGTCGGCCAGGAGCGCATAGAGGCGCCGTGGGCTGAGCGATGACAGGCCCTGCATCAGGACGTCGGCCTCGTGGAAGGAGGCGACCTGCGGAACGAGGTCCAGGACCTCCAGCAGGGCTCGCTCTGGCGTCGAGATGATTAGCTGGTTCTCCAGGCCGCCCGCCGAAGGGCGCGTGAAATGTCGGTCAAACCCCCCGGCTTGCGGATCGTCGGCGAGAAGCGGGTCGGCCGTGAACAGGGTCGGCCGATGATAGACCAGCCGATTCCCCAAGAGCCTGCGTGCCCAGACTGGCGGCGGCGCAGCGCCGCAGAGGTGGAACTGGGTTGGCCCGTCAGGAGCGCCATAATGGCCGAGCCCCAGCAGCTCCAAAGCCGTCCGGCCAGCCACCGCGAGGAGGGGGGGGCGCAGACGCTGCAGCGACAAGACGACCGCAATGGCCGAGAGGGCCTGGTCGGATGTGTCGCCCGCGCGCTGATAGGCCCCTCGGATGGGCGCCTGAAGCCAGCCGCTTTTGACATACTTGGCGACGAGGCTGCGTGAGTAGCCATGGCGCTGCAGCCAACGGGCGTCCGCCAGGAGGCCATCGGGCAAAAGGCGCTGAAGTTGGTTTAGCTTTCCATCCATTCGCCAACCTACAGTGCGCGTTCTGACGACATTGTAAACTCGCCGGGTTTAACGGGCGTCGAATTCGCCAACTCAAGGTGAGCAACTTACGGCGATTCCGAACCAAGGCTAAGAGCCCGCCCGGCGAACCGGGCGGGCGCTAGAGCTACTCCTCCTCGGAGGCCGGAGCGGCGTCAGGCCGGTCCAGCGACCGCAGTTCGTGCTGCGGCGTGGCCACCACGACCTTGGAGAAGAACCGCTCCACACCGTCCTTGTCGGTGTAGCGGTCGTGCCGGATCTCCCCCTCGACGAACACCTTCGAGCCCGTCGGCAACCCCTTGGACCCGAGCCAGCCCACCGTGCCCTGGTTCCAGATCTCGACCTGGTGCCAGGTCGTGTAGTCCTTCCGCTCGCCGCCCGCCTTCGTGTAGCGGTTGGTGGCGACCCGCAGGGTAGCGACCTTCTTGCCACCTGACGTGGTGCGAATTTCCGCTTCGGCTCCGGTGAAACCGATCAATTGGACCTTGTTCAGCATCGTCTTTCTCCATCTGCCGCCAGGGAAATCCCGGCGGCTCGCGGTCCCTGCCGCGATCACGCGACCTGCAAGGGCGGGGATGAGGGACAGGCCAAAGCCCGGTCCGGTTGGAAACCGGCCTGCACGGAGCGCAGCGGAGGAAGGCCGGAGGGTCCATCCGGTCCGCCACGCGCAGCGGGGTCGGCTTTGACCTGGACCGCCCCGACCTAGGTTGAAGTGATTGATCGCGCGGACCGCAGCCCGCCGGGCGTCACAACGGCTTGGAAATGAGCAGAACCAAGGACCACGAGGGCGCCGAGCGACGCGGATCGTTCAACACCAAGGCAAGGGCCGTCACCCGCCGCTGCCTCTGATTGACGACTGCAGGGCGGGCGAGGGGAGGGGGCTGAACTCGGCCCACCTGGCCGCCCTAGAACCCGGTGCGGGGGCTGACCCGCCCCGTGGGGAGAAGGGATCGCTGCATTCGTCCAGTCGGGGAGATGGCTGACAGAAGAACCGTGAAGCACGGGGGTCGGTCGCCAGATCCAGGGCCCGCCACCACGGTGCATACGCACATCGCGGGCCTTCCAGGCCAGCACCGGCGTCGCGGAGATATGCTGGGCCCAGCCCGGCTCGCCGGGCGGGCCGTTGGCTTCAATCTCGCCCCAATCAAGCACCCGTTCGAGGCCTCCAAGGCGCTACGTCAGAACGAATCACCAACCCCAAGGCTGAGTGGCCGCCGGCCTGCTTGACACAAGGTCTTGGATTTCGTTCGGCCCCTGTTCCGCCAGCTTCATCCAAGTTGGGGAAGGGCAGGGGGAACGGCGCCCGCCGAAGCGGGCGCCGAGTTAGGTCAGTGCCGCGTGCCGCCCGTCCGCGCGTGGATCATCTGGTGGAAGTGGGCGATGGCGGCGGTGTCGAGCTCGAAGGGGATCGCGGTGATCTCCTCCTGGCGGTCAAGCTCCTCGGCGATGGCCAGAAGGTCCCAGCATTCGGCGACCACATACCAGCTGCCGGTGTCGTAGAAGTCGTGGGCGTGTTGATAAACCGCTTGAGCCATCCCCATGCTGACCATCTTTCGTCTCCCTCTTGCGCTGCTGGATCTGCGGGCTCGTTCCCGCGATCTCGCGACCGCCCAGGGCGGGTGAAAGGGAGGGGCCAAAGGACGAATCCCCGTGGAAACCGGCCTGCAGCGCAGCGAAGGTCGGAGGGTCCGCGGGGGTTCGCCTCGCCCAGGCGAGGTCGCCTTTGACCCCGACCGTCCCGTCCTAGGTTCGTGAGATTGATCGCGGACGAGTTCGCCCCCGCGGCGCCCAACCCGGGAGACGACTGACGGTATGGCGCCGGCGCCGCCATGCGGATCACCACAGCCAGACACCTGACGCCCTCAGCGCCTTGGGCGCCCCCTCGCGGAACCCTCACAGGCGCTGGCGATGACGACATCCCCAAGGGTGATCGGCGCGCCGCAGGGTCCGACCCATAACCCATCGGTTTTCACCGCCGTCCACACTGACAATCACGCGCTCGCCAAAATCGGCATTGGTGGCGTTGCGACCCATCACCTGGCGATCCGTGCGACAGCGATCCGCAGCGCGGCCGGAGGCGGGACGCCGGCGAGAGGGGCTTTCCCGCTAGGAAGCTAGGAAGCGGGAGCGCAGCGCACCTCCACTCTTTCACCCGCCAGAAGGCGGGTGCGGCGGCCCGAAGGCCGCCGCGACGCGGGCCTTAAGCCCGCGCCTTGACCACCTGGTGACGGATCCCCTTCTCGCCGGCCTTTTGGCCGAGGTTGAGGGCCGGTCCGAAAGGCTGCATTCCAGCGCCCCGCTCGGGATTGAGCGTGTTCGTCAGGGTGAGCACGCACACCGGTTCGAGGGCGATCAGTTCGTCGTTGGCCCGGAACGGCGCCGCACGGCCGTGTCGGTCGAAATCGGCCTTGGCAAGCACCAGCGTCACGTTCTTCTGCTTGGCCCACTTGATGGCGATCTTCTCACCGCCCTTGGCGCCCGTGGTGGCCAGCGCCATCTGCGGCCATTGGACGAGAGCCCAGTTCAGGGCGTCGAAAATGCGGTTCGCATCGTCGGCGGTATCGGCCTGGGGAGCTGCTCGGAAGGCCACGATCATCGCGCCAGGGTCGGTCGCGGAGTGCTTGCGGGCCTTGGCGGAACGGATGGCTTCACGAGCCTCGATCTGGGCGGCCGTGGTGCGCGAAGCCTTCGCAGAACCCTTCCAGGGGCTCCAGACGTCGCCGGTCGATGTCGTATAGCTGGCGGCCGCCGCGTCTCGGACCATCTCAAGGGCCAGGGTGGCGACATCGGCGGCGCGGGCCTTTTGGGTGGCGGCCTGCATCTCGGTGTCGGCGATCTCGGAGCCGTCGAAGTCGCGGGCGAAGCGGTTGAGATCATCCCGGGCCTTGTCGGCTTCACGCTCGATGCGCTGGGCGGCGGAATGGAAGGCGCCGATCAGGGACTCGCAGATGGTCGACTGAAAGTCCTCCAAGGCCGTCTCGGAGAAGACGTCGAGCACTTCGTTCATCAGGGCGTGGCCGAGTTGTTGGAGAGCGTCTTCTGCGGGGTGGACCCGGGGGTCGTCGAGCAGCAGGGCCTGGGCCTCGAAGCTGCTCATGGCGCCAGTTACGGGAGAGAAGGCTGTAAGTTGCATTGGGAGAAATCCCTTTTCGGAGTGGGGTGCGGAGCCCATCGGCTCGTTGACCGTCTCGCGCCGACGGCCGGCGTCCCCCACAAGGGCTTTGAGCGCCGCGTCCCTTGTGGTGGGCGCCGGGCGGTGGCGAGGTCACAACAAGCCAGAGGGGTTCGGGCCCTCATCGACAGGACGGATCCACAGCCTCTTGCACTCGCTCCCGCATCCCAGGCGCCTTGGGCTCGGGGTCCAGGTCCTGCGATGACCCGCCCACTCCCAGACGCGCCAACCCCGGGCCTCGCCGAACGAAGCGCCGGCCTCCCCAAGATTGAAGGGGGGTCAGCCGACACCGAGAACACTGCGCCTCTCCGCCGTCAGCACAGGCTGAAGCCGACCGGGCTGATCACAACGCCGGCCGCGCCGGCTCCCCTCGCCGACATCCGGCGCCCCCCACCCAAAAGGCCCTCGCCGGCATCCGTCACTCGTAATGTGCTCTTGAAGGATCGATAAGCGGCCTTAAGCGCGTTCAAGAGCGTGCGCCTTGCAGGCTCTGCGAAATTGTGGTTTGCTCTTTGACGCACAATAAGTCTCTTAACTGGCTCTTGAACGCCCATGCCCGCCCGCAACACGCTGCTCCTCGCACCGCCCTATCCCGTGGAACTTGCCCTGACAGAACTCGGGGCGAACCTGCGGACAGCACGCCTGCGTCGAAACCTGACCGTCGAGGAGGTCGCCCAAAAGATTGGAGCGGGTCGCCGCGCCGTGTCGGACGCCGAACGTGGCAAGCCAACAACCAGTGTCGCGATCTATGCCGCCCTGCTTTGGGCCTTCGACCTTCTGGCCGACATGCACAGCCTGGCCGACCCAGCTCGCGACCAGGAAGGACAGGTTCTTGCACGCTCCAAGGCCAGGATCCGCGCGCGGCGCGGTGAAGCCTTGGACAACGATTTCTAAGGCCGATGGCAGAGGCCTTTGTCCATATCACCCTTCCAGGGGCCGTTGAGCCGATCACCGCCGGTCGCTTTGTCATGGAGCCCGACAGGACCGGCACGTCCGTCGGACGATTCGTCTATGGCCGTCGCTACCTGGCGCATCCAGACGCCGTTGAAATCGATCCGGTCGAGCTGAAGCTCGCACCCCGCACCTACGAGACCGCCGCGCTCGGCGGCGTGTTCGGCGCCCTGCGCGACGCCAGCCCCGACTATTGGGGCCGCCGGGTCATCGACAAACATGCCGGCAAGCCGCAGCTCGGAGAAATCGACTATCTGCTGCACTCCGCCGACGACCGCGCCGGCGCCCTGGGCTTCGGCCTCAATGCCGAGCCGCCGGCGCCGCGCCGCGATTTCAACCAGACCGTCGCGCTGGAGAAGCTGCAGCGTATCGCCGACGCCCTGATTGCCGACGAAGAGGTCGCGCCGGACGCCGCCAACCAACAGATCCAGGATCTGCTTCTGGTCGGCACCTCCATGGGCGGGGCCAGGCCCAAGGCCGTCGTCGAGGACGAGGGCGCTCTCTGGATCGCCAAGTTCAATCGCCAGGATGACCGCTGGAACAGCGCCCGGGTCGAACACGCCATGCTCACGCTTGCCCGGGCCTGCGGTCTGGAAGCCGCCGACAGCAAGGTGGTCCTTGCGGGAGGGCGAGACGTCCTGATGGTCCGCCGCTTTGACCGCGAGCGCGTGGCGGCGGGCTACACCCGCGCCCGGATGATCAGCGCCCTGACTCTCCTGCGGACGGAGGACAGCCATCGGGCGCGGGATCGCTGGTCCTATGTGCTGCTGGCCGAGGAACTACGCCGGGTCAGCGCCGAGCCCGCCAGGGATGCGCGCGAGCTTTTCCGCCGCATGACCTTCAACGCCCTGATCTCCAACGCCGACGATCACCCGCGCAATCACGCGATGATCGCCAAGGCCAGGGATTGGCGGCTGTCGCCGGCCTACGACCTGACACCATCGACCCCGATCAGCCTGGAACGCCGCGATCTGGCGCTGGTGATCGGAGACGCCGGCCGCATCGCCACGGCGGAAAACCTGATCTCACAAAGCCCACGCTTTCTCCTCAAGACCGACGAGGCCGCCGCCATCGTCGCGGAAATGGAGCAGCGGGTGTCGAGCACCTGGTACGACGTCGCCCGCGGCGCCGGCGTGAGCGCGCCCGACTGCGAGCTGATCTCGGGAGCCTTCGTCTATCCGGGCTTCCGGCCCGAACCGCCTCCGCTCTGACCATGAGCGAGGCCGCCACGGCTAGATCAACCCCAGCGCCTTGAAGCTGGCGACCTCGGCGCGCCCGACAATGACGTGGTCATGCACCGCGATACCCAGGGTCCGCGCGGCTTCGATGACCTTCTTGGTCATCTCGATGTCGGCCGACGACGGCGTCTGATCGCCCGATGGGTGATTATGAACCAAAATCACAGCCGACGCGGACACCTCCAGCGCCCTCCGCACGACTTCGCGCGGATAGACGGGCGCGTGGTCGACGGTGCCGTGATTGAGAATCTCATCGGCGATCAGCTGGTTCTTCTTGTCGAGGAACAGGACGCGGAACGCCTCGCGGTCACAGTGGGCCATGGTGAGCTTCAGGTAGTCGATAAGCGCCGTCCACGAGGAGACGACGCAACGCCCTGGCAGCTCGGCCGCCGCGAGCCGGCGCGCGGCATCGTAGATCAGCTGCAGGTCGACGCCGACGCGGGTGTCGACGAACGCCGAAAGCGCGGCAAGGTCGGCTGTCAGCACCCGCCGAAGACAACCGAACCGGGCCAGAAGTGCTGCGGCCGTAGCCCGGGCGCCGTTGGCCAAGGACCGCGAGAGCAGGAGTTCGAGCGCCTCGGCGTCGCTCAGGCCCGCCAGGCCGCCAGTCGCGGCCCTGGCGCCCAGCGTCCCGTTTGAGGGGGCTGGAGACGAAGGGCCGGCGTAGCGAGCGGTCATCTCGCCCACGCCCGCCGCGGCGAACAGATCGGCGGTCTGGCAAGGTGTGGCGTCGTTACGATGAGTGGGTCTGGGCATGGAAGCCTCAAGCAGCCAGCGCCGGACCAAATCCCGGTTCGCTCGCGAGCTCCCGCCCTTCCTCCGACTTTCGCATCGGGCAGGGCAGGGCGGGCGCCGACCCCGCCAAACCCTCGCAAAACCGGGGGCGGGGCCAGGCGCCCTTACGCGGCCAGGGGTTGCCTGGCCTGCGCCGGCTGGCTGTAAGCGAGCAGGTGATCGACGGCCCGCTGCGCGTGCCCGGAGGCTTCTAGTAGGGCCCCGGGCCGGTCCTTCAGAATCTTGACCCAGTGACCGAGATACGCCGCGTGGCTGTCGAGGATCTGGGGCCTCAGCCCTATCCGCAGCCCGATCGCCGCACTGCCGATTTCGGCGACAAGCTCCTCGAACGCATAGGCGGCGTCACCGAACCGCTGGCCGAAGGTGCGGCCCAGGCGATGCTCCGCTCCGCTCCAGTGGATGGCCTCGTGAGCATAGGTCGACTTCCAGTCCTCCGCGCATCCGAACGCCTCGGGCGGCGGCATCCGGATAAGGTCGGCCGCGCGCGCATAGCAGGCGGTGTTGCCGCCGATCTCCAGCCTGGCCGGGATCGCATCGAGCACCGCCTCGCGCGCCGCCGCCCGGATGACCGGGTCTACCTTCGGCCCCTCGAGATAGGTCTGCGGACAGTCAGTCAGCTGCTCGGCGTTGAACACCGCGTAGGTTTTCAAGTAGCGCAGGGTCTTGGCTTCGCCCTCGCCGGCGTCGCCGGAATCGGCCACCTCCCGGCCATCGACGACCCGGGTTTTGTAGAGGATCGCCAACGCGCTTCGGGCGCCCTTGGCGACCGGCGCGCCGATCGCCAGCGCCTGCCGGAAGGTGAACCAGAAGGGGCTCGCATAGCCGCGCTCCGCGCCGGCGAACGCAAGGAGCCAGGCGTTGGAACCGCTGAACGGCTGGCCGTCTGATCGCAGGGGCGTGGACGGGTCGGCCCCGTTCGCCCACGGCTGACGCCAGGGCGGCACGCCGCGCTCCAGGCGGGCGATGATTTCGTTCAACAGCGGCTCAAGGGGATTGGACATCTGGACCTCCGGCGGTTTCGCGCCGGATCCATTCCCGGTCGCTCAACCCTCCGGTCCCTTCCTCCGCCCTTCCCCAACGCCGCCGGCGGCCCCCCAGCGCATCCCGCAAAAAGAGCCGCAGGCGCAAGCCCACGGCTCTTGATGACCTCTACGCCGCCGCCGGCAGGATGGTCTGCGCTGGCCACTTGGCCAGGACGGCCGAGAGCACCTGTGGCTGGTCGACGGGCACGAAGACGCGAGGGGTGTAGTTGATGATTTCGACAAAGCAGCCGAGCGCCTGGAACATCGCGCGCTGGGAGCCGGCGCCGACAACCTCAAGCCGGTAGCGGTCCATCACCTTGGCCCGGCGAAGCCAGAATCCGCCCGCCAGGGCGATGGAGCTGTTCTCGCCCAGGACCATACTGGCCGCGTTGTCGCCGGAGCCGACGGCCGTGGCGACGTCGCTGATCCCGAGCGCGATCTTCAGCTTGGTGACATCCGTGGGGTCCAGAACCCGCCCAAGCCAGCGCCGCCCGTCCGGAGCCTTCAGCCGGCGGACGAAGGACCGCTTGCTGGGCAGACTGCTCCACACCGGCAGCAGTAGTCCGGTGACCAGGGCCAGCTGGCGCGTGTGCCAGGGATCGGCGCCGGCCACCTCGGCGTCCCAGGTTGCGCGCCAGATGGGCTCGGCGACGGCCTCCCAGGCCGATTCATCGTAGGTCTTCAGGGGCAGCACGGTGCGCTTCTCGGCGCGGATCAGCCGGACGGCCTGAACCAGACGGTCATCGTCGTCGGTCGTCGTCAGGCCCTTCACCACCAGGCCGGCGCGCTGCGACTTGGTGTTGACCACATACTCCAGCGTTTGCGGATCGAGCCCGGCCAGCGCGTCCGACGCAGACGCCAGCACGCGGCGCGTGCGGACGGCGAAGGTCACGACCTTGGTCTGCGCTCCCGACACCGCGTCGGTCCGGATCACCTCCTCCGACGTCACCGTCAGGTCGTCAGCGACGATGTCCTCCATGCCCTTGTCCAGAGCGCCCGAGGCCGCGGCCCTTTCGAGGATGCTGGTGAGAACCGCGTCGAAGGTCTCGAACAAGGCGTTCTGATCCTCGATCCTCAGCGCCAGGAGCCGGTTGAGCCAGGTGTTCATCGCCGGCAGGTCCTCGGCCTTCTTCAACTGGCCATCGCTGTCCAGGAGCTGAAGCCCGGTCTTTTGCTCGAAGGTCACCCGGTCCATCGCCGGCACGTTCCCCCAATGCAGGGCGACGTAGAAGGCCTGCAGCGCGCGGTGCGCCCAGGGGCTTTCGAGATTGTCCTCGGGCCGGAAGAGGCCGTTGCCCGCCGTTCGGCGCTCGCCCTTGGTCAGGGCGCCCAGGCTGTCCAGCCGCCGCGAGATCGTCGAGGTGAACCGCTTCTCGCCGTGGATGTCGGTCGTGACCGGACAGAACAGCGGCGCGCTGGCCTGGTTGGTCCGGTGCGACCGGCCAAGGCCCTGGATCGCCGCGTCGGCCCGCCAGCCGGGCTCGCAGAGATAGTGCCGGCGACGGTCCTGGTTCCGGCAGTTCAGGTCGGCGTGGTAGCTGCGCCCCGTGCCGCCGGCGTCGGAGAACACCAGCACCCGCTTCTTGCCGCTCATGAAGGCGTCGGTCTCGGCCTTGGCGCTCGACGCGCTGCGGCGCTCCACGACCCGGCGTCCGTCGCGCAGGACGACCCGGCGCGAGCGGCCGGTGATCTCGGCCACATTGTCGGGGCCGAGCGCGCCCAGGACCGCATCCAGCACACCCGGAACGGCGGGCAGGCAGGCCAAGTGGACGACCAGCGCCTCCCGCAGACGCAGGGCTTCCTGGCTGACGACCGGCTGACCGTCCACGATCAACGGGCGCATCGTCACATTGCCGTCCTCGTCCTCGATCGCCTCCATGGCGGCGATAGGGAAGGCCCCCATCAGATAGTCGAGCACCTGGTCCTTGGGGGTCAGGTCGATGGTCAGGTTGTTCCACTCCTCGGGCGGGATCTCGGCCAGCCGGCGCTCCATCACCGCCTCGTTGGTCGAGACGATCTGCACGACGCTGGAGCGCCCCTGGACGAGGTCGTCGCGGATCGCCGCGATCAGGGTCGGCGACTTCAGGCCCGCCAGCAGCGCGCCGAAGAAGCGCAGCTTGGCGCCCTCGAAAGCCGACATGACCGCCGAAGCGGCCTGGCCGCTCTTAGCCTTGCCGTCCTCGGTGATGCCGACCGCCTCCAGGGCGGCGCGCAGGTTCTGGTGGATCAGCTGGTAGGCGTCGGCCCAGGCGTTCCAGATCTCGACGTCGTCGCCGGTCAGCACATGGCGCAGCGCCTGATATTCCACCCCGTCGAACGACAGCGACCGGGCGATGTAGAGGCCGAGCGCCTTCAGTTCGCGGGCGATCAACTCCATGACCGCCACGCCGCCCTTCTCGACGGCGTCCATGAAGGCATCGCGGGTGTTGAACGGCGCCTCCGGCCCGCCCCACAGGCCCAGACGGGCCGCGTAGGCCAGGTTCTCGGGCGTGGTCGCGCCCGTGGCGCTGACGTACATGACCCGAGCGTTGGGCAACCTGTTCTGCAGCGCCAGGCCCGCCATCCCCTGTTGGGAGGCCTTCTTGGGCCCACGAGCGCCCTGGCCGCCGCCGGCCGCGTTGGCCATGGCGTGGGCTTCGTCAAAGGTGATCACCCCGTCAAAGTCGGCGCCCAGCCAGCCAACAATCTGGTCGAGGCGCGAAAGACGCTCGCCCCGCGCCGGCTGACGCAGGGTAGCGTAGGTGGTGAACAGGACCCCCCGGTCCATGCGGATCGCGTCGGCCTGCTTCCAGGCGCTCTGCGGGGTGATGTCGGAGGCCGAGCCGCCGATCGCCGTCCAGTCCCGCCGTGCGTCCTCCAGAAGCGTGTCGTTCCTGGAAATCCACACCGCTTTCAGGCGGCCCTGGGCCATGTTGTCGGCGATGACCCCGGCGGCCTGGCGGCCCTTGCCGCAGCCGGTGCCGTCGCCGAGGAAGAAGCCGCGGCGCAGCTGGAAGGCGCCTTCAACGCCCTCCTTGACCAGCACCAGCTTGTGCGGCGCTTCGCCCAGCATCCACCAGCCCGGCAGAAGCCCCGACTGCGCCTCGCCGGCGTAGATCACGGTCTCGATCTGGGCGTCCGACAGCATCCCCTCCTGGACGATGTTGGTCGGCAGGAGCGGGCGATAGGTCGGGGCCGGCGGCGCCACCGACGCCATGGGGCCGGACTCCACCAGCGCGGAGGGGTGTGGACGGCTCCCCTGCAAGGCCAGGCGGCTGACCCGGTAGGCCTGGTAGAGGCCGACGTCGTGGCCCTCGCCCGACCAGGCGATTGTCTCGAAGGCCACCGCCGACGCCCCGGCCAGGAACCCCAGGCGGGTCGAGGGGGTGGCCAGGGCGCGGGCGCGCGGAGCCAGGAAGGCGACGTTGGAGACCGAGCGGAACTGGCGGGGCTGGGCGGTCGGGCGCGGGTCAAGCGCGGCGGTCAGCTTGGCGACATCGGCCAGCGTTTCGCCGCTGACCACCTTGACGGCGCCGCCGACGCCGCACTCTTCGACGCGGTCCAGCACCAGCAGGCCGGTCTCGACAGAGGTCCCGTGCTTGGCATAGGCGCGGGGCGGGAAGGCGATCAACGCCACCACCCGGCCGCGGCGGGACAGCGCCTGCATCGCCCCGGCGTCCTCGAAGAGCCGCGTGGGTACGATGGCGCTGAGCCGCCCGCCTTGCGCAAGGCAGTCGATGGCGGCGTGGAGGTGACCCTCCAGCCGCTGGAACGGCGGATTGGCGATCACCGCCTGGAAGCTGCCTGACGAGGGCAGGGTGTCCTTCAGGTGCGCCGCGTCATGGCGCGTGCGCGAGGCGGCTGGGAACAGGCCGTCCAGCAGAGCCGAACGGTGCGGCGCGATCTCATTGAGCTCCAGTGTCGCGCCGCACGCCTCGGCGATGATCGCCATCAGCCCGGTGCCGGCCGACGGTTCGAGCACCTTGTCGCCAGGCCGGACCTGGGCGGCCAGCACCGCCAAGGCGGCCAAGGCCGGCGGCGTGGAGAACTGGTCGAGCGCGACCTGCTCCTCGCTGCGGCGGGTGTGGGTCAAGGTCAGGTCGGTGACACTGGCCAGCAAGGCCGCGATCTCGGCCGGAGCGTCCTCGAGCCGGCCAATCTGCGGGCTGAGCCGACGCAGCTGCAGGACCAGGGCGGCCTCGATGGCGTCGTAGGCGTCGCGCCACGACCAGGCGCCCTCGGCGTCCGAGCCACCAAAGGAGATGGTCATGGTGCTGGCCACCAGCTTGCGATCCAGCGCCCGCGACCGATTGAGGTGCGGGGTGAGCGCCCGGGCGGCGGCCAGCGTGTTGGCGGCCTTGTCTTGGGCGGCGCCGGGGGTCTGAAGGGCGCTGAAGAGGGGGAATGTCGCGTTCATGGCGGGGATCTTCCGATCACCCGTGGCGGAGGGCTCCTCCCTCCAGTCCCATCGGGCTCACCAAGCCCGCTCCCTTCCCCCCTCCTTTAGGCGGCCAGGGCGAGGTCACCGGATCCAGCCGCGTCGAAGGCGGAAACGAAAAGAGGACCCCGCCGGCGCTGCCGGCGAGGTCCTCTGAGAGCCAAGGCCGCCTGGACGTATCCAGATGCGACCCCCGATCAGGCCGCGTGCTGAACCGCGACCTCCCGGAAGGTGCGGCCGGGCCCTGGGGTCAGGTCGCCGGCCAGGGCTTCATCACCGACGTCCTGCTCCTCATCGGCCGGCGGCGTCTCGACCGTGGCGCCCTCCCAGGACAGCACCCGCGGCGCCCACTGGCGCTCGGCCGCGGCGTCAGCCACCAGGACGACCAGCTCGTCCTTCTTCAGGGTCTTGGCCCGAGGATCATCCACCTGCATCTCGTCCAGCAGCACCAGCAGCTGCTTCTTGGAGTGGACGGCCAGGTAGTCGGGGTCAGGCGTCCAGTGCGCCGAGATGTCGGCGGCGCAGAGTTCGGCCAGCTCGATGGCCTCGGCCCGGGCGGAGCTCCGGATGTTGCTGGTGCGGGCTTCCCGAAGGTTCAGGGTGATGGCGGTAAGTTCCGCCAGCAAGGCCATCTTGTCGCCGTGGGCGAGGCCGTCGACCCAGGCGATTGGCCGAAGCCCCGAGGCTTTGTAGTCCGCCCGCCGCGCCTCCAGCCGGCCTCGAACCTCGCCGTCCAGGGCGCCGATCGCCGGCGTCTGGCCCCGGCGGTAGCCGGTGGCGTTGATGGTAAGCGCCGACTCCTCCTGGCCCGAGCCGCCGTGCAGCGCCAGCTGCTTGAACAGCTGAGCGACCAAGGCCGTCAGCGCGGCGGCCGGATTGTCGGCGAGATCACGGATCAGCCCGCGCGTGGCCGCGTCGGTGCGGGTCTCGTGTAGGACGTGGCTGGAGCCCTCGACATCGACGTCGGCCTTGGGCACTTCCACGTCGCTGGCGGAGCGACCGTAGCGCGCGCCGTTGGCCTGGCCGCCGCTCGCATCGTCCTCGTCGGCCTCGTCATCCCCAGCCTCATCCAGCAGCTCCTCCGATACTGGCGCGGCGAAGAACTCGGCCGAGATCCCCGTCGCCCCGTCCGGCGACAGGATGACCGCGCCGAGCGCCAGCCGCTTCAGCGGGGCCGAGGCCACCTCCATCTTCGCCTGCAGCAGGGGGAAGATCGTCAGCGCCGCATCGTCGGCGGCGAGATCGACGCCGCAGAGATCACGCGCCGCCTGGGCCACCCGCTGCCGCGCGGCCGCGAGCACCGCCTTGGTCTCATCGGTCAGGTCGCCTGGGTAGACGTAGGACAGGGTCTCGAACCCCTCCGGGGCCCGGAAGCCGGCGTCTCGCCCGATATAGACGGCGAGGCCAAGCTGCTTGAACCCCTCGACGAAGGGGGCGGCGCGTTCCCGCCACAGATCCTGCAGCTTGGCAGGATCGAGCAGGACATCGGCTAGTTCGGCGAAAAGGTCGGACTCGACCCGCCCGCCGGCGGCGGTGTAGCGGGCCATCCCGACCAGCCCGAAGCGGTCGTCCTCGATGGTCAGGCGCGAGCCGCTGATCACCTGGTGCAGCTGGTAGTCGTGGAAGTGGCCGTCGAGCGCGGTCTCCGCCAGCTCGCCCTGCTGTTTCTTGTCGGGCATCCGCGCGAACAGACGAACCTGCTTGAGGGTCAAGCTGCCCTTGCGAAAGGCCTTCAGCACATTGCCATGGACGTGGGCCAGCGCCTCAAGGCGTTTGATCTCCAGGTCGTCGTAGCCCAGCGCCGCGGCGATGGCGGCGGTATCCATCTTCGACTTGCGAAGCTTGCCGATAGCCACGATCACGTCGGCGACGTGGATCGGCGCGCGCTCGGCGTTGGAAAGCATCGCGGCGGCGGCCTGGGCGGCTCCGTCCTCGAACAGTTCGCACTTCACCGGATGGTTGGCCTCGACGCGGCCCGCCACGAGCAGGGCCTGCAAGGCGAACAGACGCCGGCGGCCGTCCAGCACCATGAACGGCTTCTCGCCCTTGGCGCCGGGGCGGATGCTGAGTGGGATGACCACGTTGGCGGCGGCGATGGTGTCGGCCAGACGCGGGATGCCGTCGTCGGCGGGCTCCTTGAAGCGGATGTTCTCCGGGGCGAGCGCCAGGTCCTGCAGGGAGACGAAGACCAGGTTCGAGACGGGCGTAACGGTGACAGAATGAGTCATGGGACCAGGGTTCCAGCGCCGTAGGCGAGGGTCATCCTGCCCCTGAGCGCACCCAACCCCCTCCCTACCTCCCTCCTTTCCGGAGCTGCTGACAGACTGGCCCTCAGGGATGGGCCAGGTGCAGCACATCGCGATGCCACAGAACGGGCGTTCTAGATTTCGCAGATGCGCCAGTTGCTGACCTAGGGACGACGCCAGGAAGCGGACATATGTCCGCGGTCATGCTGCGGACGACGCGTCCGCGTCGCCGCTGCTCAGGGCTTCCTACGGAACCAGCCGATGTGCCGACCGGTCCCCTCTTCGATCTGACCGCGGCGAGTGAGCGTCCGGCAGCCGCGTAGCACCTCCCAGGGGATGTCCTCGATCGCGCCGGCGATCTGCGAATAGGGCGTCCACTCACTGCCTAGGGCCGCAACGATCCGGGTGCCGAGAGTCGGGTCCTGCGGCTCGGGTTCGCGGTTGCCGGCCTCGAAGCGATCGCACCAGATGATCTGATCGTGCCAGACGATGAAGTGGCTCTTGCAGCCGCTCTCGCGCCACACGGAGGGGTAGAGGGTTAGGCCGCGCGGGGTCTGGTAGGCGCGCCACGCGGATCCGGCCTCGGGATCAAGGTTGACCGTCAGCCGCTCCCCGCAGCCGTCTGGGCAGGCCATCACGAGGGACCGCGCACGGCCACGATGGACGAGCACGGCATCGCCCGGCCGTGCGGTCAGGGCGTCGGCTTCGTGGCGGCGCTCGACCGTGGCGGTCAGGACGGTTCGGCGTGTGGGTTCATGCGACACGGCGCACGTTCTCCTCGACAATGTTTTGGGTCAGCCCGACGGCCACCTGATAGGCGACCGTTCGCCGGTACTTGTCGGCTCGGCAGCTGGACGGGAACATGCCGCGGCGCAGCAGACCCGCGATGATCGCCGTCTGGTATTCTGTGGAACAGGACTGTGTGGCCACGGCCAGGGTTCGCACGTGACGCACCGTCTCCCACACCCAACCGAACCGGGAACCAGCCTCGGCCGGGATCGGTGGGCTGATGAACGTCTCCGGGGCGTAAAGCCCGCTGATCATCTCGCGCCAGGCTGGGTCTTCATAGGTCTCGGTCGGCTCCGATTTGTGGAGAGCAAACGCCAACCAGGTCTCCAGCAGGGCCAGATCGGCCACCAGCGGGCCGTGCTGCGCCGATGCCAGGTCGATCAGGATGGCGTCGGAGCCGCGCACCCGCACGTTCTCAGCGTGCAGGTCGCCGTGGATATGCCCGGCGCGGTATCGCTGATCGAGGGTTGTGAGCCTTGCGGCGATCTCCAAAGGGCGCAGGGCGACTTGCGCCGCGTAGTCGTCGCGCACCCGACCCAAGGTCACGATTCCAGCGTTGACGAGCGCGGGCCAGACAGGGCCTCTCAGGGGCGAACCTCGAAATCCCTGGGCGCGCCATCCGCCCAAAGTCGTATTGAAGAGGTTGAAGATCGCCTGCTCGGCATGGCCGCGGCGGGCCACGTCCCAGGGGGATTCCGACTTGTCGACGAGGTTGCCCACCAGCAGGCCGCGGGTCGCCCCGCAGACCATTCGCTCGACATTGGGTCGCAGCCCAAAGGGGATAAAGGGCGCCGCGGCGCGGTAGTTCTGGCCCTCGCGGGCGACGCGATCACGCCGGTCAAGTTTGGCGAACAGTGGCTGGGCCCAGGAGCCGACGGAATTGCCCATTGTAGTGTGGACACAGAACACCCGCGCCCCGGAAAGACCGCCGCCCATTTCATCGAGGACGACAGGGCCGCAATCGTGGAAGGCTCGGCCGAGCAACAGCAGGTCTTCCGCCCCTAAGGGCTCGACATTGGTAGCGTAGGTCGGCTGGAAATCAGCTCGGAATGCCGGGCCTGGATCATGGCGCGCCAGCAGCTCGGACATCACATGGTCCGCCGGCGCGGTACGGCGCTCGACGTGCTCGGACGGGAGGCCGGCGAGAAAAGGGGCCGCCAAGCCCTGCTGGGCGTCGTCGGCGGCGCTGACGCAAAGCACCAGGCCGTGGTTGATCAGCTCCCGGCCGGAGCGGCGCAGCTGATCCCCCGTGTCGGCCGCATCATCGTGAAGGTCGAAGACCGCCCCGCGCGCCGTGCGTAGCACGCCGAGCCCGGGCGAGCCGGTCATTGGCGCCAAGGTCAGCCCGCGATGGGTGAATTCCCGCGCGACCGCAGCGGAGGGCGGGCGGCCGAACCAGAGCACCCGGGGCCGACCGGGCGCTGCAAGACCCCGTGGCGCGCTCATGCGGCGCAGGCATTGAAAGGCAGGCCCGCGGAGGCGCCACGGCCCTGAAACCCCGACGGCGAGCAAACCATGCAGTTCTCGGCGGCCCGGGCACCAAGGCTGCGCACGGCGCCACAGACGCCGTCGTACCATTGATAGCGGGCTTTCATCGGCACGCCCGTGGCCGAGGCCAGGAACATGCTGACCGCTAGGGAGGAAACGGTCGCGTTCAGGGAGGCGACTGCGGGCTGCGGAGCTCCCGAACCTCGGAAATAGGGATCGGCCTCCCGCTGGGCATCGGACATCAGCTCTCGGCGGATCGCGTCGGCGTCCAGGGCGCCCGTGCAGAGGAGGCACGGGAGCCCGGGGGCCAGCATTTGGACGCGCCCCGTGATGTCCCGGATCCCGCCATCCGGCGTGCTGCCGATCGACACGCCCATATCGAAGGCGGGAATGAGGTGCTGGTAAGCGACCTGGGCGACGAGGGCGCGGCTCGCGTGACTGTCGGTGCAAAGGAACACCGCGTCGGCCTGCACCAAACGTGCGCCAGCCTCGACGGTCAGGACGTCCGCCTGGACACATTCGACCGCGGCGTCGGCGTTGGCGCGCTGAATACTGCGCATGGCGAGCCGCACCTTCGACTGGCCGACATCAGACGCCTCCGCCCCAAACACCCGGTTCCGGTTGGTGGTCTCAAGGGTGTCGGGGTCGATCAGTATGAACTCGCGGACGCCGAGCAATGCCAGTTCCTGGGCGACGACCGATCCGGTCCCGCCCAGGCCGACGATAGCGACCCGCAGACCTTGCAGGATGCGCTGACCCGGCTCGCCAAAGGCGCGCACCTGGCGATCATAAACCTCCGCCAGCGGCGGCAGCGCACCGGCCTCGCTGGACAACCGTTCGATGTCGGAACCGATCGCCCATACGGGAACCTCCCGCCCGGCGCCGAGCTGGCGCGCCCGCACGCCGCCGGGGCTGACAACGAGCGCGAGGTGCTGGGCGTCCGGGCTCAGCGCGTCGAGGAAGTGGCTCACCGGAGCCTCGCCGGCATCATCAACATCGGAGAAGGCGGGTCGGTCCGAACAGAGGGGGTGGGTGTGGGCCAGGACCAAGCCCATGCCACCGCGCCGGGCGCGCGAGGTGACGTCGACGAGATAGGCGGGGGACAGCTCCGCGGCGATCTCCGAGCGGCGTTGATAGGCGCTCTCGGGCGCGACCTCGCCGTCGCGCACAACCCAGCGGCCCGCGCGGCTCTGGTGCGTGAAGAAGACGGCGCAGGTCTCGCGCGGATCGGCCAGCAGCTGCGGCCGCATCTGCCCGAGGAAGGGGCGCGCGAAGACCAGACCGCCGCTCATTGGGCCTTCCGGAAGCGCTCGGCGATCGCCGCAAGCCAGGTCAGCAAGCAGTCGCGATTGGGGTTCCAGGCCTGGGTCAGGTGCCAGGAAAACCACAGACCGACATGCGGCGTCTCGGGGATGTGCGTCACATTGCTGGCTTGCGGCAGCGCGCCGCTCTCCAGACGCAAGTCGGCGTCGGCCCAGAAGCAGTCGGGGTTCGCGTAGGGATAGCCCGCGGGGGCCAAGAAGCTCACCTCCGTCTGCCGACGGTTCCAGCCCGGGGCCACCGGAAACACCGGGACGCGGATCAACGTCGCGCCGCCGGGCAGCGCCGTCATCTCGGCTCCGGGGAACCGGGCGCGCACGGCGTCGAACTGACCCTCCAACACGGCTAGGCCCCGAAGGTGGCCGGCGGGACAGGCGTGAAGCGGCGCGGCCCGTGGTCCTTGTCGAGGGACACGCTCTCGTCATCGGCGATGAGGCGATCGGCCTCATCGCCCGCGCCCTCGAGCATCAGGCCGTACCCGGCCTGCCAGTCGGGAACCTTCGCCTTGATCTGGGCGCCGGTGAGAGACCGCTGTTCGGTCTCGTAACGGTCGTGGCCCACAAAGAAGAAGTAGGGCTTCGGCTTCGGCTTGTCGTTGTCTTCGGGCTTGGCCACGATGATCTCCCTTTCTGCGGCTGGTGCCGCCCTCTTGTTGTCGCAAACGACATGGATAGAATGTCGATAGCGCCAATATGGGGGCGCGTGTCGGGATCGTCAAGTTGATCATGTCGAGTTCGCTATGACCGAAGAATCCAATCCCTCGGAGATTTTCGCGACCCGCCTCACGCAGGCGCGGCAGATCCGGAAGCTCAGCCAGCAGGACCTGGCGCGCCTCTCCGGCCTTCCGGCCAGTTCCATTTCCCACTTCGAGAAAGGAAGCCGCCGCCCGTCCTTCGACAACCTGCGCCGGCTCGCCAACACACTTGACGTCACCACCGACTTCCTGATCGGGCGCACGGAGGTGTTCAGCGCGCCGGCGGCCGCCCAAACCCTCCACCGCAACCTCGACCGTTTGACCAGCCACGACCTGAAGCTAGCGGACCGGTTCATCAAGATGCTGGCCGAGAAAGATCCGCCGGATGAGAGCGGAGATGGCGCCTAAAAAGGTTCCTCAGGTCGGGCTCACGCGGCTCGCTGCGGCGCAGGTGATCCTCGATCACGGTGTCACGGCGTTCCCCGTGGATCCGATAGCCATCGCCCGGGCGTGCGACATCGCGGTGGAGGCCAAGCCCGCCGAACACAACGGTTTTTCCGGCATGTTGGCGCGCGTTGGCGAGAATTTCGGTATTCTCTATGCGACCCACATACCGAGCCCGGGCTTCCAGCGGTTCAGCGTGGCGCACGAGCTAGGCCACTATTTTTTGGCCGGGCACGTAGATCAGCTGCTGGAACTCGGGGCCCATGTGTCGCGCGCGGGGTTCGTGACCTCCGATCCCTACGAGATGGAGGCCGATCTCTTCGCCTCGGCGCTACTATTGCCCGACAAGCTCTTTGCGCAGGAGCTCCAGCGGGCGTCCGAGGGCCTGGATGGCGTCATCGAGATCGCCGACCTCGCCCAGACGTCGCTGACTGCGACCGCCATTGCCCTCGTTCAACACAACCGTGAGGCCACAGCCGTCGTCCAAAGCCTTAACGGCGTCGTTGAATTTTGCACCTTCTCGGATGCAATGAAGGAGGCTGGCGTCCGCTGGCTTCGCAAGGGCGACTTGGTTCCCGGTGGCTCGGTCACCGACCTCCTGGCCAAGGACCCCGCGGCGGTTCGCAGCGGTCAGCGGCGTTTCGGCTCTACTCGGTTATCGGCTTGGTTCGACAATGGCGACTTGTCGGAATCGCGCGAGGACGCGGTTGGGCTCGGTCCGTTTGGCCGCGTGCTGACCCTGATCACTTCCGATCGAATCAGTTTCGCAGCCGACGGCTACGATGACGAGCCCGACGAAGCCGAGCTGATCGAGTCCTGGACGCCGCGTTTCAGGCGTTGAGCTCGCGCATCTCCCGCGGATCGTGATCGCCGGCCTGACGGCGGGCGCCACTTTAGCTCGGGCTGGATCGGTCAGGGCGGATGGCGCAGCGCCCGAAAGCGGACGTTTTCAACGTCTCAGTTGAGTCAGAAGCGGCCTAACCGACCCGCTAACTTGGGACGATGGCTGTCGTTCTCCGGCGTACGACGAGCGGGTGTCTAAAGTGGCGGGCGGGGGACATCCATGTCCGTTTGCGGGGTTGGCGTCGGTAGATGCGGTGAACCTTGTGTCGCCGCCGCATCGTTCCAGTCGCCAAAAGGCTCGGGCGGAAACTCGACCCGCACGACGACGCCCTGGCGTTGCAGGCGGGCCGCCAGGACCTGCGCCGATGCCACGCCATCCAGGCCACGGTCGGCGGCGATCAGCACCGAGCGCACGCCCGGCGGCGCGCACCAGGTCTTCAGGTTGCGGGTCGACATCAGCGCCCAGCCAGGCAGGCCAAAGCGTTCGGTCGCCGAGAGCGTGGTGAACACCCCCTCGGCCACCAGCATCTCCGGCGCCGCCAGATCCAGTCGCGCGGCCGTGCCTGCCGGCACAGGCCCGACCGTCTTGCGGGCCAGCCGCAGATCCCAGGCCTTCTGGCCGTTCGGTGCGAGGTAGGTGACCTCGACGGCGGTGAACGCGCCCTGCGCGTTGCAGATCGCCGCCATCAGGGCCGGCCGCCGATGGCGCGTCTGGACGTAGGCGGAGACCGGCGTGTCTCCGCCATGACGCAGGATCTCGGGGCCGGGCAGGGCACGCCGGATATGGCGCAGGCGGCAGTGGCGCTCGCAGAGCGTCCCCTGGACCGCCCGGCCGCCTTCCCAGAGCCGCCTGGCGGCGTCCAGGCGCTGCGGGTCGGGCGGCTTTGCGACCACGGCCGCGCGAGGACCGCCTCCGGACACCGAAATCGGCGCGTTGTGGACGTCGATCAGCCGGTTGTCGCGTAGATGATCCAGCACTGCCTTCCAGTCGCCGTCGCCGAAGGTGTGGACGACGACCCGGTCGTCCTCCAGCAGCAGGGAGACCGAGCGATCGGCAGAACTGTGGCCCGGGGCCGGGATATTGGCGCGACGGCCGCCGTCGTAGAGCTCGCCGCCGAGCGCCTTGACGATGTGGCTCAGGGACATGGATCACCTCCGCGTTTCAGCGCCGCGGCGCTGCAAGCCCGGCGTGGGCCAGGCCAAGCCGCACACGGGCTGCTCGCCAAACCAGCCCTTCACTCCGACCTTTGAGCACCGCGCCAAAGCCCGGCTCTCCGCATCAAGCGGGTCCAGACGCAATCCGGACACATCTAAAAGTTGTCCAAGCTAGGGCGCGACCCGCCAAAATTGGGTCCAACTATATATAAATATTACCCCGCAACCATCAGTGGCGGCCTGGGTTTCAACGACGGAGACCCCCACGCCCCTCGGTTGAGTCGGTGCGTTTTAGGCTGCTTTCTCTCGATCGACGCCTGCTCAGCGCCAGCTGAAGCGGGGGATGGACAAAAGGGACCGCGCCCAGCGCGTCTCGTCACACGCAGGAGACCTCTGATGGCGACCATCGGTACTTTCATCAAACGTGGCGACGATCTGCACGGCGCGATCCGCACCCTGACCCTGGACGTCGACCTGGTGATGCGCCCCGCCCCGAAAACCAGGGCCGATGGTCCCGACTTCCTGATCTACGCCGCCGGCACCGCCAAAGGCCCGAACGGCATCGACACCCAGCTGGGGGCTGGCTGGAAGCGGACCTGCGATGAAGACTGCCTGCACATCGACGTCGAGCTTGACGACCCGGCCTTCCCCGGACCGCTCTCCGCCACCCTGGTCGAAGACCACGTCGCGCCGAGTGGCGAACGCTTCAACATGGTCTGGGCGCGAGCCTAGACGCGAGAGCCTGGCCTGCCTGGGGCGCGGCTTTCGGATTCTCCGCGAGGATGGGGGCGTTGCGGGGCAGGCTGTGCAAAAACTCACCGGGACGGGCCTGTCGCTTGCGACGGTGTCCGCGATCAAGAGCGTGCGTACAACAGAGACAGATTTTGTATCAGGTGGCTCCAATACCTGGAGCACGATTCACGTGATTAGCATCATCGTAAGCGAGCCTCAAATGCATAGTCCCCTGCTCATCTATTCTCGTAGGCGTCTAATGGCTAAAGTCAGGCCCGCACCGCCCGCCACAATCAGCAGAGCACTGAGACCCCCAATGATGTAGCTAATCAAAAGCTGATCCTCCATATGGGCCGCCAGAGATAACCCGTGAGGGGCCCATCGGTTCGCGCCCAGGGTCTTGCGCCCCGGGACTGACCAAGCATTGAGGCTCCATGGCACCCTTGACCCTTTCGCCCAACGACTATCGTCGTCTCGCTAAGGTGATCCACACCTTAGCCCCTACAGCCGCGCGGCCTGTTTTGGTGCGGTTGGGTCTGCTCCGGGGCACGGCTTCCGACGAGGCGAGCGAGGGCTCGGCATACGAGGCCTTCGTTGCGGCTCTGGAGGCCCTAGGTCCTACATTCGTGAAGCTAGGCCAGATCATGGCGACGCGGTCGGACCTACTTCCGCCAGAGCTTACCGAGCGGCTCGGCCGGCTGCACGATGACGTGGCGCCAGTGTCCTTCGACCATTTGCGCGAACAGCTGACGATCGATCTTGGCGGCCCGCCGGAAGTGCTTTTCGCTGAATTTTCGACGACTCCGATTGCGGCTGCGTCCATCGCGCAGGTCTACGCCGCGCGGCTCATGACCGGTGAAGACGTCGTGCTCAAGGTTCGCAGGCCGGGGATCGAGGCGGTCATGCGCGCTGATCTGCGGCTACTCTTGGCCGCTGCTCGCGTCATCGAGCGTCGCGCGCCGGCTCTGCGTCGGCATCAGCCTGTGCGTGTCGTGACGGAGCTCAGCGAAGCGCTTCTCGAGGAGATCGATTTTCGGATCGAAGCTCGCAATCAAACGGAGGTCCGCAGGCGCGCGACCGTCTTCCATGTGCCGCTCGTACATGAGCGATTTACCACGGAAAGGACCATGGTCAGCGCACGCGTCCGTGGCCGCAGTCCGAACGCCGCGTTCCGCAACGAAGAGCCTGCCCTAGCGCGCGCCCTGGCGCCTGATGCGGCGAGGGGCCTGCTGGGCATGATCCTGCTGGACGGGGTGTTCCACGCGGACCCTCATCCAGGAAATATTCTGGTGACACCGGACGGTCGGCTGGCGTTGTTGGACTTCGGCTCCGTCGGGCGGCTCTCGGCAAAAAGGCGAGAGCAGGTCCTCGTGGTCCTCGGCTCCCTGGTGGATGCCGACGTCGCGGCGGTCTCTGATGTGCTGATGGAATGGGCTGGGCGCTCGGGACCCCTGCCGCCTGGCCTCGAACAAGGCGTCGAGCGATTCTTCCTGCGTTACGCCGCCGATTCCGGGCGACCAATCCGGCTTGCGGAGGCGATCAGCGAATTCATATCCATCGCCCGAGAAAACGCACTGACCTTGCCGCCGGACCTGCTGCTCCTCATGCGCGCCCTAGGCATCGCTGAAGGCTTGGCGAGGACGCTAGATCCCGAACTGGATGTCGTCGCCGCTATCGCACCGGTAGTTGTCCGGGCCTTCGCGTCCCGGTTTGCGCCTAAAGCGCTGGCCACCCGCGCCTTCCGGACGTTCAAGGAACTGGACCAGATTCTCGCGATCGGGCCAGAAGCGATCCGGCGCGGCATCCGGCGCATCAGCCGTGACGGCATTGTCATCCAGGTCTCAAGTTCAGACTTCGCCGAGTTGCCGCGAGCGGTCAGACGGGGCAGCGATACCCTGTCGCTCGGGATCGTGGTCGCGGCCCTTATCGTCTCTGCTGCCGTCGTCATCGTCGCGAAGGACGATCAGGCCGCCGCGATCGGCCGGATCGCAATCGTTATCCTCTCAGGCGTGGGCCTGGCCGCCTTCGCGAGTCGCCTGTTCCGGCGGGATTGAGGTTTCTCGCACGGGAACACGTCTTGCTTCCCCGCGCACCCACGCGGCCTTGACCATTCTCACGGTCAGAACACCGTCTTCGAGGGTCGCCGTCACCTCGTCGGGATCGACCGGCTCCGGGAGATCGACGCTCAGGTCGAACGGACGCTCTATGTTCCCGGACCGCCCTTGACGGCCGGCCGCTCGCAGACGCAAACGACTTGGAGTGGCCTCTAGGCCTTAGGGACGATTTAGGATTCCCATGAATCGGAAGTGCTGATTCAAGGCTGCTTTTTGGAGGCTGTCTTGGAAGGTGAGGTTCTGAGGGACGATCAGTGGGAGCGGATCAAGCCGTTCGTGCCGGGTGGCCGGAAGGGTAAACGGGGTCCGCGCAGCGACGGTCGCTTGTTCATAGATGCGCTGTTGTGGATGGCGCGCTCGGGTGGTCGGTGGCGGGATCTGCCGGAGCGCTTTGGGCCGTTCGAGCGGGCCAAGAAACGCTACTATCGCTGGATCGAGATGGGCGTGCTGGACAAGGTCTTCGAGGCCGTGGCGGCTGAGCCCGATCTCGAATGGGTGATGCTGGACGCCACCGTCATCCGGGCCCACGCCCAAGCCGCCGGAGCGCGGCGAAAAAGGGGGGACCGGACGCCCAGGCGCTTGGCCGCTCGCGCGGTGGCTTTGGAACCAAGCTCCATGTCTGCGTAGAGGCGCTCGGCCTGCCAGTCCGCCTCATCCTTGGGCCTGGCCAGCAGAATGACATGGCGCCCGCCTGCGACCTGATCGACGGCCTGGCTGCAGAGTACGTGATCGCTGACAAGGCCTACGACGCCGATCGGCTCTACCAGAAGGCCATCGACCAGGGCGGCGACCCCGTCGTGCCGCCCCGCCGCCACCGCAAGCGACAGCACAGCTACGACAAGGCCCTCTACAAGGAGCGCAACCGCGTCGAACGCTTCTTCAGCCGCATCAAGCAATACCGACGCATCGCAACCCGATACGACAAGCTCGCCCAGACCTTCATGGGCTTCGTCACCCTCGCCAGCATCATGCTCTGGCTCAGATGACTAAATCGTCCCTACGGCCTAGGACCATGTCGCCTATGGCATACCCAGGGGCATCGACCTCAACAGTCACGTCCTCGATCGTCTGGGCGATTGCAAAAGCCGGAACATCCCCCAAAGGAGAACCGAGCTGGGTCGCAAGCTGGCGCCGAACACCCCTCAACCCGCGGCCGATAAGGCTGTCGTATTCCAGGGTGGCGGAATATACTCTCCGCCCCAATTTTACAGAGACGCTGCCGATCATTTGAAACTCCTGGAACATTCTCCGACTGAAGAGTTGGGCGCCTGATGGCGGCGAATTCATGGCGGTTAACGCCGGAATGGTTGGCCAAGCTTCGCGGGCGAACTGCGGGGAGTGGCCGGGACGGTCTTCCGGCTCATAGCGCGGACTTCGAATCTGCGCTCCGCGCGGCAAAAGCCGCGAGCGATCAGTAAGCGAGGGTGGGCTACGCGCACGCGCCGAAGCTACCGGCCTATAACCTTCAGAGCGTCGTCGATGTGGAGAGCGGCCTGATCGTTCATCACGACGTCTGCAACGACGCCAATGACAGTCACCTTCTGCATCCGATGTCGATGGCAGCGAAGGAAGTTCTTGAGACCGAGGAGCTGCACGTCCTGACCGACGGCGGCTACTCTAATGCGCTCGAAGTCGCCCGTTGCGAGGCCGACGCGATCATCGTGTCAGCGCCCATCAAGCGGGGCGCGATGAACACCGAGCATTTCCGACCGACACAGTTCGTCTACGACGAAGAGAGCGACACCATCAGGTGTCCAGCTGGCGAGACCCTACGGCCATCAGGCAAGCACACCCGCAACCGAGCGGTCAGGTATCGCACCTCCGCCTGTAAAGACTGTCAGCTGAAGGGCCGATGCACTCCCGGCGCTCAGCGAACGATCCACCGGCTAGTTGATCAGAGCGCCCTCGATCGCATGGAAAGGCGCATCTATGCGGATCTAAGCCTCATGCGGATCAGGCGATGTACGGTCGAACACCCCTTCGGCACGATCAAACGAATGTCCGGCG
This sequence comes from Hyphomonadaceae bacterium, assembly GCA_965229115.1. Taxonomy (GTDB): domain Bacteria; phylum Pseudomonadota; class Alphaproteobacteria; order Caulobacterales; family Hyphomonadaceae; genus UBA7672. Next base: position 32,906 of record CBDDIR010000001.1, on the reverse strand, counting down.
GAGGAAGATTCCTTACTCGAGGCCTCCGGAAGGTGAAGGCGGAAGCGGCACTATCGGTGCTGGCGTTCAACATCATCCACGCCGTGAACGCCTTCGGGTCCGAAAAGATGATCGGTAGGGGCTGAGGGGCTTCTGCAGCTCTTCTGATGTTCGCGCGGACCGCGTCTGTTCGCGAGTTTATGCACAGCCTGGGGGACCACCCCGCTGGTGGGGGTGACCGGAGACCCACCGGCTCGGGGCCAGGGGGATGGCGCTCCCCATCTCACAAGCTATTCAACTTATACCGTTATCGCCTCAAAAACACGAGTTGACGGAAAACAGGAAGGTCGATCACTGATACAGTGATGTTGCCGATTTGCTGATAACTGCATCAACTTGGCCACGCCATCGGGTATGCCTTCATTGACCAAAGACCTCGAATCCCCGCCGGACCAACCTCATCCCAGCGCAGAGACTGAGACCAGCGAAGAAGCTTGGATCGTCGGGTCCAACCCCGAACAAGCCATCCGCATTCGGAGCCTTTCAGTCTATCTCAGCAATGGCGGCGCCCTGACGGATGTCCGCCTGGTCGAAGGCGAGGACGAGCGCTGGACAATGTTCGTGCGGCTGATCAACCGGCCGGGCGAATATCGCCTGAACCTCTTCAAGTCCGACCAGCCCAAGACCTACCGGGACGTCGACCTGGCCATCGCCACCATCCGCGACGACTTCGGCTATTACGGCTCGATCACCCTGGCGACGGAACAGCGCCCCAAGGTCGGCAAGGCCCAAGCCGGCCCGATCGCCGACAGCGACGAGGACTAACCGCCTTCGGTCGGAGCAGGACCCGCGCCCGTCAGGCGCTGAACGGCCGTCTCATTCGAGGCGGCCTTCAAAAGAGCATCCCAGCTGTCGGGCGGGGTATCCTTGTCCAACATCCCGCGAAAGACCGCACTGGCGTCGGTCTTGGCGCCATAGGTGCGCAAGGTCGTCTCGTCGTTGACCCAGGCATAGACGATGATCTTGCTTTTGGAGTCGTAGCGGAAAAACAGCCGAAACCGCCCGCCGCCGAACTTTGCGCGAAACCAGTGCTTCCTGTCCGCGCCCAGGGTCGCGCCCTGGCGATGTTCGGCGCGGGCGGGATCTTCGGGAACAACCTCGAAGATCAGACGTCGCAGCGCCGCAAGCAGCTTGGCGTTCGCCCCGGCCTGATAGGTCTTGGGCTTCTTGGCCCGCTCCCGCTCGACCGCCGCGACCAGTTTGTCGAGCTGATCGAGAAGGAGGGGATGGGCAAACAGGTCCCAGCCTTGGACAGCGACCATCTGCTAGAGCGCGACCGCGCCCTCGATGGGCGCGTTAAGATCGACTTCCAATCCGGCGGTCAGGGCCTCGATACGGGCCCGCAGGTCCGACGAGACCGACTGGATCCGCTCCGGATGGGTGCGGATATCGGTCGCTAGAAACTCCAGAAAAGCGCCGAGCGCAGGGTCTTCCGCGGCCTCGACGCGGTGGAGGCTCACTCCGTGCTCATCGATACGGTAGGCGATCTTTCCCCCATAATCGGCCCCGAGCGCCTGGCGAACCGCCTTGGGTATGGTGGTCTGGCCCTTGGCTGTGATGGTGGCGACCTTCTCGATGAGCGGCATGGCGTAGACTCCTCCGCCAAGGATGTAAGGAGAACTCCTTACCTTTGCAAGCGCCGCACCATGCCCTTGCCAGCGCGACCCGGGCCTCTGAAGGGCCTTCACCTGACAATTCACCCGATACCGCCCCCAGCGACCAGGCGTTCGCCAGAGGCGAACGGGTCGAACAAGGCTCGGGCGACCGCGGCGATCAACGCTTCCGCACCGAGATCATCACCCGCTCCACGAACACGCCGACGGTTTCCGCCGCCTGTTTGATCGCCTCGACATAGTCGCGCTTGATCCGGTCCGCGGCGAGGCCGGTCGGGGTCGAAAGCGAGATCACGCCGTCATCGATGCCGTGGTATCCGACCCGGTTGAACCAGCTGCCATGAGCGCCATCCTTGATCAGGCGACGCAGCTCGGCGTTGATCTCGGGCCAAGGCGCCTCCTCGGCGCCCGGGGCGAACATCAGCGGTGGCAATTCAGGTTCGATGGCGACGGCGGGGTCTTCGGCCGGCGGCAGATCGCCCTTCTGGCGCAGAATCCGGGCCAGGTTCAGCCGTAGATCGGAGGCCCCCCGTTCCTGGGTGGCCAGTTTCCCAAAGTAGCTACAGGCGCTGCGGACCTCGGGGTCCTCCAGGGCGATGGCCATCATCGTGACGATCCGGATTCCATGCTTTCGCCAGCCCCAGATCGCGGTCTGGTCGTTGTTCCGTTCGGGTTGTGGCAGGAATTCCGCCGCCGCGGCCGCCACCCGGGCGGCGTCCTCCGGCGCGGCGCTGGTGGGGTTGGCCAGTACGGCGTCCCTCACCAGCGGAGCCAAGCGAGGACAGACCCGGATGGCCGTCCGAAGCTCCTGGCGGACCATTTCGGCGTACACCGAGCCGTCCGGTTTCGCGCCGTCCAAGCCGCTGGCTCCCCCTGGAGAGCCAATGGCGCGGTCTTCTCCGTTGCGCTGACGTTTGGTCGAGGATCCGTTAGCGTCTCCGCCTGCGGGGCTCGAAGAGGGCCGCGCTTTAGAATGACTTCGTGGCGTAGCCGCGTCCGTCTTTCGTACAGAGGACATTAGGTTATTTTGGGACTGTTCAAGGTGCCGGGATTCCGGCGCCCGGGCGCTATATTTCATCGGGAAGGCTACCGTCTCCGAATAGGCGGCCCTGCGGGCGGCTACGCCCTCGCGGATCGCACCGTCGACGCCCTCCAACTCCTCGAGCCGCGCCATCAGCGGGCGCAGGTCATAGGCCTCAGCGCCGGCCGGCCGGTTGGCGCGCGTGTAGTCGCGCACCAGGTATCCGGCGGCCTCCAGCGCCTTACGGTTGGCACGGGCCTGGCTCTCGCTGCAGCCGAGGTACTCGGCCACCAGCCCGGTCGACGGCCAAACGCAGGCGGTGTCCTGCTCCAGGCGATCCTGGTTGAGATGCTCGACATAGAGCAGCAGCGTCATGCGCTGCGGAATGCTCAGCGACGGCGTGCCTTTCAGCACGGCGGCGGCGACGCGGGCGATGGTCTCGCCAGGCTGCCAACGCCAGGTCTCCGCCGCGGCGCAGACGGCCGGGAAGTTCTCCGCGCGCTTGGCGAAGCCCGGCCGCCAGTCCTCGGAATGGGCGGTTTGCATGATGTCCCTTCAGGTCGGGACGAGGCCGGATCGACGGGCTGAAACGCACAGAGTCAGAGACAAAGCTCCGCCATCCGGTCCTTGACGTCGTTCAAAACGCGCCATAACTTGAACCGGTCTTCTGCCGCCTGTCACAACGGCACTGCGATTTCCGAAAGCCTCCAGCGTCAACTGGGGGCTTTCGCCGTTTTAGGGTCTCGTCTTAGGTCACGGTTCAGAGCCTGGTTGGGCCCGGCCAAGACCGGGCGATCAGGCTGAGGCGGAGCCTCGGCGAGGGTCACGGGCGCTGAAGGCCCGGATCAGACGGTCAGGGGGAGGGCATGGTGGTCGTCCTTCTCAAGGACGAGGCCCGCGCCGGCGTGTGCTGTTCGACGGCCGCAAGGAAGCGTTTGGGGTCTTGACGCCAAAAACGAAACGCCTAGCCTGTCCCCATCAAACGCCGCCCAGAAGCAGCTTGATCGAATTTCACGAGAGCCCTCGATTGCCGTCGGGGGCTTTCGCCGTTTTGGGCCTCATCTGGCTAAGTCATCAGTCTCTCCAAGGCACGCCGACCCGCGCGCTGCACACGCGATTCGGGAGGGTGAAGGTTGGGTTGAGTCTGGCCGCCGCCAAAGGGCCGGGCAGGGCCGAAAACCCCCGAAAAAGCCCCTCCGAAGCAACTCTCTGAGCTTGCCCAGAATCGGGAATCGACCGTCCCGCTGAGTCGCATTGACCTCAGGGCCGTGCACCTGGCGCGAGATTGGATCGACGCCAGGCCTGGAAGCCCCGATCGGCCTCGATGAAGGCCGCGAGGATGTGGGCGGCCAGGTGATCGAGCTCGACGGCATGGCCGTTGGTCTGCGCATAGGCGCGCTGGTAGTCCGCCAAATCTACGGCGGCCTTGCCCTTCAGGCGCAGACGCACGTCGAGCGCCTTCTCCTCGAGGTCGATCTTCGGCAGGGCGAGGTTCGTCTTGGTTTCACGGGCCACGTCAGGCTCCTTCTGGGGGATGCAGGAAACCGGCGATCGCCGTGCTGGCGAAGTCGGTGAGCTTCAGGTTGAGGTGATCGAGGCGGCCGCGGATGCGGGCGCAGAGTAGGCCGCAGACCCGCACCGAGATCCGATGCTTGGCCCCGCGCACGGCGGGAAAGGTGACGAGCTGGCCGGCGTCCAAGGCTTCCAACAGGTCGTTGAACGCCTGCTCGTAGACCATCCGAACGCCGCCTCGCGAGGTCTTGCGCCCGCTCAGCCGCTTGGCGGCGGCCTGGACCATCTGCTCGTGCAGACCCTGGGGCAGGAACAGCCCCAGCTTCTCTGTGGTGGCGGTCACGGCGCCTCGCTTATGGGTAGGGGGCCAGGATCATGTCTTTGTTGACGATGACCCGGAGCGGCCAACCGGCCCGGATCCTCAAGGTGGCCTGCCGGTTGAGGTCGCGAGCGGTGACCTGCTGGCCGACCTGCTGGGCGGACGTGGAAATCCCGCTGCCGGCGCTGTTGATCACCAGCCCGCCTGAGCTGCGGGTTCCGGCGTCTTGCGCCGCCGCCGCGCCGACGGAGAACACCGTCGAGAGCGCGACGCCGCGCGCCAGTTGCCAGAAGTGACCATCGGTCTGGTCCTGCAGCCCGGCCGCGCCGGAGAGGTCGGCTCCGGCCATCGAGCCGATATTGATCGAACGGCCGTCGGGCATGATCACCCGGTTCCAGGCGATCAGCGCGCGGCTTTGGCCATAGGCGACCTGGCTATCGTATTGGCCGATCAGCCGCGATCCCTGCGGGATGAGCACCGTGCGGCCCGTCCTGTGATCGTAGACCGGCTCGGTGACCTGGGCGATCACCTGGCCCGGCAGATCGGAGTTGATCGCCGTGATCAGGGCGGCCGAAATGATCGTGCCGGCCTTGACCTCCCAAGGACTGATCGGCGCCTGCAGGGGGTTGGTCAGATAGTCATCGACCCTGGCGCCGGCCGCGAACTGGCGCTTGCCGGCCTGGCCATTGGCCGGCTGCACGTCGCCAGCCGCCGGCGCAGGCGCCGTGCCGAAGCCAGGCGCCAGGGCCGCCGCCAGCATCGGCGCCGGATCGGGGCCTTGCGAGCCGGCCTGCGGCTGAGCCTGGGCGCCGCCGAAGAACGGGCTGGCCGAGCGGGCGGCCAACGCCTGCTCGCGCGCCGCCTGAACGGCGGGATCCACCGGCGCCGGTTGCCCGGGCTGGCCAGCGCCCGGCGCTGTCCCGACAGGGGGCGCAAGCGCGTCCGGCGGCGGCAAGCTCGTGGTCCCCGGCCGCACCGCTGGATCGGCGTAGCCAGCCGCGTAGCGGGTGGCGATCTCTGGCGTCTGCGGGCTCGATGTGTCGGCGGCGTTCTGCGTGTCATCGGGCTGGCCCTTGGAGGCGTGCGCCCCGCCAAAGCCCAGATAGAACCCGCCGGCCACGATGCTGGCCAAGACGGCGGCGCCCGCCATCAGATACTTGCGGTTCCAGCGGGTGACCGGGGACCGGGGCGCGCTGAGCACGCTCGCCGAGCTGGCCTTGCGTTCGGGTTCGTAAGACGGCCGCCCATCAAGCGGCGGATCTGGGGGAAGGTGGCTCATCTATCAGCCCCGATCCCGGGTGCGGGTGATCCGCACGACCGTCTGGTTCTTCTCTCCAAGCCGCAACTCGGCCACGTCGATCAGCCGGTCGACGATGTAGTAGCCGCCCAGGTAGCGGTAGTTGACCAGCTGGACTTGCTTGTCCGGCCCGATCAGGAACAGCGGTGGGGCCTGCGTCGCGGCCATGTTGGTCGGGAACTGGATGTAGGTTTTCCGCCCGTCATCGAACACCCGGATCGGCTGCCAGCTGGGCTTGCGCGAATGGATCGCCCTGACGTCGTAGCCGAAATGCAGCTGGTCGATGGCCAGCCCCGAAGCCACGACCGACTGGGCTTCAGCAGCGCGGGCCGCCTGGGCGTCGCGCATCTCCTCCTGCGGATAGTTCCAGCTGATGACGCTGGTATAGGTGTCGCCCTCGTAACTGCGGGCATCCAGGAGGTAGGTCCGCTGGTCCGTGGTCAGGATGATGTTGGTCCGCAGATTCCCGCGAATGGGTTTGACCATTACGATGACCTGCTGCGACGCACCCGCGCCCTGGACGGTTTCACCGAGCACCCATCGAATGGTGTCTCCGGCCGCCTTGGAGATCAGCTTCTCGCCCGGCCGCAAGGTGATGGCGGTGAGGAAGTGCGGACTGGCGTGGACGGTGTAGAGCCGGCCCGGCTCGAAGTCGTAGTAGAGCGCCGAATTGATGTAGGCGCCGGACGTCGGATAGTCGCGCGCGCTGCTGTTGGCCGACTGCACGGTGCGGAGCGGGCCCGGCCGGGCGTAGGTCCGCGGCGCCGAACGCCGCTGGGGCCGCCTGGGCGCCGCCGCCTGGGCGACCGGCGCGACGCTCGTGGTCGTCGTCGTGGTGACCGCGCTGGCGGGTGCGGAGCGTGAGGCGGGCGCCGGGATGACCGACCGGACCGTCACCGATTGCGGCGCCGCAGCCTGCGCCAGGACCGCGCCGCCACCGGCCATCGCCAGAACGATCACCAGGCCGCCCATCCGTCCGGGCACGCCCCAGGCGCGGAGGGATCTATCTCTCATGGCGCTCATAGCTCGCGACTCCACTGAAATGCGGTGATGAAGATGCCCAGCGGGTTGGCGCGCAGCTCGGCCTCGTTCTTCGGAGGGTTGATCTTGGCGGTGAAGAGCCCGGTCCAGTTCTCGGTGACGCCTGACGTCCCGGCGTTGAACTGCGTCTCGCGCCACTGCACCTGGTAGGTGCTGGGACTGCGGGCCAGGACCGAGACGATCTCGACATTGATCGCCTGGGTGCCGGCGTTGGCGAACGGATCGTTGGCCTTGGCGTAGCTGTTGAGCTGGCCGATCGCCGGGCCGGCGACGAAGTGATAGGCGCCGGTCCAGTTGTCCCGGATGACGATGGGATCGATGCTCTTGGAGCGGGTGCGCCGCACCCAGTCGGCCAGGAAGTAGCCGATCTCCGCCGTCGTAGGCTGGTAGGTCCGGCCGGCCAGCTCGATGCGGCCAGGCCGGGCGTATTTGTCGATCGGCACGACATAGGTGGCGATGTTGGTGTTGCTGGCTTCATAGATGAAGCCGCCCAACGCCAGCGCGGCGAGGCCCATGCAGCCGAAGGCGGCCATGCGCCAGTTCTTGGCCTGGACGACGGCGGAGCCGATCCGGTTATCCCATTCCCTGGAGGCCCGCAGGTAGGGGCTCTCGACCGGCGCCGAGCTTCCGTATCGATCATTGGGGCGTTTGAAGGGGTTCATCTACGCTCTTCTCACTGGGGTTAAGCCTCCGGCTCGGGATCGCGGCGGGTCGCCGTGGCGGACATTCCGGGGCCCTGGCTGTCGCCGCCCGCCGTGGCGGCCGCCGCGGTGTTGCGCGCCATGCCGGTCAGGCCATCGCCGCGACGGGCTTCGGCGCGGGCCACGAGGGAGGCGCCGCCAGGGGAGGGCTTGCTCGGCGCCGGCTCCGGAGGCGGCGCGCCCTCGGGCGAAACGCCGCCACCCGCATCACGACTGGCTGAGGCGTTCGCGGAGCCTGGCGATCTGGGGGACCCTGGAGCCGGGCCGGATCCTGATGGAGAACCGCCGCCGCCCGACGGGCCACCACCACCTGAACCGCCAGAATTGATGGCGCCGGACGCGGCGCGAGCAGCTGCGACCTGCCCGCCGCCGCCCGCCAGGCTGCCCACGGCTCCCGCGATCGACCGGCCGGCCAGGGCCACGCCGGCGGCGCCGGCGGCCACACCGGCGGCGCCCATCAGCGCGCTACCGGCGTTCAATTGCGGGCCGCCTGAGATCAGTGCGCCGGCAATGGCCGGGATCTTCAGCGCCAGCATCATCAAGAAGATCGCCGACAGCAGAAGGCCGCACTCTTCCGAGATCGTCGGCTCCGGCGAGAGCGTGAACTGCTGGAAGATATTGATCCCGATACCGAGGATCACGGCCAACGCCATGAACTTCAGGCCAACGGAAATGACGTAGCCGATCGCTCGCTCCGCCAGAAAGGAGGTCTGGCTGAGCACGCCGAAGGGGACGGTGACGAAGGCGATCAGGGTGACGAGGTGAAACTCGATCACGGTGATCGCCACCTCGATCGCCAGGATGATGAAGGCGAGCATGATGCCGATGGCGGCGACAGCGGCGACGATGATGACATCGATGTTCTGCAGCGCGCCGAAGCCACCGTTCTGCTTCGCCATCTCGCCGATGTAATCCATCAGCTTGACGACGATCTGCATACCGGCATCGACCGCGACCGTGGGCGTATTCATGAAGTCGTCGACAGACCCGCCGCCGCTGGCTCGAAGGCCAAGCTGACCGAAACCGTTGACGACGGTCATGCTGAGGGTGTGCCAGTTGCCCACCAGCCAAGCGAAAAACCCGACAAGCAGGATCTTCCGAACCAAGGCCGCCACCACGTTCTGGGTCTCGTCGATGGCCCACAGGATCGCGGTCAGAACGATGCTGATGACCACGAGCGTGCCAAGCACTGCCTGGACCTCCCCGGAAATGATCCCGAAGCCGCTGTCGATCTGTGTGGTGAAGCGCCGGATGAACTCGTCCAACGCCGCTGGGCTGGCGGTCGTCATCGCTGATCCTGAAAATCGGGAATGAGCGTCAGAAGGTTTTCTGACCTTTGAAGCTGCCCTTCACAGGCTTGTAGTAGTGGGGGGAGCACGGATCGCTGGAGTCCTTGATGCTCGGGTCCGGACACTTCCGCTCCGCTGCTGGCGGAGGGCTTTCGGACTGGCGAGTTGCAGGGTCGGGCTTGCCGCAAGCCCCAAGACTCAAGACCCCCAACAGGGCAAACGAGGTGATCAACCGTTGCATGGTCAGAAGCTCTTCTCGCCGGCGAAGGAGCCCCGAACGGGGGTGTAGGCGTTGTGACGCTTGGACTCCGCTCGGGCGGCTATCGTCCCGGCCTGCTGCTGGGCCAGAATGGTGTCCTGCGTGCGGGCCTGGGCAATGAGGATGGTCTGCAGGCCCTGCAGCTGGGTGCTCAAGGCCGCCAGAAGCTGGTTGGTGGCCTGAACGGCGGCCGTCTGGCCGGCGGCGCCCTGCGACGCGGCGACCGCACTGTTCACGGCGCCGGCCGTCGTCGCCTGCGACCGGACCAGCTGGTTCTGGGCCGCCATCGAGTCCTGCATGGTCAGCCGGCTGTTGCTCTCCCAGCTGGCGAGCCTCTGACGGATCTGAGCGAAGCTCTGGCCGGTCATGTCCGACGGGTAGGTCTGCTGGAATTGCTGGGCGATGTTCTGGCTGTTGTAGCCGATGGCCTGGGCCTGCTGGAGCAGCTGGGTGGCCTGCTGATTGATCTGCGTCAGCGGCTGGGTGACGTCGGTCCCGAGCTTCTGCAGCATCGCCACCTGATTGGTGATCTGCGACTGGAGCTGCTCGATCTGGCGCAGGCTGTTGGCGACCTGGGAGGTCATCTGGGCGATGGCGGCCGGATCGATGACCGTCATCTGCGCGCGCGCCGGCGGGGGCGTCGCGGCGGACATCCCCATCGCCAAGGCCGCGATCGCGGCCGTCGTCGACAACAACTTACGCATGGTGAGTGTCCTTCGCTGGGGGGATGGCAGAGTGGGGGAGGGGCCAGAGGCCCGCCGCGGCCGCCCGCTCAAACAGGGGTTCGGTCCGCTGCCGGAAGATCACCGCGGCGGCAAAGAGACCGAAGCCGGCCAGCATCAGGAAGAAGTTGTGGTGGAGGATCGTGCCAAAGACGGCGAAGAACCCCGGAGCGGCGAGCGCCAGGAAAAACAGACGGCGACGCCGACGGTTGGCGACCCACGCCAGGGGAAGGCGCCGGGCGAGCCAGGCGAGCCGTGCGAGATCGCGCGCGCTAAGCGGCGAGGGCTCCGGCCCAGGATCGCGGCCGCCGTCAGCATCCGAGACGATCGAACCATCCATCACGCCACCTTCGGATGGGCGGCGTCACGCTGGGCGGCAAGGTAGCTGGCCACGGCCGCCTGGCCCTTGGCGGCGAAGAACCGTTCGCAGAATTGCGCGGCGCCATGCTCGGCCAGCAGCCGGGTCATAAGCTGTTGATCCCCAGGCGATGAGGAGCCCACGACCGCGAGGGAAAAGGGACCGAGGCCCAGCTCGAACAGCCGGTTGCCCGACATCGACTGGTAGTAATATTCGCGCTTGGGCGTGGCGCTGGCGATGATCCGGATCTGCTGAGGATTCAGCCCGAAGCCCTGGTATAGCTCGGCGATCTGCGGCGTCTGGGCGTCCGGATTGGGCAGGAAGACCCGGGTCGGACAGCTCTCGATCAGCGCCGGAGCGATCGAGGACCGGGCGATATCGGCCAGGCTCTGCGTGGCGAACACGACCGCGACGTTGAACTTCCGAAGGGTCTTCAACCACTCGCGGATCTTCGCCGCGAACGAGCCCTGGTCGAGGAACAGCCAGGCTTCGTCGAGAACGAGCAGGGTCGGCCGACCGTCGAACCGCTTCTCCAGAGTGCGGAAGATGTAGGTCAGGACGGGAGCCAGGGCGGACTTGTTGCCCATCAGCTCGGCCATCTCGAAGGTCTGCCAGGAGCCCGCCTTGAGCGTGTTCTGACTGGCGTCGAGGAGATGTCCGTGGGGTCCGCTCAGGGTGAAGGGCTTGAGCGCGGCCTTGACGCTGTGGTCCTGGATCGTCGCCGCCAGCAAGGTCAGGGTCCGCTGGTCGCGGGGGCCGGCGGCGAGATTGCGCAGACCGCTCCAGATCTCCTCCTTGACCTGGGGGGCGATCTCCACGCCCTCGGCCGCCACGAGGTCCTGCACCCACTCCTGGGTCCACGACCGATCATCGGCGGTGTCGATGTCGGCCAACGGTTGGAAGGCGAGTTCACTTTCCTCGCTGCCCAGGGCGTAGAACTGGCCGCCGGTCAGCAGGGTGGCGGCGCGCGAGCTGGCGCCCTTGTCGAAGAAGAAGACCTGGGCTTCGGGATAGCGGAGCCACTGCACCGCGATGGCGTTCAGCAGCACCGATTTGCCGGCGCCCGTGGGGCCGACGATCATCGTGTGGCCGACGTCGCCTTGATGCAGGTCGAAGCGGAACGGCGTGGTCCCGGCCGTGCGGGTGAACATCAAAGGCGGCTGGGCGCCGGGGTGGCCGCGCTTGGCGCACTCAGAACCGAGGTGCTCGTTGCGCGTCGGGCCAGGCCAGATGGCCGACATCGGCATCATGTCGCAAAGGTTCAGCGACGACACTAGGGGCCGCCGCAGGTCGGCGTAGGCTTGGCCAGGCAGGCTGCCGATCCAGGCCTCGACGGCGTTGACGTCCTCGACCTTGCAGACGAAGCCGACCCGGTTGATGGCGCTTTCGACCTCGCGAACCCGGTCGGCCAGCCGGTCGGGATCGGTGTCCATCAAGGTCACCGTCGGTGTGAAATAGCCGATCGAGGCGTAGTCGCCGCCGAGGATGGCCAGCGCCGCATCGGCGTCCATCGACTTGGCGGCGGCGTCGGGATCCTCAAGGACCGAGGCCTCCCGAGTGATGGCCTCCTTCAGTAGCGCCATGACGCCCTTGCGCTTGGCGAACCAGCGTTTGCGGACCGTGGTCACCGCCTTGCGGGCGTCTTCCTTGTCGAGCGGCAGGAAGCGGCAGACCCAGCGGTAGCTGATGCCCAGTTCGTTCAGGCGGTCCAGCAGGCCCGGCGAAGAGGTCGCCGGATAGGCGCGCACCGAGATGGTCCGCACATAGCTGCCGCCCAGGCGCGGCAGGAGGCCGCCTTGGAAATCGTCATCGGTCAGGAAGGCGTCGAGATAGGCCGGGGTCTCCGGCGCCTTGACGTAGTGGCGCTTGGTGGAGATGCAGCCATGCAGATAGGTGAGCGTCTCGTCGTCGGAGAGTTCGTGAACCTCCGGCATGATCGCGGTCAGGATGTCGGCGATCTGGCGCACCGTGCTGAGGAAATCGCTCAGGGCCGCGCGGTACATGCCAGCCGCGCCGCGCCCTGAAGGCGCGTTCTCCAGCAGCAGGCTCTCAGCCGTGCTGACCGCCTCCTCGGGCGGGAGGTAGGTGAAGGTGAGGAAGTAGCGGCTCTCGAAGTGCCGCTCGTGACCCTCGAACGCCTCGCGGCGCTCCTCGTCGACCAGGTCGGAGACCGGATCAGGGAACTGGCTGGCCGGATAGTCCTGCGAGGCTGCCCGCAGCGCCTCGATATGCAGGCACCAGCGCGAGCCAAGGCGGCGAAGGGCGTTGTTCAACTGGGCGCGGGTGGCGACCAGGCCGGCGTCCGTCGAGCTGGCCAGATCGGGACCCCGAAAGGCCAGGGTCTTCTGAAAGCTGCCATCCTTGTTGAGGATCAGGCCAGGACCGATCAGCGCCACCCATGGCAAATGATCGAACAGGCGATCAGCCTTGGGACGGTATTCGCGCAGGTAGAGCATGGGCTGTCCTCTGCGGTTGGGGGCGGATCGGGCGTTGAAATCGCCCAGATGGGCGCGGGTAGGGTTCGGTCGCGCGCCTGCGACGGGCGCGCCCGTGGTCAGGCGTCCAGGTAAGGCCGTTGGCGGATGTGCCGCCCGAGGGCGTCGAAGAAGTAGGGGTCGCGCTTGTTGAGCCAGTAGCAGGCGCCGTGAATGGCCAAGCCGACGGGCAAGCCGATCAGGGGAACCTGGAGGCCCAGCGCCAGGACCGCCGTGAGCGTGCCGTTCAGAATGGCGATCATTCTCGGAACGCCTGCGATCGTCACCGGCTCCGAAAGGGAGCTGTGGAAGGCGATCTCGAAGCCCTCGACTTCGGACTGTGCCACCTCAGAACGCCGCTCCGGCGGTGAGGTTGAAGAAGGTGCTGACGAAGGTCGTGGCGGTAAAGGCGATGGCCAGCCCGAAAACGATGCCGATGCCCTTTCGCATCGCCGAACCCCCTTCGGCGAAGGCGAAGCCCAGCCCGGTCAAGACAATGGCGATGATGCCAATCGCCTTGGCGACGGGACCGGAGAGCGACTGCATCACCGTGGTGAGCGGACCCTCCCAGGGCATGGCGGTGCCGCCACCGGCCGCCCAGGCCGGGCTGGCTAGGAGCAGGCCGACGCCTGCGGCGAGCATCGCGGTCTGGGCGGCGCGACCGAAGCGAGGCGGCGCGGACGAGACATTTCGGATCAGATTCATCGTGGGGGGCTTCCTGATGCCGACGCCCGCGAATGGCGGGCTACCCACGATTGAGATTCTGATGCGTCAACGTCAAGTGCTATTTCTATATAAATAGTGCGTGATGGTCGTTTTATATATCTTTTAGCGCTGATCCCAATGGCCCAGATAGCTTCTGATGAGCCGCCCAATCGGCTGGCTCAAAGCCCTCACGAGCGCACCTGATATCGAATCGAAACGACCGTGGGCGTGGCCACGCCAAATCTTGGCCACGCCGCTATCCTTCGACCTAGTGTGTGTGCGGATGAGCCGGCTGCTTGCCGTCGCCTGAGCCGCGAATGTGGCCGGCGATCCGCTCGCCCGTCAAGAACACCTCAACCGTCCGCGGCGTCATGCGCACCTCGACGCTGGTGCGGGCGTGGCGATAGGGGACCGAGTAGAAGTGGCCTCGACGTCGACATGATAAGTCAAGGCCGACCTGCGCACGCGCCACTCGGCCAGGGCATAGGGCTCGGCCGGCAAGGGCTTCAGTCTTGGGGCGTCGATCTCCTTGAACAGCTGACGACGTGTGCGGCCAACGTAACGCAAGACGCGCTGGTCATTGAGCCGGACCAGTAGCTCGGCGATGGCGGCATTGACCTCGGCCAGGCTGTGGAAGCGCCGATGGCGCAGACGACCGAGCAGCCATCGCTCGACGGTGCGCAAGGCGGCCTCGACCTTGGCCTTGTCTCTTGGGCGCGAGGACGCGCCGGCAGCACGGCGGTGTCGTAGTGGGCCGCCATCTCGGCGTAGGTGCGGTTGACCTCCGGGTCGTAGATGCAGGCCTTCATCACCGCGACCTTGGGGTTATCGGCACCAAGAGCCGGGCCGCCCCGCCGAAATAGCGAAGGTCCGGGCGTGAGCGTCGATCCAGTCGGGCAGGGTCTCGGTCCAACTGGCGTGGGCGAACGACAGGCTTGGGCCTCCCATCACCGCCACGAAGATATGCGCCCCTCGCGTCCTGCCGGTCCGGGGATCGACGATCACCGGCTGTAGCAATAGCCGTCCAGGTTGGCCTCTATATACTCCTCCCACAGGATTTGCAGGGTGACCTGCTTGCGCTTCAACTCGTGGTTCAGCGCCGCCCAATCGGGCTCCACCCACCGCCGGTGGCTCTGCTTGGTGCCGGCCTCGCCGTAAAGGCGCGCCTCCAGTTCGGCATCGGCCAAGTCCAGCGGCAAGGGCCACGTCAGCCCGGACATCTCAAAGCGGCGAAACATCTCCCGCAGCGTCGAGAGCGCTACCCCGGTTCGCCTCGCCACCTCGCGGGTCGCCAGGCCGGCGTCCCGGCTCAATCTCAACATCTCGCCCCCGCGACGCATGGCGATCCTCTCCGTCGGCATCGGTCCCTCCAAAAGGAGGAAGCCAAGTGCCAACGAAGACCCTCACGGCCCGCGGCCTGGGTGGCATCATCCCGGAATGCCGCGCGGGGACTAGTCGGAACGGTGGGCGGCATCAAATCGGAATGACGGGCGCGATCAGCTCGGAATCCGCAGCGAAGCGCCGCAGCACGATTCAGGGTCGCTTTGGTTTCGGCCGACGCCCGAATCTGGATGATGTCGTCCTTGCGCGCGGCTGGGGGCAGGGGACTCGCGGCGGACGGAACCGAGAATATCATGAAATCCTAAATTAGAGAGAGGCCGCGCCACGACATGGTCAATACCAACGCCCTGTCGCGCGTCAGGGCTCTCGCTAAAGCCGGAGCCGCTTATACCGGCCTTGTCATCTGTGGACGGCCCCTGCGCTGCAAGCGTGAAGTTGGTCTGCGGTGACGATCTGTCGGGGTGCGGTCATCTGTCCGGCCTGTTTGCGCGGCGCTGATGTCCGCTGGCCCTGATGGAGTCCGCTGATCAGGTCCCATTCAGCCCATCGAGCTCACGGCTCCGACAATGCCTCGGGTTGTCCTGCTCTGCGGCCGCGTTCAGATCGTCATCATCAGTCCTTCTGCACCCTACAGGTCGGAGCGACGGCCGTGGGCCGCAGCGATCTTGATCAGGCCATAGCAGGCGGGCGGTAGACCTCGCCGCGCTTCAGGACAGCCCACGCGATGCGGGCCGTCTTGTTGGCCATGGCGACGGTGACGACGCGGGCTGGCCTGCGCTCAAGGAGCGATCGGATCCAGTCGCCGGCCGCCATGGCGCCAGTCCGCGCTCTGCGGATCACCGACGTCGCACCAACGACGAGCAGCTTGCGCAGATAGCCATCCCCCATCTTGGAAATCCGGCCCAGCCGATCCTTGCCGCCAGACGAGTTCTGGCGCGGCACGAGCCCCAGGAAGGCGGCAAACTCGCGGCCGGATCTGAAGGCGGAGGGATCGACGACGGTCGCCGACAGGGCGGTGGCGGTGATGATCCCGACACCGGGGATGGTGGCCAGCCGCTGGCTGGCCTGGTCCTGCCGATGCCAAGCGAGCAGCCGTCGCTCAAGTGCATGGATTTCGACCGCCAGGGCGTCGAGTTGATCGGCCAGCCTCAGCAACGCGGAACGGGCCAGGTCCGGAAGCACCGACACATCTGCCTGCCTCACATCCTCGATGAGATCCAACGCCCGGCGCGCGCCCTGTGCCGCGATGATCCCAAACTCTGCGCAGTGTCCGCGGATCGCGTTGATCAGCATGGTCCGCTGGCGCACCAACAGCTCTCGGGTCCGGTGCAGCACCAGCACGCCCTGGCGCTCGGCGCTCTTGATCGGCACAAACCGCATGGTCGGCCGAGTGACCGCTTCGCAGATCGCCTCGGCGTCGGCGGCGTCGTTCTTCTGGCGCCGAACATAAGCCTTCACGTAGCTGGGCGGCATCAACCGCACCTGGTGGCCCAGCGCCGAGATCTCCCGCGCCCAGTGGTGTGATGTCGCGCAGGCTTCCATGCCAATCAGGCAGGGCGGAAGGGATCCGAAGAACTTCAGCACTTCGGCGCGCCGCAGCTTCTTCCTGACCGTGATCTGACCCACAGCGTCGACGCCGTGGACCTGGAAGACGCTCTTGGCGAGATCAAGACCGATAGTGGTAATCTGCATGGTCGACGGCTCCTGCTGAAGGTTGCTTCGCAACGACCATCCTATGCAGCTCAGACGCAGGACACAGGGGCCGTCCACCCCATCAGCCCAAACGAGCCTCGCGCTAGCGAGGCCCCTCTGTCCGTTTGCCCATGACCAGGCCGCCGATCCGTTCTGCGACGTCAGCTCGCGCCGGACGCCCCAGCAAAGAGAGCGGGCCAGGGAGCCGTTTCGGTGGACGAAGACTCTCCAGAAGTTCGCCGCCGTCCACGGCACGGCCCACAGCCGCTTCAGGCTTGTCGCGCATCTGCAGGGCCTAACACGCAAGGATCTCACGTAGGCCCCTATAGCCCGGCGCATGGCCATTTCCAGAAGGCGGCATCCAAGCCTCAACTTAAGAAGGCTCAGATTGCAGAGAACCCAATAAACGAGTGATGATCACTATAATTGGGGTTTCAGCCCAAGTCTGCGTCAAGATCTCGGATTAACCCTATTGACAGATGCCAAGTTCAAGATGAACCGTTATCGCTGGGGCGAGGCGACGTCGCGATCCTCGGGCCTTCGACATTGCGACAACGTGTGCAAAAAGCGGGGCGTAAGTCCCCGCTGCTCTGGGAGGGACAAGAAAATGACATCAATCCTGCGCTTGCGCAGCGCGCTTACTATGGGCGTGTCTGTAGCCGCCCTTGGCGCTCTTTCCGCTCCTGCCTTAGCGCAGGACGCTGCTGGCGGCTCCAACATGATCGAAGAGCTGGTCGTCACCGCCGAGAAGCGGGAACAAAGCCTGCAGACGGTGCCTATCGCGATTTCCGCCTTCACCAGCGAGCAACGGGACAAGGTCGGCATCACCACGGTACAAGACCTGACCAATTTCACACCAGGCTTTGTCTACCAGGCGGCGAACGACCGGGCGAGCATGCGCGGCATTGGCCGCCTGACCAACGTCCACTCGGTCGACGGCGCTGTGTCCATCTATATCGATGGCCTGTTTACGACCTCGACCGTACTGGCGGGCGGCCCGCCCTTGGATGTGGAGCGGGTGGAGATTTTGCGGGGCCCCCAGGGCACGCTCTACGGCCGCAACGCCATCGGCGGCACCGTCAACGTCATCTCTGTTCGGCCCACTGACGACCCGTACGCCGAGGTCCGGGCGATTGTGGAGAATTACGAGTACACAAACTTCCAGGCCGCGGTCTCCGGTCCCATTACGGACGAACTGAGGTTCCGGGTCTCCGGCTACAAGCTCGATCAGCGGGAGGGCTACTACAAGGACGTCAACGGCGGCGATTCTGAAGGCACCAAGCGCGACGAATACCAGATCCAACTGCAGATGGAAGCCGACCTCGGTGAGCACGCTGAACTCTGGGCCTCCTATAAGACCCTCGTTTGGCACAACCGGGGCGGCCCCGGCGCCCGCGCCGGCTACCTCAATGCGCCCTACGAGCCAGGTCTCCTCGATCCCAACTTCTCGATCGTCTACAATTCGGCGTTCGGCTATACAAACGGGATCGTGCCGGGCAGCCTTGTGCAGTTCAACGGCGGCACAACAACCACCAATCCGGCGCTGAAGGACTCTCACGATTTCAATGCAAATTTTGCCGGTCGGGTGCGGCTGAGCGATGTGAATTCGTTCACGACCCAGTTCGTCTACCACGCTCCGAAGTTTGACGTGAAGTACATCGGCGGACTTCAGGAGTACAACTACGATCTGTACGGGGACACTGACGGCACCAACGTCAAGTCCTACCAGATCCCGCTCGCGGCCGGCTCACTCTGCGGCAACGTCGGCGCCCTGTTCGCCGCCGGACGCTCGACGGTCAACTGCGCGCCGCTGACCGTCAACGGCAATAACGCGTTTCACTATTTCGAGTACCCCAAGTGGTATAGCAACGAGATCAACATCTCGTCGACGACGGACGGCCCGGTCCAGTGGATCCTTGGCGCCTTCGACTATCAGGAAAAATATTCGGGCACCGGCAGCACCGCCGACTTCTACCTTGTTGGCCCCAGCAACCTGAGCACGCCCATCCTGGGCGCGGCGCCAAACCCGAACCAGTATTGGTCGACGGGCAACTATTCCCTCACCACCAAAAGCCGGGCGGTCTTCGGCCAGGTTGACTGGGAGGTGACCGACACCCTGAAGTTGACAGTTGGCCTTCGCTATACCAAGGACAAAAAATTCGGAACCGAGAACCGCCGCATCGTTTGCAACTCCGATGTTTGCTATGCGGGGCTTTATCCAGCGCTTGGGCTCAGCGGTTTTGGTCCAGGAACGGCTGCCAACTACGGGAGCCTGCTGGGCAATCTGGCCGCTCTTCCGGCCGTCGGGCAGGCATTTGGTTTGGGTGGCGCGCTGAATGGCCTTGGCGGCCTAGGCAACGGCGCCTTTGACCTGACCGATAATCTGGCGCCGAAGAGCACTGCGGGACTCATCCCAGGCGTCACCGACCCGTCGGTCTGCACCGCCGGGGTCTGTCGGCAGTACACGATCAGCAGCGCGACGGGTATCGCCAGCCGGGGCCTAAGCGGCGGCTCCGACGCCACAACCGGGACTGCAGGCCTGCAGTGGACACCAGACGACGACACGATGGCCTATGCTCGCTACAGCCGGGGCTATAAGGCCTTTGGCTTCTCCGCTGGCGGCTTCCTTGACGTGCCCAAGGCCGATGCGGAGTTCGCAAACGCCTACGAGATCGGGGTCAAGAAGAACTTCCCGACGCTTCAACTGAACGCCGCCCTGTTCTACATCGATTATCGGGACCTGCAGGCGCCGGTCACCATCAGGGTCGGCCCAACCAACGTTGGTCAGTTCGTCAACATCGCCAAGTCGCGGTCCAGCGGGCTGGAGTTGAGCGCGATCTGGCAGCCGGCGCCCCAAATTCGTTTGACCTTGGATTACGGCTACAACCCCACCAAAATCCTGAAGAGCGTAAAGCTCGTCGACACCAATGATAACGTCACCACCACGGCGGTTAGCGTTGAAGGCAACAGGCTCCCGCAAGCGCCCGAGCACAAGATCGCATTGAACGGCGCCTATACCTTCGACACGGATGCCGGCGCCCTCACCTTGGGAGCCACCTACCTCTACCGGAGCGAAGCCTACGCCAACGTCTTCACCCGCACCTACAACGAAGCCCCTTCCTGGGATCAGGTGGATCTGCGGGCGTTCTGGCAACCGACCGGAGGCAAGTACACCGTTATCGCCTACGTGAAGAACGTCTTCGACACTGAAGGCTACGAGGCCGCGGTCGCCGGGTCGCAGCGCAATCCCCCCGCCGGCGGAGCTCAAAACCTGGAGCTGACGCCACCTCGGCTGTTTGGCATGGAGCTTCAATATCGCTTCTAGATAGCGGGAAGAGAGGAAGGGTGGCGGAAACCGCCGTCCTTCCCAAGCCGTCATGGCATCTACCCGAGGGTCGGATGTAGCCGAGCAAGCTGGCTTAAGAAAAATCGGCTCCCGCCCAATGACCCACTCGGCGACACCTCCATAAGCCGCCGCAACTGACGCCCTTGGCCTTTCGCCGAGGGCGTTTCTTTATCTGGTTTTGCTACCTGCTCTGATCCGGCAGCGGCCTCTGGTACTTCGATGCAGCGGGTGCGCAACATGGCCAACCTATGGTGCCGCTCCATGCCAAAACCGTGACGCATCCGCGTCATCTTCGTCACTCGACGCTGGCACGGTCTTTAGCCCATCATACCGGTCGCCTAGGTGCCGTCAGCGATCGCCTGAGCTTCCGGCTCCCTCCGGTGCGAGCGGGAGTGGGGGGAAGCGATGTCCTGTTCAGCGTTCATCGAACCCAGGACGGCCTCGATGGCGGCGAACAGCTGGTGTGCTTCGACCGGTTTGTTGACAAAGGCCTGCATTCCCGCGGCTCGGCATTGGTCGACGTGGTCGGCGGACGAAGACGCTGTCAGCGCGACAACGGGCGTATTCCGATTCATCCCGTTTGAGTTTCTTAGCCGCCGCACCGCTTCCAGGCCGCCCATTACCGGCATGTTCATATCCATTAGCACGACATCGAATTCGCTGATCGCCAAGAGCTCCAACGCGGCCTGACCGTCCTGAGCGGTGACGACCTGGCTGCAGAAGGGCTGCAACATCAGGCCAAACGCTCGACGATTGATCTCATGATCGTCGACGATCAAGACCCTGAGATCCACGCTAGGCGCCAACGGTTGCTCGTAACCCTCCGGTTCTAAGGTCCCGTCGAGCCTTGCGAGCGGCAGCCTCAATGATAAGGTCGTGCCTGCGCCAGCGTCGCTGACCACCGCCAAGTCCCCACCCATTAGCTCCGCCAACTGCCGACTGATGCACAGTCCAAGCCCGGTGCCGCCGTGCGTACGGGCCGTGCTCGCGTCCAGTTGCTCGAACGCGATAAAGAGGCGCTCGAGCTGATCGGGGGTCATTCCAGGTCCTGTATCAGTCACCTCGACCTGCAGGAGTTCCCCGTGGGCGTCTACGAGCGTTGCGACCCGCACCACAACCCCGCCATCATCGGTGAACTTGATTGCATTCGAAAGCAGGTTGTTGAAGATTTGTCGAAGTCGGAAGGGGTCACCCCGAGCCCAGCCAAGTGTGGGCCCGGCCTCCAGCCGAAGTGAAACGCCCTTCTTGCGCGCCTCGGCGGACCAGAATTGTAGGGTGTCTTCCACCAGTGCTTGAAGGTCGTAGGGAACCTCTTCAATCGACAGACGACCCGCTTCAATCTTGGACATGTCGAGCAGGTCGTTGAGCAGGCTCCGCATCATGCGGGCGGAGTCAAGGATGATGCGCGCGCTTGAACGATCGCAAGCGTCGCGCGATCGACCCCCTACCTCGGCCGCGCCCGCCAGAATGGCGCTGAGTGGCGTGCGAAGTTCATGGCTGACCATCGCGACAAAAGCCGACTTCGCAGCGGTGGCGGCTTGCGCCTGCGCCTTGGCCTCACGCTCGGCCGCCAGGGTATGCTGATAGAGTCGCCAGGCCAACAATGCAGCTGTGACGTTCAACCCCGCCGTCACAGCCAACGCCACAGCTTGACCGAGCGGCGCGCCGAGAGGCATGGCGAGGAGAGCGAGAATGATAAAGTAGCCGATCTGCGGCAGGAGGGCGGCAACGAACACGGGGCGGCAACCTGCGCTGGTCAGGACCGCGTTCAAGATCGCGCCGGACACCCACAGCGCGCCGCAGGCCGCTCCCCAAGGTCCGCCGAAAACGGCCGCGACGATGCCAACCGAACCGAACACCACTCCATTGACCGCCACAACGACCAGGGCTCCGGCCCGCCAGCGCGCGCCTTCCAGCCGTCGCTCAATCAGTGCGCGGGGAAAGACCCAGACCTCAAGCGCTTGCAACAGGAAGTAGCCGAGCACCCCCGCCACCGCGGCGATGAACGACCCGGTGAACACTGAATAGATCGGGGCGACGATCACCGGCAAAAGCAGCCGCATGGCGATCTGTCGTCGGCGGGTCGAAATGACTGCGGCGAACTGTTGATCACTCTCCCGCAGCGTCTTGCACATCGCCCAGTCGCCCCTTTACGATCTCGTCGCACATGATCTTGCATGCATATTATCTATACTTGGTTAAACTGTGCCGGGCATTGTGGACTTTGCTAGGCAAAAGCCACAATTCTCTGATGTGGCGCAAAAGACAGGCGATCCCAAAACCGGCACCCGGGATTTGAGCTGGAGATTACGGCTCGACGCTGGCCGCGGTGGCTCTCATGTAATTGACCGCTGATTCATCGCCGGAAGATTTCGAAAGATTCACCCGTCAACTCGTGCGCGGAGAGATGGGGATCGCCGCCGGCGCGGCAGTCGCGTGAAGCCCAGCCGCCATTCCGGCGACGGCCGAGATGATTAGCTAGCTTGCTTGGCTGTGCACCTTAGGGCGAGTTTCGGCCGACTTTGGCCGGCTGTCGGGAATCCAGCCGATCCAGAAAGCCCACCACGGCATCGAGGAAGGCGTCATTGCGATCCCCCACGACCATGTGAGAAGCGCCAGCGACATCAGTGAACTGGGCGTTCGTCAATTTTGCGACGAAATCTTCGGCGGCTTGCCGCGTCACCAATTCGCTCAGCCGACCGCGAATGAGGTGCACTGGAAGGGCTAGACTGGCCAGCCCGGCGTCGAACGCCTGCGCATCTCGCCTCGACCGTTCCCGGTTCGCGCTTGCGACGAAGCTGGGATCCCAATGCCAGCGATATCGACCATCGCCGCCGCACCGAAGGTTCTTCGCCAATCCGGAAAGGTCCGAAGGCCTTGGGCGGTGGGGCAAATAGGAGCTGATCACATCGGCCGCCTCCTCAAGGCTAGCGAAACCTTCGCCGAGATGGGCGCTCATGAAGCCCATGACTTTAGCGGCTCCGTCCATGTCCATGTTGGGCACAATGTCCACCAGGGTTATGGAGCTGAAGCTCCGAGGCGCGATCTCGGCTTCAGCGAGCAATCCCGCGAGCCCGCCGAGCGACGCGCCGATCAGCGCCGGACGTCCGCCCATCTCGTTGGCGACGGTTGCGAGGTCGCCCGCGAACCGTTCCATCTGGTAGTCGCCCGTCGGCGACCAACCGCTGTCGCCGTGGCCGCGCAGGTCCAGGGCGACGGCTTCCCAGCCGCGATCCGCCAGCGCCGCCGCGGTCTTGGCCCAGGCGTGCCGGGTCTGGCCGCCCCCGTGCGCCAGAAGCACGCCGCCGCGGATCGGCGCGCCGTAGCGGTCAGCGACGAGGTCGAGGCCGTCGGCCGTTCTGAAGACGGTACGGTGCGGTTCAGTCATCGATAATCCTCACTACGGGAACAACCTCCCGGCACCGTCGACCGATCCTGCCAATCGGCTTTTTCCGCCGCGGACCGCCACAGCGTTCGCTTCAGGCTTTCCTTCGTCCGGTAAGTCAGCGTAGCATGAAGGTGTCATAACAAAACACATATGTGTCGGAGAAAATATGAGCGACGTCGTTAGGTTCGAACGGAAGGGCCATGTCGCGCTCATCACCCTCAACCGGCCTGAGGCGAGAAACGCCATCTCCCCGGAGATGCTGGTTCGATTGGCCGACGCCTGGACCGCAGTGCGTGACGACCCCGACATCCGCGTCGCGGTTGTCACCGGCGCCGGTGACAAGGCTTTTTGTTCCGGAGCCGATCTTGGACGGTTCATTCCGTTGATGAGTCGGGCGCGGCCACCCGAAGACGAGTGGGATCGACGGCTGCTGGCGGACGGAGAGATGCTCGGCCGGGGGCTTCTTCGGACCTTCGATGTGGTCAAGCCGGTGATTGCGGCGATCAACGGTCACGCGATCGCCGGGGGCATGGAGTTGGCCCAGGGGACGGACCTGCGGGTCGCGTCCGAATCCGCCAAGCTTGGGGTGCAGGAAGTCAAGTGGGCGATCTTCCCGGGAGGCGGTTCGACGGTGAGACTGCCCCGACAGATACCCTATGCTCGGGCCATGGAGCTGCTGCTCACCGGCGATCTCATTACCGCCGCCGAAGCGCTCGAGTTGGGGTTCCTCAATCGCGTGGTGCCCCAGGCCGACGTGCTGCCCACGGCCCTTGATCTGGCTGAGCGCATCGCCGCCAATGGGCCGATCGCGGTACAGGCCATCCGCCGGTCGGCGCGAGCCTGCCTGGGCCGGCCGGAAGCTGAAGGCATGCAGATCGAATCCGAAATGGCTGCCCCTGTCTTCCGAACCGAGGACGCCCGGGAGGGGCCGCTCGCCTTCATGCAGAAACGCAAGCCCGTCTTCCAGGGTCGCTGACCCAAGGTCGGCTCAGCGAGCCTCATCATCAGAGACAAGGAACACTGTCATGGCTTTGCACAGCCGCATCTGCGAGATTTTCGGCATCCGCTATCCCATCGTCCTCGCCGGAATGGGCGGGGCCAGCGTTCCCCGCCTGGCAGCGGCCGTCTCCAATGCCGGAGGGCTAGGAATCCTTGGCGCTGCAGCCTGCTCACCGGAGGAACTTCGCGCGTGGATCCGCGAAGTGCGATCGCTCACCGACAAGCCCTTCGGCGTCGACACATTGCTGCCGGCCTCCGTCCGCCGCGAGGTGGTCGACGCGGCGGCAGGCTCCGGCGATGGCGGCAAGCCGTCGCCCATGGATCTGCTTGGCGACTATCAGGCGTTTGCAGCCGACTTCATGCGCCAGGAAGGCCTGCAAAAGGTCGTCCGTCCGCGCGAGGCCACCAACGCCGAAGCTCGGGGCGGCCCCGCGTTCTTCTCCAAGGAGTTCTTCGAGGCGCAAATGGAGGTGGTGATCGAGGAAAAGGTGCCGGTCTACGCCGCGGGCCTGGGAAACCCCGGCCCCTGGATGGAGCGACTGCGGGAGAACGGTACAAAGATCATGGCCGTCATCGGGTCTGTGAAGCACGCGCTGCAGGTCGCCGCGTCTGGCATCGACGTGGTGGTCGCTCAGGGACATGATGGGGGCGGACACAATTCGCCGATTGGCACCATGGCGCTTATCCCCCAGGTCGTCGACGCCATGGCGGGGCGCATCCCGGTGCTCGGGGCCGGCGGTATTGCCGACGGCCGCGGCGTAGCCGCCGCGATGATGCTGGGGGCTGAAGGCGCCTGGGTGGGCACCGCTTTCCTGGCGACGGAAGAAGCCGGCATTCAGCAATTCCAGAAGGAGGTTCTGGTCGAGTACGGCGATGGCGACACGGTAGTGTCAAAATCCGTCACCGGAAAGCCGGCCAGGATCATCCGCAATAAGTGGGCGCAGGCGTGGGTGGACGCGGAGAAGTCGCCGCTGCCCATGCCCTTCCAGTCTATCATCGCCGGGCCCGTGCTCGCGGCGGCGACCCTGGATCAGCGCAAGGATATCGCGCCTGGGTTTGCCGGCCAGGGCATGGGGCTCATCAAGGCCATTCGCCCCGCCAAGGATGTCCTTGAAAGCCTCGTGAGCGGCGCCGAGGCCGCGCTCGCTGGCGCCAGCGATTTTAGCTGAAGCTTGAAAGGAAATGCAATGATCCCGCGCAGAATGCCCGAGTTTCACGCCGAGATGGTCGAAGCCTTCATGGCTTCGAGCAATCGGATGACCGGCCTCCCCGAGTTCCTCGGCCTTCGAATCATCGCAATGGAGCACGGCCATCTGACGGCAGAGATGGCGGTGGACCCAAAGCTGCTGACGGGCTTCGGCAACATGCATGGCGGCGTCCTGTCTGCCGCCTGCGACCACGTGTTGGGATGCGTCTGCTACCCCCATATGGAGAAGGGCCAGTGGGCGGCCACGACCGAGTTCAAGATCAACCTGCTCGCCCCGGTCAGCCGCGGGACAGTCACAGCGCACGCTGAAATCATCTCCATGAGCAAACAAACTGCGGTCGTCAGGATCGAGATGGAAAACGAGGGCCGGCTTTGCTGCTCGGCGCAGGGTACCGTCCTGATTCAGAACCCCAGACCTGCCTGACGAAAATCCGTCGCTCAGGCGGTCTTCCGGGCCGGGCCCGGGCTTCCGAGGCGCCCGAGCACGTCGCGCATGATCTTGAGCAACTCGGCGCGGCGACCCCGGAACAGCTCCTTGGGGGCGGCCAGGCCAAGGGCCAGCGGACGTGCGGGCAGACTGAACGAGAGGGGAATGGCCAGCATCGCGGCGTTGTCGTTGACCAGGCCGGCATGGAAGGCATGACCTCGGGCGGCGACCTGGGCAACGTCTCTGGCGACCTCCTCGGCGAGCGGCGGCGCTTCATCGCCGTCCCACACCGCCAGGCCTTCGGCGATCAGCCGGGCCCTGCGATCGGGAGGGGCCATGGCCAGCAGCACGCGGCCCAGGGTCGAGCGAGCAAGGCACCGCCGCGTACCCGCCTTGACGTGGTAGCGGATCGGCGTCGTGCCCTCGATCACGCGGACATACTGGCAGTAACCGCCGCTCGCCGCACCCAGCACCACGGTCATCTGGGTTTGCTCTGCGATGTCACGCATCTGCTGCTGGATGCGCCGAAGCGGGAGGATTTCGTCGCCAACCCAGTGGCCTAGCAGGGAGACCCGGATGGACGGAAAGAACGTCTTGTCGTCAACGGAAAACTCCAGGTAGCCGAGGTCGGCGAGGCTGCGGAGTAGCGCCGCGGTGCTGGAATGCGGATACCCCAGCGCCAGGGCCACATCCTGGATGTGCGCGGGCCTACGAATCTCGTCGAAGTACTCGAAAATCTCCAGGGTCCGAGCGGCGGACTTGACTACGGACTGATCAGGCTTCGGCATGCGTTCAAATCCTTGGGCGCCCGCTCAGATCGTGAGCGCCGCCCGGGTTCCCTCCTCGATGGCCCGTACCGCATCCAAACCAGCAGCGTTCCGCGCGCCGCCGACCAGCGAATATGGAACCCGCCCAGCCGCCAGCGCCGGGGCGATTCCGGCCTGCGGCTCCTGGCCGATGCATAACACGAACGTGTCGGCCACGACCAATCGAGGGATGCCGCCCACTGTGACATGCAGGCCCTCCAGCGCGAGATGGCCATAGACGACATCCCCGGTCATGGCGACACCGCGGTGCGCCACTTCCTGGACGTTGGCCCAACCGCGCGTCTTGCTCAGGCCCGCGCCGAAAGCTGATCCCGGCTTGCGCTGGAAGATCGTGACCCGTCGGGCCGCGGGCCAGGACGTCGGCCGCGGCTGCAGGCCGCCGCGCTCGGTAAAGGCCGTGTCGATCCCCCAAAGCCGGGAGAACCCCTCAATGTCGGGCTCTGTGGGATCGCCCGCGCCAGTCGGATGCGCCAGCAGTTGAGCCACGTCGAAGCCAATGCCGCCCGCGCCCAGGATCGCCACCGTATCGCCCGCTCGTTCGGGTGTTTCGATGGCCTGCGCATAGGTGAGCACACGAGGGTCGCCCACCCCGACCGAGTCCAGGGCTCGCGGCTCCACGCCGGTGGCCAGGATCACATGATCGTAGGCGGCGGCGAGAAGCTCCTGCGCGCGGGCAAACGTTCCCAACCGGACTTCGACCCCGAGCTCGGACAGCCGCGCGCCATAATATCCGATGGTTTCGGCATAGTCCTCCTTGCCCGGAATCCGCAGCGCGAGATTGAACTGCCCGCCGATCCGCTCTGACATCTCGAACAGGGTGACCCTGTGGCCCCGCTCCGCGCTCGTCACCGCCGCGGCCAGGCCCGCGGGCCCCGCGCCAACGACCGCGACACGCTTGGGTTCGATCGGCCCCGCGACATCGTCGAATTCGGCCTCGCGGCAGGCGGCGGGATTGACCATGCAGGTCGTGAGCTGGCCGGTGAAAGCGTTGTCCAGGCAGGCCTGATTGCAGCCAATGCACACATTGATCGCGGCGCGTCGCCCGGCCCGGGCCTTGGCGACGAAGTCGGGATCGGACAGGAAGGGCCGTGCCATTGAAACCATGTCGGCGTTGCCGTCGGCGATGAGGCGGTCGGCAAGCTCCGGGGTGTTGATCCGGTTCGACGCCACGACCGGCAAGTTGAGATGGGACCTGAGCCGTGCCGCGGCCCACGCGAAAGCTCCGCGGGGCACCATGTGGGCGATGGTGGGGATCCGCGCCTCGTGCCAGCCGATCCCCGTATTGACCAGGTTCGCGCCGGCGGCCACGACCGTCTTGGCCTGATCGACCACCTCGTCGAAGGTGCTGCCGCCCTCCACAAGATCGAGCAACGACTGCCGGTAGACGAGAATGAACTCCTCACCGCAACGAGCGCGGACCGCCCGGACGATCTCGGCAGGCAGCCGCTGGCGATTGGCTGCAGAGCCCCCCCAGCGATCAGTGCGCTGATTGGTCCGCGGCGCCAGGAACTGGTTCAGCAAGTAACCTTCCGAACCCATGATCTCCACCCCGTCGTAGCCAGCCGCCTTGGCCAGCATCGCGGCGTTCGCGAAGTCCTCGATCGTAAGGAGAATCTCGTCCTCGGTCAGCTCGCGCGGCGTCAGCGGGTTAATTCTCGAGGCGATCGGTGACGGGGCGACGAGGCCGCCGTGACGCGCATAGCGGCCGGCGTGGAGGAGTTGCAGCACGATGAGCCCGCCGGACTGGCGCACAGCGGTCGTGATCCGGGCGTGTCCGGCCACGACGGCTTCGCGCATCACCGCGCCGTTCCGACCCAGCCGGCCGGCCTCATTGGGCGATACGCCACCGGTTACGATCAGACCCGCGCCGCCTTGCGCCCGTCGGGCGAAGAACCGAGCCTGCCGATCGTATCCATCCGGCGCCTCTTCAAGGCCGGTGTGCATCGAGCCCATCAGCGTGCGGTTCGGGAGCGTCACGAACCCCAGGTTCAGCGGTGACAGCAGGTGAGGATAGGGCGACATGTCGATGCCTATGCTGGGACTGCGAATTTCGCCCTGGCTTGAGACAGGACGATACGGCCGTCTGCGGTTTCGCCCTGCACGATGGCCTCGCCGTCGCCTGTGCGCCAGATCTTGGTGACGATAGTGTCCCCATACAGCACCCGGTCAGCGAACCGGCCCTGGAAGGAATGGAAGGCGCCCGGATCGTCGGCGCATAGCTCTCGCAGGATGGCGCGACCCACAATGCCGTAGGTGCACAGCCCGTGCATGAAGGGCGCGTCGAACCCGCCCATCCTAGCGAACGCCGGGTCGATATGGATGGGGTTGCGATCGCCCGACAGCCGGTAGATCGCGCCTTGTTCGGGACGGGTCTGGAAGCTGGCCGTAATATCCGGGGCCCGGTCGGGCGCGGCGCTATCTCCGCCCGAGGGACCGCGCTCGCCGCCGAAACCGCCCGCGCCGCGGACGAACAGCGTGGCGTGGGTCCGGAAAAGGTCGCCGTCGGCGTCGCGGGCCACGCCCTCGACGCCCAGAACGGCAGCCTTTCCCTTGTCCCAGACCTCGGTGATGCGGCCGCTCACCTCGACGCTGGCTTCGGGGGGGAGGGGCCGGAACAGCTCGATGGACTGTTCGCCATGAAGCAGCATCTCCAGACGCATGTCGACGGTGCGCATCAGCCCCCCCAAGGCGCCGCCGCCCGGGATCACGGCATAGGTCGGCAGAACCTTCGGGCCGCGGCCTTCATAGATGAAGTCCAGGTCTTCCGCCGGCCGCCCGCCGACGCCCAGGGCGTAGAGCATGGTGTCCTTGGAGGTCCAGGTCTGGGTGGTGGCGGGGAGCTCCAACCCGACGAGATCGGACGAAATCGGTATGCGTGTCATGGAAACTCCGGCTCTATGGGGTGGGACACTCAGGTTCGTGGCGCTTGGCCATCCGGCGGCCAGGCCTCGACACCGTCTTCCAGCGGAATGCGCAGGCTCTTCAGGAGCTGGGAGAACATGGTCCAGTTGCCGATCGCGACCACCAGCTCAATGCGCTCGGCCTCCGTCGCCAGGTGGAGGCAGCAGGCCTCCCAGGCGGCGTCCGAGATCATGCCCTGATCGAGCGTGTCGTCGGTGGCCTGCAGCACAGCCCTGTCGGCCTCCGACAGGTTCGCGGCTCCCCGCCAGTCACGGGAAGCCGCCAGGTCGGCCTCGGGAATGTCGAGCCCGCGGGCCACCCGCCAGTGCTGGGTCCACTCATAGACCGAGCCGGTCCTCCAGCCGATCCGCATGATGATCAGTTCGCGCAGGCGGGCGTCGAGCTTGTTGCCTCGAAAGAGGAGGGTAGTGAGCGTGGAGGCAAGCTCGCCCGCCACCGCGGGATGCCGCAGGAGGACGCGAAACACGCTGAGCGGCGCCATCTGTTCAGAAATCCCCGCCGACCCGGCCGCGTTCGCCGCCTCTTCCAGACTCAGAAGGTCGATCCTCGGGGCGTCGGCGGTCATTGGGTTCATTCCATTGCGAAGGGCTGAGGGCGTGAGCCTGCGGAAGCTGATCGAAGATCCTTGCCTAGATGGAGATATAACAGATATACGTTTTCCGCCACATATATGTGTTATGATTTGTTGCTGCGCAGCTGGAGGCGAAGCTCGTGATTCCCGCCAAGACCTTTGCGATGGTTCAGACGGCGCCGCGCACGCTTGAAATGCGTGACTTGCCGATCCCCGATATCGAAGCCGACAGCGCGATTCTGAGGATCGAGGCCTGCGGGATCTGTGGCAGCGACTACGAGCAATTCGAGGGGGTTCTGAAAACGCCTATGCCGGTGATCCCCGGGCACGAGCCCGTAGGGATCATCGAGGCGATCGGTGACAAGGCCGCGCGCCGCTGGGGCGTCGATGTCGGCGATCGGGTCGCCGTCGAGACCATGCTGTCTTGTCATAGCTGTGACACCTGCTTGGGCGGCCGCTACCACCTCTGCGCCGACCGGCAGATCTATTCCTACATTCCGCTATCGAACATGCCGGGGCTCTGGGGCGCCTATGCCCAGTACATGTACCTCGCCCCCAACACGATCGTTCACAAGATGGACAAGACCTTGCCGCCCGAGCTCGCGGTGATGTTCAACCCGCTGGGGGCCGGGTTCCGCTGGGCGGTGGAGATCCCTCAGACCCAGGTCGGCGACACTATCGTCATACTGGGACCGGGCCAGCGCGGTCTGGCCAGCGTCATCGCCGCGCGGCAGGCGGGTGCTGGGAAGATCATCGTGACGGGCATGGCCGCCGACGCCCGCAAGCTCGACCTCGCCCGGATCTTCGGGGCGCACCATACGATCGATGTCCAGAACGAGAACGCCATCGAACGCATCAAAGAACTCACCGGCGGGCGTGGCGCCGATGTCGTCGTGGAGGTGACCTCCTACGCCACCGACCCGGTGCGCGAAGCCCTCAGCTATGTGCGTCCCGGCGGTACGATCGTCCTGGCGGGGGTGAAGGGCTTCAAGCCAATACCGGACTTTGTCTCAGACCTGATCGTCTTCAAGGAGATCACCATCAAGGGGGCAATCGGCGTGACCTCGTCGGGATACCGCAAGGCCATCGACCTGATCGAGGCACGGTCGCTGCCACTTGAGCTGATGCACACTCACGACTTCGAGTTGAAGGACGCCGAACTGGCCATCCGGACGCTGGCGCGTCAGGTGACCGGAGATGAGTCCATCCACTCGTGCCTGATCCCGCCCACCTAGAACGACAGTCTTCAGGTCGTAACGCTTCGCCGATGTTCGAAAGACAGGAAAGAGCCGTGAGTTTCAGCGACAAGGCCGCCATCGTTGGCATCGGCGAGACCGAATACGTCAAAGGCTCGGAACGCACCGCCGTGGACCTGATGCTGGAGGCGGCCCGCAAGGCCATCGCCGACGCGGGGCTCAAGCCCTCGCAGATTGACGGGATGGTGCCGCCTCCGATCTACACATCGTCCGAGGAGCTTGCCGCCAACCTTGGTGTCGATGTGCTGCGGTACGCCTCCACCGTGCATATGGGTGGAGCTAGCCCCACCACAGCGCTGCAGAACGCCGCAACGGCCGTTGCTGCCGGCGTCGCCGACAACGTCCTCGTGGTGCTGGGGTGGAATGGCTACTCCGCGCTTCGTCCAAAGCCGGGCCGGCCGCCGCAGCGGGCCATGAACATGAACACGCTGACCCGCACCATCCAGGGTTTCTACATGCCCTACGGCGTGATGATGCCGGCACAAATGTATTCCTGGATCGCGATGCGCCACAAGCACCTCTACGGGGTGCCCGACGAGGCGATGGGCGAGGTGGCCCTGGCCTGCCGTGCGCACGCCCAGCTCAACCCACGGGCCGTGACCTATGGCCAACCTCTGGACATGGACGCCTACCTGGGCGCGCGGTGGATTTCCGAGCCCTTCCGTCTGTACGACTGCTGCCTCGAGACGGATGGCGCCTGCGCGGTTGTGGTCACCAGCGCCGAGCGGGCGCGCGACATGCCGCACCGGCCCGTGCTGATCGCCGGCGCAGCGGAAGGCCACCCCTATCCAGCAGATGACATTCCCTCCCGGCCCGACATGCTCAAGATCGGCCTGTCCTACGCCGCGCCCCGAGCCTTCGAGATGGCCGGCGTCACCGCCCGCGACATGGACTTCCTGCAGGTCTACGACTGCTTCACCTATGTCGTGCTGCTGCAGCTGGAAGCGCTGGGGTTCAGCGCGCCCGGCGGCATCTACGACTTTGTGAAAGACGGCCAGATCCAGCTCGGCGGTCGCTATCCCCTGAACACCCATGGCGGTCTGCTTAGCGAAGCCCACGTCTGGGGACTCAATCATGTGCTGGAAGCCGTGCGCCAACTTCGCGGCGACGCCGGTGCGCGACAGGTGCCGGGGGCCAGTATCGGCCTGGTCACCGGATGGGGCGATCTTGGCGACGGCAGTCTGGCGATCTTGAGGAACTGACACCCATGCAACCCCCCACCGTTCCCGCGCCGCTTCCCAGGACCCAGGATCCCATGGACGATGCCTTCTGGCAGCAATGCCAGGATGGGCGGCTGCGATTCCAGCGTTGTTCGGACTGCGGCGCCTGGCGGTTCCTCCCGCGCTACATGTGCGCGCGGTGCGGGTCTCCAGATTTCGCCTGGACGCCCGTCCGCGGGACCGGCAGCCTCTATTCGTGGACCGTCACCCATCAGGCGCTTCATCCCGCCTTCGCCACGGAAATCCCGTATGTCGCAGCGCTGGTTGAGCTCGACGAAGGCGTGCGGATGGCGAGCCGGTTGCTGAACTGCGACAGCAACACGTTGAAACTGGGCATCCCCGTCGAACTGGTCTTCCGAG